>NZ_CP094238.1:525000-5459409 GCF_022749555.1 Comamonas sp. 7D-2 | reverse complement strand
TGTCAAAAGTCTAATTGTGGATAGGAGGAACAGTTGCGGGGTTGGTATTGTAGCTTTTGCGGAAGTTATCCACAAAATATCAGAAGGCTGTCCCCGACTCCGGTGCGTTATAGGCTGCACATCCTAATAGATTGGCCGCCTGCTGTTTGTAAAGAATCTCTGGGCCGCGCAGGTGCTTGACGGGATACCCCGTGAGTCCTTAGCAAATTCAAGGGTCATTGCATCAAAGGCCCAACGCTGTGATAATCCCCGGTTTCCCTGAATGTGTTCAGGGTGATATGAGCCGGGCGCCTTTTTTGTGCGCGCGCGCCCAGTTGCTTTAGGCGCTGTGGCGGGTGCTTTGTTCCGTTTGTTGCCTTCTGGTCCGATGACATGCACGGCATGTGAAAAAATATCGGGTTTGGCGGTGACAGTGTGCGGCGCAAAACCGGAATGGTCGGGCGCAGACATGGCGCCTTGCCGACGCAAATACTGAACCTTCTCAAGGAACCAACATGAAACGTACTTACCAACCTTCCAAGATCCGCCGCGCCCGTACCCACGGTTTCCTGGTCCGCATGAAGACCAAGGGTGGCCGTGCCGTGATCAACGCACGTCGCGCCAAGGGCCGCAAGCGTCTGGCCGTCTAAGGCCGGCGTTGGCTAGCGGTCTGCTCATTCGCTGCGCTGAAGGCCTCTGAACGGAGGCTCTCCTATGCAAAGGCTGAAAACGCGTCCGCAATTCCAGGCCACCATGTCCGCGGGCACGATTGCCCGTACCCCGCACTTCGCCCTGCATCGCATGGAGCTGGTGGCCGAGGTTTCCGACATGGTTGCCAACCCCAGGACAGGGCCCGGATCGAACGATCCGCAGGCCCTGTTTGGCATTGGTGCCGTGCGCAAGCAGGCCTGGCTGGGTGCCATGGTGCCCAAGCGCTGGGCACGCCGCTCGGTCACGCGCCACACCATCAAGCGCCAGATCTACGCGGTGTCCTCGGATTACGAGGATGCCCTGCTGTGTGCTTCCTATGTGGTGCGCCTGCGCTCGGGGTTTGACCGTAAGCAATTCGTCAGTGCAACTTCGGATCAGCTCAAGGCAGCGGTCCGCAAGGAACTGCAACAGCTTTTTGCGACCGGGGCGCGCCGCCTGACGCAGGCCCGTCAGACCGCCGAGGCGGAGGTGAATTTGAAGAAGAATTCACCTCAAGCCATTGATGGTAAAGCGCAAGAAGCTACTGATTTAATAGCAAATCAGCCGGAGAACCAGCCATGATGCAGCGACTGCTCATGGCTGTAGTGCGTGGCTACAGGCTGCTGCTCAGTCCCTGGCTGGGCTCGGCCTGTCGCTTCGAGCCGACCTGCTCGGCCTATTCCCTTCAAGCGCTGGAGCAACACGGCGCTGCGGTAGGCTCTTATCTGACGGTGCGCCGGCTGGCGCGTTGTCATCCGTGGTGTGACGGAGGGCATGATCCCGTGCCACAGCAAAAGCCCAGGCTGTTTTCCTTTCTGGACGATGCCTCGGACTCTTCCGCGACCACCCAACCTTCCTCACCTAAGAAGTCTTCATGAACGATATTCGCCGCACCATACTGTGGGTGATATTTGGCTTTTCCATGGTTTTGCTCTGGGACAAGTGGCAAATCCATAACGGCAAAAAGCCCACCTTCTTCCCATCGCCGCAGACGGTCAGTGCGCCTGCTGCGGCGGATGTCAAGCCTGCTGACGTCAGCGTGCCCCAGCCCGCAGCAGCAGCTTCTGCCGGCGATGTGCCCGGTGCCGCCAATGCCGCAGCTCAGCCCGCAGCAGCCGTGACGCCCCGTCAGGATGTGATCGTGGGCAGTGATGTGATGCGTCTGACCTTCGACAGCGAAGGCGGCACGCTGAAAGCTTCCGAGCTGCTCAAGTACTCCGACACCGTGGATGACAAAAAGCTCATGCAGGTGTTCGAGGAAAACGCCAAGCGTGTGTATCTGGGTCAGACCGGCCTGATCGGTGGCAACTTCCCCACGCACAAGACTCCCATGACCGTGATGCCCGGCGAGCGCGAGCTCAAGGACGGTCAGGACAGCGTGCAAGTGCGCTTCGAGTCGGCCGACCAGGGTGGCGTGAAGCTGGTCAAGACCTTCACGCTCAAGCGCGGCTCCTATGCCGTCGATGTGCAGCACGATGTGGTCAACACCGGCTCTGCCGCCGTGAACCCCCAGCTGTACATGCAGCTGGTGCGCGACGGCAACAAGCCCGAGCATGAGTCCACGTTCTACTCCACCTTCACTGGCCCGGCCGTCTATACCGAAGCCAAGAAGTACCACAAGGTCGAGTTCAAGGACATCGAGAACGGCAAGGCCGAAGTCGACAAGGCATCTTCCAATGGCTATGTGGCCATGGTGCAGCACTACTTCGCCAGCGCCTGGCTGCTGGCCGACGGCATCCAGCGTGACAACTTCGTGCGCAAGGTGGGTGACAACCTCTACGCCGTGGGCATGATCACGCCCGTGGGCACCGTGGAGCCCGGCCAGACCAAGACCGTGAGCTCGCGCCTGTTCTCCGGCCCTCAGGTCGAGCCCATGCTGGAAAAGCTCTCGCCCGGTCTGGAACTGGTCAAGGACTATGGCTGGCTGACGATTCTGGCCAAGCCGCTGTACTGGCTGCTGTCCGAGCTGCACAAGTTCATCGGCAACTGGGGCTGGTCCATCGTGGCCCTGGTGGTGCTGCTGAAGATTGCCTTCTACTGGCTCAACGCCAAGGCTTACTCCTCGATGGCCAAGATGAAGGCCATCAACCCCCGCATTCAGGAAATGCGCGAGCGTCTGAAGGACAAGCCCCAGCAGATGCAGCAGGAGATGATGCGCATCTACCGCGAGGAGAAGGTCAACCCCATGGGCGGCTGCCTGCCCATCGTTATTCAGATCCCTGTCTTCATGGCTCTGTACTGGGTGCTGCAATCCAGCGTGGAAATTCGCAACGCGCCCTGGATTGGCTGGATTCATGACCTTTCGGTGCCGGATCCCTTCTTCATCCTGCCGCTGCTGATGACTCTGTCCTCGCTGCTGCAGACCGCCCTGAACCCCGCTCCTCCTGACCCCATGCAGGCCAAGATGATGTGGATCATGCCGCTGATGTTCAGCGTGATGTTCTTCTTCTTCCCCTCGGGTCTGGTGCTGTACTGGCTGACGAACAACATTCTGTCGATCGCTCAGCAGTGGATCATCAACAAGCGCATGGGCGTGCCGCCTCAGTTCAATCTGCCGAAGTTCGGCAAGGCTGCCGAAGGCAAGTAAGCACGGCGCCAGCGCCAACAAAAACGCCACCTGAAAAGGTGGCGTTTTTTTATGGGACGAATAAGGGCAGATTTCGTTGGTTGCCAACGATGTTGATGCGCCGTCTGATCAAAGATCTATGCAGGCCAATACAGTCGCTTTAGTGGAATGAGGCGCTTGGTCTCGGCATCGGTGGCATCGTAGTGCTCGATTAATGCACGGACTACATGCTCTAGTGTCCACATCGCCAATGGGATGGAGGCACGATCTGCTTCGTACAGTGCATCCTTGGTAAAGCCGCCTGTGCTTACATACAGACCCCGGTCATCCTTGTGTCGGCCACCGAGGAAGCTGCGGATATCCTGGCTACCCATCTGCTCCTTGCGGTGCTTGACCTCAACGACGATGCGAGGGTGTTCAAAGCCAAAACCATCGGGCGATGCAACAATGTCTTTGCCCCGGTCTGCTCCATCTGGCGACACCTGTGTCTTGTAGCCCATGGCTCGCAGGATGCCTGCGACGACCTCTTGCATCTCTTTCCAGCTCAGATTGACGATGAGGTCCTTGATCTGCTCTCGCGCACGTTCCTCAATGCCACTCAGTGGGTCAATTGTTTCTTCTTCTACTTCGTATGCCTGTATTGGGGCTGGCTTGCCCTTTAGTGCGGCTTGTATTTCGTTTGCTGCGCTGGACGGGACTTCAAACAGAGTCAGGGTTGAGCCCAGGCTGTTTTTTGTACTGGCGCTAAGACTGTCGCGTGCGAGTTCTTGCATTTGCCACTGAACCTTGCGCACCAAAGACAAGCCCTGCTCGGCCGATTCTGGGCGGTGCTCGGATGGCCCCATAACTTTGCCGATCGAGTAGAGGCGGTTGGCTGGTGAGTAAGTAATGATCCAGTCGCCGTCTTGGATTTCATTGACGAAACGCCAGACCTGCGAAGCGCCCGATATCACGCTGCCTTGCTTGGACTGCGGCTCCATGGATTGAAAGAGTGCAATTAACTGCTTTCGGTCAACTCCAGGCTTGGCATGTGGCGCCAACTGACTCCAGCCGACGGCGACCACGCCTTGCTCTCGGAAAGCATCGTACAGACTGCCGCCTTCGCCTCGTACCATCCACATCCGTGCCATAAAAGTCCTTTTTGAGTGGGTGTCGGTCCACTATTTCTGCTGACGGAACACCAGAGTTATTTGCCAATGCAGAAGCTGGAGAAGATCACCCCCAGCAGGTCGTCGGAGCTGAATTCGCCGGTAATAGAGTTCAGCGACAGCTGGGCCAGGCGCAGCTCCTCGGCCAGCAGGTCCAGATGGGCGGATTGAGCGGCCAACTGCTCGTCGGCCATCTCCAGATGGGCATCCACGGCCTGCAGGGCTTCCACATGGCGGGCGCGGGCCAGGTACAGGCCTTCGGGGGCGGATTGCCAGCCTGCCACTTCCAGCAGGCGCTTGCGCAGCGCATCCAGGCCATCGCCGGTACGGGCCGACAAGGCGATCTGCTCGGCATTGAGCTGGGCGGTGTGGCGGGACTGCACGTCGGCAGCCGCCATATCGGTCTTGTTCCAGACATGGATGACCGGTACCTGCGCGGGCAGCTTGTCCCCCAGGGTGCGGGCGATATCGGCATCGGCTGCCGCATAGTCGGCCTGTTCCACGCGGGTCAGGTCGTGCAGGAAGAGCACGGCATCGGCCGCTGCAATCTCGTCCCAGGCGCGTGCAATGCCGATGCGCTCCACCTCGTCATCGCTATCACGCAGGCCTGCGGTGTCGATCACATGCAGGGGCACGCCCTCGATCTGAATCGTCTGCTGCACCTTGTCGCGCGTGGTTCCGGCAATGGGGGTGACAATGGCCAGCTCGGCCCCTGCCAGCGCGTTGAGCAGCGAGCTTTTGCCCGCATTGGGCTGGCCGGCAATCACCACCTTGATGCCTTCGCGCAGCAGCGCACCTTGGTGAGCGCGTGCCAGCACGGCAGTGACTTGGTGGCGCAGGCGCTCCAGCTGGCCAAAGGCATCGGCCTTCTGCAGAAAGTCGATTTCCTCCTCGGGGAAGTCCAGTGTGGCCTCCACCAGCATGCGCAGATGCACCAGGGCATCGCGCAGCACATGGATTTCCTGCGAGAAGGCACCCGACAGCGAACGGCTGGCACTGCGCGCGGCGGCTTCGGTGCTGGCATCGATGAGGTCGGCAATCGCCTCGGCCTGGGCCAGGTCGATCTTGTCGTTGAGAAAAGCACGCTCGGTGAACTCGCCGGGCTGGGCCAGGCGCAACCCAGTCAGCACCTGCTTGCCGTCTTCATTGGCGCTCTGTGCTGCTTCCAGACAGCGTGCCAGCAATAGCTGCAGCACCACGGGGCCGCCATGGGCCTGCAGCTCCAGCACATCCTCGCCCGTGTAGCTGTGCGGGCCGGGAAAGTAGATGGCCAGGCCATGGTCTATGGGCGAGCCGTCCGCGTCCCTGAAGGGCAGATAAGTCGCTTCGCGCGGTTTCAGCTCCTTGCCGCAAAGCGTCCGTACCAGCGCAGCAATGCCTTTGCCGGAGACCCGAACAATGCCCACGGCACCACGCCCCGGAGCGGTGGCAATGGCGGCAATCGGGTCGTTGTGGCGGGGCAGCATGGGCGGACTTTCGGTCGAGAAGAGAAGCCGCGAATCATAGCCCTGCGGGTCAAGTCCTAGGAAGTCAGTGGTGAGCGCTGCTTGGGCGGCTATTTAACAAAAGAAGTATTTCATACAATCGTCACAAATCTGTCACGAAAAATGAATATATCTTCCTTTGCAATGAGACTGGGCTCTCTACTCGCCTGGATATTGCTTTTTTCACCTCCGTTTCTAATCCGCTCATATGGAAAAGAGGTGGGCTACACGCTGTTGGCCGCGCTGTTCTTCTATCCTTTGGCGCTGTCCCGAAAGTCTCTGGCGATCTGTATTCCACTTCTGATTTTTATCGGCGCTGCGAATATTTTTCATGCCCAGTTTTTGGGAAACATGATCGATGAGTTTTCCCTTGCCACGCTGCTGCGCACCGAGACTCACGAGGCAGCCGAGTTCCTGAACTCTATCAATCGTCAGATGATTCTTGTCGTGCTGTGCTGGCTGGTGGCAAGTTTCGGATGTGGCTACTTTCTCTTTAAAAACTGCAAGGCTGGAGCAGCTCCATTTCAGAAATGGGAGAAAAGAATACTGCTGGGCATAGGATTGCTCTGGACCAGCTTTTTTGCCTTTGGCATGACTCAGCAGTTCACCGTCAATGACTATGTGCATAAACTGCGTCATATCTACCCCATGCATATGGCCAAGGCTGCAGTGCGTTATGGAGATCTGGAAAAAGAGGTTTTCTATCAGCCGACACTGCCTGCCAGGCCAAGTGCATCTCAGGCAAACACCTTGGTGGTGATTATTGGTGAGAGTGCCAGCAGCCATCGCTGGTCGCTATTGGGCTATCAGGAAGACGATACCAATCAGTCACTGAGACAGGTTTCCGGTTTGCGTACCTACAAGGTCATGGCTCATGGCTTCAATACGGCAAAGGCGCTGCCCTTTATTTTGACGGGACAGTCTGCTTTCGACAGCCAGAAAAATGCCTCGCCTTCGTTCCTGGATTTGGCTCGGCATGCTGGCTACAAGACCTTTGTCTTTTCCAACTCCAGATTCAATGACAAGAGCGAGGATATGTACTCGCAGATATTGCGTCGCTCTGCGGATGTCTATGCCAAGGTGGGCAATGGGGCACATGACGAAGTGATGACGACTTGGCTGGAGAAGTCGCTGGCGGATGAAGCGTCACATAAGCTAGTGGTTCTTCATACCTATGGCAGTCATCCCGATATCTCCCAGCGCTACCCTCGTTCCCGCTATGAGGGCGCAGATGCATACGATAACTCGATTCGCTATACCTCGGACCTGCTGGCCGACTGGATTCGCATGCTGGATGAAGCGTCTGACGCGCCCAGCGCGCTGCTTTACGTGTCTGATCATGGCCTTGGAGTTCCTCCTTGTGTGGACAGCCCTCGCCAGGGCAATGATCAGTCAGTGCTGGAGGTGCCACTGGCATATTGGGCGAACGAGGCAATGAGGGGTCTGCAAGGGAGTGAAGAGGTGGCGATCTCTGAAAGTCCTATGGCACACAGCACGACTCTGGCGCCCGAGATATTGATTGCAGCTCAGGGATACGACGTCAGCACGGCGATGCCGCATTTGCAGGACAGCCGGAAGCTGCATTTCGATGGCGTGCCTTATGCCGAGCTCTATCGCGACGATGCCTGCACGCCCTGAGGTGCAAAATCTCCATGTGTTATGCATCATTCGCATAATGTTATGATTTTGTTTGCATTGTTATTGAACAGTCATGGCTGTTTGACCTTAAACGCCGAGCTGCACCCCCTCTTTTTTTGATAGCACTCGGCCTACAATCCAAAATCCGATTTCATCGTCCGCAGGAGCGCAGGGGCCGGGCTGTGTGCCCATAGAGAGTCCTTACTGCGGATGACTTACTTTGCGAGCTGGAGACCGCTGATGTCCGACACCAAGCCCATTACCTCGATTGATAAACGTGCGTTGCTGCGTCAGGCGGCACTGGAGTATCACGAGTTCCCCAAGCCCGGCAAGGTGGCCATCACGGCAACCAAGCCCATGGCCAATCAGCATGATCTGGCCCTGGCCTACTCGCCCGGCGTGGCTGCGCCCTGCGAGGAAATCGTCAAGGACCCGGCTGCGGCCTTCAAATACACCAGCCGCGGCAATCTCGTGGGCGTGATCTCCAACGGCACGGCAGTGCTGGGCCTGGGCGACATCGGTGCGCTGGCCTCCAAGCCTGTGATGGAGGGCAAGGGCGTGCTGTTCAAGAAGTTCGCCGGCGTCGATGTGTTCGATATCGAGATCGACGAGAAGGACCCGCAAAAGCTGGTCGACGTGATTGCTGCGCTGGAGCCCACCTTCGGTGCCATCAACCTCGAAGACATCAAGGCGCCCGAGTGCTTCTTCGTGGAGCGCGAGCTGCGCAAGCGCATGAACATTCCCGTCTTCCACGACGACCAGCACGGCACGGCCATTACGGTGGCAGCGGCCATGGTCAACGCGCTCAAGGTCGCGGGCAAGAAGATCGAAGAGGTCAAGCTGGTGGCTTCGGGCGCCGGCGCCGCGGCCCTGGCCTGCCTGAACCTGCTGCTGGAAGTGGGCCTGAAGCGCGAGAACGTGTTCGTGACCGACATTGCCGGCGTGGTCTACGAGGGCCGTACCGAGCTGATGGATCCGGACAAGGCGCTGTTTGCCCAGAAGACCGAGCTGCGCACGCTGGGTGAGGTGATCGAGGGCGCCGACGCCTTCCTGGGCTTGTCCGCCGGCAACGTGCTCAAGCAGGACATGGTCAAGAAGATGGCGGCCAGGCCCATCATCTTCGCGTTGGCCAACCCCAACCCGGAAATCATTCCTGAAGATGTGAAGGCGGTGCGCGACGACGCCATCATCGCCACGGGCCGCACGGACTACCCCAACCAGGTCAACAACGTCCTGTGCTTCCCCTACATCTTCCGTGGCGCGCTGGACTGCGGTGCGACCACGATCACCACCTCGATGGAGATCGCCTGCGTGCACGCGATTGCCGCGCTGGCCCAGGCCGAGCAGTCCGAAGAAGTGGCAGCCGCCTATGTGGGCGAAGTGCTGAGCTTCGGCCCCGAGTACCTGATTCCCAAGCCCTTCGATCCGCGCCTGATGCTGATCGTGGCGCCCGCGGTGGCCCAGGCTGCGGCCGAAGCCGGTGTGGCCAAGCGCCCCATCCAGGACATGGATGCCTATCGCGAGCACCTGAAGACCTTTGTCTACGCCTCCGGCACCATGATGAAGCCCATCGTGCACGCCGCCAAGAAGGCCACCAAGAAGCGCGTGGCCTATGCCGAGGGCGAGGAAGAGCGCATCCTGCGCGCGGCCCAGATCGTGGTGGACGAACGCATTGCGCGTCCGACGCTGATCGGCCGTCCCGCCATCATTGCCCAGCGCATCGAGAAGTTCGGCCTGCGCATGAAGGAAGGCGCCGACTACGACGTGGTCAACGTCGAGCATGACGAGCGCTACCGCGACTTCTGGCAGAGCTATCACCGCATGACGGAGCGCAAGGGCATCACCGCGCCCATCGCCAAGATCGAAATGCGCCGCCGCCTGACGCTGATCGGCTCCATGTTGCTGCACAAGGGCGAGGTCGACGGCCTGATCTGCGGCACCTGGAACAACACCAATGTGCACCTGAACTACATCGATCAGGTCATCGGCAAGCGCAGCGGCGTGGCCACCTATGCCTGCATGAACGGCCTGCTGCTGCCCGAGCGCCAGGTGTTCCTGGTCGACACCCACGTCAACTACGACCCCACGGCCGAGCAACTGGCCGAGATCACCATCATGGCCGCCGAGGAAATGATGCGCTTCGGCATCAAGCCCAAGGCTGCGCTGCTGAGCCACTCCAACTTCGGCTCCAGCAACCAGCCCAGCGCCGTCAAGATGCGCCAGACCCTGGAGCTGCTGCGCGAGCAGGCGCCATGGCTGGAAGTGGATGGCGAAATGCACGGCGATGTGGCCCTGGACGGCAAGGCCCGCGCCAAGCTCATGCCCAACAGCACGCTGCTGGGTGATGCCAACCTGCTGGTTTCGCCCAACATCGACGCCGCCAACATCAGCTACAACCTGCTCAAGCAGGCTGCCGGCGGCGGCATTGCGGTGGGTCCGGTGCTGCTGGGTGCGGCCAAGCCCGTGCATGTGCTGACTCCCAGCACCACGGTGCGCCGTATCGTGAACATGACGGCGCTGACCGTGGCCGACGCCAACGTCAGCCGTTAATTACGCGGTAAAAACAAAAGCCCGCCGTGCATGGAGCACGGCGGGCTTTTTTGTGCCTGCGGGGCCTACCAGGTGCGGCTGACGCCTGCGTCCACCGTACCAAAGATTTCCACGCCGCCGGAGCCGCTGGAGCTGGAGGAGGCCGGCATGGTGCCGGAGCAGGCCGTCAGCGCCAGCGTGGCGGCTGCTGCGGCCAGGGTGAGCCATTTGCGCATCTGCATTTCCTTGTCCGCATCCATTGCGGCTTATGGCCCATGGTAGCGGGCCGAAGATACCCTGCCGTAACAGCTTGTTATGCCTGAAATTGGTATGAAACCAATTCAGGATAAGCATTGACAGCTATCAAATTTGATCAAGTCTCCAGATACAGCTCGGCCAGCCGCTCGCGTGCAGCACCGTCTATACCCAGCACCTGGGTCAGATAGCGGTCCACGCTGCCATGCTGGGCGCGCACCACATCGACCGAGGCCATCAGGTAGGACGGCTGCACGCGCCACAGCGCATCCAGAGCCTCTTCGGACAGCTGGCCGTACATCTGGGCGGGGCGTCTGAAGTATTGATTGGTCAGCAGATAGTCTTCCATGATCTGCTCCTCGTCCACACCCAGCGCCGTCAGCAGCAGGGCAGCGGCCCAGCCCGTGCGGTCCTTGCCGGCCGTGCAGTGGAAGACCAGCGGCGCATCGCTGAGCTGCAGCAGCGCGAGGAACTGTGCAAAGCGATTGCCGTACACGTTCACAAAGCTGCGGTAGGTGTCATGCATCAGCTCCTCGGTATCGCGGCTGCTGAGGTTGCGGCCCTGCTCCATCATGGACTGGGCGCGCTGCACCACGGTGGGTTCGACCACCAGGGCATGGCGTTCGATCCTGGGCCAGTCATAGGAGAGATGCGCGCTTTCGCCTTCGCCGCGAAAGTCCGCGCTGCGGTGGATGCCCAGCTTTTGCAGCTGTTCCAGGTCCTGCTGCGTCAAATGCGCCAGATGGGCGGAGCGGTACAGCTTGCCCCATTGCAGGCGGCGGCCGTCCAGGCCCCGATATCCGCCCAGATCACGGAAATTGGAGGCTCCCGAGAGGGAGACTTGGCGCGCTGGGCGCTCCGTCAGCAGGTCGTGGTTCAGTTGCATATCACTGCTTATAGCGGATTGCAAAGACCCGTCCATGTCATCCGTGTTACCCAGCTGTGGCGCATGCATCGTCGGCCCGACGAAAAGCGCCGCCTGCCTTTGACCTCAGTGGCTGGTCGTGCTGCCGCGCAGCATGTGCTTGAGCAGCTTGCCGGTCGCGGTGCGTGGCAGCGCGTCACGGATTTCGAAGATGCGCGGAATCTTGTAGCGAGCCAGCCTGGTCTCCATGAACTGGCGCAGATCCTCATGGTCCGGCGTCTTGCCGGGCTTGAGGGTCAGCACTGCCACCACGGTCTCGCCCCATTCGGGATGAGGGCGGCCGATGACGGCCACGTCCTGCACATCGGGGTGGGTGCAGAGCACGTCTTCCACTTCCTTGGAGTAGACGTTCTCGCCGCCGGTGACGATCATGTCCTTGAGTCTGTCCACGATGTAGAGATAGCCGTCCTCGTCCACGCGCGCCAGGTCGCCGCTGCGATACCAGCCCTGGTCATCCAGCACGGCGGCTGTGGCCTCGCGGTTGTCCAGATAGCCTTGCATCATGGCCGCAGAGCGCAGGCAGATCTCGCCCACTTCGCCGGGGCCGCACAGGCTGCCGTCCTGACGGCGCACTTCCAGTTCAACGCCGGGTATGGCGCAGCGACCTATGGAGCCTGCCTTGGCCACGGCTTCTTCGGGGTAGAGCACGGTGCCCAGAGGGCCTGATTCGGTCATGCCATAGACCTGCATGAAGCGGTCGCTGCGATAGACCTGAGCCAGCTTGCGTGCCATGTCCGCGCCCAGAGGGCCACCGCCGTAGGCCCACAATCGCATGGCGCTGAAGTCGTAGCTGGCCACATCGGGCACCACGGACAGCGGAGCCAGAAAGGCAATCGGTGCGCCGAAGGTGAAGCTGATGCGTTCCTGCGCCAGCGTTTCCAGAAACTCCCTGGGCGCATATTCGCGCATCAGCACGGCGGTGCCGCCCATGAGCAAGGTGCCCAGGAACCAGTTGTTCAGCGGCGACGAGTGCCAGATGGGCATGGCGATCAGCGTGCGCTCCGTGGGCGCCAGCGAGGTGGCCGCCGCTGCACACAGGGCGGCATGGAAGACATTGGCATGGCTGTGCAGGCAGCCCTTGGGCTGGCCCGTGGTGCCGGAGGTGTAGAGAATCTCGGCCAGAGCGTGTGGCGCAGGTCGGCCATGCTCGTCGCCGCAGGGCGCAGCCTGCGCCAGCAGCTCATCGAAGCAGTCCAGGCCCTCGGCGGCAGAAGCTGTGCTCAGCCACTGCATGTCGGCCAGCGGCTGTGGTTCGGCCTGGATGGCGGTGATCAGCGAAGCGCGCGCACCATCCACAAGGCATAGGCGGGCACCCGAGTGGCGCAGTATGTAGCTGACCTCCGGGGCCTGCAGCTTGTGGTTGATGGGCACGACGACCGCGCCCAGCCGCCAGGCGCCAAGCAGCGCAAACACAAAGCCCGGGGTGTTGAAGCACAGCAGGCCTACCTTGTCGCCCTGGCGCACACCTTGCTCATAAAGCACGGTGGCGGCTCGGCGGCCGGCCTGCGCCAGCGCGGCATAGCTCCAGTCCTGGCCGTCGGCGCGCAGCGCCAGTTTTTCGGGGCGCGTGCGTGCCTGCTGGTCGAGCAGGGAAATGAAATTCATCATTGCTGGCGTCCTCCTCAGCCTGTCCAGGCATTGCGCAGCAGGGCGGCTGGGTCGCTGCTGCCGCAGGCAACACCTGTCACCGGGCCCCAGTCCGGGTCGAAGCGGCTGCCGATGAAGGCCGAGGCACTGTCGCTGCCCGCATGCTGCAGCATCAGCGTGGCTTGCACCGTGGTGGCCAGGCGCTGGGTGAAGCGGCGAGCCTCGCGCTCCAGATCCTGCGGGGGCAGGGTGACGGCCTGGCGCAGCTTGTCCACCTGCGCACGCAGCACGGCTTCCTCTGAGCCGACTTCACGCAAATGGTCCAGCAGCAGATGGGCGTCGTCCGGATTGCGGGCAATGGCGCGCAGCACATCCAGGCACATGACGTTGCCCGATCCCTCCCAGATGGAGTTGACGGGTGCCTCGCGGAACAAGCGCCCCATGGGGCCGGTCTCCACATAGCCGTTGCCGCCGAAGACTTCCATGGCTTCGCCTGTGTAGCCCACGGCACGCTTGCAGTTCCAGAACTTGGCGGCAGGCGTGACGATGCGGCGCCAGGCCTGATCCAGAGGGTCTTCGGAGCCAAAGCGTGCAGCCAGATCCATGGCCAGCCAGGTGGCGGCTTCGGATTCCAATGCCATATCGGCCAGCAGGCCGGTCATCACCGGCTGCTCTACAAGGGGCAGGCCGAAGGCATGGCGGTTGCGCGTGTAGTGCAGGGCCTGGACCAGGGCCTGGCGCATGAAGCCTGCACTGGACAGCGCACAGTCAAGGCGGGTGTAGGTGGCCATTTCTATGATGGTGGAAATGCCCCGGCCTTCCTGGCCTATGAGCACGCCCCAGGCGTTGTCGAACTCCACTTCGCTGCTGCTGTTGGAGCGGTTGCCCACCTTGTCCTTGAGGCGCTGGATATGAATGGCGTTCTTGCTGCCGTCGGGCCGCCAGCGTGGCACGAAAAAGCAGGTGGGGCCGCGCTCCTCGGTCTTGGCCAGCACCAGATGCCCGTCACACATGGGGGCCGAGAAGAACCACTTGTGGCCGGTGACCAGGTATTCCTCGCCCCAGGGGCCGCTGCTGCCCGATGGGTTCAGGGCCACGGCACGCGTGGTGTTGCTGCGCACATCGCTGCCGCCCTGGCGCTCCGTCATGCCCATGCCCACGGTGATGGAACGCTTGCCCTCGGCGGGGATGTCGCGCGCGTCGTAATCGGTGGATTCCAGCAGCGGCCCCAGCACCGCATTGAGTTGCGGGTTGATGCGCACCAGCGGAATGCTGGCCTTGGTCATGGTCGTCGGGCAGGTCGAGCCGGACTCGATCTGGCTGTGCATGAACAGCGATGCGCCATAGGCGGCCCAGGCCGTCTGCCGCTTGTCGGTGAAGGGCAGGTTGGAGATGCCGTTGCGTCGTGCAATCGTCATCATCTGGTGCCATGCAGGGTGAAAGCGCACCTGGTCGATACGGTCGCCCGAGGGCGAATGCGTGTGCAGCTCGGGCTCGAAGTGATTGGCTTCTTCTGCGGCGCGCAGCGTGGCTTCGGCGCCGTATTCCGCGCCCTGGCGTTGCAGCTCCGGGTCGCGCCACTGTGCGCCGCCGCGTGTCACGGCACGCTGCAGCACCGGGTCGCTGGTGTAGACGTTGTAGTCCTTGAGCTCCGGAGCCTGGTTATGGGGATGGATGCCAGTCATGATGTCTCTTCCTTGCTATGTGTCCCTGCCCGCAGCAGGGCGCAGGGCTTTGTGATTTCTATGTCATGCGCAACTGGCGGTCAGGGGCCGCCAGGGTGCGGGTTCAGGATGGCCGCTTCATCTTGCAGCTGGTGTCCAGGCTGGTCGCCTGTGCGGAAACCGTGCTCACGGGCTTCCATCCCAGGCCTGTTCCTTCCTGGTCATGCACCACGGTCTTGCCGTCCACTTGTTCCCAGCTCAGCACATGGATGGGTTGCTGGGCCTGGTGATCGCTCTTGCGCATTTCCACGGGGCCGTTGATGCCCTCGAAGCGCATGCCCGACATCCTGGCTGCCACGGCAGCAGGTTCCACGGACTTGGCCTCGCGAATGGCCTGGGCCAGCATCAGCATGGCGTTGTGGCCCAGGCCGTTGATGAAGTCCTCGTTGAACTGGCGCTTGAAGCCCGGCAGCAGCGGGTTGCTTGCCAGTGGCTCAGAGTTGGGGCTGAAGGCCGAGATCAGCTTGACCCTGCCTTGCCCTGCTGCCCCCATGGCGCTGGGCACGCCGAAGTTGTTGCCGTTGAGGGTGTAGAAGTCCGTGCTCAAGCCAGCTTCGCGTGCGGCCCGCACGATCAGCGCCAGGTCTGCACCGAAGTCTGCGGTGATGACGGCATCGGCCCCGGATTGCTTGATCTTGGCGATATAGGGGGAGTAATCCTTGACCTGGCCCAGCGGGTGGAAGTCATCGCCCACGATCTTCAGGTCGGGGCGCTTGGCCGCCAGCATGCTGCGTGCGGCGCGCGAGACTTCCTGGCCATAGGCATAGTTGGGGTTGAGCAGAAAGACCTGCTTCACCTGCTTTTGCCCAGCCAGATAGGAGGTCAGCGCGGCCACCTTCATGTCCGAATTCGCATCGGTGCGAAAGTGCCAGTAGCTGCATCTGGCATTGGTCATCTGCGGTGCCTGGGCCGCATAGTTCAGGTAGATGATTTCCTTGCCGGGGTTGCGGCTGTTGTGCTTTTCGATGGCTTCCTGCAGTGCCAGGCCCACGGCCGAGGAGCTGGCACCCTGCACCACATAGCGGATGTTCTGTCCGATGATGGAGTTGAGCTGGCTCAGCGCCTCCTGTGCGGAGAGGCGGTTGTCGAAGGGCACGACTTCGAACTTCACGGCACCGGCCCAGCTTTGCTCGTTGGCAAGCTTGGCGCTGTACTGGAAGCTCTTGAGTATGTTCAGGCCCAGCCCCGCCATGGGGCCGCTCATGGCATCCAGCGAGGCAATTTTCACCACCGTGGCCGGCTGCGCGTGAACGAGTGATGCGCAGGCCAGAGCCACTGCTGCCAGGGGAGTGGAAATACGAGGGTGCATGCTTGTCTCCGTCCTCTCATAAGAATTTTTTATTCACCAGGCCGCAATGCACAATGGCATCGAGGTACCTGTCAAAAATTCTAGGAAACCGTGCAAAAAAGGTGTTCGGATTTGGCCAGCATGAAACCACGCACTCCTTCGACCGCGACAGCAGGGCGTCGCCGCCCTTTGCAGTCCCGCGCGCGGCAGACGTTTCAGGCCCTGCAGGACGCCTTTGTTCGGCTTTTGCTTGAGCGCAGCTACGCGGAAATCACCGTGCGCGAGATCGTCCTGGTGGCGGGCACCGGGCTGGGCAGCTTCTACGAGTACTTCTCGGGCAAGGAAGACCTGGCCAAGGTCTGCCTGCATCTGCGCTCCAAGTCGCTGCTGCTGGGCATTCGCGGCGTGACCGGCAGTCATTCGGGCCAGCCGCTGATGCAGATTGCCGAGGCGGTGATCGAGTCACAGCTGCAGGCGCACCGCGAGCGGGCAGACGAATGGGGTGCCCACTATCTGCTGGAGCGCCACTATTCCACTTCCGAGGCCTACCGCAAGATGTTCGAACGATTTGTGGATGCCTGGGCCGCAGCCATAGAGCAGGCCGTCGATCTGCCCCCGGACTACCCGGTGCGCGATGCTGCACGGGTGAGCCAGTGCATTCTGTACGGCTTGTTCAATCACAGCTATCTGGCCGCCGATGCACCGCCGGATCTGGACTTGCTGCGCCAGCGCGCCAACACGGCCATATCCGGTTATCTGAACGCCTTGCGCTGCGCTGCCTGAAATGAAAAAGACCGCCAGCGGCAAGCCGTGGCGGTCCTCGTTGGTCATTGCGGCAGGGCTGGCGATCAGCTCACATGCTTGCCCACAATGCCGGCCAGCTCGAACATGCTGATCTGCTCCTTGCCGAACACCGGCTTGAGCTTGGCGTCGGCGTTGATGGCGCGCTTGTCCTTGGCGTCCTGCAGGCCGTTGGCCTTGATGTAGTCCCAGAGCTTTTTGATCACGTCGGGGCGCGAGGTGGGTTCGCTGCCGATCACGGCGGCCAGGTCGGCGCTGGGCTTGAGCGTGGCGCTCACGGTGCGGGGCTTCTTCACCGCAGCGGTCTTGGTCGCTGTCTTGGCGGCGGTCTTCTTGGCTGCCGTGCCTGTCTTCTTGGCGGCAGCCGTCGTGGTTTTGGCCGCCGCTGCGCCGGCAGTCTTGCGTGCCGGGTATTTGCCTTCGCGCTGCTCGAACTCGAAGTTCACCTTGCCCGCAGCACCATCCCAGACCAGGAAGGCCTTGAAGTTGCGGCGCGTGCGGTTGGAGACGAACTTCTCCAGCAGATCGGTCTTGCCGGTCTGCAGCAGCTTGCTCATCTGCTCGCGTTCGATGGGCTGCTGCAGGATGATCTGGCCGCTCTTGAAGTCGCAGCTGGGCGTGGTCTGGGCCAGCGTGGGAACGGCCTTGGAGCAGACATAGTTGGCGCCATGCTCGAAGACGGGCGAGCCGCACTTGGGACAGGGGCCCAGGCTTTGCTGGTGGGCAAAGTCCACGATCTCGCCCGTGTCCTCGGAGTCCTTGTCGTCGCCGAAGTCGAATTCCAGCTTGAAGTTGCTGTTTTCCTCGTCACGCACGATGGCGACCTCGGCCACGAACGGCCAGCCGGCCTTGGAGCGGAAGCCTTCCAGCGGGCCGATGCGGCGTTCGCGCAGCAACTGCTCGGCCTCGGCCGTCTCGAAGGTGCGGCCGGCCGGCGACTTGGTGAACGAGAAGCCGCAGCCTTCGCTGGCGCCATTGGCGCCCGTGCAGGCGTAGCGGCGGTAGTTCTCCTTGACCACGCCGCCGCAGTTGGGGCAGGGCGTGGAGAGCGTCGCGTAATCACCGGGAATGGTGTCGCGGTCGTATTCCTTGGCCTTCTTGACCAGCTTCTCGGTCATGGCCTGGATCTGCTGCATGAAGGCTTCGCGCGAGAGCTGGCCTTTTTCCATCTGCGACAGCTTGAATTCCCATTCGCCGGTCAGGTCGGCGCGGCACAGCTCCTCGACTTCCAGGCCGCGCAGCAGCGTCATCAGCTGGAAGGCCTTGGCCGTGGGGATCAGCTCGCGGCCTTCGCGCAGCATGTACTTTTCCGTCAGCAGGCCTTCGATGATGGCCGCGCGCGTGGCTGGCGTGCCCAGGCCTTTTTCCTGCATGGCTTCACGCAGCTCGTCGTCGTCGATCTGCTTGCCGGCGCTTTCCATGGCGCCCAGCAGCGTGGCTTCGGAGTAGCGTGCCGGCGGCTTGGTCTTGAGGCCCTTGACATCGGCGTGGTGGGTGCGCGGCTGCTCGCCGGGCTGCACGGCCACCAGGGGCTGGCCCTTGTCGCCTTCCTTGGCGTCCTCCACCTCGTTGGCGGCTTCCTTGCCGTAGATGGCCAGCCAGCCCGGCTTGACCAGCACCTTGCCCTCGGTCTTGAAGCTGTGCTGTTCCACCTTGCTGATGCGTGTGGTGACCTGGTATTCGGCGCTGGGGAAGAACACGGCCATGAAGCGGCGCACGACCAGGTCGTACAGCTTCTGTTCGGCTTCCGACAGGCCCGAAGGGGCCTGCGTGGTCGGGATGATGGCAAAGTGATCCGACACCTTGCTGTTGTCGAAGACGCGCTTGGTGGGGCGGATGTAGTTGTCGTTGATGGCCTGCTGGGCAAAGGGCGCCAGATGGCGCATGCCGCTGGTGGCCAGCATGTCGAAGGTCTGGCGTGCCACGGGCAGATAGTCCTCGGGCAGGGCGCGCGAGTCGGTACGCGGGTAGGTCAGGGCCTTGTGGCGTTCGTACAGGCTTTGCGCCAGCGCCAGCGTGGTCTTGGCCGAGAAGCCGAACTTGCCGTTGGCCTCGCGCTGCAGGCTGGTCAGGTCGAACAGCAGGGGCGAAGCCTGCGTGGTGGGCTTGCTTTCCTCGGTCACCTGGGCCGGCTTGCCCTGCACGGCGGCGGCAATCGCTTCGGCATCGGCCTTGTTCCACAGGCGGTCGGCCTTGGCCTCGGCATCGTCCGATTTCTTCCACTGCGGGTTGAACCACTTGCCCAGGTACTGGCCGGCCTGGGCGTCGAAAGTGCCGTGCACTTCCCAGTAGTCGCGGCTGACGAATTTGCGGATCTTTTCCTCGCGCTCCACCACCAGGGACAGGGTGGGTGTCTGCACGCGGCCCACGGTCGTCAGGAAGAAGCCGCCGTCGCGCGAGTTGAAGGCCGTCATGGCGCGCGTGCCGTTGATGCCCACCAGCCAGTCGGCTTCGGAGCGGCTGCGCGCGGCGCTGGCCAGGCCCTGCATCTGGGCATCGCTGCGCAGATTGTTGAAGCCGTCGCGAATCGCCTGCGGCGTCATGGACTGCAGCCACAGTCGCTTGACGGGTTTGCCCAGGCCGCCCTTGGCGCCGCCCGCGTATTGCTCGATCAGGCGGAAGATCAGCTCCCCCTCGCGGCCCGCGTCACAGGCGTTGATGAGTTCGGTCACATCCTTGCGCTTGGCCTGCTTGACCACGGCGTTCAGGCGGGTCTTGGTCTTGTCCACGGGCTTGAGGTCGAAGCGCGGGGGGATGACCGGCAGGTTGGCAAAACTCCATTTGCCGCGCTTGACATCGAATTCTTCGGGCGCCTGAATCTCCACCAGGTGGCCGACCGCACTGGTCACCACATAGCTGTCTGATTCGAAATAGTCATCGTGTTTTTCGAACTTGCCTGCCACCGGGGTCAGCGCACGGACGATGTCCTGTGCGACAGAAGGCTTTTCTGCAATCACCAGGGTTTTAGTCATTGTGTGTTCTCGTCGTCATTAACCACCTGAACCCGAATCGAAACTCAGGCTCATACAATTCGCTTCTCACGCGCGCGCATGCGCACATGTGTGCATATTCAAAGTATCAGAGAAAACATGCCCCGCACATCACTGGCCTCTTCAACGGGTCGACGCATCCAGACCCGGCGCTCCGGCGTTCATGGCAAAGGCGTTTTCGCCGCGCAGGATATTGCGGAAGGCGAAACCATTATTGAGTACGTGGGTGAAGTGATTGACTGGCAGGAGGCGCAGGACCGTCATCCGCATGATCCCAGCCAGCCCAATCACACTTTTTACTTTCAGGTCGACGATGAGCGGGTGATAGATGCCACGCACAAGGGCAATTCCTCGCGCTGGATCAACCACAGCTGCGCGCCCAACTGCTACACCGACGAGATCGACGGTCGCGTCTATATCGTGGCGCTGCGCAATATTGCAGCGGGCGAAGAACTGAACTACGACTATGGCCTGATGGTGGAGGAGCGCTATACGGCCAAGCTCAAGGCTGAATATGCCTGCTACTGCGGCGCTGCGAACTGCCGCGGCACCATGCTGGCGCCGAAAAGGGGCTGGAAACCGCCGATGCCTCACGGCACCCCCTGAGCGGCTTTGCCGCTTCCCCCTCTCTCGCTTCGCGGGAGGGGGACGACGCCATCGCCGCGAGGCGGCTCTTTCTCGGCGTCTCTGAGTTGGAGCATGCCTTGTTCAAGGCGTGCTAGCTGCATAGAAATTTTGGATAAAGAAAAATGACTCAGCCGATTCACTGGAATGCCGAAGCCTTGTGGGAAGCCATTGCACCGCAGTTGCCGGGCTTTACGGTCGAGGTGCTGCCGACCATCGACTCCTCAAATACCGAACTCATGCGCCGCGCACGCGACGGGCTGACGGATCCGGTGCTGTTGATTGCCGAGCAGCAAACCCAGGGCCGAGGCCGCCTGGGCCGCAACTGGGTCAGCGGCGTCGGTGATTCGCTGATGTTCTCGCTGGGCCTGCCGCTGGCACCGCGCGACTGGTCGGGGCTGTCGCTGGCAGTGGGCGTGAGCGTGGCCGAGAGCCTGCAGCCCCAGCTTCCCGCAGCGGGGGCCGCGCCCAAGATCGGCATCAAATGGCCCAACGATCTGTGGCTGGAGGGCGACCGCAAGCTGGCCGGCATTCTGATCGAGACCGCCAGCTTTGTCGGCGGCCAACAGCACGATATGACGGCTCCGCGCTATGTGGTGATCGGTATCGGCATCAATGTGCGTCCCCGTCCCGGTGACGGCATGCGCACGGCCCCGGCCTGCCTGCAGGAGCTTGATGCCGCACTGGATGCGCCTACGGCCCTGGCCTGCATATTGCCCAACCTGGTGGCCGAGGTGCAGAGCTTTGCCCGGCATGGCTTTGCCCCGCTGATGCAGCGCTTTGCCCAGCGCGACCTGCTGGCCGGACGCGAGGTGAATCTGAGCGACGGCACGAGCGGCATGGCTCAGGGTGTGGCTGCCGATGGCGGCTTTCTGGTGCGTACAGCGACCGGGCTGCAAGCCGTGACCAGTTCCGAAATCAGCGTGCGTCCGGCTGGCAGCCCGCTGCAGGCTTGAAATGAAGCACCTCCTGAGGCGCTTTGCGCCTTCCTCCTCTCTCTACGCGCTGCGCGCCAGGGGAGAAGGACGCAGCCCTCGCTGCGGGGTCGCCCAGGCCCTTGCTCGGCTGCCCGCGAGCGGCTGCAGCCCATGGATAACTGATGTGAGAAACCTATGCTGAGAATCGTTTTCCTGCTCTTGCTGCTGGGCAACGCGGGTTACTACATGTGGAGCCACGGCTATCTGGCCGGCATGGGGCTGGCGCCGGAGTTGCAGTCCGAGCCGCAGCGCCTTCAGGAGCAGATCAGGCCGGATGCCCTGGTGCTGCAGCAGCCCGAAGCGGAGCAAGCTCCGGCCGTTGAACCGGCAAAGACTGTGGAGCCCGAAGCGCCTGCGGTGGACGACAGCGCGCCGCCCGCCGCTCCCGAAAGCAAGTCGGATGGCAAGCCCGAAGCTGCAACCGTCGCGGCCAGGGAAACCAAGGACGCCAAGGACGCAAAGGATGCCAAGACCGCCATTAAGGAGCCCGAGGCCTGCTATCAGGCCAACGGCATCGAAGAGGCGCAGGCCGACAGCATTCGCCGTGCGCTGGCGGGCAAGTCCAAGAGCGATTGGGAGCTGGTGGCCAGCCATCAGGGCGGGCGCTGGATGGTCTATATGGGCAAGTTCCCGGACGCCGAATTCATGGACCGCAAGCGCGGCGAGTTGCGCCTGATGAATATCGACTTCGACCGCGCCGGCGGCAGCTTCGAGCCCGGTCTGTCGCTGGGGCGTTTTTCGACGGAAGAAGCCGCCCAGCGCCAGCTGGCGACTTTCGCGCGCCAGGGCGTGCGCACCGCGCGCGTGGTGCAGGAGCGCCCCGATGTGACGACCTATGCGCTGCGTCTGCCCAAGGCCACGCCTACCTTGCGCAACGAAGTGGCGGCGCTGGCTGGCAAGAATCTGGTGCCCAAGGCCTTGCAGGCCTGCGTCAAGTAATTTTCGTAGCTGCTATCGCAAGAAAGGCCTGCATTTGCAGGCCTTTTGCATTGGAAAACCAGTTGCGACAAGCGCAACCAGCTCCTGTTTTTAGTCCAGATGAATATTGGCGACGGCGGCCAGCTTCTTCATCTTGGCCACTTCGCTGGCGATCTGCTTGGTGAAGTCGGCACTCGATGTGCCCGAGGGGTACAGGCCTTGAGCAGCCATGCGCTGCTTGACGGCGGGGTCCTTGAGTGCGGCAATGATGGCTTTTTGCACACGTTCCACTTGTGCGGCGGGCGTGTTCTTGGGGGCCACCAGGCCGAACCAGGAAGGCTCGTTCAGGTCGGGGTGACCGGCCTGCGCATAGGTCTGCACATCGGGCAGCACGTCCAGACGTTCATGCCAGGACACGGCCAGGGCGCGCACCTTGCCCGACTTGATATGGGGCAGCGAAGAGTTCACCTGGTCGAAGTACACGGGAACCTGGTTGCCCAGCACGTCGTTGATGGCAGGAGCCGAGCCACGGTAGGGGATGTGGTGCATTTCGGTGCCCGTGCTCTTGAGGAACTGGGCGCCCCACATATGGCCGATGGTGCCGTTGCCGGGGGTGGCATAGGACACCTTGCCGGGGTTGGCCTTGAGGTAGGCCACAAACTCGGCAAAAGTCTTCACGGGAATCAGCTTGGGGTTGATCACCAGCACGCCGGGGGCCTTGACGATCTCGGTCACGCCCACGAAGTCGTTGATCGCGTCGTAAGGCAGCTTCTTGAACACGGCGGGGTTCACGCCATGGGTGGACAGGGTGGCAATACCGAAAGTCACGCCATCGGTGGCGCGAGCCACTTCTGCCATGCCGATGGAGCCACCGGCGCCGGCCTTGTTTTCAATCACCACGGCCTGGCCGCCCAGCAGCTTGATCAGCACGTCCTGCATATTGCGGGGCACCATGTCGGTGGGGCCGCCAGCGGGGAAGGGCACGACGATGCGCAGAGGACGCGATGTGTCCTGCGCCATGCTCATGCCGGAGAAAGAAGAAGCGGCTGCGGCAGCAGCGGCGGTGTAGATGAATTGACGTCGTTGCATCAAAAAGCTCCCAGGATCCAGTGATTCCAAATTGCTGTCTTGCAGAGCGCAAATAGCGACTCTTCAGACAACCCATGATCGAATTGATTCTAGGGTAAGCGAGAACTTGCCAAATACGCAGTTTCCGATATTTGCATCGGGGCAAACGGGCGCAAAGCCAAGCCTGGCGCGGCTTCTCAGTCTTGACTGGCACCGAATTGGTGCATTTCTAGGTTGTGCTTCACTGCTGTCCGGGCATGGCCTTGAAGCGCACGGTAAACAGCGCCCCCGGCGGGGTATGAGCGGGCCTGGCATCCTGCAGCAGCACTTGCGCGCCGTGCTGACGGGCGATTTCCATGACGATGGGCAGGCCCAGACCGGAGCCGTCGGCTTCGGAGCCCAGCGCCCGATAAAAGGGCTGGAAGATCAGTTCGCGCTCGCCCAGCGGCACGCCGGGGCCTGAGTCCTCGACCTGCAGCAGCAGGATCTGGCCGAAATGATCGGCCTGCACGCGCACGGTGACCACGCCTGGCTGTTCGCTGGTCGATGGCGTGTAGTTGATGGCGTTGTCCACCAGATTGCGCACCAGCTCGGCCAGCAGCGTGGCATTGCCGTTGAGCCAGACACCGGGCGTGCTGGCGCCGGCACCCTCGTAGCCCAGGTCTATGTGCTTGTCCATGGCGCGCGGTAGGCAGTCCTGCACCACGTCGGTGACGATGCGCACGAGGTTGCAGCCCTGCATGGCGGGCACGGCGCTCTCGGCCCGTGCCAGTGCCAGCAGCTGGTTGACAGTATGGGTGGCACGCATGCTTGAGCGGCCGATCTGCGCCAGCGAGCGCTTCAGGTCTTCGGTATTCGTGCCCTCGCGCTGGGCCAGGTCGGCCTGCATGCGCAGGCCCGCCAGCGGGGTCTTGAGCTGGTGGGCCGCGTCGGCCAGAAAACGTTTTTGCGTGGCGATGGAGTCATGCAGGCGCTGCAGCAGATCGTTGACCGAATCGACCAGCGGCACCACTTCCAGCGGTACATCCTTGTGATTGATGGGCGAGAGATCCTCGGGCTTGCGCGCGCGGATGCGCTCCTCCAGCCGGTGCAGCGGCTTGATGCCGCGTGCCAGCGCCAGCCAGACCAGCAGGGCGGCCAGCGGCAGGATGACGAACTGCGGCAGCATCACGCCCTTGATGATTTCCGTGGCCAGCACGCTGCGCTTTTCGCGTGTTTCCGCGACCTGCACCAGGGCGTTGGGCTCGCCGGGCAGCGGCATGCGCACCCAGATATAGGCCACGCGCAGGTCAATGCCCTTGTATTCCTCATCGCGCAGCAGCACCGAGCCGGTGGGCGTGTCCTCGTCGACGGAGGGCGGGCGCGGCAGGTCGCGCTCGCCGGCCAGATATTCGCCCCTGGTGCCGCTGACCTGGAAGAACACCGTGTCCGATTCATCGGCGCGCAGGATCTCGCTGGCCGACTGAGGCAGATTGAACTGCACCTTGCCGCGCTGCACGATGACCAGCTGAGCCAGGGCCTGGGCGTTGTACTCCAGCGCGCGATCGAAGGGCTTGTTGGCCAGGCCCTGGGCCACCAGCCAGGTCAGCGCCAGGCTCACGGGCCAGAGCAGCAGCAGCGGCGTGAGCATCCAGTCGAGGATCTCGCCAAAGAGGGATCGCTGCTCACGCTGAAAAATTTTCATGCTTGTAAAACTGGCGTATTCCAACTCAGGGATGGCCAGCAAGGGCCGCCCCGCAGCAAAGGCCATCGTCCCCCTCGGGGGGAAGCGGCGGGGGCCGCCTAGGCAAAGCCGCTCAGGGGGGGGCTATCTTTTCCAGGCAGTAACCGAGGCCGCGCACGGTGGCGATGCGGATCGGGCCTTTCTCGATTTTCTTGCGCAGGCGGTGGATATAGACCTCGATGGCATTGTTGCTCACCTCCTCGCCCCATTCGCACAGGCGCTCCACCAGCTGGTCCTTGCTGACCAGACGGCCCGCGCGCTGCAGCAGCACCTCCAGCAGGCCCAGCTCGCGCGCCGACAGCTCCACCATCTTGCCGTCGATGGTGGCGACCCGGCCGGTCTGGTCATAGACCAGCGGTCCATGCTTGATGGTGGAGCTGGCGCCGCCCATGCCGCGACGCGTGAGGGCGCGCACGCGCGCTTCCAGCTCGGACAGCGCAAACGGCTTGGCCATGTAGTCGTCGGCACCATAGTCCAGGCCCTGTACGCGCTCTTCGATCGAATCGGCGGCCGTGAGAATCAGCACCGGCAGCGCATCGCCGCGCCCGCGCAGGCGCTTGAGCACTTCCAGGCCGTGCACCTTTGGCAGGCCCAGATCGAGAATCAGCAAATCGAATTCGCTGCTGGTCAGCAAGGCGGTATCGGCCTCGCTGCCGTTGGCCACATGGCTGACGACGGCGCCCGAGCTGCGCAGCGTGCGCAGCAGGCCATCCGCCAGCACCTGGTCGTCTTCGGCAATCAGTATGCGCATGTGTGTCTCCTGCTTGTTATGTGTGCCTGTTTGCACTTTTGCTGCCATTGTAGGGATGGCTCATGGCCGTTCGGGGCAATTCTCGACAGCCGCTCATAGGCGTCAAGAAGGCGTCAATACAGAATCTCAGCAGCCTTCGGCATAGGCTTCCAGGCCCAGCGCGACCACGGTGGCCACATCCGCGCCCACGGCTTCGCGAAATTCGGCCTCGGCCTGGCTTACGGCGTCGTGAAAAGCCTGCAGCCAGGCCAGACCCGCATCGGTGAAGCGCACGCGCCTGGCGCGCGCATCATGCGGGTCGGCCTCGCGCGTGACCAGGCCCCAGGCTTCGCACTGCGCCACCAGATCGGCCATGGCCTGTTTGGTCATGCCGGCCTTGTCGGCCAGATCGGTGAGCCGGTCGCCAGCCAGCGACAGATGGCGCGTGATGTGGATATGGGCCGCTCCTACCTTGTCGCGCGCCGCCAGATTGGATAGCGCCAGCGGCACCTCCACTGCACGCGCCATGAGCTGCAGCACGCGCGCATCGAAGCGGCGCATGGCATGGCCCAGCAAACGGCCCAGATGGGTCTGGCGCCAGGCATCGGCGGGCGGGGTGACGGGGGCGATTTCTGACATGGATAAATAGTAAGGCAAACTGACTAAATATTTAAATAAATCTACAGTATCCGCATCTAAACTACTGTTCAAGCATCCAGCCTGAATGCAAAAACAGGACTGGCCACAGACAGTCATTCACCTACTTCGGAGCCTGATATGAACGCCATCGCCAAGACCAACGACGCCAACAGCGAAAAAGCCAAAGCCCTGGCTGCAGCCCTGGCCCAGATCGAAAAGCAGTTCGGCAAGGGCACCATCATGAAGCTCGGTGAAGGTGAAGCCATCGAAGACATTCAGGTCGTTTCCACCGGCTCCCTGGGTCTGGACATCGCGCTGGGCGTAGGTGGTCTGCCCCGTGGCCGCGTGATCGAAATCTACGGTCCCGAATCCTCGGGCAAGACCACGCTGACGCTGCAGGTCATTGCCGAGATGCAAAAGCAGGGCGGCACCTGCGCCTTTATCGACGCGGAACATGCGCTGGACACCAGCTATGCCCAGAAGCTGGGCGTGAACCTCAGCGACGTGCTGATCAGCCAGCCCGACACCGGTGAGCAGGCTCTGGAAATCTGCGACAGCCTGGTGCGCTCGGGTGCCGTGGACCTGATCGTCATCGACTCGGTGGCCGCATTGACGCCCAAGGCCGAAATCGAAGGCGAGATGGGCGACGCCCTGCCCGGCCTGCAGGCCCGTCTGATGAGCCAGGCCCTGCGCAAGCTGACGGCCACCATCAAGAAGACCAACTGCATGGTCATCTTCATCAACCAGATCCGCATGAAGATCGGCGTGATGTTCGGCTCGCCCGAGACCACCACCGGCGGCAATGCGCTGAAGTTCTATGCCTCCGTGCGTCTGGATATCCGCCGCACCGGCACCATCAAGAAGGGCGACGAGGCCATCGGCAACGAAACCAAGGTCAAGGTCGTGAAGAACAAGGTCTCGCCCCCCTTCAAGACGGCAGAGTTCGACATCCTGTTTGGCGAAGGCATCAGCCGCGAAGGCGAGATCCTGGACATGGGCGTGAATGCCAAGATTCTGGAAAAGAGCGGTGCCTGGTATGCCTACAACGGCGAAAAAATCGGCCAGGGCCGCGACAACTCGCGTGAATTCCTGCGCGAGAACCCCGCGCTGGCCATTGAGATCGAAAACAAGGTTCGCGAAAGCCTGGGCATCAAGCTGCTGCCCGTGGACGGTGCTGCGGCTGCCGAGGCCAAGCCTGCCAAGGGCGGCAAGGGCAAGGTGGACAAGGACGGCGTGATTGAAGGTTGATTCAGTCACCCTGAGGCGCCATGCGCCTTTCGCGAAAGGGGACTACATCCTCGCTGCGGGTGCGGCCCCTGCTTGATGTCCCTGGCTTGGTGAGCGCCAGTGTTTGAGTGCGGGCCTCATGGCTCAAAAGGTTTGCCATCTTTGCGCAGGTTCGTCCTGCGCCTTTTTGTTTCTGGAGATGCGTCGTGAGCTTTGCCAAACTTTCACTCAAGGGCCGCGCCCTCAAGCTGCTGGCGCAGCGCGAGCATTCGCGGCTGGAGCTGCAGCGCAAGCTGGCCGCCCATGTGGAGGAGGGCGACGATCTGAATGCCGTGCTCGACGAGCTGGAGCAGCGGGGCTTCATCAGCGTGGAGCGCGTGGTCGAGTCTGTCTTGCGCAGCAAGGCCGGCCGTTATGGCGCAGCGCGTCTGGTGCATGATCTGCGCAGCAAGGGGCTTGATGACGAGACCGTGCGCCAGGCGGGCGAGCAGCTGCGCGGCAGCGAGCTGCAGCGTGCGCGCGAGCTGTGGTGCAAGCGTTTTGGCAGCGTGCCCGTCGACCTCAAGGAAAAGGCCCGGCAGTTGCGCTTTCTGGCTTCGCGCGGCTTTTCGTCCAGCGTGGCTTCACGCGTGCTGCGCGATGCCCCATACTCCCCTGCACCCGACAGCGAGGACGAGGACTGAGGCGGCCACCCGGTCCCCGCCCGCCAGCGGCGGGAACAGCTTTTCACACCGGAGGGACCCACGTGCTGACTGCTTCGCAACCCCCTGACGCCCCATCCGCCCTGCGCGTGGGCCTGAGTGCCGGCAAATCGCTGCTGGGCGGCCTGATGCTGGGTGCCTTGCTGGCCCTGGTGCTGGGCTGCGGCGCGGCCGTGTTCTATTTTTCCCGCCTGATGGCCGATCCCGGCCAGGGCATTCATGCCTCGGCCCATACCGGCATCTACGGCGCCGTGATCAGCCTGCTGATGTCGCCGCCGCTGCTGGTGGCCGTGGTGCTGATCTTCATCATCCCCGCCTACCTCATGGTCGGTCTGCAACTGGGCCGCGCCCGTGCGGCAGGCAAGCTGGTGGCGCGCTACGGCCAGGGCCTGGCCGAGCGCCTGGCTGCCATGCTGGCACAGCGCATCGAGGCCCTGCCCAGCGCTCACAAGGCCATGCACAAGGCGGCCGACCTGCTCACCGTGGGCGCGGCGATGGAGCATCTGCAGCCCTGGGTGGGCAACGGGCGTGCCGTGCAGTTCGTGGTGCGCAGCGTGCTCAATCGCCTGCCGCTGTCCGATCTGCTCGAGGAATGGGGGCGCACGCGTGCCCAGTGGGGCAGCGAAGGCGGCAAGGACGACCCGGCGCTGCGCGCCTTTCTGGGCGCTCGCATCGAGGAGATGCTGCAGGGCCTGACCGAGCCGCCCTGGACGCTGTTGTGGATCTTGCTGGCCGGCCATGCCGCCGTGCTCGGCCTGGGCATCTGGCTGACCGCCTGAGCGCCCGGCCGGCTGGCGCCGGCTCAATGTCGGTGGCTGCGCGTAGCCCACCAGCAGACCAGCGAACCCAGCGTTACCAGTGCCACGCCCTGCCAGAAGCTCCAGCCCGGCAGCACTTGCAGCAGTGCGCTGGCCATCAGCGCCGAGAGCACGGGTGTGAAATAGGACGCTGCGGCCAGCAGGGCCAGCTTGCCATGCTGGATGCCGTGCTCCCAGCAGCTATAGCCCAGTGCCGTGAGCGCCCCGACCAGCAAGACCTGGCCGGCGGTGAGCCAGCTCCAGAGCATGGGCTGTGACTCGCCCAGCATTAGCCACTTGAGCCACAGCGCGATGGCAGTCCAGGTCACGAACAGGCCTACGGCGTTGAAGCCGGCGCCATAGCGGCGCGCCAGCAGCGAGTAGGCCGGCCAGAGCAGGGCGGCTGCAAAACCCATGCCATAGGCCAGCGGGTTGCCCAGCACATGGCTCCACATGACCGGCAGGCTGAAGCTGTCGCCGCCCAGCACGCGCGCCAGACCCCACAGGCAGATCAGCACGCCTGGCCACAGCCACCAGCGAGCCGCCTGCTGGCCGCAGAGCACGGCCAGCACGATGGTGAGGCTGGGCCAGAGATAGTTGATGAGCCCGATTTCCATGGCCTGGCTGCGGTCGTGGGCCAGGCCCACGGCCACGGACAGGCAGATCTCATAGACCACAAACAGCAGGCCGCAGCCCCAGAGGTAGGCCGGGTGCATGCTGCGCCAGCGTGCCAGCTCGCGCCAGCCTTTGCGCCCGCGTGCTGCGGCAATGCAGATGGCGGCCATGGTGTAGAGGCAGGCCGCGCCGCCGACGGCGCCCAGCGGCTCGGCCACGGCACGCATCAGGCCCACGGTGCAGCTCCAGCAGAGTACGGCGATCAGGCCGATGGCCGTGGCCTTTTGTGCGGCGGCTGCGTTCATGCGCAGCCGTTCCTGCTCCTGAAGCAGGAGCTGTTAATGCTAGTCCTATCTGAGAAATTCACAATAACTGCCATGTAAACCTTGTAAATGCTGCGCAGGCTGCTGCGAAATTAATGAATGCAGATATGAAAAAAGCCGCAGACCTGCGGCTTTGGAGGGTAAGGGCGAGGGCTGCGCTATGCGCGGCCCGGCACTCTGCCGTTGACGGTCATGCCGTGCATATTGTCATCACTGTCGTGGAACTGTTTGCGCATATTGCATCTGGCCTGCGGCCTATGGGTCATGGATGCTGTTTGGCGACCCCGGCGCTGTCGCGCTTCACGAACAGCAGCACCAGAATGGCGGCACAGAACTCCACGGCAGCGATGATGAGCAGGCCTGGCGCATACGAGCCGCTGCTGGATTTGAGCAGACCCAGCAACTGCGGCGAGAAGTAGCCGGCCAGATTGGCTGCAGAGTTGATGACCGCCAGGCCCACGACCAGGGCAGTGGCCGAGAGGAAGCGGTTGGGAATCTGCCAGTACACGGGGATGGAGCCCATGGTGCCCAGCGATGACAGAGCCAGAGACGCGACGACGCCGGTCACATTGCCCTGCTGCAGAAACAAGGCCGTCAGCACCAGCCCGACAGCGCCCATGGCAGCGGCAATCGCCGTGTGCCAGCGCACTTCCTTTTTGCGATCGGACAGCCAGCCGTTGCCCACCATGCCTATCCAGCCACAGGCGTAGATCAGGGACATGACCCAGCCCAAGGTCTTGAGGTCGGTGATGCCCACGGATTTGACGATGCTGGGTCCGTAGAACACCAGCGTGGAGTTGCCGGCCACGATGCAGAAGAAGATCAGGATCAGCATCAGCACGCGAGGGTTGCGCATGGAGGCCCAGAAGCTGTGCTCGCGTTGGCCCAAAGAGGCTTCCTCGGCCTTGAGCTCTTCGGCTACATGCTGTTTTTCACGGGCGCTGAGCCAGGGGGCCTTGGCCGGTGTGTCGCTGAGCAGAAAGTAGGCAGCAATGCCCGCGAGAACGGACGGGATGCCTTCGATGATGAACAGCCATTGCCAGCCCGCATGATTGGCCACGCCGTGGAAGGTTTCCATCAGATAGGCGGCAATCGGGCTGCCCAGCATCAGCGACAGGGCCGACGCCGAGACAAAGAACGCCAGGGCCTTGCCGCGGCGGTGCGCCGGCAACCAGTAGGTCAGATAGAGAATCACGCCGGGCTGCAGGCCGGCTTCGAAAGCACCCATCAAGAAGCGCAGCACATAGAACTGCAAAGGCGTCTGCACCCAGGCCATGAGGATGCCGGTCACGCCCCAGCCTATGGTGATGCGCATGATGGTCTTCTTGGCCCCGAACTTGTGCAACAGCAGATTGCTGGGGACTTCAAAGAAGAAATAGCCGATGAAGAAGATGCCGGCCCCTGCGCCATAGACGGCGTCGGACCATTGCAGGTCGCTCATCATGGTCAGCTTGGCAAAGCCGACGTTGACACGGTCTACCCAGGCCAGAAACCAGATCAGGGTGAGAAACGGAATCAGCCGCCAGATGATGCGGCCAAAGGTGATGTCGCGCTCCTGCACGGTGCTGACATCGCTGCGCGCCGCCGAGACGGGGATGGAAGACATGGTTTCCTCGCTTTCGTACAACAGTGGGACTGAGAACGGCTACGAGAGCAGGGGTAGCAGCTCCGCGCATCCACTGCTGCCTGCGCGGATGCCGCCGCGCCGGGGTCAGGCGCGGCCGGCATCACAAGGCCGGGAAAGGCTCTGCCAGGTACAGCTCAGATGGGGCGACTATAGAAGTGGCTTGCGCAAAGCACAGCCGGTGCTTTTCCGTCTGGACAAAACAAGAAATTTAAATTTCAAAAAAGAAAATATGAAAAACTAATTTCTTTTTTCGATTTTTGCCAGGACATGGAAAGCAAAAAACGGCCACCAGGGCCGTTTTTTTCGGGAGCAGGGCAGGGCTTACAGACCCAGCATGATCTGCAGGTTTTGCACGGCAGCGCCGCTGGCACCCTTGCCCAGATTGTCCAGGCGGGCAATCAGCACGGCCTGGCGGTATTGTTCGTTGGCAAATACGCGCAGCTCCAGCTTGTTGGTATTGGCCAGAGTGTCGGCGGCCAGCTTGTTGTCATCAGTAGGCGGCAACACGCTGACCCAGTTGGCAGGCGTATTGGTCCTGGCGTAGTGGCTGGCCAGTGCGTCATGCAGGTCGGCGGCCTTGGGTGCGCCGGGCAGCAGGTCCAGGTGCAGCGGCAACTGCACCAGCATGCCCTGGGCAAAGTTGCTTACGGCGGGGATGAACACGGGGCGGCGGGTCATGCCCGTGTAGTGCAGGATTTCGGGAATGTGCTTGTGCGACAGGCCCAGCGCGTAGGCCTCGTAAGGTGCGGCATCGCCGCCTTCATAGGCTTCGATCATGGTGCGGCCGCCGCCGGTGTAGCCGGACACGGAGGGCAGGCTCACGGGGTAGTCGGCGGGAATCAGGCCGGCAGCCACCAGCGGTGCCAGCAGGGCGATGGCGCCCGTGGCGTAGCAGCCGGGGTTGGAGACGCGGGTGGCGCTCTTCACGGCGTCGAGCTGGCCGGCGCGCAGTTCGGGGAAGCCGTAGACCCAGCCTGCGGCCGTGCGGTGGGCAGTGGAGGCGTCGATGATCTTGATGGCGCGGCCTGTCTCTGCGGTGATGGAGTCCACCATGGCTGCGGTTTCACGGGCGGCATCGTCATGCAGGCAGAGGATGACCAGATCCACACCGGCAATCAGAGCGCGCTTGGCGGCCGGGTCCTTGCGCAGTGCGGGGTCGATGCTGACCAGTTCCACACCTGCAAAATCGACCAGACGATCACGGATCTGCAGACCCGTGGTTCCTGCTTCTCCGTCAATAAAGACTTTTGCCATTGCATTTTCTCCTGCACCGGCGCGCGCATTTCTTGGTTTATATGCCGCTGCCTGCGGCACCATTGCCGCTTTCCGAACGGTGATTGTCCTTGAATCTCGTCAGGGATGTGCACTGCCTGTCTTTTGGGCAAGTCTCGCGCGAATGGCCCAGTAGACGCTGCAGCTATTCGCAGTTGTCAGCACATTGCCAGCCGCTGCCCCAATGTCCTTGACTCGTATATAAGACATAAGAAAGTTGCGGGAAGAAAAGATATCGTGTAGGAATAATTTCCCTAAAGAATTCAAGGCATTGCAGCTGTTTCCGGAACACGACAAAGTTGCGCGAAATTGTGGATTTTGCGCATGTTCAGGTGTCGTTTTGCGCGGTGCAGCATGGTACATTCCTGCTCGCCATGTCATATGAACCCGATGGCCAGGCTCCCCCGAGTCGGTGGCAAGCGGGTATTTCCCCTCAGTTCAGAGAGACAAAGTCATGAAGATTCATGAATACCAAGGCAAGGAAATCTTGCGCCAATTTGGTGTGCCCGTTCCCCGTGGCATTCCTGCGTTTACCGTGCAAGAGGCTGTTGAAGCAGCCCAGAAGCTGGGTGGACCCGTGTGGGTGGTGAAGGCCCAGATCCACGCTGGTGGCCGCGGCAAGGGCGGCGGCGTGAAGGTTGCCAAGTCCATCGAGGACGTGCAAAAGCTGTCCGAGCAGATCCTGGGCATGCAGCTGGTGACTCACCAGACCGGCCCTGAAGGTCAGAAGGTCCGTCGCCTGTACATCGAAGACGGCGCCGACATCAAGAACGAACTGTATGTGTCGCTGGTGACCGACCGCGCCACACAGAAGGTTGCCCTGATCGCTTCTAGCGAAGGCGGCATGGACATCGAGGAAGTGGCTCACTCCACTCCCGAAAAGATCATCACCGAGATGATCGACCCCCTGACCGGCATCACCGAAGCGCAATCGCGCAAGGTGGCAGCTGCCATCGGTCTGGAAGGCAAGTCCGTGGACCAGGCCGTGGATCTGTTCGCCAAGATCTACAAGTGCTACATGGACACCGACGCGTCGCTGGTGGAAATCAACCCCCTGAACTGCGACTCCAAGGGCGACCTGATGGCCCTGGACGCCAAGTTCAACTTTGACCCCAACGCTCTGTTCCGTCACCCCGAAATCGTGGCTTTCCGCGATCTGGACGAAGAAGACGCTGCCGAAATCGAAGCATCCAAGTTCGATCTGGCCTACATCTCCCTGGATGGCAACATCGGCTGCCTGGTGAACGGCGCCGGTCTGGCCATGGCCACCATGGACACCATCAAGCTGTTCGGCGGCGAACCTGCCAACTTCCTGGACGTGGGCGGCGGCGCTACGGCCGAGAAGGTGACCGAAGCCTTCAAGATCATGCTCAAGAACCCCGAAGTCAAGGGCATTCTGGTCAATATCTTCGGCGGCATCATGAAGTGCGACACCATCGCCACCGGCGTGGTCACTGCTTGCAAGGCCGTGAACCTGTCCGTGCCTCTGGTCGTGCGCATGAAGGGCACCAACGAAGAACTGGGCAAGCAAATCCTCAAGGATTCCGGCCTGCCCATCATCGCTGCCGACACCATGGCTGAAGCAGCGACCAAGATCGTTGCTGCCGTTAAGTAATACGCCCCGGAGATAGAAACATGTCGATCTTTATCAACAAAGACACCAAGGTCATCACCCAGGGCATTACTGGCAAGACCGGCCAGTTCCACACTGAAAAGTGCCAGGAATACGCGAACGGCAAGAACTGCTTCGTGGCAGGCGTGAACCCCAAGAAGGCTGGCGAAAAGATTTTCGACATCCCAATCTTTGGTTCCGTCAAGGACGCTGCCAAGGAAACCGGCGCTACCGTGTCCGTGATCTACGTGCCTCCCGCAGGTGCTGCTGCTGCCATCTGGGAAGCTGTTGAAGCCGACCTGGACCTGGCCATCTGCATCACCGAAGGCATCCCCGTGCGCGACATGCTGGAAGTGCGCAACAAGATGAAGGCCAAGGAAGCTGCCGGCGGCAAGAAGACTCTGCTGCTGGGCCCCAACTGCCCCGGTCTGATCACGCCTGACGAAATCAAGATCGGCATCATGCCCGGTCACATCCACAAGAAGGGCCGCGTGGGCGTGGTGTCCCGTTCCGGCACGCTGACTTACGAAGCCGTGGCTCAGCTGACCGAACTGGGCATTGGCCAGTCCTCCGCCGTCGGTATCGGTGGCGACCCCATCAACGGTCTGAAGCACATCGACGTGATGCGCGCTTTCAACGACGATCCCGACACCGATGCCGTGATCATGATCGGTGAAATCGGCGGTCCCGATGAAGCCGAAGCTGCCCAGTGGTGCAAGGCCAACATGAAGAAGCCTATCGTGGGCTTCATCGCTGGCGTGACTGCCCCTCCCGGCAAGCGCATGGGCCACGCAGGTGCCCTGATCTCCGGCGGTGCCGACACTGCTGATGCCAAGCTGGCCATCATGGAAGAGTGCGGCTTCACCATCACCCGCAACCCTTCCGAAATGGGTCGCCTGCTGCAAGGCCTGCTGAAGAAGTAAGCTCGTGCAAAAGTTCGTGATACAGCGTTGAATTTACGCAGTATTACGAACTGGCAAGATGGGCTTCGCGCCCTACACTGCCTCCACTCTTAAAAGAAAGCGCCGCGCAATGCGGCGCTTTCATATTCAAAACAGTGGAGTCACAAATGGAATTTCTCAATAGCGCCGATTTCTGGATCGGCCTGGTGAAGATCATCTGGATCAACATCATTCTCTCCGGCGACAACGCCGTGGTCATCGCACTGGCCGCGCGCTCTCTTCCCCCTGAACAGCAAAAGAAAGCCATCATGTTCGGCTCCGGCGCCGCCGTGGTGCTGCGTATCGTGCTGACCGTGGTGGCTGCCAAGCTGCTGGAACTCTCCTTCCTGCAGGTTGTGGGCGGCTGCCTGCTGCTGTGGATCGGCTATCAGCTGCTGACCGGCGACGAAGACGGCGAGGGCGAATCCAAGGGCCATGGCTCCATGATGACCGCCATCCGCACCATCCTGATTGCCGACCTGGTGATGAGCCTGGACAATGTGATTGCCGTGGCCGCTACCGCCCAGGGCAATATGGTGCTGCTGATCCTGGGTCTGGCCATCTCCATTCCCCTGGTGATCTTCGGCTCCACGCTGATGATCAAGCTCATGGAACGCTTCCCCGTCATCGTCACGCTGGGCGCGGCGCTGATCGGCTGGGTGGGCGGCGAGACCATCGTCAACGACAATCTGCTGCATGGCTACACCATGGCTCACCCCTGGCTGCACTATGCTGCCGCTGCGGTCGGTGCCGTGCTGGTGGTCGGACTGGGCAAGTTCATGCAGGCACGCTCTGCGAAGAAGGAAGTCGCTGCGGCCTGATCGCCCCGGAAGTCTCTCCCCAAAGAACGCACTGTGGATTCACAGTGCGTTTTTTTATGGCCGCAGTGCGGAGACAAACTGTGTGAACATCTGGCGGACACCAACCTTCGTGTAACCCCAGGCTTGTTAGCCTTGTCGCCATGCAGATATCGGAACTTGCCAGCCTGTCGGGTGTGTCCGTACACGCCATTCGCCACTATGAGAGTCTGGGCCTGATTGCCGCCAGTCGGCGTCCTTCCGGCTACCGCGAGTTCGATGACAGCGTGATCCGCGAGCTGCGATTCATCGCCATGTCGCGGCAATGTGGCTTCTCTCTTGCGCAGATTGCCGAGGTATTGCCGGCCTACCGCTGCAAGTCCCTGACGGCCAGCCAGATCGTCTGCAGGCTTGAGGAGCGCATTGCCGAGATCGATGCCGAAATCGCCAAGCGCAACGCTCTGCGTCAGTACCTGGTTTCCCATGTGGAATGGTTTCGTCTGCGCGAGCAGCGACCAGCCTCGAAACCGGGATTTCCTCGCGTCTCTGCGCGAGGCGGCAATGATGCCGGTCCATCCGGCAGGAGGGGGTGCAAGTCATGACACCGCAGAACGAACACTTTGCCCGAGACATCAGGGCGCTGGTGCTGTCCATGCCAGTGGCGCAGATGCTGCAACTGCGCTTTGAACGCATAGAGCCCGGCGAGGTCGATCTCTGCCTGCCCTACCAGGAAAGTCTGAGTTTCAGGCCCGGCCAGTTGCAGGCAACGCCGGTCTTTGCCATCGCAGACTTTGCCGCCGTATCGGCGGCAGGGACGCTGCTGCCGCCGGGCTGGCTCAATGCCACGATCGACTGCAGCATCAAATACCTGGCTCCTGCCGATGGCGAGACATTGCTGGCACGTGGCCGCGTCATCCAGGCCAGCAAGCTGCTGACGGTTGCCAGGGCGGATGTGTTTTCTCGCAAGGCGGGCCGGGAGCTGCTGTGCGCCACCATGCTGGCCACGGCGCGGAACCTGGCGCCTGCACAGTAGGGGGCCTTTTGGGGGGTTGTAGCGCCTGAACGCTGGGTGCTATCGAGATTGATTTTTCTCGATAGCAGGCCTGTAACCGGCCGAGTCAGCGCCTTCAAGGCAAACTACAGCCCATCATGAAGACCCAGTACTACACCGCTTCCAGCCTGGACGGCTTTCTTGCCACCGAAGACGACTCTCTGGACTGGCTGTTTCCATTGGGCAGCCTGACGCAGTCCAGCTATCCGGGCTTTATTGCCCAGGTCGGTGCGCTGGCCATGGGCTCGTCCACTTATGAGTGGATGGTCCGCAACGCCGATGCGGTGAAGAAGGAGAGCGGCGCGGCCTGGCCTTATGCACAGCCTGCCTGGGTTTTCTCCAGCCGTCAGCTGCCGTTGATAGAGGGAGCCGATGTACGCTTTGTCAGCGGCGATGTGCGGCCCGTGCTGGCAAGCATGAGGGCTGCAGCCGGCGACAAGAACATCTGGATCGTGGGTGGCGGAGATCTGGCGGGACAGTTCCATGACGCGGGCCTGCTCGATGAAGTCATCGTGCAGATTGGCTCGGCCACTCTGGGTCGTGGCAAGCCTTTGTTGCCGCGCCGCTTGCTGAGTCCCGTGCTGCAGCTGCAGTCCGTGCAGCAGATGGGCCCGGGAATGGCCGAGCTGCGCTACACCGTGTGCAAGACGCAGTCGCCCGCGAATTAACGGCTGCTTCTGGCAGGCCAGAGCACCGAAGCAATCGCCACCACCATCAGGCAGACAGCAGTCCAGTCCTGCCAATGCAGGACCTCGCCCAGCCACCAGGCGCCCACGAACACGCCCAGCACCGGAATCATCATCACGCTCAGCGTGGAGGCCACGGGCGGCAGGCTGCGGGCCAGATAGAACCACACGGCCTGGGCGAAGCCCAGCACCAGCACACCATTGAAAGCGATGGCAGCCAGAGCGCTCTGGTCGGGCATATGCCATTGCTGGCGCTCGAAAACAAAGGCCAGCACGGTCAGCACCACGGTGGTGATGGCCACCATCCACAGCGACAGCGTCATCAGCGGCACCGGTGCCTCGGTGCGGCGCAGCAGCTGCGTGCCCCAGGCCCAGCCGGCGGCGGCGATCAGCATCAGCATCACGCCCAGGGGCTTGCTACCCAGAGCGCCAACCTCATGCCACAGCAGCAGCAGCACGCCGGCAAAGGCCGCTCCCACGCCGGCCCAGGCGCGGGCGCCCAGCCGGTCCTTGAAGAACAGGCTGCCGAACACGGCCGAGAAGATGGGCATGGTGTAACCCAGAATCGCCGCGCGCCCGCTGGACAGCGTGGGGATGGCAATGATGATCAGGCAGTGCCAGAGCACCATATTGAACAGCGTGAGCTTGGCCAGCTGGCCCCAGTAGCTGCGCGGTATGGTCAGCGGCAAGCGCTGGCTGGTCACAAACAGGGCCAGAATCGGCAGGCCTATCCACATGCTGACCATGCGAAAACTCAGCGGCGGGAAATGCTGTACGCCGAGCTTCATTACCGGCCAGTTCAGGCCCCAGACGATGGTGAGCAGGACGAGAAGAATGAGCTGTTTGGGCGTGAACGAAGGCATGGGTGTGGATTATCTCCCTCCGGAATGACTTTCTCCCCCTGTGGCGCTTCGCGCCTTCCCCCTCACTCGCTTCGCGGGAGGGGGACGACACCGTCGGTGCGCGGCGGCGCTTCCTCTGTGTCACTGAGTTGGTGTGTGCGTCTGCTTTGCGGCTTGGCGCAAGACCTGTAGCGGGGCTTGGAAGGGTCGAGCAATTAAAATCACGTTTTATGACTTTTATCGACATGCTGCGCGACGCGTCCACGCGCAATGACTCCATGCTGTGCGTGGGTCTGGACCCCGAACCCAGCCGCTTTCCCGGTGCCATGAAGGGCGATGCGTCCAAGATCTACGACTTCTGTGCAGCCATCGTCGATGCCACCCATGATCTGGTCAACAGCTTCAAGCCCCAGATCGCCTACTTTGCCGCCCACCGTGCCGAAGACCAGCTCGAAAAGCTGATGGAGCACATGCGCCGAGTGGCACCCCATGTGCCCGTGATTCTGGATGCCAAGCGCGGCGATATCGGCTCCACCGCCGAGCAATACGCCAAGGAAGCCTTCGAGCGCTATGGTGCCGATGCCGTGACGCTCTCTCCCTTCATGGGTTTCGACTCCATCACGCCCTATCTCAAGTACGAGGGCAAGGGGGCTTTTTTGCTGTGCCGCACCTCCAACCCCGGCGGTGACGATCTGCAGGCCCAGGTCCTGGCCGATGTGCCTGGCAACCCCCATATGTTCGAGCATGTGGCCAAGCTGGCCCAAGGCCCCTGGAACACCAACGGCCAGTTGGGCCTGGTGGTGGGTGCAACCCGTCCCAACGAGATCGAGCGCGTGCGTGCCGTGGCTCCCACCTTGCCGCTGCTGATTCCCGGCGTGGGCGCACAGGGTGGCGATGCCGTGGCGACCGTCAAGGCGGCCCGCATTGGCGGTGGACCCATCATCATCAACTCCTCGCGCGCCATTCTGTACGCAGGGCAGGGCGACGACTTTGCCAAGGCTGCACGCGAAGCCGCCATCGCCACGCGCGCCACGCTGCAGGCTGCAGCCCAGAGCTGAGCCAGGGTAGGCTCTGGCCATGCAAAGCAAATGGCTGGAAGACTTTCTGCTTCTGGCTCAGGAGCGCAGCTTTACCCGTGCGGCAGAGCTGCGCCATGTCACCCATCCCGCCTTCGGCCGGCGCATTCGTGCGCTGGAGGCATGGGCTGGAACGCCGCTGATCGAAGCGGGCGGCGGGCCGGTTCGCCTCACCCCGGCCGGTGAAGCCTTTCGCGACACCGCCGAGCAGATGGTGCGCACACTGGCCCAGTCGCATGACGAGCTGCAGGCCGTGGCCGGTCGGCAGGCCCATGTGATCACGCTGGCCACGGGGCGTACCCTGGCGCGCACCATCGTGGCCGACTGGCTGGCGCGCTACGGCAGCGTGCTGCAGACGGCGGAGATGCGCATCGTCACCCGCACACTCGACGAAACCGTGCACATGCTGCAGCGCGGCGAGGTCAGCTTTGCCCTGCTCTATCACCATGCGGCCATTGCCGTGCGACTGGATGGCCGTCAGTTCAGCTATCTGACGGTGATGAGCGACAAGCTGGTGCCCGTGGCGCGGGCCGATGCCGAAGGCAAGCCCTTGTTTGCACTGGCGCAGGCCTTGCTGCCCGGTGCCAGCCCCGTGCCCTATCTGGCTTTCTCGCACAGCATGGCGCTGGGGCGGCTGGCCGAAGATCATCTGGCCAGCCATCCGCTGTGGCCGCGTCTGCGCCGCTGCATCGAATGCGATTCGGCGGATGCCAATTACGAGTACGTGCTCAAGGGCCTGGGCGTGGCCTGGATGCCTTGGTCCATGGTGCAGCGCGACTGCCAGGACGGCCGTCTGGCGCTGGCCGGGGACGGCAGCCTGGACGTGCATTTCGATGTGCGGCTTTATCGGCCCAAACGCCGCTTGAGCACCGCTGCGGAGCAGTTCTGGACCGATATCACTGGCCAGTAAATAAGCAGTCACTCCTTTTTTGCCAGCGGCCAGACCTGAAGCTGGAAAAACAACAGCGGGTATCGGGCTCCTGGCGGCACTGCTCCCCCTCTATTTGCTCAAAAACGCGTTGATGTGCTGAAATGGCACGGAAATATGCCAGATCGGCACTAAAAGGTTTTCTCCGTATTCGGACAATTGCCTCATACAGATTCGGAATAGTTTCATGCAGAACACAAACATCCTCCGCCGTACCGCCATCGCCGCGGGCCTGCTGCTGGGCGCTGCCGTGGCAGTGCCTGCCATTGCCGCCGACAACTATCCCAGCAAGGCCATCACCATGGTCGTGGGCTACCCGGCCGGTGGCAGCACCGACCTGGTCGGTCGTCTGGTGGCCGACGGCCTGGCCAAGCACCTGGGCCAGCCCGTGGTGGTGGAAAACCTGGGCGGTGCCGGTGGCGCCATCGGTGCGCAGAAGGTGGCCAAGGCCCCTGCCGACGGTTACACCATCATGGTGGGCGCCAACAATGAGCTGGCCATTGCCAGGCTCATCAACAAGGCCGTGAAGTACAACATTGGCGACTTCACTCCCATCGGTCTGGTGGGTTCCCAGCCCATGGTGCTGGTCGCATCGCACAAGGCCGGCGTGAAGAACGCGGCCGAGTTCGTGAGCCTGGTGTCCAAGAACCCCGACAAGTTCAGCTACGGCAGCTCCGGCGTGGGCACGGCGCTGCACCTGGCCGGCGAGCTGGTCAAGGAGCAGGGCAAGCTGCAGATGACCCATGTGCCTTACAAGGGCGTGGCGCCTCTGACCACCGATCTGGTGGGCAACAACATCGAGTTTGGCGTGTTCGTGCTGTCCTCGGGCCTGCCCCATATCAAGGCCGGCAAGGTCGTGGCCCTGGGTACGACCGAAGCCAAGCGCTCGGCCATCACCCCCGATATTCCTGCCCTGTCCGAACTGCCCCAGTTCAAGAACGTGGACATCAACAGCTGGTTTGCGCTGATGGCTCCCAAGGGCCTGCCCGCTCCCATCGCCGCCAAGCTGAAGAAGGCGCTGGAGGAAACCATGGCTTCGCCCGAGTTCCGCAAGAAGATGGAAGAGACCGGCAATGTGGTGGCCGATCCCAAGGTGGATGCCGGCAAGTACATCAACACCGAGATTGCCAAGTACTCGAAGATTGTTCAGTTCGCCAAGATCGAGAACTGATCTTGCGTTGACTGGCGGCGGCCTGAGGTCGCCTAGGTTTGAAAACGGCTTGTGCCTCTGGGGCGCAGGCCGTTTTTGCGTTTAGGCTTTTGCGGTGTCGTGCCTGAGTTGTTGACAGGGGCCCTGTCTCGCCTCGGCGGGCGAACTGAAGGCAATGTGAAGAAATTTGCTTCTGACGCTTATCTAGATTGCGGTAGCAGCCATCAATTTTCAAAGAAGCTATCTGGTATTGCCCCTTGTGCCCACGCAGGTTGCCCGCAGCGTAGCGGAGGGACGTGGGCAGCAGGGGTTGTGTTCTTTGCCTACTTTCTGGCACGCCAGAAAGTAGGTCGGCTGGCGGGCCGAGCCCCGCCCTTTAAGTGCCAATCAAGCAAGCCGTAATAATCGAATCAAATCGGCATCAAGCGCAGACCCACAAAGCGCAACCAGCTCTCAATTCTGAGTCGCCAGCTGACAACGCGCAGGTGACACCGCCCCCACATTCACCTTCTGCTGCGTCAGCGACGCATCCAGCGTCTCCCCCAGCAGCAGATTGCGCGCCAGCAGGCTGTAGCCGGCGGCGCTCTGGATGCCATAGCCGCCCTGGGCGGCAACCCAGAAAAAGCCCGGCACATGCGTGGGTGAGGCATCCCAGCCTATCACCAGCTCGCCATCGGCGACAAAGCTGCGCAGGCCGGCCCAGGTATGCGAGGGGCGGCGGATTTGCAGCGTGGTGGCTTCCTCGATGTGATAGATGCCGGTGGCAATGTCCAGCTCTTCGGGCACCACATCGTGCGGTGCCACGGGGTCTGCATTGGCGGGTGAGCCCAGCAGCTGGCCGGCGTCGGGCTTGATGTACCAGTTTTCATCGGCGCTGATGATGGCGGGCCAGTGCGTGGCATCCATGCCTTCGGGGGCCGGGAAGGTGAAGGCGCTGCGGCGCTTGGGCGTGATGCCGATGGGAGCCGCGCCCACCATGGCGGCCACGACATCCACCCAGGCCCCGGCGGCGTTGACGATGACCTTGGCACGAAGGCTGCGGCCCTGGGGCAGGGCGATGTGCCAGAAGTCGTTGACGCGGGTGATGGCCTGGACCTCGGCGTTGCACCACAGATCGCCGCCACGCTGGCGCAGGCCGCGGATATAGCCCTGGTGCAGGCCGTGCACATCGATGTCGCGTGCGCCGGTGTCCAGAAAGCCGTCCACCAAGACTTCGGCGTCGAGTACGGGAACCAGGGCCTTGAGTTGCTCGGCGCTCAAGCGCTGGGCCTCGGGGGAGTGGATGGTGGCTTCGGCATAGGCGGCGTCGACCAGATCCTTTTGCTCGGCCGTGCCCACATAAAGCACGCCGCGCGGCGTGAGGATGGGTGCTTCGGCAAAACCGGCCGGTGGCGCATCGTAGAAGGCGCGGCTGGCGCGGGTCAGGGCCTGCACCTGGGCGGGCCCGTAATGCTCTTCAAACAGTGCGGCCGAGCGGCCGGTGGTGTGATAGCCGGGCTGGGATTCGCGCTCCAGCACCAGCACGGAAGGCGGAGTATCGCCACCCGACTGCGCCAGCTGCCAGGCGGCGGATGCACCGGCCATGCCCGCGCCCACGATGACGAAATCCCAGACATCTTTCTGCATTGCTTCTCTCCTCGGTGTCGCCGGCCATGGCCCTGCATGGCCGGCTGTGCTTGGTCAATCCTGGCTTGTGGCCGACTTGGCTCTGGATTTGGCGGGAGCCTTGTCCAGATAGGGCTTGAGGTAGCGGCCCGTCACGCTGGCCGGGTTGGCCGCGACTTCCTCTGGCGTGCCCTGAGCCACGACCTGGCCGCCGCCCGAGCCACCCTCGGGGCCCATGTCGATCAGCCAGTCTGCGGTCTTGATGACGTCGAGGTTGTGCTCGATCACGACGATGGTGTTGCCCGCATCGCGCAGCTGGTGCAGCACCTTCAGAAGCAGGGCGATGTCGGCAAAGTGCAGGCCCGTGGTGGGCTCGTCGAGGATGTAAAGCGTGCGGCCGGTGTCGCGCTTGGACAGTTCCTGTGCGAGCTTGACGCGCTGGGCCTCGCCACCCGACAGCGTGGTCGCGCTCTGGCCCAGGCGGATATAGGACAGGCCCACGTCCAGCAGGGTCTGCAGCTTGCGCGCAATGCTGGGCACGTCCTTGAAGAAAGCATGAGCGTCTTCGACCGTCATCTCCAGAATCTGCGAGATGTTCCGGCCCTTCCACTGAACTTCCAGTGTTTCGCGGTTGTAGCGCTGGCCGTGGCAGAGGTCGCAGGGCACGTAGACATCGGGCAGAAAATGCATTTCCACCTTGACCACGCCGTCGCCCTGGCAGGCTTCGCAGCGCCCGCCTGAGACATTGAACGAGAAACGCCCGGGGCCGTAGCCGCGCTCCTTGGCGGTATTGGTTTCGGCCATCAGCTCGCGGATGGGCGTGAACAGGCCGGTATAGGTGGCCGGGTTGCTGCGCGGCGTGCGACCGATGGGCGACTGGTCGACGTTGATGACCTTGTCGAAATAGTCGATGCCCGCGATATCGTCATGCGCAGCCGGCTCGGTGCCTGCACGGTGTACCTGGCGTGCCACTTCGGCATATAGCGTGTCGTTGACCAGGGTGGATTTGCCCGAGCCCGAAACGCCGGTCACGCAGGTGAACAGGCCGACGGGGAAGTCCACCGTCACGTTCCTGAGGTTGTTGCCGCGCGCGCCTTGCACGGTCAGCGCCTGAAGGTCGGTGCGTGCCTTGCTCGCAGATTCCCGCTTTTTGGCGGCCGTGACCGGAAAGCGCGATGTGCTCTGGGTGGCCTCGGCGTCACTGTCCTTGCGCAGCACGGGCAGCCAGGCGGTGCGCTGCCTGGGCACGGGAATGCTTTGTACGCCGCTCAGGTAGCGGCCCGTGGGCGAATCGGGGCTGGCCTTGATGTCTTCATAGCTGCCCTGGGCCATGATGCGGCCGCCATGCACGCCGGCGCCCGGACCCATATCGATGATCTGGTCGGCTGCGCGCATCATGTCTTCGTCATGCTCGACCACGATCACGCTGTTGCCGATATCGCGCAGGTGCTCCAGCGTGGCAATCAGCTTGTCGTTGTCGCGCTGGTGCAGGCCGATGGAGGGCTCGTCCAGCACATACATCACGCCCGTCAGGCCCGAGCCGATCTGAGACGCCAGGCGGATGCGCTGGGCCTCGCCGCCCGAGAGCGTGTCGGCGCTGCGGTCCAGGCTCAGGTACGAGAGGCCCACATCGTTGAGGAAGAGCAGGCGCGAGGCGATCTCACGCACGATCTTGTCCGCAATCTCGGCCTTGGCCCCGGCCATGCTCAGCTGCTTGAACCAGCCCAGCGCATCGGCCAGCGTGGCATGGCTGACCTCGTAGATGGAGCGAGCCTGCTCGCCATCGCCCACGCGCACAAAGCGCGCTTCGCGGCGCAGGCGCGTGCCTTCACATTCGGGGCATTTGCGAATGCTGCGCAGCTTGGCCAGGTCGTCGCGCACCACCTGGGATTCGGTCTCGCGAAAGCGGCGCTGAATATTGGGGATGATGCCTTCGAACGGGTGCGACTTGATAAAGGCTTCGCCCTTGCGTTCGCCGCTCTCGAAAACATAGTTGAACTCCATGGACTCGTCGCCCGAGCCAAAGAGAATCACGTCGCGCACCTTCTCGGGCAGCTCCTCGAACGCCGTCTCGGTGCTCACGCCATAGTGCTTGGCCACGCTCTCCAGCATGGAGAAGTAGTAGTTGTTGCGCTTGTCCCAGCCCTTGATGGCGCCGCTGGCCAGACTCAGCGACGGGAAGGGCACGACGCGGTCGGGGTCGAAGGCTTCGCTGTTGCCCAGGCCGTCGCAGGCCTGGCAGGCTCCCATGGGGGAGTTGAAGGAAAACAGGCGCGGCTCCAGCTCGGGCAGGGAATAGTCGCAGAGCGGGCAGGCGAACTTGGCGCTGAACAGATGCTCCTTGCCGCCGTCCATCTCCAGCGCGATGACGCGGCCGCCGGCATCGGCACCGCCGGCACGCAAGGCAGCCTCAAAGCTCTCGGCCAGGCGCTGCTTGATGTCTTCGCGCACCTTGACGCGGTCTATCACCACATCGATGTTGTGGCGCTCGTTCTTCTCCAGCTTGGGCAGGGACTGGGCATCGTAGATCTGCCCGTCGACGCGAAAGCGCACATAGCCCTGGGCCTGGAGCTGCACGAAAAGCTCGGCGAACTCGCCCTTTTTCTCGCGCGCCAGGGGGCCGAGGATCATCAGCTTGGTGTCCTCGGGAAGCTGCAGCACGCTGTCCACCATCTGGCTGATGGTCTGGGCCTGCAGCGGCAGATTGTGGTCGGGACAGAACGGCGTGCCGGCACGGGCGTAGAGCAGGCGCAGATAGTCGTTGATCTCGGTCACCGTGCCCACGGTGGAGCGCGGGTTGTGGCTGGTGGCCTTTTGCTCGATGGAAATGGCGGGCGACAGGCCCTCGATCAGATCGACATCGGGTTTGTCCAGGCGGCCCAGAAACTGGCGTGCATAGGCCGAGAGACTCTCCACGTAACGGCGCTGGCCTTCGGCGTACAAGGTATCGAAGGCCAGGCTGGACTTGCCCGAGCCCGACAGGCCGGTGATCACAACCAGCTGGTTGCGAGGAATGTCCAGGTCGATGTTCTTGAGGTTGTGCGTGCGTGCGCCGCGAATGGCGATACGTGTCTGCGCCAGAGAACGGCCCAGATAGAGGCTGTCATCATGGACTTCAGAGGGCGAATCAGGCTTCAGGGACACGGGCGCTCCAGACGGGGAAAACTCTCCATGATAGTCAGACGGGCTTGCGCGTGACTAGATGATTCAGGTTCACGGACAATCTACGGTTTTATTTCCTCTCTTTTGCCCGGCAGTGGTTTAGTTAACCTGGGCATAAGACTTTGACTCTTGGCAAAATCTGAGCGTGAAAAAAATCAATACCTCCCCCAGCGCGGGCACGCAGGGCACGGACAAATCCTCTTCCACCATGACCTCCCAGGAACGCCGCTCCAGCGGCGCCCTGGCGCTGATCTTTGCGCTGCGCATGCTGGGCCTGTTCCTGGTGCTGCCCGTCTTCATGCTGGAGGCACGCAAATACCCGGGCGGTGACGACCCGGCCATGATCGGCCTGGCCATGGGCCTGTATGGCCTGACCCAGGCCCTGTTCCAGTTGCCTATCGGCCTGGCCTCCGACCGTATCGGCCGCAAGCGTGTCATCGTCGCCGGCCTGCTGGTGTTTGCGGCGGGCAGCCTGATTGCGGCCATGGCCGACTCGCTGACCGGCCTGATGGCGGGGCGTGCCATTCAGGGCGCAGGCGCCGTGTCTGCCGCCGTCACGGCCCTGCTGGCCGATCTGACGCGCGATGGCGTGCGTACCAAGGCCATGGCCATGGTCGGCGGCAGCATCGGCCTGATGTTTGCACTGGCGCTGGTGCTGGCGCCGCTGCTCAATGCCTGGATCGGCCTGTCCGGCATCTTCGGCCTGACCTGCGCGCTGGCGCTGGCCGGCATTGCCGTGGTGCTGTGGGTGGTGCCGCCCGAGCCCAGGCAGCATGCCGATGCGCCCAAGGGCAGGTTCAGCGAGCTGCTGGGCCAGTCCGATCTGCTGCGCCTGAATTTTGGCGTCTTCATTCTGCATACCGTGCAGATGTCCATGTGGGTGGCCGTGCCGGCCATGCTGGTGCAGGCAGGTCTGGCCAAGGAGCAGCACTGGCATATCTATCTGCCGGCCGTGCTGCTGTCCTTTCTGGCCATGGGCCTGCTGTTTTCCATGGAGCGCAAGGGCAAGCTGCGCAAGGCCTTGCTGGGAGCCATTGGCCTGGTACTGGTTGTGCAGATCGGTCTGGGCATGCTGGCCGCCAGCGGCACCATTCCGACGGTCTGGTGCATGGCGCTGCTGATGTTTCTGTTTTTCTGCGGTTTCAATGCTCTTGAAGCCACCCAGCCAAGTCTGGTCTCGCGCATGGCTCCGGCGCCGCTGCGTGGCGCGGCATTGGGCGCCTACAACACGTTGCAGTCGCTGGGCCTGTTTGTCGGTGGCGCTGTCGGTGGTGCAGTCGCCAAATTTGCGGGCGTGCCGGGCTTGTTCATCATGACGGCTGTGCTTGTTGCCCTGTGGCTGGTCGTGACCTGGCCGCTGCGCCCGGTGGGGCGTCACTGACTTACAGCAACACCCCCTGAGGCGCTGTGCGCCTAGGCGGCCCCGCCTTCCCCCTCTCTGCTACGCGGAGGGGACGCAGCCCTCGCAGCGGGGCTGCCCTTGCTCGGCTGCTCGCGCGCAGTGGCCCCTTTCCTGCTGGGGCACCATGTATCGCCGTGATGGGATATAGGGCAATCCCGTGCTCCTCATGGCTGGCTTGGGGCAGAATACGAGGTTCATTGGTTCGGGACCTCTCCCAATAGCCCGGGCCACTTTTTGAAAAGGTATCTCTATGGCATCCGTCAACAAAGTCATCATCGTCGGCAATCTGGGTCGTGACCCCGAAATGCGCACCTTCCCCAGCGGCGATCAGGTGGCCAATGTGACCATCGCCACCACAGACCGCTGGCGCGACAAGAACACCGGAGAAAACCGCGAAGCCACCGAGTGGCACCGTGTGGTCTTCAACGGCAAACTGGCCGAAATCGTGGGCCAGTACCTGCGCAAAGGCAGCCAGGTCTATGTGGAAGGCAGCCTGCGCACCCGCAAGTGGACCGACCAGGCCTCCGGCCAGGAACGCTACGCCACCGAAATCCGTGCTGATGCCATGCAGATGCTGGGCAGCCGCCAGGGTGGTGGTCAGCAGCAAGGCGGCTACGGCAGCGATGATGGCTATGGCGAAAGCAGCTACGAAGCACCCCGCCGTCAGGCTCCCGCTCCTATGCAGCAGCGCCCCGCACCGGCACCCATGCAGCAGCGTCCTGCTCCTGCACCCATGGCTCCTCCTCCCCAGCGCGCAGCTTCGGGGTTTGACGACATGGATGACGACATCCCGTTCTAGAGCCTACCTTTCCTGATTTGTAAACAAGAGGCCCGAGATGACGAATCTACGGGCCTTTTTCTTTGTTAACATTTTTTTCGAAGGCCGATAGTGTGTACTTATCGACTACCTTTGAGGAAATGTAAACATGTCAGTAGGCTATCAAGTCAGAACGATACGTTTGGAGTCTGGTGAGCGGCTTCCGCTGCTACTAAGCGAAGAAACTGGAGTGCCAGTCTGGGATGTGACGCTGTTCATCCTGACGGCGCTGCGCTCTACCAGTTTGGCGACCAACACGATTGCGCATGCGGCTAGAGCCGTGATGGTCGGCCTGCAGGTTTTTCGTTACTTGGGTATCGACCTGAATCAGCGCCTAGAGCAAGGAAAGCTTCTCTCGTTGAGTGAAGTAGATGAGCTTGTGAATTTGGCAGGGCTGAAGCAAGAAGAGCTTGACGCACTCCTAGGAAACAAAAAAAAGTCGCAGGCAGCGTCTCGTGTTGTTTCGCTTGAAAGAGCGCGTATGCGCACCTCAGCTAGAGCTTCAAAGCGAGTCGAGTCTGAAACGAAGGCCACTCGACTCATATATATCCGCAAGTACATTGAATGGCTAAGCGCAGGCAGACGCTTGAAGCTTGATGTTGGTCACGAGCACTTCCGTGCTTTGAATGTAGCGACTGAGACTGTGGTAGGCCAACTGAATGCACGCATCCCTGGTCGCGACCATGACGCCGGTGGCCGACAAGGTGTCAGTGCTGAGGTGCGCGCCCGAATACTAGAGGTCATAAACCCTGATAGCCCAGAAAACCCTTGGAAGGGCAGGCATGTTCGCCTTAGGAATCAGCTCATTTTCATGTGGCTGCTTCTGCTTGGTATTCGGAATGGTGAACTTCTGGGGGTCTATGTCGATGACGTCAATCTCCGCAAAGGAGAAGTTGTCATCACCCGCCGACCAGATAACCCAGAGGATGAGCGCGGGAACGCTCCACTGGTTAAGACAAGAAGCAGGCTCTTAGCCCTTAGTCCTGGGTTAATGGACCTTACGCGTGATTACATCATTGGGAAGAGCAAGGATAAAAAGGGTTCGCGTTCGAGCATCAAGGGCGCGCGACGCCATCCTTACCTTTTTGTGGCCAACGGTACAGGTGCAGCACTGTCAAAGCCGGCCCTCAACAAGCTTTTCAGAGAGCTACGGACGAAGGTGCCTGGACTAACTAATGACCTTTCGCCTCATGTGCTGCGTCACACCTGGAACGACGATTTCTCCGAGCTAATGGACACAAAGGGTGTGTCATCAGAGGATGAGGAAAGGATGCGGCGCCAGGCGATGGGTTGGTCCCCTCAATCGAGGATGGCCGGTCACTATACGAAGAGGCATATCGAACGAAAGAGCAATGAAGCCTCACTAGCGCTGCAAGCCAAATCGTTCAAGCCCACAGATAAGAAAAACTGATGAAAAAAGACTTGCCTACCACTGAGAATCTCCCCGCCCGTCCTTTGAGTACGCTAGGACCGGTGCGCACCAAGTCTGGTATTGAGTTTGACGCCAGTGCTGATATCTGGGCATTTCGTGATGACGTGACAGACGTGAGTCTGAACTTTAGTCAGCTGACGAACATTTCAGATGAGTTACGTGAGAGTGCGAAAAGAGTGCTGTCTTGGTACGCCGAGAACAATTCATCCGCTCATATGAGGAATCTTTTTCAGCGATTCCAGCACTTCATTCGTATGACGCCGAGTCAGCTCTCAAGTATCAGTGATGTGAGCCTACTCAATTACCGTGCGGGCCTTGACGAGTCGACAGGTTGGTATCTCGGAACTCTCGCCGGATTTCTGAGGAAATGGATTCAGCTGGGTTATCCCGGTGTTGATGAGGGCGTGGATTTACTGCTGAAGCAGCTGCGACTTAAGGGAAATCGAAAAGGTATAGCTGTGCTGACCTGGGACCCCATAGATGGTCCATTCACAACCAACGAGATGGAGGGCCTTCACGCCGCGTTGAACCAAGCCTATGCCTGCGGGTCAGTGTCTGAAGAAGACTACGTCTTGGCTTGGTTGTACATTTTGCTGGGTCAGCGAAATCAGCAATACGCAGCCCTAAAGGTCTGCGATGTACGGGTTAAGAGAAATGCTGAGGGGGCACTTAAGTACTCGATACACATGCCTCGCGCCAAGAAACGCACTAAGAACGCCCGTGCAGAACTGAAAGAGCGCTCTCTCCTTGAGCAGTTTGGCGAAATTCTTGTAGCTTATGCTGAAGGTGTATGCAAGCAATTTGAGGGCCGTTTGGTGGACCCAATGCAGGCTCCTTTGTTTCCGACAAAGCGCTCGGCGGGTGGTACTAACGGATTCGAATTTCACCGGACTGCGCTGGATATTGGAAAGACTATCACCACCGTGCTTGAGGGGCTGTCGGTCGTCTCAGAGCGTACGGGAGAGGTGATGAGCATTACTCCAACACGCTTCCGAAGAACGACAGGGACGCGGGCGGCAGAGGAAGGCTACAGCGAGCTCGAAATCGCAGCCCTCCTTGACCACAGTGATACCCAGAATGTTCAGGTGTATACAGCCAGCTCTCCAGCAATCATCGACCGAATCGACCGAGTAATTGCAATGGGAATTGCGCCTTTGGCCCAGGCGTTTGCTGGGAAATTGGTGGATGGGTTGGGCGTTGACACCTCAAATCGCATTATCGACTTGCGTGTCGACCGCAGCGGTGCACCTATGGGGGACTGTGGGAAACACGGTTTCTGTGGTTTCAATGCTCCCATTGCTTGCTACACGTGCTCAAGCTTCGAAGCATGGGTTGATGGGCCACACGAAGGCGTCTTGGCACACCTTCTTGAAAACCGTGACAGGCAGCTTCAAACCACAGACAAGCGAATTGCGTCTATCAATGACCGGACTATCTTTGCCGTTGCCGCAGTGATTCGGCTTTGCGAGGAGAAAAAAAATCCCGCTGTTAAGGCAAGTGAAGAGACAAAGTTGCTCCCTGTAGAAGCCAGCGAGGAGACCAAGGATGTCTAACTTGGTTCTATTCAAGCCACGTCGCGAACTCAGTGCTGAGAAAAATCTGGTGGCGTTCGTTGCCATGTGTCGTGACGAATTGACAGCTTTAGGGGCTGACCTCCCGTTCGACGAGATGAAGTGGGATGTGACGAACCACATAAAGCTCAAAGGCAAAAATGGGGCACTGCGTGCAGTCTTCAGCACGTGGGAGTCTGCCGATGACAGCGAGCCGACACCTATGGCTGAGCCCTATGCCGCTTTCGCAAAGTCCTACTTCCGCTATCAACATGCCTTTTGTCCAACAAAATCCATAGGTTCTCGGCTTGCTGCAACCCGGGCTGTTGATTCACCGTACAAACTGAGCCAGTGTTCACGCCGAATATTGAGCCACTAGTTTTAAGGATGTTTTGTCAGTTGGTTGTGGATAAGTCTAACGGCTGGGTCGTTTGATCGGCTCCTTTCTGGGCTTTGGCCCGTGCGGTTTTGGTGATCCCCGCAGCGGCACTGGAATGCTTGAAGCGCCAGCTCTCGTTGCCGCTCTCCACGATGTGGCAGTGGTGGGTCAGCCGGTCCAGCAACGCCGTTGTCATCTTGGCGTCGCCAAAGACGGTGCTCCACTCCGAGAAGTTCAGGTTGGTGGTGATGACCACGCTAGTTCGCTCGTAGAGTTTGGACAGCAGGTGGAACAGCAAGGCGCCACCCGACTGCGTGAAGGGCAGATAGCCCATCTCGTCCAGGATCACCAGATCCACGTACATCAGCCGGTGGGCCAACTGCCCAGCCTTGTTCTGGGCCTTCTCCAACTCCAGCGCGTTGACCAGCTCCACCGTCGAGAAGAAGCGCACCCGCTTGCCATGGACCCGAATCGCCTCGATGCCCAGGCTGGTGGCCAGGTGCGTCTTGCCCGTTCCGGGACCTCCGACGAAGACCACGTTGTGCGCGGATTCGGTAAAGCGCAGGGTGTGCAGCTCTCGCACCTGTGCCTCCTGCACATGCGCCTGGGCAAAGTCAAACCCCGCCAGGTCCCGGTGCGAGGGGAAGCGGGCCACGCGCATCTGGTAGGCCATGGAGCGCACCTCGCGCTGCGCCATCTCGGCCTTGATGAGCTGGCGCAGCACCGCCTCGTGGTCCATCGCCTTGATGCGTGCCGTGCCCAGCACCTCCGGCCAGGCACTGGCCATGCCGTGCAGACCGAGTGCCTTGAAGTCGGTGACCAGTTCAAGCATGGCGCACCTCCTTGGGCTGGCGCAGCCGGTCGTAGCGCTTCAGATCGGCCTGTGAGGGTGTCTTCAGGTCAACGGACGTGGTCGCCGGCTCCACCCGCAGCTCGGGTTCTTTCAAGCGCGACAGCACATTGAGTACGTGCTCGGCGCTGACCCGCCCGGACTGCAGGGCCAGCTCCACCGCCACCAGCACCGCCTCCAGCCCGTGGGCGGTCACCGCGCTGAGCACCTGGGCCATCACCCGATCACCGCCCGCATGACGCAGCAACTGGTCTTGCAGCAGTCGCAGCGGCTCGGGCATGGTCTTGAACGGTGCGCCATTACGCAGCGCCCCGGGCTTGCGCTCGATCAGGGCAATGTAGTGGGTCCAGTCGTAGATCGTCTGGTCACGATCGAAGCAGCGCTGCAGCGTCACACTGTGGCCCTTGGGGCCCACCACCAGCAGCCGGTCGTGGTACGCCCGCAGGCTGACCACCGCATGCACCCATTCGCACGGCACGCTGTAGCGGTTGCGCTGGAAGTGGATCAGCGAGGTCGAGGTCACCCGCACCGGGTCCTCCACATAGCCATCGAAGGGACGCGGGTTCGGCGTCAGGCGCAGCCTCTCGTCCTGCCACACCTCGGCCACCGTGAGCTCGTGCCACTCGGGGTGGCGCAACTCGCTCCAGGCGTCCACGCACGCCTGCTGCAGCCAGGCGTTGAGCTCGCTCAGGCTGGCCCAGCGTCGCTCGCTGGCTTCACGCCAGATGCCACGCCGGCGGTCCTGCACGTTCTTCTCCACGATGCCCTTCTCCCAGCCCGCTGCGCGGTTGCAGAACTCGGGATCAAAGAGGTAGTGACCGGTCATCGCCTCGAAGCGGGCGTTGACGCTGCGCTGCTTGCCCGCGCCCACCTTGTCCACTGCCGTCTTCATGTTGTCGTAGATACCCCGCTTGGCCACCCCGCCCAGCACCGCAAAGGCCCGGGCATGGGCCTCAAACAGCATCTCGTGCGCCTGGCTGTGGAACGCCGACAGCATAAACGCCCGGCTGGCCGCCAGCTTGGTGTGCGCCACCTCCAGGCGCCGGCGCAGTCCGCCAATGAACGCGTACTCGGTGCTCCAGTCAAACTGGAACGCCTCGCCCAATTCAAAGGACAGGGGCACAAAGCCTGCCCCTCGGGCGCTGTGGTCCTGCGCCAGACGCCACTGCTTGGCAAAGCTGTAGACCGGCCCACGGCTGCCGCCGTAGCCCATGGCGCGCAAGGCCTCGAACATGGCCTTGATGCCTCGGCGCTCGCGCTTGTTACGGTGCTGGTCGGCCTTGAGCCAGCGGGCCAAGGTGTCCTCATAAGGCGTCAGTACGCCCTGCGCCTTCACCCGCACGGGGTACTTCGGCTCCCGCATTTCGGGCTCAGACAGCCACTTGCTGGCCGTGTTGCGCGAGATCCCCAGCCGCCGGCTGGCCTCCCGCACCGATACGCCATCCCTCAGCACGAGGCGGCGCAATTTACTCAATGTGCTCACGTTGATCACTCCTGACCACCTTGCTGAAAAATTCAGCAGCGTAGCCGTCAACGTGGCTCAATTTTCAGTGTGATCCACCCCAAAAATGGCCCAGTTTTCGTTGTGATTCAACAGGGTGAGCTATTCAAGCAATCCACCAAGGGCTGGATGACTCATATCCCATATCGCGGTGGAGGCCCAGCTCTCGCTGACACAGTCGCTGGTCATGTGAAGGTGCTGTGCGACAACCTCCCAAATTCCCTGCCGCATATCAAGGCGGGAAAACTGAAAGCAATGGCTGTCGCTTGGCCGACAAGAACGGCGCAACTTCCAGATGTGCCTACCTTTGCTGAGGCTGGGCTGGAGGTGCTCAATGGCCCCGCGTGGTTCGGGCTGGTCGCGCCGAAGGGAACATCGCCGCAACTCGTGCAAAAGCTCCAGCAGGCTGTCGCAGCGGCGCTGGCTCAGCCTTTGGCACGTGCACGCATTGAGGAGCTGGGCTCAGTCCCACTGGGAAGCACTTCCGAAGAGTTCGCAAACGACTTGAGAAAAGAGCTGGCCAAGTGGAAGGAAGTGGCTCAGGTTGCAAAGATTTCCTTGGAAGCATGATGCAAGCAACAACCGAAACATGCTCTCCTCAAGCACTTCGTTGGCTGCATGACCTAGTCCAGTACCAGACCGTCTCAGGAAGTGAATCAAACCTAGCATTGCTTGAGCAGGTTGAGGCATTTCTGTCGGCCAGAGGTTTTGAAGTTCGTTACACGCATAGTGCCGATGGAAAGCGAGCCAACTTGTACGCTCGACTCGGTACCTCCAAGGAAGGGGGCATTATGCTTTCGGGACACACTGATGTTGTCCCCGTGAGTGGGCAGAACTGGTCGCGTGCTCCCTTCGCCGTGACAGAGGAAGTGGACCGCCTTTATGGGCGTGGTGTATGTGACATGAAGGGGTACTTGGCTGCGGTGTTGGCTGTGGTCGAGCGTATAGATGCCCGGACGCTATCGTTGCCACTTCATGTGGCCTTCACATACGACGAAGAAATTGGCTGCCTAGGTGTGCGCGGTCTACTTCGTGATTTGGCTAATGAAGGAATTCGTCCTGCAGCCTGTATTGTTGGCGAGCCCACCAGTATGAAAGTGGTGAGGGCACACAAAGGTAGGCATTCTTGGCGATGCACTGTCCAGGGCCAAGCTGCGCATTCCTCGACCGCCGGCCTTGGCGTGAATGCCGCCGAAGTGGCTGCACGATTGGTTGCCGAAATATCAGGGCAAGCGCTGCATTTGCAGACGAGTAACCGTGATGAGGGCTTCTACGTTCCCTATTCGACAATGGCAACCTGCCGCATTCACTCTGGAACAGCAACTAATGTTATTCCCGAGGAGGCAGAGTTCGATTTCGACCTCCGGTACCTACCAGGCGTTGAACCGGAAATGGTTCTGAACCCTATCCATCTTCGTGCTCGCGCTCTTCAAGATGAGATGCAATCAAGAGTCCAGTCTTCACGAATCAAGTTAGAGCGTCGCACTGAGGTTCCAGCACTGGTACCTGAAAACAGTACGGACGATATCGTGACTCGCATCGTCAAGGCGGGTGGAAACCTAGGTGGACACGTTGCCTACACGACCGAAGGCGGGCTCTATCAAGCCCAAGGTATACCCACAGTTGTGTGTGGTCCTGGTGATATAGCTCAGGCGCATACCGCTGACGAATTCATTCTCAAATCAGAGATTGGTGCCTGCGAAGCGGTGCTTGCCCGGCTGCTCTCGAACTAGAGCGGTGTCTGCCCGCTCTGTCCCTGAAACTGATTGTTGGTTGATTGAAGAATCATGACATTCACTCAACTGGAAGTCTTCTCAGTCCTAGCCAAGGTGGCTAGCTTCTCGCGTGCCGCAGGCGTTTTGGGCATCACTCAGAGTGGTGTGAGCCATGCCATTAAGCAGTTAGAAAGTGAGTTGGGGGTAGTTCTACTAAACCGCGAAGGCGCTACTAGCACTTTGACTGATGTCGGGGCACAACTGCTCATCAGAGCCAATGACATCCTTCAGCAGAAAGAAGCGCTGCAACAAGAAGCTTTCGCTGAGCGCGGCATCGCACGGGGCACCTTGCGCATTGCATCGTTTGGTGCAGGCTCATCACTTCGCTTGCTGCCCAAGTTCATGGCGCGCTTCCAGGAGGCTCATCCGCTTGTAGAAGTGCAAATTGAGGAAGCTATTGATAGCGTTGTGACACAGTGGCTTTTGGAGCGTCGAGTTGAGCTTGGGTTTGTTGTCTTGCCGGATGCACGCTTTGACTGCTTGCCTCTGGCGGAGGATGAATTGGTAGCAGTTCTGCCGTCTACGCATCGTCTTGCATCCTATCCAGCCATCAGCGCAGGCGACTTTCACGGACAGCCGTTCATTCACACCTCTGCTGGCTCAGGTCCTAGGGTTGAAGCGTTTTTGGCAAAAGAGAGAGCAGTGCCTAAGACTCTTTTCCAATTCGAACAACTCTCTTCCACGATTGGCTTTGTTGCGCAGGGAAGCGCGCTCACGATTGCTGCACGTTTTGCTTTGCCGGAGCCTCCCCCAGGCGTTGTTTACAGAAGCCTGAAGCCTCGGTATCGCCGAAAAATTGCCTTGGCTGCTCTTAGCTTTGAAAAGCTCTCACCCGCTGCCGCGGCATTTGTCGGCATTGTCAGAAAGACACGTATCAGGCTGGAGCCCGATTAACTTTTCCAGCATACGTTGAGGCGCCGAGTGCTACCGAGAGCCTGGTGCTACGTTTCTAAGCTTTTTCATTGCCCCCGCTTGTGCTTGCTGCCACAAAGCGCTCGCGGCAGGAGAGAGCCTGCGGTCGTTTAGACATGCCAAACCAACTCTTCGCGACAGGCCTGATGTGATTCGACGATAGACAACTCCAGGATATTGCTCGGGAAGAGCGAGCGATGCAACGACTGACACACCTTGTCCACTAGCAACAAACCCAAGAATGGAAAGCAGTTGCGATAACTCATGTGTTACGTGGGCGTGCACACCTGCCTTCTCGAACATTCTTGCGACCAGACTCTGGGACCCCGCATGCGTCAGGATAAGCGGGTAGGCCGCCAAGGCCTTTAGGCCAACAGTTTCATCTTTTGCCAACTCGTGCTCAGCGGGAAGCACTGCAACCAACTCGTCGATGGCTAGTGGGAGCGTGTCGAAGCGAGCCTTTGGCAACGTCACGACTCCGATTTCTATCTTCCGCTCAATGAGGTCCTGCTCAATCGCGGCATCGGGCTTCTCAGTCACGTACACCTCGATACCCGGATGACGTCGCCGAAACGCCTCCAGCAAAGGTGGCAACAGCTTCAACGACGAGCTTGCACCAAATGACCCGATGCGAAGTACACCACTGTGGAGTCCCGCGCTAGCAGTCGCTGTGGACTGGATTAGGTGCATCGCGGCGAAGAGGTCCCTTACGTGAGGAAGGATTTGCTTGCCTGCGTGCGTTAGCTCGACAGTTGACGCGTTGCGGTCGATGAGTGAAGTGCCAAGTGCAGATTCAAGTGACCGGAGCACATGACTCGTTGCGGACGGGGTCATCCCGATTTTTGCACCAGCTCCCGCGATGCCGTCAGACCCCGAAAGAGAAAGAAAGAGCTCGAGCTGCCGCAACGTCGGTGTTTGAGGGCCAAGGGTGTTCTTCATATTGAATGAAAACTCAATTGAGCATGAGATTGTTGAATCTTATGCTGATGTCTTCTTCTCAGTCAACGGACAACCATGTACTCGAAAGTCATCGACAAGCTGCAGCCATCACCGATACAAGTCATGGCTGAGCGAACACGCCAAGCAATTGCGGCAGGACAAAGCGTCGTCGACATGACGTTGGGTGAGCCGGACTTCCCTACGCCAGCCCATGTATGTGAGGCTGCAGTTCAAGCCATAACTGATGGGCAAACTCGGTATACGCCTATAAATGGCACTGTTCCGTTGCGCGAAGCCATCTTGGCCAAGTTCAAACGTGAGAACGGCATTTCTTGCGCTCTCTCAGAAATTAGCGTCGGCTGTGGCGGTAAGCAAGTCATCTATCAAGCGTTCTTGGCGACGCTTAACCCTGGTGACGAGGTCGCGATTCCTACGCCTTATTGGGCATCGTATGCTGACATCGTCAGCATGAATGGAGGCGTACTGCACCCCATTCAAACGACTCCAGAACAGGGATATGCCCTTACCGTTGAAGCTCTTGAAGAGGCGCTGAACAACAAGACCAAGTGGCTAGTACTGAATTCACCCAGCAACCCAAGCGGTACGGCTTACACCAAAGAGCAGCTACTGAAATTTGCTGAGGTGATACGTCGCTGCCCTAACAAGTCCTTTTTCATTCTTGTCGACGACATTTATGAGCACATTCTCTTTGACGGACGTGTGTTCGTAACGCTCGCCAGCATTGCGCCAGACCTCGCCGACCGAATCCTGACTGTAAATGGTGTTTCCAAAGCCTATGCGATGACAGGGTGGCGGGTTGGCTATGCCTGTGGGCCGCGTCCTCTTATCGATGCGATGACCAAGGTGCAGATGCAAATCAACTCGCACACGTCGTCAATCTCGCAAGCGGCTGCAACAGCTGCGCTGAACGGGCCACAGGAAGAGATTGCACTCCGTCGCGATGTTTTTCAAAGGCGTCGGGACTATCTGCTCGAGAAGTTCTCGACTATTGATGGTCTATATACGCCAAAGCCGGAAGGGGCGTTTTACCTCTTTCCTGACGTTCGTGCCTTCATAGGCAAGAAAACGCCCGAGGGCACACGCATCGATAGCGATGTAGTGCTGGCGGGCTACTTGCTAGAAAAAGGCGTTGCGATTGTTCCAGGCTCAGGCTTCGGCATGCCGGGCTTTATGCGCCTGTCTTACGCGACTTCCGACGAAAAGCTGCAGATGGCATCTGTTCGTCTAGCCGGGGCATTAGGCGCGCTGGCTTGAACCTCTACACAGCTCACAACTTCCCCACCACCTACTATTTCGAGGAAATATTATGGCTACCGTAGCTCAGGTTATTGGCAAGCGTCTGCACGAAGCAGGCTGCCATCACGCATTTGGCATCCCCGGCGGCGAAGTGCTTTCTGTAATGAAAGGCTTGGACGATGCGGGAGTGAAGTTCACTCTGGTGAAGCACGAAAACTCTGGCGGTTTCATGGCCGAAGGTGTTTTTCACCGCACAGGAGCTCCCGGCGTTCTGATTGCAACTCTTGGTCCAGGCGTCGCCAACGCGGTCAATGTAGTGGCCAACGCGCTGCAGGACCGCGTGCCAATGCTATTCGTTACAGGCTGCGTGGATGAAGACGAGGCTGCGACCTATACCCACCAAGTCTTCGACCATGCCGCCTTGATGCGCCCTATCACCAAGGCTTCTATTCGCATCAGCGCCGGCGCTGCACAGGCACAGATTGACAAAGCCATCGCCATCGCGATGGATGACCCCCCTGGTCCTGTCCACATTGACGTTCCCATTTCTGTCGCCAACCAGGAAGTTCCAGAGACTCGGGGTGCGCATCGCGTCCTTCCGGCACCTGTTGCTCCAGCCTTGAGCGAGCAGTTCTATCAGGCACGTGAGTGGCTTGCAAAGGCTAAGCGTCCAGTGATGATTGCCGGTGTCGATGCGCTCTACCACCGCGCAGAAGCGGAAGTGGAGTACCTCGCTGAGGAGCTGCAAATCCCTCTTATCACGACATACAAAGCAAAGGGCATTGTCGATGAGCGTCACGAGATGGTTCTGGGTGGAGCGGGCCTCTCGCCACAAGCTGACAAAATCCTGCTGCCGCTAATCCAGAATGCGGACCTTATTCTCCTTGCTGGATACGACCCCATTGAGATGCGTACTGGTTGGCGCAACATTTGGGATGAAAACGCCAAGGTTGTCGAATTCGCCGCGACACGCAACACGCACTACATGCACCAGGCGTCGATAACTTTCGTGGGCGACGTCAAGGAAGGGCTCGCAGCACTGAGTGATGAGGTTCTTGGTAACTCCACTTGGACTGCTGAAGAGGTGGGGAATATCAAAGAACGTCTTGCGAATATCTATAAGCTCGACGAAGAGTGGGGCCCTGGCGCTATCGTTGACGTGGCACGAAAAATGTTGCCCGACGACACAATTGCTTCGGTCGACAGTGGTGCGCATCGTATCCTGCTGTCTCAGACATGGAACTGCTACGAGCCTCGCTCTTTGATGCAGTCTTCCGGACTCTGCACTATGGGTTGCTCACTTCCATTGGGCATTGGCGCCAAGTTGGCGGACCCCGAGCGACCAGTGGTAGTCTTCACTGGTGATGCATGCCTGGAGATGACCCTCGGTGAACTGGCCACAGCACGTGATGCAAAGACTCCTGTAATTGTCATTGTGTTCGCTGATGAGTCGCTCTCACTAATCGAAATCAAACAGCGCGCAAACGGTCAACCCAACCTGGGCGTTGATTTTGAGAGCACGGACTTCGCTGCCGTAAGTCGGTCCGTTGGCGGCTTGGGCTTTGACGTGTCGAGTCGCGATGAACTCGCCGAGGCCATCAATACCTCCTTGAAAGCCTCCAAGTTCAGTCTGATTTCCTGCCGCATCCCACGCATGGCCTACGACGGCCGCATCTGATAAGCAAATTAACTCCAAAAATAGGAGGAGACAACAGATGAACCGTCGAAATCTATGCGCAGCCATGGCAGGGATGGCGATACTTCCTTGGTCTGTCGCTTCAGCCCAGAGTAAGTTCCCTTCCCGGCCCATTAGGCTGGTCGCCCCGTACCCCGCAGGAGGGACCGTAGATATCCTCGCTCGGGCGATTGGGGTGCCGTTGGGGAAGGCGTTGGGGCAGTCCGTAGTTGTGGACAATCGAGGTGGGGCAGGAGGCACTTTGGGGACTGATTTGGTTGCGCATGCGCCTGCCGACGGCTACACGCTGTTGTTCGGTGCAGTTCACCAAGCTATCGCCCAGTCTGTTTACTCAAAGCTCAACTACGACTTTCAGCGTGATTTGGTCCCAGTGAGCATGTTGGGTCGTGTAAACCACGTCCTCATCGTGAACAACAGCCTTCCGGTGCGAACTGTTGCGGATTTGGTGGCTTACCTCAAGGCCAATCCTGGCAAGCTTAACTATGGCACTCCGGGCAACGGTTCGCTCCACCACCTCTTAGCAGAGCAATTCAAAGCCATGACAGGGACCTCGATGTCTCACGTTCCTTACCGGGGTGCGGGACAGTCAATGGTCGACCTGATTGGAGGAGCTATTCATGTCTACTTTGAGAGCATGCCTTCCGCGCTGCAGCAAATCCGTTCAGGCACTGTGCGCGCTTTGGCGGTTACATCGAAGCAGCGCTCGATAGCATTGCCTCAAATTCCAACGCTTGCAGAGAGTGGTCTCGACAACTATGACGCTTCGAGCTGGTACGGAATGTTCGCACCAGCCAATACCCCAAAAGACGTCGTTCAAAGGCTCAATGAAGCCATCAATCAGGTCTATGCCAGTAAGGAGTTCGTCGCTCAATGGCGAGAGTTTGGTGCCGAGCCAGGCGGTGGTGCGCCAAGTGAACTTGCTGCACTAGTCGACAGCGAAGTACCTCGCTGGGCGGCCGTCGCTAAGGCGGCAAAAATCCGCATCGACTAAAGCCTTTCGTGACCTCACTTGAAGTCATCAGTGATGCTTCTGCGGAGGTCACGATGGCAACGTTGTTGATTCACCGTACAAACTGAGCCAGTGTTCACGCCGAATATTGAGCCACTAGTTTTAAGGATGTTTTGTCAGTTGGTTGTGGATAAGTCTAACGGCTGGGTCGTTTGATCGGCTCCTTTCTGGGCTTTGGCCCGTGCGGTTTTGGTGATCCCCGCAGCGGCACTGGAATGCTTGAAGCGCCAGCTCTCGTTGCCGCTCTCCACGATGTGGCAGTGGTGGGTCAGCCGGTCCAGCAACGCCGTTGTCATCTTGGCGTCGCCAAAGACGGTGCTCCACTCCGAGAAGTTCAGGTTGGTGGTGATGACCACGCTAGTTCGCTCGTAGAGTTTGGACAGCAGGTGGAACAGCAAGGCGCCACCCGACTGCGTGAAGGGCAGATAGCCCATCTCGTCCAGGATCACCAGATCCACGTACATCAGCCGGTGGGCCAACTGCCCAGCCTTGTTCTGGGCCTTCTCCAACTCCAGCGCGTTGACCAGCTCCACCGTCGAGAAGAAGCGCACCCGCTTGCCATGGACCCGAATCGCCTCGATGCCCAGGCTGGTGGCCAGGTGCGTCTTGCCCGTTCCGGGACCTCCGACGAAGACCACGTTGTGCGCGGATTCGGTAAAGCGCAGGGTGTGCAGCTCTCGCACCTGTGCCTCCTGCACATGCGCCTGGGCAAAGTCAAACCCCGCCAGGTCCCGGTGCGAGGGGAAGCGGGCCACGCGCATCTGGTAGGCCATGGAGCGCACCTCGCGCTGCGCCATCTCGGCCTTGATGAGCTGGCGCAGCACCGCCTCGTGGTCCATCGCCTTGATGCGTGCCGTGCCCAGCACCTCCGGCCAGGCACTGGCCATGCCGTGCAGACCGAGTGCCTTGAAGTCGGTGACCAGTTCAAGCATGGCGCACCTCCTTGGGCTGGCGCAGCCGGTCGTAGCGCTTCAGATCGGCCTGTGAGGGTGTCTTCAGGTCAACGGACGTGGTCGCCGGCTCCACCCGCAGCTCGGGTTCTTTCAAGCGCGACAGCACATTGAGTACGTGCTCGGCGCTGACCCGCCCGGACTGCAGGGCCAGCTCCACCGCCACCAGCACCGCCTCCAGCCCGTGGGCGGTCACCGCGCTGAGCACCTGGGCCATCACCCGATCACCGCCCGCATGACGCAGCAACTGGTCTTGCAGCAGTCGCAGCGGCTCGGGCATGGTCTTGAACGGTGCGCCATTACGCAGCGCCCCGGGCTTGCGCTCGATCAGGGCAATGTAGTGGGTCCAGTCGTAGATCGTCTGGTCACGATCGAAGCAGCGCTGCAGCGTCACACTGTGGCCCTTGGGGCCCACCACCAGCAGCCGGTCGTGGTACGCCCGCAGGCTGACCACCGCATGCACCCATTCGCACGGCACGCTGTAGCGGTTGCGCTGGAAGTGGATCAGCGAGGTCGAGGTCACCCGCACCGGGTCCTCCACATAGCCATCGAAGGGACGCGGGTTCGGCGTCAGGCGCAGCCTCTCGTCCTGCCACACCTCGGCCACCGTGAGCTCGTGCCACTCGGGGTGGCGCAACTCGCTCCAGGCGTCCACGCACGCCTGCTGCAGCCAGGCGTTGAGCTCGCTCAGGCTGGCCCAGCGTCGCTCGCTGGCTTCACGCCAGATGCCACGCCGGCGGTCCTGCACGTTCTTCTCCACGATGCCCTTCTCCCAGCCCGCTGCGCGGTTGCAGAACTCGGGATCAAAGAGGTAGTGACCGGTCATCGCCTCGAAGCGGGCGTTGACGCTGCGCTGCTTGCCCGCGCCCACCTTGTCCACTGCCGTCTTCATGTTGTCGTAGATACCCCGCTTGGCCACCCCGCCCAGCACCGCAAAGGCCCGGGCATGGGCCTCAAACAGCATCTCGTGCGCCTGGCTGTGGAACGCCGACAGCATAAACGCCCGGCTGGCCGCCAGCTTGGTGTGCGCCACCTCCAGGCGCCGGCGCAGTCCGCCAATGAACGCGTACTCGGTGCTCCAGTCAAACTGGAACGCCTCGCCCAATTCAAAGGACAGGGGCACAAAGCCTGCCCCTCGGGCGCTGTGGTCCTGCGCCAGACGCCACTGCTTGGCAAAGCTGTAGACCGGCCCACGGCTGCCGCCGTAGCCCATGGCGCGCAAGGCCTCGAACATGGCCTTGATGCCTCGGCGCTCGCGCTTGTTACGGTGCTGGTCGGCCTTGAGCCAGCGGGCCAAGGTGTCCTCATAAGGCGTCAGTACGCCCTGCGCCTTCACCCGCACGGGGTACTTCGGCTCCCGCATTTCGGGCTCAGACAGCCACTTGCTGGCCGTGTTGCGCGAGATCCCCAGCCGCCGGCTGGCCTCCCGCACCGATACGCCATCCCTCAGCACGAGGCGGCGCAATTTACTCAATGTGCTCACGTTGATCACTCCTGACCACCTTGCTGAAAAATTCAGCAGCGTAGCCGTCAACGTGGCTCAATTTTCAGTGTGATCCACCCCAAAAATGGCCCAGTTTTCGTTGTGATTCAACACCCTTCTCACTAGAGTTCCGCTTTAGTGGATTTTTTCGGAAATTTATCTGCAAATGGCTCTACAAGACGAAATCCGCGCATACGTGAATTTGTGCCATGGAGATGCATGGAGGAAAGCACATCCAGCCGTGCCTGATGAGCCGGCGCTAGTGAGTGCTTTCCTGAGCAGGGACACCTATCGAGGACTGCGAAACATACTCCGGAACCATGTCTCATCGTCAACTAAAGTGTTAGTCCGAGGAATATTCACTCATCAAACACCAAAGGTATTGCCGAAAGGGAAAACGCAGTCCGTCGAGATTGGAGACCTGATGCTTGTGCATCAACATTTTTCGACGACCACAGGCCAACCAATCAATGGTCGTGCATGTTGAATCACAACGAAAACTGGGCCATTTTTGGGGTGGATCACACTGAAAATTGAGCCACGTTGACGGCTACGCTGCTGAATTTTTCAGCAAGGTGGTCAGGAGTGATCAACGTGAGCACATTGAGTAAATTGCGCCGCCTCGTGCTGAGGGATGGCGTATCGGTGCGGGAGGCCAGCCGGCGGCTGGGGATCTCGCGCAACACGGCCAGCAAGTGGCTGTCTGAGCCCGAAATGCGGGAGCCGAAGTACCCCGTGCGGGTGAAGGCGCAGGGCGTACTGACGCCTTATGAGGACACCTTGGCCCGCTGGCTCAAGGCCGACCAGCACCGTAACAAGCGCGAGCGCCGAGGCATCAAGGCCATGTTCGAGGCCTTGCGCGCCATGGGCTACGGCGGCAGCCGTGGGCCGGTCTACAGCTTTGCCAAGCAGTGGCGTCTGGCGCAGGACCACAGCGCCCGAGGGGCAGGCTTTGTGCCCCTGTCCTTTGAATTGGGCGAGGCGTTCCAGTTTGACTGGAGCACCGAGTACGCGTTCATTGGCGGACTGCGCCGGCGCCTGGAGGTGGCGCACACCAAGCTGGCGGCCAGCCGGGCGTTTATGCTGTCGGCGTTCCACAGCCAGGCGCACGAGATGCTGTTTGAGGCCCATGCCCGGGCCTTTGCGGTGCTGGGCGGGGTGGCCAAGCGGGGTATCTACGACAACATGAAGACGGCAGTGGACAAGGTGGGCGCGGGCAAGCAGCGCAGCGTCAACGCCCGCTTCGAGGCGATGACCGGTCACTACCTCTTTGATCCCGAGTTCTGCAACCGCGCAGCGGGCTGGGAGAAGGGCATCGTGGAGAAGAACGTGCAGGACCGCCGGCGTGGCATCTGGCGTGAAGCCAGCGAGCGACGCTGGGCCAGCCTGAGCGAGCTCAACGCCTGGCTGCAGCAGGCGTGCGTGGACGCCTGGAGCGAGTTGCGCCACCCCGAGTGGCACGAGCTCACGGTGGCCGAGGTGTGGCAGGACGAGAGGCTGCGCCTGACGCCGAACCCGCGTCCCTTCGATGGCTATGTGGAGGACCCGGTGCGGGTGACCTCGACCTCGCTGATCCACTTCCAGCGCAACCGCTACAGCGTGCCGTGCGAATGGGTGCATGCGGTGGTCAGCCTGCGGGCGTACCACGACCGGCTGCTGGTGGTGGGCCCCAAGGGCCACAGTGTGACGCTGCAGCGCTGCTTCGATCGTGACCAGACGATCTACGACTGGACCCACTACATTGCCCTGATCGAGCGCAAGCCCGGGGCGCTGCGTAATGGCGCACCGTTCAAGACCATGCCCGAGCCGCTGCGACTGCTGCAAGACCAGTTGCTGCGTCATGCGGGCGGTGATCGGGTGATGGCCCAGGTGCTCAGCGCGGTGACCGCCCACGGGCTGGAGGCGGTGCTGGTGGCGGTGGAGCTGGCCCTGCAGTCCGGGCGGGTCAGCGCCGAGCACGTACTCAATGTGCTGTCGCGCTTGAAAGAACCCGAGCTGCGGGTGGAGCCGGCGACCACGTCCGTTGACCTGAAGACACCCTCACAGGCCGATCTGAAGCGCTACGACCGGCTGCGCCAGCCCAAGGAGGTGCGCCATGCTTGAACTGGTCACCGACTTCAAGGCACTCGGTCTGCACGGCATGGCCAGTGCCTGGCCGGAGGTGCTGGGCACGGCACGCATCAAGGCGATGGACCACGAGGCGGTGCTGCGCCAGCTCATCAAGGCCGAGATGGCGCAGCGCGAGGTGCGCTCCATGGCCTACCAGATGCGCGTGGCCCGCTTCCCCTCGCACCGGGACCTGGCGGGGTTTGACTTTGCCCAGGCGCATGTGCAGGAGGCACAGGTGCGAGAGCTGCACACCCTGCGCTTTACCGAATCCGCGCACAACGTGGTCTTCGTCGGAGGTCCCGGAACGGGCAAGACGCACCTGGCCACCAGCCTGGGCATCGAGGCGATTCGGGTCCATGGCAAGCGGGTGCGCTTCTTCTCGACGGTGGAGCTGGTCAACGCGCTGGAGTTGGAGAAGGCCCAGAACAAGGCTGGGCAGTTGGCCCACCGGCTGATGTACGTGGATCTGGTGATCCTGGACGAGATGGGCTATCTGCCCTTCACGCAGTCGGGTGGCGCCTTGCTGTTCCACCTGCTGTCCAAACTCTACGAGCGAACTAGCGTGGTCATCACCACCAACCTGAACTTCTCGGAGTGGAGCACCGTCTTTGGCGACGCCAAGATGACAACGGCGTTGCTGGACCGGCTGACCCACCACTGCCACATCGTGGAGAGCGGCAACGAGAGCTGGCGCTTCAAGCATTCCAGTGCCGCTGCGGGGATCACCAAAACCGCACGGGCCAAAGCCCAGAAAGGAGCCGATCAAACGACCCAGCCGTTAGACTTATCCACAACCAACTGACAAAACATCCTTAAAACTAGTGGCTCAATATTCGGCGTGAACACTGGCTCAGTTTGTACGGTGAATCAACAGTCGTGCAATCCTCTTTCAGGCGAAAAGAGCAAGGACTCCACGTACCGGCTCCCTTGCGAAAGGCACAGAGGCAATTCAGTTCGAACTCTATCAATCATGGCCCGAGTTCACGGGGCAAACACGCCTCGCAAAGCAACCTGATGCATCTACGCCCTTTTGGAACTTTCAAAACCCCAGTGCAATTACTCAACCAGCATCAGATGGGGCGCAATATTTGACAGTATTTAAGGGGCACGCCTATCAAACTCCACTGACGACGCCTCAATGGATGGCAACCACCATAGCTGGGCCTGACGTCAGGTTCGTGAGAAAAAACTATCCCAATGCTTCCACATGGTCTACCGGAGGCTGTCCTCCCCTGCCAAGTTCAGCGAAAGCTGGCGTCAATTGCAGGACCGATTTTGCAGACACGCTTTGTGACTTTCTTTTTGGCAACAGTGGCAGGCATTTTCAGCCCGGGGTAATCTCTCCAACCTCCGACCACTGGTCTCTTTTTGTCAATCAAATGCTGGCGTTTTCCGCGAACCGGGACTATGTTTACAAGCTAGCGAATCAAGGCATCACTTCGAGTCTTCGCGGCCGCAATCTGCGTTTCTTCGCAGCTGTTCCTGGGCTCTTTCATGCTGCTTCGGAAGAACTGGACGAGTTTGTGGCTGCTGCAGTCGAACAATCGCCAACCTTGGGCTTCACGTTAACCAATGCGCTTCTGGCCAGCATCAGCTCTGAAGCTGCGAGAGAAGATAACGATGGGTATGGTGCTCCCCCTGATGATAGGTCGCAAGACGCTCTGGACAGCTTGCCGGTAGGGCATGTCCCATTGCTGCTGGTGATGACACACGGACCAGATGAATTGCCGTTCAGTCCACAACGCAAGACGGTCACTCAACGGTCATTTCCCCCACTCCCGGACTAGCTGTAGACCCTAGCTTCAGCGAGGAAGTATGCGTGAGCGTTCTTCAACTTCAAGGCTGGTTGGTAGAAGTACTGGACTAGCTTGCTGATGCTGTTCAGTTGTTGGCTGCCCTGCTGCGCATGGTGCGATTTCGTCACTTGACTAGCGTTGGAACATGCTGCGCGGGGCACCTACTCACACAATGTAAACAACCTGCTAAAAATGGCTTACTTGTTTACGTCGGTTGGTATAAAATTTCGGAAAAGTGGCCTTCTGACTAGTTCTCATAGAGATGTTTACATAAAAGGTGACCTCTGCCCTTTTAAATCACGGATAGGTGGCTGTCGCCACTTTGCAAAGATTTGCAAAAAAGCCCGCGCTTTCAACGAGCGCGGGCTTTTCTTATATGGCGACTTGATAGATTGCGGGTGCGATTCCAAAGATGCTGCAGACGAATGCCAGCAAGGTTGAAAATTTCAATCGAATAGCTGGCTTCATCGAATTAGTGAAATAAGATGCAGCATGCAAGCGCGTTTCATCCAGTTACGATTGATGATTGAGCGCTGAATCACTCACTCAAGTGGGAGTGGTCCTAGCCAGTGCAGCCAAGCAGGACTTGGCGTTTCCTCAGGAGCTTCGAGCATGCCGACTTTGGTCATCTCAATCGACGGCGCAGTCATCAAGGAAGTACAGCTCACCAAGGAGCGCACGACCTTGGGTCGTCGTCCTTACAACGACATCGTGATCGAGAATCTGGCGGTCAGCGGCGAGCATGCCGTGCTCACCATCTCTGGCGGCAAGGTCTGCATTGAAGACCTGCGCAGCACCAACGGCACCTATGTCAACGGTCGCGCCATCCAGAAGCAGGACCTGCTCAACGGCGACCTGCTGGACATTGGCCGCTACAAAATCCGCTTTCTCGATACCGTGATTGCCGATACGAATACGCCATCTGCCCAAGGCGGCAAAAAGGCGCTGGCGCATATTTCCGAAGAGGCAGACAGCGGCTACGCCAAGCTCGCCAGTCCCTCGGGATTTGGTGAAATCTCCAGCTTCAGCTCCACCATCCAGGGCTCGCTCGCCGCACTGCCCGAGCGCCACGCGGTGATTCGCATGCTCACCGGCAGCCTGGCCGGCAGGGAAATACCTCTTTTCAAGGTCGTCACCACCCTGGGCAAGCCCGGTGTAGCCATCGCCTCCATCACTCAGAAGCCCCATGGCTTTGTGCTCACCCAACTCGAGGGCGCAAGCGAAGACCTCAAGCTCAATGGTCAGGTGGTGGGCCCTCTGTCTGTGCCGCTGCTCAATGGCGATACAGTGGACCTCGCGGGCAGCACCATGCGCTTTGTCGTGGAGTGACAGGCCGGCTTGATGGGTGTTAAGCGTCTGACAAATTTGTCAGTGTTGCAGTTGGGTCGCCAAAATTGTTACTAAATCTCGCTTGAATGTTGCCAAACGTGTCATCTTGGATGTGGGCTGCCTTTGCCAAATTGTTGGCATGCAGCTTGCTTGATACCTTGCGTCTCATCCAACTAGGGAGTTTGAAATGAAGCGTTCCATTCAAAAGGGTTTCACCCTGATCGAACTGATGATCGTTGTCGCGATTATCGGTATTCTGGCTGCCGTGGCTCTGCCTGCTTATAAGGACTACACAGTCAAAGCTCGTATGGCTGAGGTGGTACTGGCCGCTTCTCAATGCCGTACATCGATTAGCGAACAGGTTCAATCTATGAACTCCACTTCTACAGGTTCGGCCAATGGTTGGGGCTGTGAAGCCAACTCTGATGGTGCCGGCTCCAATCCATCGAAGATGGTGAAATCTGTGGCAACAACTGCCAATGGCGTTATTACCGTCACTCCTGATACTGCTGCGCTGGGTGTTACGCTCGGCGCCAATGATACGGTCAAGCTGGAACCATTCATGGATACAGCTAACACAACTGCACTGAAGGTTGACGCAGCTTCGAATCACCAGGGTTCGCAAATTGTGAGCTGGAAGTGCAGTGGTGGTTCTACAGCCATTAGCAAATACCTTCCCGGTTCCTGCAAGTAATATCTATTCAATCACAGAAGCCTCCGCAAGGGGGCTTTTTTTATGTCGTACTTCAAAAAATATAGTCAACTAACTGCTTGTATTTTTCTAATGCTGATGTGGGTATTTCCTGATCACATATCACCTTGGAATACTTTTTTGCAGGAAGCATTTGCTTGTATTGGATTTGCATTGCTATGGGGTGGGCGTAGTTTTACACTTATACCAATACGCATCTATATTTTTTTACTCCTGTTAATTATTATCTCCTTACTTCAGTATGGACTTGGCATAATTAGTTTCGGAGACTTTATATTTTTGATATTAGTGTCAACATATTGCTGCATGTCTTCTTCTCTCGGGGCTTTATCTTTTGTAGAGCAGAGAGATGTTATGAGTTTTGGGAATATTTCAAAGATAGACATCGTATTTTTGACGATTCTCTTTGCGGCTTTGATAAACAGCATTGTGGGTCTTGCTCAATGGCAGGGCGTAGAGCAAGGAATGTTTATGTACCCCAGCAAAGGGCGAGTCTATGGAAATATTGCACAACCGAATCAGCTGGCTACTTTATTGCTAATGGCGCTGGTATCTCTGCTTTATTTCGATATAAATAAAAAGGTGAGGGAGGTTTGGTTATATAGTGCTGCTGCGATTCTTGTTTTTACATTAGTTGCAACTCAGTCTAGAACCGGTGCCCTATCAATTACAATTTTGGCAGTAGCAGTATTTTTTATTAAAAATTTCAGAAGTTCCCTGTGCTGGATATCAGCTTCTTTATTACTTTATTGGGTACTTTATATAAAGTGGGGAGACATCTCCAATGCATTGGGGGGGAGTGCTGCTCGAGAATTCATCGGCTTAAGTACAACACGTTACAAGTTATGGGAGCAGATATATGCAGCGATCTCTGAAAGACCATTGATTGGTTGGGGATGGTTGAATTTAGGAGCAGCTCAGCAAGAATTTGCCGTAAGTATTGGTGGTGTAGAGAATATGGACCATGCCCACAATTTATTTTTGGATTTGATAATTTGGTTTGGGGTTCCTGTTGGTGGTATTATTGTTTTGGCATTAATTTTTTGGTTGTGGAAATCCTTATTCTTTAATTTTTTTGTTAAGGGCAATGACAAATCTGCAATTACCGCTCAATGTGCAGTTTTATTGATTTTTCCAATTGCAATACATAGCATGCTGGAATACCCATTTGCATACATGTACTTTATGCTGCCAACTGTTTTTTTTATGGGGGTGGTCGAAGGTGATGCAAAATTCTTAAAAATTATTTCAATGTGGTTTAGGAAATTAATATGGGTGCTTGTATTTATTTCATTGATATTATCTGTTGTTATTGGCAAGGAGTACTTTCAAATTGAAAATGATTTCAAAGCCGCTTTGCTAGAGGAGAATTTTTACACAAAAGAAAATGAATTGCATCAATACAGCGATTTGCCTTTAATACTGAATCAGTACTATGAACTGGTGAAAGTATTAAGAACTACCCCATCCTCTGATATAGATGACGAGGATTTGGAAATTGCTAGAGTAATTTCTAAACGCTTTCCTTGGCTCATAACGATACGCCAGTATTATTTATTTTTATTGAAATTAGGAAAATGCGATGAAGCAAAGAATCAGAAATTGATCATAGAGTCATTATTTGGCCGTTTTGGTGTGCTAAAAGCCGATGAATATTCAATTAAATATAATTTGAATGGTATATGCAATTGATATATTTTTAACTTTTAAAACATGATATCCGACTTCCCCCCTCGCTTCTCCATCACTCTGACCCCCCCCATCACCATCCCCTTATCCACCGCCTTGCACATATCGTAGATAGTCAGCAAGCCGACCTGCACGGCGGTCAGGGCTTCCATTTCCACGCCGGTCTGGCCTTTTAGCTCGACGGTGGCGGTGCAGAGAATGGAGCTGGATTCGGGCTCCAGCTCGAACTCCACGGCGACACGGGTCAGGGCCAGGGGGTGGCACAAGGGGATGAGGTCGCTGGTCTTTTTGGCGGCCATGATGGCGGCGATGCGGGCCACGCCCAGCACGTCGCCTTTTTTGGCCGTGCCAGCCTGCACAATGGCCAGGGTCTCGGGCTTCATGGTGATGCGGCCTTCGGCGACGGCGATGCGGTGGGTGCTGGGTTTGGCACCGACGTCCACCATATGGGCCTGGCCCTGGGCGTCGAAGTGGGTAAGAGAGGACATGGCGGTTCTTTCCGGCTGCAGACGGGTTCGGCTCTGCGGCGCAATCAGGGTTGAGCGGGTGGTGGGTGGCGGCTATACCTGGGCATCACAGGCGGGCATCTCGCCGCATCCATCAATCAAGGCATCATAGTGGGGTGTTGAACGGTCGGCATATGGAGGATCCGTATGTCGGCAATGCTGTGATTGCCATGCCATTTTTGATGCCAAAACTGCGTACAGTTCATATTCTAAAAGCGCTGACAGCTTCTGTTTTGATAGCTATTCAGGCCGTATCCCCCTTGGCTTCCTCTGCGCAGGCGGCGGGTTTGCCGACCCTGGGCGACGGCGCATCGTCGCTGACCACGGGCGAGGAGCGGCGTCTGGGCGATTCCATCGTCCGCGAGCTGTACCGCGATCCGGACTATCTGGACGACCCGGTGCTGCAGGAATATGTGGAAGGCATCTGGCTGCATCTGCAGGATGCGGCGCGCAAGAATGGCGAGCTGTCGCCCGAGCTGGAGGAGCGCTTTGCCTGGACGCTGCTCCTGGGCAAGGATCGTCAGGTCAACGCGTTTGCGCTACCCGGCGGCTATATGGGCGTCTATCTGGGCCTGATCGGCGTGGTCAGCAGCGGCGATGAGCTGGCCTCGGTCATTGCCCATGAAACCAGCCACATCACCCAGCGCCACATTGCCCGCATGATGGCGCAGCAAGGCAAGCAGACGCCGCTGATGCTGGCTTCCATGCTGCTGGGCGCCCTGGCGGCCACGCGCAGCCCCGATGCGGCCATGGCCATCATGATGGGCGGTCCGGCGGCGGTGATGCAGAATCAGCTGAACTTCTCGCGCGCCATGGAGAGCGAGGCGGACCGCATGGGCTACAGCCTGATGTCTCCTGCGGGTTTTGCTCCCCAGGGTTTTGTGAGCATGTTCGGCAAGCTGCAGCAGGCCAGCAGGCTCAATGACAACGGCAGCTGGCCCTATCTGCGCAGCCACCCGCTGACCACCCAGCGTATCGCGGACATGGATTCACGCATTCCGCCCGGCAAGCGTGCGGCCGACCCCGTGCCGACGCTGGAGCATGTGATGATGGCAGCCCGCGCCCGTGTGATCTCCAACCCCGGTGTCGAGGTACGTCGCCAGTGGGCCACGCTACCGCGTTCCGGCAGTTTTTCCAGCCTGAGCCAGTTGGAGCAGGTTGCTCAGCGCTATGCAGCGACGCTCAGTGCCATGTATCTGCGCGATTGGCCGCTGGCGCGCGAGATGGCGCAGCGGTTGCTCGCGGCGACGGCGGGCAACGCACCAGCGAATATTCAGGCCAGATGGCTGAATGCCGAGCTTGAATTCAAGGCCGACAACCCGCAGGCGGCCTTGGCGGCTTTGCCGCTGCAGTCCGGCAATGCCCCCCAGGCGGCGCCCAGGGTCACGGCCAGCGGCAATCTGGCCGGGCCGCGCGAGGCCGGGCCGAGTCTGGCCACGATTGACGTGGTGGAGCGGGTTGCGCCGCGCAGGCCAGAGCTGTTGCTCAAGACCGAAATCCTGCTCAGGCTCAACCAGGCTGGCTCCATGGCCAGCCCCTTGCAGACCTGGGTGACGGACCATCCCCGCGATGGCTCGGCCTGGCAGACGCTGGCCCGCGTGTGGCGCAGCCAGGGCCAGGAGATGCGCGCCCTACGGGCCGAAGCAGAGGCCCAGGTGGCGCACTATGACTACGCGGCAGCGGTGGATCGCTTCAAGGCCGCGCAGGATCTGGCCCGCAAGGCCGGCGCCGGTGCCGATTACTTCGAGGCTTCCATCATCGACACACGTTTGCGTGCCGTGGACGAGTTACTCCGGGAACAGCTGCGCGACAAGGCGGTCAATAAGTAGGCCCAGCACCGAGTAGATCAGCGCACCCAGCATGGCGGCCCAGAAGCCGGTGACATGGAAGCCGCCGAGGATGCCGGAGGCCATCCAGAACATCAGGCCGTTGACCACCAGCAGGAACAGACCCACGGTGATGATGGTCACGGGCAGCGTCAGTATCACCAGGATGGGGCGAATGATGGTGTTGAGCAGGCCGATGACCAGGGCCGCAATCATGGCCGAGCCGAAGCTCTGTACCTGTACGCCGCTGTAGACATAGGCGACCGCGAGAAGAGCAGCCGCGCAAAGAAGCCATTTGACGAGGATTTTCATGCTGGCCAGCATAGCAGCAGGCCGTGTCTGCGGTCATCGCGGCGCAGCATAAAAAAAGCCTTGCGAGGTTTTGGCCGCGCAAGGCTTATTCAGAGAGTGCTTGAAGCTCTTAAATCGAGAGCGAGTCGTCGATCACAAAGCCCATCATGGCGGCAATTGCCGCCATGGTGCCGGGCAGATTCCAGCGGCCGCCGGTGGCGCCTGTCTTGGCATTGGCCTTGACGGGAGCGGCTTGCACGACCTCCTGCTTGGGGCGGCGGGCGTCGATGATCTGCGCTGCGCCATGTTCCTGCTGCAACTCGGCGACCAGCTCGGTCAGCGGGCCCTTGGCCAGCACGGCGGTGACCTTGCCTCCTGTCGTCGCCATTACGGGCATCAGCGCCGCAAACAGCTTGTCTGCCCATTTGCCGCGCCAGTTCTCGCGAGCGCGATGGCTGACCCATTTGCTCACACGGTGGGTCATGCGCGGAGCACAGGCCACCAGCAACCAGTGGGAGGAAGCCGCCTGGCTCGATCCCGCCAGTGCCTCGAGCATAGGCTGGGCGTATGTGGCGTCATCCACGTAAACAATGATGGGGTTCAAAGTGCGTCCTAACTGGAACGAAGGTTGAAGAATGCGGCACATCTGTAGGAATGTGCCGACTTGTTTCTATTGTGAGTCGTGAAGGCTGCGGTCAGTTCCCGCATTCCTTCACGAATTGCTGGGTTTTCCAGACTTAGTGGGCTGCAACCGCGGGGCGGCGGCTGGCAATGAACTTGCCCAGGGCCAGAACCAGCAACGCGCCGCCGATATGGGCTGCCCAGTACAGGGTCTTGGAGATCTCGGCCAGACCTTGTGCATCGGTCGTGCCCAGCTTGGGCATCCACAGCCACTTGTCGGTGTTCACGAACACGGGGTCGGTCACGAACATGCCGCCCGCGATCCAGCCCAGCAGCATGCCGCCGGCCACGATGATCATGGGGAAGCGCTCCATCAGCTTGATGACCAGCTGCGAGCCCCAGACGATGATGGGCACGGAAATCAGCAGACCCAGCACGATCAGCAGCATCTGGTGGTCGCCCGAGCTCTGGGCTGCGCCGGCGATGGCGATCACGTTGTCCACGGACATCACCAGGTCGGCGACGATGATGGTCTTGATGGCGGCAAACAGCTTGTCGCTGCCTTCGATGTTGTCGTGACCTTCGTCATCGGGAGCAATCAGCTTGATACCGATCCAGATCAGCAGTATGGCACCCACGACCTTCAGGAACGGCAGCTGCAGCAGCACCATGGCAAAGGCGATCAGGATGATGCGCAGGACGATGGCACCGGCAGTACCGTAGATGATGCCCTTGCGACGCTGCTCGGGTGGCAGCTTGCGGCAGGCCAGTGCGATCACGACCGCGTTGTCGCCGCCGAGCAGGATGTCGATGATGATGATTTGGCCCAGCGCAATCCAGAAGGGCGTGTGGGTCAGAAAGTCCAGATCCATGTGATTTTTCCTCGTTGTGGAATGCCGCTGGTGCAGTCTGCATAGGTTTGGCACTTGACGCCAGCGGGTGAAGACCAAGGTGACGTAAGTCGAAGCGCAAACCCGCGCGAGGAATCGTGCAGGGGCAGACACTTTGATTGACCGTCATCGGCCTATCAAAGGTCTTGCTCGATTGCAGCCTGGCTGCAAACCGTATGGCCGGAAGCTTGCGCTTCGTATTGACGACCATCCGCTCATGACGCAAAACATGCGCCCGATAAGCTACTCCCCTTCGAAGCTGCGCATTTCAACACAGCAGGCATGGGATTTCAAGTTTCAAACCCCATCTAGTTCACAGGTTTTATATTGAGCAGCCGTCTTGCAGCGCCTTTGCACACAGCACAGGCAGCTACCAAAAAAGAAGCAACCTTGCTGACGCAGGCCTCATGGCAGCGGCTTATGATGCCTGCTCCATGACTGCCATTCACATCACCGACATCGAAGCTGCCATCAATTACTGGCGAGGCCGAGCTCCATCGCCCGACGGCGTGCTGCTGGCACCCGAGGTGAAGGCGCTGGCCGAGGTGTATGCGCTGATGATTCATGCATGCGAGTCCGAGGTGGCGGTGGAGGGCTTTCCATCACATGCCATGGCTGCCTGGCTGGCCTGGTTTGACACCATGCCCGATACGCCTTGCATTGCCATCTGCTCCACCAGTCAGGGCGACGAGAAATGCAAGGGCTGCGGCCGCAGTTTCGACGAGGTGCAGTATTGGACGGCCATGGAGCCCGCCGAGAAGCGGGCCGTATGGCGTCGCATCACGGTCGAGGGCGATTCCTGGCGCTTCAACCGCTATGCGGAGCGCGCGGCGGAGCGGCGCGGCCAGAGTTTCTGAGGCTTATTTCCAGCGCGTGGGCTCGACAAACACCGTGCCCAGATTGCTGGACAGTGTGAGCTGGCCTTCCTGAATCGTGGCCTGCAGCTGCATGCTGCGCTCGGCCAGCGCACCCAGTTGCTGGGCCACTTCCGAGTCGATGTAATGCACTTCCAGCTTGCTCTGGCGGGCCAGCTTGCCTTCCAGACCCTTCCACCAGACATGGGCGGCGTGGTTGAAGGGATAGACCAGCATATGGTCGGACTTGTTGCAGGCCTTGGTGATGGGCTTTTCGTCGGGTTGGCCGACTTCGATCCACAGGCGCTTCTGGCCGGTGTAGTCGGTGATGTGCACGTCCGGATCATCGGGGTCGGACAAGCCGATGCCAAAGCCCAGCGTGCCGTCACCATTGCACAGGTCCTGCAGCTTCCAGGCGTTCAGCGCCAGGGCCACCAGGCGCACCATCATGCGGTCATCTGTTTCGCTGGGATGGCGCGCCAGCGTCAGATTGTGGTCGGCGTAGTAGTTGTGGTCGATGTCGGCAATCGACAGATTGGCTTTGAAGATGGTGGACTTGATGGCCATGGCGGTGCTGCCCGCAGGCAGTCCTTTTGAAAACTATCAAAAACAAGAGCTGCCAGCGCCAATAAACATTGGCTTTGGCAGCTCTTTGATGCTGAAAAGCTTGAGTGTCAAGCGCTAGCAGCTATCCTTTTTGCGGATCAAACTTGCGGTTCAAACGCGCTTGGCCAGCTCGGCAGCCTTGCCGATGTAGGAGGCTGGCGTCATGGCCAGCAGACGGTCCTTGTCGGCCTGGGGGATTTCCAGACCGTTGATCAGGCGGTGCAGGTCTTCGGCCAGCACGGTCTTGCCGCGCGTGACTTCCTTGAGCTTTTCGTAGGCGCCCTGCACGCCATAGCGGCGCATCACGGTCTGGATGGGCTCGGCCAGCACTTCCCAGGCGTGGTTCAGGTCTTCCTGCAGGCGCTCTTCGTTGAGTTCGAGCTTGTTCAGGCCGGTCATCAGCGAAGCGTAGGCCAGCGTGGTGTAGCCGAAGGCGACGCCGATGTTGCGCAGCACGGTGGAGTCGGTCAGGTCACGCTGCCAGCGGCTGATGGGCAGCTTCTCGGCCAGATGCTTGAGCATGGCGTTGGCCATGCCCAGATTGCCTTCGCAGTTCTCGAAGTCGATGGGATTGACCTTGTGGGGCATGGTGGACGAGCCGATCTCGCCGGCCTTCAGGCGCTGCTTGAAGAAGCCCAGGGACACATAGCCCCAGATGTCGCGCGACAGGTCGATCAGGATGGTGTTGGTGCGCGCCATCGCGTCAAACAGCTCGGCCATGTAGTCATGGGGCTCGATCTGGATGGAGTAGGGCTGGAAACTGATGCCCAGGCCCTTGGGCTCGGCCGATTCCACCACGTTCTGGCTGAACGCTTCCCAGTCGAACTCGGGCCAGGCCGACAGGTGGGCGTTGTAGTTGCCCACGGCGCCGTTCATCTTGCCCAGGATCTTCACACCGGCGATGTTGGCAGCGGCCTTTTGCAGGCGCACGACCACATTGGCCAGTTCCTTGCCCACGGTGGTGGGAGAGGCGGTCTGGCCGTGCGTGCGGCTGAGCATGGGCACTTCGGCGTAGAGGTGGGCCATCTCGCGCAGCTTGGCGATGATGCCGTCGATGGCAGGCAGCAGCACGGTGTCGCGGCCGACACGGATCTGCAGCGCGTGGCTGGTGTTGTTGATGTCTTCGCTGGTGCAGGCAAAGTGCACGAACTCGGCGGCCTTTTGCAGCTCGGCGCGGCCATCGAACTTGGACTTGATCCAGTACTCCACGGCCTTCACGTCGTGGTTGGTGGTCTTTTCGATGGCCTTGATGGCGTCTGCATCGGCTTCGGAGAAGTTGGCGACCAGCGCGTGCAGATAGTCGCGCGATTCGGCCGACAGCGCGGGGAATTCGGCAAAGCCGGCATCGGACAGGGCGATGAACCAGGTCACCTCGACCTGAACACGGCGGTGCATATAGCCGTATTCGCTCATGATGGGGCGCAGTGCGGACAGCTTGGCGGCGTAGCGGCCGTCCAAGGGAGAGATGGCGGTGAGGGAGGACAGGTTCATGGTGGCGCAATTGTAGGTGCGCTGCATCAGTCGCACGCCGCGCTGGGTTGCTCGGCGGCCGCGGCCGGCATGCATGCCGGCCCTTTGCGGCGGCAGCCGTGCCGCCATGCCAGCGCATAGAATCATCGCACCGGCCCGTCGCCGGTGACTCGTGTCATGGAACCGCTGCTATGAAACTAATAGGCTCCACCACCAGCCCCTTTGTGCGCAAAGTCCGCGTCGTGCTGGCCGAAAAGAAGCTGGACTATCAATTCGTCGAAGAAAACCCCTGGGAGGAAGCGCTTGCGCCGGGTACGGGCAATCCTCTGGGCAAGGTGCCGCGTCTGGTGATGGACGGCACGGAGGCCATGTTCGATTCGCGCGTCATCGTCGAATATCTGGACACACTTTCGCCGGTTGGCAAGCTGATTCCGGGCACGGGCCGCGAGCGCGCCGAGGTCAAGACCTGGGAGGCCCTGGCTGACGGCATGCTGGACGCTGCCGTTCTGGTGCGGCTGGAGGCCACCTGGCCCGGCCGCAGCGCAGAGCAGCGCAGCCAGGCCTGGATGGACCGCCAGATGGGCAAGGTCCAGGCCGCGCTCAAGGTCATGTCTCAGGGCCTGGGCGAGAAGCCGTTTTGCTGCGGAGGCACGCATCTGACGCTGGCCGATATCAGCGTCGGCTGTGCCCTGGCCTGGCTGGATTTCCGCTTTCCCGAGATGGACTGGCGCGCCGAGCATCCGAATCTGGCCGCCTTGCTGATCAAGCTGGCGGCACGCCCCAGCTTTGTGAACACCGTGCCCCACTGAGTGGCAGCATGTCGTCAAAGAAAAGGCCACTCGAAAGTGGCCTTTTTTGGGGCATAAAAAAGCTGCGAAGCATCCCGAAACGAATTAAGAGAGGGAGGGAGGAGAAGCGCTCCGGGGATTGTTCAATGGGCGTACCCAAGGGCTTCGCAACTGGAAATTGGTGAATGCAGACCTGTCAGTTCATTGCACTTGACTATCAGATAAGACACTGTTGCAGAAGTTCCAGCCCCCGTGGGTTTCATTTTTGTAACAGTTTGGCAATGCCTGTAGGCAAATCTTGATGGATGCTGCCAGTGCTTCGAAAAGCAGGTACTCACCAATCTCCGGTCCCTTGAGACAGTTAGCTGCTTTGTGCTGAGGCGACAGGCCCGAACACCGCAGCCCAGAGCTTGAGTACCGCTTCGCGCTGGGCCTGGGCCTGCTCCGGCTCCAGCTGTCCGGAACGCTCATCCAGTCTTGCCACGTGTTGCAGGCGGCGCAGCTCGCGGTAGGCCTTGGCTGCTTCATAGCCCACTGTCTTGGGCAGCAGGCCCGCGTCTTCGGCGCGCTGCAGCAAGGCGATATTGCCCACATTGGCGATCAGCTCGCGGTGCGCGCCGGATTCGGCAAGCACCAGGTACTGCACGGCAAATTCCACATCCACCATGCCGCCGGGGCTGTGTTTGACGTCAAACAGGCCGCCGCGTACCGGGTGGGCGCCGCGCACCCGCTCACGCATGGTTTCAATCTCGTTGCGCAGAGCAGCGGCATCGCGCGGCGCGGTGATGACGGCTTCGCGCACCGCATCAAAGCGCTGATGCAGGTGCAGATCGGTCGCAGGCTCGCCTGCAGGCGAGGGAAAGTCGCGGCTGCCAAGCACAAAGCGGGCACGCGTCATGGCCTGGTGTTCCCAGGTCCAGGCGGTGTTGCTGCCGCGCTGCTGCTGGTAATTGGCATAGGACTCGAAGCTGGTCACCAGCAGGCCCGAGTTGCCGTTGGGGCGCAGCGCGGTGTCGATCTCGAACAGATCGCCTTCACCGGTCTTGACGGTCAGCCAGTTGATGAGCTTGCGCACATAGGCCGCGTAGACCTCGGGTGCGCGGTCATCGTCGTCATCGAAGACGAAGACGATGTCCAGATCGCTGCCGTAGCCGAGCTCCTTGCCGCCCAGCTTGCCGTAGCCCACGATGCCGAAACGTGGCGTATCGCGATGGCGGTTCTTGAGCCGGCTCCAGCACCATTGGGCCGTGATGCGCAGCACGCTGTCGGCCAGGGCGCTGAGGTCGTCGGCCACTTGCTCTACGGTAATGCGGCCTTCGATATCGCGCGCCAGGGTGCGGAAGACTTCGGCATGGTGGGCGCGGCGCAGCAGATTGAGCAGGGTTTCATCGTCGTCCTCGCCCGTGGACTGCAGGGCGGCCAGGCGCATGGCCAGCTCGTGCTCGAAGTCTGCTGCGACAAAGCGCTCCTTGAGGATGGCATCGCTGGCCAGCTCATCGATCACCCCGGGGTGTTGCTGCAGGTACCGTGCAGGCCAGCGTGCAGCTCCCAAAAGATGTAGCAACCTCTCGTGAACTGCAGGGCGTTCCAGCAGCAAGGCGAGGTAGCTTTCGCGGCGCAGCAAGGGTTCCAGCCACTGCAGAAAGCGTTTGGCAGCTTCTTCGCTGGACTGGCCGCTTTCCACCCATTGCGAGGTGCGCTCCACCAGCCTGAACAAACGGGCCCGCGCCTCGTCGCGCAGGCCGTTGATGCGGGTATTGCTGCGCCAGTCGGCGACCTGCCCGGCCAGCGAGGGAGGCAGGGCCTCGATCAGGTCTTCGATGTCTCTGGGCGTGGGCGGTCCGCCTGCCGCGGCCTTGGCGGCATTGCAGTGGCCGTTGCTGCATTGCTGGGAGTCGCCGCCGAGCAAGGTGTCGAACTCCTGTGCCACCAGTTCGCGGTGCTCGTCCAGCTGGTGCAGAAAGCCGCAGGCATCGGCATAGCCCAGGGTGCGGGCAATCCACAGCAGATCATCGTCGCGTGTGGGCAGCACATGGGTCTGCTGATCGTCCAGATACTGGATGCGGTGCTCTACCTGGCGCAAGAAGATGTAGGCGCGGCTCAGCGCATCGGCAATTTCGGCGCTCATCAGATTGGCCTGCACCAGGCGCTGCAGCGCTTCCAGCGTGGGGCGGCGGCGCAGTTCGGGGAACTGGCCGCCGCGCACCACCTGCAGCAGCTGCACGATGAATTCGATCTCGCGGATGCCGCCGCGCGAGAGCTTGACGTCGTTGGCGCGCTCGGGATGGCCTGCGCTGCGCTTGGAGGCGTGGTCGCGGATCTGGCGATGCAGGCTGCGCAGCGAGTCGAACACCGCATAGTCCAGATAGCGGCGGAACACAAAGGGCAGCACCACGCCGCGCAGGGCCTGGACGTTGGGGGTCTGGATATCGGCCAGCGGCGCCACGATGCGGCTCTTGAGCCAGGCAAAGCGCTCCCACTCCCGGCCGTGGATCTGTAAATACTCTTCCAGAGAGGACAGCGAAACGGCGGGGGCGCCTGAATTGCCGTTGGGCCGCAGGGCCAGGTCGACGCGAAAGACAAAGCCGTGCTCGGTGGTGTCGCCGATCAGGCTGAAGATGCCCTTGACGGCACGGCCGAAGTACTCGTGGTTGGAGATCACGCCGCGGCCGTCGGCCTTGCCCCGGGTGTCGCCGTCATGTTCGTAGACGTAGATCAGGTCGATGTCGCTGGAGACATTGAGCTCGCGGGCACCTAGCTTGCCCATGCCTATGACCCAGAACTGGACTTCCTGGCCGGCGGGTCCTTGAGGTGCACCATGCCGGGTGTCGAGTTCGGCGCGCACCTGGGTGCAGGCGCGATCCAGGGCCAGCTCGGCCAGCTCGGTGACGGCCTTGGTCACCACGGCGAGAGGTGCCTGCTGTTCGCAGTCCAACACGATGATGCGCTCCATCACCAGCTGGCGCAGCACGCGCAGCGCCGCGGAGAGATCCAGGCCGCGCGACTGCAACGTGCCCAGGGCCTGCTCCATCAGGGCCCGGTCGGGGGCTCCCGGCGGCAAGGCGTCAAACCAGTTCTCGTAACGGCGGTGAAGGCGCTGCACAAAGCGCGAGTACTGGGCCGGGGAAGGAACATTGAGGGCGTTTTCTGCCATTGCTTGCTCTGGGGACTGCATGCGGACCGTGAAAAATGGTGTCAGGCAGGCAGGTAATCAGCCCGGCAACGTGTGGTTACCGAAACGCGCACGGGGGCGCCGGTCATAATTCCTGCCATTGCTAGGCCACCGATGATCGAACCGAAACCACTCCCAACTCGCCAAATTCATAGGCTGGCCAGCTTGGCACGGTGGTCTCTGGGACTGGTCCTGAGCCTGTGGCTGCTGCTGGCCACCGTGTGGGGGGTGCTCCATTTCTGGATTGTGCCGCGAATCGAACAGTGGCGCCCCGAGCTGGAATCCCTGGCCTCACGCAGCCTGGGTGTACCGGTTTCCATTGGCAGGCTGAATGCTTACCGCTCGGGTCTGGTGCCGACTTTCGAGCTGGGCGACGTAGTCCTGCATGACCCTGCGAACAAGAGTGAGGCCTTGCTGCTGCCCAAGGTGGTGGTGGCGGTCTCTGCCCATTCGCTGATGACCCTGGGCATCGAGCAGATATATCTGGAAGGGCCGGATCTGACGGTCCGCCGCGATGCCGATGGCCAGATCTTTGTGGCCGGTATTGCCGTGTCATCCGATCCGGGGCAGGGTACCGACTCCGACTGGATCTTCTCCCAGCCCGAAATCGCCATCCGCAGCGGCAAGCTGCAGTGGGTGGACGAGCTGCGCAATGCCGCGCCCTTGCAACTGCAGGATGTGGATCTGGTGCTGCGCAACAAGCGCTGGCACCACTCCCTGCGGCTGGATGCCACGCCGCCAGAGGGCTGGGGCCAGCGCTTTACGGTCATGGGCAACTTCAAGGAGCCTTTGCTGTCGGTGCATGAAGGGCGTCTGGAGCGCTGGAGCGGACAGGCTTATCTGGACTTCACGCATATCGATCTGTCCCATCTGGGTCAGTATCTGGGGCCGCAGGACTGGAAGCTGCAGCAGGGCAAGGGCTCGGTCAGGGCCTGGCTGGATGTGGAGCACGGCCAGCCCGTGGGCGGGGTGGCCGATGTCGCGGTACAGGCGTTGCAACTCCAATGGCGAGACAGACCTGAGCCCCTGGCCCTGCAGGCCTTGCGGGGGCGCCTGCGGGCCAAGAACCAGAATGGTTACCAGTTTTCCGTCCAGGGTTTGCAGTTCACGGCCGATGACGGCCTGAACTGGCCCAGAGGCGACTTCAGCCTGCGCTATGTGCCGACCGGCGCTTCCGAGCAGGGCAGCCAGGGCGAGCATGGCGAGGTTCAGGCCGATGGCATCGATCTGGCCATTGCGGCGCAGATGCTGCAGCGTCTGCCCCTGCCGCAGGCCGTGCAGACCCAGCTCAAGGCGCTTGCGCCGGCAGGACAGCTGAGTGATCTCAAGCTGTCATGGCGCGGACCTCTGCAGCAGCTGGCCCAGTACAAGGCTTCGGGGCGCTTCGAGCAACTGGGCTTGCGTTCCCAGGCTTCGCAGGAGGGCCCGCACAGCATTGGTATCCCCGGCGTGCGGGGGCTGAGTGGCAAGTTCAGCCTGGACCAGGACAGCGGCGAGGCAACGCTGACCAAGACGGCGGCCGCCAGCCAGGCCATGCTGAGCTTCCCCGGAGTGTTTGAAGACCCCGATATTCCGTTCGACCAGTTCGACAGCCTGGTGCGCTGGCAGCTGCTGGACAAGGGCCAGTCCATCAAGGTGCAGGTGCCCCGGCTGCGTTTCGCCAATGAGGACACGGCCGGCCAGGCCCAGGCCAGCTGGCAGTCCGGTGCTGGGACCAAGGAGCAGCCGCGCTTTCCGGGACTGCTGGATCTGCAAGGGCAGCTCAGCCGCGCCAAGGGTGAACGGATTTATCGCTATCTGCCCCAGGATCTGGGCAGCGATGCGCTGCGCTATGTGCGCGAGGCCATCACCACGGGTCAGGCCAGCGCGGTGAACTTCCGCGTCAAGGGCGAGCTCGAGCATGTGCCGTTTGAAAAACCGGGCAAGGGCGAATTCCACATCAGTGCCCAGGTGCATGATGTGAACTACCAGTTTGTGCCCGGCTATCTGCTGGGCCCTGGCGAAAAGCCCTGGCCGCCGCTGACCAGGCTGTCGGGCGAGCTGGTGTTTGACCGCAACTCCATGCAGGTGCGCAAGGCCAAGGGCTTTCTGGGGCATACCGCCATCGTGGTTGATGAAGCGCAGGCCGGAGTGGCCGACTGGAACCTGACCGAGGTGGAGGTCAACGCCAAGGCTCATGGAGCCCTGGGCGATATGCTGAACCTGGTTCAAGGCTCTGCCCTGTCTGCGCTGACTGCCCATGCTCTGGATGGCAGCAAGGCCACGGGCAATGCCAAGCTCAGCCTCAGGCTGCATCTGCCCACCATGCATATGGAGCGCAGCAAGGTACAGGGTGAAGTGGCGCTGGCGGGCAATACGCTGCAGCTGATGCCCGAGGTGCCCACACTCAGCCAACTGCGCGGCAATGTGCAGTTTTCGGAGACCGGCTTTCAGCTCTCGGGCGTGCAGGCCAGAGCGCTGGGCGGTGATGTGCGCATCGAGGGCGGCATGAAGCCTGCCGCCGATGCCGCCACGGCTCCGGTGCAAGTGCGTGTGGACGGCATTGCCACGGCCCAGGGCCTGCGTGATGCCAAGGAGATGAGCGAACTGGTGGCTCTGGGCAAGCATCTGCAGGGCCAGGCCCGTTATGGCTTGCAGATCAAGGTGCTGCACAGCGTGCCGGAAATCAGTCTGCAGTCCGACCTGCAGGGCATGGCGGTCATGTTGCCAGCTCCATTGGGCAAGGCGGCCGACAGCTCCCTGGCCTTGCGTGTCAACCGCACGGTGCCAGCCGTGGCCAAGCCGCTGACCGATCAGTTCGGCGTGCAATGGGGCAATCACGCCGCAGCTTTGCTGGAGCGCGATATCAGCGGGGCTCAGGCCCGCATCACGCGTGGCAGCCTGGAGCTGGTGGAGTCGGGCACGGCGGAAGCCGTGTTGCCGCCTGCCGGCCTGCAGGCCAGGGTGCAACTGCCGGTGCTTGATCTGGATGCCTGGAGTCGTTTGTGGCCCGATGGTGCAGGGGGCGCTGCCGATGGCCCCGGTACCGAGGAAGAGAGCTGGCGCCAGTTTGTGCCGCAGCAGCTGGCGCTCCAGGCGCGCGAGGTGAAGCTCCATGGCCGTTCGTTGCACGATGTATCCCTGCAGCTCAGCCATGCCAGCAAGGTCTGGATCAACCAGATCCAGTCACGCGAGCTGGCGGGGCGTGTGGAGTACCGAGAGCCCTCTGCGCAGGAGCCGGGCGGCCTTGTCATCGCCAAGCTCTCGCGTCTGAGCATTCCCGACGGCCCGGACGAAGGGCTGGATGCCGCTGCGGAACAGACCGGCAATGTGCGCGAGTTACCGGCCTTGCAGGTCAGTGTGGACGACTTCCAGCTGGGCAGGCGTTCGCTGGGCAAGCTGGATGTGGTGGCGCGCAATCACGGGCTGTCCGTCGGCGCGGGGCAGCGCGAATGGCAGCTGTCGCGCTTCAATATCAGCACGCCCGAGGCGACGTTGACGGCCCAGGGCTCCTGGGGGCTGCGCTCCAGTGACAAAAAGCACCCGGGGCAGACCCAGCTGCAGTTCCAGCTCAATCTGCGCGATGTGGGCAAGCTGCTCAATCGCTTTGACATGCCTGGCGTGGTTGCCAATGGACAGGGCCAGCTGCAGGGTGAAATCAGCTGGACAGGAGCGCCCGTGACGCCGGAGTTCAAGACCATGTCCGGCGCCGTGCATCTGGAGGTGCAAAAAGGCCAGTTCCTCAAGGCCGATCCGGGACTGGCCAAGCTGCTGGGCGTGCTCAGCCTGCAGTCCTTGCCCAGGCGGCTGACGCTGGATTTCCGCGACGTGTTCCGCAACGGCTTCTCGTTCGACTTCATGCGAGGCGATGTCACCATAGAGCGCGGCATTGCCAAGACGAATAACATGCAGATGAAGGGCGTGAACGCGGCCGTGCTGATGGAGGGCTCTGCCGATATCGACAAGGAAACCCAGGACCTGCATGTGGTGGTGGTGCCGGAGATCAACGCCCTGTCCGCCTCCCTGGTTGCGACGGCCATCAATCCCGTGGTGGGGCTGAGCAGCTTTCTGGCACAGATGATTCTGCGTGGCCCGCTGATTGCGGCCACGACCAAGGAGTTCCATATCCACGGCAGCTGGGAAGACCCGCAGGTGACCGAGCTGCCCAGGCGCAGTGTGCCCAAGGCCGGAGCCGACGATGCCGGCAAGCAGCCCGCCGCCGCTCCAAGCTCGGAGGAGAAGCCATGAAGATTGCCGCTCTACAAATGGTCTCGGATCAGGACGTCGCAGCCAATCTGGCGCAGGCGCGCAGCCTGATGCAGCAGGCTGCCGCCCTGGGTGCGGAGCTGGTGGTGCTGCCCGAGTATTTCTGTGCCATGGGAGCCAGGGACACCGACAAGCTGGCCTATCGGGAGGATTTTGGCCAGGGGCCGATCCAGGACTTCATGGCCGGGGCTGCCAGGCAGCTGCAGCTGTGGGTGGTGGCCGGCACGCTGCCGCTGCAGGCCGCTGACGACAGCCATGTGCTCAACACCAGTCTGGTCTATTCGCCCGAGGGCGAATGCGTGGCCCGCTACGACAAGATCCACCTCTTTCAGTTCGACAACGGGCGCGAGAGCTATACCGAGGCCGCCGTGGTGCAGGCGGGCAGCCAGCCCGTGGTCTGCGACGTACAGGCCAGAGATGGCGTGAGCTGGCGCCTGGGCCTGAGTGTCTGTTATGACCTTCGCTTTCCCGAGCTGTACCGCGCGCTCAGCGCACAGGGGGCCGATCTGCTGCTGGTGCCAAGTGCCTTCACCTACACCACGGGCCAGGCGCACTGGGAGGTGCTGCTGCGGGCGCGGGCGATAGAGAACCTGGCCTATGTGCTGGCACCGGGCCAGGGCGGCGTGCATGAAAACGGTCGCCGCACCTGGGGCCACAGCCTGCTGATCGACCCCTGGGGCGAGGTGCAGGGCCTGCAGGCCAGCGGCACCGGCGTGGTGGCGGGAGAGCTCAATCGTGACCGCCTGCTGCAGGTGCGCCAGCAATTGCCGGCCTTAACCCATCGTGTGCTGTGACTGATCCGCTGAATACCGCTCTTGACGCACTGCCCGAGGACCATCCCGCCCACTGGCCCTGGCGGCGCTGGCGCATGGCCTGGAAGCGCTGGTCGCTATGGACCTTGCTGGTGGCACTGGTGGTCAGCATGCTGGTCACCATGGTCTGGCTGGCCGGACGCTATGAGGCCTCGCAGGTGCAGGAAAAGCTGGAGCGCGACACCGCCAATGCGGTCGGCGATATCCGTGCAGCGCTGGGCCGCAATCTGCAGGACCTGCTGGCGCTGAGCGCCTACAGCAGCAAGCATGCCGCCTGGCGCGAGCATGCGACCGAGCTGCTGCAGCAGCGCCGCGACCTGATGCGCATCGAATGGCGCGGTGAAAACATGCGTCTCATCGAGCATGCCGAGACGCCTTATCGCACCTTGCTGGTCGAGGACGAAAGCCATTTGCCCGAGCTGCATTCAGGCGAGGCACTGACCTGTACCCAGGCCAGGCGCGTCAACGGGCCATCGTACTCGCCCAGCCGCTTCCAGCTGCTGGGCGAGGGCCTGGGCACGGAGACCATGCAGGTCTGCATGCCGCTGACGGAGAACGGCCATGTGGTGGGCTATGTGCTGGGCACGTACAGCCTGCAGGGCATTCTGATGGCCCAGGTGGGCAAATCCCTGCCGCGCACCCAGGAGGTTTCGTTCACCGAGCCGGACGGCACGCGTCTGGCCATGGTGGGGGCGGCCTGGCGCGGCTCGCGCATGTTCACGGCCCAGCAGTTGCTGGATCTGCCGGGCAACACCCTGGTGCTGCGCATGGACAGCTGGCATCACGCGCCCAGTGTTTTTCCGAATGTGATGACGGCGCTGGTGACCGGCATGTCGATCGCGCTAGTGACCGTGGTGGTGGTGCTGGTGCGCGACAACCGCCGCCGCCTGCGGGCGGAGCGCGATCTGGGCGATGCGCTGGCCTTTCGCAAGGCCATGGAGGACTCCCTGGTCACGGGCATGCGTGCACGCGATCTCCAGGGCCGCATCACCTATGTGAACCCGGCCTTCTGCAATATGGTGGGCTTCAGCGCGCAGGAGCTGCTGGGCCTCAATGTGGCGCCTTACTGGCCGCCCGAGCTGGCCCAGGAATATGTGAGCCGGCGCGATCAGCGCCTTGCCGGCCTGCTGCCCACACCGCGCCAGGGCCACGAGAGCGTGTTCATGCGCAAGGACGGCTCGCGCTTTCCGGTGCTGATTTTCGAGGCGCCGCTGATCACCGCCCAGGGCCAGCACACGGGCTGGATGAGCGCTTTCATCGATATCAGCGAGCAGCGCCGCATGGAGGAGATGTCGCGTGCCTCCCAGGAGCGCCTGCAGGCCACGGCACGCCTTGCGACGGTGGGCGAGATGGCCTCCATGCTCAGCCATGAGCTGACACAGCCGCTGGCCGCCATTTCCAGCTATGCCACGGGCTCGCTCAATCTGCTGGAGCATGAGCCGACCGGCCCTCAGGTCCCGCATCTCAAGGACTTGCGCATGGCTCTGGAGCGCATCGGTTTTCAGGCCGACCGCGCAGGCAAGGTCATCAAGAGCGTGCGCGATTTCGTGCGCCGGCGCGACAAGTCCAGAGAGGTGGTGCAGCCCGTGGAGCTGATCGATGCCGTCATGCCTCTGGTCTATCTGCAGGCGCACAAGCTCAATGCAACTGTGCAGCTGGAGCTGGAGCCCGATCTGCCAGGGGTGCTGTGCGATGTCACCATGGTCGAGCAGGTGCTGCTCAATCTGGCGCGCAACGGCATGCAGGCCATGGACCTGCCCGAGCTCAAGGAGAGGGTGTTGACCATGGCTGTCAGGCGCAGTTCTGACGGTAATAACGCGCGTTGGGTAGAATTTTCCATCATGGACTGCGGCGCCGGCATTTCTGCGGAAGTCGCCGAGCAGCTGTTCACCCCCTTCTTCACCACGCGCACCGAAGGCATGGGCCTGGGCCTGAGTCTGTGCCGCACGGTGGTGGAGCAACATGGTGGTCACCTTGATTACCGCCCGCACCTCCCGCAGGGCACGGAGTTTGTCTTCACGCTTCCGGCCCACTGGGAACCCAGAGAGAACTAGGCTTCATGGAACCTGTAACCGACGCTACCGTCTACGTGGTGGACGACGATGCCGATGTCCGAGAGGCATTGGCATGGCTGCTGCGTTCGCGCAGATTGCTGAGCGAGTGCTATCGCAACGCCGAAGAATTCGAGCAGGCCGTGCTGCAGACCAGCCCCGTGACGCGTCGCCCTTGCTGCCTGCTGCTCGATATGCGCATGACGGGCATGAGCGGGCTGTCGCTGTTCAACCGCATGCTGGAGCGCGGCCAGATCGAGGCCATGCCTGTGATCTTTCTGACTGGCCATGCCGATGTGCCGACGGCCGTGGATACGGTCAAACGTGGCGCCTTCGATTTCTGCGAGAAGCCGTTTTCCGACAACGCGCTGGTGGACCGGGTGGAGCAGGCGCTGGCGCTGTCAGCCGAGCATCTGGCCGCCTTGCAGGCGCGCGAAGAGGTGCGCAGTCGCTTGGACGAGCTCACCGATCGCGAGAAAGACGTGATGAAGCTGGTCGTCGAGGGCGTGCCGAACAAGCTGATTGCCGATCAGCTCGATATCAGCGTGCGCACCGTGGAAGTGCATCGGGCGCGTGTCTTCGACAAGATGCAGGTCAAGTCGGCCGTGGAGCTGGCCAATCTGCTGCGCAACGCCTGAGCGGAAGCAAGCCTCCCCGAGATGAAAAAAGCCCCGCTTTGCGGGGCTTTTTGCTGGCTGGCGCCTGTCTTACTGAGGAGCGCGCTCACCCACGAAGATTTCCACGCGGCGGTTGCGCGCACGGCCTTCGTTGGTGGCATTGGATGCCACGGGCTGGTGCGAGCCCATGCCCTGCACCTGGATGCGGGCGCCGTTGACGCCACGCGATGTCAGATAGTTGCGGGTGCTCTCGGCGCGCTGCAGCGACAGAGGGTTGTTGATGGCATCGGAGCCTGTGCTGTCGGTGTGACCGATGATGCGCACTTCTGCGTTGGGGTTGTTGCGCAGACCTTCGGCAAAGCGATCGAGGATGGGGGCGAAGTTGCCCTTGATGTCGGCGCGGCCGGTGTCAAAGGAAATGTCGCTGGGGATGTCCAGCTTGAGCTGGTTGTCCGCGGTCTGTGTCACGCCCACGCCTGTGCCCTGGGTCGCGGCTTCCATTTCACGCTTTTGCTTCTCGAGGTTCTGCGACCAGATATAGGAGCCCAGGGCGCCGACACCGGCACCGATCAGTGCACCCTTGCCGGCATGGCCGCCAGCAATGGCGCCAATGGCAGCGCCGCCCAGCGCGCCCACGCCTGCGCCGGTGGCAGTACGGCGCGTGGTGTCCGACATGCCGCCGGTATTGGCACAGCCGGTGATCAACAATGCAGAGGCCAGAGCGGCCGTCACAGCCAATTGCTTGCGCATAGAAAACTCCTTAGTTTGATGAACGACCCGGAGGGTCTTGCAAACCAGCTTCGCGTAAAAGCTGCAAGGCCTTGAGCGTACTGCCAAGAGAAACCGAAAAAAGTAGGACGCGTGCCAGCGCGCGGTTTCTGATGCAAAAGATTGTCACATCCGGCCCGCGCTGCAGTGGCTGCAGCGCCATGGGCTAAGCTCGATTAGAGCGATCTTGTTCGGGGTCTGCAAGCACTTCTTTGTGCGGCGCAGGCTCGACCGGGGCCGGCAACTCACCCTTTTTTCGACCTGAGAACATGGTCCACCACACAATAGCGACCAAAATGGCCAATGCCAGCAGTGCTTCAAGCAAAATCAGACCCATGAATTTCCATCTCCTGCGCCGTGCTTCACTGGCGCTGATTGTAGGAACCCTGGTGGCATGCACCACCACCAAGCAGCAAAACGACCCGGCATCGGTGCCCGAGATGGCTCCGCATGGCGGGTCGGCTTCCGCAGCCAAGCCGCCGTTCACCGCCAATGTACCGACTAAAAGCCGCTGGGTGGCGGTGGACTGGGGCGAGTTGCCCGGCGTGCCCCAGGATTCCCTGAACGAGGCCTGGAATGCCTGGATCAAGAACTGCGAGCGTCCCAGCACCGTGTTTGCCAATCTGTGCGGCGAGGTGCGAAGGCTGAGCATTGCCTCGGAAGACGAGCAGCGCAGCTGGATGATGAACACGCTGCAGCCCTATCGCATCGAAGCGACCACGGGCAGCCCCGACGGCATGCTGACCGCCTATTACGAGCCCTTGTACGAGGCGCGCCGTGTGCAGGGCAACGGCTTCAACGTGCCCATCTATCAGGTCCCGCAGGGCTTTGGCAAGCGCAAGCCCTGGTTCACGCGCCAGCAGATCGACACCAACTCCGAGGCGCAGGCCGCCCTGGCCGGCCGTGCCATTGCCTGGCTGCGCGATCCGGTGGACATGCTGGTGCTGCATATCCAGGGCTCGGGCCGGCTGATGCTGACCGAGGCCGACGGCCGCCAGCGTATGATCCGCGTGGCCTATGCCGGCACCAACGATCAGCCCTACAAGAGCGTGGGCCGCTGGCTGCTCGACCAGAACCTGGTGCGCGATGCCACCTGGCCCGGCATCAGTGCCTGGATTGCCGCCAATCCCTCGCGTGTCAACGAGATGCTCTGGAGCAATCCGCGCTATGTGTTCTTCCGCGAGGAGGCGCTCAATGACTTCGATGCCCAGTTCGGTCCCAAGGGCGCCCAGGGCGTGGCGCTGACGCCGGGCCGCTCGATTGCCGTGGACCGCAACAGCATCCCCTATGGCACGCCGGTCTGGCTGTCCACGCCCGGCCCCACGGTATCGCTCAACCGCCTGGTGTTCGCGCAGGATACGGGCAGCGCCATTCTGGGCGCCGTGCGTGCCGACTATTTCATGGGCTGGGGGGCCGAGGCCGGTGATGTGGCGGGCCGCATCAAGCAGCCGCTCAAGCTCTGGGCCTTCTGGCCCAAGGCCTTGGCCGGATCGGCACCGCATCTGCGTTGATGCTAAAAACAGGAGCTGCCAGCGCTTGTCAGTCAATGAATTTCGATGAATAACTATCTGAAATCATTGAACTGAAAGCGCTGTAAGCTCTCTTTTAAAGAGCGTCGGTGAAGTAGCGCTGCACCACGGGCGGCTCCTTGCCCTTGTGAAAGCTCAGCTTGCGGTCGCGCAGCGCCACATCGGCGGTCGTCACGCGCTCGAAGCGGCGCAGATGCTCGGTCCAGGATTCGTCGGTGATCTGCTCCACGAAGCGCTCGGGCTGGCTCATGCTGTGCAGCAGGCTCCAGGACAGCGCGCCCTGGCGCAGGCGGCTGCGCCGGCTCAGCTGCATCAGATCGCGGAAGGCACCGGCCCTGGCCGGGTCGATCAGGTATTCGATGGTCACCACCACGCGGCCGGCTTCGGGCGGCAGCGCTGCCGTCGGCGGCGTGAAGGCGCGAGAAGGGCTGAGGTCTTCCTCGATGTCGCGGTCCGGGTTCAGGCGCTGCACGATCAGCAGTGCCGTCAGCCCGCTGACGGCGGCCACGGCCATGCTGATCTGCACCGAGCCCAGGCTGGCGATCTTGCCCCAGATGGCGGCGCCAATGGCCGTGCTGCCCATGATGGACATCTGGTAGATGGACATGCCGCGTGCCCGCACCCAGTTGGGCAGGGCCATCTGCGCGGCTACGCCCAGCGTGTTGGCCGTGGCCAGCAGGGCCATGCCCGAGAGCATCATGCCCGGCACGGCCACGGCGATATGGGGGGCGAAGGCCACGGTCAGCGTGGCCAGGCTTTGCGCGGCCACGCCGGCCAGTACCGTGCGCTCGCCCGACAGCATCTGGCGTATGCGCGGCAGCAGCATGGCGCCCAGGATGGCGCCCGCGCCCATGGAGGCCAGCAGCAGCGTGAAGGTGCCGGCACTGCCGCTGCTGGCCGTGCCGTGGTCCAGGCGCTGGGCCGTCAGCGGCAGCAGGGCCATGATGGCGGCGGCCTGCAGAAAGTAGCAGACGGTGCGCAGCAGCACGGCATGCATGCGCGGCGACTCCTGGATGAACTGCAGGCCCACCCGCATGGCCGAGCCCAGGCGCTCGCGGCCCAGCGGGTTGGCGGGCTGCTGGCGCTTCCAGCGCAGCAGCACAAAGCCCGAGACGATGGACAGCACGGCGTTGAGCACAAACACCCAGGCGCTGCCCAGGCTGGCGATGAGGGCACCCGCCACCAGCGGGCCGATGATGCGCGAGGCATTCATGGCCACGCCGTTGAGCGCCATCGCAAAAGGCAGATGGTGCTTGGGCACCAACTCGGGGATCAGGGCCGAGAACACCGGCCAGCGCATGGCCAGGCCGATGCCGTTGGCAAACACCAGGGCCAGCAGCAGATAGGGCGTCAGCTGGCCCGAGAGCACGGCCAGGCACAGCAGCAGGGCCACGGCAGCCACCCAGAACTGGGTGACGATGAAGTAGCGGCGCCGGTCCAGGATATCGGCCAGCGCCCCGCTGGGAAGGGCCAGCAGCATGACCGGCAGGGTGGAGGCCGACTGCACCAGTGCCACCAGCACGGGCGAGGTGGTCAGCGATGTCATCAGCCAGGCGGCCGCCACATCGTTCATCCACATGCAGATATTGGCCGTCATCCAGATCATCCACAGCATGCGGAAGGTGGGCGTGGCCAGCGGCGTCCAGACGCCCGGGGCTGCGGCAGGCGGCGCACCGCCGTCATGCATGGCCGAGGGATCTTCCAGCAGCTTGCCTGCAGGGACCTGGCCGGATTCTGAAGTTATTGGATTGTGGGAAGCGCGCTCTGCGGAATCATCGTGGGCCATGGGGCATGATTCTGTAGCAGGAAAGTTGATGTGACAAATACGTAGTTACTCAAACCTGCCTGGCTCGGAGCTCAATGCTGCTCATGTCCTGAGCGCTACTGATAAGTGAGCTTGCAGCGCTTTTTGAGCAAGGATTTCAATGTTGATTGAGTCCACATCGCAGATGAATAAAGCGGTACATGCTCCACTTTTGAAGGATGCCGGCCTGGTGCGAACGGCACTCAGGCGTGCGTCAGCGTGCTGGGCAGCGGCAGCGCGCTGCTGGACTTGACCTCACCCAGCGAAAAAATCGTGTGCACGTCTTTGACGTTGGGCAGGCGCAGCAGCACATTGCGCACAAAACCGGAAAAGCTCTCCAGATCCCTGGCCACTACCTGCAGCTCGAAGGTGCCCGCGCCGCTGATGTAGTGGCAGGAGGTGACTTCGGGCAGCAGGCGAATGGCTTCCTCCATGCGCAGCGTGATGTCGGCCGTGTTCTGTGCGGCATCCACGCGCACAAAGGCCAGCACGCCCAGGCCCAGCTTGTGGCGGTCCAGTGTGGCGTGGTAGCCGGTGATATAGCCCGACTCCTCCAGCGCGCGCACGCGTCGCCAGCAGGGCGCGGCGGACAGGCCCACGCGCTGGGCCAGCTCGGCATTGGTGAGGCGCCCATCCATTTGCAGCTCATTCAGGATGGCCCAGTCGAAGCGATCAAGTTGGTTCATGATTCGCAATTTACAGCAAGATTCTTTCAAAAACTAGGTTAATCCCGGCAATAAAAAGAAAGCTCTATTCGGGGTGTTTTCCTTAAACTTTGCTCAAACAACTCGCGTTCCATGCCTCTGGCGCAGGAATGCCCAAAGCAATATGCTGCTCTGGTAGCCAACAGCTGCCACGGGTGGTCACCCACATGGAGACAAGCCATGAATGCCCCTTTGCCCGATGAAGTCCGTCGCGCCCTGGAGTCTGTGACTCTGGACGACAAATATTCCCTGGCCCGCGGCCGCGCCTTTATGAGCGGCGTGCAGGCCCTGGTCCGCCTGCCCATGCTGCAGCGGCTGCGCGATGCGCAGGCCGGGCTCAATACCGCCGGCTTCATCAGCGGCTATCGCGGCTCGCCTCTGGGCACTTACGACCAGTCCCTGTGGGCGGCCAAAAAGCATATGGAGGCGAATCACATCGTCTTTCAGCCCGGCGTGAACGAAGAACTGGGCGCCACGGCCGTTTGGGGCACGCAGCAGCTCGATCTCTATCCCGAGACCAAGAAGTTCGACGGTGTCTTCGGTATCTGGTATGGCAAGGGTCCGGGCGTGGACCGCTGCTCCGACGTGTTCAAGCACGCCAATATGGCGGGCACGGCCAAGCATGGCGGTGTGATTGCGATCGCGGGCGACGACCACATCAGCAAGTCCTCCACGGCCGCGCACCAGAGCGACCACATCTTCAAGGCCTGCGGCACGCCGGTGTTCTTCCCCAGCAATGTGCAGGACATCCTCGACATGGGCCTGCATGCCTTTGCCATGAGCCGTTTCTCGGGCCTGTGGTCGGGCATGAAGACGATCCAGGAGGTGGTGGAGTCCTCCTCCTCGGTGCTGGTGGACCCGGATCGCGTCAACATCATCCTGCCCGAAGACTTTCAGATGCCGGACGGCGGCCTGCATATCCGCTGGCCCGATCCGCCGCTGGAGCAGGAAGCGCGGCTGATGAACTACAAGTGGTATGCAGCCCTGGCCTATGTGCGCGCCAACAAGCTCAACCACAATGTGATCGAAGGGCCCAACGACCGCTTCGGCATCATCGCCAGCGGCAAGGCCTATAACGACACGCGCCAGGCCATGGCCGATCTGGGGCTGGACGAGGACACCTGCCGCCAGCTGGGCATCCGGCTGCACAAGGTCAACGTTGTCTGGCCGCTGGAGGCCACCATCACGCGCGATTTCGCACGCGGCCTGCAGGAGATTCTGGTGGTCGAGGAGAAGCGCCAGGTCATCGAATACCAGATCAAGGAAGAGCTCTACAACTGGCGCGACGACGTGCGCCCCAATGTGGTGGGCAAGTTCAGCGACGAGCATGGCGGCGAATGGTCGCTGCCCAATCCCAGCACCGACTGGCTGCTGCGCCCCACGGCCGATCTGACTCCCGCCATCATTGCGCGCGCCATTGCCCAGCGCCTGAAGAAGCTGGGCGTGCCCGAGCATGTGCAAACGCGCATGCAGCAGCGTCTGGCCGTGCTCGACGCCCGCGAAGCGGCGATCAAGGCGGCCAAGGAGGTTTCGACCGGCGACCGCACGCCCTGGTTCTGCAGCGGCTGCCCGCACAACACCTCGACACGCGTGCCCGAAGGCTCGCGCGCCGTGGCCGGCATCGGCTGCCACTATATGACCACCTGGATGCCCGACCGCCGCACCAGCACCTTCACGCAGATGGGCGGCGAGGGAGTGACCTGGGTGGGGCAGGCGCCTTTCACCAAGGAAGCCCATGTCTTCGCCAATCTGGGCGACGGCACCTACTTCCACAGCGGGCTGCTGGCGATCCGCCAGAGCATTGCGGCCGGCACCAACATCACCTACAAGGTGCTCTACAACGACGCCGTGGCCATGACGGGCGGCCAGCGCGTGGGCGAGCGGCCCGAAGGCCATTCGGTGCTGCAGATCATGAACAGCCTGCTCTCCGAAGGCGTGGGCAAGCTGGTCATCGTCACCGATGAGCCCGAGAAATACGATGGCGTGAAGCTGGGCGAGGGCGTGACCGTGCACCATCGCGACGAGCTGGATGCGATCCAGCGCCAGTTCCGCGAGCTCAAGGGCTGCACGGCCATCATCTACGACCAGACCTGCGCCACGGAAAAGCGCCGCCGCCGCAAACGCGGCGTGCTGAGCACGCCCGACAAGACCGTGGTCATCAACGAGCTGGTCTGCGAGGGCTGTGGCGATTGCTCGGTGCAGTCCAACTGCCTGTCGGTCGAGCCCGTGGAGACCGAGTTCGGCCGCAAGCGCCGCATCAACCAGAACAGCTGCAACAAGGACTATTCCTGCGTCAAGGGCTTCTGCCCCAGCTTCGTCACCGTCGAGGGCGGTCAGCTCAAGAAGCCCAAGCAGGAGAAGAAGGGCAGCCTGGAGGCCCTTCCCCATATTCCCGAGCCCGTCCTGCCCGTGGCCGAGCAGGCCTGGGGCATCGTGGTGGCCGGTGTCGGCGGCACGGGCGTGATCACCATCGGTTCGCTGCTGGGCATGGCCGCACACCTGGAAGGCAAGGGCGTGGTCACGCAGGATGCGGCGGGTCTGGCGCAAAAAGGCGGCTCCACCTGGAGCCATATCCAGATCGCCAACCGCGCCGATGCGATCTACACCACCAAGGTGGACATGGCCAAGGCCGATCTGGTCATAGGCTGCGACCCCATCGTGGCGGCCACGCCGACCACCTTGTCCGTGATGCAGCCGGGGCGCACCTATGTGGCGCTCAACAGCCATGCCGCGCCCACGGCCACCTTCGTGGGCAACCCCGACTGGCAGTCGCCGGCCGCACGCTGCGCCACGGCGCTGGCCGAGGCCGTGGGTCATGGCGCCCTGGGCAGTTTCGATGCCGAGAAGGCCTCCACGGCCCTGCTGGGCGACAGCATCTACGCCAACCCCATGATGCTGGGCTACGCCTGGCAAAAAGGCAGGGTGCCGCTCAGCCATGCCTCGCTGATGCGCGCCATGGAGCTCAACGGCGTGCAGGTGGCGCGTAACCAGGAGGCCTTTGAATGGGGCCGCCGCTGCGCCCACGATCTGGAGGCCGTGCGCGCTCTGTATCAGGCATCGCAGGTGATCCAGTTCGTCAAGAAGCCGTCGCTGGAGGAAATGCTAGACAAGCGTGTGGAGTTCCTCACGGCCTACCAGAACGCGGCCTATGCCCAGCAGTACCGCGACTTCGTGGCCAAGGTGCGCGCAGTGGAAGAGCCGCTGGCCCAGGGCACGCGCCTGTCCCAGGCCGTGGCGCGCTATCTGTTCAAGCTCATGGCGTACAAGGACGAGTACGAGGTGGCGCGTCTGCACACCGATGCGGCCTTCACCCAGAAGATCAGCGAGATGTTCGAGGGCGACTACAAGCTCGTCCATCACCTGGCGCCCCCCGGTTTTGCCAAGAAGGACGAGCAGGGTCATCTGCTCAAAAAATCCTATGGCCCCTGGATGCGCAAGGCCATGGGCTGGCTGGCCGGCATGAAGGGGCTGCGCGGCACGGCGCTCGATCCCTTCGGTCGCACCGAGGAGCGCCGTACCGAGCGCGCCCTGATCGTCGAATACCGCCAGTGCATCGAAACCCTGCTGACGGGCTTGACGGCCGACAAGCTGGCGCTGGCCGTGGAGATCGCCTCCATCCCCGAAGACATTCGAGGCTACGGCCACGTGAAGGAGCACCATCTGGCGGCTGCGCGCATCAAGTGGCAGTCCTTGATGACTCGCTGGAATGGCTCGGCTGCACCCGCTGCGCCAGCAGTCAAGCTGATGGCAGTGAACTAATTGCGCCGAGGCGCATCACAACAAGGCCGGGGCAACCCGGCCTTTGTATTCATGGTCAGAGGCGATGCTGGCAGTGGGCTATCTGAATTTGATAGCTGCCAGCGCCTGTATTGAGTGATATTCAAATATAAAACAGTCACAAAGCAAGACAGGTAATACGCTGATAGCTATGTTTTTTGCAGACATTGCTGATGTGGAAAGGGAGGTCCTCATCGCATCAGGGAATGCCTGTGCTGCGCGGCTGTCCATGCCAATCTTGGGTACAAGCCAGCCGAATACAATGTCCCGCTGACCTGGCGAGATCGCGCAAGTGCGCGCCTGCCGGGACCTATTCCTGACAAATTCACTCTTTCGGAGTCTTTTTCGTGTTCATTTCTTCTGCTTTCGCCCAGACCGCTCCTGCCGCCGCTGCTGAAGGCGGCTTCATGGGTTCGCTCACCGGCATGCTGCCTCTGGTGCTGATGTTCGTGGTGCTGTACTTCGTGATGATTCGTCCACAGATGAAGCGCCAGAAGGAACACCGCTCCATGATCGACGCGCTGGCCAAGGGTGATGAGGTGGCTACCGCCGGCGGCATCATCGGCACCGTGACCCGCATGGCCGAGCAATTCATCTACATCGAAGTGGCTTCCGGCGTGGAAGTCCAGATCCAGCGCTCCGCTGTGGTGCAGGTGCTGCCCAAGGGCACGGCCAAGTAAGCCTGTCCGCTGTGGATTTTGAGGGGTACGGCGCTCGACCAGAGTGCGCGTACCCGTTGTGCGTTGCTGTAAAAAAAAGAGCGCGATCATGAACCGATACCCGGTCTGGAAGTACGCGATCATCGTGATCGCGCTGCTGGTGGGGGTGCTCTACACCCTGCCCAATTTCTTTGGTGAAGCGCCTGCCGTGCAGGTGTCCTCGGCCAAGTCCACCGTCAAGGTGGACAACGCGGTGCTGCAAAAGGTGGAATCTGCCTTGAGCGCAGCCAGTGTCAAAGCCACATCGATGTCGCTGGAAGGCACTTCGGTGCGCGCCCGCTTCGATACGCCCGATGAGCAGCTCAAGGCCAAGGACGTCATCCAGAAGGCCCTGATCTCCGACCCCACCGACCCCTCCTACATCGTGGCGCTGAACCTGGTGTCGCGCTCGCCCGACTGGCTGACAGCCATCGGTGCCAAGCCCATGTATCTGGGTCTGGATCTGCGTGGCGGCGTGCACTTCATGCTGCAGGTGGACATGGCGGCGGCCCTGACCAAGAAGGCCGAGAGCTATGCGGGCGATCTGCGCTCTTCGATGCGCGACAAGAATATCCGCCACGGCGGTGTCAGCCGCGATGGCAACAACGTCACCATTCGCGTGCGCGACGAAGCCACGCTGACGGCGGCGCGCAATCTGATCGCGGACCAGTTCCCCGATCTGGCGGCCACTTCCACGCCTGACGGCACGGGCTTCAAGCTGGTGGCCTCGATCAAGCCCGAAGCCCTGCGCAAGGTGCAGGAGCAGGCGCTCAAGCAGAACATCGTCACGCTGCACAACCGTATCAACGAACTCGGCGTGGCCGAGCCCGTGATCCAGCAGCAGGGCCTGGACCGCATCGTGGTGCAACTGCCCGGCGTGCAGGACACCGCCAAGGCCAAGGACATTCTGGGCCGCACCGCCACGCTGGAAGTGCGCATGGTGGACGAGTCCGCCGAAGCGCGTGCTGCCGAGATGGGCTCCGGCCCCGTGCCTTTCGGCTCCGAGAAATACCTGGACCGCAACGGCCAGAGCATCATCGTGCAAAAGCAGGTGACGCTGACCGGCGAGAACCTGACGGATGCACAGCCCGGTTTTGACAGCCAGACCCAGGAGCCCACCGTCAACCTGACGCTGGATGCCAAGGGCGCGCGCATCTTCAAGGACGTGACGCGCGAGAACGTGGGCAAGCGCATGGCCATCATCCTGTTCGAAAAGGGCAAGGGCGAAGTGGTGACGGCTCCCGTGATCCGTGGCGAAATCGGCGGCGGCCGCGTGCAGATCTCGGGTCGCATGACTACGGCTGAAGCCAACGACACTTCGCTGCTGCTGCGCGCCGGCTCGCTGGCCGCGCCCATGGAAATCATCGAGGAATACACCATCGGCCCGAGCCTGGGCGCCGACAACATCAACCGCGGTATTCACTCCGTGGTCTGGGGCATGGTGGCGATTGCGGCCTTTATGTGCATGTACTACATGCTGTTCGGCGTGTTCTCCACGATTGCTCTGTCGGTGAACGTGTTGCTGCTGCTGGCCATTCTGTCCATGCTGCAGGCCACGCTGACCCTGCCCGGCATTGCCGCCATGGCACTGGCGCTGGGCGTGGCCATCGACTCGAACGTGCTGATCAACGAGCGTATTCGTGAAGAGCTGCGTGCCGGTGCTTCGCCTCAGGCGGCCATCCATGCAGGCTACGAGAACGCCTGGCACACCATTCTGGACTCCAACGTGACCACGCTGATCGCCGGTCTGGCCCTGCTGGCCTTCGGTTCGGGCGTGGTGCGCGGCTTTGCCGTGGTGCACTGCATCGGCATTCTGACCAGCATGTTCTCTGCCGTGTTCTTCTCTCGCGGGCTGGTCAACCTCTGGTATGGCGGCAAGAAGAAGCTCAAGAGCGTCTCCATCGGTCAGGTCTGGAAGCCTGAGGGTGAGGGTCACCGTTCCGTGGCCGGTCGCGGCAGCAACAACTAAGGAGGAAGATCATGGAGTTCTTCCGCATCAAAAAAGACATTCCGTTCATGAAGTACGCGTTGGTCTTCAACGCGATTTCCTTCATCACCTTTGCGCTGGCCGTCTTTTTCCTGTTCTCGCGCGGCCTGCATCTGTCCGTGGAGTTCACGGGCGGTACGGTCATGGAAGTGGCCTACACCCAGCCTGCCGATATCGGCAAGGTGCGTGAAACCGTTTCCAAGCTCGGCTATGCCGATGTGATCGTGCAGAATTTCGGTACATCCAAGGATGTGATGATTCGTCTGCCCGTGCAAAAGGGCGTGACGACTGCTCAGCAAAGTGAGCGGGTGATCACTGCACTGAAGGCCGAGGATGCCGAGGTCACGCTGCGCCGCACCGAGTTTGTCGGCCCGCAGGTGGGCGATGAGCTGATGCACAACGGCCTGATGGCGCTGGGCATGGTGGTGCTGGGCATCATCATCTATCTGGCCTTTCGCTTCGAGTGGAAGTTCGGCGTGGCGGCCATCATTGCCAACTTGCACGACGTGATCATCATCCTGGGCTTCTTCGCCTTCTTCCAGTGGGAGTTTTCGCTCTCCGTGCTGGCAGGCGTGCTGGCCGTGCTGGGCTACTCGGTCAATGAGTCCGTGGTGATTTTCGACCGTATCCGCGAAGCCTTCCGCAAGTTCCGCAAGCTCAGCACCCACGAGGTGATCGACCACGCCATCACCTCGACCATGAGCCGGACCATCATCACCCACGCCTCGACCGAGGCCATGGTGCTGTCCATGTTCTTCTTTGGCGGCCCCAGCCTGCATTACTTTGCGCTGGCGCTGACGATCGGTATCTTGTTCGGTATCTATTCTTCGGTGTTCGTGGCGGCTGCCATTGCCATGTGGCTGGGCGTCAAGCGCGAAGATCTGGTCAAGGCTCCCGCCAAGTCCGGGTCGCAAGACCCCAACGATCCCAACGCGGGAGCCGTGGTCTGACGCTTTGACCATTGCGGCGGGTGCATGACTGCTTCTGCCGCCATTACACTTACGGAATGGCTCTCTCGCAGTCTTCCTCCACCGCGCCTGCGGCCCCGCAACAGCTGGGCTGGCAGGCGCGCTTGCGTTGGGTCCATGGCATTTGTCAGGGCCTGCCCAAGGTCGCTCGGCAGCTGGATGAATTCCTCTCCAACCAGAGCAGTGCCGTCTCCACTGCCAAGGAGATGCAGGAGTGGCGCGAGGCCTGGGTCGGCTTTCAGCAGAACAAGGACGCCTGGTTGCAGGCAGGCGTTCAGGCGCTGCAGCAGGCTGCGCGCAAGCCACCCTCTGGTGGAGCCGAGAGCAATGCTTCGGGCTCGGCTCCGCTGACCTTCGAGCTGCTCAGCGACGATGTCGTCGAAAACAGGATTCTGGCCTCCCGCATGGCTCTGGCCATGGGAGAGACGCTGCAGCCCGGCTTCGAGGCCATGCGCCTGCGCATTCAGGCGCTGGAGGGCCATGAGCTGGCTTCTCGGGACATGTTCCGTGCCGAGACCATCTGTCTGCATCTGGTCGAGCAATGGCTTGGCAGCGGCATGGAGCGCAAGCATTTGCTCAGGGCCGTGGAGCCTTTGCAGAATGCGCTGGCACCGCTGATGGAGTCCGAATACAGCATCCTGCACAAGCTGCTCGATGCCAAGGGCGTCAGCAAGGCACAGGATGCGCCGCTGCGCGTGCGACGTACCGAGGGTGGCCCGTCCACCGGTGCCATGCATCTGGGCGCCAGCAGTGGCTATGGCAATGCGTCCGATGCGGGTTGGAGCAACTCTGCCATGCAGTACATGCCGGCCGGTATGGCTGCAGGTCTGGGCGCCGGGCCAGGGATGGCTCCGGGCATTGCCCTGCCGCCAGGCGCCAGCGCCGGCCTGGGCATGCTGGCGCGGGCGCGCCATCGCGCGCTGGATGCCATGAATCAGCTGCGCCAGGTGCTGAGTCAGCCTGCGGTCGGCATTCCAGGACTGATGCCTGGCACGCCTGTCGTTCCCATGCCTCCTGCATCTGCTGCTCTGGCGCAGGCGCTGCAGGAGCAGCAACAGCAACAGCTGATGGCGGCCGAGCTCCAGGCCCAGTATCCGTCTGCGGCCGGTTCGGCCATGGCCATGCCCGCCATGGACTACAGTCCGGCAGCGATCGGCCAGCTGGTCAATCTGGTGCGCGAGCGCTCGGCCGACTGGAAGCAAAAGGCCGAGACCAAGAGCGAGAAGGCGACCATCGAGGTGGTGGCGCTGATGTTCCAGAGCATTCTTTCGGAAGACCGGCTGCCGCCGTCCATTCGCGTCTGGTTCGCGCGCCTGCAGGTCCCCGTGTTGCGCGTGGCCCTGGCCGAGCCGCAGTTCTTCAGCGACCTCAATCACCCGGCGCGCAAGCTGATCGACCGCATGGGCTCCTGCGTCATGGGTTTTGACGCCAGCAGCATCAACGGCAATGCGCTGGAGACCGAGATCCGCCGGGTGGTTCAGGTGATAGAGCAGTACCCTGAAACCGGGCAGAAGGTCTTTGCCCTGGTGCTGCGCGAGTTTGAGGAATTCCTCACCAGGCACTTTGCCCAGAATCGGTCCACGGCCAAGATCACCAGCGTGGCTCAGCAGGTGGAGCAGAAGGAGACGCTGGCCATCCAATACACCATAGAGCTGCGCAATATGCTCACCGACATGCCGGTGCGCGAAGAGGTGCGAGATTTTCTCTTCAAATCCTGGGCCGATGTGCTGGCCATGGCCACCGTGCGCTATGGCGCCAAGGATGCACGAGCCATGCGCCTCAAGCAGGCGGCCAGCGAGCTGGTCTGGTCGGCCAGCGCCAAGCCCTTGCGTCAGGAGCGCGCGCGTGTCATCCAGGGCTTGCCGACCTTGCTGCAGACCTTGCGTGAGGGGCTGGAGCTGGTGAGCGTGACCGGCGATGCACAGTCTGCCGCGATCAAGGTGTTGACCGATACGCTGGCCCAGGCCTTCATGTCCAAGACGGCAGCCATTCCGGCCGAGCGTATCGAGGCCATGGCCAAGCGCCTGGCGGAGCTGGAGAAATACATCAGCGAGGATGGCAAGCTCGACGATATGCCGCTGTCCAGCGAGAGCATAGAGCTGATGCTGGGCGTGGATGCGGGCGATCTGAACGTCATTCCCAACACGGACAGTCCGGTGGAGCCCGCCATGCTGGAGTGGGCCCAGTCGCTGGAAAGCGGTCGCTGGTTCACGCTGGACCACAACGGTGCCCGTGTGCAGGTGCAATATGTCTGGCATAGCCGTCGCAAGCATCTGCATTTGTTCGCCTCGCTGGATGGACACTGTTATCTGCTGCAGGCGCAACGCATGGCGACCTATCTGCAGGCCGGCTTGCTCGCGGTGCATGATGCCGAAGCCCTGACGGTGCGTGCCACACGCGATGCACTGCAGAAAATTCAGGCGAATCCGGAAAGACTGGTCTAAGCCCCTGAGGTGCTTTGCATCTTTCCCCTTTCTCTACGCGCTGCACCAGGGAAGGGAGCAGCCCTTGCTGGGCGTCGCCTTGTCGGGATATGCCGGTTTGGGGCTTCAGCTTTGCGTAAGTCGCTGGTACAGGCCGCCAGGCAGGCGCGCGACCAGGCCGTCGAGCTCCAGTTCCATCAGCTGCGCCTGCAAATGGGCGGCATCCCAGCCCGTGCGATCGCTCAAGGACTCCAGGGTCATGGGGTCATGGCCCAGCGCCTGCAGCAACGGGTTATCCGGTGTCGACGCCTTGTTTTTGGCAGCTTCCTGCGCTGGTTCGGCTCTGGTCGACGCGAGTTTCAGTCCTTGAAGCTCTTCGAGCACGTTGTCAGCGGTTTCCACCAGCTTGGCACCCTGGCGTATCAGCGCATGGCAGCCCTTGGCCTGCGGCGCGTGGATGGAGCCGGGGATGGCAAAGACTTCACGCCCCTGCTCGTTGGCCAGGCGGGCCGTGATCAGCGAGCCAGACTGCAGGGCGGCTTCCACCACCAGGGTGCCTTGCGACAGGCCGGAGATGATGCGGTTGCGCTGAGGGAAATGCCGGGGCAGGGGCTCGCTGCCCAGCGGGTATTCGCTGATGACCAGCCCGTTGCGCGCAATTTGCTGTGCCAGCTTGGCGTGCGCACGCGGATAGACCTGATCGAGTCCGGTGCCGACGACGGCAATCGTGCAGGGGGTAGGGCCTGAGCGGGCCTGAAGTGCTCCCTCATGGGCAGCTGCATCTATGCCGCGTGCCAGGCCTGAGACTATGCACAGCCCTTGCTCGGCCAGTGCCTGCGCCATGCTGCGCGCATTGATGACGCCCTGGGCGGATGGATTGCGGCTGCCCACCATGGCCAGGGTGGCGGGGTAGGGAAACCAGGGCCGGGCAGATGCCAGCAGTGCCGCTGGACCTTGGACAAACAGCAGCAGGGGCGGATCTTCGGTCTGCAGCAGGCAGTCCGGATACTGAGAGTTGCCCAGATGGATCACGGTGTGCAAGGTACCCGGTGCGGGCGAGGCCAGCCATCGAGCCAGGGTGCTGCAATGTTTTTCCCAGTCTGTCGGGAGCTCTGTCAGAGCCTTGATCTGAGCCTGAGTGGCGCATTCAGCCCATGTTGACAGCGGCAGCCGCCAGACCGCGTCTGCACTGCCGGCTTTGGCCAGCAGGCGGCGTGCCGTGGTGCGTCCAAGACCCGGCGTCAGCAGCAGGCGCAGCCAGGCCAGAGTTTCGGCATCGGGCAGGGCATGGTGCGCATCTTGTGAAGGGGGCGACACCGTGCTCATGCTCCATTCAGGGCTGGGGCGACTGCAGGCCATCGCCCACGTTCACACCACGCTGGGCCGTGGTGATGAGCGCGTAGGAAACCCGGTCAAACACCTTGAAGACCATGGCATAGCCATTGGCCTCATCGGGCAGCTTCACCCGGTCACGACTGGGGCTGGTCTTGTCCACGATGACATTGCCCTTGCTGACGAGTTCCAGCACTGCGCCGATGTCCATGCCGTCCTGGGCTCCCTTGTTGATGGCAATGACCTGATTCTGAGCTGCGTTATAGCCCACCGAGTCGCCATAGATGGAGACCACGGCGGCATCCACCGCATGGCGTGGTGCATGGGGCACATAGCTCAGATACTGCTGCTCGGGCGAGGGCAGCAGACGGTCACCTGCGCGGATTTCATTCTTGGAGCGGATGATGTCCACAGTTCCAGGCGTGGTCTGTACAGGCTGGCCTGGCGCGGATTCAAGCAATGTTTCACTACGTGCCACGGTGGCACTGCCCAGGTACTTGGCTTCGTAGCCAAGGATTTCCCCGGTGATGGGGTCCTTGAGCGGCGTGGCATCGCGGAAGATGCGATAGCTCGCGGGCCGGCCCTTGCCGGCGGTGACCAGCGCGCCACCGGAGTTGCGTACATAGGCGCGATCGCCAATGGCCATGAGCACGCGCTTGTCCTGGGTGGCGATGATGCGCGGGGCTTGTGTAAGTGCCTGGCTGTCCACTACCAGCGGCTCGGCCAGGAAGGGCTCGATCAGATGCGGCGGCAGCGTGGGCAGGGCCAGGTCGTTCAGTGACGATTCACGCGTTTGCGGCGACAGACGAACTACCTCGGAATCGCCGTTGGGGGCAGTGGTCGATAGACGGGCATAACCGTTGCTGCGCACCAGATACAGCACCTGGCCGGGGTAGATCTGATGAGGGTTGGCGATGCTGGAGAGGTTCATGCCCCAGAGTTCGGGCCAGCGCCAGGGCTGGCGCAGATACATGCCAGAGATGCCCCAGAGCGTGTCGCCGCGCTTGACGGTGTATTGCGCGGGAGCGTTGGGCGCCAGTTCGTTCTCGGGGATACCTTGCTGAGCGACTTGCTGTGCGGTGGAGCGCTGGGTGGCGGTCACAGGATAGCTTTGGGCGTGGACCGAAGTCAGGGCTGCAAGCAATGTGGCTCCAATGCTCAAGGCGCGTGCAGTGGCAAATGCGGTCATGAAGTTCCTTCTGGCGGGATTCGTTTGCTGCAGCGTCCCTCGCGTCGCCGCACTGTGGCCGATCTTGGCATAGCCAGCCAACAAGTCTTACAAATGTGTCGAAATTCTCGATGCAAGGCCTCGATAGATCAATGTTTATTGAGGACGTGCCAAGCGTTTGGCATCAAATGTTGGGACAATAACGACAGATTTACCGAGACACCATGGCCATTCTTCCCATCCTCTGCTACCCCGATCCCCGTCTTCACAAGGTCGCCAAGCCCGTGGCGCAGGTGGATGAGCGCATCCAGACTCTGGTGAAAGACATGCTCGAGACCATGTATGACGCTCAGGGCATCGGCTTGGCCGCGACACAGATCGATGTGCATGAGCGCGTCATCGTGATCGACGTGTCCGAGAAGCGCAACGAGCCCATGGCCTTGATCAACCCCGAGATTCTCTGGGCCAGCGAGGAAAAGCAGCTGGGCGAGGAAGGCTGCCTGTCCGTGCCCGGCATCTACGACGGCGTGGAGCGCTCCATTGCCGTCAAGGTCAAGGCCCTGGATGAAAACGGCAACAGCCGTGAGATCGACGCCGAAGGCATGCTGGCCATCTGCATCCAGCACGAGATGGATCACCTGCTGGGCAAGGTGTTTGTCGAATACCTCTCGCCGCTGAAGCGCAATCGCATCAAGACCAAGCTGGTCAAAGCCCAGAAGCAGGCCCTGAGGGCCTGATCGGAGTGTCCATGTCCCTGCCTCGCCTGCAAACGCTGTTGACTGCAAGTCTGCTGGCAGCGGGACTGGCGGGTTGCATGGTGCCCCAGTGGCAAAAGCCCGGCATGCCTCAGGCCGAGGTGGAAAAAGGCATGGGCAAGCCCACTTTGGTCGTGCCTCTGCCCGAGGGCGGCCAGCGCCTGCTCTATAGCCAGCAGCCGGCCGGTCAGCAGGTCTATCACATGGATTTCGATGCCCAGCGCAAGCTGGTGCATGTGGAGCAGGTACTGGATACGGCGCACTTTTTCGCGTTGCGCAATGGTGTGGATACCCGTGATGATGTCTACCGCATGTTCGGCCCGCCCGCCATAGTCGAGAGGGTCTACAGCTTCAAAGGTGACATCTGGACCTACCGTTTTCTGGACAATACCTTTGCTCGGCGTGCCCATGTGCACATAGACCAGCAAGGTGTGGTGCAGAAGGTCATGTTTACCGATGAAAGCATGTACCTCAGAGAGCCGCATCGTTGAACATCTGGCAGCCGGCGGCTGCCTTTTTAATTTGTGAGTCCCATGAAAGTCATTTTTGCCGGCACGCCCGAATTTGCGCGCGTGGCCCTGGAGAGTCTGCTGGCTGCAGGTTTTGAAGTTCCGCTGGTGCTGACCCAACCGGACCGTCCGGCCGGGCGTGGCATGAAGCTCCAGGCTTCTCCCGTCAAGCAGTGCGCTTTGGAGCATGGCATTGCCGTGGCTCAGCCGCTGAGTCTGCGTCTGGACGGCAAATATCCCGAAGATGCCGCTGCCGCCAAGGCCGCGATCGATGCCGCTCAGGCCGATGTGATGGTGGTGGCGGCCTATGGCCTGATCCTGCCGCAGTGGGTGCTCGATACGCCTCGCCTGGGCTGCCTGAACATCCACGCCAGCCTGCTGCCGCGCTGGCGCGGTGCAGCGCCGATTCATCGCGCCATCGAGGCCGGTGACGCCGAAACCGGCGTCACCATCATGCAGATGGATGCAGGCCTGGATACCGGCGATATGTGTGTGATCGAGCGTCTGCCGATAGCCGCAGACGACACCACGGCCAGCCTGCAGGACAAGCTGGCCGCGTTGGGCGGCCGCCTGATCGTGGAAGCGCTGGAAATGGCGGCCTGCGGAGGTCTCAGTCGCACGCCACAGCCTGCCGATGGAGTGAGCTATGCACACAAGATCGAGAAGGCCGAGAGCCTGATCGACTGGAGCGAAAGCGCCGAAGTCATTGCGCGCCGCCTGCGTGCCTTCAACCCCTTCCCCGGTGGCGCCACCAGCCTGGGCGGCGAGGCCATCAAGGTCTGGGAAGCAGAGGCCCAGCAAGGCAGCGGCGCGCCCGGCTCCGTGCTGTCGGCCGACGCCCGCGGCGTGCGCGTGGCCTGTGGCAGTGGCGTGCTCAACATGACGCTGTTGCAGCGTGCCGGTGGCAAGCGTCTGGCCGCAGGCGATTTTCTGCGTGGTTTCGAGCTGCCCGCAGGCGCGCAACTGGGCGAGGGTGCTGGCGAGGTATGACGGATATGGCGTTCACGCTGGGTCAGCGTGCGAAATCGATAATCAGGGATCCGTTCTTCTGGGTCGGCTCCAAGGAGATGGGCGGCACCGCCCTGGGCATCGCCGCCTGGGGTCTGGTGACCGGCGTGGCCATGGTCAAGAGCGGCCTGTCCGTTCCTCTGGCGCTGCTCATGGGTTTGACTGTCTATGCGGGCAGTGCCCAACTGGCCGTGCTGCCGCTGATGGCCGTGGGGGCTCCGCTGTGGGTGGTCTGGTTCACCGCCATCTGCGTGAACCTGCGTTTTGTGATCCTGTCCAGCATGTGGCGCAGCTATTTCGCCAAGCTGAGTCTGCGTCACCGTCTGGCGGTGGCTTATTTCAGCGGCGATGTGATTTTCGTGAACTTCATGCGTCGCTACCCAGAGGCCAGGCCGCAGCCCGAGCAACTGCCCTATTTCTGGGGCGCAGCACTGACCAACTGGCTGGCCTGGCAGATCCCGTCCACGCTGGGCATTTTCCTGGCCGACCAGATTCCTCTGTCCTGGGGACTGGGCTTTGCCGGCGTGCTGGCGTTGTTGGGCGTGTTGCTGTCCATGCTCAAGGACCGAGCAACCTGGGTGGCCTCCATCGTGGCCTGTACGGCAGCTGTGGCGGCTTTTGCGCTGCCGCTCAAGCTCAATATCCTGGTGGCGATCGCAGCTGCGGTGGCTGCAGGCCTGACGGCCGAGCAACTGCAAAAGCAGGCCAGCCGGCTGCCTGCGGTGAAGAATGAGGAGGACCGGTCATGATGAGCAGTTTCTGGGTCATCGTTGCCTGTATCGGTCTGGCCCTCATCACGCTGATCACGCGTGCTTTCTTCATGATCCCCGAGCGTGAACTGCCGCTGCCCGACTGGCTCAAGCGCGGGCTCAAATACGCACCGCTGGCGGCCCTGGCGGCGGTGATTGCGCCCGAGATCGTGATGAGCAATGGTCAGCTGATCAACAGTCTGGCTGATGCTCGACTGCCTGCGCTGGCCGCTTCGGTGGTGTATTTTTTTTACAAGCGCAGCATTCTTGGCACCATTGCTCTGGGCATGGCGATTTATCTGCCTCTGCATATCGGTCTGGGCTGGTAGCTCCAAGACCAGAGAAAACAGGAGCTGCGTGCTCCTGTTTTCATATGGGTTGTCTATAAAAAGGCTTGAAACCAAGTTACAGAGCGCGCAGGATGCTCCTGTTTTTGAGTCGAGTAAGCGTGTAAAAGCGATGCCTGAAAGTGGCGATCGCCCTAGAATGCAGGCAGATTTTGTGTTTTCCAACCTTTGTATGGGCGACTTTCGGAGTCGCTTTTTTGCTGCATGAACATCATCCGCTTCTCCGATTTGTGCGCCCAGGGCAAGGCCCAGGGTCAACGTGTTTTCATCCGTGCCGACCTGAACGTACCCCTGAACGACGCTGGTGAAATCACCGAAGACACGCGTGTGCGCGCTTCCGTGCCTGCGATTGAAATGGCTTTGAAGGCCGGCGCTGCCGTGATGGTCACCAGCCACCTGGGCCGCCCCACCGAAGGTGAATTCAAGCCCCAGGACTCGCTGGCTCCCGTGGCCAAGCGCCTGTCCGAGCTGCTGGGCCGCGATGTGCCCCTGGTCGCCAACTGGGTGGACGGCGTGCAGATTGCTCCCGGCCAGGTCGTGCTGCTGGAGAATTGCCGTGTCAACGTGGGTGAAAAGAAGAACAAGCCCGAGCTGGCTCAGAAGCTGGCCAAGCTCTGCGACATCTTTGTGAACGATGCCTTCGGCACCGCTCACCGTGCCGAAGGCACGACCTACGGCATTGCCGAATACGCCCCCATCGCCTGTGCCGGCCCGCTGCTGTCGGCCGAGATCGATGCGCTGAACAAGGCCCTGGCCGCGCCTGCGCGTCCTCTGGCCGCCATCGTCGCAGGCTCCAAGGTGTCCACCAAGCTGACCATCCTCAAGAGCCTGGCCGACAAGGTGGACCAGCTCATCGTGGGCGGCGGCATTGCCAACACCTTCATGCTGGCTGCCGGTCTGAAGATCGGCAAGAGCCTGGCCGAGCCCGATCTGGTGGCGGATGCCAAGGCCGTGATCGACGCCATGGCTGCCCGTGGCGCCAATGTGCCCGTGCCCACCGATGTGGTCACCGCCAAGACCTTTGCTGCCGACGCCGTGGCTACCGTCAAGAAGGCCTCCGAAGTGGCCGACGACGACATGATTCTGGACATCGGCCCGGAAACCGCAGCCCTGCTGGCCGAGCAGCTCAAAAAGGCTGGCACCATCGTCTGGAACGGCCCCGTGGGCGTGTTCGAGTTCGACCAGTTTGCCAATGGCACCAAGGTCATCGCCCAGGCGATTGCCGAGTCACCCGCCTTCAGCATTGCCGGCGGTGGCGACACCCTGGCCGCCATTGCCAAGTACGGCATTGAAAAGGACGTGGGCTACATCTCCACCGGCGGCGGTGCCTTCCTGGAAGTGCTGGAGGGCAAGAAGCTGCCTGCCTTCGAGATCCTGGAAAAGCGCGCCCATGGCTGATTTCCTTGAGAAATGGCGCTAGCCCAAATGGGAAGAGCGATGTAAGCTATCAAAAAAGGATCGATTCATCGATCCTTTTTTGTTTTGACGCGGATGAAGATGCGAACACTCTGGGGAAGTAAAAGCAACTCCGCACCGCAAGTGATTGGCGGGACTGTCAGAGTCGCTTAGCATTCAGCCTGCGTTGATGGTGAGCCATGGCGCGCTATGAATTTCTTTTACCCTGAGCGGCCGGGATGCGTATCCGGATTTATCCACCGGATGGCATGCGGCGTTCGCGTTCCACCCACTGCTTATGTTCGCTTCAACACCTCAGGATTTGTCGGCGCTGATCCAGGCGATGACGACCTCGGTTGCCACCGATACCGCTCAAAACGTGCTCAGTGCCGCTCAATGGGAGTTGCTGGCGCCCTATCTGCAGCCGATCAATCTGGCGGCCAGCGAGGTGTTGTTTGCCGAAGGGGCGCTGGATCGCAATCTGTATCTGGTGGAGTACGGCTCGCTGAGCGTGCATTACCAGGATTCGAAGGAAAGAATCCGCCTGGCTTTGGTGGGGCCGGGGGCGATTGTGGGGGAAGGAGCCTTCTTCGCCCATCGACCACGCAAGGCCACGGTTCAGGCCGCAGCGCCCAGCCGTCTATGGTGTCTGACAGCGCTGCGTTATTCCGAAATTGCCAACCGTCAGCCTGCTCTGGCCCTGGCGCTGCTGACCATGGCAGGTCAGGTGCTGGCCCGCCGCGCTGGGGACAGTCGTCGCCGGGTGGCCAGCACCTGAGTGAAGATTTTTTGTATTTCGGCCGGGCTGGGCGCTTGATCCACGTCGGACAAAGGCTAATATTTCGGTAAATGTCACGAGCTGCTCCAGACCTGGATGCAGAATGTGTCTCGTTGTAAATCCTGCTTGTTCGAGTGTGCTCATGTCCCTGTTCCGATGGTTTTCTCGCGGGCCTCGCCGAGAAGGTAGCACGCAAGCACCGCGCCACGAGGATGATTCGGTAGCGCGTCAGTCGCAGCGCCGGGAGCGCTCCGCCAGACGCGAGCAGCTGTACGTCATCGTGCGCGAAGCCATGGTCAGGGTCGGCATTCTTTCGGCCGGCTACAAGTTCAAGGTGCTCTCGCTGGACAACGTCGGCCAGCGCTTTGTCGTGATGGTGGATCTGGCTCCTGCATACGCTGCGGATGCTCTGCAGCAAAGACGTATCGAGGCATTGATTGCCGAGCTCGCCAGAACCCGCATGGATGCAGGGGTTCACGCTGTTTACTGGCGCGTGAACGGACAGCTTCAAAGCGCTGCTAGCCCTGATTTTGCGCAGATGCAGTTTGACGGGGCCGCACCCCCGATGAAGGCGCCACGACATGCTCCGGTTGCGGCACATTCAGGCCGCTCTTTCGAGCCCATTGACGCGCAGGAAATGGATGCGTTCAAGCAGGCAGTGGCTATGGCCGCTGCATCGCCCGCGAGTGTGCGCCAATCACGCCAGGCGCCATTGCTGGGCCCTGGCTCTGGTCATGAGGAAGGCGGCGAATTTGCCGTGTCCGGACTGGGCTCTCTGGGCGCGACGCAGTACGGAGAGCTACGCTGATCCAGGGCTGTTGCGGGGCTGCTCAGTGCCCTGCAAAGTCAACCAGAGTGAACAGGGGCAGGCCGCTGTCCTTGAGGTGCTTGGAGCCGCCCAGTTCCGGCAGATCCACAATCGCTGCGCCTTCCACCACGGTAGCCCCCAGCTTTTCCAGCAGTTTCTTGCCGGCCATCATGGTGCCGCCGGTGGCGATCAAATCGTCGATCAGCAACACACGGTCGCCGGACTTGACGGCATCGGTGTGCAGCTCCACGGTAGCGCTGCCGTATTCGAGCTCATAGGTTTCCTCCACCGTGGTGAAGGGCAGTTTGCCTTTTTTGCGGATGGGCACAAAGCCGACGTTGAGCTCGTGGGCGATCACGGCACCCAGAATAAATCCGCGCGCATCCAGGCCGGCAACCACGTCGGGGCGCAGCTTGGGGTCCATGTAACGATGAACAAAGGCATCGGTCATGATGCGAAAAACCTTGGGGTCCTGCAGCAGGGGCGTGATGTCACGGAATTGCACGCCCGGCGCAGGCCAGTCCGGCACGGTGCGGATATGGTCACGCAGATAGTCGTTGACGCTGGTGGAAGTTTGCATGTGGCCGCCTGAGTTCTTGAATGCTCGCCAGTGTATGGGCTCGGGCTTGAAATGCGGGCCAAAGGGGTGTTGCCCGCTGCCCGGCAGGCATGGGCTGGCTAAAATCCGGGCATGAATTCTGATGCTGCCAATTCGCGTCTGATCGACGCACCGCGAGCTTTGAACCTGGCCCGTGAGGCCCTGGATATAGAGGCCGCTGCCTTGCGTGCGATGTCGGTGCGCCTCAATGGCGCATTCACGGCGGTGGTTCAGCGCATTCTGCAGCTGCCAGGCCGTGTGGTGGTCATGGGCATGGGTAAAAGCGGGCATGTGGGCCGGAAGGTGGCTGCGACGCTCGCGTCCACAGGGACCCCTGCCTTTTTCGTGCACCCCGCAGAAGCCAGTCATGGCGATCTGGGCATGCTGACGCAGGACGATCTGGTGCTGGCCCTGTCCAATAGTGGCGAGACCGATGAGCTGACGGGCGTGTTGCCTGCCATCAAGCGCATGGGCGTGCCCCTGGTGGCCGTGACCGGCGGTCTGCAATCGACACTGGCCAAGCATGCAGACTGGGTGCTGGACACCCATGTCGACAAGGAAGCTTGTCCCTTGAACCTGGCTCCCACTGCCAGCACCACGGCTCAGCTGGCCATGGGAGATGCGCTGGCCGTGGCCTTGCTCGATGCCCGGGGCTTTGGTGCCGAGGATTTTGCGCGCTCACACCCCGGAGGAGCATTGGGACGACGACTGCTGACCCATGTGCGCGATGTGATGCGTCGTGGTGTCGATGTGCCCCAGGTTGCCCAGGATGTGAGCAGCGTGGACCTGATGCGCGAAATGAGTGCCAAGGGCCTGGGCTGCTCCGCCGTGGTCAACGCATCCGGTGAGCTGGTGGGGATCTTTACCGATGGTGATTTGCGCCGCTGTGTGGAAGCCGGCGTGGATCTGCGCAGCCGCACGGCGCAGGACGTCATGCATGCCAGGCCTCTGACGATCAAGCCCGATCTGCTGGCGGTGGCTGCGGCACGCATGATGGAAGAACATGGCATTACCGCAGTGCTGGTGGCCGATGACAATCAGCGCCTGCAGGGTGTGGTGCATATTCGCGATCTGATGCGTGCCAAGGTGATTTGATGAACCGACCTGCTCTGACACCCCGTCAGCAATGGGACCCACAGCTGTTGCTCAAGGCCCAGGGAATTCGTGTGGCCTTCTTCGATGTGGATGGCGTCCTGACCGACGGCGGCCTTTACTTCTCGGGTGAGGGTGAGGTCCTCAAGCGCTTCCATACGCTGGATGGTCATGGCCTGAAAATGTTGCAAAAGGCCGGCATCACGCCGGCCGTGGTGACGGGGCGAGATTCTGCGCCGCTGCGTTTGCGCTTGAAGCAACTGGGCATTGAACATGCGCGCTTTGGCACGGAGGACAAAGTGCCGGCTGCCGAGTCCATCCTGGCTGAACTGGGTCTGCAATGGCCGCAGGCCGCCGCCATGGGGGACGACTGGCCCGATCTTCCCGTCATGCGTCGCAGCCACTTTTCTTGCGCACCCGCCAATGCCCATGACGAGGCATCGCATGTGGCGGACTGGGTCAGTGCCAAGAATGGCGGAGAGGGGGCGGTGCGGCAGTTTTGCGATCTGCTGCTGGCCGCCAATGGTGCTTATGCGGCGCTGCTTTCGGGGTATGGCTCATGAGCGGGCAATGGCGCCGTGTGGGCGACAAGGCCTCGATGTACCTCCCCGTGCTCATCATGGGCCTGCTGGCGCTGGGCACCTGGTGGCTGGTGCGCAATGCTCCCAAGCCGATTGTCAGTGGCGCGGAGAAGGCCGTGCGGCACGACCCGGACTATTTCCTCAAAGACTTCGTCATCAAGAATTTCGAAGCATCGGGTCGCCTCAAAAATCGACTGAATGGCACGACAGGTGAGCACTTTCCCGATACCGATACGCTGGAAGTCTACGACGCACGCATGCTGAGCTTCACGCCTGATGGACGCAAGACCGTGGGCAGCTCCAACCGGGCATTGAGCAATGGCGACGGCTCGGAAATCCAGATGTTCGGCCAGGCCGTCATTCAGCGCGAGCCGGTGCCTGCAACTGCAACCCAGAAGGCCTTGCCTGCCATGCGGCTGGAGAGCGAGTTCCTGCAAATCTGGCCCAATGACGAGCGCGTCAGCACCAACAAAGCGGTGGTCATGACCCGTGGCAATGACAGATTTACGGGTGACAGCATGCAGTATGCGCACCTTGATCAGATTCTGCAGATGCAGGGGCGGGTCAAGGGTGTCATCCTGCCCAACCAAAAGCCGTAAATCATGGCAGGGCATGGGGCCGGACTCGTCTATATCACCGGTGCTTCCAGCGGCATTGGGCAGGCCCTGGCCTGGTACTACTATCAGCGTGGCTGGTCGATCGCATTGGTGGCAAGACGCACCGTGCTCATGGAGCAATGGGCGCAGTCCATGCGAATGGATGCATCCCGCTACGCCGTTTATGCTGCGGATGTCACGAACATAGCAAGTGCTTGCAGTGCTGCGAATGCCTGTCTTGAGCGCCAGGGTCTGCCTGATGTTGTTATTGCCAACGCGGGTGTCAGCTGGGGTGTGGATACCGCCTTGCGCGAGGATCTTGAGGTCATGCAGCAGGTGCTGGCCAGCAACACAATGGGGCTGGCTGCAAGCTTCCAGCCGTTTATTGCACCCATGGTGCGACGCGGCTCCGGGCGTCTGGTGGGTATTTGCAGTGTGGCTGGTATTCGCGGTTTGCCTGGCCATGCCGCATATTCGGCCAGTAAAGCGGCAGCCATTGCTTACTGTGAGAGTCTGCGTGTTGAGTTGCAGAAATCCGGGGTCTCTGTGACCAGTTTATTGCCTGGCTATGTGGACACTCCGTTGACGAAAAATAATCCGTATTCCATGCCTTTTCTGCTCTCGCCCGAGGAGTTCGCAAGGCGTGCCTTTCGTGTTATCGAGCGCAAAGCCAGATATGCGATTATTCCCTGGCAGATGAGGATTGTCGGCAGCGTAATGCGGCTGTTGCCCGCTTATCTGTGGGATAGATTGACTCTGGGGAAAACCAGAAAGCCCCGGCATCTAAAAAAGGATTGAGTGGAAGACATTGAGAAAATGACTATGCATTTGAATGTCTTCAAAAATAAATAAAGGCACGATATCGTGCCTTTATTGCTGAGCTGCTAAAAGGAGCTCATTCGCCGTGGTTATTGCCACCACCGTAGCCGCCGCGACCGCCGTGGCGTGGGCCTGAGCCATAGGGGCTGCGGAAGCCGCCTTCGCCGCGACCACCACCGCCATAGCCGCCGCCATCACCGCGACCATAGCCACCACCTTCACTGCGGCCACCGTAACCGCCATCGCGATTACCGCCGCCAAAACCGCCTTCACTGCGGAAGCCGCCTCCATAACCGCCGGAGCGAGGGGGGCGGGGTTCCATAGGGCGTGCCTCATTCACGACGAGGCTGCGACCCCCGAGGGGCTGACCATTCATGCCTTGAATGGCGGCTTGTGCTTCTGCTTCGCTGGCCATTTCCACAAAACCAAAGCCTTTGGAGCGGCCGGTGTCTCGTTCCATCATGACGCGTGCACTTGCTACGGCTCCAAACTGGCTGAACGCCTGCTCAAGATCGTTGTCACGCACACCATAAGGAAGGTTGCCGACATACAGCTTATTGCCCATTAATAACTCCTAGCTCCTCAATGCTTCAATGGCGCGATCGAATTCAGGAGGTCCACTGCATATCCATGGGAAAACATGCAAAAAATCCTGAACACTTATTCGCTTGTGAACGGGAAATGCCCGAGAAAGGAATTATGACGGAGAACAATGAAAAAAATAAATGCTCGAAAACCGCATTGCTAACGTTTAGCAACAAAAAAAGGATCCGAAGATCCTTTTTTTTGTTATTGGCAATAACTGATTAGTAGCTATTGCGACGGCCGTAGCCGCCGTCGCCACGGCCACCGCCGAAGCCGCCGTCACCACGGCCACCGCCAAAACCACCTTCACGACCGCCGCCGAAGCCGCCGCCGAAGCCGCCGGAGCGGGGAGGACGAGGCTCCATGGGGCGTGCTTCGTTCACGACCAGATCACGGCCGCCACGGTTTTGGCCGTGCAGGCCTTGGATAGCGGCTTGTGCTTCGGCATCGCTGCCCATTTCCACAAAGCCAAAGCCCTTGGAACGGCCGGTGTCGCGCTCCATCATCACCTTGGCGCTGTTCACAGTGCCGAATTCGCTGAAGCTGTCTTGCAGATCTTGGTCGCGGAAGGAATAAGGCAGATTGCCTACGTAAAGCTTGTTGCCCATGCTGGACTCCTGAAAAAACTTGAAAACGCGATGGAGCCCTAGGGAGTCAGCCTTGGATGACAACATTAGAGACGCTAACGCACTTGCCCCATCCAGAAATTGCTTTCCAGACAAAGACTCAAGCATTATGAGTCACAAGAGAAGCCGTAGTATTACGAAAAGATCAAATTTCGTGCTTGTAACAACATTGTCCTGATGGGAGTTACCCTGAAATACAAAATTTTGAATATCCAAATACGCAGATGTCTTACAGGGTTAAGCATGTAGAATGACGGCTACTTTCTTTGGGGAGTAGGCCGTTCGGCAGCCGTCTGCCGGATGCATGCGTCAACAGACTTGGGTCCTCGTGACCTATGGCGCATGCGGTACCGCGTGCAATGCGCGGTGCGACCGGCCGAGACCATTGATTACGTACCGAGAAAACCTATGAAGAGATAGGCCGGAGTCGGTGCGTGATCAATGCGTTCTGGCAACTCCGGCCGTCTATCCCCATCATGGAAGCCTTTCTCATATCCACCTCCATCGTTGCCCTGGCCGAAATGGGGGACAAGACCCAACTGCTGTCATTGGTACTGGCAGCCAAGTTCCGCAAACCACTGCCCATCGTGGCCGGCATTTTTGCCGCGACGCTGGTCAACCATGCTCTGGCCGGCGCCGTGGGCAACTGGATCACCACGATGCTAGGTCCCGACGTGCTGCGCTGGATCTTGGGGGTTTCATTCATCCTCATGGCGGGCTGGATGCTGATTCCCGACAAGTTAGACGATGACGATACCGGCAATGGCGCCGGGCGTTGGGGTGTCTTCGGTACGACGCTGATGCTGTTCTTCCTGGCCGAGATGGGGGACAAGACCCAACTGGCCACGGTGGGCCTGGCCGCCAAGTACCCTCTGTCGTATTACTGGGTGGTGGCTGGCACCACGCTGGGCATGATGCTGGCCAATGCACCGGTGGTGTGGTTTGGCGAGAAGATCACCAAGAAGCTGCCGATCAAGACGATTCACCGTGTGTGCGCCTTGATCTTCCTGGTGCTGGGTGTGGCGGCGCTCCTGACCAAAGTGTGAAACTACCGAAAGCATAGCTATTTGGACAAGGCTCAAAAGGCTTGGACAGCTTTGACAGTCTGCTTTTGAGTTCGGTGCAATGAATGCAGTACACTGCACTTTTCACGCGCCGATTTGCCAAAGCTTGCGGGCGCTTTATAAATCCAGCTAAAGACCCGTCCGCGAAGTGACAGTACACCGACCCGGCCTCGTTTTTAGCGATGCCGGGTTTTTTCATATGTCCTTCATCGCGACACCTCAGTTCATGCATTTTGATGAGCCGCTGCCCTTGCAGAGCGGTGGCTCCATCGCCGACTACGATCTTGCCTTCGAGACCTATGGCCAGCTCAATGCCGACAAGAGCAATGCCATCGTGGTCTGTCATGCGCTCAATGCCTCCCACCATGTAGCAGGCAGCTACGAGGGCCAGCCCAAGAGCGAGGGCTGGTGGGACAACATGATCGGTCCGGGCAAGCCCGTCGATACCGACAAGTTCTTTGTCATCGGCATCAACAATCTTGGCTCCTGCTTCGGCTCTACCGGCCCCATGCACACCAACTCGGCCACGGGCAAGCCCTATGGTGCGGATTTTCCCGTGGTGACGGTGGAGGACTGGGTGGATGCGCAGGCACGTTTGCTGGACCGCCTGGGCATAGGCAAGCTCGCCGCCGTGCTGGGCGGCAGCCTGGGCGGCATGCAGGCCCTGTCCTGGTCGCTGCGCTATCCCGAGCGCATGCGCCATGCCGTGGTGGTGGCCAGTGCGCCGAATCTGAACGCCGAGAACATTGCCTTCAACGAGGTGGCGCGTCGCGCCATCGTCACCGACCCGGATTTCAACGGCGGCCATTTCTACGAGCATGGCGTGGTGCCCGCGCGCGGCCTGCGCATCGCGCGCATGATAGGCCACATCACCTATCTGAGCGATGACGTGATGAACCAGAAGTTCGGCCGCAGTCTCAGGGCCCCCGCGCTCCTCGCCGAGGGGGGCGACCTGACTCGGGGCGGCCCGGCGCCGGAGCGGCGCGATTACCTGTACAGCACCCAGGATGTGGAGTTCCAGATCGAGAGCTATCTGCGCTACCAGGGCGAGAAGTTCAGCGGCTACTTTGACGCCAACACCTATCTGCTCATCACGCGCGCACTGGACTATTTCGATCCGGCGCGCGCTCATGACGGCGATCTGACTCGGGCGCTGGCCGTGGCCAAGGCCCGGTTTCTGCTCGTGAGCTTCACGACGGACTGGCGCTTCGCACCGGCGCGCAGCCGAGAGATCGTCAAGTCGCTGCTGGAGAACAACCGCGACGTCAGCTATGCCGAGATCGACGCCCCCCATGGTCATGATGCGTTTTTGCTTGATGACCCACGCTATATGGGCGTGATGCGCTCCTATTTTGAAGGCATTGCCAAAGAACTGAACACCGCCGAACGCGCAGGAGAAGCCGCATGACCGAGTTGACCACCATGAAAGCCATTGCCCAGCTGGTGCCCGAGGGCGCACGCGTGCTGGACCTGGGTTGTGGCGACGGAGCGCTGCTCGAGCATCTGGTGCGAGAGCGCGGATGTACGGGCTATGGCGTGGAACTGGACGACGCCAATGTGCTGGCCTGCACGCGCCGCGGCGTGAACGTGCTGCAGCTCAATCTGGAGGACGGCCTGGCCATCTTCGGCGACAACAGCTTCGATGTGGTGCTGCAGATCGACACGCTGCAGCATTTGCGCAATGCCGAGGTGATGTTGCAGGAGACGGCCCGCATCGGCAAGCAAGGCGTGGTTGCCTTTCCCAACTTTGCACATTGGCAAAATCGCTTTTCCGTGCTGCGCGGGCGCATGCCGGTCACGCGTCGCCTGCCTTACCAGTGGTATGACACGCCGAATATCCGGGTGGGCACCTACAAGGACTTCGAGGTGCTGGCCACCAAGAACCGCTTGCGCATTCGCGACTCCTTCGGTCTGCAAAACGGTCAGGTGGTGAGAAGCTTGCCCAATCTGTTGGCGACAACGGCGGTGTTCCACTTCGAGCATGCCTGATTGATGCTCCTGAAACAGTAGCTTATGGCGACTCATTGGCAATGAATTGGGTATTGATTCACATTGGATTCATTGTCTGACAAGAGCTGGAAGCTCTTAAATTTGAGAGGGTTGCACTCCTGCGGCAAGGCGGGGGTGCTGCCGCCGCCGTAATGCAAAAATGTAAGCATTTGATTCATAATCAACTGCTTATTTCTTTTTGATCTGAATCAATGCACCGACGCTTCGGCCGGTGCGCGCCTTGCCATGCGTTTTAGTTCCCGTCTCATTTTTTGCTCGGCTGCGCCTGCAGCCTTGTTTGTTTTGGCGCTGCTCAGCAGCCAGTGGGGGCTGACCCGCACACAGTCCGATTTCAACGACTACCTGAGGAACAACCAAGCCGTGGTGGCGCAGTTGCAGGAGCTGTATGCCCAGGGTCTGCAATCGGGCCAGGCACTGCGCAATATCGTGATGGATCCGTCGGACGGGCAGGCCGTGCAGAACCTGGGCAATGCCCGTCTGGCCTATGACGCTGCCTATGACGATCTGAGCCGGCGCGTGCAGGGCACGGCCATGGAAGTCGCCGTCAAGAGCCTGCAGGCCTTGCGCCAGGCCCAGTCCGAAGCGCAGGACCAGATCGTGACTCTGGCGGCCGAGGACTATGACACCGCCGCCGCCGCGCTCAAGACTCGGGAAACCCCGGCCTGGCGCAAGCTGCGCGAAGCCGTGCTGCAACAGCTCAAGGCGGCCCGCGATGCGGCCGAAGCATCGCATGCAGCCACCCGTGCCAGCGCCCAGCGCATGCAGCTGTGGTCGGGTCTGCTGGCCCTGCTGGCCGTGGTCATCTCGGCCTCGCTGCTCTGGGTGATGGTGCGCACGCTGCGCAGCGAGTTGGGCGGAGACCCGGCCGATGCGCGCAAGGCGTTGCGCCGCGTGGCCGATGGCGATCTGACCGATGGGAGCTCGGGCGGCATGGCCCGGGGGCTGATGTCCGATCTGCAAACCATGCGCGGCGCGCTGCGCGAACTGGTCCAGCGCGTGCACGGCGCATCGGTGCAGATGCAGCATGCCTCCAGCGAGATTGCTCAGGGCAATGCCGACCTGTCTGCGCGTACCGAAAGCCAGGCCAGCGCGCTGGAGGAAACGGCGGCCAGCATGGAGCAGCTCAACGCCACCGTGCGCCAGAACGCCGATAGCGCCCAGACGGCCAATCAGTTGGCGCAGAACGCCTCGCAAGTGGCCCGGCAGGGCGGTGCCGTAGTAGCGCGCGTTGTGCAGACCATGCAGGACATCAACACCAGCAGCTCGCGCATTGCCGACATCATCGGCGTCATAGACGCCATCGCCTTCCAGACCAATATCCTGGCACTGAACGCGGCCGTGGAGGCTGCACGCGCCGGTGAACAGGGCCGAGGCTTTGCCGTGGTGGCCAGCGAGGTGCGCGCCCTGGCGGGGCGCAGCGCCGATGCGGCCAAGGAAATCAAGACGTTGATCACTGCCAGCGTGGAGCGCGTGGCAGACGGCAGTGCGCTGGCCGACCAGGCAGGTCACACCATGGACGAGATCGTCAGTGCCATTCACCGCGTGACGGACATCATGGGCGAGATCAGCGCAGCGAGTAGCGAGCAGAGCGCAGGCGTGGCCCAGGTCGGCGAGGCTGTCATGCAGATGGACCAGGCCACGCAGCAAAACGCTGCCCTGGTGGAGGAAAGCGCAGCCGCTGCCGAGGGGCTGCGCCAACAGGCAGAAAGCCTGTTGAGAGAGGTTTCCCGCTTCCAATTGGAGCGGGGGGCGCTGGCATTGCGCTAAACCCTGATCGCCATGTCAATGCCTGCGGCGCAGGCACCGGCATTGGCGCACAATCACGGGCATGGCGCGGGCCCGTCATGGCTCGTAGCCCCGTCACTGAAGGAGCCGACCATGAACGCACGTACTCCCACCAATCTGCTGCAGCCACAGGACGCGCTGCAGCACATCACCGAGCAGTGGGACCAGAGCATCGTCCCCGAGCTGACCAACTACATCACCATCCCTGCCAAGTCGCCCATGTTTGCACCCGACTGGGAGCAGCAAGGCCATATCGCTACCGTGCTGCGCAACGCTGCGGCCTGGGTGGAAGCGCAGAAGGTGGCCGGGCTGACGCTGGAAGTGATTCAGCAGCCGGGCCGCACGCCGGTCATCTTCTTCGAGGTGGAAGGTACGGCCGAGAAGGCCTCGACCAGTCCCACGGTGCTGATGTACGGCCACCTCGACAAGCAGCCCGAGTTCGAAGGCTGGCGCAGCGATCTGGGTCCCTGGGCGCCCAAGTACGAGGACGGCAAGCTCTACGGGCGTGGCGGCGCCGACGACGGCTATGCGGTCTATGCCAGCGTGGCGGCGATTCAGGAGCTCAAGCGCCAGAACGTGCCTCACCCCCGCATCGTGGCCATCATCGAGACCTGTGAGGAAAGCGGCTCGGCCGATCTGCTGCCCTATGTGGATGCCTTGCGCCCGCGTCTGGGCGATGTGGGCCTGGTGATCTGTCTGGACAGCGGTGCCGGCAACTACGACCAGCTGTGGCTGACCACCAGCCTGCGCGGCATGGCCAGCGGCACGCTCAAGGTGCAGATCCTCACCGAGGGCGTGCACTCGGGCGATGCCTCGGGCGTGGTGCCCTCGTCCTTTCGCATCATGCGCCAGGTGCTGGATCGTCTCGAGGACAGCAAGAACGGCCGCGTGCTGCCGCAGAGCTTTCACTGCGAGGTGCCGGCCGAGCGCATGGCGCAGATCCGCGCCACGGCGGAGATCCTCGGCGAGGACGCTTATGCGCGCTTTCCCTGGGCGCATTACGACTGCGGCGGCTCGGCCCGTGTGTCCCTGCCCACGACCACCGATCCCGTCCAGGCCCTGGTGCGTCGCACCTGGGAGCCCACGCTGAGCGTGACCGGTGTGGAGGGCATGCCCAATCTGCAAAATGCCGGCAATGTGCTGCGCCCCTACACGGCCTTCAAGCTCAGCCTGAGGCTGCCGCCGCTGGTCGATGCCGCAGCCTGCGTGCAGGAGATGAAGGCCCTGCTGGAGGACAACGCACCCTATGAGGCCAGGGTGACCTGGGAAGGCCTGTCCAGCTCCAGCGGCTGGAATGCGCCGGGCATGGACGGCTGGTTCGAGAAGGCGCTCAATGCCGCCAGCCAGGCCCATTTCGGCGCCGGCTGCGGCTATATCGGCCAGGGCGGCACGATTCCGCTGATGAATATGCTGAGCAAGGGCTTTCCCAAGGCGCAGATGATGGTCTGCGGCGTGCTCGGACCCAAGAGCAATGCCCACGGTCCCAACGAGTTCCTCCATGTGCCCTATGCCAAGAAACTCACGGCTTCGGTGGCCGAGGTGATTGCCGCAATGGCCCGCCATCAGACGGAGCCGGACCAGGCCTGATCGCGGCATTGGAAATAGTCGCTGACGCTTTTCCAGAAAGCGTCGGTAGCTATCCTTTTGGTGGCGATAGTGTTGAATTCCCGGGGGCGGGCCGAGGATTGCCACGGTTGACGCGGGCGGGGGGTGGCTGCATCCTGCAAGCTCTTGCCAGCTGAAGAGACCGTGCATGACGCCTACCGATACCCGCACCCAGACGACGCCCCGGCTGCTGCATATGGCCGCATCGGACGCCACCCAGCTCGCGCTGCGCGACTGGCCGCTGGCGCCGGGCGTCAAGCCCCGTGCCCAGGTGCTGCTGGTGCATGGCCTGGGCGAGCACAGCGGCCGCTATGCCGTGCTGGCGCAGCGGCTCAACGAGCTCGGCTTTGCGGTGCGGGCCTATGACCAGTACGGCCACGGCCTGTCGGGCGGGCCGCAGGGCGGCCTGACCAGCGATATGCGCTTGCTCGACGATCTGGCCGTGGTGCTCGATGCCACACGTGCAGCCATGCCCAGGCATCAGCCCCTGGTGCTGTTGGGGCACAGCCTAGGTGGACTGGTGGCCGCTGATTTTGTCGCGTCCGGCCTGCGTCATGTGGACGGGCTGGTGCTGTCCTCGCCGGCGCTGGCCCTGCATCTGTCGGGTGTGCAGAAGGCGCTGGTGGCGAGCCTGCCCAGGCTGCTGCCCAATCTGCGCGTGGCCAATGGCGTGCAGTCCGCGCATCTCTCGCATGATCCCGAAGTGGCTCTGGCCTATGACGCCGATGCACTGCAGCACAGACGCATCAGCGCCAGGCTGGCGCGCTATATGGCCGAGGGGGGCCGCCATGTGCTGTCCAAGGCCACGGCCTGGTGCGTGCCCACGCTGCTGCTATGGGCGGGCGAGGACAAGCTGGTCAACCCTGCCGGCAGCGCCGCCTTTGCCGCCCAGGCACCACGCGGTCTGGTGCAGTCCCAGTGCTTTGAGGCGGCCTATCACGAGATCTTCAACGAGAGCCCCGAGCTGGCAGCTCCCGTGTTTGCGCGATTGGGGCAGTGGCTGGAACAGCAGTTTCCAGCTCCCTGATTACCACTGCTGTGGCGGTTGCTTGCGGCCTTTTTCCACGGGGTTGGCACGCAGTTTTTCTGCCGGGTAGGGGCGCAGAAACTCCTTGGCCTTGTTGACCTTGGCATTGAGCCAGGCGTCGTATGCGCCTTCGTTGAGGATGGCCGGCATGGCCTTGTCGTTGCCGGGCTGGCCGTAGCGGTTCATCAGCGCATGGGCATTGGCATTGATGGTGATGAGGGCGTAGCTGACGATGACCTCGCCGTCCTCGCCCACCCAGCGCGCCCAGACGCCAGCGGCGCCCATGGGCTGGTTGTCCACGCGGGTGATACGGGTCGGCAGGGGCTTGCCGGGGCGCAGGTCGTCGACCTGAAAGGACTGCAGCGGCACGATGCAGCGCTGGCCGGCCAGCCAGGCATCGCGGAACGCCGTTCCCGTGGTCAGATTGTCGATTTTTGCATTCACCAGCTTGAGCGCGCGCAGGCGGCCGTCAGACGCCGACTTCACCCAGTGCGGCACCAGACCGAAGCTGGCCGGCACCAGCAGCCGTTCCACCGGCAGTGCGGGTGCTCCTTCTTCAGGAGCTGTAAACGTACGTCCCAAGAGCGCTGCAGAGGACTCTGTGGCAGCGTTGATGATGATGCAGCCGAGGCGGCGCGGGGTGATGATGCTTTCGGGCCTGGGCTCGGGAGCCTCCACACGAAAGTTCTGCAGATAAAACTCGGGCTTGGCCAGAGAGAGATGACAGCTGCTCATTGATTTACTCCAGGGCCAACAGGGACAGGGCGGCAACAGATGCCGTTTCAGCGCGCAGCACGCGGGAGCCGAGGCTGGCAGGTTTCCAGCCCTGCTCCAGCGCCCAGTCTTCTTCCTGGGCGGTCAGACCCCCTTCGGGGCCATGCAGCACCCAGACTGCCCGGGCATCGCCGGCGGCGGCGCGCAGCGGTTGATTGCCCTCGCGCAGCGACAGCACCAGACGCGCCGCATCGGCCGCAGGCGCCTGCTGGCTGCGCAGCCAGTCGGCCAGCGACAGCGGGGCATGAATCACGGGCACTTGGTTGCGCCCGCATTGCTCGCAGGCCGAGACGGCAATCGACTGCCAGCGCTCGATCTTCTTGTCGGCGCGGTCGCCCTTGAGCTTGAGCACGCTGCGTGCCGCCATCACGGGCTGGATGCTGGCGACACCCAGCTCGGTGGCTTTTTCCACCAGCCAGTCCATGCGCTCGTTGGCGGGCATGCCGACGACCAGGTGCACGGCACGTGCGGCTTCGCGCTCGGCGGGGCTGTGGCTGTCCACGCGCACGCCCACATCGCTGCGGCCCATGTGGGTGATGGTCGCCTGGAACTCGCCACCGGTAAAACCGTTGCCGGTCTGGCCCTCAAACAGCGTGATGACATCGCCGGGCTGGTGGCGCAGCACCTGCACATGGCGGGCGGCACCTGCAGGCAGGTCCAGCTCGTTGCCGATGTGCAGTGGAATAGGGCAGTGATAGCGCGGCATAGGGGAAATTGATATTTGTTACTTGCGGTTAGAGCTGCTTCGCAACCTGTAAAACTGGCACCCTCTAACCTAGGGACACCGCGCAAGGGCCGCCCCGCAGCGCTGGTGTCGTCCCCCTCCGCGAAGCAGAGAGGGGGAAGCCGCAAAGCGGCTCAGGGGGTGTGCTCACATCCGCCCGTAGGCGTAACCCACCTGCGTCTGGATACCCTCGATCTCGTCGATCAATTTGAGGAACGGGCCCAGCGCGCGGTAGCGGTTGCAGGTGGATCGGATGTAGTGGATGAAACGAGGCGTATCGGCCAGATACTTGGGCTTGCCGTCGCGCAACGTCAGGCGCGCAAAGATACCCGCAACCTTGAGGTGGCGCTGCAGACCCATCCATTCAACCCCACGGTAGAACTCGCCGAAGTCATCACCCCAGCCGCTGGCGCTGTTGGCTCCCACCAGGCCGGCCTTGCGGGCCTTTTCCCAGTAACGGATGGTGATGTCGATGATGAAGTCCTCTTCCCAGCTGATGAAGGCATCTCGCAGCAGGCTGGCGATGTCATAGGTGATGGGGCCGTAGACGGCATCCTGGAAGTCCAGCACGCCCAGCGGCGCGCCGCTTGCCACAGGCTGCATCAGGTTGCGCATCATGAAGTCGCGGTGCACATAGACGCTGGGAGCCTGCAGATTGTGGGCGACGATCTGATCGAAGGTCTTGCTGAGCAGGGCCTGCTGCTTGTCGTCCAGCGTGAACTGGCGGTGCTTGGCGATGTACCAGTCGGGAAACAGCTGCAGCTCGCGGCGCAGCAGGGCCTCGTCATAGAGAGGCAAGCTGCCGGTATTGCCGGCCTTGGAGGCCAGTTGCCAGTCCAGCAGCACCTCGATGGCCGAGCGGTACCAGGCTTCGGCATCCTGGGGTTTTTCGGGGTTCAGAGCCTCGATGACGGTCTGGCCGCCCAGGTCGCTGAGCAGCATGAAGCCATGAACGGCATCCCAGTCCAGGATCTGCGGCACGCACAGGCCGGCCTGGCTCATCAGGCCCTGAACCTTGGCAAAAGGCGCGCAATCTTCCTTGTCTGGCGGCGCGTCCATGACGATCAGGCTGCTTCCATCGCTGCGATCCAGGCGCAGATAGCGGCGAAAGCTCGCATCGGCCGAAGCGGGGCGCAGGGTTGCGGGAAGCAGCTGGTGCTTTTGAGCCAGCGGTGCCAGCCAGGCGTCGAATGCGGCGTGGCGGGCAGAATCTGCCCAGGCAACGCCAACTGTGGGGGTGATAGGAGCGGTCATGGATAATCGGATTTTACAAACCGATGCCGCCGCATCTGTGGACAGTGGTGCTAGGCTCTCGGTTTTCTGTTGACGTGTGCCAGGGCACGCGCGCTTTTGACGTTCAAGATCATCGTGCAATCCCCATCCCATCCGCGAGATTTCCTACCTGCCTGCCCTGCCCGTTCGACGCGTGCGGGGGCTGCTCGGCCGGTGATTCGTCCTCTGGCATGGGCTGTGGCACTGGCATGGGCGGGTGCTGGCATGCAGGCCTATGCCCAGTCGGCCGAAACGAGCGGATCGTCCTCCTCCAGCGTCGCGGGCGAGCTGCCAGCCTTGGAACTCAAGTCCAGCAGCGCGCTGCAGGAGAGCTATCCTCAGGAAGTGCGTGACCAGCAGCCCATCTATATCAAAGGTGACAGCCTGTCCGGTCAGCCCGATCTCAAGGCCTCGGTTCATGGCGGGGCAGAGTTGCGCCGCGGCGACACCATGATCCGCGCGGACAAGCTCGACTATGCGGTTCCGGACGACAGGATCAACGCCGTGGGCTCGGTCCACATCAACCAGGCCGGCAATGTCTACGAGGGTACAGCGCTGGATCTGCAGATGGATGCCTTCAAGGGCCAGTTCGACAACGCCAACTATCGCTTTCTGGCCACGGGTGGCCATGGCGAGTCCTCGCGAGTGGATTTCATCGACAAGGATCGTTCGGTCGTCCATGACGCCACCTACACCACCTGCCAGCGCGATGATGAGGCCAGCTGGGAGCCGAGCTGGGTGCTCGAGGCCAAGACCATTCATCTGGACATGGCCGAAGAGGTGGGGGTGGCCGAGGGTGCGTCCCTGAAGTTCAAGGGCGTGACCGTCCTGCCCGTGCCGCGCATGAGCTTTCCGCTCTCGGACAAGCGCAAATCGGGCCTGCTGCCGCCCATGATAGGCATGGACAAGCTCGGCGGTATCGAGTATTCGCAGCCCTATTACTGGAATATCGCCCCCAATCGCGATATGACCATCACGCCCTCGCTGATGACCAAGCGCGGCGTGAACCTGACGGGGCAGTTCCGCTATCTGGAGCCCAGCTACTCGGGCGAGACCTATGCCAGCTACATGCTGGGAGACAATCTGCGCAACCGCGATCGCTGGGGCTATTCCTGGCAGCATCGTGCGAGCTTCGACACGCCGGTCGGCGGTCTGGGGCTGAACCTCAATCTGAACCGCGTCAGCGACGGTGATTACTGGCGCGACTTCCGCCTGGCTCCCGTGGCGCTGCGCCAGCGCCTGCTGCCCAGCACGGCCAATCTGAGCTGGGCCAAGGGCGATGGGGTGCTGAGCCTCAATGTGCTGCGCTATCAAGTGCAGCAGGATGTGACTTCGCCGATTGCGCCGCCCTACAGCATGGTGCCGCAGCTGCAGTACCGCTACACGCCGCTGGACCTGCCGCATGGGCTGGATTTCTCCGTGGTGGCCGACACCACACGCTTCGAGCTGATTCGCCCCATCACGGGTCAGGTCGGCAACAACGGCCAGCGCAGCTATGTGCAGGCGCAGCTGAGCCGGCCATTCCTGTCTCCCGGCGCCTTCATCACGCCCAAGCTGATGCTGCATACCTCCATGTATCAGACCGATCAGTTGATGAGCAACGGCAGCAAGAGCGCCAACCGGACCTTGCCCACCTTCAGCCTGGACAGCGGCCTGGTCTTCGAGCGCGACACCTCCTGGTTCGGCAAGAATCTGTTGCAGACCTTCGAACCCCGAGCCTTCTATACCTATACGCCCTATCGCGATCAGAGCATGTTGCCGCTCTACGATACGGGTCGCAGCGATTTCAACTTCGCGAGTATTTTTTCCGAGAACGACTATGTCGGTCAGGACCGCATTGCCGACAACCATCTGATGACGCTGGGCGCGACCTCGCGCTTCATCGACCCTGAAAGCGGTGCGGAAAAGCTCAAGTTCGCCGTGGCCCAGCGCGTTCGCCTGTCAGATCAGCGCGTGCTGCTGCCCGGTGAGGTGGCTGCTACCAGCAAGCTGTCCGATATCCTGCTGGGTGCTGCCTTCAACTGGACCGACAAATGGTCGCTGGAAGGTACGACCCAGTACAACAAGGACTTGAACCGCACGGTCCGTACCACGGCCACGGCGCGTTACAGCCCGGGCAACTATCGCACCTTCAACATCGGCTACCGCACGCAGCTGGATACGGTCACCAAGAAGCCGTCCAGCGAGCTGGTGGACGTGGGCTGGCAATGGCCCATCAACGACCTCTGGGGTGACAAGGGCAAGGATCTGGGCGCCGGTCGCGGCCAGGGCGGTGGCCGCTGGTATGCGGTGGGCCGCCTCAACTACTCCATCAAGGACAACAAGCTGGTGGATACCGTGGTCGGCTTCGAATACGACGGTTGCTGCTGGATTGGCCGTGTGGTGCTGGAGCGTCTGCAAAGCTCGGTCATCCAGTCCAATCTGCGTCTGCTGTTCCAGATGGAGTTCGTGGGCTTCTCGCGCCTGAGCTTTGGTGCCGACCCCACCTCCAGTCTCAAGCAGAATGTGCCGCGCTACCAATATTTGCGTGAGGCGGTGACTCCGCCCAGCCGCTTTACCAATTACGATTAATCAAGGCTTTTTTCATGCGTTTTTTCTCCAAGACATCCAATGCATGTGCTGTTGCCGTGGCACTGGCTGTAATGGCTGCCGGTGTGCAGGCCCAGGGCCTGAAGAGTCCCGGCAGCAAGGCCAAGGCTGGCAATGACTCCTCTATCTCGCGTGCATTGGAGGCTACGGCCCAGCCCTCGGGGCGTCAGGCTCCAGCAGCCGCACAGGGTGTTCGCTCGGCCGATTACATCGTGGCCGTGGTCAATTCCGAGCCCATCACCAATAACGAAGTGCGTGCGCGCATGGCGCGCGTTGCGCAGAACGTGACCGAGCAGGGCGGGCAGCTGCCGTCCCAGAGCGAGCTGGCCCGCCAGGTTCTGGAGCGCCTGATTGTCGAGCGCGTGCAGTTGCAGGAAGCCAAGGACACGGGCATCAACATTGACAACATGACGGTCGATCAGGCCGTTGCCAATGTGGCGCGCCAGAACAATACCGACAAGGCCGGCCTGGTGTCGCGCCTGAAGGCCGAAGGGATTTCCGAAGCGCAGTTCCGTTCGGAGATCCGCAACCAGATGCTGATGCAGCGCGTGCGCGAGCGTGATGTGGACGGTCGCGTCAAGGTCGCGGAAGCCGACATCGATCGCTATCTCAAGGAGCAGAAGCGTCCGGGCGATGCGGCTGCAGGTGCGGCAGCCAATCTGGGCCACATCCTGATCACCGTGCCTGAAAATGCCAGCCCTGCCGTGGTGGCGGAGCGCGAGGCCAAGGCCAAGCAGGCGGCAGAAGCGGCGCGCAAGAATCCCGACTTCATCGCCGCCGTGCGGGAATTTTCGGATGTACCCAACGGTCAGGGGGGCGGCGCCATGGGCATGCGCCCCATGAGCGATTACCCCGAGCTGTTTTCTCAACAGGTGGGCAATTCGGCCGTCGGTGCCATCGTCGGTCCGTTCCGTTCGGGCGCAGGTTTCCACGTGCTCAAGGTGCTGGAAAAATCTCAGACCGGAGCACCTGTATACATCACGCAGAACCACGCCCGCCATATTCTGCTGACCGTAGGCGATGGCATGACCGAAGCCCAGGCGGCCAAGCGTCTGGAGGACTACAAGCGTCGCGTGGAAGCCGGCCAGGCCACCTTCCAGCAACTGGCCCAGGAGTTCTCCAAGGACGGCAGCGCGCGCAATGGCGGTGATCTGGGCTGGTCCTCGCCCGGCCAGTTCGTGCCCGAGTTTGAACGCGTGCTCGACAACCTGCAGCCGGGCCAGATCAGCAACCCCGTGGTGTCGCGTTTCGGCGTGCACCTGATTCAGCTGATCGAGCGCCGCCAGGAAAAGCTCACCGAGCGCGAGCAGCGCGAAATGGTTCGCAACGTGGTGCGCGAGCGCAAGGCCGAGCAGGACTACGAAACCTGGCTCAAGGAACTGCGCGGCAAGGCCTTCGTGGAATACCGCGAGCCGCCCCAATAAGCCCATTCAATCCGCTTGAAGTGCCCGGTAATGTCATCATTGCGCACCGGGCATCGGAGCTCCCCCTCATTCCAAGCGGTGCCCAGGCACCGCTTTCGCATTCATGAAACATATTCCCCGCAAGCGCTTCGGCCAGAACTTCCTGACCGACGGCGCCATCATCGACAACATCGTCCAGGCCATCGACCCCAAGGCGGGCGAACCCATGGTCGAGATCGGCCCCGGCCTGATGGCGCTGTCGCAGCCCCTGGTCGAGCGCCTGGGCAAGCTCACCGTCATCGAGCTGGACCGGGACCTGGCGGCCCGTCTGCGTCTGCGCGACGATCTCGATGTGGTCGAGTCCGATGTGCTCAAGGTGGACTTCCGTGCGCTGGCTGCGCGTCTGGGCGTGGCCAAGCTGCGTGTGGTCGGCAACCTTCCCTACAACATCTCCAGCCCCATTCTTTTTCATCTGCTGGAGCAGGTGGATGTGGTGCAGGATCAGCATTTCATGCTGCAAAAAGAGGTCATAGACCGCATGGTGGCGGACGCCGGCACCTCGGCCTACGGCCGTCTGTCGGTGATGCTGCAATGGCGCTACGCCATGGAGGATGTGCTGTTCGTGCCGCCGGGCAGCTTCAATCCGCCTCCCAAGGTGGACAGTGCCGTGGTGCGCATGATTCCGCGCGAGCAGCCTGCGGATCTTGATCCCAAGCTGCTGGAAGAGCTGGTGCAGGTCGCTTTCAGCCAGCGCCGCAAGATCTTGCGCAACACCCTGGGCAAGTGGCTGGAAGCCAAGGGCTTTGCCGGCGAGTTCGATCTGCAGCGCCGCGCGGAAGAAGTGCCTGTCGCCGAATTCGAAGCCCTGGCGGCACAGCTTTCCTGAATTTGGATGAAAAATGCTTCAATCGCTTTATAGGTAAGCGATTGAAGCTACTGATTTGATAGTTCAGTCAGTGGCCTGCAGCGCATCGCCCAGTGCGTTGATCAGCCGCTCGATCTCGGCCTGCTCGCTGATGAAGGGCGGCGCCAGCTGAATCGTGTCACCGCCGTAGCGCACATAGAAGCCGGCCTCCCAGCATTTCATGGCGATCTCATAAGGGCGCTTGGCGGGCTCGCCAGGCAGGGATGCAATCGTGATGCCCGCCGCCAGGCCGATATTGCGGATGTCCAGCACATGCCTGGCGTCCTTGAGGCTGTGCACGGCCTGCTCGAAGAAGGGGGCCAGCGCGCGCACGCGGCCCGGGCCGTCTTCGCGCTGCAGCAGATCCAGTGCCGCAATGGCTGCCGCGCAGGCCACGGGATGGGCCGAATAGGTATAGCCGTGGGCAAATTCCAGCATGTACTCCGGCCCGCCGGCCGCCATGAACTGCTCATAGATGGCGGGCGTGACCACGCAGGCTCCCAGCGGCTGGGCGCCGTTGCTGACCTGCTTGGCGATATTCATGATGTCCGGCGTCACGCCAAAGGCCTCGGCCGCCGTCATCGCTCCGAGGCGGCCAAAGCCCGTGATGACCTCGTCGAAGATCAGCAGAATGTCGTGCTGGGTGCAGATTTCGCGCAAGCGCTGCAGATAGCCGGCGGGCGGAATCACCACGCCGCCCGACCCCGACATGGGCTCCACGATCACGGCGGCGATATTGCTGGCGTCATGCAGGGCGATCAGATCGAGCAGCCGGTCTGCCAGGGCGCGCCCGTCGGTCTGGGGCTGGCCCTTGAAAAACGAACCTGCTGGCGGCTGGGTGTGCGGCAGATGGTCGGCTTCGACCCCTTGGCCGAACATCTTGCGGTTGCCCCCCATGCCGCCTACCGAGATGCCGCCAAAGTTCACGCCGTGATAGCCCTTCTCGCGTCCGATCAGCCGGGTCTTGGTGCCCTGGCCCCTGGCGCGCCAGTAGGCGCGCGCCATCTTCAGCGAGGTGTCGGCTGCTTCCGAGCCCGAGCCGGTGAAGAACACATGCTCAAGCCCCTGGGGCATCAGCGCCACGATGCGGTTGGCCAGCGCGAACGAGGCCGGGTGGCCGAACTGGAAGGCGGGTGCGTAATCGAGCTGCAGCGCGGCCTGACCAATGGCCTCGGCGATCTCGCGGCGGCCATGGCCCAGACCCGAGCACCACAGGCCCGAGAGGCCGTCGAAAATGCGCCGGCCATCGGCATCGCTGTAGTAGGCGCCCTGTGCGCCCGTGATGATGCGGGGCCTGGCCTTGAAGTTGCGGTTGCCGGTGAACGGCATCCAGTGGGCGCTTAGCCATTGTTCGTCGTGGCGCGCGAGGTCTGCGGATGTCTGGCGGTCTGCAAGCTGCATGGGAACTCCTTGGATTCCCGGCCATTGTTGGCCTTGGGCCCGGTTTGGCAAATAGCCGCAAACCCATGGGAGCGAGTCCGAATTGGCATCTTCCGCATGACTTATCCACAGTATTTTCTGATGCCGGAGAGTCAGGCTCGGATGATTTTCTGGCGTGAATGATCAGAAGCTCACAAAGAGTCTGGGATATTCAATATTTACCCATGGCTTATCAAAAGGCTTGTTCACATGATTTCTACAGATCATGAAGATGGCCGTTGCAGTCGCCCAGCATGGCCAGGGACTGCAGCAGCCATTGCGTAAAAGTGGTGGGCTGGTCGGTGTTCATAGACGGCTCTCAGGCGCTCAGTGCCTGTCCGGCAAGCGCTTGTTGCTCGCGTTTCTTCAGGCGGCGCTCCCAGACTTTTTCATGGAAGAAGAAGGCAAAGGCCTGGACCGTTGGCTCGAGCAGGCTCAGCGTCAGCGAGGCAATCAGATTGCCGGTCACGGCATAGGCGACGCAGGCGGCGACGGTGATGTGGATCACGTAGTAGCTGGCGGTCTTGGTCAGCGTGAGCTGGTTCTGGCGCAATGTCTTGATCAAGCGTGTCATCTGTTTCTCCCTGTGCGATGAATGAATGGTAGGGAGGATGGCGATGCATTTCCAATTGAGAATCATTACTATTGCGATAGCGCCTACAGACTGCTGCGAGATGAACGGCTTGCTAAGCTATGTGCCAGATTTTGATTGAAATTGGCCGTCAGCCATTGACTGATAAGCGCTGGCAGCTATTGATTTGAGAGTTTTTGATGACGGGGTCGATGCCAATTCAGCTGCGTGCGCTGGGCGCGGACGATGTGGATGCCGTGATGCGCATACAGCAGCATTGCTATGGTGCGGACTTTTCGGAGCCGCGCGAGGTGTTTGTGCGCCGTTTGCGGACGGCCGGGCATTGTTCCTGGGCGGCAGAGCAGGGCGGAGAGCTGGTGGCCTATCTGGCAGCCTATTGGTCGCGCCCCGGAGCCATCACGCCGCTCAACGGCGACTTTGCCGAATATGACGATGCCAGCGTGCTCTATCTGCACGATATGGCTGTGTCCGAGGCTGCAGCCGGCCAGGGCCTGGCGCGGCGCATGGTCCAGGTCCTGAAGGCGCAGGCCAGAGCGCGCGGCGTGCAGCGCACGGCACTGGTTTCGGTGCAGGGTTCGCGGCTTTACTGGGAGCGTCAAGGCTATGCGGTCGAATCCGTGACAAATGCTGCGCAGCAGCAACATTTGGCCAGTTACGGCGAAGGAGCGCTCTATATGGTGGGATTTATCTGACACATCGTCGGGTTGGGACAAGGATAATGCCCGCCATGCCCAATCGCTGGAAACCCAATGTGACTGTCTCGGCCATCATCGAACGCGATGGCCGTTTTTTGCTGGTGGAAGAACAAACGGCGGATGGACTGCGTCTGAACACGCCGGCCGGTCATCTCGACCCTTCCGAAAGCCCTGTCGATGCCTGTGTGCGCGAAGTCATGGAAGAGACGGCCTACAGCTTCACGCCCACGGCTCTGGTCGGCATCTATATGAACCGCTTTGTGCGCACGCGCACGGGCTCGGACATCACCTATCTGCGCTTTGCCTTTACGGGCGATCTGGGCATGCACCATGCCCAGCGCCATCTGGACGACGGCATCGTGCGCAGCGTCTGGCTCTCGCTCGACGAACTCAAGGCCACCGAGCATCTGCATCGCAGCCCCATCGTGCTGGAGTCGGTGGGCGATTATCTGGCCGGCCAGCGCTATGACATAGGCCTCATTCATGCCGATGCCAGCATCTACAAGGTGCCGCAGCTCACGCGCCCGGTGCCCGAAGAGGCCGGTGCCACGCTGGACGATGTGCTGGTGCAGATTCACTGATATTGGCATTCGGCAGTTGTGACAGGCGTGCAGGCCGGGGCTGTGCACAATGCCCTGTATGTCTGTAGCCAGCCTGATCCGACTCATGACACTGGCCGCCCTCTGGGGCGGCAGTTTTTTATTCATGCGCGTGGCCGTACCCCATCTGGGGACCGTGCCCACGGCCGTGGGACGCGGCCTGTTTTCGGCGCTGGGCCTTGGCGCGGCGTTGTTTGCCATGGGCTACCGGCCCAGGCTAGGACGCTATCTTTGGCCCTTGCTGGGGCTGGGTGTCATCAATTCCGGCATCCCCTTTCTCATGTACGCGCTGGCGGCCCAGGTGCTGCCATCGGGCTATAGCGCCATCTTCAATGCCACCACGCCACTGGTTGCTACCGTGGTGGGAGCGCTGGTGTTTGCCGAGGCGATCACGCCCGCGCGTGTGGCTGCCGTGCTGCTCGGAATTGGCGGTGTGGCGGTGCTGGCCCAGGCCGGGCCGCTGGATCTCGGCGCAGCCGTGCTGGGCGGTATGGCGGCCTGTTTTGTGGCCACGGTCTGCTATGCGTTTTCCAGCTATCTGACGCTCAGGCTTGCGGGTGCCAATGCGTCCGTGGACACGCGCGCTGCCGTTTTCATCAGCCAGCTGGGCGCGCTGATGGTGCTGACGCCGGCGCTGCTCATCGACATGGCGCTGGAGCCCGGCATGCTGGCCAGGCTGCAGGCCGCTCCGCTGTTGGCATGGGGCAATGTGGCGCTGCTGGGCTTGCTGAGCACGGCTCTGGCCTATGTGCTGTATTTCCGGCTGATTGCCGATGAAGGCCCGCAAAAAGCGCTGACCGTGACCTTTATCGTGCCCGTGTTTGCCGTGCTCTGGGGCTGGGCCCTGCTCGATGAGTCCTTGACCATCGCTCATGCCATGGGTGGCGGGCTGATTGCGCTGTCGCTCTGGCTGGTGCTGCGCCCCAAGGCGGATTGAGCCGAGGTCTCCGGCCGTCTTTTCACCAGGCGGCGGGCAGGCGCAGCTGCAACAGCTCCAGAAAGGACTGTGCCGCATGTGGCAGCGTGCGGCCGGCCAGGGTCTGAACCTCGATATCGCGCAGATCCATGCCGCGGTCGCTGAGCGCCACGGCCACGAGCGCGCCTGTGGCCACCATGTCGCGGGCGGCGATTTCGCTGGCCACGGCAACCGCCGTGCCCTGGGCCGCAAAGTTCAGCAGCGTCTTGCCGTGATTGCTCTCCAGGGCCGGCGCCAGCATCAGTCCCTGGCGGCTGCAGGCTGCATCCAGCAACTGGCGCACGGCCGTGCTGGGCGGCGTCAATGCCAGCGGATAGCGCACCAGCCTTGCCAGTGCCACGCTGCGCTCCTGCGCCAGTTCATGGCCGGATGCCACCAGCGCCAGCACGGGCGCGGCCACGCGGCAGGCGACGGCGATGCCGGGCTCGGGGGCCCGGCTGAAACACAGGCCTATGTCGGCCGTGCCGGTACGCACGGCACTGGAAACCTCGTGCGTGGGAAGCACCGTCACTTCGAAGACGATGCCGCAGTGCTCGCGCTGGAAGGCCGCGCACAGGCGCGGCAGGAATTCGCTGGCGAAGGCATCGGAGCTGGCGATGCGTACCTTGCCGCTGCGCAGGCCTTGCAAGGCCTTGATCTCGTCGAGCGCGCGCTCCGCGTCCAGCCCCGCGCGGCGCGCATGATCGGCGAGGATCTCGCCGGCGGCGTTGAGCACCATGCCGCGCGGGTGGCGCTCGAACAGCGGCGTGCCCAGGCGCGCCTCCAATGCCGCGATCTGGCGGCTGATGGCCGAGGCCGCCACATGCAGTCTTGCCGAAGCCTCACTCAGCGATCCGCATTGCGCGACTTCGTGGAAGTAGCGCAGCGCGGTGTCTTGCAGCAGCAAATGGCGGGACTCGGGCATGGCAGGCGGTGGCGGCAAAGCGCCATTGTGCCCGGTTTGCTGTTTTGGCAACGATGGCTTGCAAATTTGCCGATAGCGGCAAATGCCCCGGTTTTCTAAGATCTCCCGTTCGATGGTCGCCAGGCAGCGGCCAGCCCTCCATTTCTGTGGGAGTTGCCATGCGGGCACGGTTTACTGTTTCAACGACGCGCCGCCAGTGGCTTCAGGCCGCTGCGGCCGTGGCCGGTGGTTTGCTGGCCTTTCCGGCCCTGGCCCAGGGCGAGGCCGCCTGGCCCGGCCGACCGGTGCGCGTGATCGTGCCGTTTCCGGCCAGCGGCGCTACCGATCTGGTGGCACGCGTGATCGCGCAGCGGGTATCGCAGGAGCTGGGCCAGCAACTGGTCATAGACAACCGGCCCGGCGCCGGCGGCACCATAGGCACAGCCGAGGCCGCCAAGGCGGCGGCCGACGGCTACACCCTGCTGTTCACCACCAGCAGCACGCATGCCATCTCGCCGCATCTGATGCCCAGGCTGGCCTACAAGGCGGACAAGGATTTCAGTCCCATCGCCCACACGGCGGATGCAGCCAGCGTGCTGCTGGTCACGCCCTCGCTGCCGGTCAAGAGCGTGCAGGAGCTGATTGCCTATGCCAGGGCCAACCCCGGCAAGCTCAACTACGCCACCAGCGGCAATGGCACCATCGTGCACCTGAACACCGCCGCCTTTGCCGCGCAGGCCGGTATCCAGCTCGCCCATGTGCCCTACAAGGGCACGGCGCAGTCGATCACCGATCTGGCGGCAGGCCAGGTGCATCTGCTGTTCGATTCCATCCCCACGGGCATGCCCCATGTGGCCAGCGGCCGCCTGCGCGCCCTGGCCGTGACCGGCGACAGGCGCAGCACGCAGGCTCCGAATCTGCCCACGGTGGCCGAATCCGGCCTGCCAGGCTATTCCTCGGTCACCTGGTTCGGCATCTACGGCCCGGCCGGCATGAAGCCCGAGCTGGTTGCAAGAATCAACCAGGCCTTCAACCGCGCCATCCAGAATCCCGAGGTGATCGCCAGCCTGGCCAAGCAGGGCGTGGAGCCCGCCAAGCCGCAGACGCCCGCGCAGTTCGCGGCCATGGTGCAGGTCGACAGCGCGCGCTGGGCCAAGGTCATCAGGGACAACAACATTACTTTGGAATGACATATGCAACCCCCTGTGCGGCTGCGCCGGGGGACGGCATCCTCGGCTAGGCGCTTCCTGCCGTGAGGCGGCCCTTGCTCGATGCCTTTGGCCTGGGGCGTGTCAGTGTTAAGCGCGGCGCCCATGAATCACTGATCGGACTTAAATATGACCAACCTCATCAAGGACTGGACGCTTCCCTATGCTTCGAACCGCTCGCCGGTGCTGGGGCGCAATGTGGTCAGCACTTCGCAGCCGCTGGCCGCGCAGGCTGGCCTCTCCATGCTGCTGGCTGGCGGCAACGCCGTGGATGCGGCACTGGCTGCGGCGATGACGCTGACCGTGGTCGAGCCCACGGGCTGCGGCATCGGCAGCGACGGCTTTGCCATCGTCTGGGACGGCAAGGAGCTGCACGGCCTCAACGCCTCGGGCCGCTCGCCTGCGGGCTGGACGCCCGACTACTTTGCCCAGTTGGGCGGCATTCCGGAAAAGGGCTGGAATGCCGTGACCGTGCCCGGCGCCGTGTCGGCCTGGGTGGCGCTGTCCAAGCGCTTCGGCAAGCTGCCATTCACGCAGGTGGCCCGGCCCGCCATCGACTATGCACGCAACGGTTTCCCGGTCTCGCCCACGATTGGCACGCTCTGGGAGCTGGGCGGCAAGAAACTGGGCGACCAGCCCGGCTTTGCCGAGTGCTTTCTGCCCGGTGGCCGCGCTCCCCGGGCCGGTGAGGTGTTCAGGAGCGAAGCCCATGCGCGCACGCTGGAAGAGATTGCCGAGACCATGGGCGAGTCCTTCTACCGAGGCGCACTGGCCAGGAAGATGGTCGAGCATTCGCGGGCCTGCGGCGGCGTGATGAGCGAGGAAGACCTGGCCGCGCACCAGGCCGACTGGGTGGGAACGGTGTCGCAGAAGTTCGGTGACTCGGTGATCCACGAGATCCCGCCCAACGGCCAGGGCATTGCGGCGCTGATGGCGCTGGGCATGCTGGACGAGTTGGGCGCGGGATCGCAGCCGTTGGACGGCGTGGACAGCGTGCACCTGCAGATCGAGGCCATGAAGCTGGCTTTTGCCGACCTGCACCAGTACAACGCCGACCTCGACCATATGCGCGTCACTCCCGCCCAACTGCTGGACCGCGACTACCTGCGCGAACGCGCCCAGCTCATTGACCGTGACAAGGCCAGCCTGCCCAGCTATGGCGCACCGCGTCCCGGCGGCACGGTCTACCTGGCAGCGGCCGATGCCAGCGGCATGATGGTCTCCTTCATCCAGTCCAACTACATGGGCTTCGGCTCGGGCGTGGTCGTGCCGGGCACGGGCATCAGCCTGCAGAACCGCGGCCACGGCTTTACCACCGAGGCCGGTCATGCCAACCAGGTCGGCCCGCGCAAGCGTCCCTCGCACACCATCATTCCGGCCTTTGCCATGCATGCCGACGGCACGCCGCAAATGGCGTTCGGCGTCATGGGCGGGCCGATGCAGAGCCAGGGCCATCTGCAGATGGCCCTGCGCGTGCTGCGCTACGGCCAGAACCCGCAGGCTGCGGCCGATGCACCGCGCTGGCGCGTGACCGGCGGCAAGGGCGTGGCCGTGGAGCCGTCCTTCGATGCCGCCGTGGTTGAGCAACTGCGCGCACGCGGCCATGAGGTCAGCGTCGAGGCCGGCCATGGCGTGTTCGCCTTTGGCGGCGCCCAGCTGGTGCTGCGCGACGGCGAGCATTACATCGCGGGTTCCGATCCGCGCAAGGATGGGTGCGCGGTGGGGTACTGAGGTCCCCCCTGAGCCGCTGCGCGGCTTCCCCCCGAGGGGACGACACCTTCGGTGCGGGGCGGCCCTTCCTCGGTGTCTCTGGCTGAGGGCGCGCCGGTTTTAAGCCGGCACCCTGTCACAAAGTGCGCTGGTTCTGCGTCTAAGGCTTGGTGCCTGTCACACTGGGTGGCTGGCCCGGCCTATTTGCAGGAGACATCACGTGAGCCCCACTTCCCACACTGCGCCGTCCGCCGATGCGGGACTGCAGGATTTCGAGCGCCATCGCCCGCGTCTGTTCGGGCTGGCCTATCGCATGCTGGGCCAGCGCGCCGAGGCCGAGGATCTGGTGCAGGATGTCTGGCTGCGCTGGCAGGACAGCGAGCGCACCTCCATTGCCCAGCCCGAGGCCTGGCTGGTGACCACGGCCACGCGGCTGGCCATAGACCGGCTGCGACGCCTGCGCGTGGAGCGCGAGCACTATGCGGGCTTCTGGCTGCCCGAGCCGCTGGTCCAGCCCTGGACCGAGGCCGCTCCCTCGGCCGAGGAGCTGCTGGAGCAGGCCCATGATGTTTCCACGGCGCTGCTGTTCGTGCTGGAGCAACTGACGCCCGAGGAGCGCGCGGCCTTTTTGCTGCGTGAGGTCTTCGATGCCGACTACGCCGAAGTGGCCCAGGCGCTGGGCCGCAGCGAGGCCGCCTGCCGCCAGCTGGTGCACCGCGCGCGTGCCCATGTGAAGGCCGGGCGGCCGCGCTTCGAGGCACCCGCACAAGCCCATGCCGAGCTGTTGCGCCGCTTTGCCCAGGCTGCACGGGGCGGCGATCTGGCGCAGATCCAGGCGCTCTTCGCACCCGACGCCGCGCTGATCAGCGACGGCGGCGGCAAGGTGGCATCCTTTGGCCGCGTGCTGGAGACCGGGCGCCGCCTGGCGCTGCTGTACTTCGCCACGGCCCGGCGTCTGCGCCGCGACGGGCAGGAGCAGACCCTGCATCTGGCGCGGGTCAACGGCCTGCCGGGTCTGGTGCGCTGTGTGGACGGCCAGGTGGAGTCGGTGCAGACGCTGCTGGTCGAGGACGGACTGATCCGGCGCATCTACACGCTGCGCAATCCGGACAAGCTGACCCGCGTGCTGGTGCCGGCTGCCTGAGGGGCTGGGTTTGTCGCAGAAGGCAAAAAACAATAGCTGCTACCGCTAGTTAATCAACAAATTCAGATAGTTTTATTGCTGAATTCGTTTAGTAATGAGCGATAACAGCTATGTTTATTGATGGCCCGGAGATGGATGGCGGACCCTGTCACAAACCGCAGCGCTGCCGCGTCTAAGAGCTATGGGCCGGCCGCAGGGGCGGGCCTGCAATGTCCCTCAAGGAGTATTCACATGGCCGACATCGCCAATCCCACCGCCAGCCCTATTGCCATCCCCACGCCGCGTCTGGACTTCCGTGCGCTGGCTCCCGAACTCTACAAGGCGCAGGCCGGTCTCAACGCCCAGATTGCGCGCTCCAGCCTCGGTGTGCAGCTGCTGGAGCTGGTCTATCTGCGCGTCTCGCAGATCAACGGCTGCGCCTTCTGCGTGGACATGCATGTGCGCGAGCTGCTGTCGCGCGGCGAGGACCTGCAGCGCATCAACAGCGTGGTGGTCTGGCGCGAGGTGGACTTGTTCGAGATGCGCGAGCGCGCCGCGCTGAACTGGGCCGAGCGCTGCACCCAGCTGAGCCAGGCCCATCCCGGGCTGCAGGACTTCGAGGCCCTGCGCCCCTACTTCAGCGAGCGCGAAATCGTGGAGCTCAGCTACGCCATCGGCTGCATCAATGTCTGGAACCGTCTGTGCGTGGGTTTTGCGGCTCCCGTGGAGAAAAAGCCCATCACCGTCTGAGCTGCTGCGCGGCGCCCTCTCTCGCCGCCCTGACCTGGATTGCGCCCAATTCATGCGTTATGCCATCGGCGCGAGCGGGTTTGTGCTCTCAGATCGTGAACACGCTTTCAGTTCTGGGTGATCTTGCGTTCCTTGACCACCTTGCCCCATTGCTCGTACTCCTTCTTCATGAAGGCCGCGAACTCGGCCCGCGTCGTGGGCTGGGGCGTCAGGCCGTGGACCTTGAGCGCCTCGGCCACGCCGGGGTCCTTGAGCACCTTGACGATTTCCAGGTTCCAGCGATCCAGCACGGGCGTGGGGGTCTTGCCGGGGGCGACGAAGGCATACCAGTTCAGCGCCTCGAAGCCGGGGAAGCCGGCTTCGGCCACGGTGGGGATATTGGGCATATAGGCGGGGCGCGTCAGACCCGTGGTGGCCAGCGGAATCAGCTTGCCTGTCTCGACATGCGGCAGGGCCGTCGGGGGTGCGGCGAAGTAGGAGGTGACGCGCTCGCCCAGCAGGTCCTGCAGGGCCGGTGCGCCGCCCTTGTAAGGCACGTGAACCATCTCCACGCCGGCGCGCTGGTTGAACAACTCGCCTGCCAGATGCGAGGCCGAGCCCGCGCCGGTCGATGCATAGTCCACGCTGCCGGGGCTCTTCTTGGCCTTGGCCACGAACTCGGCCAGGTTCTTCACGCCCGCGCCCTTGTGCACCACCAGCACATTGGGGAAGTTCACACCGCCCGAGATGGGAGCCAGATCGGAGAAGGGGTTGTAGCCTACCTTCATGATGTGGGGCGCAATCGTCAGAGGGCCGATGGATCCGAACAGCAGCACCGATCCGTCGGTCGGTGCCTTGGCCACGAACTGGTGGGCGATATTGCCGCCTGCGCCGCCCTTGTTGTCCACCACCACGGTCTGGCCGATGTTCTCGCCCAGCTTCTTGGCAATCATGCGCGCCGCCGCGTCGGCGGCGCCGCCTGCGGCAAAGCCCACGACCAGGGTCACGGGCTTGTTGGGCAGCCAGTCAGGTGCGGCCTGTGCCGCCGAGCCCAGGCTCAGCAGGGAGGCGGCCACGGCCGTGGCGCGCAGGAAATGGCGTTTGTTCATCATGGGATGTCTCCTTGGTCGGAAAGGAATGCCGGTATCCCGGCTGATTTTTTTGAAAGCAGGCACGGAGGGCGTGCCTGTCATGGGACTTCGCTCAATCAGCGCCCAGGCCGATGGGGCTGGGCTCGCGCTTTTCGGTGTTGTGCCGCAGCAGTGCAGCCGTGCGGAACACGCCGTGGGCAAACTTGCCGTAGGGCAGGGTGGCAAACAGCGCAATCACGGCGCCCAGGTGCAGGCACAGCAGCAGTGCCAGCGCCGGCGTGGTGCGGCCCAGCCATAGCGCGAGACCGCTGGCAGCCACCAGGAACAGCAGGGCGATGAAGCCGAGGTCCATGGGCTTTTGCTTGGCATCGCCATGCAGCGGATGGCGCGCGCGGTTCAGCATCCAGAGGCCGGCCGTGCCGATCATCAGGCTCACGCCGCCCAGGGCACCCAGAATCTTGGGCAGACTGGGCAGCTCGTAGGGAGCAGGCAGATCAAAGACATAGTGATAGACCGTGGCCAGGCCCGTGGCTGCAAAGCACAGCATGAAGCCGTAGAAGGTCAGGTGGTGGAAGCGGCGGCGCTTGAGCGTGTACTCGTCGTCCTCGTTGTGGCAGCCGTCGCCATGGCCGCCGTCCAGGTATTTCAGGCGCAGCACGTCGTGTGTGGCTTCGGCAGCGGCAGGGCCGCTGACATCCACATTGCTGGTGGCGGGCTTCACATCCTTCCAGAACCGGCGCACGCCCATGGACAGCGCAAACACCACGAACAGGAACACCGGCGCGAAGATGCCGACCAGCAGATTGTGCGGGAACAGGTTGTAGAAGTTGTTGCCCAGATTGCCGTTCCACAGCTGGCCAATGCCACCTTGCGCTGCGACGGCCAGCGCCAGGAACAGGAAGAGTCCGGCCACCAGTGCCAGGGACAGGGTCAGGCCGTTCTTCTGGTACAGCTTGCCCATGGCGGGCGGCCAGGCATAGTCGGCATAGGTCTGGCCGCGCACTTCGGCCATGGCCTTGGGAATGTTGATGCCGAATTCGTGCGGCGGTGCGTACTGGCAGGCGTGCAGGCAGGCGCCACAGTTGTGGCAGAGATTGGCCAGGTAATGCACATCGGCCTTGCCGAACTCCAGACGGCGCGTCATGGCCGGGAACACGGCGCAGAAACCTTCGCAATAGCGGCAGGCATTGCAGATCTGCATCACGCGCGCCACTTCGCTTTCGGCAGCGGTTTCCGTTGGGGCGGGGAGGATGGGAACCACCTTGCCGGTGGCCAGGGTCTGGGCTTCCTTGCCCAGTTCTTGCAGGGATTTCAGGGTTTGCATGTCAGTATCAATGATGTTGAGCGTGATTCGCATCACTTGAAACTGGCGTGCTCCAAGTCAGAGACGCCGAGCAAGGGCCGCCCCGCAGCGAGGGCGTTGTCCCCCTCCCAAAGAGGGAGGGGGAAGCGGCGAAGCCGCTCAGGGGGTGTTTCATTTCAGTCCTTTACGGCGCCATGAATAGCGGGTTTGCCTGCAGCCGCGAGAGCAGCATTGCGTCCGGCAATACGGCCAAAGGCGGTGCCTATCGACATGCCCACGCCAGCCGTGTAGCCCTTGCCCAGCACATTGCCGGCCATCATTTCGCCGGCCACGAACAGGTTCTGGCTGGGTTGATCCTTGAAGCGCACGGCGGAGGTGTCGTCCACCTTCAGGCCCAGATAGGTGAAGGTCACGCCGGGGCGCAGCGCATAGCCGTAGTAAGGTCCGGTATCGAGCGGGCGCGCCCAGTGCGTCTTGGCCGGAGCCAGGCCTTCGGTGTGGCAGTCGTCCAGCGCGGTATGGTCGAAATGGCCGACCTTGCAGCTGCTGTTGTAGGCGTCGAGCGTGGCCATGAAGGTGTCCACGTCCAGCCCCAGCTTCTGCGCGAGCTCGGGCAGGGAATCGGCCTTCACACCAGGGAACACCGGCGGCATGAAGCGGCCTATGGCCTTGCTGTCGATGATGGAGTAGGCGATCTGGCCGGGCTGCTGGGCCACCAGGCGGCCCCAGATCGCATAGCGCTTGGGCCAGAAGTCCTCGCCCTCGTCATAGAAGCGCTGGGCATCGCGGTTCACCACCACGCCCAGCGAGACGCAGTCGATACGCGTGCATATGCCGCCGTCGTACAGCGGGGCGCGGGCATCGATGGCCACCATGTGCGCTTGTGTGGGATCGCCCAGGCCGTCGGCCTGCTGCTCTTGCAGCATATGCTTGAGCAGTACGCCCTGGTTGAAGGCCGTGCCGCGGATGATGAAGTTGTCGGCCGGCCATTCGCCGCGCTCGTTCTGGCCCCAGGCCTCGCGCAGCCATTCGCGGTTGGACTCGAAGCCGCCCGCCGCCAGCACGCAGCTTTTGGCCGTGATGCGCTGGCTGCCATCCTTGGTCTTGACCCAGGCAGCCTGGAACCGGCCATTCTCGATTTCGAGCTTGTCCACGGGGGACTCGTAGCGGATTTCCACGCCCAGCTTTTCGGCGCTGCGGAAATAGGCGTTCACCAGCGCTTTGCCGCCGCCCATGAAGAAGGCATTGGTGCGCGCCACATGCAGCGCGCCCGACAGCGGCGGCTGGAAGTGCACGCCATGCCTGCGCATCCAGTTTCGGCAGGTCGAGGAGGCCCGGATCACCATGCGCGCCAGATGCTCGTTGGTGATGCCGCCCGTGACCTTGAGCAAGTCCTGCCAGTACTCTTCTTCGGGATAGGCCTCGACCAGCACGTCCTGGGGAGCGTCGTGCATGCAGCGCAGATTGCGGGTGTGGCCGGAGTTGCCGCCGCGCCATTCGCGCGGTGCGGATTCGAGCAGCAGCACGCGGCTGCCGGCTTCGCGCGCCATTAGCGCGGCGCACAGGGCGGCATTGCCACCACCGATGACGAGTACATCGGTGTCAAAGGCTTCAGTTTTCATGATGGGCTGCCACGGACGGGGGGGCCGGTGGCGGTTCAACGTGGGGGAATCGAGCGCAGGCGGCGACCCCGCGTGAGAGGGGGGACACCGTCAAACAAGTATTGAACCGGAATGTAGTGAGTGCCGCCTCACCCGTGTAGCAGGGGGAGGGGATAGGGGTATCACGATTTGTGATGAATTGACGCCGAAGCAGCTCGCATTGCCGTGCGCGGGCTATGCTCAAACGGTTTTGGACATCGCCCTTAGAAATGAAAAAACCTTCCCAGCGCGCTGCATACATCGCCACGATTCAGGAATTTTTTGCTGCCTCAGACCATACCATCTTGGGGCAACTTTCCATCGCATCCGAAGGTGATGTAGCGACGGAGCAAATGGGGGCTTGGAAGCAGCAGATCGAAATTCTCCGCGAGGCGCTCGACTCCAGTATGGAAGGCATGATCGGCTTTGAGTTCGTCATCCCCCGCATTGGCCGGCGCGTGGATAACTTGCTGCTTTTGGGGAACAAAGTGGCGGTACTGGAGTTCAAGGTGGGCGCCAAGCAATACGACGCGGCGGCGCAAACACAGGTTTTGGACTATGCCTTGGACCTGCGCAACTTTCATGGGGGCAGCCATACGGCAGTGATTGCACCCATCTTGGTAGCGACTGCTGCGCCGGATGTGGAGCAGGTCTATACCTACCCAGTGGATGGCATCTACCCTGTCATCCAAGCCAATACCGACAGCTTGCGCGCGGTGCTGGCGAAGTTCGCGCAGTCTGCCGCAGGGCTTGAACTGGACTATGCAGCCTGGCTGGCTGCCGGATACCGGCCAACGCCTACCATTGTGGAGGCCTCGCAAGCCCTCTACAAAGGTCATGGGGTGGAGGAGATTACGCACTCCGAAGCCGGGGCAGAGAACTTAGGAGCTACCACCGAGGCGTTGACGGCGGCGATTGATCGTGCGCGGCAGTTCAAGCGAAAGGTGATTTGCTTTGTGTCTGGCGTGCCAGGTGCAGGCAAGACTTTGGCGGGGCTGAACTTGGTGTGCGAGCGCCGCAAACATGATGCTGATGAGCAAGAGCATGCGGTGTTCTTGTCGGGCAATGGCCCTTTGGTGGATGTTTTGCGGGAGGCGTTGGCCCGCGATGAAGTGCTGCAAAGCAAGCAAAGCGCCCAGCCCGTCAGAAAAAACGATGCAGAGCGCAAAGCCAAGGCGTTTATCCAAAACATTCACCATTTTCGAGATGACAACCTTAAAAGCGAGGCGGCGCCTGTTGAGGGGGTGGTAGTTTTTGATGAAGCCCAGCGCGCATGGGACCGCGAGCAAGCCAGCAAGTTCATGCGTACCAAGCGCAACCAGCCCGACTTTGACCAATCAGAGCCAGCTTTTTTGATTGGTGTGATGGACTGGCACGAGGGCTGGGCTGCCATTGTTTGCTTAATTGGCGGAGGCCAAGAAATCAACACCGGCGAAGCCGGATTGGAAGAATGGCTGCGCGCGCTGCGGGACCGCTTTACGCATTGGGATATCTATCTTCCCGCGCAATTGGAGAACAGCAGCTATCTGCACAGCTTTCAGTTGTCAGAGATAAAACATAGCCAAATCGTGCGCTCGCCCGCATTGCACCTAGGGGTGTCGCTACGATCTTTTCGTTCAGAGCGGCTGTCACAAGCCATCGCCGCCGTGATGGCTGGCGAGATTGCTGAGGCAAAAGCGCAGCTGCAGCAAGTGCTCAAACATTACCCCATCGTGCGCACGCGCTCGTTGGCACAGGCCAAGCAGTGGCTTAAAAGCAAGGCACGGGGCAGCGAGCGCTATGGGGCGTTGGCATCCTCGGGCGCCAAGCGCATCAAGCCCTTGGGCTTGAATATGGGCGTGAAGATCGACCCTTGTGCATGGTTCTTGAACGATGCCAATGACGTGAGATCGTCTTATTACCTGGAAGATGCCGGCAGTGAGTTCGATGTGCAGGGCTTGGAGTTGGATTGGACCATGGTGGTTTGGGATGGCGATTTGATGTACCAGCCCCAGAGCCCATCCGCCCCCTGGCGCTTTCGCAGCTTCAGCGGCACGCGGTGGCAAGAGATTCGGCAAGAGGTCGATCAACGCTATCGCTTGAATGCCTACCGGGTGTTGCTCACCAGAGCGCGCCAAGGCATGGTTATTGTGGTGCCCGAGGGCGACGAACAAGACTCAACGCGCGATTCGCAGTTTTATGACCCGAGCTGGGAATATTTGGCGCTTTTGGGTATTCCCGAGGTGCTTATTAGGACACCAGCTTAGCCCCCACCCATCCCCCTGACTGCACCAGCTGGCGGGCGCAATCCATCAGCACTATGCGGGCGGCAAGAGCTGCTGGCGAGAGCTCATCGTCCGACAGGCTGCACAGCGCGGCCTTGCGCCGCACCGAGTCATCGGCGATTTGCGACCACTGAAAACGCTCGGCAGCATCACGGTACATGCCCACGGCCGACCAGGGCTGGACTGTGGCGCCCATGCCGGCAGCGACCGCTTCCATCAGCAGGGACAGCGAGTCGATTTCCATGGCCATCTGCGACTGGAAACCGGCGCTGGTGAACGAGGCCATGATGGAGCTGCGCAGGCCGTGGCTGCCCGAGGGCAGGATCAGAGGCACTTGCTGCAACTGCTCCAGGCTGATGGGTACTTCATGCCGAATCTGCGGCGCCACCGGTTGCTGGCGCGACTGAATCAGAAACAGCTGCTCTTCCAGCAGCGGCATCACGCTCCATCGCCGGGCGCTCTGAGTATCGAAAAGGATAGCCAGATCCAGCTGTCTGGCGTTGAGAAGACTCGTCAGATGCCCCGAGAGGGCTGACACCATGTGCAGCCTCACATCGGGGTAGCGTTCGCGCATGGCTCGCATCAGCGGCAGGCCCAGCACATTGGCAATCGTGGGCGACAGTCCCATGCTGACAGCGCCCGACAGCCGCGCCTGCTGGGCCGCATGTATGGCCTGCTGGGCATGGCGCAGGGTCAGTTGGGCCTGGTGAAAAAAGGCCTGGCCGGCCTCGGTGGGGATGACTCCGCGTGGTGTGCGCTGCAGCAGCCGGGTCGAGAGTTCCGACTCCAGGCGGCTGATCTGCTGGCTCAGCGCCGATTGCACCATGTCCAGATCCAGCGCCGCCCGGCTCATGGAGCCCAGTTCAACAATTCGTACAAAGTAGCGCAGCTGGCGCAGTTCCATGGCAAATCCTCACGCCCGCAGCAGTTGACGGGCGCTGGGATAATCGCATACCTATGAGCAACAAGCAGCGTGTCGTGGTGGGTTTGTCGGGCGGTGTGGATTCCGCCGTCACCGCCTATCTTCTCAAACAGCAGGGCCATGAGGTCGTCGGCATCTTCATGAAGAACTGGGAAGATGACGACGACAGCGAGTACTGCTCGTCGAATATCGACTTTGTCGATGCGGCGGCCGTGGCCGACGTGATCGGCATCGAGATCGAGCACGTGAACTTCGCCGCCGACTACAAGGATCGCGTGTTTGCCGAGTTCCTGCGCGAGTACCAGGCCGGTCGCACGCCCAATCCGGACGTGCTGTGCAATGCGGAGATCAAGTTCAAGGCCTTCCTCGACCACGCCATGCGCCTGGGTGCCGAGAAGATCGCCACCGGCCACTATGCACGCGTGCGCCAGAATCCGTCCACCCAGCTGTTCGAGCTGCTCAAAGGCCTGGACAACAGCAAGGATCAGAGCTATTTCCTGCACCGGCTGAACCAGTCCCAGCTGTCCAAGGCCATGTTTCCCGTGGGCGAGCTGCACAAGACCGAGGTGCGCCGCATTGCCGAAGAGATTGGCCTGCCCAATGCCAGGAAGAAGGACTCGACGGGTATCTGCTTCATCGGCGAGCGCCCATTCCGCGACTTCCTGAACCGCTACATCAGCAAGGAGCCGGGGCCTATCCTCGACGACCGCAACCGCAAGCTGGGCAAGCATGTGGGCCTGTCCTTCTACACGCTGGGCCAGCGTTCGGGTCTGGGCATTGGCGGCGTCAAGGAAAAGGGCGCCGCCCGTGGTGCGGGGGACCATGCGCCCTGGTTTGTGGCGCGCAAGGAAATGGACAAGAACATTCTGCGCGTGGTGCAGGGCCATGACCATCCGCTGCTTCAGTCGCATGCCCTGCTGGCCGATCAGGTCAGCTGGGTGGCCGGCCATGCTCCGGCTGAGGGCAAGGCCTACGGCTCCAAGACCCGCTACCGTCAGCCCGATTCGCCTGCGCTGATTTCCCAGGCCACGGATGCCGGCTTCCGTCTGGACTTTCCAGAAGCGCAGTGGGCTGTCACCCCTGGTCAGTCCGCCGTGCTCTATGACGGCGATGTCTGCCTGGGCGGCGGCATCATTGCGCAGGTCGATCCTGCGGCCACTAGGTAAGCGCTAGGTAGGCGCTAGTAATCGCGGTTTTCATCAAACCACTGCTGGGCCTGCTCATCCGTCAGCTTCAGTGACAGTGCCGCAGGCAGTTGTGCCAGTTGCTGCACGGCCAGCCCCAGGTCTTCACGTTCGCTGGTTTCAATGCCCTTGACCGTGTTGAAGCGGGCGGCAAAGGCCGTCAGTGCAGCTTGCACATGGCCAAGGCTGCTGGCAGTGCCGATTTCCTGCTCTGCCAGCTCATAAGCCGCATGCGCAATCCTGGCGCGGGCTGCGGGCCAGCCCGCAAATGGCCGCCCATATTCCTTGGCCCACCATTCGGGCTTGCGCAACTGGCTGACGGATGTGTAGTCAGCCCAGGGTCGTGCCTTGGCACGGTCCTTGAGTTGCTGGCGCAGGTGTTTGCCAGTGGCTTCTTCCACGTTGTAGGCGATGAAGAAGTCCAGCTCCGGCCAGGTTGGCAGCGCAGGCAGTCCCGACAGATGGCGCATAAAACGCAGTGATAGCGCCTTGAGCTGCGTACATGATGAAAGCTGAGCCAAATCGCTGTGGTTTCCCCACAGGGAGAGCGATTCCAGCTTCGAAAACTGCAGCAGGTTTTGCAGCGAAATGGGTTGCTTTCCCGCTCCATTGCTCAGCTCCAGCGTGGTGACCTGCTTCAGGCTGCCCATGTCGGGCAGCTGGAAGGCCTCGTCGGCCGGGTTCTTGCTGGTGGCCGGGCTCAAACTCAGGCTTTCAGGCAGGCCTGCGGTGATGGTGATTTGCTCCAGATTGCCATGCAGATGAAGGCGCATGCCCTGCTGCGGCAGCTTCAGGTGGATGTGGCCCTGATTGCCCGCTTGCAGATGAATGCTCAGTTCGCGAATCTGTGACCGGCTGGCGTCGATATGTACATCTTGCTGCAGCTGTGGGTACCAGCTGAAGTTTTCGATAGCACGCAACTGCGCCCATGTGAAGAAGCCGCTGTCATTGCCCGTGTAGTAGAAGCTGCGTGGCCAGGGCGAGCCGGCGGGCGTGGCAAAGGGGTCAAAGCAGGACCAGAGCACGCAGGCGTCGACAGGCAGCCACAGGTCCGCTGTTTTCAACAGCGTCCTGGGGCCAAGGGTCAGGCTGCCCTGACCGGGGCTGGTTTTGAGTCTGTGCGGCGCGTCAGGAGTCAGCTGTAGGGTGAAGACGCCGTCTTCATGCGGTGTTCCGTCGATAAGCAGGGGCATGCAGAAAGCTTAGCGCAGTTACCAGATGCTCTGGGGAGACGGCATGGAGCTCTGTACATCGGTGTGGCGTTGCACCTTGCCGAACAGCGGCAGGCTGGCCCGCAGCTCGGTGCGGCCGGGGCGGGACTGTATGACCAGAGTGCCTTGCAGGCGCTCCAGTCGCGCCAGCATGCTGCGCATGCCCACGCCCATGCTGTTGATCTGTGTGCTATCCAAATCAAAGCCTGTGCCGTTGTCCTCGATCTGCAGCTGCAACTCCCTGGAGTCGGGAATCTCCAGCCGAACCTGGACTTGGCTGGCGCGGCTGTGCTTGATGACATTGGTCAATGCCTCTTCCAGCACGCGGGTCAGCGTCAGGCACTGAATGGGGCTGGGCGCGTGAGTCCAGTATTCGGGCAGACACCACTTCACCTGAATGTCCAGCTCCTCGAACAGCCGTGCAAAGCGGTGGCGCAGTGGAGCAAGCCACTGCGTGGGTGTCTCGGGAACCTGGATGGCGGTGCTGGTGCCGGTATCAATCATCTGACGCAGGTCGTCACGCATGAGCTTGAGCATGGACAGCACCTGGGCATTGGGCAAAGGGGCGCTGCTCTGCTCGACCAGGGCAATGGAGCGCACCAGAGAGCCGCCCAGACCGTCGTGCAGATCCTGGGAAATGCGCAGACGTTCCTGCAGGCGGGAGTGGCTCAGAGCCAGATGGTGCTCCCTCTCCAGAGTCTGGCTCAGGTCGTCGCAGGCCTGTGTGACGGTGAGACTGAGTTCGTGGTTGAAGTGCTCGATGCGGCGCATATTCCACACGACCTGCCGCCCCAGCAACCACGCGATCACCAGCATGCTCAGCAAGGTGGTGTAGGGAGTCAGCGTCAGATTGTGATCCAGGGTCTTGGTCAGCAGCAGCAGGTCATGCACGCCGATGGCCAGGTAGAGCACGAAGCAGAGGCTGAAAGCGATGTGGGCTGGCGTGCGTGTCTGCAGCGCGCGCAGTGGAAACAGCAGGCAGACCAGAGCGCAAAGACAGAACATCAGCAGCCAGACGGCCTGGCTCAGCGCCATCTGTGCATCGGGGACAGACAGGGCGAATACAGCGCAGAGGCCGCATATGCCGGTCAGCGTACGTTCCAGACGCATGAGGCGTAATTCGGCAAAACGCAGGGTAAAAATGCAGAAAGTGTAGGTAAAGGCAATGAAAACCAGCAGATTTCCCTTGGCAAAGGCCGGCGTGCTGCTGAAGGGCCAGGGATCAGTCATGACCATAAAGCAGAGCATCAGTGCCCAGCACATCAGATTGAGTGCGTACCAGCCATAGAGTTTTTGATTGCGGTTGTGGAGCCAGGCAAACGAAAACAGCAGGCATAGCACCAGGCTGACCGTGATGCAGACCATATAAATGGTGCGCAGGTTCCAGGTGGCCTGTGCCGTCCATTGCTTGAGCTCGGCTGGATGGCCTATGCGCAGCCGCCCCAGGCCTGGCGTCTGGCTGCTGAGCCCGTGGACGCGCACCCAGATGCTGTTGCCCTGCTCCTTGAGCAGCGCCTTGGGCAGCAGCCAGTAGCGTGGCATATTCCAGCTGCGGCTCAGCGGCTCCACCAGCGATTGATCGCGCCAGATCAGTTCTGAATTCACGAACACTTCGCCCGCCATTACGATATTGACGACGGCCAGCGCCACGGGCTGATCGCGCCCGCAGGGACTCTCCCAATCGATGCGGTACCAGGCTGCACCGTCATGGCCGGGCCAGCGTTGACTCCAGTCATCCAGCCCCGGCACATCCACCCATTTCAGCAAGGCCGCATCGGGTGGAGGCCCCTCGGGCAGTGCCCTGGCCGATTGGCGGGCCACAATGCGCGGTTCACAGAGCAGATCCTGAGGCCTGGGCTCCTGTGCCCAGGCCACGCCGCAACTCCAGCCCATGACGAGCGCAAATATCAGGCGGAGCAAGAGAGCCGACCGCTTGAACATTCAGCTCAGCAAACCGCGTGCCCGGGCCTCGCTGACCGCCTTGGTGCGCGAAGGCACGGCCAGCTTGCGGTAAATGTTCTTCACATGGCACTCCACGGTGTAGCGCGAGAGAAAGAGCGACTCTGCGATCTCCCGGTTGGTCATGCCGTCTGCGACCAGCTTGAGGATCTGGATTTCGCGGGCGCTGAGTATGGCTTCGGGCGGCATCTCCTTGTGCGCTTCCGTGGGCTGGGAGGGCTGCAACTCGGCAATGATGCGCCGTGCAATGAAAGGGTCGATGGGGGCGCCACCGCGCAGCACACTGCGTATGGACAGGGTGACCTCCAGGTCGTCGCGCTCCTTGAGCACATAGCCGTTGGCCCCGGCACGCAGCGCCGACAGAATGGCGTCCTCGGTGCTCCAGGCGGAGATGACCAGAATTCCCATGCCGGGATCGGCGGCGCGCAGCTGGCTGATCAGCTCTATGCCGCTGCCGTCGGGCAAGCCCAGGTCCACCAGTGCCATGGCGACTGGATGCTCCGCCAGCCGGGCGCGTGCCTGCCCCAGGGTTGCAGCAAAGATGAGGGCATCATCCGCATATCCGAGGCCATGCAAAATGTTTTCCAGCCGATTGCGGATCAACGGCTCATCCTCCACCACGATCAAGGGGCTGGGGAGAATGGACTCTGTAGGGAGGGAAAAAGTCTCTGCCATATTGTGTGAGGTGCCGCTGGTTTTCGTGTCCCACTGTTACCGAGATCAAGTCGCTTGGCTATCACTGAAAACTGGTAATTTGAGGTGCCTGCGGAGTCTGTCCCAAAACGGAAGCGAACTCCGTGGCCTGCAATTCCCATGACGTCAGAAGCAATACGCCGATAGCGGCTCCAAGAGGCAGTTGGCTAAACTTCCCTGCATTGATCACGCCTGGCTTTGCAATGCCGGGCGTTTGTCCGTTCAAGGTGCAATGTACAGAGAACTCAGGAATATTTTCCATGGATGCCATGCTCGGTGCCGATTTCTGGATCGGCTTGTTCAAGATCGTCTGGATCAACATCATTCTCTCGGGTGACAACGCGGTGGTCATTGCTCTGGCCGCACGTGGCCTGCCGCCGCAGCAGCAGAAAAAAGCGGTGCTGTTCGGCTCCGGTGCCGCCGTGGTGTTGCGTATTGTCCTGACGGTGGTGGCTGCCAAGCTGATGCAGCTGCCATTCGTCGAGGTGATCGGTGGCCTGCTGCTGCTGTGGATTGGCGTGGGCCTGCTCAAGGGCGAAGATGAAGAAGAGGATTCCGGCAGCGTGGCCAGGCAGGGCATGATGGCTGCCGTTCGCACCATTTTGCTCGCCGATCTGGTCATGAGCCTGGACAATGTGATCGCCGTGGCTGCGGCAGCGGGCGGCGATATGCTGCTGCTGATTCTGGGCCTTGCCATCAGCATTCCGCTGGTCATCTTTGGCTCCACGCTGATGATCAAGCTGATGGAGCGTTTTCCGGTCATCGTCACTTTGGGCGCGGCACTGATTGGCTGGGTGGCCGGCGAAACCATCACCAGCGACCATATGCTCGAAGGTTTTGTACGGATCAATCCCTGGGCGCATTACGCAGCGGCCGCCTGCGGCGCCGTGCTGGTGATTGCAATGGGCAAGTGGATGCAGCTCAAGGTCGCCACTCAGGACAGCACTGCCTGAGCCCTTGGTTCTGAAAGCAAAAACGCCCGCATTCAAGGCGGGCATTTTGTGTTGTGTGCGCCGCAGCAGCCGGCCTATAGGAATGAGTAAAAGCAGCGGAAGGGAATCTTGCGCTCTGCCCAGAAGTCCGCGGTATCGCGGAACACGTCCAGCAACTGCTCGCGCACTTCCTTGTCGAACTTGGGAGTGGTCGGAATCTGGTCGAGCACCACCACAAAACCGGGTTGCGGGCCGGATTTGTTGATCGGGTCGGTCATGCAGTCATACAGCGCATCCCAGTTCTTGCCAAAGTGTGCCGGCAGGTAGAACTGTGTGGACAGCAGCTCGAAAACATCGGCCTTGGTCTGGGCATGGGCCAGGTTGGCATAGAGGAAATGGGAGCCCAGCGCCTCTGCTGCTGCCTGAAGATCAGGAATGCGATAGGCGCGAATGGATTGCACGATGTTCGGGCGAACATTGCGCAACGGTGTTTCCGAGGGCTTACGAAGTGGCGTGTCCATCTCCGTGATTCTTTCTAAAAACATCAAAACTGGTGGCAGAGTCGGTACTGACAGCGCTGTAGGCTGTCTGCGCAAACCGCCGCTGCGGAATTCAAGAGGTCAAAAGCCGCTGTATGGCGGGCCTGGAGGGCATCTTTTAACTTCATTGGACGATTTGCTGAAAGCTGTTGTAGTGGTCGCCCGTGTAGAAGCAGGCATCGGGCACCTGGGGCTGCAAGCCGCCACAGACTATGCGTCGCGCACCCCGGTTTTTCGCGCCTGGCGTGCGCACGGTGTATTCGCGGTAATAGCCTCTGGCCTGGCGCGGAAGTATGCGCTCACGGTTGCCGAAAACTGTGCCGTCCTTGTCGCTGGAGAACGGACCACCCTGGAGGATGCGACCATAGGTGGTGCGGCCTTCGCGCGGCAGTTCGGCCAGGCTCACGGTCTCAAAGCCGGGAACGGTGGCACCGACTTCGGGCGCTTTGCGCGCCAAAGCCGCAGGGGATGCCAGCGCAAAAGCGGCACCCAGCATCAACGCTAAACCCGTCTGATATACCTTGGCTGCAGCGGCCTTGAGCATTCACTAAACCTTTCAGAATCTCAGGTAATGCCTGAAATTTCGACCCGTAAGTGTGACGGATAGGCCTCGAAAATGCAAGTTGCGCCTATTTTTTGTGCAGTCTGTCGAGCGGTTTTCGACGACAAAAAAGCCCTGTCGGCATGGCCGGACAGGGCTTTGGCAGGGGCGTGGCAGCTTTTATTCGCCGTGGGCAGCGATTTCAGCCTCTACCTCGCGGTGCTTGGCCGTGATCGTGGCAGAAGGCGCTTTGTCCAGCAGGCTGACCACTATGATTGCGATAGCGGAAAACGCAAATCCGGGAACGATCTCATAGAGCTTGAACCACTGGTAATGCTGCCAGACCAGAACCGTGACCGCACCCACGACCATGCCGGCCAGTGCGCCGTTGCGTGTCATGCGGGCCCAGAGCAGCGATATCAGCACCAGCGGGCCGAAGGCGGCACCGAAGCCGGCCCAGGCATTACTGACCATGCCCAGCACCTTGGCCTTGGGGTCCTGCGCAATGAGGATGGCGATCAAGGCAATGGCAAACACCATGGCGCGGCCAAACCAGACCAGCTGCTTCTGGCTGGCGCTTTTGTGCAGAAAGGTCTTGTAGATATCTTGCGTGAGGGCGCTGGAGCAGACCAGCAACTGGCAGGACAGGGTACTCATTACGGCCGCCAGCACGGCGGCCAGCAGCACGCCGCTGATCCAGGGATTGAACAGCAGCTTGGCGACTTCCAGGAACACGAGCTCATGGTTGCCATTGACGTTTGCCGCAATCTCGGGGCGGCTGGCAAAGAAGGCAATGCCGAAGAAGCCCACGGCCACGGCGCCGCCCAGGCACAGCATCATCCAGGTCATGCCGATGCGGCGCGCGTTGGGAATGGTCTTGATCGACTCGGCCGCCATGAAGCGCACCAGAATGTGGGGCTGGCCGAAGTAGCCCAGACCCCAGGCCAGCAAAGAGATGATGGCAATCGCCCCCTGACCCTTGAACATGTCGAAGGCGCCGCTGCGGGCGGTTTCGATGATGGCTGCGCTGGCCCCAACGCCGCCATCGGCATAGATCACCATCAGCGGCGCCAGAATCAGCGCGGTGATCATCAGCGACGCCTGGATGGTGTCGGTCCAGCTCACGGCCAGAAAGCCGCCGATGAACACATAGGCCATGGTGGCCACGGCACCCACCCACAGGGCTGTCTGGTAGTCCATGCCGAACATGGATTCGAACAGGCGGGCTCCGGCGACCACGCCGGAGGCGCAGTAGACGGTGAAGAACACCAGAATCACCAGCGCGGTGACGATGCGAAGCAGACTGCTGCCATCCTCGAAGCGGTTGGTGAAGTAATCGGGCAATGTCAGCGCATTGCCCACCTTTTCGGTATAGACGCGCAGGCGTGCCGCCACAAAGCGCCAGTTGAGCCAGGCACCGACGCACAGGCCGATGGCAATCCACGAGGCCGACAGGCCGGTGGCAAACACCGCCCCGGGCAGGCCCATGAGCAGCCAGCCGCTCATGTCCGATGCCCCGGCCGACAGGGCCGTGACCACCGAGCCCAGACTGCGCCCGCCCAGGATGTAGTCGGACAGGTTGGACGTGGCTTTGTATCCCGCCCAACCGATGAGCAGCATGCCCAGCAGGTAGATGGCAAAGGTGACTATGGTTGGCGTATTGGCGGTCATGTCGGCTCCGGATCGGCGCAGCGCCATCGGCATGTGGGTTACATGCCCGGCGAAAACAAATCCGCCAGCGGCCTCCTGGTGGGAGACCTGCTGGCGGGTATCAGTCTGCAATTGGACCAGTTATTCGACAGCCCAGTGGGGCATGTGGCTGAAAACCGCGCTACTGGCTGTCCTGCGGCGCATTCAGCGGCGCCGCAGGCGGCAGTGGTGTGCCTACGTCGCTCCAGCTTGAAGGCGCGGGGGCTTTGCTCGGTGCAGGCGCAGACATCATCTCGCCGGGAGCCAGCCCGGGGCTGCTGTCGAGGTCAGGCGGCTGGGCGCTGCTGTCGGCTGGCGCGGGCTGGCCGCCTGTCGAGGGCGGTGCAGCGGGCGTACTCTCGATGATGTCCACCTCGCTGCCGTTGCTTCTGTTGGGCGCTGGATGGGCGGGAGCTGTCGGCGCTGTGCGATCAGGGTTGTTGCCCTCATCTGCGGGCCCGCTCCATTCCTGAACCTTGTCGCGCAGACGGCCCACCAGATCGCTCCACCAGTGGCTGGTGTTGGGCTCGGTGAACCGGGCCTTGGCATTGAGCAGCGGGCTGCGCATGGCGCGCGACATGAAGTCACCCACCATGGGCAGGGCGCTGCGCGAACCCTGGCCCCACTGGTCGCTCTTGAGCGTGATGCGTGCATCGTTGAAGCCTGCCCAGGCACCGGCCACGATCTGCGGGTGCATGAGGATGAACCAGCCGTCGGCATTGCCCTGGGTGGTGCCGGTCTTGCCGGCCACGTCGGCGCGAATGCCATATTGCTTGCGAATCGCGCGGCCTGTGCCCTTGTCGATCACGGCGCGCATCATCTCCAGCAGACCGTAGTTCTCTTCCTCGTCCCAGACCTGATCGGGCTTGGGCGGGGTGAATTCGGCCAGCAGCTCGCCGTCGGCATTCTCGATACGGGTGACCAGCTGGGGCGGTATGTAGCGACCGGAGTTGGCAATGCTGCCGTAGGCGTTGACCATTTCCAGCAGCGTGACGGGGCTGGAGCCCAGTGCCAGCGAAGGCACGGACTCCAGCGGGCTCTGGCGCACGCCCAGGCTGCGGGCCAGCTTGATGACGCGGTCCATGCCCACTTCCTGACCCAGCTCGGCAGTGATGGTGTTCTTGGAATAGGCCAGCGCATCGCTGAGCTTCATGGGCACGCCCGTGGGCTCGACGGCATCGCTGGGACGCCATACCTCGCCGCCGGGCAGCTGGATTTCCACGGCCTCGTCCTTGCGTGTGTCCTCGGGCCTGGCGCCGCGCTGCAGGGCTGCACCATAGACAAAGGGCTTGAAGGTGGAGCCGGGCTGGCGACGCGCCTGGGCCACATGGTCGAATGCATCCTGGGCATAGTCGCGGCTGCCCACCCAGGCCAGTACGGCCGAGGTGCGCGGGTCTATGGCCAGAAAGCCGGCCTGCACGCGGGTCTTGTCCTCGCGCAGCTGCCTCATGAAGGTCTTGTCGGCCAGCAGCTTCTTGAGTGCCTCTTCCTCGCTGATGTCGGAAGGTTTGCCGCTTCTGGCGAGCCTGCGGAAGGCCTCCGTCTCGCGTACCAGCTGCAGCACCAGCGCGTTCTCTGCGCTCCAGCCGTCGCGGTGACTCCAGTTGTTGTTGGCAATGCCTTGCAGCGTATGCATCTGGCGGTTCACGGCCTGCTGCGCCCAGTTCTGCAGGCGCGAATCCAGGGTGGTGCGCACCACCAGGCCGTCGGTATAGATGTTGTAGTCGTGCTTGTCGGCCCAGGCGATCAGCCATTTGCGCAGCTGCTGGGAAAAATGCGGCGCCATGCCTGTAGGTTCTTCCTGGCGCTCGAAGTCCAGACGCATGGGGCGTTTCCTGAGGCGCTCGAACTCATCGTCCTTGAGTTCGCCGCGCTTGACCATCTGGCTCAGCACGGTGTTGCGCCGCGCAATCGCGCGGTCGGGGTTGATCACCGGGTTGTAATAGGCATTGCCCTTGAGCATGCCCACCAGCGTGGCGCTTTCCAGCACCGTGAGCCTGGCCGCCGGTTTGTCGAAATAGGTGCGCGCCGCCATCTCTATGCCATAGGCGTTGTAGAGAAAGGGCACGGTGTTCAGATAGGTTTCGAGAATCTCGTCCTTGGTGTAGAGCGCTTCGATCTTGAAGGCCGTGATCGCCTCCTTGAGCTTGCGGTTCACATTGCGGGCGCGGCCGATTTCCGTGGGATAGAGATTGCGCGCCAGCTGCTGGGTGATGGTGGAGCCGCCCTGGGGATTGCCGCCCAGCGTGTGGATGGCCGACCCCACGGTGCGCGTGAAGTCCATGCCATGGTGCTCGTAGAAGCGGTGGTCTTCGGTGGCCACGAGGGCCTTGACCACGGCGGGCGAAATCTGCTCCAGCGGCACCCACTGGCGGTTGCTGCGCTTGAACTCGCCGATCAGCTTGCCGTCGGCGCTCAGGATCTGCGCGGGTTGCTCGAGCTTGGCCTTGCGGATGTCGCTGATGCTGGGCGTGAACGGAATCAGCAGCAGCACATAGACGACAAACAGCACCGGCAAGGCTGCGGCAAACCACAGCCATTCACGCCGCGTCGGCCAGCGACGCCACCAGGGCAGGGCCGCAATGCGCTGGCCAGCAGTGCTGGCGCGAGCGCGCATCCACAGAGCTGTGGCCTGAGCTACCCATTTTTCTTTCAATTCGTTCAAGGACAAACGCACGTTGCAAGGCAGCCCGCCAAGGGCCGCAAGAAGGCAAGACTGCGAAGAATGCCCAAAAAACAGGCGCTCTGCTTGCGGGGATCGGTTTTTCTATGGTCGCAGCCCCGGTATTGTCTCTGTGGCGCGGTTATGCAGGGTTGTTTCTAGCTGTGAGACAAGTTGCCGACTGCCTTAAGCTTGCGGCTTCGCATTGGCGGGAGAGCAGCATGGCAAACAGCGTTTATGACTTTGAAGCCACCGATATCCAGGGGCGCAGCGTTCCTCTGTCGCAGTATCAGGGCAAGGTATTGCTGATCGTGAATACCGCCAGTGCCTGCGGCTTCACGCCCCAGTACAAGGGGCTGCAGGCACTGCACGAACAGTATGCGGACCGGGGCCTGGTGGTGCTGGGCTTTCCCTGCAACCAGTTCGGTGCCCAGGAAAAAGGCTCGGATGACGAGATCGCGAGCTTTTGCGAGCTGAACTTCGGCGTCAGCTTCCCGCTCATGCACAAGATCGAGGTCAACGGTGACGGTGCGCATCCGCTGTACCGCTGGCTCACCTCCGAAGCGCCGGGTGTGCTGGGCACCAAGTCCATCAAATGGAATTTCACCAAATTCCTCGTGGGCCGCGACGGGCAGGTGATACGCCGCTACGCGCCTCAGGACAAGCCCGAGAAGCTGGCCGGCGATATCGAGGCGGCTCTGGGTTGATGCTGCTGTTATCGTTTCGATAGCTGACAGCGCTTTCCCAGTAATTGCTGGAGGCGTTTTTGATGCTCAGTCTTCCGACAAGGTCCTGAAGGATTGAGCCAGATGGTCAAGCAGGGCGCGCACGGCAGGCAGCTGCCCGCGGCGCGAGGCATAGACGGCGTGGATGATCTCGGGCCGCGGCTGCCAGCCTGGCAGCACCTGCACCAGCGTGCCGCTGCGCAGCTCCTCGCGCACAAACATATTGGGCAACTGCACCACGCCGGCGCCCAGCACGGCCGCGTCGCGCAGGGCCAGCAAGGACTGCGTCACCAGCCGCGGCTGGTGTCTGACCTCGGCGCGCACGGCGTCGGGGCCGTGCAGCACCCAGCGGTGGGTTTCCTGCACGCCGCCCATGTCCAGGCTGGGCCAGGCCGAGAGGTCCATGGGGCCGCCGGGCTGACCCAGGTGCTGCAGCAGCTCGGGTGCGGCCACCAGGCATTGCCGGCGCTCGGCCAGCGTGCGCAGCACCAGATCGCTGTCCTGCAGCGGTGGCGGGCGCACGCGCAGGGCCAGATCCAGGCCTTCGCCGACCACGTCCACGCGCCGGTTGGTCTCGTCCACCTGCAGCTCCACGCGCGGATACAGGCGCATGAATTCGCCCAGCATGCGGCCCACGCGTGAGGCCAGCAGGGCCACGGGGCAGCTCATGCGCACCTTGCCGCAGGGCTCGGAATGCACCAGCGCCACCGACTCTTCGGCGGCCTTGGCCTCGGTCAGCATGGCGCGGCAGTGCTGGTAGTAGCGCTTGCCCACCTCGGTCACGGCAAAGCTGCGCGTGGAACGCAGTAAAAGCTGCGCGCCCAGGCGCTCTTCGAGCAAGGCCACGCGGCGGCTGAGCTTGGACTTGGGCAGGCCCAGGGCGCGGCCTGCAGGCGCGAATCCACCATGCTCGACCACTTGGGCGAAGTAGTAGAGCTCGTTGAGATCTGGCAGCTTCATCGTTTTAAAAATAGAACTCTGAGACTGAATATTGTGGGCTACTCAAGTTATCGTTCCAAATTCATACTTTCTCCATGTTCAACGCCTACGGTCTCCATAGGGACTGCAGGCCAGCCGCAAGGAGAAATGTCATGCTCAAGAAAATCCTGGGTGTCTACGAAGCTCCCCGTCCCCACTGGGTGGGCAACGGTTTTCCGGTGCGCTCGCTGTTCAGCTATGGCGACCACGGCAAGGCCCTGAGCCCTTTCTTGCTGCTCGATCACGCCGGTCCCCAGAGCTTCACGCCCACCACGGCGCGGCGCGGCGTAGGCACGCACCCGCACCGCGGCTTCGAAACCGTGACCATCGTCTATGAGGGCGAAGTGGCCCACCGCGACTCCACGGGCGCCGGCGGCACCATCGGCCCCGGCGATGTGCAGTGGATGACGGCGGCCTCGGGCATCCTGCACGAGGAGTACCACTCCGAAGCCTTTGCACGCAGCGGTGGACCGCTGGAGATGGTGCAGCTGTGGGTCAACCTGCCAGCCAGGGACAAGATGTCCGCCCCCGGCTACCAGAACCTGCTGAATGCCGACATCCCGCAGGTCGCTCTGCCCGATGACGCGGGTCATCTGCGCGTCATCGCCGGTGACTACCGTGGCAGCAAGGGGCCCGCCTATCGCGGCCCGGCGAAAACCTTCACGCCCATCAATGTCTGGGATGTGCGGCTGAACGCCGGGGCCGCGACCGAGCTGCAGGCCCGGGTCGGTCACACGCTGGCGCTGGTGGTGCTGCACGGCACGCTGCTGGTCAACGGACAGGAGATTGCCCGCGCCGGACAGCTGGTGCATATGGATCGCGCTGCGGACAGCGTGCATCTGGAAGCCAACAGCGACGTCACGCTGCTGTGGCTGTCGGGTGAACCGATTGACGAGCCCGTGGTCGGCTACGGCCCCTTCGTCATGAACAGCGACGAGGAAATCCAGCAGGCGCTGGAGGACTTCCGCAGCGGCCAGTTCGGCCGCATCCCGGCGGTCGAGCGCCATGGCGCTGCGGCCTGAGCAGGTCGCACGGTATCGAGTTTTCCCACCGGCGGGCGCGCCCGCCGGCTTTCACCCACCTCCACTCTTGAAGGAGATTCCCATGAGCCAAAAGCCTTACGTTCGCCTCGACAAAGACAATGCCGCCGTGCTGCTGGTCGACCACCAGACCGGTCTGCTGTCCCTGGTGCGCGATATCGACCCCGACAAGTTCAAGAACAATGTGCTGGCCTTGGCCGACATGGCCGAGTACTTCAAGCTGCCGACCATCCTGACCACCAGCTTCGAGAACGGCCCCAATGGCCCGCTGGTGCCCGAACTCAAGGAAAAATTCCCCACTGCCCCCTATATCGCGCGTCCCGGCCAGATCAATGCCTGGGACAACGAGGACTTCGTCAAGGCCGTCAAGGCCACGGGCAAGAAGCAGCTTATCGTCGCCGGCGTGGTGACCGAGGTCTGCGTGGCCTTCCCCGTGCTGTCTGCCCTGGCTGAAGGCTTCGAGGTGTTCGTCATTGCCGATGCATCGGGCACCTTCAACAGCATGACCCAGCAGGCTGCCTGGAGCCGCATGGAGCAGGCCGGCGCCCAGCTCATGACCTGGTTCGGCGCGGCCTGCGAGCTGCACCGCGACTGGCGCAACGACATCGAAGGTCTGGGGACTCTGTTCTCCAACCACATCCCCGACTACCGCAATCTGATCAACAGCTACACCACGCTGACCGCCGGCAAATAAGCCCTGCGGCTTCAGACCAAAGCCCGCAAGCTTTTGCAGCCTGCGGGCTTTTTGCTGTCGATTTATTGGAATTGATAGCTGCTGACGTTTGATGGGTAAGCGCTCAAGCCTGTTTTTGCTTCAAATCTGGCAGGCAGCTTGCGCTGTTCTGATCTGTGTCGTGCATGGGCTCGGCCTGAGCAAAGTTCTTGCTGTAGGCGATGCCCCAGTTGCGCATGGCGATCAGCACCGGCTGCAGGCTGCGGCCCAGCTCGGTCAGCGCATAGTCCACGCGCGGCGGCACTTCGGCATACACCGTGCGCTCGACGATGCCGGCTTCTTCCAGCTCGCGCAGCTGCAGTGTCAGCATGCGCTGGGTAATGCCGGGGATGGCACGGCTCAGCTCGCCAAAGCGCTTTTTTCCATGCAGCAGCTGAAACAGGATGATGGGCTTCCAGGTGCCACCCATGACGGACAGCGTCACCTCCACGGCGCAGCCGCTCTTGCTGTTCAATCGTTTCATGGGCACCTCGCTGCAGTTCCAAAGTGCAAGCATCCTAGCGTCAGCCCGCATTCATGCATTGCTTACATTTTTAATACTACCCAACAAATATGTTGGTACTGGTGGTGGCTGCGCATTGAAGGCACCATGCGCAGCATCTGTTTCACCTCTTGAGGAGCACTCCATGAAAGTCATGCAACTGGCCGCGCCCGGCGGTTTCGAAAACCTGAAGCTTGTCGACCTGCCCGCACCTGCGGCGCCTGCTGCGGGCGAGATCCAGGTGCGCATTCACGCCAGCTCGCTCAACTACCATGACCTGGGTGTGGTGCGCCGTCCCGGCGCGGCGGCCGACGGCCGCATTCCCATGGCTGACGGCGCAGGCCTGGTCACGGCAGTGGGCGCAGGCGTGAAGGAATTTGCCGTGGGCGATGCCGTGGTCTCCACCTTCTTCCCGCAATGGCTGTCGGGCCGTCACGTGCCCTCCGACTTCCAGCTCGTGCCCGGCGACGGCGTGGACGGCTTTGCACGCGAATTCGTGAACCTGCCCGCCACCAGCTTTACCCATGCCCCCGAGGGTTGGAGCCATGCCGAGGCCGCCACGCTGACCACGGCCGGCCTCACGGCCTGGCGCGCGCTGGTGGTGGACGGCCATCTCAAGGCCGGCGACACTGTGCTGGTGCTGGGCACGGGCGGCGTCTCCATCTTTGCGCTGCAGATGGCCAAGAGCATGGGCGCCACCGTCATCGCCACCACCTCCAGCGCGGCCAAGGCCGAGCAGCTCAAGGCATTGGGAGCCGATCTGGTGATCAACTACAAGGACCAGCCCGAATGGGGCGACGCCGTGCTGGCAGCCACCGGCGGTCGCGGTGCCGATATCGTGGTCGAGGTCGGCGGCCCGGGCACTCTGCCCCAGTCCATTCGTGCCTGTGCCGTCGGCGGCCATATCGCGTTGATCGGCGTGCTGACCGGCTTTGCGGGCGCCGTGCCCACGGTGGAGATGATGCGCAAGCAGCAAACCCTCAAGGGCCTGATCGTCGGCAGCCGCGAGCAGCAGCAGGACATGGTGCGCGCGCTGGAAAACTTCGGCTGGAAGCCCGTGATCGACAGCCGCTATCCGCTGGAGCAGATGGTGGCGGCCTTCGAGCATCAGGCAGCGGGCAGGCATTTCGGCAAGATCTGCCTCGAATATTGATGGCTGATGGCGCTTTGTGCGCCTGGGTTTGAGGATGATGGGGCATGTGGTTCTTGTTGGGTCGCATGCCCTTTTTGTTTGGATAGCTGTCCGTGCTTGCTGCTATCGGGCTAGAGGCGGATTAGGTTCTTGGTTTGGTTTATTCGGCGATATGCCATGATTTATGGACAGAGGGCGGGTCTCGGCCCGCCTGCCGACCTACTTTCTGCTGCTGGTATGCCGGACCACCAGAAAGTAGGCAAAGAGCCAGCCCCTGCTGCGCACGACCCCTTCGCTTCGCTACGGGGCAACCTGTGCCGTCAAGCTCTTGGGGCTGTGCGGCCCAACTCACTTCGCGGCAAGCCGCTGCGTTCAAGCAAACGGCCGCAAGTTAGAGCACGAAGCTGCTGCACTCTGCGGTGCAGCAGCCAGCCCAAGAGCTTGCCGTCGTAGGCGTGGGCAAAAGGGGCGATAGCGAATGCGGACAGCCAGATAGCTTCTTTGTGAAATTGATAGCTGCTACCGCAATCCAGGTAAGCGCTAGAAGCCAATTTCGTTAAAACTCTCGCAGGCCCTCCGCACCCGCATTCACCCGTGTGTCTGCGCCTGCGGCACGCGGTTCGGGCTGCGGGCATTGGCACCGCAGAGTGCCAATGCTTTGTCATCAAATTTGCGGCAACCTGTCTGAGCGGCGCGCGTAGCGCAAAGCGAGTTTTGCCGCACCGCAGACCGAATGGCGTGACGCAGGTTTGCCCGGAGCGAAGCGCAGGGACGCGGACAGTCGGGGCGTGTTCTTTTGCCTTCTTTGCTTGCACGAACAAGAAAAGAAGGTCGCCTGCCGGGGCGAGACCCGGCCTCTGTCGCAGGCGACGCAGCAAACGGTGAATTCAGGGCAGTAGGAAATTGATAACTGCTAGCGTTTGCTGCATAAGCACTACAGCCCAAAACTTCAATCCTCAGCCCCCAACACCACCCGCGCCGTCAAAGCCGTCCGCCCCGGCGACGACTCAATCCCCAGCAGTCCGCCGACCCGCGCAATGCGCACGGCCATGGAGCGCATGCCCACGCCCAGACCCGATGCATCCACGGCCTGCACATCAAAGCCTACGCCGTCATCCTCGATCTCCAGCAGCAACTCCTCGGCCTGCGGTTGCACCAGGGACAGGCGCACATGGCGGGCCTGGCTGTGCTTGATGACATTGGTCAGTGCCTCTTCGATCAGCCGGGTCAGAGCCAGGTATTGCAGCGCGTTAGGCGGCTGACTCCAGCTTTGCGGAAACTGCCAGTCGCAGCGCACACCCAGGGCCTCGAACAGATCGTTGAAGCGGCGGCGCAAGGGTGCCAGCCATTCCTGTGGAGTGGCTGGCACGCGCACCTGGGCCGAGGCGTTGCTGTCTATGCTCTGGCGCAGATCGTTGCGGATGAGCTTGAGCATGGACAGCACCTGGGGCCGGGTCATGGCATCGCTGCCCTGCTCGACGGAAGCAATCATATGGACCAGCTCGCCGCCCAGGCCGTCGTGCAGGTCGTGGGTCAGGCGCAGGCGCTCCTGCAGGCGCGCGTTGGAGAGCTTCTGGGCCTCCAGCTCGGCGCGCAAATGTTCGGATTTTTTCTGCTCGGTGATGTCGAAGGTGAAGCCGATCAGCGCTGTGGGCTGGCCCTGTTCGTCGCAGAGCACATGCACCACTTCCTTGACCCAGACAAAGCGGTTGTCGCTGGTCAGCGCCCGGTACTCGGCCTCGTGATCCACACCCGCCAGGCACAGCTCCACGCAGCGCGAGACGGTTTGCTCGCGCTCGTCGGGGTGGATGCGTTCGGCCCAGTCGTTCACGGTCTCCCAGCTCTCGGGGCTCCAGCCCAGCAGATCAGCGATCTGCGGGCCGATATAGCTGTATTTCTTCGTGATCCAGTCAATCTTGAACGGAATCGCCAGGGTGGATTCCAGCAGCGTCTGGTAGAGGCCGTTGTCCGTGTCGGGTTCAAGGGTGCGCAGGCGGGGGCGGGCTTCAAGCATGGGACGCTCCTGTCAGATCGAGAAGAGGGTGGGTGGTGGGCAGCTCGTTCCAGAACCAGTAGAAATAGCCGCCTTCGGTCTGCAGCAGGGTCTGGGTTTTGACGCTGGAACGCTCTATCCCGCTCCAGCAGGCCAGGGCCGAGTTGCGGTTGCCGTGCAGATCCAGGCAGGTCTGTCCGGGCAGGCTGGGCCGGGGCGGCACATACAAGGCCATGCCGCGCGGCAGCCAGAGGTCTGCCAGGCAGATTTTCTGTTGCTCCGGCCAGTACTTTCCCACCGAAATCACCAGCGGCAGGTGAGGGTCGATGGAGGCGAAGACATGCGGGAAATCGTGATGCTCAAGGTCGGTACAGACCTTGCCCAGCAAGCGGTAGCCGGTTCCCTCATAGGGGGAGCGGTGTCCGGCAAACATGCCGTACTCATAGTCGACCAGCGAAAGATGTGGCTGGGGGCTGGTGATGCGAATTCCCTGGCCCGGCTCGATCAGCGTCATGCCGAATGCCGCTGCAGTTTGATGCGTGACTGCAATGGCTTCGTACTCGACCTGATCGGCCTGGAACTCCAGTCTGGTCTGATTGCCGTACTTGGGGTCGGGGTGGGTGGTGGTCGCAGAAAGGACGCGGTATGCGTTGCCGATGACGGCCGTGGGGTCACTGGTTGCAGGCTCAAGCAGCTGCAAGCCTGTGGGCGGCTCTGCGCAATAGTGCGGGAACCCATGGATATTGCAGAAAAACGGTGTCTGCGACAGATCGACCGACGTCGGCGCATCTTCTTTGATGAACAGCACGGGATCAAAAAACTCTTGCGCCATTGCCTGTCACTTCACGGTGATTGATAGCAGAGATCGTTGCCCTGTGCGGAGGTACGGCACCTGCAGTCATGGGTTGCTTGATATGTCAGTCAGTGATGCAGTCTAAATCAAGGCGGTTACAAAGACCCGGGTGTGCAGGCGCTGCGGGCCAGGGCGCCTGAGGGCGTCAGTGGCCGTCACGGCAAAGTTCGCATTATTTTGATAGCTGCCGGCGCTTGATACATAAGCGATGCGGCCATGAGAGCTTCTATTTCACGAGCACCGATTCGCCAATCGCGAAGAACTGCCCGCCCGCCACATAGTGCAGGGTGCGCAGCTCGGCAGGCGCGGAGCCGAACTCCCAGTGTCCATTGCGGAACACGCGCTCGTCGGCCCAGGCGGCGACGACTTCGGCGATGAACAGGTCATAGCTTTGCTGGTTGTGCGGCTCGGGGATCAGCTTGCAGACCAGCCATGCGGCGCAGCCTGCCACAAGCGGTACAGCTAAGCCCGGTGCGTCGAAAAGCTGCACACCATGTTTGACGAGTTTGTGGGGTTCGGTGACGGCGCTGTCCGTACCTATGCCCACCGTCAGCGCGGCCTGGGGCACGGTGGGCAGTTGCACGGCAAAGAGGCCGCTGCCCTCGACCAGCGCACGCGTGCGCGTGGCCTTGTCGAGCACCACGCTGATCTTGGGCGGTGCGAAATCGAGCGCGCAGGCCCAGGCAGCGCTCATGGCATTGCGCTCGCCCGCATGCCGGGCCGAGACGATGACTGTGGGGCCGTGGTTGAGCAGGCGGTAGGACTTGTCCAGGGGAACCGGGGTGAAATGGTCTGGCAGCATGGCGGGCTGAATATGGGTGACAGAAGAGGGCGGCAAGCTCCCGTTACGATGGCTTGCCGATTTCCCATCTTCGCCCGAAACAGGGCTTTTCCAGGAGACAACCATGTTTAGCCACATCATGCTGGGTGTAAATGATCTGGAGTCCAGCAAGCGCTTTTACGACGCGCTGCTGGGTCAGCTGGGCATTGCGCCCGGCGTTGCCAACAAGAACCGCTTCTTCTACCGCAGCCCCACGGGCGTGTTTGCCATCTCCACGCCCATCAACGGCGAGTCGGCCAGCTCGGGCAATGGTGCGACCACGGGCTTTCTGGCCCAGTCCACCGATCAGGTGAATGCGGCCCATGCGGCAGGCCTGGCAGCGGGTGGTGTGTCGATCGAGGACGCGCCGGGCTGGCGCGGCGACTCCATGTATCTGGCCTATCTGCGCGACCCAGACGGCAACAAGATCTGCCTGGCCTATCGCCCCGCGAAGGTCTGATCCAGGCTGCCTGAACCAGGGCCGCGCAAGCGGCCTTTTTTATCTTCAGTGGAGGGGATCAAAAACAGGAGCTGTCTGCGCTTGCAGGGCAAGGCCTTGAGCCACGAACGGCAACATGGAGTGCGGTCATGCCCGACCTGCAAGCGGTGATGCTGTGCCCGCTGCCGGTGCAAAACCGGGGCAGGCGGCACAATGGCTGCTTTGCAGCGCGGGCGTATGTCCGGGGCCTGCACCACATTCAGTAGTTTTTTCATGACCAACACCACCACTCCTGCCGAAGACCATCTGTGCGACGCCTGTGCCGGCATTCAGCGCAACTGGCGCAAAGCCCCCGGCCATGCCGAACTGATGCAGCGCGGCAACCGCAAGGAGGAGCGCGGCTCGACCACGGCGACGGTGACCCGCTATGTCTGCGAGCGCTGCGGCACGGTGTGGGACTATGAGAACAACAAGCAGGACCAGCGCAAGGGCTGGTCCGTGGTTGGCAGAATTTAACCCCCTGAGGCGCTGCGCGCCTTGCCCCGGTGGGGCCGCCCAGGCCCTTGCTGGCTGTCTCTTTCCTGAGTCAGCGTCGGTTTTTGAAGTTTCGGCGTCTTCGGGCGCCGTTTGTTTTTGAAGGAGGCTGCGTGCAATCAGCAAGCAACGAGTGGTTTGACGAGGCGTATTACCAGCGCTTTTACTTTGACAAAAAGACCAGCGTGATCGACCCCGAGCACGCGCGGCGGCTGGGTGCGTTTGTCTGCTCGTATCTTGCGTATCTGCGCGTGCCCGTGCAGCGGGTGCTTGATGTGGGCTGCGGCATAGGCCTGTGGCGCGAGGCGGTGCAAAAGCACTTTCCGGGCGTGCAGTATCAGGGCGTGGAGTTCAGTCCCTATCTGTGCGAGCGCTATGGCTGGGAGCAGGGCTCGGTGGTGGATTGGCAGCCCAAAGATTGCCAGCCTTTCGATCTGGTGATCTGCCAGGGCGTGCTGCCCTATCTGAGTCCGACTGACCTGAAAAAGGCGCTGGCCAATCTGGGCCGGCTGTCGCGCGGCGGGCTCTACATCGAGGCTGTGGCACGCGAGGACTACGAGCGCGACATCATCGACGAGGAACTGACCGACCCGCGCCTGTATCGCCACCGCGCCGAGCTGTACCGCCGCGGCCTGCAGCCTCACTTCAAGGAGCTGGGCGGCGGCGTATGGCTGAGTCGTCAGGCCGATATGCCGCTGTTCGAACTGGAGTGCGTTGGGGGCTGAAGCCTCTGGTTCTTGGTGATTTCGGGGCCTGCACCTATATTGCGGGGCTTGCGAACTCACAAGGATATGCAGATGCCTCATCGCTGGATCAAACGCTGCGGAGTCTGGACCGCTGCCATGGCTGGCGCTGCCCTGCTGCTGGCCTGCTCGGATTCCAAGACCGAGGGCGCCGCGCCCCCGGCACAGGCCCCCGCAATTGCGCCAGCCCCTGCGCCGGCACCGCCTGCCGCAGAAGCCAGGCGCGTGATCGACCAGTTGTTCAGCACCGAGACCATAGGCATGAATCTGGCCTATGTGCAAAAGATTGCCGGCCCGGCCATGCGCTCGGAATTCCACCGCCACCAGTTCCGCACCGACGGCTGCGATATCACTCTGGTCAGCGACGAGGCCGACAAGGTGATCGAGTCTGTCGAGATCGATATCGCACCAAGCTGCAATCTCTCGCTCAAGAGCGTGCTGAACGTGTCCGAGGGCCAGCCCGATATCAAGCTCGGCGACCTGACTTTCGGCAGCTTCGAGCCCTTGTTGGACAGCCGCTACTATGCCGACTGCCTGACGCTGTGCGGCAATGCCGCCGACCCCGTGGTCTATCTGGAGGCCAAGGGCTCGCGCCTGACCAACTTCATCAATTACTCGGTGCAGGCCCCCATGGTTGACGGCAAGGTGCTGGATGCGACGGCCGCCTGGCGCGACGCCATGGTCAAGGCCGAGTCCGACGACTATGTGCTGGACACGCGTTTCAACTGCGAGCCGAACCGCTTCAGGAACGTGATTTCCGCCGGACTCAGGAATGCCAGACCCACGGTGTTCAGCTTCGGCCGTGGTCCGACCTTCGAGCAGGGCGACTGCGACTAAGCTGCGCTCCTGCAGCATCAGCACTGGATTTGGCAAAGGCGGGACAATCCGGGCATCTGTCCGAACTCGCTGGTGTCTGTCTTGCCCGCTTCCACGCCTTTGTCCTCCGCCACTCTGACCCCGCAGAAAAGCGTTGCCTCCACGTTGCCCCCGCATGCCGTCTCGCGCTTGCGCCAGGCACGGCTGGCGCGCAGCACGCGTCCGTTTCTGGCGCGTGGCGGCCCCAAGGGCGAGCGCTGCGAGGGCTGCCGTTTACGCCCCTCCCACTGCATGTGCGCGCTGCGCCCCGAGTTGGCCACGCGCGCGGCCTTCTGCCTGCTGATGCATGATGCCGAGCCGCTCAAACCCAGCAACACGGGCTGGCTGATTGCCGACGTGGTGCAGGACACCCATGCCTTCGGCTGGTCGCGTACCGAGCTGGACCCCCAACTGGAGGCCTTGCTGGCCGATCCGCAATGGCAGCCCTATGTGGTCTTCCCCGGTGAATATGCAGAGCCTGCAGAGCGTGTGCTGGAGACGCTGGACGGCGGCGACAGCCGTGCGCTGCAGCCCGGCAGACGCCCGCTGTTCATACTGCTGGACGCGACCTGGTCGGAGGCGCGCAAGATGTTTCGCAAAAGCCCGTATCTCGATGGCTTTCCCGTGCTCAGCCTGCACCCGGATCTGATCTCTCGCTACCAATTGCGCAGATCCAAGCGCGACGACCATTTCTGCACCAGCGAGGTGGCGGCGCTGTGTCTGGAGCTGGTGGGCGATGCCGGCGATGTGCAGGCCGGCCAGGTACTGGAGAGCTATCTGGGGGTGTTTACCGAGCGCTATCTGCAGGCCAAGCACCAGCAGCCGGTCGATGAGGCCAGCAGCGCCCACCAGCGCCTGCGTGAACTGATGGGGGCCGCCCCCGCCAAACGCGACGCATGAAGCGCAGTGCAGGCATAAGCATTCCACTCAAAGCAATAAGCGAACAAGGACAATCGGGCCAGGGCCTCATGACTGCATGAGGTGTGTGCCGGATCGGGTTGGTGATGAGCGCCGATGACCAGGGGTCTCGGCGCTTTTGTTTTTGGGAGTGGATGATGGGCATGTCCTTGAAATGGGTTGGGCTGGCAGCAGCGCTGGTATGTGCGGGTTCGGCCATGGCTGCGGGCAAGACTGAAGCGGCGAGTTCCACTATCGGTGCCAATATCGACACGGCCGTGGATCTGTCCGCATCGCCCACGTTGCAGCGCTGGCAGGCCGGCGGCACCGTGGTGCTGGGCGTGCGCGAAGCCGCTGTCCCCATGTCCTACGCGATCGGTGCCAACGAGAAGTTCGTCGGCTATCACATGGACCTCTGCGAGCGCGTGGTGCATGCGATCGCGCCCAAGGCCCAGATCAAGTACATGGTGCTGACGCCGCAGAACACCATGCCGCTGATCAACAACGGCACGGCCGATTTCAATTGCGCCAGCATGACCAACAACCTCACGCGCCAGAAGCAGGTGGCGTTTGGTTTGACCACCTATGTCAGCGAGGTGCGCATGGCCGTGCGTGCCGACTCGGGCATCACCTCCTTCAAGCAGCTGCAGGGGCGTAATGTGGGCGCCATCACGGGCACGACGGCGGTGCAGATTCTGCGCAAATACGCCAGCGACAACGAGCTGAACTTCAAGACGCTGATGAGCAAGGACCAGTTCGAGAGCTTTCTGATGCTGGAGTCGGGCCGCGTCGATGCCTTTGTGCTGGACGACAACATGCTGGCCGGCGTGATCGGTCAGAGCAAGAATCCCAAGGGCTACAAGATCGTGGGCGAGGTGATTGGTGCCGAGCCGATTGCCATCCAGTTCAGCAAGAACGACCCGCAGATCAAGAAGGCCGTGGACGGCGCCATCTTGCAGATGATCCGCTCGGGCGAGATGCACAAGCTCTACGCCAAGTGGTTCATGCAGCCCATTGCGCCCAAGAACGTGAATCTGAACCTGCCCATGGGCGAGGTGCTCAAGAAACAGCTGGCCGCGCCCAACGACACGCCGCTGGAGCAGTTCGTATTGCCCCAATAAAGCACTGGAGCGGCGCCAGTCGATAGACTGCATGGCAAACCTCAAGGGGAATGATTGCCGTGCTGGAGTACCTGGTCTATCCGCTGATTGCGCTGCTGTTCGTGGCAGTCTTCACGCGCGAGGTGATTGCGCCCGCCTCGCGCAATCTCTGCGACCGGCGCTGGCTGATCTACAGCAGCGCCCTGGGCGCGCTGACGCTGGTCTGCACGCTGGTTCTGGGCTGGTTGCTGGAGGAGCGCATTCGCCAGCATGCGCTTTTCGATGTGGGGGCACGCTGGAACCCGCTGCTGGCGGGGCTGCTGAGTTTTTTCATCACCAGCTTTGTCTTTTACTGGTGGCACCGCGCCACCCATGCCTCGGACCTGCTGTGGCGCGTGTTCCACCAGCTGCATCACAGCGCACGCCGCATCGAGGTGCTGACTTCGTTCTACGCCCACCCGCTGGACTCCTGCGCTGCCATGCTGCTGAGCGTGATCTCCAGCTACTGGGTGCTGGGTGCCAGCCCGGCGGCGGCGGCCGTGGCCCTGGGACTGACGGCGGCCTTCGACCTGTTCACCCATGCCGACATGCGCACGCCGCGCTGGCTTGGCTATGTGTTGCAGCGCCCGGAAATGCATACCGTGCACCATCAGCATGGCCACCATGCGCAGAACTACGGTCTGCCGCTGTGGGACATGCTGTTCGGCACCTGGACCAACCCCGCCGAGCGCGCGCAGAAGCTGGGCTTTGATGACGACAAGTCCGAGCGCGTGGCCGAGATGCTGCTGTGGCGCGATGTTCACCAGAGTGCGCCCGCCTGCGGGCGCCGCAAGTCATCCTGAAGCTTCGAATTTGATAGCTGATGATGCCGATGGGTGGAGCTCGGCATGCTGTTTTTGTTCTTAATTGTTAACACGGCTTGCCAAGACCCTGCCAGAGCCTGGCAAGCTCTGCCCCTGGTTTGGGACGGCGGCAAAAATCTGTTCAAATTGGCCCGGTCTGTTCACCTGTCAACAGACGCCAAGCCGTCTGGCTGTGGGCATCCATAACAATCTGCCGTCTCACCGTCAGTGAGCTGAAGCAGACAAATCGCCTGCCAGGTTCCGGCACCCCCGAGCGCGTTTTCATGCGCTCAGTGACCCCCGGGTCGCTGCAAAGAGCTGTTACTGCCTCTTTGCTCAAACTCTGAATACTGCTTCAGCCATGTCTTGTGCATGGCTGTGATTGTTTGTCTGCAAGCCCGGCCCGTGCCTGGGCGAAAGGAAAGGTGTCCGGTTTTGGTGGAGTCGGCGTTCAAGCTGCGCTACAACCCAGCGCTCGATGGATTGAGAGGCATAGCCATTGTGCTGGTGCTGCTCTCGCATGCACATGCCCCGATGTTCGATGGCGCCTTCTTCGGCGTCGATCTGTTCTTCGTGCTCAGCGGTTTTTTGATCACCTCCTTGCTGCTGATGGAGTATCGGCAGCATGGCAAGCTCGATTACTGGCGCTTTTACCGTCGCCGCTTCTTCCGGCTCATGCCTGCGCTGGCGCTGTTCCTTGGAGCCTACTGTGTGTTCGCGCCTTTTATCTGGCCCGATCTCACGGACATCTATTCGGACGCCCTGGTCTCCATTCTCTATCTGGCCGATTACGGCATTGCCTTCTTCGACAGTCCGGACACGCTGCTGCACATGTGGTCGCTGTCGGTGGAGGAGCATTTCTATCTGATCTGGCCGCCGCTGCTGGTTCTGCTGCTGCGCAAGGCCACGCCTGGCCGGGTCTGGGCGCCGCTTGCGGCGCTGTGGCTGCTGAGTACGCTGTGGCGCATCTTCTGGGTGGTGCAGGGCCAGCAGTTCTACGAAATCTTTTTCCGCTTCGACACGCGGGCCTCGGGTCTGCTGGCCGGCGCCTTGCTAGCGGCGCTGATGATGGAGCGCCCGCAATGGGTAGAGCGTCTGCAGTCGCTGCGCGCCTACACCATGTGGTTTGTGCTGGCCGTACCGCTGATCATGGAGCTGGAGTGGGACAACCAGCACGCCATGGTCTGGGGCATCACGGTGGTGGAATGCGCGGCCCTGGTCGTGCTGCTGGCCGTGCAAAAGCCCGCGGGACTGGTCTATGAGATGTTGACGGCACCGGTGCTCATCAAGCTGGGCCAGCTGTCCTATGGCATCTACCTCTGGCATTACCCGGTGGTGCGCTATCTGCGCGCCGATTACTCCTGGCCCGTGACTGTGGTCGCAGGCCTGCTGATCTCTACCGCGCTGTCGGCACTGTCGTTCTACACGGTGGAGCGCTGGGCCATGCGCCACCGCGACCTGGGAGCGAGCAAGAAGCCTGAGCGCCAGCCTCAGGCGCGCCAGGAGCCCGCGCTGCGCGAGGCTACGCGCGGCTCGTGATTGCCCTAGAAGCCTGAGCCGGGCTGGGCCAGGTACTCGGTCTCTTGGGCGGTGCTGGCGCGGCCCAGAATGCTGTTGCGGTGCGGGAAGCGGCAAAAGCGCTCTATCACCACCTGATGGCGATGGGCGTAGTCCAGCGTTCCGGTCAGATACTCGCGCAACTCGGCGTCCGTGGCGCTCTGCAGCAAAGCCTCGAAGGCGGCCACGCTGCGTTGCTGCATGGCCGGGTCTTCGGCATGCTCCAGCGGCAAATACATAAAGACGCGGGCCACCTCGGGCAGCAGCCGGTCGCTGCCGGCGTCGATTGCCTGCAGCGCCAGTGCCAGGGCCTGCGCGTCACCGGCAAAGCTCTTGGGAGTGTTGCGGTGGATATTGCGCGTGAACTGGTCCAGCAGGATCACCAATGCCAGCTGCTGCCATGGACCCTGGGTTGCCCAGTGCTGCAGTGCACCGCCCAGGGCGGCTTCCACGGCAGTGCCAAAGCGCTGGCGCAGCTCCTCGTCGAAGGCCGCCGATTTGGTGAACCACTGCGCCTTGTGCTTCAGGGCATCGGCATTGCCAGGCCTGGGGCTGCCGAACCACTGGGTCAGAACTTGGTCGGGCAGGCTGGTGTCCTGGGCGGCGGCGGTCAGCGCCTCATGGCTGACGGGAAGGGAATTTGCAGTCATGCAAATCATTGTGCATGCACTGCCGCTAGCGTTGACAGTCAACCCTGGATGGCGTCGGACGTTAGATAACAGTCTTTTACCTGCAGATTGCATCAGATAGGGAACTGCGAACACCCATCGAGACTCTGTGGAATAGCAGTCTCAGAGACAATGGATTGATCAAAAACCATAGCTGACAGCGTTGGTTTGTCAAGTGTTTGCATGGGTTTTGAATCAGGTTTTACGGAGTTCGGTGGTCGTGATGAATCGGCGCGCATGGTTGGCGGTGACAGTGTTGGGATTGGGAATGGCTGCCACGGGCTGCTCGGGCAAGTCCGTGCCCAGCAGCGTGAGCGTGAGCCAGCAGAAGCTGCAGGAGATGCTGGCCAGGCGTTTCCCCAGGCAGTTCCCCGTGGCGGGTTTGCTGCAACTGGACCTGAAGGCGCCGCAGCTGAGCATGTTGCCCGAGCGCAATATGCTCAACGCCGTGATCCCGGCCGAGCTCAGCGGCAAGGTGCTCAAGGAGCAGTACAGCGGCCTGCTCAATGTCGATTTCGCACTGCGCTATGAGCCCACTGACCGCACCTTGCGCGCCTACCAGATCAAGGTCAACCAGCTGAGCATGGACGGGCTGTCGCCCGCGCTCAGCGATATGCTGGGGACCTATGCCACGGCATTGGCTGAGCAGGCCATGGGTCAGGTAGTGCTCTATCAGTTGCAGGACCAGGATCTGGCCCTGGTGGATGCGCTGGCCATGGAGCCTGGCGCCATCACCGTCACCGCCCAGGGACTGACAGTGGCCCTGGTGCAGAAGGCTAGCGCGGGCAGCAAGCGCTGAGCTGCCAGGTGACAAAAAAAGCCCGCAGGCGTCTGCCTGGCGGGCTTTTTTGCGGGAACTGCGGCGCTCAGCGGGGCTTGGCGACGGGCTCCAGGCCGGTGTCACGAATCGTCTTGGCGGCGGCGGGCGAGGTGTAGTACTTGAGCAGTTGCTCCAGCCCCTGCGGGTTGGTGGAGGTACTGGCCGTGCCGGCCGAGAAGATGGTGTAGTGCTGTACCGAATCGGGCAGGGTGCCGACATAGCTGATGCCCTCGATGGGCAGCAGTTCGCTGACCTGCTGCAGGCCGATTTCGGCTTCGCCTCGCGCCACGATGGTGCCCACGCGCTCGGTCACGATCTTCTTGCTCTTGGGCATGACCTGATCGTGAATGCCGAGTTTCTTGAGCATCTGGGTTTCGTAGTAAGTGCCGCTGGCGCTGGCCGAATAGGCAATGCTCTTGGCATTGAGCAGCACCTGACGCAGCTTGTCCTCGCTGCTGATGTCGGGGATGGGGGCACCCTTCTTCACAGCCACGCCCACGGCAGAGCGCACCAGGTCGATCTGGGTGCCGTTGCGCACCAGGCCCTTGGCGGCCAGATCGTCGAGCGCACCGCGCGCCAGAATCACCACATCGGCCTTCTCGCCCTTGCTCAGGCGATTGGGAATGGAGGTGGGCGAGGCCCCCATGGACGAGCCATAGGCCGACTCCACCGCCAGGCCGGTCTGGGTCGTGAACTGCGGTGCTAGCAGCTTGTGCGCTGCGGTGAAGCCGCCCGAGGTCATGAGACGCACAGGCTCCTTGGGCGTGCTGCCCGGTTGCTGGGCACAGCCTGCAGCCAGCGCCACAGCGCTGATCAGCAGGGCTCGGCGGACGGTGAAAAGAGGAAACGGCTTCATCAATGTCTCTCTGTATTGGGCGGGCGGGATAGGCCTTGAACCCTTTTGGAATCAACGCAGGCAGCTACTTTCGTCATGGCTGCTGCGGCTGACCGGATTGTGAAAAGCTGCGGTTATTGCGTCCAATACCGTTTGCGTCTGGACTTGATACGAAAATCGTCCTATGGATTTGCGCCGTCTGACCTGTTTTCTGGCTGTGGCCGAGGAGCTGAATTTCAGCCGTGCGGCCCAGCGCTTGCATATGAGCCAGCCCCCGCTGAGCCAGCAGATCCGTCTGCTGGAGCAGGAGATGGGGGCGCAGTTGTTCGAACGCTCGCGTCGCGCTGTGGCGCTGACGCCGGCAGGCCTGCTGCTGCAGGACAAGGCGCGGCAGATCGTGGAGCTGCACCAGCAGGCGGGCGAACTGGTGCGCATGGCCGCCCATGGCCTGGCGGGGCGGTTGCGCATCGCCTTCACGGCATCGGTGCCACTGTTTGATGAGTTCTCCACCATGTTGCGCGACTTTCGCAGCCGTCACCCGCAGGTGGAGCTGGATCTGCAGCATATGACCACGGGCGAGCAGATCGCGGCATTGACGGCGGGGCAGATCGACATCGGCTTCATGCGCCCCTCGCCGACGTTTCGCATCCCCGTGCCGATCAGGGAGCAGACGCTGTGGCGCGACGAGCTGAAGCTGGCCCTGCCGGTGGCACATGCCAAGGCGGCTGCGGGCGAAGCACTGGCACTGAGCAGCCTGGCCGACCAGCCTTTTGTGCTGCACCCGGCCGTGCTCGGCGGCGGCCTGCACGAACATATTCTGGCGCTGTGCAGCGAGGCCGGCTTTGTGCCGCGCATCGCCCAGCCGGCGCGTGAGACCTCGACCATGCTGGCACTGGTGGCCGCCGGCCTGGGGCTATCCATCGTGCCCAGCGTCTATGAGCGCATCTGCCCGCCCGGCGTGGTGCTGCAACCGCTGGCCGATGCCGCGCGCCACTCGCGCATTGCGCTGGTCAGCATGCAGCAGGCACCATCACCTTGCGTGCAGATGTTCTGGCAGTTGCTGCGCTGAGCGGCCTCTGCCGTTACGATGCGGCAAACCCTTTTTCAGGAGCCAGCCGCATGACCCGCACCCTTGCCGATTTTTCCGTGACCCGCAAATGGCCCGCGCAGCACCCCGAGCGCATCCAGCTGTATTCGCTGCCCACGCCCAACGGCGTGAAGGTGTCGATTGCGCTGGAGGAAATGCAGCTGCCCTACGAGGCGCATCTGGTCAGCTTCCAGACCAATGACCAGCTCACGCCAGAGTTTGTCGGCACCTTCCCCAACAACAAGATTCCCGCCATCATCGACCCGCAAGGCCCGGGCGGAAAACCACTGGCGCTGTTCGAGTCGGCGGCCATCCTGATCTATCTGGCCGAGAAGAGCAGCAGCCCGCTGCTACCCGCCGACCCCGCGGCGCGTTACGAGACGCTGCAGTGGTTGATGTTCCAGATGGGCGGCGTGGGACCCATGTTCGGCCAGGTCGGCTTCTTCCACAAGTTCGCGGGCAAGGACTTCGAGGACAAGCGCCCGCGCGACCGCTATATCAACGAGTCCAAACGCCTGCTGGGCGTGCTGGAGCAGCGCATGCAGGGCCGCGAGTGGATCATGGGCGAGCAGCTCACGATTGCCGACATCGCCATCTGGCCCTGGGTGCGCAATATGGTCGACGAGAACGGCTACAACGCCGCCGAGCTGGTGGGCTGGAACGGGTTTCCAGAGCTGCAGCGCGTGCTCAAGGCCTTCATGGCCCGCCCGGCGACGCAAAAAGGCCTGAACATTCCGCCGCGCGGCTGAGCGCCGACCAGGGCAGTACGGGCTTGCCGCTGTTGCAAAAGCGGCAAGTACTGTCCCAGCGGTGATGTCTTTCAAACCCATGGTCTGGCCTTATCTTCGAGACTTAAGGCCCTGCAGCTGGCTGCGGCCTCTCAAGAGGAGAACTCCATGACCACGAATCGTCAACCCATTCTGGAAAGTGCCCCGCTGGGTCCGCGCTGGCCCTGCCTGGACCCCTTTCTGTTCTGCGCTCACCACGATGACAGCTATCCGGCCAGCAACGGAAAGATGGGCGTGCAGGCCGTGGAGTTCGAGGGGCGCGAGATGGGCAGCGACTTCAGCGCCCGCAACGGCTTCTCCATGTACCACGGCGAGCCGATTCCGGGCTTTCCGGGCCACCCGCATCGCGGCTTCGAGACCGTGACCCTGGTGCGCAAGGGCCGCATCGACCATGCGGACTCGCTGGGCGCGGCCGCGCGCTTCGGCGGCGGCGATGTGCAGTGGCTCACGGCCGGCAAGGGCATCCAGCACTCGGAGATGTTTCCGCTGCTGAACAGCGACAAGCCCAATCCGCTGGAGCTGTTCCAGATCTGGCTGAACCTGCCCGCCAGGAACAAGATGGTGGAGCCCCACTTCACCATGTTCTGGAACGAGCAGATTCCGCGCCTGAGCTTCAGCGATGCGGCGGGCCGTAAGACCACCGTGACCGTAGTGGCTGGTGCCCTGGACGGTGCGGACAAGGCTTTGCCGCCTCCGCCCGAATCCTGGGCCTCCCAGGCCGGCAGCGATGTGGCCATCTGGACGCTGGAGCTGGAGCCCGGTGCCCGCTGGAGCATGCCCAGGGCAGCAGGTGACCAAACTCACCGCATGCTCTACTTCTTCGTAGGCAAGAGCATGACTGTGGGTGGCGAAGCCGTGAACGGACATCTGGCCATGCATATCGACGCTCAGCGCGAGCTGGAGCTGGTCAACACCGGCGATGTCAGTGCAGAACTGGTGCTGCTGCAGGGCAAGCCGATTGGCGAGAAGGTGGCGCAATACGGCCCCTTTGTGATGAACACGCAGGAGGAGATCATGCAGGCCATGCAGGACTACCGCCGCACCCAGTTCGGCGGCTGGCCCTGGAAGGACAACGATCCGGTGCATGGCAGCGAGAACCGCCGCTTTGCGCGCTACCCGGGGGCCGAGGTCGAGGAGCTGCCTCCCGGCGCCTGATACGGCTCAGGGCCTGAAGCTGGCAGCCTCCGGCGTGCGGCCCAGTTCCCTGAGCACCGGCCATGCCGGTATTGTTCGTGTTCGCGCGCGCGGGCATGGACTGCGTCCCTGCGGGCGGTGCCCAGATCCAAGGGGGCGCAGCCTGCTTGAATGTGCACGGCAATGCCTGGGGGCATCCGCTCAGCCGAACTCCCCTGCGAGGAAATCCACCACGGCGCGCACGCGCGGTGCCAGGGATCTGCCGCGCGGATACAGCAGATAGAAGCGGTCGTCCTCGCTGCGCTCCTGGAACTGCTGCAGCAGCGGCACCAGGGCTCCGCGCTCCAGGTCGGCGGCGATATGGAAGTGGGCCAGCCGCACCACGCCGTGGCCCAGCAGCGCCAGGCTGCGCAACAGCTCGCCCTGGTTGGCTCCGATGTGGCTGGGAATGTCTATGGTCTTGAGCCCGCCTTCCTCGTGGAAGGTCCAGCGGTTCCACTGCGTGCGTATGGTGAAGTTCAGGCAGCGGTGCTGCAGCAGGTCCTCGGGCTGCTCGGGATGGCCGAAGCGCTGGAGGTACTGCGGCGCTGCGGCTATCACCCAGGGCCTGAGCATCAGCGGGCGGCCGATCAGCGTCTGCTCCGTAGGCCTGCCGCTGTGGATGGCTACGTCTATGCCTTGACGCACGAAGTCGCCGCGCTCCGTGCCAAGGACGAAATCCAGGTGCAGGCGCGGGTGCCGGTCCATCAGCAGATGCAGACGCGGCGCCACCAGGTACTTGGCCGTGGTCAGCGCCGTATGGATGCGCACCGTGCCCGAGATTTCGGCATCGGCCACGCGCACACAGGCCTCAGCCTGCTCCATGGCCTGCACCACGCGCTGGCTGGCGATGCGAAAGTGCTCGCCTTCCTGGGTCAGGCGTATGGCTCCGGCAATCCGCTCGAACAGCCGCACGCCAAGGCGTGCCTCCAGGCGAGCGATGAGCTTGCTCACCGCCGAAGGCGACAGCTCTAGCCTTCTGCCGGCACCGGAAAAACTGCCTTCTTCGATCACGCGCAGGAATACCGTCATCTCGCCGAACTGGTCCATCTAAGGTCTTCGCCCCCTGTGAATTTGATTCACATGCGCTGTGCGCGCGCATGCGTTGTCTCTTGAAAAACGACTGTACAGAATGGTCTCAGCCCCCGGGTCTGGGGGAACAACGGAGACAAGCGCAATGAATGACAGCAAGATCCTGCGCATAGGCGCGGGAGCCGCCTGGTGGGGCGACCGGATCGAGCCCGCAGCCCTCAATGCCGAGCGTGGCCGGCTCGATTACCTGTGCTTCGAGACCATGGCCGAGGCCACGGTCTCCGCCGCGCAGGTCCGGGCCCGACGGGACCCGTCCTTCCCGGGCTACGACACCTATCTCGACGACCGCATGCGAGCCGTGCTGCCTGCCTGTATGCGCCAGGGCACGCGCATCATCTCCAACCAGGGGTGGATCAACCCGCAGGGTGCGGCACGGCGCATCGTCGAGCTGCTGCGCGAGCTGGGCATCACCGGCGTCAAGGTGGCGGCCGTGGGCGGCAGCCTGATCACCGACCGCGTGCTGTCGCTGGCCCCCACCATCCTGGAGACCGGTGCCCCCACGCAGAGCATTGCCCACTCGCTGATCTCGGCCGAAGCCTATCTCGGGGCCGCTCCCATCGTCGATGCTCTGGCGGAAGGTGCGCAGATCGTGGTCACGGGCCGCGTGGCCGACCCTTCGCTGTTCCTGGCTCCAATGGTGCATGAGTTCGGCTGGGACCTGCTGGACCATGAGCGCGTGGGTGCCGGCAGTGCGATAGGCCATCTGATGGAGTGCGGGGCTCAGGTCACCGGGGGGTATTTTGCGGACCCCGGCCTCAAGGACGTGCCCGAGCCCTGGAACCTGGCCTTTCCCATCGCCGAGGTCGATGCCGAAGGCGGCGTGACCCTGTCCAAGGTGGACGGCACGGGCGGCATGATCAGCCCGCAGACAGTCAAGGAACAGATGCTCTACGAGGTGCACGACCCGGCGAACTACATCACGCCTGATGTGGTGGTCGACTTCACGCAGGCCCGCATCGAGCAACTGGCGCCGGACCGCGTGCGCGTGACGGGGCTCACGGGCAAGCCACGCACACCCACGCTCAAGGTCTCCATGGGATGCACGGAGGGCTTCATCGGCGAGGACATGTTCTTCTACGCCGGCCCCGGCGCGCTGCGCCGCGCCCAACTGGCCAGGCGCATCCTGGAGGAGCGCTTGCGTATCGTGAAGCTCGATGCCGAGGAGGTACGCATCGACTTCCTGGGCCTGAATGCCGTGCATGGCGCTGCCACGCCGGTGGATGCGCCCGAGCCCTATGAAGTGGCCGTGCGCGTGGCGGCACGCACCCGTTCGCGCGAGGAGGCAGTCAAGGTGGGGCGGGAAGTGGACGGCATGGCGGTCTCGGGGATTGCCCACACCGGCAAGCGCGTGCCGCACCAGGAGCGCACGCGCGAGGTGATAGGCGTGTGGTCCTCACTGGTGCCGCGCGAGCAGGTGACGGCGCATATCGACTACTTCACGAGCTGAGCAGGGGAGCAAAGCATGCAGGACATGAACCAGGACATCCGGGTGCCGCTGGAGCAGGTGGCGCATACGCGCTCGGGCGACAAGGGCAATACTTCCAACATCGCGGTGTTTGCCTACGAGCCCGAGCTCTATGCGCTGCTCAAGCAGCAACTGAGCGCCGAACGCTTCAAGGCCTCCCATGGCCGGGTCATCACCGGCGAGGTGTTGCGCTACGAGGCCGATAACCTGCACGCGCTGAACTTCGTGGCGCACGGTGCGCTGGGCGGCGGCGTCTCGCGCAGCCTGTCGGTGGACAACTACGGCAAGGCGCTGTCGGCGGCCATCTTGGGCTTCGAACTGCTCGTGCCCGCAGTGCTGGCGCCGCTGCTGCGCCGCCGTGCGCCGGGCTGAACTGGCGCCGACATCCAGTACGGGCATCCGCCGCATATTCCATAAAACTCCACCAGGAGACACCGCAATGACCTTGCATCTGTTTCGCGCCGCCGCGCTGGCCATGGCGGCCTGCGCGGGCGTGGCCCTCGCGCAGGCCACGGCCTATCCCGCCAAGCCCGTTCGCATCATCGTGCCCTATCCGGCAGGAGGCACCACGGACATCATCGCACGGCTGGCGGCGGCCCAGCTGTCCGAGCGGCTGCGCCAGCCCTTCGTCGTCGAAAACCGGGCCGGCGCCAGCGGTGCCATAGGCTCGGTGGCCGTGGCCCAGGCCGCCGCCGACGGCTATACCCTGGTCATGGGAACGGCCAGCTCGCACGGCATCAACTCGGCGCTGCAGAAGAACCTGCCCTATGACGCCGTCAAGGACTTCGCGCCCGTTACCGTGGTGGCCAGCACGCCCAATATCATCGTGGTCCATCCCAGCGTCCCCGCGCGCACCCTGGGCGAGTTGCTGGCGCTGGCCAAGGCTAGGCCCGGGCAGATCAACTTCGGCTCGACCAGCCCCGGCGGCTCTCCGCACATGAGCGCCGAGCTGCTCAAGATGATGGCGGGCGTGGACATGACCCATGTGCCTTACAAGGGCGCATCGCCCATGCTCACCGATCTCATGGGCGGGCAGATACAGGCAGGCTTCGACAACCTGCCGTCCACCATCGCCTTCGTGCGCAGCGGCAAGCTGCGGGCGTTGGCTGTGACCACGACGCAGCGCTGGCCCGGGGCGGCAGACATTCCCTCCGTCGCCGAAAGCGTGCCCGGCTACGAGGTCTCGGGCTGGTTCGGCCTGCTGGCTCCGGCGGGAACGCCCAAGGCGGTGCTCGACACGCTGCAGACCGCAGTCGCCCAGGCCGTGCGGGACCCTGAGGTGACCCGGCAACTGCGCAGCCTGGGCGCCGAGCCCGTGGCCAGCAGGCCCGAGACCTTCGCGCAGCAGATCCGCGCCGACGTGGACAAATGGCGCGGCGTGGTTAAGGCCACGGGCGTGACACTGGAATAGCCCGAGTCACCGACAATGGCAGCTTTGCGCGGTGCCTGACTCGGGGTCAGACACTGCACCACTCGAAATCCATTGTCATGAACATCACCAAAGACACTGCCGTCACCATCAACTACAAGATTCACGAGCTGCTCGCGGGCGGCGTGGCCGTCAAACTGCTGGACAAGGGCGATGTGGCCTATCTGCACGGCGGCTATGACAACATCTTCGCCAAGGTCGAAGCCGCTCTGGACGGCAAGCAAAAAGGCGATACCGTGACCGTGGATCTGGCCGTGGCCGACGCCTTCGGCGAGCGCGACGAAAGCCTCAAGCGCACCATTCCCAAGGGCGAGTTCCCTGCGGGCGTTAAGGTGGGTGGCCAGCTGCGCGGAACCAATGACCAGGGCCTGCCCCAGATCTACAACGTGGTGAAGATCAAGGGCCCCGTGGTGCTGCTGGATGGCAACCACCCTCTGGCCGGTTTTGCGCTGCGCTTCAGCGCGGTGGTCAACGAGGTGCGTGCGGCCTCCGAAGAAGAAATTGCCCACAAGCACGTGCACGGCGGCCACGGCCATCACCACTAAAAACATAGCTTCAAGCGTATGCAAATAAAGGATTCCAGCATTATTTTCAGCTGAAATCCTTTATCTGAAAGCGCAAGCAGCTATCAAAACAAAAAGGCCCCCGAATTTCTGTTCCGGAGGCCTTTGTCTGTTTGGGACCGATCGCTCAGGCGGTCAGGCGATCCAGCGCTTCGCGGTACTTGGCCGCCGTCCTGTCGATCACCTCCTTGGGCAGGCGGGGCGCAGGAGCCTTCTTGTCCCAGGCCTTGCCGTTGACCTGGGCCTGCTCCAGCCAGTCACGCACGAACTGCTTGTCGTAGCTGGGAGGGTTCTCGCCCTTGGCCAGCGCGTCCTCGTAGCCTTCCACGGGCCAGTAGCGCGAGCTGTCGGGGGTCAGCACCTCGTCCATCAGCACCAGGGTGCCGTCTTCGGTCAGGCCGAACTCGAACTTGGTGTCGGCAATGATCATGCCCTTGGTCAGCGCGATCTCGGCCGCTTCCTTGTAGATGCGGATGGCGGTGTCGCGGATCTGGGCCGCGAGCTGCTCGCCCACCATTTCCACGGTGCGCTCGTAGGTGATGTTCTCGTCGTGGTCACCCATTTCGGCCTTGGCCGCGGGGGTGTAGATGGGCTCGGGCAGCTTGGCCGCGTTGGTCAGGCCGGCAGGCAGCTTCACGCCGCAGACCGATTGCGATTCCTGATATTCCTTCCAGCCGCTGCCGGCCAGATAGCCGCGCACCACGGCTTCGATCAGCACGGGCTTGAGGCGCTTGACCAGCATGGAGCGGCCTTCGACCTGCTTGACTTCCTCGGGCTTGACCACGGACTCGGGCGCTTCGCCGGTCAGGTGGTTGGGGCAGATATGGCCCAGCTTGTCGAACCAGAACAGCGCCATCTGCGTCAGCAGCACGCCCTTGCCGGGAATGGGCTCGCCCATGATCACGTCAAAGGCGGACAGGCGGTCGGAGGCCACCATCAGGATGCGGTCGTCGCCCACGGCGTAGTTGTCGCGGACCTTGCCACGTGCGAGCAGGGGCAGCGAGGCAATGTTGGAGGTATGCAGGGCGGAGGGCTGGGTGGTCATGGTCGAGATAGGGCTGTCAGGCAATTCAGGCGTGCAGTCGGTCAGCAGGCGCCTGAAAGCCCAAGGGGCTGCCAGCGTCGCAGGCCCGAGAGGCGGCTGCGTAAAAACGCGATTTTAATGGCGCAGGCAGGGGTTTGGACGGTCACGGTCTTTGCCAGTGCACGCCTGCTGCGATCGAGGCCCTGGGGCATGCCGGCGTATCCCTTGCATGCGGGCCAAAGCCACTCATTGTGGCGTCAAAACCGCCTGTCATCAAACCGACAAACAAGGCCCCTGGCGAGCCTGCGCTATCACGGTCATTTCGTTGCCTTTGGCGTGGGGCGGGCGCATAGTGGGTTCACAGCAAAGACGAATGCGCATTCCGAACTGCCAGGCTGCGGCACAGCCATCAGGCGCTGTGAAACCGCAGTGATTTCACCGAGAGCTAAGGAGTGTTTTGTTATGAATTTGACGATTAGCGGGCATCACCTGGAGGTCACTCCCTCGCTGCGCAGCTATGTCATGGCCAAGCTGGAACGCATTCTCAGGCACTTCGATCAGGTTGTGGACGTGAAGGTACTGCTCACAGTCCACAAGCAAAAGGAAAAAGACAAACGACAGCGCGCCGGTTGCACGGTGCGCGTGAAAGGGCAAGACTTGTTCGTAGAGACGCAGCATTTCGACCTCTATGCCGCCGTGGACGCCCTGGCCGACAAACTCGACCGTGTGGTGATGCGCTACAAGACTCGTCAGCAAGGCCCGCGTGCCACAGCCAAGCGACTGGACTCCGGGGGCTTGCAGCTGGCGCAGGTGTCAGCTTGATGAAAGCGAGGCGCAAACCTAGCTTTTGCGCCGGTTTGTTGCAGGGCTGTAGCCTTGTTACAACGCTAAAAGCGCCGCCCTACGGGGCGGTTTTTGATGGTGATCAGGGTTTCCCCACGGTTTTCAGCGCTGCGGTGCATAATTGTTGATCACACCATGAATCGCCTAGCCTCTATCCTTCCCGCCGCTCAAGTGCTTGTGAGCGTTGATGTCACCAGCAAGAAACGCGCTTTCGAGGAAGCGGGTTTGCTCTTTGAGAGCTTGCATGGTCTGTCTCGTGCCCTGATCACCGATAGCCTGTTCGCACGCGAACGCCTGGGCTCTACCGGTCTGGGGCATGGAGTTGCCATTCCCCATGGCCGCATCAAGGGCCTGACGGCTCCCATGGCGGCAGTGTTCCAGCTGGCCAACCCCATCGGCTTCGATGCGCCCGATGAGCAGCCGGTCGGCCTGCTGATCTTTTTGCTGGTGCCCGAGGCGGCGACGCAAAAGCACCTGGAAATCCTCTCCGAGATCGCCGAGCTGCTCAGCGACAGCCAGTTGCGCGAGCGTCTGAAGTCGTCCACCGATGCGCAGCAGCTGCACGGCATGATCGACAGCTGGCAGTCCTCAATCACCTCCCAGGCCTGAGTCCTGGCCCTTCTTTTTGACTGACAGGGCCTTGCCATGAGACCCAGCGCCATCAGTGCCGACGTACTGTTCGAGGCATTTCGCAACTCCAGCCTGCGCTGGCAGTGGGTAGCGGGGCTGGGTGCCTCCGAGCGCCGCTTTGACGAGATGGCCGTGCGCTCGGCCCGCTCGGGTGCCGATCTGGTCGGCTACCTCAACTACATTCACCCCTACCGCCTGCAGGTGCTGGGTGAGCGTGAGATCGCCTATCTGACCAATGCCACCTCGCAGGACTGCCTGCGCCGCATTGCCCGCATCGTCACGCTGGAGCCGCCGGTGCTGGTGCTGGCCGATGGCCAGGACGCTCCCGACGAGCTGATCTCCATGTGCGAGCGCGCGCATATCCCGCTGTTCTCCACCAAGGAGCAGTCGGCCTTTGTCATCGACGTGCTGCGTGCCTATCTGTCCAAGCATTTCGCCGATCGCATCACCATGCACGGCGTGTTCATGGATATTTTGGGCATGGGGGTGCTGATCACGGGTGAATCGGGCCTGGGCAAGAGCGAGCTGGGGCTGGAGCTGGTCACGCGCGGCAACGGTCTGGTTGCCGACGATGCGGTGGACCTGTACCGCATCAACCAGACCACGGTCGAAGGCAAATGCCCCGAGCTGCTGCAGAACCTGCTTGAAGTGCGCGGCATCGGCCTGCTCGATATTCGCTCCATCTTTGGCGAGACGGCAGTGCGCCGCAAGATGCGGCTCAAGCTCATCGTGCACCTGGTGCGCAAGGAAACCATGGAGCGCGAATACGAGCGCCTGCCCGCCGAGCCGCTGACCCAGGATGTGCTGGGCGTGCCCGTGCGCAAGGTGGTGATCCAGGTGGTGGCGGGCCGAAACATCGCCGTGCTGGTGGAAGCCGCAGTGCGCAATGCCATTTTGCAGCTGCGCGGCATCGACACCTACCAGGAATTCGTGATGCGCCACCGCCGCGCCATGGAAAGCGGCGAGTCGTTCTAGACCAGCTGCAGCCTGCCTGGCTGGGACGTCGGAAAGATCTGCTGCAGCTGCGCTGCGTTCAAGCCGTACATGCGCGCAAACAGGCCGCCGAGCAGGGAGCGGTATTCGTTGAGCACGGGGTAGTCGCGGTTCTGGAACAGCGCTTTTTCGGTGACTTCGATCTGCTCGCCCAGCACCTTGCCGCCGGCCTGGGCCGAGAGGCCGCCGCCGAGAAACCAGTAAGCCGTGCCATGGCCGTGGTCCGTGCCCTTGTTGCCGTTTTCGCGGAAGGTGCGGCCGAACTCGCTGATCACCGCCACCACGGTATGGCGCCAGGTTTCGGCTCCCATGGCCTCGGCGAAAGTCGCCAGGCCCTGGCTCAGGTCGCCGAGCCGGTTGGCCAGATTGCCGCTGGCGGCGCCCTGGTTGACATGGGTGTCCCAGCCTCCGATATCGACAAAGCCCAGGTCGAACTGCTCGCGCATCAGATGCGCCATGCGCTGGGCTACCAGGCTGAAGCCCTTGGCACTGATGGCATTGCGCCCGGCCTGGTCCATTTCCTCCTGCATGCTGCGCTGCACGGCACGCTGTACCGCAAAGCCTTCGCGAACCGGCGTCTCCAGTGCCGAGCCCTGATACATGGAGGCAATGATCTGGCTGCGCTGCTCATCCACGGCCGTCTTGCGCACGGAGGCCAGCGCCATGTTCGCCACCTGGGCGCTGCCGCGCAGGCATAGAGGCCGCTGGGCGGTGAAGGCCATGGGGCTGAGGCTGAGCCGGCTCTGGCTGTCGGCCTGCAGCACCCGGGTCAGCCGGTTCAGAAAGCCGCTCTGATAGCTTTTCCCGCCTTCCTGGGGCTGGCCCAGCTCGATCGAGTCCTGGGTTTCGAAATGGCTGCGCGAGAGGTCGTGGCTGCCTGCAAACGGTACAAAACAGGCCTGGCCCTGCTCGTACAGCGGCAGCAGACTGCTTTGCAGCGCGGGATGCAGTCCCCATTGAGAGCTCAGGGCCAGAGCCCCGTCGGCCGATCCCGAGCGGGCAATGGCGATGTTGGGCCTGGCCTGATAGTAGAAGTCGCTATGGGTTGGCACCAGCAGGCTGTTGCTGTCGTAGGCGCCGCGCAGGAAGACCAGCAGAAAACGGGGCGAGCCGCTTTGCAAGGGGGCGGCCAGGCCTTGGCCCAGCTGGCAGAACAGCGGCAGGGCAGCGCCGAGGCTGAGAAATTGACGTCTTTGCATGGCTGCCCTCCTTAGCGGTACATCATTTCGGGGGCAGAGAGGAAAAAGCTGTTCCAGTCCGCCGGGTTCCTGGTCTGGGCCAGTGCGGCGCGTGTGGCGGCACCCAATGCCGGCACGCGAGCCTGGACGCTGCTGCGCTTGTCCAGGTCGGGATAGGGAGGCTTCTCCAGCGGCTGCTGCGCGCTGCTGCGGAACAGCAGCGCGCCGCGACTGCCAATCTGCCTTGCGACCTCGAAGCGGGCATTCATCTGGCCGGAGCTGGACCAGTCCGACTGCGTCACGGGGTAGCCGTCGGGAGTTTCGTGGCCGTACAGCGGCTGGCCCAACTGATTGAGCCAGTTCTGTACCGGTGACACGTCGCTGGCCACGCGCTGGTCATAGGCCAGGCGTGTGGCGCCCAGCACATAGTGGACCGGGTCCTTGAAGCCCTGGCCGAACTGCTGAGCCTGCGGGTCGCTCAGCAGGGCCGCCAGCGTGGCGGCAATATCGCCATGGCTGCGCTCGAAGGCCTGGGCCGTGCGCTCGACCACGGCCTGGGGCGGCTTGTCGCCGAGAAAATAGACGCAGAGCTTGCGTGCTATGAAGCGCGCAGTGACGGGCGAGGCCACGATGCGGTCTACCGCCTCATTGACCTGGGCCAGTCCGCTTTTTTCCAGCGGCCTGCCGAGCAAGACCTGGGGCGTGTAGTCGTGGCGATTGGGGTTGAATTCGAAGAAGCCATGGCGCAGATAGTCGCCCTGGCGTTCGGGGCGCAGCCTGGGTGGTGGGGCATCGGCTTCCCGGGTGGAGAAGCCCACACCGGTCAGCACATGGGCCATGGCCTGCACATCGGCCTGGGTGTAGCCGCTGCCCACGCCCATGGTGTGTAGCTCCAGCAGTTCGCGCGCGTAGTTTTCATTGATGCGCCCGGCGGCATTGCTGGCATTGTCCAGATACAGCAGCATGGCCGGGTGGCGCATGCTGGCAGTCAGCAGCTCGCGGAATTTTCCCAGCGCATGGGGGCGAATGGCCTGCTCCTCGTAGTCGCCCACCCACATGCGCACATCGCCCTTGCGGGTGCTGACGTTGAAGTGATTCATCCAGAACCAGGTCATTTGCTCCTGCAACTGGTGAGGCGAATAAAGCGCGCGCCAGATATGGCGTTTCTGGGCTTCGCCGCCCAGCTGATTGAGCTGGCGTTGCAGCTCGCTGCGCAGTTTGGCGGCTTCCTCGGGATCCTGGCTGTTGCGAATGGCCAGGCGCTGGTCGGCAATTTCGCGCTGGATCTGCGTCATGGGCTTCTGGCTGATGCCCAGGGCATCGATGTGCTGCTGCACCTCGGTCGGCATGGGCGCGGAGGAGGGACTGAGCTGGGCGGCCAGCCAGCGCTTGAGGCCTTGCTGCTGCAGCCGGGCCGCATCATGGTCGGTGGCGCCCCAGGTGACCCGGTCCAGCCATTGCTGGCTTTGCTGCGCGCTGGGCTTGTCGGGCAGGGCGCTGCTGTGCAGCGTCTGCAGCACCTCGGGGCTGGGGCGGCCCGATGAGGGGGCCAGCGGTGCGCAGGCGGTCAAGGCGAGGGCTGCCAGACAGAGCAGGCCCTGGACAGGTGAAAACGGTAGCAGCCGCATGAACCGGGTCTCCTCAAGCGCGGGAATGACTGCAGCATACGCAGTCCGGCTCGATATTGGCTTGAGGCTTGATGGAGCTATGTAAAGAAGTCCTCACCAAATGTAAAAAGGGCAAGACATCTGCATGTCCTGCCCCTGGGTTCACCGTCGCGTTTTGCGTTCTTACTTGGCAGCGCGTGTGGCGCATTCGGCGCACTGGCCGTAGAGCGCCATGGAGTGATCCTGGATCACCCAGCCTTTTTCCTTGGCGATCAGGTTCTGGCGCTTTTCGATTTCGGCGTCATAGAACTCTTCGACCTTGCCGCAGCTGGTGCAGACGAAGTGGTCGTGGTGCTGGCCCTCGTTGAGCTCGTAGACGGCCTTGCCGCTTTCGAAGTTGCTGCGGATCAGGATGCCGGCCTGCTCGAACTGGGTCAGCACGCGGTAAACCGTGGCCAGGCCAATATCCGAGCGCTCGTCCAGGAGCACCCGGAACACGTCTTCGGCCGTCATGTGGCGCTGGGCGCCCTTCTGGAAGATTTCCAGGATTTTCAGACGCGGCAAAGTGGCTTTGAGGCCCGTGCTTTTGAGTTCATCAATATTTTTCATGTCGGCTCTCTTGGTGGACTACGGGCACATGGAAGGCTGGACTCACTTGTTTAAGGAGAAGCTTTACACGCAGATAAAGGGAATCTCCAAGTGTCTCCGGGGCCTGCCGCTACAATGAACCCGATCATATCCCTATGCCATTACCCATGCATGTTCAAGCCCGTAGCCGCGCAGGTCTGGCCCTGACGTTGGCAATCGCAGCGGCACTGGCCGGCTGCAACAGTATCGATGGCGCCGCGCACCGTGTCGCCAATGCCGTCACTCCTTACAAGATTGATGTCGTGCAGGGCAACTTCGTGTCCAAGGAACAGGTCGAGGCCTTGCAGCCCGGCATGAGCCGTCAGCAGATTCGCGACATTCTGGGCACACCCCTCGTGACCAGCGTGTTCCACGGCGATCGCTGGGAATACGTGTTCACCATCAATCGCCCCGGCGTGGAGTCGCAGATCCGCAAGCTCACCGTCTTCTTCAATGGCGACGCCTTTGCGCGCGCCGAGGGTGACGAGATGCCTTCCGAGTCCGAGTTCGTGGCCAGCCTCAAAGGCATGAAGGGCACGCCCAAGGTTCCGCAGCTGGAAGCCAGCGAAGCCCAGCTGGCCAAATACCCTGCACGCAATAACGCCGAAGCCGAGCAGGCTGCGGCCAATCTGCCGCCCGCCGCCACCAGCTATCCATCGCTGGAATCGCGTTAAGCATCAGAACAGGCTGTTCCCCGCTTGCAGAAAGCGGTGGATGCTCTCTTTTTGTGACGGCGTGGATGTGATCCTGCCGTCTTTCATTTGATCGAGTGATAGCGCCATGACCGCATCCACCACCCATTCCTCCACCCCTCAGCGCGTTGCTGTGGCGGGTGCCTCCGGCCGCATGGGCCATATGCTGATCGAAGCGATTCTGAACAGCAGCGACTGCGTGCTGGCTGCGGCACTGGACCGCGCCGACAGCCCTGCCATCGGCACCGATCCTTCTGCATTCCTGGGTAAGCCCAGCGGGCTGAAGATCGAAAGCGATGTGCGCGCAGCCCTGTCGAAGGCCGACTGCCTGATCGACTTCACGCGCCCCGAAGGCACGATGGAGCACCTGGCCGTGGCGGCCGATCTGGGCGTGGGCGTGGTCATCGGCACCACAGGCTTCTCGGATGAGCAAAAGACGCAGATCGCCGAGTTTGCCCAAAAAACTTCCATCGTTTTCGCCCCCAATATGAGCGTGGGCGTGAACGTGACCTTCAAGCTGCTGGAGATGGCGGCCAAGGCCCTGCAGCAAGGCGGCTACGACATCGAGATCGTCGAAGCCCACCACAAGCACAAGGTCGACGCACCCTCGGGCACGGCCCTGAAAATGGGCGAGGTAATTGCCGAAGCCCAGGGTACCAAGCTGGCCGACCGCGCCGTGTATGAGCGCTTCGGCCACACCGGCGAGCGCAAGGCCGACACCATTGGCTTTGCCACCGTGCGCGGCGGCGATATTGTGGGTGATCACACCGTGCTGTTTGCCGGTACCGGCGAGCGCATCGAGATCGCGCACAAATCCAGCAGCCGTGCCGGCTATGCCAACGGCAGCCTGCGCGCCGTGGCCTATCTGGCCGACAAAAAGACCGGCCAGTACGATATGTACGATGTGCTGAATCTGCGCTGACCGCGTAATTTGCAAAGGGGCCGTGACGGCCCCTTGCTATTTCTGGGAGCGAGGTGAGCGATGTCTGCAGGAATGTGGCAATGGCTGGCAGAGGGCGATGCGGTCACATGGGCGACGGCGGCCTTGATGCTGCTGATGTCCGTGCTCAGCTGGGTGGTCATCCTCTACAAGCTCTGGTTTATGGCTGTTGCGCGCCGCAGCGTGCCGCAGGCCGTGGCCGCGTTCTGGCAAATGCCCGATCTGGTCCAGGCTAGGGCGCAGGTCAAGGCGCTGGATAGGCAGGGGCTGGTGCAGGCCATGGCCGATGCCGTGGCGCAGGGCGGAATGGCTGCGCAAGGCTCTCTGGCACAAAGCGCGGCGCAGGGGCAGCGGCTGTTGCGCAGCCTGCGTGAGGCTCTGGGTCAGGCATCGACCCAGTTGCAATGGGGTCAGACCTTGCTCGCCACCATTGGTGCAACGGCACCGTTTGTGGGCCTGTTGGGTACGGTCTGGGGCATTCACCATGCACTGGGAACGCTGGCGGGCAGCGGTCAGGTCGATATCGCTCAGCTTGCCGGGCCTGTGGGTGAAGCTCTGGTCATGACGGCCGCCGGTCTGGCTGTCGCTTTGCCGGCCGTGCTGGCCTATAACCTGCTCGGGCGTTCGGCCAGCCAGCTGGAGGCTGTGCTGGAGGGGTTTGCCCATGATCTGCATGCCCAGTTCGGAGTGGATGCTTCATAAAGGATGGCGTCATGGCATTCGGTCGCATGAGCCGCCGTCAGGGGGCGGAAACTCCGATCAACACCATCAATGTCACGCCGCTGGTGGATGTGATGCTGGTGCTGGTGGTGATCTTCATTCTGGCTGCTCCCATGCTGGCTGCCACTTTGCGCGTGCAACTGCCCAAGGCGCAAACAGCAGTGCAGCAGACTGCCGTGAGCAAGAGCGATGCCTTGATGGTGGAGGTCAGCCCCGCCGGCGAAATCTGGATTCAGGGAGTCGTGGCGGACGATGCGGCAGTGCAGCAGCAACTGGAAGAGCTGGGGCGGCGCAATCCTCAGGCCGAGGTGCAGTTGCGTGCCGACACCAGCGTTCCCTATGGTCGCGTGGTGCAGGTCATGGGCTGGGCCCACGCAGCAGGCCTGACGCGCATCGGCTTTGTCGCGGAGCCTGAATCGAAGGCTGGCATTAACTGACGGCCCGAGGCGTAAAAACGCTTACTTTTTGCAAATTACCGGTCGGCACTTTTTGCTTTGGCTCAAGGGCAAAGCTCATAGAACCTACCCTTGTTGCTATCTCTTTCAAATCCGGGAGAAGCTGCCTCCACAATGGTCAAAGCCCCTGTCCTTTGCTGGCGTAACAAGCCCCGATGGGCAGAACAAGGTTCTGGCGTTACGATGTTTTCGCCTGCCTTTATGGCACCCCTACAGATTTCGCCGCAGCGGTTGCGGCATTTGGTGACTAGGAGGATTTGCATGCAAGTACAGGTTCATGCCGACGATTCCATCCAGGGTGGAGAGTCTCTGGCTCAATGGGCGCAGGAGGAGATCAATGCCAAGCTGGCCCGCCTGAAGGAGTATGTGGTGCGTGTGGAGGTCTTCCTCACGGGCGTTGATGCCCTCAAGACCACGGGCGGCCCAGGCAAACGCTGTGTGCTCGAAACCCGGGCCACAGGTCGCCCCCCCATCGCAGTGAATGCGGAAGCCGAAAAGGTCAAGGAGGCCTTCAGCGCGGCGATTGAAAAGCTCAAACGCGCGGTGGAGACCGATCTTGGCAAGCTCAAGGACAAAAATCTTCGTGAAAGCGTGCGCGGCGTGGATGACCCCAGTGACGAGAATGCCGCAGTGGCTTGAATATGAAGCGTTTTTGGCTTCCTGACCTTTGAATATAGGCACAGCAAGCTATTAAAAGCATATCAACCAAAAAGGGCATGTTCATGGCGAACATGCCCTTTTGCATTGTCGATAAAGAGTGCGCTTATGCAGCGGTCAATGCGCCGGCCTGGGTCAGCTTGTCGGCGACCAGCAGCTTGTTCATTTCGGTCCGGCTCATGATGCCCAGTTCTTCCGCCACCACGGCAATCTGCTTGCCGTTGGCAATGGCGGTCTTGGCAATTTTGGCGGCCTTTTCGTAGCCGATCAGAGGGTTCAGCGCCGTCACCAGCGTCACCGACTCGGCAATCCGGGAATCCAGCAGCGCTTCATTGGCCACAATGCCTTCCACGCAGTTGACTTGCAGCGTCTTGCAGGCGCTGCTCAGGTGGCTCAGGCTTTTATGCAGAGCCCAGGCCATCAGCGGCTCGAAGGCGTTGAGCTGCAACTGGCCGGCTTCCACGGCCATGGTGATGGCGGCATCGTTGCCTATCACTTCAAAGCAGACCTGGTTCATTACCTCGGGAATCACGGGATTCACCTTGCCGGGCATGATGGATGAGCCGGCCTGGCGCGCCGGCAGCTTGATGTCTGCCACTCCTGCTTGAGGGCCCGAGGAGAGCAGGCGCAGGTCATTGCTGATCTTGGATAGCTTGACTGCAACACGCTTCAAGATGCCGGAAATGTCGGCAAAGGCGCCGGTATCTCCCGTGGCGGCGATCAGATCTCCGGCTTTGACGACGGGGACGCCAGAGATTTCTGCCAAGGCCTTGGTCACGGCGCCGGCGTAGCCTACGGGAGCGTTGATGCCGGTACCGATGGCCGTGCCACCCATATTCACCTCGGTCATCAGATAGGCGGATTCGCGCAGACGCTTTTCATCGTCGGCGATCATGGCTGCAAAAGCGGAAAACTCCTGGCCCAAAGTCATGGGCACGGCATCTTGTAATTGTGTGCGGCCGATTTTCAGGATATGGGCGAATTCGCCGGCCTTTGCTTCGAAAGCAGAGCGCAACTCGGCCAGGGCGATCAGCAGCTTCTGGATGCCAGCGTAGGTGGCAAGCTTGACGGCGGTGGGGTAGGAGTCATTGGTGGACTGCGAAGCATTGACATGATCATTGGGGTGGATCACGTCGTAAGTGCCTTTGGGCAATCCCAGGTGCTCGAGTGCACGGTTGGCGATCACCTCATTGGCGTTCATATTCGTGGAGGTGCCGGCGCCGCCCTGGATCACATCGACCACAAACTGCTCGTGCAGCTGGCCGGAAATCAGATCATCGCAGGCTTGGGAGATGGCGGTGGCTTGTTTGAGATTGATGGCGCCAAACTGCAGATTGGCCTGGGCCGCGGCCTTTTTGACAAAGGCAAACGCGCGGATCAGCTCGGGCATGTGCGCGACCGAGTGACCGGTGATGGGGAAGTTTTCCACTGCGCGTGCGGAATGAACGCCCCAGTACGCGTCGGGAGGGATGGTTTTGATGCCAATGAAGTCATGTTCTTGACGCATTGATCGGCTTTCTTTGCAAAGTTGAGTTGGGCAGGACGTGGCAACGCCCCGGACGAAAAGCGGCGGTCGCATTCTCGTGGCCAGGGCGTTGGCTCGATTATGAAAGCTTGGCGTGCATGAGTCCAAACGTTTCATGCATAACGTCCGGATTACCTTCTCTTGAATAGAGTGCGTTGCCTCTAAAAGCTTTCAAAATCCATCAAAACTTGCAAAGATGCTTTTATTTTTCTTTTTGAAAAATTCAATTCGCACCAATTTGGTGCGAATTGAATAAGCGCCGGCAGGATTATCTGGAGGCGCGCAGGCTGACACCAGCCAGCGAGGGAGAGTGCAGCGACTTCAGAGGCGAAGCCACTGGCTTGCCAAAACGGCGTGGCTGGCCGTTGACGAGTTCCGCATCGGTGGCCGCCTCGGCCTCCCATTGCTGCCGGGCTTGTTGCATCTCTTCGGTGGTGCGGGCCACAAAGTTCCACCACAGCAAGATGGCTTCATCCATGGGTTCGCCCCCGATGATGATGAGGCGGCTGCCGGGCGTACATTCCAGCTGCACTTCCTGCGTGCCCACGGGCAGGTAGATCAGCTCCTGCGAGGGCAACACCTGGCCTTCAACCTTCACCTCGCCTGACAGGCTCATCACCGCATGCTCGAAGTCGGCACGCAGCGGCATGGTGGCGCACGCTTGGCCAGCCGTGCCGCAGGCCAGAAGGTCCACGCCCATCAGCGGGGAGTGGACTTCTGCGGGGGCCGCCAGACCGAGGGCTTCACCGGCCAGCACGGTCACGGCAAAGTCGCTGATCTCGGTCCTGGGCAGGTCGGGGTAATGCTGGAAGCGGGGCGCGATATGGCGATGGCTGTCGGGCAGGGCAATCCACAACTGGGCTGCATGCACGCCCAGTGTCTGGGCTTCTTCGGAGTGGGCAATGCCGTGGCCGGCCGTCATCAGATTGACCTGGCCGGGGCGGATGATCTGCTCGCTGCCCAGGCTGTCGCGGTGCAGTACCTCTCCCTCGATCATCCAGGTGAAAGTCTGCAGGCCGATGTGAGGATGGGGCCCGACCTGCATGCCGGGTGGAGGGGGGACGGCCGGGCCGGCGTGGTCGAGGAAGCACCAGGCCCCTACTTTGCGCAGCGCGGCCTGAGGAATGGCTCGGTGGATGGGGATGCCGCCGACATCGGCTATACGGGTGGGCAGACGTTGTAAGTTCTTTGATTCACTCATGACAAATCCTGACGGCGAGGGGATTCGAGTGTCAGGGATATGCGGTATTCGCGCAATCAGACGGCAGAATGCAGCAACGCCTTGCACGCAGTTACATCACTGTGAGGATTCAGCCAATAGGCTGACACGGGCTCCGCCAGGAGTCGGCTAAGTTAAAGGCGTAGGCCGCTAGCAGTGGCTTTCACGTTGCGCAATTCGTGCGCAGCGACCTAACAACTGCAGGAGGAATAAACATGAACGAACACAGCACTCAAGGCAACCAGATCTCGGCAGTCGAGATCCAGCTGTATCCCGAGCACTTTGCCGCTCGCGTGACAGGCAAGGTGGAGCATCGTGTCGGAGATGGTCCGTCCGAGCAGATTCCCATGGGCATAGAGATGAAGGTCGATACCGCCATCGCAAGCTATGTGCTGTCCTGGGTTGACCCAGAGGACCAGCAACCCGAAACCGCATCTCTGGCCAAACGTGAGTTCGAACACTATGTGGAAGTGGGTGCGCTGGAAGTGACGGTGTAATCAAGTTACACACAACAGCGACCAAAGCCCTGCCGGTGACTGCAGGGCTTTTTTTATCGCCAGGCAGTTCCCAAGATGAAGGCGGCCCTCCCTAAGGAGGCGAGCACCACGCGGTGGGGGCGTGAGGTGCCTTTTTTCATGCCTGTGCGGCTTCGGTCAAGGCGGTGGGGATGGAAACCTTGCCTTCGAGCAGCTTGTGCACGGGGCAGGCATTGGCAATCTGCAGCAGGCGCTGGCGCTGCTCGTCATCGAGCTCGCCATGCAAGGTGATGCTGCGCGTGATCTGGTTGGCGTCCGCGGGCTTGCCTTCGGGGTTGAGCTGCAGATCCACATCGACATGGCTTAGCGGCCACTGCTTGCGACCCGCGTACATATGCAGGGTGATGGCCGTGCAGGCTCCCAGGGCCGAGAGCATGAGCTGCATGGGGTTGGGCGCGGTGTCGGCGCCGCCATCATTCACGGGTTCATCGGCATGCCAGACATGGCCTTGGGCATCGGTCAGAGTGATGCGGTACGGGGTGGGGCTGCTTTGTGCGTGTGCGCTGTGAATCATTCGCTGCTTCTCCATAAAACCTGGGCCACTTTAAGCGCTGCCTGCAATTCTTGCAGTCATATCCGTTATCGGTTCGATGCGGTTTGGCCAGCCAGCACGGCTGCAAAAGCGTTTGCGGGGTTTCTGGCAAGCGAAAAAAAGCAATATGCCGGCTGTTTATCGGTATTTGGATTCAGGGCGAATTTCTACCGCAGAATTCCGCAATGACCCGATTTCAAAGAAAAATCGGGCAATACCAGAGCGGATTAGGTCACTGCAAGCGGGCTTGCAGATGATTCATCAAACCGAGAGTGGGAGAGCAGACATTGAATTCGATACGTGGTGTTCACCAAAAAGGTGATTCTTCCGAGTGGAAAATCCCTCCGTTCTGGCAAAAGCTCAATAGCTTTTTTCTGTTTCCTCTGCAGACCGAGCCTTTGCTCTATGCCTTGCTGTTGTCGGCATGCAGTTATGGCTTGATGTTCGGGTGGATTGGAGTCTTGTTTGTGGGTCTGGGCTTGATGCTGGCAGTCAGCCGTTATGCATTCAAGGTTTCGGCACTCGCATCTCGTGGAATTACTCATAGCTCCGATTTCCGGTCCAGTCAGGTCGATGAAGACTGGAAATGGCTGCCCTGGAAATTCTTCGGGGTACTCGTCGTTTTCGGGATATTTGTGGGCTTTATGGCGACCCGCAGCCTGACCTTGGGCGTGGTTGCCAATCTGTTGGTGGCCTTCCTGATTCCTGCTACCTGGATGGTGCTGATCAATACCAATAGCCTGAGCTCGGCCGTTAATCCCTTCGAGCTGCTGGCGACGATTTTCGGTATCGGCAAGTCCTATCTGCTGCTGTGCTTTTTTCTGTTTCTGCTGCAGCAGGGCTCGCCCATGGTTCTGGCGATGCTGCTCAAGGTTGCGGCGCCTGGATTGGTGCTGCCCCTGGTGAGCTTTGTGATGATTTATTTCAGCTGGGTGATGGCGGCCATGATCGGCTATGTCATGTACCAGCATCATGCGGCTCTGGATATCGATCCCGTGCAGGCACCCGAGGGGCCTGCGACCGTGCAGATCGACCCTGCGGCCCTGGAGGCCAGGCATCGCGATGCGCTGGTGGCCAGACTGGTGCAGGACAACAAGATGGACGAGGCTGTTAACCAGGCGCGCGAATGGCAGCGGCAGGACTATGAGAGCCTGCCCGATTGCCGCCGTTACTTCCGGGTGCTCAAGCTGACCGAACGCGCGGATGCCCTGGCGGAGCTGGGCCAGCGTTTCATTCCCATGTTGCTCGCCCAGCAGCGCGCCAGCGAGGCCCTGGAAGCCTGGGTGAGCTGCGTCAAGCGCAAGCCGGACTTCAAGCCCGACTCGGCCCAGCTCAGTTACGAGCTGGCACAGCAGGCCTGGAAGGCCGGCAAGCCCAGGTATGTGTTGATCCTGGCCAAGGATTTTGAGAAGCGCTTTGCCGGCAGCAGTCTGATTCCATTCATGCTGGAGCTGGTGGTGCGCGCCTACAAGCAGGGCGTGGAGCAGCCCATGCAGGGGGTGGCCGTTTACATGCGCATGAAGCAGTTCTTTCCCGAGCACGAGAGCACCAAGGAGGCGCAGTGGGTGCTGCGTGATGAGCTGCAGGAGCTGGAAGCCAAGACCTGAGCGCGGCAAGGCGTTGGCTAGCGCTGTTGTGCCAGCCAGCGCGTGAGAGCTTCCTCAGGGGCCGATTGCTGCAGCACAGGCAGCCAGGCTTTGGCCTCCTGCACACGTCCGGCCTGGGCCATACCGTTGACCAGCAGCAGCAAGCTTGCCGGCCATTGGGGATGGTCCGCCAGCTTGTGCAGGGAGCGGCAGAGCTTTTCGGCCTCGGGCAGGGCGCCCAGGCGCACGAAGCTGCGCACCAGTCCATGCATGGTGTCGGCGCTCATGCGCATGCCGGGCTGTGCGCGCTGCTGATAGCTGCGATAGCTGGCCAGCTGCAGCTGGCGTTCGGCGTCCGTGGTGGCCGGCAGCTTGAAGATACGTCGCGCCGCAGCATGAAAGTCCTCGCTGGCGGGTTGATGGCGCGAGCTTTCAAACCAGGCCCGCAGAATGGCCGGGTCCGAGGGGGCCAGGCGTGCCGCTTCGCGCCAGGCCGGAGCGGCGCGGCCAAATTCCAGCGCATCGGTATGGCGCTGGGCCCGGGCCACGGCTTCGGCCAGCGGCCGGGCGGCGGCCAGGGCCTGCTCTTCTTCGTTGACTGGCGCCGCGACGGTCTGCAGACGCATATAGCTCCACATCAGCAGGGCACCCGTCAGCAGACCGCCAAAGTGCGCCATATAGGCCACCTGCTTGTCGCCCAGCAGATGCTGCAGCAGCTCCACGCCCATCCAGACCGGCAGCATGATCAGGGCCGGCCAGCGCGCGTAGTTGAAGTAGAACAGCAGCATGTAGAAGAAGCGGATGCGGCGCATGCGGTACATCACCGCATACATGGCCATGAGGGCCGAAATCGCGCCCGATGCCCCCAGGCCGTAACCGCCCATGCCGGCATAGAACATCAGCGCGAACAGCGAGGCGCCGATGCCGCCGATCACGTAAAAGGCCAGATAGGTGAAGGCTCCTAGAGCCAGCTCCAGGGTGAAGCCGAACAGGAACAGAAACACCATATTGCCCAGCAGATGGCTGGTGCTGCCATGCAGAAAGATGGAAGTGAAGGCCTGCAGGGGCTGCCAGCCGGCGCCATTCTCATAGCTCATGGACCATTGCTCGGTAAAGCTGCCGCGCGGCTCGTGGGGCGCGAAGGCGGCACGTGCAGCTTGCCACTGCGCATGGCGCGGGTGGCTGGAGGTAATGACCTGGCCGTCCAGCAGGCGCTGGCGGAATTTCTTCTCCTGCCACAGCAGCGCATAGAGCTGGGCATAGGCCTTGTGCTGATAGAGCTTTCGCACGGTCTGCAGCGTGTGCTGGTCAAAACGCTTGCTGCCCTGGGCGGCTTGTTCCTCCAGATAGCTCAGGAACGGTGGCAGCTCCAGCATCGGCAAGGCGGTCTGGGCATATTGCTGGGCCGCTTTTTCCACGGCATGTTCCTCGGGTGCCTGCCAGCCCCAGAAGATCACGCAGTTGATGATGATGAGCAGCACCGTCATCCAGGGCGGTGAGCGCCAGGAAGGCTTGTTCTCAAGAGGAATCGCAATAAACATGGCGGCCTTGTCCGAGGAAGTGGCAGCGCTTCATACTCTTGGGCGTTGGTGGTGGCTGCGTGTTACAAATGTATCCGAGACATGCTCCGGCCGGCTCCGGTCTTGCTGGACGAAAAAAAGCCAGCATGGCGTCCCATGCTGGCTTTTTGATAGCTTTCAGCGCTTATCTGATAAGCGATTGAGCCTGTTTTGGCATGTAATCGTGAAGATTACTTGGCCACTACGCGCACCATTTCCAGGCACTTGTTGGAATAGCCCCACTCGTTGTCATACCAGGACACGACCTTCACAAAGGTCTTGTCCAGGGCGATACCGGCTTCGGCATCGAACACGGAGGTGCAGGTCTCGCCGCGGAAGTCGGTGGCGACGACCTTGTCTTCGGTGTAACCCAGCACGCCCTTCAGAGCGCCTTGGGACTGGGCCTTCATTTCGGCGCAGATTTCTTCGTAGGTGGCTTCGCTGTTCAGCTCCACGGTCAGGTCAACCACGGACACGTCGGAAGTGGGCACGCGGAAGGACATGCCGGTCAGCTTCTTGTTCAGCTCGGGGATCACCACGCCCACGGCCTTGGCAGCGCCAGTGCTGGAGGGGATGATGTTTTCCAGAATGCCGCGACCGCCGCGCCAGTCCTTGTTGGAAGGGCCGTCCACGGTCTTTTGCGTGGCGGTCGCTGCGTGCACGGTGGTCATCAGGCCGCGCTTGATGCCCCACTTGTCGTTCAGCACCTTGGCCACGGGAGCCAGGCAGTTGGTGGTGCACGAAGCATTGGAGATGATGGCTTCGCCCTTGTAGGTGCCGTGGTTCACGCCGAACACGAACATGGGGGTGTCGTCCTTGGAAGGGGCGGACAGGATGACCTTCTTGGCGCCTGCGTCGATGTGCTTCTGGGCGGTTTCCTTGGTCAGGAACAGGCCGGTGGACTCGATCACGATGTCGGCGCCGACTTCGTTCCACTTCAGGTTCGCGGGATCGCGCTCTTGGGTCAGGCGGATCTTCTTGCCATTGACGACCAGGGTGTTGCCTTCGACAGAAACTTCACCGTCGAAACGACCGTGCACGCTGTCGTACTTCAGCATGTAAGCCAGGTAGTCGGGCTCTAGCAGGTCGTTGATGCCGACGATTTCGATGTCGGAGAAGTTTTGCACTGCGGAGCGCAGCACGTTGCGGCCAATGCGGCCGAAGCCGTTGATACCAACCTTGATCGTCATAGTTGCCTCGTAGATAGTGAGTAATGAAAAACCGGAGCGGATTGTGCCCGGACTCGGCACCCTGGGGCCTGGTCCGGATGGCTGAGGACTGCGGGTGAGCAAACTTCAGCCGGAAAAAAGGGGCACGAGGCCCCTTTTGCGCTTACTTGCCAGCGTTCTGCAGGGCGACCTGCACGGTGTCGGCCACATTCTCGGCGGTGAAGCCGAAGTGCTTGAACAGCACGCCTGCAGGAGCGGACTCACCGTAGGTGTCGATGCCGACCACGGCGGCGCAGCCGTACTTCCACCAGAAGTCGGTCACGCCCATTTCCACGGCGATGCGGGGCAGGCCGGCGGGCAGCACGGCCTTCTTGTACTTCACATCCTGCTTGTCGAAGGTCGTGGTGCTGGGCATGGAGACCACGCGCACGGCGATCTTGCGTTCGGCCAGCTGCTTCTGGGCAGCCAGAGCCAGCTGCACTTCGGAGCCGGTGGCGATGATCACGGCCTGGGCCTTCTTGCCCTTCAGGCCCACATCCTTGGGCTCGGAGAGCACATAGGCGCCGCAGGCGATGTCGTCCAGCGCGTCTTCGCTCTTGGGCGAGTAAGCCAGGTTCTGGCGGCTCAGCAGCATGGCTGTGGGCTTGTTCTTCTGGCTCAGGGCCACAGTCCAGGCCACGGCTGTTTCCGTGGTGTCGGCGGGGCGCCACACGTCCAGACCGGGGATCAGGCGCAGGGAGGCTGCGTGCTCGATGGACTGGTGGGTGGGGCCGTCTTCGCCCAGGCCGATGGAGTCGTGCGTGAAGACGTGGATCACGCGCTGCTTCATCAGAGCCGCCATGCGGATGGCGTTACGGCTGTAGTCGGAGAAGGTCAGGAAGGTGCCGCCGTAGGGGATGAAGCCGCCGTGCAGCGCCACACCGTTCATGATGGCTGCCATGCCGAACTCGCGCACACCGTAGTTGATGTGGCGGCCGATCTGGCCTTCTTCGGTCTTGACCACGGCACCCTTGTCGTCCACGCGGAAAGAGGGGGTGGACTTGGTGTTGGTCAGGTTGGAGCCGGTCAGGTCGGCAGAGCCGCCCAGCAGCTCGGGCAGAGCGGCTGTCAGGCCTTCCAGAGCCAGCTGGCTGGCCTTGCGGCTGGCCACGGTGGCACCGGCGTCATGGGCGTCGGAGGCGATCTTGGCGGCGATTTCACCGAAGTTGGCGGGCAGATCGCCAGCCATGCGGCGTGTGAACTCGGCGGCTTGCTCGGGGAAGGCAGCGGTGTAGGCTGCGAACTTTTCGTTCCAGGCCGCTTCGGCCTTGGTGCCCAGATCCTTGGCGTTCCAGTCGGTGTAGACCTCGGCAGGGATCTCGAAGGGGCCATGAGTCCAGCCCAGAGCCGCGCGGGTCAGTGCGATTTCTTCGGCGCCCAGAGGTTCGCCGTGGGCCTTGGCTGTGTCCTGACGGTTGGGCGAGCCCTTGCCGATATGGGTCTTGCAGCAGATCAGCGTGGGCTTGTCGGCGCTCTTCTTGGCGGCGGCGATGGCCTTGTCCAGGGCGTCCACGTTGTGGCCGTCCACGGCGCGGATCACGTTCCAGCCGTAGGCTTCGAAACGTTCGGGCGTGTTGTCGATGAACCAGGGGGCAACCTTGCCGTCGATGGAGATGCCGTTGTCGTCGTACAGGGCGATCAGCTTGTTCAGCTTCCAGGCGCCGGCCAGGGCAGCGGCTTCATGCGAGATGCCTTCCATCAGGCAGCCATCGCCCAGGAACACGTAAGTGTGGTGGTCGACGATCTCGTGCTTGTCCTTGTTGAACTCGGCAGCCAGCAGCTTTTCAGCCAGTGCGAAGCCCACGGCATTGGTGATGCCCTGGCCCAGAGGGCCGGTGGTGGTTTCCACGCCGACAGTGATGCCCACTTCGGGGTGGCCGGCAGTCTTGCTGTGCAGCTGACGGAAGTTCTTCAGCTCTTCGATGGGCAGGTCGTAGCCGCTCAGGTGCAGCAGCGCATAGATCAGCATGGAGCCGTGACCGTTCGACAGAATGAAGCGGTCGCGATTGGCCCAGTGAGGGTTCACGGGGTTGTGCTGGAGGTGGCGGCTCCACAGCGCTACGGCCATGTCGGCCATGCCCATGGGGGCACCGGGGTGGCCGGAATTGGCTTGTTGAACGGCATCCATTGCGAGTGCACGGATTGCATTCGCCATATTTTGAGTGTTGGCCATCAGGGCGCTCCGAAAAGGAGGGGTAATTCTGCTAAGCCCATCATTTTAATGGAGGCCCAATTTTCGCAGGCGGGATGCGGGTCAATGCTCTACAGTGCAACCCCAGAAACAGGTGTCTGCTACACCTCAACCCGTGTTGAAAAGCTGATTGCAATGACTGTAGAAAACGCTGCCCCCCTCCTGGTGCAACCCCCTGCAATGCTGCTGGCCGCAGGCCGGGGCGAGCGCATGCGGCCTCTGACCGATATCACGCCCAAGCCGTTGCTCAAGGTGCAGGGCGTGCCGCTGCTGCAGCTGCACCTGCAGGCGCTGCAGGCTGCGGGCGTGTCGCGAGCCGTCATCAATACCGGCTGGCTGGGGGCGCAGATTCCCGCGTATTTCGGCGATGAATTCGTGCCGCAACCCGATGGGCGCGCGAGCGCGAAGCTAGCGCTTTCCTATTCGGAGGAACCCGAGAAAGCCTTTGAGACCGCTGGCGGCATCAGCCGCGCCCTGCCTCAGCTGGGCCGGGTTTTCTGGCTGGCCGCGGGCGATGTCTATGCGCCGGATTTCTGCTTTGCGGTGCAGGATGCCCAGGCGTTTGCGCACAGCGATGAACTGGCCCATCTGTGGCTGGTGCCCAATCCTGCACACAATCCGCGTGGCGACTTCGGTCTGAGCGAGGACGGCAAGGCGCTGGATCTGCCTGCCGACGACGAACGCCCGCGCTATACCTACAGCACGATTGCGCTCTTGAAAGCCGAGCTGTTTGCAGCACCGTGGTTCGATGTGCAGCCCGGAAACCCTGAAGGCCTGCGCGCCCCGCTGGCCCCGCTGCTGCGCCGCGCCATGCAGGACGGCCGCGTGGGGGCCTCGCTCTACACCGGTCGCTGGGTCGATGTGGGCACGCCCGAGCGACTGGCCGAGCTGAATCAGGGCTGAGACATGAGCGCACGCAGCATCGACTGGCAAGGCCCGCACATCGTCCACGCCTGCACTGCGCAGGCTGGCTGGGGCCAGTTGCTGCTGCTGACCGGGGACGGCGGCTTGCATGCGTTGAAGCTGCCAAGCGGCCGGAGCCAGCAACTGGCGCAGCTGGATTTGCCAGAGCCGACACCGCCTACGCCGCACTGGCAGCATGGCTTCAAGGTGCATTGCGCAATCAGTGGCGACTATGCGGTGATTGCAGATGATGGAGGCACATTTGGCGTGCTGGTGAATTTGTGTACGGGCGAGCGCGTCGTGCAGCTTTTTGGGGGCGACTACCACCCCAGGACCGTGCCTTTTTCCATCGCATTTGTCCAGCACCAGGGCCGCGATGTGCTGATTCATCGCACGCAGTGGAACCGGCTTGATGCCATGGATTGCGCGACGGGCGAGAACCTGACCGAGCGCGACGGGATGGCGTTCGAGCAGCCGCACTATCTGGATTATTTTCATGGCCGTCTTCTGCCCAGCCCTTCGCAGCAATGGCTGCTGGACGACGGCTGGGTTTGGGCGCCCGTGGGCATTCCCGCCGTGTGGTCGCTGCCGGCCTGGCTGGATGGCAATCGCTGGGAGTCCGAGGACGGCCCCTCGCGCAAGCGGCTGGCGCAGGGCGAGGGCTGGGACCAGCCCTGCGTGTGGCTGGATGACTCGCGCGTCGCGATCTGGAACGTCGGCAACTGGGATGACGACGGCTTTGGCGACTGTCTGCATGCGCCGGGCGTGGTGATCTTCGATATCCATGCGCCTGTGCCCGAGGAAGGCCATGCCGGCCAGCTCTGGCCCATGCCTGGCCTGCCGCGCGCCCGATATCTGCACTGCGTGAACGGTCGCTTGCTGGTGGTGGGCGAAGGGCAGAGCTGGCTCTGGGATATGCCAACCCGCGAGCTGCTTTGCCACTGGCCGGATTTCGCGCCCCAGGGCTGGCATGCGCAGCGTGGCGAGCTGGTCGAGTGGTCGGCGCAGCAGATGAAAATACTTACTCCCTAAACTGCTTTGGAACTTATGCCAGCAATGCGCACGAAGCTATGAGTTGAGGCGCTTCTCTGTGGATTGCACGAATGCTTGTCATGGCAAGCGTCTGCTATGCTTTTTAGTTTTCTGACTGGCGCAACCGGATGCAAATCCACAGTTCCTCTTGTGGCCGTCATCGGGTGAGTGCATGCAAATCGTTTTCTTCATGGCTCTGGTGGGGCTGGCCGCGTTCTGCCAGAACCTCACGGGCTTCGCGTTCGGACTGATCTTTGTCGGCGTGGCAGGGGCCACGGGCCTGATGAATATTGCCGATGCGGCCAATGTGGCCTGTCTGCTGTCCATCATCAACGGCATCAGCTATATGCGCGCCTACCGCTTCGAGCCGGACTGGGTCATGCTCAAGCCCATGCTCATCAGCAGCGTGCTGGGCGTGGTCGGCGGGGTGCTGCTGCTGCACTGGCTCAGCGGCAATACGCTCAACGGCCTGCGCATGCTGCTGGGCCTGGTGATCGTGCTGTGCGCCATGTTGCTGCTGATGCAGAAGAAGGCGCTGGACCAGCCCTCGGGCCCTGTCTCGATGTGGGTGGCCGGCGTGTCGTCGGGGCTGCTCGGTGGCTTGTTTGCCACACCCGGCCCGCCCATGGTCTATCACCTCTACCGTCAGCCGCTGGATCGCATGCTGGTGCGCCACTGCCTGTTTGCCATGTTTGTCTCCTGCTCCTTGCTGCGCGCTGCCATGGTGGCTGTGGAGGGGCAACTGAACTGGGCGGTCATGGGCTGGACGGCACTGGCCTTTCCTGTCGTCACAGGCGTGACCTGGTGGAGTGCCAGACATCCGCCCGCCTGGCCCAAAAGGCTGGTGGAATGGCTGGTCTGCGGCCTGCTGATTCTGTCCGGGGCAAGCCTGCTCTGGTCGGGCTGGCGCGCGAGTCAGCCCGAGGCCCTGGTGCCCGGTGATGCGATGGCGCTGCTGGCCGCCGGGATTCAGACCGGCACAAGGGTAGGAGCGCAATAGCTGACATCCGCAGATGTAAGCTGATGTACAGATGCCCGGCCAGCATTACGATATGCCCATGACTTCTGTATATGCCCAACGCCGCGCACGCTTGGCCGCCCAGTTGGGCGACGGCGGTGTCGCCATCATCCCCACGGCTCCCGAGCTGCATCGCAACCGCGATACCGAGTATCTGTATCGCCACGACAGCTACTTCTACTACCTCACGGGCTTTTCCGAGCCCAATGCCTGCCTGGTGCTGACCAGCGACGGCAAGAGCGTGCTGTTCTGCCAGCCCAAGGATCTGGAGCGCGAGGTCTGGACCGGCTATCGCCTGGGTCCCGAGGCTGCCAAGACCAAGCTGGGCATGGCTCAGGCGTTCTCCAGCGATGAAATCAATTCCCGCCTGCCGCGCCTGCTGGAAAACCGTGAGCGCGTCTGGTTCCCCTTTGCCACCCACAAGGGCCTGGCCGAGCAGGTCGAAGGCTGGCTCAGCCAGGTGCGCGCCCGCTCGCGCTTTGGCGTGCTCTGTCCCACACAGCAGGGCGATGCCTGTGCGCTGCTCGATGAAATGCGTCTGGTCAAGGACGCGCACGAGCAGGACATCATGCGCCGCGCCGCGCAGATCAGTGCCCAGGCCCATGTGCGTGCCATGCAGCGCTCGGCCCGCATGATCCGCAATGGCGAGGAGGTGCGCGAATACCATCTGGACGCCGAGCTGCTGCACGAGTTCCGCCAGCATGGCTCGCAGTACGTGGCCTACGGCTCCATCGTGGCCGCCGGTGCCAATGCCTGTGTGCTGCACTATCAGGCCGACAAGGCGCCGGTGCGCGCGGGCGAGCTGGTGCTGATCGACGCGGGCTGCGAGCTGGATGGTTATGCCAGCGACATCACGCGCACCTTCCCGGCCGACGGCAAGTTCAGCGGGGCGCAGCGTGCGCTGTACGACCTGGTGCTGGCCAGCCAGGAAGCGGCGATTGCCGTCACCAGGGCCGGCAAGCGCTTCAACGACCCGCATGACGCCACCGTGGCCGTGCTGGCCCAGGGCATGCTGGACCTGGGGCTGCTGGACCGTACCAAGTACGGCACGGCCGAGGATGTGATCGAGTCGCGTGCCTACTTCCAGTTCTATATGCACCGCACCGGCCACTGGCTGGGCATGGATGTGCATGACTGCGGCAGCTATGTGGAACCCAGCGAGCTGGGCGTGGTCAGCGAGCGCAAGGACCCGATCTCGGGCGAAACCATTGCCAATCGCCCCAGCCGCATCCTGCGCCCCGGCATGGTCACGACGGTAGAGCCGGGCATCTATGTGCGTCCTGCGCCCGGCGTGCCCGAGCAGTTCCACAACATCGGTATCCGCATCGAGGACGATGCCATCGTCACCGAGACCGGCTGCGAGCTCATCACCCGCGGCGTGCCGGTCAAGGCCGACGAGATCGAAGCGTTGATGCGTGACTGAGAGGCCTGAGCCAGGGTTCATCATGCCGCAGACCTTTACCCACCTGTCTCATCGCGCTGCGGCCAGGCCACAGTCTGCCGCGCGCATGGGCTTGCTGCTTTGGTTGCTGGGTCTGCCAGGCGTGGTGGCGCTGGCCTGGACGACGCCGCCTGCCTGGCTGGCCGCTCTGGCCAGTGGCGGCTCAGACATTGTGGTCGGCTGGGCCGCGACGGCGGGGTTGAGCGTCCTGCTGGCGCTGAGCGTGGGCCTCGGGGTCCGGCTGGGCCCGAGGCTGGGCTTGAGCGCACCATTGATTCATGCCGTGGCCGAGGGGCGCATGCCCTGGCGCGGCATGCGCGTGCTGAGCCTGCCCGGCGTGGCGGGCGGCGTGATCGGCGCGGCCTGGCTGGTGACGTTGGCCGTGGTCTGGCCCGAGAGCATGTCTTTTGTGGACCCGGTCTACGGCCTGCCGCTATGGCCCAAGCTGCTCTATGGCGCGATTACCGAAGAGTTGCTGTTGCGTCTTGGCATGCTGAGCGCCGTGATGTGGCTGCTGTGGAAGGCCTTTGGCAGCCCCAGGCAGCGCCCGGACTGGCGGCTGGGCTGGGCGGCGATTGCATTGGCTGCCTTGCTGTCCGGCTGCATTCCGGTGTTTCTGGGCTGGACCGTGGTCGGCGAGCTGTCGGCGCCGGTCGTACTGCAGCTGTTGGTGTGTGAAAGCGTCTACGGGTTGCTGGCGGGCATCATGTTCTGGCGCTACGGACTTGAGGCCGCCATGCTCACGCATGTGGTGACCTATCTGCTCTCGCACGGACTGATCTGAGGCCTGCACATTTGAACCTGCCGGGCAAAACTGTTTCGACGCGGTCTTTGATGCGCTGCAGCAGGCGCGCCGATTCGGGCGCGAGTTTCGCTCTTATGCTTCTGAATCAGTAGCTGCAAGCGCTTGAAATATAAACATTTCATGCTTGATATGACCTGAGTTCAATAATGGGCATGCGTAGGCAGCTACTGTTTTTGCGGCCCTTTGGCTGGCTTGTCGGGTGCGGCAGCCGCGTGCAAGATGCAGTCATGTAACCGCATTCGTGCCAGAATTGAAACCCGATTACATTCCATCGCGAGAGAGACATTTCATGCAAGTGAGTCGTGCTACCAAGATCGTCGCCACACTGGGCCCCGCTTCCAGCGATCCGCAACTGCTTGAACAAATGGTGCGCGAAGGCGTGAACGTCGTGCGCCTGAACTTCAGCCATGGCAAGGCGCAGGACCATATCGACCGTGCCACCATGGTGCGCGAGGCTGCCCAGCGTGCAGGCCGCGAAGTGGCCATCATGGCCGACCTGCAGGGTCCCAAGATCCGCGTCGGCAAGTTTGCCGAGGGCAAGGTCATGCTCGAGCCCGGCGAGCGCTTCGTGCTCGATGCATCGCGCACCGAACTGGGCGACATCAACGGCGTGGGCCTTGATTACAAGGAGCTGCCCCGTGACGTGAAGGCCGGCGATGTGCTGCTGCTCAACGACGGCCTGATCGTGCTGACCGTGGACGCAGTGCGCGGTGAAGAGGTACACACCGTCGTCAAGCTGGGTGGCGAGCTGTCCAACAACAAGGGCATCAACAAGCAAGGTGGCGGCCTGACGGCTCCCGCACTGACCGCCAAGGACATGGAAGACATCAAGACCGCGATGTCCTTCCAGGCCGACTACGTGGCCGTGAGCTTCCCCAAGAACGCCACCGACATGGAAATGGCGCGCCAGCTTTGCAATGTGGCCGCTGCCCAGTACGGCCACAAGCCCGGCCTGATCGCCAAGATCGAGCGTGCCGAGGCCATTCCGCGCCTGGAAGAGATTCTCAAGGTCTCCGACGGCATCATGGTTGCCCGTGGCGATCTGGCCGTGGAAGTGGGCAATGCTGCCGTGCCCGCGCTGCAAAAGAAGATGATCCGCATGGCGCGCGACATGGACAAGGTGGTGATCACCGCGACCCAGATGATGGAGTCCATGATCACCAACCCCGTGCCCACCCGTGCCGAAGTGAGCGACGTGGCCAATGCCGTGCTGGACGGCACCGATGCCGTGATGCTGAGCGCCGAAACCGCTGCCGGCAAGTACCCGCTGGAAACCGTGCGCGAAATGGCCGCCATCTGCGCCGCTGCGGAAGCGGCCGAAGACCGCGTCAAGGATGCCGACTTCAGCAACAGCCAGTTCAAGCGTACCGATCAGGCCATCGCCATCGGCGCGCTGTTCACCGCTCATCACCTGGGTGCCAAGGCCATCGTGGCGCTGACCGACTCCGGCTCGACAGCGCTGTGGATGAGCCGTCATCGCATCCATATTCCCATCTACGCTCTGACACCCAAGCTGGCCACGCAGCGCAAGATGGCGCTGTACCGCAACGTGCGCCCTCTGCTGATGGACACCAGCGCCGAGCGCGACATGGCGCTGGACCAGGCCAAGGGCCATTTGCTGGCCCGCGGCATCGTGCAGTCCGGTGATGTCTACGCCATCACCTGCGGAGAGCCCATGGGCCAGCCCGGTGGTACCAATATGCTTAAGATCTGCAGGGTGGAGTGAGCCCCCTGAGCGGCTATGCCGCTTCCCCCCGAGGGGGACGGCATCTTCGCTGCGAGGCGGCTCTTGCTTGATGTCTCTGACTTGAAGCATGCCTCATCAAAAAAGCTGCCAGCGCTTTATGCATAAGCGCTGGCAGCTTTTGTTTTGAGAGCGTGAATCAGCCGAGCAGGGGTTGCAGGCGGCGCTTGAGCTGTTTGCGACGCCGGGCTTGCTGGATCTGCAGGGCGCTGCGCCAGACCAGCACGGCGCTGGCGGCACCGACCAGCATGCCGGCCAGAACGTCCGAAGGGAAATGCACGCCCAGCACCACGCGGCTCAGTGCCACGCTGGTGGCGAGAAGCCATGCGACAACAACCAGCCAGCGCTGGTGTCTGCCCACTCCCAGGTTGATGCCCTGAGCCAGGGCAAAGGCGCCGGCGGCGTGCATGCTGGGAAAGCTGGCGCTGGCACCATGTGCTATCCACTGCATGCCCATGCCCAGTTGCGCCGGCCTGGGCATGGGCAGGCCCCAGCGAATCAGACGGCAGGCCACCCAGGCACATGCCATTGACAGCAAGGCCAGTTGCAGGCTGCGCCGCCAGCCCTTGCCAAGCGCCAGCATGGCGGCAATCACGGGCAGGGCGCACAGGCCGGGCAACCAGTTGGAGGCGAAGCGCGAGGCCTGAATCCACCACAGCGGGCTCTGGGTGTTGGCATTCAGAAAGTGAAATACGGGGGCATCGATAAGCAGCATGAATGGCCTTTGCGTGTGTGCTGCGCTCAGTCCTGGGCAAGCAGCTCGTCGAGGGGCAGGGCTGCATCCGCCGGTGTCTGGTGCGCCAGGCGGCGGGTGGTCAGCAGATCGCAAAACCAGCTGGCCGTCCAGCACAGCCAGGCGGTCCACAGCGTGTGGCTCATGAAGTGGGCACCGCGCATCTGCTGCGCCAGACCCAGGGCCATACCGACCGCAAGGGCAGCGGCAAGCCACAGGCATGCAGTGCGCGGCAGCTCGTGGCGCAGCGCGAAGTAGCCGCTGATGAAGGCAAAGCCCGCCGAGGCATGACCGGCCGGAAAGCAGTGGCCGCCACCGCCATCTATGACACCCCAGGCCCAGTGCGAGACATAGTGGCCCACGCCGCCGAAGTCGGCGAGGTCCCAGGGGCAGCTGGTCACGCTGATGCGTTTCATCAGCGCCATGATGATGAGCGAGACCAGTGCGCCCACGACCAGTTGTATCCGGCGTGGGTAAGACACTTTTCGCATCCAGCCTATGGGCCACCAGATCATCAGGCTCAGCCCCATGACGATGGCCCAGGCCAGTTTGCGCGCACCTTCATGGGCAATGTTGACCATGAACCAGTCGTTCTGCAGGGCAAAGCCCTGGCTGCTGCCAAACCAGTGCGCCATGGGCATGTCAAGGCTGCTCATGTCCCAGGCCAGTACGCAAGCCAGGGCAATGACAGTCCAGCTCAGCAGGGCTGGAGCGGAGGCTTGGCGAAGAGGAGGGAGGGGGCGCGAGGGGGCGGACGACTTCATGTCCGCCACGATAGAAAGCGCTGCTTAACAAGCGCTTAAGAGCAGGCTCAGCCCTGGGCCGCCCATGCGCCGCGCAGGCGCTTGAGATGCGGCACGACGCGCAGATGACGGCGGCGGCGCAGCTGGAAGGCGATGTGCCAGACGATGAGCGCGCCGCTGATGCCTACCAGCGCGCCGGCCATCAGATCGGACGCAAAGTGCACCCCCAGATGGACGCGGCTCCAGGCGATGCCGATGGCGGCTATCCAGGCTAGCCAGACAAGCGGCTTGCGGTGGCGGGTTGCGCCCAGGCTGAGGGCCATGGCCAGGGCAAAGGCTCCGCTGGCATGCAGGCTGGGAAAGCCGGCACGTCCTCCATGCTGAATCCATAGCGTACCCAGATTGAGCTGGAACGGGCGCGGGGCCGGGAAGCCCCAGCGTATGAGTCTGGCGATCAGCCAGGCCGTGGCCATGGACAGCAGCAGCATCAACATGGTGCGGCGTGTTGCCGGTGAGCCGAACACCAGGGCGATGAGGACAAGAATGCCGCTGAGATTGGGCAACCAGGCCGAGAGTGCACGTGCCAGCTGGATGCTGAACCAGTGCGTCTGGGCATCGGCATTGAACAGCGCAAACAGAAATGGATCGAAGAAGAACATGAAGGCGCTGCGGCAGATTGCGGCAATGGAAGGTGGCCGATGTTAAAGCGAAATGCTGGCTTGCGGATGTCAAGCCCATGAGCGATCAGGGGAGGTGGTTGCCGGCGTTGACCAGCCAGTTGAGCGGATTGCGGATTGCCGCGCACAATGCGTGCATGCGAATTCTGGTGGTCGAAGACAACGAAGGCATTGCAGCAGGGCTGCGAACCAATCTCATGCAGCGCGGCTATGCGGTGGACGTGTGCGCCAGCGTGGCCGAGGCCTGGCATGCCCTGAGTGCCGAGCGCTTCGATGCCGTGTTGCTGGACCTGGGTCTGCCCGACGGTGATGGCAGCGAGGTCGTGCGCCGCCTGCGTCTGCAGACAGGACGGCCCGGTGCGCCGCAACTGCCCGATCCGGCCACGCCGGTGCTGATCCTCACGGCACGCGATCAGGTGCAGGACCGGGTCGCGGGGCTCAATCTGGGCGCCGATGACTATCTGGTCAAACCCTTTGACATGGACGAACTGGAGGCACGCTTGCGCGCCATGATGCGCCGCGCGGCCGGTCAGGCATCGCCGGTGATCCGCCATGCAGATCTGGAGGTGGACCCGGCTACCCGCACCATCAGGCAGGCGGGGCAGAAGGTGGAGGTATCACCGCGCGAATTTGCCGTGCTCTGGGCCTTGTTGCTTGCGCGCGGGCGGGTGCTGTCGCGCCCGCAAATCGAGGAGCATCTCTACAGCTGGGGCGATACGGTGGAGAGCAATGCCGTGGAGGTCTATGTCCACCATCTTCGCAAGAAGCTGGGCCAGAAGATCATTGTGACCATGCGCGGCGTGGGCTACTTCATGCCGCAGGAGCAGGAATGAAGGCCATGCCGCAGACCGGCATGCGCCGCAGCTCGCTGCAGCTGAATCTGCTGGCCTGGATGCTGGGCGCGCTGGCGCTGGTCTGGGGCAGCTTCGTCATCTGGGGCTACCAGACCGGAGTGCACGAGGCCGATGAGCTGACCGACGGACACCTGGCCGGAGTGGCCGCGCTGACCTTGAACTGGCATGTGCAGGACGATGTGCCGGCCGGAGAGACCACGGCTGTCCAGCCGCCTGCAGGCCTGCACGCCCACGACTATCAGGAGTCGCTGAGCGTGGTGCTCTGGAATGCGCAAGGCCTGCTGATATCGCGCACCGGACAGGCGCCCTTGCCGGACTTCGACATCGAGCAGGGCTTTGCCACGATTGGTGCGGATGAACGCAAGGCCTGGCGCAGCTATACCCAGTGGAGCCACGACAAAACTGCCAAGGTCACGGTGATGATCGACCTGGCCGAGCGCGACAGTCTGGCCGACGACATCGCCATGCAGATGATAGAGCCGGGATTCTGGCTGCTGCCCGTGATCGTGATTGCGCTGGGTGTGGCCATGCGCCGCGGCATGCGTCCTCTCAATCAGCTCACGCAACGCGTGGAGGCGCTGGATCTGGGCCGTGACCAGCGCCTCTCCGATGCCCATGTGCCGCGCGAGCTCTCGCCCATGGTCAGCTCGATCAACACCTTGCTCGACCGCCAGCAGGAGGCATTGGAGCGCGAGCGCAATCTGGCCAATGAAGTGGCCCATGAACTGCGCACGCCGCTGGCTTCCATCGCTTTGCAGGCCCAGGCGCTGAAGACGGAGGGGCAGGCCGATACCGCTGTCATGCAGGCCGCGCTGCAGCGCATCGGTCAGGACGCCCTGCATGCCGGCCATGTGCTCGATCAGTTGCTGACCCTGGCCCGGGCTGGACGCGGCATGCTGGATGCGCCTTTGCAGACCGTGAACTGGGCCGATGTGGTGCGCAATGTGGCGGCGGCGCAGGCCCAGCATGCCTGGCAGCGTGAAGACATGATCTCCGTGGACGCCCCGCAGGAGCTGCCGGTGCGCGGCAATGCGCTGCTGCTCGATTCGGCCCTGCGCAATCTGGTGGAAAACGCCGTGCGCCACACGCCGACGGGCACGCAGATCGAGGTGCAGGCCGGCCTTGACAGCGTCCAGGAACGGGCCTGGGTGCAGGTCTGCGATGACGGCCGACGTGATGCCGCACCGGACCATGTGCCGCCCGTGGACAGCCTGCATCTGGGTCATGAAATCGTCAGCCGTGTCATGCAGGCCCATGGCGGGCGCTTCATGGTGGCCGAGGCGCCGCAAGGCTTCACCACCTGCTATCGCATGGAATTACCGCTAGCCGGTTAAAATGCCCGGTTACTAAGCGGTTACCGAAGTGTGGCCGCTGGTCTTTCCCCGGGCCACAGCTGTCGTGCGGCGCACTGCAGTGATTCATCGCCGGGGGCGTTGCCTCTCAAAACTTTGAACGGAACCCACCATGCCTTTGATCTCGATGCGCGAAATGCTGGACCATGCTGCTGAAAACGGCTATGGCATCCCCGCCTTCAACGTGAACAACCTGGAGCAGGTCCAGGCCGTGATGTCGGCGGCTGACGAAGTCGGCGCGCCCGTGATCCTGCAGGCCAGCGCCGGTGCCCGCAAGTACGCCGGTGAGCCCTTCATCAAGCACCTGATCCAGGCGGCTGCCGAGATGTATCCCCACATCCCCCTGGTGATGCACCAGGACCACGGCACCACGCCTGAAGTCTGCCAGGGCGCGCTGAACCTGGGCTTCGGCTCGGTAATGATGGACGGCTCGCTGATGAGCGACGGCAAGACACCTTCGTCCTTCGACTACAACGTGGACGTGACCCAGAAGGTGGTGGCCATGGCCCACCAGATCGGCGCCACCGTGGAAGGCGAGCTGGGCTGCCTGGGCAACCTCGAAACCGGCGAAGCCGGCGAAGAAGACGGCATCGGTGCCGAGGGCAAGCTGGACCACAGCCAGATGCTGACCGACCCCGAAGAAGCTGCCGTGTTCGTCAAGGCCACCCAGCTGGATGCGCTGGCGATCGCCATCGGCACCAGCCACGGCGCCTACAAGTTCAGCCGCAAGCCCACAGGCGACATCCTGGCGATCTCGCGCGTCAAGGAAATCCACGCCCGCATCCCCAACACCCATCTGGTGATGCATGGCTCCTCTTCCGTGCCCCAGGAGCTGCTGGCCATCATCAACCAGTACGGCGGCAAGATGAAGGAAACCTACGGCGTGCCCGTGGAAGAGATCCAGGAAGCCATCAAGTACGGCGTGCGCAAGATCAATATCGACACCGACATCCGTCTGGCGATGACCGGCGCCGTGCGCAAGTTCCTGGCCGAGAACCCCGACAAGTTTGACGCCCGCGAATGGCTCAAGCCTGCACGCGAAGCGGCCAAGCAAGTCTGCAAGGCCCGCTACATCGAGTTCGGCTGCGAAGGCCAGGGTGCCAAGATCAAGGGTTACAGCCTGGAGCAAATGGCCAAGAAGTACGCCGCCGGCGATCTGGCCCAGCTGGTCAAGTGAACTCAAGTTTGATAGCTGTCAGCGCTTTTCCAGTAAGCACTGGAGGCTGAAAACACTCAAAGCCCGCAGCCTGGTGCCTGCGGGCTTTTTTCATGGGCTTTGACTTCTGTTACCAAGGTGACCCGGCTTGTTTCCTAGGGTTACTACAGTATCGAACGATCGTGCTTTTTATCACAATGGCCGGATCAGACGATAAGACACGGAGACAGAAGAATGAGTGACCGTCCTTGGCTGAATGCATATCCAGAGGGAGTTCCTGCGGACATCGATGCGTCCCAGTATCCATCGCTGGTGGCCTTGATGGAAGAGGCATTTGCCAAGCATGCCGACAAGGTGGCCTATTCCTTCATGGGCAAGGAGCTGACCTTCGCCCAGGTCGATGCGCAGAGCAAGCTCTTTGCCGCCTATCTGCAAAGCCTGGGGCTGCAGCGCGGCGACCGTGTGGCGCTGATGATGCCCAATATTCCCCAGTACCCGGTGGCCGTGGCCGGGGTGCTGCGTGCCGGCTATGTACTGGTCAACGTCAACCCGCTCTACACGGCACGCGAGCTCGAGCATCAGCTCAAGGACTCGGGCGCCAAGGCCATCGTCATCATCGAGAACTTCGCCAAGACGCTGCAGGATGGCATGCATGGCAGCGCCGTGCAGCACATCGTGCTCTGTGCCATGGGCGACGAGCTGGGGCTTTTGAAGGGCATGCTGGTCAATTACGTGGTGCGCTCCGTCAAGAAGCTGGTGCCGCCCTTCAGCCTGCCCGGTGCCGTGCGCTTCAAGGATGCACTGGCCAAGGGGCGTGGTGCGACCTTGAACGCGCCGGTGCTCAAGGCCGACGACATGGCGCTGCTGCAATACACGGGTGGCACCACCGGCGTGAGCAAGGGTGCTGTGCTGCTGCACCGGAACATCATCGCCAACGTGCTGCAGTCCGAAGCCTGGAACGAGCCTGCCATGAAGAAGGTGCCGGCCGGCGAACAGCCCACCAGCATCTGCGCGCTGCCGCTCTATCACATCTTCGCGTTCACGGTGAACATGATGCTGGCCATGCGTACTGGCGGCAAGACCGTGCTGATTCCCAATCCGCGCGATCTCAAGGCCACGCTCAAGGAGCTGTCCAGACATCGTTTCCACAGCTTTCCGGCCGTCAACACCTTGTTCAACGGACTGGCCAACCACCCCGACTTCGGCACCGTGGATTGGAGCCACCTCAAGGTCTCGGTGGGCGGCGGCATGGCCGTGCAGAGTGCCGTGGCCGAGCTGTGGCTCAAGAAGACCGGCTGCCCCATCTGCGAGGGTTACGGCCTCTCGGAGACCAGTCCCTCGGTGACCTGCAATCCGGTCACGGCCACGGCTTACTCGGGCACCATAGGTGTGCCCCTGCCCAGCACCTATGTGAAGCTGGTCGGCAGCGACGGCCAGGACGTGAGCGAGCCGGGTCTGCCCGGTGAAGTCGCCGTGCTGGGCCCGCAGGTCATGGCCGGCTATTGGCAGCGCCCCGACGAAACCGCCAAGGTCATGACGGCCGATGGCTACTTCCTCACGGGTGACATCGGTACCATGGACGAGCGCGGCTTTGTGAAGATCGTGGACCGCAAAAAGGACATGGTCATCGTCAGCGGCTTCAATGTCTACCCCAACGAGGTCGAGGACGTGGTCTCCAACTGCCCCGGCGTGCTGGAGTGCGCGGTGGTCGGCGTGCCCGACGAAAAGTCCGGTGAGGCCATCAAGCTCGTCGTCGTCAAGAAAGACCCGGCACTGACCGAGCAGGCCATTCGCGATTACTGCCAAGCCAATCTGACCGGCTACAAGCGTCCGCGCCACATCGTCTTTCGCACCGATCTGCCCAAGACTCCCGTGGGCAAGATCCTGCGCCGGGAGCTGCGCGACGCCTGAGAGTTTTTCATCTTGTCCTTCAAGGCGAGTTCACAGGAGCGCTTGGCGCTCCTTTTTTTATGCCTGTTTTCAGGCTCGTGCCTGTGTGAGCCGGGAGCAAAACGCCACACCGATACCTGTCTCCACCGCAGCAACAAGGAAATGTGCTTGTTGATATCGGGCAAGTCTTCTTATAATTGTTTCGCCAAATGAACCTGGTTTTATTAGTAAAACAAAAAGCAAATCGCTTTTTGTGTTCTACAACGGTTTCAGGAGAGACATATGAGCGAGATCGCACAAGACAACAGCGCCCGTACTTGGGATCGCCCCGAGGGCTCCAGCTTTGAAGACTGGATGAGCACACGCATTGCGCGCTTTGCCACGCGCAAGTACGACTTCGATGCCCTGAAGTTCCAGGCCGACTTTGATCCCAAATACCGCCGCGGCCAGATGCGTTACATCGGCACGGGCGGCACGGGCGTGGCCTCCGACAGCAACACCATTCCGTCGGAAAACTTCACCTTCTCCACCATGGTGATTCCTGCCGGCCATGAAGGCCCTTCGCATCTGCACACCGATGTGGAAGAGGTGTTCTTCGTGATGCGCGGCAAGCTCAAGCTGGTGCTGGAAAAGGACGGCGAGCGTTTCGAGACCATCCTGACCGATCGCGATGTGGTTTCGGTGCCGCCCGGCGTCTACCGCGAAGAGATCAATGTCGGTGATGAGGATGCGCTGATGTGCGTGATGCTGGGCGCTAAAAAGCCCGTCACTCCGACTTATCCGCCCGAGCATCCTCTGGCCAAGATCAAGCGCTGAGCTTCGTCATGCACGAGGATTTGCTGTCGCTGAAACTGCAGCTGCTGCAGACCGGTTTTCCCGAGCGGCTGGTGAAGCTTCCCCAGGGCGCCCAGGTCGCCTGGCGTGAGGCAGGCGACGCCAGCTCCGACTTTGCGGTGGTGCTGCTGCATGGCATCAGCTCCGGGGCTGCATCCTGGCTGGATGTGGCGCTGCAGCTGGCTGACAAAGTGCGTGTCCTGGCCTGGGATGCACCCGGTTATGGCGTGTCGACGCCGCTGGCACAGTCGGCGCCTGCCGATGCCGACTATGCGCAGGCGCTGGCCCAGTCGCTGCTGGTGCTGGGCGTGCGGCGCTGCATTCTGGTCGGGCACTCGCTGGGCGCCCTGATGGCAGCCAGGCTGGCTGCCATGGCCGCACCAGGACTGGTCGAGCAACTGGTTCTCATCAGCCCGGCGGGCGGCTACGGCGCTGAGGCCAAGGCCGAGCAGCAGGCCAAGGTGCGCGAGGGCCGGCTGGCGGCTCTGGCAGAGAAGGGCGTCGCCGGTCTGGCGGCCGTCATCGACCAGCGTCTGGTGTCCTCCGAGGCTCCTGAAGTCGTGCGTGCATGGGTGCGCTGGAATACGGCGCGCATGCAGCCGCAGGGCTATGCGCAGGCGGTCGAGCTGCTTTGCGGCAGCGATCTGGCACAGGCACGGGGCAGGCTTGACATGCCGGTCGAGGTTTGGGTCGGCGAGCACGATGTGGTGACTACACCTGCAGCTTGCAAGTCCTGGTCCGAAATGCTGGGCGCGCACTACGGTACGCTTGCGGCTGCCGGTCATGCTTCACCCGTGGAACAACCAATGGAGGTCGCGCATAGGCTGGCATCTTTGTTGAACCAAAGCTATTGCCCCAATACCAGCTGATTGCCATGAGCGAAACCTCCGAGATTTCAACCAACGAACAAGACCGTTACACCGTACCAGCTCTGGACCGAGGACTGCGCCTGCTGGCCTGCTTTGGCCCGGCGCAACCGGTCTGGAGCGCGCCCGAGCTGGCGCGCAGCCTCGAGCTGCCGCGCTCCACGGTGTTTCGCATGTTGACCACGCTTGAAAACTCGGGGTATCTGCAGCGCAGCGGCACCGAATACCGGCTCGGTCTGGCCGTGCTGCGCCTGGGCTATGACTACCTGTCCACCCAGCCGCTGGCGCAACTGGCCGAGCCTGTGCTGCAGGCCTTGTGCGATGAGCTGGGCATGACCAGCAATCTTGCATTGCGCGACGGCACTTCCGTGGTCTATGTGGCACGCGTCACTCCGTCCGGAGCATTCCAGGGCGCTGTGCGCGTGGGTTCGCGTCTGCCGGCGCATGCGACGGTGCTGGGACGAGCCCTGTTGCATGACATGGACGGCGCGCAGCTGCGCTCGGTGTTTGGCGGCGAGGAACTGCCCCAGTTCTCCGAGAGCACGCCGCGCAATGTCGACGAGCTGCTGCGCCTGCTGGCCGAGGATCGCGAGCGTGGTTATGCCATGGGCGAGGGCTTTTACGAGCCTGGCGTTTCCAGTATTGCAGCGCCGGTGCGCGCCGCAGACGGGCAGGTGGTTGCGGGGCTGGCCATGGCCATTCCGTTTACCGAGCTGGGGCCCGAAAAAACCCAGCTCTGGGTGCAGAAGGTGCAGCAGGCGGCAGAGACTCTGTCCGCCCATTTGCGCCAGCAGCACCCGGACCATTTGCGCTGACCCCGATCACGCCGGGCCAGCGCATTTTTCAGGAGGCTAGAGATGAAAAATATTGCTTTGATTGGCTGCGGCGCGATTGGCTCCAGTGTGCTGGAGCTGTTGAGCGGAGATACCCGGTTGCAAGTGGGCTGGGTACTGGTTCCCGAGATCACGCCAGCCGTGCGCGAGACGGCTGCCCGCCTGGCGCCACAGGCGCAGCTGCTGCAGGCCCTGCCCGGCGATGCGGTGCCGGATCTTCTCGTGGAATGCGCAGGTCATGCAGCCATAGAGGAGCATGTGCTGCCGGCGCTGGCGCGCGGCATTCCTGCGGTCATCGCATCCATAGGTGCCTTGAGCGCACCGGGCATGGCCGAGCGCGTACAGGCTGCGGCCGAGACCGGCAAGACGCAGGCCCAGCTGTTGTCGGGCGCCATCGGCGGCATTGATGCCCTGGCTGCGGCGCGTGTCGGCGGCCTGGACACGGTGCTCTATACGGGCCGCAAGCCGCCCAAGGCATGGAGCGGCACCCCGGCCGAGCAGGTCTGCGATCTGGACGGCCTGACCGAGGCCTTCTGCATTTTCGAGGGTTCGGCGCGCGAGGCCGCACAGCTCTATCCCAAGAATGCGAATGTGGCGGCCACCTTGTCGCTGGCCGGACTGGGGCTGGACAAGACCATGGTGCGTCTGTTTGCCGATCCTGCCGTTCAGGAGAACGTGCACCAGGTCGAGGCGCGGGGTGCATTCGGTGCGATGGAACTGACCATGCGCGGCAAGCCGCTGGCGGCCAACCCCAAGACCTCGGCGCTGACCGTGTACAGCGTGGTGCGCGCCGTGCTCAACAACGTGGCTTCCCTGGCCATCTAACCCGGTACTGACCCGTTCCAGCCATGTGCCGTGCCGGTGGCATCGGTCTTGCTTGCGTGTTTGCAAAAGTGCGCGCCAGCACCACCCATCTGAGCATGGCATCCATGGTGTCATGTCTTTGCCCGCCGGCCTTTGCGCTGCATCAAGCCTGAGGCGCATCGGCCTTTAGCCTTTTTGAAATTTCCGTTCTCCCAGGAGACAAGACCATGCAACGTTCCGCCTTCCTCAAGTCCTGCCTGGCGCTGGCCTGCACCGCTGCGCTCCCCGCCGCCATATCCCCGGCCTTCGCTGCCAGTGCCGCCGAACAGCTGTCCAGCGGTCAGTTCACCATCATTGCGCCGTTCCCCGCCGGCGGAGCGGTGGACATCCTGTCCCGCATCCTGGCCACGGGCCTGACTGAGGAGTACAAGCAGGCCTCCATCGTCGACAACCGCCCCGGTGCCAACGGCAACATCGGCATCGACATGGTCAAGCGCGCCAAGCCCGATGGCCATACCTTGCTGGTCGTGCCTCAGGGCAACCTGACCATCAATCCCACGCTGATGCCCAAGCTGCCCTACAACGTGTTCGGCGACTTCGTGCCCGTGGCCTCCATGGGGCGTGCGGCCAATGTCATCGTCGTCAATCCCCAGGTACCAGCCAAGACCATCCAGGAGCTGGTGGCACTGTCCAAGTCCAAGCCCGATTCGATCAGCTATGCCTCGCCCGGCGTGGGCTCCAGCCTGCACCTGGCCGGCGAGTTGTTCAAGGACAAGTCGGGTGCCGACATCATGCACGTGGCCTACAAGGGCTCGGGGCAGGGCCTGAACGATGCCCTGGGCGGTACCATCCCCATGCTGATCGCCAACATGCCCACCGTGCTGCCCCATGTGCAGTCGGGCAAGCTACGCGCCCTGGCCGTGACCGATGCCACGCGCTCGAGCTTCCTGCCCAATGTGCCGACACTGGCGGAGGCTGGTGTTCCGGGTATTGCCGTTTCGTCCTGGTATGGCGTGCTGGCTCCGAAGAACACACCGCCCGAAGTGGTCAAGCAGCTGGCCGAGGACATCGACAAGGTCATGAAGACCCAGGCCGCGCAGAACCAGCTCAAGGCCCAGGGCATGACCCCCTGGGTGGTCAAGGGCGATGCCTTTGGCGAGCTGATCCGCAAGGAGACCGCGCTGTGGGCACCCGTGGTCAAGAGCCACAATATCGTGGCGCAGTAAACCGTCATGCTCTAATCGCGCCTCTTGCGCTTCCCACAAAAGCGGCCCAGTGCCGCTTTTGTGCTTTCTTTTGTGCTTTCACCAGGGCCTAGAGGCCCATGTTCGGAGTATCCCCATCCATGACGCTTGCCATTCTCAGCGCTCTTGCCGAAGAACAACACGGCCTGGTCGACGCCATGCAGGACATGCAATGCCTGCGCCATGCCGGACGCGACTTCTGGCTGGGCCGGCTGCACGGGCATGAGGTGGTCTGCGCGCTATCGGGCATAGGCAAGGTGGCCGCCGCCACCACCACCGCCGCGCTGATCGAGCGCTTTGGCGTGCGCGGCATTCTGTTCACCGGAGTGGCGGGCGGCATCGGCGCGGATGTGAACGTGGGCGATGTGGTGATCGCGCGGAGCTTTTTGCAGCATGACATGGATGCCTCGCCGATCTTTCCGCGCTGGCAGTTGCCCGGCTACGGTCGCAGCACCCTGGCCTGCGACGAAGCGGCGACGGACAGACTGGTGCAGGCCGCCGACTCGGCACTGCGCTCCGGCATCGTGGCTTCGTATGCTTCGGCCCGCGTCCATGAGGGCCTGATTGCCAGCGGCGATCAGTTTGTCAGCTCGCGCCAGGCTAGCGCACAGCTCAGAGCCGATCTGGAGGCCGCCGGCCATGCCGTGCTGGCCGTGGAGATGGAGGGCGCTGCCGTGGCCCAGACCTGCCTGGATTACGGCACGCCGTTTACTGCAATGCGCACCATCTCGGACCGGGCGGACGACAGCGCCCATGTGGATTTTTCGGATTTCGTGCGCACGGTGGCAAGCCGCTACGCGCAACGCGTGGTGCTGGACTTTCTGCGCCAGACGCCCGCGAAGAAGCAGGCTGTTTGCTAATCTTTTAATAGCTGTAAACGATTGATAAATATGAGTTTTAAGGTGTTTTAAGGTGTTTTAAGCCTGAACTCATTCACTAATAGGCGCTATAAGCTATTGATATTGATGACTTCGATCCAGCCTGCCGACAACTGCAGGCCGGATACCTTTTGTTGCCCCGTTTTCCTTTCAACCGCGCTTGTCGCGGTTTTTTTACGCCCGTATGTCGCTGTGGTGTGCTGACTACGGGTTTCTCCGGGTATTGACTCAAAAGAAGCTCACTAAACTGCAGTCTTGTTTCAAGAAAAAAGTGTCATTTCATATTTGAAACAAACAAGGTTTAAGATGACCCTCAACACCATGCCTTCCACCGGTCAGCTCGCTGGGCGCCGGATCCTTGTGACCGGCGCTGCCCGCGGCCTGGGTTTTGCTTTTGCTCAGACGCTGTGCCAACAGGGGGCACAGCTCGTCTTGGCCGATCTGCGCGCCGAATTGCTGAGCGAAGCCGTTGCCAAGCTGCGCGCCATGGGCTTCGAGGCTCACGGCATCGCCTTTGATGCGAGCAACCCGGCCTCCATAGAACAGTGCGCACAGCAGGCCGTGCAGACCCTCGGCGGTCTGGACGGCCTGGTCAACAACGCGGCCGTGACGGACTCCGGCGGCAAGGGCATGGACGACATCGCCCTGGAAAAGTGGGATCAGGTGATGAACGTCAATGTGCGTGGTGTCTGGCTGATGACCCGTGCCTGCCGTGCGGCGCTCAAGGACAGCGGGCGCGGCGCCATCGTCAATCTGGCTTCCGACACCGCCATGTGGGGCGCTCCCAACCTGATGGCCTATGTGGCGAGCAAGGGCGCCGTGATGGCCATGACGCGCTCCATGGCGCGCGAGCTGGGCGCGGATGCCATCACCATCAATGCCGTGGCTCCGGGCCTGGTGCTGGTCGAGGCCACCGAGTACGTGCCTGAGCACCGTCATCGCCTCTACATCGACCAGCGCGCGCTGCAGCGCGAGCAAGGGCCCGAGGATGTCTCGGGTGCCGTGTCCTATCTGCTGTCGGACGGTGCGCGCTTCGTGACGGGGCAGGTGCTGCCCGTCAACGGCGGCTTCGTCATGAACTGAGCGCCCCATGAGCGACAACGACAACGTCTCCGCCGACGGCGGCTCCGACAAGTACATGGTGCCCGCGCTGGAGCGCGGCCTGCGCCTGCTGCAGGAGTTCGGTCGCGGCAACGCCACGCTCGGCGCTCCCGAGCTGGCGCGCCGCCTGCAGCTGCCGCGCGCCACAGTGTTCCGCATGCTCAACACGCTGGAGAGCATGGGCTTTCTGCAGCGCGCCGAGGGCGGCAACGATTACCGGCTGGGCCTGTCCGTGCTGCGCCTGGGCTTCGAGTTCCTGTCCTCCATGGACCTGACCGAGCTGGGCCAGCCCGTGATCGCGCGGCTGTGCGAGGCAATCCGCTTCCCCTGCAACATCGTGGTGCGCGACGGCCGCTACATCGTCTATGTGGCCAAGGTCACGCCGCCGACACCGCTGACCAGCTCGGTGCGCGTGGGCACGCGGCTGCCCGCCCATGCCACGCTGCTGGGTCGCATCCTGTTGGCCGACCTGTCGCTGCCGGAGCTGCGTGCCCTCTATCCCGAAGAGCAACTGGAAGGCCATTCGCCCAATACGCCCAGGACCGTGATCGAGCTCTTCGACCTGGTTCAGTCCGATCGCGAGCGTGGCCATGTGGCCGGTGCGGGCTTCTACGAAAGCTCGATCTCCACCATCGCGGCGCCCGTGCGCGATCACAGCGGTCGAGTCATCGCAGCCCTTGGGGTGACCCTGGCCTCGGCCCAGATCGACCTCGAGCGCCAGACGGAGCTGGTGCCGCGTGTCTGTGCGGCGGCCACCGAACTGTCGGAGCTGCTCAACTACCGGCCGCAATCCAGCGCGCAGGTTCTGTCCATCACTTCAAGGCGCGCAGGAGGCGGCCATGCATGATTTCACACTCGACGCGACGGCCGTCGTCACCGGCGGCTCTTCGGGCATAGGCCTGGCCACGGTGGAGCTGCTGCTGGCCCAGGGCGCACGCGTGGCCCTGTGCGGCCGCAATCCAGAGCGCCTGGAGCAGGCCGTCAAGCAACTGCTGGAGCGCCATCCCGAGGCCAGCGCGCGCCTGTTCGCCCAGGCTTGCGACGTGCTCGATGCCGGGCAGGTGCAGCAGTTCGCCCGCGCCAGCGAAGCGGCTCTGGGCCCGGCTTCCATCCTCATCAACAACGCCGGTCAGGGACGTGTCTCCACCTTCGAGAACACCAGCGACGAAGCCTGGACCGAAGAGCTGCACCTGAAGTTCTTCTCGGTGCTGCATCCCACGCGCGCCTTTCTGCCACAGCTTGAGCGCGGCGAAGGCTCGGCCATCGTCTGTGTGAACTCGCTGCTGGCTTCCCAGCCGGAGCCGCATATGGTCGCGACCTCGGCGGCGCGCGCCGGTCTCAAGAACCTGGTGCGCTCCATGGCCACCGAGTTCGCGCCCAAGGGCGTGCGCGTCAACGGCATCCTGGTCGGCCTCATCGAGTCAGGCCAGTGGCGCCGCCGCTTCGATGCCCGCGAGGACCGCAGCCAGACCTGGGAGCAGTGGAGCGCCGAGCTGGCCTCCAAGAAGTCCATTCCGCTGGGCCGCCTGGGATCACCCGCCGAAGCCGCGCGCGCCATTTTCTATCTCGCCACGCCGTTGTCGTCATACACGACCGGCAGCCATATCGATGTTTCCGGAGGCCTTTCCCGCCATGCCTAACGCAACCCAAATCACCGTCGGCGCCGTCATTGCCGAATTCCTCGAGCACTGCGACGTGAAGGCCGCCTTCGGGGTGATCTCCATCCACAACATGCCCATCCTCGACGCGATGTTTGCACGCGGCAAGGTGCGCTTTGTGATGGCGCGCGGCGAGGCAGGCGCCGGCAATATGGCCGACGCCTGCGCGCGTTCCACCTCCAGCCTGGGCGTGTGCATCACCAGCACCGGCCCGGCTTCGGGCAATATCGCCGGCAGCCTGGTGGAAGCCTATACGGCCGGCACGCCGCTCTTGCATATCACGGGCCAGATCGAGACCCAGTACCTGGACAAGAAGCTGTCGTACATCCACGAGGCACCGGACCAGCTGACCATGCTGAAGTCCGTCTCCAAGGCCGCCTTCCGCGTGCTGAGCGCAGAGACCTGCCTGTCCACGCTCAAGGCTGCGGTGCAGACCGCGATGACGGCCCCCACGGGCCCGGTCAGCGTGGAGATCCCCATCGACATTCAGCAGGCGCTGATAGACATGCCGGCCGATCTGTCGCCGCTGCCGGTGGCTGTGCTGGCACCGAGCGAGACCGCGCTCGATGCACTGGCCGACCAGCTGGCCAAGGCCAGGCGCCCGCTGCTGTGGCTGGGCGGCGGCGCCCGCCATGCCGTTGCCGCAGTGCAGCGCCTCAAAGCCATGGGCTTCGGCATCGTCAGCACCGGCCAGGGCCGCGGTATCGTGCCCGAGGACGATCCCGCATCGCTGGGCGCCTACAACATCCAGAAGCCCGTCGAGGCCTTCTACCAGCGCTGCGACGCCATGCTGGCCGTGGGCACGCGCCTGCGCAGCAACGAGACGCTGAAGTACGAACTCAAGCTGCCGCGCCCGCTGCTGCGCATCGATGTGGACGCCGCTCAGCAGGGCCGCTGCTATATGGATGACGGTTTTGTCTGCGGCGACTCGGCCCTGGCCCTGAACGGCCTGGCCGACCGCCTGGAAGCGCGCGGCTACCGGGCCGATCCCGAGCTGCTGGCCGACCTGCGCCAGGTGCACGACGAAGTCGTGGCCACCATGCGCGACGGCCTGGGCCCTTACAGCGCCCTGGTGCAGCAGCTGCAGCAGGCCGTGGGCCGCAACTTCAACTGGGTGCGTGACGTGACCGTCTCCAACAGCACCTGGGGCAACCGCGAGCTGCGCTTCTTCGAGCCCAACGCAGGTGTGCACGCCACGGGCGGCGGCATCGGCATGGGCATGCCCATGGCCATTGGCGCGGCCATCGGCGCGGCCGAAAGCGGCTCGGGCCGCAAGACGCTGGGCCTGGCCGGCGACGGCGGCTTCATCCTGAACCTGGGCGAGCTCGCCACTCTGGTGCAGGAAGAGTGCGACACCATGATCGTGTTGATGAACGACCAGCGCTATGGCGTGATCCAGAACATCCAGGACGCCTCTTACGGCGGCCGCCGCTGCTATGTGGAGCTGCACACGCCCGACTACGCCCAGCTGTGCGCGTCCATCAAGCTGCCCCATGCCCGCGTGAGCCATCTCGACGAGCTGCCTGCGGTGCTGGAAGGCGCCTGGGGCAAGAAGGGGCCATTCCTGCTCGAGATCGACATGCGCGCCATCGGCAGCTTCAAGACCACGTTCTCGGGCCCGCCTGTGAACAAGCTGGACCAGATCCCGGCCACCACCAAGGCTCAGTGAGGAGTTCCACCATGTCCAAGCTAGAACTGCTTCCCATCAATATCGCCGGCGAATGGCGTCTTGGCGGCGGCGACGAATCCGCCACGCTGTACCCCGCGACCGGCGAGGTGGTGGGCCGCCTGCGCGCCCCCAGCCTGGCCGATGTGCAAGAGGCCATCCAGAAGGCCGACCAGGCCTTTCGCACCAGCGGCTGGGCCCAGAAAAAGCCCCATGAACGCGCCGCCGTGCTGCACCGCGTGGCCCAACTGATCCGCGAACGCGCCGAGCCCCTGGCCCAGCTGCAGCGCCTCGATAACGGCAAGCCCATCAGCGAGACGCGCGCCCTGGTGGCCAGCGCCGCCGGCACCTTCCAGTTCTTCGCTGCGGCCTGCGAGACCATGGAAGAGACCATCACGCCGTCGCGTGGCGACTTCATGACCATGAGCGTCTACGAGCCCATGGGCGTGGTCGCGGCCATCACGCCGTGGAATTCGCCCATCGCCAGCGAGGCGCAAAAGCTCGCTCCCGCGCTGGCCGCAGGCAATGCCGTGGTCGTCAAGCCCGCCGAAGCCACGCCGCTGCTGGCGCTGGAGCTGGCCCGCATCTGCGAAGAGGCCGGCGTGCCCAAGGGCATCGTCAGCGTGCTGCCCGGCCGCGGCTCGGTGATCGGCGACGCCATCACCAAGCACCCGCTGGTCAAGCGTGTGTCCTTCACGGGTGGCACTTCCACCGGCAAGCACATCGCCCGCATCGCAGCCGACAAGATGATGCCCGTCTCGCTGGAGCTGGGCGGCAAGTCGGCCACGATGGTGCTGGAAGACGCCGACCTCGACCATGCCGTCAACGGCGTGCTCTACGGCATCTTCAGCTCCTCGGGCGAGTCCTGCATCGCCGGTTCGCGCTTGTTCGTGGCGAGGAAGCTCTATGGCGACTTCATGGAGCGCCTCACGGCCAAGGCCGCCGCCTTGCGCGTGGGCGATCCGGCAGACGAGCGCACCCAGATGGGCCCGCTGATCACCGCCAAGCACCGCGAATCCATCGAGAGCTATGTGCAGCTGGGCCTGTCCGAAGGCGGTCAGCTGCGCACCGGCGGTCACCGCCCCGAGGGCGCGCTGTACGAGCGCGGCTACTACTACCGCCCGACCATCCTCGAAGGCGTGAACAACAACGACCAGATCTGCCAGCAGGAGATCTTCGGCCCCGTGCTCGTGGCCATGCCCTTCGACGACGAAGAGGCCTTGCTGGAGCAGGCCAACGACAGCGTCTACGCGCTGGCCGCCGGCATCTGGACGCGCGACTACAAGGCCGCGTGGCGCATCGGCCGCGCGGTGCAGGCCGGCACCGTGTGGATCAACACCTACAAGCAGTTCTCGATCTCCACACCGTTCGGTGGCTGGCGCGATAGCGGCCTGGGCCGCGAGAAGGGGCGGCTGGGCATACAGCAGTACATGGAGCAGAAGAGCCTGTACTGGGGACTGAACGCAAACCCACTGGCTTGGGCAAATTGAGATGAAACACCCCCTGAGTCGCTTCGCGCCTTCCCCCTCTCTCGCTGCGCGGGAGGGGGACGACACCTTCGCTGCGGGGCGGCCCTTGCTCGGCGTCCGCCGATGGGTCGCGCCGGTTGCAGGCGATGTGGGCAGCGCATGGCGCGTGATCGGGTAAAGAAAGGATTTTTATGAGCGTACTGGGCATTGACGAAATCAGCTACGGCGCCGACGACCTCGCGGCCTGCCGCCAGTTCTTCCTCGACTGGGGCCTGAGCCTGGCCGAGGAGCAGGCCGACCGGCTGGTGTTCGAGACACTGAACGGCTGCCGCGTGATCGTGGCCGCCACCAATCACCCCGATCTGCCGCCCGCCATCGAAGCCGGCCCCACGCTGCGCGAAGTGGTCTGGGGAGTGGAAAGCGAAGCCGACCTGGCTTTGTATGCAGATCGCATCCGCGCGCTTCCAGGCTTCGTCCAGGGCAATGGCCGCATCGGCTGCACCGACCCCAACGGCCTGGCCGTGCGCCTGCAGCTCACGCAAAAGCGCGATGTGCAGATGCAAAGTGCCGAGTACAACACCTGGGACCGCAAGGGTCGCATCAACCAGGCCAGCCCGGCCTACGAGCGCGCCCAGCCCATCGAGGTCGGCCATGTGGTGTTCTTCGTCAAGGACGTGCAGGCCTGCGAGCGCTTCTATGTGGAGAACTTCGGCTTTGCGGCCTCGGACCGCTATCCCGAGCGAGGCGCTTTTCTGCGCACCGCGCCCGATGGCGGCCACCACGACATCTTTTTGCTGCAGCGCCCCGACAAGCATGCGGGCCTGAACCATGTTGCCTTCACCGTGCGCGACATCCACGAGGTCTTCGGCGGCGGCATGCATATCTCGCGCTGCGGCTGGGACACCCAGCTCGGCCCGGGTCGCCACCCCGTGTCCTCGGCCTATTTCTGGTACTTCAAGAACCCGGCCGGCGCCCTGGTCGAGTACTACGCCGACGAGGACCAACTGACAGCCGACTGGCAGCCGCGCGAGTTCGAGCCCGGCCCGACGGTGTTTGCCGAATGGGCCATCGACGGCGGCCTCGACGGCAATACGCGGCGCCAAAAGGGCGTGGGCGCTGCCGACGGCAAGTTCCTGACCGACAAGAAATGAAACACCCTCTGAGTCGCTTCGCGCCTTCCCCCTCTCTCGCTGCGCGGGAGGGGGACAACACCCTCGCTGCGGGGCGGCCCTTGCTCGGTGTCTCTGATGTGAGCGAATTCACCAGATCCTCTGGCTGGCTAGAGGCTTAACCACAACCCCACGGGCTATTTCATGAAAAACATTCGTCGCCAGGTAGTTATCTCTGCTGCATTGCTGGCTGCAGCCCAGATGTCCGGTTCCGCGCTGGCGCAAGCTTATCCGAGCAAGCCCATCACCATCGTCGTGGCCTATCCGGCCGGCGGCGATACCGATGCCATGGCGCGCCTGTATGCAGAGAAGCTGGGCCAGCGACTGGGCCAGCCCGTGGTGGTGGACAACCGGCCAGGTGCCAGCGGCACCATCGGCACCGTGCATGTGGCCAAGGCCGCACCCGACGGCTATACCTTGCTGCTGGCGCCCAATACCTTTGCCATCGCCCAGTTCGTGCTCAAGACCAACGCGGGTTCGAGCTACGACGTGCTCGGCGGCTTCACGCCCATCGTGCAGACCAGCGTGCAGCCCATGTTCGTGGCTGCCAGCCAGGGCTCGGGCATCAAGGACATCAAGACCCTGGCGAGCCAGGGCAAGCGCGACGGCCTGACCTATGCCAGCCCGGGCAGCGGCTCGCCCATGCACATCTTGGGCGAGATGTTCAACAAGGCCGCAGGCACCAAGCTGTCCCACATTCCCTACAAGGGCGTGGCGCCCGCAGTCAACGACCTGATCGGCGGCCATGTGCCCACGACCTTCATGACCTGGGGCCCCATCGCGCCCTACGCAGGCGGCAAGGTCAATGTGCTGGCCGTGGCCGATGCCCAGCGCAGCCCGCTGGCACCGAATGTGCCCACGCTGGCCGAGCAGGGCGTCAAGGATGTGGAAGTGTCGGCCTGGCAAGGCCTGTTCGGTCCCAAGGGCATGAAGCCCGAGACCGTCAAGCTGCTGAACACCCACCTCAATGAAATTCTGAGGATGCCGGACGTGGTTGCCAAGATGGCGGCCTTCGGCGCCCTGCCTGCGGGCGGCGAGCCGGCACGTCTGGAAAAGACCAATGCTGCCGACTACAACCGCTTCGGCAAGCTTATCAAGGACCTGGATATCCGGGCCGACTAAATGATCACCCCCCTGAGTCGCTTCGCGCCTTCCCTTTGCACGGCGCCCCCAAGGGGGACGAGACCCTCGGTGTGGGGCGGCACTCAGGGCAATGAAGCAGAACCACGATTCAAGACAGTTTTCGAAGGAGAGAACCATGGCCGCTGATCGATATCTCGAGCCGCATCAGGCGCGCGAGCGCGCCTCCACCCTGTTTGAGGACCTGCTGGGCGACTCCATTGAGCGTGCCTTTGGCGAGGGCGTGCAGACGCTGCCCGAGCTGGTGGTCTACATCAACCGCAGCGGCCCCGCCGGCGAGAACGGCGAGCCCTGGACCGAAGACAGCTTTCAGGCGCTGATGGCCCGTCTGGGCTATTGAGACAGAACAGGACAGGAGTACCCCATGAACGTACAAACCATCACCATCGATCCGGTGGACCGTTTGCTCAACACGGGTCTGAAGAACCTCTGGTATGCGGTCTGCCCTTCGGATTTCGTCAAGACCGAGCCCATCTCGCTGCGCCGCTTCGGCCGCAAGATCGCGCTGTGGCGCGACGCTGCCGGCCAGGTCCATGCGCTGGAAGACCATTGCCCGCACCGCGGCGCACCGCTGTCCCAGGGCGTGATCCTGGGCGACCGCCTGGCCTGCCCCTACCACGGCGTGGAAGTGCGCTGCGACGGCACGGTGACCAAGGTGCCTGGCAGCCCCGGCTGCAAGCTCGAAGGCTCGCGCGCCGCGCTGGCTTTCCATGTGCGCGAGATGCATGGTGCGATCTTTCTCTACAACAGCGACAAGCATGTGGACGAGGCGCCCGAGTTCAGCCTGCCCGAGGAACTGAGCTCGCCCGAGTACTCGAACTTCCTGTGCTATGCCGAGTGGCGCAGCGACTACCGCTACGCGCTGGACAACGTCATGGACCCCATGCACGGCACTTTCCTGCACAAGCAGTCGCACTCCATGGCCGAGGGCGACAGCAAGGCCAGCTTCCAGGTGCGTGACACCGATCACGGCTTTGTGTTCGAGAAGGTCGGCCAGCGCGGCGTGAACTTCGACTGGACCGAATACGGCGAAACCGGCGCGCAGTGGATGCGCCTGGAGATTCCCTATCCCAAGACCGGCGGCCCCGGCGGCAACTTTGCCATCGTGGCCTGTGTCACGCCCATCAGCGCCGACCTGTGCGCCGTGTTCTTCTGGCGTGCGCGCAAGGTGCAGGGCTGGATGCGCGATACCTGGCGCTTCCTCTACCGCAACCGCCTCGAGGCACGCCACTGGGCCGTGCTGGAGCAGGACCGCATCATGATGGAGCAGATGGAAGCCGACGCCAACGAGCGCGAGAATCTCTACCAGCATGACATCGGCCTGGTGCGCCTGCGTCGCCACCTGCGTCGCCAGGCCCAGGAACAGATCGACGAAGGCATCGCATCATGAGCAACAGCTTGCAGGCCTTTGTGCACACGCTGCGCTTCGAGGCCCAGGACACCATCAGCGTGGAGCTGCGCCCGGTCGATGGCGGCGAGTTCCCGGCCTTTACGGCCGGCTCGCACATCGATCTGCACCTGCCCAACGGGCTGGTGCGCAGCTATTCCCTGTCCAACGACAGCAGCGAGCGCCACCGCTACGTGGTCGGCGTGCTGCGCGACCGCGCCAGCCGCGGTGGCTCGCGCTGCGTGCACGAGTCGCTGCGCGTGGGCATGCCCATCACCATCTCCGAGCCGCGCAACCACTTCGCACTCGACGAGACAGCGACGCATTCGGTGCTGGTGGCCGGTGGCATAGGCATCACGCCCATGCTGTGCATGGCACGCCGGCTCAAGGCCCAGGGACATTCGTTCGAGATGCTGTACTTTGCGCGCGAGCGCAAGAGCGCGGCCTTCCTCGATGAGCTCACGGCATTGGGCATGCCGCTGCACCTGCACTTCGATGCCGAGGCGGGCGGGCCGCCCGACCTGAAGGCATTGCTGGCGCAGCGCGCACCCGATGCGGGCCTGCACCACTATTCCTGCGGCCCGACGCCCATGCTCGATGCTTTCGAGAAGTTCTGCGCCGAGCTCGGCCATGCCAACGCCCACATTGAGCGTTTCACGCCGGTGGAAGTCAAGGCCGCGTCCGATGCGCGCAGCAACTACACGGTGGAGCTCAAGCGCAGCGGCCGCTTTATCGAGATCACGCCCGATAAGTCCCTGCTGGACACGCTGCTGGACGCCGGTGTCGATGTGGACCACAGCTGCTGCGAAGGGGTCTGCGGCTCCTGCGAGACCCGCGTGCTGGAAGGTGTGCCCGACCACCGCGACTCGGTGCTCAGCCCCAAGGAGCGCGCCGCCAACAAGGTCATGATGGTCTGCGTCTCCGGCTGCAAGAGCGAGCGTTTAGTTCTGGATATATGACGCTCCGGGGTACGTGTCGTACCGGTGCTTCCCTGCTCGCTGCGCGAGTGAGGTGGCACCTTCGGTGCGACGCGACCGGCCCGGGCCCTTGCTCGGTATCCCTTGGCCGCGCCATGTTGAATTGACCAGCGCAGCACCGGACCAGCCACTGAAAAAAAAGCCACCGTCCCAAACCACCTCTTAGAGGAGACAAAACCATGAAATCCATCCATACGCCGGCCCTCGGCGTGGCGCTAGCCTGTCTGGCGTCTTTGCCCGGTGCCGCTTCGGCACAGTCCAAGGTCGAGCTTTTCGGCGTCGTCGACGTCGGCGTGGCTCGTCTGGACGGCTCGGGCGCTTCCAAGACCGGCCTTTCCACAGGCGGTGCCAACATCAGCCGTCTGGGCTTTCGAGGCACAGAGGACCTGGGCGGCGGCCTGAAGGCGGGATTCTGGCTCGAGGCCGGCCTGGATGTGGATAGCGGCGCTGGCAAGGCCACGGGCGGCGGTCTGAGCTTCAACCGCCGCTCCACAGTCAGCCTGATGGGCAACTGGGGCGAGGTGCGCCTGGGGCGCGATGATTCGGCCACCTTTCTGAACACGCTGATCTTCGATCCCTTCCTGACCAACGGCGTTGGCGGCACGGGTGCCTTCACCATGCTGGGCATTCCGGGCATCCCTTCGACTGGCGGTGCGCCCATACAGATCAGCAATGCGGTGAGCTATTTCCTGCCCCAGAACCTGGGTGGCTTCTACGGCCAGGCACAGCTGGCATTCGGCGAGCAGCCCAGCGGTGCTCCCAACAAGCGCGAGGGCGACTACCGTGGCCTGCGCCTGGGTTACCGCCAGGGCGCTTTCAATGGTGCGCTGGCCACGGGCCGGCTCTACGGCAATACCAGTGACACCAATCTGACGGCGAACAATGTGGGCCTGTCCTACGACTTCGGCGTGGCCAAGCCCATGCTGCTGTGGGCCTCGGAAAAACGCGGCCCCACCAAGATCACGGCCGTGCAGCTGGGCGTGACGGCTCCCGTGGGCAATGGCGAGGCCCGTGCCTCCTTTGGCCACTACAACCTGTCTGGCAGCAATGCGGACTGGAACAAGATCAGCGTGGGCTATGGCTACAACCTATCCAAGCGCACCCAGGTCTACGGCACTTATGCCTTCCTGAAGAACAAGGGCTCGGCGGCGAAGTCCATCGGCGTGCAGGGGCTGAGCGCTCCCGGTACCACGCCGGGCGGCAACTCCAATGGCCTGGAACTGGGCATCCGCCACTTCTTCTGATCCTGCCCCGCAGGGCCGGCCTTGGCCGGCCCCGGGGTTTCGGCGGCAGCACGGCTGCCGAACCGCGCGCCCGCCAGGACGTGCGCCCTGGCGGGGCCGGCGGGTGCCGGTCCCGGCTTTTTTCTCTCTCAACGTTAGCCGGACTCCTGTCATGAAAGACTCACGCTCGTTGCGCTGGTGGGGCGTGGTCACGCTGTTCGTGATCGTCGCCATTTCCTACGTGGACCGGATCAATATCTCGGTCCTCATCACCGATCACGACTTTCTGTCGCACATCGGTCTCACACCCGACGATCGAACGCGTCAGGGGCTGCTGGCCACGGCCTTCATGGTCGGCTACGGTGTTTCGTCCTTTGTGCTCACGCCGTTCTGCGCGGCGCTGTTCGGCGTGCGCCGCAGCCTGTTTGCCGGCTTGCTGCTATGGGGTGTGGTGACCTTTCTGTCGCCGGCCATGAACAGCTACGGGCTGCTGCTGGCATCGCGCATTCTGCTGGGCGTGTCCGAGGGGCCGCTGTTCTCCCTGGCCGGCAGCTACATCAAGGCGCATTTCGAGAGCCGCGAGAACGGCAAACCCAACTCCCTGGTCAATATGGGCACCGGACTGGGCCTGGCGGTGGGCTATCCCTTCGTCGGCTACCTGGTAGTGGGCCACAACTGGGAGACCTCGTTCCATGTGCTGGGCCTGATCAACGTGCTGCTGGGCGTTCCCCTGGTCTGGGCCTTTGTGCGCATGCCCAAGGTGGAGACCGGCATGCCCAAGCCCCAGTCGCCGGGCGAGGCCGTGGGTCAGGTCGGCCAGATCGTGCGCGGAGCCATGCACACGCGCTATCTGTGGTTGATCACCATTCTCACTGCGGCATTTCTGTCCTATCTCTGGGGCAGCAGCAACTGGCTGCCCGCCTATCTCAAGGAGTCGCGCGGCTTTTCCATGCGCGAGATGGGCTGGCTGGCCTCGCTGCCGCAATATGCGAGCGTGGCGGCGGTCTTCGCGGGCGGCATGATCATCGACCGCATCGCGCGCCGGCAGGTGCCGCTGATCTTTGTCTTCGGCAGCTTGGGCGTGGCGATTGCAGTGTGGCTGGCCATCCATATGGAAGACCGCTATGCGGCGGCCTATTGCCTGATTGCCGCCAACTTCTGCTGGGGACTGATGAGCCCGGCCATCCCCAGCACCGTGCAGCACTGCGCGCGGCCCGAGCATGTGGCCAGCGCCTATGGCGTGGTCAACGGCGCGGGCAGTCTGGTCGCGGGCTTCATGCCGGCCATCATGGGTGCTGTGATAGGCGCGCTGTCGGCACGCGGCGGCGTGAGTGCGGGATTCTTTGCGGGCTTCGCGGCGCTGATAGGCACGCAGGTGATCGTGATGCTCTGCGGCATCGTGCTCTGGGTGCGCGAGCGCGGTGAGGGTAGTGCAGCATAAGCTACCCTCAGGCTGTTTAGTGGAAGCAGTCTCAGACCATCCTGACTTATGCATCTGTGATGCTGCTCAGACGATAGCTTCTGCAGTGCCGTGACCTTGTCTCTGCGACCTGTGGATTTTCAGTCCTGGGCCTGCGCTTGACTTCATCCCCGCTTGCATGGGGGGCTGAGGTGGACCGCGTCAATGCACTTGGTACTTGGTGCTGGCAGACTGGAGCTGCGGTAATGAGCGATGGCGAACATCGCATTCAGCGCGTCCGCGACTATGTGGAACAAACGCACGAACTCATCGAACTGGGATGCAAGAGGCAGTCCCGTCGCCATGCGACCGGGACCAGCGCAAAGCTGCCTCCATGAGCGGTTTGTGTGCCATACAACGATCACCTGTGCATCCTGACCCCGGCGCAGCGCCAGCGTGGCCCGGCGCCGGGTTTGACCGCAGCGCCGGGCAGTAACTGAAGGCGGTGCTTCTGCCGCGGTGGGGTCATGGTCGCAAGCGGACCGCTGCCTGGATGCAACGGGAGGGCGGTGGCGATCTCGGCGAGGTATCCAGGAGAACCCTATTGCACAACGCCTAAGAACTACTTAGTCTTCGTTTCTGAATATTTCAAATATATTTACAGTCTATTTAAAGACGAAGTATTTCACCGCTCATCTGGATTCCGTGCGCTGATGCAGCGAGCGTTATCCCAACAAACGGTTTCGTGCAACGGACTTGCGCGGAACTGAAGGCGGTGTTCTTAGGTGGTTTTTTACAAGGGTAGTTTTATGGAAACGAACATCTTTACCGGCACCATTCCTGCACTCATGACTCCATGCACCGCACAAGGCACGCCAGATTACGACGCGCTGGTCGCCATGGGCAAAGAGCTCATGGCCGCAGGCATGAGCGCTGTTGTGTACTGCGGATCCATGGGGGATTGGCCTCTTTTAACGGCAGAGCAACGCCAAGAGGGCGTGGCCAGGCTGGTGGCCGCAGGTATCCCGACTATTGTGGGGACCGGCGCGGTGAACTCGAAGGAAGCCGTGGCTCATGCCGCCCACGCTGCGAAAGTGGGGGCACAGGGGTTGATGGTGATTCCTCGGGTGTTGTCGCGCGGCACTTCCCTGGCTGCGCAGAAAGCCCACTTCACTGCTATTTTGGAAGCCGCCCCGAAGCTGCCGGCCGTGATCTACAACAGCCCACACTACGGCTTTGCAACTCGCGCCGACATGTTCTTCGAGCTGCGCGCCAAGTACTCCAACCTGATCGGCTTCAAGGAGTTTGGTGGTGCAGAAGGCCTGCGCTATGCCGCTGAGCACATCACCTCGAAGGACAACGACGTCACATTGATGGCGGGTGTCGACACCCAGGTGTTCTATGGTTTTGTGAATTGCGGTGCTACGGGTTGCATTACGGGCATTGGCAATGCACTACCCAAGGAAGTTCTGCTCCTGGTTGAGCTGAGCAAAAAAGCAGCCCAGGGAGATGTCGTTGCTCGGCGTCAAGCTCAGGAGTTGGATGCTGCACTGGCCGTGCTGTCGTCCTTTGACGAAGGCACGGATCTGGTTCTGTACTACAAGCACCTGCTGGTCCTCAACGGCAAGAAGGAGTACACGCTGCACTTCAATGCAAGCGATGTATTGACCGACCCGCAACGCCGGTATGCCGAATCCCAGTATCAACTCTTTCGCAACTGGTATGCCGCCTGGTCCAAGGGTCTGAGTCATTGATCCAGCGTGAGTCAGCTCCCCGTGGGGAGCTTTTTTTGGGGCATCGATCCAGATCGGAAGCTTGCATCTTCCAGAAACCAGGGTTAGCAGTTTCGCCGGGTTTCCAGGCAAACACCTATTGGATCAATTGAAAAAACTTCTAATATATTTAATATATTTTTGAGATGTATTCAATCTTCTGCGACTCATTTCGTCAAATCTAAAGAACCTATATGGACGATACAACCCGACCCGCTACCGCCATCAAGCAGCCGCCATGGATTGTGCGCTGGGTGCTGGATGCCTCTGATGCGCTGCTGCGCATAGAACGGTGGTTGCTCACCTTCGCGATGTGTTTTCTGACCGCACTCATTTTGCTCAATGTGGTGACACGCTACAGCGGCATGCCGCTGTACTGGGTGGATGAAGCGGCGGTGTACACCGTGGTCTGGCTCACCTTCATCGGTGCTTCGGTCATGACGCGCCTGCGACTGGATTTTGCGGTGACGATGCTCACCGATAAGCTGAGTCCTCGCAACGCGCGGCGTGCCAAGGTGATTGCCACGGTCGGAGTGCTGTTTTTTTCTTTGGCGCTCTTTGCGATGTGCTGGCGTTGGATGGATCCCATTGGTATTGCCAGCAAGGGGTTTGATGCCAAGGAATACGCGGCGGAGTCGTTTAACTTTCTCTATACCGAACACACCCAGACGCTGGAGTGGCCGGTCTGGGTGCTGCAACTGATCATGCCGATCTTCGCAGTCTGTATGAGCCTGCATGCACTTGCCAACCTGTTGGAAGACATGAGCCTCGCACCCAAGCGCCAGCACCCTGGCTTTGCGGCAACCAACCCAGACGCGGTGAACTGACATGCTGACCTCCATTTTCTTCATCGCAATCATGATGGTGGGTGTTCCCATCGGCCTCTGTCTTTGCCTTTCGGGGATTTTTTATATCTACAACACCGAGAACACGGTGTTGCTGCAGTCCTTTCCTTCCCAGATGTTCGGGGGGGTGGACAGCTATGGCCTGATTGCCATACCGCTCTTTATCTTGATCGGTGAGGTCATGAACAGCGGCGGCATTACACGCCGACTGGTGGACTTGTCGATGGCGTTCGTGGGCTCCATCAAGGGCGGGCTTGCCTATGTGAATATCCTGGCCAACATGCTGGTGTCATCCATCATTGGCTCCGCAACGGCGCAGGTGGCCATCATGTCGCAGGTGATGGTGCCGGAGATGGAGAAGCAAGGCTATGACAAGACCTTTGCTGCAGGCCTGACCGTGTATGGCGGCATGCTGGGTCCGATCATTCCGCCGTCGGTGATGTTTGTGGTCTACAGCGTGCTGGCCCAGGTCGCGGTGGGCGATATGCTGATCGCAGGCATATTGCCAGGTGTTCTGTTGACGGTGCTGTTCTTTGCAGTCATTGCCTGTATGGGCGTGATCTACAACTATCCACGAAGCCCCAAGCGAACCTTGCTCGAACGGGCCAAGACCGTGCTGGTTTCCAGCCCGACACTGTTGATTCCGCTGGTCATTGTGGGTTCCATCCTCACCGGCTTCGCCAACCCCACGGAGGCTGCCGCTGTGGGTGCGATCAGCGCAGTGTTGGTCGGTCGCTATGTGACCCGTGAATTCAAATACTCAGACCTGGGCGCGATCATGCTGCGTTCGGGCATCTACTCGGCCATTGTGCTGTTTCTGGTTGCAGCAGCGGCAGTGTTCTCGTGGTTGTTGATATACGGCAAGGTGCCTCAGATGGTCGCTGCCTGGGTGCAGACCGTGGCGCATGACCCGATTACCTTCCTGCTGCTGGTCAACGTGATTTTGCTGGTCATTGGCACGGTGATCGACGGGATTCCCGGCTTGATCATGACCGCGCCGATTCTTCTGCCCATCGCCACCGAGATCTACCACATCGATCCCCGCCACTTTGGAGTGGTGATCGTCATCAACCTGGTGCTGGGATTGATGACGCCGCCGGTGGGGCTGAGCTTCTTCGTGGCTGCAGCGGTCACTGGTGCCAAGCCGGGTCCCATGTTCATCGTCACGTTGCCATTCTTCATCATCAGTTGCGTGGCACTTGTCATGCTCTCGCTGTTCCCCAGCTTGTCGTTGGGCTTGCTGAACTGATCCGATTCTTCGCCCTGCTTCGCCTTTCCCTCTACGGAGTTTTTCATGACACTCAATCGACGCCACTTTCTTCAGACCACGGCTGTTGCCGCTGCTCCACTGGCCTTTGTGACGCCTTCGCGTGCGGCTGCGGCCAAGGAACTGCGCTTAGGCGTCATCACGCCTGCTGGGCATTCGTGGAACCGCGCGGCGGTGCAGTTTGGAGAAGCTTTGGCGAAAGAAACCAATGGCAGGCTCAAGGTGACTGTCTTTCATTCGGGTCAATTGGGTAATGAGTCGGCCATGATGCAGCAGCTGCAATCGGGTGCGCTGGACATGGGGTGGATTCAGGCGGCAGAGCTGGGAACGCGTGTTCCGAGCGTAGCCTCGATCAACGCGCCATATCTTGTCCGATCCACTGCTGCTGTAGCGAAGCTGGTCAAGACGCCTGCAGCCTTGAAATTGCTGGATGTGCTGCCGCGCGAAACCGGCTGCATCGGTTTGGGCTGGGGCATCACCGGCATGCGTGTGGTGTTCTCGAACAAGGAGATCAAGACGCCCAATGACCTCAAGGGTATGAAGCTGCGTATTAATCCGACGCCGGTTTACCGTGACTTCTACCAGTATTTCGGCGCAGCGCCGACTCCCATTCCCACACCTGCTGTGTTCGATGCCATGACCAATGGGCAAGTGGATGGACTCGAGGCGGATATAGAGCTCTCTTGGAGCCAGCGCTTTGACAAGGTGTCGAAACTGATGATGCCCATGAACGCGCTGTTCATGCCTGTGGCACCACTGTTCTCGGGTCGTATCTGGGCTACGCTGGATGGGAAGGACCGTGACCTGATTCGCCAATTGACCAGCCAAGCCTTGGACGGCCAGATCAACGATATCGTGACGACAGAGGTTGGCCTGCTGGAGAAACTCAAGAAGGAGTCGATTGTCATTCGCGATATCAATGCCTTTGACAATAAACCTGCTATTGATGCCTTCGACAAGATCTGGCTGCCCAAAGCGCCTCAGATTGCAGAACTGCGCGCGGTGGGAGCCAAGCTCTGATTGATGATCGGGGGGCGCCGATTGGGAGGCGCCATGAATATGCACAGCAGGCCGCTCCCCTTGGGAGCGGCCTGCTGTTTAGCTTTCGATAATGCGTCTGGCAAAAGCTTCCAGATAGTCCATCAGGCGGTTGGCGCCGGTAATGGCAGCCGCTTCATCCCCGGTAGAGATACCCTGAGCCAGCTCCAGATGAGCAAGTGCGCCTTCAAGGATATCGCCTTCATGCTGGTAGGCATACCAAAAACGTCTGCACTGCACGATCAGAGGCGTGACGCTTTTGACTGCTGAACGGTTGCGGCTGGCAGTATGGATGATGGCATCGAGCGCATGATCCTCATGCATGTACTCTTCCAGGTTGCCGCGCTTGGCTGCAGCGACCATCTGCTTGGCACATTGGAGGATATCTTTGCGCTGCTGCACCGAGGCTCGCCGGGCAGCGCAAGCCGCCAACAGATTCTCCAGAACCCTGCGTGTCTGGATGACGTCCAGGTGCTCTGCCAGATCGATGTTGGAAACCAGTAGTCCGCGGCGCGGTTGCTGGACGATCAAGTCGATGGAGATCATGCGCAGCAATGCCTCGCGCACAGGCGTCCGGCCCATGCCCGTGCGCTCTGCCAACTCCGCCTCCACGATGGGACTTCCAGGCTCAAGTTGCATGGTCGACAGCATGGTTTCAATGGCGTCGTAGGCAAGGTCTGCAGCACGGCGCTTCACCGTAGGCAAAGTCTTGGTTTTTGTTGCAGCGGCTTTTACACGTGCAGCTGGAGATTTCTTGGAAGTTGGCATCAAAAAAGCGTGCTGGCGCCATCGTGTCGCAAGAGCAGAGATGGCGGGGTTCTGATTATATTGATCCGATATTTAGAATACATCATGGGCTTGGTGCTTGGCGCAGCCTGTGACAAAACTCTTTATCTGGATTCTTTCTCCTCAGCAGAGGCGAAGCATGCGAGCATGTTCTCATGAGCCTAGTTCAACAACTGCTGGATGTCACGCAGCAAGGGCTCGGGGATCTGCACATATCCATTGGCTAGACTGCGGCTTCTTGCGGTAAAGCGGCGTTGGGAAGGAAGGCGCGCCCCTTGGCCGGTAATACTCTCGAACAGCTTTTCAGCACGTTGACGCTCTTCGATGAAATTGCCCGGGCTGAAAAATTGGGGATCAAATGCGATAACGATTTCCCCATGACAAGGGGTTGCACCGGCACCGTCGTCGATGCGCAGTGATTCAGCACTGGTCATGTCGCCAATCAATGGCCCGGCCAGCAGCTCGATCATGGTCGACAGGGCAGAGCCTTTGTAGCCGCCAAAAGTCAGCATGGCGCCTTGTTGGAGTACGGTTGTGGCATCGGTACTTGGTAAGCCTTCGGCGTCGACCCCCCAGCCTTCGGGCAGTGCGCGACCGCTTCTTTGGTAGAGCTCAATTTCACCGCGGGCCACTGCGCTGGTCGCAAAGTCAAAAATGTAGGGGTGTGCACCGACCCTGGGCCAACCAAAGGCGATAGGGTTGGTTCCGAAAACAGGTCGGCTTCCGCCCGCAGGGGCCACCCAGGAATGGCTGGGAGTCATGGCTAAGGCAGCAACGCCATGCTCGACCAAGGCTTCGATTTCGGGCCACAAGGCTGAGAAGTGATAGCAGTTGTTGATGGCCAAGGCTGCGATCCCGGTTGTCCGGACCTTCCCGAGCAGTACTTTGCTGCCCACCTCGAAAGCGAGTTGTGAAAAGCCGCGCTGTGCATCGACTGCGACGACGCCAGGTCCGCGGTCGCTGATGATGGGTATGGCATCGCGCACGACAGCGCCATGCTGGAGCGTGCGAGCGCACGATAGAACCCGGTACATGCCATGCGAATGGCACTCGTCGCGCTCTCCCGCTGTGATCACGCGCGCAATGGCCTGCGCATGTTCAGCAGACAGGCCGAGGTGGGTAAATACGCGATAGGCCAGGTTGTGCACCTCATCCAGCGTCAGCGCAGTGTGGCCTGGTTTCGATGCGGTTGTTTGAGCACTTTGGCCAGGGTGGTTCAGGTCGATGTTTGGCATGAGTTCCATGGCGTGCTCCTGTGCTTGGTTATGGACTGCTTGTTGACGTGCCCTGGTTGCGCGGAATGGCAAAGAAGCCTGTCAAGATTGATGGGAAATTTTCTAAGGATAATTCAAATATATTAACAAGATACTTTATGATTTTCAAAGGCACTCATATTCCTGACGAGATCGTGCGTTATCCAGGCGTTGCTTGCACTTCCTGGTCGGCTGGAGCTCTGCCATTCCGATCCATAAACACATTAGGAGACAAAGATGCAAATTACTGGCGAAATGCTTATCGGCGCGAGTTTGGTGCGCGGCACAGAAGGACAGCAGCAAGCGTTCGATCCCCGCATGGATCAATTCATCGCAACGCCCACGTTCGGTATGGGAGGGCAGGCCGAAGTGGACAGGGCTGCCCAGTTGGCGGCGCAGGCATTTGATCCCTACCGTCAGCTGTCGCTTGCCAAGCGTGCAGAATTTCTGGAGCTGATTGCCGACAACATCATGGCTTTGGGCGATGCCCTGATCGAGCGCGCCATGGCCGAAAGCGGCCTGCCGCTGGTGCGCCTGCAAGGCGAGCGTGGGCGCACGGTTGGACAGTTGCGGCTGTTTGCCAAGGTGGTGCGCGATGGCCGCTTTATGAGCCCCGCCATCGACCACGCACAGCCCGAGCGCACGCCGCTGCCACGTGCCGACCTGCGTCTGGCCAAGATGGCACTGGGCCCGGTGGCGGTGTTCGGTGCGAGCAATTTTCCGCTGGCGTTCTCGGTGGCAGGGGGCGATACGGCGTCGGCCTTGGCTGCCGGTGCCCCTGTGGTCGTCAAGGCCCACAGCGCCCATCTAGGCACTTCCGAAATGGTGGGTCGAGCGATTCAGAAAGCGGTCAGAGATTTGGGGTTGCCCGAAGGGGTGTTTTCCCTGCTGATGGGCGCCGGGCGCAAGCTGGGTGAAGCATTGGTAGCACATCCTGCCATCAAGGCCGTTGGCTTTACCGGATCTCGCCAGGGAGGGCTTGCGTTGATGCGCATCGCCAACGCACGCCCGGAACCCATTCCCGTCTACGCGGAGATGAGCAGCATCAACCCGGTGTTTCTGATGCCGGCTGCCCTGGCCGCGCGTGCAGAGTCGATAGGGCGCGGTTTTGCCGATTCGCTGACGATGGGGGCGGGGCAGTTCTGCACCAATCCTGGGATGGTGGTGGTCATTGGCGACCGCAATGTGCAGCGCTTCATCGATGCCGCAAGCCAGGCGCTTGCCACCAAGCCGGCCCAGACCATGCTGACGCCGGGCATTCACCAGGCCTTTGATGCCGGCGCTGTCAAGGTTGGTGGCGTGGAAGGTGTGGAGAAAGTTGCACAAGGGCAGCCTGCGGATGGGCTGCACAATGCTGCGCAGGCTGCGCTGTATGTGACGGATGTGCAGCGCCTGTTGTCATCGCCTGTGCTGCAGGAGGAGATGTTTGGCCCGGCCTCTATTGTCATTCGGGCCAGGAATTTCGATGAGGTTCTTGAACTGGCTGAGCAACTGGAGGGCCAACTGACAGTGACGCTGCAGATCGATCCCGCAGACTATGCCGACGCGCAGCGCCTCATCCCCGTGCTGGAGCGCAAGGCGGGACGCATCTTGGCCAATGGTTTTCCGACCGGAGTCGAGGTATGCCACGCCATGGTGCATGGAGGTCCTTTCCCATCCACGTCCAACGCTATGTTCACTTCTGTGGGCGCCAGCGCCATTGACCGCTTTCTGCGCCCGGTGTGCTATCAGGATTTGCCGGATGTGCTGCTCCCAGCGGCTGTACAGCAAGCGAACCCGCAGGGACTTGCCCGAGTGATCAATGGCGATTTAGTGGCGCGTTGACTGGTGGCAAGCGCGCTCTTCGGCTCCAAGGAGAGGGCGCTTGCCTGTGTCGATGTGTGAGCGACCAGCTGTGCCGGGAATGTGTTATTTCAACCAGCCGCGTTTGCGGAAGTACAGCATGGGGCCGACGGCGCTCAGAATCATCAGGGCGACCACGTAGCCGTAGCCGAATTCCCACTCCAGCTCGGGCATGAACTTGAAGTTCATGCCGTAGACGCTGGCAATCAGCGTGGGCGGCAGCAGAGCCACGCTGGCCACCGAGAAGATCTTGATGATCTTGTTCTGATTGATGTTGATGAAGCCGACCGTGGCGTCCATCAGGAAGTTGATCTTGTCGAACAGAAAGGCCGTGTGACTGTCCAGCGACTCGATGTCGCGCAGAATCTGGCGAGCCTCCTCAAACTGCTCGGCGTTGAGCATCTTGGAGCGCATCAGAAAGCTCACGGCGCGGCGCGTGTCCATGACGTTGCGGCGGATGCGGCCGTTCAAGTCTTCCTGGCGGGCAATGGCACCCAGCACTTCCTTGGCCATCTCGTCGGTCACATCGCCGGACAGCACCATCTTGCTGGCTTTTTCCAGGTCGTCGTAAATGCGCTCCAGCGTGTCGGCGGAGTACTCGGCATCGGCGTCAAACAGCTTGAGCAGAACGTCCTTGGCATCGTCGATCAAGCCGGGCGCACGGCGCGCTCGCATGCGCAGCAGGCGAAAGACAGGCACATCCTCGTCGTGGATGGAGAACAGCACGCCATGGCTGCGCAGCGCTGCGTTGTGCTGGTTGACGATGAAGGCCACGCGCACCGAGCGGGGGTCTTCGTCGTCGTCGATCAGAAAGTCGCTGCGGATATGCAGCTCGCCATTGTCTTCTTCGTAAAAACGCGCCGATTCCTCGATGTCGTCGTCCATCGCATCCTCAGGGATGGACAGCTCGTAGTGCTGCTTGATCCAGCGCTTTTCTTCGAGGGTTGGCGATTCCAGATCGACCCAGACGGGGCGAAAGCGTTCAAGGTCTGCCAGGGACTCGATCTCTTCCTGAACGAGTCGACCATTGGCTAGCGTAAAGATGTTGAGCATCAGCTCACTCCCGGTTGTTCTTGAGGTTCTGCAGGGATCAGGGCGCTTTCAACCCCCACAGTCTTCACCGGGAGCTGAAAGCTACCAACTAGGGTAGGTTTCCACGGATGTCTTTCAGTAATTCGAAGCCAGTGATTATGCTACGTTGCACTGCAGCATGTCGCGTGCGTCATAGTTGGGCAAGTGGGTAAGCGGGGCTTGTCGCCCGCCTGTCACAGCCCCTTGGTAAACGCGTCGGCCTGCACCAGATCGGCCCAGGCACCGGCCTTGGCCTGCGGCGCACGCAGCAGATAGTTGGGGTCGTAGGTCACCACCGTGGGCACGCCCGCAATGTGGTGCGGTTCGGCCCGCAGCCGGCCCAGCGCGTCATGGCGGCCCAGCACGGCGCGTGCACTGGCCAGGCCCAGAACCAGCACGCAGTCCGGGCGCAGTTCGCGCAGCAGAGTCTCCAGGGCGGGTTGCAGCGCCTGGGCATGGCTGAGGTCGGCATCGGGCGGCGCGCGGTGCAGTGCGGCGCTGAAGACGCGCGGTTTTTCCTGCAGTCCGAGGGCACGCAGCATATTGTCCAGCAGCTTGGCGGCATCACCCTGCAGCGCCGTCTGGGCGCTGTCGGCCGCAGGCCTTTGCGCCGGGCTCAGCAGGGGCGGGTTGGCGGCAGGCTCCAGCAGGATCAGCCAGCCGCCTTGCTCGGCGCTGTGCACATGCTGCGGCGCATGGGGGTAGACCAGCTGGGCCGGGCTGATGGTCCAGCCGAGGCCTGGCTCGCCTGCCGGGCCTGCGGCGGGTTGCTGCACAAACTGACGAGGCTCGTGCGCCCGGTGCCCGGACAGATTCTGGGGCGGTGGGCTGGCGGGCCTGGCGGTCTGGGCGGGCGGCTGGGCCGGTGTTGGCGCTGCCTCGGCCGCAGGTGCAGCGGCCTGAGCCACGGGCGGGCTTACGGGGGCGGGCGGCGTCATGCGCACCACCGGCGCTGTGACGGGCAGGGGCTCCGCGACCGGCAATGGTGCGGCTGCGACTGCAGTGACTGCAGCCACTGCTGCGGGTTCCACGGGGTCGGGCAGCCAGACGGTGATGCCCATGGCTTCCAGCATGGCCCGCTGGCGGGCGTCCAGGTTCAGGGCCATAGTTTCAGACTCATGAGCACCGCATGTTCGCGCGGGCCGTTGGGGTTGGGGTAGTAGTTCTTGCGCAGCCCGACTTCGGCAAAGCCATGCCTGAGATAGACCTCGCGGGCGCGGGCATTGCTTTCGCGCACTTCCAGCCAGATCCATTGGGCGTTCTGCTGCCGCGACCACAAAGCCAGCGCATCGAGCAGCACGCGCGCCCAGCCCTGACGCTGGCAGGCCGGGTTGACGGTGATATTGAGCAGATGCACCTCGTCCAGCGCCTGCATGGCGACAAAGTAGCCCAGCAGCTGGTGATCGGCATCGACCAGCAGCTGTATCTGGTAGCCGGCCACCATGGCATCCTGGAAGTTGCCGCGCGTCCAGGGGTGGACATAGGCTTGCTCCTCGATTGGGAGCAGGGTGTCAAGCCAGAGCGCGGACAGCGGCTCGAAATGCACCAGGGATGCCGCATCCTGGGTGCTGGCGTCGGCGGCGAGTGTGGAGCTGCTGGGCAAGGTCATTGGACGCTTATCGGGAGGCGATGCCGGTTGCATCGGGTGTGAGGGCTGCGGCGGCCTTTTCGGCTTCGCGCTCGGCCGTGGTTTTTGCCACTTTATCTCGGATATAGCGCGGCAGCGCCTCTTCGGCAGGCACCGCGCAGCCTTTTGCCAACAGTGCCGGTGCCAGGCGCAGCATGGCCGTGGCCGTGGGCATGGCGTGCACATGGCGGGCAGTGGGCGCCAGCAGCTCGGGGTAGACGGGCTGGGCATTGCCCGCCACGGCATGGCCGGCTGCAGCCTGCAGAGCCTCGGGGGCGCAGAGACCGAAGTCCTCGGGCTCGATCCACTGGCCGTCCACATAGCAAAAGGCTGCGTGATAGACCTCGTGCATGCGTGCGTCGAGCACGGCCTCGACCTCGGTGCAGCCATGCAGATGACGGGCCTCTTCGGCCACGGTGAGCAGCGAGTCCACAGGCAGCACGGGCACCTTGGCGGCAAAGGCCAGGCCCTGGGTGATGGCGCAGGCCGTGCGCAGGCCCGTGAAGGAGCCGGGGCCGCGCCCGAAGGCAATGGCGTCCAGCTGCGCGAAACTCAGCCCCGCATCCTTCATGAGCTGGCGGATGGCCGGCAGCAACTGGGCCGACGACTGCTGCGCGCCCGGCCCGCTGTGCTGCCAGATGGCATCGCCACGCTGGACGGCAACAAACAAGGTATCGGTACTGGTGTCGATGGCGAGAAGATTCATGTTCGGCGGGGCGTCAGCCGCAGGCGGGCTGGAGCGCAATAAGGGCTGCACTGGGCTGCACTGGGCTGCAGGAGAGGGCAGCATAGCCCTGCATTATCGGACGCCCGGAGCCAGCTTGCCGCGGGCGCTGCCAATGCCCGGCATGGGCGCAGCCCGGCGTAGACTCTGGCCCCATGCTGCAGACCCCCTTCTTTCTTCGCAAGACCCTGAGCGCACTGGGCGCATCGTTGCTGGCGCTGCTGGCCCAGCCCGCGCTGGCGCAGTCCCTGCCTGCCGACACCCGCATTCCCGCCGCCGTGGACGCGGCGCTGCAACGCGCCAAGATTCCGCGCGATGCCGTATCGCTGCTGGTGATGAATGTGGATGGAAAATCGCCACCGAACCTGGCCTGGCGCACGCACCAGGCCATGAATCCGGCCTCGGTCATGAAGCTGGTCACCACCTATGCGGCGCTAGACCAGCTGGGCCCGGCCTATGTCTGGCGCACGCCCGTCTATCTGGGCGGCCCGGTGGTCGATGGCGCCTTGCGCGGCAATCTCTACATCCAGGGTCAGGGCGACCCCAAGCTGGTGCTGGAGCGCCTGTGGCTGATGCTGCGCCGCCTGCAAGGCATGGGCATCAAGGTCGTCGTGGGCGATATCGTGCTGGACCGCAGCGCCTTTCAGCTGCCCACGCATGATGCGGCGGTCTTCGACAACGAGCCCTGGCGGCCCTACAACGCCTCGCCCGATGCGCTGCTGATCAACTACAAGGCCGTGGCGTTGAATATTGCTCCTGATACAGGAGCTGGTATCGCTCGTATTCAATACGATCCACCAATGTTTGGCATGGAAAACCAGCAAACGGTTGCGCTGGCTGCTCCTACTTCTGATTGCGGCGACTGGCGCAGCAAAATGCAGCTGGACATGAACAATCCGCAGCGCATCGCCTTCAACGGCAGCTATCCGGCAAGCTGCGGCGACAAGAGCTGGTCCATCGCACCGGCGCAGCCCGAGCGCTTTGCGGCCAAGGCCATAGAAGGCATGTGGCGCGAGCTGGGCGGCAAGCTCACCGGAGCCGTACGCGACGGCAGCGTGCCCCAGGGCCTGCAGCCGGCCTTCCAGCTGGAGTCTCCGGCACTGTCCGAGGTGGTGCGCGACATTAACAAATACAGCAACAACATCATGGCCCAGCATGTGCTGCTCACCCTGGGCATGCAGCGCACCGGCGTGGCCAGCTTCGACTCCGCGCGCCAGTCGCTGGCACAGTGGTGGGCCGCGCGCTGGGGCAATTCCGAGCAGCCCGTGGTGGACAACGGCGCAGGCCTGAGCCGCAATGCCAGCATCACGGCCAACGGACTGGGGCAGATGCTGCAGAACGCCTGGGTCTCGCCCGTGATGCCCGAGTTCGTCTCCTCCATGCCCATCGTCGGCGTGGACGGCACGCTGCGGCGCAGCAAGAGCCGGTTTGCAGGCGCCGCCCACCTCAAGACCGGCAGCTTGCGCGACTCGGCCGCGCTGGCCGGCTATGTCGACGGTGCCAGCGGCCAGCGCTATGTGCTGGTGGCCATGGCCAACCATGCCAATGCGGCCGCGGCGCGCACGGCCTGGGATGCGCTGGTGGACTGGACGGCGGCCCAGTAGCCGCCCGGGGGCGGCCGCTCTATCCCTGCCCAATCACCGCCCTTTGCCCGCCTCGACAAACCGGACCCTGGTCCGGTTTTTTTGTTGCGTGACGGAACGATGACCAAGTTATTGGGCGTTGGATTTTTGTCCGACCATCGGTAATTGCCCGATAACCGCGCCTGGGTGACTGTCGCTAGGATGACGCTGATGAAAAAAAGCACGACCGTGCGATTCACAACACATCAGGAGAACATCATCTTGGCAAGCAAACTCAAACTCTTGGCGGCTGCAATGGCAACGGTAGGCCTGCTGGCGGCCTGCGGCGGTGGAGGCGGGGCCGATACCACCCCCAAGGCCAAGGTCACCTCGGTCAAGGTCATGGGCGACAGCCTCTCGGACAGCGGTACCTTCGGCTTCAAGTTCACGGTACAGGGCTCGGCGCCCACCGGGGCTGGCTCGACCATGATCTGGCCTGAGCGCATTGCCGACCAGTTCAGCCAGAGCTTGTGCGCCCACTTTCGTGCCGGTGACGAAAATCTCACGACTTATCAGGAAGTCGCCACCTGCACCAACTACGCAGTGGGTGGTGGCCGCGTGAACCCGCTGGATGCGCCGACATCGCCCAAGTCGGTTCTGGTGCAGATCCAGGCCGCATCCAAGGCTGGCTTCAGCGCCGATGATCTCGTCGTCATCGATGGCGGCGCCAACGATGCCGCCGACGTGATCGGGGCGCTGATTGCCGCAGCCAAGGGCAATTCGCAGCCGCTGAACGCCATGGTGGCCTGGCTGGATTCCAAGGCTCCGGGCACGTCCACGGCCCTGATGACCCAGGCCGGTGGCGATGCCTCCAAGTTTGCCGGCCTGGCGGCGGGTGCCTATCTGCAGACCCTGGCCAAGACTTTTGCCGGCTCCATTGCGCAGAATGTGGTCGCCAAGGGCGCCACGCGTGTGGCCGTGCTGAATGTTCCCGCCATTACCAAGACACCGCGCTTCCAGATGGTCCTGGCCAGCATTGCCAAGGCCGCAGGCGGCGGGGATCAGGGGGCTGCTGCGGCCGCCAAGCAGGAAGCGTCATTCGATGCCCTGGTACAGGTCTTCAACAACCAGCTGGCTGCCAGTCTGGCAGGCCAGTCCCAGGTGGTCCTGGTCGATTTCTACACCGAGTTCAAGAGCCAGATCAGCAACCCGGCCCAATACGACTTCGATAACGTGAAGGACCCGGTCTGCCCGATCACTGGCGTGGACGCAAGCGGCCTGCCCACCTATACCTTCCCCACCTGCACGGCGGCGGCCTTGAGTGCCACACCCGGCAAATCCAGCCCTGACTGGTGGCAGCACCATGTCTTTGCCGACAGTTTCCACCCCACGCCTTACGGCCATCAGCAAATGAGCCAGCTGGTTTCCCGCTCTCTGGCCCAGAAGGGCTGGCTGTAAATCCGTCCGCACCTCAATAACAAGGAGACAAAACCATGAAAATTTCTGTGCGGATCATTGCAGCCGCTGCTGCGCTGGCGGCCTGCGGTCTGGCCAGCGCCCAATCGGCCGGAAGCTGGATGGCGCGTGTGGGCGTGACCCATCTGTCGCCTGATGTGAGCAGCGGCAATCTGTCGGCGCCGTCCTTTCCCAACACCAAGGTCGACGCCGGCAGCAATACTCAGCTGGGCGGCGGCATCACCTATATGGTGACCGACAATCTGGCTCTGGACGTGCCTCTGGCCACGCCCTTCAAGCATGACCTGTCGGGAGCAGGCTCGATTGCCGGCGTGGGCAAGCTGGGCAGCACCAAGGCGATACCCGCGACGCTGATGCTGCAATACCGCTTCAACGAGGCCAAGGCCGCGTTCCGCCCCTATCTGGGAGTCGGTGTCACCTATGCCCATTTCTATGGCGAAAAGACCACGGCCACGCTCAACGGTCTGAGCGGCGGCACGCTGGCCAATCCGACCACGGCCGAGCTCGACGACAAGTTCGGCGCGCTGGCGCAGCTGGGCTTTGTCTACCAGTTCAACGAGCGCTGGTTTGTGGATGCCTCCTACTCCAAGAGCTTTCTGAAGACCAAGATCCATCTGTCTTCGGGCCAGAGCGTCAGCGTCAGGCTCAATCCCGATGTGTTTGCCATGGCCATAGGCTATCGCTTCTGAGTCGGCACGGTCGACACGAAAAATCCGGGCTGGTCCCGGATTTTTTTGTGTTGCGGCTCAGTTGTAGTGCTGGGCCGAGGGCTCTTCGCCATGCACGGCCCAGCGGCCCAGGGCCTGGAGCTTGTAGTCCAGCGGATCGTGCAGGGTATGGGTGCGCACATTGCGCCAGAAGCGGTCGAAGCCGAGATCGGCATGGGTGCCGCGCGAGCCCACCACATCGAACATTTCCTGGGTGGCGAACAGGGTGCAGCGATGCGCCATGACCTTGGCTTCGAAGACGGCGATGGCGACCTCGGCGCGTTCCGCTGCGCTCAGCGCAGGGCCGCGCTGCCAGGCTTTTTGCAGCAGCTCTGCGCCGTGGTCGGCCATCAGGGCTGCTCCCGAAATCTGGGCCTGCATCTCGCCCATGCGGCGCAGCAGATAGGGATCGTCGGTGGCGCGCTCCACCGCCGAGCCCAGCCAGGGGCGGCCATGCTCGCGCGCGTAGTCGCGTGCCTGCCGGCGTGCGCCCTGGGCCACGCCGACAAACAGATTGACCAGCACCAGCTGAGCCAGGCAATTGCGCAGCGTATGAAAGGCCGTGACTTCGGCATTCTCGTCGCGCATGACGGCGCTGGCGGGAAGCTGGACGCGATTGAACTGAACCGAGCCGCTGTCGGTCTGACGCTGGCCCATGGGGTTCCAGTCATCCTTGACGGCAATGCCGGGCGAGGCGGTTTCAAGCAGGCCCAGAACCGGCTGCGCATGGCCTGCCACGCTGGCCGATACCGTCAGGTAATGAGAGCCGCGCGTGCCCGAGCAAAAGCCTTTCAGACCGTCGAGCACATAGCCGCCGGCCAGCTCCGAGCTGCGGGGCAGGGCCTGCAGACGCGTGTCGCGCGGGTTCAGTGCATTGCCCCACCAGCCGTTTTCGTCGATGGTGCGGCGCAGCCAGAGGCGCTGCTGCTGGCGCGAGCCATAGATCAGCACGGTGGCGACCTGAAGCTGGTGAAACGCCAGCACATGGGCCAGGGCGCTGTCGACTGCGGCCAGGGCACGGACATGGCGGTAGATGTCGGGCCAGCTCAGCGCATCGCCGCCATGTTCGTGGGGGATGGCTAGGCGCAGCAGGCCGGCATCGCGCAGCAAGGCTTTTTCCGCTGCCGCATGGCCGCCCTGGCGGTCGCGTGCAACGGCAGTTTTTTCCAGGGCGCCGAGTACATCGTTGAAGTGACTGGAGAACATGGTGAAGAAGGTGGAGAGCGGAAAAGAGGCGGGAGGTCAGTGGCAGATAGCTCCGTCTTCCAGCAAGGAAGCTTCCAGCGCAATCGTGCTGACGCGGTTGTCCTGTGCACGTTGCTGCAGACCGCTGCGCTGCCATTGCTGGACGGCGTGCTGCAGCCAGCGGGTGGACTGCGCATCGGCCTTGGCCAGACGGATATGGGCCTGATCCGTGGTGCGAAATCGGTTGCCGAGGCGGGTGTAGAAGCGCCAGTTGTCCTGTTGCAGCAGGCGCGTGATGACCTCTGGCGACTCGGCCAGAACATGGCATTTGCCGGCCAGAAAATCGCTGACTGCATGAATGCTGGAGGGCGCGAAAAGAGGCTGCAGGCCCTGGGCCTGCAAGGTACTGGCAGAGGCCTGACCCGTGGCGACGCAGGCCGTGGGTCTGAGGGCGGCCTTCTGCGCCACATGCGGCAGCCAGGAGCTCCAGTGACCGGGGGCATGGCGGCTCCAGAGGGAGGCCTGCTGCTTGAGCACCAGCAGTTGCAGGCTCTGCGGCATATAGCTGCCGCCGGTCTGTCGATCAGCAGCGGATTGGCCGTCCTGCGGCGCCACGCCTTCGAGCACCAGGTCTGCATCGCTTGCGGGGGTGATTTTGACGCTGGTGCCCAGTTGCCGGCCCAGCCAGTCCGCCAGCGCCAGGTCATAGGCATCGGGCTCTGGCGGCAAGGCTTCGCCGGGCAGGGCAGGGCGCGCATAGCTGCGCAGGGCCACATGCAGCACGCCATTGCGCCGAGCCTGCTGCAGCACCGGGCCTGCAGCCTCGATGTCGCCGAGCTGCGGCAGGGCGGGCCAGAGCACGCCAGCGCCGGCGGCAGCGGCCGCCAGCGCGGTGCCGGCCAGGACCAAACGCCGCCAGGATTGCGTGGCGCTACTCATGAAATTCCAGCCCGCTGCGCCAGCGCGTCAGGCGCTTTTCGAGCAAGGCCAGCCCATAGTTGAGTGCCAGGCCCAGAATGGCCAGCAGCACGATGCCGGCGTACATGCTGGGGATCTGGAAGATTTCCTGGGAGTTCAGCGTGAGAAAGCCCAGGCCTGCATGCGAGCCGATCATCTCGGCAGCGACCAGCGCGGTGATCGAATAGGCACCCGCCAGTCGGATGCCGGTGAAGATGGACGGTGCCGCCGCCGGCAGGATGACCTTGAAGAAGATGAAGCCGTGCGAGGCCGCCATGGACAGCGCCGAATGAATCAGCAGCTTCTCTACCTGCTTGACGCCGCTGATGGTGTTGAGCAACACCGGCCAGAAGGCCGCCCAGAAGATGATGGCGATCTTGGACGCCTCGCCGATGCCGAAGAACAGCAGAAAGACCGGAAACAGCGCCAGGGCAGAAACCTGACGGAACAGCTGAAGCAAGGGGTCGACAAAGGCTTCGAAGCGGCGCACCACGCCCATCAGCAGGCCCAGCGCCACGCCTGCCACGACGGCCAGAATCAGGCCTGCCAGCGAGCGTTGCAGGCTGGCCGCCACATGCTTGCCCAGCTGGCCGGTCTGCGCCAGCTGGACGATGGCTGCCAGGACCGCGGATGGCGGGCTGAGAAAGGCCGAATTGACCAGACCAGCGCGCGGCAGGAATTCCCAGATGGCAAAGAACAGCAGCACGCAGGCTGAGCGCTCCAGCCATTGGAGCCCGAGTTGCCAGGAGGAAAGCAGTGACACCGGCTTGGCGGGGCGCCGGGATGGGGATGCGGCCAGTTGGCTCATATGGCAAATCCTCGCAAGGCCAGGCTGAAATCAGGGGCGGTGGGCAGCAGCGGTGCCAGCGGTTGCTGGCGGTGGCCGCTGGCAAAGGCGACTTCGTCGCGCAGCACATCCCAGGCCTGTTCGCGCAGCTGCACAAAGGCCGGGGCATGGCGTATCTCGGCGGGGCGCGGACGCGGCAGCGCTATTTCCAGCACGGATTTGATGCGACCGGGTCGGTGCGTCATGACGGCGATGCGATCCGACAGATAGATGGCTTCATCGAGGCTGTGGGTGATGAAGACGATGGTGGTCTTGTGCTGCTCCCAGATGCGCAGCAGCTCGGACTGCAGGATTTCGCGTGTCTGGGCATCCAGGGCGGCAAACGGTTCGTCCATCAGCAGCAGACTGGGCGAATAGGCCAGGGAGCGGGCGATGGCCACGCGCTGACGCATCCCGCCCGAGAGTTCGTGCGGGTAGCGCTGGCCGAAGCCGGCCAGGCCCACCAGGTGCAAAAACTGCTCGGCAGTCTCCCGGCGCTCGCGTTTGGGAATCTTGCGGATCTCCAGCCCGACCTCGATGTTCTGAAGCACGGTACGCCACGGAAACAGCGCATAGCCCTGGAACACCACGCCCTGCTCGCGGTTGATGCCGCTGGCCGGCTGGCCGTCGATGCTGATGCTGCCGCCGCTCTTGCGCGCCAGCCCGGCCAGCACATTGAGAAACGTGGACTTGCCGCAGCCCGAGGGCCCGAGGAGAGTGAAGAACTCGCCTTCACGGATGTCGAGATTGAAGTCCTGCAGGGCAGCGATCTGCTGCTTGCGGCCGCGCTCGTCGGCAATGGCGAAATCCATGCGCACATCGCGTGCCCGGATCTTGATGGCGGAGCCGGAGTCGTCCAGGGCCGTGCTCATGTCGCAGCTCCCTTGGCAAAGGGGTTGAACTCGTTGGTGTACACATCCTTGACGGCCACCTTGCCCGGCTGCAGCTTGCCTTCACGCTCCAGCACGTCGATGTAGTACTGGATGGGCGGCTCGGTGATGATCTGGTCGTCCACATAGGCATAGCGTTCCACATGCTTGAGCTCCATGCCCAGGCGCTCGGCCGTGTAGCGGCGCGCTTCGTCGGTGTTGGCGTTGACCCAGTTGCCTGCCTTGGCGATGGCGGTGACCACATCGCGCACGGCCTGCGGGTTCTCGCGCGCAAACTTGCCGTTGACGCTATAGGGCGCCATGCCGCCCAGGCCGCGGTCCAGGTCGTAGTCGGTCCACAGGCGCTGCAACTCGGGGTTGGCCTCGGCACCGCCGGAATGGGGTGGGTGGATGATGGCCAGATCCACATTGCGGCCGATCACGGCCTGCTCGCCCTGGTTGTCGGGAACGACCAGGAAGTTGATCTTGTTGACATCGGCGCCGTGCTCGCGGAAATAGGTCTTGGAGACAAACTCGGCGCAGGCGCCGAAGCTGTTGAAGCCTATGGTCTTGCCTTCCAGATCCCTGGGCGTGCGAATGCCCGAATCCTTGCGCACGAAGTACTTCATATGCGGTGCCTCCTGCAGCGTCTTGCTGCCGGCGGCAATCACCTTCATGTCGGCCCCGGCCGCAATGGCCGAAATCACCAGCGGCACCATGCGCGAGCCGAAATGGATGTCGCCCGTGCCGACCAGCGGAATGATCTGAGGGGCGGCAATCTTGCCCACGTAGTTGGGGCGGGTGGAGGTCCCGTCGAAGTAGCCCAGTCTGTCGGCCAGATAGATCAGGTCGAAAGAGGGGTTGTCGGGGTAGTTGAAGGGAACGACCTTGCCGTTTTGTGCCGTGCGGCTCGTTTCGCTGCTGGCCTGGTTGTCGGAGCGCGAGCAAGCCGCCAAGCCCAGGGATGCAGCACTGATGGACAGAAGCTTGCCAAGCGCGTCGCGACGGGTTCCCATGGTTCTAACCTTTGAAGTTGCTTTGAAGCAAGCAAGGTTAGAGAAGGCGTCTAATAAAGAAAACGAATAAAAATTTGTATCTTTACTTGAAAATCAGCTAAGCGACCGCTCAGCCCGCAGCCGCCGCACGTTGCAGGCGGTCGCGCACGCCTTCCCAGTCGGCGGTGTCGGGCGGGGTTTCGATCCAGATCAGCTTGGCGCCCCAGTCGTCGAAATTGCGCAGCATGCCGAACAGCTCGCGGGCCACGTCGCGCGGCTCGTCGGACATGCGGCGCAGCAGCAACTGGGCGGTGGTGACATTGAGGGGGCTGCGGTGATAGATGGCAATATTCCTGCCATCCTTGCCCAGGATGTCCAGTGCCGATTGCAGCTGCCTGGCATCCATGAGCCGCACCTTGGCGTTGGGCGCGTAGTGCGCCAAAAGCGTTCCTGATGCACGCGGGGTATCCGCAGTCAGCTCTTCTTTCGAGAGCGGTCGCAGGCCGCAGGCACGCGCTATATCGTCACGCGTGATGGCGCCGGGGCGCAGCAGCACGGGCACGCCCCGCGTGCAGTCGACGATGGTCGATTCAATGCCCACTTCGCAGGCGCCGCCATCGAGCACCAGCAGTTCTTCGCCAAACTCGGTGGCCACATGCTCGGCCGTCGTGGGGCTGACGCGGCCGAACTTGTTGGCGCTGGGGGCCGAGACGCCCCAGACCGGCGGATCGAGCTGCTGGCAGGCCTGCAGCACCGCATGGGCCACGGGGTGGGAGGGGCAGCGCAGGCCCACGCTGTCCTGACCGCCGGTCGATGCCTTGGCGGCATGCGGCAGGCGCGGCAGGATCAGGGTCAGCGGGCCGGGCCAGAACGCGTCGATCAACTGCTGGGCAAAGACCGGAACTTCCTTGGCATAGCGCGTGATGGCGGCGGCGTCGGCCACATGCACGATCAGCGGATGGTTGGCCGGGCGGCCCTTGGCGGCAAAGATCTGCGCCACGGCCGCATCGTTGTCGCTGTCCGCGGCCAGACCGTAGACCGTCTCGGTGGGCAGGCCCAGCAGCCGGCCTTGCTGCAGCGCAGCAGCAGCGGCTTGCACCGAGGCTTCCAGCGTTCCATCCAAGATCATTTCAATTCCTCTTTCATGCACTGCGCCGCCGTATGTGCGGTGCTTTTGCGCTTGCAGAGCATCAGCGAAGGACGCCAAGCAAGGGCCGCCCCGCAGCGAGGGCGTCGTCCCCCTCCCGCGTAGCGAGAGAGGGGCGCCCGGCTAGGGGGAAGCGGCGGGGCCGCCTAGGCAAAGCCGCTCAGGGGGTGTTATCAGAACGCAGCAATGCCGAGGATTTCAGCGGCCTTCAAAGCGGTTTCACGCGCTTTTTCGGGGCTTGCCGCGGTGATGTTCAAGTGGCCCATCTTGCGGGCTGGCTTGGCATCGACCTTGCCGTACAGGTGCAGGTGAGCACCGGGCAGGGCCAGGATCTGATCCCAGGCCGGAGCCTTGGCGGTTTCGCCGTCCTTGAACCACAGATCGCCCAGCAGGTTGAGCATGACGGTGGCGCTGTGCTGGCGCGGCTGCACCAGGGGCAGATTGGTCATGCAGCGCACTTGCAGCTCGAACTGCGACACATCCATCGCGTTCTGGCTGTAGTGGCCGCTGTTGTGCGGGCGCGGGGCGATCTCGTTGACCACCAGCTGGCCGTTGTCCAGCACAAAGAATTCCACGCAGAGCACGCCCACGTAATCGAGGCCGATAGCTACGGATTTCGCAGCGGCTACCGCTTGCTCTGCCTGTGCTGCAGGTACGTTGCCTTCGTAGACCTCGGTCACGGCCAGAATGCCGTCGCGGTGCAGATTGCGCTGCACGGGCAGGTTGACGATGTCGCCATTGCGGCCACGGGCCACGATGACCGAGCATTCGTGCGCCAGCGGCAGCATTTTTTCGAGCACGCAGGCCACCTGCTTGAGCTCGTCCCAGGCCTTGATCAGCTCGTCGCGGGTCTTGACGCGGATCTGACCCTTGCCGTCATAGCCCATTCGCGCGGTCTTGAGGATGCCGGGCAGCAGCGCGTCGTTGACGGCGGCCAGCTGCTCGGCCGTCTCGATCACGGCATAGGGGGCGCAGGGCACGCCGCACTTCACGAAGTGGGCTTTCTCGGCAGCGCGGTCCTGGGCGATCGCCACGGCAGAGCCGGCGGGCGATACGGGCAGGCTCTCGGCCAGCTTGTTCAGCGAGCCGGCAGGTACGTTTTCGAACTCGGTGGTCACGGCCGCGCAGAGTCTGGCCAGCTCGGCCAGGCCCTGAGGGTCTTCGTAGCCGGTGCGAACATGCTGGTGGCTCACCAGACCGGCGGGGCTGGTCTCGTCCTTGTCCAGCACGGCGGTGAAATAGCCCATGGCCTGTGCGGCATGGGCAAACATGCGGCCCAGCTGACCGCCGCCGAGTACTCCCAGCGTCGCGCCGGGCAGGATCACATCGGTGTTGCTCATGCGTTCACCGGCAGGGTCATATTGCGGGCGGCCTCGGTCTGCTCGACGCGGAAGGCTTCGAGCTTGGCGCGCAGCGCGGGGTCTTCGTTGGCCAGCAGGGCCACGGCAAACAGGGCCGCATTGGCAGCACCGGCATTGCCGATGGCAAAGGTGGCCACGGGCACGCCCTTGGGCATCTGCACGATGGAATGCAGCGAATCCACACCCTGCAGGTGACGGCTGGCCACGGGCACGCCCAGCACCGGCACGGTGGTCTTGGCGGCAATCATGCCGGGCAGGTGGGCAGCACCGCCGGCGCCGGCGATGATGGCCTTGAGGCCACGGTCGGCTGCGGCTTCGGCAAAGCGGAACATGTCGTCCGGCATGCGGTGGGCCGATACGACCTGCGCTTCAAAAGCGATACCGAATTGCTGGAGGATGGCAACTGCGTGTTGCATGGTGTCCCAGTCGCTGCTGGAACCCATGACCACGCCAACTTGGATGGGGTTCATGTTCTTCAGGGCGCTGCCGCCCGGCCTAGTGGAACCCCTGATTTTACGGTTTCGCCGCATTGCCGCCCGACTGTGGGGCATAGCCGTCCGGGTAAAGCAACTATGACTCCCGGATATGGGCCGCCGCGTTATCGCGCGCAAAGCCCAGCACGCGGTCCCTGAAGACATGGATGACCCAGGCCAGCGTGACCAGGATCTGCAGGCTCAGGGAAGCCCAGGGCACATAGCTGAGCCAGGCACCGGCTTGCTCTATGCCGTCCGGCGAGCTCATCCACATGGCCACCACGGGCTGAACAAACATGGCACCTGTATAGCCCCCCATGCCATAGGCCAGCAGCGGCGCGGCGATGTTGAGGATCAGCCAGGCGATGACAAACGAGGCCAGGGGGGACTTGAGCCTGCCCGCCAGCAGGGCGAAGCCGGTCAGCAGCAGGCAATCGCGCAGCAGATGCAGACACAGATAGAAAGTAAAGCTGTTGAGCTTGCCGCTGATGGCCGCCTCAAGGCTTTGGGGGGCGAACAGCAGCAGCAAGGCCATGGCAAAGCCCAGCAGCAGGCTGACCGGCCACAGCGGCAGCGCCTCCAGCGCTTCGCGCCAGCGCTGGCGGCTGGCCGACCATTGAACCTGGCGCCAGGCGCGCAGATGCTGGTCCATGTGCTGCAGGGCGACATAGGCGGTGCCGATCAGCGCGATCCAGGCTGTGCTGCTGAAAAATTCGGCAATGCCCAGATTGAGCGAGCCGGCTGCGAAAAATCCAGTCAGCGCCAGACCCAGAGGCCAGGCCCAGGGCAGGGTGCGTACATCGAGTCGGGTGCAAAGCTGGCGCCACAGGGCCAGCAGCCCCAGGCCCAACACCAGGGTGCCGGCCAGATAGGCAAGGCCCAGGCCGCCCACATTCAGGCCCCACCAGAACACCGGCTCGGCGTCGATGTCCACAATGCCCTTGTAGACATGGTCGATAAAGGGGCCGGGGGCGAAGAACAGGATCAGCAGAGGCAGCAGTGCCGCTCGCCGGCGATTGATGGGCCTGTCCCTCAGTCCCCAGCTCATGAGCACGGAATTCATGGCCCAGGTCTGCAGGCCCAGGCCCCAGATCACGGCCAGGCCAATCGTGTGTTGCAACTTCAGGGGCTCCAGCGCCCAGAAGTGGGTCACACCCGCCACGGCCAGCGCAAACCACAGCACATACAGCCAGGCAGGCAAGGTGGCGCCCAGCAGCTTGCCCCAGGCCATCTGCCAGGGCGTGAGCACGGACAGACGTTGCCAGTCCCAGGTGTTCTGGCTGGCTTCCTCGGCCAGGCTGCGCCCGGCCAGCACGCTGCCATAGATGATGGCGGCCAGATACAGGCCGGCAATGGCGGTCATGCTCAGCGTGCCGGGCAGACCCTTGGCAGAGGACAAGGCGAAGGGAAGGGCCAGGATGAGCAGGCTCAGGCCCAGGCTCCAGGCCAGCAGCGAGGGGCGCCAGTTCAGCCAGAGCTGGCGCTGGAATTCGGGATTGCGTTGGCTCATGCTTGCTCCTGACTTTCGGTATCGCGGGCCTGGGCAGTGCGGGCATAGCGGTCCTGCAGCCGCTCGCGCACCGGGTACAGCGCGGCGACGGGAATGCCGGCCTGCACCAGCTGGGCCAGCCATTGGGCACGTGCGCCGGCGGCGGCCGGCAGCCAGAGCTGGATCGGGCGGCGACCTGTGGTGTCGAAGTCCTGCACCGAGGTGCTCAGCAAGGCCTGACGCAGGCGGGCCTCAAGGCCTTCGCTCTGCTCCATGGCCACTTCCAGCGCATAGAGCTGGGGCTGCTGGCCGACAGCGGCGGGCTGGCCCGGGCCGTGGGCGTTCTGCAGCGCCTCATGGCTTTCGATGCGGCCGTCGCGGATGCTCAGGATATGGGTGCAGTACTCGTCCAGCTCGCTGAGGATGTGGCTGGAGACGATCAGCGTCATGCCCTGGGCCTGCAACTGGCGAAACAGCGTCGAGAGGCTGCTGCGCGCATCGGGATCGAGGCCGCTGGCCGGCTCGTCGAGCAGCAGCACGCCGGGCTGGTGGACGATGGCCTGGCCGATCGCCACGCGCTGGCGCTGACCACGCGAGAGTTCGGTCGGGTGGCGGTGCAGCAGCTCCGTCAGGCCCAGCTGGGCGGCCACCTGCCGTACGCGGGCATCCACGTCACCGGGTGCAACGCCCATGGACAGGGCCGAGTACTGCAGGCAGCGCATCACGCTGAGCCGGTCGTACAGACCATAGAAGTCCGAGAGATAGCCCAGGTGGCGATGCACCTCGCGCGGCTGTTCCTCGACCGACAGGCCTTTGACACGGATATGGCCGGACAGCGGCTGCTCGAGGCCGGCGATGCAGCGCATCAGTGTGGATTTGCCAGCGCCGTTGGGGCCGACGAGTGCCGTCACGCTGCCTGCAGCGATGGACAGGCTCACGCCGTCGAGGGCGCGGTGGCCCGGATATTCAAACACCAGTTGTGAAACTTCAATCAAGTCTGCGCTCCTTGGTTCGCAAGCAATATAGCCCAGGGGCGAGCGCGGCTGCGGGGCGGTTACTCTTGAAACCGTAGCTGCTTGCGTATGCCGTTCATCGATTGTCGGCATAAACCACCTTGAATCGACCTTGAAACATGCGCAGGCTGCTCCCATCTGAGTAGCAAAGGCCCGGTCCGCTCTGGTCTATGGCTTGCGCTCGCGCATTTGCGTGGAGAATCGCAGCATCGCGCGGTGGACACTCTGCTGGAGTGGCCGGTTCGCAGACTTTTCAGCGCCGCTGCCCGCGTGGCAGCGCACAAGCAGCATTGGGAATCACATGATTGACGTCACCCTCGAGAATTTTGAAGCCGAAGTCGTAGCCGCCTCCATGGCCGTACCCGTGCTGGTGGACTTCTGGGCACCCTGGTGCGGCCCCTGCAAGACGCTGGGCCCGGTGCTCGAAAAGCTGGAAGTCGCCTATGAAGGCCGCTTCAAGCTGGTCAAGATCGATTCCGATCAGGAGCAGCAACTGGCCAGCATGTTCGGCATCCGCTCCATCCCGACCTGCGTGCTGATGATCGGCGGCAAGCCCGTGGATGGCTTCATGGGCGCCCAGCCCGAAGGCAAGCTGCGCGAGTTCCTGGACAAGCATCTGCCCTCCGAGGGCGAGCTGTCGGCCGAGGCTGACGCCGACGAAGCCCAGGCCCTGCTGGAGTCCGGCGACACCCAGGCCGCGCTGCAAAAGCTGGCCGATGTGCTGGCGGCCGACCCGGCCAACGACGATGCGCGCTTTGACTATGTGCGCCTGCTGATCGCCACCGGCAGCTTCGAGGAAGCTGCAGCCCTGCTGGCCGAGCCCGTCAAGCGCATTCCCCAGCCGCTGCGCTTCGAAGCGCTGAACCAGTGGCTCAAGGCGCTGGAATTTGCCGTGCAGGACGACAATGCCGATGTGGCCAAGTACGACGCCGCCATCGCCGCCAACAAGCGCGACTTTGACGCCCGCTTTGGCCGTGCGCGCGCGCTGCTGGCCCACAGCCAGTGGACCGATGCCATGGACGAGTTGCTGGAAATCATCATGCGCGACAAGACCTGGAACGAGCAGGCGGCGCGCAAGCTCATCGTCGGCGTGCTGGAGCTGCTGACCCCGCCCAAGCCCAAGAAGCAGGACGCCGTTCCCGGCAAGACCAGCGGCGGCATCGAGCTGCTGGGCAAGAACAGTGCCGAGCAGGACGAGGCGACGGCGCTGGTCAACAGCTATCGCCGCAAGCTGAGCATGGCGTTGAATTAAACCTCCCCCTGAGGCGCTTTGCCTGGGCTGACCCGCGCCTTCCCCCTGGCCGGGCGTCCCTCTCCTCTACGCGCTGCGCGCTATGGGAGGGGGCGATGCCTTCGGCTGGGCGCCCCTGCCACGAGGCGGCTCCTGCTTGGCATCTCTGACTTTTGTACGCGCCAGTGTTTGACATGGTGGGATCAATGAATCAGATTCTTTCCACGGCCTTTGATGGCCTGTTTTTGTATCTGGGGCTGGCGCTCGCATTCATGGTGCTGGCGGCCGTGCTGCGCTCGCCGCGCTTCAAGGGCTGGCGCGGCGAGCGGGCCGTGCAGGCAGCGATTCGCCGGCAGCTCGATCCGCTGGTCTATGTGGACATGCACAACGTCACCCTGCCCACGGCGGATGGCGGCAGCACGCAGATCGATCATCTGATCTTTTCGCCCTACGGCCTGTTCGTGCTGGAAACCAAGAACTACCAGGGCTGGATCTTCGGCACCGAAAAGCAGCGCGAATGGACGCAGCAGATCTTCAGAAAGCGCAGCCGCTTCCAGAACCCGCTGCGCCAGAACTACAAGCACATCAAGACCTTGCAGGCGTTGCTGGACATCGCGCCCGAGCATCTGCACTCGGTGATCGCCTTTGTGGGTGACTGCGAGTTCAAGACCGAGATGCCGGCCCATGTCACGCGCGGCCTTGGCTTTGTCGGCCATATCCAGAGCTTTACCCAGCCCGTGTGGAGCCCCGAGCAAATGCAGGCGCTGCTGGACAAGCTCGAAGAACTGCGGCTGCAGCCCGGTCGTGCCACCGACAGGCGGCATGTGGCGCATGTCCGGCAGTTGCACAGCAAGGCGCGCAAACCCAGGCAGGAGCCGGTGGCGGAGGCCGCTGACCAGCTGGTCAGGCCGCCCGCGCCCGAGACGGTGGATGTTCTGCTGGAGCCTGTCATGTCGGCGCCGCCTTCGACAGCGGTCGATAGGGATCTGTCGGCGCAGGTGTCGCCCGCCCAGCCTGCCGTTGCGGCTCCTGCCAGGTTGGCTGACACTGCGGCAGAGGCTGCAGAGTCGGTGCGGCACGGACGGGTCGAGGCTGTGCCGGTCTGCCCGCAATGCGAATGGCCGTTGCGCAGGTTGCTGATGCAGCGCGGGCCGCTGGCGGGGCAGGCCATCTGGCGCTGTACCAATGCGGTGGCCTGCAGCTTTGTGCGCGGTGATCAGGTGCTTGCGCAGGCGTCTGATGCTCCTGAATAATGAGCTGCAAGCGCTTTGTCTGTATGCGTTGAAGGCCGAAAAGGTGTTTGTGATGACTGCTTTCTCGAAGCTGCATACCTTTCTTCGCCCTGCATTGAGCGCACTCTTGCTGTTGGGGAGCCTGGCAGTCGGCGCTGCGGATGCAGGGCCTGCAGCGTCCGAGGGCGAAGCCATGGCTGCCGTGCCGGCACCGCTTCTCGATACCTACTGGAAACTGGTGCAGCTGGGTGACGGCCCGCATGTCAGCGCCTATGACAATCAGCCCGAGCCGCATCTGGTGCTGGAGACCGGCAGCGGCCGTTTTCATGGCGCGGGCGGCTGCAATCGCCTGCGCGGCAACTACAGCCTGGACGGGCGCTGGCTGCGATTTTCAGACGTGGGCGGCACCCGTATGGCCTGTGTGCAGGGCATGCGTCGGGAGCAACTGCTGCTGGCAACCCTGGCTCAGGTCAGCAGCTACGCCGTGCAGGGACAGAAGCTGGTGCTCAGCGATGCCGAGGGGCGTGCGCTGCTGCGACTCGAGGCCGTGTATCTGCGCTGAACCTCAGTGCGTGAGTTGTGGGCTTGAGGACTTGAGTGACGAGGCATTGCCCAGCGAGCGAATCGGTATGCCCATGTCCTGCGGAATCTCGCCCGACAGCTGCAGCGCCAGATAGCGGGTGCAGCAGACGCGCAAAAAAGAGCTGAAGTTGTCCACCGCTCCGCGCTCGGTCAGCAGTTCGTCGTAGAGCTTGGTGCAGAGCTGGGGAACGGTATAGCCGTCCCGCGCGGCAATCTCTTCGAGTACCTGCCAGAACAGGTTTTCCAGCCGGATGCTGGTGGCGACTCCATGCAGCCGGATGGAGCGGGCCCGGTGGGCCCAGAGCTGGGGATCGGCGCTGATAAAGACCTGGCACATGGCGCGACTCTCCAAAACAAAACCGGGCCATGGTGTGGCCCGGCGACTGCTGCGTCAAGAGGTGAACTCTCGAATTAATAGCTTGATACGCTTTATGGGAAAGCGCTGGAGGCCGATTTCAGTGTGAAATTTTCGTGCCCAGCAGCGCGAGAAACTGTGCAATCCAGGCAGGATGGGCAGGCCAGGCCGGAGCGCTGACCAGATTGCCTTCGGTATGGGCCTGATCGACGGGGATGTCGGCGTAGCTGCCCCCGGCCAGTTCCACCTCGGCGCGGCAGGCGGGGTAGGCCGAGCAGGTGCGGCCCTTGAGCACGCCGGCCCCGGCCAGCAGTTGCGCGCCATGGCAGACGGCGGCCACGGGCTTGTTGGTGTCGAAGAAGTGACGTACGGCGGCGCGCACGCTTTCATAGCCGCGCAGATACTCGGGGCCGCGGCCGCCGGGGATGACCAGGGCGTCGTACTGCTCGGGCTTCACATCGGCAAACGTGGCGTTGAGCGTGAAGTTGTGGCCGGGCTTTTCGCTATAGGTCTGCGCGCCTTCAAAGTCGTGGATGGCGGTCTTGATCTGGTCGCCGGCCTTTTTGTCGGGGCAGACCGCGTGCACGGTATGGCCCACTGCCAGCAGGGCCTGGAACGGGACCATGGTTTCATAGTCCTCGCAGTAGTCGCCGCAAATCATCAAAATTTTCTTGCCTGCCATGGTCTGTCTCCTTGTGGTTGGGTCAGGCCATTGTGGGCAGTCAGGGCACGCGGCAGGTATTAACGGGCTACTACATCGGGACGGGCGGGCGGATAGTGGGTGCCATAGTCCGACGAGCGCTGGTACAGCGTCAGCCCGAACTGCGGCAGCACACCGATCAGATGGTCGAAGATTTCGCCCTGTATGCCTTCGTACTCCACCCAGACGGTGGTGTTGGTGTAGCAGAACAGCTGCAGCGGCAGCCCCGTGGGCGATGTCTCCATGGTGCGCACCATGAGGAACATGCCCGGGCCTTTGCCAATGCGCGGATGGCCCATCAGATAGGCGTAGGCATAGGCCTTGAAGGCGGCCAGATTCGTCACCTGGTGGGCGGCGATGGCCTGGGTTGGCATGGCGGCCTCGGCCGCGCCCGGCATGGCCTGCAGGCCGTCGCGCTCGCTCCAGTAGGGTTGCAGCAGCGCGATATGGCCCATGCCTGCGCGTTCCTCGGGCGAGAGCAGATGCACGGTGTTGGCGTCCAGGTTCAGCGAGCGCATGATGCGGCGTCCGCCCGAGTCGAACATGCCGCGCCAGTTCTTGAAGCTGTCCGTCATCAGCCGCCAGGTGGGAATGGTGGTGATGGTCTTGTCCCAGTTTTGCACTTTGACGGTATTGAGCGCGATATCGGTCACAAAGCCGTCGGCGCCGACCTGGGGCATCTCTATCCAGTCGCCCACGCGCAGCATGTCGTTGCTGCCGAGCTGAACGCCGGCGACAAATGAGAGGATGGTGTCCTTGAAGACCAGCATCAGCACGGCCGACATGGCGCCCAGGCCCGAGAGCAGCAGCAGCGGCGAGCGGTCCATCAGCGTGGCCACGATGAGCACCACGGCAAAGCTGCAGACCAGCAGCTTGCCCAGTTGCACATAGCTCTTGATGGAGTGGGTCTGGACGGCGGCCTTGCGTGCCTCGTCGCGTTCATGGGCCTCGTTCGTGGCATTGAGCAGATCGCACAGCGCGCGTGCCAGGTGGTAGAGCGTGAAGGCAACCGCCACATTGGTGATCAGCGTGGTCCAGCGCGGCTCCAGATGCGGCACGCCTTGCACGCCGAACTGCACGATCAGCGAGGGCACGACCTTGGCCAGGCGGCGCAGGACCTTGTCGTGCATGAGGATCTGGGCCCAGCCGGTCCTGAGGGTGTCGCGCATACGGCGAAAGACCTTGAGCCCCAGCCACTGGGTCAGCCAGCCGGCCACAAGAGCGCTCAGGGCCAGGACGCAGAGCGAGGCCAGCATTTGCATGGCGGGATTCCAGTCAGAAACAAAAGACCAGCGGGAAAGCAAGAGCAGCTCCTCAGAAGAATGGACCGGGGCAGGAGCGCAAGTCTGGCAACTTCGGGCAGAAGGCAGGCGATGGCGTCGGGCACGGAAACAGGCCGGTCAGACCGGCAGGCGTGCAAAAAGTTCAGCAATGTGTGAACAACCACTAGCTTACGCAAAGCCGTATTTCCCAGCGTGGTGTGCAGGAAGGCCGCAGGGATGGCGCAGCGGGTTCTGCGGTCATGCGGGGCTAAAACGGCGCAAGCGGTCGGGCAGCCTAAAATCCCTGCTGATTTCAGATTTCTACCTTGCCGGGTCCCAAGTGGGGCTGGCGGCCACTGCACTGCACCATGCAAGAAAAATTCAACCACATCGAGGTCGAGCGCGCCGCGCAAGACCACTGGCAAGCCAAGGACGCCTACCGCGTCACCGAAGACGGCAGCAAGCCCAAGTACTACGCCTGCTCCATGCTGCCCTACCCCAGCGGCAAGCTGCACATGGGCCATGTGCGCAACTACACCATCAACGACATGCTCACGCGTCAGCTGCGCATGAAGGGCTACAACGTCCTCATGCCCATGGGCTGGGACGCCTTCGGCCTGCCTGCCGAGAACGCTGCGCTGAAGAACAAAGTGCCGCCCGCCAAGTGGACGTACGAGAACATCGCGTACATGAAGAAGCAGATGCAGGCCATGGGCCTGGCCATCGACTGGAGCCGCGAGGTCGCCACCTGCGACCCCGAGTACTACAAGTGGAACCAGTGGCTGTTCCTCAAGATGCTGGAAAAAGGCATTGCCTATCGCAAGACCCAGGTGGTGAACTGGGACCCGGTGGATCAGACCGTGCTGGCCAACGAGCAGGTCATCGACGGCCGCGGCTGGCGCACCGGCGCGCTGGTGGAAAAGCGCGAGATTCCCGGCTACTACCTGGGCATCACCAACTACGCCCAGGAGCTGCTGGACCATGTGCAGGTCGGCAACGAGAAGGCCACATTGAATGGCTGGCCCGACAAGGTGCGCCTGATGCAGGAGAACTGGATCGGCAAGTCCGCTGGCGTGCGCTTTGCGTTCACCCATGACATCAAGGGGGCTGACGGCCAACTGATCCAGGACGGCAAGATGTATGTCTTCACCACGCGTGCAGACACCATCATGGGCGTGACCTTCTGCGCCGTGGCGCCTGAGCACCCCCTGGCACAGCAGGCCGCTGCCGACAAGCCCGAACTGGCTGCCTTCATCGAAGAATGCAAAAAGGGTGGCACGACAGAGGCCGAGTTGGCCGTCAAGGAAAAGGAAGGCAAGCCCACGGGCCTGTTCGTCACCCATCCCATCACCGGCGCGCTGGTCGAGGTGTGGATCGGCAATTATGTGCTGATGAGCTATGGCGACGGCGCCGTGATGGGCGTGCCCGCCCACGACGAACGCGACTTCGCCTTTGCCAACAAGTACGGCCTGCCCATCAAGCAGGTGGTGGCCGTGGAAGGCCAGGCCGCTTATGACGACAAGCAGTGGAACGACTGGTATGGCGACAAGGAGCGCGGCGTACTGATCAACTCCGGCGATCTCGACGGTCTGAACCACAAGGATGCGGTGCAGGCCGTGGCCAAGATCGTGGGCGACAAGGGCCTGGGCGAGCTCAAGACCACCTGGCGCCTGCGCGACTGGGGCATCAGCCGTCAGCGCTACTGGGGCACCCCCATCCCCATCATTCATTGCGCCGATTGCGGTCCTCAGCCCGTGCCCGAGAAGGATCTGCCCGTGGTCCTGCCCCAGGATCTGGTGCCTGATGGCTCCGGCAATCCGCTGGTCAAGTCCGAGGCCTTCCACGCAGGCGTGGTCTGCCCCTGCTGCGGCAAGCCTGCCCGCCGTGAAACCGACACCATGGATACCTTCGTGGATTCGTCCTGGTACTTCATGCGCTATTGCGACGCCAAGAACAGCGAGCAGATGGTGGCCGACGGCGCCGATTACTGGATGCCCATGGACCAGTACATCGGCGGCGTGGAACACGCCATCCTGCACCTGCTGTATGCGCGCTTCTGGACCAAGGTCATGCGCGACCTGGGTCTGGTCAAGATCGACGAGCCCTTCACCAAGCTGCTGACCCAGGGCATGGTGCTCAACCACATCTACAGCCGTCGCACGGCCAAGGGCGCCAAGGAATACTTCTGGCCCAAGGATGTGGAGCATGTGTTCGACGACTCCGGCAAGATCATCGGCGCCAAGCTCAAGGTCGAAGTGGACAGCGCCGACGGCCTGCTGCCCGTGGGTACCGCCATCGATTACGAGGGCGTGGGCACCATGTCCAAGTCTAAGAACAACGGCGTGGACCCGCAGGATCTGATCGAGAAGTACGGCGCCGACACCGCACGTCTGTACACCATGTTCACCTCGCCCCCCGAGCTGACGCTGGAGTGGAACGACGCCGCCGTGGAAGGCAGCTATCGCTTCCTGCGCCGCGTCTACAACTTCGGCAGCAAGCTGACAGGCATGGACATGGCTTCCGCGGTGCAGGGCGTGGCCGGCGCCAAGTCGCTGGACGATGTGGAATTCGGCAAGGCGGCAAAGGCCCTGCGTCTGGAAATCCACAACGTGCTCAAGCAGGTCGAGTACGACTACTCGCGCATGCAGTACAACACTGTGGTTTCCGGCGCGATGAAGATGATCAATGCGCTGGAAGACTTCAAGGCCCTGGATGACACCGGTGCCAAGGTGGCGCTGATCGAAGGCTTCGGCATTCTGCTGCGCGTGCTCTACCCCGCTACGCCCCATCTGGCGCATGTGCTGTGGAGCGAACTGGGCTATGCCAACCACCTGGGCGATCTGCTCGATGCCCCCTGGCCGCAGGTCGATCCCAAGGCCCTGGTGCAGGACGAGATCTCGCTGGTGCTGCAGGTCAACGGCAAGCTGCGCGGTGCGATCCTGGTGTCTGCCACTGCCGACAAGGCTGCCATCGAGGCGGCTGCACTGGCCAATGAGGAGTACCAGAAGTTTGCCGAAGGCCGTGCACCCAAGAAGATCATCGTGGTGCCGGGGCGTCTGGTGAATATTGTCGTGTGACCGGAGTCTCCCCCTGAGGCGTTTCGCGCCCAGGCGGCCCCGCCTTCCCCCTCTCTCGCTTCGCGGGAGGGGGACAATACCTTCGCTGCGGGGCGGCTCTTGCTCGGTATTTCTGGAGCAGGAGGCGATGCTCGCAGCAGGGCTTGAAGATTTGAGGACAGTTGATGCAAAAACGTACGCTGCTGGCCGCCATGGCCTTGACGCCTTTGCTGGGGGCCTGCGGCTTTCGCCTGCGCGGTGCGCCGAATTTTGTGTTTCGCTCCATTTATGTGCAGGCGGGGCGTGGTGCGCCCGTGGGCACTTTGCTGCGTCGCAGTCTGGAATCGAGCGGCGATCAATTGACCGTGGTCAAGGACCCGGCATCGCCCGATACCGCCGAGGTGATCTGCCAGATCATCAGCGAGCAGGCCCAGCGCGTGATCATCGGCTCCAACGTGGCTGGCCAGGTGCGTGAAATCGAACTGCGCCTGATCGTGCGCTTCTCGTTGCGCACGCCCGGCGGCGATGAGCTGATCGAGCCGGTCGAGATTCGCCAGATTCGCAACGTGACCTATAACGAAACCAATGCCTTGTCCAAGGCAGTAGAAGAGGAAATGCTGAACAAGGACATGCGCAACGACATCGTGCAGCAGATCATTCGCCGTCTGGCTGCGGTCAAGAGCCTGCAGGTGTCATAAGCCATTGCCTGAGTTGCTGCGCGGCGGTCCCGGGCGGAGGCCGCGAGTCGCCGGCGATGCGCCGGTGAATCTGATAGCTGCTGACGCTTGAATTCAGGGCGTTTCAGATACTTTTTATAGAAAACTTTTCTCCATGCAGCTTGCGCTGAACCAGCTTCCCTCCCATCTGGCCAAGGGCTTGCGCTCGCTCTATGTGCTGCATGGCGATGAGCCCTTGCAGCAGCAGGAAGCGGCCGACGCGATTCGTGCAGCGGCGCGTGCTCAGGGCTATACCGAGCGCAGCAGCTATACCGTCATGGGCGCGCACTTTGACTGGAGCGGCGTGCTGGCGGCCGGCGGCAGCCTGAGCCTGTTTGCGGACAAGCAGATTCTCGAAATTCGTATTCCCAGCGGCAAACCCGGCAAGGATGGTAGTGCTGCGCTGCAGCAGCTGGCCAGCAGCGCCCAGGGCAACGACAGCACGCTGACCCTGATCAGTCTGCCGCGCCTGGACAAGGCCACCAGGACCGGGGCCTGGTTTGGGGCGCTGGACGGCAACGGTGTCTCCATCCAGGTCGACCCGGTGGAGCGCGGTGCGCTGCCGCATTGGATTGCCCAGCGTCTGGCGCTGCAGAACCAGCGCGTGGCGGCCGGGGAAGAAGGCCAGCGCACGCTGCAGTTCTTTGCCGACCGAGTGGAAGGCAATCTGCTGGCCGCGCACCAGGAAATTCAGAAACTGGCCCTGCTGCACCCCGAGGGCGAGCTGAGTCTGGCGCAGGTGGAGCAGGCCGTGCTCAATGTGGCGCGCTACGACGTGTTCAAGCTGTCCGAGGCCGTGCTATCGGGCCAGGTGGCGCGCAGCATGCGCATGCTGGATGGCCTGCAGGCCGAAGGCGAGGCCGAGGTGCTGGTGCATTGGGCGCTGGCCGAGGACATTCGAAACATCAAGCGGGTCAAGGACGCCATGGCGGGCGGCAAGCCCCTGCCCATGGCGCTGCGCGAGAACCGCATCTGGGGCCCCAAGGAGAGGCTGATGGAGCGGCTGCTGCCGCGTGTCAGCGATGCACGTGCGGCCGAACTGCTCCAGGCTACCCATGCCGTGGACGGAATTGTCAAAGGCCTGCCCAGCGCGGGCTGGCCACGCGACAGCTGGCAGGCCCTGCGGCAGCTGGCCATGCAGCTGGCCCAGGCCGGGCGCTGATTTGCGGCTCAGTCGGGATTGGCAGTGAGCTGGGCTTGGGCCTTGTCGGCCCATAGGCGAAGATTGTCCAGCAGGTCCTTCTGGCTGAAGGAGCAGCTTTCCTCGGTGAACAGCGCGCTGGATTCGAGCTGGTCCAGCAGATTGAGCAGCACCTCGCCATAGCGTGGCGGCAGTGCCGCAAGCAATGTGGTCGCGGCGCGTGCCTGCTGGCCGAGGGCGCTGGCGCTGATCTGTGAGCGGGCGAGCTGCTCGAATCCGCTGCGCAGCTGCTGGAGCTGGCGGGCGCTTTCCTGCAGCGCTGTGGTGTTGTGGCTCATAAGTCTCCTTGCGATTCAGAGGCCGAGTGTAGGTGTCAGCAGGGCCATAAACCCCCTCATGGTCGGGCTTGTCTGCGCAACTTGCTTATCTCGGCGAAAATCACGCCATGAACGCGCTCAATACCGTCGAATACATGCACAACCTCGGTGTACAGGCAAAAGCCGCCTCTGCACTGATGGCGCGTGCGTCTGCAGCTACTAAAAACAAAGCACTCAAGGCGCTGGCCCGTCTGCTTCGCGAGAACGTCGAGCCGCTGCAGATCGACAATGCCCGCGACCTGGAGCGTGCCGTGGCCAATGGCCTGTCGGCGCCCATGGTCGACAGGCTGCGACTGACGCCCAAGGTGCTGGAGACCTGCGCCGAAGGCTGCGAGCAGCTGGCTGCCATGCCCGATGTGATCGGCGAGATCAGCGGCCTCAAGCAAATGCCCAGCGGTATCCGCGTGGGCCAGATGCGTGTGCCCCTGGGCGTGTTCGGCATGATTTATGAAAGCCGCCCGAATGTGACCATCGAAGCGGCCAGCCTCTCGATCAAGAGCGGCAATGCCTGCATTTTGCGCGGTGGCTCGGAGGCGATCGACTCGAACAAGGCGCTGGCCAGGCTGGTGGCCCAGGCGCTGGCCGAGGCCGGTCTGCCTGAAGACGGCGTCAAGCTGGTGGAGACCACCGACCGTGACGCCGTGGGTCAACTCATCGCCATGCCCGACTATGTGGACGTCATCATCCCCCGTGGCGGCAAGGGCCTGATCGAGCGCATCAGCCGCGAGGCCAAGGTGCCCGTCATCAAGCATCTGGATGGCAATTGCCACACCTATGTGGATGATCCCTGCGACATCGCCATGGCCGTGAAGGTGGCCGACAACGCCAAGACCAACAAGTACAGCCCCTGCAACGCCAGCGAAAGCCTGCTGGTGGCACGCGCCGTGGCTGCAGACTTCCTGCCCAGGATCGGTGTCGTCTATGCTGCCAAGGGCGTGGAGATGCGCTGCGATGCCGAGGCCCTGGCTATTTTGCAGACTGTCAAGGATGCCAAGCTGGCCGAGGCAGTGGAGCAGGACTGGTACGAGGAATATCTGGCCCCCATCATCAGCGTGAAGCTGGTGGACGGTGTGGACGAGGCCATTGCACACATCAACAAGTACTCCAGCCACCATACGGAGTCGATTCTGACCACCAATCACCTGCATGCGCAGAAATTCCTGCGCGAGGTCGATTCGGCCAGCGTCATGGTCAATACCAGCACCCGCTTTGCCGATGGCTTCGAGTTCGGACTCGGCGCCGAGATCGGCATCAGCACCGACAAGTTCCATGCGCGTGGTCCGGTGGGCATAGAGGGCTTGACTTCGCTCAAATACGTGGTCTTGGGCGACGGCGAAGTCCGCTCCTGAAATCCGTCTTCCGGAGAGGCTGCAGGCGCGGTCTTTTCCGGATATGACTCAATGCCGCAGCTTGGATCCCTTTCCATAACACCATGAAAATCATTATTCTGGGTGCCGGGCGCGTAGGCCAGAGTGTGGCCGAAAGTCTGGTGTCCGAGCAAAACGGAATCACCGTCATCGACACGGATGCGCGAGCATTGCGTGAGCTGGAATCTCGCTTCGACCTGCGCGGTGTGGTTGGCAACGGCATCGATCCCCAGGTCCTGGCCGAGGCCGGCGCCAAGGATACCGACCTGCTGATCGCCTGCGCCTCCATGGACGAGACCAACCTGGTCTGCTGCAAGATTGCCCAGGCCGTGTTCGATATTCCCACCCGCATTGCGCGGGTGCGCTCGTCCAGCTTTGCGGTGGATGACCCGGTGCTGGGCAAGGAGGGTTTTGCGGTCGATCGCATCATCTGTCCCGAGGAATCGGTCACCCATTACATCCGCAAGCTCATCGAATACCCGGAAGCCATGCAGGTGCGCGCATTTGCGGGCGGTCGGGCCGCATTGGCCTCGGTGCGCGCGCGCGCCGGCGCGCCAGCTGTGGGCCTGCAGATTGCCCAGGTGCGCGAGCGCATGCCCGAGCTGGCCATGCGCATCGTGGCGATCTACCGCCGTTTCATGGACGAGCCAGACCGGTTTGTGCGCTGCGACGGGGCCACGCGCATAGAGCCCGGCGACGAGGTCTTCATGCTGGCAGCGACCGAGCATGTGTCCGAGGCTCTCAAGGCCATCAATCTGCCCGAAGGCCGCCCGAGCCGGCCAGTGTTCCGCATCATGATTGCGGGCGGAGGTCAGGTCAGCCTGCGGCTGGCCAGGAAGCTGGCGCAGACGCCCGGGCGCTTTCACGTCAAGATCATCGAGTCCAGCGCCCAGCAATGTCTGAGCCTGTCGTCGGCGCTGCCTGCCGAAGTGCTGGTGCTGGAGGGTGATGCCACCGATGAGGCGCTGCTGGAGGAAGAGGGCATCGAGGAGGTGGATCTGTTCCTCGCGCTGACGGACGACGACGAGGACAACATCATGTCCAGCCTGCTGGCCAAGCGCATGGGCGCGCGCCGCGTGCTGTCGTTGATCAATCGCCGCGCCTATGCTGACCTGATGCACGGCACGCAGATCGATATTGCGCTGTCGCCGGCGCAGGCCATGCTGGGCGAGTTCCTTGCTTACGTGCGCCGCGGCGATGTGCAGGCCGTGCACAGCCTGCGCCGCGGCGTTGCCGAGGCACTGGAGATCGTGGCGCGGGGCGACCGCAAAAGTTCGCGTGTGGTGGGGCGCAAGGTGGAAGAGCTGCGCCTGCCCGAGGAAGTGCATATCGGTCTCATCGTACGCGGCATTCCAGAAGGCAAGACCTGCGAGGAAGTGGCGGGCACGGCATTGGAGACCGAGGTCATCATTCCGCGCAGCCATACCGTAATCGAATCCGGCGACCATGTGGTGTTCTTTCTGCCCAACAAGCGACTGGTGCGCAACGTGGAAAACCTGTTCCGCGTCAGCGCCACCTTTTTCTAAGCTGCACACATGAAAGACCTGCTTCCTGTCCTGCGTGTGCTGGGCATGCTGATGATCATGTTTGCCGGCGCCATGCTGCTGCCCTTTGGCATCTCCTGGTTCACGCAGGATGGCATCTGGCGCATCTATCCCTGGTCGATCGGACTGACGGTAGGCGTGGGCCTGCTGCTGTGGGGGGGGCTGCACCGTCACAAGCAGGATCTGCAACCGCGCCATGGCGTGATTCTGGTGACCCTGGTCTGGGTAGTGCTGCCGCTGTGTGCCATGGTGCCGCTGATGATGGGGCTGAACCGGGTGGGCATTTCCATCAGTCTCACCCATGCCTACTTCGAGGCCGTATCGGGCCTGACGACGACTGGGGCCACGGTGCTCAGCGGTCTGGATCAGTTGCCGGTGTCCATCAATGTCTGGCGTACCTTCATGCAATGGATGGGGGGTATGGGGATTCTGATTCTGGCCGTGGCCGTGTTGCCACTGCTGGGTGTCGGCGGTGCTCAGCTTTTCAGAGCGGAAGCTGCAGGTCCCGTCAAGGACACCAAGCTCACGCCGCGTATTACCGAGACGGCCAAAGGCCTGTGGGGTGTGTACGCGCTGTTCTCCATTGGCTGTTTTCTGACCTTCTGGGCCTGCGGCATGCAGCCGCTGGATGCGCTGATGCATATGTTCGCCACGGTGAGCCTGGGCGGGCTGTCGTCGCACGATGCCAGCTTTGCCTATTTCAACTCGCCGCTGCTGGAGGCCGCGGCCTTGCTGTTCATGTTGCTGGCAAGTTGCAACTTTGCGCTGTACTTCGTGGCCATGCGCAAGGGGCGTATCGATAGTTTCATGCGCGACCCCGAAATGCGCGCCACGATCGGCGTGTTGCTGGGCTCGGGCCTGCTGGTGGCGCTGCTGCTCTGGGTCAAGGGGGTCTATGGGCCGCTCGATGCCTTGCGCAACGGCATGTTCCACACGGTCTCGGTCGCCACGACCACCGGCTTTTCCACCACGGACTATCTGTCCTGGCCGGTGTTCATTCCTGTTTTGCTGTTGCTGTTGTCGGGGGTGGCCACCAGCGCAGGCTCGACCGGCGGCGGCATCAAGATGGTGCGCATGCTGATTCTGGTCAAGCAGGCCAGGCGCGAGATGACACGTCTGGTGCACCCGCGCGCCGTGCAGCCGGTGCGGCTGGGCGATGCGGTGGTAGATAACCCGATGATTTTTTCGGTGCTGGCCTACATGCTGGTTTACGGTGCCACCGTCATTGTGCTGAGCATGGTGCTGCTGCTGACCGATCTCGACCCTCTGACCGCGTTCTCTGCCGTGCTGGCCAGCGTGCACTGCATGGGACCGGGACTGGGCGCGGTTGGCCCATCATCCAACTACACGGTGTTGACGGATTTCCAGATCTGGGTGTGTACTCTGGGCATGCTGTTGGGGCGGCTCGAGATACTGAGTTTCATGGCTTTGCTGTCACCGGCGTTCTGGCGTCGTTGAAACAAAGACTGGGGAAAACACCTATCTCATGCTTCAATCTCTACAATTGCCCCCCACCATCGTCTCCTGAGGGTATTTATGGTTCCACATCTCGTCACGGCTTTGACCGGCCCCATTAACGAACTTGAGCAGCGCATTCTTGACTCCATGCCTGCCATTGAGCGTTGGTTCCGCCTGGAATGGATGGAGCACACGCCGCCGTTCTACTGTTCGGTGGATATTCGTAATGCGGGTTTCAAGCTGGCACCGGTGGATACCAACCTGTTTCCAGGCGGCTGGAACAACCTGACCGATGAAATGTTGCCACTGGCTGTCCAGGCTGCGATGGCTGCCATCGAAAAGATATGCCCCGAGGCGCGCAATCTGCTCATCATTCCCGAGAACCACACGCGCAACACCCACTATCTGGCCAGCGTGCTGCAGCTCAAGCGCATCTTCAGCATGGCGGGTCTCAATGTGCGCATCGGCTCCATCAGCCCCGAGATCAAGAAGACGCTGTCCATCACGCTGCCCCTGGGCGACGAGATCAAGCTGGAGCCGGTGATCCGCAGCAAGCGCCGTCTGGGCCTCAAGGATTTCGACCCCTGCACCATTTTGCTCAACAACGACCTCTCCACCGGCGTGCCCGGCATTATCGAGGAGCTGTACGAGCAATACCTGCTGCCGCCGCTGCATGCAGGCTGGAATGTGCGCCGCAAGAGCCGTCACTTCCAGAGCTACGAGGAAGTCGGCAAGCGCTTCGGCAAGCTGCTGGGCATCGACCCCTGGCTGATCAACCCCTTGTTCGGTCATGTGGAGAACATCGACTTTGCCGAAGGCACTGGCATGGAGGCCCTGGCCGAGCAGGTGGACGTGATCCTCTCCAAGGTGCGCCGCAAGTACAAGGAATACGGCATCAAGGAAAAGCCGTTTGCCGTGGTCAAGGCCGACAACGGCACTTATGGCATGGGCGTGATGACCGTGCGCGACGCCAAGGAGCTGGCTGCGCTGCCGCGCAAGAGCCGCAACAAGATGGGCGTCATCAAGGACGGCCAGACCGTGCATGACGTCATCGTGCAGGAGGGCGTGCTGACCTATGAGCGCATGCACAACGCCGTGGCCGAGCCCGTGGTCTACATGATGGATCGCTATGTGGTGGGCGGTTTCTACCGCATGCACCCCGAGCGCGGCGAGGACGAGAACCTCAATGCTCCCGGTGCGGGCTACGTGCCGCTGGCTTTCCAGCAGAGCAACCACCTGCCTCAGGCCAGCGCACGTCCGGGCGCCAGCGCACCCAACCGCTTCTATATGTATGGCGTGATAGCACGTTTGGCCATGTTGGCGGCCAGCTACGAGTTGGAAGCCACTAATCCCGACGCAGAAATTTACGACTGATTTCGCAGGCGCTGAGGACAGCGCACAATGCCGACAAATTGATCACTTGGTGACTGCCTTACGAGTCGCTTCCTGAACCGTGCAAAATTCGAAATCCTCGCTAGGCGCCCTGACCCTGGGCGCGATCGGTGTCGTCTACGGAGACATCGGAACCAGTGTTTTGTACTCGGTCAAGGAGGTTTTCGGCTCAGGCTATGTGCCGTTCACGCCGGCCAACGTCTATGGCGTGCTATCGGTACTGTTCTGGACGCTCACGGTCATCGTCTCCCTCAAGTACGTGACCCTGGTGCTGCGCGCCGACAACAACGGCGAGGGCGGGCTGGTGGCCATGCTGGCCCTGGCCTCGCAGACGGTCAAGGACAGGCCGCGACTGTCCAGCACGTTGTTTCTGGTGGGTATGTTCGGCACCTCGCTTTTCTATGGCGATGGCGTTATCACTCCGGCGATTTCCGTGCTCTCGGCGGTCGAGGGCCTGGAGGTCATCTCGCCACATTTCACCAAGGCCGTGATTCCGCTGACGCTGGTGATTCTGTTTCTGCTGTTCTTCGTGCAAAAGCGCGGCACTGCAGGCATAGGCAAGTTCTTTGGCCCTGTCACCGTGACCTGGTTTGCCTGTATCGCCCTGCTGGGTGTGCACCAGATCATGGGGCATCCGGAAATCCTGGCGGCACTCAGCCCGCATTACGCGGTCCGCTTCATCTGGAACAGCCCGGGCATCAGCTTCATCATTCTGGGTTCGGTCGTGCTCTGTGTGACCGGTGCCGAGGCTCTGTATGCCGATCTCGGGCACTTCGGCAAGAAGCCGATCCGCCTGGCCTGGTTCAGCGTTGCCATGCCGGCGCTGACCTTGAATTACTTCGGTCAGGGCGCTTTGCTGCTGGCCAATCCCGAGGCAGTCAAGAACCCGTTTTTCATGATGGCGCCCAGCTGGGCGCTGCTGCCGCTGGTCATCATGGCCACCATGGCCACGGTGATCGCCTCGCAGGCGCTGATCACGGGGGCCTTCAGCGTGACGCGTCAGGTCATTCAGCTGGGCTACTTCCCTCGCTTTGAAGTACGCCACACCAGTGTGAAGGAGACTGGCCAGATCTATATGCCTCTGGTCAACTGGGGTCTGTTTGTGGCGATTGCGCTGGCTGTTCTGCTGTTTCGCAATAGCGGCAATCTGGCGGCGGCCTACGGTATTGCGGTGACGCTGGACATGCTGATCACCACCATGCTGACCTTCTTTGTCATCCGCTATCGCTGGAACTATTCGCTGGCCTTGTGCCTGCTGGCGACGGGCTTCTTCTTCGTGGTGGATCTGGCTTTCTTCGCCTCGAATCTGCTCAAGCTGTTTGAAGGCGGCTGGTTCCCGCTGCTGATCGGTGGCACGGTCTTTACCCTGATGATGACCTGGCGCCGAGGGCGCGAGCTGCTGCATCAGAAGTTGCAGGCGGATGCGCTGGATCTGCGTCAGTTTCTGGAATCCACCTGGCGTCATCCGCCCACGCGCGTGCCCGGCACGGCGGTTTTCCTCTCGGGGGAGCCCGGCACCGTGCCGCATGCGCTTCTCCATAACCTCAAGCACAACAAAGTGCTGCATGAGCGCAATCTCTTTGTGACCGTACGCAACCACGAAGTGCCCTGGGTCGGGATGGACAAGCGGGTGGAGTCCGAGTCGCTGGGCGGCGACTGCTGGGAAGTCATCATCCACTACGGCTTCAAGAACGAGCCCGATGTGCCTGCGGCGCTGGCGCAGCTGCGTACCCAGGGCTGCAAGCTGGACTCCATGTCCACCAGCTATTTCCTTTCGCGTGATGTGATCATCCCGCGCATGAACAACTCCATGGCGCACTGGCGCGAAAAGCTGTTCGCGCAGATGCACAAGAACGCGAGCCGGGTTGCTGATTTCCTGCACCTCCCGAGCAACTCGGTGGTGGAGCTGGGCTCCAAGATCGAGCTGTAAATACTTTGAGTCAAATAGGCCTTTGGCTCTTTATCAGCAAGCGCTGATAGCTATTGATTTTGATGTGATGATGGGCTTCGTCATTCGCGCTTACGCGGAGTGCATCATTTTGGGTGGTGCTGGTGCCAGAATGCACGGATGCGCTTTTTCAAAGACTTGAGTCCTGCCGCCGTGGCCGCAGGCTTTGTGGCCGTGCTTGTGGGCTTTACCAGCTCGGTAGCCCTGGTGTTTCAGGCGGCGCAGGCGTTTCATGCCACGCCTGAGCAGATTACTTCCTGGATCTGGGCACTGGGTCTGGGCATGGGTCTGTGTTCGCTGCTCCCGTCGCTGATTCTGCGCATGCCAGTCATGGTGGCCTGGTCCACCCCAGGGGCGGCGGTGCTGGCGACCGCCGGGCTGGCGGGTGGTTTCTCCATGGGGGAGGCGATCGGTGCCTTTATTGTCAGCGCGGCACTCATCATTCTGGTGGGGGTGACCGGCTGGTTCGAGCGCATCATGAACCGCATCCCCATGGAAATTGCGTCGGCCCTGCTGGCCGGCGTGCTGGCCAAGTTCGGCATGCAGGCTTTCTCTGCGGCCGAAACCAATCTGTCCCTGGTGCTGGTCATGCTGCTTGCCTATCTGCTTTCGCGGCGTATGGCGCCTCGCTATGCGGTCATCATCACCCTGCTGGCCGGAACCGCCTGGGCGGCGCTGAGCGGGCAGATGCAGTGGTCGGCTGTGCATGGCGGGCTGGCCATGCCGGTCTATACGGCTCCCGAGTTCTCGCTGCAGGCGCTCATCAGCCTGGCGTTGCCCCTGTTTGTCGTGACCATGGCTTCGCAGAATCTGCCGGGCGTGGCGGTGATACGCGCCACGGGCTATCCGATACCGGTGTCCAAGGTCATCAGCATGACCGGCGTGGCGACCTTGCTGCTGGCACCGTTTGGCGGCTATGCCCTCAACCTCAGCGCCATCACGGCGGCGATCTGCATGGGAGACGAGGCGCATGAGGACAGGGACAAGCGCTATACCGCCGCTGCTGTGTGCGGACTGCTATATATTTTGATAGGTGTCTTTGGTGCGGTGGTCACGGGCCTGCTGACGGCCTTTCCCAAGGAGCTGGTGGCCTGCATCGCCGGACTGGCCCTGCTGGGCTCCATAGGCGGCGGCATGGCGACGGCCTTCAAGGAGGAAAAGCACCGAGAGGCAGCGCTCATCACCTTTCTGGTCACGCTCAGCGGCGTCGTCATCGCAGGGGTGGGCTCGGCCTTCTGGGGCGTGGTCGCTGGAAGCCTGGCCTTGCTTGTCCAGAGCCTGCGTGCGCGCAGGACCTGAGTATCTGCCGTCATATTGTGGTGTTTTGCCCGGCTGGGCATGATGCCGGTATCTACCTCTACCGCTAGAGTTTTTCACCATGCAAATACTGTTTGTTGCCGATCCGCTGGAATCCTTTGTCATCTACAAGGACTCCACCTTTGCCATGATGCGTGAGGCTCAACGCCGAGGACACCAGATCGTGGCCTGCGAGCCCCGCCATATCTCCTGGCAAAGCGGCGGCAAGGTCATGGCGCAGGTGCGTCACATCAGCCTGACCGGGGAACAAGACCGCTGGTTTGAGGAGACGCGAAGCGCTTTGACGGCACTGGCAGATTTTGATGCCATCGTCATGCGCAAGGATCCGCCCTTCGATTCCGAGTTCTTCTACGCCACGCACATGCTCGGTCAGGCCGAGCGTGAGGGCGCCAAGGTCTTCAACAAACCCAGCGCACTGCGCGAGCATCCCGAAAAGCTCGCCATCATGGAGTTTGCACAGTTCATCTCGCCCACCCTGGTCACGCGCAGCGCCCAGGACATCCGTGCTTTTCATGCAGAGCACAAGGACATCATCCTCAAGCCGCTGGACGGCATGGGCGGCATGGGCATCTTCCGGGTTGGCGAAGACGGCCGCAATCTCGGCAGCATCATCGAAACCCTGAATCAGGGCGGCTCCACCAGCGTCATGGTGCAGAAATTCCTGCCCGACATCGTTCATGGCGACAAGCGGGTGCTCATCATCGGCGGCAAGCCCGTGCCGTTCTGCCTGGCACGCATTCCGCAGGGCAATGAGGTGCGTGGCAATCTGGCGGCTGGCGGCAAGGGGGTTGCCCAGCCATTGGTGCAGCAGGACAAGGCAATTGCCGAGTTCATTGGGGAGCGTTTGGTGCAGCGTGGCCTGCTATTGATCGGACTGGATGTGATTGGTCACAACGTCACCGAGATCAATGTGACCAGTCCCACCTGCTTCCAGGAGATCTTTGATCAGACCGGCTGCGATGTGGCAGCACTGTTTGTTGATGCATTGGAGCAGGCAGCTAGCGCCTGAGAAGCGACAAAGAACCCCGGCAGGCAGGGCCTGCCGGGGTTCTTTGTCTGGATGTCCGTGTGGATGTTGCCTGGCCTGCCAAAATCTGTGTACAATGCAAGGCTTCACTGAGCGAAATGCAAATTTTTGCTAGTCGATCTGAAAGAAATCAGGCGGCAAAGTTGTGATAGAATTCAAGGCTTCGCTGATCGCAGCAAGCAACGAGATTCAAGATCGGTACTTCCGGTTTTGCACTCGGTTCCTTAAAAAATACAGCCGATAAGCGTGGGCGTTTGAGGGCAAGCAGCCAGTTCTTCGGAGCAAACTCTTCGGAGTTATCAAGCGCTCACAAAAACAGTAATGAGGAAGAATTTATTCTTCTTGATTCCGTCAAGTGAGTGAGCAGTCGAAAGACTTTAAATTCAAGATCGAACTATAGAGTTTGATCCTGGCTCAGATTGAACGCTGGCGGCATGCTTTACACATGCAAGTCGAACGGTAACAGGTCTTCGGATGCTGACGAGTGGCGAACGGGTGAGTAATACATCGGAACGTGCCTAGTAGTGGGGGATAACTACTCGAAAGAGTAGCTAATACCGCATGAGATCTACGGATGAAAGCAGGGGACCTTCGGGCCTTGTGCTACTAGAGCGGCTGATGGCAGATTAGGTAGTTGGTGGGGTAAAGGCTTACCAAGCCTGCGATCTGTAGCTGGTCTGAGAGGACGACCAGCCACACTGGGACTGAGACACGGCCCAGACTCCTACGGGAGGCAGCAGTGGGGAATTTTGGACAATGGGCGAAAGCCTGATCCAGCAATGCCGCGTGCAGGATGAAGGCCCTCGGGTTGTAAACTGCTTTTGTACGGAACGAAAAGCCTGGGGCTAATATCCCCGGGTCATGACGGTACCGTAAGAATAAGCACCGGCTAACTACGTGCCAGCAGCCGCGGTAATACGTAGGGTGCAAGCGTTAATCGGAATTACTGGGCGTAAAGCGTGCGCAGGCGGTTTTGTAAGACAGTGGTGAAATCCCCGGGCTCAACCTGGGAACTGCCATTGTGACTGCAAGGCTAGAGTGCGGCAGAGGGGGATGGAATTCCGCGTGTAGCAGTGAAATGCGTAGATATGCGGAGGAACACCGATGGCGAAGGCAATCCCCTGGGCCTGCACTGACGCTCATGCACGAAAGCGTGGGGAGCAAACAGGATTAGATACCCTGGTAGTCCACGCCCTAAACGATGTCAACTGGTTGTTGGGTCTTAACTGACTCAGTAACGAAGCTAACGCGTGAAGTTGACCGCCTGGGGAGTACGGCCGCAAGGTTGAAACTCAAAGGAATTGACGGGGACCCGCACAAGCGGTGGATGATGTGGTTTAATTCGATGCAACGCGAAAAACCTTACCCACCTTTGACATGGCAGGAACTTACCAGAGATGGTTTGGTGCTCGAAAGAGAACCTGCACACAGGTGCTGCATGGCTGTCGTCAGCTCGTGTCGTGAGATGTTGGGTTAAGTCCCGCAACGAGCGCAACCCTTGCCATTAGTTGCTACATTCAGTTGAGCACTCTAATGGGACTGCCGGTGACAAACCGGAGGAAGGTGGGGATGACGTCAAGTCCTCATGGCCCTTATAGGTGGGGCTACACACGTCATACAATGGCTGGTACAAAGGGTTGCCAACCCGCGAGGGGGAGCTAATCCCATAAAGCCAGTCGTAGTCCGGATCGCAGTCTGCAACTCGACTGCGTGAAGTCGGAATCGCTAGTAATCGTGGATCAGAATGTCACGGTGAATACGTTCCCGGGTCTTGTACACACCGCCCGTCACACCATGGGAGCGGGTCTCGCCAGAAGTAGGTAGCCTAACCGCAAGGAGGGCGCTTACCACGGCGGGGTTCGTGACTGGGGTGAAGTCGTAACAAGGTAGCCGTATCGGAAGGTGCGGCTGGATCACCTCCTTTCTGGAAAAATGCTGCTTCAAATTGAACGTCCACACTTATCGGTTGTTGGAACAAGCCAGGTGGCCTGCTGAAAAAGTGGGCTGCGTGGAATGGGTCTGTAGCTCAGCTGGTTAGAGCACTGTGTTGATAACGCAGGGGTCGTTGGTTCGAGCCCAACTAGACCCACCAAGATTCCAATATCTGGTCAGAGGATCCCGGGGGATTAGCTCAGCTGGGAGAGCACCTGCTTTGCAAGCAGGGGGTCGTCGGTTCGATCCCGTCATCCTCCACCAAAAATGATAGCGCTAATGGTGCTATAATCGAAGGCTTCCCAATACAAAAGCAGTCTTGCAAAGACTGCTTTTGTATTGATCGAAACGTCGATCAATTGGCTGTTCTTTAAAAATTCATAGAGTCGAAATCAGCGTTGCTGGTGGAAAGAGTTGAAAAATACTCACCGTGCCGCCAGCAACATTTTGATTGCGTCAAAACAGATATTTTGCGAATGCAAATTTATCTAGTAATGACGAATATTCTCTAAGCTGCATCGAAAGATGCAGCCAAAGATATTCACATTACGGCATAACGCGTGAGGTGCAAGACCTCACCAGTCTTTGAAACCAGGCTTTGATTCTCGCTAAGAGAGTCCAAAGTTATAGGGTCAAGTGACTAAGAGCATATGGTGGATGCCTTGGCGATGATAGGCGACGAAAGACGTGATAGCCTGCGATAAGCTTCGGGGAGCTGGCAAATAAGCTTTGATCCGGAGATTTCTGAATGGGGGAACCCACCTCGCAAGAGGTATCGTGCACTGAATACATAGGTGCACGAAGCGAACCTGGAGAACTGAAACATCTAAGTACCCAGAGGAAAAGACATCAACCGAGATTCCGATAGTAGTGGCGAGCGAATTCGGAAGAGCCTTGCAGTGATAGTCGATCAGTTAACAAAACGGCATGGAAAGGCCGACCATAGTGGGTGATAGTCCCGTATGTGAAAACCGATCGGTGGTACTAGGCTGCAGACAAGTAGGGCGGGGCACGAGAAACCCTGTCTGAATATGGGGGGACCATCCTCCAAGGCTAAATACTCATCATCGACCGATAGTGAACCAGTACCGTGAGGGAAAGGCGAAAAGAACCCCGGGAGGGGAGTGAAATAGATCCTGAAACCGTATGCTTACAAAAAGTCGGAGCCCTTAGGGGTGACGGCGTACCTTTTGTATAATGGGTCAGCGACTTACATTCAGTGGCAAGCTTAACCGAATAGGGGAGGCGAAGAGAAATCGAGTCCGAATAGGGCGACTAGTCGCTGGGTGTAGACCCGAAACCAAGTGATCTATCCATGGCCAGGATGAAGGTGCCGTAACAGGTACTGGAGGTCCGAACCCACTAATGTTGCAAAATTAGGGGATGAGCTGTGGATAGGGGTGAAAGGCTAAACAAACTTGGAAATAGCTGGTTCTCTCCGAAAACTATTTAGGTAGTGCCTCAAGTATTACCGTCGGGGGTAGAGCACTGTTTAGGCTAGGGGGTCATGGCGACTTACCAAACCTATGCAAACTCCGAATACCGACGAGTACAGCTTGGGAGACAGAGCACCGGGTGCTAACGTCCGGACTCAAGAGGGAAACAACCCAGACCGCCAGCTAAGGTCCCTAAAATTGGCTAAGTGGGAAACGAAGTGGGAAGGCTAAAACAGTCAGGATGTTGGCTTAGAAGCAGCCATCATTTAAAGAAAGCGTAATAGCTCACTGATCGAGTCGTCCTGCGCGGAAGATGTAACGGGGCTAAGCCAGTTACCGAAGCTGCGGATGCACAGTTTACTGTGCGTGGTAGGAGAGCGTTCTGTAAGCCTGTGAAGGTGTCTGGTAACGGATGCTGGAGGTATCAGAAGTGCGAATGCTGACATGAGTAGCGTTAAAGGGGGTGAAAAGCCCCCTCGCCGTAAGCGCAAGGTTTCCTACGCAACGTTCATCGGCGTAGGGTGAGTCGGCCCCTAAGGCGAGGCAGAGATGCGTAGCTGATGGGAAACAGGTCAATATTCCTGTACCGATCAATAGTGCGATGTGGGGACGGAGAAGGTTAGCTCAGCCAACTGTTGGATATGTTGGTTCAAGCGTGTAGTCGTGCTCTTTAGGCAAATCCGGAGAGCTAAGATGAGGCGTGATAACGAGTCTGCTTGCAGACGAAGTGAGTGATACCCTGCTTCCAGGAAAAGCCACTAAGCTTCAGCTATTGACGACCGTACCGCAAACCGACACTGGTGCGCGAGATGAGTATTCTAAGGCGCTTGAGAGAACTCAGGAGAAGGAACTCGGCAAATTGACACCGTAACTTCGGGAGAAGGTGTACCCCAAGTAAGTGAAGTTGTACAAATGGAGCTCAAAGGGGTTGCAAAAAATTGGTGGCTGCGACTGTTTAATAAAAACACAGCACTCTGCAAACACGAAAGTGGACGTATAGGGTGTGACGCCTGCCCGGTGCTGGAAGATTAAATGATGGGGTGCAAGCTCTTGATTGAAGTCCCAGTAAACGGCGGCCGTAACTATAACGGTCCTAAGGTAGCGAAATTCCTTGTCGGGTAAGTTCCGACCTGCACGAATGGCGTAACGATGGCCACACTGTCTCCTCCTGAGACTCAGCGAAGTTGAAATGTTTGTGATGATGCAATCTCCCCGCGGAAAGACGGAAAGACCCCATGAACCTTTACTGTAGCTTTGTATTGGACTTTGAACGGATCTGTGTAGGATAGGTGGGAGGCTTTGAAGTGCGGTCGCTAGATCGCATGGAGCCGACGTTGAAATACCACCCTGGTGCGTTTGAGGTTCTAACCTGGATCCATTATCTGGATCGGGGACAGTGCATGGTAGGCAGTTTGACTGGGGCGGTCTCCTCCCAAAGCGTAACGGAGGAGTTCGAAGGTACGCTAGTTACGGTCGGACATCGTGACGATAGTGCAATGGCATAAGCGTGCTTAACTGCGAGACTGACAAGTCGAGCAGATGCGAAAGCAGGACATAGTGATCCGGTGGTTCTGTATGGAAGGGCCATCGCTCAACGGATAAAAGGTACTCTGGGGATAACAGGCTGATACCGCCCAAGAGTTCATATCGACGGCGGTGTTTGGCACCTCGATGTCGGCTCATCTCATCCTGGGGCTGTAGTCGGTCCCAAGGGTATGGCTGTTCGCCATTTAAAGAGGTACGTGAGCTGGGTTTAAAACGTCGTGAGACAGTTTGGTCCCTATCTTCCGTGGGCGCTGCAGATTTGAGGAAGCCTGCTCCTAGTACGAGAGGACCGGAGTGGACACACCTCTGGTGTACCTGTTGTCACGCCAGTGGCATCGCAGGGTAGCTAAGTGTGGAAGAGATAACCGCTGAAAGCATCTAAGCGGGAAACTCGTTTCAAGATGAGATCTGCCGGGGCCTTGAGCCCCCTGAAGGGTCGTTGTAGACCACGACGTTGATAGGCTGGGTGTGGAAGCGCAGTAATGCGTTAAGCTAACCAGTACTAATTGCCCGTGCGGCTTGACCCTATAACTTTGGGTAAGCCTGGAAAATGAAAGACAGAACGCAAGTTCTAGTTATGCCGAAAAGGCGCAATCGAAAAGCTGATTGAAGACTCTATGAATTCGTTGGATTGAAGGTGAGCGAGATTAAGAAGTTAATCGAGGCGCTGTCAATCTGACAAAAAGTTTATGCCTGATGACCATAGCAAGTTGGTACCACTCCTTCCCATCCCGAACAGGACAGTGAAACGACTTTGCGCCGATGATAGTGCGGGTTCCCGTGTGAAAGTAGGTCATCGTCAGGCTCTTACAGTGAAAACCCCGTAGTCGAAAGATTACGGGGTTTTTTATTGGGCGCTTCGAAACGAGGAGCGCTTGCCGCAGGGTGTCAAAGCATTCCGGCTACAAAAATACCGGAACCCCATAAAAAGAGAGCGCCTGGCGCTCTCTTTTTATTCTTCAGCAGTCAGCCTGAAGCACTTCAGTATGGTGCGGCCTGGCCATGCACAAACACGCGCAGCTCGCCGTTCTGGAAGGTAAGCGCACGGCAAACCCATGTTGACCGCAGATGGCTACCATGGCTGACGATCAGATGTCGGTGGGCTGCCAGCGGTGCGGCAAGAGCTCGTCGATACGGCTGGCCTTGTGCGTGGGCAGCCTGGTGAGCACGTCCTGTAGGTAGGCATAGGGGTCATGCCCGTTCATGCGTGCCGACTGCACCAGACTCATCACCGCCGCCGCACGCTGGCCCGCGCGCAGGCTGCCGGCGAACAGCCAGTTGTTGCGTCCAATGGCAATCGGCCGGATCTGGTTTTCGATCCAGTTGTTGTCCACGGGCAGTTGCCCGTCATCAACGAAGCGCGTCAGTGCAGTCCAGCGCCGCAGGCTGTAATCCAGGGCCCTGGCAGTCGCCGAGCTGTCTGGCAGCTTTTGCCGCTGCAATGTCATCCACTGGTGTAACGCATCCAGGATCGGCTTGGTGTGCTGCTGACGAATGGCTTTGCGTTGATCGGCGTTCAGCTCCTTGACCTCGCGCTCGATGTCGTAAACCTTGGCGAACTGCTCCAGCGCGAACCCGGCAAGCTGGCTTTTGTTCGCCGCATGCAAGTCAAAGAATTTGCGCCGGGCGTGCGCCAGGCAGCCCACCTCGGTCACACCGTTGGCGATCGTGGCTTTGTAACCAGCAAAGTCGTCGCAGACCAGTGCCCCCTTCCAATCGCCCAGGAAGTGGCGCGCATGCTCGCCCGCTCTTGACTCGCAGAAGTCGTACACCACGGCCTTCATGTCTTCGAAGGCGCCTGGTGCGTAAGCCCACAGGTAAGCCCGGTGGGTGCTGCCTTTGCCAGGCTTGAGCATTTGCACCGGCGTCTCGTCGGCGTGCAGCACGCTGCGGCTGAGTATCTCCGCCTTGAGCGCATCGACCAGCGGTTGCAGTCGCACGCCACAGGTGCCCACCCACTGCGCCAGGGTGGAGCGAGGCAGGCCCAAGCCTGCGCGAGCAAAGATGGCTTCCTGACGGTACAGGGGCAGGTGGTCGGCGTACTTGGCCACCAGCACCTGGGCCAGCAGGCCCGCAGTCGGGATGCCCTTGTCGATCACATGCGCCTCGACCGGCACCTGGGTGATGGTCTCGCACTTGGCGCAGGCCCACTTGCCACGGATGTGGCGCTCCACCGTGAACACGCCGGGCACATAGTCCAGCTTTTCGGCCACGTCTTCACCGATGCGCTTCATCGCACAACCACAGGCGCAGGTAGTCAACTCAGGCTCGTGGCGGATCTCGCGCCGCGGCAGGTTGGCCGGCAGCGGCTGGCGCTTGGGTTGTTGTTTGGCTTGGGGCGCTGGCGCAGGCGGCTGCAGTTGCTCGATCTCGACGGCGACCGCTGCCAGGTCGGCCTCGATCTCGTCTTCAAGCAGGCTGCGCTGCTCGGCGTTGAAGCGCTCGGACTGGGCCGCGAACTTCATGCGCTTCAAGAGCGCGTTCTCGTGGGTGAGCTTGGCGTTGAGCGCCTGGCTGTGCTTGAGTTCGGTTTGGTGGCGGGCGATTTGCGCGTCCTTGTCGCTCACGTGGCCCATGAGGCTGGCAACCATCTCGCGCAGTTGCTCTGCGCTGAGATTGTTCAGGGATTGTTGCTGCACCACCATGGCAGCCAGTGTGCCAAGGAAGGCCCTGCGCTGCCATGCGCAGATCCACCGATTGCGCGCCGGCTTCAGACCATGGTGATAATGCCGGCGTTTCCCATGCGTTGCCAGGGCAGGCCCAGCACCAGGGCGTCAAGCTGGACAGGCTCCAACTGCCACTGCTCATTGCCTGGCGCCGGCCAGACGAACTTCCCCTGGTGCAGGCGGCGAGCGGCCAGCCAGATGCCGATGCCGTCGTGCACCAGCACCTTGATGCGGTTGGCGCGTCTGTTGGCGAACAGGTAGGCGTGATGAGGGTGGGCAGCACCGAACACGCTGACCACCCGGGCCAGCGCCGTGTCGGTGCCGGCGCGCATGTCCAGCGGGGCCGTGGCAAGCCAGGCAGCGTCGATACGGATCATTGCCGCAGCACCTGGAGCAAACCCTGCAATGCGCGGGAACACTCGCCAGCAGCGGCCACCGGCCAATTGACCGTCACGAGGGTGCCGTGATGACAGCACTCGATGCGGATGTCTGATGAGGGAGTTGCCGATGCAGCACTTGGGGCAGCTTGCGCACCCGCTGGCTGAGGCCCCATCGCCGGCGAGCCCAGCGTCATCGCGATGAAGGCGGGCACGGTGCTGGCATGAGGCAGATGCGCCGGGGCACGAACAGGCTGTGCATTGGCCATTGGCTCAGCCGCTGCATCGTCGCAGTGCGGGGCGATGCCGGACGCCACAGCATGCGCGGTATCGCAGGTGGGCTGGTGAAGGCCCAGACGATGCTCCTTGAGCCAGCGATGCAGCACATTGGCATTCATGCCATGTTCACGTGCTGTGGCGGCAATTGATGCGCCGGGCTGCTGGCACGCGGCGATCAGTTCAACCTTGAATTGCGCGCTGTAGACCCGGCGTGTGCGGGGGACACGGGAGCGCGAGTTGGGGATCTCTTGAGACATGGTGTGCACGATGGTTTACGTGGACACGATGGTGCTTGCAATTGCTCATTCGGGGTAGATGGGGTGGCCGGACGGATACTCTGGAAGGGAGTCCACTGCTCGTTCTGTGTCAGAGGGGCGGTGACGATGATGGCCACCTTGTCCTGGGGGGTGGTTTCGCGGGAGAAGTCCACGCTGAGATCCTCGTCGGACAGCTGTGCCTGGGTGAAGGGATGTCTACGCTCGATGTAGCAGAGGTGGGTCGTGGCATGGGCCCAGAGCGCCTCGCCGTTGGAGAGCAGGAAGTTGAACGTGCCGTGCGGTGCGATCTTCGCGGCCAGCTCGCGCAGGGTGTGGGTCAGCTCTTCGATGCTGGGCACGCCCGCATGGGACTTCCACAGCTCCTGCATGATCCAGCAGAAGGCCTGCTCGCTGTCCGTGTTGCCAATGGGCTGGAAGTGGGCGTGCAGCTTGGGGGCAAAGTTCTTGAGATCGCCGTTGTGCGCGAAGACCCAGTTGCGTCCCCAGAGCTCGCGCACAAAGGGATGGCAGTTCTGCAGGCTGACCACGCCCTGGGTGGCCTTGCGGATATGGGCGATGACGTTGGTGCTCTTGATCGGGTATTCGCGGATGAGCTTGGCGATCTGGGAGTCGACGGCGCGTTCGTGATCGACGAAGTGGCGCAGGCCCTTGTCTTCGAAGAAGGCGATGCCCCAGCCGTCTGTGTGGTCGCCGGTGTTGCCTGCGCGCTGCGTGAAGCCTGAGAAGCTAAAGCGCACATCGGTAGGCGTGTTGCAGTTCATTCCAAGCAGCTGGCACATGGCTTCGTCATATCTTTCAAGCAAAAAAGCTTTATAGCCCAAGAATCTATGGATGATTTCGTCAATGATGGTGCTGCATGGCAGAGATCGTCAACCGCTGCCAAGCCAGCATGAAAAAAGCAGCCTAAGCTGCTTTGCGCAAGAGGGCGGCGATGGCCTATTCGCGGTCCAGCCAGAGCTTGCCGCCGGTGGCCCAGTCGTGACGCTTGATGTCGGTGATGATGATGTCCACCGATTCGGGCGAGCCGCCCAGCACTTCAACGCTGACGCGGGTGATTTCTTCGACCAGCTTGCGCTTTTGTTCGACGGTACGGCCTTCCATCATTTCGACATGGTAGGTGGGCATGTGCAGGTTTCCTTGCTGGCTTGGGGTTGGGAAAAGAGGCCCATCATAAGGCCGGGCTGGCCAAGAGCCGTCCCAGGACGGCCTCGGCCGCGTGCGGGTCGGTCAGCTTTGCTCCGACCAGAGCTTGCCGCCGGTGGCCCAGTTGTGGCGCGGCACGTCGGTGATGATGATGTCCACGGACTCGGGGGCACTGCCCAGCACCTCGGTGGTCACGCGGGTGATTTCTTCGGCCAGCTTGCGCTTTTGTTCAACGCTGCGGCCTTCAAACAGTTCAATGCGATAGGTGGGCATCAAGGTCTCCTTGCTGATGTTGAATGCCCGAGCTGCAAGGCGGTGAGCGCAGGATCAGGCAGGGGTGGAATCGTCGGCGACCGGCCGCGCACAGGCGGGGCAGATGCAGGCCTTGCCACGTGCGTCTGCGGGCAGCCGCTCCAGTGCGTCCGGTGAAACCGGGGCCTGCATGCACCAGCAGCTCTGCGGCGGCAGGCCGGCGCTGATGGCGCACTGGTTGGGCTGGCCGCACAGAGGGCAGCGGCTGGCGTCTATGAGGGGATCGGTGGGCATGGCAGCAGTGTAGAAGCCATACCGCACCACTAGGGCCGTGGCCAAGAAAAATGCACTCGATGTACTGACATGGAGTGCATTTTGATAGCGGATTGCGCAATTGAATCAATGGATTCGGGTGGAAATGTCTTTCAAATCCATTGGTATCAAGCGGGAGCCACTCCTTGTTCAGGAGCGGCCTTGCCCGGCAATCAGGCGCCGGCCTTGACCTTCAGGCGCCAGGCGTGCAGCAGAGGCTCGGTGTAGCCGGAAGGCTGTTCCTTGCCCTTGAACACCAGGTCCAGAGCCGCCTGATAGGCCGCGCCATCGGGATTGGCCACTAGGCTCTTGTAGGCTGCGTCGCCGGCGTTCTGCTCGTCAACGATCTTGGCCATGCGGGCATAGCTGTCGCGCACCATGGCTTCGGTGACGATGCCGTGCTGCAGCCAGTTGGCGATGTGCTGGCTGGAGATGCGCAGCGTGGCGCGGTCTTCCATCAGGCCTACGTTGTGGATGTCGGGCACCTTGGAGCAGCCCACGCCCTGGTCGATCCAGCGCACCACATAGCCGAGGATGCCTTGCACGTTGTTGTCCACTTCCTGCTGCTTTTCCGCATCGGACCAGTTGGGGTTGGTGGACACGGGCACTTGCAGGATGGCGTTCAGCAGTTCGTCGCACTCGGCATCGGCGTTGGGGCTTTCCAGACCCTTTTGCACGTCGGCCACATTGATCTGGTGATAGTGCAGGGCGTGCAGGGTGGCGCCGGTGGGCGAGGGCACCCAGGCGGTGTTGGCACCGGCCTTGGGCTGGGCAATCTTCTGCTCCAGCATGGCCTTCATCAGGTCGGGCATGGCCCACATGCCCTTGCCGATCTGGGCGCGGCCGCGCAGGCCCATGTTCAGGCCGACCAGCACGTTGTTCTTTTCATAGGCGGGCAGCCAGGCGCAGGTCTTCATGTCGGCCTTGCGGACCATGGGGCCGGCATACATGGCGGTGTGCATTTCATCGCCGGTGCGGTCCAGGAAGCCGGTGTTGATGAAGGCCACGCGTGCGGGTGCAGCAGCGATAGCGGCCTTCAGGTTGACAGAAGTGCGACGCTCTTCGTCCATGATGCCGAGCTTGACGGTGTTCTCGGGCAGGCCCAGAACCTTTTCAACGCGGCCGAACAGTTCGTTCGCGAAGGCGGCTTCGGCGGGGCCGTGCATCTTGGGCTTGACGATGTAGACGCTGCCTGTGCGGCTATTGCGGATGCCGTTGGCGCCGCCCTTCAGGTCGTGAATGGCGATGGCGGTAGTCACCAGCGCGTCCATGATGCCTTCGGGGATTTCCTTCTGCTCGGGGCCCCACAGCACGGCGGGGTTGGTCATCAGATGGCCCACGTTGCGCACGAACATCAGCGAGCGGCCGTGCAGCTTCACGGGCTTGCCGTCGGCGCCGGTGTATTCGCGGTCGGGGTTCAGGCCACGGGTCACGATCTTGCCGCCCTTTTCAAAGGACTCGGTCAGCGTGCCCTTCAGAATGCCCAGCCAGTTGGCATAGCCGTTGACCTTGTCTTCGGCATCCACAGCGGCCACGGAGTCTTCCAGATCCAGAATGGTGGACAGAGCGGCCTCGACCACCACATCGGCCACGCCGGCGGCGTCAGTGCTGCCGATGGGGGTGGACTTGTTGATGATGATGTCGATGTGGATGCCGTTGTTCTTGAGCAGCACCGATTTGGGAGCCGCAGCATCGCCCTGGTAGCCGATGAACTTGGCTTCGTCCTTCAGGCTGGTCTTGCTGCCGTCCTTCAGGGACACGACCAGCTTGCCGCCTTCGACGGCGTAGCCGGTGGAGTCCTTGTGCGAGCCCGAGGCCAGGGGCACGGCCTGATCGAGGAAGTTGCGTGCGAATGCGATGACCTTGGCGCCGCGCACGGGGTTGTAGCCCTTGCCCTTCTCGGCGCCGCCTTCTTCGCTGATGGCGTCCGTGCCATACAGCGCGTCGTACAGCGAGCCCCAGCGGGCGTTGGCGGCGTTCAGCGCGTAGCGGGCGTTCAGAATGGGCACCACCAGCTGGGGGCCGGCCTGAATGGCCAGTTCGGCGTCGACGTTTTCGGTCGTGGCCTTGGCGTCCTTGGGAGACTCCACCAGATAGCCGATGCTGGTCAGAAACTGGCGGTAGGCCGCCATGTCGGCGATGGGGCCGGGGTTGGCCTTGTGCCAGGTATCGAGCTGCGTCTGCAGGCGATCGCGCTCGGCCAGCAGGGCTGCGTTCTTGGGCGCCAGATCGGCCACGATGGCGTCGAAGCCCTTCCAGTAGGTGTCCTGGTCCACGCCCGTGCCAGGCAGCACTTGCGTGTTCACAAAGTTGTACAGCTCGGTGGCGACTTGCAGGCCGTGGACTTGGGTGCGATCAGTCATTGGAAACCTCTGGTTGTGATGTCTCGGGATTCAGGAGTCGTTGCCCATCACGGGCAGCATGTGGGGAGACTGTATTTGAATTTTTTGAGTACATAAATAGCCTAAATAGTTCAGAACTCATGATGTTTTTATATGGAGTTCCTGGAATTTATGCGTTTTACGTACCAAAGGCGCCAGAGTTCGTCAGTTCTGACCGGTATGCGCGGCGGCTGCGGCGGTGACGGGCTCAGCAATAGATGGCAGAGCCTGAAGGAGGCGGCGCGAGGTTTCTCCCGAAGCAATAGCTTCAATCGCTTGCCAGGCCTGAGCTGGCGGCAGATTGGACGGTGTTTTCACGTGTCTAATCTTTGTTCCTGAAGTAAGTGCATGCAATCAAATGACAAGGCTTTGTCTGTCATAAGTCGATATCCGCGCTCAGAAATGATTTGTTAATCTTGAAACAAATTGAGCATCTTCCGATATCGGCCAGCCAATCTTTACCAAGGAGCTCCTGATGGCGAATCTGAACGAAAGCCTGCAAGATCTGATGACCCTGGATGGCGCCATGTGCGCGGCAGTGGTGGATTACAACAGCGGCATGCTGTTGGGCAGCATAGGTTCCGGCGTGGACCTGGAGCTGGCTGCCGCAGGCAATACCGAAGTGGTGCGCGCCAAGATGAAGACCATGAAGTCCCTGGGTCTGAACGACAGCATCGAAGACATTCTGATCACCCTGGGCAAGCAGTATCACATCCTGCGCCCTGCCGAGAAGATCAACGGCATCTTCATCTACTACGTGCTGGACAACGGCCGTGCCAACCTGGCCCTGGCCAGGCGCAAGGTCTCGGATGTGGAGTCCAAGTTCGTCATGTGATTCAGCCGGTCTGAAGACGCGCAACGGGCCTGGAGGCCCGTTCTTGTTTTTCGCGCCGAATTGATCAGGCCGCGATCAAGGGGGCGCGGAACTGGTAGCCCACTTTCTGCTGGGACTGCAGCGGCACGGCCACGGGCGTCGCCTTTTCGATGCGGCGGCGCAGGCGGTAGATGGTGGCGTGCAGGTTGTTGTCGGACTCGGCTGCGCTGGTATGGGTCAGCAGGCTGCGGATATGGTCGCGGCTGACGGTTTCGCCCTGGGCCTGCAAAAAGCACTCCATCAATATCAGGTCGGTGGCGCCCAGCTCCACGCTCTGGCCATCGGGGGCGGTCAGCAGACTGCGGCGGCTGTCCAGCTTCCAGGCCGTGGCCGTCCGGGCCGTGGTCATGATGCGCCGGTGCACGGCGCGAACGGCCAGTTCCACCTGCTCGAAGGTCACGGGCTTGGTCAGATACATATCTGCACCGGCGTTGATGACTTCGGCAAACACTTCGGGCCCCAGGCGCCCCGAGACAATCAGCACGCCGGCCTGGCTGCGCTTGCGGATGATGCGCAGCAGCTCGGTGCCAGCCACCCCGGGCAGCATCAGGTCCAGCACATAGAAATCAAATCGATAGGGTGCGTCGTCGGTCAGCAGGTCGCTGCTGTCGCTGTATGCCGTGACCTCCACGCCCTGGCCGCGCAGATGCTGGGCCAGAAATTCGCAGTACTCGGTGTCGTCGTCGACCAGGGCAAGAGTGGCAGGCAGCATGGGCGGCGGACCTCATTCGGCAAGACCTTGGGGAATGACCAGGCGCATGATCGTGCCATGCGGGCTGTGCGGCAGAGCTTGTACTGTACCTTGGTGCAACTGCAAGACCGAGCGCACGATGAACAGGCCCAGGCCGGCGCCCGGGCGGCCGTGGCTGTGGTTGCCGCGCGAGCCTTTTTCGAACAGACGCGGGAGCAGCTCCTCGGAAATGCCGGGGCCCTGGTCCACGACTTCCAGAATCAGTGCCAGCGGTTCGTCGGACTCGGAGATGCGCAGCTGCACCGGGGTATCTGCGGGCGCATAGGCCAGGGCGTTGTTGAGCAAATTGCGAAGCGTCAGCCGCATCAGCGCCGGATGCAGCTGTACGGTGCGTGCCGTGGTCAGCCATTGCACATCGATGCGCGGGCGCAGGTCGGCCGCAATATCGTGCAGCACCAGCTTGATCAAGGTCGGCAGATCGGTTTCGCTGGAGGCGCCGGCCTTGCCGCCCGCGGCCAAAATCGTGCCGGCGGTCAGGGTGTTGTCCAGTGTGCCTATCACCTGCTGCAGCACATGCTCGGCGCGCAGCAAGGCCCTGGCGGCGGGTGCGGCATCGGCCAGATGCAGATCTTCGATGGCCTTGAGCGTGGCCTGCATGGCAGCCGAGGCATTGTTCAGCGGCTGGCGGATCTCATGGGAGAGCAGCTGCAGCATCTCGTTGTGTTCGCTCAGCATGGCCGTGCGCCAGTCCAGCAGGGTACGCAACCTGCCGAGCTCGCCCGCGTTCTGGCGGCTGCTGCGCAGTTGCTCGTGCAAGGCCTGCAGCTGCTCGCGCTGGCGTGCAATGACTTCGCCACGCGCATATTCACGTCCTATGTCGCTGAGCTGCATCAGCACCTCGTGCCGGCCCTGGGCATCGGCTGCACCAGGCGTGAGCTGTATGCGGCGGTGGTGCTGCGAACCGGAGTCACCGGGCCGTATGTCGTCATATTCCTGGTGCAAGCCCCGGGCGGCGGCCGTAAAGCGCGGGCCGTGGACTTGCCAGATCTGGGCAGGCAGCAGACCCTGCAGCGGCTGGCCGATGGGGCTGGCGTCCTCGGGTACATCCAGCCATTGGCACCAGGCGGGAGTGGCCATGAGCAGCAGCCCTTCGGCATTCCAGAGTGCACAGCCCTGGCCGGAGCGGCCCAGCAGATCGGCCAGATGGGCGGCAGAAACGGGTGAAAAGCTCATGACGGCGGGCGGCAGCGGATTTGTAAATGTGTTTTGCAAATCATAGGTTTAACGCCTGGCTCTGCCCAACAGCTCATGGCGCTAGCGAATAAGCGATATTCCTGCCTCAGGGAAAACGGTAAATTTTGATATAAACATATATAAACATCAAAGATTCACCGGCAACTTGTGACTTCTAAGTAAGATATATCGCAATGAAGTCGCATGCGGGACAGGCATGCAGCGCTGATTGATGACTTTTATAGTGATAGCAGTCAGCGCTCTTGTTTAAAGAACTTTCGATAAAAACATTTGAGAAATCAAGACTGCTTGTGCGGTATGTGCTCTTGTATTAGTAGTGCACGCTACCGCAGCAGGAGACAACACGGACCAGACAGGAGCAGCGGTCATGGACAAACTCAAGGCATTTGAGTCTTTTGTATCGGTAGCGACCAGGGGCAGCTTGACGGCTGCAGCCAAGGCCGAAGGTGTGGCGCCCGCCATCATGGGGCGCCGTCTGGACGCTCTGGAAGAGCATCTGGGCGTCAAGCTCATGGTGCGCACCACGCGCCGCATCTCGCTGACCCACGAAGGCAGCGCCTTCCTGGAAGATTGCCAGCGCCTGCTCTCCGATGTGTGCAATGCCGAGGCCAGCGTGTCGGCCGGCGGCGTCAAGGCCACAGGCCATCTGCGCATCACGGCGCCTGCCGGTTTCGGCCGCCGCCATGTGGCGCCGCTGGTGCCGCGCTTCCGCGACCTGCACCCCGATGTCACCATCTCGCTGAACCTCAGCGACCGCGTGGTCGATCTGGCGGGCGAGGGCTTCGATTGCGCGGTGCGCGTGGGCGATCTGCCGGACTCGGCCCTGGTCAGCGTGCGCATTGCCGACAATCGCCGCCTGTGCGTGGCCACGCCCGGCTATCTGGAGCGCCGTGGCACGCCCAAGCACCCCAGCGAACTGACCCAGCATGACTGTCTGACGCTGTCGTCCGACGCCTCGCAAACACGGGGTTGGGCCTTCCGCATCCCGCATCCCGAAAGCGGCACCAGCGAGGTCGTGCACTTCAAGCCGGGCGGCCCGCTGGACTGTTCCGACGGTCAGGTGTTGCACGACTGGTGCCTGGGCGGCTGGGGCATTGCCTGGCGCAGCACCTGGGAGGTGGAGGCCGAGATCGCCGCCGGTCGCCTCGTGCCCGTGCTGGAAGAGTTTGCCGCGCCGCCCAACGGCATCTTCGTGGTCTTCCCCCAGCGCAAGCACATGCCGCTGCGCGTGCGTATGTGGATCGACTACCTCAAGCACCACTACAACCAGCCGGACTTCTTTCGTCTCGGCGTGGATATCTGAGCGGGCCTGAAACGGTAGACAATGGACCGGTCGCCGTGGCCTGATACAGGCCGCTGAACCCGTCCTTTTTTTACTGTGAAGCCATGACCTTTGAAGCTGTTCTTGCCAGCGCCCATCTGCTGGCGATCCTGACCCTGGTGGTGTTTCTGACCAGCCAGGCCGCCCTGTGCCGTATGGAATGGATGAATGCCGCCGTGGTGCAGCGCCTGGCCAGGCTGGACATGATTTACGGCATTGCCGCCGTCATCCTGCTGTTGACCGGTATTGCGCGCCTGCTCTGGGGCGTCAAGGGCATGGGGGCCTATACGGCCTCGCCGCTGTTCCATCTCAAGATGACGCTGTTCGTCATCGCCTTTTTGCTCTCGCTCAAGCCCACGCTGACCTTCCGCCGCTGGAAGAAGGCGCTGGATGCAAGCGGTCAGCTGCCGGCGCCCGAGGAAATCAAGCAGACGCGCAAATGGGTGATGTGGCAGGGCCATGTGGTGCCGGTGATCGCCGTGGTTGCCATCTTCTGGGCGCGCGGCATGTAATCTGCCCCCAGACCCTACAAAAGACAAAGGCCGCTGCAAAGCGGCCTTTTTCACGTCTGCGGCATTCAGAACGTGCCGCGCAGCGTCAGCATCACAGCCAGATCCTGGTGGTTGATGTCGCGCTCGCAGGTGTTGCGGTTGAAGGTGTAGCCGGCAAACTGGCTCCAGCCGCGGCTGAGCTCGCCGCTGAACGTGGGCATGGTCTGCATTCGGGGTTCAAGCGAGAATGACTTCCATTTGCGCAATGACTGTGTGTGGCCGCCGAAACATGCAGATACCGCCCTTCAGCCTGTGAACCGGCCCAGGAACAAGGGTGTGGCGCCAGCGATTCGGCAGGACTTGAATCCGGCACGTAAAATCCCGCGATGCTCTCCGTCAAACAGGAATTGCTCGCAGCCCTGGCTGCTGAGCTCGAAACACTCTCGCCCGGCGCCGGCGCACGCGCTGCGTTTGAAAACCCCAAAGTGGCAGCCCATGGCGATTTCGCCTGCACGGCGGCCATGCAGCTGGCCAAGCCTCTGAAGGCCAACCCGCGCGCCCTGGGCGAGCAGCTCAAGACCGCGCTGGAGGCTACAGCCGCCTTCCAGCAGTGGGTGGATGCGATCGAGATCGCGGGTCCGGGCTTTCTCAACATCCGCCTCAAGCCTGCTGCCAAGCAGGAGGTAGTGCGCGAAGTGCTGGCGCAAGCCCAGAAGTTCGGCTACCAGGCCGATCGCGGTGAAAACATCCTCGTCGAGTTCGTCTCCGCCAACCCCACCGGCCCTCTGCATGTGGGCCATGGCCGCCAGGCTGCGATCGGCGACGCCATCAGCAACCTCTATTCCACCCAGGGCTGGAAGGTTCACCGCGAGTTCTATTACAACGACGCAGGCGTGCAGATCGACACCCTGACCAAGAGCACCCAGCTGCGCGCCAAAGGCTTCAAGCCTGGTGACGAATGCTGGCCCACCGACAGCGAAAACCCGCTGGCCAAGAATTTCTACAACGGCGACTACATTGCCGACATCGCCAAGGCTTTCCTGGCCAAGGAAACCATCAAGGCCGATGACCGCGAGTTCACCGCCAACGGCGATGTCGAGGATTACGACAACATCCGCCAGTTCGCCGTGGCCTATCTGCGCAACGAGCAGGACAAGGACCTGCAGGCCTTCAACCTCAAGTTCGACGAGTACTACCTCGAGTCCAGCCTCTATGAAAACGGTCATGTCGAAGCGACGGTCAACCGCCTGATCGCCAACGGCAAGACCTATGAGCAGGACGGCGCGCTGTGGCTCAGGTCCACCGACTACGGCGACGACAAAGACCGCGTGATGCGCAAGACTGACGGCGGCTACACCTACTTTGTGCCCGATGTGGCCTATCACATCCAGAAGTTCAAGCGTGGCTTCACCAAGGTGGTGAACATTCAGGGTACGGACCACCACGGCACCATTGCCCGCGTGCGTGCCGGCCTGCAGGCTGCCGATGTGGGCATCCCTGAGGGCTATCCCGACTATGTGCTGCACACCATGGTGCGCGTGGTGCGCAACGGCGAAGAGGTCAAGATCAGCAAGCGCGCCGGCTCCTACGTCACGCTGCGCGATCTGATCGAGTGGACCAGCAAGGATGCCGTGCGCTTCTTCCTGCTCTCGCGCAAGCCCGACACCGAGTACACCTTCGACGTGGATCTGGCCGTGGCCCAGAACAACGACAACCCCGTGTACTACGTGCAGTATGCCCATGCGCGCATCCAGTCCGTGCTGCGCGCCTGGCAGGAGGCCGGCGGTGCAGGTCTGGCGGCACTCAAGGATGTGGACCTGTCCGCTCTGGAAGGCCCACAGGCCCAGGCGCTGATGCTGCTGCTGGCCAAGTACCCCGAGATGCTGACCGCTGCTGCCGAAGGCAACGCACCGCACGACGTGACCTTCTACCTGCGCGATCTGGCCTCCAGCTATCACAGCTACTACGACGCAGAGCGCATTCTGGTGGACGACGAAAAGGTCAAGCTCGCACGTCTGGCCCTGGTCGCTGCCACGGCCCAGGTGTTGCACAATGGTCTGGCGGTGCTGGGTGTGAGCGCACCCGAGCGCATGTAATCCCAGTTTCCTGTCCATCGGTCGCCTTGCCGGCCTTGCCTGTCAGGGGTCGATGGATCTGAGAATGGAATAACTGAAGCAGAAAGCGTTAAGCGACTGATATGAAGAACCAGCAACGCGGTGGAACCATCCTGGGGCTTATCTTTGGCATGGTCATCGGTCTGGCTGCGGCCCTGGCCGTGGCCATCTATGTGACCAAGGTGCCGGTGCCCTTCCTCAACAAGGGTGGAAACAACACTCAGCGCGATGCGGCCGAGGCCGAGCGCAACAAGAACTGGGACCCCAACGCACCGCTGCAGAGCCGCCAGCCTGCACCGCCCCCGGTGACACCACCAGTTCCTCCAAGCGATGTGACGGTGTCGCCGCCTACACCTGCGGTACAACCTACTGCAACCGGCGGAGTCACCACGCCGCCGCCACCTTCTACGCCGGAGAAGCCTGCCAAGTCCGCATCGGGTGATCCGCTGGGTGATCTGGTCAAGGAGCGCTCCGCAGCAGCCGACAAGGCAGACAAGGCGCGTGCAGACAAGGAAAAGGCGGCCGCGCAGACGGCATCCTCTTCGGACTCTGCGTTCAACTACTTTGTGCAGGCCGGTGCTTTCCGCGGCCAGAGCGAAGCGGAAGCGCAGCGTGCCAAGCTGGCCATGCTGGGCTGGGAGTCGCGCATCAGCGAGCGTGAGCAGAACGGCATCACCGTTTTCCGCGTGCGCGTGGGGCCGTTCAGCAAGCGTGACGACGCCGAGCAGCTCAAGGGCAAGCTCGACGGTGCGGGCGTGGACTCGACTCTGGTGCGCGCGGCCAGATAACAAGGCCCCTGAGGCGCTGCGCGTCGGGGGACTGCAGCTTAGCTGCGGGGCGGCCCTTGCTTGAGGCCTCTGGCTTGTGCCATTGGTAGTTTTGACAACGCTGAACTTTTTTGGGCCTGTTGGCTCTGATACTGCAGACCTGATACAGGAGTTTGTTTAGATGAAACGTCGCGAATTCTCTCTGGCTGCCTCGGCAGCTGCTGCCGGTGCCCTGACTCTGGGTGCCTCCTCCAGCTGGGCCCAGGGCGCTGCGCCCAAGGAAGGCAAGGACTACATCAAGCTCGGCAAGCCCGCCAGCGTGAGCGCGCCGGCCGGCAAGGTCGAGGTGGTCGAGTTCTTCTGGTACAGCTGCCCGCATTGCAATGCCTTCGAGCCCCAGTTCGAAGCCTGGGCAAAGAGCCAGCCTGCCGATGTGGTGGTGCGCCGCGTGCCCGTGGCTTTCAATGCCTCTTTCGTGCCACAGCAAAAGCTGTACTACGCCCTGGAGGGCATGAACCTGCTGCCCCAGCTGCACGCCAAGGTGTTCCGTACCATCCACGTGGATCGCAATCTGCTCAAGACCGATGACGCCATCTTTGACTGGGTCGGAAAGCAGGGCGTGGATCTGGCCAAGTTCAAGGAGGTCTACAACTCCTTTACCGTGGCCAATCAGGCGCGCAAGGCCGCTCAGCTGCAAAACGAATATGACGTGGAAGGCGTGCCCGCCATGGGTGTGGCCGGCCGCTACTACACGGACGGCACCAAGGCCGGCAATATGGACAATGTGCTGCGCGTGGTCAATGCGCTGGTCGCCTCCAGCCGCAAGGCCTGAGATCAGGCAGCAGACGCCAGTGACGTTTGACGTCCAACAAGCCCGCCGCCGTGCGGGCTTTTTTGTGGGTGTTTTTTACGCAAGTTGCAAAAAGGGAATGACTACAATGGATGCAAGAAACGTGCCTTCCATGAAAAAAACACTCCTACCTCTTGCGCTGGCCTGCGCCCTGGCAGCAGCGACCGGCATTGTCCATGCCGAAAAAGCCGACAGCGCCAAGCCCATGAATATCGAGGCGGATGCGTTGCGTCATGACGAGCTGCAGCAGACCAGTGTCTTTACTGGCAATGTGGTGATGACCAAGGGCTCCATCGTGCTGCGCGGTGCTCAGCTCGATGTGCGGCAGGACGCCGAGGGCTATCAGTACGGTGTGATCAAGGCCGAGGCCGGCAAGCGAGCGTTCTTCCGTCAGAAGCGCGATACCGTGGCCGGTCAGCCCGAGGAGTTCATCGAGGGCGAAGGCGAAGTCATCGAGTACGACGGCAAGGCCGATATCGTCAAGTTCATCCGTCGTGGCGAGATGCGCCGCTACCGTGGCGGTCAGCTCAGCGATCAGGTCACGGGCTCCATCATCGTCTACAACAACATCACCGACGTCTATACCGTCGATGGCCAGAAGACCAGCGGCGGCCTGCCGAGTTCCTCCGTGGGACAGGGCGGCCGTGTGCGCGCCATCATGGCGCCCAAGGACGGCACGCCGGGGGCACAGCCCAAGCCTGCAACACCTGCCACGCAGCTGCGCCAGAGCATGACGCTGGGCGGCGAGAAAGCCGACGAGAAGAAATGAGCGAGCCGACTTTCTCCAGCAGCCGCAGCGGCGAGTCCGACAGCCGCCTGGAGGCCAAACATCTGGCCAAGTCCTACGGCAGCCGCAAGGTGGTCAAGGATGTGTCGCTGTCCGTGCAAAAAGGCGAGGTGGTCGGTCTGCTCGGCCCCAACGGTGCGGGCAAGACCACATCGTTCTACATGATCGTGGGCCTGGTGCGCAGCGACGGCGGCGAGATCTTCATCGACGGCCAGCCGGTGGGCGGCATGCCGATTCACCAGCGCTCGCGCCTGGGCCTGTCCTATCTGCCCCAGGAAGCCTCCATCTTCCGCAAGCTCAGCGTGGAAGACAATGTGCGCGCCGTGCTGGAGCTGCAAAAGGACGAGCAGGGCAAGGCGCTGACGCGCGACGAAATCGAAAAGCGTCTCACGGGCCTGCTGCAGGAGCTGCGCGTCGAGCATCTGCGCCAGTCGCCGGCGCTGGCGCTGTCAGGCGGTGAGCGCAGGCGCGTGGAAATTGCCCGCGCCCTGGCCACGCAACCGCGCTTCATTTTGCTTGACGAGCCTTTTGCCGGCATCGACCCGATCGCGGTGATCGAGATCCAGCGCATCATCGGCTTCCTCAAGGAGCGCGGCATCGGCGTGCTGATCACCGACCACAATGTGCGAGAGACGCTGGGCATCTGCGACCACGCCTTCATCATCAGCGACGGCCATGTGCTGGCCGAAGGCACGCCCGAGGAGATCGTGGAGAACGCCGATGTGCGCCGCGTCTATCTGGGCGAACATTTCAGAATGTGATGACCCCCACGCTCCCTCACTTTGTGCGGTCGCTGCCCCCAGAAGGGGCCCTGACCGGCTGCGCCGAGGTTTGCCTTGGGGCGGCCCGGCGGCAAACCCGTAGCACTGCGCGCGTTTGCAATGATTGTCTGGGGGCCGCGCCTCGATGAAGCCAGGTCTCTCGCTACGCGTTTCGCAGCATTTATCGCTTACGCCGCAGCTGCAGCAATCCATTCAGCTGCTGCAGCTTTCCACCCTGGAGCTGGCGCAGGAAGTCGAGCAGATGCTGGTCGACAACCCTTTTCTGGAACGTGCGGGCGATGAGGCCGAAACTGCGGGAGATGCTCCTGTAGATGTAGCTAATAGCGCCAGTGAATACAGTACTTCAGATGGTATTCATGCTGAAAGAGATGCATCGCAAGCGCAACAAGCTACTGAAACGGTAGCGGAGGCATCAAACCCCGAAACCCCTGAAACGCTGAACTGGGAGGCCGAGGGCCTGGACGGCCAGGACGGGGAATGGGGTGGCGAATCCAGCAGCGAGTGGGATACGCCCTCGGCCAGCAGCTCCACGCGCAACCGCGATGGCGATGACGAAACCGATGCCATCGATCTGGCGCGCGAGCACCAGAGCCTGACCGACTTTCTCCATCGTCAGGCGCTGAGCCTGCATCTGGGCGCGGCGGACATGGCGGCGCTGCGCTTTCTCATCGAGTCGCTCAGCGACGACGGCTATCTCGAGGATTCCCTGCAGGAGCTGGCGCAGAGCCTGGCCGGCGACGACCTGGAAGAGCGCGAGGAACTGGAGCAGCACTTTGTCATTGCTCTGAAGCTGCTTCAAAGCCTGGAGCCCGTGGGCGTGGGAGCGCGTGATCTGGCCGAGTGCCTGCAGCTGCAGCTGCGCGACCTGATCCGCACCGCCGAGGACGAGGGCACGACCGAGGCGCATATGAACCGGCTGCTGCTGGCGCAGGCCATCTGCGCGCAGCCCATGGACCTGCTGGCGCGGCGCGATCTGCGCAAGCTCACCAGCCTGTGCGGCGCGCGAGAGGAACAGCTGCGCGAAGCCATGGCCCTGATCGCCAGGCTGGAGCCGCGTCCGGGTCGGCGCTTTGTGGACGTGGAGCGCCATATCGTGGTGCCTGATGTCATCGTGCGCCCGCTGCGGTCCGGCTCGGGCCGGGTGGACTTCTCCGTGCAGCTCAACCCCGAGGTCATGCCGCGTCTGCGCGTGCACGACATCTATGCCGGCGTGCTGCGCCGCCACAAGAACAGCGACGGCCATGCGGCGCTGCAGCAGCAGTTGCAGGAGGCGCGCTGGTTCATCAAGAACATCCAGCAGCGTTTCGACACCATCTTGCGGGTCTCCGAAGCCATTGTGGAGCGGCAGAAGAACTTCTTTGTGCATGGCGAACTGGCCATGCGCCCGCTGGTGCTGCGCGATATCGCCGACACCCTGGGTCTGCACGAGTCCACGATCAGCCGCGTGACCACGGCCAAGTACATGGCCACGCCCCAGGGCACCTTCGAGCTCAAGTATTTCTTCGGCTCGGGCCTGGGCACGGAAACCGGCGGCAGTGCTTCCAGCACGGCCGTGCGTGCGCTGATCAAGCAGTTTGTCGATGCCGAAGATGCCAAGAAGCCGCTGTCGGACGCCAAGCTGGCCGATATGCTCAAAGAGCAGGGCATCGAGTGCGCGCGCCGCACCGTCGCCAAATACCGCGAGCAGCTCAAGATACCGACGACCACGCTGCGCAAGGCGCTGTAGGGCACCGCAGAAACAAGAAAGCCGCTGATGCATCACACAGCGGCTTTCTTGTTCTGTATTTAGGGCGGGAGCCTTGATAAGGCATTCCTCAAGCAAGGGGCAGCGAGCAAGAGCCGCCCTTGCGGCGATGCTGCCGTCCCCCCTTGGGGGCGCCCGGCCAGGGGAAGGCGCGTAGCGCCTCAGGGGGTTATCAAGAAACCAACCACCAGATAAACCAGACCAGCACGCCAATCATCAGGCCGAACTTGAGGATCTTGTAGAAGGTCGGATTCCAGTCGCGGAAGGCGCGGCGGTACTTGCCCGCATAGAACGAGATCTTGAACAGCTTGCTGATCATGCCGCGCGGATCGCCCTCGTTGTTGGGCGAGCTGGCGGCGGCCACCACGTTCTTGCCCAGCCAGTGATTGAGCCACTGGGCAAAGCCATTGGTCATGGGGCGCTCCACATCGCAGAACAGCACGATGCGGTTGCCTTCCGAGCGGTTCTCGGCCCAGTGCATAAAGGTCTCGTCGAAGATCACGCCTTCGCCTTCACGCCAGCTATAGGGCTGGCCGTCGACCTCGATCATGCAGCGGTCGTCGTTGGGGGCCAGCACGGCCAGGTGATAGCGCAGCGAGCCTGCATAGGGGTCGCGGTGCAGATTGAGCTTGGCGCCGGGCGGCAGCTCGGCAAACATGGCGGCCTTGACGCTGGGAATCGATTTCACCAGGGCCGTGGTCTTGGGGCACAGCTCCATGGCCGAAGGGTGGGCATCGCCGTACCACTTGAGATAGAAGCGCTTCCAGCCGGTCTTGAAGAAGGAGTTGAAGCCTGCGTCGTCGTTGTTGGCGGCGGCCTTGATCTGCATGTTCTTTTGCAGATTGACGGCTTCCTCGCGGATTTCACGCCAGTTGGCCTGCAGCGGCGCCAGCTCGGGGAAGGTGCTGGTGGGCAGATAGGGCGTGCGCGGCACCTTGCTGAACATCAGCATGAAGACGTTGAACGGCGCTGTGAACGTGGAGTGGTCAAACAATTGCTTGACCACCTTGTGGCGCACCTTGCCGCGCAGATGCATGTACAGCCCGCAGCCAAAGAAAAGCAGCACCAGTGCCAGAACGATTATTTTTGCCATAAGGGCCAATTTTACCGGGGGCACCCCGGCGGCCACCATGGGGGCAGGTCAAACAGAACCGGGGTAGGGGAATATCAAAAGCAATAGCTGCCGGCGCTTGACGGCCAAGCGCAGCAGCCCGCTTGTTAGATGTTCAAGGCAGAGCCAGCACGGCGCAGTTGCACAGATCCGCGCTCTCGAACGCCGTTGTGTCGCCCGCTTTGAGCCCCGGCACGGGGAATAGCCGCACCGTCAGCGGCTTGTTGAGGCGAAAAGCCATGGTGCCCGTATCGCGCATGACGGCGGCGATCTGCTCGGCGCTGCTGTCGCCCGGCACAGGCACGGTATCGAGGCCGATGCCGCAGACGCTGCTGTAGGTCAGCAGGGCGCGGATATCGAATTCGTCATTCAGACTGGCCTGGGCCAGGCCTTGGTCCTCGGTCACGGCCAGCATCAGGCCGCTGAAGCCGATCTGTGTCACGCCGTTGACCGATTTGAAGACGCGGGTCAGCAGGGCCGACGCTTCCACCGTGCCGCTGGCGCCGAAACAGGGCACGCCCAGCAGTTGGTAGACATCGACCATGGAGGCGCAGGACTTGGACGGCGCGGCCGAGGTGTCCATGCCCGCGATATGCCAGCCCTCGGCCAGTTTCACGCCGTCGGCACAGCGCTGGATGGCAGTGGCATGCTCGTTCAGGGTCTGGCTCAGGCGCTCGAATGCGAGCCTGAACCACGCCGCGTGATCGAGCTGCAGGCGCTGCTGCTGCAGCTCCTGCAGTTCAGCCACCATGAGGTCTGGCGTTTCCAGGCCCAGCACCAGGGCGCCGTGGTGCTGGCCGCGGTGGTAGCTGGCCGGGAAATAGGGAATGCCGGGCGCGCAGTTGAAGTTGACCGTGAAGTTGAAGTTGCCTTCGCCGCGCGGCGTGGTGCGCGCGATCTGCTGAATTGCCTGCACGCTATGGGCCAGCAAGCCGGTCTGCAGAAAGCCATGTTCATCCAGATCGATGTTTACGCAGGCGTTGCACAGGTCGCCATAGGCGGCAATCAGCTGCGGCAGCAGGGCCACTTCCTGCGCATTGCGCGCCTCGCCCACGGCAAAGCGGATGCGGCGTTTGCCGGTGTTGATGGCCTTGAGCGTTTCGGCAATGCGCTGCAGGCCGGCTTGGGCGCTGTCTGCGCTGGAGACATCCAGATATTCGCCAAACGGGTTGCTCACGATGCGGATGGACTGCACCTGATAGCCCCGGGCCTCGATGGCATCGGCCACGGCATCGCATTGCTGCTTGGCCTGGGTCAGGTCGGCCTGCCACTGTGCCTCATCGGCGCTCAGGTTGACAAAGGCGGTGACGGTGCGCACGCGCACCAGCGGGTTGAAGCTGATATTCATAGCAGTATCCGTAGGCGGGAGAATGGCTGGCGGCCATTTTGCCTCTGAACACGCCGATTACAGCAGGCGCGTGCCCAGCGGCACCTCCTTGTCGGGCACGCACAGGGCCACGGCTCCCGTGGCATCGTGAAAACCGGTCACAAGACATTCGCTCATCAAGGGCCCAATCTGCTTCTTGGGAAAGTTGATCACGGCCACCACCAGCCGTCCTATCAGCTCCTCGGGTTGGTAATGCTCGGTGATCTGCGCGCTGGACTTGCGCTGGCCCAGCTCGGGACCCAGGTCCACCAGCAGCTTGTAGGCGGGCTTGCGGGCCTCGGCAAATACCTCGGCCTGCAGCACGCGGCCCACGCGCAGCTCCACCTTCATAAAGTCGTTCCAGCTGATTTCTTCCATGTCGTCATTGCTCCTTCGCCTGGCATCATGCCTCGGGCCCTGCGAGCATCTGTAGAGCAACGCTTGTCGTGCGCGGGCACCGGAAAAGGCCTAGCGCGTATGCTTATGCCCTGTAAAGCGCACAACAGGCTCCCGTGAGCGTCCGGCGTCTGCGCCGTTGCTGGCGCGCACTGATTTCTATGAACCAACTGCATTTGTTTCTGCCCTGCGCCGCCGGCGTCGAGGGCTTTCTGGCCGACGAGGTCCACGCCATCACCGGCGCCAGCGGGCAGGATCTGCTCGTGGGCCGGGGTGGCGTCATGCTGCGCGGCATGTGGCGCGATGCCATGCTGCTCAATCTGCACAGCCGTCTGGCCCAGCGCGTGCTGATCGAGCTGTCGCACACCATGTACCGCAGCGAGAACGATCTGTACCGCGCCGCCAGCGAGGTGGCCTGGGAGATCTGGTTCACGCCCAAGGAAACTTTCAAGATCGAAGTCACGGCCCAGCACAGCCCGCTGACCAGCCTGAACTTCGCGGCGCTCAAGGTCAAGGATGCGATCGCCGACCGTTTTCGCGCCAAGCGCAACGGCGTGCGCCCCAGCGTCGAGACCCATCACCCCGATGTGCGCGTGCACCTGCACCTGACGACCGACGGCGCCACCATCTATATCGACACCTCGGGCGAGGCGCTGTTCAAGCGCGGCTGGCGCGAAGACAAGGGTGATGCCCCGCTCAAGGAAACCCTGGCCGCGGCCATGATTGCGGCCTCGGGCTGGAACCCGCATGGCGACAACCCCCAGCCGCTGTACGACCCCTGCTGCGGCAGCGGTACCCTGGTGATCGAGGCCGCGCAGATCGCGCGCAAGATTCCAGCCGGCATTCTGCGTCGCTTTGCGTTTGAGAAGCTCGTGCCCTTTCAGCGTCATGTCTGGGAAGCCATGCTGGATGAGGCAGAGAGCCAGATCCTGCCCGAATCGCCGGTGGGCATTTACGGCTCTGACATCGCCTTCCGCATGGTGGACTTTGCCCAGCGCAATGCCGAGCGCGCGGGTGTGTCCGATACCGTCAGCCTGCGCGGCGGCGATGCCTTGCAGCGCATGCCGCCCAGCGAGCAGCCCGGCATGATGCTGCTGAACCCGCCCTATGGCGAGCGTATCGCGGCTGCCGGCAGCGCAGGCCGCAATGCGGCCGAGCGCATGGGCCAGGTCGAACGCGCAGGCCGTGAAACCGCGCAGACCGAGGACGGCGGCGAATTCTTCAACCAGCTGGCCAGCCACTGGAAGAAGAACTACAGCGGCTGGAGTGCCTGGATGCTGACGCCCGACCTCAAGCTGCCCAGCAAGATGCGCCTCAAGGAATCGCGCCGTACGCCCATGTGGAACGGTCCTATCGAGTGCCGTCTGTTCCGCTTCGACATGGTCAAGGGTGCGGTCAAGCCACGCAAGCCCGCAGACGATGCTGCTCAGAGCGGCAAGCCGGAAGGCCGGCCTCAATGAAGATCGCTCCCCTGCGCTGGCCGGCCTGCAACGCCGGCTACGACGGCCCTTTGCCGCGTCCCATGATTCTGGACACCAATGTGGTGCTGGACATGCTGATTTTTGACGATCCGGATATTCCCGCCATCCGCGAGCTGGTCGCCCGTGGCGAGGTGCGCTGGATTGCCGATGAAGCCCAGCGCATCGAGCTGGGTCGCGTGCTGCACTACAGCCAGATTGCGCCGCGCGTCAGCTACTACGGTAAGACGCCCGAAGGCGTGATGGCGGCGTTTGATGAGGCCGTCGAATATGTGTCCGCTGCACCCAAGATTCGCTTTACCTGCACCGATCCCGACGACCAGCATTTCCTCGATCTGGCCAGCCAGCACAAGGCTTTGCTGGTCAGCAAGGACAGGGCCGTGCTCAAGCAGCGCAAGCGCGTGGCAACGCACTATGGCGCGACGGTGGGCAATGTGGTGGTGATGGAGGAAGTGGCCGCTGAGGCTCTATTCGTTTAGGCATAGACGCCAACAAGATCTTGCAAAGAGCGTGATAGCTTGACCTTGTATTTTTTGTCGAGTTTGGCTTGCTGTGCAATTGATATAGCGGATTTCTCAGCGATAACATGGCTTGAGTAGGGAATGGCTGTATATATCGCTTGGAGGTCAAGGGCGTCATGTGTGTTGAGCGATTTGGCTCGTGCATCTATTCGTGCGCTGAACTCCGCTTCAACATCGAGCGTTGGAGAAAGCTCGACAATGCTTTTCACTGCAACGTCTCCAAGTGCGCGAAATTTTTCATAGCTGATGCCGAGCTGGGTCATTAGCTTGATTACGGTGTCTTGAACATCCAAAAATTGACGAGCACGATAGACGCGGCGGCGCAAATCGATGCTCTCTCCTTGGCATAGGGCACGCCGTTTTTCGTTTCGTTCAATCAGTTGCCTCAAGCCTTCTTCTAGTTTCTGATGGGCTATTCGCCGAGTAGCATCATCTTGGTTCTGCATGTAATCAAGGTATAAATACTTTGGGTCGAATGCTGACTCAATCCGCATAAACCGAAGCGCATCTAACGGTTCAGCAACAAGTGCATCTGCAGGCTCAAACGCTTGCAAGAAACTTCGGCCGAGAAACCAGTTCTTTGGCATCTCGAAGGGGTGAAGGTCTAGAAGGCGGTGAATGATCCCCTTGATCTCCACCTGCAGCCGGCTTGTATAACTGCGATATGCGCAGCCGAGGCTAAGCACAGCTTGTATTTCCGCAACATGCCTGCGACTTGCGGGGTCATTGCGCTTCGATGTTTCCAAGATGTGAGTGCCGCTCAGAGGGAAGAGTACTTTTCCATTCTTGACTGCATTTTCAAGCTCTTCGGATAGAGAGGTGAGCCAAGATTCAGTAGCTTTCCCTGATCGGACTTTGGCGAGCTCTATCCACTGGTTCTGATCAAGGTAAATGATGTCCATAAGGTAGGTGAGCTGGTCGCAGTGAATCGTCAATCAAAAAACCGCATGCCCGCATAGGGCCGCAAGCGGCATTGCGCCAGGCGGCTCTCCAGCGAACCGACATGGGCTTCGAGCTGGTGGTCGTCCGGGTCCAGAAAGTAGAAGGAATCGCCTTCGCTGTGGTTGCTCTTCCACTCCCGGGCCCCGAATGACCTGGCATGCTCCACAAAGTGCGCGAAGTCCTGCTGAGCAATGGTGAATGCGTAGTGGGTGTAGCCAGAGGTGCGGGCCTGACTTCGCTGTTCGTCTGACGACAGGCACAGCCACAGATCGCCGAGTCCCAGATAGGCACCCGTATCCCACTGCGCGCGTAGACGAAACCCCGGCACGCGCACGTAGAAGTCCACGCTGCGCTGCAGGTGCGTGACGGCAAGCGTGAGGTGATTCAATCCGGTAAGCATGGTGGCGATGGGCATGAACAGCACCAGGCGTGGAGTGTGCCATTGCCATGCATCACTTCGTTCTGGGCAGCCACGGCACGCCGTTGATATGGCTGCCGCCATCGACAAACAGCGTATTGCCCGTGACATAGCGGCAGTCTTCGCTGGCCAGGAATAGGGCCGCGCCGCCAATGTCCTGCTCGGGATCGCCCATATGGCCCATGGGGTTCAGGCGCAGCATGTCGGCTGCGTTCTCGGGCTGGCTCGCCGCAAATCTTTGATAGGCTTCGGTGGCCGCGCCGGGACACAGGGCGTTGCAGCAGATGCCAAAGGCCGCCCATTCGCGCGCGGCAGAGCGGGTGAGTGTGCGCAGCGCTTCCTTGGCCATGTTGTAGTCCGCCGAATAGGGGTGGGCGTTGACGCCGTTGAGCGAGCACATATTGATGACCCGGCCCCAGCGTCGCTCCTTCATGCTGGGGAAGACTGCCTGCATGGCCCAGAGCGCCGATTGCGCACCTATGCGCCAGGCCCAGTCGGAATCGAGATCGCCGAGCGTTTCGACCCTGGCAAAGCCGGATTGGCTGCCGGGGCGCCGACCCCAGGCATTGTTGACGAGGATGTCGATGTGGCCGAACTGCGCCAGGGCGGCATCGACCATGCTCTGCACGGCGACATGCTCGCTCACATCGGCCACGGCATGTCCCACCTGAACGCCAAATTCGGCGCGGATTTCTGCGGCGGCCCTGGCACAGGTTTCGGCATTGATATCGGCCAGCCACAGGCTGGCGCCTTCCGCCGCAAAGCGGCGTGCCACGCCTTTGCCAATGCCGGCACCTGCGCCCGTGATCAGGGCTACGCGGTCTTGCAGTCGGTTCATTGTTCAGCTCTTCCTCGTTCCATGGACGAGTCACTGTGCGGTGTCGCCGGCGCTGCGACATCGTCGAATCGGACGAGAAATCGGCCCAAGATTGTGGCGGCCGAACCACCCATGGCTGGCCCGGATTTGCCCATGCGGATTAGGATTCATGCCGCAGGGACGACCTTGCCAGGCCATGCGATGCATGGCCTGTATTCCTGCCGGGACGGCCTGGCCATTTGATCTTCAAAGAGGTTTTCTATGGCTTGGGTTTATCTGCTGGTGGCCGGCATTCTGGAAGTGGTCTGGGCCTTCACCATGAAGCAGTCCCATGGTTTCACCAACCTCAAATACAGCGCCATCACCATCGTGGCCATGATTGCCAGCTTTGGCCTGCTGTCGGTGGCCATGCGCACGCTGCCCCTGGGCACGGCGTATACGATCTGGACCGGTATCGGCGCCGTGGGTGCATTCCTGGTGGGCGTCACGGTGCTGGGCGAGCAGCTCAGCGCCATGCGCGTGGGAGCGGCTGTCCTGATCGTCAGCGGTCTGGTGCTGATGAAGCTGTCGGCGGAATGAATGCCCGGGCTTCGTCCCGGCCAGCGCTGCAGTCCCATGTGGAGGTTGCGCCCGATCTCCTGGCGTGAATGGCGACGGGGGACGAACGCGTGGGGTGAAGCGCATGGCGCGACAATAGCGGGATGACATCCTCCACGACGCCCCTGCATCCCAGCGCAGCTTCGGCCCGCAAGGCCCAGCCCAAACTGACCACGCTGGACAAGACCCGCATTGACGACACACGTATCAAGATCGTGCGCCCGCTGCTGACCCCGGCACTGCTGGAAGAGTGGTTGCCCGTGACCGAAGAGGCGCAGCAGCTGGTCGAATCCAGCCGAGCCGCCATCTCGCGCGTGCTGCATGGCCAGGATGACCGGCTGGTGGTGGTGGTCGGGCCTTGCTCCATTCACGATCACGATCAGGCCATGGATTACGCGCGCCAGCTCAAGGTCCAGGCCGATGCGCTCAAGGACGATCTGCTGATCGTGATGCGGGTCTACTTCGAGAAGCCGCGCACTACAGTGGGCTGGAAGGGCTATATCAATGACCCGTACCGCGACGGCAGCTTTGCCGTCAACGAAGGGCTGGAGCTGGCGCGCCGCCTGCTGCTCGATGTGCTGGCGCTGGGCCTGCCCGCGGGCACGGAATTCCTGGATCTGCTGTCGCCGCAGTTCATCAGCGACCTGGTCAGCTGGGGCGCGATTGGTGCGCGCACCACGGAGAGCCAGAGCCATCGCCAGCTGGCCAGCGGTCTGAGCTGCCCTGTGGGCTTCAAGAACGGCACCGATGGCGGCGTGAAGGTGGCCAGCGATGCCATTTTGGCAGCCCAGTCCTCGCATGCGTTCATGGGCATGACCAAGATGGGCCAGAGTGCGATCTTCGAGACACGCGGCAATCAGGACTGCCACATCATCCTGCGCGGCGGCAAGGCTCCCAACTACGACGCGGCCCATGTTCAGGCCGCGTGCGAAGTGCTGGAAAAAGCGGGCCTGCACCCGCAGGTGATGATCGACTTCTCGCATGCCAACAGCAGCAAGCAACATCGTCGCCAGATCGATGTATCAGCGGATGTGGCCCAGCAGATTGCCGGGGGCGACACACGCATCACCGGCGTGATGATCGAAAGCCATATTCACGAAGGCCGCCAGGACATTGTCGAAGGGCAGGAGCTGCAATACGGTGTCTCGCTCACCGATGCCTGCATCAGCATGGAGCAGACTACCCCGGTGCTGGAGCAACTGGCAGCCGCCGTGCGCGCACGTCGCCTCAAGGCGGCCTGAGGTAGCCGGACGAGGCTGGATGAGCAAGAGGCGCTGCGGCGCCTCTTGTTCTTTGTGCTTTGTGCGTTGTGCTTTTCAGGCATCCAGCCTTCTGGATCTTGGGGCGGCCGCTAGTGCTTTCAGAGATCCAGCGTCAGCTTGAGCATGTCCTTGTGCTGCACGCCGCGCTCCCACAGCGGGGTGGTGTAGTTCTGCAAAAAGAAGTCGCGCTCGATGTCGGTGACGCGAAACCCCAGGCGTTGATAGAACAGCAACTGGTCGCCAAAGCTGCCAGTTCCCACTTCCAGCTGTTGTACGCCGTGTTCACGCATCTCACGGATGGCGCGCTGCAGCAGGGCCGAACCTATGCCCTTGCTCTGCCAGGCCGTGGACACGGCCATATTCATCAGCTCCCATCGGTGAAGGCCGTCGCCCTCGGGGACCAGCACGCATACGCCGATCAGGGCACCGAGGCCGCTGGGCGTGAACTGGGTCGTCTGGCGCGCTCCAAAACAGGTGGAGCCGGGCAGATAGCGCTTGATGCGCTCGCGCGAGGGGTCGGCCAGCAGCAGCAGATGCCAGGGGGCTTCTGCGGGGTTCATGGTGGTGATATGCCAGGAGTCGGTCGTGCCCGGGCCGGTCAGCGTGGAGCTCATGCGCGCACTCCCTTGCGGCGGAAGGCGGGCGCTGCATATCGGCCGGGCTGGATGTCGGCATTCACTCGATGGGACGCAAGCCCGTCCATCTGCTGCAAACCACAATCTCGCGCCATTTCCACTTTCCACCTGCGGGAGTAGTGAGCCCGCCACAAATATTGTCAACAGGCCATAGCGTAGCAGTCGGAGGGCAAATTCGGTGACCTACTGGTGAAAAGTACAGCGTTCTGCGGCAATTTTGATGCAGGAATCTCGCAAATATTGACCTGCACAGGCCTTGTAACTGCGTGAGCAAGTACTTCGAGTCAGTGCGCTGACGAGTCTGACGTCCTTTGCGCAGGACGGGCTTTGCAAAAACGGAGATAGTGGTTTATACTTAGCTCAAAGGGTTAACCCTTAAGGTTTAACCCGCGAATGACGGTACATGAGATGCGTGCTGTCCATCGCTTGAAGTGCATCTCTTGATTTCATAGAAAGCTCATCATGCGCCAAGCTATCAACTCCCTGATCGAATTCATCCAAGAAGCTCGCGAGTTCCATCTGGACCTGGCCAACCAGTAATCACGCACTGGTTCGAGAAACAGCCGCCGCTCAAGGCGGCTTTTTTTCGTCCCGAAAGAGGTGTCAGGCCGCCAACAAGCCCTGTTTTTCTATGAAGGCCACCACCTCGTCCAGACCTTCCAGTGTCTTGAGATTGGTCATCACAAAAGGCTTGAGCCCCTTGGGCGTGGTGCGCTGCTTGATGGTGTCGCTGCGCATGATGTCCAGATTGGCGCCCACATGGGGGGCCAGGTCGGTCTTGTTGATGACGAAGAGATCGCTCTTGGTGATGCCGGGGCCGCCCTTGCGCGGAATCTTCTCGCCTGCTGCCACGTCGATCACGTAGATGGTCAGATCCGACAGCTCGGGGCTGAAGGTGGCCGCCAGGTTGTCGCCGCCCGATTCGATGAAGACGATGTCGGCATCGGGGAAGTCCTTGAGCATGCGGTCGATGGCTTCCAGGTTGATGGAGGCGTCCTCGCGAATCGCCGTGTGCGGGCAGCCGCCGGTTTCCACCCCCATGATGCGCTCGGCGGGCAGGGCACCACTGATGGTCAGCAGGCGCTGATCCTCCTTGGTGTAGATGTCGTTGGTGATGGCAACCAGGTCCCATTTGCCGCGCATGGCCTTGCAGAGCATCTCCAGAATCGTGGTCTTGCCCGAGCCCACGGGCCCGCCTATGCCCACGCGCAGCGGCGGCAGCTTCTTGGTGCGGTTGGGGATATGGTGCAGTGCGGTCGACATGGTGAGTTCTTTCGGGGGTGAGAGGGTTGCGATCAGCGGGCCTTGCCGTAGGCACGCTCCACCTTGGCAATGCGCAGCTCGAAATGCTGGTACCAGGCGGTGTGACCTTTTTCCTGGGCGATCTGGTGCTCGGCGTTGTGCTTCCATTGACGGATGGCTTCCTCGCTTTCCCAGTAAGACACGGTGATGCCGAAGCCCTGGGCATCGCGGGTGCTTTCAGCGCCCAGATAGCCTGCTTGCTGGCCGGCCAGCTCCACCATGCGGTCGGCCATCTCGCCATAGCCCCGGTCCTCCTGGGTGCGCTGGGAGGTGAAGATGGCGGCGTAGTACGGTGGCTGGGGTGTGGCGGCAAACAGTGCAGACATGGCGGACGAAGGTTCAGCTACGGAAAAGTCGAGAATACTGGTGTTCATGCTGGGCCGAGAGAATGGCCAGCATGGGCGAAAAAGCCTGTCTTGCGTTGTCCGGCAATGCCAGCGCGTATTCGACGGCGGCAGGAATCTCGGAAGTCAGTCGCGCCAGGATGCGCTGGCCGGCGCTCTGGCCCAGGGGCACGGTCTTGATGGCGGCCTGAACCATGTTCTCGGCCCAGCCAAAGGCATAGGCCAGCAGCGCATCGCGCGGCGTGGCTCCGGTGCATTGGGCCGCCAGCGAGAAGGCGATGGGGTAGCTGGCATCCTGCGCGGCCAGCCAGTGGACGCAGGCCAGAGGGACTGCTTCATCGGCGTAGCGGTTTTTCAGCCACTCGGTCAGCGAGCGGCCCATCTGCTCGGTCTGCAGGCGCAGCTCGCTGGTTTCGCGCGTGACTCTTACCCACTGGTTGAGGCTGGCGATGCGCGCCAGATCGGCGCCTTTCCAGGCAGGCATGGCCTGCGCAATCACGGCCATGTCCCCGCGCGACTGGGTCAGATGCAGCTGCTGCACCAGCCAGCCGGCGGCCTCTGCTTCCGTTGCGACCAGCGCCGCATTGATGGCCGCTTCAAGCCCTTCCGAGTAGGAAAAGCCGCCGATGGGCAGGGCCGGCGAGGCCAGCCACATCAGCTGCAGAAAGCTCTGCGCGCCAAGAGCCAGCAGTGGCTCAGTGGGCGTGGTCATGCGAGTGTCCATGGCCGTGATGATGGTGGCTGTGGCCGTCATTGGTCACATGGCCGCCATAGGCGCCTCCTTCGGGCTCGAAAGGCAGATCGGCTTCGACCACCGTCATATGCATGCTGCGCAGCATATCGGCCAGCACATGGTCGGGTTCGATCTTCAAATGGTCGGGCTGCAGCTCGATCGGCACATGGCGGTTGCCTAGATGGTAGGCCGCGCGCATCAGGTCAAACGGCGTGCCATGCTCGGCGCAGGCCGTGATATGCAGCACTTTTTGCGGCGCGGCCAGCACGCGGATCAGGCTGCCGTCTTCGGCCACCAGTACATCGCCGCCGCGCACAGCCTGGCCGCGTGGCAAGAAGACGGCCAGCTCGCGACCCTGGCTGTCGGTGGCGGCAAAGCGGCTCTTCTGACGTACGTCCCAGTCCAGTTCCACGGACGCGGCGCGTTTGAGGATGACGGCGGAAAGGCCCTGGCCCTGAAGCAGCAGTTTGTTGGCAGTCAGCATGGTGAACTCACAATGAAATAAAAGGCCCGGACCAGATTGGCGCGCATGTTGCATGTGCTGCGCATCTCAGTGATTTTGATGGACAACTCTTTTGGAAACTTCGACAGAAATGGCAGCCCCGACCTCTTTGCATGATGCGCCTGCCGACTGGCAGGGCTGTGGCGCAGCCTATGTGGCGGTGTATGGCACTTTGCGTGCCGGTGGCATCAACGATATTGCCAGGCTCCAGCCGGGCGTTGCCTGTGTCGGCAGGACCCAGCTGACCGGCACTTTGCATGACCTCGGTTGGTACCCGGGCCTGAGGCTGCAAGGCTCGCAGACCGTGCTGGCCGAGGTCTACCCCATGGACGCAGCGCTGGAGCGGGCCATGGATCGCATCGAAGGCCTGTGGCCCGAAGACCTGGGCGAATACACCAAGCGCATTCTGACCCTGCCCGTGATGCTGACCCAGGGCGGTCAGCAGTCCATCACTGTGCTGGTGTACGAGGCCTTGCCCGCCACCGTGAGCGCTGCGCCGGAGCTTGCCGTCAGTGACTGGCTGGCCTGGTTTGAGGGCAAGGGCATGCAGCATCCGGATTCGGAGTTTCAGCTAAACACCGCTCAGAACAGAAAGTAGCGCTGTGCCATGGGCAGGCTGACCGCGGGCTCGCAGGTCAGCAGATCGCCATTGGCGCGCACGGCATAGGTCTGGGCATCCACCTCCATATGCGGCGCCAGATCGTTGTGGATCATGTGCTGCTTCTTCACATTGCGTATGCCCCTGACCGCCGACAAGGTCTTGTGCAGCCCGAAGCGCTGGCCGATGCCGGCGGCAAGTCCTGCCTGGGAGACAAAGGTCAGCGAAGTTCTGGCAACCGCCCCGCCAAAGCTCGCGAACATGGGGCGGTAATGCACGGGCTGAGGCGTGGGAATGGAAGCGTTCGGATCGCCCATGGCCGCCATGGCGATGCTGCCGCCCTTGAGTATGCAAAACGGCTTGACGCCAAAGAAGGCCGGCTTCCAGATCACGATATCGGCCCACTTGCCCACCTCGATGCTGCCCACCTCGTGGCTGATGCCATGGGCAATCGCGGGATTGATGGTGTATTTGGCGATGTAGCGCTTGATGCGGAAGTTGTCGTTGCGCGCGCCGTCACCATTCAGGGCGCCGCGCTGCAGCTTCATCTTGTGCGCCGTCTGCCAGGTGCGCAGTATGACCTCGCCCACGCGGCCCATGGCCTGGCTGTCGGAGCTGAACATGCTGATGGCGCCGATGTCGTGCAGGATGTCCTCGGCAGCAATCGTTTCCTTGCGGATGCGGCTTTCGGCAAAGGCCAGGTCTTCGGCAATGCCGGCGTCCAGGTGGTGGCAGACCATGAGCATGTCCACATGCTCGTCCAGCGTGTTGATGGTGTAGGGGCGCGTGGGGTTGGTGGAGCTGGGCAGGACATTGGCCTCGCCCACCACCTTGAGGATGTCGGGCGCATGGCCGCCACCCGCGCCTTCGGTGTGGAAGGTGTGAATGGTGCGGCCCTTGAAGGCGGCCACGGTGTCCTCCACAAAGCCGGACTCGTTGAGCGTGTCGGTGTGGATGGCGACCTGGGTGTCGGTGTCTTCGGCCACATCGAGGCAGTTGCTGATCGCTGCCGGCGTGCTGCCCCAGTCCTCGTGCAGCTTGAGGCCGATGGCGCCGGCATTGATCTGCTCGTGCAGGCCGCCGGGCAGGCTGGCATTGCCCTTGCCCAGAAAGCCAAGATTCATGGGAAAGGCGTCGGCGGCCTGCAGCATGCGTTCCATATGCCAGGGGCCTGGCGTGCAGGTGGTGGCGAAGGTGCCGGTGGCCGGGCCGGTGCCGCCGCCGATCATGGTGGTCACGCCGCTGGTCAGTGCTTCTTCGATCTGCTGCGGGGCAATGAAATGGATATGGGTGTCGATGCCGCCTGCGGTGACGATATTGCCTTCGCAGGAGATGATCTCCGTGCTCGGGCCGATGATGATGCTCACGCCCGGCTGGGTGTCGGGGTTGCCGGCCTTGCCTATGGCCACGATGCGGCCGTCCTTGAGGCCGATGTCGGCCTTGACGATGCCCCAGTGGTCCAGGATCAGTGCGTTGGTCAGCACGGTGTCGACCGAGCCACCGCGAGAGGGCCCTGTTCCCGTCCCGTCGCGTGTGCGCTGGCTTTGCGCCATGCCGTCGCGGATGGTCTTGCCGCCGCCGAACTTCACTTCCTCACCATAACCGCCAGCGGCCAGGGTGTAGTCTTTTTCGACTTCGACGATGAGTTCGGTATCGGCCAGGCGCAATCGGTCGCCCACGGTGGGACCAAAGGTTTCTGCGTAGGCTCGTCGGTCCATGGTGGCCATTGAGGAATCTCCGATTAAGGTGTTCAGCGCAGGGACTGCTGCTGGGCTGCCGGTGGCAGGGCGGCGGGGCTTGTGCTGAGCAGGTCGCGCAATGTGCCCAGTGCCAGGGCCAGCAGCAGGGCAGCGCAGCAGCGGTAGGTAAAACGGCTCCAGTGCGCGGCAGCGCGGCGGAACAGTCGGTCCACCAAGGCTGCGCAGACAAAGCACCAGAGCAGGGACGAAGTCATGAATCCCGCGAAGAAGACCCCGTAATCGCTGGCGCCGGGCTGTGCCACGCCCACCGCCCCGAGGGCGCTGCCCATGGCGGCCCAGTAGGCCAGGTTTTGCGGGTTGGTCAGCGACAGGGCCATGCCGCGGCGCAGGGCCTGCTTCTGCGTGGCGGCGGCGGTGTTTGAAGCATCGAGCCGGTGTTCGGTACGCGCGGCCTGCCAGCTGTCCCAGGACAGCCAGAGCAGGTAGGCAGCGCCCGCCAGGCCAATCGGCCAGCGCAAGGCGTCGATCTGAATGACCAGACCAATGCCGGCCAGGCCCAGCAAGGCCCAGCTCGCATCGCCCACCAGGGAGCCCAGTTGCACGGCCAGCGCCGGACGATAGCCGCCGCGCACACCTTGGCGCACGGTCTCTGCAAACACTGCTCCGGGCGCTGCGTTGAACACCAGGCCCAGCACAAAAGCAGAAGCAAACAGCATCAGCATGGCAGGTCAGTCCCTGGAATCTGCGGGCAGTGGGCCCTGGACCAGACCGCGAAAGCCATAGATCTGGCGGTCGCCGCCGATCTCGACCAGCTCCACCGTGCGTTGCTGGCCCGGCTCGAAGCGCACGGCCATGCCGCTGGCAATATTCAGGCGCATGCCGTGGGCGGCGGTGCGGTCGAAATCCAGGCCCGCATTGGTTTCGGCGAAGTGGTAGTGCGAGCCGACCTGAATCGGCCGGTCGCTGGCATTGTTCACCACCAGCGTGAGCGTGCTGCGGCCGGGGTTGAGTGCATGGCTGCCCTCGTCAAGAATCAATTCGCCGGGAATCATCTTTCGTTTCCTTGCGCAAAGGCATTGTGCTGCGCTGTGCCGAGGTGTGTCATATCAGACCAGTTTCGTCAGCATGAACGCGCCGAGTGCGGCGGTGGCTGCACCGCCGAACCTGGCCGCCCATTGGTGGCGCTGCATGACGGCATGACCGAGCACCATGCCGGCGATATGCAGTGTGGCCGAGCCCAGAGCAATGCCCAGCAGTTCGCCGAAGGCAGCCAGGCCGCTGTCTCCAGCCAGCTCAAAGCCGTGCGCAGCGCCGTGGAAGAAGGCAAACACCGCAGCCAGGGCGGCGGCTGCGCCCCAGGGCATTTTTTGCTGAACCAGCACCAGCAGGCCCAGCACCAGCACGGATGCGGCAATCATGGGCTCCACGCCCGGCACCCACAGGCCGGCAAAGCCGGCCACGGCACCCGCCACCAGCAGGGCCACAAAGGCCGCAGGTGCACGCCAGGCCGTGCGCAGGCTGGGCATGGTCAGTGCGCTCCAGGCGCCCACGGCCAGCATGGCGGCCAGATGGTCTGCACCGGTAAACGGGTGGACAAAGGCGTGACCCAGGCTGTCGAGAAAGTGGTGATGGCCGCCTGCATCGGTGCCCATATGTGCGAGGGCGGACAGGGGCAGTGCAGTCGCCGCGGCGGCTGTGGTGGCAAGGAGCTTATTGAATTTCATAGCTATCTGCGCTTGATGGGTAAGGGTTTGATGGCTGAAAGGCTCGAAGTCTCTGGACGCTGCTTCAGGCGATGGGCTCATGCACGGTGACCAGCTTGGTGCCATCGGGGAAGGTGGCTTCGATCTGGATGTCGGGAATCATCTCGGGGATGCCCTCCATCACATCGGCGCGGGTCAGCACGCTGCGGCCTTCGCTCATGAGCTGGGCCACGGTCCTGCCATCGCGTGCACCCTCCATCACAAAGGCACTGATCAGCGCCACGGCCTCGGGGTAGTTGAGCTTGAGGCCACGAGCCATGCGCCGCTCGGCCAGCAGGGCCGCAGTGAAGATCAACAGCTTGTCTTTTTCGCGTGGTGTCAGTTCCATCTTCTTCAATCCCTCAGTCGGCACGCGCATCCGGCAGGGCTGAATGAACGCGAGGAGTCAGTTTCATGCCCTTTTATGTAGCAAGTGCCATGCCAAAGGCCAGTCTTTATTGCCAGCATGCAGGCAAGTCGCCGCAGATGTTTTGCACCTTGTTGGTGCTGTCGGCACGCGGTTATGCACCACGGCGTATCGGCGAGGCAGCGATGGTGCTTTGTGGTGCATTGTCGAGCCGTAGCGGTGCATTGCATGGCACGAACTTTGCTGTTCTGGTGCATGTACAAAAGACCATTGAATAAGGGCGTCGCTCAGGGCCTGGGGGCCACGGCAAGACTCGGAGTGCTGGTCTTGGGCGGTACGCTGTGGACGGCTTCGGCCGTACAAGCGCAAACAGCCGAGGAAGGCGACAAGGTATTGCCCGAGGTGAGGGTGAATGCCCTGGTCAAAGGCCAGGCGCTGGATGAGTCACAAAGCGCGTTTTCCGTCACCGAGTTCAGGCGCGACGAAATTCGCGAGCAACCCAGACAGGAGGTGGAATCGTTGTGGAGCCAGGTACCCGGCATGCATGTCAATCACTACCAGCTCAGCGGTGTGGCCAACGGGCTGGTGCTGCGCGGCTTTGCCGGCGGTGGCCACGGCGGTGATGTGGCGGCCACACTGGATGGCATCCCGCTCAACGAAGCCATGTCGCATGCGGATGGCTATTTCGATCTCAATGTGGTGGTGCCGCTGGAGCTGGACAAGGTCAATGTCTATCGCGGTCCCGTGTCGGTGCTGCAGGGCAATTACAACCGCGCAGGGTTGCTGGAGCTGCGCACGCGGCGCAACGGCAGCTATGCGGAGTTCGATGTCAGCGCCGGCTCGCATGGCATGTTCGATGCACAGGCCGCTCTCGGGCGCGAGCTGGAAGGCGGCGATCAGCTCAACCTGGCGACTCAGCATGCACGCGGTGATGGAGCGCGGCCCGCCTCGCGCCATGAGCGCAGCACCATCAGCGGCACCTGGAAGCACCATGTGCATGAAAAGCTCGATATCTCGCTGTCCGGTCGTTGGCACGAGGCGCGTGGCGACTCGCCCGGCTATCTGACCGAAGCGCAGTGGCGGCAGGACCCACAGGGCAAGGACAGCCGCGTGGTGGGTGATGGTGCCAACAAGCACTTTGGCACGCTGCGCCTGGATGCGCAGTACGCACTGGATGCAGATACCCGGCTGCTGGGTTTTGTCTACGGCACGCAGCAGGATTTTGTGCGCTGGTTCACGCGCCCGCGCAGCGCCACCTGGATGCAGCGCGAGGAGCGCTACGACCGCAGCGTGCTGGGAGCGGGGCTGAATCTCAGCGGCAAGTCGCTTCTGGCTGCGCGCGAGCTGAACTGGATGCTGGGCCTGGAGCAGGTGCGCGAGTCTACGGACTATGGCTACTGGGATGGATTGCTGGATCGCCGGCGTACCGGCCCTGCATTGAATGATCGCAATACACGGCTCGACAACACGGCGATCTACGGCCAGGCTGGCTGGCAGCCAACGGCCTGGTTGCAGACCACGGCGGCCTTGCGCTGGGACCACTTTGACGGCCGTTGCAGTCTGCTGGGGGCAGAGGCCAGTGGCGATGAATGCAGGAGCATGCAGGGGCGCAGCCATGCCAGCCCCAAGCTGGGAGCCCTGGCGCAGCTCAATGCCCGGACGGCCGTGCGGGCCAACTGGTCGCAAGGCTTTGCGCTGCCCAGCGACTTTGCCAAATACGCGCTGCGCAACAGCGACCTGCATGCCAATGTCTTTCGCCAGAGCGAGCTGGGCGTGGAGTGGAAGCCATCGGTCCATTGGCTGATCGATGCCTCGCTCTACCGCATCAGCTCCAGCCATGAAATACGCAACACGGCACCTGGTGAATATGAAAACCTGGGCGCGACCGTGCGCAAGGGTGCAGAGCTGCAGCTGCACTGGCTGCCCAGCCGTAACTGGCATGTGGAATGGACTTATGGCCACAATCGCTCCGAAGTCACGCAGAACGCGGATGCCGCACTGCTGGGCCGGCGCGTGGTGGCCGTGCCCGAGTACACCAGCACCTTGCATGCGCGCTGGATGCCGCGTGGCGATGTCACCTTGCATGGCGTGCTGCGTCATGTGGGGCGTGCGCCCATCAACGCCAGTAATACCGAATGGGCCGGCAGCTTTCGCTGGCTGGACCTGGGTCTGCAATACCGATTGCCCGCAAGCCTGGCGCGCAATGCCAGCCTGAGCCTGTGGCTGCGCAACGCCGCCAACACCCGCTATGCCAGTACCACCACCATGATTGCCGGCCAGCGTCTGGTCGCCCCCGGCGCGCCGCGCAGCGTGCAGCTGGGCCTGCAGTTTTCCTTATGATTTCCGGAGCTTCCATGTCTGTTTGCAGCACACGTAAAAACATCATCGCGCGCATTCTGTGCACCACGGCCGCTGCCTGGCTGCTATGCGCCAATCCGGTCTCTGCCCATAACGTCTGGCTGGAGCCCGATGCGCAGGGCGGCTATGTCATGCAGTTTGGCGGTCATGAAGGCAGGACAGAAGCCTTCGATCCGGCCAAGCTGCAGCGTGTGCATGCCTATGACCTGCGCGGGCGTGAAGTGCCCAGCGCCGTACAGAATGTGCAGGGTGGCATCCGCATCAAGCCGGATGCCGGGGCTGCGCTGATCGCAGTGGAACTCGATAACGGCTATTTCAGCAGTGCCAGGGCTGAGGGCGCAATGCTGCCTCTGCCCATGGATCAGAACCCCGGTGCGGTGCGCGGCGTGCATGCGCGCAAGTTCCACAAGACCGTGGTGCGCTGGGGCGCCGTCATGCAAAAGCCGCTTGGGCAGATGTTCGAGGTGGTGCCGCTTCAGGGGCAGTCTCCCTATGCCGGTCAGCCGCTCAGGCTGCAGGTGTTGCTGCATGGCAAGCCGCAGTCTGGCGTGAGGCTGTCCTGGGGGGAGAACGGCTCTCCCACGATGACGGACGCGCAGGGTCTGGCGATCATGACGCCTGCTGTCGGCAGCAATACGCTGCAGGCCATACTGCGTCAGCCTGTGCAGGGCGACCCCATGACAACCGAGAACAGCTACGAGTATCTGCTGCGCTTTGCCGTGCATTGATGAAGCTGCGTTCCGTCGGCTTTCGCACCGGAGCGCAGATTCTGCAAGGCATCCGCGAGGCGGCAATTTGCCGTGCAGATGAGCAAGCTGCATGTCTATGCAGTGCAGGACGGCAAGGCCAGCAAACAACTCGATCTGCTTTGCTGCAGACCAAGGCCGCTCTCGATCCGTGGACTGGCAAGCTGCGCAGCGCGGCCTTGCCGGCATGCCTGCAGCCGCTCTGAGGCGAAGGGCTGTCGTGCACTTCAATAGTGCTGGCTGGTTTGCGTGGTCTGCATCTGGTGCATGCGGCACTGCAATGGTGCCTGCATGTGGCCGATGCTGATCGCACAAAGTTGCATTCGGCCTGTGCTCGGCAAAAAAGCGGCAGCAGCGCCGCCGTATGCAGTGAGCAAGCCATGGCGGGTGGTGCTGGCACGGTAATTGCACTTAAGTTTTTGCGGTCAATGTGACCGAACAAAACCTCCTGGGAGTGCTGAAATGAATCGTCGCGGAACCCTCACAACACTGGCTGCATCCATGGCTCTGGGCCTGGGCTTGACTTCTCAGGTGCTGGCTGCAGACACCATCAAGGTGGGCGTGCTGCACAGTCTCTCGGGAACCATGGCCATCTCCGAGACCGTGCTCAAGGACACGGTGCTGATGGCCATCGACGACATCAATGCCAAGGGCGGCGTGCTCGGCAAAAAGCTCGAGCCCGTGGTGGTGGACCCCGCCTCCAACTGGCCGCTGTTTGCCGAAAAGGCCAAGCAGCTGATCACCCAGGACAAGGTGGCCGTGGTCTTCGGTTGCTGGACCAGCGTGTCGCGCAAGTCCGTGCTGCCGGTGTTCGAGCAGAACAACGGCCTGCTGTTCTACCCCGTGCAGTACGAGGGCGAGGAACTCTCCAAGAACGTCTTCTACACCGGCGCCGCACCCAACCAGCAGGCGATACCCGCTGTCGAGTACCTGATGAGCAAGGAAGGCGGCGGAGCCAAGCGCTTTGTGCTGCTGGGCACGGACTATGTGTATCCGCGCACCACCAACAAGATTCTGCGTGCCTTCCTCAAGTCCAAGGGTGTCAAGGATTCCGACATCATGGAAACCTACACTCCCTTCGGCCACAGCGACTACCAGACCATCGTGGCCGATGTGAAGAAGTTCTCCACGGGCGGCAAGACGGCGGTGATCTCCACCATCAACGGCGACTCCAACGTGCCCTTCTACAAGGAGCTGGGCAATGCCGGCCTCAAGGCCAAGGATGTGCCGGTCGTAGCCTTCAGCGTGGGTGAGGAAGAGCTGCGCGGTGTGGACACCAAGCCTCTGGTCGGTCACCTGGCGGCATGGAACTACTTCATGAGCGTGAAGAACCCGTCCAACACGGCCTTCATCAAACAGTGGGGCGATTACGCCAAGGCCAAGAACATCGCGGGCCACAAGGACAAGCCTCTGACCAATGACCCGATGGAAGCCACCTGGGTCGGCATCCATATGTGGAAGCAGGCCGTGGAGAAAGCCAAGAGCACGGATACCGACAAGGTGATCGCGGCCATGGCCGGCCAGACCTTTGCCGCACCCAGCGGCTTCACGCTGAAGATGGACGAGAAGAATCACCATCTGCACAAGCCCGTGATGGTCGGCGAGATCAAGGCCGACGGCCAGTTCAGCGTGGTCTGGAAGACCAAGGGCCCGGTCAAGGCCCAGCCCTGGAGCCCGTATATCGAAGGCAACGACAAGAAGAAGGACGAGCCCAACGGCAAGAGCTCCTGATTCGCTCCCTCGGACTGGAGAGGTCTGGTGGGCTCTCCAGTCCTGAAGAGATAGCTGCTTGCGCTTTATTGACAAGGGCCGCAGCGCTAGAAACCTGAAATTCCTATGAACATACTGCGCAAGTCATTGAGGCTGGCATTGGCCGCCGGGCTGGGCTCCTTGCTGAGCTTTACCAGTCACGCACTGACGACCGAGCAGGCCTATGCCATGGCTGCGGCAGACGACTCCGAGCAGCGCGTGCTGGCGATCAATCAGGCCGTGCTGGCGCCGGATGCACAGACCGACGGCGGTCGCCTGTCGGCCTATCTGGGCGCGCTCGCCAACGATGAAGTGCGCGTGTCCCAGGGCAAGGTCTATGTGATGAGCGGCGATGCGGTCAGCGATGCGGCGACCGGCGCAGCCGTCAAGCTCCCGCCCGATGCCGAGGAGGTCGTCAGCAACAATTACCTGCGCTCGGTCATCGACACGGCGCAGGCCGCGCTGGCGTTGGGCAGCAGCGATGTGCAGGCACGCCGCAAGGCTGCCGAGCAACTGGCCTCCGAGCCTGATGCTGGGCGGCTTCCCCTGATCGAAAAAGCGCTGGCCGCTGAACAGGACGGGCAGGTCCGAGCCCTGCTGGAGCGCAGCCTGGCTGCCAGCCTGCTGGGCAGCGACGATGTGCAGCAGCGTCTGAAGGCGGTGCAGCAGCTGTCGCATCAGCAGACCCCGGAGACGCAGTTGCTGTTGAACCAACGCCTGTCCGAAGAGTCCGACCCCGGCGTGCAAAAAGCCATCAAGACCGCGCTGGTCGGCATTGCCGAAGGCCTGGCCTGGGGGGACAGGCTGGGTGCTGTTTTCAGCGGCATCAGCCTGGGATCAGTGCTGTTGCTCGCGGCTCTGGGTCTGGCGATCACCTACGGCCTGATGGGCGTCATCAATATGGCGCACGGCGAGCTGATCATGATCGGTGCCTATGCCACCTATCTGGTGCAGGTCGCATTCCAGCGCTGGCTGCCCGAGGCCTGGTTTGGCTGGTATCTGGTGGTGGCGATTCCTGTGGCCTTTCTGGCCTCGGCGCTGGTCGGCGCGGTGCTGGAGCGCGGCGTGATCCGCTTTCTCTACGGCCGTCCGCTGGAGACCCTGCTGGCCACCTTCGGCATCAGCCTGGTGCTGCAGCAGACCGTGCGCAGCATTTTCGGAGCGCAGAACGTGGGCGTGGAAAACCCCGTCTGGATGAGCGGCGGGATTGCGCTGCTGCCCAATCTGACGCTGCCCTGGAATCGCATCGCCATCATCGTTTTTGCCTTTGCCGTGCTGGCGGGCGTGGCCTTCATGATCGCCAGAACGCGCCTGGGCCTGTTCGTGCGCGGCGTGACACAGAACCGCGCCATGGCTTCCTGTGTGGGCGTCAACACGGCACGCACCGACACCTATGCGTTTGCACTGGGCTCCGGTATCGCCGGTCTTGCCGGCTGCGCCTTGAGCCAGATCGGCAACGTGGGCCCGGATCTGGGGCAGAACTACATCGTGGACAGCTTCCTGGTGGTGGTGTTGGGCGGTGTGGGGCAACTGGCGGGCACCGTCTATGCGGCTCTGGGTCTGGGCGTGCTCAGCAAGCTGCTGGAAGGCTGGACCGGGGCCGTGCTGGCCAAGATCGCCGTGCTGCTGTTCATCGTGGTCTTCATTCAAAAGCGTCCGCAAGGCATCTTTGCCTTGAAGGGCCGCAGTGCGGAAACATGAAACACCCCCTGAGTCGCTTCGCGCCTTCCCCCGCTCTCGCATTGCTGCGCGCTGCGGGCAGGGGACGACACCCTCGCTGCGGGGCGGCCCTTGCTCGGTGTCTCGTACCTGGGCCGCGCCAGTTGCGCAGGCCATGTGCCTTGCTCGACATGAGGGAAAACTGACATGACAACCCAATCCATATCCATCGAACTGCCCAAGCCCGCGCCGCCGCTATCCGCCAAGGGCTGGACGGCATTTCTGCTGGCCCTGACCATGGTCTGCGCCGTGGCTCCCGCACTCAATCTGTGGGTGCCCGAGGACAGTGCACTGCACCTTTCCGACTACATGCTCGGCCTGCTGGGCAAGTTCATGTGCTATGCCATCTGCGCGCTGGCGATTGATCTGATCTGGGGCTATACCGGAATCCTGAGCCTGGGGCACGGCCTGTTCTTCGCACTGGGCGGCTATGTGATGGGCATGTACCTGATGCGTGAGGCCGCAGGCCCCGATGCATTGCCAGCCTTCATGGGGTTTCTGGACTGGAAGGAGCTGCCCTGGCACTGGGCGCTGTCGGGCAGCTTTGCCACCACCGTGCTGCTGGTGTTTCTGGTGCCGGGCCTGATCGGCGGGCTGTTCGGCTACTTTGCCTTTCGCTCGCGCATCAAGGGCGTGTATTTCTCCATCATCACCCAGGCCCTGACTTACGCCGCCATGCTGCTGTTCTTCCGCAACGAGACCGGCTTTGGCGGCAACAACGGATTCACGGGTTTCAGGACCCTGCTCGGCTATTCGGTCAACTCGCAAGCCATGCATGTGCTGCTGTTCGCGCTGTCGGGCCTGGCGCTGCTGGGCTGTTTTCTGTTCTCGCGCTGGCTGATACGAAGCAAGTACGGCCGTGTGCTGCAGGCCGTGCGCGATGCCGAATCGCGCACCATGTTCTGCGGTTACAACCCGCTGCCCTACAAGCTGTCGATCTGGGTCATCTCGGCCATGATGTGCGGCCTGGCGGGCGCGCTCTATGTGCCCCAGGTGGGCATCATCAATCCCAGCGAAATGAGCGTGGGCAATTCCATCGAAATGGCGGTGTGGACGGCCGTGGGCGGACGTGCCTCGCTGGTCGGCCCGATCATCGGCGCGTTCGCCGTCAATGGCGGCAAGAGCTGGCTCACCGTGGCTGCCCCCGAGTACTGGCTGTACGTGCTGGGTGCGCTGTTCATCGTCGTGACGCTGTTCATGCCGGGAGGACTGATTCGCCTGCCGCAGCAGCTTCGCCAGTGGCGTGAGAAGCGCAAGGCTCAGGTCAAGGCGCCGTTGAACCAGACTGCAGCCGCAGCTGCCAAAAACGCTGCCGAGCCGGCTTCTGCCGATGCCATCGAAGGAGTGCGCGCATGACCCCCGATCTGATGCAGGAAGGCGAGCAGCGCCTGGCCTCCTACCAGCAGCGCGAAGCCGCGCTGCGCACCGAATCCGGTGGTCGCAACGCTAGTCTGGCGCGCCCCGTGGTGGCCGGCGAAGTGGATGTGACCCACGGCCGAATTCTCTATCTCGAAGACGTGCATGTGAGCTTCGACGGCTTCAAGGCCATCAACGGTCTGAGTCTCGATATCGCGCCCGGCGAGCTGCGCTGCATCATCGGTCCCAATGGCGCAGGCAAGACCACGATGATGGACATCATCACCGGCAAGACCCGGCCAGACAGCGGCACGGTGTTCTTCGGCTCCACCATCGATCTGCTGCGCTACAAGGAGCCCGAGATCGCCGCCATGGGCATAGGCCGCAAATTCCAGAAGCCCACGGTGTTCGAGCAGCTCAGCGTGTTCGAGAACCTGGAGCTGGCGCTCAAGACCCACAAGGGCATTGCCTCCTCCATGCTGTTCAAGCTCAGCGGCGCGCAGAAGGACCGCATTGCCGAGGTGCTGCACACCATTCATCTGGCAGGCAGCGTAACGCGCCAGGCGGGCCTGCTCAGTCACGGTCAGAAGCAGTGGCTGGAGATCGGCATGCTGCTGGTGCAGGAGCCCAAGCTGCTGCTGCTCGACGAGCCCGTGGCGGGCATGACCGACGAGGAAACCGTGCGCACGGCCGAGCTGTTTCTGACGCTCAAGGGCAAGCATTCGCTGATGGTGGTGGAGCATGACATGAGCTTTATCGACACCATCAGCGAGAAGGTCACGGTGCTTTGCGATGGCTCGGTACTGGCCGAGGGAACGCTGGCCGAGGTGCAGGCTGACGAGCGCGTGATCGAGGTGTATCTTGGGAGGTAACCCCCTGAGACGCTTCGCCTGAGCGGCCCCGCGCCTTCCCCCTCTCTCTACGCGCTTCGCGCTAAGGGAGGGGGACGACAGCTTCGGTGCTCGGCGGCGCTTCCTCGCTGTCTCTTTGATTGGGCAGCGCCAGTTTCAAACGTCATGCGCTCCGCAGATAGTCAAATTAGATAGCTGCTTGCGCTTGCTGTGTAAGCGTTAGAGGTCAAAAATGCTTAAAGTTCAGAACCTGCATCAGTACTACGGCGGCTCGCACATCCTGCGGGACGTGAATTTCACGGCCGAGATCGGCAAGGTCACGGTGCTGCTGGGCCGCAACGGCGTGGGCAAGACCACCTTGCTCAAAAGCCTGATGGGGCTGGTTCCCATCAGAAGCGGCGGCATTGAATGGCAGGGCCGCGATATCGCGCGCAGGACGCCCTATGAGCGCGCGCGCAGCGGCATCGGCTATGTGCCCCAGGGACGCGAAATCTTCTCGCGGCTGTCGGTGGAGGACAATCTGCGCATGGGTCTGTCCTATTGTTCGGCAGGCACCCGGATTCCGGGTGAACTGTACGAGCTGTTCCCCGTGCTGGGGCAGATGCTGCACCGCCGTGGTGGCGATCTCTCGGGCGGGCAGCAGCAGCAGCTGGCCATTGCGCGCGCACTGGCGCCGCAGCCCAAGATCCTGATCCTGGATGAGCCCACCGAGGGCATACAGCCCAGCATCATCAAGGACATCGGCCGCGTGATCCGCATGCTGGCCAATCGCGGAGACATGGCCATTCTGCTGTGCGAGCAGTACTACGATTTTGCCGAGGAGCTGGCTGATCACTATGTGGTGATGGAGCGCGGCGAGGTGATTGCATCGGGCCCGGGCAGCGAGATGCACGAGAAGAATGTGCGCTCACTGGTGGCGATTTGAATATCGGGCGAAGAAAAAAAGGTGCCGCAAGCGGCACCTCAAAGCCTCAGGCCATGCCCGGAGGACAACTCATTTCGTCAATACGCTGCGCCGTGCGCGGCCAGCACCGGATTGCCCTGTATGGCAGTGCTGGCGCGGCCGTCCGCGCCCAGGGGGACTTCGCCCACCAGCGTGGTGCGGTAGAGCTGGCGATCGAACTCCAGTGCAAAGATATCCTGTGGTGCCACATGGGCCGTGGAGCGGTTGTCCCAGAAAGCCAGCGAGCCGGGTTCCCACTTGAAGCGCACGGTGAACTCGCTGCTCACGGCATGCTCCCAGAGCAGCTCCAGCAGCACGCGCGATTCGCGAGTATTGAGTTCCACGATGGACTTGAGAAAGCCGGGGCTGATGTAGAGCACCTTCTCGCCGGTCTCGGGATGAATGGTGACCAGCGGGTGTTCGCTGATCAGGGTGTTGTCGCGCACCAGATCCAGATATTCCTGCGATGCCGTGGCTCCCTGCGGTGCGCTGAAGCGGTGCTCGCCACGCAGGCCCTGCAAAAAGGCCTGCAGCGGTTTGGAGAGCGCTTCGTAGGCAGCCGCCAGATTGGTCCATTGCGTGTCGCCGCCATAGGGCGGAATCGTCACGCCGCGCAGAATCGATGCGGCAGGCGGGTTGTGGGCTGCCGTCACGTCGGCATGCCAGCCGGTCCAGGGGCGCTGTTCGGCCTGGCCGCTGTGGCGGTTGGCCTTGCGGTGCTTGGCAATCGAATACAGCTCGGGAAAGCCTTCGACATGACCGAAGACGGGGTGACCGGGCGTCAGCTCGCCAAACTGGCGCGAAAAAGCGATCTGCTGCTCATGGCTGAGGTGCTGGTCGCGAAAGAAGACCACCTTCCAGCGCAGCAATGCCGAGCGGATGGTGTGCACCTCGGCGGCACTCAAGGCCTGCTTCAGATTGACGCCGCTGATCAGCGCGCCGATATGCGCCGATTGCGGCGCGATGCGGATGTGCGGAGTGATGTGGTTGGCAGAGCTCAGACGCTGGTCCAGATGCTGCAGCGGAGCGTGGGGCAGGGGCATGTTCATGGGATTTTTCCTGATGAGAGCGGGGCTTCAACGGGCCTGGGCAATACGGGAGGCGCTGGCCGGCAGCAGGCCGAGTTCGTTCAGCAGAGCATGGCTGCGTTCGACCTGGGCATGCAGTGCGCGAGCCGTGTCCTGCGGGCCGAGGAAGATGGGCTCCCACTGGTTGAGCGCCACAAACTCCTTCCATTCCCGGGTTTCGGAAACCTTGCGCAGCGCATTCACCCAATACGCCTGTTGCGCGGTGCTGGCACCGGGGGCCGTCATCACGCCCTGAAACGAATCGCTGACATAGTCGATCCCCTGCTCCTTCCAGGTGGGCGACTGGGAGAACACGCCTTCAAGCCGCTTGTCGGCCGCAATCGCCAGCACGCGTACACGGCCCGACTGCAGATAAGGCAGCAGGTTCGGCGTGGTGGCCGAAACCACATCGAGATGCCCGCCTGCCAGCGCCACCATGGATTCGGCGGAGGACTTGTAGGGCACGATGCGCAGCTTCTGGATATTCACACCGCCTTGCTGCAAGGGCTGGGCCACGCCCAGATGGATGTGATTGCCCAGCGTGGTGGCAATGCCTATGGAGTATTTCTCGGGGTCCTTGCGCAGCTGGGCGATCAGATCCTGGGCATTGCGCAGCGGCGAATCCGCACGCACGACCACGGTGGTGAACTCGCGCAGCAAGGTCACCAGCGGCGTGCCTTTCTGCAGGTGCGCGGGCAGGGCGTTCTGTGCCAGGCTGTTGCCGTAGCTGGTGCTCAGCGTCATCAGCGTGTGGGCGTCGCCAGGGTGGCGGTGCAGGCTCTCCAGCGCGGCGATCGCATGTGCGCCGGACTTGTTGCTGACCACGAACTGCGGTGCATGGCCATCGCGTGCCAGCAGCTCGGTGAGCTTGCGGGCCGCCAGATCCAGCGCCGCGCCGGCTCCGCTGGGGACAATGAATTCCGTGGACTTGCTGGGCTTCCAGGCCTGTGCCGCTGCGCCGCCGGCTTGCGCGGCAGCAGGGCCAGTTGCCAGCGTGCAGCACAGCACCGCCATCGATGTAAGCCACGGGGCCAGAGTGCGATGCAGGCGTGAATGCGTTACGGTAGCGACCGACATGAAAGCTCCTGAAATCAATCGCCATATGCTTGACAAGCTGGCGTGCGAGAGACTGTAGAAGCGCTGCTGCGATACAACAACGAATGAATTTTCATGAGTTAGTAAGCAAAAGAGCTGAGCTATCCCGGCCTGAACGGCAGGCCTGCTTGAAGAGGCGAGAAAGACAATGACCTGGCATGCGCAACTGGCGCTGAACTATTTCCTGCAGGCTGGCAAGACCTCGGTGCAATTCACGCACAATGGTCCGCTGCGCATCCTCAAAAGTCTTTATCCCGAAGGTCCTGCCATCTGCCACAACGTGCTGGTGCATCCGCCTGGCGGGCTGGTGGGTGGGGATGCACTGGACATTGATGTCCATGTCGCAGAAGGTGCGCATGCGCTGGTCACCACGCCCGGTGCCACGCGCTTTTACAAAAGCAACGGGAAGCAGGCCATGCAGCGCACCCGGCTGCGTCTGGACCCCGGTGCGAGGCTGGAGTGGCTGCCGCTGGAGGCGATTGCCTACAACGCCTGCGATGCCGTCAACCAGCTGGAGTTCGACCTCGCCGAAGACGCGCAACTGCTGACCTGGGATGTGACGGCACTGGGCCTGCCGCTGGCCGCCCAGCCCTATGCCTGCGGCAGGTTCGAACAGCACATCGAATGGCCGGGCCGTTTTCTGGAGCGCGGTGTGATCGATGCACAGGACGAGCTGCTGCTCAACGGCGATCTGGGGCTGGCCGGGCATCGCTGCCTGGGCAGTCTGATCTTTGCAAGCGGCTCAGCCATGGCGCGCCATCAGCGCGAAGCCTTGCTGGAAGGCACGCAGGAGCTGCTTGCCAAGGCCGCTCCGGCGGTGTTGAGCGGTGTCACCGCTCCCAATGAAAACATGCTGGTTCTGCGCTGTGTATCACCTGTGGTGGAGCCTGTGATGATGTTGTGGAAAACTGTGTGGAGTTTCTGGAGAAAAGAACTCTGGGGCCTGCAGGGTGGCACGCCGAGAATCTGGTCCATGTGATCGCTGTTGCACGGGCCCAGACCCCGTTTCAACGCACCAGCTGTTTTCTGCATCGGGCCAGCTCGGCCCGGGTCCAGTTCAGGCGTTCGCGCAGTTGGGGGCAGGCGGCACCGGCGTTTTGCGGCTCGCGTTCCGTGCAGTGCTCCTCGACCATGGATATCAGGGTGCGCGTGTGGCGGTTCTGCTCCAGGGTGCAGGCGAGCGTACCTGCTTCGGCTCGTGTTCCGCCTTGCGAGCGTGTGCCGGGCGGCACGGCCGTCCAGCCCCGGTTGTGCCAGGGCGAGAAGGAGGCTGAAGGCGTGATCTCTATGTCATTCACGCGTCCTTCCAGGCCGGGAAATGTGGACAGCATGGCGGCTGCCACCAGGGCCGGGTCGCTCATGCGTCCCAGGGCGGTATCGCAGTCCATGACATCGGGATTCAGGCCCGGCGGCAGCAGCCTCAGCACGCCATAGATGCGGGTGGCATCGGTTTCTAGTTCCTTGACGCTGCGTCCATTGCTGCCCGGCACCAGGCCCATGCCGACCAGTTGGTACTGCGTGTCGCGCAGGGCGGTATCGGGGCCGGTGTGGATCTCGACCTCGCCTGAGGCCCGGCCCGCGAACATGAGCAGCCTGAAGGCATCCGTGGAGAACAGCGCCCGCACCTCCAGATGGCAACGGGTAGGCGGGGCCGGACGCAGCACACTTGACCAGTCCTTGGCAGCGTCGCGGTGGACCAGCATGGCCGTGCGCGGCAGCATCTCCACGGTTATCCGTGCCTTGTCCAGGTTTACGGTGGCCGCCACGCTGGCGTCGATGGAGTCGGCCGTGGAAAATTGCGCCAGTGCCTTGAAGCCGGGCTGCATCACGGACAGTCTGTCGTTGCCGACCACGCCGCCTGTGGCGATCTCCAGGCGCCCGTCCGCAAAGCGGTAGTAGCTGGGCACTTCGTCGGTCTCGGTATAGCTGCCGTGACGGGTGGAGACGCGGTAGCGGATCTCGCGTCCGCCCATTTCCATGAAGGGGTGCAGCGTCTCCAGCAGGGCCTGGCGTGTGGCGGCATCGTCCTGGCGCAGTGTGATCTCTACGCGTGTCGAGCCATAGCCCAGCAGCTTGTCGAACGCATGGCGCATGACGGCCTGATTCGGAAAAGTGATGACTGCCCCCACCATGCCCGCCAGGGCCGCGACGCCGCCCAGCACCAGCGGCCAGGTCGAACGCTCGTCAGCGCGAGTGCCAGTCATGGCGCTCCAGATGGCTTGCGCGCCATGGCTCAGCCAGGTGGTGGCCATGAAGGCGATGAGCGCTGCAGTCGGCGCCCACACAAGAATCAGCAGTATTTGCAACAGGCCCATATGGGCAGTGATTCTAGGCAGAAGCCATGCATGGCCTGGTGGGAGCAGTCCGCCGTGGTTACAGCGCCAGAACGATTCTGGACTCCTGCGTCCTGGCGCGCGAGCAGCAGCTCATCATCTTGGTACAGGCCGCGCGCTCGGCACGGGTCAGCACCATGTCGCGATGATCGATATCGCCTTCCAGCACCGGCACCTCGCAGGAGCCGCACAGGCCTTCGCGGCAGTCGCTCTCGATATCGATATTGGCGCTGCGCAGTGCATCGAGCAGGGTCTCGTCATTGCGCACCTGCAGCGTGATGCCGGATTCGCGCAACTCGACTTCAAAGCCGTGCTCCTTGTCCGGGTCCAGCGCTCCCAGGGTGCTGGAGAAATGCTCCACGCGCAGACTGTCCTCGGGCCAGTGGCGACTGGCCTCGGCCAGCCCGTCGAGCATGCGCTGCGGACCGCAGGCATAGATCTGTGCGCCGGGCCTGACCTCGGCCAGCAGTGCCGCGTAATCGGCGCGCCGGCCTTCCGCGCCCACATAGATCTGCAGACGCTCGCCATGCATTGCCTGCAAGGCATCCAGGAGCGCCATGCGCTCGCGCTGGCTGCAGCTGTAGTGGATTTCATAGGGGATGCCCAAGGCCTGGGCACGAGCCGCCATGGCCGCAACCGGAGTGATACCTATGCCGCCTGCGACGAGAATCAGCTGCCGCGCGCCTTCGTCGAGCCTGAAGTGGTTGCGCGGGCCGCGCATCTGCACCTTCATGCCGGCCTGCAGTGCCCCATGTATCCAGGCCGAACCGCCACGGCTGTGCTCCTCGCGCAGCACGGCGATCTCGTAGGTGTCCGCTTGCTGCGGATCACCGCATAGCGAGTACTGGCGCGAGATGCCGGTGTCGCCGCAGTGCAGGTCGATATGCGAGCCCGGGGTCCAGCGTGGCAGCTCGCGTCCGTCGGGCGCCTTGAGGCGCACGCGCAGCACGTCCTGCGCAATCAGCTCGGTATTGTCCACCAGCATGCTGCGGCTGACGCCGCCCTGCGAGGATTCGCCGATGCGCACCGGCTGTTGTTCGGCCAGCACGGCGGGGTTGGCGCGCTCGGGGTTGCGGCTCACATCCCATTGAACCCACAGATGTTCGGGGCCGCGGAACGAGGTGTTGGGCACATAGGTGAAGCGTTGCTCGGCCAGCTGCATATGAGGCAGGCGGCGCGTGAACTCTTCAAGGAAGATCTGCATTTCCATGCGCGCCAGATTCTTGCCCATGCACTGGTGGGAGCCGTAGCCGAAGGTCAGGTGATCGCTGGCATTGTCGCGGTGGATGTCGAACAGGTCGGCATCGACAAAATGCTGCTCGTCGTGGTTGGCCGAAGAGGTGACGATGAGCAGCTTGCTGCCGGCCGGAATGGCCTGGCCGCCGATCACCACATCCTTGGTGGCCAGGCGCCGCCAGGCGGCTACCGAGCCGTTGTGGCGCAGGCATTCCTCCACGGCATTGGGGATCAGCGAGGGATCGGCGCAGATCTCCTGCCAGACCTTGGGGTGCTGCAGCAGCAGCTTGACCGCATTGGCCGTGGCGTTGGCCGTGGTCTCGTGGGCGGCGACGAGGCCGGCCATCATCATGGAGTGCAGATAGGAGTCGGTGACGACATCGGGAAGTTCCTTCTGCTTGCGAATGCCGTATTGCATCCAGCCTTCGGCATCGGGGTCGGCGCGCATCTTGTCGAGAATCCGGCCCGCGTGCTGCCAGAAATTGCCCACGGCATGGGCCACGGCCACCTGCTCCTCGGCCCGGGGGCGTCCCCAGGTGTTGACGGTGTGGGCAATGCTGTACTGGCGCAGTGTGTCCATATCGTCTGCGGGCACGCCCAGGAAATGCATGGCCACCGTCAGCGGCACTTCCCACAACATCTGGTCGACGAGATCGGCGCGGCCGTCGTCGATGAAACGGTCCACATATTCGCGGGCCAGCCGGCGCACCATGGGCTCGTGGTGCTTGAGCTCTTCGGGCGTGAAGGGCTGCATCAGCGCGCGGCGGCGCGGCATGTGGGCGGGCTCGTCCTCGTTGACCAGGGTGCGGTTCAGCGCAAAGCCATAGCTGGCGAGCACGGCATTGGCTTCATCGCCCGTGGGCGTGATCTTCTCCAGCGCGATCGAGGGGCTGAAGGTCAGGTTGTCGCGGAAGATGGCCTTTATGTCGTCGAAGCGCGTGACCACCCAGTAGCCCAGCTGCGGGCTGTAGAACACCGGCTCCTGTTCGCGTGCCCAGCGCACATACTCGGGCGGGTCCTGCTGGTAGCCGTCGGCAAAGGGATCGAAGCCGGCGGCCCCGTGGCTGATGGGGCAGCCCGTAGGGCCGCTCTGGCCGGTGGGCTTGCCGAACTGGCTGTGATCGATGGGGCAACGGCTGGGGGTGGAAACGGTCATGGCTCGCTCGCAAACGCAAAGAGGCAGGAGATGGCTTGCGCCATCGGACGAGAGTGCAGAGGCGGCCTGCCGCCAGCCTCTGCGGCATGGATCAGCGGGGCAATCAGTCCAGCGTGATGTTCAGATCCTTGATCAGCTTCTGCCAGCGTGTGCTTTCGCTGTGGATCAGCGCCTGGAACTGCTCGGGCGTGTTGCCCACGGGCTCCACGCCAAAGTCGATGAGCTTTTGCTTGACGGCAGGCTCGTTGATGGCGGCGACCACCTGCTTGTTCAGCGCCGTGACGACATTGGCCGGTGTCTTGGCCGGAGCCACCATGCCGACCAGGGCCGCAGCCTGCACGCCAGGCAGGCCCAGCTCGCCGAAGGTGGGCACATCGGGCAATTGGGGCAGGCGCGTGGCATTGGCCACGGCCAGCGGACGTACCTTGCCACCCTTGATGAAGCCGGCGCCGGCGGCCAGGTCCACCATCATCACGGGAATCTGACCGCCCGCCACATCGGCCAGCGCCGGAGCCGCACCGCGATAGGGCGCATGGGCGAGCTTGAGGCCGGCCTCGGACTTCAGCAGTTCCATGGCCAGGTGATGGGGGCTGCCCGCGCCGGCGGAGCCGTAGTTCACGCCCTCGGCACTGGCCTTGGCGGCGACAATGAACTCCTTGGCGGTCTTGGCCTTCTCGGCGGGGCCGGCCACCAGAATCATGGGAAAGCGGCCCATGAGCGTGACGGGAGTGAGGTCCTTGCCGGGGTTGTAGCTCAGGCTCTTGTAGAGCACGGGGTTGAAGATCAGCGTGCCGTTGTCGGCCGACAGCACGGTATAGCCGTCGGCCGGTGCGCGCGCGGTCTCCGATGCGCCTATGGCTGTGTTGCCGCCCGGGCGGTTGTCCACGACGATGGGCTGATGGGCGTGGGCGCCCCAGGCCTGGCCTATGGTGCGGGCCAGGAAGTCCGAGCCACCGCCGGCGGCATAGGGCACGATCCAGCGCACGCTCTTGCTCGGGTACTTGTCCTGGGCCACGGCGGTGCCAGGGGCTGCGGCCAGCCAGAGCATGCTGGTGGCCAGAACCGAGGCGGTGAATAGGCGTTTTTTCATTGAGGGTGTCTCCTGGGCTGTGGTGTTGTTTGCCTGCGGGTTAACCAAGCTTCACTCCGCCTGCGGTTCCGCTTTAATACGGAAATTGTTTTGCGTAATTTTTATACGCATAGCGTAAATATGCTTCAAGGGATTACCCGAGAGCCAGCACGAGACATGCGTGAAAATGTCTTCAACGGCTTACGAGACAGGCGCAACCAGCTATGAAAATCGAGAAGAAGACTTTGGCGATGGCGAAGCGGCAAGCAGCCAGCCCCGCAGCAAGAGTGGCGTCGCAGAATGCCCGGCAAGAGCCGGATCAACGTCGCCAGCGTGTGCAGGCAGCGGAGACCTGTCTGGCCGTGCTCAAGGCACTGGCCGGGCTGGGCGGGCGTGCCAGTCTCACGGCCATCGGCGCTGCCGTCGATGAAAGTCCGGCCAAGGTGCATCGCTATCTGGCCAGCCTCATGGCCGAGGGCCTGGTGGAGCAGGATCGTGGCGGCACCCAGTACGCGCTGGGACGCGAGGCCATCCATATCGGCCTGGCTGCGATGCGCCAGAACGATCCTGTGCGCATGTCCGAGCCTGCTTTGCAGCATCTGCGCGAGTCCTTGCAGGTCACGAGTTTTGTCGCGGTCATGGGCAATATGGGCCCCACCATCGTGCGCTTTGAAGAGCCCAGCCTGCCCATTACCGTCAATGTGCGTGTGGGTTCGGTCATGTCCATGCTGTGGTCGGCCACGGGGCGGGCATTCTTTGCCTTCATGGAGCCGCAGCCCGAGGTCGAGGCGCTGCTGGCGCGCGAGCTGGAGGCAGCCAGCCCCGAGCATCGCCGTCTGCTGCATGCGAGCAAGCCTCTGGAGCAGCTGCGCAGCGAGATTCGCGCAGCCGGCTGTGCGGCGATCCGGGACCTGAATCTGCCTGGCATCAGCGCCGTTGCGGCGCCCTTGCTCGACTACAACGGTCATGTGGTGGCCGTGCTCTGCGCGCTCGGGGCCAGCGGCGGCTTCGACCCCGATCCGCAGGGCCGCATTGCCCAGGCTGTATGCGAAGAGGCGCGCAGTATCAGCGCTTCGCTGGGCTACCGGGCCTAGGTCTCAGGCCCCGGTCAGCACAGCCGGGGCTCCGAGGCGCAGGGATAGCTGACGGGCCTGGGCCTGCAGTTTCTGGGCCGGCAGACCAGCGGGGTCCAGCGTCAGCGTGACCGAAGGGCCGATGGCGGCAATCGCCAGCACCAGTTGGCCGAAGCCGTCGAACACCGGCACCGCCAGCGCGCTTACGCCCGACAGCAACTGGTTCTCGACCACGCTCAGGTGGTTGCGGCGAATGGTGTCCAGCTCCTTGGCAAACGCCGGTTCGTCCAGGCTGTGGCCTTCGGCCTGCAGCAGCGGTGCGATACGGGCCGGGTCGCCAAAGGCCGCAAAAATCTTGCCCGTGGCGGTATGGCGCAAGGAGGCCGGCGTGCCGTGGCGCATGGCCACATAGACATGGGTCGGGCCTTCCTCGACGCGGATGATGGTCGGCCCCTGGCCGCTCCACATGGAAACCGACACGGTGTAGCCCACCTCTTGCGCCAGGGCGGGCAGCTCGGCAATCGCCATGCGCACGGGATCTGCCTGCTGCAGGCTGATGAGTCCCATCTGAATGGCCAGCGGCCCCAGGCCGTAATGGCCGCTGACGCGATCCTGCTCCATCAGGCCCAGCTTGCAAAAACTCACCAGATAGGGGTGGGCCTTGGCTGCCGTCATCTCAGCCTCGCGTGCCAGATCCTTGAGCGCCATGCGCCGGCCCGTGCGCGCCAGCACCTTGAGCAACTGGCCGCCGACTTCCACGCTCTGTATGCCGCGCGGTGCGCGCGCGGGTTCGTCGGCACTGGATTCAAGCATCAAACGGGCGTCGGTCGAAGAAGAGTTGGCATGAGGCATGACGGCATTGTGACGGTGGAAAAGCGGCTGGAAAGTCTCAAGGGTTTTTCACTATGACAAATTGATTGTGCAATGTTGAATTTATATCTAGCATTCAGAAATTCGATAAAGCTGAATGCATTTGTTTAAAACAAAGAGATTGCAACGATGAGCACCAAGACCTTTGCCTCCGCCGCCGACCTTGAAGTCAAGAAGGTGAGCTTCGACAAGCTCTCCGAACATGCTTATGCCTACACGGCCGAGGGCGACCCCAACACCGGCATCATCATTGGCGACGACGCCGTGATGGTCATCGACACCCAGGCCACGCCCGTCATGGCCGAGGACGTGATCCGCCGTATCCGCGAGGTCACGGACAAGCCCATCAAATACGTCACGCTGTCGCATTACCATGCGGTGCGCGTGCTGGGTGCCTCGGCCTATGGCGCCGAGCACATCATTGCCAGCCAGGACACCTACGACCTCATCGTCGAGCGCGGCGAGCAGGACAAGGCCAGCGAGATCGGCCGCTTTCCGCGCCTGTTCCAGAACGTCGAGAGCGTGCCCGAGGGCATGACCTGGCCGACCATGACCTTCACCGGCAAGATGACGCTGTGGCTGGGCAAGCTCGAGGTTCAGATCCTGCAGCTGGGCCGCGGCCACACCAAGGGCGATACCGTGGTCTGGCTGCCACAGGAGAAGGTGCTGTTCAGCGGTGATCTGGTCGAGTTCGATGCCACGCCCTATGCCGGCGACGCCTATTTCCAGGACTGGCCGCAGACGCTGGACGCCATCGCCGCCCTCAAGCCCGAAAAGCTGGTGCCCGGCCGCGGTGCGGCGCTGCAGAACTCCGCCGAAGTGCAGGCCGGCCTGGCGGGCACGCGCAATTTCATCAGCGACCTGTGGGCCGAGGTCAAGGCCGGCGCCGATGCGCGCCAGGACCTGCGCAAGGTCTACGAGGCAGCCTTTGCCAAGCTGCAGCCCAAATACGGCCATTGGGTGATCTTCAACCACTGCATGCCGTTTGACGTGACACGTGCCTATGACGAAGCATCGGGCCACGCCGACCCGCGCATCTGGACTGCCGAGCGCGACCGCGAGATGTGGCTGGCGCTGGAAGGCTGATCGCCTCCCGGGCCGCCCGGCCGGCAGTCTCTTGCGCAGGCGCGGCGGTCTACGGCAAAGCTATCTAAAACAGGAGCTGCTTGCGCTTTGATTTCAATGAATTCAAATGGAAACAGCGTTGAACTCATTGATTGAAAAGCGGTAGCAGCTATCAAAAAACAGAGCTTGAATCCGGCCGCAAAGAGCCGGAGGGGCGGCTTTTGCCCCAAGAAACAGATCCACGCTTTTCAAGGTTTGCGCACCGATGAACGCCATGTCCACCACCGCCATTTCTCTTGACGCCCTGCGCGGCAGCGCCGCCGACATCCAGTCCATCCAGATTCCTTATCGGCGTCATGCGGACCAGGATGCCGATGCGCCGGCTCGCCACCCCGTGGTGGTGGTCGGAGCCGGGCCCGTGGGCCTGTCTCTGGCCATCGATCTGGCGCAGCGCGGCCAGCCGGTGGTGGTGCTCGACAACGACTGCAAGCTGTCCACGGGCTCGCGCGCCATCTGCTTTTCCAAGCGCACGCTGGAGATCTGGGACCGCCTGGGCGTGGGCCAGCCCATGGTGGACAAGGGCGTGTCCTGGAATCTGGGCAAGGTGTTTGCCAGGGATCAGTCGCTCTACCAGTTCGATCTGCTGCCCGAGGCCGGCCACGAGCGCCCGGCCTTCATCAATCTGCAGCAGTACTACGCCGAAGCCTATCTGGTCGAGCGCGCACTGCAGCTGCCGCTGATCGACCTGCGCTGGCACAACAAGGTCACGGCGCTGGCGCCGCGCGAGGATGGGGCGGAACTGACAGTGGAAACGCCCGAGGGCGATTACCGGATCGATGCCCAGTGGGTGCTGGCCTGCGACGGCTCGCGCTCGCCTTTGCGCGGTCTGCTGGGCCAGGAAAGCCATGGCCGCATCTTCCGCGACCGCTTTCTGATTGCCGATGTGAAGATGCATGCGGATTTCCCGACCGAGCGCTGGTTCTGGTTCGATCCGCCGTTCCATCCGGGCCAGAGCGTGCTGCTGCACCGCCAGCCTGACGATGTCTGGCGCATCGACTTCCAGCTGGGCTGGGAGGCCGATCCCGAGGAGGAGAAAAAGCCCGAGAACATCCTGCCGCGCATCCGCGCATTGCTGGGCAAGGACGCGCACTTCGAGCTCGAATGGGCCAGCGTCTACACCTTTGCCTGCCTGCGCATGGACCGCTTCGTCCACGGCCGCGTGGTTTTCGCGGGCGACAGCGCGCATGGCGTCTCGCCCTTCGGCGCACGCGGTGCCAACAGCGGCGTGCAGGATGCCGAAAACCTGGCCTGGAAGCTCGACCGCGTGCTGCGCGGCCAGGCCGATGCTGCGCTGATCGCGACCTACGGCGCCGAGCGCGAATACGCGGCCGACGAGAACATCCGCAACTCCACGCGCGCCACCGACTTCATCACGCCCAAGAGCGAGATCAGCCGCCTGTTTCGCGATGCGGCGCTGGAGCTGGCGCGCGAGCATGAGTTTGCGCGTCGCATCGTCAACAGCGGGCGTCTGTCGGTGCCGGCCACGCTGCATCACTCGCCGCTCAACACGCCGGACAGCGAGGTCTTCGCAGGCTTGCAACTGCCCGGCGCCGTGCTCAGCGATGCGCCCATGCGCCGTCCCGGCAACAGCCAGACCACCTGGCTGCTGCGCGCCCTGGGCCCGGACTTCACGCTGCTGCATTTCGGCCCCACGCCGGCCTGGGCGCGCGAGCTGACCGGTGTGCTCAATCTCTCCATTGCCGCCGAGGGCGATGCCGGGGCCGCGCAAGCCGATCTGCTGGATGCCCAGGGTCTGGCCGCGCAGCGCCTGGATGCGCGCCCCGGCACCAGTTACCTGCTGCGCCCCGATCAGCATGTCTGCGCGCGCTGGCGCCGTCCCGACGAGGCTGCCGTGCGTGCCGCGCTGCAGCGCGCCGGCGGCGTGACATGAAATACCCCCTGTGGCGCTGCGCGCCTTCCCCCGTGTGCACGGCGTCCTCTCTTGCTACGCGGGAGGGGGCATGCGGGCAACCGACGACAGCCTCGTTGCGGGGCGGCGTGGCCGGCCCAAGTCCTTGCTCGCTGTCCCTGGTGGAGTGCAACACCCTCTGAGGATTCCCCTCTTTTTTAGGAGACTGCCATGCTGCTGTCCACTCACCCGAATCTGCAGGCCTGCGACGATTTCTATGAAGCCCTGATCGCCACGCATCAGGGCCTGGAAACCGCGCAAAGCCACGCCCTCAATGCCCGCCTGGTGCTGCTGCTGGCCAATCACATCGGCCATCAAGAGACCTTGCTGCATGCGCTCGAACTGGCCCGCGCCAGCGCAGGATTCGCTCCTGCCGGTGCGGACCCGGCCGAGCGCGGTGCCGTGACACCGGTTGCCCCGGTACACGCTGCCGCTTGAGATGCAGCAAGCCGCCGGCCTGGCGGCAGCTGCGCCATCCCCTAAAGGCCCCGTCACCAAAATCTATTCAAGGGGCCATGAATCAAGGAGACAAGGATGATGCAACGCAAAAAATTTCTGGCCGCACTGGCCTGCTCGACGCTGGCATGGGCTGCAGGGCCGGCCGCCATGGCGCAGGAAAAGCCCCTGGAATGGGTCATAGGCTACGCCGCAGGCGGGGGCTCCGACGTGGTGGCCCGCGTGATTGCCGAAGCCATGGGCCGCAATCTGGAGCGCCCCATCGTCATCAACAACAAGCCCGGTGCGGGAACCAATATCGCGGCCGAGTACAGCGCGCGCTCGCATGACTACGGCAACCTGATGTTCACGGCCGACTTCGCCACGCTGGCTGCCAATCCGTTTCTGTTCCGCAAGCTCAACTACAACGCCGAAAAGGACTTCAAGCCCGTGGGCATGCTGGTGCGCTTCCCCATGTTGCTGGTGGTCAACAACGATGTGCCGGTCAGCAATCTGACCGAGTTTGTCGCCTGGGCCAAGCAGCAGAAGACCGGCGTGAGCTGGGGCTCGGCCGGCCTGGGCAGCCCTCATCATCTGGTTGGCGAGCTGTTCCGCGAAGAAGCAGGTCTGGGCAATATGACCCATGTTCCTTATCGCGGTGCTGCGCCCGCAGTGCAGGATGTGATCGGCGGCCAGATACCTGCCATGTGGGCCGATAGCGCCACCATTATTCCCTTCCTCGGCGAGAAAAAGCTCAAGGCCATAGGCGTGGCCAGCCCGGCCCGCATCGATGTGCTGCCCAAGGTCGCCACCTTGCAGGAGCAGGGCCTCAAGGGCTTCGAAGGCTATGCCTGGCAGGGCATCGTCGTGCCCAAGGGCAGCTCGGCCGAGGTGGTCAAGAAGTTCAGCCAGTCGCTGCAGTTTGCGTTGGCCGACACGCGCACCAAGGCCCGTCTGGCAGCCATGGGGGTCGAGCCCATGCCCGGCAGCTCCGAGCAGATGGAGAGATTCGTCAGCAACGAACGCAGCAAATGGGGGCGTGTGATCACGGCCAACAACATCAAGCTCGATTGAGAACCGGACTCAGTGGGCTGCAGCCTGGGTGACGGACAGGCCCGGGCGCTGCGGGATATGCGTTTTTGCAGATGCAGCGCCGTGCCAGCCGTGGCAGACTGCGGGCCATGTCCGAGCCCACTCTTCTCGTTGCCGACGATCACCCGCTGTTTCGCGCAGCGTTGATCCAGGTGCTGCACGACCGCTTTCCGCAATTCCGCATTGTGGAGGCGGCCAGCGCCCAGACCTTGGGCGCAGCGATGCAGGAGAATCCTGAAATCGAGCTGGTGCTGCTGGACCTGGCCATGCCCGGCGCGCGCGGCTTCTCGTCCCTGCTGCATCTGCGCGGCGAATATGCGCAGGTTCCGGTGATCATCATCTCGTCCAATGACGACCCTCGCATCATCCGTCGCGCCCAGCAGTTCGGGGCGGCAGGCTTTATCTCCAAGTCTGCGGCGGCAGACGATATGAGTGCCGCCATTGACGATGTGCTGAGCGGGGATATCAGCTTTCCCTCCATGGTGGCCGAGCGCTCGGAGGCCGATGCGGCCCTGGCCGCTCGCCTGGCCCAGCTCACGCCTCAGCAGTTTCGTGTGCTGCTGTGCATTGCCGACGGATTGCTCAACAAGCAGATCGCGCACGAACTGGGCCTGGCCGAGAACACCGTCAAGGTCCATGTGACGGCGATTCTCAAGAAGCTCGAATGCTATTCACGCACCCAGGCGGCAGTGCTGGTCAAGAGCCTGGAAAACGATCACGAGGTTTGATTGCCCTGGTGCCTCAAGAGCTCTCTGTTTCGATAGCTTGCTGCGCTTTGTTGGTCATGGATTGAGGCCTTTCTGACCTCATTTCTGCGCAGCTTGCCGCTGCAAGTCGTCATCGCAGTTCGATGGCTACAAGTGCGCGAAAAACTCCGGCGTCGCGTCCCAGCGATCGTGCATGCCATCGACATACGTGACGGGAATTCGCGACAGCTCCTCCTCCGAAAGATCTTCCAGGCAGCCGATATTGATGCCGTACATCTGGCCTATCGGCGTGTCGTGGCCCACGCCAAAGACGCGGATGCCGCAACGTTTACAGAAGAAATGCTGGTTCTTTTGCGAGCCAAACACATAGAAGGTGAGTTCCTTCTCGCCCGTAATAAGGCGGAAATTTTCGGGGCTGGCGATGGCGGGCCAGAACCGGCTGCGCCTGCAGATGGAGCAGTTGCAGCGATAGCTGGGCTGGCTCAGGTTCAGGCCGACTTCAACCTGAACCCGGCTGCAATGGCAGCTGGCACGATAGGATTTCAGCATCTGGCGACCCCCTGTGTTGAGACGGGCTGCCATCGGGGTGTCAGCCTTGATCGAAGCTTAGATAGTTCAGATGCTCCTGGCTACGCCAGACCGCACACCATGCATTGATATCGCTGCCGTGGGAGAAAAAGATCTCCCAGCGATGATCGACCTGGTCCTGAAAAACCTGTCTCGCCGCATTGATGAAGCGATGACAATGGGCTTGGAGCGGGCCTTGGGCATCTTGCGCATCGATCAGCCAGAGGAAATCCTCTTGCCAGTCGGCGTCGCACGGTACTTCATGCACGGATTTCAGACGCAGCCTGCTGACCACATCGGGCCAATGAGCGAGATCGATCCGGCAGCGCACAGCCAGGCGGTCGTCAATGCCACTGCCTCCGGCATAAAAGCCCAGCGCATAGTGCAAGTCTTCCTCTGCGGGTGCAAAGCCGATCAGATTGGCAATGAGTGACATGGGCTTTTCCACACACATGTCTTTGCTGCTGTGTCGATGAGCCAGGCTGTCGTAGTTGCGCATGTCTTTGGCAACCGTCTAGGCAAGAGCAGGCATGAAGAGGTGTGTCTCCTTAGGCAGCATGGGTTCGTCCTCCCAGGGAGGACAGAACGGCAGGAGCGATCAGCCTGTGCAGGGGTTTGACGGGCAGCATGTAGAGGTGCCCCAGTGCGTTCTTGACATGCACGACGGTTGTGACGGTGATGACGGTGTCCAGGGAGCTGATGTCGCTCTTGCGGTGAATGCTGAGCACGACCTTCAGATGCTTGTCGTCGTCGCCGATCAGGGCTTCATCAAAGGTGTTCTCGAACACTGTGAAGATGCCGACCCTATCGCCGGGGCCGTAGCTGGCTGCTGGTTTTCCGGGCTTCAGGGCCGACAAGGTGCCCAGGTTCTTGAGCCCCACCAGACCGCCGACCAGATTGCGCGCACGCATGCAGATTTCAATCCAGCGCGGCGTTTTCCGCGCGGCAAGAATGAAGTGCTCCAGTGCAGACAGGCCTGTGGCGTCCGAGACGATGCTCCAGGAGTCGTGAAAGCTGGCCCCGGCCAATCGCTGTGCGATGCGGCTGCCGGGCGGAACGGCGGATTCAACGGGATGATGGTGCATGCTGTCTCTGTCAGGGTTGAACGGCCCGCGTGCCTGAAAGCCGCAGAGGCTGATGCAGCATATCGAAGAATCCGCCACTCGGCTTGTACAGTCATGGCGTGCAGACCAATTTAGCTCCTGAATTCATAGCTATGGCGCAATGCACTGAAAGCGCCGCAGCTGGAAGTGACTTTGGCTTTCAGGCGCTCCCGCCTTCTCGTCCGCGCAAAAAGGTCTGGCTCATCAGCGCCCGCAGCGCCGGCGGCCTGACCGGCTTGGCCAGAAAGCCCCAACCGCGTTCAGCAGCCTGGCGGCGCAGGGTGCTATCGCCTTCGGCAGTCAGCAGGATGACTGGAGGCTGCCGGCCCCAGCGCTCGCAGAGCTGGGCATAGATATCGGGGCCGTAGAGCTGGCCCAGATGCACATCGAGCAGCACCAGTTGCGGGGCATTGCCGGGCGCTGCATAGGCCAGGGCTTCGGGGGCGTTGGCGGCCAGCGGCACATCGCAGCCCCAGCGCTCGAGCAGGGCGCAGGTGGCGTCGCGAGTGGCGGGATCGTCCTCCACATACCAGACGGTGCCGCCCTGCAGCGGGCTGTCCACGCGGGCGCTGGGAGACGGCTCCTGGGAGACCGGTGTCAATACTGCAGCCTGCCCTAATGGAACCTTGACCCAGAAGACGCTGCCCTTGCCCAGGGTGGAGCGCAGGCCGATCTCATGGTCCAGCAATCTGCCCAGGCGCTCCACAATGGCCAGGCCCAGGCCGGTGCCGCGGTCGTCGGCATGGCCTTCGTCGAGGCGGCGGAACTCTTCGAAGATCTCTTTTTGCAGGCTCTGGGGAATGCCCGGTCCCTGGTCATGCACCTCGATGCGCACCTGGTCGCCCTGGCGGCGACAGCCCACGACGATACGGCCCTTGCGCGTGTAGCGGATGGCGTTGGAGACAAAGTTCTGCAGTATGCGACGCAGCAGGGCCTCGTCGCTGCGCACGATCAGCCGGCTGGGCATGCAGTGCAGGCTCAGGCCCTCGTTCTCGGCCTGCAGCGCAAAATTGTTGTGCACTACTTCCAGCAAGGAGTTGAGCGCGAAGTCACGCACGCGGACTTCGAGCTGGCCCGATTCCATGCGCGAGATGTCGAGCAGGCTGGTGAGGATGGCGTCCTGAGAGGCCAGTGCCTTGTCCACCCGCTGGGCCAGTTGGCGGCCGGCCTCATCGTGCAGATAGGTGGGCAGCAGGCTGGTGAAAATGCGCGCTGCATTCAGCGGCTGCAGCAGGTCATGCACGGCCGAGGCGACAAAGCGGGTCTTGTAGCGGTTGGCGCGCTCGGCCTCCTGTTTGGCCTGGGCCAGGTCCCGGGTGCGATCGGCAATGCGCTTTTCCAGCGTATCGGCCAGATTGCGCAGCTCGCGCGCCGTGTTCTTGTAGCTGGTGATGTCGGCATAGCTGGTGACAAAGCCGCCATCGGGCAGGGGGTTGCCGCGAATCTCCAGCACCGTGCCGTCGCCCTTGGCGCTCTCGTGCAGATGGGGGCTGCCGCTACGCAGATGCTGGAGCCGGCGTTGGATCGCAGACTCCACATCGCCCTTGCCCAGCAGGCCGCGCCTGGCGTTGTGGCGTATCAGAGCCTCGATGGGCTGGCCCACATGCATCAGCTCGGGCGGGTAGCGGAACAGCTCCACATAGCGCGAGTTCCAGGCCACCAGCCGCAGCTGTGGGTCCACCACCACCACGCCTTGTGGCAGATGCTGCAGGCTGCGCGAAAGTCCGGTGTCGGCCTGCTTGGCGGCCTGGACAATGCCGTCCTGCGCGGTGCGCAGCTCCTGCGCATGCTGGTGCAGAACGGTCTCCAGCTCCTTGCGACTGCGCTGGCGCAGGGCCGCCAGGCGCTGGCGCTGGCGGATATAGAGCACCAGCAGCGATGCGGCCAGCCACAGGCCGCCGGCGGCCACTGCCGCCCAGTGGCTGGCCGTCTGGCTGTGGACGATGTCGTGCAGCAGGTGCAGCTGCCATTGGCTTTCGGGGAGTTCCATGCGCAGCCAGAGCATGGGGTCGACCAGGGGAGGCTGGCTGAAATGGGCCAGCATGCCGATGCCCGCAGGCTGCCGGCTGGTGCGATAGCCGAGCGGAATCAGGGCCTGGCCCGCGTATTGATGGGTGTCCCGCACCTCCTGCTGGTCGCTGCTGGACAGCGGCTCCAGCAGGCGGTAGCGCCATTCGTCGCGGTTGGAGAGAAAGACCACGCCATGCTCGTCCGAGGCAAAGACGATGTCGGGCGACTGGCTCCACTCGCCTTCGAGCTCCTGAAACAGGATCTTGATGGCGATAAGCCCAAGCACCGAGCCGTCATCATCATGAATGGCCTGGGAGAGAAAGTAGCCGGGCAGTCCCGTGGTCATGCCGATGCCGTAGAAGCGGCCACTGCCCTGGCTCAGCGCCTGGGTCACATAGGGGCGAAAGCTGTAGTCCTCGCCCACATTGCTGTGCGAGTCGCGCCAGTTGCTGGCGGCCAGGGCCTTGCCGCTTTTGTCGATGAGGGTCAGCGTGGAAGCTCGGCTGGCGCCGTTGGCCTGCTCCAGCTTGTGGTTGAGCCTGTCCACCTCGGTGGCGCTGAGCGGGTGGCTGAGCGCGTTCTTGAGTTCGGCATCGAGCGCGAGCACCTCGGGCAGGGTGCGGTAGCGGTCCACGCGCTGCACCATGGCCTGGGCATAGAGCGTGAGCTGGCGTTGCACGCTTTCGCTTTCATCGTGCAAAGAGGTTTGCAGCGCGACGCGACTGGCGGTCCACATGCTCAGCAGCATGCCGCTGAGCACGATGACAAGGGTCAGAAACAGTCGGTTTCGGGCAAGGTTTCGCGCAAGACGCATGACGAGAGTGGGTGATCAAGGAGTCCAGTGTGGCTCTGGAGCAGGTTCAGTGTGGATTCTGAGGACTAGGGATTTCCCTAAGTTGGTGCATGCTCTCCCAGGGAGCGCGTACGGACCTAATACCAATGGGTTATCGGCACAAAAAGGGCGCGGGAGTACAAACGGCAGCAATTCGGCGCACCACGGTGGTGCGCCCGCAATTTTGGAGATGCAGCGTGCACACTCTGCCCACAGAATCTGCTCCGCGCGAGCACTTGCCGTTCTACCGTCAGCTTTACTTCCAGGTGGTGTTCGCCATCATCGTGGGCGTGCTGCTGGGGCATTTCGAGCCCGCCTACGGCGAGGCCATGAAGCCCTTTGGCGATGCCTTCATCAAGCTCATCAAGATGATCATCGCGCCGGTGATCTTTCTGACCATCGTCACCGGCATCGCCAGCATGACGCACCTGAGCGCCGTGGGGCGTGTGTTCGGCAAGGCCATGGCGTATTTCCTGACCTTCTCCACGCTGGCGCTGGTCGTGGGCCTGATCGTGGCCAATGTCATGCAGCCCGGTGCCGGCATGCATATCAACCCCGCCGATCTGGACCAGACGGCCGTCAAGGGCTATGTGGCCAAGTCGCATGAGATGACGCTGACCGGCTTCGTGATGGACATCATCCCCAAGACGCTGATCAGTCCGTTCGTGGGCGATAACATCCTGCAGGTGCTGCTGGTGGCCGTGCTGTTCGGCGTGTCCCTGGCCATGGTCGGCGAGGCCGGCAAGCCCGTGCTGAACTTCTTTGAAGCCCTGACCAAGCCCGTGTTCAAGCTGGTCAACATCGTGATGAAGTTCGCTCCCATCGGTGCCTTTGGTGCCATGGCCTTCACCATCGGCAAGTTCGGTCTGGGCTCGCTGGTCAACCTGGCCGAGCTGGTGCTGACCTTCTACATTACCTCGGCCCTGTTCGTGCTGGTGATCCTGGGTGCAGTGGCGCGCTTTTGCGGCTTCTCCGTGATCAAGCTGATCAAGTACCTCAAGGACGAGCTGCTGCTGGTGCTGGGCACATCGTCTTCCGAATCGGCTCTGCCTTCGCTGATGCACAAGATGGAAAAGGCCGGCTGCAGCAAGTCCGTCGTCGGTCTGGTCGTGCCTACCGGTTACTCCTTCAACCTGGACGGCACCAATATCTACATGACGCTGGCTGCGCTGTTCATTGCCCAGGCGACCGACACGCATCTGACCCTGGGCCACCAGATCGCGCTGCTGCTGGTTGCCATGCTGTCGTCCAAGGGCGCGGCGGGCGTGACGGGGGCTGGCTTCATCACCCTGGCAGCGACCCTGGCTGTGGTGCCCGAGGTGCCCGTGGCCGGCATGGCACTGATTCTGGGTGTGGACCGCTTCATGTCCGAATGCCGTTCGCTGACCAACTTCATCGGTAACGCCGTCGCCACCGTGGTGGTCTCCAAGTGGGAAAACGCGCTGGACTACGAAAAGCTGGATGCTGCTCTGGCAGGCAAGGAAGAAAACGAGGCGGTGTCCGCTCACGCCTGAGCGCGCACAGGCCTCAATCCAAAAAGCCCCGATCTGATGGTCGGGGCTTTTTTCATGGGTTTCAGGCTTCAAGCCCAATCGGGGAGAGTGCTGGTAGTTATTGATTGAATTGCATTCAGGCAGAGAGCGGGGACGCTGTCAGCAAGTCATGGGCAGCCAGCACGCGAAGGGTGTCGCGCCCCAGGCTCTTGTTGCGGGGCAGAAAGCGCACCCAGCTCAGTTTGTTGACGGTGCGCTCCAGCACCTGCCGGGCCTCGGCGGGAAGCTGCTGCACAAACTGCTGCCAGGTCTCCCGGGCCTGCTCCAGCGCATCTGCCTGCTGCAGAAACAGCGCTGTGGACTGGGCGTAGTTGAGCGCATCGCGCGCCATGCAGACAGCTTGCGGTAAATGGGCTGCAGGGTCGTCTTCAAAGTCGATGAAGCCTATGACCCCGTCGGCGCAGACCACCATATTGCGCGCCACGGCCTGACTCAGCACCTCGCCGCGGGCATGAGCCTGCTGGATGGCCTCCAGGCCTTTTCGCCAGAGCTCCAGCGTGGGCTGCGCGCCCCGGGCAATCGCTTCCTCGATGGCATTGCTCAGCGATGGAGCTTCTTCGCCCGGGCGGCCCAGATGGCGCATCACAAAGGCCTGGTCGTCCGTGGCCAGCACTTGCGGCACGCGCAGCCCCTTGGCCTTGAAACTGCGCAGGCGGCGCACCTCGGTTTGCAGGGACTCGGTCCCTCCGGGGTTGGGCACGGGCTGCAGCACGGCGGCCCTGAACAGCTTGGCCAGCGTGCTCAGCAGCCAGTAGTTGAGGGCCGGGTTGCCTTTGTTGGCGCGCTTGACCCAAAGGGTTTCATGCGCCAGTTCATAGCGCATGATGCTGTGAGGCTGGTCCAGATGCTCGCGCAGAAATGCCTGGTAATCGATGGCGTTCTGCGCAGAGGGCATCTGTTCTTGGGCGGAAATATCCTGAGATGGCACGGCGTGGGATCTGTCGGGCGCGAGGCTCTGGCTTCTCAGGTCCAGATACCGTTGCGTTGGGGAAAAGCTTGCGATTGTGCCGTGTTGCCGGCGCCGCCCGCAGCTGATGGGCGCAATACAGGTTCATGCAGGGGCTGAAAGCTCTGTGCCGTGGCCAGCGGCCAGTAGTTCTGGAAGACCTTGTGCTGGCGCTCCAGGTTCTTGAGCAGGCAGCCTGGCTCCACGCGCAGTATCAGGTTGGACAGCAGACTGACCTGGGTGTCGTCCAGCCGGCGCACGATATGGTGGGCTGTGATCTCGTTGGGATGCCTGAGGCCGGCGGCTTGAACCAGCTCCTGCAGCGCATGCAGGGTGTTGCGGTGGAAGTTGGCGACGCGCGTGGCCTTGTCGGGCACGACCAGCGCCTGCTGGCGCACGGTGTCTTGCGTCGTGACGCCCGTGGGGCAGGTGCCGGTGTGGCAGCTCTGGGCCTGAATGCAGCCCAGCGCCATCATGAAGCCACGCCCCGAATTGCACCAGTCGGCACCCAGGGCCATCATGCGGGCAATGTCAAAGGCCGTGATGACCTTGCCTGCCGCACCGATCTTGATGCGCTGGCGCAGGTTCACGCCCAGCAAGGTGTTGTGCACCAGCAGCAGGCCTTCCTGCAGCGGCACGCCCACATGGTCGACGAATTCCACAGGCGCAGCGCCCGTGCCGCCCTCGGCACCGTCGACGACGATGAAGTCGGGCGTGATATCGGTTTCCAGCATGGCCTTGACCATGGCAAACCATTCCCAGGGGTGACCGACGCAGAACTTGAAGCCCGTGGGCTTGCCGCCTGAAAGACGGCGCAGCCTGGCAATGAACTGCATCAGCTCCACAGGGGTGGAGAAAGCGCTGTGACTGGAGGGCGAAATACAGTCCACGCCAATCGGTATGCCGCGCGCTGCTGCAATTTCAGGAGTGACCTTGGCGCCGGGAAGCATGCCGCCATGGCCGGGCTTGGCGCCCTGGCTGAGCTTGATCTCGATCATCTTGACCTGCGGATCGGTGGCATTGGCGATAAATTTCTCTTCGCTGAACGTGCCGTCCGCATTGCGGCAGCCGAAATAGCCCGAAGCCACCTCCCAGATCAGATCGCCGCCATGCATGCGGTGGTACTGGCTGATTGAGCCTTCGCCCGTGTCGTGGATGAAGCCGCCCATCTTCGCGCCCTGGTTCAGCGCCTGGATGGCGTTGCCCGACAGCGCGCCAAAGCTCATGGCCGAGATATTGAAGACGCTGGCGTGATAGGGGCGGGTGCAGGGATCCACTCCTTCAGCTGGTTGCTCCTGCGTGCCGCCAATCCAGAGGCGGAAGTCATGCGAGCTGAGCTTGGTGGGTTGCAGGGAGTGGTTGACCCACTCATAGCCCTGCTGACTCACGTCGAGCTGGGTGCCGAACGGCCGGTTGTCGACCTGACCCTTGGCACGCTGATAGACCAGCGATCGCTGGGCGCGCGAGAACGGCTGGGCCTCGGTATCGCCTTCGATGAAGTACTGACGGATCTCGGGGCGTATGAATTCGAAGATGAAGCGCATATGTCCCATGACGGGATAGTTGCGCAGTATGGCGTGCTGCTTTTGCAGCAGATCCCAGATGCCTAGAAGCACCAGCAGCAAAGACGCAATCAACCACCCAAGCCCCTTGCCTGCCGTGGTCAGCGTGTAGAGCGAAATGCCCAGCACGAGCGCGGAAATGAAGAGGGCGCCATAGCGCAGGGGCAGACTATTGAAGAAGCGATGCACTGCAGATACTCCCATGGCAGGGTGTGTTGATGGCGGCCCGCTAAAATTCAGCCTGTACGGGGGCATCCATCCTGGATGCTTTGTCCCCTTGATCCATCGCCCGGCCCTGCACTTCGATAGTGATGAAATGGTTCGGGCCATCATAAAAGCCTTTCCCTATGCAAGAACAAGCACCTAACTCCGCCGCAGAAGACGCGGCTCTCGCCGACATGCCCGAGGGCGCGCTGAGCAATGATCAGCTCGAAGAGCTGGACGCGCTGCTCGACGAGCTGCGCACCCGCGGCGACGAAATTCCCCAGTGGGAATTCTGTGACGGTTTCCTGACCGCTCTGGTCTGCACACGCCGCCCCATCGCCGCTGCCGAATACATGCCCATGCTGCTGGGCGATGGCGAAGCCCTGCAAGTGGCCGAAGGCCAGCCTCTGCCCAAGCTGGAAGTCTTCAAGGACGAGGCCCAGCAGGCACGTTTCATGGAGCTGTTCGAGCTGCGCCTGGCCGAAGTGCGCGAGCAACTGGACGCCGACATCAAGTCCCTGGCCGACGACGCGGCCTTCCAGCCCGAGGCGCTGGACACGCGTGGTGCCATCGCCATCCTGCCCGAAGCCGAACAGGCCGAGTTGGCTGGCGAAGAAGTGCCGTCGTTCTCTCAGGTCTGGGCGCTGGGTTTCATGTTCGTGGTGGAGAACTGGGCCGACGAATGGGCCGCGCCACGCGACAAGGAAGCAGCCCAGTTGCTGGACGCGGCCATGGAGTTCATCGTCAACCTGACCGAGGACGACACGGACGAGCCGGCTCTGAATCTGTACGACGAAGCCGGTCCTGCCTCGACCAGCCAGGAACGTGTGGATGCCTTTGGCGAAGCCATCTGGGCCGTGTATGACCTGTACCGTCTGTGGAAGAGCATGGGCCCACGCCAGGAAACCATCGTCAAGGGCGAGCAGCCCGGCCGTAACGACCCTTGCCCCTGCGGTAGCGGCAAGAAGTTCAAGAAGTGCCACGGAGCCTGACCAGAGCCATCGCCTGAGGCGCTTTGCGCTTTCCCCCAAGGGGCGCAGGGCGGTCTTTGCTTGCTGCCACCGAGTTAGGGTTGCAAAGGCCTTCTATAAAAGCGTCTCGGTTGTTGGGGTGCTCAAAAAGTCGCGCGATATTTGCGCAGGCATTTGCGTGCAGTGTGAGTTAGTGGGATAGATGACGCATTTAGGTGAACGCATACGCGCCCGGCGACAGGCGCTGGGTTTGAGTCAGGGACGCCTGGCGCAGATGGCGGATGTCACTGCATCCGCCATCTCGCAGATCGAGTCGGGAGCCATTCGCACTCTCAAGAATGACACGCTGGCAAGACTGGCCGTCGCGCTGCAGACCACGGCGCTGGAATTGATGGCAGGCCTGCATTCCGAGACCGCATCGCTACCCAGCGATGAGCAGCGCTTGCTCGACTCCTATAGAAAACTGCAGCCACCGCTGCAGGACATTGCTCTCAAATTGATTAAAGCTCTGCAGTGATTTCCGAATCACTTTATTGAGCAATCTCTTTTGTTTCAGAAAGGCCTGCTATCTGCAGGCCTTTTTGTTTTTTCATTTAAAAACAAGGGTTAACCCGATTATTGAATGTAGGACGAAATCTATTAATCTGTAGGAAATAAATGAAGATTGCGTAGATTGAACCGGAAGACATATGTGAGGGAAGAGTCAAGAAAATTGCAGATGCGTCTCGGTGTTTTGTGAAGTCTTTGTTTTTATTGGGGTTTTTCTGTGGGAGTACTCGCTTGCACATTGATTGAAATTGCCGAGAACTATGCTGCATAGTTGTTGATAGCTATTTCAAATATTTCAAGATGTTTCTGGCTTCGTAAGATTGGTTCCGCGGTGGTCGAAAACAGCCACAGCGATCTACAAACCTGATTGTTGAAGGAGCTAGTCATGAAAGACCAAATCATCAAATTCTGGCGTGATGAAGAAGGTGCAACGGCGATTGAATACGGCCTGATCGCAGGATTGATTGCTGTGGGAATTATTGCATCTGTATCATCAATTGGGACAAAGTTGTCTGCGATGTTCCAAGCCATTGTGACCGAGCTGACAAAGGTGGGAAAGTAAATACTAATGTGATGATTTTATTCTTGCTGTGGTTATGCTTTTCTGGGGTTGATGATTTCAGAAATCGCAAAGCGAGGAATTTGGTCGTGATATTTGGCCTGTTCTTGGCTTTTGCAGCTTCAGCCATGGGCCCTGAAATTCATCCTTTGGGGGTGAGTTTCGGGGAGTCATTAATTTCTGCTTTGGTATGTTTTTTTGTATTTTTTATTTTTTATTTTTTTAGAAAGATGGGGGCGGGTGATGTGAAATTTGGTATGGCATTGGGGGCATTTATTGGCTTCAATTTCTTATTGCCTGTATGGGCGCTAAGTTGTTCATTTGCATTGATTCATGGGATTTTTTCTAAGTGGAGATATTTCGTTTTGATTTTTTTGGGTGGAAGTCTTGATTTTCCTAAAAGAAATGATAAATTTATTCCTTACGTTACATATCTTTCCATCGCTACCGTAATCGTTTTAATGATAAGTAAATAATGGATGGGAGAAAGGAGAAAATATGCAAGTTCAAAATAAACAGCAAGGTGCAGCAGCGATTGAGTTCGCAATTCTCCTGCCTGTTTTTTTTTAATTTTCTACGCCATAGTTACCTATGGTTTGATTTTTGCTGCGCAACAGACTTTGACATTAGCTGCTGCGGAAGGTGCCAGGGCAGCAGTGCGGTATCCGGCTCAGTTACCGGCTGATACATTGCAAATTGCTGCTCGTAAAAATGCAGCATGTGCTATGGCCACTGGTGCGGTGGATTGGCTAAGGAAAATGGGAGGTGGCTTGGGTGGAGGCTCTTGCATGGATAGCGCAAGCGCAGATGCTCCAGGGATTTATGTTTCTTCGGGTGACTGTGCAGGTATTGCAGCGAGTGCAGGCGTTTCTTGTGTCAATGTCCGAATTAATTACAGCTATGCCGATTCACCATTGATTCCTAGATTGTTAGGGCCGTTGCTAAGTGTGCCAACTCCAGATGTGTTGAGGGGCGGTGCAGTGGCACAGGTAAGTTTGCTGGACTAAAAAATTAAAAAGCACTGCCGAAGATACAGAGCAATAAGAGAGGGGCGTTATGGTAAATATTGCAAAGATAGCAGTCGGTGTTTTGCTGGCCATTGCTCTGGCTTTGGGCATTTATGGCTGGATGCTCGCCAAGACACCTCAGATGGCAGATCTTCAGGCTCAGTCGACAAATGACGACAGCAAGTCCAGCGCCAATGTGAACCTAGTTGTGGCTGCACAGGCCGTTCCGGCGGGTCAGACACTCAAGGCCGAGGATCTGCAGCTCACGCAGTTGCCCGTCAAGCCCGATGGTGCTTTTGGCGAGATTCAGGCTGCTATTGGCTCCGTTCCCGCGGTGGACATTCCCAAGGGCGCGCCTGTACTCCAAGGGCAGATGGTGACGGGCCTTGCCCTCAAGGTCGCAGAAGGTGAGCGTGCCGTCGCCGTCAAGGTCGATGAAAGCATTGGCGCCGGCAATCGCATACGCCCTGGGGACTTTGTCGATGTCTTCTTTGTACTGCGCCGCGATGGCAATGAAATCGACCAGAGCCAGGCGCGCTTGCTGCTCTCGCGCAAGCGTGTGCTGGCCTATGGCGCGGCGTCAGTCGATGCACTGACTACGGCTGAGAAAGCAGAAGGCAAGCAGGCCAATGGCCCCGACAACGCCCGCACTGCAGTGCTTGCAGTACCTGTGGCAGAGGTGAGCCAACTGGCCTTGGGAGGCTCTAACGGCAGCTTGGTCCTCGCACTGCGCAATCCGACGGATATGACAGGGCCGGATATGGAAAAGTTTGCGCCGCTGCCCGGCGTGCTGACTGTGGCCATGTCCAAAGGAGCCGTTGCAGCGCCGCTGGAAGGTGCTGACGCAGCGCAGGCCGGTGTGGCCATGAGCAGCCTGGCAGGGTCTGCAGGCACTTCGGCAGCGCGCATGAATGCGGCCAAGCCCATGACAGCCGGGGTTGCCAAGCCTGCTGTGCCGCGCACACGTACCGCTTCCGCAGACTCTTCCCTGCCCGTTGAATTCGTGCGTGGCGCCAACTCCCAAACAGTGCGGTATTGATCTATGAACAACAAGACTGTTTCAATCGCATCCCGCACCTTTTCGCTGAAGCCGCTGTATCTGCTCTGCGGCCTGTCCTTGAGTGTTGTCACTGTCCCGGCCCTTGCGCAGCAAGTGCCCAATGTGGGCGAAAGTAGAGCGCAGCAAGCGACAGCAGCCAGGGAAATCAAGCTGGTGATGGGCGCTCAGCATGAGTTGAACCTGCCCGGCGGAGTGGAGCGCATTGCAATCGGTGACGACACGATTGCGGCGGTGCATATCAAGCGTGCAGGCAAGGGGGCTGCCGCCAAGATCCTGTTGAGCCCACTCAAGCCTGGCAGTACATCGTTCATGGTCTGGCCGCGCGGTGAAGCACAGGCGCAGACCTATATGCTCAATGTGCAGCAGCGAGTGGAATTGCGCACGGCCAAGGCTTCCAGCCTGATAGAGCAGCAATTTGCCGGCGAGCTGGCGAACGCGCAGTCCGCCGACAAGGCCAAGACCGTCGATCTCTCCAGCGTCCAGCTCAAGAGCAATGTGGTGCAGGTCGATGTCAAGGTGGTCGAGTTCAACAAGACCCAGATGAAGAAGGTAGGCCTCAACCTGTTCAGCACGACGCCCAACAGCTCGGGTTTCAGCTTTGGCATTTTTGGACGCGGGTCCTATGGAACTGGCGGCGGAAGTTCCACGACGGGCGCGGCAGCAAACCCTTTGACCCAGGCCTTCAACTTGCTGATGCAGTTCGATAAGGCCGGAATTGGCGTCAACATCGGCATGCTTGAAGGCAACAATTTGGCGCGAGTGCTGGCGGCTCCAACGCTGGTGGCTCTGTCGGGTCAGAGTGCCAATTTCTTGTCGGGCGGGGAAGTGCCGGTTCCCGTACCTGCGGGTACGGGTATGGTGGCCATTCAGTACAAGCCTTACGGCATTGGCTTGACGGTCTCACCCACGGTGCTGTCCAACGATCGCATCGTGCTCAAGGTTGCGCCGGAGGCCAGCGAGCTGGATTACGCCAACACCATTGTTCTGAATAGTGCGACTGTCCCCTCGATTACCACCCGCCGTGCCGATACCACGGTGGAGCTGGGGGATGGCGAGAGTTTTGTGATTGGCGGCCTAGTCAGCCGCAACACCACATCAGGTACCGACAAGGTTCCTTTGCTGGGCGATATTCCGATTCTGGGTGTGCTGTTCAAGCGTCAGGAGTTTCAGCAAAAGGAGAGCGAGCTGGCGATTGTGGTGACGCCGCGCCTTGTCAAACCGCTGGCGCGCGATGTGAATGTGGAGCCGCTGCTGCCTGGGCGCACCGAGCAGCGTGATCCTGCGGTGTGGGGTCCATGGGTGGCGGGTGGTCTGTCGTCCAGCGTGGCGCCGGGCTTCTCGCGCTGAGTGTCCGGGTAGAGGCATGAATATGCGCATGGACTCATCCCAGCTCAATACCGCGCAGCCAGGGGCGGCGAGAGGCAATGCACGAGTGGTGCTGGTCACCCAGTCGCCATCGCACGCTTTCTGGCTTGCGAGTGCTCTGGGTAGCGATGCGGAAGTGATACCGGTGGCAGGCGATCTGGCTGCGCTTCACACTGCGATTTCGGCGCCAGGGCTTGGCGTGGTGGTAGTGGATTTCTCGGCTCCCATGACGGAGGCTGCCATCGTCCTGGTCAGCGATCTGCGCGTCATATTCCCTGGGGTGGTGATCATGGGGGCTGGATCCGCCGTAGAGCCAATGTCCATGCGCGCAGCCCTGCGCTGTGGTGTGGCTGAATTCATTGACTGGGATGCGTCCGAAAGTGAGGCCAGCGTCGCCATCAGGCATCAGATGCATGTACGCAGTCAGCTGCCTGCGGCTGTAGCTCTGGAGCAGGAAACAAAAGGTTTCTCACTGCCTTTGCTGGGGGCACGTGTAGGGATGGGAGTGACTACGCTGGCAACGCATCTGGCCGTGATGTTCCAGGAAATGCATGCCTATGACGTGAGAGGCGCCAAGAACAAGAAACAGCTTGCCAGGCCTTTTGGTGCAAGTCAGTTGCCGCTGGATGAGTCCGCACATGCGGTATTGCTGGATCTGGGCTTGCCTGCACGCGATGGCTTGCTGTATCTGGGCATCGCTGGTGACTTCAGTTTTGTGGATGCGGTTCAGAACACGCGCCGCCTGGACGCGACATTGATCGAATCGGCCTTTGCCAAGCACTCCACGGGCACTGTGACTCTGGCCTGGCCTTCCGATCTGGGCATGCTGCGCGAAGTCAGCCCTGCAGCTGCAGCGGGCGTAGTCAACACGCTCAAGAGCTTGCTTGGGGTGCAGGTGATTGATCTGGGCGGCATGGTGCAGGCTGATTTTCTGGCGCCTTTGCTGCGCGAGAGCGGACAGGGCTGGGTGGTTTGTGACCAGTCGCTGGGAGGCATTGTGTCTACGGCACAGATGCTCAAGGAGCTTGATGCCAAGGGTGTGAATCGCAGCACGCTCAAACTGGTGCTCAACCGCTTCAATTTGCAGGCCGGCCTGCCAGCCAAAGAGGTCGCGCAGCGCCTTGGTCTGGAATTGCTGCACGTGGTTCCGGATCGATCCACGGTTTTGCTGAATGCCGCCAGCTGTGGACAGTTGTTGTCGCAGTCGCTGCGCGGTGATCCCTATGTGACCTGTGTCAGAAGCATGGCCAGAGCATTGCTCAGCGGAGCGGTTGCTGCCGACAAGGTCGCAGCGCCAGCGTCGGGCGTTCTGGGGCAATGGGCCAAGCGATTGAGGAGAGGCGAATGAGCATGGACATTGTTTTCGCCGAAAAAGGCAGTCATTTTTCGGACTCGAAGCAACTGCTGCTGATCAAGAACGTCGCACACGAGCATTTGCTGACGCGTGTGGAGGAGCTTGGCGCGGTGTTTGCCAAATGGTCAACCAGTCGTGTGCGCCAGTTTGTACACCAGGAACTGGAGCAGTTTGTGCGTCAGCAGCGGTTTCCCGTCAATGACGAGGAGGTGCAATGGATTGCGCAGGCTCTGAATAAGGAGCTGTCCGGGCTGGGGCCGCTTGATGACCTGATGGCCGACCCGGAGGTCGAGGACATTCTGATCAACGGCTATCAGCGCGTCTTTGTCTCGCGCAAGGGAATTTTGCAGCAGGAGGCCTTGCATTTCACCGACAACGCCCATGTGTTGCGCATCGTGCGCCGCATCATCTCTCCCTTGGGTCGCCGCCTCGATGAATCCACGCCCATGGTCGATGCGCGCTTGCCGGATGGAGGGCGTATCAATGTGGTGATAGAGCCCTTGTCGCTGGACGGGCCGGCGGTGTCGATACGCAAGTTTCGCAATGATCCTCTGCGGGTTCAGGATCTGGTCGATTTCGGCACCATGGACGAAGGCATGGCCCGCTTGCTCGAGCTGGCGGTGCGTGAGCGCTGCAATATTCTTATCAGCGGCGGCACCAGTTGCGGCAAGACCTCCATGCTCAATGCGATTGCGGGTTTTATCCCCGCCAATGAGCGGGTGGTGACGATTGAGGATACGGCCGAGCTGACGCTGCCTCATCCGCATGTGGTGCGCATGGAAAGCCGTCCCGGTGGCTTTGAAGGCGCGGGAGTGGTTTCCATTCGGGATCTGCTGCGCAACAGCTTGCGCATGCGCCCGGATCGCATTGTGGTGGGCGAGGTGCGCGGCGCGGAAGTGCTGGAGATGTTGCAGGCCATGAACACCGGCCACGACGGCTCCATGGCCACCATCCACGCAAGCTCTCCGCGTGAGTGTCTGCATCGCATGGAGATGCTTGCCGGTTTTGCGGGCTTTCAGGGCAGCGAGGTCAGCCTGCGCCGCCAGATTGCCAATGCGCTCGACTTCATCGTGCAGATCAGCCGCCTGCCTAATGGCAAGCGGCGCATCACATCAATTACCGAAGTCACGGGCATCATCGATAGCGTGATTGCCACGCAGGAGCTCTATCGTCACGAGCTGCTGCCGCAACCCGACAGCGAGGATCTGGAGCGCTGGACCACGCTGGGCATGGTGCCGCATACGCCCAAGCTGACACGCTATCGCGCGGTGCTGCAGCACGCCGGAGGCAACGGCGCAAACCATGCGGGACTGCGCCATGGCTAGCAATGCGTTTTTGCTCCTGAGTCTGGCGCTGCTGATTGCGGCTGCCGCGATTGCGCTGTGGATGCTTGCCAGCCGGCAGCAGAGGACGCACCGTATGACCAGGCATCTGGAGCAGAGCCTGGAAAAAAGCGCGGCCGCTGCGGCCGGGTTTGTCGCCAAGGATGCGACATCGGCTTTTGATGGTTCAGTGGCGGATGCCTTACTGGGCAACGAGAAAAGAACAGGCTGGCCGGTTCCCGCCATTTTGTTGGGGACGGCCAGTGCCAGACTTTTCTATGGCAGTCTGGCCTTGATTGTCGCGGCGTTTCTGATCGTTGGCTTTGCTGCTGGCTGGCTGGCCGGTAGTGCGGCGCTGGTGGTATTGGTAATTGGCTTTTTCTTTTTGCTTTACACGCGGGCACAGAAGTACCGCACCAGGCTCACGCAGCAACTGCCCGGTTTTCTTGATAACACGGTGCGCCTGGTGACCATTGGCAACTCCGTTCAGGCAGCCTTCCAGATGGCTGCAGCCAGCACCAAAGACCCGTTGCAGTCGGTCATGGAAAAAGCCGCCAGTCTGGCCCGCGCGGGCATGGATCTGGAAAATGCGGTGGCCCATGTAGCGAGGCAGACCAGGCTGGACGAGCTGCACTTGCTGGCAGCTATTCTGCGCATCAGCGTGCGTTATGGCGGCCGGGTCGATCTGCTGCTGGAGCGTGTGGCCAATTTCATGCGCGACCGCGAACAGGCCGAGCAGGATCTCTCTGCCATGACGGCCGAAACGCGTCTGTCCGCCTGGGTGTTGAGCCTGCTGCCGGTGGCCGTGTGCTGTCTGATCATTTCCTTCAATGCGAGCTACTTTTTGAATATGTGGAATGACGCCAGTGGCCGCAACATCATCTGGGCAGCAGCTGCTTTGCAGGTCTTTGGTGTGCTGCTGCTCTACCGCATGGCCAAGCTCGATGAGGGGGCAGATTGATGGAGACATCCCGTCTTTTGCTGATGCTGAGCGTGGCATTTCTGGCCTTGGCGGCGCTGATCGGGGCGGCTTTGATTGCCTATGCGCATCAGCGACGCGAACGCAGCAGTCAGGTGGTGCGGGATGCACTGAGCCGCAGCGGCGCGGCTGCGGCGAATGAGGCTGCTACGCCTGCCAGGCCCGCAGATCTGCTGCGCTCGCTCAATGGCGATGGCGAGCTGCCTGCGCACTGGCTCAATACCTCGCTTGGCAAGGCGTTGGTTGCACAGGAAGATCGCATTTTGCTGAGCAAATGCGGCTGGGGGTCGACTCGCGCGCAGCTGCAGTATTTGATAGCGCGCTGCGTGGTCTCTGTATTGTTTTCGCTGCTTGCTGCCTTTGTTTTTTCGGGTAGCAAGCAATTTCTGCTCTACCTGTTTGCAGCGTTCACCATAGGCTTTCTGCTTCCCAAATGGGTGCTGCGCAGCGTGGCTCGCCGCCGCAGGGCTAGCGTCGCCCGCGAGCTGCCTTTGCTCGTCGATTTGCTGGGCTTGCTGCAAGGCACGGGCATGAGTCTGGACCAGACTCTGCAGGTCATAGGCTCTGACTTTGGCAATGTCATGCCTGTGCTTTCGCGAGAGATACAGCTGGCCAACCAGCAGTACAGCCGGGGCAGCACGCGTGAGCGTTCCTTTGGGCGCATGAGCGAGGTCTATCAGAACGACAACCTGGCCAATCTGACATCGCTGATGATTCAGATCGACAGATACGGCGGAGCCGTGCAGGAGCCGCTGCGCATTTTTGGCGAACGTCTGCGCGAGCAGCGCAAGGCCAAGATGAAGGAGTTGATAGGAAAGATCTCGGTCAAGATGACTGCCGTCATGGTGGTGACGCTGCTTCCGGCCCTGATCATCATTACAGCCGGACCGGGGTTCCTTGCCGTGATTCGGGCGCTGGGAGGGATGACGAAATGAAAAAAGAAAGCCGATATCTGATGCTGCCATTGGCCGCTGCAACCATGGCCCTGCTGTCGGGCTGCTCCAGCATGGGTAATTTGCTGGGGCAGAACCAGCCCGTGTTGTCGCCCGCAGCCAAGGCAGCAGCAGACAGACCGCTGGAGAAGGAGGCGGTGGTCGACACGCAGGACACTTACCTCGCTCTGGTCAAGCAGATGCAGTCCAAGTCGCTCTGGTATGCCTCCATTGCGCACCTGGATGCGCTGGACAAGCAGTGGGGCGCTTCCAGCGATTCGCGGCTGTTGCGTGCCGATGCATTGCGTCAGGTGGGGCAGCTCAGTGCGGCCATCCCCATTTACCAGGGCCTGCTGGGCAGCGCCAAGGACGGAGCCGCACGCTACGGCCTGGGCCGTGTGGCCGCAGAGCAGGGCGACTTTCGCAGTGCCGCTCTGCAGATGGAGCAGGCGCGCATGAGCAATCCCGTGGACTCGCGCCTGTTGACCGATCTGGGCTATGCCTATCTGCGTGCGCGTGATCTGAATGCAGCGCGCATCCCCTTGATGCAGGCGGCGCAGCTCAACCCCGAGGACGCTCAGGCCAATGTCAATCTGAGCCTGTTCATGATGGTCAGCGGCCAGGGCGCACAGGCTGAGGAATTCATGCGCCAGCGCAAGCTGGATGCACAGACCCAGCAACTGGTCAAGGAGCAGGCTGGGGAGTGGTTGAGGGCTGCAAGCCTGGCCGCGGCAAAGCCTGCCGCGGCTGCGACCGGCAAGGTCGTCAACCTCTCCCGTCCGGAAGTGAAGACCGCGCCCGAGGCCGTGGCCAGTTCCGGGAAATCCGCCGAAGTGCCGGAGCCTGCTGCAGCGCAGGAGGTGCCCGCCGCAAAAAAGCCCGCACCGGAGCCTGAAGCCGCAAAGGCTCCGGTAGTGGTAGTCAAGGCAGCGGAGTCTGTGCAGCCTCCTGCTCAAACGTCCCAGCCCCCGTTGCCGCTGCCCGCAGCTGCGCCCATGATGGCGCGGAATGTGGAGCGGGGGCTCAGTGGTGGTCAGTGGATGGTCTCTGGCGGCAGCTTCGATGCAGGGCGACCACGTCACCCTGGTCAGGGGGCGAGCCAATTGATGCCAGCAGCTCCGCAAACCTATGCCTACGCGCCGCCTGTGCCTGTGCAGACAATTGACGCTCCTGTCGATGTAGCGGCTGCCGCTCCATTGGAAAGGATTCAAGAGTCAAATCGACCTGAAGTTTCCATACTTAAAGCGCAACAAGCTCCTGCATTGATAGCAAAAGTGGCGCCACCCCTGGAGGTGGCCGTGGCAACGGCTTCTCAGTCCGCGAAGCAGGAGACGCCCAAGCCTGCGCAGCCTCTACTTACCGAGGCGATGCCCGTAAAACTGCAGCAGACGCAGGCGGTACCGGCTCCGCGCGCCGAGCCTGCACCGCAGCCCGTGATCTCGCGCCAGCCCGTGCGCCCGACAAGATCAGTGCCGGACGCTGCGGTGGTGATGGCGGCGGCACATCCTGCCGCTGTTCGCCAGGCCGGTGAATCCGGTAGCAAACAGGCTGTGCAAGCCCTGCTGCCCCAGCGCGCAGCGGCGGGCGGCTTGTTCTTCGAGACACCCGATGAAGATGCCGGCAGCAAGCCTGCAGCTTCTGCCAAGAAGAGTGCGCCCGAACGTGCCTGGCCCTGAACCTTCAAGGAGTCCCCATGAATATGCAGACAGCATTCACCCAACGGGCCCGCGCATTCACCCTGACGTTGATGGCACTGGGCATGGCCTCGGCCGTCTTGGCGCAGGCCGGCAGCAATACCGGCTCCAGCACAGGCGTGACCAATATGAGTGCGCCCCGAAGTGCGGCGGTGACGCCCACTGCAACAGCTCAGGCAGCAGTGACGCAGACACCAGCTCCCGGCAATGCTTCCCTGACACCGTCCGCAAGCAATCGGGTGGGCGACGCCACCAGCTATCTGCTGGCGCTGCAGGCCAGTGGTCAGTACGCATCGCGCAATGCCTATCCCGTGACAAGCGATGTGGCCCAGCGTACCTATCAGCGCTATCTCGAGAGTTTTACCTACAAGATTCCGGAGAGCTCTGAAACACAGGTGGGTAGTACAACCAGCGGCAGTCGCTAGCCGTCAACAGAGGCTCTCTGCATGCAGTCTTTTGCCAAAGGCCTGGGTCCTGCTCCCATGCGTCGCCAGTCGGGCTCGGTGGCGATGCTGGGGGCGTTGTGGCTGATGATTGCCGTGATCTGCCTGGCAACCATCGATATCGGCAATGTGTTCTGGCAGAAGCGCGAGCTGCAGAAGATGGCGGATCTGGCGGCGCTGGCCGGGGCCAGTGGCACACCTCGCAGCGGAGCATGTCAGTCGGTGGCGGCAGATAGCATTCCAAGAAATGGGGGCATTCCATCGGAATTAGTGAGCACTGCGGAGGGGCGTTGGGAAGTCAGAACCGGATTGACGTCAGAGCAGTATTTCGTCGCAGGACAGGCGCCGTTGAATGCCTGCAAGGTGCAAGTGGCCAGAGTGGTCCCCTACTTGTTTCTTTTCGGAGCGGACTTGGATGCGGGGGTGCGACAAGTAACGGCATCTGCCACGGCTTTTCGCGCTCCACGTCTCGCACGCCTTTCCGTACGGTCTACCTTGCTAGAGCTGGATACGACAAAGTCGGACTTGCTGGACGCCGTGATTGGAGGAATGCTGGGAGGCAGCATTAAGCTGGGTGCGGTTGGTTGGCAGGGTATCGCGGGTGCCGATATCAATCTGCTCAAATTTCTGGATGCATTGAAGATTCGTGGCTCACTGAATGTGGGCAGTTACGATGAAGTCGCCAACGCAAAAGTGTCTCTTAGCAACTTCATGCTTGCCATGGCAGACGTATTGCCTCAGCAAGGAAATGCTGCGGCGGTTACGGCCTTGAAGATATTGGCCGCCGGGGTCGGGCAAATCCAATTGGCATTGGCGGATGTCTTGAAGCTGGGAACGGGACTGGGAACAGATGCGTTGCGTACGGATGTGAACGTGCTGGATATGGTCACCTTACTGGCTCAGTTTGCCAATAGCAAAAGTGCGGCCAAGGTAGGAGTTAATCTGGATCTAGGACTGGTTCATGCGGGCGTGAATCTCAAAGTCATAGAGCCTGCGCAGAGTGCGATTGGAGATCCTGACAGAGATGTCATTGAAGCAAAGACATCCCAAATCGACCTTGTGGTTGGATTGGGCCTGAACGTTTTGTTTGTAGCAGGTGTCAATCTGTCTTTGGACGTGAAGATTGCCCAAGGCACAGCGCGAGTAACGGGCTATCAGTGTTCGAACCCTGGTAAGTCTCTGACTGCCTTGGGACAAACGGGGCTGGGTAAGGTGGTGTTGAAAGGAGATGTGGCATTGTTGTTTTCCATTGTCAAAATTCCGGTAGAAATCTCACTGCCTTTAGATTCAAAGCCTCAGACCTTGTTTTTCAACAGCCCTTCTCCTCCTAGGCTTGATAAGCCAGCGATTTGGCTCACTATCGTGCAAGGAGATTTGGTAGGTAGCTTGGTTTCTGCACTGAAAAATCTATTAGGTCCAGGACTGGGTGATTTGCTAGCGCTGGTATTGAAGCCGCTGACATATGCACTCGAGTCGATACTGAATTTGCTGCTGAACCTTTTGGGTTTGAGTTTGGCGCAAACAGATATTGGGGCACAACTCAATTGCGACACCAATGTGGAGTTGGTTTATTGATCGGACATCAGCAGTCGTGTCAGGTCGTGTAGTGCTATATGTGTAGTTATCTCTCGGATTTTCTGGCGAGAGCCATGGAGTGCAAGACGTCGTGTATTAGAGGTATCCGAGGTGCTCCACCCCACCCACACCGTCCCCACTGGCTTTTCAGCAGAGCCTCCGCTAGGGCCCGCAATCCCCGTCACGGCAATGCTGACCTGGGCGCGTGAGTGACGGATGGCGCCTTCAGCCATGGCGCGCACGACTTCCTCGCTAACGGCGCCGTGCTTTGCGATCAGCTCGGCGGGCACGCCTAGCATTTCGGTCTTGGCCTCGTTGGAGTAGGTCACGAAGCCACGCTCGAACCACTGGCTGGAGCCTGCGAGATCGGTGCAGGCTGCGGCAATCATGCCGCCGGTGCAGCTTTCGGCAGTGGCCAGCATCCAGCCTTTTTCGGTCAGTCTGGCCGCCAGTTGCTGAACCAGTTCTTCGATATTGGCTTCTTGTTTGCTCATCGTCTCCTCCAGGACTCACGCGGTCAGAAGAAATGCCGCCAGAGGGCCACGACCAGCAGGGTGCAGAAGGCAGCAACCAGGTCATCCCACATGATTCCCCAGCCGCCGCGCAGGCCGAAGCCTTTGAACAGGCGGTCTGCCCATTTGACGGGTTGGGGCTTGACGGCATCAAAAAAGCGGAACAGCGCAAAGCAGGTGAGCTGCCCCCAGAAGCCCATGGGCATGCACAGCCACAGAACAATCCACATGGCGACCACTTCGTCCCAGACGATATGGCCGGGGTCGGCCACGCGCATATGCTTTGCGGTGACGGTGCAGGCCCACCAGCCTACGGGAATGCTGGCGGCAATCAGCCAGCCGATCTGTGCCGGGCTCAGCCACAGTGCCAGCACCAGATAGGCCAGCCAGGCCCACAGGCTGCCCACCGTGCCGGGGGCGACGCGGGGCAGGCCGGAGCCAAAGCCCAGAGCAATCAGATGGGCCGGGTGTTGCAGCATGAACTTCACGCTGGGGTGGGCGATTCCCGCCGCATTCATGCCGAGGTGTGCTTTGTTATTGATAGCTGCTTGCGCAATATCGGCAGGCGCTGCAGCGCTGTTTGATGAGTCATCCGTCATGACGTGATGATAAGCGCAGGCTTATTGCAGGCCGGTAATGGGCTGGTTTTCGGGAAAGCGGATCTGGTGCGTGGCCTGGAATTGGGCCGTGCTGCGGGCGGCCAGATTCTGCTCCCAGGCAACCGTGCCGTTTTGCGCATTCCAGCTGGTGGTGGCTGGCTGCGGGCTGTATTGCGACTGCACCTTGATCTGCTCATTGCGTGAAACAGGGGCCGAGTCCAGCACCTGCAGTGCGATGGGCTGGTTGTGACGGTTTTCGACGGCGTAGCTGCGCACGATGCTGCGCTCAGTCTTGCTGCTGACCCAGCCGCCGCTGCCGGTATGGCTTTGCGCAGGCAGGCGGCGTACCACCACGTTCTCATCGCGGCCAAAAGACAGTCCTTGCGCCAGTGCCTGGGCGTTGCCAAAGTCCAGCCTGCCATTGCCAACCAGTGCCTCGTCACGGAACAGTGCTACCGGGCCCGCCGGCCAGATGCCTGGCGGAGCCTGTAGCGTGGCAATCAGATAGGCCGCCTCTTCCATGGCCGGCGCGGTGCGAGTCAGCAAGCTGGTGGCCAAATTTTCCTGACCTAGCGACAGCGTGATGCGCTCGGCGCTGGAGGGCACGCTGATCTTGTACGGCACGATGAATTGCGTGCTGTAGGCCGTGTTGATGCTGGAGACATCGAGCACCGGCAAGTCCGGTGCCACTGCCTCCTCGCGCATCGCCCGGGCTCCGCTGCGCGCCATCATGGCGACGGGGGCTGGTGCCGGAGCGGCGGGGGGCATTGGTTGCGCGATATCCACCGTCCAGGGGCGCGGCATGACACCCTGGGTGCTGCGGCTGGGTTGGCCGGTGGACAGGCGCAGGCGCACATTGCTCCAGTCCTCGCCACTGGCCTGCACGACCAGGGCCTGGCGCTCCAGCTGCACCTGCTGCTTGGTGGTGTTCAACTGAGCGCGGTAGCTAGGCTGCCAGCTGGGGCCGCGCACCTGATAGCTCAGGCGCACATTGGCAGCGCGTGCGCTGGCCAGCTGCACGCTGACTTTCATGACCTGAGACTGCTCGGAGCCCGTGCGGTCGCGCTCCTGGCGCAGAGGCTGCAACTGCGCCAGCAGATCCTGCTTCTGGCGCTGAATCTGGTGAGCACGCAGGCTGTTGTCGCGGCTGGTCTGGCGCAGGGCCTGGCTGGTGCCGGCGATCTGAGCGGGGCTGATTCTGGCTTCGTCGCCGGGCTTGCTCATGCCCTGCAGAAAATCGCCCACCAGCCTGGCTGCGCTTTCTTCGGCCTCGATGTTCGCGAGCAGATCCTCAAGGCTGCGAATCTGCTGGTCCAGCGGGCTGGTGCACTCCTTGGCAGCCATCTGCCTGGACTGCATCAGGGTCTTGATCTCACCCACGCGCACGCCTTCATCTCCGCTGATCTGCAGGCTTTGTGTGTCCACGCTGGCGGGCAGGCATTCAAAGCTGAGCAGGCGTGTCTGGGCGTCGATGCGAGCCTCGCGCTGTACGGCGGCGATGCCGGGATAGAGCGTGACTTCGGTGATGGGCGCGCGATTGCCCGAGACACTGAGGCTGCTGGCGTCGGCCAGGGCGAGCCCGGGCAAAGCAGCTGCGACACAGACCATGGATACGGGCAGAAGACGGCTTGAACGCATTGGGCAGCTCTTGTGGATAGCGAGGGCTTGAGCTTAACCCAGGGCTCTGGGCGCGCCGCTTGTCAGGTGCCGGCCGCCTCCTGCCCGCGTGCTCGGCGTTCAGCTGCCGAAGTGGTCGAAGGATTTCCAGCGGTTTTGCAGCAGGGCTCCATTTGCGTCGATCACGCGCAGGCCCGGCTCGGCATCGATGCGGCCTATGCGATGCACAGTCGTGCCGCTGGCAGCGCCTGCAGCCAGCACGTCGGCATGCCGGGCTGCGGGGGCAGTAAAACACAGCTCGTAGTCATCGCCGCCGGCCAGTGTGCATTGCAGTTGCAGCTTTGAATCGAATTGCCATGCATCGCTTTGCGGATAGGCGGCTGCGGCCATCAAGGGCGTGGTGCAGCGGCTGTCTACCGTGGCGCCGACGCTGGACAGCTCCAGGATATGGCCGAGATCGCCGAGCAGACCGTCGCTGACATCCAGCGCGCTGCTGGCAATGCCGCGCAGCGCCAGGCCCAGGGCCACGCGCGGCGTGGGCGCTTCCAGCCGCTGGCGGGCCTGCTGCAGCAGCTCGGCAGGCAATTGCACGCGGCCCAGCATGGCCTCCAGTGCTAGGCGTGCATCGCCCAGATTGCCGCTGACCCAGATCTCATCGCCGGCCCTGGCGCCGCTGCGCAACAAGGCCTGGCCGGCAGGGACTTCGCCGAACACGGTAATACAGATATTGAGCGGTCCGCCCGTGGTGTCGCCGCCGATGAGTTCGCAGTCATGGGCATCGGCCAGGGTCAGCAGGCCGGTTGCAAATTCGCTGATCCAGGCCTCGTCGGCACGGGGCAGAGACAGGGCCAGCGTGAACGCCAGAGGCCTGGCGCCGCTGGCGGCCAGGTCGCTGAGATTGACGGCCAGAGCCTTGTGACCCAGCAGGCGCGGGTTCACGTCGGCAAAGAAATGGCGGCCCTCGACCAGCATGTCGCTGGAGATGGCCAGCTGCATGCCGGGGGCCGGGGCCAGCAGCGCGCAATCGTCGCCCACGCCCAGGGCGGCGCGACGTACGGGGCGTTGGAAGTAGCGGCGGATCAGATCGAATTCACCCATGAAGTCTCTGGCCGCCCGCGATGCTGCGGCCTGGTGGCCGCTGGTCGGCGGCGGTTAAAGGTCAAGGCCAGAAAAAGCTCAGCGGCCTGCGCCAGAAGCGCTGGCGTATCGCCTTGTAGATGCGCGAGCGGTCCACGCCGCTGACGTTGTGGGCACGCAGGGCGACGCGGAAAGCCAGATAGAAGCTCACCCCCACGTTCAGCGCCGCATTGAAGGGCAGCATGGCCATGGCCCACCACAGCAGGTCGTCATGCAGCACCTCCCAGCCCAGCGATGCCACGGCCACGCCGATCTGGCCCGTGGACAGGGTGACGTGGCGCACTTCCAGTCCCAGACCGAAGAAGGCCGCAAATGCAGGCACCAGCCCCAGCATGAAACCCAGAGCGATATTGGATGCCAGGCTGGAGACATTCTTGCGCAAGAAGCTTGCCCAGCGATCCGCGCGGCCCGTGCCCAGAAAGCGAGTGATGCGCGGGTTGTAGCGAATCACCGAATCGATGTTGCGCAGCACAAACCAGTTTTCCGCACCACCGGCAATCAGGCTGCTGACAAACAGCAGCACGCCGGTAAAGGCGGCGAAGAGCACCGACGGCCCCAGCAGACTCAGCGAGTCCAGCACCTGACGCGCATGCGGGGTGCTGAGCGCCTGATGACCGACAAGATAGGCATAGCCCAGCGACAGCAGCAACGCACCGGGGAAGACGATGAGCACGTTGCCCAGAATGGCCGCCACCTGGGAGCGCACCAGATGGGCGACTTCGTCGACGAACTCCTGGATGGAGCCATCACTTTGGATGTCCTTGAGCTTGGCCGCCATGGCCGGCGCCGTCATGGCCGGCTGCTTGGTGGCCACCGTGAAGTGCAGCATCTGGATCAGCACAAAGCTGATGGCGTAGTTGAAGCCCGCAGCCAGTCCCGACCAGAAGACGGACAGGCCCAGCGCATACAGTGCAAACTTGGCCAGCGTGGTGAAGGCCATCACAAAGCCGCCACCCGCGGCCTTGGCAACCATCTTGCGGTATTCGCTGCCGTCGCGGGTGATGTAGTGCTCGCCGGTTTCGGCACTGCGCTCGGCCACCTTGGCTGCCAGCAGCGATGAGTTGGTGGACATCAGCGCGCGCACGCTGCGCCGCTCTATGCCCACGGCCACGAGGTTGGAGAGCAGCTCTGACGTCTCGTAGGCGCGGTCTTCTGCCAGCAGGCAATCGAGCAGGCGGCGAATGCGCAGAATGCGCGCACGCACCTGGCGCAGGCGGAAGATCAGGCCGACGGAAATGCCTTCGGCCTCGACATAGGAGTAGACCGACGATACGGCGGCGCGGCAGGCCTCGAGCCGTTCGCGCAGCTGGGCGGCTGCGGCGTCGCGCCTGTCGGTGGTGCGCAGCGGCAGCATGACCTCCACACGCAGGTTCTCCACATCGTGGATCAGCGCATGAAACGGTTTTTCCTCGCGTGCCTGCTCGCTCATGCGCAGACGCAGCTCTGGGGCAAACCCCGTGGAGAGAATCTGGCCCGCGCAATAGGTGATGGCATCCAGCAGGTTGCGCTCCCAGAAGCTCACACCTTCTTCGAGCTGTTGCGGGGTCAGCAAGGTGGTGATGCGGGCCATGAGTTGGCTGTCCAGCGCATGCAGCCAGCGGGCGTCGAAACGGTCGGGAAAGACCAGCATGAACAGCTCGGAGGCATCCTCGGTCTCGGGCGTGCTGGGCAGCAGCTTGTAGCGCAGGCGCTCGGCCACTTCGCTGGCCATGGCCGTGCGCGGGGCAAAGCCGAAATCGGCCAGCAGGGCGGTGATGTCCACCGTCTCCATCAGCGTCTGGCTCCAGCGGCGCAGCCGGGACAGGGCCTCGGGATCGGCCTCGAAGGCCTCGACGATCTGTTTTACGCGCTGCACGGCGCCTTCGACAGAGGGTTCGGCTGCGCGTATCCATTCGGCCAGATGGATCAGCCACAGATGGCGTTGCGCAAGGCCTGCATCGGGGTCCAGGGACGCCAGCAGGCCGGGCAGGTCAAGAGTGCTTTTCTTCATGCAAATGTGGGTGCTTGCCTCAGTGCAGAACGCGCTTCTCAGGCATGGGCATGGGGTCGCCGGACTCATTCATCTGCAATACGAAGAGCGGAATCTCGCAGTCGAAGGTCTCGCCCTCGTGGTTCACGCAGAGATAGCTGCCGCGCATGGTGCCCGTGGGCGTGCGCAGTTGGCAGCCGCTGCTGTATTCAAAGGATTCACCAGGCTGCAGCAGCGGCTGTCGGCCCACCACGCCCAAGCCTTTGACCTCTTCGACATGGCCCAGCTCGTTGGTGATGATCCAGTGCCGCGCAATCAGCTGCGCCGGCACCTCACCCGTGTTGGTGACGGTAATGGTGTAGGAAAACACATAGACGCCGGCGGCCGGGGCAGATTGCTCAGGCAGGTAGGCGGGCTGGACTTGGACCAGAAACTCATTCATCGGCATGAGCTAATGGTAACTGCGACAATTGCAATCCATGAGCCCCACCTACCGTATTGCCCCCTCCATCTTGTCAGCCGACTTCGCCCGTCTGGGTGAAGAAGTGCGTAATGTCATTGCGGCCGGCGCCGACTGGATCCACTTTGACGTGATGGACAACCATTACGTGCCGAATCTGACCTTCGGCCCCATGATCTGTCAGGCTTTGAAGCCCCATTCGGTCACACCCGATGGCAAGCCCGTGCCCATCGACGTGCATCTGATGGTGCAGCCCGTGGACGATCTCGCCACGGCCTTTGCCAAGGCAGGAGCGGACTACATCAGCTTCCACCCCGATGCATCGCCGCATGTGCACCGCAGCGTTCAGAACATCAAGGCCCACGGCTGCAAGGCCGGTCTGGTGTTCAATCCCGCCGCGTCGCTGGAGGTGCTGGACTGGATGATCGAAGACATCGACCTGATCCTCTTGATGAGCGTGAACCCTGGCTTCGGCGGTCAAAGCTTTATTGATAGCACGCTGCGCAAGATCGAAAAGGCCCGCAAGTTGATCGATGCTTCTGGCAAGGACATTCGCCTGGAAGTGGACGGCGGCATCAAGGAAGCCAATATCCGCGCCGTGGCCGATGCCGGTGCCGACACCTTTGTGGCTGGCAGCGCCATCTTCGGCAAGCCGGATTACAAGGCTGTCATCGACACCATGCGCAAGAATCTTGCCTGACTCCCGCTTAAGGCGCTGCGCCCCGCAGCTCCTTTGCACTGAGGCGGCGAAGCCGCCCAGGTCTGGCTCGCTGTCCTGGCTTCGGCTGCGCTTGATGCAAGAGCGCGGCTTTTGGAGTCGGGGCATGGAAGTTTTAGTGTTTTTGGCTGCAAGCCCAGTATTGAAAAGAGCATGCAGCTATTGAATTGATAGTTGTATGAAGCTGAATCTGCCTGCTCCCGCCGCCGCCCTGGAACTGGATGCCGTCATGGTCGACCTCGATGGCACCATGGTGAATACGCTGGGCGACTTTGCCGAAGCGCTCAACCGCATGCTGGCCGATCTGCAACTGCCGGCCATCAAGCCGCAGATCATCGAAAACATGGTGGGCAAGGGCAGCGAGCATCTGATCCGTTCCGTGCTGGCGCATGTGGAGGCCATGGATATCGATGCCCTGTATCCTCGGGCTTGGCAGCGTTACGAACACCATTACCTGGCCATCAACGGCCAGTTTGCCGATGTCTACCCTGGCGTGGCCCAGGGTCTGCAGGCTCTGCGCTCCCGGGGCCTGCGCATGGCCTGCCTGACCAACAAGCCTCTGTCCTTTGCCCAGCCCCTGCTGGCCGCCAAGGGGCTGGACGGCTTTTTCGACTGCGTGTTCGGTGGCGACTCCTTCCCGCGCAAAAAGCCCGACCCCATGCCGCTGGTCGAAACCTGCAAGGCCTTGGGCAGCGAACCCGCGCGCACGCTGATGGTGGGCGACTCCAGCAACGATGCCCAGGCTGCCCATGCCGCCGGCTGCCCCGTGGTGCTGATGACCTACGGCTACAACCACGGCCAGCCCATCACGGCTGTCGAGGCCAGGGCTCATCTGGATTCGTTGGAACAGCTTGTGGTGTGATGCCGTCTGTTGGTCCGCATATCTGGCAGGAAAGAGTGCGGATAAGCATATTTGCTAGAGTCATTTGCTTTGTTTGAACCAATGTCGGCTCGTGCATCGCCTTGCAGCCGGCAGAGAACGAAGGGGGACTCACGCCACATGCATGGACTGCACCTGACTGCCGACCTTTATCAATGCGCAGGCTCCGAGCGCTACATGCTCGATGCCGACGCCATCGCCGGGCTTTGCCGCGAACAGACTGCGGCCTCGGGGCTGACCCTGGTGGATGACACCTGGGTGAAGTTCCCGCCCTATGAAGGCCAGCCCGGTGGGGTGACGGGTACGGTGCTGTTGGCGGAGTCCCATCTGGCCATACATACCTGGCCCGAGACGGGTAGTGTCACCATTGACGTCTATGTGTGCAATTTTTCCGCCGACAACTCGGGCAAGGCCCGCCGTCTGATGGAAGGCGTGATCGACGCTTTTGTGCCCAAAAAGGTGCTGCGCCAGCAATTGATGCGCGGAGACATCGGCATGGCGCAGCCGGCAGACCATGCCGTGGACCCTGCACCCGAGCCTGAATCCGGCTGGGCCCTGGAGCAGCTCACGCCCCATGCACGCTTTGGCTATCGCGCCACGGCGTTGCAGACGCTGCAGACCCCATACCAGAAGCTGGAGTTGCTGCAGACGCCGCAGTTCGGCAAGGTGCTGCGTCTCGATGATTGCTTCATGACTTCCGAGGGCGAGGAGTTCTTCTATCACGAGGCCCTGGTGCACCCGGTCGCCACGGCCCACCCCGCGCCGCGCAAGGCATTGATTCTGGGCGGCGGCGACGGTGGTGCCGCCGAGGAGCTGCTCAAGCATCCGAGCATCGAGCGTGTGGTGCTGGCCGAGCTGGACGAGGCCGTGGTGCAGTTCTCGCGCCAGCATCTGCGGTCCGTGCATCGCGGCGCGCTCGATGATGCCCGTGTTGAGGTCTGCATAGGCGACGGTCTGGCCCTGATGGAGGCAACGGATGAGCGCTTTGATCTGGCACTGATGGATTTGACCGATCCCGATACCCCGGCCAGCGCCCTGTATGCGCCCGACTCGCTGGCACGCATGAAGCGCGTGCTGGCGCCGGGCGGCGCGCTGGTGCTGCATCTGGGCAGCCCTGTCTTCCACGGTCCGCAGGTGGCCGAACTGGTACGCAGCCTGCGTCAGCAGTTTGCCGTGGTGCGCTGCTACGGCCTCTATATTCCGCTTTACGGCGCTTACTGGGGGCTGGCCGTGGCCTCCGATGAGCTGGATCCGCTGGAGCTGAAGGCGCAACAAGTGGCCGAGCGCCTCAGGCAGCGCAAGGTGAGGGATCTGCAGTACTACAACGAGCAAGTGCACGGCGCGCTGTTTGCGCTGCCCAACTATTACCGCGAGCTGCTCAAGTGAGTCAGCCAGCCTCGCCCAGCAGCGCTTTCTTGAGCTGCTGATCGGCGGGCTTGGGACCCAGCCAGATGCCCAGCAGGGCGTTGAAGAACTCGGGCTCTTTGAAAGCCTCGCCCTGAGGCTGGCCCTTGACGGTCACGATGGCGCCCTGGCCGGGCAGCCAGTCCACCATGAAGCTCTCGCCCGCAAGCAGTTTTTTGTGCTGGGTGAAGATCTCGCTCATGCGCATCACCCCCGGAATCAGCTTGGAGAAGGCGGCGCGCTCCATATTGTCTTCCATGCCGCGCGAGAACAGCTTGCCCAGCTCGGCCGAGTCGATATCGCGCAGCATGGTCACGCTGATACGCTTGGGGCCGGGCAGGGCGGCGATTTCCTGCAGGCTGCGCGCCGGCTTTTCCAGGTACAGGCCGGCGGTATAGACCTTGAAAACAGCCTTGTAGCGGGTGCCTGCGCCATTGAGTTCCAGCGTCCTGCCCTGGGACTGCAAGCTGGGGGCATAGATGACACCGTGAAGTTTCACGGGCTCGGAGGGCATGCCTTGTGCCTGAGCGGCCGGGCAGGCAAGAGCGGCAGCCAGCAGCAAGGCTGGCATCAAACGGGCACTGGGCATGGCGGTCTCCTCGTGATTTCCGGTCGAGCAGTTCTGGTGACCGCTTCGCTTGCACGCCGTGGGCGAGCGTTCCGGTAAAAACGGTATGTTTGTTTTTGTCCGCGATGGCTGCAATCAGGTCTGTCCCCAGCAAAGGGGGAGTTGCACGGCATCGGAGCGCTATTGTTTGCGCGGCGGCGCTATGCGCTACACTGTCCGCATCATGTTCATTCATCGCACGTTCAATGCAGGTTGTGGAGACCGGGGAGCCTGGCCCTGGCGTAAGCCTGCACATCCGAACTGCTGAAGCACCCGGCACGAGCCCGGCGTGCACCCCGCGGCCCCATGCGTTGCATACTTCGGGCCAATTGGAATGAACCGGCGCATCCTCTCTTCAAACGCGTCATCTGCCCGTAATCAATCCGTGCAGATGCACCATGCGCCATGACTACCGGAGCTTCTCCCGTGATCACGGAACTGGAATTCAAATCGCTTGCGGCCCAAGGCTATAACCGCATCCCGCTGCTGATCGAGGCCTTTGCCGACCTCGAAACCCCGCTGTCCCTCTATCTCAAGCTCGCCCATGCCAATGGGGACGGCAAGTACAGCTTCTTGCTGGAATCCGTCGTCGGTGGCGAGCGCTTCGGCCGCTACAGCTTCATCGGCCTGCCGGCACGCAGCTTTGTGCGCGCCTCTGGCTTCGGCGACCAGGCCAGGACCGAGGTCGTGACCGATGGCAAGGTGGTGGAGACAGCCGGCGGCAATCCGCTGGACTTCATCGCGGCCTATCAGCAGCGCTTCAAGGTGGCCGTCACGCCCGGCATGCCGCGTTTTTGCGGCGGCCTGGCCGGCTATTTCGGCTATGACGCCGTGCGCTACATCGAGAAAAAGCTGGAGAACAGCTGCCCGCCAGACAGCCTGGGCACGCCCGACATCATGCTGCTGCAGTGCGAAGAGGTCGCCGTCATCGACAACCTCTCGGGCAAGCTCTACCTCATCGTCTACGCCAACCCCGGCGAGGCCGAAGCCTATACCCGCGCCAAGAAGCGACTGCGCCAGCTCAAGGACCAGCTGCGCTATTCCGTCAGCGCGCCGCAGATTCGTGCCGGCGAGAGCTATCCCGCAGAGCGCAGCTTCGACAAGCAGGACTATCTGGACGCCGTGCAAAAGGCCAAGGAGCTGATAGCGGCGGGCGACTTCATGCAGGTGCAGGTGGGCCAGCGCATTCACAAGCGTTTCACGGCCTCGCCGCTGTCGCTGTATCGCGCGCTGCGCTCGCTCAACCCCAGCCCCTATATGTACTTCTACCATTTCGGAGATTTCCATGTGGTGGGGGCCAGCCCGGAGATTCTGGTGCGCCAGGAGCGCACGCCCGACGGCCAGAAAGTCACGATTCGTCCCCTGGCCGGCACCCGTCCGCGCGGCAATACGGTGGAGGCCGACAAGGCCACCGAGCAGGAGCTGATTGCCGATCCCAAGGAGCGTGCCGAGCATGTGATGCTGATCGATCTGGCGCGCAACGATATCGGCCGCATTGCCAGGACAGGCAGCGTCAAGGTGACCGAGGCCTTTGCCGTGGAGCGCTACAGCCATGTCATGCATATCGTGAGCAATGTGGAAGGCATCTTGCAGGACGGCATGGACAATATGGATGTCTTCAAGGCCACCTTCCCCGCAGGCACGCTGACGGGCGCTCCCAAGGTGCATGCCATGGAAATCATCGACCGGCTCGAACCCAGCAAGCGCGGCATCTACGGCGGCGCCTGCGGCTATCTGAGCTTTGCCGGCGACATGGATCTGGCGATTGCGATCCGTACCGGCGTCATCAAGGACAACGTGCTCTATGTGCAGGCCGCTGCCGGCGTGGTGGCCGACTCCGTGCCCGAGCTGGAGTGGAGAGAGACCGAGCACAAGGCCCGCGCTCTGCTGCGCGCCGCAGAACTGGTTGAGGAAGGTCTGGAATGAGCCAAGCCATTGATCTGGTGCAGCACTGCACCACCATGGAAGATGTGCGCCGCAATGTGAATGCGCTCGACGATGTGCTGGTACCGCTGCTGGTCACCCGCATCGGCTATATGCAGCAGGCAGCGCGCATCAAGGGTGATGCGAGCCAGGTGCGCGATGAGGCGCGCATCGAAGCCATCGTCAGCCGCGTGCGTGAGCGCACGGTGCAGGAGGGCGGCCAGCCCGATGTGATGGAGACCGTCTATCGCGCACTGATGGAAGCCTGCATCGACTACGAACACCAGGAATTTGCGCGTCTGCGTGAACCCAGGAAATCAGGGGAGTAAGACCATGAAACTGCTGATGGTCGATAACTACGACAGCTTTACCTACAACATCGTCCAGTACTTTGGCGAGCTGGGCGCGGAGGTGACCGTGGTGCGCAATGACGAAACCACGGTGGCCGAAGTCGAGGCGCTTATCGCGCGCGAAGGCATCGAGCGGCTGGTAATCTCGCCCGGCCCCTGCTCGCCCAACGAGGCGGGCATCTCGGTGGCGGCGATCAAGCATTTCGCGGGCAAGCTGCCGATTCTGGGTGTCTGCCTGGGTCACCAGAGCATTGGCGCGGCCTTTGGCGGCGACATCATCCGGGCGGGCCAGCAGATGCATGGCAAGACCAGCGTGATCAGCACCGACCAGAAGGGCGTGTTTGCCGACCTGCCAAGGCAGTTCACGGTCAACCGCTATCACTCTCTGGTCATAGACCGCAGCACGCTGCCCGAGTGCCTTGAAATCACGGCGACCAGCGAAGATGGTGAAATCCAGGGGGTGCGCCACCGCGAGCTGGCCATCGAGGGCGTGCAGTTCCACCCCGAGAGCATTCTGACCGAGCATGGTCATGCCATGCTGAAGAACTTTCTCGATCAGAAATAACAGCCGATTTATTGATAGCTGCTAGCGCATGTCATTGCTTGATTTCAGATTGAAAACAATAGGAATGCAAGTGAAGGAAAGCGTAAGCAGCTCTCAAAAATATAGAGAGATATTGCAATGATCACTCCCCAGGAAGCGCTGCAGCGGACCATCGAGCATCGTGAAATCTTCCATGACGAAATGCTGCATCTGATGCGCATGATCATGCGCGGCGAGCTCTCGCCCGTGATGACGGCCTCCATCATCACCGGCCTGCGCGTGAAGAAGGAAACCATTGGCGAGATCTCGGCTGCGGCCGAGGTGATGCGTGAGTTCTCCAACAAGGTGAACGTGCACGACAAGAGGAATCTGGTCGATATCGTCGGCACCGGCGGCGACGGCGCCAACACCTTCAACATCTCCACCTGCTCGACCTTTGTGATTGCGGCGGCGGGCGGCAAGGTGAGCAAGCATGGCGGGCGCAGCGTCAGCAGCAAGTCGGGCAGCGCCGATGCCATGGAGGCGCTGGGCGTCAACATCAACCTCAACGCCGCACAGATCGCCGATTGCATACGCGATGTGGGCATAGGCTTCATGTTTGCGCCCAACCATCATCCGGCCATGAAGAACGTGGCCCCTGTGCGCAAGGAACTGGGCGTGCGCACCATCTTCAACATCCTGGGCCCGCTTACCAACCCGGCATCTGCGCCCAATATCCTGATGGGCGTGTTCCACGAAGACCTGGTCGGCATTCAGGTGCGTGCCCTGCAGCGCCTGGGTGCCGAGCATGCGCTGGTCGTCTACGGCCGCGACGGCCTGGATGAGATCAGCCTAGGCGCGGGCACGCTGGTCGGCGAGCTCAAGGACGGCGTGGTGCGCGAGTATGAAGTCCATCCCGAGGACTTTGGCCTGCGCATGGCTGGCACGCGTTCGCTCAAGGTCGAGAATCCCGAGGAGTCCAAAGCCATGCTGATGGGCGTGCTGCAGGGTGAGCAAGGCCCGGCACGCGATATCGTCTGTCTCAACTCCGGCGCCGCCCTCTATGCCGCCAATGTGGCCGGCTCTATCGAAGAGGGCCTGGAGCGTGCGCAACAGGCCATCGATAGCGGCGCGGCACTGGCCAAGCTCAATGAGCTGGTGGCCTATTCGCAAAAGCTTGGCCAGGCAGCGGCATGAGCCTGCTGGATGCGCCCATCTGGAGTGATGCCGGCACCTGGATCTTGCTGGGCCTCTCCCTGCTGTTCATCGTGGTGGGCATAGGCATGCACCGCGTCATCGTGAAGGTCTTGCGCGGCCCAGCGGATGCCGCCACCAACAAGGAAAACCATGTCTGACATTCTCAAGAAAATCTGCGACGTCAAGGTCCAGGAAGTTGCTGCCGCCAAGAAGGCCGTGCCGTTTGCCGAGATGCGCCGCGATGCGGAAAGCCGTGTCTCCACGCGCGATTTCGTGGGCGCCATCCGTGCCAAGATTGCCAAGGGACAGGCCGGCGTGATTGCCGAAGTTAAGAAGGCCAGCCCCAGCAAGGGCGTGATCCGTCCCGACTTCGATCCTGCAGATATCGCCCAGAGCTATATGGTGGGCGACGGCAAGATCAGTGCGGCCTGCCTGTCGGTGCTGACCGATCGCCAGTTCTTCCAGGGGCAACCAGACTATCTCAAGCAGGCCCGCGCGAGCACGCTGCTGCCGGTGCTGCGCAAGGACTTCATGGTCGACCCCTATCAGATCTACGAATCGCGGGTGATGGGCGCCGACTGCGTGCTGTTGATCGCTGCCTGCCTGGACGATGCGCAGATGGCGGAGATGGAGCAGATTGCGCACAGCCTGGACATGGATGTGCTGGTGGAAGTGCATGACGGCGAGGAGTTGCAGCGCGCTCTCAAGCTCAAGACGCCGCTGGTGGGCATCAACAACCGCAATCTGCGCACATTCGAGGTCGATATTCAGACCACGATTGCCCTCAAGAAGGATGTGCCCGCCGATCGCCTGCTGGTGACCGAGTCCGGTATCCTGAGCCGCGACGATGTGAAGACCATGCGTGACGCCGGCATTGACGCCTTCCTGGTGGGCGAGGCCTTTATGCGTGCCCGCGAGCCGGGCGAGGCCCTGGCCCAGTTGTTTCAGTGAGCGATTGGCTGCTGTGCAGGTTCAGCGCAGAACCTGCACATCGGCATCCAGAAAATAGCCGGCACCACGCTTGGTCTTGAGCAGTGTGGGCGCGCGGCTCGATGCTTCGACCTTGCGGCGCAAGCGCAGCATCTGCACATCAATGGCACGGTCAAAGACATCGTCTTCGGCCTGCGTCAGATCCATGATCTGCTCACGGCTCATGATTTGCCTGGGACGTTTGAGCAGGGCCAGCAGCAGCGCGAACTCGCTCTTGGTCAGTCCCACCTCATGCCCGGCAGCGCTGATGAGGCTGCGCGAGCGCAGCCTCAACTCCCAGTCGGCAAACTTGAAGCCCTGGGGACTCAAGGTGAACGCAGGGCGGGCGCAGGAAAAGAAGGCCTGCGCGGCAGAGGCTTGTGAGTGACTGGCAGAAGATGTGTGCATGAATAACTCCTTGTGAGCCTGAGCCGCCAAGTGGTCAGCTATGTTGGAATCGATTCTTTGCAAATTGTCAGAATGTGTCACTCACTGAAATCAGGTATTTTGAGCCTCAAAATAGGTAGGAACCCTTGAGGAAATCATTCGAGGTGACTCTGGAAGTTGAGAGAATCCACGCATGAACTTCACTAGTCAGAGCATGAGTGCCAACACCGCTGCGCCTACCCAGTTGATGAGTGCAGATCCGCAGGACTGGCCTGTCTCGCCAGACTGGCAAGCCGTTGTCGACTCTTTCTTTGCAGGGAGCACAGGCCAGGGCTTGCTGCAGTTTTTGCAGCAAAGACTGGGTGCAGGGGCCGTGATTTTCCCGCCCAAACCTCTGCGGGCCCTGGAATTGACACCCGCCGAGGAGGTGCGTGTCGTGATCCTGGGGCAGGACCCCTATCATGGTCGTGGGCAGGCCGAGGGCCTGGCATTTTCTGTAGCACCCGGGGTGCGCGTTCCGCCATCGTTGCAGAACATCTTCAAGGAAATGCAGCGCGAACTGGGCACGCCGTTTCCGGCGTTTCCCCAGCCAGGCGGCAGCCTGGTGAGCTGGGCTCAGCGTGGTGTACTGCTGCTCAACACCAGCCTGACGGTGGAAGAAGGGCAGGCCGCAAGCCATGCCAAAAAAGGCTGGGAAGAGCTGACCGATGCCATCATCCGCCAGGTGGCAGAGCAGGGGCGGCCCACGGTCTTCATGCTCTGGGGCTCGCACGCCCAGTCCAAGCGTGTATTCATTCCTCAGGATCGTGGCCATCTGGTGTTGATGAGCAATCACCCTTCACCGCTATCGGCTCTGAGGCCTCCCGTACCCTTTATCGGTAACGGACACTTCGGCAAGGCCAGGGAGTTCAAGCTCAGACACGGCTATTGAGATGGCCAGATTGGGCTGTCTCAGCGCTTTTCCCTGATTCCAAGCCAGACGCCCGTCAGGCCGCTGAGCGTCACCACCGTCATTCCGAGCAGCGATGTGCTGTCGGGAAGCTGCCCGAAAAACAGCCAGCCCATCAGCATGGCAAAGCCGATCTGGCTGTAGAGGAAAGGTGCCACGGTTGCGGGCGTGGCGTGGGTGTATGCCTGCAGCAGCATCAGGTGGCCAATGCCGCTGCAAAGGCCCATCACAGCTGCTGCTGCGTAGATCTGCCAGTCATCGATGGGCTGCCATACAAAGCCTATGAGAGGCGTGGTCAGCAGCAAGGGCAGCCAGGTCGAGTAAAGCTGGGTGGTTGGAGGTGAATCCAGGCGCGACAGGCGACTTCCTAGGACCTGGTAGGTGGTGCCCGATACCAGCAGACCAACCGGCCACAGGGCGGCCAGGCCCAAGGGCTGTCCATCGTTTTCCGGTCGGACGATGGCAATCACTGCCAGCAGACCGATCACCAGCAGCGACCAACGGGCAGGACTGACCTGCTCTTTGAAAAATAGCGCCGAGGCCACCACGATAAAGAGCGGCGCTGCTGACCAGATGGCCGTGAAATTGGCCAAAGGCATGTTCTTTATGCAGAAGAAGGCGCAGACCGTGGTCAACAGCCCCGAGATCGCGCGCAGCAGCTGAAACCTCTGGTTCCGGGTTTTCAGTGCCGAAAGGCCGTGCCGAGGCAAAACCAGCACGCTGGTGACCAGAGCCTGGGCCGTGAAGCGCAGCCACAGAACCATGAGAACCGGAAGCAGCGTTCCCGTGAACTTGGTGGCGCTATCCAGAACGGCAAACAGCGCACAGGCGAATATGGTGAGCAGAACACCGCGGATGGCTGATTGCGCTGACGTGGAAAGTGTGGGAGAGAGCCAGCTGGGAAGCATGTCCGTAGCGATTTGCGACAAGAGAAGCGAGGAATTCTAGGGGGATGAAGTTGTCGGCTCTGGTTGTGACGCCCATAAAAATGCCCGCACTGTTAGATGCGGGCACTGGATGGGGTGAAGAAGGATTACCAGGGCATGGCGTTACGAATACGCGCAATTTTTTCGGCCTGCTCGGTCGAGGACTCCTTGGCGGTGCGCAGCGCCTGTCGGATGAAGACAAACAGCAGCAGCAGGAAACCGGTACCCACAGCCGCACCAATGGCCAGCATGGGCTTCTTGGGCTTGATGGAGCGCTCGGGCAGGGTCGGCATCTGGATCACATCGTCGTTGTCCAGGCCGCCGAGGCGACGCTCCATGTCCAGAATCCCCTTCTGGCGATTGCTGTTGGCGGTCAGCAGTTCACCATAGAGGCGGCTGGTGGCTTCGGTGACACTTTTTCCAGAAGAGAGATTGGCAGAAGTGTCATGCTCCAGCTTGAGCGATTCCTCCAGGCGTGTCTTCTCGGAGGCCAGTTGCACCTCCAGCTGCTTTTTTTCCAGACCGCGTGGCTTGCTCAGAGGAAACAAAGTGTCCAGCAGTGCCTGGTTGAGCTTTTGAGCCGCTTCAGGCGATTTGGCCTGGGTTGAAATATTCAGCAGCTTGTCCTGCTTGCCGACATTGACGGTGATGCGCTTGCTGAGCTTCTTATAGATCTCTTCCTTGGTCAGGCCATCGTCCAGGCCTGCAACGGGGGCAAGCTGATGCAGTACGTCAGCAGACATGGCCAGGCTGGCGGCCATGGGGGCGGTAAAGCTGGAGCCGGCACGCTCCACTTGAACCGATGCGCTGCTCTCGTAGGTCTTGGGGATCACCAAGCCGATTCCGTAAGCCGCAATGCCAGCCAATAGCGGGCCGAAAATCAGAATTTTCCAGTTTTCTGCGAGTGTGACCAATAGATCCAGCAGATCCAACTCTTCATCTTGTGGGGTTTGAACTTCCATTGATTTTTTCTAAATGAATAAGCACTTTGACAAAACGATGAAATCTACCACTAAGAAAAGATTGGACCCAGTGTTTCTGTAACTCCTTATGCCAGGAGCCGGCACGGCGGCTCCAATGTGTTGCAGATCAGTGCTGGCGCTCCAGTAGCATGGAGTCTCCATAGCTGAAGAAGCGGTAATGCTGGGCAATCGCATGCTGATACATGCCCATGATGTGCTCATAGCCCGCAAAAGCGCTGACCAGCATCATCAGCGTGCTTTTGGGCAGATGGAAGTTGGTGATCAGCATGTCCACCACCTGGTACTGAAAGCCCGGTGTGATGAAGATGCTGGTGTCGCCGCTGATATTGCCGTACTTGGCCCAGGACTCCAGCGTGCGCACCGTGGTGGTGCCCACGGCAATGATGCGGCCGCCGCGCTGGCGGCAGCGCTCCATGGCAGCCAATGTGGGCAGGGGAATGTCGTACCACTCGCTGTGCATGGTGTGGTCGGCAAGGTTTTCGGTCTTGACGGGCTGGAAGGTGCCGGCTCCCACATGCAGGGTGACGCTGGCGCGTTCCACGCCCTTGGCTTGCAGGGCGGCCAGAACGGTCTCGTCGAAATGCAGGGCGGCGGTCGGTGCGGCTACGGCACCAGGGTGGGCTGCGAACACGGTCTGGTAGCGCTCGCTGTCTTCTTTCTCATCGGGATCATGCTCGGCGTTCTGCTGGCGCTCGATATAGGGCGGCAGCGGCAGGTGGCCGAACTGCTCCAGCAATTCATAGGGCGATTCGCCCTGGTTGCCCTTGAAGGAAAGATGGAACAGCGGCCCGTTCTCATCCGGCCAGCGGCCCAGCAGGGTGGCTTCGAAACCGCCGTTCTTGAGGCCGCCGCAAAGATGGATCTTGGCACCAGGCAAGGGCTTTTTGCTCACGCGCATATGGGCCACGACCTCGTTGTTCTGCAGCACGCGCTCGACCAGCAGTTCGATCTTGCCGCCGCTGGCCTTTTCGCCGAAGACGCGCGCCTTGATGACCTTGGTGTCATTGAAGACCAGCAGATCGCCGGGCTGCAGCAGATCGGGCAGTTCGCGGAAGATGCGATCGGTGGCGGGGAGGCTGCGGCCATCAAGCAGGCGCGAGGCGCTGCGAACGGCGGTGGGATGCTGGGCAATCAGGGATTCAGGCAGGTCGAAGTCGAAATCGCTGAGTGTGAATTCACGGGTGCAGGAAGACATGCGGTGCTTGAGGGCCGTACGAGGCCCGTTCCAAGTTCAATCAAACAAGTGGGCGATTGTCGCAAATCGCCATTAGGGCTGCCGGCTTCAGGGCTGAGCAGCGGCTGGATTCCAGAGCTCGTTGAGATTCCTGAAGGGCCAGTCGGCAGGGTCTTCGCGCCCGACGATGCTGTCGTTGGCATGTGGGCAGGCCAGGTCGAGAATTTCGGGCGTGATGCGGCGCTGCTGGCTGAGGCAGTAAAAGCGCCGCACTTTCGGGGTCAGCAAACAGGTCGGCGAGACATCCAGCACCACGGCAAGATGCTGCGACTGCAGCCGCACCAGCGAGCCCAGCGGGTAGATGCCCACCGTCTGGACAAACTGCTCGAAGATGGCCTTGTCGAAATGATGGGGTGCCCATTGCGCCATGCGCTGCAGCGCGATGGCCGGGTGCCAGCCCTGCTTGTAGGGGCGATCCGAGGTGATTGCGTCATAGACATCGCAGACTGCCGTCATGCGCGCCATCAGACTGATCTCGTCCTGCTTCAGTCCGTCGGGATAGCCCGTGCCGTCGACTTTTTCGTGGTGATGCAGGCAGGCGTCGGTAACGGCGTCGTCTAGCCCCTGAGGCAACAGGATTTCGTAGCCCCAGCGAGGGTGGGACTTCATGATGACCCATTCCTCGGCATCCAGCGGCCCAGGCTTGTTGAGAACATCCGGCGGCACTCTGCTTTTACCGATATCGTGCAGCAGGCCTGCGATACCGGCCTGATGCACCTGGTGCTCGTCCAGGCCCATGCGGCGTGCCAGACCAATCATCAGCGCGCATACCGCAATGCTGTGCATATAGGAATAGTTGTCCGCAGTCTTCAGTCGCGCCAGGCTGATCAGTGCATGGGGGTTGCGCTTGATCGACTCGGCCATCTCGTCGACCAGCAGGCCTGAGGCAGGCAGGTCCAGCGGACGGCCCAGGCGAACGTCCTTGAACATGGTCTTGAGCACATCACGTGCCTGCCCAATGATCTGATGGGCCTGCTGCAACTCCACGCTGGTTCTGGTGGGCCATGCCGGCGAGCTGGGCACAGCTTCGTCGCCTGGCGACTCCAAGACCTCTGCGGGCGTGATGTCGGGGGCGATGTCGGCCCCCTTGCCGGTGTCTATCCACACCTGGCGGATGGTGGTGGCAAGCAGGCGTTCCAGGTCCCTGGGCTGATCGAGCAGGAGGCGGGCACGCAAAAAGGGATGCTCCATCCACGAGCCGCAGAACTCGTGCACAAACATTCCCGGGCGCAGGTGCTCGACATCAACTCTCTTCAACATGGATTTACGAGGAAACACATAGTAACAATTTGGAAATGGTAGCGATTTTGACGTTATTGCGCTGGCGGCAGTTGTTTGCAAACCTGAATATGCTGTATATACATACATTGCTTTCCCTGTCGCGGGGAGTGTAGTCAAGGAGTCTCAGTTGTCTGTGTCAAAAAAGCCTGTTACCGAGCCGAAGTCTGCTGTCAAGCGCGCTGCCGCTCGTGAGAAAAAGGCGGGCATGGACCAGGATGCCGCTCCCAAAAAGACCGTCAGTCCTGCGCAGCAGGCCTTGCAGAAGATGGGATTGACGCGCGATATCGATCTGGCTTTGCATCTGCCGCTGCGCTATGAGGACGAAACCCGCATCGTGCCGCTGAAGAACGCGCGTGATGGCGAGACGGTGCAGATCGAAGCCACGGTCACGCACAGCGAGGTGCAACTGCGCCCGCGGCGTATGCTCAAGGTCACCGTGGATGATGGCAGCAGCACTTGTCTGCTGACTTTCTTCAGCTTCTACCCCTCGCAGCAAAAGACCATGGCGCCCGGGGCGCGTCTGCGCATTCGCGGCGAGGTCAAGGGCGGTTTCTGGGGGCGGCAGATGATGCACCCCGCATTTCGGGTGGCGGGCGGCGAGCTGCCCACGGCGCTGACACCGGTCTATCCTGCCACTGCCAGTCTGCCCCAGGCGTATCTGCGCCGGGCCATCGCCTCGGCGCTGTTGCGTGCCGATCTGTCCGAGACTTTGCCACCGGGGCAGTCGCCTCCCATCGCGCAGTCCTATGGTCAAAATGGACTGCAGCCGGCATATGACTTGCGCAATGCGCTCATTTTTCTGCACCATCCAACCCCTGACGTGGCCTTGGTCACGCTGGAGGACCATTCCCACCCGACCTGGCAAAGACTCAAGGCGGAAGAGTTGCTGGCCCAGCAGCTGTCCCAGTACGAGGCCAAGCGCGAGCGCGCCCGCTTGCGCGCGCCCGTGCTCAGGCCGCAGGCCGGCATGGCGGATTTGACGCAGCAGTTTCTGGTGCAACTGCCATTTGGCCTGACGGGGGCGCAGCAGCGAGTGGTGGGAGAGATTCGGGCCGATATGGAGCGCCGTATTCCCATGCATCGTTTGCTGCAGGGCGATGTGGGCTCGGGCAAGACGGTGGTGGCAGCACTGTCTGCCGTTGCCTGTATCGAGGCCGGCTGGCAATGCGCGTTGATGGCTCCGACCGAAATCCTGGCCGAGCAGCATTTCGGCAAGCTGGTCGGCTGGCTGGAGCCGATTCTGGCGCCGCTGGGTAAAAAGGTCGCCTGGCTGGCCGGCGCCCAGAAGAAGAAGGAGCGCGCAGCGATGCTGGCGCTGGTGGAAAGCGGCGAGGCGGCGCTGGTCGTGGGCACGCATGCCGTGATTCAGGAGCAGGTGCAGTTCAAGAACCTGGCCCTGGCCGTGATCGACGAGCAGCACCGCTTTGGCGTGGCCCAGCGCCTGGCACTGCGGCAAAAGCTCGCGGCCACGGGTATGGAGCCGCATTTGTTGATGATGAGCGCCACACCGATTCCGCGCACGCTTGCCATGAGCTATTACGCCGACCTCGATGTCTCCACCATCGACGAGCTGCCGCCAGGGCGCACGCCCATCGTCACCAAGCTGATCTCGGACAGCCGCAAGGACGAGGTGATCGAGCGTATCGGTGCCCAGGTCGCCAGCGGGCGTCAGGTCTACTGGGTCTGCCCGTTGATCGAGGAGAGCGAAGCGCTGGATCTGTCGAATGCCACGGCCACTCATGAATATTTGAGCGAAATGCTGCCAGGTGTCATGGTGGGGCTGCTGCACTCGCGCATGCCCACGGCCGAGAAAAAGGCCGTGATGGAGCTGTTTTCTGCCGGCGTCATGGGGGTGCTGGTATCCACCACGGTGATCGAGGTGGGGGTGGATGTGCCCAATGCCTCGTTGATGGTCATTGAACACTCGGAGCGCTTCGGTCTCTCGCAGCTGCACCAGTTGCGCGGCCGTGTGGGGCGCGGCGCTGCAGCCTCGGCCTGTGTGCTGCTGTATTCGGTCAATGACAACGGGCGACTGTCCGATACCGGCAAGGAGCGCCTGCGTGCCATGGCCGAGACCAATGACGGTTTCGAGATCGCGAGGCGGGATCTGGAGATTCGCGGCCCGGGCGAGTTTCTCGGCGCCCGGCAGTCGGGCGCACCCATGCTGCGCTTTGCCGATCTCGAGCAGGACGTGCTCCTGCTGGACTGGGCGCGCGAGCTGGCACCGCTTATGCTTGAGCAATTTCCTGCGCTGGCGGCACGCCATGTCAGCCGCTGGCTGGGTGGCAAGGCCGAGTATCTGAAGGCCTGAAGTACCGAAAATTGCGTCTGTAGACGTAAATAGTTACGTTTTTGCAGGAATATATGTAATCTTTTGCCTTGGTAATATGTGATTGAATGCAAAAACAGGATGAATCAATGCCGTTATTGATGATCCGAAAGATCCACTCTCTATGACTCTTACCGAATTGAAGTACATCGTGGCCGTTGCGCGGGAGAAGCACTTTGGCCGCGCAGCCGAAGCCTGCTATGTGTCCCAGCCTACGCTGTCCGTGGCGATCAAGAAGCTGGAGGAAGAGCTGGATGTCAAGATTTTCGAGCGCAGTGCCGGCGAAGTCTCGGTGACCTCGCTGGGCGAGGAGATCGTGCGCCAGGCGCAAAGCGTGCTGGAGCAGGCCAACGAGATCAAGGAAATCGCCAAGCGCGGCAAGGACCCGCTGTCCGGCGTTCTGACCCTGGGCGTGATCTACACCATAGGCCCCTATCTGCTCCCTGATCTGGTGCGCAACTCCATCAATATGACGCCGCAGATGCCGCTGATGCTGCAGGAGAACTTCACCGTCAAGCTGCTGGAGATGCTGCGCACGGGCGAGATCGACTGCGCCATCATGGCCGAGCCCTTCCCCGATACCGGTCTGGCACTGGCGCCGCTGTACGACGAGCCCTTCATGGCCGCCGTGCCCAGCACCCACCCGCTGGCGCAGAAGAAAAGCCTGTCTACCACGGATCTCAAGAACGAGACCATGCTGCTGCTGGGCGCGGGTCACTGCTTCCGCGACCATGTGCTCGAGGTTTGCCCGGAGTTCGCGCGCTATGCAAGCAACTCCGAAGGCATTCGCCGCACGTTCGAGGGCTCGTCGCTGGAAACCATCAAGTACATGGTGGCCGCCGGTATGGGCGTGACCCTGGTGCCGCGATTGTCCGTGCCCGAGGATGCGCTGGCTCCCATTGAACGCCGTCGCCGCGCCGATGAGCCTCATATCCGCTATCTTCCGATTCATGAGGAAGACGGCATTGCACCGCCCACCCGCCGTGTGGTGCTGGCCTGGCGGCGCAGTTTCACGCGCTATGAGGCGATTGCCGCACTGCGTAATGCCGTCTACGCCTGCCCGCTGCCAGGAGTACAGCGCCTGTCGCAATAAGCGTGGCTTCAGCGGCTCGAAGAGGGCGGGAGTCTGGATCCGTTAAACCTGAAAGGTGAGTGCATGACCAAGCAAGGCAAGGACAAATCGCAGAAACACAAGCCGGATGCCACGCCGCAGGTGCCCGCAGGCATCCACATCGGCATCAGCGACGAGGACCGTGCTGCCATCGCCAAGGGGTTGTCGGCGCTGCTGGCCGACACCTATACGCTGTACCTGACCACGCACAACTTCCACTGGAATGTCACGGGGCCCATGTTCAACACGCTGCACACCATGTTCATGGCGCAGTACACCGAGCTGTGGAATGCCGTCGATCCCGTGGCCGAGCGCATCCGCGCACTGGGCCACCATGCACCTGGCTCCTATGCCCAGTTCGGCAAGCTCACCAGCCTGCCCGATGCCCCGGCCCAGCCGCCCAAGGCCCTGGAGATGGTGCGCATCCTGGTGCAGGGCCATGAGGCCGTGGCGCGCACGGCACGCCAGCTGTTCCCACGTGCCGACAAGGCCGGCGACGAGCCCACGGCCGATCTGCTGACCCAGCGTCTGGCCGTGCACGAGCAGACCGCCTGGATGCTGCGCTCCCTGCTCGAGGAGTGAGCCGCGCCGCGGCAGCCGCTCGTTCCGGTCTTCCCCAAGCCCTGACGGGCTGGCCTCCAGAGGCCCGTCAGGGCTTTTCGCTTTTGCTTTTGAAAGGAATGCCTGTGTTTTCTGCAGCGACTCCCGTGGTCCTGCTGGCGCAATGGGTGGACAGCCATGTCATCTGGGTGTTGCTGCTGCTATTGCTGGTTGGGGCCTACATGCTGCGTTGCCGTGCGCAGGGCCGGGCCGAGTGGCTGTGGCAGGACTGCAGCGCGGACTTCAGGCCGGATGGCGGTCGCTTGCTGGCGGTGGCGGCACTGGCCGCTGTGCTTCTGGCCCTGCTGAGCGTCGGCGTGCACCAGTCCCAGTCGGTGCAGCCGCCTCAGGGGCTGATGGCCCTGGACCTGAAGCTGCAGCGCGCGGTGAGCGCGGCCCTGCCGCCCATGCTGCAGCCTCTGGTGCGGGCATGGACCTTGCTCGGGGATTTGCGCGTCATGGGGTTGCTAAGTCTGGTCGTGGGCCTGTGGCTGCTGTGGCGGCGCCAGGGTCTGCAACTGCTGAGCTGGGTGGTGGCGGTGGCCGGCACCGGACTGTGGGTGCGTTTCATCAAGGGGACCATGCAGCGCGCGCGTCCGCTGGACGGGCTGGTGCATGAGGCCGGCTTCAGCTTTCCCAGCGGCCATAGCGCGGGCACGGCAGCGATTTTCGGCATGCTGGCCTGGCTGGCCGCTCGTCGCCTGCCGCGGCGCTGGCGGGCTTGGGTCTTTGCGGCGGCGGCGCTGCTGGCCCTGAGCACGGGCTTGAGCCGCGTGCTGCTGTCCGTGCACCATGCCAGCGATGTGCTGGCGGGTCTGTGTCTGGGCCTGGGCTGGACGGCCCTGGTGCTCTGGTTGACAGACCGTGTCGAGCATGGGGGCGGCGCCATCGGGCCGCCGCAGGCCGAGGCACAATTGCCGCTGCGCTGACCGTGGCCTGGGGCCCGGTCGTGATCTCCTGCCTTTCGGAACCCGTCTCATGTCCGCCTCCATCCCTGCTTCGCCGCGCTCCAAGCTGTCGCTGTATCTTGATCTGATCCGCTTCAACCGTCCCGCAGGCTGGCTGGTGCTGGTCTGGCCCACGCTGGTGGCGCTGTGGGTGGCAGGCCAGGGCTTTCCGGGCTGGCATCTGCTCGTGGTCTTTGTGCTGGGCACGGTGCTGATGCGCAGCGCGGGCTGCACCATCAACGATATTGCCGACCGCGACTTCGACAGGCATGTGAAGCGCACCACCCAGCGCCCCATCACCAGTGGCCAGATCTCGGTCAGGGAGGCGGCCATGGTCGGCCTGGTGCTCACGCTGGTGGCCTTCGGCCTGGTGTTGTCCACCCGCTGGGAGGCCGTGGCCTGGTCGGTGCCCGCCGTGCTGTTCACGATTCTCTATCCCTTCACCAAGCGCTTTTTTGCCATGCCTCAGGCCTTTCTGGGCATTGCCTTCAATTTCGGCATCGTGATTGCGTTTGCGGCGGTGACCGGTGAGGTCAGCGCCACGGCCTGGACGCTGTGGCTGGCGAATATGTTTCTGGTGCTGGCCTATGACACCGAATACGCCATGGTGGACCGCGATGACGATCTCAAGATCGGCATGAAGACCTCGGCCATCACCCTGGGCCGTTTCGATGTCACGGCGATCATGCTGTTCTTTGCCCTGTGCTGGGGGCTGATCGCCTGGGTGCTGGCTCCTTATCAGCTGGGCTGGCCCTTCTGGCTGGGCATGAGCGTGGCAGCGGCACAGATCGTCTGGCATTTCAGCCTGATCAAGGACCGCACGCGCGAAGGCTGTTTTGTCGCCTTCAGCAAGAGTCACTGGATTGGTGCCGCGATCTTTGCAGGCGTGGCGCTAGGGTTTGCGTTGAAATAGTCCTGTTTTAATAGCTCAAAGCGCTTGACTGATAAGCGATAGATTCTTGAAAGACTAAAAAAGAAACCGGCCGAGGCCGGTTTTTTTATTTGCCGAACTCGGCAGCCAGCTCCTGTGCGCGGATCTGGGCCTTGCGCATGGCTTCGATGAAATGCTCGGGCAGCTTCTGCTCCTGCATATGAGTGATGGCAGCGTAGGTGGTGCCGCCCTTGCTGGTCACGCGCTGGCGCAGCACTTCGGCGCTTTCGCTGGAGCGTGCCGCCAGTTCCGAGCCGCCCGCAAACGTGGCCACGGCCAGCTTGTAGCTTTGCTCGGCGCTGAGGCCCATGTCGACGCCTGCCTGGGTCATGGCTTCGAGGAACAGGAATACATAGGCGGGGCCGGAGCCGGAGATGGCCGTCACGGCATCCAGATGGGCTTCCTTGTCTACCCAGGTGAGTTCGCCGGTGCTGCCGATCACGGTCTCGATCAGGGCCTTGCCCTGGGCATCGACCTCGGGGCGGGCGAACAGGCCCGTCATGCCCTTGCCCACCAGGGCCGGTGTATTGGGCATGGCGCGCACGATGCGGTGGGTGCCGGTCCAGGCCGCAATGCTGTCGGTGGTGATGCCGGCAGCCACGCTCAGGTGCAGGGCGTTGCGGGTGTGGGCGGCAACGGGAGCGGTCGCTTCCTTGAAGCTCTGGGGCTTGACGGCCCAGACCACCAGTTGGGCGCTTTGCAGGGTCTCGGTGGCGGCGGGCAGGGCGTCGATGCCGAAGCTGGTCTTGATCGCAGCGCGCGTGGCTTCAAAAGGCTCGACCACGGTGATGCTGCTGGCCGGAACGCCCTGGCGGATCAGGCCGCCGATGATGGCGCTGGCCATATTGCCGCCGCCGATAAAGGCGATGGGAGGGAAGACGGAGGTCGAGTGGTCGGTCTGGCTCATGATGGTTAGATTCGCTTTGCAATGCAGCAAGTGGGCAAGCCTGTATTCGGATTTCAGGTGCAAAGCGGCACTATAAACCTGTGCCGCAGCGGCCGGGCTCCTCACTCAGGGCGACGAACTGGGTGACTTCGGCGGGGTTGAAGTTGTTGTCGCTAACCAGCAGCAGCACGCGTCGGCCATCGGGCAGCTGCGGGCCCCAGCTCATGCCCTCCAGGTTGTCCACGGACCGTAGGCCGGCATTTGCCAGGTCCAGCAGCAATTCCTTGTCTGCAGGGCGGTAGCTGCCCGGCACGAGCCGGGTTTGGCCCAGCGTATCGCTGCTTGCGTCGGCACGGGTGCTGATGCGGTAGATGCGGGCGCCGAAGCGCAGCGGTGGCGCAAAGGAGCGCTCCAGCACCAGCAGATGTTCAGGGCCGTCGGCCAGCACGGCGCTGATGCCGTTGATGGCACCGTGTTGCAGCCACAGGTCGGCAGGCAGGGCATCGGGCAGATAGGCAAGCTGGCGCGCGGGCTGCTGCGTGCCCATGTCATAGGCGGTAATGCGCACCGGGCCGCCCGAGTGCTCAGCTGCGGGCAGGGCCCCGTCTTGTCTGAGCGCTGCCTCCATGGCCAGCCAGAGCGTTCGGCCATCCTGGCTCAGTGCCAGACCTTCGAGCGTGAAGTTGCTGCGCGGCCCTTGGGTCTTGCTGCTCGGCAGGTGCAGCTCGGGCGGCAGCGGCCATTCGCGCAGCCAGTGTCCATCCTTGCCTGATTGCAGCAATTGCGGGCCGAATCCGCGTGAGAAGTCGCCCTCGCTGCTCCACAGCAGGGACTGACCTCCTGGCAGCACGCGCAGGGCTTCCGCGTCGGGTGTCGCGATGCCGGGCACGGGCTGGCGGTGGCTGGGGTAGGGGGCCTGGGCGGGGCTGAGCAGCGGTCGGGCATTTTGCAGCCTGACCTGATGCAGGCCGCTAGCGTCGTATTCGATACGCGCCGTGTAAAAGCGCGCCGGCCCGTGGGCGGAGCGGTCGTCGCTGACCAGGTAGTACAGATTGCTGCCCGCGTCGTAGTCGATCGAGGACAGGCCGCCCACTGGCGTGTCGGCAAACTGCTTGTCGTGCTGCCAGCGGATTTCCCCAAGCAGGGACCAGGGCCGGGCCGCGGATGTGCTGCAGATGCGGTGGGGTGCGAGCGACGCCGTCGTGCAGGCAGCGAGGCTGGCGCAGATCAACGAGAGGCCCCAAAGGCAGAGCTGTCGTGGATTGTTCACATTTGTGCCTTGTACTTTTCGCTGATCGCTTTCTAAGATGCCAGCATTTCTGTGCCGCGCGGGGCTGCACGGACAACGCCATCGGAAATAGGGAGCAATCATGGCATCCAATGTCAAAAAATGGTCGGCGGAGTTTCTGGGTACTTTCTGGCTGACGTTTGGCGGTTGTGGCAGCGCGGTGCTGGCAGCGGCCTTTCCCGAAGTGGGCATCGGCCTGCTGGGCGTGTCCTTTGCCTTCGGCCTGACGGTACTGACGGGCGCTTACGCCTTCGGTCCCGTCTCCGGCGGTCACTTCAATCCAGCGGTCTCCGTCGGTCTGGCAGTTGCGGGGCGTTTTCGCTTTGCCGAGCTGCCCGGTTACATCATTGCCCAGGTGCTGGGTGCCATTGTGGCGGCCGCCGCGCTGTATTTCATTGCCAGTGGCAAGGCTGGCGCCCAGGTGGCCGATCTGGCCACCAACGGCTACGGGGATCACTCGCCGGGCAAGTTCAATATGGCTGCGGCGCTGGTGACCGAAGTGGTGCTGACCGCAGTGTTTCTGCTGGTGATCCTGGGCTCCACCACCAAGAAGGCTGCCGTGGGCTTTGCGGGCATGAGCATCGGCCTGTGCCTGACCTTGATCCACCTGATCTCCATTCCCGTGACCAACACCTCGGTCAACCCCGCCCGCAGCACCGGCCCGGCGCTGTTCGGGCCGGCCATCGCGCTGGAGCAACTGTGGCTGTTCTGGCTGGCTCCTATCGTGGGCGCCATCATCGGCGCCGTGATCCACAAGGCGCTGCTGGGTGACGAAGACTGAGCGTTCAACGCGGCCGCTGTCCAAGCAAAAAGGGATGCCTTGGCATCCCTTTTTTGATGGCTTTTCTGAGGGCTTGAGCGCTTGCCTGGCCAGCGCCCAGTGCAGCGGCTTTACTGCGCCGTGGTCTGACGCACGGCCTGTTCCCAGCGCTGCATCAGCTCGTCGGCGCGGTCCTTGCCCAGCGTGGGCAGGAAGCGGCGCTCGGCCTTCCACAATGCCGACAGCTCCTCGGTGCTCTGATAGACGCCGCTGGACAGGCCGGCCAGATAGGCTGCACCCAGGGCCGTGGTTTCCACGCAGGCCGGGCGCACCACGGGAATGCCCAGCAGATCGGCCTGGAACTGCATCAGCAGATTGTTCACGCAGGCGCCGCCGTCCACGCGCAGCTCGCTGACCGGCGTACCGCCCGTGGCCACGGCGTCGCGGCTCATGGCGCCGAGCAGGGCAGCACTCTGGTAGGCAATGGATTCCAGGGCCGCGCGAGCGATATGGGCCATCGTCGTGCCGCGCGTCAGTCCGGTGATGGTGCCGCGCGCATCGGGCTTCCAGTAGGGGGCGCCCAGGCCGGTAAAAGCGGGCACCAGCATCACGCCGCCGCTGTCGGGCACGCTTTCGGCCAGTTGCTGGACCTGGCCGCTGTGCTCGATGGCCTGCAGGCCGTCGCGCAGCCACTGCACCACGGCACCGCCTACGAAGACGCTGCCTTCCAGCGCAAACTGGGGCTGGCTGCCCGCCTGGGCGGCCGATGTGGTCAGCAGGCCGTTGCTCGAGGTCTGGAAGCTGCTACCCGTATGCATGAGCATGAAGCAGCCCGTGCCATAGGTGTTCTTGGCCATGCCGGCGTCGAAGCAGGCCTGGCCGAACAGCGCACTTTGCTGGTCGCCGGCCACGCCGCCGATCTTGATGGAGCCGCCCAGCACCTCGTCGGCTGTCTGGCCGAAATCGGCGGCCGAGGGCAGGACTTCGGGCATCAGGCTCGCAGGGATGTCGAGCAGGGCCAGAAGATCGGCGTCCCACTGGTTGCTGTGCACATTGAAGAGCATGGTGCGGCTGGCATTGCTCACATCGGTGACATGGCGCTTGCCGCCCGTCAGTTGCCAGATCAGCCAGCAATCCACTGTGCCGAAGGCCAGCTCGCCGGCCTGCGCTGCGGCGCGTGCGCCGGGCACGTTGTCCAGCAGCCACTTGAGCTTGGTACCTGAAAAATAGGCATCGATGCGCAAGCCGGTCTTGCGCAGAATGGTGTCGCTGTGGCCGGCTTCGCGCAGCTGCACGCAGGTGGGTTCGGCGCGGCGGTCCTGCCAGACGATGCCGTGGTGGATGGGCGCGCCGGTCTTGCGGTTCCAGACGATGGTGGTCTCGCGCTGATTGGTAATGCCCACCGAGCGGATATCGCCAGCCTTGAGGCCCGCCTTGGCCAGCGCCTCCTTGGCGGTGCTCAGCTGGGTGCGCCAGATCTCGCGCGGGTCATGCTCCACCCAGCCCGGCTGTGGGTAGATCTGCGGCAGCTCCAGCTGGGCCGACGCCACGATGCGGCCTTGCGTGTCGAAGACGATGGAGCGGGAGCTGGAGGTGCCCTGGTCCAGGGCGAGCAGATAGGTTGTCATGGGTTGTCCGTGATTCAGAGGGGGAGCACAAAGCGCGCCATTTCGGTCTGCTCGCTCCAGCCCTGCCGGGAATAAAAGCCGCGCACATAGGAAGGACGTTCGCGGTTGTTGACCAGCCAGATGCGTATGCAATGGCGCTCGCGCGCAGCCTGTGTGGCCGCGTCCAGCAACTGCTGGCCCAGGCCTGCACCGCGCGCTGCCTCGGCGACAAACAGCTCGCTCACATAGGCTTCCCAGCCTTGCAGCACGGCGACCGGCAGCCAGTGCACGGCGCAGTAGCCGTGAATGCGTTGCTGGCCGTCTTGCGCCACCAGCATCAGAGAGCGCTCCGGCCCGGCCTGCAGCTCGTCCAGCAGCGCCTTCACGGCCTCGGTGTTCTGGGATGTGGAGTGACTTTCGTAGGCCTTGAACCAGCCGATGTCATGCAGCAGCCCGGCAATGCCTGCGGCATCTTCGGGTAGCGCAGGGCGAATCAGATAGGGGGGGGCAGCATTCATTGGGCGATGGTGCATTGCACCTCAGCATCGCGCAACAGGGCATCGAATGGCGCGGAGGGCGCAACGTCGGTGAACAGGCGGTCGATCTGATTCAGTCGTGCCAGCTCCACCATGGCCTGGCGGCTGAACTTGCTGTGGTCGGCTGCCAGCCAGACTTCACGCGACTGGCCGATGATGGTCTGGGCCACCTTGACCTCGCGCAGGTCGAAGTCGCGCAGGCTGCCGTCCGACTCGATGGCCGAGATGCCGATCACGGCAATGTCAACCTTGAACTGCCGCATGAAGTCCACGGCCGCCTCGCCGACAATGCCGCGGTCGCGTGTGCGCACCACGCCGCCGGCGACGATGACCTCGCAATCGGCGTTGCTGCTGAGGATGGCGGCGACATTGAGATTGTTGGTGATGACGCGCAGCCCCTTGTGCTGCAGCAGGGCCTGGGCCACCGCTTCGGTGGTGGTGCCGATATTGAGAATCAGCGAGCAGCCGTTGGGAATGGCTTCGGCAATGGCGCGTGCGATGCGCATCTTGCCTTCGGCGTGCAGCACCTGGCGCTGGGTATGGGCCAGGTTCTCCACGGTGGCGCTGGGCACGCGCACGCCGCCATGAAAGCGCACCAGCAATCCTGCATCGGCCAGCTTCTGTATGTCGCGGCGCACGGTCTGCAGCGTGACCCCGAGGATTTCTGCCAGTTGCTCCACCGAGGTGGACTGGCGGGCGCGGACTTCTTCGACAAGCTGCAACTGGCGGGGATTGCTGTTCATGACTGGTGACTGGTTATATAGGTGCTATTGGTGCATGGACGCGCTGCAGGCGAAGAGCTCTAAAGGGGAGAGCGTCAGCCGCAGCGGCAGTGCAGGGATTGTGAGCGAATCCAAACGAACCTCTAATAGGGTGATTTTCTATGGAATTGCCCGGTAAAAAACAAAAATGAATCCATGCCGAGTCTGAAGTCTGACAGCAAGCTGCGGTTATATGTCATCGTGGCGAGTTGTTGCAGCAGTAACAATTGGCGCTGCAAGAAGAATGCAGTTCATGCATTGAGAGTGTGCAAGCGCGCCGATTGCCGATGTTGCGGCCTGGCCGGGGTGGCGCCGGGCCAGCGGTTTGGGCTCGAATCGCGCTAAAACGAATCGATATTTGGGATTTGCAATGCACTAAAAGCGAAAAAGAGCGAAAATATTCGATCTGAAATTTGTTCTTTGCTGTGCGCGTCTCATCGCTGGATGATGGCGGCGCGGCGATCACCGCAGAAGTCGTTCCATGAACCAGTCCACTCAACCCTTGGCTACAACGCGTGCTCAACTGCTGGAGCGCCTGGCGCAGACCGAAAGCTTCGATCTGGCCATCGTGGGCGGCGGTGCCACGGGGCTGGGTGTGGCGGTGGATGCGGCGGCGCGCGGCTTCAAGGTCGTGCTGCTGGAGTCGCTGGACTTCGCCAAGGGCACTTCCTCGCGTGCCACCAAGCTGGTGCACGGCGGCGTGCGCTATCTGGCGCAGGGCAATATCTCCCTGGTGCGCGAAGCACTGCATGAGCGCACGACCCTGCTGCACAACGCACCGCATCTGGCCCAGCCTCTGGCCTTTGTGATGCCCTCGTACAAGCTGCTGGATACGCCGTTCTACGGCATCGGCCTCAAGATGTATGACGCGCTGGCCGGCAAGGCCGGCCTGGGGGCTACCGAATTCCTCTCCAGCGCCAAGACCGTGAAATACCTGCCGACCGTTCAGCAAAAAGGTCTCAAGGGCGGGGTCAAGTACTGGGATGGCCAGTTTGACGATGCGCGCCTGGCGCTGGCGCTGGCGCGTACCGCAGCGGCCAAGGGCGCTTTGCTGATCAATTACTGCCCGGCAGAAAAGCTGATCTACGAGGGTCAGCAGATTGCCGGCCTGATCTGCCGCGATGCGGAATCGGGCCGCAACTTCACCGTGCGCGCCAAGTGCGTGGTCAATGCCACGGGACCATGGGTGGATCTGTTCCGCCAGCAGGATGCCGAGGCCCAGGGCAAGCCCGTCAAGCCCATGGTGGCGCCCAGCCAGGGCGTGCACGTGGTGGTGGACCGCGAGTTCCTGCCCACGGATCATGCGCTGCTGATCCCCAAGACGGCCGATGGTCGCGTGCTGTTTGCCGTGCCGTGGCTGGGCAAGGTCATTTTGGGAACCACCGACACGCCGCGTCACGATCTGGCGCGCGAACCCCTGCCTTTCCCCGAAGAGCTGGATTTCATTCTCGGCGAGGCCGGCAAGTATCTGAATCGTCAGCCCACGCTGGCCGATGTGCGCAGCATGTGGGTGGGCCTGCGTCCGCTGGTCAAGCCGCAGGACGATGATGGCGAGAACACCAAGAAAATCAGCCGCGAGCACACGGTGATGGCCAGCAAGACCGGCCTGGTGACCGTCACCGGCGGCAAATGGACGACTTACCGAGCCATGTCCGAGGATGTGCTGGCCGAATGCTTCCAGATCGGTCGTCTGCCCAGTCGCCCTGCCGGGGTGACCGTGAACCTGCCCCTGGTTGGTGCGCCGGCGGAGGCCGCAGTCACGCACAGCATGAACCAGAGCCAGGGTCTGCACTCCTACGGAACGGATGCTGCCGCCGTGGCGGCGTTGCCGGGTGCTCAGAACTGGCTGATGGGCGGTCTTTCCGAGGCCATGGTGCGCTTTGCCGCCCGCTTCGAGTACGCGCGCACCGTCGAGGACATGCTGGCGCGCCGCAGCCGCCTGCTTTTTCTCGATGCCCGCAAGGCGGCCGAGATCGCGCCCCGTGTGGCGGCCATCCTGACCGAAGAGCTGGCCCAGGATGTGCAGCTCAACGACTTTCTGGCCCTGACCCGTCAATATCTACCCGCCCAAGGCTGATCTGTGCGGCCGCCCTGCGGGCGTGGCGTGCGGGCAACAGGCTGCGATCCGCAGGCCTCGTGAAAATGTGAGCTTTCAGCGCTTGATGGCTGTTGATTTCGGCTAATTTATTGTTTGAAATCAATGGGCTAATGGCGCGGCATGCTATTGTTTTAGTTGCAAGTGCGAAAGGCCTGTCTGCCGGGCTTTGCGCCAGTGAAATCAGTGCGGGTATTGCAGGCTAAACGCTTGACGCACAAAGGATTTCCTGCGACAATCTCCTGCTTCACGTTTAAAAGCGTGGAACTTTCTGCCCAGCGGGAAGCCCTCCGGAATGGTCCGGAAGGTGGACGACGGGCCCAAGACTGACCGGCTGCTTGATCAGCCCTTGAGAAGACTCTGGGGCTGTCGAGCGTTGCTGGAGCAAGTTGGGAATATTGAAATGATCCAAACAGAATCTCGGTTAGAGGTTGCCGACAACACCGGCGCGAAGTCTGTTCAGTGCATTAAGGTGCTGGGCGGTTCTCATCGTCGCTACGCAAGTGTTGGCGACATCATCAAGGTGAGCGTCAAGGAAGCAGCTCCTCGTGGTCGCGTCAAAAAAGGCGAGATCTACAGTGCTGTGGTGGTGCGCACCGCCAAGGGCATCCGTCGTGCAGACGGTTCGCTCGTGAAGTTCGACGGCAATGCCGCCGTGCTGCTGAACGCCAAGCTGGAGCCTATCGGCACCCGCATCTTTGGCCCCGTGACTCGTGAACTGCGTACCGAAAAGTTCATGAAGATCGTGTCGCTGGCCCCTGAAGTTCTCTAAAGGAATAGCACCATGAACAAGATTCGCAAGGGCGACGAAGTTATCGTGCTGACCGGCCGTGACAAGGGCAAGCGTGGCGTGGTTTCTCTGCGCAAGGATGACTCCCACGTGATCGTGGACGGTGTCAACCTGGTCAAGAAGCACACCAAGCCTAACCCCATGAAGGGCACCACCGGCGGTATCGTGGAAAAGGCCATGCCTATCCACCAATCCAACGTGGCTATCTTCAATGCAGCGACCGGCAAGGCCGATCGCGTGGGCATCAAGGTGAACGCCGACGGCACACGTGTTCGCGTGTTCAAGTCCAATGGCGCTGAAATCGCCGCCTAAGGAGTAACACATGGCACGACTGCAAAAACTCTATCGCGAAAAGATCGCGGCTGAACTGAAAGAAAAGTTCGGCTACACCTCCGCTATGGAAGTGCCCCGTCTGACCAAGATCACTCTGAACATGGGTGTGAGCGAAGCCGTGGCCGACAAGAAGGTGATGGACAACGCCGTGGCTGACCTGACCAAGATTGCTGGTCAGAAGCCTGTGGTGACCAAGGCCAAGAAGGCTATCGCTGGTTTCAAGATCCGCGAAGGCCAAGCTATCGGCTGCATGGTGACCCTGCGTGGCGTTCAGATGTACGAATTCCTGGACCGTTTCGTGACCGTGGCTCTGCCCCGCGTGCGTGACTTCCGTGGTATCTCGGGTCGTTCGTTCGACGGTCGCGGCAACTACAACGTTGGCGTCAAAGAACAAATCATCTTCCCCGAAATCGAGTACGACAAGGTGGACGCTCTGCGTGGTCTGAACATCAGCATCACGACAACAGCGAAGAACGACGAAGAGTGCAAGGCACTGCTCGCCGCTTTCAAATTCCCCTTCAAGAACTGAGGTGGCGCATGGCTAAAGTAGCAATGATTCAGCGCGAACTGAAGCGCGAAAAGCTGGCAGCCAAGTATGCTGCCAAGTATGCAGAACTGAAGGCAATCGCCGGCGACGTGAAGCGTTCCGACGAAGAGCGCGACGCCGCTCGCCTGGGTCTGCAGAAGCTGCCCCGTAACTCGAACCCCACTCGCCAGCGTAACCGTTGCGAGATCACTGGCCGTCCTCGCGGTACCTTCCGCCAATTCGGTCTGGGTCGTGCCAAGGTGCGTGAATTGGCCTTTGCTGGCGACATCCCCGGTGTCACCAAGGCCAGCTGGTAAGCAAGCAGGAGAGATTAAACATGAGCATGAGTGATCCCATCGCTGACTTGCTGACCCGCATCCGCAATGCACAACTGGTCTCCAAGGCCACTGTGTCGGCTCCTTCCTCCAAGGTGAAGGTTGCCATCGCACAAGTGCTGAAGGAAGAAGGCTATATCGACGGCTTCGAAGTGAAGTCCGAAGGTGGCAAGTCCGAACTCGAAATTACCCTGAAGTACTACGCCGGTCGCCCTGTGATCGAGCGTATCGAACGTGTGAGCCGTCCCGGCCTGCGCGTGTACAAGGGTCGTCACGCAATTCCTCAGGTCCAGAACGGCCTGGGTGTGGCCATCGTCACTACTCCCAAGGGCGTGATGACTGATCGCAAAGCACGTGCTGCCGGTATCGGCGGTGAAGTGCTGTGCTATGTGGCCTAACGGACATTAAGGAGAAATACTGAAATGTCTCGCGTAGCAAAAGCTATTGTGACCATCCCCGCAGGTGTGGATGTGTCCATCAACGCTGAAACCATCAAGGTCAAGGGCAAGGGCGGCGATCTGTCGCTGGCTCTGAACGGCCTGGTGACCATCGGCAACAACGACGGCAAGCTGTCCTTTGCTCCCGCCAACGATTCCCGTGAAGCTGACGCTCTGGCCGGTACCATCCGCCAGCTGGTCAACAACATGGTCAAGGGCGTGACTGAAGGCTTCGAGAAGAAGCTGACGCTGATTGGCGTGGGCTACAAGGCCGCTGCACAAGGTTCCAAGCTGAACCTGGCTGTGGGCTTCTCGCACCCCGTCAACTTCGAGATGCCTGCCGGCATCACTGTCGCTACCCCCACTCCGACTGAAATCGTGATCAAGGGTGCTGACCGTCAAGTGGTCGGTCAATTGGCTGCTGAGATCCGTGCCGTTCGTCCTCCCGAGCCTTACAAGGGCAAGGGCATTCGCTATGCGAATGAGAAGGTCGTGATCAAAGAGACCAAGAAGAAGTAAGGAGCTGCATGATGTTGAACAAGAAAGAGCAGCGTCTGCGCCGTGCCCGTCAGACTCGCATCCGCATTGCCCAGCAAGGCGTTGCACGTCTGAGCGTGAACCGCACCAATCTCCATATCTACGCCTCCGTGGTTTCGGAAGACGGCACTACCGTGCTGGCTTCGGCCTCCACTGCAGAAGTCGAAGTGCGTTCGCAACTCGGCGCCGCTGGCAAGGGTGGCAACGTGGCCGCCGCCACGCTGATCGGCAAGCGCATTGCTGAGAAGGCTAAGGCTGCTGGCGTTGAGAAAGTGGCTTTCGACCGCGCCGGTTTTGCATACCACGGCCGCGTGAAGGCTTTGGCAGAAGCCGCTCGCGAAGCGGGCCTGCAGTTCTAAGCGGAGCGGATACAAATGGCTAAATTTTCCCCCAAAGTGCAAGACGAAGGTCGTGACGACGGTCTGCGCGAAAAAATGATCGCGGTCAACCGCGTCACCAAGGTTGTGAAGGGCGGTCGTATTCTCGGCTTCGCTGCACTGACCGTGGTTGGCGACGGTGACGGTCGCGTTGGCATGGGTAAGGGCAAGTCCAAGGAAGTGCCTGCTGCCGTGCAAAAAGCGATGGAAGAATGCCGTCGCAACCTGATGAAGGTTGCACTCAAGAGCGGCACCATTCACCACTCGGTGAAGGGCCATCACGGCGCTGCCAAGGTCGAGCTGCACCCAGCTCCCAAGGGTACCGGCATCATCGCTGGCGGCCCTATGCGCGCTGTTTTTGAAGTGGTGGGTATCACCGACATCGTGGCCAAGAGCCACGGTTCGTCGAACCCCTACAACATGGTTCGCGCAACTTTCGACGCTTTGAAGAACTCCACGACCCCTGCGAACGTGGCAGCAAAGCGCGGCAAGTCGGTCGAAGACATCTTCACCGCCTGATCGGAGTCCAGCACATGACAACACAACAAACTGTCAAGATTCAGCTGGTTCGTAGCCCCATCGGCACCAAAGAGTCGCACCGTGCGACTGTGCGTGGCCTGGGTCTGCGCAAGCTGAACAGCGTCAGCGAACTGCAGGACACTCCTGAAGTGCGCGGCATGATTAACAAGATCGCCTACTTGGTGAAGGTTCTCTGAAAGGATTGATGATGGAACTCAATAGCATCAAGCCTGCAGACGGCGCCAAGCACGCCAAGCGTCGCGTGGGTCGCGGTATCGGTTCTGGTCTGGGTAAGACTGCCGGTCGCGGTCACAAGGGTCAGAAGTCGCGTTCGGGTGGCTACCACAAGGTGGGCTTCGAAGGCGGTCAAATGCCTCTGCAGCGTCGCCTGCCCAAGCGTGGCTTCAAGTCGCATCTGCTGAAGTTCAATGCAGAAGTGACCCTGTCCGAGCTGGATAAGCTCGGCCTGGCCGAAGTCGATCTGGCTGCTCTGAAGCAAGCCGGTCTGGTTGGCTCTATCGCTAAGGTCGTGAAGATCATCAAGAGCGGTGAACTGACTAAGGCTGTCAAGCTCAATGGTATCGGCGCTACCGCCGGTGCCAAGGCTGCCATCGAAGCTGCCGGTGGCAGCATCGCCTGATTAAAGTTCTGAAAGAAGACATCCGTGGCTACTAGCGCAGCTCAAATTGCAAAGACTGGAAAATTCGGCGACCTGCGTCGTCGTCTGGTTTTTCTGTTGCTTGCGCTGGTCGTATACCGCATCGGGGCGCATATCCCCGTTCCGGGCATCGACCCAGCGCAGCTGCAGCAGCTGTTCTCTGGCCAGCAGGGCGGCATTCTCAATCTGTTCAACATGTTCTCGGGTGGAGCGCTCTCGCGCTTCACAGTGTTCGCACTGGGGATCATGCCGTACATCTCGGCATCGATCATCATGCAGCTCATGACCTACGTGGTCCCGACATTCGAGCAGATGAAAAAGGAAGGTGAAGCGGGTCGTCGCAAGATTACCCAGTACACCCGCTATGGCACTCTGGGCCTGGCGCTGTTTCAGTCCTTGGGAATTGCTGTTGCCCTGGAAAGCTCCGCAGGCTTGGTTCTGAACCCTGGTTTTGGCTTCCGCATGACTGCGGTGGTCAGTCTCACGGCCGGTACCCTGTTCCTGATGTGGCTCGGTGAACAGATCACTGAACGTGGTCTGGGCAACGGTATCTCGATACTGATCTTTGGCGGTATCGCCGCAGGCCTGCCGAGCTCCATCGGCGGTCTGCTGGAACTGGTGCGCACCGGTGCCATGAGCATTCTGGCGGCAATCTTCATTGTTCTCGTTGTGGCAGCCGTGACGTATTTCGTCGTGTATGTCGAACGAGGTCAACGCAAGATCTTGGTGAATTACGCACGCCGACAAGTCGGCAACAAGGTGTACGGTGGTCAGTCTTCGCACTTGCCACTGAAGCTGAACATGGCAGGTGTGATTCCTCCCATCTTCGCTTCGTCGATCATCTTGCTGCCCGCTACGGTGGTGAATTGGTTCAGTGCAGGAGAATCCATGCGCTGGCTGAAGGATATTGCGAGCACGTTGACCCCTGGTCAGCCAATCTATGTCATCCTTTATGCTGCCGCGATCATTTTCTTCTGCTTCTTCTATACGGCCCTGGTTTTCAACAGCCGGGAAACTGCCGACAACCTGAAGAAGAGTGGCGCTTTCATCCCCGGGATTCGTCCTGGCGAACAGACAGCCCGCTACATTGACAAGATTCTGGTTCGCCTGACCCTGGCTGGCGCGATCTACATTACCTTCGTGTGCTTGTTGCCCGAATTCCTGATCCTGAAGTACAACGTTCCGTTCTACTTCGGTGGTACATCGTTGCTGATCATTGTGGTCGTGACAATGGACTTCATGGCGCAAGTGCAGAACTACGTGATGTCGCAGCAATACGAGTCGCTCCTGAAAAAAGCGAACTTTAAGGCTGGTATTTGATGACAAGGCTGCCCAAGGGGGCAGCCTGCCAAAAGTTAGTAGACGCCCATCGATCTATCGCGGGCATTGTTTCCCGGTCGATAGGCCGATAGTGGATGGAAAGTTTTAGGAGAAAAGAATGAGAGTTTCGGCTTCGGTCAAGAAAATCTGCCGTAACTGCAAGATCATCCGCCGCAAAGGTGTTGTGCGCGTGATCTGCACTGACCAGCGCCACAAGCAGCGCCAAGGTTGATTGAAAGCATTAGAGGACTAATATGGCACGTATTGCTGGCATTAACATCCCGCCGCACAAGCATGCTGAAATCGGCCTGACTGCCATCTATGGCATCGGTCGCACTACAGCTCGCAAGATCTGCGAAGCATGCGGTATCGAGTATTCCAAGAAGGTCAAGGACCTGACGGACGCTGATCTGGAAAAGATCCGTGACTTCCTGAATCCCATGACTCTGGAAGGTGATCTGCGTCGCGAAACCACGATGAACATCAAGCGCTTGATGGACATCGGTTGCTACCGCGGTTTCCGTCATCGTCGCGGCCTGCCCATGCGCGGTCAACGTACCCGCACAAACGCCCGTACTCGCAAGGGTCCGCGCAAGGGTGCTGCGGCTCTGAAGAAATAAGAGATTGAAAGATCATTATGGCTAAGTCTCCCGCAAACAACGCAGCTGCTCGCGTTCGCAAGAAGGTCCGTAAGAATATTTCTGACGGCATCGCGCACGTGCACGCTTCGTTCAACAACACGATCATCACCATCACCGACCGTCAAGGCAACGCTCTGTCGTGGGCTTCGTCGGGTGGCCAGGGCTTCAAGGGTTCGCGTAAGTCGACTCCCTTTGCTGCTCAGGTTGCTTCGGAAGTGGCCGGTCGTGCTGCTATCGAACAGGGCATCAAGAACCTGGAAGTCGAAATCAAGGGTCCCGGTCCTGGCCGTGAATCCTCGGTTCGCGCCCTGGGTGCTCTGGGTATCCGTATCACTTCCATCTCGGACGTGACTCCGGTTCCCCACAACGGCTGCCGCCCTCAAAAGCGTCGTCGTATCTAACTTTTTTATCAAGCCCACCGCCGCCCAGGTGCATTTGCATCGCGGGCGGCTCCCGTGTTTGCGCACGGTAGATGACACAAAGGAAATCAAGTGGCACGCTATATTGGCCCTAAGGCAAAACTCTCCCGCCGCGAAGGCACCGATCTGTTCCTGAAGAGCGCACGTCGCTCCATCGCAGACAAGGCAAAGTTCGACACCAAGCCTGGTCAGCATGGCCGCACTTCCGGTCAGCGCACTTCCGACTACGGTCTGCAACTGCGCGAAAAGCAGAAGGTCAAGCGCATGTACGGCGTGCTGGAGAAGCAATTCCGCCGCTACTTCGAAGCTGCTGACCGCAAGCGTGGCAACACTGGTGCCAACCTGCTGTCGCTGCTGGAATCGCGTCTGGACAACGTCGTGTACCGCATGGGCTTCGGCTCCACTCGCGCTGAAGCACGTCAGCTGGTGTCGCACAAGGCTATCACTGTGAACGGCCAGTCCGTGAACATTCCTTCTTTCTCCGTGAAGGAAGGCGACGTGGTTGCCCTGCGTGAAAAGTCCAAGAAGCAAGCTCGCGTGGTCGAGGCTCTGCAACTGGCTGCTCAAGTGGGCTTCCCCGCATGGGTTGAAGTGTCTGCTGACAAGGCAGAAGGTACTTTCAAGAAGTCTCCTGACCGCGATGAATTCGCAGCTGACATCAACGAATCCCTGATCGTTGAGTTGTACTCGCGTTAATCTTTAGCAGCGACATTTCTGTAAACCGTCCCCACGGCGCGAGGCATCGCGCCGTGGGTGCTTCACCAGCCTTACCGGTGTAACGAGCCGAGGGTATTGAGAGGAAGTCTGCATGCAAACGAATTTGCTGAAGCCCAAGACAATCAATGTCGAGCAACTTGGTCACAACCGTGCCAAGGTTGTTCTGGAGCCGTTTGAGCGTGGCTACGGTCATACGCTGGGCAATGCCCTGCGCCGTGTTCTGCTCTCCTCCATGGTGGGTTACGCAGCGACGGAAGTGACGATTGCTGGGGTGCTGCATGAGTACTCCTCCATCGACGGTGTCCAGGAAGATGTGACCAACATCCTGCTGAACCTCAAGGGTGTGGTGTTCAAGCTGCACAATCGTGACGAAGTCACCCTGAGCCTGCGCAAGGATGGCGAAGGTGTTGTCACTGCCCGTGACATTCAGACCCCCCACGACGTAGAAATCGTCAACCCTGATCATGTGATCGCCCATCTGTCGCAAGGCGGCAAGCTGGACATGCAGATCAAGGTGGAAAAGGGCCGCGGCTATGTGCCCGGCAACGTGCGCCGCTACGGTGACGAATCGACCAAGTCGATCGGCCGTATCGTGCTCGACGCTTCGTTCTCGCCCGTCAAGCGCGTGAGCTACGCTGTCGAATCCGCACGTGTGGAACAGCGTACCGATCTGGACAAGCTGGTTCTGGAAATCGAAACCAACGGTGCCATCACCGCTGAAGACGCAGTGCGTGCATCCGCCAAGATCCTGGTGGAGCAGCTGGCAGTGTTTGCCCAGCTCGACGGTGGCGATATCGCCAGCGTGTTCGACGCTCCTGCCGGTGGCCGCGGCGCTGCCACGTCGTTCGATCCCATCCTGCTGCGTCCTGTGGACGAGCTCGAGCTCACCGTGCGTTCTGCCAACTGCCTCAAGGCAGAGAACATCTACTACATCGGTGACCTCATCCAGCGTACCGAAAACGAGCTGCTCAAGACTCCCAACCTGGGTCGCAAGTCGCTCAACGAGATCAAGGAAGTTCTGGCTTCCCGCGGTCTGACTCTGGGCATGAAGCTTGAAAACTGGCCACCCGCTGGCCTGGAAAAGCGTTAATTGCTACAATAGAAGACTTTGCTGGAGTTGATCCGGCAAAGTCCAAGTGCCTCGGGCAGTACCTGATACGGCTGCCTGATTTAATTTAGAAAAGATCTCCGGATAAAAACGGGGAGCAAAGGAAAAGCACCATGCGTCACGGCAACGGCCTCCGCAAACTGAACCGCACTTCTGCACACCGCAAGGCAATGCTGCAGAACATGATGAACTCGCTGATCGAGCACGAAGCAATCAAGACCACGGTCCCCAAGGCCAAGGAACTGCGTCGCGTCATCGAGCCCATGATCACTCTGGCCAAGGTTGATACCGTGGCTAACCGCCGTCTGGCTTTCGACCGTCTGCGCGACCGCGACAGCGTGACCAAGCTGTTCAACGTGCTGGGTCCCCGCAACGCTCAGCGTCCCGGTGGCTACACACGTATCCTGAAGATGGGCTTCCGCGTGGGCGACAACGCTCCCATGGCCTATGTGGAGCTGGTCGAGCGCGCTGAAGAAGCCGCTGCAGCAGCTGAATAAGCCAGGGCAGGCTGCAAAGCCTGCTATAATTTGGAAATACCGCGCGATGGAGCAGTCTGGTAGCTCGTTGGGCTCATAACCCAAAGGTCGGAGGTTCAAATCCTTCTCGCGCAACCAAATTGAAAAGGTCACGACAATGTCGTGACCTTTTTTTTGTCCATTTTCCATTGAAGGGCGGCAGCGCTGGTATCAGCCCGTCATCCCTCCCGGCGCTGTGCCCGAGCGCCGGCTCAAATGCTCGCGCACCCGGCTGGCGATCACCTGGGCGATTTCCGGGCTCAGCACCTCGCTGATATGCAGTACCTCGGTGTAGTGCAGATAGAGCAGGCCGCGCAAGGTCCTGAATGCCGTCTCATGTTCGGCACCGCAGATGCCGGCATCGTTGGCCAGCACGCGTTCGACGGCACCGGGGTCGAGCAGCCGGATCTTGCAGATAGCAGCCTGATGCAGTATCGCTAGATCTATTTCTTCAAGGCGGCTTTCCCATTCATCGGGCAGGAATCGGTTCGCTGGCATTTAGAGTGTCTCTCCTGCTGAATCCATGGGCATGTGCCCAATGCTTGAATACTGGCATGTACGAGGTCTTGCCATCGGTTTTGCTTCTGCAAGTCTTGCCGTTGATCAAACTTTGGTAACGTAAAAGTCGGCCTGGAGTCGAAGCCATGCGGCACTGCATCATGATGCCAGTCTGCGACCCGAGCGCCAATGTCCGTCGGGGACTCCTGGCTTTTGCTGGGCTGAGGTATGGTGTCTCGATGCGCTGCAGGTAAAGAAAAGGACTTCTATGTTCGAGAAGATCGTCTCGATGTTCCGTTACTTCAAATCGGCCGTTCCGTTTCGGGTCGTGCCTGCACTGATTTCCACCCTGGTGCTGACCGGTCTGCTGCTGATGCCGGTGCCTGCGGGACTGGACAGCAAGGCCTGGCAACTGGTGGCCATTTTTCTGACGACCATCGTGGCGATCATCCTCAAGGTCATGCCCATAGGCGTGATGGCATTGATGGCGATTGTCATCGTGTCGCTGTCTCAGGTGACCTCCAGTTCGTCCAAAGGTGCGATCACGGATGCGCTGAGCAGCTTTGCGAATCCCCTGATCTGGCTGATCGTGGTGGCGGTTCTGATCTCGCGCGGTCTCAAGAAGACGGGGCTCGGCAACCGCATCGGATTGCTGTTCATTGCGCTGATGGGCAAGCGCACCATAGGCATAGGTTACGGACTCGCAATCTGTGAGCTGGTACTGGCCCCGTTCACACCCAGCAACACGGCACGCGGTGGCGGCATCGTGCACCCGATCATGAAGTCCATCGCCAACGCCTTTGAATCGGACCCGGCCAAGGGAACGCAAGGCAAGGTCGGGACCTATCTGGCGCTGGTCAACTACCATTCCAATCCGATCACCTCGGCCATGTTCCTGACCGCGACGGCGCCCAATCCTCTGGTCGTGGACTTGGTGGCCAAGGCCACGGGTCAGTCCCTGCACCTGAGCTGGACAAGTTGGGCTCTGTACATGCTGCTGCCAGGGCTGCTGTGTCTGCTGTTGATGCCGCTGGCGATCTATCTGCTGTCGCCACCCGAACTCAAGGCCACGCCCAATGCCGTGGAGTATGCGCGTGCCGAAATGGCCCGCATGGGCCCGCTGTCGGGCAAGGAGCGCGTGATGCTCGGCACCTTCGGCGTGATGCTGCTGCTATGGGCGAATGTGCCGCAAATGCTGTTCGGCCCGGCGTTCACGCTGGACCCGACCGTGGTGGCTTTTCTCGGTTTGTTCGCCCTGATCATCACGGGGACCATCGATTGGGATGATGTGCTGTCCGAGAAAAGCGCCTGGGACACCTTGATCTGGTTCGGTGCCCTGGTCATGCTGGCCGAGCAGCTCAACAAGCTCGGTGTGGTCGCCTGGTTTGCCGAGGGCTTGAAGAGCGCCATCGTCGCCAGTGGCCTGGACTGGCTGCCCGTGGCTGCCATTCTGGTGGGCGTCTTCGTCTTCTCGCACTATCTGTTTGCCAGCACCACGGCCCATATCAGCGCCATGATGCTGGCCTTTCTGACTGTGGGCGCGCAGCTGATCCCGGCTGACTACGTCGTCCCCTTCATGCTGATGATGACGGCCGGTTCGGCCATCATGATGACGCTGACGCACTACGCGACCGGAACATCGCCCATCATCTTCGGCAGCGGCTATGTGACTCTGGGTGTCTGGTGGCGCGTGGGGGCCGCGATGTGCGTGCTGGAGTTGCTGATCTTTGCTGTCGTCGGCAGCGTCTGGTGGAAGCTGCTGGGGCTGTGGTGAGCTGCGCTGTCAGCTGCTCGTGCGCAGGGGCTCGCCCAGCGACAGCATGAGCCGGTTGGCCCAGTTGAAGAAGGCCGTGCCGTGAAGCGCATCGGAGATGGCTGCATCGTCGAGACCGGCGGCGCGCAGCGCATCGATATGACTGGACTCCAGTGCGGGCGGCGTCTGCGTCAAGGCCACGGCGGCGGCAACGATGGCATTCCAGCGCGGGCCCAGGTCGGTGCCCGGACCTTCATCGAGCAGGCGCTGCACATCGGCGGCGCGGTGCGAGAAATGCGTGGCAAAGCGCGCATGTACCGAAGCGCAGTAGATGCAGCCGTTGGTGCGTGAGGTTGCAGCTGCTGCCAGTTCGCGCTCGGCGCGCGGCAGGCCGGCGTCGGGGTTGTAGAAGATGTCCTTGTCGGTACGAGTGCGTGCTCCCAGCGTGTCGGGGTCACGCGCCAGCAGCCGGAAATAGGGTGAACGCGCGCGCGCTGCGTCCACCAGGCCCGCATGGTGGCGCTCGCTCAGCTCGCTCTCCTGCAGCGGAGCTATCCATGGCTGCCAGTCGAGCTGTTCCTGGGTGAAGACCTGAGGGGAGGTGTTGTGCGTGGTGGTCATGGCTGGGCTTGCAGGGCGAGGGTGGAAGATGCCGTGGTGACTGCTGCTCTTGCGCCAAGCACGCGCAGCCCCGCCACGAGGCGGATCTGGAAGGACAGAAAAGAGGCGAGCTGGGACAGGATGACGATATCGGTCTCGCTCCAGCCGGCCTGCTGCAGAGCCAGCAAGGCCTGGGCACTCGCATCGCGTGGGTGGTAGGCCAGCAGATGGACATGGGCCAGCGCGGCGCTCAGGCGGGGGCCCAGCAAAGCCGCATGAGCCGGGTCCACGGCGTAGCTGGGGCCGCTCTGGTCCTCGCGGCTCAAGGGGCCGGCCGGATAGATCCCGTAGGGGCCGTGCGGACCGCTGCCGGGCTGCAGGCTGGCAGCGCGCCCGCGCACCACTTCCGAGCTCACGGCATCGGCCAGATCGGCATCCTCGGCCGCCAGGGCGCGTGTGTAGAAGGCCGTGCTGCGTGGCTCGCCGTGCAGGCCTGCCGTGAAGGCGGCCAGTGTCAGGCGCTCGCGCAGCGAGACGGTTCCTGCAACCGGCTCGGCGGGGGTGAATAGGGCGGCAAAACTCTGCTGGGCCTGGGTGCGTGCCTCGCTGCGATGGCGGCGCACCTGATCCAGCGTGCTGCCGGCAGCGATATCGGCGAGATGGTCGATTACATCTTCGGGAAAGCGGGTCTGTGCGGTGTTGCTCATGGTCATGCAGCTTGAAGCAGTTCGGTCCGGACTAGGGGGTGGGAAGCGCCGGTGGGGGCCTCGTTGCGGCGCCAGCCCAGAGCTGGTGCCACGACGGCTGCCGTCAACTCGATGGAGCGCAGAATGGCCTGGTGCGGCGGGTCGATGGAGTGAACCTGGAACACGATGTCGGTGGCTTGCGTCAGCGCCGTGTCGGCGCGTAGCGAGGCGATCACCTCCTCGGGTGTTCCCACATGCACGTCGTAGGCTTCAATGAGCTGCTGCAGCGGCGCCTGCGGATCGACGCGCGTTGCCCATTGCGTGGACGCGGATGAAGCCAGGGCCGCATGACGCTGGGCCGCGCGGCGCAGACCAGCCTCGGCCCATTGCAGTGCCTGGGCGCGCTGGTCGGAAACCAGCAGGGTGCGCGAAGCCAGGATGCGCGGTGCGCGTCCTGCGGGCAGGGCCGCGAGATAGGCTTCGATGATGGGGTTCTGTATCTCGGACAGCGTGGCGCGGGGGCGGCCTTCGGGTCGGGGCTGTGTGCGCGAGAGCATCAAGCCGTCCCCGTTGGCACCGGCGCGTGCACCGCCCTCGACCGAGAACGTGGCCTGCCAGACGCGTTCCAGCAGCTGCGGGGCTGCGGGGTACAGGCGCACGCCGCCTGCCAGCTCGCGCCCGGCCCAGGCATCCCTCAGCACGGCGAAATTGCGCGCAAAGACTGCGCCGCGCTCGCTGCCTGTGACGCCGAAGGCCTCGAAGGACTCCGCCGTGCCGCCTGTGCCCAGGCCCACCTCGAGGCGGCCGTTCGAGAGCAGGTCCAGCACGGCCGCATCCTCGGCCACGCGCAGCGCGTTTTCCAGCGGCAGCGTGACCACGCCCGTGCCCAGGCGGATGCGCCGCGTGCGGGCCGCCACATGCGCAAGAAAGACAAAGGGCGAGGGCAGGCCGCCCTCGCTTTCGTGGAAATGATGCTGGGCGATCCAGGCCGAGTCGAAGCCCTGGGCTTCGGCATGGGCGATCTGCTCGGTGACCAGGCGGTAGCGTTCGCCGGCCGGTACCTCATCGAGCAGGCGGCTGAAGAAGCCCAGGCGCGGGGTCGGGCGCGCGCGAGCAAGAGTGTCAGGCGGGGTGGGGGACAAAATCAATGCTCCTTTTGCCGGGAATGGCGTCCATGAGTTCGCGCGTGTAGTCGCTGGTGGGGCGCAGGAACACGTCCTCGACGCTGCCCGCGTCCACCACCTTGCCTGCGCGCAGCACCGACACCGTGTCGGCGATCTGGCGCACCACGGCAAGGTCGTGCGAGATGAAGAGATAGCTCAGACCCAAGTCCTGCTGCAGCTGCGCGAGCAGGGCGAGGATCTGGGCCTGCACGGTCACGTCCAGGGCCGAGACGGCCTCGTCCAGCACCACCACCTCCGGTTGCAGCACCAGGGCGCGTGCAATCGCCACGCGCTGGCGCTGGCCGCCCGAGAGCGCATGCGGGCGCCGTTCGAGCACGGCGGCCGGCAGGCCCACGCGCTCGAGCATGTCAAGCACACGCTGGCGGCGCTCCTGGGGCGGCAGCGGCTCGAAGTTGAGCAGCGGCTCCTCGATGATGTCGAAGACACGCTGGCGCGGGTCCAGCGAGCTGAACGGGTTCTGGTAGACCAGCTGAACCTTGCGCCGCAGCTGGCGCAGGGCCTCGCCGCGCAGGCCCGTGAGTTCGGCGCCGGCGATGCGGATGCGACCCGATGTAGGGCGTGCCAGGCCCACGATGTCGCGTATGGTCGTGGTCTTGCCCGAGCCCGATTCGCCGACGATGGCATGCGTGGAGCCCCGGCGCAGGCGCAGCGACACGCCGTCCACGGCGCGGAAAATGCCGCGCCCCTGGCTGGGGGCATGGAAGTCGTGAACCAGGTCCTCGACCTCGATGGCCCAGTCCTCGGTGGCAACCGCCGTCTCAGGCGGTGTGCGACGGGGGGCGGGCGTGAGCGAAGGTGCGTCCGACAGCAAGCGGCGCGTATAGGCGCTTTGCGGATGGCGCAGAAGCTCCAGTGTCGGGCCTTGTTCCTGGATGCGACCGCCCTGCATGACGATGAGGCGATGCGCGCGGTCGGCCGCTACGCCCAGGTCGTGGGTGACCAGCAGCACGGCGGTGCCGGTTTCGCGGCGCAGTTCGTCGATCAGATCCAGGATGCGCCGCTGTACCGTGACATCCAGCGCGCTGGTGGGCTCGTCGGCGATGATCAGCGCAGGCCGCAGCGCGATGGCGATGGCGATCAGCACGCGTTGGCGCATGCCGCCCGACAGCTCGTGCGGATACTGGCGCGCGCGCAGGGCGGGCTGGGACAGGCCCACGCGGGTCAGCAGGTCGATCACGCGCGCCTCGATGGCAGAGCGGTCGCGCAAGCCGTGAATGCGCAGGATTTCGCCGACCTGGTCGCCCACGGTGCGCACGGGGTTGAGCGAGGTGGTCGGATCCTGGGGCACCAGGCTGATCACGCGGCCGCGAATGTTGTTCCAGCGCGCAGCACTCCAGTCCGAGACCTCGGTGCCTTGCAGCCGGATGCTGCCTTGCTCGCGGCGCCCGTTGTCGGCGAGCAGCCCGATCACGGCCTGGGCCGTGGTGGTCTTGCCAGAGCCCGATTCACCGACCAGAGCCACGACCTCGCCGGGGGCCACGGAAAACGACAGGCCGTGGACCACGCGCTGTTCCCGGCCGCTGTGGTCGCGGTAGGCGATGACCAGGTCCTGGACTTCGAGCAGCGGGGCGGCGGCTGCGGCAGGGATTGCAGTGGCGGGGCGGTCTTGCAGCAGGGTGCTCATGCCGGCCTCAGCGCGAAGGAGGCGCCGATGCGGTTGGCGGCCAGAACCACGGCCACCACGACCAGGCCCGGCGCCGTGGTCAGCCACCAGGCGGTGGCGATGTAGTTGCGCCCTTCGGCGATCAGCAGGCCCCATTCGGGCGTGGGCGGCGGTGCGCCGTAGCCCAGAAAGCCCAGTGTGGAAATCGACAGGATGGCCGAGCCGAACTGCAGCGCGGCCAGGGCCACCACCGAGGTCAGCGAATTGGGCAGCACATGGCGCCACAGCACGGCCGCAAAGCGTCCGCCGCTGCCGAAGGCCGCCTCCACATAGTCCGAGCGGCGCACGCGTACCACCTCGGAGCGCACCAGGCGCGCGAAGCCGGCCACGGATGCCACCCCCACGGCGATGGCTGCATTGATGGTGCCAAAGCCCAGCAAGATGATGATGGTCAGCGACAGCAGCAGCGAGGGCACGGCCAGAAGCACGTCGACGAGGCGCATCAGCGCGTCATCGACGCGGCCGCCCGCTGCACCGGCCAGCAGGCCGATCAGCGTGCCCGCCACCAGGCCCACGGCCACGGCCAGGAAAGCGCCCGACAAGGAGTGCACGGAGCCATGCACTACGCGGGCCCAGAGATCACGCCCCAGCGCATCCGTGCCCAGCCAGTGCGCGAGGCCGGGCTCCAGCAGTTGCTGGCCGGCCTGGCCGACGACGGGGTTCTGATGGGCAAACCAGCCCGGAACCAGGGCCCACAGCGCGGCCGTGGCAATCACCAGCCAGGCCAGGACCAGCGTGGGCGGCAGGCGCCTGAGCCTTTGCAGATCGATCAGGACGGGGCGCAGGCTTTTTGCGGCCGGTGCCGGCGGGGGCGCCAGCCTGGGCGCTGCGGTCGAGGCGACGCCGGATGCCAGTTGCTTGGGAATGGCGTTCGAGACGGCGGTATTCATGCCCGGTTCTCCACAGAATGACGCAAACGAGGATCGAGCAGCGGGTAGAGCAGGTCCACGGCGAGGTTGATGAGCACGAAGGCGGCTGCCGAGACCACGACCACGGCCTGGAGCACGGCCGTGTCCTGGTTGCCCACGGCCTGCTGGGTCAGCGTTCCCAGGCCGTTGAGGCCGAACACGGCCTCGGTGACCACGGCGCCGGCCAGCAGCTCGCCGAACAGCACGCCGGCAATCGTCAAGGTCGGCAGCAAGGCATTGCGCGCCACATGGTGCAGCAGTACCCAGGCGCGAGAAGCGCCCTTGGCGCGCGCCACGGCCACGAAGGGCTGGGCCAGCGCGGTGTCGATATTGCGCAGCAGGATCTGGGCCAGTGGCGCCGAAATGGGGACGGCCAGCGTGAGAGTGGGAAGGACCAGGCCTTCCCAGGGGCCGGGATTGATGACGGGAATCCATCCCAGACGGAAGGACAGGACCTGGATCAGCATGATGCCCAGCCAGAAAACGGGCACGGAGACGAAGACCGAGGGCAGGGCTTGCAGGGCATTGCGCAGCCAGGCTAGCGGCGCGAGGCTGGCCGCGGCCGCCAGAGCGATGGCCAGCAGCGCCGCCGTGGAAAAGCCCAGGGCCGCCAGGCGCAGCGTGGGCGGCAGACTGGTGGCCAGGCCCTGGCTCACGGGCACGCCGGCCTGCAGCGAGTAGCCGAAATGGCCCGTGAGGAACTGAGCCAGCGTGTGCAGGTATTGCTGCCAGACGGGCTGGTCGGCGCCATAGGCGGCGCGGATGTCGGCGATTTCCTGCGGGCCCAGGCCCAGCTCGGGGTTCAGGAACTTGATCAGCACGGCATCGCCCGGCAGCAGCTGCAGCAGGATGAAAGAGGCCGTGAAAGCCGCCCACAGCACCAGGGCGGCCTGTGCGATGCGGCCAAGCAGATAGCGGCGTGGCATGGGTGCGCCTCCTTGGTCGCTCGCGCTCAGCGCTTGGCCAGCCAGGTGCTGTAGAAGCTGGGACGGCCCACGGCCTCGAAGCCCACCTCACGCACCCAGGTCGCACCCGCGAAGGCCTGGGGCTCCTCGAAGATCGGGATCACATAGGCCTGATCGATCAGATAGTTCTGCACCTCGCCGGTCAGCGCGAGACGCCGGTTGGCATCGGTCTCGGCCGCGATGGCATCGAACAGGCGGTTGAGCTTGCCGTCCTCGAAGGACTTGACCTTCTGGCTCACACCGCCTTTTTGCAGCAGCACATTGCGGTTGCTCGGGTAGTAATTGCTCTTGATCACGTCGGGATCGGCGCGGCCCACCATGCCCGGCAGCACGCCGGTCTTGTCGGGGTCCAGTGTGTCCACCGTGCGGCTGCCCGAGTCTCCGGCCAGCACATTGAGCTTGATGCCCAGCCTGGCCCATTGCTGGGCCACGAGCTGCAGGGTTTCCTTGTTCTGCGGCTGGGGCAGGGATTCGTAGGTCGAGAGCACGAAGTCCTGGCCGTTCTTCTGGCGTAGGCCGTTGGCGCCCAGGCTCCAGCCGGCCTCGTCGAGCAATTGCCTGGCCCTGGCCTCGTCAAAGACCAGCTTGGCCGACAGGTCCACATAGCCGGCTGCCGTGGAAGCGATCACCGAACGTGCCTGCGGGTAGCGCGGCGAGAAGAGGGTTTCGACGATCTCCTTGGTATTGGTGCCATGCAACAGGGCCTGGCGCACCTTGAGATCGGCCACCAGGGCGTTGTCGGGACGGATGGCGATGCTGTTGTTCACGCCGCGCGTGGACGGCGCGTAGATGCTGAACTTCTGTTGCTCCACGCGCTTTTCGTCATAGGCCTGGACCTGGCGGATGAAGCCGGCCTGGCCGGCCAGCAGTGCGCCTATGCGCACGCTGTCCTCGGGTGTGACGATGAACTTGACTTCATCCAGGCGTGCGCGGCCCTGGTGGGCCAGCCTGGCGGGGCCCCAGGCGTAGTCCTGGCGTGCCTTGAGCACCAGCTCCTTGCCCAGGGTCTCGCTGGCCACCACGAAGGGGCCCGAACCTATGATGCGCGTGGCATCGCCAAGCTCCTCGAACGGACGATCCAGCGTGGCCGGCGAGACCAGGCCCGAGCCGATCACCGAAGTGCCCTGGAGAAAGCCCGGCGAGGGCTTTTTGAAGAAGAACTTCACGGTCAGCGGATCGACGACTTCGCTGCGTTCGTAATTGTTGATGACCTCGGAAACCGGCTGCTTGAGCGCCTTGTTGCCCAGACCGTAGGTATCGAAGTTGCGCGCCACGGCGGCCGCGTCCAGCGGTGATCCGTCCGAGAAGCTCACGCCGGAGCGCAGCTTGAAGCTGTACTCGGTGGCATCGGCGTTCACGGTCCAGGATTCGGCGATCCAGGGCTGGATCTCCAGCGTCTCGGGGTCCTGGTAGGTCAGCTTGTCCGTGATCTGGTTGAGCACGCCGCCGTTGGGATAAAAGCCGCCGGCAGGCGGATAGAGGTTGGTGTGTGCCTGCTGTTCGAGATAGACCAGGGTGCCGCCCTGGACCGGTTCCGCCGAGGCGCCGGCCTGGGCCGTGCCTGATTGCCTGGAGCAGCCGGCCAGCAGCATGCTGCCCGTCAGTACCGCCACTGCGGCCCATAGGGCGCGGCGTCGGGCCGGCTTGTTCACCGGCTGTTTTATCGATGGATCCGTCTGCGAAGGGAAAAACACGTTCATACCTCGTCGCCGCATGGCGTTGAAAACTCAGGCGCCGGACGCATCGCCGCAGCGACCGACCGGATTCATGGTTCTCATGCTATCGACACCAAATATTCGTGTTCATATATTGAGTAGCATCGTTATGCGAAAAACAACTAAGAGGTGCGAGGTCGCATATTTGCAAAGCGCATAAGCGCAGACGAATTCCTTTGTTGGCCCGGCGCGCCGATCTCACAACAATGGCCTGGCATTCCTCTATCGAAAGCCCGCTCATGAGTCATCTCAACGAATATCTTTCCGAAAAACGCGCGGCCGTGCTGGCACGCAGCGCCGCCATCGAGGCGGGTACGGCCCAGGCCGCCAGACTCAAGGCCAGCGTGCGTGCCGAGGGGCGCAGCGGCGTGCGTCGTCTGCGCATCCGCGAACACCAGGTCATCAGCGACAGCCCGCCCGACTTCGCGGGCTACAACCTCGGTCCGAGCTCGCCCGAGCTGCAACTGGGCGTGCTGGGCACCTGCGTGACCCATATCTTTCTGATCCAGGCGGCCGAGCGCCAGGTGCCGCTGGAGAGCCTCGAAGTCGAGGTCACGGGCGTCATAGACCCGCGCGGCGGCAAGCCCGGCCATGAGGCGACGCCGATCTGGCCGCACGATATCGGCTATACCGTGCATATCGATTCGCCAGCCAGCCGCACCGAGATCGATGCGCTGTTCGAGGCCGTGGAGCGAAGCTGCCCCATCCTCAACCTGCTGCGCAACCCCCAGTCCATCCGCGCCGAGGTGCGCCATACCGACTCCAGCGCGCCCGAGCGCCTGGCGGCCTGAGAACCTCTAGAAAGACTTTTGCATGAGCCTGCCACTCGACCATATCGTCATCGCGGTCCGGGACCTGGAGCACACGATTGCCGACTACCAGTCCCTGGGTTTCAACGTGCTGCGCGGCGGCGAGCACCCGGGCCGCTCCACGCACAACGCCCTGGTGGTCTTTGCCGACGGCGCCTATTTCGAACTCATTGCCTGGCGTGCGCCAGCGCCCGAGGAGCGCTGGTGGCAGCAGCTGCAGCAGCACGGCGAGGGGCTGGTCGACTTCGCGCTGCTGCCCTCCGAGACCGGCGCCGTGGTGGCGGCGGCCCAGGCGCGCGGCCTGAACTATGAAGCGCCTTATGAGGGCGGACGTCTGCGTCCCGATGGAGAGCAGCTGCGCTGGCGCAATGCACGCGCCCACAGCCAGGATCTGCCGTTTCTGTGCGGCGACCTGACGCCGCGTGCCTTGCGCGTGCCCGAAGGCCAGGCCCGGGTGCATCCCAATGGCGTGACCGGCGTGGCGCGCCTGGAAGTGGCGGTGAAGGACCTGCAGGCCAGCCTGGCGCGCTGGCGGGCATTGCTCGGCGAAGGCGTGGATGTCAGCGCGCTGCGGGTCTCGGCCGACGGCAGCACGCAGCAGGTATCGCTGGGTCTGGGCACCACCGAGCTGGTGCTGGCCGCACCCGTACAGGCTGCAGGCTTCCTGGCCCAAAGACTGGCCACGCGCGGCGAAGGCCCTTATGCCATTGTGCTGTCGGTGCCGCAGCAGGCGGTAGCACGGGAACTGGACGAAGTTGCCACCCACGGGGTGCGCATTGAATTGGCACTGCATTCTGGCAGCGAGCGGGAAACCGCCGCCGCCTAGGCCCAATAACAGGGGCGCTAGAATAGCGCCCCCGCTGACACCCATGCCCACTTCGGTGGGCGTTTTCGTTGCGGCCGCGTCAGCCTTTGCGGGCCGGCGCGGTGCAGCGCCGCCTTCCATGACCACAGCTCTCACGCCTGCCACTCTGGGCATCGATTTCGGAACCTCCAACTCTGCTGCCGCCTATCGCCTGCCTGGCAAGACCGCCAGTCTGCTGCCGCTGGAAGGCGCTGCCACCGGCATGCCCACGGCACTGTTCTTCAATACCGAAGAGCACAGCACGCATTTCGGTCGCGATGCCATGCAGCAGTATCTGGCAGGCGAGGAAGGGCGTCTGATGCGTTCCCTCAAAAGCCTGCTGGGCAGCAGCCTGTTGCTGGAAAAGACCGCGGTGCACGAGCAGCTCGTCAGCTACCAGGACATCATCGCGATCTTTCTCAAGCGTGTGGCCGATCAGGCACGCCAGGCGCTGGACGGGCGTCTGCCCGAGCGTGTGGTGCTGGGGCGTCCCGTGCATTTTGTCGACGAACACCCGGAGCGAGACCGTCAGGCTCAGGATGCCCTGGCCGCTGCGGCGCGCGCCGCTGGCCTGGGCGAAGTCAGCTTTCAGCTGGAGCCGATTGCGGCGGCGCTGGATTACGAGCAGCGCCTGAGCGAGGAGCAACTGGTGCTGGTGGTCGATATCGGCGGTGGCACCTCGGACTTCACGGTGGTGCGTCTGGGTCCGCAACAGGCCGGGCATGCCGACCGCACCGAGGACATTCTGGCCACCACCGGCGTGCATATCGGAGGCACGGATTTCGACCATCGCCTCAACGTGGCCCAGGTCATGCCCCTGCTGGGCTACAAGCACATCGGCCCCAGCGGGCGCGAGGTGCCCAGCAGCGTGTTCTTCGATCTCTCCACCTGGCATCTGATCCAGTGGCTGTACACGGCCAAGGCCCTGGCTTCGGCGCGCGGTCTCAAGAGCGATTACAGCGATCCGCAGCTGCACCAGCGCCTGATGAAGGTGCTGGATTGGCGCGAAGGCCATAGGCTGGCCGATGCGGTGGAGCAGGCCAAGATTGCAGCTTCGCAAAGCCATGCGGCCTCGGCCATAGCGCTGGACTGGCTGGAGCAAGACCTGCCGGCGGCCATCTCCCCGGAGGTTCTGCAGGAACAGTTGCAGGCCTTGCTGCTGCAGGTGGTCGAATGTGCGCAGGACTGTGTGCGCCAGGCCGGTGTGGCGGCACCAGACGCCATCTATCTGACCGGCGGCTCGTCGGCCCTGCGTACCCTGCGCGATGCGCTGCGCGTCGCTTTCCCCGATGTGCCGCAGGTCGAGGGCGACATGTTTGGTGGCGTGGCAACCGGTCTGGCCTACGCTTGAGTCGCAACCAGGCTTCCCCAAAAGGGGGCTGCGGGGCAGCCCTTGCCAGGCGTCTCTGGTTTGTACCGCGCCCGGTTGACGTAGTTATTCCTCTTCGGCAGCCCGCTTGAGTTCCAGCGCCCGGTCGTAGAGCGTGTTGCGGCTGGCCCCAGTGATTTCTGCGGCCAGCTTCACGGCCGTCTTGGTCGGCAACTCGGCCAGCAGCAGCTTGAGCACACGCTCGGCCTCGCCCGATTCCTGCTGCACTGCCACGGGGTGCAGCACGATGGCGAACTCGCCCTTGATGCGCTGCGGCGAGGCCTGCAGCCAGGCTGCCAGCTCGTGGGCCGGCATGCTGGCGATGTCTTCAAACTGCTTGGTGATCTCGCGCGCCAGCGTGACGCGACGCTCGCCCAGCAGGGCCAGAGCCTGGGCCAGCTCGATGATGCGGTGCGGTGCTTCCAGCAGCACGGTGCAACGCGGCTGGTCGGCCAGCTTCTGCACGGCGGCCAGTCGTTCGGCATTCTTGGTGGGCAGGAAGCCGGCAAACACAAAACCGCTTTCGCCCTGTGCCGGAGTGACGGCGCCGGCCACGCTGATGGCCGATGTCACGCTGCTGGCGCCGGGCAGCGGAATGCTGCGCAGACCCACGGTCTGCAGCGCCGCGCACAGGCGCGCGCCCGGGTCGCTGACGCCGGGAGTGCCGGCATCGCTGACATAGGCGATGCGCTGGCCTTGCTGCAGGCGCTCGATCACCTGCTGGGCGGCTTCTGCCTCGTTGTGCTGGTGCACCGCCAGCAACTGGTTGCCGGGTCGGTCCAGCCCGTAGCTGCGCAGCAGGCCCTGGGTGTGGCGCGTGTCTTCGCAGGCGATGCAGTCCACGATCTGCAGTACATGCAGCGAGCGCAGGCTGATATCGGCCAGATTGCCAATCGGCGTCGCCACCACATACAGGGCTCCCTGCGGATAATGCTGGGAAGCGGCCGCGTCATGTGCGGCAGTCAGTGCAGAGGCGAAAGAGGTAGTCAATGGATTTCCTTGGAAAGCGGCCCAAGCCGGCGCAAAGCACAACCGCACGCGGGCAACAGGCCGAGGATGCCGCGTTGGCGCATTTGCAGACGCGGGGCCTGAAGCTTGTCGAGCGCAATTATCGGACGCCGGGCCGTGGTGGCGGCGAAATCGACCTGATCCTGCGTGACCGCGACGGGTCTTTGGTGTTCGTCGAAGTCCGCAGTCGCAACACCGAGCGCTTCGGCGGTGCCGGCGGCAGCATCGGCCGCCTCAAGCAGCAGCGCATCGTGCTGGCCGCCAGATACTATCTGATGAGGCTTGCGGCAGCGCCGCCATGCCGCTTCGATGTGGTGCTGGTCGACAGCTCCGGGAACCCGATGCGCATCGAGTGGCTCCAAGCGGCATTCGAGGCGCTTTAGTCGCCGCGTCATAGCTGTGCGCAACACTGATGCGCAAATAACGGTTTGCTACCAAAGAGATAACAGGTGGCGGGTATCATCGGGCCTCCATGCTAGAGCAACGAATTCAACAGCATTTCATCGACAGTGCCGACCTGAAGTACCAGGCCGCCCAGGCGCTGAGCCAACCTATTGCTTCCGCCGTACAGGCCATGCTGGCCTGTGTGACGGGCGGCGGCAAGGTGCTGGCCTGCGGTACGGGCGTTTCGGCCAGCGATGCCCAGTTATTTGCCTCCCTGTGCGTGACAGGGTTCGAGCGCGATCGTCCCGAGCTGGCGGCCGTGGCCCTGACTTCCGATGGCGGCCTGCTGGGCAGCGTGGGAGCTACGGGCTCGGGCGGCAATGCCAGCCAGTATCTGGCGCGTCAGGTGCGGGCGCTGGGGCAGCCCGGCGATCTGCTGCTGCTCATGTCGGTGACCGGCAACGACACGGCTGTGCTGGAGGCTCTTGAAGCCGCCCACGAGCGCGACATGATGGCTGTGGTGCTGACAGGCCGCACCGGCGGCAATCTGGCCACCGCCGTGCGCGAGACCGATGTACTGATCTGCGTGCCCCACGACCGTGCGGCGCGCGTGCGCGAAACCCATACCTTGATCCTGCACTGTCTGGCCGATGGTGTGGACTCTCAACTGCTTGGTGACCAGGAGATGCCTTTATGAAGTTGAAGTGGACCCGTGTTGCATGTGCGGCCCTGACTGTTGCCGCTCTGGGCGGTGCCTTGAGCGGTTGCGTGGCTCTGGTGGGCGGCGGTGCTGCCGTGGCGGGCATGTCGGCAGTGGACAGGCGTACCACCGGCACACAGGTTGAGGACCAGGGCATAGAGCTGCGTGCCGGCAATCGCATCAGCGAGGTGATGGGCGACAAGGCTCGCGTCAGCGCCACCAGCTACAACCGTGTGGTGTTGCTGACCGGCCAGGCAGGCAATGCGACGGACAAGGCGACCATCGAGAAGCTGGTGCGCGAACAATCCACCGTGCGTCAGGTCTATAACGAGATCGAGGTCGCGCCTTTCACGGCCACTCTGGGTCAGCGCTCCCAGGATTCTCTGATCACGACCAAGGTCAAGGCCAGTCTGGTCAACGCCAAGGACATTTCATCCTCGGCCATCAAGGTCGTGACCGAGAACAACGTGGTCTATCTGATGGGCATAGTTACGCCGCGCGAATCCAAGCGGGCTGCCGAGATCGCTCGTGGCGTCAACGATGTGAGCAAGGTTGTGCGCCTGTTTGAGGTCATCTCCGAAGATGAGCTGGCAGCAGCAACATCCAAGGCCGCCCCTGTGGTCGAGGATCGCTCCAGCATGAACTGAGGTGAACTGACGGTCACAAAAAAGCCGGACTCGAGTCCGGCTTTTTTCATGGCGCAGCGGCTCAGCGCAGGCGCTGGATCAGGCTGGAGGTATCCCAGCGATTGCCACCCATGGCCTGTACATCGGCATAGAACTGGTCCACCAGCGCGGTGACGGGCAGGCGTGCGCCATTGCGCTGGGCCTCGGCCAGCACCAGCCCCAGATCCTTGCGCATCCAGTCCACGGCAAAGCCGAAGTCGAACTTTCCCACGGCCATGGTCTTGCCGCGATTGTCCATTTGCCAGCTCTGGGCGGCTCCCTTGCCGATCACATCGAGGACTTTCTCAACGTCCAGGTCGGCACGAAGGCCAAAGGCGATGGCTTCGGACAGGCCCTGCACCACACTGGCCACGCAGATCTGATTGACCATCTTGGTCAGCTGACCGTTGCCGCAGGCGCCCATATAGGTGAAGGCGCGCGAGAAGGCATCGGCCACAGGGGCCACCTGGTCGAACACATCCTGATCGCCGCCGCACATGACGGTGAGCTGGCCGTTGACCGCCCCGGCCTGACCGCCCGATACAGGGGCATCGATAAAGTGCAGGCCGCGTTTGCGTGCTTCTGCATACAACTCGCGTGCCACCTGGGCCGAGGCCGTGGTGTGATCGACAAAGATGGCGCCAGGCTCCATGCCTGCAAAGGCGCCGTCGTCGCCCAGCACAATGGAGCGCAGGTCGTCATCATTGCCCACGCAGGAGAAGACCATGCGTGCGCCCTTGACGGCTTCGCGGGGCGTGGCCGCATGGCTGCCGCCTGGGAATTCCTCGGTCCAGGCTTCGGCCTTGGCAGCCGTGCGGTTGTAGACCGTGACCTGATGGCCAGCCGCAGCCAGGTGCCCGGCCATGGGATAGCCCATGACACCCAGGCCCAGAAAGGCCACGGGAGTGGAAGCGCAAGCAGCGTAGCTGCGGGAGGCGATGGTGGCTGTGCTCATGAAATCCTCTAAGACTTGGTGCGAAACAGTTCGATCATGGTAGCGCCGGAGTGCATGGCCGTGGCTGACAGCAGGGGCCTGGGCGGCCCGCCACGCAGCAAAACCCGCGCTCCTCCTGTGGGAAGAGATGCCAGCGCCTTGGGCTTAGACGATGGTCAGATGCTCGGTGCCGGCCGCCAGGTCCAGAGTCCGGGCACGCTGGCTGTTGAGCTTGATCTGCAGACGCAGGTCGTTGACCGAGTCTGCATTGCGCAGCGCGTCTTCATAGGTGATGAGATTGGACTCGAACAGGTCGAACAGCGCCTGGTCAAAGGTCTGCATGCCGATGTTGCGGCTTTTCTTCATGATCTCCTTGATCTCGACGACTTCGCCCTTGAAGATCAGGTCGGCGATCAGCGGCGAGTTGAGCATCACCTCGATGGCGGCGACACGGCCCTTGCTGTCCTGCTTGGGGATCAGTCGCTGGGAAATGATGGCCCGCAGATTCAGCGACACGTCCATCAGCAGTTGCGGACGGCGCTCTTCGGGGAAGAAGTTGACGATACGGTCCAGCGCCTGGTTGGCACTGTTGGCGTGCAGCGTGGCCAGACATAGATGCCCGGTTTCAGAGAACGCAATCGCGTGCTCCATGGTTTCGCGGTCACGGATTTCGCCCATCAGAATCACATCGGGCGCCTGGCGCAGCGTGTTCTTGAGCGCGGCTTCCCAGCTTTCAGTGTCCAGTCCCACCTCGCGTTGCGTGACCACGCAGTTCTTGTGCGGATGCACGAACTCCACGGGATCTTCCACGGTGATGATGTGGCCGAAGGAGTTTTCATTGCGCCAGTCCACCATGGCGGCCAGCGTGGTGGACTTGCCCGATCCTGTCGCGCCGACCAGGATGCACAGGCCGCGCTTGGTCATGGTCACTTCCTTGAGCACCTGCGGCACGCCCAGGCCGTCAATCGTGGGCAGGGTGCTGGGAATGGTACGCAGCACCATGCCGACCTTGCCCTGCTGCATGAAGGCGTTGACACGGAAGCGCCCCACACCGGCAGGCGAGATGGCGAAGTTGCACTCCTTGGTGTGTTCGAAGTCTGCCACCTGCCTGTCGTTCATGATGGAACGTGCCAGGGCCAGCGTATGCAACTGGTTCAGCGGCTGGGGCGAGACCTTGGTGACTTTGCCGTCAATCTTGATGGCGGGCGGAAACTCTGCAGTGATGAACAGGTCGCTGCCGTTGCGGCTGACCATGAGCTTGAGCAGATCGTTGATGAATTTACTGGCCTGATCGCGTTCCATGATCGTTCCTTGAGGCAGCGTCAAAATTGGCAGAGCCCAAGTGAGAGACGCCGAGCAAGAGCCGCCTCGCGGCGAGGGCGTCGTCCCCCTGGGGGGAAGCGGCAAAGCCGCTCAGGGGGAGGCATCATCCAGGAAAATTCTCGGGAATCTTCGCCTTGCTGCGCGCTTCGGCAGGACTGATGAGGTTGCGGCGCACCAGATCGGTCAGGTTCTGGTCCAGAGTCTGCATGCCCATGTTCTGGCTGGTCTGAATGGTGGAGTACATCTGTGCCACCTTGGCTTCTCGGATCAGGTTTCGGATGGCGGGCGTGCCCAGCATGATCTCGTGTGCGGCCACACGGCCCTGGCCGTCCTTGGTCTTGCACAGCGTCTGCGAGATCACGGCCTGTAGCGACTCGGACAGCATGGCGCGCACCATTTCCTTTTCCTCGGCCGGGAAGACGTCGATGATACGGTCGATGGTCTTGGCGGCCGACGAGGTGTGCAGCGTGCCGAACACCAGGTGACCGGTTTCGGCCGCCGTCATGGCCAGACGGATGGTTTCCAGGTCCCGCATTTCGCCGACCAGGATCGCGTCCGGGTCTTCACGCAGCGCGGACTTCAGCGCTGCCGCAAACGACAGCGTCATGGGGCCGACTTCGCGCTGGTTGATCAGGCATTTCTTGGACTCGTGCACGAATTCGATGGGATCTTCCACTGTCAGGATGTGGCCGTACTCGGTCTCGTTGAGATAGTTGACCATGGCGGCCAGCGTGGTGGACTTGCCCGAACCCGTGGGACCGGTCACCAGCACCAGACCACGTGGCTTCACGGCCAGGTCGGCGAAGATCTTGGGGGCGTTGAGTTGCTCCAGTGTCAGGATCTTGCTGGGAATGGTACGGAACACGGCCGCCGCGCCGCGGTTCTGGTTGAAGGCATTGACACGAAACCGGGCCAGGCCTTCAATCTCGAACGAAAAGTCCACTTCCAGAAACTCTTCGTACTGCTTGCGCTGGGCATCGCTCATGATGTCGTAGACCATGGCGTGCACGGTCTTGTGGTCCAGCGGATCGATGTTGATGCGGCGCACATCGCCGTGGACGCGAATCATGGGGGGCAGGCCTGCCGACAAATGCAAGTCCGAAGCCTTGTTCTTGACACTGAATGCCAGCAATTGCGTGATATCCACGGAGATCCCTCTCTGGTTTGGTACTCTGGCGCCAATTATGACGACGATTGAAAACAATCTGGGGCAGATTCATGCCCGCATGGCAGCCGCTTGCGCCAGTGCAAGCCGGCCCGTGACATCGGTGCAACTGCTGGCCGTTTCCAAGACCTTCGGCGCGGATGCGGTGCGCGAGGCCGTGCTGGCCGGCCAGCGCAGCTTTGGCGAGAACTATATCCAGGAGGCCGTGGAGAAAATTGCCGCGGTGCGCGCCATGCAGCTGGCGGGCGGCGAGGCGCTGCAGTGGCATTGCATAGGTCCTATCCAGAGCAACAAGACGCGGCTGGTGGCCGAGAACTTCGACTGGGCTCAGACCGTGGACCGGCTCAAGATTGCCGAGCGTCTTTCGGCCCAGCGTCCTCAGGGCATGGCACGGCTCAATGTCTGCATCCAGGTCAATGTGGATGGCGGCGCCACCAAGTCCGGCGTCGTGGCCGAGCAAGCGCTGGAGCTGGCCGAAGCCATGGTGAAACTGCCCAATCTGCAGCTGCGCGGCATCATGAGTATTCCCGACGATGCTCCTGATTTCGAGGCGCAATGCGCAGTCCACAAAAAGGCCAAAGCTGTTTTTGAGTCCATCAAGGCCAGCGGTCTCGCGGGGCTGGAGCATTTCGACACGCTGTCCATGGGCATGACCGGCGATCTGGAAGCCGCCGTGGCAGCAGGCAGCACCATGGTGCGCGTGGGCAGCGGAGTGTTTGGGAAGCGGAGCTACACCCCCTGAGCGGCTGCGCGCCTAGGCGGCCCCGCCTTCCCCTCTCTCTACGCGCTGCGCGCTAGGGGAGGGGGACGACACCCTCGGTGCGGGGCGGCCCTTCCTTGGTGTCTCTGCGTTGGTCCGCGCTGGTATCAGACCGCTTAGGCCATGCCATACCGCACAGGAGATTGTGCTCAAGGTCGCTTCATCTGGCACTCCGTGGGTAGATCAAGCTGCTGGGCGGAATAGACGGCATCGGTTCTGAAGCCGTAGTTCGTGCCTTCCCAGCCGGTCTTGACCAGCTTGCCGTCCACGGGGGCGATGGTGTTGACGACCTGGGGCAGCAGCAACTGGTGGTCCTTGCCGCGCATCTTGACGGGGCCGAAGACGGTGTCCATGGACATGTCCTCCATGGCCTTGGCAATTTTCACGGGCTCGGTGGACTGAGCCTTGGCCATGGCCGCAGCCAGCATGCGCGGCACAAGATCCATGCGCGGGGCCAGAAAGTCCTGGTTCATCCTGGCCTTGTACTCCCTGGCCCGGGCGTCGGCCTGGGCGCGGTCGGCCATGCCGGGGTGCCATTCCGCGACCCAGGTCACCTGGCCTATCTTTGCCTGGGAAATCGAGGTCACGGTGCCTGGAAAGCCGCCTGCGCTGTGGTTGAAGTAGCGCAGGTTGTAGCCCGAGTCGCCGGCGGACTTGAGCAGCAGAGCCAGGTCCTGGCCCCAGTTGCCGGTGATGACCGAATCGGTTCCGACTTCCTTGATCTTGGCCACATAGGGTGCAAAGTCCTTGATGCGGCCCATGGGGTGCAGGGTCTCGCCGACAAACTGGATATCCGGGCTTGCCTTGCCGACCATGCTGCGCCCGAAGCTGGCCCATTGCTTGCCATGGGCGTAGTCCTGGTTGAGCAGAAAGACTTTGCGGATCTCGGGCTGGGTCTTGATGTAGTTGGCAATGGCCTGCATGCGCATGGCAGTGTTGGCATCGAACATGAAATGCCAGAAGCTGCAGGACTTGCCGGTCAGCTCGGGATCGATGGAGCTGTGGTTGAGTATCAGCACCTCCTTGCCCGGGTTGCGCTGGTTGTAGCGCGATGCCGCCTGCACCAGCGCCGTGACCACCGATGAGCCCGAGCCCCCGGTCACCACCACGCGTGCGCCCTGATCAATGGCGGCCTGCAGCGCGCTCTGGCTTTCCTGGGCCGAGAGCTTGCTGTCGAACTGCAGCAGCTGGAACTTGGCGCCGTTGTAGAGGCCGCCCTTGGCATTCACGTCATCGACAGCGTAGAGCACATGGTTGCGCATGACTTCCCCCACATTGGCAAACGGGCCGGAGAGCGGGTCGATGAATGCAATCTTGAACGGCTCTGCCGTCTGGGCGGATACGGTGCCGGCACACAGGCTGGCAGCCAGCGCAAGGGCTGAGAAGCGAACTGACATGGTTTTGTCTCCAGGAGTTGGAATGGCGCCTTGGCCTTCGAGGCTCTCAGCTGGCGCTGTTGGTGGTGGATGAAGCGCTCTTGCGGCGCCTGGGGGGCGAAGGGTTCTGCGCTGCTGGCGCCGGTGCGGCTCTGGCCGCGCGTTTGCGCGCAGGGGCCGCAGCAGTGCGCAGGCCCAGTACGCGCGAGGCCAGATCGGTGAGCTCGACCACCATCTCGGCCGGGCCCAGCTTGCCGTCAGGCTGATACCAGTTGTAGAGAAAGCCGGGCAGACTGCAGGCCGCCTGGGCGGTAATGCGGGTGTCGCGGAAATCGAAATGCCCGCTGGCGCGGCCTTCGTCGAGCAGGGCGCAGAACTGCTTGTAGAACTGCTGGGCCACATTGCGCGATGCCTTGAGATAGGCGGGGCTGAAGGCCTGTGGCTCGCGGTAGGGGAAGAAGCCCGCAGGGTAGTGCGCAATGGTGGCGGCAATCAGACGCTGCAGGCCGTCAATGGCTTTTTCATGCGCGGGGCGCGGGTCGTCGGCTGCAAAGTCCAGCACCGTGAAGCAGGCCTCGGTCGGTGCCCAGCACAGGGTTTCGAAGATCTCCTGCTTGTTGCGGAAGTAGTAGTAGACAAAGGGCTTGGTCACGCCCAGCGCCTGCACGATCTGCTCGATGGTGGTGTTGGCATAGCCATAGCGGTCGAACAGGGCTTCGGCGGCCTTGAGAATGCGCTCGCGCTTCTCGTCGGAGCCGGCAGTGGGCAGGCGCTGGCGGCCGCGCGGCGCCACGGGCGCAGCCGGCTTTTTTTCGGTCTTTCTGGACGTGGCGGGCATGAGGGTTTGCGTGTGTCGCATTCGTTATACCAATGGGTAGCATTGTTCTACCGGCAGGTATACATTGACAAGACGCCGAGCAGCAGATTGCCCTAAGGCAATCCCTGAGAAAGCTCGCAAGTGGCGCAGCTGCCCGGTCTACACGAGACACCCAGGAGACAACCATGGCCGAGTCCGAAATCCTCATTCCCCTGCATGAGGCCTTGCGCCGCAATGCGCGCCAGCATCCCGAGCGCGATGCCTATATCTGGTACGGACAGCACATCAGCTGGCGCCAGGTGGATGAGGCCAGCGATGCCGTGGCCGCCCATCTGCAGCAACTGGGCGTGAAGCCGGGCGAACCCGTCGCCCTGTTCATGAACAACTGCCCGCAGTACATCGTTGCCCACTACGCGGTGCAGAAGATCGGCGCCATAGTCTGCCCCTGCGGGCCGCTGAACAAGGAGCATGAACTCGAATATCAGCTCAATGATCTGCAGGCCAGGGTCATCATTGCGGCCGATGTGCTGCTGCCCGTGGTCGACAAGGTGCGCGGCAGCACGGCGCTGCTGCATGTGCTGGCCGTGCGCTACGGCGACTGGCTTCCCGCAGCGCCCACGCTGCCCCTTCCTGCTGAGCTGCAGGCCCCCGTGCAGCCGCTGCCCGGCAATGTGACGTCGTTCTGGGATCTCATGCACAGCGGCGCCAGGCCTTCACATGTCGAGGTGGACATGGACGAGGTGGCCCTGATGACCTATACCTCGGGCACCACCGGCCTGCCCAAGGGCGCCATGCTGAGCTTCGGCGCGGCCGCATACAAGACGGCCGGCGCGTCCCGGGTGACCGGGGTCAGCGCCGAGGACGTATTGCTGGCCGTGGCACCGCTCTATCACATCGCCGGCATGTCCATGGGGGTGAACATGCCCGTGCATTCGGGGGCGCCCTGCGTGCTGCTGCATCGCTTCGATCCACTGGCCGTGGCGCAGGCGCTGGAGCGCTATCGCATCAGCTGGTGGTACAGCATCGCGCCCATGAATGTGGCGCTGATGCAGGTGCCCGGCGTGGAGAAGATGGATTTCAGCGCGCTGCGCCGCAACACCGTCACCAGCTTCGGCATCACCTATACCGAGGAACTGGCGAAGCAATGGCGCAGGTTCGCACCCAATGCCATCTCCAGCGAGGCGGCCTACGGCCTGTCAGAAACCCACACCATGGATACCTTTATGCCCGGCGATGCCATACGCTGGGGCACCCATGGCAAGCCCGCGCCGGGCAACGAAATCCGGGTGATAGATCCGGAGACCGGCGCGCCGCTGGCCGCAGGCGAGGTGGGCGAGATCATCATTCGCGGCCCGGGCAACTTCAAGGGCTACTGGAACAAGCCCGAGGCCACGGCCAAGACGCTCAAGAACGGCTGGGTGCATACCGGCGACATGGGCAGGTTCGATGCCGACGGCTATCTGACCTTCATCGGCCGCTTCAAGGAAATGATCAAGGTTTCGGGCTACAGCGTGTTCCCCGAGGAGGTGGAGACGATTCTGATCAAGCATCCGGCCATCGCCCAGGCGGCCGTGATCGGTGTTGCCGACGCTCAGAAAGGCGAGGTCGTGCGCGCCTTCATCGTGCGCAAGCCCGGGCAGAGCCTGGAGGCGGACGGGCTGCTGACCTGGAGCAAGGAAAACATGGCCAGCTACAAGGCGCCGCGCGAGGTGCGCTTCATCGATGCGCTACCGGCCACGGGCGCAGGAAAGGTGCTGCGCCGTTTGCTGCGAGATATCCCCTGATTTTTTGCATCAAAAGTGATTGTGATCATTGATTGGTGAGCGCTAAAAGCTATTAAAACGAGAGTCCTATGTTCAAGAAAGTCCTGATCGCCAACCGCGGTGAAATCGCGCTGCGCATCATCCGTGCGCTGCAGGAGCTGGGCATTGCCAGCCTGGCGGTGTACGCCGCCGACGATGCGGAGGCCCCACATGTGCAGGCCGCAGACGAGGCGCTGGCACTGGGCGCCAGCGGCCCGGCTGCCTATCTCGATGGCGCGCAGCTGCTGCGGATTGCCCAGCAGCACGGTTGCGATGCACTGCACCCGGGCTATGGCTTTCTCAGCGAGAACGCAGACTTTTCGCGCGCCTGTGCGGCAGCGGGGCTGCGCTTCATCGGCTCGACGCCTGAGCAACTGGCGCTGCTTGGCGACAAGGCCAGGGCCCGCGCGCTGGCGCAGCAATGCGGCGTGCCCCTGATGCCCGGCAGCACCGAGGCCGTGACGCTGGAGCAGGCCCAGCAGTTCTTTGCGCGCCAGCAGGCCGACGGGGCCAGCGGCATCATGATCAAGGCCATTGGCGGCGGCGGCGGGCGCGGCATGCGCGCGGTCACCGAGGCTGGCGAGGTGGCGGCCGCCTACCAGCGCTGCCGCAGCGAGGCCCAGGCAGCCTTTGGCGTGGATGGCGTCTATGTCGAGCGGCTGATGAGCGGCGCGCGCCATATCGAGATCCAGCTGCTGGGTGACGGCAGCGAATGGCCGATGGCGCTGGGCGAGCGCGAATGCACGCTGCAGCGGCGCTTTCAGAAGCTGGTGGAGATTGCGCCCAGCCCGAGCCTGACGCAGCCGCTGCGCGAGCGCATCACCGAGGATGCGCTGCGCATGGCAGCCAAGCTGCGCTACGAAAGCCTGGGCACGTTCGAGTTCCTGGTCGACCTGCAATCCCAGTCCCTGCCCTATGTGTTCATCGAGGCCAACCCGCGCCTGCAGGTGGAGCACACGATTACCGAAGAAGTCTTTGGCGTCGATCTGGTGCAGGCCCAGATCCGCATTGCGGCGGGCGAGCACTTTGCCGACCTGGGCCTGAATGTGAATGCACCGCCCCGGCCGCGCGGCTATGCCATGCAGTGGCGCATCAATGCCGAAACCCTCGATGCCCAGGGCAACTCCCGCCCCGGCAGCGGCCCCATTGCCGAGCTGCACTGGCCGCAAGGCCCCGGCATACGCCTGGACAGCCATGCGCAGCAGGGTGCCAGCCCGTCGCCGCATTACGACACCTTGCTGGCCAAGCTCGTCGTGCACAGCAACGCGCCGCATTTCGAGGATGTGCTGCGCCGCTCCCGGCGCGCGCTGGCCGACTGCCGCATCGTGGGCCTGGCCACCAATCTGCCGCTGCTGCAGGCCCTGGCCCGGCGGCCCGAGATGCAGGATCAGACCGTGCACACGCGCTGGCTGGAAGAGGTCCTGCCGCAGCTGGTGGATGCTGCAGAAAAGATAGCTTCAAGCGCAAGTCATTCAATGAATTCAGATGCTTTTAAGTCTGAAAGCAATGTATTGCAAGAGCAGCAAGCTCCTGAAAATGCAGTGCTGGCTCCCATGCCGGCCAGGGTCGTGCAGTGGTCTGTTGCGGTGGGTGAGACGGTGGCCAAGGGCGCCGAGCTGGGCATTCTCGAAGCCATGAAGATGCAGCATGTGTTGTTCGCGCAGGCTGCGGGCCGGGTCCAGGCGCTGCTGGCGGAGGCCGGCAGCTATGTGGCGCAGGACCAGGCCCTGCTGGTGCTCGCGCCCGTTCAGGGCGATGCGGCGCATGCCGAGGTGGTGCCGCAGCGGCAGGACCCGGGCCACATCCGGGCCGATCTGCAGCGCGTCAGGGATCGCCATGGCTTCACGCTCGATGCAGCGCGGCCCGAGGCCATGGCCAGGCGCCATGCCCAGGGCAGCCGCAGCGCGCGCGAGAACATTGCCGATCTCTGCGATGAAGGCAGCTTCATCGAGTACGGCGCGCTGGCGATTGCCGCGCAGACACGCAGGCGCAGCCTCGACGATCTGGTGGCCAACACGCCGGCCGACGGCATGGTCACGGGCATGGGCTCCATCAATGCCGCGCAGTTCGGCGCGGAGCGGTCGCGCGCCGTGGTCATGTCCTATGACGCCACGGTGCTGGCGGGCACCCAGGGGGCGCGCAATCACGCCAAGACCGACCGCATGCTGGGCATCGCACTGCAGCAGAAGCTGCCCGTGGTGCTGTTTGCCGAAGGCGGCGGCGGCAGGCCCGGCGATACCGACACACCCGTGGTCGCGGGCCTGCATGTGCATACCTTTGCGGCCTATGCGGCGCTCTCGGGTCAGGTGCCCGTGGTGGGTATCACCCATGGCCGCTGCTTTGCGGGCAATGCGGCGCTGCTGGGTTGCAGCGATGTGATCATCGCCACGCGCAGCAGCAATATCGGCATGGGCGGACCGGCCATGATCGAGGGCGGCGGCCTGGGTGTCTTCCGTCCCGAGGAAGTCGGCCCCGCCAGCGTGCAGCATGCGAATGGCGTGATCGATATCCTGGTCGACGACGAGGCCCAGGCCGTGGCCGCGGCCAGGCACTATCTGTCCTTCTTCCAGGGGCGGGTCGAGCAATGGTCCGAGCCCGATCAGCGTCTGCTGCGCCAGGTCGTGCCCGAGAACCGCCTGCGTGCCTACGATACGCGCGCAGCCATGGCCGGGTTGGTGGACGAGGGCAGCCTGTTGATGCTGAGAACCGGCTTCGGCGCCGGTATCCACACGGCGCTGGCGCGCATCGAGGGGCGGCCTGTGGGATTGATGGCCAACAACCCGGGCCATCTGGGCGGCGCCATCGATGCCGATGCGGCCGACAAGGCGGCGCGTTTCATGCAGTTGTGCAATGCCCACGGCATCGCCATCGTCAGCCTGGTCGATACGCCCGGCTTCATGGTCGGGCCGGAGATCGAGAAAACCGCCCAGGTGCGCCATGTCAGCCGGCTGTTCGTCATGGCGGCCAAGCTGCGCGTCCCATACTTCAGCGTGGTGCTGCGCAAGGGCTATGGCCTGGGCGCCATGGGCATGACGGCGGGCAGCTTTCATGCGCCCATCTTCAATGTGGCCTGGCCCACGGGCGAGTTCGGCGCCATGGGCCTGGAAGGGGCTGTGCGGCTGGGCTTTCGCAAGGAGCTCGAAGCCCTGCCGGAGGGCGCGCAGCGCGAGGAGCTGTTTGAGAGGCTGCTGGCCCAGCAATACGCGCATGGCGAGGCCATGCACATGGCGGCCACGCTGGAAGTCGATGCCGTCATCGACCCTGCGGAGACCCGCGCCTGGCTGGTGCGCGGCCTGGCCGGTGCGCGACTGCGCGAGGAAGGCGGCCGCTTTGTGGACACATGGTAAACGCTGATGGGGGCATCGAAATTTCAGCGTTTAATCGGTTGAAATCTCCGATGTGCAAAGCGCTTGCAGCTCATGTTTTTGATATGAACTGCATACGCAAAACCATATTCCGGCTCATGCTAAGCTGAATGTCTTGCACCAGCGCCCCGGCGGCCCAACGTCTGCTCCGGGGTGTTTTTGACTGCCCAGTATTTGCGATTGGAGATATCCCATGCCCGGACTTCTGCCCGATATCGATCCCGATGGCCTGCTCGAATTCTCGGTGGTCTACACCGATAGAGCGCTCAACCACATGTCCAAGAAGTTCGTGGGTGTGATGCAGGACATCCTGGGCATGCTCAAGGACGTCTATCACGCCAACACGGCCGTGCTGATTCCCGGCAGCGGCACTTTCGGCATGGAAGCCGTGGCGCGCCAGTTCGCCAATCGCGAGCGGGTGCTGATCGTGCGCAACGGCTGGTTCAGCTATCGCTGGACGCAGATCTTCGATGCCGATGCGGGCCTGGGTGGCGGCTCCGTGGTCTGCAAGGCGCGCAAGCAGGGCGAGGGCAGCCAGGACCCCTGGGCGCCATGCCCGGCCGCCGATGTGGCCGAGACCATTCGCGTGGAGCGTCCCAAAGTGGTGTTTGCCCCGCATGTGGAGACGGCCAGCGGCATCATGCTGCCCGATGAATACCTGCGTACCGTCGCCGATGCCGCGCACGAGGTTGGCGCGCTATTCGTGCTGGACTGCGTGGCATCCGGCGCCATGTGGGTCGATATGGAAAAAACCGGCGTGGACGTGCTGATCTCGGCGCCGCAAAAGGGCTGGAGCAGCTCGCCTTGCTGCGCCATGGTCATGCTCTCGGCGCGCGCCCGCGAGGCCATAGAGCACACGCAGAGCTCCAGCTTCTCCTGCGACCTGAAGAAGTGGATGCAGATTGCCGAGGGCTACGAAAAAGGCCAGCACGCCTATCACACCACCATGCCCACGGACGCGCTGCTGCGCTTGCGCGACGTGATGCTGGAGACGCGCAAATACGGCTTTGCCAAGGTGCGCGAAGAACAGATGGAACTGGGTCGCAAGGTGCGTGAGCTGCTGCAATCGCGCGGCTTCCCCAGCGTCGCGGCCGAGGGCTACAAGGCGCCTGGCGTGGTCGTGAGCTACACCACTGACGCGGAAATCCAGAGCGGCCGTGCCTTCCTCAAGGTGGGCTTGCAGACCGCCTCGGGCGTTCCGCTGCAATGCGATGAAGGCCCGGACTTCAAAACCTTCCGCATCGGCCTGTTCGGCCTGGACAAATGGCATGACTCGGATCGCTCCGTGGCGCATCTGTCCAAGGCACTGGACGATATCGGCATTGCCCGGACCTGAGTCAATGCAGCCGGCAGCATGGCTGCCATGACATCTTTTCGACCCGACTTCGTAATAAAGTCGGGTTTTGTTTATTCAGCGCATCCGATATGAAAAAAGCAGTCTCCGTGATCGGGTTTGTATTTGCTCTGGGCGCTGGCGCAGTGGTTCATGCTGCGCCAGTCACCACCGCCAGCGGGCTGATCTATGAAAGCCAGGTCGAAGGCAGCGGGCCCAGTCCCAAGGCGACGGACACCGTCAAGGTGCACTACCGCGGCTACTTTCCCGATACCGGCAAGGAGTTCGACAGCTCCTATGCACGCAAGCAGCCCATCGAGTTCCCGCTCACTGGCGTGATTCCCTGCTGGACCGAGGGCGTGCAGAAGATGAAAGTGGGCGGCAAGGCCAAGCTGACATGCCCTCCCGGCATAGCCTATGGCAGCCGTGGTGCAGGCCGTGCCGTTCCCCCCAATGCCACGCTGAACTTCGATGTGGAGCTGCTGGGCATCCAGGGCCGCTGATCAAGGCCTGTCGATCTCAAGCCGCTTGGCCAGGCGCTGCAGATTGGCTCGATCGAGCTGCAGCTCGCGCGCTGCGGCGGCCCAGCTGCCCCGGTGACGGGCCAGGCTGGAGCTGACCAGCTGGCGTTCATAGGCGCTGACGGCGGCGCGCAGACCGACCTCGGGCGCAGCCGCCGGTGTGGCCGGGTCCATGGGGGCTGTAGCCTGTGCGGCGGCAGGCGCCTCGGCCCGCTCCCAGAGATCGGCAAGTCCCAGGGTCACGATGCGCAGCCTGGTTCCCGCGCGGCTGGCGCTGCCGTCATTGCGGCTCAGGGCCCTGAGCACGGCGCGGCTGATGCAGTGCTCGAGCTCGCGCACATTGCCGGGCCAGCTGCGATTGAGCAAGGCCGCCTGTGCGGCCGCATCCAGGCGCAGGCCGCCCAGCCTGAGCCTGGAGCGGTTCTCCTCGAGGAAATAGCCCGCCAACTGCAGCACGTCGCTGTCGCGCTCTCGCAGCGGCGGCACGGCGAGCGGATAGACATTGAGGCGGTGATAGAAGTCCGCGCGCATGCGCCCGGCGTGGACTTCCGCAGCCAGGTCACGGTTGGTGGCGGCGATCACGCGCACATCCACATGGTGCTCCCGGTCCGAGCCCAGGCGCTGCAGCTGGCCGCTTTGCAGCACGCGCAGCAGCTTGGCCTGCACGGGCAGCGACAGTTCGCCGACCTCGTCCAGGAACAGCGTGCCCTGATGTGCCTGTTCGAACTTGCCACTGCGCTCGCTCAGTGCTCCCGTGAAGGCCCCGCGCACATGGCCGAACAGCTCGCTCTCGACCAGGTTGTCGGGCAGGGCCGCGCAGTTGATGCTGATCATGGGCTTGTCGGCACGGCCCGACTGCGCATGCACGGCCTGGGCCACCAGCTCCTTGCCGGTGCCGGTTTCGCCGGTGACGAGCACGCAAAGATCGCTGGCTGCGACCAGGGCAATGTCTTTCTGCAGCTGGCGCATGACGGGGCTTGCGCCCTGCAGTCCGCGCTCCTGCGGCGCGGCGGGACTGGCCGAGCCGGTGGCGCCGCGCGCGAGCTGGGACAGCAGGTGCACGCGCTCGGCCGTGGCCACGGTGGCTGCGGCCAGATTGCTGAAGGCCTGCAGCATGGCCAGCGCCGCGGGGTCGGCGAACCGGCCCGGCTCCAGTGCGTCCAGCGTCAGCAGACCCCAGGGCAGGCCGCCCAGCTGCAGCACGCAGCCCATGCAGTCATGCACATGCAGCTCGCTGATGGCCTGGCCTTTGTGCGCCACCAGCCCGTCATAGGGATCGGGCAGGGGACTGTCGGGTTCAAAGCGCATGGCCTGGCCGGCCGCCAGCAACTGGGCAAAGCGCGGATGCTCGCCCAGGCGAAAGCGCCGGCCCAGCGTGTCCGGCATCAGGCCGTCGATTGCCATGGGGCGCAGCCATTCGCCTTCGAGCTTCAGCAGGGCTACGGCATCGGCGGGCAACAGGTTGCGCAGTGCGGCCAGCAGACGGCGCAGACGTTCGCGCTCGGACAGGTCCTGGGCCAGATCGGCGATCAGCGGGCTGACGGCGTTAAGAATGTGAGATGTTGTCATAACGACATCTGATGGTGTCAATGAGACAGCAATTGATGGATGTCATATTGACGCATGTTTTTGCAAGCCATTGTTCTGCAATGGTCTTGTTGCTGGCACGCCGTTTGCATTTATCCGCTCAAGCCTTGCAGCTGGCAAGGCAGCAACCAGGAGATTTGCATGCTTACCGAACGTCAACGCGAGATCGTCAAGGCCACCGTACCGCTGCTGGAAACCGGCGGCGAGGCCCTGATCACGCATTTCTACCAGACCATGCTGGGTGAGTATCCCGAGGTGCGCCCGCTGTTCAACCAGGCGCACCAGCAAAGCGGTGCTCAGCCGCGAGCATTGGCACATAGCGTGCTGATGTATGCCAAGAACATCGACCGACTGGAAAACCTGGGCAATCTGCCTGCGCAAATCATCAACAAGCATGTGGCGCTGCAGGTACAGGCCGAGCATTACCCCATCGTCGGTGCCTGCCTGCTGCGCGCCATTCGCGAGGTGCTGGGGGCAGAGATCGCCACGGATGAGGTGATCGCCGCCTGGGCCGCCGCCTATCAGCAGCTGGCCGATATCCTGATCGGTGCGGAGCGCGCGGTGTACGAGCAGACTGCGGCAGCCGAAGGCGGCTGGCGTGGTGCGCGTGCCTTCAAGCTGGTGCGCAAAGAGGCCGAAAGCGCCGAGATCACGTCCTTCTATCTGGAACCCGTGGACGGCGGCGCGGTGATTGCCCATCAGCCAGGCCAGTACATCGGCCTGCGCGTGGTAGTCGACGGCCTGGAGCAGCGCCGCAACTACTCGCTGTCGGCGCCTGCCAACGGCAAGAGCTATCGCATCAGCGTCAAGCGCGAGGCCGGCGGCAAGGTCTCCAACCATTTGCACGACCAGCTGCACGTGGGCGATACGCTGGAGCTGTTCCCGCCTGCCGGCCATTTCACCTTGCAGGCCAATGCCAAGCCCCTGGTGCTGATCAGCGGCGGTGTGGGCATCACGCCCACGCTGCCCATGCTGCAGGCCGCGCTGCCCACGGGGCGCGAGATCACCTTCATCCACTGCGCGCGTGATCGCGGCGTGCATGCCTTCCGCGAGAAGATCGATGCGCTGGCTAACAGCCACGAGCAGCTCACACGCCGCTATTGCTACGACCAGGCGGACGCGGGCGACGAGGTCGATGCCCAGGGCCTGCTGAGCACCGACCGACTGGCCCAGTGGCTGCCTGAGTCACGCGATGCCGATGTCTACTTCCTGGGCCCGCGCGGCTTCATGCGCAGCGTCAAGCAGTCGCTGCGCGAGCTGGGCGTGCCCGAGGCCCAGGTGCACTATGAGTTCTTCGGTCCTGCGGAAGCGCTGGCTTGAGCGAGCTGAATGCTATTGAATAAATAGCTTTATGCGCTTGGTGTGAAAGGGGTAGAGGCTGAAAAGGCTTGAACTCAAGTCTTCAGTCTCTTCCATGCACTATGGTGTGAATGATTTCCCTGCCATCCAGGATGCGGCTGACACCATTGAACCAGCGGCAGTCGGCGTGGATGTTGGCGTAGTGATCCATCCAATCCAGCGTGATGGGTGAAATGCAGACCAGACGCTGGCTCTGCAGACCAGCATCAAACACTTGTGCGCGGAACTGGCTCAGGTTGGCGGGGCAATCCATCTCTTGAGCAAAGCACTGCCATGCAGCATGCAAAGCCGTGGCGTCTGCTGTGCGCAATCGTGTTTCAGACTCGGAGGCTTCCGCGGGACTGGTTTGCCAGTCGCTGATTTGCCCCTGCTGCAGGGTGGCCTTGACGCAGTGCCCTGCATCGCCGAAGACCAGCGCTTGAGCATCGCTCAGGCTGTGTACATAGAGTCTGTTGGACTCTGGCACTTCTGCGGCAAAGCGTTGCAGCAGCGGTATGTCCATCCCTAAAACGAAGCTGCTGCAAAGCGCGGGCTGTACAGCGATGGCTTCGGGTCGCAGCACCTGCTGCACCCAGGTTTGCCAAGGCAGCGGAAGCCCTGGCATCAACCATCCCAGCTCGCCCTCCGTGATTCTGTGTCGCAGCCCGGCCTCTTGCCTTTGTCCATCGGCGATCTGGCTGCGAGAGTATGGCCGCACGGCATTCAGCTCACGCTTGAGCTGGCGCTTGTTCAGGCGTTGTGCGGCCACGGGGACTGGGTTTAGCGGTAATACGCCTCGACCGTACCCTTGATCTTGATCAACAGGGGCTTGCCCTTGCGGTCCAGGGTCTTGCCGGCGGGCACCTTGACCCAGCCCTCGCTCACGCAGTATTCCTCGACGTCAAAGCGGTCCTTGCCGTTGAAGCGGATGCCGATGTCGTGCTCGAACACGGCGGCCACATGGTGAGGGCTGCGAGGGTCGATGGACAGGTGATCGGGCAGTTCGGGGCGTTGTATGTCGGTCATATCGTGCGGATCCAAAAACGCCTATTGTCCTCTGCTTTGCTGGCTAGTCCGGTGAGCTCATGCCATGAGTCCCTGCTTTTCTTCCTTCGTGAAAACAAGCTGTTGGACTACTTTTGGCAATTCCTGGGGTTATTGACTGCCGCAAATGTTACCTGTGCGTGCGCCAGATGGCCGGTTCGGTTTTACATGTCTGCATGCAGTTTCCGCTGAGTCGCTGCTCATGTGTGTCGACGGTGACTTTTTGTGTCGGTTTGCGTTGTCACCCCGAGAGGCCCAAGGGAAGTTCGGGTTGATGAAAACCCGAATTGATAAGGCAGGAACAGCGTGAATGTCCAACTCTGTATGTGGATGTAGCGTAACGGCTGTACAGCCTGTTTGTTTGCCAAAGGCAACTTGGTTTTCAAAGTTTAAAAGCTATGAAAACGGTAGTCGAAGCTTCACTTCCAAACCGAAAAATGAGCTCTCCGAAACAGCGCCCCGAGCTTGTGCAGCCCGGCGCGCGCAACAAAGGAGAGTCTGATGGATACAGCCATCCGCACCAAGGCAGGCTTGGTTTTTCTGGGGCCACTCACCACAGCCGTCCCTGAGTCAGAGCGATCTGTCTCCTATCAGGATCTGGATGCGCTGATGCACTCCGGTGTACAGCCGCAGGGCATTTATCTGCGTGCCGTGCCGCACCAGGTCTGGCGCAAATGGCTCAATCGCACCCGCCAGAGCGACTGGTGGAGCCTGCCGGTCTTTGCGGAACCGGCGCTGCGCGACGCGCAGCCGTACGTGGATGCGCTGTGCAGCGTGGAGCGGGCACACGAAATCACCGAGGGCATGGCCTTGCGCCGCCAGATGCTTCCCGATCCTGGCGATGTGTTGGGGCTGGAGGAGCGTCTGCTGTACTTCCTCTACGAACGCGGGCCGCAGACGGGCTTTCGGCCGCTACTCGACCGCGACAGCGACCAGCTCTACCGCTATCCGGTCGCGGAGCAACTGGCCTGCGCACAGGAGAGCGTGTCCCAGGCGCTGGAGGAGCTGCGCCGCCGCGGGCTGCTGCGCTCCGAGGGGCTGGTGGACCGCACCCGGCTGTGCTCGGGTTGCGGCTCGGCGCACATCCATTTCGTGGACGTATGCCCGCATTGCCAGAGCCTGGACATCCGACGCGAGTCAATGCTGCACTGCTTTGCCTGCGGCCATGTCGGCGCCGAATCGCAGTTCGTTGAAGGCGGTGCGCTGGACTGCCCCAAATGCCATGTGCATTTGCGTCACATCGGCGTGGACTACGACAAGCCGCTGGCCCAGTACCACTGCCGCAGCTGCCAGCGCTCATCGGTCGATTCCATGGTCCAGGCGCGCTGCCTGGACTGTGCGCGCACGAGCACGCCCGACGAGCTGGAGGTGCGTGAAGTCGCCACGCTGATGCTGAGCGCCAGTGGGCGTCAGGCTGTGCGCAATGGCGGAGTGGGCGAGGCCTACCCGCCGCTGAAGGCGCGCAACTATGTGGACCCGCAGGGCTTCAAGCGCATGTTGGGCTGGGCCAGCGACATCCAGGCGCGAAACCCGCAGTTCAGCTTCCACCTGATGCGCATGGAGCTCGAGCACAAGGGGCTACCGGCGCAGCAACTCAGCCCCTGGCAGATCACCGAGCTGCTGGACGAACTCGCCGTGCGCCTGAACGCCCAGCTGCGCGAGTCCGACCTGATTACCCGCGTGGATGAGCACAGCCTGTGGGTGATCCTGCCATACACGATGCCGCAGGGCCTGCAAAGCCGCATCGAGAAAACCATGGAAAAGCTGGCCGAGGAAGAGGGTGAAGCCAAGCGCCTGGCCCTGTCGGTGCACCTGCGCAGCATGGAAGTCAAGGCCATGAACGACGGCAGCGAAGCACCGTCCGCGAGCAATCTGATGCGGAAGATGCAGGCCGACACGCTGCAAGAGGCTTGACCATGCGGGAGCAGTTTGTGGAATCTTTCTTGCTGCTGGCGCACAGCCTCAGCACGCGGGGCGCATGGGATCAGGCATTCAACCTGTTCCCGTTCATCGTCCTGCTGGAGCTGCCGTTCTATGTGCTGGTCGTCGGCGGGATGCTGCGCTACGGGTTGCGCCATTGGCGTGTTCCGGTCCGGCGCCTGCAGTACCCGTCCGTGTCCTGCCTGATCACCTGTTATTCCGAAGGCGATGATGTGCGCAAGACCATCAGCTCCTTGGTGAATCAGCGCTATGCGGGGCGCATCCAGATCATTCCGATCATCGATGGAGCTATCAAGAACAGCGACACGCTGCATGCGGCACTGTCCGAGGCCAAACGCTGGGAAGGTACCGAGGGGCGCGAAGTCACCGTGCTGCCCAAGTGGCAGCGCGGCGGCCGGGTGTCTTCGCTGAATGCGGGGCTGACGCTGGCCACGGGCGACGTGGTGATGGCACTGGACGGCGATACCTCGTTCGACAACGACATGGTGGAGAACGCCACACGCCACTTCGACGATCCACTGGTGGCGGGGGTTGCGGGCAATCTGCGTGTGCGCAACCAGGGCAGAAACCTGGTGACCAAGATGCAGGGGCTGGAATACATGCTCTCCATCAGCGGTGGCAAAACGGGCCTGTCCGAGTTCAACATCGTCAACAACATCTCGGGTGCCTTTGGAGTGTTCCGGACTTCGCTGGTCCGGCACCTTGGCGGTTGGGACGCGGGGACGGCGGAGGACCTGGACATGACGCTGCGCATCAAGCAGTACTTCGGCCGCTACAGCGGCATGCGCATCAAGTTCGAGCCGCATGCCATGGGGCATACCGACGCACCGGAATCCTGGCGCGTGTTCTTCAAGCAGCGCTTGCGCTGGGACGGGGACATGTACTACCTGTTCGTGCGCAAGTACCGTTTCAACCTGCGGCCTTCGTTGCTGGGGTGGCCGAACTTCCTTTTCACCCTTATCAACGGCCTACTCATGCAGCTGGTGCTGCCCTATCTGATCGTGGGATCGCTGGCAATGCTGCTGTTCATCCAGCCGCTGGGCATCGTGCTGGGCACGCTGGCTTTCGTCTACCTGGGCTATCTGCTGTTGCTATTGGCCTACTACCTGGTCTATCTGGCCACGGTGTCGGAGCGCATCCGGCTGGACCTGTCCTATCTGCCGTACCTGCCGCTGTTTCCTCTCTTTGCCTTCGTGACCCGGGTGCACAGCGGCTACGCCATCCTGGTGGAAGCGCTGACCCATTCGCACCTGGACTCGTCCATGGCGCCCAATTGGGTGCTGCGCAAGAACAAATTCTAAAAACCAACGCATGAAACCATTTTCCCTTCACTACCTGCCGGGTGGGCCGCACCGCGTCCGTGCCCTGAGCGGCCTGATAGGCGTCAGCCTGCTGGCTTCCATGCTGGGAACAAGCGCGAGCGCGCAGACTGCCACTGCCGTATCCGCAGCGTCTGAGGCGCGTGCTCCTGTCGCTTCCGCCGACACGGGCCAGCCCTGGAGCTGGGCCGACCTGCAGGCCTGGAGCGCGGAGCAGGGGCCAGCCGTGCGGCTGGCGCGCCTCAAGGAGCATGTGGCCGGCAGCAACCTCAAGCTGGTCGAGTCGGACAACGGTGCACGGCTTATCGCGGCTGCCGGCCTGGCACGCGCCAAGGAGCCGGTGACGGATACCCTGAACCGCAACTACAGCCGCCTGTCGGGGCAGGCTGGTCTGCGCTGGAGTTTTCTGGGCGCCGAGGAAGCACGCCGGCGCAATGTGCAGGAGGCCAGGACCGAGCAACTGAGCAGTACCGCGCAGACTCAGCTTCTGCAGGCCCAGGCCGTGACGGAGCTGGGACGGCTGTATGTGCGCTATCTGCGCAGCCAGCAGCGCGAGCAGGTAGCGCGGGCCTATCTGTCCACGCGCTCCCAGATCGAGGGCAGGCTGCAGGAGCGCGTGGCTGGCGGCCACATGCTGCGCTCTGAAGGGCTGGACCTGCAGGGCTACTACGAAGCCACGCAGAACCGCGTGGCCAAGGAGAAGGAAGTGCAGCGCGCAGCCTTGCAGCAAATGGGCTTTTTGACCGGCCGCCGTCTGCGCGCCCAGTCGGTGCCGGCTCTGGCCCTGCCGCAGACCTGCATGAATCCGGCCATGCTGCAGGATGCGCTCAACACGCATCCCGCGCTGGAATCTGCACGCTATGCGATGGAAGGATTGCGGGAGCAGGCCCGGCACACGCGCTATGGCGGAGTGACGGGCGGCGTGCAACTGAGCCAGAGCCTGAGCAAGGATTTCGGCGGCAGCCCCGGTCATGCGACGGCCGTGGCGGTGGATGTGTCCATCCCCCTGCAATGGCGCAGTCAGAAGGATGCGATGGCGGCCAAACTGCAGGGCCAGTATGACGAGGCGGCCGAGCAATACGCGCAGACCCAGGGCAAGCTGCAGCTGGAGCAGCAGACCGTGCTGGAGCAGTACAGGTTGAGCCAGGGCGAACTCAAGAGCAGGGCCCAGCGCTATGCAGCGGCCACCGAAGGGCTGCGTGTGGCGCAACTGCGCGCGCCCAGCCTCGGCGGTGACGGCATGGTGCAGACCATCAAGGCAGACAACGGCCGCTACGAGGCGGCGGTGCGCTATATCAGCGCCGCCGAAGAAGAGGATCTGGCGGCCATGGACATGCTGTATTACACGCGTGGTTGCAGCTTGCAGGTGCGTAGCGACGACCCGCTGCAGGCTGCGGTGCTGCAGCGTACTGGTGCCGCAGCTTCCGCAGTGGGTGCTGACGGACTGGTAGCAGTGGCGCAGCAGACCAGGCTCAGCGAGGAAGCGGGCGTTGCCAAACCCGCTGCAGCCGCTGCAGCCGCTGCAGCAGCCGCACCTGCGGGAACCGGCTGGTATGCATGGAAAGGCTGGCAATGGGTGCAGCAGCCGGCCCGCATCGACCAACTGCCGCAAGGCACGCAGCGCCTTCTGGTGTCGTTCACCGAAGAGCAGTTGCAGCGCCTGGCGGCCGACGAGCAGGCTCGCCAGGGACTGGAGCAGCTGGCGCAGCGTGCGCGCCAGCGCGGCATCCGGCTGGAGCTGCTGCTGGGCGAGCCGACCTGGGTGCTGCCCAAGGGGCGCGGCAACATGCTGGCGCTGCTGCAGAAGGTGCAATCCATGCCGTTCGGCATGGTCCACCTGGATCTGGAGCGCAGCCAATTGCCCGAGGTACAGCAAAAGGACTGGGGCCGCAATGTGCTCGACAGCCTGCAGGAGGCGGTGGCCCAAAGCCGCCTGCCGGTCTCGCTGACGACCCACCACCGCGAACTGCGCGAACCCGGCTTTCTACAGGCCCTGCAGAAGGCCGGTGTCAAGGAAGTCGTGCCCATGATCTACAGCGCCAATGCGCAGAGCACGGTGAACGCGATCAAGCAGCTGCCGCCCATGCCTCAGGGGCTGGACCTGGCCGTGGCGCAAAGCATTGAAAAGGAATTGCCCTCGGAAGAGAGCTTGTTTCGCATAGGCAGGCGCCAGGCACTGGTTCATTGGCAGGGCGTGGCACAAGCGCTGCGGACGGTGCCCGGTTTCAAAGGCGTCGTCGTGCAGTCCTGGGAAGACTATATGGAGGCTCAACCGTGAAGATCCAATTCAATGCTCCGCCGGCTTCGGCGGAAGTCAGCAATGGCATTCCCGTCAAGTACGACAACGTCAAGCGCAAGGTGCCGCGCTGGCGCTGGTATCTGGTGCTGGGCATTGTGCTGCTGATACCCTTGTACTTTGTCTACAAAACCGTGAGCAGTACGGTGCTGCGCGCTTCGCCCGGCATGGTGGTCATCGACCAGGTCGTGGTGCGTGCACCGATCACGGGCCAGGTGGAGCAGGTCACCCCGGAGGGGCAGGCCACTGAGCAGGGCGAGCGCGTGCTGCGTGTGGTGCAAAAGCAGGTGCCCACGCCAGCGGCCGGTACGGTGCAGGCTGCCGACGTGGTGGCCAGTTCCGCGGACCATACCTATGCGATGCAGCGCCAGGATCTGCAGGGCCAGCAAAAGGCCTTGCAGTCCAGTCTGCAGGCCGTGCAGGGCCGCATGTCTCTGATGCAGGATCGCGTGCGGCAGATTGATGAGCTGTTCCGCCAGGGCGCGGCCACGCGCCAGGAAGTGGACGCAGCACGCCTGCAGATGCTGCAGGCACAGGCCGAGGTTGGCCGCGCCCAGCGCGAAATCCTGGTTGCCAGCCAGCAGCAGAGCGCCCTGTATCTGCAGGCGGCCAAGGATGCTGCGGCCACGCGTCAGGCTGTCGGTCTGGCACAGGCTGGCAACATCACGCCGGTTGCGGATCTGATGGCGCCCGTGCCCTCGCAGGTGGTGCGCAGCTTCGTCAAGGCAGGCGAATGGGTGGTGGCCGGAGACGAGCTGATGGTGCTGCAGACGCGCAAGGCGCCCTGGGTCCAGGCCTATCTGACGCCCCAGCACCTGAGATACGCGCGCAAGGGCCAGAAGGCCACGCTGGTCTTCCTGGACGGGCAGAAGGTGCCGGCCGAGGTCGATGAGGTCTTCTCGGAAACCCAGCGTGTCCCGGCCGAGCGCGTGGGCCCGATGGAGTCGCAAAGCGCAGCGGTGGTGGTCAAGCTGCGTCCGCTGCAGGCCCTGCCTGCCGAGCACCGCGTCAACCGCCTGCCCATTGATGTGCGCTTTGAGAGAAGCTGGTGGCCCTGGAGCCAGGACCCTCGGCTTGCTGATTTCACGGCAAACGTCAAGGTCGGCTGACCCGTCCTATGCTGGCGGCAGCCCTGGGTTGCAGACGAGCGGGCCGAGAGGCCGTATGCTCTAGCGCATGCTCACGTCTGAACAACGTCGCTCGCTGCAGCAGGCCAAGCGCATGCCGCTGGCTCTGCTGCTGCTGGTGGCCGCAGGTTTCATTGCCACTGCGCTGGTCGGCTCACGCTGGGCCATAGAGGGGCAGGCCGTGCCTTTATGGCTGGTCTGTCTGCGCGGCATTTGCGAGGCGGCGATGGTCGGGGCGCTGGCCGACTGGTTTGCCGTGACGGCCCTGTTTCGTCATATTCCGCTGCCGCTGGTGGGGCGGCACACGGCCATCATCTCGCGCAACAAGGATCGCATAGGCCGCAACCTGGCCACTTTCGTGCGCGACAAGTTTCTCGACGCGCCTTCGCTGGTGGCGCTGATCGAGCGCAACAACCCCGCCCAGGCGCTGGCCGACTGGCTGACGACTCCCGCCAACAGCCAGCTGCTGGGCAGGCAGGTGGCGCGACTGGCGCTGGCCGCGCTGGAGATGGTGCAGGACAAGCAGGTAGAGAAGTTTCTGGCCCAGTCGCTCAAGGCCGTGATGCAGCATGTGGATCTGTCGCGCGCGGCGGCATCGCTGCTGTCGGGGCTGACGGCGGGCGGGCGCCACCAGGAGGTGCTCGACGATGTGCTGGCGCGCATCAGCCGCGTGCTGCGCCAGGAGCAGACCCATGTGCTGATCGCGCAGACCATCGTGATCTGGCTCAAGCGCGAGCACCCGATCAAGGAAAAAATGCTGCCTACGGACTGGCTCAGCGACAAGGGCGCCAGTCTGATCGCCAGCGCTCTGGACAGCCTGCTGCAGGACGTGGCCCAGAACCCCGGCCACCGTCTGCGCGAGGCCTTCGACAGCTCCATACAGCGCCTGATCGACGGTCTGCAGAACGACCCGGTCTACGCCGAGAGAGTAGAAAAACTGCGCAACTATCTGCTGCATGACGAGAAGCTGGCCGTCTATCTGCGCGAGCTATGGGCAGGCTGGCGCACCAAGCTGGAGCGCGATCTGGCCGACGAAAACTCGGCCATGGCGCGGCGTGCAGCCGTGATGGGGCGCTGGCTGGGCCAGGCACTGGCGCATGATGAGGCGCTGCGCAACTCCATGAACGAGCGCCTCAAGCGCTGGGCGACCACGCTGGCTCCCGATGTCTCGCAGTTCATCGCCAGACATATTGCCGACACGGTGCAGCGCTGGGATGCCGAGCAACTGGCCACGCTGATCGAGGCGCATATCGGCAAGGATCTTCAGTACATACGCATCAACGGCACGCTGGTGGGCGGCGCCATCGGTTTGCTGCTGTTTCTCATCTCGCATGCCGCGGCCCTGTGGCGCAGCCTGCTGGCCTGGCTGGGATAAAGCTCTATGAGCCGCAGCCGGTGCCAGTTGGCGCTGGTTAGCGTTCTTGTCAAAGAACTTAACAGTAAAAATTCTTTGGAAGACCTGTTGGTTGCGGTTACAATGAGAATTATTCGCAACAAGAAGACCTTGCGGTAATCTTTGACTCAGCCAGGCATGCACATTGAATGACTGCATGCCGCCATGCCCAGCTGCATGGTTTAGCCAGGACGATCTCTGCGCAGATCGTGATTGCCTTCTTCATCACTCCAACAGCGCGAATGTTTCGCTGACCTGCACCTGCTGTTCGTGGCTTTGGCCATGAGGCGCAGCCGTGTCTGGTCGATGTGCATCTTCTTCCAAACTCATCATGCAAATTCATGCAGCCGCTGCTGCAGGCCTGGCCATGGCCTGCGCGTCTTCGTCTTTCCGTCCTCTGTTCACCACCCGCCGGTCGCTGCGTCCTGTGCTGGGCATGGCGCTGGCTGCAGCAGGCCTGCTGACCCACGGGCTGACGGCGGCGCAGGAGAAATCTCTGGAGACCGTGGTGGTCACGGCCTCGGGCTTCGAGCAGGAGATCAAGGATGCGCCGGCATCGATTTCCGTCATCACCCGCGAAGAGCTGGAAAAAGGCAGCTACAACAATCTGCATGATGCGCTGCGCGACGTGCCAGGCGTGAATCTGGTGCCTTCGGACAACAATTCCAACGACATCAGCCTGCGCGGCATGGGCGTGAACTACACCCTGATCCTGGTGGACGGCAAGCGCACCAATACCCGCGAAACCCAGGCCAACGGCTCCACCGGCACCGACCAGAGCTGGGTGCCGCCGCTGGAGGCGATCGAGCGCATCGAGGTGGTGCGCGGCCCCATGTCCTCGCTCTACGGCTCGGACGCCATGGGGGGCGTGATCAACATCATCACGCGCAAGGTGGCCAAAGAGTGGATGGGCTCCATTCGCACCGAAGCCACGCTGCAGGAACGCTCGTCTTCGGGCAATATCTACCAGAGCAATTTCTATCTGTCCGGCCCCATACAGACCGATCTGCTGGGCCTGAGCATCTACGGCAACTACAACAAGCGCGGCGAGGACAACATCCTCAACGGCTACAACGACTACGACAATCGCGCGCTCAACGTCAAGCTGGCGCTGACGCCCAACAAGGACCACGACATCATTGCCGAGCTGGGCACGGGCAAGCAGCACTACACCTCGACGCCGGGCAAGACGCTGGCGGCCACGGCCGCACTCAGCGACCGCAAGTTCGAGCGCGACAACTTCTCGCTGCAGCACAAGGGCCGCTGGGGCTGGGCGTCCTCGGACACCTATCTGCAGCAGGAGAAGACGCGCAATCTGTCGCGCGACATGACCATCAAGAACACGGTGTTCAACAGCAGCTGGGTGGCGCCGCTGGGGGCCAGCCATCTGCTGACCACGGGCGTGAGCTACAACGAGCAGGACCTGAACGACACCACCACCAACACCTTGCCCAATGCCAGCCGCACCAGCATCAACCGCAGCCAGTGGGCCGTGTTTGCCGAGGACGAATGGCGTCTGCACAAGGACTTCGCACTGACCGGCGGCCTGCGCTACGACCATGACAGCCAGGCCGGCGGCCAGGTCAGCCCGCGCCTGTATGGCGTGTGGAATCTGGCCCCGCAGTGGACGGTCAAAGGCGGCGTCTCCACGGGCTTTCGTGCGCCGTCGCTGCGTCAGACCGTGGGTGACTGGGGCCAGAGCAGCCGTGGCGGCAATATCTACGGCAACCCCGATCTGAAGCCCGAAACCTCGCTGACCAAGGAAATCGGCGTGCTCTACGACAGCGGCGCCGGCACCACGGCAGGGCTGACGGTGTTCGACAACGAGTTCGAGGACAAGATCACCCGAGTGGCCTGCCCCAGCTGCGGCCCGCTCAACAGCTCGGGCCGCGTGCCCACCACGAACATCAATGTGGACAACGCCATCACGCGTGGCCTGGAGGCTTCGCTGGGAACTCAGCTGAGCAAGACGCTGCGCCTGAAGACCAACTACACCTTCACCAAGTCCGAGCAAAAGAGCGGCGAGTTTGCCGGCCAGCCGCTGAACCAGCTGCCGCGCCATCTGTTCAATGTCTCGCTGGACTGGAGCCCCACGGCCCAGCTCAACAGCTGGCTCAAGGCATCCTACCGCGGCAAGGAAAGCGCACCCACGGGCGGAGCGTCCTCGGGCAGCTTCACCCAGAAGAGCTACACCATGCTGGATCTGGGCGGCTCCTACAAGCTCAACAAGACCGTCACGCTGTACGCGGGCATCTACAACCTACTGGACAAGCAGGTCATCTATGACGGCGTCAATTACGACACCGTGCTCGACGGCCGCCGCTACTGGCTGGGCATGAACGTCAAGTTCTGATCCTCGCCATCGCAGCCGTTGCCGCAATGCCCGGCAAGGGCTGCCGACTTTTCTTCTGTTTTGCTTTTCAAGGTTCTTCATGCAACAACTGATCAGCCGTCGCGCCGCCAGCCTGGCACTGCTGGCGATGGCCGGCACCGCCTGGGCGCAAACGCCGCAGGCTCTGTCGTCTGCGACCCAGCCCGCCCGCATCCAGGTCGAGCATGCCAGGGGCGTGACCGAGCTGCCTTTGGCGCCGCAGCGCGTGGTGGTTTACGACCTGGCTTCGCTGGACACCATGCAGGCGCTCAAGCTGCCGGTGACGGGAGTGCCCAAGGTTCATTTCCCCGCCTATCTGACGGGCTACGCCGATGCCCGTTACCAGGTGGCGGGCTCGCTGTTCGAGCCCGACTACGAGGCGCTGAGCCGCATCCGCCCTGATCTGATTGTGGTGGCCGGCCGCTCGGCCAGCAAGTACGAAGCGCTGAGCCGTATCGCACCGACACTGGACCTGAGCACTTCGGGCAAGGACTTGCTCGGCGATATGCAGCGCAATGTGACCGCGCTGTCCAGCCTGTGGGACAAGCAGGCGCAGGGCGCGCAGCTCATGCAGCAGGTGCGCAGCGACGTGGAAGCCACCCGCGCTGCTGCGGCCAAGGCCGCGCCAGGCCTGCTGGTGCTGGCCGTCAATAAAAACATGAGCGGACAGACGCCGGGTTCGCGCTTCGGTCTGCTGCATGACGTGCTGGGCGTCAAGCCTGCCTTGCCCGCAGATCCGGCGCAGGCGCGCGGCATTGCGCTGAAGATGGACGATATCGCCAGGATTGACCCCGAGTGGCTGTTCGTGATTGACCGCAACGCGGGCACGGGCAGCACCAAGGACAAGGACGGCAAGCCGGTCGTGCCGTCGCGTGAGCTGTTCAACAACGACATCATCAAGAACACGCGTGCGGGCCGCGCGCAGCAACTGGTGTTCGTCGATCCGCAGCTCTGGTATTTGCTGGGCAGCAGCGGCCCCCAGGCCATGCGGGCCAATGCGCAGCAGATTCGCGCTGCACTCGAGCGCTAGGCTCCGCGAAAGATAGCAAAGTTAATAGCTGCTTTCGCCAATGAATAAAGGGTTTCAATGCATAAAAGCATTGAAACCCTTTATTTTCATGCGCAGCAAGCTATCTAAAAGTAGCAGGCATCGGGTGCGGAAGGCTCGGGCGGCAGCAACTGCTTGCCAATCAGCTGCCAAGCCTTGGCGGCATCGGCCTGGCCGGCGAACAGATGGCAACTGGCGGCAGTCATGGCGATGCGGCCGTTCTCGGGCTCCAGGTCGAAGGCCAGCTCGCATTGCGCAGCGGCGTTGGCCCACATGACCAGCGCGTTCCGGTTCTCCTCCTTCTGCAAGGCGTGGGCCTCGGCCATCCAGGCCTGTGCCAAACGAAAGGCGGCTTCCGGCTCGCTCATATCGGCCTTGTGCGCCAGATAGAACTCCTTGCCGGCTGCCTGCCAGAAGGCGCGGGCCTGCTCGAAGTCCTGCGTGGCAATCTTCTGGGCCTGCTGCACCAGCGCGTTGCCGGCCTGCAGATGGGCCTGATAGGTGGATGCGTCTTGATCTTGGGACATGGCTGTTATTGTCCTCATTGCCTGGCCTCGCGGAGCGCGACCGCGTGCATCTCCCCTGGACGGCCCCGGGGCATTACCGGCGCCTGCGGGTAGGCTTGCCGCTAGTAGCGGAAGTCCAGCTGATGCGGGCCCTTGCCGATCTCTGCCGTTTGGGTCTTGCTTACGCCCTCCCTGGTGGTGGCGGTGATCTTGTAGCTGCCGGCAGGCAGCTGGATCAGGCAGACCGGGCCGTTGGCCGTGAAGCGGCTGCTGTCCTTGCCGGAGCTGATCTCGACCGCCACATTGGCCAGATAGGCACCGTCCTTTTGCGCAAACAGCAGCGACAGCGGGTAGTCCTTCATCGCGGCGCGCATGAGCGTGGACTCGTCCTCGCCTATGCCGCCGCAGCTGTAGCGCAGCGCGCCGGCCTGCTGCATATCGGGAATCCGGCCCTGAGCCAGAGCGGGCAGGCCGAGACCGGCACTGGCGGCCAGAACCAGGCAGGCAGCGTTTCTCAAGCAATGCATGGTGTTTCCTTTCAGCGATGCACGGCCGGCCATCTTGCGGCCTGACCGCGCAGCTCCATGTCATCCCTGCTCGGTGCTGCGTGTGGGCCTCATCGGCTTTTACGCCCGGTTGCCGGATGAAACAGGCGCCCGTGCTTGTGCATCCTGGCCCGCAGGCAGACTCAGCCCGATGCTGGTGATAGACAGGCCGGAGCGTGCAAACGCCTGTCCGCCATGCATGCGCGCGATCGCGGCCACGATGGACAGGCCCAGGCCGTGGTTGCGATCGGCCTGGCTGCGCGCTGCGTCCGAGCGGTAGAAGCGGTCAAACAGCCTGGGCAGATGTTCTGCGGCAATGGCCTGACCCTGGTTCTGCACCGCCAGCGTGACCTGGCCGGCCTGCGGCGTGCTGATCTGTATCTCTATGCAGCTTCCCGGCGTGGCATAGCGGGTGGCATTGCCCAGCAGATTGGACAGCGCCCGGCGCAGCAATCGCGCATCGACCTGGGCCTGCGCATCGCCCTGCACCCGCACCTGCAGATCAGCCTCCTGCAGCGCGGCCTCGTGATACTCCACCACTTCGTCCGCTAGGCTGGCCAGGCTGGCCACCTGAATGCGGTGCGCGCTTTCGCCGCGATCAGCGTGAGAGAGAAAAAGCATGTCCGCCACGATGCCGGCCATGCGCTGCAGATCCTCCAGATTGGAAGCCAGGATGTCGCGCAGCTCGCCCGCATCGCGGGGCTTGCGCAGAGCCAGCTCGCAGCTGCTGATGAGCGTGGTCAGCGGGGTGTTGAGCTCATGGGCGACATCGGCGTTGAAGGCCTCCATCTGGCGGTAGGCCACGGCCAGCCGCTCCAGCAGCGCGTTGAACTGGGCAATCAGCGGACGCAGCTCCTGGGGCTGGTTGCTGTCGTCAAGCCTGGTCTGCCAGTCGTGCGTGAGATCCTTGGCGCCCAGTTGCCGGGTCTGCTCCACCAGCGAATGCAAAGGCGCCAGCCCGCGGCGCACCAGCCAGGCGCTGAACAGCGACACCAGCAGAGCACCGCTGACGGCAGCAAGGCCCAGAATCCAGGCCAGCTGGCGCAGCAGGGCATCGTCGGGGCGGCGGTCCAGCATCAGCAGCACCTGTACGAGCTGCTGCTCCTGCGGATCCACATGGGCTGGCAGCACGACGCTGAAGCTGCGCCGTGCGCTGTGAACATCGTCCAGGGGCTGGTGCAGTTTCTCGAACAGCAGCGCGCCGCTGGCATAGCTGACGCGGATCGACATATCCTCGTGGCCCGTGAGAAAGTCGGACAACATGTGCTGCATGCTGGACGCGGAGCGATTGGCACGCGCCTGTTGCAGAAGATGCGTCACCGTGACCTGCTTTTGCTCCAGGCTTTCCTGCTGGCGCTGGGCCAGTGCCAGCCAGCTGCCCCAGTACACGGCCACGCAGACCAGGCCCAGGCCCAGCATGGTCTGCAGGGCCAGCGAGCGCGACAGCCGGCGGCTCAGGTTCGGGATCTGAGGAGTGCTTGGAGAGACGTGATCAGCGGTCATGAGTGGCTGCTATGCTGGAAGATTCATTGTTTGCGGTTTGCTGGAAAAAGGAACGAACCATGAGTCTTGGTAACGCCATCATGAACAACTACGCCTTCTTGCTGGAGATGTACGAGGACAGCTATTTCCCTGAAGAACTGGTTCGCAAGGGCGAGGATATTCTGAGAGAACTCTGCCTGCAGATAGAGCAGCAAAAGCCGCAGAATCTGGAGCAGCTGTATCGATTGACCCACGCTGCGACCGAGCGTTTCAACGATCTTCAGCAGGAGTTCGAAGAGCAGGGCAGCGAGCTAGAAACGGCGGCACGTGAATGCATTGCGGCTGACTTCGAGGCCATTGCCAAGGCTTATGGTTTTGAAGAGGCGGATGTGGAGGAACTGATCGCTCTACGCGAATGGTAAGCACCGGCTATCAGGCATCAAGGCGAAGCTCCAGCACATAGCCCATGCCGCGCACCGTGTGCAGCAGGGGCAACTCGAACGGCGCGTCGAGCTTGAGGCGCAGGCGGCGCACGGCGACCTCGACGACATTGGTTTCGCTGTCGAAGTTCATGTCCCAGACCTGGGAGGCCAGCTCGGTGCGCGACAGCACTTCGCCCTGGCGCCGCAGCAGCAGACTCAGCAGATTGAACTCCTTGGCCGTCAGGTCCAGTCGCTGGCCGGCACGCGTGGCGCGGTGACGCAGCAGATCCAGCTCCAGATCGGCCATGCGCAGCACAGTGGCTTCGGGCGTGGCCTGGGCCTGCAGGCCACGGCGCAGCAGTGCATGAATGCGGGCCACCAGTTCTGAAAATGCAAAAGGCTTGACCAGATAGTCATCGGCGCCGGCCTGCAGTCCTTTGACGCGGTCCTCCACCTGGGCGCGGGCCGTGAGCATGAGCACTGGCGTCTGGCGGGACTGGCGCAGAGCCGCCAGCACGGCCAGGCCGTCTATGCCGGGCAGCATGCCGTCCAGAATGATGAGGTCGTAGGGCTGCTCGGTGGCCAGATGCAGGCCGTCAATGCCGTTGTGCGCGGCATCGACCACAAAGCCTTCCTCGCCCAGGCCTTTTTGCAGGTATTCGGCGAGTTTGGTTTCGTCCTCGATGACTAGAAGCTTCATGCGCAGATTGTCGAGCAAGTCGGTCGTTTGCGAAGATGACAAATTTGTCATCTTGAGGTCAGAACCCTGTGGGGGCCGCGAGGCTAGATTTGCTCCGCTTGCACAAGACTGCCAATGGAAGGGCAGGCATGCCGGCGGAGCATCACCATGACATTCATCACCAAGGCGGCCGCTGTGTTGCTGGGCAGCGGTTTGGGCCTTTTCGTGCCTTGTGCCTGGGCGCAACAAACTGCGCCCGCAACAGCAGCGGCAGCCGCCCCCATCAGCCTGCAGGCCGCACTGGCGCTGGCCATGGAGCACAACCCCGGTCTGCGAGCGGCAGCGCAGGCCCTGGCGGCCAGCGAGGGGGCGCTGATCCAGAGTCGCGCCAGACCCAACCCCGAGCTGGCCTATTCGCAGGAAGACACGCGCCGCGAAACCAGGTCCATGACTCTGCAATGGAACCAGTCCATAGAGATCGGCGGCAAGCGCGAGGCTCGCATGAAGGCGGCCGGGCATGGTCGCGAACTGGCCAGGGCCGAGCTGGAGGCCGCGCAGGCTAGTCTGCGTGCCGATGTGCGCACGGCATTTGCCAATGTGCTGGCCGGCCAGCAACGCGTGCAACTTCACCAGAGGACGCTGGAGATTGCCAGCAGTGCCCGCGATGCCGCGGCCAAGCGCGTGCTGGCAGGCAAGGTGGCTCCGCTGGAGGAAACCAAGGCCCGCGTGGCCGAGAGCAGTGCCGAGTTGGCGCTGGCGCAAGCGCGCTCCGGTCTGCGTGTGGCACGTCAGCAGCTGGCGGCGCTGTGGGGAGCGCAGCCAGCGGCATTTGGCAGCGCGGAGGGGGAGCTGGCGCAACTGCCTGTGCTGCCCGATGAGGGCCTGGTGCTGGAAAAGCTGGAGCATTCACCGCAGATGCTGCGCGCGCAGCAGGCCGTTTTTCAAGCCAGGTCCGTCGCCGAGCTCGAGCGTGCCAAGCGCCTGCCTGACCCCAGCGTGAGTCTGGGCATGAAGCGTGCGCAGGAAGTGGGACGCAATCAGCTGGTGGTGGGTGTCTCTGTGCCGCTGCCGATCCTGGACAGCAACCGCGGCAATCAGCTGCAGGCGCTGCGTCTGGCCGACAAGGCCGAGGATGAGCTGCTGGCCACGCGCCAGCAAATGTACGCACAGTTGCAGCAGCAACGCGAGCAGCTGCAGACCAGCCGGGCCCAGGCCGAGCAACTGGCGCAGCAGGTCCTGCCGGCGGCCGAGTCCGCTTACGAAGTCGCAGCCAAGGGCTTTGCCCTGGGCAAGTTCAGCTATCTGGAAGTGCTGGATGCCCAGCGCACGCTGGCCGAGGCACGCAGCCTCTATCTGGAGCAACTAGTGGCAACCCATCAGGCGGCTGCGGACATCACCCGCCAACTGGGCGATGTGCCCGGTCTTGAGTAAGAACAAGCACGTATCATGAATTCCACATCCTCTAAGCCCCGCCGCACGGCGATTGCCATCGCCATCATTCTGGCGCTCGGTGCGGCCGCTGCTGCAGCCATTGTCTACGGTACGCAGCCGGCGGCTATAAGCGCCGAAGGCCACGGTCACGGTGCTGCAGAGAAGAGTCATGCCCATGAAGAAAAGAACGGGCATGAGCATGACGAAAAAGAGGGGCATGACCATGGCAGCGAGCCTGGGCATGAACAGGCAGCAAGCACCGGAAAACCCGCAGCCAAGCCTGAATCCGCTCATGCCGATGATGAGGATGAAGGTCTGCTCAAACTCGATGCCGAGCGTGCCAAGGCTGCGGGCGTGGCGCTGGCCGAGGCCGGCCCTGCGTTGATCGCCAGCATGCTGCAGTTGCCGGGCGAGATTCGCTTCAACGAGGACAGGACGGCTCATGTGGTGCCGCGGGTGGCGGGCGTGGCGGAGAGCGTAGCGGCCAATCTGGGGCAGGTGGTAAAGAAGGGCCAGTTGCTGGCCACCCTGACCAGCCCTGCGGTATCCGAGCAGCGCAGCGAGCTGATGGCCGCGCAAAAGCGTCTCGCACTGGCGCGCACCACCTATCAGCGCGAAAAGCAGCTGTGGCAGGAAAAGATCTCTGCCGAGCAGGACTATCTGCAGGCCCAGCAGGCACTGCGCGAGGCCGAGATCGCGTCCGCCAATGCGCAGCAGAAGCTGGCTGCGATCGGTGCCGGCTCAGGCTCTGCCGGGGCGCTGAACCGATTCGAGCTGCGCGCGCCCTTCGATGGGGTGGTGGTGGAAAAGCATCTTTCCGTGGGCGAGGCCGTGCAGGACAGCACGGCCGTGTTCACCATCTCCGATCTGCGTTCGGTCTGGGCCGAAATGAAGGTGGCCGCCAGCGACCTGCCCTTTGTGCGCGTGGGCGAAAAGGCCACTGTGCATGCGACGGCCTTTGAATCGAAAGCCACGGGGACGGTGGCCTATGTGGGCGCCTTGATAGGGCAGGAAACCCGCACGGCACCAGCACGCATCACCTTGGACAACCCGGATGGCATCTGGCGTCCGGGCCTCTTCGTGAATGTGGATCTGACGGCGTCCAGCCAGAAGGCGGCGGTGACGGTGGCCAGTGCGGCCATCCAGAAGATCGACGGCGACAAGCCAGTGGTGTTTGTGCCGGTGGACGGCGGCTTCAGGGCGCAGGCCCTGAAGCTGGGCAAGACCGATGGCCAGAACACCGAAGTGCTGCAGGGCCTGAGCACAGGCCAGCGCTATGTGAAGGACGGCAGCTTCGTCCTGAAGTCCGAGCTTGGCAAGGCAACAGCCGAGCATGTGCACTGATTAGCCACCCCCTGAGGCGCGGCGCGCCTTCCCGTTGCACGGGCGCCCCCAAGGGGGACGACACCCTCGCCTGGGCGGCCCCGCCGCGGGGCGGCCCCGCCGCGGGGCGGCTCTTGCTCGGTGTCTCTGGTTTGGATTGCGCCAGTGTGACAGGGCAGATGAAGATATTTGGAGTTTGAATGTTTGAGCGCATCATCCGCTTTGCGATTGCCCAGCGCTGGCTGGTCATGCTGGCCACGCTTGCCCTGGTGGGCCTGGGTATCTACAACTACCAGCGTCTACCCATCGATGCCGTGCCCGACATCACCAATGTGCAGGTGCAGATCAATACCTCCGCTCCCGGCTATTCGCCGCTGGAGACCGAGCAGCGCGTCACCTTCCCCATAGAGACCGTGATGGCCGGCCTGCCGGGGCTGGAGCAGACCCGCTCGCTGTCGCGCTACGGCCTGTCCCAGGTGACGGTGGTATTCAAGGACGGCACGGACATCTACTTTGCACGCCAGTTGGTTAACGAGCGCATGCAACAGGCGCGCGATGCCCTGCCGGCGGGCGTCGCGCCTGCGCTGGGGCCTATCTCCACGGGGCTGGGCGAGATCTATCTGTGGACCGTGGAGGCTGATGAGGGCGCCACCAGACCCGACGGCTCACCCTATACACCCATGGATCTGCGCGAGATCCAGGACTGGGTCATCAAGCCCCAGCTGCGCAATGTGGCGGGAGTGACCGAGATCAATTCCATTGGCGGCTTCGCCAAGGAATATCTGGTGGCGCCCCAGCCGCAAAAGCTGGCGGCCTATGGCTTCACGCTGGCCGATATCGTCGCAGCGCTGGAGCGCAACAACGCCAATGTGGGTGCCGGCTATATCGAACGCCAGGGCGAGCAGTATCTGATCCGCGCACCGGGACAGGTGGGGGGTATTGCCGATATTCGCGAAGTCATCGTGGGCTCGGCACAAGGCCAGCCGATTCGCGTGCGCGATCTGGCCGATGTGGGCCTGGGTCGCGAGCTGCGTACGGGGGCCGCCACGGACAACGGTCGCGAAGTGGTGCTGGGTACGGTGTTCATGCTGATTGGCGAGAACAGCCGTGCCGTGGCGCAGGCGGTGCATGAGCGCATGCAGGTGATCAACAAAAGCCTGCCGCCCGGCGTGAAGGCCGTGACGGTGTACGACCGCACCAATCTGGTGGATAAGGCCATTGCCACGGTCAAGAAGAACCTGATCGAAGGGGCGGCGCTGGTCGTGGCGATCCTGTTCCTGTTTCTGGGCAATCTGCGGGCAGCGCTGATCACGGCGCTCATCATTCCGCTGTCCATGCTGTTCACCTTCACGGGCATGGTGCAGATGCGCGTCAGCGCCAATCTGATGAGCCTTGGGGCGCTGGACTTCGGCATCATCATTGACGGCGCGGTGGTGATCGTGGAGAACTGCGTGCGCCGTCTGGCCCATGCCCAGGCAGCAGCAGGCCGATCGTTGACCCGCAGCGAACGTTTCGAGGAAGTGTTTGCGGCAGCCAGGGAGGCAAGGCGTCCGTTGTTGTTCGGTCAGCTCATCATCATGGTGGTCTATCTGCCCATTTTTGCGCTCACCGGTGTGGAAGGAAAGATGTTCCACCCCATGGCGCTGACGGTGGTGATCGCGCTGCTGGGTGCCATGCTGCTGTCTATCACCTTCATCCCTGCCGCGATTGCGCTGCTCATGGGCGACAAGGTGGCAGAGAAGGAAAACCGTTTGATGGAGTGGGCGCGCCGTGCCTATGCGCCGGTGCTGGACAAGGTCATGCATGCACCAGCAGTGGTGTTGACGGCGGCCAGCGTCATCGTCGCCTTGAGCCTGCTGCTGGCCACGCGCATGGGCAGCGAGTTTGCACCCAATCTCAATGAGGGCGACTTTGCGATTCAGGCCTTGCGCATACCGGGCACCAGCCTTACGCAGTCGGTGCAGATGCAGATGCAGATCGAGAGCGAGCTCAAAAAGCAGTTCCCTGAAATCGAGCGTGTGTTTGCGCGCACCGGAACGGCCGAGATCGCGTCGGACCCGATGCCGCCCAATATCTCGGACGGCTACATCATGCTCAAGCCGCGTGAGCAATGGCCCGATCCGACGCGCTCGCGTGATGATCTGCTGGCTGCCGTACAAGAGGCTGTGGAAAGGATTCCGGGCAGCAACTACGAGTTCTCGCAGCCGATTCAGCTGCGCTTCAATGAGCTGATCTCGGGCGTGCGCAGCGATGTGGCCGTCAAGATCTTCGGCGACGACATGGCTCAGCTGGAAAAGTCCGCGCAGGCCGTGGCCGCCATGCTGCAGAAGATTCCTGGCGCCTCCGAGGTCAAGGTCGAGCAGACCACTGGCCTGCCCATGCTCACGGTGCAGATCGACCGCGAAAAAGCCTCGCGTTATGGTCTGAACATGGGCGATGTGCAAGATGCCATCAGCACTGCATTTGGCGGGCGTGAAGCCGGCACGGTATTCGAAGGTGACCGACGTTTTGCCATCCAGGTTCGCCTGCCCGAGGCCATGCGCAGCGATGTGGACAGCATAGGCCGCCTGCCGATTGCGCTGCCGCGCGGCGGCGACGGGCGTCTGGGCTTTGTGCCGCTGTCATCGGTGGCGACGGTGGAGCTGGCGCCGGGGCCCAACCAGGTCAGCCGCGAGGACGGCAAGCGCCGCATCGTGGTCAGCGCCAATGTGCGCGGGCGAGACATCGGCTCCTTTGTGGCGCAGGCTCAGCAGGAACTCGAAGGCGTTGCGTTGCCTGCAGGGTACTGGACACGCTGGGGCGGAACCTTCGAGAACCTGGAGTCCGCCCGCCAGCGCCTGATGATCGTGGTGCCCGTGGCGCTGGCGCTGGTGTTCACGCTGCTGTTTGCCATGTTCGGCAACGTGCGCGACGGTCTCATTGTCTTCACCGGCATTCCGTTTGCGTTGACCGGCGGGATTGCGGCGCTGTGGCTGCGCGGAATTCCGCTGTCCATTTCGGCGGCCATCGGCTTTATCGCACTCTGCGGCGTGGCCGTGCTCAACGGCCTGGTGATGATTGCCTATATCCGTTCGCTGCGTGAGCAGGGCATGGGTGTTGAACAGGCCGTCACCGAAGGGGCGCTCACGCGTCTGCGTCCCGTGTTGATGACGGCCCTGGTGGCATCGCTGGGCTTTGTGCCCATGGCGATTGCCACGGGAACGGGGGCCGAGGTGCAAAGGCCGCTGGCCACGGTGGTGATTGGAGGCATTCTTTCGTCCACGGTGCTGACGCTGTTGGTGCTGCCGCTGCTGTACAGACTTGGTTATCAGAAGCGCCAGTAGCCGTGCAAGCGCCAGCGTTCTGACTGGCGTTTCGATGTTCTCTGCACAGGGCCGATGCGAATGCATCGGCCCTTTTTGCATGGCGCTTCGTGCCAGGCAAGGCTTGCGAATCTTGAGCGCTGGCCCGATGCGAAGAAACGTACTGAAACACGGACGTCATCGGGATGACACGAGCTTTTCCTAGATTCTTGCCGGTCGAAACCTGTCGACATCAAAGCGAAAGACTCCATGCAAAACAAGCGTTTGATCAAGGCGCTGGCGCTCGCCTGTCTGACGGCCGCCACGTTGGCCGCCTGTGGTGGCAGCGATGACAGCCCGCCTGCTCCCACAAACCCGACCAATCCCACGACCCCCACGAACCCCACCGAGCCGGCCAAGCCGGAGATGCGCTGTGCTCCCTGAGCGCGGTGACAGACAAGGCTTCACCATGATTTCGCGACGCAACCTTCTGCAGGCCGGCAAGAACGCCGCCTTTTCCGCTGCCGCACTGGCGGCCTTTCCGCCCAGCATCCGCCGTGCGCTGGCCATTCCGGCCAACAATGTCACGGGCACGGTCATGGACGTACAGCATGTGGTGATCCTGATGCAGGAAAACCGCTCCTTCGATCAGTACTTCGGCACACTCAAGGGGGTGCGCGGCTTTGGCGACCGGATGACGATTCCCGTGCCCAACGGTCGCAAGGTCTGGCAGCAGGAGCGTGCCAACGGTACGGTCATCACGCCCTACCATCTGGACGGAACGGCCAACAACGCGCAGCGCGTTTCCGGCACCCCTCATTCCTGGCTGGACAGTCAGCAGGCCTGGGACAACGGCCGCATGTCGCGCTGGCCCGTGGCCAAGACGGACACCTCCATGGGCTATTTCAAGGAGCAGGAGCTGCCCTACCAGTTCGCGCTGGCCAATGCCTTCACGATCTGCGATGCCTACCACTGCGCCATGCACACTGGCACCGACGCCAACCGGTCATTCCACATGACAGGCACCAACGGTGCCATACCGCAGAACGTGGCCTTCGTGAATAACGAGTGGGATGCCATCAACGGCGTGCCCAGCGACGCCAACACCGGCTACACATGGAAGACTTATGCCGAGCGGCTGCAGGAAGCCGGGGTGAGCTGGATCAGCTACCAGAACATGCCCGACGAGTGGGGCGACAACATGCTGGGGGCGTTCCAGAACTTCCGCAGAGCGAATCTGGCCTCCGGCTTTCCGGTCTCCAGCGGCGGTGCGCCCAATGCGCCGTATACCAACACCGGCCAGGCCTTGCCCTATCACGCCTATGATGCGGCCAGCGACAACGCTGCCAACCCGCTGTACAAAGGCGTGGCCAACACCTTGCCTGGCAACAAGCCCGAGGAATACCTGGACGCCTTCAAGCGCGATATTCGCGAAGGCAGGCTGCCCCAGGTGTCCTGGGTCAATGCACCGTCCATCTATTGCGAACACCCCGGCCCATCCAGCCCGGTGCAGGGCGCCTGGTTTCTGCAGGAGGTGCTGGACGCGCTGACGGCCAATCCCGAGGTCTGGAGCAAGACCGTGCTGCTGGTCAACTTCGACGAGAACGACGGCTACTTCGACCATATGCCTTCGCCCTCGGCGCCATCGCAGAACGCCGACAAGACCTATGCAGGCAAGACCACGCTGCCGGAGGCTGATCTGCAGGCCGAGTACTTCACGCATGGCGCGCCGGTCGGCAGCCGCAGCCAGCCCGCCCCCGATGGCCGTGTCTACGGTCCCGGGCCGCGCGTTCCGCTGTATGTGATTTCGCCCTGGAGTCGTGGCGGCTGGGTCAACTCGCAGGTATTCGACCATACGTCGGTGCTGCGTTTTCTGGAGGCACGCTTTGGCGTGAAGGAACCCAATATCAGCCCGTTCCGTCGTGCGGTATGTGGAGATCTTCTGAGCACCTTCAACTTCAAGACGCCGAACAACGAGACCCTGCCCGTGCTGGCTGGACGATCCACACGCGATGTCGCCGACCAGCTGCGTACCGATCAGCAAAAGCTGCCCGCCGTGCCGGTGCCGCGCGATATGCAACTGCCTTTGCAGGCGGTCGGTACGCGTCCCTCGCGGGCCTTGCCCTACGAGCTGCACACCAGTGCGCGCTGTCAGGCTAACAGCCAGGTGGAGCTGGTGTTTGCCAACACCGGTACACAGGCGGCCGTCTTCCATGTCTATGACCGCTACAAGCTGGATCGCACGCCGCGCCGCTATATGGTGGAAGCGGGCAAGACGCTGGCCGATACCTGGGATGCCGTGCGCGACAATTTCGGCAAGTACGACCTCTGGGTGCTGGGCCCCAACGGTTTTCACCGCCACTTCAAGGGTGACCTGAATCGCCTGGGTCGTACACAGGCTGCCCCCGAGGTGCGTGTCTGCTACGACATCGCCAATGGCAATGTCTACGTGGATCTGATGAACAAGGGCGCTCAGGCTGCGGTGTTCACCATCACATCCATGGCCTACCTGAGCGACGGTCCATGGACGGTTAGCGTTGCCGCTGCCGCCAGCGCCGAGAGGCATTGGGAGCTGAAGGCCAGCGGCCAGTGGTATGACTTTGCCGTAACCTGCAACAGCGATCCGGCGTACTACCGGCGCTTTGCCGGCCGCGTGGAAACCGGTCAGCACACGATCAGCGACCCGGCCATGGGCGAGGTATAGCGACCATGCTGCGCCTTTGCTGACCTGTCTGGCATGCACCATTGGCCCTAATATGGCGGTCTTGTATGACGATGGATGCCTGCCATGACTTTCCCCGCACTGCGCGACCTTGTTGAAGACCTGCGTCATGCCCGGCCCGCGCTATGGGCCGGGCGCAGCGAAGGGGCTCGGTCCACGCACTCTATAGACGCAGCTCAGGTTCAGCAGGCTGTACAGCGTTTTGAACGTTTTGCACCCTTGCTGGCGCAGCTGTTTCCAGGGTTGCAGGTGTCTGGCGGACGTATTGAGTCGGCGCTGCTGCACGTGCCGCAGATGCAGCAGGCTTTGCAGCTGCCCGAGCAACTGGGTCGGCTCTGGCTCAAGGCCGATCACAGCCTGCCAGTAGCGGGCTCCATCAAGGCACGCGGTGGCGTGCATGAGGTGCTGGAGTATGCGGAGCAGATCGCTTTGCAGCATGGCCTGCTGGCCGATGGCGACTATCTGCAGCTGGCCTCCGATGCTGCGCGTGCGGTGTTCGCCCGGTACCAGGTGGCGGTAGGCTCCACGGGCAATCTGGGCCTGTCGATTGGCGTCATGGCTTCGGGCCTTGGCTTCAAGGCAACGGTCCATATGTCTGCCGATGCCAAGGAGTGGAAAAAGCAGCGCCTGCGAGCCCGTGGTGTGCAGGTGGTGGAGCATGCCGGCGACTATGCCCAGGCCGTGGCCGCAGGCCGCGCGCTGGCCGACCAGGATACGCACTGTCACTTTGTGGATGACGAGCATTCGCTTTCGCTGCTGCTTGGCTATGCGGCGGCGGCTCCGTACCTGGTCGCGCAACTTGCACAGAACGGGATTGCCGTGGATGAAATGCATCCTTTGTTTGTCTATATTCCCTGCGGCGTGGGGGGCGCACCCGGCGGCGTGGCGCTGGGTCTGCAGCAGGCATTCGGGCCGCATGTGCATTGTTTTTTTGCCGAGCCCGTGCAGTCGCCCTGCTTCATGGTGGAGATGCTCGCCGGTGCTGCAGCGCTGCCTGGTCTGGAAGCCCATCCTTCGGTCTATGAGCTGGGCTTGAACAACCAGACCGAGGCCGATGGCCTGGCAGTGCCGCGTGCATCGGAGCTGGCTGCCGACGTGGTGCGTGGTTTTCTCGGCGGAGTTTTCACGGTGGAGGACGAAACCCTGTTTCGCCATCTGTGCCTGTTGAAGGATAGAGAGGGGCTGCAGATCGAGCCATCGGCCGCAGCGGGCTTTAGCGGTCCGCGCGCCCTTTTGGAGAGTGTTGCGGGTCAGGATTATCTGCAGCGCCAGAAGCTGTTGCCGCACATGGCAAACGCCACACATATTGTCTGGACCACGGGCGGCCTGTTTGTCCCCGACGAGGAGTACGCGAGGTTTCTGGCACGTGGACGCGATCTGCTGAACTGAGCACCTTGCCTGGTTACCTGGGTCTTGGCGCCGTGCCCGCTTCACTCATCAGCATCAGCAGGCTGCGGTTGAAGTCCTCCACCACCAGCAGGCGGCCCGCATGATCGAGGCCGATGCCCGTGGGGCGCCCGCCGGGGCGCAGACCGGGCCTGGCGTCCCAGTTGCTCAGCCATTGAATGGGTTTGCCAGAGGGCCGGCCCTTGTCGTCGCGCGCAAAGCCCACGAGGCGTTGACCGTCTGCGCGCTGGCCGTGCCAGGCCACCAGCAATTGCCCGCCAAATGCGCTGCCCACAGGCGTGGCCAGCATTTGCAGCGGAGCCACGTGGGCGGGCCAAAGCATATGCGGTGCCTCGGTCTTGCTGCAGTCAAAGCGCTTTTCATAACCCTGTGCGTTCTGGCGTGCGCCTATGCAGTAAGGCCAACCGTAGTCGGCACCCGCGCGCAGCAGGTTGAGCTCCTCCGGCGGTTGCCTGGGGTCGCGGTAGTCGATATTGTTTTCGCCTTGCCAGACGGTACCTGCCGCAGGGCCGTCGGGCATCACGGCCAGCGCCATGGAGTTGCGCAGGCCGCTGGCAAAGGGTGTGAATTCCTTGACGGGCTGCTTGCCGGCCTGCAGCACCATGCGCCAGACGGCAGCGCGCGGCATGGCCGCGCTGCGCTCGGGGCAGGGCACGGCTTGCTTCTGGTCTTCACCCCGGCAGGCATCGGTGGCCGATCCCATATTGACGTAGAGGCTGCCGTCCGGCGCAAACGCCAGCTCCTTGAGCAGGTGCGCACCGTCGGCCGGCAGGCCGCTGGCCAGCAACTCGGGCTGAGGTGTCTGTCCGAGTGAAGGCACTGCAGCGCGCCATATCTTGTCGGCCTCGCCGATATAGATTTTTCCGTCCGGACCGCGCGCCATGCCCGAAGGGTAGTTGAGCTTGCTCAGCAACACTCTGGCTTCAACGGCCCTGGCCGTGGTGTTGGCATTGGCGGGAGTCGCCGCGTCTGGCGGCAGGCGCAGCTCGATCAGCTGGCCCACCTGGGGCATCCAGTTGCCCATGTCCAGCACCCAGATACGGCCCGGCTCAATCTCCAATACGCGGCGCGGAAAGCGCAGACCATGGGCATCGTCGGCTATCAGCCCTACGCAGGTGCCCGAGGGACTGGTGATGGCCAAGCGTGGATAGATACCGCATTTGCCGGTGGAGGCATAGCCGCGTGCATGCGCACCTGGGCTGGCAGCCATGAGCAGCAGCGCAGACAGACTCAGAATCAACCGGTATTTGCGCTGCATGGCTCTCCTGGCGGTTAAAAGCGCGGCAGATCGGGATGGGCAATCTGTCCGCCGCGCACCAGCATCTTGCCGTACTCGGCGCAGCGGTTGAGCGTGGGAATCACCTTGCCGGGGTTGAGCAGCGATTGCGGATCAAACGCCGCCTTGAGCGCGAACATCTGGGCGTTCTCGGCCGTTGTGAACTGGGTGCACATGCTGTTGAGCTTTTCCACGCCCACACCATGCTCGCCCGTCACCGTGCCGCCCATGGCGACGCTGGTTTCCAGAATGTCGGCGCCGAACAGCTCGCAGCGGTGCAATTCGTCGGGGTTGTTGGCATCGAACAGGATCAAGGGGTGCAGATTGCCGTCTCCTGCATGGAACACGTTGGCGCAGCGCAGCTGGTATTTCTTCTCCATCTCCTGAATCGCCAGCAGGATGTCGGCCAGACGCTTGCGCGGAATGGTGGAGTCCATGCACATGTAATCGGGGCTGATGCGGCCGCTGGCGGGGAAGGCGTTCTTGCGCCCGCTCCAGAAGCGCAGACGTTCTTCCTCGCTTTCGCTGACGGTGATGGCCGTGGCGCCGGCGTGGCGCAGAACTTCGCTCATGCGGGCGATCTCTTCCTCGACCTCCTCGGGCGTGCCGTCGCTCTCGCACAGCAAAATGGCTTCTGCAGTGAGATCGTAGCCGGCGCGCACAAAGTCCTCCACGGCGGCCGTCATGGGCTTGTCCATCATTTCCAGTCCGGCGGGAATGATGCCGGCCGCGATCACCGCAGCCACTGCGTCGCCCGCTTTGCGCACATCGTCGAAGCTGGCCATGATGCAGCGCGCCAGCTGGGGCTTGGGCACGAGTTTGACCGTGACCTCGGTCACCACGGCCAGCATGCCTTCGCTGCCTATCATGACGGCCAGCAGGTCCAGGCCGGGGGTGTCGAGTGCATCCGAGCCGAACTCGACGGGCTCACCTTCGATGCTGAAGCCTTTGACCTTGTGCACGTTGTGCACCGTGAGCCCATACTTGAGGCAGTGCACGCCGCCCGAGTTCTCGGCCACATTGCCGCCGATGGTGCAGGCGATCTGGCTGCTGGGGTCGGGCGCATAGTACAGGCCGTAGGGGGCAGCGGCTTCGCTGATGGCGAGGTTGCGCACGCCGCACTGCACCAGGGCTGTACGGCTGTAGGCATCGACCTTGAGGATTTTGTTGAATTTGGCCAGCGACAGCGTCACGCCCATGGGGTGAGGCATGGCGCCGCCCGAAAGCCCCGTCCCCGCGCCACGTGCAATGACGGGTGCTCCTATGGCGTAGCAGGCCTTGAGCACGGCCTGCACCTGAGCATAAGTCTCGGGCAGGCAGACCAGCAGAGGGCGCTGGCGGTAGGCCGTCAGTCCGTCGCACTCATAGGGCGTGGTGTCTTCGCTCTGATAGAGCAGGGCATGCGCCGGCACATGGGGGCGCAGTGCCTCCACCACCTCGGCCTGGCGCCGGGCACGCTCGGACTGCTCGGGCGGGTGGTGCGCGGCGTTGGCCGCTGCGCTGGAGGTGGCGACGAGATCGGTAAAAGTGCTGGCGAACGTCATGCCTGCAAATGTAGGGGATGCGCCCGCGCATTGGTGTGAGCTTTATTGCAAAGCTGCTTGAAATGCTTTGCGACGATGATGATATTTGCTCTTTAAATGATAGCTATCGACGATTGATGAATAAGACTGGGAATTGATTTATTCCCTGAAGTGGCCGCTCGCATCAATCATGGTCAACCCCACATAGCTGGAGCCGGTGCGCGGCGGTGTGAAGCGCAGATGCATGGCGCCGTAGCGAATCTCGCCCATGGCGTCGAGGGCGGCCAGCAAGCCCGCTCGATTGCTTGTGGGTGCAGCTTTACGCAGCGCATCCAGCAAGGTTCGGGTGTTGAGAAAGACTTCCAGGCCCAGATAGGAGGCAGGCGGCATACCGCCGTGGTCGAGGAGCTGCTGGTAGTCCTTGATGGCCGGAACCGCGCCCTTCCAGGGACTGGGCACCAGGGTGGTGAAGGCAATGCCGCGTGTATAAGGGCCCAGCCCTTGCACCACCGCACGGTTGGCCTGGGCGGCCAGGTTGTAGAAAGGCGCCGTGACATGAGCCTGTCTGGCCATGGTGATCAGACCTATGGTGGCAGGGGCGCCCGCCAGCACGATGACGCCTTGAAGATCGGGCAGGGCGGCCAGCTGTCTGGCCAGGTCCGGGGTGTTGCTGCCCGATGCCTCCACGGCCAGAGTTGCCGCGGCCTTGAGATCATTGGCTGCAAAGGCGTTCAGGGCGATCTGCAGGCTGTTTTTACCGAAGCCGTCGTTCTGGTGAACGATGGCGATCCGCCGCAGACCTATGGTCTGCATCTGCTGCAGCATGGCCGCGACTTCTGCCTGGGTGCTGGCGCGCAGCGGATAGATGAAACGGCCCGGCTGCTGGCGCATGCTGCCGGCTCCGGCAATCACGCCCACCAGGGCCGTCTGGCCTTGCTGTACCTCGGGTTGCATGGCTGTGCAACTGGCCGTTCCCCAGCAGTTGAGCAGGGCCAGGGCTCCTTCCTGGATCAGTTGGCGTGCATTGCTGGCGGCGCGCTGTGGCTCGTAGCCATCGTCCAGCACCTTGAGTGTCAAAGCTTTGCCGCCCAGGCCTCCCTGCTTGTTGAATGCCTCCACCTGCGCCTGCATGATGCTCATCCCTTCCTTGCCGGCCTCGGCCTGCGAGCCTGACAGTGGCAAGCTGGCGCCTATGGTGAGCCTGTTCTCCTGCGCATGCAGGGTCAGGCTGGTGGTGATGCTGGCGGCCAGTAGCCAGGCGCAGCGCGATGGGGTTTGCATGGGTCTCCTCCTCGTTGTTGTGAGCCCATGGTGGGAGGACTGCAACAAGGATGGGAGAGGGCAACTGTGGCCATGTTGGCTGGGGGCGACGTTATGGTGTTTTGCCCCGCTTGTGAGATACGGGCTTGATCTGCATCGCCCCATGGCCTTGCGTCGTCATCTGCTCTCCAGTATCCACAGGCGCTTGCTGGCGCGGGTCATGGCGACGTAGAGCATGTTGCGCTGTGGGTCGCTCGCATTGGGCGAGAAGTGTCTGGAATTGACAAAGGGCACGGCCACATACTCGTATTCATGGCCTTTGCTGCGTTCTACCGTGAGCAGTTGCAAGCTGGGTTTTTCATGGCGCTGATGCTGCGCGATGCTCGACTGGACCATGAGGCTGAGGCGGCCCAGGAATTCATCGACGGAAAGCCCGGAGCAGATGCGCGACAGCGCTTGCAGGCTGGCCAGGCACTGGCGCAGTTCGTCCTGGCTGATGGGGGCTTGGGCGAAGAACTGTCGCAACAGAGGGTGCAGAAGCAACTGCCCCGCATCGGCGCACTGGTCTGCGGGCAAGGCCAGCAACCGGGCACAGGGGGAGTCTGGTGCGATGTAGGCGGCGAGGAAGCGGCGCATGGCGGCTTGCTGTCCCATGAGTTCGGCGGCAATGCGCAGCGTGTCGGACTCCGGCGGGGCGTCGCCCAGTGCAGTCATGTCGAACAGACCGTTGGCCAGCAGATCCCGGTCGGGCGGGCTGGCATGGCGCACATAGCGCATCAGACCTTCGGCAGCGCTGCTCAGAATGCCTTGCGAGAGCAGCGCACCGCCGCTGCAGCCCTGCATGGCCCACAGCATGGCCAGCACCAGGGCGATTTCGCGGCGCTGGTAGAAGCGCTGCATGCCTTTGCAGGCATAGTGCACGCCCTCGTGGGCGAACAGCCATTCGAGCAGTACCGAATCTTCGGGCGAATGCAGGATGACACGCAGCACGGCCGGCGGGTCCTGCGGTTTGCGGGGCTGGCGGGCCACTGCGGCATGAATATCCAGCAATTGCCGGGCGCAGTGCTCGTCATCGCCATGGCGATGTTCGAACCAGGCCGAGGCGTTGCGGTAATGGGCGTCGAACTCCACGCCGAAGAGCTGGTTCAGTTCCTGGCAGATGACGGGGCCGAAGCGATAGGTCGTGTTGAGCGTGGCCTGGCCGGTGCCCGTAGGCAGCTCCTGCAGGATGCGCTGGGCGCTGTCGCCAAAGATGGAGGAGGCGCCCGGCAGTATGTGCTGGTTGAAGTCGCCGACACCGATGAAACGCCCGTTGCCGCGCGCCAGATGGCGCAGCACCAGCAGCGCGGCTTCGTCAAGGTCCTGCAGTTCGTCGAACAGCACGGCTTCGAAGCGACCCTGCAGCAGCGGGAAGCCGGCATCGAAGTCCAGTGCTGCCAGCTGGCAGGCCAGCGCGTAGGTGCAGTCGCCGGGCGCATAGAACAGCGGCTCCTGGGTGGGGCCTGCGCGTAGCCGCTCATAGCTGCGCAGCAGCCGGTACAGGCCGTAGTCCAGAGCGTTGTCGCGGCAATATGCCAGCGCGCCGAGGCCGCTGTCGTCGATGTCGAGTTCCAGCATGCACTGCTTGGCCTGGGCCTCGAAAGCGAGGAAGGCGCTGATGTCCAGAGACCGTGCGAAATAGTCCGCCAGTTCGGGTATGTCGAGCTCGGCATGCCGTTCGGCCTCTTGCGACAGCGCTTCATGCGCCTGCTGGATGAGCAGGTTCTTTTCCAGGCTGGAGGAGAGCATGGGGACAGGGTCTCCCTGCTCTTCGAGTAGGCGGGCGCAAAAATGCTCCAGAGTGAGCAGATGCAGGCCTTCGAGGCGCACGGCGGAGATCCGGTCCAGGCGCGCCTGAATGGCCTTGATGCCGGCCTCCGAGTAGGCCAGCATCAGCACGTTGCGCGCGCCCTGGGTGCGGATCAGGTCAGCGGCCTTGATGGCCAGCGTAGTCGTCTTGCCCGTGCCGGCCAGGGCACGGATGAGCAGCGAAGACGCTTCGCTGTTGAGCGCCTGGTTCTGGTCAAGGCCGGGGTACAGCCTGGGCTGCAGGTTCATGCAGTGGGTGCTCCATCTTCGTTATCCATCGAGCTATCCGTGCAACGGCTGTTCGCCGGTCCAGGGACTGCGAGCAAGAACTGCGCCGCCGCGAAGCCGCCGGGTTGCAGCTCAGCCCATGGCCTTGCGCAGCCACTCGGCGAAGGCCGCACATTCCCAGCGGTCCATGATGCCGGTCTTCCAGCACAGATAGTGTGCGTGGGGACTGGGAGCATCGACATCGAACAGGCGCACCAGCGTACCGTTTTCCAGCCAGGGGGCGCCGAGCTTGTGGCGTACCAGGGCAATCCCCATGCTGGCCGATGCGGCGTCGCACATCAGACCGATGTCGTTGAACTGCGAGCCTTCGTTGGGCTCGGCCATGTCGAGGCCGGTCGCGGCGAACCAGGTGCGCCAGGGCTCCAGCGGGCTGCGCAGCAGCGGCATGCCTTCCAGGTCGTCCGGGCGCTCGAACGGGCCATGTTCGCGGATGAAGCTGGGCGAGGCCAGCGGCGTGACCGTGTCGCGGGCCAGCTCGATATGCTCCACATCGGCATAGTGGCCGGCGCCGAAGCGCACCATCAGGTCGGCATCCTCGCCGATCACATCCAGCAGCGGAATCGACACCTGCAGCGCAATGTCTATCTCGGGATAGGCCTCGGTGAACTGGCGCAGGCGCGGGATCAGGATCACGCGCGCAAAGGTGGGGGTGACGGCCAGCTTCAGGCGTCTGCGCCCAGGCGAGGCTGACGCTCCTGGAAAGCGTTGCAAGGCGCCAAGGCCTTCACGCACATGGGCCAGATAGGAGCTGCCGTCCGTGGTCAGCGAGAAATCCGTTCGGCCGAACAGGCGAGCCCCCAGAATCTGCTCCAGCTGCTTGACCCTGTGGCTGACGGCACTGGGCGTTACGCACAGCTCCTCCGCCGTCAAGGTGACCGAGCGCAGCCGCGCCAGCGCCTCGAAGGTGAGCAGGCACTGTATCGGCGGAATCCGCCTGGCCGTAATGCTGTTCAAGGCGCCGGGGCTGCGGGTCATACAATCAATCCCAAGCCCAGGGATTTAGCGGAACACAACGGTCTTGTGACCGTTGAGAATGACGCGGCGCTCGCTATGCCACTTCACGGCACGGGCCAGAACCTGGCTCTCGGTGTCGCGGCCGCGGGCCGTCAGGTCTTCCACGGTGTCGGTATGGTCGGCGCGTGCCACGTCCTGCTCGATGATCGGGCCTTCGTCGAGGTCCGCCGTCACATAGTGGGCGGTGGCGCCGATCAGCTTCACGCCGCGGTCATGCGCCTGGTAGTAGGGCTTGGCGCCCTTGAAGCTGGGCAGGAAGCTGTGGTGGATATTGATGGCGCGGCCGGACAGCTTTTTGCACAGGTCGTTGGACAGCACCTGCATGTAGCGCGCCAGCACCACCAGCTCGGCGCCTTCTTCCTCGATGATCTCGTACTGGCGCTCTTCGGCCTGGGCCTTGGTCGCGGCAGTCACGGGAATGTGATGGAAGGGGATGTTGTAGCTGGCCGCCAGCTGATAGAACTCGCGGTGGTTGCTGATGATGGCCTTGATCTCGATGGGCAGCAGGCCTGACTTCCAGCGGAACAGCAGGTCGTTGAGGCAGTGGCCTTCCTTGCTGACCATGATGACGGTCTTGATGCGCTCGGCCTTGGAGTGCAAACTCCACTGCATTTGATATTGATCAGCTAATTCGGCAACGGATGCCTTTAAAGAGGCGGCGTCTTTGCCATCGCAGGCAAACTGCACGCGCATGAAGAACAGACCGGTTACCGGGTCGTTGTACTGCGCTGCTTCTTCAATATTGCCGCCTTGCTCAAGCAAGAATCCGGAAACGGCATGCACCAGGCCCAGTCGGTCTGGGCAGGATAAAGTCAAAATATAGGCTTGGGTCATAGCTCGGCAATTGTCGCAGCAAGGCGAGGACCCTGCGGACAAAGGAAATTCATGAAAAGCGAGGAGGGGCATTTCCCGCTCACACCCTGGGTGATTGTCACCCTCTATTTGTGCGTGGGGATGCTTTGGTTGGGGGCGCAGGCGGGCGTGCTCGGCTATTTTGATGTATCGCTGAATCGACAGTCGCTGCGTTGGCAGATAGGCCTGTTCATTGTTTGGTTGCTGGCGACAGCGCTGGTTGCACTTTGGTTCATGCAGCGCAAGGCGCGCGCCGACCAGCGTGGCCGGGAGACGGCGCAGGAGCTGGAGTTGGTGGTGCGCCACGCACCGGCCGGCATGGCTCGCGTGCATGTGGGCGGTGCAGAGATTGTCTGGGCCAATGCAAAGCTGGCGGGTTGGCTGGGCTGTAGCGTCGAGTCGCTGCGCGGTCAGGATTTTCGTGTTCTGGTGCCTGTGAATGACCAGGACGAAGTTGCTCTGCAACTGCAGCGCCTGCTGGACGGCAGCACCGATTACTTCCAGGTGCTGCGCCAATGCGTGAATGCCTGCACCGGCAAGGTTACGCCCGTGCTGTGCACCACCAGCCGCGTGGCGGCTTCGGGTGTGGGAGGGCCGGTGGCCCTGGTCTGCGTGCTGCAGGATCTCAGCGAGATGGTGAGTGCGCGCAACGCCATGATGCGCAGCGAGACCATGCTGCGCCTGGCGCTGGAGGGCAGCGGCAATGGCGTGTGGGAGTGGGACGCGCTCAAGCAGCGGCTGAACTTCTCCACGGGCATGAGTGCCTTGCTGCGCTATCAGGGCCAGGATCTGACCCGCGAGTTCGATTTCCATCAGCGCCTGCACCCCGAAGATGCCGCAGGTGCGCGTGCCCAGGCCGAGCAAGCACTGGAGCAGGGCAGCATGCTGGTGCTGACGGCACGTCTGCTGTGCTTTGACGGCCTGTATCGCTGGTTTCGCGCACGCGGCCAGGCCTACAAGGATGAGAGCGGACGCCTGATACGGGTCTCGGGCCTGCTCTCCGACCAGACTGCGAGTCGCGAGGCCGATGAGCGCAGCCGCCTGGCTTCCACGGTGGTGGACAACACCATCGAGGGCGTGGTGGTGACCGATGCACACAGCCGAATTCTCTCGGTCAACCACGCGTTCACCAAGCTGCTGGGCTTCAGCGAAGCGGAAATGCTGGGCAAGACGCCGCGCATGTTCAAGTCCGGCCGACATGACAAGGCTTTCTACGACGCCATGTGGGCCAGCATGCATGCCACAGGGCACTGGCAGGGCGAAATCTGGAATCGGCGCAAGAATGGAGAGGTCTTTCCCGAGCGCATGTCGCTGAGCGCGGTCAAGGATGCCAATGACAAGGTGACGCACTACGTCTGCATGTTCACCGATATCTCGGCCGAGAAGGCGCGCGAGCAGCAGCTGGAGTTTCTGGCCCATCGCGACACCTTGACCGGCCTGCCCAACCGCTCTCAATTCACGCGCATGCTGGGCGAGGCGGTGGAGCTGAGTCAGAGCACCAACCGTCGCATGGCCGTACTGCTGTTCAATATCGACCGCTTCAAGGACGTGAACGACAGCTATGGCCACTCCATCGGCGACGAGGTGCTCAGGCATGTGTCTGTGCAGATGCAGGGTGCTTTGCGGCACGGCGACATCATTGGCCGCCTGGCGGGCGATGAAATCTGCGTGGTGGCGCAATCCATTTGCGGTCGCGACAGCGCGGTGGACGTGGCCGAGCGCCTGATGGCAGCAGCCGGTCAGCCCTGGACCACGCCAGATGGCCTGTCGGTGGTGGTCAGCGTCAGCGCAGGCATCTGTCTGTATCCCGACCATGCATTGACAGCCGACGATCTGCTGCAGGGGGCCCATGCAGCGGTGTATGGAGCCAAGGCCAGAGGCTCCAATGCCTGGTGCTTCTTCCATGAGAACATGACCCAGGCCGCCCGCGAGCGTCTGGCGCTGGAGGCACGCTTGCGCCGTGCGCTGGAGCTGGGCCATATGCGTCTGTATTACCAGCCACAGATTGAACTGGCGACGGGGCGACTGGTGGGGGCTGAAGCCTTGTTGCGCTGGCTGGACCCTGAGGAAGGCCTGATCTCGCCGGCCCGTTTCATTCCCGTGGCGGAAAATTCGGGCGTCATCGGCCCGCTGGGCTTGTGGGTGCTGGGTGAGGCCTGTCGTCAGGGCCAGCAATGGCGCGCTGCCGGTCTGCCCGATCTGACGATTGCGGTCAATGTCTCGCTGCACCAGTTTTTGCTGACCGATATTGCCGGGGCTACGGCCGATGCGCTCAACAAGTCGGGTTTTCCGGCCAGCCTGCTGGAGCTGGAAATCACCGAAAGCGCACTGGCTGAAAAGCCTGAAGAGGCGTTGGCCGTGCTCAACCGCCTGCGCGAGCTGGGCCTGCGCCTGGCCATCGATGACTTTGGCACCGGCTATTCCTCGCTGGCGCACCTCAAGCGTTTTCCGCTCGATCTGCTCAAGATCGACCAGGGCTTTATCCGCGACATTCCGCACAGCGCGGACGATATGACCATCAGCAGCTCGGTCATTGCCCTGGGTCATGCCATGGGTCTGAAGGTCCTGGCCGAAGGCGTGGAAACCCAGGAGCAGCTGAGCTTCCTGCAGCAAAAAGGCTGTGACTACTTTCAGGGCTATTTCTGCAGCCGGCCCTTGCCGGCCGAGGACTTCACGCGCCTGCTGGAAAAGACGCGTGAGGGGCAGCCGCTGGTGGCTGTAGCGACCGCGGGCTGAGGATCACCAGCGCTGCAGCAGCCCGTCAAGGCTTGGGCGCAGGTCTGCTCTTCCACTGTTCGCGCAGTTGGCTGCATTGGTCTTCGGAGGCGTTGCCCTCCAGCGTCAACAACTGGTCTGCCTTCATGGCGATAGCAGTCTGCGCCTTGTCTGATTGGGCTATCGCCACCTTTTGCTTGAAATCGCCGGGCAGCCAGGTCGGCACGCCGATATCGCTGCGCACATGGCCACGGCCCGCCACCAGCAGCACGCTTTTGCCGGGCTGGCCCAGTTCGCGCACCGCTGTTTCAGTCACCCTGGCCATGGCTTCGTCGCGAGCCAGCTGAATGCGGGCCATGGGCGCGAACTGCGATTCGGGCAGCAGGCCGCAGTGGCCATCCTTGATGGCGTCGAGCTGCAGCTGCCAGCCCGCAGCCGGCAGGTGTCCGTCGTAGCGGGACTCGCCCATGGCCTGCTTCATCCGGGTACGCGGCAGATTGCCGCCGAGCACGGGCACGCCGGCTTTCACGGCAGCCATCACCACCGGGCCATAGTCCTGCCAGGGCCAGCCGCCCGGGCCGCCGCCCTGAGTCCATTGCAGAGCAGTTTTCACCTCCTCATCGCTGGCCGATGCGGGCAGGCTCCGGGTGCTGCCGCCTGCGGGGGCCATCTCGACCACCAGGGCTGCGAGCCTGCCTTGCGCTGCCAGGTGGCGCACGGTAGCGGCTTCCCACTGATGATGGGCGATCTGGTCATGCTGCTCGCCAAGCAGAATGACTGGTGTTCCGGCCCACTGCCCCAGTGTCTGCTGCCATTCGGTGTCGGAGGTCAACTGAGCGCTTTGATGGGCGCAGCCGCCCAGCAGCAGGGCGCTGGCTAGAGCTGTCAGGGCCAAAGGTTTGAAACGCGGGCGCGGCTGCGCCGCAGAAATGAAAGTCCACATATGAGCTGATTGCGTTCGTCTGAGACGGGGCATGGCTTCGTAGCTGTAGATTTCGTACCGGCTTTGCCCATCGAGTTTTGCCGCGATACTGCGGGGCATTGCCCCTGTCGCGCGTCCATTGTCGTGCCTTGCCGGATTCCCGTGCACATGTCCGTATTGCTTCCCCCCGCGTTTCTGGCCCGTGTGGCCGCCACCCTGCTGCTGGCCTGGCTGGCCGCCCAGCTCTGTCTGGTGTTGCATACGCCGCTGCCCTGGATGCTGGGGCCGCTGATTTCCGTCTCCCTGCTATCGATTGGCGGGGCGCCCACCCAAAGCTGGGCCAGGCTGCGCGATCTGGGGCAGTGGACGATAGGCTGCGCTCTGGGCCTGTATTTCACGCCTGCGGTGACCGAGCTGGTCGCCGGTCTGTGGTGGGCGATTGCGCTGGCCATTGCCTGGGCCCTGTTGCTGGGCTGGGCCTTCGGGCGCTGGCTGTATCGCGTGCAGGCAGGCTCCATGCTGGCGCAACCGGGCATGGACGAAGAGCGCTTGCGCGCCACGACCTATTTCTCGGGCGCGATAGGTGCGGCCTCGGAGATGACGCTGCTGGCCGAGCGCGAGCAGGCGCGCACTGATCTGGTGGCCGCGGCACACAGCCTGCGGCTGGTGATAGTCACGGTGAGCATTCCCTTTGCACTGCAATGGTCGGGATTGCAGGGCGACCCAGGCCTGACGCTGCCCAGCGTGCGCACCGTGCAATGGCCGGGCTTTGCCTGGCTGGTGCTGGCCACCGGCGCTGGGGCATTGCTGATGCTCAGGCTCAGGCGTGCCAATCCCTGGTTTCTGGGGGCGCTGGCCGTATCCATGGGCTTGACCATGGCAGGCCTGGAGCTGTCCGCCGTGCCGCAATGGCTGATGAACGCCGCCCAGCTGGTGATCGGCGTCAGCCTGGGGGTGCGCTTTCGACGTGATTTCCTGCACACGGCGCCGCGCTGGCTGGGCATGGTGGCGCTGGGTACCGTGGGGTTGATGGCAGTCTGCGCCGGTTTTGCCTGGCTGCTGCACTGGGCCACCGGCCTGCCCTGGGTGACCTTGCTGCTGGGCACATCGCCGGGTGGCATTACCGAGATGGCCATCACCGCCAAGGTCCTGCAACTGGGCGTGCCCGTGGTCACGGCCTTTCAGGTCTGCCGGCTGATTGCCGTGCTGCTGCTGGTAGCGCCGCTGTACCGATGGCTGAACAGAGCACTGCCAGGAGCGAGGCCATGATCCGCGGTAGGCGAAATCCCTGGAAGTCGGTCTTGATCCTCAGCGCATGCGCCGGCTTTGTGATGGCCGGGCTTCTGATGTGGATGGCCTGGGAGCACAACCCCCAGTGCGAGATTCACTGCGCAGAGCAAGGCATTGACTGGGGCTACTGGCTGGCGCTGGGTGCGGCAGGGGGGCTGCTGGGCTTTTTTGGCTGCATGCTGAGTGCCTGCGTGTTGATGCTGTTGTGCAGAAAGTCATAGCGGATCGCGCTTTTCCGGTAAGCACTAGAGTGTGTTTTCAGGCATCAAAAAAGCCACTCTTTCGAGTGGCTTTTTGCAAGGTGTTCAGTGAATGATTACCGGCTGCTGGGCCAGGCCCGTGTAGGTGTCGAGAATTTCCTCCACCTCCTCCTCGGTGGGGGCATCCTGCTGCCAGGCGAGGATCTGCTTCTGGAACATTTCGGCCCAGGAACCATCCAGATACACCTCCTTGCCCGAACGCTTGTCCACGATTTCGAAGCCGTGGCGCGGCAGTTGATGGGCTTGCTCGGTCTCGGCCTTGGCTTTGCCTGCCGGAACGTCTGCCTCCATATCGGGACGCAGATGGAGCACCGCAAAGGATTCAGAGTCGTAAAGCATTTGCATGGTGTTCCTCCTTTCACTTCCGTTATGAGCATGCCTGCCATGGATATGGCGACAGGGTGCCGCATTTCAAGGTGGAAATGCCTGCTCTTGGCACTTGGGCACAGTATTCCATGGATTTGGCATGGTTGTGGGCAACTGGCTTTCCCGATCTGTAGTAGGCAAGTCCTTGAATGGCGCGACAGCGTTCAGCCCGAGCCGATGCAGGTTGCAGGCCTTGGCTGGGAGGTGAGTGAGCGCTTTGGGCGCGGTGCTCCCGGGGTTTACGCCAGGCTGCGGCATGGAGGCTATTGCGGCGCGGGCAGATATTTCCTGAGCTGCAGGTCGACAAAGTCGTCCTGTCCCAGAGTGAGCTTGATGCGCACGGGCAGGTATTGCATGGACGGAGCCAGCCAGACCGATCCGCGCTGGTCGCTGCTGCTTTTGCCGGGCAGCTTGTCCAGGCGCAGCGCCATGACGCCGCCAAATGGCAGCTCCAGCGCCTCGCTGGCACCCACGCGGAACTGCCAGCGCACGGCCGAGCGTGCGCTGCTGGTGGTCAGCTCTATCAGCGTGCCTGGCGGGTATTTATCGGGGGCGGCAGCCATCAGGGCCGAGAGCTGTAGAAACACGCTGAGGCGGTCCTGCACGCCATCGCCGATGGCCGCATCGGTCTGGCCGCCGCTGTAGTGTGCCTTGCCACTGGCCACATCAAAGGCGGCGGACTGGGTTTTTCGCCCCTTGTCGCTGAAGTTGAGCGGTTGCAGGCCCTTGGGTGTGATAAGCCCCTCGCTGGTCTGGGCGCGCTCGCCGAGCAAGAACATGCTGATCGACTGCCTGGCCTGGTAATACTGGCCGTCATGCTGCCATTGCAGCTGGGCGCCGGCCGAGTATTGAAAACCCTTGACCTGACCCGAGGCATTGAACTCCAGCGTGGCGGAGTTGGGCAGGGTGACGGGCAGCACAGAGTCAGGTGGCAGCGGCGCGCTGCCTGCGGGCGTGACCTGGATGGGGCGGGCCGTGTCGGCACCATTGGCTTCGGGAGGCTCGGCCATGGGCTCGGGAGCCGGCTCTGCTGCAGCAGCGGGCAGCTCTGTATTGGCGGGTGCTTCTGTTCCAGGAGTTTCTTGCGTTTGTGGTTCCTGGGCTGGAGGCGGATTTGGCTCTGATTCCTGTTCGTCCGGTGCAGGGGCAGGCACGGGAGCAGGAGCCGGCGCCCGGGGTGAGGCCTGGGGTTTGGGCGCCGGGGCTGGAGCCGGTTTGGGCGCTGCGGGTGCAGGCGGCGGAGGAGGGGGCGCCTGCAGCATGCGCGTCTCCATCACGATCTGGTCGTCCGCCACTTTGTCCGGCGGGCTTAGTTCGGGCAGGCCCCAGAGCAACAGCCCATGGGCTGCCAGCACCAAGCCGGTGATGGGCAGCAGTGTCTTGCGTGCCTGGCTTGCCTGAGGGGAGCGGCCCATGAGCGTGATTCTGAGATTGCAGGTTTCAGTGGTTGGGATCGGCGCGCCAGCCCAGATCGCTGGAAAGCTGGCGGGCGGCCGCCTGCAGTGGCGCGTCTATGGCTCCACCATAGTCCGGGTCGAAAGTCGCCAGCGAGCCCAGGGTCATCAGCCCCAGCACGATATGGCCGGATGCATCGAAGACCGGCACGCAAAAGGCCACGATGCCCGGCAGCACGGTGTCGACCACGCGGGCCGTGCCGCGCGCACGGACTTCGGCCAGCATGTCCGCAACGGCCTCTTCGGTCTGGGGCAGGTCCTGGCGCCTGGCCTTGCGCGCACGTTCGATCTCGGGCTCCAGCAACGCGGCCGTCGCCTCGCGCGGCAGCCAGGCACCGAAGCAGCGCCCTGTAGCCGAGGCCAGCATGGGCATGACGTCGCCCAGGCGCAGATTGGCAGTGACGGACTGCGCCGATTCCTCCCAATGCACGATGGTCGGGCCATGGTTGCCCCAGACGGCAATGGCCAGCGTGTGGTTGAGAGTCTCGAGCAGCGCCGGAATGCGCTCCCGCGCCAGACGCACCGGGTCGAGGCGGGCCAGGGAGGCCAGGCCGATCTTGAGCGCCGCAGGGCCCAGGTCGTAGCGCGAATTGCGCTCGTCCTGCGCCACCAGGCCGATGCGCTGAAAGCTCACCAGATAGCGGTGCGCCTTGGCGGCACTCATGCCGGCGGCGGCGGCGACATCCTTGAGCATCAGCGGGCCGCTGGCCTGCGCCAGCGCTTCGATGAGGGAGAAACCCACTTCGACCGACTGAATCCCTGCGCGTTCCTTTTCCATTGCAATAGAATCGTGTTTTGTTTAGTTAAATCAATTTAACCAATCGTAATTTTGGCTAGCGTTGTCAGGCATTGTGCCAGCACCGCTGCCGTGAGCAGAGGGACAGAGAATGAAACTGGCAACCTACAAGGATGGCTCGCGCGACGGGCAACTGGTCGTGGTCTCGCGTGACCTGAGCCAGGCCTGCTATGCCACCGGTATTGCCAGCCGCATGCAGCAGGTGCTGGACGACTGGAGCTATATGGCCCCCCAGCTGCAGGATCTGTCGCACGAACTCAATCACGGCAAGGCCCGCCACGCGTTTCTCTTCGATCCCCAGCGCTGCATGGCACCGCTGCCACGAGCTTATCAGTGGGCCGATGGCTCGGCCTATATCAACCATGTGGAGTTGGTGCGCAAGGCGCGCAATGCCGAGGTGCCGGCCAACTTCTACACCGACCCGTTGATGTACCAGGGCGGCAGCGATGATTTCATCGGCCCCTGCGACGATGTGATCGTGCCCAGCGCGGCCATGGGCATAGACTTCGAGGCAGAGATTGCCGTCGTCACCGGCGATGTGCCCATGGGCACGGATGCCAAGGATGCGCTGGACGGCGTTCGTCTCGTCATGCTGGCCAATGACGTGAGCCTGCGCAATCTGATACCTGGCGAACTGGCCAAGGGTTTCGGCTTTTTCCAGAGCAAGCCCGCCACGGCCTTCAGCCCTGTGGCCGTGACACTTGACGAGCTGGGCGATGCCTGGAAGGGCGGTCGTCTGCATCTGACGCTGCAGAGCACCTGGAACGGCCGCAAGGTCGGCATGTGCGATGCGGGCGAGGAGATGACTTTTCACTTCGGCCAGCTGATCGCCCATATCGCCAAGACCCGCAATGTACGTGCCGGCTCCATCGTGGGCAGCGGCACGGTGAGCAACAAGGGCGTGGAGACCGGCAGCGGCAAGAACAAGCGCGTGGAATGGCCCAAGGGCTATAGCTGCATCGCCGAAAAGCGCTGCATAGAGACCATTCAGGACGGCGCACCCAAGACCGAGTTCATGCAGTTCGGCGACACCATCCGCATCGAGATGAAGGGCAAGGACGGCCAGAGCATCTTCGGCGCCATCGACCAGAACATTGCGCCGCCCGGCGGCAGCAAGGATGACTTGCCCGAAGCTCAGCCTCTGGATAGCTCTGAAGACTAAGCCCTCGTTGCTGCCGCCATGCCCATGCCAAGTCTGAATCTCTCGCGCTGGATTTCGCCTCTGAAGGCCGTGTCGGCCATAGCGTTCGCTTTGTTGACGGGCCTGTCCATGGCGGCAGAGCCTGCCGCCGAACCTGCAGTCAGTTGCCCGCCGCCGTTCAGTCCGCCAACGCCGGCCGAAGTGCAGGCCATGGCCCCCCAGATGCAGGACAGAGGCCTGCTCTGGCGCGTGCAGGACGGCGAGCGCACCAGCTGGCTTTACGGCACTTTGCATGTGGGCAAGCGGGAGTGGATCTTGCCCGGCCGCACCATTTTGCGTGCCATGGTTGCGACGGATTTGCTGGCGCTGGAGCTGGATGTGCTGAATCCGCAGGTCATGCAGCAGTTGATCGACGGCTTCCAGGCCCGTGTCGACGCCCCTGCGCTGCCCGCAGATCTGGACGCCCGGCTGGCGCAGCAGCGCAAGCGAGCCTGTGCCGAGCATCTGAGCGTGCAACGTCCGGACGCCCAACTGCTGGGACTGGTCAGCCAGCTGGGCCGCAAGCATGGGCTGATGGTCGAATTCGGCGCCGATCTGCAGCTGGCGAGCCTGGCCGGTGCCGTGCGCAAGCCTGTGCTGGGGCTGGAGTCGGCGCAGATCCAGCTCGAGGAGCTGCTTTCCGACGATCCCTTGGAGGTACAGGAAAGCGTGCGCGATGGGCTGGAGCAGCTCGAAGATCCCAAGTCCCCGGAAATCCTGCAACAGCTGGCGAACATCTGGGCAAGCGGCAACGAAAAACAGCTGGAGAACTATGCCGACTGGTGCGACTGCATCAAGACCGAGCGTGACCGGCTCAAGTACGCGCGCCTCATGGATGGACGCAATCCGGGTATGGCAGACGGCATTGTGCGTCAGCTCCAGCAGGGCAAGACCGTGTTTGCCGCCGTGGGAGCGCTGCACATGGTCGGGCCCAAGGGCCTGCCCGAGCTGCTGCGTCAGAAAGGCTATCAGGTCGAGCGCGTGAGCTTCAAACTGCCACCCATACAGAAATCAGAGTCAAAACCGATTCAAACCGAATAGAGACAAGCGCAGGCAGCTATCAATTAATAGAAAAGGCCGCCTGGCGGGGTCTAAAAATCATTCCACAACCCCCTACATCACCCTCAAGGAGACAAACGATGGATCGTCGTCAATTCCTGGCTGCCGTGGCAGCCAGCTCGGCTGCTGCCGCATCCCCCTTTGCCATGGCGCAGGACTGGCCCGCCAACCCTGTGCGCTGGGTCGTTCCCTACCCACCCGGAGGCGGCACCGATGTGCTGGCCCGCACGGTGGCCGAATCCATGCGCAAGACGCTGAACCAGACCATCGTGGTGGACAACCGTCCCGGTGCCTCGACGAATATCGGCGGCCAGCTCGTTGCCGCGGCCAAGCCCGATGGCTACACCATCATGTCGGCCGACAACGCCATCCTGGCGTTCAACGAGCACCTGTTCAGCAAGCTGCCCTTCAGCCCCGACAAGGATTTCACCTATGTGGGCGGCATCAGCCGCTTCCCCATGGCGCTGGTGGTCAACCCTGCGTTCGAAGCCAAGGATTTCAAGGAATTCCTGGCCTATGCCAAGGCCAACCCCGGCAAGCTCAACTACGCCTCGCCCGGCAATGGCTCGCCTCACCATCTGGCCATGGAGCTGTTCAAGAACCGCACCGGCACCAGTCTGACCCATATCCCCTACAAGGGTGCCGCGCCCGCGCTGGCCGATGTGATGGGCGGCCAGGTGCCTTGCATGTTCCTGGATCTGGCATCGGGCCTGCCCGTGATCCAGTCCGGCAAGGTGCGGGCCCTGGCCATAGGCACGGCCAAGCGCGTGCCCAATCTGCCCAATGTGCCCACGCTGGCCGAACTGGGTCTCAAGGATTCCGAGGTCTATGCCTTCCAGGGCATTCTGGGTCCCAAGGGCTTGCCGCCAGCCATCGTGCAGCGCCTCAACGCAGACCTGCAAAAAGCCCTCAAGGACCCTGACGTGGTCAAGCGCATGGCCGACTTCGGCATGGAAGCCCTGCCTGGCACGCCCGAGCAGTTCCACCAGCTGGCGCGCACCGAAGCCAAGCGCTGGGGTGAGGTCATCAAGGCGGCCGGCGTGAAGCTGGACTGATCGCCTCCTTCCTGAGCTTCGCGAGGTTCTGGGCATGGCTTGAGCCGTTGCCGCAGACCTCGTCGGCTTGCATCGTAGCGGCCCTGCCACCTTGAGTTGCAGGGCCGTTTTCAGTAGGGAAGTATGCCGGGCAGCAGTGGGCGGCTCAGGCGCTCGCGCCACCATTGCTGGGCCCGGCCGGGGGCATCGCTGCGCCAAGCCAGCCAGAAGGTTTCGGGCGGTCGCGGTTCTTCCACCGCCAGTTCTACCAGTACCCCGGTCTCCAGCTCCACACGCACGCATGCGCGTGGCACAAAGCCGTGGCCCAGGCCGGCGGCCTGGCAGGCTATCTTGGCCTGCATATCGGGCACGGTGATGCGCCGCTGACCGGTGAGCAGACCCACGGTGCGGTCGGTCAGCGAACGGGCGCCGTCGCCCACCACCACGGCGGTGTGCTCCAGCAGGTCGGCGCGCGCCAGCGGACGGCCAAGACGCGCCAGCGGGTGGCTGGCAGTCACGCAGAACACGAAATCGAGCTGGCCCACGGCCACGGCCTTGTGGCCACCACCGGCCGGACCCTCGCCCGCCGCCACGATCAGGTCGGCCCGGCCTTCGCGCAAGGCTTCCCAGGTGCCCGTCAGGGTCTCGCTGCCGATGCGCAGCCGCGTGCCGCTGTTCAGCGCCTCGAATGCCTGGATGTCGGCGCCGAAGGCGCTCGTGGGGATCAGCGAGTCGTGCACCAGGCGGACCTCGGTCTCGAATCCCGTGGCGATCTGGCGCAGTCGCGACTCGAGCTGACGCGCAGCTGCCAGCAGCCAGCGCCCTTCCTTGAGCAATTCCTCGCCCGCGGGCGTGAGACTGACACGCGGGCCGTTGCGCACAAACAGGTTCAGACCCAGCTGTTCCTCGAGCTTGGACACGGCATAGGAGATGGTCGAAGGTACTTTGTGCAGACGCTCTGCCGCACCGGCGAACGAGCCATGGCGGGCAATGGTGTCCACCAGTTCTATGGCTTCCAGAGAGAGTTTGAGCATGCTTTGAGTGCGTAAAAAACAATCATCGAAATTATCGATGATTCAGGGAATTTTCTTTCAGCATAGGCGCCGATAAGGCCACCGATACTTCATGCATCGCAACACGAAACGCAGCGATACAAGGCAGACGGGCCTGCTGCAGCAAGTGTGAACGCCATCGATTGTTAAGGAGATATCAATGCTTGAAGTTCGCCAATCCAACCACCGCGGCCGTGCCAACCATGGCTGGCTGCAATCGCGCCACACCTTCTCCTTCGGCCATTACCGCGATGCCAATCAGCAAGGCTTTTCGGATCTGCTGGTCATCAATGACGACAATGTGTCCCCTGGTCAGGGCTTCGGTACCCACGGCCACCGCGACATGGAAATCTTCTCCTATGTGCTCGACGGCGCCCTGGAGCACAAGGACTCCATGGGCACGGGCTCGGTGATCCGTCCCGGCGACGTGCAGATGATGAGCGCCGGCACCGGCGTGGAGCACAGCGAATTCAACCACTCGGCCCAGGACCCGGTGCACTTTCTGCAGATCTGGATCGTGCCCGCCGAACGCGGCGCAGCTCCACGCTATCAGCAGGTCCATGTGGACGATGCCGACAAGCGCGGCCGCCTGCGCCTGATCATCGCCCCCGAAGGCGCAGACGGCACGCTGGCCGTGCGCCAGGACGCACGGGTCTATGCCGGCCTGTTCGACGGTGAAGAGTCCGCCGAACTCGATGTGGGCTCCGACCGTCATGTCTATGTGCATGTGGCCCGCGGCAGTATCAGCGTGAACGGCGAGCGCCTGTCCGAAGGCGACGGCGCCCGCATCCGCAACGCCGGGGCTCTGCGCTTCGATCAGGGCGAGCAGGCCGAGGTGCTGGTCTTTGACCTGCGTCCTCGTGAACTGCCCAGCTTGTAAGCACCGGCTTTCACACCCCGGCTTTCATCCTGCTTTCCTGTTTCCCCTGCAGCCTCTCGCTCACCTTTTACCCAGGAGTTTCACCATGACCAACGCCAATGCCTCCATCGCCCGTCCCGTCGCCGTCGCCAAGCCCGGTGCCAAGCTGCTCAACCCCCATGACCACACGCTGATCATGATCGACTTCCAGTCGCAGATGGCTTTTGCCACGCACTCCATCGATCCCGTGCAGCTGCGTTCCAACGCCGCCCTGGTCGCTTCGGCCGCAGCCGGCTTCGGTGCCTCGACCATCCTGACCACCGTGGCAGAAAAAAGCTTCTCCGGCCCCATGTTCGAGGAAGTGACCGCGCCTTTTCCCGGCCAGACCCTGCTGGACCGCACCTCGATGAATACCTGGGAAGACGATGCTGTGATCCGGAAGGTCAACGAGATCGGCAAGCCTCGCATCGTGCTGGCCGGCCTGTGGACCAGCGTGTGCATCGTCGGACCGGCCCTGTCGGCGCTGGACCAGGGTTTTGAGGTCTTCGTGATCGCCGATGCCTGCGGCGACATTTCCACCGAAGCCCATAACCGTGCCATGGAGCGCATGGTGCAGGCCGGCGCCCAGCCCATCACGTCGCTGCAGTACCTGCTGGAAATGCAGCGTGACTGGGCCCGTACCGAGACCTATGACATGACCACGGGCATCGCCAAGAAGCTGGGTGGCGGCTACGGCATAGGCATCACTTACGCCAAGACCATGTTCGGCGCCCACGAAGGCTAAAAAGAGCACATCATCTTTCTGCAGCGCAGACCGATCTCGCGCCCGCGGTTCTCGCCGTACGCATGTACGGATGCGGTCCTCAATGCGACCTTGGTCTGCTCGCCAAGAAATCTGGCGCACTTTTGGCGCCGCTGAACCACCGGAGACCTCCATGACCCTGCCCTCCGCCCCCGATCTGATCCTGTTCAACGGCCGTTTCACCACGCTGGACCGCAGCAAGCCCGCGGCCACGGCCGTGGCCGTGAGCCGGGGGCGCTTCAGCGCCGTCGGCAGCGACCGCGAGGTCCTGCCTCTGGCCGGCCCGCAGACCAGGCGCATCGATCTGGGCGGACGTAGCGCTCTGCCGGGTTTGATAGATAATCACCTGCATCTGATCCGCGGCGGCCTGAACTTCAACATGGAGCTGCGCTGGGACGGCGTGAAGAGCCTGGCCGATGCCATGGCCATGCTCAAGGCTCAGGTGGACGTGACCCCTGCGCCCCAGTGGGTGCGCGTTGTGGGCGGCTTCAGCGAGCACCAGTTCGTGGAAAAGCGTCTGCCCACGCTGGCCGAGCTGAATACCGTGGCACCCGACACCCCGGTCTTCATCCTGCACCTGTATGACCGTGCCCTGCTCAACGCCGCTGCCCTGCGCGCCGTGGGCTACACCAAGGACACGCCCGAGCCGCCCGGTGGCCAGATCCTGCGCGACAGCGCCGGCAACCCCACGGGCCTGCTGCTGGCCAAGCCCAACGCCTCCATCCTCTACGCCACGCTGGCCAAGGGCCCCAAGCTGCCGCGCGACTACCAGCTCAACTCCACACGCCACTTCATGCGCGAACTCAACCGCCTGGGCGTGACCGGTGCCATCGACGCGGGCGGCGGCATGCAGAACTACCCAGACGACTACGACGTGATCCAGGAACTGGCCGATGCCGACCAGCTCACCATCCGCCTGGCCTACAACCTGTTCACGCAAAAGCCCAAGGAAGAGAAGGACGACTTTCTGCGCTGGACCGCCACCTCGCAGTACAAGCAGGGCACGGACTACTTCCGCCACAACGGCGCAGGCGAGATGCTGGTGTTCTCGGCTGCCGACTTCGAGGACTTCCGCCAGCCCCAGCCCGAGCTGGCGCCCGGCATGGAAGGCGAGCTCGAAGAAGTGGTGCGCATCCTGGCACAGAACCGCTGGCCCTGGCGCATGCACGCCACCTACGACGAGACCATCGATCGCGCGCTCGATGTGTTCGAGAAGGTCAATGAAGACATTCCCCTGGCCGGTCTGAACTGGTTCTTCGACCACGCCGAAACCATCTCCGAGAAGTCCATCGACCGCATCGCGGCCCTGGGCGGAGGCGTTGCCGTGCAGCACCGCATGGCCTACCAGGGCGAATACTTCGTCGAGCGCTATGGCGCGGCTGCGGCCGAAGCCACACCGCCTGTCAAGCGCATGCTGGAAAAAGGCGTGAACGTGTCTGCCGGCACCGACGCCACCCGCGTCGCCAGCTACAACCCCTGGGTCTCGCTGTCATGGCTCGTCACGGGCAAGACCGTGGGTGGCCTGCAGCTCACGCCTCAGCGCAATTGCCTCACCCGCGACCAGGCCTTGCGCATGTGGACCGAAAACGTCACCTGGTTCAGCAACGAACAGGGCAAGAAGGGCCGCATCCAGGTGGGCCAGCTGGCCGACCTCATCGTTCCTGATCGCGATTTCTTCGCCTGCCCCGAGTCCGACATCGCCGACACCTCGGCCCTGCTCACCGTGGTGGGCGGCAAGGTGGTCTACGGCGCTGGTGCCTTCGCCGACCTCGATGAGTCGGCCCCGCCCCTGGCCATGCCCGACTGGTCGCCCGTGCGCACCTTCAAGGGCTATGGCGCCTGGGGTATGCAGGAAGGCACGCCGCTGCAGTCCGTGATGCGCAACGCGGCAGCAAACTGCGGCTGCGCCAGTAGCTGCAACATGCATGGCCATGCCCACGCCACGGCCTGGAGCAGCAAGCTGCCCGTGGCCGATCTCAAGGGCTTCTGGGGCGCCCTGGGCTGCGCCTGCTGGGCGTTGTGAGATGGGCGAGACGCTGTATGCCGCAGCCCCCGCCCCCTGGGTGCAGCCGCTGGCCCTCGCCGGTTTCACGGTGCTGGCAGCCTTGCTGGCCGACCGCTTCCGGGCAGCGCCGCAGGCCGAGCGCCAGCGTGCTGCCAACGCATTTTTTGAACACTGGGGCCTGGTCGGCGGCATGTTGCTCGTCGCCTGGCACGATCTAGGAGACTCCCATGCCGGATAACCAAAAAACCGCCTCGGGCAGCTTCGCGCCCCTGGCCATTCCCGTCTTTGCAGTGCTGTGGGCCGCCACGGTGCTGGGCAATATCGGCAGCTTCATGCGCGATGTGGCCAGCGCCTGGATGGTGACCGAGCTCTCGTCCAGCCCCACGGCCGTGGCCCTGATCCAGACGGCGGCCACGCTGCCAGTCTTTCTGCTGGCCATCCCGGCCGGCGTGCTGTCCGACATCCTGGACCGCCGTCGTTTCCTCATCGGCGTGCAGGTGTTGCTGGGCGCCGTCAGCGGCACGCTGCTGGTGCTTGCCCAGACCAACACCCTCACGGTGGAATACCTGGTGGCCCTGACCTTTGTGGGCGGCATTGGCGCCGCCCTCATGGGACCGACCTGGCAGTCCATCGTGCCCGAGCTGGTGCCGCGCAGCGAACTCAAGAGCGCCGTGGCCCTGAACTCCCTGGGCATCAACATCGCCCGTGCCATCGGCCCGGCCGCCGGCGGCCTGCTGCTGGCCAGCTTCGGCGCCGCGGCGGCCTACGGCCTTGATGTGCTGAGCTATGTGTTCGTGATCGCCGCCCTCATCTGGTGGAAGCGTCCCAAGGCCGAGGCTTCGGCGCTCAACGAGCAGTTCTTCGGCGCCTTCCGGGCCGGTGTGCGCTATGCCCGTGCCAGCCGCGAGCTGCATGTGGTGTTGCTGCGCGCCGCTGTGTTTTTCCTGTTCGCCAGCTCGGTCTGGGCCCTGCTGCCCCTGGTGGCGCGGCGCATGCTGGGCGGCACGGCCGGCTTTTATGGCGTGATGCTGGGCGCTGTGGGCGCCGGGGCCATCCTGGGCGCCGTGCTGCTGCCCAAGCTGCGCAAGCGTCTCGATACCGACGGTCTGGTGTTGCTGGCTTCTGTGGTTACGGCCTTGGTCATGGGCATGCTGACCCTTGCGCCGCCCCAGTGGGCTGCCGTGGCGCTGATGCTGGTGCTGGGCCTGGGCTGGATTGTTGCGCTGACCACACTCAACGGTGTGGCCCAGGCGGTGCTGCCCAACTGGGTGCGCGGCCGGGGTCTTGCCATCTACCTGATGGTATTCAACGGAGCCATGGCCCTGGGCAGCCTGGGCTGGGGCCTGATTGCCGGCCAGCTGGGCCTGCCGGTCACGCTGCTGATCGGAGCCCTGGGTCTGGTGCTGGTGTCCCTGGTCTTTCACCGCGTCAAGCTGCCAGCTGGTGAGGCGGATCTGCAACCGTCCAACCACTGGCCCGAGCCCCTGCTGGCAGAACCCGTGGCTCATGATCGTGGCCCGGTCATGATTCAGATCGAATACCGCATTGCCCACGAAGATTTGGCCGCTTTTTTCCAGGCCATGCAGCAAGTGGCCCAGGAGCGCCGTCGCGATGGGGCTTATGCCTGGGGCGTGGCCGAACACACCGGCGAGCCCGGTCGAGTGATTGAGTGGTTCCTGGTTGAATCCTGGGCTGAGCACTTGCGCCAGCATGGTCGTGTGTCCAAGGCCGATGCCGATCTGCAGGCCGCCGCTTTGCGCTACCACCAGGGGCCGGACAGGCCCGTGGTTCACCATTTCCTGGCCCTGGATGCGCGCAGCGCCCAGCAGGGAACGGGTTCTCCCGCCCACTGAGCGGCGCTGGAATCGGCATTCATCGCTGACGGGGCAGGCGATGAATGCGACCCGGTTTATTTTTCCAGGGGCTGGAGCAGAGGTCGGTGCATCACTTACTTGGCGGGCTTGGCGGCACGCACTGCCACGACCTCGATTTCCACATACCAGGCCGGGTTGGCCAGGGCTGCAATCTGGAAGGCCGAGCGTGCGGGCAGGTTGGGCTGGGCAGCCGTGCCAAAGAACTGGGTGTAGCCACGCATGAAGCCGGCAAAGTCCATCTTGTTGCCCTTGGCGGGGTCGGCCACCAGGAAGACCTGCATCTTCACCACATCGCTCATGCCGAGATTCATGCTCTTGAGCTGCTCTTCCAGGCCCTTGAGGATGGCCATGGTCTGGCCTTCGGTGTCGCCGCCATAGGCAGCAGGATCAGTGGCGGGCTTGGATTTGTCCACCACGGGCGGCACCTTGCCCGAGAGGTAGACGGTGCGGGCATCGGTGGGAATTTCCACGGCTGCGGCGATGGGGAAGGTCGAGCCCGGTGTCTTGTAACGCAGGATATCGCCACCGCCGGAGGTGGTGGCTGCGCAGCCGGTGAGCAGGACTGCAGCGCCCAGCAGGGCGGCGGTGGTGGCGGTCTTGAAGATGGATGGAACGTTCATGTGATCTCCTGAATGGATTTATGGGGTGACGCGAAAGGGTTTGACGTCGGCGGCAGACAGCTTGTCCGGGTACTGATTGCCGAAGTTGCTGCGCACATAGTTCACGACGTCGGCAATCTGCTCGTCGGACAGCTTGCTGGCAAAGGACGGCATGCCGTGCAGGCCGTTCATGACGACCGAGGCCGGGTAGGCGGCGGCTGCCAGCTTGGGGTTGGAGGCCAGCGCGGGGTAGAAGCCGGCACCCTTGGCGCCTTCGCCCTTGACCATGTGGCATCCCTGGCAGATGGCCTGGTACAGGGTCTCTCCGCCGCTCTGGCTGAAGCGTGGACGGACCGCAGAGAAGTTCTGCATCAGCGCCTGGGTATCGGCGGGCGAGATGGAAAGAACGGCGGCAGACTGCAGCGTTTGCAGGTTTTTCACATCCTGGGTTTTCATGCCCTGTGATTGGGCCAGGACGGCGCCGGAGAGACCCAGGGCCAGGGCGAAAGCGGAGCAAAGACGGTGCAATGTGTGCATGGTGAAGTTCCTTGTTGCAGACATGGGCGATCAGAGGCTGGAGGCCTTGGCGTGCAGACGCTGGATGGCGTCCAGCGAAGACAGCACGGCACCTTCCTGCCAGGCGGGGATGTACGAGACATGCTCGCCCGCGAGCACCAGGCGACCGTCGATCTGGGCCAGATCCTTGTAGTGCTGCTCGCGCAGCGCATCGGTCCAGTTGCCGAAGCAGCCGTTGATCCAGGGCATGCGATGCCAGGCTACCGACACACCGTTGAGGAACTCCTGCTTGTACTGCGGATGAATCTGCGCGCCGTACTCCAGCGCCAGACGAATGCGCTCGGCCGGCTTGAGCGAGGAGAAGCGGTAGCTGTTGGAGTTCTCGAAGGCATAGGCGCCCAGCAGCACGGCGGGGCCGTTGCCCATATAACCGGTGGAGGGGTAGGAGATCTGCTGAATCGGCAGATCGGTGTAGCTGATGCCGCCGTAGATGCGCTCGTCCTCTTCCCAGAAGCGGCGCTTGAACTCCAGACCGACCTTCATGGAGCTGCCATAGGGCACGGCAGCAATCGCGTTTTGCATGGCGCTGCTGGCCTGCACTTCGATCTGGCTCAGGATGGACAGCGGAATCGTGCACACGCACCAGTCGGCGCGGGCCTGCAGTGTGGCGCCGGGCTTGAGGGCGTCCACATAGTCCACGGTCACGCCCTTGTCGTTCTGGGCGATCTTGGTGACCTTGGCGTTGTAGCGTATGGCCGAGCCCAGATCGCGCGCCATGGCCTGGGCCAGCATGTCCATGCCGCCTTCGGGCTGGAAGATGGCGCTGTGGAATTCGTAGATATTACCCACGCCCATCTGGCGCCACAAATTGGATTCGAGCAGCTCGTGCAGGCCCATGGGCGTCGACGGTTTGGCCTGCGCCATCAGGCCACCGCCGGGGTCGATGTCGTAGCCACGGAAATCGCTGACCGCATTGCTGGCGCGGTAGCGGTACTCCTTGTCCAGCACGCCCCAGGCCTTGAGGCTCTCCAGCAGGCGTTCCTTGTCTTCCCGGCTGACGCTCTGGTCCAGCGCCCCCTGATTGGTAGCCTTGGACAGCAGCTCGGCCACATGACCGTAGACATCGGTCTGCACATGGCGAAAGCGCTGGGGCTTGCCAGCCAGGGCCTTGCTGTTGTGCAGATAGGCGTTGTAGTTGACCTGGTTGAAGGCTTCGAGCTTGATTCCGAAGCGCTTGTAGTAGTCCAGCATCGCATGGTGGTGGTAGGGCACGCGCCAGGGGCCGGGGTTGAAGTAGTTGCCCTTGGCAAAGCCCACTTTCTGGCGTGTACCGTCGAGTTCGCTGAACTCATCGCCGCCGCGCAGCGTCCAGCATCGGCCGCCGGCGCGACTCTGGTATTCAAGCAACTGCACCTTGTAGCCCGCCGCGCGCAACTCGTGGGCTGCCACCATGCCTGCCAGGCCCGCGCCCAGCACCAGCACCGACGCGCCAGGTCTGGCGTTGCCGAGCTTGACCGGACCGCTGTAATGCGACTCGGCGGCGTAGCCCAGTGAACTCATGGCTTGGTACATGGCACTGCCGCCCGCGACCTTTCCGATCATCGAGAGCAGTTGTCTGCGACTGACATGCTTGCTTGGCTCTGGCATCTGAAATTCCTTTGCTGTTGTGTATTCCGCTGTCCATCCGGGGTTGCGGGGCAAGGGTTTTCAGCAAGAGCTGTGCCAGGTCAGAGGGCTCAAGGTATTAGTTCAATGAAATCAGTTACTTGTTATGGAATTCAGATCAATTTGCGCTCAATCCTTTTAACGCTTATGGTGCATGCTCACTAATTTGAAGCGTCAATGGCCAAATTGGTGCAACGGAGTCACACAATAAGCTGCAAAAAAAGCGTATCGGCTGTGACAGCGGATACGCCTTGAGTGTGGGAGCGGAACTACGGTGCTGCCGGGCTCAGAGCTCGCTGGGAGGCTCGCAGGCCTTACTGACCATGACACGATTGCGTCCACCCCGCTTGGCGGCATAGAGCATGGCATCGGCCTGCTGGAAGACGGCCTTGATATCGGGATCGCTGTCGGGCCAGTGGGCCACGCCCAGCGAGATGGTGATATGGCCCACGGGCGGTATCTCCATTTTCTCGACCAGCTGACGCAGGCGCTCGGCGGCATGGGCGGCGGCCTCCAGCCCTGTGCCGGGCAGCAGCAGCAGAAACTCCTCGCCACCCACGCGGCAGGGCAGGTCATCGACACGCGAGACCTCGCGCATGGTGCGTGCGAGCTGTCTGAGTACCTCGTCGCCTGTATCGTGGCCAAAACCGTCGTTGATATGCTTGAAGTGGTCGATGTCGATGGCAATCACCGAGAACGGCAGCGCTTGCGTCTGAAAGGCGCTGATGGCTGCCTCCAGATGGCGGCGATTGCCCAGCCCGGTCAACGGATCGGTGTTCACGTCCTCGCGCAGCTTGGTGATATTGCGTTGCAGCAGGCCCAGGCCCTTGAGCATGGCTTTCTTGAGTTCGTAGGACTCGAAGTACCAGGACTTGACGGCCTGGATGTTCTGCGCCGTCTCGGGCTTGTCCATATCGTGAGCGCCATTGGCGAGCTGGCGCAGCGGGCTGGCAATGCGGCGCGCGCTCCACCAGATGACCACCAGCATCAGCAGGGCGATGGGCAGGGTCTTGTAGAGCACGGAGCGCATCAGCTTGTTGAGCGGGGCCAGCGTGGCCGCCTTGGGGCGCTGGGCCACAATGCCCCATCCCGAGGCATGGATGACGGCATAGCCGGCCAGCATTTCCACTCCCTTGCTGTTGACGACTGGCGCCGTACCCGACTCGCCTCGGATCACGGCGTTGATGACATCGTTGTTGATCACCTGATCGCCGATACGGTGGTTGTCGGGGTGATAGATGATGTGCTTGTTCTGGTCCACCACATAGACATAGGTGCCATCCTGGTAGAAGTGCGAGCCCAGCAGGGTGTCGAGGATGCTGTCTTCCTTGAGGTAGATGCTGCCGCCTACCGCTCCCAGGAATTCGCCCTGAGGGTCGAAAATGGGCTGCGAGACAAAGACGATGTAGTTGCCGGCCGTGGACATATAGGGCTGGCTGATGACGGGCCCGCGAGTGCTCAATGTCTGTGTCACTCCGGCGCTTTGCAGCGTCTTGCCCTTGATCTGCAGGGTTTCGGGCGATGTCGCCAGCACATAGCCCGTTGGGTCGATGATGGTGACGGAGTTGAAGCTCTTGGTTTGCAGGCGCAGACGTGTGGCCTCCTTGGCCAGATAGTCCACGTCATCCATGTGCGCGCCCATCAGATTGGCGCTGTATTCCAGCTGCTGCAGGGCGGACTGCAGAAAATCATCCGTGCTCTGCGCCAGCTTGGTCGCATAGGCATGGTGACCTTCGAGCGTGTTGTCTATCAGCTGCTGGCGCTGCACCAGATAGCCGGCATAGAAGGTGTTGAGAAACGGGATCAGCGCGCTGCAGATGGTCAGGACCAGGATCAGTCGACGCAAATCAAGCCGGTTAGGCGCAAGCCGGCGGTGCCAGGGGAGAGATTTCTTCACAGATGATGTCGCGAGAGCAGGGCGGCTCTGCGCTGTACCTGTGTGCTCTGACAGGCTCAGACCCCGGCCGCATATTCATTGAGTGTCTGCATTATGGTTGCTCGCGCCGTGGCCCTGCTCATGGTCAACCACAATGCAGCGGTGTCAGGCTGACAACTCCTTGAACTTTTCCACCTGTACCGCGCAGTCGTAGAAGCAGGGCGCTCGGCCAATATCGGTGAGCTGCTGATGCGTCAGCTCGTTCACATTCGTTCCGTTGGCTCCCTGCTTGCGCCACCAGATGCCCAGGCCCACCACCACGCCGGCGCGAGCGCGGCCGTTGACGGCGGCGTGGCAGACATGCTCGCCGCGCTGGTTGAAGACGCGTAACCGGTCACCGTCGGCAATGCCGCGCGCAGCTGCGTCATCGGGGTGCATCTCCAGCAGCGGGCGCTCTTCCATGCGGGACAGACTGGCTACATTGGCAAAGCTGCTGTTGAGGAAGTTGCGTGCCGGCGGCGAGATCATGGCCAGCGGGTAGGCGGCCGTGGGCGGCTCGTAATTGGGCAGGTAGTCGGGCAGGGTGTTGATGCCCAGCCGCGCCAGGGCTGGGTTGTCGAATTCGCATTTGCCCGAAGGCGTGGCAAAGCCACCTTCGGCAAATGGCGCATCGGGCAGCGGAATATGGGCAAAGCCCCGTTGCAGAAGGTCTTCGAAATCAATCGCAGTATGTGTAACTGCTGCACGGCATAGAGCTTCGTCGGACTCCGAGAAACATGCCGCAGCAAAAGCGGGGTCCAGCCGGGCCATATGCATGGCCAGATCGCGAAAGATCTGCGCGTTGCTGCGTGCCTGGCCCTGGGGCTCGATCGCGGGGCGATTCAGCAGCACATCGGTATGGCCGTAGCTGCCGTGGACGTCCCAATGCTCTAGCTGCGTGGTGGCGGGCAGCACATAATCGGCATGGTCTGCGGTGTCGGTCAAGAAATGCTCAAGCACCACGGTGAACAGATCTTCGCGCGCAAAGCCCGCAGCCACCTTGGCCGACTCTGGCGCCACCGCCACGGGATTGCTGTTATAGACCACGACGGCTTCCACCTTGGGGCCGAAGCCGGCATCGCCCCCATGCAGCAGCACATCGCCAATCTGGCTCATGTTCAGCGTGCGTGGGCGACGCTCGCCCAGCAGCTGGGGCATTTGCAGATCTGCGCGCTTGAACGGCGAGACCCCCGAGGCGGACAGCAGCAGCCCGCCAGCACGGTGGCGCCAGGCGCCGGCAAGAGCCGGCAAACAGGCCACGGCGCGCACGGCATTGCCGCCGCCGCGCGCCCGCTGCATACCGTAATTGAGGCGAATGGCCGCTGGTCTGGTCGTGCCGTAATCACGTGCCAAGGACTGAATCTGTTCCACGCTCAGGCCACAGACACTGGCCGCGCGTTCGGGTGGCCATTGCAATGCTCTGGCCCTGAGTGCCTCCCAGCCGAGGGTGTGTTGGGCGATGTAGTCGTGGTCCAGCCAGTCGTGCACGATCAGCTCGTGCATCAGCGCCAATGCCAGTGCCGCATCGGTGCCGGGCAGCAGTTGCAGGTGTTCCTGGCATTTGTCGGCGGTCTCGCTCTTGCGCGGGTCTATGCAGATCAGCTTGGCGCCCTGGCGCTTGGCTTCCTGTGCATAGCGCCAGAAATGAAGATTGCTGGCAATGCTGTTGCTGCCCCAGATCAGGATCAGCTTGCTTTCGGCAAAGAACTCCACACGCATGCCCAGCTTGCCGCCATAGGTAGCGGTCAGCGCCTCGCTGCCGGCACTGGCGCAGATGGTGCGATCCAGCAGGCTGGAGCCCAACTGGTGAAAAAACCGTCGGTCCATGCTCTCGCTCTGCACCAGTCCCATGGTGCCGGCATAGCTGTAGGGCAGTATGGCTTCGGGCGCGCGCCGGGCAATCCCGTGCAGGCGCTGGGCAATATCGCTCAGGGCTTCTTCCCAGCTCACGGGGGTGAACTGGCCGCTGCCTTTGGGGCCGCTGCGCTTGAGCGGCTGCAGTACTCGCCCGGCGTGGTAGGTGCGCTCGGTGTACTTGCTGACCTTGGCGCAGAGCACGCCGCCCGTGTGAGCGTGCTCTGCATTGCCTTGCACCTTGGTGGCCGTGCCATCGATCACCGTGGTGACCAGAGCGCAGGTGTCCGGGCAGTCATGCGGGCAGGCGCCGCGTACTTGAACGATATGAGGCATGTCGTGGGCTCGAAAAATCTGGACCGGTTTGCGGCTGAAGACCGTTTTGTGGGCCTATTATGCGGCGCGCATCCATGTCAAGAAACCTGAGATGCAAGACCCCAGAAACGGGCCGATCCAGCCCGTAGCAATGAGTAGCCCGTAGAGAGATCAAGAGCAATGCAGTACAAGCGAGTGGAGTGGAATCGTCGTCAATTCATGACTGCTGGCGCAGCTGTGGCAGCCGGGAGCTGGATCGGCGCAAGTCATGCCCAGGATTCGAGCGGGCCCATTGTGCTTGGGCAGTCCTGTGCGCTGAGCGGTCCTTCAGCGCAGCTGGGTATGCAGTTTGTGCAGGGCGCCAAGCTGTATTTCGATCAGCTCAATGCCCAGGGCGGCATCGGCCGCCGCCAGGTGGAGCTGCGCACGCTGGACGATGGCTATGAGCCAGAGCGCTGCGTGGCCAATACCCAAAAATTCATTGCCGATGATGTGATGGCCTTGTTTGGCTATCTGGGCACGCCCACCAGCATGGCGTCACTGCCTTTGCTGCAGAAGGCCAAGCTGCCGCTGATTGCTCCACTGACGGGGGGCGCCGGCCTGCGCGATCCCAAGCTGGCCCAGACGGTCTTCAATCTGCGCGCCTCCTATGCCGATGAAACCGCGCTCATGGTCAGACAGCTGGTTTCTTTGGGCCTCAAGAAGATCGCGGTGTTTCATCAGAACGACGCCTATGGTCAGTCAGGTCTCGAGGGGGTGATGCAGGCGCTGCAAGGCCATGGCCTCAAACCCGTGGGGGCCGCGACGGTGGAGCGCAACTCCCAGGATGTGGCCAAGGCCGTCAAGACTCTGGTGCCGCTGGGTGCCGATGTCATCGTGCAGGTCGGCACCTATGCGGCCAGCGCTGCCTTTGTGCGAGCGGCACGCCAGGCAGGCTATGGCGGTCAGTTCTACAACGTGTCGTTCGTGGGAACTTCTGCACTGGCGCAGGCCCTTGGCAAGGAGGCCGAGGGCGTGGTGGTCACCCAGGTCGTGCCCTCGCCCTTCAAAGCCTCGCATCCACTGGCGCGTGAGTTTCAGGCCGCGCTGCAGAAAGGAGGCGCTTCGCTGCAGCCCGATTACTCCAGCATGGAAGGCTATCTGGCTGCCCGTGTCGTGAGCGAAGCGCTGAAATCTGCCTCTGCCGCAGGTCGCCTGCAGCGCGATGGCCTGGTGGCGGCACTGGAGGCGATGAATGGCCAGCAGGTTGCGGGCTTTCCCATCGCTTTCCGTGCGCAGGCGGGCAAGCCGCGTTTTGTGGAGCTGTCCATGCTCACGGGCGACGGAAAGGTCCGGGTGTGAGGCTTTGAGGCGCGCAGGGCGCAAGCTCTCCCGCTTTGGGTCATCATGGCATCTTTGCCATTGATGACCCCAAGGAGAGAGCGCATGGCCCTGCTGCCCGAACTTCAAGCAAGCGCCCCTGACATTGCCGCGCTGCGTCGCGATATCCACGCCCACCCCGAGCTGTGTTTCGAGGAAATACGGACCTCGGATCTGGTCGCGGCGAAGCTGGAGCAATGGGGCATAGCAATCCATCGTGGTCTGGGCATGACCGGTGTGGTGGGCATCATCCACGGTCGTGACGGCGGCAGTAGCGGCCGAGCCATCGGCCTGCGCGCCGATATGGATGCCCTGCCCATGCAGGAGTTCAACACCTTTGACCATGCCAGCCGCCATGCGGGCAAGATGCATGCCTGCGGTCACGACGGCCACACGGCCATGTTGCTGGCGGCGGCGCAATATCTGGCCGCACATCGCGACAGCTTCGAGGGCACGGTCTACACCATCTTCCAGCCTGCCGAGGAAGGCGGTGGCGGTGCCCGCGAGATGGTCAACGACGGACTGTTCGAGCAGTTCCCCATGCAGGCTGTGTTTGGCATGCACAACTGGCCGGGCATGAAGGCCGGCACCATGGCCGTGGGTGCGGGGCCCGCCATGGCATCCAGCAACGAATTCAGGATCGTGGTGCGCGGCAAGGGCGGCCACGCGGCCATGCCGCATATGGTGGTGGACCCGGTACCCGTGGCGGCACAGCTCATCATGGCTTTCCAGACCATCGTCAGCCGTAACGTCAAGCCCATTGAGGCGGGCGTGGTGTCGGTCACCATGGTTCATGCCGGCGAGGCTACCAACGTCGTGCCGGACAGCGTGGAGCTGCAGGGCACGGTGCGTACCTTCACGCTGGAGGTGCTGGACCTCATCGAGCAGCGCATGCAGCAGATCAGCGAGGCCGTCTGTGCGGCGCATGGCACGCAATGCACGTTCGAGTTCGTGCGCAACTACCCGCCCACCATCAACACCGCCCCCGAGGCCGAGTTTGCCCAGGCCGTGATGCGCGAGATTCTGGGCGATGCCGGTGTGGTGCCGCAAGAGCCATCCATGGGGGCCGAGGACTTCGCCTTCATGCTGCTGGAAAAGCCCGGTGCCTACTGCTTTATCGCCAACGGCGATGGTGATCATCGCGCCCTCGGGCATGGCGGTGGCCCCTGTACCTTGCACAACCCCAGCTACGACTTCAACGATGCGCTGATTCCGCTGGGTGCGACCTTCTGGGTCAAGCTGGCCCAGCGCTGGCTGGACCAGCCTACGCGCGGCTGAAGGCTGGCGCCCGCCGTTGCGCGTTGGGTGGAAGATTTCTTTCACGCCAGACCTCAGGCGGGCAGCCAAAGAGCGTGCTGAACCAGCGTGTGAAGGCACTGTGGCTGTTGTAGCCCAGCATGGAGGCGATCTGGCCCACAGGGTAGTCAGGGTTGCGCACATAGCGCTGGGCAAGATCCGAGCGAACCTCCTGCAGCAGGTCGGTAAAGCTCAGGCCTTCACTGTCAAGCTCGCGCTGCAGGGTCCGTACGCTGCGCCCCAGACCTTGGGCCACGCAGATGCAGGTGGCATTGCCCGAGGGCAGCATGAGATAGATGGCCTTGCGCACCTGCTGGCCGATGGAGGCCTGACGGCCCTGCTGCGTGGTGTCCACCATGGTCTTGGCATAGCGCACCAGAACCGGGTCGGCCAAGGGGTTGGGAGCATCCAGGTCCTCGGTGCGAAACACAATGCCGTTGAAGTCCGCATCAAACTCCACGCGGCAACGAAACACCTGCTTGTGCATGCCGGTGTCGCCGGGCGCGGGGTGGCTGAAGCAGACCCGCAGCGGGCGCCATTGCTCATGCAGCAGCAGGTTGCAGGTGCGAAACAGCACGCCGATTGCCAGCTCCATGGATTGCGGCAATGCATCCGGCAGGGTGAACTCTTCGCGCAGAACCACGACGCCATTGGCGTCGTCCATATGAATCACCAGCGACTCATTGAGCATGTGCACATGCTCGATCAGCGTGCTCAGCACCTTGCGCAATGTGGGCTGGTGCAGCAACAAAAGGCTGACGACACCGAAGTTTGAAACCTGCCGCGATTGCGCCATGCGCAGCCCGAAGTTTTCGCAACCCGTGATGCTTGCAGCTTCTTCCAGCAGGCGCCCGGCCGTCAGCGCATCGATCAGCTGATCCTGCTCGCGCACCACGGCTGGGCGCAGGCCGGCACGACGCAATGCCGCATCAGGATCTCCTCCCAGTTCGCTGAAGAGTTCCGAGAAATTCGTCAGAGATGCCGCGCGCACAAAAGTGACCATGACTGCTCCACGCAAAAAGTCGGAGAAATTCTGGCATGAGATGCATAGCGTGCGGCATGAAATGCACAACCTATGTGACACAGGTTTTCTACAGTGGACTTACCGGGCGGCAGAGACTAGCAACAAGCCTGGGTTCAAAAAAGTGTAGGAGACAGTGATGCAGATAAACCCTCTGACCTGTGCCATAGGCGCGGAGTTGGTCGATGTGCAACTGGCGGATGCGCTGCGCGATGATGGGCTTTTCGCAGAGATCAAGACGGCCTTGCTCAAGCACAAGGTGCTGTTCTTGCGCCGCCAGAGTATCAGTCGCGCCGAGCATGTCGGTTTTGCCCGGCGTTTTGGCGAGCTGGAGGACCACCCGGTGGTCGGCAGCGACCCCGAGCATCCCGGCCTGGTGCAGATCTACAAGACGCCGGACAAGCCGCTGGACCGGTATGAAAACTCCTGGCATTGCGATGCCACCTGGCGCGAGGTGCCGCCCATGGGCTGCGTGCTGCGCTGCGTCGAATGTCCGCCTGTCGGCGGCGACACCATGTGGGCCAATATGGCGCTGGCTTACGAGATGCTTCCATCGCATATCAAGGACGTGATAGCCCCGCTACGGGCACGCCACAGCATCGAGTGCACCTTTGGCGCCGCCATGCCTGCGCAGAAGCGTCTGGCTCTCAAGGCGCAGTTTCCGGATGCGGAGCACCCGGTGGTTCGTACACATCCGGAAACCGGTGAAAAAGTGCTGTTTGTCAGCGGCTTCACCACTCATTTCACGAACTTCCACACGCCCACCAATGTGCGTGTGGGTCAGGACTTCACCCAGGGCTCATCCAGTCTGCTGCAGTTCTTGATCAGCCAGGCCGCGATCCCCGAGTACCAGGTCCGCTGGCGCTGGGAGCCCGACAGCATCGCCATCTGGGACAACCGCGCGACACAGCATTACGCGGTGATGGACTACCCGCCCAGCCATCGAAAGATGGAGCGCGCCGGAATCATTGGCACACCGACTTTTTGAGCATCGAAAGACGCCCGTGGCAAGGCGCAGAACCTGGCCGGGCGGTGCGATGCAGGCACAGTTGTACGCAAGGCTCTGAGCGCGGGCATGGCATTCATATAACAACGGAGACACCATCATGAATTTCCTCGACGGTCACCTGGTTGCCGAAAATCAGCAGCCTCTCATCATCACTGCAGCTCCTTATGCACCTTCGTGGCTGCCGGAGGACTTCCCCGGCGAAATTCCCGTCACGATGGAGGAGCAGATTCAAAAAGCCGTGGACTGCTACAACGCCGGCGCCCAGGTGCTGCACTTGCATGTACGCGAGCTCGACGGCCGCGGCAGCAAGCGGCTTTCCAAGTTCAACGAGCTGATTGCCGGCGTGCGTGCCCGCGTCCCGGACATGATCATCCAGGTGGGCGGGTCGATCAGCTTTGCACCCGAAACCGATGGCGCGGCCGCCAAATGGCTGTCTGACGATACCCGCCACATGCTGGCCGAGCTGGACCCCAAGCCCGATCAGGTGACGGTGACCATCAATACCTCGCAGATGAACATTCTGGAGCAGTTCGATGCGCGGGATATCGAGGGCACTTCGATGGAGGACCCTGCGGTGTTCAATGCCTACAAGGAAATGACCGTGCCAGCACAGCCGGGCTGGGCCGAAGAACATATACGTCGCCTGAGTGCGGCCGGCATTCAGAGTGCCTTCCAGTGCTACAACATCAACAGCTTCGAGTCGGTGGAGCGGCTGATGCGTCGCGGCATCTACAAAGGTCCGCTGGTGCTGAACTGGGTGGCCATCGGCGGCGGCATGGACCAGCCCAGCGTCTACAGCCTGGCCAATTTTGTGCGCGCCGTGCCCGACGGTGCGGTGCTCACGGTAGAAGCCTCGGTGCTGAACGTGCTGCCCATCAATCTCATGGGCATTGCCATGGGCCTGCATGTGCGCTGCGGCACCGAAGACAATCTGTGGAATCAGACCCGAACCCGAAAAATGGGCACGGTGGAGCAGATAGAGCAGTTGGTGCGCATTGCCAAGGAATGCAGCCGCCCCATCGCCACTCCTGCCCAGGCGCGCGAGATCTGCCAGATCGGCGTGTTCTACGACACGGTGGAGGAGAGCCTGGCAAGGAACGGATTTGCTCCGAATCGCAACGGTGCTCAGCAGGGTTTTCTGCGCAAAGTCGCCTGAGTCCAAAGGAGCGCACGATGCAACGCATTCCAGTCTTGCTGTCCATTGCTCTGGCTGCAGCTTTGCCAACTGGCAGCGCCTTCGCTTTCACCGACAAGCCCGTCAAGCTCATTGTTCCTGCCCCGCCCGGCGGCACGATCGATGTGTTTGCTCGCATCATCAGCGATCAGTTGGCGCATGAGCTCAAACAGCCTGTGATTGTGGAAAACCGCCCAGGTGCCGGCGGTGCCATGGCGGTGAAATACATGCTGTCCCAGCCCTCAGACGGCAATACCCTGCTGGTGACGGTGACCAATATCCTGACCGAGGTTCCGCATGTGCTCAAGGGGGGCTTTGATGCCATGAAGGATGTCAGACCCGTCTCGCAGATGGCTCGCTCCGTCATGGTCTTCATTGCTTCGCCTCAGTTCCCTGCCAAGGATGCCAAGGAGGCTATTGCCTATATCAAGGCCCATCCGGGTCAGCTGTCCTTTGCCTCCTACAGCCAGGGGACGGCATCGCAGTACGCAGGGGCGATCCTGAATCAGAAGGCGGGGCTGGACATGCAGCATGTGCCGTTTCCAGGTTCGGCACCGGCACTGGCACAAATCATGGGCAATCAGATTCCGCTGATGTTCGACGGCTCCGTGACCACCAAGCCGCTGGTTCCCAGCGGCAAGGTCAAGCTGCTGGCCGTTGCTTACAAGAGCCGCTTGTCCGATTTTCCCAATGTGCCGACGATGGCCGAGGTCGGTTATCCGGAGCTTGATTTCAGCAACTGGGCCGGTGTGTTTGCTTCGGCAAAGACGCCGCAGCCGTTGCTGGAGAAGATCAATGCCACGCTGCAAAAAGTCAACGCCAGCCAGGCGGTGCAGGCACGTTATGCGGCCACAGGCTTTGAGCCGATTCGCCAGGAGCGCACTCTGGAGCAACTGTCTACCGATCTGCAGGCCGAATACCAGCGCAATGGCGAGATCGTCAGGAATTTCGGCATCAAGCTGAACTGAATCGGCTCGTCAATCGGTCCGGGCATGTCTGCGACTGAGGATGCCCGGACTTTTGCTTTGCAGCGCTTGCTGCACCTCAATAGATACAGGAGCATTTCATGACTCAGGCCATTCGCTTTTACGAGACTGGCGGTCCAGAAGTCCTGCGACTGGAAAACGTTGCCGTGGGAGACCCCGGCCCAGGCCAGGCGCGCGTGCGGCATAGCTATATCGCGCTCAACTTCATCGATGTGTACTTCCGCTCCGGGCGTTATCCGTTGGCCTTGCCCAACGGGCTGGGCTCGGATGCCGTCGGTGTGGTCGAGGCCGTCGGAACGGGTGTGACGGATATCCGGGTGGGTGACCGCGTTGGCTATCTGATCGGTCCGCAAGGCGCTTATGCACAGGCGCGTGTGATGCCTGCAGAAGTGCTGATTCCGTTGCCCGACGGAATTTCAGACCGTACGGCAGCCACACTCATGATGAAAGGCATGACGGCCCAGTATCTGTTCCGTCAGGTCTATCCGCTGCAGGGCGGTGAAACCATTCTCTATCACGCAGCTGCCGGAGGCGTAGGCCTGATTGCCTGTCAGTGGGCCCGCGCCATGGGGGTCAACATGATTGGTACGGTCAGCACGGATGAGAAGGCCGAACTGGCCAGGGCGAACGGATGCGCGCACACCATTGTGACTTCGCGTGAAAACATCGTCGAGCGAGTGAAGGAAATCACGGCAGGCAAGGGCGTTCCCGTGGTTTACGACTCGGTAGGCAAGGACACACTGATGGACTCGCTCGATTGCCTGCAGCCACGTGGCTCGCTGGTCAGCAACGGAACCTCTTCCGGCTCCGTGGTGGTGGACTCATCGCTGCTGGCCGCCAAAGGCTCGATTTGGATGACCCGGCCGGCCATGATGCATTACATCCAGCCCCGCTCACATATGCTGGAGATGGCTGCAGAGCTGTTCGAGCACGTGCTGGCGGGGCGCATCGTGAGCGAGCCGCAGCAGGAGTTTGCCTTGGCAGAGGCAGCACAAGCCCATCGCGCATTGGAAGCGCGCAAGACTGTGGGGGCCACGGTACTCGTGCCATGAACTGCTTGGCGCAAATGTTGGGCGGGTAAAGCCATTGCGAAAATCCGTGCCGGTGCCTTTTCCAAGGCGCCGGCTTTTTTCTGTCTGACATTGGCCATGCGGCAGGGCGACATTCCTAGGGATTTCACCTTGGGAGCATGGCACCAAATAAGCAATGAATGACATCAACTGCACAAGAGCTGCAGCCTTCCTTTTCTAGAGTGATTTCGCGGATCAATACCGCGAATTCATAACGAAAAGGAGACATGAAATGCCACGTATTTCACGCTATATCTGGAGTCTATTTGCATTGTCCGCCAGCAGCCTGGCCAGCGCTCAGTCATCCGTGACGCTGTTCGGTGTCATGGATGCGGGCGTCAGCCGCTACATGGTGCGCAGCAATTCCTGGGATGGCTCCGGCCGCACGGCCAGCCAAGGTATCTGGGCGCTGTCACCCTCGGGTAATCTGGCCAGCCGTCTGGGTGTTCGTGCCGTTGAAGATCTGGGGGCTGGAATGTCTGCCAGCATGTGGCTGGAAGCGCCTGTGACCAACGACACGGGTGGCGGTGCGCTGAACTTTGGGCGACGCTCCACCGTCAGCCTAGCGGGCAATTGGGGCGAGCTGCGCCTTGGGCGTGATCACACGCCGTCGTTTCTGAATGACTGGGCCTTTGATCCCTATTCCGTCAACGGCGTGGGCGTCAATTTGCTGGCGGTGGTCAGCAGCAACCTGGCCATCAACCGTGCGCTGAGTACGCAGACCAGCGGCACGCTGCCCGAGCGCTTGCTGGGAAACGGTTTGTCGGCAGGCACGGACAATTATCTGCGCGCCAACAACTCCATCGGCTACCACCTGCCTACAGGGCTGGGCGGAATTTATGGTCAGCTGATGTATGCTTTCCCGGAAAATGATGCCAGGCGCGGCCGCTATGCCGGTGGGCGCATTGGCTGGGCCAGCGGCCCTACCGATATTGCGCTGGGCTATGGCGAAAGCATGCTGGGCACTTTCAACGGCCGCAAGGAAACCATCAAGTCCCTGAACCTGGGAGGTTCGTACAACTTCGGTCCGGTCCGTGTGTTGGGCGAGTGGTCGCAGGTGCGCAATGCGCGCAGCGATGTGCGGGCCACAGACCGCTATGACGGGCTTCTGGCTGGTGTGCAAATCCCTGTCGGACTGCATCAGCTCAGGGCGTCAGTGGCCAGGGTGCAATTCAAAAATGGGCAGGGAACCGGCGACGCATCGGTGAACAAGCTGGCCTTGGGTTATGTGCATAACCTCTCCAAACGCACGGCGCTCTACACCACGGTGTCACGTATCAGCGTGAGCAATGGACACAACAATCCTGCGGTGATGGGTGTGACGCCGCTGGCCGTCAGCAGCCCGGTCATCATGCCGCAACCGGCCTACAGCAACAGCCCCGGCATGCAGCCACGCAGCGCATTGGGCTTTGATGCGGGTCTGCGCATGATGTTCTGAAGGCAGTCCGTTGCTGCTGCTGCGAGGCGAATCACGAAGAGGCGGATTTGAGGGAGTGCGTGTCGCAAAGGGCTGCTTGCTTGCCGGCGTTGCAGTACTTTGTGAAATAAAAAGAACGGTCGTTCTAATTTTCCGAATTTTTGGCTACACTGGCCTCGACTATTAAAGCCCAGGAGACCTTTCATGTCCGATCTGAACGCCCGGTTTGAAGAGACCGTCAAGAATTCCACCTCGCTCGGCGAGCGTCCCGACAACGCCACCTTGCTCAAGATTTATGCCTTGTACAAGCAGGCGACCGAGGGTGACAACGAAGCCAAGAAGCCCAGCTTCACCGACATGGTGGCCCGCGCCAAGTGGGATGCCTGGGCCAAGCTGGAAGGCACGACGCCGGATGAGGCCAAGCAGCAGTACATCGATCTCATCGAGTCGCTGCGCTGATCCGCGCCACCCCTGATCGCCGACAAGGCCCCGGGATCCGGGGCTTTGTCGTTTCAATTCAGACCAGATCACACTGCACCAAAGACGGAGGGCTGGAACCTGGCGCACCCCCAAGCCAGGGACACCGAGGAAGGGCCGCCCCGAGGGTGTCGTCCCCTTGGGGGAAGCGGCAGGGCTGCTCAGGGGGTCAGTACCTGTTCGAGAAATTGGCGCTGATGCGCTGACGCAAATATTCCGCCCCTGTGATGGGCGGATATTTTTTGGCCGGCCCTTCTATCACCGCATCCTCATTGGCCTGGCAGAAGAAGGCCAGGCTATAGCGGGCCCCCTGGTACTCATGGGGCAGAGGGTTGCGCACGCGGTGGAAGTTGCTGGGCAACTGGTCGTCGCTCCAGCGCATCAGCATGTCGCCGATATTGCAGGTGATGACGCCATCCACAGGCTGCACGGGTGTCCATTGCTGGGCATCGGCCTCCTTGCCGGGCAGCACCTGCAGACCGCCTTGACCGGCGCGCTGGAACAGCAACGTCAGGCAGTCGAAGTCCGTATGTGCGCCAGCCCGCCACAGACTGATCTCGTCCTTGAGTGCCGGGTCCACGGCAAAGTAATGCAGCATGCGCAGCGTGCTCTGGTAGCTGGGCACGACGGGGTCATGTGCGCGGGTGAAGAATTCATCGTCAAAGCCCAGCTTGTAGGCAAAGCAGGACAGCAGTTGCATGCCAACCTGCCAGCATTGATGCTCAAAGGCCAGAGTAGCTTGCTTGAAGCCGGGCAACTCCTGCTCGCTGGGCCACAAGCCTTGCATGCGCGGGCGTGTGACCTGATAGGACTCTTTCTGGTCGGGAGTGCGCGTGGAAGGGCGAATCTGTGCCTTGTGCTCCCAACCTGCATTGCGCGATAGCGGCCATTGAGCCTTGGTTTCGGGCGGCAAGGCGAATAGCTGCTCGGCTCTGCAGAACGCGGCGTCGATATCGGCCTGGGCAATGCCGTGGCCGGAAACCTGGAAGAAGCCGATTTCCACCGATGCGCTCCAGATCTGCTCGGCAATCTCCTGCTTGCGCTGCTCGAAGTCACTGATGTCTATGACGCGAACTTCGCGCGCCGAGGTTTCTGCACCTTGCCCGCCCATGCGGGCTTCCTTGTTCAGTTCGCCAAGGCTGTAAGAGTGGCTGGTCATGGTCTGCATAAGAATCTCTCTTGCGATGACTTCAGACACCGGCGTTGCCAGTGAGGCTTGGGGCTGCGGGCATCTGAAGTGTGGATACCAGGCACGGCCGGCTGCCGCACCCACTTCAAGAGCAATGACCCGCGAAGCTGCTGACCGAGGAAAGGTCAGAGCACCGTGCTGAACGCTTCTACTCTTGATTTGAGTGCAGCAAACAGCGTGCCAGCCATTTTCCAGGGCGCGGGCACTCTTGGTTTTGGTGCATGGCTTCAATCTGGTGCATTGCCGTGCATGAATCCATGCATCCATCTCTTTTGCATGCACTTTTTTGATACCTGGCAAGGCGCAACCCAAAGCAGGCACGCCAATTGCTAGAAGGTTGAACGAGTAGAAGCGTTCAGCCTGCATCCGCGTGCAGTGCCCGGAAATTGCTCAAGTCCTGTCAGCAGCGGCAGCTGCTGGCGTTCCTGTCGCCAGAGACCTGAGAGTTCCACCATGCTACGTCGCCATTTCCTTGCTGCCCTGCCTCTTTGCGGCGCACCCTGGGTTCATGCCCACGGCAAGTCGCTGACTCCGCTGAAATTCACGCTGGATTTTCGCGTCAACGGCCAGACGGCGCCGTTCTTTCTGGCACAGCAAAACGGCTACTACCGCGATGAAGGGCTGGATGTGAGTCTGGACGTAGGGTCGGGCTCGGTGGCTTCGATTACTCGTATCGCCAGCGGTGCCTACCAGCTCGGACTGGGCGATGTCAGTTCGCTGATCGAGTTCAATGCGCAAAACGCCGGCACACCTCGCGTCCAGGCCGTCTACCAGTACTACAACCGCGCGCCTTTTGTGATCATCGGGCGCAAGGACAGAGGCATCACTTCGGATTTCGCAAGTCTCAAGGGCAAGAAGGTGGCTGCAGCGGCAGTGGAGTCCACGCGCCGTGCCTGGCCCATGGTGGCGCGGCGAAGGAATCTGCCCGCCGATCTGTTTGCCTGGTCGACGACGGAGTTCTCGGCACGCGACAACGTCATGGTGCGTGGCGATGTGGATGCCGCCACCTATTTTCATGATTCGGCGGTTTCGCTGTTTGCGCGCCTCAAGCCCGAGGAACTCTCCATACTGCGCTACAGCGATGCCGGCGTTCATCTGTATGGCAATGCGATCCTGGCGTCCAGCCAGCTGATCGCTGAGAAGCCGCAGGTCGTGGCCGCTTTCCTGCGCGCCACCAACCGTGCGATTGTGGAATGCCTTGCCAACCCCGCTGCAGGCATTGCCGCAGTGCGCCAGCGCGAGCCGATTCTCGATGAGAAGCTGGAGCTGGAGCGCTGGTCCATCACTGCACAGTATGTGGCCGCGGCAGATACGAAAAGCCATGGACTGGGCGACTTCAGCAAGCGTTTGCTGGAGCAGCAGCTGGACAGCGTGGTGCAGACCTTTGCGCTCAAGACCACGCCATCTGCCGATGCACTGTTCAACAGCAGCATGCTGCCCGCCAGGTCGGCGCGCATGCTCAAGGCCTGAGGAGGAAGCCACCATGCCCCTGCCTCAAGTCCAGACCTTGAATGACAGCGATGGTCGCTATCTGCGCCAGGCCATTGCGCTCGCGGATGTGGCGCGCGAGCGCGGCAACCGTCCGTTTGGCGCGCTGATCGTGGCTGCAGATGGGCGCGTGCTGGCCGAGGCCAGCAATGCCAACGGCGAGAGCGGCGATTGCACGGCCCATGCCGAGTTGTCCGCCATCCGCCTGGCCAGTCCTTTGCATTCACGCGATGAGCTGGCCGTTGCCACGCTGTACTCGTCTGCCGAGCCCTGCGTGATGTGCGCCGGCGCGATCTTCTGGTCCGCCATCGGCCGAGTGGTCTATGGCATCGATGCGGAGCGGCTGCGCGTGTTCCGTGGCGAGCGGCTCGATCAGAAGGATGCCGAGCTGTCCTGCCGCGATGTGTTTCAGGCCGCTTCGCACGCCATCGAATGTATCGGGCCGGCCTTGATCGAAGAGGCCAGCAGTTCGCACCAGGGTGCCTGGAAGGTCTGAGCGCCGACACGAACCCAACAGCAATTCATTGACATAGAGAGAGGGAAGCCACCATGCAAACCAAGCGCCTGTTCCTGCAATCCGTTCTGGCCCTGGGCAGCTTTGCCAGTGCCACGGCGGCCTTTGCCGCCACGCCCATCAAATTCCAGCTCGACTGGCGTTTCGAAGGACCTGCCGCGCTGTTTCTGCAGCCCGCCGCCAAGGGCTATTTTCAGGCAGCGGGCCTGAATGTGACGGTTGATGCCGGCAGCGGCTCGGGCGGCGCGATTCAGCGCGTGGCATCGGGCTCTTACGACATGGGCTTTGCCGATCTGGCCGCACTTATGGAGTTTCATGCCAACAACCCCGATGTCAAAGACAAGCCCGTGGCCGTGATGATGGTCTACAACAACACGCCAGCCTCGGTCATGGCGCTCAAGAAGAGCGCCATCGCCAAGCCGGCGGACCTGACGGGCAAGAAGCTGGGAGCGCCGGTCTTTGATGCCGGCCGGCGCGGCTTCCCGCTGTTTGCCAAGGCCAACAAGGTCGGAGATGTGCAATGGACCACCATGGATCCGCCGCTGCGCGAGACCATGCTGGTGCGCGGCGATGTCGATGCCATCACGGGCTTTACCTTTACTTCGCTGCTGAATCTGGAGGCGCGTGGCGTGAAGGCGGCCGATGTGGCGGTCATGCCGTTTGCCGACAACGGTGTCAAGCTCTATGGCAACGCCATCATCGCCAGTGCCAAGCTGGTGCGCGAGAACCCCGAAGCCGTGCGCGCCTTCCTCAAGGCCTTCAGCAAGGGCGCCAAGGAAGTCATGGCCAATCCCGGTAGTGCCATCGCCTATGTGAAGGAGCGCGACGGCATCGTCAACACTGCTCTGGAAATCCGCCGCCTGCAACTGGCGATCGACACGGTGATCAACACCGCCGATGCGCGCGGCGAGGGCTTTGGCCAGGTCAGCCCGACACGCATGGCGCTGATGGCTTCCCAGATCTCGGACGTCTATGCGACCAAGACGCGGGTGAATCCTGAGCTTGTCTGGAACGGCCGCTTCTTGCCGCCCGTCGCAGAACTCGACGTCTTTCCCAAAAAGTAATTGCTCATTGATTGATAGCTGTATGCGCTTGTGTGACAGGAGCTGCAGCCTGTTTTTATGAAATCATCAGATACAGAAGCTGCCCGGCCCTTCGTCGAATTCAAGGACGTCTGGCTGGCCTATAACGAAGAGCTGCTGCAGGCCAACCACTTTGCGGTGGAGGCCATCGACCTCACGGTGCAGCGCGGCGAGTTCATCGCCATCGTCGGTCCTTCGGGCTGCGGCAAGTCCACTTTCATGAAGCTCACCACGGGCCTGAAGATGCCCTCCATGGGCCGTATCGCGGTCGATGGCCAGCGCGTGACAGGGCCGCTCAAGATCTCGGGCATGGCCTTCCAGTCCTCCTCGCTGCTGCCCTGGCGCACCACGCTGGACAATGTGCTGCTGCCGCTGGAGATCGTGGAGCCGCACCGTTCGCAGTTCAAGCAAAAGCGCAAGGAATACGAAGCACGTGCCATCGAGCTGCTGGGCAAGGTGGGCCTGTCGGGTTATGAGCGCAAATTTCCCTGGCAGCTGTCCGGCGGCATGCAGCAGCGCGCCAGCATCTGCCGCGCCCTGATTCACGAGCCGCAGATGCTGCTGCTAGACGAGCCCTTTGGCGCGCTCGATGCCTTCACCCGCGAGGAGCTGTGGTGCATCTTGCGCGACCTGCAGGCCGAACAGAAGTTCAATGTGATTCTGGTCACGCATGATCTGCGTGAGAGCGTGTTCCTGGCCGATACCGTCTATGTGATGAGCAAAAGCCCGGGCCGCTTCGTGGTGCGCCGCGACATCGACCTGCCGCGCCCGCGTGATCTGGAGGTCACTTACACCCCCGAGTTCTCGGACATTGTCTACGAGCTGCGCGGCCATATCGGCGCCCTGCGCAAGAGCGGCCCCGAAACCGCTGCCGCCATTCCTCAATAAGGCGCATCATGAAACATCAAAAAACCGCCGAGCGCTGGGCTCCCTGGCTGCTGTTGCTGCTGATCGTCCTGCTCTGGCAGATCATCTGCTCGGGCTTAGGCGTCTCGGAGTTCATCTTCCCCAGCCCCTGGGCCATAGGCCATCAGCTCTATGAGTTTGCGGGCACGATTGCCATGCATGCCTGGCGCACCTACTGGGTGACGATGGCAGGCTTTGCCCTGGCGATCGTGGTGGGTGTGCTGCTGGGGTTTCTGATCGGCTCCTCGCGCCTGGCCTATGCGGCCTTCTATCCGCTGATGACGGCCTTCAATGCCTTGCCCAAGGCAGCGTTCGTGCCGATTCTGGTGGTCTGGTTCGGCATCGGCGCGGGCCCGGCCATTCTCACGGCCTTTCTGATCAGCTTCTTCCCCATCATGGTCAATATCGCCACGGGTCTGGCCACGCTGGAGCCCGAACTGGAGGATGTGTTGCGCGTGCTGGGGGCCAAGCGCTGGGACGTGCTGATCAAGGTCGGCCTGCCGCGTTCCCTGCCGTATTTCTACGGCTCGCTCAAGGTCGCGATCACGCTGGCCTTCGTCGGCACCACGGTCAGCGAGATGACGGCTGCCAACGAGGGTATCGGCTATCTGCTCGTCTCCGCCGGATCTTCCATGCAGATGGGTCTGGCCTTTGCGGGGCTGATCGTGGTGGGGGCCATGGCCATGGTTATGTATGAGCTGTTCAACCTGCTGGAAAAGCACACCACGGGCTGGGCGCGTCGCGGCTCCCAGGGCGAGTGATGCATTGTTTCTGAGCGCTGTCAACGTAGCACCTGAAAACGAAAAAGGCCAGCCGGATCGTTAATCCGGCTGGCCTTTTTTGTGCTTCGCAGTCAATGCCTAGCTGGCCGTGCGGCAGCTGGCAAATGCATCCAGAGGCTGCTTGTAGGTTGGAGAAGTGACATCCATCAATCCCATCACCGTATGGAACAGGTTGTCATGCGAGAGCGGCTGATCCAGCGTCTTGCTCAGACAGGCCTGATTCAGGCCAGTGCGAGCACCCAGCGTTCCCAGCCAGGCAATCATGGGCACATGTTTTTGATCATCGGGCGCCATGGCGTAAGGCATGCCGTGCAGATAGACACCGAGCTCGCCCAGCGATTCGCCATGGTCGGACATGTAGAACATGCCGGTTTCAAACTGGTTTTGCTGGGCCTTGAGCCAGTCTATGGTCTGGGCCAGGAAGTGGTCGGTATAGCGAATGGAGTTGTCGTAGACATTGACCACGCTTTGCTGAGAACAGCTGGACAGCTCATTGGTCGCGCACTCGGGCTTGAAAGCCTTGAGGTCTGCAGTGGAGCGTTTGAAGTAATCGGGGCCGTGACTGCCCATCTGGTGCATGACCAGTACCAGGCCCTTGGCGCGGCGTGCGGGATCCAGCTTGGCGATGCGCTCGTCCAGGCCACTGAGCAGCAGAGCGTCCAGGCATTCGCCATCCTGGGCGCACAGCGCCTTGCCGGCCGGCGTATTCACGCTGTCGGCGGTATCGGCCATGGGGATACGCTTGCACACGCCTTTGCAGCCTGCCTGGTTGTCCACCCAAAGTACGGCCAGGCCGGCGGCCTGCAGCACGTCGAGCAGGTTGTCATGCTCGACCTTGGAGGCGTAAAAGCCTTCGCGGCCCAGGTTGGAGAACATGCAGGGCACCGATTCGCGGGTGCTGGTGCCGCAGGAGTGGGCATTGCGCCAGCTCAGCACATCGCGCTTGGCCAGCTCGGGGTTGGTATCGCGCTCATAGCCGTTGAGGCTGAAGTTCTTTGAGCGTGCCGTCTCGCCCACCACCAGCACCAGCAGCGGCGGTTTCTGGGCTGCGGCATAGCTGGCACCCAGAGCTGCGCCACCCGTGATGCTGTCAAAGGGCCTGGGCTTGTTGAGTAGAGGATCCAGGGCCACCGAGGCGGAGGACAACACGGGGTTGATCGGGTTGATCATGTAGCGCAGCCAAAGATTGTTGCGCACCACGGGGGCCAGATCGCGGTAGGAAACGGCCAGCGATGCGGCTATCAGGGCAATGCCGCCCAGTAGCAGCCAGGCGGTGCGCAGCATATTGCGCCAGGCGCTGTTGGCGCGTTTGAGCGGCGTTTTCCAAAGCCAGATGGCGGGCAGTATGGCGATGATCAACACCTCGGCCAGCAGCTTGATGTTGAACAAGTCCGAGCTTTCGCGTGCATCGGTCTGCAGGATGTTGTGAATCATGCCCTTGTCCATCACGGTGCCGTAGCTGACCATGAAGTACTGGGAGCTGGCCGCCACCAGCAGCAGTGCAACCCAGAACGGCTTGGTAAAGCGCGGCCAGGCAAACAAAGAGGTCAGCAGAAGGCTGGCGCCCAGCACCAGCGGCATAACCCGCAGGGCCAGCAGCGCCAGACTGCCGTGATAGCCATCCAGGGAAGGCAGGCGCAGCCACAGGGCCCAGTTGGCTGTCAGCGTCAGCCAGATGGCCAGGGCCAGAGCGATGAACTGAGGCGTGCGAGGTTGAAAAAGCCCCTTGAAAAATGGGGCAGAAGCGGAGTCTTGGGTAGCCACGGCAGACGGCAAAAAATAGGTATCGGAGAAGTCTGGCGGGACTTTCTTAAAAACCGCTGAAGCCTCCTATGTGGCGAATCCTTGTAAAAAATTGTTTTATGTCGATTTGAAGTATTTATTGGCACTGAGTCGCTGTTTTTGCAGCTTCTCCCCATTGGGTGCATAGCCGCAGCTTGCGCTCTTCAGCGGACAAGGCTGCCAGCTCGCGCATCTGCGCATAGAAGCTGCGCCAGGTCTCGGGAGTGGCCGGGCCTTCGCCGCGCAGTTGCAGCCACCAGCGAGTCATGGCAGGCACCCAGTCGTCATAGGCGGCCAGGGCGCCGAAACTGGCGTTATTGGACTGGGCCACCCATTCGTCGGTCTGGGTCAGGCGCCGGTAATATTGCTCGCGCAGGGCGAGGCTGCTCAGCAGGGGCTCGTCAGTGGCAATCCATTGCGCTCTGAGCTGCGCATAAGTGGCGCGGAATTCGTCAAATACTTTGCTTTTGATGGCTTCCAGCGCTTTGGCATCAAGGGCTTCAGTATTTTTCTGTTCATAAATCTGTTGCAGGCGCTGACGGGTCTCGCGCGTCAGCTGCTGCCATAGCTCGCGTCGCTGCAGGCTCTGCTGCCAGCGCTGCTGCGTGGCGGCGCTGGCATGGCTGTGCAGCCACAAGGGTGTGGCCATGCGCTCCACCGTGGTGGCAAAGGATTCGTTGAAGGCCGTGTCGTTCTTCACATACAGCAGCTGGTGGGCCAGTTCGTGGAACAGCAGGCCGGCAAAGTCACCCTCCTGCCAGGAGGTGAAGGTGCTGAGCAAGGGGTCGCCGCCCAGCCAGTTCAGATAGCCCAGCGTGGAGTAGGCAGGCACGCCATAGACGCTGGTTTCCAACCCCTGTGACTGAAGCGTTAGTGCCTGCGCCTGTGCGTCGCTCTTGCTGAAGTAGCCTCGGTAGGCAATGCAGCCGGTGACGGGAAAGCACCATTGGTGCATCTCCAGGCTGTAGGCCGGGGCTGCCACCACGTTCCAGACCGCAAACGGACGCTGCAGCTGGGCGTAGCGGGTGTAGCTGGCGTTGTCGGGCAGAGCCAGCTCTCGGCTGGCGAAGCGGCGCATCTGTTGCGCGGTCTGCAGGCGCTGACGCAGTGCTGCGGAGGTACTGTCTTCTGCCAGCCAGTCATCAATAGGCCGTGCGGCCTGAAGAATCTGCATCTGTCCCTTGAAACCTTGCCAGTAATAGCCGGCGCTGCTGCAGCCCGTCAGGCCTGCGATTGCGGCACTAATTCCCAGCAAAGCCCTCAGGCTGACTACACTCATCCTTTTTCTCATTGCGCTTGTCCGCCTGTCTGGTTTCACTTCATGGATTTTCTAACGCTCGCCATCATTGTCACCACCGTGCTCTACGTGCTCAAGAAGCAGGAGCAGCGTCAGCACACCCAGCTTCTGGCCCAGCATCTGGCTCGCTTTCAGATCGAGAAGCTCATGGCCAATCTGATGGAGGGATATCTGCGTGTCATCGGCGAGAAGGATGCGCAGAGGCGTGAACAGATCTGGCCCGTGCTGGCCAATACCGAGAGCAGCCTGGTGAGCCAGTTTCAGCGTTTTGCGGATGAATTCGCCACCTTGCCGGCCGAGCAGACGCGTGCCAGCACCCTGCCGCTGGCGCTGCCCTATATGACCAGGGTTCTGCCTTCGGCCACCATGGATGTGCGCGAGACCATGAAGCTTCATGCCCAGGCGCTGGCGGCTGCCCGTGTGGGGGATGCGGCCGACGAGGAAGAGCGCAAGCGCCGAGCCTTCACCATGACGGCCGAGCTGATGCTGATGCAACACACCTGCCACTGGTTCTGCCGCAGCCGCACCGTTGCTTCCATGCGCTTGCTGGCGCGTCACAAGACGGCTTATGAACAAGTGCTGCAGGCTGTGGCCCCCGCCACCCTCAAGGCCTACGACAGGCTGGTGAAAGCCAGCAACTGATCCTCTGCCAGACCTGGAGGCAGTTTTAGGCAGGGATGTTTTCCGTCTTGACCCTGCCATAGTCGATGTGAACAATGGTTTTCATGAAAAACCTGTTGAGCACATTGGAGCCGCTGCTAGCAAGACTTCCTGTGACTGCATCGATACAGCTTCCCTCGGGCGAGCGTATCGGGCCTGAACACAGCGCGGTTCAACTCATTTTTCGCTCTCCCAAGGCTGTTGCGGCGCTGCTGGACGGCCAGATCGGCTCGATTGGTTCGGCCATCGTCGAAGGCTGGGTGGAGGTCAAGGGCAGCTCCCGCGACATCATGGCGGCAGCGGCCGGGCTGCTGCGCGGTGATCCGGTCAGTCATACGCCCTCCTGGCTGGGGCAGACGGTCTCCAAGGCCAGGTCGCTGGCCATGCACACGCTGACCCGCGATGCCGAGCAGATTCAGTTTCATTACGATCTCTCCGACGATTTCTACGCGCTGTGGCTGGACCCGCGCCGCGTCTATTCCTGCGCTTACTACAAAGAGCAAGGCATGAGCCTGGCGCAGGCGCAGGAGGCCAAGCTCGATCACATCTGCAAAAAGCTCAAGCTCCAGCCCGGAGAGCGCTTCTGGGACATAGGCTCTGGCTGGGGCGGACTGGTCTTCTGGGCAGCCGAGCATTACGGCGTGCAGGCCCATGGCATCACACTGTCGCGCAACCAGTTCGATCATGTGCAGCGTCTGATTGCCGAGAAGGGCCTGCAGGGCAAGGTTCATGTCGAGCTACGCGACTACCGGCAAATGGTTGATGTGGAGCCATTCGACAAGATCGGCTCGGTCGGCATGTTCGAGCATGTGGGCAGCGCCAATCTGCAGGAATACTTCGAAACCATTTATTCCATGCTCAGGCCCGGCGGACTGGCCCTGGTCCATGGCATCACGGCGGGCGGTGTCAGCAATGTGGAGCTGGGTGCCGGCATGGGCGAGTTCATCAATCGCTACATCTTTCCCGGTGGAGAGCTCATGCATGTCAGCCGCGTGCTGCATGATCTGGCGGCCAGCGGACTGGAAATGGTGGATACCGAGAACTTGCGCCCGCACTACGCGCGCACGCTTTGGGCCTGGTCGGATGGGTTGGAGGCCAGGCTGGGCGAAGCTCAAATCATTTTGCAAGCCCAGTACGACGAGGAAAAGGCCGCCAAGGCTTTGCGTGCCTATCGTCTTTATCTGGCAGGCTCGGCCATGGGCTTCGAGCATGGCTGGATTGCGTTGCATCAGATGCTGTGCAGCAAACCCGATGGCGATCTGCGCAGCGGTGCGATGGCGGGTGCGCAGAGCGGCTATCCTTTCAACCGCGAATACATCTACCGTTGAAGGAGTCGCTTCATGCCCTACAAATTCAAATCGCGTGCCACGGCAGACCTCATCATGCTGGACGCCAACGGCCGCAAGCTGCTGGAAATCATCGGCAAGTCTCCCGATGAGGTGCATGGCATCATCACCGTGGAGCAGATTCCGGCCGCCATCATCGCGCTGGAGGCTGCTGCCGCCGAAGATGCGGCCAGACGTGCGCAGCCGCAAGACGAAGCGCAGGAGGAGGATGCCGTGCCTGCAAATCAGGACGGCGTGGCCCTGGGCCAGCGCATCGTGCCTTTTGTAGACATGCTCAGGCGCAGCGCCGCCGATGGCAAGGAAGTGACCTGGTAAGCGGCCTTCTTCGGTCGCCCCATGCAAAAAAGCCTGCAGATGCAGGCTTTTTTGCGTTGAACGGATTGTGCGTTCTCAGTCGGCGTAGATGCCGGCGGCCTTGATGACCTTGCCCCACTTGGCGATTTCGGCTTCCACAAACTTCTTGTGACCCGCAGGGTTGGTACGGTCGTCGCTGGCAATCACGGCCCCCAAGGCTTCCTGGCGCTTGATGAACTCGGGGTCCTTGAGCGAAGCCTTCATGGCTTCGTTGATCTTTTGCACCACGTCGGCAGGCGTGCCCTTGGGGGCGTACAGACCGTGCCAGATGGTCACGTTGAAGTCCTTCAGGCCCAGGGACTGCAGCGTGGGCAGGTCCTTGAGTGCAGGCGTGGTCAGAGGCTTGGCAGTGGTCACGGCATAGGCCTGAACCTTCTTGGCGGCAATCTGCGAAGTGGTGTTGGTGGTCTGGTCGCACAGCAGGTCCACCTGGTTGCCCATCAGATCGGCAATCGCAGGAGCTGCACCCTTGTAGGGCACGGGCGTCATGTCCTGCTGCAGCGAGGCCTGGAACATCAGGCCGCACAGGTGCGAGGCCGAGCCCACGCCGGCGTTTGCCAGATTCACCTTGCCCTGGTTCTTGCTGACCCATTCCTTGACTTCGGCGAAGTTCTTGGCGGGCAGGGTGGGGCGGCCGATCAGCGTCATGGGCACATCGTTGATGATGCCGGCGTACTCGAAGTCGTTGAGCACGTTGAAGGACAGCTTGCGGTACAGCGTCGGGATGGTGGACATGCCGATATGCGTCAGCAGCAGCGTGTAGCCGTCATTGCGTGCACGTGCGGCCTTGGCTGTGCCAATCGTGCTGCCGGCACCGTCTGCGTTGTCGATGACGATGGTGGCGTTGTTCAGCTGCTTGCGCATGGATTCGGCCAAGTCGCGAGCCACCTTGTCGGTGGGGCCGCCTGCCGTGAAAGGCACGATGATCGTGATCGTCTTGCCAGCGGCTGGGTAGCTGTCGGCATGGCTGCTGATGGCTGCGGTAGCGGCCAGAGCGATGGTGGCGATCTTGAAAATAGTTTTCACAGTGTCTCCCTAAAAATAATGTGCAAGCAGACCAGGACGGTTGACTTGTCGTGACGTAAAGCCGGATTCTAGGTAGCGCTAATCTGTGGGGTTTTTGTTATTTTCTAAGTGTTATCCCTTGATGGAGCGGGCGATCACATTGCATTTGCGTTAAAGCAAACCGATTGCCTGTCGCGTATTGGCGACACATGTGCAGGGGGCTTGGCCACGCTCAAGTCCCAGTACAAAACCTTTAGGTCGCAGAGCCAGCCGAATGCCGGTAGCTCTTCAGAGCTTCACTGATAGGAGCGCGCGTCCTCGATCACCTTGCCGTCATTGGGCAGGCTTCCGGGAGACACCATCTGCACTTCGCCGCGCAGCTTGGTGACTTCGCGCAAGGCGTCAATCACCTGCAGGGCAAAGCCCGGTGCGGTTTCCGTGGTTTCAACCAGCAACTGCATCTGGTCGTTGGCCATCTCACCCGTCACCACCAGCCTGGCCCTGACGATCTGCGGAAAGCGCTTGACGACCTCGGCCACCTGTTTGGCATGCACGAACATTCCGCGCACCTTGGTGGTCTGGTCGGCGCGGCCCATCCAGCCCTTGATGCGGGCATTGGTGCGACCCGTGGGGCAGGTTCCCGCAAGATAGGCCGAGAGGTCACCCGTGCCAAAGCGGATCAGCGGATAGTCGGGGTTGAGCGTGGTGATGACCAGCTCGCCCACCTCGCCCTCGGCCACAGGGTCGCCGGTTCCGGGGCGCACGATCTCCACGATCACGCCCTCGTCCAGCACCAGACCTTCACGGGCGCTGGTCTCATAGGCAATCAGGCCCAGATCGGCCGTGCCATAGCTCTGGTAGGCATCTATGCCATGCTCGCGCATCCATTGGCTGAGCGAGGGAGGGAAGGCTTCGCCGCTGACCATGGCCTTGGTCAGGCTGGGCAGCTTTACTCCCATCTCCAGGGCCTTTTCCACAATGATTTTCAGAAAACTGGGCGTACCCACATAGGCTGCAGGCCGCAGATCGGCCATGGCCTGCACCTGTTGCTCGGTCTGGCCCGTGCCGCCCGCAAACACCGTGCAGCCCAGGGCCTGGGCGCCGGTTTCCATCATCGATCCGGCGGGCACGAAGTGATAGCTGAAGCAGTTGTGCACCAGCTCACCAGCCCTGAAGCCTGCGGCGTACATGGAGCGGGCCATGCGCCAGTAGTCGGGGCGGCGGCTTTCAGGCTCGTAGATGGGGCCGGGGCTGGAAAACAGCCTGGGCATGTCGTGGCCAAGGCCAATGGCATTGAAGCCGCCAAAAATCTGCTGCGGACGCTGTGCAGCCTGGCGCTCCAGCAGCTCGCTCTTGCGCGTCACAGGCAAGGTGGCCAGCGCTGCGCGACTGGTGATACGGGACGCATCCACACCTTTGAGAATTTCGGCAAAAGCGCTGGAGCGCTGCTGTGCATGGGCAATCTGCAGCGGCAGGCTGGCCATGCAGTCGGCTTCGCGCTGTTCGGGGCTGCGGGTTTCCAGGGCATCGTAGAAATCACTCATGGCAAATCCTGTAGAGAAAATCTGCAAGCAAAACTGAAGTCAATGGGCACAAGTTAAAAACTGGCGCGCACCAAGCCAGAGACAGCGAGCAAGCGCCGCCGCGCAGCGAGGCCGTCGTCCCCCTAGGGGGAAGGCGCGAAGCGCCTCAGGGGGCAGTCATCAAGCCAACCAGCGTTTTCTGCGTTTGTAGCTCTTCACATCCTTGAAGCTCTTGCGTTCGCCGCCGCCCACGCCCAGATAGAACTCCTTGACGTCCTCGTTGCTGGCCAGATCCTTGGCGGAGCCGTCCATGACGATGCGCCCGCTTTCCATGATGTAGCCGTAGTCGGCGTATTTGAGCGCCATGTTGGTGTTCTGTTCGGCCAGCAGGAAGGTGACTTTTTCCTTGCTGTTGAGGTCTTTGACGATGTGAAAGACCTCGTCCACGATCTGCGGTGCCAGGCCCATGGAGGGCTCGTCTAGCAAAACCATACGCGGGTTGCTCATCAGCGCACGGCCGATGGCGCACATCTGCTGCTCGCCGCCCGAGGTGTAGGCCGCCTGGCTGGTGCGCCGGGTCTTGAGGCGCGGGAAGTAGTTGTAGACCTTCTCGAGATTGGCTGCAATCTCGCCCTTGTCCGTGCGTGTGTAGCTGCCGGTGAGCAGGTTTTCTTCGATCGTCAGGTGGGCGAAGCAGTGGCGTCCTTCCATGACCTGGACCACTCCGCGCTTGACAAGTTCGGCGGGCGAGAGGTTGGCGATCTGCTCGCCTTCCAGTGTGATGCCGCCTTTGGTGACTTCGCCGCGCTCGCCCTTGAGCAGATTGGAGATGGCGCGCAGCGTGGTGGTCTTGCCCGCGCCATTGCCGCCCAGCAGGGCCACGATGCTCTGGTGGGGGACTTGTAGCGAGACGCCCTTGAGAACCAGGATCACATGGTTGTAGATGACCTCGATGCCATTGACTTCCACCAGCGGTGCGGTCTGGGTGGAAGTGGAAACTGTGTGCGCGATATCGGTCATGCGGTCACCTGATAACTCAAAATAGATAGCTGTCTGCACTTTATGGATAAGCGCTTGAGGCTGATTTTTATAAATCCGGTTGCGACGAGGCGAGCCTTGGTCAGAGACATCAAGCAAGGACCGGGGCTGGCCGCGCCGCAGCGAGGATGTCGTCCCCCTCAGGCGCCAGGCGCCAGTGAGGGGGAAGGCGCGACGCGCCTCAGGGGGTGCAGGTTCTTACCTTGACGTTCTTTTCCTTGGCGTACTTTTCCGCGAATTCCTTGTAGAGCGGATCGACCATGGACTTGTCGGCCTGGTACCAGTCGGAAGTCACCTTGAACTTGGCGCCGTCCCAGGTGGCAATACGGGCCCAGTCGGCGCCCAGATGGTTGTCGCAGCTGGTCTTGAAGGGGCGGATGATCTTGCCGAAGCCCAGCTCGTTCAGGCGTTCCTGAGTCATGTTCAGGTTCTCCAGGCCCCAGCGCACCTGCTCGGGTGTCATGACCTTGCCTTTGCCGAACTTTTCCTGAGCGGTGCGGATGGCCTCGACCTGCAGCATGGAGATCACAATGCCGCGAGTATGTGCCAGCTGGCCCAGTTCCTTGGCGTCCTTGGCCGTGCCCTGACCCTTGTCGTAGAGCATGGACTTGATGTCGCCATGCACCTTGTCGCTCTCGGCAGTGTTGTGGATGGTCACCGTGTTGTAGCCCTTGGCGCCGGCACCGATGTCCTTGACGTCATGGTCGGAGCCGCCCCACCAGACGGCATACATCTTCTCGCGCGGGTAGCCCGTGGCCTGCGCCTCACGCACGGCCGTAGGAGTCATCACGCCGGCCGACCACAGCAGCACATAGTCGGGGCGGTTCTGGCGAATCTGCAGCCAGGTGGATTTTTGCTCCACGCCGGGGGCAGTCACGGGCAGCTTGATCAGCTCAAAGCCATCCTTGGCGGCGCGCTTTTCCAGCAGCGGAATCGGCTCCTTGCCATAAGGCGAGTCGTGATAGACCAGTGCGATCTTTTTGCCCTTGAGGTTGCCTTTTTCCTTCTTCAGAATGTCCTGCACGATGGAGTCGGCGGCTGTCCAGTAGTTGCCCAGCAGCGGGAAGTTCCACTCGAAGACCTTGCCGTCCACGGACTGGGACAGACCATAGCCTGGGGTGACCACTGGCACCTTGTCGCCGGGAGCCTTGTCGGTCACGGCAAAGGTGATGCCGGTGGACTGAGTGTCAAAGCCCGAGGCGCCGCCGTCCTTGTTCTTGAGGCGCTCGTAGCATTCCACACCCTTGGCCGTGTCATAGGCGGTTTCGCATTCCTCGAATTTGATCTTCACACCGTTGACGCCACCCTTGGCATTGACCAGCTTGAGGTAATCCTGCTTGCCGTCCGCCCATGGAATACCCAGGGGCGCGAACTGGCCCGTGCGATACACCAGCAGAGGCACGAACTGCTCCTGGGCCTGAGCCGCAGGCGAGGCCATCAAGGCTCCCATGCCTGCAGCAACAGCAGCGGCAGCAATCGCAACTTTCTTGAACATCATCGACTGTCTCCTTGGGTTGTATGGGACGCTGTCCCGGTTGCAGGCACTCTGCGGTGTCTTGTAAATAAATCAGCTATCTCTCAATCAAGCACTCAGCAATTCAGGGCACCGAGCAAGAGCCGCCTCGCGGCGGGGCCGCCCCGGCGAAGGTGCCGTCCCCCTTGGGAGAAGCCGCGTCAGCGGCACAAGGGGAGTCATCAATGCGGAAACGGCCAGACGCGCAGCTTCTGACGGGCCGTGGCCCAGAGCTTGGCCAATCCGTGGGGTTCCACAATCAGGAAGAACACGATGAGCGCACCAAAAATCATGTGCTCGAGATAGGTCGCCGTGGCTGTGGACAGCGGCAGGCCCAGCCAGTGGGGCACCTGGTTGAGCAGCAGCGGCAGCAGCACGAAGAAGGCGGCGCCGAAGATGCTGCCCACGACCGAGCCCAGGCCGCCGATGATGATCATGAACAGCAACTGCAGAGAGCGGTCCAGGCTGAAGGCTGCGGGTTCCCAGGCGCCCAGGTGGACAAAGCCCCAGAGCGCACCGGCCACGCCGACGATGAAGCTGCTGACCGCAAAGGCCGACAGCTTGGCGTAGGTGGGGCGGATGCCGATCACTGCAGCTGCCACGTCCATGTCGCGCATGGCCATCCATTCACGACCTACCGAGCTGCGCACCAGATTCTTGGCGGCCAGTCCGAGCAGACACAGGATGGCCAGGCAGAGCAGGTACTTTTCCATGGGCGTGTCGATGGCCCAGCCCAGAATGGCCAGTGGCTTGGCGCTGACGGAGCCGGATGAGGAGTTGTTCGTCACCCAGGCCGCGCGGGTCGCCAGCCAGTCCACAAAGAACTGGGCGGCCAGCGTGGCTACGGCCAGATACAGGCCGCGAATGCGCAGGCTGGGTAGACCGAACACCACGCCGAACGCCATGGCCACCACGCCACCGCCCAGAAGTGCCACCAGCAAAGGCATGCCTTCAATGCGGGCCTGCAGGTTGTAGGCCGCATAGGCACCCACGGCCATGAAGGCGGCCGTGCCCAGCGAAATCTGGCCGCAGTAGCCGACGAGGATGTTGAGTCCCAGCGCCGCCAGCGACATGATGACAAAGGGAATCAGAATCGCCTGGAAGGTGTAGTCGCTGGCAATGAAGGGAATGGCCAGGAAGGCAAAGGCCAGCACCAGCAGGATGACCCAGCGGTCCTGCGCGACGCCGAAGATCTGCTGGTCTGCCGCGTAGCTGGTCTTGAACTGGCCGTTTTCACGATAAAACATATTCTTGTTCTCCCTGTTCAGACGCGGTCAATGATCTTGTCGCCGAACAGACCTTGGGGTCGTACCAGCAGGAAGCAAAGGGCCAGACCATAGGCAAACCAGGTCTCGATGCCGCCGCCCACCATGGGGCCGATGTAGACCTCGGAGAGCTTCTCTCCCACGCCGATGATCAGGCCGCCGATGATGGCGCCGGGCAGTGATGTCAGGCCGCCCAGAATCACCACGGGCAGGGCCTTCAGGGCCACCAGCGACAGCGAGTACTGAACGCCCAGCTTGCTGCCCCAGATGATGCCGACGACCAGAGCCACGCCGCCGGCCACCGACCAGACGATGACCCAGATGCGCGACAGCGGAATGCCGATGGACTGGGCGGCCTGGTGGTCGTCGGCCACTGCACGCAGCGCGCGTCCGGTTTTGGTCTTCTGAAAGAAAAGGCTCAGGCAGATCACCAGGATGGCGGCGATGCATGCCGCATACAGGTCTTCCAGGCTGATCATCACGCCGCCTTGAAACAGGCTGTCCATAATGAAGACGGGGTCCTTGGGCATGCCTACGTCAATCTTGTAGACCTCGCTGCCAAAGACCATGGGGCCGAGGCCATCGAGCAAATAGGCAATGCCCAGCGTGGCCATCAGCAAGGTGATGGGCTCCTGATTGACCAGATGGCGCAGGGCCAGACGTTCGATCACCCAGGCCACGCCTACCATCAGCGCCAGGGTGACGGCGATGGCCAGCAAGTTGCCGACCAGCCCCGGCTCCAGGCCCAGCCAGCCGGGAATCCATTGCGAAAAACGCGCCATGGCCAGGGCTGAAAACAGCACCATGGCGCCTTGCGCAAAGTTGAAGACGCCGGAGGCCTTGAAGATCAGCACGAAGCCGATGGCGATCAGTGCATACAGCGTGCCCACCATGAGGCCGCCGAACAATGTCTCTAAGAAAAATCCCATGACTGCTCCTTCAGTGGCCTGCGCCCAGATAGGCGCGGATCACGTCTTCGTTGTTGCGTACTTCATCGGGAGCGCCGTCGCCGATCTTCTTGCCATAGTCCAGCACCACGACACGGTCCGAAATGTCCATGACCACGCCCATATCGTGTTCGATGAGCACGATGGTGGTGCCGAACTCCTCGTTCACATCGAGGATGAAGCGGCACATGTCCTGCTTTTCTTCCACGTTCATGCCGGCCATGGGCTCGTCCAGCAGCAGAACCTGAGGCTCCATGGCCAGGGCTCGGCCCAGGTCCACGCGCTTTTGTAGGCCATAGGGAAGCTGACCCACGGGAGTCTTGCGATAGGCCTGGATTTCGAGAAAGTCGATGATGTGCTCGACGAACTCGCGGTGCTGCATTTCCTCGCGTTGCGCGGGGCCGATGCGCAGGGCCTGCATGAGGATGTTGCTCCTGATCTTGAGGTTGCGGCCGGTCATGATGTTGTCGATCACGCTCATGCCCTTGAACAGCGCCAGGTTCTGGAAGGTGCGTGCGACACCCATCTCGGCCACCTGGCGGCTGTTCATATGACTGAAGGTCTGGCCGCGAAAGGTGATGGAGCCTTCGGACGGTGTATAGACGCCGTTGATGCAGTTGAGCATGGAGCTCTTGCCGGCGCCGTTGGGGCCGATGATGGAGCGGATTTCGTGCTCTTTGACATTGAACGAGATATCGGTCAAGGCCTTGACGCCGCCGAAACGCAGACTGATGTTCTTGATGTCCAGAATCACTTCGCCGCTGGTTCTTGTATTCATGAAAATTCCTCTCAGGCAGCAGCCTTGGCCGAAGCCGGGTGGAGCTTGGCTTCGACGATGGTCAGCGTGGCGCTGACGCTGCCCGTGCGGCCGTCCTCGAACTTCACCAGGGTCTCGATGAACTGCTGCTGCTTGCCGGTGTAGAGCGCCTCCACCAGCACGCCGTACTTGTCGGCGATGAAGTTGCGGCGCACCTTGCGGGTGCGGGTCAGCTCGTCGTCATCGGGGTCCAGCTCCTTGTGCAGCACCAGAAAGCGCGCCACCTGGGTGTCGGCCATGCCGGGCTCGCTGGCCAAGTCGGCGTTGACCTTGTCTATGCAGTCGGCCACCAGCTCCAGCACCTTGGCCTTGCTGGCCAGGTCCACATAGCCGCCGTAGGGCAGACCCTGGCGCTCGGCCCAGTTGCCCACGGCCTCGTAGTCGATGTTGATGAAGGCACAGACCTCGTCCTTGCCATGGCCGAAGCAAACGGCTTCCTTGATATGCGGGAAGAACTTGAGCTTGTTCTCTATGTAGTTGGGCGCGAACATGGCGCCGCGGCTGGTCTTGCCCACATCCTTGGCGCGGTCGATGATGCGCAGCTGACCGTTGGCATCGATCACGCCGGCATCGCCGGTATGGAAGTAGCCGCTGGCGTCGATCACCTCTGCCGTGGCGTCGGGGCGCTTGTAGTACTCCTTGAGCACGGACACACCCTTGACCAGCACCTCGCCGTTGTCGGCAATCTTGAGCTCGATGCCCGGAGCCGCCTGGCCCACGCTGGAGAGTTCCACCTGGCGGTCGCGCTGCAGGCAGACATAGGCACAGGTTTCGGTTTGACCGTAGAGCTGCTTGAGGTTGATTCCGATGGAGCGGAAGAAGCGAAACAGCTCGGGGCCGATGGCAGCGCCTGCCGTATAGGCCACGCGGATGCGCGAAAGGCCCAGAGCATTGCGCAGCGGTCCGTAGATGAACAAGCTGCCCAATTGGTATTTGAGGCGATCCATGGCACTGACGTTCTTGCCGTCCAGAATGTCCGAGCCTACGCGACGTGCCACCTCCATGGCCTTGGCATACATCCATTGCTTGAGCGGCGAGGCATCTTCCATGCGAATGGAAACCGAGGTCAGCATGCCCTCGAATATGCGCGGCGGAGCAAAGTAGTAGCTGGGTCCGATCTCGCGCAGGTCGATGGCGATGGTCGAGGCGGATTCCGGGCAGTTGATGGTGAAGCCCGCCACCAGCCATTGCGCAAACGAGAACAGATGGTCTCCCACCCAGGCCGGCGGCAGATAGCAGATCACATTGTCCGAAGCATTCAGGCCATCGGTCTGCACGCCGCCGCGGGCAGATTCGCCAAAGCTGGCGTGGGTCTGGCACACCCCCTTGGGCTTGCCCGTGGTGCCCGAGGTGTAGAGGATGACCGAGACATCGTCGGGCGAGACGGCCTGGAGCATGGCCTCATAGGCTCCTGCGTGCCGTGCATCCCATTCCTTGCCCTTGGCCAGCAGCTCATCGGTGCTGATGAGTCCGGGTTGGTCATATTTGCGCAGGCCGCGCGGGTCGTCATAGATGATGTGGCGAATGCTTGGCACGCTCTCGCGTACTTCCAGCAACTTGTCCACCTGTTCCTGGTTCTCGGCAAAGGCGAACGCGATCTCCGCGTCCTCCATCACAAAGCGCATCTCGGCGGCCACGGCATCCTGGTACAGCGGAATGGGCACTGCGCCACAGGCCTGAACGGCCAGAAAGCCCATGTAGACATGAGGCCGGTTATCGCTGATGAACGCCAGGTTCTGGCCACTTTCAAGCCCCAGCGCGCGCAGGCCGCAGGCCATGTGGCGTACGGTCTGTGCGGCTTCGCGCCAGCTCCAGGTTTGCCAGATGCCATACTCCTTTTCGCGCAGGGCGGGCGCATCGGGGCGTTCTGTCGCGTGCTTGAGCAGCAGTTGCGGGAACGTGGTTGTCATGCCTGATCCTCTTGGTTGGGGTTGGAGCCGCCGCGGCTACCCTTCACGAAAGTCTTGCAGACATGCTATGAGTGACTTTGACGTCAGGATGTCTGTTTGACGACAATTTGAGGGAAAGCCTGCATAGTGAAAATCCGCTGTAACAAATGCTGCTGAAAATGGCGCATTTGCTGCCTCGTGGAAATCCCGCTGTTGCGCCAGCGCGGCTTTGGCAATGCTTCTGGGCATGAGTCAAGAACTGTCCCTGCATCAAAGGCGGCGCAAGCCTTTGAGCTCAGAACTCGATGGCATTCCCTGGTGGCCCGTTCTGTTGCCCATAGAGCGTGAAAACGTGGCACGCGTGCTGCTCGTCGGCGATGCCGAGCCGGGTGACTATGTCTGCCGCACCGGTCGCCCGCCTACCTACTGGTTTGGCGTGGTCGACGGCCTGCTCAAGATGAACACCGAAAGCGCCGACGGAGTCAGCATGACGCTGGCCGGCCTGCCTCCCGGCGGCTGGTTTGGTGAGGGAACGGTCATCAAGCGTGAGCCCTATCGCTACAACGTGCAGGCCATCCGCAAGACGGTTGTGGGTGGCCTGCCCATAGACATGTTCCACTGGCTGCTGGATCACTCCATAGGTTTCAACCGTTTTGTGATGAACCAGCTCAACGAGCGCCTGGGCCAGTTCATCGCGGCGCGCGAGATCGACCGCATGAGCAACCCCGATCTGCGCGTGGCGCGTACTCTGGCCGCCTTGTTCAACCCCTTGCTCTATCCCGGCGTGGGGCAGATTCTGCGCATCACCCAGCAGGAGCTGGCCAATCTGGTCGGCCTGTCACGTCAGCGTGTGAACGAGGCCTTGTCTGTGCTGCAGCGCGAGCGCGTGATCCAGATCGAGTATGGCGGCCTGCGCGTACTGGACCTGGAAGCGCTGCGGCATGGTGAGTTCTGTGCGTCGCGCAAGGCGCTTGCCTGAGGGACGTCCTATAACCTAGCTCCGCGCTGGAATTGTGGATAACTCTCGCCTCGCGCCCGCGCGTCGCGAGACAATTACGCCCAAATGTCAGTCAAACCTCCTAAAGAGTCCGGCGCCCCTGGTGCTGGCAAATCCTCCGCGCCCTCTGATTCCTCGTCGGCGCGCCCTGTTTTGCGTGCACCGGCCAAGCCAGCCAAGGCCGAAAAGCCTGCGGCAGCCCGTGGCTCCAGGCCCGCTGGCGGTACCGATCGCGGCCCGCGTAGTGAAGGCCCGCGTGGCGAACGTGGCGCCCGCCCTCAGCGTGAGCGCGACGAGCGCCCCCGCGCTTCAGGCTTTGGTCGTCCCGATGGCGGCCGCCCTGCTCGTGACGACGGTGAACGTCGCGGCGGCTTCTCGCAGCGCGATGAGCGCCGCCCCCGCACCGATCGCGATGAAGGCGGCGAGCGCCGCTTTGGCGGCGGTGACCGTGGTTTCCGCCCCTATGGCGAGTCGCGTGATGGTGATCGCGGTGGCGAGCGTGGCGGCGAGCGCCGCGAGTTCCGTCCCCGTGACGACCGCCGTGATGACCGCCCTCAAGGCGGCCGTGACTTTGGTGACCGTCCACGTTCGTCCGGTTTTGGTCGCCCCGACCAGGGCCGCTTCGAGCGTTCCGAAGGTGGCGAGCGCCGTGAATTCCGCCCCCGTGACGACCGCCGTGATGACCGCCCGCAAGGCGGCCGTGACTTTGGTGACCGTCCACGTTCGTCCGGTTTTGGCCGTCCCGACCAGGGCCGTTTTGAGCGCTCCGAAGGTGGCGAGCGCCGTGAATTCCGTCCACGCGACGGCGAACGTCGTGGCGGTGATCGCTTTGAAGGCCGCCGCGATGAGCGTCCTCAAGGTCGTGACTTTGGTGACCGTCCGCAAAGCCGTGGTTATGGTCGCCCAGACCGCTCCGAAGGTGGCGAACGCCGTGAATACCAGCCCCGTGATGGCGAGCGCCGTGGTGGCGATCGCCCGCAAGGCCGCGACTTTGGTGATCGTCCGCAGAACCGTGGCTACGGTGACCGTCCCGAAGGCCGCTCCTTTGATCGTGACGACCGCCGCGGGGATGCCCGTCGCGGTGATGACCGCCGCAACGACGAGCGCCGTGGTGAACGCCGCGACGAGCGCGGTAGCGAGCCTGAGAAGCGCCATATCCCCGGCTCGTTTGTGTCGGAGGCGACCCGTCGCCCCACCACCGGTATTCGCACCTATCGCCCCGCAGCCGATGGCTCGGACCGTGCGATTCCCGTCAAGCGTGCTCCCGAAGCCGAAGCGCGCCAGGACGACCGTCCCGGTGCCATTCGCATTAACAAGCGAATTGCCGACATGGGCATGTGCTCGCGTCGCGAAGCCGATGAGTGGGTGGAAAACGGCTGGGTCACGGTCAATGGCGAAGTCGCAACCATGGGTCAGAACGTGGTGCCCGGCGACAGGATCGAGATCGACCAGAAGGCTCAGGAACGCCAGGACCAGCAGGTCACCATCCTGCTGAACAAGCCCATGGGCTATGTCAGCGGTCAGGCCGAGGACGGCCATGAGCCCGCCGTGGTGCTGATCACCAACGAGAACCGCTGGAACGAAGACCGCAGCAAGACGCGCTTCAACTTCAGCCAGCTCAAGGGCCTGGCTCCCTGCGGTCGTCTGGACATCGACTCCGTGGGTCTGCTGGTGCTGACGCAGGACGGCCGCGTGGCGCGCCAGATCATTGGCGAGGACTCGGAAGTCGACAAGGAATACCTGGTGCGAGTGACCTTCGGCGATCGCGACGTGGATGTGCAGTCCGTCTTCCCAGAGGAAAAGCTGGCTCTGCTGCGTCACGGCCTGTCGCTGGACGAGCAGCCGCTCAAGCCGGCCCAGGTGGACTGGCAGAACCCCGAGCAGCTGCGCTTTGTGCTGACCGAAGGCAAGAAGCGCCAGATTCGCCGCATGTGCGAGCAGGTCGGCCTCAAGGTCGTGGGCCTCAAGCGCATCCGCATCGGCGGCGTGACCCTGGGCAATCTGCCCACCGGCCAATGGCGCTATCTGGCTCCACACGAGAGTTTCTAAGCTCCCCCTGAGCCGCTTTGCGGCTTCCCCCTCTCTCTCTACGCGCTGCGCGCTATGGGAGGGGGACGACACCCTCGGTGCGGGGCGGCGGGGCCGCCCAGGCCCTTGCTCGCTGTCTCTGGTTGTGGGGTGTGTCGAATTTTGAGTGAAATTGGCCTCTGGCCCTTTATTGATAAGCGCAAGTGGCTATTCTTTTTGAACAAGTGCTTGCGCTTTTTTCTTGCCCGAATAGCCCTTGAAATATCAGGGGCAGGCCCTAGCTATGACTGCGAATCGCCTTGAGAGGATCTCCGGGCGGCTTTTGATTTCAGTTTTTCGCTCACAAAGACATGACAAAGCAAACCCATTCCTTCCAGGCCGAAGTGGCCCAACTGCTGCACCTGGTCACGCATTCGCTGTATTCCAACCAGGAAATCTTCCTGCGCGAGCTGATCTCCAATGCTTCGGATGCTTGCGACAAGCTGCGCTTTGAAGCGCTGGGCGACGCCAGCCTCTACGGCGATCAGCCCGAGCTGGAAGTGCGCGTTTCCTTCGACAAGGCTGCCAAGACGCTGACCATCACCGATACCGGCATCGGCATGAGCGAGCAGGAGGCCATCGACAATCTGGGCACGATTGCCAAGAGCGGCACCAAGGCCTTCATGGAAAAGCTCAGCGGCGACCAGAAGGCCGATTCGCAACTGATCGGTCAGTTCGGCGTGGGCTTTTATTCAGGCTTCATCGTGGCCGACAAGATCACCGTGGAAACCCGCCGCGCCGGTGCTCCGGCATCGGCCGGCGTGCGCTGGATCAGCGGCGGCACGGGCGACTTCGAGATCGAGCAGATCGAACGCGCCCAGCGCGGCACCAGCATCATCCTGCACCTGCGTGAGGACGCCGAGGAGTTTCTCAACGGCTACAAGCTCAAGCAGGTCATCTCCAAATACTCCGACCACATCAGCCTGCCCATCCTGATGGAAAAGGAAGAGTGGAAGGAAGGCGAGAACGATCAGCCCGGCGAGATGGTCAAGACCGGCGAATGGGAAACCGTGAACAAGGCCAGCGCCCTGTGGACCCGCGCCAAGAAGGACATCACGGAAGAGCAGTACAAGGAGTTCTACAAGGCCATCAGCCATGACTTCGAGGACCCGCTGACCTGGAGCCACAACCGCGTCGAAGGCAATACCGAGTACACGCAGCTGCTCTATATCCCCGCCAAGGCCCCGTTCGACCTGTACCAGCGTGACAAGCATGCCGGCATCAAGCTCTATGTGAAGCGCGTCTTCATCATGGACGATGCCGAGGCGCTGATGCCGCAGTATCTGCGTTTTGTGAAGGGCGTGATCGACTCTGCCGACCTGCCGCTGAACGTGAGCCGCGAGCTGCTGCAGGAAAGCCGCGATGTACGCCTGATCCGCGACGGCTCGGCCAAGCGCGTGCTGTCGATGCTGGAAGACCTGGCACGGCACGACAGGCACGAAGCTGCGGCCGAGGCTGCCGATGGCGTGCAGGATGTCGTCAGCGAAGAGGACAAGGCCAAGGAAGGCAAGTTCACGCAGTTCTACAACGAGTTCGGCGCCGTGCTCAAGGAAGGCCTGGGCGAGGACTTCGGCAACAAGGAACGCATTGCCAAGCTGCTGCGCTTTGCCACCACCACGCATGAGGGCCTGAACACCTCGTTTGCCGACTACAAGGCTCGCATGAAGGAGGGTCAGGACGCGATCTACTACATCACGGCCGACACCCTGGCTGCGGCCAAGAACAGCCCTCAGCTCGAAGTGTTCAAGAAGAAGGGCATCGAAGTCCTGTTGATGACCGATCGCGTGGACGAGTGGGCGCTCAATTATCTGCACGACTTTGACGGAACGCCGCTGCAGTCCGTGGCCAAGGGTGCCGTGGATCTGGGCAAGCTGCAGAACGAGGAAGAGAAGAAGGCCGCCGAGGAAGCTGCCGAAGCCTTCAAGCCCGTGCTGGCCAAGCTCAAGGAAGCACTCAAGGACCGTGCCGAAGACGTGCGTGCCACCAGTCGCCTGGTCGACTCGCCCGCCTGTCTGGTGGTCAGCGACGGCGGCATGAGCCTGCAACTGGCCCGACTGCTCAAGCAGGCCGGCCAGGCCGCGCCCGAGTCCAAGCCCGTGCTGGAAGTGAACCCCGATCACGCCCTGGTCAAGAAGCTCGACGGCTCCGTCCACTTCAACGATCTGGCCCAGATTCTGTTCGATCAGGCCGTGCTGGCCGAAGGCGGCATGCCCGAAGATCCTGCTGCTTATGTCAAGCGTGTGAACGCGCTGCTGGCCTGAGCGGTTCGGTTACCCCGATAAAAATCCCCGCAGAGTGGTGGCTCTGCGGGGATTTTTTTTCATGATTTCTGGCTATATCGCTTATGGGTAGGTAGCAACCAGCTATCAAAATTGATTAGCTGCGTGAACGTGCAAGCAGGCTGCGATCCCAGAGCACCATGGCCAGGGTGAACAGGCCCAGCAGGCCGCCCATGAGACTGGTGCCGGCCCAGCCATGTGCCAGCCAGGCCCACGAGCCCAGTGCCGAGCCGAGGGAGGCGCCGAGAAAGTACGTGGTCATATAGACGGCATTGATGCGCGAGCGGGCCTCGGGTGCCAATGCATAGACCACGTTCTGGTTGCTGATGTGCAGGGCCTGCAAGGCACCGTCAACCACCAGCAGGCCCAGCATGAACCACCAGAGGCTGCTGCCGCCCAGCCACAGGCACAGCCAGCCCAGCAGCATCAGAATGGCGCCGGCCAGCGTGGTGGACTGCTCCAGCCCTTTGTCGGCCATGCGGCCTGCCACATTGGCCATCAGTGCGCCGGCAATGCCCACGATGCCGATCAGGCCGATCATGAGATCCGAGAGTTCAAAGCCCGGCCCGGCCAGCAGCAGCGCCATGGTGGAGAACAGCACGCTCACGGTGGCAAAGCCGGTGCCGCCAATCAGCGCGCGGCTGCGCAGGCGCGGATGTCGGCGCAACAAGTCCCCCAGGGACTTCATGACTTCACCATAGCTGACGGGAGCGGCGGGAGCCGCCTTGGGCAAGGCACGTGCCAGCAGCAGAGCCATGAAGGCCGTAGCGATGGCACCTGCCCAGTAGACGGTGCTCCAGCCGCCCAGATCGGACAGAATCCCCGCCACGCTGCGCGAGGCCAGAATGCCGATCAGCAGGCCGCTCATGACCAGCCCTACGGCGCGGCCGCTGGTGCCGGGGGCGGCGAAGGTGGCCGCCATGGGCACCAGTACCTGGGCGGCCACCGAGAAGACACCGGCCATCAGCGTGCCGGCAGCCAGCAGCGCAAAACTGCCTGCCAGGCCGCTGATACCCGAGAGCAGCATGCCGCAGGCGGCTAGCAGCATCAGCGTCAGAACCAGGCGGCGGCGCTCCAGCATATCGCCCAGCGGAACCAGAAACAGCAGGCCCAGGCCGTAGGAGACCTGGGCCATGGTCACGGTGCTGGAGGCCTGGGCATCGCTGATGTGCAGATGCTGGACCATGGAGTTGAGCAAGGGCTGGTTGAAGTAATTGGCTCCGGCGCACAGACCGCAGGCCGTGGCCATGAGCAGCAAGGTGGTTCTGGATAGGGCGGTAGTGGCCGCTGGTGTTGTGGTTTTCATGAGGCGTTCAGGTGTGCAGGGTGTCAGGCGGGAGTGGCGGCTTTGGCGCCCACCGCCATGGGCAGGGCCGCCGTGGCCTCCACCTCGATCAGCATGCCGGGCAGGGCCAGCTTGGGCACGGGAATCAGCGTGCAGGCCGGAAAGCGCGGCCGCTTGTCGCCGGCCTCGCCGCTGCCCCAATGCTGTCTCACGGCGCTTTGCCAGTGCTCGAAGCGCTCCAGCGAATGATCGACGATGAGCACAGTGAGCTTGAGCACATGGCCCATGTCCGCGCCACCGGCGTCCAGGGCGGTCTTGATATTGGCCAGAGCCTGCGCAGCTTGCAGGGCAAAGCTGTCTGGCAGCTCGGCCAGGGCGTTTTCTCCGCCCTGGCCCGAGACGAAGAGCCAGTGCAGCGGCTCCTGGACGGTGACCACATGGGTGTAGCCATTGGGCAGGCTGTCATAAAGACCGGCGGGCTGCAAATAGCACGGTTGCGGGGCAGGGGCAATGAAACTGGGCTTGGCGTCCATGAAAGTCTTTCAGGCAAGGCTGGTCCGGCAGGGCCCGCCAGCAGCAGGCCTTTGTTCCGGAAGCCGCTGGAATTGTTCAACCTCAACTAAGCTTGAGGTCAAGAGGTTTGTATGACCACACAGGATTGCGGTCATGGCGGCCAGGCAGGGACAAAGGGAAGCAACGGGAGATGACTGTGCAGTGCGAAGAGGCTGGTGATATGAATGGATGCGGCAGCGGCCTGGTGGCCGAGGCTGAGGGAATGCCGGATCTCAGTGTGGGAGAGGTCGCCAGCCGCAGCGGGGTGGCGGTATCGGCCCTGCATTTCTATGAGAAGCAGGGCCTGATCGAGAGTGCGCGCACCGCAGGCAATCAGCGTCGCTATGCACGAGCGGTGCTGAGACGCGTGGCCGTGATCAAGGTGGCCCAGCGCATGGGCGTACCCCTGGCCGAGATCGCGCAGGCACTGGCCCATCTGCCGGCCAACCGCGTACCCGGCAAGGCCGACTGGAGTCGCCTGTCCTTGCATTGGCAGGCACAGCTCGATGCACGCATTGCCATGCTGACCCAGCTCAGGGATCAGCTCGATTCCTGCATAGGCTGCGGTTGCCTGTCTCTGCAGGCATGCCCGCTGCGCAACGACCATGACTGTCTTGCGGCGCAGGGAGCCGGCCCGCATTTCAGATAGCCGGGCCTACTGGCGTGGAACGGGCAGCACGCGTGCCCTTGCGCTGATGATGCCAAGCAGTGCCGACAGCAGGCCCAGGCTGGCACAGAAGGCTATCAGTGCGCCTGTCAGCCCGATATGGTCGGACAACCAGCCCATGCCCAGGATGGGGACGATGGTGCCTACATAGCCCACGACCAGATAGGTGGACAGCAGGCCCGTGCGGTTGGCGGGCTTGGAGACCTTGTTGACCACGGCCATGCCCGACAGATTGCACAGTGCATGACCGCAGGACATGCTCAGCACACTCAGAGCGAACAGCCATGGCGAGCCGGCAAACAGATTGAGAACCAGCAGGGCATTGGTCGTCGCCAGGGCGAAGAAGCCGATGATGATCAGTCGCTTGGTGGGGTAGGGTCGGGCGATGAGCTGAATGCCGGCCGACAGAAACAGGATGACGCCGATGGACAGACCCGAGACTGCCGGTCCGTGCCAGGGCAGCATCTGGGCCATGAAGCTGGGGGCCATGGCGGCAAACAGGCTGAACATGCCGAAGGCAGAAAACGCCGCCATGCAGCCCAGCGCATAGTGGTAGAGAAAAGGCTTGCGCGGCTGGGAAATGCTGGGCAGAACATCTTTCAGTGTCAGGCCGGGAGCGTTGTGGACGGGCGCACTGGCCGCCGGTAGCTGGACCTTGAACAGCGCATGGATGCCCAGAAAGCTCAGTGCGATGGGCGGCAGATAGCTGCTGACCAGCGGGTGGGGCACCCATTGCGCCATCAGGCCGCCAACCACGGGTCCCAGGCCGAAGCCGAAGGCAATCGTCAGGCTGGTGGTCGCAGCCGCACGCTGCAGGTCGCCCTTGTTGTTGAGCTGGGTCATGCCTATGGAGGCCGAGGTGGTGATCAGGCCCGAGGCCAGGCCGATGATGAAGCGGGAGGCGCCCAGACTCCAGGCATTCCAGGACAGGGCCGAGCCGATGACGCCCACGGTCATCACCATCAGTCCCAGGCGCAGCACTTTGAGAAAACCGAAGAGGTTGGTCAGGCGGCCCAGAAACAGCAGGCTGATCAAGGCGCCCAGCATATAGGTCACGAAAATCTGCGTGATATGGCTGGGCTGCAGCCCCCAGGCCTGCTGGTAGAGCGGGTAGAGCGGGTAGAGCGGGCTGGCAAGCGCCGTTCCCATGACGCCGACGCACATGGAAAAGCAGACCCAGGCATAGGGACTCAGACGGGATTGCATTGGGAAGGCTTTGGTGGAGCAGTCATCCGCATGCCCGGTGCGGGCAAGTCGGCTTGGCTTAAAATTATTAAAAATGACTAATTGGTCAATTTTATGAATTCTAGAAAAGGATTTCAGAGCATGGCGGATGTTGCGACGGCAGCCCCTTGTGCAGACCCGGATATCGGCACAGTGGCAAAGCGTCAGCGGCGCACGCGTGGCCCGAGTCTCGACAAGACAGCGCAGACCCGTCAGCAGATCGCGGAGGCCGCGCTGGCCGAGTTCGTGGAGTGCGGCGTGGCCCGTAGCACCATGGAGCGCATCGCCTGCCGCGCGCAGGTGGCCAAGGGCACGCTGTATCTCTACTACCCATCCAAGGATGAGCTGCTGCGGGGCGTGGTGGAGCATGCGCTGCGGCATTCGGCCGTCTACCGGCCGCTCAAGCGTCGAAAAAGCGAGACGGTGCGTGCCTTTCTGCGCCGCAGTCTGCTGCCGACGCTGGAGGCGGTCGAGAGCAGCGAGCGCGGCATGCTGGCACGTCTGGTGCTCAGCGAGGCACGGCATGCGCCCGAGCTGGCCAGACTGTACAAAGAGCTGGCTTTTGATGCCTGGCAGAACTATGTGCAGGACTTGCTGGCGCTGGCCGTGAAAGAGGGGGAGCTCAAGACCCGCTCGGTCAGCCGCAGTGCCCAGTTGCTGGCCAGCCCGTTCTGGATGGCGCTGGTGCACAACAACCTGCTGGCTTCCGAGGGCTCGCAGAAGCTGGCACTCAAGCCACTGGTCGAGCTACTGATTGATAACCTTTTTGCGGTCACGGCGGGTGACAATGCGGCTGTCAAACGTCAGTGAGAGTCAGTGAGATGAATTCCATGCCAGTCACCATAAAACCCGGTCATCACAGAATCCTGAGCACGGTCTGTGCCGCTGCTCTGGTGCTGGCCTTGCCCGCCTGCGGCTCCGTAGGAGCTGGCGTGGGCGTCGGGATTCCGGTGGGGCCGTTTTCCGTGGGCGTGGGCCTTGGCAGCGGCGGTCTCAGCGCAGGCGTCGGCACGGGCGTCGGGCCTGTCGGTGTGGGCGTAGGCGTCAATCAGCGCGGGCAGGTGCTGGGGAGTGCCGGTGTCGGCGCTTCCACCGGTGTGGGCGGTGCCAGCGTGGGTGTCGGGGTGGGGTCCTCCACCGTGCTGCATGACCCCAATCGCCCGCAGACACCAGAGGCGCAGCCCGCGCCGCCGCCGGCCCCCGCACAGAGCGGCGATGCCGTGCAATGGCGCGATGCACGTGGGCAGCTCGTGCCCGAATGCCGTTTGCAGGGGCGCTGCTAGCTCTTTGCAGGCATGGACCGCCTTAGGCGTAGAGCGGCTCCTGCTGCATGGCTTCGATCTGTTCGTTCAGCATGTCCACCTGACCCTGCCAGTAGTCGGTGCTGCCAAACCATGGGAAGTTGATGGCAAAGATCGGATCCTGCCAGCGGCGCGCCAGCCAGGCGCTGTAATGCAGCAGGCGCAAGGTGCGCAGCGGCTCGATCAGCGCCAGCTCGCGCCGGTCGAAGCTACGGAACTGCTCATAGCCTTCGAGCAGGGCCGACAGCTGCTGCGTCTGCTGGCCCCGGTCGCCCGAGAGCAGCATCCACAGATCCTGCACGGCTGGACCGCTGCGCGCATCGTCCAGATCGACGAAATGCGGGCCGCCATGGCCTTCGTCGTCCAGTGGCGTCCAGAGAATGTTTCCCGGGTGGCAGTCGCCATGCAGGCGAATCTGCGTTGCAGAATGCAGGCCAAAATGGCCTGCAGCGCTTAATCCGTCAGCGGATGGTGCTATTAATGAGAGAGCTTTGTCGCAAGCCTGCTGCCAGCGGCTGCGCACTTCGAGCGCCACGACCTCATGTTCGAGCAGATAGTGCATGGATTCGTAGCCGAAGCTTTTCAGGTTCAGCGCCGGACGATGCTCAAAGGGCCGAGCGGCACCCACGGTGTGGATGCGGGCCAGAAAGCGGCCTGTCCATTCCAGCACCTCCCAGTCGTCCAGCTCGGGGCGGCGCCCGCCGCGCCAGGGACTGATGCTGAACAGAAAGCCCGCATGCTCATGCACGGTTTGCCCTTGCAGCACCAGCGGCGCAACCACGGGAACTTCCCCGTCCGCCAACTCCTGGGAGAAGGCGTGCTCTTCCTCGATCTGGATGCGGCTCCAGCGGCCGGGGCGGTAGAACTTGGCGACGACCTTGTCGCCCTCGTCCTGATGGGCCAGATAGACGCGGTTTTCATAGGAGCTCAGCGCCGTCAGCCGTCCGTCCGGCACAAGGCCCGTGCTGCACAGCGCATCGATCACGCAGTCCGGCGTGAGGTCCGCATAGGGGTGAGAGGGGTCTTGTGTATCGCTCATCCCTGCATTGTCAGGCCCAAACAGGCCAGTCCGGGTCGGACGGGGTTGCGCATACGCCGACAAGATTGCTTTTGATCTGATAGCGGTATCCATTTGACAGGCCAGGCTTGGTGGTCTGAAAAATGGGAAAACTGTCCTGGTGCCGTGCATGTGGCCGAAGCTGGCACACTGCCCGCATGCAAGAGAGCGAAGAACTTTCACAGCCCTGTGAGGACCGGGATTTTGCCGAGTGGCACAAAGGCTGCCCCTGGTGCGCCGTCTGGGTGGTGATGCTGCAAGGCCCTGACCTGGAGTCCTTGCTGCAGCACGCCAGATCCAGACTCGGTGATGCCCTGTTGCCGCGCCATGCGCGCCAGCCGCATATCACGCTGGCCTATAGGGGGCTGTGTGGGGGAGGGGACGAGCATGTGGCGCGGGAATATGACCGGCTGGCGCTGCGCGCCGATGTCGCCATGCTGCAAAGCCTGCGGCTGCGCCCTTTTGCCGTGCAAGTCGCGGGGGCTGGCAGCTTCACCACCGTGCCTTATCTGGGCGTCGGCCGGGGGCAGGAATGCTTGCAGCGCCTGCATAAGGCGCTGGTGCCCATGGAGCCCGCGCCGGGCTGGCGCTATGTACCCCATGTGACCCTGGGCCACTATGCGAGACGGCTGCCACTGCGAGAGGCTGTGGACAAGTTGCTGGCACTGATCCAGGACTTGCCGGTCTTCGAGGTAAGGGAGTTGGCGCTGGCCCGCTATGCGGCGGCCGATATTGCCGGGCCGCTGACGCTTGAAGGCGTCTTCGAACTGGACACCGGGCGCTATGTTGCAGCGCCCGGTGCCCTGTGGCCTGAGCCGCTTTAGGCGATGGTCAGCGTCACGCCGATATTGCCGCGCGTGGCGTTGGAGTAGGGGCAGACCTTGTGAGCGGCGTCCACCAGTTGCTGGGCCGCAGCCTTGTCCATGCCGGGCAGGCTGATCTTCATGCGCACGGCGATGCCGAACACTTCGCCCACGGGGCCCAGATCGACTTCTGCGTCTACCGACAGGTCGGCAGGCAGGGTCAGCTTCTGGCGAGCGGCCACGGCCTTCATGGCGCCGATAAAGCACGCGGAGTAACCGGCAGCAAACAGCTGCTCAGGGTTGGTGCCCTTGCCGGCGCCGCCGGGCGAGCTCAGCTGGATGTCCAGGCGGCCATCATCGGTGCGCGAAGCGCCTTCGCGGCCGCCGGTGGTGTGGGCGTGGGCGGTGTAGAGAACCTTGTCGAGTTGGGCCATGGTGTCTTCCTTTGCGAGATTGCCCGGCAATGCGGGCGGGTGGAGGAAATCGTCAGGAGTGGCTGCGGCGCGGCGCAAGCCGTGCGCGCAGTGTGCCGAGCTGGCCCGTGAGGGCCTGCAGTTCGGGCAGGGTGCACTGCGTGCTCTGAAGCACGCAGGCAGGTATTTTTTCGGCTTCGGCGCGTAGTGCCCGGCCGGTATCCGTGAGGGCGATGCGCACGCGGCGCTCGTCCTGTGCATCGCGCTGGCGTGCCAGCAGGCCTGCGCTCTCCAGTCGCTTGAGCAAGGGCGTCAGCGTGCCTGAATCCAGGTAAAGACGTTCACCCAGTTCCGAGACCGTGAGCTGGTCGCCTTCCCAGAGCAACAACATGACCAGGTACTGAGGGTAAGTCAGGCCTATGGCATCCAGCAAGGGTTTGTAGAGCTTGGTCATGGCCAGCGATGCCGAGTACAGCGCAAAGCAGACCTGATTGTCCAGGCGCAGCAGCTCGGAGCTGTCGGGGAGAAGGTTGTCATCGGATCGCATGTGTTGAATTATTGCAGACAATTAAATTGTGTGCAATTTAATTTGCAAGCAACCAAGCCAAAGGAGGCAGTGCAGAGGTCCGGAGCAATGCAAACAGGCTCCGCTCACGGAGCCTGTCGCGGCTGAAGCTGTCTCGAGCCTAACGGGTGGTCAGTGCATCGGCCAGAGCCTGGTACATGGGCAGGCTGGTCGGGTCTATGCCTGCGTTGCCTGCAATCGGGTGGGAGGCGTAGCGCACCACCACCATCTGGGCCTTGGGGTCGATGTAGATGGCCTGACCGTGAATGCCGCGCGCCATATAGGCCCCGTTGGGATTGTGCGAGACCCACCACATATTGCGATACGACCAGCCGGGCAGCGTGGCATAACCGGCCTTCACAAACTTGGCGGGGTCGGCGCCGCGGCGAATGTCCTGAACCACGGCCCTGGGTAGCACCTGCTGGCCGCTGGTGGCGCGGCCTTCGTTGCGCATCAGCTCGCCGAAGCGGGCCAGGTCGCGCAGCGTGGTGTTGAGCCCGCCGCCGCCCGATTCCGTGCCTATGCGATCCACCATGAAGTAGGCGTCCTGCTCGGCACCGATGCGGCTCCAGATGCGCTCGGACAGCAACTGGGCCAGAGGCTTGCCGCTGGCGCGGCGCACGATCCAGGCCAGGACTTCGGCGTTGACTGTCTTGTAGGCAAATCCCTGGTCATGCTCGCCCTCTTTCTGCAGGGTCTGCAGAAATTCATAGAAGCTCCTGGGCCCTGCATAGTCCTTGCCCTGGGGCATCATGCCGCCGGCGCGGGCGTAGTCCCAGACTTCGGCCTTGGGATCGGCGTAGTTCTCGGAGTACTTCACGCCAATCGTCATGTCCATCACCTGGCGCACCGTGGCGTCGCCATAGGCGGTGTTCTTCATCTCGGGCAGATAGTCGGTCACCGGTGCCTCGGGCTTGATGAGGCCTTCATGGGCCAGCAGGGCGGCCAGGGTGCCGACAAAGGACTTGGTGACCGACATGGCCAGGTGCGGGCGCTGCGGCTCCAGCGCGCCCAGATATTTCTCATAGATCACGCGGCCCTTGTGCATGACCAGAATGCCATCGGTGTAGTTGCGATCCAGTGCCTGGACAAAGCTCAGTTCCTCGCCGGTGCCCATGACCTTGAAGCGCACCTGCTCGATGTCGACCGGAGCCGAGCGCAGGGCGCTGGGCGAGCCAGGGCCACGCCAGACATTGGCCGTGGGCGTGATTTCGCGGATATGCGAGAAGGTCCAGCGATTGCGTGGAAAGGTATTGCCCAGGGGGTTGTCGAAGGTGATGAGCTTGTCGGCTGCGGGCGGAAAGCCCTGCATCCAGCCCATGGCCTGCACGCTGGTGCTGGCCGGGTCGGGCAATGCGGGAGCGGCAGCCTGTGCATGGACTGCAGAAACCATAGCTGTTAGCGCAAGTGGCACAAGCGTTTTGCGCGTAAAAGACTTCAAACTCATCATCACCTCTTGGACTTGGGATTAACGACCGGTAAAACGTGCTGGGCGTTTCTCGATAAAGGAACACACCCCTTCGGCAGCGTCCTCGCTGCTGGCCAGGCGCTGCTGCACGGGGATGAAATCGGCCACGGCGGCGGCCTGGCCCAGCTCTATGGCCTTGAGGACATTGAGGCGTGTGGCCACCACGGCCTGCGGCGCCTGGGCGGCAATGCGCTCGGCAATGCGAAAAGCCTCTTCCAGTTCCTGGCCTGCAGGCACGACTTTTTGCACAAAGTGGCAGCGCAAGGCTTCGGCTGCATCGAAGGCGTCGCCGGTCAGCAGATGCAGCATGGCATTGCCCACGCCGGCGCGCTCGGGCATGCGCAGCGTGGCGCCGCCCGTGGGCATGATGCAGCGCTGTACTTCCATCTGTGCAAAGCGGCTGCTGTCGGCAGCGACGACGATATCGGCGCCCAGCATCAGCTCTATGCCGACGGTAAAGCAGATGCCCTTGACGGCGGCGACCATGGGCTTGGTGCGGCGGCGGTAGCCGGGCAGGCCATAGTCGTGAGGCTCCACGAGACCTGCAGGGATGACCTTCTGGCCGCTTTTCATGAACTCGGCGATGACAGGCAGATCCAGTCCCGCCGTGAAATGTTCACCGAACGCATGGAGCAGGCCCACGCGCAACTCTGGCTCGTCGTCGAGCCGGGTATAGGCCTCTGCCAGTTGCTGGAACATGGCCGGCGTCCAGCCATTGCGCTTGGCCGGGCGGTTGATGCCTATCAGCAGCACATGGCCGCGGACTTCACAAGAAATGCAGCCCTCGGGCGGAGGGCTGGGATGGTCGATTTGCATGGCAGGTCTCCTGCTGCAACCTTAGACGGCTGTCGCAGCCGCCGCAGTCGCGCACAAGACCTGAAGGCCGGCGATTTAGTAGGTGTAAACACCCTGGCCGGTCTTGCGGCCCAGACGGCCGGCGGCCACCATTTCGCGCAGCAGGAAGCAGGGGCGGTACTTGCTGTCGCCGAATTCCTTGAGGTAGACCTCCATCACGGCCAGGCAGACGTCCAGACCAATCATGTCGGCCAGGGCCAGCGGGCCAATCGGCTGGTTGCAGCCCAGCTTCATGCCGGCGTCGATGTCCTCGGCCGAGGCCGTGCCTTCGCTGAGCACCTGGAAGGCCTCGTTGATCATGGGCACCAGAATGCGGTTGACCACAAAGCCGGGAGCGTTCTTGACGGTGATGGGCGACTTGCCCAGTTTTTCCGACAGGGCCTTGACGGCATCGTGGGTGGCGTCGCTGGTCTGCAGGCCGCGGATGATCTCCACCAGGGCCATCATGGGCACGGGGTTGAAGAAATGCATGCCGATGAACTTGTCGGCACGCTGCGTGGCAGCTGCCAGCTGGGTGATGGAAATGGACGAGGTGTTGGTTGCAACGATCACGTCCTGTGCCAGCAGGGTATCGAGCTGCTTGAGGATCTTGACCTTGAGCTCGTAGTTCTCGGTGGCGGCTTCGATCACCAGCTGTGCCGACTTCAGATCGTCGTAACTGGTCGAGGTCTTGATGCGTGCCAGCGCTGCGTTCTTGTCGGCTTCGCTGATCTTTTCCTTCTTGATCAGGCGGTCCAGGCTGCCGGCCACGGTGGCCAGGCCTTTTTGCACGGCGGCCTCGGAGATATCCACCATCACCACGTCGATGCCCGACACGGCGCAAGCCTGCGCGATGCCGTTGCCCATGGTGCCGGCGCCGATGATGCCTACGGTTTGGATTGCCATCTTTTTGTCTCCATTCAGTTGAGTGCGCGGTTGAACAGGAAAATGTTATCCCGGTTCTGACCGGGTTTGACCCTAGTCGGGCATGGTTGGCGTGTTAGGAGTCATCACGATGACAGTTTTTTCTGCACGACCGTGTTTTTCCTCGTTTCGCTGCTGCAGACCTCTGGTCAGAATTTGCGGCAAAAGGAGGGCGGAGGTGCGTGACTATCTGGTGGTGGGAGGCGGCTCCGCTGGTGCGGTTCTGGCAGCCAGGCTCAGCGAGAACCCGCAGGTCACCGTGACCTTGCTGGAGGCGGGTGGCGAAGACAAAAGCGTGCTGATCCACTGCCCGGCAGGGCTGGCGCTGATGGCCAAGCAGAAAAACTTCAACTGGGCCATAAGCACGGTGTCGCAGACCGGCCTCAATGGCCGGCGGGGCTACCAGCCGCGCGGCAAGGTGCTGGGCGGCTCCAGCTCCATCAATGCCATGATCTATCTGCGCGGCCAGCCTGCGGATTACGAATATTGGAGCGCCCAGGGTAATCCAGGCTGGGGCTGGAGCGATGTTCTGCCCTATTTTCTGAAGGCCGAATGCAATACGCGCGGCGCGGATGCGCTGCATGGTGCCAGCGGCCCTTTGCATGTCTCCGATCTCTGCGATCCGAACCCGCTGGCCCAGGCCTTTGTGCGCGCAGGCGTGCAGGCCGGTCATGCGCACAACCTCGACTTCAACGGCACCGCTCAGGAGGGCGTGGGTCTGTATCAGGTCACGCATCACAAGGGCGAGCGCTGCAGTGCGGCCAAGGCTTATCTGAAGCCGGTGCGCGGCAGCAGGCCCAATCTGGAAATCCTGACCGGTGTGCAGGTGCTGCGGGTACTGATGGAAGGTCGCCGAGCTGTCGGAGTGGAGTATGTGCAGGGTGGTCAGACCCGGCAGCTACGCTGCCGGCGCGAGGTCTTGCTTTGTGCCGGGGCGCTGCAGTCGCCGCAGCTGCTGATGCTCTCGGGCATAGGGCCGGGCGAGCATCTGCAGCAAACAGGCGTTGATGTCGTGCATCACCTCCCCGGTGTGGGCGAGCATTTGCATGACCACCCCGATGTGGTGCAGGTGGTGGACGGCCCGCAGATGATGGACAGCTTTGGCCTGTCGTTTGCCGGCCTCAGGAATGTCTGGCAGGGCATGGGCCGCTGGCGCCGTGAGCGCCGGGGCATGCTGACCAGCAACTTTGCCGAGGCCGGCGGCTTTATCCGCAGCGGGCCGCAGGAGCGTGCGCCCGATCTGCAGCTGCATTTTGTGGTGGGCAAGCTGGTCGACCACGGTCGCAAGACGATGCTGGGCCACGGTTACTCCTGCCATGTCTGTCTGCTGCAGCCAAGGAGTCGGGGCAGCGTGAAGCTGGCCTCTGCCGATGCCAGAGCCATGCCGCTCATAGACCCTGCCTTCTTTGCCGAGGCCGACGATATGCAGCGCCTGGTGCGCGGCGTACGCCGCATGCGCGAAATTCTCGGGCAACCTGCGCTGGCTCGTTTCGAGGGACGGGAGCTGGAGTATTCGGCACAGGCGCGCAGCGATGCGGAGATCGAGCAGTTCATCCGCAATTACGCCGACACCATCTATCACCCTGTGGGAAGCTGTCGCATGGGGCCTGGCGTGAAGGATGTGGTCGATGCACGCTTGCGGGTGCATGGCGTGCAAGGGCTGCGCGTGGTCGACGCATCGGTCATGCCGCGCATCGTGAGCGGCAATACGAATGCGCCGACCATCATGATTGCCGAGAAGGCGGCAGATCTGATCAAGGCCGAGTGCTGACTCAGGTCAGCGGAGCCAGGTCGGAGGGGGCATGATCCTCGCCGGGCGGAGGCGTCAGAGTGGTGCATTCGACCCTTCCCCGGCCCTGATTCTTGGCTTGTTGCAGGGCGGTGTCGGCATGGCTGGCCAGCTCGTTGAGGCTCAGGCTCTTCCAGGCCGAGGGGACCAGGGCGCAACCCGCGCTGAAGTCCAGGTCCATCTGCAGTTCGTACTGCGCGCCGATCTGGAATGCGGACTGGATGCGAGTCAGCAGCGACCTGACACCCAATTGATCGGCGTGAATCAGCAGGCAAAAGGATTCACCCTGCCATCTGGCCACGACCTCGTCGCCGCGCATCTGCTTTCGCAGAGTGCGTGACATGAGCTGCAGCGCCGCGTCTCCGGCCTGATAGCCATGGCGGCTGTTGACCCGCGAAAAGTGATCCATGTCGATCAGAATCAAGGCCAGCGGCAGGCCTTCGCGTCGAGCTCTGTTCAGCATGAAGCGGGCCTGGTTCTTGATGGCCTGGCGCAGCGGCAGGCCGGTCAGACTGTCTTCTGGTGCGTTTGCGGATCGCTGGCGGACTTCTTCGTCACGGCAGGCCATCAGGATCGATACGAAAAAAATGGCGGAACCTATGGGGATCAGCCACGAAAGCAGCATATGTGGGCTGGGTTCCTCTGCAAAGCTGCGCAGCCAAGGAGCGTTCAAGGTGAAGTAGCCGCGTATGAGCAGAATGCTTGCGATGCAAAGGCCAGCACCCAATAGCAGATAACGCCAGGCCGTGGCCGAGTTGGTTTGCGGCGATAAGGTCAGGCAGACCAGAGTGACAAGGCTCAAGCCGTAGCTGATATTGAACCAAGCCAACCGGTAGGGCTTGCTTTCGATCAGAACCAGCACGCCCGCAAGTGTCAGCAGGCACAGCAAGGCCAGGGAGCGGGTGAGTATCTTGTTGCGAGGTCCAAGCCAACCCTTGAGTGCTTTATGCAGCTGCCACAGTGCGCCGGTTGCAGCCGCGGCACTGGATATCGACAGCAGCGCATTCCATGTGAAGGGGAGTACATGCCCGGCGCAGAAGACGAGCAACCAGGCCAGCCCCTGCAAAAGCAGGAATTGCTGAGCATTTCTGGTCGCCCGGCTCATTTGCTGACCCATAAACCATGGCAGTGCAAAAGCGACCGTCATCAAATTGACGGCCACCATCAATGTCATGGAAAACTGGTCGGTTTCCGGCATGGCTGGGCTTTACTGGAAGGCCACTTCGTCAAAGCTGCGCAGCTTGCGGCTGTGCAGGCGGTCGGAGCCGCCTTCGCGCAGTATGTCGACGGCACGCATGCCGATGCGCAGGTGCTGGTCCACACGCTCTCGATAGAAATGGTTGGCCATGCCAGGCAGCTTGATCTCGCCGTGCAGCGGCTTGTCGCTCACGCACAGCAAGGTGCCATAGGGCACGCGGAAGCGGAAGCCGTTAGCGGCAATGGTGGCCGACTCCATATCCAGCGCCACGGCTCGGCTCTGACTGAAGCGGCGCTGGGGCAGGTTGTCAGGCAGCAGTTCCCAGTTGCGGTTGTCGGTGCTGGCCACGGTGCCGGTGCGCATGATGCGCTTGAGATCGGCACGCTCCATCTGCGTGACATCGGCCACGGCCTGCTGCAGCGCGACCTGGATCTCGGCCAGCGCAGGAATCGGCACCCATAGAGGAAGCTCTTCGTCCAGCACATGGTCTTCACGCACATAGGCGTGGGCCAGCACATAGTCGCCCAGCTGCTGGCTGTTGCGCAGACCCGCGCAGTGGCCCAGCATCATCCAGGCATGAGGGCGCAGTACGGCGATGTGGTCGGTGATGGTCTTGGCATTGGCCGGGCCCACTCCGATATTGACCATGGTGATGCCGCTATTGTCTGCGCGCACCAGGTGGTATCCTGGCATCTGCGGCAGGCGCGGCGGCGCCGTGCCGAGTTCGTCGACGGCTTCCGCGGGCAGGCCGGCACGGCGGGTCACCACATTGCCGGGTTCGACAAAGGCAATGTATTCGCTGTCCTCCTTGGCCATTTCGGCGTGGCCCAGGCGGATGAATTCGTCGATATAGAACTGGTAGTTGGTGAACAGCACGAAGTTCTGAAACCAGTCGGGGGCCGTGCCTGTGTAGTGGCGCAGGCGATGCAGCGAGTAATCCACGCGCGGGGCGGTGAACAGCGACAGAGGCAGGGCCTCGCCGGCCGCCGCGCGCCAGGTGCCGTTGGCGATGCCGTCGTCCATGGATTCCAGGTCGGGCAGATCGAACACATCACGCATCAGCATGCGGCGTTCTGGCGAGAGCGAACCTTCGATATGGTCGTTGTCGGCGAACGAGAAATGAATCGGGATGGGCTTGTCGCTGAGGCCTACTTCGATGGGGACCTGGTGGTGCAGGATCAGCAGGCGCAGTTGCTCGCCGAAGTAGCTGGCAAACAGGTCGGGCCGGGTCAGCGTGGCCTCGTAGGTGCCTGGGCCTTCCACAAAGCCGTAGGTCAGCTTGGTATCGGCTTGCGCCACCGTGGTGGTCTTGATGCGTACAAACGGGTAGTAGGCATGAATGGGCGCGGCCGGAGTTTCACCTGCCACGAAACGCTGCATGGCAGCTCGCAGATGGTCGATTTGCTCGCGGTACAGCTGCTGCACATGGGCCAATGCCTGAGGGGCATCCGTATGAAACATGCTGCTGCTTTTATGAGAGGGTGTCGGTGTATTCGAGGCCATGCACTATTGTCTTTGTAGCAGTTGACAGTGTTGCGACATCCATGCCGAGGCTTGCTCGGCAGATAATGGCGCTGACACGAGAAACCCTTGCATCATGGCACAGCCCATCTCTCTCAGAAGTTGCAGCTGTTCAGTGCTTTCCACACCTTCGGCCAGAATCTCCAGATGCAGGCTACGGCCCATCTGCACGATGGCATTGACAATGGCGGCCGCATCCGGGTTGTGGGGCAGATCGGTCACGAATGAGCGGTCGATCTTGAGCCGGTCTATGGGGTGCTTGCGCAGGTAGGCAAGAGACGAATAGCCAGTACCGAAATCGTCGATCGCCAGTCCCACGCCCAGTGCCTTGAGGGCATGCAGAGTCTGCTGCATCTGGTTGCCCGAGAGCATCAGCGTGGTTTCTGTGACCTCGATGTGCAGATAGCAGGCGTCCAGCCCCGTGTCGGCCAGTGCCTGCGCCACTTCCTTGACTACATCGCGCTGGCGGAATTCCTGTGCCGACAGGTTGACGGCCACGGGGATGGCGGGAAAGCCTTGTTGCTGCCAGGCACGGGCTTGACGGCAGGCCTGATAGAGCACCCAGCGGTCCACGGCTGCGATCAGCCCCCGGTTTTCGGCAAAGCCGATGAACTCGTCGGGCGAGACCAGGCCGCGGTGCGGGTGCTTCCAGCGCACCAGGGCTTCGAAGCCTGAAAGCTCGCCCGTCTGCATGAGGGTCTGCGGCTGGTAATGCAGCTCGAACTCACCGCGTTCCACGGCGTTGCGCAGCATTTGCTCCTGCATCAGCATGCGTGTGGCCCGGCTTTCGAGCGCAGGAGTGTAGAACTGGGAGAAGCTGCGGCCGCGACTCTTGGCCATCTGCATGGCGGCCTCGGCATTGCTCAGCAGGGACGCCGGACATTTCCCGTCCTTGGGATACATGGCGATGCCGACACTCACGGAAATCACCAGTTGGGTACCCTCGATCAGATAGGGCGCCTCAGCTGTGGCCCGAAGTCGCGTCAGCAGGGCCTCGGTCTCGAGCAGGCCGGGGTTGTCGGGCAGCACGACCACAAAGTCGTCGCTGCCGGTGCGGGCCACGATGTCCTGAGCACCCACAGTGCTTCGGAGCCGCTTCGCAAGCTCGCACAGCAGCAGATCCCCTGCCTGATGACTGAGCGAATCGTTCACCGCCTTGAACTGGTCCAGGTCCAGTGACAGCACCGCCAATCGTGATTGCTCGCCGGCAGCCCTGGCGATGGCATCGGCCAGCAGATGGTTGAGACGCGCTCGGTTGGGCAGATGTGTCAGCAGGTCATGCTGGGTCAGATAGTCCATGTGCTGTCGGGTCTGAAGGCTTGCGGTCAGGTCGCGCAGCAGGACGATGCGATGCCTGTCCTTTTCTCCAGGCATGGTGCAGGCCTCGATCTCTACGGGGATTAGCTGGCCGTTCTTGTGAATGATCACGGACTCGAGGCGATCCTCTCGCTCGCTGCGCATGTTCTGCAGCGCCCGCAGGCGCGCTTCAGGTGCCACGTAATCGAGAACCGGCGTGCCGCGCAGTTCGCCAAGCGAGTAGCCAACCAGCCGGGCCAGTGCGTCATTGCCGTCCGTGATGATGCCGTCACGATGCAGCACGATGGCCTCGGTGGTGATGGCAGCGAACTTGCGCATGCGCTCTTCGCTGTCGCGTATCTGCTGTGTCGCCAGATGGTGGTGGCTGACATCGGTCATCAGCGCCACAACGCCCTTGAGTACGCCTTTTTCCTCATGAGGGCGCAGCACTGCCTCGATGTGTTGCAGCCGACCAGTCTCGTTTTCGACCTGGCGGGTGTAGCGCAGCGTCTGAGTGTTGTCGACGGCCACGGAGTCCAGATAAGGTTCGATCTGTGTCCAGACCAGCTCGCCCACAATGTCACGCACATCCATGCCCACTATGGTTTGCATGGTGTGGCCAAAGTGCTCTGCATAGCGCGCGTTGGCAAAGCGACAGGCGCGTGTGTCGGCATCAAAATAGGCCAGCATAGCGGGCGCTGTATCGGCCACCAGTCGAAGAATGGCGTCCTCATCCCTCGGTTGCTGTGCTATCAACGTATCAGGCATGCGCCTCCCTTTTTTCTGGGAGTATTTATATAGGAATCAGGTCAGCCTCGACCATGACATGTCCATCACGATAAGGGATTCTGGGTTGCTTTATAGACAACTTGCAAAGACTATTGAAGCATCAAAGCACTTGGTGATATAGAGGCTGTAGAACCTGAACATGTCCAAATCTGACGTCTCAACATATTCACAATGGCTGCAGCCGCATAATTTGCTGCGCCTGTCCGTGGTGGTGGCGCTGCTCACCATTGTGCTCAAGACTCTGGCCTGGTGGCTGACCGGTTCGGTAGGCCTGCTGTCCGATGCACTGGAGTCCTTTGTGAATCTGGCCGGAGCCATGTTTGCACTGACCATGGTGACCGTGGCCAAGCGACCGGCGGATACCGAGCACCCCTATGGACATTACAAGGCGGAGTACTTCTCGGCCGGTTTCGAAGGCGTGCTGGTCATAGGCGCGAGCCTGGCGATTGCCTGGGCGGCGCTGTCGCGGCTGTGGAACCCGCAACCACTGGAGCAATTGAGCTGGGGCCTGATGCTGTCGCTGCTCAGCACCGTCTTCAACGGGCTGCTGGCCTGGGTCATGCTGCGCTCTTCACGCAAATACCGCTCCATGGCGCTGGAGGGCGATGCGCGGCATCTGCTGACCGATGTCTGGACTTCGGTGGGCGTGGTGGTGGGTCTGCTGGCCGCCGCCTTGACAGGCTGGCTGTGGATGGATGCACTGGTGGCTCTGGCAGTGGCTGTGCATATCTGCGTGCAAGGGGTGCAACTGGTCTGGCAGTCCTCGCAAGGACTGATGGATCAGGCGCTGGACGCGCCGCAGCGTCTCAAGATTGACACTTTGCTGGACGGCTATGCCAAGCGCAACGAGGGGGTGAGCTTTGACAATATCTCCAGCCGTCAGGCGGGGGAGCGCAGCTTTGTGGACTTCCACATGCATGTTCCCGGCCAGTGGAGCGTGCAGCGAGCGGCACAATTGCGCTCGGAGATTGAAGCCGCGCTGCTGCAGGCCATTCCAGGCCTGTATGCCCGCATCGAGCTGCTGCCCATGGGTATGAACACGGTCAGTGAAGTGGCCGATGGAGAGCAGGGCGGCGAAGCACAGGGCGCGGCCAAGGAAGGTTTGAGTACATGATGAGTGTGATTCAGCGCGTCAAGCAGGCGCGCGTGGAGGTCGACGGCCGTATTACGGGCCAGATCGACCAGGGCTTGCTGGCGCTGGTCTGTGCCGAGCGCGGCGATACCGAGGCCGAGGCCGACAAGCTGCTGGCCAAGATGCTGAAGCTGCGCATCTTCAGCGATGAGGCCGGCAAGATGAACAAAAGCCTGCAGGACGTTGGCGGGGGGCTGCTGGTGGTCAGCCAGTTCACGCTGGCGGCCGACACCAGAGGCGGCAATCGCCCCAGTTTTACCGCCGCCGCCGCGCCAGACGAAGGCCGACGCCTCTACGAATACTTTGTGGACCAGGCCAGGCTTGCCCACGCTCAGGTGCAGACCGGCGAGTTCGCCGCCGATATGCAGGTGCACCTGGTCAATGACGGGCCCGTCACCATTCCCATGCGCATGGAGCCGCAGACCTAGGCAGAGCCGGGCCTGCGACCCCATCCGTCACCACGATTCCTACAAGAGCTGTTCATGAAGCAATCCTGCAATTCCTCTCTGTCCCTCATAGCCGCCGGCCTGATTCTGGGTCTGGCAGGCGCCAGTCTGCCAATCCAGGCGCAGACCTTGAAGAAACCCGCGCTGGACGCACTGATCGCATCGTCCGCCCCGACCCCGCCCGAATCCTTCAAGGCCTTTGCGCAGCAGGCTGCCAGGGCCGAGCCGGGTGTGGCGCCAGCCGTGCAGCGATACATGCGCGGCCAGACGCTGTCGGATGGCGAGCTCGCGGATATCGCGCGATTGCTGGGTGTGTACAACCGTCTGACGCAGGAGACAGCGGTGCTGGAGAGCCTGCAGCGCATGGTGGCGCTGCCCACGGTGCGCGATCCCAAGGTGCCCCCACATGAGAGTCCGGCCATCCTGGACTTCGGCAAGCTCGTTGCATCCATGGCCACCGAATTCGGGCTGCGCTTTCGCAATGTGGACAACCGCATTTTTGAAGTGACGCTGCCAGCCAATGCGGCGAGCCGCGCCAGCGAGGCCACCGAGTTCGGCATCCTGACCCATGCCGATGTGGTGCCGGTGGTGGCTGCCGAGTGGGTGCTGGACGGCAAGCAGATCAACCCTTTTCAGGTCACCCGCGTGGGCGATCGGCTTTATGGGCGCGGCACGATTGACGACAAGGGCTCCATCGCCACCGTGCTGTATGCGATGAAGGCGGTCAAGGACAGCGGTCTGCCGCTGTCGCGCAGCATTCGCCTGATGATAGAGACCACCGAGGAAACCGGCGGCGATGCCATGAAGTACTACCAGAGCAAGACCGCGCTGCCGCAGTACAACATCGTGCTGGACAGCAAGTACCCGGCCGTGGTCGCTGAAAAGGGCACGGGCGCGCTCAAGGCCTTGTTTGCGGATGTCACCGTGGATGCAGCCAAGCCTGCCATCACCGCCATGAGCGGCGCCGCCTCGGCCAACTCCATTGCGCAGACGGCTTCCGCTACCGTCTCCGCCACCGATGCAGCTGCGCTGGATCAGATTGCGCAGCGCCTGTCTCAGGAAAAGGACGAGTTTGTGCGCAGGCACGAGGCCCAGGGCAAGTTCTCCATCGATGTGCAGCGCGCCGAGGGCCAGGTCACGGTCAAGGTCAGCGGCGCTTCCGCTCACGGCTCGCGCCCCGAGGAAGGGGTGAATCCCGTGCCGCGCCTGGCGCTGTTCCTGCAGCAGAGCCTGATGCCGGAGCAGGGCGTGGCGCTGCTGCAGCCCAATCAGTACAGCCAGGCCGTGCGCTATATCAATGGCGTGTTTGGCCTGGACTATCTGGGCCGGCAGTTGGGCATCGCCTATGCCGATGATTTCATGGGGCCGCTCACGCTGTCGCCCAATCTCATCAAATCCGCGGACGGCAAGCTGGAGGTGACGGCCAATGCGCGCATGCCGCGGGGCAAGACGCCGGAGCAGTTGCGCGCCGAGGTGGAGCAGGGTATTGCCCGCTGGAGCGATGCGGCAAAGGTACCGGTCAGCGTGCAGTACACACAGGGCAACTGGATGGCCCGCGATCCCAAGGGCGCGTGGCTGAGCACCTTGCTCAATATCTTTGGCGACACCACGGGGCTGGATGCCAGGCCCGTGCCTACCGCAGGCAGCACCACGGCCAAGCTCATGCCCAATGCCATCAACTTCGGTCCGGCGATGCCAGGCAAGAAGTACACGGCCCACAATGCGCTGGAGTACCAGGAGCTGCCGGATCTGCGCACGGATATGCAGATGTTCACCGAGATGCTGGTGCGCATCGGCAATCTGCAGCAGATGCAGTGACGCGCTGAAGGCAAGGCGCAGCCCCGATGGCGGGGCTGGCTTGCGCTTACTGCATCACGTTCATGACCGCCAGCGTCATGGTTTCCACACCTGTCTTGAGCGTGGGTTCTGGCTCGGGAGCGAAGAAGGGCGAGTGGTTGAAGGGCAGCGGCTTGCCGCCGGGCTGGCTGGCCTGCGCCACCTTCTGGGGATCGAACACGCCCAGGGTGTAGAACATGGATGGAACGCCCTGGTTGATGAAGTCCGAGAAATCTTCGCTGGCCGTGATGGGCGGGATGGGGATCACATTGCGGTCGCCGAGCGCGGCCTTGAACAGCCTGACCGTGCTGCCTACCAGCGCCGCGTCGTTGACCACGGCATCCGAGCCCTTGGTCAGTTTGATCTCGGGGGCAGGAGCGCCCGACATGGCGGCTTCGGCCTTGGCTGTGCGCTCTATGCCTTCGTGCATTCTGGTGCGCACCTCGCTCTTGTAGCTGCGGATGGTGCCCAGCAGCCGCGCCTGGTCGGGAATGATATTGCCCGCGCTGCCCGAATTGAAGGCGCCCACGGTGACCACGCCGAACTCCATGGGGTCTTTTTCGCGGCTGATCACGCCCTGCACGTCGACCACAAAGCGCGAGGCCATGAGCACCGGGTCAATGCCTTTGTCCGGCATGGAGCCGTGGCTGCCACGGCCATGGAAAGTGATGTCCAGAGAGTCCGAATTGGAGGTCGCCGGCCCGGCCACATAGCCCACCATGCCATAAGGCATGGAGCCGGTATGCAGCGCAAAGGCGTAATCGGGTTTGCCGAACTTCTTGAACAGGCCGTCGGCCAGCATGGCCTTGGCGCCGGTCACGGTTTCCTCGGAAGGCTGGGCGACGAACATCAGCATGCCCTTCCATTGATTCTTCAGGCCCAGCAGTGCCTGGGCCGTTCCCAGCCAGCTGGTCATATGCATGTCGTGGCCGCAGCTATGGGCGACAAAGCTCTCCTTGCCGTTGTACTGGGCCTTGGCCTTGCTTGCATAGGGCAGGCCGGTTTTTTCCTCCATGGGCAGGGCGTCCAGCTCGGTGCGCACCATGACGGTGGGACCTGCGCCATTGCGATAGATGGCGACCAGGCCGGTCTTGCCAATGCCCTCGGTGACCTCGAAGCCCAGCTTGCGCATTTCGGCAGCCAGCTTGGCGGCGGTACGCGTTTCCTGAAAACCCAGCTCGGGGTTGGCATGCAGGTCTTCGTAGACGCCGCGCAGCTGCGGATACATCTTGGCGATCAGCTGCTGCAGCTGGGGCTTGAGCGGCTGGGGATCCAGCTCTGCGGCCTGGGTCGAGGTCAGACTGGCGGCCAGCGCGGCGGCGATGCAGAACTTGCGAGTGAGGCTTGGGTGCATATTGGGTCTGTGGTTGGCGTCAAACAGAAGCGGCTCATGGAGAGCGCGCTTTCAGACTAGGAGCATGGCCGGACCGGATTGAAGAGGGGCAACCCGCAAATGGCACCGTGAATAGCGATGGCTCAAGGCTTTTGCGGCGCAGGCCCGGGATAATCCGCTCCCATGAACACCTCCACCAGCGCCGCCCAGGCCTCTGATTCCACCGCTTTCTCGGCGCTGCCCCTGTCCCCCGAAATGCTGGCCAACCTCCAGCAGCTCGGCTATGCGCAGATGACGCCCATCCAGGCCGCCAGTCTGCCGCTGACCCTGCAGGGCAAGGACCTGATCGCCCAGGCCAGCACCGGCAGCGGCAAGACGGCTGCCTTCGGCCTGCCCATGGTCGACCGCCTGAACCCGCGCTGGTTTGCCGTCCAGGCCCTGGTGCTGTGCCCCACACGCGAGCTGGCCGACCAGGTCGCCACCGAAATCCGCCGCCTGGCGCGCGCGCAGGACAATATCAAGGTCGTCACCGTCTATGGCGGCGTGCCCTCGCGCAACCAGATCGCCTCGCTGGAAAACGGCGCGCACATCGTCGTCGGCACGCCCGGACGCGTGATGGATCTGATGGAGCGCGGCAAGCTCGACATCGGCAACCTCAAGACCCTGGTGCTGGACGAGGCCGATCGCATGCTGGACATGGGCTTTCTCGGCGACATTGAAACCGTGGTGCGCCAATGCCCGGCGGACCGTCAGACCTTGCTGTTCTCGGCCACCTACCCCGATGGCATTGCCTCGCTGGCCAGCCGCTTCATGCGCGATCCGCAGACCGTCAAGGTCGCGACCCAGCACAGCGCGGGCAAGATCGCGCAGCGCTGGTACGAAGTCGGTGCTAGAGAAAAAGTGAGCGCGGTGGCCAAGCTGCTGGCACACTTCCGTCCCGAATCAAGCATTGCCTTTTGCAATACCAAGCAGCAATGCCGCGACGTGGTGAGCGAGCTGCAGGCCCAGGGCTTCAGCGCTCTGGCCCTGTTCGGCGAGCTGGAGCAGCGCGAGCGCGACGAGGTGCTGGTGCAGTTTGCCAACAAGAGCTGCAGCGTGCTGGTCGCCACCGATGTGGCGGCGCGCGGTCTGGACATCGCCGATCTGTCTGCAGTCATCAATGTGGATGTCACCCCCGACCCCGAGGTGCATATCCACCGTATCGGCCGCACGGGCCGTGGCGATGCCGAAGGCCTGGCGCTGAATCTGGTAAGCATGGACGAGATGGGCAGCGTGGGCAAGATCGAGCAGCTGCAAGGCCGTGCTTCACAATTCTTCCCCGTTGACGAACTCACGCCTGCCGCCGGTGGCGAGCTGCTGCCACCCATGATGACCATCCAGATCATTGGCGGGCGCAAGGAAAAGATCCGCGCCGGCGATGTGATGGGCGCCATGTGCGCCGACTTCGGCTATAGCCGCGAGCAGATCGGCAAGATCAGCGTCAACGACTTTTCCACCTATGTGGCCGTGGATCGCAAGATTGCCTCGGCGGCCTGCGCCAAGCTCAATGCAGGCAAGGTCAAGGGCAAGACGGTCAAGGCTCGTCTGCTCTGAAAATATCGTCAAATTGGCCTCTGACGCTTATCTATCAAGCGCTGCGTGCTCACAAAAAAGCCTTCTCGGACCGAGAAGGCTTTTTGCTTTGGGCAGCGCTTCAGCCTTTGGCGAAGAACAGCCCTGCCATCACGAGCCCCGTGGCCACAATGCCCCAGCGCAGGACATGGGGTGCAATCTTGCGCGCCACGCGGGCTCCCAGATAGCCGCCCAGGGTGGCGGCCACCATCATGACGATGGCCTGCTTCCATTCCACAATGCCGCCCACGGCGTAGATCACCACGGCAATGGCCGTCAGCAGGGCAGAGACCAGGTTCTTCATGCCGTTCATGGCGTTGAGCGAGGTCTGGCCCAGCAGGCCGAACAAGGCCAGCAGCAAAATTCCCAGGCCGCCGTTGAAGTAGCCGCCATAGATGGCCACGATCAGCATGCCAGCAGCGGCTTTGGCCGCCGATGGGGTGGCATGGGCGGCATTCTTGCCCGAGGTCCAGGCGCGCAGCTGCGGCCCGAAGGCGAACATGGCGGTGGCGGCCAGCAGCAGCCAGGGAACGACCTTGCGGAAGGTGGCGTCGGGCGTGAACAGCAGCAGCGCCGCACCGGCGGAGCCGCCGATCAGGGACAGCGCCACCACCTGTTTCATGGACAGGCCCGGCGGGGACTGCATATCGTCTTTGAAGCCCCAGGCGCCCGCCATATAGCCTGGCAGCAGGGCCACGGTGCCCGTGGCATTGGCAATCACGGGTGGCACGCCGGTGAAGACCAGCGCGGGAAGGGTCAGAAAGCTGCCGCCACCGGCGACGGCGTTGAGCGCGCCGGCCGTGAAAGCTGCGGCCAGCAAAAGGGCGAGGTGGCCCAGGTTCTCCATGTTCTTGTCTCCTGATTTTCTCTATCGGCTTTGCGCCTTGTGGTTGGGGTCGATCTTAGGCGCTGGCCCGCGTCGCCTCTTTTCTTTTTCTTGTGTGGTTAATTATTTTTGGAAATAAAAGAATATGAAAACAGTATTTTGAGGAATAAGTGATTGTTTTGACAATCAACTCCTTAGTTAAGGAGTTTTGCCGTGAATCTGCCCCGTTTCCTTTCCCGCACCGCCTGGGCCATGCTGGCTGCAAGCTGTGTATCGGGCGCAGCCATGGCTCAGCAGCCGGAGTTTCCTGCGCGCTCCGTCAGGCTGGTGGTGGCCAACGGCCCCGGCAGCGTCCCGGATCTGCTGGCCCGTCAGGTGGGCAATCTGGTGGGCAGGGACTGGAAGCAGGCCATCGTGGTGGAAAACAAGGGCGCGGCTGGCGGTGTCTCGGCTGTGGATGCCGTGGTCAAGGCCCAGCCCGATGGCTACACCCTTCTGGTGGGCGGCGACAGCGCCATCACCATCATGCCCAATGTGCAGCGCAACCTTCTCTATGATGTCAAGAACGACCTGGTGCCGGTGACCAAGCTGGGCCAGTCCGACTTCGTGCTGGTGGCCAATCCCCGCAAGGGCTTCAAGACCTTGCAGGACTTTGTGGCTTATGCCAAGACCCACCCGGGCAAGATCAACTATGCCTCCTCGGGCACGGGCGGCGCCCAGCATCTGGCCATGGAGCAGTTCAAGCAGCGCGCAGGCTTTTTCGCCACGCATATTCCCTATCGTGGCGGCCCTCAGGGCCTGCAGGATGTGCTGGCCGGCCAGGTCGATGTGATGCTGATTGCGATTGCTCCGGCGCTTACCCAGATCCAGAGCGGCAAGCTCACGGCGCTGGCCGTGTCCGGCCTGCAGCGCCATGCACTGCTGCCCCAGGTGCAGACCCTGGCCGAGAGTTACAAGGGCTTTGAGGCTGGTGCCTGGTTCGGTTTGTTCGCACCCAAGGGCACGCCCGCTGCCGTGGTCCAGGCCATCGCCCAGGACACAGACAAGGCGCTCAAGGACCCCGAGCTGCGCAAGAGTCTGCTGCAGCAGGGCATCACCCCCGTGGGGGAGGGCCAACAAGTGTTTGCCAAGCAGATCAAGACCGAAGATGTGCGCGTTGCCCAACTGGTGCGCAGCATTGGCCTGAGCGTCGAGTAAACGGCTTTACGCACCAGCAGAAAAAGCGGCCGAGGGCCGCTTTCCCTTTGCTCTAGAGGACTGGGTCAGAAGCTGTAGCGCAGGCCGATCGAGATTTCGCTGGCCGTCAGCTTGGCACGCATCTGCTCGTCCTGCAGGCCGCGGACGTTGGCGAAGTTGTTGGCACCGCTCTTGGCCTTGCCCATGTCGACATAGCGCCAGCCCAGGTCGATGCTGAGCTTCTGGATAGGCGAATAGCTGACGCCAAAACCCACGGAATACGCCAGATTGTTCTGGGTGTCGCTGATGTACTGACGGCCCGGATTGCCCTGCCAGCCGCTGGACTCCAGACGTGCCAGGCCCAGGCCGGCCATTCCGTACAGCGAGAACCGGGCGTTCAGGGGGAAATCCTTGTATGCATTGACCATCAGGCGCTGCGAGCGGATCTGGTGGTGGTTGAAGCTGGTTGGGAAGCGGGTGGAGCCGCTGGTGAACTCGTTGTTCTTGGGCAGGGTGTACTCGGCTTCCACGCGCCAGTTCGACGGGAGTTGATAACCAAGGGCCAGGGAGCCCCCTGTGGCGGTATTCGACTCGTCGCCAGGCACGAACTGGCCCAGTCCGGGGCGGGCGCTGGAGTCCATGTCGTGGGCTTGGTAGCGTGCGGAATTGATCCGCAGGGCGCCGTAGTAGCTATCGTCGGCAAAAGCGCTGCCTGCGGCAGCCAGGATCAGCAGGGGGGCAAGGCGTTGAAATTTCACGAAAAATCCTAGATCCGATTACTTCAGCAGGTCCTGCACCTTGGCCAGGGCGGCCTGTGCGCATTGGTCGTCCAGATGGCCGCCGGGCGCACCGGCCACGCCCACGGCACCGATCACCTCATTGCCCACCTTCACGGGCACACCGCCGCCCAGCAGCAGGAAGCCGGGGATGTCCTTGAGGTTGGCTGCGCCGGCGTTCTTCTGGGAGTTCTCCATGATGGCAAGCGTTGGCGCCTTGGCCGATGCCGAGGTGAAGGCCTTTTCGCGGCTGGCTTCCACGGTGTGTGGGCCGGCGTTGTCGGCACGCTGCACGGCGCGCACGCTGCCGGCGCGATCGACCACGGTGGCGGTCACGGCATAGCTGTTGGCGGTGCAGGCCGAGACGGACTGGGCGGCGATCTGGTTGGCCAGCTCCAGCGACATATTCTTTTCCGTGCGCACGGCCTGGGCGTTGGCGGTGCCGGCGGTCAGGGTGGCCAGAGTCAGGGCGGCGAGTGTCAGAGTGCGTTTCATACGTTTTTCCGGGTGGATGGGTATGAACGCAACTGTAGAAAAACGCCACCCGGGCGTCCATGCGGCAGGCTACGCGCCTACCTCCGTAGAACTACGGAGCGGCGTCCTCGACCAGGGCCGCGTAGCGCCGGATGAGCATGGCCAGCGAGTCGGTCTCCAGCTTGGCGAACAGGTTGGCGCGGTGGGTCTCCACCGTGCGCGGCGAGAGCGACAGCGCGCGGCCGATCTCCTTGTTGGTGAGCCCCTCCACGATCAGGCCCAGCACCTCGCATTCGCGGCTCGAGAGCTGTGCATAACGCTCGCGCGCCTGCCGGTCGGCCTGGTGGCGCTCGCGCGAGCGTACATGCTGGCGCACGGAGGCCTGCAGTGCTTCGATGAGCAGCTCGTCATCGACCGGCTTCTCAAGGAATTCCGCAGCCCCGGCCTTGAAGGCGCGGCGGCACATCTCCACGGTTCCATGGCCCGTGAGCATGATCACAGGCTGATCCACCCCTTGCGCCACCAGCCTGTCCAGCACCGCCAGCCCGCTGATGCCAGGCATGCGCACGTCGAGCACGATGGCGCCCACGTCGCTGCGGTCGAACTCGGCGAGAAAGACATGCGGGTCGGACCAGGTTTGGACGCGCAGGCCTACCGTGCCTATGAGCAGTGCCAGGCTGTCGCGCACGGCGGCATCGTCGTCCACAAGGTGAATCAGGGGCGAGAGGGAAGAGGTCATGTCGCGTTCAAGGCTGGTGTGCCAGCGGGAGCTGCAGATGGAATTCGGCCCCAGGCCCATCGGCAGGCGAAGGAGAGGATGGAGCCAAAGTGAGCTCGCCTCCCATCGCCTGCGCCAGGCTTTCCGACAGCGAAAGGCCTAATCCCAGGCCGCCGGAGCGTGTGGTGTAGAACGGCGTGAACAGGCGCGCTCGCGCCTCGGGCGCCACGCCGGGTCCGGTGTCGCGCACGCTCAGCAGGACCCGCGCGCCCTGGGGGCTAAGGGTGAGGCGCAAACGGCGCCGGCCGGGCTCGGTCTGCTCCATGGCCTGCAGCGCGTTCATCACCAAGTTGTGGATGATCTGCTGCAGGGCCACAGGCTCGGCGCGCACGGCCGGCAGGTCTGCGGGAGCATCCACCTGCACGGCAATGCTGCGGCGGCGCAGCTCGGGCTCCAGCAGGTGCAGTGCATCATGCACGGCGGTGGACAGGGGCAGAGTCTGGACCTGACGTGACAGGTCGGGCCGCTCGACCACGCGGCGCAGGCGTCCCACGACGGTGCTGGCGCGCCTTGCCTGGGCCACGGCCTGATTCATGGCATGGCGCGCCATGTCCAGATCTGGCTCCTCATCGCCCAGCAGGCGCTGCGCCGCCTGGGTATTGGCCAGCAGCGCGGTCAGCGGCTGGTTGACTTCATGTGCCATGCCCGCAGCCAGTTCGCCGAGCTGGTTGAGACGGGCGACCTGGCCCAGACGCAACAGCTCTTCTGCCCGGCGTGCGGCCACGCGCTGGCGCAGCAGGGTGCGCAGTGCGGCCAGTGCTGCAGCGCTGGCCGCCGCCCAGGCCAGCATGGTGGCCCAGGGCAACTCGCTCCAGCCCACGTCGCGCTCCAGCACCACATCGAAGGGCTGGCTCTGCGAGGCCAGCAGCTTGTGAAAGTCGTAATTCCAGCCGCGCTCCAGTTGCCGTCCGGCCTGCACGGTAAAGGCTTGGCCCTGATACTGAAGCCGCACGCGCACTGGACTGGTCCGGGCATCCATGGGCCACTCGTCCCAGGGAATGGTGGCATGCAGATCCAGCAGCAGGGCGTGGTCGGCGGCTGGGCCGGCAAGTGCCAGCCATACCCGGCCTTTGGGCAGGTCGGCCCAGGCCAGTTCGGCATGGCCGCTTTGCAGCGAGCGGGCCTCTGCCATATCCAGCGCGGCACCCAGGTCATGGGGCCAGTCAGCCGGCCAACTGCTGTCCGGCAGGCGGCGCAGTACCTCGATGATCTGCGGATAGGCGGCGGGCAGGCGCGGCAGCGGCAAGGCTACCTTGGCACCGCGGCCTTCCGCAGGTGGCTGCAGCAGGGGCAGCATGGCCATTACCGCATCGTGCTGCACGGCACGCTGGCTCAGCAGCCGGTGCACGATGCGCGCATCCGTCACGAATGCATCCTCCAGGGCCTGCAACCGCGCATTCACGAGCCAGCCTGCGCCTGCAATGGCCACCAGGGCCCAGGCCATCAGCCAGGCCAGGGGGCGGCGCCAGTGGGGGATGATCATGGCCGGTGTTGTCGCGGATTATTTGGCGTAAGGGTCTTCGTAACCCATCTCCTTCATGATGTCGGTCTCGTAAGCCTCCATCTCTTCGGCGTCTTCCTCGCTGGTTTCGTGGTCCCAGCCCTGGGCATGCAGCGTGCCATGCACCAGCAGATGGGCGTAATGCTCTTCCAGGCTCTTGTTCTGCTCCTGGGCCTCGCGCTCCACCACGGGGGCGCAGAGCACCAGATCGGCCATCACGGTCGGCTCCTGCTGATAGTCGAAGGTCAGCACATTGGTCGCGTAGTCCTTTTTGCGGTACTCGCGATTGAGCTTGCGGCCTTCCTCGGCATCGACGATGCGCACCGTGATCTCGGCATCCACGGCCAGCGCATGGCGGATCCAGCGCGTGACGCGGCTGCGGCTCAGCAGTTCGCGATGGGCGGCGGCCTCTGCGCTGGGACCGAATTGCAGCGATAGTTGCAGTTGATTTAAGGTCATTTTGGCTTTTAGCCCTTATGAGGTAAGCGCTAGTAGCTATTGATTTTGATTAAAGTTCGTCTGCTGTTGGCAGCGGGCGGGCCGTTCGGGGGCTGCTACGGTGCTTGGGCGCCGAAGTGCCTTCGGACACGCGGCCGCGTGCGTCATAGGCGTCCACAATGCGGGCCACCAGCGGGTGGCGCACCACGTCGGCGCTGGTGAAGTGGTTGATGGAGATGCCCTTGACGCGTTTGAGGACGCGCTCGGCATCGACAAGTCCGCTGGGTGCTCCCTTGGGCAGGTCGACCTGGCTCACGTCGCCCGTGACCACGGCCTTGGCGCCAAAGCCGATGCGGGTCAGAAACATCTTCATCTGCTCGGGCGTGGTGTTCTGCGCCTCGTCCAGGATCACGAAGGCGTTGTTCAGCGTGCGTCCGCGCATGAAGGCCAGCGGCGCGATCTCCAGCGCATTGCGCTCGAAAGCCTTCTGCACCTTCTCGTAACCCATCAGATCGTAGAGCGCGTCATACAGCGGGCGCAGATAGGGGTCCACCTTCTGCGTCAGGTCGCCGGGCAGAAAGCCCAGGCGTTCGCCGGCTTCCACGGCGGGCCGGGTCAGCACGATGCGCTGCACGGCGCTGCGCTCCAGCGCGTCCACGGCGCAGGCCACGGCCAGATAGGTCTTGCCCGTGCCGGCCGGGCCGATGCCGAAGCTGATGTCGTGATTGGCGATGTTTTCCAGATACAGCGCCTGGTTGGGCGTGCGGGCGCGCAGATCGGCACGGCGCGTAGTCAATTGCGGAGCCGTCAGGTCGGCCTCCAGCATCTCGACATCGCCGGCCAGCATGAGCTGCAGCGTATCTTCCGCAATCACGTAGTCGGCGATCTCATAGAGAGCCTGAAGCAGCTCCAGCGCCTCATTGGCCTTGGCCTTGGGGCCGTCGATCTTGAACTGCTCGTGGCGGTGAGCGATCTTGACGCCCAGCGCGATTTCGATGGTGCGCAGATGCGCATCTGCCGGGCCGCAGAGATGGGTCAGGCGCGTATTGTTATGGGGTGTGAAGGTATGGCGCAGGATCACGCGGATAATTTCTCAAAAGAATCGCCGCACGGTGCGGCAAAGGATTTCAATGATAGGCAAATTGACTGGAACGCTGCTGGAAAAAAACCCGCCCGAAGTCCTGGTGGACTGTGCCGGTGTGGGCTATGAGGTGCAGGTGCCCATGAGCACCTTCTACAACCTGCCTGCCAATGGTGCCAAGGTAGCCTTGCTGACCCATTTTGTGGTGCGGGAAGACGCCCAGCTGCTGTTCGGCTTCGGTACGGCCCGCGAGCGCCAGACCTTCCGCGAACTCATCAAGATCACCGGCATAGGACCGCGCATGGCACTGGCCGTGCTCAGCGGCATGAGCATCGATGATCTCGCGGACGCGGTATCGCAGCAGCAAGCAGGGCGATTGGTCAAGGTGCCCGGCATCGGCAAGAAGACCGCCGAGCGTCTGCTGCTGGAGCTCAAGGGCAAGATCGGCGCGGATACCGGTGCGCAGTCGCTGTTTGCCAATAACAACGACCAGAACGATATTCAGCAGGCACTGATGGCGCTGGGCTACTCGGACAAGGAAGCATCGGCCGCCCTCAAGAAACTCCCACCCGATGTAGGGGTGAGCGAGGGCATTAAGCTCGCGCTCAAGGCTTTGACCAAATAGCTTCGCTGGCCCTGTGCCAGTCCGATCGTGAACTGCAGGAGAACACGATATGCATTGGTGGATACAGGGCAGGCGCATTCCCTCTCTATGCGCAAGCCTGATGCTGGTGGTGCTGACCGCTTGCGGCGGCGGAGGGGGCGGAGGCAGTGTTCCGGACCCGGGCCCTGGCGGCGCAGGTGTCGGTAACGGCGGCAATGGTGCGGGCGTCGCAGAGACCAGTCCTCCGCCGGGTCCGCCCACGGCCTATGTGCTGGATTCGCTGATAGTGCCTGTCGCCCAGACTGCGGCTTCGGCCAGAGGCGTGGCCGTGGCATCCGTGGCCGTGCGACCCAAGGCCGTCGATCTGGCTTTGCCGCAGTGGAACGACGCGCCTTTGCCGGTCATGCCCATGCCTGGTGTGCCCATGCAAATAGGGGCGCCGCGGGCGCTGTCTTCGCTGCAGTCCACTGGCGACATGGCACGTACGTTGCGATGGGCCGGGGCACCGGATGGCGGACAGGTGGCGGCGATAAGCATCACATCGACCGGCGCCCATGGCCTGCGGCTGGGGCTGGTGGTCGATGCCATGCCCGATGCCGCCGAGCTCAGGCTGTACCGCAAGGATCGCAGCAAGACCGGGTTCGAGACCACGGGCAAGGCCATCAACGAGGCCATTGCGCGCAACCGTCGTGTCGACGGCGATACCCGGGCGGCTGGCATCTGGTGGACCCCCGACCTGGGCGCCGATGAGGTCACGCTGGAGATTGCACTGCCTGCGGGACTGTCGACATCGCAGCTGCGCATTGCCATTCCCACACTCACCCATGCCTATGTCAACCTGGCCCTGCCCGTGGAGCTGGAGCTGCGCGATAGCCTTGTGCCCAGAAATGTGGGCGATGCCGCGGGTTGCGAGCTCGATGCCAGCTGCGCCGATCAGTACGCGGTCGAGCGCAATGCCGTGGCGCGCATGACGTATGTGGGCCCCGACAACCGCTACTACTACTGCACGGGCTCCCTGCTGAACAATACCAAGCGGGACTACACGCCGTACTTTCTATCGGCCAGTCACTGCATCTCGACGCAGGCAGCCGCCACTTCGCTGCGCACAGACTGGTTTTTCCGCTCGGCAAGCTGCAATAGCTTCGAGCCGAATGCAAGTACCTCGGCGCTGCAGCGCGGTGCCACGCTGCTGTATTCGACCGCTGTGACCGATGCCACGCTGATGCGACTCAATGAGGTGCCACCTGCCGGCGCGACGCTGGCCGGCTGGGATGCGAGAGGAACGGCGGTGACGGGGACGGCCATCTACGGACTGCATCACCCGCAGGGCGATTTGCTCAAATACAGCGAAGGCCAGGTGCAAAGCTACAGAAATTGCAGTCTGGGCGCCGGCAGCATCACCTGCAGCCCGGGCAATGCCCAGAGCGATTTTGTGAACGTCGGCTGGAGCAAGGGCGTGACCGAAGGCGGCAGCAGTGGCTCGGCCATGTTTGCGGGCGGACGCGTCGTGGGCACGTTGTCCGGCGGCAGCAGCTCGTGTACGGTCAGCGGCGGCTCCGATGTCTACAGCCGCTTCGACCGGACCTTCAGCAGCCAGATCGGGAACTGGCTGGCGCAGTGACCGAGGGCCGGGCCTATTTCCCCTGCAACTGCCTGACGGCCGCCTTGGTCTGCTCCACATGGGCCAGCGGGTCGCTGCTGACAAGGGCGAACTTTACCTTGCCGTCCTGGCCCACCACATAGGAGATGCGGTCGGCCCTGGCAGGGTTGGCGGCAGCACCCGCGTCATAGGCCTTGATGGTGACGGCCCGAGGGTCCGATGCCACGGCAAACTGGTCGCGGCAGGCCTCGGTGGAAAAGCGCTTGAGGGTGTCGATATCGTCATGTGACATGCCCACCACCGTAGCTTTCATGGCCGCGAACTGGGGCGTGGCTTCGGCAAAGGCATGGGCTTCCAGCGTGCAGCCCTGGGTGAAGGCCTTGGGGAAGAAATACAGCACCACCGGCCCTTTCTTGAGCGCCTCGGCCATATCGAAGTCAAAAGCCTTGCCGGCAACGGCCGCGGGCGTCTTGAAGCCAGGTGCTGCATCGCCGGCCTTGAGCGCAGCCTGGGCAGCGACGGACAGGCAAAGCAGGGCGGCCGTACAGGCCAGGGTGTGAATACGCATGAAAAAGCTCCTCGGATCTTTGCCGTCATTGTGCGCAAAGCCAGGGGCCGGCCGTCAATGTGGGGCACTGCAACTGTGGGATTTTGTTTTCCCTGTATTTTTAATCAGTGTCCCTGTCATGCTTGGGGCACAATCACCGCCATGACGATTCATGTGGACGAATTTGCGGCCAGTCCCGCACCTGCACGCAAGGCCAGAAGCGCGGCCGCCGACCCCGAGGCGGCTGCGCCGCGCATGGTTTCGGCCGGGCATTCGTCCCAGGGCGAAGAGGCGCTGGAGCGTGCCCTGCGCCCCAAGCAGCTCGACGAATATGTGGGCCAGGCCAAGGCGCGAGAGCAGCTCGAGATCTTCATTGGCGCTGCCAAGAAGCGCAGCGAGGCGCTCGATCATGTGCTGTTGTTCGGCCCGCCGGGCCTGGGCAAGACCACGCTGTCCCACATCATCGCAGCCGAGCTGGGCGTGAACCTGCGCCAGACCAGCGGCCCGGTGCTGGAAAAACCCAAGGATCTGGCGGCACTGCTCACCAATCTCGAGCCCAACGATGTGCTGTTCATCGACGAGATTCACCGCCTGAGCCCGGTGGTCGAGGAAATCCTCTACCCGGCGCTGGAGGACTATCAGATAGACATCATGATCGGCGAAGGCCCGGCTGCACGCTCCATCAAGCTCGATCTCCAGCCATTCACGCTGGTGGGCGCGACCACGCGCGCCGGCATGCTCACCAACCCGCTGCGCGATCGCTTCGGCATCGTGGCGCGGCTGGAGTTTTATACCTCGGAGGAGCTCTCGCGCATTGTCAGGCGCAGCGCCGGACTGCTCAATGCGCCGATTGACGCGGAAGGCTGCTTCGAGATCGCGCGCCGCTCGCGCGGCACGCCGCGCATTGCCAACCGCCTGCTGCGCCGCGTGCGCGACTATGCCGATGTCAAGGGCGACGGCCGCATCACGCGCGAGATTGCCGACAAGGCGCTGGCCATGCTCGATGTGGACCCCCAGGGCTTTGACATCATGGACCGCAAGCTGCTCGAAGCCGTGGTGCATCGTTTCGACGGCGGCCCGGTAGGTCTGGACAATATCGCGGCGAGTATCGGCGAGGAGTCGGGCACCATCGAGGATGTGATCGAGCCCTATCTGATCCAGCAGGGCTTTTTGCAGCGCACCCCGCGCGGCCGCATGGCCACCCAGGCCGCCTACCGGCACCTGGGCCTGCAGCCCCCCGGAGACAATGCAGCATAAAACTGGCGCAACCCAAACCAGAGACATCGAGCAAGGGCCGCCCCGCAGCGAAGATGTCGTCCCCCTGGGGGAAGCCGCGCAGCGGCTCAGGGGGGATCAATTGCTCTGCGGTCCGGCGTTCCAGAAGGCCTGCAGCACGCCGGGCAGGGCTTCGATCTGCGTGACCACCTGGTCCAGCTCCTCGGCATGCACGGCCGTGGCGAACAGCTCGGCCTCGATTTCGGTGTTGTGCGGCGGAATCTCGTGCTTTTCGACTGCGCGCACCGGGTAGTTGGCCGCCTCCAGCAGCTCCTGCATGCCCTCGCGCACATCGGCCTGGGCTTGCTGGCCGCAGATCACATAGACATAGTAGGTGGCCTCGCTGGCATGCTCGGCCACGGGATGGCGGTTGATGTAGTTGACCACGGGGCGCAGCAAGGTGTTGCTGGCCAGCACGAACAGGGTGGCAAGGCCGGCCTCGGGCAGCAGGCCCGCGCCCGCGCAGGCGCCCACGGCGGCCGAGCCCCATAGCGTGGCGGCGGTGTTCAGCCCCGTGATGTTGGCTCCTTCCTTCATGATGGCGCCGGCACCCAGAAAGCCCACGCCCGAAACCACATAGGAGATGACGCGCGTGGCGCCGTCCGCGCCTGAGACGCGCATGGCCAGGTCGACGAACACGGCCGCGCCCACGGCGACCAGGGTATTGGTGCGCAGGCCCGCCGTGCGCTGGCGTATCTGGCGCTCAAGGCCGATGATGCTGCCGCAGACAAAGGCCACGAGAAGACACAGCACCGTGTTCAGCGTGGCGAGCAGATTGAAGTTCTGTAGGGATTGCATGAAGTTCTGATTGTTATTGGTTATGGACAGGTGCTTGGGTTCATGAAATATGCGGCCCGGAGCTCACCAGCCGTACTTGCGGATATAGACGCGCTTGAGCAGCGTGGTCAGCACAGCATAGGCCAGCAATATGACGATGAGCCAGGGGAAATAGCCGAGCGGCAGGGCCTGCAGCTTGAAATGTCCGGCCAGCGGGCCCATGGGCAGGAAGATGCCTATGGCCATGATGGTCGCCGTGGCGGCCAGCAAGGGCCAGGAGGCACGGCTTTGCACAAACGGGATCTTCGGCGTGCGGATCATGTGCACGATCAGCGTCTGCGTGAGCAGCCCCACCACGAACCAGCCAGACTGGAACAGGCTTTGCTCTGCGGCCGTGCTGGCATGGAAGACGAACCACATCAGCGCGAAGGTGAGCACGTCGAACAGCGAGCTGATGGGGCCGAAGAAGAGCATGAAGCAGCCCAGGTCCTGAGGGTTCCAGCGCAGCGGCCGCGCGACCATTTCCTCGTCCACGTTGTCGAAGGGAATGGCGATCTGCGACAGGTCGTAGAGCAGGTTCTGCATCAGCAGTTGCATGGGCAGCATGGGCAGGAACGGGATGAAGGCCGAGGCGATCAGCACCGAGAACACGTTGCCGAAGTTGGAGCTGGCCGTCATGCGGATGTACTTGAGCATATTGCTGAAGGTGCGGCGTCCTTCGAGCACGCCCTGCTCCAGCACCATCAGGCTTTTCTCCAGCAGGATGATGTCGGCCGCCTCGCGGGCGATGTCCACGCCGCTGTCGACGCTGATGCCGATATCGGCGGCGCGCAGCGCGGGCGCGTCGTTGATGCCGTCGCCCATAAAGCCCGTGACATGACCGTTGGCGCGCAGCGCATGCACGATGCGCTCCTTGTGCAGCGGCGTCAGGCGGGCGAACAGCAGGTGCGACTCCACGGTGCGGCGCAGTTGCTCCTCGTCCATGGCTTCGATGTCGTTGCCGACAATCGCCTCGTCCACCTGCAGACCCACGTCGCGGCAGACCTTGCGTGCCACCAGTTCGTTGTCGCCCGTGAGTACCTTGACCGCCACACCGTGCTGCAGCAGCGCAGCAATGGCGGCCTGGGTGGATTCCTTGGGCGGGTCGAGAAAGGCCACGTAGCCGATCAGGGTCAGTCCGGCCTCGTCGGCGATGCCGTAGGTGTTCTTGTCGGGCGGCACTTCCTTCATGGCCACGGCCACCACGCGCAGCCCCTCGCTGTTCAGGCCCTCGGTGACGGCGCGCACCTGCTCGCGGCGCTCGGGCGTGAGCGGCAGCCGCGTGTCTCCGTCGCGCCCGCTGTCTCGAATATGTGTGCAGACCTCCAGGATTTCCTCGACCGCCCCCTTGCAGATCAGCTCGTGGTGGTGATTGCGCTCGGCCACCACCACGGACATGCGCCGGCGCTGGAAGTCGAACGGAATTTCGTCGACCTTGCGGTAGTCCTCGTTGACATGCAGCCGCGTGTGCAGCTCCACATGCTCGAGTACGGCACGGTCCAGCAGGTTCTTGAGCCCGGTCTGGTAGTAGCTGTTGAGGTAGGCGAACTGCAGCACCTCGTCGCTGGGACGGCCCTGCACATCGGTGTGGCGCTCCAGTGCGATGCGGTCCTGCGTCAGCGTGCCGGTCTTGTCGGTGCACAGCACATCCATGGCGCCGAAGTTCTGGATCGCGTCCAGGCGCTTGACCATCACCTTCTGGCGCGACAGCACCACGGCGCCCTTGGCCAGCGTGGAGGTGACGATCATGGGCAGCATCTCGGGTGTCAGGCCCACGGCCACCGACAGCGCGAACAAAAAGGCCTCGCCCCAGTCGCCCTTGGTGTAGCCGTTGATGAACAGCACCACGGGCACCATCACGGCCGCGAAGCGGATCAGCAGCCAGCTGACGCTGTTCACTCCTTGCTCGAAGGCGGTGGCCGTGCGGTCCTGGTAGGTGATGCGCGCTGCCAGTGTGCCGAAATAGCTCTGGTTGCCGGTGGCGACGACCACGGCCATGGCCGAGCCCGAGACCACATTGGTGCCCATGAAGAGCAGGTTGCCGGCTTCCAGCAACTGGCCGGCCTGCAGGGCGGCGAGGGTGCGAGCATCCTTTTCCACGGGCAGCGATTCGCCCGTCATGGCCGCCTGGCTCACGAACAGGTCCTTGGCGGACAGAAGGCGGCAGTCGGCCGGGATCATGTCGCCGGCCGACAGGGCCACGATGTCTCCGGGCACCAGCTCGCGCATGGGCAGCTCGGACAGCGAGGTGTCATGGCCTCCGCCGCTGTCGCGAAAGTCTGCGGCCGGTGCATCGGTCTTGCGGCGCACGGTGACGCGGTTGCTGACCAGGGCCTGCAGGCGTGCTGCGGCGCGCCGCGAGCGCCCTTCCTGGACAAAGCGCAGCAGCGTGGACAGCAGCACCATGCTGGCGATGACGATGGTGGCTTTTTCGTCCTCGGTGACATAGGAGACCACGGCCAGCAGCGTCAGCAGCAGGTTGAAGGGGTTGCGGTAGCAATGCCACAGGTGTTGCCATGCGGGCAGCGGTCTTTCATGCGCCACCTCGTTGGGCCCATGGCGTAGCAGGCGCTGCCGGGCCTGCTCGGTGCTCAGGCCCCGGCTCGATGTGTCCAGCTGCTGTAGCAGGGCAGCCAAGGGGCTACAGGCGGCGGATTGCAGGGCCTGTACCTGTGCCGGTGGCACGGTGACGGCGGTGGAGGGGCCGCCAGCGGGCATGGGCTGGCGGCCGAAGAGGCCGGCCATGCGGTGGCTGCGCAAAAAGGCCCGGAACAGATTTTTGAGAGTCTGCATCACGGCCTCCTGTCAGTGCAGCGTCTTGCCGGAGGTGCCGAATCGTGTCCAGGGCTGCTGTGCCTGGCTGGCGCGAAACTGGTTGTCGATGCGGCTGCGCTGCTCCTGGGTCAGCAGCGACAGGGCATCGGCGCGCTGGCGGATGCTGAGATTGGCCATGGCGCTGGCCATGAGGGGCGCGGCATGGCGGTCGACCAGGTGGCGCAGCACATCGGTGCGGCGCTCGTTCAGTGCCGAGATCACGGCATGGGTCAGGCCATGGTGGCGGGTAGAGTCATTGAAGCGGGATGCGGGGCGGCTGCGTTGCAGCACGCGCAGCCAAGTGAGGCGTTGCATGGGCATACTCCTTGGGGGTGACCCGGGAGCTGCCCGCCGCTGCTAGGGCATCAGGCGCGCGACCCCGGGACGGGGTTCCAGTTCGTGCGCGCAGCCAAGAGGGTCACACGCACGGCAATGGGCTGGCAGTGCGCCGCACGGGGCGCGCTGCAAGATCGACTAGGGTCGGGATCCATACGTGTTCCTTGGTTGAAAGTGAATGAAATGCGGGCCGGAGCCGGTCCGCGACGAGGCTGCTCAGCGTACGCTGCGGCTGCTCAGAAAGCTGCGGATGCGATGCGTAGGCCAACTGGTCAGTGCATCGAGCTCCAGCGTCTGCTCCAGCGCTTGCGGCAAGGCTGCCGGTGCGGCGGGCGCTGCCTGGCGGGGCATGGCGCGGGCGCGCAGCAGCAGGGGGCGCAGCTGGTGCAGAGAGCGGGTCAGGCGGTTGCTCATGGCGTTCTCCTCATCGGTTGAGGGAGCGGGCCAGGCGGCAGCGCGGCACAAACGTTTTGGCGCAGCCACGAGCCGGGGTAAACCAGAGCGAATGGCGGCGCGAAAACTCAGTGAGGAGCAGAGCTTGCGAGCTTGAAGCCTCTAGCCGTGCTGCGCACGGCAGGGCGGCCCGAAGGTCGGGAAGCCAAACAGCAAGTTGCGAGGATCGCGAGGGCGAGGGATGCGGGGCGGTCGATGACGACTCCCGATCCGGGGGAGTCTGTCAGTCGGCCAGCTTCGCAGCCATTGCGGCGTGCGATAAATCACTGGTTGAACTGGCACTGTCCACGTGGGGACTCCTGAAATTGCGATCTGTCGATTATCGGTCGAGACCGGGTTCAGGGTCAACCCTAGGTGGTTTTCAGTTGCAATTGCGCCGGGGCCTGGTGGGTTGCAGGCTCGGCCCATGGGCGCACACAGCCCCAGACGATCAGGGCCTGTGCGGCGTAATAGCTGCCGAGCACGCTCACTGCGGACCAGGGCAGCGGCTGCACAAAACGGTTGATGGCCAGGATGGAGTCGCTGAGCATGAAAAAGCTGGCGCCCAGGGCGGTCAGCAGTGCGGCGCGGCTGCGCAGTTGACGATAGCGTCCCCAGGCCTGGGCCGCCATCAGGGCGATGACGCCGACATAGGCGGCCACGGGCAGACGCAGGGCGGCGGGCAGGCCATGGGTCCAGAGAAAGACATACATGGCGGCGCCGATCGCAGCCACCAGCATCAGTGCGCTGCGATCGGCAAACCAGGCAACATCAAGCTTGAATAGCGCAACGTAGCAGACATGGGCCAGCAAAAAGCTGACCAGGCCGGGAATGAACAGACTGGTGGGCAGCTGTCCGTCCAGCATCAGGAATACATCGCCAGCCATGGAAAAAACAATAGCTGCCAGCAGCAGATGAACATGCTTTTGAGGCAGGTTTTGTATAGTTTTTGAGTTCTGCTTTGCGCAAGAAGCTACGCATATAAGAGCAAAAACCATGGTGGCAGGCTTGAACAGCCAATGCCATGGCTGCAGACCGAGTGCTGCCGTGGCCGTGGCCAGTGCGCCGCTTTGCAGCATCAGCGCCAGCCACAGACTGATGCGTCCCTGCATGGCAGCGCCCAGAGCCCATTGCCCGGTGAGCAGCACGCCGAACCAGATCAGATTGGTGGCCAGCGGCGACTGGTCGGCATGCCAGAGAAAGACCGAAGTGCCCGCAACCAGCGCCGCAAACTGCAGGCCGGCAAACCAGCGCAGCGCAGTGCCCATGGGCGGGGCATAGATGATGCGGTGCTCGTCCATGTCGAAGGCGGGCTTGGGAAAGCGCTGCGCCACATCGGCTGGCCGCCAGCCCGGCGGCTTGAACCAGACGCGAAGCTTGTCCAGCCAGCTGCGTGCATGCCAGCTGTCATGCGCCAGCTGGCGGTAGACGCTGAAGTTGGCCCAGAGCGGGTCCCAGCTCTTGAGCAGGCCGCGCGTGCCGTAGACGCAGGGCTCCTCGTCGTCCTCGGTCTTGTAAGTGCCGAAGAGCCGGTCCCAGACGATGAGAATGCCGCCGTAGTTGCGGTCCAGATAGCGCTCGTTGACGGCATGGTGCACGCGGTGATTGCTGGGCGCGCAGAACCAGCGGTCGAACCAGCCCAGCTTCTTGACCTGCTCGGTATGCACCCAGAACTGGTAGAGCAGGTCGATCAGCCCGACCACGGCAAACACCAGCGGCGGCACGCCGGCCAGGGCCATGGGTAGATAGAAGATCCAGCCCAGCAGCGCGCCGGAGCTAGTCTGGCGCAGCGCGGTGGAGAGGTTGTAGGCCTGACTTTGGTGGTGCACGGCATGGGCGGCCCAGAGCACGCCCACTTCATGGCCCATGCGGTGCAGCCAGTAGTAGCAGAGGTCGTAGAACAGCAGGGCCAGCAGCCAGCCCGGCAGGCTGAGCCAGAAGGCATCGGCCTCGATCAGAGCCACATGGCTGGCCACGACGGTGTAGATGCCCAGCGTCAGCAGCTTGGTGAAGACGGCGCTGGTCTGGCTCAGTACGCCCAGGTTCAGCGAGCTGATGGCATCGGCCAGCGCATAGGCATTGCGCCCGCGTTTTAGGCTGATGGCCCATTCCACGGCAATCAGTGCGAAAAAGACCGGCGTGGCAAGAACGATGACTTGGCTGGGGGAGAGCATGGGCTCCGATTCTGGAGCGGCTCGTTGTCCGGCGGCTTGGCATGAACCCTAGCGCTCGGCGCTGCAGGCTTCACGAAGTTTCAAGGGTGAATCAGGATTGCTAAGTATTTCCTGTTATGGCAGTCAGCAAGGTGCTCTGGGATAATTGCGGGCTTGCCCGTCCGCCGGAGGGCACACTCAAATTTACCGGCCAGTACAGCGACGCGGCGACCCCGGGATGGGCCTGGAGCCGTCAGCCTGTCCGCATTCTTGCTGCATGCCCATGTCCACATCCCGCCGCTCCTTTGTTGCCGCCGCTGCCTTGCTGGCCTCAGGCTTTACCGCCCCTGCCGTTCTTGCCGCCGCCGATGCCTGGCCCGCCGCCAAGCCCATCACGCTGATCGTGCCGTTCAGTGCCGGTGGCAATGTGGACACCACGGCGCGCCTGATCGGCCAGAAGCTGGGCGAGCGCCTGCACCAGTCCATCGTGGTGGACAACGTGCCCGGCGCCGGCGGCGTGCTCGGGGTGAGCAAGGCCGTCAAGGCACCGGCCGACGGCTACACCTTGCTCATGGGCTTTGACGGCCCCATCAGCATTGCCCAGCTGGTGAATTCCGCCGTCAAGTACGACGCCGAAAAGGATCTGACCCCTGTGGGGCTGACCACCATCGCCCCCGTGGTCGCCGTGGCCCGTCCCGGCCTGCCGGCGCACAATCTGAACGAGCTGATTGCCCTGGCGCGTTCCAAGCCCGGCTCGCTGACCTATGCCACTTCGGGCGTGGGCACCATGCTGCATCTGGCCATGGAAATGCTGCAGGAGCGCGCCAAGATCAAGCTGGTGCATGTGCCCTATCGCGGCGGTGCCCAGATCACCAGCGACGTGATGGGCGGTCAGGTCGATGTGGGCATGCTCACCACCGTGAGCGCCGTGCCCATGATCCAGCAGAAAAAGCTCGAAGGTCTGGGCGTGACATCGGCAAAGCGCATCGATGCCATCCACGCCGTGCCCACCTTTGGCGAGACGGCCGAACTCAAGGGCTTTGACCTCAACACCTGGACGGGGCTGTTCGTGCCCGCCAAGACGCCTCAGGCCGTGGTCACGCGTCTGGCTACCGAGCTCGATGCCGTGCTCAAGATGCCCGATGTGCGCAAGCGCCTGGAAGATGGCGGCGCCACGCCCGGCTCTGGCACCCAGGCGAGCTTTGTCCAGTTCCTGAAGAAGGAAAAAGCCGGCTATGCCCAGATCGTGAAGTCGGCCAACATCCAGGCGGAATAAGCCATGGCCGCGCCTCTGAACCCGGTGCATGCCGAGATCCATCCGCCCGTGCTGCCCGAAGTGGCTGCCGTCGCGGACGAGATGCTGGCCCTGCGCCATGATCTGCATGCCCATCCCGAGCTGGCCTACGAAGAGCATCGCACCGGCGATATCGTGGCCGCCAGGCTGGCCGAATGGGGCTACGAGGTCCATCGCGGTCTGGGCGACACCGGCGTGGTGGGGACGCTGCGCTGCGGCGACCATGCCAATGGCAAGCACATCGGCAAACGTCTTGGCCTGCGCGCCGACATGGATGCGCTGCCGATCCGTGAAACCACGGGCCTGTCCTATGCCAGTCGTCACGACGGCAAGATGCATGCCTGCGGCCACGACGGGCACACGGCCACGCTGCTGGCCGCAGCAAGGGTGCTGGCCGGGCGCAAGAACCAGCTCCAGGGCACGCTCAATCTGATCTTCCAGCCAGCCGAGGAAGGCCATGGCGGTGCGCAGAAGATGGTGGAGCAGGGCCTGTTCGAGCTGTTTCCCTGCGATGCGCTCTACGCCTTTCACAACGAGCCCGGCTATCCGGCGGGGCAGTTCGGCTTTCGCCCGGGCGTGATGTATTCCAGCTCGGACACGGCCATCATCACCATCCGCGGCAAGGGCGGCCATGGAGCCATGCCCCATGTGGCCGTGGACCCCATCGTCGTGGCCTCGCATCTGGTGCTGGCGCTGCAGACCATTCGCTCGCGCGAGATCGACCCCAACGACATGGCCGTCGTCACCATCGGTGCCATCCATGCCGGCGATGCACCCAATGTGATTCCGGAAACCTGCGAGCTGCGCGTGACCATCCGCGCGCGATGCCCCGAGGTGCGCCAGCAGCTGCGCGAGCGCATCACGGCCATGGCCCATGCCCAGGCTGCCGTGCACCGCGCCACGGCCGAGGTGGACTACAAATGGCGTTATCCGCCCGTCATGAACGACAAGGCCGCGACGGAGTTTGCCGTCGAGGTGGCGCGGCAATTCCTGGGCGAGGAATGGCTGATTCCCGATCTGCAGCCGCTGCAGGCCAGCGACGACTTCGCCATCATGCTCAACCAGGTCCCCGGCAACTATTTCATCGTCGGCAACGGCATGGGCGAAGGTGGCTGCATGGTGCACAACGCGGCCTATGACTTCAACGACAACCTGCTGCCCGTGACTGCCTCGTATTGGGTGAAGCTGGCCGAGAGCTATCTGCGCCGCGACTGAGTTTTGTATGAGTGAAATTGCATCCGTGGCCGATCTTTGCGGCCAGAACCTGCCCGGCTTCGACGCCACGACCGACTACTGGCAAGCCATCGTCACCGAGGCCGAGCTGAGCCAGTCGCCGCTGCCGCCCTATGCGAAGAGCTACCCGGCCAGACTGCCCGACGGCCGTTATCTGCTGCTTCCGCTGCGCGGCATGCCGACAGCCGATGGCTCGGCGCCGGACCGCTGCGTGGCGTCGCTGATTGCCAACCAGGCTTCCATTGAAGTGGTCGAGCAACTGGCGTTGCACATGGCGCAAGGCGCCGGGGCGCATGACTTCGATGTGGTTGTCGGTCTGCCCACGCTGGGCCTGGCTTTTGCGCCACTGGTGGCGCGCCACCTGGGTCGCAGCCGCTATGTGCCGCTTGGTTACTCGCGCAAATACTGGTATCGCGACGAGCTCTCCGAGCCCGTCAGCTCCATCACCACGCCGGGCAAGGGCAAGCTGCTCTATATCGACCCGAATCAGCTGGGCCTGATTGCCGGCAAGCGCGTGCTGGTGGTGGACGATGCCGTGAGTTCGGGCACGACCATGGTGTCCGGCCTCAAGCTGCTGGAGCGTTGCGGCGCCGAAGTGGCCGCCATTGCCGTGGCCATGCGCCAGGGCACGCAGTGGCAGCCAAAGCTGGTGCGTGCAGATGGCAGCGCCATCCCCGTGGTCGCGGCCTACGACTGCCCGCGCATGGAGCGCCGGGCCGACGGCTGGTGGCCTGAAGGCTCATAAAAAGAGAGCTACTGGCGTCTTTCATGCATGAAGTTCAGGCTGTTTATGCCTTGAAATCATTGTATGAAATGCGTTGTAAGCTATTGTTTGTATAGCATTCAAGGCCCGGAGCAAGAGCGCATCAGGTCAGCGCACCGCGCCCGTCGACCGTGAAGATGCGCTCGACCACGCCCTTGAGCCGGCCGCCGCGCACGCCGATCAGATGGTCGTGCAGATTGACCGTGGGGTCGCAGTGGCCGGGAATCAGCCACAGGCTCTCGCCCAGCGCGGGCAGCCAGCCGCTGTGGTTGCCCGCGTCGGCATCGGGGTGCAGCACGCCATGCTCGTCGCCGCCATTGGCAAAGCGCAGCGCATTTTCGGGCGCCAGCGCATGCAGCTTCGGCAGGCCGGAGTCTATGGCATGGGCCTTGTGGCCGGCGTCGCAGACGGCATGGTCGCCGCTGAGCGACATGACCTGGGTCTTGACGTAGAGCGCATGCTCGAACAGGGGCTGGGCCGGGTCGCGCTGGTTGGCCGCGTAGTCGGCGTCCATGAAGAGGAAGGAGCCGGGCTGGATTTCGCCATAGATGCCGCTGGCGGCCTCGTTGACCATGGTGCCCGTGCCGGCACCCGTGATCAGCGGAATGGCCAGGCCGGCGCGGTCGAACTCATGGCGCGTGCGGTTGACGAGCTTGAGCACCTGCTCGATGGCGGTCTTGCGCTCCTCGGCGCTGCGCAGATGCTGGGCGCCGCCGTGATAAGCCTGCAGACCCGCAAAGCGCAGCACGGGCTGCGCTGCAATCGCCTGTGCCAGGCCCAGGGCGGCTTCGCCGGGCTCTGCGCCGCAGCGGTTCTGGCCGACATTGATTTCCACCAGCACATCCATGGCTGCATCGCCGGCCTGTGCATCCTGCAGGGCCCGCGCCAGCCGGGTGATGCCTTCCTCGCAATCCACGGCCAGGGCCAGCCGGCCGCCCTGGGCATTCAGTGCCCTGGCCAGAGCCGCCACGCGCGCCAGCTTGGTCTGGGAGATGACTTCGTTGCTGATGAAGATATTGGTGATGCCGCCCTGGGCCAGTGCCTCGGCCTCGCTGACCTTCTGCACGCAGTGGCCGCAGGCGCCGGCATGTTCGAGCAGATGGGCGATATGCGCGCTCTTGTGCAGCTTGGCATGCGGACGCCAGAGCACGCCATGCTGCTGGGCAAAGCGGGCCATGCGCTCGATATTGCGGTCCATGGCGTCCAGGTCGATGACCAGGGCGGGCGTGTCTATGCGTTTGACGGCCTGGCCGACCAGGGTCTGCAAATGCTCAGGAATGTGCTTCATCTCGGCTGCCTTGCTGAAGGTGTGCGGTATCTGCCCAGCCTACCAAAGACAGGCCGTCAGGCGTCCAGAGCAGGCGATTGATGGCGCAGTTGCTCAGTTCCCAGGTGCGTGGCGTCTGGAAATCCTGGCGCGTGGCCAGGCGGTAGAGCACATCCATCACGCCGCCATGGGCGACCAGCACGATCTGCTCGCCCTCATGCTTGCGTGCAATCCGGTCCACGGTGGCAAAGATGCGTTCGCGCAAGGCCTGCAGCGAGTCGCCACCTCCGGGCGGGGCATAGGCCGGGTTGCGCGTGCGCCAGAGCTGGGCGTCCTCGGGCTGGGTGGCTTCCACATCCTTGAAGGTGCGGCCCTGGAAATCGCCGAAGCAGCGCTCGCGCAGGCCGGCGGTGGTGTGCAGAGGTGCACCGGATCTCTGGGCAATCGCCTGCGCAGTGACATGGGCACGCTGCAGGTCGCTGCTGTAGATGGCGGCAATGCTCTCGTCGGCCAGTGCCTGGGCCGCCTGCTCGGCCTGCCACAGGCCGGTGTCGTTCAAGGGGATATCCAGATGCCCCTGGATACGTCCATCGACATTCCAGGTTGTCTCTCCGTGCCGGATGGCAATGATGCGCGTGGCGTGCATGTCTTGGCTCGTTCAGCGTAGGTTGTTTTATTGAACAGTCATTGTCTTGCAAACAAAGTGTGCCTGTACCCCGGTCTGTTGTTACGGACTTTTCGACGCTCGGCCTGCATCGTGGCGCAGCCGGCAAGAAAAAAGGCCTGCAACCACGGTTGCAGGCCTTTCGGGCATTGCAGCACTTGCCAGCACTTGCCAGCACTTGCCAGCACTTGCCAGCACTTGCGTTTCAAGCGCCGGCTGCCATGTTTTTCGGTGTCAGATCAGCGATTTGGCATTGTCCAGCACAAAGTCGCAGGCCTTTTCCTTGAGGTTGCTCTTGACCTTGTCCAGGCTGAAGCTCTTGCCGTCGGCGCCCGTGACCATGCCCATCAGCCCGTTCTGGTAGCCCTGATCCTTGGGTTCTTCCTTCTGGCCCAGGCCCAGCTTGCCCAGCAGCTGATTCTTGACCTGGGCGGCCTTGTCGGCGTTGAGGTAGTTGTTCTTCATGCAGTAGGTGAGGACGCCTGCGGCATTGCTGGCCGTGCCGGAGCTCAGGTTGTCCAGGCCCAGGGCCGACAGTGCCGAAGAGCCTCCGGAGCCGCCGAGCATGCCGCCCAGGCCGGAGGCGCTGGAACTGCTCTCGGCCGCGCCGCCGCCCAGCTGACCGCGCAAGGCGTCGCCGAGGCCGCTGGCATGGGCGCTGAAGGCGCCCGCAGCCACTGTGGCGCAAAGCAGGCTGGAGAGAGCAAATTTCTTCATGACTTCATCCTTTTCATGGCGAGGGCCCAGGCAGGAGGCCCTGGTTCAAAGCGAGCTGCACGTTAGCACGCGGCAGGCCCGGCAACTGTTGAAGATTGCAAATCAACGTGCCGGAGCCACGGTGGCCGGTGCCACGTTGGCCGGGGCGGCTGGCGTGACCGATGCGGCGGGCTGTGCGGGTGCTGCAGGCGCGCCGTTGGCAGGCTGCGCTGCCTGCGGCTGGATGACGGTGCGCACATTGCGCTGGCCCTGCGGCGGCTTGGGGAAGCCCGTCAGCGCAGCATCAAACAGAATGCCGAAGATGGCCGGGTCGTCGGTCCACACATCCTGGCGCTGGGCCGAGGTTTCGTAGACGATCTGCTGGGTCTTGATATCGCGCATGACGATGCTCACGGCGCGGTAGTACTCCAGCGGCGGCTCGTTGAACATCATGCCGCCGCCGAAGCCCCAGCCGAAACCGCGGCCGTAGCTCATGCCCCAGCCCCAGCGCGGGCCCCAGTAGGGGTCGTAATAGGGCCAACTGGCGTAGTCGCGCGCATAGCGTGCCATGGCGCTGATCTGCACCACCAGGCTGGCGTGCGAGTCATCGCGTGTCAGGCCGACGCGGGCCAGCGCATGCTGGGCCTGGGCTTCCACGGCCGCGAAGTTCACCTGGCCCTGCTGCGAGGGCAGGGTCTCCAGCCGGTAGGTGGCCGGCACGGGGATGGTGTTCAGTGCGGAAAAGCTCTGCACCGTGCTGTTGACCTCGCGCACCGTGCTGCAGCCGGCCAGCAGGGCCGTCGCAGTCAGGGCCGCAAGGCCGATCCAGCGTAAGGAGGTTTTGCGCAGGTTCATGATGATTTCTCTGAAAACGACAAAGGCCCATGGGATGGGCCTTTGATTGGACAGCAGGGTCCGGTTTTAGTTCAAAAGTCCGCTCAGGACAGTTGTACCACTTGTACCCCGCCGGGCAGGGCGGCCATGGTTGGCAGCTCTTCATGGTCAAAGGCCATGTCGCCGTTGGGATCGGCAATGCCCGTGGCCTTGGCGTTCCTGAAGTCGTGCAGCTGGGGGTCCATCATGTGCGTGGTGACAATGTTGCCCATGGCGCGGAACATGCTCTCGATGCGGCCGGGGAACTTCTTGTCCCACTCGCGCAGCATATTGCCCACGGCCACGCGCTGCAGGCCGTCCTGGCTGCCGCAGAGGTTGCAGGGAATGATGGGGAAGTTCTGGTACTGGGCCCAGCGCGTCGTGTCCTTCTCGGGCACATAGCACAGGGGGCGGATCACCACATGCTTGCCGTCGTCGCTGACCAGCTTGGGCGGCATGCCCTTCATGCGGCCGCCGTAGAACATGTTGAGCATCATGGTCTGCACGATGTCGTCGCGGTGATGGCCCAGGGCCACCTTGGTGCAGCCCAGCTGGTCGGCCACCTTGTACAGGATGGCGCGGCGCAGGCGCGAGCACAGGCCGCAGGTGGTCTTGCCTTCGGGCACGACTCGCTTGACGACGCTGTAGGTGTCCTGGTTCTCGATGTGGTAGTCCACACCGATGCTCTGGAAGTACTCGGGCAGCACATGCTCGGGGAAGCCGGGCTGCTTCTGGTCCAGGTTCACGGCCACGATGTCGAACTTCACGGGCGCGCGCTTTTGCAGCTTGCGCAGGATGTCGAGCAGGGTGTAGCTGTCCTTGCCGCCGGACATGCAGACCATGACCTTGTCGCCTTCCTCGATCATGTTGTAGTCGAGGATGGCCTTGCCCACTTCGCGGCACAGGCGCTTTTCGAGCTTGATCTGTTCGCGCTCGATCTTGATCTTGCCGGGCTTGGCGGCTTCTTCGCCGTTGGCGTGCTCTGCGGCCGCAGCATCGGCGGCTTCTGCCTCTTCGGCAATCCAGGGGTTGTCGTTTACTGCATTCATGGGGTTCACCATTGTCCGGTTTCGATGCGAATGGCTACTTCGCAGTCGTCAAAAATTTCCAGCTTCGCAATTTTCACACGCACGCCGCGCACGCCGGGCAGCTGCAGCAGGCGCTGGGCCAGCTTGCCGATCAGGCTCTCGAGCAGGTTCACATGCTCGGAGGTGCATTCGTCGATGATGATCTGGCGCACCTTGCGGTAGTCCAGCACATGGAGGATGTCGTCATCGCGCGGAGCCAGGGGCTGGGGGCCGAGATTGAGTTCGGCGTCGACCTGGATCGGCTGGGGCTCTTGTTTCTCATGCGCAAGAATCCCGAGGCTGGCATCAAAGCGCAGCCCGGTGAGCGTGAGAATCTGTTGTCCGGAAGTGGAAGTCATGGAAAAGGGTGCGGCCTCGGTGAGCTCACATCATCGAAAAATCGCGCTCGAAGCGCTGTAAATGTTGGCCGCCATCGACCAGCATGGTGGTGCCCGTCATGGATCGGTTTTCCAGTGCAAAGCACACGGCGGCGGCAATGTCCTCGGACGAGGAGGAGCGTCCCAGCGGGCTCATGGCGTGCAGGGCCTCGAACTTTTCCTGGCTCAGCATATGGCTGGTCAGCGTCAGGCCCGGCGCCACGCCCACCACGCGCACGCGTGGAGCCAGCGCCAGGGCCAGCATGGTGTTGGCGGCTTCCAGAGCCGCCTTGGAGAGGGTGTAGCTCAGGAAATCGGGGTTCTGGTTCCAGAGCTTCTGGTCCAGCACATTCACCACGGCGCCCTGGGCCGACTCTTCGCCCGCCGCCGCACGCTCCTGCACATGGGCGTGCAGAGCCTGGGACAGCAATATAGGCGCACCCGTGTTGCTGCGCATATGCGCTTCCAGCGCCACATAGCTGAAGCTCTGGGCATCGTCATGCTCGAACAGCGAGGCGTTATTGACCACGGCGTCGATGCGGCCAAAGCGCTCCACCACACGCGGCACCAGCGAGCGTACCGACTCCTCGTCAAAGAAGTCCGCGTCAAAAGCCGCGCTGTCGCCCGACAGCTGCGCGCAGGAAGCCACGGTCTGCATGGCTTGCTCGCGGGAGTCGCGATAGTGCACAGCCACTTGCCAGCCCGCGCGGGCCAGGGCCAGGGCCATGTCACGTCCAAGGCGACGGGCGGAACCGGTCACCAATACTGTGCGTGGTCGGGCGGGTGAGGACATTCGTGGAAAATGCGGGTTGTGACGACAGAACCCTCAAGTTTAACGAGCGCCTTGCAATCCCGCATTGCCAAGGAGATTGCCGCCGTGGGCGGCTGGCTGCCTTTCGACCGTTTCATGGAGCTGGCGCTCTATGCACCGGGCCTGGGCTATTACGCCAATGAGACGGCCAAGTTCGGAGCCATGCCGGAGTCGGGCAGCGACTTTGTGACGGCGCCGGAGATTTCGCCTATTTTTGGCCAGTTGGTGGCGTCCCAGTTACGGGAAGCGCTGCAAAAAACGAATACCCGCGAGATCTGGGAGTTCGGCGCGGGAACCGGCGCGCTGGCGCTGCAGATCCTCGACGAGCTGGCGGCTCAGGGTGCGTTGCCCGAGCGCTACACCATCGTCGATCTCTCGGGAACGCTGCGCGCGCGCCAGAAGCTGGCGCTGGCCAAGTACGAACATCTGGTGCGCTGGGTGGATGCGCTGCCGGACACCATGGAGGGCGTGATCGTCGGCAACGAGGTGCTGGATGCCATGCCGGTGCAGCTGCTGCAGCGCACCGCAGGCCAATGGCATGAGCGCGGCGTGGTGCTCGGCGCAGGCGGCGATGAGGCGGTTTTTGCCTGGGAAGACCGTCCCACCGAACTGCGCCCGCCTGTGGATATCGGTGGTCCGCATGATTTTCTGACCGAAATCCACCGCCAGGGCGAGGCATTTATCCACACCCTGGGCGAGCGTCTGGTTCGCGGTGCCGCCTTCTTTATCGATTACGGCTTTGGCGAGAGCGAGTACTACCACGAGCAGCGCCATATGGGGACCCTGGTCTGCCACTACCAGCATCAGGTGGACAACGACCCTCTGGTGCTGGTCGGCCTCAAGGACATCACCGCCCACGTCAATTTCACGGGCACCGCCGTGGCGGCCCAGGATGCGGGCTTCGACGTGCTGGGCTATACCAATCAGGCGCACTTTCTCATCAACTGTGGGCTTGCGCCCAAGCTCGATGCGGTCGGTATCAAGGCCCGCTCCATGGCCTCCAAGCTGGTCATGGAGCACGAGATGGGTGAGCTGTTCAAGGTTGTTGCCCTGTCCAAGGGCGTGGAACCCTGGACGCCGCTGGGCTTTGTGCAGGGTGACCGCACGCACCGGCTATAGCGTCTGCGTGCCCGCCGAGCTCACTGCTTTTCGAGTTTGGCGGCCTGGATGATGCTGCCCCAGTGCTTGTACTCGGTGCGCGTGAAGTCGCGGAACGCGCTTGAGCCGAGCAGACGAGGTTCGCCGCCCAGGGCCGCGACCCTGGCCTTGAACTCGGGGCTGCTGGCCACCTTGAGCGTGGCCGCTTCCAGGCGCTGGACCACGGCGCGTGGTGTCCCCTTGGGGGCCAGCACGCCGTTCCAGGTGGCGGTGACAAAGGACGGAAAGCCGCTTTCCTTCATGGTCGGGACCTGGGGCAGCTGCGGCAGACGCTCGGCCGAGGTCACGGCCAGCGCCTTGAGCTTGCCGCCCTGGATGAAGGGCAGTGCCGGCGTGATGTTCTCGAAGATGAAATCGATCTGGCCGCCGATCAGATCGGTCAGTGCCGGAGCGCTGCCCTTGTAAGGCGCGTGAACCAGGTCCAGTTTGGCGGCGCTCTTGAGCAGCTCACCCGACAGATGCACGGTGGAGCCCATGCCCGGCGAGCCATAGCTCATGCCGGTGCGGCGCTCGCGCGCGTAGCTCACCAGCTCGGCCACAGATTTGACCGGTGTTTTCGATTCGTTGACCACCAGCACGTTGGGAATCGAGGTCACCAGAGCTACGTACTCGAAGTCGTCCAGGCTTTTCTCGCTGAGATTGCGGTACAGGCCGGGATTGATGGCCTGCGTGCCCGCCGTGCCGAACAGCAAGGTGTAGCCGTCATTGGCGGCAGCCGCGACGCGGCTGGCTCCGATGGCTCCGTTGGCTCCGGGGACGTTCTCCACCACGACCGGCTGTCCCAGGGCCTCGGCCAGGCCCTGGCCGACCAGGCGCGCCACGACATCGGTATTGCCGCCGGGCGAGAAAGGCACGACCAGCTTGAGCGGGCGATTGGGGAAGCTGTCGGCAGCCGCCGGCAGGGCCAGGCTGGCGCCCAGCAGCGCTGCGGTCAGAAGAAACTGTTTGCGTGAAAAGGTCTGGGGCACGGTATGTCTCGTTGTTTGTTGTTGGCGGGCCGTGACGGCAGACGCATGGGCCCGGGCCCTGCATGGCGCTGGGCTTGGACATCATGGGCAGAGGGGGGAATTGAGGTCAATCAATCTTTGGGAAGCATGTCATGCATAAACGGAATGGCTGCCTGACAGCATGGGCGCGCAGGCCGTCAGGACAGTGCGCCCCTATACTTGCGGTCTCATGATTCGCTGGTTGATCGTCATTTTTCTGGCCTTGTTGCTCGTCAACGGGCTGCACGGCTGGCTGCAGCGCATAGGGCTGGGGCGTCTGCCCGGCGACTTCCGCTTTCGGCTGTTCGGCAAGGAGTTCTTCCTGCCTGTGGCCAGCACCGTGCTGCTCAGCGTGGTGGCGGCGCTGATTGCCCGCTTTGTGAAGCTCTGAGATCGTAAACACGTTCTGAGTCGGGCCGACTTGAATCTGCAGGCTTTGGCTGCACATACGGACCTGAGCCCGAGCAGTGCCTGCTGGCACCGTCAGGTATTGCCAAAGAAAGTACGACTTACGCAAAGCGGGTTCAGGCAAGGCGACTGTCCCAGGAGGCAGGCCGTTGTCGCATTCTTTTTTGCGTAAATCCTAGAAAGGTTGCCCCTGTGTCCGAATCCCTGCACTACGTCTGCCCTCACTGCCACACCACCAATCGCATCGCCAAAGAGCAGCTGAGCAATCAGCCTGACTGCGGCAGCTGCCACCAGCCGCTGGTGACGGGCGAGCCCGTGGCCCTGGACAACGACAGCTTTGCCCGGCACACCGGCCGCAGCCAGTTGCCCGTGGTCGTGGATTTCTGGGCCCCCTGGTGCGGCCCCTGCCGCATGATGGCGCCAGCCTTTGCCCAGGCGGCCCAGCAACTGGCGGGGCAGGCGCAACTGGCCAAGCTCGATACCGAGGCTTATCCACAGGCTGCAGCACCGCTGGGCATTCGCAGCATTCCGACCATGGTGGTCTTCAAGGAAGGCAAGGAACTGGCACGCATCTCCGGGGCACTGCCTGCCTCGGAGATCGTGCGCTGGGTGCGCTCTGTGATCTGAGCGGCGGCTTCGCGCGAGCCGGCCCGCTCACCCGGCCCCGGTTCGGGGCCGGTTAGCCTGGCTCAGGCGGCGATGTCCAGCACCACGCGGCCTTCGATCTTGCCTTCGTGCATGCGGGCAAAGATGTCGTTGATGTTTTCCAGCTTGTCGGTGGATACGGTGGCCTTGACCTTGCCCTGAGCAGCAAAGTCCAGCGACTCCTGCAGGTCCAGGCGCGTGCCGACGATGGAGCCGCGCACCGTGATGCCCTTGAGCACCATGGAGAAAATCGGCAGCGGAAAATCGCCAGGTGGCAGGCCGTTGAGCGAAATCGTGCCGCCGCGACGCACCATGCCCAGAGCCTGCTCGAAAGCCTTGGGCGACACGGCCGTGACCAGCACGCCATGGGCGCCCTCGATCTCTCTTTGCAGATAGGCCGCCGGGTCGGTGTTCATGGCGTTGACGGTGACGGTGGCGCCCAGCTGGCGTGCCAGTGCGAGCTTGCTGTCGTCGATGTCGACCGCCGCGACATTGAAGCCCATGGCCTTGGCATATTGCACGGCCATATGGCCCAGGCCGCCGATGCCGGAAATCACCACCCAGTCGCCGGGCTTGGCATCGGTGACTTTCAGGCCCTTGTACACCGTGACCCCGGCGCAGAGCACGGGAGCGACGTCGATAAAGCTCACGTTGGACGGCAGATGGCCCACATAGTTGGGGTCGGCCAGTGCGTAATCGGCAAAGCCGCCGTTGACCGAATAGCCGGTATTGGTCTGAGATTCGCACAAGGTTTCCCAGCCGCCTATGCAGTGGCGGCAGAAGCCGCAGGCGCTGTGCAGCCAGGGCACGCCCACGCGATCACCTTCCTTGACATGCTTGACGTTCTTGCCCACCGCTGCCACATGGCCCACGCCCTCATGGCCGGGAATGAAGGGCGGATGAGGCTTGACGGGCCAGTCGCCTTCGGCCGCATGCAGATCGGTGTGGCAGACGCCGGAGGCGGCAATCTTGACCAGGATCTGATCGTCTGCCGGTCGGGGTACCGGCATTTCTTCGATCGTGAGCGGCTTCCCGAAGGAACGCACCACGGCGGCTTTCATGGTCTGGGGTAAGGACATCAGAGCACCTCCTTGAAGCAAGAGGGCAAGGCCGCGGCCTGTGGGCCGGACACTTGCCCGTCAAAGAACCATACCGGTATGGAATGGGTGTTGCAGCGGGCTTCGTGACCCGCCGCATGGCCCGGGCGGAGCGAACCGCCGCAGCCGTCTCGTACTGTGCAATGGCTGCAGCATAGCTTCTTTGACTTAACTCAAGCCGCGCCCATCCCTGCCTTCTGGGCCTTGGCGCGCGGACGGCTAGGCACCGTCTTCCAGATAGGCGGCAATCGCCTGCTCGCGCGCCTTGCTCACTGCGTCACCGATGGCCTTGCCCTTGAGGCCGCGCTGCGCTGCGGTCTGGGCGACCGGGCCGGTTTCCACGGCAAGCGCCGCTTTCAGGGCATTGCCCAGGCGCTGGCGCTGCGGATAGGCCGCATCTTCAAAGCCCAGACGTCCGCGCGCGTCGCATTCGCAGGCCTGCAGGGCTTCCTCGAAGCGCTGGGGCTTGCGTATGGCATCGCAGCGCTCGAGCAGGCGCAGCAGGGCGGCGGCATTGAGTTCGTGGCTGCGGTGGATGTTGCCATGCTCGCGCGCCACGACCTCGGCCAGCTCCTTGCAGTCGTTGGGCACGCGCCAGCGCTCGCAGACCAGCAGCAGCAGGCGGGCACTGCGCTGCTCATGGCCGATATGGCGGGGCAGCACATCGGCTGGAGTGGTGCCTTTGCCGAAGTCATGGCACAGGCAGGCAAAGCGCACGGACAGCGGTGCCTGCAAGCGGGCCGACATGTCCAGCACCATCATGGCATGCACGCCGCAATCGATCTCGGGGTGGTATTCGGCGCGCTGGGGCACGCCCCAGAGCTTGTCGAGTTCGGGCAGCAGCCGGACCAGCGCTCCGCATTCGCGCAGGATCTCGAACATGCGCGAGGGCCGGGCCTCCATCAGGCCGCGGCTGATTTCCTGCCACACGCGCTCGGGCACCAGGGCATCGACCTCTCCGGCCGCCACCATCTCGCGCATGAGTTCCATGGTCTCGGGCGCGACGGAAAAATCGGTGAAGCGCGCCGCAAAGCGGGCCAGACGCAGAATGCGTACCGGGTCTTCGCGGAAGGCATCGGTCACATGGCGCAGCACGCGATCCTTGAGATCCTGCTGGCCGTGGTAGGGGTCCACCAGGTCTTCGAGGTTGCCGTTGCCTGTCCAGTCTGCGGGAGCAGCGATGGAGTTGATGGTGAGATCGCGCCGCGCCAGGTCTTCTTCCAGCGTCACATCGGCGGCGGTGTGGACCACAAAGCCGCGATAGCCCATGCCGTTCTTGCGCTCGGTGCGTGCCAGCGCATATTCCTCATGGGTCCGGGGGTGCAGAAACACCGGAAAGTCGCGCCCCACGGGTACGAAGCCGCGCGCGCTCATCTGCTCCGGCGTGGCGCCAACCACCACCCAGTCCGTATCGTTGACGGGCAGGCCCAGCAATGCATCGCGCACCGCACCGCCTACCTTGAAAACCTTGAATTCACTCATGCTGCAATGGTAGTGGCTGCGAGCGGGCCTGCAGATACCGCAATCGCGGGAGCCAGGCCTCAGCGCTGCTGGCGATAGGGCTCTTCAAACTGCAGAAAGTCCTGCTCGGCCAGCGCGGCCTGAATCCATTCCTGGGTGGCTGGCAACTGGGTGACGCGCTGCACATAGGCGCGCACAGGGGCCGAGGTCGGCAGGCCGTAGCTGTTGATGCGCATGCACACCGGCGCAAAAAAGGCATCGGCAATGCTGAACTGGTCAAACAGCATGGGGCCGCTGGCTGCGCTCAGCAGCGGGGTCCAGAGCTCTTCGAGTTGCTGGACATCGCTGCGCAGATCGGCATGCTCGGCCCAGAGCCGGGCTCCGGTTTCCTGCAACTGGGCTTCGATATTCATGGGGCAGAAGCTGCGCAGCGCGCCGAAGCCGCTGTGCATTTGCGCCACCAGGCTGCGCGCGCGGGCGCGCTGGGCCACGGTCTGCGGCCACAGATGCTTGTCGGGAAAACGCTCGGCCAGGTATTCGCAGATGGCCAGGCTGTCCCAGATGATCAGTCCCTCGTCGACCAGCAGCGGCACCTTGCCGGTTGGTGCGAGTGCCAGCGCCTGCAGCTTGAAGCTGGAGTCGGGCGCAAAGCTGTCGAAGCGCAGTGTGAGCTCTTCGAAGCTGATGCCGCTTTGGCGCATCAGCACCCAGGGGCGCATGGACCAGGACGAGTAATTCTTGTTGCCGATATAGAGCTTCATGGCGGACTCCTGTGTGGTTTGTCGAGCAGCTTATCAAGCTTGGGCCTGACGGTCTGTGTGTTTTGATTCCACAGTCATGTCTCGGCGGCGCGGCGGATGATGTAATTGCAGCACTATGGCAAATACTTCGACTTCTTCTGCAAGCCCGGCCGCTCAGGTGGCCGGGGCCGGTCACCACAAGGGCGCGCTGGTGCTGTTCTCGGGCGGCCAGGACTCGACCACCTGCCTGGCCCAGGCCCTGGCCATGTTCGAGCGCGTGGAGACGCTGGGCTTTGACTACGGCCAGCGCCACAGCGTGGAGATGCAGGTGCGCGCCGGTGTGCGCGAGCAGCTGGTTGAGCGTTTTCCCCTGTGGGCGCCTCGCCTGGGCGAGGACCATGTGCTGTCGCTCGACGTGCTCAAGCAGATTGGCGGCTCGTCCCTGACCGAGGATGTGGCTTTTGCCATGCAGGCCGACGGCCTGCCCAACACCTTTGTGCCGGGCCGCAATCTGCTGTTTCTGACGCTGGCCGGCGCGCTGGCCTATCGCCGCGGTCTGACGGTGATCGTCACCGGCGTCTGCGAGACCGATTACTCGGGCTACCCCGATTGCCGCGACGACACCATGAAGGCCCAGCAACTGGCGCTGAACCTGGGCCTGGAGCGCCGGCTGCGCATCGATACGCCGCTGATGTGGCTGGACAAGGCCCAGACTTGGCAGCTGGCCCATGATCTGGGCGGCAGCGATCTGGTGGAGCTGATCCGCACCGAGACCCATACCTGCTATCAGGGCACGCGCGATGCGCTGCACGAGTGGGGCTATGGCTGCGGCAGCTGCCCGGCCTGCGAGCTGCGTGCATCGGGCTGGCGCAACTGGCGCGCCAGCCAGTCCGCAGCTTGAAATTGATAGCCTCTTACGCTTGACAAAAAAGGACTTCAGGCTGATATAGCGCTGAAGTCCTTTGATTTAAAGCGGTAAATGCTCCTTAATAAGGAGCATTTTTTCGATCGGCCCGATTCAGGCGCTGGGCCGCGTGGCGATCTGCCCGGCCTGAATCTGCGCCGTCATCTGGCTGAGCCAGGCCTGGCTCTCGGGGCGCTCGAACAGAAAGTCCCAGATGGCATCGTGCTGGCGCGGTGTCAGTCCGAGCGCGCCATGGCGGCGCATATGGGATTGCAGCCGCAGCACCTCGGGGTGCGTGAGCGGCAGCTGCATCACGGTCAGTGGTGGGCGCTGGCGGTAGCGGCGCTGGGGAATGTTCTTGCGGGGACGACTCATGGCAAAGCGATTCAAGGGTTAGACGGGCCAGACCACGCCGTTGTCGTTGAGGATAGCGTCCAGCGGCTGGTCATGGGCCTCGGGCTGGAAGTCATCGACATAGCCATTGGTGTAGCCCAGACCCACGGTGAAGGGGCGTGGGCTCAGCTCGGCCAGCGTGCGGTCATAGAAACCGCCACCATAGCCGAGGCGGTAGCCGCCGGCCGCATAGCCTACGCAGGGGACAAACAGCAGCGTAGGCACCAGCAGTTCGGTATCCTTGGGCTTGGGAATGCCATAGGCGTCCTCCTCCATCGGGCAACCGGGGTACCAGGCGTGAAAACTCAGCGTCTTGCGCTGTTTGTCTATCACCGGCAGCCCGATCCTGCGCCTTTGTGGAGTACCCTGTAGCTCGCCATCTTCCTTCCAGCGATGCAGGGCTGGCAGCGGATCGAATTCACCCTTGATGGGCCAGTAGGCACCAATCACGGTATCGGGCCGCTCCATCAGCCAAAAGCGCATCACCTGCTGCAGCGCATCGGCGCGTTGCAGGCGATCTGGAAGGTTGAGGCGCAGTTCAATCAACTTGCGGCGTAACGCTGCTTTGTCCATCGGATAATTTCCTCCATGCACTGGCTGAAGATTTTGACACCGCTTTGTGCGGCTTCCCTGTTGACTGTAGCTGCTCCGTTTGCGCAGGCACAAAACCCGGGCGACGCCGTGTTGCTGGATATGCAAAAAGCATTCCGCAGCCGCAATCAGACGGCGCTTACCCAGCTCCTGCCACAGGCTGCCGGTCACCCCCTCGAACCTTGGGCCGCTTACTGGGAACTCAAGAACCGCCTGGAAACCGCGTCGCCCGATGAAATCCAGGGCTTTCTGAACCGCTATGCCGGCACCTACCACGAAGACCGCTTGCGCAACGACTGGCTGCTGCTGCTGGGCAAGCAGCGTGACTGGAGTACCTTCGGCCAGGTCTATCCCAAGTTCCGCATGCGCGACGACAAGTCCGTCACCTGCTACGCCCTGCTGGCCGACGCCTTGCAAGGCCGGGGCGCGCCCAATGTGGGCCAGCAGGTGCGCGATCTGTGGATGGCGCAAAAAGATGCCGATGACGGCTGCACCACGGCCGCCGGCCAGCTGTATGCGAACAAACTGATCACCGACGCCGATGTCTGGCGCCGTGCCCGTGTGGCCACCGAAAACAATCGCCAGAAGGCGGCCCGTGATGCGGTGGCCATCGTCGCCCCCGAGGCCGCCGACCAGGTGGCGCAGGTGTTTGCCTCGCCCGCCAAATACCTGGCAGGCCAGAGCAAGGCGCGCGGCCGCGAGCGCAAGGAACTGGCCCTGCTGGCCCTGATCCGCATGGCGGCCAGCGATCCCGATGCGGCTGCCACCCAGATCGACGGCGGCTGGGGTGCCCAGCTCAACGGCGAGGAGCGCAACTGGGCCTGGGCCGTGGCCGGCAAGCAGGCCGCCTTCAAGCTCTCGCCCGATGCCAATAGCTACTTTGGCAAGGTGCGCCGCAACGAGGATCTGAGCGACGATCTGCTGGGCTGGAAGGCCCGCGCCGCCTTGCGCGCCGGCGACTGGAAGGCCGTGCGCCGTGCCATCGACGCCATGGGGCCGGAGCGCACCGACCCGACCTGGGCCTACTGGAAGGCCAAGGCCATGCTGGCGGGCCGCCCCAATGCCGAGGAAAAGGCCGAAGCCCGCCAACTGCTGGAGGACACGGCCGGCAGCAGCAGCTTCTACGAGCAGCTGGCGCTGGAGGAAATCGGCCAGCGCATCACCGTGCCGCCCGCGCCCGCGCCGTTGACGGCGCAGGAAAAGGCGGCGGCGCGTAGCAACCCCGGCCTGAGCCGCAGCCTGTATGCGATTGGCATGGGGCTGCGCAGCGAAGGCGTGCGCGAGTGGAACTACTCCACCAATCTGCACCAGCCGGGAGGCATGGAAGATCGCGAACTGTATGCGGCCGCCGATCTGGCCTGCGAGCGCCAGGTCTGGGATCGCTGCATCAACACCAGCGAGCGCACCAAGACCTTTGCCGACTGGAAGCAGCGCTTTCCCATGCCCTATCACGACACGGTGCTGGCCAAGTCGCGCAATATCGGGCTGGACCCGGCCTATGTCTATGGCCTGATCCGCCAGGAGAGCCGCTTCATCATGGATGCACGCTCGGGTGTGGGCGCTTCGGGGCTGATGCAGGTGATGCCGGCCACGGCGCGCTGGACGGCCAGGAAGATCGGCATGACGGGCTTCACTCCCGACATGATCAACGACCGCGACACCAATATCACCATCGGCACCTCCTATCTCAAGCTGGCGCTGGATGACTTCGAAGGTTCGATGGCGCTGGCTGCCGCGGGTTACAACGCCGGCCCGGGACGCCCGCGCAACTGGCGCAACGGACCCACGCTGGATGCCGCCATCTGGGCCGAAAACGTGCCCTTCAGCGAGACCCGCGACTATGTGAAGAAGGTGCTCTCCAACACCACCAACTATGCGGCGCTGATCACCGGCCAGCCTCAGTCGCTCAAAAGCCGACTGGGCACCGTAGGCCCGCGCCCGGCCAATGATCCCGAAACCATGAAGGACTTGCCATAAGCGGGTGTTTTGATGAGCTGATGCTCATTTAATGATAGTGAAAAGCGCTCTGCCCGAAAGGTGTGGAGCGCTTTTTTATTGAACGCTTCAAGTGCTCAAACAAGACCCGCGCCGAGGCGCGCGTGAAATAGCATGCAAAGCCCCTTGTAGGTGAATAACCTACAAACAGATGGCGAATGAGACTGGTTTGCGTTTACAAAAGTACATAATTGCAACCGTCAGAGCCCATAACGTCACATACAACCTCGGCTTTGTCTCCCATTAGCTGCCTGCCAGCTGTCCAGAAGGCCCACCGGGCCGCCGCTTCCTACCCGTATCTGTGAACGACCTGCCCAAGGCAGGCCGAGGAGTCATCATGTCCAACGCAGCTCTCAGCCGTGCCCGCCACATTCGCTGGCAACCCCGTTTACTGGCCCTGGCCGCTGCCGCCGCATGCGCCGGCAATGCTTTTGCACAAGCCAGGGAGTCCACCATGGAGGAGGTGGTGGTCTCTGCCTCCGGCTTCGAGCAGGAGCTGAAAAATGCCCCGGCCTCCATCTCCGTCGTGACGCGCCAGGAGCTTGAGACCAAGAACTTCCGCGATCTGGCCGAAGCCCTGCAGGGCGTGGAAGGCATTGATGTGATGGGCGGGACCGGCAAGACCGGCGGTCTCGACATCAGCATCCGTGGCATGCCCAGCGACTACACGCTGATCCTGATCGACGGGCGCCGCCAGAACGTGGCGGGCGACGTCACGCCCAACGGCTTCGGCGCCGCACTGACCAGCTTCATGCCGCCCATGTCGGCCATCGAGCGTATCGAGGTCATTCGCGGCCCCATGTCCACGCTCTATGGCTCGGACGCCATGGGCGGCGTGATCAACATCATCACGCGCAAGGTCAGCAAGGAGTGGGGCGGCGAAGTCAGCGTGGGCGCCGGCATTCCACAAGACAGCGAATGGGGCAACCAGTACAAGAGCAGCTTCTACATCAACGGCCCCATCAAGCAGGATCTGCTGGGCCTGGCCGTGCGTGGCAGCACCTTCAACCGCGATGCCGCCGACTGGGTGCTGGCGCCCGGTGCGGCCCAGCCCGCCGGTGCACGCAACCCCGCGCCTGCGCAAAGCCGCCAGCACAATCTGGGTGCCCGCCTGACGCTGACGCCCAATCGCTATCACGATCTCTGGCTGGATGTGGACCAGGGCCGCACCTGGTACAACAACGAAGATGGCCGCCTAGGCAATCGTGATGCTATTGCACCTCCAGATAGGAATGGCAATCCCGCTCCCACCGGCTATCGAGATGCGCTGCGCTTCAACCGCGATCAGGTCAGCATCGGCCATACCGGCCGCCTGGGCTTCGGCACGCTGGAAAGCAGCCTGATGCATACCGAAACCGAGACCATAGGTCGCACCATCCCCGGCGCGGCCGTTCCATCGGGTGATCCGCGTGCAGGTACAGACCGCGAACTGAAGACCACCAATCTGGTGCTGGACAGCAAGCTGGTGGCGCCCGTGGGCGATGCCCATATGCTGACCGTGGGCGGCCAGTTCTGGGATGCCAAGCTCAAGGACGGGCTGCTGCCGCAAAGCCACAAGCAGACCATGTGGTCGCTGTTCGTGGAAGACGAATGGCGTCTGCGTGAGGGCCTGACGGCCACGCTGGGGGGCCGCTATGACCACCATGACGCCTTTGGCGGCCAGTTCAGCCCGCGTGCCTATCTGGTCTGGGATGCAACGACGAACTGGACCTTCAAGGGCGGCGTGAGCCAGGGCTTCAAGGCGCCGCGCCTGAATCAGCTGATCGACGGTGTCAGCGGCGTGACCGGCCAGGGCAAGACCATCAGCATCGGCAACCCCAATCTCAAGCCCGAGACCAGCACCAATGTGGAGCTGTCGGCCCTGTATGACAACAAGGCGGGCTGGACCAGCGCGGCCACCTTCTTCCATAACGATGTCAAGGACAAGATCGCCTCGGGCGGCTCCTGCGCCACGGCAGCCATCTCCAGCTGCGCTTACAACCCCACGGCCGATTACTCCATCAATGTGGACAAGGCCAAGACCTGGGGTCTGGAGCTGAGCAGCCGCGCCCAGCTGGCCAAGGACTGGGCCGTCAAGGCCGGCTACACCTGGACCAATAGCGAGGTGATCGAGAGCGGCGTCAAGAACGGCCAGCTCGCCAACACCGCCAAGCACATTGCCAATGTGCAGCTGGACTGGACGCCAACCGGCCAGTGGCGCCTGTGGGCGCGCGGCGAGTACCGTGGCAAGAGCCCGCGCTTCAGCGGCTCCTACGACAATCTGAGCAAGGCCAACAGGGACGTGTATGACGCCGTGGGCGATATCAAGGGCTATGCGCTGTTCCATCTGGGCGGCAGCTATCAGGTCAACAAGAGCCTGAGCATCAACGCCAGCATCTTCAATCTGTTCGACAAGGACTTCCGCAAGTATCAGCAGGTGAGCGTCAACGGCACGCCGACCTGGGTGAACAGCTATTTCCAGGGCGGCCAGAGTGTGTCGGGCGTGACCCAGGCCGGTCGTACCTTCTGGATCACTGCGAACATGAAGTTCTGATGCTGAGCGCCTCACAAGCGGCATGAGCTTCTGAATCAGGAGCTGTCAGCGCAGTTCACTCATCGGTTTCAAACTGTTTTATGTCTGAAACCATTGATGAAAAAGCGCAGGCAGCTCCTGTTTTCATATTTCTGATTATTGTTTACACTTCTTTACAAATACTGGTTCTGCGCATGGCTGGCCAGCACTGAGTGAGGGGGAAGTCGCAATGTCAACAGCAAGAGGCCGCGTGCTCATCGCCACGCTGGGACTGGTCTGGGCCGGTGCCCTGGTGGCACAGCCCGTCTACAAATGGGTGGATGCGCAAGGGCAGACGCATTACGGCTCGCAGCTGCCGCCACAGCAGGCGGATGCATCGCAGGTCAAGGTCTCTCCCAACGGTAGCTCGGGGGCGGGCGCGGGGCGCTTTGGCGAAGGACCTGAGGCACGCAATCCCGACGGCACCAGGAAGCTGCCCAAGGGCGCTCAGGAAATGGCCGACGGCCTGGCCCAGGGCCTGAGAAAGGTCGACGGCAAGGAGGTGGCGCTGAACTGCGCGCTGGCGGTGGACAACATCCGCAGCCAGATCGAGACCATGCTGGAAAACGGCCAGAAAAACCTCAGGGGCGGCTATATCACCCAGGCCCAGTACGACAGCTCGGCGGGCAACTTCGTGAAGCTGCGCTCCCAGGCCACGGTCAGCGACTGCAAGGCCGCCACGGGACGCTCGCGCGATATGTACCAGTGCATGACCAGTATGCACAACCATCTGGTCGGCTGCGCCGAAAAGCACAGGCCCTGAGCAGCTCGGCCGGTTTCAGAACACTTCTCAGGTCTCGGCCCACATGCGCAGCAGGTTGTGATAGTGGCCGGTCAGGCTGACGGTTTCCTCGGTTTCACCGAACTTTCCGCGCAGGCCCGTGATGGCCTGATCCATCTCGAACAGCATGGCGCGGCGTGCATCGTCGCGCACCATGCTCTGGGCCCAGAAGAAGGAGCAGACCCGCTCGCCGCGTGTCACTGGCTCGACCCGGTGCAGGCTGGTTGACGGGTAGAGGATGAGGTCGCCCGCGGGCAGCTTGACCTCGTGCGTGCCGTAGGTGTCGACCACGACCAGCTCGCCGCCCTCGTAGTCCTCGGGCTCGCAGAGAAACAGCGTGCAGGACACATCGGTGCGCAGCCACTGCTCGGAGCCCGCGACGCGGCGCGCCGCGCCGTCCACATGCAGGCCGTAGGTTTCGCTGTCGCTGTAGCGGTTGAACAGCGGCGGCATGGTGCGCGCGGGCAGGGCGGCGCTGAAGAACAGCGGGCTGGCGGCCAGCGCCTGCAAGATGATGCGGCCCTGCTCCTGGGCCACGGGCGAGTGCTCGGGCAGCTGCCGGTTGCGCTTGACCTGGGCGCCCTGGCTGCCCACGGTGGCGCGGCCGTCGACCCAGTCGGCGGCAGCTATGGCGGCACGCATGCTGGCGACCTGCTCGCGGCTCAGGACATTGGGGATGTGCAGCATCATGGTGAGAATCTTTTGAAATGGAGAAGCCCCGCTTGGGCGAGGCTGCAAGTCGGAAAGTGGATCGCTGTCGCTGAAGACGGCGCGACCCAGGTAAGAGACATCAAGCAAGGGCCGCCCCGCAGCGAAGATGTCGCCCCCCTCCGGCGCTCAGCGCCAGAGAGGGGGAAGGCGCGTCAGCGCCTCAGGGGGAGAACTTCCAATCAGAACTTGAAGTTTGCCGTCAGACGGGCCGAGCGTGCAATGCCGGGGAAGTAGCGGTAGCCGCTCTTGTTGATGGCCGCCACATAGTCCTTGTCGAACAGATTGAAGACATTGAGCTGGATGTCCAGATTCTTGTTCACGCGGTAGCTGGCCATGGCGTCAAACACCCAGTAGGAGTCCGTGTGGCTGGGCGTGCCCACGGCACCGTCGGTGCCGCGCTTGAGGCCGCCCGCATAGCGCGCGCCGCCGCCAATCGTCAGGCCGAAGGGCAACTGATAGGTGCTCCAGAGGCTGAAGGCATTCTTGGGCGTATAGGTCAGACCGTTGCTGGCGTCGGCTGCCACCAGGGCACCGGTGTCGACCTTGGTGTTCTGCACGGTGTAGCCCGCGCTCACGCCCCAGGCCTTGTTGATCTGGCCGATCACGCCCAGCTCCAGGCCCTGCACGATCTTCTTGCCGGTCTGGCCCACGGTGCCGTCGGAGTTGGTGACGATCTCGTTGGTCACTTCGGTGCGGAACAGCGCGCCGCTGAGCATCAGGTTCTTTTCCATCAGCTCCCATTTGCTGCCCAGCTCCAGCGTCTTGGCCTTCTGCGGGTCCATATTGGGGTTGGCGGCATTGTTCACGGCGGCCGACAGCGCAAAGTTGCTGCCGCCCGGTGGCTGCTGCGAGAGAGCGTAGTTCATGTACACGCTGCCATTGGGCGCGGGCTTGTAGAGCAGGCCGGCCTTCCAGCTCAGCAAGGTGCCGGACTTGCTCAGGCCGTCCGAGGTGGTGGGCACCACGGTGCCAGCAGGGTTGCTGCCGCAGGGCTGGGTGGTCGAGGTGGCCGTGCAGACCGCCATGGCGTTGTACGAGGTCTTGTAGCGGTCCAGGCGCAGGCCCAGATTGGCCTGCCACTGGTCGTTGAACTTCAGCGTGTCGAAGGCATACAGCGCCACGGTGTCGGTCTTGCCCTTGCTGTCGGCGCCGTTGCGTACATAGGCAGGCAGCGTGACGCTGGCGTCGGGGTTGTACACGCTGACCCGGCTGGGTACCGAGCCCGAGGTGGCCAGGCCGTAATTGGTCTGTTCCTCGCGCGTCAGCTCCAGGCCCAGGCTCAGATCATGCTGCACGCTGCCGGTGGCAAGGCTGGTGCTCAGATTGGTCTGGTTGGTCAGGATGCGGTTGACCTGATCCTTGGTGTTGATGAGGCGCGCCATCGACCATGTGGATGGATCGGCGGGATTGGGAGTCTGCAGACCATTGCTGCCAAGCACGCCGCCCGCAGAATATCCCTGGCCCATGATGGCCGAGAGCAGATAGTCCTGCTTGGTCTCGCCCCAGCGCGTGGTGTTGCGCAGCTTGGTGGTGGACGAGAAGTCATGCTCTACCTTCAGCGTCGCCATATTGGCCGTCACATCGTCATGGTCGGAGGCCGTGCCGTAGAAGTTCTTGCTGTTGACGCGTGCTGCAGAATCCAGAAAGGCGCGGCGGCCCGCATAGCCCGCAGCGTCGGGAGAGGTGTAGCCAGGCAGGCCGATGGTGGCAACGCCGCCATCGGGCACATTGCTCTGCTTGATGTGCAACAGGTTCACGAACACGCGGGTGGGCGAGTTCAGGCCGAAGGCGAACGAGGGCGCAATGCCCCAGCGGTTGTTCTCGATGCCGTTGCGGCCCGCCACATTGGCGTCCTGCGCCATGGCGTTCAGGCGCACGGCCGTGCCGGTCTCGGCATTGATGACGCGGTTCAGGTCGATGCTGGCGCGTTTGTAGCTGGCCGAGCCCAGGCCCAGGGAGCCGCCGAAGCTGTTGTTCAGATTGGCCTGCTTGCTCACCAGATTGATGGCACCCGTGGGGGCGCTGCGACCGTAGTCCGTGCCGGCCGGGCCCTTGGTGACTTCGACCTGGTCGATGTTGAACATATCGCGCGAGATCGAGCCTATGTCGCGTACGCCGTCCACATAGATGCTGCTGGAGCTGTCGAAGCCGCGCATATAGACGGCGTCGCCCGTGCTGGTGTTGCCGTTCTCGCCCGCGTAGAAGGTGCCGGCGCCGGGCACATTGCGCAGTGCCTCGGTCAGCGTGGTGGCGCCTTGCTCCTGCAGCAGTTGCTCCTTGATGACGTTGACGGTCTGCGTGGTGTTGACCAGCGGCTGGGTGAACTTGGGCGAGGACAGCTGGCCGGGCGTGTAGCCGGTGTCGGCCTTGCCTTCCACCTTGACTTCCTTGAGCGTGGTTTCTGTGGACTGGGCCTGCGCTGGCAGTGCCAGCGTGGCGCCGGCCAGCACGGTAGCGCAGGCGACCAGGCCGGCGGAGGAAGGCAAGCGGCCCGCGGAATGCTTGCGGCTTTGGATATAGATGTTGGATTGAGCCATGTTGAAAGGACTGGAAGTGAAGACAGTTGGCTGGCTGGTACTGGCTGTCTGCACTTGTGATGCGAGCGCAGACGCGGGTGGCGTCCGGGCGAAGTCCTGGCTGGCTAAAGCGTACTCGGGTACGAATGCAGCGAATGATAATGATTCTTAATATAACTTTGCGAAAGTTTACGGAGAATCATGCTCGGCGTTGTTGCATAGCAACATGGTCGGGATAGGCGGGCGCTCGCTTCACTTCGAATATGAGAGCTACTACCGCCTTTTCTATCTGTATTTCAAGGTGCTAGAGCATTGAAATCATCGAGCAGCATGCGTTGGCTGCTTCTTTTTTAGAGTATTTACGGTCGCGTAGCCTGGGCGCTGTCCCTGGCCTGCAGCAGCAAATCATGCAACAAGGCCTGCTGGGCCGCAGGAAAGTCGCTGAGCAGCTCGGTGGCTATCTGCTCGCGCCGGCTTCTGAGCTGGTCGAACAACTGCTGTCCCCTGGTGCTGAGCTGCAGGCAGCGTACGCGCTTGTCGGCTTCGCTGGCAGAGCGCTCCAGCCAGCCCTTGTCCTGCAACTGGGCCAGGGTGCGCGCCATCTGGGCCTTGTCGGTGTGACTGTGCTCGACCAGTTCCTTTTGCGTGATGCCGGGGTGGCGACCGGTGTGCATGAGGATGCGGAATTCGTTGAAGGTCAGCCCCGGTTGCACCGCTTCAAGCGACTCAAGCAGGCGCGCGCGAAACAGGTGCAGCAGATCGTGCAGCACCTCGAACACTTCGGCAGCGATGGATGAACTCATGGTGGGAAAGGTTGTTTGTTGACTTAGTCAACTTATTAATGGATATTTCGTGGACTTTATCAACTTAATGAAAATCATGTCCAACACCGAGACAGTGTCCATCATGCAGCGTGTACGCCACGAATTCCGCTCGCGCCATGTGCAGTTGCTGGCGCGCGAGCAGCTCAGCCCCGGCTTTATCCGCCTGACCGTGGGCGGCCCCGAACTGGCAGGCTTTGTCAGCGCGGGCTTTGACGACCATACCAAGCTCATCCTGCCCCAGGCCGGGATGGACAGGCCCAATCTGCCGCAGATGGTCGACGGTCGCCCGCATATAGCCGGCGAGCGCCCCACCATGCGCGACTACACGCCGCTGAACTACGAAGCCGCCCGCAACACGCTGCAGCTGGAGTTCGCCGAGCATGGCTCGGGCCCCGCCGTGGAATGGGCACGCACAGCCCCCATTGGTCAGTGGCTGGGTCTGGCCGGCCCGCGCGGCAGCCTGGTCGTGCCCGCCGATCTGGACTGGCATGTGCTGCTGGGCGATGAAAGCGCCATGCCCGCGATGGAGCGCCGTCTGGCGGAGCTGCCGGCCGGCAGCCGCGCCATCGTGCGGGTGCAGATCGGCAATCAGGTCGATCAACGCCACTGGAGCAGCGCCGCAGCGCTGGACCTGCAGTGGGTGAGTTCGCTGGCCGATGCGGTGGATGCTCTGGAACTGCCCGAAGGCGAGGGCTTTGTCTGGGCTGCAGGCGAGAATCGTGCCATGGCCGATCTGCGCAAGCGCATCCTGGCCAAGCCCGGAGCCAATCCCAAGCGCATGCGGATTGCGTCCTACTGGAAGCAGGGCGAGGCCGCCCACCACGAGGAACTGAGCGCGAATGACTGAAGAGCCAAGTCCGCCTTCACGACTCACTGCAATACTGCGTCGCAAGCTGCACAAGCGCTACACACCCCTGGTGTTTGCCTTTTACATGGCGCTGATCATGGCGTTCTTCATGTGCTGCATCATCGTGGCTGCCAACGGCGGCCTGGGGGAGGGCTATGGATGGCGAGTGCTCAAGGCCTATGCGCTGGCCATGCCTTCGGCCTTTGCTTGCGTGGTGTTGGTGCGTCCGCTGGTCATGCGGCTGGTTGCCGCCACCGTGCAGCACTGAGCGCTCCTCACTGATTGAGCAGGATGGGAGTACCGGTTGCATCGCGCCGCAGCTCGGCCGCGCCGCTGGCAAGCAGACTCTCGATCAGGCTTTCCAGCCATTGCTGCGCGGTCTGCGCGCCAAAGTAGCTCTGGTGCAGGATGCCGAAATAGGGGGTGGCACAAACCCAGTCCTGCAGATCCTGCACCCTGATGCTTTGCCACTCCAGCAGCTTGTATTTGAGCAGTACCTTGGCGGCATAGCTGGCATGGCGTTGCGGAGACTGGACAAAGCCTGCCAGCCGCTTGCGGGCAATGCCCAGAGCCGCCTGCACATCGCCAAACAAGCCGCCGTGTCCGGGAATGACGAGGCGGGGCTTCAGCCGCTCGATCACGTCCAGTGTTGCGGCGACCTCGTCGAAGGCGGCAATGCCTTCGATCTCGGGGAAGACCACGCCAAAGCCGTTTTCCCATAGCGCATCGGCAGAGATCAGGATGCGGCTGTCAGGCTCGAACACAATCACCGAATGGGGATCATGGCCGGGGGCTGCATGGATCTGCCAGTCGCGCCCCGACAGGCGTACCGCGCTGCCTGGCTGCAGCAGGCCCGTGATGGCAAAGCGCGGGCATTCCTGGCCCGTGGGGGCATAGCTGAGGGCGGCTTCGTCCCAGTTGCGCACCTGCTCGGCCTGGCCCGGTGCGATAAAGGTCTGCACCTGTGGATAAGCTTGCTGCAGTGCGGCATTGCCGCCGCAATGGTCGCTGTGCAGATGGGTGTTGAGAATGCGCGCCAGCGGCTGACCTTCCAGCGTGCTTTCGATCAGCGCCAGTGTTTGTGCGGAGTGCGTGACATAGCCGGTGTCGATGACGGCAGCACCTTCGGCATCGCCGGCCTGCGCGGCAAAGACGATATTGTTGGCCGACAGCCAGCCGCGCTCCAGCACGGTCATGCCGGGCGGCAGTGGGACATGCATTGCCGGGGATGCATTCATCGGACTGGTCTCCTGTGCGGTGCTTTGTGTTTTGCACAAGCCTAGCAGACCGCTCATTACGCAGCTGTCGCGCGGGCGAGCTGCTCAGTGCTGCTCAGTGCGATTCGGCCGAAGGCAGGATGTTGCGGCGAATCACCACAGGCTTGCCGCCAAAGCGCTGCTTGGACAGCCAGTGCGCCAGGGCCGAGTCGAGATGCGTGGCGTGGCCGGGAAACCAGTCCACCAGGGCCTTGGTCAGATCGCGGCAAAGGAGGATATTGCCTTCGGCGAGCTTGACGCGAACCTCTGCCACCGACTTGAGCACGGCCGCATGTTCGTCGATATGGCAGCCGCGTGGAGGGAAGCCGGTACTCAGCATCCACTGGTCCTCTTCGGCAAAGTGGTGCTGCAGATGGCTTTCCATGGCTTGCAGCAGACTGGGCAGCTCGCTGTCTTCGGCGGTTTGCAGCAGGGCAATCAGCTCGACGAATTCCTCGTGCAATTCGTCCATGGGCCCGTGGCCCATGAGCAGATGGTCTCCCCAGACCAGGGTGGCGGTGTGGCTCATGGCAATGTCTTCTTGTGAATGCTTCGGAGTGCGCGCAGCTTGTCTCTGAAGACCATTATGCAAGCCGTATCGGTGGGCAGGCATCCTCCAAAAGAGGGGGGGCGGTCTGCCGTGCGGGCAAAGAAAAAGCCCCTTGAACCGAAATTCAAGAGGCTTTGTCTGGTGCGCGATACATGGATCGAACATGTGACCCCTGCCGTGTGAAGGCAGTGCTCTACCGCTGAGCTAATCGCGCTTTAACTGGTGGGTGATACATGGATCGAACATGTGACCCCTGCCGTGTGAAGGCAGTGCTCTACCGCTGAGCTAATCACCCGAAGACCGCAATTCTAGCAGCAACTTTGGAAGTCTTCGGGAAAACTCGTAAATTTTCTGAAAAAACTCAGTTCGAGCGCAGCTCGCGCCGCAGGATCTTGCCCACATTGGTCTTGGGCAGCTCGTCGCGGAACTCGATATAGCGTGGCCGTTTGTAGCCCGTCAACTGCTCCTGGCAGTAGCGCATGACCCGGTCTTCCGTCAGCGAGGGGTCGCTGCGCACCACATAGACCTTGATCGATTCGCCCTGCTGATCGTCCTTGACGCCCACGGCTGCGCATTCGAGCACGCCGGGGCACATGGAGATGACGTTCTCCAGCTCGTTCGGATAGACGTTGAAGCCGCTGACCACCATCATGTCCTTTTTGCGGTCGATGATGCGGGTGTATCCCTCGTCGTCCAGCACACCGATATCGCCGGTGCGCATATAGCCGTCGGCCGTGAAGGCCTTGGCGGTCTCTGCAGGCTGGTTGTAGTAACTGTGCATGACGTTGGGGCCCTTGATGCAGAGCTCTCCCGCCTGGCCGTTTGGCAGGTCGTGGCCTTCATCGTCCTTGATGGCGATCGAGATGCCGGGCAGAGGCAGGCCTATGGTGCCGGTGAACTCCTTGTTGGTCACGGGATTGTTCGTGCCTATGGCGCAGGTCTCGCTCATGCCCCAGCCTTCGATCATGGCGCAGCCCGTGGTCTGCTGCCACTGACGCGCCGTGCCTTCGGACGCCGCCATGCCGCCGGCCTGGGAGATGAACAACTGCGAGAAATCGAGCTGGCGGAACTCCGGGTTGTTGAGCAGCGCATTGAACAAGGTGTTCACGGCTGGCAGCACATGGAAGGGCCGCTTCTTGAGCACCTTCACAAATTTCGGAATATCGCGCGGGTTGGGAATCAGACTCAGGCTGCCGCCCAGTCGCATGGCGAACAGGCTCACGGTGAGCGCGAAGATGTGATAGAGCGGCAAGGCCGCCACGATATGGGTTTCATTGGCCTTGACCCTGCCTTCCAGCGCTGGGGTGAACCAGGTATGGGCCTGCAGCGTGGCGGCGACGATATTGCGATGGGTCAGTACCGCCCCCTTGGACAGGCCCGTGGTGCCACCCGTGTATTGCAGAAAGGCAATCGAGTCCAGCGTGGCCGTGCTGGGGATGAGCTTGCGTCCTGCGCCCTCGGTCAGCGCCTTGCTGAACTGGGTGACCTGGCGCTGCTGGCTGCCGGCGCCTGAATCCGAGCCAAGGGGCAGGTCAAAGGCCGGCACCATCTTGGCCAGGTGGCGCACGGCAAAGGTGATCCAGCTGCCGTACAGGCCGCCGAGCAGATCGCCCATGCTGGTCAGGCAGATATGGCGGATATGGCTGCGCTCCAGCACCTGGGCCAGGGTGTGGGCAAAGTTCTCCAGGATGATGATGGCCGTAGCGCCCGAGTCCTTGAGTTGGTGCTCTAGCTCGCGCGCGGTGTAGAGCGGGTTGACGTTGACGCAGGTAAAGCCTGCACGCAGCACGCCGGCCATGCTGACGGCGAACTGCGGCACATTGGGCAGCATGATGGCCACGCGCGCTCCTGGCTCCAGACCCAGACTCTGCAGCCAGGCCCCCATCTGTGCGGATAGCCTGTCCAGCTCGGCATAGCTCATCCAGCGGTCCATGCAGACCGAAAACGGCCGCTCTGCATGCTGGCTGAAGGCTTCTTCGAGCAGGTGCACCAGCGAGCGGTACTGTTCGGGCTGCACATCGTGCGGCACATTGGGCGGATAGTTCTTGAACCAGGGAGCGGCAGCGTCCATAGAAGAGGTACCTTGCAGAAGCCGCTCGTCGTCCAGGGAAGAGGGCGGCGGGTTGAACAAAGAAGGCCAGCGTGCAAAACCTGCGCTGCGGCTGATTCTGCGGATGCGGTCTGTCAGGGTCTACGGGGGCTTGTCCTAGGCGTGGAGCGGCATGCTTGCTACGCTGGGTCCGAGAACGCAAACACGTTCTGAGGAGGAGCAGCTTTGAATACCTGGTTCTGGCGCTGTGTGGTGATGGGAAGCTGGCTGGCGCTGTTGCTCTGGTGCAGCTATTGGTGGCCGCGCTCAGTGGCTGTGGCATTGCTGGGCGCGGGGCTGATTGCGAGCGGAGCCGGGCTGCAGCTGGGCACGCAGATGCTGATGATGCGTGCGGTGCTGCGCGGTCGTGGATTGCCACTGCCGCCTGCCATGGTCGCGTTGCGGGCCTGGTTTGCCGAGTGGCGCTGGGCCTGGCGGCTGTTCGGCTGGCAGATTCCTTTTGGCGAGCATGCAGAGCCCGATGGAGTGCCTGTGGATCGCGAGGGCAAGCAGGTGCAAGGGCAGGTGGGCGTGGTACTGGTGCATGGCTATTTCTGCAACCGTGGCGTGTGGACCGTGTGGCTGCGCAGGCTCAAGGCACGCGGTATTCCCTGCATGGCCGTGACGCTGGAGCCGGCTCATGGCAGTCCAGTCGATGCCATGGTGGACGATCTCGACAGATGCGTGAAAGCCATGGTCCAGCAAACCGGCCGTGCCCCTCTTCTGGTTGCGCACAGCATGGGCGGTCTGGTGGTGCGGGCCTGGCTCAATCGGCTCGATGCTGATGAGCGTGCGCGCCATGCGGCCCATGTGGTCACCGTGGCCACGCCGCATGGCGGAGCCTGGCTGGCGCGGTTTGCGCAGCGCCTGCCGGCCGTGGATATGCGCGAAGGCAGCGACTGGCTGCAGCGGCTGGGGCCGCCGCCCCAGGATGTGTCATTCAGCTGCTGGTGCAGCAGCAGCGACAACATCGTCTTCCCCCCCGACCTTGCGATCTTGCCGAATGCGCAGTGTCATCAGGTCGACGATGCAGCGCATATGCAGCTGCTGTTCGATCCTCGGGTCTGGCAGCACTGCCTGCAGTTGCAGACGCAATTGCAGAGCGGGCATCAGGCAGCCGAGGTGGGCGCCTCCGCAGCCGACGCCGGGGCACGGGCCTGCGGGTCCTGAATCAGGTGGATGTCGGTGGCGGAAACCAGGGCGATCTGCTGCTCGGCGCAGCGCTGCAGCAGGCCGAACAGCAGGTCGCTGCGCGTGCTGTAGACATTGCGCGAACTGGAGACATGGCCGAAGCTGGTGATGTTGACCACGCTGCCATTGATGGAGTCCACATACATTGAAGGAGCAGGGGTGCTCAGCACGGCCTCATGCTCGGCATAAAGGCCCAGCAGCACCTCGCGCAGCTTGACGATATCGGTGTTCAGCGGCACCGAGAACGCGATCGAGATGCGGCCCAGCGCGCCATCCATGGTCAGGTTCTGCACGGACTTGGTGATGAACTCCGAGTTGGGCACGATGACGGTGGATTTGTCATCGGTCTGAATCTCGGTGGCGCGCACGCTGATGCGGCGGATGTCGCCGACCTGATCGCCGATACGCACGCGGTCGCCCAGCTTCACGGGGCGCTCGGCCAGCAGAATCAGGCCCGAGACAAAGTTCTGCGTGATGGCCTGCAGACCGAAGCCGATGCCGACGGACAAGGCGCTGGCCAGCAGAGCTACTTTTTCAAAGCCTATGCCCAGGGCCGCCAGCGTCCACAGGCCGGACAGCAAAATGCCCATATAGCGGGCCACGGTGCTGATGGAGTTGCGTGCGCCTATATCCAGCTCGGTCTTGGGCAGATAGGTTTCCACCAGCCAGTGCTGCAGGGCGCCAAACACGGTCAGGCCTGCAACCAGCACCAGCAGGCCGCGCAAGATCGTCATGGGGCGCAGGAAGGAGTCGCCCACGGGCAGACCGTTGGTCAGCGTATCGGCCAGCACGATCAGGCTGCTGGAGTTGCCAAAGGGCGCGATCAGCGCCATCAGCCCCAGCAGCAACAGACAGACACGCGTGAGAGCCGACAACAGCACGCCGACCTGCTCCAGGCGCGAGGGCTTGAGCCCCGTGCCGGCAGCGAAGCCCTGTCCGATACGGCTCTCGCTGGAGCACAGCCAGGTAAAGAGGTCGTCGGCAAACTTCATCAGCAGCGAGGTGGCCAGAACCACCACGGTGATCCAGACCATTTGCGTGGCTGCGAATACCGAAAAGTTCAGATAACCGATCAGCGCTGCGATGAGCGCGGCCAGCACCGTCAGATGCCCGCCCAGCCAGGCCAGCATCAGCCAGCGACTGGTTGCCGCAGGCCGGTAATCGTCACCATGATGAGCAGCCTTCTCGCGCTCGGCCAGTTGCTGGCGCTTGCGTTGCTTGTTGATGACCATCAGCACCGACATGATGAGCAAGGCATAGACGAGCGCAATCAGTCCGTCCAGGGCCACGCTGCTGACGGCACTGGTGCGTGCGGCAATGTCTACCGCGTTGAGCATCATGGAGAACCAGGTCAGACCGGCGGCTCCCCAGGCAAAGCGTGTGAGCGCAGGGGCGGCGATGTCGTCGATGTTGAGCAGTCGCCAGGTCGGACGCTTGGGCACCAGCAGGCAGGCGCTGACGGAGAGGAAGAAGGCGGCGACAAATGAGGATTGAATCCAGGCATCGGCCACGGTCTGCAGGCGCGGTGCAATCGCGTCTATGGAGCGCAGGCTCTCGATGAATATCAGACTGGCCAGGCCGGGCAGGGCCGTACCCACTACCAGCATCCAGACAGCCAGACCTGTGCGGCGCAGCCGTCCGTTGGGTGCGCGTTCGGAGGCCGCAAATTTGCGGCCTGCATAGCGCAGGCCGATGCGCAGCGGAAACATCACAAACAGCGCCAGGGCGATGCCGGTCAGCGTGGCCGACCAGCCATGTTCGGCAATGGCTGCCGCAAAGCTGGCCTGGCCCTGGCGTGTCAGGGCCGCAATGCGCTGCAGGTCGGTTGGCAGATGTTCGGCAAACTGCTTCCACAGCGAGGGCGACAGCGGCGATGCCACTTTGCGGGCGATCTGTGCGTTGAACTGCTGGGTGCGGATTTTCTCGATGCTGTCCGTGGTCTGTTTGGCCTCCATGGACAACAGCTTGCCGCGCTTGAGCGCGGAGTCCAGCTCGCTGTGCTGCTGCGCCAGATCCTTGCGCTGCAGGCTCAGTTCGGGGGATTCCTCGCTGCCTTCGGCCACCGGACCCAGCTGGGCAATGCGAGCGTCGATTTGCTTGAGCAGCGGCTCCAGCGCCGTGACGGCATTGTCGGCATCGCGTTTGGACTGCAGGGCTTTTTCGGACAGTGCCTGCAGCGTTTCGGAGGTGTCGGCGTCATCGAGCGACTGGCGTACCTTGTCCAGGGTGTTCGATGCTTGTTGAATCTGGGCGATGGAGGTGGTCTGGATATCGCCATTGGCAGGCAGCTCGGCCGCGACGGCCAGACCTATGCAAAGTTGGAGCGCTAAAAGCCAGCGCAGCAGTTGGTTGCAGCGGTAATGCATTGTGAAGAAGTGAGTGGGCGGCAGTTTGCCTCTGGCGCTCACTATAGGTGCAATGCTGCGGTCAGGGTTTCAGGGCGCAGCCAAGTCATACAGGGCTTGCAGCCTGGATATTCGGCGTCGGATGCTATTGAAAATGGAGCTTTATGCGCTTTTCTGGAAAGGAATAGAGCCGAATTCTCCTCTGACAATTCGGCTCTTGACCTCGCGCTTGCCAAGGCGCGTGCCGGTATACATCCGCTGACTAAATCAGCTGCTCGCCGGGCAGCAACTCCTTGGCGCCAATGGTGGGCAACTGACGCAGCTGCTCATACAGAGGTGCAAAGTCGGTATCGGCCAGGTTCAGCAGGTGGGGCATGTCGTCAATCACGAAATAGGTCTGCTGATAGGTGTCGATCTTGTAGAGCGTGCGCATGGTGCGCTCCAGCTGCAGCGGCAAACGGTGCGGCTGCGGGCTGTTGACGCTGTACTCCAGCTCGCCCACAGAGCTGAGAATGCCTGCGCCATAGGCGCGCACGCCGCCACTCTCACGGATCAGACCGAATTCCACCGTGTACCAGTACAGGCGCGACAGCATCTCGCAGGCGCCGAGTTCGGCGGCCTTGAGGCCGCCCTGTCCGTAGGCCTGGATGAAGTCGGCCATGACGGGGTTGAACAGCAGCGGCACATGGCCAAAGAGGTCGTGAAAGATGTCGGGCTCGACGATGTATTCAAACTCCTCGGGCTTGCGTATCCAGTCCGTGACCGGGAATTTGCGCTGGGCCAGCAGCGAGAAGAACGGTACCTCGGGAATCAGTCCTGGAACGCCGACGATCTCCCAGCCCGTGGCCTTGAATAGTCGCTCGTTGATTTCCTCGAAGCGCGGAATGCGCTCCTTGGCGCCCAGCGACGGCAGGGCGTCGATGAAATGCTGGCTGGCGCGGCCCGGCAGCAGCGCGGATTGGCGCTCGTAGAGGCGGTGGTAGGTGTCATGCTCGGCCTCGGTATAGGCGGCATAGTCTTGCGTGCAGGTGTAGTCTGCATGGGCACGCGTGTAGTCGCCGCGTGGAGGGCGATCGGACTGGCCATAGACGACGGGGGCCGCGCCGATGCCGCCGGTCATGGCGGTGCTGTTCTGGATGCTGTTCATAAGGTACTCCCTGAGATGAGGGGTCGCGAAGGCTGCGGCCAGAGCTCGTGGCCGGGGCGCAGCAGGGAAAAGGAGAAGCGAGCCGAAAGCTGGCTCAGTGCATCTGTATCTGGGCGCGCTTGACGAGCTGTCCGTAGCGCGCATGCTCGGCCTGCACCAGGCGGGCAAAGTCCTGCAGACGCAGGTCGTCGCGCACCACGCCCATGGCGTCGAAGTACTGCTGTATATCGGGCCTTTGCAGCGTCTGGGCAAAAGTCTCCGACCAGCGCTTGGCCTGGCTGTCCGTGATGCCGGCAGTGGCAAAGATGCCGAACCAGGTAGTCAGATTCATGCCCTTGATGCTGTCGTCCAGGCTGGGCACTTCCGGAAGAGCCGGCAGCGGCGAGCGCCAGGTCACGCCAATGGCCTTGAGCCTGCCGGCCCGCAGATGAGGCAGAGCCGAGGCAATGTTGTCGAACATCAGATCGGCCGTGCCCTCGAGCAAGGCCGACAGAGCCGGTCTGGCCCCGCCAAACGGCAGGTGCTGGAGCGGAACCTGGGTCAGCGACTGGAACCACTGGCCCGCGATATGGCCGATGCTGCCGTTGCCCGCCGAGGCATAGCGCAGGGGCTGCCGGTGCTTGGACATGAAGCGCAGCAAATCCTCGGGCGTGTAGATGCGCCACTGCATGGCCAGTTCGCTGCGCATGACCAGCACATGAGGCATGCGGGCCACGAGTGTCAGCGGCTGAAAGTCGCGCAGCGGATCGTAGGGCAACTGGGGGTTGAGCCAGGGAAGGATGGCATGTGTGGCCACGGCACCCATCAGCAGCATGGGCTCGCGCGCTCCTGCTCTGGCCACCATGGCTGCACCCGTGGCGCCACCGTCGCCTGCGACATTGAGCACATTGATATTGCCCAGGGCCGTGGTTTCCTGCGTCAGCTTGCGAGCCGCCCGATCCAGCGGTCCGCCCGCCGCATAGGGAACGACCAGCGAGAGTTCGTTGCGGCTGCGGCTGGAATTCGACGGCAGGTCGCTCGCATCCCGGGCAGCATGCGCGCTGTCCGCGATCAGGGAGGTCGCCGAAGCCACCGCCAGGGTCATGGCCTGGCGGCGGGAAAGGCGCCAGGTGTCGGCAGGCGCGTCCAGCCTCGGTGCTCTGCAGTCCTCGGGGGCTGTAGCGGGGGGCTGATGGGGGCGCGACACTGGATCCTTCCGGGCGTTGAAGCTGGCTGCGCCGACTCACGTCAGGCGTGGATGCGGCAGTGCAGCATGGCGGGAAGTATAGGGACGGAAATCGGTCGCCACATGGTCCGTTTGATGGAGTGGTAACCATTGGTATCTTTTTGATGTACTGCGTAGCGCCGGAGCCCACGCCGGCCATGCTGCAAGCGAGCAGACGAGGCGGGTGAAGGCCGAGGTGGCGCATGGCAGGCTCCGTTAATCTGGCTCAGGTCTTGAGCACGCCGCGGCGCATCTGGTCGAGTTCCATGGTCTCGAACAAGGCCTTGAAATTGCCCTCGCCAAAGCCGCTATTGCCCTTGCGCTGGATGAACTCGAAGAAGATGGGACCCAGCTGGTTTTCGCTGAAGATCTGCAGCAGCAGCTCGCCGGGCTGGCCGTCCACCAGGATGTTGCGCGCCAGCAGCTCGGGAATGGGTTCCTGCAGGTCCGGGATGCGCTTGGGCAGCAGCTCGTAATAGGTCTCGCTGGTGTTCAGCAGCTTGATGCCGTTCATCTGCAGACCGTCCACGGTGTCGTAGAGATTGGTCGAGCCCAGCGCGATGTGCTGTATGCCTTCGCCGTGGTACATGTCCAGATATTCCTGAATCTGGCCGGCCTTGTCGTTGCCTTCCTCGTTGATGGGAATGCGGATCTTGCCGCAGGGGCTGGTCATGGCCTTGCTCTTGACGCCTGTGGCCTGACCTTCGATGTCGAAGTAGCGGATCTCGCGGAAGTTGAAGATGCGCTCGTAGAACTCGGCCAGCTCGGCCATGCGGCCGCGGTAGACGTTGTTGGTCAGGTGGTCGATATAGGTCAGGCCCAGGCCCTCGGGGTGCAGATCGGCACCGGGCAGAGGCTCGAAGTCCACGTCGAAGAAGCTGATATTGCCCAGGTCACCGTCCTTGGCGCCATTCTTGCCGCGCCATTTGTCGATGAAATAGATCAGCGAGTCGCCAATGCCCTTGATGGCGGGAATGCTCAGTTCGCCGGGGGCGGCCTGCTGGGCATAGCCCCAGGCACCCAGCGAGGTGGCGCGCTCATAGGCGTACTTGGCGTCGTTGACGCGGATGGCGATGGCGCAGACGCTGGGGCCGTGCAGACGCGCGAAGCGCTGGGCAAAGCTGTCGGGCTCTGCATTGATGATGAAGTTGATCTCGCCCTGGCGATACAGGGTCACGTTCTTGCGGCGGTGCTTGGCGATGGCCTGAAAGCCCATGCGCTCGAACAGCTGACCCATGGCCACGGGATCGGGGGCCGCGTATTCGACGAACTCGAAGCCGTCCGTGCCCATGGGGTTGTCCCAGGTCTGGAACTGGCTGGCGTTGCTTTGAGTCAGTGGGGCGTTCATGGCAGAGGTCTCCATCGGGTAGGGGCGCAACACATGAAGAACAGGTGTCGACGATGGATGCACTGTAGGACAGGGCGTGGACAAGCTTCATGCAAAAATGCCTTGGCTGCAAACAGCTCAATGCATGAAAATTGCATAAAAAATTGATTTCATGCAATTTAAATGGTTATCAAGGGTTAACCATTAATAAAAACTGCGATTTTTTTATAATCTGCCGCCATGAGTTCCATGCACACCATCGACAAACTGGATAAGGCAATTTTGCGCCGATTGCAGGCCAATGGCCGAGAAACTTATGACGTCATCGGGGAGCAGGTCGGCCTGTCGCCCAGCGCCGTGCTGCGCCGTGTCAAGCGGCTGGAGGAAAACGGTGTCATCGACCGCTATGTGGCTTTGGTGCAGCCCGAGACCGTGGGCCTGGGGCTGACCGCCTATATCAATGTGCGTCTGGAAAAATACACCGAAACCAGCAAGCGCAATCCCATGGATGTGTTCCGCGCCAGCGTGCAGACCTGGCCCGAGGTGGTGGAGTGCGTCTCCCTCACTGGCGAGATGGACTATCTGCTGCGGGTGGTGGTGGCAGACATGCAGCATTACAGTCGTTTCATCATGGACACGCTGCTCAAACACCCCAGTGTGCAGGATTGCAAAACCAGCTTTGTCATGGACCGGGTCAAGGTCACGACGGCCGTGCCGCTCTAAGCCTTCGTAGAGGTCCTTCATACGGACCATGACCTAGCCGGAAACAGAAGCTAAGGTGTTGAATTAGCGGAAAATCCTTACAGGATTGTTGCAATGCAACATGCGGCTTGTGAAACCTCGGGTTTTTACCTATATTTCAGGCTATGAACCTCCCCAAAGACTGGTTGACATCGCCCTGGCAGGCCGGCTCCGGCTGGCTGCGAGACATGGGCAAGTCCCATGGCGCCGAGCGTCGCTCGCCGTCCTTGGTCCCCATCCGTTCGCTGAGCCCGCGCCATCGCGACCGCATCATCAAGCATCTGCTCAAGCTGGATGCGCGTGATCGCTATCTGCGCTTTGGCTATGCGGCCAACGACGAGCAGGTGCGCCGCTATGTCGAGCAGCTCGATTTCGAGCGCGACGATATCTTCGGCATCTTCAACCGCCGCCTGGAATTGATCTCCATGGCGCATCTGGCCTTTGCCGGCCATCCCGAGCATGAGAAATGCGCGGAATTCGGCGTCTCCGTGCTCAAGAGTGCACGTGGCAAGGGGCTGGGGGCACGTCTGTTTGCACGTGCAGTGCTGCATGCGCGCAGCAAGAACGTGAGCATGATGTTCATCCATGCGCTGTCCGAGAACACGGCCATGCTCAAGATTGCGCGCAACGCGGGTGCCACGGTCAAGCGAGAGGGCTCGGAATCCGAAGCCTATCTGGAGTTGCCGCCTGCCGACTTCGAGACCCATGTCAGCGAGCTGGTGACGGAGCATCTGGGCGAGATGGACTATCAGCTCAAGAAGCAGGCCGTCAATTTCTGGGCTTTCCTGGCCGGCGTGCAGGAAGTGCGCAAGGGTGTGCAGGAAGGCCGCCATAAATCAGGCGAGTAAATCGTCTTGTGAAGCCAGCAAGGCTGCAGCCCAATAAAGACAGGCGCAAGCAGATATCAAAATAGCTTTGGCTGAGTGCGCTCGGAGACCGCCGCTCATGGCTTTTGTGAGCTAGCAAGCCGTCTGTCAACACAATCCGTTATTCTTGGGGACTTGTTCGACTACCGCACGTCCTGCACTCCAAGACAGTGTCTGACCCCCATCCTGCGCGACTTCCCGAGAAGGAAGACAAGCGAAGCTTCCTGCAAAAGGTGGCTGAGTTCATCCATCCGGCACCGGAGTCTCCCGATGAACTGATCGAAACCCTGGCCGAAGCCGAAGACAACCAGGTCATCGGCACCGAGTCGCGTGTCATGCTGGAGCGCGTGATTCGCATGGCCGACATGAGCGCCGGAGAAGTCATGGTGGCTGCGCCACGCATGGATCTCATCAATATCGATGCTCCGTATGAAGAAATCCTGCACCAGGTTCTGACTACGGCGCATTCGCGCTTTCCGGTCTACCAGGGCGAGCGCGAGAACATCATTGGCATTCTCATGGCCAAGGATTTGCTCAAGCTGCAGCGCTCTCCCACCCTGAATATTCGTGCTCTGGTGCGCCCGGCCGTCTTTGTGCCCGAGAGCAAGGGCCTGAACGACCTGCTGCGTGAGTTTCGCGCCAATCGCAATCATCTGGCCGTTGTCATCGACGAGTTCGGCCGTGTGGCCGGCCTGGTGACGATTGAAGATGTGCTGGAAGAAATCGTCGGCGAGATTGAGGACGAGTTTGACATCCCCGAGGACGAGGGCGATATCTTTGCTCTGGCCGACAACAGCTACCGCGTGGCGGGCGATGCCAGCATCGAGCATGTGAGCGAGGAGTTCGAGACTTCGCTGCATGCCAGCGACCCCGATGCCGAGTTCGATACCATCGGTGGATTGATTGCCCATGAAATCGGCCATGTGCCCAAGCGCGGCGAGCAGATTCATCTGGGCGGGCTGGAGTTCACCGTGCTCCACACCAAGGGCGGCGCGGTGCGCTGGTTCAAGGTGGTGCGCGATCCGTCGCCAGACAGCTTGGTTCGCAACTGATCGCGACTTGCGCAAATCCGGGTCAGGCCTGGTGTGATGCCGGTGGAAATACTGGTTGTGCCTCTTGGTTTGCACAAATCTTGGCGATACCTCGTATGCTTGAATTCACCCAACCGCCCGGTTGGGTGTTTTGTTAGTGCCTGCTGATTCCTATGACCACCACTGCCTCTACCGTTCAGACCGCTGCTGCCAGGCCCAAATGCTGGATGAGCTGGCTTTTGATGCTGATTGCAGGCGGGCTGCAGGCCTTCTCTCTGGCCTGGCCCTGGGCTCGCGGCCAGGGCGACGGCTGGCTGAGCTTGGCCGGAGGCTATGGCCGTCCGCTGTGGTGGCTGCAGATTCTGTCGCTGGCGGTGCTGGTTCATGCGCTGCTGGCTGCCCGTACCGCCGCTCAGGCGGCAGGCCGGGCCTGGCTGTTCGGCACGGCCTGGCTGGCGGCCACCTTCTGGTGGCTCTTCATCTCCATGCACACCTATGGCGGATTGGCGGCGCCATTGGCGGTGGCAGCCGTGTTGGCACTGGCGGGCTTTCTGGGTGGCTATTACGCCGTGGCTGCATGGTGCTTCAAGCGTTTGGCAAAGGCGCCGGATGCATTGTCAGCGCTGGTCTTTGCTGCACTCTGGACGCTGGCCGAGCTGGCGCGTGGCTGGCTCTGGACCGGTTTTCCCTGGGGCGCAGGCGGCTATGCCCATGTGGAAGGCCCGCTGGCCGTGCTGCCGCGCTGGATTGGCGTCTACGGCACGGGGTTTGTGGCGGCCTGGGCTGTAGCCTGGCTGGCGCTGCTGGTCTGGCGTATGCAGACCAGGTCGGCGTTGCTGAAATTCAAGCCGGCCCTGGCATCTGCTGTAGCCCTGGGTCTGGTCTGGGGCGGGCTGTGGTGGTCGCGTGATGCCGCCATTGAAGCACCTGGTCAGCTGCCCGGCATGAGCGTAGAGCTGCTGCAGGGCAATATTCCGCAGGATGAAAAGTTTGAAATGGGTTCGGGCGTGGTGGTGGCACTGCGCTGGTATGCCCAGCAGTTGCATGACGCCAGGGCCCAGTTGGTCGTGGCACCCGAGACAGCCATTCCACTGCTGCCTCAGCAGCTTCCTGAAGGCTATCTGGACTTTGTGCGCGCACCTTTTGTCGCCAAGGAATCCAGCCGCGCGGCTCTGGTGGGCCTTCCGCTGGGCAACTGGGACAAGGGCTTCACCAATACGGTCGAAGGCTGGCTGCCGGGGCAGACCCAGGCCTATCAATACGACAAGCACCATCTGGTACCGTTTGGTGAGTTCATTCCGCCCATGTTCCGCTGGTTCACCGAACTCATGAATATTCCGCTGGGCGACTTCAATCGTGGCGCACTGGGCCAGCCTTCCATGAGCTGGGCGGGTGAGCGCCTGTCGCCCAATATCTGCTACGAAGACCTGTTCGGCGAAGAGCTTGCGGCCCATTTCGGCAATGCGGCGACGGCACCCACGGTGCTGGTCAATCTGAGTAATATCGGCTGGTTTGGCGACTCCGTGGCCATTGATCAGCATCTGTCCATCAGCCGCATGCGCGCGCTGGAGTTCGAGCGCCCCATGTTGCGCGCAACGAACACCGGAGCCACGGTGGTGATCGATCACAAAGGGCAAGTGGTGAAAGCACTGGCGCCTTTCGAGCGCGCGGTGCTGCAGGGCCGGGTTCAGGGGCGCGACGGGCTGACGCCTTATGCGCGCTGGGTGCATGCTCTGGGTCTGTTGCCTCTGACTCTGTTGTGCCTCGTGTTCTGCGCGCTGGCCTGGATCTCCTTGAGAAAGACCGAGGAAGGCGTAGTGTCCCGCACGGAATAAGCCACCTCGGCATCAGCGGCTGTGGCATTTGTGGCAGAGTCTTGGGCCTGAAAACGGGTATTGTGTCCCGGGTAGGGGCGTGAGCCTTGATAATCCCTGGTTGTACCGCCCGCAGTGGGCGCGCGCAGCGGGCGCGGGTCCCGTCACCCAAAATACAGAGTAACAGGTAGCTTGCACAGGCTGCCGCGGAGCAATTGAGAGAATGGCTGAATCTTTTTCCTACGAACAACTGATCGCGTCCGGCGAAGGCAAGCTGTTTGGTGCCGATAGCGGACGTCTGCCCCTGCCTCCCATGTTGATGTTCGATCGCATCACACATATCTCCGAGGACGGCGGTGCCCACGGTCTGGGCAAGATTGTTGCGGAACTGGACGTCAAGCCCGACCTGTGGTTCTTTGATTGCCACTTCCAGGGCGATCCCGTCATGCCCGGTTGCCTGGGCCTGGACGCCATGTGGCAGCTGATCGGCTTTTACCTGACCTGGCTGCGTTTGCCGGGTCGTGGTCGTGCCCTGGGTGCAGGCGAAGTCAAGTTTACAGGTGAAGTAGGTCCCGATGTCAAACTCGTGACATATGAAATTGATATCAAGCGAGTAATCAAGCGCAAGCTGAACATGGCCATCGGCGACGCACGTCTGCTGGCCGACGGCAAGGAAATTTACGTGGCCAATGACCTGCGCGTGGGTCTGTTCCTGCGTGAAGGTGATGCCAAGGGAACGGCAGCATGAGCAAGAAGCGGGTAGTGATCACCGGCGCGGGCATTGTCTCGTGCATCGGCAATGACCTGACAACCGTGGAGGCCTCGCTGCGCGAGGGCAAGAGCGGCATCAAGGCCATGCCCCAGTTCACGGAGCTGGGCATGCGCTCGCAGGTGGCAGGCATTCCCGAGATCGATATTGAGGCGCGCATCGACCGCAAGCAGTTACGCTTCATGGGCGATGCTGCGGCTTATTCGCAGATCGCCCTCGAAGACGCGATCAAGCAAGCGGGCCTCACGCCCGAGCAGGTGAGCAGCCCGCGCACCGGTCTGATCATGGGCTCGGGCGGCGGATCGCCCGCCAACCAGATCGAGGCAGCCGATACGCTGCGCGAAAAAGGCATCCGCCGCGTCGGCCCTTACCAGGTCACACGATGCATGAGCTCCACGGTGTCGGCCTGCCTGGCAACCAACTTCAAGGTCAAGGGCATCAACTACTCCATCACCTCGGCCTGTTCCACCTCGGCCCACTGCATCGGTGCTGCGGCCCAGCAGATCGCCTGGGGCATGCAGGATGTGATGTTTGCCGGCGGCGGCGAAGAGCTGTCCTGGGGCATGTCGCTGCTGTTCGACGGCATGGGTGCCATGTCCAGCAAGTACAACGAGACGCCTGATAAGGCCTCGCGTGCCTACGATGCCAACCGTGACGGCTTCGTGATCGCTGGCGGCGGCGGTGCCGTGGTGCTGGAAAGCCTGGACCATGCGCTGGCACGCGGTGCCAACATCCTGGCCGAAGTGGTGGGCTTTGGTGCCACCAGCGACGGTGAGGACATGGTCGCTCCTTCGGGCGACGGCGCCATTGCCTGCATGAAGCAGGCCATGGAAACCGTGGATGCGCCCATTGACTACATCAACACCCATGGCACATCGACCCCCGTGGGCGATATGCAGGAAGTGCGTGCCATGCGCGAGCTGTTCGGTGACCAGGTGCCTCCGTTCTCGTCCACCAAGTCGCTGACCGGCCACTCGCTGGGCGCGACCGGTGTGCAGGAGGCGATTTACTGCCTGATCATGCTAAACAAGGGCTTCATCGCAGGGTCCGTGAACGTGGAGACGCCCGATCCGCTGCTGGGCGATATGCCTCTGGTCACCCAGACCCGCGATGCCGAACTCAAGACCGTGCTGTCCAACAGCTTTGGCTTTGGCGGCACCAATGCCTCCCTGGTGCTCAAGCGCTGGGAAGGGCAGTAAGCGCCGGAGTCTTGGATCGCGAGCCCGCTTGGCCTTGAGGTAAGCGGGCTTTTTTCTGTCGTCGACTACTGTCTCCCCCATGAAGATCGCAATTCTTGACCGTGATGGCACCCTGAACCAGTGGGGAGCTCAAGGTTTCATTGGCCGGCCCGATGAGTGGGTTGCAGTCCCCAGTGCGCTGGAGGCGGTTTCGCGCCTGAACCGTGCCGGCTGGCATGTGGTGGTCGCCACCAATCAACCTGGGCTGGGTCGCGGGCTGTTCGATGTGATCGAGCTCAACGCCGTGCACGCCAAGATGCACCGGGAGATGGCCGCTGTCGGCGCGCGGGTGGAGGCCGTGTTTTTTTGTCCGCACGCTCCCGATGAAGACTGCCAGTGCCGCAAACCCGGCGCAGCGCTGTTCGAGCAGATTGCCGATCGCTACGGTGCGGAAGGCCATGAAATCTGGGCCATCGGCAGCGGCGTCGAACATTTGCAGGCGGGCAAGGCTCTTGGCGCCCATCTGGTGTTCGTGGAGTCCACCGCCAGGCCCGAGTGCAGCAGCGATGCCGACCTGCCTGAAGGCAGCGAGCGCTATCCGGATCTGGAGGCCGTGGTGAATATGCTGTTGCCGCTGGGAGGCGATGAGGATGCTCAACCCCTGGATTCGGCGCCTGCCCCGCATTGAGCTCGGGTTTCAGGTCAAAATAGACTCAACTGCTTGAAAGAGCAGCGCAAGCTGCTATGTTTCTTGTTGATAACCGTGCCAAATCATGGGCCAGACTTCAGGTCTGTGCTCACGTCATTCGATTGCTGTCATGTCCCTGATTCGCTCCGTCCTCCACATGTTGTGGATGGCTATTACCGTCATTCCCTACACTTTCGCGGTGCTGCTGGCCAAGTGGACCAGCGGCTCATCGGCCAAGGCATACAGTGCTGCCCGCGCCTGGCTCAAGCTCTCGGTGGACAGCGCCCGCGTGATCATGGGGGTCCGGTATCAGGTGCAGGGCATGGAGAACCTGCCTGCGGACCCGAATCAGGGGGTGGTGCTGCTGGTCAAGCACCAGTCCACTTACGAGACCTTTCTCATGCCTGCCATCATGCCGCGCCCGCTGGCCTATGTGTTCAAGAAGGAGCTGCTGAAGGTGCCATTCTTCGGTTGGTCCATCGGTGCACTGGACATGATTCACATAGACCGGGCCCAGCGCTCGCGCGCCTTTCACAAGGTGGTGGAGCAAGGCAAGCGCCTGCTCGATCAAGGCATCTGGGTCATCATGTTTCCCGAAGGTACACGTGTGAATCGTGGAGAGGTGGGCGAGTACAAGACCGGCGCCACCCGTCTGGCCATCATGACGGGTGCGCCCGTGGTACCCATCGCTGTTACCTCGGCCAAGTGCTGGCCGCGCAAGGCCTTCATTAAAAAGCCCGGCGTGGTGGATGTTTCCATTGGCAAGCCCATTTCTTCGGTGGGCCGCAAGCATGACGAGCTGATGGTCGAGGTCGAGGCATGGATCGAGTCCGAAATGCAGCGCCTGGACCCAGAGGCTTATCGCAGATAAGGCAAAACTGCCCATGTCCACAGGCGATAGCTTGCAGCAAGCTTGGCAATGGCTGGTGCCGCCTGTGGTGGGGGATGGGCGGGGCGGGTTGATGCCGCGCAAGCGCCGGCGCAGCGGCCCTGAAGCCATTGAGCAGCGTTTGGATCAATCCGAGCTGGAATTTGAGAATAGTCAGCTTGTAGCACCCGTCAATATTTCAGTGGGTGCTATTGATTCTGAAGAGAATGAGCTGCCTGCAGAGCCCACACTTCTGGTGCATCCGGAAGCTAGCCACAGCGCCCGCTTGCAAGGGCGTGAGGTGGCTTATCTGCTGCGCCGTTCGGCGCGCCGCAGCATAGGCTTCAGCGTAGGGCTGCAAGGGCTTGAAGTCACCGCTCCGCAATGGGTGGCCATGCGCGAGATCGAATCAGCGCTGCAGACCAAGGCCGGCTGGATTGTGCGCAAGCTGCAGGAAGCCGGACAGCGACAGCAGATCAAGCAGGAAGCGCGCATTCTCTGGCAGGATGGAGGCGTGCTGGACTATCTGGGCCAGCCCATGAGTTTGCGGCTGACCGGGGATGGGTCACAACTGCTGCGTACGCGCCAGACGCATAGAGAGCAGGGGGGCGATGGCCCGCAAAGCCTGCATCTGCCCTTGCCGACAGGGACACCGCCTGCCCAGGTGCGCGCGGCCGTTCAGGCCTGGATACTGCGGGAGGCGCGCAGCTATTTCACGGCCCGTATGCTGCACTATGCCGCACTCATGGGCGTGCGCTGGAATGCGCTGCGCCTGACAAGTGCCAGCACGCGCTGGGGCAGTGCCAACAGCAGCGGGATCATTCGTCTGAACTGGCGGTTGATGCAGCACAGCCCGCAAATCATCGACTATGTGGTGGTGCATGAGCTCGCCCATCTGCATCATATGGATCACAGCCCGCAGTTCTGGGCTGTGGTGGCTCAGGTGCTGCCCGACTGGAAGCATTTGCGCAGAGCATTGAGAGACAGGCCCTTGCCCGCTTGGGAATAGCGGCAATGATCGAGACGAGGAATGAAATGAGCAATACAACCCAAATCCAACCCGCTGCCGGCTATGCCGGCGATGTGCCGGCGGAGCTGGCCTGGCAATGGCTGCAGGCTGGTGAAGCGGTTCTGGTCGATGTGCGCACCGATGCCGAGCGCGAGTGGGTGGGCAAGGTGCCAGGCGCTGTTGCCGTGGCCTGGAAGCAGTGGCCCGGCATGGCAGCCAACCAGAACTTTGACGCCGAGCTGCGAGCAGCGGTACCCGAGGGCAAGAAAGTGGTGCTGCTATGCCGCAGCGGTGTGCGCTCTGTTGCGGCTGCCCAGCGTGCTGCGGGCCTGGGAATCGAGGCCTACAACATTCTTGAAGGTTTCGAAGGCGACGTTGACGCCAACGGCCAGCGAGGCCAGTTGGGTGGCTGGCGCAAGCGCGGCCTGCCCTGGCATCAGTAATGCGCAGGGCTTGGCCTGCAGCTTCTAGACCGAGCGATAGCCGTTGGGGTTCTGGCTTTGCCAGCGCCATGTGTCGGCGCACATGGTGTTCAGATCATGCTCGGCTTGCCAGCCAAGGGTTTTCAGGGCGTGGTCGGGGTCTGCATAGCAACTGGCCACATCCCCTGGACGGCGGTCTGTAATCGTATAGGGCAGGGTCTTGCCGCAGGCTTTTTCGAAGGCATGCAGCACTTCGAGCACGCTGTAGCCATTGCCTGTGCCCAGGTTGATGGTCAGCAACTCGGGCTTGGCCAGGCCGGCCAGCTTCTCGAGTGCCTTGACATGACCTCGGGCCAGGTCGACGACATGGATGTAGTCACGCACGCCGGTGCCGTCCACGGTGTCGTAGTCGCCGCCAAAGATCTGCAGCTTTTCACGACGGCCCACGGCGACCTGTGCCACAAAAGGCAGCAGGTTGTTGGGAATGTCCGAAGGGTCTTCACCAATCAGGCCGCTGGCATGGGCACCAATGGGATTGAAGTAGCGCAGCACGGCCAGCGACCATTGGGAGTCGGAGTGGTAGAGGTCCGACAGAATCTCTTCCACCATGAGTTTGCTGCGGCCGTAGGGATTGGTGACCGAAGTAGGGTGTACCTCATTGAGAGGCAAATATTGTGGCGAGCCATAGACTGTTGCCGAAGAACTGAACACCAGATTGCGCACATTGTGCTTTTTCATGGCGCGCAGCAGCACCAGGGTGCCGTTGACGTTGTTGTCGTAGTAGTCCACAGGCTGGGCAACGGACTCGCCCACTGCTTTTTTGCCGGCAAAGTGCACGACACTGTCAATGCCATGCTCCTGCAAGGCCTGCTCAAGCGCAGCTTGATCGCGGACATCGCCATTGATCACGGCAATGGTGCGTCCAGTGATTTGCTCCACGCGGCGGATTGCTTCAGGATGGCTGTTGCTGAAGTTGTCGAAAATCACGACTTCATGACCGTGGCTGATCAGTTCGATGGCTGTATGGCTGCCGATATAGCCGGCACCGCCTGTGAGCAGAGTTTTCATAAGCTGCAGTCTAACTTCGAGTCAAATGAGAAAAGCGCTCATGCGAGCGCTTTTTGCGGCTGTATTTACAGAGCCTGATTCAGAGAGCCGGAATGCGCAGTTTCTGGCCAGGATAGATCCTGTCCGGGTTGCTGAGCATGGGCTTGTTGGCTTCAAAAATCACGTTGTACTTGTTGGCATCACCATAGTACTTCTTGGAGATGGCCGACAGGGTGTCACCGCGTACCACATCGTGGTACTGGGCTTCTGGCTCGGGGTTGGTGACCGCCATCAGGTTGTCCACGGACTGGACATTGGCCACATTACCGCAGCACAGCGTCACTTTTTCCTTGACAGCCTGAGTGGGAGCCGTGCCATTGACTGTTACCTTGCCTTGAGAAGCATCGAATTGAACCTGCAGATCGGATACGCCCAGATTCTGGGTGTTGATATAGCTGGCGATCGCCTGAGCCGCCTTGGCATTCAAGTCTTCGGCCGGTGCGGCTGCATGTGCGTCGCTGCCGCCAAACAGTTTTTCTCCGGCTTCCTTGATGAAACTGAACAGACCCATGGTTTCGACTCCTCAAAAGTAGTGGAAGAAAGCAGTTCACTTTAACGGGAAATCGAAATGATTTCTTGCAGGAGATGGACTGAGCGCTTTCTTTGACAATTTCCTGCGCACTTGTAATGAATGTGACAAGCGGCTGTCTGTCACAGAGAAAAGTGCTGATAATCCGCCGCATGACATTTTTGGCCATAGACATTGGCAACACCCGTTTGAAGTGGGCCATGTATGAAGATCATCGCCCTGGTGCTGCCTTGCTGGCCCATGGAGCGGAGTTCCTGGAGCATATAGAGCGCCTGGCAGAAGGTGCCTGGGCCGGGCTGCCAGCTCCCGAGCGCATGCTGGGCTGCGTGGTTGCTGGTGAGACGGCAAGGCGCAGGGTGCACGAGCAGATCGAACTCATGCTGGGATGGAATCTCGAGCCTCAATGGGTAGTCCCCTCCATCGCAGAAGCAGGGGTGACCAATGGCTATGACCATCCTTCCAGGCTGGGTGCGGACCGATGGGTGGCCATGATTGGTGCACGTCACCACATGTTGCAATTGGGCGATGCCCGGCCCTTGATCACGGTTATGGTGGGTACGGCAGTGACGGTCGATGCCATGGATGCGCAAGGCCGATTTCTGGGCGGCCTGATCATTCCCGGGCATGGCATCATGCTCAGGGCCCTGGAAGGCGGCACTGCGGGCCTGCACGTGCCTACGGGTGAAGTCAGGTGCTTTCCCAAGAACACCAGCGATGCGCTGACCAGCGGCGGTACCTATGCCATCGCAGGTGCGGTGGAGCGCATGTACCAGCATCTGGCAGAACACTGCGGTGCAGAGCCGATGTGCATCATGGCGGGCGGCGCCGGCTGGAAAATGTCTCCCAGCATGACCAGGCCTTTTGAGCTGATCAACAACCTGATCTTTGATGGCCTGCTGGTGATGGCTGAAAAGCGCTGGGGTTGAGTGTGCTGGCTTGATGGCCGTGGGTTGGGCTCTTCTATCGCTATCACTGAAATTTAGAGGCAGCTCTCTATGATTTTCGTAACCGGCGGTGCAGGCTTTATCGGCGCCAACTTTGTTCTCGATTGGCTGGCGCATGTGAATGAGCCCGTGATCAATATCGACAAGCTGACCTATGCGGGCAATCTGGAGAATCTGGCCAGCTTGAAGGGTGATGCCCGTCATGTGTTTGTGCAGGCCGATATCGGCGACAGTGCACAACTGGCGCAATTGCTGGCGCAGCACCAGCCTCGCGCCGTGGTGAACTTTGCGGCAGAGTCGCATGTGGACCGCTCCATTCATGGCCCCGAGGATTTCATCCAGACCAATGTGGTGGGCACTTTCCGCCTGCTGGAGGCGGTGCGTGCCTATTGGAATGGCCTGGAAGGCGAGGCCAAGTCCGGTTTTCGCTTTTTGCATGTCTCCACCGACGAGGTCTATGGCACGCTTGCGCCGACCGATCCTGCATTTACCGAAGAGCACAATTACGAGCCCAACAGCCCGTACTCGGCCAGCAAGGCGGCTTCTGACCACCTGGTGCGAGCCTGGCATCACACCTACGGCCTGCCGGTGCTGACGACGAACTGCAGCAACAACTACGGCCCGTTGCATTTCCCCGAAAAGCTGATCCCGCTGGTCATTGTCAATGCGCTGGCCGGCAAGCCGCTGCCCATCTACGGCGACGGCATGCAGGTGCGTGACTGGCTGTATGTGCGCGACCATTGCAGCGCCATCCGCCGTGTGCTGGAGGCCGGCCAACTGGGCGAGACCTATAACGTGGGCGGCTGGAACGAGAAGGCCAATATCGATGTCGTCAAGACCGTGTGCAGCTTGCTCGACGAGTTGCGCCCGCGCGCCGATGGCAAGGCCTATGCCGAGCAGATCACCTATGTGACCGACCGTCCCGGCCATGATCGCCGCTATGCGATCGATGCGCGCAAGCTGGAACGCGAGCTGGGCTGGAAGCCTGCCGAGACCTTCGAGACCGGCATTCGCAAGACCGTGCAGTGGTATCTGGCCAACCCCGAGTGGGTGGCCAATGTGCAGTCGGGCGCCTACCGTGACTGGGTGCAGAAGCAATACACCGGCGAGACTTAAACATGAAGCTGCTGCTGCTGGGCAAGAACGGTCAGGTCGGTTGGGAGCTGCAGCGCAGTCTCGCCCCTTTGGGTGAGGTGATTGCGCTGGATCGCCAGAGCGTGAATGTGGATGGGAATGGCCTGTGCGGTGATGTCGGCGATCTGCAGACACTGGCGCAGACCATTCGCAGCGTACGCCCGGATGTGATCGTCAATGCCGCAGCGCATACGGCAGTGGACAAGGCCGAGAGCGAGCCGGATCTGGCCTTGCGCCTGAATGCCGAAGCCCCTGAAGTCATGGCGCTGGAAGCCAAAAGCCTGGGAGCCCTGCTGGTGCACTACAGCACCGACTATGTCTTCGACGGCTCCGGCAGTGCGGCACGCAAGGAGGGTGATGCGACCGGGCCGCTATCGGTCTACGGCCGCACCAAGCTGGAGGGCGAGCAGCGGATTGCGGCCACGCATTGCCGTCATCTGATTTTTCGCACCAGCTGGGTCTATGCAGCGCGTGGTGGCAACTTTGCCAAGACCATGTTGCGCCTGGCGCAGGAGCGCGAAGCGCTCAGCGTGATCAACGATCAATGGGGTGCCCCCACCGGCGCCGATCTGATCGCCGATGTCACGGCCCATGCAGTGCGCCATGTGAGCGCCCACGAAGGCGATGGAGGTCTCTACCATCTGGTTGCGGCAGGGGAGACCAACTGGCATGCCTATGCCAGCTATGTGATTGAGCGCGCTAAAAGCCTGCGTCCTGATCTGGGCTGGAAGGTGCAAAGCATTGCCGCCGTGCCGACCACGGCCTTCCCGACTCCGGCCGCGCGGCCCTTGAACTCGCGCCTGGATACGCAAAAGCTGCAAGCGACCATGCAACTGCATCTGCCCGCATGGCAGCAAGGCGTGGAGCGCATGCTGCGCGAAATTCTGTAATTTTCAAATAACTCGCTTCCAAGGCTTATCGGTAAAGCGTTGGAAGCCATCCATTGATTCATCATGACGACACAGCGCAAAGGTATCATTCTGGCTGGCGGCTCCGGCACCCGTCTGCACCCCGCCACCCTGGCCATCAGCAAACAGCTGCTGCCGATCTACGACAAGCCCATGATTTACTACCCGCTGAGCACGCTGATGCTGGCGGGCATCCGGGACATTCTGATCATCAGCACCCCGCAGGACACGCCGCGCTTCCAGCAACTGCTGGGCGATGGCAGCCAGTGGGGCCTGAACCTTCAGTATGAGGTGCAGCCCAGCCCTGATGGTTTGGCCCAGGCTTTTTTGATTGCCGAGTCTTTTCTGGGAGGGGGCTCCTGCGCGCTGGTGCTTGGAGACAATATTTTCCACGGCCATGATCTGCAGACCTTGGTCAAAGTTGCCAATCAGACCCAGGGTGGAGCGACGGTGTTTGCCTATCATGTGCAGGAGCCCAGCCGCTACGGGGTGGTGGAGTTTGACCAGCAAGGGCAGGTGCTCTCGATAGAGGAAAAGCCGGTCGAGCCAAAATCCAATTACGCAGTGACGGGGCTGTATTTCTACGATTCGCAAGTGGTCGAGATTGCAAAGACTCTCAAGCCCTCTGGCAGAGGCGAGTTGGAAATCACAGACATCAATCGTATTTATCTGGAAAGAGGTCAGCTCAATGTGAAGCTGATGGGGCGAGGCTATGCCTGGCTCGACACTGGCACCCATGACAGTCTGCTGGAGGCAGGTCAATTCATTGCCACCCTCGAGCAGCGTCAGGGGTTGAAGGTGGCGTGCCCGGAAGAAATCGCATTTCGTGCCGGCTGGATTGACGCCGCTCAGCTCGCCGAACTGGCAAGGCCGTTGCTCAAGAACGGCTACGGGCGGTATCTGATGCAATGTCTGGAGGCTGGAGTGCGATGAAGGTCGTTCCGACTGCGATCCCCGAGATCAAGCTGTTCAAACCCACGATTCATCGAGATGGGCGAGGGCTTTTCGTGGAAAGCTTTCGCCAGGATATCTTCAACCAGGCCACGGGAATGAACCACGAGTTCATTCAAGACAACCACAGTCGCAGCAGCAAGGGCGTGCTGCGTGGGCTGCACTACCAGCTGCCGCCCCATGCCCAGGGCAAGCTGGTACGTGTGATCTCCGGTGCGGTGTTTGATGTGGCAGTGGATATTCGCCGCAGCTCGCCCAGCTTTGGCCAATGGGTGGGAGCGGAGCTGAGTGCCGAGAATCACCACCAGCTCTGGATTCCGCCGGGCTTTGCCCATGGCTTTGTGGTGCTCAGCGATACGGCGGACCTTGTATACAAGGCCACAGCCTATTACGCGCCCGAGTCGGATCGGGGCCTGCTCTGGAATGACCCCGACATAGCTATTGCCTGGCCACAGCTCGACATCGACTTTTCCTTGTCCGAAAAAGATCAGCATCAGCCTGCATTCACGCAGGCCGAACTGTTCGATTAAGTCTGGTCTGATTCGGCCAGGTGCAGAAACGGCTGAATCAGCTGCGCATCGCGCCGCTCGCGCAGGCAGTACAGGTATTCGGGAAGACAGGGAACCTCGCCTTGCAGGTCGAGAACGACGAGTTCAGGGTGGGCCGATGCTTCGTGCCGCGCAAAAATGCTGATGCCCATCTGGCGGATCACGGCTTCGCGTATGGACTCGCGGCTGGCAATTTCCAGCACTCGTTGCGGGCTGACCTGGGCGGCTTCCAGCATCTGCTCGGTCAGCTGCCGGGTCATGGAGCCGCGCTCGCGCAGGATCAGCGTGTTTTCTGCCAGATCCTTGATGGCTACGGACTTCTGCCTGGCCAGCGCATGCTGCCGGTGCACGACCAGGGCCAACGGGTCGCGCCCCAGCTCCAGGCGCAGCAGGCGCGGGTCGGTGTCCAGGTGCGAAGAGGTTGCCAGATCCACCTGGTACTCGGCCAGCGCCTGAATCATCTGGCGCGAATTGCCGTTGACGATGCTCACTTCCACCAGCGCATATTGCTGCTGATAGCGCTTGACGATGTCCAGCACATAGTAGGGGGCGGTGGCACCTATGCGTAGCTGGCCCTGGTTGACATGGCCCGACTGGCGCAGCGCCGATTCGATCTGGGCCGACTGCAGCAGCAGCTTCTCTATTTCCGGCAGCAGCTTCAGGCCCGCATCGGTGATGGCCAGTCTTCCGCTCTGGCGCGTGAACAGCTCGACTTCATATTGCTCCTCCAAGGCCTTGATCTGCGCCGTGACCGTGGGCTGGCTCAGCCCCAGCTGGCGCGCTGCCTGGGTGATGCTGCCGAGGCGGGCGACCCAGAAAAAGGATTTGAGCTGTGTGGCAAACATGACAAGGTCTTCAAGAAAGCGGTGCCCGGATTTCAACATGAACGCTGCAGCCGGTAATACGGATGAGCAGCTTTTATTTCAATAGCTTCTTGCGCATATAAGCAATGTCTTTTAGGTGGTTTTATAAAGAAATATGAGACAGGTAAGGCGTAAGTTGCTTTCGAATCAATAGCATCTCGATGGCGGACGCTGGCGCAGCGCGATGACTACAAAGTTTGCTGATGACGCCTTTGCCAGATTTCAGTTCTGTGACACAGGCGTTTCACAGTGAATTTCTACAGTTCCCTCATGTCGCAAACGGCCGTGTTGGTCGGGCGGCAACGATCAATCCAAGGGACTGTTATTCATGCGCCACGCTTTTGCCCCCGCCACTCGCCGCTTCACCTTGATCGCCTTTGCCACGGTTGCCACGGCTTTGCTGGGCCTGGCCTCCGCGGCCCACGCCAGGACCGATCTGCTGGTGTATTCGGCCCTGGAGGCCGACCAGATCAAGGCCTACAAAGCGGCTTTTGAAAAAGCCCATCCCGAGATCGAGCTGAAGTTCGTGCGCGACAGCACGGGCATCATCACTGCCCGTCTGCTGGCCGAAAAGGCCAATCCCCAGGCCGATGTGATCTGGGGCGTGGCCGCCACTTCGCTGATGCTGCTGGACAAGCAAGGCATGCTGCAGCCCTATGCGCCCAGAAACCTGGCCAAGGTGCGCTCCACCATGCGCGATCCGGCAGCCACGCCGACCTGGGTGGGCATGGACCTGTGGTCGTCCGCCGTCTGCTTCAACACCGTGGAAGGCCCGAGGCGCAAGCTGCCCACGCCTGCCAGCTGGGCCGACCTGACCAGGCCCGAATTCAAGGGCTCGATCACCATGCCCCACCCGGCGTCCAGCGGCACGGGCTATCTGATGGTGGCCGCCTGGTTGCAGATGATGGGCGAGGACAAGGGCTGGGCCTATATGGATGCGCTGCACCAGAACATCGGCGTCTACACGCACAGCGGCTCAAAGCCCTGCCGCCAGGCCGGCGCGGGCGAGTTCCCTGTGGGCCTGAGCTTTGAATACCGGGCCAACAAGACCAAGAAGGATGGTGCGCCCATAGACATCGTCTTCCCCAGGGAAGGTCTGGGCTGGGATGTGGAAGCCACCGCCATTCTGAAGACCAGCAAAAAGCAGGACGCGGCCAAGGCCCTGGCCGACTGGGCGGTGACGCCTGACGCCAACAAGCTCTACGCCGCTAACTTTGCCGTGCTGGCCCTTCCCGAGGCCCAGGAAAAGCACGAGTTCATTCCGGCCGATCTGGAAAAGCGCCTGGCCAGGAACGACTTCAACTGGGCAGCGGCTAACCGCGATCGTATCTTGGCCGAATGGTCGCGTCGGTACGAAGCCAAGGCGGAGAAGAAATAACACCCCCTGAGGCGCTTCGCGCCTTCCCCCTCTCTGGCGCTGAGCGCCGGAGGGGGACGACAGCCTCGCTGCGGGGCTGCCCTTGCTCGCTGTCACTGGCGAAACGGGTCTGCACATGCAGCGGTGGGCATTTCGAGCGATACAGATCGGAACGACCTTCGGATTGTTTGCACGTTGAAAGAGATACATGCTGCGCATTGACCATATCGCCAAGCAGTACAGGGACCAGCCGGTGCTGCGCGACATTGACCTGTTGGTGGAGGGGGGCGAGTTCGTCAGTCTGCTGGGCCCTTCGGGCTGCGGCAAGACCACGCTGCTGCGCATTCTGTGCGGCATCGAGCAGGCCGACGCGGGCCGCATTCTGTTTCAGGGCGAGGACATCACGCGCTGGCCTGCCGCGCGCCGGGGCTTTGGCGTGGTGTTCCAGAGCTACGCACTGTTTCCTAACCTGACGGCGGCCCAGAATGTGGCGTTTGGTCTCAAGGGCCAGCCTGCGGCGCAAGTGCAGGCCCGGGTGCAGGAGATGCTGGCTCTGGTAGGCCTGGGTGCGCAGGCGCAGCGCTATCCGGCGCAATTGTCGGGCGGCCAGCAGCAGCGCATTGCGCTGGCCCGCGCACTGGCGCCGCGCCCGCGTCTGCTGTTGCTGGACGAGCCGCTGTCCGCGCTCGATGCCCAGGTGCGCACCGAACTGCGCAGCGAAATCCGCCAGTTGCAGCGTCAGCTGGGCATTGCCTGCGTGATGGTCACGCACGACCAGGAAGAAGCGCTCTCCATGGCTGACCGGGTGGTGCTGATGCATCAGGGCCGTATCGAGCAGCAGGGCTCGCCCGAGCAGCTCTACGCCAAGCCGGTCAGCCACTTTGCGGCCGGTTTTGTGGGCCGCATGAATCTGCTGCCCGCCGTGGCCGAGTCGGGCGACGCGGTGCGCGTGGGCGAGGGGCGGCTTGAATGCTGTACTGCCGGTTTTGAGGTCGGTGATGCCTTGCTGGTAGGTGTGAGGCCCGAAAGCGTGGTGCTGCACCCGGCCCAGCCTGCAGCATTGCCCAATCTGTTTCGCGCACGGGTGGTCGAGACCTCATTCCTGGGCTCGCTGGTCCTGGTGCGCGTGTTCAGCACCACGCTGCAATGCCAGATCGATGTGCAATGGCCGCTGCGCCATGACGCGCGTCTGCCCGACTGGCTGCGGGGCGAGGTGCTGGTGGAGTTGCCGGCTGCTGCGCTGCAGGCGCTGGGAGCACCCGAGCTTCTGCGAAAGGCGGCATAAGCATGGATGTCTCTTCTTCTGCGCTGCCCGTGCGGAGCTATGCGCCCGTAGCGGCATCGTGCCAACAACACCGCATCAGCCCTGCGCCACGGAAAACGCGATTTTTCCATTGGGAAAAGCTCTGGCTGGGCGCGCTGGTGCTGGGCCTGCTGAGCGCGCTGCTGGTGGCCATTGCACTGCCCGTGGGAGCGCTGCTGGGCCACAGCTTTGTGTCGGCCGATGGCAGGTTCTCGGGCCTGGCCCAGTACCTCGCCTATGCGCAAACGCCGGGCGTAGGCCAGTCGCTGTTCAACAGCCTGTGGCTGTCGGCCGTCAGCAGCACCTTGTGTGTGGCCCTGGCCTATGGCTATGCCTATGGTGTGATGCGCAGCTGCATGCCGCTGGCCAGGTTTTTTCGCGCCATTGCCCTGGTGCCGCTGCTGGCGCCGTCGCTGCTCATGGCCATCAGCCTGATCTATCTCTTTGGCGCGCAGGGTCTGCTCAAGGGCTGGCTGCTGGGCGGCACGGCCTACGGCCCGTTTGGCATCATTCTTGGCTCGGTGCTGTGGACGTTTCCGCATGCGCTGATGATTCTGTGCACCACGCTGGCCTCGGGCGATGCGCGCCTGTATGAGGCTGCCGCCACGCTGGGCGCGGGCCGTTGGCGCAGCTTCTGCCAGGTCACGCTGCCAGCCAGTCGTTACGGGCTGATGATTGCCTGGATTGTGGTGTTCGTTCTGGTGGTCACCGACTTTGGCGTGCCCAAGGTGATTGGCGGCAACACGCAGATGCTGGCCACCGATATCTACAAGCAGGTGATTGGCCAGCAAAACCTGTCCATGGGTGCCGTGGTGGCCATGCTGCTGCTGGTGCCTGCGGGCCTGGCCTTTGCTGCCGAGCGCCATCTGCGTGCCCGGCAGGCCGCTGCCATAAGCGTGCGGGCCGTGCCTCTGGTGCCGCAGCCCTGTGCGGCGCTCGACCGCGCGCTACTGGTGTATTGCAGCCTGATGGCATTGGCGCTGCTGGCGATGATGGGCATGGCCGTGCTGGCATCCCTGGTCAGCTTCTGGCCCTACAACTTGAGCCTGAGTTTCAAGCACTATCAGTTCGACATGATGGACGGCGGCGGCTGGGCCAGTTACGCCAACTCGCTGACCATGGCCGTGGCCACGGCAGTGATCGGTGCGTTGATGAGCTTTCTGAGCGCCTATCTGGTGGCCAGGCCCACGGGCTGGGGCCGCGCGCGCCAGTGGCTGCACGCAGTAGCCACGCTGCCCATGGCGGTGCCTGGGCTGGCGCTGGGTTTGGGCTATATCCTGTTCTTCAATGCGGGCAGCAATCCACTGCACTTTCTGTACGGGTCCATGGGCATTCTGGTGCTGTGCACGGTCGCGCATTTTTTCTCGGTGGCGCACATCACCCAGCTCACCGCCTTGCAGCAGCTGGATGCCGAATACGAAAGCGTGGCCGATTCCATGGGCCTGCCGTTCTGGACGCTGCTGTGGCGCGTGCACCTGCCCGTGTGCCTGCCTGCGGTGATGCAGGTGGCGGGCTACTTCTTCGTGAATGCCATGACCACGGTGTCGGCGGTGGTCTTCTTGTACTCGCCCGAAACCACATTGGCCTCGGTGGCCGTGCTGGCCATGGATGACGCGGGCGATATCGCTCCCGCCGCCGCCATGGCCACGCTGATCTTTGCGACCGCAGCCGCCGGTCGCCTGCTGATTGCGCTGCTGGATGCCTGGCTGCAGCGGCGTACCCAGCACTGGCGCCAGCGCTGAGGACTTTCTCCACATCACTTGATTCTCCGAACGTCTCTTGCTGCATCGCCTTGGCGCTGTGGCAGGGACTTGGCTTGTCTGCTTTTTCTGTAACGCTATGAAAAATTACGATCTGATCGTCGTCGGCGCCGGCATTGTCGGCCTGGCCCATGCCTATACCGCTGCCACGCGCGGCCGCTCCGTGCTGGTGATAGAGCGCGACGGCGCCTGCCTGGGCGCCTCGATTCGCAACTTCGGTTTTGTCACCATCACGGGCCAGCGCGCTGGCGCCCATTGGCGGCGCGCCATGCGCTCACGCGATGTCTGGGCAGAGATTGCCCCCAAGGCCGGTATCGATGTCCTGCATGCCGGCCTGTGGCTGACGGCGCGCCGTCCTGCTGCCGCTGCAGTGCTTGAAGCCTTTATGCACACCGAAATGGGCGAAGGCTGTGAGCTGCTGACGCCAGCCCAGGCCGCAGCGCGCCATCCGGCGCTGCGCACCGACGGGCTGCAGTCCGTGCTCTACAGCCCGCACGAGCTGCGCGTGGAGTCGCGCACCGCCATCCCGCAACTGGCCCTTTGGTTGCAGCAGGATCTGGGAGTGGATTTCGCCTATAGCGAAAGCGTGACGGAGGTGGCAACGCCGCGCGTGACCACCTCGCGTGGCAAGTACCACGCAGAGCGCGTGGTGGTCTGCAATAACGCCGATCCGGGCGGCTTGTTTGCAGGTGAATGGGCGAGTAACAAGGTCCAGCTATGCCAGTTGCAGATGCTGCGCGTCAAGCCGCAAGCGGGCTTCAAGCTCGAAGGATCGGTCATGGGGGATCTGAGCCTGGTGCGCTACGAAGGCTATAGCGCACTGCCCGAAGCCACTGCATTGCGCGCCGAGCTGGAGCGCGAGGAGACCGAAAGCCTGAAGCACGGCATCCACCTGATTGCCGTGCAAAGCGCCGATGGTTCGCTGGTGGTCGGCGATTCGCACCACTACGGCAGCGCGCCCCAGCCTTTTGCCAGCGAAGCTGTCGACCAGCTCATGCTGCGGCATATGCACGAGGCGCTGCATATCGACAAGGCCCAGGTTGTGGAGCGCTGGACGGGCATCTACCCCTCCAGTGCCGAAGCCCCTTGTTTTGTCAAAGCGCCCGATGCCGCGACACGTGTGGTGGCAGTGACCAGCGGCTCGGGCGCGAGCACGGCGTTTGGTCTGGCCGAAGAGGTGTGGAAGGCCTGGTAGCTGCTACGGATTGAATAGCTGCTGGCGCTTGTAGGTTCTTGAATTTCAAGAAAATAAAATCAAAAGCTATATCTATTAAGCGCAAATAGCTATCAAAAAATGAGCATCACTGCTGCACGAACAGCGGCGCAATCAGCATGACGAGCAGGATGGCGGCCAGTACGGCAAACATGATCTTGACCCAGCTGTAAGGCCGCTCGCCCGCAATCTGGCCGGTATAGCCATTGGCCACGATCTGGTAGGTCTTGCTGCCATAGGTGTAGCCGACCAGCCAGACTGGCACCAGCGTGTGCTTGAAGCTGCGGCCCGAGTATTGGCGCTGGACCTGCAGATTGCGTTGCGTGTCGCCCGGCACCTCGCGCGAGCACATGCTGCGCAACTGACTGTCCATGTCTTCCTCGTTGATCCTGGCGGCCTTGGATAGGTCCACCTGGTAGCGCTCCACTGTCCAGCCGCGCACGAACTCCGGGCTGTAGGGCTTGAGGTCGGTGGTGGTCGGGAAGGGCTCCACCTGGCGCAGCAGATGGGCGTGCACGCCCACGGTGCCCGGCACCAGCTCATCGTCGAAGAAATGCTGCAAGCTGCCCGATGCCGGCTCCCAGCGCACATGCTGGACCTGGCGGGTCTGCAGATTGCCGTTGCCGTCGCGATAGGACTCGGTGGTGTAGTAGTAATAGCCGGCCTCTGCCCACCACTGGGCGCTGGCATGGGCGTCAAAGGTCCAGTAGGGCAGATAGACGCCGTGCAGCGTGTCCGTCAGCGCGGCGCTCTTGAGCTTGCTGGGCGCAAACCAGCGGCTGCCATACCACTGGCGGATCTTGTCGCGAATCTGGCCGTCGCTGATCTTGAACGGCAGGATGCTCTGCGGCGTGATGGCGTCGCTGCGCTCCTCATGGGCGACGATGGCCGGCGAGCCGCAGAAGTCGCAGCGCTGGGCCACGTTCTTGCCGAGAAACACCGAGATGGCACGGCAGTTCTGGCATTGCACCTCATAGCGCTCGTCCGAGCCCCAGCCGCGACCGCTGGCCGGGTTGCGCAAGGCATCGGCCAGATCCTGCTCCACCACGGAGCGCCCCGGCTCGGGCTGCGTCTGCTCGCTCCAGGGAACGACGGTGCCGCAGTAAGGACATCTGAGCGACTGGGCCTTGGCATTCCACTCCAGATTGCCGCCGCATTCGGGGCAGACATGCCGGCCCACCATGGAGGGAGGCGCCGTCTCGGAGACAGGGGTGAATGCAGATCCGGAAGAGCGAGAGGAAGAAGCGGGTGTGGCCACGGCAAAAACGGGTTCAGGCGGCAGCGGGATGGGTTTCGTAGAAGGTCACGCAGTTGCCATCCTCGTCGAGAAGACTGAATTCCTGGGTGCCCCAGGGCTGCTGGCGCAGACCGCCATTGGGGTGAACCGCGTGCTCGGCCAGACACTGCGCATGAAGGGCGGCAATTCCCGCCACCTGGATGCGGCAGCTGGTCTGCCTGGGAATCTCCGGGTCCTGGCAGGCCCAGAAATGCAGCTCCAGCCCGCCCAGCGAGACGATGGCGTACTTGCCGGGCTGGGCGTGGACGGTTCTGGCGCCTAGCACGCGGGCGTAGAAAGCCACGGTGCGCGCCATGTCCAGCGATGCCAGCACCGGAGTGGTGCTGATGAAAACCGGTTTGTGTTCATTCATGACGTGCACCCGAGGCCATGGATTGGGGATCAGCCGCGCAGGAACTCGTCCAGCGCAGCCTGGGCGATGCGCCACTGGCTGCCGATCTGGCGGGCCTTGAGGTTGCCGGCCTGGATTTCGGCCAGTACGTCGGCCTCGGCCACGCCCAGCACCTGGGCCGCCTGGGCGGGAGTCAGCACCTGCAGGCCGGCGGCGGCCGGGGCGGCAGGCGTCTGTGCGGCTTGCGCCGCGGCCGGCGAGAAGGGGTCTGCCACAGCAGCGGCCGGGGCGCCTGCCGCGCCACCGCCCTGCATGCCCTTCATCATTTCCTGGGCCATGCCGAAGCCCATGGCCATGGTGGCCGGAATGGTGGCCGCCGCAGCGCCTTCGCCGCCATTGGCCATGGCCTGGCCCATCTGGTACTTCACATAGTCGTTGAGGTTGCCGATGGCGCCCATGCTGGAGCGCTTGTCGATGGCCTGCTCCACCTCGGGCGGCACGGAAACGTTTTCCAGCAGGAAGCTGGTGATTTCCAGGCCGTATTTCTCGCTGACAGCCGGGTTGATGAGCTGCAGCAGGGCGTCGCCCAGCTCGCTGTAGCGCTGGGCCACATCGAGTGCCGGCACCTGGGCCTTGGCCAGGGCTTCGGAGAAGATGCTGACGATGCGCGAGCGCATGGTGTCGGCAAACTCGTCGATGCGGAAGTTCTGGTCCGTGCCCGCCACTTCCTTGAGGAACAGGGCGGCGTTGGTGATGCGGAAGTCATAGGTACCGAAGGCGCGCAGACGGATCACGCCAAAGTCCTTGTCGCGCATCATGATGGGGTTGGATGTGCCCCATTTGTTGCCCGTGAACAAGCGCGTGTTGATGTAGTAGACATCGCACTTGAAGGGAGAGTTGAAGCCGTACTTCCAGCCGCGCAGTGTGGACAGGACAGGGATGTTCTGCGTGGTCAGCAGATAGCGGCCCGGATTGAACAGGTCTGCGAACTGGCCTTCGGAGACGAACTGCACCTGCTGCGACTCACGCACGATGAGCTGGGCGCCGTTCTTGATTTCCTTGTCTTCATCGGGCCAGCGATACGACAGCGTGTCGCGCGAATCATCGGTCCATTCGATGATTTCGATCAGTTGCTTGGTGATGATTTTCATGAAATCCATGACGTGCTCCGAATGAGGATGACGGGAAAGGAATCATTCTAGGAGGCAAACCGCAGCAGCCGGTTCCGGGATGCATGGCAGTTGCGCGGAAATTGTTAAAAAGTGAGCGCACTGCACTCGCTATCCAATGGTTTCATGGTCAATTGATGCTGAAACTGTCTATTCATGGGTGGTAAGTGCTAGCGTTTTGCTTTTCACATTTTGAAATCACCGGCTGGGCCGTTTCGTGAAAATGCCCGCTGTGGGGCCGCGCAGACAGACTACGCCCGTGATCAGTGGCACAGACTTAGAATCTACCGCTTATGCGGTCGATACCGCCCAGAACACCTCTTAATGAAGATGCCGTCCGCAATCGCCAGTGATTGCTGACGTGCGAACGTATACAAGTCATGCTGACCTTCCAACAAATCATTCTGAAACTGCAGTCCTACTGGGCCGAACAGGGCTGTGCATTGCTCCAGCCCTATGACATGGAAGTCGGCGCCGGCACCTCACACACCGCGACCTTTCTGCGCGCCATCGGCCCCGAGCCCTGGAAGGCCGCCTATGTGCAGCCCAGCCGTCGTCCCAAGGACGGCCGCTATGGCGAGAACCCCAACCGCCTGCAGCACTACTACCAGTTCCAGGTGGTGCTCAAGCCCGCACCCGACAATATTCTCGAGCTCTACCTGGGCTCGCTCGAAGCCCTGGGCTTCGATCTGAAGAAGAACGACATCCGCTTTGTCGAGGACGACTGGGAAAACCCCACGCTGGGCGCCTGGGGCCTGGGCTGGGAAGTCTGGCTCAACGGCATGGAAGTGACCCAGTTCACCTATTTCCAGCAGGTCGCCGGCATCGACTGCAAGCCTGCCACCGGCGAAATCACCTACGGCTTGGAACGTCTGGCCATGTATCTGCAGGGCAAGGAATCGGTGTACGACCTGGTCTATACCGACGGCCTGTCCTACGGCGACGTGTTCCACCAGAATGAGGTGGAGCAGTCCACCTACAACTTCGAGCATTCGAATGCCGAGTTCCTGTTCAGCGCCTTTGCAGCTCATGAAGGTACGGCCAATCAGCTGATCGACGCCCAACTGGCGCTGCCCGCCTATGAGCAGGTGCTCAAGGCCGCCCACACCTTCAACCTGCTGGACGCCCGTGGCGCCATCTCGGTGACCGAGCGCGCTGCCTATATCGGCCGCATCCGCAACCTGGCCCGCGCCGTGGGCAAGAGCTATCTGGACAGCCGCGCGCGCCTGGGCTTCCCCATGGCGCCCAAGGCCCATGCCAACGAGGTGCTGGCCGAGCTGGCCAAGGCCGCAGAGCAGGCAGCCAAGAAAGCCGCATAAGCGGCTTCAGGCTTCATTTCGACCCATATCCCCAAATTTCAGCGGCCAGCCTGGATCTAGCAAGCGCTGGCTGCTATCAAGATCATCATGAACGCATCGAATCTACTGGTTGAACTGTTTGTCGAAGAGCTGCCGCCCAAGGCACTGCAAAAGCTCGGCGATGCTTTTGCCGCTGTCATCTTCGAGCAGCTCAAGGCCCAGGGACTGCTGGCATCGACCGAGTCGCGCCTGACGGCCTACGCGTCGCCCCGCCGTCTGGCCGTGCACATCACCGAAGTGCTGCCCCAGGCCGAAGACAAGGCTGTCTCGCAAAAGCTGATGCCTGTCTCGGTGGCGCTGGATGCCGAGGGCAAGCCCACGGCGGCACTGCTCAAGAAACTGGCGGCCCTGGGGGCCGACGAATCCGCAGTGGCCGCTCTGAAGCGCCAGGGCGAAGGCAAGGCCGAAGCCCTGTTCTACGAATCCACAGCCAAGGGCGTGCTGCTGACCGACGGCGTGCAAAAGGCGCTGGACGAAGCGCTGGCCAAGCTGCCCATCCCCAAGGTCATGCGCTACCAGTTGCAGGACGGCTGGACCAGCGTGCACTTTGTGCGCCCGGCCCACGGCCTAGTCGTGATGCATGGCACCCAGGTGCTGATCGGCGTGAAGGCCCTGGGCCTGACCGCCGGCGCTGCCACACATGGTCATCGCTTTGAAGCAGCTGTGGACCCCGTGGTCATCCAGAACGCCGACAGCTATGCCGAGCAACTGCGCGAAGAGGGCGCCGTGATCGCCAGCTTTACCGAGCGCCGTGCCGATATCGCCCGCCAACTGCAGGCGGCTGCCGAACGCATTGGCGGCGACGTGCGCCCCATCGACGACCCGGCCCTGCTGGACGAGGTGACGGCCCTGGTCGAGCGCCCCAATGTGCTGGTCTGCGAATTCGAGAAGGAATTCCTGGCCGTGCCCCAGGAATGCCTGATCCTGACCATGAAGGCCAACCAGAAGTACTTCCCGCTGCTGGACGCCAACGGCAAGCTGACCTATCAGTTCCTGATCGTCAGCAACATCCAGCCCCAGGACGCGTCGGCCGTGGTCGGCGGCAACGAACGTGTGGTGCGCCCCCGCCTGGCGGACGCCAAGTTCTTCTTCGACCAGGACCGCAAGAAGACCCTGGCCAGCCGCGTAGAGCAACTGGACAAGGTGGTCTATCACAACAAGCTGGGCACCCAGGGCGAGCGCATCGCGCGCGTACGCGCCATCGCCAAGAGCATCGCCCAGCAGCTGGGCAACTCCGAGCTGGGCCGTCTGGCCGACCAGGCTGCCATGCTGGCCAAGACCGATCTGGTCACCGACATGGTGGGAGAGTTCCCCGAGCTGCAAGGCATCATGGGCCGCTACTACGCCCAGAACGACGGCCTGGATATGGCCGTGGCCGATGCCATCGAAGACCACTACAAGCCCCGCTTTGCCGGCGACGAACTGCCGCGTGGCGATGTTGGCGTGATCGTGGCCCTGGCCGACAAGCTCGAAACCCTGGTCGGCATGTTCGGTATCGGCAACCTGCCCACCGGCGACCGCGATCCCTTCGCCCTGCGCCGCCATGCGCTGGGCGTGATCCGCATGCTGGTCGAAAAGGACCTGGAGCTGGATCTGGAAACCCTGCTGGTCAGCACCTTGCCCGCCTTTGGCGACAAGATCCAGGACGCCACGCCCCAACTGGTCGAATTCATCTACGACCGCCTGGCCAATATGTTCCGCGAACAAGGCTACAGCGCCCAGGAAGTGGAAGCCGTGCTGGCCCTGCAACCCCAGCGCCTGTCCGACGTGCAAAAGCGCCTGGAAGCCGTGCGCGCCTTTGCGACCCTGCCCGAAGCAGCGGCCCTGGCCGCGGCCAACAAGCGTGTGGGCAATATCCTGAAGAAGGCCGAGACCGACGTTCAGCCCCATGTGAATGAGGTACTGCTGGCAGAGCAAGCCGAAAAAGACCTGTATGCGGTGCTGCAGCAAGTGGCGCCCAAAGCCCTGCAACAGTTTGCAGCAGGTGATTACACCGCCAGCCTGCAAACCCTGGCAGCATTGCGTGCCTCGGTCGATGCGTTCTTCGAGCAAGTCATGGTCAATGCCGAAGATCCTGCGCTCAGGGCCAATCGACTGGGGTTGTTGGCCAGCTTGCACATCGCAATGAATCGCGTGGCGGATCTTGCAAGAATTGCTGCTTAAAAAAAGTTGCAGTGACCACTTTTTAGTGGTCGCACAGTTTTAGATACATGCAACGTGACGCATTTGTTCATGGATAAAAAGATGATTGTTCCCGTTGTTTTGTCTGGTGGCGCTGGCACCAGGTTATGGCCTGTCTCTCGTGAAGGCTTCCCCAAACCCTTTATGAAACTGGCAGATGGCGAGAGCTTGCTGCTGAAGACCTACCGGCGTGCAGCAGCGGTTGCGGAGGACTGCGTGCTGATGACAGTCACCAACCGGGACTACTACTTTATGAGCAAGGACGAACTGTCCTTGCTTGGACAAGGAGCTACTGGGACATTCTTGTTGGAGCCCGTCGGGCGTAATACAGCTCCTGCGATTGCTTTGGCGGCAAGCGCTGTTGCCGCGAATCATGGCCGAGATGCAGTGATGTTGGTTTTACCTGCAGATCATTTGATTCAAGATCAAGAGCGCTTCGCAGAAGCGGTTTCTGCTGCGCGGATTAGCGCAGAGGCTGGAAAGCTTGTGACTTTTGGCCTTGTTCCAACCTCTCCAGAGACTGGATTTGGATACATAGAAACTGGCGAGGCATGTGCCGCTGGTTTTAAAGCTGCACGCTTTGTTGAAAAGCCGTCCTTGGATATCGCGCTTGAATACGTCGCCTCGGGGAATTTTCTGTGGAACTCAGGGATGTTTTGTTTCCAATCAGGCGTATTGCTCGATGAACTGGCGTTGCATGCGCCCGATGTTGCAAATGCAGTTCAGGCCTGCTGGAATGCAATGGGAAAAGCAAAAAATCACAGCGAGATGCTTGAAATTCCTGCCCAAGTGTTTAGTCAAGTCCCTGATATTTCTATTGACTATGCGGTCATGGAGCGCTCCGATAATGTCGTAGTGATTCCTGCCAATATTGGTTGGAGTGACATTGGATCCTGGGCTGCTGTTAGTGATTTGTCCATTCCCGATAAAAATGGGAACCGCTCAACATGTGATGACGTTGTGTTTGTTGATAGTCATAACACCTTTGTGCGTAGCGATGAGCGTCTAGTGGCTGCGGTTGGTGTGCATGATCTCATGATTATCGATACGCCTGATGCATTGTTGGTTGTCGACCCTTCGCATGCACAAGACGTAAAAAAAGTCGTTGCTAATCTAAAAACAAAAGGACATCAAGCCTATAAATTGCACCGCACGGTAAGTCGCCCATGGGGGAGCTATACAGTGCTTGGTGAAGGTGCTCGTTTTAAGCTGAAGCGCATTGAAGTCAAACCAGGTGCAAGCTTAAGCCTGCAAATGCACCATCATCGCAGTGAGCACTGGATTGTGGTGAGTGGGATGGCGAAGGTCGTTAATGGTGAAAAAGAGTTTTTTGTGCGCGCAAATGAATCCACCTATATTCCGGCGGGATGTCAGCATCGATTGGAAAATCCTGGCATGCTAGATTTGGTAATAATTGAAGTTCAAAGTGGAGACTATTTGGGAGAAGATGATATTGTAAGAATTTTCGATCGGTATGGAAGAGCTAATTAGGTGTCTAAAGAAATAAAGCAATCAGTTATCTCTGATGGATTCTGGCTATTGATCTTAAGTGTATTTGCTGGTATAGGTCAGTTAATAGGAATTAGATTTTTAACTGAAATATCCCCTGCGGAAATATTTGGAAGGTATAGCTTAATACTTGGCCTTATTATACTGATTGCGAATGGATTCGTTAATCCAACGATGCAAGCTGTATTTACGTATTATCCGAAGTTTTCTCAGAGCGGAGAAGTACATGATTTGTGGGAAATAGCACAAGGTCAAGTATCTAGATTGCTATTTTTTTTGTCGCCTGTATTGCTAATCATTGCAATAGTGTGTTTGATATTTGATTATCTTACGATAATTGATTTATTTTTTGTCATTTTTTTGATTTTTTTTGAAGTCTTACGACTTGAGCACGTGACCTTTCTCAATGCAAAGAGGTCTCATAAAGTTAGCTCAATTTGGATTGTATTAGACTCATGGCTTCGTCCTTTATTTGGCGCAGGATTTGTATATATTTTTGAAAGCAGCTTGACTTTTTTGCTGGCAGGCTCTTTGGCGGGGGCTGTCATATCATATTTTTTCGTGAAAAGCTTCTTAGATAAAGAATTCAAACTGAGAATAGTTAAGCCAAAAAATGAAGATAATTCTCTTAATAAAGAGATATGGTTATATACATTACCTTTATTGCCTCTAGGGATAATCGGTTGGATTTCAGGGATGTCTGACAGGTACATTATTGGAGGCTTGCTAAGTGCAACTGACGTTGGTTTGTATGTTGCGATTTACAGCTTGGCAAGTAAACCAATATTAATGATGGGGTCGGTAATTGAGTCAGCAGTCAGACCTGTTTATGTTTCTGCTGTAATTGAGAGAAACTTTAGGCAGCAAAATAAATATATTCTTTCTTGGAGCGCCTTGATCATTGTCGGAGTATCTATTGCTTTTTTTGTTGCATATTTTTTTCAGTCATATATCGCGCGCGTATTTCTTGGTGAGAGTTACAGAGATGTTTCGCATTTGCTCCCTTGGATTATTGCTGGTAATGGCTTGCTTGTTTTGTCTTATGTGGCTAATAGAATCTGCTATACACATAAAAATACAAGAGCGATTTTGGTGACTGAATTTTATGGTGCTCTGATATCTGTTGGTGTAGGCATCATATTTATATATCGTTACGGCTTAAATGGAGCGGCGCTAGCTGTTCCGATATATTTTGGGGCGCAGTGTCTTATTGCCTTTCTATTTGCGAGAAAACATATAATATGGAAAGCGGCGTCTGTCAATGTAGTTGGAACATGAGTCATGCTGCTTCTAGTTCACTATGCACATGGATAACGGTCGTTTCCTTCTCTGGATTCAGCCAAACGCTGCCTACGGGTTGCCAGTTTCGAGTATTGCCCGACCAGCGTGCAGGATGCTGAGCGCGAGCGATCTGATAAAGGGCATGGCGCCGGGCAAGAATGGCGTGATCCTGGCCGGCGTGGCGCTGAGCGGGCGTGACGTAACGGATCTCGCTATGGCGATGCTGTTCGTTGTACCAATACACGAATTGCCCCACCCACTTGCGGGCGTCGGTCAGGTCGGCAAAGCCAGCCACAGGGAAGGCGGGATGGTATTTGCAGGTACGGAACAAGGATTCAGAGTAGGCGTTATCGTTCGAGACGCGGGCACGGCTGTGCGACGGTGTGACGCCGAGTTCTTCAAGCTTGGCATGGATGGTCGAACCCTTCATCGCCGAGCCGTTATCGCCGTGCAGGACCAGCGGCCGGTGACCACATTGCTCACGCAGTACCGCTCGTTGAACGACCTGCGCGCTGTTGGCCATGTTCTCGGCTTCAAAGACTTCGTGGCCCACGATCTTGCGGCTGTAGATGTCGACGATCAGGTACAGATAAAAGAACTGGCCGCGAACCCGGGTCGGCAGATAAGTCACATCCCAGCTCCACACGGCGTTGGCGTGGTCGGCACGATGGCGCCGTGGCGGGCCCTTGCGCTGGGGCGCGGCTTGGCGACCACGACGGCGCTGTTCTCCCGCCGCATGCAGGATGCGATAGAAGGTCGACTCCGAGGCAAGATACCGTTGCTCATCATCCAGCAGCCGCGCAACAATCTGCGCCGGAGGCAAGCTGGCAAACTGCGGTCGGTGGCAGACATCCAGCACCGCCTGGCGTTCTTTGTGCGTCAGGGCATGAGCCGGCCTTGGCCGTGTCGCGTGAGGCCGCTGGTCTTCACCACCTGCCGACCAACGCCGGTAGGTGTTCTGCCCGATTCCCAGCTCGCCACAGGCATGACGCAGGCGCGCACCGGCCGCTCTGGCTTGGTTGACCAACTCTACAATCCGACGGCGATCTGTGGCATTGGTCATTTTTCCTCGTCCCCCCAGATCGCCTGGACTTTTTTTCGCAGCGCCAGCAATGCTGCCGTTTCAGCCAAGGCGGCGTCCTTGCGACGCAACTCCCGCTCTAGCTCCCGTATGCGTTTGCGCTCGGCCTTGGTCGCTTCTGATTGCCGTGCGGCGGCTTGGTCAGACCGATCATTGGCCTGTTCACAACTGGCGCGCCAGCGACGAATCTGCTCAGGATATAGACCACGGCGACGGCAGTACTCGGACAGCTCTTCTTCGGTCAACGCAGCGGTTTCCAGTACCGCATTGAACTTCTGCGCCGAGGTCCAGCCTTCCGTGGTGGGGGAGGCGTTTGGAAGCAATCGGCCCGTGCTACGGGCTTGCTTTCGCCAGTTGTATATCGTGGCAGCTGAGATACCTTCCTCGCCAGCCAGATCATTGACGGTACGGTTATACGGCGCTTCCAGCTTGGCCAAGATGGCTTCGCGCCGCTCGGGGGAATACTTCATGGGAACCTTCTCTCTGCCCCAGGTTGGATATTCAAACTCTAACATCTGTAGAGGTTCCAACTATTCTGACAGCGGGGGAAAGTAAAATAGTATTAATAAAGGCTAATTATAATGGCGGTGCCATTGTTTCGTTATTGCTCCCAATTTTTTTTGTATTTTCATTTTCCTTTTATGCAGCCAATTTGAATTCGTATTTTTTTGGTGTTTTTTTGCTTTTGTTCCTAATGTTCATAATAAAAAAAGGTGATGTATTTGATGTTGTATTTTATATAAGTATAACTTTGTTCGTTGGAGTTCCTTTAATTTCTTTATTGAAGTGGAGTAGCTTTAATACTTTTGTGGATGGTAATTTTCGAGAAGTATTTGTAGAAGCAAAAACAGTTAATTCGTCTATCTCTTATGTGATTTTCTGCATCCTGGGATGGTGGGTTGGCTCTTTAGTGAAATTTAGAATAAAAAAAATTGATATTAATTCTTCGCGCTCGGATTTTGTTGTGAGAGGTTCTATTTTTTGGTTTTCTGCCTCGTTGTTTTTTATGATCTTGTTTAGTTTCTTGTTTGATTATAATATAGCGGGGCGTTCAACCACCCTTGAAAATTCCGGTGTTTATTATTATGCATTTCCAATAGATTATTTGGCATGCCTCTTTAGTTTTGCTATAGGTTTCGATGATGAGTATTTTCTGAAGTACAAAAAAACTCTATTATTTTTAATTGCTGGATATGTAGTATATAAACTGACATGCGGCTGGAAAAGTCCATTATTGAATATATTTTTATCTTTTTTCTTTGGGTATGTATCAAGAAGAAAATATAAAGAAATTTATAAGTTGGTTTTCCCGTTGCTGCTGCTATTACTCATTTATGTATTTGTTTTGAATCCTATTGCGGATTATGTCAGAGGGGGGGGAGGGGAAATTTCGTCCAATATTTATGATATTAATCCATTTTCTAATAGATTGACGGAGGGAACTTTTTTCGGTGTTTCGTTAATCGAAAATAATTTGGTTAAAGGTGCTTTTTCTTCTGGGTATTTATTTTTTGATTTTCTGGATAGAATATTTCCTGGAAATTTATTTAATCAAAAGACTTTAGATTTCTATATTGCTCAAGAACTGCTAGGACAGCCTGATTCGGTGCAAAGTACATTTGCTCCTGGAGTTCTAGGAATGCTTGCAATTTTAGATGATGTATTTTTATGTGTTCTTTATGGATTTTCTTTTAGATTTTTTATTAATTTACTTATATTATTGACATATAAATCAAATAATTTTATTTTGAAATACTGTTTGCTAGGATCTCTTCCTGCGCTAATTATTTATCTGTGCGCAGATGGCTATTATGGAGGAGTTGAAAAAATGATTGTTTTCTCTGTAATAATATATGCATTTAGCTATCTTGTAGGCCAGAGGAAGATATGAATATACTTTTTGTAGTGGATGAATTTCCATTTCCGGCGAGAAATGGTGTGACTATTCCGGTTGCAAACTTCATTAAGTCATTTCATTCAAAAGGGCATTTGGTCGATTTATTGTATTTTGATACAGGGGATAATTATCCCGTTGATGCCAATTTGATGTCGTCTGTTAACTATGTTCATAGAGTTCCTTTGAGTCGGAAGAATAAATTCAAGGGGCTCTTTAATGAGTTGCGTGGTGACGAAGCAATTTTTGAGAGCTGGGAAATTGCTGCTACTTCCAAAGATTCGTACAAATTTCTACAGTCTTATGATTTGGTATGGGCCAGTCCAATTCGTCCTTTTGCCTTGTGGTTGAAATTTAGGAAGGATTTTAGTATAGATGCAGGAAATGTAGTTGCATCAGTTAATGATTCCTATGAATTAACATTGCGTGCCTTATCAAAGAAAAAGAACAATTTCCTGCTTCGGAAGCTTTATGGGATGAGAGCTTCTGCAATGTCTTCTATCGAGAGTGGTTTGCTAGAGAAAGCGAATTTTGTGGCTGTTCAGTCTCAGAAAGAAGTGGATTTTTTCGAGAGCAAAAAGAATAACAATCTCAATATAATAGAACTAAAAAATGGTGTTTCTGAAAATTACTTCACAGGGTGTTCGGATAAGGAATATGATTTAATATTCGTTGGAACGCTAGATGATTTTTATAAAAATTCTTTAAAATGGTTTATTAATAATGTTTATATTAAATTGAGTGAGCCTCGTCCATCTTTTATTATTATTGGTAAAGGTGCAACAAGTAAAGATATTGAGCTCTTTGGAAAATTATCAATTAAATATATACCTTTTGTTGATGAGTTAGATCCATTTTATTTTAAATCCAAGATACTTGTTGCTCCTATATTCAAGGGCTATGGAACAATCAATAAAGTACTTGAAGCTATGGCTGCTGCATGTGTGGTTATTGGGGATGAAACCGCCTTCAATGGGATTGAAGGGTTTATTGATTCTACGCATGGATTGATTGCCAATAACGAATCTCAATTTATTGAAAAAATTCAATTTGTCTTGAAAAATAAGAATATCGCTAAAAATATTGGGGAAAACTCAAGGGATTTAATGATAAAAAATTTTTCATGGGACAGTAGGGTGGATAAGTTCTTGGAGTTAATTAAAGATTATGAAAAATAACAATATAATTTTCGCTCCAAATATCCATGCCGGGGGCGGCGCTGTTTTATTGAATGATTTAATAAGGTGCTCAAGAAACTCTGGTGTAAAATATTATTTGGATTTGCGGTTCAAGAAAATAAGTTGTATTGAAGAAAATGATGAAGACATTTTCTGGGTGCGAGGGGGGGTGGTTGGTCGGATCCTTTCGGAGATAGATCTTTGGAAGTCATCTTCTCATAAGACGCGAATTTTGTGTCTTAATGGTATTCCTCCATTAATAAGTAGTAATTCTGATGTTGTAATTTTTATTCAAAACAGAATTATCATAGATAAAGTTGAGTTAAAGAATTTTAAATTAAAGACAAGGATTAGAATTTCGATTGAAAGAATATTATTCTTTCTTTTGAAGAAGAAAGTCAGCACTTTCTTTGTGCAAACGGTTTCAATGAAAAACCTTCTCTTGGGGAAGATTGATAGAAGAAGCCAGAGGGTAAATATTTCTCCTTTTGGCTCTTTGAGCCTAGATGAGTCGATGAGTGGTAAAGATAAGTGGGATTTTATTTATGTTGCCGATGGTGAGGCGCATAAAAACCACTTGAATTTGTTTTCTGCTTGGAAGATTCTGAGTGAAGAGGGAATATATCCGAGTTTGGCGATTACATTAAGTGACAGAGACTCGAAGGTCAAGGTTCTGCTCAAAGAGTTTGTGGAAAAAAATAAAGTAAAAATTTTTGACATAGGTTATGTGCCGCACAAAGATATATGTTCTTTTTATAAATCGTCTAAAGCCTTGATATACCCATCTTTGGTAGAGTCCTTTGGTCTTCCTCTGGTGGAGGCCAGTATGTTGAGTATTCCTATAATCGCGTCAGAGCTTGACTACGTCCGAGATGTCTGCGCTCCAGTTCAAACTTTTGATCCAGAGTCTCCTTTGTCAATAGCTCGTGCAGTTAAGAGGTTTATGCAATACAAGGATCCCAATTTTTTCTTTACTCCTCCTTCCGATTTCTTGAATGAAGTTTTTGAGGTAAAAAATGATGCATAAAATTCTTGTTATTGGAGCTTCCGGAATGTTGGGGAGCTCTATTTTTAGATTCTTATCACAATTTTCTTCTTATGAAGTTTGGGGGAGTGTGCGCTCTTCAGATTCTTCTTTGTTATTTCCCAATGCGATGAGGCCACGGATTGTTTCGGGGGTGGATGTCGAGAGCTTAGATGGATTAATCAGTTTATTCTCGTCTGTTAGACCATCGGTGGTTATTAACTGTGTTGGTTTGGTAAAACAGATTTCGGCGTCGGAAAGTGCTTTGGCTGCAATTCCAATAAACTCTTTGCTCCCGCATCGCCTGGCTTCTTTGTGTGAGATGGCTCAAGCTAGATTAATACACTTTAGTACCGATTGTGTGTTCTCGGGATGCAAAGGAATGTATGTTGAAAGTGATGCCCCAGACGCTAGGGATATTTATGGTCGAAGTAAGTTGCTAGGTGAGGTTGACTATCCCCATGCAATTACTTTAAGAACTTCGATAATAGGGCATGAATTGAGCGGAGCACGTAGTCTTGTCGGATGGTTTCTTGCTCAGCAAGGGGTTGTAAAGGGATTTCGGCGAGCAGTATTTTCTGGACTTCCTACCGTAGAGATTGCACGTCTGGTTCATAATAACGTTATTCCCCATCCAGAACTTAATGGTATTTATCATGTTTCAGCGGAGCCGATCAATAAGTTTGACTTATTGGAAATAGTGGCTAAGGTTTATGGAAAGGAGATCGAGATCCAGCCAGATGATCAATTGATCATTGATCGTTCATTGGACTCCACGCGCTTCCGTAAGGCTACAGGATTTCAGCCAGCTCCTTGGCAGGATTTAGTGCAATCAATGCACAATTTTCATTAATATCAATATTCAAAAGATACGTCTATGTTCAAAGATAAAGTCTTGTTGATTACCGGTGGAACCGGTTCATTTGGTAATGCGGTGTTGCGTCGATTCTTAGGCTCTGATCTGCGGGAAATCCGTGTCTTCAGCCGCGATGAGAAGAAGCAGGACGATATGCGAAAGCGATACAACAGTCCCAAGCTAAAGTTCTATATCGGCGATGTACGTGACGCTCGTTGTGTAGAGCAGGCCATGCGTGGCGTGGACTATGTTTTCCATGCAGCAGCACTTAAACAGGTTCCCTCTTGTGAGTTTCACCCCATGGAGGCGGTACGTACCAATGTGTTGGGTACAGAAAACGTGCTGGAAGCTGCAATCCAGGCGCGTGTCAAACGGGTCGTTTGTCTTAGTACCGATAAGGCGGTATATCCCATTAACGCAATGGGTATCAGCAAGGCAATGATGGAAAAGGTGATGGTCGCGGCTAGTCGAAATCTAGAAGGCTCGGGCACAGTGATCTGTGGTACGCGATATGGAAATGTGATGGCTTCCCGCGGATCGGTTATTCCGCTGTTTGTGGAACAAGTGCTGGCTGGCAGTCCTATTACTGTGACCGATCCTTCCATGACGCGTTTTATGATGACCTTGGCGGATGCGGTGGATTTGGTGCTTTATGCCTTTGAGCACGGCAATAATGGGGACATCTTTGTCCAGAAGGCGCCAGCTGCAACAGTCGAAACTTTGGCGAAGGCGATCTTAGAGGTCATGGGGCAGCCTAATTATCCAGTCAACGTAATTGGCACCCGGCATGGTGAGAAATTGTACGAAGCACTGCTTAGCCGTGAAGAAATGATCTGTGCGGAGGACATGGGCGAATACTTCCGTGTTTCACCAGATGGTCGTGATTTGAACTATGGCAAGTATTTCGACGAGGGGGAGTTAAAACTGACGCAAAACACCCACGGTGAAGATTACAACTCGCATAACACTACCCGCTTAGATTTGGATGGTATGAAATCATTGCTGCTGAAGCTTGATTTCATGCAGCACATTGCGCGTGGCGAGCAGGCCGTTGCGGAGGATTGATAGCATGCAGAAATTGAAAGTGATGACGGTAGTGGGCACTCGCCCAGAGATCATCCGCCTCTCGCGTGTGATGGCGCGGCTCGATGAATATTGCGAGCATGTGGTGGTGCATTCTGGTCAGAACTACGACTACGAGCTTAACCAGATTTTCTTTGACGATTTGGGCATACGCAAGCCTGATCACTTCCTCAACGCTGCCGGAGGCAGTGCTGCAGAGACCATCGGGAAGGTGATCATTGCTGTGGATAGCGTGTTGGCTGCGGAGAAGCCCGATGCATTGTTGGTGTTGGGAGACACTAATAGCTGCATGGCGGTGCTTCCCGCCAAGCGGCGCAAGATTCCGGTATTCCATATGGAGGCCGGTAACCGCTGTTTCGATCAGCGCGTACCCGAAGAGATTAATCGTCGTATCGTGGACCATACGGCCGATGTGAACCTGACTTACAGCTCTATCGCACGAGAGTGCCTTTTGAGCGAAGGGTTGCCAACGGATCTTGTGATCAAGACGGGTAGTCCAATGGCTGAGGTTCTTGTTCACTATCAGCCTCGGATAGAAGCATCTGATGTGCTTGATCGCTTGGGCCTGTCGGCGGATCAATTCTTTGTGGTTAGCGCGCATCGCGAAGAAAATGTGGATTCCGATGTTAACTTCCGTAAATTGGTGAATCTGTTGAATTCGGTTGCGGAGAATTATGGATTGCCTGTAATTGTCTCTACGCACCCGCGTACGCAGAAACGAGTGGACGCGATGGGGGTGACATTTCATTCCAAGGTGCAGTTGCTCAAGCCGCTTGGTTTCAGTGATTACATCAAGCTCCAGATGTCTGCAAAGGCAGTGCTGTCGGACAGTGGCACGATCACCGAAGAGTCATCCATCCTGAACTTTCCTGCATTGAACCTGCGCGAAGCACAGGAGCGTCATGAAGGTATGGAGGAGGGCGCTGTGATGATGGTGGGTCTGGAAGAGCAGCGTGTGATACAAGGGTTAGCCATTTTGCAAAACCAGCCACGGGGGGGCGCGCGCCTGCTGCGTCAAGTGGCCGATTACAGCATGCCGAATGTGAGCGACAAGGTGCTCCGCATCATTCATAGCTACACCGATTATGTAAATCGGGTTATCTGGAAAAAATACTAAATTTGGCTCTGACTGATGAAAATAGCCCTGATCGCTGACACTTTTCCTCCGTTGAGGAGTTCTGGGGCTGTTCAGCTCAGGGATTTGTCGCGCGAGTTTGCTGCACAAGGCCATCAATTGACGGTAATTCTTCCATCATGGGAGATTAAGGAGGACTTTCTTCTTGAGGAGATGGAAGGTTTCCAGGTCTTGAGGCTGAAGTCCCCAAAAACCAAGGACGTCAATTACGCGAGAAGAACCTTGTCAGAATTCCTGATGCCATTTTTTATGAAAAGGGGCTATAAAAAGTCTCCTTTGCGTCACGAAAAATGGGATGGCGTTGCTTGGTATGCACCTTCCATATTTCATGCGCCTTTTGTCAATGACTTGAAGAAAACCAGTGATTGCAAAGGTTATCTGATAATAAGAGATATATTCCCTGAGTGGGCTGTTGATATGGGCTTGATGGGAAGGGGGATTATTTACCGTTTCTTCAGTGCAGTGGCCCGTTATCAATATTCCGTGGCCGATATCATCGGCGTTCAAACTCCTGGGAATCTCTCATATTTTGAGGATTGGAAGAAGAGCAAGGGGAAAAAACTGGTGGTGCTTCAGAACTGGCTTGCGGATACGAAGCCAAGTAGTTGCTCGATATCGATAAATAGGACGAATCTGGTCGGGCGAAAAATATTTGTGTATGCGGGAAATATGGGCGTCGCTCAGGGCATGGACATCCTGGTAGATCTTGCAGAAAAGCTTAAAGATCGATGCGATATTGGATTTTTGTTTGTTGGTCGTGGTAGCGAGGCCAAAAGGCTGGCTGAGGAAGCTCGCAGAAGGTCTTTGGATAACATGGAATTCAAGGATGAGATTCACCCTGATGAGATTCCTGCACTTTATGAACAATGCTTCGTAGGTATTGTCTCTTTGGATCAGAGGCATAAATCCCACAACATTCCCGGGAAATTTCTTTCTTATATGCAAAGTGGCATTCCCGTTCTGGCAAACATAAACCCTGGCAATGATCTTGCGGAGCTTATAAGGAGCGAGGGTGTTGGCGTGGCTTGCGATAGCGCTGACATCCGGGATCTGGAGCGAAAGACTAATGCTTTGATCAATTCTGTCGAGACGGATGCCGATTTTCAGAAAAGATGCAGAGCCGTATATGAAGGAATGTTTTCGCCTTCGCAAGCTGTGAAACAAATCGTTCAGGAACTAGAAAGATAATAATGTCGGCACGAGTTTTCTCTGGGGATTTTATGGGCTCATTGATAGATGAGGCTAAATCCAATCCCAGAAGGCGAAAACACAAGAACCTGCATGCTGACTACCAAGAGGCATGCCAGCGGTTTTTCAATGCGATTGAGCCCGATAGCTATCTAAGGCCTCACTGCCACGGCCCCTACCAAGGGGCAGAAACGTTGATTGCCATCAAGGGTTTGCTGGCTTTCATGGTTTTTGGAAGCAAAGGGGACGTGCAGGCTGTTCAACTATTCGGCGCAGGAAATCACGCAGAGGAGCAGGGCGTGGCCGTGGGGGTCGAGGTTCAGCCGGGGCAATGGCACACAGTCATTTCACTTGAAAGCGGCTCTATATTGCTTGAAATGAAGGGGGGCCCTTTCGATCCGGAGGCTCCTAAGTATTTCGCTTCCTGGGCTCCCGAGGAAATGACTCAAGAAGGTCAGATTTATCTGGAGGCCTTGAAGAAGCATGTGTCACTTCCTGGGTAGCCATCTGAAGAATGCCAGCTTTCGATAGAACATCAAATAGCATAAAGAGCTGAGTATGAAAGACGCAGCAGTCAATAGTTTGCTCTGATAGGTCAGGACTGCCAATGTGCAGGGGATTGCTGCATAGATCCAGAGAAAAGGGGCGGTTAGCCCGTTTTGCATAGGCTTTGAAAAATTGGAGAATATTTTTCGTGCCCAGCGTTTGTTGGCCAAAGAGTGCAGGTGAAAGAAGTCCGGCTCAGTTGGACTATAGCCTTCTCGGAGAGATCTTCGCAAAATGCTAAAACCTACTTCGATAATGGGGTAGGAGCAAATCAGCAGACTGGTCCATGGAGAAACGGAGTGATTGCGCTCGGGGAGCAGCACGGCAATCCATGCCAGTGTGAAGCCCAGAAAGTAGGCCCCTCCGTCTCCTAGAAATATTTTGCCCTTTGGCCAGTTGACAAAGAAGAAGCCTGCGACGGCACCTGCAATAATCAAGCAGGTAAATGCGAGAGGGATATCTCCTACCAGCCTTGCGATGATGCCGAAGGCCGCGAGAATAATCATTGCAGTGCCTGCAGTCAGCCCATTCAATCCATCGATGATGTTGATGGAGTTGGCAACACCGCCAACAGCCACGGCTGTGAAGATGACGGAGATAATGGTAAATCCCAGTAAGAAGTCAAGGCCGGGGATATCGACGTGGGTGAGTGATGTGCCAGTAATACCCCAGCCCAGGATGCCAGAGGCCATGGTGGCCAGAAGACGGATTCTTACCGATACCTTTTTGGTCAAATCTTCCAAAAGGCCAAAAATGAAAGCTGGTATTCCAGCCATTAGGATGGCACCAAGAATCATTCTCTTCTCTGCCGCAGCTGCACCATGGCTCGAGGCCGCAAAACCCACAAATACGCCTATCGCAATCCCGATGCCGCCGATTCTTGGCGTTGGGGTGGTATGAACTTTTTGTACACCACTACTAGAGTCCATGGAAAAGCTGCCATGCCATTTCTTGGTGGTAACCAGTAACACGCAGGTGATAAAGGAGGCTAAACCTGCAAGGAACGCGTCATACCTGAATAACTCTTGAACAGAGAAAATAATCGAATTCATGGAGTGAGTGGACGTGGAATTGTTTTATATCGTGGGAGGCTGACTCGGGGAAGTTGGCATCTTGCTCGTCTCCAAGAGCATTTGCGGCACAATGCAGCCCATCTGACTTGAACATTGTCCCATGGGACAGAGCCTTGATCTATGACCACCATTGACCCCACCACCCAGATCGCCCCCCGCGACAAAGCCGAAATCCTCGCGCAAGCGCTGCCCTACATCCGCAAGTTCCATGGCAAGACCATGGTCATCAAGTATGGCGGTAACGCCATGACCGATCCTGCCCTGCAGGCGGACTTTGCGGAAGATGTGGTGTTGCTCAAGCTGGTGGGGATTAACCCTGTGGTGGTTCATGGTGGTGGGCCTCAGATTGAAGCGGCGCTGGGTCGTCTAGGCAAGAAGGGTGAATTCATTCAGGGCATGCGTGTCACGGATGAAGAGACCATGGAAGTGGTGGAGTGGGTGCTGGCCGGCGAGGTGCAGCAGGACATCGTGGGTCTGATCCATCAGGCCGGCGGCAAGGCCGTGGGCCTGACGGGGCGAGATGGTGGCTTGATTCGTGCCAAGAAGCTCAAGATGCTGGATAACAAGGATCCGAGCATCGAGCACGATGTGGGTCAGGTGGGCGATATCGTTGCCATCGATCCCAGTGTGGTGAAGGCGCTGCAGGACGATGCTTTCATTCCAGTGATCAGCCCTATCGGTTTTGGTGAGGAGAACGAAAGTTACAACATCAACGCCGACGTGGTTGCAAGCAAACTCGCAACAGTGTTGCAAGCTGAAAAGCTGGTGCTTTTAACCAACACTCCGGGCGTTCTGGACAAGGCCGGCAATCTGCTGACGGATCTGACGGCGCGCGAGATTGATGCGCTGTTTGCCGACGGTACGATTTCCGGCGGCATGCTGCCCAAGATTTCGGGCGCTCTGGATGCTGCCAAGGCGGGTGTGAATGCGGTGCACATCATCGATGGACGCGTGCCGCATTCCATGCTGCTGGAAATTTTGACGGACCAGGCGTATGGCACGATGATTCGCAGCCATTGATGAGCCTGTCTGGCCCTGACATGTGGTTGCTCTTCTCGAGTGACTTTTCACATATGGCGTTAACATCGCCGCAGGGCTTTCCCGGGTGGAGTCGCGCTCAGGACTCCGCCGCAAGCCGCCTTTGGGCGGCTTTTGTTTTTGAGCGAGGTAGGACTTTATGCGTTTGCTTCTGGTGGAAGATGATGTGATGGTGGCCAGCGGTATCAAGCTGGGTCTTTCCGATGCCGGTTATGCCGTGGACTGGGTGGGCAGTGCCGAGCGTGCACTGGAAGTGCTGGCCCAGGAAGCGTTCGATGTGGCGGTGATCGATATCGGCCTGCCGGGCATCAACGGCCTGGAGCTGACGCGTCGCCTGCGCAGCAGCGATGTGGAAAGCAAGGCCATGCCGGTGTTGATCCTCACGGCGCGCGATGCGCTGCAGGACCGGGTGCAAGGCCTGGACTGGGGTGCCGACGACTATATGGTCAAGCCTTTCGAGCTGCCCGAGTTGCTGGCGCGCCTGCGTGCGCTGATGCGCCGCTCCCAGGCAGCAACTTCTGCTGTCCTGAACTTTGGCTGTATCGAACTGGATACGGCTGGCCGCCGCGCCGGCGCACGCCAGCTGCCGCAGGAGGGCGAAACTGAAGGCAAGCTGCTGCCCATCGATCTGGGGCCACGTGAATGGACGGTGCTGGAGTATCTTTTGCTCAATGCCCCCAAGCCCGCCAGCAAAGAAAAGCTGCTGCAGGCCCTGACCGGTTGGGACCGTGAAATCACGCCAAATGCCGTGGAAGTTTATGTGTCCCGCCTGCGCAGCAAACTGGAGCCGCATGGCGTGGCCCTGCGCTCCATTCGCGGTTTCGGTTATCGGCTGGAGTTGATGCCTGAATCTGTTTGATTCTCTATTTGATAGCTGTCAGCGATTGATTGATATGGAATTCAGTTATTTATATATCTGAATCGGTTATTAATGAAGCGCTTGCAGCTATGAAAATTGAATACTCCGAGTTCTCATTCAATAAACATTAATGACCGCCAATCTGCGTTTTCGGCTGCTGGTTCTGCTTTTGGTGCCGCTGATGCTGTTGGCAGCCATGGGTGGCTGGTTCAGCTACAGCGCCGCGGATGAGGCCTCCACCCAGCATGACCAGCGTTTGTTGCGCTTGCTGCCGGCCCTGGCCGATTCGGTGCTCGCGCCCTCGATTGCGGACGGCACGCCGCCGCTGGTGTCGCTGACGCCAAGCGTTGAAGACTTTTTGCGCAATCAGGGCGATGAAGCAGGCTATGCCGTGGGCGATCTGCAGGGCAATGTGGTGGCAGGCGATACCTGGATCAACTTCGATGTGCCGGCGACCGGCACGGCGGAATTCCACAGCCAGGAGCACGACGGTGTGACCTATCGCGTTGCCGTGCTCAAGGCCGAAACCTATGGCGCCGGCGAGATGGTCGTCATGCTGGCCGACAGCAGCGATGTGCGTCAGCAATGGGTGCGCCAGCTGCTGATGCATGTGCTGCTGCCCAATCTGCTGCTGATTGCGGGCGCGGCCGTGGCCATTTACTGGTCGGTGAGCCGGGCCTTCAAGCCGCTGCACAAGCTGACTCAGGCGGTGGAGCGCCGCTCGCCGCGCGATCTGAGCCCGATCGACGAGCAGACCTCGCCAGCCGAGGTCCGCCCGCTGGTGCGCTCGCTCAATCGCCTGTTCTCCCTGGTCAATGCCCAGGCCGAAGGCCAGCGCCGTTTCGTCGCCGATGCAGCCCATCAGCTGCGCACGCCGCTGGCGGCCTTGCAGACCCAGGTGGAGGCCTGGGCCCTGAGCGGGCAGGAGGCCAGGCGCCTGGCCAAGCGGACAGGGGAGCAGGCGCAGGTCGTGCTCACGGTGGAGCAGATCGAGCAGTTGCGCGATGCAACCCGGCGCACCTCCCAGCTGGCGCGTCAGCTGCTGGCCCTGTCGCGTGCCGATGCGCGCAATGCCGAGGTGCAGCCGCTGCAGGAGGTGGACCTCAAGGAACTTTGCGAGAGCATGCTCGAGACCTTTATCGATCGTGCCTCGATCAAGCATCTGGACTTTGGCCTCGAGGTCGAGCCTGCATCGGTCTGGGGCCATAGCTGGTTGCTGCGCGAACTGGTTTCCAACCTGGTGGAAAACGCCATCAAGTACACGCCCAGAGGCGGCAGCGTCACCTTGCGCTGCGGTCTGCGCCCCCGGCCTGTGGGCACGGACGATGCAACCCTGCTGCAGATGGCGGGTGTGCAGCAATGGGCTTTTGTCGAGGTTGACGATGACGGGCCCGGCGTGCCCGAAGAAGAGCGCAGCCAGATTACCCAGCGTTTCTATCGCGCCCAGGGAGTGATTGAAGAGGGAACCGGTCTGGGCCTGGCAATTGCCGATGAAATAACGCAATTGCATCAAGGTGTACTGAGTTTTTCAGATGGAAGTTTCGGTAAAGGCCTATTAGTAAGACTTGAAATTCCGGTTCAATCAGTTTCAGAAGGCAGTCATGAGGTATCTGAAGCTCTCAAAGGTTAATTTCTCGGTTACGCTTGCGTGTTGGTGAGAGCGGGGGTGAAAGTTCGGGGTGGAGACCGCAAGCCTGCTGTGTATTAAGGTTGGTTTGACGCACCTGACACCTACCGGTAAGGATAGTCGTGTGCTTAACAGTGCAACTGGCTGTGAGAAAATTGCTAATAAATACTGAGTCGCCTATGTCTGAGTCTGAAGTCCTGTCGCCTGTTTCCAATATTGAAAATCCCGCGGAGGACAGTCCTGCCGCTCCTGCCATGGCTCCTGCGCGCAAGCGCCCCAAGCCCGGCGAACGCCGCGAGCAAATCCTGCAGGCATTGGCCTCCATGCTGGAAAAGCCCGGTGCCGACCGTATCACCACGGCAGCTCTGGCTGCTCACCTGAGCGTGAGCGAGGCGGCCCTGTACCGCCACTTTGCCAGCAAGGCCCAGATGTTCGAGGGACTGATCGAGTTCATCGAGCAGTCCGTCTTCACGCTGGTGCAGCAAATCGTGGGCCGCGATGTGCCCGAGGTCGCGCATGATCCGGTCACGAGCGTGCGCAATGCCAACCGCGTGGTGGCATTGCTGCTGCAGTTTGGCGAAAAAAACCCTGGCATGGTGCGCGTGATGGTCGGCGACGCCATCGTTTTCGAGCACGAGCGTCTGCAGACCCGCATGAACCAGTTCTTTGACCGCATCGAGTCCACCTTGCGCCAATGCCTGCGCCCTGCCGCTGGCGCCATGGGCTCTGCTGCACCGACGGCCGAAGCATCGGTTGCTGCCAGTGTGCTGACCTCGTTTGCGCTGGGACGTCTGCAGCGCTATGCCCGCTCGGGCTTTCGCCGCCTGCCCACCGAACACCTGGATGCCAGCCTGGCCATGATGGTCGTGGTCTGAGTCGCTCGTCGGGCACTCTTTCAGGAACGCCGCAGTCTCAGGACTGGCGGCGTTTTTTATTGCGCATCGAGGCAGCTGAGTCGGCAAAAGTCCTGGCGGGGAAAGGCTAAGTATTTACCCTTGACGGATTCAAAACCGGCCGGAAATTGTGCAAAATAGAACGAACGTTCGTTTTATTGAGAGTTTCATGGCCTCGTCCTCCGCTTCCCGTTCTTCAACTTCGCCCGCAGGTCGGGATGTGGCACACCCGGCTGGCCGCGGGGGTGCTGCGAGCAGGAAGACCAGCGCAAAGTCTCGCAAGCTGCACGCCGAGGCGCAAGCTGCGGTTAGCCCCAGTAAGGCCGTGGAGGGGGCTGCCACCAAGTCTGCGGGCCGATCGCTCGCAAAAGGTCAGCAAACCAAGGCCACGATTGTCGAGGCTGCGCTCAATCTGGCCACCCATATCGGGCTGGAAGGGCTGTCCATTGGCGCGATTGCCGAACTCACGGGCATGAGCAAATCAGGGGTGTTTGCCCATTTCGGCTCGCGTGAGGAATTGCAGATTTCCGTGGTGCACGAGTACCACGACCGTTTCGAGCAGGAAGTCTTCTACCCCGCCATCGAGGCGCCGCGCGGCATTCCGCGTCTGCGAGCGCTGTTTGGCAACTGGATGAAGCGCACCTCCATAGAGATCGACTCCGGCTGCATCTATATCAGCGGAGCAGTGGAGTTCGACGATCGCACGGGCCCGGTGCGCGATGCGCTGGCCGAGTCCGTCGGCACCTGGCTGGCTGCCATGCGCCGCACCATTGTGCAAAGCCAGGAATGCGGCGATCTGCGTGCCGATGCCGATGCCAGCCAGTTGCTGTTTGAAATTCACGGCCTGATTCTTGCCCTGCATTACGAGGCGCGCTTTCTGCATAGCGAGGGCTCGATAGAGCGGGCTCATGCAGGCTTCAACAACATTCTGGCGCGCTATGCCAGTGAGCCTCCAGCCGCCTGACGCCATTCACAACCCGCGTCAGTTCCAACCCCAAAAAAGCAAACCGTTCAACGCGCAACCATCACAGGAGACGACAAATGCCCAGCTACAACCCGCCACTGCGTGACATGCAATTCCTCATGCACGAGGTCTTCAAGGTCACCGAGACCTATCAGCAGATTCCCAAGTACGCGGAGGTCGATACCGACACCATCAACGCGGTGGTCGAAGAGGCGGGCAAATTTGCGGCCAATGTCACCTTTCCCTTGAATATCTCCGGCGACGAAGAGGGCTGCACGCTGAACAAGGAGACCCACGAGGTCACCACGCCCAAGGGCTTCAAACAGGCGTATGCGCAGTTCATCGAGGGCGGCTGGCCGGCACTGTCCTGCGATCCGGAGTATGGCGGCCAGGGTTTGCCGTTCGTGCTCAATTCGGCGCTTTATGAAATGCTCAACAGCGCCAATCAGGCCTGGACCATGTATCCCGGTCTGTCGCATGGAGCCTATGAGGCCCTGCATGCCTACGGCACGCCGGAGCAGAAGAAGACCTATCTGGGCAAGCTGACCAGCGGCGAGTGGACCGGCACCATGTGCCTGACCGAGCCGCACTGCGGCACTGACCTGGGCCTGCTGCGCACCAAGGCCGAGCCGCTGGCGGACGGCAGCTACAAGATCACCGGCAACAAGATCTTCATCTCGGCCGGCGAGCACGACTTCACCAGCAACATCGTGCACCTGGTGCTGGCGCGTCTGCCCGATGCGCCTGTCGGCTCCAAGGGCATCAGCCTGTTCGTCGTGCCCAAGTTCAAGGTGAAGGCCGATGGTTCGCTGGGCGAGCGCAACCCGATTTTCTGCGGTGCGCTGGAGCACAAGATGGGCATTCACGGCAATGCCACGGCCCAGATCAATATCGACGGTGCCATCGGCACCCTGGTGGGCGAGCCCAACAAGGGTCTGCAGGCCATGTTCGTGATGATGAACGCGGCCCGTCTGGGCGTGGGCAACCAGTCGCTGGGGCTGACCGAAGTGGCCTACCAGAATGCGCTGGCCTATGCCAAGGACCGCCTGCAGATGCGCAGCCTGTCGGGCGTGAAGGCCAAGGACAAGCCGGCCGACCCCATCATCGTCCACCCCGATGTGCGCCGCATGCTGCTCACGGCCAAGGCCTATGCCGAAGGCGGCCGCGCGCTGTCCACCTTCTGCGGCCTGCTGTTGGACAAGGAGCTGCACCACCCGGACGAGAAGGTGCGCAAGGACAGCGGCGAGCTGGTGGCGCTGCTGACGCCCATCGTCAAGGCCTTCATCACCGACAACGGCTGGACGGCGACAACCCTGAGCCAGCAGGTCTTCGGCGGCCACGGCTTCATCAAGGAATGGGGCATGGAGCAGTTTGTGCGCGATGCGCGCATCAACATGATCTATGAAGGCACGAACGGCATCCAGGCGCTGGATCTGCTGGGCCGCAAGATCCTGGGCAACCAGGGCGCGACGCTCAAGAAGTTCGGCAAGCTGATCGCCCAGTTGGTGGAGGAAGAAGGCGTCAACGAGAAGATGAGTGAGTTCATCACGCCCATTGCCATGCTGGGCGAGCAGATGACCAAGTTCACCACCGAGATCGGCTTCAAGGGCATGCAGAACCCCGACGAAGTCGGCGCAGCCGCCGTGGACTATCTGCGTGTGGCCGGTCATCTGGTCTTCGGCTACCTGTTTGCCCGCATGGCCCAGGTGGCGCTGCGCGAGATCGCGGCCGGCAATGCCGATCCCTTCTACCAGGGCAAGCTGCAGACCGCGCGCTTTTACTTTGCCAAGCTGTTCCCCGAGACGGCGACGCTGATGCGCACCGCGCGCGCCGGCAGCCAGTCGCTGATGGACAGCGACGCGGCCCTGGCCTGATGTTCCGCAGGCGCATGCTGTGATGCTATTTAAAGAGTAGCTGCATGCGCCTATTCATCCCTTGTTTTGAATATAAAGGACTAGGAAATGAAGAAGATCAAAGCGGTAGCAGCTCTGGTATTGATAGCGGGAAGCATGTCGGCCGCCTGGGCGCAGATGTCGCCCGTGGGCACCTGGCGCAGCATGGATGAAAAGGAAAATACGCCCAAGGCGCAGGTGAAGATCACCGAGGCCGGCGGCGTGGTCACGGGCAAGGTCGAGGCCCTGCTGCGCAAGGGTGCGGACCCGAATGCGCTGTGCACCGAGTGCAAGGACGAGCTCAAGGACAAGCCCGTGGTGGGCATGACGCTGATCAGCGGCGTCAAAAAGGTCGAGGGCAAGGAGGTCTGGGAGGGCGGCAAGATTCTCGATCCCGAAAACGGCAAGACCTATACCGTGCGCCTGACGCCCGTCGATGCAGGCCAGAAGCTGGAAGTGCGCGGCTCCATCGGTCCTTTCTGGCGTACCCAGACCTGGATCCGCGTTCAGTAAATCTCAAGACAGAAAACAGCCAGCGCCTTAGTCCCATGCTTTGTCCGTGGCAAGGCCGCTGGCCCTTAATGGAACATAGCTCATGTCCCGATTCAATGTGAAAAAAGTCGCCGTGCTGGGCGCGGGCGTGATGGGTGCGCAGATCGCCGCCCATCTGGTCAACGTCAAGGTGCCGGTCATTTTGTTCGACCTGCCCGCCAAGGAAGGCCCCAAGAGCGGCATTGCAGAGCGTGCCATTGCCAATCTGAAGAAGCTCAAGCCTTCGCCTATCGGTGTGGCCGATGATGTGGAGCTGATCCAGGCGGCCAACTACGAAGAGCATATGAAGCTGCTCAAGGGCTGCGATCTGGTGATCGAGGCCATTGCCGAGCGCATGGACTGGAAGCTGGATCTGTATCACAAGATCGCTCCCTTCGTCGCCAAGCACGCGCTGCTGGCGTCCAACACTTCGGGCCTGTCGATCACCAAGCTGTCCGAGGCTTTGCCCGACGCCATCAAGCCGCGCTTTTGCGGCATCCACTTCTTCAACCCGCCGCGCTATATGCAGCTGGTGGAGCTGATCAACACGCCCACCACGCAGGCCGAGGTGCTGGATCAGCTCGAAGCCTTTGTCACCAGCACGCTGGGCAAGGGCGTGGTCCGTGCGCACGACACGCCCAACTTCATCGCCAACCGTATCGGCATCGCCGGCATGCTGTCCACGATGAAGGAGGTCGAGAACTTCGGTCTGTCCTTTGACGTGGTGGACGACCTCACGGGCAAGAAGCTGGGCCGAGCCTCCTCGGGCACCTTCCGCACTGCCGACGTGGTGGGCCTGGACACCATGGCCCATGTCGTCAAGACCCTGCAGGACAATCTGAGCCTGGAGACCGACCCCTTCTACGGCAGCTTCGGCACGCCGCCCGTGCTGGCCAAGCTGATCGAGCTGGGCAACCTGGGCCAGAAGACCAAGAAGGGCTTCTACAAAAAGGTCGGCCGTGACATCTTCCAGTTCGAGCTCGACAGCGAGGACTACATTCCCGCAGGCGGCAAGGCCGACGAGGTCTACGGCCGCATGCTCAAAAAGCCCGCTGCAGAGCGCCTCAAGCTGCTGCGCAATGCCGAGGGCAAGGAGGGCCAGTTCCTCTGGGCCATTTTGCGCAACAGCTTTCACTATGCCGCCGTGCACCTGCAATCCATTGCCGATTGCGCACGCGATGTGGACCAGGCCATGCGCTGGGGCTTCGGCATGAAGCAGGGCCCGTTCGAGCTGTGGCAGGAAGCCGGCTGGCTGGAGGTGGCCAAGATGGTCCAGGAGGACATCGATGCCGGCAAGGCGCTGTGCAAGGCGCCGCTGCCTCAATGGGTTTTCGAAGGTCCGGTGGCTGAGGCCGGCGGAGTACACACGGGCAATGGCTCGTGGAGCCCCGCGAAGAACCAATTCGTGCCGCGCCGTGTGCTGCCCGTGTACGAGCGTCAGCTGTTCCCTGAGAAACTGCTCGGAGAAACCGATCTGCCCGACTGGCAGACGGCTGGCACGACGATTGCCGAAACCAGGGCTCTGCGTACCTGGACGCTGGACGAGGATGAAAGCTCCTCCGGTAAGCGGGTCTTGATTGCCAGCATCAAGAACAAGATGCATGCCATCAGCCCCGAAGTCATGGAAGGCCTGATGGAGGCGGTGGATACGGCTGAGAGCGACTTTGACGCCATGGTCATCTGGTCCGGCGATGCGCCCTTCAGCGTGGGCGCCGACCTGGAGGCCACCATGCCTGCCTTTGTGATCGGTGGTGCCGACGCCATCGAGAGCATCGAGCAGGAGCTGCAGAACCTGATGCTGCGCCTGCGTTATGCACAGGTGCCCGTGGTGTCTGCCATTCACGGGTTGGCGCTGGGCGGCGGCTGCGAGATGGCGGTGTATTCGGCGCGCCGCGTGGCCCATATGGAAAGCTATATCGGTCTGGTGGAAGTCGGCGTGGGCCTGGTGCCCGGTGCCGGCGGCCTGACCTATATCGCGCGCCGCGCTGCCGAAAATGCAGCCACCAGCACCGGCAAGGATTTGCTGCCCTTCCTGACCGAAGGCTTCACGGCTGCCGCCATGGCCAAGGTGGGCACCAGCGCGCTGGAGTCGCGCAAGCTCGGCTATCTGCTGGACAGCGACATCGTCGTGGCCCACAAGGACGAGGTGCTGTTTATCGCCATCAACGAGGCCAAGGCCATGGCAGCCAGCGGCTGGCGTGCGCCGCACAAGCGCAGCTTCCCCGTGGCGGGCCGCAGCGGCCAGGCCACGATCAAGGGCTCGCTGGTCAATATGCGCGACGGCGGCTTCATCAGCGAGTTCGACCAGCATATTGCGGGCCTGATCGCCAATGTGGTCTGCGGCGGCGATGTCGATGCCGGCACGCTGGTGGATGAGGCCTATCTGATGCAACTGGAGCGCAAGGCCTTCTGTCATCTGATTGCCCACCCCAAGACCCATGAACGAATCCTGGGCATGTTGAACACCGGCAAGCCGGTTCGCAACTAAGGCGAAGCGAGGAGAAACAAAAATGAAGCAAGTACAAGACGCCTATATCGTTGCTGCCACGCGCACGCCCATCGGTCGCTCGCACAAGGGTTTTTTCCGCAACTACCGTCCCGACGACCTGCTGGCCACCACGCTCAAGGCGGCGCTGGCCCAGGTGCCTGGCCTGGACCCCAAGGCGATCGAGGACATCGTCTGCGGCTGCGCGATTCCCGAAGCCCAGCAGGGCCTGAACGTGGCGCGTATCGGTGCCGTGTTGGCGGGACTGCCCACCAGCATCGGCGGCATCACCGTCAACCGTTTCTGTGCCTCCGGCCTGTCGGCCGTGGCCATGGCGGCGGACCGTATCCGCGTCGGTGAAGCCGATGTGATGGTTGCTGCTGGCGTGGAGAGCATGAGCATGGTGCCCATGATGGGCAATGCGCCCAGCCTCTCGCCCAGCATCTTCGAGCGCGATGGCGATGTGGGCATTGCCTACGGCATGGGCCTGACGGCGGAGAAGGTGGCCCAGCAGTGGAAGGTCTCGCGCGAGGCGCAGGATGCGTTTGCACTCGAATCGCACCGCCGCGCGATTGCCGCGCAGCAGGCCGGCGATTTCGCTGCCGAGATCACGCCGATCGAAGTCACCGACCGCACGCTGAACATCGCCACCGGCGAGACCGTGGCCAGCACGCGCACCGTGAGTCTGGACGAAGGCCCGCGCCCCGATACCAGCATCGAAGGCCTGGCCAAGCTGCGCACCGTTTTTGCGGCGCGCGGCACGGTCACGGCGGGCAATAGCTCGCAGACCAGCGACGGTGCGGGCGCGCTGATCATTGCCAGCGGCGATGCCGTCAAGCGCTTTGGTCTGACGCCGCTGGCGCGCTTCGTCAGCTATGCCAGCAAGGGCGTGCCGCCCGCCATCATGGGCATTGGCCCTATCGAGGCCATTCCCGCCGCGCTGCGCTATGCGGGTCTCAAGCAGGACGATATCGACTGGTACGAGCTCAACGAGGCCTTTGCAGCCCAGTCCCTGGCTGTCATCAACACCCTGGGGCTGGACCAGAGCAAGGTCAACCCCATGGGCGGTGCGATTGCATTGGGCCATCCCCTGGGTGCGACCGGTGCCATCCGTGCCGCCACCGTGGTCCATGCGCTGCAACGCAAGCAGCTCAAGTACGGCATGGTGACCATGTGCGTGGGCATGGGTCAGGGCGCGGCTGGCATCTTCGAGCGCGTCTGAGCGCCGCAGCCGCCATGCAGACCGCCCAGTCGCAAGCCTCCGTGCAAGTTCCGGTGCAAGCTGCCGTGCAATGGACGGAGATGGCCTTGCCCATCTCCGTGGGTTCGGCCCATCTGGTGCTGCGCCAGTGTCAGCCCAGGGTGGCAGCGCCGCTGGCGCAGGTGGTGGTGGCTGGCGCCATGGGCGTGCAGCAAAGCTATTACCAGGCCTTTGCCCGCTGGCTGGCGGAGCAGGGCTATGGCGTCACCACCTTCGACTACCGTGGCCATGGCCTGTCGCTGCAAGTGCCGCTGCGCGACGCCAGGGCCGACTTGCTGGACTGGGCCAAGGACTGCGAGCTGGTGGCAGCGCATCTCAAGCAGCAGTTTCCCCAGCAGCCGCTGATCTGGATCGGTCATAGCGTGGGCTCGCAATTGCCGGGCCTGGCCTCCATTCCCCTGCCCATCAACGGCTTGCTGTCTGTTGGCAGCGGCAGCGGCTACTGGCGCGATAACGCTGCGCCAACCAGGCGCATGGTCAGGCTGTTCTGGTGGGGCGTCGCTCCGCTGGTCACTGCGTTGTACGGCGCGTTTCCGGGGCGCAAGCTGGGCATTGTGGGCGATCTGCCGGCAGGCGTGATCTGGCAATGGCGTCGCTGGTGCCTGAATCCTCTGTACGCCATGGGCGCGGAAGGCCGCTGGGCGGCCGAGGCTTATGCGGCAGCCCACTATCCCTTGCATGCGCTGTATTTCGAGGACGACGAAATGATGTCGCTGGCCAGCGTGCAATCTTTGGTGGACTGGTACAAAAGTGCGCCCAGCACGCTGGAGCGTGTCGATCCGGGCCTGGCTCCGTCCGGACGCATAGGCCATCTGGGGTATTTCAAGGAAGAGATGCGTGAGCTACTGTGGCAGCCCCTGTTGCCCTTGCTGCAGAGCTGGCGCGACGGTGACCGTGGCCCAGGCAAACCCTTGTTCGGGCCGCTTGAGTCACCTGTTTGACGGCTTTCATTCCCGCCCTTGGGCAACACTGCCAATCATGAGCACAGACCTCCACCCCTTTGATCGTGCCGTGGCGCTGAGCGCTACGGGCGTGCCCAATCAGTACCAGGGAACGGCTTCGCCCGATTACTGGAATATGGTCGGCCCTTATGGCGGCATCACGGCGGCCAGCCTGGTGCAGGCCATTCAGCAGCACCCGCAGTGCCTGGGCGATCCGCTGTCCATCACCGTCAACTATGCGGCAGCCGTGGGGCCGGGCGCTTTCGAGATCGAGGCCAGGCCGGTGCGTACCAACCGCTCCACCCAGCACTGGCTGCTGACCATCACCCAGCCCGATGCCGAAGGCCAGCCGCAGATCGTGACCACGGCCACGGCCGTGACGGCGGTGCGTCGCCAGACCTGGAGCGTCAGCGATATGCCCATGCCCGAGGTCCGGGCTGCTGCGGAGGTGGAGCGCGTGCCGCCGTTGTTCAAGGCCTCCGAGTGGCTGACCCGCTACGAGATGCGATTTGTGGACGGCATCCTGCCGCGTGATGAGGACGGTGCCGAGCGCGACAGTCTGACGCGACTCTGGGTGAGAGACAATCCGCCGCGTCCGCTGGATTTCGCGTCGCTGGCTGCGGTCTCCGATGTGTTCTTTCCACGGGCGTGGTTGCGCCGCGCCAAGCGCGTGCCGGCGGGTACGGTGTCCATCACTGTCTACTTCCATGCCGGACGCGAGGAGCTGGCTGAAGCAGGTGACGGATTGCTGCTGGCGCAGGCGCGAGGGCAGGAGTTCCGCAACGGCTTTTTTGACCAGACGGCTCAGTTGTGGAGCCAGTCCGGTCAGATGCTGGCGACCAGCCACCAGATTGTTTACTACAAGGAATAGCGCGCCGAAACCAGCGAGCTGTTCACATCATTTACAAGGCAAGACCATGAGCAATACCCAGGATAGCCAGGACATCCTGGTGCACACCGAAGAGGGCGTGTGCACCATCACCTTCAACCGTGCGGCGAAGAAGAACTCCTTCACCGAGGCCATGTATACCCAGATGGCGGATGCATTGGCCGCCGCCAAGGTCGACGCAGGCGTGCGCGTGGTGGTGTTTCAGGGCGACATCGCCATCTTCAGCGCGGGCAACGATATTGCGGACTTCCTGAAGCAGGCCTCAACCCCCGGTGCAATGGGGGCCGATGCGCCCGTGTGGCGTTTTCTGCAGGAAGTCTCGGCCTTCCCCAAGCCTCTGATTGCTGCCGTCTGTGGTCCGGCCGTGGGCATTGGCACCACGCTGCTGCTGCACTGCGATCTGGTCTATGCCGGCGATAACGCCGCATTCTCGCTGCCCTTCATCAACTTGGGCGTATGCCCCGAAGCGGCATCCAGCCTGCTTCTGCCCCAGATGCTGGGTTATCACCGCGCCGCCGAAGCCCTGCTGCTGGGCGAGCCCTTCATGGCAGAAGCCGCGCTGGAGGTGGGCCTGATCAACCGCGTGGTGCCGCCCAGTGAATGCAATGCCGTGGCACAGGCCCAGGCCAGGAAGCTGGCGCGCAAGCCCCTGTCCTCTCTGATCGAGACCAAGCGCCTGATGAAGGGCGGCCAGGCCAAGGCAGTGGGCGAGCGTATTGTGGAAGAGGGTGCGGTCTTCGCCCGCATGCTGCGCGAGCCTGCGGCCAAGGAAGCACTGACGGCCTTCATGGAAAAACGCCACCCTGACTTCAGCCAGTGCTGAAGTCAGACATTGCGGAAGCAAGATGAGCGAAGCGATGGGTGGCGATTTCGCCAAAAACGCCACCCTGACTTCAGCCAGTGCTGAAGTCAGACATTGCGGAAGCAAGATGAGCGAAGCGATGGGTGGCGATTTCGCCAAAAACGCCACCCTGACTTCAGCCAGTGCTGAAGTCAGACATTGCGGAAGCAAGATGAGCGAAGCGATGGGTGGCGATTTCGCCAAAAACGCCACCCCGACTTCAGCCAGTGCTGAAGTCAGACATTGCGGCAGCAAGATGAGCGCAGCGATGGGTGGCGGTGCTACCCAAAGCACCATCCGGATTTCGGCATGTGTCGAATCCGGACCAGCTTCGCCAGCGTGTACCAGTGCCGATCTGAGAATCGCCCCTTGCCGGGCGATTTTTCTTTGACCTCTTTTCAGGGTTGCCCATGACATCCAGGTCCGTACCGTCCCGTAATTCAGCGCAGGAAATTGCCGAGTCCGTGCAGTTCGAGCCTGAGTTCATCTCCGGCTTGCGCGAGATCTTTGAAACGCGCGTGGCCTTCAACCAGACCATAGGGCTCAAGATCGGCGAGATCACGCCCACGCTGGTGCAGGGACATATCGCCATGCGACCTGATCTGGTCGGGCATTCGGCCTACCAGCGCATTCATGGCGGCGTGATCAGCGCCGGCCTGGACTCCATGGGCGGGCTGGCTGTGATGGCGGCCATTGCGGCCAAGCATATGGACGATACGCCCGCACAAAGACTGCATCGTTTTTCCCGGCTGGGCACAATCGATCTGCGTGTGGACTACATGCGCCCCGGCATCGGCAAGGAATTTCTGCTCACTGCCAGAGTGCTGCGCCTGGGCTCGCGGGTGGCGAATACCCAGATGGAGTTTCTGTCGGTGGATGGCGAGCTGCTCTCTACCGGCACAGCGGCCTATATCGTCTCTTGACGATCTCTGAAACGAGAGCATAAAGCGCCAGCGAAATATGGACGGGCAGCAAAACGTGCCTCAAAGACGGGCAAGTGAACGCTTGCCCGGATGCTGCCAAATCTTTCATTGTGTGAGATCAGGCAATGCATGCAAGTAACTGAAACTTATGAAAGCTTTGCTTACCGTTATTGCGAGATGACGGTAAATGTTGCTACTTATGCTGCATAGGATGGCACTTTCTGACTAGGAGATTCCTGCCATGGCTGTGCAAAACCCGTTCTTCGGCAAACGCGATAACGATAACTTTCCTTCACGCAGTTCCGTCACCGGGCTTTCGACAGCGAATACTGCTGCGACATCTGGCGCCAGCTCTCTGAGCAACGCGGGTCTTGGCACGGCACCATCCAGCACCATGCGTGCGGCTTCGACTGCCGCTCCCACCGCGCCTGTTGTGGAGGAAAACGGCGGCAGCAAGCTGACCGTCGGCCCGAACATCAAGCTCAAGGGCGTGGAAATCACGGACTGCGACACCTTGGTAGTGGAAGGAACGGTTGAGGCGACCATGAACTCCCGTGTCATCAAGATTGCCGAGCAGGGGGCGTTTCACGGTACGGCCGAGATCGATATTGCAGAAATCCACGGCAAGTTCGACGGCACTCTCACGGTGCGCGAAAAGCTGGTGATCTATGGCTCCGGCAAGGTCAGCGGCACGATCCGCTATGGCAAGGTGGTGATCGAAGAGGGTGGCGAGTTGACGGGGCAGATCGAAGCGGGAACCCGTTTCGGCACCAGCAGTTCCAGCAATGCCTCTGCTTCCGCCTGGAGCAAGAGCAGTGCCGGCAGCAGCACGGCGACGGCCGCAGTCAGCAGCAGTGAAACCACGGGTAGCGCTGCAGTCGCCTGAATCTCTGCGCACAGCCCATGAAAAAAGCGACCTCTAGAGGTCGCTTTTTTCATGCTCGATGCGTGGATCAGCTCTTGGCGGCCGCCTGAGCCTGGAGTTTCTCGCGCCAGGCACGTGTCTGCTCGGTATCAGGCAGAGACTGGGGCTTGCCGGTGGCATCAATGGCCACATAGGTCAGGCGGGCCTCGGTCACCTTCACATATTTACCCTGGTCGGAAAAGCGCTCGGCAAAGACTTCCACATCCACGGCGACCGAGGTGCGACCCACATGCTGTACGCCCGCGTAAAAGGACAGAATGTCGCCCACGCGCACGGGCTGCTTGAAGATGAACTCGTTGACGGCCACGGTCACCATGCGGGTGTGGCTGATGCGCTGAGGCAGCACCGAGCCGGCCAGGTCCACCTGCGCCATGACCCAGCCACCGAAGATGTCGCCATTGGCATTGACATCGGCAGGCATGGGCACGACTTTGAGAACCAGTTCCTTGTCGGCGGGCAGGGCAACGCTGGGAAGGTCGGGCGAACGGGGGGGCATGGAAATCTGTGACACGAATGGAAAGATTGAATTGTCCCTCAATATCGGGTTTCTACCATGTTGGCGAGAGAAAGCCACTAACGACGGTTCGGGCAAGTAAGTAGGGGGTAACTATGGGACGGTGTTTGTGGTGGATCTGTGGATGCCTGAGTGTCGTGCTGGCGGCCTGCAGCAGCCATCCGGTAAAAGCCCCAATATCGGGCAGAGACGATGTGATATCGGCAAGGTCGCTCAAGCCGCCTATGCAGGCCGTGCAGCCCTCTTGCCATCCGGAACCCTTGACCGGCGCGGCAGCGCTGGCCGGATCTTTCACTGCAATGAATCCCATGCAGGCCTTGCAGGCCGGTGCGCTGAATGCGCGTGTCTGCTGGGCTGGCGGGCTGCGCAGCATAGAGGCGGTCGGCGAGCAGCGCGATTGCATGGTTCTGATGCATGCCGAGTTCAGTGAACAGGGCTTTCTGTCCTGGCCGCGCGAGGCAAGCTTCTTCAAGGCCTGCGGTGCAGGCCCGTATGACAGACAGTTGCTGCAGCCCTTCACCCTGGTCTGGGTGAGCGCAAAAGTGACGGGACAGGCAGAATTCGTGGGTACCCAGATTCCCGTCATAGAAATAGACGCCCTCTACCGCGGCTCCGACTGCCTGCAGGGCGACACAGCCCCACAATGCGTTCACAGTTACCTGCAACCCCAGAAGAAGCCGCAGTAGCGGCAAACCAGTCAGACGGCGCCACGCTGCGTCGCCTCTTTCCCTACATCTGGCGCTACAAATGGCATGCGCTGGCGGCGCTGGCGTTCATGATCTGCGCCAAGCTGGCCAATGTGGGCGTGCCCATCTTGCTCAAGCATCTGGTCGATGCGCTGGATATCAAGCCCGGGCAGGCCCAGGCCGTGCTGGTGGTCCCCGTGGGTCTGCTGGCTGCTTACGGACTGCTGCGCTTTTCCTCCACCATGTTCACCGAGCTGCGCGATCTGGTCTTTTCCAAGGCCACGCAAGGGGCATCGCGCTCGATCGCGCTGTCGACCTTCGAGCATCTGCATGCACTGAGCCTGCGTTTTCATCTGGAGCGCCAGACCGGTGGCATGACGCGCGACATCGAGCGCGGCGTGCGCAGCACCGAGTCGCTGATCTCGTATTCGCTCTACTCCATCCTGCCCACGCTGATTGAAATGGCGCTGGTGCTGGGCATTCTGGCCGTGCGTTTCGACATCTGGTTTGCCGTCATCACGCTGGCAGCGCTGGTGTTCTATATCGGCTTCACGGTCACCGTGACGGAGTGGCGCACCCGCTTCAGAAAAGAGGCCAATGCCCAGGAGTCGGCGGCCCATACCAAGGCCATCGATTCCTTGCTCAATTACGAGACCGTCAAGTACTTCAACAACGAACAGTTCGAGTCAGCGCGCTACGACGAGAACCTCGAAAACCTGCGCCGCGTGCGGCTCAAGAGCCAGACCACGCTGTCCATGCTCAACTGCGGCCAGCAGCTCATCATCGGTGCGGCGCTGGTGGCCATTCTGTGGCGGGCCACGCAGGGCGTGGTCGACGGCAGGCTGACGCTGGGCGATCTGGTCATGATCAATGCCTTCATGATTCAGCTCTATATCCCGCTGAACTTTCTGGGCGTGATCTACCGCGAGATCAAGCAGAGCCTGACCGATCTGAACCGCATGTTCACGCTCATGGACAAGGAGCGGGAAGTGGCCGATGCGCCCGGTGCCCAGCCCTTGCAGATCGACAATCCCCCGCCCGAAGTGCGCTTTGAAAACGTGCAGTTCGCCTACGATAGCGCGCGGCCCATATTGCATGACGTGAGCTTCACCATTCCTGCGGGCAAGACCGTGGCCGTGGTTGGTCCCTCGGGTTCGGGCAAGAGCACGCTGGCACGTCTGCTGTTTCGCTTCTACGACGTGCAGGGCGGCCATGTGCGCATTGCCGGGCAGGACATCCGCACGGTGACCCAGAGCAGCGTACGTCACTGCGTGGGCATCGTTCCGCAGGACACGGTGCTGTTCAACGACACGGTGGCCTACAACATCGCGTATGGGCAACCGGGCGCCACGCAGGAGCAGGTGGTTGCAGCGGCCAAGGCTGCACGCATCCATGACTTCATCGAGCGCACGCCGCAGGGCTATGCCACGCGGGTGGGCGAGCGCGGCCTCAAGCTCTCGGGCGGTGAAAAGCAACGTGTGGCGATTGCGCGCACCCTGCTCAAGAACCCGCCGATCCTGATCTTCGACGAAGCGACTTCGGCACTGGACAGCGCCAACGAGCGCGCCATCCAGAACGAGTTGCGCAGCGCGGCGCAGGGCAAGACATCGTTGGTCATTGCCCACCGCCTGTCCACCGTGGTCGAAGCGCATGAAATCCTGGTCATGGACAGCGGCCGCATCATCGAGCGCGGCACGCACGAGGAGCTGCTGGCCGCTGGAGGGCGTTACTCCAGCATGTGGAATATGCAGCTCAACCAGGCGGAGTCATCGGAGATCCCCGCCTGAGTTCGGCCGCCTCTCGCCAGACGTTTGATAAGCCACCTTCGGGTGGCTTTCTTTTTGACTGCTCTGCTTGTATGTATACATATTGATAAGTGTTTACCCTTGGATTTGCAATTAATTCGCTGTTTTTTGATTTTTATGTATACATTTCTCCCGTCTGCCAAGAACTAAATACCCGCGAGACATGCCACCCTCCATTGCCACCGCTGCTGCAGCGGAAGAAAACCATTCCCAGGTCGTGAAGGCGCAGCTGCAGCTGCGCGAAATGATTCTTGCCGGCGAGATGGCGGCCGGAGAGCGCATCTCCGAGCTGGTGCTGGCCGAGCGTCTGGGCATCTCCCGCACCCCCATACGCGCAGCGCTGATGCGACTTGAGCAGGAGGGCATGCTGGAGGCCACGTCCGGCGGGCGCGGCTACAAGGTGCGCGTGCTGTCCGAAGCCGATGTCTCGGACGCCATCGAGCTGCGCGGCACGCTGGAAGGCCTCGCGGCGCGCATGGCGGCAGAGCGCGGGGTGGATGAAGCCCTGCTGGCGAGAGCCGCGCGCTGCCTGGATGCTATCGACCGTGTGCTGGATGCCCAGAACTGGGGTGACGAAGCGTTTTCCGCCTACGTGGCCCTGAACTCCGAATTTCACGACATCCTGCTGGAGATGTCGGGAAGCAGCTTCATGCAGCGCGAGCTGGACCGGGTCAAGCGCCTGCCGTTCGCGTCCCCCTCGGGCTTTGTGGTGGCCGACTCCGAGTCGCCGCGCGCGCTTCGCAGCCTGATCCTCGCGCAGGAGCAGCACCGCGAAGTGATAGACGCGATCGAGCACCGCGAAGGCGCGCGTGCCGAGGCGCTGATGAAAGAGCACTCGCGCATTGCGCGGCGCAACCTGCGCGAAGCCATGCGCTCGCCCGAGACCACGCGCGTTCCCGGTGCGCAACTGATTCGCGCCAGCCGCTAATGGCCGGCCCGTAGCGCAGCAGGCGTTGCCCGGACCAGACCCCGACCGATAAATACAAGGAGACACCCACGATGAGCAAGCAAGCACAGCCCACCTATCCTCGCAACACCTGGTATGTTGCTGCCACTGCGGCCGAAGTCACGGACAAGCCGCTGGGGCGCCAGATCTGTGGTGAGCGCATGGTTTTCTACCGCGCCCTGGAAGGCAAGATGGCCGCCGTCGAGGACTTCTGCCCGCATCGCGGCGCACCGCTGTCGCTGGGCCGCGTCTGCGAAGGCAAGCTGGTCTGCGGCTATCACGGGCTGGAGATGGGCTGTGACGGCAAGACGGTTGCCATGCCTGGTCAGCGCGTGCGCGGCTTTCCTGCCATCAAGAGCTATCCGGTGGAAGAGCGCTACGGCTTTGTCTGGGTCTGGCCGGGTGACAAGGATGCAGCCGATGCAGCGCTGATCCCGGATCTGCAATGGCATGACAACCCCGAGTGGGCCTATGACGGCGGGCTGTTCCACATCAAGGCCGACTATCGCCTGATGATAGACAACCTCATGGACCTGACCCATGAGACCTATGTGCATGCCAGCAGCATCGGTCAGGCCGAGATCGACGAGACGCCCTGCAAGACCGAGGTCATGGGCGACAGCGAGGTGGTCACCAGCCGCTTCATGGAGAACATCGAGGCACCTCCGTTCTGGAAGATGGCATTGCGCAGCAATGGTCTGGCCGATGACGTGCCTGTGGACCGCTGGCAGGTCTGCCGCTTCACTCCTCCCAGCCATGTGCTGATCGAGGTCGGTGTGGCGCATGCCGGCAAGGGCGGCTATGACGCCGCTGACGAGCACAAGGTCTACAGCATGGTGGTGGACTTCATCACTCCGGAGACAGACGGCAGCATGTGGTACTTCTGGGGCATGGCGCGCAAGTTCAATCCCGGCGATGCATCGGTGACGGCAGCTATCAAGCAAGGCCAGCACAAAATCTTCAGCGAAGACCTGGAGATGCTGGAGCTGCAGCAGCGCAACCTCGAGGACTATCCGCAGCGTCAGTTGCTCAAGCTCAATATCGATGCCGGCGGCGTGCAGTCGCGCAAGATCATCGAGCGCCTGATCGATGAAGAGAAAAGCGAGTCGCGCGTTGCGGCGCTGGCTTGAACGGCCGCAGGCGGGGCAGATCATGTCTGTAGATGGAGTAATCTTGCAGCTCCCCGAATCGGAGTCAGCGATGCCCATAGGCAGCGCTGCCCTTGCTACGCTGCTGCATGGAATCGCCCACCACACCCAACCCGCTTTCCCTGGATCTCTACGACCAGCCAGGTCACCTGATTCGACGAGCCCAGCAGATTGCTGCGCTGCTGTTTCGAGAAGTGCTGGGCCCCGATGTGACGCCGGTTCAGTACGCCATCCTGCGCATGCTGCAAGAGTCTCCCGGCATCGACCAGGTGACGCTGGCGCGTCTTGTCGCGCTGGACAACTCGACTACGGCCGATATCGCTGCGCGTCTGGAAAGCAAGGGCTGGATTCATCGGGAGCTGCTGCCAAGGCGTCAACGCCGTTTGAGTCTGACCACCGAGGGCGAAGCCATGCTGGCCGCGTTTGTGCCCAATGTCTACGAGCTGCAGCAGCGCATGCTCTCGGCGCTGGAGCCCGAGGAGCAGACGGAGTTCAAGCGTCTGCTGCGCAAGTTCGTGCAGTTGCACGACAGCACTGAAACCGGCGAGCAAGCGGCGATCAACGGCTAGCAGCTCGCCCTGACGCGGCGGCTTCATCACGATCACGCCGGCCAGCGCCGGCTGTGAACCGGCACGACTAGGGAATTCACTTGTGCTGGATCAAGATTTCATTCAGTAAACTGAATGTGATTCAGTATGCTGAATGAATGATAAAAAACAAGGAGACAACGATGGAACAGGATTTGCGCGCGCATCTGGACCAGCGGCCCATGACGACCTTCCAATGGTCGGTCATCGCGGTATGCATGGCCCTGAACATGATCGATGGCTTTGACGTGCTGGTGATGGCCTTCACGGCTTCCGCGGTATCGGCGCACTGGAAGCTCAGCGGATCGGAGCTGGGCTTTTTGCTCAGTGCCGGTCTCTTCGGCATGGCCGCAGGTTCGCTGCTGCTGGCGCCCATGGCCGACAAGCTGGGGCGCCGTCCCCTGATCCTGCTGTGCCTGGCCGTTTCCGGGCTGGGCATGCTGGCTTCGGCCTGGAGCCAGACGCCGACGCAGCTTGCGGTGCTGCGCGTGATCACGGGTCTGGGCGTGGGCGGAATTCTGGCCTGCAGCAATGTGATTGCCAGCGAATATGCCTCGCTGCGCTGGCGCAGTCTGGCGGTCACGCTGCAATCGACTGGTTATGCGCTGGGCGCGACCATTGGTGGCAGTATTGCGGTCTGGCTGCTGGCCCACCATGGCTGGCGTTCCGTCTTCATGTTCGGCGGTTGCTCCACGCTGGCGGTGCTGGTTCTGGCCTGGTTTGCCTTGCCCGAGTCCCTGGACTTTCTGCTGGTCAAGCGACCCGCCAATGCGCTGCAGCGTCTCAATGGACTGATCCGCAAGATGGGCCTGCCGGCACTGGACTCCCTGCCTCAGGCCGTGGCGGCAGGCAGCGGTGAAGGCAAGCGCATGGGCCCTTTGCAGCTGCTGTCTCCCAAGCTGCTGCGCCCCACCTTGCTGGTCTGGCTGTCCTTCTTCTCGGTGATGTTCGGTTTCTATTTCGTGATGAGCTGGACTCCCAAACTGCTGGCGGCCTCGGGGCTGACGCCCGAGCAGGGCGTGACCATGGGCGTGCTGCTGAGCCTGGGCGGCATTCTGGGCGCGACCTTGCTGGGCCTGCTGGCGGCGCGTTTCGCGATTCACCGTGCGCTGGCGGTCTTCATGCTGGTGACGGCAGTGCTGCTGTGCTTTCTGGTGGGTAGCTCCGGTGCGCTGTGGATGTCATACACGCTGGCCTTCCTGATCGGCGTGTTTGTGAATGCCTGCGTGGCTGGCCTCTATGCGATTGCGCCGGTGGTCTACGGCAGCGATGTGCGCGCCACCGGTGTGGGCTGGGGCATAGGCATCGGCCGCATCGGGGCGATTGTGTCGCCGCTGGTGGCCGGCGGTCTGCTGGATGCGGCCTGGTCGCCCGATCAGCTGTACCTGGGTTATGGCATGGCGTTTGTCCTGGCTGCCGTCATCGTGTCCATGCATCGCATTGCAGGCCCGCAGGCTGCGGACAGGCGCGCTGCATCCGAGACAGTGGCTGCCGCTCATTGACCAGGGAGACTTCGATGAACCAGATTTCTCAACCCATGAGCGCGGCCCTGCCGGCCTTTCCGCTGGATCAATGGTATGTAGCGGGCTTTGCCTGGGAGCTGAAGGACCAGCCGGTGGCGCGTACCTTGCTGGGCCAGCCGGTGGTCCTGTTCCGCACGGAAGATGGCCGGGTCGCGGCGCTTGAGGATCGCTGCTGCCACCGCGAGCTGCCGCTGTCCTGCGGCACGGTGGAAGCTGCGGGTCTGCGCTGCGGCTACCATGGCCTGCTCTTCAGCCATGAGGGGCAGTGCCTCGAAATACCGGGCCAGGAACGGATTCCGGCCAAGGCCTGCGTGAAGTCCTTCGAGCTGCGCGAGCGCGACCAGATTCTCTGGATCTGGATGGGCGCGACACCGGATTCCGCGCCGGGCACGGAGCCGCCGGCCTATGCCGTGCACAGCGACCCGCAATATCGTTTTGGCGGCGGCGTCTATCACTACGACGCTCCGTATCAGCTGATTCACGACAACCTGTTGGACCTGAGCCATCTGGGCTATGTGCACCTCAAGACCATAGGCGGCAACGCCCGCGTGCATATGAACGCGGATCTCAAGGTCAGCCAGGACGGGGACAGCGTGAAGGTGGTGCGCTGGATGCCGGATTCGGACCCTCCACCTACTTATGCACAGGCCTGGCCTTTTCAGAGCCGCATCGACCGCTGGCAGGAAGTGGAGTTTCATCCCTCGCATGTGCGTATCTGGACCGGTGCCATGGATGCCGGCCAGGACAGACTGGACAACCCGGAGCGCGAAGGATTCCATATGCGCGGCTTTCACGGCGTGACGCCGGAGACGGAGACCAGCGCGCATTACTTCTGGACGATTGCGACCAATCCGCATCCGCAGATGCAGGACACGACACAGCTGGTGATCGATCAGACGGCGGCCACTTTCGAAGAAGACAAGGTGGTCATCGAAGCCCAGTTCCGCAACCAGCAACGCTTTGGTTCACGCGCCGTGGTGGATATCCACGTGGATGTGGGTCCCAATCGCGCACGGCGCGTGATCGAGCGCTTGCGCCAGGCCGGCGCCCAGGCCTCGCAGGCGGTGGCCTAGCGACGCACAAGCAAAAGAGAAGTACCCGAGATGAAGACTGAAACCACGTTCGAGGTGCGCATTGCGCACAAGCAGGAGCAGGCAGCCGGTATCTGCAGCCTGGAATTGCGGGCTCTGGAAGGCGCCAGCCTGGCGCCGTTCAGCGCCGGCTCGCACATCGATGTGCACCTGCCCGGAGGGCTGGTGCGCCAGTACTCGCTGAGCAACGATCCCGCCGAGCTGGATCGCTATGTGATTGCCGTGCTGCGCGAGCCCGCTTCGCGCGGTGGCTCGGCGGCCGTGCACGATCAGCTGCAGGCCGGCCAGCAGATCACCATCAGCCTGCCGCGCAACCATTTCGAGCTGCATGCGCCGGCCCGCAAACACCTGCTGCTGGCAGGCGGCATAGGCATCACGCCGATTCTGGCGATGGCGCGCAAGCTGGCGAGCGACGGTGCGGATTTCGCACTGCACTACTGCGGCCGCTCGCGCGAGCGCATGGCGTTTGCCCAGACCATCGAGACTGCGCAATGGGCTGACAAGGCGCAGATCCATGTGGATGACGTGAACGGAAAGTCTTCGCTGGGATTGAGCGAATTGCTGCAGCAAAGAGAGCAGGGGCAGCATCTGTATGTGTGTGGGCCCAAGGGCTTCATGGACGCCGTGCTCGATACGGCGCGAGAGGCTGGCTGGCCTGCCGAGCAGCTGCACTACGAGTTCTTTGCCGCCGAAGTGGAGCACCGCGCCGACGACGAAAGCTTCGAGGTGGAAGTCGCCAGCAGCGGGCAGGTGGTGCGCGTCACGCCGGCGCAGACCGTGGTGCAGGCGCTGGAGTCCATTGGCGTCTGCGTCCAGACCTCGTGCGAGCAGGGCGTCTGCGGCACCTGCCTGACACGCGTCATCTCGGGTCAGCCCGATCACCGCGATATGTATCTGACCGAAGACGAGCAGGCGGCCAACGACCAGTTCCTGCCTTGCTGCTCGCGTGCCAGGTCTGGCCGTCTGGTGCTGGATCTGTGAGAAGCGGATCGGGCAGGCTTTGACCATGCGCGGGCAGGGCTGGCGCAGCCTGCTCAAAATAGGCGTTTTCCATGAAAGCGCCGCGTTCCCGCCATGAAGCCTGCCCTGCTAGTTCTGAATCTCCAGGTCCCCGCCCATCTGCAGCAGATGGAGCAGATCTTTGCCGACTTTGATGTGATCTATGCGCCCGAGGCCGATCAGGCCGAGGCCGCAATCGCCGCCCACGGCGCGCGCGTGCAATGCGTGTGCACGATCGGCGCGACGGGCCTGTCGGCCGCGCAGATGCAGCGCATGCCCGGGCTTTCTCTGGTCTGCGCCATGGGCGCAGGTTACGAGAACATCGACGTGGCCTATGCCAAGGCGCACGGGATTGCCGTCGGCAACGGTGTGGGGACCAACGATGACTGCGTGGCCGACCACGCCATGGGTCTGCTGATCGCCGCGGTGCGCGGCATCGTCAAGCTGGACAAGGCCACGCGTGCCGGCATCTGGCGCTCGGCCCTGCCGCTGCCGGCCAATGTCTCTGGCAAGCGCCTGGGCATCGTGGGGCTGGGCCAGATCGGCGCCAAGATCGCCAGGCGCGCGGCCGCGTTCGATATGTCCGTTGGCTATCACAACCGCAAGCCGCGCGAGGGAGTCGAGCACCAGTACTTCGACGATCTGCTGGCGCTGGCTGCCTGGGCCGATGTGCTGCTGGTGGCCACGCCGGGCGGCGCGGGCACGCGCCATCTGATCAATGCCGAGGTGCTCGATGCACTGGGCGAGAAAGGTGTGCTGGTGAATATCGCGCGCGGCTCGGTGGTCGATACCCAGGCGCTGGCCGACGCCGTGCGTGCAGGTCGCCTGGCCGGTGCCGGGCTGGATGTCTACGAAAGCGAGCCGTTGCCGCCGCAGGAACTCATCGATCTAGACGCCGTGGTGCTGACGCCCCATGTGGGCGGCTGGTCGCCCGAGGCGGTGCAGAACTCGGTGGATCGCTTCATCGCCAATATGCGCTGCCATCTGGATGGCAAGCCCTTGGTCTCGCCCATCTGAGTGCTATTGAATTGAAAGCTTCTTGCGCTTGATGTTGTTGTATTTCAATACGATCTGGCATTGAAAATTCCTTATATCAAGCGCTTGTAGCTTTGATATTCATAGCAATAAAAATCCCCGCCACGGCAAGCCGTGCGGGGATTTTTACTATCTGCGGCGCCGTGCAGCTGGCGCGGACCAAACCAGTGACACCAAGCAAGGGCCGCCCCGCAGCGAGGGTGTCGTCCCCCTCCCGAAGAGAGAGGGGGAAGCCGCGGGGCCGCCTAGGCGTAGCGGCTCAGGGGGAGTTTATTTCTGACTAGCGGCAATGGCCTTTTCGGCCTTGTCGACCAGCGGTGCGCCGATCTGGCTCTTCCACTTGTCGAACACGGGGCGCGTGGCCTTCACAAAGGCTTCGCGCTCGGCAGCGTTAGGCGTGGTCACGGTCACGCCCAGGCCGGCCAGGTCCTTGAGCAGGGGCTTGTCGGCTTCGACCAGGCCCTTGCGAGCGATGGCGATTTCTTCCTTGGCGGCATCCAGCGCGGCTTGCTTGACGATGGCCTGGTCAGCCGGTGTCCAGCTGTTCCAGATGTCCTTGTTCACCACAAAGATCAGCGGATCGTTCATATAGCCCCACATGGTCAGATGCTTTTGGCCCACGGACTGCAGCTTGGCCGCCATGTACACGCCGATGGGGTTCTCCTGGCCGTCCACGGCGCCGCTGGCCATGGCGGGCTGGGCATCGGCCCAGCTCATCTGCGTGGGATTGGCGCCCAGGGCCGTGAAGGTGTCCAGGAACAGGGGCGAGCCCACGACGCGGATCTTCATGCCCTTGAGGTCTGCGGGCGTCTTGATGGCGTGCTTGGAGTTGGAGATTTCGCGGTAGCCGTTCTCACCCCAGGCCAGAGGCACGACGCCGCTTTTTTCCAGGGTCTTGAAGATTTCCTGGCCCACTTCGCCCTGGGTCACGGCATCCACGGCCTTGAAGTTGGGGAAGAGGAAAGGCATGGAGAACAGGTTCAGCGACTTGACCTGGGGTGACCAGTTGATGGTCGAGCCCACGGCCATGTCGATCACGCCCTGGCGCAGCGCGGAGAACTCGCGCGTCTGGTCGCCCTGCACCAGCGAGGTGCCGGGGTAGAGCTTGATGTTGATGCGGCCCTGGGTGCGCTCGCGCACCTTGTCGGCCCACAGCTCGCCACCCTTGCCCCAGGGAAAGGCCGTGCCCAGCACCAGGGACATGCGGTATTCGCTCTTGTACTTGGTCTGTGCCATGGCCATGGGCGATGCAAAGGCCAGAGCGGCGGCAGTGGCCACGGCGGATGCGAGGAAGGTACGAAGTTTCATTTGGTTTGTCTCCCTTTTAGAAACGAAAAAATGCTTTGCTTGTTGGATGCATTGCACATGGAATCAATACGGCCCATCTCAGCGGACACCGCGCAAGGGCCGAAGCTGGCCGCGCCGCCCCCCTCCCGCGAAGCGAGAGAGGGGGGAAGTGGTGGGGCCGCCTAGGCATAGCCGCTCAGGGGGTCAATAGCCAAGTCTTGCGGGCAGCCAGAGCGCCAGCTGCGGGAAGGCAATGACCAGAATCATCACGGCGAACATGGACAGCAGCATCCAGCCTACCCAGCGCACGGTGGACTCCATGCGCACGCCCGCAATGCGGCAGCTGACCATCAGGTTCACGGCCAGCGGCGGTGTGAACTGGCCCAGTGCCACCTTGAGCGTGAGGATCACGCCAAACCAGACGGGGTCCCACTGGTAGTGGTTCATGATGGGCAGCAGCAGCGGCACAAAGATCAGGAAGATCGAGATGCCGTCGAGGAACATGCCCACGGTGATCAGCAGCAGGATCAGCAGGCCCAGCACGCCGTATTCGCCGAGACCGGAGTTCACGATGGCATTGGCCACGGGATCGATCACGCCCAGGGTGGACAGCGAGAAGGCAAAAATGCCGGCCAGCGACACCACCAGCAGGATCACGGCCGACAGCTCGCCCGCTTCGCGCAGAATCGGAAACAGGTCGCGCAGGCCGATGGTGCGGTGAATCACCATGCCGACGAACAGTCCGTAGAACACGGCAACCACGGCGGCTTCGGTGGGGGTGAACCAGCCCATGCGCATGCCGCCCAGGATCAGCACCGGAGCGGCCAGGCCCCAGGAGGCCTCGCGCAGGCTTTTCCAGAACGGCGGGCGGGGCATGGAGGCTTCGAGCGCACCCATCTTGTGCTTGCGCGACATCCACACGGCGGGAATGATGAGCGCGATACCCGCCAGCACGCCGGGAATCATGCCGGCTGCGAACAGGGCCGGCACCGAAGCACCGGGCACCAGCACCGAGTAGATGATGAAGGCCACCGAAGGCGGAATCAGAATGTCCGTTGCTGCGGCTGCTCCGACCACGCTGGCGGAGAAGCTCTTGGGATAACCGGCGCGGCTCATGGCGGCAATCATCACGCCGCCCACGGCCGCTGCATTGGCCGGTCCGGAGCCGGAGATGCCGCCCAGGAACATGGCTACAGCAATCGCCACCAGCGGCAGCATGCCGGGGCCGCGGCCCACGATGGCCACGGCAAAGTTCACCAGCCGCAAGGCAACGCCCGAGCGATCGAAGATGGAGCCCACGAGCACGAACATGGGAATGGCCAGCAGCGGATATTTGCCCAGCCCGGCATAGAAATTCTGCGGCACGGCCAGCAGACCGAACCACTGTGTATCGGCATTGGCCAGGGCAATCGCGGCCGCACCGGCCAGACCGAGGGCGGCGCCTATGGGCACGCCGATGAACATCAGGCCCAGAAAGGCCACGAACAGCAAGGTGGCGATCATGCGATCTCCTTGCTGTGGTCTTTTTCCACGGGTTCGTCAGGGAAGGCGCCGGGCTTGCCCTGGCGGATGAACAGGCCGATGGCGCGTGCGGTGATCAGTGCCGAGACCACGGGCAGCCAGATCGAATACCACCATTGGGGCAGGCCGATGCCGGGCGAGGTCTCCTCGAAACGGAAGTCGTCCCAGACCACGCGCACGCTGAGCACGGCAATGATGGCAAACAGCAATGCCACCATCAGAGAGCCGAACCGGGCCAGTGCCTTGCGGCGCTGGACGGAGCCGCTGTCCGAGAAGAACTCGATGCGGATATGCTGATTGCGGGCCACGGCGGCAGAGCCTGCGACCAGGGCCAGCAAGATCATCAGAAAGACCGAGATTTCCTCGGTCCAGGCAAAGGAGGAGTTGGTGAAATAGCGCACCAGCACATTGGCAAACGTGATCAGGGCCAGAGCGGCCATGATGATCACGGTCAGCCAGTCTTCAATGCGCAGGGAACGAGGCTCGTCCGGGCGCGCGCCGGCATCGGCTGCACCATCGGTCTCGGGAGGAGTGGAGGACATGAACGCGGAAAGTCAGAAAAACACACAGGAGTCAGGGCAGCTCGCCTGAATGGCGTGATCCGCGCGCACTCGATGAGAATGCCCTTATGTTCACGACTTACGCAAAACGGGTTCAGGCAAGACGATTGCCTCAGGAGGCAGGCCGTTGTTGCATTCTTGTTTGCGTAAGTCCTTATGTTGTTCCTTGACCTTCACGGCGTTGTGCGCCGGGATGGCTTGGAGCGAGTAGACACACCGGATAGATGTGAACAAATATTATCAAGGTATCTATGTCGCAGGGCTTACGTCCGGCGGCAGGCATTACCCTAGGGTCTGGCGACCAAGGCATGACTCATCGTCGAGTCTGTGCTTTGTCCCGTTTACTAGCCAACAAGGATTACCTCCGTTGCACAGCTTTGGTGCAGGGCAGCGGATAATGAGAGTCTATGGAAACCAAATGGCTTGAAGATTTTGTCAGCCTTGCTGAAACCCGCAGTTTCAGCCGCTCGGCCCAGCTGCGCCACGTTACGCAGCCTGCGTTCTCGCGCCGCATCCAGGCGCTGGAGGCCTGGGCGGGAACCGATCTGGTCGACAGAAGCTCGTATCCGACGCGACTGACGCCAGCAGGCAAGACCATGTACGAGCAGGCGCTGGAGATACTGCAGTCCCTGCAGAGCACCCGCACCATGTTGCGTGCCCACGTCAGTGCGGGCAAGGGCATGGTGGGCTTTGCCGTGCCGCATACCTTGGCGTTCACGTTCTTCCCGAACTGGGTTTCGGCCGTGCACGAGAAGTTCGGTCCCTTCCGCAGCCGTCTGTTCGCACTTAATGTGCATGATGCGGTGATGCGTCTCGTGGAAGGTGGCTGCGATCTGCTGATTGCCTACTACCACTCTTCTCAGCCCTTCCAGCTGGACCCTTCGCGCTATGAGATGGTGAGCCTGGGGCATGAGGTGCTGGCTCCGTACTCCAAGCCGGACGAGAACGGCAACCCCATCTTTGCCCTGCCCGGCCGCCAGGGCCAGCCCTTGCCATACCTGGGTTATGCCGCTGGCGCTTATCTGGGGCGGGTGACGGAGCTGATCCTCAAGGAGGCGGCCGAGGCCGTGCACCTCGAGCGGGTCTATGAAACCGATATGGCCGAAGGCCTCAAGGCCATGGCACTGGAAGGTCATGGCGTGGCCTTTCTACCCTACAGCGCGGTACGCGGCGATCTGGAGTCCGGTCGACTGGTGCGTGCAGTGCCCGAAGGCGTGACCGGTTTTCAGATGGACATGGAAGTGCGGGCCTATCGGGAAAAACCCACGGGCGATGCCCCTCAGGGAGGAGCTGCCGCGCTCTGGAACTTCCTCAAGGAGCAGGGCGAGATTGCGGGTGGCGAGGTCAAGGCTGTGTAACCTGATCGAGTGTTGCTTTTCTTCCAAAAGGGCCAGTTGGCCCTTTTTTTGCTTGTGTGACCAGCTTGCCGTGATTTCAGGTGTTTTACTGGTGAAAACCCTAATGTTATGCATCGGGTTAATACTGAATATGCAAGTTGCGCATAAGGATTTTTGCCATCGGCATTGGCTTGTGAAATCACGAAAGCATTAGAGTTCGCAGCTTGCACAAAAAGAGGTGCTGCTTTGCAACACAAGATTGAGGCGGTAAGTAGGTGGTTGCCTTCCTGAATCACCTACGGGAAAAGTCTTAGAAATGATTGCATTTCAGCCATCTTCATGACTGCACAATGTGTGCAGTACATTTGTTAACGCAACCTGTCCACCCTCACAAAGGGCGATGCGTTAAGGAGTGGCAAGCGTTTTTGGTCCTTACCAATAGGAGATCCGTATGAAGAAGCATTTGTTGGCCATCGCCGTAACCGCACTGGCAACTGGCACCGTGTTTGCCCAGGCCAATGACACCTTGGCCAAGATCAAGTCCACCGGCAGCGTCACTCTGGGCGTGCGTGAATCGTCCGGCCTGGGCTATACGCTGGGCAATGGCAAATATGTAGGCTTCCATACCGAAATGGGTGAGCGCATTCTCAAGGACATCCAGAAGCAACTGGGCCTGACAGCGCTGGAAGTGAAGTACCAGCCCGTGACCTCGCAAAACCGTATTCCTCTGGTGCAGAACGGCACCGTGGACATCGAGTGCGGCTCCACCACCAACAACACGGCTCGTCAGAAGGATGCAGCTTTTGCCTTCACCACCTATGTGGAAGAAGTGCGCATTGCCACCCGTGCCAACTCCGGCATCACCGGCATCAAGGACCTGAACGGCAAGACCATCGTGACCACGACGGGTACGACTTCCGTGCAGACCCTGCGCAAGAACAAGCGCGCTGACGGCCTGACCTTCAAGGAAGTCATGGGCAAGGACCACGCCGACAGCTTCCTGATGCTGGAAACCGGCCGCGCCGATGCCTTCATCATGGACGGCTCCATCCTGGCTGCCAATATCTCCAAGTCCAAGGCTCCCAACGATTACAAGATCGTGGGTGAAGTGCTGTCGGTGGAACCCATCGCCTGCATGATGCGCAAGGACGATCCCGCCTTCAAGAAGGCTGTGGACGAATCCATCGTGCGTCAGATCAAGGATGGTTCTCTGACCAAGCTGTACGACAAGTGGTTCCTGCAGCCCATTCCTCCCAACAACGTGAAGGTGGGTCTGCCACTGTCGGCAGCGACCAAGGATGCGTGGGCTCACCCCAACGACAAGCCCATGGAAGCTTACGAAGTCAAGTAATCCCGCCTATAGGTGTACCGCCCCTTCTGCCAAGCGGTTAGAAGGGGCTTTTTTGTTGCGAGGGCCGGTGTGAGCGTTTGCCCTCATAAACCAAGAATGAAAGAGGTGCTCGTATGAGTTGGGATTGGCAGGTGTTCTGTCAGGACACCATTACCCAAGAGGTCGGGCAGAGTTGTTTTGGCAAGAACGGTGACATCACCTATCTGGATTGGATGATGTCGGCCTGGGGCTGGACCGTGTCGGTGGCATTGCTGTCGCTGGTCATCGCTCTGGTGCTGGGCGCAGTCATCGGTACCTTGCGTACCTTGCCCGATCGTCCGTGGATAGTGCGCCTGGGCAATGCCTGGGTGGAGTTGTTCCGCAATATTCCCTTGCTGGTCCAGGTGTTCATCTGGTACCACGTGGTTCCGGCCATCTTCCCCGCAATGAAGTCCCTGCCGGGCTTTGTGCTGGTGGTGTTTGCGATCGGTTTCTTCACCTCTGCCCGTATTGCCGAGCAGGTGCGCTCCGGTATTCAGGCTTTGCCGCGGGGCCAGCGCTACGCCGGCATGGCAGTAGGTTTCACGACCTTCCAGACCTACCGCTATGTGCTGCTGCCGATGGCGTTTCGCATCATCATTCCGCCGCTGACCAGCGAGGCCATGAACGTGTTCAAGAACTCGTCCGTGGCGTTTGCCGTGTCCGTGGCTGAGCTGACCATGTTCGCCATGCAGGCCCAGGAAGAGACGGCTCGTGGCGTCGAAATTTATATGGCTGTGACAGGTCTGTATGTGATTTCTGCCTTCATCATCAACCGCATCATGGCCTTCATCGAGAAGCGTTCTCGCGTGCCCGGTCTGATTGCAGCCAGCGGTGGAGGCCACTGATATGAATCTCAACCTCGACTGGTCGTTTTTCTCGTGGGACCTGTTCAGCAACTTTGTGCTGAAGGGGCTGTATTTCAGCGTGTCCTTGACCGTGATCGCCACGCTGGGCGGCATCTTCTTCGGCACCTTGCTGGCGCTGATGCGCCTGTCGGGCAAGAAGTGGCTGGACCTGCCTGCCACCATCTATGTCAACGGCATGCGCTCCATCCCGCTGGTGATGGTGATCCTGTGGTTCTTCCTGCTGATGCCCATGCTGATCGGCAAGCCCATCGGCGCGGAGACTTCGGCCATCATCACCTTTGTGGCATTCGAAGCAGCATATTTCTCTGAAATCATGCGCGCCGGCATCCAGTCCATTCCACGTGGACAGGTGTTTGCCGGCCAGGCACTGGGCATGACCTATGGTCAGAACATGCGTCTGGTGGTGCTGCCTCAGGCCTTCCGCAACATGCTGCCCGTGCTGCTGACCCAGACCATCATCCTGTTTCAGGATACCTCGCTGGTCTATGCGATCGGTGCCTACGACATGCTCAAGGGCTTCGAAATCGCCGGCAAGAACTTCGGCCGACCCATCGAATCCTATCTGGCGGCTGCCGTGACCTATTTTGTGATCTGCTTTGCACTGTCTTGGTTCGTCAAGCGTCTGCACAAGAAGATCGCCATTATTCGATGAAACACCCCCTGAGTCGCTTCGCGCCCTCCCCCTCAAGGGGGACGACGGCCTCGGCTGCGGGACGGCCCTTGCTGGCTGTCCCAGGCCTGACCGAGCCCGCTGCAGGCGCTGCGATGGATCACTGACAAAAGTCGGAGTGAAAAATGATTGAACTCAAGAACGTTTCCAAGTGGTACGGCAGCTTTCAGGTGCTGTCCGATTGCTCCACCAATATCAACAAGGGCGAGGTGGTGGTGGTGTGCGGCCCTTCGGGCTCCGGCAAGTCCACGCTGATCAAGACCATCAATGCTCTGGAGCCTTTCCAGAAGGGCGAGATCTTTGTGGACGGCACGGCAGTGCACGATCCCAAGACCGATCTGCCCAAGCTGCGCAGCCGCGTGGGCATGGTGTTCCAGCACTTTGAGCTGTTCCCCCACCTGTCGGTGACGGAGAACCTGACCATCGCGCAGATGAAGGTGCTGGGCCGCAGTGCTGCAGACGCCAAGACCCGTGGCCTCAAGATGCTGGACCGCGTGGGCCTGACCGCTCACAAGGACAAGTTCCCCGGCCAGCTCTCCGGCGGTCAGCAGCAGCGCGTGGCCATTGCGCGCGCTCTGTCGATGGATCCCATCGTCATGCTGTTCGACGAACCCACTTCGGCACTGGACCCCGAAATGGTGGGCGAAGTGCTGGACGTGATGATGGGCCTGGCCCATGAAGGCATGACCATGATGTGCGTGACCCACGAAATGGGATTTGCGCGCAAGGTGGCCAGCCGTGTGATCTTCATGGACGTGGGCGGCAAGATTCTGGAGGACTGCAGCAAGGAAGAGTTCTTCGGCCATCCCGAAAACCGCCAGCCGCGTACCAAGGAATTCCTCAACAAGATCCTGCAGCATTGATACCGCAGGCAAGCCGCAAAAAGGCGCTCGCAGGAGCGCCTTTTTTCATGGCGGCCGGGCCGGACTGCCGGTCAGCATTGCAGCACGCCGCGGGGGGCGCGCATCAGCGTGCTTTGACCAAACAGGCTTTGCACCAGGTCCACCACCAGCTCCGCCGTCTGGTTGCGCAGGTCCAGCGCCGGGTTGAGCTCCACAATGTCCAGCGAGGCAAGACGGCCGGAGTCGGCAATCATTTCCATGCACAACTGGGCCTCGCGATAGGTGGGGCCGCCGCGTACCGGTGTGCCGGTGCCGGGAGCAATGTCAGGATCGAGAAAGTCCACGTCAAAGCTCAGATGCAGGTGGATGTCCCTGTCGTTGCGTCCCAGCAGGCTGACCAGGGCGCGGCGCATCACTTCACGCATGCCCAGTTCGTCGATGGCCCGCATGTCGTAGACCTCCAGCCCCAGCTCTCGGATCATGTGCTTTTCGCTCTCGTCCACGCTGCGCAGGCCGATCTGGCAGAACGATGAGGCGGGCAGGGCGGGAGTCGTGCCGGACAGCGAGGCCAGTTCCGTCGGTCCCAGTCCGCAGAGGCTTGAAACCGGCATGCCGTGCAGATTGCCCGTGGGCGAACTTTCGGGGGTGTTGCAATCCGAATGGGCATCCAGCCAGAGCACGCGCAGCTGCTTGCCCGTGGCGCGGCAATGGCGGGCCACGGCGCTGATGGAGCCTGTGGCCAGCGTATGGTCGCCACCCAGCAGTATGGGCAGCCGGTGTTGCTGCAGCACCTGCAGCACCGCGTCATGGGCGATCCGGTTCCAGCTCAGGCATTCGGCCAGATTGCGCAGACCCTGGGCATCGCGCGCGCCACGCGGGTTGGCGGGGCCGCTCAGATTGCCCAGATCGTTGACCTGCACCCCCAGCCGTTCAAGGGCTGGACCGAGCTGGGCCACACGCAGGGCATCTGGCCCCATGGCCGCGCCAAGGCGCGAGGCACCGATATCGGTGGGCAGACCTATTAGTGTGGACGATGTGTATGCCATGAGCCGCTCCGCTTCAGGCCGTCTTACGGGCCGCAAGATTGATGATCTGGGGGCTGGCTGCCTGTCTCACCATGGCAAACAGATCCTTGGGGTCGGCGAGCTCCGGCACCAGCTCGATCTGTGACAGCAGGCCTGCGCCTTGCGCCAGGCTATGCATGGTGCGCAGCGCCGAGTAGTCCTCCAGCGCGAAGCCCACGGAGTCGAACAGGGTGATCTGGGCGTCCGATGTCCGGCCCGGCGCCAGCTTCTGCAGCACGCGCCACAGCTCGGTCACGGCAAAGTCGGCCGGCATCTGTTGCAGCTCGCCCTCGATGCGCGTCTGCGGCTCGTACTCGACAAAGACCTGCGCACGCTGCAGGGCGCTGGCATCGAACTCTGTCTTGCCGGGGCAATCACCGCCCACGGCATTGATATGCATGCCGGGCTCCAGCAAATGCCCGGGGATGATGGTGGCGCGGGTCTTGTCGGCGGTGGCGGTGGTCACGATGTCCGTGCCGGCCACGGCGTCTCGCACGCTGGTGCAGACGATGGCCGTAGCGGAAAAATCGGGCAGGAACGGCTGCAGGTTGTGCAGCAGCTTTTGCGAGGCCGCAGGGTCGATGTCGAACAGGCGCAGCTCGCGCACGCCCAGCAACTCCATGAAGGCCAGAGCCTGGAATTCGCTTTGCGAGCCATTGCCGATCAGCGCCATGCTGCGGTTGCCGGCGCGCGCCAGATGGCGCGCGGCCATGGCGGATGTGGCGGCGGTGCGCAAGGCCGTGGTCAGCGTCAGCTCGCTGACAAAGCGCGGCATGCCGGTGGCGACATCGGCCAGCGCGCCGAAAGCCATCACAGTGGGAAGGCCCAGACGCGGATTGTGCGGGTGGCCGTTGACGTATTTGAAGGCGTAGTCCCGCGCATCTGCCACCGGCATCAGCTCGATCACGCCGCTGGCGGAATGGGCTGCGGTACGCGCGCTTTTGTCGAAGTCCTGCCAGCGGCCGAAGTCGGCCTCCAGGGCTTGGCTGATCAGGCGCAGCACCTGGGTGATGCCGACGCGCGCGACCAGCCGGGCTGCGTCGCTGGCGCTGAGAAAGTCGGTGCGCAATGGTGTGCCGGCCAGAGCTTGAGGAACAGACATAAGACCTCCTCCTTGGCTTCATTTTTGAGGATTTTTGCGCCAAATGCCAGAGAGAAGAGCCTGTGACCGCCGTGGGAGCACTGCTCTTGCGGGGTCGGGTGCGGCCTTGCCGCCAGCGAAGATGGGACAATATCGGCCATGACTCAGACCATCACGATTACCCGCCCCGATGATTGGCACTTGCATGTGCGCGATGGCGATGCCATGCGCTGCGTGGTGCCGCACACTGCCCGCCAGATGGGCCGTGCCATCATCATGCCCAACCTCAAGCCCCCGGTCACCACGGCGGAGATGGCTGCGGACTACCGCGCCCGCATTCTGTCGGCCGTGCCTGAAGGCAGCCAGTTCCAGCCGCTGATGACGCTGTATCTGACGGACAACCTGGGCCCTCAGGAAATCGTGCGCGCCAAGGCGGCCGGCGTGGTGGCCTGCAAGCTGTACCCCGCAGGTGCCACGACCAATTCCGACCATGGCGTGACCGATCTGCGCAAGATCTATCCCACGCTGCAAGCCATGCAGCGCGAAGGCCTGGTGCTGCTGGTGCATGGTGAAGTCACCGATCAGAGCATCGACCTGTTCGACCGCGAGGCAGTGTTCATCGAGCAGCAGCTCAAGCCTCTGCGCAAGGATTTCCCCGAGCTCAAGATCGTCATGGAGCATGTGACGACCAAGGAAGCCGCCGAGTACGTGGCCGCAGCCGACGATTTCCTGGCTGCGACCATCACGCCCCAGCATCTGCTGTTCAACCGCAACGCCATCTTCCTGGGCGGCGTGCGCCCGCACTTCTATTGCCTGCCGGTCCTCAAGCGCGAAACCCATCGCCTGGCGCTGGTGCAGGCCGCCACCAGCGGCAGCAGCAAGTTCTTCCTGGGCACGGACAGCGCACCCCATGCAGCGCATCTGAAGGAAGCCGCGACCGGCTGCGCCGGCTGCTACAGCGCCCACGCCGCCATCGAGATGTATGCGGAGGTGTTCGACGGCGTCGGGGCTCTCGACAAACTGGAAGCCTTTGCGTCCTTCAACGGCGCCGACTTCTACGGCCTGCCCCGCAACACCGACACCATCACCCTGGTCAAGGAAAGCTGGACACCGCCCGTGAGCTTTGCATACGGCGAAGGGGCGCAGCTCAAGCCGCTGCGCTTTGGCGAAGCCCTGCCTTGGAAGATGCTGGATTAAAAACAGTAGCTGCAAGCGCCTGTGTTCACTTGAATCAAAGGTGTTTTCGGTCTGAAATCAATAAAGGAGTTGCGCAAGCTGCTCCTTTTTTAGTTTGGCTTTACGCAAGGCCTCGGTTAGGCTTGGCTAAACAGCGCTCAGGAGATTGCATGCCCAACGATGTCCAGCCCAAGATTGCCTTGCTGATCGATGCGGACAACGCGCCCGCAGAGATGATTGACGAGATATTGACCGAGCTATCCACCTTCGGCCTGATCAATATTCGCCGTGCCTATGGCAACTGGACCAAGGCCGGTCTGCATGGCTGGCAGAGCAAGCTGCTGGAGTACGCCGTGCGGCCCATGCAGCAGTTTGACTACTCCAAGGGCAAGAACGCGACCGACATGGCCATGACGGTGGATGCCATGGAGCTGCTCTATACCGAAAAGCCCGATGCCTTCGGCATCGTTTCCTCGGACGCCGACTTCACGCCGCTGGTCATGCATTTGCGCGCCAAGGGCGCTGCGGTCTATGGATTCGGCGCGGAGCAGACGCCCAGGGCTTTCGTCAATGCCTGCTCGCGCTTTCTGTATTTCGATGCGCTCAAGGAACTCGGCGACGGCATTGTCAGCCGCAGCGAACGCCGCGAGGCGCTGGAGGCCGAGGCAGTTCCACGTGCAGTGCCTGTGGCAAGCCAGCCATCCGAGCAGACCCTCCCTGTCAGCAATGGCAAGGTGGCCGGTGGCACGGGCGCTGCGGCCCCGGCATGCACCACGTTGCGCGTGCCTTCGCACATGCTCAAGGAAGACAGGCAGCTCATTGCCATGCTGCGCGATGCCGTCAAGGCGACGCAGGACGAAGCCGGCTGGGCACGTGTGGCTGCGGTGGGCACGCATATCGGCAACAAGCTGTCGTTTGATGCGCGCAACTATGGCTATGCCTCGCTGACCAAGCTCATGGCCGCGACCCAGGTGTTCGAGTTGCGTGACGAGGGCACGGCCCGCGTGGCGGTGCGCGATCTGCGTGGGCATCAGGACGAGGTGCTGCCTTGATGCAGCCAGCCGCAATGCCGTCAGTGGATTGGGCCATTGACTGGCAGGTGCCCTGGCTGGCACCGCTGCAAGCGCTTGGACGTCAGGCTCATGACCGGGTGCTGGGCGGTGCCGGCGTGGCCCGGGCCTTGCAGGAAGTGGCTGCCGCCCACGGACTGCTGCCGGGCTGGCAGTTTGTCGATCAGCTGCAGCTGCCTGCCGGTCAGGCCTATGAAGCATTCATCCACAGAGAGCGCAGCATTCCCACGCGCGACAATCTGCATGACTTCTTTAACGGCCTGATCTGGCTGCACTGGCCGTTGCTCAAGCAGCGGCTCAACGCGCTGCAGGCGGCCGAGATAGAGCGTCAGGGCGTGGGGGCGCAGCGCGGGCGCCTGCGCGATTCGATCACGGTGCTGGACGAGAACGGCGGCTTGCTGCTCGCGCCGCAGGCACTGTGCGATGCGCTGCGCGACAAGCGCTGGCAGGAGCTGTTTGTGGCCCGGCGTGTGCTGTGGGCGCAGGCGCGCTTTCTTCCCATAGGCCATGCCCTGCTGGAAAAGCTGGTTCAGCCGCGCAAGGCCATTACCGCGCATGTGATCTGCGTGCCGCTGGGGCAGGCTCCAGGGCTGGCATCGCTGGCCGAGGCAGACGGCTGGCTGGACCATCAGTTGCGGACCCAGTCTTGCAATCTGGCCAGCAAGCCCTATCTACCAATTCCCATATTGGGAATCCCGGACTGGTGCCTGCAAAACCAGAACTTTTCCTTCTATGATGACTCTCTAGTTTTCCGAGCCCCACGTACCGCACAAACAACACAACAACGGGTACTGCCAGAAACAGAACTGGCTTGATGCGCATTCGTCCTGCACAGGCGGTGCCTCAGGGGTTCTGGTCATTTTGTCCCCTGTGTGGAGTACACCCTCGATGAAACGTATTGCCTTATTTCTACTGACCAATATCGCCGTGGTGGCGGTATTGGGCATCGTCGCCAGCCTGCTGGGCGTCAACCGCTACCTCACTGCCAACGGCCTCAATCTGGGCGCCCTGCTGGGCTTTGCCTTCATCATGGGCTTTGGCGGCGCCATCATCTCGCTGCTGATCTCCAAGCCCATGGCCAAGTGGACATCGGGCGTGCAGGTCATCAACGAGCCGCGCAACGCCGACGAGGCCTGGATCGTCAACACCGTGCGCGGCTTTGCTGAAAAGGCTGGCATCGGCATGCCCGAGGTCGGCATCTATGAGGGCGAGCCCAACGCCTTTGCGACTGGCGCCTTCAAGAACTCGGCCCTGGTGGCCGTGTCCACAGGTCTGCTCGAAGGCATGACGCGTGAAGAGGTCGAGGCCGTGATCGGTCACGAAGTGGCCCACATCGCCAATGGCGACATGGTGACCATGACGCTGATCCAGGGCGTGATGAACACCTTTGTGGTCTTCCTCTCGCGCGTGATCGGCTATGCGGTCGACTCCTTCCTGCGCCGCAACGACGAGCAAAGCTCCGGCCCGGGCATCGGCTACATGATCACCACCGTGGTGCTGGATATCCTGCTGGGCTTTGTCGCCGCCATGATCGTGGCCTGGTTCTCGCGCCAGCGTGAGTTCCGTGCGGACGCGGGTGCTGCCCAGCTCATGGGTCGCAAGCAGCCCATGATGAATGCGCTGGCCCGTCTGGGCGGCATGCATCCGGGCGAGCTGCCCAAGAGCGTGGCGGCCATGGGCATTGCCGGTGGCATCGGCCAGCTGTTCTCTACCCACCCGCCCATCGAGCAGCGCATTGCTGCACTGCAGAACGCCCGCTAAGCGTACGCATGTGTAAACGGCCGTAGCCGGTCTTTACCGCTGCTTCACAAGCCCCTGTCAACAACCGGCAGGGGCTTTTGCGTTGTAGGAGCATATACATGTCCCCGGACTTTCAGGAGTTGTGATGTCCTTCATCTCTCAAACCATGACCCGCCGACTGCTGCCGGTCTTGCTGCTGGGCGGCTCTGCTGCCCTGCTTACGGGCTGTGTGGTGGCCCCGGCCTATCCGGCTTATGGAACCGAGGTGGTTGCGGGCGACGTTTATGCACCCATGGCCCCGCCTCCCCTGATCAACGAGGTGATCCCGGTGGCTCCCTCGCCGGCTTATGTCTGGATCGGCGGCTCCTGGGGCTGGGGCGGCGGGCGCTACAACTGGCGTCCCGGCCGCTGGGCCATGCCGCCACGTCCCGGCTACGGCTGGCATGAGGGTGGGTGGAATCATGGTCCTGGCGGCTGGCATCACGGCGGCGGCCATTGGGGACCGCGCCGCTGAGGGCGTCCGCTAGGTGACAAGAGAGGGCATCCGCCCGCTAGGCGGGCCGTGCCTGCATCGCTAGAGTCGGATGCAGGAGGTTTGCCGTGAATCCTGCTCTTGTCACCCGCCGCGAAGGCGCTGTTCTCATCCTCTCCAATAACAACCAGGCAGCGCGCAATGCGCTGTCGCCCGAGTATTACTACGCGGTCATGGAAGCGCTGCGTGCGGCCGGCACCGATGCCTCGGTGGCCGCCGTGATTCTGACGGGCGAGGGCGGTCATTTCTGCGCTGGCGGCGATCTGAACCAGCTGGCAACGAGGCGCGAGATGCCGCTGGCCGAACGCCGCCTAAAGCTTGAGGATCTCAACCATCTGATTCGTGCCATACGCGACTGCCCCAAGCCTGTGATCGCGGCGGTGGAGGGCGCTGCCGCTGGTGCAGGCCTTTCTCTGGCCATGGCATGCGACATGCTGGTGGCGGCAAGGTCGGCGGTTTTCTCGGTGGCCTATGTGAAGGTCGGCCTCACACCCGACGGTGGCGCGACTTCGTTTCTGGCCGAGTTCATGTCCCGTCAATTGCTGACCGAGCTCTGCCTGACGGGCGAGCGCATCAGCGGCGAGCGCATGCATGCGCATGGCTGCATCAACCGTTTGACGGAGCCGGGCCAGGCCCTGGCTCAAGCGCTGGAGCTGGCGCGGCAACTGGCCCAGGGGCCGGAAGTGGCGACCGCGCGTATCAAGGCACTGTGCCGGGTGGCACACCGCCACAGCCTGGAGCAACAGCTGGCGCTGGAGGCCGACCATATGGTCGAGGCCCAGGGCAGCGAGGAGTCTCGCGAAGGCATTGCGGCCTTTCTGGAAAAGCGTGCGCCTGATTTTGCCAGGCTGCGCGGAGCCTGACAGGTCGTTTCCTGCGGCCTAGCGAACCGTGTAGTTGAGCTGGAACATCACGCCGGCATTGCCCAGCACATTGATCTGGGTGCCCCAGTTGCTGTTGAAGTCATAGCCCACGGCCGGAATGGCCGTGATGCCCCAGCCATGCCTGTTGTTGAACGGGATCTTCTTGTTGTACGGAAACTTGTAGCCGTGAATGATGCCGCCCGTGACCTTGAAGAAAAGGCCTGGCACGCTGTCAAAAGGCCTGAATCGCCAGCCGTAATAGGCGTACTGGCTGGGCTGGCCGAAGGAGTTCCTGAAATAGGCAAATCCCGCGATATGGCGCTCGTCCAGCTCCTTCTCGGCCTGGATCAGCCAGACATAGGCGTGCTTTTGTTCGTCGGGCTCGAAATCGTTTTCCTTTTTGGCATCGGAGAAATGCCAGTCCAGGGGGGCGTAGCCGAGCATCCAGCCCGATAGCGCCGAGGGCTTGTCGGCGCTCTTGTCCGCCGCAGCAGCGGGATCACTGGTTTGTGCGCCGGCACTGGCGGCTGCCAGCCAGCAGGCCAGTCCCAGGGACACGGAGGCAGGGGCAGGTCGCAGAGGTTTCATGGAGACGCTTGGCGTGCAATGAAGTCACCAGCGTAGCGATGCCAAACCTGGTGCATTGTCAGTCAGCGTCCAAAAACTTGTGAAGCCATGACGTCTGGTATGGAAGCGCCCATCAAAGGCAGCCAGCAGCAGGGCTGGCATGCCTGGGGGGCAGCGCGGCTGCCTGCCCCCGATTAGAGGGCGCCGCCCGAGCCGCGCGCGCCCGAGGAGGGCACCTCGACGCCGAGAATCGCGGCTGCAACGGCCTCGCCGACCTTGATGCCGTCCACACCGGCCGACAGAATGCCGCCCGCATAACTGGCACCTTCGCCAGCCGGGTACAGACCGCGCGTGTTGTCGCTCTGGAAGTCGGCGCCGCGACCGATCTTGACCGGGGACGAGGTGCGGGTTTCCACACCGGTCAGCACGGCATCCTTCATGTCGTAGCCGCGAATCTTCTTGCCAAAGGCGGGCAGGGCCTCGCGCATGGCTTCGATCGCATAGGCGGGCAGGGCCTGGTGCAGATCGCCGAGGCTGATGCCGGGCTTGTACGAGGGTTGCACCTCGCCAAATTCGGTGGAGGGCTTGCCAGTCACAAAGTCGCCCACGAGCTGGCCGGGCGCACTGTAGTTCTGGCCGCCGAGCACATAGGCTTGGGACTCCAGCTGGCGCTGCAGCACAATGCCGGAGAGCGGGTGATGCTCGCCTTTTTGCAGCTTTTCGACGCCGAAGGTCTTGCCGTCGAAGGCCCAGGCAAAGCTCTCGGCGTCTTGCGGGTAGTCTTCGGGGCTGATGGCGCAGACCATGCCGGCATTGGCATTGCGCTCGGCGCGCGAATACTGGCTCATGCCGTTGGTGACCACGCGCCCGGGTTCGCTGGTCGCTGCCACCACGGTGCCGCCTGGGCACATGCAAAAGCTATAGACGGCGCGGCCGTTTCTGGCATGGTGCACCAGCTTGTAGTCGGCAGCGCCCAGCAGCGGGTGGCCGGCATCCTTGCCCCAGCGGGCGCGGTCGATCACGCTTTGCGGATGCTCGATGCGAAAGCCCACGGAGAAGGGCTTGGCCTCCATGGCCACGCCGCGCTCGTAGAACATGGCAAAAGTGTCGCGCGAGCTGTGGCCCAGCGCCATCACGGCATGATGGGTGGACAGCGCATAGCTTTGGCCCGTGGCCTGGTCGAGCACCTGCAGGCCGACCAGCTGGCGCTGGCCGTCGACTTCTTCGATCTGTACATCGGTCACGCGCTGCTCGAAGCGGATTTCTCCGCCCAGGCGCACGATTTCCTCGCGAATGCCTTCGACCAGCTTGACCAGCTTGAAGGTGCCGATATGGGGGTGAGCCGCGTAGAGAATTTCGGGCGGCGCGCCATAGGTCACGAACTCGGTCAGCACCTTGCGGCCCAGATGGCGCGGGTCCTTGATCTGGCTGTAGAGCTTGCCGTCGGAGAAGGTTCCGGCGCCGCCTTCGCCGTACTGCACATTGGACTCGGGCGTCAGCTCGCGCTTGCGCCACAGGCGCCAGGTGTCCTTGGTGCGCTCGCGCACGGTCTTGCCGCGCTCCAGCACGATGGGCTTGAAGCCCATCTGGGCCAGCACCAGTCCGGCAAACATGCCGCAGGGTCCAAAGCCCACGACCACGGGGCGCTCGTTCATATCCGCCGGGGCCTGGCCCACGGGTTTCCAGCTCATGTCGGGCGTGGGATTGACATGGGGGTGGTCGGCAAACTGCGTCAGCAGCGCGGCCTCCTGGCTCTCGTCGGCCAGCGTGATATCGACGATGTAGACGGCCAGCAGCTCCGCCTTGCGCGCATCGAAGCTGCGTTTGTGCACATGCAGCTTTGCAATGGCGGCGGCCGCAATTTCCAGGCGCTCGGCCGCAAGCTGCGTGAGCTTGTCCGTAGGCTGGTATTCGGTGTGGTTCTCGGGGTGGTATTCAACCGCCGAGAGAGGGAGTTTGAGTTCTGCGATCCGGATCATGGCTTGTACCTATCAAGCAAGGGTCTGGATGGTACGGCAAAGACCTGATGACTGCGCGACAAGGCCATGGTGACCTCGAGCTTTGTTGTGCTTATCGATTCTAAAAAGATAGCTTCTTGCGCTTGCTCCATCTCATATTTTCATCTATATAAACACGAAGTTACTATGTAGCAAGCGCAGCAAGCTATGCATTTGATAGTGATGTGCTGATGGCCTTTTGTTATTTGTAGAGCAGTTGCGGCAGCCACAGACCGATCTGCGGCCAGATGTAGAGCAGCACGATGGCCAGGATTTGTATGCCCATGAAGGGCATCATGCCCACGAAGATCTGGTTGAGCGTCACCGAAGGCGGTGCCACTCCCTTGAGGTAGAAGGCAGACATGGCCACGGGCGGAGAGAGGAAGGCCGTCTGCAGATTCAGCGCCACCAGCAGGCCGAAGAACAGCGGGTCAACGCCAAAGTGGTTGAGCAGGGGGATGAAGATGGGCATGAAGATGACGATGATCTCCGTCCATTCCAGCGGCCAGCCCAGCAGAAAGATCACGACCTGAGAGAGGATCATGAACTCTATCTTGCTGAGGTTCATGGACAGTACCCAGCGCTCTATGAGCTCCTGCCCGCCCAGCAATGCAAAGGCGGCGGAGAAAATGGCCGAGCCCACAAACAGCCAGCAGACCATGGCCGAGGTTTTGGCAGTCAGGTACACGGACTCCTTGACGACATCGATACTCAGGCGCTTGTAGGCAGCGGCAAGCACAAAGCCGCCCAAGGCGCCCATGGCAGCCGCTTCGGTCGGCGTGGCCAGGCCAAAGACAATGGAGCCGAGTACGGTCAGGATCAGCACCACCAGCGGAAAGAACGAGCCCAGCAGCATCTTGAAGATTTCCAGCCGCGCAAAACTCAGAAACAGATAGAACAGTGCGGTGCAGGTCCCCAGCAGTGCAAAGCCAATCCACCACCAGGTGGGGGCTGGCTGGGTTTCAGCCTGGCTGGCAGCAGGCACGCCCGGTGCGTTGCTGCCTGTTTCAGGCTCTGCCGGCGCCGTTGCTGCCACCGGGGCGGAGGACTCTGAGCCGGGCGGCTCCTGCAGCCCTCCTTCGGTGGGCGGCTCCTGCAGCCCTCCTTCGGTGGGTGGTTCCTGCAAGCCACCTTCTATGGGCGGCTCGGCAAGGCCTGTGCCGGAGCTGGAGGAGCTGCCGCTTTCCATGCCTATGGGCTGGATCTCGAACTGTTCCTGCACCTTCGGCGTCGTCACTGCCTGCCAGCTGCTGGCAGCCAGCAGCAGGAACAGCATTCCGGGCAGAACCACCACGGCTAGCTGGCGCAGCAGGTAGCCCGTGGGAACCTGTGCATTGCGCTGGCCTTTGAGTGCGGCCAGCAGGCGCATGGGGGCGTATTGCTGAGCGGTGGCGGGCAGCTCGCGAGTCAGGGGCGGTAGAGCTACCTGGCGCTCGGCGGCTGACAGCGGTGGTGCCCAGGCCGGCTTGATCTTGGCCATGAGAATCACATAGCCCACGTACAGGCCGGCAAGCATCAGGCCAGGGAAGAAAGCGCCGGCATACAACTGGACGACGGAAACGCCTGCTGTCGCGCCATAGAGAATCAGCAGCACCGAAGGCGGTATCAAGATGCCAAGGCAGCCACCCGCCGTGATGGCCCCTGCCGCCATGGACGTGCTGTAGCCGGCACGCAGCATGGTGGGCAGTGCCAGCAGGCCCATGAGCGTGACCACGGCGCCCACAATGCCGGTGGCCGTGGCAAACACGGTGCAGGTCACCAGCGTGGCCACAGCAAGCGAGCCCGGCACGCGGGCCATGGCCAGGTGCATGCTTTTGAACAGCTTTTCGATCAGGTTGGCGCGCTCGACTAGATAGCCCATGAAGACGAAAAGGGGGATGGCGATGAGCACGTCATTGGTCATGCTCTTGTAGGCTGACTGCACCATCAAATCCAGTGTGCGTGTGGTATCTCGCTCATAGGCCAGCCAGGTGAAGATCATGCCCATGCCCATCAGCGTGAAGGCAGTGGGAAAGCCCAGCATGATGGCGACCACCACCAGCGACAGCATCAGCAGGCCCAGATGGCCGTTGGTGATGTTTTCTACGCCCAGCAGCAGCACGATGGCCGAGAGCACGACCAGGGCCATGATGGAAAAGCCGAACCACAGTTCCTTGCGCATCTTCATGCTTTGCCCTCCTGCACCATTTCCTTGAGCTTTTCCACATCCACTTCTTCCACGTCTGCGCCGCGACGGGGCCATTGGCCGTCGCGCAGGCACAGCATGCAGCGGGCGATTTCAGCCAGGCCCTGAAGCAGCAGCACGCCACCAGCCAGCGGAATCATGAATTTGAATGGATACAGCGGCAACGGATGGGCAGAGAAGGTCTGCTCGCGAATGTCCAGCGATTCGTGGGCATAGGTCCAGCCGGCCCAGGTCAGCGCCAGTACGCCAGGCAGGAAGAACAGGATGTACAGGCACAGATCCACGGCAGCCTGCGCACGCGGGCTGAAGAAGCCGTAGAGCACATCGCCGCGCACATGGCCGTTCTTGGACAGGGTGTAGGCGCCGGCCAGCATGAACATGGTGCCGTAGAGCATGATCTGTGCATCCAGCACCCAGGCGTGAGGTTTGTTCAGTGCGTAGCGGGAGAACACCTCCCAGCTGATCAGCATTGTCAACAGCACCACGGCCCAGGCCGCCACCTTGCCGATAAAGGTCGAGAACGCATCGACAGCAAGCAGAATTTTTTGCATGGCAGTCTCCGCTGCATGATGCAGCGAGGTGCGAAGAGGATGGGATGCCCGCCTGCCGGGGCGGGGTTGCGGGAGGCAGACAGGCGCAGCCCCTTCTGGGCTGCGCTGTGTCGGCATCAACTGCGTTTTTGCGCGAAGTAGTGGTTCCAGGCCATCTTGAAGTCGAGGTCGGTATCGTTTTGCCAGCGCCCGCTGCGCTGGGCAAACGTGCGCATGGAGTCCATCACCCTCTTGAACATGGGGTTCTCGGCGGCCTTCTTGGATGTCACCTTGTCCCAGGCGGCCAGTTGGGCGCGCAGGATGGCGTCGGGTGTCTTGTAGAACTTCACGCCCTGCTTGGACTGCATCTCTGCATAGTCCTTGGCATAGCGGTCGGTGGCCTTCCAGCTCATGTCGGCGCTGGCGGCCTGGGTGGCGTACTCGATGATGGACTTGATCTCGGCCGGCAGGGCGTTGAACTTGGTCTTGTTGAACAGCACCTCAAACTGCTCGCTCGACTGGTGAAAGCTTTGCAGCATGCAGTTCTTGGTCACATCCGGAAAGCCCAGCACGCGGTCGCTGGATGCATTGTTGAACTCGGCGGCATCCAGCAGGCCGCGATCCAGGGCTGGAACGATCTCACCGGCAGGCAACGGGTTCACTGCCAGACCCATTTCCGTAAACACATCCACGGCAAGGCCGACGGTGCGGAATTTCAGTCCCTTCAGGTCCTCCACCTTGGCCACGGGTTTCTTGAACCAGCCCAGCGGCTGGGTCGGCATGGGGCCGTAGAGTTTGGAGACCACGTCCATTTTCAGGCCGCCGTAGATCTCGTCCAGCAACTCCTTGCCTCCGCCATAGTTGTGCCAGGCCAGCACCATATTGGCATCCATGCCAAAGGCCGGTCCGGACCCCCAAAGCGCTACGGCCTGGCTTTTGCCATACCAGTACGCAATCACGCCGTGTCCGCCATCCAGCGTGCCTTTGGATACGGCATCCAGCAACTGGAATGCTGGCACCACGGAGCCGGCAGGCAGCACCTCGATCTTGAGGCGGTTGCCAGTCATGTCGTTGACTTTCTTCGCGAAGTCCTGGGCAAACTCGTGAAAAATGTCCTTGGCCGGCCAGGTACTCTGAAAGCGCCAGGACGTGGTCTGGGCCGTGCTTATCATGGGCACGGACATGGCGGAAGCAGCCACCGCGGCACCTTTGAGTAGGTTGCGGCGGCCGGCTTTCTGGGTCTCCTGTGTCATCTACTTCATCTCCTCTGGGTGGTTATCCTGGCCTTCCGCCAGTGCATGCATCTTTGAAGCGAGTGACAGGCCGGCGCAGAGGGTTAACACCAGACTTGATGGGTGGATGGCGGCTTGAAGTCTTGATGTTTCTTTAGTGAAATCAATCTATTACGCCCGCAATTAAAGTGGTGTTTGCTATGGATTGGTGAGTGTTTGGCAGTGCTGGAGATCTGCCGGTTAAGGGTAATTTGGGGGGGCGCTGCGTAGATGTATCGTTGCGGTAAAGCTCGCAAAGCAAGCGCCTGAATGACTTGCCGTGCACTAGCATGCAGCCAGTCTGACTTGACGCCAAAGCTCCATGCCTCATTCATCCTCCGACTCTTTCCTGCCGCTTACCCGCAGACATTGGCTGCAGCATTCCGGTGCTGTGCTGGGGGTGCTGCCCGTCATTCCCTTGCTCGGCTGCGCAGCTCCCGCTGCGGAGTCGGTGAGGAGCGTGGGGAAAGCGGCTGCTCCATGGCTCAGCGGTGGTACGGCGGCCATCACAGCCGCTGTGCGCGGCATCAACCCGTTTGCCAGTGCCGGGCTGGCGGGCAGTTGCCGCCTGACCTGCGAGGCCACCATCGGCCCCTGCCACACGCTGTCTCCCGAGCGCATGGATGTCAGCGATGGCTGGGATGGCCTGCCGCTGCATATGCAGATCCGCGTGGTCAACGAGCGCTGTGAGCCGGTGCCGGGCACGATTGTCGAGATCTGGCATACCAATCACACGGGCGGTTACTCGGGCCAGATTCACCGCATGTGCAACAACGATGCCGCCGATGTGAACAAGCAGTTCTTTCGCGGCTATCAGCGCACCGACGGCCATGGCGTGGCGCGCTTCGACAGCTGCTACCCAGGCTGGTATCGCGGCCGTGCCGTGCATGTGCACTTTCGCATTCTGCAAGGTAGCTACGACCCGGCGGACAGCGCTGCATCGTGGCTGACCAGCCAGCTGTTGTTCAGCGATGCGCTCAACAGCGAGATCTTTGCGCAGGCGCCGCTTTACAAGGACAAGGGCCAGCCCGATACCCGCCTGGATGTGGACAACGTGGTCGGGCAGGAGCTGGACAAGACGCCTTATGTCTTCGATGTGCAGAACCTGGGAGGGGTGATGCTGGCATCGAAGACCGTGGTGGTGCGCAGCGACAGTGCCGACAAGCTCTGCCAGGTCAAGGGCTCCATGCCGCCAGGCGGCCCGGGTGGGCCAGGAGGTCCGGGGCGGCCCGGCGGCATGCGGCCGCCGCGCCCGGGCATGATGCCGTCACCTCCGCCTGGCACCTGAACCAGACTTCAGATCACCAGTCTGGAGTAGCCGATTCCGGCCGCTTTTTCCACGCGGATCTGCGCCGGAATACGCTCCTTGAGCGCTTCCACATGGCTGATGACGCCAATCATCTTGCCGCTGGCGTTGAGTGCATCGAGCGCGGCGAGGGCCATCTCCAGCGTATCGCCGTCCAGCGTGCCGAAGCCTTCGTCGAGGAATAGCGAGTCAATCGAGGTCTTGCTGCTGACCAGATCGGACAGTGCCAGTGCCAGCGCCAGGCTGACGAGAAAGGCCTCGCCGCCCGAGAGCGTGCGCGTGTCGCGCGCCACATCGCCCTGCCAGCCGTCCACGATGTCCAGCTCCAGCTCGCCCGTGGGCTTGCGCCGCAGCAGATAGCGACCGTGCAGGCGCTCCAGGTGTCGGTTGGCCAGATGCAGCAGATGGTCTAGCGTCAGCCCCTGTGCGAACTTGCGGAACTTGTCGCCTCTGGCGGAGCCTATCAGGCTGTCCAGGTGTTGCCAGAGATCGCTGTCCTGTTCCTGCTCGGCAATCCGGGCCAGCAAGGCTTGCTGGCCCGCGCGGCGGTCATCGTCATCTTTGAGGCGGGCGCGGTGGGCGCCCAGTTGCTCGGCCTGCTGGGCGCGTTCGGTCTCCAGCTGGGTAATCTGCTCGGTAATGGTTTCGGGTGCTTCATCGCTGAGCGCCTGTGTCTGCAGTGCGGTCAGGCGCCGGCTGGCGTCTGCCTGCAAGGCGGCTGCGCGTTGTGCCGCGCCCTGAAGCTGGTTGCTCAGTGCCTGCAGACCTTGCTGTTCGGCATCGGACAGCAGGGCTGCGGTGTACTGCGCTTCGTCGGAGAACGGGCTGGCCTGCAGCGCCTGCTGCCATTCGGCCTGGGCCTGCCGCGTCGATTGCTGCAGCTGCTCGAGCGTGGCTTGTGCCTGGCTTGCCTGACCTTGCAGCGTGGCCAGCTGCTGCGCAGTCTGCTCGAGCAGGGTTTTGCAGTCATGCAGCGTGGCGGCGGCTGGCGCTGTACAGGCGGTGGCGTCGGCGGGCAGATCGGGCAGGGCCTGGCTGCGTTGCAGCCAGTGCTCGGCATCCTCTGCGGCTTGTTCGACCTGGCGTTGCAGCAGGTCGATCTGCTGGGTCAGCTCTTGCATTGCCTGTTGCTGGCGCTGCCATTGCTGCCATTCCTGCTGACGCGCATCTAGCCAGTCTGCGGTGTCCGCGCTCTCGGGCAATGCGTAGCCTGCCGTCTGCAGGGCAAGCTGCAAGCGAGTTTGCAGGTCGCCGGCCTGCTGCATCAAGGCTTGCAGTGCCTGAGCGGTCTGCTCCTGCTGCGTCAGATTGTTCTGCAGAGCCTGCCGGGTGCTGGCCTGTGCATGCTCGATCTGCTGCTGGTGTTGCAGAGCCGCCTGGCAGGCGTCCTTGGACTGTTGCAGCTGGCGCTCGGCAGTTTCGGCATCGGCCAGGTTCTGCTGCAGCTGCGCAATCTGCTGCCCGGCTTCAGCGCAAGCGGTGCGCAGTGCTTCGGGCTGCTGCCATGCCGCCTCATCCAGCGGCACAGCGCTCTGTGCGCGCAAGTCAGCCCAGCGTGACAGCCATTTTTCAATCTGCTGGGCAATGGCCTGGTGCTGCTCCTTCTGCAGCTGCTGCTGACCCTGGGCAGTGGCCAGCGCGGTGTTCAGCTGCTCGCCCTGGCGCTGCAGCGACTCGAGTTCGCTCTGTGCCTGCTGCAGCGCAGCGGCTGTGGCTGATACATCCAGCGCCGCGTATTCGGTGATGGCTGGGTGATCCTGAGACCCGCACAGCGGGCAGGCTTCGCCGGGCTGCAGCGCGGCGCGGTGCTCTTGCAGGCTTTGGATGAGGCGCTCCTGGTCAAGCAGGGCTTGCTTGTCGGCCACCTTTTCCTTGAGCGCCTTGTACTGCGCACGCAAGTCATCGCGTTGCGCCAGCTGCTCTTGAATGCGGGAATCAACGGAGCTCAACGCCTGCGAATTGCGCTGCTGCTGCACGTCCAGGGGCTGGCGCAGTGCGGCATGTTCCTGCAACTGCTGCCAGTGATGCAGCTGGCGCTCTGCGTTTTGCCAGTGGCTGCGCAGCTGAGGCAGGCTGCCGTGCGTGGCCAACTGCTGCTGCAGGGCTTGCTCTGCGGCCTGCTGCTGTTGCAGCGTCTGGGAGACTTGCCGTGTCGACTGTGTGGATAGCTGTGTCTGTGCATCTGCTTGCTGCTGTAGTTGCCGGGCGAGCTTCTGCAACTGCGTCATCTGGCCTTCTGCCTGGACGGTTTGCCGTTGCAGTTGCTGGCCTTGCTGCAGCTGCTCGCGCCAGCCGCTGAGGTTTTCACCCAGCAGGGCGTGGCTGGCATGGGCTTGCTGCCATGCCGTCAAGTCGGCCTGCCGGGCCTGTGCAGACTGCAGCTGCAGCCTTGACTGCTGCAGCTGATCGCCAGCCAGTTGCCGGGCCTGTTGGTGTTGATGCCATTGCGCGCTTTGGGCTTGCAGCCGCAGGGTATGCAGTTGCTGCAATTGCGCGGCCTGTTCGCTTTGCTGGCCTTGTGCCAGCTGCCAGCGATGGTGCATGGGCTGGATTGCCTGCGCAGGTCCGTGGGCCTGCAGGCGCAGCAAATCGTGCGCGGCATCACTCAGCGCTTGCTGGGCGTTTGCTTGTGCATTGCGTGCCTGCTCCACGTCCTCCATGGCCTGCATGGTCTGTGCCTGCCAGCGTTGTACGGTTTGCAGTTGCTGGTGGCGTGCCTGCAGATCCGTCAAGCCGGTCTGCAGCAGTACTGCCTGGGACTGCAGCTGCTCGCGTGTGCCTGCATCCAGCAGTTGCATGCCCTGTGCCTGGGCCTGTTGCTTCTCCAGGGCCTGGCGGGCGTCGCGCGCTCTTTCGAAAACGGACTGCGAGATGCGACCGTAGATATCGGTGCCGGTCAGTTCTTCGAGCAGCTCGGCGCGCTCATTGGCCGTGGCCTGCAAGAAGGCGGCAAAGCCTCCCTGGGCCAGCAGCATGGACTTGGTAAAGCGCGCAAAGTCCAGTCCGGTGATTTCGGCGATGCGCCGGGTTTTGTCCTTGACGTGGGTGGTGAGTATGCTGCCGTCCGCCACCAGTGCCAGCTCCACCCTGGGAGTTTGCAGGGCGGCATCCGGCTTGCCGCGCGCGCGGCGCTGGCTCCAGAAGGCGCGGTAGGCCACGCCCTTGACTTCGAACTCCACCTCGGCTTCGCACTCACCGGTGTGGCGCGTCATGATGTCGTTGCTGCCGCTGATGCTGTCGAGGCGCGGCGTCTGGTGATAGAGCGCAAGGCAGATGGCATCGAGCAGCGTGGACTTGCCAGCGCCCGTGGATCCGGTGATGGCAAACAGGCCGTTGTCGGCAAAGGGGGCAGCGGTGAAGTCGATGTTCCACTCGCCCTTGAGCGAGTTCAGGTTCTTCAGCCGCAGTTTGAGAATTCTCATGCCGCAGCTCCTCGTTCGTCGTCGAGAGCGTTCAGCACCTGCCGATAGCGCTCGGTCAGCGCCGATTGCAGTGGCGGCTCCAGGCTCTCCTGGGCCAGTCGGCGCGCAAATACATCGAGCGGGGTGAGTTCATCGAGCGACTCGCGGGCCTCGCCGGACAGCTGTGCCGCAGCCTGGCCGCGCTGTCGCTTGATGCGCAGAATCTCCACGGGCAGCGACTCGGCCAGGGCCTGCACGCGCGCCGTGAGGTCGGAGAGATAGTCGTCTTCCTCTACCGTGACTTCAAGCCAGACAGGCAGATTGTTGCGGGTTTGCGCGGCGGCAGACTTCAGCAGCACGGGCATCTGCGCCAGACTGCCGGCGATGGAGGCCATGGGCTGGAACACCGGCACGGGCAGGGCGGTGACGGCCTGCAGCCCGCCGGCATTGAGCTCCACCAACTGTACCTGCTTGGTCTGCCTGGCTTCGTCAAAGCCCAGCGCGATGGGCGAGCCACTGTAGCGGATGTGATCGAGCCCGCCGACGAGCTGCGGCTTGTGGATATGGCCAAGGGCGATATAGCAGGCTGGCGGGAAAGCATTGGTCGGAAAAGCCTCCAGTGCGCCTACATAGATTTCACGCACCGATTCATTGCTGCTGGCACCCACCGTGGTCAGATGGCCGGTGGCAATGATGGGCAGCAGTTCGCCCTGGCTGGCCTGTATCTCATTCTGCGTTTGAAGGGCTGCGGCATACACGCGCTGGTAGGTGGATGCAATCGCGGCTTGCAGTGCCTGCTGCTTGTCCTGTGCGCTTTGTCCGGCCTGGCTTTGCTGCACATCACGCGGGCGGATGAAGGGCAGTGCGCAGACGATGCAGCCAGGCTCCCGCGCTGTGCCACGTCGCGGCAACGTGACGACATGCCGGGCCTCATCACCGGTCGAGCTGACCACCTGGGCGCCCAGGTAGGTCAGCAGCTCGCGGCTTTCATCGAGCACGCTGACCGAGTCATGATTGCCCGCCAGGATCAGCAAGGCCGCGCCTGCTTCGTGCAGGCGCACGATGAGCTGGTTGTACAGCTCGCGCGCATAGCTGGGCGGGGCTCCGGTGTCGAAGATGTCGCCGGCGATCAGCACGGCATCCACGGCATGGGCCTGCACCTGGGTGAGCAACCAGTCGATCAGGGCCTGATGCTCGGCCTGACGGCTGCGGCCCATAAAGTGCTGGCCCAGATGCCAGTCGGAGGTATGGAGAAGACGCATGCGGCGATGGTATGCCAGCCGGCCCCCGTCTTACTCGCTGTCCAGCCGTTCTTGCGATAGCTCCTGCTCGAACAAGGCATGGCCTTTGGCCCAGCCGCCACCCCAGATCAGGTCCATGGTCCCGGCCAGCGCCTCCAGGCGCGGTTCATCGAGGTCCGAGCGTGCATGCTCGGCCTGGAACAGGCGGTAGAGCGCGGCCTGGCTCATGCCTTCATCCCTGAGAGCCTGGGCCAGCACCACCAGCGTCCCCGCAGTCGGTGCCGGCTGGTCTGGCCGCAAAGCTGTTTGCAGGCGTCTGGCTGGAAGCATTTCAGCGCTTGCCAGCGCGCTTGGCCGTCCAGTAGCTGAATTCTTCCTTGCCGACCTCATAGTCCAGCTCCTGCAGCCTGGCCTGCAGGTTTTCCTGCACATCGGCCACGGCACGGTTGTAGATGCTGGGGCCTATTTCCGCGAGAAAGAAATTCAGCAGGGCACCGGATTGCATATTGCCTATGGGTTCGTCCATGTTTTCGCGGAAATAGCGTTCTATGGAGGCAATGGCCTGCTGCTGCGCGTGTTTGGGGAGTTCTATGCTCATTGATCAAGCTTTCTTGTAAATCTTCTTTCGCTTCAAGCGTCTGATTTCGCTTTAGCTGACTGGCTACCTTGTCTCGCAACTGGCGGTGTGTCAGTGGCAGTCCGCTTCATGGCTTCGGCCAAGCACGGAGCGTCATAGGGTGATTGCTGCACCACATGCACTTATTATGTGCATGTGCTCATGTTGATGCACGCAGGTGGCATGAATACGATGGTTTCTTCGTTATTCACAAGGAAAAGTCATGGCCCTCGCCATTCGAATCTACAGCTCAGGTGCGCCCGAAGTGATGCAGCTCGAAGAGCTGGATCTGCCGTCACCGGGGCCGGGCGAGGTTCTGCTCGAGCAGACCGCCATCGGTGTCAATCCTCTGGATGTCAATCAGCGCAAGGGCCTAGTGCCGATTGCATTGCCTTCGGGCCTGGGTCTGGAGGGCGCGGGAACAGTGGCCGCCGTGGGCTCGGGAGTGTCGGGCCTGAAGTCAGGGGACCGTGTCGGCTACGCAACCGGGCCGCTGGGCGCGTATGCCAGTGCGCGCTTGTTCCCCGCTGATCGTCTGATCCGGCTTCCGGACAGTCTCGCGGATGATGCCGCCGCGTCGGTCCTGTTCAAGGGCATCACGGCTCAGTACCTGCTCAAGACCACCGGCCAGGTGAGTCAAGACAGCCGAGTCCTGATTTATGGCGCTGCCGGTGCTCTCGGACAGCTGATGTGCGCGTGGGCCAAGCATCTGGGCGCCCAGGTTCTGGGCGTCGTCTCCAGGCCCGCCAGCGTGGAACGAGCCAAGGCGGCAGGCTGCGATCAGGTGTTTGTCTTTGATGCGCAGACACTGGCATCCCAGGTGATGCAGGCCACGCAGGGCCGAAAGGTGGACGTGGTTTACGACTCCATCGGAAAAGACACTTTCCTGGCTTCGCTGGACTGCCTGCGACCCAGAGGACTGATGGTGTCGTTTGGTGCCACATCGGGCCTGCCGCCTGCCATTGAGGTCGGCGTGCTCAATGCCAAGGGCTCGCTGTTTCTGACCCGTCCGTCTCTGGCCGCGCATACGGCAACGATAGAGGAATATCAGAGCCGTGCGCAGGACGTGCTTGACGCCATCGCAGCCGGCATACTCACGCCTCGCATATGGAAAAGCTACGCGCTCAGGGACGTAGCCCTGGCGCACGCAGACCTGGAGCAAGGACGCTCGCAAGGCTCGATCATCCTCACCCGCTGAATCGCTACAGACACCATGGAGATATTCGACAGCCAGCACACGGATGAGCTCGCCACGCTGGTCGCACTGGCAGACCAGGGCTCGTTTGCCGCTGCGGGACGATTGCTGGCGCGTCACCCTTCGGTGCTCTCCAAGCGCATGCAGGCGCTCGAGCGAAGACTGGGCGTGCGTCTGGTGGAGCGCACCACGCGCCAGCTGCATTTCACCAGCGAGGGCTGGCGACTTGTCGAAAAGCTGCGACAGGCTGCCCATCTGATTCGGGATGCAGAGCAGGAAGCGGCGCAGGGAGCGCAGGAAATACGGGGGCGCCTGCGCTTGTCCATGCCCGCGACGATGGGGCGGCGGTGGATCAGCCCCATGCTGGCGGATTTTTCCCTGGCCTACCCGGAGGTAGCGCTCGAAGTGGAGTACAGCGAGCGCATCGTGGACATTGTGGGAGAGCGTTTTGACGCCGCCATACGTATCGGCAATCTGGCGGACAGCCGGCTGGTTGCCACGCGGCTATGCGATCAGTACCGCCTTCTGTGTGCATCCTCCAGCTATCTTGAGCGCCATGAAGCGCCAGACAGGCCTGCGGATCTCGCTCATCACAACTGCCTGGGCTACACCGGCCTCCTGGATTTTCCGCAATGGCGACTGGTTCAGTCGGCAGGAAAGAGGGCTGCGAAGACCGTCGAATCGGTGCGCGTCAGCGGCTCCATTCTCAGCAACGACAACGAAGCTTTGCTTCATGCGGCAATCAAAGGGGTGGGCATCATTGCCGGCAGTGACTGGCACCTCATGCCCTCCATCCATGCTGGAGAGCTGGTCCGCATATTGCCGCAATGGACGTTGGGAGATACCGGGGGCATCTACCTGCTACGACCTTCGGGGCAGTACAACACGGGCGCCATGAAGGCGTTCAAGCAATGGGTGACGGAGGCTTTCGCGGCGGCTCCCTGGCGGCCCTCAGACCGCTGAGGAGCCCTGCCTGCCCTGCTGCTTCAGGGCGATGAGTACAGGTCGCTCAAGGCCTGGAACTCGGTTGCCGCGCGAGGATCAGGAGCCGCTCTTGCTTCCCAGCCAGGCAGCGCTATTGAGAAAAAAGCGTACCAGCTCGCTTTGACGGCGGGCGCCGGTCTTGGAGAAGATGGAGCGCAGGTGAGCTCTTGCGGTATTGAGGCGAATGCCCAGCTCTTTGGCTGCCTCCTCCAGCGTCAAGCCATGGGTCAGCTGTATCACCAGCGAGGTCTCTGCAGACGTGAGCTGAAACAGCTGCTGCGCCAGATGTGTGGATGGATCGGCCTTGCCATCGGTGTTGCGCATGAACACCGCGACGCAGGGACGGCTCTTGGCCTCTGCGTTGTCACCCGAGGAAATGCTCTGGACGACAAGCCCCCAATTGAGCTGACCCGAAGGACGGGCAATCGAGATGCCTTCGGTCATGACGGACGCGGATGCCAGGGAGGACAGCAAGGCATCCTTGACCAGTCGCTGGAGCTTTCGGTTGTCGCTTGCATATTCAGCCTCCAGCATGCCTCCGGAGATCCGGATGCCATCCTGAGCATCGAGAATGCCTTTGGCCGCAGGATTGCTTTCCAGCACTTGGCCATTCTGGTCCAGGATGACGACACCCACCATCAAGCGAGCCGTGACGGTGCTGTACAGCGACATGACCTGACGATCATGGTGCAGCGCCAGATGCATGTTCAGCGCACGGCGGATGTGCGGCATGATCATGCGGCCCAGATCCAGATCCCGCTGGCTGAAGGCCGGTTCCGACTCGGGGCGCGTGATCCGCAGGCCGTAGACACTGCCATCGGTAGTCACGATATCGGCAGCCATCACATGGAAAATATTGTGCACACGGCACCAGTCCTTGTAATAGACGCTGCTGCGCCATTCGCTTTCGGACATCAGGTCGGGAATGGTCTTGAATTGCTCCTTGGGCATGCCAAGGAAAGGACTGTGCTCGCTGTAGACGTCGTGCGTAAGCAAGCCTTCGAGCCCTCCGGATGCGGTGACCACCAAGCCGATATTGTCTCCCTCGGTCTGGCGGATGATCAGCACTGCAAAATTGCTGCGCATATGCGTGCGAATCACCTCCAGGCAGGGAACCCAGGCCTCCGGCAAAGAAGCAGCGTCGTAGAGGTGATTGATGAATTCGCTGAAGCGCTCCGCACCGATCAGCTCTGTTGTCTCCGGGTTCTGAACTCCGGATGTCGAGCCATCTTTGAGAGCAAAAGTCATTGAGGCTTGTGCGTAATCGATGGGTTTCAGTTTGCCGTAGGTGGGGCTCATTGCGTTGACCTCTTGCTGTCTCGCATTATCAGTGCCCCTCATTGGCCTGCTTCGTTCAATGCCGTCGTATGAACGACACAAAGCCATCTGGCAGCTCTTGATCGGGCCGTTGTGCAGTACTTGCTTCAGCAAGCTGAGCATCGAATGTGCAATGAACCTGTCCAGCCAATAGTTCAACGCGCCCCTTTGTGATGCGGTCCATGGCGGAGAGGCTCGCACTCTTGCAGGCTGGAGCTGCAACGTATTGCTGCGTGTGGGATGGATGCCTGCAAAAGGGGAGCGATGCTCCCCTTCTGTGATCTCTGGCGCACGCATGCGATGAGCGGCGTGCACCCTTGTGCCAGGCGCTATGGGCGATTGTGGCTTGAACTCACGACAAGACTGGCTTATTGCACGGCTTCGTCCTGGTCGGCCAGGAAGCCGCCGCTCTGGTGCGCCCAGAGCTTGGCGTAGATGCCACCGCGCTGCAGCAGTTGCTGGTGCGTGCCTTCCTCCACGATATGGCCTTCGTTCATGACGATCAGGCGATCCATGGCTGCGATGGTGGACAGACGGTGGGCAATGGCGATCACGGTCTTGCCGTCCATCAGCGAATCCAGGCTTTCCTGGATGGCGGCTTCCACCTCGCTGTCCAGCGCACTGGTGGCTTCGTCGAGCAGCAAAATGGGAGCGTCCTTGAGCATCACGCGTGCAATCGCCACGCGCTGGCGCTGGCCGCCCGAGAGCTTGATGCCGCGCTCGCCCACCTGGGCGTCATAGCCGCTGCGGCCCTTGAGGTCGGTCAGCGTGGCGATGAAGTCCGAAGCCTCGGCCTTGTCGGCCGCGGCCTGCATCTCGGCTTCGCTGGCGTCGGGGCGACCATAGAGGATGTTGTCGCGCATGGAGCGGTGCAGCAGCGAGGTGTCCTGGGTCACCATGCCGATGGCACTGCGCAGGCTGTCCTGCGTCACGCTGCGAATGTCCTGGCCGTCGATGGTGATGCGCCCGCCTTGGGGCTCATGAAAGCGCAGCAGCAGGTTGACCAGCGTGGACTTGCCCGCGCCCGAGCGTCCGATCAGGCCGATGCGCTCGCCGGGACGGATGTGCAGGTTCAGGTGGTCCAGCACCTTTTTGCCGCCAGTCTTGTAGGCAAAGCTCACATCCTCGAAGGCAATCGCTCCTCGCGTGACCTGCAGCGGCTTGGCGTCGGGTGCATCGACGATGGTGCGCGGCTTGGTCAGAGTGGTGATGCCGTCCTGGATGGTGCCAACGTTCTCGAACAGGCCCGTCATCTGCCACATCACCCAGTGCGAGTAACCCATCAGCCGCAGCGCCATGGCAATCACGGCAGCCACCACGCCCGCAGATGCCTGAGCCTGCGTCCACAGATAGAGCGCCGTGCCTCCGCTGGCCAGCAGCAGCAGGGCAATCATCAGGTGGTTGGTGATCTCGAACAGACTGACCAGACGCATCTGCGCATAGCCCGTGGCCTTGAAGGCTTCCATGGCATTGCGCGCATATTCGGCTTCGCGGCGCGTGTGGGCGAACAGCTTGACGGTGGCGATATTGGTATAGGCATCGGTGACGCGGCCCGTCATCATGGAGCGCGCATCGGCCTGCTCCTTGCCGATCTGGCCCAGGCGCGGCACAAAGTAGAAGCAGGCAGCGGCATAGGCGATGAACCACAGCGCAAACGGAATCATCAGCCGCCACTCGAAGCTGGCGGCCAGAATCAGAATGCCGATCATGTAGACGCCCACGCCCACAAACACATCCACCACCATGAACACCACTTCTCGCACCGACAGCGCGGTCTGCATGATCTTGGTGGTGATGCGGCCGGCAAACTCGTCCGCATAGAAGGACATGCTCTGGCCCAGCATCAGCTTGTGAAACACCCAGCGCAGCCGCATGGGGAAGTTGATGGCCAGCACCTGGTGCATGACGGTGGTGTGCAGGGCCAGCAGCGCCACGCTGCCCAGCAGGATGGCGGCGATGCCCAGCACCGTGGCTTGCTGCTCGGCCCAGAAGTTGGCGGGCGAGACCGTGCCCAGCCAATCCACCACGCGGCCCATGATGGCGAACAGCACTGCTTCGTAGGCGGCCAGCAGTGCCGAGGTGAGGGTCATCAGACCAATCCAGCCGCGCATGCCTTGCGTGCAGGCCCAGACAAAGGCAAAAAAACCTTTGGGCGGGACCTTGGGCTCCTGTGCTGGATAAGGTGGAACCTGTTTTTCAAAAAATCGGAACAAGATGGAAATTCTCCCGGTTCATGCTTGTGGCATATCTTGTCCCCATGGTAGGGGAGTGCCCTGGATTGGTGTCAAGCGTACGGGATGACCGCTTGTCTCATGGGCCATTGGTGCGGGCCTGATGAACGCATGGCGCGCTCGGGCTATAGCGGGCTGTAGCGGGTTATGGCGGGCCATATAGCGTGCTGTTGCGGAGGCCTGCGCGGAAAAAAAACGCCGCATCTTGTGCGGCGTGGCAGGAAAGCGCGCGGCGCGATCAGGCGTTGGGCAGGAAGCCTTCCACCGACAGGTAGCGCTCACCCGTGTCGTAGGCAAAGCCCAGCACCCTGGCGCTGGGTGGCAGCTCGGGCAGCTTCTGCGCAATGGCGGCCAGCGTGGCGCCCGAGGAGATGCCGACCAGCAGGCCTTCCTCGCGAGCGGCGCGGCGCCCGTATTCGCGTGCGGGCTCGGCCTCCACCTGAATCACGCCGTCGAGCAGGCTGACGTCAAGATTCTTGGGCACAAAGCCGGCGCCGATACCCTGGATGGGGTGGGGCGCGGGCTGACCGCCGGAGATCACGGGCGATGCCGCGGGCTCGACCGCATAGACCTTGAGATTGGGGAACTTGGCCTTGAGCACCTTGGCCACGCCGGAGAGGTGACCGCCCGTGCCCACGCCGGTGATGAAGGCGTCGATGCCGTCGGGGAAGTCGCGCAGGATTTCCTGGGCCGTGGTGGCCTCATGCACGGCCACGTTGGCGGGGTTCTCGAACTGCTGGGGAATCCAGGCACCGGGCGTCTGTGCGGCCAGTTCCTGGGCGCGGGCGATGGCGCCCTTCATGCCTTTTTCCTTGGGAGTCAGGTCAAAGGATGCGCCATAGGCCAGCATCAGGCGGCGGCGCTCGATGCTCATGCTCTCGGGCATGACCAGGATCAGCTTGTAGCCCTTGACGGCCGCGACCAGGGCCAGGCCCACGCCGGTGTTGCCGCTGGTGGGCTCGATGATGACGCCACCGGGCTTGAGCGCGCCGGATTTCTCGGCGTCTTCCACCATGGACAGGGCAATACGATCCTTGATGGAGCCGCCCGGGTTGCTGCGCTCGGACTTGATCCAGACGTTGGTATTGCTGCCGAACAGACGGTTGATGTGAATGACGGGCGTGTCGCCAATCGTTTGCAGAATGTTGTCAGCTCTCATCGGACCTCCGCGAATAAGGGATGGTGGGACAGTGGATCGCAGCGCAGGCTGTCTGCGCAGACACAGAGCATTGTGCACGCAAGCGTTGTGCGAATGGGCTATATCGATATGACCCGAAAAGTGGGCAAGGCCGCGGGCGATGATTAACATCGGCCCATGAATCTACGGTTTCTGGAAACCTTTGTGCTGCTGGCCGAGCTGCGCAACTTCCGCATGACGGCCGAGCGGCTGTTCACCACACAGGCAGCCGTCTCCAGCCGCATCGCCACGCTGGAGCAGGAGTTCGGCGTGCGCCTGTTCGACCGCGGCGTGCGCGAGGTCACGCTCACGGCCGACGGCGCCAAGGCCCTGGTGCATGCCGAGCGCATGCTCCGGCTGATGCGCGAGATGCGCGAGGACATGCTGGACAAGCAGGCCTATGCGGGCGTGATCCGCATCGGCGCCATCGAGTCCATCGTGCACAGCTGGTTCCCCGACTTTCTCGCGCTGCTGCAGCAGCGCTATCCGCGCCTGCAGGTGGAGATCGCCTGCGACACCACCATCCATATGTCGGAGCAGTTGCTCAAGGGCCAGCTCGATGTCTCGCTGCAGGCCAAACCAGTGTCCAGCGGTGCCATCGCGAATCTGTCGCTGGGCGAGTTCGCCATGGCCTGGGTGGGCAGCCCCAAGCTGGGCATAGGCGACGAGACCCTGAGCCTGGCCGAGCTGGCGGCTTTTCCCATCATGAGCTTTGCGCGCGGCTCCGAGCCGTATGCGGTGATCGAGCAACTGTTCAGCGCCGAAGGCAGCGCCTCGCCGCACATGAACTGCATTGCCTCGGTGGCGACCATGATCCGCGTGGTCTGCGACGGCCTGGGCGTGGCGGCCGTGCCGCCGGCCATCATCCAGCGCGAGCTGGCCGAGCAGCGCCTGCGCCTGCTGCGCGTGGATCGCGAGTTCCCCTCGCTGCCGCTGGTGGCCTGCTGGCGCAACGATCATCAGAACCCGCTGGCCGAAACCGTGGTGCGCGCCGCCGAAGAGGTGGCCACGGCCTTTGCGCTGAACCATGGCCAGGCCGTGGCGCGGCTGCCCGGCACCCGTCTGGCAGGGGACGCATAAAGCGCGGAGCCGGCACCGCCGGTGCGGGCGCCAATGCCTGCCGTGCATTGGGGTGTGCCTCAGTACTGAAAAAAAAGGAGCTGCTAGCGCCTGATGAATATCGATTTTAGAGTGTTTCCTATCTGAAATCAATTGCAGTCAAGCGCTAGCAGCTCCTGTTTTTTCTATGCAATCAGGCCTGGGCCAGCAAAGCCTCCACGGCCAGCGCCACCGACAGCAGGCGCTGGTCCTGACCGGCCGTGCCGGCCAGGCTCAGGCCCACGGGCGCTTCGCCCGCGCGGTGGCAGGGCAGGGACACCGCACAGCCGTCGAGGAAGTTGATCAGCGTGGGATTGCGCAGCATCAGCCCGTTGGCCGCGAAATAGGCTTCGTCGCTGGCCTCGAGCTCGGCAATCTTGGGCGCGATCACGGGCACCGTGGGCATGAGCATCAGGTCGTGGTCGGCCATCTGCGCCTGGACGCGGGCAATCCACTGCTGGCGGCGCGCCAGCAGCTCGATGTAGTCGGCCGCGCTGATGTCCTTGCCGCGCAGAATGCGCGTGCCCACGCGCGGATCGTATTCGGCCAGGCGGCCGGCGCCGTCGATATGGCTGCGGTGCCAGGCCCAGGCCTCGGCGGCGGTGAAGCCGCCCTTGGCATTGATCTGCGCAAGCTCGGCAAAGGGCGGCACCACGGCCTCGGTGATCTGCACGCCGGCCGCGTACAGCAGCGACAGCGCACGCTGCCAGGCTGCGGCCACGGTGCTGTCCATGCCGTCCATCACCACATTCGTGGGCGCCAGCAGGCGCAGGCCCTGCAGCGAGGCCGCGCGCAGCTCGCCATGCGACTGGCCCGACAGCACTGCGTCCAGCGCGGCGCAGCAGCGCACGCTGGGCGCCAGCGGTCCGATGGAGTCGAGGTTGGCTGACAGCGGCAGCACGCCCTGCATGGAAACGCGCCGCGCCGTGGGCTTGAAGCCGGTCAGGCCGCACAGCGCCGAGGGAATGCGCACCGAGCCGCCGGTGTCCGAGCCGATGGCGGCCAGCGCCATGCCGTCGGTCACCGAGATGGCCGCGCCCGAGGACGAGCCGCCGGGAATGCGGCCGCCGTCGTTTTCACGCTGCCAGGGATTGCGCGGCGTGCCGTAGTGCGGATTCAGCCCCAGGCCCGAGTAGGCGAACTCGGTCATGTTGGTCGTGCCCACGATGACCGCGCCTGCGCGGCGCAGACGCTGCACGACTTCGGCCGTCTGCGTGGCGGGTGCGGCATCGGCCAGCAGTCTGGAGCCGCCCAGCGTGGGGTGGCCCGCGATATCGAACAGATCCTTGACCGAGATGGGCAGGCCTTCGAGGGGCGAGCGTGCCAGGCCGGCCGCGCGCAGCGCATCGCTGGCGCGGGCTTCGGCCAGGGCCTGCTCGCGCAGCACGCGCGTGAAAACGCGCGGGCCTTCGCCTTGCGCGGCGCGCTCCAGTGCCTGCTCGGCCAGTTGCACGGCGCTGGTCTGGCCTTGGGCCAGGCGGTGGGAGACCTGGTCCAGGCGGGGAGAGACTGAAGTCATGGGCAGCTCCGGTGTTCAGGCGACGATATCCAGCAGTTCGCTGCGGTAGAGGTGGCGGATGCTGCGCTGGCTGCGCGGGTCGTACAGCTCCATGGCGAACTGCGTGGCAGGGCGTATGCCGCCGATGGCGGCCATGGTGCCGCAGGTCATGCCGCTGCCTTCGGGCAGCTGGCTCTGGCCGCCGGTGTAGCCCGCGATCAGGTCCTGGGGCGTGCGCAGGCTGGCCAGCGTGCCTTCCTGGTACAGCACTTCGCGGTCGTCCTCCACGATCCACGAGCGCAGGATCAGCTCGTCCCAGTGGCCGGCCACATCGGCAAAGCGCCAGGCCTGGGTGGCCACGGGCTTGATGCAGGCCTGCTTGGAGAAAGCCACGCTATAGGCCTCGAGCTTGCGGTCGGTGTGGTCCGAGGCCAGGCTCACGAACATCTCGCCGCCATGGCTGAAGACGAAGACCTCGGCCTCGCCCGAGGAGTCCGGGCCCAGCACCTGCAGCGTGCTGCTCTGGCTCAGCTGGTTGCTGGCGATGCGGTAGTACAGCGGCACGGCGCTGGGGCGCGGAATGCCGAGCGCGGCCAGCTCCTCGATGTGGTGCTCGATGGCCGCATGGTCGCGTCCGGCCCAGCCGGCGACGATCAGGGTATCGAAGATGGGGGCCAGGGTCTGGCCTTCGGGGGTGGTGAATTGCAGTTGCATGGAAAGAAATCTCAACAAGGGGGGAAGGCGGGGCCTTGGGCCCCGCACAGCGGCGCTGCGCAGGCAGCGTCAGGCGGTCACTGCTTCTTGACGAAGAGCACGACCAGGAAGGCGGCGAGGAACTCCAGCGCGGCCACGAAGTACAGCCCCGAGGACAGCGAGCCGGTGCTGGTCTTGAGCGCGCCGATCATGTAGGGCGCCACAAAGCCGGCCAGGTTGCCGATGGAGTTGATGAGGGCGATGCCGCCTGCGGCCGCCGTGCCGGCCAGAAAGGCCGAGGGAATGGACCAGAACACGGGGAAGGCGGCGAGGATGCCGATGGAGGCCAGCGTCAGCGCGCACAGGGCCAGCACGGCGTTGTGCAGGAACATGCCGGTCAGGATCAGGCCTGTGGCGGCGATGAGCGCGGGGATGGCGCTGTGCATGCGGCGCTCGCCGGTCTTGTCCGAATGCATGCCGTTCCAGACCATGGCCAGCGTGCCGGCCAGGAAGGGAATGGCCGAGATCAGGCCGATCTGCAGATTGTTCTGGATGCCGATCTCCTTGATGATGGACGGTGACCAGAAGGCGATCGTGGCGTTGCCGCTGACGATGCAGAAGTACACGGCGGCGCACAGCCAGACACGGTAGTTGCGGCAGGCGTCGGCGAAGGAGTGCTGCTTGTGGCCTTGCTGGCTCTCCTGGGCGACGGCGGCGGTGACGGCGCGCTGCTCGGCGGCGCTCAGCCACTTGGCGTTCTCGGGCTTCTCGGGCAGCCAGGCCAGCACGAAGAAGCCGGCGATCACCGAGGGAATGCCTTCAAGAATGAACAGCCATTGCCAGTTGGCCAGATGGCCCACGTCCTGCATGCCGTTCATGATGGCGCCCGCGATCGGGCCGCCCACGGCGCCGGCGATGGCGAACGAGGTCATGAACAAGCCGTTGATGCGCGCGCGGTGGCGGGCCGGGAACCAGTAGGTCAGATACAGCACCACGCCGGGGAAGAAGCCCGCCTCGACCACGCCCAGGATAAAGCGCAGCACATAGAACATGGTGGGCGTGGTCACATAGGCCATGGCCATGGAGGCCGCGCCCCAGAGGATGGTGATGCGCGCCAGCGTCTTGCGCGCGCCGATCCTCTCCAGCAGCAGATTGCTGGGCACTTCGAACAGGAAGTAGCCGATGAAGAAGATGCCGGCGCCCAGGCCGTAGACGGCCTCGCTGAACTGCAGGTCCTGCAGCATCTGCAGCTTGGCGAAGCCGACGTTGACGCGGTCTATCCAGGCCAGGACAAAGAGAAAGACCAGAAAGGGGATCAGGCGCCAGGTGATCTTGCGGTAGGTGGCGTCCATGTCGGGGTGCGCGTGCGCACCGGCATGGCCGGCAAGAGGGTGGGTGGCGGAAGCCGGGCTGCTCATGGGGAGTCTCCTGTATGCGAAAGTGCAGCGGGCACATGGGGCGCTTTTGCCGGCGCTCCTGTGTGTCTTGGAACATGGGGGTGCGGCGCGGGCCGGTGTTCCTGTGGCGGCAGTATCGAAAGGCAGCGAGGGGCTGTCCAACAAGAAATTCTGAGCGGCCCTGAATGCAAATTCTTATGAGCAGAGATGGTGCGGGCTGTGCACCGGCATGAGGCAGGCGTGCATCGATAAAACGCGGGAAAACCCTAGGTGATGCGCGCGGCCGATGGCAGCGCCGGGCAGGCCGATGGCCCGGGTCTGCAGGGCTTGTGCTTGATTCAGGTCAAGCCCAGGGGAGATGGTGTTTCCCCTTGGGCCTGCAATCGGGAACAATGGGGCAGAGTCTGTTTGAGGGAGGACTGCTCTTGCTCACGTTCAACACAATTCTGGTGCTGCTGGGGGTTTGTTGCGTAGGCCTGCTGGTCGGTTTTTCCTGGCGCGAGCAGCGCTGGGGCCCCTGGGTCATGCTGGTGTTCGTGGTCAGCCTGCTGTCGCTGATGAGCTACGCGATTCTCAATCTGCTGCTTTAGCACCGCAGGCCAGGGCAGGCCGTGCGCGCAGCGGGGCCTTCCACAGCTCGGCCAGCAGCAGACCGGCAATCGTCATGATGCCGCCCACGGCGTGGTAGGCCGCCAGAGGCTCGTTCAGGGCGAAAGCCGCGATCAGGGCGGTGAAGACCGGGATCAGATTGAAGAACATGCTCGATCGCCCGGGCCCCAGCGTCTGCACCGCCTTCATCCACAGCAGCGGCGCGGCGATGGAGGCCATGATGCCGGCATAGCCCACTAGCGGCAGGTTGCTGGCGTCAAGCCCGGTCTTGGGCGAGAAGAGATAGAGCGGCAGTTGCACGACCACGGCAACCAGCACCTGCAGATACAGCAGTTGCACCGTGGCCAGGCGCGGCATGGGCCAGCGCTTGAGCAGGATGTTGTAGACCGCGTAGGCCAGCATGGCCAGGAACATCATGGCATCGCCCAGATTCAGTCCCTCGGACGCCAGATGGCTGAGCCGGCCCGATGAAACCACCAGCGCGACCCCCGCAATTGCCAGCAGCGAGCCCCAGATGCCGCCATGCGTGAGTGGCTGGCCCAGCATGAACACGGCCAGGGCCAGCACCAGCATGGGCGTGAGCGAGCCGATGATGCCCATATGCGTGGCCGTGGTGAAGTGGGCGGCGTAATAGGCCAGGCTTTGGTAGATGACCATGCCCAGCACGCCCAGCACGAAGATCCGTGGCAGCAGGGGCTTGATGTCGGCGCGCTGGCGCCAGATCGAGGGCAGGACGAAGGGCGTGAACAGCACGGCGGCCACCAGCCAGCGAAAGAACCCGATCTCTGCCGCGCTGATGCTGTCTGCGGCCAACTTGCTGACCACGGTGTTGACCGACCAGATCAGCACCGCGCCCAGTGGTAATAGGTATGCACCCATATGAAACTCCTTGAGGTGCTTATGATGCGCTTGACGTATTTGAAGCGCATTGCTGATTTCAGACATTTCATAACTCAAGCCGGACGAACCCATGCCTGCCTCAGCCCCGACTCCCGGCCCGGTCGCCAAGCGCCATGCCGTACAGATACTGGACACCGACAAAGTGCCTGGCAGCTATTACTTCCGTTATGACGAGTTCGGCGAACACAGCGAGGCTCCGCCGCACAGCCACCGCTGGGGGCATCTGAACTATGCGGCCCACGGCAGTCTGAGCATGGACGTGCCCACGGGTCATATCCTGTGCCCGCCGCAGCACGGGGTATGGATTCCGCCGGGCGTGGTGCACAGCTGCTATCTGCAGCATGCGGTGCAGTACCGCTCCGTCTATCTGGCCCCTGATCTGTGTGCGGATCTGCCGCAGACGGCGGGCTGCATGCGCCTGGGGCCGATTGTCAAAGCCGTGCTGGCGGACTTCGGCGCCAGGGGCGTGCAGATCCCGGTGACTGACGCAGACCTGCGTCTGGCACGGGTGGTGCATGACCAGCTGCGAGCCACGCCGTTGGAGTTGAGCTTTCTGCCCGTGGCCCGGCATCCGGCGCTGGTGCAGGTGCTGGATGCCATGCAGTCGCGCCCCGACGACCACCGCAGCCTGGCCGAATGGGCCGAGACCGTGCACATGACGGAGCGCACGCTGGCCCGCCACTGCCAGCGCGAGCTGGGCATGAGTCTGGGCGAATGGCGCCAGCGCATGCGTTATCTGCAGGCCATCGACGCGCTGGAGGCCGGCCACACCGTGCAGCGCATTGCCTACGACCTGGGTTACAGCACGCCCTCGGCCTTTATTGCCATGTTTCAGCGCGAGTCCGGCCTGCCGCCCGAGCAGTTCAGGCGCGAGTTCTGTGCAAGTTCTTTCTGAACGCGGGATAATGCGCGCCGTGAAGTGCGCCAGACCGCCGCTGGTACTAGCCGAAAGGCCAACGCTTGCGTTGGGTCGAAAGACCGTACTGGAGGAACGTCCGGACTGCATAGGGCGGCGTAGCAGCTAACAGCTGTCCACCGTGAGGTGAGGATCAGAGCAACAGAGACGAGTCTGGCAGGAGTGCCGCAAGGCAGACCAACCAGGGTGAAACGGGCAATCTCTACGCGCAGCAATACCAAGTAGGCACACGTTGACGGGGCCCCCGGAGTGTGCGGGTAGGTAGCACCGAGCCATCAGGCGACTGATGGCCAAGATTAATGGCGGTCACATGGCGGGCAACCGTTGTGCACAGAATCCGGCTTATCGGCGCACTTCACACTTTCTTCCTCGGCCGGACACAGCCCGGCGAATCCACTGCATTCACTCCACCATCAGCGCGAACAGCTGATGGCGATGGTGAATATCAAGCCGCGCAAAGGCGCGGTTGCGATAGGTCTTCACGGTGGCTGCGCTCAGCCCGAGATCGGCCGCAATGCCGTCCTGGGTCATGCCGCGCAGCAGGTGCAGGCAGACCTCGAGTTCGCGCGCCGTCAGACCCGGTGCCAGCTCCCGCAGGCGAGCCGGCCACCTCTCATCGCCGCCAGCCATGTCCGCAGTCAGCGCCAGGTGCTTGTGCGTCAGAGCCATCAGGGCGCTGGACAGGTCCGCGAAGTCGCTCAGATGCCGGTCGGCAAAGGGTTTCTGGTGCGCATGGCGATAGAGGTTGACGGCAAACACCGAGCCATCTGCACCGGGCTCGGCAATCGAGATGCGCTCAGCCACGCCATGTGCGTCATACACGCACAGGCGATGCAAGGGCGTGACCTCGTTGGCCTGCACATGGACCAGATTGCGCGCGCCTGGCATGCGCATATGTCCGGGCCATTCCTGGCCCCAGCTTCTGTCCTCGTGCTGAGGTCCCGAGAGATAGGCGCTCCAGCACTGGCGCGTGGTGTCCAGGACGCCCTGGGAGGCCGATAGAAACAGCCGCGGCCGGCAGCTGCCGATGCGATACACCGACAGCGAGGCCGTGGGCGCGATGGCGCTCAGCTGCTCCAGTGCGGCCTGGGCAAAACAGCTCTGTCCCAGATGCTCCACCAGACCGGCCAGCAAGGTGCTGGCCTGGGCCATGCCGCTGGCTTGGGCCATATCACCGGTCGGCATGGTGTCAGTCGTCGAAGGTAGCTTCCAGGTTCTCATCGGTGTGTCTTGGCGTGGGCTGTCATCTTCTTGGGGGACAGCGATTTCTTCAACAGTGCTTACGCTCATGTCCCTGTGCATAGACATCGCAAGGAGAGCAATGCTGTCGCCAAACCATGATTTCCAGATTGCCGCTCCAAGGCTGCGCCACTTTGCCGAATTTCGCGTGCAGGTGGGGCCGGCGCAGGAGGTGGGCGAAACGACACGCGGCTTGCGGCGCGTGATTCCAATCGTTGGCGGCCAGGTGCAGGCAGAGGACTGGTCGGCGCGTGTGCTTCCGGGCGGGGCCGACTTTCAGCTGCTGGTCAGCGAGGAAGTGGCCGAGCTGGACGCGCGCTATGTCATCGAAACCGACGGCGGCGACCTGATCTATGTGAGCAACCAGGCCTTGCGCACCGGGCCGGCCGAGCTGATGCAGCGCCTGCGCCGCGGCGAGACGGTCGATCCCTCGGCGATCTACTTTCGCTGTGCGCCCCGCTTTGAAACGGCCTCCAAGCGTTTTGCCTGGCTGGGGCAGCGCCTGTTCGTGGGCGCGGGAGCGCGCTTTCCGGAGCAGGTCGTCATGCGGTTTTTCGAAGTGCTGTGAAACAGCATCGCAACAAGGAGACAAAACATGAAAGTACTGCAAGCCCAGAACCTGCCCGGACCCGTTTCTGCACGGGCCTGGCGACGTCGGCTGATGGCCCTGGCGCTGCTGGCTGGCGGCGGCGCAGCCGTAGGAGTCGCGCAGGCCCAGACGGCTTATCCGAGCAAGACGGTGCGCATGATTGTGGGCTTTGCGGCGGGCACGGGACCCGATGTAGTGGCACGGCTGCTGGCACAAAAGCTCTCTGAAGCCTGGGGTGGCGTGGGCGTGGTGGTGGACAACAAGCCCGGTGCCGCCGGCCTGATCGCGGCCAGTGAGGCCGCGCGTGCGCCTGCCGACGGCTACACCATCATGCTGGCCGAGACCGGCCAGCTCAGTATCGCGCCCAATACCTATCAACGGCTCGCCTACCAACCGCGCAAGGATTTTGCTCCCGTCAGCCAGGTGGTGAGTTCCGACTTCGTGCTGCTGGTCAATCCCGAAAAGGTCAAGGCGCGCAATGTCAGGGACTTCGTGGCCTGGACCCGGCAGCAAAACGGCCTGTTCATGGCCACTTTCGGAGCGGGAACGCCGGGGCATTTCGGGGCTTATATGTTTGGCGATGCCGTGCAGTCCAAACCCGAGGTGGTGCACTACAAGAGCACTTCGGATGCCTTGAGCGGCATTTTCAGCGGCGATGTGCAGGGGGTGTTCGCTTCCTCCGGCATGGCGATCCCGCAGGTGCGCGCCGGCAAGCTGGTGGCCCTGGGAAGCACGGGCAGCGCGCGTGTGGAGCAACTGCCCGAGTTGCCGACCATGAAGGAGCAGGGCTTTGGCAACCTGGAGTTCAGCTCCTGGTTCGGCATCGTGGCGCCAGCCAGGACACCTGCGGAAGTGGTGAGCAAGCTCAATGCCGATCTGCTCAAGGTCCTGCAATCGGGCGACGGCAAGGCGCGGCTCCAGGAGGCCGGCTTCAGAGTCACGGGCACCAGCGCGCAGCAGTTTGCCGACATCATTGCTGCCGATACCGTCAAATGGGGCAAGGCGGTGGCAGCGACGGGTTTCAAGGCGGATTGAGCGGACCGGCGCGCGCCGCGGCCGAGTCCGGCTCGAGGCGCGCGAAGGTCGATCCGTTCAGAACCTTTCCCAGGGCATCAGATAGCGCCACTGACCCTCGGGCACCTTGGCCAGCGAGACGCGGCCAAGGCGCAGCCGGCGCATGCTGACCACCGTCAGGCCGATGGCGGAGCACATCTTCTCGATCTCTTCGGGCGCAATGCCCTTGAGAGCGAAGCGCAGATGGTTTTCGCTTTGCCAGCTGACATGGCAGGGGGGCATGCGGCGATGGCCGTTGCCGCCGGGAATGGGAAGACCTTCGTACAGGATCTCCAGGCCATCCTCAATGATCTGGCCCTCCACGCCGACGATGATTTCCTGCTCCAGCCACATGCCTTCCTCGGTCAGCTTGCGTGCCACGCGCTTGTCCTGCGTGTAGACGATGAGGCCGCTGGCAGGCAGGGGAATCGTCAGAAACGACTCCAGATTCTTGAAGTGATGATCCAGCACCAGCTGGGGCATGGGCGTATCCAGCTTGGCCTTGGTGTCCTCGCTCAGCAGCGAATGCGCGCTGCGCACGCGGCCATAGGCCGGGCCCTGGGTCATGCCCGCAGGCTTGTTCATCAGGATGGTGACGGGCGGAATGGCTTCAGGCTTGGCATCCTTGCGCAGGATCACTACCTGGTCGGGGCGCACGCGGGTTTCGGGCACTTGCACCACTTTGCCGTCCACCTGGACATTGCCCGCGACGATATGGAGCTCGGCTTCGCGGCGCGAGCATTGTTCTTGCTCCGCCACGCGTTTGGCCAGGCGGATGCTTTCTTGTTCAGGCAGGGATTCAGACATGGCGAGAGCTTAATGCTCCGGCCATGTCCTAGTTGTCCACAGGTCTAGCGCGGCGGTTACGGCGCGCTATCTGCCAAGGCAGAGCTTTTGAATGCGCTCCACATGCGCCAGCAGCGATTGCTGGGCCACAGGCCACAGGGCTTGCGGTGTGTCGGCGTAGGCAATCGCAACCCAGTCCTGAATGCTGCCGTCCGGCTTGGTGCGCATGGCTTGGTGCACCTTGGCCTCGCGTGCCAGGCGGTGGGCCTTGAGGCGGGTGATCTGATGTCGCGCAAAGCCCAGCACATAGCCATGGGCGGGCAGGATGTAGCGAATGTCGTGCTCCAGGCACATGGAGTGGAGCCTGTCCAGCGAATCGAGGTAATCGATCATATTGCCGTCCGGCGGGCTGATGACGGTGGTGCTGCCATTGAGGATGTGATCGCCGCTGAATAGCAGCGCGTCCTCCTCCAGCAGAAAGCACAGGTGGTTGGTCGCGTGGCCGGGCGTGAAGATGGCTTGCAGCGTATGCGTGATCTCGCCTTCTGCCCCTTGTCCGGCAAGCGTGATGCGCTCTCCGTCCCGTAGCGTCACCTCGGGTCTAAAGCGACTGTTGGCACGCGCTGTGGGCGCCGACGGCAGGCCCATGATGGGAGGCCTGGCATGGCCGGAGAGCAGGACCATGGCCTGCAGCGGCGCGGCGCCCGGCGAGTGATCGGGGTGGGAATGGGTGCAGACGATGTAGCGGATATCGCCGCCGGCGGCATCGTGCAGGCGCTGCAGATGTTCGGCATCGTCCGGGCCGGGGTCGATGGCGATATAGCCAGTATGCGCATCGCCGACCAGATAGCTGTTGGTGCCGGGGCCGGTCATCATGCCGGAGTTGGGGGCCGTCAGGCGCAGCAGGTTCTTGCGCAGCGGCACGGCTTTTTCAGGCTGCCAGTCCAGATGGTGAATGCCGTGGCCGTCGGGCAGCACCATTTCCAGTTCGCCATAGGCCATATCGGTTTCGGTATGGCGTGTGTCTTTGCCTTTCAGGTGGCCGCCACGGGGGCAGGCCTGCCACAGCGGCTTCTCGCTTAGCAGGGCATTGATCACGGCCTGGGTATCGGGCTGGTGAGCGATGCGCTGCAATGTACGCTGGGTGGGAAAGAGGATGAACAGCTTTTTCTCTTCAAAGCGCGCAATCGCATCCTGCGGAGAAATCCAGGTGGGCTCGAACTGCTCGGTTTCGTCGGCCACCGCCGTCTGGCCTTCGGGCATGCGGGCTACAAAGAACGGCACGTTAAAGCGCTTGGGCAGGTCCAGTGGTGCGGTCCAGTGGGCCAGATACCAGAGCTGGTCCACGGCCAGCGTCCAGCCGCGCGCGCGGCATTGCTCATACAGCGATGCCTTGCGGTCCAGTTGCTGAACCTGGGCCGGTGGAACGGGTTGGCCGGCCTGGTCATAGGCCAGCAGGATGCCCAGTTCCTCAAAAGTCTCGCGAATGCCTGCCAGAGCCTGGGTAATGCGTTCATGTCCCGCCTCGGCGATCATGCTGGGGCGCACGCGCGCCAGCGCATGACTGGCTGGGGCTGCATCTTCATCTTCCTGGCCGCCGCCGGGGAAAACATAGGCATTGGCAAAGATGCCTTGATCTGCACGCCTTGTCATCAGCACTTCAAAACCATTGCCATCGGCGCAGTCGCGCAGCAACAAAAGCGTGGAAGCATCGCGCGCGGGAACTGGCGCGCGCTGGGGCTGAAGCAACTGGCTGGGGCGGGGCTGGCTGGGTGATGTCATGAGGTCACATTATGCGAAGTCGCCGCGTTCGTGAATGTCACACCTGGACTAGTTGTGCACTCCTGCTGCGCGAATCGGGGAAAGCACTGAGAGCAAACGGCCGAGGATGTCTTGCATTTAGTTATTTTAAATAACAATAATGATGCAAAAGGAATGGTTATGACTCATAAAGAAATTGCAGTTGAGTTCCGTGGCGAAGCCGAACAGGTTGCCGTCATTCGCCTGATGCGTGCCGCCAAGCGCAACGCCTTGTCCGATGGGCTGGTGCTGGGTCTGCGCGATGTGTTCATGAATCTGCCCGCCAGCGTGCGCGCTGCAGTGGTGGATGGCGATGGACCGCATTTCTGCGCCGGCCTGGATCTGAGCGAGCTCAGCGAACGCGATGCGGCCCAGGGCGTTCTGCACTCACGCATGTGGCATGAGGCGCTGCGCCAGGTGCAGTTCGGCGCGGTGCCCGTTGTCGCCGCCCTGCATGGTGCCGTGGTGGGGGGCGGCCTGGAGCTGGCCAGCGCCTGCCATATCCGTGTGGCCGACAGCAGTACCTTCTATGCCTTGCCCGAAGGTTCGCGCGGCATTTTCGTCGGCGGTGGCGGCTCGGTGCGCATCCCGCGCCTGATCGGAGCCGCACGCATGGCCGACATGATGTTCACGGGCCGTGTGTACAAGGCCGAAGAGGGTGAGCGCATTGGACTGTCGCAATATCTGGTGCCCGAAGGACATGCATTGGACAAGGCCGTGGAGCTGGCGCTGCGCATTGCCGAAAACGCCCCCATGACCAATTACGCCCTGATGCACGCGTTGCCCAGGATTGCCGATCAGCCCGCCGATCAGGGGCTGATGACAGAAGCTCTGATGGCTGCCGTGGCGCAGAGCGCGCCAGAAGCCAAGTTCCGTTTGCAGGAGTTTCTGTCCGGGCGGGCCGCCAAGGTCAGCAAGGACTGAAAGCACTCTCAAGAAACAACGCTGTGGAGACAAAGACAATGCAGGAGACAAACACAGCCATGCAGGCCCTCGGCCAGGTGGTAGAGGGGGGTAGGCCTCGCTACCGTGAGCTGGAGTTCGGCGTGCGCAGCATCCAGGTCAGGGAGGCAGGCGACGGCACTTTCTACGTGCGCTCCGACCGGGAGCTGGCAGAGCACGCAGCACGCATGACTGACAGGCTGGTGCACTGGGCGCAGACCACGCCGCAGCAGACCTTCATTGCCCAGCGGCAACGACTGGCCGACGGCAGCACCGGTGATTGGCAACGCATCGACTATGCCCAGACGCTGGCAGCGGCGCGCAGCATTGCGCAGTCCTTGCTGGACAGAAAGCTCTCGGCAGAGCGTCCCGTCATCATCCTCAGCGAGAACGATCTCGACCATGCCATGCTGGCCATGGGTTGCCTGTATGCAGGCGTGCCCTATTGCTCGGTTTCCACGGCCTATTCACTGGTCAGCACCGATTACGCCAAGCTGCGCCATGTGGTCGATACGCTCACGCCAGGCCTGATCTTTGCTGCCGATGCGGCGCGTTATGACAAGGCGGTACGCGCCGTGCTGCCCGAGGGCTGTGAGGTGGTTTACCGCAAGCCGGCCGTCGATGCCCGGACCTGCACCTTGTTTGCCGACCTGCTGGCAACCGAGCCTACAGCTGCGGTGGATGCCGCCATGCAGGCCACCGGGCCCGACACCATCACCAAGTTCCTGTTCACCTCGGGATCGACCAAGCTGCCCAAGGCCGTGATCAACACCCATGGAATGTGGTGCGCCAACCAGCAGCAGATTGCCCAGACCATGCCCGATATGGTCAAAGGCCCGCCCGTGCTGGTGGACTGGCTGCCCTGGAATCACACTTTCGGAGGCAACAAGAACATCGGCCTCGCGCTCTATCACGGCGGCACTGTCTATATCGACGAGGGCAAGCCTACGGCGGCGGGCATTGCCGAGACGCTGCGCAATCTGCGCGAGATCTCTCCCACCGTTTACTTCAACGTACCCACGGGATTCGAATACATCGCCCGTGCCATGGAGAGCGATGCGCAGTTGCGCAGCAGCCTGCTCAAGCGCGTCAAGATGTTCTTCTACGCCGGAGCCTCTCTGGCGCAGCCCGTCTGGGATAGCCTGCACCGCACGCAGGAGGCCGAGTGCGGCGAGCGCATCGTGATGGGAACGGGCCTGGGCATGACCGAGTCCTCGCCATCGGCCCTGTTCATCAACCGTCCCGACGTGCGCTCGGGAGACCTGGGCGTACCGGTGCCGGGTCTGGAGCTCAAGCTGGCGCCTGTGGATGGCAAGTTGGAGGTGCGCTACCGCGGGCCGAACGTCACGCCCGGCTACTGGCGTGCGCCCGAAGCCACGGCAGAGGCGTTTGACGAGGACGGATTTTTCCGCACCGGAGACGCCGTGCAGTGGCGCGACCCGCAGGATCGCAACCAGGGTCTGCGCTTTGACGGCCGCATTGCCGAAGACTTCAAGCTGGCCACGGGCACATTCGTCAACGTGGGGCCGCTGCGGGCCAGGATCATCCATGCCGGCGCGCCCTATATCCAGGATGTGGTGTTGACCGGCCTGGATCGCAAGGAGGTCGGTGCCATCATTTTCGGGACCCCGGCCTGTGCGGCCTTAAGCGGCCTGGACGCGGGGGCGACGCTGGAGCAGATCATGCACAGCCAACCCGTGCAGCAGCATCTGCAGACGGTTCTGAACCAGCTGGCGCAGACGGCCACCGGCAGTGCCACTCGCATTGCGCGGGCAGTGGCGGCGATCAGGCCGCCCTCGCTGGACCTGGGCGAAGTCACGGACAAGGGCTCCATCAACCAGCGTGCCGTGCTCCAGCATCGCGCCGATGTGGTGGCAGGCCTCTATGACGAAACGCTGGCCCTGATCCTGAAGCCCAATCTCTGAGCCAGAACAGGCTTGAGCCCAATGACAGAAAGCGCAAGCAGCTTTTAAAAGGATAGTGATATGCAAGTTCAGGATCAGATTGCCATCGTCACCGGAGGAGCCTCGGGCCTTGGCGAAGCTACGGCGCGTGCGCTGGCTGCCGCAGGCGCCAGGGTTGCAGTGCTGGATCGCCAGCTCGACAAGGCCAAGGTGGTGGCTGCCGAGATCGGCGGACTGGCGCTGGAGTGCGATATCTGCGATGCGGCCAGCGTCACGGCCGCGCTGGATGCCGTTCGCGAGCAATGGGGCGGCGATGCGCGCATTCTCATGAATGTGGCCGGCATCGGCACGGCCAAGCGCGTGATCGGCCGCGATGGCGAGCCCGCACCGCTGGAAGACTTTGAGCGAGTGATTCGCGTCAACCTTGTCGGCAGCTACAACATGACGCGGCTGTTTGCCGCACGCTGCGCCAAGCTGGCGGCGCTGGAGGATGGCGCGCGCGGCGTGATTCTTTACACCGCCTCGGTGGCAGCCTTCGATGGCCAGGTGGGACAGCAGGCTTACAGCGCATCCAAGGGCGGCCTGGTCGGCATGACGCTGCCCATGGCGCGTGATCTGGCACAGCACGGCATTCGTGTCTGCACCGTGGCGCCAGGCTTGTTCGCCACACCGTTGATGAAGGAGCTGCCCGAGCCCGTGCAGCAGTCGCTGGCGGCATCCATTCCCTTTCCTTCGCGCCTGGGCAAGCCTTCCGAGTTTGCCGATCTGGCCGTGCATATCGTGCACAACGATCATCTCAATGGCGAGGTGATTCGCCTGGATGGCGCGCTGCGCATGGCTCCGCGCTGAGGCAGGGCGGGCTGGCGACAGCCCGCTGGTTTGCTATCGAGACGTGTATTGATTCCACAGGACCGAAGAGTCCGTATTTCAAGCAGGAGACAAGTCATGCAAGGTCGTCGCAATTTCGTCAAAGGCCTGGGCGCTGGTGCAGCGCTGGCCGCATTCGGTGGTATCAGCCGCAGCGCCTATGCCCAGGGCGGTGGCCCGCTGGAGCAGGTGCGCATTCTTTATGGCTTTCCCGCAGGCAGTGCTGGTGACTCGGTTGCCCGCCGCGTGGCCGAAAAAATGGGCGGCAGCAGCTACTCCAAGAACATGGGCGTGGTGGAAAACAAGCCCGGTGCCGGCGGCCGCATCGCACTGGAGAATCTGCGCAATGCCGTGGGGGACGGCTCGGTGATTGCACTGTCCCAGGTCTCGGCCTTCTCCATCTACCCGCACATCTACAGCAAGCTGAGCTATCAGGCCAAGGATTTCGAGCCGATTTCGATTGGAGCCATCATGCACCACGGTCTGGCTGTCGGCCCTGCCGTGCCGGCCGAGGTGAAGACGCTCAAGGATTTTCTGGCCTGGTGCAAGAACAACCCCGACAAGGCCAGCTTCGGCAGCCCCGGTGCCGGCAGTCAGCCGCATCTGCTGGGGGCGCTGCTGAGTCTGCGCTCCGGCGTCAGGCTCAGCCATGCGCCATATCGCGGCATGGCACCCGGCGTCTCGGACGTCGTGGGCGGTCAGATCGCGGCCATCATGGGCACGTGCGGCGACTATCTGAGCTACTACAAGGCCGGCAAGCTGCGCGTGCTGGCCACCAGCGGCCCGCAGCGCAACCCCTATCTGCCCAATGTCCCCACCTTTGCCGAGCAGGGCTTTGCCGATCTGACGGCCGAAGAGTGGTTTGGCTTCTATGCCAATGCCAGGACACCGGTCGACGTGCGTGCACGCGCCCATGCGGCCATCACGGCAGCGCTCAAGAGCGAGGCACTCAAGGAAAGCCTGGGTGTGGTCGGCCTGATTGCCACCAGCTCCACGCCCGAGGAAATGGCCCGTTCGCAGCAGGCCGAGTTCGAGCGCTGGGGTCCGCTGGTCAAGCAGATCGGTTTTACGGGCGATTCCTGATGACCCCTCGGTATCGAATAGCATTCGGGTCGGGATTTTTCAGACAGGCTCAAGCCTGCACATAGCGATCGAACAATAGAGGAGACAAACATGCAAGATCGTCGCAATTTCGTCAAAGGCCTGGGCGCTGGAGCCGCCCTGGCCGCATTCGGCGGCATCGCCGGCCGTAGCGCCTATGCCCAGGGCAGCGGGCCACTGGAGCAGGTGCGCATCCTTTACGGCTTTCCCGCAGGCAGTGCCGGTGACTCGGTGGCCCGCCGTGTGGCGGAAAAGATCGGCGGCACCAGCTACTCCAAGAACATGGGCGTGGTGGAGAACAAGCCTGGTGCCGGCGGCCGCATCGCACTGGAGAATCTGCGCAATTCCGTGGGCGACGGCTCGGTCATCGTGCTGTCCCAGGTTTCGGCCTTCTCCATCTACCCGCATATCTATAGCAAGCTGACCTATCAGGCCAAGGATTTCGAGCCAATTTCGATTGGAGCCATCATGCACCATGGGCTGGCTGTCGGCCCTGCCGTGCCGGCCGAGGTCAAGACCCTCAAGGATTTTCTGGCCTGGTGCAAGAACAACCCCGACAAGGCCAGCTTCGGCAGCCCCGGTGCGGGCACCCAGCCGCATCTGATCGGCTCCCTGCTCAGCCTGCGTTCGGGCATCAAGCTCAGCCATGTGCCTTACCGCGGCACGGCGCCTGCGGTGTCCGACCTGGCTGGTGGTCAGATTGCAGCCGTGATGGGCCCCAGCGGCGACTTCCTGAGCTACTACAAGGCCGGCAAGCTGCGCGTGCTGGCCACCAGCGGCCCGCAGCGCAACCCCTATCTGCCCAATGTCCCTACCTTTGCCGAGCAGGGCTTTGCCGATTTGACGGCCGAAGAGTGGTTTGGCTTCTATGCCAATGCCAAGACGCCTGCCGATGTGCGTGCACGCGCCCATGCGGCCATCACGGCGGCGCTCAAGAGCGACGCGCTCAAGGAAAGCGTGGGTGTGGTCGGCCTGATTGCCACCAGTTCCACGCCTGAGGAGATGGCCCGTTCGCAGCAGTCCGAATTTGAGCGATGGGGACCGCTGGTCAAGCAGATTGGCTTTACTGCGGATACTTGAGACCCCCTGAACGGCTGCGCCGTTTCCCCCTGAGGGGGACGGCGCCATCGCCGCGAGGCGGCTCTTGCTGGGCGCCTCTGACTATAGGGTTGCGCTTCTTGCATAGCCCGCGTTTTGGTTGAGTTTTTGCTGCAAACGCAGCCGGTTTTGTATGTCCTATTTGCCCCTCAGTGCCGATAACGCGTTTCTTCTATTTGATGTGCTCAAGGCCGATGAGCAATTGCAGCGCCTGCCGGCGCATGCGGCAACGGACCGGGGGCTGATGCAGCAGGTGCTGGAGGAGGCCGGCAAATGGGTGGGCGAGGTGGTGGCGCCGCTGTCGCGCGAAGGCGATGAGGTCGGCGTGCAGTTTGCAGCGGGCAAGGTCACCACGCCGCCTGGATTTGCCCAGGCATATCAGGACTTCTGGCAGGCCGGCTGGCCTGCACTGGCCTGTGCCGAGGAGGATGGCGGCCAGGGGCTGCCCTGGGTGCTGGAAGGCGTGCTGTACGAATGGCTGAGTGCCGCCAACCATGGCTGGACCATGGCGCCGGGCTTGCTGCATGGTGCTTATGAGTGCCTCAAGCACCATGGCAGCGATGCGCTCAAGGCCGCCTATCTGCCCAAGGTTGCCAGCGGTGAATGGCTGGCGACCATGTGTCTGACGGAGGCCCATGCGGGCAGCGACCTGGGGCAGGTGCGCACGCAAGCCGTTCCGGTTGGCGAATCCGAGCAGGGCGAGCGCTTCGAGATCAGCGGCAGCAAGATTTTCATTTCGGGCGGCGAGCATGATCTGACCGATAACATCGTGCATCTGGTACTGGCGCGTCTGCCCGGGGCTCCGGCAGGGCCCAAGGGCCTGTCGCTGTTTCTCGTGCCCAAGCTGCTGCCAGGCGGCGAGCGCAACCGCGTGGTCTGTGAGCGCATCGAGGAAAAAATGGGCCTGCATGGCAGCCCCACCTGCGTGATGCGCTTTGATGGGGCTGCAGGCTGGTTGATAGGCCAGCCCGGAGCGGGCCTGAACGCCATGTTCATCATGATGAATGCCGCGCGCCTGCATGTGGCGCTGCAGGGCATAGGCCTGCTGGACGCGGCATGGCAGAGGGCCCATGCCTATGCGCTGGAGCGCCGTCAGATGCGAGCGCCAGGGGCGGTGCCGGCCTCGCGTGGCGCAGGCGATGCAGCAGATCTGATCATCGAGCATCCGGCCATTCGCCGCACGCTCGATCTGCAGCGTGCCTGGGTGGATGGGGGGCGTGTGCTCGCCTACCAGACCGGTATTTATCTCGATGTGGCGCGACATGCCGAAAGCGCCCGCGAGCGCGAGCAGGCCCAGAAGTGGTGCAGCCTGATCACGCCCGTGCTCAAGGCCGCCTGGACCCAGCAGGCGTTCGAGGGCTCAAGCGCCTGCCTGCAGGTGTTCGGCGGCCATGGCTACATCCGCGAGTGGGGCATAGAGCAGATCGTGCGTGATTCGCGCGTGGCCATGATTTACGAAGGCACGAATGAAATTCAGGCCATCGATCTGCTGGTGCGCAAGGTGCTGCCGGACGGTGGTCAGGCCATGGGGCAATGGCTGCTGACTTTGCGCAACAGCCTGGATGCAGGTCGGGCGCTGGATGCAGAAGTGCTGCGCTGCCTGGCCCAGCTGCGCTACTTCACCAAGGTGCTGGCGCAGGCCTGCAAGGAAGATGACACCCTGGCCTGGCGCGTGGCCGACGACTATCTGCGCTGCGTGGCCGTGGTGCTGCTGGGCTGGGCGTGGGCACGTGTTGCGGCCACAGCGGGGGGCGATAGTGAGCGCTGGCGAGGCCCCTGCAAGCAGGTGCAGCAGCGCATATTGCCCGAAATGGACTGGCGTCTGACTCTGATGAAGGCGCAGTGGGCGCAGGCTTCCGTCGTACACGGCAACCAGCTGTTCACCTCTGCGCATTGATCAAAATGGCTGCAAGATGCGAGCAATACCGGCACAATTGCGGTCTTTTCATCGCGCTCCTGGATTGCTCTTTTGCCTTCGAAGTTGACATCGCCAATGCTCGCTCACAAGACTGCTGAACCAGACTCCAAACCTGCACGCTCTTTGCGCGGCACGCGCTCCAGAGAAGCTGGCTTGGATCTCCCAGGCTCGGGGCAGGAGCCCAGGGACAGTGCCGAGGTTTTTGCCGTCGATCAGGTCGATGCCAGCTTTCTGGAGTCCCTGCTGGGCTACAACGCCAGGCGCGCCTCGCTGGCTCTGGTGGGTGTTTTCATGCGCTGCATGGAGCGTTTTGACCTCAAGATCGTCGAATTCTCCGTGCTGTCTCTGGTGGGCAGCAATCCGGGTATCACCTCGCGCCAGCTCTGTCAGCAACTGGCCGTGCTGCCGCCGAATATGGTGGGCATGATCGATGCGCTGGGCAAACGCGGCTTTCTGGAACGGCGTCCGCACCCGCGAGACGGCCGCGCCACGGGTCTGTACCTGACCGGGGCAGGGCGCGAACTGGTGGATACGGCCGAGCCCGAGCTCAAGAGCAGCGAGACCCGTGCCATCGGGCATCTGAGTGCTGCCGAGCAGGTGCAGCTCATGGAGTTGTTGCAAAAGCTGTATCGCTGATCCCATGGCATGGCGCAGATCCTGCGCCCGGCGCGATAATGTGCGGCATCATGCAGATTCGCTTTACCAAGATGCAAGGTGCGGGCAACGACTTTGTCGTGCTCGACGAAACCCAGGCTCGCCTGGGCTTGAGCACCGCCCAGTACCGCTACCTGGCCAATCGTCACTTTGGCGTGGGCGCCGACCAGATCCTGACGGTGCGCCCGGCACCCGCAGAGGGCGTGGACTTTGAATATGTCATCCACAACGCCGACGGTGGCGAGGTCGAGCAGTGCGGAAACGGCGCACGCTGTTTTGCGCGCTATGTGCATGACAAGGGTCTGACCAACAAGAGCGTGATCCGCGTACAGACCCTCTCGGGCGTCATCGCCCCCGAAATTCATGGCAATGGCCGCGTCACGGTCGATATGGGTGCGCCTCAGCTGGATCCGTCCAAGGTGCCGTTCACGACCGACGGTCTGCAGGCCGAGACTCTGGGCTCGACGCAAAAATGGCCTCTGACGCTTGATACGCCTTTGCAGCCGGCTACAGTCTGGATAGCAGCCGTTTCCATGGGCAATCCGCATGCGGTGCAGCTGGTGGACGATGTGAATGCCGCTTTGGTGGAGTTGCATGGCCCGTTGATCGAGAACCATGCCCGTTTTCCTCAGCGTGTGAACGCCGGCTTCATGCAGATACTCAACCGCGGTGAGGTCCGCTTGCGTGTCTATGAACGTGGTGCCGGCGAGACCCTGGCCTGCGGTACGGGGGCTTGTGCCGCCGTGGTGGCCGGCATTGGCTGGGGCCTGCTCGACCAGCGCGTCGATGTGCATACCCGCGGCGGTCTGCTGACCATTGAATGGACTGGCGGTGCGCACGATCGCGTGCGCATGACCGGCCCTGCCGAATTTGTTTTTGAAGGCCAGATCGACATACCTGATACCTTATGAACAGCTTGACCGATACCGCCATGACCGAAGAGTCGATTGCCGACTACCTCCAGGAAAACCCCGATTTCTTCGAGCGCCATGCCGAGATGCTGACAGGCGTGCGTTTGATCAGCGGCCATGGCCCACGTGCCGTCAGCCTGCAGGAACGTCAGGCCGAGATGCTGCGCGAAAAGATCAAGGGTCTGGAGCATCGCATCATGGACATGGTGCGCCATGGCAGCGAGAACGCTTCCATCGCCAACAAGATTCATCAGTGGACCCATGCCCTGGTCAGGGTGCAGGACCTGCGCGAGCTGCCCCATGCGCTCACCGCCAGCCTGCAGCACACGTTTGATGTCCCCCAGGTCGCACTGCGTCTGTGGAATGTGGCGGGTGCGCACAGCGGCACCGTCTACACCATGGGAGTGAGCGATGATGCCAAGGCCTTTGCTTCGTCGCTGACCATGCCGTTCTGCGGCCCCAATATGGGCTTCGAACCCGTGACCTGGCTGCCCAACCCCAATGCGGTGCAGTCGGTCGCGCTGCTGACCCTGCATGACGGTGCCATGGACAGCACTTCCAACGCCTTTGGCATGCTGGTGCTGGGATCGCCCGACCCGCTGCGCTTCGATGCCACCATGGGTCTTGAATTCCTTTCACGCATCTCCGAGCTGGCCAGTGCCTCGCTCTCGCGCATGCGCGCTCCTGCGCTGACGCTGGCGCACGGCTGAGGCTGCAAAAGGGGGTAGATACCGATGCAAGAGCGCGAGCAGCCCTCTTTTGAGGAGCAGTACGCGCAGCTTCCGGAAGTTGTCCACAGTTATCTGGAGCATGTGCGTGTGCAAAAGCGCCTGGCCGAGCGCACGCATACGCTGTATGCGCTGGACCTGATCAAGCTGCAGAGCTTTGCACAGGCGGCAGCTCAGGAGCTTTTGACACTGCAACCCTCGCATATTCGCCGCTTTGCTGCGCAAATGCATGGCGCCGGCCGCAGTGCACGCGGTATCGCACTGATTCTTTCGGGCTGGCGCAGCTTTTTCCGCTGGGCGGCCCAGCGGGAGCTGGTGCCTTTCAACCCCGTGGAGGGCGTGCGCGGCCCCAAAGCTGCCAAGCCTCTTCCCAAGGCACTGGCTGTGGACGATGCCGTGCAACTGGCCAGTTTTCAGAACCCCGAAGCTGATCCATGGATGGAGGCGCGTGACGTCGCCATGACCGAGCTGCTCTACAGCTGTGGCCTGCGTGTGGCCGAACTGGTGGGGCTGGATCTACGGCCCGACCAGCAGAGCCGGCATGAAGGCAGAGGCTGGATTGATCTGGAGGCGGGTGACGCCCATGTTCAGGGCAAGGGCAGCAAGCGCCGCATTGTGCCCGTGGGGCGCATGGCGATCGAGGCCTTGCAGCGCTGGCTGGCGCTGCGCAGCAGCGCGCTGGTCGGGACCGCACAGCTCAAGGCACAAGATGAAGCGGCCTTGTTCGTCGGCCGCCGGGGCGAGCGGCTCGCCGCCCAGTCGGTCTGGTCACGTCTCAAGCAGCGAGGCCAGCAGGCGGGGCTTGCGACTGGCGTGCACCCGCATGTGCTGCGTCACTCCTTTGCCAGTCATATGCTGCAGTCCAGTGGCGATCTGCGTGCCGTGCAGGAGCTGCTCGGGCATTCCAGCATTGCCACCACGCAGATATATACGCGGCTGGATTTCCAGCATCTGGCCCAGGCTTATGAAAAAGCCCACCCGCGTGCGCAGCGCAGCAGCGTCGGAGAGACGCCCGCTCCATTGCGCGTGCCGGACGACGAAGAGCAAAACTGAAGAGTCCTGATTTGATAGCTTGAAGTGATTGTTGAGTATGTGATGGAGGTGATTTTTTGCTGAAATTTCTGCCATCCCTGCTGCCCATGCGCGCTTGAAAGCACCGCTACACTCCCCAGCTGTTATCACCGGAGCGCGCATAGGGATGCGCCGCCCGTGTTTTTTGGACAGCCGCATGTGGCGGCTGGCCGCAGCAAGAGGTTTCAACGCATGGCTCTCATTCCTGTCACCATCCTCACGGGCTTTCTGGGCTCGGGCAAGACCACGCTGCTCAAGCGCGTGCTGCACGAATCCCACGGCATGAAGATTGCCGTGATCGAGAACGAGTTCGGCGAGGAGAACATCGACACCGACATTCTCAAGACCGAATCCAAAGAACAGATCCTGCAGATGAGCAACGGCTGCATCTGCTGCACCATCCGCGAAGACCTGCGTGAGGCTTTGCAGTTGCTGGCCGCCAAGCGCCGCAAGGGGCAGGTGGACTTCGACCGCATCGTGATCGAGACCACCGGCCTGGCCGATCCCGGTCCCGTGGCCCAGACCTTCTTCATGGATGACGAGATCGCCGAGACCTACCTGATCGACTCCATCATCACTCTGGTGGATGCCAAGCATGCCAATCAGCAACTCGACGATCGCCAGGAAGCGCGCCGTCAGGTGGGCTTTGCCGACCAGATGTTCCTGTCCAAGACCGATCTGGTGACGGATGCGGAAAAGGAGGCGCTGATCCACCGCCTCAAGCACATGAACCCGCGCGCGCCCATCCGTGCCGTTCATTTTGGCGATGTGCCCCTGAGCGAAGTGTTCGACCTGCGTGGCTTCAACCTGAACGCCAAGCTGGACATCGACCCTGATTTCCTCAAGGAAGATGATCACGACCACGATCATCACGACCACAGCGCTTGCGACCATGACCATGGCCAATGCGAACACGATCATGAACACCAGCACGACGAGCATTGCGGCCACGACCACCATGACCACGAGCATGGCGAGCACTGCAATCACCCGCATCACCATCATCACGACGATGACGTGAAGAGCTTTGTCTACCGCGCCGATCGCGCGTTCGACCCGGCCAAGCTGGAAGACTTCCTGGGCGCCATCGTCAATATCTACGGCCCCAAGATGCTGCGCTACAAGGGCGTGCTCGACATGAAGGGCACCAGCCGCAAGGTCATCTTCCAGGGCGTGCACCAACTCATGGGCAGCGATCTGGGCCCCGAGTGGGAAGTCGATGAAAAGCGAGTCAGCAAAATGGTCTTCATCGGCATCGACCTGCCGCAGGACATTCTTCGCCAGGGACTGGATCAATGTTTGGTGTAAACCCTGGGTTTGGGGGCTGTTTCGGCGAAAGCTAACGGTTTGCTGACAATGACTGACGGCCTGCCAAGCAGGCCGTTTTGTTTGTCTGTTATTTCTCGCAAACTGACCGAAACAGGCGCAGGCTTTGTTGCAAATTGTGGGGTATGTGCAACGGAGCCGGGCTGGGGGGACTGGCGTGGCTACAATGCCGGCCCTAAAGAGGGTGTTGGAGCAATCCGGCCCTGCAAGGGCTCTGTACTGTAAGGAGACAGGACGTGACCGCTGTGAAAAGTAATCTGCCCAAGGCTGCAGCCAAAGCTGCGGCAGCGGCTGTGCACCCCCGCAGCGTCGAGACCTCTTTGGTGGACGCCGCGTTGAACAACCCGGTGCTGGTACCTGCAGCAGCGGGAGAATCTTCCAAATCGTCCAGATCCAAGCGTTCTGCATCGCCTCCAGCGCGGCAGCCTGAAACAGATGTTCCGTCCTTGGCAGCTTCGGCAGTCAAGGCTGCGGCAACCATGAGAGATACGAAAGCAATGACCAACACAAAGCAAGCTGTGCCCAAGAAAGATCCCAAGCTGGCCAACGCCTGGAAGACCAAGTCGGTAGAGGAGCTGACCGATGCTGAAGTGCTGGCCATGTCTGATGACGATTACATGAACGACGCCCAGTTGGCCTACTTCCGTCGCAAGCTGGTCGCGCTCAAGAACGATATGCATGTGAACGCGGGTGAGACTGCAGAAAACCTGCGTGAAGACACCGTCGTGGTGCCCGATCCTGCTGATCGTGCCACCATCGAGGAAGAGCACGCTCTCGAGCTGCGCACCCGTGACCGCGAGCGCAAGCTGCTCAAGAAGATCGACCAGTCCATTGCCCGCATTGATGCCGGCGACTACGGCTACTGCGACGAAACCGGCGAGCCCATCGGGGTGGGACGGCTGCTGGCTCGCCCCACGGCTACACTGTCGCTGGAAGCCCAGCAGCGCCGTGAACTCAAGCAGAAGATGTACGGCGATTGATCTGCGTCAGGCGTTGGCGGGGCTGCAGGCAGCAAAGTAGAGGACCATGGTGAAAGAAGAAAACAAGTCGGGAGGGTTGCTGTCCAAGGTGGTGCGTTTCGTGCGCCACCCGACCGTGAATTGGTCCGATTTGGAGAATCTGAACCAGGAAAGCGAAGAAAGCCAGTACAGCAAGCAGGCGCTAAAGGAGATGCTGGAGCGCAAGCGCCAGAACGACTTTGTGCGAAAGCGCGAGTTTGACCAGCTGCGCAAGCTGCGTCAGGCTCAGCTGTCCAAGACGGCGGTGACTGCCAGGGCTCCGCTCGAGACGCCGACCCCACTGGCACCTTCCTCTTTTTTGCAGACTGCCCAAAGTTCCGTGCCGGGCGAGCGCGCAGAAACCATCAAGAAGATCGACGAGATCGAAGCGCAGATGGCCCAGCAATGGTGGCGCGGCAAGCTGGCCGCTGATGCCGCCACCATGCCGCTGCAACTGCCCGAGGGCGGAGGCAGCATGCCTTCGGTATTTAAAAGCCAGCCGCTTTCGATCAGCACGTTGCCGCTGCTTCAGGATGTGTTGCCAGGCGATCTGGAGCTGCCGCAATCGGGGCGGCAGGGCAATCCTGTTGCTTTGCCGGGCCTGCGTGGCGAGACAGACTTTTCACCAGCGTTTGCCACGACCGAGGTCTCCGCTCCAACCGATATCAACATGGTTCCGCCGTCCTTTGCGCGCTTCGAGCATGATGCCGCGCTGGAGGATGCTGCGATTGTCTTTGCCAGCGGTGACAGCGTCGCAGCCGAGACCAGCCTCAAGGCCTTGATTGCCGAGCGTGCTCAGGATACGCCGGCGCAGTTGCAGGTCTGGCTGGCACTGCTGGACATGTACCGCGCAGCAGGCATGCAGGCTCAGTTTGAAGACGCTGCCATGGACTTTGTGGCGCGCTTCGGTCGTTCGGCACCGCAATGGTTTGTGATGCCGCAGCAGGCGGGCAGGCTTAGCGAAACCGCGCCGGATGCCGCAGCAGTGCAGACCGGTTTTCGCTGGCAGGCTCCTGTGCATTTGGATGAGCCTGGCTTCAAGGCGCTGCTGGCCAGCAAGGCGCGCAGCGTCGGCAGCTCGGTCATGGACTGGAGCGTTCTGGAGAGCCTCGACCCCGGCGTGAAGAAGCCGCTGCTGGATGCGGCACATCGATGGGCCGACGAAAAGGGATCACTGGTTTTTGCCGGTCATGAAAGATTGCAGGCCGTGCTCAGCAAGCACACCCCTTCCGGTGATCGAGCCGTCGATCAGGACTGGTGGTATTTGCGTCTGGCCATGCAGCGCCTGATGCATCTGCAGGACGAATTTGAGCTGACGGCGCTGGACTATTGCGTGACCTACGAGCTGTCGCCACCCTCGTGGGACGATCCGGTCTGTGCGTATTCGAATGAAGGGCAGGCGCAGAACCTGCGTGCCAAGGATAGCCGGCTCTTGGGGCCGGAGACGATTCAGCCCGGCATGCTCTGGAAGGAGCATCAGCCGCGTTTTGCTCTGCAAGGCGTGATCGACGGCGATGCATTGCCCTGGCTGGCCGAGGTTCAGGAAAAGGCCAAGCTTGGCGAAGCCATCGCCATTGACTGTGCGCGCCTGGTGCGCATGGACTTTGCTGCCGCAGGCTCGGTGCTGAACTGGGCTGCGCAGATGCAGGAGCTGGGTCATGTGTTGCAGTTCAGTCAGTTGCACCAGTTGCTGGCGGTGTTCTTCAATGTTGTTGGCATTCAGGAACATGCACAGGTGATCCCAAGGAGGGACTAGCTCCCTGAGAGGCTATGCCGCCTTCCCCCAAGAGACCGCGTCTCCGGCTGGAATCGGGCCGTTTGAGGCCTTGTCCACAGCAAGCGCTGCAAATTTAATTTTTCTGGGCCTCTTGAGGTCGATCTTGTCTGTCCCCATCTGCTCCAGATGGAACAGTTTCACGGCACCACCATTTTGAGCGTGCGCCGCCAGACTCCCGAGGGCGTGCAAGTCGCCATCGGCGGTGATGGTCAGGTCACATTGGGCAATATCGTCATCAAGGGCACGGCGCGCAAGGTGCGCAAGCTCTATCACGGCAAGGTGCTGGCGGGCTTTGCGGGGGCAACCGCAGATGCCTTCACGCTGTTCGAGCGCTTCGAGGCCAAGCTGGAAAAACACCAGGGCAACCTGACCCGCGCCGCGATCGAGCTGACCAAGGAGTGGCGTACCGACCGCGTGCTGCGCAAGCTTGAAGCCATGCTGGCCGTGGCCGATGCGACTACCTCGCTCATCATTACCGGCAATGGCGACGTTCTGGAGCCCGAGCAGGGCATTGTGGCCATCGGCTCCGGCGGCGCCTATGCGCATTCCGCAGCCAAGGCCTTGCTCAACAACACCGAGCTGTCGGCCGAAGATGTGGTGCGCAAATCCCTGGCGATTGCCGGCGAGCTGTGCATCTACACCAATATGAATCACACGATCGAGACGCTGTAAGCACTCGTCTATCCGAATTGATAGCTGCTGGCGCTTTATGGATGGGCGCTAGGGGCATATTTGACTGAGAATTCACATGTCTTCTGCCATGACTCCCCAGGAGATCGTCTCCGAGCTTGACAAGCACATCGTCGGCCAGCATGGTGCCAAGCGCGCGGTGTCGATTGCATTGCGCAATCGCTGGCGCCGTCAGCAGGTGCCCGAGGGCCTGCGCCAGGAAATCACACCGAAGAACATTCTGATGATCGGCCCCACGGGCGTGGGCAAGACGGAGATTGCCCGCCGTCTGGCAAAACTTGCCGATGCTCCCTTCATCAAGGTCGAGGCGACCAAGTTCACCGAAGTGGGCTATGTGGGCAAGGATGTGGACGCCATCATCCGCGATCTGGCTGAAGTTGCCGTCAAGCAGACGCGCGAGTCGGACATGAAGAAGATGCGTGCCCGCGCCGAAGATGCTGCCGAGGAGCGCATTCTCGATGTGCTGATCCCGCAGGCCCGCACCGGCGAAGTACCCGCGGACAACACGGCGCGTCAGGTTTTCCGCAAGAAGTTGCGCGAAGGTCAGCTTGACGACAAGGAGATCGAGATCGACATCGCCGAGCAGATGCCTCAGGTGCAGATCATGGGCCCCCAGGGCATGGAAGAGATGGCCGAGCAGCTGCGTGGCATGTTCAGCCATATGGGCCAGGAAAAGCGCAAGACGCGCAAGCTCAAGATCGCCGAGGCCCTGAAGCTGCTGACCGATGAGGAAGCAGCAAAGATGGTCAATGAGGAAGACGTCAAGACCCGCGCCATTGCCAATGCCGAGCAAAACGGCATTGTCTTCATCGACGAAATCGACAAGGTGGCGACGCGCCAGGAAACCAGTGGCTCCGATGTATCGCGTCAGGGTGTGCAGCGCGACCTGCTGCCCTTGGTCGAAGGTACCAGCGTCTCGACCAAGTACGGCGTGGTCAAGACAGACCACATTCTGTTCATCGCCTCGGGTGCTTTCCACCTGTCCAAGCCCAGCGATCTGATTCCCGAGCTGCAGGGGCGCTTTCCCATTCGCGTGGAACTGGAATCTCTGTCGGTACAGGACTTCGAGGCGATTCTGATGCAGACTCACGCCTCCCTGGTCAAGCAATATCAGGCGCTGCTGGCGACCGAAGGCGTGACTCTGGAGTTCAAGCCCGAGGGCATCACGCGTCTGGCAACGATTGCCTTTGACGTCAACGAGAGTACCGAAAACATCGGTGCACGGCGTCTGTCCACAGTGATGGAGCGTCTGCTTGACGAAGTCAGCTTCGATGCGGCCAAGCTTTCGGGTCAGACCGTGGTGATCGATGCAGCCTATGTGGATCAGCGCCTGCAGGTGCTGAGCAAGGATGAGGATCTGTCGCGCTTCATCCTTTGAAGAACCGAGCGCTTGAAGCGAGCTGCCCGCCTGTGCGGGCAGTTTGCGTTTGTAGGAGAAGGTCGAGACTTAAATCAGTTCTTTCCATTGAATTGAATGGTTGCAATTGACGCCTCCTAATGAGAGTCCACTTGCATTGACTTTGCTAAGTGCTTGTAAAGGAAAGGTATTTTCAGAATAAGGCTTTTCTTTTTCTCTCTAAGTGCTTGATTTCATTGCAAATAATTGTTCCTTCGGGTTTGGATTCACCTTAAATTGCTGATACAGTGCAAAAAAGTGCAATTAAGTGGTGAAAGCTGCCCTCGTGCCCATTTTTGGGGAACGAGCGGCTCCAGATGACCGGAGTAACTTGCCGTGTTTCAAGGGGCGTCTTCGCTGAATCTCGATGGAAAGGGGCGGCTCTCAGTGCCGACCCGGCATCGTGACGCCCTTTTGTCCTTGGCGGAGGGGCAGGTCACTTTCACCAAGCATCCCGATGGCTGTCTGTTGCTGTTTCCGCGCCCCGAGTGGCTGCAGTTTCGCGAACGCGTCGCGCAACTGCCGATCACGGCTCAGTGGTGGAAGCGGATTTTTCTGGGCAATGCCATGGATGCGGAGATGGATGCAACCGGTCGGCTGCTGATTTCGCCCGAGTTGCGTGAGGCCACAGGTCTGACCAAAGAGGTCTTGATGCTGGGCATGGGGGCGCATTTCGAGGTCTGGGACAAGGCCACATATGAAATGCGCGAAGCGGAAGCGCGCCAGCAACCGATGCCGGCGGCTTTCCAGGATTTTGTTTTGTAGGAAGTGCTTGTGAATCAGCCGTTGCAACATATCACCGTCTTGCTGGACGAGGCCGTGGACGCCCTGCTGGGTGGTGCCGCCGAGCCGCCCGCTGGCCAGTGGGTCGATGCGACGTTCGGTCGAGGCGGTCATTCCCGGCTCATTTTGCAAAGGCTGGGGCCGGACGGGCGCTTGATCGCGTTCGACAAAGACCCGGACGCAATTGCTGAGGCGGCGCGCATCACCGATGCGCGTTTTTCGATTCGGCATGAAGGATTTCGCCATCTTGGCGAACTGCCCGAAGGCAGTGTGCAGGGGGTGTTGATGGACCTGGGGGTGAGCTCGCCCCAGATCGACAACCCGGACCGGGGCTTCAGCTTCCGCTTTGACGGCCCCCTCGACATGCGCATGGACACCACGCGTGGTCAGAGCGTGGCCGAGTGGCTCGAAGATGCGGAAGTGCAGCAGATTGCGGAGGTGATACGTGACTACGGCGAAGAACGGTTTGCTGGCCCCATTGCAAAGGCGATTGTTGCTCGGCGCGAAAGCCAGGGCCCATTACGCACCACTGCCGAGCTGGCCCAACTCGTGGCTGGCGCGGTCAAGACCCGCGAGGCTGGGCAAAACCCGGCAACACGGACCTTCCAGGCTCTTCGGATTTTCATCAATGCCGAACTTCAGGAGCTTGAGCAAGCGCTAGAAGCCAGTCTGCGCGTGCTGGCTCCCGGCGGCCGTCTGGCCGTGATCAGCTTCCATTCGCTGGAAGATCGCATCGTCAAGCAGTTCATTGCCAAGCATTCCAAGGAGGTCTACGACCGCCGTGCACCGTTTGCGCCTCCCACGCCCATGCGTCTGAAGGCGCTGGAGCGCATCAAGCCCAGTGCTGCCGAGGTGGATGCCAATCCTCGTTCGCGTTCCGCCGTGATGCGCGTCGCCGAGCGCACCGAGGTGCATGCATGATGCATCGCCATGCCGCTCCGAGCATGGCTGCGGGAGGGCTGCCATGCTGCGCATAAACCTGCTGCTGCTGCTGGCGGTCATGACCAGCGCCATCTTTCTGGTGCATACCCAGTATGAGTCGCGTCGTCTGTTCACCGAGCTGGACCGCGCCGAGGCAGAGGCGCGTCGGCTGGCGACGGATCAACTGCGCCTGCAGGTGGAAAAGCGTGCCCAGGCCGCGCCTCAGCGCATCGAGACCTTGGCGCGCGAAAAGCTGCAGATGAAGCAGGCTTCTCAGGCCATTACGCAGTACGTGCATGAAACGGCTGCAGGAACTGCGCAATGACACGCAGCGTGCTCTATACCACCAGCCCTTTGCTGGCTTCGAAAACACCGCTGTGGCGCAGCAAGTTCATCGTGGCTGCGCTGGCGCTGGGTTTTGTGGGCCTGGGCGCGCGTGCAGCCTATGTGCAGGTCTTCGGCAACGACTTCTTCAAGCGTCAGGGCCTGGTGCGCTTTGCGCGTACTCTGGAGCTGCCGGCCAACCGTGGCCGTTTGCTGGATCGCAATGGCCTGATTCTTGCGTCCAGCGTGCCTGCGGCCAGTATCTGGGCCATTCCCGAGGACGTGGATCTGAAGGACCCTGAGGTCCAGCAAAAGCTCAAGGAAGTGGCGCGCCTCATGGACATGCCGCTGCGCTCCCTGATGGAGAAGCTGGATGTCGAGGACAAGACCTTTGTCTGGGTAAAGCGTCAGCTGGACTGGGATGTGGGCCAGAAGATCGTGGCGCTCAATATCAAGGGCATCTATAACCGCAAGGAATACAAGCGCCAGTATCCCGAAGGGGAGTCTGCGGCGCATATCGTGGGCTTCACCAATGTGGAAGACCATGGTCAGGAAGGCATGGAGCTGGCGTTCGACAAGGAACTAGCCGGCAAGGCTGGCTCGCGTCGTGTGATCAAGGATCGTCTGGGCCGCGTGGTGGAGGGCGTGGGCGATGAAGTGCCGCCGCAGGATGGGCAAGATATTCAGTTGTCCATCGACAGCAAGGTCCAGTACTACGCCTACCAGAAACTCAAGCAGCAGGTCGAGACCTTCAAGGCCAAGGCAGGCAGCGTGGTGGTGATGGATGCGCACACCGGCGAGCTGCTGGCCCTGGCGAACTATCCGAGCTACGACCCGGGGCATCGCAAGAATCTGACGGGCGAGCAGCTGCGCAACCGCGCGCTGACCGATACCTTCGAGCCGGGTTCGACCATGAAACCCATCACAGTGGCCGCAGCCCTGGAGCTCAAACGTGTCAAGCCGAGCACCATCATCGATACCGCACCCGGCCGCTACACGGTGACGGGCTCCACCATCACCGATACGCACAACTACGGCGCGCTGACGGTGGAGGGCGTGATCCAGAAGTCCAGCAACGTGGGCGCGACCAAGGTGGCGCAAAAGCTCTCACCTCAGGAAATGTGGGAGTACTTCAGTGCGCTGGGCTTCGGCCAGAAGCCGCAGATTCAATTCCCGGGCGCGGTCTCGGGTCGTCTGCGTGCCTGGAAGACCTGGAAGCCTATCGAGCAGGCCACCATGTCCTATGGCTATGGCCTGTCGGCCTCGCTGTTCCAGATGGCACGTTCCTACACCGTGTTCTCCAACGACGGCAATGTCATTCCCTCGACGATTCTGAAAACGAACGAGCCTCCTGTGGGCGTGCGTGTGATCTCCAAGGAAAACGCCGAGGCGGTGCTGCACATGCTGCGTCTTGCTGCAGGCCCAGGCGGTACCGGCCAGAAGGCCCAGGCCGAGGGCTACACCATCGGCGGCAAGTCGGGCACTGCCCGCAAGCAGGTGGGCAAGAGCTATGCCGCTGGCAAGTACCGGGCCTGGTTCACGGGCATTGCTCCCATCGACAAGCCGCGCATCATCGTGGCCGTGATGGTGGACGAGCCGACGGCAGGTTCCTACTACGGTGGCACGGTGGCCGGCCCGGTGTTTGCGGACGTGGTCCAGCAGACATTGCGTTTCATGGGCGTTCAGCCCGACAAGGAAGTCAAGCCTCAGATCGTGGCTGCACCCGCTGAGGAGCCTGTGCTATGAGCACCCCCATTCAAATCCTGAACAATGCAGCCGAGGCCGTTGCCTGGCTGCGCAGCCGCGTGCAGGGTGACCTGCAGACCGATAGCCGCAAGGTCAAGGCCGGCGATGCCTTTGTCGCCTGGCCTGGAGCTGCCACTGATGGCCGAGCCTATGTGGGCAAGGCTCTGGAGCAGGGCGCCGCCGCCGTGCTGGTGGAGGCCGATGGTCTGCAGGCCTTCGATCTGAGTGGCGACAGCATTGCCGCGCTCAAGGGACTGAAGGCTGCGACGGGACTGATTGCCGACCAATGGTTTGCACATCCCAGTGGTGAGCTCGACGTGCTGGCCGTGACCGGCACCAACGGCAAGACCACCACAGCCTGGTGGCTGGCGCATGCGCTCTCGAAAGTGACGCTGAACACACGCACCGGCTGTGCGCTGGTGGGCACCCTGGGTGTGGGCGTGCCGCCTGCGCTGGAGTCGACAGGCATGACCACGCCGGACCCGGTGTTGCTGCAGCGTGCGTTCCGCAGCTACGCCGACCAGGGTCTTGCCGCCTGTGCCATCGAGGCATCGTCCATCGGCATCGTCGAGCACCGTCTGGACGGCAGCAAGATTCGCGTGGCGTTGTTCACCAATTTCACGCAGGACCACCTGGACTACCACGGCAGCATGGATGCCTACTGGCAGGCCAAGGCCCAGCTGTTCGACTGGCCCGGCCTGCCGGCTGCCGTGGTCAATATCGACGATGCGCATGGCGCCAGACTCTGGGCCAGGCTGCAGGGCCGCGCCATGGATGTGTGGAGCGTTTCCATCCAGGGACCGGCTCGCCTGCAGGCCAAGGACATCGGTCTGGGCGACGAGGGTCTGAGCTTTACCGTGCTGGAAGCCGGTCACAGCCTGCGCATGAATACGCGTCTGGTCGGTCAGTACAACGTCTCCAATCTGCTCGGGGTGCTGGCCACCCTGCGCTGCCTGGGCCTGACGCTGGAGCAGGCCGTACAGGCCTGCGCCGATCTGGAGCCCGTGCCCGGTCGCATGCAGCAGATCGTCAAGCCCGGTCAGCCTCTGGTGGCCGTGGACTATGCCCATACGCCCGACGCGCTGGAAAAAGCCTTGCGCGCGCTGCAGCCCGCCGCGCGGCAGCGCCAGGGCAAGCTGTGGTGCGTGTTCGGCTGTGGCGGCGACCGGGACAACAGCAAGCGTCCGCTGATGGGGCAGGCCGCCCAGGCGCATGCCGACGGCGTTTTCGTCACCAGCGACAACCCGCGCAGTGAAGTGCCCGAAAGCATCATCGACCAGATCCTGGCCGGCATGCAGGCGGGCCAGGCATTGCATGTTCAGGCCGACCGCGCGGCGGCCATTGCCCAAGCCATTGCCCGTGCCGATGCGCGCGACGTGGTGCTGATTGCCGGCAAGGGACATGAGGACTATCAGGAGACGAAGGGCGTGCGCCATCCGTTCTCCGACATGGCTGAGGCGCAGAAGGCGCTCGCAGCCCGCGAAGGAAAGATTCGGTCATGATGACCCTGGCAAAAGCGCTGGAGCTGATCCAGACGCATATCCCCCAAGCCCGTCTGGTCGGCAACGGCCAGCTGGAGCTGACACGCGTGCACACCGATACGCGCACGTTGCAGAACGGGGACTTGTTCGTGGCCCTGAAGGGCGAGCGTTTTGACGCCCATGATTTTCTGCCTCAGGCGCAGGCCGCTGGTGCTGTGGCGGCCATTGCCAGCCATGGGCTGGAGGCTGCAGGCATGGCCGGCATCGAAGTGCCGGATACGTTGCTGGCATTGGGTGCGCTGGCACGAGCATGGCGTGCACAGTTCGATCTACCCTTGATTGCCGTGACCGGCAGCAATGGCAAGACCACGGTCACGCAGATGATCGCGTCCATCCTGCGCGCGCATGTGGGCGGGCAGGGCGAGGCAGCACTGGCCACGCGCGGCAATTTCAACAACTCCATAGGCATGCCGCTGAACCTGCTGCGCATGACGGACGCGCATCGCATTGCGGTGCTGGAGATGGGCATGAACCACCCCGGCGAGATTGCCGAGCTGGCTGCCATCGGTCAGCCTACGGTGGCCCTGGTCAACAACGCCCAGCGTGAACACCAGGAGTTCATGGGCACGGTGGAGGCGGTGGCGCGCGAGAACGGATCGGTGCTGGGCTTTCTGCCCAAGGACGGCGTGGCCATCTTCCCTGCCGGAGATGAATACACGCCGCTGTGGACCGAGCTGAGCGCTGGCCGCCCCAGCCTGATGTTTGGCGAGGCCGCTGATGGGGCTCAGGTTTTTGCCAGCGATGTGGTCTGGGCCAACGGAGCCTGGAGTTTTGCGCTGAACACCCCGCAAGGCGTGGCAGCCGTGCAGCTGCATATTGCCGGCCGCCACAACGTGCGTAACGCACTGGCTGCGGCTGCCTGCGCCCATGCCGCTGGTGTGCCTTTGCCTGCCATTGCACAAGGACTCTCGGGCTTCGAGCCTGTGACGGGCCGCTCGCGTGCACTGGCCGTGCAGATCAATGGTCAAGGCGTCACGGTGGTCGATGACAGCTATAACGCCAACCCCGACTCGGTGGCCGCCGCCATTGCCGTGCTGGCCGAGCTGCCCGCACCGCAGTTGCTGGTGCTGGGCGACATGGGGGAGGTGGGCGATGACGGCCCGCAGTTCCATGCCGAGGCCGGTGCGCTGGCGCAGCAGGCAGGTATTGCCCATTTCTTTGCTCTGGGTGACCAGAGCGCGTTTGCGGCCTCTGCCTTTGGCAGCGGAGCTCGGCATTTTGATAGCATGTCCGCCCTTGAGCAGGCGGTGTGCGCAGTTTTACCCAAGGTAGGTAGCGTGTTGGTCAAGGGTTCGCGGTTCATGAAGATGGAGCAAGTGGTGCAGAGCATTGAGGCCTGTGCAGACAAGAAGCAGGGCAACTGCGAGGAGGCCGCATGCTGCTGATGCTGGCTCAATGGCTGCAGGGTATCTCGCCGGAGTTCGGCTTTCTGCGCGTCTTCCAGTACCTGACGCTGCGCGCCGTGCTGGCTGCCGTCACCGCCTTGCTGATCGGCCTGTGGATAGGTCCCAAGGCCATCCGCATGCTGACCGCGCTCAAGATCGGCCAGCCCGTGCGGGGCTATGCCATGGAGACCCATCTGGTCAAGAGCGGCACGCCGACCATGGGCGGCGTGCTGATTCTGTTCTCGATTGCCGTATCCACCCTGCTGTGGTTCGACCTGTCCAACCGCTTTGTCTGGATCGTGCTGCTGGTCACGCTGGGCTTTGGCGCGATTGGCTGGGTGGACGACTGGCGCAAGGTCGTCAACAAGGACCCCGAGGGCATGCGCTCGGGCGAGAAATATTTCTGGCAGTCCGTCATCGGTCTGCTGGCAGCCCTGTATCTGGTGTTCTGCATCTCCGAGAACAGCAACGCCGAGGTCTTCGCGCTGTTCATCTCCTGGGTGCAGTCGGGCTTTTCCATGGATCTGCCGCCCAAGGCCGGCCTGATGGTGCCCTTCTTCAAGGAAGTCAGCTACCCGCTGGGCGTGCTGGGCTTCATCGTCATGACCTATCTGGTCATCGTGGGCGCCAGCAATGCCGTGAACCTGACCGACGGCCTTGACGGCCTGGCCATCATGCCCGTCATCATGGTGGGCACGGCGCTGGGCATCTTCGCCTATGTGACCGGCAACGCCACCTATGCGCGCTACCTGCTGTTTCCCAGCATCCCCGGCACGGGCGAGTTGATGGTGTTCTGCGGCGCCATGGCGGGTGCCGGTCTGGCTTTTCTCTGGTTCAACGCACATCCCGCCCAGGTCTTCATGGGCGACGTGGGCGCGCTGGCGCTGGGCGCTGCTCTGGGAACGATTGCCGTGATCGTGCGCCAGGAAATCGTGCTGGCCGTGATGGGCGGTATCTTTGTGGCGGAAGCCATCTCGGTGATGCTGCAGGTGACTTACTTCAAGTACACCAAGAAGCGTTATGGCGAGGGCCGCCGTCTGCTGAAGATGGCACCGCTGCACCACCACTTCGAGAAGAGCGGCTGGAAGGAGACACAGGTCGTGATCCGCTTCTGGATCATCACCATGCTGCTGTGCCTGCTGGGTCTGTCCACCCTGAAGCTGAGGTAGTCGCCATGCAAGACGAAGACCTCAAGCTCGATGATCAGGTTCTGCAGCCGGATGCGGTTGTGGATGCTATGCAAACGCAAGCGCCTATCGCTGATATGCAAAGCATTTCAGATGGAAATATGTCTGAAATGATTCAGGAGCAAGCGCCAGAAGCTCCTGAAATGCAAGCGCCTGCCATCATCGCCAAGACGCTGGACGCCGAGCCGGTGCCCGATATCTCCACCTTGACGGCAGCCAGGGACGCGGCCGCCTTCGTGGCACAGATTTTTGCCGACCCCAGCATCTCCGATGCGGCCGATGCCGAAGTGACCGAGGTCGAGTCGCAGCCCGAAGCCGAGCTGGAAGCAGTGGTGGAGCTGCCACCTGTCCCCGTGCACTGGCCGCAAGGCGCGGCCCAGCACCTGCAGGGCCAGCGCGTGCTGATTCTGGGTCTGGGCATCTCGGGCATCGCCATGGCACGCTGGTGCGTGCGTGCCGGTGCCGAGGTCACGGTGGCCGACACGCGCGAAGCCCCGCCCTATCTGCCTGCGCTGCAGGCCGAACTGCCCGGCGTGCGCTTTGTTGCCGGCGCATTCACGGCTGCTCTGGTCGATGGCCAGAGCCTGAGTTCCGTCTATCGTTCGCCGGGCCTGAGCCCGGCCAGCGTTGCCCCGGTCTTCGATGCAGCACGCAGCATCGGCCTGCCTACGGGCGGCGAACTGGATCTGTTTGCCTTTGCGCTCAAGGGTCTGCGCGAAGCCCATGGCTATGCGCCCAAGGTGCTGGGCATCACCGGCACCAACGGCAAGACTACGGTCACCTCGCTGACCGGTCAGCTGCTGGAGCATGGCGGATTGAGCGTGGGCGTGGCCGGCAATATCGGTCCTTCGCTGCTCGACACTCTGTCCGCTCGCATCGATGCAGAGACTCTGCCTCAGGCCTGGGTGCTGGAGCTGTCCAGCTTCCAGCTCGACGACTGCTGCGGCTTCGAGCCCACGGCAGCCACGGTGCTCAATATCACCCAGGACCATCTGGACTGGCATGGTGGCATGCAGGCCTATGCCGATGCCAAGGCCCATGTCTTTGGCGAGCAGGCTCTGATGGTCCTCAACCGCGAAGACCCCGTCGTCATGGCCATGCTGCCAGCGCCCGTGGCGGTGCCCGGCAAGCGCGGCAAGACTTTCCAGCGTGCCCATGTCAGCTTTGGCGGCGACATGCCGCGCCGCCCCGGAGACTTCGGTCTGGAGGTGGTCAACGGCATGACCTGGCTGGTGCGCGCCCATGAGGCCGACGAAACCAGCAAGGGCAAGAACGCCGACGATCTGCACATCGTGCGCCTGATGCCCGCCGATGCGCTGCGCATCCGCGGCCGCCACAACGCCATCAATGCGCTGTCGGCCCTGGCGCTGGCGACCGGTGCGGGATGCACGCTGGCACCGCTGCTCTACGGCCTGCGCGAATACCGGGGCGAGCCGCACCGTGTGCAGCCCGTGGGCCGGGTGGGCGATGTCGAATACTTTGATGACAGCAAGGGCACGAATGTGGGCGCCACCGTGGCGGCCCTTATGGGCCTGGGGCCGGACCACCGCATCGTGGTGATTCTGGGCGGTCTGGGCAAGGGCCAGGACTTTACGCCGCTGGCCGCTCCCGTCTCGCGCTATGTGCGCGCGGCCGTGCTGATCGGCCAGGATGCGTCGCTGATTCGCGAGGCGCTTGGCGACACAGGCGTGACCCTGGTCGATGCCGCAAGCATGCAGGACGCCGTGCAGCAGGCCGCGCGTCTGGCCCATGCCAATGATGCGGTGCTGCTCTCGCCGGCCTGCGCGAGCATGGACATGTTCAAGGACTATGCGGACCGCGCCCACCAGTTTGTGGAAGCGGTGCGTGAGCTGGCGCTTGAAGCCGGCCAGCAACTGGAGGACGGCGCATGACAGCCGCCTTCCTGACCAGCCTCTCCGGCCGCATGCGCTCGTGGTTCCGCAGCGCAGAGGAAAGGCCCATCGACGTGCTGCCTGTGCGCGTAGGCGGGCCGCTGTACGACCGTCCCACCCGTACTCCGGCCAGCGTACTGGGGCTGGATCAGGCATTGATCTGGGTCGTCATCGCCTTGCTGTCCTGGAGTCTGGTCATGGTGTATTCGGCATCGATTGCGATGCCCGACAACCCGCGCTTCGGCAAGATCGAGCCCTATCACTTTCTGCTGCGCCACACCATGTCGATAGGCATGGCCTTTGTGGCCGCGCTGCTGGCCTTCCAGGTGCCCATGAATGTCTGGGAGAAGGTGGCGCGCAAGCTGTTTTTGATCTCCATCGTGTTGCTTGTGGCGGTGCTGATCCCGCATGTGGGCACGGTGGTCAACGGCGCGCGGCGCTGGCTGTCGCTGGGCATCATGAACTTCCAGCCTTCCGAGCTGGCCAAGTTCTCCATCCTGATCTACGCGGCCGACTACATGGTGCGCAAGATGGAGGTCAAGGAGCGCTTCTTCCGCGCCGTGCTGCCCATGGGCCTGGCTGTGGTCGTGGTGGGCGTGCTGCTGCTGGCCGAGCCAGACATGGGGGCTTTCATGGTGATCGTCGTGATCTCCATGGGCATTCTGTTTCTGGGCGGCGTGAATGCGCGCATGTTCTTCATCATCGCACTGCTGGTGGTGCTGGCCTTCGGCATGATCATCGCCACCTCGGAGTGGCGCCGCGAACGTATTTTTGCCTACCTTGATCCCTGGGATGAGAAGCATGCGCTGGGCAAGGGCTACCAGCTCTCGCATGCGCTGATTGCCATCGGGCGGGGCGAGATCTTTGGCGTGGGACTGGGCCGCAGCGTGGAAAAGTTGCACTGGCTGCCCGAAGCGCATACCGACTTCCTGCTGGCCGTGATCGGCGAAGAATTTGGTCTGGTCGGCCTGCTGCTGATTGCTGCCGTCTTCTTCTGGTTGACCCGCCGCATCATGCTGATCGGCCGTCAGGCCATCGCGCTGGACCGTGTCTTTGCCGGGCTGGTGGCCGAGGGCGTGGCGATCTGGATGGGCTTCCAGGCCTTTATCAACATGGGTGTGAATCTGGGCGCCTTGCCAACCAAAGGCCTGACTCTGCCGTTAATGAGTTTTGGCGGTTCGGCCATTTTGATGAATTTGATTGCGATAGCTGTGGTGCTCAGAGTCGATTACGAAAACAAGCTGCTGATGAAGGGAGGCCACGCATGAGCCTGCTCATCAAGCCAAGCAAGCCGCGCACGGCACTGGTGATGGCCGGTGGTACCGGCGGTCATATCTTCCCCGGTCTGGCCGTGGCACAGGAGTTGCGTGCGCGCGGCTGGAATGTGCACTGGCTGGGAGCGCCCGGCTCCATGGAGTCGCGCATCGTGCCGCCCCAGGGCTTTGCACTGGAGCTGATCGAATTTGGCGGCGTGCGCGGCAAGGGGCTCAAGACCCTGGTGCAACTGCCGTTCAGGCTGGCGAAGGCCTTCTCGCAGGCGCGTGCCGTGATGAAGCGCGTGCAGCCCGATGTGGTCATCGGCCTGGGCGGATACCTCACCGTGCCCGGTGGCCTGATGGCTGCGGCTTCGGGCGTGCCCGTGGTGCTGCACGAGCAGAACTCCGTGGCCGGCATGGCCAACAAGGTCGTGGCCAAGGTGGCCAAGCGAGTGTTCACGGCTTTCCCCAAGGTATTTGCCAAGGGCGAATGGGTGGGCAATCCGCTGCGTCAGGCTTTCCTGGAGCAGGCCGAGCCCGCCCAGCGCTTTGCCGGCCGCAGCGGCCCGCTCAAGCTGCTGGTGGTGGGCGGCAGCCTGGGAGCCAGGGCGCTCAATGAGATCGTGCCCCAGGCTCTGGCCCTGATGCCTGCCGATCAGCGCCCCGTGGTGCTGCACCAGAGCGGTACGGCCCAGATCGATGCGTTGCGTGCCAACTATCAGGCTGCAGGCGTACAGGCCGAGCTGACTCCCTTCATCGATGACACGGCCAAGGCTTTTGCGGATGCCGATCTCGTCGTCTGCCGTGCCGGTGCCAGCACCGTGACCGAGATAGCCGCTGTAGGGGCGGCAGCGGTCTATGTGCCCTTCCCTGCTGCGGTGGATGACCACCAGACCAGCAATGCGCGCTTCCTGGTGGACGCCGGTGGCGGTTGGTTACAGCCGCAAAGTACTTTGAGCGCCCAAGGGTTGGCGGAAATGCTACAAAATATGCAGCGTGCGACGCTGTTGGAGCGCGCTGAACTCGCGAAGAAAATGCAAAAGACTGATGCCACCGCGAAGGTGGTCGCCGCTTGTGAGGAGTTGGCAGCATGAAACACGCCATTCATCACATTCACTTTGTCGGTATTGGCGGCGCCGGCATGAGCGGTATTGCAGAGGTTCTGCACAACCTGGGTTACGCCATTTCAGGCTCGGATCTGGCCGACAGCGCCACGCTGCGCCGCCTGGCGGGCCTGGGCATCAAGACCTTTGTCGGTCACGCGGCCGAGAACGTTGTTGGCAGCGATGCCGTGGTGACATCCACGGCCGTGCAGGGCGACAACCCCGAGGTCCTGGCTGCGCGCGAGAAAAAGATTCCTGTGGTTCCCCGTGCGCTGATGCTCGCCGAGCTGATGCGTTTCAAGCAGGGCATCGCCATTGCTGGCGCGCACGGCAAGACCACCACCACCAGCCTGGTGACCAGTGTGCTGGCTGAAGCCGGTCTGGACCCCACCTTCGTGATCGGCGGCAAGCTCAACAGCGCCGGTGCGAATGCCAAGCTGGGCCAGGGCGACTACATCGTGGTCGAGGCCGACGAGTCCGATGCCTCCTTCCTGAATCTGCTGCCTGTGATGGCCGTCGTCACCAATATCGACGCCGATCACATGGAAACCTACGGTCATGACTTCGGACGCCTCAAGCAGGCCTTTGTCGATTTCCTGCATCGCATGCCGTTTTACGGGCGCGCCATCCTCTGCGTCGACAGCCCTGCCGTGCGCGAGATCCTGCCCAAGCTGGCGCGTCCGGTCACGACCTACGGCTTTGCCGAAGATGCCCAGGTGCGCGCCGTGAACGTGCGTGCCGAAGCCGGTCGCATGCGCTTTACCGTGCGCCGCCAGAACGGCCAGAGCTACCCCGATCTGGAGGTTGTGCTGAGCCTGCCCGGCGAGCACAACGTGCTCAACGCCCTGTCTGCCGTGGCGGTGGCCATGGAACTCGAGATTTCCGACGAGGCGCTGCTGCGCGCCTTGGAAGGCTTCAAGGGCGTGGGACGGCGTTTCCAGCGCTATGGCGAACTGCCGGCTGCCAATGGCGGCACGTTCACCGTCATCGACGACTACGGTCATCACCCCGTGGAAATGGCAGCCACGCTGGCTGCGGCACGCGGTGCCTTCCCGGGGCAGCGCCTGGTGCTGGCCTTCCAGCCACACCGCTACAGCCGCACACGCGACTGTTTCGAGGACTTTGTGAAGGTCATCGGCAGCGCCGACTCGGTGCTGCTGGCCGAGGTCTATGCCGCGGGCGAGGCACCCATCGTGGCTGCCGACGGTCGATCCCTGGCTCGCGCCTTGCGTGTGGCCGGCAAGGTCGAGCCTGTATTTGTGGAAAACATTGCCGATATGCCGGCAGCCATCGCTGCCAATGCGCAAGCGGGCGATGTATTGCTGTGCATGGGGGCCGGATCGATTGGCGCCGTGCCTGGGAAATTGGTTGAAATGCTTCAGAAACAAGAGCTGGCCGCGCCCGCAGGGAGCGCGCAATGAGCATGTTTGGTACAAATATCGACGTGAAGGCACTGGGCAAGGTCGCCGTGCTCATGGGCGGTCGCTCGTCCGAGCGCGAGGTCTCGCTGATGTCCGGCGCTGGTGTGCTGGCCGCACTGCAGTCCAAGGGTGTCGATGCCCACAAGTTCGACCCTGCCGAACAGGGGCTGGAACAGCTCAAGGTGCAAGGCTTTGACCGCTGCTTCATCGCGCTGCACGGCCGCTACGGTGAGGACGGCACGGTGCAGGGTGCACTGGAGTTGCTGGACATCCCCTATACGGGTTCGGGGGTGATGGCTTCCAGCATCGCCATGGACAAGATCATGACCAAGCGCATCTGGCGCTTTGAAGGCCTGCCCACGCCGGACTGGCGCATGGTCGCCTCGGCCGCTGAAACCCGCGCCGCACTGGAAGCCCTGGGCGCTCCCATGATCGTCAAGCCCGCACGCGACGGCTCCAGCATCGGCCTGACCAAGGTGATGAATGCCGACGAATGCGCCAAGGCCTACGAGCTGGCTGCCCAGTACGACGCAGAAGTGCTGTGCGAGCAGTTCATTGCCGGTGACGAGACCACCTGCCCCGTGCTGGGCACGGGTGCCCATGCCGGTGCACTGCCGGTGATCCGAATCGTTGCGCCCGAAGGCAACTACGACTACCAGAACAAGTACTTCACAGATACCACGCAGTACCACTGCCCTAGCGGCCTGCCGGCTGTCGAGGAGGCCGAGATCCAGCGCATTGTGGAAAAAGCCTTCCGCACGCTGGGCTGCCGTGGCTGGGCGCGTGCCGACATCATGATTCGCGCCAGCGACCGCAAGCCTTTCTTGCTGGAGATCAATACCTCGCCAGGCATGACGGGGCATTCTCTCGTCCCCATGGCTGCGCGCGCTTCCGGCGTGAGCTACGAAAACCTGTGCCTTGGCATCCTGGCCATGAGCACGCTGGATGGAGAAGCGGAGCAGCCATGAACCGCAACCAGCCCACAGCCGTCGTCCCGTTCGACGTCAAGCTCATGAACATCACTGCCACGGTGATGTTCATGGGCTGCTTGACGGCGTGCGTGATGGCCGTGGGGTGGTGGTTGATGCGAACTCCGGCCTTCAATATCGGTCGCATCGTGGTGGAAGGCGAGCTGGTGCATAACAACGCCGTGACGCTGCGCGCCAATGTGGCGCCAGTGCTCAAAGGCAACTTCTTCACGGTGGACCTGAAGGCGGCCCAGCATGCATTCGAGCAAGTGCCCTGGGTGCAGGAGGCGCAGGTGCGCCGCGAATATCCGAACGGCTTGCGCGTTGCGCTCAAGGAGCATGTGGCCGAAGCCTTCTGGGGGGCTGAGACTGGTACCGGTCTGGTCAACAAGGCCGGCGAAGTGTTTGAAGCCAATCTGGGCGAACTGGACCGCGAAGGTCTGCCGCGTCTGCAAGGCCCCGAGGGCTCGGCACCGCGTGTTCTGCAGATGTATCGAGCGCTGGAGCCGGCCTTGAAGCCGCTCGATGTGGCGCTGGACAGCCTGACTCTGGATGCGCGTGGCAGTTGGACGCTGGTGCTGGACAACGATGCGCTGCTGGAACTGGGCGGCGGCACGACCGAAGACATATTGCAGCGCGTGCAGCGCTTTGTGCGCACGCTGCCTCAGATCACCTCTCAATACAAGCGCTCGGCTGCGGCACTGGAGTCTGCAGACCTGCGTTACGAAGACGGCTATGCCTTGCGACTCAAGGGCGTGACCACTGGAACCTCCGCGCCGGCAGCTGCTGCCAGGGCCAGACGATGAGCAGGAGCAGGGGAGCAGACATGCAAGGCGCACACAAAGACAAGACAGAACCTACCGGGGGCGGAAGCTGATATGGCAAGAGAATACAAGGATGTGATTGTTGGGCTGGATATCGGCACGGCCAAGGTCATGGCGGTGGTGGCCGAGGTCATGTCCAATGGCGAGCTCAAGCTGGCGGGCCTGGGCGTGGCCCCCAGCAACGGCTTGAAGCGCGGCGTGGTCGTGAATATCGATGCGACCGTGCAAAGCATCCAGCAGGCGCTCAAAGAGGCCGAGCTGATGGCGGATTGCAAGATCCAGCGAGTGTGTACCGGCATTACGGGCAGTCATATCCGCGGTCTGAATTCCAGCGGCATGGTGGCCATCAAGGACAAGGAAGTCTCATCCACCGATATGGCTCGCGTGATGGAAACCGCCAAGGCCATCAATATCTCGTCCGACCAGCGCCTGCTGCTGGTCGAGGCGCAGGAGTTCGTCATTGACGGCCACGAGGTGCGCGAGCCCATCGGCATGAGCGGCATTCGCCTTGAAGCCAAGATCCATATCGTGACCGGCGCCCAGAGTGCGGCCGAGAACATCATCAAATGCGTGCGCCGCTGCGGCCTGGAAGTCGAGCAGTTGCTGCTCAACCCGCTGGCGTCGGCCCAGGCCGTGCTGACCGATGACGAGCGCGAGCTGGGCGTGGCCGTGGTGGACATCGGTGCGGGTGCGACCGATGTGGCCATCTTCACCGGCGGTGCGATTCGCCACACGGCCGTGATCCCGATTGCCGGTGACCTGATCACCAGCGACATCGCCATGGCCCTGCGTACTCCCACCAAGGATGCCGAGGACATCAAGGTCGAGAGCGGCTATGCCAAGCAGTTGCTGGCCGATCCCGATGCCCAGGTCGAGGTGCCGGGTCTGGGCGACCGCAGCCCGCGCATGATCAGCAAGCAGGCCTTGGCCGGCGTGATCGAGCCCCGCGTGGAAGAGATCTTCTCGCTGGTGCAGCAGGTCATCCGCGAATCGGGCTACGAAGAAGTGCTGTCCTCGGGCATCGTGCTTACGGGCGGTAGCGCCGTCATGCCCGGGATGATCGAGCTTGGCGAAGACATCTTCCTCAAGCCCGTGCGCCGCGGGCTTCCCAAATATTCCGGTGCGCTGGCCGACATGGTCGCCCAGCCCCGTGCCGCCACGGTGATGGGCCTGCTCGATGAAGCACGTCTGGCACGTCTGCGTGGTTACAAGGTGGCCCAGAAGAGCGGTTCCATGAAGACCGCTTTTGGCCGGTTCAAAGACTTCATCGTGGGGAACTTCTGATATGAGCACTTATCGCATGTTCATCACCGGACCACCACAGATGGATTTTTCGCGGTATCGACGACGAAGACCGCGAAGACCTCAAGAGTTCGAAATTTCTTTTCCACAGCAGCGACAAACCACCACTAGAGAACAGGAGCACCACCATGCCTATCGACATGATTGAAACCGAAGAATTCAACCAAGGCACGCAGATCAAGGTGATCGGCGTCGGCGGCGGCGGCGGCAACGCCGTCGACCACATGATTGAACGCAGCGTTCAGGGCGTCGAATTCATTACGGCCAATACCGATGCTCAAGCTCTGTTGCGCAGCCGCGCTCACCGCACCATCCATCTGGGTGGCAGCGGCCTGGGTGCCGGCAGCAAGCCCGACAAGGGCCGCGATGCTGCGGAAGCTGCTGTGGAAGATATTCGCGCTGCCATCGAAGGCGCGCACATGCTCTTCATTACGGCAGGCATGGGTGGTGGTACGGGTACCGGTGCATCGCCAGTGATCGCACGAGTGGCCAAGGAAATGGGCATTCTGACGGTGGGTGTGGTGACCAAGCCTTTCGAGTGGGAAGGCGGTCGCCGCATGCAGAACGCTGACGCCGGCCTGGCCGAGCTGGAGGCGAATGTGGACTCGCTGATCGTTGTGCTCAACGAAAAGCTGCTCGATGTGCTGGGCGACGATATCTCCCAGGACGAGGCTTTTGCCCATGCCAATGACGTTCTGAAGAACGCCGTGGGCGGCATTGCCGAAATCATCAACGAGTACGGCCATGTGAACGTCGACTTCGAAGACGTGCGCACCGTGATGGGCGAGCCCGGCAAGGCCATGATGGGCACGGCCAAGGCCGCCGGTCCCGATCGTGCCCGTATCGCTGCCGAGCAGGCCGTGGCCTGCCCGCTGCTGGAAGGCATCGATCTGTCCGGCGCCAAGGGCGTGCTGGTGCTGGTGACTGCAGCCAAGGGTAGCCTCAAGCTGTCCGAGTCGCGTCTGGCCATGTCCACCATCAACGCCTATGCGTCTCCCGATGCGCATGTGATCTACGGCGCTGCCTACGATGACTCGCTGGGCGACGAAATCCGTGTGACCGTGGTGGCCACCGGCCTGTCGCGTCCCAATGTGCGTCGCCAGAACATCCAGGTGGTGCAGGGCGGTCTGCGTACCGGTACCGACAACGTGGCAGTGGGTCTGCCTCCCCTGGGCGGCATGGACTACGGCACAGCCAACACCAATGTGCCCAGCGTCTGGCGCACCAACCGCACCCAGGCTTCGGAGCGCGTGAGCGCGCTGGCGTCTGGCGGCATGGACGATGTGGAGATCCCGGCGTTTCTGCGCAAGCAGGCTGATTAAGCTCCCCCTGAGCGGCTTTGCCGCTTCCCCCTCTCTGGCGCTTTGCGCCGGAGGGGGACGACACCCTCGGTGCGGGGCAGCCCTTCCTCGGTGTCTCTGCCTCCGAGTGCGCCAGCGCTTGAGAGTCAGCCGCAAAGGCCTTTGGTTCGTTAAGGACTGATGGCCCATCAGTTCGCTGTATCGCAGCGATTAAGACAACCCTGGGTCGGCGTAAGCCGGCTCGGGGTTGTCCCATTTAAAATACCAGCATGCTTCAGCAACGTACCATCAAGACCATTTCCCGTGCCGTAGGCGTGGGCCTGCACAGCGGCCAGCGTGTCGAGTTGACGCTGCGCCCTGCCCAGCCTGATACCGGCATCGTGTTCCGTCGCGTGGACTTGCCTGAGCCTGTGGATATCCCCATTTCCGCCGAGGCAGTGACCGATACGCGCATGGCCTCGACCATCGGCAGCGGCGGAGCCAAGGTGCATACGGTAGAGCACCTGATGTCGGCCATCGCCGGTCTGGGAATCGACAACCTCTACGTGGACATCACTGCCGAAGAAGTGCCGATTCTCGATGGCTCTTCGTCCTCGTTCGTTTTTCTGCTGCAAAGCGCCGGAATCGAGTTGCAGAAAGCGCCCAAGCGCTTCATCCGCATCAAGAGCCCGATCGAGGTGCGCGAGGGCGAAGGCCAGAACCTCAAGTGGGCGCGCTTCGATCCCTACCATGGCTTCAAGCTGCGCTTCGAGATCGACTTCGCTCACCCAGCCGTGGACTCCACGGGGCAGTGCGTGGAGTTCGACATGGGTCTGGACAACTACACACGCGACATCGCCCGCGCCCGCACCTTCGGCTTCACCAAGGATGTGGAAATGCTGCGCAACAATGGCCTGGCACTGGGCGGCGGGCTGGACAACGCCATCGTCATGGATGACTACAAGGTCCTGAACAGCGACGGCCTGCGCTATGACGACGAGTTTGCCAAGCACAAGATCCTTGACGCGATCGGCGACCTGTACCTGATCGGCAAGCCCATTCTCGGTGCCTACAGCGCCTTTCGCTCGGGTCACGGCCTCAACAACAAGCTGCTGCGCGCAATGACCGAGCAGCCCGAGACTTGGGAGCTCGTGACCTTCGAGAGCGAGCGCCAGGCTCCTCAGGGCTTTGCCATGCCCGCTCAGGCCTGGTGAGCGAGACCTCCATGTTGATCTTTCGCTGGCTGGCCACCTTGCTGATTCTGGCTTCGGCATTGAGCTTTGCCTTCTATCTGGGAACCGGCAAGGCGCACTACAAGCGCCTGGGCTTTTTGCTGTTCAAGTGGACGGTGATTGCCGGTCTGGCCTTTTTTGCCGTGATGTTTGTCGGACGCATCATCTGAGAACTAATGAATATTGATAGCGGCTTGCCAAATCCGGCTTGGCGTTTCATAGGTTTCTGTTCTGTAAACAGCGCGCAAAAAGTGGTAAATCGGCAGTTGCTCACTTCTTGCGGCGCCGAAATTGGGTAAAGATGGATCTGCTGCGGCTGCCATGACCGGCCGCACACCTTGTTGACCGAAACAATTCGACAAAGGAGTACCCATGTCCCGTTTGACTACCCGCATTCTTTCTGCCTCCATTGCCGCCTGCCTGGGTCTGGGCAGTCTGGCCGTTCAGGCTCAGCCCGGCCCGCCACCCGGCCGCGGCAATGGACATGGAGCGCAGGACATGCGCCATGGCGGTCGCCATGATGATCGTGGTCGGCATGAGCAGCGCCATGACAGGCGCGACGACCGACGTGCCGATCATCACGACAATGGTCGCCGTGGCGGTGGTCCCGACCATAACTGGTACAAGGGCAGTCGCGTGCCGCCGCAATACCGCAGCCAGCACTATGTGGTGAATGACTGGCGCGGCCACCATCTGTCGGCGCCGCCGCGTGGCTATCACTGGATTCAGAACGGCGGCGACTATCTGCTGGTTGCCATTGCCACAGGCGTGATCGCCTCCATGGTGCTGAGCAATTACTAAACCGTGAAACCTCTCGAAAAGCCGTGGCCTGCCGCGGCTTTTTTGTATGTAAAGGAGTCCTGTAAAGCAGGCTCAGTTTGGGTCATGCAATTGACCATCCCCAGAATCTGGCCGAACATTCTGCGGACGCACTGCAATGCAGATCGGGAGCGGATCACGGAGGGTTGGCCTTATATGCGAAGAGTCGATGTACCGACCAGGGATGGGCATTCCATCGTGCTGACACGCATCGGCCCCGCGCGGGGGGCGGTGGTGGTCGTGACGCACGGCACGTTTTCCAGCGCATCCTCATGCCAGAGGCTGGGTCGATTCCTCGCTGCGCAGGGTTTTGGCGTCTGGCTTTTCGATTGGCGAGGACATGGGCTGAATCAGTCAGTCAGCCACGATTACGACCTGGAAACTGTGGCCGAGCATGACGTTGACAGCGCTCTTCAAGAGATTCTCCGCCAGGAGCAAGGTCGCCCCATGGTATTCATCGGGCATAGTGGTGGGGGCATTGCAGCGGCCATCTGGGCAGCGCGCCAGCCCGAGCGTGCGCAGGCGCATCTGGCCGGTCTCGTGTTGCTGGCCGCTCAGACGACCCATGCAGCTGCAACCTTTTCAGCGCGGATCGCAATCCACGGGTACAGGGCCTGGATAGACCGTAGGCAATGGTTGATCGCAAGCTCAATGGTGGGCCCCGAGAGGGAAAGCGCTCGCCTGATGCGGCAGTGGTGCCATTGGAACCTGCGCCGCAGCTTTGTCGGGAAGGACGGCATGGATTATCCGAGCAGCCTGGCCCAGGTTCGGATTCCCGTTCTGGCACTGGCAGGATCTGCGGACCGTGTGATCGCTCCCTGGCGGGGCTGCGAAGCCCTTGCCAGGGCCTTCGCAGGGCCTGATGTGGAGTTTCTGCTATGCGGCAAGGCCGCAGGCTTTGCGGAGGACTACAGCCACAGTCGGTTGCTGATGTCCGGCAATGCGCAATCCGATGTGTTTCCCAGGATCGCGCAGTGGATCAGGCTCAGGTCCGTACTGGATCAATAGACCCGTCCGCCCCGGTACATGGCATGTTGCTTGCGGTGCAGATCGGTGGACTTGGCCATCAGCCCCATGGCGGCAGCAGCATGGGCATGGGTGATGGCCAGTCCCAGCGCGTCGGCGGCATCGGTGCCGGGCAGGCCGGGCAGTTGCAGCAGCCGTTTGACCATTTCCTGGATCTGGCTCTTGGCTGCGCGACCATGGCCGACTACGGCTTTTTTCATCTGCAGGGCGGTGTATTCGGAAACCGCGAGATTGGCGTTGACCAGGGCCGTCAGCGCCGCACCACGGGCCTGGCCCAGCAGCAGCGTGGACTGGGGGTTGACGTTGACGAAGACGATTTCCACGGCAGCCACCTCGGGCTGGTAGCGTGAGGCGACTTCGGAGATGCCGTCGAACAGCACCTTGAGACGGCCCGGCAGGTCGCCGAGTTCCATCTTGTTGGTGCGTATGGTGCCGCTGGCCACATAGGACAGGCGCTGGCCTTCCATGTCGATGACGCCAAAGCCCGTGGTCTGCAGGCCAGGGTCGATTCCTAGAATTCGCATGGCTGTCGATTATCCACGTACAAAACCTTCACGCTCCATGCGGGTGACAGCAAGCAAGAGCCGCCTCGCGTCCCTCTCGGAGGAAGGCACGGGGCCGCCCTGGCGAAGCGCCTCAGGGGGGTGTCACCATCGGTATATAGCGCGTAATCGTGCGACTGCGTTGCGCCAGATAGCGCGATTGCGGCATTTTCTCGAAGCGCTTGGGTGCCGGAAGCATGGCGGCAAGTCGTGCTGCCTCAGCCGCATTGAGTTGGGCGGCACTCTTGCGGAAGTAATGCCGGGCGGCGGCCTCGGCGCCGAACACGCCTAGGCCCCATTCCACATTGTTGAGATAGATCTCCAGAATGCGCTGCTTGCTCAGCATCAGCTCCAGCAATTGCGCCAGCACCAGCTCCTGCCCCTTGCGCAGAAAATTGCGTTCGCCCGACAGCAGCAGGTTCTTGGCCAGTTGCTGGGTGATGGTGGAGCCGCCATAGACCTTGGCTGGCTTGCTGCTGCTTCCGGCTTTTTCGGCCTGCATGGCCCTGGCCTCGGCTTTTGCGTTGCGCTGCCAGGCCCTCTGAACGGCATCCCATTCCACGCCGTGGTGGTCCATGAAGCCGGCATCTTCGGAGGCAATCACCGCGCGCTTGAGGTTGCTGGAGATCTGGCCGTAGTCCACCCATTGCTGGCGCCAGCGCAGGCCCTCGCTGCTGTGTGCAAGCTGCCAGGCTTCGGAGCGCTGATAGCTGGTGGACTCTGGATCCAGCCATGCCATGACTGCGATGCGTGCTACAAAAAACAATTGCAGCAGCAGGGTGGCGCAAAGCACCAGCAACAGCAGTCGGCCAAGAGCTTTCATGGTTGGGCGAGGTTTTAGTGAGCGGCTTCGGCGTGCAGCAGAGCGCGCAGTTCGGCCAAGACTTGTGCAGAGGGCGGACGCACGCCGCGCCATAGTGCAAAGGACTCGGCAGCCTGCTCCACCAGCATGCCCAGACCATCACGCGCCAGCGCGCCGTGGCTGCTGGCCCAATTCAGAAAATTCTGGGCGGCGGGGCCGTACATCATGTCGTAGGCCAGACTGCGTGCGTGCAGCACGCTGGCGGGCGCGGGCACCTCAGCCCCAGCCAGGCTGCTGGCTGTGGCATTGATGATGATGTCGAAATTTTGGGTCAGATCAGTCTCAAGCACTTGCCTTTCAAGTGCTACCAGCTCTACGTTATGTAGTGTGGCAATGGCCGCATGCTGCTGGACCAGCGTTTGAGCCCTGGCATGAGTGCGGTTGACCACGACTAGGCGGCGGGGCTTTTGCTCCAGCAAAGAGCCCAGGGCTCCAGCAGCGGCGCCGCCCGCGCCAAGCAGCAGCACATCACGCCCGGCGATGGGCACACCGGCATTGCGGGTGATGTCGGCCACGATGCCCAGGCCATCGGTGTTGTCGGCATGAATGCCGTTGGCACCGAATACCAGCGTATTGGCAGCACCTGCCAGCCGCACGCGCTCGCTGGTGCTGGTGGCCAGCTCGGCCGCCTGCAGCTTGAAGGGAACGGTCACATTGCAGCCCTTGCCGCCGCGCGCGGCAAAGTCGCGCACAAAGTCGGCAAAGCCATCCAGCGGCACCAGGGCGCGGTCATAGCTGACGGGCTGGCCGGTCAGCTCGGCGAAGCGGGCATGAATCCAGGGAGAGCGGCTATGGGCAACGGGGTTGCCCATGACGCAGTAGGCATCAAGCGTATTTGTCATAAAAAGGCTGAAGGAAATCGCTGAGCAGAGTTGGGTACGCGTTGGGGCAGTGGCCGGCGAGATCGGCGCAGCCTAAGCCAAGGCAGCCGCACAAGGGCCGTCCCGCCGCGCTGGCTGCGTTCCCCGCCTGCAAGCGAAGCGATGCGAGAGCGGGGGAAGACGCCGAAGGTGGCACAGGGGGTCACCTTATGTCTGTTTCCAGTGTCTGCTCGCGTGTGAACCTGAAGCGCGAGACGACGGCGATCTGATCGGCCTTGGTGCGCATGGCCGGGCCGAAGTGGCCGTAAGGGGCTGCGGCGCGGGCAATGGCCTCGGCACGGGTATCGAGCATGCGGTTACCCGAGCCCTGCACAACCTCGGTGGAAAGCACGCGGCCGTCATGATTCACAGTCAGGATCATGACCAGCTCGCCATACAGCTTCTTGCCCTTGTTCTCGGGGAAGTTTTCCGTGCCCTTGTCTTCCACCTTGCGGCGCAGCGCATCGTAGTAGACGGCGTACACGGCCTCCTTGGTGGCGGGGCTGATATAGCGCTTCTTGGGGCGGGCGTTTTCTGCGTTGATACGCTTTTCAATCTCCGCCAGCAGCTTGATGAGCTGCAAGCGCTTTTCTTCCTGTGCCTCCAGGGCCTTGTTGTCAGCGCTCAGGCGCGGGTCTATCGGGGGCAGCGCGGCCACTTGCTGGCGCAGCTGGGTCAGCAACTGGTTCTGCTGCTCCTGCATGGCGTCAAGCTGGCGCTGTTTTTCCTCGAAATCGTCGCCCACTGTTGTCAGGGCCGAGTAGGGCATGGGACTGGTGGCCCGGCCCTGGTCGGCATCGCCGCCGCCGGCCAGCGAGGTCTGGGCGATGGCCTGGGCCTTGTCCGGCGTCTCGTTGGCGCGGGCATTGACCAGAATCACTTCCAGCGGCGTGTCCTGAAACACGCGCTCAAAGCGTTCCGGGTCCACGAAGCGGACTGTCAGCAACACGGCATGGACGGCGATGGAAACGCCCAGCGCCAGCTGCAGCGTACTCAGTCGTCGAAGAGAGGTGGGCAGTTTCACGGCAGCGTCAGGGCGATGAGATGTGGAGATCAGGACTTGGGCTGGTCTGCTGCGGGATCGGCGTCGTTCATGTCCACCGCAATGGAGATGGGGCCGGCCACGGCGTCGTCATCGTCCTCGCCGCTGTCCTCGCCTTCGCTTTCGGCCTCGGCTCCTGCATCCAGGCGTTCGATCAGCGTGCCCGAGATGTCCAGCGAGATCTCGTCGATCTCGCCGAGCTTGACGCGCACATGGGCGCCGCGCGGCAGGTTCTGCGCACCCAGCACGGGCAGTACCAGCGGCAGATTGTCGGCGCGCACCAGGAAGGAGCCGTTGGGGCCTTCCTTGAACACGCTGGCCGTCAGTTCGCTGATGTCGTTCTGCTCCAGATACTTGAGCGTCCAGAAGCGCTCCATGCCGGCCTGATAGCCGTTGTAGGCGCTGTAGGCGCCGTCAAAGCTGCTGATGATGCCGAACAGCTCGGCGTCCTTGGGCTTGAAGGGCGCTGCCAGGGCAGCCGTCTTGCCATGGCGGGCGCAGGCAATGATCTGCCACTGATTGACCAGATCCACATAGCGGCGCAGCGGGGAGGTGGCCCAGGAGTAGGCTTTCACGCCTATGCCGGCATGGGGCAAGGCCTTGGTGCTCATGCGTACCTTGACGCCGGGTGCCAGGCTGGCCTGGCTGCGGTAGATGCCGGGCACACCGTGCTCGGCCAGCATCAGGCCCCAGGTGCTGTTGGCCACGATGGCGGCCTCGGCCACGATCAGGTCCAGCGGCGCGCCGCGCTTGCGCACGGTGATCTGCACCTGCTCGCTGCCATTGGGCTCGGCGCCGTCGTTGCCGACGAGACGGAAGTTGTAGTCCGGGCGGTTGAAGTTCTCGGGCTTGCCGCGCACCACTTCGCGATTGGCCTTGAGGAACTTGGACCAGCGCTGCAAAAAGGTGAGCTCCTTGCGCTTGCCCAACAATGAATCAGGCGTGTTTTCAACCTCGATCGAGGAGTCAGTCAGCCATTCCTCGGTGACGATGTGATCGAGCTTGTCGTAGCGGAAGTTGACTTCCACGGGGACGCGCTCGAGACGGGTTTCGCTGGAGATGGTCTCCAGCGTCTCCTCGTTGATCTGCACATACAGCGAGACCGCGGGGTTGGAGCGGCCCTCATCCAGCGTGTAGATATGCACCACGTCGTCGGGCAGCATGGTGATCTTGTAGCCGGGCATGTAGACGGTGGACAGACGGGCACGGCCCAGCTTGTCCAGCTCGCCGCCGGGCGTGATGGCCAGACCGGGGGCGGCAATGTGGATGCCCACGGTGACGGTGCCCGTGCCCAGGCCCGTGACGGACAGCGCATCGTCGATTTCGGTGGTGGCCGAGTCGTCGATGGAAAAAGCCTTTACATCGGCTACGGGCAGATCGGCCGGCGGCTGAGGGGCCTGCACGGCGGGGAAGCCTGTGCCCTTGGGGAAGTTGTCGAACAGGAAGCGCTTCCAGTGGAATTGGTAGGACGAGTCGATGGCGCCTGCGCGGTGCAGCAGCTCCAACGGGGCCAGCTTGGTGGCGCGGCTGGCATCGACCACGGCCTTGTATTCGGCAGCGTTCTTGTCGGGCTTGAACAGAATCTTGTAGAGCTGTTCGCGGATTGCCTGCGGGCATTCGCCGCGGCCCAGTTCCTCGGCCCAGGCGTCGATCTGTGCCTGAATCTGCTTTTTCTTCTCGATGGCGGCAAGGGCTTGCTGCAGGATTTCTGCAGGAGCCTTCTTGAAGCGGCCCTTGCCCGCACGACGGAAATAGTGCGGTGCGTCGTACAGGCAGAACAGCGCACCGGCCTGCTGGGCCAGCGTCGCGGATTCGGAAAAATAGTCACGCGCCAGGTCGGCAAAGCCGAACTCTTCCTCGGGCGCAAATTCCCAGGCCAGATCAAGATCGATCTCGGCGGCCTGGACCTGGCCCTGAGCGACCAACTCGGCAGGTGCCGGCTTCTCGAACTTGAGCAGGATATTGGCGGCCTTGACCTTGACCCGCTTGCCCGAGTCCAGCTCGACTTGGGCAGAGGATTCGGCTTCGGAGAGGATGCGCCCGGCCAGAAATTTGCCGGCTTCTTCAAACAGTGCGTGCATAACCGCGCATTTTCCCACGAGCCGAACATTCGGCGCTCAGAAGTGATTCAGTTCATGCTTGAGGTCGGTCAATATCAGACGTGGCCCCCGCGCGGTCAGGGCCGTGAACAGGGGGCACGTTGCTGCAATACAGCCGTTTCCTGGGGTGGCGCCTGGAGTCGCCAAGGGCATCAGGCCAAGGCCAGAAATTCGTCGATCCGGTCCAGATACTCGGCAAAGTTGCTCAGGGCGTGGTCGCCGCCTTCTTGCACCAATTGAAGTGCGTGAGGGTAGCGCTCGCTCATCTCGTTCCAGTCCAGCACCTCGTCGCCCTGGGCGATCAACACCATCTCGGGTGCTGCCGGCGTCATGGTGCGGGTGTCGAGCTGGCGCAATTCCTCAATGTATTCGGGGCGAAAGAAGAAGGTTTCCTCGGGGTCATGCCAGCTGGACTGCTCGCCAATGTATTTTTCCAGGTCGCGGGCCGGGTTGATGGCAGGGTTGATCATCACGCTCTTGCAGCGCGCCAGCTGGGCCACCCAGCTGGCGTAATAGCCGCCTAGCGACGAGCCCATGACGGCCATGTTCTGGCGTGGCCAGTTGGCTATGCCCTCGACGATCACGGCCGCCGCTTCGCGCGGCGAGGGCGGCAACTGCGGGCACCACCAGCGTACCTTGGAATGCCTGGCGCCCACATAGTCCGCCATGATGCGTGCCTTGTTGGACTGGGGGGAGGAGCGAAAGCCGTGCAGGTACAGCAGGTGGGTGGTCGTCATAGCGGCAATCTCCTCTGGTAAAAAACACTTCTGTCGCGGTCATTGTGGACTGTCTGCCCCAAGACTATCAGGGGAGAAGGCCTATGGCGGGGGGAATGAGCGTGGGCCGACTTGAGTCGTCAGCAAAGCTCAACCCTGCAAGCTGCACGGCAGTCGGCTCCCACGATAATTGCGGCCCATGTCCGCCATCGAATTCGATAAGCCCTCGCTGCTGCAACGCATTGTTCCGCTGTTTCGCGGCTTTGATTTCCTGCTGCTTCTCTTTATCGCCATGTTGGCGGGTGCGGGGCTGCTGGCCATGTACTCGGCGGGTTTCGATCACGGCACGCGCTTTGTGGACCACGGCCGCAATATGCTGATTGCGGCGGGTCTGCTGTTCGTGCTGGCCCAGATATCCCCCCAGCAATTGATGAAGGTGGCCGTGCCGCTCTACACCCTGGGCGTGGTGTTGCTGGTGGCGGTGGCGCTGTTCGGCATCACCAAGAAGGGGGCCACGCGCTGGGTGAATGTGGGAGTGGTGATTCAGCCCTCCGAGCTTTTGAAGATCGCCACGCCGCTGATGCTGGCCTGGTGGTTCCAGCGCCGCGAGGGCAATCTGCGCGCATCGGACTTTGTCATCGCCTTTGTGCTGCTGATGGTGCCCGTGGGCCTGATCATGAAGCAGCCCGATCTGGGCACCTCGCTGCTGGTGATGGCTGCCGGCCTGTCCGTGATCTTTTTTGCCGGCCTGCCCTGGAAACTCATCGTGCCGCCGGTGCTGCTGGCCCTGGTCGGCATTTTCCTCATCGTCTGGTTTGAACCCCAGCTCTGTGCCGATGGCGTGAGCTGGTATTTTCTGCATGACTATCAGCGTACACGCGTCTGCACCTTGCTGGACCCCACGCGCGACCCGCTGGGCAAGGGCTTTCACATCATTCAGGGCATGATCGCCATCGGTTCGGGCGGTGTCTGGGGCAAGGGCTTTATGGCTGGGACGCAGACCCACCTGGAATTCATTCCCGAGCGCACCACCGACTTCATCTTTGCCGCCTATTCCGAAGAATTCGGCCTTATAGGCAATCTCTTCATCATCGTCGGCTTTCTCTTGCTTGTCTGGCGCGGGCTGGCCATTTCCATGAATGCCAACTCGCTGTTCGGCCGACTGATGGCAGCCGCCGTGGCCATGATCTTCTTCACCTATGCGTTCGTGAACATGGGCATGGTCAGCGGCATTTTGCCGGTGGTGGGCGTGCCCCTGCCTTTCATCAGCTATGGCGGCACGGCCATGGTTACGTTGGGCCTGGCGCTGGGCGTGCTGATGTCGGTGTCGCGGGCGCAGCGGCAACTACCCGGCGGTGATGGGCATATTCCCCATGCGTGAAGACCCGTGATTGGGATTGGATGCTCTTAAAAGGAGAGCTTCAATTCTATGCTTTGCAAGCCTTGAGTAATGGTTTTATGTGAAACTGCGTGCCGGGGCGGCGGGCTTAGATCGTTGAAAAATGTCAGTAGTTCCGTCCAAGGTCTTGCTTCGACTGTAAACAGCGTTTACAAACGGTTCTGGGGGGTCAGAAGACCGATCAAGCGGGAGCGGCAAAGACCCAGGTGGGGTTCTGCAATGCAAAGCGGGCAGGGCGGAACCCGGCAAGTGCGAAGCTAAGTGAACGGAGCGGAATGTTGTTCAGCCTGGTGGGGCAACATTCCGCTCTTTTTTATGCGCAGCCCGAGACAAGTCAGGGCTTGCAGCTATCTCTACAATGCTCTCATGATTTCCCGCGAACCCACCATCGAACGCTTGGCCACGGCCCGTCAGTTGCTGCTTGAGCCCTTCGGCCTGGACGAAACCCATCTTGCGCGTGCGCTTGCCGAAATTCGCTCGCACCAGGTGGATGACGCCGATCTCTACTTCCAGTACACCCGCGCGGAAGGCTGGAGTCTGGAGGAAGGCATCGTCAAGACCGGCTCCTTCTCCATCGATCAGGGAGTAGGCGTTCGGGCGGTCAGCGGCGAGAAGACGGCTTTTGCCTATTCCGACGACATTTCCGAAGCCTCGCTGCTGGATGCCGCACGTACCGTGCGCTCCATCTCCAGCGCAACCCAGACGCGCCGCGTCAAGGCGGGTGCGCAGAAGATTGCGCAAAGCCGCTCGCTCTATCCTGAGCTGGACCCCATCAGCACGCTGGACAGCACGACCAAGGTCGAGTTGCTGGGCAAGGTGGAAAAGCTGGCCCGCGCCAAGGACCCGCGCGTGGTGCAGGTCATGGCCGGTCTTGCCAGTGAATACGATGTGGTGCTGGTGGCCCGTGCGGACGGCACGCTGGCCGCTGACGTGCGCCCGCTGGTGCGCCTGTCGGTGACGGTGATCGCCGAGCAAAAGGGCCGCCGCGAGGTGGGCTCCTCCGGTGGTGGCGGTCGCTTCGGTCTGGCCTATTTCAGCGACGAGCAGATCAGCCAGTATGTGGACGAGGCCGTGCATGCAGCCCTGGTCAACCTCGAATCGCGTCCCGCACCGGCCGGTGTGATGACCGTGGTGCTGGGTTCTGGCTGGCCCGGCGTGCTGTTCCACGAGGCCGTGGGCCACGGCCTGGAAGGCGACTTCAACCGCAAGGGCTCCAGCGCCTTCAGCGGCCGCATCGGTCAGCGCGTCGCCGCCAAGGGCGTGACCGTGCTGGACGACGGCACGATTGCCGATCGCCGTGGCTCTCTGAACGTGGACGACGAAGGCCATGTCAGCCAGAGCAATGTGCTGATCGAGGACGGCATTCTCAAGGGCTATATCCAGGACTCCATGAATGCGCGCCTGATGGGCGTCAAGCCCACGGGCAATGGCCGTCGAGAAAGCTATGCCCACATCCCCATGCCGCGCATGACCAACACCTATATGCTGGGTGGCGACAAGGATCCGCAGGAGATCATCGGATCCATCAAGAAGGGTCTGTACGCCACCAACTTCGGCGGCGGTCAGGTGGACATCACCAGCGGCAAGTTCGTGTTCTCTGCCAGCGAAGCCTACTGGGTGGAAAACGGCAAGATCCAGTACCCCGTCAAGGGAGCGACCATCATCGGCAGCGGCCCGGAGTCGCTCAAGCACATCAGCATGATAGGTAACGACATGCGCCTGGACTCGGGTGTGGGCACTTGCGGCAAGGAAGGCCAGAGCGTGCCTGTGGGCGTGGGCCAGCCTACGCTGCGCATTGACGGCCTGACAGTTGGCGGCACGGCCTGATAGAGGTTTCATGGCGGGTCTGCCCGTCGTGAGCACCAACCCCCGCTTTGCATGGCAGAGCGGGGGTTTTTCATTTCAGTGTGCTGCAGACCATTCGCCACAGACCGCTTACGGCAAAAAAGCTTGTGGCAAACCGCTGTAGATCGCCTGGCAGCAGGGTTTTTTTCATGGCGTTTGGTGGCCTTGCCCTGAATATTGCTGATACGCTGAAAAATTGCACTGATTCTGGGTAAATTGAGATTCAAGTCAATAAAATTCTTAAAAATAAGAAAAAACGCAAAAATACTGCGCAAGAGTAAATTTTGAAAAATGCGTCATTTCAGAGGGAAAACCTGTTTTTGACAGAACGGCGGTGCGAGCTGCTGATGTTGCAATGCAAAAGAGCTGTGCTACATTGAAAGACATGCAAACGCAACGCGCCTATTTCTTTTACTTTTGGTTCTCGCCCCCGGCGGCTGAGAGGTAAACGCGCGCACCCTGCAAACACCTCCCAAAGAACCGCCGAAGCTGCAAAGCCCGGCGGTTTTTTTTCACCCCTACGTTTCAGCACCCCCGGTTTTCAACGATCAAACACCTCACGAAAGATTGCCATGACTGCTCTGAACACTTCCGCCACCGATTCCTGGTATCGCGCCGGCTCTCCCAAGACAGGCCAGACCGACGACGCACGTATCAAGGAAATCACAGTGTTACCCCCTCCAGAGCACCTCATTCGCTTCTTCCCCATTCGCGGCACTGCCGTGGAGACGCTGATCAGCGACACCCGCCGCAGCATCCACAACATCATGCGTGCGCAGGACGACCGTCTGCTGGTCATCGTCGGCCCTTGCTCCATTCACGATCCGGCTGCTGCCCTGGACTACGCCCGCCGTCTGGCCGTGGTGCGCGAGCAGTACAAGGACACGCTGGAAGTGGTGATGCGCGTCTATTTCGAAAAACCCCGCACCACCGTGGGCTGGAAGGGGCTGATCAACGATCCCTACCTGGATCAGAGCTATCGCATCGACGAAGGCCTGCGCATTGCGCGCCAGCTCCTGATCGACATCAACCGCCTGGGTGTGCCAGCGGCCAGCGAGTTCCTGGACGTGATCTCGCCCCAGTACATCGGTGATCTGATCAGCTGGGGCGCCATCGGTGCCCGCACCACGGAAAGCCAGGTGCATCGTGAACTGGCTTCGGGCATTTCGGCGCCGATTGGCTTCAAGAATGGCACGGACGGCAATATCCGTATTGCCACCGACGCGATTCAGTCGGCCAGCAGAGGCCACCATTTCCTGTCGGTGCACAAGAACGGCCAGGTCGCCATCGTGCATACGGGCGGCAATCAGGACTGTCACGTGATTCTGCGCGGTGGCAAGACGCCCAACTACGATGCCGAGCATGTGGCGGCCGCCTGTAGGGATCTGGAGACAGCGGGCCTCACGCCTTCGCTGATGGTGGACTGCAGCCACGCCAACAGCAACAAGCAGCATGAGCGCCAGAAGGATGTGGCCCGTGATATCGCGGCTCAGATCGCCGGAGGCTCCAGCAGCGTGTTCGGCGTGATGATCGAAGGTCATCTGGTCGGCGGTGCGCAGAAGTTCACGCCCGGCAAGGACGAAGTCTGCGATCTGACCTACGGCCAGAGCATTACCGATGCCTGCCTGGGCTGGGATGATTCTCTGGCAACGCTGCAAGAGCTGTCGCAGGCCGTGAGCCAGCGCCGCGCTGCTGCGCTCGCCAGCAAGCAGGAAGCAGAAGTGCTCGCCTGATAGATAAAGCGGGCGTGAACGAAACAGGCCACAGGGAGTATTTCCTGTGGCCTGTTTGTTTTTCTATATGGGAATGGGCTGCTTGCCTGCTCGATCAGTGTTTGGTGTCCGGCGTTGATGCCGGTGTCATTTCGCATCCATTGAGGGTGGCATCGATGCGGTTGAGCAGGCGCAGCAACTGCTGCTTGTCAAAGTCGGTGCGCTGCTGCCACTCGTGGTCGGCCAGCGGATAGACATGGCTTTGGTGGGGGAGGCTGCCCTTGGCATCGATCACGGCGCGCAGGCGCGGGATGAACACCCATTGCAGCCACTCGTGCAGCTTGAGCGTGTCGTACATGAAAGGCGTGGTGGACTCCAGTGCCTTGGGGTCTGGGGCTACGGCGGACCAGAGCTTCTGGACCTGAAGTTCGGCTTCCAGCTGCAGCAGATGCTCGCGTATTTCTTGGTGGATGTTCTCAGCGGTCATGGTGATGTTTCCTGAAGGCGTTGCAAGGCCTGCAAACTGGTATTCGTCAAAGATTTATGCAGTATGTAAGTCCTCTCATCACATTTTCAAGGCAGGAGCCTGGATGGAGATAACTGGCGGGTTACGAGTCCGTAATGACACTTGAAAAAGACGGTTTTGCCCTTATATTCTTGCCAAGCATGCGAGCAATGCTATGAAATTTAAAGATTTTTCATTGCTTTGCATGCCATGTTCCTGTAACCACTGTGATGCTTGATGCAAGTCTTTCAGGCCATGCATTGGTTGCCGCAGCTGTTTGCAAGCCGTCAGCTTGCAGCGTCTTCAGCACCGCGGTCACTATTAAGCTGTGGCCACGACAACGAATGGTGCAAGAGTCACCAGGTCAGAGGAGATTTATGCGTAGTGAAGTAATCGTGGTTTTGGATGGCGACCGTGAATACCGGGTCGATACCCAGTCGCTGTCCCCTATCAGTTCGGACGAAGGCCGACGCTGGCTGGATCAGCAGTTTGTCTCGCTCGAGTGCGAGCCTTTGCGGGCCACCGGCAAGGTGTTGCTGGCTGACAAGCTGGTGGTGGTGGCGCGGGAGGCGCGCAATCGCCCCGAGCTGTTTGACAACGAAGACTGGCGCAACAGCTATGCCCTGGCAGCGCATGCAGTGCTGTCCAAGCCCTTGATCCGGGTGGATGTGCCTGCGATGTCGATAAGCTATTGATCCCCCCCTGAGCCGCTTTGCGGCTTCCCCCCAGGGGGACGACGCCTTTGCTGCGGGGCGGCCCTTGCTTGGCGTCTCTGGCTTGGTCTGTTCCAGAGCAATGAAAAATGCCCGCGTAGAGCGGGCATTTGCTTTTATCGGGGCTTATTTCAGCGCTTCCAGCAGCTTGGCGTGGATGCCGCCAAAGCCGCCGTTGCTCATGCAGACGATATGGTCACCAGGGCGGACGACGGCGCTGATCTGCGCTATCAGGGTCTCGATATCACCTGCTACCTGAGCGCGCTGGCCGGGGCCTACGCCCATGGATTCCAGGGCTTCGGCGGCATCCCAGTCGAGGCCTGCAGTGTGGCAGAAGACCAGATCGGCGCTTTCCAGCGACCAGGGCAACTGGCTCTTCATGGTGCCCAGCTTCATGGTGTTGCTGCGAGGCTCGAACACTGCCAGGATGCGGGCCTCTGCCCCGAGCTTGCGGCGCAGGCCGTCCAGGGTGGTGCGGATGGCTGTGGGGTGGTGGGCGAAGTCGTCATAGACCTCGATGCCGTTGACCGTGCCGCGCAGTTCCATACGACGCTTGACGTTCTGAAAGCGCGACAGGGCTTCGCAAGCCACCTCGGCACTAACGCCCAGATGGTCGGCGGCAGCGATGGCGGCCAGTGCATTGAGCTGGTTGTGCACGCCGGTCAGGCTCCAGCGCAGTTGCGCCACCTTTTTGCCGCGGTGCAGCACGGCAAAGTCGCTGGGATCGCCATCGGCGCTGAAATCGCTGACAGCCGAGCCGAAGCTCCGCACTTCACTCCAGCAGCCCTCGGCCAGCACGCGGGTCAGGCTCTCTTCCAGGCCGTTGCTCACCACACGGCCGGTCGACGGCACGGTGCGTATCAGGTGGTGGAACTGGCGCTCGATGGCTGCCAGATCGTCAAAGATGTCGGCGTGATCGAATTCCAGGTTGTTGAGCACGGCCGTGCGGGGGCGGTAGTGCACAAACTTGCTGCGCTTGTCGAAGAAGGCGGTGTCGTACTCATCGGCTTCGATCACAAACACGGGTTCGTCACCGACGGGGCCAGGACCAGCGGCGGGGCGCTGGGCCGCACCGAGGCGGGCGGAGACGCCAAAGTCCAGCGGTACGCCGCCGACCAGGAAACCGGGTTGCAGACCTGCGCACTCAAGCACCCAGGTCAGCATGGATGTGGTGGTGGTCTTGCCGTGGGTGCCGGCCACGGCCAGCACATGGCGACCGCGCAGCACATGCTCGGCCAGCCATTGCGGGCCGCTGGTATAGGCGGCGCCGGTGTCCAGAATCGCTTCCATCAGCGGGAATTTGGGCGATCCGTCGGGCAGACGTTTGCGGCTGACGACGTTGCCGACCACATACATATCGGGCTTGAGCGCAATCTGGTCGGCGCCATAGCCCTCGATCAGCTCGATGCCCAACTGGCGCAGCTGATCGCTCATCGGCGGGTAAACACCGGAATCGCAGCCCGTCACCTTGTGACCGGCTTCTCGTGCCAAGGCGGCCAGGCCCCCCATGAAGGTGCCGCAAATGCCCAGAATATGTATGTGCATGGCCGGGGATTCTACGTTTGCCTGCATGACCTGGAGGCAAGCCATGGCCTGCCTGAGCGCTGACGGTAACCTTTCTTACCAAATTGATAGCTGGTTGCGCATGATCTATATGGATTTAAATGTGTTTTTACTTTCAGTTCGATACGAAACGGGTGCTAGCAGCTATCAAAACCTTGGTCTGTACGGTCCAGGTCAAAGTGCGGTCATTCATCTGGGTCACAATGCGAGCATGATCTGCCGCGCCTGCTGCGGCGGGCGTGATGAAATAGCGCTATGAGTTTGGATAACGTGACTGCTGAAATCGCTCAGACAGCGGCCCGCCTGGTGGTGGAGGAAGGCCTCGAATGGGGTCCGGCCAAGCAACGGGCCGTGCGTCAGCTCGGCCTGCCCGGCCGCACGGCGCTGCCCGACAACGACCAGCTTGAAGAAGCGGTGCGTGAATATATAGAGCTGTTCTGCGGCGACACCCAGCCGCAGGAGTTGCAGGCACTGCGCGAGCTGGCCCTGGTCTGGATGGACAGGCTGCAGGAGTTTCGCCCGCATCTGGCCGGAGCAGTCTGGCGCGGCACGGCCACGCGGCTGTCGGATATCTATCTGCAACTGTTCTGCGATGATCCCAAGTCTGCCGAAATAGCGCTCATCAACAACCATGTGCAATACGAGCCAAGCACGGTCACAGGCTTTCAGGGCAAGCCAGTCGAGGCACTTTCCATTCATGCACTGTGCAAGCCGATCAATGAAACCGTGGGCGTGCATCTGCTGGTCTATGACCATGATGATATGCGCGGTGCCATGAAGCCCGACAGCCATGGCCGCAGCCCGCGTGGTGATGCCAAGGCCTTGCGCAAGCTGCTGCAGGAGAGCTGCGATGAGTGAAAACACCTCTGAGAACAAGTCGACCAATGGCTCGCGCCGCATGTGGCTGACCGGCGCAGTGGCCGCAGTGGCGGCCGGGGGCGGCGCCGGCGTGGCCTGGTGGCGCAGTCAGCCTCGGGCCATGGGCCCCGGCGCCGAGGCGCAACTGTGGGGTCAGACCTTTGAAACGCCCGATGGCAAGCCTTTTGCCATGGCAGGCTTCCAGGGGCGGCCCTTGCTGGTCAACTTCTGGGCCACCTGGTGCCCGCCCTGTGTCAAGGAGCTGCCCATGCTCAGCGAATTTGCGGCGCAGCAGGGTGCAAAAGGTATTCAGGTCGTTGGCCTCGCGGTCGACAAATCCGAAGCCGTGCTGCGTTTTTTGCAGCGTCAGCCTGTGCAATTCCCGGTAGCCATCGCCATGCAAGGGGGATTGGGACTGAGCAGAAGTCTGGGTAACTTGCAGGGAGGCCTGCCATTCACGGTTCTGTTTGATGCCAAGGGGCAAGTGCGGCAACGTAAAATAGGCGAGCTTTCCAGCGAAGATCTGACAGATTGGAGCAAATAGAGCGAATGAACATTGCTCTTGTCGTCAGAAAAGTGTAGGTAACTAAATTCCATGGCGACGTTAGTGAAAAATATCTGCCAATGCACGCAGAAGGCCGAATTTGAGGTAAATTCGCGCCCTGTTTAGAAATACGTCGCTGGAGCTCCCATGGATTTGCGAAAACTCAAGACCCTTATTGATCTGGTGTCCGAATCGAATGTGTCGGAACTGGAGATCACCGAAGCAGAGGGCAAGGTCCGTATCGTCAAGAGCGAAGGTGTGGTTCACCAATACGTTGCTGCCCCCGTGCAAGCCGCTCCTGTGATGGCTGCCCCCTTGGCGGCAGCTCCCGTTGCCGCTGCTCCCGTGGCGGCCGCAGCCCCTGCTGCTGCTGAAGGCCATGTGGTGAAGTCGCCCATGGTCGGTACCTTCTACCGTGCCTCCAGCCCCGGCGCCAAGCCCTTTGTGGATGTGGGAAGCCAGGTCAAGGAAGGCGAAACCATCTGCATCGTTGAAGCCATGAAGATCCTCAACGAAATCGAAGCCGACAAGACCGGCACCATTGTTCGCGTTCTGGGTGAAAACGGCCAGGCTGTGGAATACGGCCAGCCTCTGTTCGTGATCGAGTGATAGATCATGAGGCGTTGCGTGCAGTTCGCATGGCAGCGCCGAGGTGCGCTAGCCACTGGCTGCGCGACTGAGTCATTGGCAGTAGTCTGTGCTGCGGCACAGGCACCAAGCTGCGAGGAACTTCATGTTTAAGAAAATTTTGGTTGCCAATCGGGGCGAGATCGCCCTGCGCATCCAGCGCGCTTGCCGTGAGCTGGGTATCAAGGCGGTGATGGTGTACTCCGAAGCCGACCGTGATGCCAAGTACGTCAAGCTGGCCGATGAGGCCGTCTGTATCGGCCCAGCTCCTTCTCCGCTGTCCTACCTCAATATGCCGGCCATCATCTCGGCTGCCGAGGTGACCGATGCAGAAGCCATCCATCCCGGTTACGGTTTCCTGTCCGAGAACGCCGACTTTGCCGAGCGAGTGGAAAAGAGCGGCTTCACCTTTATCGGCCCGACTCCCGAGAACATCCGCACCATGGGTGACAAGGTTTCGGCCAAGCAAGCCATGATCAAGGCCGGTGTGCCTTGCGTGCCCGGCTCGGACGGCGAACTGCCCGATGATCCCGCGCTCATCAAGCGCATTGCAAAGACCATCGGCTATCCCGTGATCATCAAGGCCTCGGGCGGCGGCGGCGGTCGCGGCATGCGTGTGGTGCACACCGAAGCTGCGCTGATCAATGCCGTGCAGATGACCAAGGCCGAAGCCGGCGCTGCTTTCGGCAATCCTGCCGTCTACATGGAAAAGTACCTGCAGAATCCGCGTCACGTGGAGATCCAGGTGCTGGCCGATACGCACAAGAACGCCGTGTATCTGGGCGAGCGCGATTGCTCCATGCAGCGTCGCCACCAGAAGGTGATCGAGGAGGCTCCGGCTCCCGGCATTCCCCGTCGTCTGATCGAGAAGATCGGCGAGCGCTGCGCTGCGGCCTGCAAGAAGATCGGCTATCGCGGTGCGGGTACTTTCGAGTTCCTGTACGAGAACGGCGAGTTCTACTTCATCGAGATGAACACCCGCGTGCAGGTGGAGCACCCCATCACCGAGCTGATCACGGGCATCGACATCGTGCGCACCCAGATCATGATCGCTGCCGGCGAGAAGCTGCCTTTCACCCAGCGCCAGGTCGAGTTCAAGGGGCACGCCATCGAGTGCCGTGTGAACGCCGAAGATCCGTACAAGTTCATCCCTTCGCCCGGCCGCATCTCCATGTGGCATGCTCCCGGCGGTCCTGGCGTACGTGTTGACACCCATGTGTACAACAATTACTTCGTGCCGCCCAACTACGACTCCATGATTGGCAAGATCATTGCCTATGGCGATACCCGCGAGCAGGCCATGGCCCGCATGCGCACGGCCTTGTTGGAGACCGTGGTGGAAGGCATCAAAACCAATATTCCGCTGCACCAGGATCTGATGGTCGACTCCAAGTTCATGGAAGGCGGCACCAACATCCACTATCTGGAAGAGTGGCTGACGCATCGCACGCCCAACAAGCGATGAGATCAGGAGCCTTGCTGCTCTGAGTTCCCATGCTGGCCTCTGGCAACGGAGGCCAGCATTTTCGTTTTTCAGGAAAGTACAAGTGCGTTCTCTCCATCAGGGCTGACCTGGCATGGAGACGCAGTTGCTAGAAAGGATGGCCATGTTCGAGCTGAGCCTGCTGTGCCCCGAAGATCGGGTCGAAACCATTAGCGAAGCGCTGGATGCACTCGATGCATTGAGCGTGTCCGTAGAAGATGCCGATGCGCAGACCGAAGCCGAGCAGGCACTGTTCGGCGAGCCTGGCATGCCCGCACCGAAGGAAGGCTGGAACCGCAGCCGCGTGATCGCCCTCTATCCCGACGAAGCTGCGGCCACCGAGGCGCGTGATCTACTGCTGCCGCAGGACTTTTTTGAGGGCTGCAAGATTCTGGCCCTTAAGCCCGTGCCCGAGCAGGACTGGGTGCGCCTGACGCAGTCGCAGTTCGAGCCCGTGGATATCACGCCCGAGTTCTGGATCGTGCCCACCTGGCATGAACTGCCCGAGCAGGCCAAGGTCAGCATCCGTCTGGACCCTGGTCTGGCTTTCGGTACCGGCACCCACCCCACTACTCGCATGTGTCTGCGCTGGATTGCACGCCAGCCCAAGGGTACCCTGGGACGCACGCTGGACTATGGCTGTGGCTCGGGCATTTTGGCCATTGGTGCCGCCAAGTTCGGCGCGACCGATGTGGATGCGGTGGACATCGATCCCGCGGCCGTGGAATCGACCAACTACAACACCAGTGCCAACCATGTGGAAGTCAGGGCCGGCCTGCCAGATGCGGCTGGCGGCGAGTACCGGACCGTGCTGGCCAATATTCTGGCTACGCCGCTCAAGGTGCTGGCGCCGCTGCTGTGCGGTCGTGTGCAAGCTGGCGGCAATCTGGTGTTGGCGGGCATTCTGGAACGCCAGGCCGACGAGCTGAAGGAGGCCTATGCGCCTTATCTCAAGCTGGAGGTGGCCGACAGCGAAGACGGCTGGATTCTCATGACTGCACAGCGAGCAGCCTGATTGCGATGCAAACCCGCAGCCAGCAGGTGTGCGGGTTGTTGCTGCCTACAATTGAACCCTGATGAGCCAAGTCACCCGTTGCCCCTCCTGTGGAACCCGCTTCAAAGTGGTCGCCGACCAACTGCGCATCTCGCAGGGCTGGGTGCGCTGCGGGATGTGCCAAAGCGTCTTTGATGCCTCGCAGGATTTGCAGTCCGTGCCCGACGAGCTGCTGCAGCCGGAAGCAGCTGATGCGCCGCAGAAGCCTGCCGTGCAGGAGGTGCAGCCGACGGAAGCCGGAGAACAGCGGACGCCGGTTTGGCCGCAGCAGGATGCCGCGGATGCTCCCGCCCCCGATACGCAGAAGGCTGAGGCCTTGCAGGAGTTGGCATCGGATTCGGTGGACGCGGCACCGACTGTTGCCCAGGCCGCAGAAGCCGCCCCGGCAGCAGAGCCTGCCGATGTGGTTTCCGAATCCGAGTCGTCCATGCCCGGGATGGCGGATGCACAGCCCTCGTTTGTCGATCAGGCGCGTCCTCTGACTGAAGAGGATGCAGCAGCTGCTCAGCATGATCCTCATCCGGACGCGAGCGAGCCGGAGGATAGGCTGAAGTCTGGTGATATTCCCGCTCCCGCCGAGCCGGAGCCGGAGCTGCTTGTGCAGCCGCCGTCGAGCGAGGTCCTGATGGCCGAGGCCGCGCAGGGCCTCAAGGATGAGGCCCAGGCCGAAGCTGTCTCGAAGGAGGCGCTGCTGCATGCTGATATCGGCGCTATACAACCCGCAAGGGACCGGGCGCAGGCTGTCACGGATGCGGATCAGGATGAGGTTGTTGCCATTGCTGGCGATGAACCTGGCTTTGTGCGTCAGGCCCGCCGGCAGGCGTTCTGGCACTCGGCAGGCATGCGTGTGGCGCTGGTGCTGGGCTCGTTGGTAGCCGTAGCCGGTGCCGTTGGGCAATATGCCTGGCTGCAACGCGATGTGCTGGCTGCGCAATATCCGGCGCTGGCCCCTGTGCTGGCCAAGGCCTGCAGTCTGGCGGGTTGCGAGCTGCAGGCCCGCCGCGCGATTGCCGATGTGGTGATCAGTGGCTCGGGCTTCAAGCAACTTGCCGATGACCATCAGTACCAGTGGAGCCTGACATTGGAGAACCGCTCCGATGTGCCAGTGGCCATGCCCATGGCCGAGCTGACCTTGACCGATGCACAGGACAGGCCTTTGCTGCGCCGTGTGATCGATCTGAGGCTGCTGGGTGCCCCGGAGCAGCTGCATGCCCGTCAGGAGTGGAGCGTGAACGTTCCTGTGCAGGTGCAGGACCTCGGCGCCGCAGTGGCGGGTTACCGGGCGCTGGTTTTTTATCCCTAATACGGCTTGTGCCAATTCGGATCAGGCAAGGTGTTTCGCCAATAGAAATGCCCGTTGTACATCCTTGTTGGCGCAAGCCCCTCTTCATTCATTTCTGAAAGAGAACGCACCATGGCCGCTTTGATCTGCGGGTCGCTGGCATTCGACAACATCATGACCTTTGAAGGTCGTTTCGTAGACCAGATTCTTCCCGACCAGCTGCACATACTGAATGTATCGTTTCTGGTGCCCACGCTGCGCCGCGACTTTGGTGGCTGTGCCGGCAATATTGCCTATAGCCTGAAGCTGCTCGGCGGCGATGCGCACCCCATGGCCATGGTGGGCAGTGACGGTGCGGATTATGTGCAGCGCTTCAAGGAACTGGGCATTGAGACCCGTCATGTGGGTCAGCTGCAGAGCACGCATACGGCGCAGTGCATGATCATGACCGACCATGACAACAACCAGATCACCGCTTTCCACCCAGGCGCCATGATGCAGGCGCACGAGAATCGCATCACTGCCGACATGGCTGCCGATGTCAAGATCGGCATTGTTGCTCCCGATGGCCGTCAAGCCATGATCGAGCACGCCGCCCAGTTCAAAGCTGCAGGCATTCCCTTTGTGTTCGATCCCGGCCAGGGCCTGCCCATGTTCAATGGCGACGAGCTCAAGGCCTTTATCGAGCAGGCCGACTGGGTGGCAGTGAACGACTATGAAGGCAAGATGCTCAGCGAGCGCACGGGCCTGAGCTTTGACGAGATCTCGCACAAGGTGCGTGGCCTGGTCGTGACCCTGGGCGCCGAAGGTTGCGAAGTCTGGCAGCAGGGCGAAAAGACATTGGTTGCTCCGGTGAAGCCCGCTGCCGTGGTCGATCCCACAGGTTGCGGCGATGCCTGGCGTGGTGCCTTCCTGTTTGGTCTGGAGCGTGGTTGGGATCTGGTGCGTTGCGCCGAACTGGGAAACCGCATGGGTGCGCTCAAGGTTGCGCATCGCGGCCCGCAGAACTATCAGCTGGACTTTCAGCCCTGATTTGGTGTCCGTGCCCTGAGGGCACTGATATCAGGCATGTAAAAAAGCCCGACTCTCGCAAGAGAGGCCGGGCTTTTTTATGGCGTGCAGGTCAGCGGACCGATCAGGGCTTGTTACCTGTGGGGAAGGGCCAGGCGGCTTGAGGTGCCAGGCGGGTCTGTGCCACGGGTGCAGCGGTTTCGGTTACTGCGGCAGGAGCGGGTGCTGCTGCAGCCTTCTTGGGAGCAGCGGCCTTGGCAGCAGTTGCAGCCTTCTTGGGGGCAGCGGCCTTGGCAGCAGTTGCAGCCTTCTTGAGGGCAGCCTTTGCAGGAGCGGCGGCCTTGGCAGCAGTCGCAGCCTTCTTGGGGGCAGCGGCCTTGGCAGCAGTTGCAGCCTTCTTGGGAGCAGCGGCCTTGGCAGCAGTTGCAGCCTTCTTGGGGGCAGCGGCCTTGGCAGCAGTTGCAGCCTTCTTGGGGGCAGCGGCCTTGGCAGCAGTTGCAGCCTTCTTGGGAGCAGCGGCCTTGGCAGCAGTTGCAGCCTTCTTGGGGGCAGCGGCCTTGGCAGCAGTTGCAGCCTTCTTGGGAGCAGCGGCCTTGGCAGCAGTTGCAGCCTTCTTGGGGGCAGCGGCCTTGGCAGCAGTTGCAGCCTTCTTGGGAGCAGCGGCCTTGACAGCAGTTGCAGCCTTCTTGGGTGCAGCCTTTGCAGGAGCAGCGGCCTTGGCAGCGGTTGCAGCCTTCTTGGGTGCAGCCTTCGCAGGAGCAGCGGCCTTGGCAGCGGTTGCAGTCTTCTTGGGTGCAGCCTTTGCAGGAGCAGCAGCCTTGGCAGCGGTTGCAGCCTTCTTGGGTGCAGCCTTAGCAGGAGCAGCAGCCTTGGCAGCGGTTGCAGCCTTCTTGGGTGCAGCCTTTGCAGGAGCAGCAGCCTTGGCAGCGGTTGCAGCCTTCTTGGGCGCAGCCTTTGCAGGAGCTGCAGCCTTGGCAGCGGTTGCAGCCTTCTTGGGTGCAGCCTTTGCAGGAGCAGCAGCCTTGGCAGCGGTGGCAGCCTTCTTGGGTGCAGCCTTTGCAGGAGCAGCGGCCTTGGGGGCTGCGGTCTTGGTTGCAGCTGCCTTCTTCACAGCTTCAGCCTTGGGCGCGGCCGCCTTCTTGGCAGGTGTCTTTTTCTCGGTTGTGGCCTTGGCGGCCGTCTTCTTCGCAGTTGCCATCATTTTCTCCTTCGTTGATTTGCATAAGACGTCCGGTTCCTTGCGGTGCCGGACGATTCAAAGCGATGTGGAGTTACGCATCGCTAGGAACACAAATTTGCTTCACGCCAAAAATCTCAGTTTTTTGTAGCAATGAAGTGAAGCAAGTCATGACTCGCATTGTGCCTGCTTAGAAGCAATTAATCCCAAGAAAGTGCGCCTCCGGTCTGATACTCGATCACTCGTGTCTCAAAGAAGTTACGTTCTTTCTTCAAATCGATCATTTCGCTCATCCAGGGGAAGGGATTTTCTTCACCGGGGAACAGTTCCTCCAGACCGATCTGCGTGGCGCGACGGTTGGCGATGTAGCGCAGATAGCCCTTGAACATGGATGCATTCATGCCCAGCACGCCGCGTGGCATGGTGTCCTCGGCATAGCGATATTCGAGTTCCACAGCCTTCTGGAACAGCTCCGTGATTTCCTGCTTGAACTCGGCCGTCCACAGATGGGGGTTCTCGAGCTTGAGCTGGTTGATCAGATCGATGCCGAAGTTGCAGTGCATGGACTCGTCGCGCAGGATGTACTGGTACTGCTCGGCGGCGCCCGTCATCTTGTTCTGGCGGCCCAGGGCCAGGATCTGCGTGAAGCCCACGTAGAAGAACAGACCTTCCATCAGGCAGGCAAAAACGATCAGCGACTTCAGCAGAGTCTGGTCGGTTTCGGGCGTGCCGGTGTGGAAGTTGGGGTCCATGATCGCTTCGATGAAGGGGATCAGGAACTCGTCCTTGTCGCGGATGGATTGGACTTCGTTGTAGGCGTTGAAGATTTCCGATTCATCCAGGCCCAGCGATTCCACGATGTACTGGTAGGCATGGGTGTGGATGGCTTCCTCGAAGGCCTGGCGCAGCAGGAACTGGCGGCACTCGGGCGCCGTGATGTGGCGGTAGGTGCCCAGCACGATGTTGTTGGCGGCCAGCGAGTCGGCCGTCACAAAGAAGCCCAGATTGCGCTTGACGATGCGGCGCTCGTCTTCGGTCAGGCCGTTGGGGTCCTTCCACAGCGCGATGTCGCGCGTCATGTTCACTTCCTGCGGCATCCAGTGGTTGGCGCAGGTGGCCAGATACTTTTCCCAGGCCCACTTGTACTTGAAGGGGACCAGCTGGTTCACGTCGGTCTTGGCGTTGATGATGCGCTTGTCGGCGGCATTCACGCGCTTGTGGGTGCTGGTGGACGCGCCGGCTTCTGCGCTGGTGGCGGAAGGGGCAAAGGTGTCGTCGTCAAAGCTCAGCATATTTATTCCTTGAGGGGGAAAAGGCTGGGTGCAATGCAATCGACATCCAGCTTTTCAGTCATTTATTGATGGAGTGGCGCCACTCAAATACTGGCGCACTCTAAAGCGAGAGACACCGAGGAAGCGCCGCCGCGCACCGAGGGTGTCGTCCCCCTCCGGCGCTCAGCGCCAGAGAGGGGGAAGGCGCGGGGGCCGCCTAGGCCAAGCGCCTCAGGGGGAGCCAGTCAATTACTGGCAGGCCTCGCAGCCTGGATCGTCGATCGCGCAGAACTTGATGTCCGTGGCGGGGGCCTGGGCACGGGCAGCGGCGGCAGCGGCTTCGAGTGCGCTCACCGCAGGCTTGGCAGCAGGAGCCGCCGAAGCGGCAGGAGCGCCGGAGGACACGGCGTTCAGCACACGGCTTTGCACGGTGGACTTCTCGATATTGGTCGCGCTGGTGGTACGCAGGTAGTAGGTGGTCTTCAGACCGCGCAGCCAGGCCAGCATGTAGGTGTCGTGCAGCTTCTTGCCCGATGCACCGGCCATGTAGATGTTCAGGCTCTGGGCCTGGTCGATCCACTTCTGGCGGCGCGAGGCGGCTTCCACCAGCCATTCGGGCGAGACTTCGAACGCGGTGGCGTAGAGGTTCTTGATCTCTTGCGGCACGCGGTCGATGGCGCGCAGCGAGCCGTCGAAATGCTTGAGGTCCATGACCATCACGTCGTCCCACAGGCCCAGGCGCTTGAGGTCGCGCACCAGGTACTGGTTGATGACGGTGAATTCGCCAGACAGATTGGACTTCACGGACAGGTTGCCGAACGAAGGCTCGATCGAGGCATCCACACCCACGATGTTGGAGATGGTGGCGGTGGGCGCAATGGCCACGCAGTTGGAGTTGCGCATGCCGTCCTGGGCGATCTTGGCGCGCAGGGCATCCCAGTCCAGCTTGGCGGAGCGATCCACTTCCACATAGCCGCCGCGGGCCTTTTCCAGCAGCTTCAGGGTGTCGGGAGGCAGGATGCCCTGATCCCACAGCGATCCCTTGAAGGTGGAGTAGGTGCCGCGTTCCTTGGACAGCTCGGTCGATGCCCAGTAAGCGTAGTAGCAGATGGCTTCCATGGCTTCGTCGGCGAACTCGACGGCGCCCTGGCTGGCGTAGGCGGTGCGCATTTCATACAGCGCGTCCTGGAAACCCATCAGGCCCATGCCCACGGGGCGGTGGCGCAGATTGGAGTCCTTGGCCTTTTGCACGGCGTAGTAGTTGATGTCGATCACGTTGTCCAGCATGCGCATGGCCGTGTTCACGGTCTTGCGCAGCTTGTCGTGGTCGATCTTGCCGTCCTTGATGTGCTGGACCAGGTTCACGGAACCCAGGTTGCAGACCGCAGTTTCGGTGTCGCTGGTGTTGAGCGTGATCTCGGTGCACAGATTGGACGAGTGCACCACACCCACGTGCTGCTGGGGCGAGCGGATGTTGCAGGGGTCCTTGAAGGTGATCCAGGGATGGCCGGTCTCGAACAGCATCGAGAGCATCTTGCGCCACAGGTCCACGGCAGGCACGCGCTTGAACAGCTTGAGCTCGCCGCTGTCGGTCTTGGCTTCATAGGCGGTGTAGGCCTTCTCGAAGGCTTCGCCGTACAGATCGTGCAGATCGGGAGCGTCGGCGGGCGAGAACAGGGTCCACTGGCCTTTTTCCATCACGCGCTTCATGAACAGGTCGGGAATCCAGTTCGCCGTGTTCATGTCGTGGGTGCGGCGGCGGTCGTCGCCGGTGTTCTTGCGCAGCTCCAGGAATTCTTCGATGTCCAGGTGCCAGGATTCCAGATAGGTGCAGACCGCGCCCTTGCGCTTGCCGCCCTGGTTCACGGCGACGGCCGTGTCGTTGACCACCTTGAGGAAGGGAACCACGCCTTGCGATTCGCCGTTGGTGCCCTTGATGCGCGAGCCCAGGGCACGCACACGGGTCCAGTCATTGCCCAGGCCGCCAGCAAACTTGGACAGCAGAGCGTTTTCCTTGATGGATTCGTAGATGCCGTCCAGGTCGTCGGGCACGGTGGTCAGGTAGCAGGACGACAGTTGCGAGCGCAGCGTGCCGCTGTTGAACAGCGTCGGGGTGGACGACATGAAGTCGAAGGACGACAGCAGCTCGTAGAACTCGATGGCACGTGCATTGCGGTCAGGCTCGTTCAGCGCCAGGCCCATGGCCACGCGCATGAAGAAGGACTGGGGCAGCTCGATGCGGGTCTTGCGCACGTGCAGGAAGTAGCGGTCATACAGGGTCTGCAGGCCCAGGTAGTCGAACTGTTCGTCGCGCTCGGCCTTCAGGGCCTTGGCCAGACGGGGCAGGTCGTAGCTCAGCAGCTCGGGGTTGAGCAGCTCGTTGTCCACGCCCTTTTGCACAAAGCCGGGGAAGTAGTCGGCATAGGCCGCCTGCATTTCTGCGGGCTGCACGTCGCGGCCCATGACTTCGCGCACGATGGTGTGCAGCAGCAGGCGAGCGGTGACGTAGGTGTAGTCGGGGTCTTTTTCGATCAGCGTACGGGCGGCCAGGATGGACGCCTTGTAGACCTCGGCCAGAGGCACGCCGTCGTACAGATTGCGCAGGGTCTCGGCCACGATGGGCGCGGACTGGATGTCGGCATTCAGATTGCGGCAGGAAGCGACGATCAGAGCCTCCAGACGCTCCTGGTCCAGGGGCACGCGCTGGCCGTTGTCGGTCACATGCAGCACGGGCTTGGCGGCGGCAGCGGCGGCCACTTCGGCGGCCTTCTTTTGCTCGGCACGTTCCTGGTTGCGGCGCTCGCGGTACAGCACATAGGCGCGGGCCACGTCCTGGTGGCCGGCGCGCATCAGGCCCAGCTCGACCTGGTCCTGCACATCTTCAATATGGAAGGTGCCGCCATCGGGACGCGAGCGCACCAGTGCGCGCACCACGCCTTCGGTCAGTTCGTTGACGGTGTCGCGCACGCTGGCAGACGCCGCGCCCTGCGCGCCGCGCACAGCCAGGAAAGCCTTGGTCAGGGCCACGGCAATCTTCTGGGGCGCGAAAGCCACCACATCGCCGCTGCGGCGGATGATCTGATAGCTGTCATTGGGGGAGGAAGAATTGGCTGCACCGGCAGGCGCGGCAGAAGGCAGTGAGTTCAACGCTTCTTGCATAAGTTCCTCTGAGTCAGTATGTGGATAGGCAGACAAAGGCCTGCACTGTGGGCAGGCCATCAAAAACACGATTCGGCGCCTCGGTTTACACATGGTTTGCACAGGGTGTGCACAACTTGTAAACACTAGATATGGGGTCTGAGGCTCTTTAAAACACTACCGGTAGTGTATCGCGCTTAAATCCGAGCGACCTGATGAAACTACTGAATCTGGCATTTCGAGCGCCGCTTGACAGCCGCAAAAATGACTTCATCCCGCATGAATAAAGGCCTGTGGCGCGGTTGCGCGCGGCGGCAGATCGGGCCGGAAATATGTAAAAAATTTGCGTGTTTGATGCAGGCGACAGTTGTTGCGCGCGCGCCATTGACATGCCGTTTCGACGCCCCGCAACGATGGATGATTGGGATTCTCAAAATGAGGAGCACATGGCGCCTGCGAATAAAAGATTTCAGCTGCGAATATGTATGAAATCGAGTGCTGAAAGGCAGTAGGTGCTATGAAGATTTCAGGCTGCGCCTGAGGCTGCAGGATTGGGGGGGAATTCCCAGCTGCGCGTGCCGTCTGTGCTGGCCAGCTGCTGCTGCAGCCGCTGCCAGTCGAAACCGGGTCCGGGGTCCTGCTTGCGCCCAGGCGCGATGTGCTCGTGTCCGGCGATGTAGCGCACCGGATAGTGCGCCGCGATGGCCATGCAAAGCTGCTGCAGGGCCTGGTACTGCGGAACTTCAAAGCTCAGGCCTTCCAGGCCTTCGAGTTCGATGCCGATGGAGTCGTCGTTGCAGCGCTCGCGCCCGCGCCACTGACTGACACCGGCATGCCAGGCGCGGTCGTCGCAGCTGACGAACTGCCAGATCTCGCCCTGACGCGTGATAAAGAAATGTGACGAGACTTCGAGGCCGCGAATGCCCTGGTAATAGGGGTGGGCGTTCCAGTCCAGCTGATTGGTGAACAGTTGCTGCACCGCGCCTGTGCCGTACTGGCCCGGAGGCAGGCTGATGGAGTGGATGACGACGAGATCGATCTGCGCATCCTCGGGGCGAGGGCCGAAATTGGGAGATCTCAGCTGACGCGCCGCACCATACCAGCCGGCCTGCCAGGGCTGGGTCAGGGAGGAGGAAAGGGGCGTGGAATCAGACATTGTCGCTCTGGTGTTTGCTGCCTTCGGCCGGCAGGTCTATGCCCAGACGGTCGATGCGGTAGCGAATCTGGCGCAGGCTGATGCCCAGTCTGGCCGCCGTGGCTGTGCGGTTGAAGCCGTTGTCCTGCAGGGCTCTGACCAGGATGCTGCGCTCCTGCTCATCAAGCCAGCCTTGCAGATCCTCCGGCAGCATGGCCGGACTGCCTGCGTGCTGAGTTTGCGGCGGCGGTGCGCTCGATGCCCAAGCGCCCGAGGAAGCCGCTACCGCCACGCCATCGCACTCGGCTGGCACGCCGGATTCGGGCAGACGCAGCGGGCCCTCCTCGCCCAGTGCAATGGCGCGGTGCAGCACGTTCTCCAGCTCGCGCACATTGCCAGGCAGCGGGAGCCGGGCTATCTGGCTCAGGCTGATGTCGTCCAGCTCCGGCGTAGCCAGTCCGGATTCGCGGGCCAGCTTTTGCAGCAAAGCCTGGCATAGCTGGCCCAGGTCTTCACGGCGCTCGCGCAGCGCGGGCAGCTCGATTTCGATGACGTTGAGGCGGTAGAACAGGTCCTGGCGGAAATTGCCTGCCTGCACTTCCGCTCCCAGATCGCGGTGGGTGGCGCTGACGATGCGCACATCGACGGCTTCTTCCTGGGTGCTGCCCAGTGGACGAATCTTGCGCTCCTGAATGGCGCGCAGCAGCTTGGCCTGCATGGCCAGGGGCAGGTCGCCGATTTCATCGAGAAACAAGGTGCCGCCCTGTGCGGCCTGGAAGTAGCCGGGCCTGTCCTGCGTGGCACCGGTGTAGGAGCCCTTGCGGGCACCGAAGAACTCGGCTTCGAGCAGGCTTTCCGGGATGGCACCGCAGTTGACCGCGACCATGGGTCCGCCGGCCCGCTGGCTGCAGCCGTGCAGGGCGCGTGCCACCAGTTCCTTGCCCGTGCCGGATTCACCGTGGATCAGCACGGGAGCCATGCCTTTGGCGACCTTGGCAATGCGCTGCTTGACCAGTTGCATGGCCTGAGACCTGCCAACCAGAGCCTCCAGGGCGCCAGCTGGCGTTCCCGCACCAGTGCCGCTGGCGGCCGAGCTGTCGCTGGTCTGCGGGTTGCCGGGCTTGGGCACCGCGCCAATGCCTTGCACAGCCGAAGCCACGACCTGACGGAACTGGCGCAGATCCACGGGCTTGGTCAGATAGTCGAACGCACCCGCGCGCAGGGCCTCGACGGCGTTTTCGGCAGAGCCGTAGGCCGTCATGACGATGCAGCGCTCGCTGCGCGACTGATCGCGCAGTTGCAGCAGCAGCTCCATGCCGATCCCGTCGGGCAGGCGCATATCGGTAATCAAGACATCGAAATTGCGGCCTTGCAACTGAGTCATGCCTTCCTGGACCGAGCCCGCGGTTTCCACGCGGTAGCCTTCCCGCAGCAAGGTCAGCTCGTAGAGCGTGCGCAGATCCGGTTCATCATCGACCACGAGAATGCTGGCCGCTGCGGATGAGTGAGGCGATGATGTCACTGGGCTTACACCATGATCGAGTCAAACAGGGAGTGGCTCGCGAGGGATGAAGGGCCGCTGCGCAGAGTCACGATAAAGGCATTGCCGTTCACCTCGCCTTGCGGTGTGCTGCGAGCCAGGCGTTGATAGCTGATGGAGGCATCGTAGCGCTGGCACAGCTCGCGGCATATATAGAGTCCGAGGCCGCTGGAGCGGCTTTGAGAGGAGAAGAACGGCTCGAACAGATGGCGCTCGACGCTGGACTCCAGCGGTGCCCCATCACTCCAGACCATGAACCAGCAGGTGTCGTCCTGCGGTGCGAGACCCTGGATCTGACCGTTCAAGGGCCCGTGGCCGCTGATCAACTGCAGGCCTGCCTCATTGCCGGCATGGCTGCGGTGGCGCTGGGCATTGTCCAGCAAGTTGATCAGCACGCGGCGCAGATGCTCTTCATCGAACAGGATGTGGCGGGCCGTTGCATTGAGCCGCAGCAGAAGCTGGCGCGGCGGAGCGGCCTGTATGCGCCATTCATGGCTGATCTGGGCCAGCAGGGTGTCCAGCGGCAGCGACTGGCCCTGATGGGTTTCTGCGCCCTGCTGCACGCGTGCCAGGTTGAGGATTTCTTCGGCGATGCGGGCCAGTCGGTCGGCGTTCTGCCCCACGATCCGGCATAGCTGTTGGGGGCCGGGCTGGCTCGCCAGGTCTTCGGCCAGCAGCGCATTGGCCTGGGTGATGGCGGCCAGCGGGTTGCGTATTTCATGGGCCACGGCAGCCGACATACGGCCCATGGAGGCCAGCTTTTCGGTGCGCAGCTGCGCTTCCATTTCGCGCAGGTCGTGAAGAAACATGACGCAAAGCGAATGGCTGGCTTGCGCCTGCGGCCCTTCGTCCAGATAGGGCGCCGAAACTTCGGTGATGCGTGTGCGCACATGCATGCCCGTGGCGCCGTGTCGTTCATGGGCCTGCAGGTGAATCGTGGCGGACAGCGGGCGGGCATGGGCAAAGCTGGCTTGTGTTGAATGCGCCAGCGGCTCCCACCAGCTGTGGGCCTGCAGGGAAAAAGGCTGGGGGTGATCTATGGGCAGGCCCAGCAGCTGCAAGGCAGCTGGGTTGGCCTGCAGAACCAGCAAGCTCGAGTCGACCACCAGCACGCCGTCGGAGAAGTGGTTGATCACCAGACTGTTGACCTGCTCCTGGGTCTGGGTGCGCAAGCGGTTGAACAGTGCCTGGGAACGCTCGCGCCGGACACGCTTGGCCAGCTCGTGCGTGAGATAGGCCACGCAGAAATAGCCGGCGCAGGAAAAAGCCGTCTGGTAGTAAGACTGGGCGCCGTCGTTGAGCCCGCCATGGTATTGCCAGAAGGTATAGGCCAGCGTCAGCAGCGTGATGCTGGCCGTGGTGCCAAAGGCCAGCATCAGTCCGCCCAGCGCCGAGGAAATCAGGACGGGAATGGCCAGCAGCGCGGTGTAGTTGAGCGAGCCGACCTGAAAGATCTGCAGCAGAAAGATCACCGCAATGTCGACGCCGATCACGGGCAGCCATTGCAGGGCTGCGCGAGGCGCCGGCAAATGACGTCCGGCAGCCAGGCGCAGCACGACGGTCAGCGTCAGATAGGTGAAGCAGATCAGCCAGGCCAGGGGGGAGCTGATGTTCTGCAGCTGCAGATTCAGCGTCTGCAGCAGCACCAGGGCCAGCGCCAGAAGCACGCGGCCGCTGAGGAAGGCCTGCCACAGGCGCACGAACGGGGCGTTGAGACTGGCGTCCGCGCGCCGGCTGATGGCTTCATCGAGCGGGATGGCGGTGTGCTGCCAGGGCGAGGCGGAGTTCACCATGCGGTCAGTGGCGGGCAGTGTCTTGCTGGGCCAGGCGGCGGTGTTCCGCGCTGCAGAAGATCTTGCCCGAGGCGTCGTTGACAGCATCTGCTTGCGGCAGGTGAAGGCCGCAGTGAGCACAAGCTACCATGGTCTGTGCCTGCTTGGGGGTGCTGGCAGGCCTGGTCTGATCGGCCACTTCAGCGCGGCGTTTGCTGCGCCAGATTCCGACAGCCACCACCACGACCAGCAGGACCAGCAAATACTTCATGCTGCGCGCTCCAGCAGGACTTCAATCACAAACCGCGAGCCGGCATAGGCCAGCAGCAAAAAGATGGCGCCGATATAAAGAACACGTACGGCGCTCTGGCCGCGCCAGCCGAATCGCTTGCGGCCGAACAGCAGCACGGCAAATGCCAGCCAGGACAGCAGGGAGAAAATGGATTTGTGATTCCACACCCAGGCCTTGCCGTAGAGCTGCTCGCCAAACAGCCAGCCTGCGGCCAGTGTGGCGGTCAGCAGCACAAAGCCCGCTCCGACAAAACGGAAGGTCAGCCGCTCCAGCGTCAGCAGCGGCAGTCCGCTGTCATGGTCGCCGCCCTGGCGCATCTGCCGCTCGGCATGGCTCATCAGCGCGCCATGAACGACGGCTGCGGCAAACAGGCCGTAGGAAGCAATACCCAGAGCCAGATGCAGCGGCAGCCAGGGCGAGGCGTTGACGTGCAGCGGAGTGCCGGGGAACACCACGGCCAGAAGCACGGCCACGCTGCCCAGCATGGACAGCGGCCAGCGCGAGCGCAGCTGCGGATAGAGCTGCTGCTCCACCACATAGACGGTCAGCACCAGCCAGGCAGTGATAGAGAGTGCAGGAGCAAAGCCGAAGTGCGGCAGCTCGCCAAGCAGACCCCAGCCCAGCAGCAGGGCATGCAGTGCCCAGGCCAGGCGCAGGCAGCGACGGGCACCGGCTTCTTGCAGGTGCTGGGTGGCAAGTGCAGGAATGGCGTAGGCAATGGCTGCGGCCATGGCCAGGATCCAGCCAATGGGGCCAGCTGCGGTGAGCGGTTGGGAGAGCATGCTTTCTATGATAGTGCCGCTGGCCCGCACTCATCTTTTGCAGGCCGCTGCCGTCCGGCAATTTTGTGCATAAAGCACTGCCTGAACCCGGTCATGAGCGTGGGTTTGAGCGCTTGCGAGCAGATCGTCGACTTTTGAGCCCGTTCTTCAATGATTTTCTTCAGCCGGGCGATGTCTCCAGTCTTCCCGCCCAGCCGGCCAGTCTTGGGCCACGAGCAAGGACTTGCAGGAGAGCTCGATTCAGGTCCATTAAGGTCCATTCAGGACCGGCCTGGTCTCTTTCGAGGGAGTTGTGAGGCAGGGCGCAGCGACCTTGCACGCCTGAGGCAGATCACGGACAAGCCTGCGGGGCATCGTCAATCAAGGGCAGCGGGTAAAATGCCTGTTCATGCAGCTTCGCCTCGCCTGGGCTGGGTCCGCAAGCTGCCCGGAGCCGTGCTGCGCGCTCGCGCACGACTCCCGTCCATCCATAACTTTCGAATGCTTTTTGCTTATGGCCTCCGCACTCACCGATAAACTCTCGCGCCTTGTCAAAGAGATGCGCGGCCAGGCCCGCATCACCGAGTCCAATGTGCAGGACATGCTGCGCGAAGTGCGCATGGCCTTGCTGGAGGCCGACGTGGCCCTGCCCGTGGTGCGCGACTTCATTGCCCGCGTCAAGGAAAAGGCGCTGGGCCAGGAAGTCATCAGCTCGCTGCAGCCCGGCCAGGTGCTGGTGTCCATCGTCAACAAGGAGTTGGCGGCGACCATGGGCGAAGGCGTGGCCGACATCAACCTCAATGCCCAGCCTCCCGCCGTCATTCTGATGGCGGGTCTGCAAGGGGCCGGCAAGACCACCACCACGGCCAAGCTGGCCAAGCATCTGATCGAAAAGCGCAAGAAAAAGGTGCTCACGGTCTCGGGAGACGTCTATCGCCCCGCGGCCATCGAGCAGCTCAAGACCGTGACGGCCCAGGCTGGCGCCGAGTGGTTCCCTTCCACGCCCGACCAGAAGCCCCACGATATCGCCGTGGCCGCGATCGACTACGCCAAAAAGCATTTCTTCGATGTGCTGCTGGTGGATACGGCCGGCCGTCTGGCCATCGACGAGCTGCTGATGGCCGAAATCAAGGATTTGCACGCCACGCTCAAGCCCGTCGAAACCCTGTTCGTGGTCGATGCCATGCAGGGCCAGGATGCGGTCAACACGGCCAAGGCCTTCAAGGAAGCGCTGCCGCTGACCGGTATCGTTCTGACCAAGCTCGATGGCGATTCGCGCGGCGGAGCTGCGCTGTCGGTGCGCCAGATCACGGGCGCGCCCATCAAGTTCGCCGGTGTCTCGGAAAAGATCGACGGCCTGGAAGTCTTCGATGCCGACCGCCACGCACAGCGCGTGCTGGGCATGGGCGACATCGTGGCCCTGGTCGAGCAGGTCACCAAGGGCGTGGACATGGAAGCCGCGCAGAAGATGGCCGAGAAGCTCAAGAGCGGCGACGGCTTCGACCTCAACGACTTTCTGGCCCAGCTGCAGCAGATGAAGCAGATGGGCGGTCTCTCGACCCTGATGGACAAGCTGCCCGCCGAGCTGGCCGGCAAGGCCGGTCAGGTCGATATGGACAAGGCCGAGCGCGAGATCAAGCGCAAGGAAGGCATCATCTGCTCCATGACCTTCAAGGAACGCAAGAACCCCGCCCTGATCAAGGCCACGCGCAAAAAGCGTATTGCCGACGGCGCCGGCGTGCAGGTGCAGGAAGTCAACCGCCTGCTCAAGGAGTTCGAGCAGATGCAGACCATGATGAAGAAGTTCAAGGGCGGCGGTCTGATGAAGATGATGAAGAAGATGGGCGGCATGAAGGCCATGAAGGGCATGATGGGCGGCGGCGGCATGCCCAAGCTGCCGTTCTGATAGCTCCCCCTGAGCCGCTGCGCGGCTTCCCCTGGCCGGGCGCCCCCAAGGGGGACGACAGCCTCGCTGCGCGGCGGCGCGGCCGGCATAGGCGCTTGCTCGCTGTCCCTGAGTTGGGGGGTGCTTGGTTTGAGATCAGCGATCTATAAAAAGTGAGCTGCTTGCGCTTGTTGTTTATGGGTTTTGATGAGAAATGCATCTAAATCAAAGGAATGACAAGCGAGAGCAGCTCACTTTTTTGTAAAGAAGCGCAGTAATTGGGGGTAGAAGGTGGCTGTATGGGCGGCTTTCTGAGAACATGCCTTTCCATGAAGCTACAAGACAGGACTTTCGTGGAGGCGGGTCAGCGGCAACCTCTGCCTCAATGTCTGGAGCGCCGCGGCGCGCTGATGCTGGCGGGCTCGCTGCTTGCGGTGCTGGCCGGGTGTTCCACCACCAAAGACAAGCCCCGGCCTGCTGCGCAAGGCGGATCTTCCGTGCGCCCGGCCAATGCCCTGAGTCTGGATGCAGAGCTGCGCGAGTCGCTGCTGGCGCGAACCATGCTGGTGGTCAACACGCCTTACACCTATGGCGGCAACTCGCCTGAAGGCGGTTTTGACTGCAGCGGTCTGATTCAGTGGGCCGTGGGGGGCATCACGGAAATGCGCCTGCCCCGCACCACATCGCAATGGGCGCAGGCCAGCAACCCGGTGGACGGACGCGATCTGATGCGCGGCGACTTCGTGTTCTTCAACACTCTGGGCGGGCGCTATTCCCATATGGGAATTTTTGTGGGAAACGGACAGTTCGTGCACGCGCCGTCCAGCGGCGGAACGGTGCAGCGGGTACGCATGGACAATGTGTACTTCGCCAAGCGATTCACGGAAGCCCGAAGTATCTTTGCCTGAATGCCCGCGCCGCGGATGTAAAAAGGGACTGCCTGGCAGTCCCTCGGTTTTTGCGGGTGTCCCGCACTTATGCCGCAGGCTCGGAGGCGGGCTTTGCCTCATCGCCGGTCAGCGGCAGATTCCAGCTCATCGCATGCCAGGGGTGCTGCTCCTGCGTCACCCATTGCGCCACTTCTTCGGACGTGAAGGCCTTGCCCAGTACATCGCTGCGGCCTTGTGCCAGCCATTGTGCGCGGCCCTGTGCATAGGCCTGACCGAAAGCAAGCCAGCTGTCGAAGCATTGCTGGGCGCGCTGGGCGTTGAGCTGAAGGATATCCCAATGCAGGGCTTCGTCCGTCCATTCCAGCAGCCTGGCGCTGCGCACAAAAAAGGTCACGCGCGCGCAGGCAAACGCCATTGCGGCGCGCACGTCGTCGCTGCGCTGCAGGCGCTGCAGATCCAGCATGAACCAGCGCTGGCGCAGTGCGTCGGGCAGTTGCTGGCGCACCTGTTCGTCGCTGAGGTCGGTGCGCAGGCCAAGATGGTGCAGGATCATGGGGCGCAGCTGCCTGGCCAGCGCATCGTCAGCGCCATGCAGATCGCTGGCAAAGCCGCCTTGCATGGCGTGGTAGGCCATGGGGTGGGCCAGGGCCAGGGCCCAGTTGCGCTCCTGGCTGCCCGCCTGGTAGCTGATGATGTCGCCGCGTTGCCTGGCCTCCTTGAGGCGCTTGAAGCCGCCGCGCAGCACCCAGTAGACCAGGGCCACGATGAGTAGAAAGATCGTCCATCCGCTCATGTGCGAACTCCTGGGCGACCGGGACGCTTTCTGGCCATCAGCAAGCTCTGTTTCAGTGCGGCGGATTTGGGCATGCGTTCAATGACTTCGCTGTCCAGCGAGTCCTTGCGTGCCGCCACCATCCACTGCATCAGCGGTGACTGCAGATTGAGCCGGGGCAGCAGGGCGGGGTGCTGCTGCATCAGCCACAGTTGCTCGTCGTCGGTCTGCAGCTCCTGCACCGAGCACCAGGGCGCCAGCCCCGGATGGGACTTCAGCAGCTCGGGCGGGCGGCGCACAATGCCCATGGACAGCGCGTCCTCGGGCACCTCGTCATTGAGCGGCAGATGATTGAGCAGAGTCACCACATCGGGCATATAGCGCGCAATCGGCGGTCGGTTCTGCTTGCCCTTGATCTGCTCGATCTGAAGCTTGCCGTCCTTTTGCACATAGGCATTGACGGTGATGCGGGGCTGGGCCGTGCCCGTGCGGTAGCTGAACAGCCGCATGCGCCCCGACTCGAGACCCTCGGCGTAATGTTCTCCATAGCCGCCGCTGAAGGACTTGCGGTTGGCAAACTGGCCCACGCAGTGGCCCATCATCTGGCTTTCATAGGCCATTTCCTGGCGCATCTGCGCACTTGTGCCGTCAAACTCCACAAAGGTACCGTGCTGGCCGCGCAGCAGCCCGTGCACGGCGCTCGAGCTGTGCTCGACCCGGCCGCTGTTCTGCTTTTTCTCGAAAGCCAGATGCTCCAGCGTCCAGCGCGCCAGCGCCTGCGGGCAGTTCACGCGCTGCAGCTTGCCTTCGAGAGAGGTGCCCTTGCGGGTGGAGAGAAATTCCACCAGCCGTGTCTCCAGCGCCAGCAGGGCGGCGCTGTCGGGCTGCACCCACCAGAGCTCGGGCAGCTCGAAGCCGGCCTGCCTGCGCTCCAGCCGCTCCAGCGCCCAGGCCGGCGGCTGCTGACGGCCGGCCAGCTCCTGCAACTGCCGGACGTCGGCAATGCGCAGCACGTCAGGCTCGTCGGCCTGCAGATTGCCCACCACATGGCGGTAGAAGTGGTTGCCCAGCCAGGCAGCGACATCGGCTGCGTCGCCGCGCTCTGCGCTGCGCTCCTTGATGCGCTGCTTGATGGCCGGGGCGTTGACGACATCGCGCGCCTTGTAGGCACTGGCGGCAGCGGCTTTTTCGACGACCTGATTCACCAGAATTTCCACCATGGTTTGCGACCCGATGCCTCAGCGCCGGCCTGGGCGTCGCGTTCGGCCAGCTTGCGCTCGGCGCGCTCTATGCCGGACTGCGACATGCGCCGCTCGTCCTCGTCGTCATCCTTGTCCAGATAGCTGTTGGCCTGCTTGTGCAGTGCCACGGATTCTTCCAGCAGCTCGGGGTAGGCTTCCAGCGCACAGGCCAGGCGGCGCAGCGGATAGCAGTCCTGCAGCGCGATGACTTCTTGCTGATGCGCGCGCAGGCGCGGCAGCACCAGCTCGGGGCGTGTGCTGGAGAAAAAGTCCAGCATGGACATCAGGGACGCCAGGTAGTTGCGGCGCACGTCGCGCTGCTCGTCTTCATCCAGGTCGTGGAACCATTGGTCCAGACGCTCCATCCAGATGCTGATCTCGTCATCGCGGTTGAGCTTGTAGAGCGATAGGGCGACGGTGGAGAAGTAACGTGTGGGCTCATGGCGGCTGTAGCCATGCTCCTGGGCGAAATGCCACAGGCGCTCGGCCTCGACCACGGTCTGCGCGTCGTCGTCCTTGCCCACGGCACACCACAGCAGGCCGTTGTGATGCTCGGCAAACGGGCTGCTGCCCAGGCCCTTGTGGTGCAGCTCGGCGGCTTCGTCGTAGCGGTCCATGAAGCGGTACTTGATGGCCAGGTTGTTGCAGAGCATGGAGTACACATGCAGGTCGCCATCCTTGAAGCGGCCCTGGCCAGTCGCCCAGAAATGCTCGAAGCGGGCGAGACCCTCCTCGTAGTAGCGCACGACCAGAGGCTCGCGCACCTCCTGCGCAGGCACTTTCTTCTTGCCGCCCATCAGCGGAGCCAGATCGTCTGCATCGTCAAGGACCACGCCGGCGGCGTAGCACCAGTGCGCGCCATGGCCCTGGGGAAAAGGCCGAGCCAGCGCTTCTTCCAGCGGCAGCGCGGCAAAGCGGGCAGCCCAGAGCGCGGGCAGCTTGTCGCTGTCGGCCATCTCGGGGTGCTGGCCCACGCCAATTTCCAGCAGCGGCAGAGCCTGCTCCATCTGGCGCTTGCGTGCCAGACGCAGGCCGTCTAGCAGAGCCAGCACCGGATGCGCCGGCTGGGCTGCGCGCACCATGTTCAGATAGAAATCAGCCGGATGCAGTGGCATCTCTTCTTGCGCGAGCAGCTGGCGCATGTCCTCGTCAGTCTGGCCAATGGCCAGAACCAGCGCCCAGGTGATGGCGTTGGCCGGGTCGTTGCTGAACTGTTCCTTGGCCAGTTGAAAAGCGGCCACGGCCGAGACGGGGCGGGCGTGGAGCACGCTTTCCAGCGCCAGATCGGCGGCCTCCTTCAAGCGGCCGGCCTGCACCAGCCAACCCAGTTGGGAGGCGCTGAAGGGATCGCCCGAGTCATCCGTCAGGCCGAAGTGTCCCTGAGGCGCCAGTTGCAGCGCTGCCTCCAGCTGACCGGCCTGCGCACAGGCCTGGGCTTGCAGTCGCACGATCTTGACTTGGCGATGCGCCTTGACGGCCTGCGAGGGCGGGGGATTCTCCAGAGCGGCCAGTTGCTGCTCGCAGGCCATGAGCAGGGCGGGCAGGCTTTGCGGGGCCAGCGGCAGCACATGGTCGGCCAGCGTCATCCAGCGGTCAAAGTCCACCTGCTGATCGGGCGCGGCATCACGCAATATATTGATGGCGTTTTGCACGAGGCTGGCTGACTCGCTGGCGTGGCCGCTTTTCTGAGCCATTTCCGCCTTGCGAACGCAGAGGATGGCATCGAGGTAGGCCGCATCTTCGGCCAGATCGGGGTTGCGACGCTCCTGGGCGCGTTGCAGCTCAAGGCCCGTGGCCGCAGCTTCCCAGGCCTGGAGCTGCGAGGCCATCCAGTGCCAGCCATGCCAGTAGTTGTCGCTGTCCACATCCTCGGGCAGCCGGGCAATGGCTTGTGCTGCGGCACTCAGCAGTGCTTGTGCGGAGGGCTGGTCAAAACCCATGCGGCTCTGGATGTCGCTGAGGCTCAGGCGCAGCGCGGCCTCTGCGGGGCTCAGTTCGTCGGCAGCGGCCAGGGCGGTGTCGCGATGCTGCTGCAGCAGCTTGTTGGCCGCTTCGGGCTGATCGAGGTAGAGCCAGAAGTCGTGAACGCGCTCGAGCTCCTGCACGGTGGCTGGGGCAAAGTTCTGCTGCCCCATCAACTCCACCGCAGCAGCGATGCGGTCCTGACGGCTGATGCTGCCGGGCTTGTCGTCGTTGTAGTCGTTCAGTAGCTCATGGGCTTGGTCCAGCAGGGCGTAGATGGCATCGCCCTGCAGTGCGGCAGTTTGGTTCATGGTGTCCAGAGTTCAATCCGAGGCAGCTTGGCCCCAATAGGTCATCATCCTAGCTTCGGATTGAAGAGGTGTGTGCCATCCGGCAAGGCATCACCATTTGTTACAGAATTTATAACCAGTCATGAAAAAAGCCTGCCTTGGAATTGCAGGCAGGCTTTTTGTGGATGAGGCTGGGGACTGTCGGGCTGTCAATCCTTGACCAGGACTTCGCCGCGCAAGGTGTAGGCCTTGGCTTCGGTAATCTTCACATCCACCATCTGTCCGATCAAACGCTCGTTGCCGGGGAAGTTGACCACGCGGTTGCAATAGGTGCGGCCCATCAGCTCGCTGCCGTCGCGCTTGCTCACGCCTTCGACCAGCAGGCGTTGCACCGTGCCGACACGTTCTTCGCTGATCTCCTTGATGTTGGTGTTGATCACGGCCTGCAACTCCTGCAGGCGGCGCAGCTTGACTTCGTGCGGCGTGTCGTCGTGCAGATTGGCTGCAGGCGTGCCGGGGCGGGGGCTGAAGATGAAGCTGAACGAGTTGTCGAAGCGCACATCGTGGATGAGCTTCATCATCTTCTGGAAGTCTTCCTCGGTCTCGCCGGGGAAGCCCACGATGAAGTCGCTGCTCATGGCCAGATCGGGACGGATGGCGCGCAGCTTGCGGATGGTGCTCTTGTACTCCATGGCCGTGTAGCCGCGCTTCATGGCCATGAGGATCTTGTCGCTGCCATGCTGCACGGGCAGATGCAGATGGCTGACCAGCTGCGGAATCTTGGCGTAGGCCTCGATCAGGCGCGGCGTGAATTCGTTGGGATGGCTGGTGGTGTAGCGGATGCGCTCGATGCCGGGAATCTCGGCCACATATTCCAGCAGCAGCGCGAAGTCGGCCATCTCGCTGCTGTCGCCCATCTTGCCCAGGTAGGCGTTGACGTTCTGGCCCAGCAGCGTGATTTCCTTGACGCCTTGCTCGGCCAGGCCCGCGACTTCCACCAGTACGTCCTCGAAGGGGCGGCTGACTTCCTCGCCGCGTGTGTAGGGCACGACGCAGTAGCTGCAATATTTGGAGCAGCCTTCCATGATGGAGACAAAGGCCGAAGCGCCTTCCACGCGGGCCGGCGGCAGGTGGTCGAACTTCTCGATTTCGGGGAAGGAGATATCGACCTGGGGCTTGGCCTTGGCCGCACGCTGATTGAGCAGCTCGGGCAGGCGGTGCAGGGTCTGGGGACCGAAGACCACATCGACAAACGGAGCGCGCTTGATGATCTCTGCACCCTCCTGGCTGGCCACGCAGCCGCCCACGCCGATCAGCACGCCTTTTTCCTTGAGATGGCGGATGCGGCCCAGATCGCTGAATACTTTTTCCTGGGCCTTCTCGCGCACCGAGCAGGTGTTGAACAGGATCAGATCGGCCTCGTCCACGTTCTGCGTGGGCTCGTAACCCTGGGCCGCGCCCAGCACATCGGCCATCTTGTCCGAGTCGTACTCGTTCATCTGGCAGCCAAAGGTTTTGATAAAGACTTTCTTGCTCATGGGGCGCTCTTGTCAGGTGGGCCTGCAGTGTCTGCAAGCACAAAGTGATAGCGGCTGGCGCTTGCCATCACTCGATTTGGATATGGAAACAGTTCGAAAAGCTTGCTGAAAAAGCGCAAGCAGCTCGTCAATCAATAGCGGCCGGCGCGGACCGGACTCAGCTGCCGAACACGCGCTGCAGCAGGGTGCGCGGCTGGATCGGCTTGTATTTCTCGATTTCGGCCGAGGTCAGAATCCAGGCCGTGTGCAGGCCCTGGGTCTGCGGCTCGATCACATAGCCCACCAGCAGCTTCTGGCCTGCATAGTTGCTGGCAAAAACCAGGCTGCGTTCGCGGCTGAACAAGCGAAAGCCCGGCGTGGTGCGGATGGTCGTGCCGTTAATGGCCACTTCGGGGAAATTGGTGACCGTCAGTTCGCCGAACTGCGCCGTGGGCGGAAAGTTGCGCGTGTCGTCCGAGGGCAGGCCCTGTGTCAGGGCCGGCAGGCTGGCGCTGGCGGCAGCAACCAACAGGGCGCAGCCCCAAAGGCGGCGGCTGAAGCGGGTGGTGGTGCAGCGGTTCATGGTGTATATCCAGGGGCTGATCGTGGGGCGGTCAGAGCTGGAGTCATGGCCGCAATGCCGTGATTCTAGAGGCTGGCGCTTGGCAGCAGGGCTTGCTCAGGCTTTGCCGCCCGCGGCATAGAGCACGGCCTTGGGCGGGCGGCACAGCCCCCAGAAGCGCAGGCCCGTCAGCTCCGCCATGCGCACGCCCATGACGGTGGGCGCGGAAATCGTGGCCAGCGCCGCGATGCCGACCTTGGCGCATTTGCGCACCAGTTCATGGCTGCCGCGGCTGGACAGCAGCACAAAGCCGGGTTCGCCGAGGCGGCCCGTGCGCGCCAGCCGGCCGACCAGCTTGTCCAGCGCATTGTGGCGGCCCACGTCTTCGAGCACATCCGTGATGTCGCCCGCCAGCGTGGCCCAGCCTGCGGCATGGATGGCGCCGGCCTCGGCATTGAGAATCTGGTGTGGCGGCAGGGCGTCAATCGCCTTGAGCACGGTGGCTGCGTCGACCCGCTCCAGCCAGCCCTGGGGCGGCAGGGCATCAAACGACAGGTCCAGCGCCGCAAAGCTCTCGACTCCGCAGACGCCGCAACCCGTGCGGCCCGTCATGCTGCGGCGTTTGTCCTTGAGCCGCGCAAAGCAGCGCGAGGCGATGTCGAGCTGCACTTCCATGCCGTCCATGCCTTCGGGCAGGCCGGCCGCCGCGGCAGACACGGGGTGGGCTTCGATGCCGTAGCAGTCAGTGGCGCTGTCGATGATGCCCTCGGTCAGCGCAAAGCCCAGCGCAAAGTCCTCCACATCGGTGGGTGAGCCCATCATCACCGCATGCGAGATGCCGTTGAAGACCAGCGCGATCGGCACCTCGGCCGCGAGCACGCGCTCCTGCCGCTCCTGCTGCCCGGCGTTGAAGAAGCTCACGGCATGGGTGTGCAGCGGTGCTATCGGCTGGGCAGGGATGGGGCAGGCGGACTCGGTCATGGGCTGATGATAGTCAGCAGGCGCATCCCTTGCCGGCAAGGGGCGGATGCGCTGCGCTCAGTCCAGCAGTGCCATCCCCTTGATCTGTGCATACACCGGCATGCCGGCCTGCAGTTGCAAGGCCTTGGCCGAGTGCCGGGTGATTCTGGCCAGCAGCCGGGTGCCGCCCGCCTGCAGCGAAACCATGACCTGCCCCGGCCCGTCCTCGCGCAGGCCCAGCACCTGCACCGGAAGGATGTTGAGAATGCTGCTGCCCTCGGGCCTGAGCAGACTCAGGCTGACATCGCGTGCCTGCACGCGCAGCGGCACCGTGCTGCCCGGCTCGCGCGGTCTGGCCATGACGAGCTGCAGTTGTCCGCCGTCGAAGATCAGCGTGCTCAGATGGTCGGCAGCGTCATGGGCCTGCACCGTGGCATGGACCACGCTGGAGGCCACGTCGCCATGGGCCAGCGGCAGATCGAGGCTGGAGAGCAGTTCAGTGACGGAGCCCTGCGCCAGCACCTTGCCCGCGCCGAGCAGCACCATATGCTGGGCCAGGCGCGCAACCTCGTCCATGGAGTGGCTCACATAGATCACGGGAATCCGCAGATGCCGCTGCAACTGCTCCAGATAGGGCAGAACCTCGGCCTTGCGCTGGGCGTCGAGCGCGGCCAGGGGCTCGTCCATGAGCAGCACTTCGGGGCTGGTGGCCAGCGCTCTTGCAATCGCCACGCGCTGGCGTTCGCCGCCCGAAAGCGTGGCGGGCATGCGATCCATCAGATGGCTGATGCCCAGCAGTTCCACGGCCCGCTTCTTGGAGACCTTGCGGCGTTCCTGCGGCGTGCGCTTGAGACCGTAGTCGATATTGCGCTGCACCGACAGATGAGGAAACAGGCTGGCCTCCTGAAACACATAACCGAGTGCGCGCTGGTGCGTGGGCAGCCATTGTCGGCTGGTATCGTCCTGCCATACGGTCTGGTTGACGGTGACGCGACCTTGCGCCCGTTCAAGCCCGGCAAGACTGCGCAGACAGCTGGTCTTGCCGCAGCCCGAAGGCCCGAACAGGGCCGTGACCCCCTGGCCGGGTAGCTGCAGATCCACATCGAGTTCAAAGTCCGGCCGGCTCAGCCTGAGCTGTGCGGCGATGAAATTGGTGGCTGTCATGCGCGGCGCTCCGCTTTGGGTTGCAGCCAGTTCAAAGCCAGCAGCACGATGAAGGAGAACACCACCATGCCGGCCGCCAGCATATGGGCGTGGCCGTACTCCATGGCTTCCACATGGTCGTAAATCTGTACCGAGACCACGCGCGTGACGCCGGGGATGTTGCCGCCAAGCATCAGCACCACGCCGAATTCGCCCACGGTGTGGGCAAAGGTCAGCACGGCGGCGGTGATGAATCCGGGACGCGCCAGCGGCAGGGCCACGGTCAGGAAGCGGTCCAGCGGACTGGCGCCCAGGCTGGCGGCAGCCTCCATGGGGCGCGGGCCCAATGCCTCGAAGGCACGCTGCAGCGGCTGCACGGTGAATGGCATGGAGTAGATCAGCGAGCCGACCACGAGGCCGGCAAAGGTGAACGGCAGATTGCCCAGGCCCATGGCCTGCGTGAGCTTGCCTATGGGGCCGTTGGGCCCCATGGTGACCAGCAGATAAAAGCCGATGACGGTGGGCGGCAGTACCAGCGGCAGCGCCACCACGGCACCGATCGGGCCGCGCCAGCGCGAACGGGTATGGGCCAGCCACCAGGCCAGCGGTGTGCACAACAGCATGAGCAGCACGGTAGTCACGCCCGCGAGCTTGAGCGTGAGCCAGATGGCTGCGTAGTCTTCGGCATTCAGTTGCATGGAATCAAAAACAGGACTTGCGCAAACAAGCATGCACAACGGACATTTCTATCGGCAAAGCACCATGTCCGATCCGAATTTGCGCAAGTCGAAAAAAAAGACCCTTGGAGCGCCCAGCTTAGCCGAGCAGCGCCAAGGGTAGAGCGGATTGGTTTGAGCTCCAGGATTTGTCGGTCAAGCGTCAGAAGCTGTAGCCATAGGAGCGGATGATGTCATGTGCCTTGGGGCTGCGCAGGTACTTCATCAAAGCCGCGGCGGCTTCGTTGTCCTTGGCGCTGTTGAGCACAATGGCGTCCTGGCGGATGGGCTCATGCATGTTGCCGGGCACCTGCCAGGCCGAACCCTCGCGGATCTTGCCGTTCTCCATGACCTGGGACAGCGCCACAAAACCCAGCTGCGCATTGCCGGTGGCAGCGAACTGGTAGGTCTGGGCGATGTTCTCGCCCATCACCACCTTGGGCTGCACCTGTGCGCTCAGGCCGAGCTTGTTCAGCACTTCCATGGCAGCTGTTCCGTAAGGGGCCAGCTTGGGATTGGCAATCGCGATGTGCTTGTAGTCGCCGCTCTTGAGCACATCGCCCTTGTCGTCCACATAGCCGGCCTTGGGGCTCCACAGCACCAGCGTACCGATGGCGTAGGTAAAGCGCGAATCGGTCACGCCCTTGCCTTCCTTGGCCAGCTTCTCGGGTGTGGTGTCGTCGGCGGCCAGCAGAATGCCGAAGGGCGCGCCGTTGTTGATCTGGGCGTAGAACTTGCCGGTGGCGCCAAACGACAGCTCGGCCTTGTGGCCTGTATCCTTCTCGAACTCGGCCGCAATCTTCTTCATGGGCGCGGTGAAGTTGGCTGCCACGGCGACCGCCACTTCAGCGGCCTGCGCCTGCGCAGACCACAGGCCCAGCACGACTGTGCCGATCACGGCCGCAGAGCGAGCCAGTTGAAAGGAAAAACCGGTGGAGCGGGCAGTGATCTGAGTCATTGAAATTTCGCTATTCATTAATGGAATAGCGAGTGTAACGTGAATGAACAACTGAGGTCGAGCGGGGAAATTGGCTGTCAGGGCATGATGGCGGTCTATGTCAGACACAGAAAATTTCGAACAAGAACAATTGGATATGGCCGGCGACGAGGTAGTGCCGAGTGGCGCACTGTCGTCCGACTCGGTTTCCCAGGCGCTGGGCTATGACATGGCCGACCGTCGCATTGCCATCCTGCGCGGGATTGCGCAAAGCGGCTCCATCTCTCAGGCCGCACGCGATGTGGGCGTGAGCTACAAGGCGGCCTGGCAGGCCATCGATACCCTGACCAATCTGGCTGGCGTGCCGCTGGTCGAGCGCAGCGTGGGCGGCGCCGGGGGCGGTGGTGCACAGATCACGCCGGCGGGCGAGGAATTGCTGCATGCGGCCGAGGCCATGATGCGCTTGCGCAGCGAGTTGCTGCAGCGCATGCAGGCCGGCACGCCGGGTGGCGGGCAACCCAATCTGGGCCTGATGACCAGCATGCGCAATCAGTGGCCTTGCAGCGTGCTCAAGGTCGAGTCCATAGGAGGGCAGATCCGTGTCTGGCTGCGTGCCGCAAGCGATGCAGGCTCGGACTGGACGATTGCTGCGCGTATCACGCCCGAAAGCTATGAGCTGCTGGGTCTGGCACCCGGTGTGCAGGTGCTGGCGCTGTGCAAGGCCACGGCCGTCAAGGTCTGGCTGGGGCAGGAGCGGCCTGCTGGGTCCACGCAGCCCATCAATATCTGGCCTGCCGTGGTGCAGCGCGCGACCTATGGAGCGGCCACGGTGACGGAAGAGAGCCTGGCTTCCGACGAAGCCATCTGTCGTTTGAGCTGGGGTGCTCAGATCGTGGGCTTTGCGCCGGCCATGAGCGGGCTGGTGGCCAATGACAATGTCTGGCTGGAGGTGGCCGAGTCTGCGGTAGTAGTGGCGGTGGCCTCCCACTGAAATACGACTTGCGCAAGTTCGGATCTGACTCGGTGCTTTGTCGGCAGGCATGCCTGTTGAGCATTCTTGTTTGCGCAAACCAAAAAAAAGACCGCCGGTCCTTTCAGACGGGCGGTCAAAAGGGAGTTTTCGGGTAACCGGACTCCCACGTTGAACTGAAATTTCTTAGTCCACTTTCAAGCCGATTTCCTTGATCAGCGGTGCAAAGCGGGCGCGCTCCTTGGCATGGTGGTCCACGAAGTCCTGGCGACTCATGCGCGGCTCGGGCGTGGCGCCCAGACCCTGGATCACATCGACCACGCTCTTTTGCTCCAGTGCCTTGATCACGCTGGCGCGCACGGCATCCACCACGGGTGCGGGCGTGCCGGCCGGCGCGTAGATGCCGAACAGTGTGTCGGCATCGAAGCCCGGCAGGCCGCTTTCGGCCAGCGTGGGTACCTTGGGGTACAGAGGCGAGCGGTGCGGGCTGCCTATGGCCAGCAGCTTGAGCTTGCCGGCCTCGACCTGCTTGAGTCCCGGGCCCGGATCGAACCAGTATTGCAGCTGACCGCTGAGCACATCGGTCAAGGCAGGGCCGGCACCCTTGTAGGGAATATGGCTGGCATCGACCTTGGCCGCGCGCTTGAACATTTCACCGGCCAGATGAGGCGAGCTGCCCGGGCCTGGCGAGCCGTAGGACAGCTTGCCCGGATTGGCCTGCAGGTGCTTGATGAAGTCCTGCACATTGCTCACAGGAAGGCTGGGGTTGGTTTCCAGAAACACATGCACGCGTGCCACGGCCGCCACGGGGATCAAGTCCTTTTCAGGGTTGAACGGCAGCTTGCTGTAGATCAGCGGATTGATGCTGATGCCGCCGCCGCTGCTCAGCAGCAGCGTATAGCCGTCCTTGGCAGAGCGCACGGTTTCGCTGATACCGATATTGCCGTTGGCTCCGGGCTTGTTGTCCACCACCACGGACTGGCCCAGCGCCTGGCTCATGGTGGGCGAGATCGCGCGTCCCATCACATCGGCGGCGCCGCCAGGGGCGAAGTTCACGATCAGGCGGATGGGGCGATCCGGCCATGTCTGTGCCTGGGCGGCCGGTGCCAGACAAAGCGCCATGCCCAGGCTGGCCCAGCCCTTGGTGATCAGGGCGCGCAGCTTCCTGTGCGCAAAGGGGCGTTGAGTGATGGGAGTCTCCATATGCGTTTTCCTGCTTGTCATTGATATCGATTAGTCCAGCTTGATGCCTGCGGTCTTGATGACCTCTCCCCAGCGCTTCTTCTCGGAGAGCCAGAACTCGCGCATCTGCTCGGGAGTGCTGGGCAGGGGCTCCAGGGCCAGAGCTTCGAAGCGGGCCTGCACGGCCGGCGTCTTCAGGGTCTCCTGCAGCGTCCTGGACCACATCTGGATGGTGGCGTCATCCGTACCCCTGGGGGCGACCAGGCCCTGCCAGGCGAAGGCCTCGAAGCCGGCCACGCCCTGCTCGATGAGCGTGGGCGTGCGGGGCAGGCTCTTGAGCCGCTGCGCGCTGGCCACGCCGATGGCGCGGACCTTTCCCGTGTTGATGTGGGGCAGGCCTGCGGCGCTGTCCACCAGCATGAAGGGAATCTGGCCGCCGATCACATCCAGCATGGCCGGGCCGGCGCCGCGATAGGGCGCGTGGGTCATCTTCACGCCCATCTTCTGGGCCAGCAGTTCGGTGGCCAGGTGATGCGGGGTGCCCAGCCCGGGAGATCCATAGCTGAGCTTGTCGGGGTTGGCCTTGGCCCAGGCCGAGAACTCCTGGAAGCTGCGCACCGGCAATTCGTTGTTGACGACCAGCAGCAGCGGAAAGCGCGCCAGCAGGCTGATGGGGACGAAGTCCTGTTCGGCGTTGTAGGCCAGCTTGGGGAACAGATACGGGTTGGCGGCCAGGGTGGCGAAGTCGGCGGTGAAGACCAGGTTGCCATAGTCGCGCGAGCGCGCCGCATATTCTGCGGCGATGTTGGTGCCGGCGCCCGGCTTGTTGATCACCACGATGTTGCGATGGATGGGCTTGGCCCAGGCCTCGGCTACGCCGCGAGCCACGGCATCCGAGCCGCCGCCTGCGGCAAAGCCGACCACCCATTCCACGGGCCTGGCGGACGCCTGCTGGGCGTGGGCCGCACCCAGCACGAGCTGCACACCGCAAGCAGCGCCGGCTTTGAGAAAGGTTCTGCGCATGTTGTCTCCTTGTTATTGAATCCGTGGGCTCGGTCCCTGCTGTCTTTTTCTTTACTTTGCTGTCTTTACCGAGCCTTCGATGCGTCTTCGCCGAGTCCGGGGTCTATGGCGTGCGCTGCTGTGTCATGCTGATGAGCTGGTGCAGGGTGCGTGTCATGGGCGTGGCAATGCCATGCCGCTCGCCCGCGCGCACCACCGCGCCGTGGATGGAGTCGGTCTCGGTGGGGCGCCCCGCCAGCAGGTCCTGCAGCAGCGATGGCTGGTGTCCCACATGATGGTTCAGGGCGTCCTCCACCGTGGCCTGGATGCGCAGAGCGTCTACGGCGATGCCATTGGCCGCAGCTACGGCAACGACCTCGTTCAGGACTTCGCGGATCAGGCTGCGGCCAAGGGGGCTGGCCAGTCCGTCAACGCTCTGGCGAGTGATGCCGCACAGGCCGTTGAAGGCTGCATTGAAGGCCAGCTTCTCCCAGATGGCGGTCTCGACCTCGGGATCGATCTCGCAATGCAGTCCGGCGCGGTTGAGGTCGTCGCAGAAGTCCTGGAACCTGGCGTCCACCTGCCCGGTGCGCGGCATGAAGCGGATCTTGCCGCTGCCTAGCGAACTCACTTTTCCGGGAGCCAGCAACCGGGCCGGCCATGTCGTCACACCCACGGCGATCTGCTGGGAATCGGCAAATCCGTGCAGGGTCTCGATATGTCCTATGCCGTTTTGCAGGCTGAGCAGCAGGGTCCCGGGCCCTATCAGGTGGGCAATGCTTTGCAGCGCGGCCTGGGTATGGGCGGCCTTGGTGAAGATCAGCCAGCGCGCGGGCGGTTGCGTCAGCTCATGGGCCTGCAGGGCCTGAACGCCGGCGTGCAGCGGACCCTGGTCGGTCTCGCAGTGCACGCCGTGCTCGCGTATGGCCTGGAGCAGCTGCGCGTTGACATCCACCAGCGTGACGGGGATGCCGGCCCGGGCCAGCCGGGTGCCGAACAGGGTGCCCATGGCCCCCGCTCCCAGGATGCCGACGGTGGCCGCTCGCGACTCTTGTGTGTTGTGCATGTCTTGTCTCCGAGAGCTCGGGGCCGGGTCAGGCGACCTCGACTTCGACCAGAGTGGCACGCGGGCTGCGCAGGGCGTCCCGCAGAACCAGGGGCAACTGGGCGGCTTCGGTGACGCGCACGCCGTCGCAGCCCTGGCCCTTGGCCAGGGCCACGAAGTCGATGTCGGGCAGGTCCGTTCCCTCGACCTTCTCGCCCTCGCGGTAGCCGAACACCCTGGAGAAATCCTGCAGGGCAGCGTAGCGGCGGTTCTTGACAATGATGTAGGTGAGAGGCAGCTTCAGATGGGCTGCGCTCCACAGTGCCTGGATGGCGTACATGGCCGAGCCGTCGCCGATGACGCCTATGACCTTCTTGTCGGGCTTGGCCAGCGCGATGCCTACGGAAGCAGGCAGGCTGTGGCCCAGCCCGCCGCTGCACATGGTGAAGAAGGTCTCGGCAGCGTAGATGGGCAGATGGGCCTGGATGATGGAGCGCGAGCCAGGCGCCTCCTCGACGATGATGCTGTCGCGTGATCGCACCTGGGCCAGTGTGTGCATGAGGAAGGCATCGCTCATCAGCTCGCCTGGCTCGGGTGCCGCCGGCGCCGGTATGGCGGGCCGGGGCTGGAGCGCGGGGCGCGGATGCGTCAGGGGGCGGGCCAGCAGCTCCTGCACGCCCATGCGGATATTGCCCACGGCCGCGTCGCCAACAGGGGCCCAGGCGGCGATGGCGGGGTCCTCGATGAGCTGGAAGAGTTGCGTGCCTTCGGCGATGAAGGGGCCGTGGCCTTCGACGTGGTAGGTGAAGGCAGGTGCGCCGATGACGAAGACCACGTCATGGCCCGAAAGCCTGTCCACGATGCGCTCGCGCATGGCGGGCAGGAAACCGCCGAACAGCGCATGGTCCTCGGGGAAGCCGCAGCGCCCGCTCATGGGCGCCACATAGACGCGCGCCTGGTGGCGCTCGGCCAGGGCCTGGACGGCCTCGAAGGCCTGGCTGCGGTCCACGGCCGCTCCGACCACGAAGGCCGGTGCGCGCGCATCCTCCAGCGCCTGGCCTATGCTGTCCAGCAGGCGTGGGTCGGGTCGGGTCTCGAAGCCGACTTTGCGCAGCGTGATGGGTTCGCAGGGCACATCCCAGTCATCGGCGGGAATGGAGACGAAGACCGGGCCGCGCGGCTCCTGCATGGCGATGTAGTAGGCGCGCGCCAGGGCCTGGGGCACGTCCTCGGCGCGCGCGGGCTCGCAGCTCCACTTCACATAGGGCTTGGGCAGCTCGGCGGCCTGGTTGGAATGCAGGAAGGGGTCGAACTGCAGCAGCGAGCGCGTCTGCTGGCCGGCAGTGATGACCATGGGCGTGCGGTTCTTGAAGGCCGTGAAGATATTGGCCATGGCGTGGCCCACGCCGGCGGCCGAATGCAGGTTCACGAAGCTGGCATTGCGCGTGGCCTGGGCATAGCCGTCTGCCATGCCCACGACCACGGTTTCCTGCAGGCCGAGGATGTATGAGAAGTCTTCGGGATAGTCGCGAAACAAGGGCAGCTCGGTAGAGCCCGGGTTGCCGAAGATGCGCGTCATGCCCAGCTCGCGCAGCATGTTGATGACGGCGTGGCGTACGGTGAAGACCTCGGTGGCCTGGGCATTGGGGGCGGTGTTGGCGGGCAAAAAATTCTCCTTGGATCGGGCAGGCACTGGGCCTTGGCACTGTTGGCATCAATCCTGCCTTTGGAGATAATTTCCAGCAATTGAATAAATCATCTAAGAGATATTCGTTTAATGGATATATCAGGTCTGGATCTCAATCTATTGCGTGTTTTCGATGCGGTGTTCCGCCATGGCAGCGTCAGCCGCGCTTCGCAGGAGCTGGGTCTTTCCCAGCCCGCAGCCAGTCAGGCGGTGACGCGGCTGCGCCATTTGCTGGGCGATCCGCTGTTCGAACGCATGCATGGGGGCGTACGCCCCACGCCGCGTGCCGAGCGGCTGGCTCAGGCGGTAAGAACTGCGCTGGCAACGCTGGAGGTGGCCTTGGCAGAGGCACACAGTTTTGATCCCTTGCAGGCGAATCAGTGCTTTCGCATTCACCTCAGCGACATCGGCGAGGCGCGCTTCCTGCCACCGCTGATGCAGGCCTTGCGTGAGAAGGCCCCGAATGTGCAGCTCGAAACCCTGCCCATGCCCATGGGCGAGATTGCCGATGCGCTGGATCGCGGCTCGCTGGATATCGCCATCGGCTTTCTGCCTGGTGTGACGGGCACCCAGCAGAAGGTGCTGCTGTCCGATCACTACGCCCTGTTGCTGCGTCAGGGGCATCCGGTGCTCAGGGGTTTGAAGGCCGAGAGGCTGAGCGCTGAACATTTGCGCGGGCTCGACTATGTGGCCGTGCGCTCGCATTCCGAGACGCTGCGCATTCTGCGCAAGCTCGAGTTGCAGGATCAGGTGAGGCTGTCGGCGGCCCACTTCATGGCCGTGCCTTCCATCGTGCATCAGACGGATCTGGCCGTCATCATGCCCGCCGAGATTGCCGAGACCTTTGAAGCACAGGGCGGATATCTGGTGCTGCAGGCCGATCTGCCAGAGAGTGCTTTCGATGTCTCTTTGCACTGGAGCTGGCGCTTTGCGCAGGAGCCCGCGAACCAGTGGCTGCGGGACCTGGTCAGCGAAGTGTTCGGGCAGCGCAGATAAGGTGCTCGGCCCCTACACATGCCTGCTTCGTGCGGCCGCTGCCCCTGCGCCGGGCGCCCATGTGGGGGCTTGTTGTCTTGGGACAGCCCGGCGGCAATGAAAAAGCGCCAGGCTTTAAGGCTCTGGCGCTTGATGGGTCTGCGATGGCAGCTATCTTTAATGAAGCTCCTTGCCCTTGAGCTCGGGAATCAGAAAGACCGTGGCCAGCATGTCCAGCACATAGATGGCAGCCAGCAGCGCAATGGCCACCTGGAAAGAGTAGGCCATGGCCAGCGCACCGATGACGACCGGGCCCAGGCCGCCGACGGCGCGGCCGATGTTGAACAGCACGTTCTGAGCCGTGGCGCGGGCCTCGGTGGGGTAGGCTTCGCTGATGACGGCGCCATAGCCGCCCATCATGCCGTTGACGCACAGGCCCATGATGGCTCCCACCCACAGCATGGCCGTGGCATCGGTGAGCTGGGAATAGGCCAGCACGGAGATCACGGAGCCGACCTGGAAGATCAGGAAAGTGGGCTTGCGGCCGATGCGGTCGGCCAGTTGACCGAAGACCCAGATACCTAGCGACATGCCGACGATGGTGACGGCCGTCCACATGGACGACTTGGTCAGGCTGAAGCCCATCTGCTTGGACAGAAAGCTGGGCATCCAGATCATGATGCCGTAGTAGCCGAAGTTCTGCACCGAGGTCAGCACGATCACGCCCAGGCTGATCTTGCGCGTGGCCTTGTCCTTCATCAGCAGCTTCAGGCATTGCATGGCCGAGGGCTGCTCCTTCTTGCTGCGCGCCACGAACACTTCGGGCTCATGCAGCTTGTTGCGGATGACCCAGGCCACGACAGCGGGAATCACGCCGACCAGAAACATGCCGCGCCAGCCGATGGAGGGCAGCAGCAGCGGGGTCAGCATGGCTGCGCCCAGCACGCCGAGTTGCCAACCCAGAGCCACATAGGACGAGACGCGTGCGCGATGGCGGGCGGGCCAGGCCTCGGCGGCCAGGGCCATGCCGATGCCGAACTCGCCCCCCAGGCCAATACCGGCGATGGTGCGATAGATCAGCAAGTCCCAGTAGCCTTGTGCAAATGCGCACAGGCCGGTAAAGACGGCAAACAGCACGATCGTCCAGGTCAGCACGCGGATGCGGCCGTATTTGTCGCTGAGCATGCCGAAGACGATGCCCCCGAAGACGGCGCCGATCAAGGTCCAGGTCACGAGAGAGCCGGCCTGGCCGGGCGTGAGGTTCAGGTCCTTGGAGATGGCCGAGAGCATGAAGCCCAGAATCAGCAGGTCAAAGCCGTCCATGGCGTAGCCGACGGCCGAACCCATGAGTGCTTTCCAGCTGTATCCGTTGACTTCTGTTGGAGCGGCGGGCGCGGCTATGCCTGCCACGGCGCCTGTGGTTTGTATGGTCACGGGAGAGTCCTTGAGCGAAGACGGACTGTGGGTGCCTGCAGGCCGGCTTTTGCAGAAAAAAGCAGGCCCTCGCTGGGCGCAAGACCAGCGCGCGGGCACGCAGCGTGCGTGCAGCATCCTTGAGGTGCAACGGGCACGAAAAAGTCCTTGAAGGGGAGGTTTGAGCGGCTGGAGCATGGCGGCGCGGACTGCGTTGATTTCTGCGGGGCAGAAAGAGCAGTGCGGCGCAATGTCGCCTCTGTAAAAAGCGAAAAGCCCCAGCTGCGTGAGCAACTGGGGCCTGGATTTGGTGGTCGTAGCGGGACTCGAACCTGCGACATCAGCATTATGAATGCTGCGCTCTAACCAACTGAGCTATACGACCGACAGCCCGCAATTGTATAGGAAGAAATGGCCTTGGCAGCCAAGTTGGGATTTTTTGTGTGCAGCCTGCAGCGGTCTCAGGGATAAAGAAAAAACCGCAGTGCTTTTGCAAGCACTGCGGTTTCCTGTTTGGTGGTCGTAGTGGGACTTGAACCTACGACATCAGCATTATGAATGCTGCGCTCTAACCAACTGAGCTATACGACCGAAGACAGCGATTATATGCAAAAAATGGCTGCTTCAAGTGGTTTGCTGAAATTTCTTGCGAAAAATCTGGTGCTTACTGATGGGTGAAGTTGGCGGGGCGCTTGTTCACAAACGCGTCCATGCCTTCCTTCTGGTCCTGGGTGGCAAACAGGGCATGGAACAGGCGGCGCTCGAACATCACGCCATCGGACAGGCCGCTCTCGAATGCACGGTTCACGGATTCCTTGGCAGCCATCACGGCCAGCTGGGAGAAGCCGCTGATGATGATGGCCGCACCCAGAGCTTCTTCCATGAGCTTGTCAAAAGGCACGACGCGGCTGACCAGACCGGCGCGCTCGGCCTCGATGGCATCCATCATGCGGGCGGTCAAAGCCATGTCCATGGCCTTGGATTTGCCCACGGCGCGGGGTAGGCGCTGCGTGCCGCCGGCACCGGGAATCACGCCCAGCTTGATCTCGGGCTGGCCGAACTTGGCGTTATCGGCAGCGATGATGAAGTCGCACATCATCGCAAGCTCGCAGCCGCCGCCCAGGGCAAAGCCGCTGACGGCGGCAATCACGGGCTTGCGGATGCTGCGAATGGTTTCCCAGTTGCGCGTGATGTAGTCGCCGCCATAGGCGTCGGCAAAGCTGTACTTGGCCATGGCACCGATGTCGGCACCGGCGGCAAAGGCGCGTTCGCTGCCGGTGATGATCATGCAGCCAATGCTTTTGTCGGCATCGAACTTCCTGAGCGCATCGCCCAGTTCGTCCATGAGCTGGTCGTTCAGGGCATTGAGCTGCTTGGGACGGTTCAGCGTGATGACGCCGACTTTGTCCGCTTCCACGCGGACTTCGATGGTTTCGTAGGCCAAGTTTGTCTCCTGCTAAAGAATGAATGGCTGCTGCCAAGAATAACCGCTGAGTCTGGCTGCCAGCTGTCGCGCTGCAGCGCCACTTTGGGGCCGGGCTCAGGCCGCAATGCCCGTCAGCCAGCGCTCTGCGGCGGCCTTGTCGCTGATTTCCAGCCCCAGATTGCTGATGGGGCTGGCGCTATCTGCATCCTCGCTGGCGGCTTTGGCGAGCAGGCTGCCCGTGTTCAGCGTCAGCTGCAGAATCTGCTGGTCGCGTGCTACCCAGGCCGTGAGCTGATTGGAGCCGGCCGCGTACAGCTGCACATCGTCCAGTTTGCTGATGCGCCAGCGCTGACCATCGGCCTCGACGGCCAGCCACTCGTCTCCAGCCATCATGCCGGCCTGCTCGGCAGCGCCGCCGCGCAGCACGGTCTTGATCTGCACGCTGTGGTTTTCCTGGACACGCAGACCCAGTTTCTGCGCCAACTGTGCGGGCTCGGCCTTGCTCTTGATGCCATGCAGGACCAGCAGCTCGCGCAGCGGCAGGTCCTCGGTGGAATGTACCCAGGCTTGCAGCTGTCCGGCAATCTCAGGGTTGCCCACTTCGCTGACCACTGCCAGCACATCGGCTTCGCTGATGGGGCCGCCTTCACTGCTGCGCCACAGGCCGCGCATCACATCGTCCAGGCTGCTGGTGCCGTTGGCGCGCAGTGCCAGATCGAGGCACAGAGCGACCAGCGAGCCCTTGGTGTAGTAGCTGACCGTGTGATTGGCGGTGTTCTCGTCCTGGCGGTAGTACTTGACCCAGGCGTCGAAGCTGGCCTCGGCCACGGACTGCACCAGGCGGCCCGGCGTTTGCAGCACCTGGTTGATGGTGCGCGTGACGAGCTTGAGGTACTGGCTGTTGTCCAGCAGTCCGGCGCGGCGCAGGAACAGATCGTCGTAGTAGCTGGTGAAGCCTTCAAAGAACCACAGCAGCTCGGTGTAGTTCTCCTGCTCGTAGTCGTAGCGGGCCAGTTCGGTCGGGCGCAGGCGCTTGACGTTCCAGGTGTGGAAGTACTCGTGGCTGATCAGGCCCAGCAAGGTGTTATAGCCCTCGCCGGCCTTGGCCTCACCCTTGCGCGGCAGATCGCGGCGGCCGCAGATCAATGCCGTGCTGTTGCGGTGCTCGAGGCCGCCATAGTTGTCATCCACCACATTGAGCATGAAGACATAGCGATCCATGGGCAGCTGGCTGCCGTCGGCATGCCAGAAGGCGATCTCGGCCTCGCAGATCTTTTGCGTATCGGCCAGCAGGCGCTCGCCATCAAAGCTGGGCGCGGCACCGGCCACCACGAACTCGTGGGGCACGCCTCCGGCTACAAAGCTGCCGCGCCAGAACCGGCCCATCTCCACGGGGCAGTCCACCAGCTCGTCGTAGTGGGCTGCCGTGTAGAGGCCGAAGCCGTTGGCATCGATTTGTGCGGGCGTCAGGCCGGTGGCCACCTGCCAGTCCTGCTTGGCGGGGCTGCCGAGCAGCTCCAGCGCATGGGGGCGGTTTTCCTGACCATGCACGCGCAGGCACAGGCTGGTGCCGTTGAAGAAACCGCGCCGGCGATCCAGCCAGGCCGTGCGCACCGAGGTGTCATAGGCGCAAACCTGATAGCTGATAACGCAATCTGCATCGGCGTTACAGGAGATTTTCCATTGATTCTTGCTGAGCTGTTGCACGGCCACGGGCTGACCGTTCTGCGTGGCCTTCAAGCCCTGCAGGTTCTTGGAAAACTCGCGCACCAGGTAGCTGCCCGGAATCCACACCGGCAGCGACAGCAACTGCTGTGCCGCAGGCTGGGCGATATGCAGCTCCACATCGAAAAGATGGGCTTCCACCGCGCTGGCCTGTACGGCAAAGCGGATGTCGGGGCGAATGCCGCAGGCATTGGGGGCAGAGGTCATGGCAGCTCCAGAAATGCGGGCCGGAGCATGCGAACCTATCGCAGCGTGCCTGAAACTTCATCAGATGCACGCTGCTCCGGCAATGAGACAGGGATTACTTGGCGGCGGCCAGGTGCTTTTCGACCTCGGCAGCCGAGATGGCGCCGGGCACGCGCACATTGTTGGAAAAAATCACGGTGGGCGTGCCGGTGATCTTGTACTTGCGGCCGAAAGCCAGATTGCGCTGGATGGCGGCAGGGTCGCACTGGGCGGCTGGTGCGTTCTTGCTGTTCAGCATCTGCTCATGCCAGGCCTTGGCCTGATCCTTGGCGCACCAGATATTGCGCGACTTCTCGGCCGAGTCCGGGCTCAGGATGGGGTAGAGGAAGAGGTAGACGGTGACGTTGTCCACGCTCTGCAGGTCTTTCTCAAAGCGCTTGCAGTAGCCGCAGTTCGGGTCTTCAAACACGGCCATCTTGCGCTCGCCCTTGCCATGCACGATGGTGATGGCGTCCTTGATGGGCAACTGCTTGAAGTCCACGGCCGTGAGCTGGGTCATGCGGTCTTCGGTCAGATTGCGGCGCGCCTTGGTGTCGATCAGCTCGCCCTGAATCAGATAGTTGCCCTTGGCATCGGTGTAGAAGATGTCCGTGCCCACGCGTACTTCGTACAGGCCGCTCATGGGGGTGGAGCGCACCTCGTCGATTTTCTCGAGCTGGGGAATGCGCTCGGTCAGCGTCTTCTTGAGGTTGGCATCCTGGGCATGCACGCTCAGGCCGAAGGTCAGGCTGGCGGTGGCCAGCAGGCAGGCAACAAGTTTCATGGAAGATGTCGTGGGCTGCAGCGCGCTGCAGCGTGGAAAGAATGAGATCGGCTGCCATCCACTATGCATGGATGGCAGGGCTGTTGCTTGGAGTACGGACTGAGCCAAGGGTTCCCTGAGCCCGCGTCTCAGAGCAGACCCATGGCCTGCTTGGCCATCCAGGACTTGAGCAGGCCGCTGCGCTCAAAGCCCTTCATGCCCCAGTTGCGCAGCATCTGCACCGGCACTTCTGGGCGGGCAAACAGCTGCTGCAGCCCGTCCATGGCCAGACCCATGGGGGCCAGAGATGCCTTGCGCTCACGCTCGTACTGGCGCAGCAGCTTCAGATCGGCGGGGCTGCGCCAGTAGTCGCGTTCCTGAAGGATGCGTGCCAGAGTCTGCACATCGCCCAGGCCCAGGTTCAGACCCTGGCCGGCCAGCGGGTGGACGTTGTGGGCGGCGTCACCCGCCAGCACCCAGCTTTGTTGGCTGTTCCTGTCCAGCGGTCCGCACCAGCGGTCGGCTACAGCCTGCTGCAGAGGCCAGGTGGCGCGCTCGGCCACCAGCTCCAGCTGGCCCAGCGCATCCTGGCTGATGGACTGCAGGCGGGTGGTAAAGCTCTCTTCGTCGCTTTCCAGCCAGTCAGGCACCAGCGATTGCTCCAGCGACCAGACAACGGCCACTTCGTGACCGTCGGGCCCGCCCATGGGCAGAAAGGCCAGGATTCCTTCCGGCGTGAACCACTGACGTGCAATGCCGCCATGCGGCAGCTCACAGCTCAACCGGGTGGCAATGGCGTGCTGGGAATAGGGCGTGACGGAGAAATCCACGCCGAATTCGGTGCGCGTGCTGCTGGAGCGGCCTTCGCAGACGGCGGTGAGTGCGGCCTCCACCGGTTCCTTGACGATTTCCACCTGGGGTTGATAGCGCACGGCCTCGGCCAGGCGCTGCTCCAGCGCGGGGACATCGACAATCCAGGCCAGTGCTGGCACTTCCTGAGAAGCTGCGTCGAACTGAACCTGGCCGTCCAGATCGCCAAACACCTGCATGCCGACCACGGGCGTGGCATCCTCGTCGTCAGGCCAGCAGCGCAACGACTGCAGCACGGCCCTGGAACTGGCATTGAGCGCATAGGCGCGCACATCCTTTTGCAGGGATCGAGGCTGTGGCGGCGCCACCAGCGCCACACGCAGACGCTCACGCGCCAGCAAAAGAGCCAAGGTCCGGCCCACAATGCCGGCTCCACGAATACATACATCAAAGGTTTGCGCCATGTCCGGCATTGTAGGAGGCGCGGACAGGGCCTGCGCCCATAGAGGAAACCTCATGCCATGCGGTCGTCGACTGCAGCCAACTATGTTGTTGATAGCGGGCTGTGCAGGTCAAGCAGGGACTAGAGGGCAAAATGAGAGATGAATCCGTAATCGAAGGAGATGTGATGACCGACACCGCCTATGACGTGCAGGGCCGGATTGCCGAACTGTGGATCTACCCCGTCAAATCCTGCGCCGGTATTGCCGTGCCGAAGGCCGCGCTCTCGCGCCATGGCCTGCAATGGGACAGGCACTGGATGGTGGTCGATGCCAATGGCGATTTCTTGACCCAGCGCAGTCATCCGCGCATGGCGCTGATCAGGCCCGAGATTACGGATGAATACTTGCTGCTGCATTTTCCGGGTATGGACAGCTTGCAGATTCCTTTGCTGGTACAGGGCAGCAAATGCCGTGCGCGGGTCTGGAAGGATACGGTTGATGCCTGGGACCTCGGCGAATGGGCCGCGCCTGCACGCAGCTGGCTGAGCCGGGCTCTGGCGCAGGACTGCCATCTGGTGCGCTTTGATAATTCGCAACCGCGCCGGGCCAGCGAACGCTGGGTGGGCGATGGCGACGCTCCGGTGCATTTTGCCGACGGCTACCCTTTGCTGCTGCTCAGCCAGTCGGCCGTGGACGAGCTCAATCAGCGACTGACGCAGGCCGGCGAGGCTGCTGTCGATGCGCGGCGCTTTCGTCCGAATATCGTGATTGCCGATATCGAAGCCCATGATGAAGATCGTTTGGAACAGCTGGATCTGCCCCAGTTGCCCGGTCTGAGCCTGCTGCCCTGCAAGCCCTGTACGCGCTGCCCGATTCCCGATATAGATCCCGACACCGCCGTACCCGGCACGGCAGTGGGATATTCAATTTCCAGTTATCGCCAAGATCCGCGTGTTGATGGCGCTATTACTTTTGGTATGAATGCCATGGTGCTGGGTCTGCCGGACGTTGCGGATGCTGCAGCAGAGCTGGCTGTGGGTCAGCAACTGGCGGGCAATCTGCGCTTTGATTGAGGGTGTAGGCCTTTGACCCTCAAAGACTTGGGGCATCCCTGTAATAGTGATGCAGCAGAACCAGTGTCCAATAAGGCCATTGGCAGCAGCAATGAGGGGAGGGCGGCATGGCTGAATTCAAATCTGGCGATTTCGTGGTTCTCACCGGCAGCAGTGCTTTTGCCGGAAAGATCGCTCGCCTGTCTTTTCGTGCCCCCGACAGAGATTTCTGTCTGCCGGACGGTCATGGCCATATTGGCTGTGAGGCCGGAGACTGGGTGCTGGAGTTTGCCCAGAAGGTGCCCGCCTTGATGCGCAGCTGTCGGACTCCCTGCATGACCAAATATCTGTGCAGTCCGCAATCCCAGTTCCGACGGCTGGAGGAGACGGCCGGGCTGGAGCAACTGTTTGGCCCCATGCGACAGAGTTCGCCGGCGTTGACCGCTGATTGATCCGACATTTCCCGGACTTTTTCTCCCAGGCCTGTCTTTGCGCAGGCTTTTTTGCCTTCTGGCCGGAACAGTGGCGCAATCTACCGCAGATGAGCAGAGATTGCCGGGTCATTACAATCGGGGGCTTTCCGTGGCCAAACCGGGACGAAACTCTGGGTGAACAGAGTGCCTATGGGTCACGCTTCAAAAGAACCGGATTCGCGACGATGCGGATCGGGCACTTCCGCCACATGGGTGTGGTGCTCGATAGTGCATTGATACATAAGGAATTTCCATGAGCCTCAAATGCGGCATCGTGGGCCTGCCCAACGTGGGCAAGTCCACTCTTTTCAACGCCCTGACCAAGGCCGGCATCGCCGCCGAGAACTATCCCTTCTGCACGATCGAGCCCAACACCGGCGTGGTGGAAGTGCCCGATCCGCGTCTGGATCAGCTCTCCGAGGTCGTCAAGCCCGAGCGCATCGTTCCCGCTATCGTGGAATTCGTGGACATCGCCGGCCTGGTGGCTGGTGCTTCCAAGGGCGAAGGACTGGGCAACCAGTTCCTGGCCCATATCCGTGAAACCGATGCCATCGTCAACGTGGTGCGCTGCTTTGAAGATCCCAACGTGATTCACGTGGCGGGCAAGGTGGACCCGATTTCCGACATCGAAGTCATCCAGACCGAGCTGTGCCTGGCCGACCTGGCCACGGTGGAAAAGGCTTTGAATCGCTACAGCAAGGCCGCCAAGTCCGGTAACGACAAGGAAGCCGCCAAGCTGGTGGCACTGCTGACTCCCATTCAGGCAGCCCTGAATGAAGGCAAGCCCGCCCGTGTGGTGTCGGTGTCCAAGGAAGATGCGCCCCTGCTCAAGCCTTTCTGCCTGATCACTGCCAAGCCCGCCATGTTTGTGGGCAACGTGTCCGAAGACGGCTTTGAAAACAATCCTTTTCTGGATCGTCTCAAGGAATATGCAGAAGCTCAGGGCGCGCCCGTGGTCGCCATCTGCGCCAAGATCGAGGCCGAGATGGCCGAGATGGAAGACGAAGACCGCGATATGTTCCTGCAGGAGCTGGGTCTGGAAGAGCCTGGCCTGAACCGCCTGATCCGTGCTGGCTTCAAGCTGCTGGGCCTGCAGACCTATTTCACTGCCGGTGAAAAGGAAGTGCGTGCCTGGACTGTGCGTGTCGGCGCTACGGCTCCCCAGGCCGCGGGCGTGATTCACGGTGACTTCGAGCGCGGTTTCATTCGTGCCCAGACCATTGCCTTTGAAGACTTCGTCGCTTTCAAGGGCGAACAAGGTGCCAAGGACGCCGGCAAGATGCGCGCCGAAGGCAAGGAGTACATCGTCAGGGACGGCGATGTGATGAACTTCCTGTTCTCTCCCAAATAAGCACGATTGGCATGCACCCGGCCACATATGGATGCCCATGTGTGCCCAGGTGCTTCCGTCATTAAAGGGCGCATCTGGCAGATGCTTGCGGCGGCATTGTTGAATCAATCAGTGTCGCGACAGCAGTCCAGCCCCGCTATCGAGCACCAACTGGGCGCAGTACAAGGCAGCGCTCAGCTGCCGGCTTTGTGCTGGAGGTGGCGATAGCCGGTATCGGCAAGTGGTGCATCAATCCAGTGAGGGCGGGCTGCTTCTGCTTGCTGAGCCTACCGGACTCAAATTCCCGGGGTGGCGGTACTGCCGCAATTGCAGGCGCAACCCACGGCGATGAGTTGCGGTTGATCGTCACGGCTCTTGGAGTTCATGACGCACAGCCCCCTGCATGTCGCCCCGCCACACCCATCACTCCCCCTAGAGAGAATGCCCGGATGCGCAAGGGCGATGTCTTTGTGCATCGCAATGAGGAGACTGCCGCAGGGATCACCGGCGCAGCTAGGTGGAGACCTGGCTGCATTGCATCAAGCAACTGGTGAGAGGGGGATGTCGCCTAGGCTTGAACTTGACAGCTCAATGAGCTGAACATCAGACTTCAGGGCTTCACTTCGACGACTTGTTCGAAACCCCCAAAGATCATGCGCTTGCCGTCGAAGGGCATGGGCGGGTTGCCGGGGGCGGATGGGTCCATGCGCGGGTCTTCCATCATCTTCTTCATGGCTGCGTCGCGCGTGGCCTTGTCCGGCCATTCGACCCATGAAAAAGCCACTGTCTCCTCGGCCGTGGCCTGAACCGAGCGGCGGAAGTCGGTGACCTTGCCATCGGGGACGTCATCTCCCCAAGCCTCGATCACCCTGATTGCGCCGAGCTCGATGAATATCGGGTCGAGCTTGCGCGCGTGCTCGATGAACTTCTGCTTGTTGGCGGTGGGGACAGCGATCACGAAACCATCGATATATGACATATCTTCACTCCTGCTGAATTGACCGTTAGATGCGGAGCTGGCGCCGCATTCACAATGCCCGCAGGGCCGGTGGCTGCAGTGCTCTCAGCCTGGGCCCCTTGAGCTCGCAGATCACGCTCCAGCAATCCAGGCTGAGCATGGCCTTTCAACATTGTCTGTAGTTACCTGGAACCTGAGCAGCCAATGCGCATGCATCCTGCTCTTCAACTCGATGTCAGTCGAGTGGTTCGCTGGGAATGTAGTGGCAGTTTTCGCGTTGATCGTAATGCAGCTCACCAGCGCAGAAGCTGAAGTTTGTGACAGACAGCTTCTGGCCGTCGGCAAGAGCCGTTGCAGCCTTTGCTGCAGCCAGGGCAAGCAGAAATTGTCGAGCGGCATTGCAACCTTTCGTCATTCTTTCTTAGGTTCATCGAGCATCAGCACCGGTGCCGCCTCCATGACGGATTCAGATCAGGGACTGGCTATGGCTTTGCGTTGTGTCCCGAAAGTCTGCTGCTCGCTGTGTCGGAGTTTTGGTGAATACAACAACTTTGTTGCGACCTGTCGTCTTGGCCTTGTATAACGCCTCATCGGCCGAACGGATCACCGAGGCTACATCTGCATCGTGTTCTGGCTCCCATGCCGCACAACCGATGCTGACTGTGATGTAGCCGAATTCGCTTCCTGAGTGCTCGATAGAGAGTTGCGAAACGGCGGCGCGGATGTTTTCCGCAATGCATGACGCGCCCTCTAGAGATGTATCCGGCAAAACAACGATGAACTCCTCACCTCCATAACGAGCTGCGATATCTCCTGGCCTGCGAATACTGTCACCAATGCATTTGGCTATGGTTGCGATGACGTCATCCCCAGCTTGGTGTCCGTATGTGTCGTTGTAGACCTTGAACCTGTCAATGTCGACGAATAGCAATGAAAAAATACTATGGTTTCGTCTTGCCCGGTGCCATTCCTGATCCAGCATTTCGTCGAGTCTGCGGCGGTTGTTCAAGCCCGTCAGCCCATCGGTACGAGCTAGCAAGGCCAACTCCGACTCGGCGCGTATTCGTCGCTTGAGCTGTGTCACGAAAGCAAAGGACAAGCCGATAAAGGCTGCTGTGAGCACCCCCATCAGACAGGCAATGATCAGTGCACGTTGTCGCCAAGCCGTGAAAATATCGGAGTGCGCTTTCGCGACCATGATAATGAACGGCAAGCTCGGAAGATTCTTGAAATAGTACAGGCGATGAGTGCCATCAAGGTAGGAGATATCTGAAAAGCTGCCCTCAGGCTCAGCAGTGAACCGCTTGAATGTGCTTGCGTTTCGTATATTGCGTCCTATGACCTTGGCATCAAAGGGTTGGCGCATCATCATCGCGCCATCTTTTCTTATCAATGCAAGCGATCCATTCTCACCCAGCGACAGCCCGGAAAATAGTTTTCTGAAATATTCAAGCTGGACATCGATCAGCACTATGCCTGCGAAAGAGCCGTCTGCATGAGAAAGCCGACGGCTCAGGGGAATGCTCAAGGCGCCGCCATGCAGCGGTGATGCGTATGGGTCTCCTACATAGAGCCCCTTGCCGGAATTTTCTCGATGCACGGTGAAGAAATCATGGCCGGAGAAGTTGACATTGCCTGGCTTGACTTTTCGTGCATCGATGGCAATGTTTCCCTCGGTATCCAAGACCAGAATTGATCCCAAATAGGATGCAGTCGCAGCTTTGTCGAACAAGGCAACTTCGCGCAGGTGCGGCGATGCCGCCATCACTTCGGGATCGTTCAATCCATCAATCACGGCCTGCAATGACAGCGCATAGAGTTCGAGATTTCGAACCACATCATTTTCGGCGAGAAGAGCCACATTACGCGATGTTTCCACCGCGTGCTTCATTGTGTCCAGCCGACTTTGATAAAGAGCTGCCGCACAGATCGCCGCCATCGAGAGCGCAATTGCTCCAGCCACGAAGAGCATTGCATAGGAAATGCTGGAGAAGTGACTGCGATCAATAGCAAACCAATGAGTTGATTTCATATTGTCTAAGCACCTGCACTGGTGATACCGAACTTGTAAAGATTGTGCTTGAATAAGTCAGCACAGCGCTTTCTTCACATTTCACAACAGTCTGCTTTGATGGCCCTTGGGGATTTCGGCCATAGACGGTTTTTGATCGCAGGCGCGAACTTCACTACACCTCGATTCGCCGACAGTGCTGAGCGCTTGCTTTACGAGGAAATCTAGCCTCTTGTCGAAAATAGCTTTTGCACCAGAGGATGTAGCACCTTCCTGCTTGCACCAATTGCGAAGAAGTGTTCCTCCACACCCTCGCAATCGCCCAAACGCTTCACCTCATATCGGGTCGTCAAGTCTTCGTGAACCAAGCTGGCCATTGGAAAGACACCCATGCCAGCTGCTCCAAACGTCTTGAGCAATGCACTGTCCTCGAACTCGCCTATGACATGCGGTTTGATGGACTCTCGTTCAAACCACTGATCAAGCCTTGCGCGCACTGCTGCATGGGCCGTTGGCAGAAGCACGGGGACTTTGGCCAGAGACTGCGGAAAGTCTTGCCGAGCTGCTGCAAACAAGGATGCAGGTGCATACCAGGCCAATGGGGATGAGCCCAGAGAGTGGCTATAGACCTTGAGGTTGGGATTTGGAGGAGCGGCACGGTCGGCCAGAACGACATCAAGTCGATGCAAAGCCAGGTCACCCAGCAAATCCTCGAATTCGTCAACCAAGCACAAAAGTCGAAGATGGGGTTCCTGCATCACAGGTTGCATCAGGCTTCGTACCGCCAGTTCGGGCAACTCGTCGGCGATGCCGACGATCAAACGCATGGTCGGCATGCCCACTGCGTCACGCACTACCGCAGGCAACTGCTCCCCTAGCTGGAAGATTTGCTCTGCCTGCCGCATGGCGGCAAGTCCTGCGTCTGTCAGGACAACGCCTCGCCCTGCAGGTTTGAGCAGTGCATAGCCCAGTGACCGCTCCAGCTCACGAACTTGGGTGCTAACAGTTTGTACAGCCATGCCCAGGCGCTCGGCAGCACGGGCCATGCCTCCTTCTTTGGCGACAACCCAAAAATAGTAAAGGTGCCTGTAACTGAAGCCAGGGCTCATTGTTCGGCTTTTCGGAGCTATTGCTTCCAAATTATCTGCTTTTATTAAATTGCTGCATCGCTATTGTTGGTGTTGTCCAGGGCCAGGAGAAGTGCTCGGCGGAGAACCTTCGAATCAGAAGGCGCAAGCGGTCTTTGAACGAGGATCCACTCAGGTGAGTCACTGCACCAAGCAGCTCACCTCAAAGGAGAAGCACCATGCTGAGAGTTCTTGTCCCGTCAGACGGATCAGCCAATTCGTTGTTTGCAATACGTCACGTGATCGACGAGTTCAGGAAGAGCGAAGATCTGGAGATTCATCTCCTGAACGTGCAGCCGCCATTCTCGAAACTCATCACCGATTACTCAAGCAGGAGTGACCGGATGGAGTTTCATCATGAGCAGACGGAGTCGGCGCTCTTGACCACTCGGCAAATGCTGGATGCCGCCGGGATTCCATATGCTGTCCACTCGGAAGTCGGCAACAAGGTTGACTGCATTGTGGATGTCGCGCGCAGGCTTCATTGCGACCTGATTGTCATGAGCACGGCGCGAAAGAGTTCCTTGGTGCGTCTTATCGAGAATTCAGTGACGAATCAGGTGCTGGAGCGAACCAGCGTGCCTGTAGAGGTGATCCCGGGCGAGCCTGCCTCGAAGCTGGAGCGCATTGGTATTCCAGCGGGAGTCGGTGCCGGAGCGGGCATTGTGGCTCTATGGATGGCTTCCAGTTAAGAGCTCGACAGCGACGTTGAGAGCCGCTCGCACTGCCCTCGCTACGCCGTTGTTTCGCCTTGTCTCTGCGGTTGGCCGGGGCATGTCAGCGGCCCATGGTGCAAGCAGTATCTCAAGGCAAAGAAGCAAACGCTTGGGGCCATTTCATGCACAACATCGAAACCTTGGCAACCGGCCCGATGTGGATCGGCTTCATTGTCTTTGTGCTCATCATGCTGGGCCTGGATCTATTTGTCCTCGGAGGAAACAAGGCTCACCGCGTGTCGGCCAAGGAAGCTGCAAGCTGGACTGCCACCTGGGTGGCTCTTGCCACCACATTCGGCGCGTTGTTGTGGTGGTATTTGGACGCTACCGCAGGTCGTGAAATTGCCAATCGCAAGGCACTTGAATTCTTTACCGGCTACCTCATCGAGCAGGCATTGTCGGTAGACAACATGTTCGTCTTCGTGATGATCTTTACCTACTTCGCTGTCCCGCCAGAGTTGCAGCGACGCGTGCTGCTGTATGGGGTTCTTGGAGCGATCGTGATGCGGGCAGCAATGATTCTTGGCGGAATCTGGCTCGTTTCCGAGTTTGAGTGGGTGCTCTACGTTTTTGGGCTGCTGCTCGTGGTCACGGGCGGCAAGATGTTGATCATGGCTGAGCAAAAGCCCGATCTGGAAAAGAATCCACTGCTACGCTGGTTGCGCTGCCACATGCGTATAGCGCCAGGCTTTCACGGCCAGTCGTTTTTCGTACGCATCGATGGATTGCTTCATGCAACACCGATGTTCTTGGTGCTACTGATGATTGAGGCGAGTGACCTGGTCTTTGCCGTGGATAGTATTCCGGCCATCTTCGCTGTCACCACCGACCCATTTATCGTTTTTACATCCAATATCTTCGCGATACTGGGTTTGAGGGCGCTGTACTTCCTGCTGGCGGACATGGCCGAACGCTTCCATCTGCTCAAGTACGGCCTTGCTCTGGTATTGATCTATATCGGAGGCAAGATGCTGATGATGCCCTGGTTTCATATGCCCGTGCATTGGTCGCTACTCATTGTTGGCTCGATTGTCCTGATTTCCGTGCTGCTTAGCGTGAAGCTCTCAGGCCGAAAATCTTCAAGGAGTGTTCTATGAGCGATGCAGCGATGCCTGCACTCATGCCTGCGCCTGATCTCGAGCGGCGCGATAGCCTTGGCAGGCTGATTTCATTGACGTGGAAAGGCAAGTGCAGTTGTGCAAATACCGGTGGCGAACGTTGGCTGGTGGCAGTGGACGGCTCTGCATGCTCTTCGCGTGCTGTTGCCGTTGGTGCCCGTTTGGTGGCAATGGGGCAAGGCAGCATGCTTGACCTCGTGAATGTGCAGCCCTGGTTGAGCAAAGAGGCTGCGGAGACCGAGTTGGGTCGATACGGCTGGGCAGCCACGGCCCGGGCGCGTCGAGCGCTCGCAGAATCAGCTACCCTTGTCCCCTGGCATCTTCATGTCGTCATGGGTGATGATGCAATCGCTATCGTGGGTTTGGCTGAATCTCTTGGCTGCTTCGGTATTTGCATCGGCTCCCACGGGCTAACGGCAACAGAAGCCGTACTGCTCGGGTCTGTGACTTGCAAAGTCTTGCGTTTGGCACGGATGCCGGTTTTGATCGTGCGTTGAGTCCATATCTACATGGAGTTGGCCGAGGCAACAGACTGTCTGCATTCGCGACGAGCTGACGCATTCAGCCAACCGGCGATGCTTGACTGGTGAAAGTGGATACCAAGCAGGCATCGGCAATCGAATTCTTGCGGATTGGTTGCGGCAGTGAATGCTTGGCCTGTGCAGTCTTCCCGTGGCCGGATCTGACGGGTTGGGGGCAACGGCTGGTTTGGGGGGCACGTTGGCTGCATGAGGAGCAGCCTGCGTCAAGGCGTCAAAGTCACTTGCTCAAGTTCAGCCCGAGCGGTCCGCAAATGCTCATGACCGATCGCTCTTGGTCGTGAGAGGCTATCCCCGATTGAATTGGTTGAAGAGTCCGGCCAGGGTAGTCTTTATGTCCGCAAAATAGACAGAAGCACTGTCAATGCCCATGCAAGACCGCCTTCGCCTTCTTTTTCTGGCAAATGCCACCATCCTGATCACGCATCAAATTGACGCAGCCTACTGGCATGAATGGGAGCTGTTCCTCATTCCTGGCGGCAATCAAATCAACCTGCTCCTCAATATTCCAATCATTGGATTGGTCATGTACTCGCACAGCCGGGTTGTCGCCAACCTGAAAACCGGCTTGCCTTACTACAAGCTCTTGGCCTGTCTCGGCCTTTTAACCGTAGGCATTCACGCGTTTTTCTTCTTCCAAGGCAGCGAGTCGTTCATTCAGCCCATGTCGATTGCGTTGATGCTGGCAACATTCATTCTGTCGATATGGCAACTGGTGGCTCTGCGTCGTCTAGAAAATTTGCCTTAGTTGGTGACCGCCTGGTCCCGGTCTGTGCCGGCAGTCAGCCTGTGTCGACGGTGGCTCCATGGGTGGCCAATGACAGTCAATCAGATGGATTCATGCCTGCAAGTGCGCACAGCGAGGTTCAGTGCTAGCAGTTGCCTTTCTTGGCTTGCCCAGGTGGGCACCCATGAGGGTGGGGTTTTCTGTATCCGTCGTCGTAGTAGCCGTTCGGATACACGACACAGCCGCTGAGCAGCAAAGCTGTGGCGACCAGCGCTAGCACTTTTTTCATAGAAATCCTTTCGATCTGACGCATGTCACCGTGAGCTGCAGGGAGGCCCTGAGAATGATCGGGAGGATCTCGGTGACGTCACTATTTCTTTTGCCCAGGGCCTGGAACTGGCGGTCGCGATTAATGCTGGCAACAGCGTCGTTCGGCCTCAAAGGGCTAGTCGTTCTGTCCCAGGACGATCAGGACTGCACCGCTGAGGAGCAGCAGGACTGCCAAAGCTATCCAAAGCTCAAGGTTTGCGATGCTGCCCTGGGCATCCAGAGCAAATCCTGCCGCACAAGAAAGTGCTGCACTGATCACTAGCAGTGTTCCCAATTTGCTGCGCAGCATGGCTTTTGTCTGTACTTCTCTATCAATGATTGCTCGATGGCAGCAATGCAGGCTTGGTATCCGAGCCTTCATGGACCCCATACCTGGATCACCTCAGCCATGTCCTATTTTCGGCGATGGCTGTGGCATATGGAGGCAGGTTTCAATGGCATTGTTACCGAAGGTAGAGCATGATTGGATCTGCTCAGAGATTGGCTCGAATGCGGGGTCTACGAGTCGTAACACTGTATCCAAGGGTACTCCTAGCATTGCGCTGTCTTTATTTTCAAAAAGGTAAGGTATGAGCAACTTGCATGGATTCCGATCTGCCAAGGCCTTGTGCTGGACGGGTTTGGGTTTGATTGCTGCCGGCCTGGCAGCATGTGGCGGCGGTGGTGGTGGCGATAGCACCCCACAGCAAGGCACGCTCAAGCTGGCCATGACCGACGCTCCGGCGTGTGGCTATGACCATGTCTATGTCACTGTCACCAAAATCCGCGTGCATCAGAGCGCCACGGCAGGTACCACCGATTCTGGCTGGAGCGAGTTGACGATTCCTGCCCAGCGCATTGACCTGCTCGGTTTGACCAATGGTGTACTGCAAGAGTTGGGCTCGCTTCCGCTACCAGCCGGCAACTACCAGCAGGTCCGATTGGTGCTGGCTGACAATCCTTCCAACCCGACATCTGCCAATCCGTTGGCCAATGCACTGGTGCTGTCGGGTTCGACCAACGAGATCGCGCTGACCACTCCCAGCGGCCAACAAAGCGGCTTCAAGCTGAAGGCCAACTTCAATGTCACCGGCGGTCAGGTCGCCGATATGGTTCTGGACTTCGATGCCTGCAAGTCCATTGTCAAGGCAGGTAACTCCGGCAACTACAACCTCAAACCCGTGGTGGCCGTCATCAAGCGGTTGACTACAGCAATTGTGGGCTATGTGGATCCCGCTCTGGCCTCCAGCGTCGTGGTGTCCACACGTGACCCGGACAACAATTTGCGCGCCACCGTGCCCAACGCCACCACAGGCAAGTTCGTATTGGCCTACCTGCCGGAGAACACCAACTACACCGTCGTCGTTGCAGGCCAGAACCTGACCACCGCCGCAGTGACTGGCGTTCCTGTCTCTATCGCTGCTGGCACTACCACGCTCAACGCATCGACGGCCCCCATTCCACTGCCTGCATCTGCTTCGGCGACTGTTGCGGGCAAGGTGACAAACACATCCAATACGCCTTTGACCGATGCTGATGTGAATGCCCAGCAGGTGCTGAGTGCAGGTCAGAGGCTTGATGTTGCATGGACTTTGGTTGATCCCGCCAATGCAAACTACAGCCTGAATCTGCCATTGCTGGCGCCCAACAAGGCACCTTACGTCGCAAGCGGGCCTTTGGTTTTCACTGCAGACACCGCTGCCGCTGGCAAGTACAACATCTTGGGTAGCGCTGCCGGCTACACCACTCAGACCACTGCGCCAGCAGTGACGCTGACAACCGCCAACAGTGTGACCACCAAGGATCTGGTTCTGGCGCCTTGAGGAAAAACTGGGCAATGGGTCGGAATGCTGCTCGTGGCATTCCGTATCCATGCCCAGATCGTGCTGTCGCCTGCTTCCCAAAATGAAAGCCTGGCCTTTCAGGCCGCTTTCATTGCATCCATCGGAGATCACCGGGGTTGCAATCGCAGTGTGAAGCGCCGGGAGTTCCAGCAAATCACGAGCACGCTGGATGCACCAGCACTTCAGGAGGGTGAACCGATCGCTCTGGCGAGATCCCTGGCTCAATCGGTCTCCTCGTTACCCGAGCCGCTCATGAGGGTGCATCATCGCCACCGCAGCATGAAACACCCGGATGAGCTGTCCGGTATTTGCATCAAGCAGTATTTGGGCCTGCATTGCCTGCCAGGGCAGGGGGCGGTTCAATTAGCTCAGGCGTATACCCCGCATCCTGGATGGCCTCTGCAAACTCGGCGTCAGATGCGGTTCCCGAGATACGCACGGTTCGCTCCTTGAGCTCAAACTCGATGCAGGCCTTGTCATCCATGGCCACAATTGATCGTTTGATGCGCCCCGCGCAGCCACCGCATGTCATGTCGGTCACACGAAAAGCAGTCATTGCATGCTCCTTTCAAGGTTGTGAGTCAAGTCTCAACCCTGACATCATGAGAATGTCAAATGCCTTGTATCTACGATGCTGACCGGGGGCGATGGCATCTGCCAACCTGTTCCTGATGCGCTTGCCCTGCGCGAGGGGGCACGCCAGCGGCTCCGCCGAGAGCACGCTGGGTGTGCAACCTGGATTTACTTGTGCGCCTTCTGCGGATCATCTGCCGGGTCGACGTAGTTCAGGTCGAATGGGCCTTCCCCGTGGATCTGGATCACTGTTGGAACCTTGAACATGGCGAAGTGATTGGCCTTGGCCGGAATCGAACCGAAGCTGCCGGCTTTTTGGACTTTGAGTGCCTTCGAGTCCCACTTGTCGCCCATCCCGATCATGACCGTGCCCGAAATGACGGTCACGTTCTCGGCTTGACTGTGCCAATGCGGCAAGACGCGATAGCCGGAGGGCACGGACAGACGCACCACATAGGGGCCGGGTTGATTGGGATCACCTAGGAGTACCGCGAACTTGGCTCCTTTGGCGAGAACCGGAGGCGGTGCTCCCCACTCGACACCTTCGGTGCCGTGGATGGCCCAGGATGCCATAGGAATCACTGCCAGCGCGACGAGGCTGGCCGAACGAGCGAACGAAAAATGAGACATCAGAGTCTCCTTGCGCGCGACCTATACACATCGCCGCTGACATCGCACGCGTCATCAGGGACGAGCCTCCTGAATTGGGCTGTGATGATCCGCCATACGCACTTCACAGATGTTGACAGGAGGTATCAAAGCCTATTGCAGGCAGATTGGGTTTACAAGCCATGCCAATGCTAAAGCTAATGTCTGTGTGCGCAGCTCATGGTAGCTGCCGGTTCTCGACAACCTGGAGCCAAAAGGTGCCAGGGAGGCACGTTTGCCAAGCTCAAGGTTGCAGAACCTGCAATTTGCTCCGGTATGCGGCGTCACAGGTTCCGATATGGAGTGAGGCCATGGAGTCAGCAGATCGCAGAGTCGATTGACAACAAAGGCTGGTTTTGCGGCTGTCGCATATCGACACAATGCAGTCATGTGCCAGGAGACGGCTTTGCCGCGATTGGAGCTGCTCATGGTCACGTTGCGGCCTGTCAGTCATCGTTTCACAGCGCTCAGCTGAGCCCCGGCTCCGGGGGCTGTGCAGTCACGAGCGGTCGTCGCATACAGCAAGTGATTCACGGCAAAGTCCGCGGTCAGGGCTCATGCAAAAGAGCTGAAGGCCTATTGCCGCGCATTCAGCCTCGATGTTCAGCGGTTTTGGCACTCCGACCATATGAACCGAGCCTGTTGACTACGCTGATGCTTCGGACTTGAGGCTTCAGCCATTGTCATAATCCGTGCTGTGCCGAAATAGTTCCGCCCAGGGCGACGTGGTTACGCTGAGCCTTCAGTAACTTCACAGCTTGTGCCTTCAAACCACATGTCCAATACACCTTCACGCTCCAATCTCGCTTCACCACAAGTGAAGCTGCGCATGCGTGTTATGGCCGGTGACATCATTGCCATCGGCCCTGGGAAAATCGAACTCCTGGAGACCATTAACGAAACCAAATCCATTGCTGCGGCAGCCAAATCCCTGGGCATGTCCTACCGTCGGGCCTGGTTGCTGGTCGATGGCATCAATCATGCGCTGAATAGGCCGGCGGTGATCACATCGACGGGCGGCTCTCATGGAGGTGGTACGGAGCTCACTGAAACGGGGCATCTGGTGATTGCTCTGTATAGGCGTATCGAGCAACATGCTCTTCGGGCATGTCAAGCCGATCTGGACAAGCTGGTCGCCTTGGTCCATAGCAGCTAGGTAGGCTGACGGCACAGGCACTTGCACGCAGTGGCGTAGTGCAAAGAATCTCTCATGGCATTGAGCTTCGTGCTGCGGCTCAAGTACGAGTTTCATCGCTTGACGCTCATCGCCTCCCCGTCACCACGAGGGCAGGGCGCTGAAGGCATCGCATCAATTCCGTCAGAAACGCTGGCCTGCTTCTCGCAAACCATGAGCAAGCAGTGCTGCCCAATTCTCACCCACCATATTCAGTGGGTGGCTCATCTCTTCGTAATATATACTTAAATATAACGAAGGCTGGCATGGCAGACTTCGTCTAGTTGGCGCGCAGCGGCTCCTCCTGCTTCCATCTGCCACTGTCTCCCGAACTCTTGTGCTTATGTGAATTGAGACCTATATGGGAAGCGAAAAGCTCAACGTTGAAGAGCGGCTGCAAGTGCTGGAAATACTGTTGGAGGAGTCAATCTGGGGGCTCCATCTCGAGCGGCCAGAGCACCGCAAGGCCATCGCGTCTGCTCTGTATACCCGCCTTGAAGTGGCCAACCTGCACCAGGCGTACTCACCGGGCGTGACTGCTGCTTTGTATGAACAGGCGGATGCGCTGTCCGAACTGGACAACACGCCTGATCCGCTCAAACCCATGCTGCGTCCCTTGGTTCGATATTCAGGGGCTGCAGACTGAACGTCCCATCTTCCCCTCAAAGATTTGCGCAAGCAGGCGCGGCTTTGCAAGGACAGACATCGATTTAAGAAGGTGTGCGCTCTATGTGCAAAGACATGACGAACACGGCTCGCCCAGATCACCGCTCATAAGCTGGTTCGAATAATCAATGCCTTGTTCGTACTTCGCGACGATCATGTTTAGTAGAGGGCTTTAGTGAAGCAAGATCACATTTCCTACCTGTTGGCCCTCCATCGGGAGCAGGACTGGGCGGCAGCAGCAATTGCATGTCAAATCTCTCAAGCGCAGCTGAAGAAAGCTGTGGCAGAAGCCGAACGCGAGTACGGCTGTTCCCTGGTGAAAACCGGGACAGTCTTTCGGGGGGTCACGACTGAAGGCGAGAAGGTCGTTGTCTGGGCCCAAGGCTTGTCGGAGGCCATTTCCACCCTCAAGCATGTATTTGCGGTTTCGAACAGCAGAAAGGCGATTGCCCCTCTTCTGGATCGACGCTCCGTCTCACCGAAGCGACTTGAGGCTCCGGGAGCGGACAGCCAGGAGATCGACCTGATGATCGAGGCGGCGTTGAGCGCACCAGATCATGGTGGTCTACATCCTTGGCGTGTGCTGGTGTTTCCCGCGGATTCTCGAGCGCGGCTGGCAGATTTATTCGAACAGGAGAAATTGCGCCGCGACCCTCTAGCCTCCACTGAGGACCTCAGGCGTGCGCGTGAGCACGCCACACGCAGCCCGACTTTGCTCGCTTTCATCATGTCGCCCAAGCTGCGCATGCGGGTGCCGGAGCGTGAACAATGGCTGGCAGCCGGCTCAGCACTGGGCAACCTGCTGAATGCCGCGCATCAACTCGGCTTTGGTGCCATCATGCTCAGCGGAGAGCGCTGCTTCGACGTTTTACTTTGTGCTGAACTGGGGATAGAGTCCACCGAGTATCTGGCCGGATTCATCAGCCTTGGCAGCATCACGGCAGCGCCGCCGCAGCGAAAGCCCGCCATGCTCGATACTGTGAGAGCCTTCTGGCATTCCGGTGAGCCGAGTGTTGAGACTCCTGCGAAAAGCCAAGTCTGCCTTGATTCGGCGGCCAGCAATGCAATCTCCGAATCACAGGTTCCCCGCTAAGTTATGCGACATCTTCGCCAGACGCAGGCGGCATGCTTTCTGCAGGCAAGCTGCGAGCGCTGCTCTTGTCTGGCCAAGTTTGAGCAAGGAGATGACCGGCATGCTTGAGCGGGTCACGGGCAGCGAGGCCCGAAGGCTGGCGTCAAGTCTTCACTTCGACGGACGGCTCGAAGCCCCAAAAGATCATGCGTTTGCCAGGTAGGAGTGCTGCCGACGTTTCGATTCGATGGTGCCGCTGCATATCTGTCCAGAGGCTGAGGTTTGCGGCCGCAAGCTTCTGACCCAAAGCCGCGGCTGTGCTCGACCGACGTCGCATGAAAAATCAAAGAGTCAGGTTTTGGGGAGCAGTCAAACCATTCCAACTTCTGTGATCGTCGATTCCCGTACGCTGCTGCTCATCCGGGCACGATGCAGCAGCTCGATTGCGACGAGCAAGGGCTGCTTTGCAACACTCACTCTCAGACAAGAAATGCCTTGCTGGCAGTCGCTTGACGGTGGCCTAGAGCGACCGGCCAGGATTGCGGGAGGCTTCGGCAATTCTCTGGCGTGTGCCTTCGTCGAGGATTTTGCGCATCAATGAAAACAGAGGTTCGGCGCTGGTGTGCTTCTGACCGTAGGTCAGATTGAACCCGTAGTCGAAGTCGGCCGGGTTGGCTCCCTGGTTGTGCTGAAGAATGGTCTCCAGCTTGTCCAGTGCCTTCACGGCTTTGGCTTCGGGCGATGCGGCATCCTCATACTCCTGCCAAAGCGCAAGGATCTCGGCTTGGTGCGACTTATCGAGCGAGCGTGTGAGATGCAGCAGATCGGCCTTTTCCTGCTCGCTTTTGTCAGGATGCTGGTCTTTCTCGATGGCAGGAATGTCTCCGTGAATCGCTTCGCCCAAATCATGCACAAGGCACATTTTCAGCAGCTTGAGCATGTCCATGCCGGCCAGTTCGTCCTCGAATGTCATCGCCATCAGGCACAGACGCCAGGTATGTTCGGCGGTGCTCTCCGTCCTGCCTGTCGATGTGTGCGCGCTTCGGAGCACGCTCTTGAGCTTTTCCGCTTCTTGCAGAAAGGCCAGACGGCCCTTGATCTTGTCGATATCCATGCCCGATTCTATAAAGACCCATATGTTCTCGGTCGTCGCATGCTGAAAAGCCAGGGAGGCAAGGAGACGAGCATTCGCCCTATGCACTCTGCCGGATGTACGCAGCGCAGAGCACACAGGCTGGTTCGGCCGCGAACTGCAAGGTCTGCCGGCCGCAGTCTCGGATGCCCGGATGTCTTGATCCGTCCGAGGTGATCCTGGAATTCATTGACCGCTCAAGCGCTTGCCAAATGACACAGCATAGGCCTGGGAGCGAAAGCGGAGCACGGGATCATTGGTCGGCGCAATGCCGTCGGCCATGACCATCGGGTCAAAGTTGATCGACTCACACATGGATGCTTTTTGGGACGAAGCACTGGTGATCGTCAATGTACCGGCCTTGAACTCGGGCCGCTGTGCGGGCCAGGGCTGCGTAGGGTCGTCCTGTGGATCGCCAGGCTGCCCTATAGTCACCAGCATGTCCCAGCGAGCCGGCTTTTGCGCCGTGCTGTCGATCAAGGCTTTCTCCAGGAAGTCGGCATCTGCCGTCTTCAATGCTTCGTTGCTCAGAGACTTCTCACCCTCCTGCGGCACGAAGCGCCAGCGCACCAGCGTCACCTTGTCTTGTGCGTTGATGAACTTGAAGGTGTGAATTCCAAAGAATGCGCTGTGGGTGTAGCTATCCGGCGGGTTGTGGCTGGCCAAATATTGCGCCTGGGCATGATTGTCGGGATGGGAAGCCTTGAATGCGCTGAGCGTTTCCGGATCTGGCTTGCCGGTGGCGGGATCCGGGCGCTGGGCCAAAGTCAGATCCAGGAAAGTTCTGGGGCTGGATGCACCGAACATGGGGGTGTTCAACATGGACATCTGCTGCAACTGCCCCTGCGGGAGCTTGAATTGCAGCGCCATGCCACGCGCGCTCCTGGCGGCATCAGGGACCTTGGGATTGCCACCTGCCAGAGAGAAGCGGGCGATTACCGGAACGACTTTGCCTGTGAACAAGATGGAGCGCGAGTAGCCGGCCGCCTCAGAGGTGCCGACGAATTCGCCGATCGCGCAGCTTCCTTTGATGTGATTGCGGCGCTGTCCCTGGTGCACGCCAAAGGTACCCTCCAGAGCCTGGATCACCTCGGGTGCCGTCACTTCAGGTTCTGCAGCCTGGAGGAACACCGGGAGCAGCGCCATGATGCAAGCCGCTGTGAGCTTTATTTTTCTGCGGTTCATTGTTTCTTCCTTTCAATGCTCGGACCTTGGACTCTTAGGGTCGGGCTGTGTGCCAGGCGTTGTTGAGAAAGCCATCTCCCGTCTTGTCTCCTGGCTTGGCATCTTTGGACCAGTAGTAGAGCGGACGGCCTTTGTAAGCCCATTGTTTGTCGCCGCTGTCGCGAATCACGACGCTCCAGTCGCCACTAGCAGCGCTGCCTGAGGCCACCATCAACGGAGGCCAGTTCGTGGCGCAGACGCCGTTGCACACGCTTTTTCCGGAACCTGCGGCATCCTTGTCGAAGACATAGAGCGTCATCTGATTGGGGTCAGCGAGCACACCATTGATGGCGGAGGCTGGCATCTGTGCCTGGGTCCCGGATGTCATGGCACAGGCCGCCAGCAGCACCGAGTTCAGGGCGGCAAGGAAAACGAAGCGGGTCATGGAGTCTCCTTTTGGTTGACTTGCTGTAAACAGTTCAACGAAGCGGTTTATTCCATGCAGAGCTGTAACTACGCGGTTTTCAATCTCTATTGATGTCAACGATGCCGGCCATACGTAGCTCAGGCCGCGTCACCCAATAGTCATGTCTCTGGGGCCGGTCTCTGCGGCTCGCGGTTGTCGATGAAAATCAGTGCGCAGCCAGGCCAAGCGGCTTATGGAAGAGCTGCATCGCCTCAAAAGCGATACATGTCTGCACCACTGTTGTCGGGTAGTCATTGATTGCGAAGCAGATGGCAGCCCGAACAATCCGCCTTTACCCGGTCAAGCCTGAAACGCTCGCCCAACCAGGCGTTTCTGATGCCGTCGTCTAAGCGAGCCCAGTTGCTGGCCGGCCAGTCAGTCTTCCCAGGCATGGGTGCTGCAGCTTTGTTCAGCTGTGAATCCTCGACAGTCTTGTCGTTCAAGAAGAGGGACTGTGAACCCTCGAGAAACAGGCTGGAAGCCTATGGTCTTGGCTGTGCTGCAACTGCTCTGAAGCATGGAGAATCCTCCAGGGACCACATGGGCAAGGACAAGATGAGCAAGGACGCCATGGATAAGGAAGGAATGTCGAAAGGCGCCATGGGCAAATAGCAAGCAAGGCAGCGGCAATAGCCATCTCGACGTCTTGTCGCTCCCGACGCCCCACCATGCTCGATTTTTGTAGATTGAGCTGCAGGTACTGCATCCGCAGCTGACACCGCATCAAGCTCATTTTGTTCCTGCAATCACAACGCGCGGACCACCCAGTCCGGGCCGCCCTGGCAGGGCTGGGCTGTCACGACGCGGCCGGAAGACGAGCCGTGCTGTCCTGAAAGATAGCCAGCTCGTTCATGCGCTGGAGGGCTGGAGTCCGAAGTTCGAGGGCCGGCATCTGTACTAGCCGTAGCAGGTGCCAATCATCACCGGCATTCTTACTGGTGATTCAGGCGATCAGGGCTGTAGCCGCACATCAATCCAGGCGGCCACGTCAGCATGTCCTGAGCATGGTCATACGGCGATGTCGCAACTTACCTTGCGCCTCCAGGAAGCCTGAATGATGGCCGCGCATTTGCCAAGCAATTCAAGGCGCTCATTCGGGGGAGCAAGCCGATGCACCGTTTTTGCAGCAGAAAGCAGCGACAGGACTCGCCACTTATGGCAGCTGTTGAACCTCCATGGTTCTGGATAAATCGGGCACAGTTCGCTGCAGTGTCAATGAAGATGCGAATCAGAGATCTCGGCGAATGAGTGCGCCCTTGAAAAGCACCGGGCCAGTCGGCCCCGTTGAGCTGGGGACGCCGCCTTTCGGCTCCAGGCTGATGGCCAGGGCCGGGATTGCGTTCACATCGCTCTCCTGAGCAGTGAGCTGCTCAAGCTTTCCATCACCCATGACGCCCAAAGAACGCGGAGCGCCTTGCTGGGGCAAGGCCCACAGTTGCAAAGACTGGTTGTCCGCTTCTTTAAAGCCGCTCACACGCTGCAACACCAATTGCCTATGTCGAGGATCGAACGTCACCAGCATGGATGCATTGGCCTTGCCGTCGGCCAGCACCGCCACATACTGAATCTGGGGAGCAGCCTGCAGTGCAGCCTGTGTCATCTGGAGCTGAGCTTGCAGCGCAGACAGTTGTTGCTGTGAGGCGTCTTCGAGCCCCCGCTGAAACCAAAGTCCCACCGAGACAGCCGCCACAGTGGCCAATCCGCCTGCCAGGGCCAGCCCGCGCCACCAAGCGAGTGATGGCACTGGCGGCTTCGATACAGCAGCTTCATGTTGGCGAGCCAGTCTGATGCTGGCATTTTCGGCTTGCAGCAAATTGACTATGCGTGTCCAGACCACTGCATCGGGCTGTATTGGAGTCTGAACCTCGGAGAAGGCCGACCAGCGACCTTGCCACAGCAATGCTGCCGCCCGTACCTGCGGATATTCACGTGCCAGTTGCTCAAAGCGTCGGCGTGCCCCCCCGTGCAAGGTTCCCAATGAATAGGAGGCAGCCAGGCGGTCGAGCAATTCGGGGTTTCGAGTCAGATTCATGATGTGGACTCCTGACGCTCAGACATGGCGGGCCATGCATTTGCGCAGTTGCTCCAGGCTGCGGCGCATCCATGTCTTGACGGTGCCCAGCGGCAGCTTCAGGCAGCTGGCCAGCTCGCTATGACTTAAATCCCTCAGATAGGCCAAGCTCACCACTTGGCGCTGGGGCTGCGCCAGTTGCTGCAGGCACTGATGCAATGCCGCGGCTTGTTCGCTAGCCTCAATCAGCTGCATGGGCGCATGCGCATCCTTGTCCTGCAACAGCTCTTCCACGCTCTCGATCGGGACATTGAGATGCAGGCGCTCGGCCCTGCGCCTACGCAAAAAGTCCAAAGCCCGGCTGCGCACCAGCATGCCCATCCAGGCCAGAGGCGGGCTGAGCGAGTCTCGGTAGGTCTCCGCACTGCGCCAGATGCCCAGAAAGCTCTCTTGCAACACATCCTCGGCCCACTCTTTGTTGGCGACGATGCGCAGAGCCAGCCCATACAGCCGCGAGGCGGTCAGGTCGTACAGCAGCTTGAGAGCACGCTCATCCCGGGTTGCGACGCGGTCGAGTAAGTCCATCAATTCGTTGTCCGATGTTTTGGCGCTCATGCAGCCATTGTGAAGAGAAGCGCCTCTTTAATGCGGCGCTGTTGGATAACTGCCAAGGCGTCTTGCCGACCTTGCCTATTTACCTATACGCAGCATCTCGGCTGCCGGATGTGGGCAACGCATGAATTGGCTCAGAAATATTTTCAAAAACTTGAATCCACCGATCCACAGGCTGCGTATTCCAAGAGTCGGACATCGAAATTGCCCGACACAGCTCCACAGCCAACTAGGAGTCATCATGAAGATCAATCTGTTTGAAGGCCATCCCTCACTCATGGCATCGCGACGCGGATTTCTGGGTACTACCGGCACTTTGTCAGCGGTGGCCGTCGCCATGCTGGCAGGCCGCGAAGCCCTGGCTCAAGGCATGGGCAATGACCCAGCCAAGGATGTATCCATCCTCAATGTGGCCCTGGGGCTGGAGCATGAAGCTATCAATGCATACCAACTGGGAGCCGGTAGCGGTCTGCTGCAAAAGCCCGTGCTGGATGTCGCCCTGCTGTTCCAAAGCCATCACAAGGCCCACCGTGACGCCCTGATTGCAAGCATTCAGAAACTGGGGGGCAAACCGGTAGCCGAGGCCTCGATGCAGACCTATGCCGAATCGCTGAAGGCTGCAACCCTGAAAAGCCAGGCTGATGTACTGGCTCTCGCCGCAAGACTGGAGCTTGGGGCGGCCAACGCCTACCTGGGCGTCATTCCCGCCTTTGAGAGCCGCGATCTGGCCAAGGTCGCGGGACGTCTGGCGGCTGATGAAACCATGCATTACACAGCACTGAACTCGGCTCTTGGTCGTCCGCTGCCTGGCAACGCCTTGACGTTTGGCGGCTGACAAGCCGCAGCCCCGAGTACCGGGCAAGTCCGCCCAGTGCATTTCTCACCTTGTTTGAGGGAATTATCATGACGCACCGACACACACTTTCGCTGACCGCTCTGTGCCTATCCGCGCTTGGCCTGAGCGCTTGCGCATCCATGGGCTCGCACTCCATGTATTCACAAGCCGAACTTCCGGCTTCCGTGCAGGTGCCCGCGGGACACAAAGTGGTCATGGAGACCGTGGGTATCGGCCAGATCACCTATGAGTGCCGAGCCAAAAAGGACATGGCAACCGAGCACGAATGGGTGTTTGTAGGCCCCGATGCCAAGCTGCAAACGCGAAGCGGTATGGTCATCGGCAAATACTGGGGGCCGCCAGCGACTTGGGAGAATAACGACGGCTCCAAGGTCACTGCCGCGCAGCTTGCCGTGGCTCCTGCCGGAGCGGGCAATATCCCTTTGCAACTGGTCAAGGCCAATCCTGCCACCGGCATGGGAGCCATGCAGGGGGTGACCTATATCCAGCGTGTGGCAACCAAGGGGGGCGTCGCGCCGAGCATGGCCTGCGGAACCGCGAATCTAGGCAGCACGCAGATCGTGCAGTATCAGGCCGACTATATTTTCTGGAAAGCAGCCTGACAGAGAGTCCAGTGGCGCGCCTTCCCTGTCAGAGGCCGGGACGTTGCGCCTTTTTTCAGCCTGGTGCACGAGGTGCTTTTGCTTGGATGGGCATCCCCACGCAGGCCAGGTGGCACGAGCGTGCTCATGGATCTCGTGGCTCAATCGCCCTGGGTAACCAGAGCCTCGATTCCGGCACTTTGCATGGACTCGCCGGCGGCAATGGCCTGCTAGGCTTGATTTCGGCAATCACGATGCGTGCGCTCGACTCATGCCGGAGCCACTGCCGGACACCAGAACTGTCTTGTCCTTGAAGTCGGCCAACGTGCTTTCTTTCCATTGATGCTTGCTTCTAGGAATCATGGAAATGGCTGCGGTACGCCGCTGAGGCGGCTGCCTTTTCCGGTTTTGCCGCTAGGCGGCTTCGGCAATGCAATACCGGCTGGTAAGGGACAGCCCCGTGTACCCATTGCGGTCGGCCCGAGGCTGACAGCTGCCATCTGATTGCAGTTTGAGCTACTGATGTCCCTGACCATGGGTGATGCGCGGGGGGGGGCGGGCGTGGGCAGCTCAGCCCGCGGGAAAAGCCCGGAAATTTCCGGTTTATGACCTGGTGGCTGCACCGCTGAGGGCAGCTCGGCGTGGACAAGCTGAGATGCTGTGTTTTTGGTATACGCAAGTGACGCAAAGTAACGAATAATGAGCCTTCACGACTGCAAGCGCGCTCGAGGTTCAAACATGATTCGTGCCAATGCCATCGCAAAGCGAACGATCACCGGCCAGTTGCTGGAGATCGCCATGGCTCAGTCCTTTTGCGCAGTGATGATTACCGATGCCAGATTGGATGGAGAGGGGGCTGTCATCGAGTACTGCAATGCGGCCATGTGCGAGATGACCGGATACACCGAAGCAGAGCTTCTGGGCCGCTCGCCGCGCATGTTGCAGGGGCCGTTGACGGATCAACTGGTGTTGCTGCGTTTGCATGAGTCTCTGGAGCAAGGCCTGCCATTTCAGGGCAGTGTGGTGAACTACCGCAAGGACGGCAGCACCTACCACGTGGAGTGGAATATTTCCCCCGTGCGTGATGAGAAGGGCGTCATTCGGCATTTTGTGGCGGTGCAGCGCGATATTTCGGAGCGTGTGCGGGCCGAGCAGGAGCGCGCGCTGCTCGCCAGGGCATTGAATGCGGCCAATGACGGCATCTTGATCACGGATCGCGACTCCACCATCGTCTTTGTCAACCAGGCTTTTGAAGCTCTCACGGGCTATAGCGCGGCGGAACTGCTGGGCCAACCCACCGAGATGCTGCGCTCGGGCCTGCATGAGCCGGAGTTCTATGCCCAGTTGCAGGAAGCATTGAGTCTTGGCCACAATTTTCGCGCCACCTTCATCAACCGTCACAAAAGCGGCGGCGTGTACTACGCCGAGCAGAGCATTGCAGCTCTGCGCGACGAGTCAGGGCAGATCAGCCACTATGTAGGGGCATCCAAGGACATCAGTCGCATGGTGCAGCGAGAGATGGAGTTGCGCGAGCGCGCAAACCGCGACAAGCTGACGGGCTTGCTCAACCGCCATGCAGGCGAGACCGAGCTCAAGCGCAACCAGCTCCAGGCTCAGAACCAGCTGCGACCTTATGGCGTGATATTGGGCGATATCGATCTTTTCAAGCAGGTCAACGACCGCTTTGGTCATGTCGCCGGAGATCGCGTGCTCAAGATGGTGGCACATGTGCTTTCCGGCAAGGTTCGTCGCTATGACCATGCAGTGCGCTGGGGCGGAGAGGAGTTCCTGATCGTCCTCTCGGATGCCAGCCTCAGTGTGGCCGCGGGCCTGGCAGAGCGCATTCGCTGTGCCGTGGCGGAATGCGCCGATCCCGAGGTCGGGCGTTTCACCATTTCTCTAGGGGTCGGGCTCTGGGAGCCGGGCGAAACCGAGGACGATCTGCTCAAGCGCGCAGATGCGGCGCTCTACAGGGCCAAGCATAGGGGGCGCAATCAGGTGGCCATCGCCACGGGGTCGATGAACATGCCTTTGGTGCAAGCGCCCGAGTTGCTCTCGCAGGGCGATTCCTTGACCTTTTCGGGGAAGAGTCCGGATAAGCCGTGGACAGGGGCTGCCTCACCGTAGAATTTGCTCTTCCTCCCTGTCCTCGTCTTCATAGCTTTTGAGTGGTTTGAACAATTCCGAACTGCATTCCGTGCAGGCCGATCTGGTGGCAGTGCTGGTTGCCGTCACGGGTGGCCAGCCCCGTATCCTGACCACCGGGTCCGGGCAAGCCTTGCCTGCCGGGCCTTTTACCAGCAACCACCGCTCGCTGCAGGCCAGCTTGCGTGCCTGGGTGGAGAAGCAAACCCACCATCCTCTGGGCTTTGTGGAGCAGCTCTACACCTTCGCAGACCGGGAGCGCTCGCAGCAGCTGGGCATGCATGTCATCTCCATCAGCTATCTGGCGCTGATTCAGGAACTGGATGAGGTCGGTGCCGCACAGCCGGGCTGGCAGGACTGGTACCGCTACTTTCCCTGGGAGGACTGGCGCGACGGGATGCCCGGCGTGATTGCCGAACGCATTGCGCCAGCGCTGCATGCCTGGAGCGAAGCTGCTTCAGATAGTGTAGCTAGAAGCGCACGCTGGCAAAGAGCTTCAATGACTTTTGGCCTGGATGAGCACGAATGGAACGAGGAGCTTGTTCTGCAGCGCTACGAGCTGCTGTTTGAGGCAGGTGTGGTGCCCGAAGCCTGGGGCGAGGATGATGAGGCACGCGCGGCCGAATTGCTGCCCGGTGCCGCCATGAGTAATGATCACCGCCGCATTCTGGCTACCGGCATGGCCCGTTTGCGCGCCAAGATCAAATATCGGCCCGTGGTGTTTGAACTGATGCCCGAGGAATTCTCGCTGCTGCAGTTGCAACAGACGGTGGAGGCGTTGGCGGGGCGCGGCTTGCACAAGCAGAACTTCCGGCGCCTGATCGAGCAGCAGGCGCTGGTTGAGGAAACAGGCCAGATGACGGCCGTAGGTGCGGGCCGCCCGGCCAAGCTGTTCCGCTTCCGACGCAATGTAATGCTGGAGCGCGCCATTGCTGGCAACAAGCTGCCGCTGGCAAGAAGTCATTAGCCCCTGAACTACTCTTGGGATGGAGGACTGTTTTAACTGCGGGAGCGGCTTGACTTAAATAATGCTCAGACTTAGCATAAGTCCGTTTGCGTAAGGCCTGAAAGCGATCTGGAAGTCTTTGCGTTTTTTATTGAACCAAAAATACTCAAAATGAGCATTAATAAAGTTGCAGCCTTGCCCGTCCCACCCCTGCCCGATGTAATGCTGGAGCCGCTGGTACGCATGGCCTTGCTGGAAGATCTGGGACGCGCCGCAGACTTGACCACCGACACCATTGTTCCTGCCGATGCGATGGGCGAGTTGCGTCTGGTGGCCAGGCAGGATGGCATCTTGGCCGGCCTTGATCTGGCACGTCTGGCCTTTGTGCTGATGGATGCTCGCATGGAGTTTGACGTCCGCTGCGCAGACGGCACGCTGCTGCAGCCAGGCATGGAGATCGCCCGCATTCGTGGCAAAAGCCGAGCCATTCTCACGGCCGAGCGTACGGCGCTCAACTACCTTTGCCATCTCAGCGGCGTGGCCAGCGCCACGCATTCGATTGCCGAGGCCATCAAGCCCTTCGGCACCCGAGTGACCTGTACGCGCAAGACCATGCCGGGCCTGCGAGCCTTGCAGAAGTACGCCGTGCGTGTCGGTGGCGGCAGCAACCACCGTTTTGGCCTGGACGACGCCGTACTCATCAAGGACAACCATATTGCACTGGCCGGCGATGTCGCCACGGCTGTGGGGCGTGCTCGTGCCGGCGTGGGACATATGGTCAAGATCGAGCTGGAAGTGGATACGCTGGCCCAGCTGGATGTTGCGCTGCAACTGGGCGTGGATGTAGTGCTGCTGGACAATATGGGCCTGGATGATTTGCGCACTGCGGTCGGTATGTGCAAGGGCCGGGCCATCACCGAAGCCTCGGGGCGTATTACCCCCGAAACCGCAGCTGCCGTGGCCGCCACGGGCGTGGATCAGATTGCCGTGGGCTGGCTCACGCACAGTGCGCGCGTGCTCGATATAGGTCTGGACGCTTGATGGCCTACCTCCTGAGCGGCTTTGCCGCTTCCCTCCATGGGAGAGGGGCAGCCTCGCTTCGCAGCGGCGCTTGCTTGCGGCCCCTTGTTTTAGGGGGGCATTGATGAAGGCCATGCTGAAGTGGCGCCGCAGCTGGGCAGTACTGGTTGCTGCAGCGCTGGCGGTGACGGCTGCGGGGATTTGGCATGCCCGTGCGGGCACGGCGGTAGTCCGTTTTGAAAAGCCCATCACCATCGTTGTGACCTTTCCGCCAGGCGGTGGCACGGACCTGTTGGCGCGTCGTCTGGGCGCAGCCATGCAGCAGCGTTTGGGCCAGTCCGTGGTGGTGGAGAACCGGCCCGGCGCCAGCGGCAATATCGGCGCGAGCGCAGTGGCCGAGGCAGCACCCGACGGCGCCACGCTGCTCATGGCCAACAGCTCGTTTGCCATCAACCCCGGTGTGTATCATCAGCTGGACTTTGATCCACGCCAGGACTTCAAGGCGGTTTTCAATGCCGGCACTATTGCTTCAGTGCTTGTGGTGCCGGAGCACAGCAGCATTCATAGCCTTGCGGATGCATTGGCGCAGGCATCGGAGGAGCGACCTCTGGCCTTTGCCAGTTGCGGCAATGGCACGCCCCAGCATATGGCGGGTGAGATGCTGGGGCAGGCAGCGCACGTGCGGTTGCAGCATATTCCGTTCAAGGGCTGCGGTCCTGCCATTACCGCAGTGGCTGCCGATCAGGTCCCGCTGGGTGTGGTGACGGCCAGCAGTGCCGTCGCTTTGATGGGCTCGGGGCGGGTGCGTGCCATTGCCGTCACTGCGCCGGAGCGTGTGGCTCAACTGCCCGATGTGCCCACGGTGGCGGAGCAAGGCGTCAAGGCTTTTGCCGTGGAGCAGTGGCATGGAGTGCTGGCGCCGGCAGCCACGCCGGAGCCGATTGTGAAAAAGTTGCACGCAGTGTTGGTGCAGATTCAGGCCGATCCCCAGATGCAGGAGTCTCTGCAGAAGCAGGGCTATACGCTGGTGCAGCAGTCCCCAGCTCAATTCGGGGCACAGATTCTTGCAGACATGGACCGCTATGCCGTGGTGACCCGGAGTCTTGGTCTGAAGGTGGATTGAGCCCGCATGTCTGTCTTAGGGGGCTGCCGGTGGAGTAGACCGCGGAAACGGTCATCGGAATGCGCGCGAATGCTGCGGGCTATTTTTGTTGCTCATCAATCAATAGCTTCATGTACTTGTCGTACAAGGACTAAGTCAGAAAAACACTTGGATTGTCGGGCTGCCCAAGCTGTGTCACAGTGCTGCGCTAATCTTCTGCCAAGCGGTTGATTGCCGCAGAGCCACGCCTCTGAATAAAGCACATAGCAGGGAGGGAACTCATGTTTTTACACAAGCTGCTGCCGGTAGCGGTTGCAACTCTGGCCACGGCGGCCTACGCGGCCCGCCCTATGAATACTGATGATGCGCGCATCGTCGATGCCAAAGCCTGCCAGCTTGAGAGCTGGGTCAAAAGCCCCAAAGGACATACCGAGTTCTGGGCGCAGCCGGCCTGCAATTTCACCGGCAACCTGGAATTGACCATGGGAGGGGCTTTGAGCCGTGAAAGCGGCAGCACGCGTGGCAGCGCACAGATGCTTCAGGGCAAGACACTGTTCAAGACGCTGGAGACCAATGGCTGGGGTTGGGGGCTGGCTGCAGGCATGTCGCGCGACCCGCGTCGCGATGCGGGTGGCGGTCACGATATGTATGCCTATGTGCCCGTCAGCTGGTCGCTGGCTGATGACAAAGTGGTGTTGCACACCAATTTGGGCTGGCTGCGCGAGCAGGGTACCCGCAGCAATCATCTGACCTGGGGCTTGGGCAGCGAGACCCAGTTGTGGGAGCGCACCTGGCTGATTGCCGAGACTTATGGACAGGGCTCGGGCAAGCCTTTGGTGCAGGTGGGCATGCGTTACTGGGTCGTGCCGGACAGGGTGCAGATTGATGCCACATACGGCAACCGCATTGGCGAAGGCAATCAGCGCTGGTTTTCGCTGGGATTGCGTCTGCTGACGCCCTCGTTTCTGCCTTGAGATGGATCTAAAAAAAGCGCTGAATGATCTGGTGCAGGCCTGCCGTCATCAAGGTATAGCGCAGGAATTTTCCAACTGCCATATAGGCGACGCAGGGCCAGAAAGGCAGGCGCACCCAGCCGGCGACCGCGCATAGCGGGTCGCCGACGACGGGCAGCCAGCTCAGCAGGCAGGCCTTGGCGCCGTATTTGCGCAGCCAGTAACGGGCGATGCGGTTCCAGCGTGACTTGTGGTGCATGTTCTGGGGCGGCGGCTCTCCATGTCGGCGCAGCTTTTTGGCCTTGTTCCAGGCCTGGTTGGCGGCCAGTCCCATCCACCAGCTGATGGCCCCACCCAGCGTGTTGCCCGCCGTGGCGACCACAATGGCGGGCCAGAACAGATCGGGGTTGGCTGAGACCAGTGCGGCCACCACGGGCTCAGAGCCCAGCGGCAGCAGGGTGGCCGAGACCAGGGCCACGACAAACACGGTGCTAAGGCCCAGCTCCGGCAGGGCCAGCCATTGCAGCAACTGATGTATCCACGCTTCCATAGGGCGGCTAGTTTAGGCGGGTCGCTCAATTCCCTGAACTTTGCATCCTGTCATTTCTCGGTCATCGGCCATAGTTGCAGGCTGTTGATATATGGTTTCTTATCCAAATGCGTACACAGGTGTTATCCGGTAACGCCAGATCAATGGGAGTAGGAATGGCTTTCAGCCCTCTAAAAAAAATGATGCGATCGAGTCAGGCAGCAGCCCTGGCAGTCGCTTTGCTTTTGATAGCTGGTTGCGCACCGAACATAAAGACCATCGCGCCGTCTGATGCCAGACCAGCGGTCACCGTGACTGCCGATCTGGTGCCGCTGGCGACGCTGGCGCCCGGCATCAAGCAGGACATGCGCTATGTCTCCAAGCACAACTTCATGGGCCGCCCCGTGGCTGGCTATGAAGCCGGGGTTTGCTGGCTCAGCCGCGTGGCTGCCGAATCTCTGGCAGCTGTTCAAGAGGAACTGGCTGGACAGGGGCTGGCTCTGAAGGTCTATGACTGTTACCGACCCCAGGCGGCCGTCGACGACTTTGTGCGCTGGGGTCGCGATATGGCCGATCAGAAAAACAAGGACATGTATTACCCGCGCGTGCCCAAGAGCGAGCTCTTCAAGCGTGGCTACATCGCCGAGAAATCGGGTCACAGCCGTGCCAGCACCGTGGACATGACGCTGCTGGTGGTGGATGCCAAGCGCGCCAGAAAGCTGGTGCGTGGCCCGCTGGCCGACGGTATCGAAGTGGACATGGGAACGCCCTTCGATCTATTTGACGAGCAGTCGCATACCGACAATGCCCAGCAATCGCCGGATGTGCAGCACAACCGCCGCTGGCTGCGCAGCCTGATGCAGCGCAACGGATGGAAGAACCTGCCAGAGGAGTGGTGGCATTACACGCTGGTCAGCGAGCCCTATCCCGAGCAGTACTTTGACATGCCGGTGCGTAAAAACTGAGACGCCGGTGCTGCATTGCCCGATAGTGACTCGCCTCGCAGGGTGATGCATGGAGTTTGGTTTTGCTGAAAATTTGAGCAGGTATAATTGCCCCCTCTTTTCCAGCGCCCGGTCTGTGCCAGACATTGCCTGCCGCAGAAACCAAATTCTCTCCATGCCCGCCCTGCACATTGGTCATATTCCATTGGCAAATCGTCTGTTTGTCGCTCCCATGGCGGGTGTGACGGACCGGCCGTTTCGTCAGCTGTGCAAGGCACTGGGGGCCGGTTACGCGGTCAGCGAGATGGTGACCAGCCGCAAGGATTTGTGGAACAGTCTCAAGACCAGTCGCCGTGCCAACCATGAAGGCGAGCCTGGGCCGATCTCGGTCCAGATTGCCGGCACCGAAGCGCCCATGATGGCCGAGGCTGCCATCTACAACATCGAGCGCGGCGCGCAGATCATCGATATCAACATGGGCTGTCCGGCCAAGAAGGTCTGCAACAAATGGGCGGGTTCCGCCCTGATGCAGAACGAGCCGCTGGCCGTGGAAATTGCCCAGGCCGTGGTGGAGGCCGCACGTCCCTACAACGTGCCCGTCACCCTGAAGATGCGCACAGGCTGGTGCGATACGCACAAGAACGCAGTTCTGCTGGCGCGCCAGTTTGAAGATGTCGGCATCCAGATGCTGACCGTGCACGGCCGCACGCGCGAGCAGGGCTACAAGGGCTTTGCCGAGTACGACACGATTGCGGCCGTCAAGCAGGCCGTCAAAGTGCCCGTGGTGGCCAATGGCGATGTCAACAGTCCCGAAAAGGCCCGCGATGTGCTGGCCTATACGGGGGCGGACGCCATCATGGTCGGCCGTGCAGCCCAGGGCAGGCCGTGGATCTTTCGCGAGATCGCGCACTTTCTGGCCACCGGCGAGCATCTGGCTCCTCCTCTGGTGGCCGAGCTGCGTCGTCTGCTGCTCGAACATTTGCAAGATCACTACAGCCTGTATGGCGAGGGAGTCGGCGTGCGCAGCGCCCGCAAGCATATTGCGTGGTATCTGCGAGCTCTGCCGGGCGGGGAAGAGTTCAGAAAACACATCAACACTATTGAGGACTGTGCGGTGCAATGGCAGGCCGTGGCCGACTATCTGGATGCCTTGGGGCAGCAGATGGAGCGGATCCCGGCGGCCACGGCCGCTGCTGAAGCAAGCAGCGAGCTGGACGAACCGGCAGAAATGGCTGCATGAGCAATCAGAATTTAGAACAAGTCGTTCGCGATAGCCTGGAGGGCTATTTCCGCGATCTCGAGGGCGAAACACCGGCCAATGTCTACGACATGGTGATTCGTCTTGTCGAAAAACCGCTGCTGGAAGTGGTGATGGGCCAGGCCGACAACAACCAGTCGCGCGCCGCCGAATGGCTGGGCCTGAATCGCAACACCCTGCGCAAAAAGCTCGTCGATCACGAATTGCTCTGAACGACGAAGCTACCAAATCCATAGCTGCAAGCGCTTGATATATCTGCACTTGCAGCTTGTTTTTATCCAAACTTTGAATTGACGCCCATGAAAGCTCTGATCTCCGTCTCTGACAAGACCGGTATCGTCGAATTTGCGCAAGCCCTGCACGCTCTTGGCGTGCAACTGCTGTCCACCGGTGGCACCGCCAAGCTGCTGGCAGGCGTGGGCCTGCCCGTGACCGAAGTCGCCGAAGTCACCAAGTTCCCCGAGATGCTGGACGGCCGCGTCAAGACCTTGCACCCCATGGTGCACGGTGGTCTGCTGGCTCGCCGCGAACTGCCCGAGCACATGGCTGCTTTGAAGGAGCATGGCATCGAGACTATCGACCTGCTGGTGGTCAATCTCTACCCCTTCGAAGCTACCGTGGCCAAGGCCGGCTGCACCCTGGCCGACGCCATCGAGAACATCGATATCGGCGGCCCCGCCATGGTGCGTTCCGCTGCCAAGAACTGGAAGGATGTGGGCGTTCTGACCGCCGCCGACCAGTACGAAGCCGTGCTGGCCGAACTCAAGGCGAACGGCAAGCTGTCCGACAAGCTGCGTTTTGCGTTGTCCGTGGCGGCCTTCAACCGCATTGCCCAGTATGACGGAGCGATCAGCGACTACCTGTCTAGCGTCAAGTTCGAAGACGAAAAGCTCAGCGAAGAATATGTGCCCGAGCGCGCCCTGTTCGGCGGCCAGTCCAACGGCCATTTCATCAAGGTGCAGGATCTGCGCTACGGTGAAAACAGCCACCAGCAAGCCGCCTGGTACCGCGACCTGTACCCCGCTCCCGGCTCGCTGGCCACGGGCGTGCAGCTGCAGGGCAAGGAGCTGAGCTACAACAATATCGCCGACGCCGACGCGGCCTGGGAATGCGTCAAAAGCTTTGACACCCCTGCCTGCGTGATCGTCAAGCACGCCAACCCCTGCGGCGTGGCCGTGGGCGCGAATGCCTTCGAAGCCTATTCCAAGGCCTTCCAGACCGACCCCACCAGCGCGTTTGGCGGCATCATCGCCTTCAACCGCGCTGTGGACAAGGCCGCTGCCGAAGCCGTGTCCAAGCAGTTCGTCGAAGTGCTGATGGCTCCCGAGTTCAGCGCCGAAGCCCTGGAAATCTTCAAGGCCAAGGTCAATGTGCGCCTGATGAAGATCGCTCTGCCCGCCGGCGGCGCAACCGACTGGGACAACGGCCGCAACGCCATCGAGTCCAAGCGCATCGGCTCGGGCCTGCTGCTGCAGACCTCGGACAACCATGAGCTCAAGCTGGCCGACCTCAAGGTCGTGACCGTCAAGCAGCCTACTCCCGAAGAGCTTCAGGACCTGCTGTTCGCCTGGAACGTGGCCAAGTTCGTCAAGTCCAATGCCATCGTCTTCTGCAAGAACGGCATGACCATGGGCGTGGGCGCAGGTCAGATGTCGCGCCTGGATTCGGCCCGTATTGCCTCCATCAAGGCCGAAGCCGCCAAGCTGTCGCTGCAGAACACCGTCGTGGCGTCGGATGCCTTCTTCCCCTTCCGCGACGGCCTGGACGTGGTGGTCGATGCAGGCGCTACCTGCGTGGCCCAGCCTGGCGGCTCCATGCGCGATCAGGAAGTGATCGATGCTGCCAACGAGCGTGGCGTGGCCATGGTCTTCACCGGCGTGCGCCATTTCAGGCACTAATTGCTTCCCCTGAGGCGCTATCGCGCCTTCCCCCTCTCTCGCTTTGCGCCGGAGGGGGACGACACCCTCGGTGCGCGACGGCGCTTCCTTGGTGTCTCTGGTTTTAGGGCGCGCCAGTTTTGTGCTTTGTGCTCTGTGGCCGGCATTTGCTGGCCATTCTTTTTTTGAATCTGGTGCTTGGTATGACAGATCCCATCGACGACGAAGAAAACTATCCGCCCAGGCCGCGCTGGATTGGCTGGCTGATCGGGCTGGTCATGCTGGCGTCGGCCCTGGGCGTGGCCAATATCGGCTGGCGCATCATGCGGGTCAGCACGGCCGAGAAGGCGGCGGATGCGCTGGTGGCTGCCAAGCCCGAGCTGGCAGCAGCCCGAAAGCTGGTGGAGGGCGCAGATTGCATGCGCTGCCATGGTCTGGACCGCAAATTTGTGGGCCCGGGCTTTACGGAGATCGCACAGAAGTACGGCTCGCAAGCCGATGCCCAGAGCTATCTGGCAGACAAGATTCGCAGCGGCAGCGTGGGTGTCTGGGGCAATGTGATCATGCCGCGCCATCCGCAAATCAGCGAGGCCGATTCTCTGCAGATGGCCCGTTGGGTGCTGTCGGCTCAGGCGCCATCGGCTGCGGCTCGATAAGCACGGTTGCTGAGATCCAGCGTGAATTCCAAGGCTGCCAGCGCTTTGCGCTGGCAGCCTTTTTTTGCTTTGCAGCCTGCGCAGGGTGGCAGGCCTTGCTTTCATAATCGTCACATGAGAAAACCCGCGCCCACTCCTGTGCTGAGCCAAGCCGATCAAGCCCTGCACGGGCCTGTGCATGCCCCGGCTCGCCAGCGTGGCTTTGTCTTCTGGGCCATATGGGTGAACATCGCCACCTACGCGATCTATCCCACGGCCAACTGGCTGGCCAGCCTGCGCGACCAGCGCTATGACTTCATCACGCGCTGGGACGCCATGATTCCGCTGGTGCCGGAATTCATCTTTGTCTATTTCTCGTTTTTCCCGTTTCTGGCCCTGCCGTTCTGGCTGGTGGGGCAGCCCGGTACGGCGGCGCTGGGCAAGCGCCAAGTGTTGGGTACGCTGATCTGCGGTCTGATCTTCGTGCTGTTTCCGGCAAATTTGGCCTTCGAGCGCGCGATTCCCGAATTCGAGCCTTATCGCAGCATTTTTGCGACCATGTTCTTGGTGGACAAGCCGCACAACCTGCTGCCCTCTTTGCACATCGTCTACACGGCGCTGACCTGTCTGGCTATCTGCCAGGCGCAATGGCAGCGTGGTCGCAGGGGACTGTGTCTGCTGATTGCGCTATGGAGCGCGGCAATCTGTGCCTCAACCATGCTGGTGCATCAGCACCATGTGCTGGATGTGGTCACTGCGCTGCTGCTGGTGCCAGTGCTCTGCTTGCTGATTCGCCCGGCCGATGTGCCGCCGCAGCCTCCGCGAATCTGAGCCGGGCAGGATTGCTCTGCCTCGGGCCTTTTTTGAATCCTGCGTCAGTGCTCGCTTGCATGCAGGACTGCAGCGCGATTTTTGTGTGCGGTGCAGGCTTCGTGAAGCGCGGGCCTGACTAGTCTGTTTTGAGATGGGTGTGCAGCCGGGCCTGCACAAAACATGCAGATGGACTGGTGATGCTGCAGGGAATCTGCGCATCATTGGTGAAATCCCTAGGATGCCTTTTTGACAAAAAGGACCGGGCCGAAAGCGCCGCGCCAAAAGCGTGGCTAAGAACGTGTTTACGTTCTCAAAGCCCGGGGATATGCATGCAGTGGCTGAAAACCAAAACCATTGAACAGGCGCTGGCCGATTCCGACGAGCCGGGCCGGCAGCTCCAGCGCACGCTGGGTGTTTTCGATCTGATGATTCTGGGCCTGGCCGTGGCCGTGGGCGCGGGGATCTTCTCGGTGGGGGCTCGCGCAGCCGGCAGCTTTGCCGGGCCGGCCGTGATCTTTTCCTTCATTCTGGCGGCCGCGACCTGCGCGCTGGCCATCATGTGCTATGCGGAGTTCGCCTCCACCGTGCCCGTCACGGGCAGCGCCTATACCTATACCTATCTGACGCTGGGCGAGGGCCTGGCCTGGATCATTGGCTGGAATCTGCTGCTGGAGATGATCTCGGCCGCTGCCGTGCTGGCCAAGTACTGGGGCATCTATCTGTCGGCCGTGTTCTCCACGGCAGGGCTGGATATCGCGCAGAGCATCGAGATCGGCGACTTCTCGCTGAACTGGGGGCCGTTCTTCATCGTGGCCGTGTTCACGGCCTTGCTGATTGCGGGCACCCAGGTCTCGGCCAAGGTCAACAACCTGTTCACCGTCATCAAGCTGGCGATCACCGTGTTTGTGATCGTCGTCGGCTTCACCTATATGAACACCGACAACTTCAGGCCTTTTGTACCCAGTGCACAGCCGCCCGTGGTGGCTCATGGCGTGAGCGGTGACCTGTGGGGGCAGCCCATGCTGGCCTGGTTGTTCGGTGCCGAGCCCAGCCAGTATGGCTGGCTGGGTGTGATCTCGGGCGCATCGCTGGTGTTCTTCGCCTTCCTGGGCTTTGATGTGGTGGCAACCTCGGCCGAAGAGGTCAAGGACCCGCAGCGCACGCTGCCACGCGGCATTCTCGGCGGGCTGGTGCTGGTGACGGTACTCTACATCCTGGTCACGCTGGCGCTGACCGGCATGGTGCCCTATACGGCACTGGCCAGGGCCGAGAATCCGTCGCTGGCCACTGCATTCATTGCCGTGGGCGCCGGCTGGGCGGCGCAGGTCATCTCGGTCGGCGTGCTGATCGGCATGACCACCGTGGTCATGGTGCTGCTGATGGGCAGCTCGCGCGTGTTGCTGGCCTTGTGCCGCGACGGCCTGCTGCCGCGCAGCTGGGGCGTGACATCGGCCAGGCGGAAGACGCCGGTTCGCCTGCAACTGGCAGTGGGCGTGATCGTGGCGCTGTTGGCAGGCTTTACCAAGGTGGAGCTGCTGGAGGAGATGATCAACATCGGCACGCTGTCGGCCTTTGTGCTGGTCAGCATCGGCGTGCTGGTGCTGCGCAAAAAGCGTCCCGACGTCGGAGCCGGCTACCGCGTGCCTTTTGTGCCTGTGCTGCCAGTGCTCTCGGCTCTGCTGTGCTTTTATCTGATGCTGAATCTGACCACGCTGACCTGGTTGCGCTTTCTGGGCTGGATGGCGCTGGGTGCGGTGATCTATATGGCCTATGGCATGCGCCATTCGCGCCTGGCTCAGGCAGATAAAAAGTGAGCTGTTAGCGCTTGATATTCATTGATTTCAATATGTTTAATATCTGAAATCATTTGATATCAAGCGTAAGAAGCTATCAAAACAAAAGCCCTGCAGGGAACGCTCTGCAGGGCTTTTGCATTGGTTAGAGTGCTGGGCATGAGTACCGAACCCACCGAGACCACGCCGACCCGCTCCCCCACCCAGTCCGCCGAAGACGGCCAGCAGCGCTGCCGCTGGTGTCTGGCCACGCCGGGCTATGTGCACTATCACGACCGCGAATGGGGATTTCCGGTGGGCAGCGATCAGCGCCTGTTCGAGAAACTCTGTCTGGAAGGCTTTCAGTCCGGCCTGAGCTGGCTGACCATTCTCAACAAGCGCGAGAACTTTCGCGCGGCCTTTGCGGGTTTCGATTTTCATCGCGTGGCGCAGTTCGGCGAGGCCGATGTGCAGCGCCTGTTGCAGGACGCGGGTATCGTGCGCCACCGCGGCAAGATCGAAGCCGTGATCAACAACGCCCAGCGGGCCATCGAAATGGTCCAGGCCGAAGGCTCTCTGGCCGCGTTCTTCTGGCGCTATCAGCCTGCTGTGCCATCGACAGGCACGACCATTCAGGCCCAGACGCCGGAGTCGCAAACCCTGTCCAAGGAGCTCAAGAAGCGCGGCTGGAAGTTTGTCGGGCCGACCACCATGTATGCGCTGATGCAGGCCATGGGCATGGTCAACGACCATGCGCCGGGCTGCATCACCAGAGCTGAAGTGGAGCGCGCCAGAGCCGCTTTTCAGCGGCCCTGAGGGCGGGCTTGTTCCGCCTTGCCGGCCCGGGGGTCAAGCCTTGACCAGCAGCCCCGGCGCGCTGGCCAGAACTTTCATGGAGGCTTCGGTGCTGGCGGTGAACTGGCGGTTGCTGATGGTGTTCACATATATCCAGTCGGCGCGGCAGGCATCTGCCGTGGCCGTCACCAGCATATAGCCGCGGCGCGAGGTGTCGCAGTATTTGAGCGGCTTGATGAGCTGCTGCAGCGCAGCGGCCAGCGTAGCGGGGTCTTCGCCCGGCAGGTATTCCTCGAAGCCCGGCGAGCTGACCGAGGAGGTCGCAAACTCCACGCCCACGGCCTTGCCGTTCATGTCCTGCAGCTCGCTGGCCCAGGCGTTGTGCGTGTCGCCGGCCAGCACCACCAGCTTCTTGCCGAGCTGACGCGCGGAGCCCAGAACGGTCTCGCGCGCGGCCTGGTATCCGTCCCAGGCGTCCAGGTTGTAGGGAATCGAGGGCTGGGCCAGGATGGCCTGCTCCTGAGGCGTGAGTGTGGCCGGCGCGGTCTGCGCCTTGGCAACCAGCGCTGCGTACTGCGAGACCGATACGCCTGCACCGGCTTGAATGGTCTCCATGAGTATGGGCGCGGGAATGTTCATGCGTCCCATCAGCACCTGCTGGCCCAGCACCTGCCAGATGGCACGGGAGGCCGCCATCTGCTGCTGCAACCACTGTGTCTGGGTCTGACCCAGCAGCTGACGCGACGGGTTGGCCATGGCCGTGGCGAAGCCCGCCGAGTCGATGCCGGCAGAGGTCATGAAATCCGCATAGTCCAGCTGCTTGTCGCGGCCTATCACGCGGGTGTCCAGCATGTGCAGCGAGACCAGATCGCCAAAGTCGAAGCTGCGGTAGATCAGCTCGGCGCTCGCGGTACGCGTGGGCATCCACTCGTGGTAGGCCTGCATGGCAGCCGCCTTGCGCATGGCGAAGTCGCCCTCGCCGGGCTGGTGATTCTCGGCTCCCGCACTCCAGGTGTCGTTGGCAAATTCGTGGTCGTCCCAGATGGCAATCATGGGCGCGGCGGCATGCAGGGCCTGCAGGTCGGCATCGCTCTTGTACTGGGCATGACGCTCACGGTAGTCGGCCAGCGAGAGAATTTCTCCGGCAGGATTGACCAGGCGGCCCATGGCCTCGGCCTGGGCCGAGGCATAACCGCCGCGCGCGTATTCATAGATGTAGTCGCCCAGGTGTACCGTGGCGTCCAGGTCGCTGCGCCTGGCGGCATCGGCGTATACATTGAAGTAGCCGGCCGGGTAGTTGGCGCAGGAGAAGACAGCCAGTCTGACCTGGGCCACCGAGCCGGTGGGCAAGGTGCGCGTGCGTGCTGCCGCCGAAGTCACGCCGTGGGCGCGGAAGCGGAAGTGATAGACCGTGGCAGGCTTGAGGCCGGCTGCATCGACCTTGACCGTGAAGTCCCTGGCGGCGGTGGCGCTGCTCTCGCCACGCGCCACGACGGAGGTGAACGCCGCGTCGCTGGCCAGCTCCCATTGCACGGGAATGTCTGCCTGGTGGCTGGCGGGCGGGGTGACGCGGGTCCAGAGCATCACGCGGTCGGACAGCGGATCGCCGCTGGCCAGGCCATGGACGAAGCGGACTTCGGGGTCGGCCGGCTTGGCCTCTGTCTGGCTCTCATCGCCGCCGCCGCAGGCCGCGAGCGGCAGAACGGATATAGCGCCGGCGCTCCAGGCCATCTGGCGCACAAAGCGGCGGCGGTTCAGGTCACTGGCTTCGGCGGCAGTGTCTTTGAGCAGGTTGTGCAGCGTCGGCTTGCTGGATTCGTCGGTCATGGTGCTTTCATTGCTGACAAAAACGCGAGCGTGGCAAGCGTCCATGACGTGGCTGTGAAACGCCGAGCCGCTGCGGCTGAAGCCGGTGCAGGCGCAGTCCGCCGCCACCAATGAAAAAGCCCTGCAGACATGGTCTGCAGGGCCTGTTGGGCGGGCAGGGATTTACAGTGTCTTGAACACTTCGCGGGCCGCTTCTATGGTGCGGTCGATATCTTCGTCGCTGTGCGCTGCGCTGACAAAGCCTGCCTCATACAGCGCCGGGGCAAAGTAATGACCGCGCTCCAGCATGCCGTGGTAGAACTTGTTGAAGACCTTGCCGTCGGTCTTCATGACCTGGGCGTAGTGCGTGGGCAGCTCGGGCAGGAAATAGAAGCCGAACAGTCCGCCTTGCCAGTCCACGCTGAAGGGAATGCCGGCGGCATTGGCTTCGGCCTTCAGGCCCTGCATCAGGTGGCCGGTCTTGAGGTGCAGCTCGGCGTGGAAGCCGGGGCGGCTGATCAGCTCCAGCGTCTTCAGACCGCAGGCCGTGGCAATGGGGTTGCCCGACAGCGTGCCGGCCTGGTAGACGGGGCCCAGCGGCGAGAGCTTTTCCATGATCTCGCGGCGGGCACCGAAGGCAGCCATGGGCATGCCGCCGCCGATGACCTTGCCCATCACGGTGATGTCGGGCGCAAAGCCTTCGATTTCCTTGGCATACAGGCTTTGTGCGCTGCCCAGGGCGACGCGGAAGCCCGTCATGACTTCGTCATAGATCAGCAGCGCGCCATGCTCGCGGGTCAGCTCGGAGATGCGACGGGTGAAGTCCACCGAGGCGCGCACAAAGTTCATATTGCCGGCAATCGGCTCCATGATGACGCAGGCAATGTCGCTGCCCATCTTGGCAAAGGCCTCTTCGAGCTGAGCAACGTCGTTGTACTCCAGCACGATGGTGTCCTTGGCCACATCGGCAGGCACGCCTGCCGAGGAAGAGGCGCCGAAGGTGGCCAGACCCGAGCCGGCCTTGACCAGCAGGGCATCCGCATGGCCGTGGTAGCAGCCGTTGAACTTGATGATCTTGTTGCGGCCCGTGTAGCCGCGCGCCAGGCGCAGCGCGCTCATGCCGGCTTCGGTGCCGGAGCTGACCAGACGCACCATGTCCATGCTGGGCATGAGGGCGCGGATCTTCTCGGCCAGCACCACTTCACGTTCGGTGGGGGCGCCGAAGCTGAAGCCTTCGAGCACGGCGGCCTGCACGGCCTCGACCACTTCGGGGTGGCCGTGGCCCAGGATCATGGGGCCCCAGCTGCCGATGTAGTCGGTGAACTGCTGATCGTTCTGGTCCCAGAAATAAGCGCCCTGGGCGCGCTTCACGAAGCGCGGCGTGCCGCCCACGGCGGCGAAAGCGCGCACCGGCGAGTTCACGCCGCCGGGGATCACGCCCTTGGCGCGCTCGAACAATGCAGTATTCAGATCAGTGTTTTGTGTCATGAGAGGGAATCACAAAGCCTTCAATCGGCTTGGAGTCGGGTTCGTCATCGGTGGCATCTTCGGCCTGCTCGTCTTCGGACTCCTCGTCCTCGGTGGGCTGGGCCCAGAACAGGCGATCGGGCAGATAGTGGCCCATGCCGGGGCGAAAGCCGGCATCCAGGCTGTGGTCCAGGTATTCCAGCGCTTCCAGCGTCGCGGCGCCCAGATCGTTGCCGGTGGCCAGCAGGGCCGTAATCGCAGCGGACAGCGTATCACCAGCACCTGTGAACGTGGCGTCAAACATCTCGTACTTGCTGTTGCCCAGCACGGACTGGGCCGTGGTCAGCACGTTGTCCACGAACTGGTCGGGCAGGGGGATGCCGGTCACCAGCACATAAGGCACTTCCAGTGCCTCGGCGGCCATGGCGATGTCGCGCGCCGTGGGCGCACGGCTGTTTTCCCATTCTGGCAGCAACCAGCGCCACAGCGTGTTGTGGTTTCCAACCAACACCGAGGTTTGAGGCAGGACAAGCTCCTTGAACGCATCCAGGTACTGATCCTGCTTGTCGTCCTCCCACCAGGACAGGTCCGGCATGTAGCTGATGATGGGAATGTCGGGGTAGTCCGATGAGATAGTGGCAATGGCGGCCAGGTTGGCAGGGCTGCCTACAAAGCCGACCTTGATGGCGGTGACGGCAATGTCCTCCAGCACCATGCGCGCCTGCTCGGTCACCGCGTCATCGTCGAGTGCAAAGTGCTCGTAGATGCGGGCCGTGTCTCTGGCGTAGGCGCCGCAGGCCACGGGCAATGCATGACCGCCGATGGAGGAGATGGTGGCGATGTCGGCCGAGAGCCCGCTGGCTCCGCTGGGGTCACTGCTGTTGAAAGACAGCACGCAGACGGGTGCTGATTCTGTCGCTTCTTCCTGGCGGGTGCGGCGAGGGGGAGTGGAGGAGATGGGGTTCAATGCCATGGCGCACCCCAGTTTGCACCCGGGAATGCAAGGGTGGGAGCCGGGGTTGTGACTAGATACAATCGTTGCATTCTATGTGAAGCCCCTTTAAGCTGTGACTGACCCTAAAACCTGGATGTGTTTGACCTGTGGCTGGCTTTATGACGAAGCCCAAGGCTGCCCCGAACATGGAATTGCTCCAAACACCCGCTGGGAAGATGTGCCCATGAACTGGACATGCCCGGAATGCGGTGCACGCAAAGAAGATTTTGAAATGGTGGAAATCTGAGTGCAAGAGTCGCTCACTCCATCAACGACCGAATTGGGAGGAATTTCACCGTGACAGCATCTGGTGCGCCTTTGCGCGTTCTGGTCGTGGATGACAGCAACACCATCCGCCGCAGCGCTGAAATTTTCCTCAAGCAAGGTGGTCACGAAGTTCTTCTTGCCGACGATGGCTTCGATGCCCTGTCCAAGGTCAATGACTACCAGCCCCAGCTCATCTTCTGCGACATTCTGATGCCCAAACTCGATGGCTATCAGACCTGCGCCATCATCAAGCGCAATGCTCGCTTTGCCAATACGCCCGTCGTGATGCTGTCATCCAAGGACGGTGTATTCGACAAGGCTCGCGGTCGCATGGTGGGCTGCCAGGACTATCTGACCAAACCGTTTACCAAAGATCAATTGCTGCAAGCCGTACAACAATTCGCGCTGCAAGCTGCAGATGTGGGAGCTGCATGATGACAATTCAAAAAGTTCTGGTCGTTGACGATTCCAAGACGGAGCTGATGGCTCTGAGCGATATTTTGCAAAAGCAGGGCATGCAGGTGCGTACCGCGGAAAATGGCGAGGAAGCCATGAAGCGCCTGGCCGAAGACAAACCCGACCTGATCCTGATGGATGTGGTCATGCCTGGACAGAACGGCTTTCAGCTGACCCGCGCCATTTCTCGCGATCCCCTGTATGCCGATGTGCCCATCATCATGTGCACCAGCAAGAATCAGGAAACCGACCGGGTCTGGGGCATGCGTCAGGGCGCACGTGGCTATATCACCAAGCCCGTGGATGCCGCCGAGCTCCAAGCCAAGATCGCAGCGCTATAACGAGCCGCGCTGCTTATGGCGAACCGTGAAGCCCTCCGAGATCTTCAATCCCGTCTGGCCGGGCGCCTGCAGGCAGCACGCAGCGAAGGCGTCAGCGTTGCTACCTGGCTGGCAGTGCAGGCTGGCGGGCGGGATTATTTGCTGCCGCTGAATCAGGCAGGAGAAATCTTTCCCTGGACCGGCGTTCAGCCCGTCCCATACACACAGGCCTGGTTTCTGGGCATCGCCAATCTGCGCGGTGCTTTGATGGGGGTGGTGGACCTGGCTCAATTGCTGGGGCATGGAAGTGTCCGCAATGAGCAGGAACTGATGGACTGCAGCCTGCTGGCCTTCAACCCTGCCTTGGAGGTCAACGCGGCCCTGCTGGCCGATCGTCTGCTGGGCCTGCGTGCCGCAGACGCGTTTTCCAAGGCCGAGCCTGCGCCTGAGCGTTCCCCGAGTTTCTTCGGAGCCGTCCATATCGATGCGAGCGGCCGCCGCTGGCAGGAGCTGAAATTGCAGTCCCTGTCTCAAACCGCCAAATTTTTGAGCATTCGTGCTTGAGGTTCCTGGATACAGCGCTATGTCCTTTGCACAGAAAATAAATCAGTTGTTCCGACGCAAGCCCATCGCGGCTGCCGTCAGTGGTGATAGCGGCATGATGGGAGACACGGTCGTACAGGATATGTACGACGGATCGCTCAATAGCGTGCAGGGGGCACCTTCCGTCTTCGGCGTCGAGGAGGCCAGTCGCGCGGACGAACTGGTGAGCCTGCCTATTCTTGGTACGGCCACGACTGCCAAGCATCAGCGCACCTTGTTTACCTTGCTGGGTGGCTCGGTGTTGGTGCTGGTGGTGCTGTCGGCATGGATGCTGCGCGAAGCAGGCAACTCCAACCAGCAACTGGCGGCGACCGGCCAGGCATTGATGCAGTCGCAACGTCTGGCCAAGTCGGTCTCCATCGCCATGACGGGAGCCGCTCCTGCGTTTGCCGACGTCAAGGACAGCGCCGGTGTTTTGGCGCGTAACGTGCGAGCGTTGGCTGCCGGCGATTCCGATCTGGGCGTGAACGCGCTGGGTGGTGGTTTGCAGGACGAGCTCAGCTCCATCAGCACCCTGATGGAGCGAGCGGAAAAGAGCGCCGGGCTGATTCTCGGACAGCAAAAGACTCTGACTCAAGTGGGCGACGCGCTGCGCACCATCAACCGTCAGTCCTCCGATCTGCTGGAAACTGCGGAAACCATTTCTTCGCTGAAGCTGCAGCAAGGCGCTGGCGCAGCCGAGATCTCTGCTGCCGGTCAGCTGGTGATGTTGACTCAGCGTATTGCCAAGTCTGCCAACGAATTCCAGACCCTGGAGGGCGTGAGTCCCGAGGCCGTTTTCCTGCTGGGCAAGGACTTGAACTCTTTCAAGGAAATCTCCGAAGGCCTGCTCAACGGCAGCGCTGAAATGCGGCTGTCGGCTGCACGTGATCCTCAGGTGCGTGAACAGCTGGAGACGCTGATCAAGCAGTACGACGATACGCGTACCCAGGCCAGTGCCATTCTGGGCAATCTGCAAGGGCTGGTGTCGGCCCGGGAAGCGCAGACCAGCATCAACAATGACAGCGAACCGCTGCGTCAGCAGCTGGAGCAGTTGCAGACGGCGCTGCAGGGGCTGGGCGGGGCCAGCATGCTGCAGCTGGCGCTGCTGGCCATCGCCATTTTGACCGCGGTTCTGAGTGGTATCGGCATCTCGCGCGTGCAACTGCTGGACAGCCGGGCGCGCCAGCAGGAAGCCGAGCGTCACCAGGTCGATGCCCGTTTGCAGGAGCAGGAAGCCAAGCGCATCAACGACGCCAACCAGGCGGCTATTTTGCGTTTGATGAACGAGTTGCAATCGGTGGCCGAGGGCGATCTGACGCAGGAAGCCACCGTGACCGAGGACATCACGGGCGCGATTGCCGACTCGGTGAACTACACGGTGGAAGAGCTGCGCGCTCTGGTGGGATCGGTGCAGAACACCGTGACTCGCGTGGCCCAGACCACCGAGCAGGTGGACGTCACCTCGACCGAACTGCTGGCTGCATCGAACGAGCAGCTGCATGAAATTCGCGAAACCGGCAAGTCGATTCTGGACATGGCCGGCCGTATCAACAATGTCTCGGCTCAGGCGCAGGAATCGGCCCAGGTGGCCCGTCAATCGCTGCAGGCTGCGGACTCGGGTCTCAAGGCGGTGCAGAACGCCATTGGCGGCATGAACTCCATCCGCGACCAGATTCAGGATACCTCCAAGCGAATCAAGCGTCTCGGTGAGTCGTCCCAGGAGATCGGTGAAATTACCGAACTGATTTCGGACATTACCGAGCAGACCAACGTGCTCGCATTGAACGCCGCCATTCAGGCTGCGTCTGCAGGTGAAGCAGGTCGCGGCTTCTCGGTGGTGGCGGAAGAAGTGCAGCGCCTTGCCGAACGTTCCGCAGACGCCACGCGACAGATTGCCGCGCTGGTGAAGGCCATTCAGACCGACACTCAGGATGCGGTGGCCGCTATGGAGCGCTCTACCCAGGGCGTGGTGGAAGGGGCTCGTCTGTCCGACTCTGCTGGTACTGCACTGTCTGAAATCGACAGCGTGTCGCGCCGACTGGCCGAGCTGATCGAGCAGATTTCCAACTCCACATCACGTGAAGCCAACATGGCCAACGGCGTGGCGGAAAACATTCAGCACATTTTTGCAGTGACCGAGCAAACCGGTGAGGGAACCCGCACCACTGCGCAGCAGGTGCGAGAGCTCTCCCACATGGCTGAAGAGCTGCGTCAGTCTGTTTCCCGATTCAAGATTGCCTGATTTGACTGGCTCTTTCTCTCATAAAAATGCACAACCCTTGAGGGTTAAGGAACTAGAGCATGTCAGTGGTTGACGACTCGCCAATACGTACAGCCATGTCTGCAACTGCAGAGCAGGATCTGGGCCCGCTGGCCTGGGTGCTCGATGAAGTGCGCAAGTCGCTGGAGGCAGCGACCAAGGCTGTGAGCCGTTTCATGCGCGATGCGGATGCGGCCCGTTTGTCTGATCTAGAGGAGTTGGATACATCTGCACTGCGCATTGCACGCCAGCAGCTGCATCAGGCCTGCGGCGCTCTGGAGATGGTGGGGGTCACCGCCCCGGCTCAGGTGCTGCGCAGCATGGAAGCTGCGGTCAACCGCTTTGTACAGCGTCCCGAATACTGCACGCAGGAAGCCGCGACCACGCTGGAGCGCACGCACTTTGCGCTGATGGAATTCCTGGAGGCCGTTCTGGCCGGTCAGCAGGTCTCGGCCGTAGCCCTGTTCCCTCAGTACCGTGAGACCCAGGTGCTGGCCGGCAATGACAAGGCCCACCCGGCTGACCTATGGCCTGCCGAGCGCCGTGCACGCGAGCCCCGCTGGACCGGGACCATGCCGGAGCCGCTGGCCTATGGTCCACATGCACGTGCCATGCTGGACGGCGTGGTGCTGCGCATGGTCAAGAGCGACGACCGCGAGGCGGCAGCCCAGATGTGCGAGCTTTGCCGGCGCTTTGCGGCAGCTCAGTCCGAAGATGTGGCGGCGCGCAGTTTCTGGAAAATCGCTGCGGCCTTCTTCGACGGCTTGGCACGTGGACTCATCACTGCCGATATCTACGTCAAGCGCATGGCTTCGCGCGTGCTCATGCAGTACGCCAGCATGGCCAAGGGCGACAGCCTGCCACCCGCACGCCTGCTGCAGGACCTGATGTTCTTTTGCGCGCAGGCCAAGCCCCGCGAGCAGGCCGGTGAGAGTCTGAAGGCCGTACACGAGGCCTATGCCATGGAGCAGATGCCGGTGGTGGACTACCACGTGGCGCGCTATGGCCGCTTCGATCCCTCGGTGCTGGTGCAGGCGCGCAAGCGCATTGCGGCCGCCGCCGAGACCTGGTCAGCGGTCGCCGGCGGCGACCGCAGCAAGATCAGATCCATGGCCGAGCAGTTCGGGCTGGTGTCCGAGTCGCTGGTCAAGCTGCAGCCTGTCAGCCACGGGCTGGCGCGCGCGCTGATTCGTGTGGCGGAGACGGTGGAGCGCATTGGCGAGCCGCCACCGGCCGAGCTGGCCATGGAGGTGGCGACTGCGGTGCTGTATCTGCAGGCCAGCTTCATGACCGCCGGGCATGACGACGAAATACAGGCCGCCCAGTCCAGCGTGCTGGTCCAGCGTCTGGATGCGGCTTTGCATGGCGCGCAGTCCGAGCCGCTGGAAATCTGGATGGAGGAGCTCTACCGTCAGGCCAGCGACCAGCAGACCATGGGATCGGTGGTTGGAGAGCTGCGCATCACCCTTGGCGAGGCAGAGAAGCAGCTGGATCTGTTCTTTCGCAATCCCGCGGACACCTCGGTGCTGGCCTCGGTACCGGGCCAGATGGCGCAAATGCGTGGTGTGCTGTCGGTGCTGGGATTCGAGCAGGCTGCGACCGCCATGCAGCGCATGCGTGACACCGTCGAGCACCTGATGCTCGGTGAGGTGACGGTCGAGAATCAGCCTCGCATCTTCGAGAAGCTGGGCAGCAGTCTCGGCGCCATGGGATTTCTCATCGACATGCTCAGCTACCAGCGCAATATGGCGCGCAAGCTGTTCGTCTATGACGAGGAAAAGGACGAACTGCGCATCGTCATGGGTCATAGCCGCAGTCGCGGCCCCGAAGCCTTCCGTCCCACCGTGGATATTCCCATGGATGGCGTACCGTCTTCTGGGCAGACTCCGGTCGCGTCGGCTGCCGTGATTGCTGCCTCGGCAGTGGAGCCCTCGGTCGCCGCACCGCCACCGCCTGTCGAAGTGAGACCAGTTCCCGCTGCTGTGGCGCAGCCAGAGCAGCTGCAAGTCAGGCACATCGAGGACGAGGGCACCCCGCCGTGGGCAGTGACCGAGCCAGGTGCCTTGCCCGAGTTTGAGGCAGCACCCGCACCAGCCGTGGCAGAGTCGGTCGGCGTTGGCTCCGCTGCCCTGGCCGATGTCATGGCTCAGGTGTTTGCGGGCATGCAGTCGGGCAAGCAGGCAACTGACGAGTCGAATGTCGCTCGGGATCTGGCTGCGGCAGTCGCAGCTACTGCGGGCGTGCCTGCGGCTGCTACGGTGCCGACAGCCGAACTGAACACTGTAGATCTGGACGGCGACGATGAGCTTCTGTCCATCTTTCTGGAAGAAGCCCGCGAAGTCGTGGATAACGGCTTGCAGGCCCTCAAGGCTTTGGCGGACGAGCCCGGCAATCTGAGCGAGCAGACCACGCTGCGCCGTGCGTTCCACACGCTCAAAGGCAGCTCGCGCATGGTGGGGCTGGATGAGTTTGGTGAAGCCGGCTGGGCCATGGAGCAGATGCTCAATGCATGGCTGGCAGAGCAGCGACCCATGCCGCAGGCCATGCAGCAGCTGGCTCAGGATGCCCTGAAGGCCTTTGCCGTCTGGGCACAGGATATCGAGAACCAGCAGGCGCAGAACTGGTCGGCCACGGCCTTCCGCGCCGCTGCAGACGCCATGCGTCTGCAGGGCGAGCGCGCCGAGGTGGCCCTGGTTCCGCGTCGCGGCGAGCGCGCCCAGGGCCTGGAGTCGGCCGAGGCGGCCGCCGCTGTGGATGCACCCGTGCTGGAGCTGCCTGTAGCGCCCGAGCCGATCGCCGAGCTGCAGTGGCCACTGGAGCCACAGACCGTGGCCGCAGAGCCCGTATTTGCGATGCCGGAGCTGGAGTTCCCGCAAGAAGAGCTGTCTGCGCAGCCAGATCAGGAGCCGGTGGCTGAGCTGGAGGCGGCAGCAGCCGACTTTGCCTTGCCGGAACTGGATATTCCAGACGATCTGCTGCATCAGCTTCAAGCGCCCGATGCGCTTGACGTGTCCGCGCTGCCAGCTCTGGAATCGGCGGCAGAGCCCGAGTGGATAGAAGAGGGCGCCGGGGAGGTTCAGCCTTCGCTGCAGGAAATCACTGCGGCAGAAGAGGTGCAGGAGCTGGATTTTGCCGCCTTCGAAGCGGCCATGCGTGAAAGCGAGCAGGCTGCCATAGACATGCAGACTGCCGTGGAGCCCCCCGCCATGGACGCAGCTACCGGGGTGCCGGCTGCTGTGGAGATGGCGCTCGAGCTGCCGTCTGCAGAGGCTGCGATCGAGCTGGAGGCCATTGAAGCCTTGCTGGATGGCATGCCCGATCCCGTCGTGGCCGAAGAACCCGCTCAGCTGCCGGAGCCCGAAGTCTCGGCGATTGAGCCGGTGCTCGAACAGACCGAACAGACAGGTGAGCCGGACGACGGCTATCGCAATATAGACGGGCTGCGCATCAGCGCAGCGCTGTACAACGTCTATCTCAACGAAGCAGACGAGTGGTCAGAGCGACTGGGTGAGGTGTTGCAGCAGTGGTCGCAAGAGCCGGCTGCCGTCATTCCCGACGACGCGATCGCGCTGGCGCATTCCCTGGCAGGCAGCTCCGGCACCGTGGGCTTCAAGGCCTTGTCGGAGCTGGCGCGTTTGCTCGAGCATGCACTGCTGCATCTGCAGCCTCAGGGCTATGCCGGCGCGCTGCAGATTCAGCAATGCGTGACCGCATCCGATGAAGTGCGCCGCTTGCTACATCAGTTTGCGGCAGGCTTCCTCAAGGACGCTTTACCCGCTGTCGAAGACGCGCTGCGTGAAATCCTGAATACTCCGATCGATGCCGGTGCAGCAACTGAAACTGCCGATCTTGAGCTGTCCGATCTGGCCGAGCTGGATGAGGCCGAGTGGCCCGAGGTGCAGGTGCTGCTGCCGCCTGCAGACCCCAAGGACTTGCCGCTGGACTTTGCTGCCGAGCTTTCGCAGGATGGGGCCTTGCCCGAGCTTGCGGGTGATGGACTCAAGGATGTGGCCGAGGAAGGCGTGGGAGGATCGGCAGCCGACCCGTTGCTGGATGCCGTGCTAAAAGCCGCAGATCAGGCACCGTATTCCATGGTGCCTGCCGCAGGCAGCGTGGAGCATGAGGCCGAACTGCAGCGCCGCATCGATGAAGCCATCGCGCTGGCGGTGCATGCCGGTGACGACGAAGACGATATCGATGTGCTCGATCAGGTCGATGCCGACCTGTTTCCCATTTTCGAGGAAGAGGCCATCGACCTGCTGCCCAAGCTCGGTGCTGCACTGCGCCGCTGGCATGGGCGCCCGACGCTGGATGAGGCTCGCAACGAAGCCCTGCGCGCTTTGCACACTATCAAGGGCAGTGCCCGCCTGGCGGGCGCCATGCGCATGGGTGAGATGGCCCACCGCCTGGAGTCGGCGGTGGAGCGTATTGACCAGGAGCGTCCCGCAGCCGAAGCGATCGAGCCGCTGCTGAGCAGCTTTGACGCTTTGCAAGCCAGCTTCGATGTGCTGCGCATGGCCGGTGAGCAGGAGCCCGAGCAGCCGCTGGCTCAACTGGACGATCTTCTTGCTCAGGCGCCTCTGCATCTGAGTGCGGCGGAGTCTGCTGTAGAGCAAGCAGCGGATGCTCAAGCCGGAGAAAAGACTGCCGCAGATTTTGAGCAGGCCATTGAGCTGCCGGCGCCGGTGGTGCCGCGTCCTGCGTCGCAGCAGACCGTGCGTGTGCGGGCGCAGCTGCTGGACCGCTTGATTTCCCAGACCGGTGAAGTGCTGATTGCTCGCTCGCGTGTCGATGCGCGGCTGTCGCAGGCGCGTTCGGCGCTCAATGATTTGACGGGCAACCTGGAGCGCCTGCGCATGCAGCTGCGCGACATCGAGGTGCAGGCCGAAAGTCAGATGCAGTCGCGCCTGGCCCTGTCCAAGGACACGGCAGCCGGTTTCGATCCGCTGGAGTTCGACCGCTTCACACGCGTGCAGGAACTCACGCGCATGATGGCCGAATCGGTCAACGACGTGGCCACCGTGCAGCGCAATCTGCAGCGGGATCTGGCCGCTGCCGAAGACGATCTGGTGGCCCAGGGCCGGCAGGCACGTGATCTGCAGCGAGATCTGCTGCGCACGCGCATGGTGGAGTTCGACTCCTTTGCCGAGCGTCTGTACGCCGTGGTGCGCCAGACGTCCAAGGAAATGGGCAAGCAGGTGCGCCTGAACATCCTGGGCGGCACCATCGAAATGGACCGCGGCATGCTGGAGCGCATGATGCCGGCCTTCGAGCATTTGCTGCGCAACTGCGTGGCTCACGGCATCGAGTCGCCCGAGCGGCGCCAGGAGCTGGGCAAGCCGGCTGTCGGCACCATCGAGATCGTGCTGAGTCAGGAGCGCAACGACGTGGCGCTGTCCGTGGAAGACGACGGGGCCGGTCTGAACCTGGAACGGATTCGCGCCAAGGCCATCAGCCTCAAGCTGTGGACCGACGAGCGTCATATGACGCTGGAAGACGCGGGGCGCCTGATCTTCGAGCCGGGCTTCAGCACGGCCGCCGAGGTGACGGGTGTTGCCGGCCGCGGCATCGGCATGGATGTGGTGCGTTCCGAAGTCAACGCCCTGGGCGGTCGTATCGAAACCCATACCGAGCCAGGCCGCGGCAGCGCCTTCCGTCTGGTTGTGCCGTTGACCACGGCCGTGACCCAGGTGGTGATGCTGCGCATGGGCGCCGTGTCCATGGGCGTGCCCGCCAACCTGGTGGAAATCGTGCGTCGCGTGCCCGTCGATGTGCTGGAGGAAAGCTACCGCAAGCAGGAGTTCCAGGACGGCAGCGAAGTCATGCCTTTCTATTGGGCCGGCGCGCTGTGGCAAACCTCGCTGCGCAGCGAGGAAAACCTCGGTCGCACGCGCCCCGTGGTGATTGTGCGCAGTGCCTCGCAGCGTGTGGCGCTGCATGTGGACGAAGTGCTGGGCAACCAGGAAGTGGTGATCAAGAACCTGGGCCCGCAGTTGTCGCGTCTGCCAGGCCTTACCGGCATGTCCGTGCTGCCCTCGGGGGCCGTGGTGCAGATCTACAACCCGGTGGCGCTGGCCAACGTCCATGGCGAGCAGGTGCGTGCCATGCTGGCCAGGGCCGAGCAGGCCGCAGCCGATGGCGAACTGCAGGCTCATTCAGGCGGTGCCGATCTGCTGGGCGCCGAAGCTTCGCAGACCACGGTGCCGCTGGTGCTGGTGGTGGATGACTCCATCACCGTGCGACGCGTCACCCAGCGTCTGCTGCAGCGCGAAGGCTACCGCGTCACGCTGGCCGCTGACGGGCTGCAAGCCATGGAGCGTCTGCAGGACGAGCGCCCGACCCTGGTGCTGTCGGACATCGAAATGCCGCGCATGGACGGCTTTGATCTGTTGCGCAATATCCGCGCCGATCAGACGCTCGAAGGCATGCCGGTGGTCATGATCACTTCGCGCATTGCCCAGAAGCATCGCGAAATGGCCCGCGACCTGGGAGCCAATCACTATCTGGGCAAGCCTTATTCCGATGAGGAACTGCTGGGGCTGATCCAGCATTACGCTTTGCAGCGCAGCGGCCCCGCGCCTGAGCGCAGCCCGCTCAACGGGCTTGCGGCCGAGGAGCCGGGAGTGGCTGTCGAATAAGGTTTGCTCCTTATAACAAAGCGGCTTGCGCCGATCTGGATTGCATTTCAGACTGATATTGATCTGAAATGCATGAAGAACGTACGCAAGCCGCTTCTTTTTTTGAGTGGCAGCCTATTGGACGGTTGGCAGCCGGGCACACGGGGATATGGACCTCCACAGGGTCAGGAGCCAGGAAAGTTCAAGCTTCTTTCTTGAGGATTCCGTAGCGCGCCAGGGTTTTCTCCCGGGCCGCGGCATGATCCACGACGGGCAGGGGATAGTCGCGCCCCAGTGTGATGCCTGCTTCGGCCAGTTCCAGCGGCTTGGCCAGCCAGGGGGCATGCCGCAGTTTGCTGGGCAGCTGAGCCACTTCAGGCACATAACGCGCTATGAACTTGCCGTCCGGATCGAACTTCTCGCTCTGGGTCACCGGGTTGAAGATGCGGAACCAGGGCTGGGCATCGCAGCCCGTGGAGGCCGCCCATTGCCAGCCGCCGTTATTGGCCGCCAGATCGAAGTCATTGAGCTTTTCGGCGAAATAGGCTTCGCCCCGACGCCAGTCCAGACCCAGGTCCTTGACCAGAAAGCTGGCCGTGACCATGCGCAGCCGGTTGTGCATATAGCCGCTGGAATTGAGCTGGCGCATGGCGGCATCGACCAGCGGGTAGCCGGTGCGACCCTCGCACCAGGCGGCGAAGAGGGTGTCGGCCTCGGCTCCCGTCTCCCATTCGATGGCGTCATACGCCGGTTTGAAGCTGCGTTCCACCACATAAGGCTGGTGGGCCAGGATCTGGAAGTAGAAGTCGCGCCAGATCAGCTCGCTGAGCCAGGTGGCGGCGCCTTCGCGTGCGGTGGCAGACCAGTCCTCGTTGTGCGCAGCCTCGTGGGCGATGCGGGCCAGCTCGCGTATCGACACGGTGCCAAAGCGCAGATGTACGCTGAGGTAGCTCGGGCCCTTGAGGGCCGGAAAGTCGCGCGCCGTCTTGTACTGCGGCAGGCGCGGCAGAAAATCGGCCAGCAGCTGGCGCGCGCCGCTGACGCCGGTGGGCAGGCGCAGGCCGGCCAGCGTGTCCGGGGCAAAGCCCAGCTCGGCGGCCGTGGGAATCGGGCGGCGCTCGGTGTCCGGCAGATCGGCCAGCCTGGTAGCGAGATCGCGCTCGCTGGGGTAGGCCGAGAGATAGAACGGTGTGATCTTTCGCAGCCAGGCGTTCTTGTAGGGCGTGAAGACCGAAAACGGCGACAGGCTCTGGGTCAGCACCTCGTCGCGCGCAAAGATGCGGTGGTCCTTGAAGCGCAGCAGCAACTGCCCCTGACTCTTGAGGCTGCGCGCCACCTGGGCGTCGCGGGCGATGGCCGCAGGTTCGTCGTCGTCGTTGCAGAAGACGGCGCCCGCGCCCAGCTGCCGGGCCAGGGCAGGGATGAGGTCCTGGGGCAGGCCGCGCCGCGTGATCAGCCCTGTCTGCGGACGTCCCGCAGTCTCGCGCAGGGCGGCATCCAGCTCGGTCAGACTCTGGCAGATGAATTCCACGCGGCGGTCGGCTCGGGGCAGGGCGGCAAGAATGCTGTCGTCGAAGACAAAGACGCAATACAGCTCTTCACATTGCTGCAATGCGTGATACAGGGCAGCGTTATCGGCCAGACGCAGGTCGCGCCGCAGCCAGATCAAGCCCACAGGGTAAGAAGGAGTCATGGATCGCCATTAAAATCGCTGCATGTCTGCAGAATCTGCGCCTATCAACTTGACGCACCACTTCCTGATTGCCATGCCCGGCCTGGAAGATGAGTCGTTTTCGCGCAGCGTTGTCTACCTGTGCGAGCATAGCGAGCGTGGCGCGCTCGGTCTGATTATCAACAAGCCCTCCAAGCTCAGCCTGCAAGGCCTGTTGCAAAAAGTGGATTTGGGTCTCAAGCGCGATGATTTGCGCGATCAGCAGGTCTTTACCGGTGGCCCGGTGCAGACCGATCGTGGCTTTGTGCTGCATGAGCCCATGGTCATCGAAGGCGCACCCGAGAACGAATCGGCCTATGCCTCGACCATGACCATTCCAGGCGGTCTGGAGATGACCACGTCCAAGGATGTGCTCGAAGCCCTGTCTGACGGTGCCGGCCCCAAGCGTGTGCTGGTCACGCTGGGCTATTCCTCCTGGGATGAAGGCCAGCTCGAATCCGAAATCGGCGAAAACGCCTGGCTGACCGTGGAAGCCGACCCCGAGGTGATCTTCAGCACCCCGGTGGACGAGCGCTATGACCGCGCCCTGGGCCTGCTGGGTTTGCAGCGCTGGATGTTGTCCCCAGAGTCGGGTCGCGCATGAACGATATTTCCTCTTCCAACAAGGCCGCCGATGCGGCCTTTTCCTCGACTTTTTCCTCGGCCGAAAATGCGGCTGCCAAGCCTGCAGCGGCACCCGCACCGCAAAAGCCCGAGGTGCCGGCCCATTTCCAGCAGTTCCTGGGCTTTGACTTCGGCATCAAGCGCACGGGATGCGCCTCGGGCAACCGCGTGCTGGGCGGCGCCAACCCGCTGCCCACCATCAAGGCCGAAGCGGCGGATGCACGTCTGGCCGCGGTGGAAAAGCTGATCCGCGAGTGGCAGCCCAACGCCCTGGTGATAGGCGTGCCCTACCACCCCGATGGCGCGGCACACGAGAACACGGCCCGGGCCCTGAAATTCGGCCGCCAGCTCAGAAGTCGCTTCAAGCTGCCGGTGTACGAGGTGGACGAACGCTACAGCACGACCGAAGCCCTGGCGGGTGGCGCACGCGACGCCGACGCGGCTTCGGCCTGCATCATTCTTGAACAGTTTTTGAGGAGTCTCCCATGAGTGAAACCATTGCAGGTCAGGGCAGCCTGATCCTGGACGCCGAAGCCCTGTATAGCGAGCTGCTGCGCGGCGTGCAGCGCATCATGGGCCCCAATACCCGTCTGGCGGGCATCACCTCGGGCGGCGCCTGGCTGGTCGAGCGCCTGCACAAGGATCTGAACCTCAAGGGCAAGCCCAGCGTGCTGTCTTCCTCGCTGCACCGCGACGATTTTGCCCAGCGCGGCATGGCTTCCAGCGCCCAGACCCAGATCGCCTTCGATGTGAACGGCGCCGATGTGCTGGTGCTCGACGATGTGCTCTACACCGGCCGCACCGTGCGCGCCGTGCTCAACGAACTCTATGACTACGGCCGTCCCGCCAGCGTGCGACTGGCCGTCCTGGTGGACCGGGGAGGGCGCGAGCTGCCCATCCAGGCCGACTTTGCCGCAGCGCGCGTGGCGCTGCCGGCCGACCGTTCCCTGGCGCTGGCGCGCGACGAGGGCGGTGTTTTCCACTTCCGCATTCAAGAGGCCTGATCGTGCTGTACAAGCGCAACCCCCAACTCAACAAGAACGGCGAGCTGATCCACCTGCTCTCCACCGAAGGCCTGTCCAAGGACATCCTGACCCAGATTCTCGACACGGCCAGCAACTTCGTCAGCGTCAACGACCGTGAAGTCAAGAAGGTGCCTCTGCTGCGCGGCAAGAGCGTGTTCAATCTGTTCTTCGAGAACAGCACGCGTACCCGCACCACCTTCGAGATTGCGGCCAAGCGCCTGTCGGCCGACGTCTTCAACCTGGACATCGCGCGCAGCTCGGCCAGCAAGGGCGAGACCCTGCTGGACACCATCGACAACCTCTCGGCCATGGCGGCCGACATCTTTGTCGTGCGCCACAGCGAGTCGGGGGCTCCCTATCTGATCGCCAAGCATGTGGCGCCCCATGTGCATGTGGTCAATGCCGGCGACGGCCGCCATGCCCACCCCACACAGGGCCTGCTGGACATGTACACCATCCGCCACTACAAGCAGGACTTCTCCAATCTGCGCGTGGCCATCGTGGGCGACGTGCTGCACTCGCGCGTGGCGCGCTCGGACATCCACGCCCTGACCACGCTCGGCGCTGCCGAGGTGCGCGTGGTCGGCCCGCGTACCCTGGTGCCCTCGGACATGGCCAGCATGGGCGTGCGCGTCTTCCACAATCTGGAGGAAGGCATCAAGGACTGCGACGTCATCATCATGCTGCGCCTGCAGAACGAGCGCATGAGCGGGGCGCTGCTGCCCTCGAGCCAGGAATATTTCAAGAGCTTCGGCCTGACCGAAAAGCGCCTGGAACTGGCCAAGCCCGATGCCATCGTCATGCACCCCGGCCCCATCAACCGCGGTGTGGAGATCGACTCCGCCGTGGTGGACGGCCCGCAGGCCGTGATCCTGTCTCAGGTGACCTTCGGTATCGCCGTGCGCATGGCTGTCATGTCGATCGTCGCGGGGAATGAGGCTTGAACACCCCCTGAGCGGCTGCGCCGCTTCCCCCTCTCTCGCGATGCGGGAGGGGGACGACACCCTCGCGTCGGGGCGGCCCTAGCTTGGTGTCCCATGCGAAAGTCGACGAAGCAAACTGCAGTTGCTGGTGGTGACGGTTTTTAGAGATATTTTTATAGCTGCTAGCGCTTGTGTGGCAAGGGCTGGAAGCCAATTTGGTGCCAAACCATGAAGATTTTGATTCGCAATGGCTGGGTGATGGACCCGGCACGAGGTTTCGACCAGCAGGCCGATATCGCCATCGATGGCAGCGTGATCGCCGCGATCGGCACGGTGCCCGAAGGTTTTGTGGCCGAGCGTGAAATCGACGCCTCCGGCCAGTGGGTGCTGCCCGGTCTGGTGGACCTGGCCGTGCGCCTGCGCGAGCCCGGTCACGAGCATGAAGGCATGCTGCAGTCCGAGATGGCGGCTGCCGTGGCCGGTGGCGTGACCAGCCTGGTCTGCCCGCCCGATACCGAGCCCGTGCTCGACGAGCAGGGCCTGGTGGAAATGCTCAAGTTCCGTGCCGAGAAGCAGCACAAGTCGCGTCTGTTCCCCATGGGGGCACTGACCGTAGGACTCAAGGGTGAAACGCTGACCGAGATGGCCGAGCTGACCGAGTCCGGCTGCGTGGCCTTCGGCCAGGCGGATGTGCCGCTGTCCAGCATCACCACGTTGAGTCGTGCGCTGAGCTACGCCAACACCTTTGGCTATGCCGTGTGGCTGCGCCCGCAGGACAAGGATCTGGGCAGGGGCGTGGCCGCCAGCGGCGCGCTGGCCACCCGCATGGGTCTGGCCGGGGTGTCCGTGGCGGCAGAGACGATTGCGCTGCACACCATCTTCGAGCTGATCCGTGGCTCGCAGACCCGGGTTCACCTGTGCCGCATCTCCAGCGCCGCCGGCGTGGAGCTGGTGCGCCGAGCCAAGGCCGAAGGCCTGAATGTGACCGCCGATGTGTCCATCAACTCGCTGCTGCTGACCGAGAACGACATCGGCTACTTTGACAGCAGTGCCCGTGTGGTGCCCGTGCTGCGCCAGCAGCGCGACCGCGATGCGCTGTCTGCCGCGCTGGCTGACGGCACCATTGATGCGCTGGTTTCCGATCACTGCCCGGTGGACGAAGACGCCAAGGTGCTGCCTTTTGCCGAAGCCGAACCCGGTGCGACCGGCGTGGAGCTGCTGCTGTCCATTGCCGTGAAGTGGAGCCGCGACTACAAGGTGCCGCTGAACCGCGCACTGGCTGTCGTGACTTCGGCTCCCGTGGCCGTGCTGGGTAGCGCCCTGGGCGAGCAGCAGTCCCTGCTGGGGCAGCTCAAGGTGGGCGGCGTGGCAGATCTGTGCATCGTCGACCCCGAGGCGGAGTGGACGGTCGATCCCAAGGCGCTGCAAAGCCAGGGCAAGAGCACGCCGTTCAACGGCTATGAGCTGCCTGCGCGCGTGGTAACGACTATCGTTGACGGCGCTGTCGCTTATCAACGATAGGCTCCCCCTGAGCGGCTTTGCCGCTTCCCCCCCTCTCGATGCGTTGCATCGGGAGGGGGGCGACACCCTCGGTGCGCGGCGGCGCTTCCTCGGTGCCTCTGACTTTGCATTGCGCCAGTCTTAGGCGCTTGCCGGTTTCAAGTTGCAGCAACTGAGTCACAACGAGCCGCTACACTGTTTGAGAATCATGGCAAACGGCTTGCACAAAATCAAAACCGGCTCGCGTGCGGTATGGCGCGGACTGCGTCTGCTGGCCCATGTGGCCAAGGGCGCCTGGATCGTGGCGTTTCGCTTTCCGCAGCTGCACTACCTGCAGCAGCACGAGCATGTGCAGGCCTGGGCTGCAACGCTGCTGCTGCGGGCCGGGGTGCAACTGCAGGTCAAGGGGCAGCCACCGGCCCAGGGGCCGGTACTCATGGTCAGCAACCATATCTCCTGGCTCGATATTCCGCTGCTGCACGCGGCGCGCCATTGCCGCTTCATCTCCAAATCCGACGTCAAGGGCTGGCCCATCATCGGCACGCTGGCGACGGCCGCAGGCACGCTCTACATCCAGCGCAGCTCGCGCCGCGATGCGGTGCGCATGGTGGGAGCCATGGAAGAGGCCTTCAAGCGCGGCGAAATCCTTGCCGTCTTTCCTGAAGGGACGACGGGCGATGGACGCAGCCTGCTCTCGTTTCACTCCAATCTGCTCGAAGCCGCCGTGCAATGCGATGCGCCGGTACAGCCCGTGGGGCTGCGCTTTGTCGATGGCAAGACAGGCAGCACCAGCTATGCCGCAACCTATGTCGGGGATGAGACCTTGCTGGGCTCCATCTGGCGCGTGCTTTGTTCGGAGCAACTGATTGCAGTGGTGCACTATGGCGAGGCGCAGAGCGCACAAGGGCGCGACCGCCGCGCCTGGGCCAAGGACTTGCACACCGAGGTGGACAGGCTGCGCCAGAACTAGGTGCTGTGCCGGCGCTTTGCGCGCCCAGTCAAACCCTGTAGGCTGCGCGCATGCACGCCAGAGTTTTGCGCTATCTCGATGAAGTGGTTCGCCGCGGCTCCATCCGCAAGGCGGCCGAGCACCTGCATGTGGCTCCCACGGCCGTGAACCGGCAGATTCTCGATCTGGAGGCCGAACTGGGAGCGCCGCTGTTCGACCGCATCCACAACCGCCTGCGTCTTACGCCTCTGGGTGAGATGGTGCTGACCCATGTGCGAAGCACCTTGCGCGAACATGCAGCGCTGCGCGAGCGCATTGCCGACTTCAAGGGCATGCGGCGTGGCGAGATCACTGTGGCGGCGACGTCGGGTCTGGCGGGCTCCTTGCTGCCATCGCTAGTGCATGACTTTCGCAGCAGCCACCCGGGGATGGTCGTGCGTGTCATCGACTTGCCCACGCAGGCCATTGTGTCTGCCGTGGAGGCTGGGGAGGTGGACCTGGGTCTTGCCTACGATCTGGCGCCCAGACCCGGTTTGCGCATGCTGGCAGCCAGCGAATGGCAGATCGGAGCCATCCTGCCGGTCAAGCACCCACTGGCCCATCATTCGTCGCTGCTGCTCAGCGAATGCGTGGGTCATCCGCTGATTCTGCCGGCACCGGCCCTGACCATACGCAGTCTGCTCAACGAAGCCTTCGCGCGCAGTGCCATCGAGGTGACGCCGGTGGCCGAGTCCACCTCCATGGCCTTGATACAGCGCCTGGTCATGCTGGGCGAGGGCATTGCCTTGCTCAACGCTCTGGATGTACTGGAGGAGCTGGATCGCGGCTCGCTGAGCTTCGTGCCTCTGCGCGATGCGCATCTGCAGCGCCAGACCCTGATGCTGTTCGTGCGCAAGGGCGCGGAGCTGAGTGCCGCTGCCGAGCTCATGGCGGCAAGCATCGAATCCGCGCTGGCGCGGCTCTACGCCAGAAAACACTGATTCACTGTCCACATTTTGTGGACATGCTTGGCTGAATTCAGCGCTATCGCGCGCTTGGGTGCCTCTCTAGACTTGCGCTTCTTGTTTAGAGAGGAAGAAACCCATGACCCTGATTGCCCTGAATGCCGACGTACTGGTCACCATGGATGCGCAACGCCGCGAGATCAAGGACGGTGCGCTGGTGGCGGACGGCCCGGCCCTGCTGTGGGTGGGCGCAACGGCCGAGTTGCCGGCGCAATACCGCCGCATGGCCGACGAGGGCCAGGCGCGCGTGCTGGACATGCGCGGCAAGGTCGTGACGCCGGGCCTGGTCAACACTCACCATCACATGTACCAGAGCCTGACGCGTGCCGTGCCGGCCGCTCAGGATGCCGAGCTGTTCTCGTGGCTGCAGAACCTCTACATGCTGTGGTCGCACCTGACGCCCGAGATGATCCATGTCTCGACCCAGACCGCCATGGCCGAGCTCATGCTGTCGGGCTGCACCACGACCAGCGACCATCTGTACCTGTTTCCCAATGGCTCGCGCCTGGACGATTCCATTGTGGCTGCGCAGCAGATGGGTATGCGCTTTCACGCCGCGCGCGGCTCCATGAGCCTGGGCCGCAGCAAGGGCGGCCTGCCGCCCGATGTGGTGGTGGAGGAGGAAGAGGCCATCTTGCGCGACAGCCTGCGCCTGATCCAGCAATACCACGACGGCTCGCGTCACTCCATGCTGCGCGTGGTTCTGGCCCCATGTTCGCCGTTCTCGGTGACGCGCGATCTGATGCGCGAATCGGCGGTGCTTGCGCGTGCGCACGGTGTCTCGCTGCACACCCATCTGGCCGAGAACGACAACGACGTGGCCTTCTCGCGCGAGAAGTTCGGCCTGACCCCGGCGCAATACGCCGAAGACCTGGGCTGGGTGGGGCGCGACGTCTGGCATGCGCATTGCGTCAAGCTCGATCCCGAAGGCATTGCGCTGTTTGCGCGCACCGGCACCGGTGTGGCGCACTGTCCATGCTCCAACATGCGCCTGGCATCGGGCATCGCACCCATCCGCAGCATGCGCGATGCCGGCGTGTCCGTGGCCCTGGGGGTGGACGGCAGCGCATCGAACGACGGTGCCCACATGCTGGGCGAGGCGCGCCAGGCCATGCTGCTGCAGCGCGTGGGCTACGGCCCGGCGGCCATGAGTGCCCGAGAGGCGCTGGAGATCGCCACGCTGGGCGGTGCGCGCGTGCTCAACCGCGACGACATCGGCGCACTGGCTCCCGGCATGTCTGCCGACTTCGTGGCTTTCGACATGGAAGACGTTGGCTATGCGGGTGCTGGCCACGACCCCGTGGCAGCGCTGGTGTTCTGCACGCCGGCCAATGTGTCCAGCAGCGTCATCAACGGGCGTGTGGTGGTCGAGGACGGGCGTCTGCTGACCGCCGACCTGCCCGTGGTGCTGGGCCAGCACCGCAATCTCGCGCGCAGCCTGTTCGAGCGAGCCGCAGCAGGACATTGAGACTTTTCGGTGACGGTCATCGCTGGTCCATTGCGATGGCCGGACATCGGTGTGAGAGAGATTCCAAGCCTTTGTGGCACTGGAAGAAAAGTGGGCTCGGGACTGGTGTCAGGTGACTTGGAGTGCCAGAAATTCTTTCTCGATGCTGGACAAGCTATACGGCGCCGCGCATGGGCTGTATCGGCAACGGCATATGAGAGCTCCCGGTTGCGTGCTTAGTCTTGTGGCCTTCGCGGGGAAGCCTATTCCCCGGCGATTGCATACCTAAAAAACAGGAGACAAGACCATGGAAAAGCTGCTTTACGGGGTGGAAGACCGTCCGCCCAGCCTCATCACCACCACGCTGCTTTCGCTGCAGCATCTGCTCGCCGCGCTGGGCGGCATCATCGCCGTGCCGCTGGTGTTCGGCGGCGCGCTCAAGCTGCCGGCCGACCAGATCGTGGCCCTGGTCAATGCGGCTTTGCTGGGCTCGGGCGTCGTCACCATCATCCAGTGCCGTGGCGTGGGACCTGTCGGCATACGCCTGCCCTGCGTGATGGGTACCAGTTTCGCCTTTGTTGGTGCGGGCATCAGCGTGGGACTGGAGCATGGTGTGCCCGGCATCCTGGGCTCTTCGCTCGTGGGCTCGCTGGTGATGATCGTCGGCAGCTTTTTCATGCCGGTGATCCGTCGCTTCTTTCCGCATACCGTGACCAGCGTGGTTGTGACCATGATCGGGCTGTCGCTCACGCCCGTCGCCGTGGACTGGGCCGCAGGCGGTGTGGGCAGCGGCAGCTACGGCGCCGTGGGCAATCTGGCGATTGCGGGCTTTGTGCTGGCGCTGGTGATCGGCTTTGTGCAATGGGGCAAGGGCGTGATCTCGGCATCGGCCGTGGTGCTGGGCATTGCCTGCGGCTATCTGCTGTGCCTGGCCCTGGGTCTGATCGACTTCACCCAGGTGCGCGAGGCGCCGATCTTCGCGATTCCGCAGCCGCTGCATTTCGGCATGAGCTTTCCGGTATCGGGCATCGTTGCCATGTCCATCGCCTTTCTCGTGACCATTGTCGAGACCACGGGCACTTTCATGGCCCTGGGGGCGGCAACGCGGACGCCGATCCGCGGCAAGCGCCTGGCCAGCGGCATGCTGTGCGACGGCGTGGGTTCGGCCTTTGCCGCCGTGATGTCGAGCCCGCCGGTTTCCACCTTCGCGCAGAACGTGGGCGTGGTCTCGCTCACGGGCGTGGCCAGCCGCCATGTGGTGATGCTGACCGGCGTGATGCTGCTGCTGGCTGGACTGTTTCCGGTGCTGGGAGCGCTGGTAGTGACGATTCCCCAGCCAGTGCTCGGCGGTGCGGGCCTGATGATGTTTGCCATGATCATCCTGGCGGGCATCCGCATGCTCAGCGGTGCAGAGCAGACGCGTCGCAGCGGCCTGATCATTGCAGTCTCGCTGGGCTGCGGCCTGGCCGTGACGGTGCGCCCCGATCTGCTCTCCAAGATGCCTGCCTTTGTGCGCGAGGTGTTCGGCTCGGGTATTACCGTGGGTGCGCTGGTGGCCGTGGGCCTGAATCTGCTGCTGCCGGGGCGCGAGTTCGATGCCCACGAGGAAGAACTGGAGTCCGCAACGGCAGCCCCGGTTGCAACCAGTTCCGCCGCAGCCTGAAGCGCAGGCCCTGGGCGCTTAAAGCGTCATCTTGCTGTCGATGATGACCTTGCGCCAGCGCGCGAGGTCCTTGACGATGAGGTCGGCAAAGACCTTGGGCGTGCTGGGCATGGGCTGGGCGCCTTCGCTTTGCAGACGCTCGAGGATGGCGGGGCTTCGCAGCGAGGCATTGATCTGCTGATTGATCCTGGCGACCACGTCGGCGGGCATATTGGCAGGGCCGACCACGCCATACCATTGGTCGGCCTCAAAGCCGGGCAAGCCTGCTTCGGCCACGGTAGGCACATTGGGTAGTGCAGGGATGCGCTGAGGTGATGAAACGGCGATGGCCTTGATCTGGCCTGCGCGGATCTGCGCAAGCACGGCGGGAATGCCGGTGAACAGGGCCTGAACCTGACCGGCCACTAGATCATTGACGGCCGGGGCCGTGCCCTTGTAGGGCACATGCTGCATCTTCAGCCCTGCTTGCAGGCTCAGATAGGCCATGGTCATATGCGCGGCGCTGCCGTTGCCGCCCGAACTGAAGTTCACCGCTCCGGGATTGGCCTTGGCGTAGCTGATGAACGATGCCAGATCATTGACCGGCAGCGATGGATGCACGACCAGCACGTTGGGCACACGCGCCACCCAGGCCAGAGGCGTAAAGCTCTTGATAGGGTCGTAAGGCAGCTTGGGGTAGAGCGTGGGTGTAACGGCCAGCGTGCCCACATGACCCATGAGCAGGGTGTAGCCATCGGCACTGGCCTTTGCCACGCGGTCCGCGCCGATGCTGCCGCCTGCGCCGGCAACGTTTTCCGGCACCACGCTCTGGCCCCAGGCGGTCGTCAGCTCATGACCTATGGCGCGACCCAGAATGTCGGCGGAGCCGCCGGGCGTGAACGGAATGACCATGCGTATGGCCTTGCTGGGGTACCTCGAGTCCTGTGCCAGAGCTGTACCGGTCAGACCGCCCAAGGCGGTGGCCGCAGCCCATTGGCTCCATTGGCGGCGGTTCAGAGTGAAGGGATCGCATGCGGTGAAAGCGGGCATATTGTCTCCTCATGATGTTTTGCAGGCAGTCTATGAGATGGCGCTCTGCCTGGCTCTGGCGCAGCCGGCATAGCTGCTATGCAGTGACTGCCTGCCAAGCCTTGGACAGGCACAGGCTCGCTACACTGCAGTCATGACTACAAGTACAAACACCCCCGTGAATCGCCCTGACATCACCATTTTTCACAACAGCCGCTGCAGTAATTCGCGCGGCGCGCTGGCGCTGCTGCGCGAGCATGGCATCGAGCCCAATATCGTCGATTACATCGCCACGCCGCTGACGGCGCCAGAGTTGGCAGAGCTGGTGGCACACCTGGGCGTTTCGGTGCGTGACTTGCTACGTACCAAGGAGGCTCAGTTCAAGGAACTGGGTCTGGACAACGCAGCGGTCAGCGATGTCCAGCTGATTCAGGCCGTGGCTGCGCATCCGGTGCTGCTCAATCGACCCATTGTGGTCACTCCCAAGGGGGCCAAGCTTTGTCGCCCGCCGGAGCTGGTGCTGGAGCTCATCTGAGCGAGGTGGGTTGCAGATTGAAAATGGCCTGAACTCCTTGAGCTGCCGATGCAAGCAGCTTCTGGTTCAGGCGCATTGGTGAATACCGCAAGCGCCTAAGTCTCGCCTAAGTGTGGACGTTCAAACTTCCCTTCAACGACACCGATCCGGTGCTTTTTTGAAAGGATGACCATGAACACAATTCTCTCCACACCCCGCCGATTGGTCATGGCCCTGGTGGCCGCAGGTGCGATCGGCGCACTGGGCGCCACCGGCGCCGGCCTGGTGGGAACCCGCAGTGCTGCCCAGGCGCAGGTGACGCAATCTGCGGTGGTTGCACAACCTGCAGCCCTTAACCTGCCTGCGGTGAATGCTCCCAATTTCGCAGATATCACGGCGCGCAACGGAGCGGCCGTGGTCAATATCAGCGTGGTGGGTTCCTCTCGCACCATGAGCGACGATGAAGGCGACCAGACCAGCGAACGTCAGCAACAGGGTCAGGGCATCAGCCCCGATGACCCCTTCCTTGAGTTCTTCCGCCAGTTCGGCTTTCCTGGAATGCCGGGCGGGCAGGGCATGGGGCCACGTGCGCAGCAGCCTGATACACCCATGCGTGGCCAAGGCTCGGGCTTTATCGTCTCCAGCGACGGCGTGATTCTGACCAATGCCCATGTGGTGCATGGCGCAAAGGAAGTGACGGTCAAGCTCAACGACCGTCGCGAGTTCAGGGCCAAGGTGCTGGGAGCCGACCCCAAGACCGATGTGGCGGTACTCAAGATTGACGCTGCCGGGCTGCCCACGGTCAAGCTGGGCCAGACCAGCCAGCTGCGTGTGGGCGACTGGGTGCTGGCGATCGGCTCGCCCTTCGGCTTTGAGAACAGCGTGACGGCGGGTGTGGTGAGCGCCAAGGGACGTTCTCTGCCCGATGATTCCTTTGTTCCCTTCCTGCAGACGGATGTGGCGATCAACCCCGGCAACTCCGGTGGCCCGCTGTTCAACGCACAGGGCGAGGTCGTGGGCATCAACAGCCAGATCTACACCCGCTCGGGCGGGTATCAAGGGGTGTCGTTTGCGATTCCCATTGAGCTGGCAACCCGTGTGCAACAGCAGATTCAGGCAACGGGCAAGGCCCAGCATGCCAAGCTGGGCGTGAGTGTGCAGGAGGTCAATCAGGCCTTTGCCGATTCCTTCAAGCTGGATAAGCCCGAAGGTGCATTGGTGGCTAGTGTCGAAAAGAATGGCCCTGCCGCCAAGGCCGGACTGGAACCGGGCGATGTGGTGCGCAAGGTGGATGGCAAACCCGTTGTTGGTTCGGGCGATCTGCCGGCCTTTATCGGCCAGGCCTTGCCGGGGCAGAAAGTGACGCTGGAAGTCTGGCGCAAGGGTGAATCCAAGACTCTGAGTGCGACCCTTGGCGATGCCAGTGACAAGGCTGCGAAGGTGGCCAAGTCCTCTCCGGACGCTGACAAGGGAAAGCTGGGGCTGGCTTTGCGCCCCCTGCAGCCTGAGGAAAAAAAGCAGATTGGTGTGGAGTCCGGCCTGCTGGTGGCTCATGCCAGCGGTCCGGCTGCAGCGGCAGGCATCAGCCAGGGCGACGTGCTGCTGTCCATCAATGGCGCACCTGCCGGAAATATCGATGAGGTGCGGGCCGCAGTCGCCAAGGCGGACAAGACCGTGGCCGTGCTGATCTGGCGCGATGGCAACAAAATCTTTGTGCCGGTGCGCCTGGGCTGACTGACGCCCTGACTACGTAGAAAACCGCAACCTTCCGGGTTGCGGTTTTTCTTTATCTGCTTTCATTGATTTAAAACAAAAATATCTGAATGAACGAATATTCTATGAATTTCAACATAATGTTGTCATATTTCAAAAAGTGACGAGTTTCAGGAGAAGTAATGCCATAGACTGCCGGGCCAAAGCATTCATTCGTCTTTTTGACGCCGTTTGGTGGCGATTTGGCGTGACCGCAAATACATCGTGACGGCCCTCGGAGCAGGCGCTGCGAGGGGGAAGATTTTTTGGATCAGCAACACAGTCTGCAGGTGCAAGGCCTGGGCGCTTCATATGGTCCACGCGTGGTTTTGGCCGAAGTGGATTTCACACTTCCGCAATCAGGCGTAACCGCATTGCTGGGCCCTGCGGGTACAGGAAAATCCACGCTGCTGCGCACGCTGGCCGGACTGAATGCGGTCAATCCGCGTTTTCGCAGCTGGGGGCAGGTGGTCTATTGCGCTCATCCATTGCGTATGCCTTTGAGCACCGACGGCGTGCAGGTCTTGCCGCGCCTGGTACAGCAGCATGCCCGGCTTATGCGCGCCAACACCCTGGATGCACTGATCGAGAAGGCGCGCCAGAGCGAGTCACGTGCGCCACTGGAGTGGCGTCAGTGGGTGACTGAACAGCTGCAGCACTATGGCTTTGCCGAGCTGGCCCAGGCTCTGGACAAGTCCACCATGCTGTTGAGCGCGGTGCAGCAACGCGCCGTGGCCATTTTGCGCGAGGCCTGGGCCAAGCCGGCGGTGTTGATGATCGATGAGCCCACGGCTGATCTGGAAGGCTATGAGGCATTTTTGCTGCTGGACGTGATCAAGCAGATCGGTCAGCAGCGCAGTGTGCTGCTGATCACGCACCAGCAGCAGCATGCCCAGGCTGCTGCGCAGCAGATGCTGTTGCTCGCAGGCGGGCGGATCCAGGAAGCCGCAGCAATGGCTGCGTTCACTCAGCGGCCGCTCAGTGCCGCCGGTCAGCAATTCCTGCGTACCGGCAGCTGCGCTGTCCCCATGCCGGGTACGCCTTTGAGTGAGCTGGCTGACGATGTGCTGCCGCCACCTCCCTTGCCTGACGCCGCCTTGGCGGCCATTGCCGAATTTTCCGACCTGCCTGCATCTTCGGCCGCAGTGAGTGAGGTCGTGGCTCCCTTCAAATCGGAACCCGTGCTGCCTGCGTCAACGTCGGCCTCTGCACCTGAGCCTGCACTGTCGCAACCGGCAGCGGTTGCGTCATCTGGCCTGTCCGCCACAGCCCGCTACCAGCCTCGCACTGTAAATGCGGCTGTGTTGATGGAAATGCAGCCATTGCTGGCTGCTGAAAATGCCATGCCAGCCAGCCGCGGCCCGAACGGGTTTTCCTGGCTGGTGCCTGGGAGGCTGGCAGGTACGCCCTGGCCGGGCGTGGTCCATGACATGGACGCCGACCTCAAGGCCCTGAATCGTTGCGGCGTCACCATGCTGATCACGTTGACGGAAAAGGACTTCCCGCAGGGTGCCTTGGCCCGCAATGGGCTCAAGAACTTTCACCTGCCGGTCTATGACCACGAGCCACCGACAGTGGCACAGATGCAGATGCTGCTGGCACGCATGTCGGTCGCCCTGCGCCGTGGAGAGGTGCTTGCCGTGCACTGCCTTGCAGGATTGGGTCGTACCGGAACCGTGCTTGCCGCCTGGCTGGTACGCGAGGGCCTGACTGCCGAAGAGGCTTTGCGCCGTGTGCGATTGATTGATGCTCAGTATGTGCAATCCGAGGCACAGGAAGCGCTTCTTTATGAATTCGAAAACGCATTGCTGCAAAAGATGGCGTGATGTTTTCAAGACCACCAAAGCATGGGCGCTGCGGACTGCAAACGGCCATGACGCAAAAGATTAGCAATAGGAAAGTGAGAGCGTAATGAGTTTGGATACCGTGTTGACACAGGCCGTGGCTTCGGTCCCCGAGTGCTTGGCCGCTGGTTATGTGGATGCTGCTTCGGGCATGTTGCTGTCGATCCGTACCGTGGATTCCCATCCGCGTGAGGTGATTGATCTGGTGGCGGCTGCTACGGCCGACCTGTTCAACGGCCCCAATGTCTCCATGATCGAGACCATGTTCAAGCGTTCGCGCGGCCTCAGCGATGATGGTCACCACTATTTTCAGGAAATCATCGTCAACAGTGACAACCTGATTCACGTCTTTCTGCGTAGCAAGGCAGTGCCCGACTATGTGGCAGTCTTTGTCTGCCGCCGTACCGCCAACCTGGGCATGGCATTGACCAAGGCACGTATGGCGATGCCGGGCATCGAAGCTGCGGTGTAACCGGCGGCCCTTCATGTGAGGTGGTGGCTTGCCCGCTTGGGGTGGAGCTGCCTCGCTTGCCGCCTTGCGGGCATGCAGGCTGCGTGCGATGCATCCTTTGTTTCTGGTGCTGGGCATTCCCGCTGTAGCGGCGCTATCCTTGCTCCATGCGTTTACTGCTCGTTGAAGATGACTCCATGATCGGCCAGGCCGTGCTGGCGCTGCTGCGCGGTGAAGGCTATGTGGTGGACTGGGTTCAGGATGGCGCCCAGGCCGATACAGCCTTGCATGGCCACCAGTACGATCTGGTGCTGCTCGACTTGGGCTTGCCCAAGCTTGATGGCTTGCAGGTGCTGCGCCAGTTGCGTGCGCGCAAGGATGCCACGCCGGTGCTGGTGGCGACCGCCAGGGATGCCGTGCGTGACCGCATTGCGGGGCTGGACGCCGGGGCCGATGACTATGTCATCAAACCCTATGACATGGATGAGCTGCTGGCCCGCATTCGCGCGCTAACGCGGCGTGCGGCAGGGCATCTGGATGCGGTGTACGAGCATGAGGGAATCATGCTCAACCCCAATACTCGCGAGGCCAGCGTGAATGGCCAGCCGGTCACTCTGTCTGGTCGTGAATGGGCGGTGCTGCAGGCATTGCTGGCAAGGCCGGGGGCCACGCTGTCACGTCAGCAAATCGAAGACAAACTCTATGGCTGGGGCGACGAGGTCAGCAGCAATGCGGTGGAGGTCTATATCCACGGGTTGCGTAAAAAGCTCGGCGCTGCCGCAGTGCTCAATGTGCGCGGTCTTGGTTACATGGTGCCCAGGCCATGAGCGAAAACCAAGCATTGCAGCAGTTGAAGCTGCCCGGCTCGCTGGGCGGGCGTCTGTTGCTTTTTATCGGCATGGCGATTTTGCTGGTGGCCGTGCTGCAAGGGGTGTTTGCCTATCGCAATGCACTGGCGCAGACAGATACCCTGTTCGACTACCAGATGCAGCAGACGGCGTTTGCACTGCGGGCGGGTCTGCCGGTCGATGCCAAAGGCAGACCGCAGGGAACGCCTCCCGAAGATGAAAACAACGAGTTCATCGTCCAGGTCTGGACCAATGAGGGACTGAGAATTTTCGAGTCGGCTCTGGGTGATGCCTTGCCCCAGATGGCAGTGCTGGGCTTTGCCGATGTGCCTGCGCGTGGCACGATCTACCGTGTGTTTTCACTGCAGACACGCTCTCAGGTGATTCAGATTGCTCAGGACATGCGCGTGCGTCAGATCCTCGCGCGTGAAGCCGCCTGGCGCAGCTTGCTGCCTGTGGTGCTGCTGTTGCCGCTGCTGGCGCTGGCCGTGTGGTGGGTGATTCGCCATTCACTGACTCCCGTGCAGCGGGTGCGCAGGGAGCTGGCCATGCGTCAGCCTCAGGATCTGGCACCCGTTGCGGAGCATGATCTGCCGGATGAGATGCGCCCGCTGGTAGAGGAGCTCAACAGCCTGCTGCAGCGCGTACGGCAGGCTTTTGAGGCACAGCAGAATTTCGTGGCAGATGCTGCGCATGAGCTGCGCTCGCCGCTGGCCGCGTTGCAGCTGCAATTGCAACTGCTGCGCAAAGCGACGGACAGCTCCGAGCGCGAGTCAGCGCAGGCCCGTCTGGCGCAAGGAATCGAGCGCGCCGGGCGACTGGTGGAGCAGTTGCTTGCATTGGCCAGGCAGGAAGCCAGCCCGCAGACTGAAAATGCGCGGCTGGCTGACTTGCGCGTGCTGGTCGAGCAGGCTCTGGCTGATGCCGCGCCTGCTGCCCAGGCCAAGGGGCTGGACATGGGTCTTAGTGAAGACCCGCCGCAGCAGTCCGCATTCAGCGTGGCCGCAGACGCCGAGGCGCTGGCGGTGTTGCTGCGCAATCTGTTGGACAACGCCATCAAATACGTGCCCGCCGGGGGGCGAGTTGATGTGGGCTGGTTGCAGGACGAGCACGGACGTGCACTGGTGGTGGAGGATTCGGGTCCAGGCATTGCACCGGCCGAGCGCCAACGCGTCCTGCAGCGCTTTGTTCGCGGTCATGGGGCTGGTGGCATGGCCGGCGGCAGTGGCCTGGGGCTGGCCATTGCGCAAAGCATTGCGCAAAGCAGCGGTGCCCAGCTGTGGCTTGACGAGTCGCCGCAACTGGGCGGTCTGCGTGTCAGGGTCCTGTGGCCTCAGTCCTAGTCTGACAATCGATTGCTTGAAAATACAGACGTTGGGATCTGGCTTTCATTGCATGATTGAACGATAGTCTCAGTCGAATGAAAGTGATGATGCCTAGGCTTTAGGCTTTGCTTGAGCTGCCGCACTGGTCGTGCGGCCGTACCCCCAAATTGCACCATGCCATCAATTATTCAACGCCTTTCCCAGACCGTCTCCGCATCTCAGAATCTGCCCAGCTTCACGCGACCTCTTCTGGAAATCATGGTGGAAGTGACTGATCTGGAGTCGGCCTATCTCACCACCGTGGATGAGGTGCGCGGTATTCAGAATGTTCTGTATTCCCTCAATACGGGAGAGATGAAGATCCCCGAAGGGCTGGAGGTGCCCTGGCACGACACCTTGTGCAAACGGTCGCTCGACGAAGGGCGTACCTTTACTGACAACGTTGGCGAGTGCTGGGGCGACTCGGATGCAGCGCGTCAACTGGGTATCCAGACTTATGTGAGCACGCCCGTGCGTTTTTCCAATGGTGCGCTGTTCGGCACTTTGTGTGCAGCCAGCGACCATTCAGTCGCGCTGGCAGCGGAGGCCGAGGATCTGCTGCGCCTGTTTGCCAAGATCATTGCAGGCTTTGCCGAGCGCGAGCAACTGGTGAGATCGCTGCAGCATGCCAACGAGGAGCTGGCCTCGTTGGCCATGCTCGATTCCCTGACTGGATTGCCCAATCGCCGCTGCGTGACCGAGGAACTCAACCGACTCATTGCTCATTGCCGCCGCACCCGTGAATGGGTGCTGGTGGGCTTTGTGGATCTTGACCGCTTCAAGCAGATCAATGACCAGTTCGGTCATGAGGCAGGGGATGCATTGCTGCGTGCCATGGCCGAACAACTGCGATCAGGACTGCGCAGCAGTGACATGCTGGCTCGTTTCGGTGGCGATGAATTCGTCATGGTCGGTGCCGGGCCTTTGCTGGATGAAGACGCTGAGGCCGTGATCAGGGAGATGCAGCTGCGATTGAGCAAAGCCTCTGTTGCCCGTTTGCAATTGGCCGACGGGCGTGAGATCGAGTACGCAGGAGCCAGCGTGGGAATGGTCTGCTTGATGCCCGATGACACCGATGTGGATGATGCTTTGCAGAAAGCCGATGCCGCAATGTACAAGGTGAAAGCCGCAAGGCAGAGACTGCCTGAGGTGATCTGACCTGAAAAGACTCCGCAGGGAGTCTTTTTCATTGCGGCGAGATAGTTGCTCGACTCTTGCAAAAGAGGGCTGAGTGCAGGCTTGAAGTCTCGGTAATAATCGTTGGCGGAGGTATCGTTTGTGAAAAATTCGCTCGCAGAAGGTCTGGACTTCGAGGATATGTTCAACCTGGCACCGGTATCGCTCTGGATGGAGGATTACAGCGGCCTGAAACAGATTTTCGATCAATGGCGGGCGCAGGGGGTGAGCGATCTGCTCAGCTTTCTCAAAGAGGATCCGGAACGGCTCAGGCTTTGCAGTCAGTCCTACAAGGTGCTGCGGGTCAATCAGTACACGCTGGACCTGTTCAAGGCCGAAGATGAGGAAACCCTGAAGAGCCGGCTTAGCGAGGTCTTTCGCGGCGACATGCTCGACAGCATCATGAATGAACTGGTCGCTCTCTGGGAGGGGGTGCTCAGTTTCGAGACCCGTTCGGTCAACTATGCCCTGGATGGACGGCGGCTCGATGTGCAGGTGAGGGCGCGTGTACTGCCGGGCTACGAGCAAAGCTGGAGCCGGGTGCTGGTCTCTCTGGAGGATGTGACGGCGGAGGTGCAGAGCACGGTGAAGCTGCAGCGCAGCGAGCAATACGCCAGAGACCTGTTCGAGTACTCCCCGGTGTCGCTGTGGGTTGAGGACTTCAGCGTGGTCAAGCGCCTGATGGACGATGTGCGAGCGCGCGGAATCACCGATTTCCGGACTTTTCTGAAAGTGCATCCGGAATTCGTGACCCGCTGCATGCAGGAAATCCAGGTGCTCGATGTCAATCGCCAGACGCTGCAAATGCTCGGTGCCGAGAGCAAGCAGCAACTGCTGCAGAATCTGTCCAAGGTTTTCAGGGGCGAAATGTACGATTCGTTTGCCGAGCAGCTGATAGACCTTTGGGAGGGGAAGCTGGTGCAGCAGCGGGAAGTGGTGAACTACGGGCTGGCTGGCGATGTGCTCCATATTCATATGGAGTTCGCCATCATGAGCAGCCACGCGGAGAAGTGGGGTTTGGTTCTGCTGTCACTCGTGGATATCACCGCTCGCAAGAAGGCTGAGGCTTATCTTGAATATCTGGGCAAGCATGATGTGTTGACCCAGTTGCGCAACCGCGCTTTCTATACCGAAGAGCTCAACAGGCTGTCGCGCAAAGGGCCCTGGCCCTTGTCCATGCTTGCCATAGATATGAATGGACTCAAGGTCGTCAACGACGAGCATGGGCATACTGCAGGCGATGCCATGCTCAGGCGTATGGGCGAAGTTCTCTCCAAGGCAGTGGATGCGCCGGCCTGCGCCGCCCGCATTGGTGGTGATGAGTTTGTCGTGCTATTGCCGGGAACTGATGAACGTGGTGCCGTGGCATTGCAGGAGCGCATCTTGTCCTTGCTGGAGTTGAACAATCAGTTCTATCCGGGTCACAGCATCCAGGTTTCCATGGGCCATGCCTGTGGCCTGGAAGGCACGCCGATAGAAAGCATTGTTCAAGGGGCGGACAAGGCCATGTATGCTGAAAAAGCACGCCTTTACCGGGACAAGGAGCGCGACAGGCGTGTGAGTTCAGCCTGAGCTCAGATATGCGTCAATCAAGCTCCACTTCGCGTTGCGGTCTGACTCGTTGGCAGGAGCTTGTAGCAGGTTGGGATCTCCCAGCCTGTCGAGACAAAGGTGATCTGCCAAGTGTTGGAAGTGCCACCAGACACAAGAGTTCTTCATGACTGCTTGAGTCTTGCCTTGAAATATCACGGGAGAAGTCTATGAAAGTCATCGGGCTTGCCATGTTCGCCGCAATCGCCGTCAGTGCCTGCAGTTCTGCGCCGTCTCAAGACGCAGACCGTGAAGTTGCATTCACCTGTGCAAACGGAGAATCCATTTCGGTGCGTTTCTCGCCTGCCAACAGCAAAGCAGTCTTGATGCGCGGCGGTCAAGGCATAGAGCTTCCACAGCAGCCAAGCGGCTCCGGATTTGTTTACAGCAACGGGCCCAATACCATCCGAGGAAAAGGACTGGATCTGACGGTCGAGGTCGGCCGCATGGTGCCGATTCAATGCAAGGCCCGGTAAGAGGCCCTCTGACTATCGCCGGAATTCCACCCCATCCATGCACATGTACTCGGTTGCGGGCGCAGACCCTTGAGACGCATTTGGCGTTCGCCGTCATCTGACGCTGGAATTTTCTTGAGTGGCTAGCCTTTGCTGCAGGGCTGGGCTGCTTATGTTGCCAGCTGTTTTTGCAGCTCCTCGACAAAGCATTGCGTGCGTTCCGAAGGTGCCGAATGACTGGGCAGTGCCAGCACCACCTCTACTGAGCACTCGGGCAGGAACGGTTTGATGCAGAGGCTTGACGCAAATGTTGCCGCCACGTAGGGGTTCACTACGCCCAAGCCTGTACCTTGCGCGGCAAGGCAGCAGATGGTGGAGGAGTAGGTGGTTTCGACAGTTGAGCTGGGGCGGACATCATGCTCGAGCATGGTTCGCTGCAGCTGCAGGTAGATGTTGTCGTCGGAATTCAAGGTCAGCAGCAGCTGGTTTTCCAGGTCCTGGACATGCAGGCTGCTGTGCTGTGCCAGCGGATGGCCTGGATGCATGACGCAGACGGCCTGGGTCTGATGCAGAACGCTTGCGTTGAGTTCAGGGGAGCCAATGGCCATGGTACTGACGACCAGGTCAAACTGGCCGTGCAGCAGTCCTTCCCGAAGATGTGTAGTACCTAGCGTCTGCAGGCTGATGTGTGTACCCGGGTAGTGCAGCAGAAAATTGTGCAGGGCCGCGGGAACGATGGACAGTCCCAGTGCCGGGGTGCAGCCTATGCGCAGAGTGCCTGCACCGAACTGCCGCAGCCCCTGAAGATCGCGCTCAATGCGGTCCAGACCTACGAAATGTTGCTGCACCGTCGAAAAGAGCTCCCGTGCCTCTGCAGTCGGGCGCAGCCGCCCTTTATGCATATCAAACAGCTTCAGGTCCGCGCCGGTCTGCATCTGAGCCAGCAGACGGCTGATGGACGGCTGCGTGGTGTGCAGCAGCTGCGCAGCGGCGGTCGTGGTGCCGGTTTGCATCACGGCACGAAATGCTTCAATTTCTTTAAAACTCAAAGGGCGTGGCATGGCGCAACCGGTTTGATGCTGAGGATGAAGGGTATACCAACCACGTATAGATGAGTTTGAAAAATGAATTTTTCCGAGTAGGTTAGGCTTTCTACACTGACTTCCATACGAATAAGTGCATGCGTTTTCAGGAGTTGAGGGCGCATCAATCAATCCAAGGAGTCATTAGATGGTTTGCATTAGCGCTCGTCGCTCTCTGTGTCTGGGAGTGCTGGCTGCCGCAACGTTGGCGAGCGTCGGCTCGGCCTGGGCTGAAGGCAGCTCCGCATATCCCAATCCTGCTCGTCAAATTCGCATCATCGTGCCGTTCACTGCGGGTGGCAGCTCGGACGTGCAGGCCCGTATGCTTGCCGACAGGCTCGGCCGTATGTGGAATCAAGCCGTGGTGGTTGAGAACAAGCCAGGTGCAGGCGGCCATCTGGGTGGGAAATACGTGTCCGATCAGCCGGCGGACGGCTACACGCTGATGGTGGGATCCATCGGATTGCATGCTGCTTACGGGGTTTACAAGAAACTGCCTTACGACCCTGCCAAGGAGTTGCGCGTTGTCACCGTGCTGGCGGAGATGCCTCATGTCGTGGTTGCAACCCCCAACCTGCCGGTCAAGAATCTGCAGGAGCTGACCGAGCTGGCCAAGAAGGATCCAGGCAGCATCAATTTTGGCTCTGCTGGCGTGGGCTCGTCGGTTCACATGATGGGAGAGCTGTACAAGCTCCAGTCCGGCGCTCCCATTGTTCATGTTCCCTATCGTGGAAGCTCGGCAGCGCTCAATGATTTGCTCGGTGGCCAGATTCAGCTGATGTTCGAGAACCCTCCGACAGTGCTGGCTCATGTCAAGGGCGGCAAGCTCAAGGCGCTGGCGGTGACCGGCAATGAGCGCCTGGCGGCGCTGCCGGATGTGCAGACGACCGGTGAGGCAGGAATGAAGGACTATGTAGCCACATCATGGACCACGGTTGCCGTGTCCTCCAAGGTGCCTCAGGCCCTCGTGCACAAGCTCAGTGAAGACATCCGCAAGGTGGTCAATACACCCGAGTTCCGCAAGGGGCTGCAGGATCAAGGGATGAGTGCCGTGGCCAATACCCTGGCAGAAGCGCAAAGCTTTGTGGCCAAGGAAAAGCAGCGTTGGGACCAGGTGATCGCTGCCGGAAAGATTACGGCGAATTAACCAGAGCCGGGCTTCTTCATGCCCTACATCGCTTTCGAGTCGCAGCCAGTCGCTGCGACGCTACTGCTTGATATCCAATGACGACCTCTTCTCATTCTTCTTTTGCTCCCTGCCGACGCGTGGGTGACGGCAGCCTTCATCATTTCTTCGGCTACTACAACAAGTCCAACTGGGACAAAGGCAATCGCCTGCTGGCAGCCCAGCAAACGCCCTGGATGGACATTTACCTGACGCCAGAGGTCAAGGCCACGATTGGCTATTTCGACACTCAGGACGGTGACCGCTTTCACGCAGTGGGCGAGACCGGTGCCTGGAACTTCCAGATGGGCAGCCAGCTGCAGTGGTTAGATGGCGCACCGGGTCGCAAGCTGATCTATAACGATCGCACGGGCGATATGTCAGCCCGTTACCCGGGCTTTGGCGCCGTAGTGGTGGATGTGGATACGCAAGAGCGCCGAGTTCTGCCCATGCCCGTGTATGTGGTTGCACCCAGCAGTGCCTGGGCGCTGTCGGTCAACTACCGGCGCCTGTACATCACGCACGAGACCATTGGTTACAGCGAGCCGGGACAGCCTTATGAATTGCCTCTGGCGCCCGCAGATGACGGCATCTGGTGCATGGAGCTGGCGACAGGTGATTCCCGGTTGCTGGTCAGCTATGAGCAACTCAAGGCATTCCATCATGTGTCGTCGATGGACAAGGCCATCCACTGGGTCAGTCATATCGAGATCAACCCGGCTTCTTCACGCATCCTGTTTTTGCATCGATGGACAGAACGTGTGAAGGATGAGACCTGCTTCCTGCATCGCCTGATCACCATGAACCCGGACGGTTCGGACATGCGCTTGCTGGAGTGCTCCGATCATCCGCTGCCGCAGCTGGCTGACGACTTCGACCCCAGTGCCGCAGGCACGTTTGACTATGAAAAGTCGGAGCACCAGATCTCTCATCCCTTGTGGCAGGACAACGAGCACATCATTGTCTGGGGGCCACATGCCGGCGAGATTCACTACCACCTCTATCACGATGTTGAAGGAGGAGAGGTGAAAGTGATTGGTCGCGATGTGCTGGTGGAAAACGGCCATATGACGTTCTCGCCGGTGAGTACCCGCTGGATGCTGAGTGACACCTATCCAGATGACAGGACACACGAGCGCTTTCTGTTCCTTTTCGACATGCAGACCGGCGAGCGTCGCAATCTGGGCAGTTTCTATGCCACTCCGGAGCTGAGCAAGGAAAACCGCTGTGACCTGCATCCACGTTGGAGTCGTGATGGCAAGCAGGTGTGCATTGACTCGGTGCATGAGAGCCAGCGCCAGATGTATGTGCTGGATGTCTCGTCGATCGTGGAGGCGGCCTGATATTGAAAGCAGCGCTATCGGTGATGATGGTTCTGGTGATCCGAGCTGCGGTGTGCTTCAAGAGGGAAAATTCCGGAGCTCGATGTCTTCGTCTGCGCGAGTGAGCTGCCGCGAAGGAGCTCTGGGCGTTGAGGGCTGAGATGCCTGTCCTTGTGGCGCACAGCAAGTACGGCTCTGCTCCATGTGCTGGCGCTGCTCTCGGTAGCTGCAGACTTTGTCTTCGGCGTGCATGAGAGCTCAGGCGACTGGGCTAGAATTCCTGCATCGGGAAAGCAGCCTCCCGTCCCGCAAGGGTAGACGGTGTCTCGTCCAAGAGCTGGATATTCCCTATGGAGCTTTTATGGACACCGCTTTGCCCAGGCCCACCGATCCGGTTGCGCCAGCCTCTCTTTCGCTTTCAGAAGCGCTGCGTTTCTGGTTGAAGCTTGGATTCATCAGCTTTGGCGGCCCCGCAGGTCAAATAGCACTCATGCATGAGGAGCTGGTAGACCGCCGTCGATGGATTTCCGAGAAGCGATTTCTCCACGCCCTTAACTACTGCATGTTGCTGCCGGGGCCCGAGGCTCAACAGCTTGCAACGTATCTGGGATGGCTGCTGCACCGGACATGGGGTGGCATTTTGGCAGGGGTTCTTTTTGTCCTGCCATCGCTGTTCATCATCATTGCTCTGGCCTGGCTGTATATGGCCCACGGGGACATGCCGGTCATTGCGGGCATTTTCTATGGCATCAAGCCCGCTGTGACAGCGCTTGTGGCACAGGCAGCCTACCGAGTGGGCTCCAGGTCGCTCAAGAGCAGCTGGCATTGGGGCATTGCGGCTGCTGCGTTTGTCGCCATTTTCGCGCTCAATGTTCCGTTTCCGCTTATCGTCATTGCGGCTGCAGCCATCGGTTTCATCGGTGGCAAATTGCGACCTGAGGTCTTTGGTGGCTCCAGCCATGAAAAAAGCGATGCGCGTCAGCCAGTCGGGGCCGCATTGATCGATGACGACACTCCAACTCCGCCGCATGCACAATTTTCCTGGCGAGGATTCTGGAGGGTGTCGCTGGTCTGCCTGACGCTGTGGGGCAGCGCAATGGGCGTGCTCGCCACGGCGTTTGGTCTGGAATCACCGCTGGTACAAATGGGATGGTTCTTTACCAAGGCTGCGCTGATGACTTTTGGGGGCGCATATGCGGTGCTTCCCTATGTTTACCAAGGCGCGGTGGAGAACTTTCATTGGTTGACTGCAACACAAATGATCGATGGCCTGGCGTTGGGGGAGACTACTCCGGGCCCTCTCATCATGGTGGTGTCCTTTGTGGCTTTTGTGGGCGGCTGGACAAAAGCGATCTTCGGTGTGGATTCGCTGCTGCTCGCTGGAGTCGTCGCTGCAGTGATCGTGACCTTCTTCACTTTTCTGCCGTCGTTCTTTTTCATTTTCCTGGGTGGTCCCTTTATCGAGTCCACCCACGGCAATCTGAAATTCACTGCGCCATTGGTCGGAATCACCGCTGCGGTCGTGGGTGTCATTCTGAATCTGGCGGTCTTCTTTGCCTACCACGTAGTTTGGCCCCAAGGCTTCGCAGGACACATAGAGTGGCCGTCGATTGCCATTGGTCTGGCAGCAGGCATCGCGTTGCTCCGCTTCAAGATCAATGTCATCTACGTCATTGTGGCGGCAGGGCTGACAGGATTGCTTGCGCAGTTGTTGTGATCGCTCAAGCCCCTGGTCTGGGGGGCGAGTCGTGGGGCATTTTGCGACTGCCATAGGCTGGGAGCGCTGGTTAAACTTGTCTTACCCCACCATCAACCAGGTTCCTGCCTCTATGCCACGAATCGCGCTGATGTTAATGCCGCATAGGTCCAGATGATGCCTACTGTCAAATCCATCATCCCGCCTGAACTTGCACCAACCCTGTTCAAGAGCGCCAAAGCCTTCGAGGCCTGGCTGAAGAAGAATCACGCTACTTCCGAAGGTCTCTGGCTAAAGATCGCCAAGCGAGGCTCCAACGAGCCCAGTGTCACCTACCCCGAAGCGGTGGAGATTGCGCTGTGTTGGGGCTGGATCGATGGACAGAAGAAAAGTCTTGACGATCAACACTATCTCCAGCGCTTCACGCCGAGGCGCGCGCGAAGTGTCTGGTCGAGAATCAATGTCAACAAGGTACAGGCACTCATTGAAGCGGGCCGCATGCAGGCCCCGGGTCAGGCTCAGATAGAGGCAGCCAAGGCTGACGGGCGCTGGGCGCGGGCCTACGACGGTGCGCGTACGTCCACGGTGCCCGAGGATCTGCAGGCTGCGCTGAATGCCGAGCCGGCCGCCAAGGCCTTCTTTGCAAGCATCAATGCCTCTAATCGCTACGCGATACTGTGGCGTATCCAGACTGCCGCGAGAGCCGAGACGCGCGCCAGACGCATCGCTCAGCTGGTGGAGATGCTTGCCCGTGGCGAAACCATCCATCTCTTCAAGCCGCGTGCCAAGGCTTGATTGCGAAGTACGCATGCGTTGGGCATTTTGCATTGAGCGGCCCGCGCTCCTGTTGCTGTCTGGTTGCCTGCGGCGAAAAGCATGACTCATATACCAGCGCCAGAGAAGGGCTGGTCGATATTCACGTCGATGAGGGCAAGGGCTGGGTGGCGAGGGGGAGATGAAGCCAGGAGGCAAAACTGGGGGCATCTGAAATGTGCCCCCAATTTTTAAAAATGTGCCCCCAAATGTGCCCCCTGATGCCCCCGGATTGCGGCACACTTCTACGGACTCCGATGCACTTCAAATTGAGGTCTACAGAGGAGAAAAAGAAAAAGGCCGGAAGGTTATGCACCTTCGCGGCCTTGAATTTGGTCCCCCCGACAGGAATCGAACCTGTATCTGTCGCTTAGGAGGCGACCGTTCTATCCATTGAACTACAGGGAGTGACTAGAGATTGTATCCGCGATTTTTCCTGGCTTTCCCTCTGTGCTGCTAATCCAATATCATCCTGTCTCATTTAGTCAGTGATACGGCGTGATACGGTGTATCACTTCTAGCGGAGATACAGCGGTGGCAAGCATCACAAAGATCGGTGACAGGTGGCGGGCACTGATCCGTCGCAGAGGGTTCCCATCATATTGCAAGACGTTCGGGACCAAGGCGCAGGCCGAGAATTGGGCGCGCCGCATTGAATCCGACATTGATGAAGGCATGGCTCCGCGCATCGAGAACGTGCTCGGGAAAAAGCTCCTGATCAGCACTGTGATCGACGCGTATGTGTCGATGCGGGAAGCCTCCGGTCGATCGGTGCGAGACACATCCAATGAGTACTACACGTTGCTGAGACTCAAGCGCGAGCTGGGCACGCTCGATGCGATGACGTTGACGCCGCAGATCCTGGTCGGCTTCTGCCAGATGCGCGCCGAAGAGGGGGCTGGTGGATACACCATCAGCATGGATCTCACCAAGCTGAGCACGGTGATGCGATATGCAGGCCCGTATCTCAAGGTCAAGATCCCCAACATCGTGGCCGAGGCCCGGCCATTGCTCAATCACCTCAAACTGATATCACCAGGTGGTGTGCGTGATCGTCGACCTGAAGCCGAGGAGTTGGACGAGATTCTTGCGTACCTGGTCAAGCGCAGGGGGCAGGGCTATGCGGACTTTGTCGAGTTCGCCTCCTACTCGGCCATGCGCCGCGGCGAGGTCTGCAAGCTGTTGTTTTGCGAGCTGGATGAAGCCAAGCGCATGGTGTTGGTGCGCAATCGCAAAGATCCGCGCAAGAAGCAGGGCAACGACATGTGGGTGCCGCTACTCGGCAGGGCTTGGGAGATCGTCCAGGCACAGCCGCGTGATGATGTGCTGGGCCGAATCTTCCCGCTCCATCCTCAGACAGTCAGCAAGTATTTTCGGGAGGCCTGCAAGGAACTGGGGATAGATAACTTGAAGCTGCACGACATGCGGCACGAGAGTACCAGTTTACTGTTTGAGGCCGGTTATCAGATCCCTGAGGTGGCCCTGGTCACCGGCCACAAGAAGTGGGAAAACTTGAAGCGTTACACGAATCTGAGACCTGAAGATTTGCATGAGGGTCCGGCGAGCAAGCGGTGAATAAGTTGCGAGCAGATATAGTGCTCGTAACAAATTTGTACATGCTCAGATCTATTGAGCCCAGAGGCGAGCAATGTCGGTAAAACAGGTTCAACCCGAGAAAGCAAGATGACTCCGCGATCTAGTACTCTTTTCCATTTCACCAAAAACCGCGAGACACTGAAGTACATCCTTGCTGGTGGTTTCTGGCCTCGATACTGTGTTGAAGACACGAGATGGGTCGGCCAGGAAGATGCACCGACGATCGCTTTTCCGATGGTTTGCTTCTGCGACATCCCCCTGTCCCGCATCTCGGACCATGTGAACTTCTATGGGCAATATGGTCTGGGTATGACGCGCGAATGGGCGGATGCCAACTCACTCAATCCTGTGCTGTATGTTGCCGGTCCCAATCCGGTCAGTACAGAGCTGCGTGCAATGAACGGGCATATCAACAAACTCGGTCGTGAAGACAAGGCGATGGCAAAGGACTCTCTTCGCTATCTGTATTCGCACGTCAAGCCTTCAAGAGGCATCATGGTGGTTGAGGGAAAGCCGGCAGAAAAGGATTTTTACCTGGAGTCCGAATGGCGGCATGTTCCCAAATCAGCGGAAATTCAGGCTTACTTGAATGCGGCAGTCTTTGAAGATCCCGATCGTTTGGCGGGGCATAACCAAAGAACAAGCGATCACTGCCGATTGATGTTCACACCGAAGGACGTGAAGTACATCTTCGTTAGCAACGATTCAGACATTCCAGACTTGATTAACTTCATCAACTCGGAGGCTATGGACAAACATCCCCGTGCCGATACCAGAGTTCTTATGTCTAGAGTCACATCGCTTGAGAGCATTCAAGCCGATTTATGAATTGACACCCGTGGTGCGAAGGTCGAGTCGTAGTACTTTGATGAAAGCGATGTATGAATGATGCACACATTGGAGCAATCATTAGTGCCGGTGCTGGCATCACCGGCGTGCTATTGGGTAATGCGTTCGTCGCCATCAAAGAGTGGTGGAAGGACCATAAAAAAGACGACCGAGACAGCACTTACCTCGCGATCCTTGTCGTGTCGCACCTGGATCGCTTTGCGAGCGGGTGTTGCAGTGTCGCAATGGATGACGGCACTTCAGAAGGCAGACCGGCTGGGGAGAATGGATCTCATCAAGCAACTGTGACACCACCGGAGTTTTCACCGCTCGAAATCGATGTCGAGTGGAAGGTCTTGCCTAAAGACTTGATGTACGAGATTCTGCAGATTCCTGACCGGCGTGAACGCCTTCAGAGTCGGCTGTCAGGTATCGCTGAGTTTGACTTCCCACCTGACTACACGGAATACTTTTGGGCCCGAAGGCGCGACTATGCGGAACTGGGGCTGCATGTTTCAGCAATAGCGAAAAGGCTGCGTGAGCATGCCGGTATGCCCATAGAGCTGCCGGCGGAGGGGGAATGGAATCGCGAGGCTGCAATGCAGGAGGTGATCGATAGGATTGATGCATTGAGAGCTGACCAAGAGAAACGGAACTTGGCGTTGGTCGCTGCCCTGTAGCGGCCCCGCAGCAGTGAGCTGCGGGGCTTTGCTCATGCGCTGGTAAGGGCCGCCCGCTCTCTGCACCCGTCGATGTACTCGGCCACATCGCGATAGTCCGCCCAGCGTTTGCCGGAGTCCACATAGGTCTTGATGGGCATGGTTCCATCGCTGACCTTGTTGTGTACTGCGGCCTTGGTGATGCCCATGACTTCTGCAATCTGCGCCGTGTTGAGGCGCAGGCCGTATTTCTCGGAGACGATCATTTGCGTGACCAGGCTGCTCATGATGTGGCCCTTTCCTTTTGTTCTTCTTGATAGATCTCGGCCCTTGCGATCGCGCTCTCGGGGACGTTGAAGAAGTTGAGCTGACCTTTCCAGGGTAGGAAGTCGATCGAGGAGCTGTTGCGAAGCACAAAGCCCCATGTGCCTTCCTGCTTCCACTTCGAGCTGGACTCTTGCACGCAGCCGACCACATGCGTCCAGCCGACAAAGCCGCCGCGATGCAGATCCTCGTAGGCCGGGAGATCGGCGGGCAGCAGGCCCATGCCGTCCAGCTCCTGCACGACCTGGTCGTAATACTTCCGGGTCATGGTCCCCCGCTGTCAGAATAGTTGGAACCTCTACAGATGTTAGAGTTTGAATATCCAACCTGGGGCAGAGAGAAGGTTCCCATGAAGTATTCCCCCGAGCGGCGCGAAGCCATCTTGGCCAAGCTGGAAGCGCCGTATAACCGTACCGTCAATGATCTGGCTGGCGAGGAAGGTATCTCAGCTGCCACGATATACAACTGGCGAAAGCAAGCCCGTAGCACGGGCCGATTGCTTCCAAACGCCTCCCCCACCACGGAAGGCTGGACCTCGGCGCAGAAGTTCAATGCGGTACTGGAAACCGCTGCGTTGACCGAAGAAGAGCTGTCCGAGTACTGCCGTCGCCGTGGTCTATATCCTGAGCAGATTCGTCGCTGGCGCGCCAGTTGTGAACAGGCCAATGATCGGTCTGACCAAGCCGCCGCACGGCAATCAGAAGCGACCAAGGCCGAGCGCAAACGCATACGGGAGCTAGAGCGGGAGTTGCGTCGCAAGGACGCCGCCTTGGCTGAAACGGCAGCATTGCTGGCGCTGCGAAAAAAAGTCCAGGCGATCTGGGGGGACGAGGAAAAATGACCAATGCCACAGATCGCCGTCGGATTGTAGAGTTGGTCAACCAAGCCAGAGCGGCCGGTGCGCGCCTGCGTCATGCCTGTGGCGAGCTGGGAATCGGGCAGAACACCTACCGGCGTTGGTCGGCAGGTGGTGAAGACCAGCGGCCTCACGCGACACGGCCAAGGCCGGCTCATGCCCTGACGCACAAAGAACGCCAGGCGGTGCTGGATGTCTGCCACCGACCGCAGTTTGCCAGCTTGCCTCCGGCGCAGATTGTTGCGCGGCTGCTGGATGATGAGCAACGGTATCTTGCCTCGGAGTCGACCTTCTATCGCATCCTGCATGCGGCGGGAGAACAGCGCCGTCGTGGTCGCCAAGCCGCGCCCCAGCGCAAGGGCCCGCCACGGCGCCATCGTGCCGACCACGCCAACGCCGTGTGGAGCTGGGATGTGACTTATCTGCCGACCCGGGTTCGCGGCCAGTTCTTTTATCTGTACCTGATCGTCGACATCTACAGCCGCAAGATCGTGGGCCACGAAGTCTTTGAAGCCGAGAACATGGCCAACAGCGCGCAGGTCGTTCAACGAGCGGTACTGCGTGAGCAATGTGGTCACCGGCCGCTGGTCCTGCACGGCGATAACGGCTCGGCGATGAAGGGTTCGACCATCCATGCCAAGCTTGAAGAACTCGGCGTCACACCGTCGCACAGCCGTGCCCGCGTCTCGAACGATAACGCCTACTCTGAATCCTTGTTCCGTACCTGCAAATACCATCCCGCCTTCCCTGTGGCTGGCTTTGCCGACCTGACCGACGCCCGCAAGTGGGTGGGGCAATTCGTGTATTGGTACAACGAACAGCATCGCCATAGCGAGATCCGTTACGTCACGCCCGCTCAGCGCCACGCCGGCCAGGATCACGCCATTCTTGCCCGGCGCCATGCCCTTTATCAGATCGCTCGCGCTCAGCATCCTGCACGCTGGTCGGGCAATACTCGAAACTGGCAACCCGTAGGCAGCGTTTGGCTGAATCCAGAGAAGGAAACGACCGTTATCCATGTGCATAGTGAACTAGAAGCAGCATGACTCATGTTCCAACTACATTGACAGACGCCGTGGTGAGGCCGGCGTGAATCAGCAGACGGCCACGAAAATTGGTGGGCCAGTCGCGGTTTTCAATGTCCTTGTGGCCGTTGACGATGAGCCAGGCCCAGGGCTGGCGAATGCTCAGTGCGGGGATCATTGCTTCTCCTTTGCTTGCGCTGGCTTTTCTGCGAAACGCCTGGGGAACCAGTCGCAATAGGTGTCGGAGGGCGTGTGCCCAAAGATCGTGCAGCACCTGCGCTCATGCACGCAGTGGCCGCAAGTCTTGCCTTCGGGTAACTCCATGCAGGTCTTTTCGCTGCACGCTTTGTCTGCGCAGCAGCCGTGGGAATGCTTTTGTGCGCTCATGCTGCGTCTCCCCGCTGGGCGGTTATGGCGGCGTCAATGGCGGCATCGACCTCGCGTGGCGTGTACCGTGCGTCCTTGAACTCGTCGGGAACGCTAAGGTAGAAGTTATGAGGTGGGACGCTTATGTCGCGCAGCCAGCGATAACGCGCAGCATCACTTGCGTCTGCTGCAAAGATTGCGGCAAGCTCCGCTACATCTTTATCAGAGCATCCGCCGAGTCCGGTGTTTTGCGCGAACCAGGCGTCCACTGCATCGATCAGTTCGCTAGACACTGCTGGCGCGGCTGTTGCCTGGGTGGCGCAAAGCGCGGCGAGGACGTCAGGCTGACCGGCTCCGTTCCCAATGGGTTTGCCGGTGCGAAACATTTCTGCAAGCCAGCGCAAATACCTGGGCGCGCTCTCCCAGCTTGGGTAGCACTTCACATGCTCTGGGTACGCAGCGTTGGTGCGATCTTGTGCATTAGCCAGAGCATCCATCACGCGCGCCGCAAGTTCCTGCCATTCGCCAGGAGCTGCTGTGGTAGTGGGGGCTGCTCGGGGCGCAATGCCTTCGCCGCGTGCAGAAAGGAAAGCGCAGAAGTTGGCGACATCCACAGGATCGCCTTTTTCTACATGCTCGCGCAGCAGCTGCGACAGGTGCTCTGCGGTGCATTGAGTCTTGTCATTCCAGCCACTGCGGCCCTTGCGCCGCGAAGCGGCCAGCTTGCTTCTCATGGCGTTTGAGAGCAGTCGCAAGGCTTGGTTGTCGAGGTTTTCGGCCTGGATCTCGTCATAACGGCTGCAGCGCTGGCGAAGGCCTTTAGCCACGTTGTCGTCGTCACCACAATCATTGATGCAGTCGCATTGGGGAAGGATTTTGTTATCGGACATGCTCACGCCTCCTCTGCAATGCGTTGCTGCTCTTGCTTGGCCCAGTCGATGGCGATGGCCCAGGCCTGCTCCATGGTCTCTGCGTAGATCCACTCCCGCACGCAGTAATCAAAGACAGGGTCCGTGTCGTCTTGAAGCTCTGCAGGGGTGTGAAATTCGACGGCGTAGCCGTTGAAGCCGTGCTCGCGCAGCGTGGCAAGGCAGTCGCCGTTGTCATATCGGCTGGTTCTGTCAAGGGAAGCCAGTGCTTCGACCAGTGGCGCAAGACTGGGATGCGTTTCGCCGTAGGCACCGAGGATGTGATCGATTAGGTCTGTGGCTTCGCCGAAGGAGTTAACTCCCGTGAGGGCGCAACAGGCAAGGTCGATAATCCAGTTCGCACAGACGCGGTGCTGGTAGGCGAGGGCAATGCGCTCTTTGCCGGTGAGTGGAGTTGCTAAGGAGGTCATTGCTGCGTTTCCAGATTCGTTGCATGAGGGCAGTTGCTAGGCACGAGGGCCAGCTCTACCAGTTCGGGCTTCTCGGCTTTGAGGTCGCGTACGAAGTCACGCGCCTGGTGCTCTTCGTGGAAGATTGCGATCTCGTCGCAAGCCAGCAGGCCGGGGCGGATTTGTTCGGGGTTGAGCAGTACTTCCCAGTGGTACAGCACGCCCTGCTCGTAGTAGGAGCGGATAAAGCAGCTGGTGATGACTTTAGGCATGCTGGGCCTCCGCTTGCTCTACGGCCTGCAGCTCGGTGTAGTCGGCGCTGATGACCCAGCGCTCGGTCATGTCGGTGGTCTGCGCTTGGGGGTCTGCCGGCAGCTCGATCAGGAATGCGCGGTCGCCCATCTTTTGCTTGATGACAGCCAGGCGCTGGCGCGTGGGCAGCAAGGCCTTTTCAGGGCCGCGCAGGTCGACCTTGATACGGACGGTCTGACCTGGCTCGAATTCAGTGGTTGCGATCGCCGCATCCGCAGCCTGCATGGCCTTTGCAATAGCCGCGCTGGCTTCCTGCTGCTTGACCTTGGCTGCGCCCTTGCTGCCGGTGGGCTTGCTGGCCGGCTTGCCCGCGCGCTTTGCGGCTTCGGACTTCATCTCGTCCTGCACTTCGGCCTGGATGGCTTCGATGTCGCAGCCGGACAGGTCACGCAGTTCCTCGATGATCGGGGCATCGCCCGGGCGTGCAGGATCTTCCTTAAGGTCTGCCGTGCAGGCCAGCTGCAGCATGTAGCTGATCAGTTCTGGCAAATCTTGCTCTGCGGCGCTCTCGATAGCTTCTTGAAGTTCGTCATCGGCCCGGGTGGAATTCGGGGGGATGTGAAAGATCATCAACAGGCACTCCCGCGAAACGCCTGCGGCCAGTTTCTTGAGGATGTGCAGCGCTGCGTGGCTGGGGATGTAACTCAGTGAGTCGGGTTTGCAGCAGTACAGGCCGTCGATCGTGGAGGCGACCGCTTCCTCGCGCCAGCGGCTGGAGTACTCGGCCTCCAGCTCGGCCCGTGATGGTTCAACTGCTGGAGGGGCCTTGTCTTTCTTGGCTGTCTTCTCTGGTTTGGCGGTAGCTGACTGGGCCTGCACTGCTGCGCTTGCGGCATGCACGGGCACGGCCTCGGTAAAGCCGCCGCTGGGCGTCTCGATCAGCACGATGCGGCTGGCGGGAACCTCCTGGCCCAGCACCTGGCGCATTTCGGCCTTGCTGCCCTGGCTGGCCTTGTCCAGGGCGATATAGCCGCGCATGGTGCCGGTCTCGGTCGGCATGATGTCGCGCGCAGCCTTGCCGCTGATGATCTGGCGACCGGCTTGCACTGCCTCGGCTTTCACTCGGGCGAGCTGGGCTTCTTTCTTGTCGGCAAAGCAGGCAGTGTCTGTGCAGGAGTCGGGGACTTGCTTGTCCCACAGGTCGGGCGTTGCGCCGGTGCGCTTGGGGCATTTGTTGCATGCGCCGGCCTTGGGGCAGAGCAGGGCGTCTGCCAGGTCAAACGGAGCCTTGTCCAGCTCTGTCATGTAGTTGCGGCGAGCAAGATCCTGGGCGCTGCGCAGGCTCATGGTGCCGCCGTCGGGGCCACCAGTTAGGACGCGCTCGGCAAACTCCTCCTGCATGGCGACTGTGGGGCGCTGCAGCACCAGCAGCGCGTGGCTGCGCGGCAGACGGCCATCCTTGAGTGCCTGCATCGCCGTGTGAGGCAGCGACAGCAGGCGCAGGGTCTCATAGACATGGGTGCGGCTCTTGCGGACTGCGTCTGCGGCGTCCTCGCGGGTGAGCTGGAAGTCCTCGATCAGCATCTGCAGCTGTCGGGCCTCCTCGATCGGGTTGAGGTTCTGGCGGTGCAGGTTTTCAATCAGCTGCATCTGCAGGGCCAGCTGATTGTCGGCCTCTACCAGCAGATAGGGCACCGAGCGCAGGCCGGCAACGCGAGCGGCCACAAAGCGGCGTTCGCCGGCGATGATCTCGAATGCCGCCTTGCGCGTCTCGGGATTCTCGAAGGTGTCCTGCAGGCGCTCTGCTGGCAGCTTGCGCACGATGATGGGCTGCAGTATCCCGTAGGCCTTGATGGTCGCGGCCAGCGCGTGCAGCTCGTCGTCTTCCGCCACTGTTCGGTTTGTGCGGCTGGGGACGAACTTGTGCAGCTCAGCGCATGGCTGCTCGGACGGGGCATCGGATTCAGCCAGAGGCTCGGCGCTGCCGGCTTTGACCAGGCTGAAGTCGGCCATCGGCAGATTGATCAGCGTGCCTTCGCAGTCGAGCTGGTACTGGCGACCGTTGGGGGTCTTGCCGATCACCTTGGCTTGCAGGCCCGCCTGGGGATGTGGCCTGCCCTTGCCGGTGGTGGCGTCGTCGTTGATGGTGACCAGGCGGTCGAGCAGGGGGTCTTTGGTAGCCATTACTTTTTCTCCTTGAGTGCGCGCACGGCTTCCGTTGCGGCTTTGCGGCGGGCCTCGACCTGGTCGGCGGGCAGGGCATCAAAGCGGCTGCAGCTGCTGTCGGCGCTGACATAGCGCCAGGCCAGGCGCTGGCGGCTGCAGTTGGCAAAGCCGTGCTGCACCATGCGTGCAGCGCTGCTGTCCGGTTGCCATTGGCTGCAGTTCTTGCAGGCGGTGGTCATGGCTGTGTGGCCTTGGGGTAGGTGCGTTCGCCCATCAGCACGCTGGGGAGCTTTTGGGCGTCCATTGCGCCGGCACGGGGGCTTGCCATCAGCTCGCCGCCGCGATAAGGCTCTCGGGTGGTGCCGTTGCTGATTCGGGAGGTGGCGACCTGCAGGCGCTCGTCCTGGCGGCGCATGTTCAAGGCCTTGGCCGTAGGCACGGGGTGAGCCAGCGAGTGGCGGCTGCGCTGGCTCGCGCCGAATTGGGCTTGCAGGTCGATGGGGTCGAGGTCAAAGCGGGTCATGAGTCGATGTCCTTGCGCGAGGGCGTAGAGGGTTCAAAGGCGATGTGTTGGGCAATGCAGTCCAGGCGCTGGCGTGCAAAGCGGGGTTCTGTGGCGTACAGCTCGGCCTGCTTGCCCTTGAGCTGGCGCGCCAGGCTGCTGGCCGCGTGAAGGCTGGCCTGGCTCTTGTTGGGGTAGGTGTGGATGGCGCGCACCAGCTGCTGGCCTGGTGCTGCCAGCTTGATCTCGAGCTGAGCGTGGCCGCTGGTCGTTGTGCGGCAGACGCAGTCCGTCACGGTGCCCTTGATGCGCAGTTGCATGCTGCTGTCGGTGGTCTGGTCCATTACTGGCACCCCCAGCGAACGCACAGGTACAGCGAGGCCCAGAACGGGGCAGACACGGTCAGCGCCATGACCGCCGCCAGGGCAACGGCCATGCCCGCCAGCACGCGGCGCTGCCGGCGCAGCTCCTGCGCATGCGCGGGGTCATGGCGTGGGATATGGAGGGTGGGGCGGCTGTTCATGGCTGCACTGGCTTTGCTTGGGCGCTGTGGATGCCAAAGAGGCACTGGGCCAGCAGGATGGCCACGCAGGCCGAGGTGTACTCGCCGTAATAGGGGCGAGCGCCAGGGCGTATGACCTTGTAGAGCTGAGTCATACGGCCTCCAGAGCGGTGCTGCTGATGCTGTGGCGCATGAGCAGGTTTTTCAGAGCCAGGGTGCGCTCCAGGCGGTTGGAGTAGCTCAGCAGGTAATCGTCTTGCTGGCTTAGCTGCAGGTCGTGCTTGGGCTCGATGACGAACCAGCGGCGGTCGGACTCGTTAAAGGGGTTTGCGGCACCTGTGAGAAACACGACATTCAGGTGGTTTGGGATGGTTTGTGGCTCTTGGTGCCTGGGGTTCAGTTGAACCGATTGGCTGGTGATCAGGGTTTTGAGCTTTTCAGCTGTGGGCGGATTGGATCGGCTGCCGCGAAACAGGTCGAACCCGGCGTGACTGACGCAAAGCAAGCGGGTTTCGGGGCGCAAAAATGTGAATTTGGCGCTCAAGTTCTCTGCGTACATCCACAAGCCGCTGTCGCTGTAGATCTCCGAAAGAATTGTTGCCAGCAGCCAGTTGCCGCCCATCTGGTGCCCTGCCAGCAGCAGGCCTTGCGGCAATTTGTGGCCGGGTTTTTGGACCGGCACTGCCATCCAGGCCAGTAGTTGCTGCACCTTGGCTTCATCGTTATTGGCTAAATGGCGGATCAGCCCCATGACGGCGCTTTCATGCGGGGTATGAGTGGTTGTAGTCATGCAGGCCTCGCTTAATCGGCTGTGGTGGGGAGGGTGGGATCGGTCGCGGGTACAGGCGTCTGTACGTCGCTGCAGGCGGCGATGCTGGCGCGCTCCTGGCGCACGTCTTCAAGGGCGGATTCGGCGGTCATGAAGATGGGAGGCAGGGAGAACAGGCTTTGCTTGCCTGGCTCGTACCACTCGTGTGGTCGGGTGATGTTTTCCAGCTCGGCCAGGGTGAGCGTGGTGGTGGCGACGTCGTGGTCCAGGAACGTCGTCCCGTCCCAAGAGAGCAGCGATTCGTAGAACCAAATGCAAGCCACGGCCTCGGCGTTGTCGGGGTGGCGCAGTTCCGCAATCTGATCGGCAGTGCCGTAGATCAAAAGGGGGCGCTCGTCGTAGTAGTTCAGCTCAGACCAGGCGGGAAAGCTGACGCTATGAGCCGTTGGCACTGAGACATAGTCGTCGGTGACGTAGGTGTCAACGGCGTACTTGCCATCCATCAGCCAGGCGCGGAAATGGCCCGGCTGGTTGATGCAGTGGCTCATTGCAATCAGGATGGCGGTTGCCTGCTCGGGGCTGGAGACAGGGATGTCCTGCGGGCGCGTGCCGTGGTGGCCGCACTGCCACTCGTAGAAGCGCAGGGTCAGTTGGCGCGCTGCACGATGCTGTGCGGCCTGGGCCAGGTTGTGCAGGGTCTCTTCGAGCGTCTTGTCGAGCGCAGCTGTATCGACCTGAACGGTTAGCGGGGTGCTGCTCATGGCTGCCCCCCCGGCTCTTGGGGCTTGTTTGCAGCGTCGGCTTCGGGCTGGCCGGGCGCAACGTGAAAGAGCTTGTTGGTTGCCCAGCTGTCGAAGTTGCTGTTGGCGACGCGGCACGCCATCTGCACGCGCAGCGTGTCGATCGCAATCAGCGTGACCTGGATCTGGGTACGCAGCTTGACCAGCAGATCGGTGACCGCGGGCTGCTGGGTTGCATCGTCTTCAAAGCCAGCGGCGAACCGCTCGGCCTGTTGTAGCGCCTCCAGCTGCGCTATCAATGGATCTAAAAACATAAAACCTCCGCAACCCGGAATGGGTTGGGAGGCATATTACTAATTGGTAATTAGTTTTGCAATACCAAATGGTAATTTAATGTGCAGCGATAGTGTTTTGAGCCCAATCTATGCACTAGCAGTCAACACACTGTGAGGCTTGAGCGCTTCAATCTTTCACCAGCAATGTCGTGTTCACATTTGAAATTTCAGACGAGATGTTGGCCAGTTCGCTGTGAACATCTGTCAAGTTGTAGCGGCGCTGTCCAATAATTTCATCAACGGAGTCACCGAGCTTGTCATGGATGTCATCTAGCCCATAGACGCCATCCACGTTGTCGAGCTTTCCCGAGATCTCATGCAGCGTAGAGTTCATCTCGTCCATCTTGTCCAGCAGTTGTTGCAGCAAATTTTCCACTTCAAGCATTTGATCCATCCTCCAATTTATGGATGTCTAACGAACAGGGGTGACTTATAGAAAGCGCATTTGTTTGTGTGAGGCGAATCCATCAAAGCTGTATTCGCGGAGGAAATTGGTAGATGCGAGCCGTCCTAAGCGGCTGCACTTTTATCGACTGTGGTCGCCACTCGGCGCTCCCACTTGATGATGGTCGATTCCAGTTGCTCTTCCATATCCGCAATTGCCTCGATAAATCTCTGCTCACCAAGGTTGCGTTTGAGCTCAGAAAGTCTCTCGGGGGGGACTCTTTTAAAAGGCCAAGCACTTCGATTCGAAGGTGGTATTTCTGAGTCGATGTGGGGTAGTTGGTTGACAGGGCTGGATTCGTTGGCATCTAAGTACCCAGAGGGCATGCGTGCTTGACGCTCAAGCGCTCGGGCGCGCTTCTCACCAAAGGACTTGCTACGTAGCAAACCTGATAGTTCCCCTTGATTTATTTGCTTTTCGCCATCGTTTGTAGAGGCGATGAAAAGCTTTTGGGAGCCGCCACAGTTCGTGTCGATCCAAAGCTTGAGCCGGCTGCGTCTGTTTGCGACGACTGGGTCTTCGGTGTCACTCATATCGCCCTCGATTCTCTTGAGGGATTACCTTTAAGTAAAACACCAAAAAGTATTTACTTTGAATTACTAAATGGTAATATTGGGGCTTATGAAGCAACTCACCATCTACCTCAATGGCTTGACCAAGCAGGAGCAGGCCGATTTCGCAGAGCGATGCGGAACAACTGTGGGGTACATGCGCAAGGTTTGTTCCGTGGGCGGGTTGCTTCGCGAGAAGGTCTGTGCACTTGCCGAAGCTCACTCCGCAGGTGCGGTGACGCGCAAGGATCTGCGTCCCGATGACTGGATGGAGATCTGGCCCGAGCTGCGGGCTGCCCAACTCACCACCACCACGGAGGTCGCTGATGTCTAAGTCGTCAAATCCCGCATCTATACCCACTCCCCAACAAGCAGACGCGAGCGATTCATTCGCTTTGTGGCGACGAAACAAGGGGTTTGTGGTGGGCGGGACGCTCCTTTCTGGCGCGGAGCTAAAGGTCAGTGCACTGAAGCTGCGTCGCCAGATCCTGGGCGAGAGCCCGCAATGAACCGGCTTCAAGTGGAGACCGCCAATGCATGACGGCCTAGAAGATCGCTTTGCCGCCTGGAGCCTGTCCAGGCGTTTTGTTGTGGGCGCGCCTGGAATCAGCTCGCGGCAGCCATTGCCGCCCTGTGCAGATCGAGCAGCAGTGTCTCGGTCGCCAGGTCGCCGCGTTTCTCTTCCAGCTTCGCCAGGCGCGCCAGGTCGCTGGCAAAGGCTGCTTGCTTGTCTTCGGGCAGTTGTCGAACGGTTGCGAACACCAGGGCGCCGAGGGCGTTGACGATGGCGTTCATTGATTCGGCGTTCATGGGCATTTGGGTTTCGTTGCTCAAGGGTTCCTCCTGTTTTGATTTCGTGGGTACCTCGGGGCGTAGTGCCCCCGAGGGCATTGTCCGTCACCAGGCAGCAGTGCCTGGTGGCGGCTTTTTTGCGTGGATCTCTCGGGTTGGTGTGCATGGGGCGAAGTTTTGCCCCGCTGCAACGGAAAGTCATTCCGACGCGTTCCGAAAAAATCGGAACGTGTCGGAACCCTTTGCCTATAGAGCACGAATTTCGTGTCCCATTTTTCGTGACGCAAATCAAGGTTCTGCTATGCCTTTTTGCGTCGTGTTCGGCTTGCAGCTTGCGTTTGCGGGCATTCCAGGGGTGTTCCGAAAAAATCGGAACGCGTCGGAACCTGTCAGCGCTCACTTACAAGAGGGCTAAACGATGGATATCGGCCTGGATTACGAAGACGAATTGGACGCAGCGCGGGAGGCGGTGCGCCATGCTGGTGGGCCTAAAAAAGTGGGGCCGCAGATGTTCCCCGACAAGTCGGTGGACGCTGCGGCACGCTATCTGATGGATGCCCTGAACCCGGCCCGCGCTGAGCGCCTGACGCCTTCGCAGGTGCTGTTGCTGATGCGTATGTCGCGTGAGGCGGGCTTTCATGGTTTTGCGACCTGGTGGATGCGCCAGGCCGGCTACCAGGCACCGGTGCCGATCGCTCCTGTGTCTGAGGCTGCAGTGATTGCAGCCAAGATCGGTGTTCTGGTCCCGCAGCTGCAGGATCTGATGGTGCAGGCCCAGCGCTTGCAGCAGGGTGGGGTGGTCTGATGGAGAACTATCAGGACGTTCTGAGCCAGATGGAGATTTTTGGCATCGAGCTGCGCGCCAAGGATCTAGCCCAGTTGCCCTACAAGATTGACTGCGGCAAGCGCGTGACGTGTGGCAAGGGCGGCAAGGATTGGTACAAGCTTTATCTGTTCCAGCCCAAGAACTCCAGTAAGAAGTGGGTGACTGGGACGTTCGGCACTTACCGCGCAGGCGGCGATTGGCGTAACGTGATTGTGGATTGGGCCGAGCTGGGAGAGGAAGAACGCGAACGCATGAAGGCGGAGCGCGAAGCCAAGAAGGCTGCCGCCGCCATCGAGCGCGCCAAGGAAATTGCGAACGCCAGTGCAGACGCCCTGACGATCTGGCGCAAGGCCGTGCCCACGCAGACCACGCCTTACCTTGAGCGCAAGCAGGTCATCGGTGAGACCTGCCGCATGCTCGATCAGAGCCTGACGCTGCGCTGGCCCGCCAAGCACAAGGGCGAGGATGACACGGTCTGGACGCTGCCAGCCGGCACGCTGGTGCTGCCGCTGATGCGCTATGACATGGCGCGCGCCGAGGCGATGCGCGGCTTGCAGTTCATCAAGCCGGACGGCTCCAAGGTTTATCTGCGCCAGTTTGACAAGCCAGGCTGCTGCATTCGCCTGGGTGAGGTCGACGCCGATACCGCTTTGATGCTGGTGGTGGAGGGCTATGCCACGGGCGGCACGGCCCGCCGCGCTACGGGCTACGCCTGGCCCGTTTTTGTGGCCATGGACGCCGGCAACCTGGCCCATGTGGTGCCGCTGTTGCGCGAGCTGTATCCCGAGACTCGCATCCTGATCCTGGCTGATGACGATTACCTCACGCGCGACAAGCGCACCGGCCAGCTGAATAACCCCGGTCGCACGGCTGCAAAGGCCGTGGCCCGCAAGACGGAGCGCTGCGACTTCGTCTGGCCTATTTTTCCCACGAACCGTGGTCCCAAGGACACGGACTTTAACGACCTGCATGTCCTGGAGGGGCTGGGCGCGGTGAGCGACCAGCTGATGGGCGTGATTCAGGAAATAACCAAGCACCATGGCCGATAACGATACAGAGTTGAATGATGGCGGAGCGTTCGCGCCACCGCCGCCTGCGACCGCAGAGTCGCAGGCGTTGCCTGCCCCCGACGCGAATGCGTCGCTGGATGGGTCTCCTGCTGCGGGCGAATCTGCAGCAGGCTCAGTTGTGCGCGTTGACTTTCAGGCAGGGGTGCGAGTGCCGGCAGAGGCCGGCGCACCCCCGCCCCCCGCCCCCCCAAAGAAGCGCGCTACTGCGCGCACCAAAGGGGATGGGGGGAGCGAGGAGGGTGCCGGCGATACCGCTGAGAAGCCCGTGCAGGGCCGTAAGAAGGAGAAAACCGTCGACTGGGGCAAGTTCAACCTCTTGGTTGAAAACTTCGCTCTGATCTACGGGACAGACACGGTCTGGGATGGTGATGAACGCATGATCATGAAGATCAGCAACATGGGCCATGCCCACGGTCGCCAGCTGGTGGACATGTGGAAGGCCAGCGAGAAGCGCCGCACGATCCGCGCCGATGAGCTGGTCTTCGATCCGACGATGAAGTGCGACGACGACCGCCTCATCAATATGTGCGAAGGCATGGCAATGAAGCCGAAGAAGGGTGACGTCGGCCCGATCCTGGATCTGATTTCGTTTCTGTGCAGCCGTGCCACGCCTGATGAACCTGAGACGGGCGACGTGATGCACTGGCTGCTGTGCTGGCTGGCATACCCGCTGCAGCACCCTGGCGCAAAGATGCGGACGGCGGTCGTCATGCATGGCGATGAGGGTGCCGGCAAGAATCTCTTGTTCGAGACAGTGGTGCAGATCTACGGCAAGTACGCCACGATCGTGGGCCAGGACGAGCTGGAAGACAAGTTCAATGACTGGCGCAGCTGCAAGCAGTTTGTGGTGGGCGATGAAATCATGAGTCGGGCCGAGCTGGTGCATAACAAGAACCGCCTCAAGGCCTTGATCACCTCGCCCACGGTGCAGATCAATTCCAAGCACCAGATCCGCCGCGAAGAGAAGAACCACATGAATATCGCGTTCCTCTCGAATGAACTGCAGCCGCTGGCCCTGGACAACTCCGACCGGCGTTATCTGGTGGTCTACACGCCGAAGGCCAGGGAGGACAAGTACTACATCGACCTGGGTGAGTGGCGGGAGAACGGCGGCACCGAGGCCTTTTACCAGTACCTGCTGGACTACCCCCTGGGCGAGTTCAACCCCTACACCAAGCCCCCCATGACGGTGGCGAAGAGCAATCTGATCGACCTGAACCTCAAGAGCCCTGAGCGCTTCTGGGTGGAGTGGTCCGAGGGTGAGCTTGATCTGCCATATCAAGCGTGCGCAGGCACGCAGGTCTATAGGGCCTACATCAAGTGGTGCCAGCGCACGGGCGAGCGATACCCGTTTAACAAGCAGCTCTTCACGAGCACGCTGATCCGCTTCTCAGACAGCCGTGGCAACCCCGCCCGCATGAAGCCTATGAACGTCACGCGGCCCGATGAGCCGAAGAAGACCGAGCGCATGTTCCTGGTCTGTGATCCGGTCTTGGGCGAAGGCGAGGCACGGGTGACAGAGGGGCAGTGGGCGACCGATTGCGTGAAGAGATTTGAAGAGTCGCTACGCAAGTACCTGGGCTACGGCACGGGCTCCCCGGCCCCTGATGCTGACGCCACCCCTGGCAATCAATAAGGAATGGACCCGATGAAGAGTTACACGATTACGCCGGCCCGTAACAGCGAGAGCAAGCAATGGCGCGGAAAGTTACACGGTTACGCCGTTACGACCCTCACGTGTATGTACATGTGCAGGCGTGCGCAGATGCGCACACACATGGGCGCAGGTGTGCATGTGGGTGCGGTGCGTAACAGCGTAACCGTGTAACTCGCTAGGCGTGGTGCGGGTTTGGTGTTTACGCGCGCCCGTAACGCTGTAACCACTTTGTTTATTTATTAAAAAAGAAAAGGAAAGAGAGATGGAACTGACCCAGATCGCGACGGCCATGACAGCCGGCTCCGTGGTAGCGGCGCTGTCTACCCCCCTTGTAGGTACTCCTGCCGCATGGATTCATGAGGGTAATTCGGCCCCCGCGCGGACGCTAGTCGACGGTCTGGGGAAAAGTGAACGAAGTGGTGAACGCTGGGAGGCAAAGTGAACGGTCGAATCAATCTCATCTCTCAGGCGGAATACGCCCGACGCCGTGGCGTCGCCAAGTCCGCAGTGGCGAAGGCAGTGAAAGAAGGCCGCATCACCCTGATCGATGGAAAGATCGACCCAGCAGTGGCCGATATTCAGTGGGCGCAGAACACCCGCACGCGCATCGATGGCGGGCGTCCAGCAAGCGAGAAGGGCACAGGCGTAGGTGAGGCACCCCTGGCAGCCAATAACGCGCCACAGGCCCCGGAATCGCCTCAGGCCAGCTCTGCTCAAGAAGTGCTGGACCTGCGCGTGCGTAAGGAGAAAGCAGCGGTCGAGCGCGAAGAGCGCGTAAACGCCAAGGAAGCCGGCCTACTGGTCAGCCGTGCAGACGTCCGTACTGGGGTGTTTGATGCGTTCCGTGCGCTGCGCGATGAGATCCTGAGCACTCCCCAGCGTGCCGCACCGGCGGTTGTCGGGTTGGGTGATACCCGTGACATAGAGCGCGTGTTCACCGATGAGCTGCGCAAGGCCTTTGAGAATGCGGAAAAGCGCATGCGCGCCTTTATGCCTAGTCGTCTGGAGGTCGAATGAACCTGGCCGACGGCTACGCGCTGATGATCGAGGCTGCGATCGAGGCTTCTCGTCCAGATCCTGAGCTGCGCTGCGATGAATGGGCCGAGGAATTCATGGTCCTGCCCAAGTCCGGCCCTAAGGCGGGCGACTTTCGTTTCGATCGCAGCTATCCGGCCAGGCGCGTGCATCAGGTGCTTTCGCCAAGTCACTCTTGCAAGCGAGTGGTGGCAAAAGTGGCATCGCAGATGTTCAAGACCCAGACGGCCTTGAACTGGATTGCATCGCTGATCCACCGCCGCCCGCGCAACATTCTGGCCTTGCAGCCCACGGATACCCTGGTCAAGCGCTTCTCGGCTCGTGTGTCCACCATGATCCGCAACGTGCCGGAGCTGAAGGCGTGCGTGGCAGCAGCCAAGAGCCGAGACTCCCGCAATACCACCCAGGCCAAGGACTTCCTGGGTGATGCCACTCTCTACATGAACACGGCAGGCTCCGCAGCCAATCTGGCCGAAGTCTCCGCCCCTTACATCTACTTTGACGAAATCGACCGTGCTGAGCACGATATCGATGGCGAAGGCGACCCCGTTGAAATAGCTGAAGCGCGCGCTACCCAGTACGCCAACGACAGCAAGTTCTTCTACACCTCAAGCCCGAGCGTCGAAGGCTTCTCCAAGATCGACACCCTCTACGAGATGGGCACGATGGAGAAGTACTTTGTTCCTTGCCCGCATTGCGACCATCTCCACTCCCTGGAGCTGGAAAACTTCCATTACGCCCGTGATGAGGAAACCGGCTTCATGGACCGCGCCTGGTTCGTTTGCCCGGAGTGCGGCTGCGAAATCGACGAGCGTCACAAGGTCACCATGCTTCCCGATGAGGCCGCAGGCGGTAAGGCGCGGTGGGTACCCACGGGTAAGGGAGACGGTGAAACCATCAGTTTCACCTGCTCGGCCTTCTACATGCCTGTGGGAGCCATCACCTGGTTGAGCCTGGCGCGTCAGCTGGCCCGTGCCCGTGACCGAATCAAGCGCGGCGATCACGAAGCCATGCAAGTTTTCTATAACACCCGCCTGGGCCTGAGCTATCGCAACAGTGAAACCACCACCACCGCCGAACAGTTGCGCCGCCGCGCCGAAGACTACCCCCTGCGCGTGCTGCCCGATGCGGCGCTGGTGGCGACCATGGCCGTCGACACTCAGCCCAATCGTCTGGAGGCCCAGATAGAGGCCTGGGGGCCGGGCATGGAGCATTGGGTGATTGACTACATCGTGCTCAACGGCTCGCCCACGGAAAGCGCTGATGTCCCGGGCAGCGTCTGGCAGCGACTGGACACCATTCGCAGCACTCCGCTGCTGCATGCGAGTGGAAGGCCCATCATGATCAGCGCGTACAGCGTCGACTCAGGCGGAGCCAACACCCAGGACGTCTACAACTACGGCCAGGCACGCAAGGGTCTCAACTGCGTAGTGCTGCACGGCTCCAGCCGTCCCAATCGCCCCATCATGGGCAGTACGCCCAGCAAGGTCGACATCGATTGGGGTGGTGAAAAGGTCAAGGGTGGTGTTGAGCTGTGGACGGTCGGCACCGACGTCGCCAAAGACTGGCTCAGCAATCGCATGCATCTGACCGAGGGTGGCGGAGCTATGCACTTTTCCCAGGCTCTCCCTCCTGAGTGGTTTGACATGATGGTTGTTGAGCAGCCGCATACCAAGTGGCGCAAGGGACGTCCGATACGTGAATGGGTCAAGCCCAACGGCGCTCGTAATGAAGCCTGGGACGATTCCGTCTACAACCTGGCCCTTGCGCATCAGCTGGGCCTGCACAAGTGGTCTGCGCTGGACTGGAAGCGCCTGCGAGACAAGTTGATTCCGCCCAATCTTGACCTGTTTGCCGTCGCGCCCCAGCCTTTACTGCAAGCAAAGCAGGCACCTGTCCCTGACCTTGTAGCTGCGCCCGCACCAGATCCCGCGCCCGTGGCCGTCATTGCGCCAGCGGTGCCTGTACAGCCCGAATCTATACCCGCGACAGAGCCTGAACCTACGGCGCAGACCGTACAGGCGTCTGTACCCCCGCCGCCGCAACCCCCGGCCAAGGAGCCTGCAGCTCCAGCCCCGGTTGCTCCAGCCCCCGCGCCGCTGGCCCCGGCACCAGTGGCAACCGCCATCAACCGGCCTCCTGTGGGGCGTCGCATACTTTCGAGAGGGATACGCTAGTGACCGATATCAACCTTCATGACCCCGATGCTCTGCGCCTGGCAGCCGCAGCGCCGCAGAACCACGACCCAGATCCAGAAGCGACCCAAGAGCAGCAGGATCTCGACAACCTGTGCGAGCGCTGGGTGGCCTGGAAGTCCACACGCCGCTTTTACGCGCCGCCGTCGAATGTGGGCTCCATCCTCGGTCAGCTGAGCGGATCTCGCACCCGAGCGCTCAAATCTGACGGCCCGGACGCGTTCTGCAGTGCTGAGCTGGCGGCGTTTCATATCGCCTATTCCAGTCAGCCGGATGCATTGGACAAGCGCGTGTTCGACCTTTACTACGTGCACCGCGTGGCCCCCGTCAAGACTGCGGCGGCAGCGCTCAACATCAGCCGCAGCCACTTCTACCTGGTGCTGGGAGACTTTCGCAAGCGTGTCCACGCGGCTGCAAAGAACGTCCTGGCGGCCAATTTGCAAAAGGCGGCGGAGATGTCAAGCGCTAAATTGTCAGCTCCAGATAAGACACTTTAGTCCTCGACTAGATAAGACACTTTGCCCCAAAATTCGGGCTAATTCAGGTAGGTCTAAAAAATCCGCCTGATACGAAACAACCGCAGAAGCCGCCTGCAAAACAGGCAAAGCCCCCGCACTCCTAAAGGAGCCGGGGGCTTTTTATTGAACGATTCAGATGCTCAACATCTCACGCACAGGCCAGTCTCTTGCAGACATGGCAAACCAGGTGCGAGGGGTGCCCGCGCGCCTGATTCCTTATGCCACGGCAACGGCGCTCACACGCTGCGCCAAGCAGGCCCAGGTGGAAGATCTGCCCCAGGCCATGCGCAAGGCCTTCGACAACCCCACCAGCTACACCCTGAACGCGCTGCGCATCGAGCCTGCCACCAAGAACAAGCTCAGTGCCCGCGTCCTGGTCAAGACCAAGGCCATGACCAGCGGCAACGCGCCGGAGAGCTATCTGCAGCCTGAGGTCGAGGGCGGTCAGCGTGGTTCCAAGCGCATGGAGAACGCCCTGCGCTACGCGGGTTTGCTGACTGCAGGGCAGTTTGTGGTGCCTGGCGCTGCGACCTCGCTGGATGCCAATGGCAACGTCAAGGGCGCAGACATTCGCACCATCCTCAAGGCGCTGAAGAACCTCAAAGCGGTCAGCGCGACGCGCAGCCGCAGCGGTCAGCGTCTTGCCAAGGGTCGCCAGCTCGCCAATCAGCTGTTTGTCGGCAAACCTCAGGGCGGCAATCGCCCAGACGGCATCTGGCGACGCGAAGGCAAGCGCCTGCGTCCCTTGTTTGTATTCACTAGCTCAGTGCCTACCTATCGCCCCCGCCTGGACTTCAGCGGGGTAGTACAGGGCGTGGCACGCAAGCAGTTCCCGGCTGAGTTTGCCAAGGCAGTTGCCTCCATGAAATCGAAAGGACGCTGGTAATGAGCGCCGAAGAACTCCAATCCTGGAAAGACCGTCTGACCCGCTACCTGGATGCCGAAAAGCGCATTCTGGACTCGCAGGAATACCAGATCGGCCAAGGCTCGGCAGCTCGCCGTAATCGCCGCGCCGAGCTGGAGCAGGTACAGAAGGGCATCAGCGAGTGCCAACAAAAGATTGGACAGTTGCAGGCTGCCAGTTCGCCACGCGGTCGCCGCATCGTCCGTTTGCGCCCCCACTGATATGCAGCTCAACATCATTGATCGCGCCATCGCAAGCGTTGCACCAGGTTGGGCTGCGCAACGCGCAAGAAGCAGAGTCCAGATCGCGCTGTCGGAGCAGGTTTCCCAGACAGCAGGCGACAGCCTCAAGGCCATGGGGGCAGGCGATAGCAATGAGGCCGTCAGCCGATCCAGCCGCTGGTGGAACCCGTTCCCGCGAGATGCCCGTGCCGACACGATGAGCAAGCTGCCGCTGCAGCGCGGCGCATCGCGCGAGCTGGCCCGCACATCGCCCATCGCTGTGGGTGCCATCAATACGAACATCGATCGCGTTGTCGGGACCGGCCTGGCCTTGGTTGCCCAGCCTGCGCTGGCCGTGCTGGGATGGACGCCAGAGCGCTCCCTGGCGTGGCGTGCAAAGGTGCACCAGGAGTTCAGTCTCTGGGCAGATAGCACCGACTGCGACCTGGAAGGCTCTCTCAATTTTTACCAGCTGCAGGCGCTTGTGCTGCGCAGTACGCTGGAGTCCGGCGACTGCTTCAGCAATTTGCCCGACGGGGAGCGCACCGCCACCCAGCCTTACGCGCTGCGCATTCAGGTGCTCGAAGCGGATCGCGTCGGCAACCCCCTGGGCGCAATGGATACGCCCACCATGGCCGGAGGCATTCGGCTCAATGCCAGCGGTGCCCCCGAGGCTTACTACATCTACGACCAGCACCCTGGCTCGCTGGCAGGCATCAAGGGTGGAGCGTACAAAGGGCAGTGGGTGGAGCGCCTGGGCGCACGCTCTCGCCGCCGCCGCGTGCTGCATCACTTCCGCAAGCTGCGCCCTGGCGCTGTGCGTGGTACGCCTTACCTGGCCCCGATCATTGATTGCATCAAGCAGATCGCGCGATATACAGAGGCCGAGATCATGGCTGCCGTCATCACGGCTTACCTGACTGTGTTCATCGAGACCCCGAACGCCACGCCATCCGGGGTATTCCAAGGTGAAACCGCTCAGGAAGAAGCGTCTGGCGAGATCGGTCTGGGTATGGGTTCTGTGGTTGGCCTGGCCCCGGGTGAAAAGGCCTCGATGGTCAATCCTGGTCGACCCAATCCCAACTTCGAGCCTTTCATTCTGGCGGTCATTAAGCAGATGGGCATGGCGCTGGGCCTGCCCTACGAGCTGCTGGTCAAGCAATTCAACGCCAGTTATTCGGCCAGCAAGGCTGCACTGCTCGACGCCTGGGTCTACTTCCGCAGCGTGCGCTACTGGCTCTCCCAGTCTTTCTGCCAGCCGGTTTTCGAGACCTGGATGGCAGAGGCGGTTGCCATTGGTCGCATCGAAGCCCCTGGCTTCTTTTCCGACCCTCTTATGCGTTGGGCATACACCCGCGCCGCATGGCCTGGTGACTCGATGGGCTCCATCAATCCCAAGGATGAGGTGGCGGCCTATGTCGCAGCGATCGAGGCCCGTCTCATGACCCATGAGCGCGCCGAGTGGGAGCTGTGGGGATCGAGCTGGGAAGACACCTATTCCCAGAAAAAGTCCGAGCAAGACCGCATGCGCGCCGATGGAATCCTGCCCGTGCCGAAGGCCGGCGCACCCGCACCGCAGCAGAAACAACCACCCGAGGAGCCTCAGACATGAGCGACATCATGCAGCGCCGCCGCGTTGCCTTCGATCCCACCATCAACCTGGGTCACGTTTTGACCTTCGTCGGTTTCATGATCGCCGGCTTCTCGGCCTATAGCACGCTGGACAAGCGCGTCACGCTGATGGAGTCGCAGATCGTCGTCAACTCCACGCATGTACGCGACCAGGACAGCCGGCTCAAGGAAACCCTCTCCGATTTCCGCTCCGATGTCAAAGAGCTGCAGCGCACCTTCAACTTCATCAGCCGCAGCAGCGGCACCACCACTACACAGGCCGCACCATGAACCTGCGCGACTTGATCCAGGGAGCTTGGGCGCTTGAGCCAGCCATGCTCAGCGAGATTCAGGCTATTTACGAAACCCATCTGCGCGGCGACAAGATCGACCTGGCTGCGGTTGAGGCCCGCCTGGGCCGCCCGCTTGCCAATGAGCAGCAAGAGTACGAGGTCAACTCTGACGGCGTGGCCGTGCTGCAGCTGTCCGGCGTGATGGCCCCCAAGGCGAATCTGTTTGCGCGCGTCTCGGGTGGCATCAGTACCCAGGTGGCGGCCCGCCAGATCGAAAGCGCCATGGTCGACCAGCGCGTCAAGGGCATGGTCGTGGTGCTCAACACCCCGGGCGGCAATGTGCTCGGTGTGCCGGAGCTGGCCCAGACCATTTTCGAGGCTGCGGCCCAGAAGCCGCTGGTCGCTTTCTCGGATGAGCAGATCTTGAGCGCCGGGTATTGGGCGGCTAGCGCGGCCAATGCGGTCTACATCAGCTCCAACGTCGTCAGCATCGGATCGATCGGCGTGGTCATGGACCGCAGCTATGAGCCAGGCTCCAGCAAGCGCCAGGAGTCCGTCGCCGCTGGCAAATACAAGCGCATGGTGAATGCGTCAGAGCCTTTGTCCAAGGAAGCCCGCGCCGAGGTGCAGGCCGATGTGGACTATGTCTACACCCTGTTTGTTGATGACGTGGCGCGCTTTCGCGGCGCTACCAGCGAGCAGGTACTCGAACACATGGCCGATGGCCGTGTTTTCCGTGGTCAGAACGCGATGAATGCGGGCTTGGTGGACGGTGTTTCCACCTTGGACGAGCTGGTCGCGCAAATGGCTGCAGATCCTTCCCAGTTCGCCAAGCGCCGCAAAGCGGTGTTTGCGATGGGCAAACCGTCCCCAAGCGCCGGTGCTGCGCCCAAAGACACAACCCCTAAACGTGAGGTGAAAACCATGGGTGACCCCAATGCAACCCCCATCACGCGTGCGTCCTTGGAGCAAGACCACGCGCCGCTGTTCGCGCAGATCCGCGCTGAATTCCTGACCTTGGGTGCCACGCAAGAGCGTGAGCGCATCCAGGCCGTTCTGGCCGTGGGCGAAGGCCTGCCTGGTCATGCCACGCTGCTGCAGGGTCTGGCCTTCGATGGCAAGACCACGGCAGAGGTGGCCGGCCTGGCCGTGCTGAACGCTGAAAAGACAGCGCGCGCCGCTGCGGTGGCAGCTCACAAGGAGGAGGCTCCTCCTGCGCAGAAGTCGAGCGCTGCTCCGGCTAATGGCGAAAAGACCAAGGACCAGCAGGTGGCAGAGGCTCAGGCCTATGTCAAGGAGAACGGCGGCACCCTAGTCGCCGCCTTCAAGGAACTGGGCTACGCCCAGTAAGCGCTCAAGCTTTCATCAGGAGCATCAACATGCAAACAAGCATTTCTCTTCTCGCGCTGACAGTGGCGGCGGGCGGCCCTCTGGCGGTGGAGCGTTTTATCACCCAGGCGGGCGCGTATCCGGCTGCTGGAGCTTCGGCCTTTGGCGTCACGCGCACCAATGCAGCAGCCAAGGGCGACCTGGTGCCGGTCGATGTGATGGGCACAGCCGTCGTGACCGCTGGTGCCGCCATTGCGCTGGACGCCCCTTTGATGGTGGATGCCGAAGGCCGCGCCGTGCCGCTGACAGCCGGCAAGGCTGGCGTGGCTAAGGCAATGGGCACTGCAGGTGCAGCCGGTGATCGCATCGAAGTCCTGCTCACCCCCACGGCTCAACTGGTGGCCTGAGCCATCGCAACCCAGATTTTCAGGAGAAATTTATGTCCCAAATGACCCCCCGCGAAGCGGCAGTCGTCGATCCGATCCTGACCGCCGTCGCGCGCGGCTATGGCTCGCCCAATGCCAAGGTCGCAGACATCCTGTTCCCGCGCGTCAACGTGACCAGCCGCTCTGGCACCATTCTGGTGTTCCCTCCCGATTCGTTCAAGCTGGTCAACTCGGCCCGTGCGCCTGGCGCGAACACCAAGCGCATCAGCCTGGGTTACGGTAAGGGCACTTTCTCGCTGGTTGACCACAGTCTCGAGGGTGCAGTGCCGATCGAGACCGAGGAGGAGGCTCAAACCGTCCCCGGCATCGACCTGGGCAGCAACGCCGTCAACACGGTGCAGGACGTCATGGCCAACGAACGCGAGAAGCAGGCCTCTGACCTGGCGCTCAACGTCGACAACTACGACGCCGAGCACAAGATCGTGCTGTCCAGCACGGATTTCTGGACCAACTCGGCCAGCAATCCCTTTGAGCAGGTCAACGAGGGCCGCGAGGCCATTCGCAAGAGCACGGGCAAGAAACCGGGCGTGATGGTGCTGTCTCCTGCTGCGCTTCTCGCTTTGCGCAATCACCCTAAGGTCATGGACCGCATCAGCGTCACTGTCGACCGTGTTCCCGCCACTATCGAGCAGCTGCAGCGCCTGTTCGAGATCGAGCGCATTGTCGAAGGCGAAGCCACCTATCACGATGGGATGGCCTTTCAAGATATGTGGGGTGCTGAGGCTGTTCTGGCATTCACCACGCCGGCCTCGATGCAGAATCGCGGCTCTCCCAGCTACGGCTACACCTACCAGCTCGAAGGTCGCCCGAATGTGGAGGAGGCCTACTACGATCGCAACTCCAAGACCTGGTACTACCCCGTCAACGATGCGCGCCAGCCTGTGCTGGTGGGCGCAACGGCGGGCTTCCTGTTCAAAAACGCAGGTAAGGGAGCCTGATCATGCGCAAGTACACTACCCGCCACCAGGTGCGACACGGCGGCAAGCGCCTGCCGATCGGCTCCACCTTGGAGCTGTCTGATAAGGATGCCGAGGATCTGGGCGACGCAGTGGTGCTGCAGCCGACTTCCAGTGGCGAGCATCAGGCCAGCACGCTGATCGAGGAAAAGCTCAAGATCGCGGTCATCGATCGCGAACGGGCGGAAGCGCGCGTCGAAGCAGCTAAATCCGAGTTGCTTGAGCTGCGGACCCGGCTCGAAGCAGAAGTTCGTGCCCGTGAGGAAGCCGCGGCACGCGCCGAAGCCGAGGCCAAGTCGCGCGCAGAGGCAGAGGCTCGGGCCGATGCTGCGGAGAAGGCGCTGGCCGATGCCTCGACCCGTGCTACCGCCGCTGAAAAGGCCCTGGCTGATTCTGCTTCTGCTGCCGATGGCAAAGGCGGCAAAGGCAAGACACTCCCACTGGCCTGATGCTGGACCTCGACCACGACATGGAGGCCGTCTTCTACGGCCCGGACTTCGCGCTGCAGCTCAAGCGTGTTCGTCCTGGTGTGGAAGATCTCACCTTCCGGGGCATTGTGGGCATGACAGACAGGGAGGCTCTGGATGGGCATGCGATGGCGACATCGCGCACCCTCCAGTGCCCTGGCCTAGTGGATCTGCGTGCCGACGATGTCGTGCAGCTGCTGGAGGCTGTTCCCCAGCTCGGCCTGGCTGAAGGGAGCAGATTCCGCGTGCTCGACGTGCCGGAGCGCGTTAACGACGGCGCTGAGCTGGTGGTGCTGCTTGGGAGTACTCGGTCATGAGCAAAGCTGCTGACAAGTTCCCCAGCGGCGTGCCGTTTGAGCTGGGCCGGATCTTGATCGAGACGCTGCGTGCCGATCCCGGCCTGGCGGGTATCACGGTCCTAGACAACCCCGAGCGCGCGAGCGTCCTGATGGACGGTACGCGTCTGGTGTTCCTTGAGGAGCAGCGGGACGTGCCTCTGGACGATCCCGGCCAGGTGCAAAAGCGCGTCTACCACTTCAGCGTGGGCGTGATTGCCCGCTCTGAGAGTGCCCGCTTGCAAGCGCATGGCGATTACCGCCTGGTCAAGCGCATCTTGCGCAATGACTGCATGAAGCAGATCACGGATGCAGGCATTCGTCTTGACGGCAAGGGATTGCTGGAGGGCGAAGTCCGGTACCGGCTGGAGAACATCGATGTCGGTGGCTCCCTGGTGCTGGGTGCGTTTTCGATCGATTACCGCGACCCGAGTTGATCTCGGTTTTCTGTTGGCTATCCGCCCGCCCGTGCATGCACCGGCGGGCTTTTTGTTGAAAGGACACGCAAATGTCTCAAACCTCTACCGCACGCGCGATTCTGGGCGCTGGCCTGGTGAACCTGAATCTCTGGAATACCGTCACCCAGAAATATGACGGCTTTGGCGATGACCTCGATGCTGACAAGTTCGAGATCAAGCCCAACTTTGAAGAGAAGACCTCCGAGTCGCGCTCGCATAAGGACTACGGTCAGGCTCGTGCCTCGGTCATTCTGCCCAAGCCCACCGAAATCACGATCGAGCTGTCGGCAGGCGACACCAAGGCCCTGGCTATGCAGTTTCAGGGCATCGTGGAGAAGCTGACGCAGTCTGGTGGGCAAACCGCAGGCGGCGGCACTGACTTTACGGTGACCGAACTCGGGATCTGGCTGCCCTATGGCAAGCGCAATTTGTATGGCGATTCCGACCTGGTCGTGAAGAATGAGGCGGGCACCGAGACCCTGGTGCTGGGCACGCACTTCGAGGTGAACTACCAGCGCGGTGAGTTCCGATTCCTCGCCGTCGATGGTGGTGTCGCAAAGGATGCCAAGGTCAAGATCGAAGCCAAGTGGGGCGCGGTCGACGGCAAGAAGATCCTCGGCGGTCGAGTGACCCAGGTGCGCTGCCAGGCCCGATTTGACGGCAAGAACATGGTCAACGGCGAGGACGTGGAAGCCGACGTGCACGAGTGCGTGCTGGGCTCGAATAACGGCTTCGACTTCCTGGGCAGTGACTTCAGCGCCATTACCTTGACCGGCAAGATCGTCACGCCCAAGGGCATGACCGAGGGCTACGAGATCCGCTTCCCCGGCGTATCTGCCTGATCAGCGCTTGCGTACAGGCGTCTGTACCAGGCCCATGAGTAGCAGCACGGGCCATCCCACCACCACGGTGGCGATGGCCCCGGCCCCCAGGGCCATCATGCGCTCGGACTCCAGCACCAGGCCCAGCAGGGCCAGCGGCAAGCCGACGCATACCAAGACTAAACACCAGAGCAAACCGTTCATTTCTCCAACTCCTGAGGCACTAGATGGCTGACCCCAAGATCAAATATGACATTGAGGCTGCAGTCAAGGGGGCTGCTGACGCCGATGATCTTGCAAAGGCCATGCGCAATGTCGGGGACGTGCTCGAAGGCGACCTCAAGCAAGGGGCTGCTGACGCCGCTGCCGCGCTCGATGCGCTGGGCTCCAAGCAGCGGGCGCTACGTGGATTTGCCGAGCTGCGGGTCGAAACGCAGAGCCTGACACGCCAGCTCGACTCATCGGTCACGGTCGTGGATCGCCTGGGCCGCGAGCTGGAAGACTCTTCGACCAAGGCCAAGGCGCTGGGCCAGGCAGAAGCGACGGCCAGCCAGTCGGTGCTTGCGGCTCAGCAGGCCCTGGTCTCCAAAAAGAACGCGCTGCGCAGCCTGCGCGACGAAACCAGTGCCACGGGCAGGCGCACCGATGAATATCGCGCCTCTGTGGACGGCCTCAAAACGGGCATCGCTGCGGCATCCAAGGAGCTGAAGACCCAGCAGGGCGCCCTGGACAGCGCCGCCCGAGCTGCCCGCCAGGGTGTGAATGCCGAGGCCGCGCTGCGCAAGGAATACGAAACGGCCATCGGCGCATCGGCCAGGCTGTCTGCCGAGCTGGGCCGCAAGAATACGGCGCTGCAGCAGACCCGGGGTGCGCTCGAAGGCATGGGCATGAGCACCAGTGGCGTGGCTCAGCAAGAGAAGGCGCTGCAGGCGGCTGTCGCCCAGGCCCGAGCCGAGATCGTGGCCCTGGTGCCCGCGTATCAGCAGGCAGCCAATGCTTCGACCGCGTCCACCCAGGTCCAGGCGCAGAACCAGCGCACGCTGCGCGAGGGCATGACCTCGATCAGCGTCCAACTGCAGCGCGTCCAGAACATCGCCACAGCGGCGCTCGCCGGCAGCTACTTCGGGGGAATGATCAAGGGCCTGGCGAACACTGCCGACGCCTATACGAATCTGGAGGATCGCGTCCGCCTGGCTACAGGTGCAGGCGCGCAGTTTGAAAAGGGCTTGGCCGGCGTCCAGTCCGTTGCCCTCAAGACCAATACAGGGTTGGAGGAAACAGGCAATCTGTTTGCCCGTCTGAAGAAGGCCTCGGAAGAGGGCGGCATGGCCGCAGCCCAGGCGCAAGAGCGTGCCCTCGGACTGGCTACCACCATCAACCAGGCCACGCAGTTGTCGGGCGCTTCGGCAGCATCGTCGCAGGCGGCGCTCACGCAGCTGATTCAGGGCCTGCAATCCGGCGTGCTGCGGGGCGAGGAGTTCAACTCCGTCATGGAGCAGGCTCCGCGTCTGGCGCAGGCCCTGGCCAACGGCCTGGGCGTCACCACGGGCGAGCTGCGCAAGCTGGCCGGCGAGGGCTTCCTCACCGCTGAAACCGTCATGCGCGCCCTGGAAAACCAGTCCCAGGTCGTGGCGCGCGAGTTTGAGAGCCTGCGCCCCACGGTAGGCCGTGCGCTGCAGAACCTGACCACCCAGTGGACGATCTATGTAGGCGAGTCCAACAAGGGGCTGCTCAGCACGGAAAACGCTGCCAAGGTGATCAACGCCCTGGCCCAGAATCTGGATCTGGTGGTCGGCACGCTGACGGCAGCAGGCAAGGCCTGGGCGGCGATCAAGATCTCCGGCCTGGTGGCCGACTTCGCGCGCTGGGCAACTAGCACCATGGCGGCGACCAAGGAGCTGGAGGTCAATACGGCTGCAGCTGCCCGCAATACCGTGGCTCAGCAGGCCAATACGGCAGCCAGCGCCCAGAACACGGTGGCCCAGGCGAGCAACACCGCAGCGACCACGGCCAACACTGCAGCGCGTGCCGCCAATGCCAAGGCCTGGGGCGATATCGGCGCGTTCACGCGCGCTGCCGGTGCTGCCCAGGGCGTCGCCACCGCCGCCACTGCGGCCAACACGGCTGCGGTCGCGGCCAACGCAGCGCAGGCCGCCAAGGCCGGCATTGTCTGGCGTGGAGCTTCCGCCCTGATGGGGCCTTGGGGCATTGCGGTCGCCGCGCTCACGCCCGAGATCCTCGGTTTGGGCCGAGCCTTGGGTGAGCAGGCTGCTAAGTGGATGGGCTACGGCAAGGCGATCGAGGAGGCCGAGCGCCAGATGCGTGTGGCCGACGAGGCTGCCAAGATCCACGCCGAAAGCCTGCGCAGAAACAATGCTTTGATGGAGGAGGCGCGCAGCCGCCAGTTTGACCTGGGCAAGGAATCCCGGGGCCTGGTCTCCAAGTTTGACCAACTGCGGCAAAGCGGCGACAGCGCTGCAGACGCCATTGCCAAGATCGGCAAGGATTTTGACCTGTCCAATGCAGCCGGCATCCGTTCGGCCACGGCAGTGCTCGACAAGCTGGCGGCTGACGGCAAGCTCTCGGCCAGTGAGGTAGAGGCTGCATGGGCGCAGGCTCTGGACGGCAAGGATCTCGCAAAGTTCGAGATCCTGGCGCGCCAGGCCTTCGCCAGTGCCGGCCAGGAAGCCGACAAGCTGCGCGTGCAGATCGATGAGGCCATCAGCAAGGGTGCATCGCCCGAAGTCATCAAGGCCATGCAGGACCGGCTGGCGGGCGCTATGGCCGCCGCTGGCCGCGAGACAGAGCGCGTCGCCCAGATGATGGACCAGACCCTGCGCGAGGCTGTACGTCGCACGGGGCAGGATTTCACGGATCTGCAGGGGCGCATGACCACGGCGTCGCGCTCGGTCATCAACGACCTCGATGTCGTCATCAACGGCCTGGGCAGGCTCAAGGAGCAGGGCGTCGACACGGGGCGCGTCCTGGAGGCCAGCTTTGTCAAGGCGCTGGACACATCCGACAGTCAGCAGGCCGTGGAGGAGGTCACACGCCGGATCGAGGAGCTGCGCGGCAAGCTGGGCGAGCGCGTGGCGAATGGCCTACTGGAACAGGCCAAAACCAAGATCGATGCGCTCAAGGACGCGGCAGACAAGGCCAAGCCGGGCATCAACAGCCTCAAGGAGGCCCTGGACCAGCTGGGTGTGAAGACCGATCAATCCTTCAAGGACGTCGCCGCCAAGTCCAAGGAAGCCTTTGACATCGTCGCCAGCAGCGGCACCGCCAGCGCCCGCGAGCTGGGCGATGCCTTCAAGAAGGCGGCAGACGATGCGATCGCCGCCAACAAGGGGGTGGCACCCGAGTGGGTGAAGTCGCAAGCCGCCGTACGCGGCTGGCGTGTGGAGGTCGACCAGGCTGGCAAGGCCACGCTGGTGAGCGTGAATGACTCCAAGCGTGCCCTGGATGACTTGAACGGCAGCACCAACAACGTCGGGCGCGGCTTTGCGGGCATGAAAGAGCAGGCCGTCGCAGCACTGCGGTCCATGGGCATCGAGGCCGAGAACGTCTCGGAAAAAGTGCAGAAGCTGGTGCAGGACGGCCAGATGCTGGCCGGCGCGTTCCAGCAGCGGCAGGACAACTGGAATGCGGAGCTGGAAAGCTCCAAGTACATGAACCGGGGTAAGACCAATCCCGTCGACGCCGTGCCCTCATTCAGCAGCCGTGCCGAGGCCGAGGCTTGGTGGGCTACCTGGCAGCAGCAGTACGCCAAAGACAACCCCTTCTCGGTCAAGAGCGGCGGGGCGCTCGGCAATTACATGTATGACATGACCAAGTTCGAGTTTGATGCCGAGGTGCGGCAAGTCGAACAGCGTGAGGCCATGGAGAAGGCGCGCAAGAAAGCCGAGGCCAGCCAGCCCAGCGGCGGCAATGGCGGCAGCGGATCTGGTGGCGGGAACGGTGGCGCAGGTGGCGGTACAGGGTCTAGTGGTGGCTCTAGCGGGGGTACAGGCGGCACAGGTGGTGGCGGCCAGCAGATCGATCGCATCGTCAATCTGTACTTCAACAGCGCGCCGGCCAATCCGGTGCCGACCAATCAGACCGGCCAGAACTCTCTGGAGGCCATGGGCCGCGAGTGGGTGCGAATCATGGAGCAACAACGGAGCCAGACCGGCAACTGACTATGAGCGATCGAATCATTTTGACCTCGGGCGGCGTGGCTTTGGACCTGCCGCCCGATTTGATTTGGGTGGACGAACTGACGGCCTCCAATGTGGTGCAGCGCAGCAAGCGCAGCGCATTCGGCACGCTGATCATCAGCGCCATGCAGCTGCAGGGCGGCCAGCGCATCACCTTGCAGGGCGAGGGCGGTAGTGCCTGGATCGAGCGCCGCGCCCTCAAGCAGATCAAGCAGTGGGGCGGTGTTCCTGGCTTGCGCCTGGAGCTGGATATCCGTGGCGAGACCTTCAGCGTGGTCTTTGACCACGGCGATGCCGACGAGACCCGAGCGCTCGGCATGCAGTCCGTCATTGATTTTTGCGACAAGCAGGACGACGACTATTACGGCAGCCTGGTGCTGCGCTTTCTGGAAGCAGGCGAACAATGAGTATCAAACAAGGCGACATCCAGCTGCGAGCCAGCCGCGTCATGGACGATGTACCTGAGGGCGGTGGTGGCCCGTCAAACGTCGTGATCGAGTCCGGCGAAGAGAACGCCATCATGCCCGACGTCTCCGAGATGGACCGCGCCATTGGCCGCGACAACATGCGTCAGGTGTTTGTGGGCGTGGACACCGAAGACCGCGACACCTACCAGGGTAGCAACGTCATCGTGGCAAAGCCCCCCGAAGATCCCAATATCTCCATCACCTTGTTTGCCACGGGCGGCGTCTATGACACCCGCGCCCAGGCGCAGGCCAGGCTGGAGGCCTACCTCAACAAGGGGGCCGAGTGGGCGGGCTACCTCTATGAAGACCATATCCAGGGTCAGCGGGTCATCCAGATCTTCCAGCGCCCTGGTACCGAGCTGCCCGCCGTGGGCAAGACCTTGGTGCTGGTGGGCAATGAGGGGCAGGTCAACGAGCAGATGCAGTACGTCCGCGCCATTCGCGTGACCAGCAAAGAGCTGACTTTCACCTACGACGTAGACAAAGACTACAAGGCGGTGATTGTCACTGTCGAGATCTCGGACGCGCTGCGGTACGGCTTCACCGGCTCCCCAGCCAGCCGCCAGTTCATGCGCCAGGCCAATAGCGCCCGCCTGCGCGATACCGTGGTGGCCGATGCCGGCAGCTATGTGGGCGTGACGCCTTTGCAAAAGGCTGCGGCGCTGGGTGATTTCACCATCATCGCCAAGACGATCATGACCCAGATCGTGCCCTCGGCCCAGAGCGAGACGCCGATCCCCGCGACCATTCCCTACGCGGCGGCAGGCTTTCCGGTCTCTGCGGCCGAGGCCGTGAGCTTCAGCACATCGCAGACCTGGAACACCACCACCAGCCTGGCCCTGCCGGGTGGCTGCCTGCCTGGCTCTCTTTCCATCGTGGTGGGAGGAGTGACCTTGACCGACAAGGGTGGCATTCTGATGTCGGGCACCCAGCAGATCGGGTTGGTGGACTATGCCAACGGCATTGTTACGTCCAGCTCGGGAAGCTATGACGGCACCAAGACCATAAGCTACCGGCCTGCCGCGTACATGCAGCGCGTGCCGCAGTCCAGCGAGATCCGCATCACGGCAGAGAACCGCAGCCAGAGCTACACCGGATTTATCACGCCACTGCCGGCGCGCGGCACGCTGTCCTTCAGCTACCGGGCGCAGGGCCGCTGGTATGTGCTATCTGATTCTGGTGATGGCACCCTGCGCGGTACCGACTCCAGCTACGGCGCAGGCACCTATAGCGCCGAGACTGGCAGCTTTGTCGTCACGCTGGGGGCCTTGCCCGATGTTGGCAGCTCCATCGTCCAGCACTGGGGCGTGCCGACCCAGGAAACCGTGCAGCCTGCCGTTGATCTGCTGATCAGCCAGACCATCGCTCTGGCTCTGCCTGCAGGGCAGGCGCTTTATCCGGGTGCTTTCTCCATGACCTGGATGGATGGCACGACCCAGCGCACGGCTACCGCGACAAGCGCCTGGCAGCTCCAAGGGGATGCCACGGGCGAGGTGCGGGTCGGTCGCTCCGAGGTGCTGTTTGCGCCCAAGCTGCTGCCCGCCGTGGGCACGGTGCTCGATGTCACGGTAGACACGGCCCCGGCAGTCGAGGTGAACCTGCAGCATCCATCCCGCAACGGCCAGGGCCGTCTGGCGGTCTCTGCCGGCCAGGGCGCGCTGGTGCCGTTCACGGTCGAAGTCGAGTGGAACACGCTGACTGACCAGAGCGTGCTCGGCTTCTACACCCGCGACCAGCTCAGAGAAATGGGCGTGACGCTGGTCGACCCGACCCAGATCGCCCGTGATGACGGCGCTGGCAAGCTGATGATGAATGGCGTGCAGGTCGGCACGGTCAACTACAGCACCGGCTCGGTGGACTTCAACCCCGATGTCGTTATCAAGATCCCGAAACCGGTCTACTCGTCCAGCCAGGTCAGCGGCGGCGGTTTCAATGGCGAGGTCGCCCGGTACCGCCTCAACTATGAGGGCATCGAGTATCTGAATGCCCCCTCGATCTACCCCAATGACGAGAGCGGCTACGTCAAGATCCGGTTTCGCACCACGGGCAGCGCCACGCGTCGCACGCTGCAGGTCACGTTTGCACCCGAGTTTGACCTGGTCACGGGCGTGCAGGCCCCGGTAGTGCCTGGCTCAGTTGTGCTGATGCCTTCCAGCGGTCAGCCCTGGAGCGATGACGGCAGGGGTGTGCTGCGGGTGCTGACCTCAGGCGGCTTTGTGACGCGCGGCAGCATCAACTACGCCACGGGACGCGTGGGCCTGACCTCATGGACGCCTGGCAATGCGAACACACTGCGCCGTGCAGGCTGCATCACCACGCTGGGTGATGCGATCAGCAGCGCCTATGTGTTCCGCACGGCTGCAGCGCCGCTGCGTCCTGGCTCCCTCACAGTGCAGGTGCCAAGGGCTTCGGGTGGCTCGCAGAACGTCAGTGCAGGCATTGACGGCACGATCACGGCCCCCGGCGTGGTCGGTACGGTGGACTATGAAACCGGCCTGGTGCGCCTGGGCTTTGGCAGCCTGGTCGTGGCCGCAGGCAATGAGGCTGAGCCCTGGTATGACGCGGCCAACGTGCAGCCCGACGGCAAGATCTTCAAGCCCCAGCCCGTGGTGGCGAGTGCCTTGCGCTACACGGCTGTGGCCTATGCCTATCTGCCCATGAATGCCGACATCATCGGCATCGATCCCGTGCGCCTGCCCAGCGACGGCAAGGTGCCCATCTTCCGGCCAGGCTCGCTGTGCGTGGTGGGCCACACCAAGACCAGCGCCCAGCTCAACGTCAGCAACAACATGACCGTCAACCTGGCCCGCGTGCGCCTGTCGCGGGTGGTGGTGCGTGATGCGAACGGCAAGACCCTGAATACCGGCTATTCGGTGGATCTGGAGGCTGGCCTGGTTACCTTTACCGATGTGTCCGCGATGACCATGCCGGTGACGATCGAGGACCGGATTGAAGACATGGCCGTTGCCACGGATGTGCAGATCTCGGGCGAGATCACCTTCAACCGGGCGCTGACCCATGACTATCCCAAGGATGGTACCTATGTGTCCAGCGCCCTGCAGGCCAGTGACCGCCGCGCCCGCGTCAGTCTGGATTTTGTGCAGCAAAGCTGGAACGACAACGCCTGGGCCGACGCGCCCACGGGGCCTGCCATTGCCGCCAAGTATGACCAGAGCGTGTCTCCTATCGAAATCACCAACGCCGGCGGCAGCACCGAGCGCTGGGTGCTGCAGTTCACCAGCACCACGCAGTTCCGTGTGATTGGCGAGCATGTGGGCGTGATCGCTACCGGCGACATCAACACTGTCTGCTCGCCGCTCAACCCGGCCACGGGTAAGCCTTATTTCACGATCAAGCCGCTGGGCTGGGGCAGCGGCTGGGCCGTGGGAAACATCCTGCGCATCAACACCGTGGGCGCTATCTACCCCTTCTGGGTCGTGCGAACCATCCAGCCCGGGCCCGAGACCGGCATCGAGCACAGCTTTTCCATCCTGGCGCGCGGCGATGTGAACCGCCCGCAATCCAACTGAAGAACCTGAGAGAGCGGAGAGAGATATGGCATCCCCTGTAGATACCAGCGTCAAGCACGCATACAGCTCCATGACCGGTGCACCGGCCATCGGCGGCACGGTCGGCTCCCTGATCGGCGCGCTCGATGCGTTCCTGGTCAATGGTTGGGGCGCAAAGGCCGTGGATTCGGCAGTCATCAGCAATGGCGTCTGTCGCCTCAACTTTGCCAGCGGCAAGAGTGCGGCAGAGGCCCATGCCGTCATTGCGGTGACCGGTGCAACGCCCTCGGCCTTGAACGGCGAGCAGAAGGTGACGGCTGTCGCCAATGGCTGGGTGGAGTTCAAGACCGACCTGGCAGACGGTGCCGTCACGGGCTCCATCAGCTTCAAGATGGCACCGCTGGGATGGGAGAGGGTTTTCAGCAAGACCAATGTGGCCGTGTACCGCCCGACCGACCCAGCCTCGACCCGTACCTATTACCGCGTGGACGACACCAATGCACTCTACGCGCGGGTGCAGATGTACGAGTCCATGACGGACGTGGACAACGGCATCGGCCCAGCGCCGCTGACCGTCTCGGGTGGGTACTACTGGCACAAGAGGCAAAGCGGTACCGCGAATTCCTACTGGGTGCTTGCAGGCGATTCCCGCGCCTTCTACTTCCTGATCGGCGTCAGTAGCGCTTCGTCGCCTTCCAGCAGCGGCAACACGGCGTTGGTGTCCCAATTCATGGGTGATATCAACAGCTTTCGCAGCGGAGATGCCTGGGGGGCCGCCCTGACAGGCATTACCGACACCGCCTATAGCAACACGATCGGGTGTGTTTTCTGCACAGGTTCTGCCTCTGGGTTGACGCTCAAACGCATGGCTCACGGTCTTGGCAGTGCTGTGCAGACATCTCGCCGGGTTTTTGGCGGAGCGTCCAGCACCTCCGGCAATGACGGCACGCTGGGAGCGTTTCCTTCGTCTGTTGACAATGGGCTGCACCTCTCGGCCATCTTGCTAAACGACGGCCCAACAGCATCCTCAGGGCCTCGCGGCAGCATGCCTGGTGCCTACCACTGCCCCCAGTCTGGAGTGTTGGCCGGGTTGGGGTCGGATGTGTCGATCACGAGGGGGCAGGGCATGTTTGCCGGCAAGCAACTGCTCTCAGTTCAAATCGGCATTCCGAGTAGCGGCAGTCAGGGCTTGGCCTTTCTGGATGTCACCGGCCCCTGGAGGCAGCCATGAAAAGCCTGGTCTGGCGTCTGTGCGGCCTGGACACGCTGGGGGTGGATCTGGCCCTGCAGCAGCTCGTCGGCTGGGCGGCGGCGGGCGATGTCGTGCCCACGTCGATACAGGCCAGCGTGGCCCCTGTCTCGGGCTCGCTCAATGAGCTGATCTCGGGGGCAACTGCCGAGGTCGTGTTTTCGGGCGCGGCGGTGCGCCAGCCCGGTTTTTATATTGAGCTGGGCTTTGCGAGCGCTGTAGAGTTGTTTGACTTTCGGTTCCGGGGGCCGGATGCGACCCGCTGGCCGCGTGCCTATATGTTGACGGCTGCAGGCGCAGACTCGGTTTACCGGGGCGGCCCGATCTGGGTGGCCGGGGCGCTGAGCGCAGGGGGAATCACGCCCCCCGACGTGGAGAAAATCAGCGGCGATTTGACCAGCCTCACTGCGGGGCCGTCGGGCGGCATCTATGGGGCCGGCGTTTCTGCCTATGGCGGGGTCGTTGCATGCGCTCCGCATGCCCAGTCGCCGTACCTGTCCAAGGACTTCGGCGTCACATGGTCGCGGCCTTCTGGCGCACCGGGTTTACAGTATTCGCGTGCGGCAGTGTCCGATGACGGCGGCGTCATCCTTTTCTCGAACTATGGCGGGCCGCTCTACCTGAGCACCAATGCCGGAGCCTCCTTTGCTGCTGTGGACGGTGCGGGCTCGCGTGGCTGGGAATCCTGCGCTGTGTCCGGGGATGGCAGCACGTTGCTGGCTGCAGATGGCACCGCTGGCGGTGGCCTGTGGCGCTCGACCGATGGGGGCGCGACCTGGGCCCTATGCGCAGGGGCCGGTGCAAAAGCCTGGCTGGGGGTCAGCGTTTCGGCCTTGGGCGATATCGTGCTTGCGACCGCTGCAAACAGCTCGCCATCGATCAGCTTCGACGGGGGCGCAACTTGGGCCGATGTTGCGGGGGTTCCGTCGGCACCTCTGACGCGCTGCGCTGTTTCCAGAAACGGCACTGCATTGGCGGTCTGCGCGCGTGCAGGATGGATCTATGCCAGCTGGGACGGCGGCCTCTCTTGGAGCCGCGACACGCAGGCAGCATCGTCGGAGTGGCGCAATATCGCGCTGTCGGGCGACGGACAGTTCTACATCGCAGGCACCGGCAACAATGCGCGCGTGCTCTATGCCAGGAACAAAAATGGCTCCGTCAAGAGCTTTACCTTTGTGGCCCTGGCCATGGAGGCAGCGGCTGTGGACGCCTATGGTGTTGCCTGGACGGCCTCGGCGGAATCCGGGTTCCTGGCGCGGGTGCGCATCTGGGCTCCTGCTGCCACCCATGCGCCGCTTGTGTCCCGGATCAGGTCTCACAAGCTCTCTACGTCGCCCAGCGAAGCAGTGCCGCTGCAGCAGGGCATGCAGAGCATGGTGCGCTATCGCCCGTCCAAGCTGATCGATGTGGAGTGTGGCGGCCAGGGGCGCATTTACGGCACGGTCTCGCGCAAAGAGACCCCTGCCAATATGCCGCTGCGCCGACGCGTGCGCCTGCATCGCAGCGTGGATGGCTACCTGGCTCGCGAGACCTGGAGCAAGACTGATGGCTCCTATGAGTTCCGCGAGATCTCCACGCGTTACGAGTGGGATGTCATCGCCTGGGACCACGAGCTGCAGGAGTACTCGACCGTCGCCAATAACCAACTGGCGGAGGTCGCATGAGTGATTCACCTGCCTTCGAGATCTCCGCAGCCCACGCCCTGGCTCGCTTGCAGGCTACGGCCAGCTTTGCGGATTCCGGCCCTGCTGCCTCGACTATTGCCCTCTATGACGCTGCCGAGCAGTTGCTGGTGACACTGACGCTGACCAAACCCTGCGGCCAGATCACCGAGGCGGGCTATCTGGTGTTGACTCAGGCCAGCGGCAGCGGCGACATGATTCTGACCAGCGGTCAGGCTGCTATCGGCGTCTGGGCTACCAGCGACGGCAAGCTGATCGGGCGCGGCCTGGTCACGGATGAGGAGGGCGCTGGGCACTTCAAGCTGCTGGGCAGCACCGGCACCCAGCTCTATGCAGGAGGCAAGGCCATCCTGGGCGAGACAAGGATCGACTAATGGCCGGCGTCGACCTGATCTTTAACCGCGCCTTCAAGACCGGCAACCCGGTCGAGCTGGTGTTTGGCGACGAGGGCGGTGGAGGGCAAGTGCCCGACGCAACGCTGGTCGTTGCTGCGCGCATGCCGGGTCTGCGGGTCAGATCCCTGGTGCATGTGCGCAAGGATCTGGTTGCTGCGGGCCGCATGCCCGGTCTTCGCTGCAGCGCGGTCGTGCGCTACAACACCGATACGCCCCGGCCCGTGGTGGCCGAGGTCGTCTCTGATGCTCAGGAGGCGCAGCCTGTAGCGCAGGGCTGGGTCTCCGGATGGCAAAACACGGATGCACTGCCTGCGGGCTGGGTGTCGACCGCGCAGGATGCCATGCCCTTGCAAGAGCAGTTCGGTGTCGCCTGGCAGGACGGCCAGCGGCAAGGGCTGGCCCTGCAGGGGCGGTTTCAGCAGGCGCGGGCGCTGCCTGGTGCAGCAACCCAAGCCCGCTGGCAGGAAGCCCAGGGCGTGCGCAAGGGCCTGCAGGCCACAGGTCAGGATGCTGAGCCCGTTCGGGCCGGCTGGGCCATGCGGTTTCAGGAAAGCCTGCGCGACCGTCGCCGCATGGTCGAGGCCATGGCCCAGGATGCGATGGGCCTGCAATACCTCTTCACCACGGGCGCAGGCCCATCGGTGCCGCTGTACAGGGGATTTGAGGGGCGCTACCAGCAGGCCATGAAGCCGCCAGCGGGCAAGTCCCAGGCCAAGCCGCCAGAGCCAGAAAAGCCTGGTTGCTATGAGCAGCTGGTCGGTGGCCCGATCAAGCTGGTGTTCTGCAAGTCCTGGTCTGCTTCGGCAGACCTTGTTTTTTACTGCTGCCAGTCCACGCCGGAGCCGGGTTCGCAGTTTGTCATTCCCTTGTTTAAGGTCTACATGCTTGTCTATCAATCCAATGCAGTGCTGCTGCCCTCTGGCACGCCGGTGCCGCTGACGGGTGTGCGTATCGAGAGCGGTGATGATGGTTTCGGCTGGACGCTGTCTGCCTCTGGCCCGGTCGACCTGGTGGGGCTTCTGGCTCCGCAGGGAGGGGTGCCCCAGCAGATCCGGCTCACCATCAACGGGATCGATTGGGTGTTCGCGGTCAAGCAGCCGGTGCGCTCGCGCAGCTTTGATGGCTGGGAGGCGTCTGTATCGGGCCAGAGCGTGACGTCCTTGATCGGGGAGCGCTACTGGCGCGCCAAGGCCTGGAGCATCAGCAGTCAGATGTCTGTGCAGCAGATTGCCAGCGAGGCACTGCAGAACACAGGCATTACGCTGGATTGGGGTGCTGAGGATTGGCAAGTGCCGGCTGCGGCCTGGTCGCATACGGGCACGCCACTGTCGGTCATCAAGCGCATTGCCGAGGCAGCTGGGGCCGTAGTCCGCAGCCACCGCACCGAGCCAGTGCTGCAGCTGCAGCCTGAGTACAAAGCGCTGCCCTGGAATTGGGCCTCGGCGGTGCCGGATGTGGTTATGCCAGGGCAGATCATCGTGCAGGACACGCTGACGGATCTGGAGCAGGAGCTGCGCAATGCCGTCTATGTGTCTGGCTCCGCTGCGGGCGGCGTGGTGGGCCAGATCGTGCGCGCCGGCACCGCTGGTGATCTGCTGGCTGCCCAGATCACAGATCCGCTGATGACCGACGTGATCGCAGTGCGCCAGCGCGGCGTCGTGCCGCTGGCCGACTCCGCATTGCGCTGGCGGCAGGAAGTCAGCGTGCCCCTGATCACGGGCGGCACAGCTCCGGGCTTGATCCTGCCTGGCTACCTGATTGAAGTGCAAGAGCCTGGCGAGACATGGCGCGGCCTGGTGCGCCACCTATCCCTGGATGAAAACATGCCCGAATTCACCCAAACCCTGACCGTGGACCGCTTTCAATGATTCCCATCAACCTGTATCTGCGCCTGCAGGCCCTGCAGCGGCAGTCCCCCAAGCTGTTTGCCACGGTCAAGGCCTTGGTCGGCAACCAGGCCCAGATCGAGTACCCCGGTGGTGTGCGCGTCATGGTCAGCAACCCCATTGCCGCCCCGGTCGACCAGGCAGTGTTTGTGCGCGATGCGGAGATCGTGGAGCGCGCTCCGACTCTCACTTACGTGAGGGCTGAGATCTAGCCGCATCGTTTTCGAGTTTTTTATGTGCCTGCCCGTGGCAACACCGGCAGGCTTTTTTGTGTCCGTAGAAGAGAGGAGGGGTTATGAACCCGATCAAGCGTTGGCGTTGGTGGGCAGTCCTGGTGCTGCCCGTGGTGGTGATTGTGCTCAATGCCATGGGGCCGAATGGCTGGCGTGAGCCTGTGGTGCGGCTGCTGTGGCTGTCCTGGACGGCGGTCGCGGTGTCGATCGCGCTCTCGGCCAGCAAGGCCATGGCGGACTATGCCCATGGGCGCGAGGCCTGGCAGAAGTCGCTGGAGCATCCTATCGGTGCTGGGCTTTCCTTCCTGGCGCTGTGCCTGCTGCGCTCGGCCATGGTGATTGCGATCGTGTGGGCCAGCATGACGCAGTTTGCCAATGCGGCGGAGCCTGCCGGCATACAGCGCGCCCGTGCCCTGGCCCCGATGGTGGTCAGCGAGATCGAGCAGCACTGGGCCGATATGCCCCGGCGCAGCTATCTGGGAGCGCTGATCGAGCAGGAGAGCTGCCCGAGCCTGTCGCACCGCATGTGCTGGAGCACCACGGCCCAGCTCAAGACCTCGCGCGAGGAGGGCGGTGGTCTGACCCAGTTCACGCGGGCCTGGACGGCTGCCGGCGCGCAGCGCTTTGATGCGCTGGCCGAGGTCAAGGCCATGGCTCCCAAGGCGCTGGAGGAGCTGAACTGGGAGACGCTGTACCAGCGCGCGGATCTCAATGTGCGTGCCGCGATCGTCAAGCTGCGCAACTGTGATGCAAACCTGACCAGGCTGACCCCCGGCCTCGATGACCTCACCCGCGTGGCGATGTGTGGCTCTGCCTACAACGGCGGCTGGGCGCATCTGCAGCAAGACCGCAAGCTCTGCGGCATGACGCCAGGCTGCAACCCCAATAAATGGTTTGGGCATGTGGAGATGCACAGCGTCAAGAGCCGCGAGAAATGGCAAGGCTACGGCCAGAGCGCTTATGACGTGAACCGGGGCCATGTGCGCAACACGGTCCCGTTGCAGTCGCGGCGAGCCAAATACGTCGAGATGCTGGGGGTGTGATGCGTAACTACCTCAAGGCCAACGGCCTGCGCTGGCTGTGCTACCTGCTGGCGGGTCTGCTCATCTGGCAGACCCTGCGCCTGCATTCCGAGCAGCGCGCGCACCAGGTGCTGCAGCTGGCCGTCGCCAATGCGGCCAAAGACCAGGCTGAGACCGGCCTCAAATCCGAGCGAGAAACCGGAAACCGCGAGCGGCAGCACGCCGTCGACACCCAGAAAGCAAGCGATGAATTCACGCAAAAACAACCTGGCCGCGATGCTCAGCTTCGTGCTGATCTCGATCGCGCTGAGCGCCTGCGGCTCGATGCCGAACGACGGGCCGCAACCTACCGCGCGCAAGCCCAAGCCAACGCCGCTGCCGGCGTCGATCTTGCAGATCGACTTGAAGCCTACGACCGACACATTGTCGAGGGCGTCGAAGTGGTTGCAAGACTCCGAGGTGATCTTACAAGGCGAGACGACGAAGTAAAGCTGCTCAGCCAGCAAGTGCAGATCGAGCGCTCTTTGAGCGCCCATTGAGAAACGGCATTTGTTGTTTCTCAGGGGCGTTGGCTGCAATATTTAAACTTTGATTATGTCGACGCTCCTAAATCCAATGCTGCCGTCAGAATTTTGGAATATTTGAATAGTGATTTTTGATAGGTATCTTGTCGGCGTTGCGATCCATAGCATGACTTTTTTCTTTTCTTCTCCACCCGGTATATCTTCTCGTGTTGATTGTTGTTGTAATAAATCTTGTATTACGCCTGCGGCGAAATCCGGCACACTTAATAAATCATCGAGGTGGCTCTTTTTATCAAATGATCTACTGATGCCGATAGTTTTTAGTTTGTGTGGCAGATACATGTGAAGCACTCTGGATAATATTAGCTGAGTATGATTGAAATCTCGTTTTTTACCGTTTTCATTAATAGTGTCTCTATCGCTGTACCAGAGTAAATCGTGTCCTTCATGTGTCAGTAACGATGCAAATGCAGCAATGATATTAGTTACACGAAGCAATTTCTCTGCTACTTCGCCTTTCCATATTCCAAGTCCGGCATTCTGTAGTTGCTTCACCATGGCTGCCTGGGTTTTTGTTTTTGATGCACCGAACATGCTTGCTATCCGCTTGTCTATAGCAATCGTAATTATTGCACCATGGATGAAGTTATCGACAAGTCTCAGGTACTCTTCGAGAGCGCGTGCTTTAGGTCCGGATTTGAGATCCTTGTATTTAAATTCGCTGTATCCGTATTTTTTTCGAAGCTCTGCAGATTTTTCCTCGAACGGCCCTACCTTGTTGTAGGCGAGAAAAAGGAATGAATATGTATTGAAATGCGCGCCATCATGCTCGCCACCATAGTCGGACATGACTGCGATTTTGGTGTCGTCAGAAAAGTCAGGTAAATCTTTAATAGATTGCTGAAAAATTCGGTTTAATACTTCAGAGATGAGTGGGTATTCATCTGTCACCTTTTTGAGCTCAAACGGTCCAATTTTTCTAATTTTCTGTCTCATGCTATCAAGAGCTATAGCACCTAACGAACCTGTCCCGGACAGTTCTGTAGTTGACCCGATCTTGCTTTTTCTAAACGGAGGTGGTGTGGGCTTCATGTACTTGCACAGATGTAGAGGCGAACGACTTTGTCACATGCAGGCTATCTGATCAAGACAAGAAGCCTTCTGGTGATTCTTTGTGCCCAAATGCACTTCGTTTGTGAAACCAAAGTGCGCCACAAAATTTATGTATTTAATTAAAACAACAACATATGCTTTTGTCAGTTCAGTCCATCAACGACCATCCTGCATTCCGCGAATGCTTCAAAGACTTCCACGTTGAGGAGGTGCCAATCAACTACACGGTTGCCGGAGGAGGGAAGGCAGCGGCGCGTTTGGAGCTGGTCTACAGCAGCTGGGATGTGAGTGCCGAACCTGCGGGCTTGTTTTAGGCGCGGTCTGGCTGGAGTGAAGGCCTAGAAGGCCTCCCTGGTGTTTGAGCGCCGGGGAGGCCTTTTCGCGTTGCTGTACCTGGACTTATGGCTCGGAATCCTCCGCGAGCCATAGCCTCATTTCGAGATATGGCGAGTAGCTTGAGAAATCCAAGACTTCGGGGTGCTTGGCTTTCAAGTACTCATAGAAAAGATGCATGGCCGTTCCTGCTCTTGGAAAAGCGCCTTCTTCGTCGATCATGTGCGACCAGCTGATCCAGTGGCACAAGATGGCTTCTCTAGCGTCAGCGCGAAGCATCGACCCTCTCCCCCGGAATGCATAGCCATGCTTGCCTGATAAAGCTCTGCGTGTATGTGCGGCAGCCATTCAGCCTCATACTGCCCTTGTCGATCGCCACAAGATTGCAGCAATTCAGTGCCTCGATGACGTCCTTAATGCCTGGAGAAGCGCCGGGTTCGGGAAGTAGGTGCGCCTGGTTCTTGGGCATGCCGGTGCCGGGCAGCTTTGAATACATGTACAGCCATCCGTAAGCGGCGCTTGCCTGAGCGATCTCAGGCGGAAGCCGCTGGCCGTCTTCATACAGTTGATAAACAGTGCACCACATACTGTGCATTTATACAGTATGAAAAAAGACCTGTATGCATCTATGTGCGTACAGGTCTCTGGGTGATACGGGTTTGATACAGGAGCCGTTTCTCTCCATCAATTGATATGAAATTGATACGAGGCTCCTATTTTGTCTCTGTAGTACTCCCCTTGAACTACGGGGAGGGACGCTGGATTCTACCCGTGTTGCCAGCCTGCGGATTCCAACCGACTTATTTATGTCAGCTCTGTACTGTTGACTTCGACAGAGACGTGGGTGAGTTCTTCATGTACCGACAGCAACTGGCGAATGTAGTCGGGTGTGACCGTGGCTGCGCCCTCGACTGCGATGATGCAGGCATAGTGGTTCTTGCCCACGCGCCAGACATGCAGGTCGGTGATGTTGACGGGTTGCGGACCTTGTGCAATGGCTTCACGTACTTCTTCCACGACGGGAGCATCCATTTCGGCATCAAGCAGCACGCGGCTGCTATCGCGCAGCAAGCCTAAGGCCCACATTGCCACCATCACGGAGCCGACCAGGCCCATGACCGAATCCAGCCAGGCAAAGCCCAGGAGCATGCCGCCCAGCAACGCTGCGATGGCCATGACTGATGTGGCTGCGTCTGCAATTACGTGCAGATAGGCGGAGCGCAGGTTCAGGTCGCCATGTGCATGGTCGTGTCTATGGTGATGGTCGTGTCTATGGTGATGGTCGTGGTGGTGCTCATGGCCGTGGTGATGGTGGTGCCCGTCCTTGAGCAGCCAGGCGCAGGCCAGGTTGACCAGCAAGCCAAGAGTTGCCACGCCTATGGCTTGCTGATAGTGAATGGCGGCAGGCGAGAGCAGGCGTTGTACGGATTCAAAGGCCATCAGGCCGGCAACCAGCAGCAGGCAGATGGCGCTGGTGTAGCCCGCCAGGATTTCTATCTTCCAGGTACCGAAGCTGAAACGTCTGTCATTGGCCAGCTTGCGCGCAGCGGCATAGGCGCTGACGGACAGGCCCAGCGCCAGCGCGTGTGAACTCATATGCCAGCCATCGGCCAGCAGGGCCATGGAGTTGAAGTAGTAGCCTGCAGTGATTTCCAGCACCATCATGGCCAGCGTCAGCAACATGGCCAGCTTGGCGTTTTTTTCACCCAGCGGATTGCCCTGGTCAAAGCTGTGGGAGTGTTGTCGGGACAGGGGGGAGTCGGTGTATGAGGTCATGATTGGCTTGGTTTCATATACTCTACCCCAGTATATTTTCCATGCCGGCAGGAGGACTACAATTCCTGCATATGTCGCATACCGTTTCGAATCAAAAACCGTTGCTTGCGCGCATCCGCCGCATCAAGGGGCAGACGCAGGCTCTGGAGCGGGCTCTGGAAGAGGGGCAGGACTGTGCCGTGGTGCTGCAGCAGCTGGCGGCCGTGCGCGGGGCCGTCAACGGCTTGATGCTGGAGTTGCTCGAAGGCCATGTGCGCGAGCATCTGGGTGCCGAGGCCGCGAAGCCCGAGCAGCGTGAACAGGACTTGGAGCTGGTCGTGAAGGTGCTGCGTTCCTACGTCAAATAGGGCTGGGCCGCAGGCGTGGGCGGCCTGCATGGATGAAGCGGTGGATCAGGGCTGCACCAGCGCCGCGAGATCATTGACGAATGGCTGCACGTCAGGATGGCCGTGCAGCCATTGCCTGCCCAGAAATTCTTCGATCGACTGCTGCTGTAGCCCGAGGCCGGGCCGGCGGGCCGATGCGGCCTGCAGCAGGTCATGAGCGCGGTTCATAACTTGCTCGCTGTCTGCGGCCGCAGGATCGCCCAGCTCCTGCATCCATTCCTGCTGGATGCGAAGTATGAGCTTGCCAGCGGCTTGCTCCAGCGCAGTGCGGCTGCGTGGCATTTCAGAACTGATAGCTGCTATCGCTTACCAGTAAAGGGCTAGAGGCATATTTCATGCTTAATCCTTGCGAACGGTATAGACGATGTCCATGGCGCTGGTCATGCCGGTTTGAGCGCGCAAGGTGACGCTGCGCGACAGGTCGTAGAAGATGTAGATGATGCCCATGGCTCCCGACAGGCTCTGCTCGTAGGTCAGATAGAGCTTGTCCGAGATACGCTTGCCCATGGTCAGCGCAGCGCCCGCTGCATCCGTGCCGTTCCCGCCGCCCTTGAAGCCGACTTCATCGAGCCCCAGGCTGCCAGCAATCTTGCCGCTGGAGCTGTTGCCACCAGCCAGCAAGGCCATGGCGGCCTGTTGAAGCAGGGCGCTGCTGGCCCCGCCGGAGGCGGGATCGCGGCCCATGACTACCCAGGAGAGCTTTTCCGCGTCGGGCAGGGCCGGGTCAGAGTACAGCAGCACGCGTGGCGCACTGGCCGTGCCCAGCACCTGCACACCGGCCTTGACGGCAATATTCGGGCGCAGCGCCAGTATGTCCAGCGAGGGGTTGTTGTAGGGGCCATTGAAGCGGATCAGCCCGGTTTCCACATTCAGCGACTGTCCCCAGGCGCGGTAGCGGCCTTGCTCGGTACGGATTTCTCCGGTCACGCTGGGCGGGCCGCCGATGTAGCTGGCTCCTCGCACTTCAAGCTGGCCCAGCAGTCGCGTGGTGATGCCAAAGCCTTGCAGCGCAAAGTCACGGCCCATGTCGAGCTTGACGAGAATGTCGGGCACCTTGCGCGGCGTGGCACGGGCCTGATCCTTGCGGGCCTGTTGCTCGGCGCGCTGGCGCTCTTCCTCTTCGGCCTTGCGCGATGCCGCCGAGCGCACCACCACATCCTTGTCCAGCGACGGTGCGGACTCCTCGGGCAGGATGATGGAGGCTCTGTCGACCGTCAGGTCGCCGCGCAGCGTGAACTGGCCTTGCTCCAGCCTGGCTTGCAGATCGCCGGAGACGCTGACCTGACGGTCGGCGCGCACAAGCACCTGCAGCTTGCTGGCCTTGGCCTGCAGATTCATGCTCAGGCCTGATTCGCTCCCTGTACCCGGCGGTGTGAACTGGGCATATCCCGTGCCGGTGAGCTGGCCGCCGTCTTCGGGTGCACGGGTCAGATTGCCGCTATATCCCAGAATGCGCGCTTGACTACCCTTTCCGCCCTTGAGGCGCAGTTCGGTGATGTCCAGCCTGGTGCCTTGCAGCTTGGCGCGCAGAATGCCGTCACGCAGGTCCACGCCATCGAGCAGAGACACGATATTGAGCCCATCGGCCTTGATATCGCCCTGCCACTTGGGGTCCTGCAAGGTGCCGCTAATGCTGGCGTCCGCCGCCAGCGTGCCCTGAATGCGCCAGCCCGGTGGCGCAAAAAGGGCCCACAGTCCCATATCTGGCATATTGGCGTGCAACTGACCGGACAGAGGCGCCGTGGCGGGCAGCGTCCAGCCGTCTTGCTGATAGCTGAGCTGGGTGCGCAGGTCGGCGTTGAGCTGGCCTGCACGCTCGCTCTCCCAGAGTAGCTTGGCGTTGACCTGACTACCCTGTGCCTGTACGTTGAGGCGTACGTCCTTGATGCGCGAGCGCATGCCTGCGCCGCCGATCTGGCGCGTACGTGTCCCGCCGGCGCGTTTGGCGGTGGGGCCGGTAGTCTGGATGACGGTAGTGCTGGAGCCATCGTCCACTGCCAGCCGCAGATCGCCTGCGGCGCGCTCGACCGTGAGATCGGCCTTGAGATCCTTGCCCAATGTGTCCAGGTTCCAGCGCGCGTTGAAGCTCAGGTCGCCGGAAATGCCGGCTGCTTCCAGCGGTGGCTCGTCGTCGCCCAGGCTGAATGCATCGACCCAGGCCAGCGGAATTCCAAGGGCCTGTCCTGCGCTGCGCAGCCCCCATTGGCCGCTGCCGGTACGGGTGACGGAGCCCTCATCCCATGCCAGCTGGACAGGCGCCAGTGGCTCGCTGCTGGTACGTCTGATGCCCAACTTCGGGGGCGTGATCTGCAGCTTGCCGGCGCTGAACTGATAGACGGTGCTCAGCACCGTGCTGCCGCTGGTTCGCTGCCTGATCTGCACGGGCGCAGCGGCTTGCAACTGCACCACCCAGGGGCCGGGCTTGTGCTTGTCGGGTGTGAGCTGGGCCTGCAGCTTTTCCAGACTGGCCTGCCAGTCCAGCGGTGCCATGGCCTTGCCGCCTGTCAGGCCGGCCTGCAAAGCGGTGTCTATCTGTATGCTCTTGCCAGCTTGCTGGGCTTGTACGGTCAGACCGATCCTGGCATTTTCGGGGCTGCCGTCAATGTTCAGTGCAAGCGCAGGCAAGACGGCACCCTGATCGACTGCGGTGCCGGCAGGTAGATAACGAATCTTCTCGGCGCGCAGCTTGGCCTGAATCTGCAAGCCGCTTGCGGGAATGGCCGCGCCATGGGGGGCGCTCAAGCGCTTGAGCAGATTTTCCCAACCGCCCTTTAGAGCCAGTTGCAAATCTGCGCTGCCATCAAGTTGAGCACCGCCCAGCGGATCCTTGACGCCCGGCAGCTTGCGCAACCATTGCGTGAGCGTGCCCATGGAGCTGAGCTGCAGCTGGCTCTGGACAGTGCCGCTGGCAGGACTCATCTGCCCGTCAAAGTTCAGCTGCGCACCGGGCGCCGTAGCCTTGAGTCGAGCCTTGGCCTGCTGGGTTTCGGTATTGAACTCCACGGACCGGGCATCGACACTGGCCTGCAGGGCTTCCATCTGCAGCTTTTCCAGCTGCAGCAGCGGGGCCTGCCACTGGCCTTTGGCAGCCAGTGTCTGAATGCGCAGCGCCTTGCTGTCGCGCTTGCCGCCCGCTGCCTGCAGATTGGCGGCAAACACTATCTTGCTGGCAGCGGCATCGCCGCTGCCAGGTTCGGCTTGCACAGCCTTGGCGCTGATCTCGCCTTCCAGAGGAGCTGCTTCCAGAGTGCTGTAGAGATCGGCCGGGTTGAGCTTTTCCACAACAGCCAGGCCTTCAAACAACTGGGTGCTCGGAGTGAACTGACCGCCGAGAGCGATATTGCCCTTGCCGATCTGGATACGAGAGTCGTCGACCTGCCATTGCTGGCCGTCGAAACGGACTTGGCCCATCAGCTCGGCCACGGGCAGGCGCTGCCGGTCCCAGGGGCCGGGCAGCGCGTTGCTGAAACGGGTGTTCAGGTTCCAGGGCTGAGCCTCCAGGTTCGTAGCTGGAGCTACCGTTTCGTCGGGGCCAGCCTGCAATTGGCCGGTCAAAAGGGTGCGAGGTCCTTGAGGCCAGAAGGCCGAGACATCGAGATTGCGGAGTCTGGCCTTGGCTGCCAGCAGCGGCTGGCTGCGCCAGGGCATGATGCTGGCCTCCACATCGGCCTGCATGGTGCCCACCTCTGCCGTTGCTGCTTCGGACGGCCTCTCGCTCTTCTCCCGCTTCGGCTCGGTTGCCTGCGGGTCTTGAGTTCCCGGGCCAGGGGTCGATGCTTCAGCGCTGGCATTGGCCTTGATTGCCAGCCTGGCCGCTTCGGTGGCCAACGTGCCTTCGGCCGTCACCCTGGCCTGCACGGCTATGGTGTTGAGGGCGTCAGCGCTTTTGTCCAGCGGGTTGGGCACTTGCACATCGCCTGTTGCCTCGGCCTGCAAGGACATGGGGGCGGCGCCCTGCAATTTCAGCTGTGCCTGGTAGGCGCCCTGGGCAAAGCGCAGACTGCTGACTTTGAGTTCGTGATGTGTGCCCGTGTATTCATAGCGACCGCGAAGGTCCTGCACCACGGCTTCAGGCGGGCCTTGCCAGATGATCTGATCGACCTTGAAGGGCAGCTCTATCTTCACTGGAAGGGTCAGCGACTGCAGCGGTTCGCTGGCGGGTTTTTCGGGGTCCGGGGTGCTGGCAATGCGCAACTCGGTAATATGAACCTCACCCAGCTTGAGTGTGCGCGACAGCAGCAAAGGCCTGAACTGCCAGCCGATCTGAGCTTCCCTGACCTCGACCTTCATGGTCGGGCTTTGCCATTGCAGCCAGCCGATGTGGCCACCGTTCTTGACACTGCCCGTGACCTCTTTGGCGACCAGGGACTGGTCTGCGGGCAGCCAGCTGGCCACGCGCTGCAGTGTCTGGTGGAGGGAGTCATCCTTGCCAATCCACCATAGCAGGCTGCAAAGCGCCAGCACCAGGGCGAGCAGGGTCGCTGCAATAGTCCAGCCCAGTGCGCGTAGCCAGCGGCGGCGCTTGGGGAGTAAGGTCTTGGCGATAGGGTGTGTGTCTTGTTCTGCCATGCTTAAAACGTGAAGCCCAGACGCAGGTGCAGGCGCAACTGTTGCTCCTGTGCGCCCCAGGCGAGATCTGCTTGAATTGGACCAACCGGGCTTTTCCAGCGAATGCCGGTGCCAAAACCGACGCGGGTGTAGAGGCGGTTGATGTCGTCGCCAACGGTGCCGGCATCGATGAAGACGGCGTGCTCGAAGTCCTGGGTGTTGCCCTTGATGGTGATGGGCCGCTGCCATTCCACGCTGCCCATGGCCAGATAGCGGCCGGCAATCACGCGGCCGTTGTCGGTGCGTGCGCCAATCGACTGATAGCCATAGCCGCGCACCGTGTTGTCACCGCCTGTCAGAAACATGATGGTGGTGGGCAGATCCACATCTTTCTTGGCCATGACGGCACCGATTCCTGCCTTGAGCTGCAGGCGGCTGTGGCGTCTGGTTTCCTCATCGCGCTCACCCAGCGGGATCAGGCTGAGCCAGCGGCCCGTGAGGCGCCCGAACGGCGAGCGTTGCGGCGTCAGCGTGGTGCCGGCGCCGGCTTCCAGGGCCAGACCGAAGCCCGAGGTAGGCAGCAGGTTGTTGTCGAAATAGCGGGCCGTCCAGCCATAGTTGGCCAGCAGCGAGGAGGCGCCGGGCGGAGCACCTGCTCCCTGGGTCTTGGCGTAGTCGTACTGCAGGTACAAATTGCGCTCTATGCGGTCTTCTGCCTTGGAGCGACCAAAGCGCATCTGCGCACTATTGGTGTTGAAGTCGCCTGCTGGCGCACGCTCTAGCTTGCCACTGGCAAACCAGCGCCAGAGGTCTTCACCGGGCAGGCCGACCAACTGAGTGGAGATCAGCGGGTTCTTACTGTCCAGCTGCAGCTTGCTGACGGCGCGCCAGTTCAGACCGGGAACCTTGTTGTAAGTGTGATCGATGGACAGACGAGGTCCGGTGTCCGTGCTCAGGCCTGCACCGAACACCCATTTCTGCAGCTTGGCCTCGCGCACCTTGGCAATCACGGGCGAGGTGATGGCAGCACCCTGATTCTTGCGCTGCTCGTCGCGCTCAGCTTCGGTAGCGGCCTGTTGCGGCGAATCGGCCAGCGAAAGAAATACCGAGTCGTAATAGCCGCTGCTGACCAGGCGCTGCTGCGCATCGAGCATGCTTTGCAAGTCATATTCCTGACCTTCCGGAAGGCGCGCAATACGGGCCGTGCGCACCGGGTCGTAGCGCTCGGCACCATCAATCTGCAGCGGACCGAATGTATAGGCCGGGCCGGGGTCGTAACTCACGCTGACCTGGGCCTTGTTGGTGTCGGCATCCACATCGGCCAGACTGGTATCTATGCGGGCCAGCGGATAACGGCGCTTTTGCAGTTCCTTGAGACCACCGCTCTTGGCGCTGCTCCAGGCCGATTGCGAGAATTGCTCGCCGCTCTGCAGCGGCCAGGTTTCCTCGATCTGCAGGCGCTGAGAAGTCCCCAGCTCGTCGCTGGCATTGACGCCGGTAAACCGCACCTCGGATTTTTCAATGATGGTGGGCGGGCCCGGATCGACCTTGACCACTACTTTGCGCGGTGCTTCTTCCTCGGGGGTATCGGTCAGCTCCACGGTCACCGTGGGGCTGAAATAGCCCAAGGTGCCTATCAGCTCGCGTACGTTGGCATCGGTCGCGCCCAGCAGGCGCGTCAGCTCGCGGCGCTGCAGATCGGGCTGGTGGCGAAAACGCTTGAGTTCAAGATGCTGCTCCAGCAGCGCACGGACTTGTTTTGGGGCATCGACTTCCAGCGTGAAGGCGGGGGGACCACTGGTGTCGATGCCCATGGCTTCGGCTTCTTTGTCTTTGGGGGAAAGCAGGCTGCAGCCGCTGAGGAGCAAGGCGGCTCCCAAAAGCAAAGCCGGCCTCAAGGCCGGCTTTTTCAAGGGCAAGGTCTGGGGCATGCCCCTATTTTGACAGCATGCGCATGGCGTCTTCCAAGCCTTTGAGCGACAAAGGGTACATGCGGTCTCCCATCAACTGCTGGATGATGCTGATGCTCTGGCGGTACTGCCATACGCCCTGTGGCTCCGGATTGATCCAGGCAAAGTGCGGGAAGGCGTTCGTCAGGCGCTGCAGCCACTCGGCACCGGGTTCCTCGTTCATGTACTCGACCGAGCCGCCGGGCTGCAGGATTTCATAGGGGCTCATGGTCGCGTCGCCAACAAAGATCAGCTTGTAATCCTTGTTGTACTTGCGAATGATGTCCCAGGTCGGGAATTTCTCGGCAAAGCGGCGGCGGTTGTTCTTCCACATGAAGTCGTAGACACAGTTGTGGAAGTAATAGAACTCCAGATGCTTGAGCTCGCTCTTCACGGCCGAGAACAGCTCCTCCACGCGCTGGATATGCTCGTCCATGGTACCGCCCACGTCCATGAGCAGCAGCACTTTCACATTGTTATGCCGCTCGGGAATCATCTTGATGTCGAGATAACCCGCATTGGCTGCCGTGGAGCGGATGGTGTCCGGCAGATCCAGTTCCAGTTCGCTGCCCTGGCGCGCAAACTTGCGCAGGCGGCGCAGCGCGACCTTGATGTTGCGCGTGCCTAGTTCCTGGGTGTCGTCATAGTCGCGGTAGGCTCGCTGCTCCCAGACCTTGACGGCGCTCTTGTTGCGGCCCGGCCCGCCAATGCGTATGCCCGCCGGGTTGTAGCCGCCGTGGCCGAAGGGGCTGGTGCCGCCCGTCCCGATCCATTTGTTGCCGCCCTCGTGGCGCTCCTTTTGCTCCTCCAGGCGCTTCTTGAGCGTCTCCATCAGCTCGTCCCAGCCCATGGCTTCGATCTTGGCCTTGTCCTCGGGGCTGAGCTCGCGCTCCAGAAGCTTTTGCAACCAGTCCTGCGGAATTTCCTTGGTCAAGTCGGCCAGCATCTCCACACCCTTGAAATAGGCGGAAAAAGCGCGGTCGTACTTGTCGTAGTGCTTCTCGTCCTTGACCAGAATGGTTCGGCCCAGGTGATAGAAGTCGTCCAGGCTCCAGCGATCCTCGCTCTTGGGGCCGATGATGCCCGCGTCCAGTGCCTCCAGAAGAGCCAGAAACTCCTTGACCGACACAGGCAGTTTGGCGGCACGCAGGGTGTAGAAGAAGTCGATCAGCATGAAAAATGTCTCCAGCGCTTATGCGGCGGGTGCATGCTGCTCCAGAAGATAGAGCAGTTGTGCACGGGCTTCAGGCCATTCGCCACTGCGCATGCTGTACATCACGGTATCGCGAATCGTGCCGTCGCGGCGCAGCGCATGGCCGCGAATCACGCCATCTTTCTTGGCACCCAGGCGCTCAATGGCGCGCTGGCTGGCGAAGTTGAAGTTGTCCGTGCGCCAGCCCACCACATGGCAGCCCAGCGTACCGAAGGCATGGGCCAGCAGCAGCAGCTTGGCCGAAGTGTTGACATGGGTGCGCTGCACGCTTTTGGCATACCAGGTGTAGCCAATCTCCACACGGCGAATGGCTGGCACGATGTCGTGATAACTGGTCGTTCCCAGCACCTTGCCGCTGGCATCGTCGAGCACGGCGAACGCAAAGCGGTGGCCCTGGTCGCGGCCCAGCAGCGCGGTTTCGATATAGCTGCGCACCTCGCCAGGTTCGGGCACGGAAGTCACTCGAATCTTCCACAGCTCTCCATCGGCAGCGGCCGCTGCCAGTCCAGGCTCATGGCTCAGATCCAGCGGCTCCAGTCGCACGCCGCGGTCGCGCAAGGTCACAGGTTCTACAAAAGTCATGGCTTGCTCACTCAAAGTGGATTGCGCTTGCTGCGCCAGAGTCGGGCCAGCTTGAGCCCCAGGCCTCCGCCCAGCCCCACCATGGCAATGGCGGCAATGCTGCCCGCACCATAGCCCTGGGCAAACAGGTCAAGGCCCAGCACATGGGACAGGCCCCAGCCCAGCAGGGCTCCGCCCACAAAGCCGATGGCGTCGGAGCCGCCTTCCAGCAGCAGTTGTTGTGCGGTGCTCATGGGCTGTGTCTCCTCGGTTCTTAAGGAAGGTTAGCGGTTGCGCTGGTTCATGAAGACCAGCTTTTCAAACAGGCTCATATCCTGTTCGTTCTTGAGCAGCGCGCCAACCAGGGGCGGTACGCTGACCTTGCCCTCCTCGGATTGCAGAGCCGATGCAGGAATTTCCTCGGCGACCAGCAGCTTGAGCCAGTCGATCAGCTCGCTGGTCGAAGGCTTTTTCTTGAGGCCGGGCAGATTGCGCACATCGTAGAAGACCTTCATGGCGGCATTCAGCAACTCACCCTGCAGCTTTGGGAAATGCACGTTCACGATCTGGCGCATGGTGTCGGCATCCGGGAACTTGATGTAGTGGAAAAAGCAGCGGCGCAAAAATGCGTCAGGAAGCTCTTTTTCGTTGTTCGAGGTGATGAACACCAGGGGGCGGTGCTTGGCGCGGATCATCTCGTGCGTCTCGTAGCAATAGAACTCCATGCGATCGATTTCGCGCAGCAAGTCGTTGGGGAACTCGATGTCGGCCTTGTCGATCTCGTCGATCAGCAGGGCAACGGGGCGCTCCGCCGTGAAAGCCTGCCAGAGCACGCCCTTGACGATGTAGTTGTGAATGTCCTTGACGCGTTCATCTCCCAACTGCGAATCGCGCAGGCGGCTCACGGCGTCGTACTCATACAGGCCTTGCTGTGCCTTGGTGGTGGACTTGATATGCCACTGCAACAGCGGCATGTCCAGCGCCTGGGCCACTTCCTCGGCCAGCATGGTCTTGCCCGTGCCGGGCTCGCCTTTGATGAGCAGAGGGCGCTGCAGGGTAGCGGCAGCGTTGACGGCCAGCATCAGATCTTGCGTGGCCACGTATTTGTCGGAACCTTGAAACTTCATGGGCGGTATCAGCGTAAGTATTGATAAGCGTGCGAAATTCTCACTGCCATAATCGTTTGCACTGCAGCAAGGCATTTGAGCACCCGTCTGAACTCTTGAAGGATTGTGCGCGCAAAATGATAAAAACTTGGACCACGGTATTGGCAGTAGTTGTCGCATCAGTGACCGGCGCGGCAAACGCCCAGGCTGTCAAGGGCGATGCAAAGGCTGGCGAAGGCAAGATCGCCATGTGCATAGGCTGTCATGGCATCACCGGTTATCAGGCCAGCTTCCCTGAGGTTTACAAGGTGCCGATGATCGGCGGGCAGAACGAGGCCTATATCGTTTCGGCTCTGAATGCCTATAAAAAAGGCGAACGAAAACACCCCACCATGCGTGGCATTGCCGACTCACTGAGCGAGCAGGACATGGCCGATGTGGCGGCCTTCTATGCAGGTCATGGCAAGGCCAAGGACGGCAAGGCCAAGGAGGCGAACCCTGCTGTCACGGCGCTGCTGCAAAAAGGCGCCTGCTTCTCCTGTCACGGTGAAGGCTTTTCAAAGCCGATTGACCCGTCCTATCCCAAGGTGGCAGGGCAGTATTCGGACTATGTTTTTCGCGCCTTGCAGTCATATAAAACCGATGGCAATCCGCTCATCGGACGCAGCAATGGCGTGATGGCCGGCATTGCCAAGCAGTTCAAGAGCGACGAGCTGCAGCAACTTGCCAAGTACATCGGTAGCCTGGACAGCGAGATGCAGGTAGTGGCGCAGCCGCACTTCCGCCTGGGCCAGAAATAGACCTTGTTTCAGAAAAAGCAAAAGCCCGTGAAGACGGGCTTTTGCTTTTTCTCAACGGGATGCAGCTCAGGGGCCCGGTACCCGGGGCTTGGAGGATGCAGAGCTGGAGCCCTCCTGCAGCGATTGTGTCATCTCCCCGCCGGAGGCTGTGCAGCGCATCAGGGGGTACTTTTGAAACTGCCGTCGGTGGTGGCCAGACGCTGCACTCCGGCGACATAGGCTTCGCCATCAGGCGGGCGTCCCGAGCGCTGGCTTTCCCAGAGCATCTGGCCCAGGCATTCCATGGCGGCGTGATGGGCGTCATGCAGATCACGCTTCTTGGCCAGCAACTCAACCGCCTGGCGGATGCCTCGTGGCGAGTCCACGCTGCACTGCTCGCTGATGGACAGATGCATGGACAGGTGCAGAAACGGGTTGGTGCGCTCGGGCTCTGAGTCATAGTTGCGCGCCACGGCGGCATCCATGTCGGAGAGCTCATCGAAATACTCGGGGTGCTCGTCTATCCACAGGCTGGCCAGCGTCTCGATGGCCTCCATGGGCGCGCCGCTGATCATCTTGGCGCGCACACCGCAAAAAAATCGCCGTACGTCGGCTTGACTGGGGTTGAACATGATGGCGCGCAGCGTATCACGGCTGCCGGGCATCAGCCGGACTGTGGTCTTGCTCGCTGGCCAGGGCGGTATCTGGTGTTTCTGCGTTGTCAGCCAGGAGATCGGCACGTTCCTTGGCCATTTGCTCCACCAGTTGCTGGCGGCCCTGCTTGGCCACCGCAATCAGCTGGTTCTTGTCCTTGTAATGCGGGTACATGCGCTCGGCCAGAGCCAGATTGTGCTCCCTGAAGCGTGCCGTGATGCGTTTGGCCTCGGCCGGACTCTGACCTAACAGTTCCAGCACCGACTGGGCCGAGATCAGGCTGGACTCGAACACTTCACGCTGGGCATGCTCCACACCCAGGTCGCGCAGTTGGAACCAGTGATTGAGATCCCGGGTGCGGGCCACGATCTCCAGATTGGGGAAATGCTTGCGTACCTGGCTGGCTATCTTGAGGGACTGCTCGGGAGTGTCGACGGCAATCACCAGTACATGAGCCTTGGCTGCGCCCGCAATGCGCAGCAGGTCCATGCGAGTGGCATCGCCGTAAAACACCCGGTGGCCATAGATCTGCGCGGCCTCCAGCATTTCCACGCTGTGGTCCAGGATGGTGGGGCGTATGCCCTGGGCCAGCAACACGCGAGCCACGATCTGGCCGTAGCGGCCGAAGCCGGCAATGATGATGGGCGAGTCCTGAGGCTCGGAGATTTCCTGGGCCTTCTCCATGCCGCATTCCTCGTCACTGATGGTGGAAAAGCGGCGCAGCAGCAGTTTGTCCAGAAGCACCAGCAGCAGCGGGCCCAGCAGCATCGACAGAGCCACGGCCGCGACCAGCATGGACGAGACGCTGTGGCGAAACACCTTGTACTGCGCGGCTGTCTGGAACACCACAAAGGCGAATTCGCCGCCTTGCGCCAGCATCAGCGTGAACACCGGGCGTTCGCGCCAGGGAATCTGCATGAATTTGGCCAAGCCGAAGATCATCACTGCCTTCAGTGCAATAAAGCCCGTCACCATGGCGGCCATGGCCCAGGGAGACTGGAGGATGACGCCAAAGTCGATGCTCATGCCCACGGCCATGAAGAACAGGCCCAGCAGCAGCCCTTTGAACGGCTCGATATTGGTTTCCAGCTCGCTGCGGTATTCGCTGTCGGCCAGCAGCACGCCGGCCAGGAAGGCGCCCAGCGCCATGGACAGGCCCACCTGTGTCATCAGCATGGCGATGCCCACGACCAACAACAAGGAAGTGGCGGTGAAGATCTCGGGAGTCTTGCTGCGCGCAATCCAGCGCAGCAGCGGTTGCAGCAGCAATCGGCCACCGATGATGACGGCGCCAATCGTGCCCACGGTCTTGAGAATGGCCAGCCAGACATGGCTGTCGCCGTGGCTGCCATGGGCAGCCTTGTAAGCACCCAGAATCGGAATCAGCGCCAGGATGGGGATGGCCGCCACGTCCTGGAACAGCAGGATGGAGAAGGCGGCCTGTCCGCTGGGAGTACGCATCAGATTGCGCTCGGCCATGATCTGCAGGCAGACAGCGGTGGACGACAAGGCCAGGCCCATGCCCGCAATCAGGCTGACGCGCCACGACAGACCAAAGGCCCATGCGGCCAGAAACAGAATGCCGGTGCAGACCGCCATTTGCGCCATGCCCCAGCCGAAGATCGGTCGCCGCAGCTCCCAGAGGCGCTTGGGCTGCAGCTCAAGTCCGATCACGAACAGCATCAGCACCACGCCGAACTCGGCAAAGTGCAGGATGTCGTCCACATTGCGCACGAGGGCAAAACCCCAGGGACCCATGGCAATGCCTGCGCCCAGGTAGCCGATGATGGCTCCCAGGCCCAGGGCTCTGGCGATGGGGACGGCCAGAACCGCAGCCGTAAGATAGATGAAGCCGTAAGTCAGCCAGATGGGAGAGCCGTGTTCCATGGGAATGCTATGTGGTGTTAACCCTAGAGGGATTCCATTTTGGCACCCGCAGCCAAGCGTCAGATTTTTGACAGAAAGAAAAATGGCACGAATGTTTACCTGGTGCTTATAGCGTCAGGTCAACCATGCGTCTGCAAGTTGACAGCGCAACTTTTAAGATAGGCGCTTTGTGACTGGCGCTTTAGATCGGCGTTTGGAGTGAGTATGGATCTGCACACCTGGTTTGCTTTTTTTGTGGCCTCCTGGATCATCGCGGTTTCGCCAGGGTCGGGGGCTGTGCTGTCCATGAGTCATGGCCTGTCCTACGGCGTGCGCAAGACCAGCGCCACCATCATGGGTCTGCAGCTCGGGCTGCTGCTTATCTTGTTGATAGCAGGTGCCGGTGTGGGCTCGCTGCTCATGGCGTCCGAGTTGGCCTTCAATGCCGTCAAGATCGTGGGTGCCGGCTATCTCATCTATCTGGGCATCAGCCAGTGGCGCTCCGGCGGCTCGCCGCTGGCAGCGCAAGAGGCCGTGCCCGAGGCCAGTCTCAAAAAGCGCGTACTGATGGGCTTTCTGACCAATGCCACCAATCCCAAGGGCATCATCTTCATGGTGGCCGTGCTGCCCCAGTTCATGACCACCAGCCGTCCTCTGGCTCCGCAACTGGCGATTTTGGCCGTGACCATGCTGGCGGTGGACACCACGGTGATGCACGGCTATGCCGCAGGCGCCAGCGCCTTGCGCGGCCTGATGCGCAGCGCACGCGCCATGCGCAACCAGAACCGCGTGTTCGGCGGCCTGCTGATGGCCGTAGGCACAGGCCTGTTTTTTGTTCAGCGCTCCAGCGAAGCCTGATCCGCTTTAAAAAGCGTAGCTGCAAGCGTATGAATAGATTGAGCCAGCGGCATATTTGATCGAATAATCTAGGGTAAGCCCCTTGTCCCGCGTCAGACATGGCACAGGGCAGGGGGCTTCTACATTGGGGGTATGAAAACCTTTCGCTCCTACTCCGAAGTGCTGGCCTCGATTGGGCAGGAAGTCGCCGTCAGCGACTGGATCACCATCACACAGGCCCAGATTCAAATGTTTGCCGATGCCACGGGCGATCAGCAGTGGATCCATACCGACCCCGAGCGTGCGGCTCAGGGGCCGTTCGGCGCGCCGATTGCCCATGGCTTTCTCACGCTGTCCCTGCTGCCTCAGTTCTTCGAAGGCACTTTCAAGATCGAAGGCGCCAAGATGGGAGTGAACTACGGGCTCAACCGTGTGCGCTTCATGGCCCCGGTGCCTGTCAACAGCCGCTTGCGGGCCCGCATGACATTGCAGGCGGCGGAGCGCATCGAGCCGGCCGGCGTCCAGATGACCTGGCTGGTGACGGTGGAGCGCGAGGGCAGCGACAAGCCTGTGTGCGTGGCTGAGTCGCTGGCGCGCAGCTTTGGTGCGGCGGCCTGATTCGCGGTGTAATTTTCAAGCCATGAAAAAAGCCCCTTGGCTTGCGCCTTGGGGCTTTGTTATTGAGCCGCACCTCGCAAAGCAGGGTGCTGCGCAGAGTCCGTCATTCGCCATAGTTGTCCAGCAAACCGGCCTTGCCTGCGGCAATGGTTTCCTGGCGCACTTGCTCACGGCTGAGGTTGCTGGATTGCTGTTGCTGGGACAGGGGCAGATAGGCATCGCCAACGAGTTGCAGCTGGCCCTTGGCCATGGCGTCCTGCACCTGGGCATTGACCTGGGCACGGGTCAGGGTGGATTGACTTGCAACTTCGGGAGGGTAGTGATCGCCGGTGAAGTCAAAGCTTGCAGCCTGTGCAGCGGCGGCGGACATGGCCAGGGCGGCAACGATGGCAAAGCGGTTGGCGTATTTCATGATTCGTCCTTTGGTACGTCGGGCCTGCAGTCCTGGCGGATATCGTCGGTCGGCTGCAAGTCCATGAGTCGTACTTTAGGACGATCTAATTGCGAGAAAAACCCCTTGCTGCGCAACTTATTGTTCCGAAAATAGAGACAATAAGCGGGAACTTAAAGAGCTGTCTTGGGCTCTGCAAGGGCAGCTCCCACGAAGCCCTGCTGGCGCCAGGCTTCGAACACTGTCACGGCCACGGCATTGGATAGGTTCAGGCTGCGCTGAGATGCCAGCATGGGCAGGCGCAGTCGCTGCTCGTTGGGGAACTGGGCGCGCACCTCGGGTGGCAGGCCCTTGCTTTCAGAGCCAAAGACCAGCCAGTCGCCAGCTTTGAATTCCATGGCATGGGCCGGGCTGCTGCTATGCGTGGTCATGGCGAACATGCGCTCGCGCTGCGGCTGACAGGTTTCGAGGAAGGCGTCCCAATTGGCGTGGCGGGCCACATTGGCGTACTCGTGATAGTCCAGTCCGGCGCGGCGCATATGCCGGTCTTCCATGGAAAAGCCCAGCGGCTCGATCAGATGCAGGCTGCAACCCGTATTGGCGGCCAGACGGATGACATTGCCCGTGTTGGGAGGGATTTCGGGCGCCACAAGAACGATATGAAACATGGGGCGCTATTGTGCAGCCCGGCTTTTACCCACGCTGCCGCCTCCGCAGTTCCAGACTGGCGGATATGGGTCAAGGCGTGCGTGCCAGCACGACGGCGCTGACCGATGCCGCGCCGGCCGATAGCAGGCAGCCTGCCAGTGCATCCAGCGTGGCGCCGGTGGTCATCACGTCGTCGAGCAGCAAAATCTCCCGTCCTTTCACCAGAGCCTGTCGAGCCGGGGTGAGGCTGAAAATGCCGCGCAGCTGGCGCAGTCTTTGTTCCCGGCTGGAGGCATGTTGGGGCAACTCCAGATGTTGGCGCTGCACAGTCTCGCTCAGCAAGGGCAAAGGCCTGTCGTATTGCTCCGAGAGGGAGCGAGCCAGCAACAGGCTGTGGTCAAAGCCGCGCTCGCGCACGCGCTGTGCGGAGGCCGGCATGGGCAGCAAGGCATCGCAGGCCCGCAACTGCTCCCTGACTTCAGGGTGACTGGCCATCAGCCTGCCCAGGCTGCGCGCCAACCCCAGATCGGCCTGAAATTTGTAGCGTGTGATGAGGTTTTGCCAGGGGTAGGCATAGTCCAGCGCGGCGGTGCAGCGCTTGAGTCGGGGTGGTTGCTTGAGGCAGTTGCCGCAGAGGCTGACCAGAGCCGGCAGCGGCAGGGCACAGCTGTGGCAGCGGTGCTTGTGCTGGGCCCAGCGTGCATGGCAGTCGCGGCAGATACGCGGCCCCGGCCAGCGTCCACAGACTGCGCACTGGCTGGGCAAGGCATCCAGCCATCGCTGCTGCTGGCGGCGCAGGTGTGAAAGCCATGTCGCATGAAGGTCGGGCATGGAATCAATATACTCGCGCCGCATTGATCTTCACTCCGGCAGTTGGTGAGCGGCTCGCTCGCTCGACTCTCTGCCTGCTTTTGTCTGCCCATGTCCCACGTCCTGCCTCCAACAATTGATTCTGCAGCTGCAAACCATTGGCAAATGGCCGCTCCGGCCGAATCCCCGTGGTTGCACGAAGAGGTGGCCAGTCGCATGCAGCAGCGACTGGACTGGATAGTGAAGCCGCCTGAGCAATGGTGCCACTGGGAGCCAGTTCGCGGCGGCATGCAGGCTCACCATCTGCTGCGCGAGCGCTATCCGCAGGCCGAATGCACGATCTATGAACCCGTAGCCCGCCGCGAGGCCGTGGCCCAGGACAAGCTCGGCAGCCGCTGGTGGCAGCTCTCGCGCTGGAAGGGGGCTGCCGTGCAGATGGGAGCGCCCGCAGATGCCAGCATGGACATGCTCTGGGCCAATATGCTGCTGCATACGGCAGCCGATCCGCAGACTCTGATCGAGGGCTGGCACAAGGCACTCAAGGTCGATGGCTATGTCATGTTCTCCTGCCTCGGGCCGGATACCGTGCAGCAGCTGCATCGGCTCTACGCCGAATTGGGCTGGGGGCCGGCAGGTCATACGTTTACCGATATGCATGACTGGGGTGACATGCTGGTGCATTCCGGCTTTGCCGAGCCGGTGATGGACATGGAGCGCATCACCCTGACCTTTGCCACGCCGCAGCGTCTGTTGCAGGAACTGCGCGAACTGGGCCGAAATCTGCACCCAGGGCGTTTTGCCGGTCTGCGCGGCCGTGGCTGGAAGGCCGAGCTGCTGCAGAAAATGGCGGAGCGCTGGGCCGACAAGCAGCCCGATGGACAGCTCTCGCTGACCTTCGAGATCGTTTATGGCCATGCCTACAAACCGCAGCCCAAGCTGCGTCTGGAAGCCAACAGCGCCGTGTCGCTGGAAGACATGAAGGCCATGCTCAAGCAGCCCCGCAACACGGGTTTGCGATAGCACATCTGTCGTTTTCCGGTCATTGATTCGACACAAAGCTGCCTACAATTTCCCCAAGTTATTTCATGGATAGCAGCAATCCTTCGGGCTTCTCTCCTGCCTGAAGGAAACCAGACAGTGCGGCCCAAGCCGCCAGGGGAGATATCGGGTGTTTCGCTTTGCCAAGGGGACTGGCCAGCGGGTTCGACAGCGGCCGGTTTTCGCATTTCATCATCACCACAAGCCAGCCTTTTGCTGCGCTGACGCATCCCTGTGCCCGGCGGTTGTCGCGGTGCAGGGGCGTTCCATCTTCTTCCCTTCTGTCTTGGCTGCCAGGCCAGTTTCAGCCATGTCCGGCACTTGCCGTGAGATGCGCTTGCCAGTACGAGTTTCAAGTCCGGTCAGGCCTGCCTACGCAAGGTCGATTGGCATGGGTTTCCGGTACATGCATTAGTGAATGCGCGCAGACAGTGCTATCAAATTCTGGGGCATGCTGCGTTGAAGTTCGCGAGTTAGTGTGAGTGTCACAGCCTTCTGGCCGGCAGCGGCACGAAGCGGTGTGAGCGAGTGGACAACTGAGGCTTAGAGGTAAGTGAAAACGATGAAAAACATTTCCACCAAGCTGGTTCCCTGGAGTTTGGCCTTGGCGGCGTGGGGTAGTTCCATGGCCTATGCGGCGCAGGATCTGCCGGGAGGCCCTGCCGTCAACCAGCTCAATCTGCATCCGCCAGTGACACGCATTGCCGTGGAGCAGCACTGGTTGCACTGGATGATGCTCATCATCTGCACGGTGATCTTTATCGCGGTGTTCGGGGTGATGTTCTACTCCATCTGGAAGCACCGCAAATCCCAGGGGGCCAAGGCCGCGAACTTCCATGAATCGGTCAAGGTGGAAGTGGCCTGGACGGTGGCTCCCTTCATCATCGTGATTCTGATGGCGCTGCCCGCCACCAAGGTGCTGGTGGCACAGAAGGACACGACCAATGCCGACCTCACCATCAAGGCCACCGGCTATCAGTGGAAATGGGGTTATGACTATCTGAGCGGCGAGGGCGAAGGCCTGGGCTTTGTTTCCACGCTGGATAACGCCCAGCGCCAGATGTCCAACAGCGGCGATGTGAGCAATGCGCCCAACGACTACTTGCTCAGGGTCGACAACCCGCTGGTCGTGCCCGTGGGCAAGAAGGTGCGCATCATCACCACGGCCAACGATGTGATCCACTCCTTCATGGTGCCGGCCTTTGGCATCAAGCAGGACGCGATTCCCGGCTTTGTGCGCGATACCTGGTTCAAGGCCGAGAAGACCGGCGATTACTACGGCCAGTGTGCCGAGCTGTGCGGCAAGGAGCATGCCTACATGCCCATCCATGTGAAGGTGCTGTCTGCCGAAGCCTATACCGCCTGGGTTGCCGGAGAGAAGAAGAAGCTGGCCGCCAAGGCCGATGACCCGAACAAGGTCTGGGTGCTGGCCGATCTGGTGGCACGTGGCGAAAAAGTCTATGCCGCCAACTGCGCCGCCTGCCACCAGGCCAATGGCAAGGGAGCCGGTCCCATCAAGCCGCTGGACGGCAGTCCCGTGGTCCTGGGTCCCACGGCCGACATGATGCACGCCGTGCTCGAAGGTCGCGCCAACGGTGCCATGCCGGCCTGGAAGCAGCTAAGCGACACCGAACTGGCCGCAGTGGTGACCTTTGCCAAGAACCACTGGAGCAACCAGACCGGTCAGCTGGTGCAGCCCGCCCAGTTCGTGGCAGCGCGTGGCGGCAAATTCCCTGAAGGCGGAGGCAGTGCTGCACCCGCAGCTCCTGCGGCTGACTCTGCAGCCCCTGCGCAAGGTGCAGCCGCTGCCGCCAGCGACGCCGGCCCTTATCAAGTCTTTTTCGAGACCGGCAAGAGCGTTCTGGACGACAAGGCTCAGGCTGCGGTGAAGAAGGCGGCCGAGTACTGGAGTGCCCACAAGGACGGCAAGATTGCTCTGTCGGGCTTTGTGGACTCCACCGGCAACGCCGACAAGAACGCGGAGCTGGCCAAGGAGCGAGCCAAGGCCGTGGCCAAGCTGCTGGAGGACAGCGGCATTGCGGGAGACCGCATCGAGCTGCGCAAGCCCGAGACCATCACGGCTGCGGCAGGATCGGACCAGCAGGCACGCCGTGTTGACATCACGGCCGCGAAGTAAGCCCCGGGTATAGAGACCGATTGGAGAAAAGAATATGAGCGCCGTAGTTCCTCCCATCCACACCCATGAGGGCCATGGTCACGACCATGGGCACGACGACCATCACCACGCCATGCCCTCTGGCTGGCGCCGCTGGCTGTTTGCCACCAATCACAAGGACATCGGCACGATGTACCTGCTGTTCTCTTTCACCATGCTGATGGTGGGAGGCATTCTGGCCATGCTGATCCGTGCCGAGCTGTTCGAGCCCGGTTTGCAGATCGTCAACCCCGAGCTGTTCAACCAGCTCACCACCATGCACGGTCTGATCATGGTGTTCGGCGCCATCATGCCGGCCTTCGTGGGCTTCGCGAACTGGATGCTGCCGCTGCAGATCGGTGCGTCCGACATGGCGTTTGCGCGCATGAACAACTTCAGCTTCTGGCTGCTGATTCCTGCCGGCATCATGCTGGTGGGCTCGTTCTTCATGCCCGGCGGTGCGCCTGCGGCCGGCTGGACGCTGTATGCGCCGCTGACGCTGCAGATGGGCCCTTCCATGGACACCAGCATCTTTGCCATGCACATCATGGGTGCCAGCTCCATCATGGGCGCGATCAACATCATCGTCACCATCCTGAACATGCGCGCGCCCGGCATGACGCTGATGAAGATGCCGCTGTTTGCCTGGACCTGGCTGATTACCGCCTACCTGCTGATCGCCGTGATGCCGGTGCTGGCTGGCGCCATCACCATGACGCTGACCGATCGCCACTTCGGCACCAGCTTCTTCAATCCTGCGGGCGGCGGCGATCCGGTGATGTACCAGCACATCTTCTGGTTCTTCGGCCACCCCGAGGTCTACATCATGATCTTGCCGGCCTTCGGCATCGTCAGCCAGATCGTGCCTGCCTTCAGCCGTAAGAAGCTGTTTGGCTACACCTCCATGGTCTATGCCGTGGCGGCGATTGCCATCCTGTCCTTCATCGTCTGGGCCCACCATATGTTCACCACTGGCATGCCGGTCACGGGTCAGCTGTTCTTCATGTACGCGACCATGCTGATCTCCGTGCCCACGGCCGTGAAGGTGTTCAACTGGACGGCCACCATGTGGCGCGGCTCCATGAGCTTTGAAACCCCGATGCTGTTCGCCGTGGGCTTCATCTTCGTGTTCACCATGGGGGGCTTCACGGGACTGATCCTGTCCATGGCGCCCATCGACATCCAGCTGCAGGACACCTATTACGTGGTGGCCCACTTCCACTATGTGCTGGTGGCCGGTTCGCTGTTCTCCATGTTTGCCGGCTATTACTACTGGTCGCCCAAGTGGACGGGCGTGATGTATTCCGAGACGCGCGGCCGCATCCACTTCTGGGGCTCGCTGATCTTCTTCAACATCACCTTCTTCCCCATGCACTTCCTGGGTCTGGCCGGCATGCCGCGTCGCTATGCCGACTACCCCATGCAGTTCGCCGACTTCAACATGATTGCCTCCATCGGCGGCTTTGGCTTCGGTCTGATGCAGGTGTACTTCTTCCTGTTCGTCGTCTGGCCCGCCATGCGCGGTCATGGCGAGAAGGCACCGCAAAAACCCTGGGAAGCGGCCGAGGGCCTGGAATGGGAAGTGCCTTCTCCGGCTCCGTTCCACACCTTCGAGACGCCACCCAAGCTCGATGAAACCGCGACCAGGGTGATAGCCTGAGGAGGCGCGTATGACGACCCAGGAGCAACGCAAGAACAACCTGAGGCTGGGGCTGATCCTGGCCTCCACGGCTGCCGTGTTCTTTATCGGCTTTGTGGTGAAGATGGCCTGGCTGCATTGAGGCAGCCCGATGGCAACGAGTGAAGGAGCTTGAGGTGAGCATAGCCAAGGAAAACGCGAAGATGGTGGGCAAGCTGGCGATCGTTGCCCTGGGCATGTTTGCGTTTGGCTATGTGCTGATACCCATCTACAAGCATATCTGCGAGCTGACGGGCATCAACATCCTGTCGCTGTCCGAAAAGCAGGTGCCCGGCGCCGGCGTGGCGGGCCGCGACGTGAAGCTTCCGCCCAACAGCCAGATCGACACCAGCCGCACCATCACCGTGGAGTTCGATGCCAATGCTCGTGGTCCCTGGGACTTCAAGCCGGCCATGCGTTCGGTGCAGGTTCACCCCGGCGAGCTGGCCACGGTGATGTATGAGTTCCAGAACGTGCAAAACCGGCGCATGGCCGCCCAGGCCATCCCCAGCTATGCACCGCGCCAGGCCACGGCCTTCTTCAACAAGCTGGAGTGCTTCTGCTTTTCGCAGTACACGCTGGAGCCCGGCGAGAAGCGTGAATGGCCGGTGGCCTTCGTCATCGATCCGCGCATCTCCAAGGATGTGAAGACCATCACGCTGTCCTACACATTCTTCGAGGTCGGCGGCAAGACCCCGGCAGCGCCCGATGCCAGCACGGCTGCGGTCGTCACGCCCGGAGGCAGTTCATGACTCAGGACGTCAAGAAGACCGGATTCTGGCGCAGCATTGTTGCCGTCGCCTGGGCCATGCTGGGCGTGCGCAAGGGCAAGGAGTACGAGAAGGATTTCGCCAGCATCACGCCGCTGCATGTGATTGCCGTGGGGCTGGTGGCGATTTTTGCCTTGGTATTAGCGTTGATATGGATCGTCAACCTGGTCGTTTAGCCTTGGCTGAAACAGGTGTGGCGAATGCAGTGCAAGTGATAGTGGAGCGTCGGTCAAAACAACGATCAACAGAGTCAGGAGCCGAGTGATGAGTGCAACCCCGCAGGGCGCAACCCCTTACTACTATGTGCCAGCCGAATCCAGCCATCCCGTGATGGCGGCCATCGGTCTGTTCTTTGTGATTCTGGGCGCAGGCACCTGGATCAATGGTCACGAATGGGGAATGTATTCCCTGTTCGTCGGTCTGGTCTGGTGGCTGGCCGTGCTGTTCGTCTGGTTCCGCGATGCAGCGCGCGAAAGCGAGGCCGGGCTCAACAGCCGCAAGATCGACCTGTCCTACCGCTGGAGCATGAGCTGGTTCATCTTCTCTGAGGTGATGTTTTTCGGCGCCTTCTTCACTGCGCTGTGGTGGGCTCGCGCGCACTCGGTGCCGGCACTGGGCAGCCTGGCCAACGAGCTGCTGTGGCCCAACTTTCAGGCCGTGTGGCCCAGCGTTGCTCCCGGTGCCACGGCGTCGCCCGCGAATATTGTCGAGCCCTTCAAGACCGTGGGCCCGTTCTGGCTGCCTACCATCAACACGGCGCTGCTGCTGAGCTCGGGCGTGACGCTGACCATCGCCCACCATGCGCTGCAGATCAACAACCGCGCGCGCTGCATCAGCTTCATGTGGATGACGGTGATTCTGGGCTTTGTCTTCCTCTGCGTGCAGGGCTACGAGTATCACCATCTCTACAACGACTACAACCTCAAGCTCAACTCCGGTGTTTTCGGTTCGACCTTCTACATGCTGACGGGCTTTCACGGCTTCCACGTGCTGGTGGGCATGCTGATGCTGTTCTTCATCACCATCCGCCTGATGAAGGGCGACTTTACCGACAAGCACCACTTCGGCTTCGAAGGTGCGGCCTGGTACTGGCACTTTGTGGACGTGGTCTGGGTCTTTCTCTACATCCTCGTGTACTGGATGTAAGACTATCAAAAACAGAAGCGCCTTGCGTAAATCCTGAATTGATTTCAGCATCAAATGGTGCTGAAATCAATTAATGGAAAGCGCAAGGTGCTTTTGTTTTGAGAGCGCGAAGCGCTCAGGCAAACCGGCTATTGCCCGGGCTGCCAGCCCGTGGGCTGTATCCACCCCATCTTGGCCGCCAGCAGAACGCAGAGAAACAGCGCAATCGACAAAGCCACGCGAAGGGCCAGGGCGCGAAACATCTTGCGGCTTCGCTCTGCGTCGTCGGCCGCCGAGCTTTCGCTGCCATCGCCCCTGCGCATCATGAAGAACAGCGCACTGCCAAGGCTCGCCAAGATGGCGAGAAAAGCGAGAATGATCACGAATTTCATGAACGGATTATCTGGTGCGCATTTCCCGATTTCCAGACCTCTGGCGGTTTCTCCTGATCTCCCTGGCGGCCTTGGCCTGCGTGGCCGTCACAGCATCGCTGGGCTTTTGGCAACTGGGCCGGGCAGCGCAGAAGCAGGCTGTTTTCGATGCCATCGAGCGCCAGCAGGCGCTGGAGCCCTGGCATAACGCACAGCTGGCAGCAGAAGTGCCGCTGGCATCCGAATCCATCGGCCAAGCGCAGCAGGCGACGCTGCTGCATCGACCCGTACAACTGCAGGGCCAGTGGCTGGCCGAGCAAACCATCTTTCTCGACAACCGACAGATGCAGGGCAGAGCCGGCTTCTATGTGCTCACGCCTTTCAGACTGAGTGCGCCTCACGGGCACAGGGTCGTCGTCGTGCAGCGTGGCTGGGCACCACGCAACTTCATGGACCGCGCGCTCCTGCCCGAGGTGCAGACGCCTTCAGGCCTGGTCAGCATAGAGGGCCGGCTGGAGGCGCCGCCGTCCAGACTGATGGAGCTGGAAACGGCGCATGGCGGGGCAGACCCTGATGAGCAAAAGTCGCGCATCCGACAGAATGCAGACATTGCCCTGTGGGCACAGCAAGGCGGCTTGCCGCTGCTGGCCCTGAGCGTGGTGCAAAGCGGCAGCGCCAGCGAAGGCTTGCTGCGCGACTGGCCGCAGATCAATGCCGGTGTGCAAAAGCACTACGGCTATGCCTTTCAGTGGTTCGGACTCAGTGTCTTGGTGGTGTTGCTCTATGTCTGGTTTCAACTCGTCCGACGCTTTTACCCCCGCCGCAGCGCAGCGCAGCCCGAGGGATGAACCGCTGAGCTTTGCGGTCCACGGCCTGCCCGATCCCGCGCAGAGCCAGGCACGGCAGATGCAGGCGCGCAGCGGTCGCTGGAAGATGCTGGCCGTGCTGCTGGTCTGTGCGGCGCCGGTGCTGGCCTCCTACTTCACCTATTACGTGTTGCGTCCCTCGCAGCAGCGCAGTTATGGCGAGCTGATTGCCGAGCAGCCCGGCCTGCCCGAAGTGCAGGCGCAGACGCTGGACGGCCGCAGCGTGAATCTGAGCAGCCTCAAGGGCCAGTGGCTGCTGCTCAGCACCAGTGCCGGAGCCTGCGGGCAGCGCTGTCAGGACCATCTCTATCTGCAGCGTCAGCTGCGTGAAACCCTGGGCCGCGAAAAAGACCGGCTGGACTGGGTCTGGCTCATCAGCGACCAGCAGCCCGTGCCTGAAAAAATCCTGCCTGCTGCCGAGCAAGCCACAACGCTGCGTGTGCCCGCTACAGTCATCGGCAACTGGCTCAAGCCCGAGGCGGGACATGCGCTGGACGAGCATCTGTATGTGGTCGATCCGCAGGGGCACTGGATGATGCGCTTTCCTGCAAACATGGACAAAGCCACGGCCGGCAAAGCCAAGCGCGATCTGGAGCGGCTGCTGCGCGCCTCTGCCTCTTGGGATGAGGCCGGGCGAGCCACGGCCGAAACGGCGCAGAAATAGCTGTTGAAACCCGCGGTAGTCGGCTCTCGCAAGCGCTATCAGCGATCTGAATCATGGTCAGCGAGGAGGGCCGCATGCAGGCAGAAATCTCGGAGTTGAAAGGCGCTGCTTCGGCGGCAGGAACTGCTGCTTCGCGCTGGGCGCAGTACCACGCGCTGACCAAGCCCAAGGTGGTGCAGCTCATCGTCTTCTGCGCCTTCATCGGCATGGTGCTGGCAGTGCCGGGCGTTCCCGGCTGGCAGGACTGGGGGCGCATGCTGGCGGCCTGCACAGGCATCTGGCTGGTGGCTGCGGCGGCAGCGGCCTTCAACTGCCTGGTCGAGCGCAGCATCGATGCGCGCATGAAGCGCACGGCCTGGCGGCCCACGGCGCGCGGCGAACTCTCGCATTCCCAGGCCCTGCTGTTTTCGGCCTTGCTGTGCGCCGCAGGTTCCGCCATCTTGCTGCTGGCCGTGAATGCGCTCACGCTGTGGCTGACGCTGGCCACCTTCATCGGCTACGCCGTGATCTACACCCTGGTGCTCAAGCCCCTGACGCCGCAGAACATCGTCATCGGCGGGGCATCGGGTGCCATGCCGCCCGTTCTGGGCTGGGCGGCGATGACGGGACAGGTAGGGCATGAAGCCCTGCTGCTTTTTCTCATCATCTTTCTTTGGACGCCGCCGCATTTCTGGGCGCTGGCGCTGTACCGAGTGGAGGATTACCGCCGCGCCGGTCTGCCCATGCTGCCGGTCACGCATGGCAATGCCTTCACGCGGCTGCAGGTGTTTCTCTATACCCTGGTGCTGTTCGCCGGCTGTCTGCTGCCTTTTGTGGTGGGAATGAGCGGCTATCTCTACCTTTTTGCCGCAGTGATTCTGGGGTTGGGCTTTTGCGGTTATGGTTGGGCACTGCTGCGCAACTACTCGGATGCGCTGGCACGCAAGACCTTCCGCTTTTCCCTGATCCATCTGAGCCTGCTGTTTGCCGCGCTGCTGGTGGATCATTACCTGGCCTGACCGATCATGGATAAACGAGGTGCGCTGCGCGTACTCGGCGCTTTAGGCGCCGCAACACTGGCCGGTGCGGCCACATTGACATTGACTGGCTGCAAGGACGATAGCAAGCCCAAGTTTCAGGGCGTGGATGTGACGGGTGCAGACTACGCCAAGGACATTCCACTCACCGATGTCCACGGAAAAAAACGCAGTCTCAAGGACTTCTCGGGCAAGGTGGTGGCCGTGTTCTTCGGCTACACCCAGTGCCCCGATGTCTGCCCCACCACGCTGCAGGAGTTGCTTGAAGTCAAGCAGGCGCTGGGAGCCGATGGCGATAAGCTGCAGGCCGTGTTTGTGTCGCTGGACCCCGAGCGTGATACGCCTGAGGTGCTCAAGGCCTATCTGGCCAACTTCGATGAGAGCTTTGTGGGGCTCAGCGGTACGGTAGAGGAGATTGCTGCCGTGGCCAAGGATTTCAAGATTTTCTTCAAGAAGGTGCCAGGCAAGGTTGACGGAACTTACACCCTCGATCATTCGGCCGGGACCTATCTTTTCGATCCCCAGGGCCGCTTGCGCGTGTACGAGCGCTACGGCGCGGGGCCGCAGTTGCTGACTCAGGACGTGAAGGCACTGCTGGGCTGAAGCGGTCGCCATCGGCGGCATTGGCCTCAGGTTTTGAAATTTATTGTTACATGTTGGTGTTTGATATAGCGCAAGGAGAGCATGCGATGTCGCGCGCATAGTGAGCGACTTCAAACACTTGGCAAGGCTCGATCCGACTCTTTTAGAGTTGGGCATGCAGGCCGTTGATGCAGCATGGGAAGTGGCTGCACGCAGGGACGCCAGAGTGGATATCTGGAGTCCGTGTATGGCCGAGTGCCCTTTTTCTTCAATGCTCAAACCGGTGTCTGAACCAGCGCTGGCGGATTGCCAGCGCCGGCTGCGACTGGCCATGTCGGCCTGGCAGGAGGGGGTGAGTCTTTCCGTCATGCTGAGCCGGCGTGAGCAGCAGGCGCTGGATGCCGCTCCGGACGGCATTTTGCTGGTGGACCGCAACGGTAACATCGTGACGGCCAATGCCGCCATGCAGGCCATTTCAGGCTACGGGCGCGGCGAGCTCGAAGGGCAGGCGATGGACATGCTGCTGCCGCCCGAGTTTCAGGCCGGGCATGGCCATTACCTGCGCAGCTACTTCGCCCAGCCATCGCGCCGGCCCATGGGGCTGGGCGGCGTGCTGTGGCTGCAGCGCAAGCAGGGCAATGCCGTGCCGGTGGACATTGCTCTTGGCTATTTTGGCGATGACGACAAAGGTCTGGCCATAGCCTTTGTGCGCGATGTGACGGAGCTGCATCAGATGCAGCAACGCCTGAAGTTCCAGGCCACCAAGGACACCTTGACCGGCCTCAACAATCGCTGGCAATTCGGCCAGGAGCTGCAGGAGCAACTCAAGCTGGCGCAGGCCGACGGCGAAGCACTGGCCCTGCTGCAACTTGATCTCGACAACTTCAAGGCCATCAATGACGGCTACGGCCATGCCGCAGGCGATCAGCTGCTGCGGGAGGTTGCCAGGCGGCTGAAGTCCCAGCTGCGCAGCGAGGGTGTTCTGGCACGCCTGGGTGGCGACGAATTCATGGTGCTGCTGGTGGGTGAGAATGCGGCCCGGGCCCGTTTCTGGAGCGAGCAGATACTGGCGGCGCTCTCCATCCCCTTCAAGCATGACGGGCTGGCGCTGGATTTTGGTGCCAGCGTGGGCATTGCCCTTTATCCCGACGATGCGCAGACCGGCGACGACCTGATGCGCTTTGCCGATATGGCCATGTACAGCGCCAAGGGCCAGGGGCGCGGCCATGCGGTATTTTTCGAACCAGCCATGGGCAAGGAAATGGCCGAACGCGTGCAACTGGCCGAGCGCCTGCGCATGGCGCTCAGCTATGGTGGCTTGCAACTGCACTACCAGCCTCAGGTCAAGGTCGAGAGCGCCGCAGTGGTGGCTGTGGAGGCCTTGCTGCGCTGGCATGATCCCTTGCTGGGCAATGTCAGTCCGGCGCGCTTTATTCCGGTGGCCGAGGCCTCGGGCCAGATTGTGGCTCTGGGCAACTATGTGCTCGACGCAGCCTGCAAGCAGATCGCTTTGTGGCTCAAGGCGGGTACGCCGTTGCGGGTAGCGGTCAATCTTTCTGCCTATCAACTGCGGCAGGTGAATCTGGTCGAGCAGGTCAGCAGCTGTCTGCAGCGCTATCAGGTTCCGCCGCAATGGCTGGAGCTGGAGGTAACCGAATCCCAGGCCATGATCAATCCCGCTCAGGGGAGCGAAGTGCTGCAGGCTCTGGCGCGGCTGGGAGTGACGATTGCGCTGGATGATTTCGGCACCGGCCATTCGTCATTGGCCTATCTGCAATATCTGCCGCTGCAGCGCGTCAAGCTGGGGCGGGAGTTCCTGTTTCCCTCGCCTTGTCGGGACCGGCTGATGGGCGGCATTGTGCATATGGCCCATGCGCTGGATCTGGAGGTCGTGGCCGAAGGTGTCGAAGAACTCGATCAGCTGCAGCTGCTGCGCGACATCGGCTGCGAGTTTTTCCAGGGCTGGCTGCATTCGCGCGCCATGCCCGCCGAGCAGGTGCGGGACTGGCTGGCAGTGGTTTGACGGGATTAGCGTGGCTGCTGCTTCCAGTCAGGCTCGGGGAAATGCTCGTTGGATGCGGTGACGATCAGGTCCAGCACTGGCTTGCCATCTTCGTCGAAGCGCACTCCGGGGCCCCAACGCGCCTGTTGGCGCTGGCCCGAAAACCAGAACAGCTTGCGCTCCCAGCTGCCGGGCTTGGGCGGCTTGCGGTTGGCCTGAGTCAGATGCTCCTGTATGCGTTGCAGCCCCGCTGCGAGACGCCACGGAGCCAGTTGCAGAAGAGCGGCTCGCAGCTCTTGCGCCCAGGCCTCTGGCGCGGGCGAGAAGCGCTGGAATGAGTGACCTGCTGCTAGTCTTCGCACGCGTTCGTGCAGCTCGATGCCATACAGTGCGCAGGCCTCGCTGACCTTGCCTTGTGCCATCAGATTGCGTGCCTTGCGCTCCAGAGCCGAGTCCTTGGGGGCCTCTGCTGACGACCACAGCCAGCGGGCATCGCTCCATTGATGGCGGCAGTTGTAGAGAAACTCGGACGACAGAAGCAATTGCCAGCCGGGCATCTTTGACTGCATGACCGATCGAACCATCAGGCAGGGCTGGCGTTTGCGAGTGGCAGGGCCATAGGCCGCGAGTATGGCGGTGGTGCGCGCTGCAGGTCGTCCGCGATCATCGCGCGGCCAGGATTGAAGCAGGCGCACGGGGTCGATGGCCGCCACATCGGCCTGCAGCTGTTCGAGCGCCGGCCCGGCATCGGCAAGCGTGTCCAGCATGCCGAGGTTCAGATCCTGATCCATCGCAGGTACACGGGCTTCGGTCTCGTCGGTATATGGACTGCGGGCCATGGCCTGGATGGTGACCTGTGCCGGTGCTGCATCAGGCGCTGCACGCCATTCATGCAGCAGCTGTGCAAAGCGCTCGGGGTTGCAGCTGACTTCATGGTGTATGACTTCACTGGCCGCATCGCGCAGCGTGATCCAGGCATGCAGCCTGTGCTCCGCGTCCAACTGCATGGCCTCCTCATAGCGGGTGGCCGAGAAAGCGCCGTTGCCACCGTGGTGCACAAAGAATTCGACATCCATGAAGCCGGCTGCCACGTTGCTGGTAATGCGTGTTCTGGCAGCGTCCTTGTGTTCGGCCTGGCAATCCGGCAGCTGCAGCCATTGCTGCGAAATCTGGGCAATCAAGTCTTGCATGAAGAAGATGAAAAAAGAGTCTGAGCTGCGTCAGTCGTCAAAAAGACCGATGTAGCTCAGTCCGTTGTAGAGCTTTTCCAGATCGGTGATCTGCTCGGTGGGGTCGGCATAGACAAACATGGCGTTGGCCGTGTGAATGCCCTGGGCCTCGCAGGCCTGCACGATGAGCGCGAGCGATGTGTCGGAGTCCAGAGTGCTGTGGCTCACCAAGGCAGAGACAGGAACAGGCTCGGGAAGCCAGATCATCAGCAGCAGGTCTTCGTCGAACAGAAACTTCCTGCCCAGATCCCGGCAGAAGCCGCAGCCCGTGACATCTTCGCTGCTGCTTTCGATATCTTCGACTTCCAGCTCCCAGTAGCTGTCTGCATGGTCGAAGTAGCGGCCAAACTCCGCCTCGCCCAGCGGCGTATTGCCGATCCAGAAATGCAATGCGGAAAAAGGCGCGGGCGGCGGTGTCGGACCCAGCTCCTCGACCCAGTCGAACAGGGTTCCGGACTTGAGGCGGTGGCGCTTTTCCAGTTCCGGAAAGCCGCCGCCGGGTGTGCGGTTCAGCGCTTCGTCCACCAGAGCCTTGCGAAATGCCAGCGAATAGGTCTTGCCGGATTTGTTTTCAGATTTCATTGGACGGGTCCGTAGTGCATGACCACCAGCTTGTTCAGGGGCTCCGGGTAGTCCCAGAAGGCTTCTTCGAGCTCCTGCAACTGCTCATGCTCGGCATCCGTCAGCAGTGCTGGCAGATCGGAGTAGTCCACATTTTCTGGGCCCTCTTCGAAGCGCTTGAGCACCGCAAACATGTCCTGCAGACACTGGCGCGTGATGGGCGCGCCTATGGCCTGCAGAGCCTGCAGGGTGAGCTGATGGTTGGCCAGCCCCCAGTTGCCCAGGAACTGCAGAAAGCCGCCGTTGTTGATATCGGCTTCCATGCGCCATAGAGCCACCAGTTCACGCTGGACCGGAGATATCCGGGTGATGTCCCATTGGGCGGCGAGCAGCGCGCCCATAGCCTGGTTGTAGAGACTGTCCTGATCCAGGTCCCAGATGCTGACCATGCCTGCGGGAGATGGCTGCCACAGCGCCGGCCAGTTCAGGCCGTGATCCTCGTCGGTCAGAACCCAGTGCAGCCTTTGATCGGGCGCGGCGCTTTCCAGGCGGATATGCCGTTTGATGGGCTCGGCCAGTTCACGTCCATCCGCTAGTGCAAGCCAGATGGTCTGCTCGTCGATGCGAACGCCTGTGATGCGGTTGCTTTGTGGGTTCATGGTTCAGCTTTGTGCGGCGGTCTGATCCATCACCGTCTCGGCGGCCCGGTGCATCTTGGCCAGCTCGCGCGCGGGGACAGGGTGCTCGCCGTTGGCCATGCGTGTCAGCAGCGAGTGCAGCATCTCGGTGGACAGGCCGTGCAGCACCAGACGGTAGGCGGCATACAGGGTGGACAGCGGCACCATGGGGTGCTTGTTGTTGAGCAGCACCAGATGCTCGGGCGAGGCCAGGATCTTGGCGCAGTAGATGGCAACGGTTTCGTCGAGCTGCAGCGAGTTGCTAGCGCGCCAGAAGTCGTTGTCGGTCAGCAGCAACTGGTAGATGGGCGTGTACAGCTCGATGGCGCTTTGCAGGTCGATGACGTTGAAGCGTCCGCGCGGCATGTCTTCGAGCCTGAGATCGGGCTCGCGGATCATGGAGAAATCGGGTTCGGCCACGGGTACCAGTTCCTGCCCGTTCTCGCGCAGTGCCTTGTTCAGGCGAATCACGAAGTTGAAGAGGTTGAGGTCGTGCTTGAGAAACAGCTCGTCCTTTACATCGTCGATTTCCATGGGCATCAATGGCGCGGTGCTGACCTTGGTCGGGGCATTGGCGGCGACGAAGGCCAGTACCTGGGAGCCCAGATGAAAGTGGCGCATGATGAGCCAGTTGGCCTCTGGCGAGAGAAACTTCTTCATGCCGAAGGCCAGCAGGCGGTGCAGCAGCATGGAGTGCGACCAGCGCTTGGGCAGAAAGATCTTCAGCGCCTGAATGATGATCATGGACAGCCGCGCCAGCGGCCGCATGGCCGGCAGAAAGAACTGGCGCGAGCTGCTGCTGCAGTCGCGCAGCCAGGCGGCCTTGACGTCATCGGGCAAAGGCGTGCTCTGGTCGAGGTAGAGCGCCAGCCAGGGACTGGGGTCGCGCTCGTCCCAGACATGGTCGTTGAATTCGTTCTTCATGGCTCCTCGCGGTGCTTCTTGCTGTTTCTGGTTAGCGCTCGGTCAGCACATGCTGAAACTGCATCAGGTACATGGCTGCGGTGTTGCGTGCGGTCTGCAGTATGGCCTGCTGGGCCGTGCCTTCGCTGTCCAGCTCCAGCGCCATCTGCACGGCCAGCAGCCAGCGCTCCAGGTGGTTCTCGTCATTGGCACCGTGGTATTCGAGAAAGCGGAAGGCATCGGGCGGCAGCGGCAGGCTCTGGCGCAGCAGGGGCAGCAGGCTGGGAACGATGCGCTGGCCCGTGCCTTCGATGATGTAGATTGCGCCCAGCAGGCCGATCGGGTTGGGCGTGGCAGCCAGGCTGTGCAGATAGGCATTGAGCGCTTCGCCGCCGGGGTTGCGGCGCAGGCGGTTGATGTCGGTCTCGGTGCCGCCAGCCTTCAGATAGTCGCTGTGCAGAATCTTGAAGTCGTTCTGCTCCTCGCCTGCATGCAGGTCGATCAGTGAAGCCAGCGTGGCGTAGTCACCGGTCAGCGAGGCGGCGCCTTCGCGCATCCACAGACTGCCTTCGCGCACCTGGGGAATCCAGTGGCTCATCCAGCGCAGATAGTCGGTGATCTGCAACTGGCGTGTGCGCATGCGCTGGAGCAGGGGAGTGCGCCAGACATTGCTGCGGTAGTCCTGCCAGATGCTGGCGAGCTCTGTCAGCAGCGGCGCCAGCTGCGATGGCGCAGCGGCCGGGTCATGGGGCGCGGCGATGGTCGAAACATCGGAAAGCGCGTCATCCACTTGCGCCGTAGTAAGCACGGATTTTTGAGGGGAATTGGCCTCAATCTCTTTGTGTGTCTGCGTGTCAAGCTCTACTTCCCATAGCATATAGCCTGCGGTGAAGCGGCCCGACTCAGGGATGAAGCAGAGCACGGTGTCGCCGGCTTTCATGCTCTGGCCCTGCTTTTGCAGAAACTCCGACAGCATGATGAAGATGGACGCTGCACCCGTGTTGCCGCGCCAGGCCAGATTGCTCCACCAGCGCTCGCGCGGAATGCTGAGCTGGGCCTTGCCCAGCAGCTCGTCGACAACGGGGATGAAGCGCTCCGACGAGTAGTGGCAGAGAAAGTGGTCAATGCCGCGCTCGGGCACCCAGCCCTGGTGGGCCAGGGCTGCATATTCGTGAATGCAGACATCGAACAGATGCGGAAGCAGGCGAATGTCCTGGCGCAGTGCCAGAGCGCCTGCTGCCTCGGCATCGCTCCAGGCAGGGAAGTCCAGATGGCTTTTGCCGCGATCGGTCGTCATGCCCAGTTGCATGCACACGGGGTAGTCGCCGGCAAAGCTGCGCTGGTGTGTCCACTTGAGCTTGAGGCGCAGTCCGTTGGCCTGGGGCAGGGCCTTGGGGCCGCCCAGCAGCACGGCGCCCGCGCCGTCGGACAGCATCCAGCGCAGAAAGTGGGCGTCGAAATCGGTGTCATAGCCCTGGGCTGCAAAGCGCGAACGCTTGAAAAGGCGCGAGGGCATTTCGCTGGCCACCGACAGGGCCAGCGCATGGGCGCCGCTTTCCACGGCCATGGCTGCGGCCTGCATGGCGCCCACACTGGCGGCGCAGACGCCATGCACAGAAAGCGTTTCCATGGGCGGGGCGGCCATTTCGCCCTGAATCATGCTGGCAAAGCCGGGCATCAGCGCGTCCCCCCCCGAGGAGCCGCTGGACAGAAAGCCGATATCGCCGAGCTTTTTGCCAGCCAGGGCTAGAGTCTCCTCGATGGCTCCGGCTGCCATCTGGGCGTTGCTGAATACCGTCTGGCCTTCACCATCTATGGCGTAATGACGGGTCTGGATGCCGTTTTCGGCCAGGATGCGGCGCTTGATGCGCTCGGAGATGCGGTTCAGCGGCGCGACAAACGCATCCATGCCAGCATTGTCCACCGGGGCACCAGGCAGAAACATGCCGGCAGATTGCAGATAGACGTTGGAATAGGCAACAGGCATAGATCCTCAACAGGTTTTTACTTCACAGCGTCGGGCGGCATCTGCGGCTGGGTTCTTGCCGCGGGCCAGACCAGACCCAATACAAACACGCGTCCCATATAAGGCAGCAGGCCACCTTCGTTCAATGCAGGTGTGACCCGTTGACGGTAAATGCGCTCATGCAGTCCGCTCAGTTCGGACCAGTGGGCATGCGGGCATTCATGGTGCGCGGTGTGCAGGCCAATATTAAAAAGCAGGGGGTTGACCAGGCCTTCAAAGTTGCGCGCGTAGTTCAGCTCGATACCTGGAGTATTGCGCTGTGCTCTGCTCAGCGGCCTTCCATCGGCGTGGGCATGTTGCAGGTAGTTGGTAGCCAGCAGCCAGTGCAGGCCGTGCAACTGGGGAACGATGATGAAGATCAACGCCTTTTGCCAGTCAAGCCAGAGAAAGAAGCCCCAGCTTCCCAGCCACAGCGCGTATTGCCCCATGCAGTAGCGAAAGGCGCCAGGCCAGTGACGGTGCAGATTGTTCAGCCAGCGAAAGAACAGCGGATACAGCACAAAAGCCGCCTGCACCGGGTGAATCAGATAGCCCCACAGATGATTGGTATCGCCGCCCCATTCTGGCCGGTAGGTGCGTGCCAGATCGCACGGTCCATGGCGAAATCGATGGTGATTGGCCACATGGGCGGGCCAGAACACAAAGGTGGGGTGGCCTTGAAGCAGGGTCAGCCAGTAATCGGTGAAGCGGTTGGTCCAGCGCCCCCACCACATGCGCACATGGGTGTGGTTGTGGTGAATAACGCCTATTCCCAATGTCAGAAACAGCTCGATGCCGTAGAGCATGAAGCTGAAGCCATGCCTCCATTGCCACCACACGAGCAGCGGCAGCAGGAGCATGTAGAAGACGGATTGCCAGTCCCGCCAGTGGCGCAGGACTGGATATCGGCGCTGGCCTGGGTGCCTGCTCATTCAGTGACTGGAGCTTTTGGGGGTGTTGTCTGCGACCCGCGTGCGCATGAGCTGGTCCATGAAGGCCAGCGCAAAGCCATAGTTGCCTGCCGGGCGCGCGTGGTGCAGATGGTGACGGCGGCTGGCGGCCAGTGGATGGGTGTCGGGGACTGAGGGGAAAAAATCGTAGTTGGAGTGGCCGATCAGATTCAGGATCAGGCTCAACACCGGCACCGAGGCCAGCGACCAGAAATAGAAGTCATGCACCAGCATGGGCAGCAAGATGATGTTGCCCAGCATCAGTGCCTCGATGGGGTGGAAGCTGTAGGTGGACCAGGGGGTTGTCACCACGGAGCGGTGATGGTCGCCGTGATAGCGCACCAGGCGGCGCGTGTGCAGCAGGCGGTGGTTGATCCAGAAGTGCACATCGTTCCAGATCAGCAGCGCAAAGATCTCCACAGCGATGCGCCCGGCGCTGGCGGTGGGCGAGAGCTGGGCCCAGCCTAGTTGCAGAAAGCCCCATGGAACGATCATGCCTGTGCCGAAGATCAGTATGGAATGAAAGGACTGGCGCCATTCACGCTTTAGCTGATCGGGCTTGAGCGGGCGCGTATCGAGCGGCCTGCCTATGCCCGCGCGCGCGAGGGCCGCTGTCAGTGCTGCCATGAGCAGGCCGCCCAGCAGATAAATACCCCCGAAAAAAACCAGGCCCAATGCCATGACTTGCCAGGCATTGAGCTGCGTGAACCAGGTACCAGCGTCCATGAAGGCTCCAAAAGCGGTGGCGCTGCCCTAGATACAACAATGCGCCCGACGGCATAGCGTAAACCCATGCCTGTCGGGCGCATGATAAAGGACGCCGCAGTAGCTCTCGTTGATACCCGGAGTCGCTTCAGCGTGTGGGATGGAGGGAAACAGGCGCACTTCATCTGCGTGACAGCGAGCAAGCGCCGCCGCGCAGCGAGGCCGTCGTCCCCCTCGGGGGAAGCCGCAAAGCGGCTCAGGGGGCGTGTTTACTGCGCCGTGATTCCCTGCTCGCGAATGATGGTGCCCAGCGCCTTCACATCCTGCTGGATGCGGTTGCTCAGGCCCTCGGGCGAGCTGCCCACGGCTTGCCAGCCTTGCATGGATAGCTTCTGGCGCATCTCGGGCGTACGCACGATCTCGCTGACGGCGGCTGCCAGCTTGTCCACATGGGCCTTGGGCATGGATCTGGGAGCAGCCACGGCGTTCCAGATTTCCAGATCAAAGTTGTTGACGCCGAGCTCTTTGAGGCTGGGAAGGCCGGGAGCCAGCGGGCTGCGTGCCGCAGAGGTCACTCCAATGCCGTGCAGCTTGCCGGCCTGAATCTGTGCCATTGCCAGTGCCGGAGGGAGCATGGACAGCTTCAAATCGCCGCCCTGAATGCCGTTGAACACTTGGGGGTAGCCGGTATAGGGCACGTGCACGGCCTTGATGGCCGAGCGGCTCTTGAGCAGTTCCATGCCCAGATGGCCCACGGTACCGACACCGGGCGAGCCATAGCTCCATTTGTCGCCCGCCTTGGCGGCCGCTTCCATGAAGGCTTTGCCTTGTGGGGCCGACGCGGGGGCTACCAGCACCAGCGGAGCCACGCCGATCAGGCTCACGGGCTGCAGGTCCTTGATGGGGTCATAGCGCACGGCAGGGTTGAGCATCTTGGCAATGGTCATATTGCCGTTGATCATCACGCTGAAGGTGTAGCCATCAGCCTTGGCGACATATTCGCCGGCGATATTGCCGCCGGCCCCCACGCGGTTCTCCACGATGATGGTCTGACCCAGCTTCTTCTCCAATGGCTCGGCCAATGCGCGGGCCGTCAGATCGGGCGAGGAGCCTGCGGGGAAGCCCACGATCAGATGCAGGGGCTTGTCGGGCCAGTTGTCGGCTGCCATGGTGGCCGGAGCCATTGCTGTCGCCACCATGGCGACTCCTGCTGCAACCAGGCTGCGGCGGGACAGGTTCTTCAGGAGGCGCGAAGTGCGAATAGGCATGGCAGGTCTCTTGTGAATTCTTGATGGTTGATGGCTGCCCATGAGTGCAGCATGTCTTTCGACAAATAAAAAACCCGGAAATTATCCGGGTTTGAGGTTCAGCATTTCAGCCTTTTTAAGCCTTGCTGCGCAAGTTGGCGTTTACGCAAACTCGGCCAGCGCTTTTTTCATCTTTTTCATGGCGGCTACCTCAATTTGGCGAATGCGCTCGGCGCTCACACCGTATTCGGCAGCCAGCTCATGCAGCGTCATGCCGCCAGAGCCGTCGTCATTGACCTTGAGCCAGCGCTCTTCAACGATGCGGCGGCTGCGGTCATCCAGGCCCTCCAGGGCCATGACCAGACCATCGGTCGCCAGATGATCGCGCTGACGCGATTCAAGCATGGCGGTAGGCTCGTGGCTGGCATCAGCCAGGTAGGCGATGGGGCCGAAGGCCTGCTCTCCGTCGTCGCTGGGAGAAGGATCCAGCAGCACATCGCCACCGGCCAGACGGGTTTCCATCTCGATAACTTCCTCACGCTTGACGTTGAGCTTTGCAGCAACCGCGTCAATTTCGTTCGAGGTCAGCGTCTCGCGCAGGGCCAGCTCTTCGTCCGCCATGGCGGCATCGGACTTCAGGTCATGCTTCATCGAGCGCAGATTGAAGAACAGCTTGCGTTGGGCCTTGGTCGTGGCGACCTTGACCATGCGCCAGTTCTTCAGAATGTATTCGTGGATTTCCGCCTTGATCCAGTGCATGGCGTAGCTGACCAGACGCACGCCCTGATCGGGGTCGAAGCGTTTGACAGCCTTCATCAGGCCCACATTGCCTTCCTGAATCAGGTCGCCGTGAGGCAGGCCATAGCCCAGGTACTGGCGCGAGATGGAGACGACCAGACGCAGGTGGGACATCACCAGACGCCCGGCGGCGTCCAGATCATTGTGTTCTTTGAGCTTGCGAGCGTAGTCCTGCTCTTCCTCAAGGGTGAGCATTGGCATACGATTGACCGCCGAGATATAGGCATCCAGGTTGCCCAGCGGAGGTACCAGCGCCCAGGGGTTCGCGGGCGCCAAGGCAGTAGCAATGGAGCCGGAGGCAGTTTTCATTGCAGGTTTCCTTTCTTCCATGATCTTCATATTAGCACTCCGTTAGAGAGAGTGCTAAAGACAAAGTTCCCACAGCTTTTGTTGGTTTTTGACGGTTCAGGCGGCTCGTGTCGATTCGTGGAGAATTTTTTACATTCCCTTCGACCTCTCTCTTTCCCGGCATCTGCTGTAGTGCACTAGCTTGAATGAGAGGCCAGGTTGTGCAGGCTCGCTCTGATTAACGCCTCCAATGCCTTGGCCGCCGAGCTTCGAGGTGCGTGGCGGCGCATCACCATGCCCAAAGGACGTTGAATTCCGGGGGGCGACAAAGGAATCTGCACAAGGCGGCCAGCTTGCAACAGCGATACGGCTGTTTCAGGTAGTGCGCTGATGCCCAGGCCCGCACTGACCAGAGCTCCTATGGTTGCAATATGGTCAACTTCAAAGACGGGAGCGAAATAGAGCCCTTTTGAGTGCAGATCCGCATCAATGTACTGGCGGACGCTGGCAGAACTGGGCATGGAGACATGCGGATAGTCCAGGGTGTTCTCGATCGGGACGGGACCTGCCTGCTTGGATAGAGGATGGTCATCGGGACAGATGAGAAAGAACTGGTCCTCCATCAATTGCTCATAGGCGAGGTCTTCTTGCTTGGGATCTGCTGCAGTGAGTGCAAAGTCGACCTTGCCATCACGAACGAGATCAAACGCAGGGCCCGATAAGGTATCAAGCAAGGACAAGCGTACCCCGGGATGAATCCGCGTGAATTCGGCAAAGACCTTTGGCAGCAGCGAGGCGGCCAAAGAAGGAAGTGCTGCAACCGTCACCGATCCCGTTCTGAGCTGGACGGTGTCCGTCACGGCCCGTAGGGCTCGCTGCGTATCTCGCAAGATCTCCTGGGCATGGGCAATAAAAACATGCCCCGCATCGGTCAGCTCGACAGCGCGAGTGGTGCGCTCAAACAGTCTTGCTCCGATTTGGGCTTCCACACGCGCAATCAGGGCCGACAGCGCAGATTGGGAGAGGTGAACCAGGAGGGCGGCTTGACCAAAGCTCTTGGTCTGGCTCAGGGCTACTACCGCTCTCAGGTCTTTGGTTGATAGATTGGCTTCCACCACAGCAGTATAGGTAGCGGAGCTGCAGCGTCCTGGAGCTCCGCTATCTTCGCTTATTCAGCCTTGATGTCGCTGTCTTTGATCAATCGGGCCCACTTGGCGTACTCGGCGTTGATGATCTTGGCCGACTCGTCCGGCGTGCTGTAGGTAGCAATAGTCCCCTGGGCGAGCATGGAGTCCTTGACATCCTGCTTGGACAGAATCACTTTCAGCGCTGAATTGATCTTCTGAATGACTGCACCTGGAGTTCCTGCAGGTGCCGAAAGTGCAAACATGGAGCTGACCTGCATGTCTGGAAATCCAGCTTCCACGGCAGTAGCGATGTCTGGAATCGAGGCAACGCGTTCTTTGGTCGTTGTGGCCAGGGCCCGGAGCTTGCCTGCCTTGATCTGGCTTTGTGCGGCAGGAACGGTGTCAATCATGGCGTTGACCTGACCGCCGAGCAGATCGGAAAGAGCGGGTCCGCTGCCTTTGTAGGGCACATGAACGACTTCAACCTGTGTCTGACGCTTGAACATCTCGATCGAGAGATGCTGAGGCGAGCCATTGCCTGCGGATGCAAACGTGACGCTGCCGGGGCTGGCCTTGGCAAGCGCTACCAGTTCCTTGACGGACTTCGCCTGAACATTGGGGTTGACCACAAATACCAGCGGAACGGTACCTACGACGGAGATATGAGAGAAGCTCTTATGGATGTCAAAAGGAGTCGCAGCAGGCGTTAGCGCTGCATTGATGGTGTGGCTTGTGAATGCACCCATCAGCAAGGTGTAGCCATCAGCAGGTGATTTGGCGACTTGACCTGCACCAAGGCTACCGCCAGCTCCGGCGCGATTGTCGACGACGAACTGCTGCCCGAGTGCGTCTGAAAGCTGCTTGGCAAGAACGCGGCCGATGACATCTGTCGCTCCGCCCGGCGCATAGGGAACCACCAGCCTCACGGGTTTGGTGGGGTAGTCAGTTTGCGCACAGGCTGCTCCCGATGCACCAGATGCGACGAGGGCGGTTGCAACCAGGTTAATGAGATTGCGGCGGCGCATGCCCGGATTAACGAGTTCTGTGGGTTTCATGAAGTCTCCTTTAGGGTTTTCAGGTATGCGCTTTCTTGTTTGAGCGCTCGATTTTTCTTTTAATCAATAATATTATTAATAATCAGTGCATCAACAATGGTTAACCCTCCCATGACGAACAAGCCAGACCAGCAAGCCACGATTCATCCGGAAGCCGCTTCGAGCGGCATTTCCAAAGGACTCACCAACTACGGTGATCGCGGTTTCTCTCTCTTTTTGCGCAAGGCCTTCATCAAGGGGGCGGGCTATACCGACAAGGCGCTGGACAGACCTGTGATTGGTATCTCGAACACAGGCAGCTCCTACAACCCTTGTCACGGAAACATGCCGCAATTGATTGAGGCGGTGAAGCGCGGCATCCTGATGGCAGGCGGCCTGCCCATGGACTTCCCGACCATCTCGCTGCACGAGAGCTTTTCCCAGCCGACCAGCATGTACCTGCGCAACCTCATGTCCATGGATACGGAGGAGATGCTGCGAGCGCAACCCATGGATGCGGTCGTGCTGATCGGGGGGTGTGACAAGACAGTGCCGGCTCAGCTGATGGGAGCTGCTTCGGTCGGACTGCCGGCAGTGCAACTGGTCACCGGCTCCATGCTCACGGGATCGCATCGAAGCGAAAGAGTGGGTGCGTGCACCGATTGCCGGCGCTACTGGGGAAAATTTCGTGCCGAAGAAATTGATGCTGAGGAAATTTCCGACGTCAACAATCAGCTTGTCGCCAGCGTGGGGACCTGCTCGGTGGTGGGCACTGCCAGCACGATGGCCTGCATTGCAGAGGCTCTGGGGATTGGCATTCCTGGCAGTGCAACTCCTCCAGCGGTTACTGCCGACCGCATTCGAATTGCGGAGCGATCCGGTGAGGTGGCCGTGCACATGGCGCGTGCGGGACTGAGCATTGACAAGATTCTCACGCCTGCTGCCTTCGAAAATGCCATGCGGGTGTTGTTGGCCATGGGCGGCTCGACCAATGCCATCGTGCATCTGGCCGCGATCGCGGGTCGCCTGGGCTACGAGCTGGATCTCAAGGCTTTGGACGTCATGAGCCGCAATACTCCCGTGTTGCTCGACCTCAAGCCGTCCGGCGACCACTACATGGAGGACTTTCATGCAGCCGGCGGCATGCATACCCTGCTTCGAGAGCTCAAGCCCCTGCTGCATCTGGATGCTCTGACCGTGACGGGGCGCACCCTGGGCGAGGAGCTGGAGGCGGCCGGCCCAGGCTTCAAGCAGCATGTGGTCAAGACTTTGGATGCCCCTTTGTATCCGCAGGGAGGCATTGCCGTGCTGCACGGCAATCTTGCCCCGGCAGGCGCCATCATCAAGCAGTCCGCAGCCAACCCCGAGCTGATGGAGCATGAGGGCCGTGCCGTTGTCTTCGAGAATGCGGAGGATCTGGCTGCGCGTATCGACTCGCCCGAGCTTGATGTGCGGGCCGAGGATGTGCTGGTGCTCAAGAATATCGGCCCCAAAGCAGCGGCGATGCCGGAAGCGGGTTACCTGCCCATTCCGAAGAAACTCGCTGCTCAAGGCGTTAAAGACATGGTACGCGTCTCCGATGGCCGTATGAGCGGCACCGCTTTCGGCACCATCGTCCTGCATGTGACGCCAGAGGCAGCGATTGGCGGCCCCTTGGCCTGGGTGCAAACCGGAGACAGAATTCGCCTGTCGGTGCGCGAGCGCTGTATTGAATGGCTGGTCAGCGATGAAGAGCTGGCTATGCGTCAGAATGCCAAGCCTGTTCAAGTTCCTGTGGCAGAGCGTGGTTACGCGCATCTGTTCAAGAAAACTGTTTTGCAGGCTGATCGTGGCGCAGACTTTGATTTCTTGACCGCGACGCAGCGCAAGGGTTCGATTCCAAGGAGTTAAGTTCATATGCCGACGGGCGCTTTTGCCAAGGAGCGCCGTCCATCCGAGGACGGTGCATCCGTGATTGCCGCGACATTGGAGGAAGACATTGTTCTGGGCCTCTTGGCTCCCAGAGTGCGTCTTGTCGAAGATGATCTGATGGAAAGGTTCGCAGCCAAACGCCATGTGGTGCGAGACGCTTTGGCTCAGCTGGAAAGTGCTGGCCTGCTTGAGCGCAGGCGCAACATTGGCTCCATGGTGAAGGCTTTCAGCAGAGATGAAGTCATTCATCTCTACGAAATGAGAGAGCTGCTCGAGCTGGAGGCGATGCGCAGAATTGCGCTGCCTCTGGACCGTGATGCCCTGGAGCAGCTCAGGCGCATTCAGACCGGGCATGACGCAGCTATCCAGCAACAGGACCCGCGCGGCATTTTTCGGACCAACCAGGAGTTTCATCGGCTTTTGTTTGCTCAATGCGGCAATGTTTTTCTGTCGCAGTCCATCGAAGACTTCGCGCGCCAAACGCATGCGATTCGATTTGGAACGCTGATGTCCAGAGAGCGTCAGCTGCAATCCCAAAAGGAGCATCACGAGCTGCTGGCGGTTCTGGCGCAGGGGGAGGGGGCGAGGGAGCGCCTGATCCGCCTGACGGCAGACCATCTTGTGCCTCCAAGAGATCACTACTTGAAGGCACAAGAGGCGCTACTGCCTTGAAGTGCTGATCAGTTCAGGAACATGCCTCGAATATCGTGAGCCGTGGCCAGAGGGCGGCCCAGCGCTGCGGCCCCCTGGCAAACCTGGGCGACCAAGGCTGCATTGCTTGCTGCCGGCTCGCCGCTCTTCAGGAACAGGTTGTTCTCGAAGCCGACGCGCGCATGGCCTCCAAGACTTGCAGCAGCCATCGCGCATGCGTTTTCCTGCGGGCCGAAGGCGCACATCGCCCATGGATGGGCATCGTCATGGGCATTCAGGAATGGCAGCAGATCGATGGGCGAAGAGGTCTGACCGGCAGAGTAGCGGCCCAGTACAAACAGCAGAAACCATTTGTTTGCCGGGATGACGCCGCTTGCAAGCAGGCGCTGCCAGGCCTGCACGTCCGCCACGTCATACAGGATGACCTGGGTCATCACATTGCTCTGCTTGAGCCATGTGAAGAAGGATTGGATATCCGCTTCGGGAACTTCAGGTTTGAGTATTTCGCGCAAGCCGACAGAGATCGCTTCCGGAGCCGTTTCGCGTGCGACCCGCATCTGCTCGTATGGCTGGTAGACCTGTGCTGCTTCGGTGGTGACCTGAACCACCAGTTCCTGGCCCACTGCTTTGCGCACTGCAGCAGTGGCTTCAATGTAGGCGCTGGCATCGAGCAAATGCTTGCCGTCAGGCTTGCGTACATGCATATGAATCATGGACGCCCCGGAGTCCAGGCATTCCTTGGCGGTCTGTGCCAGATCGGCCGCAGTCAGAGGAACCTCAGGGTGCTGCTCCCTGGTCTTGTAGGCTCCGTTGGGGGCAACGGTGATGATCAGAGGTGTATTCATCATGCGCTCCTCTTATTGCTCGGCAGCGTCGCCCACGGAAGGCAATTCGCTCTTGAGAAGCTCCAGACCTGCCAGCAGCGTCTTCTGATAGCGCTGTTTCTCTTGCGCGATGCTCTCAGGAGTCCACTTGAAAAATCCTTCACCGGACTTCATGCCGAACTTGCCTTCAGCCACTCTTTGCGAAAGACATGGGCTTGGCTCCTTGTTGGCCGCCAGCGATGGATACATCGTTGCTCCAGCGGCGCAGTGGACTTCCAGACCTGCATGGTCGCGCTGAAGCACGGGGCCCGCTGCAAGAAAGCGAAAGCCGAAGCCAAAGCGCACGGCTGCATCCACGTCTTCGGCTGATGCAATGCCAGCTTCAATCAGTGCAAAAGCTTCGCGAGCCAGCGCGTGCTGAAGACGATTCGCCAAAAAGCCTGGCAAATCCTTCTTGACCAGCACCGGCACCATGCCGCACTGGCGCATGAAAGCATGAAGGTTCTCTGCACATTCCATGCGGGATGCCTCGCCGCACACCACTTCGACAAGAGGCGTCAGGTGTGCAGGCATGAAGAAGTGCAGACCCAGCATGCGTTCCTGCGTTGCCAGGTCTTCTGCAATGGCCGTAATGGGGAAGCTAGAGCTGTTGCTGGCCAGCAATGCATTCTTGCGGGCGCGCTGCTCGAGTTGCTTGAAAAGCGCTTGCTTGATGTCCAGGCGCTCCGGGATGCATTCGATCACAAGATCCACAGAACTCCAGTCGAGGTCGTCCAATGACGAGACGACGGACAGGTGGGCAAGCTGCTGCCCCGCATCCAGTTGGGTCAAGCCGTGATGGACCAGTCCAGGGACTTTGGCAGCACGGTCGGGATTGGACTCGACAACAGTCGTTTTGCAAGCTCCTCGGCAAAGGACGACCGCGACATCGGCTCCCATCGTCCCGCCGCCAATAACAACAGCATGTGAACGCGAGGGACGGAAAAAGTGCCCAGGCGCACTGAAAATCTTTTGCTCCAACGGATGTCTCCAAGTTCTATGAGTCTTGGAGGAAGTCTGGATGGTTTCGATAAATTTGTTAAACAAATTTATTGGGATAAATATCCTGATTTTTAAATAAATTGCGATGTGCCTCTTCTATCCGTGAGGAGTCGCCGACACGATTGAGCAAATCGCAGGCGGTGCAAAAGTACGGCAGTCTTTGATCGACTTGGTGCGTGTCATGAATTTGCCGCGGCAACGCATTGGGCAGCCATGCCGCTCACTGGCACCAACGTGGACGCTACCTGGAGTGCTGCACTGACATTCACCAAGAATGGAAACAAGGTGCATGGTGAAGAGATGCACCAGAGCGGGAGAGGCAACCAGTGGTACTTCGGCATGGATGCTGATTCTGGCCTGGTGCACACAGCAGGTGGCACGGCTGCCAATCCTGCGATGTTGTCGAGGCCTGCCGCTTGCAGCCCCGGCAGGAAATCGATGTCCATGGCAATGCAGGCAACCAAGTTGCAGATCAGCGAGCAGATTCTTGCCCATCGGCATGGAGCGCCATAAAAGTCACCGGGCTGGCCTGCGACCCGAAAAGATCACAAAGCTGCCCAGTGCCAGCAGCCACACGGCGATGGCGGCATAGAGCATTACGCCGCCAAAGCTGTGTACCAGCGCCTCGCGGGCAATGTCTGTCAGTGCCTGCGGCGAAGTGGCTGCGTCAGCGCCTGCCTGCAGGGCGTACAGGGCTTGCAGGTTGCCAGAGACAATGCCGTTGGCCATCTCGCGCAGCGCAGCAGCATCTACGGGTTCATGCAATGCGGTTTGCAGGTGCTGCTGCACGCCGTGCACCAGCAGGAAACCCATCAGCGCGATATTGATCGACAGCGTAATCATGCGGGCACTCATGTCGATGCCGGACGCCATGCCGGCGCGTGCGCTGGAGACCGCTGCCGTGGTGGTATTGGTCACTGGGGTGTTGGTGATGCCCAGCCCTGCGCCGGCAATCAGGCAGCCCGGCAGCACGTAAAGCCAGTGGCTGTTGGCGAGCTGGCTGCCAGCGAGCATCAGCATGAATCCAAGGCCGATGGCGAATAGCCCCAGTGGAATGGCGATACGCGGGCCATAGCGCATGGCGATGCGTTCTCCAACTACCGGGAACACCAGCGTGGGAAGGGTGTAGGCTAGCAGCGAGACGCCGGCGGCCGTGACATCCTGACCTAGCGCACTCTGAAAATAGATGGGCAGGTAGATGATGAATGCCCAGAAGCTGAAGTTCATGCCCATGGAGCCCATCAGCGCACCGGAGAAATTGCGCACCCGAAAGACGGAGAAGTCGAACATGGGATGCTGGGCACGCAGTTCCACCCACACAAAGGTCGCAAAACTCAGCAGACCCACAGCCATGGCGGCCAGCGCAGACATGCTGCCAAAACCGGTATCGGAGCCCTGCGTCACAAAGAAGGCCAGGCCAAATACTGCGAGGGACAGCGTGACGATGCCCGCAAGATCCAGCGCGCCGGCCTTGGGGTCATGCGATTCCTGCACGGCGATGGTGGCCAGAAAGAAAGTCAGCGTGGCAATCAGCACGTGTACCCAGAACACCCAGCGCCAGTCCGATAGGGCGACGATCATGCCGCCAATCAGCGGGCCGAAGCCCAAGCCTATGCCGAGCATGACTCCCCAGGTGCTGAAGGCGCGGCTGCGCTCGGCGCCTTGCGGAAATTGATGCGAGAGGACGGCTACCAGGCAGATCAGCATGGCGCCGCCGCTGGCCCCCTGGAACACGCGGCTGGCAATCAGCATCGGTGTGTTCCATGCCAGGCCGCACAGCAGCGATGAAAACGCAAAGAGGGCTATGGAGATCAGAAAGACCCGCTTGCGGCCAAACCGGTCTGCCAGTGTCCCGGTGGCCATGAGCACCGAGACGCAGGCGATGGTGTAGGCATTCATGATCCACTGAATGTCTTTGAAGTCACTGTGCAGAACGGACTCCAGCGTGGGCAAGATGACAGGCACGCTGGAGATTTCAAGGCTGAACATCAGTGAGGCCAGACAGACCGATAGCAGCGCAATGCGATTGCGCCGGGTCGGTGCCGGCTCCAGGCTGCTGGTGTTCAAGAGATCAACATCATTCGAGGACATGGTTGCGCACTCCAGAAAAGGGAAACTGCGTTCTGGCGCAGAACGTTCAACGCGAGTCTATGGGAATAAAATTCTTAAATTTACGCGTTGATTTCCCATCATTGGGGAGTTGAAGGATCCAATCGACATGACTGTGCAAGACCCTCTGGAAGGAGTCTCCACCTTTGTGCAGGTGGTGGAAGCGGGCGGCTTCACTGCTGCTGCCAAGCGGCTTGGCGTGACGCGCTCTGCCGTGGGCAAGGCCGTTGCCAGGCTGGAGGCACGTCTGGGCTCGAGGCTACTGCAGCGCAATACGCGTACCCAGACCCTGACTGCGGAAGGACAGATCTACTACGAGCGCTGCACCCGTGCACTCAAGGAGCTGGATGCAGCCGAGGCGGATCTGGACAGTGGCCGCATGGAGCCCATCGGGCGCCTACGGGTCAGCGTGCCAGAAGGCTTTGGGCAGCTGTGCGTGGCGCCAATACTGCTGAATCTGACGCGTCTGTATCCGCAGCTGAGCATCGATCTGTCGTTTGGCGACCGTACAGTCGATCTGATCGAGGAGGGATTTGACCTGGCCATACGCATAGGCCCGCTGCAAGACAGCGGCACCTTGTCTGCGCGCCTGCTGGGCACGCAGCACATCAGCATCGGAGCTTCCCCGGCCTATCTGGCACGCCACGGCACGCCCGGCAAACTGGAGGAGCTCGATGGTCATGCGGTCATCAGTTACTCGCACTCGGGTGTCGTCGCCCCGTGGAATGTTTCGCCAGTTGCTGGGCGAGGCGGCAGCTCGGACTACCGCCTGCAGGTGCACTCCCAGATCAGCATGGACGATATACAGGCCATTGCCGCTGCTGCTGTGGCGGGCTATGGCATTGCCTGGGTCCCTTGCTGGCTGCTGAGCAGCTATGCCAAGCGTGGAGAGCTGGTACATATCCTGCCCGACTATCGGGCACGCTCCTATGAGATCCATGCACTCTGGCCACAGGCACGGCAATTACGTTGCAAGTTGCGGGTGGCCATCGACGCGCTGGTGGCCGAGATTCCGGCTTTGCTGAATCCTGAGGATGCGGTCCATTCCCGGTAAGGTTTGTGCGTTTCCGCCACCGTGCAATGCCTGCGCTTGAGGCTCAAGGCTCAAGGCATTTGGAAAAGTGGAGGTGGACGGTTTTTAGCACTCCGGGCTAAATTTGGGCTGACCTGACTAGTGCGCAAAGATCGACTTCGAGCGAATGCCAGACGCTGTTCAGGCAACCGTACGTTGATGGTGCAGCAGATCCAGGAACATCTGTGCCGAGCGGCTGATGGGCCTGTCCTTGCGTACCAGGCTGCCGTAGGCCTCCAGACTGTGCTTGGTCCGATACGGCAGGATATGCAGCATGCCGTGGGCGGCATGAAGGTCCGCCACCGTGCGCGGAATCACTCCCACCATGTTCGAGCTGCGCACCAGATTGATGGTGGTGAGTATGGAGCCGGTTTCGATCAGACCGCGCGGCAGCGGCAGACTGTGCTCGCGGAACTCTTGCTCGATCAAGCTGCGCATGGGGCTGCCGGGCGGCTGCATGACCCAGCCATGTCCCTGCAAAGCCTGCAGACCGGGCCGCTGCAGCGACAGCAGCGGATGTCCCTCGCACACGATGAAGGCCAGTTGCTCGTCATCGATGGCGCGAAAGCTGCAATCGCTGCCGGCTTCATTGGTCATGCGCCCGACGACCACCTCCAGCACCCCTTCACGCAACTGGGCCAGCAAGCGATCGCTGGTGTCCACGGCCACTTCCAGCTCCAGCAGGGGCAGCTGCTTTTTCAGCTCCAGCAAGGCCTGGGTGAGCCGCCCGGGTGACGCGGCCATGATGCTGCCCACGGCCAGCCGTCCCGAGCTTCCCTGGCGCAGCTCGCCCAGTTCGCGATTCAGGGCCTCGATATTGCCGCGCAGCGAACGGAAATATTCCAGCACCCGCTCTCCGGCCGCATTGCGCTGCAGCCGGCGGCCCACGCGCTCGAACAGGGGCTGACCCAGGGCGTCTTCGAGCTCCTGCAGCATCTTGGTGGCGGCAGGCTGGGTCAGGCCGAGCTCGGCCGCTGCCGCGCGCAAGGTCTGGCGCTCGTCGATGGCCAGTATCAAGGCCACCTGGCGCATGCGCAGCCGGTTCAGCAACTGTGGCGTGTTGTCGCGCTTGTCTATCGATCCCATTGCATGGCTTCTTATTGCTTCAGGTTATCGATTAATCAATAACTTTCAATTTACGCATATCAGCGCCTTCCCTAGCATCGGGCTGCGATGAAATAAAAAAGCCAAGGAGACAAATGTGCAAAGACGTCATCTACTTTCCATAGCCGCTGTGTGCGGCGCCGCCGCGCTGCCCTGGCAGGTCCAGGCCCAGGACTCTGCGAACTGGCCCGTCAAGCCCGTGCGCATGCTGGTGGGGTCCGCGCCCGGAGGCGGCACCGATGCCATGGCCCGCGCCGTGGCCGACAGGCTGGGGCCGCTGCTCAAGCAGCCGGTGATCGTGGAGAACCGGCCCGGCGTCTCCAACACACTGGCCGTGGACATGACGGCCAAGGCCACGGACGGCCACACCATGGTCATGGGTGTGGTCACGGCCCATGCCATCGCACCGCATCTGCTCAAGCTGGGGTACGACAACAACCGGGATATGGTTCCCGTGGCCTTTGTCGGCTCCGTGCCCAATGTGCTGGTGGTGGGCAACTCCGTTGCCGCCAACACGGTGGCGGAGCTGGTGGCCATGGCCAGGAAGAATCCCAATCAGATCAATTTCGCCAGCAGCGGCACGGGCAGCACCCAGCATATCGCTGCCGAGGTGTTCAAGGATGCCGCAGGCATTCAGATCACCCACGTGCCCTACAAGGGCAGCGCTGCCGCCCTGGTCGATCTGGTCAGCGGCCAGGTGCAGATGAGCTTCGACACCATGCCCTCGGTCATAGGCCAGATCAAGGCTGGCAAGCTGCGCGCCCTGGCGGTCACTTCGCCCCAGCGCAACCCTCAGCTGCCCCAGGTACCGACCATGGCCGAAGCGGGTCTGCGCAATGTGGAAATCAGTGCCTGGTACGGCATCTACATGCCGGCCTCCACGCCCAAGGCGGTTCAGCAAAAAGTGCATGACGAGGTCAACAAGGTCATCGCCATGCCCGAGACCAAGACCCGTCTCGAAGCCGTGGGTGCCGAGCTGCGGCCCATGGCTCAGGCCGACTTTGGCAGTTTTCACCTCGCCGAGTACAAGCGCTTCGGCGACATCATTCGCAAGAACAACATCAAGCTGGACTGAGCATGAGCAAGGCTTCTCTTCCCGTTGTCGCCCTGACCCTGGGCGATCCTTCCGGCATCGGCGCCGAACTGATTGCGCGTTTGCTCGCCAGGCCGCAAGCCACCGAGCAGGCGAACCTGGTGTTGATAGGCGATCCCTGGCTCTGGGAGCAAGGCCAGCGCATCGCCGGACTGCAGGTTGCAACGGTTCCGCTGGCCGGCCTGTCCGCTGCGCGCGAGCGTGCCGATACGCGGCTGCCGGCCTTTGTGGCCGTGGACACGGTCGCCCAGGCCGATGTGGTGCCGGGGCAGGTGGGGGCGGCGGGCGGCCGCTCGGTGCTGCAGGTGCTTGACCAATGCATGGATGCGGCCCTGGCCGGTGATATCGATGCCATCTGCTTTGCGCCTTTGAACAAGCAGGCCATGAAGCTGGGCGGTCTGCGCCACGAGGACGAGCTGCACCACTTTGCCGAGTACCTGGGCGTGACCGGCTACTTCTGCGAGTTCAACACGCTGGGTGATCTCTGGACCTCGCGTATTTCCTCGCATGTACCCCTCAAGGATGTGGCCAGCTACCTGAGCGTGGAGCGCATCAGCCAGGCGGCCGAGCTGATCTACAAGGCCTTGCGCGCCAGCGGCCTGGCTGCTCCCAAGGTGGCGATTGCCGGATTCAACCCGCACAACGGCGACGGCGGCACCTGCGGCCGCGAGGAAATCGACATCATCGGGCCCGCAGTCCAGGCCCTGCAGGCGCGCGACTGGCCCAGCGATGCGCCGTTCCACGGCCCGTTCCCGGCCGACACCATCTTCCTCAAGGCCCAGGCCGGCGAGTACCAGGCCATCGTGACCATGTACCACGACCAGGGCCAGATAGCGATCAAGCTGCTGGGCTTCTCGCGTGGGGTGACGGTGCAGGGCGGTCTGCCGATTCCCATCACCACACCGGCGCACGGCACGGCCTACGACATCGCGGGCCAGGGCAAGGCCAATGTGGAAGCCACCTGGCAGGCGCTGCAGATTGCCGCACGCATGGGGGCCGCGCACCGCACTCGCCAGGCTGCCCCAGCCGTCTGAGCCCGTTTCCCGGGCGGCCTGGGCCGCCTGTCCTACTCACTCTTTTCTTTCGAGGTCTGTATGAAGATCAAGTCCGTCCGCGCCCGTGTCTATGAATGGAAGGGCAAGACCGTTCCGCCCCAGGGCAACTTCTGCTCCAACGCCATGGATCTGGTGTACTCCAACACCGAGTCCATGAGCACCTTCCGCTTTCATTCGTGGACCGTGGTCGAGATCGAAACCGACGACGGCATCATCGGTCTGGGCAATGTGGCCCTGGCGCCCAAAATCGCCAAGGCCATCATCGACGAGTACCTGGCGCCGCTGGTCATCGGTCAGGACCCCTGGGACTACGAATACCTGTGGCAGCGCATGTACCGTGCCACCCATGCCTGGGGCCGCAAGGGTGTGACCATGGCCGCCATCTCGGCTGTGGACCTGGCCATCTGGGACATCCTGGGCAAGAGCGTGAACAAGCCCGTGTTCAAGCTGCTGGGCGGGCGCACCAAGGAAAAGATTCCCTGCTACTACAGCAAGCTCTACCGCACCGACCTGAAAGACATGCAGGACGAAGCACAGAAATTCCTGGATCAGGGCTTCAAGGCCTTCAAGATGCGCTTCGGCTACGGGCCCGCCCATCTGCAGGACGGTGTGCGCGAGAACCTCAAGTCCGTCGAGGCCATCCGCGAGGTCATCGGCTACGACACCGACCTGATGCTGGAGTGCTACATGGGCTGGAACCTGGAGTACGCCAAGCGCATGCTGCCCAAGCTCGCCAGGTTCGAGCCGCGCTGGCTGGAAGAGCCCGTGATCGCCGACGACATCGACGGCTACGCCGAGCTCAACGCCATGAACATCGTCCCCATCTCGGGCGGCGAGCACGAGTTTTCGCTCTACGGCTTCAAGCAGCTGCTGGACAGGAAGGCCGTCTCCGTCGTGCAGTACGACACCAACCGCGTGGGCGGCATCACGGCGGCGCACAAGATCAATGCCTTGTGCGAAGCCTATTCCGTGCCTGTGATCCCGCACGCCGGCCAGATGCACAACTACCACTTGACCATGAGCACGCTGGCCTCGCCCATGGCCGAGTACTTCCCCATCTTCGATGTGGAAGTCGGCAACGAGCTGTTCTGGTACATCTTCGACGGCGAACCGGTTGCCGACAACGGCTTCCTGCAGCTGCGCGACGACGTGCCGGGTCTGGGTCTGTCGCTCAAGACCGAGTACCTCGACCAGTTCCACATCATCGATTGAGGAGACGCAGCATGCCCGGACTCTCCAATCCCCGTTACCGGGGCATCTTCCCCGTCGTGCCCACCACCTTCCACGAGGACGGCACGCTGGATCTGACCAGCCAGAAGCGCTGCCTGGACTTCATGATCGACTCGGGCGTCGACGGCCTGTGCATCCTGGCCAATTTCTCCGAGCAGTTCCTGGTCTCGGACGAGGAGCGCGAAACCCTCACGCGCACGGCACTGGAGCATGTGGCAGGCCGTGTGCCCGTGATCGTGACCACCACGCACACCAGTACCAAGATCTGCGCCGAACGCAGCCGCCGCGCCCAGGACATGGGCGCCGCCATGGTCATGGTCATGCCGCCTTACCACGGCGCCACCTTCCGCTTTGGCGAAGCCCAGGTGCAGGTCTTCTACCAGGGCGTGTCCGACGCCATCGACATCCCCATCATGGTCCAGGATGCGCCGGCCGCGGGCACGCCACTGTCGCCCGCCTTTCTGGCCCGTATGGCCAGGGAGATTGAGCAGGTCAGCTACTTCAAGATGGAAACCGCGGGTGCGGCGGGCAAGCTGCGCGAGCTGATCGCGCTGGGCGGCGAAGCCATCGAAGGCCCCTGGGACGGCGAGGAAGCCATCACGCTGCTGGCTGATCTGGAGGCCGGAGCGACCGGCGCCATGACCGGCGGCGGCTTTGCCGACGGCATACGCCCCATCATCGAAGCCCACCGCGCAGGCGACAAGGACAAGGCCTTCGAGCAATACCAGCGCTGGCTGCCGCTGATCAACCACGAAAACCGTCAGGCCGGTTTTCTGGCCGCCAAGGCGCTGATGAAGGAAGGCGGCGTGATCGCCTGCGATGCACCGCGCTCGCCCTGGCCGCCCATGCATCCCGAGGTGCGGCGCCAGCTGCTGGACATTGCCCGCCGGCTGGATCCGCTGGTGCTGCGCTGGGCTCGTTGAGACGACTATGAATACAGGAGCTTGATGCGCTTGTTTATTAAAGAATTCAGATGCTTTTCATGCTGAGATCTATGAATAACAGGCGCAACAAGCTCCGCTATCAAGAGCATATCCATGACCCCACATCTCAACCTCATCAACGGCCAGTGGACGGCTGCTGACAGCTACTCCCCCAACACCAACCCCAGCGATCTGTCCGATGTGATCGGCGAGTACGCCCAGGGCGGCGCGTCCGATGTGCAGGCCGCCGTGGCCGCCGCCGCTGCTGCGTTTCCCGCCTGGTCCACCTCGGGCATCCAGGCGCGTTCCGACGCCCTGGACAAGATAGGCACGGAGATCCTGGCGCGCAAAGCGGAGCTGGGCGAGCTGCTGGCGCGCGAAGAAGGCAAGACCCTGCCCGAAGCCATTGGCGAAGTCGGCCGCGCCGGCCAGATCTTCAAGTTCTTTGCGGGTGAATGCCTGCGCCTTACTGGCGAGACCGTGCCGTCGGTGCGCCCCGGCATCGGTGTGGAGATCACGCGCGAGCCGATCGGCGTGGTCGGCCTGATCACGCCCTGGAACTTCCCCATCGCCATCCCCGCCTGGAAGATCGCCCCGGCCCTGGCCTTCGGCAACTGCGTGGTCTTGAAGCCCGCCGATCTGGTGCCCGGCAGCGCCTGGGCTCTGGCCGGCATCATCCACCGCTCGGGCATTCCCGCCGGCGTCTTCAACCTGGTCATGGGCCCGGGCCGCGTGATCGGCGAAGCCCTGGTGAACCATGCCGATGTGGCCGCCATCAGCTTCACAGGTTCGACGGGCGTGGGCCGCGGCATTGCGGCGGCCTGCGTGGCTTCGGGCAAGAAGGTGCAGCTGGAGATGGGCGGCAAGAACCCCCAGATCGTGCTGGACGATGTCGACCTGAACCAGGCCGTGGAACTGTCGGCGCAAAGCGGCTTCTACTCCACGGGCCAGCGCTGCACGGCATCGAGCCGCCTCATCGTCACCGACAAGATCTACCCCGCCTTCATCGAGGCCCTGCAGGCGCGCATGGCGCGGATCTTGGTGGGTGACGCACGCGCCGCCGGCACCGATATGGGCCCCGTGGTCAGCCAGGCCCAGCTGGAGCAGGACCTGAGCTACGTTGAAATCGCCAAGGCCGAAGGCGCGCGTCTGGCGGCCGGTGGCGCCCGCGTCGCCTGCCACACGGGAAGCGGCAAGCAGGGCTACTACATGGCGCCCACGCTGTTCGTGGACACCGAAGCCGGCATGCGCATCAACCGCGAGGAAGTCTTCGGCCCCGTGGCCAGCGTGATCCGCGTCAAGGACTATGAAGAGGCCCTGGCCATGGCCAACGACACGCCGTTTGGCCTGTCGGCCGGCATTGCGACCACCAGCCTCAAGCACGCCACGCACTTCAAGCGCCACAGCCAGGCCGGCATGGTCATGGTCAATCTGCCCACGGCGGGCGTGGACTACCACGTGCCGTTCGGCGGTCGCAAGGGCTCAAGCTACGGCCCGCGCGAGCAGGGCCGCTATGCCCAGGAGTTCTACACCACGGTGAAGACGGCCTATACGTTGGCGTGATGCGCTGGCCTGAGCGAGATCGTTGATTGTTGCTTCTCTTCTGCCGGGCCTAGTGCCCGGCTTTTTCATGGCGCGGTGGCGATCAGTCCAGCAGCGCTGCCCTGATGGTCTTGACACCGTCGGCGTTGTCCCAGACCCCTTCTTCCAGCGCGTCGTGAATGGTCTTGTCCAGCGCGGCGGCCAGCTGCTCGCGTGTCTGGGCAGCCTGGGGGCTGGCGTCCAGCACGATGCGCAAGGCAGTGGCCAGTGCCGTGATCTGGGCTGTGAGATTGACGACGGTGGTGTTGGAGCTCATGAATCGGTCCTTGAAAATGCGATGAACAGGGCAGCTGGCATGGCGCGCAGTGCGGGGTGTCCAGCTGTCAACGGCCTTCAGTGTCGCGCGGGTGGATACTGCTGTTAACGTATCAACAATGAACAGCGGCTGCGAAGATCTCGTCTGGTTTCAAGGGTGGATAGTCTTCAGATGCTTTACGGTAAAGCACCGGCAGCTACTGTTTTTGAGAGTTCTATAAGACAGGAGAGACAAGAGCATGAGTCCGAAAAGAGTCTGTATCTACGGTGCCGGAGCCATTGGCGGCTGGCTTGGCGTGGCGCTGGCCAGGGCCGGCTGCGAGCTGAGCGCCGTGGCGCGGGGCCAGACGCTGGCTGCACTGCAGCACAACGGCCTGACGCTGGTGCATGGCGAGGAGCATGAGACCGTGGCCGTCAATGCGCAGCAGGACCCGGCCGCCCTGGGCGTGCAGGATGTGGTGGTGATTGCCGTCAAGGCGCCGTCCATGCCCGATGTGGCGCGTGCCGTCGCACCGCTGATCGGCCCGCAGACCCTGGTGCTGACCGCCATGAACGGCGTGCCCTGGTGGTTTCTGGCCGGTGGCGTGGATGCCAGCCTGCGCGGCCTGCAGCTCAGGACAGTGGATCCGCAGGGCGAGATTGCGCGCGCCATTCCCACCGAGCAGGTGCTCGGGTCGGTGGTGCATGCCAGCTGCTCCCTTGACGCTCCCGGCGTGGTGCGCCGGCATTTCGGCAACAGCCTCATCGTCGGCGAGCCCACGGCCCTGCCCGGCGATGCGCCCACGCCGCGCCTGCTGGCGCTGGCCGAGCTGCTGCGTGCGGGCGGTATCGAGCTCAGGCTCAGCGACAACATCCAGCGCGACGCCTGGTAAAAGCTCTGGGGCAATATGACCATGAACCCTGTCAGTGCGATCACGGGCGCGACCACGGACAGGATTCTGGGCGACGAGCTGGTGCGCAACTTCATCACGGCCGTGATGCTGGAGGCCCGCGAAATCGGCGCGCGCATCGGCCTGCCGCTTGCCGACAGCCCGCAGGACCGCCATCAGGTCACGCTCAAGCTGGGCGGCTTCAAGACCTCCATGCTCCAGGATGTGGAAGCCGGCAAGCCGGTGGAGCTGGATGCCCTGGTGGGCGCCGTGCGCGAGATGGGCGCCATGTGCGGCATGGCGACCCCGTTCACCGATGCGCTGCTGGGACTGACGCGGCTGCGCGCGCAGCAGCTGGGTCTGTATCCGGTGTAAGGCGGTGGCGGGCAGGGCGGTCTTGGGCCTAGACTAGGCGACATGAGCACCACATCTACCCAGACCGCACCTCTCAAGTCCGCGTCCGCGCAGGACAGCCATTGGGCCACGCTGTGCGTGGTGACGACGACCGTTGGGCACTCGGCCGAGGCCGAGGACATGGCGCGGGCGCTGGTCTCGGCCAAGGCTGCGGCCTGCGTGCAGACCGAGCGCATCACCTCGTATTACGAGTGGGACGGCGTGCTGCAGACCGCTCCCGAATGGCGTTTGATCTGCAAGACCCTGCCCGAAGCCCTGCCGCGGCTGACCGCGCTGCTGCGCAGCCATCACAGCTACGAGGTGCCCCAGATCACCATGCGCACCGAGCGCTGCCTGAACGACTATGCCAAGTGGATCAAGCAGCAGGTGCAGCTCTGAAGCCTGAATAAAAAAGGAGCGCCTTGCGCGCTCCTTTATTGGGTTTCAGTACTGAATCTATCTGAAAACTCGATAGATAAAGCGCTGGAAGCTATGGTTATTGTGCTTCAGGACAGCAGGGCCTGGGCGAACTCGCGTGCGCTGAAGGTCTCCAGATCCTCGATCTTCTCGCCCACGCCGATGAAGTAGACAGGCACGGGGCGCTCCTGCGCAATCGCGGCCAGCACGCCGCCCTTGGCCGTACCGTCGAGCTTGGTGACGATCAGGCCCGTGAGCTGCAGTGCATCGTCGAAGGCGCGCACCTGGGTCAGGGCGTTCTGGCCGGTGTTGCCGTCAATCACCAGCAGCACCTCATGGGGCGCCGTGCCGTCGGCTTTGCTCACCACGCGCTTGATCTTCTTGAGCTCTTCCATCAGATGCAGCTGCGTGGGCAGGCGTCCGGCCGTATCGACCAGCACCACATCCTTTTTGCGCGCTTTTCCGGCTGAAACGGCATCGAAGCTCACGGCGGCGGGGTCGCCACCGTCCTGGCTGATGATCTCCACGGTGTTGCGATTGGCCCAGACGCCCAGCTGCTCGCGCGCGGCGGCGCGGAAGGTGTCGGCGGCGGCCAGCAGCACGGACTGCTCGCCGTCGGCCAGATGCTTGGTCAGCTTGCCGATGGACGTGGTCTTGCCCGCACCGTTGACGCCGGCAACCATGATGACGGTCGGTGTGTGCTCGCCGATGCTAAGCGGCTTTTCCAGGGGCCTCAGCAAATCGGTCAGCGCATCGGCCAGCAGCGCCTTGACGGCGGCAGGCTCGGTGGTCTTGGTGTCCTTGACGCGGCGCTTCAGGTCTTCCAGCAGGTGCTGGGTGGCCTTGACGCCGGTGTCGGCCATCAGCAGCGCGTCTTCCAGCTCTTCATAGAGCCGGTCGTCGATCTGCGTGCCGGTAAAGACGGTGGCGATGCTGGAGCCGGTCTTGCGCAGACCGGCTTTCAGCCGTTCCATCCAGTTTTGACGGGAATTTGGGGCTTGCGGCTTTGCGGTAGGCTCGGGGGCTGCTACAAAATCCTGAGTGGCAGGCTGATCTTCGGCGGCCTTGGCCGTCGCGCCGCCACCAAAGGGCTTGCGCCACCAGGAGCTGCTGCCGTTTTCGGCAGGCGTATCCTGTGTAGCTGGCCCGGTTTGCGGGGCAGGAGCGGGCGCCGCGGCTGCCTCGGCAGCGGGCGTGGTGTTCACTGCATCGGGTGAACTGGGCTTTTTCTTGAAAAAACTGAACATTGGCGGGTTTTTAGAATCGCATCATTCTATGAAACATGTACGCGCACTCCCTGTACTGGGCTTAATGGCCTGTTTGAGCGCTGGGGCAGCCTTGGCTGCGCCGGGCGCATCGTCGCAACCTGTGCCTGCTGCCGCCACGGCGGCCGCGCCGCAGGTGCAGCAGTTCACGCTGAAGAACGGCATGCAGCTGATCGTGCAGCCCGACCGGCGCGCGCCCACGGCCGTGCACATGGTCTGGGTACGCGTAGGCTCCATGGACGAGGTCGACGGCACCACGGGCGTGGCCCATGCGCTGGAGCACATGATGTTCAAGGGCTCCAAAAGCGTCAAGCCCGGAGACTTCTCGCGTCGTGTGGCGGCGCTGGGCGGCCAGGAAAACGCATTCACCTGGCGTGACTACACGGGGTACTACCAGCAGATTCCGTCCAACCGTCTGGAAGACGTGATGAAGCTGGAGTCCGACCGTTTTGCCAACAATCAGTGGCCGGACTCCGAATTCAAGAAGGAAATCGAGGTCATCAAGGAAGAGCGCCGCATGCGCACCGACGACCAGCCGCGCGCCATGCTGATGGAGCAACTGATGGCGGCCACCTTCATGGCCTCGCCCTATCGCCGCCCCGTGGTGGGCTGGATGAGCGATCTGAACTCAATGACGCCCGGCGATGTGCGCGATTTCCACAAGCGCTGGTATGTGCCTGCCAACGCCGCCGTGGTCGTGGTGGGGGACGTGAACGTCAACCAGGTACGTGCCTGGGCCGAGAAGTATTACGGCAGCATTCCCGCGCGTGCCCTGCCGCAGCGCAAGCCGCAGACCGAACCCAGGCAGATCGGCGTGCGCCGCATCGAGGTCAAGCAGCCTGCCGAGCAGGCTTTTATCGCCATGGCCTATCGCACCCCCACCCTGAAGAGCGTGGACAAGCTGCAGGCCGAGGACAAGGATGCGCTGGCGCTGCTGGTGCTGTCCGCCGTGTTGGACGGTTATGACGGTGCTCGCCTGGAGCGCGCCCTGGTACAGGGCGAAGGCCAGGCCAACGGCCGTGTGGCCGATAGCGCCGGCAGCTCGGCCAACATCATGGGGCGCGGGCCCAGCCTGTTCATGCTGACCGGCGTTCCGGCCCAGGGCAAGACCGTGGCCGATGTGGAGGCTGCGCTGCGTGCCCAGATCAAGAAGGTGGCTGATGAGGGCGTGCAGGCTGACGAACTGGAGCGCGTCAAGACGCAGTGGATGGCCTCCAACGTCTATGAGCGTGATTCCGTCATGGGCCAGGCCCAGAACCTGGGCAATTACTGGATTCAGAACATGCCGCTGGATGCCGAGGACAAATTGCTGGCCGAACTGCGCAAAGTCACCTCTGACGATGTGAAGGCCGTGGCCGCCAAATATTTTGGCGACGACCAGCTCACTGTCGGCACCCTGGTGCCTCAGCCTCTGCCGGCGGGTAGCAAGCCCCAGCGTCCCATGTCGGGCAAGGCGGATGCAGACAAATCCATGCACTGAGCGCAGCGGAGAAACATATGAAAACTATGAAAAAGATAGCTGCTGGCGCTTTTGTGGTAAGCGCTGGAATGGGTTTTCTAACCCAATCTGCCTGGGCCTTACTGCCGATAGAGCATTGGACCCAGCCCAGTGGCGCCCAGGTCTGGCTGGTGCAAAGTCCTGGTATTCCCATGGTGGATGTGCAGGTGGACTTCGACGCCGGCAGCCGCCGTGATCCCGAGGACAAGGTGGGCCTGGCGACAGCCGTGGCCATGATGTCCTCCAAGGGCATCAAGGCGGCAGGCGATGCGCCTGCGCTGGATGAAAATGGCCTGGGTCAGGCCTGGGCCGACCTGGGCGCCAGTTTTGGCGCCAGTGCGGGGCGTGACAGCTTCAGCTACGGCCTGCGCACTCTGACCGAGCCCAATCTGCAGCAAAAGGCCGTGGCCCTGGCGGCGCGCCAGATCGCCTCGCCAAGCTGGCCCGATGCCGTGTGGCAGCGTGATCGCGAGCGCTGGAGTGCCTCCATCAAGGAAGCCGACACCCGTCCCGGCACCGTGGCCTCCAAGGCATTCCGCAAGGCCGTGTTCGGCAGCTCGCCCTATGGCTATCAGACCACGGTCGACAGCCTGGGCCGGATCGATGTTTCGGCCATGCAGGACTTTCACCGCAAGCTGATTGCCGCCTGCCGCGCCAAGGTCAGCGTGGTGGGGGCGGTCAATCGCCAGCAGGCCGATGCCATGGTCAAGCAGTTGCTGGGGCCGCTGCAGGCCACCAATGGCAACGACTGCCCGCCGCTGCCTGCCGTGGCCAAGGTGCAGGATCTGCAGCAAGCCAAGGTCGAGAACATTCCGTTCGAGTCGGCCCAGGCCCAGGTGCTGATCGGCCAGCCCGGCATTGCGCGCAACAACCCCGATTTTCTCGCCGTAATGGTGGGCAACCATATCCTGGGCGGCGGCGGCTTCACTTCGCGACTGATGGAAGAGGTGCGTGAAAAGCGGGGCCTGACCTATGGCGTCTCCAGCGACTTCTCGCCCGGACTGGATCGCGGCGCCTTCATTATCGGCCTGCAGACCCGGCCCGATCAGGCGGCCGAGGCGCTCAAGGTCTCGCAGGACGTGTTGCGCAAATTCATTGCCGAAGGTCCTAGCGACAAGGAACTCAAGGCGGCCAAGGACAACCTGATCGGCGGCTTTGCCTTGCGCATAGACAGCAATCGCAAGCTGCTGGGCAATGTGGCCAACATTGCCTGGAATGGCCTGCCGCTCGATTATCTGGAGCACTGGACCGATCGCGTTCAGGCTCTGACCACCAAGGACGTGAAGGAGGCGATGCAGCGCATGGTCCAGCCCGAGCGCATGGTCACCATCACTCTCGGAGCCAAGCCATGAGCCGCAGCGCCATCAAGCTACACACCCCCGCAGGCCGCAAGGCGCTGGACAAGATGATTCACGAGTCCGAGCGCAAGGCGCAGGAGCTGGCGGCCAGCCGTCCGGCCCGCCCCGGAGCCAAGGCTGCCCAGCCCGCTGCAGCCAAGCCGGCCGCCACGGGGGCCGGTGAAATCCGTATCATCGGCGGGCAATGGCGCCGCACGCGCCTGGTCGTGGCGCAAAAGCCCGGTCTGCGGCCCACGCCCGATCGCGTGCGCGAGACCCTGTTCAACTGGCTGGGTCAGGACTTGAGCAACTGGAAATGCGTCGATGCCTTTTCGGGCACCGGGGCACTGGGTTTCGAAGCCGCATCGCGCGGCGCGACCAGCGTCATCATGAACGAACAGGATGCCGCCCTGGTGCAGCAGCTGCAGCGTCTTCAGCAGAAGCTCGATGCCAGGATGGTCAAGGTGCAGCGCGGCGATGCGCTGAGCTGCCTGAAGACCGTGGCGGGCCAGGATCTGATTTTGCTGGATCCGCCATTCGGCCAGACCGAGCTGTTCGAGCCCGCGCTCAAGGCGGCCATCGCGGCCTTGAACGACGGCGGCTTCATTTACCTGGAAGCTCCCGAAGCCTGGGCCGAAGAGCGCCTGCTGGAAATGGGACTGGAGCTGCATCGCTATCTGAAGGCCGGCGCCGTCCATGCGCATCTGCTGAAGAAGCAATAGACCTTTACTATTGAACCGGGAGCTGCAGGCGCTTTGATCAGATGCGTCAGCAGCTCTTTTTTGTATGGGGCAGCGCTGTGCAGGCCTGAATGCATAATCTCTTTACGCTGCACTGCAGCAGCCCTCACCCTCATCAAGACCCGCAGGAGAGAGATAAGCCATGAGCCAGGACCTGATTGCTGTTTACCCCGGAACCTTTGACCCGATCACCCTGGGGCATGAAGATGTGGTGCGCCGGGCTGCACAGCTGTTTGGCAAGGTCATCGTGGCCGTGGCGGCAGGCCATCACAAAAAGACGCTGTTTTCGCTGGAAGAGCGCATTGCCATGGTGCGCGAGTCCTGTGCCAATTATCCTCAGGTGGAGGTGGAGAGCTTTGACGGGCTGCTCGCGCATTTTGTGCTCGCGCGCGGCGCCAAGGCCATGGTGCGCGGCCTGCGTGCGGTGACGGACTTCGACTATGAGTTCCAGCTTGCCGGCATGAACCGCACGCTGATGCCCGAAGTGGAAACCGTGTTCCTCACGCCCAGCGATCGCTATCAGTTCATCAGCTCCACCTTTGTGCGCGAGATTGCCACGCTCAATGGCGATGTGGACAAGTTTGTTTCCAAGGGCGTGCATGAGCGCCTGATGGTCAAGGTCGGCCGCAAGGCCTGAGCTTTCAGCCTCCCTGGCTAGTCGCCCTGCTGCGATAGCTGCTGATGGTTTCGTGGACAAAGCGCAGCTTGTCCCAGGCCGGGCCGGAAATGGCAAACGGATAGGCATCGCCATGGCCGAGGCTGCGATTCAGGCTGTTGTGCAGCAGGGTCAGCGGCACCCACTGGGATTGCATCACCGAAAAATCGGGCGGCACCGGCCCCAGCGGGTTTTGAATGAGTTGCTGGCCCGTGCTGGGTATGTCCGGCACGGTAATGCAGGTGCCGTAGCTGGCTGCGGTCTCCAGCAAGTCCACCATGTGCAGATAGTGAGCCCAGGTTTCGGCCCAGTCCTCCCAGGGGTGTGAGGTGGCATAGGCGCTGATGAACTGACCGCGCCAGCTGTTGTCCAGCGGGTCCTTGCCGTAATGGCGCTGCAGGGCCTGGGCATAGTCCTGATTCTCATAGCCAAACAATGCCCTGAAGCGCTCCAGATGCTCGCTGTTGGCTATCAGCTGATCCCAGTAGAAATGTCCCGATTCGTGACGCAGATGTCCTATCAGCGTGCGATAGGGCTCGTGCAAGGCCTGGCGGCGTTTGGCACGTTCGTCGTCGTCTGCCTCGACCACGTTGAGCGTGATCATGCCGCTGGCATGGCCGGTCATGACGGGATTCTGGCCGGGCAGGTCTGCGAGCAGGGAAAAGCGCGGCTCGGCTACGCGGTGCCCATGAGGGTCCAGCAGGCCCAGCCTGGCCAGGGTGTAGAACAGCCTGCGCTTGGCGACCTCGATCTTGGCCCAGCGCAGCTCATTGGCGGGATCGCTGCCGTTCGGCAGCCATTCGGTCTGTCGGCAGGAAACGCAAAGCGGCTGCGGGTCTGAGGCCTCGATCGCAAAATTGCACAGGCTGATGTTGTGTCGGTGGGCGCAGGCGCGGTAGCGTGTGTCGGGGCCCCCGGCCGGGGGCAGAATGCCGACGCGCAACTGGTCGGGCAGGAATGCCTGGCTTGCTCCGCAATGCACGCATTGCAGGCTTTCAAAATAGATCAGGTGGCCGCAGGCCTCGCAATTGAAAACTTGCATGCGGACACTTTAATGGCGAAGTCAGCGACCCGGTTGTAGGAAAAAACAAAGCCAGCTCAAAAGCTGGCTTTGGGGCTGGAAGTGCAGCCCTCGGACAGGGCTTTGCCTCATGCGGGTAGATCAGGGTCTGACCACGATGCTGTTGCGCACTTCGCGCACATGCTTGGTCGTGCGGGCAATTTCGCCGGCACGGGCCTTTTCTGCTTCGGATTTGGCAAAGCCCGACAGCTGCACGGTGCCGTTCATGGTTTCGACGCTGATGGCGGTTGCAGAGACATTCTTGTCTTCGGCCATCTTGGCCTTCACCGCAGTGGTGATGCCGGCGTCGTCCACATAGGAGCCCACAGTCTGCTGGTCACGAGCCACCGAACAGGCTGTGGTTGCCAGCACGGTCGTTGCGGCGACCAGACTGAAAGCCAAAGCGCGAGTCAGATTCTTCATATGGTTCTCCCTTGGTTTTGAAAAGGCGCAAAGAACGCTTGCGAAAAACGGCTCAGAGTGAATTCCTGCTCACTTCCTGCGCGAGCGGCCCAGAAAGAAAGCCGTCGCCAGAGCCGCCCCGGTCGCCGCGGCGATCAGCACGGAGCGCCCGGGTTGTTCGGACACATACTTGGTGGTCGCATCCGCTGCGGTGTTGAACTGACGGCGTGCGCGGTGCGAGCTGTCGGCCCAGAAGTTGATACTGCGCTCGGCCAGATCCTGTGCCCGGTTGGCAAGGTTGTCGATCAGCGGGTTTTCGCTGTCGTCGATATTGCGTATATGACGCCCTGTGGAGTCGATGGCCTCGGAGGCCGTGCGCCGTGCGCGGCGTGCGGCGTCATGAACCTTGTCGGCGACGTCCTCTGCCACGTCCTGAGCTTCATTCACCATTTTCTGGGCGGCCTGCTTGCCGGAGTCCGTTGCATCTTCAGCGGCATCGGCTACCTTGTGGGCCACATTCTGGGCGGATTGGGCGGCATGCTTTGCCGATTCCTTGGCATCGGCAGCCAGCTCCTTGGCGGCGTCCTTGAGATCTTCAACCGTGTCCTTGGCGTCTTTTACGGCTTGGCTCATTGTTTGGAACTCCCTGAAATCTAGAAATTATCGTGACAGCGTGAAGTAACGCCAGTCTTCGTAACCCGGCCTTTCGGAGGCAGAAGCTGAGAGCGATCATGGCGAATACTGGTGGTTTGTGCAATGTGCCGGAACAAAGTTCTACACATTTGGCACCAATGCTATTTCTTCACGAGGCCCATCAGGAAGGTGATGACGGCCATGACCAGAAACACGAAAAACAGAATCTTGGCGATACCTACGGCGCTGGCCGCGATGCCGCCGAAGCCGAACACTGCAGCGATCAAGGCAATCACCAGAAAGACAATGGCGTAGTGCAACATGGTTTTCTCCTATCGAATGCAGGCCGACAGGCATTGCCGTGCGGCCATGTATTGAATGTAGAGAACTGAGCAGCCCAAGCTTGACGGTGAGCTTCTGTCACCAGGGTCGGGGTATTTATGGACAGTCATGTAGGACTGCGTTGACATGTGCGTCCAGTTCAGGTGCTTGCCATTGTCAAAGGAATGACTGCCGAGATCGTGGTTCCCTTGCCGAGCTGGGATGCCACGGTAAGCCTGCCGCCGACAGCTTCAACGCGGTGTTTCATGCCTGCCAGTCCATGGGAGTTGGGGCGCATGCTGGCCGTCTCGAAGCCTTGGCCATCGTCCTGGATCTGCACGGCCACATAGGTGGGATAGTTATGCACCGTGACGATGACATGGCTGGCCCTGGCGTATTTCCCGATGTTGGTGAGCGACTCCTGTACGACGCGATAGACCGTCAGCTGCGTGGATTCAGGCAGGTCCACCTGCTCCAGGCTGCATTCCACCTCGATGTTGCTGCGTTCACCGAATTCCCGGGTCAGGATTTCCAGCGCGGTGGTCAGGCCCAGGTTGGAGAGAGAAGAGGGTCGGAGGTCTTCAATGATGCGGCGTTTGAGTGCAATTCCGCTGTTGAGCGTCTCGATCAGATGGGTGATGCGTTCGGAGACGTCGGGTGTCGAGGTGTCGATCTTGGACTTGAGGCGCGCAACGTCCAGTTTCGCGGCGGTCAGCAGCGAGCCCAGTTCATCGTGCAACTCACGTGCCAAGTGCGCTCGCTCATCCTCGCGCACCTGCTGCAAATGGGTTGCCAGCTCGGTGAGGGCCGCTGTGCGGTCGCGAACGACTTCCTCCAGACGATTGCGTTCATCGCGCTGAATCTCCTGCTCGCGCTGATGTGAGTGCTGCAGCGCATTGGCCTGTCGCAGGTACATGAAGAAGCCCAGAATCCCCAGAGCGGTCACTGTCGCAATTCCCAGGCGTGACAGACCCAGCGTTTGTTCGATATCCGCGAGATTGGACTTGACGCGCTGATCGATGCTGTCCATCAGGGTTTTGATGTGGCCCCGTATGGCATCCATGTTTTCCATGCCTACGTCGGTAAACATCACAAAGCGCCACGCTTCATCGTTGCCCTGGCGATAAAGGCGCAGGCTCAGCTCCATTTCGCTGGTCTTGCGCTCGACCTGGCGGGCCAGTGGAGTAAAGGTTGCCAGCTCCTTGGGGTCCATGATGAAGATGCCGCGCAGGTCATCCATGCTGCTGCTGATCGCGGCGGAGGCAGAGTTATAGGGCTCGAGATAGCGCTCCTCTCCTGTCAGCAGGTAGCCGCGCAGGCCGGTTTCCGCATCCAGCATTTGCTGCATCAGCAAATTGAGCTTGGCTCTAGTGGCTTGCGTCTTGGTGAGCGTGTCCAGAGCCTGCAACGAACGCTTATAGCCAGCTTCATTAATGCTTACCATTAAGACTGCCGCAATGACTGCGATCGTCAGGCTGACTGCAATTTTGCGGATATTGGTCCAACGCATCTACATCCTCTCACCTACAAGGCAATTACCTGATATTCTGCATAACCGTAGCGTCAACGACTGACATCATAGTGCGGGTCTTAAAATGTGATGCGCCCTGGAGATGAGCGCAGTTTCATGAAAAGAGGTGTTCATGATAAAAGTAGGCATAGTGGATGACCATGCGATTGTTCGCTCGGGATTACGCCAATTCCTGTCGGAACATGTAGATCTGAGGGTCGTGGGAGAAGCGGGCAATGGGCGGGAGGCCATTGACTTGGTTCGGGAGCATGAAATTGACGTGCTGTTGATGGACTTGTCCATGCCAGGGCAAAGCGGCATAGATGCCTTGGCCATGCTCAGAGCCAAAGCACCTGATATGGGCATCCTGATACTTAGTGGATACCCTGAGGAGCATTACGCAATCAACTTGATTCGTCAGGGGGCCAGCGGATATCTCAACAAGGAGTGCGATCCCCAGGATATTGCAGAGGCCATCCGGACTGTGGCTCTGGGAAGGCGTTACCTGACGCCGGCAGTGGCCGATCTCCTGGCCCAGCAACTCAACCGCAAGGATGATGTTCCGGCACACGAGCAATTGTCGGAGCGTGAGTTTCAGGTATTCCTGAAGCTTGCGCGCGGCGAGACGGCTGGAGACATTGCCAAATCGCTTTCGTTGAGCGTGAAAACAGTGAGCACTTACCGGACAAGGCTCATGGAAAAAATGGGCCTTTCCTCAAATAGCGATCTGACATACTATGCATTGAAAAATCGATTGATCGATTAATGCAGACTCAAATAAAAAAGGCTTGAAATATTCAAGCCTTTTTTATTTTGCGTTATTTTCAAGATTTACTGGTATTTAAATCAATACAGAAATCTATAAGCGCATCGATTTCGTTGGATTTGTCAAATACGGCATCTGCGCTGAGTTCAAGGCAGCGCTGTCGTATATCGGCGGTCGCGTAATTGCTCAACACGAGCAGCTTTTTCTGCGGTGGTCGATGTTGAAGGCTTGTGACGATGCCGAGACCGCTGCCCTCGCGCAAGAACAGGTCCACGATGACCAGATCCCAGGCGTCAGGGTTGTGGCTGAGCCAGCGTACAGCATCGGCTTCGGTCTCTGCCACCCCCACCGCTTCCACATCGGCAAGCTCCGCCATCGTCGCAATCAGGTTGTCGCGAATCGTGGGATTGTCTTCAACAAGAAAGGTACGCAGTTTCACGACGGTAGCAAGCTGATGAGGTGGACGCCAAGGATCAAGCGGCGAGAGTCATTTCAATTCTCAATGTGGAAAATCAATTACGGCCCATGAAAAAATCATTGTATTGTCATTTTTTGTAATTTGTGTTTGGCGTTCCGCAGATATCACAGGTTTTAACCCTAGCAATTTTCATCCTACTCCACTCCATGGAACGTGCATCAAGCATTTGAAGTTGTCCGACAGAAGATCGGCCAAAACCGACAATCAGCTTCAGTGCTTCTGCAGCTTGCTGGGTGCCGATCAGCCCAACCAGCGGAGCAAAGACGCCCATGGTTGAGCACTGAACCTCTTCGAATTCAGCCTCTGGCGGAAAGACGCATGCATAGCACGGGCTGTCGGGGTTGCGTGGATCAATGACCATCAACTGGCCATCGACACGGATGGCAGCTCCTTCGACCAGGGGTACGCCGTGGCGTACGCAAGCCGCATTGATGGTCTGGCGGGTCTTGTAGTTGTCGGTGCAGTCGAGCACGATGCTTGCCTCGGGCAGCAGTTCATCGAGCAGGGTCTCGGTTGCACGCTGCTGGATGCAGCGAACTTCGATCCCGGGATTGATGGCATGTACGGCAGTGCGGATCGATTCCACCTTGGGCATGCCTATGCGCTCGGTCGTGTGGGCAATCTGGCGCTGCAGATTGGTCATGTCCACGACGTCGTTGTCGACGATGGTGATGCGCCCCACACCTGCCGAGCCCAGATAGAGTGCGGCAGGCGAGCCCAAGCCGCCAGCTCCAATGATCACTGCATGCGCCGCCAGAATGCGCTCCTGGCCTTCGATGCCGATCTCGTCGAGCATGATGTGACGGGAATAGCGTAGCAATTGATCGTCATTCATCGGTTTGCTTCCATGGTTCCAAGAAAAAAGCCGGGCAAGCCCGGCTGATTTTGAGCGGGTTCCATAACCCGGTGCTTATTTTTTGCTCTTGTCGGAGTCGCCTTTTTCGGGCGCTTTCTTGTCAGCGGGCTTTTTGTCCGCGGCCGTCGCGTCTCCGGGCTTCTCTTCGATTTTGCGCTCCGTCAGGGTTTTGCTGACCTTGACAGGTTGGCCTTTGAGCTTATTCAGTGCCTGTTGCAGCTGAAAGTCCTTTTCAGACCCGAATTCCGGCAGGCGGCGTTCGGCGGCTGGCTTCTTGGCTTCCTCTTCCAGGCGTTTGCGAGCTTCCTCGCGGGCCTTTTCAAGCGAATCGTTCTTGACCTCCGCACCCTGTCCGCTGGACAAATGCTTTTCAAGGTCTGCTTCACGCATGCTCAATGCAGCAAACAAATCGCCGTCTGCAGTCTCATCCACCATCACATCGGGCACGATGCCCTTGGCCTGAATGGATTTTCCGCTAGGCGTGTAGTAGCGCGCCGTCGTCAGCTTGAGAGCCGTATCGGGCCCCAGAGGGCGCACGGTTTGCACCGAGCCCTTGCCAAAGGACTGGCTGCCCATGACGGTGGCGCGTTTGTGATCTTGCAGAGCTCCGGCCACGATTTCGCTGGCCGAGGCCGAGCCTTCATTGACCAGCACCACCAGAGGCAGCTTTTTCAGTGCTGCAGGCAGGCGTTGCAAGGGGTCGCCAAAACCGCGCTGGGCGTAGAACTCGGGCGAAGCCTTGTAGACGGCCTTGCTTTCGGCCAACTGGCCGTTGGTCGAAACCACGGGCACATCGGGTGGCAGGAAGGCCGCAGAGATGGCTACGGCCGCATCCAGCAAACCGCCGGGGTCGTTGCGCAGGTCCAGCACCAGGCCCTTGAGATTGGGTTCCTGCTTGTAGATTTCCTCGACCTTGCGGACAAAGTCATCGACGGTGCGTTCCTGGAACTGGCTCAGGCGAATCCAGGCGTAGCCAGGTTCGATCACCTTGCCCTTGACCGATTGGGTCTTGATTTCTTCACGGGTGATGGTGACGGGGAAGCTGCGGCTTTCATCCTTTCGCAGGATGTTCAGGCGCACCTTGGTATTCGGTTCGCCACGCATGCGCTTGACAGCGTCATTGAGCGTCAGGCCCTTGACGGCCGTGTCGTCGATCTTGGTGATCAGGTCGCCGGTCTTGAGACCCGCACGGAAAGCGGGCGAGCCTTCGATGGGGGAGACGATCTTGATCAGCCCGTCTTCCATGGTGATCTCGATGCCGACGCCCACGAACTTGCCGGAAGTGCCTTCCTTGAATTCTTTGTAGGTTTTCTTGTCGAAGTACTGGGAGTGAGGGTCCAGGCTGGAGACCATGCCGGAGATGGCGTCGGTGATCAGCTTCTTGTCGCTGACCTGCTCCACGTAATCGGTCTTGATCAGGCCGAAGACGGCCGACAACTGCTGGATTTCTTCAAGTGGCAGAGGCGTCACACCCCCGCGAGCCAGCGTCTGCAGGGATACGGTGGTCAACGCACCGGCGACCACGCCCACAGAGATCCAGCCTGCAATTTTGATTTTTTGACCCATAGCACCCCTTAAACCATTCGCAATATACACCTTGGACGGCGGAAGGCCCATGAGGTTCCACAGGCCTTTTGCCGTGTCAGTCCTGTTCAGACTGCGCAAGCGGCCTGAACAGGAACGGTGAAGAGGTCTCTCTCAGGCCTTGCCCTGGGCTGCAACTGCCGCTGCAGCCTTGGCTGCGGCTTCGGCGTCGCCCAGGTAGTAGTGGCGGATGGGCTTGAGGTCGGCGTCCAGCTCATAGACCAGAGGAATGCCGTTGGGCACGTTCACGCCCACGATCTGGTCGTCGGCGATGTTGTCCAGATACTTGATCAGGGCGCGGATGGAGTTGCCGTGTGCGGCCACAACCACCCGTTTGCCGGCCTTGATGGCGGGTGCGATGGACTCGTCCCAGAACGGCACAACGCGGGCCACCGTGTCCTTGAGGCACTCGGTCAGCGGGATCTGCTCGGGCTGCAGCTTGGCGTAGCGCACATCGCTGCGTTCGCTGCGCGGGTCGGTGGCTTCCAGGGCGGGAGGCGGCACGTCGTAGCTGCGGCGCCAGACCAGCACTTGCTCGTCGCCGTACTGCTTGGCCATATCGGCCTTGTTCAGACCCTGCAGGCCGCCATAGTGGCGTTCGTTGAGACGCCAGCTATGCACCACGGGCAGCCAGGTGCGGTCCATTTCATCCTGCACATGCCACAGGGTACGGATGGCGCGCTTGAGCACGCTGGTATAGGCCACATCGAAGTCATAGCCTTCTGCCTTGAGCAGTTGGCCGGCCTTCTTGGCCTGTTCGACGCCGGTGGCAGTCAGATCCACATCGGTCCAGCCGGTGAAGCGGTTTTCAAGGTTCCAGGTGGATTCACCGTGGCGGATCAGAACGAGCTTGTACATGGATTCTCTCAAAGTAGCAAAGCAGTAATGACACAAAGTCAAAACCGTGCATTTTAGGGGCTGGCCTTTGTCCGGGCTTGAGGCAAGGTAAGCCGGTCGTGTCCAGCGGTGGCCGCCAAGCTATTCCTGTTGGGCCCTTCGGGGATTGTGCAGAGCACTCACTTGCGGCCTAGGGCATATGAACAGAGGGTTTGGGATTACGGGAGGAGGGGCTGTGACCCTCTGGCGCGATCCGCCGGCAAGCCTGCCTCTAAAATCGTTCGGTTTGCCATCCCAAGGAATGACGTGAAATTCATCATTGATAACTGGTATTTGATCCTGATTGCCGTGGCTTCGGGTGTGATGCTGCTGCTGCCCGCACTGCGCGGAGCGACAGGAGGTTCGCTGTCGGCAGCGGCTGCCGTGCACCTGATCAACCGTGAAAAAGCCGTGGTGCTGGACGTCTGCGAGCCCGAAGAGTTTGCCGCCGGCCATGTCAACGGAGCCAGGAACCTGCCGCTGAGCCAGTTGGAAGAAAAGCTGCCCACCACCGTCAAGAACAAGCAGCTGCCCGTGGTGCTGGTGTGTGCATCGGGCGCCCGTGCCGTGCGTGCCGAGGCCGTGGCCAAGAAGCTGGGTTACGAAAAGGCCCAGGCGCTGGCTGGCGGCATGAAGGCCTGGCGCGATGCCGGCCTGCCGGTTGAAAAAGCCTGATTCGGCCGCAACTGAGAACTCTGACGACTGCAGCACAGCATGCTGCATTGCAAAAACTACAAGGAAGTTGCTCATGCAAGCCGTGAAGATGTACACCACCGCCGTCTGCCCCTATTGCATTCGTGCCAAGCAGATTCTCAAGTCCAAGGGCGTGGATCAGATCGAGGAAGTGCGCATCGATTTCGATACCGCTGCCCGCGATCACATGATGCAGGTCACCGGCCGCCGCACCGTACCCCAGATCTTCATTGGCGATACCCATGTGGGCGGTTGCGACGATCTGATGGCGCTGGATGCCAAGGGCGGTCTGCTGCCCCTGCTGCAAAGCTGATTACTTGCCGTGCCACTGCCGCCAAACGGCATGAATTTGCGCTTTGTGCTGCTTGCTACGATGCAGCCTCTGGCTGTCACTGCATAATGCAAAGCGCTATTTCATGGAAATGCCTGCTGTGAGGATAGCTGCGTGCTAGTCCTCTGCGCAGGCATTTTCATTTCCCTCTCAAGATTTTCTGAAAGACCTAGCTCATCATGGCCGAACAAGACAACAGCCCCGTGTTCCAGATCCAGCGCGTGTATCTGAAGGACCTGTCCCTGGAGCAGCCCAACTCTCCCGCCATCCTGCTGGAGCAAGAGCAGCCCAGCGTGGACATCCAGCTGGGTGTGGAAGCCACTCCCGTGGCTGAAGGCGTCTACGAAGTGGCCGTGACCGCCACGGTTCAGACCAAGATTCAGGACAAGACCGTGTTCCTGGTCGAAGCCAAGCAGGCCGGCATCTTCGAAATCCGCAACGTGCCCGAAGATCAGATGGGCGGCGTGATCGGCATTGCCTGCCCCCAGATCATCTACCCCTATCTGCGCGGCAACGTGGCCGACGTGGTGACCCGCGCCGGCTTCCCTCCCGTGCACCTGGCCGAAATCAACTTCCAGGCCATGTACGAGCAGCAGCAAGCGGCTGCCGCAGCACAGGCCGAAGGCCAGCTGCCCCAGTAAGCTGATGGCAATTGCTGATTCCTGCGATGTGCAAGAATCGGCAGCCAGGCAAAAAAGAGGCCCTAGCGGCCTCTTTTTCTTGTGCGTTGTGCACAAACTGCTATCAAAATTCAGGTATGAAAATTCTTGTCATCGGCGCTGGCGCCTGGGGTACGGCCATGGCCATCAGCGCGGCCACCCATCCGGAGCAGGACCGCGTCAGCCTCTGGGCGCGTGACCCGGCGCAGGCGCAGCTCATGCAGGCCGAGCGCGCCAACAGCCGCTATCTGCCCGGCATCCGCTTCCCGGATGCGCTCACGGTGGTCAGCGGAGATGTGATGGCCCATGTTGCGGATGCCGATCTGATCGTGCTGGGCACGCCCATGGCGGCGCTGCGCCAGTGGCTGGGCCAGCTCAAGGATTGCCGCCGGCCCGTGGTCTGGCTGTGCAAGGGCTTCGAGGCCGTGGCCGCCGACACACCTGCCGGCAGCTATGGGCTGATGGCGCATGAAGTCTGCCAGCAGGTGGCGCCGCAGCTGCAAAGCGGTGCGCTCAGCGGCCCCAGCTTCGCGGCCGAGGTGGCGCGCCAGCAGCCTACGGCTCTGGTGGCAGCCAGCGCCCATGAGGGCGTGAGCGAGCTGCTGGTGTCGGCCTTTCACGGCGAAGCCATGCGCGTCTATGCCAATCAGGACATCGTGGGCGTGGAAGTGGGTGGTGCCGTCAAGAATGTGCTGGCCATTGCCACGGGTCTTTGCGACGGCCTGCAGCTGGGGCTGAACGCGCGTGCAGCCCTGGTCACGCGCGGCCTGGCCGAGATGACGCGCCTGGGCGTGGCGCTGGGCGCGCGCGCCGAGACCTTCATGGGCCTGTCCGGCCTCGGCGATCTGGTGCTGACCGCCACCGGCGATCTCTCGCGCAATCGCAAGGTGGGTCTGCTGCTGGCCGAAGGCAAGAGCCTGGAGCAGGCCGTGACCTCGCTGGGCCATGTGGCCGAGGGCGTGTACAGCGCCCGCACCGTGCTCGCCCGGGCACGCCAGGTCGGTGTGGAAATGCCGATCACCGAAACCGTGGTTGCCTTGCTGGACGGCCAGCTTCCGGTCACCGAAGCCGTGCAGCACCTGATGGTGCGCGATCCGCGCGGCGAATAAGCCAATAAAACCATAGCTGCTAGCGCCTGATATTCATGGATTTCAGATGCTTTTATGTCTGAAATGCAATGAATTCATGCGCTCGAAGCTAATGTTTTAGAGGCGATGCCTATTTCCCCTCTCTGACGCTGAGCCAGGCACTCGCCGCCCCGCACAGCGCAATGACGACCATGCCCAGTACGGCCCATTGGTCGGGGATATGGCCATAGACCAGCCAGCCTGCCAGCAGCGCGCAGGGAATCTGGCTGTAGAGAAACGGCGTGATGGTCGCAGGCTCGGCTTTTTCATAGGCCTTGAGCAGCATCAGGTGTCCGACGGCGCTGCCTGCGCCCATGGCAATCGCGGCCAGCCAGAGCGCGGCGCTGTCCGGCAGCTGCCAGACCCAGGGCAGGGCCATGCAGCTCAGGCTCAGGGCCACTAGGCTGGTGTAGATCTGCGTGGTCAGCGGGCGCTCCTTGCCCGCCATGCGGCTGCTCAGGATCTGATAGGCCGTGTTGGCCAGCAGCTGCAGCGCAGGCCAGACCAGGGCCCAGCCGCTGAACTGGCTGCCGCCCGGGCGCAGGATGACCAGCGTGCCCGCAAAGCCCAGCGCCACCAGCACCCAGCGCAAGGGGCTGACCTGCTGGCCTAGCCAGAGAGCGGCCAGCAAGGTGAGGGCCAGCGGCGTCAGCGCCACGATGGCCGTGAACTCCGCCAGCGGCAGATAGCGTAGGCTGAGCATGGCCAGCGCATTGCTCAGGCAAAACAGAATGGCGCGCAGAAACTGAAAGCCCGGGCGCCGGGTGCGAAAGATGTCCAGTCCATGGCGAGCCACACCAAAGCCCACGGTCAGCACCGACTGCAGCGCATAGCGCAGCCATAGCGCCATCAGCAGCGGCAGCAGGGCGCCCGCATATTTGGAGCCCGTATCGAGTATCGAAAAACAGGCGCAGGCCAGCACCGTAAAGCCAATACCCGTCAGCGTGTGGCGATGGGGGGAAGTGGCGGGTTGCTGTGACATGGAGAGAGCTCATTGGGCACTGCGCGGTGCCATAGAGAAAAGAAATTCAGGTGATTCTGGCCTGAAACCCTTTAAAGATAAGCGCCAGCTGCTATTTAACTTGAAGATGCAATTGCTAAAGGGCGCGGGCCAAACAAGAGCAGCCAAGCAAGGGCCGCCCCGCAGCGATGGCTGCGTCCCCCTCCCATAGCGCGCAGCGCGTAGAGAGAGGGGGAAGCCGCAAAGCGGCTCAGGGGGAGCTTACAAGCCCAATTCCAGGGCCAGCAGTTCCTCCACCGTCTGGCGACGGCGAATCAGCTGGCTCTGCGCTCCATCGACCAGCACTTCGGCGGCCAGCGGGCGGGTGTTGTAGTTGCTGGACATGGAGCTGCCGTAGGCGCCCGTGTCATGAATCACCAGCAGGTCGCCCACGCTGGCGCCGGCCAGCGAGCGCGGCAGCACCACGCCGCCGTCGCCCTGGGTGAAGACATCGCCCGATTCGCACAGTGGGCCGGCCACCACGCTGTCCTGCGCGGGCAGGCTCTGGCCGTCGCGGCGCAGCACTTCCATGCCGTGGTAGCTGCCGTACATGCTGGGGCGCATCAGTTCGTTGAAGCCGGTGTCGACCAGCACGAAGTGGTTGCTGCCCGCATTCTTGGTGGCGCGCACGGTGCCCAGCAGCACGCCGGACTCGGCCACCAGGAAGCGGCCGGGTTCCAGTTCCAGACCCAGGCTGTGGCCCACGATGCCTTCTGCCTGCTTGCGCGCCGCATCCCATAGGCCGTGGTAGTGCTGGGTGTCGATGGTGGCATCGCCAGCCCGATAGGGGATGGACAGGCCGCCGCCGGCCGAAATCGCATGCAGGTCCACGCCCGCCGCCTTGGTGCGCTCGACCAGCTTGACCATGGCGCCGCAGACTTCCTGCAGATGGCCGTAGTCCACGCCCGAGCCGATGTGCATATGCAGGCCGGCCAGCACCAGGCCGCCGGCCTTGATGGCGTCCAGTGCGGCTTCGAGTTCGCTGTGCCAGATGCCGTGCTTGCTGTGCTCGCCGCCGGTGTTGGTCTTGTTGCTGTGGCCGTGGCCGAAGCCGGGGTTGATGCGCAGCCAGACATGGTGGCCCTTGGACACGGCGGCCAGCTGGTGCAGCATGTCGATGGAGCCCGCGTTCACAGGCACCTGATGCTCGACCACGGTGGCCAGCGTGGCCTCGTCCATCACGTCGGCCGTGAAGACGATGTCGGCAGGCTCGCCGAAGCCGGGCGTGAAGCCCGCCGCCAGCGCGCGCAGGACTTCGCCGCGCGAGACCGCATCCACCTTCACGCCTTGCTCGCGCATGAGCTTGAGGATGTGAATGTTGGAGCAGGCCTTCTGGGCAAAGCGCACGGTGTCGAAAGCCTTGAGCTGGGCAATGCGCTCGCGGATGGTGGTGGCGTCATACACCCACAGCGGCGTGCTGTACTGGTCGGCCAGGTTCCAGAGCTGTGCGGGAGAGAAGGGGTTTGCCATGGGTGGTCTCTTGAAAGGGAATAGTTCAGCGCATCATGCATGCGACTATCTATTCAGTCCAATAGCTTGATTTTTGAAGATCATTCAATATTGATATGCTTTGGGTATGACCGATTCAGAAGCTTCTCAGCGCATCACCCATCGCCATATCGAGGTGTTCCGTGCCGTCATGACGGCCGGCAGCGTCACGGGTGCGGCGCAACTGCTCTATACCTCGCAGCCCACGGTGAGCCGCGAGCTGGCTCGCATGGAGCAACTGCTGGGCTATGCGCTGTTCGAGCGCGTGCAGGGCCGGCTGCGTGCCAATGCACGTGCCTTGCTGCTCTGGGACGAGGTGCGGCGCAGCTGGCAGGGCCTGGAGCGCGTGATCGACCGCGCCGTGGAGCTGGGGCGCCCGCAAGGGGCGAGCATCAGCGTGCTGTGTCTGCCAGCCCTCAGCCACGCCTTGCTGCCGGGCGCGCTGGCGCGTCTGCAGGCCAGTCACGGCGCAGTGGCCGTGAGCGTGAGCACCCAGGAGGCACCGCTGCTGCAGGAATGGATGGCGGCCCAGCGCTTCGATCTGGGCCTGTCCGAGCTGGCCGATGCGCCACCGGGCACACGCAGCCAGCCCTTGCCTGCCATGGACGAAGTGGCCGTGTTGCCTGCCAGCCACCCGCTGGCGCAGAAGGCGCTGCTCAGCGCGCGGGACTTTGAAGGCGAATCCTTCATCAGCCTGGCGCGCGACGACCCCTACAGGGCGCAGATCGATGCGGTGTTTGCCCGCGCCGGCGTGCAGCGCCGGCTGAGCCTGGAGACCGCCAGCGCCGTTGCCGTCTGCGCCATGGTCCAGCACGGCCTGGGTCTGGCCATCGTCAACCCGCTGACTGCGCGGGCTTGTGCCGGCCCGCAGCTGGTGGTGCGGCCGCTGGCGTTTTCGATAGCGTTTCAGGTGCATATGCTGCTGCCGCTGCACCGGCCTGCCGATGCGGGCCTGCCCTGGCTGACGGCGGCACTGGAGCAGGAGGCACTCAGCCTGCTTGGGCACAGGCGCTGAATTCGGCGATAGGGCTTTCACAGGTGAGCTTGCGCAAACTTCTATGTTGCAGTGCACAATAAAACGCCTGAATGCAAGGAGTTACACATGCCTGAATCCGCCATCCCCCACCGCACTGCCAGCGAACTGCTGGACATCAGCATGGCCGTGCCTCAGGTCATCAACCACCGGCTCACGCGCATGGCCCTCAGCGGTCCGGTGCTCTCTGCGCGCGACCAGAAGGAGTTCACGCGCATGGTGGTGGAAAAGCAGGTCGCCTTCAGTCAGGCCTGGCTGACCATGGGGTCCGAAATGTTCAAGGTGCAGCAGCAACTGTGTCTGGCCTGGATGCGCAACCCCTGGACCATGGGTCAGAAGCTGCCCGTGGCGGCCGACAAGGTGGCGGCCAGAAGCCTGGCGCCGATTCGCCGCAAGGCCGTGGCCAATGCCAAGCGCCTGTCGCAGACCAGCCTGAAATAAGCGGCCACCAGCCGCCAAACCTAGACCCTGATGCGTTCTATCAGTCGTTGACTGGCCTCGTCCAGCCCCGTCAGCTCCACGTGGCAGCCATGCTGGCGCAGGCGCTCCATCACCTTGTCCAGCGCGCCCACGGCGGTGATGTCCCAGAAATGCGCGCCACCGACATCGATGCGGGCCTGCTTTCCGGCTGCGGCACGCACGTCGAAGGCTTCGATCAGAGCATCGGCAGAGGCAAAAAACACCTGGCCGCTCACCGTCCAGGTATAGAGATCGCCAGCCTCGTTCAGGCCGCCCTGGACCTGCAGCATATTGGCCACCTTGAAGGTGAAGAACACGCCCGAGAGCAGCACGCCCGCCACCACGCCGGCGGCCAGATTGTGGGTGGCGATGGTGATGACCACCGTCACCAGCATCACCGAGCTGGACAGGCGCGGGTGGCGCACCAGATTGCCCAGCGACTTCCAGTCGAAGGTCGAGACCGACACCATGACCATGATGGCCACCAGAGCAATCACCGGTACCCGGGACACCCAGGGCTTGAGGGCGACCATGAGAATCAGCAGAAACACCCCGGCAAACAGGGTGGACAGGCGGCCGCGGCCGCCGTATTTCACATTGCCCACCGCCTGGCCTATCATGCCGCAGCCCGCAATGCCGCCGAACAGGCTGGCCGAGACATTGGCCAGGCCCAGGCCCGTGCACTCGCGGCTCTTGTTGCTGGGCGTGCCCGTCAGGTCGTCCACCACGGCTGCCGTGAGAACCGACTCCAGCAGGCCCACCATGGCAATGGCCAGGGCTGGCAGGGCGATGATGCGCAGCGTCTCCAGACTCGCAGGGATTTCGGGCAGGGCGAACAGCGGCAGGCTGTCCGGCAGATGACCCAGATCGGCCACAGTCTTGAGCGGCAGACCCATGAAGCTGGCGAGCAGCGTCAGCACCAGCACGCAGATCAGTGGTGAGGGAATGGCTCCCAGCGCCTTGAGCTGCAGCCTCTGTCCCAGCCAGGTCAGGCCGTAGATCAGGGCCAGGCCCAGGGCCAGCATGGCCCAGGTGGCGGTGTTGGCTCCATGCAGATGCGGCAGCTGGGCTGAAAAGATCAGAATGGCCAGCGCGTTGACAAAACCCGTGCGCACCGAGCTGGAGACAAAGCGCACCAGGCTGCCCATCTTGCACAGGCCGAAGGCGATCTGCATGGCACCCGCCAGCAAGCCTGCGGCCAGCAGATATTGCAGACCATGCGATGCGACCAGCGGAGCCGCCACCAGGGCCACCGAGCCGGCCGCTGCCGAGACCATGGCCGGACGTGCGCCGAAAACGGCAATCACGATGCTGATGATGAAGGAGGCATACAGCCCCACGGCCGGGTCTACACCCGCGACAAAGGAAAAGGCAATGACCTCGGGAATCAGCGCAAACGTGGCGACGGCGCCGGCCAGCAGCTCGCGCGGTACGCTGGGCGCCCATTCGGCGCGCCATCGGCTCATGGAAAAATGGGGATTCATATCGCAGCAGCAAGTGATGCGCTGCCTGTGCAGAGCAGGCAGCGCCGGTGGGCGATATTAAGCAGTGCCCAGGACTTTTGCTGCGCGAGGGTCAGGCCGGGCGCTTGAAGCACACCATCTTGGGCCTGAAGCGCTGCAACACCTCGCCGCGCTGGTTTTTGGTGTGGGAGAGCACGCGCACCAGGGCCCGGTTGGGTTTGGACTGGGAAGGAATGATCTCCACGATTTCCGACTCGACCTGCAGCACGTCACCAGGGCGTGTGGGCTGGGGCCAGGCCAGCTCTTCCATGCCGCCACCGATCACGCCGTCGGCCAGGGGAATGCTTTGCGTCACCAGCAGCATGCTGATGGAGGCCGTATGCCAGCCGCTGGCGGCCAGGCCCTGGAAGAAGGTGTGCTTGGCGGCTTCGGGGTCGAGGTGAAAGACCTGGGGGTCGAACTGCCTGGCATAGGCAATGATTTGCGCTTCATCCAGCGGGTAGCCCTCGCTGACGAACTTCTGGCCCACGTACAGATCATCGAGATACAGTTTTTCGCTCATTTGGCTCCTCGTTCCTTCTTGTGTGGAGTAGCCGGCAGTATGCGCGGCAGCGGCCCTGGCTGCTGTTGCCAAGGTGCCAGAGCGCTATGCTCGGGCCCATGAATTTCGAGTTTGAAGATTCCGAGGTCGCCGCAATCAGCCTGAAGAACGGCGCATTGCAGATCCGCTTTTCCGCCGCCCGTCTGTATGACGGCGACAGAGCAGGCGCTGGCGAGGGCCTGTGGCAGCCGTTGCTATTGATATGCAAGCACATTGCGCTTACTGAAGAAGCTTCAGAGGCTGATTTGACTCCAATCCTGGCTGCCGTGGGCCGTGTCCGGCAAGCGCAGCTGCATATTGCTGGTCAGCGTCTGCGCAGCCTGCCCCTGCCTTTTGTCAGCGATGCCGATTTTGTGCTGGAGCTGGAAATGGGCAGCGGCCTGTTCTGCCGCTTGCAGGGCCGGGGCCTGGAGTTGAGGGCACCGGCAAGCCAATGCTCCGTGGACTCCTACCAGTGCTGAGAGCGCTACTAGCCTCTGCATTGTTCTTGATGCCTGACACTGGCGCGGCCTGAATCAGAGACACGGGGCAAGGGCCTGATCTTGGGTTGGCCGCGCCACAGCGGGTGTGCCGCCCGTTGCCCACATGCCCCGCCACAAAGCGCCTAAGAGGGCCTAGAACTCCAGGTTGTCTATGAGCCGGGTGCTGCCCAGGCGTGCAGCGCCCAGGGCCACCAGATCGCCGCTGCGCGCATCAGCAGGCGCTTGCAGATCGCTGCGCTGGCGCACGCTCAGATAGTCGGGTTCCCAGCCCTTGGCACGCAGCGCGGCCATGGCCTGCGTTTCGAGGTCGGCCAGATTGCCGCCCTGGCGTGCGGCATCGGCCAGTGCCTTGAGCGCCTGCGACAGCGCCATGGCCTGCACACGCTGCTCATCGCTGAGGTAGCCGTTGCGCGAGCTCAGTGCCAGGCCGCTGTCGGCGCGCGCCGTGGCGCAGCCGATGATCTCTATGGGCAGGGCGAACTGCTGCACCATGCGGCGGATCACCATCAGCTGCTGATAGTCCTTTTGCCCGAAAACGGCCGTGCCGCCGCCCGTGGTGGCAAACACGGCCTGGAACAGCTTCATGACCACGGTGCAGACGCCGGTGAAGAAGCCGGGGCGGAAGTGCCCTTCCAGAATGTCGGCCAGCTGCGCATCGGGCTGGATCTTGAAGGTCTGCGGTTCGGGGTAGAGGTCTTTCTCCCTGGGGGCGAAGACGATGTCGCAGCCCTCGGCTTCCAGCTTGGCGCAGTCGGCATCGAAGGTGCGCGGGTAGCTGTCGAAGTCTTCGTGAGGCAGAAACTGCAGACGGTTCACGAAGATGCTGGCCACGGTCACATCGCCATGCTGGCGGGCCTGGCGCACCAGGGAGAGATGGCCCTCGTGCAGATTACCCATGGTGGGCACAAAAGCAGGGTGGCCGCGACCGGCCAGGGCAGCGCGCAGGTCGGCGATGGTGTGAACGATTTGCATGACTCAAACAGTGGGGAAAACAAAAACAAAAGCCCGGACTTACCAGGCGTGCAGGGCATTGTCGGGGAAGCTGCCATTCTTGACGGCCTGCACATAGGCTTCCATGGCGCCCTTGACGCTGCCTGCATCGGCCATGAAGTTGTGCACGAACCTGGCCATCTTGCTCAGGTTCACGCCCAGCATGTCGTGCAGCACCAGAACCTGGCCAGCCGTGCCATTGCCCGCGCCAATGCCTATGGTGTGGCACAGTGGCAGCTCTTCGGTCAGTTGGGCGGACAGGGCTGCGGGCACCATCTCCAGCACCAGCATGGCGGCCCCGGCGTCCTGCAGCTCCAGCGCATGCTGGCGCAGCGTGGCCGCTGCCTGCTCGTCCTTGCCCTGGACGCGGTAGCCGCCCAGTGCATGCACGGTCTGCGGTGTCAGTCCCAGGTGGGCGCAGACGGGCACGCCGCGATCGACGAGAAAGCGCACGGTGGGAGCGGTCCAGCCACCGCCTTCGAGCTTGACCATATGGGCGCCGGCCTGCATCAGCTGGCAGGCGCTGCGCATGGCCTGCTCGGGACTTTCTGCATAGCTGCCGTAGGGCATGTCGGCAATCACCCAGGCTGTGGCCTGGGCGCGATGCAGGCCGCGCGTGACGCTGGCCGTGTGATAGGCCATATCCTGAAGCGTCACGCCCACGGTGCTGTGCAGGCCCTGGCAGACCATGCCCAGCGAGTCGCCGACCAGGATGCACTCCACCCCGGCCGCGTCGGCCACTGCGGCAAACGTGGCGTCATAGGCCGTCAGCATGGTGATTTTTTCACCGGCCGCGCGCATCTGAGCCAGGCGCGGCAGGCTGACGGGGCGGCGCTGGGGCTGGGGCGAAGAGGGGGGGATGGTGCCGTAAGGCGTGCCGGTAGCGGTCATGGGATGTCTCCTGGTCTTGTCTATGGCTGGGCCCCGCAGAAAAGCCTGCAGGCAAATTTGCCCGCGAGTCTATGCGATGCTGCGCTGCAGCGCCACGTTGAAAAAGGGTATGGCTGCTGTCGGCCACCTTACTATGCTGTGTGGCCATGCATTGCATGGCCCTGCGTTTTGCGGCCTTCCATTTCTTTTTGCACAAGGTTGTTCATGTCCATGGTCGAGCCTCAGCTGTCGTCGGTTTCTTCCCCTGTTTCAGCCGTGGCCTGGCAGGGGCTGCGCAGCGTGAGCTGGCTGGAGTCGCTGTCCGACGAGAGGCTGTCCGTGCTGGCGGGGCAATGCCTTTGGCACCGGCTGGAGTCGGGACAGGTGCTGCACGGGGCCTATACCGATGAGCGCATGTACATGCTGATCAACGGCCAGCTCAGTGTCGGCAGCTACAGCACCAGCGGGCGGGCCATGATTCTGGGTTATCTGGAGCCCGGTTTCTTTTTTGGTGCTTTCGCGTCCAAGCCTCTGGTCAAGCATGTGTCCGTGCAGGTGCAGGCCACGCATGAAAGCCTGGTGGCATCGCTTTCTAGTGCCGAGCTCGAAGCATTGATCATGAGCGATGTTCTGGTCATGCGGGCCGTGGTCCAGCGGCTCAGCGAGCTGGCCGGGGTGCTGGCGCGGCGTGTGGTCAGCCTGGGAACCCTCACGGTGCGAGGCCGCCTGCATGCCCAGTTGCTGGAGCGGGCCGAGATGGCGGGAATCGAGAACGACGAGGCCCTGCTGTCGCCGGCTCCGCGCCAGAACGATCTGGCCTTGATGCTGGGCACCAGCCGCGAAGAGGTCGCACGCGAGATGTCGCGGCTCACGCGCCTGGGCCTGCTCAGACGTGAAGGGCGCAATCTGCGTCTTTGCCGCGTCGATGGCCTGCGGCTGTTGCTCGAAGAAGCGCATTGATTTTTCGCAATGTGAAATGAGTTTTTGCGTGAGAAAACGCACAGACGGCTCGTGGGGGCCGGGCGCATAGTTCAGTCGTGCAGCACGCGGCAGGTCTTCTTTCCGCCGCTGCGCCGTTGAAAGGATTGAAAATGCGCTCCCTCACCCGTTTGTTGACCGCAGCTGTGCTGACCGCCAGCGCCGCGGTTGCCATGGCTCAAGACCTCCCCCAAACTTCCGTAACCTCCAGCAAAAGTCGTGCCGAAGTGATGGCCGACCTTGAGATGTACCAGCGTGCAGGTCTGGGTTATATGCCCACGCCTGCGGCTTATGTCGAAACAGAGTTCAGCACCGAGTACCGCAAGGCTTATGCCGAATACCAGCGTCTGCTGGCCAGCCCCGCCTACACGGCTGCCGTGGCCAAGTACCAGTCGCAACTGGGCGGCAAGTAACAGAGTTCTCTCTTAGCCATCCGACAGAGGTGGCCCATTGGTGGATGCGCGCTGAGGGATTCCTTCAGCGCGTTTTTTTATGCCGGCAATGCCAGGCTGATGGATATAGCAAGTTTGATAGCATTCGGCGCATATTGATAGTGTGCTTGCAGGTGATCTGACTTGAAAACCGTTCTTGATTTCACCGCTCCCTGGCAGACGGGGGTTGCCCGTTTGCAGCATGGCTTTGGCGAGCCCGAGAAGGTCTTGCAAGCGTATCGGCCCGAGGACGTGCCTGCCGTGCTGGAAGCCGTGCAGCAGGCTGCCGAGCAAGGCCTGTGGTGCGTGGGCTGGCTGGCCTATGAGGCGGCCAGCGGGTTTGATCGCGCCTATGCCGAGGCCGTGCATAGGAATTCCACTGGCCAGCCGCTGGTCTGGTTCGGCGTGCATCGTGGGCCGCTGGCTGCCTGCGGGCAGAACCCGCCCGTGCCTTCTGCGGCAATACATTGGCAGACGGCTCTGAGCCGCGAACAGTTCGATGCCCATGTGGCGCGCATTCATGCGGCCATCGCGGCGGGCGACTGCTATCAGATCAATTACACGGCCCCCTTGACTGCAGAGCTTTCGGGGGAGAAAGAGTCCGATACTTCCGCCCTGGCCCAAGAGCTGTTTGCAAGGCTGCAGCAGGCCCAGCCCGGAGGCTATGCGGCGCTGGTCGACAGCGGCGACATGCAGGTGCTGTCGCTGTCCCCGGAGTTGTTTTTCGACTGGGACGGCGAGCGGATTCTGACCCGCCCCATGAAGGGCACGGCGGCGCGCGGCAGGACCCCCGAAGCCGATGCGAAGGCCGCGCAAACCATGCGCGAGTCGGCCAAGGAGCGGGCCGAGAACGTGATGATCGTGGACTTGCTGCGCAACGATCTGTCACGCATAGCCGTGCCGTACAGCGTGAAAGTGCCGCAGCTGTTTCAGGTCCAGGCACTGCCGGCCGTCTGGCAGATGACCTCGGATGTGGTGGCACGCACGCGCCCGGATGTGCGGCTGGTGGATGTATTCGGGGCGCTGTTCCCTTGCGGCTCGATCACCGGGGCGCCCAAGCGCCAGGCCATGCGCCTGATTCGCGAGCTGGAGCCCGAGCCTCGTGGTGTCTACTGCGGTGCGCTGGGCGTGGTGCGACCCGGGGCCAAGCCGGGGAGTATTCATGCAACTTTCAATGTTCCCATTCGCACAGTGGTGCTCAGGAATGGGCGCCTGAGCTGCGGCATAGGCAGCGGCATCACGGCCAGCGCCAATGCGGCCGATGAATGGATGGAATGGCAGCACAAGCAGGCTTTTCTAAAGGTGCTTGAGCAAGGTGTTGGAGCATGAACACGAATCTTGAAATTCTCGAAACCCTGGCGCTCAAGGATGGCCGCTGGCAGAACTGGGCCTTGCACTGGGCCCGCTTGCAGATTACTGCACAGCATTTTCGCTATCCCTTGATGCAGATGCAGCTGGAGTCCGATATGGAGCGCATGGCCAGTCAGACGCATTCCATGGGCGACTGGCGCGTGCGGCTGGCGCTTTCGATCACCGGTGAAGTGCAGATCACGGCCGAGCCATTGCCGCCCTCGGTCCAGCCGGTGGCGCTGCAGCTGGCGCATCAACCCATTGCAAACGCGGTGGCGCATAGTGATGTGGTGCGTTTCAAAACCTCGGTACGTCAGCATTACGACGCTTTCAAGCCCCAGAGCGCCGGCATTTTCGATATCGTGCTTTTCAACGAGGACGGTCAGATCACCGAAGGCACGCGCGGCAATATTGCCGTGCAGCTGGATGGGCGCTGGGTCACCCCGCCGCTGCAATGCGGGCTGCTGCCGGGCGTGGGGCGGGCACTGGCCCTGTCCCAGGGCCGGCTGACGGAGCAGGTGGTGACGCTGGAGCAGGCGCGTCATGCCAGCGGCTGGGCCTTTATCAATAGCCTGCGTGGCTGGCTGGATGCTCGTTTGATCGCCTAGGCCTGGTTTGTTATCGTGCGGATGTAAGCAACCTGGAGGAGTCTCAGCCATGGATGACGACGACTTTGATGCCCTGTATCTGGACCTGATGAAGGAATTCCTGGCCACTGCCACGCCCCTTCAGTGGCTGGCCGTGGTCACCACCATGAACTACGACAACGGCAGCGCGCTGCCCGACTGGATCAGCAAGTATCCCAAGCTGGAGCCGGCCGTTGCCAAGGCCTTGTACTGGTATCAGCAGCCGGGCTACTTCCAGCACTATGCTTCGCAGGACAAGGTCCCCAGCATCAACCGCTCAGGCTGGGCCCGTGTGCAGGCACTGAGCCAGCGCTTTGAACAGGGCAATCTTGCTCCGGCCACCATTGGCTGGGATCCGGCCAACGATCTGGCCTCGCCCACGGGCAATGAAAAGCATCCTGGCTATGACTGGACCAGCGAAGCCGTCAAGGGCGATGAAGCCAAATGGCAGATTCCGGCCATCATGCTGCAGGCCGTGCCCGGCGAGCAACCCGATATCTATGCCTATGTCGACGAGCATGGCTGGGAAGACGGCATGCCGCCTCATGTCCAGGAGGAGCTCAATGCCGCCATGGATGGGGACGAAGTCGAGGATGAGGACTGAGGCCCAGAGCCTGCGCGCGATGGCCTGGCAATGGTTGTAGCTCAGGGCATATGTAAGCATGCTTGCAACCCAAGCCCAGCGCCTGGTGAGTAAAAATAGCTCTTTGGGTATCTTCTGGCGATACCTTGTGAAGGAACTCTTGGCTTGAGAGAATGGATTTTCTACTATCCGTTCACCACAACTTTCGAGACAAGCTCATGAACTCTCAAGCCGTCACCAGCCACAAGCCTTCAACAGCCTTTGTCGGCGCATCCTGGGCCGCCTTGCTGCTGGGTGTTGTAGCCTTCATGGCCGGGCTGTGGAATGCAGCCATGCAGCTCAACGAAAAAGGCTTTTACTTTGCCGTGCTGGTGCTGGGCCTGTACTCGGCCATCTCGCTGCAGAAAACCGTGCGCGACAAGCTTGAAGGCGTTGCCGTGACCGGCATTTACTACGGCATCAGCTGGGTGGCGCTGATCATCGCGGTGCTGCTTCTGGGCACAGGTCTCTTCAACGCCACGTTGCAGCTCAGCGAAAAAGGTTTCTATGCCATGGCTTTTGCGCTGGCCCTGTTCGGTGCGATTGCCGTGCAGAAAAACACCCGCGACAGCCTGAGCGCCGACGATGGAGCAGCAGAGCGCAAGCGCGGCAAGAGCGAGCGCAGCGGCCCCGCTCTGGTGGTGACCGATCCCGCCAAGCCTGCCGATGTGCCTGAGCAGGTGGTCAATAACCGCTGAGTCGAAAAGCCGTTTGACGGCTGAACATCAGGCGCTCCTTTGGGGCGCCTGATTGTGTTGGCGCAGCTGCATTTGCTGCGCCACAAACTGCTTGAAGACTTCATGCAGTGTTGCATTGGCTGACCCATCTGCGGTCCAGTTGTGTAGCTGTGCCAGGGCCTGGGCCGCTGCCTCGAAGCTGGAGAGCTGCCCTGGCAGATGGGCCTTGCGGATGGCGTAGCCGGAGTCCTCCACATTTTGGAGGGGCAGGCGGGGCAGGGCTTGCAGTGCAGGATTGAGATAGAGCATCTTGCGGCTTTTGCGCCAGGTGCCGTCGATGACCACCAGCCGAAGGCGCTCTGGCGGCTGCGGCCAGGGCAAGGGTAGGGGGCTGGCCGCAGCCAGCCCCAGGGCGGCATCCTGCTCTGCGGTATCGGGGTAGAGCAGCAGGCTGTGGCGTGGCGCACCATCGGTATCGGCCCAGCTGGCCCAGCTTCCATGGAGAGCCGCTTCCAGCTCGGTGGCATCGAATTCCTCGCCCACCATGACCCGACTATGCGGCAGACACAGATGCAGCAAATGCCCCGTGCCCTTGGCTTCATGCACTTCCATGGGATGCATGAGGATCAGCACTTCGGCCTGATGCGCGACCGCCTGGGCCAGCGAGCAGATGCAGGTACGCAGTGCTCGGTGACAGTGGGGGCAGCGGGGGCGAGAGTCAGGTCTGCTCATGATTCAAGAGCTGTTTGTGCCTTTGGAGAAGGCAAGGCGATTTTTATTCAGGCCGATGTCCCTGAAACAGCAACGCCCGCAAGCATGGGCTGCGGGCGCTGTTGAGGGAGTCGTGAAGGACTTACAGGCGACCCTTGAAGTAGGTGGCCTTGTCCATATCGGATACGTCCACGCTCAGCTGCACCATCACATCGGCAGGCTGGGGCACGAGGCGGCTCAGGACTTCGGCGATGCCGTCCGACATCTGCTTCTTGGCTTCGGTGCTGCGGCCTGCCATCAGCTGCAGGTGTACATGGACAAAGCCGCGCTTTTCGGGCTGGGTGCCGATATAGACATGGTCCATGTTCAGGCGGGCAATACGGGCCTTCACATCGGCTTCATCGAGAACGGTGGGATGGGAGCAGACCACAGCGTTGATGTCGCGCATCAGTTCGCGCTCGTTCAGGCCGGTCAGGTTGTCGGTGTATTCAATATGCAGATGAGGCATGGAGTTCTCTCGCTCGGTGTTGGAGGCAAAAGCCGTTTTTACAGCATCTGGGTGGGCACTTTGTGGCGCAGCTCGACCTGTTTGTTGCTGTCGTCCACAAAGACCAGCTGGGGCTGGTGCTCGGCCACATCGCTTTCATGAACCTGGGCAAAGGCGGCAATGATGAGCAGATCGCCCACGCTGGCGCGGCGAGCGGCCGAACCGTTGACGGAAATCATGCCCGAGCCGCGCTCGCCCTTGATGGCGTAGGTCACGAAGCGCTCTCCGTTGTCGATATTCCAGATATGGACCTGTTCGTTTTCAGCAATGTTGGCGGCATCCAGCAGATCCTCGTCGATGGCGCAGGAGCCTTCGTAGTGCAGCTCGCATTGCGTGGTCTTGACGCGGTGGATCTTGGATTTGAGCAGGGTGCGGAACATGGTTGTCTCTCTGGGGCGCTTTGCGCGTTGCTGGAATGGGGCAGGCCTGTGCTTGCGAAAAATCACGCAAGTCTAAATGCGATCGGTAAAACCCATGTAGTTCATTGAGGGCATTGACAGGGAAATGCGGCGCCTGCGCATTCTCGATGTCGATAGTTCTGCCAACCGCTGATGTAGGACGATGTGACGATTGTGGTTGAGATTGTTGTTTTGTTGAGAATTTAAGGGTTGTAACTAATGTTTCATTTTCACTTTGTTTAATGACTTTAGTCCCAGACGGGGCCCGTCCAAGGCAGGCCATTTCCGTACTGCATGGGCTTTCTCATTTCTACAAACAAGTGAACAGCATGAAACGAACTCTTCTCGCCCTTGCCGCCCTGACCGTTTCCGCCGGTGCCCTGGCTCAATCCAGCGTGACCGTCTTTGGCGTGGCCGACGTGTCGGTAGCCCACATCTCCACGACCGGCAAAAGTGTTTCCGGCCTGGCCAACGGCGGCAACTCCAGCAGCCGTCTGGGCTTTCGCGGCGTGGAAGATCTGGGCGGCGGCCTGAAGGCCGATTTCTGGCTGGAGGGCAGCCTGAGCGTGGACGACGGCACGGCTTCCGGCTTCAAGTTCGATCGCCGCTCAACCGTCAGTTTGCTGGGCAACTTCGGTGAAGTCCGCCTGGGTCGCGACAAGACCCCCGCCTACCAGAACCTGGAAACCTTCCATGCCTTTGGCGACACCGGCATGGGCGCCATCAATGGCCATAACCTGATCAGCGGCTCGGCTGCAGGCACCTCCGAAGGCTCCAACCCCAAGCGCAACTCCAACGCCATCAGCTATCTGCTGCCCAAGCTGGGCGGCGTCTACGGCCAGCTGACCCATAGCTTTGGCGAGCAGGCCGACGACCACAGCCTGGCCAGCTCCACCGGCCTGCGTCTGGGCTATGCCAACGGTCCCCTGAACGTTGCCGCAGCCTACGGCATCGCCCGCGGCGGCACGGCTGCCGCTGGCGTGGACTACAAGACCATGAATCTGGGCGCTTCCTACAACTTCGGCGTTGTCACTCCCATGCTGCTGATCGCGTCCGACCGCGGCAACGGCAAGCGTGTCGATCTGTACAGCCTGGGCGTGAAAATGCCTCTGGGCGCCGGCGAACTGCGTGCTGCCTACACCTGGTACAAGGACAAGAAGCAAAGCGATGCGGACTCCCAGCGTCTTGCTCTGGGCTATGGCTACAAGCTGTCCAAGCGCACCGAAATCTATGCAGCCGTGGCGCGCATGAGCAATGACGACAAGGCTTCCCGCAAGCTGGGTTCGTCGCTGAGCCCTACACCCGCTGTGGGCAAGAGCCTGACGGGCTACGAAATCGGCCTGCGCCACAATTTCTAAGAGCATGGGCAGCAAAGAGCTGCGGCGGCTGCCGCACTCTGCTGCCTGATGATCTTGCCGAGTTAGGCCTCCTGGTGGGGAAGCCGTCTGACTCTCAGCAAGCTGGCCCCGCAATAGCGGGGCCTTTTTTTGGGGTTTGTTTCGGGGCTTATGCGGCGGCTGTCTTCAGGACAGATCGAGCACGCAACCGTCGCCGATGCTGTCGCGCCAGACGCGGATGCGGCTGGGCGCGGGCTCAAGGTCGGCCAGGGCATTGGCGATGAAGAGACAGAGGTTTTCCAGCGTGGGCTTGCCCAGGCCCGGCACTTCATCGAGAAAGTGATGGTCTAGCTGATCGCGCAGCAACTCCAGGCGCGCGCGCAGGTGGCCGAGGTCGATGACCATGCCGTTGTCCGGATTGCGCGGGCCTCTCACGCTGACCTCCGCCCAGTAAGTATGGCCGTGAATGCGGCGGCTGCTCTCGGTCTCGATAGCCCGCTCCAGGGTATGGGCGGCATCGAAGAAAAAACGCTGGTGAACGGTGAACTGCATAAACGTTATTTCTGGCTTTGCGCATGCAACCGGCACGCACCAACGCCAGTGACAGCAAGCAAGGGCCTGGGCCGGCCGCGCCGCCCCGCAGCGAGGCTGTCGTCTCCCTCCCGCGTAGCGAGAGAGGGGGAAGGCGCGAAGCGACTCAGGGGGTGTTTCATCGAATGCCCGTGAGCTTGTGGGTTTGCAGGCTCAGGCGCCAGCCGGGGCGCTGCATGCATTGCGCGATACAGGCGGCAATATTGCTGCCCTGCTGGGCATTGTCCATGGGCTGCAGAAAATAGTGCTGGAACTCGGTGCTGGCTTCAATGGCCGCCAGGTCGAACGTGGGCTGAGGCCAGACCAGCTTGAGCTCCTGCCCGCTGCGCTGAATCCAGTCGGCACCGGCCTTGGGGCTGATGCACAGCCAGTCTATGCCTTCGGGTGCGGCCACCGTGCCATTGCTTTCCACCGAGATACGAAAACCGCGCGCATGCAGGGCGGCGATCAGGGCTGGGTCGACCTGCAGCAAAGGCTCGCCGCCAGTCAGCACCACCATGCGGTGCCGGCTGTCGTCGGCAGGCCACTGGCTCAGGATGCGCTCGGCCAGTTCATCGGCCGTGGCGAACTTGCCGCCCAGCGTGCCGTCGGTGCCGACAAAATCGGTGTCGCAGAACTGGCAGATGGCATTGGGCCTGTCCTGCTCGCGGCCGGTCCACAGATTGCAGCCCGCAAAGCGGCAGAACACGGCCGGCGTGCCGGCCTGGCCGCCTTCGCCCTGCAAGGTGTAGAAAATTTCTTTGACGCTGTATGTCATGTCGTAGGTGTCGCGTCAAGGCGCGGTGGAACAGGAGGCTGGCATGCTGCAGCCCAGGATGCGAATGTAAGCCCTTGCTGAACTTCTGGTGGGCCATAGGGTTACAAGGCCGAGGCCCTGCAACTGTTCTCCGGCCTCACACCGGGGTATAGGCCAGGCGCACATAAATGGGCGCGTAGGCTTCGGCCTGGGTGATTTCGATCAGCGTTTCCTTGGCCAGCTCCAGCATGGCGATAAAGGTGACGACCAGCACGGTCGAGCCTTTTTCCGGATTGAAGATGCGCTCGAACTCCACAAAACGCTGACCCTGCAGCTGCTTGAGGATCTGGCTCATGTACTCGCGCACCGACAGCTCTTCGCGCGTGATCTTGTGGCTTTGCACCAGCTTGGCGCGCTTGAGGATGTCGCGCCAGGCGGCTTGCAGCTCGCCGATTTCCACATCCGGAAAGCGCGGTTGCAGGCTTTGCTCGATATAGACCGTGGCCTTGAGAAAGTCGCGCCCGTAGGTGGGCAGCTGTCCCAGTTGCTGGGCGGCCAGCTTCATCTGCTCGTATTCGAGCAGGCGGCGCACCAGCTCGGCGCGCGGATCCTCGGCTTCTTCGCCGTCCTCCTGCTTCTTGGGCGGCAGCAGCATGCGCGACTTGATCTCGATGAGCATGGCCGCCATCAGCAGATATTCGGCTGCCAGCTCCAGATTGCGGCTGCGCACCTCGTCCACATAGGTCATGTACTGGCGCGTCACGTCCAGCATGGGGATGTCGAGGATATTGAAGTTCTGCTTGCGGATCAGGTAGAGCAGCAAGTCCAGCGGGCCTTCAAAGGCTTCGAGAAAGACTTCCAGCGCATCGGGCGGGATATAGAGATCCTGGGGGAGCGCAAACAGCGGCTCGCCGTACAGGCGTGCCAGGGCCACCTGATCGACGACCGAAGGCGACGGATCAGAAGCGTCCGGGTTCTGGCCCGGCAACAGGGTCTGTTCTTCAGCCTCGCTCATGGTCTGCTATGGATTGCAGAGCTGAGCGCGCTTGATGAGTAAGCGCTTGAGGCTGATTTCATCGAAAAGATCAGGAGTGGTTGGTCTGGTACACGTAGGGCTGTTGTTCCACGCGACCGGCGCGCAGATCTTCCCAGACTTCATAGTTCACGTCCTTGTCCCACAGCAGGGCGCGACCGGCTTGCTGTTGCTTGTCCAGCTCGGGCTTTTGCTGCTTCAGGTCGTTGATGAAGTTGGTGGTGTCGGAACGGTAGTCGGGGCGGCGGAAGAAAGACATATGTGTAAAACCTCTCAGAACAGCGGATTTTAGCCCGACGCGGGCGCCAGGCCCGCACCGGGCCTTTAGAACGTGCTTGCGATCTCCTCGCGCCGCGACAGAGGCTTTGCGGGATGGGATGCCAGGGGGCGGCCCCCCGCGCGCGATACCGCAGCAATAGCTCTGCTGTTGCGAGGATTTGCGCGGACGGCGAGGCAACGCCGCAGACCGCCCCTGACCGGGCGTCCGCAAAGACACTGTCCCGAAGGGTTGGAGCGAAATCGGGCGATTTCTACGCGCTGACTCTTGCTTGCACCCCGGTGCAAGCGGCGAGCCACCGCTTCGAACTCATCCCGATTGCGCTCCAACGCGGCTGCGTAGAGATCGCAAGCTCGTTCTTATAGATCCTTGAGACAGATCTGCGCGAACTCCTTGCATTCGTCCGAGGCCAGTGGCGAATCGACGATCTTGCGCAGCACGGCGGCAAATTCGGCGGATCCGACCGGGTTCGGATCATTGCGCTGGAAGTCCTCGTCCACGCGCATGGTGCGGTCCAGCCAGCCTATCACCTGCACGCTGGGTTGGCGCTCAAGCGACGCCAGCAAGGCCGGGGTGTAGGAGGCCATGGGGTGCTCCTCGATCAGGCTGCCGAACGGACCGGGGCCGCCGTAGTCCAGTTCGGGATAGGTTTCGATCAGCGCCAGGATATGGGGCAGGACCTGCTCCAGTGCGGCGTCCTGCAGTGTCTCCAGGTGTTCGTAGACGGGATCAATGATCAGCCATTTGTCCTGCTGATCCCGGGCCGCCTGTGCTGCGCTGCTGAATTGGGAAAACAGTTGTTCTAGGGTTGTGCTCACTGGGGATGACTCCGTTTTGACAAGCGTTTGCAAAAGTGGCGCGTGTGCGCGGGTGGCTTGATGTCAGAATTCGCATTCTGTCTGGCAAGCATTGTGATTCAAGCCCATGAATATTTTTTCCCGTTTGACGGCGGCCCTGGCGGCGGCTGCAATCAGCACCCTGGCGCTGCTGGGCTGTGACGAGCAGAAGATCAAGGAGCTGGAGGAAGGCCTGTCCACCGAGGCCGATGTGCGTGCGAAGTTTGGCGAGCCCGAGCGCATCTGGAACGAGGAAGATGGCTCGCGCACCTTCGAGTACAACCGTCAGCCTGCCGGCGCCAGGAACTACATGATCACCATAGACGCGGACGGCAAGATGAGTGCGCTGCGTCAGGTGCTGGCTCCGCATGTGTTTGCCAAGGTCGTGCCCGGCATGGAGGAAAACGAGGTGCGCCGCATGCTGGGCAAGCCCGCCAAGATGATGACTTACAAGCTCAAGCAGGAAACCGACTGGGACTGGAACTACATCGATCCGCCCACTCGCGAGATGCAGTTCACGGTCACCTTTGGCTCCGATGGCCGGGTGCTGCGCACGCTCAACCGCGAGCGCCTGCCCGACGAGTCGCGCGGCTGATCGCCTGCAAAGCCACCGGATCTGTTCAAAGCCCTGTTTGCGATGGCGCAGACAGGGCTTTTTTGCCTCTGGTCTGAAGAGGGGCTGAATGCTGTGGTGGCGGGGGAGTCGAGATGCTTCTGAATTGATAGCTTTTGACGCTTTCCCTGTAAGCGATGGATGCCGAAAAGCTTGAAATATACGACGGAGTTGCGCCTGAAATTCCCCTTCGAGATTTGTTGCGTTGCAGCAAATCATGTGCATACAGCATGAGTCCATCCGTAAAATTAAGGGGTTTCCCGGTGTTATCCGCACCGGCTCGCCCCGGTCTTTATCGAGATCATGGGCATCAATCTTGCTGTCTTACCCGACATGTCCACACCGCTATCTTCTTCGGCCAGCTCTGCACTGGCCGGCCGCATGGATGCCCCCGCTGCTGCTGCACCGGCCACTTCGGGCCTGCGCCATGGCCGCTTCGAGGACGCGCAGGCCCTGTTCACAGGCTCGCTGTTTGTCTCCATCACCATGATGCTGTTTGCGCAGGCGGGACTGCTCACGGGCAGCACGGCGGGCGTGGCCTTTTTGCTGCACTATGTGACGGGACTGCCTTTCGGTGCCATTTTCTTCGTCATCAATCTGCCGTTCTACTGGTTTGCCTGGAAGCGCATGGGCGCGGAATTCACGATCAAGACCTTTGTCTCGGTTGCCATGCTGGCGCTGATGGCCGATGTGGGCCCGCGCTTCATTCATATCGACTACCTGAATCCGCTTTATGCGGCCGTGGCTGGAGGCTTGCTCATGGGATCGGGTTGCCTGTTCCTGGCACGCCATCATTCCAGCCTGGGCGGGGCCACCATCGTCTCTCTTTATCTGCAGGACCGCTACGGCATTCGCGCCGGCAAGGTGCAGATGATGATCGACTGCACTGTTGTGCTGCTGGCGCTGGCCATCGTGCCGCTGGAGCGTGTGGCGTATTCGGTGCTCGCCGCGGTCATCATGAGCATGTTCCTGTGGATCAGCCATCGCCCCGGCCGCTATCAGGGCAACTGAGGTCTGTCATCCATGAAAAAGCCCCGCTCCGGTGCAAACCGGACGGGGCTTTTTCATCGCCGGGCCGCCCAAGATGAAAACGCCGGGGCCACCTAGGCCCTCTCGGAGGGGCCGCGGCCACACGTAGTGGGCAAGCGTGGGGAGCCATTTCTCATGGCTCTCGCGATCAGGCGACGCTGATCGTCTTCTGGGCGCTCAGTGTCTGGCCTTGCTCGTCCTTCCACTGCATATTCAGCTCGCCGCTTTCGCGCGCCACAAAGGTGAACTCGATATAAGGGTTCTGGGCAATCGAAATACCTGGCTCCCAGGCAAACAGCAAGGTATTGCCCAGCCGGGCTTCGAAACGGCTCACGATATTGCGCGGGCGCACCTTGCCCGTGGCCGGGTCGGTGCGCAGACCGCTTTCCATGACATGTTCCATCTGCGCGCGCACGCGCAGCACTTCGCCCTTCTTGGGGCTGGCATTGCTGACCCAGACGCGGGGTGGCTTATTCATCTAAATTCCTTTCAGTTCAGGCATCCATCGTGAATGTGGATGCAACTACGCCCCGAACCAGAAGTGGGCCTGGGCCAGCAACCGCCGCGCAAAGACCGACCTGCCGCGCGGGCGGTGTCCCCCTCGGCCACGCAAAGCGTGGCACAACAGAGGGGGAAGGCGCGCAGCGACTCAGGGGGTGTTTCCAGATTCACATGCCGCAGCCGCTGGCGGCCACGGTCGTTGCCTGTTTGGCGACCAGGATCTTGCCGCTTTTCATGCGTGCCAGGGCATGCACGGTCTGCGACTGGGACAGGCGTATGCGCACCGCCGCCTCGGCCGTTCCGGCTGCTGCAGTGAACTGCATGCGGCAGGTCAGCGGCGAGGGGTTGAGCTCGGCCAGCACGATGATCTCCTCGCACCAGTCCTGCTCGGTGATGGGCAGCGTCACTTTGACCTTGACGGGCACGGCGCTGGGGTTGTCGGCCAGCACGGGCACATCGAGCTGCAGGCCTTCGGCCAGGCCGGGCTTGCCGCTCGTGAACTGCTCCATGGCTTTTCTGAACTCGGCCGGGTTGGGGGCCAGCGGTCCGACCAACGGAGCCTTGGCCTGGGCGAGAGCAGGGGCGGGCAGAGCCAGACTGGCCCCGGCTGCCGCCGCGCTCAGCACCATGCTTCTACGGGTGGTGTTCTTGAACATTGCTTCTCTTCAATCCAATCAACAAAACTTCAAAACTCGCACCGGCTCCAAGCGAGAGACGCCAAGCAAGAGCCGCCTCGCGGCGGGGGCGCCTAGCAGAGGGCGTCGTCCCCCTCCCGAAGAGAGAGGGGGAAGCGGCAAAGCCGCTCAGGGGGAGATTTAAGTGCCCAAGAAATCACCGAACTTGCCGTTGATCCAGGCAAAGTCTTCCTTGACGAGATCGGAGGTGCGCACATCCATGTCGATCTGGGTCTGGTTGACCTGGCCGCTGGCGTCCACCTCGTATTCGAACTTCACCGAAATTTCTTCCTGAGGGTCGCCGTTGACCATCATGTAGCAGAGGTTGTCGGGCAGCCGGGCCACGACCTCCTTGCCGGCCACGCGCTCGGCAATGTTCCGGGCGACGATCTTGCCGATGTAGTTGGCCACATGGCCGCTCTTGGGATAGTGGCCGAACTGGGGCGAGATCGCGCCCATCAGATCGCCCACAAAGTAGACGCGGTCGTCGCTCCTGGCATGGAACAGACGGTTATGCATATCGGCCCAGCCCGTGGGCTTGCCGGTGGCGGCATCCTTGCCTATCAGGTCCGCCTTCCAGACCATGTCGGCGGCCTGGTGGGGCGGCATGAGGATGGCGTCGTCGAACTTGAAGTCGCCCGCAGCGGTCTTGATCTGCTTGTTGAAGGGGTCCACTTCCTTGACGCCGGCATTGGGCACATGGGTGATGATGTCTGCGTACAGCTCCTCGAAAGCCTGCTTGTAGCCCACGCCTATGGGGGCGATCTTGGGCTTGGGGTCGAGGATCAGGATCTTGCCGGGAATCTTGTTCTTCTTGATATGCCAGGCGATCAGGCAGGCGCGCTCATAGGGCGAGGGCGGGCAGCGATGCGGTGGAGGCGGCAGCGTCATCACCAGCGTGCCTCCCTTGAAGTTCTTGACCTTGCTCTTGAGCGAGAGCATTTCCTGATTGGGGATGTAGGCGTTGGGAAAGTGGGTGCGCGTGTACTCGATGGCGCGTTGGTCGTTGCCAAACCAGGCCTCGTAATCGTTGCGAATGCCGCCCGAGAGAATCAGGAAGTCGTACTCGATCAGGCCATGGGCCGTGCGCACCAGCTTTTTGTCGCGCTCGAAGCCCGTGATTTCGGTCTGCAGCAGCGTGTAGCCGTATTTGTTGGCCGGGTGCAGCATGTCGCGGTTCACGAAGTCCGTGCCAACTATGTCCACCAGCCACTTGTTGCTCATGGGGCCGGACCAGAAGGTCGGATTGCGCTCCAGCAGCACGACGTCGGAAGCGGGAATCAGCTCGCGCAGATAGCGTGCCGCCGTCATGCCGCCCCAGCCGCCGCCGCAGATCACGATGCGAGGCCCCTTGCCCTTGCGCGGCAGGATGGGCGACTGGCTGCTGATGATGGCGGGTGCTGCCATTGCCGGGCCGGCAGCGGCGCCCAGGGCGAGTGCGGGCGGAGTCCAGAGGAAATGGCGACGTTGCATGAGCATTGCTCCTGTAATGGGAATGAGGGCCTGATCCAGGCCTCGGATTCGGTGGAGGGAAGCAAGCTTGGGCGCAGCGCGATGGGATTGCCTCTCAGCCGACACGCGGCACAAGCAGAGCTGGTGGCTGGAGATTCTAGGAGCAGGTCCTGATCCGGAGGTGAATACCCAAGCGAAGCCAGCGCTATTGCTGGCGTAGCAGGCGCAGGCTGAGAAGCGCTCCGAGCAGGATGCCGGCAACGGCCGCAAAGCTGGCTAGCGACAGCGTGGACAGCCCGCTCAGTCCCTGGCCTATGGAGCAGCCTGCGGCCAGCACGCCGCCAACTCCCATCAGCAGGCCGCCACCGGCGCTGGCAGCCAGGCGGCTGGTGGAGTCAAAGCCTTCCCAGCGTGCCGTGCGACTGCCAAGGGCTGCGAGAAATGCGCCGGCGAGCACGCCCGCCGTCAGCGCCAGGCCTATGCCGGGCTCGCGTCCCACGGACAGCTGCAGATAGAGCAGGGCCTCGGCAATCGGGCCGATGAAGCTCAGCGAGGTGAGGCGGGCCGGCTCGAACTCATCGACCCCGATATGCGCAGTCAGCCACCAGCCGGCAGCCACCAGCAGGCCTATGAGCAACGCGCTGCTCCACTGCAAGCGGCTTTGACGCAGGCCGGGACGCAGCAGGGCGTAGGCCAGCAGCAGCAAGGCCAGCCCAAGCGTCAGCAGCCATGTATTCAGGGAAGACAGATAGGCGGGCAAGGTGGCCTGGGCCAGCGTGAGGGGGGCGAGGGCCTGCAGCCACAGGCGCAGAGGCGTCAGCACACCAGTCATGGCCAGTTGCGCGCCCAGCGCCAGAAACACCAGGGTGACCAGAGAGCGCAGATTGCCTCCCGCCAGCAGCACCAGAGAGCGTGCGCCGCAGGCGCGTGCCAGCACCATGCCGATGCCAAACAGCAAACCACCAATCAGCACGCCAGCCATGGAAAAGCTGGGCCGCGCAATGGCGGCCTGGCTCAGATCGAGCATTCCCAGAGCCTGCAGCCCCTGCGAGGCCAGCAAGGCTACGGCCAATGCCAGGGCAAAGGCCTGCAATGCAGGTGCCTGGCCCGCAGCGACTTCGGTATCTCGCCCCATTTGCTGGCGCAGGCCGCGCAGCAGACAGAAACGCCCCAGACGCGCGGCGACGCCGAAGGCCATGCCCAGCAAAAAAACAGACCACAACAACATATCAGTCGTTCAATAAAGCAGAGGAGGGCGGGCGGCAGAGATTCACACCAGGCGCATGAAGCGTGAAGCTTCGCGAGGGCTGGCGAGCAAGGGCCGCCCTGCAGCAAAGCCAGCGTCCCCCTTCCCGCAAGCGAAGCGCAACGAGAGAAGGGGGAAGGCACGTCAGCGCCTCAGGGGGATGCCTCTATTCAACCACCCCAGATATCCGCGCTGATCGCCTTGTACCAGGCTGCGCCGTAGTCGGCCTCGGCCTTGCGGAAGGCCGCATCGCCGTTCAAGGGGCTCACGCCGCCGGAGTCTGGCACCTCGATCAGCTTGCCCGCCGCCGTGCGGTAGACGCCGGCCACGGAGATGCCGTAATCGGTGCCGATCAGGCTGTAGCAGGTATTGGCAAAGGCCGCCGCAGGCAGGGGCTGGCCGCTCAGTTCGGCGGCAATCGCGGCAGCGGCTACCTTGCCTTGCGTATTGGCGGCAAAGCCGGACTTGGGCATGGGCGCGGCAATCGTGGCGTCGCCCAGCACATAGACATGCTGGACCTGAGTGGACTCAAAGGACTCGGGCTTGACGGGCACCCAGCCGCTGGCATTGGTCACGCCGGCACGGTCGGCAATAAAGCCGGCCTTCTGGGGCGGGATGACGTTGAGCACATCGGCCTTGTGCCTGGTGCCGAACGCGGTTTCCACTTCCAGGTTCCTGGCATCCACGCGTGTGACCTTGCCGTCATCGGCCTGCTTGACCCATTCGATCATGTCGCCATAAAGCGCTTTCCAGCCCTGAATGAACAGGCCTTGCTTGGAGAAGGCATCCTTGTCGTCCAGCAGCAGAATCTTGGACCGGGGTTTGTGCTTCTTGAGGTAGTGCGCCACCATGGCCGCGCGCTCGTAGGGACCGGGCGGGCAGCGGAAAGGGTTGGCAGGGATGACCATCACGAACTTGCCGCCGTCGGGCATGGCTTCGAGCTGCTTCTTGAGCAGTTGGGTCTGTGCTCCGGCCTTCCAGGCATGGGGAGCGAGTTGGGCGGCCGCCTCGTCATAGCCTTCCAGTGCATTCCAGCGCATGTCGATGCCGGGCGAGAGTACCAGCTTGTCATAGCTCAGCGCCTGACCGTTGGACAGCAGCACGCGCCTGGAGTCGGTCAGGACCTGGTCGGCACGTGCATGGACCACGTTCACGCCGGCCTTGCGCAGACCGCCGTAGCCGTGGCCTATGCTGTCCCAGCTGCGCAGGCCGGCCAGGTACAGATTGGAGAAGGGGCAGGTATAGAAGCGCTCGGCCGGCTCCACCAGTGTGACCTGGATATGCGGTGCGAACTGGCGCAGATAGCGCGCGGCCGTGGCTCCGCCAAAGCCGCCTCCGATCACGACCACATGGGCCGAAGCTGCCTTTGCCTGCACGATGGCGGGCACGGCGAAACTGGCTGCGCCGGCGGCGGCACCGCCGAGAATTTGACGACGATTGATCTGCATTTACTGGCCCTTCTTGCTGAACCACTGGGCCAGCGCTTTGAGTTGCTCATCGTCGTAGCCCTTGGCCAGACGGGTCATGACGGTGGCGTCCTTGGCGGTGCCGGCCTTGAAGGCCTGCAGGCGCTGCAGCAGATGGGCCTCGGGCAGGCCGCGCAGCTGGGGAATGACGCCAGTGGAGCGGCCGTCCGGGCCGTGGCAGTTGGCGCAGCTGGCAGCCAGCACGGCCACATCCTGCACACGCAAGGAGGTGGCAGCAGGGCTGGCCAGGCTGGGCAGCGGCGCTGCCAGGGCAAAAGCCAGCCATAGCGCAGAGCGCGCTGAAGTGAGCAAGGGTTTCGATCGCATGGGGCCTCCCGTTGTCCCCACGCAAGGCCGCGTGGGGGATTTATGACCTCGATGCCTGAATGTGCGCGGCCTTTGTTATGTGTGGTGAATGTCGAGCATTCTTCTGGGCAGGGGCGGAGCAGGCAGAGCTGATGGAGTCGGATTCTAGGAAGCGGACCGGCTCTGACAAGCTCAATATCCCGGTGGTGTAACAGGAAGTTATTGGTTATTTAGTTATGCGCTGCGCTTGTGCTTGCGGGTGCGCGCCAGGGCATGAAAAAACCGCATTGCGCTATCTGATGTGTAGCGAGATGCGGTTTCCTGTGAACGGATGCGGGTGATTCGTCAGTTTTGCGGCGGCAGTCCGTCAGAGGGCGCGGCAGGCATGGTGTTGGCGGTCGCTGCCGGCATTTCTGCCGCTGCGGGAGCGCTTGCCGACGGATCGCGGTAGCGAATATTCACGCCGCTGGCATCGGGCTGATCCTCATCCATCAAGGCATCGGCGGCCTTGCCAACCCCCTTGCCCACGATCTTGGCTGTGCCGATGGCGGCATCGGCGGCCAGGCCCACGGCCCCGGCTGTCACGCTGATGGCAGTGCCGGTGACGGCGATCACGGTGCAGCCCGAAAGCGCCAGGCATAAAAAAGCTCCAGCCAGCCAGAAGCCGCAGGAGCCTGATGAGGCACGCCCCCGGGAGGAGACACCGGGCAAGCGCCTAAGGCGGCCCTGCCGCCTCGCGGCGAAGGTGTCGTCCCCTCGGGGGGAAGGCGCCGAAGGCGACTCAGGGGGGATCATGAGATCAATGAATCCGCATGCCGGGCTGGGCGCCGGGGAAGGGTTCCAGCACATAGATGCCGGGGTGGGCCTTCTCGTCGGCATGGCTGGCGGCCAGCACCATGCCTTCGGACAGGCCGAATTTCATCTTGCGCGGAGCCAGATTGGCCACCATCACCGTCAGCTTGCCCTGCAGCTGCTCAGGCTGGTACATGCTGCTGATGCCGCTGAACACGTTGCGGGTCCTGGGCTGGCCGTTTTCGTCCTTCTCGCCCACGTCCAGCGTCAGCTGCAGCAGCTTGGTCGAGCCTTCGACCGTCTTGCATTCCAGAATCCTGGCGATGCGCAGATCGACCTTGGCAAAGTCGTCGATGCTGATGGTCTCGGCCAGCGGCTCGCCGCCGGGGGCATTGGGGTCGATCACGGGCTCGGCCTTCTTGGCAGCCTTCTTCTCGGCCTTGGCGGGTTCGGCGGCGGGGGCGGCCTGGCCGGCGGGCGCTTCGAACAGGGCTTCGAGCTGCTTGGGATCGACGCGCTGCATCAGATGCTGGTAGATGCCGATCTGGTGGCCTGCGCCCAGGGGCTTGACCACGTCGGCAAAGCTCTCGGGCGGCACGATGAGGAATCGGGCCACTTCGGCGGCCACGCCGGGCAGGATGGGGCTCAGGTAGATGGTCAGGATGCGGAAGGCTTCGATGCAGGTCGTGCACACATCGTGCAGGCGCGCATCCATGCCTTCCTTCTTGGCCAGTTCCCAGGGTTTGTTGGCGTCCACATAGCTGTTGACCTTGTCGCACAGCAGCATGATCTCGCGCGCGGCGCGGGCGCTGTCGCGAGCCTCGTAGGCGGCGACGATGGCGGTTTGCTGCTCGCGCAGCGCGGCCAGCAGGGCCTGGCCGTCTTCGCTTACCTGACCCAGCCTGCCGTCAAAGCGCTTGCTGATGAAGCCTGCGGCGCGCGAAGCGATGTTCACGTACTTGCCGATCAGGTCGGAGTTGACGCGCAGCATGAAGTCTTCGGGATTGAAGTCGATGTCTTCGTTCTTGCCGTTGAGCTTGGCGCCCAGGTAGTAGCGCAGCCACTCGGGGTTCATCTTGAGCGACAGGTACTTGAGCGGGTCGAGGCCGGTGCCGCGGCTCTTGCTCATCTTCTCGCCGTTGTTCACGGTCATGAAGCCGTGCACGCAGATCCTGGTCGGTGTCTTGCGGCCGCTGAACTTGAGCATCGCAGGCCAGAACAGGGTGTGGAAGGTGATGATGTCCTTGCCGATGAAGTGGTACTGCTCCAGGTCGGGGTCGGCCATATAGGCGTCGTAGTCCTCGCCGCGCTTGTTGAGCAGTTCCTTGAGCGATGCCAGATAGCCCACGGGCGCATCGAGCCAGACATAGAAGTACTTGCCCGGAGCATCGGGGATCTCGATGCCGAAATAGGGCGCGTCGCGGCTGATGTCCCAGTCGTCCAGGCCTTCGCTGGTCGAGCCGTCGGGGTTGGTGCGAACGCCGAACCATTCCTTGATCTTGGCCGCCACTTCGGGCTGCACATGCTTGCCGTTCTGCGTCCATTCGGTCAGGAAATCCACGGCGCGCGGGTCGGAGAGCTTGAAGAAGAAATGCTCGGACGACCTCATCACCGGCGTGGCACCCGACAGGGCCGAGAACGGATTGATGAGGTCGGTAGGCGCGTAGACCGAGCTGCAGACTTCGCAGTTGTCGCCGTACTGGTCCTTGGCGTGGCAGCGCGGGCATTCGCCCTTGATGAAGCGGTCGGGAAGGAACATGTTCTTCTCGGGATCGAAGAACTGCTCGATGGTGCGGGTTTCGATGAAGCCGGCCTTCTTCAGGTCCAGATAGATCTGCTTGGACAGCTCGTGGTTTTCGGCGCTGTCGGTGTTGCTCCAGTTGTCGAAGGCGATGTGGAAGCCGTCGAGATACTGCTTGCGGCCGGCGGCGATGTCGGCCACGAACTGCTGGGGCGTCTTGCCGGCCTTTTCGGCGGCAATCATGATGGGCGCGCCGTGGGCGTCGTCGGCACCCACGAAGTTGACCGCATTGCCCTGCATTCGCTGCGCACGCACCCAGGTGTCGGCCTGGATGTATTCCATGATGTGGCCGATGTGGAAGTTGCCGTTGGCGTACGGCAGGGCGGTGGTGACGAATAGTTTGCGTGCGGTCATGAGGAAACAGCTTTCACAGAGAACCCGTCATTCTAGAAGGGCTTGGCATCAGGCTGCGGGCGCGGGTTTTGCGGCGGTGCCCGCCGAGTTCGTTCGGGAGCGGCATTCGCTTTGCTTTTTATAGCTAATTACATAGTGCACATATTGTTTTCAAGCTGAAATTAATAGTAATTCTATGAATATAAAGCGTAAGCAGCTTCAAAATTGGAAGCGATAGCCGAGGCTGCGCTCAGCCCACCGAAGGCCTTTTGTTGCGATACATGTCCTGGTCGGCCACCTTGAGCAGGCTTTGTGCATCCTGGGCATCCCTGGGATATAGGGCCTGTCCCACGGATGCGCCCACGGTCACGGCTTCGCCCTCGGGAATGCCTTGCAGCGTGCCCAGCGGCTGCTGCAGCGCATGTTCTATCTTCAGGCGCACGGCCTGAACCTGCTCCTCGTCGCTGACTCCGCGCAGGATGAGGATGAACTCGTCGCCGCCCAGGCGGGCAACGACATCGTCGGGGCGCAGCAGATTGCGCAGGCGCAGGCTGATCTCGGCCAGTGCCAGATCGCCGTTGTCATGGCCCCAGCGGTCATTGAGCGGCTTGAAGCGGTCCAGGTCCACAAACAGCAGGGCAAACGGGGCGGCCATGTTCTGGCCGGGCAGGGGGCGGGTGAGTGTGGTCAGAATATGCTGCAGTGCGCTGCGGTTGCTGGCTCCGGTCAGTGGATCGGTAAACAGGCTGTGGCGCATGCGGTGGAAATTGTGGGCCAGCTCACCAATTTCATCGCGGCGCTGCACTTCGATCGGCGTGTCGATCTCGCCCTGGCCGACGCGGCGCACGGCGCGGGTCAGCGAGCGCATATCGTTGGCCACGGCACCGAAGATGCGGGTGCCGATGACGACGGCCACGACCAGGGCCAGCAGGCCCAGGCTGCCCACCAGGGCCATATGGCGGTAGACGCCGGCCAGCATGTCCTTGTGCGGCACGGCCACCACGGCCATCCAGTCCTGACCGGCTCCATTGCTCAGGCGCCGATAGGCAATGCGAATATGGTTGTGCCTGTCATCTTCGAGCAGGGCCGTGCCGGGGCCCTCGCTGGACAGCGAGGACTGGAAGGCGCCCTGGATTTTTTCGTACACAGCCTGAATCAGCGGGTCCTGGCTGTTGGCGGCGGTCATGCGCTCCAGCTTGCCGTCTTTGCGCTGGTGGATGTTGGGCATGCCGGTGGCTGCGATCAGGGAGCCGTCGGCCTCGATGATGAAGGCCCGGCCATGTTCGCTCAGATGCAGCTGGTTGACGAATTCGTTGAGCGCGCGCAGCGAAATGTCAGTGGCCACAACACCCTCGAGACTGCTCTTGATGGAGAGAATGCGGCGTGCGCGCGTGAGCACCAGGTCCTTGGCACTGAAGTCGATATAGGCAGGAGTCCAGATCACATCGGCCGACTGTGCCGCAAGCTTGAACCAGGGGCGCTGGCGTGGCTCGAACAGATTGGTTTCGGTGGATTCGTAGATCGGCTCGGCATGCATGCCGGCGACCTTGAAGTAGCTGCGGTGCTCGCCGGGCAGAGTCTTGAGGCGCAACTGGCCCAGTTCTGGAGCCACTCGCTTGAGAGCAATGCCCTGGCCTGCGATATTGGCGTAGTACACATAGTCGTTGGGTCGGGTATGCAGCGAGGTCGCCACCCACAGCCGGGAGATCAGGTCGGGAATATGTTCGCGGATATCGGCGGCCACGGACTCGCCGCTGGGGAACGCAGCCTCCAGCACGGCACTGGACGGGTACAGGTGGCGATCCACGATCAGCGCGATGCGCTCGGCTTTCTCTTGCATCACCTGCTCGGACAAGGCGGACACCGTGTTGCTGCCGGTCCAGTACCAGAGCATGCCTAGAGCCGATGTCAGCAGCGCAATCAGGGCAACAAAAGGCAGGATCAGCGAAAGCTTGAGCGATTTGGAAGCGCGGATGGGCTGTGGGGATGGAGTCACTAGGCGGTTGTCGGAGCGATGATGAAGGTCATGCAAAGTGTCTCACGCATCATTTGCCAGGCTCCTCTCGCATCATTAACATTTATTACATTTTTTGGGGCCAACCCAGGAAGGCGCACAGCTCCTCACTTCGGGCCAGTGCGTCTTTGCGGCCCAGTGCTATCAGTTCACGGGTATAGCCTTGCTCAAACAGCAGGTAGCTGGCCAGCGCACCGTCACGCATGGGGTTGCCCGTGCCTGCGCGCACGCCCAGCGTGGCCAGCAGGGTGCGCACCGGCAGCGGCAGCTTGTCGATGTGGCGCGTGGCAATATCGTCGATGCGCTCGCTGGGGGTGATGGCCAGTACCTCGATAGGGCGCAGCCGGCTGTGAATGCGCTCGGCCGGAGAAATCAGGCTCAGTGTGTGATTGATGCGTTCGGCACGCTCTATGTCCACAGCCAGCGTGTCCAGAAAAATGCTGGACAGCGCGTGCCCGGCCACCTGGGCAAGTGTGGGATAGCTGGCATCGACCTGCGGCTGGCTGCTCACAGGCTCGTGGCGTCTGCCCGCGCCGACGACCAGCAGTTTGCTGGCGCCCAGATGAATCGCTGGTGCCAGGGGCGCAGTCTGGCGCATGGAGCCGTCGCCGAAATGCTCGAGATGTCCGTCCATGGGCAGCGGCATGGCTGGAAAGATGAAGGGCAGGGCCGACGAGGCCAGCAGGTGATCGGCGGTCAGCAGGGTCTGCACGGCCTTGCGCTGGTCGCGCACCCAGGGGCTCAAGGCCTCGCGAGTCTGAAAGAAAGTGATGTGCTGACCGCTGCTGTAGCTGGATGCGGTAATGGCCAGGGCGTGCAGATGACCGCTGTCGATGAGTTGTGGGATGCGCTCGAAAGGCATGAGGCCGCTGTTCATCAGGGTTTTGAGCGGAGCATTGTCCAGCAGCGAGCGCGGGCGCATGCGGCTCCAGCGGGCCAGCGCCCAGCCCAGCGACAACAGCGTCAGCCAGCGTGCGCCGCTGCGCAGCACGCTGAGAGAGTCGGCCTTGTAGATTTGCTCGGTATGCATATGGCCCCAGACATGCAACATGCGCCGCACTGCGCTGTCAAAGGCATCGGCATGGCAAGCCAGGGCTGCGACATTGATGGCGCCTGCCGATGTACCTGCAAGCACTGGAAAGGGATTGGGGCCATGCTGCAGACCGCGAGCGCGGCGCAGCTCGGCGATGGCGGCCAGCACGCCGACCTGGTAGGCAGCCCGGGCGCCGCCGCCGCTGAGCAACAGGCCGGTCTGCCCGATGCTGGAGCTAGGGCCTATGGAGCTCTGCCGCTCTGCTTCGGCAAGACTGGGTGGGAGGGTGGGAGAGAACTGCACTGCCGCCATGGCTGCAGTGTGCCCGGATTGGGCCGCGGGCGGTAGGTGGGCCGGGCCATCGAACGGGCCGGCGGCGGCCCAGGTGACAGTCTGCGGCGGCCGTCAGCTCTTTTTCTGGTTCTTGGCAATCAGCGTGGCGATGGACTTGGCATCCAGCACCACCAATTGATTTTGCGCGGCCCAGCTGGCGGCATTTTCGCCCAGAGGCTGCAGAGCCACGTAAACGCAGAGATCGGCTTTCAGCTTGTGTTGTGCGGCCTGCAGCTCGCGCAGCGGCTCCACGCCATGGGCGGCGGCTTTCCAGCGGCGCGCGCCGACCACGCTGGTCTGGCCGTTGCGCGTCAGCAGCAGATCGGCACCGGCCTGGTTCAGGCGCTGAACCTCATAGCCTTCGGCTTGCCAGGCTGTCTGCAACTGTGCACTGAAGTCGGCCCAGGACTGCTCGGCGATCACCTGCTGAATCTGCTCCAGCCTGGCCGGGCTGGGGGCCCGCAGCTGCTTGTAGCAGGCAATGCAGCCGACGACGAAGAACGGGAAGGCTCCCAGAGCGGCAAAAGGCGAAATGTCCTTGGGGAACACCGCTAGCGACACCAGCACCACCGCAGCGCAGATCGCAAAGCTGATCCACCAGCGTGAGCGCATCAGGACTGCAAACAGAGAATTTTCGGCCATCTTCAATTTCACGGGCTGTCTCTCAAATCTTGGGCAAAGGGCTGCATTGTCTCCTGTGCACAGGGGTTGGACAGCTTCGCTAGACTATCCCTCATTGAAGAAACCTCTGGAAAACTAAATCCAATGGCTGTTACAGAACAAGCGCTTCTGAGCGCGTTGACCACCGTGCTTGATCCGCACACTGGCAAGGACTTTGTGAGCACGCGCGCCCTGCGCAATCTGCAGATTGCCGGTGACGATGTCTCGTTCGATGTGGAGATGGGCTATCCGGCCCAGAGCCTGCAGCCTGCCCTGCGCAGCCAGTTCATCGCTGCGGCCAGGACTGTGGCGGGCGTGGGCAATGTCTCGGTCAACATCACCACCAAGGTGGCCTCGCATGCCGTGCAGCGTGGCGTGCAGTTGCTGCCCGGCGTGAAGAACATCATCGCCATCTCGTCCGGAAAAGGCGGCGTGGGCAAGAGCACGACCACGGCCAATCTGGCGCTGGCGCTGGCCGCCGAAGGTGCCCGCGTGGGCATTCTGGATGCCGACATCTACGGCCCCAGCCAGCCCATGATGATGGGTGTTTCGGGCAAGCCCGAAAGCCATGACGGCAAGACCATGGAGCCGCTGGAGAACCACGGCGTGCAGGTCATGTCCATCGGTCTGCTGGTCAACAACGACCAGGCCATGATCTGGCGCGGCCCCATGGCCACCCAGGCGCTGGAGCAGATGCTGCGCCAGACCAACTGGAAGGATCTGGACTATCTGCTGGTCGATATGCCGCCCGGAACCGGCGACATCCAGCTGACGCTGTCCCAGCGCGTGCCCATGACGGGTGCCGTGGTGGTGACCACGCCCCAGGACATCGCCCTGATCGATGCCAAGAAGGGCATTCAGATGTTCGAGAAGGTCGGCGTGCCGATTCTCGGCCTGGTCGAAAACATGGCTGCCCATGTCTGCACCAACTGCGGCCATGTCGAACATATCTTTGGCGCAGACGGCGGCAAGAAGATGGCAGGCGAGCAGAACATCGACTATCTGGGGGCGCTTCCCCTGTCGCTGCAGATCCGTCTGCAGGCCGACAGCGGCAAGCCCACGGTGGTGGCCGAGCCCGAGAGCGAAGCCGCACAGGTCTACAAAAAGGTGGCACGCGATCTGGCCGTGAAGGTGGCTCTCAAGGCCAAGGACTTCTCCAGCAAGTTCCCCACGATCACGGTTAGCAGCAATACCTGATGAACCTTCTGACCTCCATGCGTTATCTGGTGGCGCTCAACGAGCACCGCCATTTCGCAAGGGCGGCGCAGGCCTGCCATATCACGCAGCCTGCACTGTCCAATGCGCTCAAGGCGCTGGAGGACGAGTTCGGTGCCGTCATCGTCAGGCGCGGCCGCGTGTTTGGCGGGCTGACTGCCGAGGGCGAGCAGGTGCTGGCCACGGCACTGTCCATGCTCAGGGCCGAGGAGGCGCTGAGACAGGATCTGAGCGCCGCAGCCGGCCAGCTCAAGGGTCTGCTGCGCATGGCTGCCGTGCCTACGGCCATCCCCATGCTGACGCGCTTTGCCGCGCTGCTGCGGGTCCAGCACCCGGGCATCACGCCCATGGTGCTCTCCATGAGCTCGCTTGAGATAGAAACCGGACTCGAAGATCTCTCGCTAGATCTGGCCCTGGGCTACAGCGAAAGGCTGGAGTCGGGCCGCCGCACGGCACGCAGCGCCCGCATCACCATGTGGCCGCAGTATCAGGAGCATTATTTCCTGCTCAGTCCTGCGGCTGAGGAGCAGAGCCAGAAACCTGTGAAATGGGCTCAGGCGGCCAGGCTGCCGCTATGTCTTTTGACGCCGGACATGCATAACCGGCTGATTGTGGACCAGAGCTTTGTGGCAGCCGGCTGCGAGGTCAGTGCGGCCATGGAGACCAATTCCGTGCTGAGCCTGATGCTGGCCGTGACCGAAGGCGGTCTGCACAGCGTGCTGCCCGGTGCGCTGGTGGCGACGCTGCCCGAGTCGGCCCGGATCTCGGTGCGTCCTCTGATTGCGCCCAAGGTGCAGACGGCCATTGCTTTCCTGACCCCTTCGCAGGAGCAGGCGACCCGCGCGCAGCAGGCCGCGTTGGCGCTCATGCAGTCCCAGGCCTGGCGCCAGCAATGTGCGAGCTTTGCCGGGGCCGTGCGCTGATTTGCAATTTGAATCGCGTCATCAATTCAAAGAATTTGACCTGAGATACGGCCGGGGCTGAAATACGGCATGAGACAAAGGGCGCTGGTGCGCCCTCATAACAAGGTCGCCCCATGCCCCATCACCCTATTGCGCAGCCGCAGGAGGCTGCGCCGCTGCTCAGCCCCGAACAGCGGGACGCCCTGACGCACTGTCTGGCCCGCTTTGGTCAGGAACCCGGTGGCCTGCTGCCGCTGCTGCACTCCCTGCAAGATGCGCTGGGCTTCATCCCGCGCGCCGCCGTGCCCGCCATTGCCGAGGCCCTGAATCTTTCGCGTGCCGAGGTCCATGGTGTTGTCAGCTATTACCCGCATTTGCGCGAGCAGCCGCATGGCAGGACGCTAATCCAGATCTGCCGGGCCGAAGCCTGCAAGTCGCGTGGTGGCGATGCACTGTTCGCCCATGCGCAAGAGACACTGGGCTGCCAGGCCCATGGCACGAGCGCCGATGGCAGCGTGACGCTGGAGCCTGTCTACTGCCTGGGGCTGTGCGCCCAGTCGCCGGCCGTGATGGTCGATGAGAGCGAAGTCCATGCGCGAATGACTGCGGACCGGCTCGATGCCCTGCTGGAGGAAATACAGCAAAAACGACTTGAAGCCAAGGCAGATGAAGCGCAAGCAGCTATCGAAAATGAAGCTGTTGCTGCCACGCGCATCTATGTGCCGCGCGATGCCGCAGCCCTGGCCGTGGGCGCGGATGCGGTGGCCCAGGCACTGCAGCGCGAGTGCGAGGCGCGAGGCCTGGCGGTGGAGCTGGTACGCAACGGCTCGCGCGGCTTGCTGTGGCTGGAGACCCTGGTCGAGGTCGAGACTGCACAGGGCCGTGTGGCCTACGGCCCGGTTCAGGCGGCTGACGTGCCGGGTCTGCTGGACGCCGGCATGCTGCAGGGGCGGTCCCATGCGCTATGCCATGGGCTGACCGAACAGATGCCTTATCTGGCACGGCAGGAGCGTCTGACTTTTGCGCGCGTGGGCATCGTCGATCCGCTGAGCCTGCGGGATTACGAGGCCCATGGCGGCTGGCAAGGCCTCAGGGCCGCTGCAGCCATGGCGCCCGAAGCCATCGTCCAGCAGGTGCTGGACTCCGGCCTGCGTGGTCGCGGCGGGGCGGCATTTCCCGCGGGGATCAAATGGAAGACTGTTGCGGCTGCAGAGAATGTGGGAGCAGGGCCGCAGAAATACATTGCCTGCAATGCCGATGAAGGCGATTCGGGCACGTTCGCCGACCGTCTGCTGATGGAGGGCGACCCGTTCTGCCTGATCGAGGGTATGGCGATCGCTGGTCTGGCCGTGGGTGCGACTCAGGGCTATATCTATGTGCGCAGTGAATATCCGCACTCGATTGCGGTGCTGAACGAGGCGATTGCACGCGCCAGTGCGGCGGGCTGGCTGGGCGCCAATGTGGCCGGCAGCGGTAAGGCGTTCTACCTGCAGGTGCGCAAGGGAGCGGGCAGCTATGTCTGCGGCGAAGAGACCGCCATGCTGGAGAGCATCGAAGGCAAGCGCGGCATTGTGCGCGCCAAGCCGCCGCTGCCCGCGATCGAAGGCCTGTTCGGCAAGCCTACGGTCATCAACAATGTGATCACGCTGGCGACCGTACCCATCATCCTTGCCAGGGGCGCGGCCTTCTATCAGGGCTATGGCATGGGCCGCTCGCGCGGCACGCTGCCGTTCCAGCTCGCGGGCAATATCGCGCGTGGCGGACTGGTGGAAAAAGCTTTCGGCCTCACGCTGCGCGAGCTGGTGCAGGACTTTGGCGGCGGCACGGCCAGCGGTCGGCCCATCAAGGCCATTCAGGTTGGCGGCCCGTTGGGCAGCTATGTGGCGCCCGAGAACTGGGATGATCCGCTGGACTACGAAGCCTATGCAGCCAAGGGCAATGTGGTCGGCCATGGCGGTCTGGTCGTGCATGACGACAGCGCCGATATGGCGCAGTTGGCGCGCTATGCCATGGAGTTCTGCGCCATCGAGTCCTGCGGCAAGTGCACGCCCTGTCGCATCGGCTCCACGCGGGGAGTGGAGGTGATAGACCGCATCACGCGTCAAGGCGGTGCAGAGCATGCGGCCAATGTGGCGCTGCTCGAGAGCCTGTGCGACACCATGCAGCATGGCAGCCTGTGCGCCATGGGCGGCATGACCCCCTATCCGGTGCGCTCTGCGCTACAGCACTACCCGCAGGACTTCGGTATCGAGCCCGCGCAGACCGTGAACCCCGCCTGAGGAGAGAGCCATGCTGGAACATCTGAAGAACACCGATTGCGGAACGCCTGCCAGCCTGTCCGAGGAACTGGTCACGTTGCATATAGACGGCCGCGAGGTCACCGTGCCCAAGGGCACATCGCTGATGCGCGCCGCTGTCGATGGCGGCATCAAGGTGCCCAAGCTCTGTGCCACGGATTCGCTGGAGCCCTTTGGTTCCTGCCGGCTGTGTCTGGTGCAGATCGAGGGGCGCAAGGGCTTTCCTGCGTCCTGCACCACGCCTGCCGAAGCGGGCATGAGGGTGCGCACCCAGAGTCCGCAGCTGCAGGAGCTGCGCAAGGGCGTGATGGAACTCTATATCTCCGACCACCCGCTCGATTGCCTGACCTGCTCGTCCAACGGCGACTGCGAGCTGCAGGACATGGCCGGAGTGGTCGGCCTGCGCGAGGTGCGCTATGGCATGGATGGAGCCAACCACTTCAAGGGCGAGGCCAAGGCTGAGGTCGATACCTCCAACCCGTATTTCAACTACGACCCCAGCAAGTGCATTGTCTGCAATCGCTGCGTGCGCGCCTGCGAGGAAACGCAGGGCACGTTTGCACTGACGATCAGCGGACGCGGTTTCGAGTCTCGCATCACGGCAGGTCAGGGCGACGGCTTCATGGCCAGCGACTGTGTGAGCTGCGGCGCCTGCGTGCAGGCCTGTCCCACGGCCACTTTGCAGGAAAAGACCGTGGTCGAGCTGGGGCAGAGCGAGCACAGCGAGATCACGACTTGCGCCTACTGCGGCGTGGGCTGCGGCTTCAAGGCCGAGATGAAGGGCGAGCAGGTGGTGCGCATGGTGCCCTGGAAGGACGGCAAGGCCAACGAAGGCCATGCCTGCGTCAAGGGGCGTTTCGCCTGGGGCTATGCCACGCACAAGGACCGCATCACCCAACCCATGATCCGCGCCAAGATCACCGATCCCTGGCGCGAAGTGAGCTGGGAGGATGCCATTGCCCACGCGGCCAGCGAGTTCCGCCGCATCCAGGCCAAGCATGGCAGGGACTCGATTGGCGGCATCACCTCGTCGCGCTGCACCAATGAGGAAACCTATCTGGTGCAAAAGCTGATCCGCGCGGCCTTCGGCAACAACAATGTCGATACCTGTGCGCGTGTCTGTCACTCGCCCACTGGCTATGGCCTGGGCCAGACCTATGGCACGTCGGCAGGCACGCAGACCTTCAAGTCGGTCGAGCACTCCGATGTGATCATGGTGATAGGCGCCAATCCCACGGCGGCGCACCCGGTGTTCGGCTCACGCATGAAAAAGCGGCTGCGTGGCGACTCCCGGCGTGCCGGCGCCGGCCTGATCGTGATCGACCCGCGCGAGATCGAGCTCGTCAACTCGCCCCATATCAAGGCCGACTACCACCTGCAGCTGAAGCCCGGCACCAATGTGGCCATGATCACGGCGCTGGCCCATGTGATCGTCACCGAGGGTTGGCTGGCCGATGCCTATATTGACGAGCGCTGTGATGCCAAGTCCTTTGCGCAATGGAAGGAGTTCGTCGCCAGGCCGGAGAACTCGCCCGAGGCCACGGCCGACATCACCGGTGTGGCTCCCGAGCTGGTGCGTGGTGCGGCGCGGCTGTATGCATTGGGCAGTGCGGATCATCCGCAGGGAAGGCAGGTCAACTCCGCCATCTATTACGGCCTGGGCGTGACCGAGCATGCCCAGGGCTCGACCATGGTCATGGGCATTGCCAATCTGGCCATGGCTACGGGCAATGTGGGTCGTGAAGGTGTGGGCGTGAATCCCTTGCGCGGGCAGAACAATGTCCAGGGCTCCTGCGACATGGGCAGCTTTCCGCATGAGCTGCCGGGCTATCGCCATATCTCGGACAGCATCACCAGAGCCGAGTTTGAAGGCGCCTGGGGCGTGAAGCTCAGTCCCGAGCCGGGTTTGCGCATTCCCAATATGTTCGAGGCCGCGCTGGAAGGCAGCTTCATGGGCCTGTACTGCGAGGGCGAGGACATCGTGCAGTCCGACCCGAACACCCAGCATGTGACGGCAGCGCTGTCGGCCATGGAGTGCGTGGTGGTGCAGGACATCTTCCTCAACGAAACCGCCAAGTACGCCCATGTGTTCCTGCCCGGATCGTCCTTCATGGAGAAGGACGGCACCTTCACCAATGCCGAGCGCCGCATCTCGCGCGTGACCCAGCTCATGCAGCCGCTGGCCGGCTATGCCGACTGGGAGGTGACGCAACTGCTGTCCAACGCGCTGGGCTATCCCATGAACTACGCCCATCCACGCGAGATCATGGCCGAGATCGCGGCACTGACCCCGACTTTCGCGGGCGTGAGCTACGAGAAGATAGAGCGCCTGGGCAGCGTGCAGTGGCCCTGCAACGAGGGCACCGAAGAGGCGGGCACGGCCATCATGCACCAGGATAGATTCGTGCGTGGCAAGGGCCGCTTCATCATCACCCAGTACGTGGCCACCGATGAAAAGGTCACGCAGCGCTTTCCGCTGCTGCTGACCACGGGGCGCATTCTCTCGCAGTACAACGTGGGCGCGCAGACGCGGCGCACGGCCAACAACCAGTGGCACGGTGAGGACAGGCTCGAGATTCATCCGCATGACGCACAGGACCGTGGCATCCGCGATGGCGACTGGGTGGGCATTGAAAGCCGCGCCGGCCAGACGGTGCTGCGCGCCACGGTGACAGAGCGCATACAGCCCGGCGTGGTCTACACCACCTTCCATTTCCCCGAGTCGGGCGCGAATGTGATCACCACCGACAGTTCGGACTGGGCCACCAACTGCCCCGAGTACAAGGTGACGGCCGTGCAGGTATTGCCCGTGGCGCAGCCTTCAAGCTGGCAGCAGGGCTACAGGCGTTTCAACGACCAGCAGCTCGGTCATCTGGCCGCAGCCCAACTGGAGATGGGAAGTCAGTGATGGATGTGAACAACCTGATCCGCATGGCCAATCGCATAGCCGAGTTCTTCGAGGCCATGCCAGAGCATGACGAGGCGCTCGACGGTGTGGCCCAGCATATCCAGAAGTTCTGGGAGCCGCGCATGCGGCTTCGCATTCTGGCGGCTTTGAATGAGCCTTCGGAGGCTGCGCAGCTGCGGCCTCTGGTGCGCGATGCGTTGCGCAAGCATGCCGCGCGGCTGAGGCCTGTGCAGGCATAGCACAGTGCGCCAGACGGTAGCGGCATGCATCCATCCGGAATGTGTTGCGGGTATATTGGGTCTTTAGATCCCTGATCTGAGCCGCTGCCCGCGATCGAATGGCCGCGGCTTTTTTTGTTGGCCATCTTCATGATTTCCGAATCCGTCAAGAGCTCTTTGATGAGCGCACACCTGCGTCTTCTGGGCATGGCCCTGATGTGGGGCGCTTCCTGGCCGGCAGGCCGCATTCTGGCGCTCAATATGCCGCCTCTGGCGGCATCGGCGCTGCGCTTTTTGCTGGCTGCGACCCTGTTGCTGCCCTGGCTGTATTTCTCGGGCGGGCTGGGTGCTCTCAGGCACTGGTCTGTCAAGACCTGGCTGAGCATGTTTGCCGCAGGCGCGACCGGGGTGTTCGGCTACGCCAGCTTTTTCCTCACGGGTCTGCAGTATCTGCCTGCGGGAAAGGTGGCGCTGCTCATCACGCTCAATCCGGTGGTCACGCTGGCGTTTGCGGTGTGGCTTTTCAAGGAGCGCATCAACGCCACCATTGCGCTGGGCATGTTGCTGGCGGCCTGCGGCGCCATGGTGGTCATCTCACATGGCGATTCCATGCAATTGCTCAACGGAACGGTAGGGGTGGGCGAGATGCTGATTCTGGGCTGCGTGGCCTGCTGGGTTTGCTACACGCTGATTGGCCGCGCCATGCTGGCAGGCGTGGATGTGCTGGCTGCGACCACTGTGACTTCCATTTTTGGCGCCTTGCTGCTTCTGGCCGCCAGCCTGGTGCTGGAAGGCCCGCAGGGGCTGGTTTCGGCATTTCAGGCCAGCGGCACAGCCTGGACTGCCATGGTCTTCATGGCCTATGGCTCCACGGCCCTGGCTTATGCCTGGTACTTCGCGGGCGTCAAATCGCTGGGCGCAGGTGCGGCCTCGGGCTATATCACGCTGGTGCCGGTGATCGGCGTGCTGCTTTCTGCCCTGCTGCTGGGCGAGAGCATTGAAGGCGCCATGGTGCTCGGCGGCGCCATGGCGGTGCTGGGTACAGCCGTGATGAACTGGGGGCGTCGGTCAACAGCCTGAGGTTGGAGCTCATGTTTGATAGCATGAAGCGCTTGTAAAGAAAGCATTTCAAGCCGATTTGGTTAATATGGGCCTGGCTTGTTCAGGGTGCGAAAGTCGCTGCTGCCTGCGGCTCAAGCCTGGTTGATCGTGCCTGCGTTCACGATCATCTGGGAGATCACCTCCAACTGATGTTCGGCCGCTGCATCGTCGATCTCGAACAGACGCATGACGGCCAGGCCTCGCAGCGCAGCAAACACCACAGATGCAAAGTGGCTGGGCTGAGGATGGCGCTCGGCGATTTCCGGGAAAACCTTCACGAAGTGTTCGAAGGAGGCGGGGTCATGCTGGGAGCGGTGCGCGTTGATGCGCTCGAATAGCGGTGTGCTCTTGCAGCCGAAAAACATGCTCCAGGTCGCCACATAGCTGGGTTGGGCATAGACGCTTTGCCAGGCCCTGCGCACGAATTCGCGAGCGCGCGGCTCCAGCGGCAGTTGGGCGGCATCTTCGGGCCAGCCCGCGCCCGCAGCCGCCAGCGGCGCCATGATTTCATCGACCACCTGCTCCATCAGCGCCTGACGGCTGCCGAACTGGTGCTGCACCGCCCCCAGCGTGACTTTGGCGCCACGCGCAATTTCCTGCAGATTGGTCTGCTGAAACCCAACCTTCTGTAGCAGCCGTATGGCGGATTTGATGATCTTGCGCTGAGTGGTCTGACTGCGTTCTGCCTGGGTACGGCGGGGGGCGGTTTTGCTTCCTGTTTGATTCATGGGCTGCGTGTGTGATTCATAAGGCGTCGATGACGCACCACACCAGATGCTACACGCTCCGGCACTGACGGCTGGATGGGCCTGCTTGGGTAATTTCACCCTCGGGTAATCCATGATAAATAAAGATTAAACGTTTAATGTTTTATGTTTTAGACTCCGCCTCCATTGTTGTTCATCAGCGACCTTGGAGAGCGAGTCAGCTTCCGAGGGCTCTTATTGGAAACCGCCATGTCACGCTCTGTTTACCGCCTTCCCGCCGACGACCGCACCAATGGATGGAGCGCGCTGCTGGGAACTCGCCAGCCGAAGGCGCCGCTGCAGGGCGATGTGGCGGTGGACTGGGTCATCGTGGGCGCCGGCTATGCGGGGCTGGCGGCAGCACGCCAGCTGGCACAACAGCAACCTGATGCTTCCATCGCCGTGGTGGATGCGGGCGTGGTGGGGGAGAACGCCTCGGGCCGCAACTCGGGCTTCGCGATCGATTTGCCGCACAGCTCGGCGCCTTCCGATGCCGCGGTCGAGGCGGGCCGCCGCGTGATCCGCGTCAACCGCTTTGCCGTGGATGCACTGGAGCGGGCAGTGACTGAGCACAGCATCTCCTGTGGCTGGCAAAAGCGCGGCCGCTACCACGTGGCGGTGACGGAGGAGGTGGCGCAGAAGTCGCTCAAGCCCTATGCACGCAATCTGGATGCCTGGCAGGAGTCCCATGAATATCTGGATCGTGATGCGCTGCGCCAGCGCATAGGCACCGATTACTACGCGGCAGCGGTCTACACGCCGGGCACGCGCCTCATGAATCCCGCGGCGCTGGTGCGTGGTCTGGCCGACAGCCTGCCGTCCCAGGTACAGCTGTTCGAGAACTCGCCGGTCATCGAGGCGAAGCTCGAAGGCGCGGCTCCCTTTGTCCGCACGGCCCAGGGCAGCATCCGTGCGCGCAAGGCCATTCTGGCCGTCAATGCGTTCTCGCAGTCATTCGGCGTCTACCAGGAGCGCCAGGTACCGATTCTGCTGTTCGCCAGCCTCACCCACCCGCTCAGCGATGCCCAGATCGCCCAGCTGGGAACGGATGTCGCCTGGGGTGTGACGCCCGCGCATGGCGTGGCGGGTTCCACGGTACGGCTGACGCACGACCGGCGGCTGATGATCCGCCAGGGGTTCGAGTATTCACCCAGCCTGCGCACCACTGACGGGCGCCGCGCCAAGGCCAGGGCCATGAACCAGGCGCTGTTGCGCCGCCGCTTTCCACAGCTCGGGGCCATCGAACTCGAGCATTTCTGGATGGGCTGGCTGGCGGTCTCGCACAACCATGCGCCCGCCTTTGGCCGGATTGGCGACAACGCCTGGGCAGCGTCCTGCTGCAACGGCTCGGGCATCGTGCGCCATACCGCTGCCGGCATGCTGATCGCCGACCTGGCGCTGGGCCGCAAGACCCCGCTGATCGACGACTTCCTCGTCGAGGGCACTGCCAACTACATCCCGCCGCGCCCGCTGCGCGACATCGGCGTGGGACTCACGCTGGCATGGGATATGTGGCGCGGCAGGGCCGAGCAGTAAGCGCTTTTCGGATCCGCATAGGTAGATATAGATAACAGGAGACAAACCATGCATACCCCTTCCTCCAACGGGCATCTGGAGCGCAAGCTCAAGAACCGCCATATCCAGCTGATTGCGCTGGGCGGCACCATAGGCACCGGGCTGTTTCTGGGCTCGGCCGGCATCATCGAGCTGGCCGGCCCTGGCGTGCTGCTGGGCTATACCATCGGCGGCCTGCTGATCTTCTTCATCATGCGTTTCTTGGGCGAAATGCTGGTCGAGGAGCCTTCTGCCGGTTCGTTCAGCTATTTCGCCAACCGCTACGTGGGGCGCTTTGCCGGTTTCCTGTCGGGCTGGAACTGCGTGGCCCTCTATGTGCTGGTGGGCATGCTGGAGCTGACCGCCGTGGGCAAGTTCATCCAGTTCTGGTGGCCCGATATCCCGGTCTGGGTGACGGCCGCCGTTTGTTTTGTGCTTATCAACGGCGTGAACTTCATCAACGTCAAGGCCTATGGCGAGTTTGAGTTCTGGTTCGCACTGATCAAGATCGTGGCCGTGGTGGCGATGATCGCTACGGGCATCTACCTGCTGTCCACCACGCACAACCCCACGCAGACGATCAGCAACCTGTGGACGCAAGGCGGTTTCCTGCCGAACGGCTTCAAGGGTCTGTTCATGGCTTTTGCCTTCATCATGTTCGCCTTCGGCGGCGTGGAAATGCTGGGCTTTGCCGCAGCAGAAACCGAAGAGCCGCGCAAGGTCATCCCCAAGGCGATCAACCAGCTCATGGTGCGCGTGCTGCTGTTCTATGTGGGCTCGATGGCCGTGCTGCTGTCGCTGACGCCCTGGACTGATCTGGTGGCCCAGCTCAAGGCCGGTGGCGGCACCTACAGCAGTAGTCCCTTTGTGCTGGTGTTCTCGGGCATGGGCGAGCACCTGGCCGCGCATATGCTGAATTTCGTGATCCTCACCGCTACGCTGTCGGTCTACAACAGCATGGTCTACAGCTCCAGCCGTCTGCTGTATGGCATGGCCCAGGAAGGCAACGCACCGAAGTCGCTGGCTGAAGTCAACAAACGCGGTGTGCCCGTGAAGGCCATCGTCTATCCCGGCATCGTCACTGCCTTCTGCGTGGTGCTGAACTATGTGGCGCCTGCCGGCGTGATAGAGCTGCTGATCTCGTTGATCACGGCGGCGTTGGTGATCATCTGGACCATCATCATCATTTCGCACCTGAACTACCGCAAGCTGCATGATGCCAAGGGCACGCCGCGCAGCTTCAAGGCGCCGCTGTTCCCGCTGACCAACTACATCTGTCTGGCGGCCATGGCGCTGGTGGTGGTCGTGATGCTGCTCACTCCCGGAGTACGTGCCTCTGCCTATGCCATTCCGGTGTGGGTGCTGGCGGTCTATGCCATGTACCGCATGGTGTTTCGCCAGCCCGTTCGGCTGGTGCAGACTGCGGTTTGATTGAATGAGGGCTTGCGCAGACCTTGGCGCCAGCCTGTTGTAACCACCTGAACCTTGAGAGCACTTCGATGAACTCCACTGCAACCTTTTATCCCGCGCCCGGCGGCATGCCCTTCTCTTCCGCAGTCCGCGCAGGCGGCCTTCTGATGCTGTCGGGGCAGATCCCCTTCGGCGAGGACAAGCGTCCGCTCACCGGCCCCATCGAAGAGCAGACACATGCCGTGCTCAAGGCCATCGCGGCGCGGCTGGAGGCGGTGGGCAGCTCGCTGGACGATGTGGTCAAGGCCAATATCTGGCTCAGCGACCTGGCTCATTTCGATGCCTTCAACAAGGTCTATGCAAGCTATTTCAAGGAAGGCCGTTACCCGGTGCGCAGCCTGGTGCAGGCTCAGCTGGTTTTTGGCGTAGGCGTTGAGATCGAAGTCCAGGCACTGGATAAAACCGCCTGATCGCGCCATCATCAACTTCATTTTTTTCAGGAAACCTCCTCATGACCGATTTGTTCGAAAACCCCATGGGCCTGTGCGGCTTTGAGTTCGTCGAGTTCGCCTCGCCTGCAGACGGCGTGCTGGAGCCGCTGTTCGAGAAGCTGGGCTTCACGCTGGTGGCCAAGCATCGTTCCAAGGACGTGGTGCTGTATCGTCAGGGTGGCATCAATTTCATCATCAACCGCGAGCCCAGGAGTCAGGCGGCCTATTTCACAGCCGAGCACGGTCCCAGTGCCTGCGGCCTGGCTTTCCGTGTCAAGGATGCGCACAAGGCCTACAAGCGCGCGCTGGAGCTGGGCGCCCAGCCCGTGGACATTCCCACCGGCCCCATGGAGCTGCGCCTGCCCGCCATCAAGGGCATCGGTGGTGCGCCGCTGTACCTGATCGATCGCTACGAAGATGGCAAGTCCATCTACGACATCGACTTCGAGTTTCTGCCCGGTGTGGACCGCAATCCCAAGGGCCACGGTTTCCAGGTCGTCGATCACCTCACGCACAACGTTTACCGCGGCCGCATGGCCTACTGGGCCGACTTCTACAACAAGCTGTTCAACTTCCAGGAAATCCGCTACTTCGACATCCAGGGCGAGTACACGGGCCTGACCTCCAAGGCCATGACTGCGCCTGACGGCCTGATCCGCATTCCTCTGAACGAGGAAGCCAAGCAGGGCGGTGGCCAGATCGAGGAATTCCTGATGAAGTTCAATGGCGAGGGTATACAGCACATCGCGCTGCTGTGCGAAGACCTGCCCACGGCCATCGACAGCCTGCAGATGGCTGGCATTCCGCTGCTGACTGCGCCCAACGACATCTATTACGAGAACCTCGCCAAGCGCCTTCCCGGCCACGGCCAGCCCGTGGGCGAGTTGCAGTCGCGTGGCATCTTGCTGGATGGCACCACCGAAGGCGGCCAGCCACGCCTGCTGTTGCAGATTTTCTCCGAGCCGCTGTTGGGACCCGTGTTCTTCGAGTTCATCGAGCGCAAGGGCAACTACCGCGAAGGCTTTGGCGAGGGCAATTTCAAGGCGCTGTTCGAGTCCATGGAACGCGACCAGATCAACCGCGGCGTGCTCGAAACCGCCAAGGAGTGAGCACCATGAAGATCGATCGCTTCCGTGCGGTGGACGACAGCGGCTGGCGTATTGGCGTCGCGATCGGCAACTAGGGGCTGGATCTGTGCACCGCCGGCCTCATCGACCATGCGGACATGTATCGACTGATGCGGGCCACGCGGCAAGAGCGCCAGGCGCTTTCCGAAGGCTTGCATTTTCCGGGCACTACGGTGCCGGGTGTCTGCGGCCGCCATGAACTGGCGGTGGGTGCGTCGTAGCCTGAGCGCTTCAGCGGCTTGCTCAAAGCGGGTCGTAGCGCGCGTGCCTGGGGTTGAACCAGCGCAGTTCCTGCTTGCCCAGGCTTTGCAGATGCTCCCGCGCCTGTTGGACAAGAGGCATTTTCAGATCCTTGGGCTGCAGCGGGCGTGACTTGCCGGCTTCTTCCAGTCGCAGCACGCTGGCTTGCTCCCAGGTATCGCTATAGCTGCGCACCACAAGACTCAGGCCGCCCAGCGTAAAGCGATAGATGTCGTACTCGTAGTAGTACTCGTAAAAGCCTTCGGCATCAGCTTCGCTGGCGTCGATATGGTGGCTGAACTCCACCTGCATGATGTCCGTGTTCATGCCTCAGGTGCAATCGGTGTGCAGCCGGTGCATGCCGCACTTCACGCAGCGAAACAGGTAGCCGCCCACCGGATCACCGGTCTTGCTGATGGCCTGCAGATAGCGCTCCGGCATGCTGGCTATATCGGCTTGCAACTCGGCCTGCAGGGTCTGGATTTCGGCGTAATCGGTATAGCCGAGAAAGGTACAGGGCTGGTTGCAATGCACCAGCCACTGCTCCTGCTGCCAGCTGTGATAGCTGGGCGTGCGTTCGCAGACTTCCAGCAGCAGCACGTGATCCATGACGATGCTGTCAGGTTCGTCGGGATCGGCGTTCACGCCTTCAATGCCCAGGTAGTCGTTGAATTCGCCCTCATAGTGCTTGGCCGCGCTGCCGTCGGCAATACACCAGGGGCAGAGATAGTCCGGCTCTTCGCGGCTGTAAAACGAGCTGTTGTACTTGAGCTCACGCGCTTGGCCACAGCAGGAGCAGGTACCGCTTTCAGCCACAAACAGATCCAGTGCATAGGCATTGGGGCTGAGTCGGAATTTCGGCAAATCCATGGAGAGCTCCATTCAGGTCTGGCGATTCTGGACGATGTTTTGCAGCAGATTTCGGCAGGCATCTTCCACCAGATCGAGCACATGCTCGAAGCCGCTGTCGCCGCCATAGTAGGGATCGGGCACTTCGCGCTCGTCAAAGCGCTGGCAGTAGTCGGTCAGCCGCTTCATGCGCTGCTGCTGGGCGGGTGTGGCGATGCGGCGCGCAGCGATTTCGTTGGCACTGTCCATCACCAGTACCAGGTCGAAAGCGTCGAAATCCTGCTTCGTTAGCTGCCGCGCACGCTGCCCGCTGAGGTCATAGCCCCGGCGGCGCGCATGTTGCTGGCTGCGGGCATCGGGAGCCTCCCCTACGTGATAGCCGTGCGTGCCGGCGGAGTCCACTTGCACCAGATGCTGAAGACCCGCATCCACCACCATTTTTTCCAGCACGCCGTGGGCAGTGGGACTGCGGCAGATGTTTCCGGTGCAGACCATGAGAACGCGAACGGGTTTGGCGGCAGTCATGGCTGATCTTTCACTGTGGCTTGTACCTCGGCCATCCTGGTTTCCAGTGTGCGGATCTGGGTCTTGAGCTGGCGCATGCTGCTTTGCATGGTCACGCCCAGCAGGCGACGCATGCCTTCGAAGAACAGCACCATGAAAAGCACCACGGGCAGGACACCCCAGCGCAGCCAGGGCGAGGCCTGGTTAAGCCATGCGACGGCGCAGACCACCACGGCCATGGCCACGGCAAGATAGTTCCATTTCCTCGAACTCTGCATCTTGCTTTCGTACTTCTGCGCGGTGGCTTCGAGCTGCTGTTCGGTGACTCTGAGTTTGGCAATGGACGCCTGAATCTCTTCAAGGCTGGAGGGCTTGTCTGACGGCATAGGGCAGATGGTCGTTAAGAGAAGAGGCGGGTGTTCTGCCTGCTTGAATTGATTTTGATAGCTGAAGGCACTTTATGGAAAGCGCTGCAGCGATATTTGATTAGAAGTGGTGTGTGCTGCTCAATGCATCGAACTCTGCGCTCCACTGCTGGCGCAGGCTGCGCTTTTCGCTCTCGTCTATCCAGGCCGCATCGATGCCGTTGAGCATGAAGTCCCTGAGGTCGGCAATCGAAAAACCAAAGTCGCTGACCATCTTGGTCCAGGCTCCTGTGGGGTCCACATGGTGCAGCGTGGGGTCGTCGGTGTTGGGATGCACGCGAAGGCCCAGGCCGGGCATCTGGCGAATCGGGTGGTCCAGCGCCCAGCGCTCGGGTGCCAGCGTGCGCAGGTAGTAGGAATTGGTCGGCACCACGGTGAACACAATGCCCAGATCGGCGCAGCGCCGGGCCAGCTCAGGGTTGTCGATGACAGTGTAGCCGTGGTCGACGCGGTCCACCTTGAGAGTCTCTATGGCCGTTTGCAGATTGTTCCAGGGCAGGCCGAACTCGCTGGCATGGGCCGTGGTCTTGAGGCCGTTGCGACGCGCCAGCGCATAGGCTTCGACAAACAGCTCGGGCGGGCGCTCGTTTTCGCGGTAGTCGATGCCGATACCGGGCACATCTTCATGGCGGTTGTCCAGCATCCATTGCACCATCTGCACGGCGGCCTCGGCCGGGGCTTCGCGGTCGATGGACGGCACCAGGCGGCCACGTATGCCGCAATCCTTTTGCGCGGCTGCGGCGCCGGCCAGGATGGCTTGCTGGGCGGCGGCATAGCTCATGCCCGAGCATTGCACCGTGCCCGTGGGGTTCCAGAAGAATTCGGCATAGCGCACATGGTGGGCAGCGGCATCCTGCAGGTATTCATAGGTAATGCGCTCCAGATCGGCCGGCGTCTGCAGCAGCCACTCGTCGAGTGCGCGCAGCACGCGCAGCACGCCCACGGGCTTTTCGCCGCGCGTGTAGAACGCCTCGATCTCTTCGGCAGTCAGCGGCGCCTTGGCGCGCTGCACCAGTTCGATGAAGGTGTTTTTTCTGACCGTGCCCAGCAGGTGGCAGTGCAACTCCATCTTGGGGATGGCGTGGGCAAAGGCGGTCAGTTCAGGTGTGGGGGCGGTAGGCGCGGCATTCATGCCGCAGATGGTAGTGGCTTGCGATCAGCCTTGCCGTAGGCAGTTTTACGTTACGGTGCCAGGAACAGCCGCGGCACGGACGCCGCCAGCATGGCGATGCCCGAGCAGGTCAGCAGGCTCAGCACGATCTGGCGAAAGCGGGCATCGCTCACGCCTTTGTAGACGCGGGTGCCGAAGATCACGGGCACCAGCACGGCCGGCAGCACGATGGCGAACGAGGGCCACATGGCGGGCTTGACCAGGCCGGTGGCCAGATAGCTGGCCATGGTGACGGCCAGCACCGAGAGGTTGAAGTTCTGGATCACCGTGCGTTGCACATGGCGCTCAAAGCCGCGCAGCGTGCACCACAGCGTGGGCACGGTGCCGCTGAAGCCGCCCAGCCCACCCATGGCGCCGCCGATGAGCCCCGCAATCGCATCGCTGCAGCGGGCCAGCAGGCCGCCGCCCAGCGTCAGCCGGGGCAGGTGGGCGCTGAGCAGCATGGTGGGGCACCACAGCACCAGCAGGCAGCCCAGGCCGAACTTGAACCAGTCCATATTGAGATGCGGCATCACGGCCACGCCTATGGGAATGCCGGCCAGACCGCCCGCGATGAAGGGCAGCAGCGACTTCCAGTGAAATTCGCGCCGCACGGTGAAGGCCGCAATGATCTGCCCCGTCAGCGAGCCGAACACCGAGAGCACGGCGGCCAGCTGCGGCTCCAGCACCCAGGCCCAGAACGACATGGCCACCATGCCGAAGGCAAAGCCCGACAGCCCCTGTACAAAGCCTGCCACCGCAGCCCCCAGGGCCACCACCAAGATCACTTCCACGTTCTGGCCTCCGTCTGAAGGCATCGATTATCGTCCCGCTCCAGCAGGGCATTGCCATGCAGTTCTGGCATGGCGGCAGGCCGCTGCGCTATCGTGCAGACCATGCAAGCATCATCTGTCTGGATTCTGGGGCTGCGCAATCTCTGGCGCGATCTGCGCGCTGGCGAGCTGCGCCTGATCATCGTGGCCGTGCTGCTGGCCGTGGCGGCACTGAGCTCGGTGGGTTTTTTTGCCGACCGCCTGCAGGCCGGCCTGCAGCGTGACGCCCGTCAGTTGCTGGGCGGCGATGTGGTTGTGGTCAGCGACAACCCCGCTCCCGCGGTTTTTGTGCAGCAGGCCAGGCAGCAGGGGCTGCAGACCGTGGCCACGGCCAGCTTTCCGACCATGGCGCGGGCCGCTCAGGAGCAGGGTGGTGCCAGCCGTCTGGTGGCGCTCAAAAGCGTGGAGCCCGGCTATCCTTTGCGCGGCGTGCTACATCTGAACCAGGGGACGGGCCAGCCGGATCTGGAAGTGCGGGCGATTCCCGAAAGCGGCCATGCCTGGGTCGATGCGCCGCTGCTGGAGGCGCTGGGCCTGAAGCTCGGCGACAGACTGCTGCTGGGCGATGCGAGCTTTCATATCTCGCACATCATCGCCATCGAGCCCGATCGTGGCGCGGGTTTTATGAGCTTTGCCCCGCGCGTGATGATCAACAGCGCCGACCTGCCCGCCACGCGCCTGGTACAGCCGGCCAGCCGCATCACCTATCGACTGGCCGTGGCTGCGCAGGCAGACGCCGGGCGCGGCGCAGAACGGGCTGCGCAAGACTATCTGGGCTGGGCGCAGGAGCTGGCCAAGAGCCTGCATGGCGTGCGTGTGGAATCGCTGGAAAGCGGCCGCCCCGAGATGCGCCAGACCCTGGACAGGGCCGAGAAGTTCCTGAGTCTGGTGGCGCTGCTATCGGCGCTGCTCTCGGCCGTGGCCGTGGCACTGGCGGCGCGTGCTTTTGCCAACAGCCATCTCGATGCGTCGGCCATGCTGCGCGTGCTCGGCCAGAGTCAGCGCCGTATTGCCCTGGCCTATGTCGTGGAATTCGTGAGCATTGCCCTGGCCGCCAGCGCGGCCGGCGTGCTGCTGGGCTGGGCCGTGCACCATGTGTTTGTCTGGCTGCTGGCCGGACTGGTCGAGTCCGCCCTGCCTGCGGCGAGCCTGTGGCCCGCATTGTTCGGCATGGGCATGGGGCTGACCCTGTTGCTGGCGTTTGGCCTGCCGCCCGTGCTGCAGCTGGCCCAGGTGCCACCGCTACGCGTGATGCGGCGCGATCTGGGGGCGCTCAAACCCGCCTCATGGCTGGTGCTGGGCGTGGGCGTGACGGGGTTTGCGGCCTTGCTGATGGTGGCCAGCCGCGACATCAAGCTGGGCCTGATTGCCGTGGGCGGCTTTGCCGTGGCCGTGTTGCTGTTCGCGGGCCTGGCCTGGCTGGCCGTCAAGCTGCTGCGCCAGGTGGTCAATGAGGCCACGGCGCCGCGATGGCTGGTAATGGCCACGCGCCAGGTCTCGGCCAAGCCCGTGTATGCCGTGGTGCAGGTCAGCTCGCTGGCCGTGGGGCTGCTGGCCCTGGTGCTGCTGGTACTGCTGCGCACCGATCTGATTGCCAGCTGGCGCAAGGCCACCCCTGCCAATGCGCCCGACCGCTTTGTGATCAATGTCCAGCCCGATCAGGCGCAGGACTTTCAGGCCGCGCTGAAAAAGGCTGGCGTGCACAGCTATGACTGGTATCCCATGATTCGCGGCCGGCTGATCGCCGTTAACGACAAGGCCGTTAGCCCCGATGATTATGAGGAGGATCGCGCCAAGCGACTGGTGGACCGGGAGTTCAATATCTCCACTGCCGAAACCATGCCGGATCACAACCAGATCGTGGGCGGCCGCTGGCAGGCGGGCGAGCAGGGCGCGATCAGCATGGAGGAAGGCATTGCCAAGACCCTGGGCTTGAAGCTGGGCGATACGCTGCGCTTCGATATCGGCGGCGAGGAAAGCGAAGCCCGCATCACCAGTCTGCGCAAGGTGGACTGGAGTTCCATGCGCGCCAACTTCTTTGTGATCTACCCCGTGCAGCACCTGGAGAACGTGGCCGTGACCTATCTGGCGGCCTATCGCGCGCCCGATATCAAGGGCTTTGACAATGCGCTGGTCAATGAATTTCCCAACATCACCAATGTCGATCTGAGCAGCACGCTGGCCCAGGTGCAGCAGGTGATGGACCAGGTCATACGCGCCGTGGAGTTCCTGTTCGGCTTCACGCTGGTGGCGGGGCTGGTCGTGCTGTTTGCTTCCGTCACCGGCACGCGTGAGGAAAGAGCGCGCGAATATGCCATCATGCGCGCCGTGGGCGCCAGGTCGGGCCTGCTGCAGCAGGTGCAGAGTGCCGAGCTGGCCGGAGTGGGCCTGATGGCCGGCTTTCTGGCCAGTTGTGTGGCCCTTGCCGTGGGCTGGGCGCTGGCGCGCTGGGTGTTTGATTTCGAGTGGAATGTGCTCTGGTGGGTGCCCCTGGTGGGCGCGCTGGCGGGCGCATTGCTGGCCTGGCTGGCCGGCTGGTGGGCCTTGCGCGAGGTGGTCAGCCGCCCCGTGATGATCACGCTGCGCCAGGCGGCGGAATAAGAATGTTCTAAGGCTAGCCCTTGAACAACCGCTCGCTCGCAAAGTCCACAAAGGCCCTGACCTTGGGCGAGAGCTGGCGGCTGGAGGGCCAGAGTGCCGAGAACTGCCCGCTATGCGTGAGCTGCTCGGCCAGCACCTGCTGGAGCTCGCCACGCGCCAGTGCGTCGCGGGCCAGGAAGTCGGGCATGTAGGCCAGGCCCAGGCCTGAGACGGCTGCGCCCAGCATGGCTTCCATATTGTTGCAGACCAGGGCGATGGGCATGGCCGGCAGCCCGGGCAGCGTCCACTCCTCGAGCTTGCCGCTGTTCAGAAAGCGATAGCGCAGGCTGCTGTGTCCGGCAAGGTCGGGCGGCGTCAGCGGCACGCCGCGCTCGGACAGATAGGCCGGCGAGGCTGCCAGAATGAAGCGAAACGGCCCGAGTCGGCGCGCCACCAGCCGCGAGTCGGCCAGCTCGCCGCTGCGGATGACCACATCGAGACCGGCTTCGACGACATCGACCAGATGGTCGTTGAAATCCAGATCCAGCTCCACCTCGGGATAGCGGGCCTGAAATTCGGGCAGCACGGGCAGCAGAAAACGGTAGCCGATGGTGGGCAGGCTCACGCGCAGCCGGCCGCGTGGCGCCTCGGCAGCGGCCTGCATGGCGGCGCGTGCATCGTGCAGCTCGTCGAGGATGCGCCGGCAGCGCTCGTGGAACAGGCTGCCTTCCTGAGTGAGGCGAACCTGGCGCGTGGTGCGATGGAACAGGCGCAGGCCTAGCTGCTGCTCCAGGCGCGCCACGTTCTTGCCCACGGCCGAGGCCGAGATGCCGAGTGCGCGACCGGCCTCGGCAAAGCTCAGAAGATCGGCGGCACGTACAAAGGACTCAAGTCCGCTGAAGCTGTCCATGGTAATTGGCAACCTTTGGTTGGGATTGTGGGGAGTGTTAAAGCTATTTTCGTTTCATTGGAGAGCTTTTATCTTTCATGTCTGATTGATTCACGACGCCAGCCCTCCATGTCTTGCCCCACTTCCCCATCCCGCCCGCACGCGGACCTTTCTTTTTGCACCCGCCGCGCATCGCCTGTCTGGGTGCTGCTGTCGGTCTGCCTGGCCGCGCTGGCCATGCCGCTGAGCTTTACCGGGCCGGCCGTGGCGCTGCCGGCGCTGCGTGAGGCTCTGGGCGGTGGCCCTCTGGCGCTGAACTGGGTCACCAATGCCTTCATGCTGAGTTTCGGCTCCACTCTGATGGCGGCAGGAGCACTGGCCGACATCTACGGGCGGCGGCGTGTGTTTCTTGCGGGGCTGGCCGCCGTGGTTGGCAGCGTGCTGCTGCAGGTCTGCCTGCAGGGCAAGGGGGCCATCATCGGCTTCGATCTGTTGCGGGCGCTGCAGGGACTGGGCGCGGCCGCTGCACTGGCGGCAGGCACCGCCGGCCTGGCCCAGGCCTACGATGGAGCCCGGCGTACCCGTGCCTTCAGTTTCGTGGGCACCTCCTTTGGTGTGGGACTGGCCTTCGGGCCCTTGCTGTCGGGTTGGTTGCTGCAGAGCTGGGGCTGGCGCAGCGTGCTGCTCAGCGCCGCCGCAGCAGCATTCGCGGCGCTGCTGCTGGGCCTGCGCCATATGCCGGAATCGCGCAATCCGCAGGCACAGCGGCTGGACCTGCCGGGCGCGCTGTCGTTCACGCTGGCGCTGGCGCTGTTGACCTGGGGCATGCTGCAAGTCCCGGAAACGGGCTGGTCGCATGGCCGCACATGGCTGCCCCTGGCGGCTGCCCTGCTGGCGGCAGCGGCCTTTGTACAGATCGAGCGCCGCAGCGCTCACCCCATGCTGGACCTATCGCTGTTCCGCTATCCGCGCTTTGTCGGTGTGCAGCTGCTGGCCGCAGCACCGGCCTACGCCTTTGTGGTGCTGCTGGTGCTGCTGCCTCTGCGCTTCATCGGCGTGGAAGGCCTGGCGCCGCTCGCGGCCGGGCAGCGCATGTTTGTGCTGTCGCTGCCCATGCTGTTCGTACCACTGCTGGCGGGTTGGCTCTCGCGCTGGCTGTCGGCGGCCCTGTTGTGCGGCGCGGGGCTGCTGGTCTGCGCCGCGGGTCTGCTGTGGCTGGGGCGCTGTCCACCCGGCTCGGAGCTGGCGCAGATGGCCGCGCCACTGCTGCTGATCGGTCTGGGCATAGGACTGCCCTGGGGGCTGATGGACGGGCTGGCCGTGACGGTGGTGCCGCGCGAGCGTGCCGGCATGGCCACGGGCATCTTCAGCACCGTGCGTGTGGCGGGCGAGGGCATTGCCCTGGCCGTGGTCGGGGCAGCGCTGGCCGTGCTGCTGACGCGGGAGCTGGCTGCTCTCTCGCCCTCCATGACGCAGGGCTCGGCCGTGGCCCAGATGCTGGTCACCGGCAATATGCAGGGAGTGCAGGCGCTGATGCAGGATGCGTCGGCCGCCGAGCTGCTCAAGGCCTATGGCCTGGCTTTTTCCACCTTGCTCGATGTGCTGGCAGGCGTGACGGTGCTGACGGCCGTTGGGGTTTTCGCATTCCTGCGCTCGGGTATGGACATGCCGCATGTCCGACAATCGGGACTGACTCGCAAAGCCGCTACACATGCAGATTGAAGAAAAGCCCCCGTTTGATACCCCCTACGAATGGATAGGCGGGGAAGAGAAAGTCCAGCAACTGGTGACCCGCTTCTATGACCTCATGGATCTGGAGCCCGGCTACAAGGAGCTGCGCGCCGCCCATGGCAGCACGCTGGCCGATGCGCGCCAGAAGCTGTTCTGGTTTCTCTGCGGCTGGCTGGGCGGCCCCGACTATTACCAGGATCGTTTCGGTCATCCGCGTCTGCGCATGCGCCATATGCCGTTTTCCATTGGGATCCAGGAGCGCGACCAGTGGGTGGCTTGCATGGATCAGGCCATGGGCGAGACCGAGGTGCCCGAGGCCTTGCGCACGCGCCTCAAGGCCAGCTTCATGAACACGGCGGACTGGATGCGCAATCGCGGCGCCTGAGTTCCTGAGCCCAGTTTCAAAGCGTCAAATTTCCTTCACGATGCTGTAAGAAGCCCTGCCGACACTGCCTGTTTTTCAACAAGCAGGGTCAACCATGCAGGATTTCGATTTGCCTGGCGCAAAGCTGCGCTCGGGCGGTTTCTTCTCGGCATTGCAACAACGCCGCCATGTGCTGACGGCCGTGGGCTGTGCCGCATTGCTGGCCGCCTGCGGCGGCAGCGACGACAGCAGCACGACGCCTGTGACCGCGCAGCCTGCCACGGCGACGCTGGCCGTTCTGGAGACCACGGACCTGCACTTCAATGTGCGCAGCTATGACTATTTCAAGCTGGCCGAGGACAAGACCTATGGCTTCGAGCGCACGGCCACGCTGATCCGTGCGGCTCGCAAGGAATTTGCCAACACGCTGCTGGTGGACAACGGCGACACCATTCAGGGCACGGCCCTGGCCGACTACGAGGCCGAGGTAAAGCCCATACCCTGCACGCAGCAGCTGTCCATGTACAAGGCCATGGGCGCGTTGAGCTTTGACGCGGGCACGCTGGGCAATCACGAATTCAACTACGGCCTGCCCTTTCTCAACCAGGTGCTGGGCGGCGGTCTGGATGTGGATGGCGTGGATGCCAGCCAGAAATGTGCGGGCAACGGCTATCCAGCCGTACTGGCCAATGTCTATAGCAGCAAGACCAGGAAGCCGCTGGTTCAGCCCTATGCCGTGCTGGAGCGCACCATGGTGGCCAAGGGCAGCGATGGTAAGGAAGTCAAGCTGCCCATCAAGATCGGCGTGATCGGCTTCACCACGCCGGGCATCATGAACTGGGACAAGCGCTATCTCGAAGGCAAGGTCTACACCGAAGGTGCGGTGGAGGCTGCCGGCAAATACGTGCCAGAGTTGCGCGCCAAGGGTGCCGATGTGGTGGTGGCGCTGCTGCATGGTGGTCTGGACGGCTCGGCCTATTCGGCCACCATGGAGAACCCCGGCCTGTATCTGTCCAAGGTGGCGGGCATCGACGCCATGGTCATGGGCCATCAGCACAGCGTGTTCCCCGACTTGTCGGCCAAGCCTGCCTACAGCCAGAACGGTGTGGACAACCAGGCTGGCACCATCAACGGCGTGCCTGCGGTCATGGCCAGCTCCTGGGGCAAGGCTCTGGGCGTGATCCAGCTGCCGCTGCAATGGGACGGCAAGAAGTGGAGCGTGGCCAAGACCGGCAGCAAGAGCGAGCTGCGCAACATCCAGAACAAGGATGCCGCGGGTGCCACGGTGTTTGTGGATGCCGACCCGGCCGTCGCGCCGCTGATCGAGGCACAGCATCAGGCGGCCATCAGCTACGTGAAGACGCCCATAGGCAGCACGGACTTCCGCATGAGCACGCTGTTTGCCGATGTGGGCGACCCCGGTGCCATCCAGATCGTCAACCAGGCCCAGCAGGCCTATGTGGCCAGCTACATCAAGGCCAATCTGCCGCAGTACGCCAGCCTGCCCGTGCTGTCGGTGAGCGCGCCGTTCAAGTCCGGCTTCCAGGGCGGCAAGGACTTCACCGATGTGGCTGCCGGCTCGCTCGCCATCTACAACGCGGCCGACCTGTATCTCTACCCCAACACCGTATATGCGGTGAAGGTCAATGGCGCCGACATCAAGAGCTGGCTGGAGGCTGCAGCCAAGCGCTTCAACCAGATCGACGTGAACAAGACCGCCGAGCAGCCCTTGATCAGCAGCTTCCCGGGCTACAACTTCGATATGTTCACCACCGCCGATGTGCAGTACGAGATCGATGTGACCCAGCCGCTGGGCAGCCGTATCAAGAACCTCAGCTATCTGGGCAAGCCCATGGATACGGCGCAGGAGTTCGTGATCGCCACCAACAACTACCGGGCCACCAGCGGTGCCAGCTTCATCCCCAAGCTCGACGGCTCGTCGGCCATCTGGGCATCGCCCGATGCGAACCGTGATGTGGTGATCGAGTATGTGCGCAAGAATCCGCAGATCACCAGAGCGGCTAATGGCGCAGCCAAGAGCTGGCGCTTTGCCAAGGTGACGACGGCCGGCCCGGTGGTGTTCAGCTCCGGCACCAATGCCTTGAGCGTGGCCCAGGCGGCAGGCCTGACGGGAGTGTCTGTGCTGGCGGCCGATGACGGCTCGGGCAAGGGCATGAGCAAATACCAGCTCGATCTGTCCAAGTAGGCAGCGTTGCCGCAATGACTGCCGCCGTGGCTCCAAAGGCCACGGCGGCTTTTTTCTGGGACTGGCTATGATGCGAGAAAATTTTCAGGGAGAGGGTATGACGGCATATATCGCGCTGGCAGTGGTTGTGGTGATCGTGATCTGGGCAATTGCCCTCTACAACCGCTTGCGCACGCACAAGAACCAGGTGGAGAACGCGTTTGCGCAGATCGACGTGCAACTCAAGCGCCGTCATGACCTGATTCCCAATCTTGTGGAGGTTGCACGCGGCTATATGCAGCACGAAGCCCAGACGCTGGAGGCCGTGATTCGCGCACGAGGCGAGGCCGTCAGCGCTGCCGACAAGGCCCGTCAGTCGCCGGGCAAGACGCAGGCCATGGGGGCTCTGATGGCTGCGGAGCAGGTGCTGGGCGGTCAGGTGGGCCGTCTGATGGCGTTGGCCGAGGCCTATCCCACGCTCAAGGCCGATGCCCGCATGCAGCAGCTCAGCGAAGAGATCACCAGTACCGAGAACCGCATCGGTTTTGCGCGTCAGTCCTATAACGACGAGGTGCTGGAATTCAACAACCAGGCCGGACAGTTCCCGGATCTGATCGTGGCGCGGCTGGTGGGTTTTGTGCATATGGACATGCTGGCTTCGACCCAGAGCGAGCAGGAGCGCGCCGTTCCTCAGGTCAGGTTCTGAGCGCATGCGTTTCTGGGAGCGACAGCGCCAGGCCAGGCGCAGCACGCGCTGGTTGCTGCTGGTGTTCGGCCTGTGCGTGCTGGCCGTGGTGGCATCGGTGCACCTGGGCCTGATGCTGGCCTGGTGGCTGGGCACTCTGGCATTCGGCGGCTGGGACTATCCCACTGGCTTTGCGGCTGTGAATATCGGCGTGACCTTGCTGCTGGTGCTGGGCGGCTGCTGGATAGAGCTGGACCAGCTGCGCCATGGCGGGCGCAAGCTGGCTCAGCGTGTGGGTGCGCGCGAGGCCAGGCCCGGCAGCTCGCTGGCCGAGCAGCAGCTGTGCAATATCGTCGATGAAATGTGCATTGCGGCGCACTGGCCTGCGCCCCAGGTCGCGGTGCTGGCGCGTACCGAGGCCATCAATGCCTTTGCGGCGGGCTGGGATGCGCAGGACGCCGTCATCGCCGTGACCCAGGGGGCGCTGGACCAGCTCAGCCGTGAGGAAATGCAGGGCCTGGTGGCGCATGAGCTGTCCCATCTGCGCGAGGGCGACACGCGCCTGAACATGCAGCTGGCCGGCATGGTCTACGGGCTGGAGCTGATCCACAACTTCGGCCAGAGCCTGCGCGAGCGCGACAGCATTCTTATGCAATGGTTCGGCCTCTTTATCCAGGCTGCGGGCTTTGTCGGCTGGCTGGGCGGCCAGTTGCTCAAGGCCGCCGTATCGCGCCAGCGCGAGTATCTGGCCGATGCGCGTGCCGTGCAGTGGACGCGCAGCAAGGATGGGCTGGGCGGCGTGCTGCGCAAGGTGCTCACGCAGCGTGAACTGGCCGAGCAGCAGTACGGCAGCTGGCAGCAGGATACGCGCAGCCACCAGGGGCTGGACAAGCGCATCGTGCAGCATATGCTGCTGGCCGAAACACCCCATGCCAGCCGCCTCGAAGACTGGCTGGAATCCCACCCGACGGTGCCCGAGCGCATACGCCGCATCTACGGCCGCAATATGCGGCCGCTACCCTTGCCGCTCAACACCGTGCCGCAGGGAAGATAAGCTGTTTCAGGCCTGAAACCCAATGCACATAGGTGCAGGTGGCTATCAGATTGGATCCTAAAACAGTTAGAACAGCTTGCGCTTGCCCGGCTGCAGCAGCACCACCAGCGCGCCCGCGCCACCCTCGGCCGGGCGGGCCTGGACAAAGGCCAGAACCTCTTTTTTCTGAACCAGCCAGCGCTGCACCTTGCCCTTGAGCACGGGGGTGCGCCCCGGCGATCCCAGGCCCTTGCCGTGGACGATGCGCACGCAGCGCACGCCCGTGCGGTGCGACAGCCGGATGAACTGGCCCAGCGCCTCGCGGGCTTCGTCCGAGCGCAGGCCGTGCAGGTCCAGCTGGCGCTGAATGCTCCAGTGGCCGCCACGCAGCTTGCGGGTCACGTCGAGACCAATGCCGGGGCGGCGAAAGCTCAGCTGATCGTCCACGTCCAGCAGGGTGCTGACATCGAACTCGTCGCTCATGGCTTCGCGCAGCACATTCTGTTCGTCCAGCACCATCTGCAGCGGCAGCGGGGAGGGCGCTGGCTCGAGAAAGCTGACTTCGTTGCGCGAGCGCAGTGGCGTGACCTTGCCGACGCTGAGCGCAAACAGATTGCGTTCACGCTCGCGCGCTGCACGCGCCTCGGCCTGCGCAAGGGCCAGGGCTTCGGCCTGTTCGCGCATCTGCTTGAGATGGCGGGAGATGCCGGCCAGATCCTGCAGCGAGCGGTGTGCGTGGCTCATAGCAGACCCTCCTCGGCCATGGAGCAGGCGGCGCCCGGCCCGACGATGATGTGGTCGAGCACGCGTACATCGATCAAAGCCAGAGCGGCCTTGAGAGTGGCGGTCAGCGCGCTATCGGCACTGCTGGGCTGCACGTTGCCGCTGGGGTGGTTGTGCGCGAGGATCACCGCGCCGGCCTGATGGTGCAGGGCGCGCAGCACGACTTCACGAGGGTAGACGGAGGTTTGCGTCAAGGTACCGCGAAACATTTCTTCAAGAGCCAGCAAGCGGTTCTGGCTGTCCAAAAACAGCACGGCAAACACCTCGTGCGGCCTGGCCGCCAGATGCAGCTGCAGATAGTGCTTGACGGCCTCGGGGGAGGAAAAGACTTCCCGCTCGCGCAGCTGCTGTGCCGTGGCACGGCGGGCCAGCTCCAGCACGGCCATCAGCTCGGCTCGCTTTGCTGGGCCCAGGCCTTTGACGGCTGTCAAAGCCTTGTAGTCGGCGGCCAGCAGTCTGGCCAGACCGCCTGCTCCCTGGCCATCACCGGGCAGCTCCAGCAGCTCCTGCGCCATCTGCAGCACCGTCTTGCCGGCTATGCCGGTGCGCAAAATGACGGCCAGCAGCTCGGCATCCGAGAGCGCAGCCGCACCCCGCTGCGCGAGCTTTTCGCGCGGCTGGGCATCCAGGGGCAGGTCTTTGATGGGCATGGGCGTCAGTGCTCGCTTGCACAAGGCGGGGGAAGGGGCGGGTCGGCCATCTCAACGCAGCGGCGAAGAGGTTATAGGCTCGCTCTTACAATGCAGCCCAGTTTATCGGGACTTTCATGACCACAAGCGCAACCCCTTCGGATCTGCCCGTCGTGCAGGCAGGCTCTTTTCTCACGCTGCATTACCGCCTGGCGGGCCCTGCGGGCGATGTGATCAATACCTTCAACGAAAAGCCGGCGACGCTGTCGCTGGGTGCGGGCGAGCTGTCGCCGGCCATGGAAGACAAGCTGATCGGCCTGGCCGAGGGCACGCACACGACTTTCGAGCTGCCTGCAGGCGAGGCTTTTGGCGAGCGCAACCCCGACATGATGCAGTGGGTGGCCCGCAAGCTCATGAACGAGCTCGGCGACCCGCATGAGCAATACACCGCAGGCGATGTGGTGCAGTTCCCCACGCCCGACGGCAGCGGCAGCTACGCCGGCGCCGTGGTGCAGGTGCGCGAGGACGGCGCCGTGCTGTTCGACTTCAACCACCCGCTGGCCGGCCAGCCCGTGACGTTTGAAGTGAAGCTGATCGGGGTACTTTGAAATGACACACCCCCTGAGCTGCTGCGCAGCTTCCCCCTTCAAGGGGGACGACGGCCTTTGCTGCGGGGCGGCCCTTGCTGCGGTCGGCCCGCGCCGCCGTCCCGCGCTTCAAGCGCGCCAGTGTCATGCCGTGCGAGTGGTGCGTAGCGCCAGGGGGTATTGAAATGGTGGGAGCCAAGGAAGTCCTGCTGGCCGAGCCGCGCGGCTTTTGCGCCGGGGTGGATCGCGCCATCGAGATCGTGGAGCGGGCGCTGGCCAAGTTCGGCGCGCCCATCTACGTGCGCCACGAGATCGTGCACAACACCTTTGTGGTCAACGACCTCAAGGCCAAGGGCGCCATCTTCATCGAGGAGCTCGACGAAGTGCCGCCCGGCGCCACGCTGATCTTTTCGGCCCACGGCGTTTCCAAGGCCGTGCAGCAGGAGGCCGAGCGCCGTGGCTTTGCCATCTTCGATGCGACCTGCCCGCTGGTCACCAAGGTGCATGTGGAAGTCGCCAAGCTGGCCAAGGAAGGCTACGAATTCCTCATGATCGGCCACAAGGGCCATCCCGAGGTCGAAGGCACGATGGGCCAGCTCTCCGAAGGCATTCATCTGGTCGAGGACGAGGGCGATGTGGCCAAGGTGGCGCCGCGCCAGACCGAAAAGCTGGCCGTGGTGACGCAGACCACGCTGTCGGTCGATGATGCTGCGGGCATCAAGGCCGCCATCAAGGCACGCTTTCCTCTGGTGCGCGAGCCCAAGCAGCAGGACATCTGCTATGCCACGCAGAACCGCCAGGACGCCGTGAAGGTGCTGGCACCCCAGGTGGATCTGGTCATCGTCGTCGGCAGCCCGACCAGCTCCAACAGCAATCGCCTGCGCGAGCTGGCCGATCGCCTGGGCACGCCCGCCTATATGGTGGACAACGCGCTCGAGCTCAAGCAGGAGTGGTTTGCCGATGCGGCCCGCGTGGGGCTGACCGCCGGTGCCTCGGCGCCCGAAGTGCTGGTCGACGAGGTCATCGCACGCATCCGGCAACTGGGCGCAGTCGCCGTGCGCAAGATGGACGGTATCGAGGAAACCATCAAGTTCCCGCTGCCCAAAGGTCTGAAGATCGACGCGGCCACGGGCCTGGAGATCGAAGTGCGCAAGGCGCCCGAGACCGGACATTGAGTCATGGCAAGCTGAATGCTTGCAACTTCATAGCGCCTTGCGCATGGTATTCGGTAATTTCAGATGGTTTTATGCTGAAATTCTATGAATAGCCTGCGCAAGGCGCTTTGCTTTTGATAGCTGACTGCTGCCATCCCCCGTGTATCGGCCGGGTGCGGCCAGTCGCTCTAAAATCCCCATCTATGCTCGACATTCAACTTCTCCGCAAAGACCTGGATTCAGTCGTCGCCCGACTGCAAACCCGCAAGAACCCCCAAGCCTTCCTCAACGTGGAAGCTTTCAAGGCGCTGGAATCCGAACGCAAGTCCATCCAGACGCGCACGGAGGAGCTGCAGTCCAAGCGCAACCAGCTGTCCAAGCAGATTGGCATGTTGATGGGCAAGGGCGAAAAGGACGCCGCCGAAGCCGCCAAGGCCGAAGTGGCAGCCATGAAGACCGAGCTGGAACAATCGGCCACGCGCCTGGATCAGATCCAGACCGAGCTGCAGGCCATGCTGGCGGCCGTGCCCAATCTGCCTCATGAGTCCGTGCCCGTGGGCGCCGACGAAGAAGGCAATGTGGAAGTGCGCCGCTTCGGCACGCCGAGGAATTTCGACTTCGAGATCAAGGATCACGTCGATCTGGGTGCGCCCATCGGCCTGGACTTCGAAGCCGGCGTCAAGCTCTCCGGTGCCCGCTTCACCGTGATGCAGGGCCAGATCGCGCGCCTGCACCGTGCGCTTGCCCAGTTCATGCTGGATCTGCAGACCGAGCAGCATGGCTACACCGAATGCTATGTGCCTTACATCGTCAACAGCGATTCGCTCAAGGGTACGGGCCAGTTGCCCAAGTTCGAAGGCGACCTGTTTGCTGCCCAGAAGGGCGGCCAGGATGCCGAGCCCCTGCCCGATACCGCGGCTCTGTACCTGATTCCCACGGCCGAAGTGCCGCTGACGAATCTGGTGCGCGATGAAGTGCTGGCCGAAGACCGCCTGCCCATCAAGCTGACCGCACACAGCCCCTGCTTCCGTTCCGAAGCCGGCTCGGGCGGCCGCGACACGCGCGGTCTGATCCGTCAGCACCAGTTCGACAAGGTCGAGATGGTGCAGATCGTGCATCCCGAAAAAAGCTATGAAGCGCTGGAAGAGATGACCGGTCACGCCGAAGCCGTGCTGCAGAAGTTGGGTCTGCCGTACCGCGTGATGAGCCTGTGCACGGGCGACATGGGCTTTGGCTCCGCCAAGACCTATGACCTCGAAGTCTGGGTGCCGGCACAGGGCACCTATCGCGAAATCAGCTCGGTCTCCAACTGCGAAGCCTTCCAGGCGCGTCGCATGCAGGCCCGTTTCAAGAATGCCCAGGGCAAGAACGAACTGGTGCACACGCTCAACGGTTCCGGCCTGGCCGTGGGTCGTACGCTGGTCGCCGTGCTGGAGAACTATCAGAACGCCGACGGCTCGATCACCGTGCCCGAAGCGCTGGTTTCGTACATGGGCGGCAAAACTTTGCTGAAGGCCTGATTTTTTAGGCTACAATAGATGCTTCGACACAGGAGAGGTGGCAGAGTGGTCGAATGTACCTGACTCGAAATCAGGCGTACGTGCAAACGTACCGTGGGTTCGAATCCCACCCTCTCCGCCAATGCGGCTGTAGCTCAGCTGGATAGAGTACTTGGCTACGAACCAAGGGGTCGTGGGTTCGATTCCTGCCAGCCGCACCAAACGTTAAGCCTCAGAGTAGAAATACTCTGAGGCTTTTTCGTTTCTGGCGTCTGCGGGAGATAGGCGTTTGACAGAAAGGCCCGGCCACCGCAGTGTCCAGGCGGGCCTTGATCAGGTCTTGCTCTATGCCTGCATCCCTGCACTGGCCAGAACGGCCAGGGCGCAGGAGGCGATGCGACTGGCCACCGAATCGGAGCGGCTGGTCAGCACGATGGGCACGCGCATGCCCAGCACCAGGCCGGCGCATTCGGCGTCGGCCATGTAGACCAACTGTTTGTAGATCATGTTGCCGGCTTCCAGATTGGGGGCCAGCAGCACATCGGGACGGCCTGCGACATCGGAGACTATGCCCTTGTTGTGCGCTGAGTGCAGGGAGATGGCGTTGTCGTAGGCCAGTGGACCATCAAGGATCCCGCCCGTGATCTGGCCGCGGTCGGCCATCTTGCACAGGGCTGCCGCATCGATGGTGCCGGGAATGGCAGGGTTGACGGTCTCTACCGCCGACAGCAGGGCCACGCGGGGCTGGACTATGCCTATGGCCTGCGCCAGATCGACTGCGTTCTGGGCGATGTCGCGCTTTTCCATCAGGCTGGGAAAGATGTTGACCACGCAGTCGGTCATCAGCAGCGGGCGGTCGTAGCCCGGGATGTCCATGATGAAGACGTGGCTTGCCCGGCGGCTGCCGCGCAGACCGGCTTCGCGCGCCACGGCCGCGCCGAGCAGATCGTCGCTGTGCAGGCTGCCCTTCATCAGGGATCGGGCCTGGCCATCGCGGCACAGTGCCGCAGCCTGGGCCGCAGCGATGCGAGGGTCGTCCGCCGTGGAGTGGATCTCGGCGGCAGACAGACCGAGACCCGCAGAGCGAGCCGCGGCTTCGATACGCTGCTGTGGACCTACCAGCAGGGGTTTGATCAGGCCGGCCTCCGCCGCTTGCATGGCTGCCTGCAAAGAGCTGGCATCGCAGGGGTAGGCCACGGCCACTGCGACCGGACCTTTGGCGCGGGCGAGCTCCTGCAGATGCTGCAGATGAGGGCGAGGCGTGGCTGGCGCATCGTCGGCGGCCACGGCAAGAGAGAGTGAGGGAGTCATGAATGCTCCTGCGAGAAGTACAGGGCCCGGCGCGAGCAACGCAGGGGGGCTGGGAGTCGGTTTTCGAGGGCCTTGCGCTTTACCCAGGCGCATGAGCCCGGCGCGGCCCGACCAAGGGACACCGAGGAAGGGCCGCCCCGCACCGAGGGTGTCGTCCCCCTCCCCCGCGCAGCGGGTAGAGAGGGGGAAGGCGCGCAGCGCCTCAGGGGGTGTCAGACGGCGTCAGACAAAGTCCTTGTACTTGTCCAGCATGCGCACGGGCTTGGACAAGGCGTCGCGGCGGAAGGGATCGCCGAGCTCGCGGGTGCACATGATCTCGATCACGCAGGTCTTGCCTTCCTTCATCTGCATGTCGATGGCTTTTTGCAGCGCCGGGCCCACGTCCTCGATGTGGTCCACCACAATGCCTTCGGCGCCCATGGCCTTGGCGATATCGGAAAAGCTTTCGCTCTCCAGCTCGCCCGCCACGAAGCGGCGGTTGTAGAAGTCCACCTGGTTCTTCTTTTCCGCACCCCACTGGCGGTTGTGGAACACCACGGCGGTCACGGGAATGTCGTGGCGCACGGCAGTCATGATTTCCATCATGCTCATGCCCCAGGCGCCGTCACCGGCGTAGGCAATGGCCGGGCGATCGGGGGCTGCGCACTTGGCGCCGATGATGGTGGGCAGGGCATAGCCGCAGTTGCCGAAGCTCATGGGAGCGAAGAAGCTGCGCGGTTCGTCGAAGCGCAGATAGCTGTTGGCCACCGAGTTGATATTGCCGATGTCGGTGGACACCATGACGCGCGCCGGCATGGCTTTTTCGAGTTCGCGCAGCACCTGGCGGGGATGCAGATAGCTGCCGCCGGTCGGCGTGCGTTCGCCCTTGGCCTCTTCGATCATGTCCAGGCTGTAGGGGTCGCGCTCGTGGGTCCAGCCGTCGAGCTCCTTCTCCCAGGCGGCTTTTTCCGTGGCGATGGTGTCGGCGCGCGCTGCCTTGGTGGCATCGCAGCCCAGTGTCACATCGGCCAGGCGCCTGCTCAGTTCGGCCGCCACGGCCTTGGCATCGCCGTTGATGCCCACGGCGATCTTCTTGACCAGGCCCAGATTGGTGTGATCGGCCTCGATCTGGATGATCTTGGCGGTCTTGGGCCAGTAGTCCATGCCATGCTGGGGCAGGGTGCCGAAGGGACCCATGCGCGAGCCCAGCGCAATCACTACGTCGGCCTGGGCGATCAGCTTCATGGCGGCCTTGGAGCCCTGGTAGCCCAGAGGGCCGGCCCACAGCGGGTGCTTGGCAGGGAAGGCGTCGTTGCGCAGATAGCCTGTGGCCACGGGTGCGCCCAGGCGCTCGGCCAGTTGCTTCGCTTCCTCCACGGCATCGCCCATGACCACGCCGCCGCCGGCCAGGATCACCGGGAACTTGGCGGTCTTGAGCAGCTCCACGGCGGCCTGCAGGCTGGCTTCGCCGCCATGGCCGCGGTCCACACGCATGGGCTTGGGGATCTCGCACTCGATCTCGCCGTAGAAGTAGTCACGCGGAATATTGAGCTGGGTCGGGCCCATCTCGGACATGGCGCGGTCGAAGACGCGGCCCGTGAACTCGGCCATGCGCTTGGGGTTGCAGACATGGCCCTGGTATTTGGTGAACTCCTGGAACATGGGCAGTTGATTGGCTTCCTGGAAACCGCCCAGGCCCATGCCCATGGTGCCGGTCTCGGGAGTCACGATCACCACCGGGCTGTGCGCCCAGTAGGCTGCGGCAATCCCGGTCACGCAGTTGCTGATGCCGGGGCCGTTCTGGCCGATCACCACGCCGTGGCGACCCGAGACGCGGGCATAGCCGTCGGCCATGTGGGCCGCACCTTGCTCATGCACCACCGGGATCAGGCGAATGCCTGCGGGGGCGAAGATGTCCATGGCATCCATGAAGGCGGAACCCATGATGCCGAACATCTCGCTGACGCCATTGGCGACGCAGGTTTCCACGAATGCTTCCGAAGGGGTCATCTTGTGAACGCCTTCAACCACTTTACGATTGTCCGTTGCAGCCATCTCTGTCTCCTTGAAAATTTGAAACCTATGGTTCCGAAAAAAGAAATAACGATGTCAGTCTATGGCATTTTTTTGTTTTCGTGCAAATAAATTTCTTTTTATGGAATAAATTGACTCGAAAAATGGAAATTAATATGATCGACAACGATATGAAGCACAGCGAAGACATCCCCTCGGCTCGCCTGGACGGAGACACGCCCAATCTGCGTTTGTTCGCGCTGCTGGAAGCCGTGGCGCAAAAGAGCCAGCCCTTCACCTTGCAAACCATGGTGGAAGAGACAGGCTTGCCCAAGCCGACCATGCACCGCATGCTTGCGCAGCTGGAGGGCGCCGGAATCCTGCAAAGAGATGGCAACGGCCGCCACTACGGTACGGGCCAGCGGCTGATGCGGTTGGCGGAGAACGTGTTGCTCAACAACACCACGCATGGCGCGCGGCATGCGGTGCTGACCCAGCTGGTGCGCGAGCTCGGCGAGAGCTGCAACATCACGGCTTTTTCGGGCAGCGAGGTGCTGTATCTGGACCGCGTGGAGACGCCGGCTCCGCTGCGCTTTTATCTGCATCCGGGCTCGCGCGTGCCCGCGCACTGTTCGGCCACGGGCAAGCTGTTCCTGAGCCAGATGTCGCCCGCCCAGCGCCGCCGGCTGCTGGCCAATGTGCCGCTGGAGGCGTTCACCGGCAACACGCTGACGACCTTCGAGGCGCTGGAGCAGGAGCTCGATCAGGTGCGCGCCCAGGGCTATGCCTTCGACAACGAGGAGTTCCTGCCCGGGCTGCTGTGCCTTGGCGTGCTGGTGCCCGCACCCCATGGCAACTCCAATATGGGGCTTGCGGTGCAAGCGCCCATCATGCGTTTTTCCAAGGAGAAGGCCTTGTCCTTTCTTCCCAAGCTGCAGGCGGCCGTCGCGGCGATCGCCCGCATTAACGATGACGTTCCACCGGAAGCCGATGATGACTGACCTGAGCCTGCTGCAGCCCACCCGTACCGTCAGCGTGCGCGATGTATTTGGCATCGACACGGACATGACCGTGCCGGCTTTTGCCGAGCCGGGCGAACATGTTCCCGCGATTGACAAGGCCTACCGCCTGAATCCGCAGGTGACGCAGGCCATTCTGGCGGGCTTCTCGCACAACCGGCGCGTCGTCATTCAGGGCCTGCACGGCACGGGAAAATCCACGCATATAGAGCAGGTGGCCGCCAGGTTGAACTGGCCCTGCGTGCGCGTGAATCTGGACGGTCATATCAGCCGCCTGGATCTGGTGGGCAAGGACAGCATCGTGCTGCAGGATGGCAAGCAGGTGACCCAGTTCCAGGAAGGCATTCTGCCCTGGGCGCTGCAGCGGCCCGTGGCCATGGTGTTTGATGAGTACGACGCCGGACGCCCCGATGTGATGTTTGTCATCCAGCGGGTTCTGGAGCGTGAGGGCAGCTTTACCCTGCTCGATCAAAAGCGGGTGATCCAGCCGCACCCCTGTTTTCGGCTGTTTGCCACCATGAACACCCTGGGGCAGGGCAATCTCAACGGGCTCTATCACGGCACGCAGCAGCTCAACCATGCCCAGCTCGATCGCTGGAATCTGGTCACCAGCCTGAACTATCTGCCCCCGGCCGAGGAAGCGGCCATCGTGCTGGCGCGTGTGCCGGAGCTTGCCACGGCCGATGGGCGCCGCAAGGTGGACGCCATGGTGGCGCTGGCCGGGCTGACACGCAAGGGCTTTGCAGTGGGGGATCTGTCCTTGCTGATGTCTCCGCGCACGGTGATTACCTGGGCCGAGAACATCGCCATCTTCCATGACCTGAAGCAGGCCTTCGAGCTGTCATTCCTCAACAAATGCGAGCCTGCAGAGCGCGCCATCGTGAGCGAGTATTTCCAGCGCTGCTTTGCCCAGGAGCTGACGCAGCCCGCAGAACCAGCACTGGCGTTTCTGGCATGAGCGCCGGGACCTCCGGCCCTGCCTCGCTGTCCCGAATGGAAGCCTGGGGTGGCGCCATGCTGCGCGCCGTAACCGGCGACGCCAGCCTGCAATGGAGCGGTCAGACGCTGTATCGCGGCACCGCTCCCATACCCCAGGCGGCAGCCCATCATAGCCAGGTTCCGGTGCAGCAGACGGATCAGCGCGGCCTGCTCGACAGCATGGGACTGCGTCTGTATTGGAGCGACCAGGCACTATTCCAGGCTCATCTGCCCCAGGACCCGGTGGAGCGCATGGTGTTCGAGCTGCTGGAGCAGTTGCGCGTGGAGAGCCTGGTTCCCGAGGCCTGGCACGGAGCGCGCGAGAACATGCGCCAGCGCTTTGTGAACTGGTGCCAGGCCTTCATGGATTCCGGCCTGACGGAGAGCAGTCTGGGAATTTTGCTGTTTACGGTGGCCATCACGGCCTGGAGTCGACTGACCGGGCATGAGATACCGGAACGCATGGCCGATCTGGTGGAGTCCACGCGGATGTCCATGGCTTCTCCGCTGGGCCGGCACTGGGATCGGCTGCGGCGCGCCAGAGACCGGCAGCAGCAGTTTATCGAGCCTGCCCTGGCCGTCAGCCGCTGGGTCGGCATGGCGGTGCGTGCGGCACAGGGCGATGCGCCGCGCGGTGCCGGCGGCCCCAGGCGGCGCAGCAGTTTTGCCCTGCCTCTGCACTTTGAGTCCCAGAGTCAGGACGGCATGCCCGTGGCGCAAAGCGGCGACAGTCGGGCATGGATCGGCACAGCGCAAAGCTATCGGGTTTTCACGCGCGAGTTCGATAGGGAAGTACAGGCCGCCGAGCTGATCCGCGCGCTGCAGCTGGCTCAGTTCCGGGAGCAGATGGACGAGGAGCTGGCGCGCTCGGGATTGCTGCAGGCCGGGCGGCTGGCACGCTATCTGCAGCAGCGCCTGGCCAGCACGCAGCGCAATGGCTGGAGCTTCGGGCTGGAGGAAGGCCATCTGGACGGCAGCCGCCTGTCCCAGCTGGTAACGGACCCGCAGCAGCGCGCGATCTTCAAGGACGAAATGCAGCGCCCCGTCAACGAGACCGCCGTCGCCATTCTCATGGACTGCTCGGGCTCCATGAAAACCTATGCCAGGCCCCTGTCGCTATTGCTCGACGTGCTGGGGCGGGCGCTGGAGATGGCCGGCGCAAGCGTGGAGATACTGGGCTTTTCCACGCAGGCCTGGAATGGCGGCAGAGCACGCCGCCGCTGGCAGCGCGCCGGCCAGCCGCAGTTTCCGGGGCGTCTGAACGAGCGCCTGCACATTGTCTTCAAGGACGGGGCCAAGCCCTGGCGTCATGCCCGGCACGGCATTGCGGCACTGCGCAAGCCCGACATCTTTCGTGAAGGCATCGACGGCGAGGCGGTGGAATGGGCGTGCCAGAGGCTGCGTGCAAAGGCCGCGCAACGTCGCATCCTGCTGGTCATCTCCGATGGCTGTCCCATGGATACGGCCACCCATCAGGCCAATGACGAGCATTATCTGGATCAGCATTTGAGGCAGGTTCTTGCCGCCCAGGAACGCATGGGAGGCGTGAAGGTCTGCGCCCTGGGCGTCGGGCTGGACCTGGGGGTCTTCTACCGTCAAAGGCTTGCCGTCGATCTGCAGCAAGATCTCGACGAGGCCTTGCTGTTTTCGGTGGCCGAGATGCTGTGCAAACGATGACGGGAATGGCGCGTGCGACAGGTATCGCACAAGGCCGGGCAAGCTCAGGCGACCAGCCGAAACAACGGAAAACAGAAAAGCGGGAAGGCGCAATGCCTGCCCGCTGTCTGCTTGCCGGAGCCATCCCCGCCGGGGAATCGGCAGCACTTACATGCGTCCCTTCCAGGGAACCAGGCGCTTTTCGACCCAGCGCATGAACAGGTCGAACACATAGGCGATCACACCGATGACGATGATGCCCATGATCACGATGTCCGTGCGCAGGAAGTTCGAGGCGTTGAGCACCATCTGACCCAGACCCACGTTCGCCGCCACCATTTCGGCGGCGACCAGAGTCGTCCAGCCGAAGCCGATGGCAATGCGCATGCCCACCAGAATGTCGGGAAGGGCCGCCGGCAAGATCACATGACGGATCACCTGGAAGTAGCTCGCTCCCATCGAATAGGCGGCATTGATCTGCTCCTGTGCAGCGCTGCGCATGCCCGAGCGGGCCGCCAGAGCCAGGGGGGCAAAACAGCTCAGGAAGATCAGTAGGATCTTCGGCGTTTCATCGATGCCGAACCAGATGATGATCAGCGGCAGGTAGGCCAGCGGCGGCAGGGGACGGTAGAACTCGATGGGGGGGTCGAAGATGCCGCGTGCAAAGCGTGACATTCCCATCGCGATGCCCAGCGGAACGGCAATCATGAAGGCCAGCCAGAACGCCACGGTCACGCGCAGCAGACTTGCAGAGAAATGCTGCCACAGCGGTTTGTCGTTGGCCTGCCCGGTCAGGTATTCATAGAACTGCTGGAACACCGCTTGCGGGCTGGGCAGGAACAAGGGCTTGATCCAGCCGAGATTGGTGGCGGCGAACCACAGTGCCAGCAGCAAGGCCACGGTGACGATGCTGATGCCGAGGCTGGAGCCTTCGCCGGGGGTCTTGAAGCGACTGGTCTTCACTGGTCCCGACGCCTGCGGGGCAGTGGTCTTGGGCTGCACGCGCGCTGTCGTGGCGGGCAGATGGTTGATTTGGACTGCTTCAGACATTGGCAGGCTCCCGGTGGTGAATCAGACTCAGAACTTCTTCGCGCATCCTGATGAAGTCGGGGCGCGACTTGACGGCACGCGCATCGCCGGTGCGCAGAAACTCATGGCAGAACGGCATGTCGTCGTAGACATGGGAGATGCGGCCCGGGCTGGGGCTCATGACGATCAGCCGGCTGGCGAGAAACAGCGCCTCCTCCACCGAATGGGTGATGAAGAACACCATCTTGTGGGTGGCATGCCATACGCGCAGCAGGATTTCCTGAACCTGCTCGCGCGTGAAGGCGTCCAGCGCACCCATGGGTTCATCCATCAGCAGCAGTGCAGGATCGTTGGCCAGTGCACGGGCAATGCCGACACGCTGCTGCATGCCACCCGAGAGTTCATAGACGGCACGCCTGGCGTAGTTCTGCAAGCCCACGAGGCCCAGTTTTTCTTCCGCGATCTGTGTGCGCTGCTTCAGATCCATGCCGCGCATGCGCAGTCCCAGCGCGACGTTGTCGATCACATTGAGCCAAGGCATCAGCGCATGCTTCTGAAACACCACCCCTTGATTGGCTCCGGGGCCCTGAATGGGCTTGCCGTCCAGCAGGATCTGGCCGCTGGAAGGGGCCAGAAAGCCTGCCATGCAGTTGAGCAGTGTTGTCTTGCCGCAGCCCGATGCACCCAGAGCGACCACGAAGTCGCCTTCGTTCATGGTCAGGTTGACGGGGGCCAGGGCTTGCAAGTGTCCGCCCTTGACCTCGTAATTGACGGTCAGGTCACGTATATCCAGAGTCGGCATGACATTGCCCTCCTATGTGAAACAAAGCTGGGAGCCACGACGGGGTTGGCCGTCGTGGGCGGGCAGTCAGCGGCCGAGAGCCTGCTTGACATAGCTGCTGGTCACGTACGCGGCGTAGTCGGGCCTGACCTCCTGGATTCGTCCCTGCGACTTCAGAAACGTTGCGGTATTGGTCATTGCCTTGGCCGCACCGCCTTCCAGCCACTGCACGCCAAGCTGCTCTTCAGCACTGGGGAAGCGGTAAAGCGCCATGGCTGCGGGCACGTCTTTGGGGTCGGCCTTGCTCCATTTGGCAATCGCCTTGATCTCGGGCGAATCGGGAGTCCACCTGGCCAGGTTGTCGCGCACCTGGGCGCTGGCCCGATTCAGGGCCTTGATGAACGCCACCATGAACTGGGGATTTTCCTGGGCGAACTTGCTGCTCACGGCAATGCCCTCGAAGGTGGGATAGCCCATCTGCGCAATGGAGCCGGAGGTGGCAATCACCTTGCCCTTTTGCTTGACCTTGGCCAGTACCGGATCCCAGACAAAGGTGGCATCGATATCGCCGCGTTCCCAGGCCGCGGCAATCTCTGGCGGGCGCATGTTCATGATGTTGACCTTGCGCGCGTCGACGCCTTCCTTGCCCAGGGCAGCGACCAGCTGGTAGTGCGCGGTGGAGACGAATGGCACGCCAATGCGCTTGCCTTCCATGCTCTTGAAATTGCTGATGCCGCCGCCATCGCGAGCCACCAGGGCTTCGGCACCAGCGATATCCGCGGAGATCCAGAGCAGCTTGATGTCCTGCCCCTGGCTGGCCGCAGCAGTCAGCGGGCTGGATCCCACCTCTCCCATCTGCACGTCGCCCGAGGCCATCGCCCGTATCACGTCGCCGCCGCCCGAGAACATGCGCCAGTTGATCTTGTAGCCTGTCTCCTTTTCCACCTCGCCCGACTCCATGACCAGGCGCAGAGGCACCAGCATGTCCTGGTTGGCGAAGGTCACGGTTTTCTGCTGCGCCAGCGCGAAGCCGGTCATGGCCAGTGCTGCTGTTGCGGCACCCGCTTTCAGCATCCATCGTTTTTGCATTTTCATTGCCAATTTCTCCATGGTTAGAGCGATATCGGTTGAAGACTTAGACCAGAGAACCCTTGCTGTGCTCACTCTTGCTGACTTGCTTTCCCATTTCCGCTTCTGGCTGAACCGGTTGAAAGCCGCATCGCGAGGCTCAAAGAGCTTTCTCAGCGGATCGTAGTGAGCAACCTTGCGCAGCCAGTAGGGCCAGTTGATGTGAATCGTTAGGTCCAGGCGCGCACGGCCCCGGATGGGGCGCGCAGCATGGGTTGGCGTGCACCGCGACCGTGCATTGCAAAGCCTTGCATGGCGCGGCTTGTGCGGGATATCTCGGTCCTGGTGAAGGGCATTTTTGCGGCGTCTGCATGGGCTTAGGTGTATTCACTGATCGCAGACAGATGAGGGAGGATTGGGCTGTCCGAGAGGCATGAATGCTTGCGCAATATGCGTGCCAGAGAGGCGGTTTTTCCTGTGGCCGGGGCTCCGGGGTGTGCGCCGCACCGCATCCGTAGATAGCATGAAAAAAAGCACCTTCCTGGCGGAAGGTGCTCTTCGTTGCGCGAAGCCCGAACGGCGGCTGGCAGGGTCAGTTCTTCTCGTCGTTCATGTGATACCAGTGGTAGAGAAAGCGCTGGCCCATGCGGCGAAATGGTGCAAATGCCTCCGAGCGCACCATATTGAACACATTCGGATATTCGAGCGATGAGTTGTAGATTGGCAACTCGAAGGCCTTGATGTTCTGGCCTGCGATGCGCTGGGCCATGCGACGGCCTGCATGCGCAGAGAACGACACGCCGTTGCCGCCATAGCCGAGCGCATAGAAGACGCTTTCCCTTGGATCGGGCTGGGTGATACGCGGCATCATGTCGTGGCTTACATCGACCCATCCCCACCAGGAGTAGTCCACCTGGATTCCCTTGAGGGCCGGGAACTTGTGGTGCAGGCCCTCGACCAGCTTGGCCATATGGACCGGATTGGGCGCATCGGCGCCGGTGACGGCGCTGCGGCTGCCGATCTGCACGCGGTTGTCGGGTAGCTTGCGGTAGTAAAAGCGCAGCGTGCGCGTGTCGGTGATGACTTGCGTGGTCTTGAAATTGGTGGCTGCCAGCTCTTCTTCCGTCAAGGGTCTGGTGACCAGCGAGTTCGAGAGAATCGGCATGATCTTGGAGCGCAGACTGCGGTGAAGGCCGTTGCTGGTATAGCCACCGGTGGCAAAGCCGACGGCGCGTGCCTTGACCGTGCCGCCCGGTGTCTGGAGGTAATGCACGCCGTTGCGTGTCTCCATGCCCAGCACGGGGCTGGCGGGATGCACCTTCACTCCCAGCTCGCGGGCCTTGCGCAGATAGCCGAATGCCAGCTTGAGCGGATGCACGCCAATGCCGTCGGGCTCATGCATCGCGCCACGGCAGTCGGCGTCATCGACATAGTCGCGGCGCACAGCATCGACGCTGAGTATGCGGGCGTCGTAGCCGAAGACTTCGCGCATGACGCGGGTCTCGTTGCGCAGAAAATCCATTTTTCTGTCGCGGTGGGCAATATACAAATGCCCTCCCGGTTGCGGCTCGCATTCTGGAAACTCCGCAACCAGTTTCTTGAACGTGTCGAATCCTTCGCGGATCTCCGCATCCAGCTTGAGGGCTGTGTCCTTGCCCCAGCGCTCTATCCACTGCGAGCGATAGAGGCGGCCGCTGGCATTCTGGCCCTGACCGCCGTTGCGGCTGGTGCAGCCCCAGGCGCTCTGGTTGGCCTCGAGAACCACGGCGCGAATGTCGTGTTCGCGGGCCAGAAACAGCGCAGTGGACAGGCCCGTGAAGCCCGAGCCCACGATGACCACGTCGGCTTCCATGTCGCCGCAGACCGGACCATCGTCCTCGGGTGGCCGGCCTGCCGTCCCTACCCAGTAGGTCGGAGCGTAGCCGGCACCATGTCCGGGGTTTCTTGCCACCAGGGGGTCGTACTGCGGGTCGTATGGATTCAGATGGCTGGGGCGGATGTCCTCGGCTTTCATGGCGGTCGTCTCCTGGTGTGGCTGCGTTTGAAGCGGCGCTCTATTGCTATGGAATTGATGGACGCAAAGTCAATGCAGATGCACTGCTTGCGATGTCCAGAGCAGCATAGCCAGCCCCTTGTGCAGCTGGTTAGGGCCACGGCACAGGTTTTGATGGAGCCAGCGTGCAAGCCTGACCATCCGAATCTCGGGATTGCCGCAGACGGGCGGCAGCGAGTCTCCTGCAAACCGGGCGACCCACCGAGTCGCGCTCGCCGGGCGGGGCTGCGCGCTGGCCTGCTTCAGATCGGCATGACACAGGCTGTGTCAGCCGTCACCTCAGGGGTATGCACTGGAGTCCACCGCCACCTGTGCAGACAGCGGGCGTGGCCGTGAGCTTCCCCTGCGCCTGTGGCAGCGATGACCGCATTGAGCGTGTTGATGTTCTCCTATCGTTTTCACCTAAATGAAGCGGCGCAAGAGGCATTTGCCGGCGGGCTTCGGTCTGCATCCGCAAGAGCTGGGGCAGAGCGTCGCGCTCAGAGGAGAAGCGGACTTTCTCAAGGCATTTTTCGGTGCGCGCCGCCGTCATCTCGCGAGGGATCACTGCCCTGCGCGGCAAGGCCTTGGACTTAACGATAGCCGGCAACTGGCCCTACGAAATGGAGCCAGTGCTACCTACCATGAGCCATCGGAATTTCAGGCATTTTTCGATAGAAAGGGGGCGCTTTTGCAATGGTCGACCCCCATGACATGACAGCAATCTGGAGAGCATATGAGCAAGCAAGAATCCCAACCCGATGTCCAGTTTCTGGCGCGTTTCTCCGACGCGTGGAATCGCCATGACATTGACGCATTGATGGACTTCATGGCCGACGAGTGCGAGTTTCATGCCGTTGCCGGCCCTGATCTGATGGGACGCAGCTTCGTGGGTCGTGAAGCAGTGCGTGAAGGCTTTCAGCTGGCCTGGCAGGCATTCCCCGATGCGGCCTGGGTGGATGGAGAGCATTTTGTGCAAGGCACGCGCGGTGTTTCGGAGAGCACCTTCAAGGGCACCAAGGCCGATGGCCTGCGTGTAGAGGCACGCATGGTCGATGTGTTCACCTTCCGTGACGGCAAGATCGCCGTCAAGAACGCCTACCGCAAGGATCGCCCGCCTGTGGCGATTTCCTGACACGAGCCTGGTTTGCGTACGCGCATTCTTGTCTCGCGGCAGGGGGCGCTGCACGCATGGCTTCGCGCAACAATTTTCAAGCAGATAACTGAACGACCACGGCAACGGCCTGCATGAGCAGCAAGGCACAGCCAGATACATAAAGCCGTGGCGACCGGCATTTCCAGGCCGGCAAGACAGGAGACAAAAATGATTGGAAATCCGCATTCGTCGCCGGACGGGCTGTCGCACAGTCTCAAGCAGCGGCACATGACCATGATTGCCCTGGGCGGTGTCATCGGTGCCGGGCTCTTCGTCGGCAGTGGCGTGGTCATCAAGTCGGCCGGGCCGGCGGCCGTCATCTCTTTTCTAATCACCGGCCTGCTGGTGGTGCTGGTCATGCGCATGCTGGGCGAGATGGCCTGCTCCATGACGGGAGGCTCGTTTTACGAGTACGCCCGGGAAGCATGGCGCGACCGGCCCGCCGTGGGCCAGCTGGCGGGATTTCTCACGGGCTGGATGTACTGGTATTTCTGGGTCATCGTCGTGGCGATCGAAGCGGTGGCGGGGGCGGAGCTGGTGCGTTACTGGCTGCCCGACGTGCCGGCCTGGAGCATCAGCCTGGTCCTGCTGATCATGATGACGCTGACCAATCTGGTCTCGGTCAAATCCTTTGGCGAGTGCGAGTTCTGGCTGGCATCCGTGAAGGTGGCCGCCATCGTGGTGTTTCTGTTCATTGCCGGTGTCTATGTGCTGGGCCTGACACCGGGAGGCAGCGGAATGCATGTCGCCAACCTGAGCCAGAACGGCGGCTTCATGCCCAACGGCATTGTTCCGGTGCTCACGGGCGCCGTGGCCGCGACCGGCTTCTATTTCGGCGCGGAGATCGTGACGATTGCGGCCGCCGAAACCGCCGAGCCCCAGAAGGCCGTGGCCAAGGCCACGAATTCGGTCATCCTGCGCGTGCTGGTGTTCTATGTGGGATCGGTGCTGCTGGTGGCCTGCCTGGTGCCATGGAACTCCATCGGCATGTCCACGCCCTATGTCAGCGCTCTCGATGCCATGGGCGTGCCGGCCGCTGCCCAGATCATGAATGCCGTGGTGCTGACCGCCGTGTTGTCGGCGCTCAACTCCGGGCTTTATGCCTCTTCGCGCATGCTGTTTGCGCTGACGCGACGCGGCGATGCGCCCAAGGTGCTGGCTCAGGTCAGCCGCAACGGCGTGCCCGTGTACGCGATTCTGGTGGCCACCTTGTTCGGCTACGGTGCCATCGTCATGTCCTATCTGTCTCCCGACAAGGTGTTCGCCTTTCTCGTGAACTCCTATGGCACCGTGGCCATCTTCGTATACATCCTGATTGCGATTTCCCAGCTGCGCCTGCGCTATCGATTGGAGAACGAGGCTCCGCATCTGCTCAAGGTGCGCATGTGGTGCTTTCCTTATCTGACCTGGCTGGCGATTGCGGGCATGCTGTCCATCGTGGTGGCCATGGGCTTCATTCCCGAACAGCGCACGCCGCTGGCCCTGGGTGTGGCCAGTCTGTGCATCTTGCTGATTGCCTATCGCGTGCGCCAGGCGTTGCGGCGCGGAATCAGTCACGAGGGGCTGCTCGACGAGCTGGCTCCGCCCAAGCTGCGCAAGAATTGATGAGACCCACAAAAGCCCCGGACCCTGAGTCCGGGGCTTTTGTTTTGCACCTCTACATGCAGTGCATGGCTTCTGCCAGGGCCTTGATGCCGTGGGCGATTTGTCCTGCGGGAATGGACTGATAGCCCAGGCGTATGAAGTTGCCCGTGCTGCGAGGGGAGGTGAAGAACACATCGCCGGGCTCGATCAGCACTCCATGCTCGGCGGCCTGGCGTGCCAGTGCCTGCGCGGGCACATGGTCGGGCAGTTGCACCCAGCATGAGCCGCCGCCGCGTACCGGCGTGATGCGGCATTGGGGCAGGTAGCGAGCCATGGCTGCCGTCAGCTCGGCATGACGCTCTTTCTGGGCCTGGCCGAGGCGGCGCAGCTGGGCCTCGTAGTGGCCCAGCGAGATGAACATGGCCAATGTGCGCTGGATGAAGGTGGAAGGATGGCGGATCATCAGGCGGCGCAGGGCGCGCAGCTCCTTGATCAGCTCGGGCGGAGCCACGATATAGCCCACGCGAAGGCCGGGTGCCAGGCTCTTGGAGAGGCTGCCGATATAGATCACGCGGTTGTTGCGGTCCAGGCTTTTGAGTGCCGGGATGGGTTGTTCGTCGAAGCTGCTTTCGCTTTCGTAGTCGTCCTCGATGATGATGAGGTCGTGCTTCTGTGCGGCCTCGAGCAAGGCTTCGCGCCGCTCCAGCGGCATGGTGACACCCGTGGGGCACTGATGGCTGGGCGTGACGTAGAGGTACTCGAGCTTGCGCATGGCATTGACGATAGGCAGTCCGTCGCCATCCACGCCAATGGGGATGACCTGCGAGGTGCGGCTGCTGAAGATATTGCGCGCATCGGGGTAGCAGGGGTTCTCGATGCCGATGGAGGTGCCCTCGCGCATCAGCAAATCGGCCACCATGTACAGCGCATGCTGGGCGCCGACCGTGATGATGATTTCGTCGGGTGACGCCCAGACGCCGCGGCGCGGCAGGATCTTGGTCTGCACCTGCTGGATGAGGCTGTCGTCGTCGCGGGTGATGTGATCGGGCGCCCACATGCGGATGTCCACCACGCCCAGGGACTTGAGGCAGCATTCGCGCCAGGCGGCCGTGGGAAACAGCTCCTTGTCGAACTGGCCGTAGAGAAACGGATAGGGGAACCGCTGCCAGTCGTCTTCCTTCACGATGCTGCGCTGTAGGCTGGGGCGCAGCCACAGGCGGCGCGACCAGTCCGTGTGCGCCTCGGCGTCCGTGCTCCTGCCGCTGCCCGGCGTGCGCTCGGCCGTGCGGCCCTGCAGCACATCGGGGTGTATGAAATGGCCTTTTCTCTCGCGGCTCAGCAAGAAGGCCTCTTCGGTCAGTTGCTGGTAGGCCATGACCACGGTGATGCGGCCCACGCCCAGCAGCTTGGCCAGTTCCCGGCTTGAGGGGATAGCGTCGCCGGGCGCGAGAATGCCGGTCAGGATGGCATCGACCAGCATTTCGCGAATCTGACCCTGCAGGCTCAGAGAGGGCCTGGCGCTGCGGCGAAACAGCTGCTCCCACATGGCCACGGATGGAGGAATCGAAGGCGAGGCCTGTTGTCTGTCTGTCGTCATTGATGGTTCTGAATGCACTGCCGCAGCGTGCGGCGGCCTGGAGCGACCGGCTGCCCTGACGCGCGGGGCCTGGCTCTTTGGGGTCCATGAACGCGGCATCGCAGAGGCCGCCAGCAGCTTGCTGGCGGACCGGTTTCAACGCTCAAGATTAGCGCATATGCATGTGCTTGGAATCAGGCTTTTCATGTGGTCGCAAGCCTGAAGCAGCGCGCGGGATCTGAAATTCCTGGAGACCTTTTCTGCAGGCTCCAAAATCTGTATATAATTTGAGGCTTAGCGGCTGTAGCTCAGCTGGATAGAGTACTTGGCTACGAACCAAGGGGTCGTGGGTTCGATTCCTGCCAGCCGCACCAAACGACAAGCCTCAGAACTGAAAAGTTCTGAGGCTTTTTCGTTTCTGCCTTGGCTGTTGCGGCAGGATTGCCGGTGCTGGATGTCTTTGAAGAAAAATCCGGGTTTTCACCGAGCGGCTCCAGAATCTGTATATAATTCGAGGCTTAGCGGCTGTAGCTCAGCTGGATAGAGTACTTGGCTACGAACCAAGGGGTCGTGGGTTCGATTCCTGCCAGCCGCACCAAACGACAAGCCTCAGAACTGCAAGGTTCTGAGGCTTTTTCGTTTCCGGGCTTTGACAGAGGCTGGTCAAGGCAAGCACGGATCTGTGTGAAGATCGGCCTCATGAGCAAGGCTTTCACCAAAGAATCGGACGGCGACGACGATGATGACGTCGGCGCTCTGCCGCCATTGCCCGCCGGCGGCAAGAACTACATCACGCCCCAGGGCTACCAGCGCATCAAGGACGAGCTGCTGGATCTGATCGACAACGAGCGCCCCAAGATCGTGGAGATCGTGCACTGGGCGGCCAGCAACGGCGACCGTTCCGAGAACGGCGACTATCTCTACGGCAAAAAGCGTCTGCGCGAGATCGACCGCCGCATCCGCTTTCTCACCAAGAGACTGGAGATTGCTGAGGTGGTCGACCCTGCCGTGCATGCGGGCAGCGACCAGGTCTTCTTTGGCGCCACGGTCAGCTATGTCGATGACGAGGGCGTGGAGCGCACCATCACCATCATGGGCATTGACGAGGCGGACAGCGCGCAGAACCAGGTCAGCTGGATTGCCCCGGTTTCGCGTGCACTGCTCAAGGCGCGCGTGGGCGACGAGGTGGCCTTGCCCACGCCGGCCGGTGTGCGCATGCTGGAGATTCTGGACGTCAGCTATCCGCAGCCTGCAGCACGTTCCTGAGTGCACGAGCTGCAAAAAAGCGCGGCTTCCACATCGGAAGCCGCGCTTTTATTTTGTGAGCTTCACTCGCTTGATGTTCAATGATTTCAGATAGTTTTGGTATTGAATTCATTGATCGTCAAGCGCTAAAAGCTATTGTTTTTGAGATGGGTTGCCAGCCTGCAGGCGTTGCAGCAGCTCCAGCGTGGGGTAGCCGTCTGCCACCAGGCCCTCGCTTTGCTGGTATTGGCGCAGCCCGGCCCGGGTGGCCGGACCCATCACGCCGTCGGCCGCTCCGGTGGCAAAGCCGCGCTGGCTGAGTGCGGTCTGCAGCGCCCGTGTCTGCTCACGCGTGAGTGCGCTGAGATCGCGCGGCCATTCGGCGCTGACACCGCCATTGCCTGCCAGCTGCGATGCGAGCAGGCTCACGGCCAGTGCATAGTTGGTGGAGTTGTTGTAGCGCAGGATGGCGCGGAAGTTGCTGCCCACCATGAAGGCCGGACCACGGGCACCGGCCGGTGCAATGATGCTGGCTCCGGCTATCGCAGGCAAGGCCTGAGCGTTCATGCTTTGCACGCCTTCTGCAGCCCAGGCATTGCTGTTCTGGCGTGTGGAAAGCTCGGTGCGCGCGTAATCGAAATTGGCTGGCAGGCGCACTTCAACGCCCCAGGGCTCGCCGGGGTTCCAGCCCGAGCTTGCAAGATAGTTGGCCGTGGAGGCAGCCACATCGGCCATGGAGCCCCAGATGTCGCGGCGGCCGTCTCCATCGGCATCGACTGCATATTGCAGGAAGACCGAGGGCAGAAACTGGGTGTTGCCCATGGCGCCGGCCCACGAGCTGATCATATGGGCGGCGTCGATGTCGCCGTTGTCGATGATGCGCAGCGCGGCAATGAGCTCCTTCTGCGCCCATTCGGCACGGCGGCCGTCGAAGGCGAGAGTGGCCAGCGCATCCACGGCCGAGAAGCTGCCGAAGTTGCTGCCGTAATTGCTTTCCATGCCCCAGATGGCGGCAATCACCGGCGCCGGCACGCCATAGCGCTGGCTGGCCGCCTGCAGGCTGGCGCCGTGTTCCTGCATCTTGAGCTTGCCGGTCCTGATGCGCTGTGCGGAGACCGCGCTATCCAGGTATTGCCAGGGTGTGCGCGTGAACTCGGGCTGGGAGCGGTCGAGCCTGACGATGCTGGGCTGGAGTCTGGCACCGGCCAATGCGCTGCGCAGTGTGCGCTCCGAAATGCCTGCCGCGCGTGCGCGTGGGGCGAATTCCTGCTTCCAGTGTGCGAAGTTGCTGGCCTGTATGGGACTTTCCATCGCTGCTTCGTCAGTGCCTTGCTCTGTTTTGGCAGGCTGTGCCGGTTCGGACACCGCCGCTGCAGGAGGCTCGGACCGGGTGGCGCAGCCTGCGAGCAGGGCTGCTGCGATGGCGGTGATCAGCAACGGCTGACGGACATTCAGAAGCGAAGGTGCGGTTTGGAGCATGAATGCCATTGTCGCTTGCTGCCGTGGCCTGGGGGCTGTTGCATGGCGGGATAGCGCCCGCAGAATGCAACAAAATCTTTCGCCCATGAAAAAGGCCGCCCGAGGCGGCCTTGTGCAGGAAGGAAGAGGTCAGGCCATGACGCGGCTGGCGCGAATGACCGAGTGCAGGCGGCGCAGATTGCGCAGCGCATTCTCCAGCTGCACGCTGTTCTGCACGGAGATGACGAAGCGCAGATCCGTGGTGCCGATCGCCGCTTCGTCGGTCATCTCGACGCGCACGATATCGGCTTCGGCGTTCGATAGCTCTGCCGCCACACGGGCCAGCACGCCCTTGTTGTTTTGCACCGTAACCACGATTCCCGCCTCGAACAGGCGCGTGATGTCGTCGGACCAGTCCACGGTGATGAAACGGTCGGCATCCTTTTCACGCAGCTTGATGGCATTGTTGCAATGGGCGTGGTGCACGACCAGGCCCTGACCGCCCAGGTAGCCCAGAATCGGGTCGCCAGGCACGGGGCGGCAGCAGTGCGAGTAATAGACCGAACTGCTCTCGTCGCCGTTGAGCGTGACCGCACCCTGGAAGGGGCGGTTGTGCGTATTGAAGCGCTCCTGCGTGATGAGCAGGGCATCCGGGCGCACCCCCTGCTTGGTCATGAAGGCGGTCATGCGCGCCGCCACCAGCGAGGCAATGCGGCGGCCCATGCCGATATCGACCATGAGGTCTGCGGGCGTGCGGTTGCCCGTGATACGCAAAATCTCGTCCCAGACGTTCTTGTTGGCATCGTCCTGAGACGGTACGCTGTCAATGCCTTCGGCACGCAGAGCCTGGGCCAGCAGCGTTTCTCCGAGCTGACCTGCTTCGGTCTGGGCCGCATTCTTGAGGTAGGAGCGGATCTTGGAGCGTGCGCGTCCGGTTTTCACAAAACTCAGCCAGGCCGGGTTGGGCGTGGAGGTTTCGGAGGTGATGATCTGCACCACATCGCCGCTCTTGAGTTCGGTGCGCAGCGGCACTTCCTCGTCATTGATCTTGGCTGCCGTGGTGCGATGCCCGATCTTGCTGTGGATGGCGTAGGCAAAGTCCACCACCGTGGCACCGCGCGGCATGGCCATGATCTCGCTCTTGGGCGTGAACACGTACACGGCATCGGGGAAGAGATCGACCTTGACGTGATCCCAGAACTCCGCCGCGTCGCGGGTCTCGTTCTGGATGTCGAGCAGGGACTGCAGCCACTGGGTGGACAGATGCTCGGAGTCATGACCTTGCTGCGCCTTGTACAGCCAGTGGGCCGCGACGCCGGCCTCGGCCACGATGTTCATCTCTTCCGTGCGAATCTGGAATTCGATGCTGACGCTGGAGGGACCGACCAGCGTGGTGTGCAGCGACTGGTAGCCATTGCTCTTGGCAATCGCGATGTAGTCCTTGAAGCGGCCCGGCATGGGCTTGTATTTCTGGTGCAGCACGCCCAGGGCGGTGTAGCAGTCCAGCGTCTTGGGGACGATGATGCGAAAGCCGTAGATGTCGGTGACCTTGGCAAAGCTCAGCTGGTTCTTCTGCATGCGCTGGTACAGCGAATACAGCGTGCTCTCGCGGCCCAGCAGGCGTACCGACAGGCTGTGCGTGGCAAAAGCGGTGCTGACTTCATCCTGCACACGATGGACCAGGTCCCGGCGGCGTGTACGCGAGCGACCGATGGCTTTTTCCAGTGTGGCATAGCGCCAGGGGTGCAGATGCTTGAACGACAGGTCCTGCAGTTCGCGATAGGTCTGGTTCAGACCCAGGCGGTGAGCGATGGGTGCGTAGATCTCCAGCGTTTCGGACGAGATACGGCCCCACTTGCTGCGCGGCATGTCGCTCATGGTGCGCATATTGTGGGTGCGGTCGGCCAGCTTGATCAGGATGACGCGCACATCGCGCGCCATGGCCAGCAGCATCTTGCGAAAGGACTCGGCCTGGTTTTCCTCGCGAGTGTTGAACTGCAGCTTGTCCAGTTTGGTCAGCCCGTCCACCAGTTCGGCCACATCCTCGCCAAAGCGTTCCTTCAGGTCCAGCTTGGTGATGCCGCAATCCTCCATGGAGTCATGCAGCAGGGCCGCCATCAAGGCAGGGGCATCGAGCTTCCAGTTGGCGCAGATTCCCGTGACCGCGATGGGGTGGGTGATATAGGGGTCTCCACTGCTGCGCCACTGATCGGTATGTGCTTGATCTGCGTAGATATACGCCTGGCGCACGCGCTCGGCGCTGTCGGCATCCAGATAGCCCAGATGCTCCATCAAGCCCTCAAAAGCAGCAGCCGACACACGTGCAGCCTGTTCAGCGGGCATGCGCTGAGGCTTGGCCGGTGCCGTAGAGGAAGGAGCAATCGTCGAGTTCTGGGCCGCTGTCATATTCCTTAAATGTAGCCTGCAAGTATGGAGTGCAAGCTGATAGGCACAAAAAAGCACCGACGAGCGGTGCTTAATTGTCTATTTTGGTGCTGCGATGCAACAGCTCAACCCGGCACCTTCTTCAGCATTTCCAGGCCTACCTTGCCGTCTGCGATCTCACGCAGGGCAGTGACGCTGGCCTTGTTCTTGGTTTCAATCTTGGGGGTATGGCCTTGATTGAGCATGCGGGCGCGATAAGTCGCGGCCAAAACGAGCTGGAAGCGGTTGGGGATCTGCTCCAGGCTATCTTCAACAGTAATGCGTGCCATCAGGAACTCCGGGAACGGTCAGTTGGATTCAGGGATATTGAGCGACTCGAAGGTGTCGGCGCGAAGGCGCCGCTGGGCCGCATATTTGAGGCGTTGCGCGTGAATGATCGCCTTGAGATCAAAGAGCGCACTCTCAAACAGTTCGTTGATTATAACGAAGTCAAATTTTGCGACCTGCGCCATTTCCTCTTCGGCGTTCTTCAGGCGCAGCTCGATGACTTCGGGAGCGTCCTCGCCACGGTTTTCCAGGCGGGCCCGCAACTCGTCCCAGCTGGGCGGCAGGATGAAGATCAGCACGGCATTGGGAAATGCCCGTTTGACCTGCAATGCGCCCTGGTAGTCGATTTCGAGGAGCACGTCGGTGCCGCTTTGGATGCGCTCTTCCAGAGACCTCTTGGCCGTGCCGTAGCGGCGGCTGTGCACATTGGCCCATTCCACAAAGCCGTTGTTGGCGACCATTGCGTCGAATTCGGCGTCCGAGACGAAGTAATACTCACGGCCATGCTTTTCCTGGCCGCGCGGCGCGCGCGTGGTGTGAGAGACGGAGGGGTAGACGCGTGCGTCGAATTCACGCAGGGCGCGTACCAGAGAGGATTTGCCGGCACCGCTGGGTGCCGACACGACAAATAGATTTCCGGGATGGTCCATGACTTTGGGCATGACTTTGGGCATGAATCGAGCGTACGGGGTAGGTACGCCCAGGGCTTGCTTACTCGATGTTCTGCACTTGTTCGCGCATTTGCTCGATCAGCACCTTCATGTCGACGCTGATGCGGGTCAGCTCCAGCGTGGCTGATTTGGAGCCGAGGGTGTTGGCTTCACGGTGCAACTCCTGGATCAGGAAGTCCAGACGCTTGCCGATGTCGCCACCCTTTTTGAGCAGGCGCTCGATTTCGTCGAGGTGAGAGCCCAGGCGCGTGACTTCTTCAGCCACGTCGATGCGGATGGCAAAGGCCGTGGCTTCGGCCAGGGCGCGGTCCTGGGCGGCCTCGGGGGCAACCGAGCCTTCGCCCAGGGCCATGGCCTCCTTCCAGCGCTCCAGGAATTTCTGGCGCTGCTGCTCCACCAACTGCGGCACCAGCGGCGCGGCCGTCTTGGCCAGCTCGCGCAGTTGCTTGATGCGGTCGAGCAGCATGTCGGCCAGGCGCTCGCCCTCGCGGGCGCGAGCCGCGAGCAGCTCGGTGATGGCCTGTTCGGCCAGGGCCGGAGCGATCTCGCTCCAGTCCGTGGTGGCGGTGGCGGTGCCGCTGCACAGGCGCAGCACATCGGCCACGGACAGGTCGCGTGCCTTGGGCAGCCAGGCCTGAACCGAGTCCTGCAGGGTCACCAGGCGTTGCAGCTGGGTGGCTGAGGGAATGGGCAGGGATTGGTTGCTGGAGACGTCGATGGCGGCTCGTACTTCCACCTTGCCGCGCTTGAGGCGCGCGGTGAGCAAGGTGCGCAGGGCCGGTTCAAGGGCGCGCAGTTCGTCGGGAAGGCGGAAGGACAAATCCAGAAAGCGGCTATTGACCGCGCGGATCTCAAGGCCCAGACGGCTGTTGGACTGGGACTCTTGACCACCCTCAACGGATGCGCTGTGCTGGGCACTGGCGTATCCGGTCATGCTGTAAACTGGCATTGGACTTTTGATGGATGCTTGCAATTTCCCGATTATCCGGGTTTCGTATCATCCTTGAGGTTTACCGGTAAAAAATGTCTACAAAAACCAAGCCAGCGCCCCTACCGTCGGGCAGCACAATAGGTGGATACCGGGTGGTGCGCAGGATTTCCTCGGGGGGGTTCGGGATTGTCTACCTGGCTCTGGACGCCGATGGCCAGCAAGTAGCGATCAAGGAGTACCTGCCGGCTTCGCTTGCCACTCGGGCGCCTGCCGAACTGCAGCCCATGGTGGCGCCAGAAAAGTTGTCCCTCTATCGCCTCGGGCTCAAGAGCTTTTTCGAGGAAGGGCGCTCGCTGGCGCAGATTTCCCACGCCTCCGTGGTGAGCGTGCTGAATTTCTTTCGCGAAAACGAAACCGTCTACATGGTGATGAACTACCTGGAAGGGGCGACCCTGCAGGAGTTCATCGTCACGGCGCGCGAGCTCAAGGCCGACAAGGTGTTCAGGGAGTCGACCATCCGCTCTCTGTTTGACGAGGTGCTGCGCGGCCTGCGCATCGTGCATCAGCACAAGATGCTGCATCTGGACATCAAGCCCGCCAATATCTTCATCACCAATGACGACAAGGCCGTGCTGATCGATTTCGGCGCGGCGCGTGAAGTGCTGTCCAAGGAGGGCAACTTCATTCGTCCCATGTACACGCCGGGCTTTGCTGCCCCTGAGATGTACCGGCGCGATTCCCAGCTGGGTCCCTGGACCGATATTTACGCCATTGGCGCCTGCATCTATGCCTGCATGCAGGGCATACCGCCCAATGAAGCTCCGCAGCGTCAGGACAAGGACCGGCTGGCCCTTGCCTTGAACAAGCTGCGCGGCGTGTATTCGGACAATCTGATCGAGGTGGTGGAGTGGTGCATGGCCATGGATCCGCTCTCGCGCCCGCAGTCGGTGTTTGCCCTGCAAAAGGAGCTGAGCCGCGAAGGCGAGCGTCGCTATACCAAGCTCAGCATGCAGGAACGCATGCGCATGCAGTTTGACAACATGGTGCATGACGCCAGGAAGAATCTTCAGAAACTCGGCGGCTCCGAACGTGGAGCGGTGACCGACAGCAATCGCAAACCATGAAATTTTCCGTCTTCCAGCTCAGCCGCCGCGGAGGCCGTGCCCTCAACGAAGACCGCATGGGCTACTGCTACACGCGAGAGGCGGCGTTGTTCGTGCTGGCGGACGGCATGGGCGGGCATCCGGACGGCGAAGTGGCCGCACAGATAGCATTGCAGGTGGTTTCCACGCTTTTTCAGCAAAAGGCCAAGCCCATGCTGGAAGAGCCTGCCCTGTTTCTGGAAGAGGCGCTGCTGCAGGCCCATCGCCAGATCCTGCGTTATGCCAGCACCAAGGGCATGATGGACACGCCGCGCACCACGCTGGTGGCGGCCGTGCTGCAGGACGGCAAGGTGACCTGGATACACTGCGGCGACTCGCGTCTGTACTGGGTGCGCGACGGGCAGCTCGTGGAGCGAACACGTGATCATTCGTACAGCGAGATGCGCAAGGTCTCCGGTGCGCTGGCGCCTGCCAACCGCAATGTGCTGTTCACCTGCCTGGGCTCGCCTTCCAAGCCCATCTTCGATGTGAGCGAGACAAGGCGGCTTGAGGAGGGCGATCAGCTGATGCTGTGCTCCGATGGCCTCTGGGGGGCGGTGCCGACGCCGGAAATTCTCCAGATCATGAACGGCAAGGCCGTGGCCCACTTTGTGCCCATGCTGGTCGATACGGCGCTCAAGCGAGCCGGGGACGGCAGTGACAATGTCACCGTGCTGGCACTGGTATGGGAAACACCGAATAATTTCGAGCCGTCTTCCATCTCCACACAGGAGATCGAGGATCAGGGCTTCGAGTCCACGATACAGGTGGGGCCGATCGAAGACTGCGAGGATGAGCTCGACGACGAGGCCATCGAGCGATCGATTGCCGAAATCAACGAGGCCATACGCCGTTCGGCACAGCGCCAGAAAGCCAAGACCTGAACACGGTTGCACGCTGCAATAGGCGCTGGCTTGAAACTACTGAATCAATAGCTGATTGCGTAAGCGTCATAAGCGCTTCCATGGATTTTTATTATGAAAATTGTGCTGGCATCCAACAACCGCGGAAAGCTCGCCGAGTTGCAAGCCATGTTTGCCCCGCTGGGCGTGGAGCTGATTCGTCAGGGCGATCTGTTCGAGGGAGAGGCTCCCGAGCCCTATGGCACCTTTGTAGAGAATGCGCTGTCCAAGGCGCGCTTTGCGGCCGAGAAGACCGGCTTGCCCGCCATTGCCGATGATGCCGGCATGTGTGTGGATCATTTTGGCGGTCTGCCCGGTGTGGACACGGCCTACTATTGCACCCAGTTCGGCTACGAGAAAAGCGACGACAACAATGTGCGCGCGCTGCTCGAGCAGATGCAGGGTGTGACCAACCGCCGTGCCGCCATGGTCAGCACCCTGGTGGGCGTGCGCTCGCCCAAGGACCCCGAGCCGCTGATTGCCGTAGGACGCGTGCAGGCTCTGCTCACGACCGAGCGCCGTGGCAGCAATGGCTTCGGCTTTGACCCGGTACTGCTTATTCCCGAGCTGGGCCTGACCTTTGCCGAGATGGAGCCCGAGCTCAAGCATGCGCACAGCCATCGCGGTCGTTCTTCGCGCACCATGATCGAGTTGGTGAAAGAGCGCTGGTTATAACCAGCGGTTCCCCCTGAGGCGCTTTGCGCCTTCCCCCTCTCTCGCTTCGCGGGATGGGGACGACGGCCTCGCTGCGGGGCGGCGGGGCCGCCTAGGCCCTTGCTTGCTGTCCCATGGTTGGGGTGTGCTAGTTTTAGCGGCGTCGGTTTTGTTTGCGCTAGAAAAGCATATTTCCCATGATTCCCATTCAGCATCAAACAGAGACCGCCGAAGCGGCGGTGCAGCGCGATATTCAGCACTACATGCGGCCCGGTACGCTGCAGCTGGGCAGCCTGCCGCCGCTGTCGCTGTATGTGCACCTGCCCTGGTGTCTCAAGAAATGCCCGTATTGCGACTTCAACTCCCATGCCTGGGCCAAGGGAGATGCGCTGCCCGAGGATCGCTACATCGATGCTTTGATGGCTGATCTGGAGTCTGCGCTGCCGCTGATCTGGGGGCGCACGGTGCACAGCGTCTTCATGGGCGGCGGAACGCCCAGCCTGTTTTCTCCCGAATCCATGGACAAGCTGATTGCCGGTCTGCGCGCGCGTCTGCGCATGGAGCCCGATTGCGAAATCACCATGGAAGCCAACCCCGGCACCTTCGAGAAGGACCGTTTCAAGGCCTTCCGTGCGGCTGGCGTGAACCGCCTGTCAATCGGGGTGCAGAGCTTTGACGACCGCTATCTGCAGGCTGTCGGCCGTGTGCATGATGCGGCGCAGGCCCAGGCTGCGGTGCGCGAGGCGGCGGACAATTTCGAGACCTTCAATATCGACCTGATGTATGCGTTGCCCGGCCAGAGCATGGTCGATCTGCAGCGCGATGTGGACACGGCACTGTCGTTTGCACCGCCACATCTGTCGATTTATCACCTGACCATCGAGCCCAACACTTATTTCGCCAAATATCCGCCCGTGGTGCCGGAGGACGATACGGCCTATGAGATGCTGGACCTGATCACGGCCAGCACCAGGGCCGCGGGCATGCAGCGCTATGAGGTCTCGGCCTATGCCAAGGACGGCCATCAGTGCTTTCACAACAGCAACTACTGGCAGTTCGGCGACTATCTGGGCATTGGCGCCGGTGCGCACAGCAAGCTGAGCTTTGCCCACCGCATCGTGCGTCAGGTGCGTTTCCGCGATCCGGCCCGCTATATGGACATGGCACTGGCCGGCACGCCGCTGGCACAGGACAACGAGGTCAAGCGCGCCGATCTGCCGTTCGAATACATGCTCAACGCGCTGCGCCTGCGTGGCGGCTTTGCCTTGCAGGAGTTCATGGAGCGCACGGGCCTGCCCATGTCGGCCATTGCCAAGGGGCTCGATCAGGCCCAGGCCAAGGGCCTGATCAGCCGCGATCTGGGCCGCGTGGTGCCCACCGAACGCGGCTTTGACTTCCTCAGCGACCTGCAGGAAATGTTCCTGTAGGTCCGGCAAGGAAATTCAGCCGCAGCGCAGCGCCGTGATCTTGCCCGCGTCATTGGTGATGACGTTCAGGCGCTCCTGGTTGTAATCCATGGTGGCGGGCTGACCTTCGCGCAGCACGCGCAGCAAGTACGAGCCGGATTTCTGGCGGATGGTTTCCAGCGTCGATGCCACGGTGTTGTGGCCGATATAGATCTGTACCGGCTCCGCGTGGCATACCTGCAGCTGACGCGCAGGCGGGGCGGTCTTGCCGCCTGCGACCATGCCGTTGCTGGCGCAGCCTGCCATCAGCAAAGCCATGCTGGCAGCAGCCATGCCGAGCAAAGTGCGGGTGGAAATATGCAGAGTGGGTGTTCGATGCTTCATGCCCCACACCATAGCGCCCCCAGGTGCTCGCGCATGCCAGACCAAGCCTTGATGTGCAAGCGGGTGCAACAAAGCAATGCGAAAATTTGATAGCTTCATGCGCAATTCCATCAAGGGAATGGTGGCATTTTGACTGTGAATCTTCAGCGCCGGAGTCTATGGCTTGTGGGCTCCTTCTGCACTTTGAAAGATGCCGGCATCGATATTCGCGGCCTGCAGCTTGCGTGCAGCCTTTTCAGCGCGCTTTCGGCTCTCGAAGGGGCCGCTGCGTACTCGGGTGACTTCCCCCTTGTTGCTGGCCATCTTCTGCGTCAGCGCGGGCAGTCTGGACTTTTGCAGCTGCGCCAGCACCTTGTCGGCATTGCCGGCCTCGGAATAGACGCCCAGATTCAGATAGAACTTGCCAGGAACCAGGTCCGAGCCGGCATGGGGTGTCGAGGGGGCAGCTTGTTCCTTTGTATCTGTCGCCGGCCTGGCTGTCGGCTTTTCGCTCAGCTCGGCCTTGACCGCCGCTTTGCTTGGCACTGAGGCAGCTGCGTCAGGCGCAGCTTGCTCTGCGCGTGTGTCTGTCTCGGTGGCGGTCGTAGGCGCTGGCTCTGCCGGGCGGTTGTCTGGCTCCTCGGGGGCGGGCTTTGCCAGGTCCGGGCTGGCAGCTGGACGATTGGCCACGGCGGTGGCTGCAGGCGCTGCGCTCTTGGTCGGTGCCGGGCCATCGGCGGGCAGCAAGGCCAGGCCCGCGCCTGCGGCCGCTGCCACAGGCAGGGCCAGCACCAGCATGGCTGCGGTTCTGTTGCGGGGAGAGCCGACCTGCGCCTGCAAGGCGGCATGGGCGACGGCCATATTGGGCGCGTCCGTAATCGCCTGCAGCGTCTGGGCCCTGATCTTGCGCCAGTACCAGCCATTGCCCAGCAGGCCGGGAACGGCCACAGCCACCAGCCAAAGTGCAATGCCCAGGCCCAGAGCCATGGCCTCGGGCAGAGCCGGGCGCAGGCCAAACCACCAGATCAGCGCGGTTGCCGTGACGGCTGCGAGGTATTTGCCAGCCTCGCGCCATAGACCGTGCAGGCTGCACCAGGCCAGGGTCAGGAAGGCTGCCGCCATATTCCAGCTGGGCAGGCTGCGGTCCAGGGCATCGAAGCGCTTGAACTGGGCCAGGTAAAAGTCGCGTGAACGTGGGCTCAGGCGGCTGGCATAGAGCTGGGGCAGCAGGCCGCTGTCCTCCTCTTCGGGTGCAGCGGTCTGCCCGGCCTCGTGTTGCAGACTGTGCTGCATGGAATAGGCCGCGGCTGCAAAGGCTCCTGCAATGGAGGCAGGCAGGGGGCTGGCATCCGAGCGCGCAGGCTGGTTCAGCACGGGCTCCTGGCGCTGGTTTCGGCCAGCAGGGGCGAGCGCAGGGGTGGGGGTGTCCGAAGCGGAAGGCATGGCTGCAATTGTGTCATGGCGTTACGAGCAGGCCGAAGGCAGATTCCCAACAAAAAACCGGCGCCAGGCCGGTTTTTTGCGGGATGGCCGAGGCAGACTCAGGCCTGGTGCGCGGGCAGAACGGTGGCACGGCATTCGCCGAAGCCGATGCGCGCGGCACCGGGCCTTTCGCACCAGCCGGCAAAGACCACGGCGTCTCCGTCGAGCAGGAAGGTGCGGGTTTCGCCGTTGCTCAGGCTCAGGGGCTTTTTGCCGCCTTCGGTGATTTCCAGCAGGGCGCCGGCTTCGGCCATGGTGGGGCCGGACAGCGTGCCTGTGCCCAGCAGGTCGCCGGGTTGCAGATCGCAGCCGTTGACGGTGTGGTGGGCAATCAGCTGGGCCATGGTCCAGTAGGCGTGGCGGTAGCTGGTCCGGGTGATCTGCTCGGCGGCCTTGCCTTCGGCGCGCATCTTCTCGGTCTGGATGGCAACCGTGAGCTGAACGTCGAGCGCACCGCGCTGCGAGTTGGCTTCGGAGCTGAGGTAGGGCAGGGGCTGTGGGTCCTCGGACGGGCGGACAAAGGCCGTCCGATAGGGCTCCAGTGCTTCCAGCGTCACAATCCAGGGCGAGATGCTGGTGGCGAAGTTCTTGGACAGGAAAGGGCCCAGTGGCTGGTATTCCCAGGCCTGAACGTCGCGTGCCGACCAGTCGTTGAGAAGGCACAGACCGAAGATATGGTTTTCGGCGTCCTCGATGCCGATGGCCTCGCCCCAGGCATTGGCCGAGCCGGCATAGATGCCCATCTCCAGCTCATAGTCGAGGCGGTTGCAGGGCTTGAGCACGGGGTCGGCATCGGGAACCTTGAGCTGGCCGTTGGGGCGCTTGAAGTCCACGCCAGAGATGCGGATGCTGGAGGCACGACCGTGGTAGCCGATGGGCACCCACTTGTAGTTTTCCATCAGCGGGTTGGTGGGGCGGAACAGCTTGCCCACATTGGTGGCGTGGTGCACGGAGGTGTAGAAGTCCGTGTAGTCGCCCACCTGTGCGGGTACGCTGTATTCCACATCGGCCTGGGGCACGAGGCAGGCCTTGAGGGCGGCTTCCTGGGCAGCGCCGGCACGCAGGGCGCGCGACAGGGCCAGACGCAGGGCCGACCAAGACGCCGGGCCCATGGCCATCAAGCTGTTGAGCTGAGCTTGCGCCGCTGCGTCGACCTGGGCCTGCACATCGCCGCCCAGTGCCTTGGCATCGCGAACAGCCGCCATGTCCAGCACCTGGTCGCCAATCGCCACGCCGCCGCGAAAAGCCTCGCTGCTGCTCTTGCGACGAAAGACTGCAAACGGCAGGTTCTGGATGGGGAAGTCGCTGCTGCCCGTGTTGGCGCTGGCGACCCAGCTTTGCAGGCCGGCGTCGTGGGTTTCGTTCAATGCCATGTTCGTCTCCTTAAACGATTTGAATAAAAACAGGCTGCAGCGCTGATCTGCTGTGCGCTGTCAGCCATCGATCTATGACTGATCTATGGGATCTGGCTTGTGCTGGCTTGTGGATCCTTCATGCAGCGGTAAAGCCCCCATCCATGTTCCACTGTGCGCCACGCACCTGGGCGGCGTTGTCGCTGGCCAGAAAGCCGACCAGTGCCGCGACCTGTTCCACAGTCACAAAAGCCTGCGAGGGCTGCTTGGCGCCCAGCAGCCTGGCGCGGGCTGTCGCCTCGTCCAGCTGCTCGCGCTGCGCCAGGGCTTCGATCTGGGCCTGCACCAGCGGCGTGAGTACCCAGCCGGGGCAGATGGCGTTGCAAGTCACGGGCGTGGTGGCCAGCTCCAGTGCCACGGATTTGGTCAGGCCCAGCAGGCCGTGCTTGCTGGCCACATAGGCGGGCTTGTGGGCCACGCCGACTAGGCCGCTGACGGATGCCATATTGATGATGCGTCCCCAGCCGCGCTCCAGCATGGCCGGCGTGCAGGCCTGTATGGTGTGAAACGGTGCGCTCAGGTTGACGGCCAGCATGGTGTTCCATCGGTCTGGCGGAAAGCTGAGCACGGATTCCACATGCTGCATGCCCGCGTTGTTGACCAGAATGTCCACAGCGCCCAGCTCGGCGGCGATGCGCCGGGCCAGCGGGGCAATGGCCAGGCCATCGCTCAGATCCAGTGAGTAATAGCGGGCGGCGACACCCAGTGCGTGCAGCTCGGCCAGCTGTTCATCGGTGCTGGCAGACGCCTGGGCGCTGCCATGCAGGGCAATGGCGGCGCCTTCGCCGGCCAGTTGCCTGGCAATGGCCCAGCCGATGCCGCTGGTGGAGCCGGTGATCCAGGCCACACGGCCGCTATGGGGCCTGGAGAGCTGCTGGACTTGGGGCAGGACGGTGGTCATTTGAGCAGGTCCATTTCGATATGCACGTATTCGCTGATGAAGCGTACCTTGGCCCAGTAGACGATCAAGCCCTGTGGATTGCAGGCCCAGCGCAGCGCCTGCATCAACGGCGTGCCCAGCGGCACGCCCAGATGCTCGGCAATCAGCTCGTCGGCCGGGGCTACGCTCAGGTACTGGCGGGCCGTGGCGATCTGTGCTGGATCATTTCCCAGCGCCTGAGCCAGCGTGGTGCGCTCCAGCTGTTCCTGCAGCCTGGGGTAGAGATTTTGTTCCAGGTACAGCTCGGACAGGCAAAAGCGTGCATCGCCGTGCTTGTGTACGCGCAAAAAATAGGTATAGGCAGCGGCCAGTTCGCCAGGGGAAGGGAAGCCGGCCGGAATAGGCGGCACGCAGTCATTCGCTTGCTGCAGCGTGGTCTGCTGAATCTGCTCGCCAAAGGCCACCAGTTCCTGCCAGGTCGTTGGCAGCAAAAAGGATGGGGGCTTGTAGGGCTGGCCAACGACCTTGGTGCCGCCGCGCTTGCGGGTCTGCAGCAGGCCTTCATCGACCAGCGCATGCACGGCCATGCGCACCGTGGTGCGCGAGACGCTGTGCAGGGCCTCGAGCTCCTCGACGGTGGGGATGCTTTGTCCGACCGTCCACTCGCCCGTCGCTATCTTGTTGCGAAACAGTCGGGCCAGCTGCAGGTGCAGCTTGTCGCGGGATTGGGAGGCGGTGGACGCAGCAGTCATAAGCACGGTTTTGCGGGGCAGTGTAGCAAATAAAGTATCTAAAAAAGTACTTTATTGAAAAAGACCAGCAGACACTCAAGATGGCGCAATAAGGCAGCGGACGGGAGTGCAAGCCAGCCCAAAGAAGCGCAAGAGTTCACAAATGTCACCATTCAGACAGTGCAAATGACTTTTAAACTCCTCGCTTTTGATAGCAGATAGTGCAGGCAGCCATTGGTTGCAATGTGCTTTGACAAGGGCAATCCTTGCCTGGGAGTTGGTGGTTTCATGCAGAAGCAGTACGAGTGGCAGTTTTTCCGCGCCGGCGAGGTGGATCAGGTGGTGATTCGCACGGGCCAGGACATTGCCCATATTGGTGAGCTGGATCAGAAGCTGTGGGTGGCTCTGGCCTGTCCCACGCGAGGTATCGAGTTCGACAGCGCAACGCTGGATTTGATTGACGAGAGCAAGGACGGGCGTATTCGCCCCCCAGAGCTGGTGGCCGCCTGTGAATGGGCCGTGGCAAGAGTGCGTGATCCGCAGGTTCTGGCCGATGGCGGCGATGTGCTGCAACTGAACAGCATCAACGATGCGACGGAGGAGGGCGCGCTGTTGCTGGCAGAGGCCAGACGCGTGCTGGAGCTCGCGGGCCTGCCCGATGCCCAGTCCATCACGCTGGCCCAGGTGCAGGAGCGCATGGCTTCGCTGCAGGCCCTGCGTTTCAATGGCGACGGCGTCGTCAGTGCAGCCACGGCCGAAGGCGACGAGGCCCTGGCCGGTCTGATTGCGCGCATTCAGGAGCTTTACGGCGCGGTGGACGGCAGCGATGGCGTTGCAGGCATCGATCGCAGCAAGGCCGAGGCCTTCTGGGAAGACGTGCAAGCCCTGCAGACCTGGTTTGCCCAGGCGGCAGAGCTGGGTTGCAATCTGCAGCCGCGTGCACTGGCGCTGGCGGCAGCGGAGGCCGTAAACGCGGTGCAGGCCAAAGTCGATGACTTTTTTGCCCGCACGCGACTGGTGGAGTTCGATGCCAATGCACGTGCACCGCTCAACCCAACGGAAGAAGGCTATGCCGCTTTGGGCGCGCAGGTGCTCAGCAATGCATCGGAGTCTCTGGCCGCGCTGCCGCTGGCCGCAGTGACCGGCGAGCGCAGCCTGCCGCTGGTGAATGGCGTCAATCCCGCCTGGGCTGCTGCCTTGCAGACCTTGCGCGAGCAGGCCGTGCAACCCGTGTTCGGCGAAGCGTTGACGGCGCTGACCGAGGTGCAGTGGGATCAGCTCAAGACCATGCTGGCCCATTGCCAGCAATGGTTGTCAGAGTGCCCGGCCACGCCGCTGGGCGCAGTGAGCGAGGCCGAAATTCAGCAACTGCTGTCCAGCGGGTTGAAAGACGCAGTGATGCAGTTGCTGGATCATGACGATGCCGAAAAAGAGCATGCCGTCCAGGCCATGGCTCTGGAAAAGCTGATCCGTCTGCAGCGCGATCTGCTGGAGCTGCTCAACAACTTTGTCTCCTTCTCCCGCTTCTATCGCCGCGAAGGTGCGGCCTTCCAGGCCGGTACCTTGTTCCTGGACGGCCGCAGCTGCGATCTGACCGTGGAGGTTGCCGATGCGGCGGCCCACTCCACGTTGGCCGCCATGGCCAAAACCTATCTGGCCTACTGCGAATGCAAGCGCGAGGGGCAGAAAAAGACGATCGTCGCGGCCTTCACTGCAGGCGATGTGGACTTTCTGTTCGTGGGACGCAACGGCGTGTTCTACGACCGTGCGGGCAATGACTGGGATGCCACCATCGTCAAGCTCATCGATAACCCGACCAGCATAGGTCAGGCCTTTTTTTCGCCCTACAAGAAGTTCCTGCGCATGATCGAGGAGCAGGTCGCCAAGCATGCCGCAGCCAAGAACGATGTGGTCAACACCAGCCTCAGCGACAACGCGACCAAGCTGGTGACGGCGCCCAAGGACCTGGCCCAGGCACCTGCTCCAGCGCGCAAGACCGATGTGGGGACGGTGGCCGCCATCGGCGTGGCGCTGGGCTCGCTGAGCGCCGTGATCGTTGGCATCTTCGGCAAGTTCATCGAACTGGGGCCGTGGATTCCGGTGGCCATACTGGGCCTTATCCTGGCCATTTCCGGTCCCAGCATGCTGATTGCCTGGCTCAAGCTGCGTCAGCGCAGCCTGGGACCGATTCTGGATGCCAGCGGCTGGGCCATCAATGGCCGCATGAACATCAATCTGGGCCTGGGCCGCAGCCTGTCGCAGACGGCCAAGGTACCTGTCAACGCCAAACGCAACATTGCCGACCCTTACGCGGACAGCCACGGCCTGCGCAACAGCCTGTGTGTGCTGGCACTGATGGCAGCCGCTGCGCTGCTGGCCTGGCGCATGCACTGGCTGGACGCCGTGCTGCCTGCCGGCTGGCAGCACGGCTCTGCAGTCGCTAGCGCAGCCACGGCCATGGAGCCAGCTGCACCTGCAGGTGGCGCAGCAGCAAGGTAAGGTAAGTACAGCTGCCTTGTGCATGTGCAAGAGTGCAGATGGATAATCGCCAGCCATGTTTGAATTTAGGGTTAACCCTGATTTCTAGCCCCTGAGCGGGCCACTTTTGTAGCCATCCATCAGCTTGTTGAAGACGCAAAAGCCAAGGGTTTTTGCGTCTTTTTTGCTGGTGCGACTGGAAAAACGTCCATGCGGTTTCGCGTGGCAGAAAGCAAGGCAATGAGCTGGCAAGATTTCAAGCACCAATATCTGGTGCGTTTCTGGTCGCCCGTGCCCGCAGTGATTGCGGCCGGCGTCCTTTCTGCGTATTACTTCGGCATTACCGGCACCTTCTGGGCTGTGACCGGTGAATTCACCCGCTGGGGCGGGCATATCCTGCAGTTCCTCGGTGTCGATCTCTCCAATTGGGGCTATTTCAAGGTCATCGGGCTGCAAGGCACGCCGCTCACACGCGTGGACGGGCTGATGATCATCGGCATGTTTGTCGGCTGCTTCTCGGCTGCGCTCTGGGCCAACAACATCAAGCTGCGCCTGCCCAATCACCGCATTCGCGTGTTTCAGGCCATTGTGGGCGGAATCATCGCGGGCTTTGGCGCGCGTCTGGCCATGGGCTGCAATCTGGCGGCGTTCTTTACCGGCATTCCGCAGTTTTCGCTGCATGCCTGGTTCTTCGCCATTGCCACGGCCATCGGCTCGCTGGCCGGTGCCAAGGTCAGCCTGCTGCCAATGTTCCGGATTCCCGTCAAACTGCAGAAAGTGACGGCACCCAAGCCCCTGGAGCAAAGCGAGGCCCAGGCCAGGCGGCGCTTTCGCATCGGCGTGGCGCTGTTCCTGGCCTGTGTGGTCTGGGGCATCTGCAAGGCTGCCGAAGCGCCCAGGCTGGGCATGGCGATTCTGTTCGGTCTGGCCTTCGGCCTGATCATCGAGCGCGCCCAGGTCTGCTTCACCTCGGCCTTTCGCGATCTGTGGATCACGGGCCGCACGCAGATGGCCAAGGCCATCATCGCGGGCATGGCCGTGGGCACCATCGGCATCTACAGCTATGTGCAACTGGGCATGGACCCCAAGATCTTCTGGGCCGGCCCCAATGCCGTCATCGGAGGCCTGCTGTTCGGCTTCGGCATTGTGCTGGCGGGCGGTTGTGAAACCGGCTGGATGTACCGCGCCGTAGAAGGCCAGGTGCATTACTGGTGGGTGGGTCTGGGCAATGTGATCGGCTCGACCTTGCTGGCGCTGGTCTGGGACGACATCTCGCCCGTGCTGGCAACCAGTTACGACAAGGTCAATCTGCTCAAGGCGCTGGGCCCGCAGGGCGGCCTGTTGCTGACCTATGTGATGCTGGGTATCTCACTGGCTCTGGTGCTGTGGTGGGAAAAGCATTTCTTTGCCAAAAAATCCCGTCTGGCCGCTGCCACAACAACCGCCGCTGCCTCGCGCATTGCCTGAATCTCAAGGAATCCATCATGAGTGACTCCAAATACGTTCCCGATTTCCGCCTCGACATGCTGGGCGAGCCTTGCCCATACCCCGCCGTTGCCACGCTGGAAGCCATGCCCAGCCTGCAGCCGGGCCAGATTCTGGAAGTGGTCTCGGACTGCCCACAGTCCATCAACAATATTCCGCTGGATGCCAGGAATCACGGCTATGAGGTGCTGGAGATTCAGCAGGACGGGCCGACGATTCGATACCTGATCAGGAAGTAACTCCCCCTGAGGCGCTGCGCGCCTTCCCCCTCTCTGCTTCGCGGAGGGGACGACAGCCTCGCTGCGCGGCGGCGCTGGCTTGCTGTCCCCTTGTTGAGTTGTGCCAGTTTTAGGCGCTGTGCCTTGCATCATTGTTTGAGATTTCGCCATGACACAAAAAATTATCATCATCGTTCACGCCGCGCCCTATGGCAGCGAGCGCTGCCTGTCGGCGCTGCGCGTGGCGACGGCCTTGCGCGGCCATGATTCCAGGCCTGAGGTGAAAGTCTTTTTGATGTCCGACGCCACCGTGGTCGGCCTGCCCAATCAGCACGATGGCGCGGGCAGCGGTCTGCAGGCCATGGTCGAGCATCTGGTTGCCGAGGGCGTGAGCGTCAGGTTGTGTCGCACCTGCGCGCTGGCGCGAGGCCTGGCCGAGCTGACACTGATTGCCGGCGTGGAAATCGGTACTCTGCCTGAACTGGCCGACTGGACGCTGGCGGCCGACAAGGTCATCACCTTCTAAGAAAGAAGCTCGCACCAACGTTCAATATCGCCCGCATGGTTGCGGTATTGAAGGCTGGGGCAGCAGCTGTCCTGGGGTGCGGCTCTGCACTCACCGAAGCATCTTGGATGTCCATGCATTCAAAGTGTGGTTTCACCGGCATGGCCAATGAGCGCACCCGCCAGAAGGCCCAGGTGCTGTCCGAGGTGGTGCGCCGACTGGTGGGCGAGCCGGCCTGAGCTCCCTGCAATCTTTGTGGAGCTTTGTTGCTATTGAAAAGTGAGCTTGTTACGCTCGTCATTCATGGATTTCAATATCAAATGCCATTGAAATCATTGAATGGCTTGCGCAGTCAGCTCATTTTTATGCATGAGGCAGACTCACGGCCGACAGCAGCGGCATGCCGGTGCGGCGCGTGAATTCCTCGTAGCTGATGGGCGGGCCCATGCGGGTATCGGCACTATTGGCCTGCCAGTACACCCAGCTCTTGCCGGTGCTGGCGTCATAAACAAGCTTGAAGAGGTAGTCAGGCACTGCCACCTTGCTCTCACCGATGGTGGAGGCGTTTTTGTTGAAGACAGGGCCGGTGAAGACAAAGACATCGCCCCGGGCGCGCAGCGCATATTTGCGCGTGGCCTGTTCCACCTGGCTCCAGGCACCCGCGTTATGCACCTGGTTCTGCGGCACCATGTTCGCGAGGCTGAAGCTCTGGGCCATGGCCTCGGGCGTGCTCATGTCGGCAGCAGGGGCCATATGGCCGCGTGAGAACCCGGAGCGTTTGTAGTCGTCAAGCTCGGAGCGCTCGGCGCGCGGCAGGCGGGCGTCGGCATAGAACTTGTCGCTGCGCTGCAAGCCCTGGGCTTGCTGCAGCATCTGGCGATTCAGGCGCTCGGCCACAAACACCGGGGTCTTGGTGCTGCCGTTGTGCAGCACGGCAAAACCCGAAAAGCACAGCTCGCGCTCACGGGGTTGAAGCTGCAGGGCCGGGGCCTTGCCGCCGGGAAAGAACTGGGGGCAGCGGGCAAAGTGCGTGGGCAGGGCTGTGGCCGTGACATCGGCCTTGTCCACCTTGCCGCCCACGCTGGGCGTGTGGGCGCCGGAGCCGGAACCGGAACCGGAACGCAGATCATCCAGATCCGGCCAGCCGTTCTTGCGAAAGGCCTGCAGGGTCTGGCTGAGCGCATCGAGTGCGGGAATATGCAGGGCTGCCAGCGCCTGGCCCAGCAGTTTCTCGGCGGAGACGCTGGGATTGAAGCTGCAGCTGGCAATCTGGAAGCTGGCCAGTGCCGCAGCGCCCGCAGACAGGGCAAAGCGCCTGATGCGGGAGAGGCTGTTGCCAGCAGTCCTGGAAGCTTTGCCGCGCTTGCGCGCAGGCGTTTTCTTTTTCTTGGCGGTCGTCATTCAGGCGGCAATGGTACGCCGCTTGAATGCTGCTTGAAGCGTGGTGCGGGCCGCAGGCCGCACTTTGTGTGTCCGGCAATGAAACCGTATGTGAACCATAGGCCCAGAGGCCGGCGATTCAGGGGCAGCCTGCGTGCTTCAGACCGTGATGTTGCCGGTACTGGCCTGGCGTCAGGCCCAGGTGTTTGCGAAACACATGGCCCATATGCGACTGGTGGTTGAAGCCGCATTCCAGCGCGATTTGCGGGAGGGGTAGTTCGGCGTCCTGCATCATGGCGCGGGCCGCCTGCAGCCGGGTCTCCATGATCCAGGCATGCGGCGTCATGCCCGTGAGCCATGTGAACTCACGCAGAAAGCGCAAGGGGCTGATGCCCACCATGGCGGACAGATCGGCAATGCTCAGCGGCCGCTCGAACTCGGCGGCAATGCGGTCCAGCACGCGCGCATAGCCGGCGCTGGGGCGAGCGTCGGCCCCGCAGGCGCTGCCCTCCTGGCAGGCCATGAAGCGCAGCGCAGCCTGCTCGATGGCCAGAGCGTCCGGACAGGGGCTGAGCAGCAGCAGGCGCAGATGCTGCGCTATCTGCAAGGCTGCGCGCTGACCGTGTCGTGTGACGCGCTGCGATGGCCAGGGAGCGTCAGTCTCATGGACGCCATGGCGCAGCACCAGGTATTCGCCGCCGGTGGCCGACTCGGAAAATACCTCGACGCCCGGCGGCGTATAGCTCAGGGTGCCGGGCCAGGTGTCGAAGTCCACGCGTCTGTCGGAGGCAATGGCGTGAACGCCTTGCTGTCTTTGCAGCGCAATGCCCAGTGCATGCATGCGCACCGGGTCGCGGCTGCTGTAGGGCGCGCGGCCGAGCAAATGGATCTGTACCGCTGGCGTATCGGTTGCCGAAGGCTGAATCAGGTGGGTCTTCATGGCTTGCTGAAATTTCATGATAGACGATGGCGGCCGGCCGGCATCACACTGCCGCTCATGAATCAAAACCTGCAAGCAAGCGCCGAACTGCATGGCGTCATAGGCCTGATCGGCGGCATGAGCTGGGAGTCCAGCGCCGAGTACTACCGCCTGATCAACCAGGGTGTCCGGGAGCGTCTGGGCGCGTTGCGCTCGGCCAGGCTGCTGATGTACAGCGTGGACTTCGGCCCTGTCGAGCAGGCCCAGCATGAAGGCCGCTGGCATGATGCGGCAGCGCTGCTGGCCGATGCCGCCCGGCGTCTGCAAGCCGGCGGCGCCGACTGTGTGCTGCTTTGCACCAACACCATGCACAAGGTGGCGGATCAGGTGGCGGCAGCCGTGTCGATCCCGTTTTTGCACATAGCTGACCCGGTCGGTGCGGCTGCGCGCGCAGCCGGTGTGCAGGTACTGGGGCTGCTGGGTACGCGCTTCACCATGGAGCAGCCGTTCATGCGCGAGAGGCTGGAGCAGCAGTTCGGCCTGAAGGTGCTGGTGCCCGACGAGGTCGAGCGCACGCAGGTGCATCGCATCATCTATGAGGAGCTTTGCGCGGGGCAGATCAGCGATGTGTCGCGCAAGCTCTATCAGCGTGCCATCGAGTCATTGGCGGCCCGCGGGGCGCAGGCCGTGGTGCTGGGATGCACGGAAATCGGCTTGCTCATCAAGCCCGCAGACAGCGTACTGCCGGTGATGGACACCACGGCCTTGCACGCCGCAGCGGCCGTGGATTTTGCGCTACAGGCTTGAACCGCCGGATATCAGCGCGCCGAGCCCGGCTGGAGGATTTCCGGAATGGCGCAATGCGTGCTGGCCTCGTTCATGGCGATGTCATGCTCGTGCTTGGCTACTTCCACCGACATGGCCTGCGGCAGCGGCACGGCGTTTTTCACGGCCAGAATCTCGGCCATCACGCTCACCGCGATCTCTGCCGGAGTCTTGCTGCCGATATAGAGACCGATGGGGCCGCGCAGCCTGGCCAGCGAGGCTTCGGTCTCGCCAAAGTGTTCCATCATGCGCTCGCGCCTGGAGTGGTTGTTGCGGCGCGAGCCGATGGCGCCCACATAGAAGGCCGGGCTGTGCAGGGCTTCGAGCAGGGCCAGATCGTCGAGCTTGGGGTCGTGGGTGAGGGCGACGATGCAGCTGCGCGCATCGGGCTTGAAGGCTGTGACGGCATCGTCCGGCATGTCGGTGACGGTGTTGACCTGGGCCACCGACCAACTGCCCATGTATTCCTCGCGCGGGTCGCAGACCGTGACCGTGAAGCCGTTGAACAAGGCCATGGTGGCCAGGTATTCGGCCAGGGCCCCCGCACCGATCAGCAGCATGCGGTAGCCGGGGCCCAGGTGGTTGACGAGTTGCTGGCCGTCAAACTCCAGCGCGTCGGGGTGCTCGGCCGTCTGCAGGCTGACTTCGCCGCTGCTGCAGTCGACACTGCGTTTCACCAGTGAGCCGGCTTCCAGCTCGGCCACCAGTTGCTGCAGGCTGGCCGCATCGGGGTTGAATTCCAGCAGCAACTCCAGCGTGCCGCCGCAGGGCAGACCGAAGCGGTGGGCCTCGTCGGCACTCACGCCGTAACGCACCAGCTGCGGCGGGCCGTCCGGAATGCCCAGGTTCTGGTTCAGGGCCTTGGTGTGGCGGGCGATCAAGTCGTCTTCGATGCAGCCGCCGGATACCGAGCCAATGGCACGTCCGTCCTCGCGCAAGGCCATCATGGAGCCCACGGGGCGTGGGGACGAGCCCCAGGTGCGCACCACGGTGGCCAGCAAGGCATGCTGGCCGGCCGAGCGCCAGTCACGCAGTGCCTTGAGTACCAAGACGTCGATATTGTCCATTGCTTGCTTTCTCTGTTTCTCTCGCTCGCTGCAATTTTGAAGCATCAGGCGGGCACCGGGTAGCGGCGCTACCCGTAAATGATCACGCGCAAAAAGGCCTTCCGAGGCCTGAAGGACAGGGAAGGCCGGCTTGTGCAGAGCTGTGCAGCGCTTTGGCAGCGCCTGCTGTCAATGCGCCTGGGTCTGCTTGCGCAGCTGGCCTACCTTGGCAGGCAGGTCCTTCCACTCGTCCACGCCGTACTGGGCACGCATGGTGTTGAGCAGGGTGGCGATCTGTGCATCGCTGAGCGCATGGCGGAAGGCCGGCATGGTGCCGAGGTCGGCATGGGCCGGATGTTGCACGCCTTCGAGCACGGCCATGATGGCGTTGTCGGGCGATGCGGAGTGCAGGCTGGTGCTCAGGGCCAGCTGGGGACGCACGCCGAAGCTGCTGCCAGAAGGGTCTGCCTTGTGGCAGGCCATGCAGGCGCCCTGGTACAGGCGATAGCCTTCGGCATCGAGTGCCAGTTTGGGCTTGGCGGTCTTCTCTTCGATGAGTGCCTTGGCATCGCCGGGGGCGGCGTCGGCCTTGCGGTAGCTCATCAGATAGGTGGCAATGGCGTCGAGGTCGACATCGCTTTGCTGCGACAGGCCGTGGGCCACGGGAGCCATGGGGCCTGCTGCCACGCTGTGACGGGCCGAGAAGCCGGTCTTCATATAGTCGACCAGATCCTGCTTGGTCCAGGGCAGGGGCGAGGCAGTCTTGTCCGTCAGAGCGGGGGCATCCCAGCCTTCGGCGCTGCCGCCGCTCAGGTGGAACTCACCCGTTTTCTCGGCGGCCAGGCCGTTGCGCGGTGTGTGGCAGGCGCTGCAGTGACCCAGGCCTTCGACCAGGTAGGCACCGCGATTCCACTCGGGAGCCTGCTTTTCATCGTCCTTGACGACGCCGGGCTTGAGGTAGAGCCAGTTCCAGGCCGCAATGCCGCGGCGCACGTTGTAGGGGAAGTTCAGCGCGGTCTTGGGCGCCTCGTTCTCCACGGCAGGCTCGCTCATCAGAAAGGCGTACAAGGCCTTCATGTCCTCATCCGTCACGCGGCTGAAGGCCGTGTAGGGGAAGGCAGGGTAGAGGTACTGGCCTTCGCGGTCCACGCCGTGGCGCATGGCACGCTCGAAGGCTTCATAGCTCCAGCGGCCGATGCCGGTCTGCAGATCGGGCGTGATGTTGCTGGTGTAGATGGTGCCGAAGGGGCTGGGCATGGCCAGACCGCCCGCGTTGGTCTTGCCGTTGGGAGCAGTGTGGCAGACGGCGCAGTCGCCCATGGCGGCCAGCAGCTTGCCCTTGGCAATCTGCTGAGGCGTGAAGTCGGCAGCGGGAATGGCTGACTGGGGCGCAATCTCGCCTTGGTGGGTGAGCGCCAGGCCGGCGGCAGCCAGCACGACCACTACGGCCGCACCGCCCGCCAGAATCTTTTGGAACGTTCGCATATCTATGTTCTTTATCGGTGGAGTCACTTGGACGAGACGGCGCCGCTCTTGGCTGCCTTGAGCGCGGCCAGCACGCGGCTGGGCGTGAACGGCACTTCCAGCAGGCGCACGCCGGTGGCGTCGAAGATGGCGTTGGCCACGGCGGCGGCGCTGGGCACGGAAGCCGATTCGCCGGCGCCCATGGGCGCCTCGTTGGGGCGCTCGACCAGCAGCGAGTCGATCTCGGGCAGCTCGTCAAAGCGCAGGATGGGGTAGCCGCCCCATTCCACGGAGGTGACGCCGCTCTTGTCGAAGGTGACGAATTCCTTAAGCACGCGGCTGGTGGACTGCACCACGTTGCCGTGCACCTGATGGCGCACGCCTGCGGGGTTGACCATGGCGCCGGTGTCCTGGGCGACAAAGACCTTGTCGACCTTGACTTCGCCGGTTTCGCGGTCCACGGTCACGTCGACCACCCAGGTCGCCCAGGCCGCACCATAGCCGGGGAACTTGCTGTGGAAGTAGCGGGCATAGGCAAAGCCGCGACCCTTGACCAGGCGCTGATCTTCAGCAGCCGCATTGCGGCGCGCCGGGCCTTCCTGCCAGTTGCACTGCTTCTTGGCTTCGGCAATCAGCGCCACGGCACGCGGGTCCTTGAGATAGCGCAGGCGGTACTCGATAGGGTCGGCCTTGGCCAGGTAGGCGCATTCGTCGATCCAGGACTCATGGGCGAACACATTGGGCAGGGCCGAGACGCCGCGCATCCACGAGGCGCGCACGATGGGCACGGCGTCCTGGGAGATCACGCGCATCTTGGGGTATTCGTACTGCGGAATGGCAGTGCGGTCGCCCATTTGCTGAGCCTCGATCTTGGCGGACACCTTGCCCGTCAGAATCAATGCCAGCGCCGAGGCGTTGTTCGAGGGGTAGCAGGTGCGCAGCTCGTAGGCGGCCACATTGTTTTGCTCATCCAGGCCGCCGCGCACGCGAATCAGCTGGCCCGTGCCCTTGGGTTCCCAGCCGGCTTCCTGCTCACGCATCAGCTGCACGCGCACGGGCTTGCCCACGGCGGCAGACATCAGCACCGCATCCGAGCAGACGTCGTCGGCGCAGTTGCGGCCGTAGCAGCCAGAGGCTTCGAGGCGGGTGACGTTGATGTTGTCGGCATTCACGTCCATGAGCTTGGCAATGTCCTTGCACACGTCGTGAGGGTTTTGCGAGCCGGTCCAGACCTGGATCTGGCCGTTACCCACTTCGGCAATCGCGCAGGACGGGCCGATGGAGCCATGAGCGTGATAGGGCCAGACATAGTCGCGGGTCAGCGCAGTCTTGACCTGCTCGATGGCCTGCAGCGCGCCTTCGTCTTCCTGCAGCACGCGGTCGGTCTTGGCGTGGTCCACCAGGGTCTGATGCAGGCCGCTCAGCGACATATCGGGCAGGCCGCTCCATTCCTTCCAGGTGACCTTGAGCTGGCGCATGGCAGCGATGGCCTGCTCTTCACGCTCGGCCACCACGCCCACGAAGTCGCCCTTGACCACGACCTTGACGATGCCGGGCAGATGGGCGATGGATTTCTCGTCCACCGACACCAGGCTGGAGCCCAGCGGCGCCGTGGCATCGGCGCCGGTGTAGGGAGGACGGATCACGCGGCCGTGCAGCATGCCGGGCACGCGCAGGTCGTGGATATAGGTCAGCGCGCCCAGCACCTTGTTGGGGATGTCCACGCGCTGCACCGATTTGCCGATGTACTCGAAGCCGGACTTGCGCAGCTCGATCTTGTCGTCGACCTCGATCTGCAGATCCTGGCCCTGGACCAGCTCGCCATAGCCGTAGCGCTTGCCGCCGGCGATGACAAAGCCTTTCTGGGTGGTGATGCGCTCGGCGGGAACACCGGATTTTTCGCTGGCCAGCTTGATCAGCAGCTGGCGCACCTGCGCTGCGGCATGGCGCATGGGCAAGGACGATACCTGGATGGTGTTGCTGGCAATGGTGGGGCCTAAGTCCGGGGTGCGGGCGGTATGGCCCAGCACCATGGTCACGGCGGCAAAGTCCACATACAGCTCGTCGGCCACCAACTGGCCCAGAGCCGTGCGCACGCCCGTGCCCAGGTCCACGTGGCCGTTGTAGGCCGTGACGGAGCCGTCGGCGCCAATCGCGATGAAGCTGTCCACCAGCTTGGCCGAGGGAATGGGGAAAGCGCCCTTGGCAGCCGCTTCGGGGGCGGTCTGGGCCATCAGCATATGGCCGCCTGCCACGGAGCCGACCATCAGCATGCCGCCGGCCTTGAGTAGCTGGCGACGGGTCAGTTGAGCGTGATTGTCTTTGGTGAAGAATTTCATGATCAGGCAGCCTTTGCGGTTGTGGATGCGCCGGCGGCGGGGAGGGCCGGGCTGTGGCCCTTGGCAATCAGCTCACGGGCGCGCGCGGCGGCCTGCATGATTTCCACATGGGTGCCGCAGCGGCACAGATGGCCGGACAGGGCATGCCTGATTTCTTCGTCGCTGGCCTTGGGCTGCTGGTTGAACAGGGCGACCAGCGCCATGATCATTCCGTTGGTGCAATAGCCGCACTGCGCAGCCTGTGCATCGACAAAGGCTTGCTGCACCACATGCAGGGTGTAGGTGCGTGCGGTGGCTGGCGCCTTTGTCTCGGCGGCGCTGACATCCAGCACGGCTCGGTCCTGCAGGGCCTGCGCGCTGGCGGCCTTGCTGGCGTCGGGCGACAGGCCTTCCAGCGTGGTGACTTTCTTGCCGTCGACGGCCTTCAGGGGGACGGAGCAGGAGCGAGCCACCTTGCCGTCGATCAGCACGGCGCAGGCACCGCATTCGCCCAGGCCGCAGCCGAACTTGGGGCCGTTGAGCTGCATATCATTGCGCAGCACATACAAAAGAGGTGTGTCGGCAGCGGCGCTTTGCGCGTCCACTTCCTGGCCGTTCAGAGTGAATTTCATGACGTAGGTTTCAAGTGTCAGTCTTATATATGTGTAGTCAATTATATGACTAGACAAAAATAAAGTGCATTGGCTTGATCTAAAGCAGATTCGATTGCTCTGGTGTGCGCCAGCGATGGGGTAAGCCGACCGGTGCCGAGCGGCGGTTTCAGAGTTCCGTTGTGCGGCCCCAGGGCCGTGGTTCCGCATGCGGCCCCGAGCGCACCGGAAACCGTCCGGGCCGCAGCCGTGGCGAGAGCCGGACAGCCAGGCTGTTTGGCAGGGGATGACCCTGCGCTCCTGATATGGGGATTGAAGCGCGGGAGAAATGCGGCTTCAATGCACAGACGCCGAAAGCCTCCAATGCATCGGCGCATCGACGCACTGGCGCATCGACGCACCGGCGCACCGGCGCATCGACGAGAGGGTTTTGCGGTCTGCGGGTTTGCAGACATTCATCAGTCCCTGTTCAGGAGAGCCAAGATGGTCAGCAAAAACACGATTTGTCTCTGGTACGAAGGCGAGGCCCTGGAAGCCGCCAGGTTCTACGCCCAGACCTTTCCCGACAGCGCCGTGGGAGCGGTCCACCACGCACCGGGCGACTACCCCTCCGGCAAGCAAGGCGATGTTCTGACGGTCGAATTCACGGTCATGGGCATTCCCTGCCTGGGCCTGAACGGCGGCCCTGTCTTCAAACACAACGAGGCGTTTTCGTTTCAGGTCGCGACGGACGATCAGGAGGAAACGGATCGCCTGTGGAACGCCATCGTCGGCAACGGCGGCCAGGAAAGCCAGTGCGGCTGGTGCAAGGACCGCTGGGGGCTGTCATGGCAGATCACGCCGCGTGTGCTGACCACGGCCATTGCCGACCCGGATCGTGCGGCGGCCAGGCGGGCTTTTGAAGCCATGATGGAGATGAGGAAGATCGATATCGCCGCCATCGAGGCCGCCTGGCGCGGTTAGGCAGCCGGCTGCGATAGGAGCAGCGACAGGCCGGCAGGCTGCATTCATCGTCGCGGCACAGCTGCGACGGTCCGGTTCGGCGCAAGGGTGCATCGGAGCGCCCGCGTGCTCTGGCGCACTTTGCCAAGCTTTGAGCGTCCTAGGGCAAACGCTTTGCAGACAGCTCTCCTACAGTGAAATTGCTTTCAATTTCGACGATTCGGTGCCTGCTGGCCGGTGTTGCCCATGCCTTTTGAATGCCTGGCGGCATTGCACAGGGCGGGCAAGCCGCGGCCATGGCTGTCCGTCGAAGCCCGCATTCACTTGGAGACATGTCATGAACTTTCTCGACGGCCACCTGTTCCCCGAAAACCAGCAACCTCTGATCATCACGGCGGCGCCCTATGCTCCGGGCTGGCTGCCTTCGGACTTCCCCGAAGACATTCCCGTCACCATGGAGGCGCAGATCCAGAAAGCCGTGGACTGCTACAACGCGGGCGCCACGGTGCTGCACCTGCATGTGCGCGAGCTTGACGGCAAGGGCAGCAAGCGCCTGTCCAAGTTCAACGAGCTGATCTCCGGCGTGCGCAAGGCCGTTCCCGAGATGATCATCCAGGTCGGCGGCTCCATCAGCTTTGCTCCCGAAGACGAAGGCCAGGCGGCCAAATGGCTCTCCGACGACACCCGCCACATGCTGGCCGATCTGGACCCGGTGCCCGATCAGGTGACCGTGACGGTGAACACCTCGCAGATGAACGTGACCGATCAGGCCGAAGACGCGGACTTTGCCGGTACCTCGCGCGCCAATCCCACGCTGTTCAATGCCTACAAGGAAATGACCGTGCCCGCCCAGCCGGGCTGGGTGGAGGAGCATGTGCGCCGCCTGACCAAGGCCGGCATCCAGAGCGCTTTCCAGTGCTACAACCTGAACAGCTTCGAGTCGGTGGAGCGCCTGATGCGCCGCGGCTTCTACATGGGCCCGCTGGTCATGAACTGGGTGGCGATCGCTGGCGGCATGGACACGCCCAGCCTGTACAGCCTGGCCAACTTTGTGCGCGCCGTGCCCGATGGCGCCGTGCTGACCGTGGAAAGCAATGTGCGCAACGTGCTGCCCGTGAACATGTGGGGCATTGCCGCCGGTCTGCATGTGCGCTGCGGCACCGAAGACTGCCTGTGGAACCAGACGCGTACCGAGAAGGCCAGCACTGTCTCGCAAATCGAGCAGCTGGTGCGCATCTCGCGCGAATTCGGTCGTCCTGTCGCCACCGCCAAGGAGGCGCGCGAGATCAGCAAGATCGGCGTGTTCTACGACAGCGTGGAGGAGAGTCTGGCCGCCAACGGCTTTGCGCCCAACCGGCCCGGCGCCAACCAGGGTTTCCTCAGGAAGACCTCCTGATCTTCCGGGACAGGCTTGCAGGCAGGCCGATCACGGCTTCGCCTGCAAGCGGTCTCTGCTGAACCGACATGCGCAAAAACGGCCTCCGCGATGGAGGCCTTTTTCATGCCCGGATGATTTCGGGCAGGCCCGGAAAAATGGCTCTGGAAAGGCTGGTGCCGGGCCTGAGACAGGCCTGGTGAAGGCGTCTGGGCCGGGGGGGCTGCGGATGGATGGTCTTGAGCAGGCCTCTGGCCAGCTCGCAGCTGTCAAGGCGCGGGAGGTCCGTGATGCGCACGCCGCGCGCCCCACACCGCACGCTGCAGTGCTCGCCACCGGCTCGCCGAGCAGAGATGCTGCAGGCGCGGTTGACGAGGATCACCATTGTCATATTCAGGCTCGTCAGGCTCGCGCGTGCCATGGCTCACAGCAATGGCAGGCTGTATCTCTGTATCTTGCAGTGCTGTCGCCCTCCCGGGCCTGCGCTCTGTCATCGGCCTCAGGGCGCGATTGGCGCAAGGCGGGGCCTGGTCAGGCGCACATTCATGCAGGAGGTGATGATAGAAAAAATAATAGCTGCCTGCGCTTTATTTGAAAGCGTTTCAGGCAGCTATGAATTTATCTTCGATGACAGTAAAGCGATGCCAGCTATTGTTTTTGCGCAGTGCTGGTGCGATGCATCGTGTTCCGGCGGCCGGCATGCGGCGCAGGTGGCTGGCAATAGCTGGTCAGAAAAAGGGGCAGAAAAGCGGCTCGGATAGCTCGCTCAAAAAGGCTTGTCGCCGATGATGGCAGCGCGCTCCATCTTGCGCGCGGCGGGCCAGTAATCCTGCACGGCGTAATGCTGGGTGCAGCGGTTGTCCCACATGGCGACGCTGCCGGGCTTCCAGCGAAAGCGCACCTGGTACTCGGGGATGGCCGCCTGACTGATCAGATAGTTCAGCAGCATGCTGGCACCGGGCGTCTTGTCCTGGCCATAGCGCACGTTCTCGGGCGTGTGGTAGTTGGCAAAGTGGGTGGTGAAGCTGCAGACGTAGAGAATTTTCTCGCCGGTTTCGGGGTGGGTGCGCACCACGGGATGTTCGACCGGAGGATGCTGGCGACCCAGCTCCAGACGCTTTTCTTCGGGCATGACGGCGCCGAAGCCGTGCTCGATGCTGGACTTGGCCTTGAGGCCGTCAATCTTTTTCTTGATGTCCTCGGGCAGATTGCGGTAGGCCTCGGCCATATTGACCCAGATGGTGTCGCCACCGACGGCAGGGCCTTCGATGCAGCGCAGCACGCAGCCCATGGTCGGGTTCTCGCGCCACTGACCGTCGGTGTGATAGGTGTTCTCGTAGTTTTCGCGCTTTTCGCTGCGGTAGATCTGCACCAGACCGGGGTGGTCGGGGTCGCTGCCGGCCACGGGGTGATCCTCCAGATCGCCGAAGTGGCGGGCAAAGCCCACGTGCTCGGCACGCGTGATGTCCTGGTCGCGGAAGAACAGCACTTTGTGCTGCAGCAGCAGGGCGCGAATTTCCTCGGCCAGGCCCTTGTCGCGGGACGCATCGCCGAGGTGGATGTCGGAAACCTCAGCGCCGATGCTGCAGGTCAGTTGTTCGACTTTCATGGTCTTCTCCTAAGTACCCGGCAAGGCCTTGATGCAGGACGCCGCCGTCTGATGGAAAAATTCTCGGCGCAGCAACGGCCGCGGGGCTTGACCGATCGCGTCAGCTTGTTGCCCTCTTGGGTGGGTGCAAGGAAAACCCTAGGGCCGGGCCTGGGGTGTCTTGAAGTGGACGCATCTGCGCGCCGAACCGTCATATCTGTCGTGATCTACTGGTATCCATTGATTGACTGCTTGTTGTGATATTGATAAACATCAATACCCGAAATGCAGGTTGACCTTAAAGCCTGCTTCCATCCATGAAATCCGGGCCTGTTGCGCAGTACCCGGGTCAACCGTTTTCCTGGTCACGATGAAGCCCCGTATCCGAAGTGTGAGCCTGTGCAAATACGCCAAGGTGGCGAATGAGCTCGGCATCGATCCGCTGCGCATGTTCCGCCAGGTGGGGCTGGACCACAGCTGCCTGAATTCTCCCGATCTCATGGTTCCCGAAGCTGCGTTTGCGCAGTTGCTTGAGGTTTCGTCCGCCCAGGCAGGGCATGCCTCGCTGGGCCTGCTCATGGGCTCGCATTGGCGTCTGTCCGACTTCGGGCCGATCAGCCTGCTGCTGCAGCACCAGGCCAGTCTCTCCAGCATGCTCAAGACCTTCAAGGACTATGACCACATGATCAGCACCACCGTGGGCACGGAGGTGGTGACCCAGGGGCGCTATTCCATCATCCAGCTGAACCTGGATACCGAGCGCGAGAACCCGGGGCGCCACCCGGTCGAGCTGGGCATCACGGCGCTGATGAGTCTGTGCCGATATCAGCTGGGCAGGGGCTGGAGCCCGGCCAGCATCCACTTCTCGCACAGCTCGCCAGGCAGCACCATGAGCCATCGCCGTGTGCTGGGCAGCGAGATCGTGTTCGGCTCTGACTTCGATGGCATCGTGGTGAGCAACGAGGATCTGGAGGCCATCGATGCCGATCACGACAGCCTCATGGAGAGCCACGCCCGCAGCCTGATGGAGAGCCATGCGCCGCGGCCCACGACCAGATCGCTGGAGCAGCAGGTGCGCAGCACCTTGCAGTCGCTGCTGCCACATGGGCGCCACAGCATTGCCCATGTGGCCGGCGCGCTTGGCTATACGGCCCGTTCGCTGCAGCGGCACCTCGAAACCCAGAACACCAGCTTTCAGGAAACGCTGGACGCCGTGCGCAGCCAGGCCGCGCTGCGTGCGCTGCAGAATCCGCAGCTGTCGGTGAGTGAAGCGGCCGCTCAGGCAGGCTTTGCCGAGAACAGCTCGTTCACGCGCTGGTTCAGCAAGCATTTTCAGCAAAGCCCCAGCAGCTGGCGACAGCAGAATCTGAGCCGCAGCCTGTCCTGAGGCCTCTGTCCGAATGAAAACGCCAGCCTGCTCGCTGGCGTTTTGCGTTGCGGCTCAGGGCTGGGGCATCGCGGCCAGCCGGGTTGCCTCGGGCTGGGCCTTGGCCAGCAGAAAATCGATGCAGGTGCGCACGGCCTTGGTCTGATGCCGGTTGGGCAGGTAGAGCAGATACATATGGGTGCCGAAAATGCTGAGCCGGTACTCGTCCAGCGTACTCAGCACCTCGCCCGTGGCCAGCTTGTCCTGCACCACATAGTCGGGCACCAGGCCCACCCCCAGGCCGGCCAGGATGCCGTCGCGCAGAAAAGGGAAATGCTCGGAGATCATGGTGGGCTCCAGCATCACTTCGTGGCGCTCGGTGCCCAGATAGGCGGCCAGGCGCAATTGCCGCCCCGTGACTCCGGCGGTGATCAGCGGGCTGGCGCGCAGGGCATGCAGGGTTTTGGGCAGGCCGTGGGTCTGCGCATATTCGCGTGAGGCGCAGGCCAGGTAGCGCACCGTGCCCAGGCTGCGCGCCACCAGGGACAGGGGCGGCTCCTGGATCACGCGCACGATGATGTCCACATCGTCGCGCAGATTGTCGGCCCGGTTTTCGAACAGCACGTCGAGCACGATGCCCGGGTACAGGCGCTTGAACTCGATCAGCCATTCGCTCATCACGATCTGGCCGTAGCCGCTGGGCACGCTGATGCCCACGCGGCCCTGCAGGCTCTGGCCCAGCGCCGTGATGGCCTCGCGTGCGGCCAGCATTTCGTTGTGGATGTTGCGCCCGTGCTCGTACAGGCGCATGCCGATCTCCGTGGGCTCCACGCGGCGCGTGGTGCGCTTGACCAGTTGCACGCCCGCTGCCTTTTCCAGCTGGGTCAGGTGATAGCTCACATTGGCGCGCGTCATCTTGAGCTTGCGCGCAGCCTGGCTGAGGTTGCCGCTATCAATGATTTCGACCAGCAGGGTCAGCGATTGCGAGTCCATGGCGTGTTTGTCCAATTTCCTTTGACAGTCTGTCAATGATTCATGGGATTGTTAGAAAACATTGTCGTCGTAAAAATAAAGCCCATTCCATAAAGAGATTCAGGAGACTCGCATGACCGCCCAAGCCAGCACCTCTGTCGTCGAACTCAGGCAAGACGGTGACGTCCTGCTCGTCAGCGTCAACAATCCGCCCGTCAATGCGCTGGGCGCTGCCGTGCGCCAGGGTCTGATGGCGGCCATGGAACAGGCCGATGCCAGCGCCGCGGTCAAGGCCGTGGTCATCGTGGGTCAGGGCAAGGCTTTCATCGCCGGTGCCGATATTCGCGAATTCGGCAAGCCTCCGGTCCAGCCTTTCCTGCCCGATGTCTGCAACCGTATCGAGGCCTGCAGCAAGCCCGTGGTTGCCGTGATTCATGGCGCGGCACTGGGTGGCGGTCTGGAGATCGCCATGTCGGCGCATTACCGCCTGGCGCTACCTGGCGCAAAGCTGGGTCTGCCCGAAGTCTCCCTGGGCCTGGTGCCCGGCGCCGGCGGCACGCAGCGTGCGCCGCGCCTGATGGGCGTCAAGGCCGCGACCGAGCTGATGCTCAGCGGCCAGCAGATCGGCGCCAAAGCCGGACTAGCCGCCGGTCTGGTGGACAAGCTGGACGATGGCACGGACCCCGTGGCCGCGGGCCTGGCCTATGCGCGTGAACTGCTGGCGCAGGGCGCGCCGCTGCGTCCCGTCAGCGCCACGCCAGGACGCCTGGCCGACAAGGCTGCCGCCCAGGCGGAACTCGATGCGCTGCGTGCGGACACGGCCAAGAAGTCGCGCGGCCTGTTCTCGCCGCTGAAGATCATCGATTGCGTGCAGGCCGCGCTGGATCTGCCTTTTGCCGAAGGCCTGAAGTTCGAGCGTGCCCAGTTTCTGGCCTGCATCGACAGCCCGCAGCGCGCCGGCCTGATCCACGCCTTCTTTGCCGAGCGCGAGACAGCCAAGATTCCCGAAGCCCGTGCCGCCCAGCCGCGCGCCTTCAGCAAGATCGCCATCATTGGCGGCGGCACCATGGGCGCGGGCATCACCGTCTCGGCGCTGGATGCCGGCCTCGTCGTGACCATGATCGAGCGCGATGCCGAATCCATCGCACGCGGCCAGGCCAATGTGGAGAAGGTCTACAACGGCCTGATCGCCAAGGGCCGCATGAGCGAGGAGGCCAAGGCCGCCATCATGGCGCGCTATACGCCCTCGACTCGCTATGACGACATTGCCGATGTGGACCTGGTGATCGAGGCGGTCTTCGAAGACCTGGAGGTCAAGAAGGCGGTGTTCAAGGAGCTGGACCGTGTCTGCAAGAGCGGCGCCGTGCTGGCCACCAACACTTCGTATCTGGACATCGATGCGATTGCCGCCGTCACCAGCCGCCCGCAGGATGTGATCGGTCTGCACTTCTTCAGCCCGGCCAACATCATGAAGCTGCTGGAGATCGTCGTGCCCGCCAAGGTGGCGCCCGATGTGGTGACCACGGCCTTCGAGCTGGCCAAGAAGATGAAGAAGGTGCCGGTGCGCGCCGGCGTCTGCGACGGCTTTATCGGCAACCGCATTCTGGCCACTTACAAGCAGGCCGCCGACTACCTGATGGAAGACGGTGCCAGTCCCTACGAGATCGACGAAGCCGTGCGCGGCTTTGGCTTTGCCATGGGGCCCTTCCAGGTCACCGACCTGGCCGGTGGCGATATCGGCTGGGCCACGCGCAAGCGCCGTGCTGCCACGCGCGACCCCAAGGCCCGTTATGTGGAGATTGCCGACCGCATCTGTGAAAATGGCTGGTTCGGCCAGAAGACGGGACGCGGCTTCTACCTCTATCCGCAAGGTGCGCGCATCGGTCAGCCCGACCCCGAAGTGCTGGCGATTGTGGATGCCGAGCGCGCCAAGAAGGGCGTGACACCGCGCCCGTTCACGGCCGAGGAAATCATGCGCCGCTACATGGCCGCCATGGTCAACGAAGGCGCCAAGGTGGTGGGAGAGGGCATTGCGCTGCGTCCGCTGGATGTGGACGTGACCTTTATCTCCGGCTACGGCTTTCCGCGCCACCGCGGCGGCCCCATGAAGTGGGCCGATATGCAGGGCCTTCCCAAGGTGCTGGCCGATATCGAAGCCTTTGCCAAGGAAGACGCGCTGTTCTGGAAGCCTGCGCCGCTGCTGCAGAAGCTGGTGGCCGAGGGGCGCAACTTCGACAGTTTGAATCAGTAACACCCCCTGAGGCGCTCCGCGCCTTCCCCCTCTCTCGCTTCGCGGGAGGGGGACACTGCCCTCGCTGCGGGACGGCGGGGTCGCCTAGGCCCTTGCTCGGCAGTCCGGCTATGGGGCGTGTCAGTTTTTGAGCGATTAATCAAAAAAAGTAGCTGCTAGCGCATGATTTGCATTGGTTTCAGTATGAAAAGCATCTGAAGACAATGAATGACAAGCGCAGACAGCTATCAGAAATAGTTTTCAACATTCACAGAGACAAGCACCATGCGTGAAGCCGTTATCGTTTCCACCGCCCGCACACCGCTGACCAAGTCGCATCGTGGCGAGTTCAACATCACTCCTGCCGCCCAGCTGGCTGCTTTCTCCGTCAAGGCGGCGGTGGAGCGCTCGGGTGTCGATCCCGAAATGATCGAGGACCTGATTCTGGGCTGCGGCAACCCCGACGGTTTCCAGGGGCGCAATCTGGGTCGCCAGACCGTGTTGCGCGCCGGGCTGCCGCTGTCGATCGCCGGCACCACCATCACGCGTTTTTGCGCCTCGGGTCTGCAATCCATCGCCATCGCGGCGGGGCGCGTCGTGGCCGAAGGCGTGGACGTGATGCTGGCCGGCGGTATCGAAACCATCTCCGGCATCCGAGCCGGCAACAATCTGCCCACCGACATGGACCCCTGGCTCGTGGAGCACAAGCCCGAGCTCTACATGGCCATGATCGACACCGCCGACGTGGTGGCCAAGCGCTACGGCATCACGCGGGAAGACCAGGATGCGTTCTCGCTGCAAAGCCAGCAGCGCACGGCTGCGGCCCAGGCCGCCGATCTGTTCAAGGACGAGATTATTGCCTGCTCCACACGCATGATGGAGAAGAACAAGGAAACCGGCGAAGTCACCTACCGCGAAGTGGTGGCCACGCAGGACAACTGCAACCGCGCCAGCACCACGCTGGAGGGGCTGGCCAAGCTGGAGCCTGTGAAGGGCCCGGGCAACTTCATCACGGCCGGCAATGCCTCGCAGCTGTCCGACGGCTCCAGCGCCTGCGTGGTGATGGAAGCCAGGCTGGCAGAGCGTCTGGGTCTCAAGCCCCTGGGCGCTTTCCGCGGCTTTGCCGTGGCCGGCTGCGAGCCTGACGAGATGGGCATAGGCCCCGTGTTTGCCGTGCCCAAGCTGCTCAAGCGCCACGGCCTCACGGTGGATGACATCGACCTGTGGGAGCTGAACGAAGCCTTTGCCTCGCAGGCCCTGTATTGCCAGCGTCAGCTGGGCATTCCCAACGAGCGCCTCAATGTCAACGGCGGCGCGATTGCCATCGGCCACCCCTTCGGCATGACGGGTGCACGCCTGACCGGCCACATCCTGCTCGAAGGTCAGCGCCGCAAGGCCCGCAATCCCAAGGTCAAGTACGGCGTGGTGACCATGTGCATCGCCGGCGGCATGGGTGCTGCTGGCCTGTTCGAGATTTTCTAAACACCCCCTGAGCGGCTGGCGCCGCTTCCCCCTCTCTCTTCGGGAGGGGGACGACGCCTTTGCTGCGAGACGGCTCTTGCTCGGCGCCTCTGGTTCAGAGCGTGCCGGTGTCAGAGGCTGCAAAGGCGCGCTGCGCCATGGATTACCAGGAAATAGCAATGGATTTGCAATTCACCCCCCAGGAAGAGGCGTTTCGCGCCGAGGTGCAGAGTTTTCTCAAGGAAAAGCTGCCCAAGCATATTTCTGCCAAGGTCAAGGCCGGCCAGCGCCTGAGCAAGGCTGATCAGGATGAATGGCATGCCATTCTCAACGAGCGCGGCTGGTATGCGAATCACTGGCCCCAGGAGCACGGCGGCCCGGGCTGGGGGGCGGTCGAGAAGTTCATCTTCGACACCGAATGCGCCCTGGCCGGTGGCCCGCGCATCGTGCCCTTCGGCGTGAACATGCTGGGGCCGGTGCTGATCAAGTACGGCAACGAGCAGCAAAAGAAGTACTGGCTGCCGCGCATTCTGAGCGGGCAGGACTGGTGGTGTCAGGGCTATTCCGAGCCCGGCGCGGGCTCCGATCTGGCCTCGGTGAAGACCACGGCCGTGCGCGATGGGGACTTCTACATCGTCAACGGCCAGAAGACCTGGACCACCCAGGGCCAGCACGCCAATATGATCTTCTGCCTGGTGCGCACCAACCGCGAGGCCAAGGCCCAGGCCGGCATCAGCTTTTTGCTGGTGGACATGAACAGCCCCGGCGTGGAGCTGCGCCCCATCCGCACGCTGGACGGCGACAAGGAAGTCAACGAAGTCTTCTTCACCGATGTGAAGGTGCCTGTCGAGAATCTGGTGGGCGAGGAAAACCGGGGCTGGACCTATGCCAAGTATCTGCTGACCTACGAGCGCACCGGCATTGCTGGCGTGGGCTTTTGCATCTCGGCTCTGGCCAAGCTCAAGGTCATCGCCGCCAAGGTGCACAAGAACGGTCAGCCGCTGAGCCAGGACCCGCTGTTCGCGGCCCGCATGGCGCGCGTCGAGATCGACCTGGAGAACATGAAGACCACCAATCTGCGCGTGATTGCCGCCGTGGCCGGTGGCGGCGTGCCCGGTGCCGAAAGCTCCATGCTGAAGATTCGCGGCACCGAGATCCGCCAGGAGATCCTGTCGCTGATCCGCCGAGCCATGGGCGTGTATGCCGTGCCCTATATCGACGAGGCCCAGTACGAAGGCCATGACCAGGCGCCCGTAGGCGGCATCGACGAAGCCGCCACGGCCTCGGCCAACTACTTCAACTACCGCAAGCTGTCGATCTTCGGTGGCTCCAACGAAATCCAGAAGAACATCATCTCCAAGATGATTCTGGGCTTGTGAAATCCCCCCTGAGTCGCTGCGCGCCTTCCCCCCGGGGGGACGACGCCCTTGCTGCGGGGCGGCCCTTGCTGGGCGTCCCTGGCGAACCGGGCGGTGGCATGCGACACCGATTCGTTCGATTGGGTAGAAAGAATTTGTCATGAACTTCACACACACCGAAGACCGCCGCATGCTGGCGGACAGCCTGAACCGCTTTGTGGCCGAGCAGTACGGTATCGAACAGCGCAACCATTTGGCCTATGGTGCAGAAGGTCACAGCCCGGCGCTGTATGCGCAATTTGCCGAACTGGGCGCGATCGGCGCGCTGTTCCCCGAAGAGGAGGGCGGCTTTGGCGGATCGGGCTTTGACATCAGCGTGGTGTTCGAGTCGCTGGGCCGCGGCCTGGTGGCCGAGCCCTTGCTGGGGGCGCTGGTCGTGGGCCAGGCCCTGATTGCGGCCGGCAGCGATGCGCAGAAGCGTCAACTGGAGGACATCATCGCCGGCGGCGTGATCGCTGCCCTGGCGCACGACGAACCGGGCAGTCACTACGAGCTCAACAAGGTCACGGCCACGGCGGCCAGGACCGCCACGGGCTGGGTGCTCAACGGCGCCAAGAGCGTGGTGGCCTTTGGCGAAAAGGCCGGTCTGCTGCTGGTGTCGGCGCGCACTGCAGGCGGCATGTTCGATACTGCCGGCATCAGCCTGTTCCTGGTCGACGGCAACGCCGCCGGCATCGTCAAGCGTGGCTACAGCCGTATGGAAGGCGGCCGCGCCGCCGAGCTGACTTTCGAAAACGTGCAGCTGGCAGAGGATGCGCTGCTGGGTGCCGAGGGCCGGGGCCATGCCGTGCTAGAGCATGTGCAGGGCTTTGCCTTGCTGGCGCTGGCTGCCGAGGCCCTGGGCGCCATGGATGTGGCCAAGCAGAACACGCTGGAGTATCTGCAGACGCGCAAGCAGTTCGGCGTGGTCATCGGCAGCTTCCAGGCGCTGCAGCACCGCATGGCCGATCTGTTGCTGGAGGTGGAGCAGGTGCGCTCCACCGTCATCAATGCGGCCGATGCCATCGACAACGCCCAGGGCACGGAGCGCGAGAAGATGCTGTCAGCCGCCAAGTACACCGTGGGCTCCGTGGGGACCCTGGTGGCCGAGGAAAGCATACAGATGCATGGCGGCATCGGCATGACCTGGGAGCTGCCGCTGTCGCATTACGCCAAGCGACTGGTCATGATCGACCACCAGTTTGGTGACGAGGACCATCACCTGGCGCGTTTCATGGCCTTGACGCAGGCATGAACTCCAGCGCCTGAGGCGCTGCGGTTTCACTAGACATGGAGAACATCAATGAGTGACGCTTTGCTGACCCGCCGCGAAGGTGCCGTACTGGTGCTGAGCAACAACAACCCCGCTGCGCGCAATGCGTTGTCGCCCGCGTTCTACGTGGCCGTCACGACCGCGCTGGCGGATGCTGCGGCTGACGCCAGTGTGGGCGCGGTCGTGCTCACGGGCGAGGGCGGCCATTTCTGCGCGGGTGGCGATCTGCGCCAACTGGCCAGGCGCCGCGAACTGCCCGTGGAGCAGCGCCGAGAAAAGCTCGAAGGCCTGCACGATCTGATTCGTGCCGTGCGCGACTGCCCCAAACCCGTCATCGCCGCCGTCGAAGGCGCGGCAGCGGGCGCGGGCCTGTCGCTGGCCCTGGCCTGCGATATGCTGGTGGCCGCCCGCGACAGCCTGTTCTCCGTGGCCTATGTGAAAGTGGGTCTGACGCCCGACGGTGGCGCCACGGCCTTTCTGGCCGAGTTCGTCTCGCGGCAGGTCTTGACCGAGCTGTGCCTGACCGGCGAGCGCATCAGCGGCGAACGCATGTACGCTCTGGGCCCCGTCAACCGCCTGGCCGAGCCCGGCCAGGCTCTGGTCGATGCCGTCGCGCTGGCCGCCCAGATCGCTACCGGCCCGGACCAGGCCACGGCCTTGATCAAGGACCTGTGCCGGCAGGCGCCGCGCAATACGCTGGAGCAGCAGCTGGAGCTGGAAGCGCAGCACATGGTGCGCTCGCAGGGGAGCGAGGAGTCCCGTGAAGGCATTGCAGCCTTTCTCGAAAAGCGCAGCGCCGATTTCACCAAACTGCGTGCTTGAGCGCTCGACGAAACCAAGATTTTCCAAGGAGAAAAGGCAGATGGCCGACAGCAATACCGAACAGAACCAGGACATCGACTTCCCGCTGGAGGGGGTGCGAGTACTCGATCTGTCCCGCGTCTTCGCCGGGCCGCTGTGCGGCATGGTTCTGGCCGACTTCGGCGCCGAGGTGGTCAAGGTCGAGCACCCGGGCCGCGGCGACGATACGCGTGACTGGGGCATTCGCATCGGCAAGACCGAGACCACTTACTACAACAGCATGAACCGCAACAAGCGGTCCATCACGCTGGATCTGCAAACGCCCGAGGGCGTGAAGATCCTCCATGAACTGCTGCCTCAGTTCGACGTGCTCATCCACAACTTCAAGACCGGCGGCGCCGAGAAGCTGGGCCTGGGCTACGAGCAGCTCAAGGCCATCAAGCCGGACCTGATCTACTGCGCCGTGGCTGGCTACGACAGCAGCGGCCCCGAGGCCAAGCGCCCCGGTTACGATCTGGTGATTCAGGGCGAGGCGGGCCTGATGGCGCTCAACGGCGAGGCAGGCATGCCGCCGCTCAAATTCGGCGTGGCCGTGGTGGATCTGGTAACCGGCATGTATGCAGCCCAGGCCGTGCTGGCCGCCTTGTTCCGCCGCGAGCGCACGGGCAAGGGCCGGCTCATAGAGATGGCGCTGTACGACAGCGGCATCACGGTCACAGGCTACTACGGCCTGGATGCACTGCAACTGGGGCGCGATCCCGAGCGCTACGGCAATGCCCACCCCTCCATCGTGCCTTACGGCATGTACGAGGCCGCCGACGGTCCGCTGATCATTGCCGTGGGCAACAACAGTCAGTTCGACAAGTTCTGCCGTCAAGTCATCATGCGCCCTGACATCGTCGAGGACCAGCGCTTCTCCACCAACGTCAACCGGGCCAGGAACCGGCTGGAGCTGCTGCCCATGCTCAAGACGCTGATTGGCAGCTTCCCGCGCGACCAGTTGCTGGAGCGCCTGACGGCTGCAGGCATTCCCTGCGGCCGTGTGGCCGGCCTGCACGAGGCCCTGACCAGCGAGCGCACGCGCCGCAGCGGCCTGCTGCGCGACATGCCCCATCCCGTGGTCGGCACCACGCCCGTGTTCGCGCCGCCCTACCGCCTGGACGGACAGCGTCTGCCCATCCGCCATGCACCGCCCACGCTGGGTGAGGGCACGCGAGAAGTGCTGCAGCGCCTGCTGACGCTCGATGATGCGCAACTGCAGGACCTGCAAGCCAAGGGCGTTCTCACGCTGCCCCAGGAGCCTTCATGAAGCACCCCCTGAGCCGCTGTGCGGCTTCCCCTCTCTCGCTTCGCGGGAGGGGACGACACCCTCGCTGCGGGGGCGGCCCTTGCTCGGTGTCCCTGTTGGGCCGTGTCAGGCTCACAGGCCGCGGACATCTTCTAGAGCCATAAATAACTCAAAAGCAAGATTAAAGGCCGCGCAAGACGGCAGATAAAGACAGCGACTTCATAGGAGACAAACCATGAGCATCCAAGTCACACGCCGCGATCTTCTGCAAGGGCTGGCCGCCATCGGCGGCGGCAGCCTGCTGGCCACGGGCGCCGGCAGCGCCCTTGCGCAGGCAGGCAAGCCGGCCTGGCCCGCAAAGCCAATTCGCGTGGTCGTGCCCTTCAACGCGGGCGGCGCCACCGACATCATCGCGCGCACCATCGGCGAGGTCCTGGCCAAGCGCCTGGGCCAGCCCGTGGTCATCGACAACCGCGGCGGCGCGGCCGGCATCCTCGGCACCGAGGCCGTGGCCAAGGCCGCGCCCGACGGCCACACGCTGATGGTCTCGCTCAGCACCTCCATGCTGATCAACCAGTTCCTCTACACCAAGCTGCCCTACAACCCGCAAAAAGACATCGCGCTGATCAGCCAGATCGCCGCAGCGCCCGTAACGCTGGTCGTCCATCCTTCGGTGCCGGCCAACAATATGAAGGAGCTGCTGGCCTATGTGAAAGCACACAAGGGCAAGCTCTCGTACGGGTCCTGGGGCGTGGGTTCGTACGCCCATCTGGCCGGTGCCTATATGAGCAAGACCATGGATGCCGACATGAACCATGCGGCCTACAAGGGCGAGGCACCCATGATCCAGGAGCTGATCGGCGGCCAGCTGCAGCTATGCTTTTCCAGCGCCCTCAACACCAAGCCTTTCATCGATTCTGGCCGCCTCAAGGCCATCGGCGTGACCGGCAAGGAACGCATGGAAATCCTGCCCAAGCTGCCGACCATCTTCGAGCAGGGCGTGACCGACGACGCCTATTCGATCTACGGCTGGGTGGCCATGGGCGCGCCTGCCGGCACGTCCAAGGAAGTCGTGGACCAGCTCTATGGCCACCTGCGCGAGATCATCAAGGACCCCAAGGTGCTGGAGCGCATCACGGGCGCCGGCTTCATACCCATGATGAACAGTCCCCAGGCTTTCCGCGACAACTACCAGCGCGATATGCCGGTCTGGAAAGCACTGGTCGAGCAGGCTGGCGCCAAGCTTGATTGAACCCCCTGAGTCGCTTCGCCTGGGCGGCCTCGCGCCTTCCCCTTGAAGGGGGCATACGGGCGGCCGGCGACACCCTCGCTGCGGGGCGGCGCGGCCGGCGTAGGCTCTTGCTCGGTGTCCCGCGCTTGCGCCGCGACAGTTTCATAGGTTGCGGGTGGCGCGCAGCGCCATGGATCACTGAGTGACTGATTTTTACGGCCTGCGGCAGTGGGCCACTACCGACGACTGCTGAGACAGCTTTGACAGGAGACTTCATGCACAAGCGCAATCCCGCACTTAAGGCCTGCACCAGCCGGCGCAGCGTTCTGGCCCTGGCTGTCGCGCCGCTGCTGGCTGGCATGGCCGGCGGCGCCCTGGCCGAGGCCGACTGGCCAGCCAAGATGCTGCGCCTGGTCGTGCCTTTCCCGGCCGGTGGCCCTACTGATACGGCATCGCGCATCGTGGGCCAGAAGCTGGGCGAGCGCCTCAAGCAGACCGTGGTGGTGGAAAACCGCCCCGGCGCCTCGGGCTCCATCGCGGCCGTGCAGGTCGCCAAGAGTCCGGCCGACGGCTACACGCTGATGATGCTGGCCACGCCCACGCTGCTGGCCCCCCATCTGTACAAGAAGGCCGGCTACGACACCGTCAAGGATTTCGCGCCCGTGGCCACGGTCTATGACCTGCCCATCGTCATCGTGGTCAATCCCACGCTTTTGCCCGATGTCACCGATCTCAAGAGCCTGATCGCCCACGCCAAGGCCCGGAAATCAGCGCTCAACTACACCAGCTCGGGCGCCGGCAGCTTCGGCCACCTGAGCATGGAACTGCTCAAGCAGATGGCCGGCTTCGACATGCAGCATGTGCCCTACAAGGGCGGCGTGCCCGCCATCACCGACACCATCGGCGGCCAGGTGCCCATCATGTATGCAGACCTCGTGGCTGCGCTGCCTCATATTCAGGCCGGCAAGCTGCGAGCCATCGCCGTGGGCTCGCCCCAGCGCGTGAGCATGCTGCCCGACACCAGGACCATTGCCGAGCAGGGCATCAAGGGCTATGACGCCGTTTCCTGGGGTGGTCTGCTCGCGCCGAAGGACACGCCCAAGGCCGTGGTTGACCGCATCGCCTCCGAAGTCCAGCAGATACTGGCCGACAAGGACATCCAGAGCAAGCTGCTCCACGCGGGCGCCATCGCCACCTTCCAGAATCCCGCCCAGCTGGGCCAGCGCATCCAGCAGGACTACACGCGCTGGGGCCAGCTGATCCGCGACAAGGGCATTGCAGTGGAGTGACAACTACATGAAGACACGCATCACCGAACTCTTTGGCATAGAGCACCCCATCATCCAGGGTGGCATGCACCATGTGGGCCTGGCCGAGCTGGCCGCTGCCGTCTCCAATGCCGGAGGACTGGGCATCATCACGGGCCTGACACAGCGCACGCCCGAGTTGTTGGCGCGCGAGATCGCGCGCTGCCGCGAGATGACGGATAAGCCCTTTGGCGTCAACCTGACCTTTCTGCCTTCGGTCAACCCGCCTGACTATCCGGGCTATGTCAAGGCCATCATCGAAGGCGGCGTCAAGGTGGTCGAGACGGCCGGCAACAACCCGCAGAAATGGCTGCCCGCGCTCAAGGAAGCTGGCATCAAGGTGATCCACAAGTGCACCTCGGTGCGCCATGCGCTCAAGGCCGAGGCCATCGGCTGCGATGCCATCAGCGTGGACGGCTTCGAATGCGGCGGCCATCCGGGCGAGGACGACATCCCCAACTTCATCCTGCTGCCGCGCGCTGCCGAAGAACTGAAGATTCCCTTTGTCGCCTCGGGCGGCATGGCCGACGGCCGCTCCCTGGTGGCCGCGCTGGCGCTGGGCGCCGAAGGCATCAACATGGGCACGCGCTTCATCGCCACGAAAGAGGCACCCGTACACGACAAGGTCAAGCAGGCCATCGTCGCGGCCAGCGAGCTGGATACCCGCCTGGTCATGCGCCCGCTGCGCAACACCGAGCGCGTGCTGACCAACTCCGCCACCGAGCGCCTGCTGCAAAAAGAGCGCGAACTGGGCGCGGCCATTACCTTTGCCGACATTGCGCCCGAGGTGGCTGGCGTCTATCCGCGCATCATGCACGACGGCGACATGGACGCGGGCGTCTGGTCCTGCGGCATGGTGGCCGGCCTGATCCACGATGTGCCGACGGTTGCGCAACTGATCACCGGCATCATGGACCAGGCCCATGCACTGATCAACGAGCGGCTCGCGGGCCTGGCCCGCTAAGCCTTTCACTCTTCAAAACCAGGAAAGAGCTTTCTCATGAAAATCCTTGTACCCGTCAAACGTGTCGTGGACTACAACGTCAAGGTCCGCGTGAAGTCGGACGGCACGGGTGTGGACATCGCCAACGTCAAGATGAGCATGAACCCCTTTGACGAAATCGCCGTCGAAGAAGCCGTGCGCCTGAAGGAAAAAGGCGTGGTGACCGAAGTCATCGCCGTCTCCTGCGGCGTGGCCCAGTGCCAGGAAACCCTGCGCACGGCCATGGCCATCGGTGCCGATCGCGGCATCCTGGTCGAGACCGATGTCGAGCTGCAGCCCCTGGCCGTGGCCAAGCTGCTCAAGGCCCTGGTGGACAAGGAGCAACCCGGTCTGGTCATCTGCGGCAAGCAAGCCATCGACGACGACGCCAACCAGACCGGCCAGATGCTGGCGGCCCTGGCCGATCTGCCCCAGGCCACCTTCGCCTCCAAGGTCGAAGTCGCCGGCGACAAGGTCAACGTCACTCGCGAAGTGGACGGTGGCCTGGAAACCGTGGCCCTGTCCACGCCCGCCGTCATCACCACCGACCTGCGCCTGAACGAGCCCCGCTACGTCACCTTGCCCAACATCATGAAGGCCAAGAAAAAGCAGCTGGACACCTTCAAGCCCGAAGACCTGGGCGTGGACGTGACGCCCCGCCTCAAGACCGTGAAGGTCTCCGAGCCTGCCAAGCGCGGCGCTGGCGTCAAGGTGGCCGATGTGGCCGCCCTGGTCGACAAGCTGAAAAACGAAGCAAAGGTCATCTAAGGCCCCCTGAGCCGCTTCGCGTCATCCCCCGCAGGGGGACGACACCCTCGGTGCGGGGCGGCCCTTCCTCGGTGTCCCGCGCTTGAGCCGCGCCAGATTGGCCGGCTGCGGGTAATGCAGGCACCATGAAAAATTCTAGAGAAAGACGACTGAAATGACCTCTCTCGTTATTGCAGAACACGACAACGCTTCGATCAAGACTGCGACCCTGAACACCGTGACGGCTGCCAAGGCCTGCGGCGGTGATGTGCATGTGCTGGTGGTTGGCGAAGGTGCAGCCGCTGCAGCAGCCGCTGCCGCCCAGATCGCCGGTGTCTCCAAGGTCATCCATGCCGACGGCGCCAGCCTCAAGGACAGCCTGGCCGAGAACGTCGCCGCCCAGGTGCTGGCGATTGTGGGCAGTGGTGCCGGCAACTACAGCCACATCCTGTTCCCCTCGACCGCCTCGGGCAAGAACGTGGCGCCCCGCGTGGCCGCCAAGCTGGACGTGGCCCAGATCAGCGACATCACCAAGGTCGACTCCGCCGACACCTTCGAGCGCCCCATCTATGCGGGCAACGCCATTGCCACCGTGCAGTCCGCCGATGCCGTCAAGGTCATCACCGTGCGTACCACCGGCTTTGACGCAGCCGCTGCCACTGGCGGCTCGGCGGCCGTGGAAACGGCGGCTGCCGTGGCTGACAGCGGCAAGAGCGCCTTTGTGGGCCGCGAAGTGACCAAGAGCGACCGTCCCGAACTGACGGCAGCCAAGATCATCGTCTCCGGTGGCCGTGCTCTGGGCTCGGCCGAGAAGTTTACCGAAGTGATCACCCCCCTGGCCGACAAGCTGGGTGCGGCCATCGGTGCCAGCCGCGCGGCCGTTGATGCGGGCTACGCGCCCAACGACCTGCAAGTGGGCCAGACGGGCAAGATCGTGGCGCCCCAGCTGTACATCGCCTGTGGCATCTCGGGCGCGATCCAGCATCTGGCGGGCATGAAGGACTCCAAGGTGATCGTGGCGATCAACAAGGACCCCGAAGCACCGATCTTCTCGGTGGCCGATTACGGGCTGGAAGCCGATCTGTTCCAGGCAGTGCCGGAGCTGGTGAAGGCGATCTAAGCCTTGCCATGGCACCGCGCAACAAGGCGGTGCCAACGGCCCGGACAACGTTGTCCGGGCCATGGTCAGAGCGGCACACAAGGATGTGCCCCGGCCCCACCTGGTTCAGAGATTCAGGAGACAAGACATGCAGATTTCCCTTGACCGACGCAGCCTGGTGCTCGCCACAGCCGCTTTTGTGACTGCCGCAGGCATCGGCGCATCAGCCTGGGCACAGTCCGGCGACTATCCCGCGCGACCGGTCACGCTGATCGTGCCGTTCCCGGCCGGCGGCCCCACAGACCGCCATATGCGTACGCTGGCCGACATCGCAGGCAAGCACCTGGGCCAGCCCATCATCGTCGAGAACAAGCCTGGCGCGGGCGGCACGCTGGGCCCCGGCACCATGGCGCGCACCGCCAAGCCAGATGGCTACACCATCACCCAGTTCCCCATGTCCATGCTGCGCATGGCGCATATGCAAAAGACCGCCTGGAACCCGGTCACGGACTTCAGCTACATCATCGGCGTCTCGGGCTATACCTTCGGTTTCACGGTGCGCTCGGATTCACCCTACAAAAGCTTCAACGAGTACATCGCCGCCGCGCGCAAGACTCCCGGCAAGATCGAATACGGTTCCACGGGCATAGGTTCCTCGCCGCATCTGCTGATGGAGGAGCTGGCCGAGAACGCCAAGGTCACTCTCAATCATGTGCCTTTCAAGGGCAATGCCGACCTGCAGCAGGCCCTGCTGGGCGGTCATGTGGCCGCGCAAAGCGATGCCTCGGGCTGGGACACCTATGTGAATGGCGGCCAGATGCGTCTGCTCATGACCTTCGGTGAAAAGCGCACCCAGCGCTGGCCCGACGTGCCCACGGCCAAGGAGCTGGGCTATGGCGTGGTCTCCACCTCGCCCTACGGCTTGGCGGGGCCCAAGGGCATGGACCCGGCCGTGGTGCGCAAGCTGCACGACGTCTTCAAGAAGGCCATGGACGATCCGCGCCATGTCGAGGTGCTCAGGCAGCTCAACCAGGACGCCTGGTACCGCTCGGGTGTCGACTACGCGCAATGGGTGCGCGAGGCCTACGCCAAGGACAAGGTCCTGATCGACCGCCTGGGCCTGGCTGCCAAATAGGCCTGTCCTCCAATGCGCCCGCAGGGCCGTGGGGCCCGCAGGTGCAGTCCGCTTGAGATTCGTGAATTCCTGAAACGGAGTCCCTCATGACTGTTTCCTTGCCTTCGCCCGATGCACCCTTCACCACGCTGGCTGCGCTGATCCGCAGCCATGCGCGCCAGCAGCCCGGCCATGCCGCGCTGCGCGACGACCAGCAGACGCTGAGCTACGCCCAGCTCGACGCCCTCATGGACCGCGTGGCCGCAGCCTTGCAGCGCGAAGGTGTGCAGCCCGGCCAGGCCATCGCCATCTGCGCGCTGAATTCCGTGCGCTATGCCGCGCTATTCCTTGGAGCCCTGCGCGCGGGCGTGGTGGTCGCGCCGCTGGCGCCATCCTCCACGGCCGAGAGCCTGGCTTCCATGTTGCGCGATGCCCAGGCGCGCCACCTGTTCCTGGACCAGGCGGTTGGGAGCCTGGTGCCCGCAGACACCGGACTGCAATGCATTTCGCTTGACGGCGTGGCGCCGGGCCGTGCCTTCGAGGACTGGCTGGCGCCCGAAGGCGCGCAGCCCGCTGCCGTGAGCCTTGCGCCCGAGGCACCGTTCAACATCATCTATTCCTCGGGCACCACGGGGACACCCAAGGGCATCGTGCAGTCGCACGGCATGCGCTGGACCCATATCAACCGGGGCGGCGTCTACGGCTACGGCCCCGAGGGCACGACGCTGGTGGCCACGCCGCTGTACTCCAACACCACGCTGGTGGTGTTCTTCCCCACGCTGGGCAGCGGTGGCTGCGTGGTGCTCATGCCCAAGTTCGACGCGGGGCGCTATTTGCAACTGGCCCAGCAGCACCTCGTCACCCACACCATGCTGGTGCCCGTGCAGTACCAGCGCATCATGGCGCTGCCGCAGTTCGGCGAGCATGACCTGTCGAGCTTTCAGGCCAAGTTCTGCACCAGCGCACCGTTTCGCGCCGAGCTCAAGGCCGATGTGGTGGCGCGCTGGCCCGGCAGCCTGACCGAGTTCTATGGCATGACCGAAGGCGGGGGCACCTGCATCCTCGAAGCCCATCTGTACCCGGACAAGCTGCATACCGTGGGCAAGCCCGCCGAAGGCCATGACATCCGCCTCATCGACGAGGAGGGCTGCGAGGTCGCTCCCGGCGCGGACGGCGAGGTCGTGGGCCATTCGGCCAGCATGATGAGCGGCTACCACGGCCAGCCCGCCAAGACGCGCGAGGCCGAATGGTTCGATGCCACGGGCAAGCGCTTCATCCGTACGGGCGATGTGGGCCGCTTTGATGCCGACGGCTTTCTGACCCTGTTCGACCGCCGCAAGGACATGATCATCAGCGGCGGCTTCAACATCTATCCCAGTGACCTGGAGGCCCAGTTGCGCGCGCATCCGGCCGTGGACGACGTGGCCGTGGTCGGCGTGCCCTCCGAGCAATGGGGAGAGACGCCCGTGGCTTATGTGGTGTCGCGCACGGGCCAGCCGGCCCGGCCCGAGGAGATCATGGGCTGGTACAACCAGCAAGCCGGCAAGACCCAGCGTCTGGCCGACCTGCGCTTCATCGCCGAGCTGCCGCGCAGTGCCATCGGCAAGGTTCTCAAGCGCGAGCTGCGCGACCAGTACGCTGCGGAGCGCTGAGCCTGTCTTCCATTTCACGATGCCCATCACGAGACATATCCCATGAGCCATGACACCACGATGTCCGAAGTCCGCCGCCAGGTGACGCCCGAGGAATGGCAGACTCGCGTCGAACTGGCTGCCGCCTACCGGCTGGTCGCCCACTTCGGCTGGGACGACCTGATCTTCACCCACATCTCGGCACGCGTGCCGGGACAGCCCGGCCAGTTCCTGATCAATCCGTACGGCATGCTGTTCGACGAGATCACCGCGTCCAGCCTGGTCAAGGTCGATCACGAGGGCCAGCCGTTGATGGAAACCGAGTACGACGTCAACCCCGCCGGTTTTGTCATCCACAGCGCCATCCACGACGGCCGGCCCGAGGTGCAGTGTGTGCTGCACACGCACACTCGCTACGGCGTGGCCGTGTCGGCGCAAAAGGATGGACTGCTGCCCATCTCGCAGCAGTCCATCTTCCCGCTGGTGCGTCTGGCCTATCACGACTACGAGGGCGTGGCTCTGCGCGATGACGAGAAGCCGCGTCTGGTGGACGATCTGGGTGCGAGCAACTTCCTCATCCTGCGAAACCACGGGCTGCTCACCTGCGGCCGCAGCGTGGCCGAGGCCGTGCTGGCCATGTACACGCTGGAGTCGGCCTGCCGCATCCAGATCCTCGCGCAGTCGGGCGGCAGCGAGCTGACGCGCATCCCGCAGACCATCATTGCCGACGCGGTCAACCAGTCGCGCCAGGTCACCAAGGGCAAGGGCGCGGGCCTGGCCTGGCCGGGCCTGCTGCGCCGTCTGGATCGCATCGATCCGTCTTACAAGGACTGAAGGAAACCATGGGAATTCTAGTCAACATCCACCCCAGCATGGGAGCGCCCATCGTCGATGCGCTGCGTGCGCTGGCTCCCGGTCTGCACGTCTGGGCCCACCGCGACGAGGCGCCTGCCACCGAAGTCGAAGCCATGCTCGCCTGGAGCCTCAAGCCCGGCGTGCTGCCGGCCTATCCGCAACTCAAGCTGCTGTGCGCACCCAGTGCCGGTGTGGACAAGCTGCTGGCCGTGCCCGATCTGCCGGCTGGCCTGCCCGTGGCGCGCACCGTCGATCCGCAGCAGCATGTGGAGATCGCCCAGTATGTGGTCGGCACCGCGCTGCGCCATACGCGCGAGCTGGATCTGTTCGCGCGCCAGCAGCAGGCCGGTGACTGGCTGCGCCGCCCCGTGCGCGCCAGCGCCGACTGCCGCGTGGGCATTCTGGGTCTGGGCGAGGTCGGTCGCTTCGTGGCTGCTGCCATGCAGGCCGTGGGCTATCCTGTCGCGGGCTGGAGCCGCAGCGCCAAGAACATTGCCGGCCTGACCACCCACAGCGGTGCCGAGGGTCTGCAGCAACTGCTGTCGGGCAGCGACATTCTGGTCTGCGCCTTGCCGCTTACGCACGAGACGCGCGATCTGCTGAACCGCCGCACGCTCTCCCTGCTGCCGCGCGGAGCCTATTTCATCAATGTGGGGCGCGGCGAGCAAGTGGTCGAGGATGAGCTGCTGGCTCTGCTCGACGAAGGCCATCTGGCCGGCGCCGCGCTGGACGTGCTGCGCGAGGAGCCCCCCCAGCCCGGCAACAAGGTGTGGAGGCACCCCAAGGCCTTTGTCACTCCGCATATCGCGGCTCAGGCTTCAGCCGACACCGTGGCCCGCCAGTGCCTGGAGAATCTGCGCCGCCTGCGTGCGGGCGAGCCCTTGCTCAACCTGGTGGACGTGGCCCGCGGATACTGAGACGTATTTCCCTTTCCCTGTCGCGCTGCCGCGCGGCGCTTTATCCTTGCAAGAACCAAGAGACATTCATGCCTTCGACATCTCGCCGCAGCTTTCTTCAATCGAGCGCCGCAGCCGGCGCCGCCATGCTGGCTCCCTCGGTCTGGGCCCAGAGCCCCTGGCCCTCCAAGCCCATACGCATCGTCGTCCCCTACACGGCGGGCGGCTTCACCGATCAGATGGCACGTCTGCTGCAAGTGGGTTTGCAGAAAGCGCTGGGCCAGCCCATCGTCATCGAAAACAAGCCTGGTGCGAACAGTCTCATCGGTGTGGATCAGGTGGCAAAGTCTGCACCTGATGGCTACACGTTCGGCGTGGTGATTGCCGCTTATGCGGCCAACACCACGCTGTATCCCAAGCTGCCCTACAACCCCGGCAAGGATCTGGTCGGCGTGTCTCTGATGGGGATCTCGCCTCTGGTTGCAGCAGTATCCAACAATGCTCCGTTCAAGACCACGCGGGAGCTGATTGCCTATGCCAAGGCACATCCTGGCAAGGTCAGCTTTGGCTCCTCGGGAAGCGGCTCCAGCGCGCATCTGACAACCGAGTTGATGAAGCTGCTGACCAAGACGGATATGACCCATGTGCCCTACAAGGGGGCCGCACCGGCACTGACCGACCTCATGGGTGGTCAGATCCCGCTGTTCCTCGATCCTCCGCCCAATCTGATCCAGCCTGCCAAGGCCGGTCGCATTCGTCTGATTGGCGTGGCCAGCGAAAAGCGACTGGCGGTTTTGCCCGATGTACCGACATTTGCCGAGCAAGGCATCCCCGACCTGATGGGCAGCACCTGGGCAGCAATGATTGCACCGGCAGGAGTGCCCAAGGAGATCGTGCAGCGCATGTCCGCCGAAGTCGCTCGCATCATTCGCAGTCCTGAGATTTCGCAGCGCATGCAGCAGACCATGGGTACGTTTGCAGAAGGTTCGACACCGGAGGAGTGCGATCGCTTCATTGCCGCTGAAACTGCCAAATGGGGGAAAGTGATCCGTGAGGCCAAGGTGACGCTGGACTAGGCTTGCTGGCCTGGTTTGTCCCCGGCAGGGAGCGACACAGGCCTCAAGAGAAATGGCGCGGCTTGCGGGTGAGGTGAATGCAGGGGGATCTCCTCATTGGCCTACGGTGCGAAGTAGAGATGGCTGCATCGTGGCAACCCCTGCCGAACAAGCCCGCGACAGTCAGATGAGATCTACGCCAGCTTGCGGTGCCGTCAAGGCCGCACAATCTCGCTGGCGGCGACGCGCCACCGCCTCCTCGGAGCTCTCAATGCATGCCTTTTTCGATAGGCCGCGGGCGTCATTCCCACATACCGGGCGAACACCCGCCGGAACGCCGAGGCATCCTCATATCCGCAGGCCAGCGCCACGGAGGGCACGCTCTCCAGCGTGATCTCCAGCAGCACCCGAGCCCGTGCGCAGCGCAGGCGGTGCAGGTGATCGAGCGGGCTGTGCCCCAACTCCTGCTGGAAGTGGCGCAGCAGGGTGCGCGGGCTGGCCGATACCGCGTCCGCCAGCGACCGCAGGTCATAGGGCTGCTCCACGCGCGTCTCCAGCCAGGCTATGGCATGGGTTAGCACGCTGGTCCGCGTGGCGGGAATGCGGCGATCCTGCATGGCGGCGCGCGTGGCGCGTTCGCGCTGGGGGTCGGGCTGCACAACGGCGGCCAGCGCCTCGGCCAGGTCGTCGCCGAAGGCATGGCGCGTGAGCGCCAGAGCCAGGGGTACCAGGGCTTCGGCGTGGGAGGCGCTGAGCCAGGGCCTGTCGTCCACAAAGGGTTGGCCCTCCGCAAGTTCTATGCCGGCAAAGTCCAGTCCGAATCCGCCCATGAAATACCAGGGAAGGGCCACACGGCGGCCCTCGCAGCGCCCGCTGGCGGCCGCGAACCAGGCGCCGCTGCCCAGCGTACACACGGTCAGGCCCTGGTCGAAGGCTGTGGCGATGCGCTGCGTGAAGTCCGGATGCGCGGCGACGATGTCGCGGATGGATGGAATGTCCGGGCAGTGCAGCGCGCTTGCGAAGACGGCATGTACCGGACCTTCGGCCAGTGCGCCTTCGGCCGTGTGCGGCATGGCCGGCAGGGGCTGGCCTCGGCCATCGACCCAGCGCCAGCCAAAGCGCGGTGCGCGCCGGCCCAGGCGCAGGCCGGCAACGAGGTTGGCGCTGCGCAGCATCTCCACGAGATGCGCGGCGTGGCCTGTGGCGCTGTGCTCCAGGCAGGGCAGCTCGATGACGAAGGTCCGGGGCATGGCGTTTCTGACTCCTCGAATGGCGATTTTGCCGTGTCTGTCACAGGCGCTTCACTTTTAGCATGACTGCTTGTGCCATTTTTCAGGGTCACGAAGATGCTTCACAAACAGTCCGAGACAAAGCTTTCCACACCACTCCGCACAGGCCTGCGCCGCATTGCGCTGGCCGGCTTGCTGGCCTGCGGCCTGCCGCTGGCAGCCAGCGCGCAGGGGCTGGATGCCCAGGCTCTGGCGGCGCTGGATGCCGCCATTGAGCCGCTGGCGCCCAAGATGGTGGAGTGGCGTCGCGACATTCACCAGCATCCCGAACTGTCGGGCCAGGAGGAACGCACGGCGAAACTGGTGGCCGATCACCTGCGCCGCCTGGGCATGGAGGTGCAGACCGGCGTGGGCGGCACGGGCGTGGTGGGGGTGCTGCGCGGCGGCCGGCCGGGCAAGACAGTGGCCCTGCGCGCCGATATGGATGCACTGCCCGTGGCCGAGAAGACGGGCCTGCCCTTTGCCTCCAAGGCCAAGTCACAGTACATGGGCAAGCAGGTCTCGGTCATGCATGCCTGCGGGCACGATGCCCACGTGGCCATGCTCATGGGCGCAGCCGAGGCGCTGGCAGGCATGCGCACCAGGCTGCCGGGCACGGTGAAGTTCATCTTCCAGCCGGCCGAGGAAGGCGCTCCGGTGGAGGCCGATGCCCATGGCCATGTACCCAGTTTCGGTGCCAAGGCCATGGTGGAGGCCGGCGTGCTCAAGGATGTGCAGGCCATCTACGGCCTGCACATCACGGCCAATCTTCCCTCGGGCATGGTGGGCTACCGCAGCGGGCCGCTGATGGCGGGCTCGGACAACCTGAACATTCAGGTTGAGGGCCGGGGCGGCCATGGCTCGTCGCCGTGGAGTGCGGTCGATCCCATCGTCGCGGCCAGCCAGGTGGTGCTGGGCCTGCAGACAGTGGTCAGCCGCCAGCTCAACATCAGCCTGGAGCCGGCCGTGCTGACCATTGGTTCCATCCAGGGCGGCACGCGCTACAACATCATTCCCGACAATGTCGAGATGCAGGGCACGCTGCGCACCTTTGACGAAGACATGCGTCAGGAAGCGCACAAGCGAATCACGGCCACGGCCGAGCAGATCGCGGCCTCCAGCGGCGCCAAGGCCAAGGTGCGCTTCGGCCCCGTGGCCTATCCGGTCACCACCAATCCGGCTGCACTGACCGAGGCTTCGCTGCCCGCGCTCAAGCTGGCCCTGGGCGGCAAGGCCATGGTGATTCCCAAGGTCAGCGGTTCCGAGGACTTCTCGGAGTTCCAGAAAGTGGTGCCGGGATTCTTCTACTTCCTGGGTGCGCCGCCGGCAGGACAGGACTTCACCAAGGCAGCGCCCAACCACTCGCCGCTGTTCGACATCGACGAGAAGCAACTGCCCACCGGTGCACGTTCGCTGGCCGCGCTGGCCGTGGACTATCTGCAGCGCAACCCATAGTCGTTGTTCACCATGAGCGGCCGAGCTCGCTTCCCTTAGGTCGCTTGCCTTTGTTCGGCGCCCCCTCTCTCGCTGTGAGGGGCGGGGGCTGCACCTTTGCTACTGCACGGCCGACCTGGGGCCTTTGTGGTTGTGTCCGATGTATCAATGTTTGCCGAGCAAGGCATCCCCGACCTGATGGGCTGCACCAGTGCCACCGTCGCCGCTGAAACTGCCCTGTGGGGCGATCATTCTTGAGGCCAAGGTCATGCTTGATTGATCGATGCACTTGCTACGGCAAGGGCTCTGCATGGGCGAGCCATTGCCAATGTGCTGAGGAGGGAACAAAGCCACTTCGGTAGCCTAGTTCATTGGAAGAGCATCGTGCATCGAGCCCGATTCAAGAGTGCATGGAGGTCTGCAGGAAGATACGGCAAAGAGGGGCGAGCTGCTCCGCCGCATGGCCCGCAAGCTCGGGCCTCAGGCACATGACTCAGAAAACGTGGGTGGCCAGAAACAAGTCAATTCGGTGCGGCGAAAGGCATTGGCAAGTGTTGAATGCTTCCGATCAAAGCATTGATTCGCTGACCGTGATTTTGTTTGGCAATGGGTGTTCTTTGAAACCCGGGGAAAACCGGGCTATAATCGCTATCTCTTTAGGGGAGTCGCCAAGCTGGTTAAGGCACTGGATTTTGATTCCAGCATGCGAAGGTTCGAATCCTTCTTCCCCTGCCAAGATATATAGAAGCCCCGTCTGTTTATGCAGCCGGGGCTTTTTCTTTGTCTTCAAGGCTGCGCCTGGGTCCCAGGAGAAAACCTGCACACAGGATTTTCTGCGGCCATTGACCGATGTCTATGCAATGAGTGCGCCATAAAGCCCGAAGTGGCTCAAGGTCCGGCATGGAAATTCCAGGTTTCCCAGGGACGCTTTCACTCTGACCCGGCGGGAGCGCAGATGTACCGCCAAACCGCCCGCGGCTTTGCTGGAGTGGGCCCGATGCCTTTGTGTGAATGGTGTCAACCCAGGCGATGAGCAGCGATCAGCAGCACTTGGCACGGCGCAGTGCCAAGTGCTGCGCTATCTATTTACAAAACAGTGGCAATTTTTTTACCTGGGCTTTACAATTCGCGCGGAAATGAAATTGAGATTGATTCTCGTTCTGTTTCCTTGCTGCCAGCCCGTATACGGTCTTTCCGTTCCAGCCACAGCGTCATTGGTACTTCGGCATTCCCCTGCCTGAAGAGAACCCTCAGGTTTGTTTTTGTACGCTCATGCTGGAACACTCGTTTTGCCCCGTAGCCGGGGCTTTGCCATTTCGTCTTCACACCACGGCTGTAGCCGTCAGTGTGCTCTGCCTGCTGCCTGGTGTCAGCCATGCACAAGAGGACGCAGCCTCGACACTTGCGGAAGTGACGGTGCAGGAAAAGGCCATTCCCAATGTATATGGGGAGTCAAGCGACTCCTATGTGGCCGCTGGAGTGGAGGTCGGCAAGGCGGCGCAGTCTTTGCGCGAGGTTCCGCAGTCGGTGACGGTGGTGACGCGCCAGCGCATGGACGATCAGGCCATGCGCACGCTCGATGATGTGATGAAGTACACCACCGGGATCACGCGCGAAGAGACCTGGCTGGACACCACCTATCTGTCCCGCGGCATGAACATCACCAACTTCCGGTTCGATGGCGGTGCTGCCAGCTCCTCTCGTTCAGGCAGCCGCAGTCTGGACATGGCGCAGTTCGACAGCGTCAGCGTTCTGCGCGGGGCCGACGGCCTGTTCGGCGCGGGCGAGGCGGGCGGAGTTCTGAACTTCACCTACAAGCGGCCCCAGGCCAAGCGTCAGACGCAGGTTCTGCTTTCGGGCGGAACCATGAGCAACTATCGCGCTGAGCTCGACACCACGGGGGCGCTGAACGAAAGCGGAACCCTGCGTGGCCGTTTCGTGGCCGTGAACCATGACCGCAAGGAAATGGCAGCCCCATCCAAGCTCAAGCGGCAGATGCTGTATGGGGCGCTGGAGATGGACCTGACGTCCAGCACAGTTGCCACATTGGGTGCCAGCTATCAGAAAGATAGAAATACAGGCTTCAATGCCAGCCTGCCGCGCTATGCGGACGGCAGCGATATCGGCTTTGCGCGCAATACCAACTTTGGCGCCCCCTGGAACTGGATCAATCGCGAAAACACCACGGTCTTTGCCAAGCTCGAGCAGCAGCTGGGCAACGACTGGCTGCTCAAGACCCAGCTCAGACACACCCGCTTCAATGAGGGCGTGAATGGCGCGGAGATCGAAAGTTCGCCGGATCCCATCACGTTGCAGGGGGCAGACTGGTGGATTCATCAAGCCAAGTCACGCGAGCGTGAGACCAGCTTCGACATCAATTTGCAGGGCAGCTTTGATGCCTTGGGTCAGCGCCATGATGTGATCCTGGGTCTGGATCAGCACCGCAACAGCAATACCAACCGAAGCCTGTGGCCCAGAGTGGGGCCGGCCGACGTCTTCAACCGGATTCCACCGCAGGATCCGGGCTATCCGCTGGGTGACTGGACCAGCGGCTCGCAGGGCAAGACGCAAAAAAGCGGCATCTATGGCTCGCTGCGCTTGCGTCCCGTGGAGCGTTGGTCAGTGGTGCTTGGCGGACGCTATGTGTTGCAGGATCGCAATACCCAGCACGACATGAACGGAGCTCTCACAGCCAGCAGCCGGGAGTCGAATGTCTTTGTACCCTATATGGGGCTGATGCATGAGCTGACCAAGTCCACCAATCTGTATTTCAGCACCGCCGAGATCTATCAGTCTCAGGCCGGAAAATTCTCTGCACCGCTGCCAGGGACGCCTCTGGATCCTGTGCGTGGCCGTACCTACGAGCTGGGCGTCAAAAGCGAGCTGACTCCCCATCTGATCGCCAGTGCGGCATTGTTTCGTACCGATAAAAAAGGCGAAGCCGTTTACGACCCCGCTTACCCCCAGACCGATTGGCGCGGCGGTTGCTGCTATTTCCGCGACGGCTTCAAGCTGAGCCAGGGCATCGATCTGGAGATGACGGGACGAATCACCCCCAATCTCCAACTGGCGGTGGGCTATACCTACAACAGCAACGAAGACAGACGCAAGGACAGCGCGCAGTTCAGCACGGTCACGCCGCGCCATCTGTTCAAGGCCTGGGCGGACTATCGCTTGAGCGGCGACTTGCGCGGCTGGAGCGTGGGCGGCGGTGTGGTGGCTCAGAGCTCGAACTACCGGGCTTCGGGCATCAGCGCTTACAACCCGGCAACGGGCCGTTATGACGGAGCCTGGACACCTTACAACTTCACTTCCCCGGGCTATGCGGTCTGGTCGGCACGTGCTGCCTATGCGTTCAACAAGGACTGGAGCGTAGCCGTGAATGTCGGCAACCTGTTCGACAAGACCTACTACAGCACGGTTGGTTATGCGGGCTACGGCAACTTCTACGGCGAAAAGCGTACCGTTACCGTGTCTCTCAAGGGCCGTTTCTGACGGGGTGTAGAAATGTCGCAATCTGATGGGCTGCGCTCTGACTGGGGACTGGGATCGCGTCTGGCTGCTGCAGTGCTGGGAGGCTATGCCGTCTCCAGTGCCTGGGTGGTTTTATGTGGTGCGATGAGTCAAGCCCGACTCGAGACCATGGTGGGTGGCATGCAGTCCAGTTGGCTGTGGTACGTGGCTGTGGTGATCGGTGCCTTCAGCCCGGCATCGCCGCGTCGGATCTGGGGCGTGCTGCTCATTCTGATTCTCGCCATGCTTGCAGCCACTGCGGCCTTGATCTTGCTGAAAGGACGCTGATGCAGCCGGCAAAGAAGGAATCGGGCGCGGGCAAAGGCAGCTTCCGTCAGGCTCAGGCATGGCTGCATACCTGGTGCGGCCTGTGGTTCTCCTGGCTGCTGTATGCCGTTTTTCTGACGGGTACCCTGGCCGTCTTCGAGGAGCCAATCACCCACTGGATGACCCCGGAGCATCATGCGCATGAGCAGGCCGAGGCCCAGCAGGCAGGCTCTGAGCGGGAGACGGCGTCTTCTATGAGCCAGCGTCTGCAGTGGGGCATAGCATATATGCAGAGGCAGCACCCTGGGGCGGACATGTGGGAGCTGTGGCCTGCGGACGCCAAAGGAGGCGGGGACTTGCGCGTCTACTGGTTCGATGGCGACGGCCAGTATGCGGCGGCCCAACTGGATCCTGCGTCCGGAAATGCCGTGGATGCTTCCGAAGTTCCCAGGGTGCGCCAGACATTGGGCGGTCATCATTTTGTGGATTTCCACTATCAGCTGCACGCGGGTCAGCTCGGTCTCTGGATCGTGGGCATCGCTGCGCTTGCCATGCTGGTGGCGCTGGTCAGCGGAGTGATTACCCATAGACGAATCTTCAAGGACTTCTTCACCTTCCGTGCCCGCAAAGGGCAGAGAAGCTGGCTGGACATGCACAACGCCGTGGCGGTGCTGACTTTGCCTTTCCAGTTCATGATCGCCTATACAGGCATCGCCATATCTTGCTCGACCTTCATGCCTGCCGGTATTGCAGCCTACTTTGGTACCGGTGCCGAAGCCGTCAAGTCTTTCCAGGTGGCGCTGAATGAACCGGGCAAGCCGCAGCGTTCGGGCCAGGCCATGTCCGTACCGGATCTGGAGTCCTTCGTGCTGCGCGGGCAGGCCTTGATCGGGCAACCGGTGCGCGCGGTGGTGATTGATTACCCGGGCGATGCGGCTGCACGCATCGGCATCTATGGATGGAATGACGCCGACGATCTGAGCAAGCGTCTCAGCCCCAGCAGCGGCATGGCCATGTTCTCGGCCGCCACTGGAGAGTTGCAGCAGTTGCGCTTGCCTGGAGGTGTGGATGGCGGTGCGGCATCACTCACGCAATCGGTGATCGGCGGGCTGCATATGGCGACTTATGGCGGGCTGCCGCTGAAGTGGATGTACTTCATTTGCGGGCTGGCCGGAAGCGCCATGATGGCCACTGGAGCGATTCTCTTCATGGTCAAACGGCGGGGCAAGCATCAGGGGGAGTTTGGCTCCAGCACATCCACGGTCTACCGAATGATTGAAGCCGCGAATGTGGCGGCCATCGTGGGACTGGGCATCGCCTGTGTGGGATTTTTGTGGGCCAATCGTTTGCTGCCTGTCGAGATTTCGCAACGCTCCAGATGGGAGTTGGTGGTGTTTTTTGCGCTGTGGATTCTGGCTCTCATACATGCGCTGCTGAGGTCGCCTCCACTGGCATGGCGTGATCAGATGGCAGCACTGGCTGTGCTTTGTCTCCTGTTGCCTTTGCTGAATCTCGTGACGACTGGAGATCAACTTGCTGCATACCTTCTCGATGGTGACTGGGAGGGCGCGGGGGTAGAACTTTTTGCCGTTGCTGTCGGAGTGGCGGCGGCTGGTGCCTGGGCCTGGATGCGCAAGACATCGGGCTTGAAGCCTGCGCGAAAGCAAATGGCTCGTGAATTGTCGAAAGGCCTGCCTGTGGCTGCGGACGCAAGTGCAGCGAAGCAAGGGAGCCTGTCATGACCTTGTGGCAGTCATCCTTGCAGGCCTTTGCTCTTTCGATGGGGGGCATGACGGCTCTCGCTTTTGCCATGGACCGCCATTACGCGCAATTGACATCTCTGGACGAGGTGCCGACCGCGCATCGTATGGCGCTGCGTGTGCTGGGAGCATTGCTTTTGCTGGCCGTCTGCCTGCCTGCCATGCGTGGGTGGAGTACATCGGTTGGCAGCGTGCTCGTGCTGGGCTTCTGGGGTCTGGGGGCTCTCGCGACGGTCGCGGGGCTTTCCTGGTCGGCTCGACACTTGGCTATGGCAGCCGCCGTGACGGCGCTGCTGGGGGGCGTCAGCTGCCTTTGGTGACGGAACCCTTGAAGCGCGCAAGGCTTCTGATCTTCAATCGCTCCAATTCATGCCGTGGCCATGGGTTTCAGCAGCGACTGCGAATTGTTTTCTGGAAAGTGCAACGTTCATGACGGTGGGACAAATCAAACGCTGGGGCAGCCTCGGGCTGCTGCTGGTCTGTGCCGGAGGTATTGCCTTGTGGTGGGGGAGTCGACCCAGGGTCGAGTACCAAAGTGTTGCGGTGCAGCGCGGCGATGTGGAGTCCACCGTCACTGCCATCGGTACTTTGCAGCCCAGAACCTATGTGGATGTGGGGGCTCAGGTTTCAGGGCAGATCACCCGTTTGCTGGTCAGTCCTGGGGCCAGGGTCGAGAAAGGTGCATTGCTGGTGGAGATCGATCCCAGCGTGCAGCGCGCCACAGTGGATGCAGGAAGAGCATCGCTGGCGAGCTTGCGGGCCCAGATCGCGGAGCAGCAGGCACAGCTGAAACTGGCTGGCCAGCAACTGAAACGACAGCAGCAACTGGCCGCCGAAGAGGCCACAAGGCAGGAGGATGTGCAGATTGCCGAGGCCCAGGTTGCCGGGGCTGCGGCGCGCATCGACCATCTCAAGGCTCAGATGCAGCAAACACAGGCCAGCCTCAAGGCTGACGAAGCACGTCTGGGATATACCCGCATCTATGCGCCGATGTCCGGCACGGTGGTATCCGTCGATGCGCGTGAAGGCCAGACTCTGAATGCCACCTATCAGACGCCGAATATTTTGCGCATTGCCGATCTCACGGCCATGACGGTCTGGACCGATGTGTCGGAAGCCGACGTGCGGCGTGTGAGAGCGGACATGCCCGTTTATTTCACGACTCTGGGCAGTGCAGGTCAGGAACAGGCGCGGCGCTGGAACAGCCGAGTGCGGCAGGTGCTGCCTGCGCCGCCGGCCAGCGTTGCCCCCGCCGCGGGCAATGCGGCGACACCTGCGGCCACCAAGGCCGTGACCTATACGGCATTGTTCGACGTGAATAACAAGGATGCGGAACTGCTGCCGCAGATGACGGCCCAGGTGGTCTTTGTGACCGGTAGCGCCGAGCAGGCCTTGACGGTTCCATTGACAGCTCTTCAGTCTGGGAAAGATCAGCAATCACAGAGCGTTCGGGTACTGACAGCCAAGCGGAAGCCCGAGCAGCGAAACGTGAAGCTCGGAGTACGAAGTCGCCATCAGGTGCAGGTGCTCGATGGTGTGGCCGAAGGCGAGCGGGTCATCGTCGGCGAAACCCTGATTCCCGGCGGCCTGCGGTGGCTGCAATGGTGAGTGCGATGGAGCAGGTTCCGCTGATTTCGCTGCGCGGCATTCGCAAGCACTATGGCGGAGTGGGCGATCAGCCCTCGGTGACCGTGTTGCACGGCATTGATCTGGATATTCGCGCGGGTGAGTATGTGGCCGTCGTCGGCAGCTCCGGTTCGGGCAAGTCAACCTTGATGAATATCCTGGGCTGCCTTGATAAACCAAGCGAAGGTTGCTATCGGTTTCAAGGGAAGGACGTGTCCTTGCTGGACTCGGACGCCCTGGCCTGGTTGCGTCGTGAAGCCTTCGGCTTCGTGTTTCAGGGCTATCACCTGATTCCCAGTGAAAGTGCCTCGGAGAATGTGCAGATGCCTGCGATTTATGCAGGCCTGGCCAAGGAGCAGCGGGAGCAAAGAGCCCAGCTCCTGCTCGAGCGCCTGGGGCTGGGGTCGCGTCTGGGAAATCGTCCCAATCAGCTATCGGGCGGTCAGCAGCAGCGTGTGTCCATTGCGCGGGCGTTGATGAATGGCGGCCACATCATTTTGGCCGACGAGCCCACCGGGGCGCTTGACTCGCATAGCGGCGCCGAGGTGATGGCTTTGCTGCGCGAGCTGGCCGATGCGGGACACACCATCATCGTGATCACGCATGACCGCGAAGTTGCGGCTCAGGCAAGGCGTGTCATCGAAATCAGCGATGGACGTGTCGTCAATGACAGTGCTCCCGATGGCATTCAGAGCCGCGCAGAGGTTCCTCCATTGACCCCGCAGCGCAACACCGCAACGTCGGCAATATCCTGGGTGGCTGAGATTTCCGAAGCTGCACGCAGTGCCTGGCGCGGCATGCGCATGAACCGGGTGCGCACCAGCCTGACCTTGCTGGGCATCGTGATCGGCGTGGCCTCGGTGATCGTCATGCTGGCCATAGGCGAGGGCGCACGGCGCAAAGTGGTCGAGCAGATGGGCACCATGGGAACAGCCATTCTCTATATGGGCAGCAAGCCGCCGGCCAGCGGCGGACCTGCGGGCCAGATCACCGAAGACGATCTGGCCGCCATGCGGGAGTTGCCGGCGATACGCAGAGTAATGCCCGTCATTGGGGACCCTGTCACGGTGCGCTATGGCAAGGCCGACAAGCAGGTCTATGTGTTTGCGGCCAGCGAGGAGATGCCGCTGGTTCACCATTGGCGCGTTGCCCAGGGCCGCTACTTCACCGATGTGGAAGACCGCGATCTGGCTCCGCTGGTGGTGATAGGCCACAAGGCGCACCAGCATTTTTTCCCGGAGGTGGCCAATCCCCTGGGGCTGCAGCTGATCATCGGGAACTCGGCGTTCGAAGTCATCGGTGTCATGAGCGAGCGTGGGGCTGACTCTGGCGCTCAGGACTATGACGACATGGTCTTCATTCCCTATCAGTCGGGGCGCGCCAGGGTCTATCAGGCGCAGACACAGCCCGATTACGTGGTCGTGGAGGCCAGCTCCTCGGAGCAGGTTCACGAGGCCGAGCAGTCCATCCGCGGTCTTTTGCTGGCGCGCCACGGGGGGCGGGAAGACTTCGGAATCGGCAATGCAGCAGCCCGCATTCAGGCCGAAGCAGCAACACGCCAGAGCATGGCCGTGATGCTGGGGCTGATTGCGGCAGTTTCACTGGTGGTCGGAGGCATCGGAGTCATGAACGTGATGCTGATGACGGTACGCGAGCGCACCAGGGAGATCGGCATTCGCATGGCGGTTGGGGCTCGCCAGCGTGACATCCTGCGCCAGTTCCTTACGGAAGCCAGCATGGTGACCATTGTGGGTGGGGGTGTCGGTCTGCTTGCAGGGCTGGGCATCGGAATGACACTTCTTGTCTCGGGCGTGCCTGTGATTTTTTCGATGAAAGCCATGCTGGGGGCATTTGCCTGTGCGGTGCTCACCGGTCTGGTGTTTGGCTTCATGCCTGCCAGGACGGCGGCGCGTCTGGAGCCCGTGCGAGCATTGGCGGGAGAGTAGGCATGTACAAATGGAACGCAGTGCTGGCGGCTCTTGCTCTGGCTGGATGCGCGACAACGCAATCCAGTGACGAGACCCGGGGAATGTCTCTCGATATTCCTCATGCCTGGGCGCAGGAGCAGGGAGCAGAAAACGAACAAGTCAGCGCCAGTTGGTGGCACAGTTTTGGCAACCCGGAGCTCAGCGCGCTGGTTGAGCAAGCCAGGAATCAAAGTCTGGATGTGGCGGCTGCCGTCGCGAGAGTGCAGCAGGCGGATGCCCGGGCAGCTTATGCACGTGCGGCCCTGGTGCCTGATTTGAATGCAGATTTCGGGGCCACAAGATCTGCAGCGATGAACAGTCATATGGAAAGAGACGCCAGCACTTGGCGAGTGGGTCTGTCGAGTAGCTACGAGCTGGACTTCTGGGGGCGCCAGCGTGCTTTGAGAGACGCCGCAGAGTCCAACAGGCAGGCCAGCGTGTTTGACCGTGAGACCGTGAGGTTGACGGTCACTGCCTCAGTCGCCCAGGCCTGGCTCCAGTGTGTGGGCTTGCGCGAGCGCGCCGCGATTGCCCAGCTCAATCTGGAGATTTCCGAGCGGCTCTTGAAGCTGGTCGAGTCCAGAGCCCGTTATGGTGCAGCGACCTCCGTGGAACTGGCTCAGCAGCGTGGCCAGGTTGCTGCACAGCAGCGTGTTGTGGCTTTGCTCCGAAAACAGATTGCAGATGCGCACGCGGTGCTGGCACTGCTGTCAGGGCAATGGACTATGGATCTTGTGAGCGAGACCAGTCTTTCGAATCTGGCGATTCCAGGCGTTCGCCAGGGTACGCCCGCGGATCTGATAACACGCAGGCCGGATGTGGCGAAAGCGGAGGCTCAATTGCTTGCGGCGGATGCGAATCTTGCCGCTGCCAGAGCAGCCATGCTGCCCCGCGTGACGCTGACCGCGGGCCTGAGCTCCGAGAGTGAAAAGCTCAGCAGGCTGCTGGAGAATCCCCTGTCTTCTCTGGCAGCGGGAATTCTGGCTCCGATCTTTGATGCAGGGCGACTTGCTTCGAACCGGGAGCTGGCTGCAGCGCAAAAGCAGGAGCTTGTGATCGGCTACCGCAAAGCCATTCTGCAAGCCTTCAATGATGTTCAAACTGCATTGAATGCAGTTGACGGCGCAGAAAGACAGGCGCTGGTTCAGGCGGAGGAAGTGGCTCAGGCCCAGAGGGCTCTTTCGCTGGCGGAAAGCCGCTACAAAGCCGGGGCGGACAACCTGCAGACCTTGCTGGATGTGCAGCGTGTGGCCTATCAGAGCCGAGACCTGGCAGTTCAAATACGACAGGAGCGCCTTCAGGCGAGCATCGCGCTTTACAGAGCCTTGGGAGGAGGTTGGAGACGATTGCCGGAAGGGCCCGAGAGTTGAAGAGCGTAAGCGTAATGCAACGGTTGAGGGCAGCAGGTCTGCGTCCAACCGTCGCCAGAATTGGCGTGCTTCAAGTCCTGCTGAGTTCTGCTCCCCACGCTCTCAGCAGAGATGAGATATATCGCCAGCTATACCTTCGGGGGACTCCTGTCAGTGTGGGAACCGTCATGCAGGTGGTGGCCCAGTTGAGCAGGCTGGGTGTCGTGCATCACAACGGCAGACAGGGGCGCGAGTCCGGCTATCTGCTCTGCGCAACCTAATTCAGCAGCCGCAGCACATACCCACCGCCCATGCCCAGGCCTGGAGCGATGTCCACGCACTTGTGTGCGACTGCAGACCGTTTCACAGAACTGCTAGGTAAGTTCATGTTGTCTGCTGGATTTGATGATGCGCCACAATGCGGAATCATCATGTGCGGCAGATTTGCCGTGGTTCTCTGCTTTGTCACCACCCATGCGCGACCTCAATGATTTGTACTACTTCGTCCAGGTAGTGGACTATGGTGGTTTTGCTCCGGCAGGCCGAGCTCTTGGTATGCCCAAGTCCAAACTCAGCCGCCGTATTGCTCTGCTTGAGGAGTCCCTGGGCGTGCGACTGCTGCAGCGTTCAAGTCGGCGCTTTGCTGTGACGGATATTGGCCAAGAGTATTACCAGCGCTGTCAGGCAATGCTGGTGGAGGCGGAGTTTGCGCAGGAAGTCATTGATCGTACCCATGAGGATCCTCAAGGCATCGTGCGTCTAAGTTGCCCGCTGGCGCTGCTGGACTACCAAGTCGGTGACATGTTGGCGCGCTTCATGGTGCAGCATCCACGTGTTCAACTTCAGGTGGACAGCACAAACCGCCGGGTAGATGTGATCCGTGAGGGACTGGACCTGGCTCTGCGTGTACGTTTTCCGCCGCTCGAAGACAGCGAGTTGGTAATGAAGACTTTAGGTGAGAGCACGCAATTTTTGGTGGCTAGCCCCAAGCTTGTGAGCGCAATGGGCGGGATGCCTCAACTGGCGGATCTTTCGCAGTGGCCAAGCCTGGGTGTTGATTTCCACCCAGAAGTGACCCACTAGCCCCCGGTGGGGATGCGGATGAAATCTTGGACTACTGAGAGGTAGTTCATGTATTCATACGAAGATCGAATCCGCGCGGTGACGCTCTACATCCAGCTAGGCAAACGAGTCGCGGCAACCATTCAGCAGTTGGGCTATCCCACCAAGAATTCGCTCAAGAGCTGGCACCGCGAGTACGAGCAGGGTCGAGCCTTGAAGACAGCGGTTGTTCGCCCACCGAAGTTCACCGCTGAGCAAAAGGCTCGGGCCGTCGAACACTATCTGACGCACGGGCGCTGCGTGGCTTTCACAATCAAGGCTCTTGGCTATCCCGGGAGGGCCTCACTTCACGCTTGGGTTCAAGAGCTCAATCCCCGGGCTCGGCCACGCCTGCTTGGAGCATCGTCGAACGAGCAGAAGCACGCTGCGGTGCTTGCACTGTGCACACGTCAAGGACGCGTCCAAGCCATTGCTGACGACGTTGGCGTGTGTCGAGAGACGCTGTACAACTGGCGCAATCAACTATTGGGGCCAGAGGCTCTCGCATCGATGAAGCGCTTCAATGATTCTTCAACGGGTTCGGAGCTGTCCCAGTTGGAGCAGCAACTCCAGACGCTACGTCGTCAAGTGAGGCGGTTGCAGTTGGAACAGGAGTTATTGAAGAAGGCGAACGAGCTCCTAAAAAAGGACCAAGGCATCGACCTTCATCTCCTGAGCAATCGTGAGAAGACACTTCTGGTTGATGCCCTGCGCCATGAATACTCACTTGCCGAGTTGCTCGCCTCGCTAGTTCTGGCTCGCAGCTCGTACTTCTACCATCGAGCTCGGCTCAACGCTGACGAAAAGTATGTCGCGGTGCGCCGAACGATCACGGACATCTTCGAGCGCAACCATGGCTGCTATGGCTACCGTCGCATCCAGGCCTCACTGGTCAGGCAATGCGTGTGGATCTCGGAGAAGGTGGTCCGGCGCCTGATGAAGCAGGAAGGGCTGGTGGCCGCTGCGCCCAAACGACGCCGCTACGGCTCCTACTTGGGAGAGATTAGCCCTGCACCTGAGAACTTGCTGAATCGCGACTTCAATGCCACTGCGCCTAACCAGAAGTGGCTGACCGACATCTCGGAGTTCCAACTACCCGCCGGCAAAGTCTACCTGTCGCCCATGATCGATTGCTTCGATGGAATGGTGGTGAGCTGGTCTATCGGAACACGCCCCGACGCTGAACTGGTCAACACGATGCTGGATGCCGCGATCGCCAAGCTCAATGACAGCGAAGTGCAACCTGTGGTTCACTCAGACCGTGGTGCCCACTATCGCTGGCCAGGATGGTTGTCACGAATCGCTGATGCCAAGTTAGTGCGCTCGATGTCACGTAAGGGGTACTCACCGGACAATGCGGCCTGTGAAGGCTTCTTCGGGCGGCTCAAAAACGAATTGTTTTATGCCCGCGACTGGCAAACCACGAGCATTGAGCAGTTCACGCAAGCTCTGGACGCGTACATCCGTTGGTACAACGAGCAACGGATCAAGATCTCGTTAGGGGCACGGAGCCCTGTTGAGTACCGCAGGGCCCTCGGGATTGCTGCATAACCGTCCAAGATTTATGCCGCATCCCCTGCGGGTCAGTTCTGCGTGGAAATCAACACCCTGGTTGAGGTACCAACAAAAATACCAACAAAAAGCTGGGTTGTCTTGGAGCGGAGTGCGACTACATGCGACAAAGAAAAACCCGCTTCCCTATGAGAGAAGCGGGTTTTGAAGCGATTTGACGCTGTGTGCGTCGATGTCCTGGCGGAGGCTGTGTCCGCCAAATATCCGTCCAACTAGATCTTTTTTCTTCTTATTTTTCATTTCTAAGTCATTGATAGTAAAAGATATTTGTTTTGTTTTGACTTAAGTTGTCCAACTCTATCTAATGCGAAATGGCATACCAGATGGCATACCGATGGCATACTGAATGGCATACCGATAGAGGTCTCAAATGGCTGTCATCACAGAGGCAAAAGCTCGAAACATCAAACCTGATAGTGCAGCAATTCCACACGGCGGAGTGACGGGATTGGCACTGCATCCAACTAAAACCAAAGGCAGGGGTAAATGGGTGCTGCGCTACGTTAGCCCGGTGAACGGCAAGCGTAGAAATGCAGGCTTGGGCTCGTATCCAGAAATTGGTATCGCAGAGGTCGCGAAGCGCGCTACTGCCATGAGGGTGACGCTGGCAGAGGGGAAAGATCCTCTAGCTGAGAAAGCGTTGGAAGAAGAAGCTGTAAAGGCTCCAACATTTCAAGAAGCCGCCGAGATCTTGCACAAAGACTTGCTACCAGGCTGGAAAAATCCAAAGCATGGGCAGCAATGGATCAATACCCTGACTGAATACGTTTTTCCCAAGTTGGGTGCAAAGCTACTGGCTGAGATTCAGCCTGCAGATGTGGCGGATGCGCTCAAGCCCATTTGGCTTGAAAAGGCGGAGACGGCGAGTCGCGTCAAGCAAAGAATCCATACGGTGATGGCTTGGGGGTGGGCGCATGGGCACTGTCAATCGAACCCTGTGGACGTAGTTACCCATCTTCTGCCACAGCAGCCAGGAAAAGCTGTACGTACGCAGCATCACCCAGCAATGCCTTGGGGGCTGATCCCTGCTTTCGTACAGAAGAACTTACGTACAAAAGGGCGTGTCGATGTAACCCGGCAGTTGCTTGAGTTTGTAATTTTGACGGCCTGCCGTTCAGGAGAAGCACGGGGCATGACGTGGTCCGAGGTAGACTGGAAAAATGCAGTTTGGACCGTGCCAGCTGAGCGTATGAAGGCCAAGCTGACCCATCGTGTGCCGCTGTCTCCAAGAACTATGGAAATTCTTCAGCAGCAACGGGGTCAACATGAAAGCTTGGTTTTCCCTTCGGTAAGAGTGCGGGGAGAGCTTTCAGATATGGCTATCACCTCGCTGTTGCGCAGGTTGAATGTTGAAAGCGATGTGCCTGGGCGCGTGGCAACTGCCCATGGCTTTCGTTCGAGCTTCCGTGACTGGTGCAGTGAGCACGGTTACTCTAGAGATCTGGCTGAGCGTTCGTTAGCGCACACGATCAAAGACAAGGTTGAAGCGGCTTACCACCGTACTGACTTGTTGGAGCAGCGCCGTGAGTTGATGAATGCTTGGGCAACATTTGTAGTGGGCGTGGCTTCAACGGAAGACGATCTCAAGAAGGTCCCTCAACGTACGCTCTCAAGCTTCTTGCGGCCAAGAGCTGATGCCTCAAGGGGTTAACGCGAGCAAGTACGGTGTATTCGGTGAAAAAATCAAGACCAATGCGTATAAATCAAAATCCCTCATGAACTATCAAGGCATCGTCGATCATCTTCAAGAAGCAATTTCTAGCTTGTCTGCTGTGTATGTTTTTGGCAGTCAGGTCACAGGTCATGCAACGGCAGATAGTGATTTAGATATTGCGCTCTTGATGGATGAGGGTCTACCGGCAGAGGCACTGTGGGAGTTATCTAGCACTTTGGCTAACTTGGTGAAGTGTGATGTTGACTTGTTAGACCTAAGAGCAGCATCCACGGTCATGCAATACCGCATCATCACCACCGGTACGCGTTTATGGTCAAAAGACAGCCAAGCAGCACTCTATGAAAGCTTCATCCTTAGTCAAAAAACTGCGTTGGATGAGGCGCGCGCAGATTTGTTGAAAGACATTCAAACAACAGGAACAGTCTATGGTCGATGACGTACTGATTAACAAGGCTGCGACCATTGAGCGCTGCGTGATACGTGCCAAAGAAGAGTACGAGAAATCACCAACCACGTTTGCGTCGGACCACACACGCCAGGATGCCGCCATCTTGAACGTGCAGCGGGCGTGTGAAGCCGCGCTGGACATGGGGCAGCACTTGATTCGCCGCGAAAGGCTTGGCATCCCACAGAGCTCGCGTGACGTATTCACCTTGCTGGCTCAAGCGGGTTGGATTGAGAGCGACTTAGCCACACGCATGCAAAAAATGGTGGGCTTTCGCAATATCGCTGTGCATGACTACCAAGCGCTGCAGCTACCGATTGTGGAGGCCGTGATCACCAAGCATTTAGGCGACTTTACGGCTTACAGCAAAGCGATCTTGTTGAAGAACTCTAAGTAACCTTCTTCAAAAAGAAATGACGACAAAGAAAAAAACGAGCTGGAGTGACCTAAAGGCTCAGCTCGTTGGCATAGAAAAAACTGAGCTACTGCAGTTGATCAAAGCGACGTCTCCCCGGAATTGAGTAGCAGGTGAGCTTGGAGTCCAATCCCATGCAACAGGAGATTGGACGTGAAGAAGAGATTTACGGAAGAACAGATCATTGGCTTCCTGCGGGAAGCCGAATCGGGCTTACCGGTGGCCGAGCTGTGCCGGCGGCACGGCTTCTCCGAGGCCAGCTATTACCTCTGGCGCAGCAAGTTTGGCGGTATGAGCGTGTCCGATGCCAAACGTCTGAAGGAGCTGGAAGCCGAAAACGGACGGCTCAAACGGCTGCTGGCCGAAGCCCTGCTTGAGAACGAGGTGACGAAAGAAGCCTTGAGAAAAAAGTGGTGAGCGCACCCGCACGGCGCGAGTTGGTGCGTCACATGGTCAGCCGTGGACTGAGCGAGCGTCGTTCGCTGCGTGTCATCGGCATGAGCGCCAGTGCCCTGCGCTACAAACCAGCCTGCGACCACAACTGTGCCTTGAAGGAGAAGATCATCGCTCTGGCACAGCGTCATCGTCGCTACGGGGCCGGCATGATCTATCTGAAGCTGCGCCAAGCCGGAGAGATCGTGAATCACAAGCGGGTGGATCGTCTGTATGCCCAAGCCGGTCTTCAGATCAAAAAGCGCAGGCGCAAGAAGATCCCGATATCGGAGCGCCACCCTTTGGTACGCCCGACAGTTGCCAACCAGGTGTGGTCCATGGACTTTGTCTTTGACCGCACAGCGGAAGGACGCAGCATCAAAAACCTCACGGTAGTGGATGACGCAACCCATGAGGCTGTGGCCATCGTGCCGGAGCGGGCCCTGGGTGGCAACCAACTGGTGCGCATCCTGGAGCAACTCGCCAGGACAAGGGGGCTACCCAAGGCGATCCGAACTGACAACGGCAAGGAGTTCTGCGGTCGAGCCATGCTGAACTGGGCCCACGCCAGGGGCGTTCAGCTGTTTCTGATCGAACTGGGCAAGCCCAACCAGAACGCCCACATCGAATCATTCAACGGGCGCTTTAGGGATGAATGCTTGAACGAACATTGGTTCACCAGTCTGGCACATGCCCGGGTAATCGTTGAAGCTTGGCGCCGGGAATACAACGAAGAGCGGCCCAAGAGATCGCTTGGTGGACTCACGCCCACAGCCTATGCCCAGAGGCTGATGCAAAAGCAGTTAAATTAACCTCGGACTCCAAAGCCTTGTGCTACTGAAAACGGGGGGACGTCGAAAGATCTGTACTCCTCAAGCAAGGATACACAGCAGTTTCTGCATGCACGCTATGCAATGGGTGGGGGAGATGTCCTCGCGCTCGGCGTTGTTACATAAATCCAGTTCGAGGCGAGTGACCCTCAACCCCGGCCGTGGCTACCGGCACAAGCTTGGCCTAGCAGCATAAAACCAGTCCAAGTTTTTATCCGCACCTCCAGTGGGTCACTTCTGGGAGGAAATCAACACTCTAGGAGAAAAACGGCGGAGAGCCCTCCTCCCAGGTTCTCTCTACACCTCGGTAACCTAGGTTACTACCAGCGCTGCCGCCCGAATACACGCGACTGATGCTGGAGCCGCCCGAGTGGGGTGAGTCGACGCCGGAGTCTAGGCGTCCATCTCACATAAATGGTGATGTGCGTTCGCTGCTCCGCAAACGTTGAGCAACACTGCGCATATCACAGCATGCTTGGCTAGTTGGATCGTTGGTGGGGGCTAGTGGATCACTTCTGGGTGGAAATCAACATATATCCGCCTCAAGCCCGCCGTGTTGATATCGCATGGATAGCTACTTCTAGTGGCTACCAGTCGGGCTCGTCGCAAAAACATCCGCGTGGAAGTCCTGTGCTAACAGGCCCATATCGGAAGCTGCTGTGCGCACTGATTGAACCAGGGAGGGTGAGCCACAGCAGTGCACCACATGATCGTGCAGGTTGCCAAAGTGTGTGCGTAGTGCGTCATCTACCCGACCGGCGTGAGCATCCGCAGGCACATTGCCTAGGTCGGTGATGGCTGCAATGTAGCGAAACTGCGGCCAAGTTTTGCGCCACTTGTCGATGGCACTAGGGAGATACAGGCCAGAGGGGTTGCGAGCCCCCCATATCAGCGTGATGTCGCGCTGAACCTTGCGTTTGGCTAAGTCATCAAGAACGGATTTAATGGGCGCAAATCCCGTGCCACCTGCAACGCAAATCAGGGGCCTGGTGTCGTCAGGCTTCAGTGCGATGCTGCCGAATGGCAGTTCGATCTCCAATGTGTCACCAGACTTCAACTGCTGGACGATAGTGCTGAAGCGACCTCCCGGTACATGCCTGACATGCAATGTGATGCCATCGCTCTCATGGGGTGGATTGGCCATAGAGTAGCTGCGGCTTTCCCCGTCGTCGAGGTGAATCAGCAGGTATTGGCCGGCTTCAAATTTGGCGCGCTTGCCCACAGGCAGGCGCAGGCGCAGCAGCGAGACATCGGGTGCCGCCAGTGTATTGCTGTACACCTTGGCCGTAAAACGTTTTCGGGCTTCCGGGTCAAGGCGGCGAAAGGAGCTCGGCTGGATTCGTATATCGCTGGCGGCGGTGCAGCCGCACAGCAGTACCTGCTCCGAGGTGCAGAGTTCGCTGCGCACGGCCATGCCATTGAAGGAAGTAATATTTCCTTTGAGCAGGACGCTCGCACAATTGCCACAGCTACCTTTGCGGCAGGAATAAGGTAGTTCGATGCCGGCCTGCAGGGCGGCATCCAGCACGGATTGCCCGGGCGCGCAGGGGAACGCGATATCAGAGTCGTGGATATGGATCTGGTGGTTCATGGAGGGTCCTCAGCCCGGTTGGGCGCCGAGCAGGGCGATCGTGCGCAGGAGGGCCGTGGAGTCGGCCACGCCACGGCCGGCAATGTCCATGGCGCTGCCATGGCCCACGCTGGAAAGCACCACCCTGCCGCCGATGGAGAGGGCGCTGGCTCCGTTAGGAGCCAGCAGCTTGATGGGGATGTGCCCTTGGTCATGCAGCATGGCCACATACAGGTCGTGCTTGCGCTGTGCCAGAACCATGTCGGCTCCCATGGGACCATCTACCGCCAGGCCGCACTTGCGCAGTGTCTCGACGGCAGGAGCGGTGATCTGGGAGTCCTCCAGGCCGAACAACTGTCCTTCAGATGCATGAGGGTTGATCCCGAATACAGCGACTTGTGGTTTAGGCACTCCGAGTAAGGTGCATGTCTGCACGGCAGCCTGCACCGCGTTGACCACCAACTGAGGAGAGAGCCGCTCCAAGGCGCTGCGCACGCTTTCATGCAAAGTGACATGCACTATGCGCAAGCCAGCACCCACCAGCATCAGGAATACCTGGTCTTCGTTCATGCCAAGAACATTGGCGAGCAAAGATGGGTAGCCGCTGAACGCTATGCCTGCGCGGTGAATGGCCGTTTCATGGTGGGGACAGGCAATGACGGCATCGACCTCGCCGTTTTCGCACGCCCGGATGGCTGCTGTTGCAGATTGCACCGTAGATAGGCCTGCCTGCGGGGTGATCTCTCCCCATTGCGCTGGTTGTGCAAGCGAGCCGGCTTCCTCATGAATGAGGTCTTGAAGAAGGGACTCCATTTGGCAGATCTGCGCTGCTTGTTCAAGAGCGCTCCACGGTCCATAGACCTTGATCAGGGATCTTTCGTTGGCAGACAACTGCCGAAGAGCTTTCAGTGCGATTTCAGGGCCAATACCGTGGGGATCGCCGATGGCCAAGGCCAATCTACGGTGCACTATTGTCATAGCGGCAATGCCATCAGCGTGTCCGTCACCGTGCTGTCGCAAACCGCGACGCGCTCTTGCAGACGTAACTTGCCGTCGATCGTGGTGAATTTGTCGAGGTACTCACCGCTGGCAAAGACCTCTGTTTCCCCTGTATGCATGATGCGCAGCACCATGAACGGCGTGGAAGCACTGGCCTGTGTTGCATCGGTTGACTGGATCGAAGGCAGACCCAGGATATGGCGATAGCGATGGCGCTCGTAGATATTGGCTTCGCGCAGCGCAGAAATTCGGTCGGTGAGCATGTCCTGTGAATCCGCCCAGACAATGCCGGCAGCAAGCCCTTCAGCATGATTGTCGACATTGGTGACGCGATAGTGGCAATCCTTCGTGAAGAAGGTTGGCCATTGCTCCATGGCGTCACTGTCTACGGTCTTCGCGTAAGCGGCATTGAAGGCCGCGATTTGAATTTCATTGATCATGCTTGCATCTCCTGTCCCATATGCTTGCGGTAGGCCTTCCAAAAGCCGCGTACCGAGGTTTCTGTGGCGCGGCCCTCGCTAGAGCCTTCGTGGTCTCCGCCCATCTCGATGACCGCGTCAAGGTCGGCAGCGCCTGCGATGCCACGCTGCACGAATCCACCGACAGCTCCGTCTTCCATGGAAATAAATCCTGCAGGGCCGATGAGGTTGGCCTGTTTGAGTCTGACCTTGCGCTGCTCTGTACTGTCATCTGCATAGCCAAGATAGGTCCAGTTGAGTTCCGAGCTGGAGATGCTCTTGGGCAACAACTGACGCACGGCGATGCTGTTCTGAATCTGCTGCAGCACAAAGCCAGGGAACACAGAAAGGATCTGCAGGGTCACGCCGTCCTCGAACTCCTCGAAGCCCTCTAGAAGGCTGGGATCTTTGAGCCGGTAACGCTCGTTGTCGGAGCGGATGGCCTGGTCCTTGTACGAGTCGTCTTTGGCGCTACGATCGATCATGGAATAGCTCACATGGTGGCCACCCGACTCGTCGACGATGACGCCGCCTTTTTGTGAGAGGCGATTCAGCTCGAAGGTGGTGAAGAACATATGCAGGAGGCTGGCGTGATAGCTGTCCTTCACGTTCTCGAAGTAGAGCTTCCAGTTGTTAGGCAGCTTTTGCGTGAAGCGACCGATGACTTCTACGGGCTTGTGCAGCACGCGCTCTATGCGCTCGCAAATCTCAGGGCCAAGGTAATCCTCAATGCTGGGCACGTCCTCGGAAAAACTGCCAAAGACCAAACCGCAAAAGACAGCCACGCGGAGCTTGCGCGGGCCATGCTCTTCTTTGCAGAATGAGGCCGGCATGCCACCCTGGCCCTTGACACCTTTCTCGAAGGCAACGCCGGTCAGATCTCCCTGTCGGTTGTAGCTCCAGGCGTGATAGACGCACTGGAAACTATCCGTACGGCCCGATTTCTCCAGAGCGATGAGAGCGCCGCGATGCGCGCAGCGGTTCTCGAAGGCGTAGATTTCCTGGTCGGCATCCCGCACGACAACTATTGGTGTTTCACCGACAAAGGTGGTGCGGAAATCACCCGCCTCGGGGATTTCAGATTCCAGGCACAGGTAGTTCCAGACCTCGCCGCGATAGATGCGCTGCTGTTCATGATCAGCATTGGCTGTGTCGGTATAGATACCGAAGGGCACGCGCGTATTAGTGGCCCCACGCCACTGGATGATGGATTCTTGCATGTTGGTTCCTAAGGGTTAGAGCTTGACGTTGGCGGCCTTCAGCACCTTCTTCCACTTCTCGGTTTCCTGACGGATGAACTGAGCAGTCTTGGTGGGATCCCAGCCGCAGGGCACGGCGCCCTGTTCCTGAAAGTGCTTGCGGATGTCGTTTGATGACAGAGCCTGGGCCATCTGCCTCTGAAGCTTCTGTGCGATTTCTGCACTCGTGCCTGGGGGGGCGACGACAGAAAAGAAAGTCACGGCCTGCATGGCTGGCCATTGCTGCTCGGCGAATGTGGGGACCTGGGGCAATATTTGGGAACGCTGCTCGTCGGCAACGGCCAGAATGCGCACCTTGCCGGCATGGTGATAGGTTGCCGATGAGCTGATGTTGTCGAAAAACACATCCACATTGCCACCGATCAGGTCAATCAGAGCCGGGGCCGTTCCCTTGTAGGGAACGACGGTTAGCTCAGCACCCGTTAGCTGCATAAACATGGCCGCAGTCAAGTGGGATGTCGAGCCGTCGCCTTGCGTCGCCACAGTCACTTTTTTGGGATTGGCTTTGGCGTATGCAATGAACTCGCCAAGTGACTTAACAGGCAGCTTCGGGTTGATGACCAGGACGTTGGGCACTGTGGCCAAAATCGTCACCGGTACCCAGCGAGTCGGGTCAAAGCTGAGCTTTTGATAGAGGTTGTGGTTGATGGCGATGGGCCCCGGAGGGGAGGCCAGCACAGTCATTCCGTCTGGCGGTGCCCGGAACACTAGATCGGCACCGATGTTTCCACCAGCCCCGGGCTTGTTTTCAATGATCACGCCACCTGCGTAGTCCGCGCGGATTTTTTCGACTACTAGGCGCGGCAGTACATCGGCGGTACCACCGGCCGAGAAGGGCACGACGATCTTGAGAGGTTGATTTGACTGAGCCAGGCTACCTGTTGAAGCAACCGCGGTGGCAATGCCGATCAATGCTTCGCGTCTGCGAATGGATTCGTTGCGCATCTTGTCTCCTTCTTGTGTGGGGAACTGCAGTATGGGGATGTCGTACTTTGTGTTAAACCTGTTTTTGCGCTATGCGCAAAAATGTTGAAAACACCTTGATTTGATCGCTATGCAGGACAAGAACTTTGTGGAATCGCTGCGCAAGGGATTGGGCGTACTGACTTGCTTTGACCGTCGGCATACCCGGCTCACGCTGTCGGAAGTGGCCAGGCTCACGCAGTCCACGCCAGCATCAGCCAGACGTTCGCTCAGCACACTAGTACAGCTCGGCTATTTAGAGAGTGACGGAAAGCTGTTTTGGATGCAGCCTAAGTCACTGCTGATCGCCTATTCATTTCTGTCATCGCGCCCCATGCCTGCGTTGGCCCAGCCGCTACTGGATGCACTGTCGGAGCGGACCAGAGAGTCCGCTTCGCTTGGTACTTTGTTGGAAGACGATGCCATCATCATTGGCCGTTCGACCGCACGGCGCAGCTTGAGCACGGGCCTAGGAATAGGATCCAGGTTGCCGGTGTACTGTTCTGCGATTGGTCGGATGCTGTTGTCAGGACTGCTTCAACATGAGGCGCGTGCAAGGCTGGAGATGATCGAGCGGGTGGCTCTGACCCCTCAGACGATGACTGACTTGGAGGAGCTGCTAGGTCTGCTTGAAACTTGCAGGCAATCCGGATGGTCATGCAGCGATGGAGAGTTGGAGCTGGGTGTGCGCTCCATGGCGGCGCCAGTGCGCGACCCTCAAGGCAACACAATTGCTGCCATGAGCATTGCTGTTAGGGCAGAGAGACTCAGCATGAGTGAGTTCAAGGAGACTTTTTTGATGCCGCTGAAGCGCGCTCGCAATGAGTTGGAAAAAAAGTTGTATCCGCAAGGGATGTAATGCGCCACCATGTCTTTGCCTAGCGCAGCGGCTGAGGCTCGGGTTGCCGAACACGCCGGTTCCGTACTATGTGCCCAGCGGCATCGTCAATGTCAATGCCTTTGCCACCGGCTCCAGGCGCCTTGCCTCCATTGCCCTCACGGATGGCCTGCCCGGCTGGGGAAATCCCGAGCCGTCTTGGCTGCGCACGCATACGGCGGCAGAGGCTCGTATCGCGCGCCTGATGGAGCTGGCGCCTCAGCCATCGCAGACCCTGCTGTTCCAAACGGATTATCTCGTGCCAAGGTCGTTCGCACCGATGTGCCCACCACGCCGGGGCCTGAGCGGCCTTTGGCGCTAAATCACTCGAAGGAGCCTCCGTCATGTCTTCCCCCGGTCCTTACCCACAACGCCCAGCTCCGGATCATTTCGTCCGGCGGTGGCTCGTCATCACTGCGTGCGTTGCAGCACTCATGCTGTTCTGGCAGTTCCTGCCCGCCATCGAAGCCTGGTTCAGCCCGCGCCAAGCCGCTGAGCGCACCGTCACGCCGCGTGGCGATCTGGCCGCTGACGAACAGGCCACCATCGAGCTGTTCGAGAAATCCCGGGCATCGGTGGTCTACATCACGACGTCCCAACTGGTACGAGATGTCTGGACGCGCAACGTCTTTTCTGTGCCGCGCGGCACGGGTTCGGGTTTCATCTGGGATGACGCCGGTCATGTCGTTACCAACTTTCATGTGATCCAGGGGGCGTCGGATGCCACGGTCAAACTGGCCGACGGCCGTGATTACCAGGCCGCGCTGGTCGGCGTGAGTCCGGCCCACGATATCGCGGTGCTCAAAATCGGCGTCGGCTTCCAGCGCCCGCCCGCCGTTCCGGTCGGCACCAGCGCAGACCTCAAGGTGGGACAAAAGGTGTTCGCCATCGGCAACCCCTTCGGCCTGGATTGGACACTCACCAACGGCATCGTGTCCGCGCTAGATCGATCGCTGCCCGGAGAATCCGGCGGAGTGACCATCGAACACCTGATTCAAACCGATGCCGCTATCAACCCCGGCAACTCGGGTGGGCCGTTGCTCGATTCCGCCGGCCGCCTGATTGGCATCAACACAGCGATCTACAGCCCTTCCGGTGCATCGGCTGGGATTGGCTTCGCCGTACCGGTGGACACGGTCATGCGTGTGGTGCCACAACTCATCAAGACAGGAAAATACATCCGCCCGGCGCTTGGGATCGAGGTAGACGAGCAGCTCAACCGCCGATTGCAGGCACTGACCAGTACCCAAGGCGTGTTCGTGCTCCGTGTCGCCCCTGGCTCAGCGGCGCAAAAGGCGGGCCTGAGCGGTATCACCGTTGGCCCCGAAGGCATCGTGCCGGGAGACCGTATCACAGGCATAGGTGGCGCTCCCGTCGACGATGTCGCCAAGCTGCTCGCACGGCTTGACGACCAAAAGGTGGGGGATGTGGTTGTCTTGTCAGTTGAGCGGGCCGGTAAGCCAAGGGAGGTGCGCGTGGAGTTGCAACCTGGCGCCTGATCTGAAGTAGAGAACTTCTGGGGATCGGTAAAAAATAACGATGGATGCATCAAGTATTCGAGCCGCAGAAACTTGATGCCCTACACTTTGGTTGCCAAGGCTTTTTGCTTTTGGGCTCGGACCTCTTCTTGCGCTAGTCCTTACATCGGCAGCAGCCAGCAGCTCAGTTCTCGACGCACAGCAGAAGATCACGCTTGCATCTTGAGCCGCCGGTAAGTAGCGGCGGGCTGCCGTTCGCGGCCTAACCGTCACCTCAGGGCGTCTTACAGATAACCGTTATCCGATTGCCCGCAGTTTTACCAAGCCAAGGGCAGCTGACACTGGCGGTGCGCAGAATTACAGCGGTGTCTCGAGGGCCTGCTGCCCTAGATTGCGACCAGGAATTTCCGAACCTGACTGAACTCGATATGGGAGGATAGCGCGGCCTCGGCACTACTTGAGCCGGAGACGATGTACGAGTTCGGCGGGCGGCGGAGCAAACCGAGGCAACTTATCAATTAAAGATCGTGATGGCGCACAACACTCGGTAGACGCCATAGATTCACAGCTTCGCAAGACCGAACGGCAGAGCCTTGGGTATAAAGTGGCTCGTTTCTTCGGTCTTCTGGGGCGGTGATTTACGCGACCTGCAGTGTCGGATAGTCTGTATAGCCCTTTGCGCCGCCTGCGTAGAACGTGTTGGAGTCAGGCGCGTTCAGCGGTGCCTTGGCCCTGATGCGTGCGGGCAGGTCCGGGTTAGCCAGGAAGGCGGTGCCAAAGGCCACAGCATCAAGCTTGCCTGCGGCGATGGCCGCCTCGGCTTCGTCAGCGCTGTAGCCCATGTTGCCCACCAACACACCCTTGTACTTTTCACGCGCTACGGGCATGACATCGGCCTTCTGCACGCCGAAGAAATCGGCGCGCATCACGTGCAGGTAGGCTAGCTTGAAGGCATTGAGCCTATCGGCCAGGAAGCCGATGAGGGCCAGCGGGTCGCTGTCTTTCATGCTGTTGAAGCTGTTGAGGGGCGACAGGCGCAGACCCACACGTTCGGAACCGATCGCCTGGGTCACGGCAGTGAGTACCTCGAACAGCAAACGTGCACGGTTTTCCAGCGATCCGCCGTAGGCATCGGTGCGCTGGTTGGGCGTGTCGCGCAGAAACTGGTCAATCAGGTAGCCGTTGGCGCCGTGTACTTCCACACCATCAAAGCCGGCGGCAATGGCGTTGCGTGCGCCTTGAGCAAACGCAGCCACGATGCCGGGAATCTCTTCGATGGTCAGGGGGCGGGGCACCGCGTGCGGCACCTTGCCTTGGGGCGTGTGGATCTCACCCTCAATGGCGGTGGCGCTGCTGGAGACAATCGGGGCGCCATCGGCAGCGCCAGGGTAGGCTGCGCGGCCAGCGTGCCAGATCTGCATGAAGATGCGTCCGCCCTTGGCGTGCACCGCGTCGGTCACCTGTCTCCAGGCTGCAATCTGCGCGTCGTTGTAGATGCCAGGCTCATTGACGAAGGCTGATGTACCGGGCGCCACCATGGTGCATTCGGAAATCAGCAGGCCGCCGGTGGCACGCTGGCTGTAGTACTCGGCCATCAGCGCGTTGGGCATGTGGCCAGCGTCGGCACGGGCGCGTGTCAGTGGTGCCAGAAGGATGCGGTTGGGCAGGGTGAGAGAACCTACTTGAAGTGGATTGAATAGCATGTGAATGAAAACCCAGATTAGTGAACAGAAAACAGTGGTAAAGCTAACAGTATTCCCAATACTCAGACCTTTGAAAGGTCACTGAAGACTGCTTTGGCACGGCTGGTGCTTTTGCACCCAACGCACGATGTAGTAGACGCAAGTGGGCAAGCCTTTGCTTCCGACAGTTTCGCGGCGGTCTCCAGCCGTACATGCACCAAACGCCTTTGGTCATCCACCGCGTCGCAACTCCCTGACACCCCGGCCCAGCTTGCGGCGCAACAGGGCCCGCAGCGTCACTCCATCCGAGTACCCGACCTGTGCGGCGACCTGATCGACGCTGGCGTTCCCGGTGCGCAAGAGATGGACGGCATGCTCCACGCGCAGGTCCTGGAAATACGACAGTGGTGTCTTTCCCAAAACGCTTTGCAGCCGCCGCGCCAAGGTGCGCTCACTTGTGCCCGCGGCGCTGGCCGCCTCGGTCAGCGAGAACCCCTGCGCGAGCCGACGTCTGGCCCAGCACTCGAAGCGCTCGACCATCGGGTCGGCATGCGCAAGGTGGTCGGGAATCACGAACTCGGCTTGCGAGCTGCGTGTCTCGACCAGCAGATAGCGTGCCACCAGGGCCGCCAGCGCCGGACTGCGCCCTCGGATGATGCGCAAGGCCAAGTCGACGTGGGCCAAAGCGGCACCCGCGGTGGTGAAGCGTGTCGAGTTCACGATCATGCGTGACTCGTCCAGCGTGACGTTCGGATAGCGCTGCCGAAACATCGGCCCCAGCCACCATGACGTCGTCGCACGATGCCCATCAAGCAGGCCACTCTCTGCAAGCAAGAAACTACCGGAGCAAGCGGCACCAAGGTGCGCGCCAGCGGTGGACCACTGCTGTAGCGCCGCGACCGCATCGGGCACATCGGGGCGTGTGAGTCGAGCCGAGAGCGTGTCAGGCATCTTGTCGCCAAACGCTGGCACGAGCACGACGTCTGGTTCGGGCACACCACGCGCAGTGACCACGGGGACCGTCAAGCCTTGCGCAGTTCGGATGCGACGCCGCACGCCCACCAGCGTGAGCTCTATGTGCGCGGGAGCCTGTGGCAGCGAGCCCGCCATCGCATTGGCTAAGCCCACTGTGTCAGTGAGCGCCGCAAGCCCCAGATCAAACACACCATCACAAACAAGGATGTGGAGTTTCATGGCAACAATGATATCAATGTTGTCATTATTGCCACTGGAGATGTCTGTCATGCAGACTTAGACTGCAGGCTCGTCGATCCCTTCACCCACTTTTCCATTTACCCAAAGGAATACAGCATGACCAAGCTCGCTCTGTTTGTTCGCCTCGAAGCTAAACCCGGCCAGGAGGCTGCGCTTGCCGACTTCCTGGCCAGCGCACTGCCGCTCGCCAATGCCGAGTCCGGCACCACGGCCTGGTTCGCATTGAAGTTTGGCCCTTCGACGTTTGGTGTGTTCGATGCCTTTGCCGATGAGGCAGGTCGCCAGGCACATCTGAACGGCCAGATCGCCGCGGCCTTGATGGCCAACGCAGCGACCTTGCTCAGTTCTCCGCCCAATATCGAGAAGGTCGAACTGCTTGCAGCCAAACTGCCTGCATGACAACTCGGCCTTGACCCAATCAGGTCACGCTGTAGGATGGGGATCACACAGCCCTACGTGCGATCCCAACCTCCTTGCTGTCATTCTTGCAGCCTATGGATTTTCCGGCGAGAAAAGGGCAGATTCAAACCTGCCCACCCACACCCTTGAACTTCTCCACAAACGCAGCGATCTTCTGAAACACCGTCTGCTTCTTGGTCAGGTACTGCGGATTCAGTGGGCTCATCTTGGGCAGCACGGAGTTCAACTCAGTACCGCTATCTGAGGCGAACTCACGCTTGAGGGAATTGGTGATGTAACGCTTGGCCGCATCGGCATTGAGCTTTTCTTCGTCGATCAACGCCTGTGCTTCACGCTGCTGTTCAGCTTGGGCAAACTGGAAGAAGGCATCAATCACCGTGGCCTTGTCACCCAGCTCATCAAGGTTGGTGTGGTTGATAAAGTCCACCACCAACTCTTCCTTGGCACGGTTGCCAATGCTGGCACGAATGACGCGGCGGACATCTTCCACCAGCGTGGATTTGTCTTTGAGCTTCTTGTTGTTCTCAAAGATCAGCTCAAGAATGTAGTCCAGGTTGATCTCTTGGGACTTGAGCAAGTCCACCTCAAACACCACATCGTTCCAGTCGATGGCTGAAGGTGCCACATCACCACCACCTTCACGCTCCTTACGTATCCAGTCGCGCACATCGTTGTAAGTGGAGCGGTAGTCTTGCACCTTACGCTCAGCAGGCATGGTGATGGTCTGTAGAGCCTGCAAATCCTCATCGCTCAGGTAGTGCTTGGCCTTGAAGTCCTCTACGGCTGCAGGATCGTTCAGATCCACCTCTTGCAAAGCCTTCAGGCTGGCGAACTCGTCGTAGTTCTGCAAGATGTTCTCAAGGCGCAAATACTCGCCAAACAGCTTCACGAAGGCTTTTTTGTCCGATTCCTTCTCAATGGCAGCAGGGTCAGGGAAGCGTTCTTCCAGCTCTTTGACCACCTCGATAAAGCCACGCTTTGCAGCACCCGTGGCGATATCGGTAAAGCCCTCCATGTACTCCTTGTAGCTCTTCTCCAGCACCACGTTCTTGGTGTTCTTGTCGCCAAACAAGGTAATCGCATCCACCGTGGCCTGCTCTAGGTCGCGGAAGGTGACGATGTTGCCAAAGGTCTTGGTGGCGTCATAAATGCGGTTGGTGCGGGAGTACGCCTGCATCAAACCGTGAAAGCGCAGATTCTTGTCCACAAACAGGGTGTTCAATGTGGGCGCATCAAAGCCAGTGAGGAACATGCCCACCACAATCAGCAAATCAATCTCTTTGGCTTTGACCTGCTTGGCCAGATCCCGGTAGTAGTTCTGAAAGCCCTCACCATCTACGCTAAAGCTGGTGCCAAACAGTGCGTTGTAGTCTTTGATGGCGGCAGTCAAAAACTCCTTGGCACTGCTATTCATGGCCGATGTATCCAGGCTTTCGTCCTGAATATCGCCAATCGCATCCTGCTCCTCGTTGGCCGCAAACGAGAAGATGGTGGCCACCTTGAGCGGCTTGTCACGCCCCTTTTGCTGCTCCTTGAAGCACTCGTAGTACGCCTTGGCGGCATCCACGCTGCTGACCGCAAACATAGCGTTAAAGCCCTTGGCACCAGGGTGTAAGCGGTGGGTTTTTTGATGAAAGTTGTTCAGGATGTACTGCGTAATCTCGCTGATACGGTCTGGGTGCAGCAGGGCTTGCTTGTTCTCCGCAGCGCTGAGCTTTTTCTCGTCCTGCTCGCTCTCAATGGCCTTGAACTTGGGGCGCACATCGTTGTAGTCCACCTTGAACTTCAGCACCTTCTCATCACGGATCGCATCGGTGATCACGTAAGAGTGCAGCTCGCGCCCAAACACGCTGGCTGTGGTTTCAGCCCCTAGTGCGTTCTGGGGGAAGATGGGGGTGCCGGTAAAGCCAAACTGGCAAAACTTCTTGAACTTTTTCTTGAGGTTCTTTTGCGCCTCGCCAAACTGGCTGCGGTGGCACTCGTCAAAAATAAATACCACCTGCTTGTTGTAGATGGGCAGATCGGCTTCGCCCTTCATCAGGTTGTTGAGCTTTTGGATAGTGGTGACAATGATCTTGTTGTCATCCTTGTCCAGGTTGCGCTTCAAGCCTGCCGTGCTGTCCGAGCCATTGACGCTGTCCGGTGAAAACCGCTGGTACTCCTTCATGGTCTGGTAGTCCAGATCCTTGCGGTCCACCACAAAGAACACCTTGTCGATGAAGTCCAACTCCGTCGCCAGCCGCGCCGCCTTGAAGCTGGTCAGCGTCTTGCCCGAACCCGTGGTGTGCCAGATAAAGCCACCACTTTCCACCGTGCTCCAGTTCTTGGCCTCGTAGCTGCTCTTGATCTTCCACAGAATGCGCTCTGTCGCGGCAATCTGGTAGGGGCGCATCACCAGCAGCGTATCGCTCACGTCAAACACCGAGTATGTTAATTTCCACGCAAAACTGACCCGCGATTTCCATCTCAAACTGACCCACCCTTTGACTTGAGCCGCAAGGCTCAAGATGTGGATCAGGTTTTGTTTCTCTCCTTCTTCATGGACGGTTGTTGGACTGCACTGCTGTGCTTGAAGCGGTAGCTGTCGTTGCCTGTTTCCAGAATATGGCAGTGGTGGGTTAGGCGGTCCAGCAGAGCCGTGGTCATCTTGGCATCACCAAACACGCGGGCCCATTCGCTGAAGCTCAGGTTGGTGGTGATTACTACGCTGGTGCGTTCGTAAAGCGTCGAGAGTAGATGAAACAGTAGCGCACCGCCAGATGAGCTGAAGGGCAGATAGCCCAGCTCATCGAGTATCACCAGATCCGTATGCACCAGCCTGTGGGCGAGCTGTCCGGCTTTGCCTTGCACTTTCTCTTGCTCCAGCGCATTAACCAACTCAACAGTAGAGAAGAAGCGCACCCTTTGACGGTGGTGCTCAATGGCCTGAATACCCAGTGCTGTAGCAATGTGCGTCTTGCCCGTGCCAGGCCCACCGACAAGCACCACGTTGTTAGCCTTCTCGATGAACTCACAGCGATGAAGGCTGCGTACCAAGGCTTCATTGACTTCACTGTGTGCGAAGTCAAAGCCTGCCAGATCTCTGTAGACCGGGAACCTGGCGACCTTGAGTTGATAGGCAATGGAGCGCACTTCTCGCTCAGCACTCTCGGCCTTGAGCAGTTGCGACAGTATGGGGTGTGCTGCTTCAAATGCTGGTGAGCCTTGCTCTGCAAGTTCTGTCACGGCCTGGGCCATGCCAAACATCTTGAGTTGGCGCAGCATGATGATGATCGCAGCAATGGCGGGGTCATGACGCATGGCGCACCTGTCGGAGTTGGTCATAGCGCACGACGTTGGCTTGTGGCTCAACGATCAAGGCCAAGGCTTGGGGTGAATGGATGGGCTCAGGTTCCGGTGTTCCATCAATGAGGCGGTGCAAGATATTGATGATGTGGGTCTTGCGAGGTACGCCATCCTCCAGTGCCAACTCGACAGCGGCCAGGACGGCTTGCTCATCGTGCTGCAACACCAAGGCAAGAACTTCCACCATCTCGCGATCGCCGCCAGGTTGCTTCAGGAGCAAAGCTTGCAGTCGTTTGAATGCGTCTGGCAACTCGGCAAACGGCGCACCGTTGCGCAATGCGCCAGGCTTGCGCTGCAATACGGCCAGGTAATGGCGCCAGTCATAGACCGTACGCCCAGAACCTTGGTGATTGCGCTCAATGATGCGCGGGTGTTCACAGACGAACTGACCTTCGGCCACGACAACCAGACGGTCGGCATAAACCTGCAAGCTCACGGGCCTGTTGGCATAAGAGGCCGGCACGCTGTAGCGATTGCGCTCGAAGTGAACTAGGCAGGTGGGAGAGACTCGTTTGGCATGCTCGACAAAGCCGTCAAACGGCCGAGGCATGGGCATCAGGGTTGAGCGTTCTTGCTCCCACACATCAGCAAGTGAGCCAGGCAATTGGCCATGCGCAATCTCTTGCCATAACTGCTGACACCGTTGCTCTAGCCAATCGTTGAGGGCACTGAGTGTCGGAAACGCTGGTACAGATTGCCAGATACGATGGCGAGCGTCCCGAACATTCTTCTCGACCTGTCCCTTCTCCCATCCCGAGGCCGGATTGCAAAACTGTGCCTCGAACAGGAAATGGCTGGCCATAGCACTGAAGCGGGCGTTGACCTCTCTGAGCTTGCCACGGCCGACACGATCGACGGCTGTGCGCATGTTGTCGTAGATCCCCCGCCTAGGGACGCCTCCAAACACCGCAAAGGCACGGTTGTGGGCATCGAACAGCATCTCATGGGTTTGCAGGGGATAGGCCCGCAGATAGAAGGCTCGGCTGTGGCTGAGCTTGAAGTGAGCCACTTGCAGCTTGGTGCGTACACCCGCAATGACAGCCCAATCCTCGCTCCAATCAAACTGGAAGGCTTCTCCAGCGCCGAAGACCAGGGGCACAAAAACGCCTCGCCCTGATGTCTGCTCCACCGCATGACACTGAGCCTTCCATACTCTGGCAAAGGCAGCGACTCGGTTGTAGGAGCCGGTGTAGCCCAACGCCTGCAAGTCCAGAAACATCTGCTTGATCGTGCGCCGCTGCTTGCGAGAGCGGTTGACTTCTGTACGCAGCCAGCCTGACAGCTTGCTGGCGAAGGGGTCGAGCTTGGTGGCGATGGTGCGCTGTGCAAGTTGAGGTTGCACAACGTCGGAGCGCAAATACTTGCGGATGGTATTGCGAGAAAGCCCAGTTCTGCGGGCGATCTCTCGGATGGACAGGTGCTCACGCAGAGCCCAGCGCCGGATGACACTCAAAGTGGCCACGTCAATCACTCCTGGTCTCCTGCTGCACAAGAAAGCAGCAGGCTAGGGTTAATGCGTGGGTCAGATTGAGATGGAAAAACCGGGGGCTAGTGGGTCACTTCTGGGTGGAAATCAACAGTCCTCGAACACTAGAGAGCAAGAAGCCTCCGGTGACTCAGCAAGGGGCATAGTTCCGCAACCGCTCATCGGAATGCGTACTGTCAGTCAATATTTAGATCAAAAAGTATGTAAAATACGAACCGGCAGCGCGCTATCGTGCTGCCGCATTTTCCGTGATTTGTATTTATCCGAATACCCGAAAGTAGGCAAAAGCTCAGTGATCGGAACTCCCTTTAAGGAGTTCGCTACGTGGACAGAAGCGTGGCTTGTTACCCGACACCGAAAGGCGATCAGCCTGAAGTGTCCAGCAGGACGCCCAACCTGACGAAGCACAGCGCTTTAGAGGGGGAAGACTCCAGCAGATAACAACTGTGATGGGCTTGGTATGTGTCGAGTTGGCTCCTATACGGCGCTGCCTTGAAACGGGGGAAGCAGGGCCTGTGCTGCCTTGTATAGGAGAGTCCAATGGACAAGCAAATCTTGGAAAAAACCATCAACGGCTTGAATAAAGCTCGCGATGCTCGCGGAAGCCAACTCGACATTGGTGAGATGACGGAACTGGAGAACCTTATTGCTGAGCTTGAAAAGCTTCGTGACGAGCCTCCAAAAGCTGCAGATTCCTTCGGGCGGATGCAGAAGGTACTACAGACGCTGGCGGTCTTTGTGAGTCTTGCGACTGACATCCGTGAGTGGCTGTAATGCCCATCCATCTCACCCCAAGCCTATTCTTAGTATTTTGGAATCGATATGAATATTGGACAGGCCATACAGCTTGCTCGCTCCAAGCGTCGGCTCTCGCAAGCTGCACTTGCGAAGCGTGCTGGCCTATCTGTGTCCTATCTCTCATTGCTTGAAAGAGGCCGACGAGACCCACCTCTATCAACTATTAATTTAATAGCGAAAGCTTTGGCTTTGCCTGCAGAAATTCTCTTTTTCTTAGGTGCTGAAGAAGGCGAGCTTGGAAATTTGAACAGAGAGTTAGCTGGCCAACTGGCGATCACCGCTTTGGAGCTGCTGAATGAGCCTCTCCCTGAGCAAGCCGATATATAAAGCAAAGCCGATAAGGAGCTTAGCCTCCTTAGCCAAGGCTTTGGGACTTGATGAGAAGCGTCTCAAAGAACTAGCTTTAAAAGCAGACACCCTATGGAGGGCTGTGAAACCTGAGCCAGGCTCAACTAGGCAAACATTTGATGCCTATGAACCCCTGAAGAGAGTGCACGAACGGATCAAAAGGAGCATCTTTTCTAAGGTTAGCTTTCCTGCATATCTACATGGCAGCCTTAAAGGATGCGACTACGTTACCAATGCTGCCCTACACAAAGGGCAGCAGATATTGATCTGTGAGGATGTGAAGTCATTTTTTCCATCAGTTCAATCTGTCTACGTGCGTGACGTATGGGCGGGACTTTTCGGTTTTTCTAGTGAGGTGGCGGATATCCTTACTGCACTGACTACCAAAGATGGGGCTCTGCCTCAAGGAGGCATCACCAGCTCATACCTAGCCAACCTTGTTTTATGGCGTAAAGAGCCCTTACTCCAAGCTAAACTGGCTGCCAGAGGAATCACCTACTCAAGGTATGTGGATGACATGAGCATGTCGTCCAAAACGCTCCTAGACAAGGAAACACAGAGCTGGGTAATCGCTCAGGTATACGGCATGCTTGCTTTCCATGGGTTAAAAGCAAGCCGAAAGAAGCACGATGTTTTTTCAGCATCTAAGCCGATGATTGCGACGAAGCTAATCGTCAATCAGAAACCTGCGCTTCCTAAAGCCAAGCGCTCGAATATCAGAGCGCAAGTAAAGCAACTAGAGCTGGCTTCTCAAAGCTCTATTCCTTTAGAGGAGTTAAAAATTTTGGCTAACAAGGCTTCTCAACGCGTAGGGCTGCTCGGAAGGTTTCACGAAACTGAAGCTAATGCGCTGCGTCTACGAATTAAGGCGGTTAGAGCTTCCTTTACGTCAACTGAAGAAGTCAGAGTCACTGGAGCAAAGCTCGAAGATGGGCATGAATCGAGCACCATTTCATAGATAGACTGCTTTCCAATTTAACATCTACGTAAGCGCACGGCAAACCCATGTTGACCGCAGATGGCTACCATGGCTGACGATCAGATGTCGGTGGGCTGCCAGCGGTGCGGCAAGAGCTCGTCGATACGGCTGGCCTTGTGCGTGGGCAGCCTGGTGAGCACGTCCTGTAGGTAGGCATAGGGGTCATGCCCGTTCATGCGTGCCGACTGCACCAGACTCATCACCGCCGCCGCACGCTGGCCCGCGCGCAGGCTGCCGGCGAACAGCCAGTTGTTGCGTCCAATGGCAATCGGCCGGATCTGGTTTTCGATCCAGTTGTTGTCCACGGGCAGTTGCCCGTCATCAACGAAGCGCGTCAGTGCAGTCCAGCGCCGCAGGCTGTAATCCAGGGCCCTGGCAGTCGCCGAGCTGTCTGGCAGCTTTTGCCGCTGCAATGTCATCCACTGGTGTAACGCATCCAGGATCGGCTTGGTGTGCTGCTGACGAATGGCTTTGCGTTGATCGGCGTTCAGCTCCTTGACCTCGCGCTCGATGTCGTAAACCTTGGCGAACTGCTCCAGCGCGAACCCGGCAAGCTGGCTTTTGTTCGCCGCATGCAAGTCAAAGAATTTGCGCCGGGCGTGCGCCAGGCAGCCCACCTCGGTCACACCGTTGGCGATCGTGGCTTTGTAACCAGCAAAGTCGTCGCAGACCAGTGCCCCCTTCCAATCGCCCAGGAAGTGGCGCGCATGCTCGCCCGCTCTTGACTCGCAGAAGTCGTACACCACGGCCTTCATGTCTTCGAAGGCGCCTGGTGCGTAAGCCCACAGGTAAGCCCGGTGGGTGCTGCCTTTGCCAGGCTTGAGCATTTGCACCGGCGTCTCGTCGGCGTGCAGCACGCTGCGGCTGAGTATCTCCGCCTTGAGCGCATCGACCAGCGGTTGCAGTCGCACGCCACAGGTGCCCACCCACTGCGCCAGGGTGGAGCCGGCGTCTGTCAATGTAGTTGGAACATGAGTCATGCTGCTTCTAGTTCACTATGCACATGGATAACGGTCGTTTCCTTCTCTGGATTCAGCCAAACGCTGCCTACGGGTTGCCAGTTTCGAGTATTGCCCGACCAGCGTGCAGGATGCTGAGCGCGAGCGATCTGATAAAGGGCATGGCGCCGGGCAAGAATGGCGTGATCCTGGCCGGCGTGGCGCTGAGCGGGCGTGACGTAACGGATCTCGCTATGGCGATGCTGTTCGTTGTACCAATACACGAATTGCCCCACCCACTTGCGGGCGTCGGTCAGGTCGGCAAAGCCAGCCACAGGGAAGGCGGGATGGTATTTGCAGGTACGGAACAAGGATTCAGAGTAGGCGTTATCGTTCGAGACGCGGGCACGGCTGTGCGACGGTGTGACGCCGAGTTCTTCAAGCTTGGCATGGATGGTCGAACCCTTCATCGCCGAGCCGTTATCGCCGTGCAGGACCAGCGGCCGGTGACCACATTGCTCACGCAGTACCGCTCGTTGAACGACCTGCGCGCTGTTGGCCATGTTCTCGGCTTCAAAGACTTCGTGGCCCACGATCTTGCGGCTGTAGATGTCGACGATCAGGTACAGATAAAAGAACTGGCCGCGAACCCGGGTCGGCAGATAAGTCACATCCCAGCTCCACACGGCGTTGGCGTGGTCGGCACGATGGCGCCGTGGCGGGCCCTTGCGCTGGGGCGCGGCTTGGCGACCACGACGGCGCTGTTCTCCCGCCGCATGCAGGATGCGATAGAAGGTCGACTCCGAGGCAAGATACCGTTGCTCATCATCCAGCAGCCGCGCAACAATCTGCGCCGGAGGCAAGCTGGCAAACTGCGGTCGGTGGCAGACATCCAGCACCGCCTGGCGTTCTTTGTGCGTCAGGGCATGAGCCGGCCTTGGCCGTGTCGCGTGAGGCCGCTGGTCTTCACCACCTGCCGACCAACGCCGGTAGGTGTTCTGCCCGATTCCCAGCTCGCCACAGGCATGACGCAGGCGCGCACCGGCCGCTCTGGCTTGGTTGACCAACTCTACAATCCGACGGCGATCTGTGGCATTGGTCATTTTTCCTCGTCCCCCCAGATCGCCTGGACTTTTTTTCGCAGCGCCAGCAATGCTGCCGTTTCAGCCAAGGCGGCGTCCTTGCGACGCAACTCCCGCTCTAGCTCCCGTATGCGTTTGCGCTCGGCCTTGGTCGCTTCTGATTGCCGTGCGGCGGCTTGGTCAGACCGATCATTGGCCTGTTCACAACTGGCGCGCCAGCGACGAATCTGCTCAGGATATAGACCACGGCGACGGCAGTACTCGGACAGCTCTTCTTCGGTCAACGCAGCGGTTTCCAGTACCGCATTGAACTTCTGCGCCGAGGTCCAGCCTTCCGTGGTGGGGGAGGCGTTTGGAAGCAATCGGCCCGTGCTACGGGCTTGCTTTCGCCAGTTGTATATCGTGGCAGCTGAGATACCTTCCTCGCCAGCCAGATCATTGACGGTACGGTTATACGGCGCTTCCAGCTTGGCCAAGATGGCTTCGCGCCGCTCGGGGGAATACTTCATGGGAACCTTCTCTCTGCCCCAGGTTGGATATTCAAACTCTAACATCTGTAGAGGTTCCAACTATTCTGACAGCGGGGGGAGCGAGGCAGGCCCAAGCCTGCGCGAGCAAAGATGGCTTCCTGACGGTACAGGGGCAGGTGGTCGGCGTACTTGGCCACCAGCACCTGGGCCAGCAGGCCCGCAGTCGGGATGCCCTTGTCGATCACATGCGCCTCGACCGGCACCTGGGTGATGGTCTCGCACTTGGCGCAGGCCCACTTGCCACGGATGTGGCGCTCCACCGTGAACACGCCGGGCACATAGTCCAGCTTTTCGGCCACGTCTTCACCGATGCGCTTCATCGCACAACCACAGGCGCAGGTAGTCAACTCAGGCTCGTGGCGGATCTCGCGCCGCGGCAGGTTGGCCGGCAGCGGCTGGCGCTTGGGTTGTTGTTTGGCTTGGGGCGCTGGCGCAGGCGGCTGCAGTTGCTCGATCTCGACGGCGACCGCTGCCAGGTCGGCCTCGATCTCGTCTTCAAGCAGGCTGCGCTGCTCGGCGTTGAAGCGCTCGGACTGGGCCGCGAACTTCATGCGCTTCAAGAGCGCGTTCTCGTGGGTGAGCTTGGCGTTGAGCGCCTGGCTGTGCTTGAGTTCGGTTTGGTGGCGGGCGATTTGCGCGTCCTTGTCGCTCACGTGGCCCATGAGGCTGGCAACCATCTCGCGCAGTTGCTCTGCGCTGAGATTGTTCAGGGATTGTTGCTGCACCACCATGGCAGCCAGTGTGCCAAGGAAGGCCCTGCGCTGCCATGCGCAGATCCACCGATTGCGCGCCGGCTTCAGACCATGGTGATAATGCCGGCGTTTCCCATGCGTTGCCAGGGCAGGCCCAGCACCAGGGCGTCAAGCTGGACAGGCTCCAACTGCCACTGCTCATTGCCTGGCGCCGGCCAGACGAACTTCCCCTGGTGCAGGCGGCGAGCGGCCAGCCAGATGCCGATGCCGTCGTGCACCAGCACCTTGATGCGGTTGGCGCGTCTGTTGGCGAACAGGTAGGCGTGATGAGGGTGGGCAGCACCGAACACGCTGACCACCCGGGCCAGCGCCGTGTCGGTGCCGGCGCGCATGTCCAGCGGGGCCGTGGCAAGCCAGGCAGCGTCGATACGGATCATTGCCGCAGCACCTGGAGCAAACCCTGCAATGCGCGGGAACACTCGCCAGCAGCGGCCACCGGCCAATTGACCGTCACGAGGGTGCCGTGATGACAGCACTCGATGCGGATGTCTGATGAGGGAGTTGCCGATGCAGCACTTGGGGCAGCTTGCGCACCCGCTGGCTGAGGCCCCATCGCCGGCGAGCCCAGCGTCATCGCGATGAAGGCGGGCACGGTGCTGGCATGAGGCAGATGCGCCGGGGCACGAACAGGCTGTGCATTGGCCATTGGCTCAGCCGCTGCATCGTCGCAGTGCGGGGCGATGCCGGACGCCACAGCATGCGCGGTATCGCAGGTGGGCTGGTGAAGGCCCAGACGATGCTCCTTGAGCCAGCGATGCAGCACATTGGCATTCATGCCATGTTCACGTGCTGTGGCGGCAATTGATGCGCCGGGCTGCTGGCACGCGGCGATCAGTTCAACCTTGAATTGCGCGCTGTAGACCCGGCGTGTGCGGGGGACACGGGAGCGCGAGTTGGGGATCTCTTGAGACATGGTGTGCACGATGGTTTACGTGGACACGATGGTGCTTGCAATTGCTCATTCGGGGTAGATGGGGTGGCCGGACGGATACACATCTACAACTTCCTAGCCTTGTAGGAATGACTGCTCTACGCATCAGCAGTCATCGGCATTTCGGAAATGAACGACGGCAGTCAGCCTGAAGCTGCTATTTAGCATATTTGCCACTAGTTCAACTTAACTTTTAATATCCATTTAAATATATCAAATATATTTGATATGCAAATATTGGCATTGTTTAAAATGGCTGAGCCTTGTGTTGCACAGCGCAATTGGCCGCTCGATCATTGATCGGCCGCTTCTCTCGCTCGATGTCCTGAGCTTCCCTTCCCCACCCGTTTTGTGCACCTGATTTGATCGGGTAGTTTGCTCGCGCATGCGTTTTTGAACGCTTGTGCGGCGTAGCCGTGCCTGTCAATTTGAGGTCGTGAGCCTTGGGGAAGTGTTGGGCAGCACAGGGCACTTCTTTCCCACTTTTCCCTTTTGGAGTTTTCTATGACTGATACAGGTCAGGCCGCCGCATGCCCGAACGATTCTTCTCCTGCTGCTCATGACAAGGTTGCTGGTACGCCCTTGTTTGCTTTGGGCCAGTTATTAGCGACACCTGGGGCATTGGAGCTTCTGGAAACCCATGAACTGACAGCACTGCCGTTTGTGCTGCGCCATGTGTCCGGCGATTGGGGCGATATCTGTGCCGAAGACAGGCAAAGTAATGCTGACGCTTTGCAGTACGGCTACAGGCTGATGTCGGTGTATGTGATTTCCAAGACAGAACGCCTGTGGATCATCACAGAAGCTGACCGCAGTAGCACCACGCTGTTGTTGCCCGAGGAGTATTGATGCTGGGGCGGCACTTTGTGGTGCATTCGCAGCTGAGTGTGGGCCGCTCAGGTGCAATGGCCTATCAAAACAAGCTGCTGCTGCGCCAGGGCGAAAACGACATGGCTTGCGGGCACCACTGCGTGCTGATGGCTTTGATGCTGCTGGGCCAGGTGTCACGCGATGCCCTGTATGAAAGCGACCTTGATGCACGCCTGATGGAAGTGAGCGCCATGGGCCAAGCTTTGTACTTTAGCGGCTGTAGCAGCGCAGCCATCAGAGAACAGTTTGCGCCGTTTTCTGAGCAACTGCAGTGCCGCCAACTGCGCCGCAATGTCGAGGCCCGCACGGTGGCTGCATTGGAATCTGACCATGTGTGCCTGGTGCGTTTTACTTCGCCCAGCTACAGCCATTGGGTGCTGGCAGTGGGTGTGATGTATGCCGATGGCAAGCCACATTCCTTGCTGGTGCTCGACCCCTTGATGGAAGGTGTGCCACTCACTCCCTGGAATGCCTTGCTGGAGCATTGGGGCAGCAAAAAGCTGCGCAACACCAACGCCCGCTGGTCAGAAAAAGCCACCTTGGACAAGGTGGTGCAAGTCGGTTTGCGCAGCCGCCGTGGCACAGCCATTGCGCTGGCTTGAGTTTCAGTTTCTCGCTCTCTTTCTTCTGATTTCCCTTTGTGCACGTTGTGCGCCTGGTGCTTGGCTTTTGACGCTGCACTCAGGTGCCGTTGCGGCGTGCCTGTTTTGAAAGTTTGACCATGCACCCTTATCACTTGAGGTGGTACCGCTACCGGCGTTTGTTGGCTGCGGTGATGACATTGCCTGCACTGGATGCCTCAACACCTGTTCCGCATGAATTCAGTGGGCAGTGGCCGTGCTGCTTCAATGGCTGTGCCGAAGCTGGGCGCTATGTGCATGCTTCAAAGCCATGCATGGAGCCGCAATCGGCCATGGTGCTTGAACTGGCCGATGCAGCTTTACAGGTGATTGAGCCAATCAGCCAGCGCACCGCTGCATGGCAGGCATTTGCACGGTGTGCGGTGCCCCAGCTAGGTTTGGGCAGCTTGGCACGGCTGGTGGCACTGCTGCAGCAATACGGGCCTGAAGAAGATGCTGAATTGGCCATTTTGTTGTGGCAAGGTGAAATCACCCAACAAGCAGCAGCACTCAAGGCGGCGCAGCGTCTGCGGAGCTTGGTGACATTCCTGCAAAGCCAGGGCATCACGGATGCAGCCAACTGGTTGCAGTGGCGGGATTCGGCAGATGCGCAAGCGGTTGTGCACGGTGCACCGCATCAGGCACCAGAAACGATCCACGCTTTGCTTTGGCACTTGGACAGCGGGCGCTGTGATGTGCCCTGGGTGCTGATGTTTGCCAAACGTGTGTTGGGGCAGGCTCCTGCGCATGGTCACATCATGCTGGCTATTCAAGAAATGGCTGAAGCCATGAACCTGAGTGCCAAGGCTTTAGCCAGGCGCATTGCGTGGCATGAACGGTTGTTTCAAGCATTGGGCGATGTGCCCGAGCTTCGACTGGCGTGGTGGCGGTGCGTGAAGCGCACTCTGCTGGCGCAACTAACCAACGCCACGTCGGTCAAACTGCAAGTGCAGGGAGTCAAAGAGCCTTTGCCGCTGTCGTTGGCCGTGCACCTGCGCCAGGGGCAACCCATGCTGACGATTCAGCTGCCCCGTGCGTTTGGTGCGGCACCCGCGTGGCCCAACTTGACCATGGTGCAGCTACGACAAGAAGGCTGGGGGCCTGGTTTGGGGCTACGTTTGCTGCTGCAAGGCGAAGGAGTGTTACCAGCTCAGCTGCAGCTGGACATCGCAAAACGCTGGAAAGCGGCGCAGCTGCAGCCACCAGTGTTTGAGCGCATCAGGGCCACCAAGTGGGAAATCAGTTGCTGTTGGTGCGATGGGCTGTGGAAGCCTTCAAGCCTTGATCATGCTGAAGTTACGACTTGGGCCATCGACACGGCGCTGCAGGTGTTGGAATATGTGCTGGTGCTCAAGGGCATGCTCACCGAGTTTCAGGCAAGAAAAAAGCCCTGAGCGGTCGGGGCTCAGGGCTTTGCTTGCACGGTAGCTAAGGAATGGTTGCTTATATTTTATGCAAACAATTCCGTATAACCAAGCGTATAACGGTATGTTGATTTTTAAAAATATCGTTATAAATCAACAACTTACACTGGATCTTGGCGGAGGCTGTGAGATTCGGCGTCAGATGGTGAAAGTTATTAGAAATCAATAACTTATGATTTTTGAAAAACTGCGTGTGTACCACTCAAATGGACCGGTTAGTGTACCAGTACGAAGCTCCTTAAAGTAGCGGTGTCGTAGACCTCAGTTGACTTAAATGTCAGTTAGCCTTGACCAAGCTGGTGGTCATGAGCAACAGCAACTGACACAGCCACGATTGCAAATGGTGCTTCTGGCCGAAATTGGGCCTTGCTATCTGTGAGCGCAGCACCGCAAAGCTGGCCTTCGGGGCTGGGCCTTGCGCGTCCGGTTTAGGACAGTCCGTTAACGGATGCGGCGTTGTTAGTCGACCGATTGCTGTCGTCCATTGCATGGCCGTGAACGGCAGGTTGAGGCTGATCTCGGAAGTACAGGCTTCGCATGGCGAACGTCCGCTTCGCCCAAAACTTGTCGCTGAACCGTCCTACTCGCCGTCGGAATCCGGCTCGGCCAGTCAGGTCTGCCCTATCTCGTCAACCAGCACGCCCCGGCTCGTGAGCATCTTCATGAACCGGGCGATGACGGTCTGCAGCAGCGCGTGCAACTTTTCGCCGGTGGACGCAGTCGCCTTGATGAAGGTGGCTGCGCCATCGGCGCCGCACCGGTACACCCCGTCTAGCAGCAGGCAGTGCAGGACCTTGCCTAAACTTGATGAGTTGTGCTCGCTATGAGTACGATGCGTGAAAACAGAACGGAGTCAGAGGAATGGTCACAGAAGCGGATTTCGCTGCGGCAACGCGCCTGCGCCTACCGACAAGGTATGCCTTCCAGAACCGGGACGGCGTAGTCGACGCCTCATGCATCGGGCGTTCGAGCGAGGTTTATCCGGCCACCGTAGTTGCCCATCGATCCCGAGGCCCGAATTTCAAACGCCTGAAGGCGACCACTGAAAACGGCGCTGTCTACGCCATCGATTTGATGGTCAATGGATTTGACTTCACCGATCTGGCTCCCGCCGGGGTGCTACGTGGGACTGATGGTGAGGTTATAGACGGAATACTTGAAATCTCGAACGCGCGCTTCCGGGAAGTTGAAGACAGCTTGACTGAAGGCAACCGGCTAAGGGCTGAGGCACATGCCTCATGGCGAGGCGGGATCAACTACGTCTCCGAGCTTGTTGCAGTTGAGGGACACGCCGCCAGGCCTGGCTTGCGCGCACCTCAAATCGGCGCGCTCCACGCGATAGCGGCGCACTGGAGTTTGAGCAAAGACCCGGCCATCATTGTTATGCCCACAGGGACGGGGAAGACGGAGGTCATGCTGGCCATCACTGTCGAATCGCGCGGTGATCGGATCTTGGTCATAGTGCCCACAGACGCGCTGCGGCAGCAGACGGCAGATAAGTTCAGGGAGTACGGGCTCCTGAGGAAATTGGGCATCGTCACAAACGTGCTCAATCCGGTCGTGGGCGTGCTGACAGGAAAGCCCACTGCGGCCCAGTTCGACGCACTCCGAAGCTGCAACATTGTGGTGACCACGATGGCATCCATCAGCCGAGGCGATGAGAATGAGCAAAAAGCGTTTGCGGTACTCTTCAGCGAAGTCTTCTTCGATGAGGCGCACCATGCGCAAGCGACGACCTGGAACAGGTTCTCAAGTTATTGCGCTCATGCTCGAATGCTGTTGTTCACCGCGACGCCATTTCGGGAAGACGGCAAGGCTTTGAACGGGAAGATCATCTACAACTATCCACTTCAGCTTGCCCAGGAGAACGAGTTCTTCAAGCCGATCCAGTTCCTTCAAGTCTTTGAGCCGGACAGCTCTGTGGCCGATCTGCGGATCGCCGAGAAAGCCGTAGAGAGACTGAGGGCCGATCTGGCAAGCGGTTTAGACCACATGCTGCTGGCGAGAGCCAACACGATTGATCAAGCTAAGGCCCTGTTTGACAACATCTACAGCGCAGAATTTCCGGACCTAAACCCGGTACTCGTCCACAGCCACACGAAAAGTCGCGAACAGGTTCTTCGGAATATCCGAAGCGGTAAGCACAGGATCGTGATCTGCGTGGATATGTTCGGTGAAGGGTTTGATTTGCCGCAACTCAAAGTGGCAGCGCTGCACTCTGTCCACAAGAGCCTGGGCATCACGCTGCAGTTTATTGGTCGCTTCGCTCGTGCTGCCGACAATGTCGGGGACGCAAGTTTCGTTGCAAATACTGCTGAAGACGGTGTACCTGAAGCCCTTGAAAGCCTCTATCAAGAAGATGCTGATTGGAACAACCTGCTGTCGGACTTGAGTTATGACGCAATCGACCCGCAGGCAAGGCTGTCGGAGCTTGTGGAAAACCTTCAGCCACTGGAGGAGGTTTCGACGGAACTGGAGATATCTACGCTCACGTTGAACCCGAAGCTGAGCACGGAAGTGTTTCACGTGACGGACTTCGACCACACTGGCTATGCAAATGCTTTTCGGCCGAGCCAAGTCATTCATCAGCCGATCTTCAGTCCGCAAGACAAGATGCTGGTCTTCATTGTCAATCAGAAAGACAAGGTTGACTGGACGGACTCCCGTGACATAGTCATCGATACTTGGGAACTCTTCATCGCCTTCTATGACGAGGACAAAGCACTTCTTTTCATAAACAGCTCTCGCAAGTATTTCGCGTGGAAGCTGGCGAAAAGTCTTTCGACTGATCCGCAACCGGTTCGCGATGAGGACGTGTTCAGGGCTTTCGGCAATCTGCGTCGAATGACGCTGCATAGTGTGGGCTTAAAGGGCCTGAGCCGAAACGTCAGATACCAAATGTTTGCTGGCCTCGATGTACGTGACGCCATCGATCCCGTGCTGCAGCAGGACAAGATGAAGTCGAACGTCATGGGCGTTGGCTACGAAGATGGTAAGAGGGTGAGCATTGGGTGCTCACGAAAGGGGAAAATCTGGTCCCTTCAGACGGACTCTCTGGCCGGTTGGAGGGATTGGTGCCGAGACCTGGGGGTCAAGCTATCGAACGCGAACATCGAACCCAACGACTTCCTCAAGCACACGCTGGTTCCAGAGCTCCGCAAAGGTGGCCTGCTCCCCGACCAGCACGCAATGATGATCGATTGGCCTGACCAGCTCTTCGAGTCTGCGAGTTTCAAGATCACCGTCGTGCACGCGGAGAAAAGATACAGTTTTCATGAGTGCCAGCTAGATATTGTCGAATGGACTCCAGCGGGTAACGAGTTCGCGTTCAAGCTGAGGGCTGGCAGTGAAGTCGAGACCGTGTTCAAAATGACGCTTATTCCTGAGGGACAGGCTCAGGGACTGTTTTATTCGATTGCGCGGGTCGAAGGAGCTGATGTAAGCATCGAGGCATTCAATAAGACTGATCTGGCGGTTGACTTCTTCACGACCAACCCTCCTCTCGTACGACTTGCGGATGGCTCGCAACTCTCGGGCGAAATACTGCTGAAACCGCGTGAAGAACTAGCGGAGGTTTATGACCAAGACCTGATCGCTCCGCTGGCGTGGGCCGACACGCTCCAAAATCAGGAAAGCCGCTGGAAAGATGGCGCGCTGCGCCCCCGCTCGATTCAACAAAAATTTATTGAGCACCTGGAGCAAGGGCCTTCGGCTTTCATCATTGATGACGACGATGCAGGGGAAAGCGCGGACATCGTAGCTATTGAAGATGGAGAGCAGACCATCACTGTGACTTTATGGCACTGCAAGTATTCCTCTGGAGCTGCGCCTGGAAACCGCGTGAAAGACCTCTACGAAGTCTGCGGCCAAGCGCAAAAATCGACAAAGTGGACATGGAATTTCCCCAATTTGGTTTCTCATCTCACAGAGCGTGAGACCAAGCATCGCGCGGGTCGCCCGACGCGCTTTGTTCGCGGAAGTCTGGACAGGCTCGTTGTGCTGAGAAAAGCGTCGCGACGCAAGTACGTTGTCTTTCGCGTCGGTATTGTTCAACCGGGGCTGTCCAAGGCGGGCATCGAAAATGACCACCTTGCCATTCTTGGCGCTACCAGCCTCTTTCTCCGTACCGTCACAAACCATCCCCTGGTAGTGATTTCAAGCTGATAGCGACGGCATCATGCCGAGTCGATACCCGTCAGATGCGCAGAAGGTGCTTAAACCCATAGCCGGTGATGGTCTTCATAGAGTCCCGGAAGTCCTCAAGGAGAAACTTCACGTCGCGATTGCCGGGGATGTGAAGACAGCTTCCGTGCCGGTCAGTCTAGCTACGACCGCGCCTTCTGCAAGCAGTCGACCGATATCGCGGAGTTCTGAACGTCTGCAACATGGCGCAGAACGAACGTTGAGGACAAAGGACCGGCTGACCGTAATCGCTGCGAAGCTGCGTCGCAGGACCAGGCTGGCTGCTGCCGGTCGAATTTTCCGGTCGAGGGGCTACAGAAGTGAAAAGCTGACTTGGACCAGCACATCTTCTCGAGATAAGGCGAATATTCAAACCGGGAGGCAAAGCTACCGGGGACTCATGTCACTCCAAATGGAAATTAACAAGAGGGGCCATGGAGCGGGTTGAAGCACTGCGATCGCTGCAGGATAATTTCGCCACCATGGCGAATGATCGGCAGCTCGAGGAAACTTGCTACATGTGTTCCGCTCTGGCGGTCTCACGTGAGCATGTCCCGCCCAGATGCCTGTTCCCCGAATCGAAGGACATTGGGGGTCTGAACCTGCGCAAGGAACTGATCACAGTTCCGTCCTGTGCCGCCCACAACGCCACCAAGTCCTGCGACGACGAGTTCCTGATGATGAACCTGGCCGGCATCGTCGGCAACAACTCTATCGGCTACCGGCACTGGACTGGCAAGGTAGACCGGGCCCTTCGACGCAGTTCGTACAGGGTGCTCAATAGCACGGTGCTTAAGCCCAAACGCATCGAGCGACTGGTGCTCGAAGGCAACCTTTTCATAGATGTGATCTGGGGCACGCCGGACTTTACGAGGCTGTACAGATGCTTCGAACACGTGCTGCGCGGACTCTACTTTCATGAATTCGGCCACCGCTTCGAAGGGGAAGTGCGGCTGATTCCAGGATTCATTAAGTACGAACCGGGGCACACCCAAACGTGGCAAAAGCTCATCGAGGCACGTTACCGGTATGAGGCGGATTCAATGCCTCGAACCGGCGGCAATCCCGAGGTGTTTTACTACCAGCGATTTCCTATCGACGAACATGGGCTCATCGCCTACCGACTGTGTTTTTATGGCGGTGTCGACGTCTACGCCTGCCTGATTCCAGCCACGGTGCGGATGCCGAAACCTCGTGGCTGAAATGATCTCCGGTGGGATGAAGACGGTCATCACCGTGGGCGAGAAGGCCTTTACGTTCAACTGAACGCTACGGCCTCGGCCTGGCGATAATTGCTAGAGACTGAGGAGTGTGCATGGCAGAGAGCGACTACCAAGAGATGCTTGCCCAGCACCAAGTGCATATGCGGGAGATAGAGCAGGAGGAACTGCATTCCGCATCGAAGCGAATCCAGGAATTTAAGGCTTATGCTGCTACGCGCGGTGTTCAGCTCTCAGACGCAGCCTTCAACTATTCGCCGCCTCTTGGCGTGACAGCGTCTGCACCTGGGGTATTGCGCTCGCTGCTGGACGTTCAACCCAATGGACGGGATGGGCTCTATAGCTGGACTGAGCTCGCTGGAGTTCTCCGTCCAGGGCGTTCCGAAGGCTGTCTCGAAAGCCCGGACTTCATCGCCATGGCGCATCCCAGCTTCCGCCGGCAGATGCACCCGCAGGCAAACTGGGCACCGCGGTTCATTGACCTCTTCTGGTCTTTGAAATCGCCGGGTCTTGATAAGTCAGTGGCGCTCGACGAAGACAGGGTGCGTGTTGACCTAGATGGGATGGGGTATGGTGAATTCGACACTTGGTACGGACCACCGTTCAATGACGACATTGCGTCGATCGCGCTTGGAAACATGAAACTCAGGCCACCGAGCGACTTGAGCCAAGTTCGCGTGGAGATGTTTTTTGCGAGCGCCTACTGTGTCGACATCAAATGGGCGCAATCCGGTGACATCAAGACTTTCCAAGCTTTGGAGCTTAAGGATGAATCTGTCTTGCTCTCAATCCAAGGCATCCCGCATCATCCGGCTCGCTACCTGCATGCTGAATTCGATCTGGCAAAAGGCGTGTTCAGACATTTTGACGGCGCCATTCAATATCTGACCTCGGCGGAGTACTTTGCGCGCCGCGACAGCGACTTCAACATGACATACAAGGACACGCGGCACGTGAAGCCGATGTCCAAAAAGGTCTTCAAGCTGAACGGCGCGATCACTACGAAGGAGTGGGTCGAGTTGTCATCGCACTTCTTTGCTGCAAATCCGCTGATGTTCGAGTACTTCAATGGCGAGTACCCGAAGCACATCGCCGACATCGTGGAAAAATTGCGCGCGCTTCCCGAGGAGCGACGGTAGGGCTAGTCGCCCCTTTCGAGTCAAGAGCAGAATTAGTACACGATCGCAGCGGAGTACCAATAGCTGCAGCGCGACGCTTACGTTAAGGAGTTAGTAGACGCGCACGCTTGGCTCATGTACAACCAAAAATGGGCTTTCTGGGTTTGAGAGCGGCACGCAGAACAACTCCAAAACCCTGAGTTCACGTTGATGAATACTCCGACGAGTACCCGGCGTTCGAGAAGTACTAGGCCCCAAGGCCTGCCAGCTTGCGCCGCGCCTCGGTCGCTTTCGCTCGGTCTTCCACCGTCTTGGCATAGGCGGCAAGCTCCTCGACGTCCGCGGCGAATTCGGCCGGGTCAGGCAGCACCGGGGGCGCTTCTGCGCCGCCTTCATGGGTGAACTTCGAGCAGCGCGTCATCCCGTTGTAGACGGCGCTGGCATCGGTGTCGTCCACCGACACTGACTTCAGCCGCGTTGTCTCCACAGAGACCCGATAGCGTCGGACCGTGCTCTGCAGAAGCACGTCCTCGACCAACTGCTCCCAGGTGTCGCGCAACCGACGATAGCCGTTGCGGACCAAGTCGTTGTAGCCCTCGACATTTCCATCCGTCTCCAGGAGGTTCTTGGCGTTTGTCGCCATTGCACGAAGGTCGCCGACGCGGTTCTTGAGCTTCTTGCCTTCGAACGGCAAATCGTCTGAAGACAAGCCCTTGCGCTTCGTCGTCGCTGCCAAGTGGCGGTGCGCGAACTTCACGCCCTGGTCCTCGGCAAAATCGGTGAGCGCCAGCGCGAAGGCAAGGTCATGCGTGAAGACGATGACCTGGCGCTTCTTTGCTTCGAGCACCAACCGCCTGGCAATTCGCTCACGCCGCATGTGGTCGAGAGACGAGACCGGATCGTCGAAGATGAGGCCCGAGCGCCCCGGTTCAATGCCAATCTCTGCGAGGAAGAGGGCCAGGGCCACGACGCGTTGCTCGCCCTCGCTGAGGATGGCAGACAACTTGGCTTTCGCGAAACGAGGCATGGTTCCGAGCTTGAGCTGCTGCACCCGAGCGCCCTTTTGACCAGTCATCTCCAACGTGACGGGCTGGCCACGGATGCCTAACGCCTCCAACTCCTTCGCAAACGCAGTCCTCAGCTCTTCGGTGACGTGGGCGTCGTAGAGCTCGGTCGTCTTGCGCGTCACCGCGGTGGTTCCGCAGCTCTTAATGGCCTCACCAAATGCATGTTCACGCCTGTGCCACACGATGGCCTCGGAGACCTTTGGCAGCAATGGGCCGAGCCGCTCCCTAGCGTCCAAATCAGCGAGTAGCTTGAGCTTGGCCGCGCGCTCCTCGGGGGTCATCGCCTTCTCGAGCGTGTTCGCCTCTGTGACTCTCGCCTTGACCCACGCCTCTATGGCGGCGAACGGCGCCTCCGGCAGCGCTTCAAGCGGGTCAAGCTTGCGCTCAGGCGCCATCGCCTCTACCCGGGCCTTCCGGGCCTGCAGCGCCTGTGCGAATGCTTTTACCGCAGCCACTAGGTTGGGCTGCGACTCAGCGAGCTCGTCTAGCAGCGATGTGTCCGATGGGAAGGTTTCGAAGTTCAGCGTCTTGATGGCCTTGTACAGCCGCCCAGCCGTCTCGCGCTGTTCTTTGAACTTCCGTTGAGCGTCGTTCTCAAGGAACTCGACGAAAGACTTCAGCCGCGCAGCAGCCTCGTCACTCAGTGGCTGCTGACAGAGCACGCAGTGGGCACCGTCTTCCGGCCCAGGAAACGGACTGCCTGGGTACGCTGCTTTGGCCACAAAGTCCATCGCACTGCGTAGCAGTACTTCCCAGGGCTCCGAGCCGGTGCCTGCGACTTGTGCTCCGTCCGCCTGCAATTTCTCGGCGGCCAACTTCGAGGCAGCCTCGGCTGCGACCAACGCGACAAAAGCCTGCCTCAGCTGTTCGATGGCATCGTCCTGCAGAGGGGCCGTGCGTTCGGTGAGCTCGCGTGTCAGCGTGGACATGCGCGTGAGCAAGCGCCGGATACTGGCGGCCTGCTTGGCTGGGTCCTGGTCGCTGAACAGCTTGCGCAGGGCCGCCAGGTCAAGCGCCTCTTGCTCCGAGAGCTTTGCCAACGCCTCAAATTCCTGGGGCTTGCTCTGCCGACCGAGCTTGGAAATCTCACGGCCCACCACGTGTTCCCCAACCAAGGTTGCCAGCTGGTTGAGGTCAAAGCGGCCTGCCGCCCGCTCCAGCTCGAGCTGGTCTTGGGTGGTCTTCATCGCCTCGGCCAGGCCATGCATCACCTCAAGGCCGCCTGGGACGAACAGCACCTTGGCTTGGCTATCGACGAACACCCTGGCGCAATGCGCATCGAACACGGAGATTTGAGACAGCGCCGGCGGCGACGCCTTGTTCGCCGCCCAGCCGTCGGATTTTTCCTCGCTGCCTTCCAGCCAGTCGATAGTTGCGCTCGCCGCAGCGTCCCCTTGACCCTGCACGTACACGTTGGGAAGAATGTCCTCAACGTTCCGGGCTCGACATGCTTTCTTGAGCGCTCGCGCGTAGCCGGACTTTCCGACGCCGTTATAACCATAGACAACGGTGAGCCCATCCGCCACGAAGGTGAGGCTCTGCTGGGGGTCAATGGCGTTGAGACTTTGCGGGTCTCTTAGCGCACGAAGGCTGACGTCGAGACCTTCTTGCGCTGCGGCCGGAATCTGTGCTGGGTCGAGCGGCGCGGGTTGGCGGCCTTTCGGGTCTTTGAAGCCATGGTGCACCTTGACCAGTGCAACCAAGTCTTCCTTGTCGCCTAAGCCCAACGTCCCCTGCTGAAGCAGCCTGCGGGCACAGTCGCTAAGCCACGGTGGCTGCTGTGCGAGCCAACCGCCAATGTCCTGGATGATTTGCATCCTCAAGCTCCCTGACGCTCTTCGCATCTTTAGGAGATATTGCCATATGTAAGCCAAGCTCGGCTTGACCTGTCGCAGCGAGATGAACCGCTTCACAACGCCACCGGCGCGAGGTCGTCGGCCTCAGCCTTCAAAGTCAAATGCTCGCGGCGCCATTGCATCAGCAGCCTATCAACTGCGCTAGCGACTGCTTTATGTCGGGCAGCGTGAACTTAACGACTAATCGCCGATGACCGCAACCGCTGCATAGCAGTCTTTATCGATTGAAGACTGAATACTCACAATGGGGTGTTTTCTGTTTGCAGTCAGATTCAGCATATTGGTCAACACTGAGCAGAAAGCAGGTTAAGCAAGACCTGCCCCGCAGCCTGTCATCAGGCTACAGCCATCACGATCTGTAAGTAGTCTGGAACTGTGAAAGCGCGCAGATCCCAACTGTCTTCACATAAATTTTGTGCCAATGCGTTTCACAGGTATTGCATTTTGATCATGTGTTTCTGTACAGTGGTTCTGTCAATGTGACGCTGTGTACCACTTCAAGGAGAACCATGATCGAAAACCGTTCCGAACTTAGCCCGACTGAGCATAGTGCGCTGATTGAAGAGATGCGGCCGATGTCGTCTGAAGAGCGGGCTCAAAGCCAGGAAGCTTTGCAGCGTCTCTTTGAGCAAGCGTCAGGTTTTTCCAGCCAAGCTAAAGGAGTCGCTGGCTTTCTACTGAGCTTGTGGGACTCCGACCGCTTTCAGTTCGAAGTCAACGCATTTCGAGGCTTCGATAGAGCCATCGTTCGAGACTGCTTGACCGTGCTCTATTGGGATAGCGAAGTCAAATCTGGCATACAGAATCACATTGCTGGCGGTGCGCAGGCTCTGGAGGAGTTGGCCGCACATTGCGGGGCTGACAGTAGCATCCCAGTCTGAAGGATGTACAGCCTGAAATCGCGGTGCACCCTTGCCTGTGATGGCCGGCGAGGGTGGCCTGAAGGCTGATGTCGTGTCACAGGTTCGTGGCATCGGACTGTCCGTGACATATACATAAGTGAAGCGGGTCCACACCCGAAATACGAAGCGCCCCCGAAAGGGGGTGTTCATTCCTTGCAATCCCGCGCCGTGCGCAGCGCGAGGACATACACCGTAATCTGAGGACACTTTTTTATAGCTGCATGCGGCACGCCCTTTGGAGCGTGCCTTGTCATCTTCAGCCCTCGCGACGATCTCGTCGCTTGTCGAGCCAGCTCATTACCTTAGCTCCGACAGCCTGACAGCTTACTTTTCAATACTTAAAGCGTCGGCCGATGGAGCAAAACAGCAGCGCAGTTATCCGGTCGCGTCGATGGGTTTCGTCCTTGCCGAATGTGACCCAAGCAACGACACTTGGATCAGCCAGGCAGAGTTCTGGGCCCCCACGCGTCGCCTTGTGCACTTCATGCGCGTAGGCCTCCTGTTCATTGATCTTGACACTTACAAGGTTCCAGGACTGGCAGGCTTGAGCCCAGATGAGCAGCTCAAAAAACTTCTTACCTTGTGTGAGCAGAACAGCATCCCTGAGCCTTCTATCGTGGTGTATTCCGGTCGCGGTCTGCAAGCCAAGTGGCTACTAAGCAGTCCTCTGCCAGCTAGGGCGCTGCCGCGGTGGTCATTGGTTCAGCGTGAGCTTTGTCGGCGCTTGGCGCCTTTGGGTGCAGATACAAATGCGGTGGATGCATCGCGCGTGCTGCGTCTCGTCCATACTGTCAACAGTCGAAGCGGCGAGATCGTACGAGTTGTTCACAACACGGACATCCGTCTGGATTTCGATGTGATTGCAGATCGGCTGCTGCCATTGACGCGCGAGCAATTGCAGGCGGTACGTGAGGCCCGGCGAGCTAAGCAGTCAGACCGACGTCCTGCAACACGCACAAGAGGCCATTTGACCGCGATTGATACGGCAAGCGCGAGCTGCCTACTACCCTTCGTGGGTGCTCAGCTTGCCTGGGATCGACTGACAGACATACGCACATTGGCCAAACTTCGAGCGTGGACCCACGGTGCCCCTGACGGGTCCCGCGATCTCGCTGTGTTTGTCGGTGCATGTTTATTGGCGCAGGCATTACCAAACGTCCCACGTTTCTATGATGAACTACGAGCACTTGGCCGAGAGTTCGCTCCTCATTGGCCGTTGAGTGCGGTTAACGCATCGGCATCTGCTGTAATGGTTCGTATGAAGATGCTTGCCGAAGGTCAGAAGGTCGAGTACCAAGGCATGCAGGTAGACCCGCGCTACCGCTGGCGCAATGACACCCTCATCCAACGCTTTAGCATCACTCCAGATGAGGAGCGCCAACTGCAAACCATCATCAGTCGCACTGAAGCGGCACGGCGCGATGCCGTACGTGCGCGGGTCAAGCGTGAAGCCGCTGGAGCCGCGACGCGAGATGCCTGGCTTGCCTCGCATGAACAGAAGCGCATCTCTGCTCGCCTGGCGAGAGCTCAAGGTAAAAGCTGGGCTGAAATCGCCACAGTGGTTGGCTACCCGAGTGCAGATGCAGCGCGCAAGGCCTGTGCTTGATGTCTACGGACCGGAAAAGTCCGTCCGTATGTATGCAGTGGCGAAGCCGCAGGAGGAGCAAAGGCGCAAGATTGAAGACATCCACTGCTCCGCCTGGGTAGCCCGTAGGGTAATCGACCCATTGCGGTCCTCGGAGCGGGGCCTGCAAATGTCTGCTGTGCAGCGGTTGTGTCACCCATGGTCTCCTCGTGAGCGTCCGGTCATATCCACATAGTAGTCATCCGCTCACCAAGGCGCGAGCTGGCCCTGCGACGGCTTTCAGATGAGTAGCCGACGCTGGCCATCGGCATCCACCATGGGACTACTAGATGTCCGCTATCGCAGGGCATGGACAGGCGCGGACATCTGCGAGCTTCATGTGGCTCGTGCCGAGGGACTTCTCAAGATGGGTGCCTCACGCACTGGCAAGTTCAGCACTGCGGCAAGGATCCCCAGCGCGATGGAGATGTACCAGACTATGTCATAGCTGCCGGTGCGATCATAGAGCAAGCCTCCTAGCCACACCCCGAGGAACGATCCCACCTGATGGCTGAAGAAGACAAACCCACTCAGCATGGACAAGTGTGCGACACCGAAAATCTGTGCGACAGTCGCGTTGGTCACGGGTACGGTCGATAGCCAGAGTAGTCCCATCAACGCAGAGAACAGGTAAACCGACATCGGCGATATGGGCGCTATCAAGAAGACCGAAATTATGATGGCGCGTGCTAAGTAAATGAAGGCCAAGATTTTTCGCTTGGCCAGCCGTTGCCCCAATGTACCGGCAACGTAGGTGCCCACGATGTTGAACAGCCCGATCAAAGCCAGTGCGGAGCTTGCAACGTGCGGGGCCAGACCGTGGTCTTTGAGGTAGGCTGGCATGTGCACGCCGATGAACACGACCTGGAAGCCGCAGACGAAGTATCCTGCTGTCAGCAGCAAGAAGCTGGGATAGGAGAGCGCCTCCTGCATCGCTTGGCCCAAAGTCTGGGTCTTTTGCGCCGTGCGGCATTCAAAGCCCGGCTCACGAAGACCAAATGCCAAGGGGATGATCAAGAGCGCCAAGACCGCCAGCACGAACAGCGCTTGCTGCCAGCCAATGCTGGATATCAGAAAGCCTTCAATGGGCACCATCAGAAACTGGCCGAATGAGCCTGCGGCGGCAGCCATGCCCATTGCCCATGAGCGCTTGCTGGGATCGACCTGACGGCCGATGACCCCAAAGATGACGGCGTAGGTCGTCCCCGCCTGGGCTGCGCCAATCAGCACGCCTGTGGTCAGCGCGAACAACGCGGGAGTGGGCGCCCAGGCCATTCCCGCCAGACCCAGGGCATACAAGACACTGCCCACGAAAAGTACACGCATGGATCCAAAACGATCTGCGGCGATGCCCGCGAAAACACCGATCACGCCCCAAGCGATGTTTTGCACCGCAATAGCGAACGCAAAGGTCTCACGCGTCCATCCGTGCTCCTGCGTGATCGGCTGGAGCCACAGGCCAAAACCATGGCGTATGCCCATGGAAAGTGTCACGACGAAGCCGCCGCACAAGAGAATTTGTACCAGCGAAAGCTGCGCACTGGGAGTGTTTTTCATGGAGATTTACGCGCGTTCGTTGTTCTGTGAGGCTGCGGCTGCGATCACCGCGTCTTCAAGGTCTCTGACCCAATCTGCATTGCCTACGGCCTGATTGAGCACCCGGGCCCCCACCATGGCAGCAAAGAGCACCATGGTGTCGTTTAATGCGGTTGAGGCTTGCGCATCGCTGTTTTGATGCCCCGCGCCTTCCATGAACTTGTCGAAGAGTTCATGGATGCCTGTTTGATATGCCTGAATGGGGGCTGTAGCGCTCGTGTCGACTGTTGCGTGCGGTGCGAACGCCAGGATCGGGCAGCGATGCTCTGGATTGCGGTTGTTGATGTAGCGGCGCACCAGCTCCAGGTTGCGGACCTTGGCGCCAGCGTCTGCGCTCTTATAGACCTTGTCCCATGTGCTGAGCGCCTGCGTGAATGCGAGACCACAAACTTCGGCGACCAACGCATCTTTGGACTCGAAGTGCTTGTAGAAACCGCCGACGGTCATACCACATGCCCCCATGATGTCCGACACAGAGACGTTGGCGACACCGTGCTGGCGAAACAGCACATTGGCGTTGTCCACGATCTTTGCACGGTTCTCCAAGGCTTTTTCTTGCGTAGAACGTCCCATGGTCTACGACCCCCTCTTGAATGCAACCACCTTGCTGACCAGCTTTTGCAAAGATGCACCGTGCTGGTTGGCGGTAATGCTTTCCACCACCACAATGGCTCGGTCAGGCTTGGAGCGGGAAATCACAATGTCTTTGATGGTGCTGGTCACATGCAGCACATCGCCCGGCCTGGTGGGCTGCGACCAGCTCAGCTCTGCTCCTGCACCGATCACGCCCTTGGCTAACGGCAGGCTTTGAACCAGCAACCGCATGGTGATGGCGACCGTGTGCCAGCCACTTGCCGCCAAACCTTGGAAGAAGGAGTCTTTGGCAGCTTGCGCGTCAAGGTGAAAGGGCTGCGGATCGAACTGGCTTGCAAACTCGACAATCTGCTGGGCATTTAGCGCGTGCTCAGCGCTCACAAATACGTCGCCCACGCTCAAGTCTTCCAAGTACAGCGGCTTGGCGGATTGGTCTGTCGTCATATGTCGCCCTCCTAAAGTGATGCGGCCATAAGTGGCTTTGCCAATTAGATTACGATCATTATCTTATTTATTCAACCCAGCGTCTTCCCTAATGCGCCACTGTCCGCACAGGGTAGATGTATGGCGAATGCAGGTTGAGCTGCCGTCCCCACAAGGAGAGCCATGACTAACAAAGCCAATGACTGGATCGAAGTGCGGCGCGACGCGGAGACCGGTATTGAAAGCATCCACGCCCACTTTCGTGGACATGCCTACGATGCCCATACCCACGATGAACTTTTGGTCGGAGTCACCCAGCAAGGGGTACAGCGGTTTCGATGCAACCGGTCTGTCCACACCAGCGTGCCAGGCAATGCCATGTTGATTGAACCGGGGGCTGTGCACGATGGCCACGCTCCAGACAAGGCAGGCTTCACCTACGCCATGCTGTACCTGCCTACTGAATGCATCGGCACGCTGTTGCAAAAGCGGGGGTTGAAGGGGCTCGAGGGGATTGAGCCAGCTTTCAAAAACACGCTGGAGGGGGATCCGCAATTGCAGGCCGCGATCTTGCAAGCGTTTGGTGCAATACACGGATCAGAAGGCAGACTTGCCCGTGACCAAGCCTTAGACCAACTGCTCGATGTGCTGTCAGGCCACATGCACACGGTGAGGGAGGCCAACGAAAGCAAGGTGCGTATGGCGCGGGTGACAGAGCATATGCATGCCCGTTTGGGAGAAAACCTGGGGTTGGAAGAACTTGCTGACCACGCGGGTGTGGATCGTTTCCGTCTGGCGCGCCAGTTCAAGCTCGCCTACGGGCAATCGCCCCATTCTTATCTGGTGAATCTTCGCCTGCGGTCAGCGCGTGCCATGCTAGCGGCGGGTGAAAGGCCCGCGCAGATTGCGACGCAGCTCGGCTTTTCTGATCAAAGCCATTTAGGACGCTGGTTTCAACGTGCCTATCGTATGTCTCCAGCGGCCTATCAACGCCAGTGCACAAACGTTCTATCCTGAGGCCGCACATTTTCGGAACATCGGCATTTTCCACTTGGATCTGTGTTGATGTTTGATACCAAAGTAGCTCTTATTGTCCGAAACGACCTCGCTGTCTGGCAGCGCCTCAATGTGGTCGCATTCCTCTCCAGTGGCATTGCCGCAGCGGCCTCCGAAGTCATGGGTGAGCCGTATGTCGATGCCAAAGGCCGCCGCTACGGAAACATGCTGGGACAGCCCATGATGGTGTTTGAGGGCGATGTCGGTGCATTACAGGCAGCGCATCGCAAAGGACTGGAGCGTGAACTCACCATCATCCCCTATGTTCACGCGATGTTTTCTACCGGGCATGATGAAGCAAACCGTCGTGTGTTCATGGAAGAGGATGCCGACAACCTAGACTTGGTCGGCCTGGCATTACGAGGGCCAAAGAAGGCCGTGGACAAGGCCATCAAGGGGCTGTCTTTGCACGGCTAAATCTAAGGATGCTCTTTCGGAGCAATCGCCTGCGACTGGATACTAGATACCGCTTGGCGGCGGCAATGTTGCTCATTGCTGTTGCGATGCCTAGTTTCCCTCGACGGAAGGAGCACTTTGCAAAGAGCGAAGTCAACGGACCTCGCGCGAGCTTCTTTAGCGTGACGGTAGTATCCGCTTCTGGCCGAGACTGCCATTTCACCAGCACGTCAGCTATCTGGTGCAAGGACGAGCTGGAGATCCCGGCCAGTAGCAGTCTTTAGAGATGTTCCCGCAAGGGACTGCTTCTGGCGGTATGAGCGGTCTGTCGCCGGATGGCAGACTTGATGGGGCAGCGCGATACACCGAGGGTACCCATCAGCAGTCCTTCGTGTCCGCCAGCGCTCGACCCAGAGCAGCCACTCAAGAGCGCCCAGCATTGGCTCAGCTCGATACCACGGCCTGGACCAAAGCCTCGACGTGGATCTCAACGGTATCAAGGCAAGGAACAGGGCTGTTGGCGTCACTCAGGATCAGCGGCAGCTCGGTGCAAGCGAGTGCTACGTGGTCGATACCTTCGCGCTGTTGCAAATCCTGAATGATGGCGATGAACTCCTGACGGGTGTCCTCTTTGACAATGCCGTGTTCAAGCTCCGCTTCAATTTTCGCTTGGATGCGCGCGATCTGCGGCTCGCTGGGTACGATGACTTCTATGCCCCTGCCTTCAAAAGGTGTCTTGAAGAAAGTATTCGTCATGGTGAATACAGTCCCCAGTAAACCAACCTTTCGTGCTCCTCGCCGCTGTGCTGCGTTGCAGGTTGCATCAATTGCACTCACGATGGGAATTGGTGATGCCGGGAGGATACGGTCCATGACGATGTTGGGCGTATTGCCTGTCAATGCCACCATGTCCGCACCACCCGCGGCCAGGCTGCGGATAGCACTGAGCACGTACTCTCCAAGCTGATCAAATTCGCGTGAGCGGCAGAGCTTGAATACCGTGAAAGCGTTGAGACTTTCAATGGACAAGCGCGGCAGATTTTCCTTGCCTGCCTGTGTCTGAACGCCGTGGATGATCTTGCGGTAATACGCCACGGTGGATTCAGGGCCAATGCCACCAATGAGGCCGAGTTTCTTCATTTCAGTGTTCCTTGAGGTAATTTGGGGTGGCCGACCATCAGCAAATTGGGCAAGACGGTTGCAGGCTCCCCGGAAACGGGGGGCATATAGGATTCGATGAAACGCTTGAGCAGCGCTAACGGCGTTGGTGTCGGGCGAACGCTTTGCAGCATGGCTGTTGGATCCAGCCCTTCACTTCTCAGTACTGGTGCCCGCGCATTGATGCATGCAGCCATGACTTCGGGCGTGAACTCTGGGTGAAATTGCATCGACACTGCCGTGGGGCTGTAGCGAACTATCTGATGGGGGTCGTGGGCCGAGCGTGCCAACGCTATGGCGCCTGCGGGCAAGTGCAGGATGGTTTGAAGATGCGTAAGTTGGGCATGAAAGCGGGGCGGGGATCCGGTCAGCCACGGGTCCAGCGCTGCCTCTGCGTGCAGTTCAATTTCCAGACTTCCCATCTCTCTGCCGTCAGGGTGGTAATCCACCGTTCCACCTAACGCATGAGCCATGAGCTGGTGCCCGTAGCAAACACCCATCAGTGGCATCCCCTGCGTCACGGCATACCGTATCCACATCGCGGTTGCTTCACTCCATGGGAGTTGATCAGTCACCATGGACCACGACCCGGTGATGATCGCTGCACGGTGCTGCCCTGGCTTGGGTAGCGGCGCCCCTTCATAGACCTTCACGATGTCGATGGTCTCGGACTCACAGCCGATAGCGGCCAGAAACCACTGGGGAAGATCCCCTGCGATAGCTCGAATGTCATCCGGCGGCGTGCCAGCCTGAATCAGCAGCAAAGATTGAAAGTCCACGAGGAATGGAAAAAGGTGGCAAGGACTCAGACTTTAGAGATTTAATATCATCATGAATACTGAATTCTGATGATGAAAAAATCTCAAAATGAGAAAGATTGATCTGGAGTCGCTGGTGTTCTTCAAGTCCGTGGTGGACACCGGTAGCGTCACCCAGGCTGCCAAACAAATGAACCGTGTGCAGTCCAATGTCACCACGCGCATTCGCAATCTGGAGGATCGTCTGGGTGTGCAACTCTTTTTGCGGCATGGCAACCGGCTCAAGCTCTCTGCCGAAGGCGAGGTGCTACGCGGCTACGCCGAGCGGATTTTGCGGTTGTCGTCTGAGGCTGAGTCCGCGATGTTGATGCGGGCGCCGCAGGGCACGCTGCGACTGGGCACACTGGAGAGCACGGCCGCAGCGCGACTGCCGCCTGTGCTGTCCCGCTTTCATGAGCGTTACCCGGGTGTACTCATTGAGCTGGTGACCGGCTCCACATCCCGGTTGCTAGACATGGTTCAGCGATATGAAGTGGATGCTGCACTGATCTCAGAGCCTTTCAATGCACCAGAACTGGCCACCCAGGAGGCATTTGATGAAGAACTGGTGCTTATCGCTGCACGCTCCGCAAAGGATGTGCTGGATCCGAAACAGCTGTCACGCTGCACGGTGATTGCGTTCTCGACAGGCTGTTCGTACCGGCGAATCCTGGAAGAATGGTTTGCCAGTACCGGAGTTGCTCCCCACCGAATTATGGAGATGGCGTCCTACCACGCCATCGTGGCCTGCATTGCCGCTGGCACTGGTATTGGCATCATGCCTCGGTCCATCTTGAAGGCCGTTCATGCAGAACCATCGCTGCAAGCGCTAGCACTCCCCAGGCGCTATGCCGAAGTAACCACGCATCTGGTCTGGTTGCCGCAGCAGAAATCAGCCTCCACCGAAGCGTTGAGGCAAATGCTGGCCATAGAGCGTTCAAGCATTTGACCTTCAGCTTCCTTGAGGCTTGAGTGACTGCTTCTGGCCGACTGACGACGGCCCGCACCCGTTGACTGCCTACCCTGGAGTGGTGATGCAGGCCCTGAGAGTGATTTGGATGTTGCGTTGATGTCTGACGAGTCACTGGCGGCAGAGGCCCTTTGGGGTCTCAGTAGTCGATTGGCTGGCATTGTGGGTTGTCATGTTGACTTGCTGGATCTGCGATCTGCCTCGACGGTCATGCAGTACCGGATAGTGACAACAGGGCAGCGACTGTGGGCCAGAGATGAGCAGGCGGCTCTCTACGAAACCTTTATCCTGAGCCAGAAGACCGCATTGGACGAAGCGCGGGCAGGGCTGCTAGATGACATTCAGAAGACGGGGACTGTGTATGGTTGATGATGTGTTGATCAACAAGGCTGCGACCATAGAGCGCTGCGTCATGCGCGCGCGGGAAGAGTACGACAAGTCGCCTGCGACATTTGCATCTGATCACACCCGTCAAGACGCGGCCATCTTGAATGTTCAACGGGCCTGCGAGGCTGCGTTAGACATGGGGCAGCACTTAATTCGACGAGAGCGCCTGGGCATTCCTCAAAGTTCGAGGGATGTATTCACTTTGCTGGCTCAGGCACGTTGGATTGAAACGGCACTTGCTGAGCGTTTGCAGAAGATGGTTGGCTTTAGAAACATTGCCGTGCACGACTACCAAGCTCTACAGCTACCGATTGTTGATTTCCATCCAGAAGTGACCCACTAGACCCCGGCGGGTCAGTTCTGCGTGGAAATCAACACTATTCATCTATGTGTAGGGTTTTTCGGCCGACAATGCTCCTATGGAGAGACGCTTCATGTTCAAGGCTGAACGACAACAGAAAATTCTGGCGCGCATGCAAGAGACCACCTCGGTCACCGTCAAGGACCTAGCCAAGGTCTTTTCCACTTCCCCCATAACCATCCGGCGCGACCTCATTGAACTGGGCGAGCTCGGCCTATTGGAACGTACCCACGGTGGTGCCATAGCCGCTCAGGAGGTCTTTGCCGAAGGCTCTGCGCGTTACGAGATGTACAACTATGGCGAGCGCAACGATCAGCAGGCACAGGAGAAAGCGGCGATTGCGGAATGCGCAGCCCAGTTCATTAGCGATGGCGACAATATTCTGATCAACGGAGGCACTACGGCCCACGCGCTGGCTCAAGCTTTGCGAGGTCATCAGAATCTGTACGTGATCACAAATGGCCTTTCCGTGGCCAACGTGCTCGGGCAAGGGCTGCACGCTAATGTCTACGTGCTGGCCGGCCGCCTAGATGCCCGCAAACAAGCCACTGTCAGCCGCCCCAGCGACGAAGGCCTGCCTCATCTGCAAGTGCGTGAGGCCTTCTTGGGCGTGCATGCATTGTCTGCCCAAGGAATTTACATGCGTGACCCGGAAGACGCCGACATGAACAAGGCCTTCATGGGCGCTGCCAGCCGCGTAACGGTGCTGGCTGATTACACCAAGCTACACGCCTTTGCCAGCTTCCGCATTAACGACTGGTCTTCGGTACAACGGCTAGTCACCGATGCGAAGGCCGACCCCGACATCCTCAATCTCCTTCGCCAGCAAGGAGTGGAGGTGGTAGTCGCTGCCTGAGCGGCTAGTTGCGCTACCAAGCATAGCCTATCACCCTGTGATGCGATACATCAAGCACGTGCGCGCCACTCAGCAAGTGGTTGATCCACGATGTCGATTGGGCTTGCACATGACATTCGTCCACCTAGCGCTTACTGGTTGTTACGAGGCAGCGGTGTGCAACATTAGCCACCAAGCAGGTAAGTGGGCTCTTGGTCCAAAAAGTCTTCCAGGTGGATCAGTACTTGCTCGGGCGAAAGCATCAGCACGCCGTATTGGGGACCTTCGTTTTTGCCCACGATGCGCAGCGAGGGGTCTTGTAACACCAATGCCACTTGGTGATTGGTGCCCCGCAAGGTGGAGTAGGGGATACCTTTGAAGGATCCCAAAATCGGGCGATGGATGTGTCCAAAGAAGAAGTGTGCGATCTTGTGCTGAAGTCCTTCGATGGCAGTTTCAAAGGGTTTGGTGTTCAGCAAGGAGATTTTGTCCATGCTGGTTATGCCAATAGGGAAGAAGGGGTGGTGCATGAACAGCAACACGGGCTTGTTAGCTTGCTCAAGCTGAGCTCGCAGCCAAAGAGCACGTTTCTCGCAAAACACGCCCCAGTGCACGCCAGGCTCGTTGGTATCGAGAAAAATGGCGGTTTGATGTTCGAGTTCAAGCACATATTGCACAAAGCCGTGCTCGTCTCGTGCAATGTGGGCAAAGTGCTGCTGGAAGTTGTTGCGGCTGTCGTGGTTGCCCAAGATGGGGTAGACGGGCATGGACAAGCCACTTAGGCACTCGCGTAAATGCACATAGGCTTGCTCGTGGCCGTAGTGGGTCAAGTCGCCTGTGATGAACACCGCACGTGCATCGGCATGGTGTTGCTGAATGTGGGCCACGGCTTGCTGCAGGCGTTGCTTAGGGTTCAGTCCGTATAACAGGCCGTTGCCGTCTTGCACGAGGTGTGTGTCTGTCAGGTGGATGTATTTGTCGAAATGAGGCATGGGCAGTGATGTGGCTGTTAGCGTGCTGGGGGCTAGGCTGCGTGAGGTCGGGGCATGTGCTCACACAAGGCGTGCAAGCGCATGCTCCAAAGCGTGCAGTTCTGATGTTTAGTCGAGAAGTTTTTGCACGTCGGCAGACATGGCCTTGAGTGCATCGGCGGGTTGCTTCGAGCGGTCGAACACAGTTTGCACGTGGTCATCAATTACGTCAGTGATTTTTAAGCCGTTCTGGCCAGGGAAGGCATACCAGCCAGTCAACCAAGGAATCTGCTTCACCGCGGTGTACTGGTTGGGGTTGCTTTCGTAGTAGCCTTTGAGTGCCTTGGGGTCGTCAATTGGCAAGGTGTTGGCTGGGAAGTAGCCGGTGTTTTTGGTCATAACCGTGGCTCCTTCGGGGCCGGTGGCGAACTTGATGAACTCCCACGCGGCCTTTTGGCGCTCGGGGTCCTTGGCAAACATCATGGCTACGTTGCCTCCTGCAGGTACTTTGCCGCCTTTAGTGGTTACGGGGAACATCCCGGTCACCAGTTTGAAACGGTCGCCAATTTGCTTTTCCATCACGCCCAAGCGTGAGGTGGACGACGACAGCACGGCCAGCTTGCCAGCCGCAAACATTTGCGCTGCTTCTTTGTAGCTGATGTTGGCCATGGTGCCGTTTTGCACCATGGAGCTCATGGTGTTCATGGCTTTGAGGCCCTTGGCATCGTCAAATGCCACCTTCTTTTCGGTGCTGTCGAGAATCTTGCCGCCATCGGCAAACAGCAGCGCCTGCCACAACCAGTTCCCGGTGATGCCCCAGTCGAAGTAAATGCCGCCCGTTTGTGGGCTGGCTTTACGTGAAGCTTCGCCGAGCTTGATGATATCGTCCCAGGTCTTGGGCAGTTGATCGACGGTGGTACCTGCCTTGTTCACCAAGTCCATGTTGTAGTAGACGATGGGGGTGGACAGAGCAAAGCCAATGCCGACCTGTTTGCCTTGAATTTGCCCCAGCTCCATCAGCGATGCGCTGTAGCCGCTCTTGTCCCAGTTCTTTTCGGCTTGGATGAAGGGCTTCAGATCCACAGCAATGCCGCGGTCCACAAAGATGCGCTGGCGGTTCAGACCTTGAAAAGACACATCGGCCAGTTGCTTGGTCACTGCATGGCGTAGTGCTTGCTGGGCGGCCACTTCGTAGTCAGGCGTGGGTGCACGGAACTTGACCGAGTAATCAGGGAACTTCTCGTTGAACTTTTTGGCGATGACTTCTTGAGTCTCGTTGAACATCTCAGGGTAGACGTAGTCCACCACGAGCTCGATTTTGGCGGCATGGGCAGCACCCATGGTGCAGAGCACGGTTGTAACAGCTGCAATGAATTTCAGTTTCATCATGACTTCCTTCAAGCTTTGACACCTGAAAAGGTGACACCTTCGATAAAGCGCTTTTGCGCGAACAAGAAAAAAACAACCAGGGGAATGGTGATCAGTACCGTGCCGGCCATCAGCGGGCCGTAATCGTTGCCGGCTTCTTCGTTGGCAAAGAACATGGTTCCCAGCGGGGGTGTAGCGAGGTCTTGGGTATTGATGACGAGCAGGGGCCAGAAGTAGTCGTTCCAGTGCCAGACCACCGAGAAGATCGAAAAAGCGATCACGGTAGGCATGCAGGCCGGCAGCAGCACGCGCCACACCAACTCGAACTCACCCATGCCATCTAGCCTTGCGGCGTGGATGAGGTCATCGGGAATGCTTTTGATGGACTGCCGGAACATGAACATGCCAAAGGCAGACGCGATGAAGGGCAGGATCAAGGCCGAGTAGCTGTCGAGCAAACCTAAGTGATACAAAAAGATGTACAGCGGAATGGCAGTGGCCTGAAATGGCACCATCAGTGACAGCATGGTTAAGCCCCATGCGAGGTCATGGCCGCGAAACTTGATCTTGGCGAAGCAGTAGGCGGCCGGAAATGCCAGCGCAATTTGTACGACCAAAATGCCAGCGCACACCACCACACCGTTGAGCAAATATCGCAGCAGCGGTACGCGTGTGAGCGCTGCGCTGTAGTTTTCCCAGGCAGCCCATTCGCGGGGGATGAGGTTAAAACCTGCATCGAAAATCTCACTCGCGGGCTTGAGTGAGATCGATAGCATCCACACAAAAGGCAGCAGATAAATGAGGGCTAGACTCATCAACACGACATGGCGCGCAAAGCGGCTGGCCAAGGAGGGGGATAAGGGATCGGCCATCATCAGTAGTGCGTCCTTTTTTCCATGCCCTTGTGCTGAATAAGCGTGAGCACAAAGATGCCGGTCACAAACACGACCGTCATAGCCGAGGCATAGCCCATCTTGAAAAATCCAAATCCTTCGGCGTAAATGCTGTGCAGCAGCACATCGGTGGCCTTGTTGGGACCACCCTGTGTCATCACATGCACGGTGTCGAATACCTGTAGGGCGCGAATGGCACAGATCGTCACCACGAACAACATGGTGGGGCCGAGCAAAGGTAAGGTCAGGCGAAACATGCGATCCAGCGGATGTGACATACCATCAAGCCAAGCAGCTTGGCGCAGCTCATCTGGAATACCTTTGAGACCCGCCAAAAACATCACCATGGCTAAGCCTGACATTTGCCAGATGCCAATGGCAGCCAACGTTGGTAACGCCAGTTCGTAATCTTTGAGCCAGTTGAAGGGCCCGACCCCAATCAATGCGAGCAACTGATTGAGCAATCCCATCGTGGGGTGCAATATGAACTGCCACACCACCGCCATGCCAATGAGGGTAGAGGCCACGGGCAAAAATAGTGCCGTGCGGTAGAAGCCGCGCCAACTTGTATGGCTTTCAACCAGCAAGGCGCTGACCAAACCCACGGTGATGCTGCCCAGTGACACCCACAGCAGATAGTGCACCGTGTTGGTAAAGGACTTGCGAAATCCTGCGTCGTCCCACAGTTCGCGGTAGTTGTCCAGGCCGACCCATGCAAACTGGTCGGATCCAAACTGCCAGTCGGTCAGCGACATCACTGCCACCAGGCACATGGGCACCAGCAGCAGCAAAACCGTCAAGATCAAACTGGGTAGCAGCATGAGCGAGGTTTGCAGACGTGAGATGTGCATGCTTATGCCTCCAGACGGCGACCATGCGCATCAAAAAATATCAGCTCTGAAGGCTGTATGTATAGGGTGACGGTTTGTGTCTCATGTACTGGCTGGGTGGCCTCGGTTTGTATGGTCATGGCTTCGTGATGCTCGCCTTGTGCCACCACTACTTTTTCGCTGCCCGCGTACTCTACCGACTGCACCTGTGCCAAAACGCTCCAGCAACCTGTTTGTGTTGTCCACATGAATTGGTGCGGGCGAATGCCTACGACAACGGCCGAAGTTGGCGGCAACACACCATCATTCAGCTTCACCGCAGAAAGCGGCAACAGATTGATGCGAGGTGAGCCCACGAAGCTCGCCACTTCTTGGCTGGCAGGGCGCTTGAACAAAGCCTCAGGGGTGTCGAGCTGTAAGATCTTTCCGTTCTTCATCACAGCCACACGGTCAGACATGGACATGGCTTCGTGTTGGTCGTGCGTCACGTACACAAAGGTTACGCCGAGTTTGCGGTGCAACGCGCGAATCTCGGCGCGCAAGGCCTGACGCAAGTTGGCGTCGAGGTTGGACAAAGGCTCGTCGAATAAAAACAGCGAAGGCTTGCGTACCATGGCGCGAGCGAGTGCTACGCGTTGTCGCTGTCCGCCCGACAACTGCGAAGGCTTGCGTTGCCACAGGTGCTCAATGCCCAAGACCTGCGCCACCTGTTTACCCTCTTGCTCAATCTCGTTGCGAAGAGCACGTACCGAAGGGTTGAGGTACTTTATGCCCGGCAGGCGCTGCCAAAACGAGAGCTTGCGCATCAGCAAAGGCGTACTAATGTTCTCGCCTGCAGTCATGTGTGGATACAGCGCGTAGGTTTGAAACACCATGGCGCAATCGCGCTGTGCAGGTTTTTGGCTCAGCATGCTTTGGCCTTGGCTTTGAATGTCACCGCTGTCTGGTGCTTCGAGGCCAGCGAGCAAGCGGAGCAAGGTTGATTTACCGCAGCCAGACGCACCCAGCAAGGTCAAAAATTCTCCGTCGTGAATCTGTAAGTCCAACTGATCGAGGATGGTCGTGTCGCCATAGCGTTTAGAAATGCTACGAAGGTGGATGTCAGCCATGGCTTCAAGCCTCCAACATGTCGTTCAACTGCTCATAAGCATCAAACCTCAGTACGCTGGGCTCAAGCTCATGCATATTGCGGTGATAGCCGCGTACATGGGCTGCAAAAGCAACTTTCGCGGCGTGTGCGCAGCTGGCGTCGATTCCCGAGTCACCTACGAACAAGGTCTCGGATGGTGTGGCACCCAGCAGTTGCAGACAGGTATGCAAAGGCTCGGGGCTGGGCTTGGGAAAAGGTGTGTCATCGATGCAGACCACGGCTTCAAAAAAATCGCTAAGTTGGTGGTGGCGCAGCAGTTGCAGGCTACTTGCACGGTCGCGGTTGGTGCAGATGCCCAGCTTCAGGCCTTGAGCTTGCAGTCGGGCCAGCAATTCGGGTACGCCCAGGTACACGGTGGCGTTCAGCACAAAGCGGCTCAGGTAGCTGCGCATGAGTTGGGTTTGCGCTGCTTCTTGTTCGGAGCCTCGAAGATCCGCTTGTTGAGCAGCCAGTGCCAACATGGGAGCGATGCCTGCGCTCAACTCGAGCTTGAGAGAGGGCATATCCAGCGTGCGGCTGTTTAAGCCCTCGTGCAGCGTGGCCTGCAAGCTGGGCCAACTGTCGAGCAAGGTGCCATCCAGATCAAAGATGACAGTTTTGAATGGTTTTGCAAATTTCATGATTGAAATTTATCAATGGATCATGAAATATTCATGACATCGATCATTTTCGATCTCAATAGATCAATTTTTTACCGATGAAATGCGATGCGATTTTTTTCGTGGGCGGCGTTGTTGCATTACAGAGACTTCCCATAAAAGCAAGCGCTGATGGTTTTCTTTTTTGATAGACCTGACTGCCGTGTGATCACGATGCGTAAAACGAGGAACAGACTGCACATCTACAGACGGGGTTTTGCACTTTGGTGTGCGCCCCAAGAAACAAACCGCGCAGCAGGGCTCCATTCAAATCTCGTGATGTCCTTGGACTCACAATGCAACAAGCGAGCTTGTCTGCTGCTGGTCTGACCTGTCTATTGCATCTTTGATTTCACGTCTGGCAAGTTAAGGATTGGGGCTTAAGCGATGAGCTCGCTTGGCCTGGTACTGATATGGTTGGTTTCGTAGCTGCGCTGACGTGTCATCAACGCCCAGAGGATGCGAGCATTTTTATTGGCAAGAGCCACGACAGCTTTTTGCCATCCACTGCGCTGCCTCAATGCTATGGCCCATTGTGAATCACACCGGGTTTGGTGGAGGCTAGTTTGTTGAAGTGCAGGCGTCAGCCTGCACGGTCTTGGCAACTTGCCGCCAGTAGTTTGCCTCAGCCTCCGCTGGCGGTATATGTCCTATGGATTCCAGCAATCTGCCGTGGTTGAACCAGTGCACCCATTGCAGTGTTGCCAGCTCCAGTGATTCCCGTGTTTTCCACGGCCCTCGCTTGTAGATGACCTCCGTTTTGTAAAGCCCGTTGATGGTTTCGGCCAGAGCGTTGTCGTAGGAATCTCCAGTGCTACCCACCGAAGGCATCAGGCCAGCTTCCTCCAAACGTTCTGTGTAGCGAATGGAAACGTACTGACTGCCCCTGTCGGAGTGATGAATGAGCTCCGTGTCACTTGAAGGCCGCCTTGCATACAGCGCCTGCTCCAAAGCATCCACCACAAAGTCCGTGCGCATGTGGCTACTAACCCGCCAGCCCACTATGCGGCGGGCATACACATCAATCACAAAGGCCACAAACATCTGCCCTTGCCACGTTGATACATAGGTGAAGTCTGCGACCCAAAGTTGGTCAGTGCGCTGAGCTGTGAACTGGCGGTTGACGAGGTCTAGCGGGCATGGCCTTGCTGCATCTGGACGTGTTGTGCGCACCTTCTTGCCACGCCTTGCGCCTTTCAGGCCCAGCTTGCGCATCAGTCGTTGTACGGTGCAGCGGGCAATGGGTAAGCCCTCTCGGTGCATCTGCTTCCAGACTTTGACCGTCCCATAAACCTGCCAGTTGGCATGCCACACACGTTGAATATGGGTGCAGCGTTCTTCGTCCGATTGACTGCGCTTACAGCGCAGCCACGGGCAGTTTCTTTGCTGAACCCTGCGCCTGTAGCCCGATGGGGCAATTTGCAGCAGCCTACAAATTGGCTCGACCCCATAGGCATCGCGATACTGGTCTACAAAGTCAATTAGCTCTTGATGCGACGGTCCAGCTCCGCCTGCGCAAAAAAAGCGCTCGCAGCCTTGAGGATGTCATTGGCTCGGCGCAGCTCCTTGTTCTCTCGCTCAAGTTGCTTGAGTCGCTCACGTTCATCCGTGGTCAACCCTGGCCGTTGGCCTGCATCTATTTCTTTGCGCTGCACCCATCCATGCAGGGTGCTAACAGAGCAGCCAATCTTGGGGGCTATCGACTCACATGCACCCCACAGTGATGCGTAATCCGCTTGGCATTCCTGCACCAAACGTACGGCACGTTCACGTACCTCGGGGCTAAAACGAGCAGCTTTAGTGTTCATGACTCAATCCTCTCAGGAGTTGAGCCTCCACGGAAGCCGGTGCGATTCAACCTGTCGTTCGCTGTCATGCGCTGGACAACAGCTTCTGGCTGCGAACTCGGTTGGTCACGACTAGCGGAGTGGTCAGCCGCAACCGGCAAGTTCGTTTGAGCCACCCTGCTATTTGCTCTGGCGACCACTGACTCTGCAATTTACCCGCCACGATTTGCGCCAGCTCAGGGTTGCAGGCCAACTTGCACGTCTTTGGGCGGCGTGCTCGCTCCCAGGCCACCTCGTCTGCCTTTGTAGCTCGGTAGCAAGTCTTGCCGCCGTTACGCAGGAGTTCACGGCTGATGGTGGACGCTGCTCGTTTCAAGCGTTTGGCTACACAGCGGACGGACTCACCTGCGGCCAAACTGCGCGATATCTCCTCGCGCTCTGCCAGAGACAGAGTCAAGTGAGATCGGCGTCTTGCACGAGGCCGGATGCCACCCGTTGCACTCAGGATGGTGTGGATGGATGTGTGCGGTCGGTCAAACAGCTTGCCGATCTCGTGCAAGGTATCACCAGCTTTCCAGCGGTCCCACATCAGGGCCTTCTGAGCTTCGGTGTAGTAAATCCGCGGTCTTCGCTTCATTCCAACACTCCTTCCGCCAGAGGCGGTCATTGTGTTGCATCGACCGGTTGAATCCACAGCCAGGAGCAGTCAATTCGGGAAGTGCCTTCAAGGACTGCCACTGGCCGAGCTGCGATAGTCGCATGTCAACCCTGAGCAGACATTCCCTAAAGCCATACCGGCTCATCTATAGCACACGCGAAGCTTATGAAAGTTGACATGAGGAGGTCATCCCAACTCGTCGGGGCGAAGGGTTAGATGACCCCTAAATTTCTTACTTAGACGAGTTTTCACACAGCCTCGGCCGAACTCAGTCACGACCAGCGGACTGGTCAGCCGCAATCGGCACAGGCGGTCAACTCATCCAGAATACGCACTGCGAAGTAGCTTCTGAAAAATCCCATATCAAGATGGGTTTTTTTTCTTATTACAGTGTAATTTCTCGCAGTTCAAGCGTTTCCGGATCGAGCTCGGACACAGCGATATGCAAAGCGAGGATGCGTGCATCAAGCTCCTTGATCTGTCTTGGCCAGCCTGTTTCAGGCCTATGCGTGAGCCGGTTTTTGATCCGTTTTCCAATTGTGCGAGCAGCCGGTGACGTCACAACGAAGTGCATTCGCGAGATTCCGTGATCTCGCCCAAACATCATGCGCATGCAGTCAATCAGCTTCGCAAGATCGCCTTCACCTCGCCATGAGTTTTCGACCTCTATCCAGACGAAACGGCCGTCCTCGACAGCCACCAGATCGGGGATTTTTGCTATCTGCTCTTCCTTGTGGCAATACTCGAAGCGCGTTAGATCACACTCCCCGGCCCGCACGCTCAGCTCCGAGAACACCTCGTCAGTTGGCCAAGCGACATAGACGCTGTTACACGCCGAGCGATGGCTGTGAGCATGCCGGATGTAGTCCCGAGCATGCGCTTTCTCTGCTATCAGGCTGTTGCCGTGCTGCTTGATTACGTTGACGCCCGCACGATTCAGTGCATACAGTAGCTCACCGCTGCCGGCGCTGACGCTCCAGACGGACTCCCGCTTGCTCACCACGAGCTTCCGATTGAGCAGCCACGTGAGCGTGCGGCGTGCCATACGGCGCGAGTTCTCATCACATCGTCCCCAGAGATGGCGGGCGACTTGGCGAGTGGATGCGTACCCCGTTGCAGCCAGGAGGTGCAGGGCTTGTAGGCGGTATGCAGCGCCTTTGTTGCGTGTATTCATACAAGCGTATAGCGCCGTGCACATGTCTGCCAGATATACCGATGCCTCGGTACTTATACGGCTCAAGGTTGCATAAAGTCGGAAGGGACCCTCCACCTGTGCTTGGCTGCCATCGAAATCACTCTGTATTTGCAGGCCACTTTCTCGTTCTCGGACAACGTCGGAAAGGTGTCCTCGCCTGATTTTTTCGTGCTCGGAGTCCCCAGCCCTTGCCAAGATCCAGGGCAGCGCCTACGGGCCCCAAAGACACTACGACGGTTTTTTGCAAAAACCGTCTGCGCGCAGGCACTTCGTGTCCTGCTTGCGTGCACCGTCGGGGGCTTCACGGCCTGGACGGCCTACCCCCAACTGCCCGGCTAGTGCCGTGCTGCACTGCGGCCCCGAGCGAGCTCGGGCAAACCGCTTCTTCATGCGCCCCAAAGGGCGCACCGCCTCGGCCCCAGCAAGCTGTCGGCCTCACCTTTACGAATCGATTTGCCCGAGCTGCGCCCGGGGCCGGGGTGCTAGCACCCCCGCCGATCCCACCGGCGCTTGGGGCGCCTCGACGCTGAGGGCGTCGTAGATCCGGCGGCTCCCCCTTATGCACTGCCTGGCCTGGGGGCCAGTCAGCCGCTACGGCCGTGAGGCCTGCGCGTCCCTGCGGGTGCTCTCCGCGCTGGGGCGCTGCGCAGCCCGTCCGCCCGCTGACGCGTGCTCTACGGGCCTTGCTGGGACCATGCCCGCACTTCAGGGGATGCTACTTCGGGCTATTCCCACGGCTAGATGCTTGGAGTCTTGAATACCGCCGAAACGGCCAGGACACAAGCCAGGGACGCAAAAGATCCCGGACAGTAACGCCCAGGGAAGAAGAGGAGGAAACGCATCCATGAAGCCTCAGTTCACCTTGGGTGCTGTCCTCGCTGAATCGCCCCCGGGGCGATTCACTTGTAGCTACTTTGAAGCATGTTTCCTCCTGCTGGGATGCAGCATCGGGGATGAAAAAAGGCCCGGCAAAAGCCGGGCCAAGAGAGGTGAGGAAACTTCATGACACATGAGAGCCTATTTTGCACAGACACTTGCCTTCCAAAATCTGCCCTCAAACCTGTATAGCGCGCAAGTTAGAGGATGATGAGCATCGTGACTGTTTTTTTTGAAGCCTGCGCCTCATTAAGCTACGGGGTCTTATGGGTCTCTTCTCTCCATCGCTGCACATGTGAAAGCAGTCGCTTACTTATGATGACTCTCCCTTGGAGCCAATCTTTAAAGGGGGGTGGAAGCTTTACATTAGGGTAGGTGATTCGTTGGATGTAGGGTCTGAACGCTTCAAGTTCGTATCCATATCCATAGTGTCTTTCACTACCTTCTTTTTCGATTTCGCCTTTGTCTTGGGGGCGCACTGATGCTCGGCCTGTATAGGCTTGTGCTAGCCCTTTAGGCCATTGGTCTTCAACGTTTGCTGCTCTGATTCTGTCTTCCAGAGAGTGTCTGAAGCTGTGATTGCCATAGCCGCTACCGAAACCTAACTTATCCCGTACAAAACGAACAAATGGCTGCTCGTATGCTCGTCCCCACTTGGGTGATTTTCCATCACATTCAGGAAGGGCTGCCGGGAAGAGGGGGCCCTTCGAATAGTGGTTCATGACGCTGCGGACGAAGTCGACAAAACCTTGTTGTATAAGAACATGGTGAATCGGTACGACACGCATCGATGCTTCATTTTTAAGAGCTCGAGCAGGGCCAAACTCGGTTTCTCCATCTTGAATCAAGATACCTAAGTCTTTGAGTAGCACATCCTCTACTTGTATTTGAGCTGCCTCGCTGACGCGTAATCCATGCCACATGCAGATGAGCGGAATCCAGTAGCGAGCCCCAAGATCGTCTTTCATCTTGCCTCGCCAAGCTGACGAGTTCGGGTTGTACCAGTCTGATGCAAATAATTTATTGAGGTGGTCGGACTGATAAGGAAAGCGGGGCTTTTGGCGAAGTTTTTCTTGCTTGGCGTCGACAGTAGGCATCACATCTAGTTCTACCACTGGGTTGTTGTTGATGAGTTTCTTTGTTTTCCCAATACCAAATGCAGTGTGCAAAGCTCTTTTTACGCGGCCTGCTACGTACTTGTAGCTCCAAGCCGCTTCTTTGTCTTGCAGACGGTTTTCCAGGAAGTTGTAGACATCATCTGAGCTAACCAAATGCAGGGGCTTGTTCTCTGCGAAGTCAACAAATCGCTGCCAAATCGACAGATAAGTAGACTGGGTTTTGGGATATTTTGGGGATAGATAGCGTTTGTAGTGAGGTGTGATGTCTGCCAAACGATTTACCTGTGGAGTCGGCGCGCGTTCTGGCTGCGCCTCCCATACTGCTTCAAGCGGCGGTGGCAGTTTTGAAAGATCAGGTGATCCGAGGGATTCGCCTTGCTGTCGAGCCGCGAGAGTTTTGTACCCAGTTTTCACATGTGTCAGCACTTCGTAGGTGAGTGCTTGCCATTGCGCGTCGGTTGCCTCTAATTGATAGCCACGAAACACCATGAGCTGGTTCACGAATTCGTGGAATCTGCCAACATTTCCTGAAGCTACTGCTCGGTTGATGAGGGGGAGCATTTCCTGGATGTTCGCATCCAGCGATTCGAACTCCTCATCGCTCATCCCCTCTTTGCGTGCTTGGGCATCCGCGTCTAGCGTGCTCAGAAAGAGGGAAGCGATTTGCCCTGGGAGCTCTGGACTGATGGAGAGACTTTTAAGCCGCGTCTTACGGGGCAGCTTCAAGAAAGAGCCGATGGAAGTTGCTTGCGTTTGGTTGGATCGAGCTGCGGCAAGCTCGCGATCTGTTTGCACGGTCAGCAAGGCGCAAAGCTCTTTGGCCTTTTTGTAGTCTCGCCCGAGCCTTTTAACGAAGTTGGCTTTTGCGAAACGTGGGCGCAAATCTTGGGGGATGGGACGAAGGAAACGATAACCGTGGTCGTCCTTGCGCATGTAGGTTGGCATGTCAGCGTCCTTTGCTGACCGAACCTTTTGCTGCCGCTGTGTACCAGTCATTTGTACCACTTCAGGAGTAAAACTCCTTGATCTGAAGCGATTTCAACGACTTAGTTCAATGTGGCGGAGGCTGTGAGATTCGAACTCACGGAAGGATCACTCCTTCGGCAGTTTTCAAGACTGCTGGTTTAAACCACTCACCCAAACCTCCGGATGGCAGGATTCTACACAAGGATTGTGTGCCGTTCGGCATTGCATGCATTTTGCTTTGTCTATGAAAACCATAGCGTATGGAGCCTGCTGTATCGCGACTGGCGTTCACTTTTCACCATGGCGTTTGCCATGATCGTTTGCTGCGCGCGATATAGGCCGCCGTGAATGAACGCAGGGCTCAAAGCTCAAGGCTCGGCATGGGGCAAAACAAAACGCCCCTAAGGGCGTTTTGTTGCAGCCTCGGGCGGGATGCCCGAGAGATTGCGCAGGATCAGCTGCGCAGTGCGATGGCCTGAGCTGCTGCCAGAGCGGTCATGTTGACCACGCGGCGCACGGTGGAGGAGGGGGTCAGCACGTGGGCGGAAGCCGAGCAGCCCATCAGGATTGGGCCGATGGTGGTGCCATGGCCGCCCGTGGTCTTGAGCACGTTGAACAGAATGTTCGCGGCGTCGAGGTTGGGGCAGATCAGCACGTTGGCTGCGCCGGTCAGCGAGGACTCCAGCAGTGAGTGGCTGCGCACGTTGGCGTCCAGGGCCGCATCGCCATGCATTTCGCCATCGCATTCGATGCCGGGGTTGGCGGCAGCGAACAGGTCGCGTGCAGCGCGCATCTTGCGGGCCGAGCCGCGTGTGGACGAGCCGTAGTTGCTGTGCGAGAGGAAAGCCACCTTGGGTGGCAGGCCGAAGCGGGCCACTTCGTCGGCAGCCATCTTGGCGATCTCGGCCAGTTCTTCGGCGCTGGGAGCGTCGTTGATGTAGGTGTCGGCCACGAACAGCGTGCCGGATTCCAGCATGACGGCGTTCACCGTTGCGAACTCGTTGGTGCCCTTCTTCAGGCCCAGCACGTCTTCCAGATGGGCCAGGTGGCTGTCGAAACGGCCCACCAGGCCACACAGCATGGCGTCGGCATCACCCAGATGCACCATTAGGGCAGCGATCAGGGTGTTGGAGCGGCGCACCGCAGCCTTGGCGGCTTCGGGGGTGACGCCGTTGCGGCCCATCAGCTTGTGATAGGTTTCCCAGTACTGGCGGAAGCGGGGATCATCTTCGGGGTTGCAGATTTCCACGTCCTTGCCCAGTTGCATGCGCAGGCCGGCCTTGGCAATGCGGGCTTCGATGACGGCGGGGCGACCGATCAGGATGGGCTTGGCCAGGCCGTCGTCCACGGCAACCTGCACGGCACGCAGCACGCGCTCGTCTTCACCTTCGGCATAGGCCACGCGCTGCAGATTGGCCTTGGCGGCTGCAAACACGGGGCGCATGAACATGCTGGTCTGGTAGACGAAGCGGGTCAGGCTTTCGCGGTAGGCGGCGATGTCCTCGATGGGGCGGGTGGCGACACCGGATTCGGCGGCAGCCTGGGCCACGGCGGGAGCGATGCGCAGGATCAGGCGCGTATCGAAGGGCGTGGGGATCAGGTAGTCGGGGCCGAAGGTCAGCTCCTTGCCTTGGTAGGCGGCGGCGACTTCGTCGCTGACGTCCTGCTTGGCCAGGGCGGCGATTTCACGCACGCAGGCCAGCTTCATGGCTTCGGTGATCTTGGTGGCGCCGCAGTCCAGCGCGCCACGGAAGATGTAGGGGAAGCACAGGACGTTGTTGACCTGGTTGGGATAGTCGGAGCGGCCGGTGGCCACGATGCAGTCCGGGCGGATGGCCTTGGCCAGTTCGGGGCGGATTTCGGGCTCGGGATTGGCCAGGGCCAGGATGATTGGCTTGTCGGCCATGGTCTTGACCATGTCGGCAGTCAGCACGCCGGGAGCCGAGCAGCCCAGGAACACGTCGGCGCCGTCGACCACGTCGGCCAGGGTGCGGGCTTCGGTGTTCTGCGCGTAGCGCTGCTTGGAGGCGTCCAGACCACCGGGGCGGCCTTCGTAGATCACGCCCTTGGAGTCCACCATGTAGACATTGGAGCGCTTGATGCCCAGGCCCACCATCACGTCGACGCAGGCAATGGCTGCCGCGCCGGCTCCGGAGACGGCCACCTTGACGGAGCCGATGTCCTTGCCAACCAGTTCCAGGCCATTGAGCAAAGCGGCGCTGGAGATGATGGCCGTGCCGTGCTGGTCGTCATGGAACACCGGAATGTTCATGCGCTTGGACAGCTCCTGCTCGATGTAGAAGCACTCGGGAGCCTTGATGTCTTCCAGGTTGATGCCGCCCAGGGTGGGTTCCATCGAGGCAATGATGTCGATGAGCTTGTCGGGATCGCGCTCGGCCAGTTCGATGTCGAACACGTCCACGCCGGCAAACTTCTTGAACAGGCAACCCTTGCCTTCCATCACGGGCTTGGAAGCCAGCGGGCCGATATCGCCCAGACCCAGCACGGCGGTACCGTTGGTGATCACGCCGACCAGGTTGCCGCGCGAGGTGTATTCGGCCGCAGTGGAGGGGTCCGCCTCGATGTCCAGGCAGGGATAGGCCACGCCTGGCGAGTAGGCCAGGGACAGGTCACGCTGGTTGGACAGGGGCTTGGTAGGAGTGACGGAAATCTTGCCTTTGACGGGGCTGCGGTGGTATTCGCGGGCCGCATCGCGCAGGGCTTGTTCGGCGGAGGACAGGTTTTGTGTCATACGAAATATTTATCAGCAAGTTGCTTCTCGGAGCTTACCGGATGGCAAGAAGCATTTTGAGTCAGGTCTGTTTTGCTTCAACTATATCGACAACAAACCCCCTGGCGCACTGTGGGGCGGCAGGGGGCTTGGGCCGGCGGGTAAGCCAGCGTTTGCTTCGGGCTGGCGTTTAGTGAGCGTCAGCCTCACGTGCTGCGTTGATGGCAGCGCTGTCGTCTTTGGCGGCTCCGTTAAAGAAAAGATTCAATGCCACGGCGGTAATCGAGGACAGCAGGATACCGGATTCAATCAGCGGATGGATGGAATGGGGCATCCACTGACGGAAATTAGGGGCAACCAGAGGAATCATTCCCACGCCGATGGACACTGCCACGATCATGGCGTTGTTCTTGTTGTTGCGGAAATCCACGTTGGCCAGGATGCGGATGCCGGTGGAGGCCACCATGCCGAACATCACCAGACCCGCGCCGCCCAGAACCACGGTGGGCAGGGATTCGATCAGCGCGCCCATCTTGGGCAGCACGCCCAGAACGATCAGGATCACGCCACCGGCCACGCAGACCCAGCGGCTGAGCACGCCGGTCACGGCCACCAGACCCACGTTCTGGGAGAAGCTGGTGTAGGGGAAGGTGTTGAAGATGCCGCCGATCAGGGTGCCCAGACCGTCGGTGCGCAGACCGCGGGTCAGTTCGTCCTGTGTGATGTCGCGCTTGGCCATGTCGCCCAGGGCCAGGAACATGCCGGTGGATTCGATCATCACGACCACCATCACCAGACTCATGGTCAGGATCAGGATGGGGTCGAAGACGGGCATGGCGATCTGGAAGGGCAGTACCAGCGTGAACCACTCGGCCTTGGCGACCTTCTCGAAGTTCATCAGGCCCATGGCCACGGAGATCACGCCGCCGATCAAGATGCCCATCAGCACCGAGATATTGGCCAGGAAGCCCTTGGCAAAGCGTGCGATCAGCAGGATGGACAGCAGCACGATGCCCGAGACCGCCGCGCCTTGCAGATCGGCGTACTTGGGGTTGGGCATGGTGGGCAGCACCGAGAAGCCCTTGGGGATGGCGGGCAGCGAGGAGCCGGGAGCGCCGGCCATGGCCTGGGCCTCGGCCAGCCACTTCAGGTGCTCGGGGTTGGGCACGGAGGGGGCGGTCGGGCCCACGGGGTTGCCGAAGATCCAGTTGATGCCCACACGCATCAGGCTGATGCCGATGACGGCGATGATGGTGCCGGTCACGACCGGTGGGAAGAAGCGCAGCATGCGGCTGATGAGCGGCGCAATGAGGATGGAGATCACCCCCGCGCCTATCACCGAGCCAAAGATCAGGCCTGCGCCGGCATTGCCGCCGGTACTCTGTGCCATGGACACCATGGGGGCCACGCTGGCAAAGGTCACGCCCATCATCACAGGCAGTTTGATGCCGAACCACTGGGTCGCACCCATGGCCTGGATCAGGGTGACCAGGCCGCAGACGAACAGGTCGGCGGAGATCAGGTGCGCGACCTGCTCAGGGGGGAGGTTCAGGGCACGGCCCACGATCAGCGGCACGGCGACGGCGCCGGCATACATGACCAGAACGTGCTGCAGACCTAAGGCGGTGAGCTTGCCAAATGGCAGAACCTCATCCACGGGATGCACTTGGGATGTCATAAAAACATGTCTCCTCACTCTATATTGGCTTCAGGTTGGCATGCGATTCGCGAATGGCATGCAATCCATACAAAAAGTGTATACAGCTCATAACGCACAGCATCTAGCGGTAAACCCTGCTCAAAATTCAGTTTCTGGATGGGATGTCAATAGTTATGTTTTTCGCGCATAACCATCTAAGGTAATTACTGATTGCTATTAAATGTGTAGCTTCTGACTCTTTGTTTTTCTAATTTTCAGAATGAAACATATTGAAATCATTTGATATCAAGCGATTGATGCTTTGTTTTTAATAGCAAAAATTGCGCGATATGCAATTGCAAGGGATCTGGCTCCGGTTATGCGTGCGCAGGTTTCGGGTCTTGAAACATCTAGTGAAAGAAAGTGCGTTGCCACCTTGAGGCAGCTTGCATGCATTAGCGTTGAAGAAGGTGAAAAAAAAGGCGTCAAGCCCAGAATTGGTGCACCGCTGTGCAAAAGCGTGCATGGGGCCTGCAAAGAGTTCATGCCTTGCCATGGGGCCTAAGCTGCTGCAAAAACCATGCCGAGTTGCTGCGCAAGCAAAAAAGGCGACCTTGAGGTCGCCTTGGAGTGGAGTTCGTTTGCGTTGCTGCAGGCAGGCTGCCGCCTTGTGCCGCCTTGGTGTCGCGCCTGAGTTTCAGTGCATTCCCGCCGCCATGGCCGAAGTCTGAGCTGGACTGCTCTGACGTGGCGCGAAGCTGGCCATGAGCAGCGCTGCTGCTGCAGGCATGGCGGCAGCCCAGGCCAGCCAAGTCAGGCTCATGCCCTGCGCGATCACCGCTCCGCCTAGCCAGGCACCCAGGGCATTGCCCAGATTGAAGGCAGCGATATTGAGGCTGGACGCCAGATTCATGCCGGCCTCGCCTGCAGATTGCAGCACGCCCATCTGCAGCGGCGCCACGGTGGCAAAGGCGGCAATGCCCAGCAGCAGCACAAAGGCAATGGCCAGGGGCGTGCTGGCAAACATCCAGCGGCCCGCGATCAGCACCAGCATCAGGGCGGCCAGCGATACCCATAGTGCGCGCTGTACGCCAAAGCGGTCGGCCAGCTTGCCGCCCGCATGGTTGCCCAGGGCCAGGCCCGCCCCGAACAGCAGAAGGGTGAAGGCGATCATGCGGTTGTCCATTCCCGTGATCTGGGTCAGCAGCGGCTCTATATAGGTATAGAGGGTGAAGACGCCGGCAAAGCCGATCACCGTCAACAGCAGACCACGCCACATGGCGCCATTGCGCAGCACGGTCAGCTCCTGGGTCAGGCCCTGAGGGCTGGGCATGCTGAGTGCGCGTGGCACATGGCGCAGCAGGATCAGCAGTGCGACCACGCCTATGCCGCTGACGCTGGCAAATGCCATGCGCCAACCCCAGTGCTGGCCGATCCAGGTGCCGAAGGGAACGCCCAGCAGCGTGGCCAGGGTCAGGCCGGAAAACATCAGCGCGATGGCCGAGGCTTTCTTCTCGGGCGCCACCAGTTGCGTGGCGACGACTGCGCCCACGCCGAAGAAGGTGCCGTGGGTCAGCGAGGTCAGCACGCGTGCTGCCAGCAGCCAGCCATAGCTGGGCGCCAGGGCGGCGGCGGCATTGCCGGCGATGAACAGCAGCATCAGGCTCAGCAGCAGCAGCTTGCGCGGCCAGCGGCGCGAGGCCAGAGTGAGAACGGGAGCGCCCACGGCGACGCCCACGGCATAGCCCGAGATCAGCGTGCCCGCCGTGGGGATGGAGATATGAAGATCCTGGCTGACCTGGGTCAGCAGGCCCATGATGATGAATTCCGTGGTTCCGATGCCGAAGGCACCGGCGGCCAGAGCAAGCAATGCTGCAGGCATGAAAACGTCCTTGTGAAAATTCCGCGAAGGGCTGAACTGTGAACCTGTGGCAGAAGGTGCGCTAGCCCTTGATGCGGACATGCATTTGTTCCTGTGGGGAATAAATGGCATCTTTATGATGTGATTCATGAAGAATTCCATGGCTATGCCTTCGCTGCAGGAGCACAGCGCGGACCGCTTTGTGGAGCTGCAGACCTTTGTGCAGGTGGCCCAGCAGGGCAGCTTCTCGGCAGCGGCGCGTCTGCGCGAGGTCTCGCCCTCGGCGGTCAGCAAGATCGTGGCCAGGCTCGAAACCCGGCTGGGCGTGCAACTGCTGCGCCGCAGCACCCGGCGGCTGGAGCTGACGGCCGAGGGAGAGCAGTTGCTGGAGCAGGGCCGGCAGTTGCTGGCGGACTGGCTGGCGCTGGAATCCTCGGTCACCCGGCAGGGCCAGCCCACCGGCGTGGTGCGCATCAATGCCAGCTCGTCCACGGGCAACCGCCTGCTGGTGCCTCTGGTCGGTCCGCTGATGCGGACCTGGCCGGGCCTGCAGCTGGACCTCAGCTTTACCGATCATGTCGTGGACCTGATAGCGGCTCGCGCCGATATCGCCTTGCGCTGGGGAGAGCTGCCGTCTTCGGACATGGTGGCGCGCAAGCTGGGGCACACGCGCCAGGTGATCGTGGCCTCGCCGGACTATCTGCAGCGCTTTGGCAGACCGGCGCATCCCGATGAGCTGGCAGGCCATGTGCGCATCGGCTGGAACTACCCGCGAGCCATACCGCACTGGCCGTTTGTGGTGGCGGGCAAGGCGGTGACGGTGAGCATGGGGGAGGTGCTGCGCGTCAACGATGGCGAAGCCATGGCCAATCTGGCCAAGGCCGGGGTGGGCCTGGCGCGGCTGTCGCTCTATCACGCCTGGGACGATTTGCATGCGGGCAGGCTGCAGGTGTTGCTGGAGGAATTCAATCCCGGGGATCTGCAGCCCATCCATGCCGTGTATGTGGGCAAGCCCGGCCAGTTGCCAGTAAGGACGCGGGCGGTGCTGGATTTTCTGGCCAGCCATGTGGACCTGAGCCATGCCGAGCAAATGCCCGCCGGCCTGCTGGTGTCGCGCACATAAAAAAAGAGCCCGGACGAATCCCGGCTCCTTGAAAAACCTCCATCCAGACAGAAGAAGGCTAGGCGTTCAAACGGTGTTTGGTGCTCAGGCAGTCAGGTCCACCAGCGAGCGGGCCACCACCTTGGTGGCACGGCGCAGGTCTTCCAGCACCAGGCGCTCGTCGGAGCGCTTGGCATGCGATTCCAGCACGGTGCGGGGGCCGGCGCCGTAGATCACGCCGGGGATGCCGCGCTCGACGTACAGGCGCACGTCGGTGTACAGAGGCGTGCCCACTGCAGGAGGCACTTCGCCGAAGATGGCTTCGCCATGCTTCTGGATGGCGTCCACCAGGGGCTTGTTGCCGTCCAGGGGGGTCATGGCGTTGGCCAGCAGCAGGCGCTTGATGTCCACGCGCACGGCGTCTTCGCCGGTGTAGCCGCCCTGGGTATTGAAGTCTTCGATGGCCTTGGCGATCACAGCACGGATGCTGGCTTCGACTTCCACGGGATTCTCTTCAGGAATCATGCGGCGGTCGATCTTGAGCATGACCTTGCCGGGCACCACGTTGGTGTTGGTGCCGCCGTCGATGCGGCCGACGTTCAGGTAGGGGTGCTTGATGCCGGGCACTTGCGAAGTGACTTGCTTGTACTTGACGTTTTCGCCGTACAGAGCAGTCAGCAGCACGGCCGTGGCTTGCAGCGCGTCCACGCCGGTGTGGGGCACGGCGGCGTGCGCCATCTTGCCCTGCACGGTGATTTCCATCTGCAGGCAGCCGTTGTGAGCAGTAACGACTTCGTAGCTGAAGCCTGCTGCGATCATCAGGTCGGGCTTGGTCAGGCCCTTTTCCAGCAGCCAGCCGGGGCCCATGATGCCGCCGAACTCTTCGTCGTAGGTGTAGTGCAGCTCCACCGCGCCCTTGGAGGGCTTGGCCACGGCTTCCAGAGCACGCACGGCGAAGGTGAAGGAGGCGAAGTCGCTCTTGCTCACGGCAGCGGCGCGGCCATAGAGCTTGCCGTCTTCGATCTCGGCGCCGTAGGGATCCTTGGTCCAGCCTTCGCCCGGAGGCACCACGTCGCCGTGGGCGTTCAGGGCGATGGTGCGGCCACCGTCACCGTAGGGGCGGCGCACGATCAGGTTGGTGATGGACTCCATGCCATAGGCCTTGACGTCGGCTTCGGGCACGACGTGCTTCTCGGCGTCGAAGCCGAAGCCTTTGATCAGCTCGGCAGTGCGTTCGGCGTGGGGTGCGTTGTTGCCGGGAGGCGTGTCCGTGGGCACTTGCACCATGGCCTGCAGAAACTTCACTTCTTCGTCGAAGTGCTCGTCAATCCATGCATCGATGGCGGCGTAGGTGGCTTGCTTGTCTTGATTCATATTGGTCATTGCTGTTCTTGAGCCAGTTGGTGGAGGAGGTGGGTGAAGGCATCCACGGACAGTTGCATGTCGTCGGAGGTGGAGGCTTCCAGCGGGTTGTGGCTGATGCCGGCGTTCATGCCGCGCACGAACAACATGGCCTGAGGCATGATTTCGTGCAGCTTCATGGCGTCGTGACCGGCGCCGCTGGGCATGCGGAACAGGGGCACGCCCAGTGCGTCGACAGCGTTTTCCCAGCGTTTCTGCCATTCGGGAGCGCTGGGCGCAGCCGCTGCCTTCATGGACAGATCGGTGGTGTAGCGAAGGCCGCGGCGTTCGGCGATCGCAGCCATCTCGGCCATGATGTCGTTGATCATGGCGTCGCGCTGTTCGTTGGTGGGCGCGCGCAGGTCCAGCGAGAACTGGCAGCGGCCGGGCACCACGTTGACCGAGCCTGAAGGCACGTTCAGCTGGCCGATGGTGGCCACGCTGTCGCCATCCTGGCCGGCGCGCTTTTCGATGTACAGCGACAGCTCGGCCACGCCGGCGGCGGCGTCGCGGCGGCGGTCCATGGGCGTGGTGCCTGCGTGGCTGGCCATGCCGATGAATTCGCAGACATAGCGGGCACTGCCGTTGATGGAGGTGACGATGCCCAGGGGAATGTCCAGCTCGTTGAGCACGGGGCCCTGCTCGATGTGCACTTCCACAAAGCCCAGGTACTTGGCGGGGTCGCGCTCCAGCTTGGGGATATCGTCGATGCACAGGCCGGCATGCAGCATGGCTTCGCGCAGCGTGATGCCGTCGGCGTCCTTTTGCTCCAGCCATTCCTGCTTGAAGTCGCCCACCAGGGCGCCCGAGCCCAGGAAGGTGGCCTTGTAGCGCTGGCCTTCCTCTTCCGAGAAACCCACCACTTCGATGTTGAAGGGCAGACGCTTGCCTTGCTCGGCCAGTTGCTTGACGCAGGCCATGGGCACAAAGATGCCCAGGCGGCCGTCGTACTTGCCGCCGTTGCGCACGGTGTCGTAGTGGCTGCCGGTCAGCAGGGTCTTGGCGCCTTCGGTGGCGGCCTTGTAGCGGCCCACCACATTGCCCACGGCGTCGATCTCGACCTCGTCGAAGCCGATCTCGCGCATCCAGTGGCTGATGCGCTGGGCGCAGGCGCGGTGGGCGTCGGTCAGATAGGTCACCGTCAGCTGGCCTTTTTCGGCGTAGCCGGGGTCGCTGTTGGTGGACAGGCGTTCCTGCCAGTCCCAGACTTCGTTGCCTTCGACGGGCTCGTAGCCGAACTTGTCGTTCAGGCGGATCTCGGCGATGCGGTGGATGTTGCGCAGTGCCTCGGCCTGTTCGTAGGCAGGGTGGTTGAACATGCGGCGTTCGAAGGTCGCAATGATCTCGGCCTTGCTCAGACCCAGACCGCGCGCGCCGCGCACGGCCAGGATGAAGGGGAAGCCGAAGCGCTTGCCGTATTCGGCATTGAGCTTGCGGATGTGCTCCAGCTCTTCGGGCGTGCAGTTGGTCAGGCCAGCCTTCTTCTGCTCATTCGTCGATTCGGCGGTGAGCGTGTTGGTCTCCATCTGCTTGCCGGCCAGCTCCGGGTGAGCGCGGATCAGGTCGAGCTGGGCCTGCTCGCTGGACTCGGCCAGCACCTTGGCCATGGCGTGCTTGATATGCGCCATGGACTTGAAGGGTCGCTGCTCCAGTGCCTTGGCGGCAATCCAGGGCGAGTGCTCGTACAGGCCATCGAGCAGGTCGGTGGCGGTGGCCGCATCGGCGGCATTCAGTTGTTCCAGGGTCAAAGCCATGTCGCAATCAATCCTTGCAAGGGAAACGCTCGGCCCAGTGACGAGCCAAATCAATACGGCGGCACACCCACACGTTGTCGTGCTTCTGGATGTGATCGAGGAAGCGCTGCAGCGCTGTAATCCGGCCGGGACGGCCCAGCAGTCGGCAGTGCATGCCTATGCTCATCATCTTGGGGGCGTTGTCGCCGCTGGCATTGCCCTCGGCGTACAGGACATCGAATGTGTCCTTCATGTACTGGAAGAACGGATCGGCATGCGAGTAACCCTGGGGCAGGGCAAAGCGCATATCGTTCACGTCCAGCGTGTAGGGAACGATGAGCTGGTTGTGCGTCGTGCCGTCGCTCTTGGCGACCTTCATCCAGAAGGGCAGGTCGTCGCCGTAGTAATCGCTGTCGTAGGTAAAGCGACCAGCATCGGCCACGATGCGGTGGCTGTTGGGGCTGTCGCGGCCGGTGTACCAGCCCAGGCCGTGGTCGCCGCCCGCGCCGTACAGCTCTTCAAAAATGTCCACGCATTGCTGCATGTGGGCGCGCTCGATCTCTTCGGGCACGTTCTGGTAGTGAATCCACTTCAGGCCGTGGCAGGCCACTTCGTGGCCGAGCTCGTCAAAGGCCTGGGCCAGCTCGCGATGCTTTTGCAGCGCCGTGCCCACGCCGAACACGGTCAGCGGCAGGCCGCGCTTTTCGAACTCTTTCAGAATGCGCCAGACGCCGGCGCGCGAGCCGTATTCATAGATGCCGTCCATGCTCATGTGACGGGCCGGGTAGCTGGCGGGATTGAACATCTCCGACAGAAACTGCTCGCTGCCGGGGTCGCCATGCAGGATATGGTTCTCACCGCCTTCTTCGTAGTTCAGCACGAACTGAACGGCCACGCGGGCTTTGCCGGGCCATTCGGGATGGGGCGTGTTGCGGCCGTAGCCAATCAGGTCGCGTGGGTAGGAGGCGGTGGAATCGTAAGTCATAGGGATACGGATGAAAGTGCCATCGACAAATCGTTCGTTGGCAAATCGCGGTCGAAGGTCAGGCCTGCTTCCACGTGGTCCAGGTGCAGCTGCATCAGCTGCACCGCATGTTCGGCATCGCCCGCAGCCAGCGCGGTCACGATGTCGGCATGTTCTTCGTGCGAATGCTCGGCCGCTGATGCAGACTGGTACATCAGGGTGATCAATGCGCAGCGGGAAATCAGCTCGCCCAGCAGTTGAGCCAGCACCTCGTTGCCCATGAGCTCGGCCATGCGCACGTGGAAGTCGCCCAGCAGTTCGGTGCGCTGGCCCACGTCATTGGCTTCCATGGCCTTTTTCTCGGCAGCCACATGCTGCTTGAGGGCGCGAATCTTGGCGGCGCTGCTTTGCTTGACAAAGCTGCGCACCATCTCGGCTTCGAGCATGCGGCGCACGGCAAACACCTGGCGCGCCTCGTCCACCGAAGGCGTGGCCACAAAGGCGCCGCGGGCGGGCTCGAGCCGGATGAGACGGTTTTGTGAAAGCTGGAACAAGGCCTGGCGCACCAGGGTGCGGGAAACTCCAAAGTGGTCGGCCAGCTTTTGCTCGGCCAGCTTGGTGCCGGGCATCAGGCGATGCTCGACGATGGCCTTGGTCAGGCTTTCGACAATGAAACTGGTGGTGGAAGTTTCCATAAATCCATCATAGCGGTTGAAGACAAGTTTTGTATACAGTTTCTGTTCACCAAACATGGTGTTTGTATCGATGTTCAGGCGCAGAAAGCTGTGCGCAAGCGCGCAAACCCAATGGGAGCAAGGGCTTGCAACATTGGTATTGCAAAGATCAGCAGTGTTGTGACTGGGGGGCCTCTGTAAGGGAAAAAAGCCCGAATGCACAATGCGCAGCTATGCAAGCACAGAATACATCCTCGCGCGCGCAGGCCGCGGCAACGCCTGTTCCCCAGCAAGACCCGGCTGGATTTCTGCGTCATCTGTATGACGTGGCGGTGCGCAATGCCCTGCCCATCGAGGGTCTGGCGCGTCATCTGCCCAAGCCGCCCAAGGGCCGCACGCTGGTCCTGGGCGCCGGCAAGGCCGGCGGCTCCATGGCGCAGGCGCTGGAAGCTCTGTGGCCGCAGGATGCCCCGCTGTCGGGTCTGGTGGTGACGCGCTATGCACATATTCCCCCACGCCCCGAAGGGCTGGCCCAGCGTCTGGAGGTGGTGGAAGCCGCCCACCCCGTGCCGGACGCGGCCGGTCTGGCTGCGGCCGAGCGCATCCTGGCGCTGACCGAGGGCCTGACGGCCGACGATCTGGTGATCTGCCTGATCTCCGGCGGCGGCTCCTCCCTGCTGACGCTGCCCGCCGAAGGCATCGACCTGGCCGAGAAGCAGCGCATCAACAAGGCGCTGCTGGAGAGTGGCGCGGCGATTGGCGAGATGAACTGCGTGCGCAAGCATTTGTCGCGCATCAAGGGCGGCCGTCTGGCCGCTGCCTGCCATCCCGCCAAGGTGGTGACGCTGACCATCAGCGATGTGCCCGGCGACGATCCTTCGGTGATCGCCAGCGGGCCCACGGTGCCGGACGCGTCGACCTGTGCCGACGCACTGGCCATCCTGGACCGCTACCAGATCGGCATTCCCGAGTCCGTGCGCGCTGCGCTTCAAGCCGGCGAGCTGGAGACGCCCAAGCCCGGCGACGCCCGCTTTGAAGGCCATGAGGTGCATCTGATCGCCACGCCCCAGCAGTCGCTGGAAGCCGCGGCCGCCGCAGCCCGCGCGGCAGGCATTGCCGTGCATGTGCTGTCCGACGAGATGGAGGGCGAATCCCGCGAGGTGGGCAAGGTCCATGCGGCGCTGGCTCGTGCCGTGGCCAGGCATGACCAGCCTTTTGCCAGGCCCTGCGTGATTCTCTCGGGTGGCGAGACCACGGTGACCATCCGCCCGCGTCAGCCCGGTGCCGCCAAGGGGCGCGGCGGTCGTGCCGGCGAGTTCTGCCTGGGTCTGGCCCAGGCCCTGCAGGGTCAGGAAAAGGTCTGGGCGCTGGCCGCGGACACCGACGGCATCGACGGTGTCGAGGACAACGCGGGAGCCCGTGTCTCGCCCTGCACGCTCAAGCGCGCGGCAGAGCTGAACCTGCGCATCAGCGATCACCTGGATCGCAACGATGCCTATGGCTATTTCTCGGCACTGGGCGATCTGGTGATCACCGGCCCCACGCACACCAATGTCAACGACTTCCGCGCCATTCTGATTCTTTGAAACCATCAAATTGAATAGCTGCTTGCGCAGGCTATTCAACGGTTTCAAATAGAAAAATATCTGCAGCCACCGTTCATCAAGCGGTAGCTGCTATTTTTATATAGCTGCAGTGTAAAACTGGCGCTACCCATCCCAGTGCTCCGAGCAAGAGCCGCCTCGCGGCGAAGGAGCAGTCCCCCTCCGTTAGCGCGCAGCGCGTACAGAGAGGGGAAGGCGGGGCCGCCTAGGCGCGAAGCGCCTCAGGGGGAGCTAGCCCCCTCTTGGCAGATCCTCCCACCAGGTATCGTCGAACTTGCCCTGAAGGAAGGCGATGAAGGACTGCACCTTCTGCGGCACCAGGCGCGGTGAGGGGTAGACGGCGTGGATCTCCTGCTCGGGCAGGCGGCAGGTCTTGAGCACTTCCACCACGCGGCCGTCCTTGAGCGAGTCCTGGGCCACATAGCGCGGCAGGGCCGCAATGCCCATGTGCGAGCGGGCTGCGGCCAGCAGGGCCGAGAGATTGTTGGAGCGCAGCCGCCCGGTGACGGGAATCGACACCGGCTCCCCGCTGGCATTGCGCAGGCGCCAGATATCGTTGCCCTGCACGCTGCTGTAGATCAGCGTGGAATGCTCCTTGAGGTCCGAGGGGCGGCGCGGCGTGCCGTGCTTGCGCAGATAGGTGTTGGAGGCCACCAGCACCCAGGGATTGACGCCCAGCATGCGCGCGCCTAGTGAGGAGTCGGCCAGCTTGCCCAGGCGCAGCGCCACGTCGATGCCGTTGGCCACCAGATCGGTGTAGCGGTCCTCGAAGCTCAGATCGACCTGCACCTGCGGGTTGTGCTTCATGAAATCCATGGCCAGCGGAATGAGTACACGGCGCCCGAACGCCACCGAGCTGCCGATGCGCAGCTGACCCTGGACCTGGGTCTGGCGCACCTTGACCACGTTCTCCGCCTCGGCCACGTCGCTGACGATGATCTTGCATTTTTCGTAGTACAGCGCGCCGGCCTCGGTGAGGCTCACGCCGCGCGTGTTGCGGTTGAGCAGGCGCACCTTGAGGCGCGCCTCCATGGCCGCGACCTGCTTGGTGACGGTGGGCTGGGTGGTGGCGAATTCCTGCGCCACCTTGGTGAAACTGCCGGTCTCCACCACGCGCACAAACATGTGCATCGCGTCGAGTCTGTCCATGGATTTGTCTCCTATTTATTCTTGGGTGGAATAAATTTTATGGTCTGAGAGCGCCTTCCAGCAAGCAAAGGTCTTGACTAAAGTTCAACCAAGTTTTTAGGAGACCCTCATGGCCAAAATGAAAGCAATCGACGCCGCAGTCCTGGTGCTCGAAAAAGAAGGTGTAACCGTGACGTTTGGTGTGCCCGGCGCGGCCATCAACCCGCTGTACGCTGCAATGAAGAACCACGGCGGCATCGGTCACATTCTGGCCCGTCACGTGGAAGGCGCGAGCCACATGGCCGAAGGCTACACCCGTGCGGTGGCCGGCAATATCGGCGTGTGTATCGGCACCAGCGGCCCCGCCGGCACCGACATGATCACCGGTCTGTACTCGGCCAGCGCCGACTCCATTCCAATCTTGTGCATCACCGGTCAGGCACCTCGCTCGCGTCTGCACAAGGAAGACTTCCAGGCCGTGGACATCGCCTCCATCGCCAAGCCCGTGACCAAGTGGGCCACCACCGTGCTGGAACCCGCCCAGGTGCCACGTGCCTTCCAGCAGGCTTTCCACCTGATGCGCTCCGGCCGTCCCGGCCCCGTGCTGATCGATCTGCCCATCGACGTGCAGCTGGCCGAGATCGAATTCGACATCGATACCTACGAGCCCCTGCCTGCCTACAAGCCAGCCGCTTCGCGCAAGCAGGCCGAGAAGGCCATCGAGATGCTCAACGAGTCCGAGCGTCCCCTGCTGGTCTCCGGTGGCGGTGTGATCAACGCCGATGCTTCCGAGCTGATGGTCGAGCTGGCCGAGATCCTGAACGTGCCCGTGATCCCCACCCTGATGGGCTGGGGCACCATCCCCGACGATCACCCCCTGATGGTCGGCATGTGCGGTCTGCAGACCAGCCACCGCTACGGCAACGCCAACATGCTGGCTTCGGACTTCGTGTTCGGCATCGGCAACCGCTGGGCCAATCGCCACACCGGCTCGGTCGAGGTCTACACCAAGGGCCGCAAGTTCATCCACGTGGACATCGAGCCCACGCAGATCGGCCGCGTGTTCGCCCCCGACTACGGCATCGTCTCCGACGCCAAGGCTGCTCTGGAGCAATTCGTTGCCGTTGCCAAGGAGTGGAAGGCTGCCGGCAAGCTCAAGTGCCGCAAGGCCTGGGTGGCCGAGTGCCAGGGTCGCAAGAACAGCGTCGAGTACCTGCGCAAGACCAACTTCGACAACGTGCCGATGAAGCCCCAGCGCGTCTACCAGTGCATGAACCGCACCCTGGACCGCGACACCACCTATGTGTCCACCATCGGTCTGTCGCAGATCGCCGGTGCCCAGTTCCTGCACGTGTACAAACCCCGCAACTGGATCAACTGCGGCCAGGCCGGTCCTCTGGGCTGGACCACTCCCGCCGCCCTGGGTGTGCGCGTGGCCGATCCCCAGCGCAAGATCGTGGCACTGTCCGGCGACTACGACTTCCAGTTCATGATCGAAGAGCTGGCCGTGGGCGCGCAGTTCAAGCTGCCCTATGTTCACGTGCTGGTGAACAACAGCTATCTGGGTCTGATCCGTCAGGCACAGCGCGCTTTCTCGATCGACTATTGCGTGCAATTGGCGTTCGACAATATCAACATGGATGAGGGTGATGCGACCCGCGGCTACGGTGTTGACCATGTTAAGGTCGTTGAAGGTCTGGGTTGCAAGGCGATCCGCGTTCATCGCGCCGAAGACTTTGCCCCCGCCATGCAGCAGGCCGAAGCCTGGATGGCCGAGCACAAGACCCCTGTGGTGATCGAGTGCATCCTGGAGCGTGTGACCAACATCTCCATGGGCGCCGAAATCGACAACGTGGTCGAGTTCGAAGACCTGGCGACCGAAAAGGCCGACGCGCCCAGCGCACTGGCCCTGCTGGACTGATAGGAAAACTCCCCCGGAGCGGCTCTGCCGCTTCCCCCTCTCTGCGCGGGAGGGGGACGACGCCTTCGCTGCGGCGCAGCGCGGCCGGCTTAGGCCCTTGCTTGGCGTCTAGCGCCTGCAACTATTAACGATTACCGGAGACTTTTATCATGCCCCGTTTTGCAGCCAACCTGAGCATGTTGTTCACCGAGGTGCCTTTCCTCGAGCGTTTTGAGCGTGCCGCAAACGCAGGCTTTGAAGCCGTGGAGTTTCTCTTTCCCTACGCTCATACCGTGGAAGAGATCAAGGAGCGTCTGGACGCCACCGGCCTGAAGATTGTTCTGCACAACCTGCCCGCCGGCGACTGGGACGCGGGCGAACGTGGCATTGCCTGCGACCCCAAGCGCGTGGACGAGTTCCGCGCTGGCGTGGCCAAGGCCGTGACCTATGCCCACGCCCTGGGTGTGCCCCAGCTCAACTGCCTGGCCGGCAAGGTTCCTGCCGGTGTTGACGCTGCCGTGGTGCGCCGTACTTTCGTGGAAAACCTGCGTTTTGCTGCCGCCGCCCTGAGCGCCGCCAACATCCGCCTGCTGATCGAGCCGATCAACCCCTTCGACATCCCCGGCTTCTACCTGAACCGCACTGACGATGCCCTGTCCATCCTGGACGAAGTGGGTGCGCCCAACGCCTTTGTGCAGTACGACATCTACCACGCCCAGCGCGTGGAAGGCGAGCTGGCAGCCACCATGCAAAAGCAGCTGGGCCGCATCGGTCACATCCAACTGGCCGACAACCCCGGTCGCAACGAACCCGGCACGGGCGAGATCAACTACCCCTTCCTGTTCGCACACCTGGATCGCATCGGCTACGACGGCTGGATCGGTTGCGAATACAAGCCCGCCAACGGCACCGAGTCCGGCCTGGGCTGGCTGCAGAAGATCGGCGGCTGGAACAAGGTTGCCGTGGCTGCATGAATGGATGACCCGGTCTGTGGCGCCGGCTCGCAAAGCGCCATTGACCATCGAATTTGAGTATCAAGAAAACTGAGGAGTACAACCATGAACGCATCGTCTCTCAAGCTGGGCTTTATCGGTCTGGGCATCATGGGCGCGCCCATGTGCGGCCACCTGATTGCGGCCGGCCACCAACTGTTCGTCAACACCGTGGGCAAGGTGCCTGCCAACATCGCCGAAACCAGCGCCACCCAGTGCACCACTGCTCGCGGTGTGGCCGAGCGCGCCGACATCATCTTCATCATGGTGCCCGACACTCCCGACGTGGAGAAGGTGCTGTTCGGTGAAGACGGCGTGGCAGCCGGCCTCAAGGGCAGCTCCGGCAAGATCGTGGTCGACATGTCCTCCATCTCGCCCGTGGCCACCAAGGACTTTGCCAAGCGCATCGAAGCCGCTGGCGCCCAGTACCTGGACGCTCCCGTCTCCGGCGGTGAAGTCGGTGCCAAGAACGGCACCCTGTCCATCATGGTCGGCGGCCCCGATGCAGCCTTCGAACGCGTCAAGCCCCTGTTCGACAAGATGGGCAAGAACATCACCCTGGTGGGCGGCAACGGCGACGGCCAGACCGCCAAGGTGGCCAACCAGATCATCGTGGCTCTGAATATCGAAGCCGTGGCCGAAGCCCTGCTGTTTGCATCGCGCGCCGGTGCCGATCCAGCACGTGTGCGTGAAGCCCTGCTGGGCGGTTTTGCCTCTTCCAAGATCCTGGAAGTGCATGCCGAACGCATGATCAAGCGCACCTTCGATCCCGGCTTCCGTATCGCTTTGCACCAGAAGGACCTGAACCTGGCCCTGTCCAGCGCTCGTCAGCTGGGCGTGTCCCTGCCCAACACCGCTCAGGCTCAAGAGCTGTTCAACAGCTGCGTGGCCCACGGCGGCGCTGCCTGGGATCACTCGGGCATGGTGCGCGCCCTGGAAATCCAGGCCAACTTCGAAATCGGTCAGAAGGCTGAATAAAGAGAGGTGGGGAGGGCGGCCACTGGCCAAGCGTACGGCCAGCAGCCGCCTCAAGTGAAAGCCGCGCTCGGGGGAGCGCGGCTTTTTTGTTCAGCGTCAGTAACCCATGGTCTTTCCGTCAGGGTTGCGCGGGTCCGAAGCGCCGCGCAGCAGGCCGTCGCGGATCTCGATGGTCTGCGTGCGGCCCATGGATGCCTTCAGTGCCACCTTGTGGCCCCATTGTCTGAGCAGGGCCAGCGTATCGGGGCTGAAGCCTTTTTCAACGCGCAACTCGTCTGGCGTCCACTGGTGATGAAAGCGCGGCGTGGCAGCCGCTTCGGCCGGGTTCATGCCGAAGTCGATGTGATTGACGACTTGCTGCAGCACCGTGGTGATGATGCGCGCTCCGCCCGGACTGCCGGTGACGAGAACCGGCTTGCCGTCCTTGAGTACCAGGGTCGGTGTCATGGAGGACAGCGGCCGCTTGCCGGCCTGCACGGCATTCGCGTCGCCGCCCACCAGACCATAGGCATTGGCCACACCGGGCTTGGCCGAGAAATCGTCCATCTCGTTATTGAGCAAAATCCCCGTGCCCCTGGCGACGATGCCGCTGCCGAAATTGGTGTTCAGCGTATAGGTCACGGCCACCGCGTTGCCGGCCTTGTCCACCACCGAGTAATGGGTGGTCTGGTCGCTTTCATAAGGCTGGGGCCTGCCGGGCCGGATGTCCTTGGCGGGCCTGGCCTGCTGGGGCTTGATGCTGGCGGCCAGCTCGCTGGCATAGCCCTTGGAGATCAGCCCCTTGAGCGGAATCTTCACGAAGTCCGGGTCGCCCAGATACTCGGAGCGGTCGGCATAGGCGAGCTTCATGGCCTCGGTCATGTAGTGCACGCTTTGCGCGCTGTCGGCACCCCATTGATTCATGGGCCAGCGCTCCATCATGTTCAGGATCTGAATCAGATGCGCGCCGCCCGAAGAGGGCGGAGGCATGGTCACGATCTGGTAGCCGCGATAGCTGCCGCGCACGGGCTCGCGCTCGGCCACCTTGTAGTCGCGCAGGTCCTGTAGGCTGAGGGCATTGGCGTGCGGCGCCATCTCCGTCACGATCTTCTGCGCGATCGCCCCTTCGTAGAAGGCCTTGGCGCCCTGCTGGCTGATCAGGCGCAGGGACTGAGCCAGATCCTTTTGCACCAGCCTCTCGCCGCTTTGCAGCGGAGCGCCGTTCCTCCAGAAAACGGCCTGGGTGGCGGGCCAGCGGCCCATATTCTTTTTTTCCTGATCCAGAGTCTTGGCCAGGGTGACGCTGACGGGATAGCCCTTGTCCGCCAGCGCAATCGCGGGAGCCATGACCCTGGCCAGCGGCATGCTGCCCCAGCGCGAGAGCGCATGCGTCATGCCCGCCACGGTGCCGGGCACGCCTACGGCGTAATGGGTGTAGAGAGATTTGCCGTCGATGACCTTGCCGCCGGCATCCAGATACATATTGCGTGACGCGCCTTTGGGTGCCACTTCGCGGAAGTCCAGCGCAATGTCCTTGCCGCTCCGCGCGTCGTGCACCATCATGAAGCCGCCGCCGCCGATATTGCCGGCATTGGGCAAGGCCACGGCCAGGGCAAAACCCACGGCCACGGCGGCATCGACGGCATTGCCGCCCGCCTTGAGAATATCCACGCCGATCTGCGTGGCCAGCTCCTGCTCCGAGGCCACCATGCCGTTCTTGGCGATGACGGGGTGAAAGACATCCAGCTCGAAGTCATAGGCAGCAGCGGCTGCCTGGGCGGCGGCGGTCTGGGTGACGGCTGGCGCTGCGGCCTGAGCGGTGGCGTCGTTACGGATGGCCGCGCGTTCGTTGCTGGCGGGCTCTAGCGTGGCCGTGCTGCTGCAGGCGCTCAGGCCGGCCAGGGCGATGAGCAGGCTGGCTGTCAGGGCGGTGGTGCGCAATTGCATGCGTTGTCTCCTGTTCGCTTGATGAATCGGGCCAGTGTATAGAGGCTTGCACAGATGCCAACCGGACATAGCTGGCTATGTGCCTGAAAGTCAAGGCAGAAAAGCCTTTGATGGAGTACAGGAACTGTATACACTTTAGCGATCAAAGCGCTGCGCTCATGCGCGAGCAGACTTTGTGATGGCATAGATGTTTCAGGGCTTACGCAAACAGGAATGCAACAACGGTCTGCCTGAACCCGTTTTGCGTAAGTCGTGTGTTTGATACAACCAAGGGCAGTGGCAAACTGCCTGTGAGGAGATTTCCATGGGCCTGAGCACCCACGTTCTCGACACCATGAATGGCTGCCCCGCCGCAGGCATGGCTGTCGAGCTGTTTTCCACCGAAGGCGACAAGGCCACGCTGATCAAGAGCCTGGTGCTCAATCATGACGGCCGCACCGACGCGCCGCTGTTCGACAACAACACGCTCAAGGTCGGCACTTACCGTCTGACCTTTGATGTTGCGGCCTACTTCAAGGCCCGTGGCGTGCAACTGCCAGAACCCAGCTTTCTGAACAAGGTGAGCCTGGACTTCGGCGTGGCCAATGTGGAGCAGCACTACCACGTGCCTTTGCTGGTCAGCCCCTGGAGCTACTCCACCTATCGCGGCTCCTGAGCGGGACGTGAGTCTCTCGAAGCGGGAGACATGGCAAAAACAAGAGCGGCTTGCGCAGGTTATTTCAAGGTTTCAGCATTAAAAGGCATTGAAACCAAGATATGACAGGCGCAAGCCGCTCTTGTTTTTAAGGACTTATTTGCCCTTGGAATACGCCATGGCCACGACCAGGGCGCTCACGAAATAAAAGGCCTGCAGCTCCAGTGCCCAGCCGCCGGTGTTGTTGAGCATCAGAATCTGCCGGGTGTGCATCAGCGCAAATGCCACCACCATATTCACCGCAATCACCAGTGCGGCAGGCACCACCCACAAGCCCACCAGCAAAAGCAAAGGCGCGACCACTTCGCCCAGATAGACGGCATAGGCCAGAAATCCCGGCGCACCCAGGCTCTCGACCTTCGCCTCAATGCTGCCTATGCCATAACGAATCTTGGCCCAGCCGTGCAGCAGCATGAGCAAGGCCAGGGTGACACGCAGCACAACCAGAGCTGCCTTGGGGTGGTGAAAGTAATTCCAGAACTTCATGAACTTCCTGTCGTCCGCGCGATGCTTATATCAACAATGCTAGCGCCTGTTTCAGACAATTCGTCGGATTGCCTATGGATGGGGCCAAGTCTTGTCTTATGTTCATGTTGTAGGTCTTTTTCGACAACTGCTCTTGCCTTCTGTAGGCCAATGGCGCAAGCTGTAACCGCTGAGTTTTATCGGCAACGCTGCGCACTAGCATCGTGCCAACCCTGTTTCTGACAGCTTTGCATCGGGGGGATGTGCAAAAGCGACTCAATGTCGGACTGCAGGACCTTCTACCTCTGAAATGTGTCTGCACATTCATCCCATGAAAGGATATAGGTATGCGTCAAATTTCTCTGCGTTCTGTTGCGATGGCTGCTGCACTGGCTGCCGGTGCCATGACCATGACGGCCTGCACCACGACCAAGCCTGACACGGCATCGGCTCCCCGTGCCGATTCCACAACGGTCAATACCCGTGCCAATGCAGCTCTGGAGCGCCTGTACCAGACCGCACCAGGATCCAAGGAAATGGTGCAACGCGCCAAGGGGGTGCTGATCTTCCCGTCGGTGATTGGCGGCAGCTTTGTGGTCGGGGTGGAGCATGGCCGCGGCGTGCTGCGCGTGGGCGGTCAAAACCGTGGTTTCTACAGCACGACAGCGGCCTCTATCGGATGGCAAGCTGGTGGTCAGTCCAAGGCTGTGATCTATGTGTTCAACACACAGGAGGCGCTGGACAAGTTCCTCAAGAGCGACGGCTGGTCCGTGGGGGCTGATGCCACCGTGGCAGCTGGCAAGATCGGTGCCAATGGCAGCGTGGACACCACGACCGCTCAGGCTCCGGTCACCAGCTATGTGCTGACCAACGCGGGCCTGGAGGCCGGCGTATCGCTGCAAGGCACGAAGATCACCAAAGTGGTCGAATAAGCCTCGCCTGGCTTGTGACAACAAAAAACCGGCCTTGGCCGGTTTTTTGTTGTCCGATGCAGCGGGTTGCATCGCTGTGTGCTTTTACTGGCCCAACTGACCTTCGGTCAAGGTGTCGAGCTGGAAGCGTCCCGACTTGTCCCACAGCCAGGTGTCGGTATAGGTCACGCTGCGACCCGGGGCCGGGAAGGGGGCGGCGGAGCGAACGGCTCGCTCGATCTCGGCCACCACTTCGGGGGCATGGCCTGGCTTGCGCATCCAGTGCAGGTTTTTCACGCGGCCCTGGCCGTCGAGTTGAACCTGCAGCACGCCGATCGCATACAGCATAGGCGGCAGCATACCCTGGTAGATGCGGCCGGAGTTGCGTTCATACAGATGCTGGGCGGCCTGCTTGCGATAACTGGGGCTGGCCTTGTCGGCGGGCGTCGTGCCGATGGATGGGCTTTGAGGTGCGATCTGACAGGCGGTCAGCACCGCTGCAACGGCAGCCATCATCCCGGTCCGCAGCCAGTTCAGGGGGCGGCGGGCTGGTGTGGTGCGGGTGGGGTTGTGGGTTTCAGACATGACGCCAAGCGTAGCCGCAAATGGATGGAGGCAGCTGCCTGGGGACACAATTCTGAAGCCTCCTCGTGAAAAATCTGCAACGACTCGTCAAATCCGGTCCGGATATGCATCCGATTAATGTGCTCATACGCTTGTCTGTCTATTGCGACTCGCAAAATGCATGAACATCGGTCATCAAAGCAATCGGCGTTCAGTCATGTGGAGCGAAACACAGCAAGGAATCTTGAACCGTCTGGCGCAGCAGCCGCTGTGCTGGGTGCAGGTACAGGCCACTCGTGGCTCCGTGCCCCGCGAGGAGGGGGCCTGGATGGCAGTGTTCGCCGATGAGGTGATGGGGACGATCGGCGGTGGTCATCTGGAATGGCAGGCCATTGCTCAGGCGCGCCAGCTGCTGGCGCAGTGGGACGCAGACCCCTCAGCCTTGCGCGAGCATATCCAGCGGTATGCGCTTGGCCCCAGTCTGGGGCAATGTTGCGGCGGTGCGCTGGAGCTGCACTTTGCATGGTTTGACGCCCGCGATGCGCAACGTCTGCGGGCTTTGATGCCCGAGCCGTCGCAATGTGTGGCCTTGTTCGGCGCTGGCCATGTGGGGCATGCGCTGGTGCGCATTTTGCGCAGCTTGCCGTACCGCGTGGTCTGGGTGGACAGCCGTGATGCAGTCTTTCCCGTGGAGGAGCAGATAGGGGTGCAGTGCGAGCACTCCGATCCGGTGCAGGCCGCGGTGGCAGAGCTGCCGCCGCAGTCGCAGGTGCTCATCATGAGCTTCAGCCATGCCGAAGACCTGGAGGTGGTGGCGCAATGCCTGCTGCGCCAGCGCGAGCGAGGAGATCTGCCTTTCGTGGGGTTGATTGGCAGCAAGACCAAATGGGCCAGTTTCAGCAGCCGCTTGCGCAGGCGAGGGTTCAGCGATGCAGAGCTGGCTCACATCACCTGCCCGATCGGTGTGCCGGGCATTACCGGCAAGGAGCCCGAGGTGATCGCTGTGGCGGTGGCGGCGCAGCTTCTGCAGCGCTTGTCTGCGAGCTGATGGTGCAATGAATGCCCTGATCTGGTGCGTGTGGCCGCAAACATGCGGTTACCTGCCCTAAAAATCAGGCCCGATCCTTGCATATCGCTCTTGTATTAGGGAAATCTCTAGGGTGGTTTATCCCTGATTCGAGAGTTGCGGCAGCAAAAATTGCATACACTTTCGGTCGACAGAATGGTCGCAGCGGTGCCCCGTGTGTAACGCTCCGGGAGCGCGGCCTTTTCTTCTGCTCAGAGCGCCCGCAGTGGTGAGCAGGTTGTTCGGCAGCCCCACGCTGCCAAGGTTGAGAGCTATGGAAAGCTACATTCTCGACTGGGCCGGCCTGCTGTTGCGGTGGCTCCACGTCATTACCGCGATCGCCTGGGTCGGTTCCTCCTTCTACTTTGTGTTCCTGGACAGCAGCTTGACGCCGCCCGTGGATGACGACCTGAAGAAACAGGGCGTTAACGGCGAACTCTGGGCTGTGCACGGTGGCGGTTTCTACCACCCCGTCAAGTTCAATGTGTCTCCTCCCAAGATGCCGGATCACCTGCACTGGTTCTACTGGGAAAGCTACACCACGTGGCTGTCCGGCTTTGCCCTGCTGACGGTCTCCTACCTCTGGAACGCCAACATCTATCTGGTCACTCCCGGCGACCCCAATGCCATGAGCACCGGCGCTGCCGTGGCTTCGGCTCTGGGCTTCCTGGTGGTCTTCTGGCTGCTGTATGACTTCATCTGCCGCACTTTCGGCCAGAAGAAGAATGGCGATGCCACCGTCGGTGCCATGGTTCTGGTGCTGGTGTGTATCGCAGCCTACCTGGCCTGCCACATCTTCCCCGGCCAGGCAGCCTTCCTGCTGATGGGCGCGATGATCGCGACGTCCATGAGCGCCAACGTGTTCTTCTGGATCATCCCTGGCCAGCGCAAGGTGGTGGCTTCGCTCAAGGCTGGTGAGCCTGTGGACCCACGTCACGGCCAACGTGCCAAGCAGCGCAGCGTGCACAACACCTATTTCACGCTGCCCGTGCTGTTCGCCATGCTGTCCAATCACTATGGCTGGTTGTACAGCCACAAGCTGAACTGGCTGGTGCTGATCGGCATGATGTTTGCCGGTGCTGCCATTCGCCAGTTCTTCGTGATGCGCCACGGCTACAAGCTGGGTCGCAACAGCCACCCCTGGCCTTACGCTGCTGTCGGCGTAGCTGCTCTGCTGGCCGTGTTTGTCTGGCTCAAGCCTGCTCCTGTGGCTGCAACTGCTCCAGTAGCGGCTGCTCCAGCGGCACCCGCAGCCGGGCAGGTTGCAACTTCCGCGGCCCCTGCAGCTGAAGTCGCAACTCCTGCAGCCGAAGCCACGTCACCTGCTGCTGCTCCCGCAGCCGCTGGCGGAGAAGGCTTTGCCAAGGTCAATGCGATCTTCCAGCAGCACTGTGTGGTGTGCCACGGCACGGCCATCCAGCAAAAGGCGGTCCGTCTGGACTCCCCCGAAGCGGTGAAGTCGCACGCCCAGCAGATCTACCAACAGGTGGTGCAGCTGAAGAAGATGCCTTTTGGCAACCCTGCGGCTCTGTCCGACGACGAACGCAACCTGATCAAGACCTGGTACGAGTCCGGCGCTGCCGTGAACTGACCATCAGCTGTTCGGGGTAATTGAAGTCGTAGGCAGCGATCTGGTATCCATGCGGCTTTCTGTGGAGCTAGGTTGCGTCAGCAAAGCCTAGACTCCTTCTCCTCGTAAAAAGCGCTCCTTGTGAGCGCTTTTTTTTATTGAAATTCAGCATTAAGGCTGCGGTGTTGAACAAGACGACTGCAGCAAATGAAAGTGTGAAGTCTGCCTTGGGCTGAGGACTCAACTGATCCCTGCTAAACGGCTTTCAAGCGTGATCGATAACATGCCGGCGTTTCACCGAAGGTCCGGCGAAACAGGCTGATGTAAGCGCTGATACTGGCATAGCCGAGATCCAGTGCAATGGCTGTAATGCTTATGCCTTCGGCAAGCATCTCAAGTGATCGCAATAGGCGTACGCGCTGGCGCCAGGCAGTGAAATTAAAGCCTGTCTCGCTGACAAATCTGCGACTGAGAGTGCGTGAGCTGATAGCCCCGAAACTTGCCCAGTCATCGATGCTGCGCTCGTCGGCTGGATTGGCTATCAACGCTTTGGCAATACGCTGCAGACGCGCATCCGCTGGTATGGGCAGGCCAAACTCCTCAACCGGCAGGCTTCTGATCTCGTCCAGAACCACAGCGCATATATGTGATTGTGCTTGACTCGATTGATCGGAGGCTTGCGGCATGGAGCTGGCAATACGCAGCACCGCTTCGCGCAGCAGGCCCGATACCCTGATGATGCAGGGTTGTGCCGGCAAATTGGCGCATGCGGCTTCTGCCACATAGGCGCTCCAGCCATGGTAGGGGCCGAAGGAGCGCCCCGCGTGAGCATGATGGGGAGGAAGCCAAACGGCATGTATCGCCGGCACCACCCAGAGACCGCCATCGACCTGCACCGAGATCAGGCCTTTGATTGAACCAAACAATTGACCGCGTGCATGCTGATGCATCTCGGAAGATAGTTCACTCTCCAGCATTCGAGTGGCCGCTACAACACTGGGCCCGTCAGGGGAGTCCATATAGGAGCCCAACAGATGCATGAGATCAGGCATGGCGGATTTGAGTTATCTAATGGCCGATAAATTCTACAGCCGCCATATCACCTAGGCCTACGCTTGCAACTTTCCTCAAACACAGGAGTTTCACGTGCCTTTATCAAAAGACTCGGCGGATCAAGGGTTGCACAAGAGCAGTCAGTCAGATGCAGTTGATCTGAATCGGCTGTACGCGCGCCCAACGGAGCGAATTCAGAAAGCGGTTCTCGATCATTTGATGGATTTCCACAAGGCGTATTTGGCAAAAGCGACGTTTTTCTGTCTTGCCACAGGAGATGGGAATGGCTTGGATGCATCGCCACGCGGAGGTCCTCCCGGTTTCGTGCGGGTACTGGATGCACGCACCTTGGTTTTTGCGGACTGGCCCGGCAACAATCGCATTGCCTCCTTGCGCAATCTTCAGAATGACGACCGGTTGGCGATGCTGTTTCTCTTCCCTGGTCTGGAAACCTTTTTGCGAATCAATGGACGCGGTCGAGTTTCATCCGATGGTGACCTGATGCAAGAGTTGCGAGAAGGGATCAAGGTGCCAAAAACTGCAATAGTGATTCGGATCGATGAAGTGTTGTTTCACTGTGGACGTGCCATCAATCGCGCCCGGTTGTGGCGCGACGAGAGTCATCTGGACCCCAATCATCTGCCTACAGTCGGAGATGTGATGGCTGGCCTGGCCCAATTGCAGGGTGACGCTCAATTCACATCAGAACAGATCGTTCACGCAAATGAGCGCTACTCAAGTGCCGTAAGAACTGAGCTTTATTGAGCGCTCACAGCTTCGCCCCATCTCTGTCCATCTCTGCCGCATGCCCTGCGGTCTCGCAGGACTTGAATTACTTGTTGATGCGAGCGCCGATCTTGGGGTCTCGCCTGCTTTCGAGTAGCCCCAGGGCTCCTGCTATCAAGGCATGGGTTCCCTCAAGCAATTCTGCCTCCATCTCTGCCTCTTGCAGTTGCCCGTCCGCTTCGTCAAGCGGCTCCAGGCGGGCTGCGGCATACACCGTGTCGGCCGCAGAGATGCAAAAGAAGGTCACGGTGGAGAGCAGCCAGCGTGATTGTTCCTTGGTGATGCCGTAGGCCTGTGCAATATGGGCCTGATGGGCGCTGATCTTCTCCAGCATGGCCGGTGTGGCCGCCAGGCGGCGAATCACGAAGGGAGTGACGCCGGGGTGCGCTTTTACGAACTGTCGTGTGGACGCAGTGAACCCCATAAGGTATTCCTCCAGCCCGATCTGCTGAGGGCTTGTTGCCTGCGGCAACTCCCAGCGCTTGAAGATTTCCTCTGCAATCAGGTGTTTGAGTGCTTCCAGGCTTGGCACATGCTTGTAGAGCGCCATGTGGCTGACGCCCAGTGCAGCGGCAACGCCGACGAACGTAATGCCAGGAAGGCCGATGGAAATTCCGGCGTCTGCAATTTTCTCTCTGGTGATGGAGCGTGGTCTCCCACGAGTCGAGGGCTTGGGTGTGTGGGGCATACGCTGGTTCTCAGTCTCTGGGCGAGATTGTCGGTGATTCACATCACTCGTCGTAGACCTATTGCTTGAATCGTTTTGAATTAGTTTATCATCATGCAACTAATTATCGTAAAGCTTCTCGTTCGCATCTTTGTGAGAGATGGCCTTCTTCCATATCGAATGTCTACCTCTGAATCGCTTGCAGTTGCTGCCAGACCCGCGCAGCCGATCGCCCGGATATTCGCGCCTGTTCGCGGGCGCTTGATGCTTGCTGGCCTGAGCGCTGCGGTTGGCACCATGTTCACGCTGGTGCCACTGGCGGTCATCGCGCATATCGTCAAGCAAGCCTTGCTCGATGACTTGGGGGGCATATGGGTCAGCATCGCTGTCGGAGTGCTGTGCATGTTCGTAGGCATGGGTTTGGTGATCGTCGCCGAGCTGATCGCGCACCTGGCAGACAACCGCCTCACTTACGATCTGCGCCTTGCTGTAATCAAGCGGCTGTCGCAAGTGCCTTTGGGCTGGTTTACTGCCCGCGCCTCAGGGGAGGTCAAGCAGGCGCTGCAGGACGATATCGCGACGCTGCACAGTCTGACTGCGCATTTCTATACCGCCGTGGGGCGTGCGGCCGGGGCGATCGTGATTGCAGTGATTTATCTGTTTGTGCTGGATTGGCGCATGGCGATCTTTGCGCTGCTGCCATTTCCCGGATTCTTCGTTTTTCTCAAGCGCGCAATGAAAGCCAGCAATGCGCACATGCAGGAGTTCGTTGCACGACTGGGGCGGATCAACAGCGCTACGGTGGAGTTCGCGGGCGGGATTCCGGTCATCAAGGCCTTTGGTGGAGCGAGCCTGGTCCACGCAGGTTACAGAGATGCCGTGGATGGATTTGCCAGTGCCTTTACGGATTTCACTCGCCCGCTGGTGATCTCCATGGCTCGTGCGCATGCATTGATTGCGCCTGTGACCGTGCTCGGTGTGGTGCTGGCTTCTGGCGCTGCGTTTGTGGCCATGGGCTGGATGCAGCCTCTTGATGTATTGCCGTTCGCACTCGTCGCGCCCGGTATTTGTGCGCCGCTTTTGCTTTTGCATACCTTGCTGCATGACCTGCAGGGTGCAACCGGTGCGGCCCAGCGCGTGCTGGCATTGCTGGACACTCCGGTGCTGCCGCAACCGGCGCCGGGGCAGCCATCGCATCCTGAAGGCAATGCCGTGCGTTTCGAGCAGGTGGGTTATGCGTATGCGGCAGAGCATCAGGTGCTGTCCGGCATCAGCTTCGACATGCATCCCGGCACCGTCACGGCCGTGGTCGGCCCTTCGGGTTCAGGAAAATCCACGCTGGCACGTTTGCTGTTGCGGTTTTTCGATCCCGCACAGGGGCGCATCACTCTGGGTGGAGTCGATTTACGGCAGATCACCAGCACAACCCTGTATCAACGCATTGGCTTTGTGCTGCAGGAAGTGCAGCTGATTCACGCCAGTGTGCGCGAGAACATTGCGCTGGCCCGTCCATCGGCCACTATGGAGGAAATCGAGGCAGCAGCCCGCGCAGCCCACATCCACGATCGCATTCTGGCGTTGCCGCGTGGCTACGACTCCGTGGTTGGCGAGGATGCGCAGCTCTCCGGTGGGGAGCGCCAGCGCCTGAGCATTGCCCGGGCAGTGCTGCTGAATCCGCCCATTCTCGTGCTGGATGAAGCTACCGCATCTGCAGATGTGGAAAGCGAAGCCTTCATTCAGGACGCACTTTCTCGCTTTGCACGTGGGCGCACCTTGCTGGTGATTGCACACCGGCTCGACACCATCGTGCATGCGGATCGCATTCTGGTGCTGCGCGATGGAGAGATTGCCGAGCAAGGCAGACATGCGCAACTGATGGCTGAAGACGGTCTCTATGCGCGGCTGTGGCAGCTTGGTGCTTATGCCAGCCCGATGCCAAAGAGTGAGCTGCCATGCTGAAGACCTTTTTGAAGTTGCTGGGTGATGATGCACGCCTGCTGCACCGCTACACATGGATGGCTGTTGCCTACGGTGTGCTGTGCGGTCTGACGATGGCAGTGCTGCAACCGTTGCTGACGCATTGGTTGCAAGGTGACTGGCGTGCAGCCATGGGCTGGCTATGCGTGCTGCTGCTGGGTGTGCTGCTGTCATGGATTGCCAGACGTGTCGTGGAGCAGGCGGGCATCCGTGTCGGCGTGGCGCTTCTGCAAGGCGGACGGCATCGCCTGGGCCTTCATATGGCGAGTCTGCCCATCGGCTGGTATACGCCGAAAAATACCGCGCGCATCGGTCATGTGGTGACGCAGGGGATGATGAGCATTGCGCAATTGCCGGCGCATGTTTTCACTCCACTCATCAGTGGTGCGGCCACGGCCGTGATCGTGTTGGTGGCACTTCTGGTTGTGAGTCCGGTCCTGGGGCTCACTGCGCTGATTGCGCTGCCATTGCTTGCAGGATCGTTCGCATTGACCTCGTCGATGTCGGCGCGCGCCAATGCAGCTTTTCAGCGTGACTTTGCCCAAGCCAGCCAGCGTGTGGTGGAGTTTGCGCAGGCCCAATCCGTGCTGCGCGCGTTCAGCGGCGATGGCCGCAGCACACGCTTTCTGGAGCAGGCCATCAACGAGCAACGTCAATCCGGACTGCGGCTGGTGGTGTTGTCATCGCTGTCCTCCGTATTCTGTGTATGGACCGTGCAGCTGATCTTTGCCGTGCTGCTGGTGGTCGCGATATCCGGTTTGAACGCAGCATCCGGTGGCTCTTTGTCCACAGCGCAAATCATTGCCTTGACGGTTGCGTTACTGCTTGTGGTGCGTTTTATCGAGCCCTTGCAGGAAATCGCCGGCTACGCGGAAGTGCTTAGGAGTGCAGGCTCGCAGCTGCAAGCAGTACAGGAGCTATTTGCCGTGCAGCCGCTGCCGCAACCGAAGCAGGCAACACTTGTTGGCGATTCTTGCGTGGAGTTGCGTGATGTGCGGTTTCAATATCCCGGGTCTGCAGAGGAAGTGCTGCACGGTGTGAGCCTACATGTGCCGCCGCGCAGCATGACGGCGCTGATAGGGGCATCTGGTTCCGGCAAGTCCACGGTGATGCGACTGATCGCCCGTTTCTTCGATGCCACGCAGGGCGAGGTCTTGATCGCAGGCGTGGATGTCCGTGACATTGGCGATGCGCAACTGGCCGGGCAAATCAGCCAGATCTTTCAGGATAGCTATCTGCTTTGCGGCAGCATTGCCGACAACATCCGCATTGGCAAATCGGACGCCAGCGATGCGCAAGTTCTGCAAGCTGCGCATCAGGCCGGGCTTGATGAAGTCATTGCGCGATTGCCAGACGGGGTGCTGACAATGGTGGGCGAAAACGGCGCACGTCTTTCCGGAGGGGAACGCCAGCGCATAGCGATTGCCCGGGCCTTGATCAAGGAGTCCCCCATCCTGCTGGTGGATGAAGCCACTGCTGCGCTGGACGCAGAGAACCAGTCCATCATCGCTCAAACACTTGCACGGCTGAAGGGGCAGCGCACGCTCATCGTGATCGCGCACCAGCTCTCCACCATTGCCATGGCCGATCAGATTGTGGTGCTGGAAGGCGGCGGCGTGGTAGAGAGCGGATCACCTGCGCAGTTAAAGGCAAGGCAGGGTCGCTATGCCCAATTGCTTGCGCAGAGCCGCGCTGCCAAAGGCTGGCGCATGGACGCAGTGCAAATGTCTGGGGATTCCGTGTGATGCGCAAGCGTTGGTTGCTGGTGTTTGCTGTGCTGTGCGTGGTGTCCGTGCTGCTGGGGGCGCGGCAGATGGTGTGGTCGGACGTGCTTTCATTCTCCGGCGATGCCTGGCTCACCCTGACTGCAAGCCGCTTGCCGCGTTTGGCGGCGCTGGTGCTTACGGGGGCGGGTCTGTCGGTGTGCGGCGTGATCCTGCAGCACATCGTGCGCAACAAGTTTGTGGAGCCGGGCACCACAGGGGGGCTGGATGCGGCCAAGCTCGGTATCTTGGTGGCGCTGACCGTGATGCCTGCTGCGGGAACCCTGAGCCGGATGCTGTTTGCGCTGGTGTTCTGCCTGATGGCAAGTCTGCTGTTCATTGCCGTGATTCGACGTATCCAGTTTCGCAATCTGGTGCTGGTGCCCGTCGTCGGTCTGATGTACGGCAGCGTGCTCACCTCGATTGCCGAGTTCTATGCATACAGCCACAACATTCTGCAAAGCATGCAGGGCTGGTTGCTGGGTGACTTTTCCCGCGTGGTGCAAGGCCATTACGAGATTCTCTACATTATTTTTCCGGTAGTGATGCTGGCCTATCTGTATGCGCACCGCTTCACTGTGCTGGGCATGGGCGAAGACATCGCCACGAGTCTGGGCCTGGGTTATGCAGCCACGGCCATCATCGGTTTGGTGCTGGTGGCATTGACGATTTCTGCCACGGTGATTGCCGTGGGGGCGATTCCTTTTGTGGGCCTTGTAGTGCCCCAGCTGGTTGCCATGCGCTGTGGTGAGAACTTGCGACGCACATTGCCACTGGTGGCTTTGGGAGGTGCATCCCTGCTGCTGGCCTGCGACATTGCAGGCCGCCTGGTGATGTACCCGTTCGAGGTGCCTATCGGCCTTACTGCCGGTGCGGTGGGCGGTGTGATGTTCCTGGTGCTGATTGTGCGGGGACTTCGCTGATGCGCATGTCGTTGACCAAGACCTGCTGGTTCGCCGCGCTGTCGATTGCACTCCTGGCGCTTGCTTTTGTGCTGCTGGGCTCCGGACTGGATACGGATTATGTGATCCCCAAGCGCCTTGTACGCCTTGCGTCGATTGTCATCGGCGGCATCTGCGTGGCAGTGTCGGCCATAGTGTTTCAGGCGCTGGTGAACAACCGCATTCTGACGCCGTCCATCATGGGTTACGAGGCCGTGTATCTGCTGTGGCAGGCCATGCTGCTGTTCCTGCTGGGTACACATGGCTTGAGCATGCTTGGCGTACACGGGAATTTCCTCGTCTCCGTGCTGTTGATGCTGACCTATTCATGGGCACTTCAATGGTGGCTGTTGCGCCGCGGCCGCAATGATGTCTATGTGCTGCTGCTGCTCGGTCTGGTGCTGACCATGGTGATCGGCACGTTCACCCAGTTTGTGCAACTGCGCATCAGCCCCGGCGAGTTTGCAGTGTTTCAGGGCGTGAGCTACACATCCTTCAATCGTGCCAAGCCGCAGACTTTGCTCTATGCCGCCATTGCGGTAGCGCTCGCCTGTGCCGCGGTCCGCAAGACGCTGGCGGTGCTGGATGTGCTGGCTCTGGGGCGTGAGCAGGCCATTTCTCTGGGCGTGTCGCATGGCCGGTATTTGCAGCTCTACCTGGCGCTGATCGCCATTTTGGTGGCGCTGTCCACCAGCCTTGTGGGACCTACAGCCTTCATGGGCATCTTTGTGGCCAACATCGTCTACGCCCTGGTGCCGCATGCACGCCACCGCGTCACGCTGCCGCTGGGGTGTGCGGTTGCCATTGCCGTTTTTCTTGCAGCTCAACTGCTGGTTGAGCATGTTTTCAACTACAAGACCACCGTCAGCATCCTGGTGAATCTGGTGTGCGGTGTGTATTTCCTGGCACTGATTGTGCGCAAACGGGGTGCAGCATGATGGGTGTCAACCATCTTTCCAAGCAATATGGCGGCAGGACGGTGTTGTCAGACGTGAGCGTGGAGTTTCCTGCTCAACGCGTCACATCGCTGATCGGACCCAATGGTGCGGGCAAGTCCACGCTGCTCATGCTGATGGCGCGCTTGCTGGAGCCCAGCAGCGGTGCGATTCAGTGGCGGGCACGTGACGTCAGCCGAATTCCCGTTGCCGAATACGCACGGCATGTTGCCACGCTGCGTCAGGCCCCCGGCTTCAATATGCGCCTGACGGTGGAAGAGCTGGTCGCTTTTGGACGTTTCCCGCATAGCCGTGGCGCGCTGACGGTTCACGACCGCCAAGCCATGGATGAGGCAATCGCCTTTCTGTCTTTGGAGCCGCTGCGTCACGCTTTCATCGATGAGATCAGCGGCGGTCAGCGGCAGATGGCATTTCTCGCAATGACGATTGCGCAGCAGACAGATGTGCTGCTGCTTGACGAGCCACTCAACAACCTCGACATGAGGCACGCCGTACAGATCATGCGCGCACTGCGTCGCCTCTGCGACGAGCAGGGCCGCACCGTGATTTTGGTGATTCATGACATCAACTTTGCGGTCAATTACTCGGACCACATAGTCGCGCTCAAGAACGGAGCACTGCGCTTTCACGGCCCGGCTCAGGACGTGGTGACCGAGACGCGCATGGCCGATCTGTACGAGCTGGATTTCGAGATCACGCGCAACCAGCGTGGCTGTTTCTGCAATTACTTCACATCCAGGGAAGATCACTCATGAATTCGTTGCGCAGGCAAATCCTGCTCTCTGTTGGCGGCGTGGCGGTTTTGTCCTTCGCGCCCGGCATGGCTCACGCCTATGAGCCTGTTTCCATCCGTCACAAACTGGGCACCACGCTCATCAAGCGTCTGCCGCAGCGTGTGGCGGCACTGGAGATGAACGAGGTGGACTTCCTCGATCAGCTTGGCGTGCCCGTTGCGGGAATGGTGAAGGACTACGTTCCCCATTTCCTAGCCAAGTACAAGGGCGACGCCAAGGTGCAGGATCTCGGCGCCATCGTACAGCCCAATCTGGAGCGTGTGCACGCGCTGAGGCCGGATCTCATCCTGATGACATCGCTGCAGGCCGGCAAATACGAGGAGCTGGCTGAAATTGCCCCCGCCTTGTACTACGAGGTGGACTTCAAGAACAGCGAGAAGGGACATATCGAAGTCGTCAAGAACCATCTGCTGACCCTGGGCCGCATATTCAACAAGGAAGGGCTTGCCAGCGCCAAGGCTGCAGAGCTGGATGCACAGGTTCAACAGGTGCGGCGCATCACGCAAGGTCGGCTGGAGCGGGCCATGATCGTGTTGCACAACAACGGAGCTTTCAGCTCCTTCGGCCTGCAATCGCGTTACGGCTTTGTGTTCAGCGCGCTGGGCGTGAAGCCCGCAAGCTCTGCGCTGGAAACCAGTCTGCATGGGCAACCCATCTCCAGCGAATTCATCCAGCAGGCGGATCCAGAGATCCTTTATGTGGTGGATCGCACTGCGGTGATGGAGCGCCGCCCCGTCATCAATGCCGATGGCATTGCCAATCCCTTGCTGCGCCAGACCAAGGCCTGGAAGAACGGGCACGTGGTGTTTGTCGATGCAGATGCCTGGTACACCACAGGTGCCAGCCCAAGCTCACTGAAGCTGTTGTTTAGCGATGTGCTCAAGGGCTATTCGCGCTGATTGCTTCTTTATTTGTCATAGCCAGGTCCATACCCAGCCAGCAGTTCTATTAAGCATGCGGTGCAAAAACGTCATGCATGTATCGACAGGAATCGGGTATGCCCAAGAACCCAGGTCTCATTTCACAAAACTCTCTGAAGACTCCTCCATTTGCGCGCCGGCGTAGCGTGATGTGCCCCTATGTGCTGCTGGGACTGGCCATGGGCAGTCAGCTGGCGGGAGCGGCGCACGCCCAAGTGCCAACCAGCGAGGCCGAGGCCACTCTGCCACAAGTCACCGTGCAAGAAAAAGTCGCTCCCGTCACCGCTCCCTATGCGGGGGGGCAGGTCAATTCCGGCGGTCGTGTCGGCCTGTTGGGAGACAAGGACTTCATGGAGACGCCCTTCAACACCATCAGCTATACGGAAAAGTTCACGCAGGATCGTCAGGCACAGACCATTACCGATGTGATCTCTGCCACCGATCCCACGGTGTTCAGCAATGGGGTTGCCGCGTCATGGAGCGAGAACTACTCGATTCGCGGTTTCTCTTCGAGCAGCTCGGACATGACGCTGGGCGGTCTCTACGGCATGGCTCCTTACTACCGCACCACGCCGGAGATGTTCGAGCGCATCGAAGTCCTCAAAGGACCGTCCGCATTGCTCAATGGCATGCCCCCTGGAGGATCAGTAGGGGGGGCCGTCAACCTGGTTCCCAAACGCGCTGCCAGCGATCCCATCACGCGGCTGACTACCACCTATATGTTGGATTCGCAGTTTGGCGGCCATATTGATCTGGGACGCAGATTTGGCGCAGACAAGCAGTTCGGCATCCGCTTCAATGGTGTTTACCGTGGAGGTGAAGGGGCGGTAAACCAGCAGGACAAGAAATCCAGGCTTGCATCACTGGGCCTTGACTGGCGTGGCGATCGAGCCCGGATCTCCGCCGACTTCTACACCAGCGATGACCGCGTGAACGGCGTGACGCGAGGCATCAGTCTGGCTCCGGGTGTGGCCATTCCCAGGCCGCCCAAGCCTGAGACCTTGCTGAACCCCAACTGGTCGCATGTGCACAACCAGGACAAGGCAGCGATGGTGCGCGGTGAATTCGATGTGAACGATCAGGTAATGGCCTACGCGGCCTTCGGCGTCAGCAAAACCGACTATGAATACAACGGCGCGATGTCGGCTCAGGTGCTCAACGCTGCGGGCGATTTCAAGACCGCCATGGGACAACTGGCCTTCGAGCAGAAAAAGCGTTCGGCTGAAATTGGTCTCAAGGGAAGGCTCCAAACCGGAGCCATCAAGCATCAATGGGCGCTCAATGCAACGCACTATGCTCACAAGCAGGACGACTATGGTCGCCGCAGCGTGCCGGGTGCAGACTGGACTACCAACCTCTACAACCCGGTCTGGGGACCGGAAGCGCCCTTTGTTGCGCCGCACATCTCGCACACCGAGGTGCGCCTGAGCAGCTATGGCCTGGCGGACACCATGTCATTTGCCGAAGATCGTGTGCAACTCACCCTGGGTGTGCGCCGCCAGCAAGTGGTCAGCGACGCCTTCAGTATCACCACGGGGGCGCGCACTTCGCGATATGACCAAAGCGCCACATCGCCTGCTGCAGCATTGCTGTTCAGGGCGACAGAACATGTTTCGGCCTATGCCAATTACATTGAAGGCCTGAGCCAGGGCGCAACCGCACCAATGACCGCGGCGAATGCGGGCGAAGTATTTGCGCCTTACAAGACCAAGCAGAAAGAAGTGGGTGTCAAACTTGATCTTGGGGAATTCGCGCACACGCTCAGTCTGTTCGAGATCACACGCCCCAGCAGCTATACGGACCCGGTCACCAATATCTTCTCGTTCGGCGGCGAGCAGCGCAATCGCGGCATTGAATGGGGCTTCTGGGGATCGCCGCTGCGTGGCGTACGCCTGATGGGCGGGATTGCCTACACCGCGCCCAAGCTGACGCAGACCGCAGGCGGCGTCAATCAGGGCAAAGTCGCCACGGGTGTACCCAAGCTGCAAGGAAAATTGGGTGCTGAATGGGATGTTCCTGCCATTGCCGGGCTGACTGTTACGGGTAATGCCACGGCGGTGTCCAAGCAATATATCAGTGCGGACAACAGCCTTTGGGCGGCAGGTCGTGTGACCTACGACCTCGGTGCACGCTATGCAACCAAGGTCGCCGGCAACCCAGTCACGTTTCGCGCGACGCTGCTGAACGTTTCCAACAAGGCCTATTGGGGCATGCCACTGCTGTCCAGCTTGGCACTGGGGGCGCCACGCACGCTGGCGCTGTCGGCAACGGTTGACTTCTGACGCGGGTGTGCAGGAGCTGGGCTGGAGGGGTTGCTGGAGTTTGCAGCCAGGCCTCTGGTCTTCAGGTGGATGACGCTCTTGCTAATTCAGAGCAGGTACGGATCCGAGATCCTTTGACGACGGCCGCGCAGTTGATGCATCTGCGCGGCTGCTATGACTCTTGGCCGGACCGGGTCTGGCTTGGCGGAGGGCTGTGGGGCTTTTGCATAGGTGAGAATGGGTATCATTTATGTAAAATCGTTGCATTTCCAATGCACGAGAGACTTCGGTGCCTACCCACGCCAACAGCATCGCCAGTGAAGCACTTGGCAGCATGTACACACTGCACAACCGCTGGCTGATCTCCTGGCTGCAGCGCAAGCTTGGTAATCGTTGTGATGCGGCAGACATTGCGCAGGACACATTCACGCGCATTTGGACAACTGCCAGAACGCAAGCAATCGAAGACATCAGAGAGCCCAGGGCTTATCTGACAATCGTCGCCAGGCGATTGATGATCAATCACCTGGAACGCCGCTCGCTCGAACAGGCATATCTTGCCTCCTTGCAGCTATTGCCTGAAGCCACCGCGCTCTCCGCAGAGGCCCGAGCCATCTTGCTGGAGACCCTGGAGGAGCTGGATGCATTGCTGGGAGAGCTTCCAACGAAAGTTCGCACCGCATTCCTGCTTTCGCAGCTCGAAGGGCTTGCTTATGAGGAGATCGCCACGCAGATGCAAGTAAGCGTGCGTACGGTCACCCGCTATATGGCGCAAGGCTTCCGACAATGCCTGCGCGTGATGCTGGACGCCTGAAATGAGTGCAATCGATGCAAGCATTCTCGATGAGGCCGCTCAATGGCTGGCTCGTCGGCATGCATCGGATTTCAGCGAGGCAGAGCAGGCCGAGCTTGCTCGATGGCGCAGCCTCAGTGCAACCCACGAGGAAGTCTGGCAACGCATAGAGCAACTGAAATTCCGAATGGATAGTGTTCCCTCGGCAGTCGGCATGGCCGTTCTGGATCGTCCACGTGCGGCGGGAAATCGCCGGCAGATTCTGCGTGCATCGGCACTCGCTCTGGCAACTCCAATGCTTGGCTGGTTCTCCTACCGCTATCTGCCATGGCACATCTGGAATGCAGACTTCAGAACAGCAACAGGCGAAAGACGCGAACTGACATTGGCTGACAACAGTCAGGTGCTGTTGAATACGGCTTCCGCAATAAGCGTTCAGTTCGATGGCAAAGAACGTCTGATCCAGCATCTTGCTGGTGAGATTCTGGTGGAAACCGCACACCTGAGCGAACACAAGACCTTGCCCTTTGTTGTCCAGACTGCCGATGGGCGGCTGCAGGCACTGGGCACCAAATTCATCGTTCGAAAGCATGCACGGAGCACGACGCTGTCGGTGCTGCAAGGCGCGGTGCAGGTAATGCCTGCGCATTCCAGGCAATCGCTTGTCGTGCAGGCTGGCGAGCAAGTGAACTTCGATGCTCACAAGGTGGGGGCCTTCACCTCGCTGCCATCCCACGCCGATGCCTGGACTCGGGGTGTGCTGTATGCCGAGAATATGCGCTTGGCTGACTTCCTGGAGGAGTTGCAGCGCTATCGCGAAGGAATCCTGCGCTGCGATTCAAGTGCTGCTGAGCTGCTTGTGTCCGGCACATTCCATTTGCGCGACACAGATCGTATTCTCGAGCTGCTGGCTCGGACCCTGCCAATCCATAGGCAGCAACGCACCCGTTACTGGATAAGTATCACGCGTTCCTGAAGTTTCCCGGGATCAGGTTCTCGCATGCTGCCCTCGGAAATTCAGGTCGCAGCAATGACTCTTTTAAATCGCTGTCCTGTTTTTCAATCTCGCCTGTCAAGTGCATCAAGACCCGTTTATTGACAGCCAAGAGGATTGAGCAGATGCCCGAAAATTACGTCCGAAAACCCAACAGGAACGCCAATGCGATGCGACTGCGCCCAGTCGCAACGGCAGTCAGAGGAATTTTTGTTGCCATCGTCGGCGCAGCCGCTATCGGTTTGCACATGCCAGAGGCTTTTGCTGCAGATCCGGTTACCAGTCCTGCGCAGAAGTCCTATCAGGTGGCCGCTGGCCCAATTGGCCCCGCGCTGATGGACTTTGCAGCTCAGGCGGGCATCAATCTCAGCATGGATCTGAGCAAGCTCAAGGACAAGCGTACTCCTGGCCTGTCTGGTTTCCACACCGTCGATAGCGGTTTTGCACATTTGCTGGAAAGTTCGGGGCTGAGTGCACGTCGTCTAAGTGAAGGCAACTATGCACTGGAAGTCCCGGGGACCACCAAGGCATCCATCGAACAAAAGAGCAGTGCTTCCGTGCCCGCCAATGGCCAAGGCTCTCCGGAGCTTGCTGCCGTTACGGTGACGGCCCGTACCCAGAATAATCTCGTTGCGCCGTCTAGGCAGGTCAGTATTCTCGAAGCTGAAGAAGTTCAGCAACTTCGGCAAGGCTCCGACAGTCTGGCAACCATGCTCAGCAAAGTCGTCCCAGGGATGGCCGATTCCAGCCACACAATCACCGACTATGGGCAGACTCTGCGCGGCCGGAACATGCTGATCCTTGTGGACGGGGTTCCACTGAACACCAATCGCGACTCATCCAGAAACCTCGCCAACATCAATCCTGCAGACATCGAACAGATCGAGGTGCTTCGCGGCAGCAGTGCCATCTACGGCAGCGGCGCAGCAGGCGGCATCATCTCTGTGCGTACCAAACGCCCCTCGGGTGAGACCAAAGCAGAGACCATCGTGACGGGATCTGCACCGCTGTCCAAACTCAGAGGCGCCGGGCTTGGAGCCGAAGTCCAGCACTATCTTTCTGGCGGCGGCGATGTGGTCGACTATTCCGTCAGCCTGGGCGCAAAGCATGTCGGAGGCTCATTCGACGCCAAGGGGCGCCGCATTGCACCAGAGCCCAGCCAGGGAGACTTGTTCGACTCCAATATCTACAACGTGTCGGCCAAGATCGGCTTCAAGCTGGACGCAAATCAACGGTTTCAATTCTCCGCGAGCCACTACAACGCCAGCCAGGACACTGACTATGCATCCGATCCGTCAGTGGCCCGCTTGCCCGCAGGTACGGCAGCCGCCAGGCCTATCAAGGGCTTGGTACTTGCAGATCAAAACCAGATCAAGAACACCATGCTGGGTCTTGACTATGAGAACCGCGATCTCGCAGGCAGCGCCGTGGCGGCTCAACTCTATTACCGGGATTTTTATACGCGCTTTGCGCCCTTCGATGCACGAGCCGTTCCTGTGCGAGGCGCCAACGTCGATCAGTCCTTGCAGAACTCCGATGTGTTCGGTGGTCGCCTGACCATCAAAACACCTCTCGGACAAGAGAAGAACACTTTGCTGATCTGGGGGGCGGACTTCAATCACGAGCGCACCGACATGCCGATCGATATCTTTGATCCCAAGGCCTATGACGCCAGTGGAGGTCTGGTGTTCAACAAGATTGGCCGCCTGATCTATATGCCTCAGGTCACGACCCGAAGCATTGGCGCTTTTGCCCAGCTGCAACACAAATTCAACGATCAGTGGTCTGTGGAAGGCGGAGCGCGCTACGACCGAGCTCAGGCCAGCTTCAACGACTTTACCCCTTTGTCGCAATCGAAATTGCCCAGTCCCCAGTCCGTCTCTGGCGGTACCGTTAAATATGGCTCATGGTCTTACAACCTGGGCACGGTTTTTGCGCCTATCAAGGGGCACGAGTTCTATACGTCCTACAGCCAGGGCTTTGAGCTACCGGATATCGGGGTCGTGGTACGTAATGCCACAGCGGGCTTCAACATCGGCAACTCCAACCTGCAGGCCGTCAAAACAGATACCGTGGAAGTCGGTTGGCGCGGCAAGTTTTCCAACGTCATTGCCAACCTGGGAGCCTTTCAATCGAGCTCCGACCTCGGTGCCGTGCAGAGCTTCAACAACGGACTCACGCTGCTGCGAACCAAAGAAAAAATCAGGGGGATCGAAGGCGGCCTCGATTACTTCAGCGATGATGACCGCTGGAGCAGCGGTGGGAGCTTTACCTGGATGAAAGGTCGTGAACTTCCGCAGGGCTCAAGCCTTTATCAGGGCATGACGGGCTATCGTATTCCGCCCCTCAAACTGACTGCCTATGTGGAATATCGTCCCAATGCCAGCTGGAGCCACCGCATCCAGGCAAGCGCATATGCCTCCAAGGATTACCGCCTGGATGGCAAGACCAGCTTTGGGCGCCACGACACCAGGGGCTACACCACAGTGGACTTGATCAGCCAATGGAAAATCGACTCCAAGAACCGCGTATCGCTCGGTGTGGAAAACTTGCTCAACCGCAACTACTTCCCGCTATACAGCCAGCTGCTTCGCAATAACAACAACACCAGCCGCCTCCCTGCAGCGGGCACTGTGTTGCGAGTCAGCTATGCACACACTTGGTAGGTGCGCGTCATACAAGCCGGTCGAAGGTTGGCGGTGATTTGCGCGCCTGATCTGCTTGAGCTGTCTTGACGTAGGGGCACTTCGGCGACTGCTTGCCGTTTTTGTCAGTGTTCCCTGAGAGTCTGCTGCCTTAGCTGGCTTCCTGTGTCCGGTAAGGAATGACAGCTATCGGCAATCCATGGTCGACGGGCAAAAAGATGCAGTGATATGAGGCGCCTGGACGAGTCTGTTTCCGGGGCTGATTTGTGTTTACGAAGTTGTCGATCTGGAATATCGACTTGTCAGGTCCAAAGGGGCGCAGTTTCGACTACGGCCCTTTTTGCTGCTCGGCCCGGCTTGTTGACTTGGCTCAATATGAGCCGGGGCAAAGCCCGGCACAGTGTGGCGCATATGTTCACCATGCCCTCCATGTCGCAAATCGCTTCCACGTTTGGGCAGCCTGAGAGCTTTGCTCCAGGCTCTTGGCTCAGGCAACGTCGCCAACCCCTCGATTCGGTGCTGTATCTGGAAAGCGGCAGCGTGATGCTCGGGGTCGGGCAGGATTCGGCCATGCGCCATCAACTGGGGCAGGTGGAAGGGCCGACCTGGCTGGATGCCGCTTTTGCGCTGCAAGAGCGTCCTTCCTGCCTCGATATGCAGGCGCAGACGGCCGGGCGCATCTACATCATTCCTCTGGCGCGCTTTCTAAGCTCTGTGGCGGAGCTTGCACCCGCCGTGCAGCACTTGCTCAAAGATCTGGCCAGGGCCTATTGCTCGCAGACCGAGCTGGCGGTCAGCCGCCTGGCTCAGGACGCCGAAGCTCGCTGCGCCCAGTGGCTGCTGAACCATGCGAGCCCGGGAGGAAATGACAATGCCCTGCATGTCACCCTCAAGGCACGTAAACGCCTGATTGCAGCGCAACTGGGTATTGCGCCGGAAACATTCTCGCGCGTGCTCCGACAGTTGCGAGAGCATGGGCTGATTGCCGGGCGAGGCAATGTCATTGAATTGCCCAAGCCCGGCGCACTGGAGGTGCTGGCGCTGGGGTAAATACCGGGCCGGGTTGCAGGCCATGCAGCGCTTGGCTTCTGCTCTGAGCAGGAGCTTGCGGCGTAGCATTTGTCGACAATCTCCGGGGTTTCCTCTCGTTGGGTTGCAGACATCGGCTCTCTATATTGAGGCCCATGTCAGATGCTGTCTTCTCCCTGCAAGCAGAGCCGCCATGGGTTGCGCCGTCGCAGCCAGAGGAGGTTGCTGCCGCGCCACAGTCTGGGCGGATACGCAGAGGCCCAGGCCCCATGCTGCGCAGCATGGTGCTTGTTGCCATGATTGCAGTGCTGCTGGCTGGAGCTGGCGCTGCGGGCTGGGTGGCTTATTCACTGCGCCGGGCGGTCATGGACGGAGCGCTGCCGGCGCAGACCAAGGCGTTGGAATACGCGGCTCGTTCGCTGGCCTTCAGAGTCGAGCAGCAGCAAAAGCCCCTGCATAGTCTGTCCTCTGTGCTGGCGGGCCATATGCATGATTCTCCGGAGTCACTGCAGGCCATGCTCAAGCAGCCCACATCCATGGCACAGCAGTATGAGCAACTTCAACTGGCTGATGGAAAAGGGCAGTTGCTGGTCAATCTGCATCAGGAGCAGGCGCTGGCCGCAGAACAGCTTGAAGAGCCGCTGCGTGAAGTGCTCAAGCGTTCGTTGGCTGAGGGCAAGCCGATCACCCAAGCCTGGGTGCGTGCCAGTGATGCGGGCCTGCAGCTGGAGTTTCAGAATGTCGTGCCGGTGCGTGATCTGCAAGGCAAGTTGCAAGGCGTTCTTGGCGGCAGCTACCGGACGCCTTTGTCGGTGTTGTTTTCGCTGGAGGTTGCCTCTGCCGAAGCGGGTAGCCAGTTGCTGCTGATCGACCGTGATCTGCGTCCGCTGGCTCTCAGCAGCAAAGGGCAGTGGCAATTGCCCCCTGCCTTGCGAGATGCTGCGCTACCTCGCGGGCTGGATCAAGCCTGGCTCAAGACGGCACAGACCGGTGCGGTCAGTGAACAGAGAAACAACCAGCTCTGGAGCGCCATGCCGCTGCCTTGGGCGCAATGGACTCTGCTGAAGGTCAGCAACGTTCAGGAATGGGTGCCGGGAGTCTCGGTCAAGATGATGGGCTGGCTGGCCACGGCCCTGCTGTTACTGGCTGGACTGCTTGGAGCGGTGCTTTGCCTGATCGCCTATCCGCTGACGGCCTTGTTCCGCTCGGCAGAGCAGGCTTCTCGACGCGGGCTGATGTTGGAAGTGGACTTGGGCAGCCGGGGGGACAACTGGTGGCATGGCCTGTCCGATCATGATTGGGGAGAGGCCCAGACCCTGCGCACTGCCTTGCAGGCCCTGGGCGGTGGATATGAGGCGCATGGCGAGCTGGAGCGTGATTTGCAAATGCAGTTGCAGACCTTGATGGACTATGCCCCCGTAGGTTTGATCGTGACGCATGGCTCGAAAGTGCAGCGTGTGGGCATGCAGGCAGCCAGAGTACTTGGCTATCAGCCTCAGGAAATGCAGGGCCTGGCTGTGCGTGATCTGTGTGCCAGCGATGCCGACTATGAGGATCTGATGGGGCGGGTCCGGCGGGCTCTGGATACTTACGGACAATTTGATAGCGAAGTCTGCTTGGTACGCAAGGATTCAAGGCCGATATGGGTGCGAATTCACGGTCAGAGCATGCAGCGCATGCACAGGGCCTGGGAGCAGTCGGGCAAGGCGCTGGATGGTCAATACCTGGTCTGGGAGCTGGAGGATGTGACCACGCAGCGGCAGTTGCGCGAGCAATCGAGCTGGAAAGCCATGCACGATCCCTTGACCCGTCTGCCCAACCGAACGGCGTTTGCTCTGCGGCTCAAGGAATGGCTGCGCGAATATACGACTCCAGACTATCTGGAGAGCCTGGGCGGCGCGAATGTGATCGCCCGTTCGCAGAGCGAGCCCAAGGCGCATGGCATCGTGCTGTATGTGGACCTGGACCACTTCTCCCAGGTCAATCGCCAGGGCGGGCGTGAAGTGGGTGACGAGGTGCTCGGCCATATCGCCCGATTGATCGAATCAACGGTACGTCCTCATGGCTGGGTGGCCAGGGTGGGGGGCGATGAATTTGCCATTCTTATGGCCGGAATCAGCCGGGAAGAGGGAATGCGCCATGCGCAGCTGCTGTGCATGGCCATCCAGGACTGGGAGGGCTCCTACCAGGGGCAGCGCTATATGCTGAGTGCCAGCATCGGCATGCTGTTGCTGGATGCCAGCTACCACACGGCGGCCAGCGCCTTCAAGGGGGCCGATATGGCCTGCTACGCCGCCAAGCGCAAAGGGCGCAACCGTGTGGAAGTGATGACGGCTGCGGTCTGAGCCGGATTGCGCATGCTGAATTCAAGGCAGATATGACAGCCTAGAGGGCAATCCCTTGGCTGCTCAAAGGGGCTGACTGAGTTACGCTCTGCGGCTGCTTTGTATACAAAATGGATGAGGCTGGCCGTGCCAAAGCGCCCGGATGGCCGTGACCTATGCGTGACCAGACCTTGTTCGACAAGATAGATTTGCACCTGATCAGGGTGCTGCACACGGTGCTGACGGAGCGCAGCGTTTCCAGGGCAGCGCTGCGATTGGGCATGCACCAGCCGGCGGTGTCTGCAGCACTGAGGCGTCTGCGCGAGCTCGCTGGCGACCCTTTGCTGGTGCGCTCCGGGGCACAGATGCAGCCTACCGATGTGGGGCTGCGCATGGTGCAACCCTCGGCAGACATTCTGCGTGCGGCCGAGGGGCTGTTCAGCGATGCGCGGCAGTTTGACCCGCGCACCTCGACTCGTACCTTCCGCATTGCGGCCAGCGACTATCTGGATCCCCAGTTCCTGCCGCGGCTGATGTCGGCCATGAAGGCACAGGCCCCGCATTGCCCGGTGGACTTTCTGCCGCTGAGCGCCGAGGCGCATTACGAGGGGCAACTGGCCGATGGCGAGATCGACGTCGTCATCGGAAACTGGCCGCAGCCACCGGAAGGCCTGCACATGGCCAAGCTGTTCGAGGACGAGGTGGTCTGTCTGGTCAGTCCCAAGCATCCGGCAGTGCGCAGGGGCTGGGATGTACAGCAATGGCTGCAGGCCGAGCACATTGCGCCAACCCCGGCCTATCCCGGTGCCCTGGGCGTGATAGACGAACAGCTGGCAGGCATGGGCTTGAGCCGCCAGGTGGTGGCACGCTGCGCGCATTTCAGTCTGATTCCCGACATGGTGGCATCAAGCTTGCTTGTCATGACCTCGGGCAGATTGTTCTGTGAGCGTTTCAGCGAACGTCTGTCCCTGGCCATACTGCCTTGCCCCGTGGAATTCCCTCCGTTGGTCTATTACCAGCTCTGGCATGCGCGTTCGCATGCCGGAGCCGCCACACGCTGGCTGCGAGAGGTGGTTCGCAACGTTGCACTAACGCTGCGAAATCAATAGCTTGTATCGTATTCCTGTTCAGCGCATAGAGCCTGTTTGAGTCAATTTGTTATTTGAATTGAGAGACAATCCAGCGATGAATCCCCCCCCGACACATTCCCCATCTGCGAGTGCGCCTGCGCGTTTGCAGCTGGAGGGTATTACCAAGCGGTACCCGGCTGTGGTTGCAAACAGCAAGGTATCGCTGAAAGTTAAGCCCGGCGAGATCCACGCCATCCTGGGCGAAAACGGCGCTGGCAAGTCCACGCTGATGAAGATCATCTACGGTGCGGTCAAGCCTGATGAGGGTGCCATCCTGGTCGACGGCAAGCCGGTGCAGATCCGCAATCCGCAGGAAGCCCGGGCACTGGGCATTGCCATGGTGTTCCAGCATTTCAGCCTGTTCGACACGCTGACCGTGGCCGAGAACGTCTGGCTGGGCCTGGACAAGAGCATTTCACTGGCCAAGGTGATCGAGAACATTCAGGCCACGGCCCGCGACTACGGGCTGGAGGTGGACCCGCATCGTCCCGTACACACGCTTTCCGTCGGCGAAATGCAGCGCGTGGAAATCATCCGGGCCCTGCTGACCAATCCCCGCGTGCTGATTCTGGACGAGCCCACCTCGGTGCTCACGCCACAGGCCGTGGAGATGCTGTTTGTGGTGCTGCGCCGCCTGGCCGCGGAAGGTTGCTCCATCCTCTATATCAGCCACAAGCTGCATGAAATCCGCTCGCTGTGCACGGCTTGCACGGTGCTGCGCGGCGGTGTGGTGACGGGAGAGTGCAACCCGGCCAACGAGACCAATGCTTCCTTGTCACGCATGATGATCGGCTCGGAGCCGCCGGAGCTGGAACACCGCAGTGCGAATACCGGCGATACCGTGCTGCGTGTGCAGGGCCTGTCGCTCAGAAGCCAGGATCCTTTTGGTGTCGATCTGCAGAGCATTGCGCTGCAGGTGCGTGCGGGCGAAGTCGTCGGTATTGCAGGCGTTTCCGGCAACGGCCAGAAAGAGCTGATGTATGCGCTGTCCGGCGAGGACACACGTTCCGAGGCAGAGGCCGTGCAGTTGCTGGGCAAGGGCGTGGGACGCATGGGGCCGAGTCGGCGCCGTGGCATGGGCCTGCATTTCGTGCCCGAAGAGCGTCTGGGGCGCGGAGCCGTGCCCAGCATGGGCCTGGCCCACAACCTGTTGCTGACGCGCAAGACTGCGGTGGGCAAGGGCGGCTGGATTCGCATGGCGGCTCTGCAGGCGCAGGCGCGGGACATCATCGGTCGCTTCAACGTCAAGGCCGGGGGCCCGAATTCGGCCGCGCAGTCGCTGTCGGGCGGCAATCTGCAGAAGTTCATCGTGGGTCGTGAAATTGATGCCAAACCACGTCTGCTCATCATCTCTCAACCCACCTGGGGGGTGGATGTGGGGGCTGCGGCACAGATTCGGGGCGAGATTCTCAAGCTGCGCGACCAGGGTTGCGCCGTGCTGGTGGTCAGTGAGGAGTTGGACGAGTTGTTTGAGATTTGTGACCGCCTGCATGTGGTGGCCAAGGGCCGCCTGAGTCCTTCGGTGGATAGAGCGGCTGCCACGGTGCAGCAGATTGGTGAATGGATGAGCGGCCTGTGGGATGCGGCAGTCGTGCAGGGAGGTGCCCATGCTTAAGCTGGAACAACGCCCCCAGGCATCGAAGTTCTGGACCTATGGCTCGCCGATTCTGGCGTTGCTGATCACCGTGCTGGTAGGGGTCTGCCTGTTTGCCCTGCTGGGCAAGGATCCGGTCAAGGGCTTGCAGGCCTTTTTCTGGGAACCCATCAAATCGGGCTATGCCCTGGGCGAGCTGGCCGTGAAGGCCACGCCTTTGCTGCTGATCGCGCTGGGGCTGGCCGTATGCTTTCGCTCCAATGTCTGGAATATCGGTGCCGAAGGACAGTTTGTCATCGGGGCGGTGGCTGCGGGCGGCATTGCCTTGCTGGCCGACAAGACCACCGGTCCCTGGATCGTGCCGGCCATCCTGATCGCCGGCATGCTGGGCGGCATGCTCTGGGCGGGCATTGTGGCCTTGCTGCGTGACCGCTTCAACGCCAACGAGATTCTGGTCAGCCTGATGCTGGTCTATGTGGCCACGCTGGTATTGGGCTATCTGGTCTACGGTCCCTGGAAGGACCCCATGGGCTACAACTTCCCGCAGACCAAGAGCTTTGAGCGCGTCACGCAGATTCCTCGGCTGGTGCAGGGCATGCGCATGAATATCGGCGTCATCATCTCGCTGGTGGGAGCCGGTCTGTTGTGGGCATTTCTGTTTCGCACGCGTGCAGGTTTTGCCCTGCAGGTCGGCGGCCTGGCGCCGTCGGCGGCACGCTATGCCGGTTTTTCCTCGCGCAAGGCGCTGTGGACGGCGCTGCTGATTTCCGGCGCCACCGCCGGTCTGGCGGGGGCACTGGAAGTCGCTGGCCCTCTGGGTCAGCTCACGCCCTATGTGCCCGCCGGCTACGGCTTTGCGGCCATCATCGTGGCCTTTGTGGGGCGCCTGCATCCTGTGGGCATGATTTTCTCGGCCATTCTCATGAGCATGTTTTATATCGGTGGCGAGCTGGCGCAGTCGCGTCTGGGCCTGCCCAAGGCGCTGACCGGCGTCTTCCAGGGACTGCTGCTGTTCGCGCTGCTGGCCTGCGACACGCTGGTGGCCTATCGCATCCGCTGGGTGGCAAAAAAAGCCGGCAGCGCCATTTCTGCAGTGAAGGGAGCCTGATCCATGGAATCCTATGCACTGCTGCTGGGCTCCACCCTCAGCGCCGGCACTGTTCTGGCGCTGGCGGCCCTGGGCCTGCTGATCAATGAAAAATCGGGCATCGTCAATCTCGGTGCCGAAGGCATGATGCTCTGCGCTGCCATTGCCGGTTTTGCCGCTACCGTGCACACCGGCAATACCTGGATGGGCTTTGGCGCGGGCATGCTGGCAGGGGCCTTGCTGGCCGCCATCTTCGGGGGACTGGTGATCTGGTTCAACACCAACCAGTACGCAACCGGTCTTGCGCTGTCGCTGTTCGGCGCGGGCTTCTCGGCTTTCGTGGGCCTGGGCTATGTGCAGGCCAAGCTGCCAGAGCTGCCCAAGTACTCCATCCCAGGCCTGGCAGATCTGCCGCTCGTGGGCCCGGCCTTGTTCACGTTGCACCCGCTGGTCTACGGCGCCATCGTGCTGGCCGCCCTGATGGTCTGGTTTCTGTACCGCACGCGTGCGGGTCTTGTGTTGCGTTCGGTCGGTGAGTCGCCCTCGTCGGCCCATGCCCTGGGCTACCCCGTGCGCCGCATCCGTCTGATGGCCGTGATGTTTGGCGGTGCCATGTGCGGTCTGGCGGGGGCCTTCATCTCCGTGGTCTACACGCCGCTGTGGGTGGAGAACATGGTGTCGGGTCGAGGCTGGATTGCTCTGGCGCTGACGACTTTCGCGACCTGGCGACCGGCCCGCGTCCTGCTGGGCGCCTATCTGTTTGGCGGCGTGACCATGTTGCAGTTCCATCTGCAGGCCACGGGGGTCCAGGTGCCCAGCCAGATTCTGTCCATGCTGCCATATCTGGCCACCATCGTGGTGCTGGTACTGATCTCGCGTAATCCGACCTGGATTCGAGCCAATATGCCGGCCTCCCTGGGAAAACCCTTCTACCCTGGAGCGTGATGCCCAAATGTGGTGCAATCCGCTTTTCAAAAATAACGAGAGGACAACTTCGATGACAACTCTGGGCAAACGCGCTCTGATCAAGATGATCGGCCTGTCGGCTGTTTCCATGGCTGTGCTGACCGCTTGCGGCAAGAAGGAAGAAGCACCAGCGGCTCCTGCCGCCGCACCTGCGGCTGCTCCTGCTGCCGACAAGCTCAAGATCGGCTTCATGTATGTGAGCCCCATCGGCGACGGCGGCTGGACCTACCAGCACGAGCTGGGCCGCAAGGCCATCCAGGAGAAGTTCGGCGACAAGATCGAGACCTCTATGGTCGAGAGCGTGCCAGAGTCTGCCGACGCCGAGCGCGTGATGCGCGACATGATCGGTCAGGGCAACAAGCTGGTCTTCGCCACCAGCTTCGGCTATCAGGACTTTGTGCAGAAAGTCGCCGCCGACGTCAAGGATGTGAAGTTCGAGCACGCCACCGGCTACAAGACGGCCGACAACGCAGCCGTGTACGACACCAAGACCTTTGAAGGTGCTTATCTGGCCGGTATCGTGGCGGGTGCCATGACCAAGACCAAGACCGTGGGCGTGGTGGCTTCGGTGCCAATCCCCGAAGTGGTGCGCAACATCAACAGCTTTGTGCTGGGCGCCCAGAGCATCGACCCCTCCATCAAGGCCAAGGTGGTCTGGGTGAACGAGTGGTTTGCTCCTCCCAAGGAATCCGAAGCCGCCAACAGCCTGATCAACGGCGGCGTGGACGTGATGTACCAGAACACCAATTCTCCCGCCGTGCTGAAGACGGCCGAGGAGCGCGGTGCCCGTGCCTTCGGCAAGGACGGCGACATGAGCGGCTTCGCGCCCAAGGCTCATCTGGGCTCGGCCGTGATCGACTGGACTCCTTACTACAGCAAGGTGGTGGAAGACACGCTGGCAGGCAAGTGGCAGACCGGCAACTTCTGGTGGGGTGTGAAGGAAGGCGCCATCGACCTGAAGAAGATCGCTGACGACGTGCCCCAGGAAATCAAGGACAAGGTTGAGAAGGCTCGCGCCGGCCTGAAGGACGGCTCCTTCGCCGTCTGGACAGGTCCCATCAAGGACAACACCGGCAAGGAATTGCTGGAAGCCGGCAAGGTTGCCGATGATGCCTGGCTGCGCAGCATCAACTTCTATGTGAACGGTATCGAGGGCAAGGTGCCCGGTGCCAAATAAGCACTGTTTGCGGGGCGCCTGAGCAGCGTCCGATCAAAGGCCCCCTGGGGGCCTTTCTTTTTGCGCTGTCGTTTTCAGGATACCTATCTGCAATTTGGCGCAGTTTATGCATATATTGCCCAAGGTGTAACCGGTATCCATGGGCCTGCGCTCCTGTCGGTTTCAAACCTCACTCTTTGTTCCAAGGAAACTTTAATGACTGATTTGCACAAGCGTTCATTGATCAAGGTCGCCGCACTGACGGCTATTGCCTCGGCCGCTCTCGTGGGCTGCGGCAAGAAGGAAGAAGCAGCTGCGCCGGCAGCAGCCCCCGCTGCCGCTCCTGCGGCCGCTGCTCCGGAACCTCTGAAGATTGCTTTTGCTTATGTCGGCCCGGTGGGCGACGGTGGTTGGTCCTTTGCCCATGACCAGGCCCGCAAAGCCCTGGAAAAAGAGTTCGGTGACAAGATCAAGACCAGCTATGTGGAGAGCGTGCCCGAAGGTGCCGATGCCGAGCGCGTGCTGCGCGACATGGCTTCACAGGGTAACAAGCTGGTGTTCGGTACCACCTTCGGCTATATGGACGTGATCCAGAAGCTGGCCCCCGAATTTGCCGATGTGAAGTGGGAACACGCCACCGGCTACAAGACCGCCGCCAATGTCAGCACCTATGACAGCCGCACTTACGAAGGTGCCTATCTGGCCGGCATCATTGCCGGTGGCATGACCAAGTCCAACACCCTGGGCGTGGTGGGCTCGGTGCCTATTCCCGAAGTGATCCGCAATATCAACAGCTTCACCCTGGGCGCCCAGTCCGTGAATCCCAAGATCAAGACCAAGGTGGTCTGGGTCAACGAATGGTTCAGCCCTCCCAAGGAGACCGAAGCTGCGACCAGCCTGATCAACGGCGGCGCCGACATCCTGTTCCAGAACACCGATTCGCCGGCGGTGCTGAAGACGGCCGAGGAAAAGGGCAAGCGTGCCTTCGGCTGGGATTCGGACATGACGGCCTATGGTCCCAAGGCTCACCTGGGCTCGTCCATCATCAACTGGGCGCCTTACTACATCGACTCCACCCGCAGCGCGCTGGAAGGAAAGTGGAGCAGCCGCCAGACCTGGTGGGGCGTCAAGGAAGGCGTGATCGACATCGTTTCACTGGCTGACGACATTCCTGCCGAGCTCAAGGCAAAGGTTGAGGACGTGAAAAAGGGACTGAAGGAAGGTACATTCACCATCTGGAAGGGCCCTATCACCGGCCAGGACGGCAAGGAACTGATCGCTGCCGACAAGGTTGCCGATGACGGTTTCCTCAAAGGCATCAATTTCTACGTCAAGGGCGTGGAAGGCAAAGTGCCCGGCGGCGACGCCAAGTAAGCACTGCGGATCAGGCATCGCGCCGCCTCGTCGCACCGATTGCGGCCTGTGGCGCATGTCTTCAAGGCAGACCCCGGGTTTGCCGGGTAGTGTTGGCTGTTAGCAGTCGTCCAGACACGACTTGCAGCGACAGGGCCGCCGCAGAGCGGCCCTTTGTATTTCGATAATGACGAGTATCCCCATGACTGAACGTACCCTCTGGCATCCTGTTGCCCAATCCTCCGAGGTGGTGAGCGCGCCGTTTTCCGTGCTGCTGCTGGAACAGCCGCTGGTGCTGTGGCGCAATACCGAGGGACTGGTGCAGTCCTTTGTGGATCGCTGCCCGCATCGCGGTGCACGCCTGTCCATGGGGCGCGTGGAGAACGGACATCTGGAGTGCCCCTATCACGGCTGGCAATTCTCCTCCGGTGGCCAATGCGTGAAAGTGCCCGCCGTGCCCGATTTCACTCCCCCCGCATCGCAGCGCGTGCAGGCCTTCGAGGTGCAGGAAGCCTACGGACTGATCTGGGTGCGCCTGGAGTCTTCCGACAGCCAGCTGCCCGTGTTCGCGGCCGAGGCGGATGAACATCTGCGCAAGGTGAACTGCGGGCCTTACGATGTGGCAGCCAGTGCGCCGCGCATCATCGAGAACTTCCTCGACATGTCCCACTTCGGCTTTGTGCACGAAGGCTGGCTGGGCAGCCGTGACGCCACGGCCATTGCCACTTACAAGGTGGAGAGCACCTCCACCGGCGTGCTGGCGACAGGCTGCAAGGCCGTGCAGCCCCAGTCCAATCTGCACTCCACCCAGGCGGCCGAGGTGGAGTACACCTATGAGGTGACCGCCGCCTACACCGCCGTGCTGACTAAGATTCCCGAAGAGGGCAGCTCCAAGCAGGGCTGGCGTGAGCAGATCGGCCTGTTCATCTGCCCTGTCACTCCCGAAACCAGCCGCGTCTGGTTCCGTCTGGCGGTCGCGGACTTCGAATCGACCGATGAGCAGTTGCAGACCTTCCAGCACACCATCTTTGTGCAGGACCAGCCTGTGCTGGAGTCGCAGCTGCCCAAGGCCCTGCCGCTGGATCCGCGCGCAGAAATGCACTCGGCGGCCGACCGCATGTCGTCGGCTTATCGCCGTTTCCTGAAGGCCCAGGAGATCGCCTTCGGAACCTGCTGAGACAGGCCTGAGAGGCTTTGCCGCCTGCCCCGGCTTGGCGTCCATGCGGCTCGCCGGGAGGCCGCGCCAAGGGCTTGTGGCCGCCAAGCCGAAGTCACAGACTCGTCGGGGCTGGCCATATGGCTTGAGCTGCGCCGGTTTGATAGGCTAGACATTGAATGGCGCGTAGCGCCAAGGAGAATAAAGATGAACACCGTGCCTGCCGTAGATGTTTCCCGTCTGCCGGAGCTGCTGCGAGCCATGCCCAAGGCCGAACTGCATATGCATATCGAGGGTTCGCTGGAGCCCGAACTGATTTTTGCGCTGGCGCAGCGCAACAAGGTGGCTCTGGCCTATGACAGCGTGGAAGCTCTGCGCGCGGCCTATGCCTTTACCGATCTGCAGAGCTTTCTGGACATCTATTACGCGGGTGCCAGCGTGCTGCTGCACGAGCAGGACTTCTACGACATGGCGCGCGCCTATCTGGACCGCGCCGTGGCCGACAATGTGGTGCACACGGAAATCTTCTTTGACCCGCAGACCCACACCGAGCGTGGCGTGGCCATGGAGACCGTCATCAACGGTCTTTACCGCGCCTGCCGCGATGCGCAGATCGAGCAGGGCATTTCCTCCTCGCTGATCCTGAGCTTTCTGCGCCATCTGAGCGAAGAAAGCGCCCTGCAGACGCTGGAGGCCGCGCTGCCGCTGCGTGACCGCTTCATCGGCGTGGGGCTGGACAGCAGCGAGCTGGGCAATCCGCCCGAAAAGTTCGCCCGCGTTTTTGCGCGCTGCAAGCAACTGGGCCTGCACCTGGTGGCCCATGCCGGGGAGGAGGGGCCGCCTGCCTATATCTGGGGTGCTCTTGATGTGCTGAATGTGGAGCGCATCGACCATGGCGTGCAGTCAGAGCAGGATGCGCTGCTGATGCAGAGGCTGGTCAAGGAGCAGATACCGCTGACGGTCTGCCCTTTGTCCAATCTCAAGCTCTGCGTGATCAAGGACCTGGCCGATCACAATTTGCCGCGCCTGCTGGCGGCCGGGCTCAAGGTCATGATCAACTCGGACGACCCTGCCTATTTCGGCGGCTATGTCAACGAAAACTACACCCAGCTATTTGCTGCCACGGGCATGGGCGCGCCCGAGGCCTACCAGCTGGCGCGCAACAGCCTGGAAGCGAGCTTTGCCAGCGAGGCGCAGAAGGCCGAGTGGATTGCAAAGCTGGATGCAATATTCGCGCAATTTTCGGCTTAAAAATAGGAGCTTCTAGCGCTTGCTATATGTGGATTTCAGATGGTTTTCTATCTGAAATCTATGAATATCAAGCGCTGACAGCTCTTTTTTTATCAGTGGCTTGCTTCAGGAAAGCTGGGCCTTGATGCGCTCAGCCAACTCTCCCAGTGCCGCAAAGCCAGGCTCCTCGCGCTTCCAGACCACGGACAGGCCATCGCCCTCGAAACGCGGCAGCACATGCAGATGAAAGTGGAACACCGTCTGCCCCGCAGGCGCGCCATTGGCCTGGAAGATATTGATGCCGTCTGGATCGAAAGCCTTGTTCACCGCAGCCGCCACGCGCTGGGCCGTCTGCATCACCGCGCCGGCTTCCTCGGGCGTCAGCTCCAGCAGATTGACGGCATGGCGCTTGCTGGCTACCAGCACATGGCCGCGCGTGGCCTGGCCGATGTCCATGAAGGCGATGGTCAGATCGTCCTCATAGACCTTGGCCGATGGAATCTCCCCTTTGACGAGCTTGCAGAAAATGCACTCGCCAGGGGGCGAGTGGTCTACAAACATGGGCATGACGCTCTCCTTTTTTATGGTTCAAGCGTTCTATCTTAGAGGCTGAGCGGTTTCAGCCCCGCGTCGCGCGCAGGCAGTCGCTGGTGATCTCGGCCATGGAGGTCGCGCCCAGCATGGCCATATTGCGGTCCACTTCGTCGCGCAGCAAGGTGATGGCGTGGTCCACGCCCTGTGCACCGCCAACTGCGGCTGCGTACATGAAGGGGCGGCCCAGAAACACCATGCGCGCGCCCAGGGCCACGGCCTTGAGCACATCGCTGCCGCGGCGAATGCCGCTGTCCATCATCACGGCCGTGCGGTGGCCCACGCGGTCCACCACATAGGGCAGCATCTGCAGCGGCGCGACCACGCCGTCGAGCTGACGGCCGCCATGGTTGGAGACCACGATGCCTTGCGCACCGATATCGGTGGCCATCACGGCATCGTCTTCGTTGAGGATGCCCTTGATGACGAGGTTGCCTTTCCAGCGCTGGCGAATGCGTTCGATGTTCTTCCAGTTCAGGTGATCACGGCCCGAGGTGTCGCGGATGGCGGTACCCGACAGCAAAGGCGCGCCGCGCGTGGCAAACGAATTCTCGAAGTGCGGCATGCCGTGGTTGATCAGCGTGCGCAGCATGGTGCCCACCATCCAGCGCGGGCGGGTGATGCCGTCATAGGCCAGGCGAAGCGAAGGGCGCAGCGGCATGGAGAAACCGGTGCGCACATTGTTTTCGCGGTTGGCCCAGACGGGGATGTCCACGGTGATGACCAGGGTGCCGAAGCCTGCGGCTTCGATGCGGTCGATCAGGCCGTCGATGCGCGTGGTGTCGCCGGGCAGATAGGCCTGGAACCAGGTAGACGGTGCGGCCTTGGCTACATCTTCCATGGGGATCAGCGAGGTGCCGCTCATGATGGCGGGAATGCGGTTGGCAGCCGCCGTCTGTGCCAGCACCAGATCGCCACGGTAGGCATTGATGGCGCTGATGCCCACGGGGGCCACGCCGAATGGCGAGTCCCAGGTCTGGCCGAACAGCTCGACCTTCTGGTTGCGCTGCGACACATCCACCATGACCCTGGAGCTGAAGCCGTATTGCTGGAAGCTGTCACGGTTGGCCTGCAGCGAGACGCAGTCTTCAGCCGCGCCGGAGACATAGCCAAACAAGGGACGGGGCAGGTGCTTGCGTGCGGCGGCCTCGAAGTCATGCAGCGACAGAATGTTCTGCAGATGACGGGGAAGCCCTGCGCGTTGGCCGTAGGCGGCTTGCGCTTTGGGGGCGGAGGCTGCGTTTGCAGCAGGGGCTTGTGACGATGCCATGGTAGGGCGCCTCGGGAGCGAAATTCAGGGGTTTAACTGGCTGCGCCCCCGCACACTTGCGGTGCACGGGGGCGTGACAGAAACATCAGGTGTTCAAGGTTTACTGAGCGAATGTACCGCGCTGACGCATCAGCTCGCGGTGCAGTTGCTCGTTACGCTCGAACGGTGCGCGACCATGCACATAGAAGTAGTTGTTCAGAACCACCAGGTCGCCAGCGGGCAGGCTGACGGTGCGGGTGCCGGGCGAATTTTCCATCGATTCGGACAGGTTCTGCAGATATTCGGCTTCGGCGTCGTTGGCGGGCTGCACGAACTGGTCGATAAAGGAGATCGACAGGCCGAACTCGCCGTGGAAGAACACGGGGCGTTCCACGCGCTCGTTCACGTTCTTGGAGCCCGGGGCCTTGTACAGCAGGGGCTTGGCGCCCAGCGGGTCCTGTACGAAGCAGTCCAGCTCGCTCCAGTCGTCCAGGTGCAGAAAGCGCGACTCGCCGCCCACGGCGTTCTGCTCGTCGAACTTCATCATCAGCAGCCAGTCGGTGGCTTCGGTCACGAAGGTGCCGTCGGTGTGCATGGTGAACAGACGATAGGCCTGGCGCAGATAGGAGTCGCTGGCGTCGGTGTGCTTGACCAGGAAACGTGCGTAGTACTTGTTGGACATGGAGTCGTGGTTGGCCGGGCCCAGGATATGGCCGATGGCGGTGCCGAACTTCACGTAGTCGTCGCTATCCTGGCTAACGCCTTCCAGACCGAGAACAAAGCCGCCATGCTTGCGGTCCTTGATGATGTTCACCAGGGTCTCGCCAAAGTCGGCACCCATGTGGGCCTTCAGGCGGCGTGCCAGATGAAAGCGCATGAAAGGCACGTACTCGAGGTTCTGCACGTCGATATCGCGCACATCGGCCAGGAAGGCATTCAGGGCTTCGGTGTTCAGGGTCAGCTTCAGCAGGCGGGGATGCTCGGGGTGAGCGGCGATCTCGTAGGCGGCAGGCTGAATCAGTTGCTGGGGGGTAGTAGCGTTCATGGTGGGCGGGTACTTCAATCAGGAATGGTGTGATTGAACACCTCTTGTTTGATACGATCTACGGGGTCAAATGCATTTTTTGATAAGAATTTCAGATTAAATCCATGCTCAGCTACCGCCAACTAGAGCACTTCGTCACCGTGGCCCAGGAGCTGCATTTCTCGCGTGCCGCCGACAAGCTGGGCGTGGCCCAGTCCGCAGTCAGCGTGCAGGTGCAGCAACTGGAGCAGCAGCTGGGCGTGCGCCTGTTGCAGCGCAACAAGCGCAAGCCCATCACGCTGACCGATGCGGGCGAGCTGCTTTATGACGAAGCCGTGGCCGTGCTGCGCCATATGGAGCGGGCCCAGCAGATTGGGCAGCTGGCGGCCCAGGGCATGAGCGGCCATGTCAAGCTGGGCTATATCTCCTCGTCCGTCACATCGGGTGTGTTGGCGCGCATGCTCACGCAGTTCCGACCCGGCCATGAGCAGGTGCACATGCAGGTGCTGGCCATGGAGACGCCGCGCCAGTTGCAGGCGCTGCAGCAGGGCGAGATCGATGCCGGTCTGCTGCGGCCGCGCCGTCGCTACCCCGAGGGGGTCAAGGCGGTCATCGTGCACAGCGAGCCCTTCATGGTGGCACTGGCCGAGAACCACCCGCTGGCACGCCATGAGTCCATCAGCGAGGCCGATCTGCGCGGCCAGACCTTTATTGCGCCGCAGTTCATCAACGAAAGCGAAGGCTTTGCCGAGGTGTTGGCGCGGCTGGCCGAGACGGCCGGGTTTTCGGCTCGCGAGGCCTATCGCGTCAACGACTTCGTCACGGCGACTAGCCTGGCTGCTGCCGGGTATGGCATTGTGGTGCTGCCCGAGTCGAACCGCCTGCTCAATCAGCCGGGCGTGGCCTTCAGGCCGCTGCGCGACTTCAAGGAAAACGTGCACATGGCACTGGCCTACCGCGAGCGAGAGAACTCGCCCGCGGTGCGAGCCTTTTTGGCCGTGGCCAGAAGCTGCGCCGCCTAGTTACGCGGCGGCGGGCAGGGCGGTGTTGCAGCGCCGGGTTTCGGGTGTTTAACTACCTAAAGTGATAGCTGCTATCGCTTGCTGATATTGGTTTTTTGATATGAATTGCATTGAATTCAATGCATGAAAAGCGCAACAAGCTTTGTTATTGATAGCGCAAACCCTGGCCTGCGCGCAGCCGTATAGCCTCTATAAGCGCTGCCGTGTTCCGCAGGCAAGATCGGGCGCGTAAGCTCTGGTCCATGAAAATCTATCGTAGTGCCCTGCTGCGCTTCGCCGATGACGGCCAAGCGGTTTATGACTCCGACGCCTTGCTGGCGATTGCTCCCGATGCCGCGGGTGTGCAGCGCGTGGTGGCTGCGGGCAGCTGGCAGGCGCTGGCCGACCAGTACCTTGAGCGCGAAGGCGTGCAAGTCATTCACCTGCCCGGCAAGCTGCTGGCACCGGGCTTTGTCGACCTGCATATCCACTACCCGCAGACCGATGTGATCGGCGCGCCGGCCCCGGGCCTGCTGCCCTGGCTGGAGAACTACACCTTCCCGCACGAGTCGCGTTTCCATGATCGCGAATATGCCGATGGCGTGGCCGATTTCTTCATGAACGAGTTGCTGCGCAACGGCGTGACCACGGCGCTGGCCTTTGCGACTTCGCATCCGGCATCGGTGGACGCCATCATGACGGCTGCGCAAAAGCGCAGCATGCGCATGATTGCCGGCAAGGTACTGCAGGACCGCAACAGCCCCGACGGTGTGCGCGACGACACCGAGCAAGGCCTGATCGACACCGAAACCCTGATCCAGCGCTGGCATGGCGTGGACCGCCTGGGCTATGCGATCACGCCGCGCTTCGCGCCCACCAGCACGCCCGAGCAGCTGCGCGGTGCGGGCGAGCTGGCAGCCAGGTACGGCGATGTCTGGATCCAGTCCCATGTAGCCGAGAACCTTGACGAAATTGCCTGGGTCAAGGAGCTGTTCCCCGCCGCGCGCAGCTATCTGGCCGTCTACGACGACTTCGGCCTGATGCGCGAGCGCGCCGTCTATGCGCACAGCATCTGGCTCGATGAAACCGACCGCCAGCTCATGCATGACACGCGTTCGGCGGCGGCCATCAGCCCGACCAGCAACCAGTTTCTGGCCAGCGGCTATTTCGACTACCTCAAGGCCGACCAGGCCGGCATGCTCTATGGCCTGGCCAGCGATGTGGGCGGCGGCATGAGCTTCTCGCCGTTTCGCACCATGCAGGCCGCCTATGTGGTGGGGCGCGAGAGCCATGCCAAGCAGGGCCAGAGCCTGTCGCCGCAAAACCTGTGGTGGCAGCACACGGCAGGCGCTGCGCGTGCGCTGGGCCTGCAGGGCGTGATCGGCAATCTGCAGCCCGGCTGCGAGGCCGACCTGGTCGTCATCAACCCCGGCTGCACGCCGCTGCTGGCGCGCAAGACGGCCCAGGCGCGCAATCTGGACGAGCTGCTGTTTGCCATGATCATCCTCGGAGATGACCGCCTGATTGAGCAAACCATTGTTTCTCAAGCAAAATAGCGGTCTTGCGCTTGATTTGTGAGCGCACAACGCTATGAAAAATCAAGCGATACAGGATTTCTAATGAGCATCAAGAGCGACAAATGGATCCGTCAGATGGCGGAGCAGCACGGCATGATCGAGCCTTTCGAGCCTGGCCAGGTGCGCCAGGTCGACGGCAAGAAGATCATCAGCTACGGCACCTCGAGCTATGGTTACGACATCCGCTGCGCCCGCGAATTCAAGGTCTTCACGAATATCCACAGCACGGTGGTGGACCCCAAGAATTTTGACGAGAAGAGCTTTGTCGACTTCGAGGGTGACTATTGCATCATCCCGCCCAACAGCTTTGCACTGGCCCGCACGGTGGAGTACTTCCGCATCCCGCGCGACGTGCTGACCGTCTGCCTGGGCAAGAGCACTTATGCGCGCTGCGGCATCATCGTCAACGTGACGCCCTTCGAGCCCGAGTGGGAGGGCTATGTGACGCTGGAGTTCTCCAACACCACGCCGCTGCCGGCCAAGATCTATGCGGGCGAAGGCTGCGCCCAGGTGCTGTTCTTCCAGGGCGACGAGCAATGCGAAGTCAGCTACAAGGACCGCAACGGCAAGTACCAGGGCCAGCATGGCGTGACCCTGCCCAAGGCCTGAGGCCTGTTGCTCCGCCAAAAAAGCCCGCTGCGGATACAGCGGGCTTTTTTGCTTTCCAGGATGGCTGCTGGGCGGGATCAGGCGGCTGCTGCTTCGAGGGCCGGCCAATCCAGATTGCAGTGCGCGCCCACGCTGGCATGGCGCTGCAGCGCCGCGTCCACCATCAGGCTGCACAGGGCCAACTGGTTGCGCAGTGCAGGGTCGACACCGCGCCATTGAGCGCGCCACAGCACCAGTTGCTTGGCCGCTGCAATCAGGCTATGGTTGCTGCGCACAATGCCCACGTTGTGCAGCATGAGCTGCTGCAGCAATTGGCGCATCTCCTGCTGGCTTTCAGCGCTCAGGCTCTTGCCGGGCTTGCGCTGCCTGCCAGGAATAGCCGCGGGCTTGTGCAAGGGCTGCTCGGCCATGCGCAGCGCGGCAGACCTGCCCATGACCACGCACTCCAGCAAGGAGTTGCTGGCCAGACGGTTGGCGCCATGCAGGCCGGTGCGGGCCACCTCGCCAATCGCCCATAGCCCGGCCACGGCAGTGCGGCCGTCCACATGGGCCTGTACACCGCCGCAGGCATAGTGGGCACAGGGCGCAACAGGGATGGGCTGGGTGGCAATGTCTATGCCGTACGCAGCGCACAGTGCCATGACGCCGGGGAAATGCTGCTCCAGCCAGTCGCGGCTGCGGTGTGTGATGTCCAGCAGCACATGGGGCAGCTGGTGGGCACGCATCTCGCGGTCGATGGCGCGGGCCACGATGTCGCGTGGCGCCAGTTCAGCGCGTGGGTCGTGGCGCAGCATGAAGCGTTCGCCGGGCTGGCCTTGTCGGTCCGGCAGGCAAAGCAAGGCTCCTTCGCCGCGCAGCGCTTCCGAGACCAGGCCCACGGACCGGCCGCCCACCTGCAAGGCCGTGGGGTGGAACTGCATGAATTCCAGGTCGCGCACGACACAGCCCGCGCGCCAGGCCATGGCAATGCCGTCGCCGGTCGCCGTGGCCGGGTTGGTGGTGCTGGGGTAGATCTGGCCCATGCCGCCCGTGGCCAGCACGGTATGGCTGGCCAGCATAGGCTGCTGCTGGCCATCGGCATTGCGCACGTTGGCACCCACGCAGCGCTGCTGCACGTCCAGCAGCAGTTCCATGGCGGTGCAATGCTGCAGCAAGGTGATGTGCTTCAGATGCCGGCAGGCTTGTAGCAGGGTCTGGTGCACGGCCTGCCCGGTGCGGTCGGCCGCATGCACAATGCGCCGGGCGCTGTGGCCGCCTTCGCGCGTCAGGTGCAGGCGGCCGTCTGCATCGGTGCTGAAGGGCACACCCAGGGCCTGCAGCCAGGCGATAGCCTGGGGGCCTTGCTCCAGGATGCGGCGCACGGCGCCTTCGTCGCAGAGGCCGGCGCCGGCGACCAGCGTGTCTTGAACATGGGCTTCCAGGCTGTCGGCAGGGTCCAGCACAGCGGCAACGCCGCCTTGGGCCCAGGCGCTGGCGCATTCGTCGGCACTGCTTTTGCTGAGCACGGTGATGCGCAGTGTGTTGGGCAGACTGAGTGCCAGCGTCAGGCCGGCAAGTCCAGAGCCGATGATGAGCACATCGCTGCAAGTCTGAGATTGGGGCATGATGCTTGTCCTCTCTCAGGCCGGACCGAAGTTCTGGAACAGGGCCGCGTCGCGTTCCAGCTCGCCACTGGCGCGTACCGGCTGGCGCTGGGCAGCGGCAAAATCCAGCATGCTCTGTATGGGCTTGCGGGCGGCCAGACCCAGCATCGCGTCAAGCTCTATGGCACCGCTGCCTTGCAGCAGGGTCCGCTCCACGCCCTGCAGGCTGTTCATGGCCATCCAGGGGCAGAAGGCGCAGCTTTTGCAGCTGCCGCCCGTGCCCGCCGTCGGGGCAGGCAGAAAGCGCTTGCCCGGATAGCGCTGGCGCATGTCGTGAAGAATGCCCTGGTCGGTGGCGACGATAAAGGTGTCGGTGGGCAGTCTGCCCACGGCGGCGATCAGCTGGGTGGTGGAGCCCACCACATCGGCCAGCGCAGTGACGGCGGCCGGCGATTCGGGGTGAACCAGAATCGCGGCCTCGGGGTGGGCATTGGCCAGGGCCTGCAGCTCGTCGGCCTTGAATTCGTCATGGACCACGCAACTGCCCTGCCACAACAGCATGTCGGCACCGGTCTGTTGCTGGATGTGGCTGCCCAGGTGGCGGTCGGGTGCCCAGAGGATTTTCTCGCCGCGCGCGTGCAGGGCGGCTACGATGTCCTGTCCTACCGACGAGGTGACCACCCAGTCGGCCCGGGCTTTGACGGCAGCGCTGGTGTTGGCATAGACGACCACGGTGCGGTCGGGGTGGGCGTCGCAGAAGCGGCTGAACTCGTCGGCCGGGCAGCCCAGGTCCAGAGAGCAGGTGGCATCGCCGTCGGGCATGAGCACGGTCTTCTCGGGGCTGAGGATTTTTGCGGTCTCGCCCATGAAGCGCACGCCGGCCACGATCAGGGTCTTGGCGGGATGGTTGGCACCAAAGCGCGCCATCTCCAGGGAGTCGCCCACGCAGCCGCCGGTATCGCGTGCGAGGTCCTGCAATGCACCGTCCACATAGTAGTGGGCGACCATGACGGCATTGCGTTCCTTGAGAAGAGCCTTGATGCGCTGCGCCGTCTCGCGCTGCTGCTGGCGGTCTTGCTGGGGCAGCACCCTGGCCCAGGCCTGGCCTGTGCTGCACTGGCTGCTGCTGCCCGGTGCGGGCTGGTCGAATTCCACGGTTCTGATCGTCATCGTCTCCATCCTGAGTTGCGCTGTTAAATATTTATACTCAATCTGAGTATTATTAAAACCGCTTTTTTTGAATTTGTCACCGGGGAGACAAATTAGGCTGGATGGCGTTGCTTTTCAGCGCAGTCAGTGCTTGGGAAGACAATCCAGAGCATGGATGGATCGCTTATTCAGCAATGACTTGATGCTTCTGAAAAATGAGCAAATGGAAGATGCTCAGGTGGGTTGCCTGAGCAGGTGCTGGCGCAGGGCCAGGCGGGTGGCGGCCAAATCCCAGCCGCCCCAGCCGCAGGATTTGAAGAGTACAGGCTTCGTGGAGCGCGACCAGTCCTGATGCACCACGGCGGCCAGCGTGGGCAGGGTGTCGACCTCGATGCCGGCCTGCAGCAGGTCGCCGGCCTCGTGCGCAGCATCGGCGGTGTCGACGACGATCTGGCCCTGGTGCAGAAAGCGCCGGCACAACTCGGGATCCAGCTCCACCATTTGCGGCGTGAAGGCGCCGACAGCGCAGACAAAGGCATCGGGTCTTGCCGCCTCATGCAGCACCACGGCCTGCGCGGGCGTGCAGGTCACAATCAGCGGGCAGTGCCGGGCGGCTTCCTCCAGGTCGTCGGTGATGCGCGCATGCAGACCCAGGTCGCGGGCCTGGTCTGCAAGCCGCTGCGCGCTGCTGGCACTGCGCGAGTGAATCCAGACCTCCTGCGTGCCAAGGCCCTGAGCAAAAGCCTGCATATGGGCGCTGCCCTGCACGCCGGCGCCGACGATGAGCAGGGCGCCTTGAGGCCTGGGGGCCAGGCGGCGCGCTGCCAGCAGCGATACGGCTGCGGTGCGTCTGGCCGTGACGGTGGGGCCGTCCAGAATCAGTTGACGCACTCCGGTCGCTGCATCAAAAACCACGATATCGCCCTGAATGGTAGGTCTGCCCATCCGGGCATTGCCTGGCGTGAAACTGATGAGCTTGGTCATGACCACCTGGCCATCGGTGGCCGGCATGCAGAACAGGCAATTGCCCGCAGCCGTCGGCATGACGATGCGTGGCGGAACCGAGACACTGCAACTGTTTTGCAGCTGGCGCAAAAGTGCTTCGATCTCGTCGGCCAGGGCGGACCATGGCAGCAGTGCGGCAGTGGCGCGGGCGTCCAGAGACGCTGTCGAGGGCTGGGTCTGGGCATTCATGGGCAGTCGTATGGGGGCAGCGGACAAGCTTCTGAGCTTACAGAATTGCAAGCCCGGCCCGGTGTTGACCGACAGAATGTCGCAGCACGAACGCTTCTGGCGAAGGCTGCCAGCGCGCACAATAGCCACTGTCTTATCCATCGATTCTGTCGTACACATGTTTGGCTTTTCTCCCCGCTCCGGGCAACGCAAGGACCCTACCTGGACACAAGCGCCTTCCAGCCGTGGTCATGTCGAGCCTGTCTGGCGGGATGGCGGCTCGGCTGCAAGCTATGAGCCGACCCAGCAGCAGGCGGCAGCACCGCGCAAATCCTCTTCGGCCAAGCTCTGGGTATCGGCCGCCCTGGCGGTGGTGGGCCTGCTGGCAGTGGCCTTTCTGTTTCTGAGCATGGTCGATGTGGTGGAGGAACAGGTAGCCCGCAACCAGCCTCAGTCCACGCCTGGCGCGCCGGGCGTGCCCTTGATCCCTACGCCTGCCGGCCGCTGAACACCAGGCCAAACGTCAACAATGCTGCGCTGCAGCTTGACTGAGGTGGCAAAAGCACAGCTTGATACCTGCATTCGGAGCCGCAGCCCTTAATATCGCCACCCGGCGCAGGCCGCGTGCAACACAGCTAAGGAGTAAGCACCATGAGATGGGAAGGTAACCGCGAGTCGGACAACGTCGAGGATCGCCGTGGAGACGGTGGTGGTGGTGGCGGCGGTTTTCCCATTGGTGGTCGCAGCATCGGCATCGGCACCGTGGTGCTGGCGCTGATTGGCTGGGGCGTGTTCGGCATCAACCCACTGACCACGATTGGCGTTCTCTCCGGTGGTGGCTCGCCCCAGGTGCAGCAGGCGCCAGCGCATCGCCCGGCTGGCGATGACCAGGGGGCCAAGTTTGTCTCCACGGTGCTGGCTTCAACCGAGGATGTCTGGACCCAGATCTTCCGTGAAGGCGGTGCTCAGTATCAGAACCCCAAGCTGGTGCTGTTCACCGGCGTGACGCGCACGGCCTGCGGCACGGGACAGTCGGCCATGGGGCCGTTTTACTGCCCGGGTGACTACAAGGTCTATCTGGACATGGACTTCTTCAACACCATGAGCCGCCAGCTTGGTGCTCCCGGCGAATTTGCGCGCGCTTATGTGGTTGCCCATGAAGTGGGCCACCATGTGCAGAACCTGCTCGGCATCTCGGGCAAGGTGGACAGCATGCGTGGCCGTGTCAGCGAACGCGAGCAAAATGCCATGTCCGTGCGCCTGGAGCTGCAGGCCGACTGCCTGGCCGGCATCTGGGCCAACAAGTCGCAGCAGGCCAAGAGCTGGCTGGAGCAGGGCGATATCGAGTCGGCGATGAATGCCGCACAGCAGATCGGCGACGACAAGCTGCAGCGCGAAGCCACGGGCACGGTGCGTCCCGACAGCTTTACCCATGGCTCCAGCGCCCAGCGTGTGCGCTGGTTCACCCAGGGCTACAAGAGCGGCAGCGTCAAGGCCTGCGATACCTTCGCAGCTCAGTCGCTTTGAGCCACAAGCTGGCCTGAACCAGGCGTGTGCACTGTCACACGCCTTTGTTTTTGGGGCGGCAGAATGTGAAAATCCGGGTTATCCCGATAGATTGCACGGGATATTGGCAAGGCTTTTTACGCGTGAAAACAGAGGGGGCGAAGGCTTTTCATCTGCAGAAAATCACAAAGCCAACGCGAAAAACCCACTCGGTGCGACAATAACGCCCTCAATGACAAGCTCTTTCTCCAATCTTCACTTGGCTGAGCCCCTGGCACGCGCAGTGGCCGACATGGGCTATGAGTCCATGACTCCGATTCAGGCGCAGGCCATTCCGGTGGTATTGACCGGCAAGGACGTCATGGGCGCAGCCCAGACCGGCACAGGCAAGACGGCGGCTTTCTCCCTGCCCCTGCTGCAGCGCCTGATGCGCCATGAAAACGCCTCGGCATCGCCTGCCCGCCATCCGGTGCGTGCCCTGGTGCTGCTGCCCACGCGTGAGCTGGCCGACCAGGTGGCACAACAGATTGCCCTGTACGCCAAGCACACCAAGCTGCGCAGCACCGTGGTGTTTGGTGGCATGGATATGAAGCCCCAGACCATCGAGCTGAAAAAAGGCGTCGAGGTGCTGGTGGCCACGCCCGGTCGTCTGCTGGACCACATCGAGGCCAAGAATGTGGTGCTCAATCAGGTGGAGTATGTGGTGCTGGACGAGGCCGACCGCATGCTGGATATCGGCTTTCTGCCCGATTTGCAGCGCATCCTCTCCTATCTGCCCAAGAGTCGCACCACGCTGCTGTTCTCGGCCACGTTCTCGCCCGAGATCAAGCGTCTGGCCGGCAGTTATCTGCAGGATCCGGTGACCATCGAGGTGGCTCGTCCCAACGAGACTGCATCCACTGTGGAGCAGCGCTTCTACAAGGTCACGGATGACGACAAGCGTTACGCGATTCGTTCCGTGCTCAAGGAGCGCGACATTCGCCAGGCCTTTATCTTCTCCAACAGCAAGCTGGGTTGTGCGCGTCTGACGCGTGCCCTGGAGCGTGACGGTCTGCGTGCCGCCGCACTGCATGGAGACAAGAGCCAGGACGAGCGCCTGAAGGCGCTGGAGGCCTTCAAAGCCGGCGAGGTGGATCTGCTGGTCTGTACCGATGTGGCCGCGCGAGGTCTGGACATCAAGGACGTGCCTGCAGTCTTCAACTACGACGTGCCTTTCAATGCGGAAGACTATGTGCACCGCATCGGCCGTACCGGCCGAGCCGGCGCATCGGGCCTGGCAGTGACTCTGGTGACCGATCATGACAGCCGCAATGTGGCCGACATCGAAAAGCTCACCAAGAAGAAGATCGAAGTCGAGCCCGCGCCCATGCTGGATTTCCGTCCGGCACGCCGCAGCCGCAGCGACGAGGAGTATCGTCCGCGTCGCGAGCGCGAATTCGATGCAGCATCGCGTGGTGGTCATGCGCATCGTCCATCGCGCATGGCCCAGCGTCCTGTCAATCTGGATCCGTTCTTTGACAAGCCCTATGAGGCCAGCAGCGTCAGCGAGACCGCATCCTGGGACAGCAAGCATGCAGCCCCGGTCAAGAGCACAAGCATCAAGCCCAAGCGCAAGATTGCCGCTTTGTTCAAGGCTCCCGTCGTGGCTTCCTGAACACGGGGTCATCGCGCCACAAGAAACGCCTGCGGATGCAGGCGTTTCTTTTTTTGAAGCTTCAGCCCTTGCTGCCAGGCACCTGAGCCTGCGGACACTGCAGCTGTATCAGCTCTCGTTCGTTCATGCGCTCCCCGATTCTCATCATGCTGAGGCAGCCTCCCCAGACGCAACCGGTGTCCATGGCCATCAGATCGGGCCGGTTGACATGGCCCAGCGTGGACCAGTGCCCAACAGCCATGGGTGTATCGGCAGTGAGCCGGCCCGGCACATCGAACCAGGGCATCAGTCCTTCGGGTGCGTGATCGGCGGATTCCGCGCTCTCAAAATCCATGACGCCGTCGGCACTGCAAAAACGCAGACGGGTAAAGGCGTTGACGATGCAGCGCAGCCGGTCATCGCCTTGCAGGTCGGCGGACCAGCGATCGGGCTGGTTGCCGTACATATTCTGCAAAAAACGCGCATGGTCGGCATGCTGAAGCACGGCTTGAACTTCGGTGCTCAAGGCCACGGCATCCTGCACATTCCATTGAGGAAGCACGCCGGCATGCACCATGAGAAGGTTCTCACCCAGCGCATTGGTGTGCAGGCGAGCCAGAGGCTGCTGGCGCAGCCAGTGCAGCAGGGCATCGCAATCGGGTGCGCTCAGAACCTGGGCCAGAGTGTCGCGCTTGCTTTGACGGCGAAGGCCCCGGGCTGCGGCCAGCAGGTGCAGGTCGTGATTGCCGAGCAGAGGGCGAATGGCATCGCCGCCCTGCATGCAGCGGCGCAATACCTCGGCGGATTTGGGGCCGCGATTGACAAGGTCGCCGAGCACGTAAAGTGTGTCCCGACTTGCGGAAAAATCCACGGTTTGCAATAAGCGCTCGAAAGCGTCATCGCAGCCCTGGATGTCCCCGATACAGTAAAGTGCCATGGTCTTCTTTCTGGTGGACGAGTCAGGGATTTTCTGCTGTTTGCATTGCTGACACTGCTTAACGGGGTGTTTGTAATCTCGAAACTGGCATTGGCCTTCCGATTGCAGGGCAGGATTGCCAGCTTTGGCAAAGTTCGTGAGCAAGGACGCCCAAGCTGTGCTGGAGTTGCTTGAGAGTCCACGCAGTTTCTGTCTTTCGTGCAACTTGGAATTACCTCCATCGGACGCTCAACGGTATTGGGGTGGGGTTGCGATCAGCGATGGATTGGCCGTTTGGCTGATATCTCCGGGAATATCGGAAAAGAGAGCAACCATTTCGGCAACGACTATCGCCGTAACTGCTATTACATTTATAACGATTATCTTTGGAGAGCTGGCTCAAAAGCGTATCGGGCAGCCCTATTCAGAGCTGGTTTCGGCATGGCAAGGCACTCCATGGCCTGGGTTGCATCTATCGCAAAGTCCTTTGTGCGTTTGTTGTCATTTTCAACGCATGTCATATTGACTTTGCTGCGGATTAGTGAGTTCGCCTGTGCAGCAATGACCGAGGAAGAAATCGCAACTGGTTTGGAGCAGGGCTTCAGCCAGGTTTGATGGAGGTGTATGAACATCAGGCGGCGTAAGCGTATTTCATTTAGACGATATTTATTTGACGTATTCAATGTTATTTACGCCGATATGTATTGTCTGGGTGGCGAAATGGCGATGCGTCAGGTTCTGCAGGCCTGTGCCTGGCTGTTGCCCGGATGGAGAGCTGGGAAGACATTCCTGGTTACTGCATGCCGCAGCCCGCTGGATGAGATGCAAGGCATCATCGGCGTGCCCAATAGGTCGGTAGTTGCTGAGAAATCACAAGACTTGCAAGGAGAGCAGGCGCTGGCTTTGAAATTTTTGCCTGAGACTTGATGTGAGATGAGGCTGCTGGATCAACTGCGTGCCAATGCAGGGAGCGGGGTTTTTGTCGTCGAGGAATATGGGGCGGAGCAGGGCATCACGACACCGCATGGTTGGCTCTAAGTCAGTGCCAGAGAGCTTTGCTCCTTGGAGGAGGCTGAGGTCTGGGCAACTCGCAGAGAAGACGGATTCTGACTGCTCAAGGTGCTGGTGCCTATTCAGAATTGAAGGCCAGGCTGACTATTTGAGTATTGCCAGGCGAAGGCTGGGGGCACCATAAAACGCCGGCCGGGTTATTCCCTGCCACAGCAGCCATTGGCCCGGTCTGGAGTGATTTGGATGAAAGCGTATCGACAAGATATTGGCAGCTCCGGAGGCTGAATAGCTATTTATTAACACGTAGTTGCATTTTATAAATATTCTGAATTGTGGTTTTTGCTTACTCAGAAAATTATGAATTTGAAATTCCGGCATTTATAATGAATCCACTTTAATCAACCAAGAAGCGCAAATCATGAGCACTTACAAGGAACTCCTGAAGCAGAGAGAAGAGCTGGAACAGCAAATCAACGAAGCCCGTTCGCGTGAACTGGCCGAAGCCGTGAGCAAGGTTCGCGGCCTGATTGCCGAGTACGGCTTGACTGCTGAAGATGTTTTCCCTCCCGCTCGCGCGCGCTCTTCCGCCAATGCTGGCGCCAAGGTGGCTCCCAAGTATCGTGATCCTGCAACGGGTCAGACCTGGACCGGCCGCGGCAAGCCACCAAAGTGGATTGCAGACCAGGATCGCGAAAAGTTCGCCATTTGATCTGCTTTTGCGCACGTTGAAAGAGCCCGCCTTGGCGGGCTTTTTTCATGGCTGCAAGGTTTGCGGCAGCGCAAACAAGAGTTCTCTTCGATGCTGGTGACTAAGCGGCACAATAAGAGTCCATGAACAAGCAGGTGTTGATTGCGGGGGGCGGTATTGGCGGTCTGGCAGCAGCCATTGCGGCGGTGCGGGCTGACTGGGATGTGCGCCTGTTCGAGCGTGCAGCGCAGTTTTCCGAAGTCGGAGCCGGTATTCAGCTGGGACCCAATGTGGTGCGCTGTCTTCAGGCATGGGGGCTGCAGCGATCGTTGCAGCAGGTCGTGGCCTGTCCTTTGTCCTTGCGAGCCTGCAGTGCCGTGACGGGACAAGAGCTGGGGCGATTGCCCCTGGGCGCAGATATGGTGCAGCGCTATGGAGCCAGCTACCTCACCATTCATCGCGCCGACCTGCACCAGATTCTGCTGGAGGCCTTGCAGGCTCTGCCAGAGGCTCACCTCAACCTCGACCAGTTCGTCAGCAGCTATAGCCAGCAGGACGGCGTGGTCACCATTCGCACCAGTACCGGCAAGCTCATCGAGGGCGATGCCCTGATCGGCGCTGATGGCGTGCGCAGTGCAGTGCGTGCACAGATGCTGGGTGATGGCCCGCCGCGTGTGACCGGGCACCTGGCTTACCGTGCCCTGGTGCATCAGGCCAATCTGCCCAAGCGCTTGCGCACCAGCGAGGTCACGGCCTGGCTGGGGCCGCAATTGCACGCCATTCAGTATCCCGTGCGCCGGGGCGAGCTGCAGAATCTGGTGGTCATTGTGCAGGGGCCTGCCCCCGAGGATCTGGACAGCTGGAATCACTCGGCCAATCTGCCCGATCTGCTCCAGCATCTTCAGGGCGCATGCGCTTACCTGCAGGATCTGGTTCAACATGTTCCCGATGTGGGCGGTGAATGGCGTTTGTGGCCGGTGGCCGACCGGCAGCCGGTGTCGTCAGAGGCCCAGATGGCGCAGGGCCTTGTAGCCCTGCTGGGCGATGCGGCCCATCCCATGCGTCCCTATCTGGCGCAGGGTGCGGGCATGGCCATCGAGGATGCAGCCGAGTTGCAGAGTGCTCTGTCCATGCATGATCTGGATGTCAGTCTGCGGCTGCGCCGCTATGCGCTGAATCGCTGGCAGCGCAATGCCAGGGTGCAGGAACGCTCGCTGCGCAATGGCCGGATCTTCCATGCGACAGGGCCTGTTCGCTGGGGGCGCGATCTGTCGCTGCGCGCCCTGGGCGGGCGCATCATGGATGTGCCCTGGCTCTATGAGGGCGCGCTCTAGCAACCGGTTGCCATAACCGGAATGGTTTTCGCGCCGCTGCCTGCCTGGCAGATAGGCAGCTTCAGTTGCTGGCCTTGTGCAGCAGCGGCGAAGGTTTGATGAGCTGGTAAGCCAGCACGCCGCTGCCCAGCATGGCGGCAATCATCAGCATCACGGCCTGATAGATGTCGGCATTCTGGCGTTCCGCAATGCCTGCGACCAGCCCGGACAGCCACTGCATGAGCGCGGCTCCGAGAAACATGGCCATGGTGAAGATGGACAGTGCGCGTCCAGTCGTGGCCGGTGGGTAGGAGGAGCGCACATCGGCATAGATCAGCGTGCCGTAGCCCGACAGCACGCTCATGACCAGCAGCAGCAGCACGCTGCCTACGGATTGGTGGAGCAGGGCCAGTGCTACAAAAACGGCTGCCATGAGCAGCGCAAAGCGTGCAATGCGCTGGCGACGCCTGGCCGGACCGGGGTCCAGCCGGCCGAACATGGAAGGCACAAACAGCGAAATGACGGAGCAGGCCAGGGCCACATTGCCGGTCGTGACCAATGAAAACTGGTAGCGATCCATCAGCATGGGACTGAGCCAGAGGCCGCGCACGGTGAGAAACGAGGCATAGCTGACCATGCCCAGCAGCACAATGCCCCAGGTATGGGGCAGCAGCAGCAGGCTGCCAAAACCCTGCAGCGCCTGCATGAAGCCGGGCTTGGGCTGGGAGTCCCCAGGAAGCTCGGGCTCGTGCACCTTGAAGAAAATCAGCAGCCAGGACAGCGCACTCAGCACCGCCAGCAACGCAAAGCCGGCGCGCCAACCCATGTGCTGCACCAGCCAGGCCATGGGCGTGCCGGTAAACAGAAGGCCCAGCCCGCCCAGGCCAAGGCCTATGCCCGAGAGGTAGGCAAATTTATCGGCCGGAAAGTGGCGCGCGATGAACATGGTGCTGGCCAGAAAGGCGGGTGAGCAGCCCACGCCGATCAGCAGCTGACCCAGCATCAGCCAGGAATAGCTGGGTGCGAGTGCAGACAGCGCGGCGCCCGCAATCGACAGCGGAAAGGCCAGCAGCACGGTGCGGCGCAGGCCATAGATATCCATGCCTATGCCCATGAGCAGCTGGGCCACGCCGAAGGACAGCGCAAACAGCCCGGCAAACGAGCCCAGCGACTGCGCGGACAGGCCGAAGTCCGTGCGCAGACCGTCGGCGATGATGGAGGTGACGGTTCTGAAGGCCTGGCTCAGAGCAAAGCCCGTGAGCAGGCAGACCAGCATGGCCCAGGCGGAAGAGTCGGGCTTGGGGCTGGTGTTCGGCGCAGCCTCGGCGGCGCTGTGATCGGAGGGCATGGGCAGTTTGTTGCGATGTTAGGTTTTGCACGGAGCCTAAAGAATTCAGGCTGCCCGCGCTGTCACGAAAGAGCAGCAGGGGCAGCCTGAATGGCGATGGCCTTGATGACCGGCCTACAGCTCGGTGCGCAGGCTCCAGATCTCGGGGAACAGCACCACGTCCAGCATCTTCTTGAGGTAGCTCACGCCGCCGGTGCCGCCCGTGCCGCGCTTGAAGCCGATGACGCGCTCCACCGTGGTCAGGTGGCGGAAGCGCCAGAGGCGGAAGGCATCCTCGATATCGGCCAGCTTTTCTCCCAGCTGGTACAGATCCCAATACTTGTGCGGATCGCGGTAGACGGTGATCCAGGCCTGTTTCACGCCCTCGCTGGCCTCATAGGGCTGGGTCCAGTCGCGCTGCAGGCGGTCGGCAGGCACGGCGATGCCTTCGCGGGCCAGCAGCTGCAGGGCCACGTCGTACAACGATGGCGATTCGTAGGCGGCCTGCACCTGGGCCAGCAGATCGCTGCGGTGGGCGTGGGGCTGGAGCATGGCCGCGTTCTTGTTGCCCAGTGCGAACTCGATGCAGCGGTACTGGTAGCTCTGGAAGCCGCTGGAGTTGGCCAGATAGGGGCGCATGGCCGAGTACTCAGGCGGTGTCATGGTGGACAGCACGGTCCAGGCGCTGACCAGCTGCTCCATGATGCGCGAGACGCGCGCCAGCATCTTGAAGGCATCGGGCTTGGTCTCGCCCGATGCATTGGCAATGGCTGCCGTAGCCGCGCGCACCTCGTGCAGCATCAGCTTCATCCACAGCTCGCTGGTCTGGTGCTGCACGATGAACAGCATCTCGTCATGGGCGGGCGACAGCGGATGCTGGGCCGTGAGAATCTGGTCCAGATGCAGATAGTCGCCATAGCTCATGTCACGGCTGAAGTCGAGCTGGGCTTTCTCGTCGCGGACGATGGCTGCGCCGCCATGCAGGGGGCAACCGGAGGATTCATTCGTCATGGTCAAATCATCTTTGATAGGTCAGTGCGCGCAGCGTAACCGAATCCGGGCACACAAAGCCTGCAAGAACGTGGATGCAAGCTGCCATAGCTTTGCGTAAAGTCGGGACAGTCACAGACCGATGACAGAAAACGCACTCAGCCGAGATTCACGCCATGCCCAGTCCTCTGCCTTTCGCCGCCACTGCAAATTCGCAAACAGATGAGCGCATGATCCAGTGCTGCCGCTGGCTGGAGAGCGAAGAGCCCATGCCTGGGCTGGAGGAGCTGGCTCAGCGCCTCGGGCTCAGTCCCTGGCAGTTGCACCGAAACTTCAAGCGCGCCACGGGGCTCACGCCCAAGGCCTATGCCAAGGCCCATCGCGGCAGGCATGTGCGTGCCGCGCTGGCGCAGGAGGCCAGCGAGTCGGTCACCGACGCGGCCTATCTGAGCGGCTATGAAGCCAGCAGCAGCTTCTACAAGGACGCACCGGCCATGCTGGGCATGGCGCCGCAGTCCTATCGCAGGCGCGGCCAGGACCAGCGTATCCGCTTTGCCCTGGCCGAATGCTCGCTGGGCAGCCTGCTGGTGGCCAGCACCGACAAGGGTGTGTGCTGCGTGCTGCTGGGCGATGATCCCCATGCGCTGGTGGACGATCTGCAGCAGCGTTTTGCGGCGGCGCAACTGATCGGGGCCGACGCCCAGTATGAACAGACCGTGGCCCAGGTGGTGGCCCTGATGGAGCAGCCCCGCCTGGGGCTGGCCCTGCCGCTGGATATTCAGGGCACGGCGTTTCAGCAGCGCGTGTGGCAGGCGCTGCAGAGCATTCCGGCCGGGCAGACCGTCAGCTACAGCGAACTGGCCCGGCAACTGGGCCAGCCCAGCGCCACGCGGGCCGTGGCCAGCGCGGTGGCGGCCAACCCGATTGCAGTGGCCGTGCCCTGTCACCGTGTACTGCGCAATGACGGCAGCATCTCGGGCTATCGCTGGGGCGTGGAGCGCAAGCGTGCGCTGCTGCTGCGCGAGGCCCAGCAGGACCGACTAAAGCTCTCTTAAAGAGAGCTGTCATCGCATGCTTCTCAATGAATTTGAGTTGATTTCTACCTGAAATCATTGTTTGATGAGCGATAGCAGCTATGAATTTAATGAATGAAGCACAGGCACGCTACGGCGCTGCCCGTGTGATAGAAAACCGCATGCTGCTTGAAGTCTCCATTGTCCTGCCCGCGCGTTACCGCTTCGATGAATTCGTGCATTTCCATGATCGCGACGAGCAGCAACTGGCTGAGCGGGTCGATGCCGGTGCGCGCAGCCTGCACAAGGCCATCATGTGGAAGCGCAGTCCCGCCTTGCTGCAGCTGCAATGGCAGACCGGACAGGTGCAGGCCAGCCTGCATGCAGCGCACGCAGAGCCGGCCGAGGCAGACAGGGCCGCGCTGCAGGCCATGGTGAAACGCATGCTGGGGCTGATTTACGCGCCCGACCAGCTGGAGTTGGCGCATGGCGACCACCGCGAGCTGGGCGCGCTGCTGTCGCGCCAGGCCGGCCTGCATGTGCCTGGCTCGCCCACGCCCTTCGAGGCGCTGACCTGGGCCATCACCGGCCAGCAGATCACGGTGGCCGTGGCCGTTTCGCTGCGGCGCAAGCTGATCGCGCTGGCGGGCGAGCTGCTGGCGCAAGGCGGTGACATGCCGGCCCTGCACGCTTATCCCGATGCACAGCGCGTGGCGGCCTTGGGGCTGGACGCGCTGCGCGGCGCGGGCTTTTCCCAGGCCAAGGCCCAGACCCTGCTGGCCGTGGCCCAGGCTGTTGCCGAAGGCCGGCTGCCGCTGGACGACTGGGCCGCCCGCAGCGCCGCCGGGCGCTGGAGCGAGGAGGATGTGGCCGCTGCCTCGGCGCAATTGCTGGCGGTCAAGGGCATCGGGCCATGGACGGTGAACTACACCTTGCTGCGCGGCTATGGCTGGCCTGACGGCAGTCTGCACGGAGATGTGGCGGTGCGCCGGGCCATAGGCCTGCTCACGGGTGGCGACAAACCCGATGCGCGTGCCGCCAGCGACTGGCTGGAACAGTTCAAGCCCTGGCGCGCGCTGGTGGCCGCGCACCTCTGGGCCTCGCTGGCCGACAGCGCCTATTGAGAGGCGACAGGGGGGAGTGCTTCAGAGCGGCGGCGACAGCACCAGCAGCAGCAGGCGTGCGGGCTGGCCCGAGGCGTTGGCCAGCCGGTGCTCGCTGTCCACCACCAGAGTGGCCGTGTCGCCCGCATGCAGCAGCACCTGCTCCTGGGCGGTGAAGACTTCGATGCTGCCTTCGAGCACGTGAAAGACCTCGCGCGTGCCTGCGCGATGGGCCGCGAAATGGCTGGAGACCGCATGCGGCGGAAAGCGGTAGTGCACGAGGTTCACACCCGCGCTGGGGCTGGCCAGGGCCAGGCGCTCCACGCCGCTGGCCTCGTCGACAAAGCGCAGATTCTCGCCGGCGCGCGTGACCTGCGCGCTGGGCGCGCTTTGCACCAACTCGCCCAGCTCGCAGCCCAGGCCCTGTGCAATCGCCATGGCATTGCGCAGGCTGGTGGCCAGCAGGCCGCGCTCCACGCGCGACAGCGCACCCGGCGAAACACCGCTGGCCTGGGCCAGCTGATCCAGTGTGATGCCCAGCTGGGCGCGGCGCGCGCGGACGGCGGCGCCGAAAAGCGCATCCTGCTCCGATGCCTGCGATGCGGTGGTGGAGTTCAAGTCTGGCTCCTTGTCATGGCGTCTGTGCTTGTGTTGAAAATTTTCCTATGAGAAAATAATTTTGCGTATAGGAAATTATTTTTCGAGGATGAATGCAATGTACATGTTTATCAGTGCCTTGCCCGTGGCCACCGTCATCGCCGTCCTGCTGGCGGGCTGGCGCTCGCTGCATGCCGCAGCGCTGGGCGTGGCGGTGGCGCTGCTGGTGATTGCCGCAGCCTTTGCGCAGCCCGCTTCAGCATGGCTGGCCGCCGGCATGCACTGGGCGCCGGTGCTGCTGGAAGTGTTGCTGATCGTGGCAGGCGGGCTGCTGCTGTCCGAGGTGCTGCGCGCGTCGGGAGCGCAGAAGGCTCTGGCCGACTGGCTGCTGGCCAGGGCCGGCAGCGGCACGGGCGCCGTGCTGCTGGTGGTGCATGGCATCACGCCGTTTGCCGAGTCGGTCACCGGCTTTGGCGTGGGCGTGACCATAGGCATTCCGCTGCTCGCGCACTTCGGCTTGCCGCCGCGCAAGGTGGGGCTCATCGGCCTGCTGGGCCTTTGCGCCGTGCCCTGGGGCTCCATGGGGCCGGGGACGCTGGTGGCGGCCACCATGGCGGGTCTGCCGTTCAAGGAGCTGGGTCAGGCTTCGGCCCTGGTCAGCGTGATTCCGTTTGTCATCATCGGCATGGCGGCGGCGGCTCTGGCGAGTGCGCCGGGCCGTCGCTGGCCGGCTCTGCTGCAGGGCCTGCTGTCGGGTCTGTTGCTGACGGCGGCCGTGGCTCTGATGAATACCCTGGCCGGCACGGCACCCGCGGGGGCGCTGGGGGCGTTGCTGGTGGTGGGCTGGCATCTGCTGCGCCTGCGCCTGCGCGTGTCGCAAGCGGACGCGGACAAGCCGCCCCTGAGTGCACCGGGACGGCGAGCGCTGGCGGCCTATGCGTTGCTGCTGGGCGGCGTGCTGGCGGCGGCAGCGCTGCTGCGCACCCTGGATCTGCCCGCTGCCTTGCATGGGCTGGCTTCGCCGGGACTGTGGCTGCTGGTAGCGGCGGTTTTTTTCACGCGAGGCCGGCCGGCGCGCCCATCGTTGGCAAAGGTCTGGCGCTCCTGGCTGCAGGTGGCGCCGGTCACGGCGCTGTTCATTGTGCTGGGCGTGCTGATGGCGGTTTCGGGCATGGCCGCGCAACTGGCGCAGGCACTGGCCCGCAGCGGGCCGCTGTATCTGCTGGCCGCACCATTTGTGGGCGCGCTGGGCGGCTTCGTGACCGGCTCCAACACCGGGGCCAATGCCATGTTTGCGGCCACGCAGGCCGAGATCGCCCATGCGCTGGGCGCGCCGCTGCTGCCATTCATGGCGGTGCACAACGTCAGTGCCTCGCTGCTGCTCATGGCTTCGCCCGGCAAGGTGGAGATGGCCGTGCAGTTGCTGGCGCAGGGCGCTGACCAGCGGCGCTGGGTGCAGCGAAGCGTGCTGATGCTGGACCTGGCCGCCGTGGCGCTGATGGGCGTGCTCAATTGGAGCTGGGCGCGGGCCTGATCGGAGCTCGCCCGGCCCGCCCCCGGTGCCTGCTTCAGGTCACGGCGTGTACGGTATTGAACTCGGGTCGTTGCCATTCGCCCGATTCCAGCACCTGGCGCAGATGCTCGACGGCATTCCAGACATCGGCAAAGCCCACATACAGCGGCGTGAAGCCGAAGCGCAGAATGTCCTTGTGCCTGCCCGTGCCGCCGTCGCCCTTGCGGAAATCACCGATCACGCCGCGTGCAATCAGCGCCTGGACAATGGCGTAGGCGCCGCTGCCCTGGCCGTTCACGCCCAGGCCTTCTTCCCGGGTCAGGCAGACCTGGGAGCCGCGTGCCGCATGCTCGCGCGGTGTCGCCAGACCCAGGCCGTGGCTCTGGCAGCGCTCTTCCACGAGCTGGATGAACAGATCGGTCAGCGCCAGCGATTTCTTGCGCAGCGCGGCCATGCCGCCGAAAGCCTCGGCTTCGGTGTAGATGTCGATACCGCACTGCAGCACGCTCATGCTGATCATGGGCTGGGTGCCGCAGAGATAGCGCTGTATGCCCTGGGCCGGGTGGTAGTCGGGCACGAACTTGAAGGGCTCGGCGTGGCCGAACCAGCCCGACAGCGGTTGCCAGAAACGGTTGATCAGGCGCGGATGCGCCCAGACAAAGGCCGGCGCGCCGGGGCCGCCGTTGAGGTATTTGTAGCTGCAGCCCACGGCAAAGTCGGCACCGGCGCCCTTGAGGTCCACGGGCACGGCACCTGCGCTGTGGCACAGATCCCAGACGCAGAGAATGCCTTTGGCATGGGCGGCGGCCGTGACGGCTGCCATATCGTGCATGGCCCCCGTGCGGTAGTTGACATGGGTGAGCATGGAGATCGCCACATCGGTCTGCAGCGCGCCGGCGATTTCCTCGGGCTCGAGCAGCACCAGTTCCAGGCCGTATTCCTGGCAGACGGACTGGGCGATATAGAGATCGGTCGGGAAGTTGCTGCGCTCGCTGATCAGCTTTTTGCGGCCGGGCGCATCTTCGCGGGCGATGCGCGCGGCAGCGCTCAGCACCTTGTAGAGATTGATGGAGGTGGTGTCGGTGAACACCAGCTCGCCCTGGCCCACGCCCAGCCAGGGGGCGAACTGGTTGCCCAGGCGCTCGGGCAGCGTGATCCAGCCGGCCTTGTTCCAGGAGGTGATGAGGTCCTGGCCCCATTCCTGCGTCACCACTTCGGCCGCGCGTGCGGCGGCGGCCTTGGGCTGGGCGCCCAGGGAATTGCCGTCCAGGTAGATCACGCCCTGGGGCAGGGCAAAGCGCTCGCGCAGCGCGCGCAGCGGCTCCTGGGCATCCAGAGCCTGGCAGTCTTGCAAAGTGGTCATTGTCTTCCTTCTCTCATTTTGATAGCTACTGACGATGATTGTGTCTACACCAGAGCCGGTTCTGATTCAAATATGGCTGGACTCGAATTCGCCCATTGTGTCCGAGACCGGGGCGGCCCGGCCGCCTTGCAGCGAGGACATCGGTTTCTTTGCGCCAAGCGCTTCAGAGCAGGCTGCGCAGCACGGCGCGCACCGGCGAGGCATCGGCTTCGGTGAGCTTGAGCGGCAAGGCGATCAGCTCATAGTCGCCTTCGCTCACTTCATCGAGCACCAGGTTCTCGAGCACGCGCAGGCCGCGCTGGCGGATCACCATATGGCTGTCCAGGCTCTTGCTGCTGGCAGGGTCTATGCTGGCAGTGTCTATGCCGATCAGCTTGACACCCAGGTCGGCCAGCTTTTGCACGGTCTCGGGGGCATAGGCGGCGAGGTCGGCATCCCAGCCGGTGGGCGCTTTCTCGTAGGTGCGCACCAGCACGCGCGCGGGCAGGCCGGCATCGATGGCGTGCGCTATGTGACTCCATTCGATCAGCGGCCCGCAGCCCATGGCGTGGATCACGCGGCAGGGGCCCAGAAAGGCATCCAGATCGACGGCGCCAATGGCCGCGCCCTGCGCATCGTAGTGCAGCGGCGCATCGGCATGCGCGCCCACATGGGGCGAGAGATGAATGGCGCTGACATTGACCGGGCAGCCCGGGCCAATGCTGGCCACCCATTCCTGGCTATAGGGCGTGTCGCCCGGAAACACCGGTGCGGCAGGATGAATGGCAGGAGAAATATCCCAGATCTGGCGTGTCATGGTGGAGGCAAGCATAGTTACTACAGGCTGGCATGTGTGGGCAGGGACACCAAGCAAGGGCCGCCCCGCAGCGATGGTGTCGTCCTCCTCCCGTAGCGCGCAGCGCGTAGAGAGAGGGGGAAGCGGCGGGGCCGCCTAGGCAAAGCCGCTCAGGGGGTGACCTTCTTTTTCCTATACCAAAGAGCATAGACCAGCACCAGCACGATCAGAAACGGCACACCCACCAGCACGGTGGTGTGGAACTCCTTGGTAAACAGCGTGGTGACGATCACGCCCGCCATCAGCAAGGCGCCTACCAGGGTCAGCACGGGAAAGCCCCACATGCGGAACTCCAGCTTCTGGCCCGGATGCTCGCGCTGCCAGCGTGGGCGGAAGAACAGATGGGTCACGAACACCATGAACCAGGCAAACATGGCGCCGAACATGGCGATCGACATCATCAGCTCCAGCGACTGCTCGGGCTTGAGCACGTTGAGCACCATGGCCACGGCCATGCCCAGGCAGGAGACGGCAATCGCGCCCAGCGGCACGCCGCTTTTGCTGAGCTTGCTCAGACCCTTGGGGGCATAGCCGCCGCGCGATAGGCTGAACATCATGCGCGAGGTGACGTAGAGCTGGCTGTTCATGGCCGACAGCGAGGCCAGCAGCACCACGAAGTTGAGGGCTGCGGCCGCGCCGGGAATCTGCAAAATCTCCATCACCTTGACGAACGGGCTCTTGTCCGTGCCCGCATGGCTCCAGGGCACGACGGCCAGCATCAGTGCCAGCGATAGCAGATAGAACAGCACCAGGCGCAGCACCGTGGTGCGGAAGGCGCGGGTCACGGCCTGCTTGGGGTTCTGGGCTTCGCCGGCAGCAATGGCAATGGATTCCAGGCTCAGATAGCTGAAGATGGCCACGATCACGCCGACCCAGGTGCCCCACCAGCCGTTGGGGAAGAAGCCGCCATCGACAAAGTAGTTGTCGAAGCCCACGCCCTCGGGTCGGGTGCCGAAGACCACATAGGCAGCAATCAGGATGAAGGCCACGATGGCAATCACCTTGACCATGGAGAACCAGTACTCGACCTGGCCGAAGGCCTTGACGCTGGTGGCATTGACGGCGGCCAGCAGGGCCGAGAACAGCGCCACCCATACCCATTGCTCCACGTTGGGGAACCAGTAGGCCATGTACTTGCCCACGGCCGTGACCTCCATGCCCACGGCCAGCACCACGGCTCCCCAGTAGGCATAGCGCACTACAAAGCCGGCCAGCGGGCTGATGTAGTGCTCGGCGTAGGCGCCGAAGGAGCCCGAGGTGGGGTGGGCCACGGTCATCTCGGCCAGGCATCCCATGAGCAGCAGACCGATGAAGGCGCCGATGGCGTAGCTGATGAGCACGCTGGGGCCGGCAAAGCCGATGGCAAAGGCGCTGCCCATGAAGAGACCGGTACCGATGGCGCCACCGATGGCGATCATGGTCATCTGGGCCGAGTTCAGGTGCTGCTGCAAGCCTGTCTCGCGTTGCTGAATACTGTCAAAGTTGGCCATTGCTGACTTACGCGTGCGAAAAATCGAAGCGGCAAGTATCCCGCGAATGACCGGCTGCGGCGGCGTGGCGGCGAATGTCCTTGGCGCAGGCCCAGCCGGCTCAGCGAGGCATCCCAGCGTAGTTGCCTGGCGTCAGTGCATGATGTGCCTTGAAGGCACGCTGCATATGGGCTTGGTCGGCAAAGCCCATCTGTTGAGCGACCGAGGCCAGGGGCTCGCCCTGGGCCAGCAGGTGGCGCACGCCATTGAGGCGCAGGTTGAGGCGGTAGGCCCCGGGCGTGACGCCGGTGACGGCCCTGAAGCGGCGGATGAAACGGCTGGGGCTCATGCCGCAGCGCAGGGCCAGGGCCTGGACGCTGGTTTCGTCTTCGGGGCTGCGGTGCATGTGCTGCAGCGCAGGCAGGACGGCATCGGGCGGCTGGGGCTCTGGGGCAGGGGAGTCGGCGGCACGGCCCAGCAGCTGCAGGAAATCCGTCAGCGATTGCTCGTGCTGCCGCAGCTGCGCATCCGTGGCGCTGCCGGCAAGCGGCTGGCAGAGACGGTCTGCCCAGCGCGAGATTTCCGGCTTGTGCAGCGCGCGCCGTGCAAAGCGCAGGCCGCCGACGCCGAGCCGCTCATGAACCCAGTCGGCCTGCACGAACAGCATGCGGTAAGACCATGGCTGCAATGTCTCGGGGTTGCAGGCATGCCAGTGGCCGGGCTCGATCAGCACCACGCTGCCAGCGCTCAATGCTTCGGGGCCATCGTCATGCAGAAACAGGGTCTCGCCCTCATCCACGATGCCTATGGAGTACTGCGCGTGCGCATGCAGCCGGTAGCTGTAGCAGGACTGGCGGCTGATGCGCAGCTCGGCCCAGGGCAGGGCCGGGTGGCGGTGGAAATGGTGACTGGGGGCTGGCATGACGGCCTCATCATGCCAGCATGCTGACCACGCTTGCCACCAGCACCATGGCCAGGGCCTGGTTCAGCCGCCGCTGGCGCAGGGGCGTGCTCAGCCACTGGGTCAGTGCATGGCCCAGCGCGGCCCAGCAGCCAACGCCGAGCAGGCAGGCCAGCAAGGAGACGGCGCAAAACAGCAGCAATGCAGCAGGCAGCGAGACCTGCTGCGCAGCCAGCGGAGCCACGAACATGCCGATGCCCGAAAGCGCCACCAGCCAGGCCTTGGGGTTGAGGCTTTGAATCGCAATGCCCTGCACGAATGCTCCGCCTGGGCCGGCTGGCAGTGATGCGGGGGCGCTCTCCCTGGCCGCCCGGCCATGGGTCCCAGGGGCATTGGCCAGCTGCCAGGCCAGCCAGAGCAGATAGAGAGCACAGACGCGCGGCGCCCAGCGCAGCAGCTCTGGCTGCTTGAGCAGCCATTGCCCGCTCTGGCCCATCAGCCAGACGATGACGGCGTAGCTGACGCTGGCTCCCAGTACATAGCAGAAGGCGGCGCCAGCGCGGCCGTTGCCATGGCGCAGGGCCAGCACGTTCACCGGCCCTGGCGTGATGGCGCCGGCCAGTGCAAATCCGGCCATGGCCAGAACAGAAGAAAGCATGGACAAACCTGAAACAAGAGGTCGCCAGTCTGAGTCCTTGGCTTTTCCAGGTATTGAACAAAATTGCGCCTTTGCTTGGTTAACAAGTGCAAAACGGCTCTTTTCGACCGATACAAGAAGGTGACTTGCGTTACGCTTGAATGCTTTCGCGAACCTGACCCCGTCCCATCTTCCATGCCATCCGCAGCAGCTTCTAGCCCATCCCGAGTCTGGCCGGCCGTACGCATGGTGGGGCGTGCCGACATGGGGCGCCAGCGCAGCAATAACGAAGACTCGGTGGGGCTGGAGCCGCAGGCCAGGCCCTGGCCGGTTGCCGTGCTGGCCGACGGCATGGGCGGCTATAACGCGGGCGAGGTGGCCAGCGTCATGGCCGTGGAGCTGATCACGACCAGCGTGCAGCACGGTCCGGCAGCCGATGAATCCATGCTGGCAGCACAGTGCGAGCTGACGGACGCCCTGCACATGGCCAATACGGCCATCTATGCAGCCGCGCAGTCCACGCCCGGCTGCAGCGGCATGGGCACCACGGTGGTGGTCGCCCTGGTGCTGGCGAGCGAGGTGCTGATTGCCCATCTGGGCGACTCCAGGGCCTATGCCTGGCGCGCCGGCCGGCTGCAGCGCCTGACGCGCGATCATTCGCTGGTGCAGCAGGATATCGATGCCGGCCTGATCAGCGAGGCCGATGCCAGGACCTCGCGCTACGGTCATCTGGTGACCAGAGCGCTGGGCGTGATGCCCCAGGTGGAGCCGGAGCTGAACCACTGGCCGCTGCAGCAGGGTGACCGCATCCTGCTGTGCTCGGACGGCCTGACCGATATGCTGAGTGACGCCAGCCTTGCCTCCCTGTTCGATGAAAACCTGCCGCTGGCGCGGTTGCAGGAGGCCTTGATCGAGGCGGCCAATGCCGCAGGCGGCAAGGACAATATCGGCGTGGTGCTGATCGAGCAGGACGCCTGATCCCAGGATCTGACCGGGACTCTTAGATCAGACCGCTTTCCAGCGGAGGCAACTGATGGCGCTGGCGCACGCGGTTGCAGGCGTCCGAGCCCGCGGCGAACTCCCGGCAAGGGGAGGGGCGCCATTCATAAATGCCGCAGTACGCCTTTTCTCCCACCTTGCCCACCAGAGCTGCACAGCGTGGCCTGGCCCAGTCCGTGCCGCGCATGCGGCAGGTGTAGTCGGTAACCTCCTCAACCAGTCCTGCGGGGACACTGCCCCCATGCTCCTGGGACTCGTGCACGGAAAAATCGACACGAAAGGACGCGCAACAGGCGCCGCAGCTAAGGCAGGGATGGGTCATTGGAGAGGCGGAATTTTTCCGGTGGGGCGGCGATTTTCGCAGCTGTGCAAACCCTTTGGTTGTGCCGGGCCGCAGATTTGTCAACCGCGCCGCTCAATACCCGCCCAAAAGTCCATGCTGCTGGTGCCAATTCGCCACCGTTGTGCACCAATCGCCTACAGTAAATGGAAAATGAGAATCAAAATCAATTAATAATGCGCTATGAGTTCTTTGCAGTCCCCCTCGGCGAGGTCTGAGGCAGTGTCAGTTACTTCGTCCATGAATGCTTTTCCTGTTCAAGCGTCTGAATCCGGCGTGCCATCTTCCAGCGCTGCAGCCACAGCCACAGCCACCGGGCCCATCATGGGCCTGGATCAGCTGGTGGTGAATCAGCCAGCCCGGGTGGTGGATCTGGCTTCCTCCGAAGGCGAGGATGAAAACCTGCTGCTCAGACTCATGGAAATCGGCTTTCTGCCTGGCGAGTCCGTGCGCGTCGTCGCCACCGGCTTTCCCGGCCCCGACCCGCTGGCCGTGCGCATAGGCCAGGCGACGTTTGCGCTGCGCCGCCACGAGGCGTCCCAGGTGCTGGTGCAGCTGGAGGCCGCAGCATGAACGCGCGTGAATCCCAGATCACCATGATGAGTCCTCAAGCCGTGGAGCAGGCTCCCTTGCGCGCCGCGCTGCTGGGCAACCCGAATTGCGGCAAGACGGCGCTGTTCAATCTGTTGACCGGTGCCCGCCAGAAGGTGGCCAACTACGCAGGCGTGACCGTGGAGCGCAAGGAGGGCTGGCTGAGCACGCCCGGCAAGCGCCGCGTACGCGTGCTGGACCTGCCCGGCACCTACAGCCTCGATGCGCACAGCGAGGACGAGCGCATCACGCGCGACATCGTCAAGGGCCAGCATCCGCGCGAAGCGCCGCCCGAGTTGCTGGTCTGCGTGACCGATGCCACCCATCTGCGTCTGAACCTGCGTCTGGTGCTGGAGGCACGCGCCCTGGGCCTGCCCATGGTGGTGGTGCTCAATATGAGCGATATGGCACGCCGTCAGGGACTGGTCATCGACAAGGCCAAGCTCAGCGAGCTGCTGGGCGTGCCCGTGGTGGAGAGCGTGGGCGTGCATCTGTCCGGCGCCAAGGATTTGCTGGCCTGGCTGGACAGCGATCAGGCCAGGCAGCTCAAGGCACCGACTCTCGAAGGTCAGTTCAAGCCCGTGACGGGCAGCAATTCGCGTGCCCAGCTGCTGGCCCTGCACCAGCAGGTGGCCGAGATCATGCGCCAGACCGTGCAGGAGCCCGCGGCTCCCACGCAGCGTGACGATCGCATCGACTCCGTGGTGCTGCACCCGCTGTGGGGCACGCTGCTGCTGGTGGTGACGCTGTTCCTGATGTTCCAGGCAGTGTTCAGCTGGGCCGAGCCCCTGATGGACGGCATCGAAGGCCTGGTCAGCGACTTCGGCCAGTGGGTGCATGGCGTGATGCCCGATGGCGTGCTGCGCAGCCTGCTGGTGGACGGCGTGATTGCCGGCACCGGCTCGGTGGTGGTCTTTCTGCCGCAGATCCTGATTCTGTTCTTCTTCATCCTGGTGCTGGAAGACTCGGGCTATCTGCCGCGCGCCGCCTTTTTGCTGGACCGCATCATGGGCAGCGTGGGCCTGTCCGGACGCTCCTTCATCCCGCTGCTGTCCAGCTTTGCCTGTGCCGTGCCCGGCATCATGGCCACGCGTTCGATCTCCAGCTGGCGCGACCGTCTGCTGACCATCATGATCGCGCCGCTGATGACCTGCTCGGCACGCCTGCCCGTCTACACGTTGCTGATCGGAGCCTTCATTCCCGAGCAGACCGTGGCCGGCTTCTTCAATCTGCAGGGCCTGGTGCTGTTTGCCCTCTATGTGGGCGGCATCGTCAGTGCCATGGCCGTGGCCTGGGTGGGCAAGCTGGCCACCAAGGTCAAGACCCGCACGCCGCTGCTGATGGAGCTGCCTTCCTACCGCATCCCCAGCCTGCGCAGCCTGGTGCTGGGCCTGTATGAGCGGGCCATGATCTTCCTGCGCCGCGTCGGCGGCATCATCCTGACCGTCAGCATCGTACTGTGGTTCCTCTCCAGCTACCCCGGTGCTCCCGAGGGCGTGACCGAAGGCGCGATTCGCTACAGCTTCGCGGGCCAGATCGGTCGTGCGCTGGAGGTGGTGCTGGCGCCCATCGGCTTCAACTGGCAGATCGCCATTGCGCTGGTGCCCGGCATGGCCGCACGCGAGGTGGCCGTGGGTGCGCTCGGTACGGTGTATGCGCTGTCGGCCGTGGGCGATGACGCCATGGCCCAGCAGCTGAGCCCGCTGATCGCCAGCAGCTGGTCAATGGCGACCGCGCTGTCGCTGCTGGTCTGGTTTGTGTTTGCGCCCCAGTGCATCTCCACGCTGGCCATGGTCAAGCGCGAGACCAATGGCTGGCGCTATCCGCTGCTGATGGCCGGTTATCTGTTTGCTCTGGCCTATCTGGCCAGCTTTGTGACCTATCGCGTCGCCGTGGCCCTGGGCTGGGGTTGAGAAAGGATTGTCTATGTGGCAGGAACTGATAGTGGGCGCCATCGTGCTGGTGGCCGCCGTGTCGCTGGCCTGGCGTTTCATGCCCGCCGGTCTGCGCAGCAAGCTGACGCGGGTTCATCCTTCGCTGGCGCCTGCGGCCAAGAGCGGCAGCTGCGGCGGTTGCAGCGCCTGTGGTGGCGATAGCTGCTCGGATACGCGCAAGGCTTGAGGCGGATACCGACCTTACATAAAAATATAGCTGCCTGCGCTTGCCATTTCTGAATTTCAGATGCTTTTGTATCTGAAATGCTTAAGTGGAAAGCGCAGGCAGCTTTTTATTTGATAGCGCCTGTTGGCTTGCCGAAAGCTCAGGCGGCTTCCAGCCAGGGCTGGACTTCTTCATCGCTCAGTGCCGACAGGCCGAACTTCTCGCGCGTGTCGTGGCAGCCGTAGGAGGCAAACGGAAAGTCGCGGCAGGGGCGCGAGCGCTGCTCGTAAATGCCGCAGCCTATGCAGCCCGCGCCCACCTCGGGCAGCTCGCGCAGTGCCACGCAGCGCACCGGGTGGCGCTCTGTGCCGTTCATGCGCGCGCGATTGCCCTTGCCGGGCACTTCATGGGCCAGCTCATCGGGAACGGTGCCGCCCATGGATTGCAACTCGTAAATGGAAAACTCAACGCGGTAGTTCTGGCAGCAGGCGCCACAGTTCAGGCAGGGGTGGACGGATTCGGACATCGTGTTTCTTCAAGGATTCAGGCATCGGGGTCGCGCCGTCCTCCTTGGGCAAGGACGGCTTTTTGAGGTCTGGAGGAGAAGCCGGCACGCAGGGCTGTCTGCGGCTTCCGGTGCCTGGGCCACTAGGTATGGCCTTGAAGAAACTTCAGATAGAAGGTGTGGATGCGTACATAAAGTGCACGCACGCGCGCGGCAAAGGATTTGCGTGGGCCGAAGAAGGAAGGTACGCGCGTGTGGCGTGCCATATGGGGCTGGCGCAGCGCCAGCAGGCCGCCGCGCTGGCCGTAGCGGACATCCCCGTGGATGGGGCGCAGCGGAAACAGAAACACCGCCAGCTGGCGCAGGGCCCTCTGGCGGTGTGGGGATGTGATGTGGCTCAGGTGCATGGGTGTGGTGGTATGCAGATGAGCCCGGACGTGCCGAATCAGCCTGGCTGGCGGCCCAGCAGCAGGTACTCCATGAGCGCCTTTTGCACATGCATGCGATTTTGGCTTTGGCACGCGGCATGCTGCCGCTTCACACCCGCGAAGCGGGTATGAGCCTGCGCCCGAATCGCATGCTGGCTCTGGCGAGCCGTCGCGTGCACCGATGTCTTCGCCATCAGTCCACGCGACCCAGCAAAAGGTACTCCATGAGCGCCTTTTGCACATGCATGCGATTCTCAGCCTCGTCCCAGACCACGGATTGGGGGCCGTCTATGACTTCGGCCTCCACTTCCTCGCCGCGGTGGGCGGGCAGGCAGTGCATGAACAGGGCATCGGCCTTGGCCGAGGCCATCATCTCGGCATCCACGCACCAGTCGGCAAAAGCCTTCTTGCGCGCTTCGTTCTCGGCCTCGTAGCCCATGCTGGTCCAGACATCGGTGGTGACCAGATCGGCACCCTTGCAGGCTTCGAGAGGGTCCTTGAACACCTTGTAGCAGCCGGGGTTGACGGGCTTGCCGTTGAAGGCCAGCTGTTCGTCCACCTCGTAGCCGCCGGGCGTGCTGACATGGACCGTGAAGCCCAGCAGATCGGCGGCCTGCAGCCAGGTGTTGGCCATGTTGTTGCCGTCGCCCACCCAGGCCACCACCTTGCCCTTGATCGAGCCGCGGTGCTCGATGAAGGTGAAGATGTCGGCCAGGATCTGGCAGGGGTGGAACTCGTTGGTCAGGCCGTTGATGACGGGCACGCGCGAGTACTGGGCAAAGCGCTCTATCTTGTCCTGACCGAAGGTGCGGATCATGACCAGGTCGGTCATGCGGCTGATGACGCGTGCGCTATCTTCAATCGGCTCGGAGCGGCCCAGCTGGCTGTCGCCCGTGGTCAGGTGGACCACGGAGCCACCGAGCTGGTACATACCGGCTTCGAAGCTGACGCGGGTGCGCGTGCTGGCCTTCTCGAAGATCATGGCCATGGTGCGGTCGATCAGCGTGTGGTGCTTTTCGTAGCCCTTGAACTTTTTCTTGATCAGTGCGGCGCGTTCCAGCAGGTAGTCGTATTCATCTGCCGTGAAGTCGCTAAATTGCAGGTAATGCTTCATGCGGAATTCCTTGGAGGATCAGGCAGCCAGAATAGCTTGAACCAGGGGCTTGAGCCTGGCGACGATTTCGTCAGCTTCGGCCTTGCTCAGGATCAGCGGCGGCACCAGGCGAATCACGGTGTCGGCGGTTACGCTCAGCAGCAGGCCGGCTTCTGCGGCCTGGCCAATCAGCTCGCCACAGGGCTTGGTCAGCTCCACGCCAATCATCAGGCCCTGGCCGCGCACTTCGACGAAGCCTTCGAGGCTGCCCAGTTCAGCCTGCAGTTTAGCTTTCAGATATTCACCCACTTCAGTGGTATGAGCCAGCAGGCCGTCTTCCTCCATGATGCGGATGGTTTCCACCCCGGCGCGCATGGACAGAGGGTTGCCGCCAAAGGTGGAGCCATGGTTGCCTGCTTTGAGCACTTCGGCAGCTGCCTTGTGCGCCACTACGGCGCCCACGGGCACGCCAGAGCCCAGTCCCTTGGCCAGGGTCATCACATCGGGGGTGATGCCGGCCCACTGGTGGGCAAACCATTTGCCGGTGCGGCCCATGCCGGCCTGCACCTCGTCCATCATTAGCAGCCAGCCCTTGGCATCGCACAGCTCGCGCACCTTCTTCAGATAGTCGGCGCGCATGGGGTGCAGACCGCCTTCGCCCTGGATGGGCTCCATCATGATGGCGACGATGTTGGGATTGCCTTCGGTCGCGTCGATCAGGGCTTCGTAATCATTGGGTGCGATGCGGGTGAAGCCAGCGAGCAGATCGCCAAAGCCGTTGCGTACCTTGGGGTTGGCCGTGGCGCTCATGGTGGCGATGGAGCGGCCGTGGAAAGCATGGTCATAGACCACGATTTCGGGCTTGGCAATGCCCTTGTCCACGCCGTATTTGCGGGCGATTTTGATGGCGGCTTCGTTGGCTTCCAGGCCGGTGTTGCAGAAGAACACATTGGTCATGCCCGAGCGCTCGGTCAGCAGCTTGGCCAGGGTTTCCTGGCCGGGCACATGATAGTAGTTGCTGGTGTGGATCAGCTTGGCCACCTGCTCTTGCAGGGCCGGCACCAGCTTGGGGTGGTTGTGCCCCAGGGTGTTGACGGCAATGCCGCCCAGTGCGTCCAGGTATTCCTTGCCGTTCACGTCCCAAACGCGGCAGCCCTGGCCGCGCTCCAGCGCGATGGGGACGCGGCCGTAAGTGGGCATAACGTGGGGCGAAGCTGCCTCGATGAAAGCGGTCATTGCAAGAATCTCCTGAGAAGGAAGGTCAACGGCGCACGGCGGCACCTGAAAAATGAGAGCTTAGATTCTAGAGTGCCCGGATAACCCCAACATTGCGGATTGCGCATCGCTGCCATGCAATCAACCTACGCCATTGTGGGGTTGACAGCATGGCTCTTATACAAGAGTTAGAATGCTCGTTTAGGCATGTTGGCGGGGATCCCGCCTGGTTGCCGGATCTTTTTGGCGAATATTTGATGGTTACCCCTTCCAGCAAAGAACTGTTCATCATGGGTATGACCCATGCCGGAAAAACCTTTCGACCCAGCGACTGGGCCGAGCGCTTGGCCGGGGTCATGAGTCAGTTTCGCCCTGGTGGTGCCTGCGCCGGAAGCCATCTGAGCTACTCTCCCTGGTGCGTGCCTACGGTGATGAACGGCACCAAATGCGTGGTCATCAACCGGGATCTGCGCGACTACGAGCCCATGGCCTGGGACTTCTGCCTGAACTTCGCCAAGGACAACGATCTGCAAGTGGCCGAGGCCTGCCTGCTGCCAGACAAGCTGCCAGCCGGCAAGAAGTGATTTTTAGGTGCCAAGAGGCGCCGCGCAAACGACAAAGGCTTCCACGGGAAGCTTTTTTTTGTATCTGTGCGCAGCGGGTCTAGCTCTGCGCTGTCGTGCTGTCCAGCAGTCGTGACCGGCGCCATGGGCCCCAGCGGTAGTGGGCGATGGACAGCAGCATGGATGCCAGCGCGCTGAGCGGAAAGCTCCACCACAGCGCATCCTGCCCCCACAGCGGCTGCAGCCCCCAGGCCAGGGGCAGGCGAAGGCCCCAGAGCGTCAGGGCCAGGATGGCCAGGGGCGCCAGCACCGCACCCGTGGAGCGCACCACACCGGCCAGCACGCTGCTCACGCCCAGCAGCATGAACGAGCCCAGCACGATGCGGTTGAGGTGGCGTGCAGGCTCCAGGGCCGTACTGTCCTCTGGCAGGAACAGGGCCAGCACGGAGCGGTCGCAGGCCAGAATCAGGGCCACGCAGGCGCCGGTCAGCAACAGGTGGCAGGCCACGCCGGCACGCGCCGTGCGCGCCACGCGCGACCAGTGGCCGGCGCCCACGTTCTGGGCGGCGATGGTGGTGCAGGCCGAGGCCACGGCAATGGCCGGCATCTGGACATAGGCCCACAGCTGCAGGGCCGCGTCGTAGGCGGCCGAAACCTGGGCGCCATGGGCGTTGATCAGGGTCAGCATCAGCACCAGGGAGAGTGAGACCAGCAGCATCTGCAGGCCCATGGGCAGGCCCTTGATGACCAGGCAGCGCAGCAGCTCAGGCACAGGCCGCCAATGGCGGCGCTGGCGCCAGCCTATCCACAGCGGCAGGCGCTGCCAGCGCAGCCAGGCCAGCAGGCCCGCAAGGCCGAGGCTGTTGGCCACCAGGGTGGCCAGGGCCGAGCCCGCCATGCCAAGGCCTGGCAGGGGGCCGGCGCCGAAAATGAACAAGGGGTTGAGCAAGGCATCGCCCAGGGCCACGCCCAGCAGGGCCACGAAAGGCGTGCGACTGTCGCCTGTGCCGCGCAGCACGGCGGCCACGAAGATCAGCAGCAGCATGGGCGGCAGCGCGAGAAAGAGCACGCGCAGATAGTCCACGGCCAGTGCGGCGGTGGCAGGCTCGGCCCCCATTGCACCCAGCATGGGGACGGCCAGCGGCCAGCCCAGGGCGGCCATCAGCAGGGACATGCCCAGAAACAGGCTGGCACTGGTGCCTGTGATGCGGCGGGCCAGTGCCCAGCGGCCCGCCCCCACGGCCTGAGCCACCAGCAGATTGGCGGCCTGGCTGATGCCGAAGACCAGAGCAATCAGCGCAAACAGCAGATTGTTGGCATGCACGGCTGCAGACAGCGCACTCTCGCCCAGATGGCGTCCGATCCAGAAGGCATTGACCGAGGTATTGAGCGACTGCAGCACATAGCCGCCCCACAGAGGCAGGGAAAACCGCAGCAGGGCGCGGCCTATCGGTGCATGGGTCAGTGGCTGGTGCATTGAAAAAAGAAGGCTGCGCAACCTCAAGCGCTGGGGCTTGGCAAGAAAAAACCCCGCGCGGCACAGGCCGGCGGGGCGGGCACCGGCGGGGCCGGTGCGGGGAGTGCCGGGCTTAGAGCGCCTGCATTTCCTTGTTCAGCTGGGTGGGGTTCTGGGGAGCTGCGGCAGGCGCGGGAGCCGCTTCAGCCTTCTTGCCCAGGTCGGCAGGGACGTCCACATAGGGCAGCTTCAGGGCCGAGCTGGTCATGCGGCGGATCTCGTTGGTATAGGCGGCATCCTCGTTGATCTTGCGGCCGTAGGAGGGCACGATCTGCTGGATCTGGGTCTTCCACCCGGTGCTGGCCATCTGCTCGGGGAAGGACTTCTTGAGCAGGTTCAGCATGATGTGGGGAGCGGTCGAGGCGCCGGGCGAGGCACCCAGCAGGGCGGCGATGCTGCCGTCTTCCGAGCCAACGATTTCGGTGCCGAACTGCAGCACGGCACCCTTTTCGGGATCGCGCTTGATGATCTGCACACGCTGGCCGGCGGTGACCAGCTTCCAGTCCTCGCGCTTGGCTTCGGGGAAGTACTGGGCCAGTATGGCCTGACGGTCTGCGTCGGTCAGCTCGGCCTGCTGCATCAGGTACTGGACCAGGTCCAGGTTGTGGATGCCCACGCGCAGCATGCCCATCAGATTGTCATGGGTGACTGAGGAGAACAGGTCCCACCAGGAGCCGTTCTTGAGGAACTTGGTGGTGGCCAGTGCAAAGGGGCCGAACAGCACCACGGGCTTGCCGTCGAGCTGGCGGGCGTCCAGATGGGGTACGGACATGGGAGGCGAGCCGGTGGAGGCAATGCCGTAGGCCTTGACGTCGTGGCGCTTGGCCAGCTCGGGGTTCTCGATGGCCAGGAACTGGCCGCCCACGGGGAAGCCGGCGTAGTTCTTGGATTCGGGGATGCCCGAGGCCTGCAGCAGCTTGAGTGCGGCACCGCCGGCACCGACGAAGACGAACTTGGCCTTGACGGTCTTTTCCTGGCCGCCCTTGGCCAGATCGGCCACGGTCACGTTCCAGGTCTTGTCGGTGTTCTGGCGCAGGGCCGTGACTTCGCTTTGCAGGTGCAGCTGGAAGTTGGGGCTCTTCTGGAGCGAGGCCATCAGCTGCTCGGTCCAGACGCCATGGTTCACGTCGGTGCCCAGGGGCATATAGGTGGCGGCGATCTTCTGGGCCGGGTCACGGCCTTCGATCATCAGCGGGGCCCACTTCTTGATCTGTGCCTGGTCTTCGGAGTACTCCATGCCGTAGAACAGCGGGTTCTGGACCAGGGCCTGCTGGCGCTTCTTGAGGAAGGCGATGTTGTCATCACCCCAGACGAAGCTCATATGGGGCGTGGCGTTCACGAAAGTCTCGGGCGACTGCAGGTGGCCGCGGCCGACCTGGTGGGCCCAGAACTGGCGCGTCACCTCGAACTGCTCGGCAATGCTCACGGCACGCTTGGTTTCCACGCTGCCGTCGGGCAGCTGGGGCGTGTAGTTGAGCTCGGCAAAGCCGGAGTGGCCGGTGCCGGCGTTGTTCCAGCCGTTGGAGCTTTCCAGGGCCACGCCGTCCAGGCGTTCGAAGACCTCGATCTTCCAGTCGGGCTGCAGTTCCTGCAGATAGGTGGCCAGCGTCGTGCTCATCACGCCGGCGCCTACCATCACCACATCGACGGGCTGCTCGTTCTCGGCCTTGGGCACGGAGCGAGGGAATATTGGCCAAAACAAAAATAACAGCGCGGCCAGGACCAGGGCCGCGACGGCTCCCAGTCCTGCTTTGATCGACTTTTTCATGACTTTTTCTAGACTTGACTATCAAAAAAGCCTGCGGGCAGGCGGCAGGCTTTTTGCGAAGATACGGGGCAAGTCCTATAAAAGACATGAGACTCCCCGACCTGGGGATTGTCCTAGGGAAGTCAAAAACTGACGCTAATCAATTCGTATTAGGGCGCTTTGTGCTAGGCGTGAGGCGCGTCTGTGCATGCCTTGATGAGGCAGTCATGTCGGGCACAGGCAACAAAAAAACCGCCCTGAGGCGGTTTTGATGTTTTTGCTGACAGCGCACCCGTTACAAACGGCAGACGACCGAAGTCATCCGTGCTTGAGGGAGGCTGGTATTAAGCAGCCAGAGCCAGGGTCTTGACCTTGGCGGACAGGCGGCTCTTGTCGCGAGCTGCCTTGTTCTTGTGGAAGATGCCCTTGTCAGCGATCGCGTCGATCACGGACTGAGCCTTGGCAAACAGTTCGGCTGCCTTGGTCTTGTCGCCGGCCACAACAGCCTTCTCGACATTCTTGACAGCAGTACGGTACTTGGAACGCAGCGAAGTGTTCGCAGCGTTCAGCTTGACGTTCTGGCGGGCGCGCTTGCGGCCAGAAGCCAGGCGGGGGTTCTTTTTGGCTTTAGTTGCCATGATTTATTTCCTTGTGTGTCTGAGGATGATGTCAGCAAAACCGTGGATTGTATCACCCCCTGTGCGGCTTTGCCGCTTCCCCCTTTAAGGGGGACGACATCCTCGCGGCGGGGCGGCGGGGCCGCCAAGGCCCTTGCTCGATGTCTCTGTGTTGGGCCGTGTCTGGTTTGAGATCGCTGGATTGCTACAGAGTGAAAAGCGCCGCAAATCAGCCTGCAGCGCTTGGCATGAACGCATACACTTCGCTGCGTGTCACTGTTCAAAGCCGCCTCCACCGTATCCCTGATGACGCTGGCCTCCCGTGTTTCGGGGCTGGTTCGCGATCTGCTCATGGCCTCCATGTTTGGAGCCAATGCCCTCACAGACGCGTTCAATGTCGCCTTCAGAATTCCCAACCTGTTCCGGCGCCTGTTCGCCGAAGGGGCTTTCAGCCAGGCCTTTGTGCCGGTGCTGGCCGCGAGCAAGACCCGGGATGGCGAGGAGGCCACGCGCCACCTGATCAGCCATGTCGCGACCATGCTGTTCTGGGCTCTGCTGGTGGTCTGCGTCTTGGGCGTGATCGGCGCGCCGCTGCTGGTCTGGCTGCTGGCCAGCGGCATGCGCCAGTCACCCGACGGCTATCACGCAGCCGTGGTGATGACGCGCTGGATGTTCCCCTATATCGGCTTTATGTCGCTGGTGGCTCTGTCGGCAGGCATTCTCAATACTTGGAAGAAGTTCGCGGTGTCGGCAGCCACGCCCGTGCTGCTCAATATCAGCATGATCGTGGCGGCTCTGCTGGGAGCCCCCTGGTTCGAGAAGCAGGGCATAGAACCCATCTATGCCATGGCTGGCGGCGTGATGCTGGGCGGCGTGCTGCAACTGGCGGTGCAGATTCCTGCGTTGCGCTCCATGAGGCTGATGCCACGCATAGGCTTCTCGTACGCAGCCATTCGCGCAGCCTGGGACGAGGCGGGTGTGCGTCGCATCCTGGCACTGATGGGGCCGGCGCTGCTGGGGGTAGGGGTGGCCCAGGTCTCATTGATGATCAACACCCAGATAGCTTCCTATATGGCGCCCGGAAGCGTGACCTGGTTGTTCTATGCCGACCGTCTGATGGAGTTTCCCACGGCCTTGCTGGGCGTGGCTCTGGGAGTGGTGCTGACGCCGCAGCTGGCTTCAGCCAAGGCGGCAGGTGATGGCGAGCGCTATTCCAATATGCTGGACTGGGGTCTGCGCCTGGTCGTGCTGCTGGCCGTGCCCTGCGCCGTGGGCCTGCTGACCTTTGCCACGCCGCTGGTGGCCACGCTATTCCATCGTGGTGCCTTGCATGACAGCGATGTGGGGCAGATTGCCCTGGCGCTGATGGGCTACGGCGCCGGCCTGCTGGGCCTGGTGGCCATCAAGGTGCTGGCCCCCGGCTACTACGCCAGCCAGGACATCCGCACACCCGTGAAGATCGCAATCGTGGTGCTGGTGATTACGCAGTTGCTCAATCTGGTGCTGGTGCCCTGGCTCAAGCACACCGGGCTGGCCCTGTCCATCGGTCTGGCTGCACTGGTCAACGCGAGCTGGCTGCTCACGGGCTTGTTGCGTCGCGGTACCTACAAGCCCAGGCCGGGCTGGTTGAAGTTCATCATGCAGGTGATTGCGGCCAGTGCCTTGCTGGCGGTGCTGCTGCTCTGGGGCAGTCAGCACTTCGACTGGGTGGGCTTGCGCAGCAATGGCTTGCTGCGCGCAGGTCTGCTGGCAGCCATGATGGTTGGTGCCGCCGTGCTTTACTTTGGCGTGCTGATGCTGTCGGGCCTGAATCTGCGTCAATTGCTGCGTCGTTAAAGCTTGAGTTGCTCATGGAAAAGTGAGCGGTCAGTGCAGGTTTTACAGGCGTATCAAGGGGATTTCGCTTGCATGACCTGCCAAGGCGGCTTACAAATCAGCCTATGAGCTGGACGATAGACGAGTACCCCACGGCCCTGCAGTATTTTGCGTCTTTGGTGCAGAGTGATGAAAACTTTGCCTTGATGGAAGCCGCCATCAGCATTGCTCAGGATGCCGAACCTGATCTTGACCTGCAGGCCGTGCTGGCCGAGCTGGACAGGCTGCAAGTGCGTTTGGTGCAGCGTCTGGCAGGCGAGGAGGACGGTTTGCGCAAGCTCGGTGCGCTCAACAAGTTCTTCTATGGCGAGCTGGGCTTTGCCGGCAACCTCAACAACTATTACGACCCTGCCAACAGCTATATCCACCATGTGCTGCAGACAAGGCGCGGCATTCCCATCAGCGTGGCACTGGTCTGGCTGGAGCTGGCTGCCGGCATCGGTCTGACGGTGGAGGGCATAGGCTTTCCAGGGCATTTTCTGGTCAAGGTCATGCTGCCGCAGGGGCAGGTGGTGCAGGATCCGTTGACAGGCGACTCCTATTCCGCAAGCGCCTTGGCAGAGCGCCTGCAGCCGTTTCTCGATCAGGCCGGCATTTCACCCGATGATGCGCCGCCGCTGGGGCTGTATCTGCAGGCCGCTCATCCGCGAGATGTTGTGGCGCGCATGCTGCGCAATCTGCAGGAGATTCATCAGGTCCAGAAAGACTGGCCCATGCTGGTGGCCGTGCTCAATCGCCTGATCCTGTTGCAGCCTGGCCGCGAGGAGCTGTTCCGGGACCGCGGCATGGCGTATGCCCAATGGGGAGTGATTGAAAGAGCGCTATCGGATCTGGAGCGTTATGCGCCTGCCGCACAAGGGCAGGAGGCCGATTACATCGCCAAAACCATTGCCCGGCTGCGCCGCGCGGGTTGAGCGCCTTGGTGGCAAGCAGCTTGCTTACACCAGTTGCGCGGCTTCCAGCTCTTTCTTGAGATAGGCATAGAACAGCGGCGCTGCCACCAGACCTGCTGGGCCGAAGACGGACTCGGCCACAAACATCACGGCCAGCAGCTCCCATACGCCCATATGCGTGCGTGTTCCCACCACCTTGGCGTTGATCACGTATTCAGCCTTGTGAATCAGGATCAGGAAGCCCAGGCAGGCAGCAGCAGCTATGGGCGATACGGACAGGCCGACCAGCGTCAGCACGGCATTGCACAGCAAGTTGCCGACGATGGGGATCAGCCCGGCGATAAAAGTCAGCGTGATCAGCGCGGGGGTGTAAGGCAGTTGCAGCTTCCAGATCGGCAATATGGCCAACAGGAAGATGGACGTCAGCAGCGTGTTGAAGGCCGCAATCCAGAACTGGGCGGCCACGATCTGCTTGAAGGCCAGGGCAAAGTGACCGATGCGCTGCTGCAGGGCCTGCACCAGCGGCGGGTGACGCGTGGCGATGGGGCGAACGGCTGCCAGCGCGCCGATGATCAGGCCCACATAGGCATAGAGCAAGCCAGTGAGCCAGGCCCTGCCTGCAGTGGCCAGCACACCGGCCTTGGCGGCCAGATAGCCGGCCAGCTTGCTTTGAATTTCCTGGGCACCGTCAGGCAGCTGATCGGCAATGTCCGAGGGCAGTTTCTCTCGCAGCTCCAGCACCGTGGCCGCCAGATAGTCCAGCAGTTCCTTGTACTGGGCGGGGGCTTCGGTGATATAGGTCCGGGTCTGGGAGAGGGCGCCGCTGAGCAGGGCCAGTGGCGCCAGAATCACGATGGTGGTGGCAACCACCTGGGCCCAGCGTGGCAGCTGGTTGCTGGCAAAGGCGCGAGGGTTGGCGCGTGACAGCAGGCGCGAAAGCGAGCGGGTAAGCATGAAGCCTACGCACACACACAGCAGGCCGGGGAGTATTCCCTGATGCATGACGAGCAGCAATGCTGCTCCCATCAATATGTAACTGGCCAGTATGACCTTGGGCGAAGGGCCCGGTTGCGTAGTGATGGGGGCGGGCAAATGCTGCGTCATTCAGGCTCGGGGTAGAGGGGCTGTGATGAAGATTTGCTTAGCGAACTTCAACGGGCTTGCCGGAGCCGATTTCCGTGATGGCGCCGATGCTGTAGACCTTCTCGCCCAGCTCGGCCAGTGTGGCTGCCGTGGCTTCTGCGTCTTCAGCGGCCACCACCACCACCATGCCGATACCGTTGTTGAACGTGCGGTTCATCTCGATATCGTCAATGCCGGCAGTCTTTTGCAGCCAGGCGAACAGCTCGGTCTGGGGCCAGCTGCCGGCCTTCAGATGGGCTGCGGTGCCTTCGGGCAGCACGCGGGGGATGTTTTCCAGCAGGCCGCCGCCCGTAATGTGGGCCAGGGCCTTGATGGAGTGCTTGTCCAGTGCGGCCAGCACATTCTTCACATACAGACGGGTGGGCTCCATGATGGCGGCCTTGAAGGGCTTGCCGTCCAGGGTCTCGGGCACGCTGCCCTGGGCTTCGGCGCGCTCGATGCACTTGCGTACCAGCGAGAAACCGTTGGAGTGCACGCCGTGCGAAGCCAGGCCCAGCACCACATCGCCGGGCTTGACGTTCTGACCGCTGAGGATCTTGGACTTTTCGACCGCGCCGACGGCAAAGCCGGCCAGATCGTATTCGCCATCGGGGTACATGCCGGGCATTTCAGCGGTTTCACCGCCGATCAGCGCGCAGCCGGACAGCTCGCAACCCTTGGCAATACCGCCCACCACGGCAGCAGCGGTGTCCACATGCAGCTTGCCGCAGGCGAAATAGTCGAGGAAGAACAGAGGCTCGGCACCCTGCACCAGCACATCGTTCACGCTCATGGCCACCAGGTCGATGCCCACGGTATCGTGCATATTCCACTCGAAGGCCAGCTTGAGCTTGGTGCCCACGCCGTCGGTGCCGGACACCAGAACGGGTTCCTTGTAGCGCTTGGGCACTTCGAACAGGGCGCCGAAGCCGCCGATGCCGGCCATCACGCCTTCGCGCATGGTTTTCTTGGCCAGGGGCTTGATGCGTTCGACCAGGGCGTCGCCTGCGTCGATGTCAACACCGGCGTCTTTGTAGGAAATGGGGGTAGAGGAGGATGCGGAAGAGCTCATCGATGGATCCGGTGCGGGGGCGCCCTGCTGGGCGGAAACCCCGGGATTCTACGGCGCTTGCCCGTGCAGCGGGGGCGCCCGGACATGCGTCAAAGGGTTTTGCTGGAGCATTCATGGCCTGACTACAACAACGGCAGTAGGCAAAATCAGCCCGAAGCCGCTCGGGGGCTGCGAGTGCAGACTAAAATTGGTGCTTTTGTTACCGAGTGATCACGCTAGGGCATATTGCAGGGCCTGATCTAAGTGCGCGTCCGGGCCTTTGTATCTTCCACCATTGATGCTGATGAATCTCCTGCCAGATTTCGCCGCATGGGCTGTTGAGTGCCCAGGAAAGGGGGCGCTGCGCGTATGTCGCAGATGAAGCAGCTGGCTCTGGATATCAGCATGGCGCCCGGCCCGACGCTCGCGCGTTTCTTTGTCGGCCCCAATGCTGCGTTGATCGATCACCTGCGTCACTGGGTGGGCGATGGCCAGCTGCAGCAGTCGCGAACGCCGGTGCCCACCTATCTCTGGGGAGAGGCCGGGTCCGGCAAGAGTCATTTGCTCAAGGCGGTGCGTGAAGCCCTGCGCGAGCAAGGAGCCATGGTGGGCTGGATGGATGCATCCACGCCGTTCCCGCCCGAGTTCGACGAACGCTGGGCCGCCGTGCTCATGGACGATGTGGACATCTACACCCCGTTCCAGCAGGCGCGTGCCTTCAACTGGTTTGTGAATGCCACCAGCCCTGCCACCGGCCTGCCGCGCTGGGTGCTGGCTGCAGGCCAGCTGCCAGTCGCCGATCTCAAGATGCGCGAGGACTTGCGCACCCGCCTTGGCTGGGGTCATGTCTATCAGCTGCATCTGCTCGACGAGTCGGCACGGCGTGCCGTGCTGCGTCAGGAAGCCGATGCCCGTGGCGTGTTTCTGAGCGACGAAGTGATGGATTACATGCTCAGGCGCTTTTCGCGCGATCTGGGCTCGCTGATGCAGCTGCTGGACATGCTGGACGGTTTTGCCCTGCGCAACAAGCGCGCCATCACCATCCCGCTGCTCAAGACCATGCTGGAAACCGAGTGAGGCCTCTGCTCACGCTTTCTGCTTTGGCCATGCCACAGCACTTTTTGTTGGATTTGCATGTCGACTTCTGAATTGGCTATCAAGCCCAGGCTGGCCCTGTTTGACCTGGACCATACGCTGCTGCCGCTGGACTCCGACCATGGCTGGGGCGAGTTCTCCATTGCCATCGGCTGGTGCGACCGCGAGGAGTTCGGGCGCCAGAACGACGCCTTTTTTGACGACTATCTGGCCGGCCGTCTCAACATTCCCGACTATGTGCGCTTTGCCACGGCTGCCGTGGTCCAGCGCGGCGAGGCTGCAGCCACGGCTGCGCACCAGCGCTTCATGGACGAGGTGATTCGCCCGGCGATCAAGCCTGCCGCCCTGGCCCTGGTGCAGCAGCACCTGGATGCGGGCGACACCGTGGTCATCACCTCGGCCACCAACGAGTTTGTGACGCGCCCCATTGCCCAGGCCTTCGGCGTGCAGCATCTGCTGGCGACCGAGCTGGTGCGTGATGGCAGCGGCTGGTTCACGGGCGAGATTGACGGTATTCCCAATATGCGCGAGGGCAAGGTCGTGCGCATGACCGAATGGCTGACCCAGCGCGGCCTGCGCTGGGAGGATGTGGAAGCGACCTTCTACAGCGACTCCATGAACGATGTGCCCCTGCTTGAAAAAGTGGATCACCCGGTGGCCACCAACCCCGATGCGCGCTTGCGTGCCCTGGCCGAGGAACGCGGCTGGCGCATCGTGGACCTATTTAGCGAAGCACCATGATCAAGACCATTATTGACAAGCTGCTGGGCAAGGCGCCCGCAGCCCCCCGCTCGCGCAAGCCCAAGTTCGGCAAGCGTGAGGAAGTGCCGGTTCAGGTGCATGGCATAGACCCGAATCTGGTGGACCGTCGCGCCATCGATGTGGTGCAGACCCTCAAGCGCTCGGGCTACGAGGCCTATATCGTCGGCGGCGCCGTGCGCGACCTGCTGCTGGGCCTGCGCCCCAAGGACTTCGACGTGGCCACCGATGCCACGCCCGAGCAGGTCAAGAACCTGTTTCGCCGCGCCTTCATCATCGGCAAGCGTTTTCGCATCGTGCATGTGGTCTATGGCCGCGGCCGGGAAAACGAAGTCATCGAGGTTTCCACCTTCCGGGCCTTTCTGGACAACAGTGCGGCCGAGCAGGTCAGCGGCAATGAACGTACCAGCAAGAATCAGCTCGCAGGACTGAAGCATGCCGTGGATGCCAGCGGCCGCGTGCTGCGTGACAACGTCTGGGGCCCGCAGGACCAGGATGCCACGCGCCGCGACTTCACCATCAACGCCATGTACTACGACCCCGAGACACAGATCGTGGTCGACTATCACGGCGGCATTGCGGATGCCAAGAAGAAGGTGCTGCGCATGATCGGCGATCCGGCCACGCGCTACCGCGAAGACCCGGTGCGCATCATTCGTGCCGTGCGCTTTGCCGCCAAGCTCAGTGGCAAGGGCTTCAAGCTCGAAGCCAAGACCGCCAAGCCCCTGGTCGAGTGCGAGCCGCTGCTGCAGGAAGTACCGCAAAGCCGCTTGTTCGACGAAATGCTCAAGCTGCTGCAGACTGGTCACGCGCTGGCCTCGGTGGCTCAGCTCAAGGAACTGGGCCTGTCGCGCGGCATCTATCCGCTGCTGGACGTGGTCATGGAGCGTGCCGACCATCCCTTCGTGCAGGCCGCACTGATGGATACCGACCGCCGTGTGGCCGAAGGCAAGCCCGTGGCACCCAGCTTTTTGCTGGCCTGCGTGCTGTGGCAGGATGTCAAGCAGGGCTGGGAAAAGCGTCTGGCCAAGAGCTATCACCCTTTCCCTGCGCTGCAGGAGTCGATCGACGAGGTGTTCGATCAGCGTATCGGCGATGTCTCGGGTCGGGGCAAGCTGGCTGCCGATATGCGCGAGATCTGGGTCATGCAGCCGCGCTTTGACAAGCGCACCGGAGCCACTCCGCACTCCATGGTGGCGCAGCCGCGCTTCCGCGCCGGTTTTGACTTCATGCGCCTGCGTGCCGATATCGGCGAGGTCGAGGAAAGTCTGGCCAGCTGGTGGCAGGAGTTCCAGCAGGCCGATGATGCCCAGCGCGATGATCTGATTGCCCAGGCCCGCGACGAGCAGCGCGCCCGCCAGCGTGCCCAGCAGCAAACGGCGCCCAAGGTGCATCGCGTGACCAAGAAAAAAGCCGAAGGCGAGCAGGACAGCCCGCTGGATCAGGTCGCCTCAGAAGGCGATGCCGCCGCGCCCAAAAAGCGCCGTCGCCGTCGCCGCAAACCATCCGCCGGTGCTGCTCCGGTCGCCGGTGGTAATGAATAAACCGGCCGCGCTGGCGTCCGACACGGTTGCGGTCGGTCTCGGGGCCAACCTCGGCGATGCACGCCGGACCCTGTCCTGGGCCGTGGCGGCGATGGCCGGGCTGGCCCGGACCGAGCTGTTGGCGGTGTCCTCGCTCTACAGCAGCAAACCCATTGATTCGTCCGGGCCTGACTATCTGAATGCGGTGGCGTTGCTGCGCACCGGGCAGGAGCCGCTGGATCTGCTGCATGCGCTGCAGGCGATCGAGCTGCAGGCCGGACGCGAGCGCCCCTACCGCAATGCACCGCGCACGCTGGATCTGGATATCGAGCTATGGGGCGACCGGCACTCGGATGCTACCGAGCTGACCCTTCCCCACCCGCGCATGTGGCAGCGTGCCTTTGTGCTGCTGCCGCTGGCCGAAATTGCGCCTGGCTGCGTGAGTGCCGAACAGCTGCAGGCAGTGGCAGATCAGGGCATAGAGCGCAGCCTGGCCCGGGGCTGGTGGATAGAGCAGTCAGCGTAGTTCAGATTTGATAGCTTCTCACGCCTGCCTGGCAAGCGATTGAGGCTGAAACTACCTAAAAAAGCCCCGGAGCCGTCAGGCTACCGGGGCTTTTTTATCAGTGCCAGGACTCGTCAGTCGACCTTGGCGCCGGAGGCCTTGACGATGGGCTGGTATTTGGCGCGCTCGGAGGCCATGAACTTGTCGAATTCGGCGGGCGTGGAGCCCACGGGTTCGGCCATCAGGGCGTTGAAGCGGGTCTTGGTTTCCGGTGCTTGCAGGGCATCATTGAAGGCCTTGCTCAGCTTGTCCAGCACGGGCTTGGGGGTGCCTGCCGGGGCAACCAGTCCCCACCAGGTGTCGATGGCAAAACCGGGGTAGCTCTTGGACAGCGCGGGCACGCCGGGCAGCAGCGGCGAGGCATTGAGAGAAGTCACAGCCAGTGCCACCAGCTTGCCGCTCTTGATATTGGGCGCGGCCGCAGCCAGGTTGTCGATATTGAAGTCCACCTCGCCAGACAGCAGGGCCAGCTGGGCGGGGTTGGCGCCACGGTAGGGTACGTGCAGGGCGAAGATGCCGGCCTTTTGCTTGAGCATCTCGCCGGCCAGATGGCCTGCGGAGCCATTGCCGCCGCTGCCGTAGTTGAGCTTGCCGGGATGGCCCTTGGCGTAGGTGATCAGATCGGCCACGCTATGGATCTTGAGCTGCTCGGCCTTGGCAGCATTCATCACCAGCACATTGGGCACGCGCACCATCTGGGTGATGCCGGCAAAGTCCTTGCCCGCGTCATAGGGCATCTTGGTATAGAGCCAGGGGTTGACGGCATGCGTGGCCGTGGCGGCCAGGCCTATGGTCAGGCCGTCGGGCTGGGCTTTGGCAATGGCGTCGGCGCCAATGTTGCCGCCGGCACCGGCCTTGTTGTCGATGATGACGACGCCCAGAGAATCGCGCACCCGCTCTGCCAGAGCGCGGGAGGTGATGTCCAGCGGACCACCGGGCGCATAGGGCACGATCAGACGGATGGGTTCTTGGGCCTGGGAGAGGGGAGAGGCCAAGGCAGCAACGGCCGCCATGACCGAGAGAAGGCTGTTTCTACGGTTCATAGAGCTCTATTGTGCAAAAAATTGCATCGGCTCCGGAGCTGGCGGTTACTTGTGCAAGAAAATTGCGCGTAAACCCTGATGCGCCATGGAATGCATCAGGGTTTACGCAAAACAGCGCTCTTACTTGTCCGCTTCGGAGGTGAATGCGTCGGCGTAGAACTCTTCGGCAGGCAGCGCGCGTTCGCTGGTATAAGCGGCGCGGGCCGAATCCACGACGATGGGAGCACCGCAGGCATAGACCTGGTAGCCGGACAGGTCGGCAAAGTCGTCCAGCACGGCCTGATGGACAAAGCCGGTGCGGCCCGTCCAGGCATCCTCGGCCAGGGCGTCGGAGATCACGGGCACATACCTGAACTGGGGCATGGCGGCCGTGTGTTCGGCAATCCAGTTGGCGTCATACAGGTCGGTGGGGCGGCGGCCACCCCAGTACAGCGTGACGGGGCGGTTGATGCCCTTGTGGCGCATATGCTCGATCAGTGCCTTGATAGGGGCAAAGCCCGTGCCCGAGGCGAGCAGGATGATGGGCTTGTCCGAGTCCTCGCGCAGGAAGAAGCTGCCGAACGGGCCCTCCACACGCAGGATTTCCTTTTCCTTCATGCCGCCGAAGACATGGTCGGTGAACTTGCCGCCTTCCATGTGACGGATATGCAGCTCGATGCCGGGTGCCGTCTCCTGCACGTGGGGCGCGGTGGCCATGGAGTAGGCTCGGCGGGCACCGTCGCGCAGGATGAACTCCACATACTGGCCGGCGTGGTAGCGGAACTTCTCGCTGGCCGGCAACTGCAGGCGCACCTGCATCACGTCATGCGACTTCTTCTCGAGAGCGGCCACGCGCACGGGCATCTTCTTGATGGGGAAGGAGCTGGCGTCCGTGACCTGGCGCGACTCCAGCACCACATCGCTGTGGGGCGTGGCGCAGCAGGTCAGCACATAGCCGCCGGCTTCCTCTTCGGCTGTCAGAGCCTTGTCCGAGTGCGTGCCGTGGCTGACTTCGCCGCTGAGCTTCTTGCACTTGCAGGAGCCGCAAGCACCGTCCTTGCAGCCATAGGGCAGGCCGACGCCGGTGCGAATGGCCGCGGCCAGAATGGTTTCAGCGCCCTGAGTGGCAAAAGCACGTCCGCTGGGCTGGACGGTAATTTCAAACGAAGCGTGGGCAATCTCGGTCATGACGTTTTGGTTATCCTTGAAGGCGTATCCGGCAGCCTTTTTGTCGGCGCTGCTGCTGTCGCAGCAACGCCAGTGGCTCCTTAGATCTTGTACGCAGCAGGTCCCGATTTTGCCTTCAAACCAAAGCCCATTGGGCGCGCTGCCAGCGCGCTTTCGTCGTGAACGCTTATTGATCGTCGGCCACGGCGATGTGGGTCAGCGCGTGGCCCGATTGCTGGTCGCTTCAGGCCGTGGCAGGCACGGAATTCAGGTACTGGCCGTGAGCCGCAGCCCAGGTCGGGCCGAGCAACTGCATGCCCAGGCTGTGAGGCCCTTGTGGGGGGATCTGGATGATCCGGCCAGCCTGCGCAGGCTGGCAGGCATTGCGACGCGGGTGCTGCACCTGGCGCCGCCTCAGGCATCGGCCGCCGGGGATGAATGCTCGTGGCTGGACTCCCGCACCACGGCTCTCATGCGGGCACTGCGCCTGCGCAGTCTGCCGCGCAGCCTGGTCTATGCATCGACCTCGGGCGTTTATGGCGACTGCGAGGGGCAGTGGGTGGCCGAAACCCGGTCCGTCGCGCCGACGACTGCTAGAGCGCAGCGCCGTGTGAATGCCGAACTCGCCGTGCGCTTTGCCGGTCGCTCGGGCCTGCGGGCCAGCATCTTGCGCATTCCCGGCATCTACGCACCTGATCGTGAGGGCGGTACGCCCCGTGCCCGGCTGCAGCGTGGCACGGCCGTGCTGCAGTCCACGGACGACGTCTATACCAATCATATTCATGCCGACGATCTGGCGCGTGCCTGCCTGCTTGCGCTGTGGCGCGGCAAGCCGCAGCGCATCTATCACGCCAGCGACGACACGCAGTTGAAGATGGGGGATTACTTCGATCTGGCGGCCGATCTCTACGGCCTGGCCCGCCCGCCGCGCATTTCGCGCGAGCAGGCACAGACAGAATTGCCGGCGAGTCTGCTGAGTTTCATGAGCGAGTCGCGGCGGCTTTCGAATCGACGGCTCAAGCGCGAGTTGAGACTCAGGCTGCGCTATCCCACGGTGACAGAAGGCCTGCAAGGCTAGGCAGGGCCAAGAGCACGACCCTCAAAAACTGGCGCGGTCAGGCATTGGGCAGCAAGCAAACGCCGCCGCGCAGCGAAACTGTCGCCCCTTGGGGGAAGGCGCACAGCGCCTCAGGGGGATTACGGTATCGGATGCACGCCGCCTCGGTTGTCATAGCAGCGGAAGACATTGCAGTTGACAATCTTGGCGGGCGGCTGCGATGGCGTGGGATGTGCCGGCGGGTAGCGGTTGGGATAGCCGTAGCCCCACTGCGGGCGGTTGATGGCATTGGGCTGCAGCGCCCGGCTTTGCTGCAGTTGCTGGTAGGCGGCTGCGCCCAGGCAGTTCATCTCCATCTGGGCCTGGGCCGCCTGGCTGCGCTCTCCCCAGGTGGCCGGGTCGGGGCTGGCTTCGGCCAGTATGGCGTTGTAGCGCTCGCGGGCCTGACGGCAGGCGGCCGTGTTTTCCAGATTGGCACCGGCCCGGGCCTGGGCTCTCTCGGCGGCCTCGCGTTCCTTGCGCTCCTGCTCTTCACGCTGGCGGCGCTGGGCTTCGTCGCGCGCCATCTGGGCCTTGCTGCGTTCCCGCGCCTGGCTGGCATTGGCACGCTCGGACGCAATTTCCTCGGCGCTTTGTGCCGCCTGAATCTGCGTGCTCATTTCGCCCGAGATGCAGCGGCCATTGGTATAGGTCACCTCGCCGGTCTTGGCATCGACACAGCGCATGACCTGAGCCTGGGCCGTGCCTGCGATCAGCGCCCAGCCCAGCAGCAAGCCCAGCGGCAGCTTGCGCATGATGACAGTGGGAGATAGGGGCTCTGGCATGACCGCTCCTTCAAAGGCGTTTGAGTGCCTGCAAATTATGAAGTGGCGGCAGGAAAAGCAGAAGCGGTGCCGTGCCACAGCGCCCGGTCAGCGCCAGTCACCGCGAGGAGGAAAGCCTTGCTGCTGGCCTTCGCGCTGGCGTTGCTGCTGGCGCTGATCGCGCTCACGTTCGCGGTCTTGCTGTTGGCGGTCGCGGGCCTGTTGCTGGCGATCGCGTTCGGCCTGCATGCGGTCACGCTCGCGCTGTTGCGATTGCTGTTGCTGCTCGCGCTCCTGCTGGCGGCGCATCTGGTCCTGATCGCGGCGATTCTGGGATTGCTGGCGATCCCATTCGCGGCGCTGCTGGTCCCGGTCGCGCTGCTGCTGAGCGCGGTCGCGCTCCATCTGGCGTTGCCATTGTTCACGATCGCGCATGTTCTGGGCGCGATCACGTTCCAGCTCGCGCTGGCGCTCCCATTGACGACGCTCACGCTCGCGCCAGGCCCAGTCATTGCGGTCCTGACCCTGGTACACAGGGTAGGCGGGATAGGCCGGATAAGCGGGCTGCGGGCTGTAGATGGTGGTGGAGCCATAGCTGCCACCGTAGCCGCCGCCATAGCCGGAGTCGTACTCGCCGGGAACCGCGCAGGCAGTGCACAGCACGGCCAAAGCCCCCATGCTGGCCCAGCGCGTGGAGGTGGACATCAATGCCTGCAGGGATGGTTTCATGGCGTGTCTGGTGAGGTGTGGGTGGGCGCAATGCCCTGTGCTCTTAACGTCCGGCATCTGTTCCGGGTTGACTTCGCTACGCTGTATGCTCATCAAATGAGAGCTAGTTTCGCTTTGTGGACGAGCGTTAAGGGTGGTTTTTTCTTGATTTTTCAGATTGACGCCATAGTGACCCTTTTATCAAAAGCGCAGCCAAAGCGTCGCTAGAATGACTTCGTCTTGTGGTGAATCCAGGTTCGCCGCAAAGCAGCGTTCTCAGGGCGGGGTGTAATTCCCCACCGGCGGTATCTGTGGCAATGTCTTGCATTGACTGCAGCAGCCCGCGAGCGCCTGCAGTCTCGCCAGAGCCAGCAGGGTCAGCAGATCTGGTGAGATGCCAGAGCCGACGGTCATAGTCCGGATGAAAGAGATCGCGCAGCATCGGTCCGTGATGCAGCTATCGCTGCCGCATGGGCGGGTGTATCAGCGCACGCCCTGATTCATTGGAATTTTCTGGAAATACCACCATGAATCAGACCCCTATCTCCATGAACTTTGCCACTCACGCGACTTCCGAAGGTACGCCCTGGAAGGCCGTCGCCAGCCGCAGCCGCATTGCCATCATCAGCGCCAGCTGGCACACCGAAGTGGTCTATCAGGCCCGCGATGCCGCCCAGGCCGAACTCCTGGCACAGGGCGTGCAGGCCGGCAATATCACGCATTTCAGCGTGCCCGGCGCCTTTGAAATCCCGCTGCTGGCCAAGAAGCTGGCGCAAAGCGGTCGTTTCGATGCAGTGATCGCCACGGCACTGATCGTCAACGGCGGCATCTATCGCCATGAATTCGTGACCACGGCCGTGATCGACGGCCTGATGCGCGTGCAGATGGACTCCGAAGTGCCCGTGTTCTCCGCCGTGCTGACGCCGCGCGATTTTCACGAGCATGGTGATCATGTGGAGTTCTTCCGCCAGCACTTCGTGAAGAAGGGCGTGGAAGTGGCCCATGCCTGCCTGAGCACGCTGGACCAGCATGCCAAGGTGGATACTCTGCTGCAGGCCAAGGCTGCCTGAGCAGCGGGCCTTGATGAAAAACGCCCCAGTCTGGGGCGTTTTTCTTTGGCGCTGCTGCCATTTCGCGAGCAAGGGCTTGCGGCGGTTTTTTCCAGCACAGCCCGGGGCGCTTGCCGATCCCTGAAAACACTGATTGTTGTGCCGGTGTAGCACTCGCTGCACCTATGTGATTGCCTCATTGCCAATTGCCTGTCGCGGGGCATAAGGTTGCGTCTTGTCTCAACCGAGTGGAGTGCGCAATGAAGAATTTTGGCAAGTTGTGTATCGCGACAGTCGTAGCAGGTATGGCAGGGGGCGTGATGGCCCAGGAGCAGATCATCAAGATCGGCCATATCGGCCCGACCTCCGGCCCTCAGGCTCACTTCGGCAAGGACGATGAAAACGGCGTGCGCATGGCCATCGAGGACCTGAACGCCAAGGGCATGGAAATCGGAGGCAAGAAGGTCAAGTTCGTGCTGGTGGCCGAGGACGATGTGGCCGATCCCAAGCAGGGCACGGCGGCTTCGCAAAAACTGTGCGATGACAAGGTGGCCGGTGCGGTGGCCTTTGTGAACTCCGGCGTGGCGATTCCTTCTTCCAAGGTGTTCCAGGACTGCGGCATTCCCATGATCACGGGCGCTGCGACCAATCCCGATCTGACTAAACCCGGCTGGAACACCACCTACCGCGTGATTGCCAACGACAACGCCCTGGGCGCGGCGCTGGCTAGCTATGCGGCCAAGAATCTCAAGCTCAAGAATGTGGCCGTGATCGACGACCGCACGGCCTATGGCCAGGGCCTGGCCAATGTGTTCAAGAAGGATGCCGCAAAGCATGGCATCAAGATCGTGGCCAACGAGTTCACCAACGACAAGGCCACGGACTTCATGGCCATTCTGACCTCCATCAAGGCCAAGAAACCCGATGCCATCTTCTACGGCGGCATGTATGGTCAGGCCGGCCCCATGCTGCGTCAGATGGCCCAGCTGGGCATGAACGACGTCAAGATGTTTGGCGGTGACGGCATTTGCGTGACCGAGCTGGCCAAGGTGGCTGCCGGGGCCAAGCCGCTGGAGAACGTGGTCTGCGCCGATGGCGGAGCCTCCATTGCCAAGATGCCTGGCGGCACGGAGTGGAAGAAGCGCTATGACGCCAAGTATCCGGGCCAGTTCCAGGTCTACAGCCCCTACTTCTATGACGGCACCATGCTGCTGGCCGACGCCATGAAGCGTGCCAATTCATGGGACCCCAAGGTCTATATCCCCTTCCTGCAGAAGTCCGACTATTCGGGTGTGACCTCCAAGATCCAGTTCGAGAAGAATGGCGAGATGAAGAACCCCAGCTATACGCTGAGCCGCTATGTGAACGGCAACAAGACGCCTATCGACCTGAACTGATTGCCTTGAGTGCACCAGGCCATGTGGTGTGGCCTGTTTTGCAAAGCCTGCGGATGCCTCGCATTTGCAGGCTTTTTTGCTTTCGGTCTTTGGGGGGCAGGCAGGCATGGATGGCTGCTGGCTGGGGCGTTGCACGCGAAAGGATTGCGCTAGTTCTGCATGCCCTCTAGCTGCGCGAAATACTCGCGCAGCACCTCGATGGCCTCGCGCACCTTGGCGGGCAGGCTGTCGCGGCTGGCGGTGACGGCCCAGATATCCAGCATGCCCATATCCCAATCAGGCAGCAGGCGCACCAGGCTGCCCGTCTCCAGACTTGCCGCCACGTCATGGGCCGAGAGCAATGCAAGTCCCAGGCCTGCTTCACAGAACTGCTGCACCGCGCTGCGATGGTTGCTTACCATGAGCGGCCGCACCTGCAGCCGGTACTCCTGCGCCGTGCCCTGCTGGCGCCATAGAAAATCGGCCTGGGCGTCGTCGCTGCGGCTCATTTCCAGCCAGGGCAGCTGTGCCAGCTCGCTAGGGTGTCGAGGCGTGCTGCCGTGTGCCTTGATCCAATGCGGCGAGGCGCAGAGCACGGTGGCGCTGCGTCCCAGGTGGCGGGCCACCCAGCTGGAGTCCTGCAGATTGCCGAAGCGCAGCGCCAGATCCACGCGCGCCTGGATCAGATCTATGGGTGCGTCATCCATGAGCAGACGCAACCGCAGCTCAGGATGCATGGCCAGCCACTGGCCCAGCGCCGGGGCCGCATGCTGGGTAAAGCCGGCCGGAGCAGCCAGACGCAGCTCGCCGCTGGGCCGCTGATGCTCGGCGGCCAGTTCGGCGCGCGCCCGGCTGGCGGCCTCGCACATGGCAGCGCACTGGGTGTAGAAGCGCTGGCCGGCATCGGTCAGCGTCAGCTGGCGCGTGGAGCGGTGCAGCAGCGTCAGGCCAGCATCGTGCTCCAGCTGACGGATGTGCTGGCTGACGGCCGAGGGCGTCATGTCGAGCTGGCGGGCGGCTGCGCTCATGCTGCCGCGCTCCACCACGGCGGCAAAAATGGCCATGCGTCTGAAATCTTCCATGGGGCTATTTTGAAGTGCTGCTTCAAGGTCATGGTGGCTGAAAGGGGTTTTTCTCGCAATTAATGGCGATTAATCTTTAGCCCTGTTGAAGATATAAGGAGTTTTCCAATGAAAGTCGCATTGATTGGCGCCACGGGTTTTGTCGGTGCCGGGTTGCTGGATGAGTTGCTGCGTCGCGGTCACGAGGTCGTGGCCCTGGTACGCAAGCCCGAGGCCGCTGCCGCGCGCGAACATGTGCAGTTCGTCAAGGCCGATGTGCTCAAGGCCGACGAGGTGCAGCGCGCCGTGACCGGCTGCGATGCGGTGGTCAGCGCCTATAACGCAGGCTGGAGCAATCCCAATATCTATGACGATTTCATGCAGGGCTCGCGTGCCATCGTGCAAGGAGTCAAGGCCGCGGGCATCAAGCGTTATCTGGTCGTGGGCGGAGCCGGCAGCCTGTATGTGAATGGCCAGCAACTGGTGGATTCGCCCGATTTTCCGGCCTTCATCAAGCCCGGCGCTTCGGCGGCGCGCGACATGTTTGCCGAGCTGCAAAAGGAAGCCGCCCTGGACTGGACCATGCTGAGCCCGGCCGTGGGTTTCCATGGCGGCTCCGATGCGCAGTCCAGGGGGCGTACCGGTCACTATCGCACGGGCAAGGACGAACCTTTGGTGCAGGCCGACGGCCAGCCCGGCGATATTTCGGTTCAGGACCTGGCCGTGGCGTTGATCGATGCCCTGGACAGGAACGAACACGTCAAGGCTCGTTTCACCGTCGCGTATTGACCAAGCCCTGTCGTCGCCCGGTCCGACCCCATTGATTGATGGGGCAAGGCCGGGCCGTCTGTCTGCTGTCATGCTGCAAGCGCACAATTTCGGGTTTTGCGGCGCCAGACGCCAGCACGCCTTATTGCATGACAGAAACCTTGACTGCCCCTATCGAATCGACCCGATCTCCCACCCAGGCCTGGCTCAGCGTGATTGCGCTGGCGCTGGGTGCTTTTGTCTTCAACACCAGCGAGTTTGTGCCGGTCGGTCTGCTCAGCAGCATTGGCGCCAGCTTTGACATGCAGGTGGAGCAGGTCGGGCTGATGCTCACCATCTATGCCTGGGTGGTGGCGCTGGCTTCGCTGCCCTTCATGCTGCTCACGCGCAAGGTGGAGCGGCGCAAGCTGCTGATGGGTGTGTTTGCGGTGTTTGTGCTCAGCCATCTGGTATCGGGCGTGGCCTGGAGCTATGCATCCCTGGTCATCAGCCGTATCGGCATTGCGCTGTCGCATGCGGTGTTCTGGTCCATCACGGCCTCTCTGGCCGTGCGGGTGGCGCCTCCGGGCAAGAAGGCCATGGCACTGAGCCTGCTGGCCACGGGTACTTCCGTGGCCATGGTGCTGGGTATTCCGCTGGGCCGCATCGTGGGTGAATGGCTGGGCTGGCGCATGACGTTTCTGGCCATTGGCGCGGTGGCAGCGGCGGTGATGCTGGTGCTGGGCAAGCTGTTGCCTCTGCTGCCCAGCGAGAACGCAGGCTCCCTGTCCAGTGTGCCCATGCTGTTCAGACGCCCGGCCCTGGTCGGCATCTATGTGCTGCTGGTGGTGGTGATTACCGGCCAGTTCACGGCGTATAGCTATATCGAGCCCTTTGTGCAGGACATTGCCGGCCACGCCGGCGATGTGACCACGGCCGTGCTGCTGCTGTATGGCGGCATGGGCATTGTGGGCAGCGTGCTGTTCGGCTGGTTCGGTCTGCGCTTTCCGCGCGGCTTTCTGCTGGCGTCCATCGGCGTGCTGGCGCTGAGCCTGTTGCTGCTGGTCATGAGCAGCACGCATGTCTGGAGCCTGTATCTGCAAAGCTCGGTCTGGGGCATCTCCATGATCTGCTTTGCGCTGTCCATGCAGTCCAAGGTGCTGAATCTGGCGCCCGATGCCACCGATGTGGCCATGTCCATGTTCTCGGGCATTTTCAATATCGGCATTGGCGGCGGCGCACTGCTGGGCAGCATCGTGAGCCAGCAATGGAGCATGACGCATATAGGCCTGGTGGGCGGCCTGCTGATTGCCATGGGCGGCGCGCTCTGGTTGTTCATGATGCTCAAGCTGGCCGACAGCTTTCGTTTGAAGTCCTAGTTTTGTATACAAAACTGGCCTGACTCTTGCATGGGTGGTTTGTCTCAAACTTTTTAGAGAGGAAACCATCCATGAAAGCGTTTGCCGCTACCTTCACCACCATCGCCCTGGCTGTGGCCAGCCTGTCGGCTCAGGCCCAGAGTTCCGTGCAGCTCACCGGCACCATCGATAGCTATGCGGGCTCCATGAAGCTGGCAGGGCAAGAACGCGTGGCCTCGGTCGGCTCCGGCGGTCTGACCACTTCCTGGTGGGGTGTGAAAGGCGTGGAGGATCTGGGTGGCGGTCTCAAGGCCGACTTCAATATCACCAGCTTTTTTCGTGCCGATACCGGTACTCCTGGTCGCTTTGATGCCGACCCCTTTTTCTCGCGTGATGCCAATGTGGGTCTGGCTGGCAGCTTTGGTCGTGTGAGCCTGGGTCGTGGCATGGCACCGAACTTTCTGCCCACTGTGCTGACCAATCCGTTTGGCGACTCCTTCACAGTCTCGCCGCTGGTGCTGCATGCCAATATGACGACTGCGGCCTGGGGCGCGGACAGCCTGACCACGGCATCCAACACCGGCTGGAGCAATCAGATCCTGTATTCCACGCCCAGCTTCGGCGGTCTCAAGGCCAATGTGCATTACCAGTTCGGCGAGCAGAGCAGCAGTGGCAACAAGGGCAAGAAGAATGTGGGCCTGAACCTGATGTACTCGGGCGGACCGCTGAGCCTGACCGCGTTCTACGAGCGTGCGCAGATCAACAACCCGGTATCGCTGGCGGTGATGCCGACCAAGAGCAACTGGATGGTGGGCGGCAGCTACGACTTCAGCGTGGCCAAGCTCTATGCCACTTACGGCCAGGCCAAGATCAACGCCCAGGATCGTGAGAACACCACCTACTCGCTGGGTCTGGACATTCCAGTCAGCGGCACGCCTGGAACCTTCAAGGCTGCAGCGGCGCGTACCAAGTCGGAAGTGGGCAATGTCAGCGGCACACGCACCACCGTCAGCCTGGGCTACGACCATTTCCTGTCAAAGCGCACCGATGTCTATGCCGTGGCCATGTATGACCGCGTGAGCATGGACATTCCCAACAAGTCCGGCACCAGTGCCCTGGTGGGCATCCGTCACCGCTTCTGAGAACAGGTCTTGTGCTGCACCAGTTTCAGGCATGGGCACCTGGCTTGTGCATGAGGCAAGGCAAAGAAAAAGCCCTCGCCGGTATGTGCCGGCGAGGGCTTTTTTTATGCGCAGCAGACGCTTATTCGTCCATCTTCAGATTCTGCTTTTGCACCACGTTCTTGTAGACGGCCAGCTCTTCGGCCATCTGCTTGGCAAAGGCTTCGGGGGTGTCGGCCATGATGATGGAGCCGCTTTCCTCGATGCGCTTTTTCACGTTGGGGTCCTGCACGGCCTTGCGCACGGCGGCATTGATCTTGGCCACCACCTCCTTGGGCAGGTTCTTGGGGCCGACGATGCCGTAGTACGCCATGCGGTTGACCTGGGGCAGGCCGATTTCCTTGAAGGTAGGCACATCAGGCAGGGCGGCAACGCGCTGGGGGGCTGCGACGACCAGCGCCGTGAGGCGCTTTTCCTTCACAAAGGGCAGGGTGGAGGGCAGGTTGTCGAAAATCAGCGGCACCTGGCCGGCCACGGTGTCGTTCAGCGCAGGGCCGGAGCCACGGTAGGGCACGTGGGTCATCTCGGTCTTGGTTTCCAGCTTGAACATTTCCATCATCAGATGGGTGATGGAGCCCAGACCGGGCGAAGCGTAGGAGTACTTGGCAGGATTGTTCTTGATCTCGGTCAGGAAGTTTTTGTAGTCCTTGCCGGCAAACTTGGGATTGGCCGCAATGATGTTGGGCGTGGCCGCAATGTTCACGATGGGCGTGAAGTCGGTGGCGACGTTGTAGGGAATCTTGGGGTTGATGGCCGGGTTGGTCGCCGTGGTGGACACGGTGGCAATGCCGAGGTTGTAGCCATCGGGCGCGGCGCGGGCGGTTTCGGAGGCACCGATGCTGCCGCCGCCGCCGCCCTTGTTTTCCACCACCACGGACTGGCCCAGTTCGCGGCTCAGCGGCTCGGCAATGATGCGGGCGATCAGGTCGGTCGTGCCGCCTGCAGCAAAGGGAACCAGCAGGCGGATGGGCTTGTTGGGATAGGCGCCTTGTGCCTGTGCAGCGCCGCAAAAAGCCATGGCAGCCAGAACGGTGGCTGTGAACTTGAACATCAATGTCTCCTTGGAAAGTGTGATTGGCAGTGCATCTCTGGTGAAATTGCCTGCGGTTTTCGGGGCTTGGGCCCTCTTTTGTTGTCAGGAGCTTGCTTTGGCCGTGAAGGCCTCAAACCACTCCTTGCTCATGCAACGCAGCAATGGCGTTGTCATCAAGTCCGAATTCGCGCAGCACCTCATCGGTGTGCTGGCCGAGGGCAGGCGGGGCGTTGCGGTAAGTCACCGGCGTGGCCGACAGGCGTATGGGGTTGGCGACGGTGGCGATATGGCCAATGTCGTCACAGGCGTTTCTCGGCAAGCTTTTCTGAATGCCGCGTGCCTTGACCTGGGGGTCTTCAAAGGCCTGGGCAATGGTGTTGATGGGGCCGCATGGCACGGCTTTGTCTTCGAGCAGCGCAATCCAGTCCGCCGTGCTGCGCTGAAGCATCTGTGGCTTCATCAACTCCAGCAGTGCAGCACGGTTCTGTACACGGGCGGTATTGGTGGCAAAGCGTGCATTCAGGGCCCAGCCGTCCTGGCCGATGGCTGCGCAAAAGCGCGCGAACTGACCGTCATTGCCTATGGCCAGCAGCACATTGCCGTCCAATGTCGGAAAGTCCTGATACGGCGCCAGGCTGGGGTGGGTGTTGCCGGCGCGTCCCGGCGCCTGGCCGGTGGCCAGAAAGCCTGCAGCCTGGTTGGCCAGCACGGCCATGCCCACGTCCAGCAGAGCCATATCGATGTACTGGCCCTGGCCGGTGCCGTTTCTCGCATTGTCGCGGGCGTTGAGTGCAGCCAGGATGGCATTGCTGGCATAGAGCCCCGTGAACACGTCGATCACGGCCACGCCCACCTTGAGAGGGCCTCCACCGGGTTCGCCATCTGCATGGCCGGTGATGCTCATCAGGCCGCACATGGCTTGCACCATGAGGTCATAGCCGGCGCGCTCGGCATAAGGGCCGTCCTGGCCGAAACCCGTGATGGAGCAGTACACCAGGCGCGGGTTCAGCGCCTTGAGGCTCTCATAGTCCAGACCGTATTGAGCGAGCCCCCCGGTCTTGAAGTTCTCCACCACCACATCGGCCTCTTGCGCCATGCGCTGCAGCAGGGCCCGGCCCTCGGGGTGTGCCATGTCCACGGTGAGGCTGCGCTTGTTGCGGTTGCAGGCCGTGAAGTAGCTGGCTTCGCGCGTGTCGTTGCCCGCATCGTCCTTGAGAAACGGAGGGCCCCAGTGGCGCGTATCGTCGCCGGCAACCGGGCGCTCCACCTTGACCACGTCGGCCCCCAGATCGGCCAGCATCTGAGTGGCCCAGGGGCCCGCCAGCACGCGCGACAGATCCAGCACCTTGATGCCTGCCAGTGCGCCCGTGGAAGTGCTTGTCGATGCGTTCATGTCGGATGACCCCGTAAAGCGAAACAATGAAATAAATAGCTGCTTACGCTTTATTTGTCTGGGTTTTGAGATGAAAACTATCCAAAACACAGACAAATCAAGCGGTACTAGCTAACAAATGAATAGCGGTGGTTGGCATTGCCCCGAGGTAAGGGCAGCCAGCAAGAGCCGCCTCGCGGCGAAGCTGCCGTCCCCCTCCCGAAGAGAGAGGGGGAAGCGGCGTAGCCGCTCAGGGGGAGCTATCAGTTCGCAAACGCCGCAATGCCGGTCTGGGCGCGACCCAGAATCAGTGCGTGCACATCGTGCGTGCCTTCGTAGGTGTTCACCACTTCCAGGTTCACCAGGTGGCGGGCCACACCGAACTCGTCGCTGATGCCGTTGCCGCCCAGCATGTCGCGCGCCATGCGGGCGATGTCCAGCGACTTGCCGCAGTTGTTGCGCTTGACCAGAGAGGTGATCTCGATCACGTTCTGGTGTTCGTCCTTCATGCGGCCCACGCGCAGCGCGGCTTGCAGGCCCAGCGTGATTTCGGTCTGCATATCGGCCAGCTTCTTCTGGATCAGCTGGTTGGCGGCCAGGGGACGGCCGAACTGCTTGCGGTCCAGCGTGTACTGGCGGGCGGTGTGCCAGCAGTCTTCTGCCGCACCCAGCGCACCCCAGGCAATGCCGAAGCGGGCGCTGTTCAGGCAGGTGAACGGGCCCTTGAGGCCGCGCACGTCGGGGAAGGCGTTTTCTTCGGGGCAGAACACATCGTCCATCACGATTTCACCAGTGATGGAGGCGCGCAGGCCCACCTTGCCGTGGATGGCGGGGGCGGACAGACCCTTCATGCCCTTTTCCAGCACAAAGCCGCGGATCTGGCCCACGGTGCCGTCCTCGGAGACTTCCTTGGCCCAGACCACGAACACGTCGGCCACGGGGCTGTTGGTGATCCACATCTTGTTGCCCTTGAGGCGATAGCCGCCGTCGACCTTGTAGGCGCGTGTGGCCATGGAGCCGGGGTCGGAGCCGTGGTCGGGCTCAGTCAGGCCGAAGCAGCCGATGAACTCGCCCGAAGCCAGCTTGGGCAGGTATTTCATCTTCTGCGCTTCGGTGCCGAACTCGTTGATGGGCACCATCACCAGCGACGATTGCACGGAGGCCATGGAACGATAGCCCGAATCAACACGCTCGATCTCGCGCGCCACCAGGCCGTAGCTCACATAGTTCAGACCCGCGCCACCGTATTGCGTGGGGATGGTGGGGCCCAGCAGGCCCAGCTCGCCCATCTCGCGGAAGATGCTGACGTCCACGGACTCGTTGCGGAACATGGCTTGCACGCGAGGCTTGAGCTTGTCCTGGCAGTACTCGCGCGCTGCGTCGCGGATCATGCGCTCGTCTCCGGTCAGTTGCTGGTCGAGCTGGAAGCAGTCGTCCCACTGGTAGCCATTGGCCATGTTCATCTCCTGAATGCAAGGTGTCGGATTGCAGGCGCATTTCCGCCTGAGTGCTTGCACACATATTAGGTTTGCAGAACAAGGGCTGGCAAACGATGAATAATCATCTATGGATGAGTAAAACGCATGTATAAAAGAATTATTCAGGGTTTCCCCGTTGTTTTTAGATTGATTGATGCGTTCTAAGCACAAGAGATATGCGCAGAGTTCTCCCTTCCACCCAGGCCCTGGCCTGCTTTGAATCGGCTGCCCGCCATGTCAGCTACACCAAGGCTGCGCAGGAGCTGTCGCTGACGCAAAGTGCCGTCTCGCGCCAGATCATTGCGCTGGAGGAGTTTGTTGGCGTGGCGCTGTTCAAGCGCACACGCCACGGCGTGCTGCTCACCGATGCGGGACTGCATTACGCCAAGCAGGTGGGACGCTGGCTGCAGGGGCTGGAGCGCGACACGCTGGATCTGATGAGCCATCAGGGCGAGGGCGGCCCCATCAATCTGGCGGCCGTGCCCACCTTTGCCACGCGCTGGCTGCTGCCGCGCCTGCCGCAACTGGCACAGCAGCACCCCGACATCACTGTGCATATCGATGTGCAGACCCGGCCTTTCCTGTTTGCCGACACGGTATTCGATGCCGCTCTCTACGCGGGCACGCCCGAGCAGGTGGTCCGCTGGCCCGGCGTGCAGGCGCAGTGGCTGATGGACGAGGAAGTCGTGCCCGTGTGCAGCCCGCAACTGCTGGCCACGGCCCAGCAGCGTGATCCAGGCCGTGCCTGGCTGCCGGTCGGCCCCGAGGTGATTGCGCGCCTGCCGCTGCTGCAGCAAAGCACGCGTCCCCAGGGCTGGCGCCAGTGGTTCGACGCGATGCATGTCGATGCGCCGCGGGCGCTCGACGGCATGCGGCTCGAACTGTTTTCCATGCTGGCCGTGGCTGCCAGCCAGGGTCTGGGCGTAGCCCTGATCCCGCCCATGCTGATCGAGCAGGAGATTGCGCGCGGCGATCTCATCGTCGCCTGTCCCCAGCCGCTGCGCGGTAACCGCGCCTATTACCTGGTCACGCCCGAGCTGGCGGCCGAGGCACAACCGTCGCCAGCGCTGCGGGTGTTCAGCCAGTGGTTGCAGCACAAGGCACAGGAGGCCACAGGTCGAAAGCCAGAGCGCCATCCTTGAAATACAGCTTTGACCGCATGGCCGCCGGGCTTTGGGCCTTCGATGCAGGTATCTAGGCAAGAATGATTGCTTGCCCGGCCAGTAAAGCGCTGGCTGCTATGAATTCTTGCAGTGGAGAGTCGAATCATGTCTTTCAGCCAAAGTCTGTGGAACGCCAACCAGGCACTGTTTCAAAGTACCCTGGAGCTGCCCTTCAACCAGGAGCTGGCGTCCGGCACGCTGAGCCGGGAGCGCTTTCGCCACTACATGATTCAGGATGCGCACTACCTCGTCGCCTATGGCCGAGCGCTGGCCGTAACGGCGGCGAAATCCGATAACGCCGAAGGCGTGGTGCAGTTTGCCAATGCCGCCAATGAGGCCGTGGTGGTGGAGCGCGCTCTGCATGGCGGCTTCATGCGTGACTTCGGCGTGACGCCCGAGCAGTTTGCAGCCACGCCACTGACGCCGGCCTGCCATCACTACACCAGCTATCTGCTGGCCACGGCATGGAGCGCCACTTACCCGGTGGCCGTGGCCGCGCTGCTGCCCTGCTTCTGGATTTATGCCGAGGTGGGGCGCGACATTCATGCGCGCTCGGCCAAGGACAATCCGTATCAGGCCTGGGTGGACACCTATGCCAGCGAGGAGTTTCATGCTGCGGTGCGCGGCGTCTGCGCCACGGTGGATCGCCTGGCCGAGGAGGCCACCGAGGCCACGCGCGCGGCCATGCATGCGGCCTACAAGGATGCGGCCCGGCTGGAATGGATGTTCTGGGACAGTGCCTACTGCCTGGGAGATTGGCAAGGGCCGCTGCGCTGAGTGACTGAGTTTTAGTGCATGAATGGGGTGCTGATTAAAAAATAATCAGCACCCCATTTTTCCTAATGTGACAAGGAGTTAAGTCGCTTATTCAAGTGCTTGCTCCGGTTTGTCCACAAGCTTGTAGTGATTTAGTGGGGAAAACTGGGCTACAGCCCAATTTGGGTAGGCATGAGCTGCTATGAAATGCGGAGTTTGTAGGCTTTAAGAGCCGTATAGTGTGATTTGCTTAAAAATTAAGCGGCCATTGAAAAGTCTTTACAGATCAAAGACTTGATGCTCTTATCCCATTAAGTGGTTGGTATTGTCCACAAGCTTGTAGCGGGCGAATGGGGATATCCCGATACGATGCGCGGTAAAGCATCGAGGGAGAGGGTATTGAAGAAATCAGCATACCGGGCCATTGTTCTTGCCTCCATGCTCATCCCTGTGGCGGGCCTGTGCCTGGACGCCTTTTTCCCGCTGATCCCGGCGAGTCTGAAGTCAGTGCATGACAGCATGGTGCAGTTTGGCGGCATCAAGCGTTATCCGCCTGGGGTATGGTTGGCCATGGCGGTGGTTGTTGTGACTACGCTGGCTTCTTTTTACGGGCAACTGCGCTTCAGGAGCTGGGCGCCGAGTCTGGCTGTGAGCTCAACGCTTGCCGGCTTGCTGGTGTCCTGTTTTACCGGCCCTGTCTTGCAATCGGGTCTGGGCAGCGCTGCCGCCGATGCGGGCGGCATGTTGAGCGGGATTGCGCTGATCCTGCCCTATGCCAGTGCCGAAGTGCGGGCTCTTTTCTGGCCACAGGCCGCCGCAGCGACTGTCGATACGGCTGGCCATCAGGCGGCTGCGATTGGGCCAGTTTGAGTCATGGGTTTAATGCTTTCCGGCATCGACTAGGTGATCAATCAGCGCCCGCACCTTGAGCGGCAGGTGGCGCGAGGGCATATACAGTGCATAGGCGGTGCGCGGCGCGTAATTGCCCGTCAGCTGCCAGTCGGGCAGCACTTGGACCAGCGCACCGCTGCTCAGCACGGCCTGGGCCGCAAAGTCTGCCACCAGGCCTATGCCCTGATGCTGCAATGCCAAGTTAATGATGCCGGTGCTGCTGTCCATGGACAAAGGAGAGTGAACGGCGACTTCGGTCACGACAGCCTCTGGGCTGCGAATTGGGCCGTGCACCCATTGCAGCCGACTCTGAAAGTCGCCATAGCCCAGCGTGATGCATGCCACGCCATGCTCGCGTCCCAGCTCCTGTGGATGTTCGGGCGGCTTGATCAGACCCCTGAGGTAGGCCGGCGAGGCCACGGCGATGTAGCGCACCTGGCGCAGCTCGCGCGCCACCATATGCGGTGGTAGCTGTTCGGGCCGGGTCAGGCGGATGGCCAGATCCAGACCTTGCTGCGCCAGATCCTGCATCTGGTCGCTGAGGCTGACGGCGACCTCAAGCTCGGGCCATTGGCGGCGCAGCGCAGGCAGCTGTGCACTGAGCCAGATTTCCCCAAAGATGGTTGGAGCCGTCAGTCGCACCGTGCCGCGCGGCACGCCGCTGTAATGGCCGGCAATGGCGTGGATATCGCTGGCCGTCTGTGCCAGCTGGCTGCAGGCTGCATAGACCTCGGCTCCGAGCTCGGTCAGGGACAGCGAGCGGGTCGTGCGATGCAGCAGCTGCACGCCCCAATGGGCTTCGAGCCGGCCCACGCTGCGGCTGACGGCCGAGGTGGTCAGATCCAGTTGCCGCGCGGCGGCGGCAAAGCTGCGCAGCTCTACCACCTTGGCGAAAACCAGCATTTCAGGAAGCAGGCCGGGCTCTGTGCTCATGGTTCAGCTTGATTGTTGATCTGTGGGTAATAGTAAGTGGAATAGCGCTGTATTGATGCTTGGAGGTGATTGAGGGACTATGCCATCATGACTTCCCAGACATCTTCCTCCTTGCAAGTGCTGGCTTCCAAGCCGGCTTTGGCCGCCACCTCGCCGCCCAATGCAGCAGCCGGCGGTAGCTGGCGCATGGTGCTGGCCATGGCGCTTTCCGGAACCATCGGCCTGCTGGTGGTGGAGAGCGGCCTGCCCGTGCTGTGGGTGGTGTGGTTGCGTTGCCTGCTCGGCGGACTCGGGCTGGCAGCCTGGGTGCTTTGGTCGGGCCAGTGGTCCAAGCCGACCTGGCGCGAGAGCGGCTGGCTGCTGCTGGGGGCTGCGGCGCTCATCGTCAATTGGCTGTGCCTGTTTCGTGCCTATGAATACAGCGGCATTGCCATTGCCACGGTGGTCTATCACGTACAGCCCTTCCTGCTGTTGCTGCTGGCGGCTCTGCTGCAGGGCGAGCCTCTGCCGCTCAATCGGCTGCCCTGGCTGGTATTGGCGCTGGTAGGCGTGGGCTTGAGCAGCGGCCTGGTCGGGCTGACTGACCAGCAGGCGTCGCAAGGGCAATCCTTGGGCATTGTGCTGGCACTGCTGGCAGCCAGTCTTTATGCCCTGGCCACCTTGGCCACCCAGCGGCTCAGGCGGCTTGCGCCGGCGCAGATAGCCATGCTGCAGATGCTGCTTGGTGCACTGAGCTTGCTGCCCTGGGTGTGGGAGCTGCGCGCCCAGGCACTCTTCAGTCCCAAGGTCTGGGCTGCGGTGCTGGTGCTGGGCCTGGTGCACACGGCCTGGATGTACACACTGATGTACACGGCATTTCAAAGACTGCAGGCGCAGGCGATCGCCGGCTTGTCCTTTATCTACCCCGTCATGGCTTTGCTGGTGGATCTGCTCTGGTTTGGTGCCAAGCCGCAGCCGGCGCAGTGGCTGGGGATGGCGCTGATTCTGGGGGCGCTTGCAGCTTACCGGCGTAGCGAGCGCAAGCCTAATCAAAAATAGCTGCCAGCGGTTATGCATCAAGCGCCAGCAGCTATTGTTTTAAATCCAGGGGGTAATGGCCAGCACCAGTGGCATCAGCACAGCCGTGGCCACGCCGTTCAAACCCATGGCCAGAGCGGAGAACGCAGCGGCCGTGGGGTTGAGCTGAATGGCGCGTGCCGTGCCAATCGCATGGGCCGTAAGTCCGATGGCAAAGCCTTGAACCGCTGGATCCTTGAGACGCAGGACGCGGCACAGCAGCGGTGCCATCATGGTGCCGCTGATGCCGGTAATGGCCACGGCCACGGCGGCCAGCGAAGGTGTCCCTCCAAAACGCTCGGCCATTGGCAGGGCGATGGGAATGGTGGCCGACTTGGGGGCCACGGCGATCAGCGTAGCTTGCGAGCCGCCAAAGGCCCAGGCGATGCCCAGCGCCGAAAACAGAGCGACCAGACAGCCCACCAGCAGCGCCACGCTGATGGGCAACCACAGCTGACGGATGCGCTCGCGCTGGGCGTAGAGCGGGATGGCCAGTGCCACGGTGGCCGGGCCTATCATCAGACCCAGCAGGGATACGCCGCTGCGATAGGTTTCATAAGGCGTGCCTGTGAGCAACAGAATCGCGACGATGACGACCACGCCGGTAAACACCGGAATCAGCATGGGGCGGTTGCCGCTTTTCCTGTAGATGGCCATGGCCGCCAGATAGACCAGCATGGTCAGCACCAGCCAGGGCAGGGGCGAGCCTTGGGCCAGGCTCAGCCAGGCGGTGTGCAGGCGTTCAAGCAGGGGTGTGCTCATGCGCTGGGCTCCTGCTTTGCTGCGGACTCGTCATCCGGCTTGCGAGTGCGTTGGCGCTGCAGGCAGAAGCGGAAGGTGAGGGCGGTTGCCGTGAATGTGATGGCAGCTCCGGCAATGCAGGCCAGCACAAACGGCAGCCATTCCCGGCGCAGGTGGTCGAATTCCAACATCACGCCTGCAATGACGGGGATGAAAAGCAGCATCATGTTCTGCAACAGAACCTGAGCAGTATCTTCCAGTGTCTTGGGTAGGCGTTTGTAAAACAGAAGGCCCAGCAGCAAAAGCAGGATGCCGATCAGCGCGCCGGGCAGGGGCAGGCCCGTGACGCGGGCCAGGAACTCCCCCAGTAGCTGAAAGGCGAAAAGTACAGCAAGCGCATACAGCATAAAGGTGGTCAGCTCCTGAATAATGAGTTGGCAGCCTGTTGTCAGGCTGCCAGGTCTGTGAGGGTGGGGTATGGCTTGGGTGAATAAAGGTAAAGCAGGCGGGTAACTATTGCGTGTCGCGGATGACAGGTTTATCTTGGCTCTCAGGCGCTTCGGAGCCGAAGCGGCCAGTCATCGCACGAGCTTAGGAGAAGTCACCATGCAAACCGCAGTCTATCGCGCACCTGTGTATGAACCTACGGTCGATGAATTGGAAACGCTCAAGAAGCTGGAGCTGGGCGAGGATGTCTCTCTGTGGTCGGCCGCCAAGGAATATCTCTCCAAGCGCCTGCTGGAGCGGGGGCTGGTGGAGCAGGATGCAGAAAAGCACTGGCATATCACCGAGTCGGGGCGTATGGTGATTCGGCGCCAGCTCTGAATGAGGCAAAGGGTTAACCCTTGTATTGCAATTGCCTGATTTGGAGGCAACCTACCTTTCAGCCCGCAAGTACAAGGGCTTGTGTGCTGTTATCACCAGGATTTCACTGAATATCCACAGTCATGTCCACATGATCTGTGGAAAAAAAGCGCTGTCATGGACAGCGCTTTTTTGTGGCTTGACTCAAGCCTGGGTTGCTCGGATTGACAGCAATGGATCTCGTTGACAGTACAAGTGCAGCGGTGTTCAAAAGGCATTTTTCAGAGAGAAATACCCCTGGTGATCTGCTATGTGCCATAGGCTTGAAGCGAATGGATGTTTGCCAGATGGACGATGCTGTCGGTGCCAGGCATGGCATTGCAAGGCATGGATCCGCACCAGATTGCGCAAAGTTATGCACAGTGGCGGTGCAACTTCGAAAAGATGAGCGAGCAAGAGAGATCCTGCCTTATCCCGGCAAGGGAAAGGCATGGGGCTGTGGCGTAATTGATGCGCCGGCTTTTCGCGTGGAGAACGGAAGGCTGGATGGAGTGAAGCAGCCTTCTCGGCTGGGGTATGTAGTGCCGGATTGGACCGGAACACCCTGCTGCGGGGATTTCAACTCCCTGCACTCACCCTGGAGGGATGCGGATTGTATTCGAAATTCAGGCGCAAAAATTTGTCGTGGCGTTCCTTTGGAAAAAAACGCGTTGCGCCCATGATGTCGACATGGGGTCGAGGCTGGATCGATTTGTCTGCAGGTACTTCGCTTGAAGTCGTTATCAGTGTTGAGTGGCTGCATATTTGCAGAGCACAAATCAACAAGGGCGGGTTGAAGCCCGCCCTTGTTAGGTGAGTTGCTGTCAGCACCAAAGGAGTGCTGCCGTCCTGTTATGCCTTTGACCAGTCTATTCGCTTGTAGGCACGAAGAACAGGTACTCACCTGGCCCCATCTGCGGGGTAATCACATAGCCTTCGCACTGCCTGTCCTTGCATTTCACAGGGATAGCGCGGGGCCATATCGTTGCTGCAGTCGGATAGCCAGGCAGGTACTGCGGCACATGCCAGACGCCATAGTCGCCCACCGGCTCTGCTTGCTGCGAGCCTGCTGCACCTTGCTCGCCACTTCCGAAGATCTGGCGTTGAATGCTCAACGGTTCATTGATGGCCCTGGAGTCGGGTGCAGCCAAAGATGAAGCGCAACACAGTGCAATCGCTAAAAGAGCTAGAGTCTTGCCCATAGCGGCCTCCTAGATTAGGAATCACGCCCACTAATTGTCGTACAGCTGTGCTGTACGTGGGTCATCCATCACAGATGTTACAAGCGAGGGGCGAGTGACTTCAGGTGTCAAACTTGACTGAACCTCTGTGGGAGCTGAAGCGGGAGTGGGGCTACCTTGTGCCGAAGCATCCGGCCCGTAGTTGTTCCGGCGCTCATCTGCGGTCATGGATTGCGGGCATTTCGAACCCGTGATCTCCAGTGCCACGCGAGCGGCGGGATCCATGCAGTCCATTGCCAGCGAGGCTGCCTTCATGCCCTTGTTCCAGAGCTCACGGCTCATTTTCAGGCGTTTGCAATGCTCGTCCGTCCAGGTGGTGCCGAAGCTCACGCCAAAGCCAGGGCCGTTGGCACTGCCGCTGCTGCTGCCCATGCAGGTGTCATTGCTGGTCGTGAGATTGGGGCCGTTCACGCTGGGAACGTTCTTCATGGTGTAAGTACCTGTGTACTCCACAATGTTCTTGGACGTCCCGGACACAGTGCTGTTCAGGTTCTGGGTGGTCGTGCCGTTCGTTGTGATGTTTTGATCGGAGGTTGAAGTGGATCTGCTGTCCATCGTGGATACAGATCGACTTTCCGCCGGGGCAACGACCGGATTGACAATGGTGACCGACTGATTCTGTTGCGCCCCCACGGAAGAGGAGCTAGAGGAGCTTTGCGCGCTGCTGTCGGCACTTTGCGCATAACTGCACAAAGGAACGCAAAGACTTAACAGAGCTATTGAGAATTTCATGCTTTGCTCCTACGTTGCCCGAGCCCGGCCAGGCAGCCAGACCCGGGACAAACACAACTATCTTGGGACAGCTGCCTTAGTTGGCATTGGCAGTAGAGCCTGCACCAGCAGTACCGGAGGTGCCACCACCGTTGGAGAAGTAGCCGGCGTTACCCCAGGAACCGGCATTCTGATGGACGGTACCCACAGAGCCTGCGTTCGATGTGGTATTGGTCAGCGAGCCCCAAGGTGAGGAAACGGCTCCCGATGTGGCGTTGTAGCCAGAGGTGGTGCCAGCATTGTTGTTGATGTAAGCCAAGCCGCCGCCAGGGCCGGCGCCAGTTGCAGCAACATTCGCGGTCTGAGAAGAGGCGCCGCCGAAGGCCGTGCCACTGACGGGTCCTGCGTTATAGCCGGCAGCAGCAGTCGAGCCCGCATTGGCATTGGTAGCCGCTACGCCGCCTGCAACACCGTTGCCGGTGGTTGCGGAAAGGCTCTTCACATTACCGAAAGTAGTTGCGCTACCGCCGACAGCTGCCCCACCGATGCCAAAACCGCCTGCGCCGATAGCGCCGCCAGCAGCGTTTGCATTCGACGTCGCACCGGAGGTTGCACTATTCATGCTCAGCGCACTTCCGTTGCCCGAGCTGGCCGCACCCGACAGCGTGGCAGACGATGCGCTCGACGTCGTGTTTGTGGCTGCAATGCTTGAGCTGCTCACAGCAGCAGATGCAACACCAGCCAACGCAATAACCGCCATGGCAATCAGAGACTTTTTCATGATCATTCCTTTGAATAGCGAGTTCCCAGACAACTGAGAGTGTGTGAGCGAGAGACCGATGCTGGTTCGCAAAGGCCAGTGTTAACCGTCAACAAGTTCTGGAGTGCTTTGTTACGTTCCAAAACTGCTTTCGGTGAGGGCAGTTTCAGAAAACGACGGAGAAACAGTAATACCCCATTCAAAGATATTTTTTGAAGAATTTAAAATGATGAAAAAAATGATTGATTTGTTGTGGCTTGTGGATGATGTGCTATTGAAAGAATAGTGCTTGTTGGAAAATTCTTACAATGCTAAAAAATGTAATCTATATTTCTTTTTATTTTATATGTCCATTGTTTCAAAAATAAAGGGTTTACATCTATTTTTGTGATGAGATTAAGTTAATACCTTGTATTCAAGTATTAATTTGTAAAAATTTAAACCTTATTTTTCTTTATTTGTTTTTTGTGGATTTTCAATGGGATGAATTCTATTTTTTCGCGAGATTCCCAAGAAATCGACTCATCAAATGGAGTGTCACATGTATCTATCCGACGCATTTATGAGCTCACGGTTTGATGATGCAGGCAGTGCAGAAGTCACATCTACTGTCTTTGGGCGCATGTGGCCGTCCGACATGAAGGGTCAGCAGAACCAGCCGGTGCGAGTCTTTCTGGTTGACGAAGACAGCCATGTCAGGAATGTGATCTCGCAGGAGCTCATGCGTGACCCGCGCACTCTTCTGGTTGGGCAGGCCTCCAGTTACAGAGAGGCTCGTAAGAACATCTTTTTGCAAGAGTTCGATGTGCTCCTCATTGACCTGTCTCTTGGTGAAGGCCAAGGAACCGAGTTGCTGGAATCGATCCAGCTAAAGAGGCCTGACGTGCTGAGCATTGCAATTTCTGCAAGTGAAAACGACGACGCGGCCATGAATGCTCTTAAAAGAGGCGCTGTTGGGTACCTAGTGAAGAACTCATGGTTTGGAAGCTACTCGCAAGCTGTGCTGGAAGTTGCGAATGGTGGAGCCGCTATATCTCCAGTAGTGGCGAAGAAAATCATTCCAAAAATATTCAAGGCCAATTTTCATGAGGAAAGTATCTTCAAACACAAGAGCTTTGAGTCTCTGACTGAAAGAGAAGTGGAAATATTAAAATTGATAGCCCAAGGAAAAAGCTCTCTCGAGGTTGCGTCCTACTTGCAAATAAGCCCTTTGACTGTGTCAACGCATATAAAAAATATTTACGGAAAAATGCAAGTAAGAACCAGGGCGCAAGCCGTCAGATGTGCAATATTGATGGGAATTATTTGAATACTGTTGTTAACTGTGTTTTAGGTCTTATATGTAAAAATACTCTGTCTGAAATCTCATATTGAAATGATATTTGAGTTTGAAATATTTTTTGCAGGTTTCTTGATAGAGAAATTTCTTTCATGAGGTGGAAGGAGCTTTTACCTGGTCACTTTCAAGCATGTGGTCCTTGTTGGACAAAGCTTGCGTGCTGCTTTCACATGGCTGCGATCCAGCAGCTTTGACGCTTCATCGATGTCATGGATGGGTCGGCCGCGAAGTTGCGCATGTCGCACATAGGAATGGCGCGGATTCGTTTGCCAGCCTCTTCATTGCCGGTGACAAGAATGAGGTTGCCCTGTTGCAATAGCTGTTCGAGACATTCAACGAGTGGGCGGGACGGGAGATCGTGAGGCGGCCTCCTTATGAAGTAAATCTGAGCTGACCACTGCACTCTATTCGGCGGCACTAGGAGGGGGAGTCAATGAATGGGGATACCACTCCGAAATGACCGATGCTGCATGCGCATGTGCTGATCGCCAGAGGTCGCTCTGGCTGGAGCCAGGATGGTCTGGTAGTTCGATGTGTCTATCAGCTGCCCGAATAGCGAACCAAATGCCATGGTCCCAGTCTTTGTCTCGTCGCTGCTTCTTGAGGGCAGGTGCAGTAATCACGATCACTCTCTTATTGCCCGCTCTTGCATAGCCGATCTCAACCAGCGTTCCAAAAGCCTCCAGATCTTCGAGATAGGCGACAACAACGTCGGCCCGTGAGATGCCTTGAAGAGCTCCGCGATAGGCTGCGCTTTGTGGGCTGGAGGGAGAGTAAGAGTTCGCGCCATGCATGTATCCATGGCTGCCATTTCTCGCTTTCCACGGACCTGAATACATGAACCTCGTACGAGTTCCGTGAAATAGCATTTCTTCCGGCGGCGCGATCAACACATCGGTATCTGAATTCTCGATCCCTAGATCACCAAGTGCCTTGGATCTGGATACGTCGAAGATTCGCCAACAGGAAAACTCTCTGCCCAGGTTCTCATTGTCTAAAGCTGTCCCCATTTTTCCCGCCATGTAGACGACAGGTAGAACCAGGTTCGCTTGGCGAATTGCTTTGCTCGCCTGCAGCCAGCTTTCGACATCCGTTTCAAACCAGCCAATGGCTCTGTTGCTCATCGGTGTGGGATGAGGAAACTTGTCCTTGCGCAACAGCTTGTAGAGCATCGATCTTGATAACCCAGTCCGTGTCAGAACCTCATCCATAGGGATGACATTCTTCGTGAAGCGTGACGTGCTATCCGTAGACATATGGTTTCTTGAGCTCGTGTGCTGGGTGGATGAGCTAGCGTTAATTAATGCAATAAGTATTAAGTTCTGATAGCTATGTCCAATGTAGGAGTGGCTCTGACATTGTTGTCGAATACGAACGATTTGTATTCCGTGCGTATTTTGATTTACTTTTACCCTTCAGAGGGACATGACGTTCCCGCCGCGCCTGCCTGCTTCGTGGGTGCAAATTACGAGCTGGTCGGCATATCGCGAACCTGCGCTAATGCACGGGATACACGGTATTTGGGTGATTTTTTTGTATGCGGGAAATTACGAGGCGTGGGGGATGCCAGGTCGACTGACGCCTTGTTGGCTGGGGCTTGAGGTCCGCGCCTCTGCCCAAAGCAAGAGCTGCTATCTCGCCATGCAAGCGGGAGGACACAGGCATGCTTTCGGATGTCGTCGCATGGTTTTTGCGCTAATCGTTTTTTTGAGATGCGCCAAATCGCAAATTGCGAGGGGACAATTGCGGCAAAGAAAAAAGCCGTTAAGTCTTTGAGACTTAACGGCTTTTTGTATATGGTGCCCGGGGCCGGAATCGAACCGGCACGCCTTGCGGCGGGGGATTTTGAGTCCCCTGCGTCTACCAATTTCACCACCCGGGCTTCGCTTAGCGCAGACGCGAATTATGGCACAGTATTGGACATGAAAACTTATTCGACCATCGAACATGCTATCGGTCACACGCCGCTGGTGGCATTGCAACGCATCGGCGCGGATGCAAACCGTGAACGTGCAAACGTAGTGCTGGGCAAGCTCGAAGGCAACAACCCGGCTGGCTCCGTCAAGGACCGGCCTGCGCTGTCCATGATCCAGCGTGCTGAAGAGCGCGGCGAGATCAAGCCGGGCGACGCACTGATCGAGGCAACGTCGGGCAACACCGGCATTGCCTTGGCCATGGCTGCAGCCATCAAGGGCTATCGCATGATTCTGATCATGCCCGAGGACCTGTCCATCGAACGCGCACAGACCATGAAGGCTTACGGCGCCGAACTGATTCTGACGCCCAAGAGTGGCGGCATGGAATATGCGCGCGATCTGGCCGACCAGATGGTGGCCCAGGGCAAGGGTGTGCTGCTGGATCAGTTTGCCAACCCCGACAATCCCAGGGCCCACTATGAAACCACAGGGCCGGAACTGTGGGAGCAGACCGGTGGTGAGATCACCCACTTTGTGAGTGCCATGGGTACTACCGGCACCATTACCGGCGTGGCCAGGTTCCTCAAGGAAAAGAATCCGAACATCAAGATCATCGGCGCTCAGCCTTCCGAGGGATCGCGCATTCCTGGCATCCGCAAGTGGCCCGAGGAGTATCTGCCCAAGATCTATGACGCTTCGCTGGTTGACGAGCTGGTCTATGTGACGCAGGACGATGCCGAAGACATGGCCCGCCGCATGGCGCGCGAAGAGGGCATCTTCGCGGGCATCTCGGCCGCCGGGGCACTGTGGGTGGCCCAGGAAATTGCCAAACGCGAGCAGAACGCCACCATCGTGTTTGTGGTGTGCGACCGTGGTGATCGCTACCTCTCTACAGGCGTGTTTCCGGCATGAGCAATGTCTTTTGCGTGATAGCGCAAAAGACAATCAAAGCTCCAAATGACAGTCAGCGCTTATCCATCAAGCGCTGAGTGCTACCAATATCAAGAATACGGAGAGCTTCATGGCTTATGAAGTCCGCTTTTGTTCCAACTGCGCGACTGAGCTGCAATGGATTGTGGCCAGCGAGGACAGCGGCGAGGTGCAGCGTCTGCGTTGCCCGAGTTGCGGGTTCACGCATTGGGGCAATCCCACGCCGGTGCTGGCGGCTGTGGTGGAGGGGGATGACGGCCGGGTGCTGCTGGCGCGCAATGCGCTGTGGCAAGAGGGCGTTTTCGGCCTGATTACGGGCTTTATGGAAGCCGGTGAATCGCCAGAAGCCGGTATCTGTCGTGAGGTTCTCGAAGAGACGGGGCTGCGCGTGAAGGCACTGCGTCTGCTGTGCTGCTCGGAGTTTCTGCGCATGAATCAGGTGCTGATTGCGTACCATGTGCGCGTGCAGGGCCGACCTGAGGATGTGAAGCTCTCGCCCGAGCTGCTGGAATACCGCTGGCAGACGGCCCAGGAGTCGCTGTGCTGGCCTGCAGGCACGGGCTACGCTTTGGCAGAGTGGATCAAGCAAAAAGGCTTCGAGCCGCGCTTTGGCGCTTTCCGTCCCGGCCAGAATCCGGAGCCTGATCCCGCCAAATGGCCTGTGCGACGCTGGGCTGAGGACACTCGCTTTACGGTGGCACCGGCTCTGGATTGAGCAAAGACCGCGCTGGCACTGCCAGCGCCTGGTTTTTCTACAATCGGCGCTGACGAGGAATCCACCCCATGCAAGTAGATCAAGAAGTTGACACCCGCGGCCTGAACTGTCCGCTGCCCATTCTCAAGGCCAAGAAGGCGCTGGCTGCCATGCAAAGCGGTCAGTTGCTCAAGGTCGTGGCCACGGATACCGGCTCGATACGGGACTTCCAGGCATTTGCCAAGCAGACCGGCAATGAACTGGTCGAGCAGCAGACGGTCGGTGATGAATTCATCCATATCCTGCGTCGGCGCTGAGCGCTGAATCGGCCTGAGAGCATTGGACGGACAAAAGGCCTGCAAGCGCAGGCCTTTTGTCATCAGAGCGGCTTTTGCCGATCTTGCTTACAGGCTCAAGTTCTTGAGGTATTCGCGAAAGCTGTCGCCCACATCGGGGTGCTGCAGCGCCAGCTCCACCGTGGCTTCCAGAAAGCCTTCCTTGCTGCCACAGTCATAGCGCTTGCCAGCATACTGGAAGGCATAGACGGCTTCATGAGCCATCAGTCGTTCGATGGCATCGGTCAGCTGGATCTCGCCACCCACACCCTTTGGCTGGTTGCGGATCTCGTCGAAGATGGCGGGTGTCAGCACGTAGCGGCCCGCCACACCCATGCGCGATGGCGCTTTCTCGGGAGCGGGCTTCTCCACGATCTCGTCGATGCGCATCAGTGGGCCGCCTGCGGGCTCGCCCTTTACGATGCCGTAGCGCTTGGTGTGCTCGAGCGGAACTTCCTGAACGGCCAGCAGAGAGCGGCCCTGCTTCTGGAAAGCGGCCGTCATCTGCGCCATCACGCCGGGGCCGCCATTCTCTCCTGTCATCAGGTCGTCGGCCAGGATGACGGCAAAGGGTTCATTGCCGACCAGGGGTTGCGCGCACAGAACGGCATGGCCCAGGCCCAGGGAGCGGGGCTGGCGCACGAACAGGCAGTTCATATCGGCAGGGCTGACGCTGCGCACCAGGTCCAGCATGGCCTGCTTGCCGGCATTCTCCAGCTCGTTCTCGAGTTCGTACGAAGTGTCGAAATGGTCTTCAATGGCCCGCTTGCTGCGGCCGGTGACAAAGACCATGTCGCGGATGCCTGCCTCGTACGCCTCTTCCACGGCGTACTGGATCAGCGGCTTGTCCACCACAGGCAGCATTTCCTTGGGTGAAGCCTTGGTGGCGGGCAGAAAACGGGTGCCCAGGCCTGCAACTGGGAACACGGCTTTGCGGACGCGGGTTTGATTGCTCATGTGCTTGTCTTTTCTGGATGGAAAAAAGGCGCAGTTGCCTGCGCCTTGTTTTGGAGAGAGTTTAGCGGGGTTTAGCCCAGACGAGCGAGCTGCTCGTTGATGCGTGTCAGTGTCGCGCCGAAGTCGGCCAGGCGCTTGCGCTCCTGTTCCAGCACTGCGGCAGGAGCCTTGGCGCAGAAGGCCTCGTTGCTCAGCTTGCCGTTGGCCTTGACGATCTCGCCTTCGAGGCGCTTGGCTTCCTTGGACAGGCGGGCCTTCTCGGCTGCAACGTCGATTTCGACAAACAAAGCCATGCGGATGTCGCCCAGGACGTTGACCGGAGCAGTCTGTGCGGCGGTGGCCCATGCGGCTTCGTCATCGAACACCTTGACTTCGCTGAGCTTGGCCAGGTTCTTGAGCACGTCGGCATTGGCGCGCATAAATGCCGAGTCCTCGGCATTGCCGGCCACGGTGAGCAACGGCAGGCGTTGAGCGGGCGACACGCCCATCTCGCCACGCAGCGCGCGGCAGGCATCCACCATCTGCTTGATGCGGCCCACGTAGGCGATAGAGGCTTCGTCGATCTTCTCCGGCTGTGCTTCGGGGTAGCGTGCCACGGCGATGGACTCGCCCTTGAGTCCGGCCACGGGGGCGACCTGCTGCCATAGCTCTTCGGTCACGAACGGGATGATGGGGTGGGCCAAGCGCAGAATCGCCTCCAGCGTACGGATCAGCGTGCGGCGCGTGGCGCGCTGCTGGGCCTCGTTGCCGGTCTGGATCTGCACCTTGGCGATTTCCAGATACCAGTCGCAGAACTCGTTCCAGACGAAGTCGTAAATGGCATTGGCCACGTTGTCGAGGCGGAACTCGGCAAAGCCCTTGGCCACTTCTGCCTCGACCTTTTGCAGCTGCGAGCTGATCCAGCGGTCGGGCTGGCTGAAGTGCATATAGCCAGCGAACTCGCCGCCCGGTTGGCACTGCTCCTTGGTGTGGGGTGCCAGGCCGCAGTCATGGCCTTCGCAGTTCATCAGCACAAAGCGCGAAGCATTCCAGAGCTTGTTGCAGAAGTTGCGGTAGCCCTCGCAGCGCTTGCTGTCGAAGTTGATGCTGCGGCCCAGCGATGCCAGGGCCGCAAAGGTGAAGCGCAGTGCGTCCGCTCCGTAGGCGGGGATGCCTTCGGGGAATTCCTTTTGAGTGTTCTTGCGCACCTGAGGAGCGGTCTCGGGCTTGCGCAGGCCGGTGGTGCGCTTTTCCAGCAGCGGCTCCAGCGAGATGCCGTCGATCAGATCCACGGGGTCCAGCACATTGCCTTCGGACTTGCTCATCTTCTTGCCTTGCGCATCGCGCACCAGGCCGTGGATGTAGACATGCTTGAACGGCACGCGACCCGTGAAGTGCGTGGTCATCATGATCATGCGGGCGACCCAGAAGAAAATGATGTCGTAGCCCGTCACCAGTACCGAGGAGGGCAGGTAGAGGTTGAAGTCGTCATCGGCCGCGTGGCCCTGATCGGGCCAGCCCATGGTGCTGAAAGGCACCATGGCGGAGGAGTACCAGGTGTCCAGCACGTCGGCATCGCGGGTCAGCTTCTTGCCAGGGGAAACCTTGTCAGCTTGTGCCTGGGCTTCGGCTTCGTTCTTGGCAACGTAGATATTGCCTTCTTCGTCATACCAGGCAGGAATCTGGTGGCCCCACCACAGCTGGCGCGAGATGCACCAGTCCTGGATGTTGTTCATCCACTGGTTGTAAGTGTTGACCCAGTTCTCGGGCACAAACTGAACTTCACCGGAAGCGACGGCGTCGATGGCCTTCTGGGCGATGGACTTGCCGCTCGGGTCCTGGTCGCTGACCTTGCTCATGGCGATGAACCACTGGTCGGTCAGCATGGGTTCGATCACCTGGCCGGTACGGTCGCAGATGGGCACCATCAGCTTGTGCTTCTTGATCTCGACCATCAGGCCCAGCTCTTCCAGGTCGGCCACGATGGCCTTGCGGGCCACGAAGCGGTCCATGCCGCGGTATTTTTCAGGCGCTTCGTCGTTGATCTTGGCGGTCAGCGTCAGCACGCAGATCATGGGCAGCTTGTGGCGCTGGCCCACCTGATAGTCGTTCTGATCGTGCGCAGGCGTGACCTTGACCACGCCGGTGCCGAATTCGCGGTCCACGTATTCGTCGGCGATGATGGGGATCTGGCGGCCGACAAGGGGCAGGGTCACGGTCTGGCCGATCAGGTGCTTGTAACGCTCGTCTTCGGGGTGGACCATCACGGCCACGTCGCCCAGCATGGTTTCGGGACGGGTGGTTGCTACCACCAGATTGCCTTCGCCGCTGGTCAGCGGGTAGGCGATATGCCACAGGCTGCCGTCCTTTTCCTGGTTCTCGACTTCCAGGTCGGAGACTGCCGACTGCAGCACCGGATCCCAGTTCACCAGGCGCTTGCCGCGGTAGATCAGGCCTTGCTGGTACAGCTTCACAAAGGTCTCGGTCACCACCTTGGACAGCTTGTCGTCCATGGTGAAGTATTCGCGGCTCCAGTCCACGGTGTCGCCCATGCGGCGCATCTGGGTGGTGATGGTGTCGCCGGACTTTTCCTTCCACTCCCAGACCTTTTTGGTGAACTCGTCGCGGCCCAGGTCATAGCGGCTCACGCCCTGAGTCTGCAACTGGCGCTCCACCACGATCTGGGTAGCGATGCCTGCATGGTCGGTTCCGGGAATCCAGGCCGTGTTGTAGCCCTTCATGCGGTGGTAGCGTGTCAGCGAGTCCATGATGGTCTGGTTGAACGCATGGCCCATGTGCAGCGTACCTGTCACATTGGGTGGGGGCAACTGGATGGAGAAATTGTTGCCTGCAGCGGTAGCTTCGGTACCGGGCTTGCCCGTGCCGCGATAGCCGGCATTGCCGTAGCCGCGCTTTTCCCATTCAGGTCCCCAATGGGCTTCGATGGAGGCAGGTTCAAAAGACTTGGAGAGGCTGTCGAGGCCGGGCTGTTGAATGGTGTCGCTCATGGCTGCGGTACAAGAACTCTGGAAATGAAAACGGCATCCTGAAAAGGGATGCCGTCTGCATGAAAGATAAGGACGGATTGCCAATGATTTTAGCGATCCGATCCGGTGATGAGCGCGGTAGGTCTTATTTCGCCCTCTTGCGCTTATTTATCAAGCGCTTGTAGCTATTGAATTAGCGAGACTTCGCTTGATGTACCACGCCAGAGACGTCTAGCAAGGCCTGGGCGGCCCCAACCGCCCCGCAGCGAGGTTGTCGTCCCCCTTGGGGGAAGCGGCGTAGCCGCTCAGGGGGTGTTACTTACCAGGAACAAACTCCGGCCGGTCGTTGTTCTGCGGCTTGAGGGGAGCGCTGGACTTGCCCTCGGCACGTTCCTTGCGCCACTGCTCCTTGCGGGCCGTCCACTCGTCCAGGCGTGCATGGGCGGTCTTGCTTTCCTTGAGCATCTGCAGCTCGTCGGCCAGCTGGGCCGTCAGCTCCAGGCGGATGCCGTTGGGGTCGAAGAAATAAATGCTCTTGAAGATGTGGTGATCGGTCACGCCCAGCACTTCCACGCCGCAGGCCTGCAGGCGGGCCTTGGTGTTTTCCAGCTCCTGCACGGAGTCCACGCGGAAGGAGATGTGATTGATCCAGATCGGAGTGTTGGGTGAGGGCAGGGCCGCTTCGTCGTCGCCAATGTCGAAGAAGGCGATGAAGGAGCCGTCCTTGAGGCGGAAGAAGAAATGGGTGTAGGGGCAGTACTCGCCCGTGGAGGGGACGTAGTCGCTCTGGATGATGTGGTAGAGCGGCAGGCCGAGGATGTCCTCGTAGAAGTGACGAGTCTCTTCTGCATCCTTGGCCTTGTAGGCGTAGTGGTGCAACTGCTGCACGGCTGCAGGTGCGGGCAGCTGGCTCATGTCTGCACGCCGGGGCTGGGAGTAAACCGGGGTAGGGGCGGCTTGGCTCATGCGATGTCTCCTTCAATTGTGTGAGTGAGATTATTCTACTATTCGTAATCAATTAACCTAAAGTAAATTTTTTAATGAAAGGGATTTGTGTCTGAAGCAGGCTGCAGACGCAAAAAAGCCCGGACCGCTTGCACGGGCCGGGCCAAAGAGAGAGCCCGCAAGGGGCTTCACTCGAGAGTCTTTGCGAACCTGGATTACTGCTTCACGGCTTCGATCTGCATGACCAGGCGCACTTGCTTGGAGAAGCCATAGGGGATGCCGTAGTCCACGCCCCACTGGGTACGGTCGATGGATGCTTCAAAGTCGCCGCCGCAGACTTCACGCTTTTGCAGCATGGGGCTTTCGTAGCAGGTGAACTTGTTGGCCTTGAGGGTAACGGGGGCGGTCTTGCCCTTGAGCGTCAGATGGCCGCTTACTTCCTTGAGCTTGTCGCCGTCGAAGACAAATTTGTCGGAGACAAACTTGGCGCTGGGGAATTTCTCGACGTCAAAGATGTCGGCGCTTTGCAGATGCTTGTTAAAAGCGGCGGTGCCGGAGTTCACCGATGTCATGTCCAGCTCGACATCGACCTTGCCGGTCTTGCCTGCCTTATCGAACTGCACGTTGCCGCTCTTCTTGTCGAAGCGGGCACGGTTGGTGGAGGCGCCAAAGTGATCGATCTCGAAAGTCGCAAACGTGTGTGTGGGGTCGATGGCGTAAGTGGCTGGTGCCGCCTGGACAGCGGTGGCAAACAGGGACGCAGCGGCCAGAGCGAACAGAGTGGAACGCATGGTGAATACTCCTTCAGGGATTGGAACTATCAAAACATGAGCTTTCAGCGCTTGCCTATCAAGCGCTGGAGCCGAGAAACGCTTAGAGCTTGCCGACGCCAGTCAGAGCCAGCTTGAATTGCACATTGACCTCGTCGGCCACCATGGAGGTGTCCTTCCAGTCGCCATCGCCGATCTTGAAGTTCAGACGCTTGAGCGCCAGCGTGCCGGCGGCCGTGGTGGTGGCGCCGGACTGGGTCAGCGTCACGGGCAGGCTCACCTTCTGTGCATTGCCCTTGATGGTCAGCGTGCCGTCCACCTGGAACTTGCCACCGCCCAGAGCCTTGACGGCACTGGAGTCAAAAGTGGCCTGAGGGAATTTGGCAACGTTGAACCAGTCTGCCTTGGGCAGTTCGGCATCGGTTTCCTTGGCGCCCATGGTGGCGCTGCCGGTATCGACCGTGAAATGGATCTTGCTGCTCTCGGGCTTGGCGGCGTCGAAGGCAATCTGGGCGTCGAACTTCTTGAAGTGGCCCTTGAGCGGCACGCCCATCTGCTTGGCTTCAAAGTTGACGGCGCTCTGTGCGGGCACCAGGGCTTGAGCGGCCTGTGCGGTGTTGCCCAGGAAAGCGGCCGCAATCAGTGCGGAGGAAAAAAGGACTTTCATCAAAAACTCCTTGTGATGAACATACAAAAAACTCAAAAGCCGGTACGGCTTGAAGGAGCGAGACAGCAAGCAAGCGCCGCCGCGCAGCAAAGCTGTTGTCCCCCTGGGGGGAAGCGGCGGGGCCGCCCCGGCAACGCCGCTCAGGGGGGACTATTGGCCCGGAACCATGCGTGACAGCAGTCCGTCGCGGTCAATGATCTGATGCTTGATGACGGCAGCGATATGCATCACTACCAGGGCTGCCAGCGCATAGGCCAGATAGCCATGCCAGGGCTTGAGCGCTTCGGCCAGCTCGGGGCTCTTGCTTACCAGGTCAGGCAGGGGCAATTGTCCGAACAGCACGATGGGAAATCCTGCTGCCGAGCTGTACATCCAGCCCACCAGCGGGATGGCAAAGAACAGCGCATACATCAGGTGATGCACGCCATGGTGGGCCATGCGCTGCCAGCCCGGCATGGTGCGGGTGACGGCTTCGGGCAGCTCCGGTGGTCGGTGGGTGATGCGCCAGACCAGGCGCAGCACGGACAGGATCAGAATCGTCATGCCGGCCCATTTGTGCCAGTTGAAGTACTTGAGGCGTGTTGGCGAGAAAGGCAGGCCTGTCATATAGAGGCCAAAGGCGAAGATGCCGATCAGTGCCAAGGCCAGAACCCAGTGCAGGGCGATGGCGGTACCGGTATAGCGGGAGCTCGAGTTCATGGAAACTGCAATCAGAAAGTGCGGGTCGCGGGCGCTGGAGGCCTGCTGAAATTGATATGCAGTGTATGAAGCGGAGAATGCAAAAAGGTTCAGCAGGATTGAGGGCTCGATTCAAAAAAGCTGAATGTCCGAACCAAAAAGCGCTGGCTTCAGCAAGGTCATCGAACATTCGATGCACAGCGAAGTGGGCGCATGCCGTTTTGCACGACAAGCACTAATGAAGGAAGTCGGTATTGATGAGTATCAATTTTCCGAGTATTTAACTTGTGAATTTGGGTGGCGAGAAATCATGCAGGCCGCTGTTTTTATACTCCGCGCCTCTTAGTCTTTTAAAAGACCAAAGCGTGGCGGACGGCCAAGGCTGGCGATATGTGGGCAGAAATGCCGACAACAACTGCAGCCGTTATCACCTGCTTTTTGACTCTCGGACGCATACAACGTTCGGGAATACATAGTCATCTAGCGATGTGCCCACGCCAGTCCTTGCTGTTGCTGTGCGCATTGCAGCAAGGAGTTGGAACCGTGTCCAAACTGGACTTGAATCGGCGCAGTTTTCTGAAGGCTGCCGCCGCCATGGGCGTGATTGCGAGTGTGCGCCCGGTCAAAGACGCACTTGCGGAATTGATAACGCCCGCCAGCGGTCAGGAGACCCACTGGATCAATGGCAACACGCTCAACTACCGCCGCGACGGCATGGCCAAGGTCACCGGGCAGAAGGTCTTTGCCATCGACCTGCGCGCCAGGGACATGCAGGGCTGGCCTGCGCAGCAGTCGCACGCGCTGACCATCCATATCCCGCGCGCCGACCGCATCTACGAAGGCCTGGATCTGTCGGTGCTGGGCAGCGACTACCAGCCTGATGTACTGATCGACGCCGAGTCTATCGCCGCCGACGGCGTTGGAATGCCCGAGCCGGGCTTCTATGGCGAGTTCTTCGTCAAGAAGGGCCAGGTCTCTCCCATGCTGGGGCACCCGGTGGCCGTGGCCATCTGGCACGACTACGAGAAGTTCCGCGTGGCCAACCAGCGCCTGCGCTTCAATGACGCGATCTTCCGCTTCGGAGCCGAGGCTGCCCAGCCGCCGCGCGCGCCCTATGTGGCTGCGCGCTACGTACGGGTGCAAGGCGAGGACGGCTATGGCGAGGACAGGTTCTCGCCCATGAAGAACACCGTCATCTGGCCTCAGCTCGATGAAAAAGGCGTGCACTGGCCTGACAGCAGCCATCCCGCCTTCGGCGCGCTGATGGGCGAGTCGGCCCGCATCCAGGCCGAGATGAAACAGCCCAAGGACGGTTTGCGCGCGTTTGCACGCAAGTACTACAGCCAGTCCATCGAGCACGTAGCCATGGAAATGGAAAACGGCCTGGCCTGGTATGAGCAGGGCAGCGGTGCGCTGCACATGGTGGCCGCGAGCCAGGCGCCCTACGGCACGGCCGAGCATGTGATGCACATGCTCAAGGACAGCAAGCTGCCGCTGAACCAGCTCGACTACATCAGCTCCTACACCGTGGGCTACGGCCAGAAGGAGCACCATCCCTTCCCGTTCTACGTGGCACTGGCGTCGCTGTACGCCCAGGGCCGCCCGGTGCGGCTGGCGCTGGACCGCTGGAAGCACTTCCAGTTCGCCCTCAAGCGCCATCCCTTCGACGTGGAGACAGCGATCTCGGTGGACAAGGACGGCAAGTTCCACGCGCTGACCTGCCACATGGTGGGCGACGGCGGCGGCGTGACCAACTTCAGCCCCTCGGTGGGCACGGTGGCAGTGACGGCGGCGCAATCCATTTACTACTTCCCCGAGAGCGACTTGTCGACCGAGGTGTACCCCTCCATCGGCGTCACGGCCGGCTCCATGCGCGGCTATGGCACGGTGCAGTCCATGGCCTATACCGAGATGCTGGTCGACGAGATCGCCCAGGAGATCGGCCTCGATGCCATCGAGCTGCGCCGGCGCAATGTGCTCAAGAGCAGCATGAAGAACACCCAGGGCGCCTCGCCTTCGGGTCATCTGCGCATCGGCGAGATCCTCGACATGGCCGCCAAGGACCCGATGTGGACCGAGCGCGCCAAGCGCAAGGCCGACTTCGAGGCAGCCAACCCCGGCCTGCGCTACGGCATAGGCTTTGGTGCCGTGCAAAAGGACTTCGGCACGGGGGCAGAAGCCTCGATTGCGCAGCTCGAGATCACGCCCGAGGGCCGCATCAAGATGCGCCACATCGCCACCGAGATCGGCACCGGCAGCACCACGGCACAGCTGGTGGCGGTCGAGCCCTTTCTGGGGCGCCCGGCGGACGACGTGGACTTCGCGGTGAACCACTGGGACAACCTGCCGCTGCATACCAAGGACGAGCCCTATACCACGCCCCAGGCCAAGGAGGATGAGCTGGCCAGGGACCCAAGCTGGGTGCCGCGCCTGGTGTCGCCGGTATCGGCCTCGAACTCGGCCTACTACTTCCGCCACGCCACGCAACAGGCGGCGCAGTTGCTGCTCAAGCTCTGCCTGTGGCCTGCTGCCCAGTCGATCTGGTCCGGCAAGGAGGGCGGGGGGCAGATGCTGCCTAGCACCGTCACCGAAGACATGCTGGAGTGGCGCGATCGCATGCTCGTGGCCGAGGGCCTGGAGCCGTTGAGCCTGGAGCGCCTGGCCGAGCGCGCGCACGAACTCGGCATCGTGACCGGCGTGTGCGTGCACGCCTTTAACCGCTGGGCCTGGGCCAAGGCCGACTTCACGGTCGAGGGCAGGAAGTTCCAGGCCATGATCGACGCCCTGTCCGTGCAGTACGGCAAGGGAGCTGGCGAGGCCAAGAAGGCCGCGATGAAATCCGGCGGCTATGCCTTCATCGCACGCGACAAGGTCTATTACCCGCCGGTGCAGCGCACCAATGCGGGCACGGTGTACTACGCGCCCTGCGCCACCATGGTGGAGCTGTCCGTGTCCCCGGGTACGGGCAAGGTGAACCTCCTCTCGCACAAGACCTGGCTGGAATGCGGCGCGCAAATCGTGCCCGAGCTGGTCTCCGGCCAGATCCAGGGCGGTGTGGCCATGGGTATTGGTCATGCGCTGTACGAAGACCTGCCGCGCCATGAGACCGGCCCCGGCAACGGCCAGTGGAACCTGAACCGCTACCACGTGCCGCGCGCCAGCGAAGTGGCCGTGTGGAAGGCCGAGGGCGTGGTGCTGCCGCCGCTGTCGCGCACCGATCCGCCCAAGGGCATGGCCGAGGTGGTGATGATCCCGGTGGTCGCCGCCTGCGTCAACGCCATCGCCCATGCCACGGGCAAGCGCTTCCATGCGACCCCTGTGACCCCCGACAAAATCAAAGAGGCACTGTGATGCAGGACCGTATCCAATTTTCCGCCACCATCAATCGCAAACAGGTAGGCCCCGTCGACGTTCCCAAGGACCTGATGATGATCGAGTTCCTGCAGGAGTACGCGGGCATGAACGGCACGCGCCTGGGCTGCGGCCAGGGCGTGTGCCGCGCCTGCACCATCATCGTCGACGACCCGGAAAAAGGCTCGATCACCGTGCCCGCCTGTGTGACCGGCGTGACCTGGCTCAACGGCAAGACCATTCGTACCGTGGAAGGCATTGCCTCGGTGGACGACAAGGGCGTGGTCCATCCCTCGCCGGTGCAGAAGGCCTTTCTCGAGCACTATTCCTTCCAGTGCGGCTACTGCACGCCGGGTTTCGTGAACTCGGCCACCGTGCTGGTGGAAAAGCTCCAGAAGCAGCCGGTACCCGCCGATGAGGTGGAAAAAGCCATCGAGGAGCAACTGGAGCCCCATATCTGCCGTTGCACCGGCTATGTGCGTTACTACAACGCCGTGCGCGACGTGATCCTGAAGACGCCGGGCCTGACCACGGGCAAGCGCAGCAAGGAGGTCGTGAACAATGGCTAAGACCTGGATCAAGGGCCTGGGCGCAGCCGCCGTGCTGGGTGTGCTCGTGGCCGGAGGCATGTATCTGTACGGCAGCGCAAGCGGCGACGTCCCGCCCGCCACGGTGGACTTTGCCAAGCTGGGCCCGCAGGAGTTCGATGCGCTCTACAAGCGCGGCGAGCAGGTGTTTCGCGGCGGTGACTGTGCGGCCTGCCACAGCTCGCCCGCCACGGGGGCGGAGCTGGCGGGCGGCGTGCCCATGGTCACCCCCATGGGCACGCTTTACGGTACCAATATCTCGCCTTCCAAGGAGCACGGCATCGGCGGCTGGACGGCCGACGATCTGTATCGTGCAGTAGCTGCCGGCATGGCGCCCGGCCGCAAGAACCTCTATCCGGCCATGCCCTATGCCAGCTACCACCAGATCACGCGTGCCGATGTCGATGCGCTGTGGGTGTGGCTGATGAAGCAGCCGGCCGTGGAAGTCGCCAACAAGCCCAGCGAGATGAATTTCCCGTTCAGCATCCGTCCTGCCGTGGCCATGTGGAATGCGCTCAATCGACCCGCAGCCAAGGAGTTCGACATGTCGGTGGACGAACTGGTGCGCGGCAAGTATCTGGTGGATGTGCTGGGTCACTGTGCCGAATGCCACAGCCCGCGCACCAAGGCCACCTTTGCCATGGATGGCTCGCGCTATCTTGAGGGCAATACCATCGAAGGTTCCTACGCTCCGGCGCTGACCCCCGATGCCCTGAGCGAGCGCGGCTGGACCAAGGACGATCTGGTCAAGTTCTTCCGCACCGGCCTGTCGCCGCAAGGGGTGATGACTTTCCGCATGTCATCGGTGCTCGAGCATTCCACCTCGCGCATGGCGGAGGCTGATGTGCGCGCCATGGCCGCCTATCTGACCCAGAACCGCGAGATGCCAGGGCCCAAGCTCAAGGCTGCCGAGGGGCAGACCAGCGTCAAGGGCGAGAACCTGTACCTGGGCTTGTGCGCGGGCTGCCACGGTGCACAGGGCCAAGGTCAGCCGCATTCGTCGGTGCCCATGAGCACCAACACCACGGCCATGTTCCCCACGCCCATCAACCTGATTCGCGTGATCCGCGAAGGCGTGCACGAGCGTGACCTGGCCCATGGCGAACGCATGCAGACCATGCCCGGCTATGCCGACAAGCTCAGCAACGAGGAGATGGCCGACCTGGTCAACTACATGCGTCAGACCTGGGGCGGCCGCCCTGGCGACGTGACCGCCGCGCAGGTGGCAGAGCATGTGAAGACCATAGAGCACAGCAAGTAAGTCCAGACCTGGCTTGAGGCCACGGTCGCTCGCGGCTTGCCGCGGCGGCCGTGGCCTTTTGCTTTGCGCTCGGCGAGAGCAGCGTAGTTGGCCGCACAGCGTCCGCGCAACTCAAGGCCGCAGTAGCTGCTTGCCTGTTGCTTGTAAGCCGTGTCGGAGCGTGCCTATTCCTGCGCCGGATTGTCCGGTAGCACCACCATGGCCTGGGCTGCGAGCTTCCAGGCGATGGCCGAGGCCTCCATATCGCCACGGTGCTCGGCCATCAGCGCCAGACGCTGCCAGGCGCGCGTGCGCAGCTGGGGGTCCTGCAGCAGCGGTGCGGCGCGGGTCAGCAACTGCTGGGCCTTGCCCCATAGCTCGCGCTGCACGCAGGCCATGCCGGCCAGGTACTGCAGGCGCGACTCGCGCGGGTTGGCATTGGCTGCGGCTTCCATGCGAGCCAGCCAGGCTCCATCCAGCTTGCCCAAGCTTGACTGCAGCACTTCCACCAGCTTGGGCAGATGGGTTTCCGTGCGCGGTCCTGGCTGGGTCAGCAAATGCTCCCACACGGGCAGCAGCCAGGCGCGTGCCTGCTGGGCTTCTCCACCCAGCTCGATCAGGCGTTCCGTGGCAGGGATGGCCACTTCGGGCATGGCGCGCTCGTCTTCGTCCAGCGACAGCCAGAACTGCTGCAGCGACGAGGTGTCACGTGCGTCGCGAATGCTGGCCAGCAACAGGCCGCGGACCACGCTGGCCGAGGCCGCGGGAGAGAAGGCTCGGTGCTTGGCCAGCAGACGGGCGGTGTCGAGCGCCGCCTGCGTGTCGCCAGACAGGCGTGCTGCCTTGAGCTTGATGCGCAGGGCAATCGTGCGGCGGCCTGCGCCCAGCGGCAACTCGCCCAGGCGGCGAATCGATTCGGCGGCATCGCGGTCGTCCAGTGCCCAGCGGGCTGCGCGCATCTGGGCGCCTTCGCGAATTTCCATGTCCTGGGTGTTGCCGGGGATGGGCAGCACGTCCAGAGCCTGTTGCCAGTGCTTGTCGCGCAAGGCTGCATCCTGCAGGGCGTGGGAGGCATCGGCGGCGATCAGATGGGCTGTTGCGTTCAGGCGTTCGCCATAAGGCAGGCCGGCCTTTGCTTCGCGCAGCGATTGCTCGGTGGACAAGGCGGCCAGAGCCGATTTGCGGGCGCGCAAAAAGCGGCCGGCCTGCAGATGCGAGAGCGCTTCGAGCAGGCTCTGGTTCATGCCGCGCTCTTTTTGCTGCATGCGCCAGCGGCGTGCCTGATGCGGCATCTGCAGCAGCACTGCCAGGGCACGCAGCGCGGCATAAAGCAGCACAAAAGCCAGAAAGAGCAGAACCAGGGCCAGGTTCAGCGACATGTCCACCCGGTAGGGCGACCAGAACCAGGTGACCGAGCTCTGGTTATTGCCGGCAAACAGTGCCATGGCCACGGCCACGGCAAACAGACCCATCAACCACAAGGCGGCGCGCATTTCTGTGTCCTCCTCGATTAGCGGCCGGCGGCCGCTGTGGTCAGAGCGTTCAGCGTGTCTTCAAGCTCCACGCGTCCGCCCGTATGCAGATTGGCCTGAATCTGCTGCAACTGCGCCTGGGCGATCTGGGTACGCCGCGAGCGTGCGTCAAAGTATTTGTTGAGCAAGGTGCCTGCAGCGCTCAGGTCGGCGCGTGCCGATTCCCACTGGCGCGACAGCAGGGCCAGACGGGCATTGAGCAGTTGCAGCTTGAGGTTCTCGCGCAGGAAATAGCCCTGCTCGGGGGCCAGCAGGGCCACCTCGGGGTGATCGATGCGGCGCACGCGCACCAGATCGGCCGCGCCATCCTTGAAGGAGTCCCAGACCCGCTGACCCTGGCCCTGCCACCAGGCCCATTGAGTGAGGGAGAGGCTGGCGTCCTCGGGAGTGTCATGAGCGGCCGCCGTCTTGCGGGGCTGAGCATTGCGCGTACGCGGGCGACCCACATCGTTGATGAGAGCCAGGTCGTCCACCTGACGGATCAGGTCCTCGATACGGCTGAGCACCCCTGTGGTGTCCGTCACGCTCATGCGCGAGAGCTTGTCCAGATCCAGATCAATGGCGCGCACGACGGGCGCCAGACGCGGCTGGGCCGTGCTTTCCACGCGCTTTCTGGCTGATTTGAGGCTCGCCACCAATGGCTGCAGGCTGCCTGATAGTTCAGCCTGTTGCTGGGCCATGCGTATCGAGGATTCGATATCGGCCACGAGGTTTTCATCGCGCGAGCGCGACATGCTTTGCATCAGTTCTTCAAGCTGGTTGCGCTGCAGGCTGAGTTCGGCCACACGCGCTTCCATCACGGAGACACGTGCTGCGCTGTCGCGAGCCAGATCCTGAGCATCCTTGGCCAGGGTGCGAGCCTCCACCGACTGCGCGCCGGACTGCGCCGACTGACGCGCCAGCTGCTCCTGCATATTGCCCACGCGCTGCCACAGCATGCCGCAGGCGACCAGGGCTGCGGCAGCCACCGCTCCCAGCGTCAGCACCAAAGCCGTGGGGACACCACGCCCGGTCTGAGCGGGCGCGGAAGGGTCCTGGCTGGGGGGGGCGGCTGAGGGTTGGTTGTCGGAGGTGGGGATGGCATCGGAGCTCATAGAGCCGATTCTATAGACGCAACCACATCGTCCAGACTTGGGCGACTGTGCAAAACCCGACCGAAACCTGCTGAAAGTGCTTTGCTGGCAATGCGTTCATGGGTGGTGAGCGCTAACCCCGAGTGCCATTGCTGCTGGGGCAGCAGCTGTTGCAGGTTGGCAACAGCTTCCGAGCTGCTGAACAGCCACAGGCTGCCGTCGCTGGCGGCTTGCCGGGCCAGATTCAGCTGTTGCGCCGTCCATGGAGGAAGCTGGCGCTCATACACGGCCAGCAGTTCCACCTCGGCTCCGGCTTCGCGCAGCCGGGCTGCCAGCCAGTCACGGCCTGCGCCTTGTGTGGACGGTATTGGCATGCCGGCATTGCCGGCGACGGGGGCGGTCGCAGGGCTGGTGCCGCGCACGATCAGCACGCGGTCGCCGGTTCGAACCTGGCCGTGGACGTTCTGCCAAAGCGCTTCGGACTCGAACTGCGCCGCGTCCGGCGAAGGGCCGTCGATCTGGAGAGAGGCCAGTCCTGCTTCGAGCAGGGCCCGCTCTGTGCCCGGGCCGGGGGTCCACGCCCTGGTATCAGGCGCTAGCAACGCTTCAGCATCCAACGCTGGAGTTTGATCCTGGGCAAAAAAATACTGCACCGCATTGCCGCTGACAAACATCACGGCCCGGTAGTGACCGGGTTTCAGCGCCAACTGTCGCGCCCTCAGCAGAGCCTGGTGTGCAGCCGGGTCTGTGCAGGGCCCTATGCCTATCAGCGGCAAGGCCTCGGCCTGCAGGCCGCGGGCGCGAAACGCATCGACCCAGGGTTTCGCATCATGCAAGGGGCGGGTGACCAGAACGCGGCGCATGGGCAGGCGCGGCTCAGTCCTGCCTGGGCGCCGCAGGCACGGCACCCGCGGCTTGCAGCTGCGCGGCCAGTTGCTCGCCCAGAGCGTTGGCGCTGGCAAAGTCCGTCACGCTGGCGCTGGCCTGCACGCGCACCAGGCCCTTGCTGCCCTCCATATCGCCCCAGGCCGCATCCATGTGCAGGGTGTCGCCTTCAAAGCGGCCGTATGCGGCCAGCGGCATGGAGCAGCTGCCGCCCATGCAGCGGCTGACGGCGCGCTCGGCGGTCACGGTCAGCCAGGTGGGCATATGGGCCAGCGGGGCCAGGGCGTCGATGATGTCCTGGCGATCCGCGCGCACCTCAATGCCCAGTGCGCCCTGACCGGCAGCGGGCAGCATCTGGGCCGGGTCGAATCTGGCGCGGATGCGCTCGCTCATCTCCAGGCGCATCAGGCCGGCGGCTGCCAGCACGATGGCGTCGTACTGACCTTCGTCGAGCTTGCGCAGGCGGGTGTTGACATTGCCGCGCAGGGCCTCGATCCTGAGATCGGGACGCAGCGCCTGCAGCAGGGCCTGGCGACGCAGGCTGGAGGTGCCGACCACGGCGCCCTGGGGCAGCTCGTCCAGCGATGCATATCGGCTGGAGACAAAGGCATCGCGCGGGTCTTCGCGCGTCATCACGCAGGCCAGCACAAAGCCCTCGGGCAGCTCCATGGGCACATCCTTCAAGGAATGCACGGCCAGATCGGCGCGGCCTTCCTCGAGAGCCACTTCGAGCTCCTTGACGAACAGACCCTTGCCGCCCACCTTGGACAGGGCTCGGTCCAGAATCTGGTCGCCCTTGGTCGTCATCCCCAGCAGATCGACGCTGTGGCCACGGCCGCGCAAGATCGCCTGCACATGCTCGGCCTGCCACATGGCCAGCTGGCTCTCACGTGTGGCAATGACGATGGATGTGGGTGAGGATGCAGAAAATTTCATGACGGCGCGGTCTCAAGCGGGTAACGGGGAATGCTAGCATGGCAAGTTGCCCTACACCGTGCCCAAGGAGAATAGTTCATGCCTTCCGCCCGCCCCAAGAGCGCCGCACATACAGACAAACATGGCGACAAGCCGGTGCGCAAGACCGACAAGGATTTGCCGCTGATCGAGGACATACGGCTGCTGGGGCGCATTCTGGGCGATGTGATTCGCGAGCAGGAAGGCGGGCCGGCCTACGAGCTGGTCGAGCAGGTGCGCCAGCTATCGGTGGCCTTCAGGCGCGATGCCGACGAGGCGGCCGACAAGGCGCTCAAGAAGCTGCTCAAGGGACTGTCCAGCGATCAGACGGTGAGCGTGATTCGCGCCTTCACCTACTTCTCGCACCTGGCCAATCTGGCCGAAGACCGCCACCACATCCGCCGCCGCGCCGTGCACGAGCGCGCCGGCAACACGCAGGAAGGCAGCATCGAGGTGGCACTGGCGCGCCTGCGCTGGGCGGGCATCTCGACGGCCACCGTGGTCGATACGCTGGCCAAGAGTTTCATCTCGCCCGTGCTGACGGCTCACCCCACCGAGGTGCAGCGCCAGAGCATTCTGACGGCCGAGCGCCGCATCGCCCAGTTGCTGGCCGAGCGCGACGATATCCTGATGCGCGCCCAGCTCTACAACAGCGCCAAGGACGCGCTGACCCCACGCGAGTTGACGCGGGTGGAGGCGCAGCTGCGAGCCTGCGTGGCCCAGCTGTGGCAGACGCGGCTGCTGCGTCATTCCAAGCTGACGGTGGCCGACGAGATCGAGAACGCTCTGTCCTATTACGAGGCCACGTTCCTGCAGGAGATCCCCAAGATCTATGAGCAGTTGGAGCAGGAGCTGGGCGAGAAGCTGCCCGAGCAGAGCTTTTTGCGCATGGGCCAATGGATTGGCGGTGATCGCGACGGCAACCCCTTTGTGACGGCCGAGAGTTTGGAGCTGGCCCTGTCGCGCCAGGCCGATGTGGCGCTGCGCCACTATCTGCGCGAGGTGCACTATCTGGGCGGCGAGCTGTCGCTGTCGGCCAATCTGGTGGACATCACGTCCGAGATGCAGGCACTGGCCGATGCTTCGCCCGACCACAATGTGCATCGTAGCGACGAGCCTTATCGCCGGGCGCTGACGGGCATTTATGCGCGGCTGGCCGCGACGCTCAGGCAGCTGACGGGCGGCGAGGCGGCACGCCATGCCGTGGCGCCCCAGAATGCCTATGCATCGGCCGACGCCTTTCTGGCCGATCTGCAGATCATCGACGACTCGCTGTCGCGCTATCACGGCGATGCCCTGGCGCCGCAGCGCCTGCGCCCGCTGATGCGCGCCGTGCGGGTCTTTGGCTTCTATCTGTCCACGGTGGACCTGCGCCAAAGCTCGGACAAGCATGAGGAAGTGGTGCGCGAGCTGCTCTCGGTCGCCAAGGTCGAGCTCGATTACAGCTTGCTCGAAGAAGACGCCAAATGCGCGCTGCTGGTGCGCCTGCTCGAAGACGCACGACCCTTGCGCGTGATGGGCGCCGACTACGGTGACCACACCCGCAGCGAGCTGGCCATCTTCGAGACCGCCAAGCGCCTGCGCGAGCGCCTGGGCAGCGAGGCGATTCGCCATTGCATCATCAGCCACACCGAGACCGTCAGCGATCTGCTCGAGGTGCTGCTGCTGCAAAAGGAAGTGGGCCTGCTGCGCGGCACGCTGCAGGACGGCGCGCAGTGCGATCTGATCGTGGTGCCGCTGTTCGAGACCATCGAGGACCTGCGCAATGCCGCGCCCATCATGCGCCGCTACTACCAGCTGCCCGGCATTGCCGAGCTGGTCCGAAAAAGCGGTGGCGAGCAGGACATCATGCTGGGCTACAGCGACAGCAACAAGGACGGCGGCATCTTCACCAGCAACTGGGAGCTGTACCGGGCCGAGATTGCGCTGGTCGATCTGTTTGATGATCTGGCCGATCACTACGGCATCCGGCTGCGCATGTTCCACGGCCGTGGCGGCACCGTGGGGCGTGGCGGCGGCCCCAGCTACCAGGCCATTCTGGCGCAGCCGCCAGGCACGGTGCGCGGTCAGATCCGCTTGACCGAGCAGGGCGAGGTCATCGCTTCCAAATACGCCAACCCCGAGATCGGACGCCGCAACCTGGAGACCCTGGTGGCCGCCACACTGGAGGCCACGCTGCTGCAGCCGACCAAGCCGGCGACCAAGGCCTTCCTGGAAGCCGCGGCGTTTCTGTCCGAAACCAGCATGGCGGCTTATCGCGCGCTGGTCTACGAGACTCCGGGCTTTACCAATTACTTTTTCAGCAGCACGCCGATTCGCGAGATCGCCGAACTCAATATCGGCTCGCGCCCCGCATCGCGCAAGGCAACCCAGGCCATCGAAGACCTGCGTGCCATTCCCTGGGGCTTCAGCTGGGGCCAGTGCCGGCTGACGCTGCCGGGCTGGTACGGTTTCGGCTCGGCGATCCAGGCCTTCATCCACCGTCCGGGCAAGGATGCCAAGGCGCAACTGGCGCTGCTGCAGAAGATGTACCGCCAGTGGCCGTTCTTCCGCACCCTGTTGTCGAATATGGATATGGTGCTGGCCAAGAGCGACCTGAACCTGGCCTCGCGCTACAGCGAGCTGGTGACCGACACGCGCTTGCGCCGCCGCATCTTCGGTGCGATCGAAGCCGAGTGGCAGAGCACGGTGGAAGCGCTCAACCAGATCACGGGCGACAAGCAGCGTCTGGAGCACAACTCCGCGCTGGCGCGCTCCATCCGCCACCGCTTCCCCTATATCGACCCGCTGAACCACCTGCAGGTGGAGCTGGTGCGTCGCTGGCGTGCGGGACAGACCGACGACAGGGTCAAGAACGGTATCCATCTGTCCATCAACGGCATCGCCGCCGGAGTGCGCAACACGGGCTGAGGTCGCTGATGGAAGCTCCTGAATTGGGAGCGTATGTCGCCAATGAATAAAGGGTTTGAAGCATTTATCTGCTTTAAACCCTTTGTTGAATGGCGCTACCAGCTATGAAAGTTGAACTGCCTTCAGGCAGGCATGCTCCAAAAGCGAGACATCAAGCAAGCGCTGTCGCAGTTTCTCGGCCATCAAGGCCGGACACGCTGAAGCCGCCGCAGCAGATCACGGAAGATAGGCTGCATCTTTAGGAGCTGCATGCGCCAACGCATAAAGGGTTTGAGGCCAATAAATGCTTCAACCCCTTTGTTGTATGGCGCTACCAGCTATGAAAGTTGAGCTTTAAAACTGGCGTGCTCCAGGCCAGAGGCAGCGAGCAACCGCCGCCGCGCAGCGAGGCTGCCGTCCCCATCCCGAAGAGAGAGGGGGAAGCGGCGCAGCCGCTCAGGGGGTTAGTGAAGCATTAAGGACCCGGCGGCCTTGCTCTTGCCGGCGCGAGCGGGAGGATTGCACAGGCCGCACTGGTAGTGGCGCGCATTCTCGTAAGGCTCGGTCACGAACTGGCCCTTGCAGACCGAGCATTGCGTGCGCGTCAGCATCTGTGCATCGACAAACTTCACGAGGCGCCAGGCGCGGGTAAAGGACAGCAGCACCTCGAGTTCGGCGGCCTGAATCTGTTCGGTATAGAGGCGGTAGGCCTTGGTCAGCTGCTCGGCCGAGTCCAGCTCCACGCCCTTGGACAGGTATTCGTAGATGTTGAGAAACAGCGAGCTGTGGATGTTTTCCTGCCAGGTCAGAAACCAGTCCGTGGAAAACGGCAACTGGCCCTTGGATGGAGATTTGCCCGAGATTTCCTTGTACAGCCGGATCAGGCGTTCATAAGACAGCGTGGTCTCGGACTCCAGCACCTGCATGCGGGCGCCCATCTCGATGAGCATGGCGGCGCGCTCGATTTGCTTGGATTCGTTCAGAACGCTTTTGGTGGCAGTCTTGGCGGCGGGCATCAATCTCTCCTTAAAACCAGGTAGTCGCTAGCGGGTGCTCAGAGCACTTCGGAGACACGGCTGGCCATCAGGATGTTGGCGTGCAGCGTATTGGTGGCGGCATTGCCGATCTTGTTGCTGCTGTGGTTGGTCAGCAGGCTCCAGACCATTTCGTCGTCGGCGCGGAAGCTGGCCAGCAAGGTGTTGCGCGATGCCAGCTTGAGCACCTGGGCCGAAGACAGCGAGCCCAGCAGGTCGCAGGACTCTTCGTTCAGACCCAGACGGAACACGGCCTCGGCCTTGTCCTGGCGGATCAGGGTCTGGGCCAGCATCAGATAGGTGAGGTTGGCTTCGCGGATCTCGGCAAGCAGTTGTTCGTTGTTCATGGGTCCAGTCCTTTCAATCTCGACAGACCGTCACGGCGCACACAAACAAGACGTTAAAAGTGTTTCGATCTGTTGAAATGAATTGTGTTTCAAGCCCTGATCGAACTGAAGTCGGGGAGCGTCGGTATCGCCGGTCTGGTTTCACAGGCAGGCATGTAGGATTTCCCTTACTGCCTTGCCGTCCTTCGGGATGACTCGGAGTGCCGGGTGGGGGCTGACATTGCGTCAAGCCGGATTCCACTGGTACATGTATTGTGAATCTGTCCGGAAGATGACAAACGAGCAAATAGGCGGCTTTTTATTCGGTATCTGATCGCCTATGAAAAAAGGCCGCTGGGATTTCCTGTGATAGCGGCCTGAATCCGGGTTGCCAAGCTGCATCGACATGCGAGTGCGGACATGGGCCTCGGCCATTTCGCCAAGGCCCGGAGCGCCGAGAAGCAATGGGCCTGGTCTGGTCTGGCTTGGTGCTGAGCAAGCGCGCCGCACCGCGCTTGCACCTGTCTACGGTGATCACGGTGCGCTCTGTCCGTGGCCCAGGGAGTGAACCCGGCAAACGCGGGGGAGCGTGCCTGTTCAAAGCCGGTGCCTGACGCGACACCGGCATATGGCAGCTCAGCCTCGCTCGGCCGGGCGGGAGGGCTGGCTGCACCACTCGCTCCAGCTGCCGGCAAACAAGGCTGTGGGCGCAAAGCCGGCAATGCGCATGGCCAGCACATTGGGCGTGGCACTGACACCGCTGCCGCACTGGTGCACCACGCTGGCGGGATCGCGTCCGGCCAGCAACTGCTCGAACTCGGCTTTGAGCAGCGCTGCGGGCTTGAAGCGTCCATCGGCCGCGATATTGCTGCTGAACGGCCGATTCAGTGCGCCCGGAATATGGCCTGCCACGGGGTCCAGGGGCTCGACCTCGCCGCGGTAGCGGGCCGGGGCCCGGGCATCAATGAGGGTCTGGGTGGCCTGGCCCAGGTCGGCCTCGACCTGGCCTACGGTCTTGAGTGTCTCCAGCGGCTGGCCCAGTTCAAAGTTGGACTGGAAATGGCGGGGCTCTTCCCCGCTGCCCACCGCCTGGCCGGCCGCCTGCCAGGCCTGCAGTCCACCATCGAGGACCGCCACGGCATCGTGGCCGGCCCAGCGCAGCATCCACCACAGGCGGCCGCAGTAATTGGCGGCGTTGCGGTCATAGACCACGGCCTGCATATTGTTGGCAAAGCCTATGGACGACAGCCAGGCGGAAAAGCGCTCGAGCGTGGGCAGGGGGTGGCGGCCGCCGGAGGCCGATTGCACGCTGGTGGCGACCTGGCCGTCTTCGCCGGGTGCTCCGTGCGGTGCGCTGAGGTCTTTGTCCAGATCGGCGAACAGGGCGCCATCGATATGGATCTGCAGATATTGCTCGCGGCCGGCAGGCGGATTCATGAGGTCAAAGCTGCAGTCAAACACCATCAAGGGCTTGCCGCTGGCCTTGAGTCTGGCCAGCTCTTCGACGGAAATCAGGGTGTTGTAGTGCTCGGGCGCCGAGTGGTTCATGGCTTGCTGCTCCAAAGATTGAACGGCTGCAGACGGCATGGCGTGCAGTCTTGCGGCATGCAGACCATTATGCGATCGGGTCGCAGCGCCTGAGCCCTGCAGGCTTCATTGTTTGGATATGGCAAGCCGCGCAGATTCGGCGTGGACTGCGCGGCAGGCTGGGGCTGCTGACGTGCATGGCGAAGGCGCCAGGCACCGCTGCCATGGCTAGCCCCTGGAGCGCAAGGCGGTTGCTGCGGCTCCGCTGGCGACGATGAGCACAATGCCCAGCCAGCCGATCAGAGGAATGCTTTCGCCGAACAGCACCAGGCTGAGCAGGGCGGCAAACACAATGCCCGAGTACTGCAGATTGGCGACGACCAGGGTGTTGCTCTTGCTGCCGGCCGAGGCATAGGCCTTGGTCATGCAGACCTGGGCCACGGCGGCCAGCACGCCCACGGGCAGCAGCCACAGAGCGCTCCAGCCGGGGAAGGGCGAGATGCCGGTGAACAGCATGGTGATGCCGCCGGCAATGGCCGATCCCACCGAGAAATAGAACACCACGCGGGTTTCAGGCTCGCCCAGGCGCGACAGGGTGGTCACCTGCATATAGGCCATGGCCGCAAACATGCCGCCAAACAGGCCGCCGAGCGCAGCCACCCATTCGCTGGCCGGGGCGCTGGTCGGGCGCAGCACCAGCAGCACGCCGACAAAGCCCGCCACCACCGTGGACACCAGGCCCCAGGGAAAGGGCGGAATGGCGCGGCGGGTTTCGGGCTCGGCCGCATAGGATTTGCGCAGCGTGTGGCGCATCCACAGGCCCTGGGCGATGAGAAAGACCGCCATCCAGATGCTGCTCATGGAGTTGAGCGTGGTGGCCGTGGCCAGCGGCAGATGGCCGATGGCGTAGAACCAGGCACCCATGGAGATCACGCCGACAAAGCTGCGCCAGGCATGCTCGCGCGAGTACTGGGTGGTCAGCGTCACGCCGCTGCGCCTGGCCAGCCAGACCAGCAGCGCCATGCTGACCAGGCCGCGGTAGAACACGATCTCCGCCGCATTGAAGTCCTGGGAGGCAAACTTCACACACACACTCATGACCGCAAAAATCAACGCGGCCAACACCATCCACAGGGCTTGCATATCTCACTCAATTCAGCATAAAAAATAGCTGCTGTGCTTATGGGGTAAGCGATAGCAGCTATCAGTCTTGAGGCTTACCTCATTCAGCGTTGGGGGACGCTGTCGCCCATGATGCGGCGATACCACTCATGGAAATGTTGCATGCCGTCTTCCATGGGGCTCTGATAGGGGCCGACCTCGTTGTCGCCGCGTTCATAAAGCGCCCTGCGGCCGCCGTCCATGCGCTCGGCGATCTCGTCGTCCTCGATGCAGGTTTCCATGTAGGCGGCCTTCTGGGCCTGCACGAACTCGGGCTCGAAGGCGGCGATTTCCTCAGGGTAGAAGAACTCCACCACATTCAGCGTCCGGTCCACGGCCAGCGGGTGCAGGGTCGAGACGGTCAGCACATGCGGATACCACTCCACCATGATGTGGGGGTAGTAGGTCAGCCAGATGGCGCCGCGATCGGGCAGCTCGCCGTTGCGGTAGGCCAGCAGCACCTCGTGCCACTTCTTGTAGATGTCCGAGCCCGGGTTGCCGAAGCCGGGGGCCACGCCCACGGTCTGCACCGAGTACTCGCTGGCGAATTCCCACTTCAGATCGTCGCAGGTGACGAAGTTGCCCAGACCGGGGTGGAAGGGGCCGACGTGATAGTCCTCCAGATAGACCTCGATAAAGGTCTTCCAGTTGTAGTTGCACTCGTGCATCTCTACATGGTCGAGCACGAAGCCGTCGAACCGGAGCTGCTCGCGCAGCTTCATGCCGGCCAGATCGGCCTCTATGTCGCGGCCGTTGTCCTCGAACAGCAGTCCGTTCCACTCGCGCAGACGGTAGTTGTTGAGGTTCAGGCAGGGGTCGTGGCTGAAATGCGGGGCGCCTAGCAGCTCGCCGCTGGTGCTGTAGGTCCAGCGGTGCAGCGGGCAGACGATATTGCCTCCGGCATGGCCCTTGCCTTCGGACAGCAGATTGCCGCGCCCCTTGAGCATCACCGCCTGGCGGTGGCGGCAGACGTTGGAGATCAGCTCGATCTCGCCTTTGGCATTGCGTACCAGCGCCCGCCCCTCTTTTTCCTGAGGCAGGGCGTAGTAGTCGCCTATCTCGGGAACGGCCAGCTGGTGACCCACGTAGCGCGGGCCGCGCTTGAAAATCGTTTCCAACTCACGCTGGAACAGCGCCTCGTCGAAATAACTTGAAACTGGTAGTTGGCTTGCGGCCTGCTGCAGTTGAAGACTTAAATCAGTCATGGATGACCTGACCTAAAGACTCCCCACAGGGAGGGTGCACGTGCGCACACGGTAAAAAACGAAACCGGCCTTGTCTGGACACGGGCCTCAGGCAATGGACGGTGGCGCATGGCCAGCCGACTCGTTTGCCCGACCGGATGACCAGGCACGTGGCCGGCTTGACGGGAATGGGATTATAGGCTGTGGGGTTATTTCCGTTTTTCTGGTACGTGTATTGACGTTATTTCGACGTTGTAGCGAAGGGTCCTGTCAGCAAGCTGCCAGCCGTCCGCAAACCGTGGCAGGTCGTCAAAAAGGCTGGTGCGGACGGCATCGACCTGACCGGAAGTCACAGCCAAGACATCTCCCGCCTGCCGGCTTTGCGGGCATTGCACGCCAATGGTGCAGGGACGCCTAAAATCGTCGTTTTCGTCCAACATAGCCCACACCATCCATGCCCAAGGCCGCTGCCGCCAAAAAATCCGAACAGCCTGTCAGCTATGAAGCTGCTTTGCAGGAGCTGGAACAACTGATTGCGCAGATCGAATCGGGTCAGCTTCCGCTGGAGCAGATGCTCAGCGGCTACCAGCGTGCGGCCGAGCTGCTGGGTTTTTGCCGCAGCCAGCTCGAAGCCGTGCAGGAGCAGGTCCAGGTACTGGACGAAGGCAAGCTGTCCGCCTGGACCCAGGACTGATCCCGGCGTCCGCGCTTTTTGCCTTGAAGATGCAGCCCATGAATGAATCAATGATTGCCGAACCATCGACGCCTTTGAACGAGGGCAAGCCTGCCCTGGATTTTTCCGTCTGGATGCAGGAGCGACTGGCGCGCACCGAAGATGCGCTGTCGCGCTGGGTGGGCATCAATGCACCTGCGGGCCTGGGCGAGGCCATGCGCTACGCCGTGCTCGATGGCGGCAAGCGCTTGCGACCGCTGCTGGTCTGGGCGGCCGCCGAGGCGGTGGGCGGTCTGGCTGCGGCCACGCTGCGCGCAGGTTGTGCCGTAGAACTGATTCACGCTTATTCCCTGGTGCACGACGACATGCCCTGCATGGACAATGACACCATGCGCCGTGGCAAGCCCACCGTGCATGTGCAGTTTGGCGAAGCCTCGGCCCTGCTGGCCGGCGATGCCCTGCAGGCCCTGGCGTTCGAGTTGTTGCTGCCTGACGACGACGGCATTCCCTGCTCCATGCAGGCCAAGCTGTGCCGCCTGCTTGGCGCAGCGGCGGGCAGCCAGGGCATGGCCGGCGGCCAGGCCATTGACCTGGCCAGCGTGGGCAAGCAACTGAGCGAGGCGCAGTTGCGCGAGATGCACCGTCTCAAGACCGGTGCGCTGCTGTTGGGCAGCGTGCTCATGGGGGCCGCCTGCAATGCACAGACCGATGCCCGGGCACTGGCCGCGCTGACCGACTATGGCCAGGCACTGGGCGTGGCCTTCCAGGTGGTGGACGACATTCTGGATGTGGTGGCCGACTCCGCAACGCTGGGCAAGACGGCCGGCAAGGATGCGGCCAATGACAAGCCCACTTTTGTGTCGCTGCTGGGGCTGGAGGCGGCAAGAGCCCATGCCGAGCAGTTGCGCCAGCAGGCTCACGCCGCCTTGACGCGCAGCGGATTGGCCGACACCCAGGCCCTGGCCGCACTGGCCGATATGGTTGTGCAGCGCACCCACTGAAATTTAATAGAGAAGCCCTGTAATCCAGTATTGGTAAACACTAGCAGCTATTAAAAATATAGAACATGTCCACGAATACTTCTTCCCTGCTGCACAGCATCAACGATCCCGCAGATATGCGCGGCCTCTCGCGCTCCCAGCTCAAAAGCCTGGCCGCAGAGCTGCGCACCTATGTGATCGACAGCGTTTCCAGGACTGGCGGGCACCTCAGTTCCAATCTGGGGACGGTGGAGTTGACCGTGGCGCTGCACTCGGTGTTCAACACGCCCTATGACCGCATCGTCTGGGATGTGGGTCATCAGACTTATCCGCACAAGATATTGACTGGCCGCCGTGATCGCATGGGCACGCTGCGCCAGTTCGGCGGCCTGTCCGGCTTTCCCCAGCGGGCCGAGAGCGAATACGACACCTTTGGCACGGCGCACTCGTCGACCAGCATCTCTGCGGCGCTGGGCATGGCGCTGGCCGCCAAGCAAAAAGGTGAAGACCGGCGGGCCATTGCCGTGATCGGTGACGGCGCGATGACGGCCGGCATGGCTTTCGAGGCGCTGAACAACGGCGGCGTGCATGACGCCAACCTGCTGGTCATCCTCAATGACAACGACATGAGCATCAGCCCGCCCGTGGGCGCGCTCAATCGCTATCTGGCCCAGCTGATGAGCGGCCAGTTCTACGCCAAGGCCCGTGATGTGGGCAAGAGCGTCCTGAAGCAGGTGCCGCCCTTGCTGGAGCTGGCCAAGCGTCTGGAACAACAGGCCAAGGGCATGGTCGTGCCTGCCACCATGTTCGAGCAATTCGGCTTCAACTACATCGGTCCCATCGATGGTCATGATCTCGATTCGCTGATTCCCACGCTGGAGAATATCAAGGGTCTCAAGGGTCCTCAGTTCCTGCATGTGGTCACCAAGAAAGGCCAGGGCTACAAGCTGGCCGAGGCCGACCCCGTGGCCTATCACGGCCCCGGGAAATTCGACCCGGCGGTCGGTCTGGTCAAGCCAGCCACGCCTGCCAAGCAGACCTTCACCCAGGTGTTTGGTCACTGGCTCTGCGATATGGCGGCCAAGGACCAGCGTCTGGTCGGCATCACACCCGCCATGCGCGAGGGCTCGGGCATGGTGGAGTTCCACAAGCGCTTTCCCGGCCGCTATTACGACGTGGGCATCGCCGAGCAGCATGCAGTCACTTTCGCCGGCGGTATGGCCTGCGAAGGCGTCAAGCCCGTGGTGGCCATCTATTCCACTTTCTTGCAGCGTGCCTATGACCAGCTGATCCACGACGTTGCGCTGCAGAACCTGCCTGTGGTGTTTGCGCTGGACCGCGCCGGTCTGGTGGGCGCCGACGGTGCCACACACGCTGGCGCTTACGACATCGCCTTTGTGCGCTGCATTCCCAATATGAGCATGGCCTGCCCGGCGGACGAACGTGAAACGCGCCAGTTGCTGACCACGGCCTATGAGCAGGATCACCCTGTCTGCGTGCGCTACCCGCGCGGCGCCGGGGTGGGCGTGACTCCGCTTGACAGCCTGGAAGGCCTGCCCTTTGGCAAGGGCGAGATGCGCCGTGAGTCGGCCTCCAAAAAGGTGGCGATTCTGGCCTTCGGCAGCTTGCTGTACCCGGCCTTGCAGGCTGCCGAAGCCTTGGATGCCAGCGTGGCCAATATGCGCTGGGCCAAGCCTCTCGATGAAGAGCTGTTGCTCCAGATCGCTGCAGATCATGAGCTCATCGTCACGCTGGAAGAAGGCTGCGTCATGGGGGGCGCTGGCAGTGCCGTCATGGAGAGCCTTGCCGCCCATGGCCTGAGCAAGAGCGTGCTGCAGCTGGGGCTGCCCGACGAGTTCATCGAGCATGGCGACCCCGCCAAGCTGCTTGCGCTGCAGGGGCTGGATGCGGCAGGCATCGAGGCCTCCATCCGAAAGCGTCTGGCTGCGGGCTGAGGCGACAGGGACATCGTTTACGCAAAACGGGTTCAGGCAGATGCACGCTCCAGATGGGGCAGGCCGTTGCTGCATCCTTGTTTGCGTAAGTCCTGATGGACTGAAACCAGGCCCTTCATCGAAGGGCCTTTTTCTTTGCTTGTCGTCAAGAAAACTGACGGCAACCGCGAATCGCCACACGGCCGGCGTCTGCGTTTCTAGAATGCCTGTGGCTGCCGGCCTGTGATCAGGCTGTTGCAGCCGGCTTTGCAATGGACAACTACTAGCGGAGAAATATTCATGGATCGTCGCTCACTCGTCAAACATGTGGGCATGGCTGGTGTGCTGGCAGCGGGCGTGGCTCCTGCGGTGCGCAGCCAGGAAGTGCTGCGCTGGCGCTTGCTGACGAGTTTTCCCAAAGTCCTTGACGCCATTTCTGGCGGAGCAGAAAAATTTGCCCAATCTCTGCGCTTCATGTCCGGTGGGCAGATCGAGGTCAGCGTGCACTCTGCAGGTGAGTTGATGCCTGCCTTTGGCGTGATGGAGGGGGTGCAGAACGGCTCGGTCGAAATGGCTTTGACCGCTCCCTACTATTTCACCGACAAGGACTATTGCTTTGCACTGGGCTGCGCCGTGCCCTTTGGTCTGACGGCGCGGCAGATGGATGCCTGGATGGAGTGGGGCGGCGGGCGCAAGCTCATGGATGATTTCTACGCCCAGTACAACATCAAGAGTCTGAGTGCCGGCAACACCGGCACGCAGATGGGGGGCTGGTACCGCAAGGAAATCAGGACCGTGCAGGATCTGCATGGTCTGCGCATGCGCGCTGGCGGCGGCTTGCTGGGTGATGCGCTGCAAAAGCTGGGCGTGCAGGCCGTCAACATGCCCATTGCCGATGCGCAGCAGGCGCTGGAAAAGAACCGCCTCGATGCGGTGGAGTTCGTCGGCCCTTATGACGACCAGAAGCTGGGCTTCGGCAAGATCGCGCCTTACTACTACTATCCGGGCTGGTGGGAGGGCGGTGCAGAGCTGGCCTATTTCATCAATGCCAAGGCCTTTGCGGCCCTGACGCCCGAGCTGCGCGCCATGGTGGAGGCCGCAGCGGCGCTGGCCGCCAAGGATCTGACTGCCAAGTACCTGGCGTACAACCCCGCCGCGCTCAAGAAGCTGCTCAGCGAACGCGTGCAACTGCGAGCCTTTCCGCGCGAGCTCATGGATGCGGGGTTCAAGGCCGTGATGGCCACCATGGCCGAGCATGAGGGCAGGTCGGCGCAGTTCAAGAAAATTCACAGAAGCATGCGCGGATTTCAGCACGACCAGTTGCTCTGGGATCGTTTCTCCGAGTTCCGCTATGCCAGCTATATGAGTGCGGTACGTCTGTAGTGATTGATTGTTTTCAATTGGGCATCAGACTTGATGCGCATCACTAGGTAGAACTTCTTAAGCGAACGGTCACTTTTTAGCGCTTGCGAAACGGTTGGCTCGTGTACATTTTGTGCCTGTTGCATAAAACAAGCTGGCATAGATCAGTGGTCTGTATCAGCTCAATTCGTTCCTCAAGGAGACTAAAGTGGATCGTCGTTCCATTCTGAAAAATGCCGGTATCGCCGGCGTTCTGGCCGCGGGTGCAGCACCTGCTGTTCACGCCCAGGCCGCTGTGCGCTGGCGCCTGGCCTCCAGCTTCCCCAAGTCGCTGGACACCATCTTCGGCAGTGCTGAAAAGCTGTCGCAACTGGTCAAGGCCATGTCGGGCGGCAAGTTCGAGATTTCGGTGCACCCCGCTGGCGAGCTGATGCCCGCTTTCGGTGTGGTGGATGCGCTGCAGGGCGATACCATTGACATGGCGCAGACCGCTGCCTACTACTTCACCGGCAAGGACCCCATCTTCGCCTTCAGCTGCGCCGTGCCCTTCGGCCTGACCGCACTGCAGATGAACGGCTGGAAGGATCATGGCAACGGCCGCAAGCTCCTTGACGCCTTCTTTGCCAAGTACAACTTCAAGACCGCATCGGCCGGCAACACCACGACCCAGATGGGCGGCTGGTATCGCAAGGAAATCAAGACCGTGGAAGACCTCAAGGGTCTTAAGATGCGTCTGGGCGGCGGCGTGTTCGGCGAGGCCATGGCCAAGCTGGGCGTGGTGGCGCAGAACATGCCCGCAGGCGATGTTTACCAGGCTCTGGAAAAGGGTACGCTGGACGCCGTGGAGTTCGTCGGTCCCTACGACGATGAAAAGCTGGGCTTCAACAAGGTTGCGCCTTACTACTACTACCCCGGCTGGTGGGAAGGCTCTGCCGAGCTGGAGTTCTTCATCAACATCAAGAAGTACAACGCGCTGTCGCCCGAGAACAAGGCGATCCTGGACGCCGCAACCCGCGTGGCTGCCGCCGATATGACCAGCAAGTACCAGGTGTTGAACCCTCAGGCCATCAAGCGCCTGGTGGCCAACAAGACCCAGCTCAAGATGTTCCCCAAGCCTTTGATGGATGCCGGCTTTAAGGCCTCCATGGAGGTGTTTGCCGAGCACGAAGCCAAGTCGCCCGAATTCAAGAAGATCCATCAGGACATGCGCGCCTTCCAGCGCGACCAGATTCTGTGGAACCGCTTCTCCGAGTACCCCTTCAATCAGTACATGGCGACTGCCAAGATCTGATCCCGGTCAGACTCAAGACTGCCGGCGCCATGCGTTGGCTGCAAAAAAACCGCAGCTTGCTGCGGTTTTTTCATGTGCCCGAAATCATGCGAGCCTGAGTTGAGCGGCTCCTGCGTCAGATAGCGCAAACAGCAAATCTTCCAGGGCTTCGACAGGTGCAGAGCCAAGATCTATGGTCGCTTTCACTCCTCCTGCCAGGACTTGCGGGTCCGACATGAAGTGAACGACCTGCTGCAGCCCCGCTGCATCCGGCTCGTTTTCATCATCTCCATCAAACCAATCGTTGAACCAGTCGATGAGCGCCTTGGAGGCCTTCTCTTCTGTCAGACCTTGCACTTCCAGCGACAGCCAGTCCCAGACAAAGGGCTGCAGCTCCACTGCGGAATCACCGATGCGGAAATGAATGGGTTCGAAATCGAGCCGCGTCTGTGAATCCACTTGTACAGGTTCTGCGCTGTCTTCCGATACGGGGATGACATCGACCCGGCAGGGCAGATTCCATGCACCTTCTGTGGCCAGCGTCCCATCGCTGTTGCGATAGGCCGGCTCCACATAAGAGTCCTGGGCATTGGCGGCCTGTGACAGCAGGTCTGCGTACGGTTGACGGATGGCCGTCAGCAATTCGGCGATGGTCATTGCGGTTTTCTGGGAAAACAGCAAATCTATCACTCGGCAACCTCTGCTCAATGAAAAAGCCCCGACTCTGGCGAGCCGGGGCTGTATCAGCGGAGGGGCGAAGATTTACTTGCTCGCAGGAGCTGCGTTCAGTGAGTCCTGCAGGGCCTTGGCCGGATCATCCGAGCCATAGTCGCCTGCATCGGGTGCGGCCGGGGCAGGCTGGTTGCCTTCGGCAGGGGCCGCTGGCACTGCAGAGCCTTCTTCGCCGCCCTCAGGGGCCCCGAAGGGGTTGTCTGCGCCATAGCCACCGCCAGCATCGTTGAGCTGGTTGAGCATCTCGTCGCCCACCTTGTTCATGTCCACGACCACGGGTTTGTCGAGCGCGCCGGTCACGATGCCAGGGAAGGCGATCAGCACACCCACCATCACGAGCTGAATCAGCACAAAAGGCACGGCACCCTTGTAGATCTGCATGGTGGTGACGGGCTCGATGACCTTATGCGTGACCTTGTCGACGTACTGCTTGTCCGGAGCGACCGAGCGCAGGAAGAACAGTGCAAAACCGAAGGGCGGATGCATGAACGAGGTCTGCATGTTCACGGCCAGCAGCACGCCGAACCAGATCAGGTCGATGCCCATCTTCTCGGCCACGGGTCCCAGCAACGGCACCACGATGAACGAGAGTTCAAAGTAGTCCAGGAAGAAGGCCAGGAAGAAGATCATGATGTTGACCACGATCAGGAAGCCCACCTGGCCGCCGGGCAGGCTGGTCAGCAGGTGTTCCACCCACTTGGGGCCGTCGGCGGCTTGGAACACCAGGCTGAAGGTGGTGGCGCCGATCATGATGAACATCACGAAGCTAGCCAGCTTGGTGGTCGAGGCCAGGGCCTGCTTGAGCAGGTCCATGTTCAGGCGTCGGCGGGCAAAACCCATGATCAGTGCGGCCATGGCTCCCATGGCGCCGCCTTCTGTCGGAGTCGCAATGCCCAGGAAGATGGTGCCCAGCACGAGGAAGATCAGCAGCAGCGGAGGGATCAGCACAAAGGTCACGCGCTCGGCCAGCTTGGACAGCAGGCCCAGTTTGAGCACGCGGTTGAGCGAGGCGATCACAAAGGCGATGAACGTGCCGCCGCACATGGCGGTGACGATTTTCTCGTCAGTGGGTACATCCAGCACTTCCTTGCCCTGCCACCAGGTGTGAAGGTCGGCCATGTGATTGGCCAGGAAGATGGCCACGATGGTCGAGATGCCCATGACCACGGCCAGCGAGGTATAGCCACCGTTGCCGTTGGCTTCGCGGTAGATACGTGCCTCCACAGGCAGGGCAGGCACCATCTTGGGCTTGAAGATGGCCAGAATCACCACCCACAGAACATACAGACCCATGAGCATGAAGCCGGGAATGAAGGCGCCCTTGTACATATCGCCCACGCTCTTGCCCAACTGGTCGGCCATCAGAATCAGCACCAGCGAGGGCGGAATGATCTGTGCCAGCGTGCCAGACGCTGCAATCACGCCCGATGACAGACGACGATCATAGCCGTAGCGCAGCATGATGGGCAGAGAGATCAGGCCCATGGAGATCACCGAAGCAGCAACCACGCCGGTGGTGGCGGCCAGCAGTGCTCCCACAAAGATCACGGCCAGAGCCAGACCGCCGCGGATGGGGCCGAACACCTGGCCGACAGTGTCCAGCAGGTCCTCTGCCATGCCCGAGCGTTCGAGAATCAGGCCCATCAAAGTGAAAAAGGGAACGGCCAGCAAGGTGTCGTTGGCCATGATGCCGATCAGGCGCTGGGGCAGCCAGGCCATCACGGAGGAGGGAAAGACCCCCAGTTCGATGCCCAGAAAGCCGAAGGCCAGGCCTGCTGCCCCCAGGCTGAAGGCCACGGGAAATCCCAGCAGCAAAAAGCAGATCAGCCCCGCAAACATGATGGGGGCGTAGTTGGTAGCGATAAATTCCATCGATTGTCTCCCGCTACCGTTATGCCTTGGCCTGGGCGGCCAGCGCCTCAGCCTGCTTGCGATCGGCTTCGGCACGCAGGGCCTCGGCCAGTTCTTCCTCGGCGCTCTTGTCGCTGAGCTTGCCCATGGGGTCGGGGCCGTCGCCGGTCAGGAAGGCAATGCGCTTGATCAGCTCGGAGATGCCCTGCAGCAGCAGCAAGGTGATGCCCACAGGAATCGCCGTCCATACGGGCCAGCGGATCAGCCCGCCGGGGTTGCCCGACATTTCGCCGGACTGGTACATCTGAATCACCACCGGCATGCTCAGCCACAGAATGGTCAGGCATAGCGGGGTGAGAAAGAAGGCAAAGCCGATGATGTCGATCCAGACCTGGGCCTTTTTGGACAGACGGCTGTTGATCACGTCGATGCGTACATGCTCGCGATGCAGCAGGGTGTAGCCCGCAGCAATCAGAAAGGACCATGCGAACAGATACCACTGGACTTCCAGAAATGCATTGGAGCTGGTGTCAAAGGCCTTGCGAACAATGGCGTTGGCGGCGCTGATGAAGGTGGCGGCAAATATCAGCCAGATGGAATATTTGCCGACAAAGGCGTTGAGCCTGTCGATAGCCCTGGACAGGGCGAGTAAAGCCTGCATGGTGTCTCCAAAAAGTAGGCTGTGTATGCGTCGCGCTGTTGGGGCTGGTAAGCCTCAGGGCGATCTGAGTTTTTGAACCAAACTGGAGATTCTACGGACGCAGGTATGGTGTTTTTTACAAATACGCACGCAAATGTGGCGTCCGAGCGTCAGTTGTGCCTGCTATGCGTACGATAGCTGGAAGTGCACGGCTGGTGCAGCTTAGATGATTGTTTTATTGAGGTATTTTGTATTTTTCATGGGCTTGCTTGCTAGTGTGCGCCTGCTGTCGTGGAGGGCGTTTTTGCGCTGAAACTAGGGCAAATCCGTAGAGAGCCAAACTGCATCAGATCCGGTTCAAGACCTCTTATTTGCTGGCCAGCCGGCGATAGAGCGTGGCCCGGCTCAATCCCAGGTTGCGGGCGGCCACGGTTACATTCCCGTGAGCCTCCTGCATGGCCTGCTGAATCAGCAGCAACTCGCTGGTGCGCAGCGGTGTGGTCATGGCATGGGCAGATGTTGCCCGACAGGCTGCGCCGGAACCCGGCATGACGGGGACACGCAGCAGGGGACCGGCTTGTGCCAGTGCCAGCAGGCGCAGACCGGACCACAGCGGTAGTTGCAGTGGCGCCTCGGGCCGCTGGCGCGCATGTTCGATCAGATGACTCCAGGGCAGGGCCAGCAGCTCATGGCTCTGGATGAGCGAGTCCCCCCCAGGGGCTTGCAGAGGACGCGGCACCAGTTGCCTGGCCACGGTATTGCTGCCCAGCAATCGGCCTTCGGCATCAAATATCATCAGGCCTTCGCCTTCCTGGCCCAGAGGTCCGCCGGGCCAGTTCACGCGCAGCAGCAGGGTATGAGGCAGGGCACGCAGCAATCGATCTTCGATGGCGCGTGCGCAGCGCAGTGCCAGCAGCAGCAGTTCGGGGCGCTCGGGTACATCAATGCCGGTGATGTCCAGCATGCCCAGGCACTCGCCCTGAGGGCCGAATACTGGAGCGCCTGCGCAACTGTAGTCGCGCAGATCGTCAAAGAAATGCTCCTGCCTGTGCAGCCATACCGGGCTGAGTTCGGCCAGTGTCGCGCCTATGGCCGAGGTGCCCACGCCGCGCTCGGACAGATCCACGCCGACACGGCCTACGGCCAGCGCACGCAGATCGCTATGGTCGACGGGACCTTGCACTTCAAGTGCCAGTCCCTGGGCATTGGTCAGCAGGCAGAAGTAGCGCATGGCACCCACGGCCGCGACCAGCTGCGTCATGACCGGGCGTGCAGCCTGCAGCAGCAACTGGTGCTTGTCCTGGGCGTGGCGCAGCGCGTGAGGTCCGACGGCCTCGAACTCCACTTTTTGCGCGGGATGACGGCCCTGCGCCACGCAGCGCTGCCACGAGCGCCAGAGCCAGGGAGCCAGGCCAGACGGTGCCAGCGCATGGGATGAGTCCATCGCCAGCAACTGCTGCCTGGCCTGGGCAAGCAGGGAATGGCGTGCACCTGGATGCGCTGCGGCTTGCGCGGAAATGGCGGGGCTGGCGGGCGACATGCGGACTCCGGACAGTGTTTCATTTTGAGAATATCTGTGCGTGTTTCGTCTGGCTTGGGGGTCAACCCTAGCGCCTTGCATGGCGGTAACTGCCCACCATAGAGAGTGCGGTTGTGCTTTGTTACCCAATTCTTCGGATAAAGGCAGGAGGCATCACGATGAATGTTCAGTTCACGGTCAATGGCCGCGCGGCCAGCATTGACGTCCCCCCCAATACCTTGCTGGTGCAGGCGCTGCGTGAACAGCTGCGCCTGACGGGCACCCATGTGGGCTGCGATACCAGCCAGTGCGGAGCCTGCACGGTGCTGGTCAATGGCAAGGCCATCAAGTCCTGCACCATGCTGGCCGTGCAGGCCCAGGGCGCAGAGGTGCAGACCATAGAGGGCATGGCCGCTGCCGATGGAACCATGCATCCCATGCAGGCGGCCTTCAAGCAGTGCCATGGCCTGCAGTGCGGCTTCTGCACGCCCGGCATGGTGATGAGTGCGGTGGATCTGTGCCGCCAGAAGCCTCAGGCCACCGATGCCGAGATCCGCGAACTGCTCGAAGGCAATATCTGCCGCTGCACGGGCTACCAGAACATCGTCGCTGCCGTCAAAGTGGGTCGCGACGGCATGAGCGCCAGCTGAGCCGCGCATCACAACTAGAAGAGGAGACACACCATGGGTGCATCTGACTTTTCCAAGCTGCCGCATATCGGCGAAGCCGTTCTGCGCCGCGAGGATGATCGCTTTCTGACCGGCGCAGGCCAGTACACGGACGACATCACGCTGGGCGCGCAGGCCTATGCGGTATTTGTGCGCTCGCCCCATGCCCACGCGAGGCTGCGCAGCGTCAACGTGGATGCCGCCAAGGCGGCGCCAGGCGTGGTCGGCGTGCTCACGGGCGCCGATGTGGCGGCCGCCGGCATCAACGGCCTGCCCTGCGGCTGGCTGATCACCAGCACCAATGGCGAGCCCATGAAGGAGCCGCCGCACCCGATCCTGGCCCTCGATACCGTGCGCTATGTGGGCGACCAGGTGGCCATGGTGGTTGCCGAGACCCTGCAGCAGGCACGCGATGCGGCAGAGCTGGTGGAGGTCGATTACGCGGTGCTGCCTGCGGTCGTGAACGTGGCCGATGCGGCGGGTGGCAAAAAGCCCGGCGCCGTGGTTCACGATATCGCTCCCGACAACCGCTGCTACCAGTGGGCGATAGGCGACAAGGCAGCCGTGGATGCCGTGTTTGCGGGCGCGGCCCATGTGACGCGGCTGGATCTGGTCAACAACCGGCTGATCCCCAATGCCATGGAGCCGCGCGTGGCCATCGGCAGCTACAACCGCGCCATGGATGAGTACACACTGTACGTGGCCAACCAGAACCCGCATGTGGAGCGGCTGCTGATGACGGCTTTCGTCATGGGCCTGCCCGAGAGCAGGGTGCGCGTGATTGCTCCCGATGTGGGCGGCGGCTTCGGCTCCAAGATCTTTCTGTATGCCGAGGATGTCTGCCTGACCTGGGCGGCCAAGAAGCTCAACCGCAATATCAAGTGGACGGCCGATCGCAGCGAGTCCTTTCTGACCGATGCGCATGGCCGCGACCATGTCAGCCATGCCGAGATGGCCATGGACGCCGATGGCAAGTTCCTCGCCATGCGCGTGCACACCGATGCGAACCTGGGCGCCTATCTGTCCACCTTTGCCAGCGCCGTTCCGACGATTCTTTACGCAACGCTGCTGGCGGGGCAGTACACCACGCCGCAAATCCATATCGAGGTCGATGCCTGGTTCACCAACACTTCGCCCGTGGATGCCTACCGGGGTGCAGGCCGCCCCGAGGCCACTTATCTGCTCGAGCGCCTGGTCAGCCGCTGTGCCTGGGAGATGAATCTGTCCCAGGCGGAGATCCGGCGCCGCAACTTCATCACCAGCTTTCCCTATCAGACGCCAGTGGCGCTGCAGTACGACACCGGCGACTACAAGGCCTGCATGGATCAGGCCGAGCAACTGGCCGATGTGGCGGGCTTTGCGACCAGGCGCGCAGCCAGCGAGGCCAAAGGACTCAAGCGCGGCCTGGGCTACAGCAGCTACATCGAGGCCTGTGGCCTTGCTCCCAGCAATATTGCCGGGGCGCTAGGCGCTCGTGCCGGTCTGTTCGAGTGCGGCGAGGTGCGCGTCCATCCCACGGGTAGCGTGACGGTGTTTACGGGCTCGCACAGTCATGGTCAGGGGCATGAGACCACTTTTGCCCAGGTGGTGGCGGCCCGACTGGGCATTCCCGTCGAGCATGTGGAGATCGTCCATGGCGATACGGGCCGCGTGCCCTTTGGCATGGGTACCTATGGCTCGCGCTCCATCAGCGTGGGAGGGGCGGCCATCATGAAGGCGCTGGACAAGATCGAGGCCAAGGCCAAGAAGATCGCCGCCCACCTGATGGAGGCCAGCGATGCCGACATCGATTTCGAGGGAGGCGAGTTCACGGTGCGCGGCACCGACAGAAAGCTGCCGTTTGCCCAGATTGCGCTGACGGCCTATGTGCCGCACAACTATCCGCTGGACAAGCTGGAGCCGGGGCTGGACGAGACTGCTTTCTACGATCCCACCAACTTCACCTTCCCGGCCGGCACCTATATCTGCGAGGTCGAGGTGGACCCTGCCACGGGCGTGGTGCGTGTCGACCGCTTCAGTGCCGTGGACGATTTCGGCACCATCATCAACCCCATGATTGTGGAGGGTCAGGTCCATGGCGGACTGGCCCAGGGCATAGGCCAGGCGCTGCTGGAAAACTGCGTCTACGACCGTGACTCGGGTCAGTTGCTGACCGGCAGCTTCATGGACTACGCCATGCCCCGCGCCGACGATCTGCCCGACTTCAAGCTGGGTACGGTCTGCACGCCATGCACCCATAACCCGCTGGGTACCAAGGGCTGCGGCGAGGCCGGGGCCATAGGCTCGCCGCCAGCCGTCATCAATGCCGTGCTCGATGCCCTGCATTCCCTGGGCGTCAAGGATCTGGACATGCCTGCCAGCCCGCACCGCGTGTGGGAAGCCATCGATGCTGCACGCCCCTGACTGTGGCCTGCACACACCCGACTGAGAGGAAGAGAGGACAACATATATGTATGCCTTCAGTTACTCCAATCCCCGGACGCTGGATGAGTTGAGCGCTGCCAGCGGGCAGTTTCTGGCCGGCGGCCAGAGCCTGATTCCTTCCATGAAGCTGCGCCTGGCTCAGCCCGGCGCGATTGTGGACCTCAACCAGGTCGATGGTCTGGCGGGAATCCGCGTCAGCGGTGATCAGGTCGAGATCGGCGCCATGACCCGTCATGCCGATGTCGCCGCCAGCCGCGAGGTGCAGCACGCCATTCCCGCGCTGGCCGAGTTGGCGGGCGGCATTGGCGATCGGCAGGTGCGCGCGCGAGGCACGATGGGCGGCTCGCTGGCCAACAACGACCCCGCGGCATGCTATCCCAGTGCGGTGCTGGGTCTGGGCGCCACCGTGCTCACCCAGCGGCGCGAGATAGCGGCAGACGACTTCTTCCAGGGCATGTATACCACGGCTCTCGAAGAGGGCGAGCTGATCAAGGCCGTGCGCTTTCCGGTGCCCAGAAGGGCCGCCTATATCAAGTTCAAGCAGCCCGCTTCGCGCTTTGCGCTGGTGGGCGTGTTTGTGGCGCAGACGGCGCAGGGCGTGCATGTGGCCGTGACCGGCGCGGGACTATCGGTCTTCCGCCACGCAGGCCTGGAAGCGGCGCTCAACCAGAGTCTCACGGCCGCTGCGGCGGCTGCAGTGCCTATCGACGACAGCGAGCTCAACAGCGATCTGCACGCGAGTGCGCGTTACCGGGCGCAGCTGATCAGCGTCCTGACGCAGCGGGCGGTGGATCAACTGCTCTCAGTCTGAGCGGCTTGGCCGCTTTCCCCTCTCTCGCTTCGCGGGAGGGGGCAACAGCCTCGCTGCGGTGCGGCCCTTGCTTGCTGTCTCGTTCTTGTATTTTGAAGAAAAGTGGCTCTGGTCTATATGGATAAAGCGCAGGCAGCTATGAATACTGATGTGAACAGCGCTTTGGAGTCGGCGGATGGGCTGCTGGCCGCCTTGAAGGAGGTCGGCTATTTCGCGGACCAGCGTCTGGCTACGGCCGTGTTTCTGGCGCTCAGGCTTCAGCGGCCCCTGCTGCTGGAGGGCGAGCCGGGCGTTGGCAAGACCTCGCTGGCTCAGGCGCTGTCCCAGGTGCTGGCGCGGCAGCTGATCCGGCTGCAGTGCTATGACGGCCTGGAGCAGCGTGAAGCGCTGTATGAGTGGAATTACGCGGCGCAGCTGCTGCATCTGCGAGCGGCCGAGCTGCGTGGTGCGGCGGAACTGGAGGCTGTCGAGCAGGAGGTCTATCAGCCGCGCTATCTGGTGCGCCGCCCTTTGCTGCAGGCCCTGCAGGCGCCCGCGCCCGGCGCGGTGCTGCTGATTGACGAGGTGGACCGGGCCGACGAGCCTTTCGAGGCCTTTTTGCTCGAGTATCTGGGAGAGTACCAGGTCAGCATTCCCGAGCTGGGAGTCATCAAGGCTCAGGTGCCGCCGGTCACCATTCTTACCAGCAATCGCACGCGTGATCTGCATGACGCGGTCAAGCGCCGCTGTCTCTATCACTGGCTGGACTATCCCGATCGCGAGCGCGAGCTGGCCATTGTCCAGTCCAAGGTGCCTGAGGCCGCAGCGGCCTTGACCGAGCAGATAGCCCGCTTTGTGGACCGGCTGCGCAGCCGCCCGTTTGCCGATGCCTTCGAGCGCACGCCCGGCATTGCCGAAAGCGTGGAGTGGGCCAAGGCGCTGGTGGCGCTCGACACCCTGGTCATAGACCCCGAGCTGGTGCACGAGACGGCGGGCATTCTGTTCAAGCAGCGCGAGGACGTGGCCGCGCTCACGCCAGAGCGTCTGCAGCAATTGCTGGAGCCCGATGCCACAGCCTGAGCTGCAGGCGCAGGCGCCAGTCCGTTCCGCAAGCGTGAGCTGGTGGGGGGACGCGCGCAGCGGCAAGCTGCCCGTCAATCTGCTGGGGTTTGGCCGCGCCCTGCGCCGCGCGGGGCTGGCGGTGGATGCCGAGCGCCTGGCGCTGGCCCACCAAGGCCTGATGCTGGTGGGCATGAACCGCGAGGACGTGGCCGCCGCGCTGGAGGCTGTGCTGGTTTCGCGTGAACAGGATCTGGCGGTCTTTCGCGAGCTGTTCGCGGCCTACTTTCGCAATCCCGAGGTGGCGCAGCAGCTTCTGAGCCAGTTGTTGCCGGGCGCGCCGGAGGCTGCCAGGCCGCGTCACAGGCCGCGTGTTCAGGAGGCCTTGTCGGCGATTCGCGCCGCACAGCAAAAGACCGCGAGCGAGGAGTTGACGCTGGATGCTGCCATGTCGGCCAGCGACCGGCACAGGCTGCAGCATGCGGATTTCAACCAGCTCAGTGCCAGCGAGTACCGCCTGGTGCAGCAGCTGGCGCGCGATATCCGCTTGCCGCTGCCTAGCTATCGCAGTCGCCGAAGCGAGCTGCGCGCCTCGGGGCTGCGCGTGCACTGGCCCGCCAGTCTGAAGGCGGCGGCTGCCACGGGCGGCGAACTGGCTAGTCTCAAATGGCGCAGGCGCAAGCGGCTGCCCATGCCCTGGCTGGCGCTGGTCGATGTCTCGGGTTCCATGGAGCGCTATGTGCGTCTGCTGCTGGCATTTCTGCACCAGGCCACCAGCCCCCGGCGCTATCCGCAGCTGCGCCGCCATGTCTACAGTATGGGAACCGGCCTGCAGGAGCTGAACCGGGCTTTTGCCTACAGCGACCCCGATGCCATGCTGGCCCAGCTCAATCACGACATCGACGATTTCGGCGGCGGTACCTGCCTGGGAGAGTGCCTGGCACAGTTGCGCCAGCAGGGGGCGCGCCATCTGGTGGGGCGACGTACCCTGGTGCTGCTGATCAGCGACGGGCTGGATACCGGCGACAGTACGCTGCTGGAGCGGGAGCTGCAGTGGCTGGCCCGGCACAGTGCGCGCATTGTCTGGCTCAACCCCTTGTTGCGTTTTGACGGGTATGCCCCGCTGGCCAAAGGCGCGCAGGTACTGCATCGTCACAGCCATGCCATGCTGGCCGTGCACAACCTGCAGTCGTTGCAGCAACTGGCTGCCCATCTGGCGAAGCTGCTGCAACTGCCGCACCGAGATTGAAAAGGAGAACACCATGGAAATGCATGCCAGCCGTCCTCTTGCCGTGAGCCAGCAGCAGGCCTGGGAGGCGCTCAACGATCCGCAAACCTTGCAGCAATGCCTGGCCGGCTGCGAGAAGTTTGAGGATGCGGGCGATGGCTCCTATGCGGTGATCATGTCCGTGAAGATCGGTCCGGTATCGGCCAAGTTCAACGGCCGGGTCACGCTGTCGGACGTGCAGCCGCCCAAGAGCTACACGATTGCCTTTGAAGGGCAGGGCGGTGTGGCCGGCTTTGGCAAGGGCCAGGCCAAGGTGGATCTGACGCCCATCGATGCAGGGCATTGCGAGCTGCAGTACAAGGTGCAGGCCCAGGTCGGCGGCAAGATTGCCCAGCTGGGCCAGCGCCTGATCGACGGCGCAGCCAAGAGCATGGCCGAGGACTTCTTTGCGCGCTTCGAGGCCTTGATGCAGCAGCGCCACCCGAGCGAGCAGTCCGAAGACGAAGGCGGTGCGGAGGAGCCGGATACACGCTCCTGGGAACACGACGCGGCCTCCACCAGCTACGCGCCGCTGGACGCCACACCCTCGGCGCCGCCGCGCGAATCGTCCGGCATCCCCGTCTGGGCCTGGGGCCTGGGGGCTGTCATCGTGCTGGGCGCGCTCTGGCTGCTGACTCGTTGACCAGCGCATGAATAAAAAAAGCCCCTGAGCCTGAGGCCAGGGGCTTGGTGCAGGTAGCCAAACCTTACTGAGGCTGGGCGTGGAAAGCCTTGTTGGCAATCTTCCAGCCCTGCTCGGTCTTGAGCAGCACAAAGTAGTCGGTGAAGGTCACGGCACCGTGGTAGAGCGTGACCTTGGCCATGGCGGCCGTGCCCACGATGTCCAGGGAGTCGATGACGCGGCGACGCGTGGCTTCGTCGGCAGCGGGCGTGTTCTTGAAGCGCTGGCAATAGAAGTCCAGATCCCAGGAGGTCAGCGGGCCTTCGCGCACGGACTCCAGCCGGGCTGTGGGCATGAAGGCTGCGCGCATGTGCTCGGCATTGTCTTCGGCATGGCCGCGCATATACAGCTCCAGCGGCACGCGCACGGCGGCTTCTTCGGGGTGATTGGTCAGGCGTTCGGTGGTCATATGGGTTTCTCCTTGGAGCCGGATTCCTTGCGCCGCATGGCGGACGCAGAAATGGCAGTGTCAGCCGCCAAGCATGAGGCCTGCCAACGCCGTCATTGATGCTATGAAAGTCAGCACTGTTTAAGTCTCCGAATACGGAACTTCAGCAGGTAAACCCAAGGTAAAGCGGGGGTAAATGCTGGCAAAGCCGGCGCTGCCTGACCCGGGGTTTGATTGCAACTGGATACCATTGGCGCCAATTCAGGCTCGAAATTCCTGCGCTCAACCATGTCCAGCTCATCAAAATTGCACCCCAATCGTCATTCTTTACAGCAGGGCAAGGTCCGGCCCGTCTTGCTTGCCAGTGTGGTGCTCGCCCTGGCAGCCGCTGGCGGTGGCTATTGGTGGTATGCGAAAAAACAGGGTGCAAGCGGCGATACGACTGCGTCTGCTGCTCCTAAACAGGGAGCAGGCGGGCCCGGTGCACGCGCAGGGCGCAATGGTCGCGCAGGGCCGGGCGGCCCCGGCGGCATGAGCCAGGCTCAGCCTGTGAGCGTAGGCCTGGTGGAGCAGCGCGACATGCGCGTGCTCGTCAGCGCCATCGGTACGATGAATGCACGCGCCACGGCCGTGGTGCGCGCCAAGGTCTCGGGCGAGCTGCTCAAGCTGCACTTCAAGGAGGGGGACGAGGTCAAGGCAGGTCAGTTGCTGGCCGAGATCGACCCGCGCAGCTTTGCGGCTTCGCTGGCGCAGGTGCAGGGCTCTCTGGCACGCGACCAGGCCCAGCTCAAGAATGCGCAGCTCGATCTGCAGCGCTACAAGGAGTTGCAGGCCCAGGACTCGATTGCCCGCCAGCAGGTCGATACCCAGGCCGCGCTGGTGCGCCAGCTGCAGGGCACGGTGGCGGCCGACCAGGGCCAGGTCGATGCGGCCAAGCTGCAGCTGAGCTATACCAGGATCACGGCTCCCATCTCGGGCCGCCTCGGCCTGCGCCAGGCCGACCTCGGCAACGTGGTCAACCCTTCCGATACCAACGGACTGGTGACAATCTCCCAGATTCGCCCCATCGATGCCGTTTTCTCCATCCCCGAAGCCCATGTCGGGACGCTGGCCCAGCAACTGCGCGAGGGCAAGCTCATGCCCGTCGAACTCTGGGATCGCGAGCAAAAGCAGATGCTGGCCAAGGGCCAGCTCAATGCGCTGGACAACACCATCGACACGACCACGGGCACGGTCAAGGCCAAGGCCTCGTTTGACAACGCCGAGCGCAAGCTGTTCGCGAATCAGTTCGTCAACGTCAAGCTGCAGCTGCGCCAGATTGATCAGGCGCTGGTCGTGCCCGCGAATGCGGTGCAGAACAACTTTGTCTATCTGGTCAAGCCCGACAACACGGTCACTCAGCGCAAGATCACCGTGGGGGTGACGGACGGTGACTATGTCAGCGTGCGCGGCGAGCTGGAGCCCGGCGACAAGGTGGTGACCGACGGCATCGACCGCCTGCGCGAAGGCGCGCAGGTGACGGTGGTGGATTCCGAAAAGGTCAAGAAGGTCGACCAGGCCGTGCAGGATGCAGCCAACCAGCCGCGCGGCATGATGCGCAATCTCAGTCCCGAGCAGCGTGAAAAAGTCTCCAAGATGACGCCCGAGGAACGCAAGGAGTTCTTCCAGAAGCTGCGCGCCGAGCGTGGTGCCAATGGCGGCAATGCGGGCCCAGGCCAGGGACCTCGCGGCGCGGACGCCCGTGGCGATCAGCCGCGCGAGGCGCAGGGCAGTCCCTCCAAGCCGGACCCCAAGGCAGAAGCCAAGCCTGCGGCTGCGAACGAGGCCAGGCCTCAGGCCGGCGCCGAGCGTGGTGAAGGCGGCGAGGCTCGCACGGAAAGATCCGAGGGTCGGGGTGAGCGCCCCCAGCTGACTCCCGAGCAGCGCGCCAAGCTGGAGGCCCTGTCGCCCGAAGAGCGCCGCGCTTTCTTCCAGAAGCTGCGCGCTGAGCGCGAAGCCAATGGCCAGACCGGTACGGCAGCCGGTGGCACGGGTCGCTGAGCATAGTCAGAGCCTGCGGCCATCATGAATCTCTCGCGCCTCTTCATTCTCAGGCCCATCGCCACCAGCTTGCTGATGGTGGCGGTGCTGATCTCGGGCATTCTTGCCTACCGCCTGCTGCCCATCTCGGCCCTGCCCGAGGTGGACTACCCCACCATACAGGTCACCACGCTCTACCCCGGTGCCAGCCCCGATGTGATGACCTCCAACGTCACGGCACCGTTGGAGCGCCAGTTCGGTCAGATGCCGGGTCTGGACCAGATGTCCTCGACCAGTTCGGGCGGCGCATCGGTGATCAGCCTGCGCTTTGCGCTCGATATGTCCATGGACGTGGCCGAGCAGCAGGTGCAGGCCGCGATCAACGCGGGCACCAATCTGCTGCCCAGCGACCTGCCCATGCCCCCGCTCTACAGCAAGGTCAACCCGGCCGATGCGCCGGTGCTGACGCTGGCCATCAGCTCGCCTTCGCTGCCCGTCATCAAGATCAACGATCTGGTGGAGAACCGCCTTGCGCCCAAGCTCTCCCAGGTCAAGGGTGTGGGCCTGGTGGCCATTGCCGGTGCGCGCCGCCCGGCCGTGCGCATCCAGGCCAACCCCGCAGCGCTGGCCAGCTTCGGCATGACGCTGGATGATGTGCGCACCGCCATCTCTGCGGCCAACGTCAAGACCGCCAAGGGCAGCTTTGATGGCCCCAACCGCGCATCGACCATCGATGCCAACGACCAGATGCAGTCGGCGGCCGAGTACCGCAACCTGATCATCGCTTTCAAGAACGGCAACCCCGTGCGCCTGTCCGATGTGGCGCAGACCGTGGACGACGCCGAGAACACGCGTCTGGCCGCCTGGTCGGGCACGCCCGAGACCGGCTCCAAGTCGGCCGTGATCCTCAATATTCGCCGCCAGCCCGGCGCGAATGTGATCGAAACGGTCGATGCCATCAAGAACCTGCTGCCCCAGCTCAAGGAGACCCTGCCGGCCTCCATTGACGTGCAAGTGCTGACCGACCGCACCGTGACCATTCGGGCCTCGGTCAAGGACATGCAGTTCGAGCTGGCCCTGGCCATCGCCCTGGTGGTGATGGTGATCTTCCTGTTCCTGCGCAGTGCATCGGCCACGCTGATTCCCAGCGTAGCGGTGCCGCTGTCGCTGGTAGGCACTTTCGGCGTCATGTATCTGGCGGGCTTTTCCATCAACAACCTCACGCTGATGGCCCTGACCATTGCCACGGGCTTTGTGGTGGACGATGCCATCGTGATGATCGAGAACATCGCCCGCTATGTGGAAAAGGGCGAGCCGCCCATGCAGGCCGCGCTCAAGGGTGCCAAGCAGATCGGCTTCACCATCATCTCGCTGACCATCTCCCTGGTCGCGGTGCTGATTCCGCTGCTGTTCATGGGAGATGTGGTGGGCCGTCTGTTCCACGAATTCGCCATCACCATGACGGTGGCGATCCTGATCTCGGCCGTGGTTTCGCTCACGCTCACCCCCATGCTGTGCGCGCGCCTGCTGCGCCACCAGCCCGAGGGCGAGAAGAACCAGGCGCAGTCCAAGGGCTTCAGCGCTGCGGTCGCGCGCTCTTTCGACAAGGTGATTGCCGAATACGGCCGCATGCTGACCTGGGTGCTGGATCACAGCAAGCTGACCTGGCTGGTGTTCATCGCCACGCTGGTGGTCACGGTGCTGCTGTATTTCGTCGTGCCCAAGGGATTTTTCCCTGAACAGGATACGGGCACGATTGCCGCGACCACCGAGGCCGACCAGTCCATCTCCTTTGCCGCCATGGCCGAGCGCCAGCAGGCGCTGGCCGAGCATTTGCTCAAGGACCCGGCCGTGGCATCCATCTCCTCGTTTATCGGTGTGGATGGCACCAACACCACGCTCAATACCGGCCGCATCCAGATCGACCTCAAGCCCCATGCCCAGCGCGACCGTCTGCCCGTGGTGCTCAACCGCCTGGCCGAGGATTCCCGCGCCGTGCCCGGCATCCGCCTCTATGCCCAGCCCGTGCAGGACCTGACCATAGAGGATCGCCAGGCCCGCACCCAGTACCAGCTGCTGCTCTCCTCGCCGGACATGAACCAGCTCACGGCCAGCACCAGGATGTTGGTCGAGCGTCTGCAGCAACTGCCCCAGCTGCTCGATGTGAGCAGCGATCTGCAGAGCCAGGGCCGTCAGGCCTATGTGCAGATCGACCGGGCCCAGGCCAGCCGCCTGGGCGTGACGGTCTCGTCGGTGGACTCGGCGCTCTATAACGCTTTTGGCCAGCGTCTGATCTCGACTATCTTCACGCAGTCCAACCAGTACCGCGTGGTGCTGGAGGTGGCGCCGCAGTTCAAGATCGGGCCCGAGGCCCTGCAGAACATCTATGCCGCATCGAGCAACGGTGCGCCGGTGCCGCTGTCCTCGATTGCCACGGTGAGCGAGCGCCCGATGGCGCTGGCCGTCAATCATGTGGGGCAGCTGCCTGCAGCCACCATTTCGTTCAACACCGCATCCGGCGTGTCGCTGGGCCATGCGGTGGAGGCGGCGCAGACCATCATTGCGCAGCTGCGCGACGAGGGGCAGATCCCGCTGTCGGTGGACACGCAGTTCCAGGGCGCGGCGCTGGCTTTCCAGGCCTCGCTCTCCAATACCCTGCTGCTGGTGCTGGCCGCCATCATCACCATGTACATCGTGCTGGGCGTGCTCTACGAGAGCACGATTCACCCGATCACGATTCTCTCCACCCTGCCTTCGGCGGGTGTGGGTGCGCTGTTGGCGCTGCTGGTGTCGGGGCTGGATCTGGACATCATCGCCATCATCGGCATCATCTTGCTGATCGGCATCGTCAAGAAGAACGCCATCATGATGATCGACTTCGCGCTGGACGCCCAGCGCGAGGAAGGCATGAATGCGCGCGATGCGATCTACCAGGCCTGTCTGCTGCGCTTCCGCCCGATTCTCATGACCACGCTGGCGGCCCTGCTGAGCGCGCTGCCCATGATGCTGGGAACCGGCGTGGGCAGCGAGCTGCGCCAACCCCTGGGCGTGACCCTGGTGGGCGGTCTGCTGCTGAGCCAGCTGCTGACGCTGTTCACCACGCCGGTGATCTATCTGACCTTTGAAAGCTGGGCCGAGGGCTGGCGAACCAGGCGCGGCCTGCCGGCCGTCAAGCATGTGCTGCACTCCGAGGCCGAAGTCATGGGCGAGGGCGGGGACGGCGGCCAGGACGGGGCGCGTCCATGAGCATCTCCACGCCCTTTATCTTCCGGCCCATTGCGACCCTGCTGTTGACCATCGGTATGGCCCTGGTGGGCGGCGTGGCCTATTTCCAGCTGCCTGTGGCGCCGCTGCCGCAGGTGGACTATCCGACGATATCGGTGACCGCCAGCCTGCCCGGCGCGGCGCCGGATACCATGGCGGCCACCGTGGCCACGCCGCTGGAGCGCGCCCTGGGCGCGATTGCCGGCGTCAACGAGATGACCTCCAGCTCCAGCATGGGCAGCACGCGCATCACGCTGCAGTTCGATCTGACGCGCACGGTGGACAGCGCGGCCCACGATGTACAGGCCGCCATCAATGCGGCGCGCACGCTGCTGCCTTCGGGCATGCCGGGCAACCCGACCTATCGCAAGGTCAACCCGGCCGACGCGCCCATCATGATTCTGGCGCTGACGTCAGATTCGCTCACGCGCGGCCAGATGTATGACGCGGCCTCCACGGTGCTGGCGCAGAAGCTGGCCCAGGTGGAAGGTGTGGGCCAGGCATCGATCAACGGCGGCGCGCTGCCGGCCGTGCGCGTGGAGCTGGACCCGGTGCGGCTGGCCGCCAACGGCGTCTCGCTGGATGCGGTGCGCACGGCCATCACTGCCACCAATGCCAACCGTCCCCTGGGCGCCGTGGAGCGCGAAGACCACTACTGGCAGGTGGCGACCAATGACCAGGCCCGCACCGCCGCCGAATATGCGCCGCTGGTGCTGCGCTGGAACAACGGCAATGCCGTGCGCCTGTCCGATGTGGCCGATGTCACCGACTCCGTGCAGGACATACGCAACTACGGCGTGATGAACGGCAAGCCCGCCGTGCTGCTGCAGGTGTTCAAGCAGCCCGACGCCAACATCCTGCAGGCCGTGGACAAGGTGCGCGCCATGCTGCCCCAGCTCAGGGCCTCCATCAATCCGGCCATCGATGTCACGGTGATCTCGGACCGCACGCCCACGCTGCGCGCCTCGGTCAAGGAGGTGCAGAACGCGCTGCTGATCTCGATAGCGCTGGTCATCATGGTGGTGTTCGTCTTTCTGCGCCGGCTGCGCGCCACGCTGATTCCGGCCGTGGCCGTGCCTGCCTCGCTGATGGGCACCTTCGGCGTCATGTACCTGTGCGGCTATACGCTGGACAACCTCTCGCTGATGGCGCTGACGGTGGCCGCAGGCTTTGTGGTGGACGATGCCATCGTGGTGCTGGAGAACGTGATGCGCCACATGGAGCGCGGCAAGACCGCGATGCAGGCTGCCATCGAAGGCGCGCGCGAGATCGGTTTCACCGTTGTCTCCATGAGCCTGTCGCTGATTGCGGTGTTCGTGCCCATTCTGTTCATGGCCGGCATCGTGGGGCGGTTCTTTCGTGAATTTGCCGTGGTCATGTCGGCGGCGATTCTGGTCTCCATGATCATCTCGCTGACCACCACGCCCATGATGTGCGCGGCTCTGCTGCGCACACCGGCAGAGGAGGAGCGCTGCCGCGCCGAGCGTGCCCGGAGCCCCTTCACGCGCCGCTGGGATGCGCTCTGGCTGCGCGTCTCGCTGGCCATGGATCGCTTCGAGCTGCGCGTGACGGCGCTTTACCGCCGCACTCTGGCCTGGGGTCTGCGCCACCAGCCCGTGGTGCTGCTCAGTCTGGTGGCGGTCATCGGCCTCAACATCCATCTCTACCAGACCATAGACAAGGGCTTCATGCCCAGCGAGGACACAGGCCGTGTCATGGGCTTCATACGTGCCGACCAGTCCACGTCCTTTCAGGCCATGGAGCGCCGCATCAAGCGTTTTCTCGATGTGGTGCAGCAGGACCCGGCCGTGGAGTATGTGACCGGCTTTACCGGCGGCGGCCAGGCCAATTCGGCCAATATGTTCATGTCGCTCAAGCCCATGGCCGAGCGCAAAGTGTCCAGCGACGAGGTCATCAACCGCCTGCGTGAAAAGCTCAAGGATGAACCGGGCGCGCGGCTGTTCATGATGACCCAGAGCGATGTACGCATCGGTGGGCGCCAGAGCATGTCCTCCTATCAGTACACGCTGCAGGCCGACGATACGGCCGAGCTGCGCCTGTGGGAGCCGCGCATCCGCCAGGTGCTGTCCACCCTGCCGGAGCTGACCGATGTCAACAGCGACGTGCAGGACAACGGCATGCAGACCAAGCTGGTCATAGACCGCGACCAGGCCACGCGCCTGGGCCTGACGGTGGCGCAGATCGACAACACGCTCAACGACGCCTTCGGTCAGCGCCAGGTGGGCGTGATCTACAACCCGCTCAATCAGTACCGCGTGGTGATGACGGCCTCGTCCCAGTATCTGCAGAGCCCGGAGACGCTGCGCGGCTTCTTCTTCGTCAACAGCGCGGGCCAGCAGATTCCGCTGACGGCCTTTGCCAGGATCACCACCTCGACCACGCCGCTGTCCGTGCAGCACCAGAGCGGCACGCCGGCCAGCACCGTGAGCTACAACCTGGCGCCCAATGTCTCGCTGTCGCAGGCCAATGACGCGATCCGCAATGCCATGCTGGAGCTGGGTGTTCCGGTGTCCATCCGCGGCAGCTTCAGTGGCTCGGCCGGTGCCTTCCAGCAGGCGCTGGCGGGCCAGCCCCTGCTGATTCTCGCGGCCATCATCACGATCTATCTGGTGCTGGGCATCCTCTACGAGAACCTGGTCCATCCGCTGACGATTCTGTCCACGCTGCCCTCGGCCGGCGTGGGAGCGCTGCTGGCGCTGATGTGGTTCAAGACGGAGTTCTCGCTGATCGCCTTCATCGGCGTGATCCTGCTGATCGGACTGGTCAAGAAGAACGCCATCATGATGATCGACTTCGCGCTGGAACGCGAGAAAGGCGGCCATGCCACGGCGGCCCAGGCCATCTATCGGGCCTGCCATCTGCGCCTGCGCCCCATTCTGATGACCACCATGGCGGCCCTGTTCGGCGCGCTGCCCCTGGCCCTGGGCCGGGGCGACGGTGCCGAGCTGCGCCAGCCCCTGGGCATTGCGATCGTGGGCGGCCTGCTGCTGAGCCAGTTGCTCACGCTCTACACCACGCCCGTGGTCTATGTGCTGCTGGACCGTGTGCGCCGCAGCGTGCTGCGCCTCTGGGCGCGCCGTCCGGCCAGAAGGCGCGGCGGCCAGGCCTCTGCCATGGCTGAGGCGAAGTGAGATGAATATGCCAGCACATTTTTTGAATCAAATCGGCTTCAAATCCAGTCAGGATAAGCGCAAGCAGCTCACTTTTATGAATACATCCGTCATGGCGCTGCCTCGCTCGCTTCCCCGCCTATTGCCGATCGTTGTCGCTGTCTTGCTGGCCGCATGCTCCACTCAGCCTGCTTATCAAGTGCCAAAGCTGGAAGTGCCCGCTCAGTTCAAGGAAGCCACTCCGCAGGCTGCGCAGTTTGGCATCTGGCAACCGGCGCAGAGCTCGGCGGCCAGCCCGGCCGCGGCAGTGCCCGACCAGTGGTGGACGGTGTATGGCGACAGCACGCTGGATCAACTGCAGCAGGCGGCAGCCGCAGGCAATCCCGGCGTGGAGCAGGCCGTGGCCCGTCTGCGCTCGGCCCAGGCCGCCGTCGCCAGCAGCCGCGCCGCGCAATTGCCCACGCTCGGCACCACGGGCAGCGGCTCGCGTGCCTTGACTGGCGGCGGCACGTACAGCAATACCAACGGCGAGAACGTGGCGCGCAGCGGCAGCATCAACAACAACTTCTCGCTGGGCCTGAGCGCCAGCTGGGAGCTGGATCTCTGGGGCAAGCTCTCGGGGGCGGTGGATGCCAGCCGTGCTTCGGCCCAGGCCAGTGCCGACGATCTGGCTGCGGCCCGTCTGTCGGCCCAGGCATCGGTGGCCCAGACCTATTTCTCGCTGCGTGCCGCCGAGGCGCAGATGAAGTATCTGCAGGAGAGTCTGGAGGCCTACGAGCAAAGCCTGAAGCTCACGCAGAATCGCTACCAGGCGGGCGTGGTGTCTTCGGCCGATGTGGCACAGGCCCAGTCCCAGTACAAGAGCACCCAGGCTAGCCTGCTGGAGGCCAGCATCACGCGTGCCCAGTACGAGCATGCGCTGGCGGCCTTGCTGGGCAAGGCTCCGGCCAATTTCAGCCTGCCGGTGACTGGCCACTTGCCGACGCCGCCCGCCGTGCCCGAGATGCTGGCCTCCACCTTGCTGGAGAGGCGCCCCGACATCGCTGCCGCCGAGCGCCGCGTGGCCATGGCCAATGCGCAGATCGGCGTGGCGCGTGCGGCCTATTTTCCCTCGCTGACCCTGTCGGCATCGGCGGGCTATCGCAACTCCGTGCTCTCCGATCTGCTCAATGCACCGAATCTGTTCTGGTCGCTGGGACCGGCGCTGGCCATGAGCCTGTTTGACGGCGGCGCGCGTTCGGCGGCCGTGGAGTCGGCCCGTGCCACGCTGGACCTGAATGCCGCCACCTACAAGCAGACCGTGCTGACGGCGCTGCAGGAGGTGGAGGACAATCTGGTCGCTGCCGTCAATCTGGCCCAGGAGGAGCAGGTGCAGACCGAGGCCCTGGCCGCAGCGCAGAAGTCGCTGACCGTGGCCAACAACCAGTACCAGGCCGGCATCGTGGCCTATCTGAATGTGCTCTCGGCCCAGACGACGGTGCTCGGCGCCCAGAACAGCCTCAACAGCGTCAGAAACCGCAGGCTGACGGCCGTGAACACCTTGCTCAAGAATGTGGCAGGGCGCTGGGAGCCGCTGGATGCGGGGCAGCGCAAAGAGTGAGCGCGCCGTGCAGGCTTGTGGTCTGGGTTACAACCGTGGCTCTGTTGTTGTGAAGATCAAACCATGAGCATTGCTGTTTTCTACCTGCGCAATTCCGAGCCAGAGGGCCAGACACCGGTCTGGCAGCCGCAATGCCGGGCCTTCTCCGATGCGCAGATGAGCGAGGCGCTGGCCCTGTGCCAGCAACTGCGCAAGGACGAGCGCCATGCCCATGTGGTGATTTCGTCGGAGTTGCGCGATATGGTCGGGCCTGTGGGCGTGTCTGCGGTCGAGGACGGCAAGACGCCTGACGGCGTGGACTATCAGTGGAGCAAGGCCGGGCGTGCCGGGGCCAGTCGCAGAAATGCGGCCGAGCCACCCAGGCAGCGACAGGATATGGATCGCTAGGCGGCCGCCTGTATCCTGGTCAGATAGCCCGCCAGCAACTGCATGCTGCCGCTCCAGCCCATGTTCATGCTGGCGTGCGAGCTGTCGAACACCGCTTCTTCCACGGCACTGGCGTTAAGGGCACGCCACTCCAGATGCAGGCGCGTGCCGCCGGCTTCCTCGCCGAGCGTGGTGGTCGACAGGGTATAGAGCGGCCATTGCGGCGCCATCGGGTGGCGCGTGACGCCGCCTGCGGCATCGCTGAACTGCACCACGACGACGATGCGCTCGGGCGCTTTCAGCTCCCTGAAGCTCCATTTGCCCCACATGGCGGGCGCCTGGGGCATGGCTTCGGCACGCATGCCGTAATGAAAGCTGCCGCCTTCGCGTGCATCCACTTCGCATTGCGTCATCACCATGCCGGGCGGGCGCATCCAGTGACTCAGGTGCTCGCCCTGCGTGAAGGCCGCATAGACCAGCTCGCGCGGTGCCTTGATGAATTGCTCGATGACAAACGGGGCAGAGAGTCGCTCGGTCATGGCATTGCCTTTGCAAATCGCTTGGAGCCATCCATTGTGCACAGCACGCACCTGACTTCAAGCGCCGTGGCTGCAGGCCCGGATGTCAGGCTTCGAGATCAAAGGCCTGGCGCAGTGCATCGCCGAACTGCGTGGAGCCGGAAAGGCAAAGGCTGACCGTGGTGCGGCCCGTGGCCGAGGCCTGCAGCTCCAGCCTGCCTGCTGCCCTGTCGAAGCGGGCGCTCAGGGGCTGGCCGTCGTCGTCCTGCGCCTGCAGGTCATAGTCCCAGTCATTGCCGTCTTCCAGGGCGCCCTGGCGGCCAGCAAACTTCTGGCTTGCCCAGCGCAGCAGGGATTCGATTTCGCCGGCCAAAGCTGGTACGCGCTCGGCCTTGACGCTGGCCATGGCGTCCCAGGTGCCCGTGCCTTCTTCATCTTCGCTGTAATCGAATTCCAGATAATCCAGAGCCATGGCATATTGCGCGCTGTTGAGAGGGACGCCATTGTGCCTGTGCCTTGCTTTGCGCATGGCCGTGGGTTCTTTGGACACAATCAGCCGTGGACATATATACAAAGGCGTTGTCAGCTATGAATTCTGAACTCGATGATGGCTGCGAGTCGCTCTGCATGGTGCAGGCTCTGCAGGTGAGCTTCGGCTACCCGGGCCGGGTGGTGGCCCATGAGGCCTCGCATTGCTGGCATGCAGGGTTGTGTCTGCTGCAAGGCGACGAGGGCACGGGCAAGACCAGCTGGCTCAAGGCATTGGCTGGGCAATTGCCGCTGCGCATGGGCTTGCTGCACTATCCGTTCGCCGATAACGGCCGCCTGGCTGCAAGCTCCTGCTTCTGGCAGGACCCACGCCAGCCGCTCAACGATGTCTACAGCCAGATGCCGGCCGAGAGCTGGGTGGCTTTGCAGCGCACGCTGTATCCGCATTGGTTGCAGCAGCAGTTCGAGCAGCATGTGCAGGGCTTCGGGCTGGAGCCGCATCTGCACAAGCCGCTGCTGGCCCTGTCGTCGGGCACGCAGCGCAAGCTGTGGATGGCCGCTGGCTGGGCCAGCGCAGCCGAGCTGGTACTGATCGACGAGCCGCTGGCGGCGCTGGACAAGCCGTCCGAGCGTTATGTGCAGCATGCGCTGGCTGCCATGGCAGCCGAGCTCAAGAACCCGGCGCGACCCCGCAGCGTCATCGTGGCGCATTGGGATGCCATGCAGGGGGTGGACTGGGAGGATGTGATGGAGCTGGCTACATCGCCTTGAACCGTGTTGCGTATAGACGGCTGACGGCCAGCTTTTCAGGGCGGTCACGCAGCAGTAGGCCGAGGCGCCCGGACTCGTCACGCTGGGCGCTGGCAATGGCTTGAACGCGCACCACGGTACCGCGATGGATTTGCCAGAACTCGCGGGCGTCGAGCTGCGGCAGCAAATCCTTGAGCGGGGTGCGGATCAGATACTCCTGAGCGGCCGTTAGCACGCGCAGATATTTGTCGGCGGCTTCGAGGTAGATGATGTCCTGCACCCTCACCATATGGATCTGGTTGCCGACGCTGGCCTGAATGATCTGCAGCGCGGCGGGGACCTGCCCCAGCAGTTGCTGCTGCAGCCCGAGCAGTTGTTCGAGCTGACGGTGATTGTGCATGGCAAGGTCCTTGCCCTGTACCGGCTGGCGCTGCTGCCACCACTGCTGCAGGCGCTGCACGGTCTGGCCCAGACGTGCTGCCTGCACCGGCTTGAGCACATAGTCCATGGCGCAGGCCTCGAAGGCCGCCAGGGCGTACTGGTCGTAGGCGGTGACAAAGACAATCGCCGGCAGCGCTTGCTCCTCAGGCCAGGCATCGGCGATTTCGGCGGCGGCTTCCAGCCCCGTCTGGCCGGGCATGCGAATGTCCAGGAACAGCAGATCGGGCAGCCGCTCCAGCGCCTGCTGCACGGCGCTGATGCCGTCGGCCACCCTGGCCTCGATCTGCAACTGGGGCCAGAGCTGGCTCAGCAACTGCTGCAATGCCAGGGCCAGCAGCGGTTCGTCTTCGGCAATCAGGCCGCGTGGCGGACTGGTGTTCATGGCTGGGACTTCAGGGGTAATACGATGCAGGCCCTGGTTCCGCCTGCGCTGTCTGCTGTCAGATCGAAGCGGGCAGCGCTGCCGTAGCGACTGGCCAGGCGTTCGTGAATCTGCTGCAGGCCAAAGCCGGAGCCGGAAGGGGGCTGGCCAGGCAGCGCCGGCAGGCCCAGGCCATTGTCATGCACGCTGAGCAGGAGATGGCTGTCATCCAGCATGCCGGCCTGAACGGCAATGTGGCCGCCGGCCAGCTGGGGCTCCAGTCCGTGGCGAATGCTGTTCTCCACCAGCGGTTGCAGCAGCAGGGTTGGCACGGGCAGTTCGGCCAGTTCAGCGGGCAGATGCAGGCCATAGCTGAGCCGGTCGCCCATGCGGATCTGCATCAAGGCCAGATAGTCGGCCAGCAAGGCAAATTCGCTGGCAAGACTGTGCGTGCCGTGGCGTGAGCCGGCCAGCGTGGCACGCAGGTAGGCAATCAGATGATCGAGCATCTGCTCGGCGCGTGGTGCATCGGTGGCGATCAGCACGCGAAGATTGGCCAGGGTGTTGAACAGCATATGCGGCTCCAGCTGGGCTTGCAGCAGGCTGAGCCGGGCTTCGGCGGCCTGGCGCTGGGCCTGCTCTGCCTGCATTTGCAGATGGCGCGACTTGCCCACCACATAAAAACCCCAGGACATGGCAATGCTGGTCGCCATGGTGATGGCAAGCGGCAACCATAGCGAGGGCCGGGCTGCGGCGGGCAGTTCGGGATGGAGTTGCTGAACGTAGAAACTACCCAGCGGATTGCCCAGAATCAGGCCTGCTGCAATTCCCAGCGGCACCACGGCCATGCCGCGCATGCCGCGCGGCCAGGGAATGTCGTCGGACTCGCGCCAGCGCAGCCTGAGCAGATCGATGCTCAGCCAGCTGATCAGGCCTATGGCCAGCGAGTAGGCGAGATTGACATCCCACAGGCCCTGGCCCAGAGCGGTCAAGGCCGCAGCGATCAGCAGACAGGCAGCCACGGTGATGCCGGCGTGACGCAGCAGGGGAGCGGGCGCAAACATGGACATGAGGGGCATGGTAGGTGATGGGCGGTCCGGCATCTAGCGCTTTTCGCTGCGCTGCAGCGTTTTCAGCTCGTGCTCCAGCAGTTGTTGAAAGAGCGGACTGCCGGGTGCCAGCAGCCAGACCACTGCACGATGAATCAGCAGGCCCAGACCCCAGCCGAGAGCCGGGTAGACGGCCCAGTGCCGTCCCTGGCTCAGGGCCAGGGCCATGAGCCCGAGATTCACCGCAGCATAGACCGCTGCATGGATATACCAGCCCAGCTTCATGCCGGCGCGGCGGCGTGCCTGCTGGTGCAGAGTGTCTTCAGAGATCGGGTTCATGTCTTTTCCTTGTCGAGCGTGGGGGTGAGAACGGGGATATCAGGCCAATCGCTGCCACAGCAGATTGCCGAGCAGCCGGCCCGGAAGCAGCGTGAACAGTCCAGCGACGACGCAGCTGCCGAAGTACAGCTTGCGCATGACGCTGCGATGCTGGGCAATGCGTCGATGGGCCAGATGCCAGAAGGACAGCGCCAGGCTGCCCAGCGTCACGGGAATCAGCAGATGAATGGGCGTGAAGCCTGCCCAGTTGGGCAGCTTGAAGTCGCGTATGAACAAGGCGGAGATGGCGGTGGCCAGCATGAGCAACACAAAGCCATAGCCTGCGATTCTGTGCAGCCAGGGCAGCGGGCCGGCCTGGCGCCTGGCCCAGAGTGCAGTGGCTCCGGTCAAGGTGGCTGCGATGGCGCAACCCATGTGAAAGGCAATCAGAGGTGTGAGTGTCATGGCTGGCTCCTGGTGCTTGCACATGACTGTGCAAGCCGGGCCTGCTGCCGACCAGTGCTTTGCGACGAAGTGACCAGACACGGGAGCCAGTTGCACCTCAGCAGGTGTGAGTGGTGTACTGGCTTTGCCTGTGTTTGTTTGTGCGCGCACACATATCACGCGGCAGTTTCAGGACTTGCAGCCTGCCCTGGATCCCGTTGAGATCTCAGGGTGTTTGGCATCGGCAAAGGAGATTGATTATTAAAATTAACGATTCTGAAAATCATTCTCAATAACATTAATAATGTTCCTGCTCCGACCGATTTCCCTGGCTGCTCTCGCACTGTGCAGCCAGCAGAGTGTTTTTGCCCAGACTTCCAGCACTGAATCAGAAGCTGCCCTGCAGACCGTGACCGTGGAGGCCAGCGCCGATGCTTCGGCCCAGGGTCTGGCCAAGTCTTTTGCGGGTGGGCAGGTGGCGCGCGGCGCGCGTGTCGGCGTGCTTGGAAACCAGGACATGATGGAGACCCCGTTTTCCGCTACCAGCTATACCAGTGATCTGATTCAGGATCAGCAGGCCAAGAGCGTGGGCGATGTGTTGCTCAACGATGCCGGCGTGCGCTCGGCACGCGGCTTCGGTAACTTCCAGCAGGCTTACTTTGTGCGCGGCTTTGTGCTGTATTCCGACGATGTGGCCTATAACGGTCTGTACGGTCTGGTGCCGCGCCAGTACATGGCGTCGGAGTTCGTGGAACGTGTGGAGGTGTTTCGCGGAGCGAATGCCTTTCTCAGCGGCGCGGGCGCCGGCAGCGTCAGCGGTGGCGGTCTGGGCGGCCTCATCAATGTGGTGCCCAAGCGCGCCGGCAACGAGCCGCTCAATCGTGTGACCCTGGGTGGCGCCAGTGGCGGGCAGGCCTACGCGGCTGCTGATGTGGCTCGCCGCTTCGGCCCCGATGATGCAGCAGGTGTGCGCCTGAATCTTGCGCGGCGCAGCGGCGGCTCCGGCGTGAGCAGCGAGAAGGTTCACACCACAGTCGGCTCGTTGGGCCTCGATTGGCGCAGCAGCCGTGCACGCCTGTCGGCCGATCTGGGCTGGCAGGAACACAAGCTGACGGCGCCGCGTCCCTCGCTGACACCTTCGGGCAATCTGCCCATTCCGGCCGCACCGGACAGCAAGACCAACTATGCACAGCCCTGGACCTACTCCAACAGCCGCGACCTGTTCGGCACGGTGCGCGGGGAGTACGACTTCAACGACCAGTGGACTGGCTGGGCCGCTGTGGGCATGCGCCGGGGCAGCGAGGACAACGCGCTGTCGGGCCTGACGCTGTCCAGCGCGGCTGGCGATGCCACGGTCAACCGCTTCGACAACACGCGCAAGAACCGCGTCAAGACCGGCGAGCTGGGCCTGCGCGGCAAGTTTGAGACCGGCTCGGTCAAGCATTCGGTGGTGGCTTCGCTGTCGGCCTTTGATTCCAGCGAGCGCAATGCCTGGGGCTATAACTACGCAACCGGCCAGAGCAACAACATCTACAACCCGGTGGCCCTGCCTGCGCCTGGCTATACCGGGCTGGGCGGCATACTGGGCAGCCCGCGCGAGACCGAGCGCATCAAGACCAGCAGCCTGGCGCTGGCCGATACCCTGGGCTTCATGGACGAGCGCCTGCTGCTGACGGTGGGCATGCGCTACCAGAGCATCAAGGTCGACGGCTTCGATGCAACGACGGGCGCAAGCTCGGGCAACTACGACAAGAGCCGCGTGACTCCGGTGGCGGGCCTGGTGTTCAAGCTGACTCCTGAGGTGTCGGCTTATGCCAACTACATCGAAGGGCTGGCCAAGGGCGGTAGCGCACCCATGACCAACGGAGGCCAGGTGGTCAGCAATGCTGGCCAGGTGTTCGCTCCCTATGTCTCCCGCCAGAAGGAGGCAGGCCTCAAATACGACGGCGGCAATATCGGCGCCAGCGTCTCCTTCTTCACCACCAGCATGCCCAGCGCCTATGTGGAGAACAATGTCTACGGCGTGTTCGGCAAGCAGCGCAATCGCGGTCTGGAGTTCAATGTGTTCGGCGAGCCCGTCAAGGGCCTGCGCTTGCTCGGCGGCCTGACTCTGCTGGACGCAAAATACCTGACCACGGCGAGTGGCGCCAATGATGGCAAGCGCGTGGTGGGCGTGCCCCGCAGCCAGGCCAATATCGGCGCTGACTGGGACGTGCCGGGCGTGCACGGCCTGGCATTGAATGCGCGGCTGATGTATACCGGCGCGCAGTACGCCAATGCCGGCAACAGCCAGCGCGTGCCGGCCTGGACCCGCTTTGACCTGGGCGCCCGCTATCTGATGGACGTCGGCGGCAAGCTGGTGACCCTGAATGCACGCGTGGACAACGTGGCCAACCGCAACTACTGGGCCTCGGTCGGCGGTTATGCCACCAACGGCTATCTGGTGCAGGGCGCGCCGCGTACCTTCTCGCTGACCGCCAGCGTGGACTTCTGATGCGAGCTCTGTGGACCGTGGTTCATCGCTGGGTCGGCCTGTTTCTCGCGGCCTTCCTGGTCATGACCGGTCTCACGGGAGCGGTGCTCTCGTGGGATCATGAAATCGACGACTGGCTCAATGCCGACATGCTGCACACGCCGGGACGCGGCCCGCTGCAGACGCCGCTGCAACTGGCCCAGGCCGTGCAGGCAGCCGATGCGCGCGCCGAGATCTCGTATATGAGCCTGGGCCTGCGCGAGGGCGAGGCGGCTTCCTTTCTGGTGCGCCCGCTGGTGGACCAGGCCACGGACAAGCCCCATGTGCTGGGCTACAACACGGTGTTCGTGGACCCGGTGACGGGAGTCATCACCGGCCACCGTGACTCCAAGAGCCTGGCCCTGAGCTGGCGCAATCTCATGCCCTGGCTGCGCCATCTGCATGAAAGCCTGCTCAGTCCAACGTTTGCGGGCAGCAACCGCTGGGGCTACTGGTTCATGGGCGGTCTCGCACTGCTGTGGCTGGCCGACAGCTTCTGGGCGCTGGTGCTGACCCTGCCCGTGAAGAGGAAGGTGGCTGCGGCCGTGGCGCAGGACGCGCCCGCCAAGGCTGGCGGCAAGTCCTGGTGGGCGCGCTGGATGCCGTCCTGGCGCATACGCTGGGGCGCCGGTGCCTACAAGCTCAATTTCGACCTGCACCGCGCAGGTGCGCTGTGGGTCTGGGGGGTAATCGTCATCGTGGCCTTCACCTCGTTCTCGATCAATCTCTACCGCGAGGTGTTCTATCCCGTGATGAGCAAGGTGTCGACCACCACGCCCGGCCCCTACGAGACGCTCAAGCCGGCACCTCTGGGCAGCTTTATCGAGCCTAAGATCGGTTTTGCCACGGCCATTGAGATCGCACGCAAGGAGGCGGTGCGGCTGGGCATCAAGACCGAGGCCGGCGGCATCTGGTATGGCGGGGATTTCCCGTTCTACAACGTGTCCTTCTTCGATCCCGATGACGAGACCGGGGTCATGGGCATGGGGCTGTCCAATGTCTACGTGAGCTCGGAAAGCGGCGAGGTGCTGGGCAGCTATCGCCCCTGGCACGGCACGGGAGCCGATGTCTTCGTGCAACTGCAGCTGCCGCTGCATAGCGGCCGCATCCTGGGCACCTTCGGGCGTGTGCTGATATCGGTGGTCGGCGTGATGGTGGCCATGCTGTCCATCACCGGCGTCATCATCTGGTGGAAAAAACGCCGCGCCCGGCGAACGGCCTCGGCCGCTGCCTCCGCCTGAAACCACAAAGCCACCTTGCGGTGGCTTTGTGCATTGCGCGCAGCGCGGAAGCTGCAAAGCCGCTAAGGCGGCTCAGTCCTTCTTCAGGCACTCGCTCATGAAGGCCTTGCGCTCGTCGCCCTTTTTGCCGGCGGCGTCGGCATTACAGCTCTTCATGCGTTCCTGCTGACGCTTCTTGCCGTCGGACAGGCAGGACTTCATGAACTCCTTGCGTTCATCGCCTTTTTTGCCGGTGGCTTCAGTGTTGCAGGTGCCCATGAGCTGCTGCTGGGCGGTTTTGGGCTTGTCGCCGGCAGCCATGCTCATGCTGCAGGCCAGGGACACGACAGCCAGGACCACAAATTTTTTCATGATGGTGTGATTTTTGAAAAAACGCCGACAACCGGCGCGCAGCTATTGCAGCACAGGCGCGTGACTTTGCCCATCACCACAAGCCATGTCTTGTAAAAGTTTGCGATTGTCTGTCGATTGGCGGGCGGAAAAGGTCTTGTGAGCGCGAGCGGGAAAATGGCGAGCGGATAATGGGCGGCTTTGCTTCAACCCTGCATCCAAAGGACGATTCGCGTGGATACTTTATTGCTGGTCAAGGCCGCCATCATGGGCATTGTGGAAGGGCTGACCGAGTTCTTGCCGATTTCCTCAACCGGCCACCTGATCCTGGCGGGTTCGCTGATGGGTTTTGTCGGAGGCAAGGCCAAGGTGTTTGAGATTGCGATCCAGACCGGCGCCATCTTTGCCGTGATGCTGGTGTACTGGCAGAAGATCCGGGACACGCTGGTGGAGTTGCCCAGCAGCCGCCAGGCACAGAAGTTCGCGCTCAACGTCATCATCGGCTTTTTGCCTGCCGTGGTGCTGGCGCTGCTGTTCGGCAAATATGTGCAGGAGCATCTGTTCACGCCGGTCATCGTGGCGACCACCTTCATCCTCGGCGGCTTTGTGATCCTCTGGGCCGAGAACCGCCCTGCCGCTGCCACCCGCGTGCAGTCGGTGGACGATATGACGGCTCTCGATGCGCTCAAGGTCGGTCTGGTGCAGTGCTTTGCCCTGGTGCCCGGCACCAGCCGCAGCGGCTCCACCATCATCGGCGGCATGCTCATGGGCCTGTCGCGCAAGGCCGCCACGGACTTCTCGTTCTTCCTGGCCATGCCCACGCTGATCGGCGCGGGCGTCTACAGCCTCTACAAGGAGCGCGCGCTGCTGTCCATGGCGGATGTGCCTCTGTTTGCCGTGGGCCTGATCTTCTCGTTCATCAGTGCCTGGCTGTGCGTGCGCTGGCTGCTGCGCTTTATCTCCACCAACAGCTTTGTGCCCTTTGCCTGGTACCGCATCGTTTTCGGCATCATCGTGCTGGTGACCGCCTATACCGGCATCGTCGACTGGCACCATTGAGCGGCTTGGCGCTGCCCACAAAAAAGCCGCTTGCGTGATAGCAAGCGGCTTTTTTAATAGCTTGCAGCGCTTGTTCTGATTGAATTTCAGATAGTTTTGATGCTTAGATTGTTATCTGAAAAGCGCAAGATGCTACTTATTTGTGAGTACTGCCAGCAGATTTCTGCAAAATGGTCTGCTCCATATTGAGCAGCGAAGCCTCGATGGCGGCGGCGGTGGCCTCGGGCCGCTCCATGGGAAACAGATGGCCGCCGTCCAGCATGGTGATGCGCCCGCGGGTGATGCGCTGCGTCATCTCCATGCCCACCTGGCGCATCTCCACCGACGAGCGACCGCCGATGAAGGCCACCGGGCAGCGCACCGGGTGACGCTTGAGCTGGTTGTTGAGATTGCTGGGCAGGGTGTTGTAGATGGCGGTTTCCACCTCGCGCCTGAACAGCAGGCTGCGCTTGCCCTGGTCGTCCTCCAGGCCGTGCTGCACATAGTCCTGCAGCACCTGCGGGTGCCACTGGGCAAAGGCCTTCTTGCTGCGAAAGTACTCCAGCGCCTCCTCGTTGCTGGCCCAGGTGGTGCGTCGGCGCTGGCTGATCTTGCCGGGGGAGACCGAGGCCACGATCTGCGTCTGCTTGGCCAGGCCCACGGCGTTCGCCTTCCAGCCGCCCAGCAGGGGCGAGTCGATGAGCAGCACGCCGCGCGCCAGATCGGGGCGTTTGGAGGCGGCCTGAAAACTCAGAATGCCGCCCAACGAGTGGCCCACCAGATAGACCGGCTGGCCGTGCCGCTCGACCTGCTGCTCGATGTATTCGATCAGCTCGTCCACCAGATGCGGCCAGTGATTGGTGACGGGATGCAGAGGGTCGTGGCCGAAGCGCTGCACGCCGCCGGCTTCGATGCCGCGCTGGCGCAGCAGAGAAAACAGCAGGCGATAGGTGCCTATGGGAAAGCTGTTGGCGTGCGCGAAGACCACGGGCAGGGTGTTGGGCTTGCCGGTTGTTGCAGTGGGCTGGGACATGAGAGGCGGGCTGGATATGAAAAACGCCCCAAAGGGGCGTCGGAGCGTCGATCAGTTTAGCGCCTTGAAAGGCCTGCCTGTCTTTGCATGCGCGCCTGCTCCTCTGCCGTCTGCAGGCGCTGGTATTCATCGGCCATGCTCAGGCCAGCCTGAGCCGGCACCACGGGCTGGCGCAGCGCGGCGGGCGGAATATTGCCTGCACCCAGTCCATGGGCCGAGCGTGATGCAGCAGGTGCTCCCACTTTGACCAGAGGATGGGCGCGCGGGCTGTGGATGCGAATCGGCGTGTCGGTCTGGCCGCCGTCCCAGGCCGGATCGTCGATGCTATCGAAGACATGGCGCAGGCGCTCGCCCCAGCTGTCGTGCAGCATGCGCAGATAGGGGTTGTCGGCGTCCAGGCAGACAATGCGGTCCGTGGCGAAGCGGTTGTTCTCGTAGACGATCAGATCCAGCGGCAGGCCCACCGAGAGGTTGGACTTGAGCGTGCTGTCCATGGACACCAGCGCGCACTTGGCGGCCTCGTCCAGCGGGGTCTCGGAGGTGATGACGCGGTCCAGCACGGGCTTGCCGTACTTGGATTCGCCGATCTGGAAGTAGGGCGTCTCGCCCGTGGCCTCGATGAAGTTGCCCGCCGAATAGACCTGGAACAGGCGCATGCGCTCGCCCTGGATCTGGCCGCCAAAAATCATGGAGACATTGAAGTCCACCCCGGCGCGCTGCAGCGCCGTGGCTTCGCGCTCATGCACATGGCGCACGGCCGCGCCCAGCACGCGCGCGGCATCGAACATGCTGCGCACATTCCAGATGGTCAGCATCTCGTCCGTGGTCGTGTCGTGCAGCTGAAAGCTCTCCAGCAGCTCGCGCACCGACTGGGTGATGGACAGATTGCCGGCAGATTGCAGCACCATGAAGCGCTCGCCCGGTTGCTCATACAGCATGACTTTGCGGAAGGTGCTGATCTGGTCGAGTCCGGCATTGGTGCGGGAGTCGGACAGAAACACCAGGCCGGCGTTGAGCTTGAGGGCGACGCAGTATGTCATGGGTGATAGAGACAATAATGAAAAACGTATGAACACCAGATGCAGCAAGCGTCGAGTGCTTCTGAATGTATAGCTGTAAACGCAGGCTGCAACGCGATTTTAGAAGGGTTTTAATAGTGCCGTTGGCGGCCCTGTAACTGTTGCCGATGCCCTGCCCAGGCACGGCTGCGGGGCCGGGCTGAGGAAGTCCCTGAGATGCACGCCCGGGATGCGTGAGAAGATGCCGCCCCTTGATCGAACACTTGCTTACAGCTGGTTAGAAGAGGGACTCCCATGCACGCATTTCGCAACCTGTCGATACGGACCAAGCTCATGTCCAGCATGGTGAGCTGCCTGCTGCTGTTCGTGGCGATTTCCACGGCGCTGGGTTTTGTGCTGACGGGCGCCAGCCTGCGCGAACGTGTGGTGGGGCAGGAGCTTCCGGCCGTGGTGGGGGAGATCCGCAACGACATACTGCGCCAGATCGGCACGCCGCTGGCCATGGCCAGATCGGTGGCCGGCAACAGCTTTGTGCTGGACTGGGAGGCCGCGGGCGAGCCCGAGGATGGCAATGCCGCGTGGGCCAGATACGCCCAGGCCGTCAAGCAGCAGGCCGGGGCCTCATCGGTGTTCTGGGTCTCGGGCAGCACGGGCCAGTATTTCGGCGAGCAGGGACCGATGCGCAAGCTGGCGCCCAAGGGCCAGGGTGACCAATGGTTCTATGAGCTGCTGGCCGGGGACAAGTCGCAGGTGCTGGAGATCGACAAGGACGTCAGCTCCAACGCCTATATGCTGTTCATCAATGTCCGCTTCGATGCGGGCCAGGGCAGGCAGGGCATTGCGGGCCTGGGCCTGTCGGTGGATGAGTTGGCGCAGGCCGTGCGTGCCTACCAGGTGGGCGAGTCCGGTTCGGTCTCCCTGGTGCGCGGCAACGGCAGCATTCTCGTGCACCGCGACCCGGCGCTGGTGGACGGCAAGCACTGGCTCAAGGACCGGCCCGGTTTCAGCGCCGAGCTCAGCGCTGCGCTGCTGAACCGCGAGCGCTTTGCCCATGCCATGTACGAGGCGCCGTCGGGCCGGCAGCTGATTGCTTCCTCCTATGTGCCCGAGCTGGATCTGTACGTGATTGCCGAGCTGCCCGAGGCCCAGGTGCTGGGCGGCGTGCGGCGAACCATTGCGCTGACCTCGGCCGTGGCCGGCCTGGTGGGCGGCGGCATAGGTCTGCTGGTGATCTGGCTGGTGAGCCGGGCGATTGCCGCACCCGTGGGGCGCGCGGCGCGCATGCTGGAGGAGATTGCCGACGGCCATGGCGATCTGAGCCGTCGCATGCCGGTGGAGAGCAATGACGAGGTGGGGGCGCTGGCCTCGGCCTTCAACCGCTTTGTCTCGTCGCTGGAGCGCATGGTTGGGGCTGTGCGCCAGGCCGCCGATTCGATTTCCGTGGCCAGCTCCGAGGTGGCCCAGGGCAACCAGGACCTGAGTCAGCGCACCGAGCAGGCGGCCAGTGCCTTGCAGCAGACGGCGGCATCGCTGTCGGTGCTGACGGACAGCGTGCAGGCCAATACCGAGGCCACGCGCAGTGCGGGCGAGCTGGCGCAGTCGGCGCGCGGCGTGGCCGAGCGCGGCGGAACGGCTTTCCAGCAAGTGGTGGTGACCATGGAGGGCATCAACCACTCGTCGCGCAAGATTGCCGACATCATCGGCGTGATCGACTCCATCGCCTTCCAGACCAATATCCTGGCGCTGAACGCAGCCGTGGAGGCCGCGCGTGCCGGCGAGCAGGGCCGTGGCTTTTCCGTGGTGGCGGCCGAGGTGCGCAGCCTGGCCCAGCGCTCGGCCGAAGCTGCAAGGGAAGTGCGCCAGCTCATCACCGACTCCGTGACCCAGGTGGGCAGCGGATCGCAGCAGGTGGTGCATGCGGGCGCCACCATGCAGGAGTTGCTGGACGCCGTGGCCAGGGTGACGCGGATCATCGAGGAGATCAGCGATGCTTCGCAGACCCAGGGGCGCGGCATTGCCGAGATCAACCAGTCCGTGGCCGGGCTGGACGATGCCACGCAGCAGAACTCAGCCCTGGTCGAGCAGTCGGCCGCTGCAGCGACCAGCCTGCGCGAGCAGGCCGCACGCCTGATGGGCGAGGTGTCTGCCTTCAAGCTGGGCGAAGTACCGCAGCGCAGCCTGTCCGTGCAGCAGCCGCAAAAGCAACTGCTGGAGGCCTGAATGCAAGCCGGGCCTGAAGAGATCAGGCCCGGGCTTGAGTCCGCAAGGCTTGGAACGTGTTCTTAGGCGGTGCCGGTGCTCAGCTTCTTGAGCTGGTAGAGCACTTCCAGCGCTTCACGCGGGCTCAGCGCATCGGGGTTGACGTCGGCCATGGCCTGGTCCAGCGGGCTGGGCGCGGCGCTAGCGTCCACCAGCTCCGGCGCATCGAACAGATTGACCTGCAGCTCGTTCTCGCCGGCCTGGGATTCGAGTGCCTCAAGCGCATGGCGCGCATGGTTGAGAACGCCAGCGGGCATGCCGGCCAGCTTGGCGACCTGGATACCGTAGCTGCGACTGGCGGGGCCGGCCTGAATCTCGTGCAGAAACACGATGTCGCTGCCCGACTCCGCTGCGCTGACATGCACGTTGACGGCGGCCTTGGCCTTGGCGGGCAGCTCGGTCAGCTCGAAGTAGTGCGTGGCAAACAGCGTGAACGCCTTGGTCTTGTCGTGCAGCTGGCTGGCAATGCCGCTGGCCAGGGCCAGTCCGTCGAAGGTGCTGGTGCCGCGACCGATCTCGTCCATCAGCACCAGGGAGTGGGGCGTGGCCGAATGCAGAATCTGCGCGGCCTCGGTCATCTCCATCATGAAGGTGGACTGGGCATTGGCCAGATCGTCGGCGGCGCCGATACGCGTGTGGATGGCATCGATGGGCCCCAGGCGGCAGGCGCTGGCGGGCACATAGCTGCCCATGCTGGCCAGCAGCACGATCAAGGCCACCTGGCGCATATAGGTCGATTTGCCGCCCATGTTCGGGCCGGTGATGATCTGCATGCGCGTGTTGAGATTCATGCGCGTGTGGTTGGCGATGAAGCTGCCGCTGGAGGTCTCGGCCATGCGTGCCTCCACCACGGGGTGGCGGCCAGCCTCGATCTCTATGCAGGGCTGGCTGACGAACTGCGGCTCGGCCCAGTTCAGCGTCAGAGAGCGCTCGGCCAGCGTGCACAGAACGTCCAGTGCGGCAATCGCCTGGGCCACGCGCGTGAGCTGGGGCACATGGGGCTGAAGCTGGTCGAGCAGCTGCTCGAACAGGAACTTCTCGCGCTGCAGCGCTCGCTCCTGGGCCGACAAGGCCTTGTCCTCGAAAGCCTTGAGCTCGGGCGTGATGTAACGCTCGGCGTTCTTGAGCGTCTGGCGGCGGCGAAAACGCTCGGGTACCGCATCCTTGTAGCTGTTGGTGACCTCGATATAGAAGCCATGCACCTTGTTGAACTGCACGCGCAGGTTGGGAATGCCGGTGAGCAGCTTTTCCTTGGCCTCCAGCTCCAGCAGAAACTCGTCGCAGTTGTTCTGGATGGCGCGCAGCTCGTCGAGTTCGGCGTCGAAGCCCGTGGCGATCACGCCGCCGTCCCGCACCAGCGCTGCGGGCTCTTCATGAATAGCGCGCGCCAGCAGCTCGGCACAGCCTTCGGGCGGAATCAGGTCGCTGAAGATCTGCGTCAGATAGGCCGACGGAGCCTGTCCGGACTGTGCCAGCAGCTTCGCTTTTTCCAGTGTTTTGGACAGGCCCACCAGCTCGCGCGGGCGCACCTGGCGCAGGGCGATGCGGGCGGTAATGCGCTCCACATCGCTCACGCCCTTGAGCTCGGCGCGCAGGGCTTGCCAGGGGGCCATGCCTGCCCCGGTGCCGCGCAGCACGCCAATCGCTTCCAGGCGTTGCATGGCGGCCTTGCGATTGCGTTCGGGCTCCAGCAGCCAGGTCTTGAGCAGGCGGCTGCCCATGCCGGTCATGCAGCTGTCCAGCAGCGAAAACAGCGTGGGCGCATCTTCGCCGCGCAGCGTCTTGACCAGCTCCAGATTGCGGCGTGTGGCCAGCGGCAGGGCAATCAGCTCGTCGTCACGCTGCACCTGGATGGCGTGGATATGGGTGAGATTGCGGCCCTGGGTATGTTCGGCATAGGACAGCAGGGCGGCACCGGCACCATGGGCCAGCGGCAGACCCTCGGCCTCCCAGGCCTTGAGGCTGGCCGCGCCCAGCAGCTCCAGCAGCTTGCGCTCGCCCAGACCCGAGTCAAACTGCCAGTCAGGGCGGGGTGACAGAGGGCAACTGATGGCGCCGCTGTGCTTGACGGCAAACAGGGCTTGCTCGAAGCGCTCGGTGACACCGGCGCTGTAGATCACTTCGCTGGGCGCGATGCGCGACAGCCAGGCGCCCAGTTCATCGGCCGCGCATTCGGCCATGTGAATGCGGCCCTGGGTCATGGCCATCCAGGCCAGTCCCACGCGCTGGCGGCCGGCGGTGTGCAGGGCCAGCAAAATGGCTTCGCTCTTGTCGGAGAGCAGCTCGCTATCCGTCAGTGTGCCGGGCGTGACCACGCGCACGACCTTGCGCTCCACCGGACCCTTGCCCACGCCGATTTCGCCGACCTGCTCGCAGATCGCCACCGACTCGCCCATCTTGATCAGGCGGCCCAGATAGTTTTCCAGGGCGTGGAAAGGTACGCCGGCCATGGGAATGGGCTGGCCTGCGGTCTGGCCGCGCGTGGTCAGCGTGATGTCCAGCAGGCGCGTGACTTTTTCGGCATCGCCAAAGAACAGCTCGTAAAAGTCACCCATGCGGTAGAAAACCAGCGTGTCGGGGTGGTCGGCTTTGAGCTTGAAGTACTGCTGCATCATCGGCGTATGCGCCGAGAGGTCAGTCATGTCTGGGGAGTAGGGCAGCGACGGGGATTCTGTGCTTGTCTGGGTCATCGCTTCAGCGGTATGCAAAACAGGGGGCGCCGCGCCGGTGCTGGGCGGGCGCCGAATGCTGCATTATCCGTGATGCCCAATAGCAGGGGGCATGGCTGTTTTTTGGCTATTTGGCAGAGGCCGTCTGCACGCCTTGCTCGGATTGAGAGCCAAAGCCTTGATCGTCGTCATGAATGGGGCGGTAGCCCGGGCCGAAGGACACATCGCCCAGCCTCCAGCCCGCGCGGCAACTGAAGGCTCCCCAGAAGCGCTTCAAGGTGTACCACTGCATGGCGATCAGGCCGCGCTCGTTGTCGGCATCGACCTCGGGGTCGCTCACGCCCGTGGGGCGTAGTTCCTCGTCGTGATAGAGGGCGGTGCCGAACAACTGATCCCACCAGGGCAGAACCTGGCCGAAGTTGCAGTTGTGGCGCTCGGGGCGCTCGGCATCGCGCAGCATATGGTGGTTGCGGTGAAAGCGTGGGCCGACCAGCAGGCGCTCGCCCATTTGGCCCAGCCAGCCCAGACGCAGCGCTACGTTGGCATGGGAGAAGTTCTGCACCAGCTCGCTGAGCAAGCCCAGCATGGCGAACTCGGAGGGCTCCACGCCCATGGCCAGACCTACGCTGGCCAGCACAAAGCTTTGCAGCATGCCGTCCAGATAGTTGCTGCGATCATTGCTCCAGCAGCTCATCTGGCGCTGGCTGTGGTGCATGCTGTGCATGGCCCACCACCAGGGAATGACGTGCTGGGCGCGGTGCATCCAGTAATACGTGAAGTCGTAGACCACGTAGTACACGGCAAACAATATATAGGGGTGGCCTTCAAACCAGGGCAGCCAGGCCTTGAGGCCGCTGGCCTCCTCGGTGGCAGGCCCGCCGCCCAGCATATGGGCGACCGGCATGAGGATCAAAAAGCTGAACAGCGGAAACAGGCCCAGCAGCATGAGCAGGGTGTAGTTGCGGTCCACCGTGGTGTGGCGGCGGTCGGCCCAGCGTTCGGCGGGAAGCAGACTCTCCAGCGGCCGCATCACACAGCCGATCAGAAACAGCTGCAGCAGCGCGATCAGGATGCCGGCGGCTATCTCGCGCGGATCGCCTGCTGCCTCTGCAATATGGAGTGCGTTGACCACGGGAGTCACCGCATGCACGGAAACCCAGTCAATGGCCAGCGCCCAATGCTGGCTGAAGAAGTCCATCATATTGTTCTGCCCATTTGTCGTCGGGCAGATTTTGGACCGGGAGTTTGTGGATTCTGTGGAGAGACGTACACCTCCAGCGCTTGTCCACTGCTTGTGGACTCGGCCCCCAAGGAGTGTTTATTGCCTGGGGGCGGCCTGGCGGCATAAAAAAAGGGCCCGGTCCACCGGACCAGGCCCTTTCCGCAGTCGTGGGGCGACCGCCTTTTTTATTCTGCGTTCTTCTGGCCTTCTTCGGCCACCGCCTTTGCACCTTCTTCGGCGGGGGCTTCGAATTCGCCAGTCTTGACTGCCTGACGCACAGCCGCTTTTTCGCCAGCGGTGGCGAACTTGCTGAACTTGCCCAGCACGGGAATCAGCGAACCATAGATGCGTGGGTTGGCGGCCAGGATTTCGCGTTGTTCCAGGAAGTCGGCTTCACCCGTGAAGTTGCCCACCAGACCACCGGCTTCGCTGACCAGCAGAGAACCGGCAGCCACGTCCCAGATGGACAGGCCGGACTCAAAGAAGCCGTCGGCAAAGCCGGCAGCCACATAGGCCAGGTCCAGGGCGGCGGAGCCGGGGCGACGCACGCCGGCGGTGCGCTGCATGACTTCGCCCAGCATCAGCATGTATTGCTTGAAGTTGTCGCCACGGCGGAAGGGGAAGCCCGTGGAGATCAGGCAATCACGCAGCTGGGTGCGCTTGGAGACGCGGATGCGGCGCTCGTTCAGATAGGCTCCACGGCCCTTGGTTGCCGTGAACAGGTCGTTGCGGCTGGGGTCATAGATCACGGCGTGCTCGATCTTGCCCTTGTAGGCAAGGGCGATGCTCACGCAGTACACGGGGAAGCCGTGGATGAAGTTGGTGGTGCCGTCCAGGGGATCGATGATCCAGACATGGTCGGAGTTCTTGGCACCATGCTCGCTGCCCGATTCTTCGGCCAGGATGGAATGCTGGGGGTAGGCGTTGAGCAGCGTCTCAATGATGATGCGCTCGGCCGCCTGGTCTACCTCGGTCACAAAGTCGTTCACCTGCTTTTGCGCAACGCGCACCGATTCCACATCCAGTGCGGCACGGTTGATGAGGGCGCCAGCGGCGCGAGCAGCCTTGATGGCCACGTTGAGCATGGGGTGCAGGGAGTTCGACATAAATTGTGAGTGCGTTGGCGATGCAGCCCGGAGCAAAACTGGGCTGAACTACGCGGGTAAGAACGTAAAAGCCGCGACCGGCGATGCGGGGCGGCGACAATGGGTGCAATTCTACCCAGGCTGCGCTTTTTTTGCTTGTTCGTCCCGGCGACCCGAGGGTCTTCTCTGCGGCGCTTGCGGATGCCAGAGAGAGCTGGCCGCGTAGTCTGCTGTCTTATCAAGGCCACAAGTGGGGCCTTTTGCATTGTTCTGCGTTGATGAAAACCCGATTCGTACTGATTGAAACCAGCCATGCCGGCAATGTGGGCGCGGCTGCCCGAGCGCTCAAGACCATGGGCTTCGACGACCTGGTGCTGGTGCGCCCGCGCTACAAGAACGTGCTGCGCAAGGAAGAAACCATTCAGCGTGCCAGTGGCGCACTGGATGTGCTGGACAAGGCCCGCGTGGTCGACACCCTGGAGGAAGCCCTGGACGGCATCAGCCATATGTGCGCGACGGCGATGACGCCACGCGACTTCGGCCCGCCTACACGCACTCCGCGCGAGCATTTCGAGTTGCTCCTGAAAGGAGAGCTCGATACACGCTCTGTGTCTGAAGTGGACGCAGGTCTGACCGATAACCTACCCACATCCGGTGCGGCCTGCAACCAGAAGGGCGTGGCCTTTCTGTTCGGTTGCGAGCGCTTTGGCATGAGCAACGACGATGTCTACCGCTGCGATGTGGCGCTGTCGATTCCGTCCAATCCGCAGTTCGGCTCGCTCAATCTGGGCTCGGCCATTCAGGTCGTTGCCTATGACTGGCGCGTGGCACTGGGTGGTTTTCCCGTGGTGGAGCACACGCCCGAGGCGCATCGCGCCGACATGGCCCAGGTGCAGGGCATGCTGGGCCACTGGGAACAGGCCCTGGCCCATATCGGCTTTCTGGACCCGGCAGCGCCCAAGAAGCTCATGCCCAGGCTTAACCAGCTTTTCAACCGCGCGCAGCTGACCCAGGAAGAAATCCATATTCTTCGCGGTGTTGCCAAAGCCATGCTGCAGAGCCAGCCACCAACCCGCTAGACTTCACAAGCTAAACATTCCTCACGTTGTTATTTGATGCTTGATCGCCTGCGCTCCGACATCCAGTGCATTCTTGACCGCGACCCCGCGGCCCGCAGCACCTGGGAGGTCATCACCTGTTATCCGGGGCTGCACGCCATCTGGCTGCAGCGCCCTGCGCACTGGTGCTGGACGCATGGCTTCAAATGGCTGGGGCGCTTCATCTCGCACATGGGGCGCTGGTTCACCGGCATTGAAATCCACCCCGGTGCCGTCATTGGTCGCGAGGTCTTCATCGATCACGGCATGGGTGTCGTGATCGGCGAAACCGCCGTGGTGGGCGATGGCTGCACCATCTATCACGGTGTCACCTTGGGCGGTACCTCGCTCTACAAGGGCGCCAAGCGCCACCCTACGCTGGGCAAGAATGTGGTGGTCAGTGCCGGCGCCAAGGTGCTGGGCGGCTTCGAGGTAGGCGATGGTGCCAAGATAGGCAGCAATGCCGTGGTCATCAAGCCCGTGCCTGCAGGTGCGACTGCCGTGGGCATTCCGGCGCGCATCATTCCCAGCAAGACCGGACATAGCGCCGATGTGACCGAGCATGAGTCGGCACCCAAGGTCGAGGCCAAGGCGCAAACGGCTGTCGTGATTGACGAGGATTGCGGCAAGAGCGGCTTCACCGCCTATGGCGTGACGGCCGAAGTCGATCCCGTGGCCCAGGCCATGCGCTCTCTGTCCGAAGGCGCTGCCGGCCATGAAAAGCAGATTGCACTGCTGTGGGCCGCCATCGAGAAGCTCTCGATTCAAGGCCATGTCAAGGACTGTGTGCCCTGCGAGTCCGAACGACCCGAGGCATTCCAGAAGGACAAGATCGATCAGATTCTGGGCAAGTAAACCCCAGGCGCTTGTCCATGGATCGCTTGATGCTTCTGCTCTGCCAGTGAAAGCCAATGCCTGTCGTTGGCTTTTTTCATGGTGCTTGCCCGTAGTCGATTTGAGGGGCGAAAGCCCTGCCTGTCCGGCCGAGACTGCTTGCCAACTCAAACCCGAGGCAAGCAATGATGAATGTGGAACAGGCCATGCAGCAGCGCCATTCGGTGCGTGCTTTTTTGCCAAGGAGGGTGGATGCGGCGCTGGTCAGGGATTTGCTGGCGAAGGCCGGACTTGCGGCTTCAGGCGGCAACCTCCAGCCCTGGCGCGTGATAGCGCTGACGGGGGACAGCCTTCAGGCCTTGCGCCAGGCCATGCCTGCGGCGACCCCCAACTCTGATCCTGCCCTGGTCTATCCACCTCAGCTGTGGGAGCCCTATCGCAGCCGCCGCTTTGACAATGGCGAGGATCTCTATCGTTCCATAGGCATGGGGCGTGAGGACAGGAGTGGGCGGCTGCTGCAGCTAGCCCGGAACACCCATATGTTTGGCGCACCTGTAGGCGTATTCGTCGCGGTCGAGAGCCGCATGCTGCGTGCGCAGTGGGTGGATCTGGGCATCTATCTGCAATCGCTGATGCTGCTGGCGACCGGAAAGGGGCTGGCCACCTGCGCCCAGGGCTTCTGGCGCAATTACAGCGATTTTGTGAGCCGGCATCTGGCGCTGCCGCAGGGCTACCAGATCGCTTTTGGCATGGCTCTGGGCTATGAGGACAGCGCGGCACCCATCAACCAGTGGCGCTCCACCAGGGCAGAGCCCGGGGAATGGTGCGAGATGCGCGGGTTCGAATGAGCCTTGTCTTGATGCCGGTGCGGGCAGTCGCTTGACGCTTCTTCTTGCGTGGCAAGAAGGCGAGGACGAAGCGCAAGGCATCAAGCCGGGTGCCATGCAGGCAGCCCGGCTGCTTCTTCAATGCCGACCGGCTACTTCCACAGAGCGCACTTGCTCTCTTCCTTGGTGGTGAAGACCTGGTCGCCGGGCAGGGTTTTGAGCACCTTGAAGTAATCCCAGGCCTTCTTCGATTCGGCCGGCGTCTTGACCTGCAGCAGATACATGTCGTGAGCGTAGCGGCCGTCGGGGCGGATCACGCCCTTGGCATAAAAGTCCGATAGCGGCGTGGCCTTGAAGCCGGCCATGATCTTGTCTGCGTCCGTCGTGCCCAGCTTCTCGGCCAGCTTCAGATACTGCATGGCGGCCGAGTAGTTGGCTGCCTGCAGCGAGGTGGGCATCTTCTTGAACTTGGCAAAGAAGCGATCCGAGAACTTGCGGCTTTCGGGATTCAGGTCCCAATGCCAGCTGTCGGTGAACATCAGGCCTTCCGTGGCTTTGAGGCCCAGGCTGTGGATGTCGGAGCTGAACAGCAGCAGGCCGGCCAGCTTCATGGTCTTGGTCAGGCCGAACTCGCGTGCCGACTTGATGGCATTGATGGTGTCGCCGCCTGCATTGGCCAGGCCCAGAATCTGGGCCTTGGAGTTCTGGGCCTGCAGCAGGAAGGAAGAGAAGTCGGCTGTGTTCAGCGGGTGCCTGACGTTGCCCAGTACCTTGCCGCCAGCGGCATTGACCACGCGGGTGGTGTCGGCCTCCAGCGCCTGGCCAAAGGCATAGTCGGCCGTCAGAAAGAACCAGCTCTTGCCGCCCAGCTCCACCACTGCCTTGCCCGTGCCCTTGGCCAGCGCCACGGTGTCATAGGCATAGTGCACGAAATAGGGACTGCACTGATCGTTGGTCAGTGCCGAAGTGCCCGCGCCGTTGATGATGTAGACCTTTTTCTTCTCGTCGGCCACCTTGCCCATGGCCAGGCCGGCACTGGAGGTGGTGCCGCCGATCAGCATGTTCATGCCCTGGGTGTCGAACCACTCGCGTGCCTTGCTGGCCGCGATATCGGCCTTGTTTTGGTGGTCGGCCGTCAATACTTCGATGGGCTTGCCCAGCAGCTTGCCGCCAAAGTCGTCCACGGCCATCTGCACCGCCAGAGCACCACCCTTGCCGTCCACATCGGCATAGAGGCCCGACATATCGGTGATGAAGCCGATGCGAATCTTGTCCTGCGCCTGAGCGCCTGCAGCGGTCAGCAGGCATCCCAGTGCCAGCGTCAATGTTCTTGGGGAAAAAACGGTAGCGGAGCAAACAGAGCGAGGCTTCATCAGAGTCATCTCCTGAGGTGGTGAGTACCCGGTCACTGCGACGGGCAGCCAGCATGGTCGCAGTTGGAGCAGGGCGCGCCATCAGGGCAAGCACCGGGGCGGCTGCGACAAGGTATCCACGGCGACTCGGGAAAATGCCGCAAGCTCCTACACTGCACACCAGTGATTTAGGAAAGTAGAAGAGATGGATACTCGTCAAGCATTGCAGCAGCGTCGTTCGGTGCGCGCTTTTCTGCCGCAGGCCGTGGCTGCTGCCACGGTGCGGGACTTGCTGGAGACCGCAGCGCAGGCGCCGTCCGGCGGCAATATGCAGCCCTGGCGTGTGACTGCAGTGGGCGGACAGGCGCTCAAGGATCTGTGCGCCAGGGCCAGGGAGACCGAGGCCGTGCAGCGCCCCGGCCTGTCCTATCCACCCGGTTTGTGGGAGCCCTACCGCAGTCGCCGCTTTGAAAACGGCGAAGATCTGTATCGCTCACTCAATATCGGTCGCGAGGACAAGGCAGCACGTCTGGCCCAGTTGGCCAAGAACGGCCAGATGTTCGGTGCGCCCGTGGGTATTTTCGTGGCCGTGGAGGAGCGCATGGGCTATGCGCAATGGGTGGATCTGGGCATCTATCTGCAGTCCTTCATGCTGCTGGCGGTGGAGAAAGGTCTGGCCACCTGTGCCCAGGGCTTCTGGCGCATGTACAACGACATGCTGATCGAACAGCTGGCATTGCCGGATGGCTACCAGATTGCCTTTGGCATTGCCCTGGGCTACGAGGATGTCAGCGCGCCCATCAACCAGTGGCGCGCAAGCCGTGCTGCCAGCAATGAATGGCTGGCGCTGCAGGGGCTGGATTGAACGGCGGATTAGACGCTTGAGGGTCAGGATAGTTAAACAGCTTCAAGAGTGCGCAAATTGTGGCAAAACCAGCCTATACTGCGTGCAGCTCCGGGGTGTGCGAAAGCGCTGAGATGCCAGTCACTGTGAAAACAGTGCAGGCGAACCCGACGAACTTGATCCGGTTCATACCGGCGGAAGAAGAGCGGGACCCTGACGCAGGGCCGATGGATTGACAGGGCAACTGGCACGGGTGCCAGCCCTGAAAGCCATGGGCACAGCAAACCCCAGGCGCCTCGCGCACTGGGGTTTTGTCTTTTCTGGACAGCCGGTGCGTGAAGAACCAGGCCGAGATTGCAGAATTTCGGCGGCACAGGCCGGATACCCCATAGCGGGCCGGGCCAGTGCAGGGCAAGATCAGAGCAGGGCCGCACTCCACGGAGCGTTTGATGCACTTCAACCGCTTTGAGGAGACTGCGATGAACGCCCCTGATTCCATCTTTACGCCAGCCGCTGGCAACGCCCCTGACGCCACCCGCTTTGCCGAACTGCTGGCCCAGTCCCGCCAGCCCTTTCCGGCTTCGACCAAGAGCTATCTGAGCGGCTCCATCTATCCCGAACTGCGTGTGCCGGTGCGCGATATTGCGCTCACCAACGGTGAGCAGGTCAGCGTCTACGACACCTCCGGCCCCTACACCGACCCTGCTGCCAAGATCGATGTGCGCAGCGGTCTGGCCAGCGTGCGCGGTGCCTGGATCGAGGCGCGCGGCGACAGCGAATACTATGTGGGCCGCCAGCGTGTGGCGCTGGACGACGGCGGCAAGCGCGGCGAAGAAGACCTGCGTGTGGAGCAGCTGCGTGCCGAAGCCGCAGCGCTGCAGCGCCAGCCGCGCCGAGCCAAATCAGGCCAGAACGTGACCCAGATGCACTATGCCAAGCGCGGCATCATCACGCCCGAGATGGAGTATGTGGCCCTGCGCGAAAACGGTCGCCGTGAATGGATGGCGCAGTACCAGCAGGACGCGGCGCGAGAGCTGCGCCTGGCCGGCAACAGCCTGGGCGCAGCGATCCCGAAGATCATCACACCCGAATTCGTGCGCGACGAAGTGGCGCGCGGCCGCGCCATCATTCCGGCCAATATCAACCACCCTGAAATCGAACCCATGGCCATCGGCCGCAATTTCAAGGTCAAGATCAACGCCAACATCGGCAATTCGGCCGTGACTTCCAGCATCGAGGAAGAGGTGGAAAAGCTGGTCTGGGCCATTCGCTGGGGTGCGGACAATGTCATGGACCTGTCTACGGGCAAGAACATTCACACCACGCGCGACTGGATTGTGCGCAACTCGCCCGTGCCCATCGGCACCGTGCCCATCTATCAGGCGCTGGAAAAGGTCGGCGGCATTGCCGAGGACCTGACCTGGGAGATCTTCCGCGACACGCTGGTCGAGCAGGCCGAGCAGGGCGTGGACTACTTCACCATCCACGCCGGCGTGCGCCTGGCCTACATCCACCTCACGGCCCAGCGCCGCACCGGCATCGTCTCGCGCGGCGGCTCCATCATGGCCAAGTGGTGCATGGCTCATCACCGCGAGAGCTTCCTCTATGAACATTTCGAGGACATCTGCGACATCATGAAGCAGTATGACGTGAGCTTCTCGCTGGGCGATGGCCTGCGTCCCGGCTGCGCGTCGGATGCCAACGACGATGCCCAGTTTGCCGAGCTGGCCACGCTGGGCGAGCTGACGCAGATCGCCTGGAAGCACGATGTGCAGACCATGATCGAAGGCCCTGGCCATGTGCCCATGCACATGATCCAGCAGAACATGACCGAGCAGCTCAAGCACTGCCACGAGGCCCCGTTCTACACCCTGGGCCCGCTGACCATAGACATCGCCCCCGGCTACGACCACATCGCCAGCGCCATCGGCGCGGCCATGATCGGCTGGTTCGGCACGGCCATGCTGTGCTATGTAACGCCCAAGGAGCATCTGGGTCTGCCCGACCGCGACGACGTCAAGCAGGGCATCATCGCCTACAAGATTGCGGCCCATGCGGCCGATGTCGCCAAGGGCCATCCGGGCGCGCGTTCGCGTGACGATGCGCTCTCCCAGGCGCGCTTCGACTTCCGTTGGCAGGACCAGTTCAACCTGGGACTGGATCCCGATACGGCCCAGGCCTACCACGACGAAACCCTGCCCAAGGACAGCGCCAAGGTGGCTCACTTCTGCTCCATGTGCGGACCCAAGTTCTGCTCCATGAAGATCACCCAGGAAGTGCGCGACTTTGCCAAGCAGCAAGGCGTGAGCGCCGAGAACAGCATTGCCGTGGGCATGCAGGCCAAGGCGGCGGAGTTCAATCAGGCGGGCGGCGATTTCTACATTCCCATCGTCAATGCATCGACCGACACCACGGCACGTTGACCTGAACTGAAGCCGGGCTGCGGCACTTGTGCATCAAGCGCTTTTGCCCGTCGCCATGAAAAAGGCAGGCCGCAGGGCCTGCCTTTTTGCCGAGTGATGCCGCAGGGGCTGCAGCGTTCGGCTTGGAAAGGGTCGCTGGGGACGCCGCCCGTCAGGTCCATCTCGATAAGGCGCAAATATCGCGATGTAAGTTTGTTGCGGATTGACGCTTGGAGCTGTTGGAACTGCTGCCATGAAAAAACGGACAGCTGCCGCGGCTTGCTGTCCGTTGTGCCGATGCGGGGCATATGCCTCGCGGGTTCAAGTCACCGCCAGTACTGGCATTTGCTTTCCGCCTTGGTGGTCCAGATCTGCTCGGCTGGCAGCTTCTTGATGATCTTGTAATAGTCCCAGGTGCCCTTGGATTCGGCCGGCGACTTGACCTGCATCAGGTACATATCGTGCACATATCGGCCGTCTTCACGGATATAGCCCTGGCCGAAGAAGTCGTCGATCTTGGTGCTTTTCAAGGTGGCCATGACCTTGTCGGCATCGAGCGTTCCGGCTTTTTCCACGGCCTTGAGGTAGTTCATGGTGGCCGAGTAGTCGGCAGCCTGGATCTCGCTGGGGCGGCGCTGGGTCTTGGCCATGAAGGCGTCGGCAAACTTGCGCGAGCCGTCGTTCATGTCCCAGTACCAGGGGGCGGTGAACTGCATGCCTTCGGTGTTCTTAAGTCCCAGGCTGTGGATGTCGCTGAAGAAGACCAGCAGGCCGGCCAGCTTCATGTTCTTGGTGACGCCGAACTCCTTGGCCGCCTTGATGGAGTTGATGGTGTCTCCGCCGGCATTGGCCAGGCCCAGGATCTGCGCCTTGCTGTTCTGGGCCTGCAGCATGAAGCTAGAGAAGTCGCTGGCGTTGAGCGGCGTCTTGACCGAGCCCAGCACCTTGCCGCCACGCGCTTCGATGATCTTGCTGGTGTCGGCTTCCAGTGCATGGCCGAAGGCATAGTCGGCCGTCACGAAGAACCAGCTCTTGCCGCCCGTGTCCACCACGGCACCGCCCGTGCCCTTGGCCAGGGCCACGGTATCGAAGGCGTAGTGCACGGTATAGGGGCTGCATTGCTCGTTGGTCAGAGCCGAGCTGCCCGCGCCATTGTCGATGAAGACGCGCTTTTTCTCCTGGGCGACCTTGGCCATGGCCAGGGCCGTGGCGGAGTTGGTGCCGCCGAACACCAGGCTGATGCCTTGCGTGTCTATCCACTCGCGGGCCTTGCTGGCCGCGATATCTGCCTTGTTCTGGTGGTCGGCTGTCAGCAGCTCGATGGGCTTGCCCAGTACCTTGCCGCCAAAGTCGTCAATCGCCATCTGTATGGCAACGGCACCGTTTTTGCCTTCCACATCGGCATAGAGGCTGGACATGTCGGTGATGAAGCCGATCTTGACTTTTTCCTGTGCCATGGCGGGAGCCGCGAAGGCCGCCGTCAGGGCGAGAGCCAGCAGGGAAGCAGTGGGCGCAGACTGGGACAAGCGATGCATGGAGTCTCCTGAAAATTATGAGAAATGTGGAGAGAGCGTGCAGCGTCCGGTTGGCGGGTGGCCGCCGTCGCTGCATCGCAGCAAACATGCTAGGGGTGGCTATTGCGTCTGGCATCGGGGCAAGCACTTGCGGGAAATCCCAAGGGATACACCATCTTTGATAGCTGCTAGCGCTTTTTGTTCATAGGTTTCAGATGGATTTATTGCTGAAGTCCATGGATGAAAGGCGCAAATTGCTTTTATTCTGATAGCGATTGCAGCGAGATACCCGCAGCAGCCATGCCACGTGAGCACCATGAAAAAAGCAGCCCGCAGGCTGCTTTGGTGGATGTTTTGGCAGGGATTGCACCTGGCGCTGCAGGCTATGCAGTGCGCGGCGCGCGAATCGCGGTCTTGGGGCGAAAGGCCTTGCAGATCTCGTCATGGGTCTCGAGATAGGGGCCGCCGATCAGGTCGATGCAGTAGGGCACGGCAGCAAAGATGCCGTTGACCTTGGATTTGCCGTCGGCGTCCTTGAGGCCTTCCAGCGTCTCGGCAATCGCCTTGGGCTGTCCCGGCAGATTGATGATCAGGCTGCTGCCGCGTATCACCGCCACCTGGCGCGAGAGTATGGCCGTGGGCACAAAAGCCAGGCTGATCTGGCGCATCTGCTCGCCAAAGCCCGGCATTTCCTTGTGGGCCACGGCCAAAGTGGCCTCGGGTGTCACATCGCGCAGCGCGGGGCCGGTACCGCCGGTGGTCAGCACCAGGCTGCAGCCTGCATCGACCAGCTCGATCAGCGCCGCGCTGATGCCGGCCTGCTCGTCGGGAATCAGGCGCGGCTCGAACTGGATGGGGTTCTTGAGCGCGCGGCTCAGCCATTCCTGCAGCGCGGGCAGGCCCTTGTCTTCATAGACGCCGCTGCTGGCGCGGTCGCTGATGGAGACGATGCCGATCTTCACGGCATCGTGAAGATATACGGATACGGGCGCATCACTCATCGCCGTCATCCTCGGCGCTCGCACCGGCCTTGCCGGCGCTGGCCAGTTGCTCGCGCACCAGCTGGAACAGGTCGCGGTAGGCGCGGCCCTTGCTGACTTCCTTGGGTTCGGCATCGGGGCCGGCGGCAGCGGCCGCTGCGGCGGCTTGCTCCTTGGCCTTGTCGATGTCCTTGCGCGACTGGCGGATCAGCGAGCGCAGCTGCTGCACATCGGTGCCGGGGAAATGCTCCAGCCAGATGGACAGGGCCGCTTCCTCGACGATCAGGCGGTCGCGCCATTGCTCGGCCACCTGCAGCGACATTTTTTCGCTGGCGGAGCCATTGCGCTGCTCGTCCAGCGCCTGCTTCACGGCCGCGACCTGTTCAGGCGTCAGCTTGCGCATGAGCTTGCCGACATATTGCATCTGGCGGCGCTTGCCTTCGAAGTTGGTGATGCGCTTGGCCTCGGCCAGCGCGTCGATCAGTTGGTCGGACAGCTGCAGACGCTTGAAGAGGTCGCTGCGCAGCGTCATCAGCTCCTTGCCCAGATCCTGCAGCGCATCACTTTCGCGCTTGAGGTCGGTCTTGGTGGAATCGTAAGTGCCTTTGAGTTCGGCCTTCAGCTCAAGGTCCAGCTCGCTGCCTTCGGCAACGAACTTTCCGCGAACAAAATAGCCTTTGGTGGGTTTGCGTGACATGGTAAGGGGGGCAATATCGGTGGCAGCGCAGAGGGCGCCGCAGTGGCGGCTATCATATCCGCCGCTATGAAAAAACCTCGCTCCAGCAATACAAGCACTTCCAGTGCACAGGCCCAATCCGCACCGCAAGCCGGTTTCAGCTTCAGCCAAGCCTTTTTCGAGGGGCTGGTGGACCAGGCTTTGCAGCATGCCAAAAAGCTGGGTGCGACGGACGCCGGCGCCGAGGCTTCCGAGGGCTGCGGCCTATCGGTCAGCGTGCGCAAGGGCCAGCTGGAGACCGTGGAGCGCAACCGCGACAAGTCGCTGGGCGTGACCGTCTATCTGGGTCAGCGCCGGGGCAATGCCAGCACCTCGGACTTCTCCGAAGCCGCCATCAAGCAGACCGTGCAGGCCGCCTATGACATCGCGCGCTTCACCGCAGAAGACCCGTTTGCCCGCCTGCCCGACAGCGCAGATATCGCGCTGCCCGGCACGCATCGCGATCTGGATCTGTTCCATCCCTGGGATATCACCAGCGAAGCCGCTGCTGAGATGGCGCTGCGCTGCGAGGAGGCCGCCTTCAAGACCCACCGTCGCGTGAGCAACAGCGAAGGTGCGGGCGTCTCGGCCCAGCAAAGCCATTTCTTCACGGCCCATACCAACGGTTTTCGCGGCGGCTACGCCAGCTCGCGCCACAGCATGTCGGTGGCGCCCATCGCCAAGCTGCCCGGCAAGAATGGCGAGATGCAGCGCGACTACTGGTACAGCTCCATGCGCAATGCTGCAGATCTGGCCTCGCCAGAAGCCGTGGGCCGCTACGCCGCAGAGCGCACGCTGAGCCGTCTGGGCAGCCGCAAGATCCCGACCACCGAATGCCCGGTGCTGTTCGAGTCTCCGCTGGCCGCCGGCCTGCTGGGCAGCTTTGTGCAGGCCGTCAGCGGCAGCGCCCTCTATCGCAAGAGCACGTTCTTGCTCGACTCCATGGGCAAGCCCATCTTCCCCAAGCACATCGATGTCGAGGAAGACCCCTTTGTCCTGGGCGGCAAGGGCAGCTCGCCCTTTGACGAAGAGGGCGTGCGCGTGCAGGCTCGCAAGGTGGTCGATGCCGGCCGCGTGGAAGGCTATTTCCTGTCCAGCTACTCGGCGCGCAAGCTGGGCATGAAGACCACGGGCAATGCCGGCGGCTCGCACAATCTGGTCATGACTTCGCGCCGCACCAAGGCGGGCGACGATCTGGATGCCATGCTCAAGAAGCTGGGCACGGGCCTGTTTGTGGTCGAGCTGATGGGCCAGGGCGTGAACTATGTGACCGGCGACTATTCGCGCGGCGCCAGCGGCTTCTGGGTGGAGAACGGCGAGATCGCTTTCCCCGTGGACGAAATCACGATCGCGGGCAACCTCAAGACCATGTTCAAGGGCATTGAGGCCATCGGAGCCGATGCCTACAACTACGGTGCCAAGACCGTGGGCTCCATGCTGATCAATCGCATGAAGGTGGCCGGCAGCTGATCGCTGTTGGTCGCTCCATGAAAAAAGCAGCCCGGCGGCTGCTTTTTCATTTCTGCATCAGCTCTCGGCTGCGGCCTGAACTATGCAGTGCGAGAGTTTCTCGAAATGCTTGTGGGCATCGGCACTGAGCTCGATCTGCTTGCGTCTGGCATCCTCGGTATCGGCCAGCAGGATCCAGCCTTTCTGGCGCATGGACTTCAGACGGGTGTGAATCGTGGCCGGAGACCCCAGTTCACGCTGGGCCATCAGATCCCGGACGCAAAGACGCTCCTGGCGCGTGCCGGCATTGGCGATTTGCTCCAGCAGGCGTTCCTCCAGTGGATCCAGTGCGGGCAGCACTGGCAGGTTGCGGATGGTCGCTGCCAGGTGCAGAAAGCGTAAATAGATATCGGCAGACAGGGACTTTGGCATGAGAAGGCAAAAACAGGCGACGCGCCGCTAACGAAGAGCGAATAAACGGCACTCATAATACTGTGCAGACAGTGAACAAGCTCGGCGGCAGCGCATGAAGAACATTTGGACGCAATTTTCGGTGGCGGTTATCACGGCTTTGCTGTTCCTGGCGATGCTGGCTCTTAATCAGTGGATTTTCTCCGAACTGGAATTTGTCAGGGGCGTCAACTGGATTTACCTGCCTGCAGGCGCTCGTCTGCTTTGTACCCTGCTTTTTGCGGAGGCGGGCGTGGCCGGGCTTTTCGTCGTGTCATGGCTGGTCTGCAACTTCTACTTTTTCCCGGATGACTGGCTGCGGGCATTTGCGGGCGGCATCATGGCCACGCTTGCCCCTTATGGCACCTATTGCGCAGCTCGCAAATGGATGGGGCTCGGGCGATCTCTCAGTGATCTCACGCCGCGTCGCCTGCTGTGGCTCAGTGTCATTTACGGACTGAGCAATGCCTTGCTGCACCAGGCCTGGTCCGTGGTCATAGGGGATGGTTTTCAGATGGACCAGCTTCTTGTGATGATTCTGGGCGACTTCAGCGGCACCTTGATCGTCCTGTACGTATTCAAGGCCTTGCTCATGCTGCCGATCAAAATGGACCGGTATCTGCTCAAGTAAGACCGTTTGCAGTCCCGGTATTCGATTTGACCGCTTTCGCAGCCAGCCATGACTGATGGCAAGTCATACTAGGGGGCTTGATCTAGAAAATCCAATATCAGTTGTCAGTGTCATGAGTTCTGCATCCTCACCCACCTCCGGCATGAGCCGTCCGGACTGGCTCAGCGCCATCATCGTCATCGTGGTCTGGGGTCTTAATTTCGTGGTCATGAAGTGGGGGCTGGCCAAGCTCTCGCCCCTGCTGCTGTGCGCGCTGCGCTTTGCCGCGGCATCGCTGCCGTTTCTGCTGTTCGTGCGTCCGCCCAAAAATCTTTCCTGGGGTCTGCTGGCCGCCTACGGCCTGGTGCAAGGGGTCGGGCAGTTCGGCCTGCTGTTCACCGGCATGAAGCTGGGCATGCCTGCCGGCATGGCATCCGTGGTGCTTCAGACCCAGGCTTTCATCACCATGCTGCTGGCGGCTGCGTTCTTGCACGAGAAACCGCAGCGCTGGCAATGGCTGGGCCTGCTCATCGCTCTTGCCGGACTGCTGCTGATCGGTGCAGCCCATGGTGAGGGGACATCGGATATGACGCTGATCGGTTTTGTGCTGACTGTGGGCGCCGCTGCCATGTGGGCCGGCTCGAACCTGCTGACGCGGATGGCGGCCAAGCAAGGCTCGTATGAGCCGGTGTCCTTCATCGTCTGGACCAGCGTCTTCCCCATGCTGCCGCTGCTGTTGCTGTCCCTGTGGGTGGATGGCGCGGATTCGGTGGCTTCGCAGCTGCAGTCCATAGGCTGGAGCGAGCTTGGGGTGATCGCCTATCTGGCTTTTTTGTCCACCTTGCTGGGCTATGGTCTGTGGACGCGGTTGCTGCAGCGCTATGCAGCCAGCACCGTGGCCCCATTGTCGCTGCTGGTGCCGGTGATCGGTCTGCTGTCGGCCATGCTGCTGCTGGGAGAAGCTCCCAATGGCCTGCAATGGCTGGGCACGCTGGGCGTTCTGCTGGGCATGGTGGTCAACCAATTTGGCGGCAAATGGCGACGCTGAGACACCGGCTGGCTGATAGCCGGGCACACCGCTGCTCTGCCGCAACGGCCTGTGACTGCCCGGCAGAGTACTTTGCCAGCGCAGCACAGGCTCGCAAGTCAATAATCAAAGTTTTTTTTGAACACTTGGACTGAATCACGAATATTGAATCTCGTTTTCGTCATTATTATTGCCTGCATCCAGATAAAAGCATGACTTTTCCATTCCGGATTCGAGCCGGCCTGGGATGCGAATATGCAAAGGAATAATGATGCGAGAGGGAGATATTGGCGCGATGCCTCCTGAGCTGCAGCTGGCCCAGCTGCAGGCCTTGGACAGGGTCATGGCCATGGCTGAATTTGGCCTGGATGGGTCGTTGCACCGTGCCAATGACAACTATCTGCAGCTTATGGGCTTTACGCGTGAGCAGTCTCTGGGCCGCCCGCATCGCAGCTTTTGCTCTGCGCGTCTGGCCGACAGTGCCAGGTATCGGGAAATCTGGACGCATCTGTGCGCAGGCAATGCCTACTCCGGAGTGGTGGAGCGACTACGCAGCGATGGCAGCAGTTGCTGGCTGGAGGCTACCTATTCACCGGTGATGGATGCCCAGGGTCGGGTGATGCATATTCTGAAGATCGCTACCGACGTCACGCAGCGGCGAGCCCGGGAGCAGGCGCAGCAGGAGCACTTGCGTCGCTTGTCCCTGGTGGCCGATGCCTCCGACACGGCAGTGGTCATCAGTGATGGAAGCTCACGCATCGTGCATGTCAACGGCGGCTTTACGCGCATGTTCGGCTGGCGCACCGAGGAGGTCGCGGGGCGCATGCCGATTGCCTTGCTGGCTCCTCAGGCGTCCGAGGCCTTTGTGGACCGTTATCGCGCGGAATTGCGCGCCGGCCAGCCTGTGGGGCGTGAGGAAATCGTGGTCGGCAAGCATGGACAGCGCTACTGGGCCAAGGTCATCAGCAACCCCATCCTCGACGCGGACGGGCGCTGGCAATACACGGTTTCGATGCTGACCGATATCACGCGCTCAAAGATGCATGAGGCCTTGCAGCACCGAGTGCTGGAAGCCATGGCGCGCGAGCGGCCGCTGGTGGAGGTGCTGGAGATGGTGTGCCAGGAGGTCGAGAGGATTGCTCCGGAGGTGACGGCATCGATTCTCGAGGTGGATGCCCAGGGGCTGCTCCATCCGCTGGCCGGACCAAGCCTGCCGCATTCTTATTCAGCGCTGCTAGACGGGGTGGCCATAGGTCCTAGCGTGGGTTCCTGCGGAACGGCGGCCTGGCGCAACGCGCCGGTGCTGGTGGACGATATTGCACATGATCCGTTGTGGACGGATTTCAAGCACCTGATCCTGCCGCTGGGGTTCAAAGCCTGCTGGTCCACTCCCATCTGCAACAGCGGCGGCAAGCCGATCGGTACTTTCGCGTTCTATTACCGGGAGCAGCTGACCGGGGATGCCTCGGCTTTTCACCAGCAACTGGTGGATGCCTGCATCCATCTGTGCGCCCTGGCGCTGGAGCGTGAGCTGTCGCGCGCGCGCATTCGTCAGCTGGCTTTCTACGATGGACTGACCGGATTGCCCAATCGAAGCCTGCTGCAGGCCAAGGCCGATCAGGCGATTGCATCAGCTGCCGGCAATGACGAGCAGTTGGCGGTGCTGTTCATCGACCTGGACCGGTTCAAGCAGGTCAATGATTCTCTGGGTCATCCTGTGGGGGATGAATTGCTGCGCAATGTTGCGACGCGATTACAGCGCGTGCTGCGCAGCTGCGATATTGCCGGGCGTTTGTCGGGTGACGAGTTTGTTGCCGTGCTGCCGCAATGCGATGCGGAGCATGTGGCCAATACCATCGAACGCCTGCAGGAGTTGTTGGCAGAGCCCCTGAATATCGCCGACACCTCGCTGTCCATATCCGCCAGCGTGGGCATTGCAATGTTTCCCATGGACGGCCGGGATATGGAGACCCTGGTGCACCGCGCCGACATGGCCATGTACCAGGCCAAGAGCAAGGGACGCGGCCGTTTCTGTTTCTTCAGCAGCGAAATGAACCGCTTGGCCCAGGAGCGCCTGGCATTGGAGACTGCACTGCGCAAGGCGCTCAAAAGCGGCGGCCTGCGCCTGCACTATCAGCCTCAGATCGAAATGGCCACCGGCCGTCTGTATGGCGTGGAGGCCCTGGCGCGCTGGACCCATGTCGAGCTGGGCGAGATTTCGCCAGCCCGCTTCATCCCGCTGGCCGAAGAGTGCGGGCTGATCGCCGATCTGGGAAGCTGGGCACTGGAAGAGGCCTGTCGCCAGCTGTCGCAGTGGCGCGCCAAAGGGATGGAGGTCCCCGCGGTGTCGGTCAATCTGTCGCCGTCGAGCTTTCACAATCTGGATTTGCCTCGGATGATCGCCGACACGCTGGACCGAAACGATCTGGTGCCGCAGGACCTGACCCTGGAGCTGACGGAAAGCATTTTGCTGGACACCAACCCCAGCACCATGAAGACCATAGACGAGGTGCATGCGCATGGCGTGCGCCTGTCCATGGATGATTTCGGCACCGGCTACTCCAGCCTCAGCTATCTGCGCCGCCTGCCGGTCAGCGAACTCAAGCTGGATCGCAGCTTCGTGGCCGATCTTGAACATGACGAGGCGGCTCGGGCGTTGAGCAGTGCTATTTTGGGCATTGGCAAGAGTCTGCACCTGACCGTGGTGGCGGAAGGAGTGGAGACGCCAACGCAGAGCGTGATGCTGTGCGAGCAGGGCTACCCGGTGGCGCAAGGCTTTCTGTTCGCCCGGCCGCTGGCACCGAAGGAGTTTGAGCATTGGCTGGCCGCCAACCCGCCGACCGCGCCAGGCGCCGTCGCCGCATGAACTTGCGGTGCAGAGGTTCGGCACAGAGCGCTCCAGCAGCGATGACCTGATGTGCAGATGTGGCTGAGAGGCCACGCGCATTGTGATGCGACCGAGGTTTGGGCGGCTCTGCGACATTTCCATCAGGATATACGGGCATGGTTGCAACTTCTGCACGGTGCTTCAAGGCTTCAGTAGGCGGCTCCTGGCAGTGCCGGGGCCGCCACCGTGGAGCCGGCAAACTGGGTACGCAGCTTGCGCGCGGCATTCACGAACATCAGCACATCCACGCCCACGGCCACAAAGCTGCAGCCAAGCTGAAGGTAGCGCTGTGCCAGCGCGGGGTCCGAGGTCAGCGTACCTGCAGCCTTGCCGCTGGCAACAATGGTCCGCATCGCTGCCTCGATGGCAGCCTGCACCTCGGGGTGGCCGGGGTTGCCGCGGTGGCCCATGGAGGCAGCCAGGTCGGCCGGGCCTATGAAGACGCCGTGCACGCCGTCCACGGCGCAGATGGCTTCGAGATTTTTCAGGGCCGTGGTGGTCTCGGCCTGCACCAGCAGGCAGACCTCGTCGTCGGCCACATTCAGATAGTCGGCGCGGCTGCTCCACTGAGAGGCACGTCCCACGGCACTGCCGACGCCGCGCACGCCCAGGGGCGGGTATTGCGTGGCGGCCACGATGGCCTGGGCCTGGTCTGCCGTGTCCACCATGGGCACGAGCAGTGTCTTGGCGCCAATGTCCAGCATCTGCTTGATCAGGGCCGTGCTGCCTTCCACGACTCGCACCACCGGCTGGGCGCCGTGCGGCGCCACGGCCTGCAGCGCACCCAGCGTGCTGCGCAGATCGTTGGGCGCATGCTCGCCGTCGATCAGCAACCAGTCATAGCCTGTGGTGGCGGCCGCTTCGGCCAGGTAGGGGGCGGCCATGGACAGCCACAGTCCGATCTGGGGCTGGCGTGCGGTGATGGCGGTCTTGAAGGGGTTCAGTGCGGGCATGAGGGTCTCGATTCAGTGAAAGGGCGGAGTGCAGGTGAATAGGCGTGGCGCCTGTAACTGGCGCGGCCCAAGCCAGAGACACCAAGCAAGGGCCTGGCTGGCCACGCAGCGCCTCAGGGAGATGTCCTGCATTCAATCCAACCCACCTTGGCAGACGTATTTGATGTGCAGGTAATCGTCGAGCCCGTGGGTCGAGCCTTCGCGGCCGTAGCCTGACTCCTTGACACCGCCAAAGGGCGCGGCCTCGGCGGCCAGAGCGCCTTCGTTGACGCCCACGATGCCCGACTCCAGGGCATCGGCGACACGCCAGATGCGACGTATGTCCTGACTGTAGAAATAGGCGGCCAGACCGAACGGCGTGTCGTTGGCGGCGGCGATGACCTCGGCCTCGTCGTCGAACACGGTCAGCGGAGCCACGGGCCCGAAGGTTTCTTCGCAGGCGCAGGCCATGGAGGCCGTGGCGCCCGAGAGCACGGTGGGGGCGTAGTAGGTGGGGCCCAGATCCGTCAGGCGCTTGCCGCCGGTGAGCACCTTGGCGCCCTTGGCCACCGCGTCCTCCACATGGCGGGCGATCTTCTCGACCGCGCGGTCATTGATCATGGGGCCGATCTGCGAGACCGGGTCACTGGCCGGGCCCACATGCAAGGCTGCTACACGGGCGCTGAGCTGCTGGGCAAAGGCCTCGTACACCGAGCTGTGCACAAAGACGCGATTGGGGCAGACGCAGGTCTGGCCGCCGTTGCGGAACTTGGCGGCCATGAAGCCGTCCACGGCGGCTGCCACATCGGCATCCTCGAAAACGATGAAGGGCGCATTGCCGCCCAGCTCCAGCGAGAGCTTTTTCAGCGTGTCGGCGCTGCGGCGCGCCAGGTGCTTGCCCACGGGCGTGGAGCCTGTGAAGGTGATCTTGCGCACGCGGCTGTCGTCCAGCCACTGGTCCACCACCTCGGGCGTGCGCTCGCGCGAAGCCGTGACGATGTTGAGCACCCCGGCCGGCACCTCGGCTTCGTGCGCCAGCAGCACCAGGGCCAGTGAAGTCAGCGGTGTGTCCTCGGCCGGCTTGCAGACCACGGTGCAGCCCGCGGCCAGGGCAGGCGCGATCTTGCGCGCGATCATGGCGGCCGGGAAGTTCCAGGGTGTGATGGCGGCGACCACGCCCACGGGCTCGCGCAGGGCGAACATGCGCCGGCCCGGCACGGGCGCGGGAATGACTTCGCCGTTCATGCGTGTGGCGGCCTCGCCGAACCATTCGATGTAGCTGGCGGCATAGGCCACTTCGCCCTTGCCTTCGGCCAGCGGCTTGCCCTGCTCCAGCGAGATCAGCGTGCCCAGATCGTCCTGATGGGCCAGCACCAGGTCGTTCCAGCGCTTGATGATGGCGGCGCGTTGCTTGGCCGGCAGCTTGCGCCAGGCGGGCAGCGCCGCCTGGGCGGCATCCACGGCGGCGCGCGCATCGGCCGCACCTGAATCGGGAACGTTGGTGATGGTGCTGCCCGTGGCCGGATCGGTCACGGCAAAGCTGGCGCCGCTGGCAGCGGGCGTCCAGGTGCCGGCGATGAAGTTGGCGCTGCGCTGCAGTTCGGTGCGTTGCAGTCTGAGTGGCGTGGCGTTCATGGTGAAAATCGCAGAAAGTGAAGATTGGGTATGGGCGGGAAGCTCTGGAAGATGCGTTTTCCTCAGCTCACGATGCCCAGATGCCAGGGCACGAATTCATGGTCGCCCAGTCCCAGGGCTTCGCTCTTGGTTGGCTCGCCGCTGGCATGGTGCAGGATCCGCTCGAAGATCTGCTGGCCCAGCTCGGGCACGCTCAGCTCTCCGTCGACGACCACGCCGCAGTTGATGTCCATGTCTTCCTGCAGGCGCTTGTACATGGGGGTGTTGCTGGCCAGCTTGATGGTGGGTGCGGGCTTGCTGCCGAACATGGAGCCGCGGCCCGTGGTAAAGCAGATCAGCTGGGCGCCGCTGGCGATCTGGCCCGTGGAGGCCACCGGGTCGTAGCCCGGCGAGTCCATGAAGACGAAGCCGTGTTCGGTGATGGGCTCGGCATATTCATAGACGGCGCGCAGCGGCGTGGTGCCGCCCTTCATGGCGCTGCCCAGGGATTTCTCAAAGATGTTGGCCAGGCCGCCGGCCTGGTTGCCATGACCGACCACGCCGTTGAACTGGGCGTTCTGGCCGGCTGCGTAGCGTTCCCACCAGGCCAGGCGGTCCAGCAGCTTCTGGCCGACTTCGGGACTGATGGCGCGGCGCGTGAGCATGAACTCCACGCCATGGATCTCGGGTGTCTCGGACAGAATGGCCGTGCCGCCGTGGCGCACCAGAATGTCCATGGCCGCGCCCAGGCCGGGGTTGGCAGTGATGCCCGAGAAGCCGTCCGAGCCGCCGCATTCCAGGCCGATCTTGAGATGGGCGGCGCTGACGGTGCTGCGCTGCGCCTGGTTGGCGATGGGCAGCATTTCTTCGATGGCGGCAATACCTGCTTCGATGGTGGCGCGCGTGCCACCCACTTCCTGCATCACCAGGGTGCGCAGCAACTGGCCTTCCTTGAGGCCTTGCGAATCCACCAATGCATCGACCTGGTTGCGTTCGCAGCCCAGGCCCACGATGAGCACGCCCGCCAGGTTGGGGTGGCGCGCATAGCCGGCCAGGGTGCGGCGCAGCACATCGAAGTGCTCGCTGGGTGAGGACATGCCGCAGCCGCTGCTCTGGGCAAAGGCGGCCACGCCGTCCACATTGGGAAAGGCTGCCAGCCGTTCGGGCGTGAAGTGGGCGGCGATGCGCTTGATCACGGTGGCCGAGCAGTTGACCGAGGACAGGATGCCGATGAAGTTGCGCGTGCCCACGCCGCCGCCCGCTCGCACAAACCCCTGGAAAGTGGCGCGCAGCTCCTCGGGCACGTAGTCCACGGGCCGTACGTCAGCACCGAACGACGGGTCGCGGTAGTAGTCCACCAGCTTGAGGTTGTGGCTGTGCACATAGTCGCCAGGCTCCAGGTCGCGTGTGGCGACGCCGATCACCGTGTCGTACTTCTTGACCTGCTCGCCCTCGGCGATGCGGCGTGCCGCGATCTTGTGGCCGGCCGGCACCTGGGCGCGCGTGCGCACTCCCAGCTCGGGAATGTCCTGGCCCAGGGCCAGGGCGGTCTTGGCCACCAGCACGTTGTCGTTGGGGTGCAGGTGCAGCAGGGAAGAAGAGGAGGAGAGCATCTTGGAGTCCGGGGATGGCGGGCTTGAGGCAGTGGGGATGCGGCGGGGACGCGGCGCGTCAGCGCATCAGCTCGCGCAGTTTGAGTTTGTCGATGAGCACGGTTTCCTTCTGGTAGACCGTGTTCACATATTTGGCGTAGTCGGGGCCGTCCAGGTAGAGCAAGGGCGCGTCCAGCCTGTCGGCCACGGACTTGAACTCGGGGCTGGCCACGGCCTGGCGGAAGGCATCGCGCAGCTTGGCTTCGACGGCGGGCGGCAGGCCCTTGGGCGCGCCGATGCCGTTGGGCGCATCGACGACCACGTTGTAGCCCAGGTCCTTGAGCGTGGGCACGTCCTTGAAGCGCGGCGTGCGCTGCTCGCCCCAGGTGGCCAGCAGGCGCAGCTTGCCGGCTTCGACATGCGGAGCCCAGGAGCTGGAGTCGGCCAGCGCATCCACATGGCCGCCCAGCACGCCCTGCAGCGCCTCGGCGCCGCCCTTGTAGGGCACGTGGCTGAGCTGTATGCCGGCTGCGGCCGCAAATTCTTCCATGCCCACATGCGTGGCGCCGCCCACGCCGGCGTGGGCGTAAGTGATGCTGCCGGGCTTGGCCTTGGCGGCGGCGACGAAGTCCTGCAGGGTCTTGAAGCGCGAGTTGGCCGGCACGGCGATACCGAAGGTCTGGCCCGAGGTACGCGCGATATAGGTGTAGTCCTTGCGCGGATCGGCCTGCAGCGTGCCCAGCTGGGAGAAGCGCGTGACCGAGATCGGGATCTGGCCGATGGTGTAGCCATCGGGCTTGGCCGAGGCCAGGGCCTTGGAGCCGATCATGCCCGAGGCTCCGGCGCGGTTTTCCACTGCAATCGCCTGGCCCAGGATGCGGCTGGCCACGGTGCACAGCGCGCGCATGGACTGGTCGGCCGTGCCGCCGGCAGGCCAGGGGCAGATGAAGGTGATGGGGCGTTCGGGCCAGGTCTGGGCCAGCAGGCGGGTGGAACTGCCGAGCGTGGCTGCGCCGAGGGTGCCGAGCACAAAGCTGCGTCGGCTGCTGTGTGGGGGGATCATCGCTTGTCTCCTGTCGTTATATGAACTGCCAGCCCCGATTGTTCAAAACTGCTCCATGACAATCCAATGAAAAGATAGACTCTCTTCATAACTATTAGGTAATGAAGCCCCATGAGCAAGATCGATCGTGTGCTGCGCTCCAACCTCAAGCTGCGCCATCTGCAACTGCTGGTGGCGCTGGACCAGTTCCGCCACCTGGGCCGTGCGGCCGAGTTTCTGGCAGTGACCCAGCCTGCCGTCTCCAAGACTCTGGCCGAGGTCGAACGCATGCTGGGCATGGCTCTGTTCGAGCGCTCCACGCGCGGCACCGAACCCACGGCAGCCGGTGTCAGCATGGTGCGTTTTGCACGCTCGGTGCTGGCCGGTTTCGAACGCACGCGCGACGAGATGGCTGCCGAGGCCAGCGGTGCCCGCGGGCGCGCCAGTGTGGGCGCCATGGTGGTGGCCACGCCGGTGCTGCTGGCGCGCGCCGTGGAGCGGCTCAAGGCGCGTTCGGACCAGACCACGGTGATGGTGGAGGAGGGGGACCTGACGCGCTTGCTGCCCAAGCTGCGCCTGGGGGAGCTGGATCTGTTCGTGGGGCGGTTGGAGCCCGGCTATGCCGCGCCCGACCTGGAGACCGAGGCGCTGTACGACGATCCCATGGTGGCCGTGGTGCGGCCCGGTCATGCGCTGCTGGCGCCGGGTGCGGCCAGCTGGCAGGCCCTGGCGGGCCAGCCCTGCGTGCTGCCGCCGCCCTGGGCCTCGCTGCGAGTGAAGCTGGAGCAGCAGTTCTATGCCCACGGCCTGCACCCGCCAGCCGACATCGTGGAGACCGCGTCCTTTCTCTCGCAGCTGACCTTTGTGCACCAGCGCGGCGCCGTGGCCTTCATGGCGCGTGGCGTGGCCCGCTGTCATGCCGCCCTGGGTACGCTGGCCATGCTGGATCTGGTCGTGCCCATAGATCTGCCGCCCGTGGGACTGATCACCTTGCGTGGCCAGCCGCTGACGCCGACCACGGGCTTGCTGGTCGAATGCCTGCGCGAGGTTGCGGGGGAGCTGGGCTGAGCCTGGTATGAGCCTGATATAGGGCGGGCTGGCACTCTGGGACCGCTCTGCTCTGGCGTGCTACCGTGGTGCAATCCTTGTCCCATGTCTTGAGCCTTGTGCTGGACATGATTCCAGGTCCAACCATGGAGACCCATCTATGACTGCCTTGCTACCCATGCCTGCACCTTCGGCCGAGCCTGTCAGCGGCCCCGAGGCTTCGGCTCTGATCGATGCCAGGATTGCCGGCCTGGACGACTGGCGCGGCGCCATGCTGGCCCGCGTGCGGGCGCTGATCCGCGAGGCCTTGCCCGCCGTGGTGGAAGAGCTGAAATGGCGTGGAACGCCCGTATGGTCGCAGGACGGCATCCTGTGTACGGGCGAGACCTACAAGGCCGTGGTCAAGCTGACCTTTGCGCATGGTGCGGCCCTGGCCGATCCGGCCGGCCTGTTCAATGCCAGTCTTGAAGGCGCCACGCGCCGGGCCATAGATCTGCATCTGGGCGATGCGCTTGACGCCGCAGCGTTCCAGGCGCTGGTGCAGGCCGCAGCACAGCGCAATGCCCAGGCCCGGGCGGCCAGAAAACCGGCTTCGCAAGCCAAAGCCAAATCCCCGGGCTGAAGCCTGCGCCGCCGTTGGGCCTGGGCGTTCAGACGTAAAAAGCACCCTGGTGCAGGTTGTGCCTGCACGGGTGCTTCTCATTTTGAATCAGGCCGGCCGCGGCCAGCCTGGAGCCATCAGGCCTTGGCGATGGCCGCGGCGATGGCTTCACCCACCTCGGTGGTGTTGGCCTTGCCGCCCAGATCGGGCGTCAGCGGACCGGCCTTGATCGTGTGCTCGATAGCGGCCACGATGGTGTCGTGGGCCTGGCGCCAGGCACCTTCGCTGCGGCCCAGGAAGTCCAGCATCAGCGCACCCGACCAGACCATAGCGATGGGGTTGGCGATGTTCTTGCCGTAGATGTCGGGCGCCGAGCCATGCACGGGCTCGAACAGCGAGGGGAAGTTGCGGTCGGGGTTGAGGTTGGCCGACGGCGCCAGGCCGATGGTGCCCGTGGTGGCAGGGCCCAGGTCGGACAGGATGTCGCCAAACAGATTGGTGGCGGCCACCACGTCGAAGCGGCCGGGCTGAAGCACGAAGCGCGCGGTCAGGATGTCGATGTGCTGTTTGTCCAGCGTGACTTCGGGGTAGTCCTTGGCCACGTCGTCGGCGCGCTTGTCCCACCAGGGCATGCTAATGGCGATGCCATTGCTCTTGGTGGCCAGGGTCACGTGCTTCTTGGCGCGGCTCTGGGCCAGATCGAAGGCGTACTTGAGCAGTCGGTCGGCGCCCTTGCGCGAGTAGACCGATTCCTGGATCACGATCTCGCGGTCTGTGCCTTCGAACATCACGCCGCCCAGCGAGGTGTATTCGCCTTCGGTGTTCTCGCGCACCACGTAGTAATCGATGTCGCCGGGCTTGCGGCCGGCCAGGGGGCAGGGAACGCCTTCGAACAGGCGCACCGGACGCAGATTGATGTACTGGTCGAATTCGCGGCGGAACTTGAGGAGGGACCCCCACAGCGAGACATGGTCGGGCACGGTGGCGGGCCAGCCCACGGCGCCGAAGAAGATGGCGTCCATGCCCGAGAGCTGGGCCTTCCAGTCGTCGGGCATCATCTGGCCGTGTTCGGCGTAGTAGTCGCAGTGGGCCCAATCGAAATGGTGGAACTCCAGCGGCAGGTCGAAGCGCCTGGCTGCGGCTTCCAGCGCGCGCAGGCCTTCGGGCATGACTTCCTTGCCGATGCCGTCGCCGGCGATGACTGCAATCTTTTTGGGTGTGGACATGGTGCTCTCTCGTGAATGTGTTGGGTGGCGAGGCAGCGGCTCAGCCTGTGCCTGGCGGTATTCTGCACCTTACATAACTGAATACAATTGACTGATCGTAGCCTGATTGTTTACAGATCGTGCAGAAAATGCCCTCGCCCGAAGACCTGCGTGTCTTCACCACCGTGGTGCGCAAAGCCAGCTTTGCCGAGGCTGCGGCCGCGCACAATGCTTCGCCGGCCTTTGTCAGCAAGCGCATCCGCCTGCTGGAGCAGGAGCTGGGCGTGAAGCTGCTGCATCGCACCACACGGCGGGTAGCTGTCACCGAGCAGGGCGAGCGCGTCTACCACTGGGCGCAGCGCATTCTGGACGAGGTCGAGCATCTGCTGCAGGAGGTGGATGTGACGCGGCGCCAGCCGCGCGGCCTGCTGCGGGTGTCCACCAGCTTCGGTTTTGGCCGCAATGTGGTTGCGCCCGCACTGTCGCAGCTGATTGCGCAATATCCGGCGCTGCAGCTACGCCTGGAGGTGTTTGACCGCATCGTCGATGTTGCGGCCGAGGGCTTCGATCTAGACGTACGCGTGGGCGACGAGATCGCCCCGCACCTGATTGCCCGGCATCTGGCCGACAACCATCGCGTGCTGTGTGCGGCCCCGGCCTATGTGCAGCGGCGTGGCAGCCCGCGCACGCTCGACGAGCTGGCTGCGCATGACTGCCTGGTCATCAAGGAGCGTGACCATCCCTTCGGTGTCTGGAAACTGCGCTCGGGCAGTCAGGAGCGCAGCGTGAAAGTGACCGGGCCGCTGTCCACCAATCATGGCGAGATGGCCGTGCAATGGGCGCGCGACGGCCATGGCATCGTGTTGCGATCGCTCTGGGATGTGGCGGCCGATCTGCAGGCCGGCAGCCTGCTGCAGTTGCTGCCCGAGTGGCAGCAGCAGGCGAATATCTGGGCCGTCTATCCGACGCGACTGGAGCGCTCGGCCAAGGTGCGGGTCTGCGTCGAGTTTCTGCAGGAGTTCTTCAGCAAACAGGCGCCCATGGGATTCAGAAATGCTATAAAAAAAGAAGCTGCTATCGCTTGATATACATAAATTTCAGATCATTTTTAATCTGAAAGATATGTACTGCAAGCGCAAGCAGCTTCTGTTTTTGAGCCTGGTGCCGCATGGTGGCTCAGGCCGGTTGCCAACTATCGGGTCAGCGCGGCCTTCACGGCAGCGGACACCAGGCCCATATCGGCCTTGCCGGCCAGCTGGGCCTTGACGGCGCCCATCACCTTGCCCATGTCGCCAGGGCCGGAGGCACCCAGTTCGGCCACGATGGCCTGCACGGCTGTGGTGATCTCGGCCTCGCCCATGCGTTCGGGCAGATAGACCTTGAGCACTTCCATTTCGGCCTTTTCCACGTCGGCCAGATCGCTGCGGTTGGCGGCTTCGAAGGCGGCGATGGAGTCCTTGCGCTGCTTGATCAGCTTGTCGACGATGGCGATGACGGCGGCGTCGTCGAGCTCGATGCGCTCGTCCACTTCCTTTTGCTTCATCGCGGCCTGCAGCAGGCGGATGGTGCCCAGGCGCGCGCTGTCCTTGGCACGCATGGCGGTCTTCATGTCTTCGGTAATCTGGGCTTTCAGGCTCATGGCTTTCTCCTTGGGGTGGGCGAACGGACGCTGACTGTCCATGCGCTGGGAGGTCACTGCGCAGCCGGGCAGGCTTGGCAGTGGCCAGAAAACAAAAAACCCGCGCCTGGCGTCCCGAGCGCGGGTTTGCGGCTGTTTTAAGGCCGACTGGTCCTAATCAACGATTAGTACAGCTTCTTAGGCAGTTGCATGCTGCGAACGCGCTTGTAGTGACGCTTCACGGCAGCAGCCTTCTTGCGCTTGCGCTCGGCTGTGGGCTTTTCGTAGAACTCGCGAGCACGCAGATCGGTCAGCAGACCCAGCTTTTCGATGGTGCGCTTGAAGCGGCGCAGGGCAACTTCATAGGGCTCGTTTTCTTTGACGCGGATGGTAGTCATTTAATTTCCAGATATATCTGTGCTGACAGAGGGTTCTCGGGAAGATCGGGCCTGAGAGCCGTGAACAGCGGTTTCCCCGCCACTTTTTAACTAGTATGGCCGACGGGGTAATGCCAGCAAAGTCGAGCATTATAGACCAAGACTTGGGCTGCGTCTTGAATGGGGCGTGAAGCAATTCGGAGTCGGTCGCGCGTGCATGGTTTTGCGGCAGCAGGCAGGGCGTTGTCGCAGACCAGATTCAGGCACCGCCATTGTGCCTTTTGGACTATCGGCGCGTTCAAGTCGCGTGTATTGCGGAGCGAGGCCGGATGCGCAATGCAAGAGCACGGTGCTGCCCAGGCGCCAGGACAGCCGAGCCCGGCGCTGGGGTTTCTTGCGAGTATCGTGTGCACGGAAATTGCATACAGTTTGAGGGCTTTATTTCGTGACCGAGGTCAAGGAATAAGTGGGTTTCGTGCCTGTGCGCGTCGCTGTTTTTCTGTGTTCAAGGAGCTTCCATCTTGTCCAGCGCTTCTCATTCCTCATTTATTTCGCGTCGCCAATGGATGGCTTCGGCCATAGCCGTGCCGGGCTTGCTGGCATTGACGGCCTGTGCCGGCAGGGCCGGAGTTTCCGGGCCTGCCGCATCCGGCGGTTCCCTGGTGGTGGGCGGTCTGTTTGCGGGCTCGCGCAGCGACAAGGGCTTTATGGAGGCCGGCTGGCGCGGCCTGGAAAAAGCACGCCAGGAGCTGGGCGTGCAGACCCGCTTTCTCGACGGCATGGCGCCCAGGAAGGAGTTGCTGGTGCCGGCTCTTGCACAGCTTGCGGAGCAGGGTGCGCAGCTGGTGATTGCCCATGGCGGGCAGAACAATCAGGCCGCAGCCGAAGTTGCGGCGCGCTTCCCCAGGACCCAGTTCGTCGTGACCCAGGGCGCGGTACAGGGAGGCAATCTCTGCAGCTATGACGTGCTGCAGGAAGAGTCGGCCTATCTGGCGGGCGTGCTGGCGGCGCTGACCACCAAAACCGGTGTGGTCGGCCATATGTCGGGCATTCGCGTGCCCCCGGGGCTCAAGGGGCGTGCTGCCTATGCTGCCGGTGTGCGCGATACCGACCCCAGGGTCAAGCTGCTGACGAACTTCTCGGGCGATCAGGACGACAACGCTTTGTCGCACCGCATTGCCAAGGCCCAGATGGCTGCCGGTGCCGATGTGATCTTCACCATGCTCAACTCCGGCCGCGATGGCGTGACCCAGGCCTGCCGCGAAGCGGGCACGCGCCAGATCGGCAATGTGATCGACTGGACCACGGTGGACCCGCAGGTGTTCGTCGCTTCCGCCTGGGCCGATGTGGGCATTGGCGCGTTCTTGGCCGTCAAGGACATGCAGGAGCGCGGTGCGCCCGGCCCGGGTATTCGCAAGATTGGCCTGAGCGACCCGGCGGCCGTACGCCTGACCATGGGCCAGGGCGTTGCCGCCGCTGTGCGCGAGCGCGTGGCCAAGGCGTCGGCTGCCATCGCCTCGGGGCAGCTCAAGGTTCCCGAGCACTATGAAGGCAAGGAGTTTTCTGCCTGACCGGGTGGTGCGCTGGAGGCGCAGGCAGCAAAAAAGGATGACTCAACCATCCTTTTTTCATGGCGGCAGGCGCTTCGGTTCCAGTCGCTCAAGCCATGACCGATTGCTTTTCCGCCATGGCCTGGGCGCAGGCGGCGGCACTGGCCCAGGCCCACTGGAAGTTGTAGCCCCCCAGCCAGCCGGTGATGTCCACCACCTCGCCGATAAAGTACAGGCCCGGGCGGCTCTTGCACTCCATGGTTTGCTGGGACAGCACCTTGGTGTCCACGCCGCCCAGCGTGACCTCGGCTTTTTTGTAGCCCTCGGTACCCGTGGGAGTGATCTCCCAGCGCGACAGCTGCTCGGCCAGTCTGGCCAGGGCCTTGTCGCTGGCCTCGTTGATGGGGCGCTGCAACTCGGGCATGCGGCCGACCCAGGCATCGGCCAGGCGCGCGGGCAGGTGGGCGGCCAGCTCGTTGGCCACAAGCTTGCGCGAGTGGAGCTTGGCCTGGGCCAGCACCTCGGCCAGATCCACGCCAGGCAGCAGATTGATCTGCAGCGGGGTGCCGGACTTCCAGTAGCTGGAGATTTGAAGTACCGCAGGGCCGGAGAGGCCGCGATGGGTGAACAGCAAATCCTCGTGGAAGCTCATGCGCTCCTTTTTACTGCCGGTGCTGATTTCCACGGGCAGGGCCAGACCGGCCAGGCCAGCGTAGGGTTGCCAGCCTTCGCCGTCGAAGGTCATGGGCACCAGGCCGGGCGTGCGCTCGATCAGCGGCAGGTCGAACTGCTGGGCCAGGCGGTAGCCGAAGTCGGTGGCGCCTATCTTGGGAATGCTCAGGCCGCCGGTGGCAATGACCAGATTGGTGGCCTGTACCAGGCCACGATCGGTTTCAATCTGATAGCTGCAATCGCTTTCTGTGTCTTGGTTTGACGGCGAAAATACTACTTTCTTGACCTGGCAAGGCTGCCAGCGCTGCACGCCGCCCGCGCTGCACTCGGCCAGCAGCATGGCGATGATGTCCTCGGCCGAATGGTCGGCAAACAACTGGCCTTTGTGCTTTTCGTGGTGGGCAATGCCATGCCTGTCCATCAGCGTGATGAAGTCGGCAGGCGTGAAGCGCGACAGGGCCGAGCGGCAGAACTGGGGGTTCTGCCCCACAAAATGCTTGTGCGGCGCACGCACGTCCAGATCTCGGTTGGTGAAGTTGCAGCGTCCGCCGCCCGAGATGCGAATCTTCTCGGCCACCTTGGGCGCATGATCGATCAGCAGCACCTTCAGGCCCTGCTGGCCGGCCTGGGCCGCGCAGAACAGGCCGGCGGCACCGGCGCCGATGATGATGGCGTCAAAAATCTGGAAGGGGACCTGTGAAGAGGAGGACACGGCAGGCAGGGCGATGGAGCAAGAACAAGGCCGCGATTGTCCCAGATGCCTCAGATTTTGGGCTCGTCCACTACAAAGCCCCAGAAACCGTCGTCGCAGTGAATGCAGCAGGCCGTAAAGTGATTCAGGTCACTGGCGTGAAACCAGATCAGGCCCAGCTTGGAGTCGCACAGTGCGTCGGCCTGATCGGAGAGGCTGAGTGCCGCAATATGCTCCAGCTCCATATCGCCGAAGAATTCCTGCAGATCGCTGGCGCCCAGAAAAAGGTCGTGGTCCAGACTGCCGATCTTTCCTTTGTGCCGACCGTGCAGAACTTCCACAAATGGGTTGCCGCCCTGGTCGTGGCCAATGGCTACGAACCAGCGGGCCAGCAGAAATTCGGACTGCACGGTTTTCAGGTCTTCCTGATGCTGTTGCGCGCCAAAGCTGAAGAGGTCGGCAAAGTTGGCGTGGCTTTCGCTGGCAATCTCGGTGCTGTCATGAAGATAGCTGGCGTGGTCTGAGGCCTGTTCCAGCGCATACATGGAAAAGCCGTTCTGTGTGATCAGAAACTGCGCATAAGCATCTGAGAAGCCAATGTGTGCCTGCAACGCTGCAACTTCCTGTGCGCTGGCGGCAGGCTGGCCGAAGGGGTTGGGAAACAGAACTTGCAAGACGCACTCCTGAGACTTACAGCACGGTGTAAATCGGTACTTGTTTATATCTGCAGCCCATTGTCCCATTGGGGTATGCGCAAGGGTTCAGCGTGCGTCCCGGATCACTTCTAGAATCGCGCCCCATGAATACACCATCCCACCAGCTGAGCATGACCGTGCTCATGTCGCCTGACATGGCCAACTTCTCCGGCAATGTGCACGGGGGCGCCATCTTGAAATTGCTGGACCAGGTTGCCTATGCCTGCGCCAGCCGCTATGCGGGCCGCTATGTCGTGACGCTGAGCGTGGATCAGGTGATGTTTCTGCAGCCTATCCACGTAGGTGAGCTGGTGACTTTTCTGGCCAGCGTGAACCACACCGGCAAGTCCTCCATGGAAATCGGCATCAAGGTGATTGCCGAGGAGATTCGCAGCCAGGTGGTGCGCCACGTGAACAGCTGCTTCTTCACCATGGTGGCCGTGGACGATGACAAAAAGCCTGCCCCCGTGCCTCCGCTGCAGCTCGAAACCGACGAGGAAAAGCGCCGCTGGGACGCCGCCATCATCCGCAAGGAACTGCGCAAGGAGCTGGCCGAGCGCTTCGCCGAGACTCGTACGCCCTGAGTCGGGTCGCCGCTAGCCCGGGTTGCGGGACAGCCCGGGGGCGGTCCAGTCTCAGGCGGCCGCTGATTGCGGCAAGGCTTGGGGCTGGTTCTGCCAGGCGGCAATACCCTGGACCACATCGCCGACGACGATGATGCTGGGGCTGCCCAGCTGATGCTCGGCAATGCTCTGCGGCAAATCCTTGAGAAAGGTCAGCGCATGGCGCTGCTGCGGCAGGCTGGCATGCTGGATCACGGCAACGGGCGTGCTGCCGGGCAGGCCGCTGAGCAACTCGCTGCTGATGCGCTCCACGCTGCTCACTCCCATGTAGATCACCAGCGTCAGCTTGGCCGCATGGGCCGTGGCGGCGATCTGGCGCCAGTCGGGGCCGCTGTCGCCGGGTTTGGCATGGCCGGTCATGAAAAGCACGCCATGCGCGCGGTCGCGGTGAGTCAGTGGGGCGCCAAGGCTGGTCAGGCCCGCGAGACCGGAGGTGATGCCATTGATGACATCCACCTCGATACCGGCCTCACGCAGATGTTCGACCTCTTCGCCGCCACGGCCAAAGATGAAGGGGTCCCCGCCCTTGAGGCGCACCACGCGTTCGCCGTCCTGCACGGCGGCAATCATGAGCTTTTCGATAAAGGCCTGGGGAGTGCTCTTGCAGCCGCCGCGCTTGCCCACATAGACCACGCGGGCACTGGGCGAGGCGTGGCTCATCACATCATCGCTGACCAGATCGTCGACAAACAGCACGCTGGCTGCGGCAATGGCCTTGGCGGCCTTGATGGTCAGCAGCTCGGGGTCGCCGGGGCCGGCACCCACCAGGGTGCAGGAGCCGCGCTGATTGGGGTTGTGGGAAATGGCAGTCATTGTGGGGTCTCAGTCGGGGCTGCGGTTATAGGCTTGCAGTGCGGCGCGGCTGGCGGCAGCGCCGGCATCGGTGACCTGCATGGCCTGGTGCAGGGCTTGTATCTGTTCCAATTGTTGCGCGATCGGCGCCGGCACAGGCAGCTGGCCGTTCAGAATGTCCAGCGTCAGCCGGGCTGTCTGCTCGGCATTCAGATCTTGTTCCGGGGCACTGATCTCGGTGCCGGATGCGAGCTGGCTGCTGTGCAGGGAAGAGCGCTCAAAGCAGATTTCTCCGGCAATCACACCCGTGCTCACGGGTTCGCGGTGAGGGGCGGCCACGGCCTCGCCCTCCGTGCCGCGCACCAGCAGCGCACTGGTTGCGCGCAGGGCCAGCGTCTGGAGCATGGGCTGGGCATAGGCCGGGTGGGTATAGCTGGCCAGCACCAGCCCGGATTGCGCGGTGCTGCTGCCATGGATGGGGTCCAGCAGTTTGACGATGCTGTGCGAGGGGTTGCGCAGGCCCATCTGGCGGCGAATCTGCAGCAGCCGATCCAGCGGCGCCAGCAGGTGACGGGTCTGCATCCAGACCTTGTCTCCAGGCTCCAGAGCGACGGGGCGCTCGATGGCCGTCCAGCCGAGTTGCCGCCACACCTGGTCCGTGCCCAGGCGCTTGTCTTCGGTATGGCTGCCGTGCACCAGCACCGGCAGGCCTTGCTGCGCCAGCAAACCAGCCAGCAGCGGTGTGAGGTTGGCCAGCTTGCGCGAGCCGTTGTAGCTGGGGATGACCACCACGGGCTGGGCCTTATGGGCCTGCGGCCACACGGGCAGACGTTGCTGGGTGGCGTCGAGAAAGCCTGCCAGCTCTTCGGCGCTTTCGCCCTTGAAACGCATGGCAATGCAAAAGCCGCCCAGCTCCAGATCACTGACCTTGCCGTCCAGCACCTGCCCCATCAGATCGCAGGCCTGGGCCCGCGAAAGAGAGCGCGCGCCCTTGGTGCCGCGACCGATTTCCTTGATGTAGTGGCTGATGCTCATGATTAACGTAATTGTCGCTATAAAAACCATGAGTTGTCAGACGATTTGGTTATATAAATCAAACCGGCTGTGCTCGAGACTCCGTCGCTCCCTGTTGCGCCAGCTGTGCAGCCAGGGCCTGCAGCTGGGATTGCGCGAGCTGGACGACAAGGTCCAGCATCGGGTTGCTCTTGAGCGCTTCGGCAGACGCCAGGACGGCGAGCCGGCTGACCTGGCGCGAAGCCCGAAGCGGCCGGAACACGATCTGCTCGCGGTGGAACATCGCGAAGGATGCCGGCACGATGGCCACGCCCAGACCGCAGGCCACGAGTGCCAGCACACTCACCAGCTGGCCAGCCTCGTGGCGTATCAGCGGAGTGAAGCCGGCCTCGGCGCACAGCGCGACAGTGCGATCGAAGTAGTCAGTGTCCTGATAGCGGGTGAAGCCCACAAAGGGCTGATGCACGGCAGCTTGAAGATCCAGCATTCCACTGCCTCCGGCCAGAGGGTGGGAGGCCGGAACTGCCAGGCAATAGGGGTCATCAATGCTGGCCAGCTCAAGCTCGTCGGCCTCCCTGTGCCCGGGGCGGGCAAAGCCGAGTTCCAGCTCGCCCTGGCGCAAGGCCCGTTGTTGCTGCGAGGAAATCATTTCACGGGCTTCGATCTGCACCTCGCAACCTGCCTGTGCCACGGCCCGCAGCAAGCCGGGCAGCAGTGACTGCATGGCCGAGGGAACCAGCCCCAGGCGCAGCACGGTCTGGCTGCTGCGCTCTCGTTCGCGCGCGCGCAAGGGGGCTTGCTCGGCACGCGCCAATATGACGCGCGCATCTTCCAGCAGCGACTCGCCCGCAGCGGTGAGCTGCATGCCGCGCGGCAGGCGGGTGAAGAGCTGCGTGCCGACCTCATCCTCGAGTTGCTTGAGCTGCTGCGACAACGGCGGCTGGGCGATGAATAGCTTGCGGGCGGCCCTGCTGACGTTGCCCTGCTCGGCAACCGCCACGAAGTAGCGCAGATGTCTCAGTTCCATGCCTGAATCAATCCATATTTTAAAAGTATGGTTTTTATACTAAATCAGTGTTGGACATATGAATGAAGGGCGGCAACACTGCCGATCCTGTTCGTTCTGAGATGCATGTCCACGCATGCATTGCCTCTCTCATGCAAGCCTTGCAAAAAACCGAGTCCGCCAAGGGCCTGAAGCTCAACGAGGTCGACATGCCGTCGCCTGCCGCAGGTGAGGTGCTGCTGCGGGTTCATTCCACCGGTGTCTGTGGTACGGATCTGCATATCGATGCCTGGACGGCGAGCTATCACTTTTTGCAGGCCGCGCTGCCGGTGACCGTGGGTCACGAGTTCAGCGGCGAGATCGTGGCCAGAGGCGAGGGGGCCGAGCATCTGCCCCTGGGCCAGTTGGTGGCCGTGCGGCCTTCGGTCACCTGTGGCAGATGCCCCAGTTGCAGTGCCGGCGACTTCGATGCCTGCACCACCCGCCGCGGCATCGGTGTCATGCGCCATGGGGGCTTTGCCGAGTATGTGGCCGTGCCCCTGCGCAATTGCGTGCCGATTCCACACGGCGTGGACCCCGAGGTTGCGGCATTGGCCGAGCCGCTGTCGGTGAGTTTCGAAGCCGTGCGCACGGGCAATGTCCAGCCTGGCGATCGCGTGCTGATCCTGGGGCCTGGCAATATCGGTCAGGGCATTGCGCTGTTTGCGCGTGCCGCAGGGGCGGCCCAGGTGGTGGTGGCCGGCCATGGCGATGCCGCGCGGCTGGAGGTCCTGCGCTCCATGGGGTTCGAGGATTTGCTGGACTTCGAGGGGCAGGACATCGACGAAGCCCTTGCCGCGTACACGCAACAAGCTCTCTTTGATGTGGTGATCGAAGCCACCGGGGCGGCTGCCGTGCTGGCGCCGGCCCTGCGAGCGCTCAAGACCCATGGCGTGCTGGTGATTGCCGGCATTCATTCCGCTCCCGTGCCGCTGGATCTGACGGCCCTGGTGCGACGTCATCAGCAGCTGCGCGGCTCCTATCGCACGCCCGAGCGCTGCTGGCTGGAAGTCGTTGAATTCATGCAGACCCATCAAGATCAACTGCGCCTCATGATCACCCATCGCGTGCCGCTTGCGCAGGCCGGGCAGGGTTTTGAGCTGGCGCGTGCACGGCTGGCGAGCAAGGTGCTGATTCAACCCGGCGCGGGTTCTGCATCATGAGCAGCGCCTTTCTGGCCTTGTGGAACGACATCGACCGGCCCGAGGCTCGCGCAGAATACGAGGCTTGGCATGCTTTCGAGCATGTTCCCGAGCGCGTGGGCTTGCCGGGCTTTGTCTACGGCCATCGCTATGTCGGAGCCTGCGGATACTTCACGCTCTACGGTCTGGAGTCTCTGGCAGCCCTGGACTCGGCCGAGTATGCGGATGTGATCGCCAATCCCACGCCCTGGTCGGCACGCATGAGGCCGCGCCTGAGTGCTTTCATGCGCAGGCCCTGCCTATTGCAGGTCCAGGCTGGAGCATCCAGCGGTGCGGCGTTGACGACGCTCAAGGCCGTCACCACCGATGCGCAGGCCTGGGCCGCGCAGGCAGCCCGCTGGGCGGAGCAGGCGGTGCGGCAAGGGCGTCTGCTGCGTGTCACGGCGGGCGTGGTGCCTGTGGAGCGTTGCTTGCACTACCCCGTTGGCGGGGAGCGCATTGTCGAGCAGGCCCAGGGGGAAGTCACGGTGGTCATGCTGGCCGAGCATCTGGATGGACCGGCATGCGCCCAAGGCAGCCAATGGTGGGCCGACCGAATGCAGGCGCATCACCTCGAAAAGCCGCAGCAGCGGGACTTTGTCCTGCAAACCCGGGTGTACCGTTCGCAGCTTGCCCTGCCCGCCAGCGGACGCCTGCCACCGATGATGGAACTGATGGCTGGATACGCCGATTGTTGATCCGAGACTGAGACCGAGATTCTGGAGACATGAAGATGACAAAAAAATCGATGCCCGTGCGCCGGGCTGCCCTGCTGCTGTGCGCCGCTGCCTGCCTGCCCTTGGTGGCTCAGGCCCAGGGCAAGGCTGACTGGCCCACCCGCCCCATACGTCTGATCGTCGGCTATGCCAGCGGCTCTTCGCCCGATGTGCAGGCCCGATTGCTGGCCGAGCCCCTGACCAAGGCCCTGGGGCAGCCTGTGGTGGTGGAGAACAAAGGGGGCGCCAGCGGCAATATCGGCGCCGACGCCGTGGCCAAGGCCGGCGACGGCCACACCATAGGCGTGATCGGCAACGGCCCGTTGACCAGCTCCAAGTTTCTCTACAGCAAGCTGCCCTACGATCCGATCAAGGATCTCGCACCGCTGGCCATGATCGGCTCGGCCCCTCTGGTGCTGGTGGCTCCCAAGTCCATGGCTGCGAATGCGGGCGCCTATTTCAAGGCGCTCAAGACCGGGACCCAGGGCAACTACGGCTCGGTGGGCACGGGGTCCGGCGGCCACCTGGGCGTGGAGCTGATCAAGGAAGCCATGGGCCTGAATCTGCAGCATGTGCCCTATAACGGCGGTCCTGCCGTGGTCAACGCCTTGATGGGCGATCAGGTGCAGATGGCCTTGCTGCCGGCCTCCACCGTCATGCCCCTGGTCCAGTCCGGCAAGCTGGCCGCCCTGGCCGTGAGTTCCAGCAAGCGCAGCCCGCTCGCGCCCGGCGTCCCGGCCATGCCCGAGATTGGTGCCGGCAATGTGGACATCGAAGTCTGGAATGCGGTCATGGCACCGGCCTCCATGCCTGCAGAGCATCGCGCTAAGCTCGCCGCGGCCTTGGAAAAGATTCTTCATGCTCCCGATATCCGCAGCAAGCTGCTTGCCCAGGGCTGGCGCATCGACGATACCAGCGCCGCCTCGCTGGCCAGGCGCATCGAAAACGATGCACGCATCTACGGCAGCCTGATCACGCAAAAGAACATCCGCCTCGAATGAGCGCGGCCGGCGTCATCTGAGGCGTCGGACTCCCACACAGTGTCCCCGCAACTGCGGCGGATGCTGCTGTCAGCGGCTCGATAGCGGTAGGACTCTGCCGCGAGCCCCATCCATTATTAAAAAAGAGAGACTTCATGACATCCTTGCAATCGGGAGGCTTGGCCGTGGCCGCTGCCTTCATCTCCACATGCTCGCTGGCTCAGGCCCAGACCGCAGCGCCCGCCACATCCCAGCTCACGCTGTACGGTGTGGTGGACATGGCCGCCGAGTCGGTGTCCACCGGCGCGGGTCGCACCCTGCGCGCGGAAAGCGGTGTCCTGGCGGGCTCGCGCTGGGGTGTTCGCGGGACTGAGGATCTGGGCGGTGGCCTGCGTGCGCTGTACGTGATGGAGGCCGGACTGAATGCCGATACCGGCGAGCGCGGTCAAGGAGGGCTGGCCTTCGGTCGGCAGATCTTTGTCGGCATGGGCGGCGACTGGGGTCAGCTGACGGTAGGTCGCCACTACACCACGTTTCATACCTCGCTGGCTTCCTATGCTCTGACGGGCCTGATCTGGGGCAACGCCGCCAACTATTTCCGTGACGGCACGGTGCTGCGCGCCGACAACTCGCTGCGCTTTCAGTCGGCTTCCATGGCGGGACTGGTGGTGCGGGGCATGTACTCGTTCGGTGAGAACGCCGGCACCAGTGTGGGGCGCCAGTTCGGCGGCTCGCTGGACTACACGCGCGGTCCCTGGAGCTTGGGGGTCTCGCTGTGGGAGCGTCGCACCACGGCCCAGAACACCGACCGCTATCGCTTGCTGGGCGGCTCCTATGACTTCAAGGTGGCCAGGGCGGCCTTGCTGCTTTCCACCCGCGAAGATGATCTACCGGATGCAGCCAGCAAGCGCGGACGCTTCTTTGAAGCCAGCATGACCATACCGGTCAGCACGGCAGGGCAGGTGCTGCTGTCCTATGGGCAGTTCCAGGGGCGTGCGCGTGCGAACAGCGATGCCCGTGCCCTGAGCGTGCGCTACGACCATGCGCTGTCCAAGCGCACCAAGCTGTATGCGGGTGTCTCCGCAATCCGCAACGAGGCCGACGCAGCGTTCACCATCAACAGCGCCAGCAATGCCGGACCTTCGGTTCCCAAGGGCAGCAGGCCACGCTCGCTGCTGGTGGGCATCTCGCACTCCTTCTGAGACAAGCCGTCACCGGACGCTGCGGCCTGCAGGAGGCCCTGTCCAGGGCGCGGGCCGCCTCAATGGTCTATAGCCGGGGAGGGGCTTGCGTAGTGAATGAACATTGATCACATTTCGGGACACAGGGCGCGCGTACCATGTGCGCTGTTTTTGAGGAGTGTTGAAATGACCGCTAACGCATCTTTGACCGACGAACTCATGGGCCAGCTGCAGGGCGCTCCCATGCAGGGTCTGGCCCAGCAGCTGGGCATCGACTCTGTGCAGGCCGAGCAGGCCGTGGGTGTGGCGCTGCCCATGCTGTTTGGTGCGCTGGGCCAGAACACGGCCCAGCCTCAGGGAGCTGCCGATCTGTTCGGTGCGCTGCAGCGCGATCACAGCAGTGCCAATGGAGCGATGGATATGGGAGGGCTGTTGGGCGGGCTCGGTGGCCTGCTGGGCGCAGCGGGCGGTGGCGCCGGTGCGGCTGGCGGCCTGGGTGGGCTGGGCAGCATTCTGGGCTCGGTGCTGGGAGGCGGCTCCGGTGTCGGTAACTCGCAGCTGGATGCAGGTGCCATCCTGGGCAATATCTTTGGCGGTCAGCAGCAGCAGGCCGAGTCCCGGCTGGGTCAGGCCACGGGCCTGGGTGGCAATGCAGGTCAGTTGCTGGCCCTGCTGGCTCCGCTGGTGATGTCTTTTCTGGCCAATCGGGTCCAGACGCAGGGCATGGGGGCCGGCGACCTGGGCAATGCCCTGGATCAGGAGCGCGGCCAGATCCAGTCGCAAGGCGGTGCGGCAGGAGGCATCCTCGGCAGCCTGCTCGATCAGAATGGCGACGGCAAGCTTGATGCCGGAGATCTGTTCAAGCTGGGCGCGGGACTGCTGGGCGGTCGGCGCTGAGCCCGGATTGAGTGACAGTATCAAGGCAGCTTTGGCTGCCTTTTTTGTTTTTGTATACGGGCATAGCCTGATTGCCGCAATGCAGCAGGATTCTCACACTGGTCATGTCGTCATGCGTTTTGCATGACAGGCCGATCCAGAAAGGAGAACCAGATGACGACCGTCGCCGAAATTCTGCGCACCAAGGGCAACAGCACTATCTACAGCGTTTCTCCCTCCGACACCATGCTGGCTGCACTGCAGCTCATGGCGGAAAAAAGCATTGGCGCACTGCTGGTGCTGGAAGGTGGCGAGATCGCGGGCATCGTGACCGAGCGCGACTACGCGCGCAAGATCGCTTTGCAAGGGCGAAGCTCGGCCAGCACGCGCGTGGACGAGGTTATGACGCGCAAGGTGCATTGCGTGCTGCCGCGCCAGACCAGCGAGGAGTGCATGTCACTGATGACCAGCAATCGCATGCGCCATCTACCCGTGATCAACGAGACCCGCGAGCTGCAGGGGCTGATTTCGATTGGTGACATCGTCAAGGAAATCATCTCGGCCCAGCAGTTCACGATTCATCAGCTGGAACACTATATTTCCGGGACCCCCAATGTGAATCAACCGTAGGCTGCTATGAATTGAATAGCGAAGGCGGGCAGGGCTAATGTCCGCCTTCTCTGCATCTGGAAGGCGCAAGTCCTACACTTGCGGCCATGAGTTTGCTGATCCTGGGAATCGAATCCTCTTGTGATGAAACCGGTGTGGCCCTGGTGCGCACGCCGGACGGCCAAGGTGTGCCCACCTTGCTGAGTCATGCGCTGCACAGCCAGATTGAAATGCACCGCGCCTATGGCGGCGTGGTGCCCGAGCTTGCCAGCCGTGACCATATTCGCCGTGTGCTGCCGCTGACCGAGAAGGTGTTGGCCGAATCCGGGGAGCAGCTCGAAAACGTCGATGTGATTGCCTTTACGCGCGGACCCGGTCTTGCCGGGGCTTTGCTGGTCGGCTCCGGTGCAGCCTGTGCCATGGCAGCCGCGCTGGACAAGCCTGTGCTGGGCGTGCACCACCTCGAAGGCCATCTGCTCTCGCCTTTCCTGAGTGCCGACCCACCGGAGTTCCCGTTTGTGGCCCTGCTGGTCTCGGGGGGGCACACCCAGCTCATGCGTGTGGACGGCGTGGGCGAATACGAAATCCTCGGTGAAACCATCGACGATGCTGCGGGCGAGGCTTTCGACAAATCGGCCAAGCTCATGGGCTTGCCCTATCCGGGCGGTCCCGTGCTCTCGAAGCTGGCGGAGGGCGGCGATCCTCAGGCCTTCAAGCTGCCTCGCCCTTTGCTGCATTCGGGTGACCTGGACTTTTCGTTTGCCGGCCTCAAGACGGCTGTGCTGACCCAGGCCAAGAAGCTGGGTGAAGAGCTGGAAGCGCGCAAGGCCGATCTGGCCGCCAGCACGCAGGCCGCGATTGTGGATGTGCTGGTCAAGAAAACCATGGCTGCACTCAAGCAGACCGGCATGAAGCGAGTGGTGGTGGCGGGAGGTGTGGGTGCCAACAAGCAGCTGCGCGAACAGCTCAATGAAGCCTGCGCCAAGCACAAGATTCGCGTGCATTACCCCGAGCTGCATCTGTGTACCGACAACGGCGCCATGATTGCCATGGCTGCCGCCATGCGGATACAGGCGGGACGCGAGCAGGCCCTGCATGAATACGCGTTTGATGTGAAGCCGCGCTGGCCGCTGGATTCGCTCAGGTGAATCCGTGCAATAGAAAGCAGCCCAGGTGGCTGCTTTTTTATGGTCGCCTGCGTTTATCCGGCCAGCTTTACGGCCAGTTTCGCTACGTTCTGTCCCTGGTAGCGGGCAATGCTCAGCTCGTCGGGATGAGGCTGGCGCGAACCGTCGGCGCCCGCAATCGTCGACGCCCCGTAAGGCGAATTGCCGCCCTTGACCGCGCTCAGATTGGTCTGTTCGGGCAGCGGATAGCCCAGCGGCACGATGATCATGCCGTGATGGGCCAGTGTTGCCCAGGTAGTAGTGGCCGTCATTTCCTGGCCGCCGCCGGTGCCGGTCGAGGTGAAGACACTGCCGATCTTGTTGATCAAGGCCCCCTTGACCCAGAGACCGCCGGTCTGGTCGAGAAAACTGCGCATCTGGCCCGGCATATTGCCAAAGCGCGTGGGCACGCCAAACAGGATGGCGTCGTAGTCGGCCAGCTCGGCGGGGCTGGCGACCTCTGCGGCCTGATTGGCCTTGCCGCCTGCGTTCTTGAAGACATCCTCGGGCATGGTTTCGGGCACGCGCTTGACGGTGACCTCGACACCGCTGACGCTGCGGGCGCCTTCGGCCACGGCCTGAGCCATGGTTTCGATATGTCCGTACATGGAGTAGTAGAGAACCAGCACTTTCGCCATGGGTGAATTCCTCAAGCGGGGGTTGGAAAGCGGTGCAGCAATGGCGCACCCGGCTGAACCCACAGTGTAGGAATTCAAGATGGCGGCGCGACACGCACCGGCAGTCTGCGCCTGTAGGCCAAGGCGCCGAATCAGCTCAAATCCCGGAATCGGTCATGGCATTGGCATGAAAAAAGCCCGCAACGCCAAGGCAGTGCGGGCTTTGTGCTTTCCGGCCGACCTCTTGCTAAGAGGAGATGGAAGAAAGGATGAGGCTGGCCGGTCGGCGTAAACAGCGCTTATTCGATGCTCAGCGTCACGGCCTTGCTCTGGGGCTCGAGCTTGGCCAGGGTCAGCGTCAGCACTCCATGCTCGAGCTTGGCCTTGCTGTTGGCAGCATCGATTTCATGGCCCAGATCCCAGGTGTATCTGACTTGGCGGGCAGCGCCTTCCACGCTTTCGAGCTTGACGACAGAGTCTTCCAGCGAGAGTTTGAGTTGCTCGCGTGCCAGGCCTGGCACATCCAGGGTCAGGGTCGTGAATTGGTCGTCGCGGCTGACTTGAACCTGGCGTTGTACGGGGCTTGCAGCGCCCAGGGTTTCCTGCAGAAAACGTTGCAGGGCCAAGTCGGCGGCGCGAGGGGATACAAAGGTATTACGGCTCATCACAGGGGCGAAGAACATGGTGTTTAACTCCTTTAAACTGCGCGGCTTGCGTTGTTGCCGCTTGATTCATAGGTAGGTGGTGGCAAGCGCATTTCAAGAGGTTTTTTTGATGAATAAATTGCGTCGTGATGTCTTGAAATACCTGCAGTTGCCACTAATATGCGCGCCGTTCGGCATTGCTGGCGCGGCTGTGGCTGCAGCCAATGCCAAGCTTGCGCAACCCATCAAGCTGGCACTGGTGGAGAGTCTTTCGGGCCCGTTTGCAAACACGGGCGAGGCCGTGTTCCGCAATCTGCTGTGGGCGACCGAGCGGGTGAACGCGCGCGGCGGTGTGAGCCTGGCCGACGGTCCGCATGAGCTGGTGATAGAGCGCTATGACAGCAAGGGCCAGAACGAAGAGGCGCTGTCGGCGCTGCGCGCGGCCATAGACAGCGGTGCGCGCATCATCATGCAGGGCAACTCGTCGGCCACAGCGGCGGCGCTTCTCGACGCCATCGACAAGCACAACAGCCGAGACCCTTCGCGCCGTGTGCTGTATCTGAACTATTCGGCCGTGGACCCGGCGCTGACCAACGAGCGCTGCAGCTTCTGGCATTTCCGCTTCGATGCCCATGCCGATATGCGCATGGCTGCGCTGATGGAGGTCATCAAGGACGACAAGGCCGTACACAGTGCCTATCTGATCGGGCAGGACTACAGCTTTGGCCAGGCCGTGCTGCGCGAGGCAAGGCGCCAGCTTGGTGTGCAACGGCCCGATGTGCGCATCGTGGGCGACGAGTTGCATCCCGTGGGCCGCGTCAAGGACTTTGCGCCCTATGCGGTCAAGATCAAGCAAAGCGGTGCCCAGGCCGTGATCACCGGCAACTGGGGCAATGATCTGATGCTGCTCGTCAAGGCTGCGCGCGAGGCAGGCTATGAAGGGCGTTTCTACACCTTCTACGGCAATGCACTGGGCGCTCCGGCGGCCTTGGGTGATGCCGGTGTGGGCAAGGTGCTGGCAGTGGCCGACTGGCTGCCCAATGTGCCCACGGCCGAGAGCCGCGCTTTCTACCAGTCCTTCCGTCAGCGCTTTCCCAGGCCGCAGGACGACTATGTGCATATGCGCATGCAGCTCATGATCGAGGCTCTTGCGCAGAGCCTCGAAAAAGCCGGCAGCACGGACACCGTCGCCGTGGCCCACGCCATGGAGCATGCCAGGGTCCAGATGGCGGGCCGCTCGGGCAGCATGCGGGCGGCAGACCACCAGTTTCAGCAATCGCTGGTGGTTGGCATGATGGAAAAAAGAGGCAGCGCAGGCGTGGACTTCGATGTGGAAGGCTCGGGCTACGGCTTCAAGGTAGTGCGCGAGATTGCTGCGGCCAGGGCAGAGATGCCTGGTCAGTGCCAGATGAAGCACTTTTGAGTGGCCGGAGAACTATCGAATCAATAGCTGCCAGCGCTTGTTGGAAATGCGCTGCAGCTCGAATGAATCTAGTTGCGTGTGGCAGAGGCGGTCTGGCTGGCCAGATAGGCTTCATGTACCTCGCGCCCCAGCTCTATCACCGACAGCGCATAGAACGCCGACCAGTTGTAGCGCGTGATGGCGTAGAAGTTCTCGGTACCTGCGATGTACTCCGTGGGGCCGGAGCTGCCGTTTTTCAGCTCGATCAGTGCCAGCGGACGCTCATAGTTGTCGGCGCCCAGCACACGTACTTCACGTTCTGCCATCTGCGCGGCAGTGAATGTGGGGTTGATATCGGGTGCGAGCAGGGTTGCCAGATTCTCACCCTGGGCGCGCATGTCCACGGTAAAGGCTGTGGGCAGGCCTGGCTTCCAGCCATGGCCGACGAAGTAGTTGGCGACCGAGCCGATGGCGTCGGTGGCGCTGTTGAACAGGTCTATGCGACCATCACCGTCAAAGTCGACCGCGTACTTGTCCCAGCTGGTGGGCATGAACTGACCCAGGCCCATGGCGCCGGCATAGCTGCCGCGTAGCGCAAACGGGTCACTGCCCGTGCGGCTGGCCGTGACCAGCACCTGCTCGAGCTCGCCACGGAAGTAGTCGGTGCGGGCCTGGGCGCGAGGGTGGGATTGCGGAAAGTCCAGTGCCAGCGTGGCCAGGGCATCCATCACGCGAAAGTTGCCCATGTTGCGGCCGTAAATGGTTTCCACGCCGATGATGCCGACAATGATCTCTGCGGGCACGCCGAACTGCTGCTCGGCACGCGCGAGCGCTTGGTGGTTGGCCTGCCAGAACTTCACGCCGGCGCGTATGCGCACGGGGTCGATAAAGCGGCTGCGGTATACCGTCCAGTTCTTCACAAAGGTCTTGCCGGCCGGCGTCATCAGGCGTGTGACTACGGGCAGGTTGCGCGCTTCGCTCAGCTGCGCACGCACCCAGTCGACAGGCAGATCGCGGCGGACTGCGATTTCTTCGGCCAGTTGCATGGCGTCGCCCCGACCGGCATAGGCCACGGCCGTGGCGGCTGCAGCCGTGGCTACGGCAGCCGGTGCTGCCTTGCGGACGGCTTTTTTGGCCGGTGCGGCGATGACGCTGGCGGTCAGCAGGCACAGGGCCAGAGTACTCAGTGTTTTAGCTTTGAGGTGCTTGCTGTTATTGAGGGTGATGCTCATGTTTTATTTCTTGAGGGATAGGGCCAGCGTTGCTTCCGGATGGACAGCCAGCGTCGGCGCAAGGACTTCAATTCGGTGACTTCGGTATTGGAGGATGGCGCATAGCGTAGCCTTTCCATGTCCAGCAGCCAGTCGGATACGGCCGTAGCCAGGGGTGCGGATGCAGATTCCTTGGCCCAGCTCTCCTGCACGCGGCGCGACAGGCTGCGCGCGGAGTCGCTGGCACCGCTCGCTATGCCTGCGCGCTGCAGCCGCAGTCTGGCAGCGTGCATGAGCTGGCTCCAGCCGTCGCGTTGCGGACGTGTGGCGCGGGCCCAGATCAGCCACAGCAGCGCCAGAGCGCTCAAGCTGCCCGCCAGCAGGCGCAGCAGATCCGTCCAGCTTGGCGATTCGAAGCCCAGGCTCTGCAGCAGATTGAGCTGACGGCTTTGCGTGTAGTTGATTACCCACTGGTTCCAGCGGTTGTTGACGGCCTCCCAGACGGCGCGCAGCTTCTCCAGCGTGCCGGTATCGACGAAGTTGCCAACGGCGCTGGCAAAGGCACCGGGGGGAGGGCTCAGGCGCTGGAACTGGCCGACCCGGCTGGGTGCGACAGCGCCCGTGGGATCCACGCGGACCCAGCCCCGGCCGGCAATCCAGACCTCGGTCCAGGCATGGGCATCGCTGTTGCGCACGGTCCAGTAATTGTCCACGCTGTTGCGGTCGCCGCCCTGGTAGCCGGTCACGATGCGCGCGGGCACTCCCATGCTGCGCATGAGCACGGCAAAGGCTGAGGCGATGTGCTCGCAAAAGCCTTGCTTGCTGTCAAACCAGAAGTCATCGGCGGTGTGGTCGCTGTCGACCACGCCGGGCTCCAGTGTGTAGGTGTAGCCGCCGGTTTTCAGGCGCTGCAGGGCGGAGGCGATCAGCCTGTCCGTATCCGCGCCGGCGCCCGGCTGGGCGCGCAATTCGGCCTGCAAATGTTCGCCCAAAGCCTGTGTGCGTGGGTTGCTGCCGGCTGGCAGCTGCAGATAGCGCTTGAGCTCTGGAGTAAGCTGCAGCGGCCCATGACTGAAGTCGAGATGGCTTTGGGCATCGACACGCAGCACATCGGTAATCGGGCGCCAGCTCAGCCACTGGAGGCTGGAGCTCATGCGAAGCCTGCCTACCGAGGCGCCCGGCGGAATCTGCGGTTCGGTCTTGGCGGCATCCAGCAGGGTCAGCCAGCGACGCTTGCTCGGCTCGATCAGCATCTGGTAGTGAATGGGTTCACCGCTCACGCGCAACTGAGGCATGGCCATGGCGTCGAGCACAGGGTCGGCCTGCCAACGGCGGCCATCGAACTGGCTGAGAACCGGGCCGCGAAAGTACAGGGCGTTGGCCGGCGGCTCTTTGCCCTCGGGGGTATCGAAACGGATGCGCAGGGCCACGCTGTCGTCCATGGCCAACGAGGCGACCTCGCCCACGCGCATGCTTTCGGACAGGCCCGAACGCCCGGCCATATCATCGGATGGCACGCCCCATAGCGGTGTCATGCGCGGAAAAAACAGAAACAGCGACACCATCACGGGCGCTCCCCAGAGCGCGAGCCAGCCTGCAGTGCGCAGAGCCTGTGTCAATGGAGGCTTGCCGGCCGTCATATGGGCGTTGACCAGGGCTGTGAGCAGGCCCATCAGCCCGAGCACCATGGCCATGGCTGTGGGCAGGGACTGCGAATAGAAAAAGTTGCTGAGCAGTACAAAAAAACCCAGAAAGAACACCACCATGGCATCGCGACGCGCGCGCAGCTCCAGTGTCTTGAGCGCCAGCAGCATGACGACCAGGGTCACGCCAGCATCGCGGCCCACAATCGTTTTGTGCGTGGCCCAGGTCGCTCCAATGGCGATGGTCAGTACGCCCGCCAGCACCCAGCGGCTGGGCAGGGGGGCGCTGGTCAGTGCCAGGCGTGCGCGCCACAGCAACAGGACTGAGGCAAAGGCGCTGGTCCACCAAGGTGTGTGCTGAACCTGAGGCAGCATGATCCAGGCGATGACGGCGAGCAGAAACAGCGTGTCCCGTGCATCGCGCGGCAGGGCAGTCAGGCGCTGCAGCCAGTTGCTGCCGGCGGAAGAGGCGGTTGCGTTCATGGACAGGCGGCCAATGCTTCGAGGCAGCGCGTGGTGTGCTGTACACCGCTGGCCGGCGCGATTTCCTGGCCTCCGGGCAGGCGCAGGCCCCAGGTACGGCCTTGCTGCTGAGCCATCAGCACCCAGGCGGTAAGGCGCGACAACCGCGCCTCATGGTCGGCCAGGCCGGTATGGCGCGCATCGAGCCAGAGACGGTGATGGTGGGCCATGGGCCGGTCGCGGCTGACCAGTTGGTGGCTGCTTGCGGCAAAGGACTGAGCCGCTTTCTTCCATACCACCAGCTTGAGCGGGTCGCCAGTCTGATAGCTGCGCACGCCATCGAACTCATCACCGCTGCGTACCTGGGCGCTGCTGCGGCCGCCGGCTTCGGGGCTGGCGGCTGGCAGCGGCGGGGCATGGGTTTCAGGTGCGGGATAGACCCAGACCAGGGTTTGGGGCCGCCACAGAGCCCAGACGCGAAATGCGCCCAGCGGGTAGCGCGTGAGTATGGAGATGGCGGGCAGCTCCTGCCGGCCGCGACGTGTGGGCATGAAGCTCAGCTGCACGGCGGTGCTGCCCTGCTCGGGAATGTCGACCCAGGTCCAGGCATCAGAGTGATCGGTGTTGTGCCGGGTCTTGTGCAATGCGAGACCTATGCCCCAGCGACGCGAGCGGCGGGCATTGTGCAGGCTGATATGCATGGGGCAGGGCGCATGGGCAAAGCAGCCGCCCGACGCGTTGCCTTGAGTACCTGCGCCGCTGAGGCTCAACTGCAGACCGCGCAGATTGCCATGGCCCACAACCATGCTGGCGGTCGCGCTGCCTGCCAGCAAGAACGTGAGCAGGTAGCCGAGGTTGAGCTGGTAGTTGATGGCAGCAATCAACAGCACGATCAGCGTGGCCAGCATGGCCCAGCCCGCGCGCGAGGGGAGGATGTAGACATTGCCCTGGGTCAGCGTGAGCTGGTCGCTGCGCGGCAGACGTGCAAACATCCACTCGCGCACCCTGGCGCGGGGCGAGAGCCGCTGGAAGATATTGGAAGTCTCTGGCTGCTCGCCCTTTGATGCCGAGCGCTTCATGCTATGAAATTCATGACGAAATACATCGGCAGCATCAAGATAGCGGTACGGCTTGCATCATGGCGCGCACCTGCTCCACGGCACCACGGCCTGCATGGCCCACGGGAACCAGACGGTGGGCAATCACCTGGGGCAGTATGGCTTGCACATCGTCGGGCGCCACATAGTCGCGGCCTTCCATCAGCGCGATGGTCTTGGCCGCACGTAGCAGCGCGATGCCTGCGCGTGGTGACAGGCCCTGGGCAAACCACTGGCCGTTGCGTGTGGCGGCAATCAGATCCTGCACATAGTCGAGCAGGGCGTCGCTGGCATGCACGGCCAGAGCAGCAGCCTGCAGTTGCTGCTGCTGCTGCTGGGAGATGACGGGCAGCAGTGCATCGGCAGCGGCGCGCCGGCCATTGCCCGCGAGCAGCTTGCGCTCGGAATCGCGCGAGGGATAGCCCAGGCTTATGCGCATGAGAAAACGGTCCAGCTGGCTTTCGGGCAACGGGAAGGTTCCCAGCTGCTCCAGAGGGTTCTGGGTGGCAATCACAAAGAAGGGGGCGGGCAGGCTGTGGGTCTTGCCTTCGGTCGTGACCTGGCGCTCCTCCATGGCTTCGAGCAGCGCACTCTGGGTCTTGGGGCTGGCACGGTTGATTTCGTCGGCCAGCAATACCTGAGCAAACACCGGCCCGGGATGGAACACAAAAGCCTCTTGTCCGCGATCGTAGATGGAGACCCCCGTGAGGTCGCTGGGCATGAGGTCGGCAGTGAACTGCACACGAGAGAACTGCAGGCCGAAACTGCGTGCCAGCGCATGGGCCAGGGTGGTCTTGCCTACACCAGGAACGTCTTCGATCAGCAGGTGACCGCCTGCCAGCAAACAGGCGACACCGTCTCTGACCTGATCCGGCTTGCCCTCCATCACCGTGTTAAGCTGACTCAAAAGCGCATTAATTGTGTTCTGTGCATGCATGGCAGAAACATATCCTAAATAAGCGATAGCGGAGACATGACTGTGGGCAAGACAGGTTATTTCACCCACCGGGATTGCTGGTTGCATGAGATGGGGCCGGGCCACCCTGAATGCCCGGCGCGGCTGGACGCGATAGAGGACAGGCTGCTGGTCAGCGGCGTGGGCGATGCGCTGGAGCGCTGCAATGTGCCGCTGGCATCATTGGCCGAGATCGAGCTGGCGCATGACCCCATGCATATTGCCGCCCTGCAGGGCCTGACCGACCGGCTGGAGCAGGAGCTGGCAGCTGGCGGGCCCGAGCACAGGCAGCTCGACACAGATACCTCCATCAACCGCCACACCTTCAAGGCCGCACTGCGTGCTGCAGGGGCCACACTGGCTGCTACCGATGCCGTGCTGGCCGGTGAACTGGAAAATGCTTTTTGCAGCGTGCGCCCGCCTGGTCACCATGCCACGCGCAACCAGGCCATGGGTTTTTGCTTTTTCAACAATGTGGCCGTGGGCGTCAAGTATGCGCTGGAGCGCCACCATCTCAAGCGCGTGGCCGTGATCGACTTTGATGTACATCACGGCAACGGCACGGAAGACATCCTGGCCGGTGATCCGCGCGTGCTGATGTGCGGCATCTTCCAGCATCCCTTCTACCCGTTCAGCGGCGACAAGGACCCGGCCTCCAATATGCTCAACGTGCCCGTGGCCGCTTACACAAAGGGCATGGACATTCGAGAGATCATCGAGATGATGTGGATTCCGCGCCTCGAAGCATTCAAGCCCGAGATGATCTTCATCAGCGCCGGCTTTGATGCGCATCGCGAAGACGATATGGGCCAGCTCGGCATGACGGAAAACGACTTTGCCTGGATCACCACTCGCATCAAGGACATCGCACGGCGTTTTTCCAAGGGTCGCATTGTTTCCTGCCTCGAAGGCGGTTACGTAATGGACCCGCTGGCGCGCAGCGTGGAAGCACATCTGCGCGTATTGGCCGATATCTAGTCCGAAAGCAGGGTGACAGCAATGAGCGATTCCTTGGTACAACTGAGTCAGGACGAGCGCGGCGTGGCACGCATCACGTTGAGCGACGCGCAGCGTTTCAACGCCTTGAGCAGTGAAATGCTCATGGCCCTGCAGTCGGCGCTGGATGCCGTGGCCAAGAACGAGCAGGCGCGTGTGGTGGTGCTGGCCGCCCAAGGCAAGGCCTTTTGCGCCGGGCATAACCTCAAGGACATGGCGGCCCATACGGAGCTGGCTTACTACCAGCAGCTGTTTGCCCAGTGCAGCCGCATGATGCTCTCGATTCAGAAGCTGCCTGTTCCCGTCATTGCAAGAGTACAGGGCATCGCAACGGCAGCAGGTTGCCAGTTGGTGGCGCAGTGTGATCTGGCCGTGGCCAGCAGCGAGGCTCGCTTTGCCACCAGCGGCATTCAATACGGCTTGTTCTGCTCCACGCCCAGCGTGCCCTTGGTGCGCAACATGCCGATCAAACAGTCCATGGAAATGCTGCTGACGGGTGAGTTCATCGATGCGCAGACGGCTCTGCACTACGGTCTGCTCAATCGCGTGGTCGAGCCGGAGCGGCTCGATGCCGGGGTGGAAGAGCTGGTGTCTGCCATCGTGAGCAAGCCCCGGGTGGCCATCAGAATGGGCAAGGAGCTGGTCTATCGCCAGCGTGAAATGGGCCTGGAGTCGGCTTATCAGCTGGCGGGTCAGACCATGGCTGCCAATATGCTGGATGCCGACGCGCAGGAAGGCGCTCAGGCTTTTGCGCAAAAGCGCCGGCCTCGCTGGCGCTAAACCCTGGATTTGCGCTCCCCGGCCTTCGTTGTTGGGCAGGCGGAGCTGCGTGGATGGCGTCGTTCACAGCGCGGAGTCTTGTGTTTTCGGCCCGTCCATTTGAACGACGAGGCCGCTTTCTGGCAGTGTTACCGTGAGGCCTATCTGGATGCAGGCATGGCACTGATGGACTCAATTCCTAGGTTTTACCCTGATTTGACCCATCTGAGACCCATGATTTCGCAAGGCTTGTGCATAAAATTGAACGGTCGTTCTTTTTTATGCCGTTCCACCTGCGAAGGCTGCTGCACAGATCTCCGGGCAGATTGTCTGGAAAATTGTGCAGAGAGTGTTGCGGTGCCGCATAAAATGAATCCAGTTTACGTAAACGTCAATGCAGTAATCATTAAGGAGCCGCAGCAATGAAGGTATTGGTCCCTGTCAAGCGCGTGGTGGACTACAACGTCAAGGTCCGCGTGAAGTCGGACGGCACGGGTGTGGACATCGCCAACGTCAAGATGAGCATGAACCCCTTTGACGAAATCGCCGTCGAAGAAGCCGTGCGCCTTAAAGAAAAAGGCGTGGTGACCGAAGTCATCGCCGTCTCCTGCGGCGTGGCCCAGTGCCAGGAAACCCTGCGCACGGCCATGGCCATCGGTGCCGATCGCGGCATCCTGGTCGAGACCGATGTCGAGCTGCAGCCCCTGGCCGTGGCCAAGCTGCTCAAGGCCCTGGTGGACAAGGAGCAACCCGGTCTGGTCATCTGCGGCAAGCAAGCCATCGACGACGACGCCAACCAGACCGGCCAGATGCTGGCGGCCCTGGCCGATCTGCCCCAGGCCACCTTCGCCTCCAAGGTCGAAGTCGCCGGCGACAAGGTCAACGTCACTCGCGAAGTGGACGGTGGCCTGGAAACCGTGGCCCTGTCCACGCCCGCCGTCATCACCACCGACCTGCGCCTGAACGAGCCCCGCTACGTCACCTTGCCCAACATCATGAAGGCCAAGAAAAAGCAGCTGGACACCTTCAAGCCCGAAGACCTGGGCGTGGACGTGACGCCCCGCCTCAAGACCGTGAAGGTCTCCGAGCCTGCCAAGCGCGGCGCTGGCGTCAAGGTGGCCGATGTGGCCGCCCTGGTCGACAAGCTGAAAAACGAAGCAAAGGTCATCTAAGGCCCCCTGAGCCGCTTCGCGTCATCCCCCGCAGGGGGACGACACCCTCGGTGCGGGGCGGCCCTTCCTCGGTGTCCCGCGCTTGAGCCGCGCCAGATTGGCCGGCTGCGGGTAATGCAGGCACCATGAAAAATTCTAGAGAAAGACGACTGAAATGACCTCTCTCGTTATTGCAGAACACGACAACGCTTCGATCAAGACTGCGACCCTGAACACCGTGACGGCTGCCAAGGCCTGCGGCGGTGATGTGCATGTGCTGGTGGTTGGCGAAGGTGCAGCCGCTGCAGCAGCCGCTGCCGCCCAGATCGCCGGTGTCTCCAAGGTCATCCATGCCGACGGCGCCAGCCTCAAGGACAGCCTGGCCGAGAACGTCGCCGCCCAGGTGCTGGCGATTGTGGGCAGTGGTGCCGGCAACTACAGCCACATCCTGTTCCCCTCGACCGCCTCGGGCAAGAACGTGGCGCCCCGCGTGGCCGCCAAGCTGGACGTGGCCCAGATCAGCGACATCACCAAGGTCGACTCCGCCGACACCTTCGAGCGCCCCATCTATGCGGGCAACGCCATTGCCACCGTGCAGTCCGCCGATGCCGTCAAGGTCATCACCGTGCGTACCACCGGCTTTGACGCAGCCGCTGCCACTGGCGGCTCGGCGGCCGTGGAAACGGCGGCTGCCGTGGCTGACAGCGGCAAGAGCGCCTTTGTGGGCCGCGAAGTGACCAAGAGCGACCGTCCCGAACTGACGGCAGCCAAGATCATCGTCTCCGGTGGCCGTGCTCTGGGCTCGGCCGAGAAGTTCACCGAAGTGATCACCCCCCTGGCCGACAAGCTGGGTGCGGCCATCGGTGCCAGCCGTGCGGCCGTTGATGCGGGCTACGCTCCCAACGACCTGCAAGTGGGCCAGACGGGCAAGATCGTGGCGCCCCAGCTGTACATTGCCTGCGGCATCTCGGGCGCGATCCAGCATCTGGCGGGCATGAAGGACTCCAAGGTGATCGTGGCGATCAACAAGGACCCCGAAGCACCGATCTTCTCGGTGGCCGATTACGGTCTGGAAGCCGATCTGTTCACGGCTGTGCCCGAACTGGTCAACGCGCTGTAATTTGGCGCACATCAAAAGAGGGGCTTCAAGCCCCTCTTTTTCCATGGGCGCCTGGCTCGTACAGGTCAGGTCATCAACAATAATTCGGCAGCTGCATGGGCGCTTCAGACCCACTGCATTGATGGAGAGGGAGACTCTGAATGAATCGCAAGCATTGGGTGTTGGCGCGAGCCGGTTTGGTCGCCATGTGTGCAGGTGCTGTTTTGGTGGCACAGGCCTGGACGGTAGGGCAGGTGGCCCCGATGTCGGGGGCCGAAGCCAGTCAGGGGCGGGCCTATGCGCAGGGCATGCGTCTGTACTTTGACCAGGTCAACAAGGCCGGTGGTGTGCAGGGCCAGCCTGTGGAGCTGGCCGTGCTCGATGATGTGGGCCATCCCGAAGAGACCGTGACCAAGACGCGCAAGCTGCTGAGCGAATCCAAGCCCGTGGTGCTGGCAGGCTATTTCGGCAATCGCAATCTCTTGGCCTTGCTGGAGAGCAAGGCTCTGGATGGCTCGCAGATTCCGCTGGTGGGTTATCAGAGCACGGATACCCGTGTGCTGGCATCACCCCAGATGTTCTCCACGCGTGCAGGGCTTGTCGAGCAGATCGCAAAGATTTCCACCCACCTGGCCACCGTAGGCATCACGCGGCTGGCGTTGGTGTTCGAGGAGCGTCCCGATGCACAGGAGCTGACGGCCTTGGTGACCAAGGCCGTGAACCCCAGCGGGGCCAAGCTGGTCGCATCGGCCATGCTTAAGAGCCGAGGTGGCTCGGACAAGGCTGTGCAGGAACTGCAGGCTGCGAAGACTTCGCCTCAAGCCATCCTGTTGGTGGCTTCCAGCCCTGCCACGGCGGCATTTGTCGAGGCATATCGCATGGAGGGCGGTACCGCTCAGGTCTATGCCACGGCCGAGGCCGATATCGAGCAGTTGGCCAAGCGTCTTCCTGTGGAGTACATGAGCGGTCTGTCGATTGCCCAGGTGGTGCCCAGTCCCTATAAGGTCTCGGGCAAGCTCAACAAGGAGTTTCGCGACGCGACGATTGCTGCGGGCAAGTCCCTGGACGTTCCGGTGAGCTTTGCGATGATGGAAGGCTTTGTGAATGCCAAAGTCATCGTGGAGGCCATGCGTCGCAGCCAGCCGGTGACGCCGGAAAAAATGAGTGCCGCCTTGCGCGGACTGGAGTCTTATGACCTGGGCGGCTACTGGGTGAACTTCAAGCCCGGGCAAGTGGGATCCAAATATGTGGACCTGTCCATCGTCAATGCCGCCGGGCGTGTGACGCAGTAAGAAACCAAGGCCTGACGCAGCACCGCGTTCAGGCCTTTTTTGCGCCTGCTCCCATCACGATGCTCTTCCGTGCACAGAGAAGGCAAAAACTGTTGCCCTGGGGACAGGGAGTGGCGCCATGGCAGGCGAAACTGGCCAAAGGCCAGTCGGACGGCTTCACCGTCGGCACAGGGGTGCAAACAGTGAGCCGTCCTTCGAACTGCTTCTGAAATAAGAGCTGCCGGCGTATCTGGAACAAACGCTGCAGCCCTTTTTTATTGATAAAACGAAGAAGGAGACAACATATGTCCAAGCTGCCACCTGCCCTCAAAAAGCTGGCTTTGCCTGTCATCGGCTCGCCGCTTTTCATCATCAGCAATCCCAAGCTTGTCATCGAGCAGTGCAAGGCCGGTATCGTCGGCTCCATGCCTTCTCTCAATGCCCGCCCGGCCGAGCAGCTGGAGGACTGGCTGGCAGAGATCACCGAGACTCTGGCGGCCTGGGACAAGGCCCATCCCGATCGCCCTTCGGCACCATTCGCCATCAATCAGATCGTGCACAAAAGCAATGACCGTCTGGAGCACGACATGCAGGTCTGCGCTAAGTACAAGGTGCCCATCATCATCACCAGCCTGGGTGCGCGTGAAGATGTGAATCAGGCCGTGCATGGCTGGGGCGGTGTGGTGCTGCACGACATCATCAACAACAAGTTTGCTCGCAAGGCCATTGAAAAAGGTGCCGATGGCCTGATCGCCGTGGCAGCCGGTGCTGGCGGCCATGCGGGTGTGAAGAGCCCATTTGCCCTGGTGCAGGAAATTCGCCAATGGTTTGACGGCCCTCTGGCGCTGTCCGGCTCGATTGCCACGGGTGGCTCGATTCTGGCGGCCCAGGCCATGGGTGCGGACTTTGCCTATATCGGATCGGCCTTCATTGCCACCGACGAGGCGCGCGCCGTAGAAGCCTACAAGCAGGCGATCGTCGAGGGCAGCTCCGACGACGTGGTCTACAGCAATCTGTTCACAGGCGTGCATGGCAACTATCTGGCACCTTCGATTCGTGCGGCCGGTCTGGATCCGGAAAACCTGCCCGAATCAGACCCCAGCAAGATGAATTTTGGCGGCGGTGCGCAAAAGGCCTGGAAAGATATCTGGGGCTGTGGCCAGGGTATCGGTGCCATTGACAAGGTGCAGTCCACGGCGGAGCTGGTGGCTCGCCTCAAGCGTGAGTACGCCGAAGCCAAGGCAAGCCTGCTGGTTGCCTGAGGCAGTTCACTATCTTCTGTGCCAACGGCGTCTTCGGACGCCGTTTTTTATGGGCGGCTTGCTCGCTTGATGTTGCTCAAGCACGACTTGTGCAAGGGTTAACCCTTGTTAAATCGCTTCGGAGTTGATGCGTATCAATGTAGGCCTGGTCCTGCAATTGGCTTTTGCATATCAAGTCATGATGATTGTCAAAAGAAGAGTAGTATTCCGTTAATTTCAGTAAATACTGAAAATTGAGAAATGCAGCACACCCCTTCTTCTTCCACCGACAAACAGGTCGATACAGCACATGCCGAGTTGGCGAGCGTCATCCGTCGCCCTAGCGCGGGAGCTGTGTGGCAGGTGTTTGCCGGGCTGATATGGCTGCCGCAGGCAGCCTTGCTGGCCTGGGCTGTGCAACTCATGGCCAACGGTCAGGGCAGGGCCGCCGTCTGGCCCATGGCTGCTGGCGTGTTGTTGCTGGGCTTGCTGCGAGCCTGGGCAGAAGGCCATGGCGGCATGCTGGCCAATCGTGCAGCGCGCGCGCAGCTCAGCAGCTTGCGCGCCCGGGTGGCGCAGTCGCTGGCTCAGACATCGCCGCTGGACAAGAGCCGCCCAGCTTCCGGCCAGGCGGCCAGCGCCATGGCCGAGCAGGCCGAGGCCATTGTTCCGTGGCTGGCGCGTTACCAGAGCGCGATGTGGCGTGTGCGTCTGCTGCCCTTGGTGATTTTGGCTGCCGTGGCCTTGCAGTCATGGGTCGCTGCTCTGATTTTGATGGTTGCCGCGCCGCTGATTCCGCTTTTCATGGCGATCGTGGGCAGGCGTGCCAAGGCGGCCAGCGAAGAGCAGATGCTGCAGCTCGGTCATATGAACGCTTTCTTGCTGGACCGCCTGCGTGGCCTGAGCACGCTACGTGCACTGCATGCCGTGGAGCTGACGGGCCAGCGGCTGCGTGACCATGCCGAAGACCTGCGCACCCGCACCATGCGCGTGCTGCGCATTGCCTTTCTGTCTTCTGCGGTGCTGGAGCTTTTCTCGGCACTGGGTGTGGCCATGGTGGCCGTCTATATAGGTTTTCACCTGCTGGGCACGCTGAATTTCGGCGCCTGGGGCGACAAGCTCGGTCTGGGCCAAGCCATGTTCGTGCTGCTGCTGGCGCCGGCATTTTTCGAGCCTTTGCGCGATCTCTCGGCCGTCTGGCATGACAGAGCCGCAGGCGAGGCCGCACTGCAGACCTTGCAGAGCATGCAGGCGCAGTCCATGCAGATTGTCGGTGCACAACATGCCGCTGAAGCATCTCCGGTCGATGAGCAGTCATGGCCTGGCCAGCCTGTGTCCGTAAGCGTTTCGGGACTCAAGGTTCAGGCGCCAGGCAGTGACTCCAGCCTCGCGCCGCTGTCTTTGCACATACAGGCCGGCGAGCATGTGGCGCTGTGGAGTCCCAGCGGCAGCGGCAAATCCGTGCTGCTGGCGCAGATTGCTGGCCTTTTGCCGGTACAGCAAGGCCGTATCGAAATCGACCGGCAAACGCTTGAGGCCGGCAGTGCTACCCAGCTGCGCCGGCGCATGGCCTGGCTGGGTCAGTTGCCCCATGTCTTTGCCGGCTCGGCCGCGCGCAATATTGCGCTGGGGCGCAGCTCGGTAGGACCCGAGCAGATTGCCGAAGCTACGCAGTTGGCGGCACTTGATGAGGCCCTGGAGCATCGCCCCGGCGCAAGCCTGGGTGAGGGGGGCGCAGGCCTTTCCGGTGGCGAGGTGGTACGTTTGGCTCTGGCACGTATGGCCGCGCAGACACAGGCCGGACTGCTGCTGGTCGATGAACCTACTGCTCATCTGGATCCCGAGACAGCAGCCCAGATTACGCAGTCTCTGCGCCATATGGCCAGGGGGCGCACCATGCTGGTCGCCACCCACGATGCACAGCTGGCCGCTGCCATGGATCGCGTGATCGAGCTGCCGCTGCTGCGACCGACGCGGGAGCCGCAGCCATGAAGATGCGAGCCATTTCAATGCGCGAGATGCTGAAGCTGCTGGGCCAGATGGCGCCGCACAAGCTCTGGCTGGGAGGTGCCGCCCTGGCAGCGCTTACGGTGCTGATGGGCATGGCATTGCTGGGTTTGTCGGGCTGGTTCATCACGGCCACGGCCCTGGCCGGGCTGGTGCCTGCCACGGCCCTGGTGTTCGATGTGTTCATGCCCTCGGCCGGCATTCGCCTGCTGGCCGTGGGCCGCACCGGTGCCCGCTATGCCGAGCGCCTGGTGACTCACGACGCCACACTGGCCGTGCTGGCCGCTTTGCGCCAGAGACTGTTCCTGAGCTGGGCTCGCCCGCAGGCCGCCCGTCTGTTGCTGCAGCGCCCGGCCAGGCTGTTGCAGCGTCTGACCTCCGATGTGGATGCCCTGGACAATCTTTATCTGCGCCTGCTGGTGCCCGCCGTAGCGGCGCTGGGCGCGGCCTTGCTGGCGGCTCTGGCCTACGGGTTCATGCGCTGGTGGCTGGGCCTGTTGACCCTGGCGTGGATGCTGCTGACTGGCTGGGGCATTGCCCTGTGGCATGGCTTGCGCAGCCGCAAGGCCGCTGTACGCCGTGCCATGGCACTGGAGGCCATGCGTGCCCAAACCGTGGATCTGGTTGCAGGCCAGACCGAGCTGCTAATGGCAGGCCAGTTGCCTGCCCAGGTGCAGCAAGTGCTGCACAGCGATGCGCGCTGCGCCCAGGCCGATGAGCGGCTTTATCAATCCGAAGCGGCTGCCGCCCAGGCTTATGGTGCGGTGTCTGCCATTACTTTGAGCGCATCCGTGCTGTTGATGGCCTGGTTGATGGAACAGGGCCGCATCAACGCGCCGGTTGCTGCGCTGGGTATTTTGCTGGCACTGTCGGCAATGGAGCCGTTTGCAGCTCTGCGCAGAGGGGCAGAACAGGCCGGGCGTACCTGGCTGGCGCTGCGCAGGCTGGCTCCACCGTTGGCGGCCAAGGCCGAAGCGGCAGAGAGTCCGCAGCAGCCTGTGCAGAAGCTGGCCGTCAGCCTGCAGTCTGTCCGACTTCGTCAATTGGGTCCTATAGACCTGAACGTGCGCCAGGGCGAGCGCGTGGCGCTGATCGGCTGCAGCGGTGCAGGCAAGACCAGCTTGCTGCATTTGATGGCGGGTGAGCTGCAGCCGGACGAAGGCGTGGTTCAGGCCCGCGGCTGCAGCTGGATGACACAGAGAACCGAGCTTTTTCAGGACAGCCTGCGCAACAACCTGAGGCTTGCCGATGCCAAGGCCGACGATGAGCAACTGTGGGGCGTCCTGCAGGCTGCAGGTCTCAGAAGCGACGTCATGGCCCTGCCACAGGGGCTGGACACCATGCTGGGTGAAGGCGGCCTGGGTCTGTCCGGAGGCCAGTCGCGCCGGCTGGCACTGGCCAGACTGCTGCTGAGCCCGGACCGCTGCTGGCTGCTTGATGAGGTGACGGAGGGACTGGATGCCGTCACTGCTGCCGATGTGCTGAAGCGGTTGGTGCAGGCGGCTGAGAGCGGCTCGCGAACGCTGATTTTTGCCACGCATTGGCAGCGTGAGGCGAGCCTCGCCGATCGCATTGTGTATCTGCAGGCAGGACAGGTAAGAACGCAAGCCCTGCGCGGCACGCCAGAGTTTGAGCAGTTGATGGCAAGGCTGCGACCCGATGCGCTGGGTGCTGTTGCACCGCAGTCCATATGTTTTTCCGATTGATTTTTGAAGTACCGAGAGAAAGGACCTGACCATGGACCTCGACATCGTCGATTTATCGCGACTGCAGTTTGCGATAACGGCGCTCTACCACTTTCTGTTTGTGCCGCTGACACTGGGCCTGTCCATACTCGTTGCCATCATGGAGACGGTGTATGTGATGACCGGACGAGCCATCTGGCGCGACATGACCAAGTTCTGGGGCGTGCTGTTCGGCATCAACTTCGCCATGGGCGTGGCCACCGGCGTGGTGATGGAGTTCCAGTTCGGCATGAACTGGAGCTACTACAGCCACTATGTGGGCGACATCTTTGGTGCGCCGCTGGCGATCGAGGGTTTGATGGCCTTCTTCATGGAGGCGACCTTTGTCGGCCTGTTCTTCTTTGGCTGGGATCGCCTCTCCAAAGTCAAGCACCTGATCGTCACCTGCCTGATGGCCATAGGCACCAACTTCTCGGCGCTATGGATTCTGGTCGCCAATGGCTGGATGCAGAACCCCGTGGGTGCTACTTTCAACCCCCAGACCATGCGCATGGAAGTGAATGACTTCTTTGCCGTGCTCACCAATCCCGTGGCGCAGGCCAAGTTTGTGCACACGGTGTCGGCGGGTTATGTCATGGCCTCGCTGTTCGTGCTGGGTATTTCGGCCTGGTATCTGCTCAAGGGTCGTCACATCCATCTGGCCAAGCGCTCGATGACGGTGGCCGCATCCTTTGGTCTGGCTGCTTCGCTGTCGGTGGTGGTGCTGGGCGATGAGTCCGGCTATCTGTCATCCGAACACCAGAAGATGAAGCTGGCGTCGATCGAAGCCATGTGGGAGACCGAGCCCGCACCCGCCTCTTTCACGGCCTTTGGTTTCCCCGACCGCGAGGCGCGCGAGACCCATTTTGCCGTGCACATCCCATGGGTCATGGGCCTGATCGGTACGCGTTCGCTGGACACCCAAATTCCCGGCATCAACGAATTGGTCAAGAGTGCGGAGGGCAATATCCGCAACGGTATCGACGCCTATGACGCGTTGCAGACCATTCGCAAGGCCAGGACCGATGCCGAGATTCCCGCCGAGGCACGTCTGCGCTTTGAGAACAATGGCGCCAATCTGGGCTACGCCCTGCTGCTGATGCGCTATGTGGATGACCCACGCAAGGCGACCGAAGCACAGATCCACCAGGCGGCAATGGATACCGTGCCGCCGGTCGGTCCGCTGTTCTGGACCTTCCGCATCATGGTGGCCTTGGGCATGTTCTTCATCGTGCTGACCGGAACCTTCTTCTGGCTGGCTGCCCGCCACAGGCTGGATGCCTACCCCTGGCTGCTCAAGGTTGCAGTGTTCTCGATTCCGCTGCCCTGGATCGCCGCCGAATGCGGCTGGGTGGTGGCCGAGCTGGGTCGTCAGCCCTGGATCATCGAAGGCGTGCTGCCCACGGCCATGGCGGTTTCCAATCTGGGCGCGAAGACGCTGTTGCTGACCATTGCCGGCTTTGTGCTGATTTACACCGTGCTGCTGGTTATCGAGCTCAAGCTGATGGTCAAGGCCATCAAGAAGGGCCCCGAGCATGAGAGCGAACCTCACCTCAGCCTCTACGAACCCATGATCAAGAAGCTGGCACGCGGCCAAAGCTGAGAGGAGCAACCAAATGATCTTGCATGAACTGATTTCATATGACGTGCTGCGCCTCATCTGGTGGCTGCTGCTCGGCGTGCTGCTGGTGGGCTTTGCCGTCACCGACGGCTTTGACCTCGGCGCCATGGGCCTGCTGCGCGCCACGGCCAAGACCGATGTCGAGCGCCGCACGGCCATCAACTCCGTCGGCCCCGTGTGGGAAGGCAATCAGGTGTGGCTGATTCTGGGCGGTGGCGCCATCTTTGCGGCCTGGCCCCAGCTTTACGCCGTGTCCTTCTCGGGCTTTTACCTGGCCATGTTTGCCGTGCTGGTGCCGCTGATCCTGCGTCCCGTGGCGTTCAAGTTCCGCAGCAAACATGAAGATGCAGCCTGGCGCAACCGCTGGGACTGGGTGCTGTGCATCACGGGTCTGGTGCCAGCGCTGCTGTTCGGTGTGGCAGTGGGCAATGTGATCCTCGGCGTGCCATTTCGTCTGGGTGACGATATGCGCATTTACTACGACGGCAGCTTCTTCGGCCTGCTCACGCCTTTCGCATTGCTGTGCGGTCTGGTCTCGCTGTCCATGCTGCTCATGCATGGTGCGGCCTGGCTGATGTTCAAGACCGATGGAGAAGTCGCCAACCGCGCCGCCAGGTATGGCACATGGTTTGCCGTGCTGACCACCGTGCTGTTTGCGGTTGCCGGCCTGTGGCTGGCTACAGGCATCAACGGCTATGTGATTACCAGCGAGATCAACCCCGTCGGTCCCTCCAACCCCTTGAACAAGACCGCAGCCGTGGCTGCCGGTGCATGGATGGCCAACTTCAAGTCCTATCCCATGCTCTGGCTGGTGCCCGGTATCGGCCTGCTCATGCCGCTGATCGTGGCCATCGGCTTGCGCAGCCGTCGCGAGTGGCTGGCGCTGCTGGCAAGCGGCCTGGCGATTGCCGGAATCATCCTGACCGTGGGTGCTGCCATGTTCCCCATGATCCTGCCCTCCAGCATTGATCCGCGCTTCAGTCTGACGGTCTGGGACTCGTCTTCCAGCCATGTCGTGCTGTTCATCATGCTGGTCTGCGTGCTGATCTTCCTGCCCTTGATCCTGGCCTATACCAGCTGGGTGTACTCGGTGCTGCGAGGCAAAGTGGACGTGAAAGCCATCGTGACCGGCCAGGGCCACTCGTATTGAGATGGGACGCCCCTCGGACGCCATGCTGCGTTCTTCCTTCTGTGTGGGGGGGCGGTTCGAATATTGTTGGCCCATGCATTGGATGGGCCGAATGAAAGGAAACTTATGTGGTATTTCGCCTGGTTGCTGGGTCTGCCGCTGGCAGCAGCCTTTGCCGTGCTCAATGCGATCTGGTTCGAGTTGATGGATGACGAGGCAACGCGTCGCAAGCTTCTGGAGCGAACCAAGTCGCTGCCGGATGCCTGAGTCGCCAAGACATGGAAAAGCCCGGTCGGCCTGGAGCTGACCGGGCTTTTTTTATGGATGAGGCCTTGTCTTGCTCAGGCCGTGCGAGAGCTTCTCAACGCCTGCGTGGCCTGAGCCAGCTCGGTGATGAGCGACCAGTTGCCACTCTCCACGGCACTGGCGGGGACCAGCCAGGAGCCGCCCACGCAGACCACATTGGACAGCGCCAGAAACTCCGCCGCGTTGCCGGGCGAGATGCCGCCCGTGGGGCAGAAACGCAGCTCTCCGAACGGACCTTGCCAGGCCTTCAGCATCTGGATGCCGCCCGACTGCACGGCGGGGAAGAACTTGAGCTCGGTAAAGCCATCTTCCTGAGCCATCATGATTTCGCTGCTGGTTGCAACACCGGGCAGCAGCGGCAGGTTCAGATCGCGGCAGGCCTGGCCCAGCTTGCTGGTATAGCCGGGACTGACGGCAAACCTTGCGCCGGCCCGAGCAGCCGCCGCGGCATCGGCTGCATTGCGCACGGTGCCCGCACCGACGATGGCTTCGGGCAGTTGCTTGGCGATGGCCTCTATGCAGGCCAGGCCCTGAGGCGTGCGCAGCGTGACCTCCAGAACCCTGATGCCGCCGGCCAGCAGTGCTTTGGCCATGGGCACCGCATGCTCTGCGTTGTGCAGCACGATGACCGGAATCACCGGTGCCTCCTGCATGATGGACAAGGCGGTCATTTGAGCAGCCATGTGCAAGCTCCTTCTTCTGCGCTCAGCGCATTGCGCCGGAATCCGGCAAACAGTTCACGGCCCAGGCCGCGGTGATTGGCTTGTTGCAACGCTGGCGGCATGATGGCCAGCGGCCTGGCTTCCCATTCGGCATCCGTCAGCTCGGCTTGCAGCAGGCCGGTGGGGGCATCGAGCACGATGATGTCTCCGCTTTGTACCTTGGCCAGCGGGCCGCCAGCCAGCGCTTCGGGACTGACATGGATGGCCGCCGGGACCTTGCCCGATGCGCCGCTCATGCGGCCGTCGGTGACCAGGGCCACGACATAGCCCTTGCCTTGCAGAACGGCCAGCGGAGGGGTGAGCTTGTGCAGCTCGGGCATGCCATTGGCCTGCGGACCCTGCCAGCGCACCACACAGACGACGCCATTGAAGCCATTGGTCTGGCAGGCCTGCTCCAGCGCACCGGATTTGAAGGCCGCCTGCAATTCATCCTGCGAATCAAAGACCCATGCCGGTGCCCGCAGTGCGTGGCGATCTTCAGGTACGGCGCTGATCTTGATGACACTGCGGCCAAGATTGCCTTTGAGCAGCTTCAAGCCGCCCGTAGGGCTGAAGGGGCGGCTGGCAGGGCGCAGAACAGTGTCATCGCCGGAGATGCCCGCATCCCGCCATTGCAACTGATGGTTTTCGACATGGGGGATGCGCCCGAAGGCAGCCAGCCCCTCTGGCCTAACCGTAAGCACATCGCCATGCATGAGTCCGGCCTGCAGCAGCTGGGCGATCACGTAACCAGGGCCGCCTGCGGCCTGGAACTGATTCACATCGGCGCTGCCATTGGGGTAGACGCGGGCCAGCAGGGGAACTACCGCAGACAACTGCTCGAAGTCATCCCAGTCGATGACGATTCCGGCTGCTCGGGCCACGGCCACCCAGTGGATCAGGTGATTGGTGGAGCCGCCGGTCGCCAGCAGGGCCACCATGGCGTTGACGATGCAGCGCTCGTCCACGACATGCCCTATGGGGGCAAAGCGGCGGCCCCGGGTGATGGACAGCACGGTACGCATGGCTTCGCGTGTAAGCAGTTCACGCTCTGCGTCGGCGGGGTTGATGAAGGCTGTGCCGGGAACATGCAGGCCCATGGCTTCGAGCAGCATCTGATTGCTGTTGGCCGTGCCGTAGAAGGTGCAGGTGCCCTGGTCATGGTAGGCCGCGTTTTCTGCTGCCAGCAGCTCCTGCCGGCCGACCAGGCCCTGCGCAGCCTGCTCGCGCACCTTGGCCTTGTCGCTGTTGGACAGGCCCGAAGTCATGGGGCCGGCAGGCACGAACACCATGGGCAGGTGGCCGAAATGCAGGGCGCCGATCAGCAGGCCGGGAACGATCTTGTCGCAGACGCCCAGCATCAGGGCCGCATCGAAAGTGTCATGCGTGAGAGCCACGGCGGTGGACATGGCAATCGTGTCGCGGCTGAACAGGCTCAGCTCCATGCCGGGCATGCCCTGGGTCACGCCGTCGCACATGGCCGGCACACCACCGGCCACCTGAGCCGTTGCGTCGTTGCGCCTGGCCTCGTCTTTCAGAATATCGGGGTAATGCGCAAACGGCGCATGGGCGGAGAGTACATCGTTATAGGCCGTGACGATGCCGACATTGGGGCCTTTTTCCTCAACGATGCGAATCTTGTCCGTGCCGGGCAGAGCAGCAAAGGCGTGGGCCACATTGGCGCAGCCCATGGTGCGTACTTGTGGAGGGCGCGCGGCCATGGCATCGACCTGTGCCAGATAGTCGGAGCGGCTGGCGCGGCTGCGCTCCTGGATGCGCCGCGTCACCTGGTCCAGAACGGGGTGAAGTGCCATGATGAAAGTCCTTGGGCAGCAAGGCCTGTGCTTGGGGCGCAGGCATTGTCTTGGAATGAGTCAGAGCCATGCCCGGGGCATGGCTCCATGGTTGGGCGCTTATTTGGCGCGAGCTTGCTTGACGGCTGCCTGCACAGAGTCCCAGGTACCTTGACCCACGGACTTGGCAATGCCGGCATTGACGGTGCCGAGCTTGTCGCGCATGCGGCCTGCTTCGGCGGCTGGCAGCTCGTTGACCTGCATGCCCTTGGTCTTGATCTCGGCCAGAGCCTTGGCGGCTTCTTCGCGCGTGTCCTTGCGCTCGAATTCACGGCTCTTGATCGCCGCATCCTGCAGCACCTTCTTCTCGGCGGGGCTCAGCGTGTCCCACCACTTCTTGCTGACCGTCACGATCCAGGGGCTGTAGACATGGTTGGAGACGGTCAGGTACTTCTGCACTTCATAGAACTTGCTCGAAAGCACCGTGTTGAAGGGGTTTTCCTGACCGTCCACGGCTTTGGTTTCCAGCGCCGTGAACAGCTCTGAGAAGGGCAGGGGAACGGCATTGGCACCCAGGGTCTTGAAGCTGTCCAGGAAGACGTTGTTCTGCATCACGCGCAGCTTCACGTCCTGCAGATCTTCCAGCTTGGTGATGGGGCGCTTGTTGTTGGTCAGATTGCGAAATCCATTTTCCCAATAGACCAGACCCACCATGCCCTTGGGCTCCAGAGTGGCCTTGACCTTCTCTCCCACGGGGCCGTCCAGCACGGCATCGGCCTCCTTGGTGTTGGCAAACAGAAAAGGGGTGTCCCAGATCGCCATTTCGGGCGACAGGCCCACCAGCGTGGCGGTGGAGCCGACCATCATTTCCTGGGCTCCGCCGATCAGGGCCTGCTGCATCTGCGTGTCCGAGCCCAGGGATGCGTTGCCGATGGCGCGGACCTTCATCTTGCCGCCGCTGGCCTTTTCCACTTCCTTGGCGAACATGCGCACGGCACGACCCTGGTTGGAGTCTTCCACCAGGCCGTAGCCGAACCGCACCAGGCGGGGCTTGAAGTCCTGCGCCTGAACGGCACCTGCGGCCAGCAGCATTGCCGTGAGGCCCGCGACTGCAAATTTGATACGCATACCCGTCTCCTTGCTTGATTGGGCCTGGGCCCTTTGATGAAATTGGAACTGTCGTGATGCGCTTGATTGCAGTGCGCACCATGCTATGAATCTAAGATCTTTCATGGATGGCATGCCATTCTCAGTGCATCCATTTGAGCGGACCCGTGACCAGCTGAGGGAAGATCACGAAGAGCACGGCCAGCAGCACATAGACCATCAGGAAGGGATTGGTGCCCTTGATCACGGTTTCCATGCGCAGCCTGCCGACCCCGGCCACCACGTTCTGCACCGTGCCCACAGGGGGGGTGATCAGGCCGATACAGCCCACATAGATGAACATGAAGCCGAAGTACACGGGATCGATGCCGGCCTTGACGGCCAGCGGTGCGCAGACCGGACCGAAGATCAGAATGGTCGGGGTCAGATCCATGGCGGTGCCGACCACGAGCAGGAAGAGCATCATCACGGCCATGAAGAGCATGGGCTGATCCAGCAGACCCGAGAAGCTGTCGGCCAGCATATTGGGCAGGTCGGCGAGCGTGATCATGTAGGCGGTCACAGTGGCCGCACCGCAGAGGAACATCACCACGGCGGTGGTCTTGGATGCACCCAGAAAGACTTCGTAGAGCCTGCTCCAGCTCATCTCCCGATAGACCACCATGGACACGAACAGCGCGTAGACCGCGGCCACCACGGCGGCTTCGGTCGGCGTGAAGACGCCGCCCTTGAGGCCGCCCAGAATGATGACAGGCATCATCATGGCCCAGAAGCTCTTGGCCAGTGCCTTGAGGCGCAGGCCCCAGCTCACGCGTTCACCCGAGGTCAGCTGGTATTTGCGCGCGATGAACCACCAGGCAGCAATCAGAAAGCTGCCCATGAACAGGCCGGGAACGACGCCCGAGAGAAACAGCTTGCTGATGGAGGTGTTGGTGGTGACGCCGTAGATCACGAACGGCATCGAAGGCGGAATGATGGGGGCGATGATGCCGCCTGAAGCCAGCAGGCCGGCGCTGTAGCTGTCGGGATACTTCTGGTCGCGCATCATCGGCAGCAAGATGGTGGCCAGCGCGGCGGTGTCGGCAATGGCCGATCCGCTCATCGAGGCCAGCAGCACGGCTGCGCCGATGGCCACATAGCCCAGGCCCCCCGGGATATGACCGACAAAGGCGCGGGCCAGATCGATGATGCGGCGTGACAGGCCGCCGGCATTCATCAGCTCACCTGCGAGGATGAAGAATGGCACGGCCAGCAGCGGGAAATTGTCGAACCCGGCTTGCAGGTTCTGCGCGAGCAGCTGGGTGTCGAAAAAGTCCAGGTGCCACATCAGTGCGACACCGGTGAGTATCAGTGCATGCGCAATCGGCATGCCGATCACCATGCCGCCGATCAGCACGGCGAGAAAAATCAGGGTAACGACCATGGCGCTCTCCTTACTCCACGCTGGTTTCAGAAGATTCGGATGGGGTGCCGCGCAGCATGTCGCGCACCACGACCAGCAGCATGCCTATGGCCAGCACCAGCGTCGCCGCTGCGCCCAGAGCCAGGGGATAGCCCAGCACGGTGCTGTAGCTGCTCCAGCCGGCAACGACCTGTTCCCAGGAGCCCCACAGCAGCAAGGCCATGCAGGCGCCGATCAGCAGCTGCGAGACCCAGAACAGGACTTTGCGGGTGATCGGGCCGACCCGCGATGTCACCATGTCAAAGCCCAGGTGGGCGCCTTCGAAAGCCGCCACGATGGCGCCGATGGCCACCAGCCACACAAACAGCAGGCGCGAGATCTCCTCATAGGAGACGATGCTGGTGTGGAAAACGTAGCGCAGCACCACGTTGACGAAAACGGCAACCACCATGCCGGCCAGGGCCAGCACCATCAGGCCTTCGGCCAGGCGCTTGAGCCATGGCTTGCGGCCCTGTGCCTCTTTGCGATCTTCAGACATTGGCTGTCTCCTGCTGTCTTTATGCTTGGGATTCGCGCCTTGCCCATTGCCGGGCCGCGAGCGCGATGTCGTTGAGATTCATGGTGGCGCTGACGGTCAGAACATCGGGCTCCTGACGCGGGTCTTCCAGCGTCGTGAACTGATTGGCCACCAGGTCGGGCGAGAAGAAATGCCCGGGTCGGGTCTGGACGCGTTCCAGGGCCGTGGCATAGTCGAGATCGAGAAACACAAAACCCAGCTGCTGGGCGCTGCGCAACTGGTCGCGGTACTTGCGCTTGAGCGCCGAGCAGGTCAGCACCAGGCCGTGTTCGGCATCTGCCTGAGCCAGTCGCTGCGCCAGGCGTTCCAGCCAGCCTTCGCGGTCGGCATCCGTCAGGGCAATGCCGGCCTGCATCTTGGCCACGCTCTGGGGGGAGTGGTAGCTGTCTCCTTCTACCAAGGTCCACCCCAGTTGACGGGCGATGGCTTCTCCTGCGCTCGATTTGCCGCAGCCGGAAACTCCCATGACGACGAGTGCCGACATGGTGCCATGAGGCTGGATCTTGCTTTGAGTCATTTTTGGATAGCGCTATCCGATGTGGTTAAAAAATGAGCAGCCTGCTGCTTTCTGCGATTGGCTTCAGACCTTGGTCGAAGGCAAGTCAGTGCTTTCATCAAGCTGCTTCTACAGACTTCATTTCAAGTCTGGATAGCGCTATCATACTCAAAAAACCTCAGGCATCTGACTAGGAGATTCCCTTGCCTCTCGAGACCCGTACCAAGAGTGAAACCCCGGCAGACAGCGCTTCTTCAAGGCGATCTCGTGCCAGCGGGCGTGTCACCCTCAGTGATGTGGCACAGGCTGCGGGCGTGAGTCCGATGACGGTCTCCAGAGCCTTGCGCGGAGAGCGCAGAGTGGCTGCAGCCCTGGTCGACAAAGTGCGCGAGGTTGCGGCTTCTCTGGGTTATGTGCCCGATCTGGCTGCACGTGCACTGGCCTCGCAAAAAAGCACCCAGGTGCTGGTACTGGTCCCCATGCTCTCCAACACCTTGTTTGTGGAGGTCCTGGAGGCTGTGCACAAGGTGCTGTTTGCCCAGGGCTATCACATGCTGATCGGTGTGACCCACTACGACCCTGCGGAGGAAGAGCAGTTGCTGCGGGCCTATCTGCCCATGCGGCCTGCCGGGCTGTTGCTGACCGGGTTTGATCACAGCGAAGAGTCGCGGAAATTATTGGCTGCCAATCCCGTGCCGCGCGTGCATCTCATGGAGTTGCGCGAGCCCGGCACGGGGCCCGATTGCTACAGCGTAGGTTTTTCTCAGATTGCAGCTGGCGCTGAAATGACCCGTCATCTGCTGGACAAGGGATACAGACGCATCGCATTTTGCGGAGCCCAGCTCGACGCGCGTGTCATGCAGCGTCTGGAAGGTTATCGGCAGGTGCTCAAACAGGCCGGCCTCTATGACCAGAGCCTGGAGATTCTCAATCCCGAGCGTTCATCGCTGGCGCTGGGTGCAAGGCAGTTTGAGACACTTCTCAAGGCGCAGACTACGGTGGATGCCATCTTTTTCTGCAATGATGACATTGCACAAGGCGCATTGCTGGAGGCCAATCGCATGGGGGTCAAGGTGCCGCAGCAGGTTGCGATCGCCGGGTTCAACGACCTTCCTGGCAGTGATCAGATGGTGCCGCCTCTGACCACTATCCATACACCCAGGGATGAAGTGGGCAGAAAAGCTGCCAGCATGCTGCTGCAGTTGCTGGCAGGGGACACCGTCAGAGAGGCCAGCGTGGATCTGGGCTTCAGGCTGGTGCCCAGGGCCAGCACCTGAGTTGTCGGCGTCAGGCTTCCGAGCCTGACTTGCCTCGCCCGGTAATCTTGTCTTTCAGGTCCAGCAGTCGCGTCACGGCGGAGCCCATGCCCATGAGCTGCATGGCGGTCTCTGGCGACAGACGCTGAACATCGTCAAACCAGCTCATCAGTTTGTCGATGAGCTCGTGCATATCGCGCATGCGCTGCTGGGCGTAACGTTCTTCGTCGGTGCTGGCTTCCTCCATCATGGCGGCACGCAGCATGGACTGCGTGGGCTCGATCTCGCGGCGGCGGCGCTCTTCGGCCAGTCGCTTGAAGATTTCCCAGACATCCTCGGGTGCCTGGAAGTATTCGCGCCGGTCGCCGGGCTGGTGACGCAGCTGAACCAGCCGCCAAGCCTGCAGCTCCTTGAGCCCCATGCTCACATTGGAGCGCGAGAATTCCAGCGTGTCGGCAATCTGGTCTGCGTTCAGCGGCTCGGGCGAAATGAACAGCAGGGCATAGATCTGTCCCACGGTGCGATTGATGCCCCAGCGGCTGCCCATCTCGCCGAAATGCGAAACAAATTGTCGGCTCAGCTCCGACAGTGGTTTGGCTTGCGTCATGGCCTCCATTGTGCCTTTGCCCGGGGTTCTCAGTGGGGCAGGGAAATCAAGCCGGAGTGCAATCGCTCTGGTTTTGTTCATGCTTGGCGCATGAAGCTCGCGCAGATATGTTTCGTAAAACTTGCAACGCTGTCAGCAAATTGTTGGGAATCGGCGCAAAATCGCCATCCTGTTTTAAGTCGGCTTTTTTACGTTGCCTGTTGCCGGGCAAACTCACCCTGCCGCCGGGCAGCCCATGGGCTGCGGGCGGCCGTGATCTGATGGTTCAAAGTTCTATTTCCTCTCATTCCCGCAGTGCCCTGATCGACTGTACCAAGGGGCTGGCTTGTGCTGCCATCGTCTGGCATCACCTGGCTTTCTACGGCCCCATGTCCGATGTGGCTCACCCTGTCATGCCCGACCTGCTGGACTGGCTCTATGAGTACGCCCGTATGGCCGTGCAGATCTTTCTGGTGATCGGCGGTTTTCTGGCTGCAGCCAGCCTGGCTCCCATGGGTCTGGCGCGGTTTGATTCACCCTGGTCCAAGATCGGCAAGCGCTTTGTGCGTCTGGTCGTACCTTATGCCGTGGCACTGGTGGTGACGATTGTGGTGTCTGCGGCGATTCGTCCCTGGTTCGATCACGAGTCCGTGTCCGCCGACCCCGATCTATGGCAGCTCATGGCCCATGCTTTGCTGCTGCAGGGCATTGTGGGCGAGGAGTCACTGTCGGCTGGTGTCTGGTATGTGTCCATAGACTTTCAGCTGTTCGCCGCGACCGTGCTGTTGCTGGCCGGAGTGCGCTGGCTGCAACAATGGGCGCTGAAGCGCTTGGGTGCTACGGCCATGAAGCGCTGGTGGCCCTGGGCTGTGACTGGCATGCAGGGGCTGGTGGTTGTGGGGACGGCAGCTTCGTTGCTGAGCTTCAATCTCGATGCAGACCTGGATGTCTGGGCGATTTATTTCATGGGTGCCTATGGCATCGGCATGATGGCCTTCTGGGCAGTGGCGGCAGACAAGCGCCTGACGGCCTGGAGCTGGGGCATGCTGATTGCTGCTCTGATCATCGGCGCGCTGGTCTATGAGTGGCGCGACCGCATTTTTCTCGCCGGCGTGACCGCGATGCTGCTGATCGTTTGCATGCGTACCGAGGTCATTGCCCGCTGGCAGGGTTTTGCGCCGCTGCGTCGCCTGGGAGAGATTTCCTACTCGGTATTCCTGATTCACTTTTCCATCTGCCTGCTGGTCAACGCAGTGGTCAACCATTTCTGGCATGGTTCGGTCACAGCCGCCGTGGTGGGCATCCCGTTTGCCTTTGTGCTTTCACTGACTGCCGGCTACGCGCTGTATCAACTGGTGGAGCGCCATGTTTCGTCATGGAGTCAGGCCCTGCGCTGGCAGGCAGGCTTGATCGGCGCGGGTCTGCTGACCACCATGCTGGCCGGCTTGCGCTGAGTCTGATCCAGGCAACAAAAAAAGCAGCTCCGGTGAGCTGCTTTTTTGTTGGGTGAGCCGGTTCAGCGATGGAGCTCGCCCGCGCTTTCGGGCTGGAACTCGATGGCATCCACGCGCACGGTTACCTGACCGGTAGGGCTGGGCATCTTGAACTCATCGCCCACTGACAGGCCCAGCAGGGCGATGCCTACCGGCGCAAAGATGGAGACCTTGTCGGCGCTGCCATCCATATCCTTGGGGTAGACCAGTGTCAGCGTATTGGTCTTGGCGATCTCGAGAATGGTGAAGCGCACGGTGGAGTTCATCGTCACCACGTTGGCGGGTATTTCTGCGGGGTCGAGTACATCCGCGCGGTCCAGCTCCGCCTCCAGTGCATCACGGCCGGGGAACTGGCTGTTGTTCTTTTCCAGCAGCGATTCAATGCGATCCAGGTCCAAGGAGGACAGAGTGATATTGGGCTTGCGCTCCATGTAGTAACTCCCTTGCGAGATGGTGTGGTTGGCGCTTTGGCGTTGCGCAAACGGACAAAAGCCCGGGCAACGGTGTTGTCCGGGCCAAGGCATTCAGTGAAAGGCACCAACTTGGTGCATTGAAGGGATTGTCGGCGCTGAATCGCAAACTGCCAAGCCATCTCGCACTCACTGAGTGCGGATTGACTTTGAACTTGCTCTAGTTAATGGAGCGTGCTAAGCCTGTAGAACAATGGGCGCAGTCATTTTCTATCCAGATCTGACTCAATCAACCCTCACCGTATTGACCGGGATGCAGCCATGGTCAGTGCTCATTTCTTGCAATGAATAACTGTATTTATGTACAGTTGTTTTATGAAGAAACTTTCCTCATCCTCTGGGCTGGAATCCATTCGGACCGATGTGCCGGTGCGGCTCATCAAGGGGCGAGGGGCTGCCAGCCAGATCACGCACCGGTTTGCACGGGAGCTGCGCCAGGGTTTCGATGACGGCTGGGGCAAGTCCGAACAGGATGAAGGAAGCGAAGAGGGTGAGGAGGTCAAGACCTGGTGCACCCATCTGGAGTGGGAGCGGGCCAAATCAGCCCTGAGCCGCCATGAATCGCCCGATCTGCCTTTTCATCTGGGGCTCAATCCCTATAGAGGATGCGAGCACGGATGCATCTATTGCTATGCCAGGCCCACGCATGGCTATCTGGGCTATTCGCCGGGTCTGGATTTCGAAACCCGGCTGATTGCCAAGCAGAACCTGCCCGAGGTGCTGCTCACCGAGTTATCCCGGTCCAGCCATGTGGCGGCCCCCATCATGCTCGGCTCGGTCACGGACTGCTACCAGCCTGTGGAGCGCGAAGTCGGGTTGACGCGCCGCGTGATAGAGGTCCTGGCGCAGGCCAGGCATCCGTTTTCCATCGTCACCAAGGGCAGCGGCATCGAGCGCGACCTTGATTTGCTGGTGCCGCTGGCACAGCAGCATCTGGTGGCCGTTTATGTGACGCTGACCACCTTGCAGCCCGAGCTGGCCCGGCAGCTGGAACCACGCGCCGCTGCGCCGTATCGACGGCTGCGCATGATTCGGACCCTGAGCGAGGCCGGCATACCCGTAGGCGTCAGCCTGGCACCGCAGATTCCGTTCCTGAACGACGATATGGAGCAGGTGCTGGCTGCAGCCAGCGAGGCCGGTGCAAGACAGGCTTTTTATGCAGTACTGCGTCTGCCGTGGGAAGTGGCTCCGCTGTTCAATGAATGGCTGATGCTGCACTATCCCGAGCGCGCCCAACGCGTGATGGAGCGTGTGCGGGATCTGCATGGGATCAGCGAAGCGGGCAGAGCCGACGGCAAGGTCTACAACAGCAGGTTTGGCCAGCGCATGAAGGGAACGGGCGCCTGGGCCGATATGCTGGCGCAACGCTTTGCATTGGCCTGCCGCAAGCTTGGGCTGAACCGTGAGCGAGTGCAACTGGACTGCGATCAGTACCATCATTCCTTGCTGTCGCCGCAGCAAAGTCTTTTCTGATGTTTTGTCTCAGCCCGTTGCGTGCCGACTCGGAACGGGTCGAGGCAGCGAGCTGCAGCTGCCCGGTTGCAAGAAGCCGGAATCTGGCGTGACTCCGGTCTTTTGGACACCTGAACTGACTACTGAGCTTGGTAATCAATGGACTTGAGCAAGGCCTGCTGGCGCTGATAGGCCTTCTGCAGTTCGCTCATCAGTGCTTCCGGGGTCGCGTCGGTGCCCGACTCCATGCCCATGTCCCTGAGTCTGGCTTCGAGCTGGGGCTGCTTGAAATACTGCAGCGCGATCTCTCTGACCCTGGCCTGCACATCGGCAGGGATATCCGGGCGCGACCAGACGCCGAACCAGCTTACCTCGGACAGTTGCGGGTAGCCCAGTTCCTTGAAGGTGGGCACATCGGGCAGTTGCACCATGCGCGTAGGGTAGTTCACGGCCAGCGGCTTGACCTTGCCGGCCTTGATCAGCGGCAGGGCGGTGGTGAGCCCGTCCATCATCAGCGGCACATGGCCGCCCATCAGGTCACTGAGCGCCGGAGGGGAGCCCTTGTAGCCCAGGTGCTTCATCTTGATATTGAGCAACTGCCCTAGCAGCATGCCCGAGGTATGGCCGCGCATGCCCGTGGCATACGAGGCAAAGTCCAGTCCGTCGGCCTGCTTTTTGCCGTAGTCGGCCAGCTGCTGCAGATTACTGACCGGGAAGTCCTTGTTGGCAATCAGCACCAGACCGTTGCGACTGAGTTGGGCCAGTGGTTTCAGATCCTTGAAGGGCTGATAGCTGACTTTGTAGGCCAGCGGCGTCTCGCTGACTATGCCGCCCTGGATCAGCAAGAACGTGTGGGCGTCCTTGCCGTTGGCGAGCAGGTCGTTGACGGCCAGCACGCCGGCCGCGCCGGGCTTGGATTCGACAATCACCGGCTTGCCCAGCTGTTTTTGCATGCCGTCGGCCAACAGGCGGGCCAGCGAGTCGGCATTGCCGCCGGCCGGGCCGCCCACCACCAGGCGTATGGGCTTGACGGGCCAGGGCGCTTGCTGCGCCATGGCCGCTGCACTCAGGCTCATGCCGGTTGCCAGAGCAACGGCCTTCCAGAGCATGGTTTGTTTCATCATTGTCTCCTCTGTTTTTTGACTGCCCGGCAGCTGGTTCCGCACACCGCCGTACCTGGCCGCCGCACCGTCCCGGCGAGAGTCCTGACCGAGGCGCCCGGGCAGTACTGTCAAAAAATTCTCGGCGCAAGGGGGGCAGAGGGTTTGACGAATTACGCCAGCTTCTTGGCCGTTGGAGCGACCAAGGGTTTTGGAGCGGTCCGCAGTACGGGCAGATCAGGGGCCGTACTGCCTTCAATGGCCTTGAGGAAGGAGCGCACCAGCAGACTTTCGCTGCGCTCCCTCATGCAATAGACATAGGTGGTGGTGCTGGCCGGGTCGCCGGCAATGCGCACCGGCCGAAAGCGCGGGTCGGCAATGAATTCGGCTTCGGACACGGCGCCGATGCCCAGGCCGCGCGCAACGGCCTCGCGTATGGCTTCGCGGCTGCCGATCTCCAGCTGGGTGCGGGGCTTCACACCGGCTGCCTGCAGTGCTTTCTCGATAGCGGTGCGCGTGGTCGAGCCTTGCTCACGAAGCAAGAGCGGCAGGCCGTGCAGCTCGCCCAGCTCGACCTGTTCGCGCCTTGCCAGCGGGTGATCGACATGGGCAAACAGGATGATGGCGTGGCGCGCATATTCGCGCGCCAGCAGCTCGGGCCTGTCATAGAGACCGGCCAGCACCGCCACATCGGTGGTGTAGTTCTCCAGATCGTGCAGCACCTGCTGCGAGTTGCCCATGCGAATCGACAGCTTCATGCCGGGGTGGCGGGCGCTGTAGGCCGCCACCATCTCGATCACATGAAACGGCCCCACGGCGCCGATCTTGAGCTCGCCCTGGTTGAGCTGGCCCGAGTCGCGCAGAAAGAACTCGGTTTCGGCCTCCAGCGCGAGCAGCTTCTGTGCCAGCGTCATGAGCTTGTGGCCGGCGCCGGTGAGCGTCATGCGATAGCCCTGGCGATGGAAGAGCTCGATCTGGCTTTGCCGCTCCAGCGTGGCGATCTGGCTGGAAACCGTGGGCTGGCTCAGGCCCAAAGCGCGGGCGGCGGCGCTCAGGCTGCCTTGCTGGGCCACGGCGATAAAGGCTCGGTAGCGGGCGGTGCTCATGCAGGTTTCATCTCAAGGTTTGATCTATGGAAGCTGTCAAAACTGATTCTGAAACCTTCACATGACAGTCATATGTCGTCCCTAATATTTGCGTCAACGCACTGCAATGACGGTGCGACGGCAGCCCGGAAAAGCTGCACTTCACACGCACATGCAAAGGATGAATTCCGTGACGATGACCCGCAAAACATGGCTCAAAGCCGCAGTCGCCAGCCTGACCCTGGCCGCCACCACCGGCGTCATGGCGCAGCAACCCACCGAGTTGCGCGTGGGCCTGATCCCTTCCGAAGACGCCCAGGCCATGATGCGCGCCAGCCAGCAGGTGATGGACCAGCTGGCCGCCAAGACCGGCCTGAAGATCAAGCCCTTTGTGGCCAATGACTACAACGGCGTGATCGAGGCCATGCGCTCGGGCAAGATCGACGTGGCCTATTTCGGCCCCTTCTCCTATGTGCTGGCCAGCCAGTTGGCAAATGCCGAGGCCTTTGCCATTCCCGTGGCCAAGAAGTCGGGCAAGAGCTCGTACAACAGCATCATCATCAGCAAAAAGGACAAGGGCCTGGGCGCCGTGCCCCAGTTGCAGGGCAAGACCTTTGCCTTTGTCGATCCCAGCTCGGCATCGGGTCATCTGTTTCCCAAGGCCGGCCTCAAGGGCGAGGGCATCGATACCGACAAGTATTTCTCCCGCGTAATTTTCTCGGGCTCGCACGACGCCAGCATCATGGCTGTGGCCAACGGCAAGGTGGATGCGGCGGCCGTGGCCGATCCCATCTTCCAGACGGCAGTGGCCAAGGGCCATGTGAAGGCCGAGGATTTCCAGGTTATCTGGCGCTCCAAGGACATCCCTGAGTCGCCCATGGCCTGGCGCAAGAACCTCGACGAAGCCACCAAGAAGAAGGTGGCTGCGGCACTGGCCGAGATCAAGGGCCTGCCCTGGGGCGACCGTGGCGAGCTCAATGGTTTTGCGCCCACCAACGATCAGGCCTATGACGTGGTGCGCCAGACCGCCAAGGCGCTGAATCTGGACCTCGGGAAGATGAAATGATCAGCATCCGCAATCTGCGCAAAAGCTATGGCAGCAACCATGTGCTGCATGGCATAGACATGGATGTGAAGGCCGGCGAGTTCGTGGTCATGCTGGGCCTGTCGGGTGCCGGCAAGTCCACCTTGCTGCGCTGCATGAACGGGCTGAACCAGCCCGACAGCGGCCAGCTGCAGGTGGGCGGCATCGATCTGATGCGCAGGCACTCGCGCCGCGAGCTGGCCCGCCATGTGGCCATGGTCTTCCAGCACCACAACCTGGTGCAGCGCCTGTCGGTGCGCAAGAACGTGCTCACGGGGCGGCTGGGTCAGGTCGGCACGCTGGCCTCGGTGCTGCAGCTGTTCAAGCAAAGCGATATCGCACTGGCCGATGCATGCCTGCAGCGTGTGGGCCTGGCCCACAAGGCCGATGAGCGCACCGAAGCGCTCTCGGGCGGGCAGATGCAGCGCGTGGGCATTGCCCGTGCCTTGGCGCAGCAGCCGCAGCTGATTCTGGCCGACGAGCCCGTGGCCAGCCTGGATCCCAAGACCGCGCGCAGCGTGCTGCAGTATCTGCGCGATGCCACGCGCGAGCTCGGCATTGCCGTGGTCTGCAATCTGCACCAGGTTGATTACGCCCGGGAGTTTGGCGATCGCATCGTCGGCCTGTCGCAAGGGCGCATGGTGTTTGACGGCGTACCGGCGATGTTGGACGAGGCTGCGCTCAACGCCATCTACAGCGGCGAGCCTCAGCCCGCCGGACATACCCCAGAGCAGGGCGCTGCGCTGCATCTCAGCAGCACCGCAGTCGGCAACTGGCTGCCCGGGGCGATGTCGCCAGCCACTGCCGCAGGAGGTCTGCAATGAACAGCCAGAGCTTGAAACAGACCGATCGTTGGCAATGGACGGCGGGGCGCCCCGAAAGCACTGGCGGCTGGCTGGGCTATGCCGCAATGGCCTTGGCCATCGGCTGGGTGCTGCACTGGAGTGCTGCGGGCGCGCAGATGAGCTGGAGCGAGCTGGCGGGCGGCATGCCGCAGATTGGAGACTTTCTATCACGCTCGGTGCCGCCGGACTGGAGCATGCTGCCGCGCCTGTGGGCACCGGCGCTGGAGACGATACAGATCGCCATCTGGGGCACGTTGCTGAGCGTGATTCTGGCCCTGCCTTTGTCTTTCATTGCCGCCAGCAATCTGCACGGCTGGCACTGGCTGCGTCGCATCACGCGCCAGTTTCTCAATGTGATCCGCAGCATCAACGAGCTGATTCTGGCGCTGGTATTTGTCTCGGCCGTGGGCCTGGGCCCCTTCCCCGGTGTGCTGGCCCTGGCCCTGCACGGGATGGGCATGCTGGCCAAGTTCTTTGCCGAAGCCATCGAGGAGATCGACGACGGCCCGCTGCAGGCCTTGCGCAGCGCCGGTGCCAGCCAGCTGCAGATCATCGCCTTCGGCGTGGTGCCCCAGGTCATCACCGCCTGGATTGCCGTGGTGCTCTACCGCTTCGAAGTCAATCTGCGTTCGGCCACCGTGCTGGGCATGGTCGGAGCGGGCGGTCTGGGCTTCGAGCTGGTCAGCAGCCTCAAGCTGTTCCGCTACCAGGAGACTGCGACCTGCATCATCGTCATCACGGTGATGGTGATTGCCGCCGACATGGCATCGAACTGGCTGCGCAGCCGCATACAGCAGGGCACTCGTCACTGATCTCGCTGCGGTGCCGGTGTGCGCCGCAGTGCTTGAACCATCAAAAACATGAGCTATCAGCGCTTGGTACATAAGCGTCAAGGGCCGATTTCGCTCAAAAAACGTCAAAAGGCTTTCTCGTGTGGACCTATCACAACCCCGTGCATATCAGCGTGGGTCGCAACAGTCTCGATCAGCTGCCGGCCTTGCTGGCCGGGCGCAGCTGCCTGCTGGTCACTTTCCCCGAGGCCGAAAGTCTGGGCCTGGTGCAGCGCATGCGCCAGCTGCTGGGAGCGCAACTGCACGGCGTGATCGACAGCATTGCTCCCAATCCCGATGTGCAGTGGCTGGCGCCGCTGTACGAGCAGGTGCAGCGTGACCATGCCGAGGTGCCCGTGATCGTGGCCCTGGGGGGCGGCAGTGCCATCGACTCGGCCAAGGCCTTGATCTGTCATACGCCCGGCGGCCGTTTTGCCGATCTGCTGGCGCTGCTCAAGCAGGGCGGCCAGTTGGGGGTGGGAGGGCACAAGGCCCTGATCGCCATCCCCACCACTGCTGGCACGGGCAGCGAAGTCACGCCCTGGGCCACGATCTGGGATCAGGCCGCCGGCCAGAAGTATTCGCTGCACCAGTCCTGCACCTGGCCCGAGGCCGCGGTCATCGATGCCGAGCTGATGACCAGCCTGCCGGCCGGTGCCACGCTGGCCTCGGGGCTGGATGCGCTGTCGCATGCGCTGGAATCCATCTGGAATGTGAACCGCAACCCGGTCTCCATGGCGCTGTCCGTGCAGTCGGCGCGCCGCACCCTGGCCACGTTGCCCGCGCTGATGCAGGATCTGGATAACCCACAGCTGCGCAGCGAGATGGCCGAGGCGGCGCTGATGGCCGGCCTGGCTTTTTCCAACACCAAGACTGCGCTCGCACATTCGCTGTCCTACGACATCACGCTGCAGCATGGCGTGCCGCATGGCCTGGCCTGCTCGTTCAGCCTGCCCCTGGTGCTGGAGATGGCGCTGGGCGCGGATGCGGTGGCCGATGCGGCCTTGCTCTCCATCTTCGACGCCAGCACGCCTGTAGCGGCCGTCGAGCGTCTGCGCTGCGTTCTGCAAGGGCTGGGCGTTGCCACCGATCCGGCCCACTATGGCGTGCAGCCAGACGCCTGGAGCGCCATGGTGCAAAAAGCTGCCAGCGGACCGCGCGGTCGCAACTTCATACGCTCTCTGAGCTGAGTCCTGCAACCCGATCACGTTCCCGCTTTCCATTCTGTTGAAGTCACCACTGAAAAAATCATGAACTCCATCGCTCAAGCCGAAACCCTGGTCCTGTCCCAGCCCTCTGCCGACCTGTCACCGCTCCAAGCCGTCATCTTTGACTGGGCCGGCACGCTGGTGGATTTTGGTTCGCTCGCGCCTACGCAAATCTTTGTCGAAGCCTTTTCCAGCTTCGGCATCAGCATCAGCCTGGCGCAGGCACGCGGGCCCATGGGCCTGTCCAAATGGGACCATATTCACCAGTTGCTGCAGGATGAAAGCATTGCCGCGCAATGGCAGAGCGCTTTTGGCCGGACGCCGACCAACGAGGATGTGGATGCCATCTACGCGCGCTTCATGCCGCTGCAGATTGCCAAGGTGGGCGAGTTCTCGGCCCCCATAGCAGGCGCTGTGCAGACGCTGCAATGGTTGCGCGACCATGGTCTCAAGGTCGGCTCCTGCTCGGGTTACCCGCGCGAAGTGCTCAACCAGTTGCTGCCTCAGGCTGAAGGCGCAGGCCTCAAGCCCGACTATGTGGTGGCCGGCGACGAGCTCGAAGCCGGCGGTCGCCCCGGTCCCTTCATGGCACTGGCCAATGTGCTGGCGCTGGGCATTGGCGATGTGCGTGCCTGCGTCAAGGTGGACGACACCGTGCCCGGCATCGAGGAGGGTCTGCGCGCAGGCATGTGGACCGTGGGCCTGAGCCTGTCGGGCAACGAGGTCGGCTATAGCGTGGAGGAGTTTGCCAGGGCGCCCGAGCAAGAGGTCGAGGCCCGTGTCGCCGTGGCCGAAGCCAAGCTCAAAAAGGCCGGAGCCCATTACGTGGTGCGCAGCGTGGCCGATCTGCCGGCCGTGCTGGCGCAGATCGCGGCCCAGATGCGTGCCGGAAAAATGCCGTTCTAGGGCGCGATTCGGAAGCTCGCAGATCCGGTTGCGAGCCCGGCCCTGAACAGCCAAGCCCCAGGCCTGACGGCTCGGGGCTTTTTTTCTGCGGTTTGGGCTCAGCCTGCGGGCGTCTGCGCCTCGGGGTCGAGCTGCTCGTGATGCTCGATGACCTTGCGCATCAGCTGTGTGAAGAGCTCGCGTTCGGCCTCGCTCAGCGGGTCCAGCATCTGCTGCTGGGCTTGCAGCACGGAGGGGCCGGCGTCGGCAAGCAGGGCTTCGCCCTCGGGCGTCAGGGATAGCAGACGCACGCGGCGATCCTTGGCCGTGTGCTGGCGCAACAACAGACCACGTGCTTCCAGCCGGTCGATCACGCCGCCGATGGTGGATTTGTCAAAGCCCACTTCCATGCTCAGCGTGCGCTGGTCTATGCCCGGCAGATGCACCAGTTTTTGTAGCACGGCAAATTGCAGCGGCGTCACGCCCCAGGCTTCGGTGGCCTGGCTGAACACGGCCACGGCCACCTGTTGCAGGCGGCGTATGCCGTGGCCGGGAAAGGTTTCCACCTCCAGGCGTGGAAAGACAGGGTGGCTGCTGGCGCTGTCTGAGGCAACGTTTGGCAGTGCAGAGTTAATCATGGTTTTCCCTAGGTGGGGTTGGCATTTCAAGTTTCGAATAATACGATGCATGCATTTGGTATGCATACATACTATTTGTGTGCGGACTGATTGGGCAGACACTGGCGTCTGCGCACTTGAAGAACTTGAGGCCTCCATGCAGTTTCATTTGAACGGTTTTCGTCCTGGCAACCCCTTGATCGCTCCAGCTTCGCCGCTGGCCCCTGCCCATACCGAGACCGTGCCCTCGCAGGTCGATGTGCTGATCGTGGGCTGCGGCCCTGCCGGCTTGACGCTGGCCGCGCAGCTGGCGGCCTTCCCCGATATCCGCACCTGCATCGTGGAACAAAAGGAAGGCCCGATGGAGCTGGGCCAGGCCGACGGCATTGCCTGCCGCACCATGGAAATGTTCGAGGCCTTCGAGTTTGCCGACTCCATCCTCAAGGAAGCCTGCTGGATCAACGACGTCACCTTCTGGAAGCCCGATCCTGCCCAGCCTGGCCGGATCGCCCGCCATGGCCGCGTGCAGGATACGGAAGACGGTCTGTCCGAGTTTCCTCACGTCATCCTGAACCAGGCGCGCGTGCACGACCACTATCTGGAGCGCATGCGCAACTCGCCCAGCCGCCTGGAGCCGCACTACGCACGCCGCGTGCTGGATGTGAAGGTCGACCACGGCGCTGCCGACTATCCGGTCACCGTGACGCTGGAGCGCTGCGACGCGGCCCATGCCGGTCAGGTCGAAACCGTGCAGGCCCGCTATGTGGTGGGCTGCGACGGCGCGCGCAGCAATGTGCGCCGGGCCATCGGCCGCCAGCTGGTCGGCGACTCGGCCAACCAGGCCTGGGGCGTGATGGATGTGCTGGCCGTGACGGACTTCCCCGATGTGCGCTACAAGGTGGCCATTCAGTCCGAGCAGGGCAATGTGCTCATCATCCCGCGCGAAGGCGGTCATCTGGTGCGCTTTTATGTGGAGATGGACAAGCTCGATGCCGACGAGCGCGTTGCCAGCCGCAACATCACGGTGGAGCAACTGATAGCAACTGCCCAGCGCGTGCTCCATCCCTACAAGCTTGACGTCAAGAATGTGCCCTGGTGGTCGGTGTACGAGATCGGCCAGCGCATCTGCGCCAAATATGACGATGTGACCGATGCCGTGGCCACACCGGACTCGCCCCTGCCGCACGTCTTCATCGCCGGCGATGCCTGCCACACCCACAGTCCCAAGGCCGGCCAGGGCATGAATTTCTCCATGCAGGACAGCTTCAACCTGGGCTGGAAGCTGGCCGCCGTGCTGCGCAAGCAATGTGCGCCCGAGCTGCTGCACACCTATTCGTCCGAGCGCCAGGTCGTGGCCCAGCAACTGATCGACTTTGACCGCGAATGGGCCAAGATGTTCAGCGACCCGGCCAAGGAAGGCGGTCAGGGCGGTGTGGACCCCAAGGAATTCCAGAAGTATTTCGAGCAGCACGGCCGCTTCACGGCCGGCGTGGGCACGCACTATGCGCCCTCGCTGCTGACCGGGCAGGCCACGCATCAGGCACTGGCCAGCGGCTTCACCGTGGGCATGCGCTTCCATTCCGCGCCGGTGGTGCGCGTCTCCGATGCCAAGCCCGTGCAGCTGGGTCACTGCGGCAAGGCCGATGGCCGCTGGCGCCTGTATGCGTTTGCAGGGCAGAACGACCTGGCGCAGCCCGAATCCGGCCTGCTGGCGCTGTGCCGCTTCCTGGAGAGCGATGCGGCATCGCCGCTGCGCCGCTTCATGCCGGCCGGCCAGGATATCGACAGCATCTTCGATCTGCGTGCCATCTTCCCGCAGGCCTATACCGAGGTGGCGCTGGAGACATTGCCGGCCCTGTTGCTGCCGTCCAAGGGCCAGCTGGGAATGATCGACTATGAAAAAGTGTTCAGCCCCGATCTGAAGAATGCCGGTCAGGACATCTTCGAGCTGCGCGGCATCGACCGCGAGCAGGGCGCTCTGGTGGTGGTGCGTCCCGACCAGTATGTGGCCCAGGTTCTGCCCTTGGGCGACCACGCTGCACTGAGCGCCTATTTCGAGTCTTTCATGCGGGCCTGAGAGCCCGTGACCTAAGGACTGCTGATCAGCATCAACACCTGGAAGGTGTTTCAGGGAGGGCATGGCCCTCCCTTTTTTGCGTCCGGGGCAGAGAGAGCGGGCGCTGCTTGCTACGATGCTTGCCTGTGCTGAGGAGGAGAAGACATGCTGTTGATTGTGGGTACGGTGCGCTTGCCATCCGAGAACCTGGCCCTTGCCCGGCCCGCCATGCGTGCCATGGTCGATGCATCCCGCGCCGAGCCCGGCTGTCTCGAGTACGGCTATGCCGAGGATGTGCTGGTGCCGGGGCTGATCCATGTGAAGGAGCTGTGGGTGGATCAGGCAGCGCTGGATGCACATTTCGCCTCCGCGCATATCCAGGCCTGGCGTGCCGCCTGGCCGACTCTGGGAATCGGGCAGAGGGATCTGCGGCTCTACGAGGTCCAGGCGTCACGCGCCACCTGAGCTGCGGCAGAGGCAGAGGCTTGCATGAAGATGCTTGGCGTGAGAGCGCCTAGTTTGAAGCCTGCTGCAGCCTGATGATGTCCACCGATATTTCCACTGCCGTCACGGCGCAACGGTTTTCAAGCCAGTGCGTGGTGTTCCTGTCTTCGGGCCAGCCCACGCCCGGGCCGTAGTCGGTGGCCACGCCATCTCTGTGGTCGGTGATGCAACCCTCGAGGATGTAGACCATGCCGGGTCGGTCCCTGTGGTCGTGAAGCGGGCCGAACACGCCGCCCGGCGCCATGGTCACCAGGCGCATGCGAAGCTGGCGCCCCGACATGCCTTCGATCTCGGGGCCCAGGTCGAGCGTGGCCAGCATTTGTACGGCCACCCCCCTGGTCTGGGGGACTTGCTGTTGCTTGGACATTCTTTGCTCCTTCGCGCCTCGTCATGGCCGTTGAAGCGAACCTGTCTTCGCTCAGGCCGGTTGCCAAAAGTGTGATCTCTTGCTGGCGCACAGGAAAGCCAAACCCATGTCATTGGCGTGGCGCTCGGCTGCACAAGCAGGCCCGGACAGGCTGTCCCGGACAGGTCGGGCAGAGTGGATCTTGTCCCCGGGGCTGTCTCTGCCGGGCGATTCCCCGACAATGCGTGAATGACTTCCCAAGAACAACCGCGCAACCCGCTGCATGGGCTGACGCTTGAGCGCATCGTTACCGATCTGGTTGATTACTACGGCTGGCGCGAGCTGGGGCGCCGGGTGCCCGTGCGCTGCTTCAATCTGGATCCCAGCATCTCTTCGAGCCTGAAATTTCTGCGCAAGACGCCCTGGGCGCGCGAACAGGTGGAGCAGCTGTATGTACAGACCCAGCGTGCCGATGAGCGTGAGCAGCGGCGAGCGAGAAGAGCGGAGCGGTCCGAGGACTGATCCGGCGCCGGACCGCATCAAGAAGAAACCGCCGTCAGGCGGTTTTCTTGCTTGTGGATACACCCAGCTGCGCTGGTGGCAGGTAAAAGAATGATTCTGCGAGAATTTGTCGTTCCCGCTTCGCTTGTGCTCATGTCAGACACCACATTCTTCACAGCCAGCCAGTACGAAAACATTTGCAACGGCTTGCCGGATCCGACCTTCATCCTGACGGAGTCGGGGCGTTACGCGGCAGTTCTGGGCGGCAAGGACCAACGCTACTACCATGACGGAACGTCCCTGGTCGGCCAATCCATCGTCGATGTGCTGGCTCCCGTCAAGGCTCAGTGGTTCATACAGCAGATTCAGGAGGCGCTGAGCAGCCAGAAGATGCAGGTCGTGGAGTATGAGCTGAGTGCGCACGATGTGCTGGGTCTGCCCCTGGAAGGACCTGCCGAGGCGATCTGGTTTGAAGGTCGCGTCAGTGCCTTGGGAGAGCTGTTCTGGGGCGAGAGAGCCGTGGTCTGGGTGGCCAGCAACATCACGGCCAGCAAGCGCATGCAGCAGCAGTTGCAGGAGCAGGCCTTGAATGATGAGTTGACGGGTCTATGCAATCGCCGGGGCTTCATGCGCGAGCTGGCTCAAGCCTATACGGCCCATAGGCTGCAGGGGCGGCCAGCTTGGCTCATGAGCTTTGATGTAGACCACTTCAAAGCCATCAATGATGGTCTGGGACATCCTGCAGGTGACCAGGCGCTGCGCGATCTGGCTGCTGCCGTGCGCTGGTTGCTGGCTCCCGAGGATGTGTTCTGTCGCCTGGGCGGAGACGAGTTTGCCATTCTGTGCTGCGATCGCCATATTGCCCAGGTTTCAGGCTTGGCGCGGGAGTTGCTGGAGGCCGGACAGCAGGCGCTGCAGCGGTATGCCACGGGAAGCTCCGTGCCCGCATTAAGTGTCGGGATTGCGCATTTCATGCCGACTGACAGCAGCCTGGAGGACATCATGCGCCGCGCCGATCAAGCCTTGTACAGCGCCAAGATGCAGGGCGGGCACCGGGCGGTCGTGGCGAATCGGGGCCAGGCGGACCACTGCATTGCTTGAGGTGTGACAGCTACGGCCAGCCCCTTGGGGGCCGGACCAGGCCCGAAGAATCAGGCGCCCAGTTGCTGCGCATGGTGGCGCAGATGGTCGTCGACAAAGCTCTGGATGAAATAGTAGCCATGGTCGTAGCCCGCATGCCGGCGCAGCGTGAGCGGCTGGTCGGCCTTGGCGCAGGCGGCTTCGAAGGCTTCGGGCAGCAATTGCTTTTCGATCAGGAACTTGTCGGCCAGGCCCTGGTCGATGAGGATGCCTGCGGGATAGGGGGCAGAGGCTTGCGCGCCCATCAGCTCGCTGGCGTCATGCCTGGCCCATTCGGCCTTGTCTTCGCCCAGATAGCCGCTGAAAGCCTTGTGGCCCCAGGGGCAGTTGAGCGGGTTGGCAATCGGTGCAAAGGCCGAGACCGACTTGAACCGGCCGGGGTGGCGCAGCGCCAGGGTCAGCGCGCCGTGGCCGCCCATGCTGTGGCCGAAGATGCCCAGACGCTGCAGGTCCACGGGCAGCTTGCTGCCGACCAGGGGCAGCAGGTCATTGAGGATGTAGCTTTCCATGCGCCAGTGCAGCGCCCAGGGCCGGGTGGTCGCATCCAGGTAAAAACCGGCGCCCACGCCAAAGTCCCAGCTGTCGGCCTCGCCCGCCAGACCCGCGCCGCGCGGGCTGGTATCGGGGCAGATCAGGGCGATATTGAGTTCGGAGGCCATGCGCTGGGCGCCGGCCTTGATCATGAAGGTTTCCTCGGTACAGGTCAGACCCGCCAGATAGAGCAGGGCCGGCACCTTCTCGCCCATCACGGCCTTGGGTGGCAGATAGACCGAGAACTTCATGGCGAGGCCGATCTCGGAGCTATGGTGTTCGTAATAGCGCTGGGCGCCGCCAAAGCAGGCGTGGGCGTTCTTGAGTTCCATGGCAGTCACTCCTAAAAGAAAAGCTGCTTGCGCTCGTCAATCAAGCGTTTGCAGCTGTTTTATATATAAATATGAATCAAAGCATGCGCAAGCAGCTATGAAATTAAAAGCGCTGGGTGGTTCTTCAAAACTAGCGCGGCCCATTGATGAGACACCGAGGAAGAGCCGCTGCGCACCGAGGGTGTCGTCCCCCTTCCGCGAAGCGAGAAAGGGGGAAGGCGCAGGGCCGCCCATGCGAAGCGCCTCAGGGGGTTACGAAGCGTCAGCGTAGTTCACCACCGAGCGAATCGACTTGCCTTCGTGCATCAGCTCGAAGGCTTCGTTGATGTGCTTCAGGCCCATGGTGTGGGTGACGAAGGGTTCGAGCTGAATCTTGCCGGCCATGGCGTCTTCCACCATGCCGGGCAGCTCGCTGCGGCCCTTGACGCCGCCAAAGGCCGTACCCAGCCACTTGCGGCCGGTCACCAGCTGGAAGGGGCGGGTCTTGATCTCCTGACCGGCACCGGCCACGCCGATGATGACCGACTGGCCCCAGCCGCGGTGGGCGCATTCCAGCGCCGCGCGCATCACGTCCACATTGCCGATGCATTCAAAGCTGTGGTCAACGCCCCAGCCCGTCATCTCGACGATCACTTGCTGGATGGGCTTGTCGAAGTCCTTGGGGTTCACGCAGTCGGTGGCGCCAAAGGTTCTGGCCAGGTCGAACTTGCCGGGGTTGGTGTCGACGGCGATGATGCGGCCGGCCTTGGCCAGCTTGGCGCCCTGGATCACGGCAAGGCCGATGCCGCCCAGGCCGAACACGGCCACGGTGTCGCCTTCCTGCACCTTGGCAGTGTTCTTGACCGCGCCCAGACCAGTGGTCACGCCGCAGCCCAAGAGGCAGACCTGCTCGGGGTTGGCATCAGGGTTGACCTTGGCCAGCGAGACGGCAGCAACCACGGTGTATTCGCTGAAGGTCGAGCAGCCCATGTAGTGATAGATGGGCTCGCCCTTGTAGCTGAAGCGCGTCGTGCCGTCGGGCATCACGCCCTTGCCCTGGGTGGCGCGCACGGCCACGCACAGATTGGTCTTGCCGCTCTTGCAGAACAGGCATTCGCCGCATTCGGCGGTGTACAGCGGAATCACATGATCGCCGGGCTGGACGCTGGTCACGCCTTCGCCCACTTCCACCACGATGCCCGCGCCTTCGTGACCCAGCACGGCGGGGAAGATGCCTTCGGGGTCGTCACCGCTCAGGGTGAAGGCGTCGGTGTGACAGACGCCGGTATGGGTGATCTTGACCAGCACCTCGCCGGCCTTGGGCGGCGCGACGTCGATTTCGACGATTTGCAGGGGTTCTCCGGCTTTGAAGGCTACGGCGGCGCGGGATTTCATGGGCAGGTCTTTCTTGGAAGGCTGAGGATGCGGTGGCTGCCCGGGGCAGGGCCAAGGCCTGACTGGGCGCACCGGTTGTGAAGTGTGAATGTAGGCGATCCCGTCGCCTGATGGAAATTCGTGGCCGCAGATGGCGGCTCTTTGGCCGAATGTCACACGGTTCGCGGGATCGTCTTCCGTCGGCTGGCGATGCCATGAATCCTGATCGGCCGCTTTGCACTCCGGCTGAGGCCGCCATCATAGGGACGGCATGGCCAGCATCCATCCTGCCGCTGCAGGGCTCTTGAACATCATCAGCAACTTGACCGCGTTCTTGCTGGCGGTTCGGGCTGCATGCGTCGCAGCATTGATCGGGGAGGATCTGGTCGTTACATCCGAGTCGGATCATCGCGGGCAGCACAGAGTATTGGCGCGCCTAGCGTCTCCAGCTCAATCCTCATTCGGTATCAGCGTCCCCCACACCGGCAGGTGTGCGCCTGGTGGTGCCGGGCCGTCATAGGCCGGCTGCACCTCAATGGCGGGCTTGCCCTCCTGGCAATCGATGAAGCCCCATTGACTGGGACGGTAGCGCGCCTCGGGGCCGTCGGGGGCGCCGACCAGAAACTCGGCCTGAATGTCATAGTCGATCAAGGGCACGTGCAGGCTGGCGATATCGCCCTTGCGGCATTCCAGATAGGAGCGCTTCGGGTCGACCACCCAGGCGCCATAACCCGGGTTGACGTCGGGATCGAAGTGGAACACCGGACCGAGGCGCTGGTCGCGGGCAAGCTCCAATGCGCCGTTGTCGATGGCGCTGACCCAGGCACCTGCGATTTGCACCGGTTGCGTAAAGCGCGCCGCACTCAGTCCTCGCAGGCCAAGCGGTCGCTGGCGCTCGCCGTTGTCAAAGGCGTCGTAGCGGTTGATCAAGGTGCCTTTGGGGAATAGCTGCTCGCCATAGCGGAAGTCCTCGGGCAGCACAAAGCGCTGTCGGCTTTCGCGATAGTGGGCCCGCAGCGTCACGGCCTCTTCAATCTGTACCAGCTTGCGCGCCAGCACCAAGCCCCAGAGATCGCCGGCCAGGGCCAATATCGCCACCACCACGACGGGCCAGTGCCAGAACGGCGGGCGCTCGGAGGCGGGCGTGTGCCTATGGCGCAGCCACCAGATCAGCCCGCGCAGCAGCAGCCACAGGCTCAGGCCGGCTGCCACCAGGGGGGCGAGCAGCAGCAACAGCATGGGCAGGGTAAAAAGAGGTCCGGGAATCATGGGTGGAAAAAGGGGCAGAAGCCCCGGACTTTAGCAGTGGATGCGACTGCCTGCACTAGCTGCCGAGAGGGCTTGCGTATAGTCGAGGCTCGTGCGCTGCAAGTGCCTGCAGCGCTGGTTGTATATGCTTGAACTGCTCTGATTTTTGTATGGAACACCATCACGCTGGCGCCCACCGCGTCGATCTGGTTGTCTACCCCGGCTTCAAGGCGCTGGAGGCCATAGGCCCCATGTCCGTGTTTGACTATGCCAATGTGCATTTGCGGCACAAAGGCCTGCCTGACGGATATGTGGTGCGGGTGGTGGCGTCACAGGCCGGTCTGGTACCCTCGGACACCTTGATGGGCTTGCAGGCCAGCCATACCCTGGCGCAGGTCGAGGCCGAGGGCACGGGGTGCACGGTGCTGCTGGTGGGCGCGCGCCATATCGAGCAGGTGCTGGCGGCTTCGCCAGAGCTGGTGGACTGGGTGGCGCGAGTGGCTCCCGGGGTCGGGCGCATGATCGCGCTGTGCAGCGGCAGTTTTTTTCTGGCAGCAGCCGGTTTGCTCAATGATCGCCGCGCGGCCACGCACTGGAGTGTGGCCGGGGCGCTTGCCCAGCGTTATCCGCGGGTGCAGGTGGATGCCGATGCGATCTATGTGTGCGACGAAATCAAGGACAGCGACGGCATGCGTCAGCTCTGGACTTCGGCCGGTGTCACTGCCGGCATTGATCTGGCGCTGGCGGTGGTGGAGCATGATTTCGGCCATGCGTTGGCACTGCAGGTGGCGCGCGACCTGGTCATGTATCTCAAACGTCCCGGCGGCCAGTCTCAGTTCAGCGTATCCCTGGCCGCACAGGCCACGCAGCACAGCGCAGTGCAGGCTGCCCAGCAGTGGGTGCTGGAGCACCTGGACCAGCCCATGCCGCTGGCGCTGCTGGCGGGCAAGGCAGCGATGAGCGAGCGCAATTTTCGCCGCGTCTTTCAGCAGGAGACCGGCTGCAGTCCCAGCAGCTTTGTGGAAAACGCTCGCCTGGAGCGGGCCAAGCAGCTGCTGGAGAATCTGGGCTCTGTGCCCCTCAAGACCGTGGCCGCCAAGGTCGGGTTGGGCTCGGAACAGGCACTGCGACATCTGTTCGTGCGCAAGCTGGGTATCACACCTGTGGCTTACCGGGAGCGGTTCGGAGACTGATGGGCTTGCTGCATCCTGTCGGAAGCCGCCGGTTTTTCGGCCAGCCGATCAGAACAGAGGGCTCTTGAAGAAATCCAGAGCGGCCTTGGCTGCAGCAAAATTGCGCTCGATCTGCGCCTGTTGCTCATCGTGGTTCGCGGTCTCGACGGCAGGTTCGGCGGCGGACTTGGCCCTCTTTGGCGTTGCAGTTCTTTTCCTGTCTAGGCAGGGGGCATCCGAGCGGGATGCGGGTGCCAGGGCTGGAGCCTTGGGTGCGAGCAACCGGGTCAGGTCCAGCTCGGGATTGAGCTGCCACAGGCAGGACACATAGGTCGCCATGGCCACGGCCGGGTCGCCGCGCTCTATGCGTGCCATGGTGGGCTGGGAAATACCCAGCCGCTCTGCCCACTGCGTCTGTGTTTCGCCCCGACTCTTGCGCAGGGCCACTATGTGCTGGGCCAGCTGCGTTATCTGCAAAAGAATGGCGGGCGGAAACTCTGCGGGACTGGTGTTCTGGCGAGGCATATGCCAATGGTAGGCAGATTTGGGGAGTGCTCAGGGCAAACAGGGCGCTCTTTGTATTGAGCCAGCAGTTTTCTTGACTGTCCTACGAAGCGGCCAGATCAAGTCTGCAAGCATGGACGGCGATGGATCGTCAACACGGTCTTGGAGTTGCTCATGAAGTTTGTTCACTGGCTCTACACCCTGACCCATTCGCTGATTGCCCTGCTGTTCGGCCTGGCGGCGTTGTGCCTGATCTGGATGGCCGTCACCAAGGCCTGGGCCGTGATTGCTGCCGGCCTGGAGCCGGAGGCCACGCTGCATGTGGTGGAGGCGCTGGGCATTCTGGCCTCAGGCGTGGTGGCTCTGCAGATTTCCCAGACCGTGATTGAAGAAGAGGTGGTGCGCGACGCCCATATCAGCGGCCCGACAAGAGTGCGTCGCTTTCTCTCACGCTTTATGGTGGTGCTGGTGGTCGCCCTGGCCGTCGAGGGATTGGTTGCCACCTTCAAGGCCCAGGAGCAGCCCGAGAAGCTGCTGTATTCCGCCGCCTTGGTCATTGCCGTCGGCATGCTCATGGTCGGCTGGGGGGTGTTTGTTCACCTGAATCGTTCGGCGGAGGAACTGGAGCCCGAGGCCATGGAGGAGGCCAAGAGCGAGGACCGCAAGGTCAGCAACGACCACTGACGCAGAGCGTGGTGCGGGCATGCGGCCTTGCGCGATGAAAACGCCCTGAATTTCTTCAGGGCGTTTTCATTGCTGACTCAGGACTCAGGTCGGCAGTCGATACAGCGTCCCGTTGAATGCCACGGCGCCGCTGCCATGCAGCGCATCGAGCTGCGTCAGCACCAGCTCGCGTACCGGCGCGGTGACAGCGCTCAGGCCCAGCAGCCGGGCCACAGCAGCGGGCAGTTCCTCGCGCTGGCCGCCCAGGCTGCTCCTGAGGGCCAGGGCAATCGCTGCACGGATCTCGGCTGGCGGCAGGCAATCGATGCGGCGCAGATTGGCCGAGCCGACCTCTGCGCGATTGCGTACCCGCACCGCTCGTCCCGGCAGGTCGAGAAACTCCCCTTCTGCGGCCAGTGCCTCATCGGCCAGCAGCGATTGGCGTGCCTGCTCCAGCGCATCGCGCACGCGGCTGCCGGCGCGTTGCAGGCCCCAAAGCGTACGCATGCGGGTGACCAGTTCGTCGAAATGAATCGGTCCTTCCAGCTCCACTGCCTGGTGCATCAGCTGGGCCAGCTTTGCGGTGGATTGGTTGTGCAGTTCTCCGGCGGGAACGGCAAAGCGGGCTTCCTGATAGAGGCTGTCGTCAGGGCCTGCGGCCGATTCCGTCTCGGCGCTTTCGGCATCGGACCGTGCTGCGCGTTCTATGACTTCTGTGGCTGTCTGTGACTGATGGGTGGGCATTAGCGGCTGAACTGGTTCGGCCTGCTTGCGCTGCCTGGCAGCTTCGACGGCGGCCAGGACACGCTCGGTCTGGGCACGCGGCTGGCGGAACCAGTCGCAGCCCCAGATGCGCAGCAGCGTCCAGCCCTGGCTCTCCAGCACGGACTGGCGCAGGCGGTCACGGTCGCGCGCAGAGCGGCTGTGGTGATAGCTCATGCCGTCGCACTCAATGCCCAGCAGATAGCGCCCCGGCTGTTCTGGATCGACCACGGCCAGATCGATGAAGAAGCCCGCAATGCCGATCTGAGTCTGCACCTGCAGACCCTGGGCCGTCAGCGCTTCGTACACATCTTCTTCGAGCGGCGACTCCAGATCGCGTCCGCTGATGCCGGCCAGGGCCAACTGACCGGTGGCCGCGTATTGCAGGAATACCTTGAGCGCGGCCACGCCCTTGCCCTTGCCGCGTTCCAGGTCGATATCGTCGGCGGTGATGGATGAAAACACCTCACAGCGCTGCTTGGCACGCGAGATCAGCACGTTCAGCCGGCGCTCGCCTCCATCGGCACTCACAGGGCCGAAGCGCATGGGCAGATAGCCCTGCGCGTTGCGCGCATAGGCCACCGAGATGAAGATCACATCGCGCTCGTCGCCCTGCACGTTTTCCAGGTTCTTGATGAAGAAGGGTTCGTTGGGATGGGCCACAAAAAAGGACTCTGCCTCGGGCTGCTGGCGACGCAGCAGTTCCAGCTCGTCCTGGATGGCGACTTTTTGCTGCAGCGAGAAAGCGGCCACGCCCAGGCTGAGCTGCGGCGACTGCTGTGCGTGTTGCATGATGGCGCGTGCAATGGTCTGGGCCTCGATGCGGTTGATGCGGCTGGCGCCGCTGTCAAAGCGGCCTTCGGGCAGATGGTGAAAGCGCAGCCCCATGCCCGAGCGGGCCGTGTAGGGGCTGGGCACGACGTAAAGGCTGCTGTTGTAGAACTGCTGGTTGGACACCGCAATCAGCGACTGGTGGCGGCTGCGGTAATGCCAGCGCAGCATGAGCTGGGGCATGCCCTTGGCCAGGCACAGGCTCAGAATGCTCTCCACATCGGCAGCTCCGGCGATGAGCTGGTCTTCGTCCTCGTCGTCGAACTCGTCCTGTTCGCTGGTCATGCGCGAGAAAAAACGCGTGGGCGGCAGCTGGCGGTCGTCGCCCACCACCACCAGCTGCTTGCAGCGGGCGATGGCGCCCAGCGCATCCACGGGCTCGATCTGGCTGGCTTCGTCAATCACCAGCAGATCGAACTCGACCGCACCAGGCTCCAGAAACTGGGCCACGGACAGGGGGCTCATCATGAACACGGGCTTGATGGCCTGGACGGCTTCGCCTGCGAGCTTGAACAGCTTGCGCAGCGGCATATGGCCGCGCTTGCGCGCAATCTCGCCATTGAGCACGCCAAGCGGGCCCATGCCGGATGCGCTGCGTGGCACCTGCTCGTAATGCGAGAGTGCCGACTGGGCGCGCGCGAGTTCGATGCGCTCCAGATCCAGCGCCCGGAACTGGCGCACCTTCTGGCTGTGCTGATCGCCGTTGAAAGCGACCAGCTCGGGGTGAGCCTGAGTGGCCTGACGCAGCAGCGCTTCGTAATAAGCGCGTTCGAGGATGGCGGGCAGGGCTCCTTGTGCAATGGATTCATTCTCGAGCTGCTGCACCAGGACGGCCATGCCGGCCGCACGCGCCTGCTCACGGGTGGCGTGGTACGAGGTCCAGTCCAGCAAGGCGTTGGGCTCGGCGACCCATTGCGCAAGGCGCTCGCCAAAGTCGGCCAGCGGGATGTGGGCCAGATCGGCAGCGCCAAAGGCTTCCTGTGTCTCGAGTCGGTAGCCGTCCAGCAAGCTTTGCGCAGCATCATCGAATGCCTGCAGCGATGCACTGGACTGGGCGGCCAGGTCCGCACAATGTGCGGGCGATGGCAGCTGGGCATACAGCTGGCGAAAGGCGGCACTGCGGCCCTGTCCGTCGGGGCCGGCCATCCAGCCCAGCACGGCCTGCAGTTGCGCCCAGTCGCTTTGCTCGCCCTGCCACAGGCTGCCAAAGGCATCTGCCCCCAGGATCTGCTGCTGGCCCAGGTTCTGGCGCAGTTGCTGGGCTTCGATCAGGCTGTCGAGCAGGTTCAGACGCTCTGCCCGTGAACTCGGCAATGTCGTTTTCAACTGGCCCTTGAGGTTGGCAATCGCCGCGCGGTAGCCGCTGTTGAAAATGCGAAACAGCGAGTCGCCATGTGCTGCAATGCTCTGGCGTGGGGCATTCCAGTCCGCCGTCCAGGCGGATTCGGCAAAGTTGCCGCGCAGGCTCTGCGCTTGCAGGCTGAACTGGGCGCCGCATTCGACCAGCTTGTGCAGCTGGCCCAGGCCCTGATCCCAGATGCTGTTGGCGACGGCCTGCCGGTCTATGGACGGGGCACTGGCGAGCTGCTGCGCCAGCGTGATCTGCTCATGCAGAGACTTCAGAGTCTGTGCCGCCGGCGCGCTCAGGGATTGCGCCAGCAGCTCAGCATCCTGCTGCAACCGGGCCAGCATTGCTTGCAGCGTCGGCAGCTGCTGGGCGAAGCGTTGCGCATCCAGCTTGAGCAGCGCCGGATGGCATACGCCGCGCCACGGGTGCCCGGCCACCGGGCTCACCTTGGATGCCGCCTGGCGCAGTGCTTCGACAATCTGCTGGCGTGAATGAAAGTCCTCGGGTGACCAGTTCTGTGCGCCTTGCAGCAGATCGGGCAGATGCGCGATCTGCACCGTATCCAGCCGCGCCAGCCGCCCCAGGATCTGGTAGGGCGTGAGTGTGCAGGGCGCCAGCGCCTGATGCATGGTCTGGCTGTGCGCGTTGAGCTGCTGCTGCACGTTGCTCAGCTCATGGATGATTTGCTCGCGGTGCTCCACACGCGGCTTGCCCAGATCGCGCGTGGCCTTGAGTTCCTCCAGCACCTTGCGCTTGTTGGCATGGTGGCTGTGCAGTTCCAGACAGGCAGGCCCAAGGCCCACGGATTTGAGGCGGCGGTTGACCACCTCAAGCGCGGCCATCTTCTCTGAGATGAACAGCACTTTCTTGCCGTCGGCAATCGCCGCTGCAATCACGTTGGTGATGGTCTGGGACTTGCCCGTGCCCGGCGGGCCTTGAATGACCAGGCTCTCGCCGCGGCGCACGGCTTCGATGGCCAGTGACTGCGAGCTGTCCGCATCGACCACATGGCGCTGGCTGTCGACGGGGATCAGTTGGTCCACATTGGCGTCTTCGGGGAACAGATGTTCGCGTGCCTCGAAGCCGTCCTGCAGCGCGGCAGCAATCAGCGCCTGCTGGTCCAGCCGCTTTTCCGGCGGCCAGGTCGCAGTGTCCAGATCGCGGTACATCAGGAACTTGGCAAAGCTGAAGAAGCCCAGCGTCATGGCGTCGGGCAACACTTGCCAGCCGGGCTGGGCCGCAGCCATGGCGGCGACCGCGGCCAGATAGGCGCGGGGGTCGAAGTCGTCGCCGGCATTGAATTCGGGCAGCTCCAGGCCAAAGTCGGCCTTGAGCTTGGCCGCCAGCGACAGGTTCTCCGCCGCATCTTCCTGCAACCAGGACAGGGTGAAGCGTTCGGCCGCGCTTTTGCGCTCCAGTGCCACGGGCAGCAGAATCAGCGGCGCAAAACGCGGCTTGTCGGGAGCATTGCGGTCGAACCATTGCAGCTGACCCAGCGCCAGAAACAAGATGTTGACGCCCTGTTCCTCGATGAAGGTGCGGGCATCGGAATACATGTCCAGCAGCCGGCGCTGCAGCTTCTCGCTGGACAGGCGTGTCTGCAATTTCAGGTCACGATGGCGCTGGGCCACACCGCGCGCATCGAGCTGCTCGTCGACGCTTTCTTCGGGCTGGGGCAGGGCGAGGGTAGCCTGTGTCTCCTGGACCTCTGCAGGGTCTGCGGCCGCTTGCTCCTCCTCGGCCTTTGCCGGCGCAAAGCTCATGGCTTTGCTTTCGCCCGCCAGCAGGCGATAGACCTCGTCCGTGCGTTCATCCGCAAAATGCAGCACGCGTGCCGTGGCGGCCTGAGGCAGGCTCAGCAGCCGGTTGCGTGTGGAGAGGTCCAGCAGCGCCTGGCGGCTTTTTTCGAGCTGGCGGGTGATGAGGGCGGAATTCGAGTCTGCGTGCATGGGGCATCAAAAAGCACAGTGAGCTGGCACTTTAGCGTGCTCTCTGGTGCTGCCAACGCTGATTGGCAATGTATGCACTGCGGTTCCGTACCCGTTTTACAAATTGATCACAGTTTCCAGCCGAACTCGAGCGCAATGAAAGCTGAGCATTGGCCGCAGGTCTTTGGTGCAGCGCGGACCGTAACGCTGTAGCGCTCACCCTGCCAGCGCACCAGGGCTCCGGCGGCTGCCATGACGGGGCGTGTGTAGTTGGTGCGCAAGCCGGCATAAACGCCAGAGTGCAGATTGCCAAAAGTCAGCGGCGTGTACTCGCCTATGGCGTAGGTGCTCCAGCGGTCGATGCTGTTGCGATAGAAGCCGGCCTGCACGGAGAAATTGCTGGAAAACTCTCGTCTGATACCCAGGCCCAGGTTTTCCTCGTTCCATGTTTTGCCACGTTTCCGTTCGCTGAAATGGTGGCTGACCGTGTGCAGATTGATATGCCATGCGCCCGCAGCCTGGCTGACCTGGGCAGACTGATTGACCTCGACGGGCTGAGTGGTCTCGGCAGACTGATTGGCTTCGTCGGCCTGGACTGCGGAGCAGGCAATGACGATGGTCAACCCTGCCAGTGTTTTCAACGATTTCATTGCCGTTCCCCCCTGCATCGCTTCACAGGCGCATGCAGACAGGTCAGTGACATCCTTGGCTCGCGTTCGCAGTGCTGCCAAGGGACCTGGCTTACCAATTTCTATTTAAAAAATTCATGTAAACCATGTTTCCTAATGTCTATGACTATCGGTGTGGTGGATGTAAGAATAGTTCTTATCTATTGGTGATTGAATTTCAATTGGGTTTATGGAAATTTGGAGATTTCGCTGTCGAAAAAGCGGCAGGAAGAGGGAGCGGCTGCGTCCGGCCAGGTTGAAGGCGGTCTCTGTCAGACGCAAAAAAGGCCGCAAGGGCGGCCTTTTTGATGAGCTGAGGCGAGGGAGTCCTCGGCCTTGCGCGGTAGCTTAATCGCCTGGCTGCTGCTTTGCGGCTGCAGCTGCGGCGCGCAGCTTGTCCTTCTTGCTGGGTCTGCGGCCCTTGATGCCGCCGTTGCCGTCTTGCGCGACCGGCGGTGGCGGTAGGGCTTCGGTAGGCTCGAAGCCCTGGATTTGCTCCAGATCGATCTCCAGCTGATTGCGCTTGCAGATCAGCTTCCAGTGTGCGGTGTCGGCGGGGCTTACAAAAGTGATGGCGCAACCAGCATGCCCTGCACGACCCGTGCGGCCAATTCTATGAATATAGTCGGCGGGCGAGCGGGGCAGGTCGTAGTTGATGACCGTGGGCAGCTGTGCGATATCGATACCGCGCGCGGCCAGGTCGGTGGTGATGAGCAGTTGCCAGCGCTTGGCCTTGAACTGGTCGAGCACGTCCTTGCGCGCACCCTGGCTCATATCGCCGTGGAAGGTGGTGGCGTAGATGCCAGCCTTGTAGAGCTTGTCGGCCAGCATTTCGGCGGTGTGGCGCTTGGCGACAAAGACCAGGGCTCGTTCCCATTCGGGCTGGTTCTCGCCTTGCTTGACGAGCTGGCGCAGCAGCTGGGTGCGGCGGGTGCCGTCCACGGCAATGGCGCGCTGGCTGATGTTCTCGGGGCTGGTCGAATGCTCGGCGGCCTGGTCGGCATCGACCTGCACCCGAACGGGGTCGTGCAGCAGGCGGGTGGCCAGCGCCTCCACGTTCTGCGGGAAGGTGGCCGAGAACAGCATGGTTTGGCGTTTGGCGGGCAGCAGGGCCAGCACGCGGTTGAGTTCTTCGGCAAAGCCCTGGTCCAGCAGGCGATCCGCCTCGTCCAGAACCAGATGCTGCACTGCGTTCAGGCGCACGGCATTGTGCTCCACCAGATCCAGCAGGCGGCCCGGCGTGGCGACCAGAAAGTCGGCGCTGCCACGCAGCTGCATCATCTGCGGGTTGATGGAGACACCGCCATAGACCACGCGGCTGCGTGGTTGCTCACGCAGTTGGCGCGTGATGTCGCTCAGGCTTTCATGAACCTGCAGGGCCAGCTCGCGCGTGGGCACCAGAATCAAGGTGGCCAGCGGCCGCACAAAGCCGGTGTGGCCGCGCTTTTGCGCCAGCCAGGCCTGCAGCAGGGGCAGCAGATAGGCCATGGTCTTGCCCGAGCCCGTGGGCGCGCAGGCCCAGAGATCGCGTCCGGCCAGCACGGCGGGGATGGCCTCGGTCTGAATCGGCGTCGCGTCGCGCAGACCCAGATCGAGTGTGGCATCCAGAAGCTCGGCGCGCAGGCCTAGGGGGGCAAAAGACATAGAAGAATCAATAGCGGTGTGCAGGAGGCGCATTGTGCGGGAATTGCCGCGTCGCAGCGAGGCGCAGGGACAAGCGCGGCCCAGGCTACATTCGCAGGATTACAACCCGCAAGGAGCATCAGCCATGAGTCAGATCACGCATCAAGCCATTGTCATGACGGAATACGGAGGCCCTGAGGTTCTGCAGATCGCCTCGGTCGCTTCGCTGCCGCTGACGGCTGGACAGGTGCGCGTGCGACACACGCGCATTGGCGTGAACTTTCACGATATCTATGTGCGCTCCGGGCTTTACAAGACGCTGGCGCTGCCGGGCACGCCCGGCATCGAAGCCGTGGGGGTGGTGGCAGAAGTGGGAGAAGGCGTGACTCGCTTCAGGCCCGGCGACCGGGTCTGCTATGTCTCTGGCGCCTATGCCATCTACGCCGCCGAGCGCGTGATTGCGGGCGACGAGCTGATTGCCGTGCCCGATGACCTCAGCGATGCGCTGGTCGCATCCAGCCTGCTGCGCGGGCTGACGGCCGATGTGCTGCTGCACCGGGTGGCTCGGGTAAGCCAGGGATCGCGGATTCTGGTGCAGGCCGCCGGTGGCGGCATGGGGCAGATTCTGAGCCAGTGGGCCACGCAGTTGGGGGCCATGGTGATCGGCACGGCAGGCAGCGATGCCACGGCAAAAAAGGCCGACCAGGCCGGCTGCGTGGAGGTGATCCGCTATCGCGGCGTGGGGGCCCAGGATGTGGCTGTGCGTGTGCAGCAGTTGACCGGCGGCGAAGGCGTGGATGTGGCTTATGACGGCGTGGGCAAGGACAGCTTTGATGGTTCGGTGGCCAGTCTGGGCATCGGCGGCCAGCTGGTGATGTACGGACAGTCTTCCGGTCCGGTGCCGCCGCTGGAGATTGCGCGTCTGGCCGCCAAGTCGAACAGCGTGTGCCGGCCCATGGTGTTTCATTTCGTCAAAAAGCCCAGAGAGCGCGATGCCATGGCCGCGCGCCTGTTCGAGGCGCTGCGCAAAAAGCATTTCCGCATGGGCGAGCCGCAGGAGTTTGCGCTGGCCGATGCCGCGCAGGCCCACCGGCAACTGGAGGCGCATGGCGCCCAGCAACCGATTTTGCTCGTGCCCTGACGGGAGTGGTCTGCGGTGCGGTCTTATTGCGCGCCAGCCTGGGGGCGTGGCAGATAGACCTCGTGCCACAGGCTGACTTTTTCGTGCTCGTCAAAACGCATGAGCAGCATGGCGACAAAGTGCTGGGCGCCGCCATCTGCCTTGGTGATGCAGACATCCATGGAAAAGACCACGGAGTCCTCGTCGGCCGTGGTGTGCCGGATGTCGTAGCGAATGCCTTCCATGTCCTGCTTCATGCCTTCGAGAAATTCGCGATAGCTCTCGAGGTCCGCCGCATAGTGGCGGCCGTTGGGCTCGACCACGAATTGCTCGGCAAAGCATTCGGCGACCTGCTCGCGGCTCAGCGTGGTGTGACGACTCAGGTGGCGCTGGTTCCAGTCGAGCACGGCATGGGCCAGCTCCAGATTGCGTTGTCGTTTTGCGTGCATGAAGACCAGTATAGAAGAGCCGATTCCGGGTTCGCTCCGCATTTCTGACATGGACCGATTCATAAATTTCTATAGCGGCTAGCGCTTTCTATCAATGGATACTGAGATGATTCACACTTGAAATCGACCTGTGTCTTGCATAACCAGCTATGGTTTTACCAAAGCTGAGATCGGGGGGCACGTAAAAAAGCCCGCGGACTTTGCAGTCTGCGGGCTTTTTGCCACCTTGAGACCCGGAAATCCGGGCCTGGGTGTGCCGATCAACGCTGAGCGATAGGCTTGACGTCGCGCGACACGGAGCCGGTGAACAACTGGCGGGGACGGCCGATCTTGTACTCGGGGTCGGCCATTTGTTCGTTGAGCTGAGCGATCCAGCCCACGGTACGGGCCAGAGCGAAGATGCCGGTGAACAGGTTGACGGGGATGCCGATGGCGCGCTGCACGATGCCGGAGTAGAAGTCCACGTTGGGGTAGAGCTTGCGCTGGACGAAGTAGTCGTCTTCCAGGGCAATCTTTTCCAGCTTCTTGGCCAGGGCGAACAGGGGATCGTTTTCCAGACCCAGTTCGGCCAGGATTTCGTTGCAGGTTTCCTGCATCAGCTTGGCGCGGGGGTCGTAGTTCTTGTAGACGCGGTGGCCAAAGCCCATCAGCTTCACGCCGCTGGTCTTGTCCTTGACCTGTTCCATGAACTCGCCGACCTTTTCGATGCCGCCGTTGGCCTGGATGCCTTCCAGCATGTTCAGGCAGGCTTCGTTGGCGCCGCCGTGGGCAGGGCCCCACAGACAGGCCACACCAGCGGAGATGGCCGCGAAGGGGTTGGTGCCCGACGAACCGCACAGACGCACGGTGGAGGTCGAAGCGTTCTGCTCGTGGTCGGCGTGCAGGATGAAGATGCGGTCCAGAGCGCGCTCAACCACGGGGTTGACCTTGTACTCTTCGCAGGGGTTGCCGAACATCATGCGCATGAAGTTGCCGGCATACGACAGGTCGTTCTTGGGGTACATGTAGGGCTGGCCCATACCGTACTTGTATGCCATGGCGACCAGCGTAGGCATCTTGGCGATCAGGCGGATCGCAGCGATGTTGCGGTGCTCTGGGTTGGTGATGTCGGTGCTGTCGTGGTAGAAGGCCGACATGCCGCCCACCAGGCCGGTCAGCACGGCCATGGGGTGAGCGTCACGACGGAAGCCGCGCAGGAAGAACTGCATCTGCTCGTTGACCATGGTGTGCTTGGTCACCAGCTCTTCGAAGTTGGCCTTTTCCTTCTCGTTGGGCAGTTCCCCGTACAGCAGCAGGTAGCAGGTTTCCAGGAAGTTGCAGTTCTTGGCCAGTTGTTCGATGGGGTAGCCGCGGTACAGCAGCTCGCCCTTGTCGCCATCGATGTAGGTGATGGCGGATTGGCAGGCGGCGGTAGAGAGGAAGCCCGGGTCATACGTGAACATGCCAGTCTGGGCATAGAGCTTGCGGATGTCGATCACATCCGGGCCAATATTGCCCTGGTACACCGGCATTTCCACACTGGGAGCGCCATTGCTGAAAGACAGCGTTGCTTTGTTGTCAGCGAGTTTCATTTCCAAACTTCCTTCTCTAGTTTGCCTAGCCTACTGGGGACAGTTACCGGGCTGGCGCTTGCGCACCATCTCCAGCACTTCCCTGACTTCTTGGGTATCGAGTTGTCCTTCAGGTTCCTTGCGACGCAAGAAAAGATCCATCAGGTCGTTGTCTGCCAGATCCATCAAGGCAGACAGGCCAGTCGCGTGTCTCCGCGTGAGCTGGCTTCCGTAGGTGGCGAAGAACTGCTCGATGAACAGATCGTTCTCAACCAGACCACGGCGGCTGCGCCACCTCAGCAGGTCGCGCTCACGTTCGTCGAGCAGAGTATTCGTCATCAGCATCAGACGGTTCGACGAACCATCAGCTCCTTGATCTTGCCAATGGCTGCGGTGGGGTTCAGGTGCTTGGGGCACACGTCCACGCAGTTCATGATGGTGTGGCAGCGGAAGAGGCGGTAAGGATCTTCCAGGTTGTCAAGGCGCTCGCCCGTGGCTGTGTCGCGGCTGTCCGCGATGAAGCGGTAAGCCTGCAGCAGACCGGCCGGGCCCACGAACTTGTCGGGGTTCCACCAGAACGAGGGGCAGCTGGTGGAGCAGCTGGCGCACAGAATGCACTCGTACAGGCCGTTGAGCTCTTCGCGCTCTTCGGGCGACTGCAGGCGCTCCTTGCTGGGCGATGCGTAGACATCGCTTTGCAGGTAGGGCTTGATCGAGTGGTACTGCTTGAAGAACTGGGTCATGTCCACGATCAGATCGCGGATGACGGGCAGGCCGGGCAGGGGCTTGAGAACGATGTCGCCCTTGAGGGTGTTCATGTTCGTCAGGCAGGCCAGACCGTTCTTGCCGTTGATGTTCATGGCGTCGGAGCCGCACACGCCTTCACGGCAGGAGCGACGGAAGGCGATGGAAGGATCCATGGCCTTGAGCTTGACCAGGGCGTCCAGCAGCATGCGCTCGTGACCGTCCAGCTCCACTTGCACTGTTTGCATGTAGGGCTTGGCGTCTTTATCCGGATCGTAGCGGTAGATTTTGAATGTGCGCTTCATTTTGATCTTCTCTCGTGGGCTGCTGAATTAGAACGTGCGGACCTTGGGAGGAACGCTGGCAACGGTCAGGGGCTTGAGGTTCACAGGCTTGTAGGTCAGGCTGTTGGTCGCGCTGTCCCACAGGGTGTGCTTGAGCCATTCCTTGTCGTTGCGGCCCAGGGGGAATTCGGCGTGGTCGGCAGGGTGCTCGTAGTCGTACACGGTGTGTGCACCACGGCATTCCTTGCGGGCTGCGGCCGAGGTCATGGTGGCTTGTGCCACTTCGATCAGGTTGTCCACTTCCAGGGCTTCCATGCGAGCGGTGTTCCACACCATGGACTTGTCCTTCAGGGTCACGGAGCCGACCTTGTCGCGGATCGCGTTGATCTTGGCGACGCCTTCGTCCATGCTCTTTTGCGTGCGGAACACACCAGCATGAGTCTGCATGGATTGACGGATCTCGCCAGCGACGTCCTGGGCGTACGTGCCGTCCTTGGAGTCCTGCAGCTGGTTGAGGCGGGCCAGGGTGCGGTCGGCGCCATCGGCGGGCACTTCGTGGTGAGCGCCGAAGCCGTTGACGAATTCCACGATGTGCTTGCCGGCAGACTTGCCGAAGACCAGCAGATCCAGCAGCGAGTTGGTGCCCAGGCGGTTGGCGCCGTGCACGGACACGCACGAGCATTCGCCCACGGCGTAGAGACCGTTGACCACATTGTTCTGCTGACCGTCCCAGACCACGACCTGACCGTTGATGTTGGTCGGGATGCCGCCCATCTGGTAGTGGATGGTGGGAACCACGGGAATGGGTTCCTTGGTGATGTCCACGTTGGCGAAGTTGTGGCCGATTTCTTCCACGGAAGGCAGACGCTTGCGGATGGTTTCGGCACCCAGGTGGTCCAGCTTCATCAGGATGTAGTCCTTGTTGGGACCGCAGCCGCGACCTTCCTTGATTTCCTGGTCCATCGAACGCGACACGAAGTCACGCGGTGCCAGATCCTTCAGCGTGGGAGCGTAACGCTCCATGAAGCGCTCGCCTTCGCTATTCAAAAGAATAGCGCCTTCGCCGCGGCAGCCTTCGGTCAGCAGCACGCCGGCACCGGCCACGCCGGTGGGGTGGAACTGCCAGAACTCCATGTCCTGCAGCGGGATGCCGGCGCGAGCAGCCATGCCCAGGCCGTCACCGGTGTTGATGAAGGCATTGGTCGAAGCCTGGAAGATTCGACCGGCGCCGCCGGTGGCCAGCAGCACGGCCTTGGCGTGCAGCTCGTACAGATCGCCGGTTTCCAGTTCCAGTGCGGTCACGCCGACCACATCGCCCTGGGTGTTGCGGATCAGGTCCAGCGCCATCCACTCCACGAAGAAGTTGGTCTTGGACTTGACGTTCTGCTGGTACAGCGTGTGCAGCATGGCGTGACCGGTACGGTCAGCGGCAGCGCAGGCGCGTTGCACGGGCTTTTCGCCGTAGTTGGCTGTGTGGCCGCCGAAGGGGCGCTGGTAGATGGTGCCGTCGGCATTGCGGTCGAAAGGCATGCCGAAGTGCTCGAGCTCGATCACGACGTTCGGTGCTTCACGGCACATGAACTCGATGGCGTCCTGGTCGCCCAGCCAGTCGGAGCCCTTGATGGTGTCGTAGAAGTGATAGTGCCAGTTGTCTTCGCTCATGTTGCCCAGCGAAGCTGACACGCCGCCCTGAGCGGCCACAGTGTGCGAGCGAGTGGGGAAAACCTTGGACAGCGAGGCGACGGACAGACCGGCGCGCGACAGTTCCAGCGCTGCGCGCAGGCCGGAGCCGCCGGCACCGACGATCACGACGTCAAACTTGCGCTTGGTGATATTTGCTTTGGAGTAGCTCATTCTTAACCTTCAATCGTGGAGACTGTGTCTCAATCAGAGACGCCACAGAACCTGGATGCCCCAGCCGATGCAGCCGACCAGCCAGACAATGGTGACCACTTGCAGTGCAAGGCGCAGGCCCACGGGCTTGACGTAGTCCATCCAGATGTCACGCACGCCGATCCAGGCATGCCAGCCCAGAGCCACGAAGAGGGCCAGGGTCAGAAACTTCATCCACTGGGGAGCAAAAATGCCGGCCCACTGCTCGTAGCCCACGGGGCCGCCGACCGTCAGAAAGCGCACCAGCAGCACAACGGTGTACAGCGCCATCAGGACGGCGGTAGAGCGTTGAGCCAGAAAGTCGCGGGTGCCATAGTGCGCACCGACAACGGTGCGCTTGGAGCCGTAATTCACGGACATGGTTGTTTCCTTATCGTGAGGTGTTATTGACTGGGCGCTGATCAGTACAGGCCGAACAGCTTGGCGCCAAGCACCACGGTCAGGGCAACACTGATGCACAGAACGACGGCGGCGGTGGACTTGCCGGTCTGCTTGTTCACGGCGTGGTGGTTCACGTCCATCACCAGATGGCGGACACCTGCGCAGAAGTGGTGCAGATAGGCCCAGATCAGTGCCAGGCAGACAAGCTTGGCAAACCAGCCAAAGGGACCTGCGAATACCGATGTGAAGGAATCAAACGAAATTTCCGACGAGATCGAGTTGTCGAACATCCAGATGATGAACGGCAGCAGGATTGCCATCAGCAGGCCGCTGACGCGGTGCAGAATGGACACAATGCCTGCCAGGGGCAGGCGATAGGTCGGTAGGTCCGAGAAGAAGTTGATATTGCGGAACTCTGGCCGCTGTTTTGCTTTTTGCTCTGTCATGGCAGGGTACTTTCGTGGATGTAACTGCGTTGTAATCGCTAGTGCGAAGCGACACAAAATTCTATTGCAATGCAGCAGAATCCGTTAGCCGAATTTGCATAGCAGATGATTGGGCTCTGTTGCAATCAACGCTTTTACGGGGGGATTCAGTTCAATGCATTGCGGTAATGATGGGTGTCGGTGCGGTACAGGCCGCGTCGTAACTCCATGGGAACATCGTTGTATGTGTAAGCAGTTCGCTCCACGCTGAGCAGCGGCGTGGTGCTGGGAATGTTCAGCAACTGGGCTTGCTCGGCATCCGGCAGAACGGCGCGAATTTTCTCGTCGGCCCGCACCATGCGCACGCCATAGTCGAGCTCGAACATTGCGTAAGTGGGGCCCTGGTAGTTGGACATCTGTTCGGCCGTCAGCCCCTTGAAGGCGTTGCCAGGCAGCCAGATGTCCTCCAAAATAGTCGGGATTGCAGCAAAGGACAGGGTGCGGCGCACATGCATCACGGCGTCGCCGGTGCGCAGGGCCAGGGCGCGGGCCACTTCGGCAGGCGCGCGCAGGCGGCGGCACTCGAGGATGTGGCGCTCTGCGCGGCCTTCGCCCTGCAGGTCGCCAGCATCGGGGCGCAGATTCAGAAAGCGGTACTGCACCTGTTGGGCGGCGTGAGTGGCCACAAACGTGCCTTTGCCCTGGCGGCGCATGACCAGATTTTCGGCAGCCAGCTCATCGATTGCCTTGCGCACCGTGCCCTGGCTGACCTTGAAGCGTGCTGCCAGCTCCATTTCACTGGGGATCAGTTCTCCGGGGCGCCATTCGCCAGCTTCCAGACTTTGCAGGATCAGGCCCTTGATCTGCTGGTACAGAGGGCTGAAGGCTGGGGTGGAGACGCCGGCACCACCGCTATGGCTGGCGTTGTTGTCCGGGGCTGTGTTGTGGGGGCTGGGCATAGTTGGTTTTGAAGGTATCGCCTCCGCGATGCGATGCACAAAAAACAGTCGATTTGACTCTGGTCGCTAAGTGAAGATCATATCTTATATAAGACATAAGACAAATTGACCGGGCTTTGATTTCAGCAGTACACTTGCCGCATGTTTGCGGAGCTTGCGCTACTGGTGGTTACGCTGGTGCAACCTGGCGCCCATAACATCTCAATTTTTTCCAATCTTGGAGTTTCACCATGAGCAAGAAGCCCGTCCGTGTCGCCGTTACCGGCGCAGCTGGCCAAATCGGTTACGCCCTGTTGTTCCGCATCGCCTCTGGCGAAATGCTGGGTAAAGATCAGCCCGTTATTCTGCAACTGCTGGAAATCCCCGACGAAAAGGCTCAAAACGCTCTGAAGGGCGTGATCATGGAGCTGGAAGACTGCGCCTTCCCCCTGCTGGCCGGCATCGAAGCCCACGCCGACCCCATGACCGCCTTCAAGGACACCGACTACGCTCTGCTGGTGGGTGCCCGTCCTCGTGGCCCCGGCATGGAACGTGCTGACCTGCTGGCTGCCAACGCCCAGATCTTCACCGCCCAGGGCAAGGCTCTGAACGCCGTGGCTTCGCGCAATGTCAAGGTTCTGGTGGTCGGCAACCCCGCCAACACCAATGCCTACATCGCCATGAAGTCGGCTCCCGATCTGCCCGCCAAGAACTTCACCGCCATGCTGCGCCTGGACCACAACCGCGCTGCTTCCCAACTGGCTGCCAAGGGCGGCTTCAAGGTTGGCGACATCAAGAAGCTGACCGTGTGGGGCAACCACTCGCCCACTATGTACGCCGACTACCGCTTCGCCACCGTGGACGGCAAGTCCGTGAAGGAAGCCATCAACGACCAGGAATGGAATGCCAACGTGTTCCTGCCCACCGTGGGCAAGCGCGGCGCCGCCATCATCGCTGCTCGCGGTCTGTCGTCGGCTGCTTCGGCTGCCAACGCTGCCATCGATCACATGCGTGACTGGGCCCTGGGCTCCAACGGCGAATGGGTCACCATGGGCGTGCCTTCCAACGGCGAGTACGGCATCCCCGCCGGTATCGTGTTCGGTTTCCCCGTGACCACCACAGCTGACGGCGAATACAAGATCGTCGAAGGTCTGGAAATCGACGCCTTCTCGCAAGAGTGCATCAACAAGACTCTGGCTGAGCTGCAAGGCGAGCAGGACGGCGTCAAGCACCTGCTGTAATCAGCGCAAAACCTATGCAAGACTGGAACCCTGCGCTATATCTGCGCTTTGCCAATGAGCGCACGCGCCCTGCGGCAGAACTGCTGGCAAGAGTACCTTCCAGCTTGCATTCACCCGCTCGCAGCCTCCGCATCGTGGATCTGGGCTGCGGGCCGGGCAACTCCACCGAACTTCTGGTGGAACGTTTTCCCGGCGCCGATGTGCTCGGTGTCGACAATTCCGAAGCCATGCTGGAGACTGCGCGTAGGCAGTTGCCGCAGGCCAGGTTCGAGGCCGGTGATATTGCCTCCTGGGCACCTGCTGAAGGTGAGCCAGCACCTGATTTGATTTATGCGAATGCCTCCATCCAGTGGGTGGGCGAGCATGAGAGCCTGATTCCCCGTCTGTTTTCGTTGCTGGCGCCCGGTGGCGTGCTGGCCGTGCAGATGCCTGACAACCGTCAGGAACCCTCGCACCGAAACATGCGCGAAGTCGCCCAGTTGCCCCGGTTTGTGGCGCACATCGGGGACGCGAGCAAGGTGCGTACCGAAATTTTGCCCATAGGGGTGTATTACGACCTGCTGGCAGCGCCCCAGCCGGCGGCTCCCGCCAATGAGGCTGCGAGCGTGGATGTGTGGCACACCGTCTACCAGCATCCCATGGACTCGGCCGCAGCGATTGTGCAGTGGCTCAGCAGCACGGGCCTCAAGCCTTTCGTGGAAGGTTTGCCCCGGGAGCTGCAAGCCGAGTATCTGACCGAGTATCAAAGCCGCATCGATGCGGCGTATCCGGAGCGAGCCGACGGCAAGCGTCTGCTGGCTTTTCCCCGACTTTTCATGGTGGCTCAGCGCAAGTCATGACGAAAGAACTGGTTCATCCCGCCACCGTGCTGCTCGATGCTCAGGGTGGCGCTCAGCGTCTGCCCGTCTGCGATCACTACAGCGGCGTGGAAGCGCGCATGCGCAAAAGCCTGCAGTTGCAGGCAGAGATGATGCAGGAGTTCGGCACCTGTGTGTTCGACGTGACGCTGGACTGCGAGGATGGCGCTCCTGTCGGCCAGGAGGCCGAGCACGCTCGCCTGGTGGTCGAGCTGGCGAATGGAGCGGCTCAAGGCGCGCGCGTGGCGGCCCGGGTGCATGCGGTGGAGCATGCTCATTTCCAGGCAGACATGGACATCATTGCCGGCGGCGCGGCGGACAAGCTCTGCCACATCATGATTCCCAAGGTGGAGTCGGTGGATGACGTCATCAAGGCCGAAGCAGCCCTGCAGCGCGCGACAGACAAGCGTGTGCCGCTACATGTCTTGATTGAGTCTCCTGCTGCCGTGCAGCAGGCCTTCGACATTGCCGCGCACCCGGCTGTGCAAAGCATCTCCTTCGGGCTGATGGATTTTGTCTCGGCTCACGGTGGCGCCATCCCGGCCTCCGCCATGACGGCGCAGGGTCAGTTCGAGCATCCCTTGGTCGTTCGTGCCAAGCTCGAGATCGCGGCAGCCTGCCATGCCCACGGCAAGGTGCCCTCGCATTGCGTGGTCACGGAATTCAAGAATCCTGAAGCTTTGCAGGCTTGCGCGCAAAAAGCCTCGCGTGAGCTTGGCTACACACGCATGTGGAGCATCCATCCTGACCAGATTCGCCCGATTCTGCGTGCATTTGCGCCAGCAGAGGACGAAGTTCTACAGGCGGCACAAATACTTACCTCTGCAGCGGTGCAGAATTGGGCGCCCATCAGTTTTGGTGGTGTACTACACGACCGCGCGAGCTACCGCTATTTTTGGCAGTTGCTGGAGCGCGCTCACCAGACGGGGCAGGTCTTGCCGGTTGAAGTTCAACCCTGGTTTGCCCCGGCCTCAATCCGTTGAACTCATAACAAGTCTGCAGGAGCTAATTCCTATGAAGACCCTGATCGCCACTTTGATGATTGCCGCTCCCCTGGTCGCAATCAGCCACTCTGCCGTGGCAGAAACCGCTCCCAAGGCCAAGGCGGCCGCCGCCAAGAAGGCTCCCGCCGCCAAGAAGGCCACCACTACTTCCAAGAAGGGCAAGGCTGCTGCTGCCGTAGCTGCAGGTGGCGCGGGTGCTGCCGCCGCCGTGGCCGCCGGCCCGGCTTCCGCCGCACTGGGCACGGAAGAGCTGGCCGTGGCCGAGCGCGTGCACAAGGGCCGCATTGCCTGCGAGCTCGGTGCCTATGTGAATGTGAATGCCGACACCGCCAACCCCGGTTACTTCATCGTGGACGGCCGTGGCTTCAAGTACCACATGTCTCCCGTCAAGACTTCCACCGGCACCGTGCGCCTGGAAGACAAGGCTGCCGGTGCAGTGTGGCTGCAGATCGCCAACAAGTCCATGCTGATGAACCAGAAGGCCGGCCAGCGTCTGGCGGATGAGTGCATGAGCCCCGAGCAGCAGCAAGTGGCCGAAGCCATCCGCAAGAACCCACCTCCCAGCCTGCTGGACAGCAAATAAGTCTGGCGAGGCTGAGGACTGGCGTATCGCACATGCGCCAGTCCTGTAATTCGCGCTCCACGCGCAGCCTTTTTCAAAAAACCATTGGAGAGAACCCATGTTGAAAGCCTACCGTGACCATGTGGCAGAACGAGCCGCACTGGGCATCCCCCCGCTGCCTCTGGATGCCAAGCAGGTCGCAGACCTGATCGAGCTGATCAAGAACCCACCCGCTGGTGAAGATGCATTCCTGATGGATCTGCTGACCCATCGCGTGCCGCCCGGTGTGGATGATGCAGCCAAGGTCAAGGCTTCCTTCCTGGCTGCCGTGGCTCACGGCGACCTGAAGGTGGGTCTCATCTCCAAGGCCAAGGCCACCGAGCTGCTGGGCACCATGGTGGGTGGCTACAACGTTCACCCTCTGATCGAGCTGCTGGACGATGCCGAAGTGGCTGGCGTGGCTGCCGACGCGCTGAAGAAGACATTGCTGATGTTCGACTTCTTCAACGACGTGGCCGACAAGGCCAAGGCCGGCAATGCCAAGGCCAAGGAAGTGATGCAAAGCTGGGCCGATGCCGAGTGGTTCACTTCGCGTCCCAAGGTCGAGGAAAAGATCACCGTCACCGTCTTCAAGGTGCCCGGCGAGACCAATACCGATGACCTGTCGCCCGCTCCCGACGCCTGGAGCCGTCCCGATATTCCTCTGCACTACCTGGCCATGCTCAAGAACACGCGTCCCGACGCGGCGTTCAAGCCCGAAGAAGACGGCAAGCGCGGCCCCATGCAGTTCATCGAAGACCTGAAGAAGAAGGGCCATCTGGTTGCCTACGTGGGTGACGTGGTCGGTACCGGTTCTTCGCGCAAGTCCGCCACCAACTCCATCATCTGGGGCACGGGCGTGGATATTCCCTTTGTTCCCAACAAGCGCTTTGGTGGCGTGACTCTGGGCGGCAAGATCGCTCCCATCTTCTTCAACACGCAAGAAGACTCCGGCGCTCTGCCCATCGAAGTCGATGTTTCCAAGCTGGAAATGGGCGACGTGATCGACGTGCTGCCCTACGCTGGCAAGATCGTCAAGAACGGCGAAACCGTGGCTGACTTCCAGCTCAAGTCCGACGTGCTGCTGGACGAAGTGCAAGCCGGTGGCCGTATCAACCTGATCATCGGCCGTTCGCTGACCGCCAAGGCTCGCGAAGCCCTGGGTCTGCCCGCATCCACCGAATTCCGTCTGCCCCAGGCTCCTGCCGCTTCCACGGCCGGCTTCACACTGGCCCAGAAGATGGTCGGCCGCGCCTGCGGTCTGCCCGAAGGTCAGGGCGTGCGCCCCGGTACCTACTGCGAGCCTCGCATGACCACCGTGGGTTCGCAGGACACCACCGGCCCCATGACCCGCGACGAACTCAAGGATCTGGCCTGCCTGGGCTTCTCCGCCGATATGGTGATGCAGTCCTTCTGCCACACAGCGGCTTATCCCAAGCCCGTGGACGTGAAGACCCATCGCGAACTGCCCAATTTCATCAGCAACCGTGGCGGCGTGGCCCTGCGTCCTGGTGACGGCGTGATCCACAGCTGGCTCAACCGCCTGCTGTTGCCCGACACCGTGGGTACAGGTGGCGACTCGCACACCCGTTTCCCCATCGGCATCTCCTTCCCCGCAGGCTCCGGTCTGGTGGCCTTCGGTGCCGCGACCGGCGTGATGCCTCTGGACATGCCCGAATCCGTGCTGGTGCGCTTCAAGGGCGAAATGCAGCCAGGCGTGACTCTGCGCGACCTGGTGCACGCAATTCCTCTGTACGGTATCAAGCAAGGTCTGCTGACCGTTGCCAAGGCCGGCAAGATCAACGAGTTCTCGGGTCGCATCCTGGAAATCGAAGGCCTGCCAGATCTGAAGGTCGAGCAAGCGTTCGAGCTGTCCGACGCTTCTGCCGAGCGCTCTGCCGCCGGTTGCACGATCAAGCTGAACCCCGAGCCGATCAAGGAATACCTGACATCGAACATCGTTCTGATGAAGAACATGATCGCTGACGGTTACGCCGACGCCAAGACTCTGCAGCGCCGTATCGAAAAGGTCGAAGCCTGGCTGGCCAAGCCAGACCTGCTGGAAGCCGACAAGAACGCTGAGTACGCTCACGTCATCGAAATCGACATGTCCGACATCAAGGAACCCATCGTTTGCTGCCCGAACGATCCTGATGATGCCAAGACCTTGTCTGACGTGGCCGGCGCCAAGATCGACGAAGCCTTCATCGGTTCCTGCATGACCAACATCGGTCACTTCCGCGCTGCAGCCAAGCTGCTTGGCGGCCAGCGCGACATCCCCGTCAAGCTGTGGGTGGCTCCTCCCACCAAGATGGACCAGGACGAGCTGATCAAGGAAGGTCACTACTCTGCCTTCGGCACTGCCGGTGCCCGTACAGAAATGCCCGGCTGCTCGCTGTGCATGGGTAACCAGGCTCAAGTGCGTGAAGGTGCGACTGTCATCTCGACTTCCACTCGTAACTTCCCCAACCGTCTGGGCAAGAACACCAACGTGTATCTGGGCTCGGCCGAACTGGCAGCCATCGCTTCGCGTCTGGGTTACCTGCCTTCCAAGGAAGAGTATCTGAAGGAAATGGGCGTGATCGATGCCGACAAGGCCTCCGTCTACCGCTATATGAACTTCAACGAAATCGCCGAGTACGCTGAAGTGGCTGCCAAGATCTAAGCGTCTAGGCACCAGAAATCGAGGCCTTCAAGGGTCTTGCTAAGAAGCCCGCAGGATGCAAGTCCTGCGGGCTTTTTCTTTTCAGGCGGCTCGGTGGCCCTGCTGCAGCCGCTGCAGCGCCGCCTGGGTCTCGGCATTCGCCGGGAAAAAGGACTCGACGGCCAGCTCCTGCAGCGTCACGTCCACGGGCGTGCCGAAGATGGTGATGGTGCTTATGAAGCTCAGTGTGCCGAGGTCGGTGTGCAATTCAAAGGGCACGGCGATGGGGCTGGGCGGCGGGGAGTCCTTGTCTTCGGCGAACGGGTAGGCTGCGATTTCGTCATGAAGCGCCTGCAGCTCGTTGTCTGCCGTGGCGGCGATCTGCTGCTGCAGGCGGTGCAGCAAATGGGCACGCCACTGCGCGGAGTTGGCCAGGCGTGGGCCCAGTCCCTCGGGATGTAGGCTCAGGCGCAGCACATTCACGGGTGGCTCCAGCAGCCAGGGCGCCACACCGTCCAGCAGCAGCGGCACGATGGCGTTGGCCGCCACCAGGTTCCAGTGTCTATCCACGGCCAGGGCCGGGCTGGGCTCGTGGCCCTTGAGTACCAGCTCCACGGCCTGGCGCGCGGCGGCCAGATCGGGGTGGTCCAGGGGACGGGCCTGGTACATGGGGGCAAAGCCCGCAGCCACCAGCAATGCATTGCGCTCGCGCAGCGGCACCGACAGGCGCTCGGCCAGCCGCAGCACCATCTCGCGGCTGGGCTGTGCACGGCCTGTTTCCACATAGCTCAGGTGACGCGTCGAGATCTCGGCCTCCAGTGCCAGCCCCTGCTGGCTCAGCCGGCGATGCTGGCGCCAATGGCGCAGGTGCTCGCCGAATGGCGCGCGTGCGCCGGGCGGCATATGAGCGGCATGAAAAGAAGAGGGGGCGGTGCTGGAGTTCATGCCCGCATCGTAGTGGCAGGCCGGGCAGCAGGCCATGACCTGCAAGGTTATCGACGCTGTGCGAGCGGATGGCAATCATGGACCCCAGCAGCCGGCACAGGGCCGGCCGCAAGAACTTGCTCTCAGAACAGGAGTCTTCCATGTCCCTCTTTGCTTCTCCCCGGTTTCTGCGTCTTGTGATGTGGGCCGATGCGGCCTCCTGCGCCGCCACGGGCGCGCTGCAACTGGCCTTGCAGCGGCCGCTGGCCGATCTGACGGGTCTGCCGCCTTTCCTGCTGACGGCAACAGGTCTTTTCTTGCTGGCCTATGCATCGGCCGCAGCCTGGATGGCGTGTCGCGAGCCCCTGCCGCGCACGCTGATCGGTCTGGTGGCGGTTGGCAATCTGGGCTGGGCGCTGGGCTGCGCGGTCCTGGTGTTTGGCTCCGGGCTGGCGCTCAGTGCCTGGGGTCTGGCCTGGGTGGCGGCACAGGCCGTCGTGGTGCTGGTCCTGGCCGATCTGCAGTGGGCAGGGCTGCGTGCCACGCGCCATGCGGCCGGGCAGGGCGCACAGCTAGCGCTCTGAACGATGAAAAAAGGATAGCGGCTAGCGTCTGTCTTTCATTGAAAGCAGGCTGATTCACTGCTGACAACATGGATTGGCAGGCGCCACAAGCTATGCTTTTTCTTATATCCGCCATGTGTCCGGGCGGATAAGCGGGCCGGGGGAGGCAGAGATAATTCCGTACAGCATAAAATTCACGGTTGCGCCGCGCTGGCGCACTCTTCGCAACCATGGGTTCCCTCGCCCCCATCGACCAAAAAGGACTGTCATGACATCCGCTCATGCCGTGCAGACGCAAGCGTCGCGCGTGCCGTTTTACCTCTCCGTTCTCGTCGCGTTCCATATCGCGCTGGTCATCGCCAGCAACTACCTGGTGCAACTGCCCATCACGCTGCTGGGCTTTCACAGCACCTGGGGCGCCTTCAGCTTTCCGTTCATCTTTCTGGCCACAGATCTGACCGTGCGCCTGATCGGCAAGACCGCGGCGCGACGCGTCATCATGCGTGCCATGCTCCCCGCGCTCGTGGTGTCCTATGTGGTGGGCGTGCTGTTCCACGAGGGCCGCTTCAATGGCTGGGAAGCGCTGCAAAGCTTCAATGGCTTTGTGTTCCGCATTGCACTGGCCAGTTTTGCCGCCTATGTGCTGGGCCAGTTGCTGGATATTCAGGTCTTCGACCGCATCCGCCAGAAAAGCCATTCCTGGTGGCTGGCTCCGGCGGCTGCGTCGGTGTTCGGCCAGGTGCTGGACACGGCAGCCTTTTTCTCGATCGCCTTCTGGCATAGCTCCGATGCCTTCATGGCGGCCAACTGGGTGGAAATCGCCATGGTCGACTATGTCATCAAGCTGGGTGTGAGTCTGCTGCTGTTTGTTCCCGCCTATGGCGTGGTGCTGGCGGCCATTGTGCGCAGCATGAAGGTACAGGTCACGCCCGCAACGGCAATCCGCTGAGGATGCGGCGTGCAGGGCAGGCCCGGGTGCTGGGGCCTGTTCGACATGTGCATCGGCATTGCCATGTCCTGCAGGCAGCTGCAGCTTGTGCCTGGTTGGAGACGAGGAGCGGCAGTCCCGGATGACATCCGGTGATGACCGAGCTGCCCGGGGGCGCTGACTTGTCGTTTCTCAACGAGTCAATGGGATGCCACAAGGGCGTGAATTCTGGTGGAGCCCCATTCCAGAAGATGGGGTCGGGCAAGCCCTGCAAGATCGACAATCCGGCACAAGGCCGCTCTGCCGCCACTGGTGATGACTATGGTTTCCGAACTCGTCCCAAGTCCATGAAAAAGGCCGTCTATCAAGGACGGCCTCAGTATTTTTCCGCGCTGCGTTGCAGGGCTCAGGTCTGGCTTTGCAGATAGTTCTGCAGTCCGATCTTGTCGATCAGTCCCAGCTGCTTTTCCAGCCAGTAGGCGTGGTCTTCCTCGGTATCGTGCAACTGGGCCAGCAGGATGTCGCGGCTTACATAGTCGCGGTGCTGCTCGCACAGCGCCACGCCTTGCTGCAGCCCGGCACGGACTTCGTATTCGGTGTCCAGGTCCTTGCGCAACATCTCGGGAACGGTCTCACCGGGCGTGAATTCCTTGGGGCGCATGTCGGGGCGGCCGCCCAGCATCAGAATGCGGCGCAGCAGTGCGTCGGCGTGCTGGGTTTCTTCCTGCATCTCGTGGTCCAGGCGCGTGAAGAGCTTGGCGAACCCCTGGTCTTCATAGATGCGCGAGTGGGCGAAATACTGGTCGCGCGCCGCGAGCTCGCCGCGAAGCAGGTCCTTGAGGTAGTCGACGACTTCGGGATGGCCTTGCATAGTTGTTGTTCTCGGTGAGTTTTCGAAGCCTGAAGTATCCCGCGACTGGCTTCGGGAATCAAAGGCAGCTATCAATTCCCGAGCGCACGCGCTCTGGATGCGGGCTGTAAGCAGATGCATTCGCATTGCTTGGTGCGTATCGAGGCTGATCGGGTTCGTTCGATTCCTCGCAAGGGATGGTGATAACACCCAGCACTTTTGGTCAGCATGGACCGATCAACGGTAAAGCAGGGACAGCACTTGGCGCACTTGGCACGCCTCCGCAGAGGCTAGCCCTGCCCACAGGGCAGGATGCAGGGCCGCACTAGTTGGAACTGGCTGCGATGATGCCTCGAAAATCGAATGCCCGGCTCGCCTTCCTCAATCGCCTGGGGTTCTCGGATCGTACAGTCAGGCCGAGACTGCTTCATTGCAAGGGAAACGCTCGGCCCAGTGACGAGCCAAATCAATACGGCGGCACACCCACACCTTGTCGTGCTTCTGGATGTGGTCGAGGAAGCGCTGCAGCGCTGTAATCCGGCCGGGACGGCCCAGCAGTCGGCAGTGCATGCCGATGCTCATCATCTTGGGGGCGTTGTCGCCGCTGGCATTGCCCTCGGCGTACAGGACATCGAATGTGTCCTTCATGTACTGAAAGAACGGATCGGCATGCGAGTAACCCTGGGGCAGGGCAAAGCGCATATCGTTGACGTCCAGCGTGTAGGGAACGATGAGCTGGTTGTGCGTCGTGCCGTCGCTCTTGGCGACCTTCATCCAGAAGGGCAGGTCGTCGCCGTAGTAATCGCTGTCGTAGGTAAAGCGACCGGCATCGGCCACGATGCGGTGGCTGTTGGGGCTGTCGCGGCCGGTGTACCAGCCCAGGCCGTGGTCGCCGTCGTGGCCGTAGATCTCTTCAAAAATGTCCACGCATTGCTGCATGTGGGCGCGCTCGATCTCCTCGGGCACGTTCTGGTAGTGAATCCACTTCAGGCCGTGGCAGGCCACTTCGTGGCCCAGCTCGTCAAAGGCCTGGGCCAGCTCGCGATGCTTTTGCAGCGCCGTGCCCACGCCGAACACGGTCAGCGGCAGACCGCGCTTCTCGAACTCTTTCAGAATGCGCCAGACGCCTGCTCGCGAGCCGTATTCATAGATGCCGTCCATGCTCATGTGACGGGCCGGGTAGCTGGCGGGATTGAACATCTCCGACAGAAACTGCTCGCTGCCGGGGTCGCCATGCAGGATATGGTTCTCACCGCCTTCTTCGTAGTTCAGCACGAACTGAACAGCCACGCCGGCTTTGCCGGGCCATTCGGGATGGGGCGTGTTGCGGCCGTAGCCAATCAGGTCGCGTGGGTAGGAGGCGGTGGAATCGTAAGTCATAGGGATACGGATGAAAGTGCCATCGACAAATCGTGCGTTGGCAAAGTACGGTTAAAGGACAGACCTTCTTCCATGTGATCGAGGTGCAACTGCATCAGCTGCACCGCATGTTCGGCATCGCCCGCAGCCAGTGCGGTCACGATGTCGGCATGTTCTTCGTGCGAATGCTCGGCCGCCGATGCAGACTGGTACATCAGGGTGATCAATGCGCAGCGGGAAATCAGCTCGCCCAGCAGTTGAGCCAGCACCTCGTTGCCCATGAGCTCGGCCATGCGCACGTGGAAGTCGCCCAGCAGTTCGGTGCACTGGCCCACGTCATTGGCTTCCATGGCCTTCCTTTCGGCAGCCACATGCGCTTTGAGCTCCAACAAGCGGGAGGGTGTCTGCTGCGCGGCAAAATTGCGCACCATTTCGGCTTCGAGCATGCGACGCACGGCAAACACCTGGCGCGCTTCTTCAACCGAGGGCGTGGCCACAAAGGCACCGCGCGTGGGCTCGAGCTTGATCAGCCGGTTCTGTGATGCATGAAACAAAGCCTGGCGAACCAGAGTGCGGGAAACACCAAAATGATTGGCCAGCTTCTGTTCCGACAACTTGGTGCCGGGCATCAGTCGATGTTCAACAATTGCTTTGGTCAGACTTTCTGCAATGGACCAGGTGAGTGAGGTTTCCATTGCTTCATCATAAATCTTGAACTCAACACTTGTATACAACATTGATTGAGGAAAAGCTAGGTGTTCTCCCTTAAGGTGTGCCGGACGTTTCTTGAGGCAATCGCAGGAGAAGAAAGACGAATAGCCCACTAGGCATATTTAACTTACGCTCCTCCTTCAGTCAGCTCCGTCACATGTTCTCTGGAGCGCGATATTTATCACCTGCCATTGCGGGCATGGTCGAATTTATTGACTCTTCCTATCCTCAACTTCGTAACAGCTCGGTCGCATAAAATCAATTTAATGAGTACTCCAGTCATCACCAAAACCAAGATCGCCGAGCGTCTCATAGAGTCGATCCTGACAGCCAAGCTTCGTCCGGGAGAGAAACTGGGTGAACAAGACATTGCGGACTTGTTTCAGGTCAGCCGCACCCTGGTCCGCGAGGCCTTGATGCACCTTCAGACCCGGGGATTTGTGGAAGTCCGCTCCAGGGTTGGCTGGTATGTTGCAGAGCCTTCGTTTGAGGAGGCTCAGGAAACCTATGCAGCGAGGCGCGTCGTTGAGCCGGGCATGCTGCGTGATGCTGGTCAACCCTTGCAGGCAACACTGAAACGCCTGCGCAAGCACATCGCTGAAGAGCGCAAAGCCATTGCCTGTGGGGACGCAGAAGCTCGCAGCTGGCTGCTGGCCGACTTTCATATTTGCCTGGCAGAGTGTCTCGGCAATCGGTTCCTGACTTCTATGATGGTCGATCTCTCGGCACGAACAACTCTGATTTCAGATCTATACCAATCGAAGACCGAGGCCAGAGTCTTCAATGACGATCACGCCGCCATTGTTGAGGCGCTGGCGGCTGGAGACAATCTGCGGGCTGAACAATTAATGATTGCTCACATCGATGCATTGGCATCGCGCCTTGATGAAAGCCTGATCGGTCGTCGCGGAGCACGCAACCGACTCCGCTCCATTCTGGCTCCTGAAGATTCGTCTTCAGCCAAATAGGCGTTTCAAAGTCGATGGGAGTCCTTGGCGGGATCCAGCTTGGTCGAGCCGCTCGGCCCCTTTGCCGATCTCGACCTCCCAACACTTTGCGGCGAGCCAATATTGAGGCTTGAAGCGCTTGTCCCTACCAGGGAGCGATTGAGCTCGCCATCTGTGCCGGTGATGACTTACGCGTTCGCTGATCGTGCCCGGCAGCATTCATGAAGGAGCCGCCTCGGTCCATGGTGATCATGGCACCGGCGCTATGCCGGTTCCTCGACCAGGACTTGGAATGGCTCGCGTTGCGGATAGACGCCGGAACGGTTTCAATCAGGGCCATGAAACCACATGGATAGCCATCGCATCGTGGAATGGTCTTCCAGCAAGAATTGCCAATGCCACCGATCGCAACAAAGCGCTGGTCTCCGCATTGCCCACCGAATGGACTATCCATCTATTTCAACTGCTGCCGCCCTTGGTGAATGCAGCTGTCACTGTCCTGCCCGGCATCGCAACTGATCTCAAAGCCATGGGAGCATCAGCGCCGATTGCTCGTTGGCGAGCAATATTGCTGCGATGGACGCGGGCTGAATGCCGGCTTTGCAACAACTGACCAGTGACTACTGGTACTCATTCCGGTGTGTGACTTCGAGAGTACTTTCTATGGCCCCTTGATACGCACAGCAACCTGGCTTTGCTCAGCGCGGATCGTGGAGAGGTTCATAAATGGGTATCTACGCAAAACAGCCATGATCAAAGTGTAGGTTTCAGCACCTCGCCCAGGGCAGAAATGCACGCCAGGGCTTGCTGCGCCTGCTACTGACCGTTTGTCCTCCCATCTGAGGACTCCATCGAACCAATATCTCTGGCCGATAGAACCAGGGTTCCTACTAGCATCTTGAATTCATGTCTTGTATACATTGCATGCATGTCAGTGATGTGTTCAAAGCATTTCTGGACAAGCTTGCTGAAGCAGTGGACATGAGGCAGATTTGATTCGCTTCATAAGCATCACAGCTCTTCAGCAGCGAAAACATGGCTGCAGGCCTGCGTCGCCCGTAGCCGCTAATAACGGTAGACAAGCATGACCCGCTCAGCCGAAATGAGGTCATGGCAAAGGGGCTCCACGGAGCACCCTGATGGAAGGCGGCATATGAACAACCTAGTACTGGACACCCATGGTGAGTCACTAACCTCGGGGGCCAACACCACCAGCCCAAAGCGAGATAAAGGCTTGCCGGCCGGAGTTTCTCCGGCGCTGTACAACCACGATCTGGCACCTACCTCGAAAGAGGGGCGTACCTGGGGGAGCTACAGCCTGTTCACTCTTTGGGCCAACGATGTACACAGCCTCGGCAACTACGCGTTTGCCATCGGTCTTTTCACGCTTGGGCTGGGAGGACACCAGATTCTGATGGCGCTTCTGCTGGGGGCGGCATTTCTGTTCGTGCTGCTGTCCCTCTCGGGCTTTATGGGGACCCGTACAGGGATTCCCTTTCCGGTGATGAGCCGCATCAGCTTTGGTACACGCGGTGCGCAGATCCCAGCATTGATCCGCGGCGGAGTCGCCATTGCGTGGTTCGGCATTCAGACCTACCTGGCATCGATGGTCCTCGACGTGATGCTGATCACGCTGTTTCCCGGCTTGCAGTCGCTGAAAGAGCAAGTCGTGCTGGGCCTGCCATTGCTGGGCTGGATCAGCTTTTCCATCCTGTGGGTTGTGCAGGTTCTCATTGCCTGCTGGGGCATGGAGAGCATCCGAAAGTACGAGGCCTTTGCCGGGCCTGTAATTCTGTTGACTTTCATTGCCCTGGCAGGATGGATCTTCTACAGCGCCAAGTGGACTCTGCACTGGTCCGCTCCTTTTGAAAGCAGTGGCGGAGCCATGTGGCTGCAGATCCTGGGCGCTGCTTCGCTATGGGTGGCGATCTACGGCACCTTCGTGCTGAACTTCTGTGATTTCACACGTGCAGCCACCTCAAGCAGCGCCGTGGTGAAAGGCAATTTCTGGGGCATTCCGATCAATATGCTGATCTTCGGCTTGATCGTGGTCATCCTGACAGGCGGCCAGCTTGCCATCGACGGCACGCTGATTCAAAGCCCGACCGACATCGTCCAGAACATTCCCAATAAGCCGCTGTTGATGTTGGCCAGTCTTTCGCTGCTGATTTTGACCATCGCCGTGAACCTGATGGCCAATTTCGTGGCTCCTGCCCTGGCGCTGGCCAACCTCATGCCCAGGCATCTGAACTTCCGCCGGGCAGCTCTTGTCAGTGCGGTTCTCGGCTTCGTGATCCTGCCCTGGAATCTCTACAACTCTCCGCTGGTCATCGTCTACTTCCTGGGAGGGCTGGGTTCATTTCTGGGACCGCTGTTCGGCATCGTGATGGCCGACTACTGGCTGATCCGCAAACAGCGCGTGAACGTTCCGGCGCTCTATACACACGACCCTGCAGGCCCCTATCACTACCGCAATGGCATCAATCCGAAGGCAATTCAGGCCCTGATTCCTTCATCCCTGATCTCGCTGCTCTTTGCATTCCTGCCGACGCTGCAATCGCTGTCCCAGTTCTCCTGGTTCATCGCAGCCGGACTGGGTGCCTTGTTCTATTGGATGGTTGCACCGAAAGGTCTCACCTACGAAGACCAGGATGGCGAAGCCATTTCCGTAGCCTCCGCCAAACACTGAGAAGGAAAGTTGAAAATCATGCGCATTTTGATCGTGAACGTGAACACCACTGAGTCGATGACCCATGCCATTGGCATGCAAGCTCGGAAGGTTGCTGCGCCTGGAACAGAGATAGTCGCGCTGACCCCGCGCTTTGGTGCCGAATCGGTCGAGGGGAATTTTGAGAGCTATCTTGCCGCGGTCGGCGTCATGGACGCCGTGATGAGTTATGGACAACCCTTTGATGCAGTCATTCAAGCCGGCTACGGTGAACATGGCCGCGAGGGCCTGCAGGAGTTGCTGGACGTTCCCGTTGTGGACATCACCGAGGCAGCGGCCACCGCGGCCATGTTCCTGGGCCACAAATACTCGGTGGTCACGACGCTGGATCGAGCTGTCCCATTGATCGAGGATCGACTCAAGCTTGCCGGCCTGGACGAGCGCTGTGCATCGGTTCGCGCCAGCGGCATGGCTGTGCTGGAGTTGGAAACTCAACCCGAGCGCGCGGTCGAAGCGATTGTTCGTCAAGCCAGCCTTGCCGTCAGCGAAGACCATGCGGAAGTCATTTGCCTCGGCTGTGGAGGTATGGCTGAACTGGATGCCAGGATCCGTGAACTGACCGGTGTACCAGTGGTCGATGGAGTAGCCGCGGCCGTGACCATTGCCGAGTCGCTCGTGCGCCTGGGCCTGAGCACCTCCAAGGTCCGTACCTACGCTCCCCCCCGAGCCAAGCGCGTGACCGGCTTCCCATTCACTAGCCAAGTGGCAGGATGAATTGCCCGGAGTTGTGTAAATCGTCCTGGCCTCTTATTTCCATGCCAATAAGCGTTCCTTTGAGCAGCCAATGCTATTTCGAAGAATTCGACGGTGAAGCGTTGAAACAGATCCGGGCAGGCCTGCCGGTCAGCGATGATCAGTCTTGACTTGGCCTCATAGTTCCGTCACGGCCTGCTGCAGGCAGGCCAGCAATGCCTGCACCAGCGGATTGGCCGGTGTACGCCGCCACATGGCCAGCATCTCTGATGATGGCTGCGAGCCTTTGAGCGGGCGGAATACCAGGCGCGGCATGCCCACGCGTGTCAGCGCCTGGGGTACCAGTGCCACGCCCTGACCCAGCGAAACCAGCGAGATCACCGACAGCCAGTGCCGTACCTCGTGGCGTACTTCGGGTGCAAAGCCATGGGCCAGGCACATCTCGTAGATGCGCTGGTGATAGGTAGGCGAGACCAGGCTGGAGAACAGAATCAGACGGTCGTTTTTGAGTTCGGCCAGATCGATGGCGGCGCTGGTCTGCAGCGGGTGGCGGTCGGGCAGGCAGACCACGAAAGGCTCTTCCATCAGCAGCCGGCTGGCAATTCCTTCGGGCGGCTGTATGGAGTGGACCAGGGCCATGTCCAGCCGCATTTGCTGCAGGTCCAGGATTTGCTCTGCGCTGTTGGCCTCAAGCATGTCCACGCGCACCAGGGGGTGGTCGTGCTGGAACCGTTCCAGCGCCTGTGGCAAGCCGCGGTACAGGCTCGACCCCACGAAGCCCAGGCGCAGATGGCCGCGCGTGCCCTGGGCCACGTCGCGCGTTTCCTGTGCGGCCTGCTGACTCAGGGCCAATAGCTGGCGTGCCTTGTCCAGCAAATGTTCACCGGCCGCAGTCAGCCGTACGCCCTTGCTGCTGCGCTCGAACAACTGGGCCTGCAGTTCCTGCTCCAGCTGCTTGATGGCCACGGACAGCGGGGGCTGGGAGATCGACAGCCGCTGCGCCGCACGGCTGAAATGAAGCTCTTCGGCGAGGGTGACGAAGTAGTGCAGCAACCTCAGTTCCATGATTTATTGATATTTAAAAAGTATTGAGAAAGATTTTAATAATATTTGACGTGAATATATGAGGGTGCTGAAATTCGTGGCAGTCCTTGCCTCAATTGCCGGCTTTGTGTGCGGTACATATCGCCTGAATTCGTCATGGCCGAACCCAGAGATGGCAAGCAAGGTAAGCCCTGTAGCGAGGTTGTCGTCCTCTTTCCAATGAGAGGGTGCTCAGCTCCTCAGGGGATATTCGAATTCAGCAGGAGACGTTCATGTCCGCCAACGATAAGAGCCAGATGCATGCCGTGGCCCAGGCTGCCCATCCCGTGCCTGATCGCCACGGTGCCAATTTCTATGCCACCGATCCTGAGTTGCAGTCGCTGCTGGCGCTTTATCTGCCAGCCGATCTGCTGGCCCATCTGCAGCCCTATCTGCAGCGCATGGGCGAGTTGGCCGGTGGGCGCATCGACGAGCTGGCCGGCATGGCCGACAGGAATCCGCCCACGCTCGAGCACCGCAGCCGCGCCGGCCAGGACAGCCAGCGCATCATCAAGCATCCAGCCTATGAAGAGCTTGAGCGCATCGCTTACGGAGAGTTCGGCCTGCAAGCCATTTCGCACCGGGAAGACATGCTGGGCTGGAGCGGCAAGATGCCGCCCATCGTCAAGTACGCACTGACCTTTCTGTTCGTGCAGTCCGAGTTCGGTCTGTGCTGCCCGTTGTCCATGACCGATTCGCTGACGCGCACGCTCAAGAAGTACGGTGCCCCCGAGCTGGTGGACAAGTATTTGCCTCAGCTGCTCTCACTGGATTGGGAGAACCAGGCCCAGGGCGCGATGTTCATGACCGAGCAGGCCGCAGGCTCGGACATCGCGGGCACGCTGACTCTGGCCGCCCCGCAGGCCGACGGCTCATGGCTTCTCACCGGCGACAAGTGGTTCTGTTCCAACCCCGATGCCGAGTTCGCCATGGTGCTGGCTCGTGTGGAGGGCGGGGCGCCGGGCATGAAGGGCATCTCGCTGTTTCTGCTGCCGCGTTCCCTGGACGATGGCAGCACCAACCGTTACCGCATCATCCGTCTCAAGGACAAGTTGGGCACCAAGTCCATGGCCAGCGGCGAGATCCGCATGGACGGCGCCGTGGCCTATCTCGTGGGCCAGCAAGGCCGGGGCTTTGTGCAGATGGCCGACATGGTCAACAACTCGCGCTTGTCCAACGGTGTGCGTTCCGCCGGCATGATGCGCCGTGCTGTGGCCGAGGCCGAATTCATCGCCCATGAACGCATTGCCTTTGGCAAGCGCCTGGAGCAGATGCCGCTGATGCAGCGACAGCTCGACAAGCTGCGCGTGCCCGCCGAGCAGGCGCGCACCATGGTGTTCCAGACCGCGCAGACGCTGATGCGCTCCGACGCGGGCCAGCCGGATGCCTATGCGCTGCTGCGCATTCTGACGCCGCTGATCAAGTTCCGCGCCTGCCGCGATGCACGCAAGGTCACTGGTGATGCGATGGAAGTGCGCGGCGGTTGTGGCTATATCGAGGAGTGGAGCGATCCGCGTCTGGTGCGCGATGCCCACCTGGGCTCCATCTGGGAAGGTACGAGCAATATCGTGGCGCTGGACGTGATCCGCGCCATCAAGCGCGAAGGTTCGTTGCCTGTGCTGCAGCAGTATCTGCATGGCTTGCTCGATCATGCCAGCCTGGTGCCCGGTTACCGCCAGGCGCTGGAAGATGCATTGGCCCGCGCCGGCACCCTGGCCGACAGGGCCGCTCAGGACGGTGGCGAAGTGCTGGCCCGCCAGGCCGCCACAGCTCTCTACAACTGCACCACGGCCATCGCCATGGCTTGGGAAGCCGTACAGACCGGCTCGGCCGAGCGCCTGCGCCTGTCGCAACTGGTGCTGCTGCACCGTGTGCTGCCGCGCGATCCGCTGGTCGATGCGGCTGCCGTGCCGGCGCAGTGGCAGGAGTGATTGCCGGCAGCCTTGAAATAAGTAGAAGAAACGGCTGAAGCGCTTCGTGAAAAAGGTGTTATCGGCTCTCGGATTATTTCTGCAAGGAGACAAGTATGCGCAATCACGCAAGAGAGCGCCGACGGCTGCTGGCCGCAGCCTCGGGAGCAGTGCTGTTGGCGGCCGCCCATTCGGCCGCACAGGCTCAGGGTGACTCCTATCCGGCTCGGCCGATACGCCTGGTGGTGCCCTATGGCGCCGGCGGACCGACGGACGCGCATTTGCGGGTGGTGGCACAGCAAGCCTCGCAGTTGCTGGGGCAACTGGTGGTCATAGAGAACAAGCCAGGCGCCAACGGCACGTTTGGCGCGGTGGAGCTGGCGCGGGCTCAGCCGGATGGCTACACCCTGGCGGTGCTGCCTGCCAGTGTCTATCGCGAACCGTATCTGAACCGGGTGAGCTTCGACCCCTTGAAGCTGAGCTACGTGATCGGCATGACCGACTACACCTTCGGGCTGGCTGTGCGTCGGGATGCACCGTGGAAGAGCTGGAAGGAGTTTGCCGAAGATGCGAGCAGGCGTCCCGGCCAGATCTCCGTAGGTGCGGCCGGTCCGGTGCAAACGCCCAGCATCGTACTGAGTGAGCTGGTGCAGTCCACGGGCCTGCAGCTCAATCGCGTGCCCTACAAGGGAGATTCGGAGCAGGCCAGCGACCTGCTGGGCGGCCACATCGATGCGGGCGTGCTCTCCGGCGTAGCCTCCCAGCATATCCAGTCGGGCCGATTGCGCTACCTGGCAATGTTCACGTCCAGCCGTGTTCCGCAGTTCCCCCAAGTGCCCACTTTGAGAGAGCTGGGCGTGGACGCGGTGATCGAGTCGCCCTATGGCATTGCCGCCCCTGCCGGCCTGGCGCCAGCGCGGCTGCGCATCATTCATGACGCCTTCAAGGCGGCGCTGGAGTCGGCGCAGGGGCGCAAGATCCTCGAACAACTCAATCAGCCGCTGAACTACCGCAGCCCGCAAGAGTTCGAGCAGTACGCGAGGAGCGCCTACGCACGCGAGAAGACGCGCATGGAGCGCTTCAAGGCCGTTGCCGGCGGCACCCCGCAGTGATTTTGCCGGTTCATCGGCAACACCCTTCCAAGGAGACAGACATGCATAAAGCCAGACGCGCAGCGCTGGGCCTGATGGCATCCGCCGCCCTGTCGGCGGCACTGCCCGCGCTTGCCCAGGAGAAATATCCGACACGCCCCATCACGTTCATCGTGCCGTTTCCGCCCGGTGGCCCTACCGATGCCATGGCACGCATTCTGGCGACCGAGCTGACCAAGGAGCTGGGCCAGAGCGTGATCGTGGAGAACAAGGCTGGCGCCGGCGGCAATATCGGAGCGGACTTCGTGGCACGTGCCAAGCCTGACGGCTATACGCTGATGTTCGGTACTTCGGGTCCGCTGGCCATCAACAAGCCGCTGTACAAGTCCATCAGCTACGACCCGCGCACCAGCTTCACGCCCATCATCTACGTGGGCTATCTGCCCAATGTGCTGGTGGTTCGGCCGGACTTGGGTGTCAGCAACGTCAAGGAACTGATCGCGCTGGAAAAGAGCAAGCCCGGCAAGCTCAATTTCGCGTCTTCGGGCAATGGCGCTTCATCCCATCTGGCGGGTGTGCTGTTCAACGGCCTGGCCGGCACCCAGCTGCAGCATGTGCCCTACAGGGGCACGGGGCCGGCGCTTAACGACCTGCTGGCCGGTCAGGTGGACATGACTTTCACCGACATCCTCACGGCCATGCCCTATATCAAGGCCGGCAAGGTCAAGGCCCTTGGCGTGGCCACGGCCAAACGCTCCAGTGCCATGCCCCAGATCCCGACGATCGCCGAGCAGGGTCTGGCAGGCTATGACGTGAGCGTGTTCTTCGGCGTGGTCGGCCCCAAGAGCATGCCGGTGGAGCGGGTGGAGCTGCTCAATCAGGCCTATGCCAAGGCGCTGGATTCCGAGAATGTGAAGAAAGCCTTTGCGGCCCAGGGCCTGGAGCGCGGCGCGGATGCCCAGCCCGCCTATCTGGCCGCCTTCGTGAAGAGCGAGCTCGACAAATGGAGCGAGGTGGTGCAAAAGGCCGGCGTGAAGCTTGACTGATGGCGCTGTCGCTTGGGCGCAAGCGTAGGCATGCCATCGAAGGGTGGACGTGTTAGAACTTTTCGAAACGTCTCGCCTCGGCCGAGAGGAGGACACTGTTTCGCACTGCCTGCCACTGCCCGAGAGCCCATGCAAGGCATGAGTCGGGGTATTTCAACTATCCATAGCCATGACATCTTCAACTTCCCTTCTGCTCGCCCAACTGCAGTCCGTTGCTGCCGAGTTCGTGGAGATCCGCCGCAGCATCCATGCCCATCCCGAACTGGCTTTCGAAGAGACGCGCACCAGCGACATGGTGGCCGAGTCCCTGGCTCGCTGGGGTTATGCGGTGCACCGCGGCCTGGGTGTCACCGGTGTGGTCGGCGTGCTCAAAAAGGGCTCGGGCAGCAAGTCGCTGGGCATACGCGCGGACATGGATGCCTTGCCTATCCATGAAAGAACAGGCCTGGACTACGCCAGCCGCCTGCCCGGGAAAATGCATGCCTGCGGCCATGACGGACATACAGCCATCCTGCTGTGCGCGGCAAAGTACGTTGCCGAGAAGCTCGATTTCAACGGCACGCTGAACCTGATTTTCCAGCCGGCCGAGGAGAACGAAGGCGGTGCCATGCGCATGGTGGACGAGGGGCTGTTCGAGCTGTTTCCCTGCGACGAGATCTATGCGCTTCACAACGCACCTGGCCTGCCCGTGGGTCAGATGGCTATCAGCCAGGGACCGGCCATGGCATCGTTCGACCGCGTGACCGTTACGCTGCGCGGGCGCAGTGCCCATGGCGCCATGCCGCACCACGGCATAGACAGCATGCAGTGCGCGGCCAGCATAGTGCTGGGTCTGCAGTCCATCATCACGCGCGAGATCGATGCCCAGCAGGCGGCCGTGATCACGGTGGGTTCCATCCAGGCCGGCGAGGTTTTCAACATCGTGCCTGAAAGCGCCGTGCTCAAGATCGGCGTGCGCGCCCTGCACCCGGACGTGCGCAGCTGGGTGGAGACGCGCATCAAGGCCTTCGTGCAGGCCCAGGCCGAGAGCTATCAGCTCAGCTGCGACATCGACTACGTGCACAAGTACCCAGTGCTCGTGAATTGCGCAGCCCAGACCGAATACGCGCGGCAGGTGGCCATACGCCTGCTGGGCGAGGACAAGGTGGGCGAGCGCACGCCGACCATGGGTAGCGAAGACTTTGCCTACATGCTGCAAAAGCGCCCCGGCGCCTATATCCGGCTGGGCAATGGCGTGGGGGAGGACGGAGGCTGCATGGTGCACAACCCGCTGTACGACTTCAACGACAAGGCCCTGCCCATAGGTGCGGCCTTCTGGGCGTACTTGGTGCAAAGCTATCTGGCCTGAGCGGTCGCACCTTGAACGGGAGAGAAGAGATGAACACATGGAACCGCCGCGGCTTTATGCGGCACACGCTGTGGCAGACGGCTGCCCTGGCGGCAGGTTCGAGCTGGGTCCGGGCTGCAGAAAGCTTTCCGGCCAAGCCTCTGGTCCTTATGGTGCCTTTTCCCGCAGGCGGGGCCAGCGATGTGGCGGCGCGCATCTTTGCCGAATCCATAGGCCGCAGCATCAGGCAGCAGGTGGTGGTGGAGAACCTGGGCGGCGGAACGGGCCTGATTGCCGCAGCCAAGGTGCTCAACGCGCCTGCAGACGGCTATATGTTCTTCCATGGTTCGGCCAACGAGATCTTCCTGGCGCCCATGCTCAATACGGCAGCGCGCTACAAGCCGGGGGACTTCACGCTGGCCGCTCCCACGACGGAATCGCCCATAGTGCTCATGGTCAAGAGCGGGCTGCCGGTCAACAGCTATGACGAGTTCATTGAATATGCACGCGCCAGCAAGAACGGCCCGCTGACCTATGGCACGGTGGGAGTGGACTCCATGTACAACCTCATGGGCGATGCTCTCGCAGCCAGACTGAGGCTGCCGTTTTTGCATGTGCCCTACAAGGGCGGCGCGCCGGCCCTGCAGGACCTGGCAGGAGGGCAGGTGGACTTCGCCATCCTGCCTTATCAGGCAAGCTTCGAAGGCATGGCCAAGCAGGGGCGCCTGAAGATTCTGACCAGCTTTTCCAAGGTCTTGCCCAAGGAGCTGACCCATGTGCCGCTGATATCGCAAAGCCGCCTCAGCCCCGACTTCGAATACACGGTCAGCGCTGGCTACTTCGTGAAAAAGGGCACCCCTGCCGACCGCGTGGCCGCGCTGCGCAGTGCCATAGGGCAGGCGCTGGTGAATCCGGAAATCCGCGCCAAGCTGGAACTGGAGGGCAAGCATCTGCGCCAGCCTGTTGCCTCGCAGGTGGAGGCGGACCAGAGCTTCCATGCCATCCATCAGCGCCTGAGCGCGCTGGTGTGCAGCGTGGGCCGAAAGCCTCTGGCCTGAGACATAGGCTGCCGCGACTGGCGGTGCAAGCCCACGAGCAATCTTTGATCAACACGCAGGCCATGGGCCCGCATTCTGTCGGAAAGTGAAACATGCACAATCCAGCCACGATTGGCGCCGGAGCCCTGCAGGGCGTCAAGGTGCTTGATCTGTCACGCATTCTCGGCGGGCCGTTCTGTGGCCAGATACTGGGCGACCATGGCGCCGATGTGCTCAAGGTGGAGCCGCCGCAGGGCGATGACACCCGAACCTGGGGGCCTCCGTTTCGCGACGGCGTGGCCTCCTACTACTTCGGCTTGAACCGCAACAAGCGCCTCCAGTTTCTCGACCTGTCCGCGCCCGAAGGCCAGCAGCGCGTGCGCGCCTTGATGGCCGAGGCTGATGTGGTGGTGGAGAACTTCAAGGTCGGCACCATGGAGAAATGGGGCATAGGCTATGAGCAGATGCGCGAAGAGCTGCCGCATCTGATCTGGTGCCGCGTCACGGGCTTCGGCGCCGACGGCCCTCTGGGAAGCCTGCCCGGCTACGACGCCGCCATCCAGGCCATGGCCGGCATCATGAGCATCAACGGCGAAGCCGACGGCGAGCCGCTGCGCGTGGGACTGCCGGTGGTGGACATGGTGACGGGGCTGAATGCCACCATAGGCGTGCTGCTGGCCCTGCACGAGCGGGGGCGCAGCGGACAGGGGCAACTGGTGGATGCTTCGCTCTACGACTCCGGGCTGTCGCTGCTCCACCCCCATGCGGCCAACTGGTTCATGGGGCGCAAGCTGCCGCAGCGTTCGGGCAATGCACATCCCAATATCTATCCCTATGACGTGCTCAGCACGGGCGGTGCTCCCATCTTTCTGGCCGTGGGCAACGACAGGCAGTTCCGGTTGCTGTGCCAGCATGTCGGGCAGGAGGGACTGGCGCAGGACGAGCGCTTTGCCACCGCAGGCCAGCGCTCCGTCCATCGTGCCGAACTCAAGCCCTTGCTCGAGCAGGCGTTTGCGCCCTTAGATGGCGTGAAGCTTGCCGACGAGCTGATGGCCATCGGCGTGCCTGCCGCGCCGGTGCTCGATGTAGCTCAGGCGCTTGAGCACCCGCATACCGTACACCGCGAGATGGTGGTGACGATGGGCCAATACCAGGGGCTGGGCGCTCCGGTCAAGCTCAGCCGCACGCCGGCCAGCTACCGCTTTGCGCCCTTGAGCGAAGGAGAGGAGTTTCTGCCGGACGCCGGCGCCTGAGCTTGCTTCGGCGCGACTCCAGCCCGCCCCGTGCGGGCTTTCTTTTCTTGCGCCCATGTGAGCCGGTTTGCGTTGCCGGCGCCCTGTCCCACCCTTTTCACGGGCATTGTGTGCACAATGGAATGCAAAAGCGTTTTCCCTGTGTTCTGTCCATGGAGAGTCTCACGATGTCGCATGCTTTTGCCAAAACCCTGAAGTCCTTTGAACTGGCCGAGGGCAAGAAGGGCAAGTTCTATTCCTTGCCGGCCCTGGCCAAGCAGTTCCCGGAGATCAAGCGCCTGCCTGTCTCGATTCGTATCGTGCTCGAATCGGTGCTGCGCAACTGTGACGGCAACAAGATCACCGAGGAGCATGTGGCGCAGCTGGCGCGTTGGCAACCCAAGGCCGAGCGGGTCGACGAGATTCCGTTTGTCGTCGCGCGCGTGGTGCTGCAGGACTTCACCGGCGTGCCCTTGCTGGCCGATCTGGCCGCGATGCGCAGCACCGCTGCCAAGCTGGGCAAGAAGCCCAAGTCCATCGAGCCGCTGGTGCCCGTGGACCTGGTTGTGGACCACTCCATCATGGTGGACTACTTCGGCACCAAGAAGGCGCTGGACTTGAACATGAAGCTGGAGTTCCAGCGCAACCAGGAGCGCTACCAGTTCATGAAATGGGGCATGCAGGCCTTCGACACCTTCGGTGTCGTGCCGCCGGGCTTCGGCATCGTGCACCAGGTCAATCTGGAATACCTGGCGCGCGGCGTGCACAAGGCCAGGAGCGGCAAGGGTGATGCGGTGTACTACCCCGACACCCTGGTCGGCACCGACAGCCATACCACCATGATCAACGGCATAGGCGTGGTGGCCTGGGGTGTGGGCGGCATCGAGGCCGAGGCGGCCATGCTGGGCCAGCCCGTGTACTTCCTCACGCCTGATGTGGTGGGCTTCGAGTTGACCGGGCAGTTGCGCGAAGGCGTGACGGCCACCGATCTGGTGCTCACCGTCACGGAGCTGCTGCGCAAGGAAAAAGTGGTCGGGAAGTTCGTCGAGTTCTTTGGCGAAGGAACGCGCAGCCTGTCGCTGCCGGATCGCGCCACCATCGGCAATATGGCTCCTGAGTATGGGGCGACCATGGGTTTCTTCCCCGTCGATGAAAAGACCATCGAGTACTTCAGGGGAACGGGACGTACCAAGAGCGAGATTCAGGCCTTCGAAGCCTACTTCAAGGCCCAGCAGCTGTTTGGCGTGCCCAAGGCCGGCGAAATCGACTACTCGCATGTGGTCAAGCTGGATCTGGGCAAGGTGGCACCGAGTCTGGCCGGGCCCAAGCGCCCGCAGGACCGCATCGAGATCGGCCATGTGGCCGGGCAGTTCGACGAGCTGTTCAGCGCTCCCGTGGCCCAGAATGGCTTCAATCTCCCTGCCGATCAGCTGGCGCGTCGCCACGTGGTGAGCCCCGATGATCCCGAGGCCTTGCAGCCCGAGAGCAAACCCCTGTCGGCCGGTGCGGAGCGCAACAAGGCCGAGATGGTGAGCAACACACCCGAGACCGGCAAGGTCGAGGCCAGTGCGATTGCTGTTGATGCCAGCCATGCGGTTGCAGCGCCGGAAAAGAGCTTCGATATCGGCAGCGGCGATGTGCTGATTGCAGCCATCACCAGCTGCACCAATACCTCCAATCCCAGCGTCATGCTGGCGGCGGGCCTGCTGGCCAAGAAGGCGGTGCAGGCAGGCCTCAAGGTCAAGCCGCATATCAAGACCTCGCTGGCCCCGGGCTCTCGCCTGGTCACCCGCTATCTGACCGAGGCGGGCTTGCTGCCTTATCTGGAAAAACTGGGCTTTGCGCTGGCAGGCTACGGCTGCACCACCTGCATCGGCAATGCCGGTGATCTCACCCCCGAGATCAATGCCGTCATCACGCAGAACAATCTGGTCTGCTCGGCCGTGCTCTCGGGCAACCGGAATTTCGAGGCCCGCATTCACCCCAATATCAAGGCCAACTTCCTGGCCAGCCCTCCGCTGGTGGTGGCTTACGCGATTGCCGGCACGGTGCGCAAGGACCTGATGACCGAGCCCGTGGGCAAGGGCAAGGGCGGCAAGGATGTGTATCTGGGCGATATCTGGCCCAGCAGCGAGGAAATTCAGGAGCTGCTCAAGTTCGCCATGAACGGCAAGGCCTTCCGCAGCAATTACGAGCAGGTGGCCAGCGAGCCGGGCAAGCTCTGGGAAAAGATTCGGGGTGTGACGGGCGCCACCTATACCTGGCCCGAGAGCACCTATATCGCCGAGCCGCCGTTCTTTGCCGACTTCGCTCTGGATTTGAAAGCACCACCCGAAGACGGGGGTAGCGCTGCAGGTCAGAAAGGCTCTAACTCCAGCGCGGTGCACGGTGCTCGCATCATGGCCTTGTTCGGTGACTCCATCACCACCGACCATATCTCGCCCGCAGGCTCCATCAAGGAGTCTTCGCCGGCAGGCAAGTGGTTGCTCGAGCATGGCGTGCATAAGGCCGACTTCAACAGCTATGGCTCGCGCCGGGGCAACCACGAGGTGATGATGCGCGGCACTTTTGCCAATGTGCGTATCAAGAATCTGATGATCCCCGCCGCAGGCGACGGCTCGCGCGAGGAGGGCGGTGTCACCCTGTTCCGCGACGACCATGGCCGGGCCGAGAAGATGGCCATTTACGACGCGGCCATGAAATACCAGGCCGCGGGCCGTGCCACGGTGGTGCTGGCAGGCGAGGAATACGGCACGGGCTCCAGCCGCGACTGGGCGGCCAAGGGCACGCAACTGCTGGGCATCAAGGCCGTGGTGGCGCGCAGCTTCGAGCGCATTCACCGCTCCAATCTGGTGGGCATGGGCGTGTTGCCGCTGCAGTTCAAGGGCAATGACAGCTGGCAAACCCTGGGTCTGACGGGCGAGGAGTTCATCGATGTGATCCCGGCCGCCGACCTGGCGCCGCAAAGCGATGCCCAGCTGGTGATCACCAGGCCCGATGGCAGCAAGAAAACCGTGACCGTGAAGCTGCGCATCGATACCCCCATCGAGGTGGACTACTACCGCCATGGCGGCATCCTGCCCTATGTGCTGAGGCAGTTGCTGGCCTGATTGCGCCAGCTTGCCAGGTAAAAAGGCCTGTCCTCCTCGGAGGCAGGCCTTTTTCGTGGGCTGGCGCGAGCCCTATTTCATCGAGTGCAGGCCAAACATGTTGCCTTCGGTATCGATGGCCAGGGCAATAAATCCATAGGGGCCTATGGAGACTTTGTCGCGGTGCAGGCTGCCGCCGTTGCGTGCGACGCGGGCGGCCTGCTCGGCGCAGTCTTCACAGACGAAATAGACCAGCGTGCCGCCGCTGCCAGAGGGGCATTCCGGCATGCGGACCAGCGCTCCGGTGGCACCAGCGTTATCTGGCTGCCCTGGAAAGGCCCACATCTCCATGTCGGGGTGCTCGCCGCCTTCCGGCATGGTCAGCGCTTGCAGCCGACAGCCCAGCACGGCTTCGTAGAAGCTCCTGGCGCGCGACATGTCCTGCACGTAGATCTCGAACCAGCCAACGGGATTCATAGCCATCTTCAGCTCCTTGTCTGCTCATCGGTGGAAGTCCAGATGCTGAGGCCGCAGAGGCTGTGATGCAAGCAGACCCGGCCCTTAACAGGGGCTTCGAGCCTGGAACATGGGGCAAGGGGCGGGCGCGGGCTGCCGGGCGCCGGCCCGCACTCTCAGGGCTTTCTCTGGGCGGCAAGCTTTCTGGCCTTGCGGCGGTGCCACCAGAGCCAGATTCCGCTGATGCCCAAGCCGCCCAGCACCAGGCCGTTGAGGCCGGCCAGGATTTCCATCAGTACGCCACCCAGCTCGCCCGTGTGCAGCGGATAGGCCACGGCCACCGCCGCAGCGCCGGGGTCGAGTTCATTCCAGCGTCTGACGTCCAGCACGGCACCATTGCGCGGGTCCAGCCATACCGAGCTGATGCCGTTAGGGTGCGGTTCACCGGGGGCGCGAAAGCGGATGCGTACTGCCTGCTTGGCATTGGGCGGCAGCTGCACGAAGCTGGCCTGGGCATCGGGCATGGCCGCGCGGGCCGAGGCCAGCATGGCATCCACATCGGCTGGCAGCGGTTTGGCAGATGTTTCCGTAGTCAGTGCGGGCAGCTTGGGTGGCTTGATTGCCGTGCTGCTGCTGAGCACATTGAGCCAGTCGCCCAGCGGCCGCCATGCCATATAGGCACCGGTGACGACCGACACCGCTATCAGCAGGCCCATGATCACGCCGCCGATGCGGTGCATGTCGAACAGGGCGCGCACCAGGCTTTTATTGAGTTCTATGCGCCAGTTGCCCGGCCAGCGCTTGGGCCACCAGAGAATGACGCCCGTCAGCAGCAGCAGCACGTAGGCCAGGGTGGTCCAGGCCAGTATGGCCTTGCCGCTGGCGTCCAGCAGCAAGGTGCTGTGCAGCTTGAACAGCGTGTTGACAAAGCCCTCGGTCTCGCCGCGGCGGCCCTGCTCCGCTCCGGTGAAGGGGTCCAGGTAAATGGTGCCGCGCCAGTCCGCAGCCTGAACGCGCAGCCACAGGCTGTCCTGTGTCTCCTGAGGCAGCCGGAAGCGCAGAGTCGCTTTGCTGCCGAACTCCTCATGGGCTCTTGCCAGTATCGGCGTCAGTGCTGCGGCCTGCTGCGCATGCGTCGTGCGGGCCTGGAACAGCTCGGGGTGCGCCATGCGGTCCAGCGGCTGGCCGATGATGAGCAGGGTGCCGGTGAGCCCGGCCAGAATCAGAATCCAGCCCAGGCCCAGGGCAAACCAGCGATGCAGCCGCAGCCACAGAGAACGGAGCGAAGTCATTGCGCGTGATGGTGTGATGCCCCGCGAGGTGGGCTCGCGGGGCCGCCGCTTAGAACGGCAGGGTGGCCTGAACGTACAGGGTGCGTGGCATGCCCACGTATTTGCCACCGCCGTTGTTGTCGGTGGAGCGGGTGAAGTAGCGGCGGTCAAACACGTTCTTCATGCCAACGGTCAGGCGCAGATTGTTCAGCTCCTTGCCGGCCTGGTAGCTGGTGCGCAGGCCCAGGATGGCAAAGCCCGGGATATCGCCCAGATTGCCATTGGCGTCTTCCTGCGTGATGTAGGGATTGGGCTTGGCGCTGGTGCCGGGCGTGCCGGGCGAGCGTTGCTTGGACTGGGCGTTCAGATCGGCATTGAAGGTCCAGCGCTCCATTGCATAACGTGCCGACAGGCCGGCCGTGTGGCGCGAATAAAGCGGCAGGTCGCGGCCTGCGAAAGGACCGGCCTGGCTGGTGGCCTGGGTGAAGGTATAGCTCATGCCCAGCGACAGGCCCTTGAGTGCCGGGTAGTTCTTGCCGAAGTCATAGCGCAGCGCCGATTCCAGACCACGGTGGCGCGTGGCACCCAGATCGGTCCAGATGCCGTTGCCGGTGCCGTCGCCCGGGCGGTCCAGGAACAGCTCCTTGTTGAAGTCGATATTGAACAGTGTCAGCTCGCCATTCCAGGTGTCGCTCTTGTAGTGCGTGCCCAGCTCATAGGTCTTGGCCGATTCGGGGTAGAGCTGGTTGTTGGACGACTGGGCCAGCTGTGCGTACTGCTGGGGCCCGAAGGACTTGCCGGCATTGGCGAACACCGACCAGTGGCTGTCGACGCGGTAGAGCACCGACAGCGTGGGCAGCCATTCGTTGGCGGCCGCCGTCGGGTAGATGGCCGCTGCGGTCGCGCCCTTGTAGTCCACCACATTGTTGAAGGAGCGGATGCGCTCGTAGCGCACGCCGGGCGTGATGGTCCAGTTGCCCACATCGATGCGGTTGTCGATATAGAAGGCATTGGCAGTGGTGCCGCCCTGGCTGGTCTGGGTGGTGTTCAGCGGCAGGGCCATGGCATCTACCTGGCCGGGCACATAGAAGCCGGAAGTGGCCAGCGCCGTTTCTGAGCTCTTTTCCTTCAGGTAGCGATAGCCCACGCTGACTTCCTGCACCACGGAGCCGGTCTCGAAAATGCGCGAGTAGCGCGGCTCCACGCCGTAGTAGCTGTAGTCGCGCGGTGCGGCCGTGAGGCTGCGCTTGCCGGCATTGGCGCCGGTGGCGTCGCGTTCGATATAGCTGCCGCGGAAGGAGTCCACGTAGTAGCTGAGCACTTCGAAGTTGTTGCGACCGTCCTTGTAGCTGTACTTGAGCGAGCCGTCGGTGCGGCGGCCCGTGAACTGGTCATAGTTGCGCGTGCTCTGGAACGGGTCGGCGGCGTACTGGGCCGTGGTCAGGCCGCCGGGCATCTGGCCCTTGCCCTCGAAATGGTGCAGCGAAGCGGAAATGCTGCTGTTGTTGCTGAGCTTGTAGCTGCCCTTGACCAGCAGATCGTCGATGTCGGTCTTGTCGTTGCTGCTGCGCCAGCCCTTGCCGTGCGTGCCCGAATACAGCATGGCCAGGCCCAGGCCCGACTCGTTGGTGCCGCCCACAAAGAAGCTGGGCGTGGTCTTCACGTTGCCGCCGTGGCTGTAGATCTCGGTGCCGATGGAGGCTTCGGCCGCAAAAGTCTTGGGAATGGCGCGTGTCGTGAAGTTGATGATGCCGCCCACGTTCTGCGGGCCGTAGCGCACCGAGCCTGCGCCGCGCACCACGTCGATGGAGTCCAGATTGCCCAGCGCCACGGGCGCCAGCGACAGCTGGGGCTGACCGTAGGGAGCGTAGGAGACGGGCACGCCGTCCTGCAGCACATAGGAGCGTGGCGACAGGCGTGCGGTCAGACCGCGCACGCTCAGGTTCAGAGAGATATCGCTGCCGCCGGTGCCGTTGCTGTCCTGAACCTGCACACCGGGCACCAGGCGCAGCGCTTCGCGCAAGGTGGCCGCGCCGCTTTCCTGGATGCGCTCGCGCTCGACGATGGTGCGGGCGCCTGGATGCTCCAGCACCTTCTCGGCGCTGGACATATCGCCATCCAGCCAGTTGCCGGTGACGGTGACCGAGTCCAGGGCGGCTTCGGCAGTGGCGGCGTTGGCCGTCTGTGCATGAACGGGGCTGGCGAGCACGCCAAGGGCTGCGGCAACGGCAGCGGCGGCGCTGCTCAGGCGAAAAGCGGGGGAGTCGGAAAGATGGAGGTTAGCCATGGGTGTTGTAGGGGAGTGCACACAGCACCTGGCTGGCATGAACAGCGCGCTGCCCCAGCCTTGCGCTGGCGGCATCTCTTGTCTTCAGTCGGGGCCGGAGGGGGCTATGTGGCGTTTATTGGCAGGCGCAGATATTAATGAGAATGGCTGTCATTTGGCTGTATGTGGTTATGTTGAGACACAAAAAAACAGCCTCCCTGTCCGGCAATCTCGGCGGTCGAGGCCGCTGCGTGTGGGCGCTGGCAGGAGAAGGGCTTGACCCTGCTCGGGCAGCAGCTCCTGCAGACTGGGCAGTTGGGGCACGCAACTGCCGGCCTGACATGCCTGGCCGCAGTGGAGTCAGCGGTCCGTGGACGTTCGGCAGATGTCTCTTGCGCAATGCTGCGTCAGCGGGCTTTTTCTTGTGGCAAGGCGGACGGCGGCAAGGTGAAACGCCAATGTTCAGGACTGGGGCTGACCGTTATTGTTCATAAGCATGCGGCGAAGTTCCGGCACATTCCTGCAGCCGCTGGACTTCATCCCGCTTCCGCTTCGCGCCCCATGAACGATTCCCGCTCTACCGATTCCCAGGCCGCCGTCAGCGGCCACGCTGAACCCTCCGACTCCTCTGTGCCATCCTCCGCCCCGGGCCTGCGCTCGGCCATCGTGCACCGCGGCACCTTGCGCGCCAGCGCGCGCAGCTTTCTGCATGCGCTGGGCCAGGACGATGAGGAGATTGCACGCCCACATGTGGGTGTGTTCCATACGGGCGGGGAGATGAGCCCCTGCAATATGAATCTCCGCGACCAGGCCCAGCATGCCAAGACCGGCATCTACGCGGGCGGCGGAATGCCGCACGAGTGCCCCGTGGTCTCGGTCAGCGACGGCCTGACCATGGCGCATTCGGGCATGCGCTTTTCGCTGATCTCACGCGAGCTGATCGCCGACAGCGTGGAGGCCTCGGTGCGCGGCCACCAGTGGGACGGCATCTTTGCCGTGGGCGCTTGCGACAAGAACCTGCCGGGTCTGATGATGGCCATGGTGCGCTGCAATGTGCCCAGCGTCTTCGTGCATGGCGGCTCGGCCCTGCCCGGGCAGATGCCAGGCAGCGTCTCGGGGCGCGACCTCAACGTGGTCGACACCTACGAGACCATAGGCAAGGTGCTGGCCGGTACCTCCACCATGCAGGAGCTGGACACCGTCACACGCTCCTGCCTACCCTCGGCCGGGGCCTGCGCCGGGCAGTTCACGGCCAACACCATGGGTATGGTCAGCGAGGCCCTGGGCCTGGCGCCCATAGGCTCCAGCATGGTGCCGGCCGTGTTCAGCGAACGTGCGCCGCTGATGCGCCGCGCGGGCCGCCAGCTCATGGAAATGGTCTGGGCCAGCGCCAGGGGCGAGGCCGTGCTGCCGCGCGACATCGTCACGCGCAAGGCCCTGGAAAATGCCTGCGCCGTGGTCTGCGCCACGGGTGGCTCCACGAATGCGGCCCTGCACCTGCCGGCGATCGCGCACGAGGCCGGCATACGCTTTCACCTCGACGACGTGGCCGAGATCTTCGCGCGCACGCCGCTGATCGCAGACCTCAAGCCCGGCGGCCGCTTCCTGGCACGCGATGTCTACTACATCGGCGGTGCGGCCGTCATCCTGCGCACCCTGCTGGAGCAGGGCCTGCTGCATGGCGATGCATTGACCTTCACGGGCCGCACGCTGGCCGAGGAAGTGGCCGATGCGGCCGAGCCCGACGGCGAAGTGGTGCGCAAGGCCGGCAACCCGATCTCGGCGGATGGCGGGCTCACGGTGCTCAAGGGCAATCTGTGCCCTGACGGTGCCCTGCTCAAGACCGCAGGGCTCAAGACCCTGGTGCACCGCGGTCCGGCCCGCGTCTTCGACTCCGAGGAACAGGCGCAGGACGCCGTGCAGGCCATGGCCTACGAGAGCGGCGATGTGCTGGTGATACGCAACGAAGGCCCCAAGGGCAGCCCCGGCATGCGCGAGATGCTGGGCATCACAGCCTTGCTCTACGGTCAGGGCATGGGCGACAAGGTGGCACTGCTCACCGACGGGCGCTTCTCGGGCGCCACGCGCGGCCTGTGCATAGGCTACGCGGGGCCGGAGGCCGCTGACGGTGGGCCGATTGCCGCACTGCAAGACGGCGACATCATCGCCATCGATGCGCGGGCCGGCGCGCGCAGCATCACGGTGGAGCTGGAGCCCGCCGTCATTGCCGCGCGGCTGGAAGCCGCCAGGGCCAGCCGCGCGCAGCAGCGCCCCCTGGGCGGGCTGCTGGAGAAATACGCGCTGACCGTGCGCCCCGCCCACCAGGGCGCGGTCACGCATTCGGGGGCGGTGACCTGGCTGCGCGACAGCAAGTGATGCGCACAGAGGCAAAGACAGCGACCCGGGAGGGTGAAGCGACTCCAGGGCCTGAAAGACAGAATTAACGACGACTCAAAACACCAAGGAGACCAATATGAACTTCAACCGCCGTGAGTGGCTGCAGGCCGCAGGTGCGGGCAGCGCGGGAGCGCTGCTTTCGGGCCTTGGCCTGCCGGCACTGGCCCAGGCGCCGCTAGAGAATCTGAACATCATCACCGGCTTCGCGGCCGGTGGCACCTCGGACGCCATCTGCCGCCGCGTGGGCACCAAGCTCGCCGCCTATGCCAAGGCCGTGGTGGTGGAGAACCGCACGGGCGCGGGCGGGCAGATCGCCATCAACTACGTCAAGGGTCGCCCGGCCGATGGCTCGGTGATGCTGCAGACGCCCACCTCCATGCTCACCATCTACCCGCACATCTACAAGAAGCTGGGCTACGACCCCGTGGCCGATCTCACGCCTGTGACCGTGGGCTGCATCTTCGACTTCGGCTTTGCCGTCGGCCCCATGGTGCCGGCCAGCGTGACCACCGTGCCCGAGTTCTTTGCCTGGGTCAAGACCCATCCCGACGGTGCCAGCTTCGGTTCGCCCGCCGCGGGCTCCACGCCGCACTTCGTCGGCGCCCTGCTGGGCCAGCAGGCGGGCGTGGACTTCAAGCACGTGGGCTACCGCGGCTCGCAGCCCGCGCTCATGGACATGATGGGCGGCAACATCGCCGCGGTGAGCTGCCCCGTGGGCGATGCCATGCAGCACGCGGCCAGCGGCAAGATGCGCCTGCTGGGCGTGAGCGGCGCCAAGCGCAACCGCTTCATGCCCAAGGTGCCCACCTATACCGAGCAGGGCTACAAGAACATGGCCCACAGCGAGTGGTTCGGCTTCTTCCTGCCGGCCAAGGCCAAGCCCGATCAGGTGGAGCGGCTCAACGCTCAGATGCGTCAGGCCCTGGCCAGTCCCGATGTGGTCGACAGCCTGGCCGTGTTCGGCCTGGAGGCCATGTCGTCCTCTTCCGCCGAGCTGGCGGCGCTGATCAAGGAAGACCTGGCCAAGTGGGCGCCCATCGTCAAGCAGGTGGGCTTCACGGCCGAGGCCTGATCAACCGTGTCCGGTGGTCTCGGGGCCGTGCCGCCGACTTGACGGGCGGTTCGGCCCCGTCGCACCGCCTGGTCGGAGCTAAGACATGCTTTCGGTCAGGCCGCCAGCGGCGATGTGCTGGCAGGGATCAGCGTGGCCGCCACCGAAAACCGCATGCCGCGCGAGCGCCAGCGCCGGATCGTGCAGCTCATGCGCAAAAGCCTGCGCGCCCATGGTTTCGACGCGTTCTGAGCGGCAGGCAGGGGCCATCGCAGCTGCTGCGGCTTAACCCTGTTCGGCCAGCAGGTCCTGCAAGGTCTTGACCTGCAGGCGCAGGCGCTCGTTCTCGGCTTCCAGCTCGGTGACGCGGGCCTGCAGCTCTTCGGGGCTGGCGGCTGGCGCGGCTTCTGCCGATTCTTCGGCTTCGGGCTTGGCGGCCTTGGGCTTTTTCTTGGCATCGCGCACGCGCTTGGCTGCCTGCTTGAGGGCATCTGCGCCTTCGGCGGCCACGGCTTGCTGCTCTTCCTCGGGCAGGGTGGCGACCACGGCAGCGGCATTGAGCGAGAGTTCGCCGGCCTTGACCGCGGCCACGACTTCGGGCGCGGCCTTTTCCTGGATGGTCTCGATCATCTTGACCTGACCGGCCGACAGGCGGGCGGCGCGTGCCAGGGCTTCACGTGTGTCCAGCGCTTCGTCGGGCACCTTGGCCACGCTGGCCAGCGCCTGGGCCACCACGGGGTCGGTCTCGCCTTCCCATGGGGCTTCCTCGCTGGCCGGCTGGGCGGCCTTGGCGGCGTTCACGGCAGCGGCTGCTGCAGCGCGTCGCTCGGCAATGATCTCGCGCTTGCGCAGCGCCAGCACGCCGCGCTGGAAGTCCGAAACCGAGCGGCGGCCCAGATGCTGGTCGATCATCCACAGATGCACGTCGTCCATGTTCTTGAACTGCGTGGCCTGCACGGTGTTGAAGGGCAGGCCGTGTTTCTGGCAGATGCCGTAGCGGTTGTGGCCGTCGATGAGCAGATCGCCCCAGACCACCAGGGAGTCGCGGCAGCCTTCGGAAAGGATGCTGCGCTCCAGCGATTCGTGCTCGTCCGGGGTCAGAGGGTCGATATAGGCCTTCAGGCCTTCGTCAATCTTCAGTTCCATGTGTGTTCTTCAAATTGAGGAGCTGCCTGCGCTTGTTATTGTTAGTTTTCAACATGAATTCAATTTGAATTCAAGAGAAGACGAGCGAAAGCAGCTATAGAGAAAAGAGCAACGCCCCAGCGTATGGGGCGTTGGAAAAGCAAAGCCGGTCGAGCTTACAGCAGACGCGAAATCAGCGCACCTTCCACAGGGCCTTCCAGCGGAATGCGCACGCGCACGGGGTTGCCTTGTGCGACTTCCACGGGCTGGCCTTCAAGGTTGAACATCTTCTCCAGCTTGACTTGGCGGTTGCCCTGGGGATGAATCACTTCGATGGTGTCGCCCACGGCGAAACGGTTCATGGTTTCAATCTCTGCCATGCCGTCGGCATAGCCGCGCACCGCGCCCACGAAGTGGCTGCGCTGCAGCACGCTGTGGCCGGTTTCGTAGTTCTGGTAGTCGTTGGCAGGGCGGCGCTCCAGCAGGCCGCCGGTATAGCCGCGGTTGGCCAGGCCTTCGAGTTCGGTGATCAGATGCGGGTTGAACGGACGGCCTGCCACGGCGTCATCGATGGCGCGGCGGTAGGTCTGGGCTGTGCGGGCCACGTAGTACAGGCTCTTGGTGCGGCCTTCGATCTTGAGCGAGTCCACGCCGATCCTGGTCAGGCGCTCCACATGCTCCACGGCGCGCAGGTCCTTGGAGTTCATGATGTAGGTGCCATGCTCATCTTCCATGATGGGCATCATCTCGCCGGGGCGGCCTTTTTCCTCGAGCAGATAGATGGCATCGGCCTTGGGATGGCGCTGCTGGTCACCGCAGGTGCTGGTGAACTGGTTGTCCAGATCGTTCTTGGCTTCTTCGAAGTTGAAGCCGTTTTCCATGGCCTGGCCCAGCGCCTCGCCGGTGTTGGGGTCCACGGCCGCGTCATGCGTCTTGTAGTCCCAGCGGCAGGCGTTGGTGCAGGTGCCCTGGTTGGGGTCGCGGCGGTTGAAGTAGCCCGACAGCAGGCAGCGGCCCGAGTAGGCAATGCACAGCGCGCCGTGCACAAATACTTCCAGCTCCATGTCGGGGCATTCCTGGCGGATCTTCTCGATCTCGTCGAGGCTCAGTTCGCGCGACAGGATGATGCGCGAGACGCCCATCTTCTGCCAGAACTTCACGGTGGCGTGGTTGGTGGTGTTGGCCTGCACGGACAGATGAATTTCCTGCTCGGGCCACTTTTCCTTGACCATCATGATGAGCCCGGGGTCGGCCATGATCATGGCGTCGGGCTTCATGGCGATGATGGGTTCGATGTCGCGCAGATAGGTGCGGACCTTGTCGTTGTGTGCAATCAGATTGCTGGTCAGGAAGAACTTCTTGCCGCGTGCATGCGCCTCGGCAATGCCCTGGCCGATCTGCTCCAGGCGGAATTCGTTGTTGCGCGCGCGCAAGCTGTAGCGCGGCTGGCCGGCGTAGACGGCGTCGGCACCAAAGTCGTAGGCGGCGCGCATCTTGTCGAGCGAGCCGGCAGGCAGCAGCAGTTCGGGGGCTTTGAGGGTCATGATGGCGCTATTGTCCCGCATAGCGCTTTTCACCGTGGCTTGCTAAGGCTACGCGGTCTGTAGCAGCTGCGCGTGCAACTGCCGCGCAGGCAATGACAGGGAGGCCGTCGCGGCGGGCGTGCACAGCAGCAGCTGGCGCTGCGCCCAGGCGTCGGACAGCGGCACGGCCACCACGCCGGTGGCGGCGGCGTGGCGCTGCACGGCGGCCAGCGGCAGCACGGCAATGCCCACGCCCTGGCCCACGAGCTGGCACAGTCCCTCGAAATGCTGCAGCTGGACCTGAATGCGCAGCAGCCTGTCGTTGATCCGCAAGGCCTGTTTCTGCAGCAACTGCTGCAGGGCGGAGTCGCGTGGCAGGCCGACCCAGTTCTCGTTCAGCAGCTCGGCCAGCGGAAGGTGCGCGCGCCCGGCCAGCGCATGGCCCAGCGGCAAGGCGGCGGCCAGCGGGTCCGGCCTCCAGGGCTGGCAGTACAGTCCTGCCAGCGCCGCCGCGTCTTCGGCATCCCAGGCCGCCACGCCGATATCGCACAAGCCCTGGCGCAGTCCGGCCAGCACTTCGCTGCTCGGGCATTCCTGCAGCTCCAGGGCAATCTGCGGGTGCTGGCGCAGAAAGCCGCTGACGGCCAGCGGCAGATGCTCGCGCACGGCCGAGGTATTGCCGCGCAAACGTATCTGCCCGGCCAGGCCGGCGCCGAATTCACCCATGGCCCCACGCAGTAGCTGCATCTGGCTGAGCACCTGGCGTGCATGCTGGCCCAGGGTGTGACCAGCAGCCGTGGGCTGCACGCCGCGTGCCTGGCGAATGAGCAGCGCCGTGCCCAGAAGCTGTTCCATGCCGCGCACGCGCTCGCTGGCCGAGGCCAGCGTGAGATGGCTGCACTGTGCAGCCGCCGTCAGCGTGCCGCTGTCGAGGATGTGCACAAACAGCTGGAGGTCGGTCAGGTCAAAGCGCATGGGGTTCAAGCCTAAGGTTTATACGAAGTCTGGATTTGAATAATCCCGTTGGTAAAGAGTCTTGTGTCGAAGGATTATTAGCGCTAAGCAAGAGAAAGATGGATCTTGCCGGTGTTTGAAGATTCGGATAATACGAAGGATTGATGATGTGGAATGAAGGCTGGATGGCTGCGGCAGCCATTGCCGTGTTTGGACTGGCAGGTTGTGTCAAAGGCGTGGTGGGGCTGGGCCTGCCCACGGTTTCCATGGCCTTGCTGGCGGTGTTCATGCCGCCTGCGCAGGCGGCGGCCTTGCTGCTTTTGCCTTCGCTGGTGACGAATCTGGTGCAGATGCGGCCTGTGGCGGGTTTGCGGGCCTTGTTGCAGCGTCTGGGCTGGATGCAACTGGGCATCGTGCTGGGCACGCTGGGAGGTGTGGCCCTCTGGGGTGGAGTCGGCAGCCTGTCAGCAGCCAGGCCGGCTCTGGGCCTGGCGCTGGTGATGTACGCCCTGTGGGGGCTGTCGGGCTTGCGCTGGCAGACGCCGGCGCCGCACCAGGCCTGGCTGGGCGCGGCATGCGGCCTGCTGACGGGCGCCATCACGGCGGTGACAGGGGTCTTTGTCGTGCCTGCCGTGGCCTTTTTGCAGTCGCTGGGCCTGGCCCGTACCGCGCTGATGCAGGCCATGGGCCTGTGCTTTACCACTTCCACGCTGGCCCTGGGGGCCAGTTTGTTCTGGAAGGGGCAAGGCCTGGGTGCTCAGGCGCAGGAGATGGGACTGGGACTGCTGGCTTCGGCCCTGATGCTGATTCCAGCACTGGCCGGCATGCACTGGGGCGAGTTGCTGCGCGAGAAACTCTCGCCCGAGCTTTTCCGGAAGCTGCTGATGCTCAGCCTGCTGACCCTGGGTGTCTACCTGTGCTTCTGAGTGGCCGGGGCCGCAGCGACATTGCCGCCGTCCCTGCGTTCGGGAGGAGGGCGGCAATGTCGTCTCGGGGCGGTTAAAGGCGGAAGACCTTGACGGCCTGGCCGCGCTCGACTTCCCAGTGCTGCTGGCTGCGCAGGCGCTGCGCCTGCCCCTCGCTGCGCGCATTGTGCTGCGCCAGCTTGATGGCCAGTAGCTCGCGCGCCAGCCGCTTGTTGGCATGCTGGCTGCGTTCGCTCATGACCTTGACGGCCATCCCGCTGGGCACATGCAGGGCATGGACGGCCGAGTCCGTGGTGTTGACATGCTGGCCGCCCTTGCCCGAAGCCTTGCAGGACTGGAACTGGATCTCGCCGTCCATGGCCAGCTGGCGCGGTGGCTCGCAGCGCTGTACGGCGACGAACCAGTTCTTGCGCGGATGCCGGGGCCGGAAGGGGCTGGCGAAGATCCACTGGATGGTGCCCAGCCATTCGCGCAGGGCGGGTGTCTCGCGCTCGCAGCGCAGCAGCACCGACCTGTAGCCGGCCGGGGTGCGGAACTCCTCCAGCACCTCGACCGCGAGATCCTCGGCGGCGCAGGCCTGCAGCAGCTTGCGCAGGGTCAGCTGCAGCGCGTATTCGCACTCTGCGGGACCATGGGCCGAGCTCAGTTGCATCAGCAGCATTGCAGGGCTCCCTTCTTGTAGGTCAGCAAGGGCTTGAGGCGTGCGACCAGCTTCACCAGGCCGGCTTGTTGCAGACTGGCGACCACGGAGTCCACATCCTTGTAGGCCTGGGGGGCCTCCTCGTAGACCAGCTCGCGGTCGGCGCAGACCACGGCGCTGCCGAAGCGCGTGCGCAGCAGCTCGTCCAGCGTGAATCGGGGTCGCAGCCGGCCCATGCAGTCCGTGCGAGCCCACTTGCGGCCGGCGCCGTGGGCCAGCGAATCCAGGGCCTCGTGCCGGCCGGCGACGGGCCGCACCAGATAGCTGTAGTCGCCGCGCGAGCCTGGAATGACGACCAGACCCCGGTTTGCCGGTGTGGCGCCCTTGCGATGCAGAAAGCCGTCCTGGCCCTGCCAGCGGTGGGCAAGCACATGGTTGTGCGTGATGTCGAGAACGGCCTCGCCCTGACTGCGGATCGCGCGCAGCAGGCGCTGTGCGATGCTGCGGCGGTTGAGCTGCGCATAGTCGATTGCGGCATCGTGCTGCAGCAGGTATTGCCTTGCGGCTTCGCTGCCGGCGGCCAGGCCGTCGTGGCTGAAGCGCTGCACATGCTCGCGCAGTATGGCTCCGCCCAGGCCCCGCGAGCCGCTGTGCACCATGAGGTGCACGCGCTTTTTGTCGAGCGTGCCTTCCTCGTAGAGGGTCTCGACCTGCTGCAGTTCGGCAAAGTGGTTGCCGCCGCCGATGGTGCCCAGACTCTGCAGCAGATAGGCCGGATCGGCGACACCGCTGGTCTGCGCTATCTGCTGCAGCTGCTCCATGTCCACGGTCTCCAGCAGCTCCTGAGGCAGAGGGCCGTCGATATTGCCTACGGCTTTTTCGAGCTTGGCGCCTGAAGTCCTGTGCACGGCCAGGTCGGTCGCGTACAGAGACATGCCGCAGCCTATGTCGCCGCCGACCAGGGCCGGGTAGAAGCGTCCTGTCGAGAAGAATGCCGCGCCCACGGGATAGCCCCGGCCCGGATGCAGGTCGGGAAGACCCACGGCGGCGCGGATGCCGTCCAGATTGGCGGCGGTGGTGTGAAGTTGCTGGATGGCCGCGTCCTCGATCCAGACGCTGCTGTTGGCGAACACCTTGACGTAGGTGTCCGAAAAAGAATTGCCCATGAATGGCCCTTGGTCGAATGCATGAAATCAGCGATGGGGCAGTCGCGACATGCTCGGCCGGCAGGCATCCGGGAATTCACGCGCAGCACAAGGCCTGGCTCCATGGCGTCGATGGGCCGGGCGAGGTCTGCAGCGTGGCGGGAAGCGCTAGAGGGCTTTAGGCGGGCACGACTGCAAAGGGATTTGTCGCCTGGGACATGGCTCTCTCCTTTGCGTGAGTGGGAAAGCGCGCAATCCGTCGTGGATTGCGGCAAAGAAAGGCATGCTATGGACTGGCGGGCGGCGGCGCAAGCCGTGCAACTCGGTGCGTTGTGGAATGGCCACAGATAAAAAAGCCCCGCGGGCCATGCCAGCGGGGCTTGGGGGAAAGCGCGGGGAGCAGTCCCGCGTCAGTCCTGGGGTCTGAAGCCTATGACCAGATCCGAGGGCACCTTGCCGTCGATATCGCGCGGCAGCTTGTCGGTCTTGTGCAGGGCGCGCACCACGGCTTCATCCCAGGCCGCGTTGCCGCTGGACTTGGAGATCGTGGCACTGGTGATGGTGCCGTCCGGAGCCGTGCGCACGCGGACCTCGGCACGCGGGTTGCCGCTGAGCGCATCGGGGTAGACGATGTTGGGTTTGACGCGCGCTGCCACCTTGGCCGCATAACCCGCCGAGGGACCGCCGCTGGCACTGCTGCCCGAGCCGCCCGTGCGGCTGCCGCCGCTGCCGGCCTGATCGCTGCCGCCGGAGCCGCCGGCCAGCCCTTGCAGGCGTGCCAGCTCGGCCTTGCGACGGTCATCGGCTGCCTTGGCATCCTTGGCGTCCCTGGCCGCCTTCTCCTTGGCTTCCTTGGCTGCTTTTTCCTTCTCTGCCTTGTCCTTCTCGGCTTTTTCCCTGGCAGCCTTGTCCTTGGCGGCTTTGGCGGCTTTGTCGGCTTTCTCTTTTTCAGCCTTTTCCGCTTTTTCCTTCTCGGCCTTGTCCTTGGCAGCCTTGTCGGCCTTTTCCTTTTTCTCGTGCTCGAGCTTTTCCTTGCGTTCCTTCTCCGCCTTTTCAGCCTTCTGTTTTTCCAGCTGAGCCTTTTCGGCCTTGTCCTTCTCGGCCTTGTCCTTTTCGGCTTTTTCCTTGCGCTCTTTTTCCCGCTGTTCGCGGGCTTCCTGCTCGGCCTTTTCCTTCTTCAGCTGCTCCTGCTTTTTCTTTTTGGCCAGGGCAATCTCGGCCTCATGATCGTCGTCATGGGCCTGAGCCTTGGGGGCAGGCGCAGGAGGAGGCAGCGGTGCCACCACGGGCTCCGGCGGAGGTGGTGGCGGCTCGGGAGCCGGAGCCGGCTCCGGCGTGGGCTCCGGAGCGGGAGGCGGCGGTGTCACGGCGGCTGCGGAAGCCGGGGCGGAACTGCTCCAGACCTCGGCTTCGACCATGGCTTCGTCGGCTTCTTTGGGGGGGCGCACCGTCCACAGCAGGGCCGCGATCAGCAACCCGTGCGCGGCCAGGGCGAGCGACCATGAGCGCGCCCGGCCTTTGGGGCGGGGCGGGGCAAACTGATCGCGATCTTGCTGGTTAGGCATGGTGAATTGGTGGTCTGCGCGGGCTGCGGCTTCAAGGCATCAAAGTCGCGGCCGGCGGCAGAGCTTCCTGTAGGGGATCAATTGCTGGAAGAGGAAACGACGCCGAAGGCAATGCGCTTGACGCCGGCCTTGGACAGCGTGGTGTGCGCCTTCATGACGTCGTCAAAAGGCAGACCCTTGTCGGCGATGATCTGGATGGCGCTGTCCTCGCCCTGGCCTTGCTGCCAGGACTGGGCCAGACCCTTGAGGTCGTCGAGCTTGATGGTCTGGGTGTTGCTGCCGTTCTTGAACTGGATGCTGCCATCCTTGTCGAGCAGCACATAGGCAATGTTCTTGGTCGGCGGGCGCGAGGACTTGCCCGCGCTGGGTACGTTGATGGAGCCCGGCGTGAGCATGGGCGCCGTCACCATGAAGATGATGAGCAGCACCAGCATCACGTCGATGAAGGGCACCATATTGATTTCGTTGACGGTGCGGCGATTGCGACCGCGTGAACTCATGGCTGGCATGGATCACACTCCTTACAAATAGGCTGCTTGGCGCGCAGCCGTCCTGCTTGCGCGAGGCTCAATCCAGAGGCGCAGTGCAAAGGCCCGCGGGCCTTGTGTCCTGTCAAGGCCAGAGGCCTGAAGCGACTCGGGAACAGTTTCATCTCAATGGCCGGAGGCGGAGCCGCTGGCAGTGGCACCGACATTGCGCTGCAGGATATTGGAGAACTCTTCGATGAAGGTTTCTTCCTGGCTGGCGATGCGGTCGATGTGGTGGGCGTAGCGGTTGTAGGCCGTCACGGCGGGGATGGCCGCAAACAGGCCCATGGCGGTGGCGACCAGGGCCTCGGCAATGCCGGGGGCCACCGTGGCCAGAGTGATCTGCTCCATGTTGGCAAAGCCGGTGAAGGCGTGCATCACGCCCCATACGGTGCCGAACAGGCCGACGTAGGGCGAGACCGAGGCCACGGTGCCCAGGAAGGACAGGCCGGATTCGATCTCGTCGAGTTCGCGCTGAAAGCTTGCGCGCATGGCTCGGCGCGTGCCGTCCATCAGCGTGGCGACATCGCCGATGCGGCGCTCGCGCAGCTTCTGGTACTCACGCATGCCGCTGGCAAAGATGCGCTCCATGGGGCCGCCGGTCTTGGCGTTCTGCGCGGCAGAGGCATAGAGGTCGTTGAGGCTGGTGCCCGACCAGAAGTCCTGCTCGAAGTTGTCGTTGAGCGAGCGCACTCGCTTCAAGGTCTGGGCCTTGCGAAAAATGGTGGCCCAGCTCGCTATGGATGCGATCACCAGGATCAGCATGACCAGTTGTACCACCCAGCTGGCCTGCATGATGAGGCTGAGGATGGACATGTCTTGGGAGTTCATGAAAGTTGCTCCAGGATATGGTTCGGAATTCTCGCGGGGCGCATGGTCTTGCCATCCACCCACCCAATTCGGATGGAGCCCGTGCACAGCGGCGTGGGCTCTTGGGCGTGACTGTCGGAATGGACCAGCAGCGCCTGCTGCTCGATTGTGAGCGAAGCGCGGCCGGCACTTTTCAAGCTAGCGGTAACAAAGAGTTGGTCATCGAGTCGCGCCGGGTGCAGATATTCAAGCTGCGCAGACGTTACGACAAAGATGCCGCCGGTTTGTTCCCGCAGCTTTTGCTGGGCGATGCCCAGCGAGCGCAACCACTCGGTGCGGGCACGCTCGAAGAACTTGAGGTAGTTGGCATAGAACACGGCGCCGCCGGCATCGGTGTCTTCCCAGTAAACGCGCATCGGGAATGTGAACACCCCGGCTGCGGCGGCTTGCATGGCATCGGCCCCGTCAGGCAAAGGCGCTGGTTGGCTCTGCATCATCACGGATTCAGCAGAAGAGCTTTTTCATGCGAGCAATGGCTTCCTGCAGCTGCTCCATGGAGTTGGCGGTGGAAAAGCGCACATAGTTCGCCGTCTCGGCCTGACCGAAGTCGCGGCCGGGGGTGATGGCCAGGTGAGCCTGGTTCATCAGCGCATAGGCAAAGTCCCAGCTGCCTTTCACGCCGAGCTTTTCGGCGGCAGCGCGGCAGTCGGCCCAGGCGTAGAAAGCGCCGTCGGGCTTGACGGGCACGGGCAGGCCTATCGATTCGAGAGCCGGGATGAAGTAGTCGCGGCGGGCCTTGAACTCGGCGCGGCGGCGCTCGTATTCGGCAATGCTCTCGGGCTCGAAGCAGGCGAGGGCCGCATATTGCGATACGGTGCTGGCACAGATGAACAGATGCTGGGCCAGCATCTCTATGGGCGCGACCAGCGACTCGGGCACTACCATCCAGCCCAGGCGCCAGCCCGTCATATTGAAGTATTTGCTGAAGCTGTTGATGGAGATGATGTCATCGCCCAGCTTCAGGGCCGATTGGCCAAAGGCTTCGTCGTAGGACAGGCCCAGGTAGATTTCGTCGACGATGGTCAGCCCGCCTTTGGCGCGCACGACGTCGTGGATGCGGCGCAGCTCATCGGGAGCAATCGAAGTGCCCGTGGGGTTGGACGGCGAGGCCAGCATCACGCCGCGCGTGCGCTCGCTCCAGGCGGCTTCGACCTTGGCGGCGCTGAGCTGGAAGCGCTCCGCCGCCGAGGAGGGGATGAGCACCGGCTTGCCCTCGGCCGCCGAGACAAAGTGGCGGTTGCAGGGGTAGCTGGGATCGGGCATCAGCACCTCGTCGCCCTCGTCGATCAGCGCCAGACAGGCCAGCTGCAGCGCGGCCGAGGCGCCGGCCGTGATGATGATGCGGCGCGCCGGCACGTCCATGCCGAAGCGGCTGGCGTACCAGGCGCTGATGCGCTCGCGCAGCTCGGGCAGGCCTGGTGCCTGGGTATATTGCGTGCGACCGTCGCGAATGGCGCGCTCTGCCGCTTGCTGCACCAGAGGCGGGGCGCTGAAGTCCGGCTCGCCAATGTTCAGATAGATCATGGGCGTGCCGCTGGCGCTGGACTGGCGGGCCACTTCCTGCGCGTGCTTGGCCATTTCCATGACGTAAAAAGGCTCGATACGTTGGGCGCGGCGGGAAAGCTCAATGACGGACATGGACGACGTTATTCTTTCAATCAATCAGCGTTCGGGTGCAGTCTGGTGCCGGAGGATGCAGCCGGTACAGCAGCCTGGCACCCATAAAAAAACTGCAACCAGCCAGCCGGTGCACGATAGCACCTGCGGCCCTGTTGCAGTATTTGCATTGACTATGCATGTGGCGCCAGCAGGGCCGCGCAGGCACGGCGCTGCAGATCAAGCGGTTCAGCTCGCAGACTTGTTGGCGCGGTCATGCGCCACTTCGGTGGCGCGCAGCTCGGGAGCCAGTCCGTTGAGCACGGCGTTGACATACTTGTGACCGTCGGTGCCGCCGAATTCCTTGGCCAGCTCGATGCACTCGTTGAGCACCACGCGCCAGGGCACGTCGGGGCAGTTCTGGAACTCGTACACACCAATCCACATGCAGGCATGTTCGATGGGCGAGATCTCGGTCAGGCCGCGATCGAGCTTGGGCGTGATCAGTGCATCCAGTGCAGCTTCGTTTTCCACGCAGCCGCGCAGCAGTGCATCGTAGTGCACCACGTCGGCCTTGTGAAAGCCGGCCAGATCGCGCGTGAAGCGGTCGATGTCGAGCACCGCATTGCGGCCCACGATGTGCTGATACAGGCCTTGCAGTGCGAACTCGCGTGCGCGGCTGCGATTGGATTTGGAGCCCGCCTTGCGTGCGCCGGTGCTGGTCAGGCCGGTGCGCTTCTGGGGAGGGCGGCGCGAGCCGGACTCGCTGGATTGTTCTTCACTCATGATCGTCGTAGGAGTTGAGCAGATTGGCCATTTCCACGGCGACCTGGGCGGCGTCGCGGCCCTTGTCTACCTGGCGGGCAATGGCTTGCTCCATGTTTTCAGTGGTGATGATCGCGTTGGCGATCGGCAGGCGGTAGTCCAGGGACAGGCGTGTCACGCCTGCGCCCGATTCGTTGGCTACCAGCTCGAAGTGGTATGTCTCCCCACGGATGATGCAGCCCAGCGCCACCAGGGCGTCGTACTGATCGGTGTCGGCCAGTGTCTGCAGCGCCACGGGCACTTCGAGTGCGCCGGGGACGGTGACATGGTCGATGTTCTCGCTCTTCACACCCAATGCCAGCAGCTCATCGCGGCAGGAGGCAAACAGGGTGTTGGTAATGCTTTCGTTGAAGCGTGCTTGCACGATGCCGATCTTCAGTTCGGCTCCGTTGAGGTTCTGGCCTTGGCCTTTTTCTGCGTTTTGCATCTGGTGTTCCGTCTCTTATTCTTTGGGGATGTAGCCCGTGATTTCCAGGCCGTAGCCTGCCATGCTGGGCATGCGGCGGGGCTGGCCCATGAGGTGCATCTTGCTCACGCCCAACTCGCGCAGGATTTGCGCGCCCACGCCATAGGTGCGCAGGTCCATGCGGCCACGCTCTGGCGCCTGGGCAGAACGGGCCTTGCCTTCGAACTGGGTCAGCAACTGCTCGCCGGACTCGCTGCAGTTGAGCAGCACGGCCACGCCTTGGCCATTGCCGTTGATGTACTTGAGGCTTTCGTCCAGGCACCAGGAATGCTGGTTGCGGCCGGTTTCGAGCGCATCGAGCACCGACAGCGGCTCGTGCACGCGCACGGGCACGGTGGTGTCGGGCTGCCATTCGCCCTTGACCAGTGCCAGATGCACGGAGCCGCTGGGCACGTCGCGGAAGGCATGGGCGATGAATTCGCCATGGGCCGTCTGCATGGGGCGGCTGCCCACTTTCTGCAGCAGGGATTCGTTGCGGCTGCGGTATTCGATGAGGTCGGCAATCGTGCCGATCTTGATACCGTGCTCGGCACAGAACAGCTGCAGATCGGGCAGGCGGGCCATGGTGCCGTCGTCCTTCATGATCTCGCAGATCACGGCCGAGGGCGTGCAGCCTGCCAGCGCGGCCAGATCGCAACCAGCCTCGGTATGGCCGGCGCGCATGAGCACGCCGCCGTCCACGGCCTGCAGCGGGAAGATATGGCCGGGCTGCACCAGATCGCTGGGCTGGCTGTTCTTGTTCACGGCCACCTGGATGGTACGTGCACGGTCGGCGGCCGAGATGCCGGTGGTCACGCCTTCGGCGGCTTCGATGGAAATGGTGAAGGCCGTGCTGTACACGGTGCCGTTGCGCGCGGCCATGGGAGGCAGCTTGAGGAATTCGCAGCGCTCGCGGGTCAGCGTCAGGCAGATCAGGCCACGGCCGAAGCGGGCCATGAAGTTGATGGCTTCTGCTGTGACATGGTCGGATGCCAGAACCAGATCGCCTTCGTTCTCACGGTCTTCTTCGTCAACGAGAACGACCATGCGGCCGGCACGCATTTCCGCCACGATTTCTTCGACGGGCGAGATGGGCACAGGTTGGAGGGAGCTGTTCATGGAATGCCTTTTTGGACGTGAACTGGATGCGATGCACTGCAGTCGGCGGCTGGCGCATGACACGCACCAGTGAGGCATTGCCGACGCCGCCATGGGCGCAGGCAGGACTTCCAAAGAACGTGTGAGGCGGGAGGCCGCCTGGGCGGAGCCGCTTTCTGCAGGACAAGGCCTTGCGGAAAGCGCTCATTCTATTGCAGAGCGGGCTTTGAGCGCGCAAGCCGACCCTGAAACCATGATGCAGTGCAAGAACCGGATGCAGTTCCAAGGCGTGGCATCCGGCAAGAGCCGCCCCGCCGCTCAGGGGGCTTACAAATACTCATGATCCTTGAGCACCACATCGCTGTCGGGATAGGCACAGCAGGGCAGCACATAGCCTTCGGCCTGCTCTTCGGTCGTTACACCCGGCCACTCGATGTCGTAGTGCACGCTGCCCGACACCAACTGCCCCATGCAGGTGCGGCAGGTGCCGTTGCGGCAGGAGCTGGGCCAGTTCACGCCGCCGCTCTCCAGCGAGTCCAGCAGGGACTGGTCGGCCCAGGCGTCAACCTGCTGGCCGCTGGGCTCGCACTTGGCGATGAAGAAGGGAGGGGCAAAAGCAGAGTCGTTGGACATGAGGCGCTGTAGTGATTCTTTGCAAAACCCGTTGTTTTAGCCGGTTTGCCAAGGCCGTGGGCCCGGTGCGGATTGCCTGTTTTTTCAGCGCTGAAAAATGAACCTTTTGAAATCAATGACTTGCCTGACTTATTCATGGGGCGGTGGCAGTTGTTCACAAGGATGTCCAGCGTAGGACGGGATAAGTGGCTGGTTGTCGGATAGGAGCTGATCAAAAAATAGGCAGTTTGAAAAATTCTATATAAATCAAATACTTGAGAAATTGTTATAAAAGATATTCAGGCTTGTCCACAGGCTTGTTGAGAAAAATTGGGGAAAAGCCCGTCGCTTGTGGATGACTGATTTTTGCTATTGAAAGAAGAGCTTGTAGCGAATACAGATATTGAGATTTGAATAGTTTTAATATTGAAACCAATTGATTTTTTGCGGTAACAGCTCCCGGATTGATAGCATTCTCCAGACTTACCCGCAGGCAGTCGCAAACGCTACGTTGCGCTGCAGCATGGGCGCTTAAAGTGGCTGCATCAATGCACAAGCAAGGAGCAGGACATCATGGCAATGGATTTTCAAGGTCGTGTGGCCATCGTGACGGGGGCGGGCGGCGGTCTGGGGCGTCTGCATGCGCTGGCTCTGGCCAGGCGCGGTGCCAAGGTGGTGGTCAACGATCTGGGCGGCGCGGTGGACGGCTCGGGCGGTTCGGCCACGGCGGCGCAGCAGGTAGTGGATGAAATCCGCGCTGCGGGCGGCGAGGCGATTGCCAACGCGGCCTCCGTGACCGACTTCGACGCCGTGCAGGCCATGGTCAAGCAGGCCATCACGGCCTGGGGGCGCGTGGACATTCTGGTCAACAACGCCGGCATTCTGCGCGACAAGAGCTTTGCCAAGATGGACATGGCGGACTTCCGCCTTGTCGTCGACGTACACCTGATGGGAGCGGCCAATTGCTGCAAGGCGGTCTGGCCCTATATGCAGGAGCAGAACTATGGCCGCATCGTGATGACGACTTCGTCGACGGGCCTCTACGGCAATTTCGGCCAGGCCAACTATGGCGCGGCCAAGCTGGCCCAGGTGGGCCTGATGCAGACGCTGGCCATCGAAGGGGCCAAACACAATATCCGGGTCAACGCACTGGCACCCACGGCGGCCACACGCATGACGGCGGGACTGCTGCCCGAGCCGGTGCTGGAAGCCTTGAAGCCGGAGGCCGTGGTGCCTGCCATGCTGGTGCTGGCGCACGAGAGCGCGCCCACGCGCACCATTGTCTGCGCCGGCGCCGGCGGTTTCGAGGCTGCTCATATCACCATGACCGAAGGCGTTTATCTGGGCATGGGTGAGACCGTTCCCGAAGAGTTGGCCGCGCGCTTGGCTGAAGTCACGGCCAGCGAAGGCCAGCAGGTGCCGGCCAGCGGCGCCGTCCAGGGACAGGTGGAAGTGGGCAAGGCCATGAAAGCGCATGGACATTGATCAAGGCCAAAGTCGCAGCATTTTTTGCCCTGCACGAGCGGCAAGAGCAGCTGGCGATTGCGATTAGCACAGCTGAAAAAAGCCCTCTCGCGAGGGCTTTTTCTGTTTTGGAGTGAGCATGTGCTCATGTTTGGGTTGCTGTTAACCTGACAAATTTCTGGCAGAGGCCCTGGCTCTTGGCGGCTCAACAGGCCGAAAAACGTGGTTAAGCGGCCAGCCGCCATCGCGTTGCGTCTTGTTTCTCTATCATTCGCCGTCTGGGCGCGATTGGGCAGACGAAGTTTGTCGTCAGCGTCTTCACTAAGAAGGTAAGAACAATGAAGACATCGCAGGCCGCCGTGAATATGCCCACCGCCGAAAGGCTGCTGGGCATTCGTCGCGGCATCGAGAAAGAGGGACTGCGGGCACTGGCCACGGGCTCGCTGGCCCTGACGCCGCACCCGGCGGAACTGGGCTCGGCTCTCACGCACCCGCACATCACCACCGATTACAGCGAGTCCCAGCTGGAGCTCATCACTGGCGCGCGCCTGGGTGTCGAGGAATGCCTGGACGAGCTGACCGAAGTCCATCAGTTCGTGCTGCGCAACCTCAGCGAAAGCGGCGAGCTGATGTGGAACTCCAGCATGCCCTGCCGCCTGCCCACCGACGAGACGATTCCGCTGGGCCGCTATGGCAGCTCGCACTCGGGCCGTTCCAAGAGTGTGTACCGCATGGGTCTGGGCCACCGCTATGGCCGTCGCATGCAGACCATCTCGGGGATTCATTACAACTGGTCGCTGCCCGGAGTGAGCAGCGACCAGTACTTTGCGCTGATCCGCAACTTCCGCCGCAACGCCTTTGTGCTGCTGTATCTGTATGGCGCCTCTCCCGCGCTGTGTCCCTGCTTTGTGGAAGGGCGCGAGCATCGCCTGCAGCCGCTGGGCGACGGCAGGCATGCGCTGTACCTGCCCTATGCCACATCGCTGCGCATGGGGCGCCTGGGCTATCAGAGCGACGCGCAGTCCAGCATCAACGTCAGCTACAACGGACTCGACGGCTATGCGGACTCGCTGCACGAGGCGCTGACCCGTCCTTACCCGGCCTACGAGCAACTGGGCGTGCGCAACCCCGGTGGCGACTACAACCAGCTGGGCACGGGCCTGCTGCAGATCGAGAACGAGTTCTACGGCACCATCCGTCCCAAGCGCACCGTCAAGAGCGGCGAGCGCCCGCTGCACGCGCTGCGCGAGCGCGGTGTGGAATATGTGGAAGTGCGGCTCATGGATATCGATCCCTATGAAACCGTGGGCATTGCGCCGGCCACCATGCGCATGATCGACGTCTTCCTGCTGCACTGCCTGCACAGCGACAGCCCCGACGACACGCCCCAGGAAATTGCCGACCTCAAGCACAACCAGCATCTGGCTGCGGAACAGGGCCGCGAGCCGGGCCTGAAGCTGGTGCGCAACGGCCAGCAGGTGCTGCTGACCGACTGGGCACAGGAAGTGCTCGAGCAATGTCGTCCCTATGCCCAGGCGCTGGATGCTGCTCATGGCACAAGCGACTACAGCGCTGCGCTGGATCAGGCCCTGGCCCGCGTGCAGGACGCGCAGTCCACGCCTTCGGCCTATGTGCTCAAGGAGCTCACCGGCGCCTATGACAATCGTTTCATAGACTTCATGACCACGCAGTCCGCCAAGGCGCGCGATGCCTTGCTGGCCATGCCCTGGACGGCCGAGCAGCAGGCGCGCTACGAGCGGATGAGCCAGGAGTCGGTGATCGCGCAGCAAGCCATCGAGGCTGCCGACACCATGACGTTCGAAGAGTGGCGCCAGCGCTATATGGATCCAGCCAGCCTGCTGTAATTCTTGGAATTTGATAGCTGGGAGCGCTTGCAATCTCTGGGTTGCAGGCGCTTTTTTATTGCATTCGGTGCTGCGGCTGTCACGTCATTGTCATCTGTGTTTCATATCGTAACGACCAGCGGAGCACTGCGCTCCGCGCTTGATCGGCGGTGTGCTCATGTTGTTGAAGAAATTCCAGAACCTTTCGGTGGCTCGCAAGATGTGGGCCTTGTTCCTGGGGCTGTTGCTGTGCAATGTGCTGGTGGCAGGCGGCCTGTTCAGCTATCTGCAGAATGTGGAGCAGCGGGTCAGCGCCGCTGTTCAGGCCACGGACAAGCGCATCAATCTTGCGCTGCGCTGGCAGGCGCTGACGCTGCAGAGCGTGGAGGCTGCGCTGGCCAGCGTGCTCTCTTCGGAAGAGCATCTGATTGCTCAGCTCTCGCAGAAAGCTCGCGGGCTGATGCAACAGGCCGGTGGTCTGCAGCAACAGGTGCAGGCCGATGCTCAGAGCGAAGTCGATCGAAGCGGCCTGGCCAGGGTGGAGCAGGAACGCAAGGCAGTGCTCGATATCTACGAGCAGGCCTATCAGGCGCGTGATCTGGGCAAGGCCTGGGAGGCGCAGAAGCTGGTGGACGAACAACTGATTCCCGCTTCCAGGCGCTATGTCCAGGCGCAGGATGCCTTTATCGAGGCTCAGCAGCAGCAGCGTCTGGACGCCGAGCAGCATGGGCGCGAGCAAACCGCCATCGCCAAGCGCATGGCCATGGGCGTGGGCTTGTTCATGGGCCTGGTGGGGGCGTTGCTGTCGTTGACGACGATTCGCTCCATCACCACGCCCTTGAGCGAGGCGGTGCAGCTGGCGCAGACCATTGCGGCGGGCGATCTCAGCTATGCACCGCCGGCGGCGGAGCGCGGCGACGAGCTGGGTCGGCTCATGCAGTCGCTGGCGCTGATGACTAGGCAGTTGCGCGGCCTGGTAGGCGAGGTGCAGGGGGGTGTGGAGGCCGTGGCTGCCGCATCCAGCCAGATGGCGCAGGACAACAGCGATCTCTCCGATCGCACAGCCCATGCTGCAGAGCAACTCAAGGCCACGGTCAGCAGCATAGAAAACATGGTCACCCTGGTCACCCATTCGGCCGACAGTGCGCGCCATGCCGACCAGAGTGCGCGCAGTGCCGCCGAGGCGGCGGCCAGCGGAGGCAGCGTGGTGCAGGAGGTGGTTCGCAATATGGAGCACATGGCGCAAAGCAGCCAGCAGGTGGCTGCCATTGTGGGGGTGATTGACGGCATTGCCTTCCAGACCAATATCCTGGCGCTGAATGCCGCCGTGGAAGCGGCGCGGGCAGGCACTCAGGGCCGTGGCTTTGCCGTGGTGGCGGCCGAGGTACGCGAGCTAGCCCAGCGCAGTGCCGAAGCGGCCAAGCAGATCCGCCAGCTCATGGAGCACTCCACCAAACAGATGAAGTCGGGACAGACATTGGCGCTGCAGGCCGGCCAGCGCATGGAGCATATCGTGCGCGATGTGCGCACGGTCAGCGGTCTGATCGCCTCGATCACCGAGGCGGCACAGGCGCAGAACCAGGGTATCGCCCAGATCAGCGAGGCGGTGCAGGCACTGGACCATATGACCAGCCAGAACGCGGGTCTGGTGGCCGAATCCAGCGCAGCAGCGCGCGAGCTATTCCATCAGGCGCAAAGGCTGGAGGCAGGGGCGGGGCGCTTCCGTATTGACTATCAAGCGCTGGATAACGAGATCGCCGATATCGAGGTGGACGTCATGGAAAAAGAAGTCCATGTGCCTCGCCTGGCTGCGCTGGAAGCCGAAATGGCATGAGTCCCGAGTAGCGGGTTTCAGGCCTCGGTCATGGCTTGGGCCGCATCCTCCAGCCAGAAAGTCAGCGCGCCGTAATAGCCTTCCCAGACGCAGCCGTTGCAGCCGCGCCCGCAGCAACTCGTGGGCTCGGGCGGCGGCTGGCGCAGCGTCACCGCCGCTGCTGCTGCGCGCTGCTGCCACAGCGCAATCTGGCTGCGCGCCTGTGTCAGCGGCTGCAGCAGGGCTGTGTCGCTCATTTCTTGAAGCGAACCCAGAGAAACTGGGCTATGAAGGCCAGACCCAGCACCAGAGCAAACCAGCCCACGATATGGGACTGGGCAAACAGCTGGGCAATACCGCTTTCAGGCTTGAACACAGGGGCCAGCAAGATGATGATGCCGATCAGTGCAATCGTCAGGCCCTTGATCAGAATTTCGTTGCGGGCTTTGGACTTTTGGGGGGCGGAGGGCAAGGGCATAAGCGAGCTGGCAGGTCAGAAAAGCAGAGGGAGATTATCCTTGCGCGCCTGAATTCACTGACATAAAAGGGTGTTTGCGCCCATTGCGTGCTCGCACCCTGCAAAAAAGAAAGATCTCCGCTTATGGCCATCCAATGGTTTCCCGGTCACATGCATCTGACGCGTCAGGCCATCACGGAGCGCGTCAAGGAAATCGATGTGGTCATCGAGGTTCTGGATGCGCGCTTGCCCGGCTCCAGCGCCAACCCCTTGCTGCAGGAGATGACGGGCCACAAGCCGCGCCTGAAGATACTCAACAAGCAGGATATGGCCGATCCGGTCCAGACCAAGGCCTGGATGGACTGGTACAACGCCCAGAGCGAGACGCGCGCCATTGCGCTGGACGCCTCGGAACCTGCTCCCACCAAGCGTCTGATCGAGCAGTGCAAGCTGCTGGCGCCCTCGCGTGGCGGTCTGGCCAAGCCCATGCGGGTGCTGATCTGCGGCGTGCCCAATGTGGGCAAGTCCACGCTGATCAACTCCATGAGCGGCAAGACCCAGGCCAAGACCGGTAATGAGGCCGGTGTGACCAAGCTGGAGCAGCGCATCGTGCTGGCCGACGACTTCTACCTCTGGGACACGCCCGGCATGCTGTGGCCGCGCATCATCGTGGAGAAAAGCGGCTACAACCTGGCGGCCAGCGGTGCCGTGGGGCGCAATGCCTACGACGAAGACCTGGTGGCGCTGGAGCTGCTTTTGTATCTGCAAAAGCACTACGCTTCCATGCTGGAGGCGCGCTACAAGCTGGGCATTTCGGCCGATGAAATTGCGGCGTTGCATGATGACGAGCTGCTGACAATGATCGGCAAAAAGCGTGGCGCCGTGATGAGCGGCGGCCGCGTGAACCTGCAAAAGGCGGCCGAGCTGGTGCTGACCGACTTCCGTGATGTGAGCATTGGACGCATCACGCTGGAGACTCCGGCCGAATTCGAGGTCTGGCTTGCCGAGGGCCAGCAAAAAGATGCGGAGCGCCAGGCCAGGAAAGATGCACAGACCAAGGCACGCCGAAGCGCGCGGCGGCAGCAGCAGCAGCGTTAGGCTGCAGGCGACAAGCCTGATGCGGCCAGGCCAGGCCAGGCCTGGCATGCACTCAAGCCGGGCAGGCCGTGCGTCTGGGCTTTCAAGACCTGGCTCGCCGGACGATTGAACTAATTGGCAACTGCCCCTAGCATTCATCATTCAGTCTGAATGCCAAAGGGCTTGCATGCAGCGTCACTTCGTTGAGGCCAGATACCGGTTGCCCATGCGCCGCATGGTGTGGCTGGGCTGTCTCTGGATGTGGGTTCTGGGCGCTGCAATGAGTCTGGTCTGGTTGCTGATGCCGGCGATGGACGACATGGATCTGGCGCTGTCCGGCGGCGTCATGCTGCTGTCGCTGCTGTGCATGGGCCTGGCCAAGGCCAGGCAGTGGGTCTGGGCAGTGTCCTGCTTTGTCTGGGGCAACTGGCTGTTGAGCTTGCTCTGGGTCTGGCACATGGGAGGGCTTTATGGGCCGGCCGTGATGGCATTTCCTGCCTGGCTGGCTGTTGCGCTCTGGGTGCAGGGCACGCGTGCCGCCCTGACGATGCTGGGGCTGTCCTCCATCGTCGTTTCTGCCCTATGGTGGCTGGCTCCTCATATCGGCACGCCGTTTGCAGCTCTATCGGCAGCCGAGCATCTGCTGGCGATGGTTCATTTGCTGGGCATGATGATGCTGGTGCTCATCATTTGCTTGCAGGCAAGAGCCAGCCTGGGGCGGCGCGTGCAGAAAAGCCAGGAGATGCTGGCCGCACTGGAGGCCAGCCAGAACGAGTTGCGCAAGTTCTATCGGGCGGTCGAGCAGAACCCCGAGAGCATCGTCATCACCGATCCCGAGCTGAAGGTCATCTATGTCAACGAGGCCTTTCTGCTGCGCTCGGGCTATGCGCGCGAGCAGGTGCTCGGCCAGTCTACCGAGCTGGTGTCCACCATGGGCATGGACCACAGTCACCGCCAGCGTGCGCTCAAGCAATTGGCCAAGGGCACGCTATGGCGTGGCGAGATGACCAATCGCACGAGCAAGGGTGAGGCCTTGCGGGAGTCGGTGCTGGTGACGCCGATTCGCACGCCTCAGGGAGAGGTCGTCAATTATGTGGAGCTCAAGCGCGATCTCTCCGAGCGCGTTCTGGCCGAGCGCCGTATCCACGACCTGGTCTACCTGGACTCGCTCACGGGGCTGCCCAACCGCCATTCGCTGACCTTGCATCTGCGCGAGCTGGCCCTGGTTCGGCAGGATGTCAGCCATGGCTTGCTGCTGCTGGACGTAGATCGCTTTTCCGTCTTCAACGATGTGCATGGCATGCAGCACAGCGACGAGCTGGTGCAGGCCATGGGGGCCAGATTGGTCGAGGTTCTGCCTGACGATGCCTGGATTGCGCGTGTTGCGGCTGCGGAGTTTGCTATTGTTTTTGATAGCCTGCACAAGCAGGCCGAAGGTGTGGAGGAGCAGCTGCAGCAGTATGCGCAGACCTTGAAGAAGGCCTTGCAAAAGCCGTTCTCTCTCAACAGCTGGGTGGAAACCGAGTTTGTCAGCTGCTGCATTGGCGGTGCCGTGCTGGAGCCGGCCATTAAAGGCGGCAACAGCCATGACGTGCTGCGCTTTGCCAGCGTGGCCTTGCATGAGGCCAAGCTGGGCGGTCCGGGCAGCGTGGTGCTGTTCGAGCCGCGCATGGCCCAGGATGTGTATCGGCGCGTGCGCATTGCCAGGGATTTGTACCACGGCATCTCCGACGGGGAGTTGCGTCTGTATCTGCAGAGCCAGACCGATGCGCGCGGTCGCTGCGTGGGTGCCGAGGCGCTGGTGCGCTGGCAGCACCCCGAATGGGGGCTGGTAAGCCCGGGAGAGTTCATTCCGGTGGCCGAGGAGTCCGAGCTCATCGTGCGTCTGGGCGACTGGGTGCTGCGTCAGGCCTGCATGCTGCTGGCCAGGCCGGCCATGGCAGAGCGTGGACTGCGTCTGTCGGTCAACGTCAGCGCTCAGCAATTTGCGCATGACGATTTCATGGCCACGCTGGACAAGGTCTTGAGGGAAACCGGTGCCAATGCTCGCCAGCTGACACTGGAGATCACCGAAGGCACCTTGCTGCGGGATCTGGATCAGGCGCGTCGGCGCATGCTGGCACTGCGTGGCCTGGGCATAGAGATTTCTCTCGATGACTTCGGGACCGGCTATTCCAGTATGTACAGCCTGCAGCACCTGCCGATTCAGGAGCTCAAGATCGACAGAAGCTTTGTCAGCGGCAGCCATCGCTCCGAAAAAGATGCTGCCCTGGTCGAAGCCATGTTGCTGGTGGCGCGGCGCTTGCAACTGCGCGTGGTGGCAGAAGGTGTGGAGCTGTCCGAGCAGGCGCTGCAGTTGACGCAGTGGAACCCGGACATCGTGCTTCAGGGCATGCTGCTCGGCATGCCCATGCCGCAGCAGCGTTGGCTGGTCGAGGTGTTGGGCGAGCCCGATGCCGCTGCCAAGATATGAAAAAAGCCCACAACCATTGCTGGTTGAGGGCTATCAGCTATGAATAGCGTAGTTCTTGGCTGTCGTCAGGCGGCCGGCTGCTCAAAATAGCGACGTGCCAGCAGATCCCAGAACCTCGAGCCGCGACCGATGTTGTCATCGTTGAAGTCGTAGGCCGGATTGTGCAGGCTCACGCCGGGCTGGTCGCCCTTGGCATTGCCAATCCAGCCATAGGCGCCGGGGACGGCCTCCAGCATGAAGCCGAAGTCTTCGGAGGTCATGGCGGGCAGCACATCGTCAAAGGCGTTGTCGTCACCGACCACTTCACGCATCACGGCGGCCATGAACTTGGCTTCGCGGGCGTGGTTGGTTGTGTTGGGGTAGGAGCCGGGGCGCAGCGTGAACTCGGCCGTGCACAGATGGGCGGCTGCCACATGGCTGCTGATGCGTTTGAGGCCTTCGACAAACATCTCGCGCGTTTCCTTCTTCAGGGTGCGCACGGTGCCGGCGATGATGGCGTCATCGGGAATGATGTTTTCCACCGTGCCGCTGGTGATCTTGCCCACGGTGAGCACGGCCGAGTCCAGCGGATCGGTGCTGCGCGAGACCAGGGTCTGCAACTGGCTGACGATGGCGCAGGCCACGGGAATCGGGTCCAGCGTGGTGTGGGGCATGGCCGCATGGCCACCCTTGCCATGGACCCTGATCTGAAAGCGCAGGGTGGAGGCCATGATGGGGCCAACGCGCACGGCCATCTGGCCGGCCGGCAGCGATGGCCAGTTGTGCAGCGCAAACACGGCTTCGCAGGGGAATTTGTCGAACAGGCCGTCATCCATCATGGCCTTGGCGCCAGCGCCTCCTTCTTCGGCTGGCTGGAAGATCAGGTGCACCGTGCCGTCAAAGTCGGGTTGCTGAGCCAGGGTGGTTGCAGCGCCCAGCAGCATGGTGGTGTGGCCGTCGTGGCCGCAGGCATGCATGCGGCCCTTGTTCTGGCTGATGTGCCCGAAGGTGTTGATTTCCGTGACGGGCAGGGCATCCATGTCGGCACGGATGCCGATGCTGCGGCCGGGGTTGTCCTTGCTGCGGCCCTTGCCGTGGATGCTGGCGACAACGCCAGTCTGGCCCAGGCCGCGATGCACGGTCAGGCCCAGGGCCGTGAGGTATGCGGCGACCTTGTCGCCGGTGCGGTGCTCTTCGTATTTGAGCTCAGGATTGGCGTGCAGGTCGCGGCGAAAACTGAGCAGCGTACCGAGGTGAGGAGTGATATCGGGTGTAGATCGCATACAGGGGCCGCGGAGCACCCAGCGCTGTAACTGTCGTGGCAGGCAAGCGTTGCGGGCCTGCCGGTGACCGCAGCATTTCAATAGCAAGACCCCCATCATAGGCGTATGCGAAGAGTGGGGGCTTAGGTAGATACCGAAATCAGGGATTTCAGCGCTTGTGCTAACCGAGGAAAAAGCAAGCGGTGACTTACCAGGCGTGAAGCCTCTTGCGGGCAGCCGGATGAGCCCTGCAGGCAGTGTCTTGCAGGGCGAAACACCCGCCACGGAAGCAGTCAGCCGTGAGCCCGCAATGCCCGTGCGTCGCCTCGCTCCGGCGCAAACGGCGAAAATACCCGGTTATGACCGCACAGAACGCCAAAATTTCCCTGTTCCAGCAGTTGCTGGTACGCCCCGATCGCAACGATCCCAAGCCCCTCATCCTCTACCATGGCCGTCGCTGCCCCGACGGCTTTGGCGCGGCGCTGGCGGCCTGGCTGTTCTATGAAGGTCAGGCCGAGTTTCGCGGTCTGGATCACGGCGAGATTCAGGCGGCCGACGACCTGGGCGATCTGGCCGGTCGCGCCGTCTATGTGCTGGACTTTGCCTTTGAGCCCACGTTGATGGCCGAGATCGAGTCGCGCGTGGCCAAGCTCGTGGTGCTGGACCATCACAAGAGTGCGGCCGAGAAACTCAGCGGCTACCAATGCCAATGCGGCGTGGTGCATTTCGATATGAGCAAGTCCGGCGCGCGTCTGGCCTGGGAGTTTTTCCAGGCCGACAAGCCCGTGCCCGGCCTGATTCGCTACATCGAGGACCGCGATATCTGGAAATGGGAATTCCCCGAAAGCGCGGCGTTTCTCGCGGCTCTGGACATGGAGCCCGTGCGCAGCTTTGAGCGCTGGGCCGAGATTGCGGCCTTCACGCCCGAGCAGGAAACCGTCTACATGGCCCGTGGCGGCGCCATGGACGAGAAATTCCAGAAGCTTTGCGTCGATATTGCCGACGGCGCCCAGGTGCTGGTCTTCAACGGCAGGCAGGGCCTGATGGTCAACTGCCCGGGCATGTTCCACAGCCAGGTGGGTGATTTGCTGGCGCGCCAGAGCGGCAGCTTTGCCTTGATGTGGCATGCCAATCACAAGGGCACCAAGGTGGGCCTGCGCTCGCGTTCGGAGTTCAACTGCATTCCTCTGGCAGAGAGCTTTGGCGGCGGAGGCCATGCCCAGGCCTGTGGCTTCAAGATGGGCAACGAGCGTCTGGTGGAGTTGCTGCAGGGTGAGCTCAAGGCCGAACCCGAAGCGCAATACGAGTTTGCGGCCGCACCAGGCCTGCAGTTCGACGAAGAGGGCAAGTGGATTCGCGCTACGCCCAAGTCTGCGTAGTTGCAGAAAATCATAGCTGTCAACGCTTGAGATACAAGCGCTGACAGCTGTTTCTTATGCTATGGGTTGCCAGCCCGGCAGCGCCACCAGCTTTTGCCAGTCCCGCGCTTCCTGCAGCTGAGTCAGACTGGACCAGTCGGCCTCGAAGCGCATGAGCTGCCCGCTCACGGGGTGGGCAATCTCCAGTGCCCTGGCATGAAGCCATAGCCGCTGTTGACCCAGGCGTTCGGCCCACCAGCGATTCAGCGGCCCCTTGCCATGGGTGGCGTCGCCGATGATGGGGTGGGCCACATGCTTGAGATGGCGGCGTATCTGGTGTCTGCGGCCCGTGGTCGGCAGGGCTTCGACCAGGCTGATGCGGGTTTCGGGGTGTCGGCCGTCATAGCTTTCGGGCCAGGACAGGCGCGCCAGACAGCGCAAGTGCGTGTGCGCGTCCTGCACCGGGGCATCCTCGGGTGCATCGTCGGGCTTGAGGGGATGATCGACTTCCAATGTTTCGGGTAGCCAGCCGCGCACCAGGGCCCGATATTCCTTGCGGGTTTCATGGGCTGCAAAGCTGGCAGCCAGAGCCTGGGCCGCTTGCTTGTGCAGTGCCATGAGCAGCACGCCGCAGGTGCCCTTGTCCAGCCGGTGCACGGGCCAGACATGATGGCCCAGTTGGTCGCGCAGCGTCTGCATGACAAAGCGGGTCTCGTGCGCATCCAGGCCCGTGCGATGCACCAGCCAGCTGGCGGGTTTGTAGACCACGACCATATGCTCGTCCTGCCAGAGTATGTGCAAAGGCGGATTGGCAGAGCCGTCGGGCAGGGCGGTATCGGGCATGTGGAAGGCAGACAGAAGAGGGCGAGCCGCACTCTAGCGCACAGTGCAAAGCTTTGCTGACCAGGGTCTGCCTGCCGACAGGCCGCTTCGTGGCCGAGAATCGGTGTGGGCCGCTCGACGTCGGCTCATTTTTTTTTTGAAGTAGCTGCCAGCGCTTGACGGATCAATGCTGGCCGCCATTTGGAGGCTTGATCTTGTGTCTGTGATGTTCAAGGGGGTGGTGGTTTCGGTCCTGGCGTCCGTGCTGTTCGCCTCGCTGTATTACCTCTCGCCTTTTCTCGCCCCGCTCGATGGCGAGCAGATCTTTGGCTGGCGCGTGCTGGTGACGTTGCCCTTTACCACTGCCCTGCTGTTCGCTCTCAAGGAGGTGGCGGCGGTACGCGACTTGCTGGCGAGAGCTCTGGCCCAGCCCCGGTTTGGAATGCTGCTGGTGCTGAGCTCGGCGCTGCTGGGCGTGCAGCTATGGATTTTCATGTGGGCACCCATGAACGGGCGTGCGTTGCCAGTGTCGCTGGGCTATTTTCTGCTGCCGCTGGTGATGGTCGTGGCCGGGCGTGTGCTGTTTGCCGAGCGTCTGACGCTGGGCCAGAGCCTGGCTACGCTCCTGGCGGCTGCGGGCGTGGCGCATGAGTTCTGGCAGGCCGGCGGCATGTCCTGGGAGACCTGGGTGGTGGCGCTGGGCTATACGGTGTATTTCTCGCTGCGCCGCTGGCTGCAGACCGATACCCTGGCCGGTCACTGGATAGACATGGCGCTGCTGGTTCCGGTGGCCATTGCCTTCACGCTGCGCACGCCCGACAGTTGGCCGCTGGTCGCGGGTCATCCGACGTTATGGGGCCTGCTGCCCTTGCTGGGCATCGTCAGCGCCGTGGCGCTGGCGCTGTACATGATTGCCAGTCGCTGGCTGCCGCTGGGCCTGTTCGGTCTGCTGTCCTATGTGGAACCGGCCTTGCTGGTCGTGGTGGCCTGGCTGCTGGGCGAGAGCATGGAGCCGCAGCAGCAACTGAGCTATGCGCTGATCTTTGCCGCCGTGGGCCTGCTGATCGGCGATGGCTTGCGGCATTCATGGCGTGGGCGTTCACACACATCGGACTGAGATTGCTGCAGTTCCAGCCCCAAGTTGGTGCATCACAGGGCAATAATTGAAGTTTTGTTTTGTTTGAAGGAATAGCTCGTCATGGCATCGACCTCATCCCCTATCCGCGTTGCTATCGTCGGTTACGGCAATCTGGGCCGCGGCGTGGAAGCTGCTGTCGCCAAGAACCCCGATATGCAGCTCAAGGGGATTTACACCCGTCGCGACCCTTCCCAGCTCCAGCCCCTGAATGCAGATACGCCTGTGCATTCCATGGATGTTTTGCTGTCGCACAAAGGTCAGGTCGATGTGCTGATTCTCTGCGGCGGCTCCAAGGACGATTTGCCCAGGCAGGCGCCCGAGCTGGCGGCTCATTTCAATCTGGTCGACAGCTTTGACACCCATGCCCGCATCCCCGAACACTTTGCCAGTGTGGACAAGGCCGCTCAGGGGGGTCAATGCACGGCCCTGATCTCGGCCGGCTGGGACCCCGGCATGTTCTCCATCAATCGCGTGCTGGGTGAAGCCCTGCTGCCTGACGGCGCTACCTACACCTTCTGGGGCAAGGGCCTGAGTCAGGGCCATTCCGACGCCATCCGCCGCGTGGAAGGCGTGGCCGGCGGCGTGCAGTACACCATCCCTGTGGAAGAGGCGGTCAACAAGGTGCGCTCCGGCGTGCGCCCCGAGCTGTCCACCCGCGAGAAGCACCAGCGTGAATGCCATGTGGTGCTCAAGGATGGCGCCGACGCCGAAGCCGTGCGCAAGACCATTGTGGAAATGCCTCACTACTTCGACCAGTACGACACCACGGTCCACTTCATCAGTGCCGAAGAGCTGGCTCGCGATCACTCTGCCATGCCCCATGGCGGCTTTGTGATCCGCAGCGGCAATACCAGTGCCGAAAACAAGCAGGTCATCGAATACCGCCTGCAGCTGGACAGCAACCCCGAGTTCACTTCCAGCGTGCTTGTGGCTTATGCACGCGCCGTGCATCGCCTGGCCCAGGCTGGCCAACATGGCTGCAAGACGGTATTTGACGTGGCCCCTGGCCTGCTGTCGCCCAAGAGCGCCGAACAACTGCGTGCCGAGCTGCTGTAAATCAGCCGCCGCGATCAGCAAAAAGCCTCGCAGGGTCTGCGAGGCTTTTTTGTGTCGAAGCGGGTTGCAGCGTCAATTGCCCGATGATTGGCAGCTATTGATTTTCAAGTGCTTGCGGGGGCTCGAGGCCGCTTACGCGCGCCGCATCTTCGAGCCTGTCCACATCGCGCAGGGGCTTGAACAGTGCCATCCAACCACCCACCACGCCCAGCGTGCACAGGCTGCCCAGAATGGCGGCGGGAACTGCACCGAACCAGGACGCGCTGCTGCCTGCGCGGAACTCGCCCAGCTCGTTGGAGGAGCCGATGAACAGCATGTTCACCGCATTCACGCGGCCGCGCATATGGTCGGGCGTGGAAAACTGCACCAATGCGCCGCGAATATAGACGCTGACCATATCGGCCGCACCGGCCACGGCCAGTGCCAGCATGGACAGTACAAACCAGTGCGAGAGCGCAAACACCAGATTGGCCAGTCCGAACACTGCTACGGCGGCAAACATCACCTTGCCCACGCGGCGGTTGATGGGGCGCGATGCCAGCCACAGGCCCATGCAGACCTCTCCCGCAGCCATGGAGGAGCGCAGCAGGCCCAGGCCTTGCGGACCTACCTGAAGCACCTCGTGCGCATAAACGGGCAGCAGGGCCACAACGCCACCCAGCAGCACAGCAAACAGATCGAGCGAGATGGTGCCAAGGATGATGGGGCGGGTACGCATGAAATGCAGACCTTCGGCAAAGCGTTGCCACATGGTGGTTTGCACGTCAGTGAGGATCCTGGGGCCGGCAAAATGTACGGGGACCTGGCTCAGCAGGCCGGCTCCCAGAAGCAGAGCGACGCCGCAGACCGCATAGGTCAGCACGCCGCCGCCGAGCGCGTACAGCAGGCCGCCCAGCACGGGAGCGGCAATCGCCGAGATACGCATCAGCATGCTGTTGGTGGCCAGTGCCTGGGCCAGTTGCTCGCGGGCAACGATCTGCGGCAACAGGCTTTGCAGCGCCGGACCGCTGAAGGCGCGACTGCAGCCAAACAGCACCAGCACTGCATAAATCCAGTGCACATTGTGCGCGCCGCTCTCGGCTAGCAGCCAGAGCAGGCCCGAGCAGACTGCGGCCACCAGCCAGCTGATGCCAAGCAGGCGCTTGCGGCTCATGCGGTCGCTGAGATCGCCAGCGGGAATCAGCAGACCCGCCATGGGCAGGAACTGCGCCAGCCCGACATAGGCCAGAGACAGAGGCTCGCGGGTGATGTCGTACACCTGCCAGGCCACCACCACTGCCTGCATCTGCTGGGCAAACATGGCAAGCATGCGTGCCAGCACGAAATTGACAAAAGCGGGATCGCGCAATGGCGGGATGGAGGAGGCCTGAGGCGCTGTAGAGGTGACGGGGGTGGACAAGGTGAGATCCGTGAGTGCGGCTGAGGAGGCGGGAGTTGGCCTGGGCCGACGTCCTGCCTTGGCGACCTGAAATGTCAGAGGGCCGAGTATGCGCGATCGCCTTGTTTTCTGCAGTGCCTATGGCCGTTCTGAGCATTCACTTCTGCTGCGGTTCATATCCGGCAAGCAGGCTGCGGATTAACCTTCATGCCATGCAGGAGAGAAGCCTTGTTTGTCAAAAAATGTTTACCGACGAAGGCATGAGTCACTTTCCCACACGCAAAGAAACGGCGGCGATTCATCATAGCTTCACACAAATGGTTTGGCGTTATGAATAGCGAAGCTTTCTCTCAAGGAGTCACATCATGTCCATGCTTTCGATGCAATACGCAGGAACTCTTCTGGGCCGCGAAGCAGTCATTGAATTCCCGGACAGCCAGGCCCAAGTCCGCTACACCGCCAGCGGTCAGATGCGCTGGCGCGTGGTGGACTCGCAAGGGCATATTTCCGAGGGCTGCGAGAACCTCAGCTATCTGCAACTGAGCGACCACCTGCATTTTTTGAACTGGATCGAGAAAACCGGCTTCACGGTCAGCCAGGTCATAGATTCGGCCAAGGGCACGGTGCAGGCTTTCTGGTCCTACGCTGACAACCAGTGCGAAAGCGGCCATCGTTCCTCCATGTTTGTGGAAGGTCGTTTCCGTCTGCGTTGAATCTGTCGGCTATTGCCCGGGGCATGGAGCCGGGGCAGGAGCCAGCTCAATGATTTGTGTGTGAGGTCAGTGACTTTCCTCTCTTGCCGGCATCCGAAAGGTGTCGGCTTTTTTCTCCGTGAAACATTGCAGGCTCAATCATCCCTGCGTATTTTTTGATCGCAGGGCCCGAAGTCAATGCCTGTGCGGCCTCGCTCTGCTTTTCCGAGGCTTGTCCACAGGCGGCTCCACAGACGCTGGGCATAACCTGTAATCCTGTTTTCCGAACTACTGCGTTCAGAAAACATTCCCTAAGTAGTTATTGCCAAAAGAAAATCGTCCTTTGGCAACGAACCATGTTTGATGAAACGTGGTGCGTGAAACATCGGCGTTGAATGTACGCATGAAAATAGAAAAGCCGGCACCAGGGCCGGCTTTTTCAATGCCTGAGCGCCGGCTTACTTGCGCTTGTCGGCGATGGCCGAGGACACCACCATGTCCAGCACATAGACATAGCTTGAAGCATCGGCGGGTACATTCTGGCGCTTGAAGCGGTTGATGCGCAGCACATTGCTCACACCGGTTTCGTGCTTGTAGCCTTCAATCTCGCTGTAGAAGTTCTCCCACTGGCCGGTATAGGTCTTGACGCCGTTGTCGCCGTAGCGGATCTCGCGTACCTGCAGACACTGATGGCGGCCTGCACCTGCACTACAGGCCTTGCGCTCGGGACCGACCTCGAGAAATATGCGTTCGGGCGCGCTGCCGTATTGGGTCTGGGCAGTGGGCTTGCCGTTGAGCTGCCAGCGCGTGCCATCAATGAACTGCAGCGTCAGGCGAGGCTGTTCAGTAGTGGCGCCGCCGAGCTGCACATTCCATTGCTTGGCCGTAGGCAGAATGCGCGCTACCTTCTGCTCCAGCATCATCAGCTGGTTGTCATTGCAGGCACGCAGGGTGCTCATGCCGCGCTGCAGATTGATGCGCTGGCCCTCAACGGTGTAAGCCGACGAGATGACGTTGCACAGATTCTTGACGACGACGCGCTGATCCACGAAGTCCAGCTCGATAGGTGCCTGGCTGGAGCCCAGAAACCAGCTCTGGTCCTCATTGCCAGCCGGTGTGTAGGCCTGCTGCAGTTTCCAGTGGTAGGCGGTCAGCGACGCGGCATCGCCTGCGGAGCCTGTAGGGCCGGGCTTGCTTGCACCGCCACCGCTTGTCGTACCGCAGGCGGCAAGCGTCATGGAAGCAACAAGGGGAAGGCACCAGGTCCAGCGAAATTTCATAGGGTTTCCTTAAGGTCGAATAGAGGAATACGGCAAACCGTGTCAGCAGAAACAGAGTCTCTGTTGACCATATCAGTTCCCTGCGGGTTTTATCTGACCTTAACCCAACGTTGCGGTTGTTTTGCGCTTCGACAACCTCAGAGTGTCAACAAATGCTGCACGCGGAAGGGCGGAGAAATCAGATGTGCCGCCCGGGCGTGAAGCCCCTGTAAAGATCGAAAAAATCCGTACGACTAGACAGCGCTTCGTCAAATTAGTCTTTGCCAAGCTGCTACGCTTCAAAGGTTCGGGCTATGAAGAAACTACGGCCCAGGCATCAAGGAGTTTCTGTGCGCTTAGGTGGTGTTGCTTTGTTTGGGCTGAATTGGGGGCGGCTGGGTTCTGTGGGCATATTGGCAGGTTTGCTGGGGGCATGCTCGGCAACCGCACCTCAGCATATGCCGGTACAGGAGACTTTCGACTCCAGTTCCACGTTTTCCCGCGGCTTTGATGCGACACCGGCACAGACTTGCGAGGCCGCACGTCGCGCCTTGTTGAGCCAGGGTTATATCGCAACGGCCAGGACGCAGGAGCTGATAGAAGGGCGCAAGAACTTCCAGCCCAATACGGAGACCAATCTGGAAATCAATTTCCGTGTGGTCTGCGTGCCGCAGACCAGCGACGGCCTGGTCAGTCTGGGTTTTGCGACAGCGTTGCAGGATCGCTATTCGCTAAAGAAGAGTGCAACCTCGGCCAGCGTGGGGGTGAGCGCTCTGGGTTCGCTGTCTCTGCCGTTTTCCTCCAGCAACGATTCGCTGGTCAAGGTGGGCAGCGAGACCATTTCCAAACGCAGCTTCTACGACAGTTTCTTTGAGCTGGTGGAGAACTATCTGAAGCAGGATCGGGATGCACCATAGTTTCGAGCAAACCGGTCTGTTGCGCCTGATGGGTATGCGTTGGAGGTCCTGAGCTGGTCGTGAGAATTTAAAAAGCGGCTCGCTGAGCCGCTTTTTCGTCTGCGAGATCCGTTCAGATGAACAGCGCCGGGTCCACCATGGCGCGGTTCAGCATCACGCTCCAGTGCAGGTGGGGACCGGTCACGCGGCCTGTGGCTCCGACCTTGCAAAAGGAATCGCCTGTCTGCAACTGGTCGCCCGGCTTGCAGTCCACCTGGCTCAGGTGGCAGTACATGGTGAGCAGGCCGCCGCCATGGTCCAGCCAGACCGTGCCGCCGTTGAAGAAATAGTCGCCCACATCGACCACCTTGCCGGGTAGCGGTGCACGCACCGGCGTGCCCGTAGGGGCGGCGATGTCCATGCCGCTGTGCGGATTGCGCGACTGGCCGTTGAAGACTCGGCGCAGGCCGAAACTGCTGGAGCGGCGACCCGGCACCGGCACGCGCATGTGCAGGCTGCCGGAAGGCAGCGGCTCTGTGAAGGTGGCCATCACGGTCTTCAGGTGGGCGGCCTCGCGTTCGTAGCGGGCATTGTCTTCGGCAGACAGGTCCACCGTCTTGGGTGAGACCTTGAGGCGTTGCTCCACATACTGTTTGTCGCGCACCGTATAGCTCATGGTGCGCAAACGGCCGTCGGCCTTCACGCCAACGCTTTGCTCACCCGGTGTGGTGGCAAGCGGTATGCCCACGAGTGCGGTCCATTCGATCATGTCTCCCACCACCAGAACCTCGGCCTCCGCTGCCGTGACCAGGGGACGTGCGGAGGCAGGGCCCAGCGACAGGCGTGCGACGCCGCCGGGAACCCTGCTGTCCTGCGGCCAGAGCGCGCTGTCCGAGTTGGCGCTGCGCGCAGCCCAGGCTGGTGCTGCGGCAAACAGCGCCGATTGCGCCATCCATTGCAGCAGGCGACGGCGCTCGGGAGGGAGAGAAGGGTTGGAAATTTTTTCGGCTGGCATGGTGCTTATCGGGTTGTGCAGGCATTGTGCTGTATTGCTATCGATAGCGGAGCTAAAGGCGATACAGGGATGGGAGCTTTACGCATGTCTATGACTTGCAGGTCGGCAGCGGCGATCAGGGCAGGCGCATGCTCAGGGCCAGATCCAGCTGTCCCAGTTGCTCCAGGGCCTGCACTGCACCGAGCCGGTCGCGCTGCTGCTTGTTCTGGCTCAGCTTGAACTTGGCTTCCAGGCGGTCGACGGTAATTTCCAGGCCCACGATGGCGCCGAGCATGCGTTGCAGATAGTCGGGCGGAGCATCGCTCATTTTCCACGGGGCCTGGGCATTGTTCCGAGCCTCATGGCGGCGGGTGAGCCGGCCCACCACGCCGCGCACGAACTTTTCATCATCGCGCACACCGATGCGGCCGTGCGCATGGACCACACGGTAGTTCCAGGTCGGGACCTGCTCATGGTTCTCGTGCTTGCTGGGATACCAGTTGGGGGAGATATAGGCCTGCTCGGCACGGAAGATCACCAGCACGGAGCTGTCGTCCCGGATCTGCTGCCACACAGGGTTGGCGCGCGCCACGTGGGCGATAAGGCGCAAAACGCCGTCCTCGTCCTGCAACAGCTCGAAAGGCAGGTGATTGGCGTCCAGCCCCGAGTCGGAATGGGTGACCAGGCAACCCAGGGGATGGGCTTGGATCAAGTCATGCAGGGAGGCTGGATCATCAGTCTTGAAATGGCTTGGGTTGTACATGAAGGCTGCTGCAATGAGTGGCGCAAAAACGAATGAACTTCTATGAGCTTGTTTATACCGTCATGCAGGCTGCGCACTGACAAGCCGCCTGCATGGCAGGCGGCATGGTACGAAGGCGAGTGGCGTTTCAGCGGTGCTCGCGATCCCCGCGCGAGCGGCCCTCAGACCGCGTCGCTTGCATGCGAGCCTGTTGCTCGGCCTGGTGCTGTTGAGCCTGCATCTGTGCCTGCTGCTGGCGTTGGGCCTGTTCCTGTGCCCGTTGTTGCTGCATCTGGGCCTGCTGCTGGCGCTGTTGTTGTTCACGAGCCTGTTGCTGCTGCATTTGTTGCTGGCGCTGAGCTTGCTCCTGGGCGTGCTGCTGTTGCATCTGCTGCATCTGGGCCTGCTGCTGGCGCTGCTGTTGTTCACGGGCCTGTTGCTGCTGCATTTGTTGCTGGCGCTGAGCTTGCTCCTGGGCGTGCTGCTGTTGCATCTGCCGCAGCTGTGCCTGTTGCCTATGCTCTTGCTGATCACGGGCTTGTTGCATTTGCTGTTGATGTTGATGTTGAGCTTGCTCCTGGGCGCGCTGCTGCTGCTGCTGCTCGCGGACTTGCTGCATTGGCTGCTGACGCTGGGCCTGCTCCAGGGTGTGCTGCTGTTGCACCTGCACAGGAGTTTGCTGCTGCATTGCTTGCTGGCGCTGGGTTGGCTCCTGTGGGCGTTGCTGCATGGCTTTCTCCACCATGGCAGCCTGCATCTGCGGCGCCTGAGGTGGATGGCGATCATGGGGGTCTTGCGGCGGCATCAAAGCATTGCCATTGGATGCGCGCGGCCCGCCTGGAGCATGGTTGGGTCCCTGGGCAAAGCCCGGCCTGCCCTGTAGCTGTGTAGCCAGGGGGCTCTGTGCTGGCTGTCGCTGGTTCAGGCCATGGCCACCGGCTGTCATGGCGGCGGCACCGACGGCAGCGCCCACAGCCATCGTCCCCGGCCCAGCAAGGACGCCTGCCGCCTGGGGCGGCCCGGCCGGCTCGCGGCGCTCGCCTGCGGCATTTTCATGGATGCTGTTGATATAGGTGTTGTCCGTGCGATGGATGTTCTGCACCACGGTTCGCGACTGCGATATATAGGTGGTGTTGTTGTAGACCACGGCCGGACGGGCTTGCGGGGGCGGGGGGCGCTCGCCGTGACGCCAGGGCCTTTCGGGATCGCCCCAGTGCATATTCCAGGCATTCCAGCCCCAGGACGGATGTCTGTCCATGGACCCGGCCAGCACGATGGCGGTGCCAAAGCCCAGCAGGCCGGCAATCACGGGCACGCCTGCCACGGGAGCTGGAGGCGGCGCCTCTACATAGCGGTAGCCGCCATATACGGGCAGCGGCTGACCGTAGACTGCAGCCGGGTCGTACTGAGGAACGTAGACCGTATCCACTTGGGTGGGGCTGATTTCAATGAACTGCTCCGGCGGCTCTATGACCGGGTCGGGCAGCGGTGTGACCACGGCTCCTGGCGTATAGGCCACGGCGGCAGGCGTGGACGCCAGGTTGACCTTGAGCTGGCTGGAGGTCTTGAGCGTGCCGGCCTTGTAGGCACGGTTGCGCATGACCTGTATGGCGTTCATCACATCCGAGGGATCGTTGTAATAGGCTTTGCCCAGCGCCGTGGTCCAGGGCAGGCTGGAGGCCATCTGTTCCAGCACATTGGGAAACTGGGTTAGTGATTTGACGGAAGGGTCCCAGTTCTGGGCGTTGACGGCATTGCTCAGCGCCGTCTTCTGCAGTCCGGGGTTCTGCCCCAGCCAGGTTTCGGCGGCGCTGATCTGGTCTGGATAGGTGGCACCGGCCAGGATCTGGGCCACAAGCTTGTCCGGGTAAAGCGCAATCGGCGCCACCATCCGGTAGAGCGCGTCAGCACCGGGTGGCACATAGGCGGCGGGCTGAGGCTGGGCGGCATCGGGCGTGGCGGAAGGTACCGAGGCTGGCGGCGCACTGTCCGCCTTGATCGGCGAATCCTTGTCGTTGCAGGCGCTCAGCGCCATGGCGGCGGCCAGGGCAATCATGCCTGGATGCCATAGGCGGGCGACCGTTTTTGGCTGCAGTTCCGGCTGCTCGGGCCGGGTCCTGGGGAAATGCGACATCTGACGCTCCTTGCGCCGCGCCGTGCAAATCACGGTGCTTTGGCGGATGCTGTTTTAACGCCAGTTTTGAGCCGTTGTTGACAGAGTGTTGTAAGCAAATAAGGCGTGTGGTTGCAGGCCATGCTCCGAGAGATAACGTGAATTTTGATAGCTTCTTTCGCAGTGTGGGTAAGGGCTGAAGGCTGAAAACAATGAACACTTCGGGCAGGAGTTGCTGACGGTGCTTTCTCGTCTGCATCTCCATACTCGGGGGGCGTTCTTCCCATGAAAAAGGCCTGCGCGAGGCAGGCCTTGGAGCTATCCGCGAAGCAACACGCCTCCCGGGTCTGGGTCACATCATTCGGTCATGGTGCCCATGAGTGTGCTGGTACCCATGGCGTCCAGCGGCTTGCCGTTGACCTGGAATTCCCCCTTGGCATAGACGATCTCGGTGCGCATCTTGCCGTCCTTGTCTTCAAAGATGCCTTGCTCCTTGAGCATGTCCAGGCTGGCTTGAGTCTGGGCTTTGGCGGCTTCCTCGATATCTTCGGGTTTGTACTCGCTCTCGTCTTCAAACACGGCCAGCAGGCTGGAACGTCTGCGCGAGAGCATCATGTTTTCCATGAAGGGCTTGGGCATATCGGCCTTGAGGCTGACCTTCAGATCCTGCAGCAGAGTGCCCATCTTCTCGCCATCGCCCAGATACTGAATGGCTGCCGCGAACTCGCTCACGCCGTCGGGGGTGCGCATGGACAGGCGTTTGAGCTCGATCACGGGCTGGCGCGCCAGGGCCTGTGTCAGCGACTTGAGCATTTTCTCGCGCAGATCGCCGCTGCCCTGCTCCTCGGCATCTTCGTCGTCAGTGGCCTCGCCGAGCAGCGGGTTCTTGCGCTTGCTCATTTCCACGACCTGGTTGATCCAGTTGGCATCGACATTGTTGAAGGCCATGTCCAGCATCAGGTCGTCAGCCTGTTTGTCTTCGAGTTTGGCGGTCTTGATGCCGGTCTTGAGCGTCATTTCCACGACCTCGCCTTTGAGGATGGTGTCCGAATCCATGGTGATGCCTTCGAAGTGGCTGGCAGAGCTTTTGCCTTCCTCTTCCTGCTTGGTGGCGGCAATCTTGGCAATCGTCATGGCAAAAGGGCCGGTCCAGAACTGCTGGCCCGGGGGCTGTTTCATGTCGAAGCGCATATCGGCCTTGTCCAGCGTCACGCTGCCTTCCTCGTCCTTGAACTGCAGGCCGGCGAAGCTGCCCGTGCCCTTGGCGGCCTTCATGTCGGCGGGCATGTCCCAGACGATCTTCATGCCGCCCCAGTTCATTTCGCTGTCCTTGATCTTGCTGCTCACGGCCGGCGACGTCATGACGTTGGAGCTGCTGCGGCCCCAGCCGACCTTGGTGTCGACTTCCAGCGGAGAGCGGCCGTTGAGCGCGGTTTTCAGCGCCGGGTCCGCGTCTTCGGGCAGATCGAAGCTGGTGTGAATCTCGGCGGCATGGCCAAGGGGCAGCGGACCGTGGCTGATCTTGTGCTCGGCGGTGAACTGGACGGGCTCGTCGCCGCTGTCCAGGGTCCATACCGTTTTGGCGGTGGAGGAAAAAGCGCCGCGGTCATAGCTGGTGACCTGAATCTTCACGCCATGCTCGCTCCACTTGTCCAGGCCTTCGGTAAAGCTTTGCTGCAGTTTGCCGCCCATGTAATAGCTGGTGCCCAGTGTTCCTGCCACGATCACGGCGATGGCCGCTGCAATGCCTGCTCCTGCTTTTCTGTTCATTCTTGACCTTTGATGAAAATAAAAAATCCGCGAATGAATTGCGGATTGGTAATGTTGCGGTGAGTAGGATTCTAGAAAGAAAATAATCAAATGCTCTGAATTTCAGAACATTTTATGCAAATGTTTATCGAGTATTGAAAATCAATACCGGCGGTATTCATTTCAATATGTAACCAGAATTCATTGGGCGCTATCCATTTTCCGATCGGAGAACCGAATAGCTTTTCTCGGGATAAATGTCGCAGCAGTTTGCGCAATAAAAAAGGCCGCCAGTGAATCCTGGCAGCCTTGTTGAAACCGGCTGGAGTGTTTACTTGCCCCAGCTGTCCTTGAGTCCCGTGATCTTGTTGAACACGGGCTTGTCGCTGCGGTGATCCTTGCGGTCGGCCACAAAGTAGCCAAAACGCTCGAACTGGAACTTGTCGTCAGCCTGAGCCGCCTTGAGCGAAGGCTCCACATAGGCGGTGACGACCTTCAGGCTGTCGGGGTTCAGCAGGGTCAGGAAGTCCTTGCCGCCTGCATCGGGCTGCGGGTCGGTGAACAGACGGTCGTACATGCGCACTTCGGCCTGCAGGCCATCGGCCGCGCCCACCCAGGTGATGGCGGCTTTGACCTTGACGCTGTCGGCGCCCGGTGTGCCGCTCTTGGTGTCGGGCACCACGGTGGCCAGCACCTTGGTCACATTGCCATCGGCGTCCTTTTCGGCGCCGGTGCATTCGATCACATAGCCGCCCTTGAGGCGGACCTTGTTGCCGGGGAACAGGCGCTTGTAGCCCTTGGGCGGCACTTCGGCAAAGTCTTCGCGCTCGATCCAGACTTCGCGGCCAAGGGTGAAACGGCGCTCTGGCACGGTTTCACCTTCCGCCGCGTGGGGCAGGGCGGGCAGGTGGCAGTCCTCCAGATGTTCGGCGCTGCCAAACACTTCGGCCCAGTTGCTGAGTTCGAGCTTGACCGGGTCCAGCACGACCATGGCGCGGTGTGCCTTGTTTTCCAGATCTTCACGCAGGCAGCCGTCCAGCGTGCCGTAGTCGATCCAGGCGTAGTCCTTGGTCACGCCGATGCGTTCGCAGAAGTTGCGGATGGACTCCGGCGTGTAGCCGCGGCGGCGCAGGCCGACCACGGTGGGCATGCGCGGGTCGTCCCAGCCGGTGACGAACTGGTTGTCCACCAGATGCTTGAGCTTGCGCTTGCTGGTGATCACATAGGTCAGGTTCAGGCGCGAGAACTCGTACTGGCGGGGCTGGGGGGCGTCGATCAGACCGCCTTCGCGCAGGTGGTTCAGCAGCCAGTCGTAGAAGGGGCGCTGATCCTCGAACTCCAGTGTGCAGATGGAGTGGGTGATGTGCTCGTAGGCATCCTCGATAGGGTGCGCAAAGGTATACATCGGGTAGATGCACCACTGATTGCCAGTGTTGTGATGCTCGGCGTGGCGCACGCGGTAGATGGCAGGGTCGCGCAGATTGATATTGGGCGCGGCCATGTCGATCTTGGCGCGCAGCACGGCGGCGCCATCGGCCAGCTTGCCGTCCTTCATGTCGGCAAAGCGCTGCAGGTTTTCGGCCACGGAGCGGTCGCGGAAGGGGCTGTTCACGCCGGGACGGGTGAAGTCGCCGCGGTTGGCCTTCATCTCGTCGGCCGACTGCTCGTCCACGTAGGCCAGGCCTTGCTCGATCAGGTAGACCGCACAGCGGTACATGAAGTCGAAGTAATTGCTGGCGAAGTAGAGGTTCTCGTGTCCGTCGGCATCCTTCCAGTCGAAGCCCAGCCAGCGCACGGCATCGATGATGCCGTCCACATATTCCTGGTCTTCCTTTTCCGGATTGGTGTCGTCGAAGCGCAGATGGCAGACGCCGCCGAAGTCGCGTGCCAGGCCGAAGTTCAGGCAGATGGACTTGGCATGACCCACGTGCAGATAGCCGTTGGGCTCTGGCGGAAAGCGGGTGCGGATCTTGGCTTCGTCTATCTGGCCGCTCTGGTGATGCTGGGCATCGCCGGGCGCGCCGCCCCAGTGACGGGCGGCATAAGTGCCCTTGTCCAGATCCGATTCGATGATCTGGCGCAGGAAGTTTGTGGGCTTGACCGCTTCGGGGGCGGTGTTGTTGGATTTGGAGGCGTCAGCAGAGCTCATTGCACCATTTTAGGCCGGCTGCCATGACCTCATGTCGATCTGCGGACACTGCAGCTTTGCCGCGTGTGCATTTGGACACAATGTTTTGGAGGAACCGTGCCATCCTGACGGGACGCTGAAACGTTATATCCCCAAGGGCCGAAGGCGCAGCACAGATTTGCAAGCTTGCCCCGGTGACACATAAACAGAGGAGAGATTGTGATGTCCAGAACAACTTCCCCCCGCATGGCCAGGCTGCTTGCCGCTGGCTCTATCGCTATTGCTGGCCTGATGGCTGCCGCAGGCGCCCAGGCGCATGGCGGCGTCAGCCTGTCGGTCGGCATCGGCGTGCCCGGCGTGGCCGTGGGCGTCGGCGCTCCCGTTTACGCCACGCCCTATGTGGCGCCCGCCCCGGTCTATATGCCGCCGCGCCCTGTCTACTATGCGCCTCCGGCACCGGTCTACTATGCGCCGCCGCCTCCCGTGTATCGTCCCGCACCCGTGATGGTTGTGCCCGGCCCGGTCTATTACGGTGGCGGCCCGCGCTGGCGTGGTCATCGCCATCATCATCATCACTATCGATGATGACATCGATGACGGAGCCCTGAAAGACTCTGCACCACAGACGGCTGCCCAGGCAGCCGTTTTTTATGCCTGCGGGGCGGTTGCAGCGCTCGCATAATCCGGGCAGTCCTCAAAAATCAGGAGAGTGCTTCCGTGAAAACCGTCTATGTCCTCAATGGCCCGAATCTCAATCTGCTGGGCATGCGCGAACCCGCCATCTATGGATCGGCCACGCTGGCCGATGTGCGCCAGCTTTGCGAAGAGGCCTGTGCACGCCATGGCCTGAAGCTGGAGTTCCGCCAGAGCAACCATGAGGGCGAGCTGGTGGACTGGATTCACGAGGCAGGCCGGTTGCACTCCAAGGGGGAGTTGCAGGCGCTGATCATGAATGCAGCGGCCTACACCCATACCAGTGTGGCAATTCTCGATGCCGTCAAGGGCACGGCCGTGCCGCTGGTGGAGTTGCACATCAGCAATGTCCATGCGCGTGAGAGCTTTCGCCACCATTCCTATCTGTCGGCCACGGCGCGCGCCGTGATGTGCGGCTTCGGCGTGGCAGGCTACGGTCTGGCCATCGATGCGGTGGCGCAGTGGTGACATCGGCGGTTGAAGCAGCCTGTTCGCTGGAGCAGGTCTCGCAGGAACTGGGGGTCGAGCTGCCGGCAGCCATTGCCCGGCTGCAGGCCACGGCGCAGCGCGTGCAGACCCGGCTTGGAGAAGCCGCCGACAGCGGCTTGATGGTCTGGCATGGCTGGCAGCCCCCGGCCGGGGTGGTGCAGCGCGGTCTGCCCCTGGTGCTGCTGCATGGCGGCAGTGGCAGCTGGACGCATTGGTTGCGTGTGATTCAGCCGTTGACCGAGGCGGGCTACAGCCTGTGGCTGGCCGATCTGCCGGGTTTTGGTGAATCCGATGGAGTGCCCGGCGGCATGGATGTGGACACCATGCTGGAGCCTCTGGCCTATGGCATCCGGCAGTTGCTGGGCAATGCCGATACGGGTCCGGTCTGCGACCTGGTCGGCTTTTCCTTTGGCGGCATGACCGCCGGTCTGCTGGCTGCCGAGCATCCGGAGCTGGCCCGGAGGCTGGTGTTGGTCGGCGCTCCCGGCATGGGAATGACCGAGGGACGCAGCGTGCGCCTGCTGGGCTGGCGCCACCTGCCGGGGCTGGAGGCACAGATGCAGGCCCATCGCCACAATATCGCGGCCCTCATGCTGCATGACGAGGTGCTGATCGATGAAGAGACGCTGGCACTGCATGCGCTCAATGTGGCTCGCGACCGACTGCCGCGCAGACGGCTGTCGCGCACCGATGTGCTGGCCCGGGCCCTGACCCGTATCAAGGTGCCGGTGGCGGCGATCTATGGCGAGCATGACCCTCTGTATGCGGGCTGCCTGGCCGAGCTGCAACTGCTGATGCAGCGTCAGTGCCTGGGGGCGCTGGACTGGCAGGTGATGCGGAACGTCGGCCATTGGGTACAGCACGAGGATCCGGCCACCTTCTGCGCCGCGCTGCAGGAGGCTCTGTCGTGAGCAATGCGGCCGCCTTCGAGCTGACCGAAGCCGATGTGCAATGGAGCGCCGTGCGCGCTCAAGGCCCGGGCGGCCAGAATGTGAACAAGGTGGCCAGCGCCGTGCATCTGCGCTTTGACGTTCGAGCCTCGCGTCTGCCGGCCGATGTGCAGCAGCGCTTGTTGGCTTTGGGCGATTCGCGCATCACCACCGACGGAGTGGTGGTCATCAAGGCGCAAAAATACCGCACTCAGGAACACAATCTGTGGGATGGGCTGCAGCGCCTCAATGCGTTGGTAGCCACGGTTGCAAGGCCGCCACGCCCGCGCAAGCCCACCAAGCCGACCTGGGGCTCGCAGCAAAGACGCCTGCAGGGCAAAAGCCTGCGCTCCGGCATCAAGGCATTGCGCGGGCGGGTGCATGACTGAGCTTGTGTAGCGGCAAAGCCACGCTCAGGTCGGTCAACTGTATCAAAAGGCATGCGCGCACCCTGTCGGGCCGAGTACGGATCGGTCAGCCGGCTGCGGGTCTGCGCTATATTGTTTTGATAGCTGCAGTCGCAGAATGCAAAAGCGCTACAGCCTGTTTCCCATCAAATTCCGTGCTGCCTTCGGGAGTTGTCCATGAGCACATTGCCTTTGACTTATCTGGAGCGGCCCGCGCAGCTTGACGCCGGCCAGCCTGCCTGGCTGCTGGTGCTCATGCATGGCGTGGGCAGCAATGAGCAGGACCTGTTCGGCCTAGTGCCCTATGTGCCGCCGCAATTTCATGTGCTCAGTCTGCGTGCGCCCTTTGCCATGGGTATGGGTGCTTATGCCTGGTTTCAGTTCACTGTGGATGCCGATGGTACGCGCCATATCAATGTGCCGCAGGAGCAGCAGGCGCGTATCTTGCTGCAGCAGACGGTGGAGCAGGCCGCGCAGCAGCTGGACATTCCGCCCGAGCGGGTGGTGCTGGGGGGCTTCAGCCAGGGCGGCATCATGAGTCTGAGTCAGTTGCTGACCCAGCCCCAGACCTTGCGTGCCGCACTGGTCTGGCACAGTCGTCTATTGCCCGAGATCGCGTCGCTGCACGCGCCCGCTGCCGCATTTGAGGGCAAGTCGGCCTGGGTCAGCCACGGCACTTATGACAATGTGATTCCGCTGACCAGCGCCCATGCCGTGCGTGACCGCCTGGCCTCCTTGCCCTTGCAACTGAGCTATCACGAGTACCCGGGCGCCCATGAGATCCGGCCCGAGGAGCTGCGCGCCAGCATGCAGTGGTTGCAGGATCTGACGCAGTCAGTGGAGGACTTCGGGGGCGAGGGCGATCAGTGACCGGCGGTCTTTGAAAACAGATTGATCACTAGCACGCCCCCCACAATCATGGCCATGCCGGCCAGAGCGGGGGCATCGAGCTTCTGGCCCTGCCAGAAGTAGGCAACGGCCGAGACCAGCACGATGCCCACGCCGGACCAGATTGCATAGGCCACGCCCGTGGGCACGGTACGCAGCGTCAGCGACAGCAGATAGAAAGAAATCGCATAGCCCACCAGGGAAACCGCGGTAGGGCCGAGCCTGGAGAAGCCTTCCGATCTGGCGAGGAAGGAGGTGGCAATCACCTCGCAGATGATGGCCAGACCCAGATACAGGTAATTTGTCATGCCGGGCACTGTAGTGCGGCTGGGGCCGGGCTGTTTCCAGGCTGGTTTCAAGACCCCGGACCGCTTCTGGCCGTTATTGCCAAACTCCAGCGGCTGTGCGCACATAGCCGAGGGCAATATGCGCGGTTCGCCGCGCTTGATCAGATGGCGGGGTAGTCGCCTGTACCCTCGGGCCAGGGGGTCAGCACCTCAAATCCGGTCTCCGTCACCAGCACCATATGCTCCCACTGGGCGGAGAGCGACTTGTCATTGGTGATCACGGTCCAACCGTCCGCCAGTTCGCGCGTGGCGGCCTTGCCGGCGTTGAGCATGGGCTCGATGGTGAAGATCATGCCGGGCTGCAGCGTCAGGCCCTGACCGGGCGTGCCGTAGTGCAGCACCTGGGGCTCGTCGTGATAGACCTTGCCGATGCCATGGCCGCAGTACTCGCGCACGATGGAAAAGCGCTCGCGTTGGGCCACGGTCTGGATGGCATGCCCCACATCGCCTAGCGTGGCCCCGGGCTTGACGGAGCGGATGCCGGCCACCAGCGCTTCATAGGTGGTGTTGACCAGGCGCTTGGCCAGATTGCTGGGCTGGCCCACGTAGTACATGCGGCTGGTGTCGCCGATCCAGCCTTCGGGCGTGGTTACTGCGACGTCGACATTGATGATGTCGCCGTCCTTGAGGACCTGCTTGGTATCTGGGATGCCGTGGCAGACCACATGGTTGACCGAGGTGCACACGGTTTTGGGAAAACCATAGTAGCCCACATTGGTGGGCGTGCATTTCAGCTCGTTGACGATGTAGTCGTGGCAGATCTTGTCCAGTTCCTCTGTGCTTACGCCGGGCTGCACATGAGGGGTGAGCATGGCCAGCACCTTGGCGGCCAGGCCGCCGGCCTTGCGCGAGAGGTAGATGTCGGTGGCGTCATGAATGGGTACGACTTTCTGTTTGCCGCGCTTCATTGCATGCCTCCTACCAGGCGCACCGGACGGGGGCGGCGCACGACTGTGTCGGCTTCATGAGCGCTGGCAGGCTGCAGCTCACGCTCGGCTTGCTGCAGCAGCAGGGCGCAGATGCCTTCGTAATTGAGCTGGGGGTGATGCTCGGCCAGCTGGCCTACACGCAGCCAGTGCTCGGCCTGGGCATTGATGGAGCGGCCGAGGGCCGCGCTGGAGACACGAATCTGGTCGTGCAACTGGTCTGAAATTTTGACGATTCCCATGGCCGAGCATCATAAGGTCTGTATACGTTTCGTATATTGACAAACGCAAATTGCATGGTTGAAGCAGCGGTTTTGCCGCTGCTTGACAAGCGCTGTTCGTCGAATGGGGTTTTAAGGCCACGTCGTACGACATGGCGCTCAAGAAGTTGATAGCGCGCCACGCTTGATTGGCATTGCTTGCAGCCAGGGTTATTCAGAAAATTGAAAGCTTTCAAGGCAGACCTTGCATTCGTGCAGCTCAAGTCTTATAAAAGATATATATCATCAGTATTTGCCTTGTCCATATTGAGTTTCCTGCTATAAAAATTGAAGAACAATCAATGCGTGCCAGATATCTTGAGATGTTCTGGCGTCCGGTCACAACAGACGCAGAGTCAGGGTCGTTCATGGAAAACGCAGTCAATCAAGCAGAGCAGGGCGAGCAGCCCATCACCGAATCCCCGGAGCCGCAAGCTCGAAAGCCACAGCATCCACGCAATGAGCATGCGGCCCGCATCGTGGTCGTGGGCGGTGGTGTGGCGGGGCTGGAGGTGGCCACGGCCCTCGGCAAGCTCAAGAGTGAAAGCATTGACACGGTGACGCTGGTGGACAGCGACTCCGCCCATGTCTGGAAGCCCATGCTGCACACGATTGCAGCCGGCACTCGCGATCTGGCCCAGCAGCAGACCACTTATCTTGCTCAGGCCACCGATGCCGACTTTGCCTACCAGCCCGGCGAGATGTGCGGTCTGGACCGTGAGGCACGCGAGATTCTGCTGGCCCCCATTTATGCACCCGATGGCCGCGAGCTGGTGGCGGGTCGGCGTCTTGCCTATGACAAGCTGGTGATTGCGGTGGGCAGCGGTGCCAACGACTTCGGCACGCCCGGTGTGCATGAGCATTGCTTCATGATCGATTCGCGCCGCAAGGCCGATGCCTTCAACCAGGAAATTCGTTTGCGCATGGTGCGCTGCATGACCAGCGGCGAGCAACTGCAGGTGGCCATCGTGGGCGGCGGTGCCACCGGGGTAGAGCTGGCGGCGGAGCTGGTTCAGCTTGCAGAGAGTGCCACGGCCTACGGCGCCTTGGGCGAGGCCGCCAAGTTCCGCATCGTGCTGATCGAGGCCGGCTCGCGCCTGCTGCCCAGCTTTCCCGAGGAGATCTCCGAAGCCACGCGTGTGCGACTGCAGGCCCTGGGCGTTTCCGTGATCGTCGGCGGCCGCGTCAGCCGTGCGACCGAGCAAGGTTTCGAGCTGGCCAATGGCGAGCTGATTCCTGCCAGCCTGCGTGTCTGGGCGGCGGGGGTAAAGGCCCCGGAATTCTTGATGCAGCTGGGTTTGCAGACCACGCGCAGCAATCAGCTGCTGGTCAATGACGAGATGCAGACCAGCGACCCCGATATCTATGCTCTGGGCGACTGCGCCAGCTATACCCTGCCGGGCAAGCAGGAGGCTTTGCCTCCTACGGCCCAGGTGGCCCACCAGCAAGCCCGCTATCTGATCGAGACTCTGCCTCATGTGCTGGAGCGTCCCGGTGCCAAACCCGTAGGCTTTGCCTATCGTGACTTTGGAGCCCTGGTGTCGCTTGCGCATTACGACGCCTATGGCTCGCTGGGCAAGTTCGGCCTGTTCAACGGCGGCGTGATCCGCGGCCGCATGGCCATGCTCAGCCACATCATGCTGTACCGCTCGCACCAGGCGCGGCTTTACGGCTTCTGGCGCGGCGGCCTGCTGTGGCTGATCGACCTGATGAACGCGCGGCTGCGGCCCTCCATCCGCCTGGACTGAGTTACAAAAATCCTTCGATGGGCAGCCAGCTCAGGACCCGCACCATGAAGCGCTGCCACCAATTGGTGCCGGGGTCGGCACTGAAAGTCTGGGCTTCATGGGGCGGCTGCGGACTCTGGCCTGTCCAGCTCAGCTTGCCCTGCGCGTCCAGTTGCACCTTGTAGGCCATGTACGGCAGATGCTGATCCAGCGAGGTGCTGACCTGCTGGCTCAAGGCCGGGTCTTTGATGACCAAGCCCATTTCGGTATTGAGCATGGCCGAGCGCGGATCGAAGTTGAAGGAGCCGACAAAGAGCTGCTTGCCGTCGACCGCGAAGGTCTTGGCATGTAGGCTGGCGCCCGAGCTGCCCGTTGTGGCGGAGCTGCCGCTCAGCGCTGCAGGTGACGGAGCTTCTCGCTTGGGAGTCTTTTCGGCAGGCTCGCTCTTCCGGGTCTTGTCCGGCTCGTTGGCTGCGTGCTGGTTGCGCAGATCGATCTGGCGGCGCATTTCGTAGAGCTCCACGCCCATCTTCAGCAGCGGTTTGCGGTATTTCTCGTAGCCGGCATGCACCACGGCCACATCGGTTGCCTCCAGGCTATTGGTCAGAATGCGTACTCGCACACCTTGCTGGCGCAGGTGAGCAAAGGCGTCGACTCCGGCCTGGGTGGGCACGAAATAGGGCGACACCACTTCCAGCAACTGCTGCGGCTGGCCAATCACAGGCTGGAGCTGGGACAGCAGCAAGTCCTCGGGCGCGGCTTCGCGCAGGACCTTGGCCGGGTCGTCGCTGACCAGGGTGGTCTCGGCCCATTGCAGCGGCAGTTGACCTGCCAGCAAATCGGTGCTGAAGCGGCTGCGGCTGACGGCCTTCACATAGGCCTGTGATTCGGGGCGATTCACATCGGCGTGCAGGCTTGCATAGACCTTGTCCACGGCCTGCTGTGGCATGGCGGGCAGCAGGCTGGCTGCCGGGTAGGCGGAGGGGCTGTTCCAGTAACGGTCGAACTCCGCGGCCACCTCGCCCACCACCGAGCCTGTTGCCACCACATCGAGGTCGGCGAACAGCACGCCGTCGGATGCGGCAAAGTACTCGTCGCCGATATTGCGTCCGCCCACGATGGTGGCGGAGGAGTCGGCCGTGTAGCTCTTGTTGTGCATGCGCCGCTGGGTGCGTGCGAAGTCCGTCACATAGCCAATCGCCTTGGGCGTGCGCAGGGCGAAGGGGTTGAATAGCCGCACCTCGATTAGAGGGTGCTGGTCCAGGGCGGCCAGTGTGGCGTCCATGCCGCCGGTGCCGCCATCGTCCAAGAGCAGGCGCACGCGCACGCCGCGGTCTGCCGCAAGCAGCAACTCATCGAGCAGCAAATGGCCGCTGGTGTCGTTGCGCCAGATGTAGTACTGCACATCGAGCGTGCGCTGCGCGGCTCGGGCCAGCAGCGCTCGGGCGGCATAGGCGTCATGGGCATCGGCCAGCATATGGATGCCGCTCTGCCCAGGATGTGCCTGCTGCAGCGGCGCCAGCGCCTGGCCGAGCCGGGTTTGCAGGGCCTGCTCGGCGCTCAGGGCCTCGCTGGCCATGCGATCCGGCAGGGGAGGCAGGCCGCAGCCTGTGAGCAGCCCCGCGATCAGAAGGGCGGCCGCCGTACCGCGCCACAGGGGAAGTTCGGGTCTCGAGGCCTGTGTGTTTTGCATGACCCGAGTATGCCGCAGCGCATCAGGCGATCTTCACAGGGCCGGGGCGGCGATCTTCCACCACAAAGCGTGCCAGCGTATAGAGACTGCTGTCGGCCTGGAGCGGGTTGCTCACGGCGCGTAGCTCCGTGGTCATGGACTGCGGCGCGATATCCACGAGGCTGTAGCCACGCTCCTCGCAGCGTGCGAAAAGCACCTGAGGGTTGTGGGCCACGATGGCATCGACCCTGGCTTGTGTGGTGCCGCTGTGCGAGCTGATGGAGGTGCCGCAAAATTCGCTGGCAATCACCGGGTTGGCCCTGTCCGGGGTCTGATCGGCCTGGGCCGCAATGGCGCAGACATAGTTCTGGTGAATGTCTCCGCCGAGCAGCACGCTGTTGCGCGGCTGGCTCTCGGCAATCTGGCGCACCAGGCGCTGGCGTGCCTGGGGGTAGCCGTCCCAGCTGTCGGTCGACTGCCTGCCATTGGGATGCCTGCGGGCCGCGAACAAGGTGGTCTGCACCACGGTGCTCCAGCGGGTGGCCTCGGCTCTCTGGCGAGCATCATCCTGCAACTGCCGGGCCAGCCAGCGTTCCTGGTCCCAGCCCAGAAAACTGCGCGCCGGATCTTGCAGGGCAGGGCATTCGGCCGGGTCCACGGTGCCGGTGCTGGCCTTGCCCTCTGGGCGGCAGGCCTGCAGATCGCGGTACTGGCGGCCATCCAGCAGATGCAGTCTGGCGAGCTTGCCCCATTGCAGGCTGCGGTACAGCGCCAGGCCTTGAAAGTTGCGCTGCAATGCGCTGTCACGCATTGGCATGTTTTCGTAAAAAGCCTGCCAGGCCGCCATGCGTCTTGCCAAAAAGTGAGCGCTGTCCCCTCGTCCGTAATGGGCTACATAGTCGTTTTCAACCTCGTGATCGTCCCAGATGACCGACCAGTTGCACACGGCATGGGCGGCCTGCAGATGAGCATCGCTTTTGTGCAATGCATAGCGGTCGCGGTAGTCCTGCAAGGTCTGGGCGGTACGCAGCGGCTGCGCACGCGCCAGTCCATCGGGCTTTGCCGGTTGCGCATATTCATAGATGTAGTCGCCGAGAAACAGCACCAGATCGGGCGAGGCCTGCGCGGCATCGGCCCAGGCACTGTAGAAGCCATGTTCCCAGCGCTGGCAGGAGGCCACGGCCAGACGCAGCTTGCGTACATCTGCCCCGGGCACCGGGGCGGTACGGCAGCGTGCGGTGGTGCTGAAGGCGTCGCCACAGCGGAAGCGGTAGAAATACCAGCGGTCCGGACTCAGGCCGTTGACCTGCACATGGACGGCATGGCCCCATTCGGCCCTGGCCTGAGTCTGCCCATGAGCCACGGGCTGGCGGAACTGGGCATCGTGCGCCACCTCCCAATGCACGGTCCGTGCTGCCAGGTCGGGCGCGACCGCCGTACCAAGATAGGCCAGAGGTGCTGTGAGCCGTGTCCAGATCAGGATGTTGTCGGGTTCCGGGTCGCCGCTGGCCACTCCCAGGGTGAACGGGTTGTGGGCCAGTGATTCCGTGGCGCGGGCCCAGGCGGGCAGGGCACCCACGGCCGTGGCAAGGCTGGAGGCAATCAGAAAGCGCCGGCGATCCGGCGCGGGCGTGTGGGCAGGAGAAAACATGGCGATGCTGCGGTGTCGGGGTTTTGTAGCCAGTGGCTGGAAGTATCTCCCCGAGCCCACAGGCATCGCCGCGATTTACCGCAGCTTTACGCGTTGACCAGCACCAGCTTGCCCTGTACCTGGCGCGAGCCCATGCGCTCATAGGCCGCGAACAGCTCGCTCATGGGCATGGTGCGGTCGATTACGGGCTTGATCCTGCCTTGCGCCCACCACTGTGCCAGCTCCTGCATCATGGCGGCATTGTTCTGCGGCTCGCGCTTGGCGAAGTCGCCCCAGAACACGCCGACCAGGGAAGCGCCCTTGAGCAGAGGCAGGTTCAGCGGTAGCGAGGGGATGGGGCCGGAGGCAAATCCGATGATCAGATAGCGGCCGCGCCAGGCAATGGAGCGGAAGGCAGGTTCGGCAAAATCGCCGCCTACGGGATCGTAGATCACGTCGGGTCCCTTGCCGTCTGTCGCTGCCTTGATGGCTTCACGCAGATCGCCCTGGCTGTAGTTGATGGTGAGGTCGGCGCCCTGGGCCTTGCACAGCGCACATTTCTCGTCGGTGGAGGCAGCGGCAATCACCCGGGCACCGGCCGCCTTGGCAATCTGTATGGCTGCCGTGCCCACGCCGCCCGCCGCGCCCAGCACGAGTACGGTCTCGCCGGCCTTGAGCTGACCGCGATCGATCAGCGCATGGTGGGAGGTGGCATAGGTCATGATGAAGGCGGCGGCATCGACAAAGGGGAAGTCGGCCGGCAGCGGCATGCACATGGCAGCGGGTGCCAGCGTATGCGTGGCGAACCCGCCCGTGCCCGAAAGACAGGCCACATGCTGGCCTGGCTTGAGATGTTTGACCCCTTCGCCCACGGCCTGCACCACGCCGGCATATTCCGAGCCCGGCACAAAGGGCAGGGGCGGCTTGATCTGGTATTTGTTCTGCACGATCAGCAGATCGGGAAAGTTCAGGCTGGCGGCCTTGACTTCCAGCAGCACCTGGCCGGGGCCGGGCTGTGGCGTGGGCTGCTCGGTCCATTTCAGGGTCTCGACGCCGGTGGGGGTGGTGCAAAGCCATGCGTGCATATCTTGTCTCCTGATCTTCTTGAGGTGAGATTGGGGGGAATCGGCTCGCAGATGATAGAAGTGTGGTGCGAATGCCGCGTGTCTCTGTCGTGACCTTGGAGCCGCCTACAATCCGCCTCATCCATGAAGATTCTTATTTGCAATGACGACGGCTTCCAGGCCCCAGGCATCGTGGCCCTGCACGATGCGCTGCGCACCGTGGCAGACGTCGAAGTGGTGGCGCCCGAGCACAACAACAGCGCCAAGTCCAATGCCTTGACGCTGAATGCACCGCTGTATGTGCATCAGGCCTATAACGGCTTTCGCTATGTGAACGGCACGCCAGCAGACTGCGTGCATATCGCGTTGACCGGCCTGCTTGGCTACCGGCCCGATCTGGTGGTCTCGGGCATCAACAACGGCGCCAATATGGGCGACGACACGATTTACTCGGGCACCGTGGGCGCGGCCATGGAAGGCTATCTGTTCGGCATTCCCTCGATTGCCTTCTCGCAGGTGGACAAGGGCTGGGCCGAGCTGGAAGCGGCAGCTGCCACCGCCCGTCAGATGGTTCAGCAGATGCAGGCCCAGCAACTGATCGGTACTGCTCCCTGGCTGCTGAACGTGAATATTCCCAATATGCCGCTGCATGCACTCAAAAGCGTCAAGCTGTGTCGCCTGGGGCGCCGTCATGCGGCCGAGCAGGCCATTCAGCAGCAAAGCCCGCGTGGCGAGACTATGTACTGGATCGGCAGTGCCGGCGCAGCAAAGGACGACTCCGAAGGCACGGACTTCCATGCCACGGCCCACGGCCATGTCTCCATGACTCCGCTCAAGGTCGATTTGACCGATCATGAAAACCTCGGCTATTGGGCGCAGACGGCCAGCAAGCTGGCAGGTCCATCCAACACATCGGCGGCCGCATCGTGAGCGAGCGTCGTCCGCCTCAGGTCCCGGGCTGGATTGCACGCTCGGTGCAGACGGGCACCGGCGCGGCACGGCCGCCCGTTGCTCCCAAGCCCATCAATCCCTTGCGTGTGGCCGCCTCGCCGGTGGGCGTGGGGCTGGACTCATCCACGGTGCGTGCCCGCATGGCCCAGCGCATCGGTGCGGCCGGTGTCAGCAACCCTGCCGTGCTGCAGGCCATGGCCACGGTGGAGCGTCACCGCTTTGTCGACAGCGCTCTGGTCAACCAGGCCTACGAAGACACCAGTCTGCCTATCGGCCTGGGCCAGACCATCTCCAAGCCCAGCATCGTGGCCCGCATGATCGAGCTGCTGCTCGACTCCGATGCGGCCCGCAACGGGCAAGGGCGCGTGCTGGAGATCGGTACGGGCTGCGGCTATCAGGCTGCAGTGCTGTCCATGCTCACCAAGGAGGTCTATTCGATAGAGCGGCTGCGCGGCCTGCATGAGAAAGCACGCAGCCATCTGCGCCCCATGCGCCTGTCGAATGTGCATCTGATTCTCGGAGATGGCATGGTAGGTTTTGCCAGTGGCGCGCCCTATGCGGGCATCATCTCCGCTGCTGGCGGTGACGTGGTGCCGCAAGAGTGGTGCGATCAGTTGGCGGTGGGCGGGCGTCTGGTGGCTCCGGTCGTGGTGGGCGCGGGTAAGCAGGCACTGCTGGTGATTGACAAGAGTTCACACGGTTTTACGCAGACAGTTTTGGAAGCAGTCAACTTTGTCCCTCTAAAATCGGGGATCGCCTAGAAGGGAATAGCTTATGTTGGTATCGCGAAGTCTTGGTGCATGGGGAACGGCTGTGCTGGCAGGTGTCATCCTGGCCGGTTGTGCTGCCCAGGCAAACAGGGCTCCTGTGGAGGATCGCGGACAGTCGGCCTCCTCGTCTTCAACTGTGGACGTCAAGTCGCTGCCCGGCGCTGAAAATGCCGGCAAGCCGGGTTACTACACGATCAAGCCTGGCGACACTCTGATCAGGATTGGTCTGGAGCACGGCCAGAGCTGGAAGGACATTGCTCGCTGGAGCAATCTGGACAATCCCAACGTGATTGAAGTCGGTCAGGTGGTGCGTGTGGTACCACCCGGACGCGAGGCGCCTGTCGCATCGTCCGGTTCGGGTCGCGGTGTCGCGCCCGTGGTTGTGGGTGGTGGCAGCGCCGCAACGACGACCACACCCGTGACTCCCCCGGCTGCAACCGCAACGCCAGTGCCATCCACGCCTGCAACAAGCCCGGCGCCTGTTGCCAAGGGAGCCGATGATGTGAACTTCATCTGGCCTGCCAGCGGCTCGTTGATTGCCGGCTTCGACGAGCAGCGCAACAAGGGCTACGACATCAGCGGCAAGGCCGGCGATCCCGTGCTGGCTGCTGCCGATGGCCGTGTGGTGTATGCCGGTGCCGGCCTGCGTGGCTACGGCAATCTCATCATCCTCAAGCACAACAACACCTATCTGACCGCCTACGCCCACAACCAGTCTCTGCTGGTCAAGGAAGATCAGGCCGTGAAGAAGGGACAGAAGATTGCCGAGATGGGCAGCACCGATGCCGATCGCGTCAAGCTGCACTTCGAGGTGCGTCGCCAGGGCAAGCCTGTCGATCCTTCGCGTTATCTGCCCTCGCGTTGAGCATGGCCTCGCAACGCAAGCAAGCCGCACAAGCCCCTGCCCCGCAGGGGCTTGTGCCTTCTGACGCGGTCGAGCAGAGTTGGGACGAAGCAGCCGAAGACGCCATTGCCTCGGCCGAGGTCGAGAACCGCGAATTCACGGTCGCCGCCGAGCATCATGGTCAGCGTGTGGACAAGGTGCTGGCGCTGGGGGTGTCCGAGTTCTCGCGCAGCTATCTGCAGCAGTTGCTGGCCGACGGTGCGGTCACTCTCAACGGCAAGGTTCTGCTCAAGCCCTCGGTCAAGGTGGCCGTGGGCGACCGCCTGAGCGTGGAAATGCGGCCCACCCAGCAGAGCATGGCTTTCCAGCCCGAGACCATGGATCTGCAGGTAGTCTATGAGGACGAGGATCTGCTGGTCATCAACAAGCCTGCGGGTCTGGTGGTGCATCCGGCGCCCGGCAACTGGACGGGCACATTGCTCAACGGCCTGCTGGCGCGTGACGAAAAAGCGCGTCAGGTGCCGCGTGCCGGCATTGTTCACCGGCTGGACAAGGACACCAGCGGTTTGATGGTGGTGGCGCGCAATCGCAGCACCATGGATGCGCTCATCAAGATGATTGCCGCGCGCGATGTGAGTCGCCAGTATCTGGCGCTTGCCCACAAGCAATGGGGCAGCCGCAAGCGCCGCGAAGTCGATGCGCCGATCGGCCGCGATCCGCGCAACCGTCTGCGCATGGCGGTGGTGGACCTGAATCTGCATCCCGGCAAGCAGGCACGTACCGACTTCGATCTGCTCGATGGCGATGCCGCGCATAGCCTGGTGCGCTGCACGCTGCACACCGGCCGCACGCACCAGATTCGGGTGCACATGGCTTCGCTTGGTCATCCGCTGATAGCCGATACGCTGTATGGCGGCCAGCCCGAGGGCGGGCTGGAGCGCCAGGCACTGCATGCCTTCAGGCTGGCCTTTGAGCACCCTGTGACGAAAAAGCCGCTGGTCCACTATGCGCCGCTGCCACAAGACATGGCCGGTGCACTGGATTTATGGGGTCTGCGTTACAATCTGCCGGAAAGCCTCTGACCATCACTCGCATGGCATCTTTGGGGCGCTTCCCTCTCTTCTTAGAATCAGGCGTCCCACCGCAGTCGGTGCGACAGCCGCTCCCGAAACGCTGCGCCCATGAATACGGTAGATGCCAAGCGGGTTCTTGAAACAGCATTGATTTGTGCCCCGCAGCCTGTGACGCTGCGGGAATTGCGCTCACTTTTTGATGATGTGCTGGGCTCGGACACGGTTAAGGATTTGCTGCTGGACCTGCAAAAGGACTGGGCCCTCAAGGGCGTGGAACTGGTGCAGGTGGCTTCGGGCTGGCGTTTCCAGAGCCGGCCAGAGATGCGTGTCTATCTGGACAAGCTTCACCCCGAGAAGCCGCCCAAGTACACGCGGGCGACGCTGGAGACGCTGGCCATCATTGCCTACCGTCAGCCGGTCACGCGGGGTGATATCGAGGATATTCGCGGTGTGACCGTGAACAGCCTGATCATCAAGCAGCTGGAAGACCGAGGCTGGATCGAGGTCATCGGCCATCGTGAGACCGTGGGACGGCCCGCGCTGTTTGCCACCACGCGCCAGTTTCTCGATGATCTGGGTCTGCAGTCGCTGGATCAGCTGCCCATGCTGGAGGAAACCCAGGCCCAGCAAAGTCTGTTCAAGGCGCTGGATGGGGAGGAGGGCGACCAGACCGCAGCGCCGCAGGTCGGTGCAGAGGATGCCCAGCCCCAGGAGGGTGTGGAAGCCTCAGAGCCGGCCGAGGTCGCTGAGGATGCGGATGTCGCTGCAGAGTCCGATGCTGCTGAGAGTGAAATCCTGAGGGCCCCGGACGAGGAAGGTGGCGCCGAGGAGCTGCTGGATACCGATGCCGACCCAGTGGCGCGAGCGCCTGCAGAGCTTGTGTCGGAGCTTCAGCCCGAGGCCGATGCGCCAGAGTTGGAGTCATATCCGGACCAGGCGCAGAGTGATATTGAGCAAGATGTTACTGAAGATATAGCGATTGAGCTGCCGAATTCGGAGCCAGGGCTGACTGAGGAGCCTCCATCCGTGAGCAAGCCCAAAGCGGCCAGGCCCGCCAGGACTGCCAAGGCAGCAGAGTCGGAGCCCAAACCGGCGGCCAAGAAAACAGGTCGAACCGAGTGGGTGGGCCTGAAGGCGTTTCTCGAGGATGACTACGGCAGCGATGACGACGAGGCCGAGGACGCAAAGACGAAAGCGCGGGCCGACGATGCCGTCGGGTCAACAGAACAAGGAATTGTGGAGGGTGGCGATGGCGTCATCCCCGAAGGAAAACTGGAATGAACAACGAGACATCGAACCCGATGCCCGAGTCCGCAGCCGCTTCGCCCGAAGCCGAGCCGGTCAAGAAGACTCGCAAGCCCCGCGCAGCCAAGGCCGATGGGGCCAAGGATGCCGCCGAGGCCAAGAAGCCTGCCGCACCGCGCAAGCGCGCCGGCGTCAAAAAGGACGCTGCTGGCGAGGCCAAGCCTGCGCGCAAGCGAGTGACCAAGCCGCGTGCCGAAGAAGCCGTGGTCGTCGAGGAGCCGGTTCAGCCCGTGGTCGAGCAGGAGCTGCAGTCCCAGGACCAAGACCAGGGTCATGACGCAGCAGATACCGTCGTTGCCGAAGTGGCTGTGCAGAGCGTTGCCGCTCCTCATGGGTCCAAGGGACGCAAGGGTCAGAACATCGACTTTGCCGATGTGATCTCGGGCGACTTCGACGACGAGGAAGAGAACGGCAGCGCCATGCCCGCCAAGCGCGTGCTTGCGCCCCAGGTCGATTCTCCCAAGCTGCACAAGGTGCTGGCCCAGGCCGGCATGGGGTCGCGCCTGGAGATGGAGCAACTGATACTGGAAGGGCGCATCTCGGTCAACAACGAGCCTGCCCACGTCGGCCAGCGCATTCAGTTCGGCGATATCGTCAAGGTCAACGGCCAGCCCATCCGCTTCCGTATCGACCCGCCGCCCGCACGCGTGATTGCCTATCACAAGCCCGTGGGCGAAGTGGTGACGCATGACGATCCGCAAAACCGCCCCACGGTGTTCCGCAAGCTGCCCAAGCTGCAGCATGGCAAGTGGCAGTCGGTGGGTCGCCTGGACCTGAATACTGAAGGTCTGCTGCTGTTCACCAGCTCGGGCGAGCTGGCGAACTCGCTGATGCACCCCCGCTTCGGCCTGGAGCGTGAATACGCGGCCCGCGTGCTGGGCGCGCTGAGCAAAGAAGAAAAGCAGCGCTTGCTGGACGGCGTGCAGCTTGAAGACGGCGAAGCCAGCTTTGGTGCCGTGGAAGATGGCGGCGGCGAAGGCGCCAACTGCTGGTACCGCGTGACCATCTCCGAAGGCCGCAACCGCGAAGTGCGACGCATGTTCGAGGCCGTGGGTCATGCCGTCAGCCGTCTGATCCGCATTCGCTACGGCGCCATGATGCTGCCGCGCGGCCTCAAGCGCGGCGCCTGGGTGGAGCTTGATCAGGCCGATATCCAGGCGCTGATGTCGGCCGCCGGCGTCAAGGAGCGCGCTCCCGTCGAGCGCAACAACGGCGGTGCCCGTGGCGCCAACAACCGTGGCGGTCGTAACAGCCGCAGTGGCGGCCGCGGCAATGGCATGAACGCCGATCGCGCCCCTCAGGGCCGTCGTGAAGGCGGCGGTCAGCGCCGAGGCGAGTGGGACGGCAATCGTCCGGCACCTAGCGGCATGCTGGGTGACAACCCGCGCAACAAGTCCGGCGGTCGCTCCGGTGGCTCGGGCCGTTCGCAGGGAGGCGGTCAGCCCGATCCCATGCGCACTTCGGTGGGCTATATCGGCAGCGACAGCCTGTCGCGGGCCCGCCAGAGCGCCAAGCGTCGTCCTGGTGGCGGCGGTGGCGGTGGTCGCCGCGGCGGCCGCTAAAAAGGCGTCCGTAAGGATTTGAGTGCTGCCCGGACTTCAAGGTCTATGGCGGCACCGTTAAAATCAACTGTTTTGCTTTTTCGGCAAAAACCCATAGTAACCCTGATTAGGAAATAATCATCATGGCTATCGAACGTACCCTCTCCATCATCAAGCCCGACGCAGTTGCCAAGAACGTGATCGGCCAAATCTACGCCCGCTTCGAAGCTGCCGGCCTGAAGATCGTGGCTGCCAAGCTGGTGCACCTGTCGCGCGGCGAAGCCGAGCAGTTCTACGCTGTGCACGCTGCCCGTCCTTTCTTCAAGGATTTGGTGGACTTCATGGTCTCCGGCCCCGTGATGATTCAAGCTCTGGAAGGCGAGAACGCCATCCTGAAGAACCGTGAACTGATGGGCGCCACCGACCCCAAGAAGGCCGAAAAGGGCACCATCCGCGCCGACTTCGCCGACAGCATCGATGCCAACGCCGTGCACGGCTCCGACGCTGCTGAAACTGCTGCTGTGGAAGTTGCCTTCTTCTTCCCCGGCATGAACGTGTACTCGCGTTAATCCACGCTAGCTTTACAGCATGCTCTCGCTGACGCCAGCGCTTTGCATTCGTGCAAAGCGGGTGTCAGCACTTGAAGATGCTGGCCACGGCGTGGCAAACACCGTTCGCAAGACGCCTCGCCACATGCCGATATGACTACTAATTTGCTTGATTTTGACCTCGAAGGACTGACCGCTTATTGCGAGCAGCTCGGGGAGAAGCGTTTCCGTGCGACGCAGCTGTTCCGCTGGATTCACCAGCGTGGCGCATCCGATTTCGACCAGATGACCGATCTGGCCAAGTCTTTGCGCGAAAAGCTCAAAAGCCGGGCCCACATTACCGCTTTGCCTGTGGTGACGGAGCATGTCTCTGCCGATGGCACCGTGAAGTGGCTGTTCGATGTGGGTGACGGCAATGCCGTTGAATCCGTTTTCATTCCTGAGGACGACCGAGGCACGCTGTGTGTATCGTCCCAGGCAGGTTGCGCCGTGGGCTGCCGCTTTTGCTCGACGGGGCATCAGGGCTTCAGTCGCAACCTCAATACCGGCGAAATCCTTGCCCAGCTCTGGTATGCCGAGCATTCGCTGCGCAAGCGCTTCGGCACCGAAGATCGCATCATCTCCAACGTGGTGATGATGGGCATGGGCGAGCCTTTGCAGAACTACAGTGCGCTGGTGCCTGCCTTGCGCGTGATGCTGGACGACCATGGCTACGGCCTGTCGCGTCGTCGCGTGACGGTGTCCACCTCGGGCGTGGTGCCCATGATGGACCGACTGTCGCAGGACTGCGCCGTGGCGCTTGCTGTGTCGCTGCACGCGCCCAATGATCCGCTGCGTGACAACCTGGTGCCGCTGAACAGGAAGTACCCGATTGCCGAGCTGCTGGACGCCTGCGAGCGCTATCTGGAGTTCGCGCCGCGTGACTTCATCACCTTTGAATATTGCATGCTCGACGGCGTTAACGATCAGCCTGAGCATGCGCGCCAGCTGATAGAGTTGGTGCGCGCGCGCGGCGATGGCAAGAGCTGGTGCAAGTTCAATCTGATCCCGTTCAATCCCTTCCCCGCTTCGGGTCTGCTGCGCTCGCCTTCGGCCCGTGTGACCGAGTTCGCTACGTTGCTGAGCAATGCCGGCATCGTGACCACGGTGCGCAAGACCCGTGGTGACGATATCGATGCGGCCTGTGGTCAGCTCGCGGGCGATGTGAAGGACAGAACTCGCGCTGCCGAGCGCATGGCCAAGCAGCGTACTATCCCGCTCAAGCAGGTGTCTTGACGGAGTTTTGAATAAAGGACAATCAATGAGGGCAGTGGTACAGCGACCGGTTTGGCAACATTGGGGCTTGTTGGCCCGGTGGGGGGTACCGGTTGCGGTCGCGGCACTTGTGGGTTGTACTTCGACAACGACCACCACCACTTCCTCTACGTCCGTGCCCCAGACTTCCGTGGTTGGCACGGCCGGGACCCAGGTCGCCGATGCCAATCGCCGTGCCCAGATTCGCCTGGAATTGGCTGCCAATTACTTTCAGGCCGGGCGCCTGGATGTGGCCATGGACGAGGTAGGGCAGGCCTTGGCTGCCAAGCCCGATTACGCCGATGCATACGGCCTGCTGGGCCTGATCCTCATGCAGAACCAGGACTGGACACAGGCGGAGATCGCCATGCGCAAGGCCGTGGATCTCAATCCGCGCGACGGCAACCAGATTCACAATTACGGCTGGATGCAATGCCAGCAAAAGCATTTCGACGTAGCCCAGCAGTGGTTTGATAGAGCCTTGCAGGCTCCGGGCTACCGTGAACAGCCCAGGACCCTGCTGGCCAAGGGCATGTGCTACCAGCAGGCGGGACAGTTGGAGCAGGCCTACCAGAACATGTTTCGTGCCTACGAGATGGATGTGGGCAACCCCGCCGCAGGCTACAACCTGGCAAATGTGCTTTGGCTCAAAGGTGATCTGAAGAAGGCGCAGTTCTACATCCGGCGCTTGAATAACAATAGCAATCAGGCCAGTGCGGAAAGCCTCTGGCTGGGGATCAAAATAGACAGGGCATTGCACGACGACATTGGAGTGCGTCAACAGGCCGATCAGTTGCGCGAGCGTTTTCCTCAATCGCGTCAGTGGCTGGCCTATGAACGTGGAGCTTTCAATGAATGAGGCTGCGGTGGAAGAGGAAACTATGCAAAGCGAAGAGCAGGTGCCAACTCAGGGTCAGGCCACGGCCGGAGTCTTGTTGCGTCAGGCACGGGAAGCAGCCCGGATGCAGTTGCCCGTGATGGCTGCGACATTGAAGGTGCCACAGCACAAGCTGGAGGCGCTGGAGGCCGATGACTATGCGGCCTTTCCCGATCATGTGTTCATGCGTGCTCTGGCCATGGGAATGTGCCGGACCTTGCATATCGATGCCGAATCGGTGCTGGCCAAGCTGCCACGCAGCGAGATCAAAAGCCTTGCCAATGCGGGTCCAGGCATCAACGAGACCGTCAAGGTGCGCAGCAGCTTCAAGGTCACGGGTACACCGCTGGACTCCGGCAACAGCAGCTCTCGCAAGATTGCGGCAGGCGTGCTGATTCTGCTGGCAGCTGCCGCTGCCGTGTACTTTGTGCCATTCCAGCAGATGGTGGACGGCCCCGATGGGGCAGGCGCGCCAGTGCCGGCTCAGGCCCAGTCCGGCCAGACGGCAGTGGTGAGCGCGCCGGCTGCAGAACCGCTTGCCCAGGCCGAGGGCGGCGCACAGGGCAGTTCTGCCACACCCGCGGCGGCAGTGACAGAGTCTGTGTCGGTTGCTGCTGCCAGCATGCCAGGCGACGGAACTGCAGCAAGCGCTCCCGCATCTGCGACAGCTGCCCAAACCGCAGCCCCGGCAGCCGATGCGGCTGTGCCTATGACCGGCGCTGCCGGCCTGCTGGTGCTGAAGGTGAATACCGGCCAGTCCTGGGTCAAGGTCAGGGACGGAGCCGGCAAGGTGGTGCTGGAAAAGACCCTGTCCAAGGATGAATCTGCGACTGCCGAAGGCCAGTTGCCCCTGTCGGTGATTGTGGGCAATGCCAAGGGCACGCAGGTGACGGTACGTGGCGAACCCTTCGATATCTCGAGCACACGCGACAATGTGGCTCGCTTCGAGGTGAAGTAACCGTTCGAGGTAAACAAGAGTGCAAGATTCTCAAAGCTCGCAGCAGCTCAGCCAGGCGATAGCCATCGCCAGCCCGCTGCCGCGCAAATCGCGCCAGGCCCGTGTGGTGTGGCGCAACAACGTGGTCACTGTCGGGGGTGATGCGCCCGTGCGCGTGCAGTCCATGACCAATACCGACACCGTGGATGCGGTTGAAACCGCCATTCAGGTGCGCCAGCTGGCCCAGGCCGGCTCGGAGATGGTGCGCATCACGGTGAACACGCCCGAGGCGGCGGCGGCCGTGCCCTATATCCGTGAGCAGCTCGACCGGATGGGCGAATATGTGCCGCTGGTGGGGGACTTTCACTACAACGGCCACCGTCTGCTGACCGACTACCCCGACTGCGCCCAGGCGCTGTCCAAGTACCGCATCAACCCCGGCAACGTGGGCAAGGGCGACAAAAAGGACAAGCAGTTCGGCCAGATGATCGAGATCGCTGCAAAGTACGACAAGGCCGTGCGTATCGGCGTGAACTGGGGCTCGCTGGACCAGGAAATCATGGCCGATCTGATGGATCAGAACAGCCGTCGCGAGATGCCCTGGGAGACACGCCAGGTCATGTACGAGGCGCTGATCACCTCGGCCATCAGCTCGGCCGAGCTGGCGAGGAACATCGGCCTGAACCCCGACAACATCATCCTGTCCTGCAAGGTCAGCGGCGTGCAGGATCTGATCTCGGTCTATCGCGAGCTGGCGCGCCGCTGCGACTATGCGCTGCATCTGGGTCTGACCGAGGCCGGCATGGGCACCAAGGGCACGGTGGCATCGACGGCTGCGCTGTCGGTGCTGCTGCAAGAGGGCATTGGTGACACGATTCGCGTCTCGCTCACGCCCCAGCCCGGTGAAGCGCGCACGCAGGAGGTCGTGGTGGCCTCCGAGATTCTGCAGGCTCTGGGCCTGCGCGTGTTCGTGCCCAGCGTCACCGCCTGCCCGGGCTGCGGCCGCACCACCAGCACCACCTTCCAGGAACTGGCCAAGAAGATCGACGATTTCCTGCGTGGTGAAATGCCGGTCTGGCGCACCCAGTTTCCTGGCGTGGAAGCCATGAAGGTGGCCGTGATGGGTTGCATCGTCAACGGCCCCGGCGAGAGCAAGCATGCCGATATCGGCATCAGCCTGCCCGGCAACGGCGAAGCGCCAGCGGCGCCCGTTTTCATTGACGGCGAGAAGGCCTTGACGCTGCGCGGCGAGCATATCGCCGAGGAGTTCCAGACCCTGGTGCTGGAATATGTGCAGCGCCGCTACGGCCTGAAGGCCTGAGCGACTCGAACGCTTGCAGCGGCCCGGCATGCGGGTGGTGATTACGCTTGCTGGCACAATGCCAGCGAGCCAAGACTTTGGAATTGATAGCTGCTTGCGCACTATCTGTATGGATTTGAATTAGGTTTCTAGTTGAAGGGCATGATTGCCATGCGCAATATGCTCTTGTTTTGCTAGTAACCCAAGTGTGAGACTTCACGTGGCCAAGAACGAAAAACTGACCGCCGTCAAAGGCATGAACGACATTCTCCCACCCGATTCGGCGCGTTGGGAGTGGTTTGAAGCCAAGGTGCGCGATCTGATGGGCCGCTTTGCCTATCGCAATATGCGTACCCCCATCGTCGAGCCCACGGCCCTGTTCGTGCGCGGCCTGGGCGAGGTGACCGATATCGTCGAAAAGGAGATGTACTCCTTTGAGGACCGGGCAGATAAGCATGGCCAGGCCGAGCATCTGACCCTGCGTCCTGAAGGTACGGCCGGCGTGGTGCGTTCGGTAGTGGAAAACAATCTGCTGTATGAAGGCGGCAAGCGTCTGTTCTACATCGGTCAGATGTTTCGGCGCGAAAAACCCCAGCGCGGTCGCTATCGCCAGTTCCACCAGGTCGGTGTGGAAGCCCTGGGTTTTGCCGGTCCCGAGCTGGATGCCGAAGTGATTCTGCTGGCCGCTCAACTTTGGAAAGAGCTGGGCATTGAAGGCGTGCGTCTGGAACTCAACAGCCTGGGTCAGCCCGAGGAGCGCAAGACCCACCGCGAGGCGTTGATTGCCTACTTCGAGCAGCACACAGAGGTGATGGACGAGGAAGCCAAGCGCCGCATGTACAGCAACCCGCTGCGCGTGCTGGACACCAAGAATCCTGCCATGCAGGAAATGGTCAACGCAGCTCCCAGGCTGATGGACTATCTGGGCGATGCATCCAAGGCGCATCTGAAGGCCGTGCAGGACATTCTGGATGCCAACGACGTGGCCTGGAGCCTGAACCCGCGTCTGGTGCGCGGCATGGACTACTACAACCTCACGGTGTTCGAGTTCATTACCGACAAGCTGGGTTCGCAGAGCACGATCTGCGGCGGCGGTCGTTACGACTATCTGATCGAGGAAATCGGCGGCAAACCCGCTCCGGCCGTGGGCTGGGGCATGGGTGTGGAGCGCGTGCTCGAAGTGCTCAAGGAGGTGGGGGTAGAGATTCCCCAGCCCGCAGCCGATGTCTACGCCATCATTCCCGACGCCTCGGTGCTGCCTCAGGTCTTCAAGACCGTGCAGCAGCTGCGTGCAGCCGGTGTGGCGGTTCAGATGCATGCAGCGGCCGGCGGCTCGGCCGAGGGCATGGGCTCGATGAAGTCCCAGTTCAAGAAGGCCGATGGCTCGGGTGCACGCTTTGCCCTGATCTTCGGCTCCGACGAGCTGGCCCAGGGCAAGGTGACCGTGAAGTCGCTGCGCGACGGCGAAGGCCAGCAGGTGCAGCAAGCTCTGGCGGATGTGGCCTTGTGGGCCGGCAGCCTAAAATCGGCGGTTTGATTTTCCGCACCTCGTTTTCCGACCAGCGTTCCACTCAATCTAAGTAGCCATGGCAAATCATCTCGATCTTGAAGAACAAGAGCAAATTGAGCAGCTCAAGCATTTCTGGAATTCCTGGGGAACTCTGATCACCAGCGTGCTGGTCGTGGTCTTTCTCGGACTGGCCGGCTGGAACGGCTGGCAGTACTGGCAAAAGCGTCAGGCCACCCAGGCCTCGGCCCTGGAGTTCGCCGTGGACGAAGCGCTGACGGCCAAGGATGCGGCGCGCGCAGACCAGGCTTTCAGCGAGCTGCGGGACAAGTACGCGGGCACTGCGCAGGCCGCCCAGACGGCTTTGCTGATGGCCAAGGCCTCAGTGGATGCCGGCAAGCTCGATGACGCCAAGGCTCAGCTGAGCTGGGTGGCCGACAAGGGCGATGAAAGCTTCAAGGCCCTCGCTCGCATTCGTCTGTCTTCCGTGCTGGAGCAGCAAAAAAGCTATGACGAAGGCCTGAAGGTGCTTGAGGCGGCCATGCCCGAGTCCTATGCCGGTCTGCAGGCTGATCGCCGTGGCGATCTGTATGTGGCGCTGGGCAAGCAGGCTGAGGCGGTTGCCCAGTACCAGGCTGCCTACAAGGCACTGGACAAGGATCTGGACTACCGCCATCTGGTGGAATTCAAGCTGAACGCGCTGGGCGTGGCTCCTGAAGCCGCAACCCTGGTCAAGACAACGCCGTCGGAGAAATAATCTTGAAGACTTTTGCCCATCAAGTGAAGTTCGCTGCCCCCGCAGCGCAATCCGCAGCCCGTGTGCTGGTGCTGACTGCTGTGGCCGCGTCGCTGGCTGCCTGCTCCATGTTCGGCGGCAAGGACAAGCCCAAGCCTCTGGACCTGGGGGCCAATCCGGGCAAGATCGCAGTGCATCAGGCTTGGTCGGCCAAGCTCGGCAACGAAGTGCCTCTGGCCATGCCTGCGCTGGTGCAAGGCAATACCGTCACCGTGGTCACCAAGGATGGCAGCGTTACGACGCTTGATGGCAATACCGGCAGCCAGCTGGGCAAGTTCAGTGCGGGCGAGCCGCTGACCACCGGCGTGGGCAGCGACGGACAGCGCACGGCGGTGGTTACACGCAGCAACCAGCTCATGGTGTTTGCCGAAGGCAAGCAGCTGTGGAAGAACAATCTGACTGCCGCAGTCTATACGCCGCCTCTGGTGGCTGGCGGCCGCGTGTTCGTGATGGCGGCGGACCGTTCTCTGGCGGCCTTCGATGCCAATACGGGTCGTGAGCTGTGGTCGGTTGAAGGCCCCAGCAATGAACCGCTTATTTTGCGCCAGCCAGGCGTTTTGCAGGCCGTTGGTAATAATCTGGTGGTAGGCGTGTCCGGACGTCTGGCAGGTGTTGATCCTGACAATGGCTCGGTGCGCTGGATGGCTCCTCTGGCCGCACCGCGCGGGACCAACGATGTGGAGCGACTGGTGGATCTGGTCGGTCCCGTCAGCCGTGTGGGCAGCAGTGTCTGCGCACGTGCGTTCCAGGCCTCGGTGGGGTGCGTGGATGTGAGCACGGCCAATGTGCGCTGGACGCAGACCTCCAAGGGTAGCGATGGCGTGGCTGGCGACGAGCAGGCCGTGTTTGGCGCCGAAAGCAACGGCACGGTACAGGCTTGGAATCGTGCAGACGGTCAGCGTCTGTGGTCCATAGACAAGCTGCAGTACCGCAAGCTGACGGCACCTCTGGTGCTGGGCCGCTCCGTGGTGCTGGCCGATGATTTGGGGACAGTGCATATGCTCTCGCGTGAAGACGGCTCTGCACTGGCCCGTTTGGAAACTGACAAGGCAGGAGTTGCCACTTCCCCGGTTGTCGCCGCCAATACTCTGGTGATCGTCAGCCGAAGCGGAACTGTGTATGGCTTCAAGCCGGATTGATAGGTTGTTTTTGGAATGAAGCCAGTTATTGCCCTGGTAGGGCGCCCCAATGTGGGCAAGTCGACGCTGTTCAATCGACTCACGAAGTCGAGGGATGCCATCGTCGCCGACTTTGCAGGGCTGACGCGTGACCGCCATTACGGCCAGGGCCGTCAGGGCAAGCATGAGTACATCGTCATCGATACGGGCGGCTTCGAGCCGGATGCATCGCGCGGCATCTTCAAGGAGATGGCCAAGCAGACGCAGCAAGCCGTGGCGGAAGCCGATGTCGTGATCTTCGTGCTTGATGCGCGTGCCGGTCTGTCCGGTCAGGATCACGAGATCGGCAACTACCTGCGCCGTCTGGGCAAGCCCACCATTCTGGTGGCCAACAAGGCCGAAGGCATGAAGGATGGCGTGCAGCTGTCCGAGTTCTATGAACTGGGCCTCGGTGAGGTCGTGCCCGTGTCTGCCGCCCACGGTCAGGGTGTGCGCAGCCTGGTCGATGCAGCCCTGGGTCTGCTGAATCTGCCTGAGCCTGAAGACGAGGTCTTTGGCGAGGAAGATCAGAAGCCCGTGCGTCTGGCGGTGGCAGGTCGTCCCAATGCTGGCAAGTCCACGCTGATCAATACCTGGCTGGGTGAAGAGCGCCTGGTGGCTTTTGACATGCCCGGCACCACGCGCGATGCGATCACGGTGCCTTTCGAGCGCAATGGCCAGAAGTTCGAGCTGATCGACACCGCAGGTCTGCGCCGCAAGGGCAAGGTGTTCGAAGCCATCGAGAAATTCTCGGTGGTCAAGACGCTGCAAGCCATCGAAGGTGCCAACGTCGTGCTGCTGCTGATCGATGCCACGCAAGGCGTGACCGACCAGGACGCCCATATTGCGGGATATATCCTGGAAAGCGGCCGCTCGGTCGTGCTGGGCATCAACAAATGGGATGCCGTGGATGACTACCAGCGTCAGATGCTGGAGCGCTCCATCGAGACGCGCCTGTCCTTCCTGAAGTTTGCGCCGCTGCACTTCATCTCGGCACAAAAGCGCCAGGGTCTCGAGCCGCTGTGGAAATCCATCATCCAGGCTCATCGTGCAGCCACCTGCAAGATGCCTACTCCTGTGCTGACGCGCATTCTTATGGAGTCGATCCAGTTCCAGACGCCCAAGAAGGTGGGGGCCTATCGTCCCAAGATGCGCTATGCCCACCAGGGTGGCATGAACCCGCCCATCATCGTGATCCATGGCAACTCGCTGGAACTGGTCACCGATGCGTACAAGCGCTTTCTGGAAGGCCGTTTCCGCAAGGAGTTCAATCTTGTCGGCACCCCGTTGCGCATCGACTTGAAAACCTCCCATAATCCTTACGCCGACAAGGATTAATAGCTGTCTGCTGGTGCCTACGGGAAAACCCTTTTCGCTGTTTTTCCCGGGCCCTGTGGTAATGTGTCGGTTTACAACAACACTCTTCGAACACGGAGAATATCGTGAGCAATAAAGGTCAACTCCTCCAAGATCCGTTCCTGAACGCACTGCGTCGTGAACATGTGCCGGTCTCCATCTATCTGGTCAACGGCATCAAGCTGCAGGGCCAAATCGAGTCGTTCGACCAATATGTGGTGCTTTTGCGCAACACTGTGACCCAGATGGTATACAAGCACGCCATCTCCACCATCGTTCCCGGTCGCGCCGTGAACTTCTCGGCCGCTACTCCGGCTGACAACGACGCCGCTGCTGCCTAAGCTTTCTTGCGTCAATGCCCGCCGGCTAGTCCGGCGCGGCTCTTACCCTACGGGACAGGTATTTGAGTTCTGAATCCTTTGAACGTTCCGCGTCTGCGCCAGTGCTGCTGGTGGGCGTGGATTTTGGTGTTCCCCATTTCGATGACGAGCTGGAAGAGCTGGGCCTGCTGGCACAGACTGCTGGCTTGCAACCCGTGGCGCGCTTGACCTGCAAGCGCAAAGCTCCCGATCCCGCGTTGTTCGTGGGCAGTGGCAAGGCGGATGAGATCCGCATGCTGGCCCAGATGCACGGCGCCAAGGAAGTCTGGTTCGACCAGGCTCTGAGCCCGGCGCAGCAGCGCAATCTGGAGCGCCATATCCAGATGCCGGTCAACGACCGGACCATGCTGATCCTGGAAATCTTCGCCCAGCGTGCACGCAGCCATGAAGGCAAACTGCAGGTGGAGCTGGCTCGCCTGCAATACATCAGCACGCGCCTGGTGCGCCGCTGGAGTCACCTGGAGCGTCAGGCTGGCGGTATCGGTGGCCGTGGCGGCCCCGGTGAAAAGCAGATCGAGCTTGACCGCCGCATGATTGACGATGCCATCAAGCGCACCAAGGAGCGCCTTAAAAAGGTCAAGAAGCAGCGTTCTACGCAGAGGCGTCAGCGCTCGCGTCGCGAAGTTTTCAATATTTCCCTGGTTGGCTATACCAATGCCGGCAAATCCACGCTGTTCAATGCCATGGTGAAGGCTCGCGCCTATGCCGCAGATCAGCTGTTTGCCACGCTGGATACCACCACCCGGCAGATGTATCTGGCGGAGGCCGAGGAGTCGGTTTCCCTGTCGGATACCGTCGGTTTTATTCGTGACTTGCCGCACGGTCTGGTGGATGCTTTCCAGGCCACCTTGCAGGAGGCGATTGACGCCGATCTGCTGCTGCATGTCGTGGATGCATCGAACCCCGGATTCCCCGAACAAATACAACAAGTCCAAAAAGTTCTGGGTGAAATCGGGGCCGATGATGTGCCCCAGATTCTGGTTTTCAACAAGCTGGATGCCATTGAGCCCGAGCGTCAGCCTGCCATGCTGCAGGATATGTATGAGCTCGATGGCACGCCGGTGCCGCGTGTGTTTGTCAGTGCTCGCTCGGGGCAGGGGCTGGCGCAGCTGCGGCAGATGTTGGCTGACCGGGTTTTGCAGGTACGTGAAGAGGCGGCACGCGAAGAAGTCGAGGGGCAGGACGATACGTACTGGATGTCCCCTGATGACGACGCGCAATACTAGGGGCTTGCGTTCCTATTGGGCACAATGCTTGCCATGGTCCATGTCTTTTTGAAAACACAGAGACGTCTCGCATGAATTTTTCACAACGCGTCCATCGCCTGGCGGTGCTGCCGCAACGCATTCGCGGGATGTTCAATTTGAACGATCCGCGCTGGGGTCGTGGCGACAACAACAACGAAGATGGCTCCAAGCCGGACGGCTCGGCACCCGAAGGGGAGCGTCCTCCGATGCCGCCCGCACCCGAGCAGCGACCCCGTCCTTCCTCTCCTCAGCAAGGCCAGCCGCCTGATCTGGAAGAGGTGTGGCGTGATCTCAATCGCAAGCTTTCCGGCCTGTTTGGTGGTGGCTCCGGCAACGGCCGTGGTGTGCCGCCCAGCCGCAGCGGCGGTCAGCCTGGCGAGCCTTTCAACCCCGGCAAAGGAATTTTCCTGATTGCCGGCGTGGCTGTGCTGATCTGGCTGGGTACGGGCTTTTTCATCGTGCAGGAAGGCCAGCAGGCCGTCATCACGCAGTTCGGCAAGTACAAGAGCACCGTGGGAGCTGGCTTCAACTGGCGCCTGCCTTATCCCGTTCAAAAGCATGAGCTGGTCTATGTTTCGCAGATTCGCTCTGCGGAGGTGGGGAGCGACAACATCGTGCGCAGCACGGGGTTGCGTGAATCGGCAATGCTGACCGAGGACGAGAACATCGTCGAGATCAAGTTTGCCGTGCAGTACCGACTGAGCGATGCGCGAGCCTGGCTGTTCGAAAGCCGCAGTCCTTCCGAGGCCGTGATCCAGGTGGCAGAGTCCGCTGTGCGCGAAGTCGTCGGCAAGATGAAGATGGACGCGGCTCTGGCTGAGGAGCGTGACCAGATCGCGCCGCGAGTGCGCGATCTGATGCAGTCCATTCTGGATCGCTACAAGGTGGGCGTTGAGGTGGTGGGCATCAATATGCAGCAAGGCGGCGTGCGGCCGCCCGAGCAGGTGCAGGCCTCGTTTGACGATGTGCTCAAGGCTGGTCAGGAGCGTGAGCGTGCCAAGAATGAGGCCCAGGCTTATGCCAACGATGTGGTGCCCCGTGCTGCGGGTGCAGCGGCGCGTCTGGGTGAGGAGGCTGCTGCCTACAAGTCCAAGATCGTGGCCCAGGCTCAGGGTGATGCCGGACGCTTCAGTTCGCTGTATTCCGAGTACCAGAAGGCTCCTCAGGTCACACGTGACCGTCTTTACATCGATGCGATGCAGCAGGTCTACACCAACGTGACCAAGGTTCTGGTGGAGTCGCGCCAGGGCTCCAATCTGCTGTATCTGCCTCTGGACAAGATCATGCAAAACGTGGGTGGCAGCGCCGCTGCTCCTGCTGCGTCGGGTGATGCAGCTGCCGGCGGCGCAGCTTCGGCTCCAGCCAACGTACGTGTAGTACCCAATCCAGCCGGTGATGCCCGCAGCCGCGATGCGCGCAGCCGTGACCGTGACGCACGCTAGGAGAGAATGCAGTGAATCGAATCGGATTTTTTGTCACCAGCATTCTCGTGGTGCTGGCCTTGCTGAGCTCGACCCTGTTTGTCGTGGATCAGCGTCAGTTCGGTGTGGTCTATGCGCTGGGTCAGATCAAGGAAGTAATCACCGAGCCCGGGCTTAACTTCAAGCTGCCGCCACCGCTGCAGAACGTGCGTTACATCGACAAGCGTCTGCTGACGCTCGACAGCACCGATACCGAGCCCATGCTCACGGCTGAAAAGCAGCGCGTGGTCATCGACTGGTATGTGCGCTGGCGCATCTCCGAGCCTTCGGAATACATCCGTAACGTGGGTCTGGATGAATCTGCCGGTGCCATGCAGCTCAACCGCGTGGTGCGCAATGCCTTTCAGGAAGAGATCAACCGCCGTACCGTGCGTGAGTTGCTGTCTTCCAAGCGTGAAACGCTGATGGCCGACGTCAAGCGTGAAGTGCTGGAAACCGTGCGCGGCTCCAAGCCCTGGGGTGTCGACATCGTCGATGTGCGCATCACTCGCGTGGACTATGCCGAGACCATCACCGAGTCCGTCTATCGCCGTATGGAGGCCGAACGCAAGCGCGTGGCCAACGAGCTGCGCTCCACAGGCGCGGCTGAGGGTGAAAAGATTCGCGCCGAGGCCGACCGTCAACGTGACATCACCATTGCCAATGCCTACCGCGATGCACAGAAGATCAAGGGTGAGGGCGATGCTGAAGCGGCACGGGTCTACGCAGAAGCCTTTGGCAAGGATCCGCAGTTTGCGCAGTTCTATCGCAGTCTGGATGCTTACAAGGAGAGCTTCTCCAAGAAGAGCGATGTGCTGGTGTTAGATCCTTCGCAAAGCGACTTCTTCAAGGCTTATCGCAGTGGCGGCTCCGCTGGCAAATAGGCCTTGGCTTGCGCAAATTCGGATCAGGCATGGTGTTTTGCCGATAGAAATGCCTGTTGTGCATCCTTGTTTGCGCAAGTTCGGAAAGCTCTGACAACGATACAAGCAATGGCCCCTTGAGGGCCATTTTCTATTGGGAGATGGCAATGGACTGGTGGGAGATCCTGGGACTGGCGATCGCCATGTTGCTGGTGCTGGAGGGGCTGCTGCCCCTGTTCGCGCCCGGGCTGTGGCGCCAGCTGTTTTCCCAGTTGCTGCAACTCAGGGATGGGCAGCTGCGCTTTTGCGGATTGCTCTGTATCGCAGCAGGCGCCATCATGCTGGTGCTGCTTTAAATACTGCCGATACTGGCTAGGCCTTAGCGGTCAAATTGGGCAGGGCTGGCAAAGCCGGTAGAATCGCATTTTTAACAGCCTCCCCATTTCTCCATGTCTGCTTGGGTCCTGCCGGATCACATTGCCGATGTTTTGCCCTCCGAGGCACGGCACATCGAAGAATTGCGTCGAGGATTGCTCGATACTGCGCGCAGCTATGGCTATGAGCTTGTCATGCCACCCATGCTGGAGTATCTGGAGTCCTTGCTGACGGGTACAGGCGAAGCTCTTGCCCTTCAAACCTCCAAACTGATTGACCAGCTCTCCGGTCGCACCATGGGCCTGCGTGCAGACATGACGCAGCAGGTGGCACGCATTGATGCACATTTGCTCAATCGCAAGGGCGTAACCCGTCTGTGCTACTGCGGTCCTGTCGTTCATGCGCGCCCCGATCGTCCGCGTGCCACGCGTGAGCCGTTTCAGTTCGGTGCTGAAATCTACGGCCATGAAGGCCTGGAAGCCGACCTCGAAGCCCTGCATCTGGCTCTCGACTGCCTCAAGGGAGCGGGCGTCAAGGACGTCATCGTGGATCTGGCCGATGTGCGCATTGTGCGCAGCCTGCTGGCTGGCGTGATGGTGGACGAGCAGGTGCTGCGTGGCGTGCATGCGGCCCTGGCCTCCAAGGATGCAACCGAGTTGGCTCAGCTGACCCGCGATTTCCCCGAAGCCTCGCGTGAAGGCCTGATGGCGCTGCTGCAGTTGTACGGCGGCATGGAAGTGCTCGATCAAGCTGAAAAGCTGCTGGAGCGCACTGCCGGCGTGCGCAATGTGCTGTCACATTTGCGCTGGCTGGTGCAGCATCTGGATGGCGTCAAGGTCAGCTTCGACCTGGCCGACCTGCGTGGCTACTCCTACTACAGCGGCACGCGCTTTGCGATCTATGTGCCCGGTGGCAGCGATGCCCTGGTGCGCGGTGGCCGTTACGACGAAGTCGGTGCAGTGTTCGGGCGCAATCGTCCCGCTGCCGGCTTCAGTCTCGATATCAAACAACTGGTGGCTGTCGTGCCCGAGCGTCCGCTCAAGGCTGCCATTCGCGCCCCCTGGGGTGATGACGCGCAAGTGGCTGCCGCCATTGCCGCATTGCGCCAGCAGGGCGAGACGGTGGTCTGCGTGCTGCCAGGGCATGAAAGCGAAGTGGATGAGTTCCACTGCGACCGTGAGCTTGCCAATGTCGGCGGGCAATGGGTCGTGCAAGCCATTTAAGGCATTTGACTAATTCTTCGATTTATCGGATTGGAATATGAATACATCCAAAGGTCGCAATGTGGTCGTCGTCGGCACCCAGTGGGGTGATGAGGGCAAGGGCAAGCTGGTTGACTGGCTGACCGAAAGCGCCAACGGCGTCGTGCGTTTCCAGGGCGGTCACAACGCCGGTCACACACTGGTCATCAACGGCGTGAAGACGGCTCTGCACCTGATTCCCAGCGGCATCATGCGTCCCGGCGTGAAGTGCTACATCGGCAACGGTGTGGTGCTCTCCGTGGGCAAGCTGTTTGAAGAAATCGAAGGCCTGGAAAAGGCTGGCGTGCAGGTGCGTGAGCGTCTGCGCGTGTCCGAAGCCTGCCCGCTGATCCTGCCTTTCCACCAGGCTCTGGACGTGGCCCGTGAAGCGGCCCGTGAAAAGGGTGGCGTGCAGAAGATCGGTACCACCGGCAAGGGCATCGGCCCCTCCTACGAAGACAAGATCGCCCGCCGTGCCCTGCGTGTGCAGGACCTGAAGCACCCCGAGCGCTTCGCCACCAAGCTGCGCGAGCTGCTGAGCCTGCACAACCACATTCTGGTGAATGTGCTGGGCTCCAAGAACTTCGACTTCGGCGCCGGCCTGGCTCCCTACATGAAGGACGGCGAAGTTCAGTTCGACGCCGTGTACGAAGAAGCCATGCGTCATGCCGAGCTGATCAAGCCCATGATTGCCGATGTTTCGCGCGAGCTCAATGCCGTGCACGCCGAAGGCGGCAACCTGCTGTTCGAAGGCGCGCAAGGCACGCTGCTAGACGTGGATCACGGCACCTACCCCTATGTCACATCGTCCAACTGCGTGGCCGGCAATGCCGCCGCAGGCGCTGGCGTGGGCCCAGGTCTGCTGCACTACATCCTGGGTATCACCAAGGCTTACTGCACCCGCGTGGGCGGCGGCCCCTTCCCCACCGAGCTGGAATGGGAAAAGGAAGGCACTCCCGGCTGGGTCATGTCCACCGTGGGCGCTGAGAAGGGTGTGACCACCGGTCGTTCGCGCCGCTGCGGCTGGTTCGACGCTGCGCTGCTCAAGCGCTCGGCCCAGATCAACGGTCTGTCCGGCCTGTGCATCACCAAGCTGGACGTGCTGGACGGCATCGAAGAGCTGCAACTGTGCGTGGGCTACGAGCTCGACGGCGAGACGATCGACCTGCTGCCTCTGGGCGCGGACGATATCGAGCGCTGCAAGCCCATCTACGAATCCATTCCCGGCTGGACCGACTCCACCGTGGGTGTGACCGAGTACGACAAGCTGCCCGTGAATGCCCGCCGCTATCTGGACCGTATTGCCGAAGTGACCGGTGTGCCCATCGCCATGGTGTCCACCAGCCCCGACCGCGATCACACCATCCTGATGCACAACCCGTACAGCGCCGCCTGATCGGGCTGGGTTTTACTGAACTTTCAAAGGAACTGTGCCCATGCTGACAGAAGACGGTAAGCACCTGTATGTGAGCTACGACGAGTACCACGGTCTCATCGAAAAGCTCGCCATCAAGATCCACCAGTCCGGCTGGGAATTCGACACCATCCTGTGCCTGGCACGCGGTGGTCTGCGTCCCGGCGACATCCTGAGCCGCATTTTCGACAAGCCCCTGGCCATCATGTCCACCAGCTCCTATCGCGCCGAAGCCGGCACGGTGCAGGGCCATCTGGACATCGGCCGTTTCATCGCCACGCCCAAGGGCGACATTTCCGGCCGCGTGCTGCTGGTGGACGATCTGGCGGACTCGGGCGCCACGCTCAAGGCCGTGATCGCCATGCTCAAGACCAACTACGCACCTATTACGGAGCTGCGCAGCGCCGTGATCTGGACCAAGGGCGTGTCGACCTTCGAGCCTGACTATTCGGTGGACTTCCTGGCCACCAACCCCTGGATTCACCAGCCTTTCGAAGGCTATGACACGCTGAATCCCGAAAAGCTGGCGGAGAAGTGGAAGGTCTGAGGACCCGTCACCGACGTTGGCAAAGGAGCCCTTTTGGGGCTCCTTTTTTTATAGAGCAATGATGTTCATCAATGGATGAGCGTCATGTGCCTTTATTCCAACGGTTTCAAGCTTTTTTAAAGCTGTACCGTAATAAAAGCAGGAGCTAGCTGCTCCTGTTTTTGAATTGTTGTCATGATGCGGCCTGCGCCGATCAGGCAAGCTTGGCGCGGCATTTCAACAAGCTTTGTAAACCAGAAGGCTTGTGTTGGCAGCGGCTGCATTGACGCAGCTACACTGCATGGATTCTGAGAAGGTGGTGGTTGTGGGACGTCTTTCTATTGGGCGCACTGGCGCTGCTGTGGCATTGGTCGTGGGCGTGGGCGCTGCGGCATGGTTGGGGGCTTCGGCCTTGCCCGGTTTCAAGTCTGCCAAGGCAGCCGCACCGGCGGTCCCTGCCGCTCCTGTGGTCGCGCCCGCGGCGGCGGTTGCAACCGGTGCACCTTTGCCGCCAGCTGCTGTCAAGCCGGCACAGGCAGCGCGTGCCGTGCAAGGCCCGACGCCCATCTTTGTGCTCAATTCCCTGGATGCATCCATCAGCGTGATCGATCCGCAGACCTGGAAGGAGCAGTCGCGCATTCCCACGGGCAAGGAGCCTCACCACCTGTATCTGACGCCAGACGAGAAATCACTGGTGGTGGCCAATGCGCTGGGCGATTCGCTGACTCTGGTGGATCCGCGCACGGGTGCCGTGCAGCGCGTGATCCGCGATATCGTGGACCCATACCACCTGCGCTTTTCGCCGGATATGAAGTGGTTTGTCACGGCGGCCAACCGCCTCAACCACATCGATTTCTACCGCTGGGATGCGGCCACGCAGACGCCGACGCTGGTCAAGCGCGTCTCCACCGGCAAGACGCCCAGCCATTTGTTCATCGACGCGCAGAGCAAGACGCTGTACTCCACCATGCAGGACAGCGACGCCCTGGTGGCCATCGATATCGCCACCCAGACCATCAAGGCCCGAGTGCCCACAGGCCCCATGCCTGCGGACGTCTATGGCAGCCCTGATGGCAAAAAGCTGTTTGTCGGCCTGACGGGCCGCGATGGTGTCGAAGTGTTCGACATCACCGGTCCCGAACCACGCAGCCTGGGTCAGATCAAGACGGCAGCCGGCGCCCATGCCTTCCGCGCCGCCGGCGATGACCGCCATCTGTACGTGAGCAATCGCGTGGCCAATACCATCAGCAAGATCGATATGCTCAGCAGCCAGGTCGTTGCCAATTACCCGGCGCCTGGCGGCCCCGACTGCATGGATGTCTCGGCCGACGGCCGCTACATCTTCGTGGCCTCGCGCTGGGCCCGCAAGCTGTCGGTGATCGACACGGTGGAGAAGAAGGTGGTCAATCAGGTCAATGTGGGCAAGTCGCCTCACGGTGTCTGGACGCTGTCCCACGCTGCGCGCTAAGGTGCTTGTCCCTGCTGCATCGAAACGGCAGGGATGGCTTGGTCTCCGTGTTGACCACCTCAAGGAGGGTGGATGCAAAGACGTTGTTTCATGCTCGGCTCGCTGGTCGGCGGCCTGCCTGCCATCCCAGCCTTTGCTGCCGAAGCTGCAAGGAAGATGGCTTCAGGCGCTTGCTCCAAGGCGGTCTACCTGACCTTCGACACCGGGCATATGGGCATAGCCCAGCTTGTCGCCCAGGTTCTGCAAAAGCACAAGGTGCCCGTCACATTCTTTGCGGCCAATGAGGCCACGAAGGAGGGGGGCAGCAGTCTGAGCGACTTCTGGGCGCCCTGGTGGAAGGCGCGTGCCGACGAAGGTCACCAGCTCGCATCCCATACCTTCGACCATATGTACTGGCTGGCCGATATCCGCGACAAGGCCACGGGCCAGGTCACGCACTTCAAGGTCAAGCCATCGGCCGGGCCCAGAGCCGGTCAGAGCTATGTGGTGTCTGCCGATGAGTACCGCCAGGAGATTGCCCGCTCCGCTCAGAGGCTGGCGCAGATCACGGGTCGCAAGACCTTGCCGCTGTATCGTGCGCCGGGCGGCAAGACATCGCCAGCGCTGATTGCCGCAGCGCAGCAGGGCGGCTTTCAGCATGTGGGCTGGGCGCCGGCAGGCTTTCTGGGCGACGAGTTGCCCAGCGACAGGTATCCCAATGAACGCTTGCTGGCCCAGGCACTCAAAAGCATAGGCGGTGGCGATATCTTGCTGGCCCACCTCGGCATCTGGTCGCGCCAGGACCCCTGGGCCCCGGCGGTGCTGGAGCCGCTGATCGTCGGTCTGCTGGATAAGGGTTTTTGCTTTCGTACGCTGGCCGAGCATCCGGCGTACCAGGGCTGGATTGCGCAGCACCGCTGAGTGCGGCAAGAGGAGTGAGTTGTGGATTGGTTGGTTCAGATGTTTGGAGAGGCGCAGCAACGCTTGTTTGAAGGCGTGGTTCAGCCGTTTCTGTTCCATTTCGGCATGGCGAACCTGCTCGAAGATGGCTACACGGCCACGGGCTGGCTGCTGGTGGGGCTGCTGCAGATAGCGGTCATGGTCGCGGTGATCGTGCCGCTGCAGCGATGGAGGCCGGTCGAGCCCGTGGTGGACCGCCAGGCGATTCGCGTGGACATCCTCTACACGCTGATTCACCGGCTGGGATTTTTCCGGCTGGCATTGTTCTTCACGATCGATCCCTTGTGGGATGCCCTCATGGGCAGGCTTCATGTCTTGGGCATGCCTGGCTTTCATCTTGACGATATCTGGCCGGGCGTGACGGACAACGCCTGGGTCAGTCTGTTGATGTATCTGGTCGTCTTCGATCTGGTCGAGTACTGGATTCATCGAGGTCAGCACGGTTTTACCTGGTGGTGGAAGCTGCATGCCGTGCACCACTCGCAGCGCCAGATGACGGTGTGGAGCGACAACCGCAATCACCTGCTCGACGACGTGATCCATGACGCCATCATCGTGCTGGTGGCACAGCTGATTGGCGTGGCTCCGGGGCAGTTCGTGGCCATCGTGGCCCTGACCCAGCTCAGCGAGAGCTTTCAGCATGCCAACGTGCGCATCTGGTTTGGCCAACTGGGCGAACGCCTGTGGATCAGTCCACGCTTTCACCGCCGCCACCACGCCATCGGTATTGGCCACGAACCCATGGCGCCCGTGCGCAACAAGAAGGTGCATGGAAACAATTTCGGCGTATTGTTGCCCTGGTGGGACATATTGTTTGGCACGGCCAACTTTGATCTGCGCTATGACCCCACGGGTATTCGCGATCAGGTGCAAGCGAATGCAAAAGGTCAATTGCGCGACTATGGCCGTGGCTTCTGGGCGCAGCAGTGGCTGGCTGTCCTGCGATTGATGGGTCGCGCATAAGTCAATCCTTGAGTATGCTTGCCAGCATGAGCTTGCTACTTGACTCTTTTTGGCGTGCCATGGCGTATTGCCTGCATAAGCGGGTCATTGTCTGGTCACTCTTGCCGCTGCTGGCCATGGCCTTGATGGCCTGGCTTCTGGGTTACTTCTTCTGGGCCGATGCGGTCCTCAAGGTGCAAAGCCTGCTGGACGGGGTGGGCTGGCTGCATTCCTTGTGGCTATGGCTGCAAGGGCTGGGCCTTGGGTATGCCTCGGAGGTGGTGGCTTCCATTTTTGTTGTGTTGGGAGCAATGCCTGTACTCGTGGTGCTGGTTTTGCTGCTGGTGGGCCTGTTCATGGCACCAGTGCTCACCCAGCTGGTGGCCGAGAAACGCTTTGTCGGTCTCGAGAAAAAGCATGGCGGCTCCACCATGGCCAGCTTGGTCTGGTCGGGCGGCTCCACGCTGATTGCGCTGCTGGCCTTGTTTGTCACTCTGCCGTTATGGGTGTTCCCGCCGCTGATGCTGGTGGTGGCGCCTTTGATCTGGGGATGGCTCACCTACAGGGTCATGGCATTTGACGCCTTGTCTGAGCATGCCAGCAAGGACGAGCGCCGGGCCCTGTTTGCCCGTCATCGCATGTCGCTCATTCTGATGGGCGTGATCTGCGGCTATCTGGGCGCAGCGCCCGGTGTGGTCTGGATTTCCGGGCTGCTGTTCCTGGCCGCCTTCTGGATTCTTGTGCCCATTGCCATCTGGATCTATGCGCTGGTATTTGCCTTCTCTGCACTGTGGTTTGCCCACTTCTGTCTGGCGGCGCTGGAGCAGATGAGGGCGCAGACCATGCCGAGTGCTGCCGACCCGCAGGTCCCGTTTGCACCTGGTGCAGATGATTCGGATGGTGCAGCTTCGGTGGCTCGCTGAAAAGCGTCTGCAGCAGGTTGAATCAGGTGCCATGCACCAAAAACAACCTTGTTTCGGAAATGCACCAAATTGGTGCTAATTAATTCACCAAGATGGTGCAATTGTGTGGCGTGCTCTGGCAGTGAGACAATGCGCGTCTGTTTGGTGCAGTTTGCAGATGCAGCTCTGGTAAGTGCTTATGTCTTGTGCCGAATATCTTTACACCAAGGCTCGGTTTCGGTGCGCAGATGTTGTTGTGAGGCGCCGAGGTCGAGTTGGCACGCAAACTGCTAGATACTATTCATTCTTTATTTGATCAGCCAAAGTTGGCAGGAGAGATCTAATGGCGAAGACCGTTGCAGACGTGATGCAGATGGTGCAGGATAACGAGGTCAAGTTCGTGGACCTGCGCTTTACCGATACCCGCGGCAAGGAACAGCACGTGACCGTGCCCGTGTCGCACTTCGACGAGGACAAGTTCGCCTCGGGCCATGCTTTCGACGGCTCTTCCGTTGCCGGCTGGAAGGGTATCGAAGCCTCGGACATGCAGCTGGTTCCTGATCCCAACACTGCCAATATCGATCCCTTCTTCGAAGAAACCACACTGATTCTGCAGTGCGATGTGATCGAACCCGGTGATGGCAAGGCCTACGACCGCGATCCCCGTTCCATTGCCAAGCGTGCTGAAGCCTACCTGAAGGCTTCCGGCCTGGGCGATACCGCTTACTTTGGTCCCGAACCCGAATTCTTCATCTTCGACGGCGTGCGCTGGGGTACCGAGCCTCACAACCCCTTCTTCGAAATCGAAGAATATGAGGCTCCCTGGAACACCGGCACCAAGTTCGAGACCGGTAACCGTGGTCACCGTCCTCGCGTCAAGGGTGGCTACTTCCCAGTTCCTCCTGTCGACAGCACCCAGGACATGCGTGCAGAGATGTCGCTGCTGCTGGAAGCGGTCGGCATCCCTGTCGAAGTGTTCCACCATGAAGTGGCCGGCGCCGGTCAGAACGAAATCGGCACACGCTTCTCGACCCTGGTCGAGCGTGCCGACTGGACACAGCTGCAGAAGTACATCATCTGGAACGTGGCCAACACCTACGGCAAGACGGCAACCTTCATGCCCAAGCCCTACGCTGGCGATAACGGCTCCGGTATGCACGTGCACCAGTCCGTGTGGAAGGATGGCAAGAACCTGTTTGCCGGCGACGGCTATGCCGGCCTGTCCGACTTCGCCCTGTACTACATCGGCGGCATCATCAAGCACGCTCGTGCGCTGAACGCCATCACCAACCCTGGCACCAACAGCTACAAGCGTCTGGTTCCCGGCTTTGAAGCGCCCGTGAAGCTGGCTTACTCGGCCAAGAATCGCTCGGCCTCCATCCGTATTCCTTACGTCAGCAACCCCAAGGCTCGTCGCGTGGAAGCACGCTTCCCCGATCCTCTGATGAACCCCTACCTGGGTTTCGCAGCTCTGCTGATGGCCGGCCTGGACGGCGTGGAAAACAAAATCCATCCCGGCGAAGCCGCGACCAAGGATCTCTACCACCTGCCCCCCGAGGAAGACAAGCTGGTGCCTACCGTCTGCCACAGCCTGGATCAGGCTCTGGAAGCCCTGGACGCAGACCGTGCGTTCCTGACCAAGGGCGGTGTGTTCTCCGACAGCATGCTGGATGCCTACATCGAGCTGAAGATGGGCGAAGTGACTCGCTATCGCCAGTCGGTGCACCCTGTCGAATACGATATGTACTTCTCGCTGTAAAGCAGAGGTCAAAAAAGGCGGCGCAAGCCGCCTTTTTTATTGAGCGCCCGCTGCGGCGGGCGTGGCAGCAAAGGAACCAAACGGGTTGGTGGCGGTCAAGTAGTCAATAAAAGCCGCAGGCTTGGAGCGATACTCAGGGTATTGCGGACTTGCGGCCGCCGTCTGCCTGAGAGGACCGAATGAAGAAGTTTTATGTGTTGTCGTTGCTGTGTCTTGCATCCGGGCTGGTTTCTGCCCAGGATGTGATCTACCGCTGCGGCAATGAGTACACCAACAATGTTTCGCAGGCCAAGGCCAAGGGATGCAAGCCGGTCGATGGCAGTGGCGTGACGGTGATTCACGGCACCAGGCCCTCGGGTGGCAATGCCGCTGCGGCTTCGGTCAAGCCCAAGCCGGCAAGTAGCTCTGCATCGAGCGCGCCGGCCACGGCCCGTAGCGACAGTGCCGCGCAGAAAGCGCGTGACTCCGATGCACGAGCCATCCTGCAAGGCGAGCTGAACAAGGCCCAGGCCAGACTGTCCGAGCTGAAGGCGGAGTACAACGATGGCAACCCCGTGCGCACGGCACTGGAGCTGCGCAATCCTCAGGGCTACCCGGAGCGGGTGGCCAAGCTGAAAGCCGATATCACACGCCAGGAAAGTGATATCGCAGGCATCAGGCGAGAGCTGGACCGGCTGCCTGCGGTCAATTAATCCGGCCCCTGGGGCTGGTCATTTTTGGTCTATCGAATGAGTTCCACTGCAGCCCCGCTCCCCGATATCCCCAGGCCTGATCCGGATCAGGCCAATGCTCACGGCTACCAGTCGCTGGACTGGCTTTGCACCCTGATTGCCGTGCTTGACGAGTACGGCATGGTGCGCTTCGTCAACGCGGCGCTGGAAAACGCCCTGGGCCAGTCGCGCCGCATCATGGTGGGCAGTGACTTCGCCACCTGCTTTGCCGAGCCTGCCTTGCTGGACAAGGCGCTCAGCGGCGCCCGTTCCAACGACTTTGCTGCGCTGCGCTTCGAGGCCAGCCTGCTGCGCCTGGGGCAGGAGCCCTTGCCGATTCATGCGGCGGTTTCGCTGGCCGAGAAGGCCGGCCATGTCATGGTGGAGATGTGGCCGCTGGAACAGCAGGCCCGTCAGGATCGCGAGGAGCGCATCCGAGAGCAGGCTCTGGCGAACAAGGAACTGATCCGCAATCTGGCGCACGAGATCAAGAATCCGCTGGGCGGCATTCGCGGCGCGGCCCAGTTGCTGCAGATGGATCTGGTCACGCCCGAGTTGCTGGAATACACCACGGTCATCATTCACGAGGCAGATCGCCTGCAGGCGCTGGTGGACAGATTGCTGGCCCCGCATCGCCACCCGCATGAGGTGGGCGACGTCAACATCCACGAGGTCTGCGAGCGCGTGCGTTCGCTGGTGCTGGTCGAGCACCCCCAGGGGCTCAGGATCACGCGCGACTATGACATCTCCATCCCCGAGTTCAGAGGCGACAGCGCACAGCTGATACAGGCCTTGCTCAATATCGTTCAGAACGCGGCCCAGGCGCTGGGGCGGCGCATTGCAGAGGGCGATGCCGAGATCATTCTGAGGACGCGTGTGGCCAGACAGGTCACTCTGGGGCGTGAGCGCTACAGATTGGCACTGGAATTGCATGTAATCGACAACGGGTCAGGCGTGCCAGATGCCATCAAGGAGCGGATTTTCTATCCTTTGGTCTCAGGCAGAGACGGCGGATCCGGCCTGGGGCTGACGCTGGCTCAGACCTTTGTGCAGCGTCACCATGGCCTGATCGAATGCGAGAGCCAGCCGGGGAGGACGGATTTCCGAATCCTGATACCGCTGCCATAAAGCCTGACATTATCAATATGCAGAAGAAGGGAAGGATGTTGCACGAATGAAGCCAATCTGGATTGTGGACGACGACCCTTCCATCCGCTTTGTGCTTGAAAAGGCATTGGGGCGTGAAGGCTGGCCCATTCGCAGCTTTACCCAGCCGCGCGATGTGCTCAAGGCCCTGGCTGATGTGGACAACAGCGATCCCGAGCGTCAGGCTCCACAGGTGCTGGTCAGCGATATACGCATGCCTGGCGGCTCGGGCCTTGAGCTGCTGGAGCAGGTCAGGGCGCAGCAGCCTGGGCTGCCCATGATCATCATGACGGCCTATTCCGATCTGGACAGTGCAGTCTCGGCATTCCAGCGCGGGGCCTTCGAGTATCTGCCCAAGCCATTTGACGTACCCAAGGCCGTGGAGTTGATCCGGCGCGCCGTCGAGGAAAGCCAGCGCGAGGAGGTGGCCGATGTGCAGGCTCCGGTGCAGGCGGAAATGCTGGGTCAGGCACCCGCCATGCAGGACGTGTTTCGTGCCATCGGCAGATTGAGCCAGAGTCATGTCACGGTGCTGATCACCGGGGAGTCCGGTGCCGGCAAGGAGCTGGTGGCACGGGCGCTGCACAAGCATTCTCCGGTTGCCGGCGGACCGTTTGTGGCCATCAATACCGCAGCCATTCCGAAAGATCTGCTGGAGTCCGAGCTGTTCGGCCACGAGCGCGGCGCCTTTACCGGCGCGCAGACCCAGCGCAGGGGGCGTTTCGAGCAGGCCGAAGGCGGTACGCTGTTTCTCGATGAAATCGGCGACATGCCGTTCGAGCTGCAGACGCGTCTGCTGCGGGTGCTCTCCGACGGCCATTTCTACCGGGTTGGCGGACATCAGGCCGTCAAGGCCCATGTGCGTGTGATTGCGGCGACGCACCAGGATCTGGAGCTGCGCGTCAAGGACGGTGCTTTCCGCGAGGACTTGTTCCATCGTCTGAATGTGATCCGCCTGCGCCTGCCCGCGCTGCGCGAGCGCAAGGAAGACGTCCCCATGCTGACTCAGCATTTCCTGCAGCAAAGCGCGCGTCAGCTGGGGGTTGAGCCCAAACGCATGAGCACGGCCGCCATGAGCCGCCTGCAGGCCTTCAACTTCCCGGGCAATGTGCGCCAGCTGGAAAACATCTGCCACTGGTTGACCGTCATGGCTCCGGCCCAGCAGATTGCACTCAAGGACTTGCCGCCCGAAGTGCTAGGCAGCTCTGCATCGGTGAGCACAGCAGTCTTTGCCGGCGCATTGAGCAGTGGTGTGGGCCTTGACCAGTCCAAGGTAAACCTGCCGGAGGCGGCGTCCATGTCCGTGCCTGGCACTGCGGCAGCTCCTTTGACCGAAGCTCCGACATTGACCGAGGGCTGGCTGGAAGGGTTGGGCAAGCAGGCCGAGGAACTGTTGTCGCAAGGCCACCACGATGTATGGGATCAGCTGTCCCATCAGTTCGAGGCACAGTTGCTGCGAACGGCTCTGGCAGCCACGCATGGTCGCAGAGTGGAAGCTGCCAGCCGGCTGGGGATTGGCCGCAACACCATCACCCGGAAGCTGCAGGAGCTGGGATTGGAAAACGAGAATTTCGACTGAAGCAGTGAAGTGGCCACTCGCTCTCGCGGTGGGTTTTATCCGTCCTACATGGTGCAATCACGGTTGACGACATGAGGCAGATGGCGCAGGGGTAAAAATCAACAGGCCTTTTGTTGATTGGACTGTTTGCGTTGTCTGCCTTGCCTTTATCCATCTCTTTCCCACCTGCACCGGAGTCTTTTCCGCGGGATGCGAACGCCTTGTCGCCATTGCTGCAGATGCCGGAGGCCGAGGAGGCCTTCTGGCACGAGCGCTATATGTGCGAGCCTTACTTTGTCCCAGGGCGTAGCTTTGATCAGTATTACCCCGCCTATCTGCTGGGCTGGCAGGCCGGCAGATATCGGGCTCGGCAGACGGCTTCGGGGGGGAGCAGGAGTTTCGAATCCCTGGAGGCCGAGCTGCGCCAGCATTGGTCGCTGCATTGCGGGGGCAGCCTGTTGGACTGGTCTCAGGTCAGAGCAGCCGTCAAGGCAGCCTGGCGCCGTGCGATTGTTCCACCCGCGTCCAAGCCTTGCGCGGAGGCCGTACTGGGCCAGATGGCGAAGAACAGTCTTGCTCTGGCGTTGCAGGCAGGACTGCGTTTCGCGCAAAGCTCCAGACTGTTTTTGACGACTGCGGACGCCAGCATGGCTGTTGATGCCCTGCGCCGCTTCTCGCAGGATTCACACAAGCTGGTTTCCGAGCTGGAGGAGCTGCTTGATGGTGTTCCGGCGGCCCCGCTATCCATGGCCTTGGATGAGGGCGGTCTGCTGGAGCGGGTGCGCAAGACCTGGCTTGACTATCTGGGAGAAACGGTGGCCGAAACCTGGCTGGATGTGCTGCGGCGCTTGCAGACCTGGCTGGAGCGCACCGAGCACACTGTTCAGCTGGATTTGCCGGTCAAAGTCGCCAAGCTGCTCAAACGCCATGTGATGCTGTTGCGTGGCCAGCTGCAGGCCTTGCAGTGGCTGAGCCATGGCGCCGTCTGATCCGTACCGCCTCAGTCCAGTGTAACGACCACGGGGGCGTGGTCGCTGGGCTGTTTGTTCTTGCGCGGAGCGCGGTCCACGCTGCAGGCGCTGACCTTGCTCTTGAGAGCCTCGCTGACCAGAATATGGTCGATGCGCAGGCCGCGATTCTTCTGAAAGCCCAGCATGCGGTAATCCCACCAGGAGTAGCTTTTTTCCGGCTGCTCGAACATGCGGAAGGCATCGCTCAAGCCCAGCTGCAGCAGGCGCTGGAAATGGTCGCGCTCTTCCACTGTGTGGTGGATCGTGTCCTTGAGGCCGACGGGGTCGTAGGAGTCGCGATCTTCGGGAGCCACGTTGAAGTCCCCCACCAGCACCAGGCGCGGATGCAAGGCCATCTGTTCCTTGACCCAGTCTTGCAGCGCCTGCAGCCAGCGCATCTTGTAGGCAAATTTTTCCGAGCCAGGTTCCTGGCCGTTGACGAAGTAGCCGTTGATCAGACGAATTTCACCGTTCGGCGAGTCTATGGTCGTGGCAATGATGCGGGCCTGTTCGTCGTCAAGCCCAGGGATGTTGCGCACCACATCGCGCCCCGTGTCGCGCGTGATCCAGGCCACGCCGTTATAGGTCTTCTGGCCGTGGCTGACTGCCTTGTAGCCGGCTTCCTCGAACGCCATGTGCGGGAACTTGTCGTCGGTGAGCTTGAGCTCCTGCAGTCCCAGCGCATCGACGGGGTTGGCGGCAAGCCAGTCCAGCACCTGCGGCAGTCGTACGGACAAGGAGTTCACATTCCAGGTGGCAATTTTCATTGTCATATAAGCCCACTTGATTTCAATGGGTTGCGTATCTGATTTTTAGGTTTCTAGCTCCAGCTGCCCAGCTAGCTACCCAAAAAAGGTGTTCAAAAGATGGTCGTGCTTTCAGCTCCTTCTATCGTATCAGCCACATAGTTCCCGCTGAGCGAGCGCGTTTTGGAATAAGGTGGCCAAGTTGCAGTCGCAAGCCTATGAGTGATGAACATGCCTTTGAGCCGTCGCACATGTGGCATCACGTGCATGTGCCGGTGTTACAGCCAGAGTGCGATCAGGCTACGCACACGCTCCAGGGCCTTGACGGCTTGTATCAGCGAGGTGGTTGAGCCATGTCACAGCAACAAGGCAGGTTCGGCATCTCCGTCAGGCTCGTATTTGGGCGAGTGCCATTGGCTAAAACATATGACGTATACCGACGCCGAAGCCTGTCTGGTTGATTCCGGCGACCGGCAGGCTGCCAGCCTGGCCGCTGCTAGCGCTGAATGTGGCATTGCCGCTGTTCTTCATGTGTCCCAGTGACGCGTAGGCGGCGGTTCGTTTGGAGAAGTGGTAGGTGCCACGCAGCACCATGAACTGGCCTTTGTCGCTATTGGACTTGTACTGGAGCCGGTAGTACTGGGTGTCGAAAGTCCATGCTCCTGCGGGATACGAAAGGCCGACGAACCACAGGTCGCTGCGGGGGGAGACCTTGTAGCCATCGTTGTCGCGGCGCAGAAATCCCGCTCCAATCTTGACTCCGTTGAATTTCACATAACCGTTGAGCATGGTGCGCTTGTCACTCATGCCGCTTTGGCTGAGACTACCAAATGCACCTGAGCCTCCTTTGAGCACGTCATGAGCCAGCGCAGTTCCCCAACTGGCGGAGTCGTACTTGAGCAACATCGACCATTCGCGGCAAGCGTTCCTGTCGGTGCCACTCTCGCCGGCACAATTTGTGCCGGCGGGGCTAGGGCCAGCATTGACCGCATCGCGCCCAAAGCTGTAAGTCATGCCCACGGTCAGTCCTGAGAATGTGCCCTTGTAGGAGATGGCGTTGTCGGCGCGTGCATTCGGAAAATAGCTGTCGAAGTTCGCAATGCTGTGCATACCCGGCCCGATGACATCGGCGTCATGCATCGACCAAAACAGCATCGTGTACTGCCGGCCCAGGCCAACCTGACCCCAGGGGCCGTTCAGGCCAACAAACGACTGTCGCCCAAACCCGCGCCCACCTTGGTTCAAGACGCCCGAATCAGGTGCGATGCCCATTTCGAGAACGAACTGGGCACTTATTCCGCCACCCAAATCTTCACGGCCACGAAATCCCAGCCTGGATGGAATGTTGCCCGCATTGCTGGGGATGCGCGTGAGCCCAGAACCAGTGGCGCCCACATGGTTGATGTGCTCGACAGCGGTGTCGAGCAACCCATAGATCGTGATACTTGGTTGGGCATGACAGGCGCCTCCCAACCACAGGAATGCAGCGGCACAGAAAAATTGCTTGTTCATCGGGGTCTCCTCCAGCATTGCGGTCCAACTTCCGCACGTACCTCAGGCGATAGCCGTTGGCAGTGGTGAGCAATCAGCCTGTTCGCTGAGCTCCATCAGCAACTGCATACACAACTGTCCGCGCTCGGCAGCGCGCTCATGCCACAGGTTGTGTTGCTCGAGCGGATCGGCGTGCAGGTCGTAGAGCTCGCACAGCTCGGGCAAGTTGCTCAAGGTCAGGCGCCATTCTTCGCTGACGAGGCTGCGAAGGCGGTAGCGGCGCGTTCTTCCGTGCGGCAGCACCACGGGCTCGCTTTCGACAATGACACCAGGGCGCGATGGGACTGTTTGCGATTGCCCGTCCAGCCAGGGCAGCAGATTGAGTCCCTGGATCCCGTTGTAGGGGGCGAGCCCGCAGCGCGCCAGCACGGTCTTGGCAATGTCGATGGTTCCGGATGGCAGATCCAGGACTGGAGGAGCGGCCCGGCTGCATGGGTCCTTCCAGATGAAGGGTACGCGCGTGAGCCCACTGAAATGCATGGCGCCCTTGAGCACGATGCCATGGTCGCCCATCATGTCGCCGTGGTCGCTGGTGAAGATGATGACCGTGTCGTCCTCTATGCCCAACTCCTGAAGAGTCTGGAGTAACTGCCCGACCTGCTCGTCGATCATGCTGACCATGCCGTAGGTCAGGGCCAGCGTTTCCTGGCATTCACGGCTGGTTACGGCGTAGGCGCCGTAACCCTCGCGGGAGCCTCCCTCTCTGGTGTAGCGGTGCACGTCGACCAGCAGTTGAGAGTTGCCGGGCTTGCCGAAGCTGGGCGGCAATGGCATGTCCTCAGGCTGGTACATATCCCAGAACCGTCCCGGAGGGGTGAACGGATGGTGCGGATCGGGAAAGGACAGGTTGAGAAAGAACGGCTTGCCGGACGAGCCTTGCACATGTTTTCTGAGCCAGTTGCAGCCGCGCTCCCCCACCCAGGCCGAGGGGTACAGTGCCTCGGGCATGGCCGTGCGCCATGCCTGCGGCGCGCTGTAGCCTGGTGAAGGCAGGGCGTTGGCACGGCCGCGCAGACTGTCGGCTGCGGGGTGGCGTTGGGCCAGCCAGCGGGCATAGTCACCGTCGACCTGGTCGCCGTGGAACGTAGCCAGCTCCACATGTTCGAAGCCGTAGTAAGGGGTGGTCACCGCCATGCGCTTGCCACTGCGCCAATCGGGCGTCCATTCGTTCAAATACCCGTCGCCGTCACGCTGGCGCTTTCGTGCGTCCAGTAGCTCGAGCGGCGGCGCGACACCTTGGTCAGCATGGCTCCAGCGACGGCGTGCCGGGCCGTCATAGCCAAAAGACTGCAGGTGAGACTTGCCTATGAGTGCCGTGGCATAGCCTCCTGCGCGCAGCAGTTCCACAAAGGTAGTGTGATCGCGCGAGAGACTGATGCCGTTGTGCACCACGCCATGCAGCGATGGCAGCCGTCCGGTCATCAGCGTGGCGCGATTGGACATGCAGGTGGTGCTGGCCGCATGGAAGTTACTGGCGCGTACGCCGGTGCGGGCCAGGCGGTCGATGTTTGGCGTCCTCAGCAGCGTGTTGCCCGCGCAGCCCAGGTGGTCGGCACGCTGCTGGTCGGTGACGATCAGCAGCACGTTGGGAGTCTTGTTCGTCATGAGGCCGGCTTTCAGTCGGCAGTGATGCCAAGTTCTTTCACAAGCTTGCCGTAGCGCTTGTAGTCGGCGCGGGTCTTTTCGGCGAAAGCGCTGCGTGGCTGGTTTTCCACGCTCTGGTACAGGTTTCTGAACTGGGCTGCGACCTCGGGCTTGGCCAGAATCTCGCGCAAGGTTTTGTTGATATCGTCAGCCAGCGCCGGGTCCATGTTGCGGGGGCCATAGACGCCGAAGGAAATGTCGACCTCCACCCCTGCAAAGCCTTGTTCCTGCATGGTTGGCAAGCTGGGCAGAAAAGAGCTGCGGGCCTTGTCTGCCACGGCCAGCGGTACCAGGCGTCCCGCATCGATCAGGGGCTTGGCAACAGGCATGCCGAGGAAGGTCAGCATCACATGGCTGCCCAGCACGTCATTGATCGCCGGTGTCGTGCCTTTGTAGGGCACATGGCGCAATTGCACGCGAGCTACCTTGTTGAAGAGTTCTCCCACGATATGCATGGGAGACCCATTGCCCGAAGTGGCGTAGCCCAGGTCGGGCTGTGTCTTCGCTATCCGGGCCACATCGCCCGCCGTTTTTGCACCGAGTCTGGGGTTGGCGAGCATCAGCATGGAGGCTGATGAGAGCAGAGCGATCGGAGTGTAGTCCTTGACGACATCGGCATGCTGCCCGCCCGCCGGCAGCACGTGAGGGACCATGGTGAAGGTATTCGGTGTCACCAGCAGGGTGTGGCCGTCGGCCTCGGCGCGGGCTACGGAGTCGTTGCCCAGGTTGCCCGACGCTCCCGCCCTGTTCACCACGATGACGGGATTTTTCCAGCGGGCTTGAAGCTGGGGCGCCAACAGGCGGGCTATCTGGTCGGGAGCTCCTCCTGGCGGGAACGAGACGACCAAGGTGATGGGCCTGTCCGGATGTGTGGGCATGCCGGTTTGCGCGGCCGCGCCCCAAGCTGCCCCGCCGAGGCCGAGGCAAAGGGGAAGTAATAGTTGTCCAAGCAGGTGGGGCATCTGTGTGTCTCCGGCGATTTTGAATGTTTGCCAAACTTTACTTAGCGCCCGCGTGCTGTCACAGTGGGTGCAAGATTGAAACAGCTTCAAGCAGAATTTGTAAATCCATGGACAGGCTTAGACTCATCACCACATTCATGAACGTGGCTGAGGCAGAGAATTTCAGCCGTGCCGCGCAATCGCTGCACCTGACGCCACAGGCTGTGAGTCTGCAAATATCACAGCTCGAATCGTGGTTGGGCGTGCGCCTGTTCCACCGCTCCACGCGCCGCATGGCATTGACGGAAGACGGCCGTGTGTTCTATGAACGTTGCCGTGTCGGTCTTCAGTCGATCGACCAGGGCGAGCGCGAATTGCGCGACCGCGCAAGCGGCATCACCGGCTCGATCAAGGTGGCCTCAAGCCTGAGTCTCGGGCAGTTGCTGGTGGCGCCACTGCTGGCACAGTTCAATGAAAGCTATCCCGATATCCGCATCGAACTCGTGACGCAGAACCCCTGGCCTGACACGGTGGACCTGGGCATGGACATCGGTGTGATCGGCGGACCACTGCTCAACGTATCGCTGGTCGCGCGCAGAGTCGGGCGCTTCACTCACATGCTCTGCGCTGCGCCTGCCTATCTGGCTGCCAAGGGGACACCCAAGAGCCCGCAGGAACTGCTGCAGCACTGCTGCATCGGCCTGAGGCACCCACGCACCAACCGCATCTGGCCCTGGACCTTTCAATCGACGCGCCGGCAGACGATGCTGGAGCCGCCGTTCTCCTTCATCACGCAGGACCCTGCCGTACAGCGGCAGCTCGTGCTGCAGGGGGCAGGCATCGGCCAACTGACAGATTACTTTGCGCGACCTCTCATCACCAGCGGAGCGCTGGTAGAGCTCCCCCTTGGCTACAGCGGTCCTCGTCTCGACGTGCATGTTTTCATTCCCCAGCGCGAACACACGCCCCGGCGCATCAAGTTGCTCAATGATTTCCTCTATGAAAGGCTCAAGCAGTTCTTTCACAGCTAAAACAGCTAAAAGACGAAGGATAGAGGGGCCCTGGTCGATAGCGAGGGCCGCAGATGCAGGAGTGGGAGTACACCAGAATAGGTATCTGGCGCATCAATGCTGTGCACGCAAATGGTGAGTTCGGGCATGTTCCCCCTGCGAAACTCACGCGAGCTGGACCCCTCTCCAGCCACCCGACAGGCGAGCCTGCCAACTGTCCACGGGGTGCGTGGCGATTCAAACCTGGTTCAGCCTGTGGCTGGCAGCAGATCAAGATCTGGTGCAGGCAGGGTGGTTTGCAGCGATCCCTTTCAGGGCTTCGGGAGGCTGGACTTTCCGAAGGAACATGGTCTTTCTTGATGCCTTCGAAAAGCAAATTGCTCACAAGCGGGCCTGCAGGGGTTTGCTACATTGAGCCCATGAAACATGCTTCAAGCCTGGCAGGGATGATGATCGTCGTGGCGGCAGCCGGTGGCTGCGCGCAGTCGGTCTCGGTCAATTTTGGCAACCCCTCGGAAGCCAACTGCAAAAAGCAGGGCGGCGTGCTGCGCACCGAGAAGGGGGCGGATGCTGATCGAAATACCTGCGTGCTGCCTGACGGCTCTGCTTTTGAGGAATGGGTGCAGCACGCGCGGCAGCCGCCCGCGAAATAGGTCTAGGCCCAGACCTGAATTCAGGCAGTGGCAAGGCGCTGCTCAGGCCAGAGCTGCCTTGATGCCGCGAGGCCTGGCAGGCGTGGAAGCTGGCTTCAATCGCGCAGCACCACGGAGTGCTCGAAATTTTCCGATATGGCCTGAGTGCCGTCGTCAAAGACCAGTACGCGCTCGGGCCAGCGCATGGCGGCGAGCTTGCTGCGCTGCACAGGGTTGTCGCCGCGCAGGCGGTCTAGCCAGCGGGCGCCCACCGAATAGTCCACGCAGAACACATTGCCGCGCAGGCCGTGCCATGACAGCGGGGGCGTTGCGCCAAACAGGTTTTCAAACTGCGAGCCATGCGCCGGTGCGTCAGCCGGGCGCAGGCGGCGCCAATAGTGGCCGACGATGACGGCGGGCGCTTCTTCATATTCATTCCACCAGCCCACGCGTTCGACAAAACGCCATTTGCCGCCCGCGTAAAAGGGGTTGCGGCATTCGCGCTCCACGCCGGCCGTCAGCACCTTCAAAGGGTTGACCATGGCCTTGTTGAGTTCGTTCTCGCTGTGCGCTTGCAAAAAGGGTGGCTCGTGGCGATAGTCTTCCAGGCTGTAGGGCCAGCTCAGTTCTTCCTGGCGCATGCGTTCGGCCACGCATTGAGCGACGGACTGTTCTTCGGCAATTGTCTCGAAGTGGTCGTAGGCGGCGCGTGCGCTGCCGCTGGGCAGTTGGCGAATCATGGCGATCTGTTCGGGCCTCCAGGCGGCGTGAACAATGCGCAGATCCTCACGCTCCAGTGCGATCGGCAACTGGCCGAGCCGCTCGAGCATGGCGGGAATCTGCTCGGCCGGCATGCGTGCAAAAGGCGCGTACTTGGGCTGGTCGGAGTCGATGCGGCTGTCGAAGAACCAGCCCGAGCCATCCTTGGCATCTTCGCGCAGCAGATTGATTTCGTGGTTGCCCAGCACCGCATGGGCCGTGCCCGAGGCCAGCATGGCGCCGACCAGCGCGAGCACGGAAGGGCTGTCCGGCCCACGGTCGCAGAAGTCGCCGACAAACACCAGTCGCCGTCCTTCGGGGTGATTGCCCTGCAGGTCGTAGCCCAGATGGCCCAGCAATTGCACCAGCGCGGCGTATTCGCCGTGGATATCGCCAACGATATCGAGGGCGCCAGGGGGCAGGGGCTGGACTAGGCTCATGATGAAGGGCGATAGGCTTGCGGGTTTTGAGGGCTCAGGCTGCAGCAGGCTGCCTTGCCATTGTCATACGGCAGTCATGCAATGAAGCTGACAATTGTTGCAACGCAACACCGCGAAGGCAAGAGAGTTTTGTCTCTTGCCGGACTGCTGGCCGCCCCGTGCGGATGCGATCCCGCACGGCACGAGACAAGGGTCAGCCCCGGCGCTCGAAGCGCACAAAGCAGTAGGGAAGGCCATTGGCGGAGACATGCTCGCTGCGGCTCACGGCTTGCCACTGCTCGCCCAGTTCGGGGGCAAAGGCATCGCCTTCGAAGTCGCGGCCGATTTCGGTCACTTCCACGGCATCGGCCAGCGGCAGAGCCTGGGCATAGATTTGCGCGCCGCCGATGACCCAGACGTCTTGCGAGAGCTTGTGGCCCAGCTCCAGCGCTTCTGGCAGGCTGGCGGCGCGCAGGACCTGATCGGACGCCGGCTCGGCTTGCCAGTCGGCCTGGCGGGTGACGACGATATTGCTGCGGCCCGGCAGGGGACGAAAGCGCGGCGGCAGCGAGTCCCAGGTCTTGCGGCCCATGATGACGGCGCAGCCCCGGGTCAGTTCCTTGAAATGCGCCATGTCTTCGGGCAGATGCCAGGGCATGGTGTTGTCCTTGCCGATGACGCCGTTGGCTGCGCGGGCGTAAATGAGTTGAATGGCCATAGCTATCAATAAAGAAGCTGCTGGCGCTTGCTATTCATTGACTTCAGATATGAAAGTATTTGAAATCGCAGGATGGCAAGCGCAAGCAGCTTTGATTTTTATAGTGATCCGCAGGAGTGCAGCTCAGACCGCCACAGGCGCCTTGATGCCGGCATGGTGCTGATAGTCCAGCACTTCGAAGTCTTCGTACTCGTAGTCGAAGATGGATGCGGGCTTGCGCTTGATGTTCAGCGTCGGATAGGCGAAGGGCTGTCGAGACAGCTGGGTCTGCACCTGCTCGAAGTGGTTGTTGTAGATATGGCAGTCGCCGCCGGTCCAGATGAAGTCGCCCACTTCCAGGCCGCATTGCTGGGCCAGCATATGGGTCAGCAGCGCATAGCTGGCGATGTTGAAGGGCACGCCCAGGAAGATGTCGGCGCTGCGCTGGTAGAGCTGGCAGCTGAGCTTGCCGTCGGCCACATAGAACTGGAAGAAGGAGTGGCAGGGCATGAGCGCCATCTGGTCCAGCTCGGCCACGTTCCAGGCGCTGACGATGATGCGGCGGCTGTCGGGATTGCTCTTGAGCTGCTTGACGACTTCGGCAATCTGGTCGACATGCGTGCCGTCGGCCTTGGGCCAGCTGCGCCATTGCACGCCATACACCGGGCCCAGGTCGCCGGTTTGCTTGTCGGCCCACTCGTCCCAGATGGTGCAGCCGCGTTCCTGCAGCCACTTCACATTGCTGTCGCCGCGCAGAAACCACAGCAGCTCCAGAATGATGGATTTCAGGTGCACCTTCTTGGTGGTGACCAGGGGGAAGCCTTCATTGAGGTTGAAGCGCATCTGATAGCCGAAAACGCTGCGCGTGCCCGTGCCCGTGCGGTCGGTCTTGGATGCACCGTGCTCGTACACATGGCGCATAAAGGTTTCGTACTGGCAGCGCACGGGGCGCAGGGTGCAGGTGCTGGAGTTCATGGTGCAAAAAGCGGTCAAAGACTGGCAAAGACTGGCTGTGCTGGCAGCGTACACAAGGTGCCGCAGCTCTTGAAGAGGGTGGGCCCCGAGGGCCGCGATAGCCGAAGTGTGCCACGTGCCGGAGCATGCCGAGTTGCCCGCTGTCAATGACCCGTCCTGCGGCCCTGTCAGTCTCAAATCTGCCGCCGCTGGCTTCACAATGTCATGGAAAACAACCGAGCCGAACAAGGAGAGTGAGTTCATGTCACGCAATTTTGTGAGCACTGCGGCTGTTGCGCTGGCGATTGCGGCCTTGATGGCTGCCTGCGACAAGACCAAGGCACCATCTCCCACCGCCGCTGCAGCGGATGCCCGGGCAGCGGCCGCTGCGGCTGCCGCCCCGCCCGATGCCATGCCCCAGACCCAAGAGCCCGCTGCCACGGCGCAGATCGAGGAGGCGGCCACGGTCTCCATCGAGGAAGTACGCGTTCCCCATGTGGTCAAGGACGGCGAGCCAAGCCTGGACAGCCTCAAGCCGCTGCAGGGCAAGTACCGCTGGGATGGCGTGGACTATGTGAAGGACGGCGTGCTGGCCCAGCGGCTGAAGACGCTGATGGGCGGCAGTCAGTACGAGACGCTGCTCAAGAATCTGCAGGCCCTGGGCCCGCTGGAGCCCTCTGCAGGGCTGCTCTATGTGATGGGAAATCGCCAGCATCAAGGGGGCGAGGAAATGGCAGCCGTGGTGATTGATCCTGTGCGCAACGGCTTGCGTGTCTGGTTGCTCAGCGAGGGCAGGCAGACCGTGTTCACCGATGTGGATGGCGCAGACATCCCCTGGCCCAGCGCGGTTGAGAACATGCTGCGCAATATCGTGGCCTCTCGCTAAAGCCCTGGTCAATGCAAAAAGCCCTGCACAGCAATGCAGGGCTTTTTTGTCGGCGATGCCAGGATCAGCCGCGCGTCAGCACCACGCCGGGGTTCATGAGGCCCTGGGGATCCAGCGCATTCTTGATGGCGCGCATCATCTGCAGCGCAACGGGGGACTGGTATTTTTCGAGCTTGTCCGTCTTGAGTGCGCCCACGCCATGTTCGGCCGAGAACGAGCCGCCGAAGGCGTCCACGGCCTCGTAGACCAGATGGTTGACCAGGGCTTCCTTGTCGCGCAGAAAGGCCTTGCCGTCCTCGCCCTCGGGTACTTGCACGTTGTAGTGCAGATTGCCGTCGCCCAGATGGCCGAAGTTGACCAGACGCACGCCGGGAATCTCGCGCTTGAGCACGGCGTCGGCATGCTCGACAAATGCCGGAATGCGCGAGGCTGCGACCGAGATATCGTGCTTGATGTTCAGGCCTTCCTCGGCCTGGGCCAGAGGAATGCTCTCGCGGATATGCCACAGGTCATGGGCCTGGGTCAGGCTCTCCGCCACCACGGCGTTGACCACGCAGCCGTCCTCAAAGGCCAGCTCCAGCAGGTGTTCAAAGCGCAGGCGCGCATGCTGCTCGGACTCGCTGTCGCTGTTCTCCAGCAGCACGCAATAAGGGGCTTCGTCGCCCATGTCGGCAAAGGGCACGCGCAACTGCGGCATGTGCTTGACGACCAGGCTCAGTGCGAACTGGCCCATGACTTCAAATCCCGTGAGTCCCGCGCCCAGGTGCTGGTGCGCGAGGCCCAGCAGGCGCACGGCGGCTTCCATGGAGGGCACGGCGGCAAAGGCCGTGAGCTGGGCGGCCGGCTGCGGGAACAGCTTCATGGTGGCGGCGGTGATGATGCCCAGCGTGCCTTCGCTGCCGATGAACAGATCGCGCAGGTCATAGCCGGTGTTGTCCTTGCGCAGGCCCTTGAGGCCATCCCAGATTTCGCCCTGAGGCGTCACTACTTCCAGGCCCAGGCACAGATCGCGGGTGTTGCCATAGCGCACCACCTGTGTGCCGCCCGCGTTGGTGCCCAGATTGCCGCCGATCGTGCAACTGCCTTCGGCGGCCAGCGACAGGGGGAACAGCAGGCCTTGCTGATCGGCCAGCTCCTGCAGGTTCTGCAAAATGCAGCCGGCTTCGACGGTGAAGGTCAGATTGTCCTTGTCGATATGGCGCACGGCGTTCAGGCGCGTCAGGCTGAGCACGACCTGCCGGCCGCTGTCGTCGGGGGTGGAGCCTACGGAAAGCCCGGTATTGCCACCCTGGGGCACGATCTGCACGCCGGCTGCGGCGCAGGCCTTGACCACGCCGGCCACTTCGGCCGTGTTGCCGGGGCGTACCACGGCCAGGGACTTGCCGTGCACGCGCTTGCGCCAGTCCTGTTCGTAGGCGCTGAGGTCGCCGTCGGTCAGCACATGGGGAGCGCCCACAATCTGGCGCAGGGATTCAAGCAAAGCGGTGGAAGTCATGACAAGCAGGCCGCAGCAGGGGCGGCAGAGAGGGGGACAGACGGAAATCCTAAGCCAGGCACGGGGCGGCGGCAGGAAAACCATGAAGCTGCAAGCGTAGAGCATGGCAGACTACGGGACAATCGAAATAAATTGCTTGGTTATGCCAGTTTTTCCGAATAATGTCAGCCTGCGCCAATTGCGTGCCTTTGACGAGGTGGCGCGCCAGGGCGCGTTTGCCCCCGCGGCACGCGAGCTGTGCCTGACGCAGTCGGCCCTGTCCGAATCCATTCGCCAGCTGGAAGAGGCCCTGGGCCTGCGGCTGTTTGACCGCACCACGCGAACCGTGGGGCTGACGGCTGCCGGCCAGGCCTTTTTGCTCGATGTGCGCCAGGCCTTCGAGACCCTGGAGCAGGGATTTCAGAACCTTGGCGATCTGGCCGCACTGCGCCGCGGCAAGGTGCGCATTGCTGCCGCTCCGTCGGTGCTGGCAGTGTTGCTGCTGCCGGTGCTGCCGGCCTTGCGGGCCAGGCATCCGGGCATCGAGGTGGATCTGATCGAGGACAGCGCCGAAGGCATCGCCCAGCGTGTGCAGGCCGGCAGTGTGGATTTCGGCGTGGGAGCGGCACACCCGGCTGGCGGCGATTTGCTGACCCAGCCGCTGATCAGCGATGCCATGGGGCTGGTGGCCAGGCTCGATGAGCCTTTGCTGCAGGCGGGGCGACTGACGGCGGCCGATCTGGCCCAGCTGCCCCATCTGGCTTTTGTGGGGCTGACCACCGATACCGCCATCAGCCAGTTGCTGGCTTCGGCACCGGGCATGCCGCAGAACCTGCTGCAGACACCGCTGCGCCTGTCTAATCCGCAATTGCTGTTCGAGGCCGTGAGCCTGGGTCTGGGCGTCAGCATCGTTCCGGCGCTGACGGCGCGCCACCCTTCGCTGGGCCTGCAGGGCGATCTGGGCTTTCGCCTGCTGGACGAGCCGCGCATTCTGCGCCGCACGCTGCTGATTCAGCGCCCGCGCCGTGCGCTGTCACCGGCCGCGCAGCTGCTTTTCGATGCGTTGGCGGCGCAGGTGCGGACGCTGGCGCAGTTCGAAGGCATTACGCCTGATTGAGCCGGGCCGCCTTGACGGCACGCTGGCGCAGGCGCACATGGGCTGCGCAGGCGATGAAGAGCAGCACGCACAGCGCCACCTCTGCCAGCGCCAGCCAGCGGCTGGGTGCGGCATCGCTCCATGCCCGCACCACGCCTTCGGTGAAGTACAGCCACACCAGCAGGCTGAGCCAGCGATAGGTGTACATGCGGCGCTTGAGCAGGCCGATCACGGCGAACGCCAGCGGCAGGGCTTTGAGAAACAGCCAGGTGCCGCCTTCGCGCAGCGGTGCCAGCCACAACTCCCAGGCCACGCACAGCAGCATCAGTGCCAGCAGGCTGCCCACGGCCAGCCAGCGCGTGGCGGCCACATCGGAGCCGGGCTGCTGGATTGGTGAAGAAGTGTTTTCGGCGGCTTGGGGCGAGAGGGCGTCGGTCATAGCAGTGGCATCATATCGGTCATGCCAGCTCTGTTTGAATCCGGTCGTTTTGTTTTGCGTTCTGCGCTTGATGTTGCGCAGCACCCGTCCTCCTTTTGCGTTCGTGAAGGAGTGCCGTCATGAAGAAAAACGAGCGTGCCGGCTTTTGGGCTGCGTTGGAAGGCAAGGCGCAGCAAGCCAGGCCGGTGACGGAAGATCGGGACCGTGTGGTATCGCCGGCGTCGACAGCCGCAACTGCTGCCGCGAACGTTGCCGCCGAGCCCAGACAGGTAGAGCAGCGCCAGGAACCCAGCCTCGATGGTCCGGGCCTACCGCTGGAGCCAGTGTTCGAACCCTTGCCCGATCTTGGCAACGATCTGGCTCGGCACGAACCCGTGCCAGCTCCTGCCGCGACGCCTGCGGCGGCATTCAGCACGGCAGCTCAGGGCTGGACCAGCTATTCCACGCCGAATACGACGCCAGCTCAGGAACAGAAAGCGGTGCATGCTTGCGTTTCAGGAGTGACCGACAGTCCTGACGACAGCTCGCAGCGCGTTGCCGAGAGCCCGCGCAGCAGCAGACTCGACAAGGCCAGGGCGCTGGCGGCTAGCTGCAAGGATCTGGCCGGGCGTATCCCCAAGCCCCAGATGCCCAGCCAGCAGGAGCTCAGGACTGAGCTGCGCCGCAGAAGCCGCCGTGCGCAGCAGCGCCTGCGTACCTTCCCCTGGCACAACACGGCCCAGGTGCTGCTGGCACGCTTCAAGGAAGACCGCCTGGGCGTGACGGCCAGCAGTCTTACTTTCACATCGCTGCTGGCGCTGGTGCCATTTTTTACCGTGGCGCTGGCCTTGTTCACGGCCTTCCCGATCTTTGGCAAGGCGCAGAAGGTGCTGGAGCGCTGGCTGATGGACAGCCTGATTCCCGAGACCATTGCGCGCCAGGTGCTGGGCTATCTCACGCAGTTTGCCTCCAAGGCCAGCCAACTGGGCCTGGTCGGCTTTTCCATACTGATGGTCACGGCGATTGCGCTGATCCTGACCATAGACCGCACGCTCAACAACATCTGGCGCGTGCGCCAGCTCAGGCCGCTGGGCCAGCGCGTGTTGATCTACTGGGCCGCCATCACGCTGGGGCCGCTGCTGCTGGGCCTGAGCCTGGTGCTGTCGTCCTATGTGATGTCGGCCTCCAAGGGCATGGTCAATGCGCTGCCCGGCAGCCTGCGCTTTGTCTTTGATTCCATAGAGTTCGTGGTGCTGGCCGCCGGCATGGCCGGGCTCTACCACTATGTGCCCAACACGCCGGTGCGCTGGCGCCATGCCTTGGTGGGGGGCGTGTTTGTGGCTGTGTTCATGGAAGTGGCCAAGAAGGTGCTGGGCCTGTATCTGTCGTCCGTGCCGACCTACTCGGTGATCTACGGCGCGTTTGCCACGCTGCCCATCTTGCTGATCTGGATGTATGTGGCCTGGAGCATTGTGCTGCTGGGGGCTCTGGTCACGGCCTATCTGCCCACGGTGCTTGCCGGGGTGGAACGGCTGACAGGACATCGGGGCTGGCAGTTCGAGCTGGCCGTCGAGGTACTGCAATGCCTGGCCAAGGAGCGCGAGCTGCCGCACAAGGGCCTGTATGTGCACCAGCTTTCGCGGCGCCTGCGCGTGGAAGCCTCTCAGATTCAACCCGTGCTGCAGGCGCTGGCCAAGCTGGACTGGGTCGGGGCCGTGCAGCCGCCCGATGCCTATGTGTCGCTTGAGAGCACCGAGCCGCGCTATGTGCTGCTGGTCGATCCGCATGCCACGCGGGTCGAGCCCCTGGTGCAGAGCCTGTTGCTCGAGCCCTCAGAGGCCGTGCGGCCGCTGTGGCAGCGTGCCCAGCTCGATTCCATGACCATGGCCGAGCTGATTGCCGCGCCTGTAGGCAATATTCATAGAATTTGATGGCTGTGGGCGGATATCTATGAATATCTGCGCTCAAGATCGGGCCGCCGATTCGCTGCCTGCAAAGCAGGCCAGCGGGCGCGCTTCAGAGGGGGAGTGGCACTACATCTTGATGCGGCCCAGCAAGATGTCGCGCCACATCATCCAGTCGCCGAGAAAGCTGTAGAGCGGACGCTTGAAGCTGGCTGGCTTGTTTTTCTCAAAGCCGAAATGCCCCACCCAGGCAAAGGCATAGCCGCAGATCAGGCCTGCGAGCAAATACCACCAGTCGCCCGTCAAAAACAGCGCCAGCAGGAACACCAGCGACAGGCTGGTGCCGATGAAGTGCAGCCGTCTGCAGGTGGCGTTGCTGTGCTCGCCCAGGTAGAAGGGGTAGAACTCGGCAAAGCTCTTGAACTGGCGCGGGTCCACACTGGCTTTGACAGCGTCGTCCGGTTCTGAGGTCGTGGTCTGTGACATGGCGAACCCCGGTGAAGTTGATGCTGTTTTTATACTGCCGACAGCAAGGCCAGGCCAGCGGGTTAGCGAGTGCTGGCAATTTGCTGCCGGAGGTCTTCGTCACCTGAACGACAGGCTATATACGGTAAGACTGCGCAAAATCGGCCAGATTCGTCATCTTTGCGGCCACTCCAGCTTCTGGCTAAGCTGCCATGAGCGTTCTCTTGCTAAGGTGACCGTGCACCTCATCGCCATTCAACCCAGACCCTGCCCATGTTTGACGACACCATGCCGCCCGTTGTGATCAGCTCCAGTGAAACCCGTGTTCAGGCGCCCGACGGGCAGCTCCATGTCAAACGCTGGCAAGCGCAGGGCGGGGCGGCCAAGGCGCCGCTGGTGCTGATGCACGACTCTCTGGGCAGCGTGGATCTGTGGCGCGAATTTCCCGCGCAGCTGGCCGCGGCCACCGGGCGTGAAGTCATTGCCTATGACCGCCTGGGCTTCGGTCATTCGGACCCCAATCCGCATCGGCTTCAACCCAGTTTTGTGGAAAGCGAGGTCGAGGCCGGCTTCACGCCGCTTCATCAGGCGCTGGGCCTGGGCGATTTCGTGATGCTGGGACACAGCGTGGGCGGCGGCATGGCGGCCATGGTGGCAGCTGCGTATGGACGGCAATGCCAGGCGTTGATTACCGAATCGGCCCAGAGCTTTGTCGAAGACCGCACCTTGCAGGGCATCAGGGCGGCGCGCGACAACTTTGCCCAGCCCGGCCAACTGGAGCGGCTTGCCCGCTACCATGGCGACAAGGCGGCCTGGGTGCTGTCAGCCTGGGTGGACACCTGGCTGAGCCCACCTTTCGCGCATTACCGGCTGGATGCGGCCTTGAAAAAGGTGCATTGCCCGGTGCTGGCGATCCACGGCGAGCTTGATGAATTCGGCTCCCTCGTGCATCCGGAGAACATCTGCACCTGGGCGCAGGGCCCTTGCGAAGCGGAAATCATTGCCGGCGGCGGCCATGTGCCGCACCGCGAGCTGCCTGATCGCATCAGCAGCCGCATCGCCGGTTTTCTGTCAAGAATCGCCTGACTCTGTTTGAGCCAGGCGCCCGCGGGCGTAGTCGACCAGATCGGCCGGGTAGTGCGGGCTGCTGCGCAAAGCGCTGTCATCCCAGCCATAGAGCACGGCCAAGGCGGCCACCTCCAGTGCCCAGTAGCCCGTGCCCAGCCACGGACTGCCTTTCTTCTGCTGCTTGGGCGAGAGCTTGAGAAACTCCTGGTACTGGGTTTGCAGGTAGGGCAGCAGCGGGTCAGGCAGGGCTTCGAGCTGTTCAAAAAAAGGCTTCATGGCGCCGTAAGGGCGTTTGTGGAAAAGCTCCTCGCTGACCTGCTGCAACTGCAGACCGCCTGCGCACAGATAATCCAGCAGCTGGTCCGTATCGAAGGCCAGCACATGCTCATCAATCGCCGGTACGTCATCCTGTGCATCCAGCAGTGTGGCCAGCGACAGCAGGGTCACGGCAACAGCGTAGTCGTCAGCGCGTGTGTTGATGGGCGCACCTACGCCATAGTCCTCGCCAGTCTCCTGCGCCATGCTGGCGCGCGCATGCTCGGCCACCGAGGCGGCATCAATCCACAGCGCGGTCACTTCCTGGTAGATGGGGCGCAGCACATCGCCGTTCAGGCCCAGATCGATACCATAGATCAGCAGCCAGCGCGCCTGCTCGCCCGCTTCCTTCCATTTCCAGTAGTTCTCCAGCGCGGCATGTGCCTGGAAATCCTGGTGAGCTTTATAGCTATCGCTGTTGGCAAAGCGCTTGAGCGCGCTCAGTGCTTCCTTCCAGTCGGCTTTTTTATCGCTCAGATTGAGATTGCGCCGGGGCTGCAAACCGGTCAGTGAAATCTTGGCCCATTCGGCGCAGGCGGCAGCCAGTTGGCCGTGGTGCTGGAAGGTTTGGCTCATGGCCCAAGCTTAATGGCTCATGCAGCCAGAAAATCCCGAATCGCAAACAGCGTCGCGTCGGGCGACTCCGTCATCTGGTTGTGGCCGTTGGGAATGATCTGCACGCTCACCGTTTTGCCCGCGCCTTTGGCGGCTTCTATCAAGCCTTTTGCAGCCTTGGGTGGTGTCATCTGGTCTTGCTCGCCCAGCAAAAACAGAAGCGGGCAGCTGACCTGCGTCATGGCCGCTTCGCCGCCCGCATAGCTGTCACAGGCCTTGAAGCCTGCATGCAGCAGATTCGTGTGAGCGTTGCTGGCCAGCACGCGGCGGCCCAGGGCCACGCCGGCGTCAAACACCCAGCTGCCTGCGCCATTGGGCGGTGCCAGCGTGGCGCGCGAGAAGGTGTTGACCATCTGGATAGCTTTCTCGGGCGTATTCAGGGCCGACTCCAGCAGCGCGGGCGAGACCTTCATGGGAAAGGCCGTGCCCACCAGCACCAGATGGCTGATGCGGTTATTTAGCCTGGCCGCGGTCTCCATGGCAATCAGGCTGCCCCAGCTATGGCCGATCAGCGCAGCTTGCTGCAGGTTTGCCGCATCCATCAGCGCGCCTATGAAGCCTGCAGCCTCCTCGACGGATTCCGGTGCTTGGCCGCCGCTTTTGCAATGGCCAGGCAAATCGATGGCCAGCACGTTCCAGCCGTGATTGGCCATGTAGCGGCTTTGCAGCGCCCAGACACTGTGATCGCAGAGCACGCCGTGGATGAAAATGGCCGTGGGCTTGGCCGCGTCGAAAGCCTTGCCGCCGGTGTAGGCGTAGATGTCTGCGCCTTGCACATTGATTTGCATGTTTGTCTCCGGTTCTGTTCTTTGTGATTCAGCAGTGTTCATTCAGCCATTGCTGAGCCAGCTCGCGTATGTCGTCGCTGGCATCGTGTTCAGCGGCATGCTCAATCGTGGCGCGCTGCGCTGCGCTGGCTTTTTTCCAATACCGCAGGCCCAGCATGGCCTGATAACGTACGCCTTCGTTGCGGTCGTGACTCAGGGCTTGTGCCAGTACAGGAGTGATGCGCCTGCCCGCGGCGGCCCCAAGGCTTCGCTCTCCCATGATGCATGCCGCATGAACGCGCACCAGAGCGTGAACGGACTGCAGAGCGAGCAGGGCTTGCTCCAAATCCTCAACCCGAAGGCTGCAATAACCGGTTCCGGGTGATAGCTCTTCATTCAGCGCCCGGGTCAAGGCCGGATGCTTGAGGTCGAGTGCCCGCTCCAGTGGCGCATAGTCAAGGTGCAGGGCCGTGGTTCCTGGCTTGCTGTTCCAGGCGCGGTAGGGGTAGGCAATGCCTTGCGCGATTCTGTCCACAGGCACGGCCGTGGTGCCTATTTGCTGCTGCAGCCATTCCTGGTCACCTAGCGACCCCAAGGCACTGGCGCACCAGCCTCGCTCGCTTTCTTCCCGGGTGCTGCGGATGGGGGCCTGAACCTGTTGGCGCAGTGCAGTCAGTACCTGTTCGTCCCGGTAAGCTATCTGGGCCAGCAACATGGCCGCGCGCCACTGTTTGCCAGGCCGATTCAGCATGGGCAGCAGCGCATGGGCCACCTGGCTGTGATTCATGGCAAGCAGCGCAGTCTCGGCCTCTTCCCCCAGCAATTGCGCCTCTTTTGGGCTCAGTCCCAGTTCCGGGCACCCGATACCTTCAAGACAGCTCAGATGGTATTGCAGCTGTTGAGCGGGGGAGAGCGCGGCAACTCTGGCGCGTCTTTGCGCTTGCTGGTCATGGCCGGGAAACAATGCAAGAAAGCGTGCCTCCCCCATGCTCTCGCGTGCCATGGCTTCGCATTCCTGAGTGTCTTCCACATAGATCAGCACCGCAAACTCTGGAGTGAGCTGGCCGGACCAGGGCGATTTTTGGCAGGCTTTGGTCAGTTGCTTGCAGATGCGGATCAGCGCCTTGATCAGCTGCGCCTCGGTACGCAACCAGTGGGCAGGCGTGCTTTTATTGGCCTCGGCCAGCAAGGCTTGTTCCAGTTGCTCCAAATCCTGAGAGTCCGAGGCTGAATCCAGCTCCTCCCATTCCCAATCCGGCGGGTTCCAGCGCAGAGTGCCCAACTGGCCGGTATCCAGGTCGAATTCGGACAAGCGACCCTGCGGCTCGGGGGCATTCACCATTTGTGAATAAGCCTGCTCGCTATTGGCAGACAGCGTGGGCAGGTAAATGGGGCCGTCCTCCTCGCGGTACAGGCCGTTCAGTGCCAGTGCGTAGATGCTTTCTTGAGGGTTCGCGGCCAGGAACGCCTGAGCATCTTGCCAGTAGATGCTGAATAAAGTCTGTTCAAACTGCTTCCAGTCCAGCGATGCAGAAGTTGTGGCAACCATGTTTGTTCAGGTCTCTCAGGCTGCTTTCTCGGCCGCCTTCAGCGCGCGCTTGAGGTCGTCGATCAGGTCGTCGGCGTCTTCCAGGCCGATCGACAGGCGGATCGTTCCCTGGCCTATGCCGGCCTGGGCCAGGGCCTCGTCGCTCATGCGGAAATGCGTGGTGCTGGCAGGGTGGATCACCAGCGAGCGGCAGTCGCCCACATTGGCCAGATGGCTGAAGACCTTCAGCGTTTCGATGAACTTCTTGCCCTGGTTGCGGTTGCCGGCAATGTCAAAGCTGAACACCGAGCCGGCGCCGCGCGGCAGCAGCTTCCTGGCCAGGGCGTGCGAGGCATGGGTCTCCAGCATGGGGTGGCCCACGCGGCTGACCAGCGGGTGGCTGGCGAGGAACTGCACCACTTTTTCGGTGTTGCGCATATGGCGCTCCATGCGCAGCGGCAGAGTCTCTATGCCTTGCAGGATCAGCCAGGCGCTGTGCGGGCTCATGCAGGCGCCGAAGTCACGCAGGCCTTCGCGGCGAGCGCGCAGCAAAAAGGCACCCGTGGTGGACTCCTCGCTGAACACCATGTTGTGAAAGCCGTCATAGGGCTGGGTCAGCTCGGGAAAGCGCCCCGATTTTTCCCAGTCGAAGCTGCCGCCATCGACGACGATGCCGCCGATCACCGTGCCGTGGCCGGACAGGAACTTGGTGGCCGAGTGATAGACGATGTCCGCGCCATGCTCGAAAGGCTTGATCAGCCAGGGCGAGGTCAGCGTCGAGTCCACCAGCAGCGGCACGCCGGCTTCGTGGGCGATCTGGCTGACCGTGGGAATGTCCAGCACATCGAGTCCGGGGTTGCCCACGGTCTCGCCAAAGAACAGCTTGGTGTTGGGGCGCACCGCAGCCTTCCAGCCATCGATGTCGCCTGGCTTGACGAAGGTAGTCTCTATGCCGAAGCGCGCCAGCGTGTAGTGCAGCAGGTTCTGCGAGCCGCCATACAGGGCCGTGCTGGCCACGATATGGCTGCCCGCGCCCATCAGCGTGGCAATCGACAGGTGCAGCGCCGCCTGGCCGCTGGCCACGGCAATCGCGCCCACGCCGCCTTCCAGGGCCGAGACGCGTTGCTCGAGCACTGCATTGGTGGGGTTGGAGATGCGGCTGTAGACGTGGCCGGGGCGCTCCAGATTGAACAGGCTTGCCGCGTGGTCGCTGGATTCGAAGACAAAGGACGTGGTCAGGTGGATGGGTACGGCACGTGCGCCGGTGGCGGGGTCGGGCTGGGCGCCTGCATGCAGGCTCAGGGTGTCAAAGCCGGGGTCAGAGTAGCCGGGCATGTTTTGTCTCCATGGCTGGTTTTGATCGACGCAATGTGTGATCGAGCACGCAATCAAATATCGATTTGGTCGGATAGACGAATGAATATGTGGAAATTCATATGTTTCGTCATTGATTTAGTTTTTCTCAATGCAAGCCATTGTGGGCTATATTTGTGCACGCACCTGCATTCTGTGCAAAGCGATGCCGCATGTGCTGACACATGCAGGACAAAAGCTGCCACAGCGTGCCAAACAGATTTCGGAGAACAGCAATGAAAGTTAGTGACATCCTGCGCGTCAAAGGCAATACCCTGTACACGGTGTCGCCCGACGAAAGCCTGGCCGCGGCGGTGCAGGTGATGTCGGAGAAGGACATTGGCTCGCTGGTCGTGATGGATCACGGCGATGTGGTGGGCATGCTCACCTTCCGCGAAGTGATCCAGGGCTTTGTGAAGACCGGCGGCGTGGAGAACATCTCCGTGCGCGGCGCCATGGACGACGCGCCCATGACCTGCACCATGGAAACCGATATGGACGAGGTGCGCCGCATGATGCTGGACCGCCATGCGCGCTACATGCCCGTGATGGACAAGCGCATGCTGATGGGCGTGATCTCGCTGTACGACGTGGCCAAGGCCGTGGTGGACAGCCAGAACTTCGAGAACCGCATGCTCAAGGCCTATATCCGCGACTGGCCCGAAGGCGAGCGCCAGGGCGCTGAATAAGCCAGCTTTTGCTGCAGACCCCGCCGAGGCGGGGTTTTTCATGTCCAGCCTGATGTGCTCTGCAGGCGACGCAGCGCTGCCTTATGGCTGTCGGTCGGCTGGGCTGTGCGGGCTCTGCAATACAGTTGTTGGCGGCTTTGCCTTGCGCAGACCCTTGAGCAGCAGCCCCACAAAGCACAGCAAGGCGACACCCAGGCCCACCATCATGCCGATCACGGCCTTGCCGTAGCCGCAGGCATACTGGCCCGCGCAGCGCGACGGTGCAAATTCGAAGAACAGCAGACCGCCGACGCCGCCGATCACCACGGACACCAGGGCCGAGGCCAGAATAAACGCAAGTTTGAGCATGGTGAAAAGACTTTAGGCAGGACAGTGTGCAGCCGTCAATCATCACTTCAACGATAATCAGCAGCCTATGAGCGGCAATACCTTCGGCACAATTTTCACGGTCACCAATTTCGGTGAGTCCCACGGCCCGGCCATTGGCTGTGTGATTGACGGCTGCCCTCCGGGCATGGCCTTGAGCGAGGCGGACATCCAGCATGATCTGGATCGACGTCGCCCCGGCACCAGCAAGTTCGTCACGCAGCGCAACGAGCCCGATGCCGTGGAGATTCTCTCCGGCGTCTACGAAGGCAAGACCACGGGTACGCCGATTGCGCTGCTGATCCGCAATACCGACCAGCGTAGCAAGGATTACTCCAATATCGCGCAGAGCTTTCGTCCCGGTCATGCCGACTACGCCTACTTCCAGAAGTACGGTATCCGCGATCCGCGCGGCGGTGGCCGCTCCTCGGCACGCCTGACAGCGCCCACGGTGGCAGCGGGTGCCGTGGCCAAGAAATGGCTCAAGGAAAAGTTCGGCACCGAGTTCCGCGCCTGCATGACCCAGATAGGCGAGCTGTCCATAGGTTTCGAGAGCTGGGAGCATGTGCCGCACAATCCCTTTTTCGCGCCTGTGGCCGATGTGAGCCGCTTCGAGGAATACATGGAGCAGCTGCGCAAGAGCGGCGATTCCTGCGGCGCGGCGCTGCGTGTGAACGCCAGCAATATGCCGGTCGGCCTGGGCCAGCCCCTGTATGACCGCCTGGACGCCGACATCGCCTACGCCATGATGGGTCTGAACGCCGTCAAGGCCGTGGAGATCGGCGCAGGCTTTGACAGCGTGGCCCAGCGTGGCACCACGCATGGCGATTCGCTGAGCCCCGAGGGTTTCCGCAGCAATAACGCGGGCGGCATCGTGGGCGGCATCAGCACCGGCCAGGATCTGGAAGTGCGTATCGGCATCAAGCCCACCAGCTCCATCATCACGCCGCGTGAGTCCATTGATGTGCACGGCCAGAGCACCGAAGTCATCACCAAGGGGCGCCACGACCCCTGCGTGGGTATCCGCGCTGCGCCGATTGCCGAGGCGCTGCTGGCGCTGGTGGTGATGGACCATGCGCTGCGTCACCGTGCGCAGAATGCCGATGTGGATTCTGGCCTGGCTCCGATTCCTGCCTCGGCCAGCTGACATCACCCAGACCTTTTTGTGCGTTAAAACCTCTGACTCAGGAGAGTCTGATGGTTGCAACTGACAAAAAACCGGATCAACGCCAGTCTCGCGCCCTGTCGCCAGGCTGGCGTTGTGCTTTTCGCAAGGTCTCCGCTCCTCTCTGCGCTACGCTGCTCGCATTGGGCTTGAGCGCATGCAGCGGTGGTGTGACAAGGCCTGCCAGCATGGAGATCACCGTGCTGGGCTTCAATGACCTGCACGGCCATCTGGAGCCGCCCAGACTGGCCGTGACGGCCCAGAACGCGCAGGGACAGAACGTTGCCGTGCCCGCCGGCGGCGTGGCCTATATGGCCCGGGCCATCGCCCAGCGTCGCCAGGCCAGCCGCCATGTGGCGCTGGTCACAGCCGGGGACATGATAGGGGCCTCGCCCATGGTCTCTGCACTGTTTCTCGATGAGCCGACGATAGAAGTTCTCAACCTCATGCGGGTGGACTTTGCGGCCACCGGCAATCACGAATACGACCAGGGCGTGGCCGAGCTGCTGCGCATGCAGCATGGGGGCTGCGAGAAGTTCACCAGCAAGCAGCCATGCCAGATCAGCCAGCCCTTCAAGGGAGCGGAGTTCCCGTTTCTCGCGGCCAATACGCTGCGTGAAGACGGCCGGCCGCTGTTTCCTGCGACCGGGCTGAAGTTCTTCGAGCAGGACGGTCTGCGCATAGGCGTGGGCTTCATCGGCATGACACTCAGGAACACGCCGCATATGGTGCGCCCCAGCGGGGTCGAGGGGCTGACGTTTGCCGACGAGGCGCAGACGGCGAATGCGCTGATCCCGCAGCTGAGGGCGCAGGGCGCCGATGTGATCGTGGTGCTGATCCATGAGGGCGGGGCCACCACTTCGGGCCTGCAGGACGATAGCTGCCAAGGGCTGTCTGGCGCCATCGTGCCGATTCTGGAGCAGCTCTCCGGCGAGGTCGATGTGGTGATCTCCGGTCATACCCACCGCTCCTATGTGTGCGATTACGCCAGGGTGAATGCCCGCAAGCCGTTCTTGCTGACCAGCGCGGGTCAGTACGGCACGCTGCTGACCGAAATCCGGCTCACGGTGGATGCGCGCACCGCCCGCGTGAGCCGCAAATCGGCGCACCAGCATATCGTGCAGGGTGAGGCCTATCGCAGCCCTGCCGGTCTGGTGAGCCTGCAGCCCGAATTCCCCGTCTTTGACGCAGATGCCCCTGTTGCTGCATTGGTGGCGCGCTACAAGGCTGCGGCGCGGCCGCTGGCCGAGGCCGTTGCAGGGCAGCTGGCCGGGCCTGTCAGCCGCGTGCCGCAAGCCAATGGCGAAAGCGTGATGGGGCGCATCGTGGCCGACGCCATACTTGCGGCCACGCGCGATGTCGCCGCGGGCGGGGCACAGCTGGCCTTTGTGAACCCCGGCGGTGTGCGCGCCGACCTGCTGCCCGCGGCCGACGGCAGCGTGACTTATGGACAGTTGTTCAGCGTTCAGCCGTTCGGCAATACGCTGATGGTGATGAGTCTGACGGGCGAGCAGATTCGCCAGGCGCTGGAGCAGCAATTCGACAGCGGCAGCAACACCGTGAATGCGCCACGCATCCTGCAGGTCTCCGAGGGCTTCAGCTACCGCTTTGACCGTCGCCTGCCCGCGGGCCGGCGCGTGAGCGAGCTGCGCCTCAACGGCCGGTTGCTCAAGATGTCACAGCGCTACCGCGTGGGACTGCAGAGCTACCTGGGCAGTGGCGGCGACAATTTCAGCATTTTCACGCAAGGCATCGACGTGGTGGGCGGCATGCTGGATCTGGATGCACTGGCGGAGCATGTACACGAACAAAGCCGCAGCGGGCCGATGGCGCTACCTTTGAAGGAGCGTGTTACGCGTGTTCATTAAGGAGATCAGATAAAAACTTGTCTGATTTCCTTTTAGATCAGGCGCTAGATGCTCATTAGTTCATAGCTTATGCCTGCCATCAAGCGCGCAAAACAAAAGCCACCCAAGGGTGGCTTTTGGCATGGCAAGGCACGGCGGTCAGGGCTAGGGCTTTTTGGCGGCCTTGGCCTTGGGGCTGCGAACCTCATCCATGATGTTCTTGAAGTCGTCCACATCCTCGAAGCTGCGGTAGACGCTGGCAAAGCGGATATAGCCGACCTTGTCCAAGCCCTTGAGTTCATCCATCACCAACTCGCCGAGGCGGCTGGAATCGATTTCACGCTGGCCCAGATTGAGCAGCCTGTCCTCAATGCGCTCTATGGCGGCATCTATGAGTTCGGTGCTCACGGGACGCTTGCGCAGCGCGATCTGAAAAGAGCCTTGCAGCTTGGCGCGCTCGTATTCGATACGGCGGCCGTCTCTCTTGACCACGGTGGGAAAGCTGACCTCGGGGCGCTCGTAGGTCGTGAAGCGCTTGTCGCAGCCCCCGCAGCGGCGGCGGCGGCGGATGAAGCCCCCGTCCTCGGACTCGCGGGTCTCAACAACCTGCGTGTCCGGATGGTTGCAGAAGGGGCACTTCATGACAGATCAGCGCAGCTGGAATTACTTGCTGTAGACAGGGAACTTGGCGGTCAGCTCGGCCACCTTGGCGCGCACGGCAGCCAGATTGGCTTCGTCTTCGGGCTTGTCCAGCACATCGGCCACCAGATTGGCGGTGATGCGGGCTTCTTCCTCGCCGAAACCACGGGTGGTCATGGCGGGCGTGCCGATACGGATGCCGCTGGTCACGAAAGGCTTTTCGGGGTCATTGGGGATGGCGTTCTTGTTCACGGTGATGTGAGCCAGACCCAGGGCCGCTTCGGCAGCCTTGCCGGTAATGCCCTTGGCGCGCAGGTCCACCAGCATCACGTGGCTTTCGGTGCGGCCGGAGACGATGCGCAGACCGCGCTCGGTCAGCGTTTCGGCAAACACCTTGGCATTCTTCACGACCTGTTCCTGGTAGGCCTTGAACTCGGGAGTCAGGGCTTCCTTGAATGCCACGGCCTTGCCGGCGATGACATGCATCAGGGGGCCGCCTTGCAGGCCGGGGAAGATGGCGCTGTTGATGGCCTTCTCGTGCTCGGCCTTCATCAGGATCACGCCGCCACGGGGGCCACGCAGGCTCTTGTGGGTGGTGGTGGTGACCACGTCGGCATGGGGCACGGGGTTGGGGTACACGCCTGCGGCAATCAGGCCGGCATAGTGGGCCATGTCCACCCAGAAGATGGCGCCGACTTCCTTGGCGATCTTGGCGAAGCGCTCGAAGTCGATGCGCAGGGCATAGGCGGAAGCGCCAGCCACGATGATGCGGGGCTTGTGCTCGCGGGCCAGCTCTTCGAGCTTGTCGTAGTCGATGGCTTCGTCGGCATTCAGACCGTAGGAGACGGCCTTGAACCATTTGCCGGACATGTTCAGCGCCATGCCGTGGGTCAGGTGACCGCCTTCGGCCAGGCTCATGCCCAGAATGGTGTCGCCTGGCTTGGCGAAAGCCATCAGCACAGCCTGGTTGGCCTGAGAGCCGGAATTGGGCTGCACATTGGCGGCTTCGGCGCCAAAGATCTGCTTGATGCGGTCAATGGCCAGCTGTTCGACCACGTCCACATGCTCGCAGCCACCGTAGTAGCGCTTGCCGGGATAGCCTTCGGCGTACTTGTTGGTCAGCTGGGAGCCCTGGGCTTCCATCACTGCGGGCGAGCAGTAGTTCTCGCTGGCGATCAGCTCGATGTGCTCTTGCTGGCGATGGTTTTCAGCTTCAATAGCTGCAAACAGTTCGGGGTCGACTTTCGCGACGGTATCGGTGCGTTGAAACATGGCAGTCCTGTGAACTTAGAAATTCCCTTGAGGCCAAGGGCTGCCCAGGCGAACGGCTGAAACGCTTGCAGGCTGCAGTCGCTGCGACCCTGGGCGGTACGCTCCCCGGTGGTTCACAGACCTTGCAGTCTGCCGGATTCCACGTCAGCGGCAGAAAATTCTGCGCCTATCGCCAGTTGCGTACACCCGCTAGTGTAGCTGAGCTGGCATGGCTGAAGAACCTATGCCCGTTTTTCCCGCAGGACCTGGCCGGGGCATAAAAAAGCTGGCCGGAGCCAGCTTGAGAAATGCAGGGGTCTGTCGCTTAGAGGTTGGAGTTGGCCAGTGCCACTTGCTGAGCGTGAGAGACCTTGGTGGCTTCGTCGGACTTGGCCGTCATCAGCGGGCTGGCCTGCAGGCCCACGCCCTGGCGCAGACGCTGGTGTTCGGCAAGCACCTTGGCGGCATAGCCGCCGTCCGAAGGAAGATTGGCTGCACCCACGTAATAGCGCAGGCCACCCTCGATGGAGCCGGCGCGGGCAATGCATTCCTTGAGCACCTTGACGCCGACCTTGAGATTGGTCACTGGGTCGAAGGCAGCGTGCTGGCCGCCAAAGCTTTCGTACTTGTCGGTGTGCACGGAAGTCATCACCTGCATCAGGCCCTGGGCACCGACCGAACTTTGGGCAAACGGGTTGAAGCTCGATTCAATGGCCATGATGGCCAGAATCAGCGTCGGGTCCAGCTTGTTGGCTTTGCCCTGGACATAGGCTTCGCTGACCAGGGCGGCAATCGGCTCGGGCGCCACCCGGTATTTTTTGCTGAGCCAATAGGCCACAGCCGCCTGCTCCTTGGGCAGGTTCTTGGGGTTGACGGCCGTGGCGCGGTCGCTGGCGACGACGATGTTGGCGGAAGCAGGGGCTTCCTCCACTTCGGCGGCAGCCACCACGGTGCTGGCGGGCAGGCGTGTGTCGAGCCACTCGCGCAGCTCGGTTGCACCGGCCAGACGCAGGTCCGGACGAGAGATCAGAATCAGGGCCGAAATGGCCACGGCCAAGCCCAGCAGGGCGAAACCGTTGTGAGTAAGAGCAAGAAAACCGTGGGCCGTCTTATGGCCCAACGTTCGCGCAGAGGCGATTAATTTTCCTGACGCTGGCATAGCTTGTCCTTTCTTGGCTATCGCCCGAGGTCGCACCGGATCAATCTCGCGGTACAACCAGGACAACTGGCCGATGAGGTTTGCTGCGGGCCGATTAAAAGCGCCCCTTGGGGCGCCGATCGGTCTGCTCAGTCGTGAGGCAGCGGAAACAAAAAACGCTCATTTCGAGCGCTGGCGGATTCTAGAAGCGCCCTAAATATTCAGTCAACACTAACAAAAATACTTTTTAGATTTTAAAATTATATAAAAACTGTATGAATGTACAGCTTGCTCAAAAAATTACAGCAAAAAATCACGGATTCAAGAGGTGTATACGCTCACATCGTTTTATTTGTCATCAAGGCGAAATAAAGTGCAAAAAGCCTGGTAGCCCTACGCGAGCACAGATATAGTGAATCTGCCTGCACGTTGCAGGTGCTTGCCAAAGGAAAGGAAAAGCAAATTCCGCCGAGGCCTTTGATTCCATGGGCTGTTGGCACTTGCTCTTTATCTTCGCTTGAGGCACAAAAGGGAGCAATCGTTGCTTCCAGCGGCAAGGACCACACCCTCCTTGATCCGCGAAAAACGGCCCGGTCTGGTACCGGCCGTAAAGCCCGGAAGTCGGTTTCGCCATTTCCGGGCTTTGTCATTTCCGGCGTTGTCTTTTCTCTGCAGCGCATTGTTTGCATTTTTCGCGCTCATCTGCCTCTGGTCGGCATTCCTATGGCGCAAACTTCTCCCTGGAAACGCCTCTTGCCTCTATCTATATATAGAGCGCAATCTAGATACACCAGGGTGCGCTCAAGGTACAGTGGTGTTCCGGGCGCGCGGCGGGTCCCGCCCCTGAGAGTCTTGGAAGGCTTTCAATCTCTGCATCAATAACAATTGCCCATGTCCTTGCTCACATCGAATCGCTGGCTTCGCCGGCTGATCTGGTCTGTTCTTGCTCTTTTGCTGTTATGGCTGCTGCTCTGGGCGGTAGTGCCCTGGGTGGCTAAAAGCCAGCTGGAAAAACGGGCTGCCGAGAAACTGGGGCGCGGCGTCCATGTGGGCAAGATCGAGTTTGCGCCCTGGGCCATGTCCATCACCCTGCATGAACTGGTGATCGATAAGGCTATAAAAAAAGTAGCTGAAACCGCTGATGCAGAGAACTCTGTGGCTCAGAAAGATCTGAAATCCGCCGCCGAGCCACAGCTGCAGATCAAGCGCATCTTCATCAATGCCAGCGCGCAGTCCTTGTTCAGGCTCGCTCCTGTGCTGGATGCGGTCGAGGTCGATGCGCCGGTGGTGCGCCTGACCCAGCATTCACTGGGCAAGCTCGATATCGACGATGTGATTGCCAAGCTCTCCGAGCCCGATGACGAGGAGCCGTCCAAGCCCCTGAGCTTTGCGCTCTACAACATTGCCTTGCGCGACGGCCGTATCGAGCTCAATGACGAGTTCGTGCAGCGCAAGCACGAGCTCAAGGACTTGCAGCTGAGCATTCCTTTCATCAGCAATCTGGCCTCCAAGCGCGAGATCAAGGTGCTGCCGCATCTGGCTTTCGATCTCAACGGCAGCAAGTTCGATACCTCGGGCGAGAGCACGCCGTTCACTGACACCCGCCAGACGGCGATGCAACTCAAATGGGAGCACATCGATCTGGCCCCTTATCTGGGCTATGTGCCTGCCAGCGTTCCCGTGCAGCCTCTGTCTGGCGTGCTGGACACGGATCTGCAGATCAGCTTCGAGCAAAAAGACCAGCCTGTGGTCAGCATCAGCGGCAAGCTGGCCTTGAGCAATGTCGCGGTGCAGGATCGCCAGAGTGCGCCGCTGCTGAACTTTGAGGCGCTGGAGGTGCAGCTCAAGAATGTTCAGCCTCTGCAGAACCAGATTGCGCTCGAATCGGTGCGCTGGGTCAAGCCCGAGGTTCATGCCAGCCGCAATGCGCAGGGCGTGATCAACTGGCTGGGGCTGAATGCGCCGTCCACTGCTGCAGCAGCGCCCGCCGAAAATGCAGAGCCTGAGTCTGATTCCTCCGACGCCAAGGCTTCGGTCCAGGCGGGCACCAAGGCCGAGGCGCCCGCCCAGTCCCTCGCAGTGAGCGTGAAACAGTTCGATATTGATAGCGCTACAGTGCATTGGAGGGATGCTGCTACAGGCGCGGCGCCTGCGGCGCTGACCCTGGCTCCTTTGATGCTGCAGGCCAAGAATCTGGCTTGGCCCATGAATGCGCCTTTGCAACTGACGGCCACTGCAGGTTTGCAAACGGCTGAGCAGGCCCGGGTGGAAGGGGCTGCCAGGCTGGCTGTGGATGGAGAAGCCACGGACAAGGCGGGCAAGCTCAATCTCAAGCTCGAGCAGTTGCCGCTGCAATGGGTGCAGCCCTATATGCAAGCGCACTTCAAGCCGCAGCTCAGCGCCATGCTCAATACCGATGCCCGGATTTCCTGGGGTGAGGGCGGAGTCGTGGCAGAGGTGGCCGAGCTGACTGCCGACAAGCTGCAGCTGCAGGACAAGCAGGCCCCTGTCAATATCGAACAGATCAAGGTCAGCGGCGTTCAGGTCGATCTTGCTGCCCGGCAGGTGCAGGTGGAGGCCATTGCCGTGCAGAAGCCGCAACTCGCGGCCCTGCGTGACGCACAAGGGCACTGGATGTACGAGCGTTGGTTGCCCGTGGCATCGCCTGCAGCCAGGCCGGCAACGCAGGGCAGCAAGGTGGAGCCGGGCAAACCCTGGTCGGTCAAGCTGGCAGCGATTGCCGTGGATGGCGGTGCGCTGCAGTTTCGCGATGCAGCACCTGTGCAAGGCGGGAATGCACGGCCCGTGCAGCTGGATGTGAGCGCCTTGCGCATACGCCTGGGGGCTTTCGAGCCTCTGGCGGCCAAGGCAGCGCCGACTCCGCTGGAGGTCTCGGCTCAGCTGGCTGCCAGTCGCCGTGTGCAGGCTGGTCATATTCAGTTCAAGGGGCAGTTGGGTCTGACCCCTGTTTCGGCTCAGGGGCAGTTGCAGGCCCGTGCTGTGCCCTTGCATGCGCTGGAGCCGTATTTCGGTCACAAGCTCAATGTGGATCTGGTGCGTGCCGACGGCAACTTCCGGGGCAAGCTTAACTATCTGGCCCATGCCAAGGGGCCTCAGCTGTCTGTGTCGGGCGATGTGGAGCTCAACGACCTGCGCGTACGCTCTACGCTTGCGGCCCCGGTGCAGGAAGAGGTGGGCAAGCCCAGTACCGCCAAGGGCGCGCTGACGGCAGTGCTCAATGACTCAACGGCAGACCGTGCCAAGGCACTGGCTGCGCGCACAGGTCTGGGTTTGGGCGATGATTTGCTGGCCTGGAAAACGCTGATGGTGCGCGGCCTGGACCTGAATATGCAACCGGCTCAGCCGCTGCGGGTGAGCGTGCGCGAAACCGCGCTGAGCGACTTTTTTGCGCGCGTCATCGTGCAGCGCAACGGCCGCATCAATCTGCAGGACATTGTGAAGACCGAAAAGTCCGAGCAGTCCGTCGCACAGAACGAAGAGGCGAACGCCCAGGCGGCTGCTGGCGAGAAGCCCGAGCTCAGCAGACCCGTGGCTGAGCCCGTAAAGCCCGAAGATGTCGGCCCCGCGCCCATCATCAAGGTCGGGCCCATTGTGCTGACGGGCGGCAAGGTGCAGTTTTCCGACTATTTCATTCAGCCCAACTACTCGGCCGATCTGAGTGAGCTGAACGGCCGTCTGAGCACCTTCTCTTCGCAGGCTCCTGCAGGCCAGGTCGAGCCGCAAATGGCCGATCTTGAAATCAAGGGCAAGGCCCAGGGTACGGCGAAGCTCGATATCAGCGGCAAGGTCAACCCGCTGGCCAAGCCTCTGGCACTGGATGTGCGTGCCCAGATGAATGACCTGGAGCTGTCGCCGCTGTCGCCATATTCCATCAAGTACGCGGGCTATGGCATAGAGCGCGGCAAGCTCTATATGGATGTGAACTACAAGGTGCAGCCTGATGGGCAGCTCACGGCATCGAACAAGCTGGTGCTGCGCCAATTGACCTTTGGCGACAAGGTGGAGGGCGCGCCCGCATCGCTGCCCGTCAAGCTGGCGGTGGCCCTGCTGTCCGACCGCAACGGCGTGATCGATCTCGATGTGCCTCTGAGCGGCTCGCTCAACGACCCGCAGTTCCGTCTGGCGCCCATCATCTTCAAGGTGATTGGCAACATCATCATGAAGGCAGTGACCGCGCCGTTTGCGCTGTTGTCGGGGGCGTTCTCGGGTGGCGACGAGTCAGGCGCAGTCAACTTTGCGCCGGGCAGCGCCAAGCTCGACGGCAAGGCCAGGGAGCAACTGGCCAAGATCGTCAAGGCACTCAACGACCGCCCCGCGCTCAAGATGACTGTGGTGGGCGAGTCGCGTGAGGCCGAAGACAAGGAGGCCTGGAAGACTGAAGAGCTGAATCGTCTGCTGCTGGCCCAAAAGCGCCGCAACGTGATTCGCGAAGGCAAGAGTGGCGATGAGGTGATGGAGTTTGGCGAAGCCGAGCGCCCGGCTCTGCTCAAGGCCGTTTACGGTCGTGCCGATATCAAAAAGCCCCGCAACATGGTCGGAATGGCCAAGGATTTGCCTGTCGACCAGATGACGGCGCTGCTGGTGGCCAGCATCAAGGTGCCTGACGATGCCATGCGCGAGCTGGCGCTGGCGCGCGGTGTGGCTGTGCGGGACTATCTGGCCACGCAACAGCTGCCGCTGGAGCGCCTGTTCCTGGGCGCTCCCAAGCTGGATGTGCAGGACAAGGACTGGACGCCACGTGCCCAGTTGAGCCTGTCTGCGCAGTGATGAAAGTGCTGCGAAACACCTTGCGATTTCGCATTTTTTGGCTTGCCTTTAAATAAAGGCGAAAATACCGGTTTGCCCAGGTGCTCATGTGCCTGGGCTTGCGCTTGGAAAGTCTGCCCTCATGTGGGTTGGCACTGGCCCGTTGCAGCGTTGACTGCGCTGGCTGCCAAGCATTTTCTGACCCTTACATGACATCTATTTCTCCTAGCAGCACCATGTCTGATGCATCTGAAGTGAACCCGGCCTCTGCCAAGAATACTGAGCAACATCCGCTGGATGCATTGACGGGTGGTGCTTTCTCCGCCGAGACGTCGGGTGATCGCGCCGCGCGCATTCGCGACTGGTTGGCGACTCAGCCCACGGTCGAGCAACTCCAGGACGTTCACAAGGAACTGAGCAAGGGCGACAAGAGTGCTGCCCGTGCCGTGCGCGAGCGCCTTGACGAAATCCGTCGCACCGCGAATCAGGAAAAAATTTCCGTGGAATGGGCCGAGAAGGCTCAGGCACTGCTGGCTGCAGAGCCCTTCGATGCCGCGGCTGCAGCTGCCTGGCAGCGTGATGCCGCCAAGGCCGGTGCCGCGCTGTCGCGCGAGCCTCTGTCGCAGTTCAAGGCCCGATTGGGCGAGCGCGTGAAGGCTGTGGAAGACCTGCAGCATCGCACCCAGGTGCAGCGCGAAGTGGCGCTGCTGCTGGCGCAGCGCATCGAAGTGCTGTCCACAAAGTCCTGGAAGGATGCCAAGGCGGTGCTGGAAGCCCTGGGAGTCGATGTCGCGCGCTGGCAGGAGCAGGCCAAGGAGCTGACCGGCGACGCCAGCTGGGGCAGCGTGGACGGCCGTTTCCCGCCTCAGCTGGAAGCAGCCTCTGCACAACTGGCGCTGGTTTGGGATGCTTTCCAGTCTGCACTGGCACAGACCGAGGCTGCTGCCGCCGACGAGGCAGCACCGTTGCCCACGGTCCCCGTCTGGGCCGACGAAATCCGCGTGGCCCGTGGTCTGCCTCCCGAAGCCGCTGCTGTGGAAGTGGCCAAGCCCGCTGCACCGCGCGCAGCCGCCGCCGGCCGTGGCAAGCCCACGCCCGAGCAGGTGGAAGCAGCCAAGGTTGGCCTGGGCCAGGCCCTGCAGGCGCTGAAGGCAGAAACTGCAGCTGGCAACAGCCAGGCCGGCTCCGAAGCCGTGCAAGCCATGCGCGCAGCCATCAAGGCCCATGGCCGTTTTGTGGACGAAGCGCTGGTGGGCGAAGTGCATGACGCCCTGTTGGCCGCCGGTGAGGCCGAGGGTTGGCAGCGCCAACTGGCCGAGAAACTGCGCGAGGACCTGGTGGCCAAGGCCGAAGCCTTGCTCAACCGTCCCGAAGGCCAGGCACTGGGTGGTCGCAAGATCCAGGAAACCCTGCGCAGCCTGCGCGAACAATGGAAGCAGGCCGACCAAGGTGCCATAGCCAATCATGCGCTGTGGAAGAAGTTTGACGAGGCCTGCAACGCAGCCTACAAGGTGGTCGAGTCCTGGCACGACAAGATTCGTCAGGACAGCACGCAGGCCAAGGCGCAGCGTCTGGCGCTGATCGAAGAAATCAAGGCCTGGGCTGCAAGCAATGCGGCCAGCCAGGACTGGAAGAGCATGTTGCGCGCGCTGCGCCAGTTTGGCGAGCGCTGGCGTGAAAGCGGCCATATCGGCGAAAAGCTGTTTGCCGAACTGCAGCCCCTGTTCAAGCAGGCCATGGCTGCTGCCGAAGCGCCTCTGCAGGCTGCACAAAAGGCCAGCCTGGAGCGTCGCCATGCCATGATCAATGAAGCCACGGCCTTGGGGGCGGCTCCCAGCCTGCGCATCGACGCAGTGAAGGCGCTGCAGCAGCGCTGGCAGGCTGAAGCCCAGGTGGTGCCGCTGGATCGCAAGCATGAGCAAAAGCTCTGGGATGCATTCCGCAAGCCGCTGGACGATGCCTTCAATCGCAAGAGTGTGGAGCGTGGTGGTCGCAGCCAGGTGGCGGTTGAGTTGTCCGAGCATGATCGTCGGGTGCTGGATGCGTCCAAGGCGGTCGAGGCGGCCAATGCCAGCGGCGATGCGCAAAAGATTCACGCAGCGCTGGCCGAGCTCGAAGCGGCCATCAAGGCTCAGCCCGCCAAGTCTGATGAAAACCAGCCCCAGGGCCAGGCAGAGCAAGCGTCTGAAGCTGTTGAGGCGCAAGCGAGCGAAGCCGCTGCAGTGGCCAAGCCTGCACGCCCCGTGGTGGCTGTGCGTGGCGATGACCGCCCTGGCATGAGGAAGGAAGCGGCAGCTGCTGCAGGTGGTCGTCCTGGTGATCGCAAGGATGGCGGCCGTGGACGCGATGCAGCGCGCGGCGAGCGCGGTGGCCGCGATGGTCGCGACAGCCGTGATGCCGGCCGTGGCCGTCGCGAGTTCACGCGAGAGGAGCGCGGACCGCGCCTGGCCGATCCGGCCTTCCGCGCCCAGCGTGATGCCGTGGAGCATGCCCAGGAAGCTCTGCGCAAGCTGGCGGCACAGGCGCACGGCGAAGCGCTGACTCAGCTGCTCGGTGCCTGGCAGGCTCGTGATGCTGCGCAGCTGCCATCGGCTCAGCAACTGGGCAGCAAGGTGACGGCGCCTGTGCGCTCTTCCTGGTCTGGTGCTGTGGCTGCTGCACCCAAGGGCAATGCTGCAGAGGCCCTGCTGCGCCTGGAAATGGCTGCCGATGTGCACACTCCTGCCGATCAGCTGGCGGCACGCCGTGCGCTGCAGCTGCAGATGCTGACCCGTCGCAACGATCCTTCGCCCCAGCAGACCTGGGGTCAGGACGTGGCCACTGTGCTGGGCAGTGCCAGCGATGAGGCATCTGCCCGTCGCCTGCAGACCGCACTCAAGCAATTGCTGCGCAAGTAAGCGACATGTCGCCTCGTGGGAGGCGGTTGCTAAAGAAAAAGGGAGCCGTTGGGCTCCCTTTTTCGTATGTGCTGCTTACTGTCGGGGGGCAACGAAAAAGCCGCTGCATTTGCATGCAACGGCTTGTCGTGTTTGGTGCCCAGGAGAGGACTCGAACCTCCACGGAGTTACCCGCTAGTACCTGAAACTAGTGCGTCTACCAATTCCGCCACCTGGGCTTTCAGAGTGGATCGAATTATATAGCGTTCAAAGTGGCTGCCAGGCGAGTTGAGGCACTTTTTTGTGCAAGTTGCCGGCAGAGTGTTCTAGGGCTTGAGCTATTTTCCTCGGCTCGCAGGATTTGGAGTGCGGCAGACGAGGGGGGGCAGCTTGCGCCAGTGTCTCGCTCCTGGTGTACGTGGTTCAAAGGCGCGGTGCAAAAACGAAAAAGCCGCTGCATTTGCATGCAACGGCTTGTTGTATTTGGTGCCCAGGAGAGGACTCGAACCTCCACGGAGTTACCCGCTAGTACCTGAAACTAGTGCGTCTACCAATTCCGCCACCTGGGCATTTCAGAGTGGGTGAATTATATAGCGGCTTGAGTACTGCTCATGCCAGTTTGCGCGGATTTTTCAGAAAATTTTGCGCGGCAGCCGGGATGGCTGCCAAAACGAAAAAGCCGCTGCATTTGCATGCAACGGCTTGTCGTGTTTGGTGCCCAGGAGAGGACTCGAACCTCCACGGAGTTACCCGCTAGTACCTGAAACTAGTGCGTCTACCAATTCCGCCACCTGGGCATTTCAGAGTGGGTGAATTATATAGCGACTTGAGTACTGCTCATGCCGGTTTGCGCGGATTTTTCAGAAAACTTTGTGCGGCTGCCAAGGTGGCTGCCAAAACGAAAAAGCCGCTGCATTCGCATGCAACGGCTTGTCGTGTTTGGTGCCCAGGAGAGGACTCGAACCTCCACGGAGTTACCCGCTAGTACCTGAAACTAGTGCGTCTACCAATTCCGCCACCTGGGCATTTCAGAGTGAGTGAATTATATAGCGGCTTGAGTACTGCTCATGCCGGTTTGCGCGGATTTTTCAGAAAACTTTGCGTGGCAGCTGAGGTGGCTTCCAAAACGAAAAAGCCGCTGCATTTGCATGCAGCGGCTTGTCGTGTTTGGTGCCCAGGAGAGGACTCGAACCTCCACGGAGTTACCCGCTAGTACCTGAAACTAGTGCGTCTACCAATTCCGCCACCTGGGCTTTCAGGGAAGCTTCGTATTGTAATGCATTTTTTGCATTCAATCTGAATCTTCAAATTTTCTAAGATGCCGTCTGGCTTGCAAACATTCCCTTGAGGAATGTTTCCCAAGTTTGTTTCAACCCTTGCAGGTTGTCGTTAAACTTGGTGCCCAGGAGAGGACTCGAACCTCCACGGAGTTACCCGCTAGTACCTGAAACTAGTGCGTCTACCAATTCCGCCACCTGGGCATCTCAGGAAAGACATAGATTGTATATCAAGAAAATGAACCCTCGCGCAAAAGTTGCCGATATGAACGAAGAAATTTTGGGCACTGTGCAGGGCCACCGCGACGGACACGGCTTTGTCGTCCGTGACGATGGTGAGCGTGACATCTACCTTCCCCCCAATGAAATGCGAGCGGTGCTGCACAAGGACAAGGTCCAGGTGCGTATCGCCCGTCATGACCATCGCGGTCGCCCCGAAGGCCGTGTGGTGGAAATCGTGGAGCGTCCCGATCAGCCCATCATTGGCCGCTTTCTGCAGGAAAGCGGTGTGTGGCTTGTGGCCCCTGAAGACAAGCGCTACGGTCAGGATGTTCTGATTCCTTCCAACGCCACAGGCGCGGCCAAGCCGGGCCAGGTGGTGGTGGTGGAACTGACAGAGGCTCCGGCCTTGTTTGGTCAGCCTGTGGGCCGCATTACCGAAGTGCTGGGTGAGGTGGATGACCCAGGCATGGAAATCGAGATTGCGGTGCGCAAGTATGGCGTGCCGCATATCTTCTCCGACGCCTGTCTCGAGCAAGCCAAGGCGCTGCCCGAAAAAGTCCGACCCGCAGACTACAAGCACCGCATTGATCTGACCGATATTCCTCTGGTCACCATTGACGGCGAAGATGCGCGCGACTTTGACGATGCCGTGTATTGCGAGCCCGCCAAGGTGGGGCGCAGCAAGGGCTGGCGTCTGCTTGTTGCGATTGCGGATGTGAGTCACTATGTGACCACAGGTAGCGCCATTGATGTGGATGCTTACGATCGCGCCACCAGCGTGTATTTCCCGCGCCGAGTGATTCCCATGCTGCCGGAAAAGCTCAGCAACGGGCTGTGCTCCTTGAACCCCGACGTCGATCGGCTGTGCATGGTCTGCGACATGCTGATCACGGCGCAAGGTGAGATTCACGCCTATCAGTTCTACCCGGCAGTAATGCATAGCCATGCGCGCTTCACCTATACCGAGGTGGCTGCAATCCTGGCCAATACGCGCGGCCCTGAAGCAGCCAAGCGCAAGGAGCGCGTGCAGGATTTGCTGAATCTGTATGGCGTCTTCCAGTCCCTGCTCAAGGCTCGCGAGGCGCGCGGTGCCGTGGACTTTGAGACGACCGAGACGCAAATCGTCTGCGACGACAACGGACGCATCGAAAAAATCGTGCCACGCACTCGCAATGATGCGCACAAGTTGATTGAAGAAGCCATGCTGGCGGCGAATGTCTGCAGCGCAGATTTCATCGACCAAAGCGGGCAGCTTGGTCTGTTCCGCGTGCACGACAAGCCTTCGCTGGAAAAGCAGGAAATTCTGCGCAATTACCTCAAGGCCATGGGTGTGAGCATGAGCATTAGCGAAAACCCTTCGACCAAGGAGTTTCAGCAGATTGCCAATGCCACCAAGGACAGGCCTGACTCGCAGCAGATTCACACCATGCTGCTGCGCTCCATGATGCAGGCTTTCTATACGCCGGAAGGCTCGGGCCACTTCGGTCTGGCCTTTGAGGCCTATACCCACTTCACCAGCCCGATTCGTCGTTATCCGGACTTGCTGGTGCACCGCGTGATCAAGGCTGAGTTGAACGGCACACACTACAAGCTGCCCAGCCTGCCCACGCCGGGTGAAGCCGAAGCCAAGATGGCCAAGCGCCTCTCCTCGCGTGTGGTCGAGCCGGGGCAAAAGCCGCGCAAGCGCTCGGCGGCCAAGGAATTCCAGGCCTGGGAGGCTGCCGGCCTGCACTGCAGCGCCAACGAGCGCCGCGCCGATGAAGCCAGTCGCGATGTGGAGGCCTGGCTCAAGTGCAAATACATGCGCGAGCATCTGGGCGAGGAGTTCGCGGGCACGGTTTCCTCGGTCACGACCTTCGGAGTCTTTGTGACGCTGGATGCCATGTATGTGGAAGGGCTGGTGCATATCACCGAGCTGGGCGGCGACTACTTCCGCTTCGACGAAGCCCGGCAGGAGTTGCGTGGCGAGCGCTCGGGTGTTCGCTATGGCATCGGCGCACGAGTGCGGGTGCAGGTCAGTCGCGTGGATCTGGACGGCCGTCGCATCGACTTCCGCCTGGTTCGTGATGGCGAGGATGGCTTGGTACAAACACCACGCAGCGGTCGTGGCCAGGCCAAGGATGAGGGGCGTGGCCGTCGCGAGTCACGTGACGAACGCAGTGCGGGCGGCTATGCCGACAAGTGGAGTCGTCGCGATGCCAAGGCCAATCGTGCGCAGCGCAATGCCGCTGCGGGGCCTGCTTCTGCACCTGAGCCCGATCGCGCCAAGCAGGGCCGAAAGGCAGCCAAGAAGGCCATGCTGAAAAGCGTGAACCTGGCCGCACTGGAGGCAGAGTACGCACAAGAGCACGCCGCGCCTAAGCCTGAGCCTGTGACGGAGTCCGTGACTGCGGTGCAGCAAGCCAAGCCTCGCAAGGCGGCAGGCAGGAAAAAGGTTGCAGCTCTGCTTGCGCCTGATGCTCCGGCCATCTCTGTTGCCAAGGCTGCGGTCAAGCCCGAATCAAAATCGGTCGCAAAGCCCGCAACCAAGGTCTCAACGAAGTCTGTGGCGAAGTCGGCTCCCAAAGCCGTAAAGGTTGCTGCCAAGCCTGCGGCAGGTACCAAGGCTGCACCGGCAAGCAAAACCAGCAAGCGCAAGACCGAGCGCTGATTGCTCTCCTATCAAGAGCTGAAAGGCCTTGCCAGATAATGGCAAGGCCTTTGTTTTTTGCAGTTTATTGATTGCCCAGACGCAGAGCCAGTGCACTGGCGCTGAATGGGAGGTTTGCTGGCCAGCAATCTGCAATGTGGCCATGGCGGAAGGCAGCCTGAGTCGCTGCCATATCGGCACTTTGACCCTGTGCCCATAGCGCCGCTATCAATCCGGCCAGCACATCGCCCGTGCCGCCCGTGGCCAGGCGGGCATTGCCGCTGGCATTGATCCAGACTTGCTGCTGTGGATTGGCAACGACCGTGCCCGAGCCCTTGAGCAGCACCGTGCACTGAAATTTGCTGGCAAGCTGCAGGCAGGCTTGAAGGCGGTTGGCTTGTACTTGAGCGGTGCTGGTTTGCAGCAGGCGCGCGGCCTCCAGCGGGTGGGGGGTCAAGACCGTGGTTTGCTGGCGTGCGGCGCGCTGGCTCAGCTGCTGTGCCAGTGCCGGGCTGGCCGCAACGGCGTTGAGTGCGTCGGCATCCAGCACCAGTTGTGGCGCTTGTGCCTGTATGTGAGGCAACCAGGCCTGCACGGCTTCGCCACCACCGCAGCCGCAGACCGCGGTGGCCTGGCTCCAGTCCTGCGCGGCGGGTTGGCGCAACATGATTTCCGGCCAAGGCGCAGTGCCTTGCGGTGATTGCTCGTCCAGCAAGGCCAGCATGACGCGACCGGCTCCTGTGTGCAGTGCCGCCAGTGCCGCCAGCCAGGCAGCGCCCGTCATCGACAGGCCGCGCATGCCCAGGCCTTCGCCGCCGAGCACGGCCACATCGCCAAAGCTGCCTTTGTGACTGGCGTGCGGGCGTGCTCTTGAGGAGGCAAGGCCTGGGTTGCTCAGATATGCCGTGGGCTGTGCTGCAGCGACTAGGGCGGGCGAGTGCGGTACGTCGGGAGCGCTGGCAATGCCGCAGCCCAGGTCGTCCCACCAGATTTGTCCGCAGGCATCGCGGCCCTGACCGGTGAACAGGCCGGGCTGCAGGGTCAGCAAGGCAAGCGTGTGGCGTCGTTGGTCGGCGGAGATGTGGCCGGGTGCGAATTCCCTCAGATATTGACCGGTATCGGCATCGAGGCCTGAGGCAACGTCTACACAGAGTACGTTGCAGGTGCAATGCTGAACCTGGGCCAGCAACTGCAGCAGGCGCTGATCGGCAGCCGAGGTCTTGCCAAAAGTGCGCGGGCTCAGTCCTATGCCCAGCAGTGCATCAACGCACAGGTCTTGTGGTCCCAGATCGACGGGGGCGTCATCGAGCCGCTGCACGCCAGCCTGCAAGGCTTTGTTCCGGGAAATCTGTGCATCGGACGGAAGTTCGGCAGGTGCGCGCACTTCGCTGACCATGATTCGCGCATGGGGCAGCATGGCCCTGAGCTGAGCTGCCGCCTCAAAGCCGTCGCCGCCGTTGTTGCCAGGGCCGCAGGCAATCCAGATGCGTTGCGCGTGCGGGGCTATTGCCATTGCCAGCTTGGCGATGGCAAGGCCTGCGCGTTCCATCAGCCTGTGAGGCGGCAGGCGGTCGGCGCAAGCCTTCTCAATCTGACGTGTGGCGGCGGTGCTGAACAGCGGCCAGCCTTGACCAGCGGAAATGGAGGCGGGCGAGGTGTCGGAGGGAGAAATGCGCAGCATGGCCCGAGGATAGCCTCCGGCTGCGCATTTGTGGGTTTTGATGATTTTTGCCTTTTAATTCAATAGCCATAAGCGGTTATAGCTACGGAAATTGAAGTCAGTCGCGATTGAGCACGGCTTCGATGCCCGCGCTGATATTCAGGATGGCATCGTCGTGCAGGGCGGCATGCCAGATCATCAGGCCCATGGGGAGCTCGTTCGGGTTGTGGCACGGCAGTGACAGGGCGCAGCCGTCCAGCATATTGACCACGCTGGTATTGCGCAGCAGCAGGCCGTTGACGCGGAAAAATTCCTCGTCACGCTTGGCGTCGGCTGCGGCGTCGAAACCGTTGGTCGGGGCGACGGATGCAATCGTGGGTGCCGTGATCGGCGTGGTGGGCGAGAGCAGGGCGTCATAGCTGACTATGGCACTCTCCATCTTGGCAATCCAGCGCTTGCGCGCGGCCAGCAGATCCAGATAGTCGGCAGCGCTCATGCTCGCGCCGCGCTCTATGCGCGAGCGTACTCGGGGGTCGTAGAGCGCGGCCTTGGCGGGGTCCTGCAGATGGCGCCGGTGCCAGGCATAGCTTTCGGTGGGCGAGAAGCCCCCGATGATGTTGACCCCGTCCAGCTCCTCCAGCTCGGGCAGGTCAATCCACTCGATCTGTGCGCCGCCGGCCTGCAGCTTGGCGATGCTGCGTTCGAAGGCGTTGCGCACGGCGGGCTCGATCTGATCGAAGAAGACGGGGCGTGGCACTGCCAGGCGCCACTGGCTCAGGCTGCGTTCGTCCTTGGTGACTTTGCGCTCGGCCAGAATCTCGTGCAGCAGCACGGCATCGCGCACGCTACGCGTAATGGCGCAGGCAGTGTCCAGTGTGGGCGAGAGTGGCACGGTTCCTTCGGTGGGAACCAGCCTGGCCGTGCTTTTGAAGCCAACCAGGCCATTGAGTGCAGCGGGAATGCGGATGGAGCCCCCGGTGTCCGAGCCCAGAGCCGCCCAGGCGGCGCCGCTGGCGACGGATACAGCAGCGCCTGACGAGGAGCCGCCCGGAATGCGGGCCGGCCATGTGGGCGCCAGCTGAGGATTGGCGGGGTGGCGGGCATCCAGCGCGGCGGGGGTGCCGAAATGCGGGTTCACGCCAACGCCGGAAAAAGCGAACTCGACCATATGCGTACGGCCGATGATGGCCGCGCCTGCCGCGCGCAGGCGGGCAACGGCCGTGGCGTCTGCTCGGGCGAGGGGCGCATCCTGCAGCACCAGGGAGCTGGCGGCACTGCGCGCGCCTTGTGTGTCGAACAGATCCTTGACCGAGATGGCCAGGCCAGCCAGGGGTGTAGTGGGTGGCGTTTCTGCAGCAGCCCAGCGTGCCTCGTCAAAAAAAGTCTGGCTGAAAACGTTGGCGCACAAGGGGCTTTGCGCGGCAGCAATGCTCATTTGCATGAGGTTTGCAGCGCTTTGGCGGCCTTCGCGGATCTCAAGAGCGACGTGACTGAGGTCGAGTTGCATGGCAGTGTGCTAAAATTTTGCGGCTTTGCTAAGGGTTAGTCCGTGAGGATTGACTTGAAAAGCTCTGAAAGTGGTTGATGTGATGGCTTTTTGTGTGTTGCAGCAATTGCTTTTAAGTCGGCAAGGCAAATAGCAAACCGGCCTATTCAAGGTGTTGCGCTCGCTTTTTTTCAAGGCGGCTGCAATCGTTGGGCCGGATTTTAGACCCAACCTTTGAGGTAATTAACATGGCAGTAACAATGCGCGAGATGCTGGAAGCCGGCGTCCACTTCGGTCACCAAACTCGTTTCTGGAATCCCAAGATGGCTCCGTTCATCTTCGGTGCCCGCAACAAGATCCACATCATCAACCTGGAAAAGTCCCTGCCGATGTTCCAGGAAGCCCAGAAGTTCGCCAAGCAGCTGACTGCTAACGGCGGCACCATCCTGATGGTGGGTACAAAGCGTCAAGCCCGTGAGCTGGTGGCTGAAGAAGCCAAGCGCGCTGGCGTGCCCTTCGTTGACCAGCGCTGGCTGGGCGGCATGCTGACCAACTTCAAGACCGTCAAGACCTCCATCAAGCGTCTGAAGGACATGAAGGCTCAGCAAGAAGCCGGTCTGGAATCCATGTCCAAGAAGGAACAGCTGATGTTCGTTCGCGAACTGGAAAAGCTGGAAAAGGACATCGGCGGCATTCAGGACATGAACGGTCTGCCCGACGCCATTTTCGTGATCGACGTGGGCTTCCACAAGATCGCTATCGCTGAAGCCAAGAAGCTGGGCATTCCTTTGATCGGCGTGGTTGACACCAACCACAACCCCGATGGCATCGACTACGTGATCCCTGGTAACGACGACTCCGCCAAGGCTGTACAGCTGTACGCCCAAGGCATTGCCGACGCAATCCTGGAAGGCCGTGAAGCTCGTCTGAACGACGTGGTGAAGGCTGCTGCCGGTGAGAACGGCGACGAGTTCGTGGAAGTGGAAGAATCCGCCGCCTAAGCGAAGTCCGGCTGCGCGACCGCATCGCGAGAAAAAGCGGGGCTCTAGGTAGCCCCGTTTTTTTAGCCGGAATCCTGTAACGAATCGAACTGATACTGGAGAAATACGATGGCAATTACTGCAAGCATGGTCGCCGAACTGCGCGCCAAGACCGACGCCCCCATGATGGAATGCAAGAAGGCTCTGACCGAAGCTGATGGCGATATGGCCAAGGCTGAAGAGCTGCTGCGCGTCAAGCTGGGTACCAAGGCTGGCAAGGCCGCTTCCCGCGTGACTGCTGAAGGCGTTGTGGCTGCTTTCATCGACGGCGGCAAGGGCGGCCTGATCGAAGTGAACAGCGAAACCGACTTCGTGTCCAAGAACGACAGCTTCCTGGCCATGGCCAATGCCGCTGCCAAGCTGGTCGCCGAGCATAATCCCGCTGACCTGGACGCTCTGGGCGCTCTGGCCTACGAACAAGACGGCTACGGCCCCACTCTGGAAGATGTGCGCAAGGGTCTGATCGGCAAGATCGGCGAAAACATGTCCTTCCGTCGCTTCAAGGCTTTCAGCGGCGCTGGCCTGGCTGCCTACGTGCACGGCACCCGCATTGGCGTGGTGGTCGAGTTCGACGGCGACGCTTCTGCTGCCAAGGACGTGGCAATGCACGTGGCCGCCATGAAGCCCGTGGCTCTGACTTCCGCTGACGTGCCTGCTGACCTGATCGCCAAGGAACGCGCTGTGGCCGAAGGCAAGGCAGCCGAATCCGGCAAGCCTGCCGACATCGTTTCCAAGATGGTGGAAGGCTCCGTGCAGAAGTACCTGAAGGAAGTGTCCCTGGCCGACCAGGTCTTCGTGAAGGCTGCTGACGGCAAGCAAACAGTGGCTCAGATGCTCAAGGCTGCCAACACCAATGTGAAGGCGTTCACGATGTATGTCGTGGGTGAAGGCATTGAGAAGAAGACTGATGACTTCGCCGCTGAAGTGGCTGCCCAGGTGGCAGCAGCCAAGGCTGGTGCTTAAACCTAAGCCTTAGCAACAATCGCGGCCTAGAGCCGCGATTGATTTATTCCCCTCCCGTTTTCATACTCATTCAACTTCCATCGGAGAAACACCATGTCCAACGCCATTCCAGCCCACAAGCGCATCTTGCTCAAGCTGTCGGGGGAGGCGTTAATGGGAGATGACCAGTTCGGCATCAACCGTGCAACCATCGAGCGCATGGTGGCTGAGATCGTGGAAGTGACCAAGGTGGGTGTGCAGGTTGCCGTGGTGATCGGCGGCGGCAACATCTTCCGCGGCGTGGCGGGCGGCTCGGTCGGCATGGACCGTGCGACTGCCGACTATATGGGCATGCTGGCCACGGTGATGAATGCCCTGGCTCTGGCAGATGCCATGGACAAGCAGGGCCTGACGGCGCGCGTGATGTCGGCCATTGGTATCGAGCAGGTGGTCGAGCCCTATGTGCGCCCCAAGGCGCTGCAGTACCTGGAAGAGGGCAAGGTCGTGGTGTTCGCTGCCGGTACGGGCAATCCCTTCTTCACCACCGACACGGCCGCTGCGCTGCGTGGTGCTGAAATTGGCGCCGAAGTCGTGCTCAAGGCCACCAAGGTGGATGGCGTGTACACGGCTGACCCGGTCAAGGATCCTTCGGCCACACGCTACGACAAGCTGGCTTTCGATGAGGCCATCTCGCGCAATCTGGGCATCATGGATGCCACGGCTTTCGCGCTGTGCCGCGACCAGAAGCTGCCGATTCGCGTGTTCTCCATCGTCAAGCCCGGCGCACTCAAGCGCGTGGTCATGGGTGAAGACGAAGGCACTCTGGTGTACGCTTGAGCGTTTTGCCGCCACATGCCCGCAAAGGAACAAGAACATGACGATCGCTGAAATCAAAAAGAACACCGAAACCAAGATGGGTCAGTCCATCGAGGCTCTGAAGAACAATCTGGCTCGCGTGCGTACCGGCCGTGCGAATCCCGCGCTGCTGGATGCCATTCATGTCGAGTACTACGGCTCCATGGTGCCTCTGTCCCAGGTGGCCAATGTGTCTTTGCTGGATTCCCGCACCATCAGCGTGCAGCCTTGGGAAAAGAACATGGCTGCCAAGGTGGAAAAGGCCATTCGCGAGAGCGATCTGGGTCTGAATCCCGCTTCCATGGGCGATCTGATTCGCGTGCCCATGCCTCCCATGAGCGAAGAGCGCCGCAAGGAAATGACCAAGCTGGCGCGCAACGAAGGCGAGAACGCCAAGATTGCCGTTCGCAACCTGCGTCGCGATGCCAATGAAGGCGTGAAGAAGCTGGTCAAGGACAAGGAAGCCTCTGAAGACGATCAGAAGCGCTCCGAAGCCGAAATCCAGAAGATCACCGACAAGCATATTGCCGAGGTCGATACGCTGGTGGCGGCCAAGGAACAGGACATCATGGCGGTCTGAGTCTTTCCAAAGGACTTGCACTTTTGACATCCAAGAAAAACGGCGCGGTTCCGCGCCATATCGCCGTCATCATGGACGGTAACGGGCGGTGGGCCAAGCGCCGTCTGCTTCCACGTCTTGCCGGTCACAAGCAGGGGGTGGAGTCCCTGCGCCGCTGCGCTCGCGCCTGCGTCGAGCGTGGCGTGCAGGTGCTCACTGTGTTTGCGTTTTCCTCCGAGAACTGGAACAGGCCTCAGGAAGAGGTCTCGGGCCTCATGAGCCTGCTGGCCAATGCCCTGGCCAAGGAAGTCGCTCAACTCAGCCGCGACGGCGTGCGTCTGTACTTTGTCGGCGACCGTCAGGGGCTGAGCGACAAGGTTCGGGAAGGCTTGGCAGAGGCCGAGCGCATCACCGCTCACAACACGCGTCTGGTTCTCAACGTCTGCTTCAACTACGGTGGCCGCTGGGATATAGCCCAGGCTGCACAGAAGTTGGTGGCCCAGGGGCTGGAGTTGACTCCCGAGAATCTGGACAGGGCCATGGCCTTGGCCCATGTGCCGGATCCGGATCTCATGATCCGCACCGGTGGCGAGACCCGCATCAGCAATTTCCTGCTCTGGCAGGCTGCTTATACAGAGCTTTTTTTCAGCAATGCCCTGTGGCCTGATTTCGATGAGGCGGCTCTTGACGAGGCCATTGCCGTGTTTGGCGGTCGTGAGCGCCGCTTCGGCCAGACTTCCGAGCAGATTCAACCATCATCCACCGTCACCTTGACGGTTTAACCATAAGAGGTGCCATGCTCAAGCAGCGCGTCATTACCGCCTTGATTTTGCTGGCCATTTTGCTGCCGGCACTGTTTTATACGGCCAGCATCGTGCCCTTTGCCGCACTGATGCTGTTGTTCATGGCGGCTGGTGCCTGGGAGTGGGGGCGACTCAATGGTTTTGGACAGGCAGGCTCACTGGGCCTGGGTGCTGTCTGTACGGCGCTGTGCGCCGGCTCCTGGTGGGCCGGCTGGGTGGATCAGCCTCTGCACACGGTGTGGCTGATTGCAGGTTCCCTCTGGGTGCTGGGGGGCGTTTTGCTGCTGCGCGCTGGCGTGGCGGGCTGGCCGCATATTCCGGCTGCCGTTCGTCTGGTCGGCGGCGTGCTGGCATTGTGGCTGGCCTGGCTGGCCGTGGTGCAGGCGCGCAATATCGGCATCAACTTCCTGCTGTCGGTGCTGGTGCTGGTCTGGGTGGCTGATGTCTTCGCCTATTTTGCAGGCCGCACTTTCGGCCTGAAATTCACCAGGAACAAGCTTGCTCCTTCCATCAGTCCCGGCAAGAGCTGGGAAGGTGTCTGGGGCGGCATGCTGGGGGTGATTGTGCTGGCTCTGGTCTGGAGCTGGGCAGATCGTCACTACGGCGCCGGTGTTCCCAGTTTCTATTCGGTGCTGCAGTCGCACGGACTTTGGTTCCTGCTGCTGGCTGCGGTGTTTATGGCTGCGATGAGTGTGGTGGGCGACCTGGTCGAATCCCTCATCAAGCGCAGCGTCGGTGTCAAGGACAGCAGCGGCTTGCTGCCCGGCCATGGTGGTGTCCTGGATCGCATTGATGCCCTCCTGCCCACACTGCCGTTGGCGATGATGCTCTCATCCTTTGTGCATCCATGAAGCAGAAAATCACGGTTCTGGGTTCTACCGGTTCCATCGGAACCAATACCCTGGATGTGGTGGCGCGCCACCCTGAACAATACGAAATCTTCGCGCTGAGCGCAGCCACGCAGGTGGATCTGATGCTCAGGCAATGTGCGCAGTTCAAGCCACAGTTCGCTGTGATGGCCAGTGCGCCTCATGCTCGTCAACTGGCCGAGGCAATCAAGCAAAACGGGCTTCAGACACAGGTTCTCCAGGAGCGGGATGCTCTTGAAGTGATTGCGTCGCACCCGGATGTGGATGCCGTCATGGGGGCGATTGTCGGAGCGGCCGGTCTGGCGCCCTGTCTGGCGGCCGCCAGGGCCGGCAAGCGTCTGCTGCTGGCCAACAAGGAGGCCCTGGTGGTGGGCGGCGCGCTGTTCATGGACACGGTCAAGCGTCATGGTGCCACCTTGCTGCCCATCGACAGCGAGCACTCGGCCATCTTCCAGTGCCTGCCCGAAGACAGCAACACCTGGGCTGATCGCGTCGACTCCTTGCTGTTGACGGCATCGGGCGGTCCGTTCCGCCAGCGCGATCCGGCGACATTGTCCGAAATCACGCCCGAGCAGGCTTGTTCGCATCCCAATTTTTCCATGGGACGCAAGATCTCGGTGGACTCGGCCACCATGATGAACAAGGCGCTGGAGGTGATCGAGGCGCGCTGGCTGTTCGATATGGCGCCCGAGAAAATCAAGGTGGTGATCCATCCCCAGCAGATCGTGCATTCCATGGTGCAGTTCAAGGATGCGTCCGTTCTCGCCCAGCTGGGAACGCCCGATATGCGTGTGCCGATTGCCTGTGGTCTGGCCTGGCCAGAGCGCATCGAGAGCGGCGCACCTGTGCTGGATTTCGCCAAGCTGGCGGCGCTGACCTTCGAGGAGGCGGATGCGCATCGCTTTCCGGGCCTGCATCTGTCCTGGCAGGCGCTGCGCGCGCCCGAGGGTACGACCACGGTGCTCAACGCAGCGAACGAAGTGGCTGTCGCCGCATTCCTGGAGCGTCGGCTGTCATTTGACCGCATTCATGCCGTCAATCTGCAGACGCTGGAATCCGTGCAACCCGGTGTCGTTGGCAGTCTGGATGAGTTGATGGCGCTCGATGAGCGAGCGCGCGAGCGTGCGGCTGACATAGCCAGGCAGTGGGCGCGCTGATCTGGCGTCGAGTTTGGTGGCTTGAGGGCTTGCGGTTGAACTTGCGGCCTGCTACGCACTCCAAGCATTGATTGGCATTAAGGAGTTTCAGGTGTTGCTGACGGTTGTGGCTTTCATCGTGGCGCTCGGCGTTCTGATTGCGGTGCATGAGTGGGGCCACTATCGCGTTGCCGTGGCCTGTGGCGTCAAGGTGCTGCGTTACTCCGTGGGCTTTGGCAAGCCGCTGTTGCGCTGGGTCGGCAAGAAGTCGGGCACCGAATATGTGATCGCGGCGTTGCCTCTGGGCGGCTATGTGCGCATGCTTGACGAACGTGAGGGTGAGGTCAGACCCGAGGAAAAACATCTGGCCTTCAACAATCAGCCCTTGCGCTCACGTGCAGCGATTGTTGCTGCGGGACCGGTGGCCAATCTGGTGCTGGCCGTGGCGCTGCTGGCGGTGGTCAACTGGGTGGGTACCAACGAGCCGGCAGCCCGGCTTGCGGCTCCTCCGGAAGGCACGTTGCTGCATCAGGCCGGTATTCAAAGTGGCGACTGGGTGCAGCGTGCCTCTGTGGGTGGCAAGGAATGGCAGCCTGTGCGTGCCCTGGGTGATTTGCGCTGGCTGGTGACGACAGCTGCCATTGAAGGTGAAACCTTGCAGCTGGAGGTGGCGGCGCAAGAGCATGGCGCGGCGCGTGTCGTGCCACTCGATCTCGCTTCTTTGCAACAAAAGGAACCGGATGCAGCTTTCTTTGACAAGGTCGGGCTGCAGGGTGCCTGGAGTCGTCCGGTCATAGAAGAGGTTGTTGCGGGTGGCCCTGCAGAAAAGGCGGGTCTGCAAAAAGGCGATGTGCTGCTCAGCATCGATGGCCAGGCAGTTCAGGATGGCGCTCAGGCGCGTGCCGCGATTCGTGCCTCGGGTGCATCGGGTCGAGTCGAGCCGCAGGCCTGGGCGGTGGAGCGTGCGGGCCGGCGTCTGAACCTGCGAGTGCAGCCGGAAATAGTACCTGGCAAGGATGGACAAGCTGCAACTGCACGTGTGAACGCCTTTATTGGCAGCCAGCACGAGATGGTGTTGGTGCGCCATGGCTTTCTGGATGGCTTGAGCGCCGGTGTGCACAAGACCTGGGAGCTGTCCTCCATGACGCTGCGCATGATGGGGCGCATGCTGATCGGTCAGGCCTCGCTCAAGAATATCAGCGGTCCTTTGACGATCGCAGACTATGCAGGCAAGTCCGCCAGCATGGGGCTGGTGCAATACCTGTCGTTCCTCGCGCTGATCAGCATCAGCCTGGGCGTTCTCAACCTGCTACCATTGCCCGTTCTGGATGGTGGGCACCTGATGTATTATCTTTGGGAAGGTTTGACGGGGCGCAGTGTCTCTGATGTCTGGGCTGAAAGACTGCAGCGTGCAGGCGTCGCAGTCATATTGCTGATGATGTCAGTCGCCTTTTTCAACGATATCAACCGGCTCTGGGGCTAATTTTTACCGCTACGGTAGGCCGCATTCGCGGCGATTTCCACTCATGAAAAAACATTTCAATCGCTTGGGCGTGCGCTCTGCAACTGCCCTGGCTGCTATGGTTTTAGCTGCGCAAGCGGCATGGGCATTGGAGCCCTTCAAAGTTCAAGATATCCGCGTCGAGGGTTTGCAGCGAGTGGAGCCCGGTACGGTGTTCGCCTCCATGCCTTTGCGCGTGGGCGATGACTACAACGACGAAAAGGGCGCGGCTGCCATTCGTTCGTTGTTTGCTCTGGGTCTGTTCAAGGACGTGCGCCTCGAAGCCAATGGCAATGTGCTGGTGGTGGTTGTGGAAGAGCGCCCAACCATTGCCGAGGTGAACTTTGCCGGCACCAAGGAGTTCGACAAGGACACTCTGCTCAAGGCCATGCGTGACGTGGGCCTGGCCGATGGCCGCCCTTTCGACAAGGCACTGGCTGATCGCGCAGAGCAAGAACTCAAGCGCCAGTACATCAACCGCAGTCTGTATGGCGCTGAAGTGGTGACCACGGTGACGCCTATCGAGCGCAACCGAGTGAACCTGACCTTCACCGTCTCCGAAGGCGAGCCGGCCAAGATCAACGAAATCCACATTGTGGGCAACAAGGCCTTCAAGGAATCGACGCTCAAGGACCTGTTCGACCAGGACACTGGCAACTGGATGAGCTGGTACACCAAGTCTGACCGCTACGCTCGCAACAAGCTCAATGCCGACCTGGAGTCTCTGCGCTCCTACTATCTGCAGCGAGGCTACCTGGAGTTCCGTGTGGAGTCCACCCAGGTCGCCATCTCTCCGGACAAGCAAAGCATCGGCCTGACCGTGAATATTCACGAAGGCAATCAGTATGTGGTCTCCGGCGTGAAGCTCGAAGGCAACTACCTGGACCGTGACGACGAGTTCAAATCGCTGGTCAAGATCAAGCCAGGTGAGCCCTATAACGCCGATCAGGTTTCCGAGACCGTCAAGGCTTTTACCGACTATTACAGCAATTTCGGTTTTGCCTTCGCCAAGGTGGAGGCCGTGCCCGAAATCGATCGCGCCAACAATCGTGTGGCCATCGTGTTGCAAGCGCAGCCTTCGCGTCGCGCCTACGTCCGTCGCATCAGCGTCAGCGGCAACAACAAGACCCGCGACGAAGTGATTCGTCGCGAGTTCCGTCAGTTCGAGGCCTCCTGGTATGACGGCCAGAAGATCAAGCTGTCGCGCGACCGTGTGGATCGTCTGGGCTTCTTTACCCAGGTCGACATTGAGACCCAGGAAGTGCCCGGCTCTCCCGATCAGGTCGATCTGATGATCAATGTGGTTGAGAAGCCCACAGGCTCGATCCAGCTGGGCGCAGGTTTTTCCAGCGCTGAAAAGGTCTCGCTGTCCTTCGGCATCAAGCAGGAAAACGTGTTCGGCTCGGGCAACTACCTGGGTCTGGATGTCAACACCAGCAAGTACAACCGCACCATGGTGGTGTCGACAACCAATCCGTACTTCACGGATACCGGTATCTCGCGCACCTATGACCTGTACTACCGCACCATCCGTCCCTACTATGACGATGGCGCCTACAAGATCATCACCAAGGGTGCCAGCGTGCGCTTCGGTGTGCCCTTCAGTGAAGTGGACACCATCTTCTTCGGTGCCGGTGTTGAAGGCAATGAGATCAAGCCTGGCACCTATATGCCGGCGGTCTACAACGAGTATTGCGGTGGTCTGCCTGGCCAGAACATAGGCTGCTCCAAGACCGGTATCCCTCTGACTCTGGGATGGTCTCGTGATAACCGCGACAGTGCCCTGGCACCCAATGCCGGTCGCTATCAGCGTGTGAATCTGGAAGCCTCGTTCATGAGCGATATGCGCTATGCGAAGGCCAACTACCAGATTCAGCAATATATTCCGCTGAACAAGAAGTACACGATTGCCCTGAACGGCGAGCTGGGCTGGGGCAAGGGGCTGGGCGGCAATCCCTATCCCATCTTCAAGAATTTCTACTCGGGTGGCCTGGGTTCAGTGCGTGGTTTTGAGCAGGGCTCTCTGGGGCGTCGTGACACGGTGAATACCAATCTGGCCTTGGGCGGTACGCGCAAGCTGACCTTGAATGGCGAATTCATGGTCCCGTTCCCAGGTGCCGGTAATGACAGAACACTGCGTCTGTTCGGCTTTGTGGACGTGGGTAATGTGTGGGCGGAAGGTGAAAGCATGGATCTGGGAACCTTGCGTGCTTCCACCGGTGTCGGTATTAGTTGGATTTCGCCGCTGGGTCCTCTGCGTTTGGCGTATGCTCAGCCAATCCGTAAGGAAACCGGCGATAGAATCCAGAAACTGCAATTCCAAATCGGAACATCTTTCTAATGAAATCTCTCTCTAGCCATCTTTCTTTGGCTGTGCTGCTTGGCGCCATGGCCGTCTCTGCGCATGCACAGGAATTCAAGGCCGGTTTTGTGAACACGGATCGTATCTTCCGTGAGGCATCCGCTGCCAAGGCTGCCCAAGCCAAGCTTGAGCAGGAGTTTTCTAAGCGTGAAAAGGATTTGGTCGATCAGGGCAATTCCTTGAAGAGCGCCTCGGACAAGTTCGAGCGTGAAGCTACCACTATGTCCGAGAGCCAGCGTGCTTCGCGCCAGCGTCAGTTGGTGGATCAGGATCGTGAATTCCAGCGCAAGCGCCGTGAATTTCAGGAAGATCTGAACGCACGCAAGAACGAAGAACTGGCCACCGTGCTGGATCGTGCGAACAAGGTTGTCAAGCAAGTGGCCGAGACTGAAAAGTACGACGTCATCCTGCAAGAGGCCGTGTATATCAACCCCAAGTTCGATATCACCGACAAGGTCATCAAGGCCCTGAACGGCACAAAGTAATCCCAAGGATACTTTTGTGAGCGTTCTATTGGGACAGATTCTCGATGCGCTCGGAGGAGAGCTGGTGGGTGGCGAGCGCGAGATGCCTATCTCGCGCATCGCTCCACTGGACTCTGCGGGCCACGGTGATCTGAGCTTTTTAAGCAATCCCCGCTATCGCCAGCAACTGGCCGCCTCACAGGCGGCCTGTGTCATTGTGGCGCCGACGATGCGTGATGAAGCGGCGCAGCGTGGCGCCTGCATTGTCGCGGCCGATCCTTATGCCTATTTCGCGCGTGCCACCCAGTGGTGGAAGGCGCATCAGCAGGGCGGCAGGCCGCGCGGCATCCATGCGAGTGCGGTGGTGGATGCCACGGCCCAGGTGCATGAAAGTGCCTATGTGGGGCCGCAATGTGTGGTGGAGGCAGGTGCGGTCATCGGTGCCGATACGGTGCTGAAATCGCGCGTCACCATCAGCCAGGGCTGTGTGCTGGGCGAGCGCTGCATTCTGCATCCCGGTGTGGTCATCGGTGCCGACGGCTTCGGCTTCGCGCCCTCGGCGGGCCAATGGGAAAAGATAGAGCAGCTGGGGGCCGTGCGCATCGGCAACGACGTGGAAATCGGTGCCAACACCTGCGTGGATCGTGGGGCACTTGATGACACCGTCATTGAAGATGGCGTCAAGATCGATAATCTGGTGCAGATTGCTCACAATGTGCACATTGGTGCGCATACGGTGATTGCCGGCAATACCGGTATTGCCGGCAGTGCGCGTATCGGCAAGCGCTGCCAGATTGGTGGAGCTGCCAATATTCTGGGGCATTTGACGATTGCGGATGGCACGGTGATTTCGCCGACCTCCATGGTCACTCGCTCCTTGCCCAAGGCAGGTTTTTATACAGGCATCTTTCCGTTGCAAGAGAACGAGCAATGGGAAAAGAACGCTGCAACCTTCAGGCAGTTGTACACGCTCCGGGAGCGGGTCAAGAAGCTTGAACAAGCGCTGGCAGAGGGCCGGCAAAGCAACAACGGAAATTGATGATGGATATTCAAGAAATTCTCAAGCAACTGCCTCACCGCTACCCCTTTCTTCTGGTGGACCGGGTGCTGGAGCTTGAGCGCAACACGCGCATCAAGGCGATCAAGAACGTCACGTTCAACGAGCCGTTCTTTACCGGGCATTTCCCCGGTCGTCCGGTCATGCCCGGCGTGCTGATTCTTGAAGCTCTGGCCCAGGCTGCCGGCCTGCTGGCCTTCGACGCCATGGGCCAGGTGCCCGATGAAAACAATATCTACTACTTCGTGGGCATCGACTCGGCTCGCTTCAAGCGCCCTGTGGTGCCGGGAGACCAACTGGCCCTGGAGATCACTATCGATCGCGTGCGCGGCGGCATCTGGAAGTTCAACGCCGTCGCCAGCGTGGATGGCGAAGTGGCCGCTGAAGCTCAGCTGATGTGCACCATGCGTCACGTGGGATAAGCGTTGATGGCGGCTGTGAGCTTGATTCATCCCACCGCCGTGGTGGACCCTGCGGCCCAGCTTGACACCTCGGTGTCGGTGGGGCCGTATGCCGTCATCGGCCCCAGGGTGCGCATTGGCGCCGGCAGCAAGGTGGGCGCGCATTGCGTGATCGAAGGCGACACCACCATTGGTGAAGGCAACCACATCTTCCAGTTCGCGTCGCTGGGTGCGCAGCCTCAGGACAAGAAGTACGCGGGCGAGCCCACGCGTCTGGTGATCGGCGATCGCAACACGGTGCGCGAGTTCTGTACCTTCAACACGGGGACCACGCAGGATCGCGGCGAGACGACCATCGGCAATGACAACTGGATCATGGCCTATGTGCATATCGCGCATGACTGCATCATTGGCAACCAGACCACGCTGGCCAACAACACCACGCTGGCAGGCCATGTGCATGTCGGCGACTGGGTGACGATTGGCGGCCTGACCGGTGTGCTGCAGCGCATGCGCATAGGTGCACATGCCATGGTGGGCTTTCAGGCCCATGTGAACAAGGATGTGCCGCCCTTCATGACGGTGGATGGCAATCCGCTGGCCGCTCGCAGCGTGAATCTGATTGGTCTCAAGCGTCGTGGCTTCTCGGATGCACGCATTGCCGCCGTGCGTGAAATGCACAAGCTGCTGTACCGCCAGGGGCTGACGCTGGAGCATGCCATTGCGGCCATGGATGCGATCAAGTCGGCAACGCCTGAAGCCGTGCAGGACGTGGACTTCATGCAGTCCTTTCTGGCATCGGCAAGCAACGGCATTACACGTTGATAGCGACTCGCGCTGTCCCTATCTGAGTTTGAGACGTGAATAGCTCTGAAATGACTAATAAGCAAGCGCAAGCTGCTCCAGATTCCATAGCGCCCAGCATTGCCATGGTGGCAGGCGAGGCCTCGGGCGATCTGCTGGCTTCGCTGTTGCTGGACGGTCTTCGTCAGCGCTGGCCCGATGCGAGCTCCATGGGCATAGGCGGCGACAGAATGCAGGAGCGCGGCTTTGACGCCTGGTGGCAGTCAGAGCGCCTCGCCGTGCACGGTTACAGCTGGGAAGTGCTGGCGCGCGTGGCCGAGTTGCTCGGTATTCGCAAAAAGCTGCGTCAGCGCCTGATTGCGCATCCGCCCTCGGTCTTCGTCGGTGTGGATGCCCCCGACTTCAACCTGGGGCTGGAAACCGGCTTGCGTGAAGCCGGCATCAAGACCGTGCACTTTGTCTGTCCGTCGATCTGGGCCTGGCGTGCCGATCGCGTGGAGAAAATCCGTCGCGCGGCCGACCATGTGCTGTGCATCTTCCCGTTCGAGCCCGAACTGCTGGCCCAGCATGGCATCGAAGCTACCTACGTCGGTCATCCGCTGGCGCAGGTGATTCCGCTGCACCCCGATAGAGCGGCCGCGCGTGCGCGCCTGGGCCTGGCCGAAGAGGGTCTGGTGCTGGCCTTGCTGCCCGGCAGCCGCCGCTCCGAGGTGCGCTACATTGCCTCAGGCTTTTTCAAGGCGGCGGCGCTGGTCCAGAAGGCGTTGCCTCAGACCCGGATCGTGGTGCCGGCCGTGCCTTCGCTGTACGAAGAGGTGCAGCGCATTGCTGCCGAGGCCGGCATGCAGGGCAAATGTCTCATCGTCAAGGGCCGGTCCCACGATGTGCTGGCTGCCTGCGACTGCACGCTGATTGCCAGCGGCACCGCCACGCTGGAGGCGGCGCTCTACAAGCGCCCCATGGTCATCAGCTACAGCATGCATCCCTGGAGCTGGCGCCTGATGAAGCGCAAACAGCTTCAGCCCTGGGTGGGGCTGCCCAATATTCTGTGCGGCGATTTTGTCGTGCCCGAGCTGCTGCAGGATGCGGCAACACCCGAGGCGCTGGCCCAGGCCGCACTGGGCTGGCTCAGAGCCAGCCAGGATTCTCCTGTCACCATTGAAGCGCTGGTTGAGCGCTTCACCGCGCTACATCACGAACTGCGCCGCGATACCGCCGAACTGGCTGCCCATGCGATCCAAAAAATCATTGCCACCCCCGCTGCTTGAGCAAGGCTGCCTGCCCTGGCATCCGCCCGGGCTGGTTGCCGGGGTGGATGAGGCAGGGCGCGGCCCGCTGGCCGGTCCGGTGGTGGCTGCCGCCGTCATCCTGGACGATCTGAAGCCCATTGCCGGGCTTAACGACTCCAAGAAGCTCACGGCCAACCGCCGCGAGGTGCTCTACGACGAAATTCGTGCCAAGGCGCTGTGCTTTTGCATAGCTCAGGCTTCGGTGCAGGAGATCGACGAGATCAACATCCTCAAGGCAACGTTGCTGGCCATGCGTCGTGCGGTGATGGGCCTGCGTCTCAAGCCCGTGCTGGTGCTGGTGGATGGCAACCAGTTGCCGCAGATCGATGTGCAGGCCGAGGCCATCGTCAAGGGGGACTCGCTGGTGCAGGCCATTTCTGCAGCGTCCATTTTGGCCAAGGTCACGCGCGACCGCTGGTGCGAACGCCTGGACACCCAGTATCCGCAGTATGGCTTTGCTGGCCACAAGGGCTATGGCACGGCCGCGCATCTGCAGGCCTTGCGTGCCCATGGTGCGACGGCAGAGCACAGGCGCTCCTTTGCACCCGTGGCCCAGGTGCTGCAAGCCGGCCAGGTGTGTGCAGGCGGCACGGCGCAGCCTGTGCTGTGCGAGACCGGGCTGTCGGGTGTGACGTCCAGCCTGCAGATGTCGCAGGCATCGCTCTACGTCTGATGCGCGCCTGATCGACATTGTCTGCATTCCCGAGTGCGGCGCAGGGCCGCCTTGGGGGTTCTATCTTCTTGTTTCAAGCTCGGCCAGGTGCTTGCATGCCGGGTTTTTGTTTTTTCTCAGAGGTCGACATGGCTGCACGCCCCCAGGTCACGGACATTCATTCGCGAGACAACGCTTTCGTCAAGGAGCTGCGCCGTCTGTCCCAGGACAGCACGGCCTATCGCAAACAGGGGCAGGTCTGGCTTGAAGGCGATCATCTTTGCCGTGCGGCCCTGGTGCGGGGCCTGAAACCAAAGGTTGCCGTTTTTGCGCAGTCTTTCTGGCCTCAGGCGCCCGAAGAGTGGGTGCTGGCTGCCGGCAAGGTCGTGGTGCTGGCAGATGCCTTGTTCGACGAGATCAGCGCTCTGGAATCTCCTGCCCGCATGGGCTATGTGATGGACTGGGATGCGGGTGTGCAGGTGCAGCCGGGCGTTGCCACCGTGGTGCTGGACCGCGTCCAGGATGCCGGCAATGTGGGCAGCATCCTGCGCAGCGCGTCGGCCTTCGGCTTCACCCAGATCGTGGCGCTCAAGGGCACGGCCGCGCTGTGGAGCCAGAAAGTGCTGCGCGCTGGAATGGGTGCTCACTTCGGTCTGCATCTGGTCGAGGCTGCCTCGGTCGAGGATGTGCAAGCCCTGCAGGTGCCCCTGGTAGTGACCAGCTCCCATCAGGGGACATTGATTCATGAGGCCGACCTGCCATGGCCCTGTGCCTGGGCCATGGGCCATGAAGGGCAGGGTGTGGGCGATGCGCTGATGGAGATGGCGAGCCACCGCATCAGCATTGCACAGCCCGGGGGTGAGGAGTCACTCAATGTGGCTGCTGCCGCAGCGATCTGCCTGCATGCGAGCAGCGTAAGCATGCTACGCCGTAGAGGGTAATCCCGGGGCGCTTCAAAGGGGTGAAGCGGACAGAGCCTATAATGGGCGGCTTTGTGCGACACGTTAGTCGCTCTGAGAGTCGGTTGAGCCTCTGAAAACCGTACAACCAGACCTCCCAAGGGTCCGGTACGAGGCACATTCTTCCCATCAGGCTTTACCCCACTGGGGTCAGTCCAGTCTCTGGTTCCGAACTTCGGCAGCCTCATCAGCTTGACTATTCCTGCAATAGTCCGGCTCAGCTATGGTCGTGTGTAATGCACGTCCCGGCCGTATCACACTGACCGCCACAAGCGGACATTTCTAAGAAACAGAAATCCTTCATTGGAGGACTTTTCGCGTGCATACGCTTTGACTGATGGAAGAAGCACAGAGTGCAACTCTGACCTGCCTTGTCATGCTCTCTAGCAATGGAGTGCCATGACCTTGTGTGCGACCACAAGTAGCCTACGGTGACATGCAAACCTAGTAATGGGTCTGTGTGAAGCTCACCTGACAAAGTACCCCCGCGCAAGCGGTACACCTAACCCGTGAGGGCGGATGTAGACACTGCCAGCAGAAGGGCGGTAGAGGGGCCAGGCTAGTTCCGCAAGGGCAACATAAAGTGAATCATCGCTTGAACCTGGGTAACCATTGAATGGCTAAATCTGCTGATAAGCCATAACTAAAAAGTGTGCTGATGGCTGTGTTTGTAGAGCTAAGACACACGTCGACGTTAATTCAGCCCCAGGAGAGATGAGTCCTAACCGGATAGACATGCAGCGATGCGAATCGCCCGTGTCGGTAAGTCAGGGAACGTGGTAAGCCCCACTATCCGCCAGCATGCGTAAGCGTGTCGGCAGGGAAGCCGTAAGGCAACCTGTTGGATGAGGGGGTATGGGATGGTGGAAAAAGCGAATGGCTGCCTGTAATGGGTGGCATAGGGGTTCAAACCCTGACGCGAAAGCGTGCCCACTTCCACTTGGTGCAACCGTCGCTCGCGACTGCATTTGTTTAAACCTAGCCCGAAGGGATTGTGCGTATCCCTTCGGGGAGACGTGCGTCCTCTGAGGGTTCAACTCGGTAGGAGGAAAGCATGAGAAAACTCACCGGCGACGGCGAATCTGCGTCCTCACGCGAACCGCAAGACTGGCATGCCATCGATTGGCATCGTGTCGAGCAGTTTGTGAGAACGACGCAGCAACGCATAGCGAAGGCAACGCTGGACAAGGACTGGCGCAGGGTGAAAGCTCTGCAACGGTCTTTAAACCACTCGTTTTCCGCCAGGGCTCTGGCGGTAAGACGTGTAACTGAAAACCAAGGTAAGCGAACGGCGGGAGTCGATCGCCAGCTTTGGGACTCTCCTGCCCTGAAACGGGCGGCGATTGGAAGGTTGAAGCAGCAGCGGGGATACAAACCCAAGCCATTGCGGCGGGTCTACATCCCCAAAGCCAACGGGAAGGAGCGTCCTCTGGGCATTCCAACCATGTTGGATCGGGCCATGCAGGCGCTACACCTGCTTGGACTGGAACCGGTGGCGGAAACCACGAGCGATCCGAATAGCTACGGCTTCAGGAGAAATCGTTCGACGGCAGACGCCATGGGCCAGATATTCGTTACGACTTCCCAGAAGACGGCGTCTTCTTGGGTGTTAGAAGCGGATATCCGAGGTTGCTTTGACCATATCAACCACGAATGGCTGGTGCGCCACGTTCCTATGAACAAGGCAATCTTGCTGAAATGGTTGAAAGCCGGGGTAGTCCATAGAGGGCACCTATCGCCGACTGAAGAAGGGACGCCGCAAGGCGGCATCATCTCGCCAACTTTGGCGAATATGTGTTTGAACGGGCTGGAAACCGACCTGAAAGCGCACTTGGTTGCGAAATACGGGAAGACAAAAGCCAAGGGACTCAAAGTCCATGTGATCCGGTACGCAGACGATTTTGTGGTGACTGGCATCTCGCGAGAGGTGCTGGAAACAGAAATCAAGCCGTGGATAGAAGCCTTCCTCGCACAACGAGGTCTGCAACTGTCACCGGAGAAGACCAAGGTCGTTCACATAGACGAGGGTTTCGATTTTCTGGGATGGAACTTCCGCAAATACAAAGGGAAGCTCTTGATCAAACCGAGCAAGAAGAACGCGCAAGCGTTCTATCGCAAGGTCAGTGAAATCGTGAAAACACACTTATCGACGAAGCAGGAGGATCTCATTGCCAAACTGAACCCAATCCTTCGGGGCTGGGCGAGGTACCACCAACCGGTGGTGGCGAAGGAAACCTTCAGTCGGATGGATAGCCTGATCTACTGGCGCCTGGTGCGCTGGACGAGAAGGCGACACCCGAATAAGTCCCACCCCTGGTGCAAAAGCCGTTACTGGCGGCGCATCAAGGACCGGGATGAGTTTGCTGCAACCGTGAAAACGGCGGACGGCCCGCTTACGACCAAACTGTTGAAGCTTGCAGATACAGAGATCGTGAGGCACGAAAAGATCAAGGGGGAATACAACCCCTTTGACCCGGTATGGGAGGTGTACGGAGAGGAGTTGAGAACGAAACGCATGTTGAAAAATATGACGTACCAGTACGAAACTTCGATGCTGTATATCAGTCAAAATGGGCGTTGCGCACTTTGTGCGGAGCCGTTGGAGGACGGTGAACGCTGGCACGACCACCACATTGTTTACAAGGTGATGGGCGGGTCAGACAACCTCTCCAATCGGGTGCTACTGCATCCGGTCTGTCATAGACGACTGCATGCCTTGGGTTTGCAGGTAGCGAAACCGGCCTGAATAGGCTTAGGGTTCACCCCGGATTAACCGCGCTGAGGTAGAATGGTGCGCTTTTAACGGGGCTGAATTTGTTGTGCTTGAGCCGGATGCGGTGAAAGTCGCAAGTCCGGTTCTTAGGGGGGGATGGTTCAGCAATGAACTGTCCCTACCCTCCCAAGCATTCCTTCATACGCCTAGCGACGCTTCCTCGCCATTCCCTGCAGACACAAATGTCCCAGCGCACATGCCGGGGCTTCGTTGGGCGTAACCGTAATTAAAAAACCGGAGAACCCAGTGCTTTTGTCTCTCAAGGGAAATTTCCCATCCGCCATTCTGGCGCTCGCAGACGGCACGGTCTTTATTGGCAACTCGATTGGTGCGCAAGGCACCACTGTTGGTGAAGTCGTTTTCAACACTTCGCTGACCGGCTACCAGGAAATCCTCACAGACCCCAGCTATTGCCAGCAGATCGTGACGCTCACGTATCCGCACATCGGCAACTACGGTGTCAATCCTGAAGACGTCGAAGCTGACAAGATCCATGCCGCAGGTCTCATCATCAAGAACCTGCCTTTGCTGGCCAGCAACTTCCGAAGCACCCAGACGCTGTCCGAGTACCTGACCGAAGGTAAGACCGTCGCCATCGCCAACATCGACACCCGCAAGCTCACGCGACTGCTGCGTGATCAGGGCGCGCAGAACGGTGCAATCGTGGGTCTGGCCGCTGGTGAAGAAGTCACCCAGGCCAGGATCGACGAGGCCATCGCCGCCGCCAAGGCTGCCCCCAGCATGAAGGGTCTGGATCTGGCCAAGGTCGTGTCCACCGACAAGTCCTACCCATGGACCGAGGCCGAGTGGACGCTGGGCGAAGGCTACGGCAAGCTCGAATCGCCCAAGTTCAAGGTTGTGGCCTATGACTTCGGCGTGAAGAAGAACATTCTGCGCATGCTGGCCGAGCGCGGTTGCGACGTGACCGTCGTGCCCGCCCAGACTCCAGCCAAGGATGTGTTGGCCCTGAACCCCGACGGCGTGTTCCTGTCCAACGGCCCTGGCGACCCCGCGCCTTGCGACTACGCCATTGCCGCTGTGCAAGAGATCATGGCAGCCAAGATGCCGGTGTTCGGTATCTGCCTGGGCCACCAGATCATGGCTCTGGCCTCCGGTGCCAAGACCTTCAAGATGCAAAACAGCCATCACGGTGCCAACCACCCCGTCAAGGACCTGGACACCGGCCACGTCAGCATCACCAGCCAGAACCACGGTTTTGCGGTGGAGCTGGAGTCGCTGCCCGCCAATGCCCGCGCCACGCACATCAGCCTGTTTGACGGCACGCTGCAAGGTCTGGAGCGTACCGATGTGCCTGCCTTCTGCTTCCAGGGTCACCCCGAAGCATCGCCCGGCCCCAACGATATCGGCTATCTGTTTGACCGCTTCACAGCGCTGATGGAGAAACACAAAAATGCCTAAGCGCAACGACCTAAAAAGCATTCTGATCATTGGCGCCGGTCCCATCGTGATCGGTCAGGCCTGCGAGTTTGACTACTCCGGTGTGCAGGCCTGCAAGGCGCTGCGCGAAGAGGGTTACAAGGTCATCCTGATCAACAGCAACCCTGCCACGATCATGACCGACCCGGCCACGGCCGACGTCACCTACATCGAGCCCATTACCTGGCAGACGGTCGAGAAGATCATCGCCAAGGAACGCCCCGATGCCATCCTGCCCACTATGGGTGGCCAGACCGCGCTGAACTGCGCACTGGACCTGTGGAAGAACGGCGTGCTGGACAAGTACAAGGTCGAGCTGATCGGCGCCAAGCCCGAAGCCATCGACAAGGCCGAAGACCGTCTGAAGTTCAAGGACGCCATGACCAAGATCGGTCTGGGCTCCGCGCGCTCCGGCATCGCCCACTCCATGGACGAAGCCTGGGCCGTGCAAAAGCAGATGGGCTTCCCCACCGTCATTCGCCCCAGCTTCACGCTGGGCGGCACTGGCGGCGGCATTGCCTACAACCCCGAGGAATTCGAAACCATCTGCAAGCGCGGTCTGGAGGCTTCGCCTACCAACGAACTGCTGATCGAGGAATCCCTGCTGGGCTGGAAAGAGTACGAGATGGAAGTGGTGCGCGACACCGCTGACAACTGCATCATCGTCTGCTCCATCGAAAACCTGGACCCCATGGGCGTGCACACCGGTGACTCCATCACCGTGGCGCCGGCCCAGACACTGACCGACAAGGAATACCAGATCATGCGTAATGCATCTCTGGCCGTTCTGCGCGAAATCGGTGTGGACACTGGCGGCTCCAACGTGCAGTTTTCGGTGAATCCCAAGGACGGTCGCATGATCGTCATCGAGATGAATCCCCGCGTCTCGCGTTCCTCGGCGCTGGCTTCCAAGGCCACGGGCTTCCCCATCGCCAAGATCGCGGCCAAGCTGGCCGTGGGCTTCACGCTGGACGAGCTCAAGAACGAAATCACCGGCGGCAAGACCCCCGCTTCGTTTGAGCCATCGATCGACTACGTGGTCACCAAGATCCCGCGTTTCGCCTTCGAGAAGTTCCCTGCTGCCGACAACCGCCTGACCACGCAGATGAAGTCCGTGGGCGAAGTGATGGCCATCGGCCGTACCTTCCAGGAATCCTTCCAGAAGGCCTTGCGCGGCCTGGAAGTGGGCGTGGACGGCATGAACGAAAAGACCCAGGATCGTGAAATCCTGGAAAAGGAACTGGGCGAGCCCGGTCCCGACCGCATCTGGTATGTGGGTGACGCTTTCGCTGCCGGCTGGTCGCTGGACGAGGTGCACAACATCACCAAGATCGACAAGTGGTTCCTGGTGCAGATCGAGGAGATCGTCAAGATCGAACTCGACCTGGACAAGCTCTACGAAGCCAAGGGCGAAGGCGCTCTGGCGGCTCTGGATGCGCAGACTCTGCGCACCCTCAAGCAAAAGGGCTTTTCCGACCGCCGCTTGGCCAAGCTGCTGCACACCAGCGATAAGGCCGTGCGCGAAGCACGCAAGGCGCTGAAGGTGCGTCCCGTGTTCAAGCGCGTGGACACCTGCGCGGCCGAGTTCGCCTCCAACACCGCGTACATGTACTCCACGTATGACGAAGAGTGCGAAGCCGCTCCCACGGACAAGAAGAAGATCATGGTGCTGGGTGGCGGCCCGAACCGTATCGGCCAGGGCATCGAGTTCGACTATTGCTGCGTGCACGCCGCCATGGCCATGCGCGAAGATGGTTACGAAACCATCATGGTCAACTGCAACCCCGAGACCGTGTCTACCGACTACGACACTTCCGATCGCCTGTACTTCGAGCCCCTGACGCTGGAAGACGTGCTGGAAATCGTGGACGTGGAGCAGCCCGAAGGCGTGATCGTGCAGTACGGCGGCCAGACGCCTCTGAAGCTGGCTCTGGGCCTGGAGCGCGAAGGCGTGAAGATCATCGGCACCACGCCCGACATGATCGACGCCGCCGAGGACCGCGAGCGCTTCCAGAAGCTGCTCAACGAACTGGGTCTGCGCCAGCCTCCCAACGCCACTGCGCGTACCGAAGCCGAAGCCCTGGAAAAGGCTGCCGGCCTGGGTTACCCCCTGGTGGTGCGTCCTTCCTATGTGCTGGGCGGCCGTGCCATGGAAATCGTGCACGAGCAGCGTGACCTCGAGCGCTACATGCGCGAAGCCGTGAAGGTCTCCAACGACTCTCCCGTGCTGCTGGACCACTTCCTGTCCAACGCCATCGAGTGCGACGTCGATTGCGTGCGCGACAAGACCGGCGCTGTGTACATCGGCGGCGTGATGGAGCACATCGAGCAAGCCGGCGTTCACTCCGGTGACTCCGCCTGTTCGCTGCCTCCTTACTACCTGAAGGCCGAAACCGTTGCTGAGATCAAGCGCCAGACCGCAGCCATGGCCGAAGGCCTGCATGTGGTGGGCCTGATGAACGTGCAGTTCGCCATCAAGGAAGCTGACGGCCAGGACGTGATCTACGTGCTGGAAGTGAACCCCCGTGCCTCGCGCACCGTGCCCTTCGTCTCCAAGGCCACCGGCGTGCAACTGGCCAAGGTGGCTGCACGCTGCATGGCCGGCGACACGCTGGCCGAGCAGGGCATCACCAAGGAAGTCACACCGCCTTACTTCAGCGTCAAGGAAGCCGTGTTCCCGTTCGTGAAGTTCCCTGGTGTGGACACCATTCTCGGCCCCGAGATGAAGTCCACCGGTGAAGTCATGGGCGTGGGCAAGACCTTTGGCGAAGCCTTTGTGAAGAGCCAGATGGGCGCCGGCGTGCACCTGCCTGCGGAAGGCAAGGTCTTCCTGTCGGTGAAGAACAACGACAAGACCCGTGCCGTGGCTGTGGCCAAGGAGCTGGTTGCCATGGGCTACAGCCTGTGCGCTACACGCGGTACAGCTGCAGCGATTGCTGAAGCTGGCCTGGAAGTGCAAGCGGTCAACAAGGTGACTGAAGGCCGTCCTCACATCGTGGACATGATCAAGAACGGCGAGATCGCCCTGGTCATCAACACCGTGGAAGAGCGTCGCAACGCCATCGCCGACTCGCGCCAGATCCGTACCAGCGCGCTGTTGGCACGTGTGACCACCTTCACCACCATCTTCGGCGCGGAAGCGGCCGTGGAAGGCATGAAGGCCATGCGCGGCAATCTGGACGTGCACTCGGTGCAAGAGCTGCATGCCATGCTGACCAAGGCCTGAAAAGCCTGACGCCCGAAGCAGCCCGCAAGGGCTGCCGGGTTTTTACCGCACTTGTGCCACGGCAAACACGGCATAATCTGCGGTAATGTATTTGAACCGCCGCGCGGCAACGTGCGGCGGTTTGCTTTTGGGGCACAGGCCCCTGTTTGACGTTGTCACTCAGGACTGTGCGAGAGGTGCCGCGCTTGGCGCGGCGTTTGCTGAATTTGGAGACTCGATCATGGCCACCATCCCAATCACCAAGCGCGGAGCAGAAAAGCTCAAGGTGGAACTGCAACGCCTGAAGACTGTGGATCGTCCCGCGGTCATTCAAGCCATTGCAGAGGCCCGTGCTCAGGGTGACCTGAGCGAAAACGCCGAATATGAATCCGCGAAGGAGCAGCAGGGCTTCATCGAAGGCCGCATCCTCGAGGTCGAGGGCAAGCTGTCCGCCGCGCAGGTCATCGACCCGACCGAGCTGGATGCCGGCGGTCGCGTGGTGTTCGGCGCGACCGTGGACCTGGAAGATGAAGACAGCGGCTCTCCCGTGACCTACCAGATCGTGGGCGAGGACGAGGCCGATCTCAAGCACGGCCTGATCAATGTGTCCAGCCCCATTGCCCGCGCCCTGATCGGCAAGGAAGAGGGCGATACCGCCGTGGTGCAGGCACCGGGCGGCGAGCGTCGCTACGAAATCGTAGGCGTAAAGTACGTGTAAGCACCCCCTGAGGCGCTGCGCGCCTTCCCCCTCTCTGCTTCGCGGAGGGGGACAACATCTTCGCTGCGGGGCTGCCCTTGCTTGATGTTTCTGGCCTGGGCGCTGCGCCGCGTTCAAGGATCCGTGACTATGTACGAGCGTTTGCCTGTTTTCCTGGCCTCTTTATGGTGGGGCAGTCTGTGCTCCATCGGCTTTGTGGCCGTACCCATGCTGTTTGCCCACCTGCCCACGCCGGCTCTGGCGGGCTTTATGGCGGCCAAGCTGTTCGCCGCGCAGACCTGGATTTCCATAGCATGTTGCGCTCTTCTGCTGGTGTTTTCAAAGCGAAAACATGCTGAAAAGATTGAACAATGGGCGCAAGCAGCTATCGGTTTTGTTATCGCCGGCATGTTGCTGGCGCTGCTGGTGCAGTACGGCGTGTCGCCCAGGATCGTGGCGCGCGAGAACCTCAGGCTCTGGCATAGCGTGGGCACCGGCATGTATGCGCTGCAGTGGCTGTGCGCCGCCATCGTGCTGTGGCGTGTGGCGGGCGCGCGCAAGCCGGCTTGATCCAGTGCAAGCCCGCGCCAGCTGCGGGGAGTACACTGCCGAAGCCATGGAATCTCAAATCGTAAAAATCGACGCGACCGACTGGAGCAAGGTCCTGGGGCGCGATGAATGGACTGCTGCCGTCGAGGCAGGCAAGGTGCTGTACTTTCCGCAGCTGAGCTTTCAGCTGACCGAGCAGGAAAAAGCGCTGCTGCGCCCCGATGTGCGCGATCCCAAGACGCGCAATATCAGCCTCAATGTGGATGGCTCGATCAAGGGCGTGGCGGGCGACGAGGCCACACAGACGCAGGTGGCTGGCATGGTCGGACGCTTTCGAGACCAGGCCACGGCGCTGATCGCAGGCCTGTTTCCCGCCTATATGCCGGTGGTGCGCATGGCACCCACCAGCTACCGGCCTTCGCAGGTGGAAACGCGGGCGCAGTCCTGGCGTGCGGACGACAAGCGCATGCATGTGGATGCCTTTCCTTCGCGGCCCAACTATGGCGAGCGCATTCTGCGCGTCTTCACCAATGTCAATCCGGATGGCCAGCCCCGGGTCTGGCGGGTGGGCGAGCCCTTCACCGATGTGGCGAAGCGTTTTGTGCCGCGTGCCAAGCCCTACAGCGCCTGGCAGGCCAAGGCTCTGGAGCTGCTGCATGTGACCAAGTCCTATCGCAGCGAATACGACCATTTGATGCTGCAGCTGCATGACGGCATGAAGGGCGATCCCGACTATCAGAAAAATGCTCCCCAGGAAACCGTGCCTTTCGCGGCAGGTTCCACCTGGGTGTGTTTCTCCGATCAGGCAGTGCATGCCGTCATGTCGGGGCAGTACATGCTGGAGCAGACCTTGTTCCTGCCGCCAGGCAGCGAATACAACCCGGCGGCCAGCCCGCTGTCCATTCTCTCGCGCATGAAGGGGCATCCGCTGGTCGATGCCAAATATCGCTGATCCATCGGTCAGGCGAGCACAAAAAAGGCGTTGAACCTCGCGGTCAACGCCTTTTGTTTTTGAGGCTGCAACTGCAGCCGTCCTTCAGCCCCAGGCCTTCTCGATCCACCTGGCGGGCTCGATATGGCGAAAGCGCTTGTTGCGGCGGCCTTCCAGGGCATCGGGGGGGTTCACCTCGCCGTGGAAGATCACGATGCGCGCATCGGCCGGCGGCACTGGCTCCTTCCAGTAGTTGCTGGGCCAGGTCGGAATGCAGTAGTACTTGAAGCTGGGGCACCAGGCTGCAGGCCAGTAGTCCAGCTTGCCCTGCTTGTGCAGAAAGTGCGACAGATACTCCTGCTCGTTGCGGTACTTGCCGCGCATCTCTTCGGTGTGCGCGCGGAAATGCTCCAGCACATCGGCATGGGCACCCAGCTCGAAGCGGTAGACCGATGAGTTGCCGACAATGCGTTCGCCAAAGCGCCAGAAACGCGGATAGTCGTGAATGATGCGGAAGTCGCCGGGCAGCGTGAAGAATTCGTCGAGGCTGCCCACAATCACCACGTCCAGGTCCAGGAACAGCGCCTGACCCTTGAGGCCATGCAGGTCGCGCTCGAAGGTGGTGAGCTTCTTCCAGGCGCCGTCACGCTGGCCGGGCGCCAGATGGATGTTCAGGTCGGGGATGGGAAAGCACTCCACTTCGGAGCGAATCCCCTCTGTGCTGTCGGTCAGGCAGACAAAGCGAAAATCTCCGCTGAGATGGCGGCGCACCATGGCATAGAGTCGGTTGACGTACTCCGGGCCGTATTTGGTGCCCCATTTCATGCAAAGAATGTGGCGTTGCTGCTGTGTGGTCTGAACCATGGGTTGGCGGTCTCGGCGAGGAAATAAGGCAATGGGGCGGGCAGACAGGGCGGATCGGCAGATCAGTCCTGACGACCTTTCTTGACCGACTTCTGCTTGGGCTTGGCGCGCTTGATGGTGCCGCCGGCGGTCAGGCGCTGGTTGCCGAGCACGCGCAGTTGCTTGACTTCGGGCTTCTGGCCGGCGCGGCCGAACTTGAGCACCTTGACGTCGCGAGGACCGGGCATGCGGTCTTCGTCAAAGGCCTTTTCCTTTTCGGGAATGGGGCGCCACAGCACCAGCAGCTTGCCGATGTGCTGGATGGGAGCCGCGTTCAGCTCGTCGCAAAGTTGTTGATAGACCTGCTCGCGGGCTGCACGGTCGTCGCCGAAAACGCGGACCTTGATCAGACCATGGGCATTGAGTGCGGCGTCCACTTCCTTTTGAACGGCAGTGGTCAGACCATCGCCACCGATGAGGACGACGGGGTCCAGATGGTGGGCTTCGGCGCGGTGTTCCCGGCGCTGCGCGGGAGTTAATTCAATTTGGGGCATACCCGTATTATCAAGGCTGCGAGAATTCAGGCATGAAAACGAAAACCAAAAGCAAGAAGGTCAATAAGAATTGGCTGCACGATCACATCAATGACCCGTATGTGAAAGCCGCCCAAAAGGACGGCTATCGTGCGCGCGCGGCCTACAAGCTCAAGGAAATTGACGAGTCGCTCAAGCTGATTCAGCCTGGCCACACCGTGGTGGACCTGGGTTGCGCGCCCGGCGCCTGGAGTCAGTATGTGCGCCGTCGTCTCTCGCCCAGCGGTGCGGCTGTTGGCGAACTCAACGGCCGCATCATCTCGCTGGATCTGCTGCCCATGGAGCCCATCGAGGGCGTGCATTACATCCAGGGCGACTTTCGTGAAGAGGCGGTGCTGGCGCAGCTTGAAGAGGCCATGGGTGGCGGCAAGGCCGACGTGGTGGTCTCGGATATGGCGCCCAATCTGTCGGGCCATGGCGCCACGGACGGGGCGCGGGTCGCGGTGCTCATCGAGATGGCCGTTGATTTTGCGATCAACAACATGAAGCCCGAGGGCGCGCTGGTGGTCAAGCTTTTCCACGGCAGCGGCTACAACGAGCTGGTGGATCTGTTCAAGCAGACCTTCAAGGTGGTCAAGCCCATCAAGCCCAAGGCTTCGCGTGACCGGTCTGCCGAGATTTTTCTCGTGGGAATGGGACTCAAGCAGGGCTCTTGACGGAGTTGCCGGCTTGCATAGGGGCATTTGACCTCATGGTTTGCTGCAGCAAACCAGTGAAACTGATAGCGCAAAGCCTTGATAAAACACAGGCTTAGGGTCGATTGTCTGCAGGGCCGTACCTTGCCTATGGCCGCTATAGGGGGAAATAGGCGTCTTTGGCGCTTGAAACACCTAAAATGAACCTCAACTAGGTCTGGAGTCCCCTCCGGGCCTTTACGTCTGAATATTCCATTGGAGCCCCGCTTGAACAATCAGTGGTTTTCAAAAGTCGCCGTCTGGCTGGTCATCGCCATGGTGCTGTTTACGGTGTTCAAACAGTTTGACACCCGAGGTGCTGGCGGTGCCTCTCATGTTGGCTACTCGGAATTCCTGGAGCAAGTGCGCAACAACCGTATCAAGAGCGCCACCATTCAGGAAGGTGCTGGCGGTACCGAGGTCGTAGCCACCACCACCGATGATCGCAAGATCCGCACCACAGCCACCTACCTGGATCGTGGCCTGGTGGGCGACCTGATCAACAACAACGTCAAGTTCGACGTCAAGCCACGTGAAGAAGGCTCGCTGCTCATGACGCTGCTCGTGAGCTGGGGCCCCATGCTGCTGCTGATCGGCGTCTGGGTGTACTTCATGCGCCAGATGCAGGGTGGCGGCAAGGGCGGCGCCTTCAGCTTCGGCAAGTCCAAGGCGCGCATGCTCGACGAGAACAGCAACACCGTCACCTTTGCCGACGTGGCTGGTGCCGATGAGGCCAAGGAAGAAGTCAAGGAAGTCGTGGACTTCCTCAAGGACCCCAACAAGTTCCAGAAGCTCGGCGGCCGCATTCCCCGCGGTCTGCTGCTGGTCGGCCCTCCCGGTACCGGCAAGACGCTGCTGGCCAAGTCCATCGCGGGCGAAGCCAAGGTGCCTTTCTTCTCGATCTCGGGTTCCGATTTCGTTGAAATGTTCGTCGGCGTGGGCGCGGCCCGCGTGCGCGACATGTTCGAGAACGCCAAGAAGAATGCGCCTTGCATCATCTTCATCGACGAAATCGACGCCGTCGGTCGCCAGCGCGGTGCCGGCATGGGCGGCGGCAACGACGAGCGCGAGCAGACACTGAATCAGATGCTGGTCGAGATGGACGGTTTCGAGACCAACCTCGGTGTGATCGTGGTGGCGGCAACCAACCGCCCCGACATTCTGGATGCGGCCTTGCTGCGCCCCGGTCGCTTCGACCGTCAGGTCTATGTGACGCTGCCCGATATCCGCGGTCGCGAGCAGATCCTGAACGTGCACATGCGCAAGATTCCCGTGGGCCAGGACGTGAACCCCGCCATCATCGCGCGCGGCACGCCCGGCATGTCGGGCGCCGATCTGGCCAACCTCTGCAACGAAGCTGCGCTGATGGCGGCACGCCGCAATGCGCGCACCGTGGAGATGCAGGACTTCGAGAAGGCCAAGGACAAGATCATCATGGGCCCCGAGCGCAAGACCATGGTCATGCCAGAGGAAGAGCGCCGCAACACGGCCTACCACGAAGCCGGCCATGCCTTGATCGGCAAGCTGCTGCCCAAGTGCGATCCCGTGCACAAGGTCACCATCATCCCGCGCGGCCGTGCGCTGGGCGTGACCATGAGCCTGCCCGAGAAGGACCGCTACTCCTATGACAAGGAGTACATGCTCAACCAGATCGCCATGCTGTTTGGTGGCCGTATCGCCGAAGAAGTGTTCATGAACCAGATGACGACTGGTGCCTCGAACGACTTCGAGCGTGCGACCCAGATCGCCCGTGACATGGTGACGCGCTACGGCATGAGCGATGCGCTGGGCACCATGGTCTACTCCGAGCAGGAAGGCGAGCCTTTCCTGGGCCGTACCTTTAGCCGAGGCTCCAATCTGTCCGAATCCACCATGCAGAAGGTGGACGACGAAGTGCGTCGCATCATCGACGAGCAATATGCTTTGGCGCGCAAGCTCATCGAAGACAACAGCGACAAGATGCACGCCATGGCCAAGGCCATGCTGGACTGGGAGACGATCGACGCCGAGCAGCTCAACGACATCATGGCAGGCAAGGAGCCTCGTCCTCCCAAGGACTGGACGCCTCGCAATCCCCCCTCATCGGATGGTGGCAATTCCTCGGGAGGCAATCCCGCATCGAATGCCGAGCCTTCGCCTACTACGGCTTGAGCGCCAAGCCTCATATACAAAAGGTCCCTCAGGGGCCTTTTGTTTTTGCACTCTCAGATATCGGAAGATTTATGTCGCAACAGTGGCAAACCTCGCGTTTTCTCTTGCAGCTCGACAAGCCTCAGGTCATGGGCATCGTGAATGTGACGCCGGATTCCTTTTCGGACGGAGGCAGGCATGCCGGTGTGTCCCAGGCCATGGCCCATGCCGAGCTGCTGCTCCAGCAGGGCGCGCATATTCTCGATATAGGTGGTGAGTCGACCCGGCCGGGCTCGCCTGGGGTCAGCCTCGAAGACGAGCTGGCTCGCGTTCTGCCCGTGCTGCGCGAAGCCGTCAAGCTCAACGTGCCTGTCTCCATCGATACCTACAAGCCCGAAGTCATGGCTGCGTCTCTGGATCTGGGGGCAGACATCATCAACGACATCTGGGCGCTGCGCCAGCCCGGTGCCTTCGAGGTGGTGAGCAGGCACGCCAGCTGTGGCGTGTGCCTGATGCATATGCACAAGACCCCGCAAGACATGCATCTGGAGCATATGCAGGGCGATGCCGTGGTTCAAGTTCGGGACTTTCTGCTGCAGGTGACTCAGCCTTTGCTCGATGCAGGTGTTGCTCGTTCCCGCATCGCCTGGGATTACGGTATTGGTTTCGGCAAGAGCGTGGTACAAAATTTTGCCTTGCTTGCACATCAGCGTGAGCTGCTGGGCCTAGACTTCCCCTTGCTGGCGGGCTGGTCGCGCAAGGGCTCCCTGGGGCAGGTGACCGGCCTGCCTGTGGATCAGCGCATGGTGCCCAGCGTCGCGGCGGCATTGCTGGCGATCGAACGTGGGGCCAAAATTGTGCGTGTCCACGATGTGAAGGATACGGTGGCTGCGCTGGCAGTCTGGCAGGCCATGCATGATGCGCAAGCGCTGCAGGCCTGATGACAGAGTATTGAATCTAAAAAGGACAACGAGAATATGGCACGACAGTATTTCGGCACCGACGGGATTCGCGGCACGGTGGGCAAGTCGCCCATCACGCCTGACTTCGCCTTGCGCCTGGCGCATGCCGTGGGGCGCGTGTTGCGTCGCACGCAAGAGCGCCCTCTGGTGCTGATCGGCAAGGACACCCGCATCTCTGGCTACATGCTGGAGAGCGCGCTCGAGTCGGGCTTCAACTCTGCCGGTGTCGATGTCATGTTGCTTGGCCCCTTGCCGACACCGGGCGTGGCCTATCTGACGCGTGCCCAGCGCGCCAGCCTGGGGGTGGTGATCAGTGCCAGCCACAACCCGTTTTACGACAACGGCATCAAGTTCTTCAGTGCCGAGGGCACCAAGCTGCCTGATTCCTGGGAGGAGGATGTGGAAGCCGCTCTCAAGGAAGACCCCGTCTGGGTGGATTCAGCCTCTTTGGGCAAGGCACGACGTCTGGCCGATGCAGCCGGCCGTTATATCGAGTTCTGCAAAAGCACTTTCGATCACAGCCTGTCGTTGCGCGGCCTGAAGATCGTCGTGGATGCGGCCCATGGCGCGGCCTATCAGATTGCTCCCAAGGTCTTTCACGAGCTGGGTGCCAATGTGGTGGAAATCGGCTGCTCCCCGGACGGCCTGAACATCAACGAGGGAGTCGGCGCGACCCATCCCGAAGCGCTGGTGAGGGCAGTGCGTGCCAACAATGCCGACTATGGCGTGGCGCTGGACGGCGATGCCGACCGTCTGCAGCTGGTCGATGCGCAAGGCCGTCTATACAACGGCGACGAACTGCTCTATCTCATGGCAGCCGATCGTCTGGCGCGCGGCGACGTAGTCAGCGGCGTGGCGGGAACCCTGATGACCAATATGGCGGTGGAGCAGGCACTCAAGGAGCAGGGCGTGGGTTTTGTGCGTGCCAAGGTGGGAGACCGTTATGTTCTGGAAGCGCTCAATGCCAAGGGCTGGCAGCTGGGCGGTGAAAGCTCGGGCCACCTGCTGGCGCTGGACAAGCACACGACCGGTGACGGCCTGGTCAGCGCACTGCAGGTGCTGCAGGCCTGCGTGCGCTCGAAGAAGACCATTGCCCAGTGGCTGGAGTCCGTGAAGCTGTTCCCCCAGGTCATGATCAATGTGCGCTTGCAGCCTGGCCAGGACTGGAAGAGCAACGCCAAGCTGCCTGGTGAGCAGGCAGCGGTCGAAAAGCTGCTGGGCAGCGACGGCCGGGTGCTGATCCGTCCCAGCGGTACCGAGCCCCTGGTGCGAGTCATGGTCGAGGCCAGGAGTGCGGACATGGCCAGCAACTGTGCCGAGCGTCTGGCCGAGGTGGTCAGGGTCAGCTGAAGCTGCGCAAACCCTGATGACTGTCATGAACAACGATGACAGTCATCTCTTGGTCATCTAATTGTCATAAACCATGGGCAGACTGCGGACATGCCCTCAGGGGCGCTTCAAGCTTTCGCAGGCTGCTGCCACATGTCCCAATCCGTATCTGCTTCCGACTCTTTTTTTCCCACTTCCATCACTTCATCTTCAGGGCAGGATCCGGTTGCAGTTTCCCCAGTGACCTCGCAGACCGATAGTCAGGCGCATGAGGCGGGACCTGCATCTCTGGGTCTGGCGCATATCTCGCTTGTGCCTCCCGTCACGACGGCGGTCGTCAACTCCACGAGCGAGCCGGCAGCAGTTGCGCAAGCCGGGGCGGCCGGGCACCATGGTGTGCCCGGTGCCGTTTCTGACGCTGCGACACCGGCCCCTGCCAAAGCGCCGCGCCGACGCCGAGCGGCGTCCAAGAACGAGGTAGCCATGCCGCCTGTGATCGAGCCGACTCTGGAGCTGCTGGACCGCGATCAAAGCATTCTGGTCTTCAATGAGCGCGTGCTGAACTGGGCCGAGCGTGAGGATGTGCCGCTGCTCGAGCGCTTGCGCTATCTGTGCATCGTGTCTTCCAATCTCGATGAGTGGTTCGAGGTGCGCTGCGCCCCTCATGTCTCGGCCGCCAAGGTGGGCGATGAACAGGGCCCGTACTCGCGCGCCAGCTTCGAGCGACTGATGACCACGGCCCACGGCCTGGTGGCCAAGCAGTACCAGCTCTATAACCAGTCCATCATTCCCGCGTTCGACAAGCATGCGATTCGCCTGGTTTCTCACGGCGAGCGCAGCGTGGCTCAGCGCAAATGGGTGCGCGAGTACTTCATGCGCGAGGTGCAGCCCCTGCTGATGCCGGTGGGGCTGGATCCGTCGCATCCCTTCCCGCAGGTCGCCAACAAGGCGCTGAATTTCATCGTGCGCCTCAATGGCGTGGATGCCTTCGGGAGAGCCAATGAAGTGGCCATCGTGAAGGTGCCGCGCGCCTTGCCGCGCCTGATCCGTCTGCCCGAGAAGATCTCGGGCAAGCAAAAGCTGTTTGTCAGCATCTCCAGCGTGGTGCGTGCCCATCTGGCCGAGCTGTTCCCGGGGCGCGAAGTGTCGGAGTTCTCGCAGTTCCGTGTCACCCGCCACTCCGATCTGGCCGTGGATGAAGACGATGTGGTGGATCTGCGCATGGCCCTGCGCCAGGGCCTGCACCACCGTCACTACGGCCAGGCCGTGCGTCTGGAGGTGTCCTCGTCCTGCTCTGTGGTGCTCTCTGACCTGTTGCTGGAGCAATACGGCCTGCCGGCCGAGGCGCTGTTCCGCGTCAAGGGGCCGGTGAATCTGGTGCGCCAGATGCAGCTGATCGATCTGGTCGACGACCCGGCCCTGCTGTTTCCCAAGTGGAAGCCGGCCTGGCCCACGCAGCTCGTGCCCGGTCGCTCCATCCTGGCGCAGATGCGCAAGAGCGACATCATCATCCATCAGCCCTTCGAGAGCTTTGATGGCGTGCTGGAGTTGCTGCGCGAGGCCGTGAACGATCCGCAGGTGCTGGCCATCAAGCAGACCATCTACCGCACGGGCACCGACTCCGAGATCATGAGCCTGCTGGCCGAGGCCGTGAGCCGCGGCAAGGAGGTGCTGGCCGTGCTGGAGCTCAAGGCGCGCTTTGATGAAGAGGCCAATATCAACTGGGCGGAAAAGCTGGAATCGCTGGGCGTGCAGGTGGTGTACGGCGTGGTCGGCCTCAAGACCCACGCCAAGATGCTGCTCATCACGCGCCGTGAAAAGCGCAACAACCAGCTCAAGCGCTATGCCCATCTGTCCACGGGCAACTACAACGCCCGCAGCGCACGCCTTTACACCGACATCAGCCAGCTGACCTGCGATGACGAGATCACGGCCGATATGGATGCGGTATTCCGCCACCTGTCCAGCCATAACACCATGCCCAAGCTGCAAAAGCTGGTCATGGCGCCGTTCCATCTGCAAAACCGCATGCTGGAACTGATCGACCTGGTGGCTGCCGCAGCGGCGCGGGGCGAGAAGGCACGCATGGTGCTCAAGATGAATGCGCTGACCGACGAGCCCCTGATTCGCGCCCTGGTCGAGGCGGGCCGCAGGGGCGCGCAGATCGATCTCATCGTGCGCGGCTCCTGCATGCTGCCGGCGCAGCGCCCGGGCGTGACGGACAATATCCGCGTGCGCTCCATCATCGGCCGTTTTCTGGAGCATTCGCGGGTCTTCTACTTTGCCTGGGGCCAGGAAGAAGAGCTGCTGCTGTCCAGTGCCGACTGGATGAATCGCAACATGCTCAGCCGTGTGGAACTGGCCTGGCCGGTGCTGGACAAAAAGCTGCGCCAGCGCGTGATCGACGAGTGCCTGGTGGCCTATCTGGGCGACGACCGCGATGCCTGGACGTTGAATGCCTCGGGCATTTACCAAAAGCCCGCGCGTCCGCTGGAGGGCAAGGGCGCCCAGCAGGCCCTGATGGTGCGCTACGGCGGCAAGAGCGTTTGAATACTCTGAAAAGAGGAGCTTCTTGCGCCTGATATGCAATGTTTTCAGATATTTTTAGTATTGAAATCATTGTTTGACAGGTGCTTGAAGCTATCTTTTTTGAAGGTTTCTGCAGAGCAAAAAAGGGACTGCCTCGCAGTCCCTTTGCCTTTTGCAGGCCGTGGCGGCCTGGCAGTTGATATCAGCGCAGCTGCAGCTTGAGGCTCCAGGGCGTCTTGCTCCAGGCCATGGCTTCCTCTTCGAGCAGGCGGGCGGATTGTGGGTAGGTCAGCATCCAGCCCGAAGGTGTGGAGAGCTTGCATTCCGAACCCGAACGCTTGATCTGCATGCCCTGCATGTCAGGGTCGCGGCGGGTATGGCTCAACTGCACGGCAATGCGCAGTGCCATCAGCGGCAGGGCCAGCTGCGGCTCCTCGATCGCGTCCTCCAGCTTGCGCAGCTTGCCCTGGTGACCCAGCACCAGCTGACAGATGCGCTGGCGCAGCTCAGGCTCCCAGGTGGCCAGGCCGCAATGCTCGACGATATAGGCGCCGTGGCGGTGATAGTTGCTCAGGGCCACGCGCATGCCGACCTCATGCAGCTGCGCGGCAATGGCCAGGGCCTGAGTGCTCAGCGGCGCGGTTTCTGCGGGCAGGATTTGCTGGCACAGCTGGGTGGCAATGCGCTGAACGCGCTGGGCATGGGGTACGTCCACGCCGAAGTCCAGTTGCAGCGCGCCGACTTCCGCCGCTTCCTTGTCGGCAGGGGGCTCATGGTCGAGCAGGTCGTGCAGGGCTCCCTGGCGCAGTGCACCCTGTGCAACTTCCAGCTCGGTAATGCCCAGCAGGTCGACCACGGCCATCATCACGCTGATGCCGCCTGCGACCACCGGGCGGCGATCTTCCTTGAGGCCCGGCATGCGCAGGCGCTCCACATGACCGATGTCCAGCAGCAGCTCATAGAGGTAGCGCAGCTTGGCGGGCGTGATCACCTGTCCGTCCAGGCCCTGGGCCGTGAGAGCGTCGGCCACGGCGTTGGCTGTGCCGGAGGAGGCATAGGCGCAGTCCCAGGCTGTGCCCGGGTAGGCGAACTGGGCCTGGGCCAGGCATTGCTTGGCGGCGGCAACGGCGGCCTGGAAGTTGGCCTTGCTCAGTGCGCCGTCGCTGAAGAAACGGCTGCTCCAGGAGACGCTGCCCAGTGCGAACGATGCCACTTGCAGAGGCTGGCTGTGCTGGCCGATGATGATTTCGGTGGAGCGACCGCCAATGTCGATGACCAGGCGTTTTTGCTGGCTGGGCGGCAGCGAGCTGGCCACGCCGCGATAGATGAGCCGGGCTTCTTCCTCGCCGGCAATGACTTCGATGGGAAAGCCCAGCAACTGGCTGCCACGCGTCACGAATTCGTCGGCATTCAATGCCTCGCGCAGGGTCTGGGTGGCTACAGCGCGGACATGCGAGGCATCAAAGCCCCTGAGGCGCTCGCCAAAGCGAGCCAGGCACTCCCAGCCGCGCTCCATGGCTTCGCGCGAGAGTTCCTGGCGTGAGTTCAGGCCATTGCCCTGGCGCACGGTTTCCTTGAGGTATTCCACACGCTCGATGCGTTGATGCGAGCCGATACGGCCTATTTCAAGGCGAAAGCTATTGGAGCCAAGGTCTACGGCGGCAAGCAGCGATTCAGGAGCCATTTCTGAGCCAATCAATGCGTTGTTGTTATGCGGGTTGGGGCACGGGCAGAGCATGAGCGTGATGGAACAGGCGACACATGCACCGGGCAGTGGAATATGCAATACGGGCCGTCATCAAGCTTGCGGGGCGCGGGGTTCAACCTCTGCCAAGTCAGGTATTTGCAGGTATTTGCCGAGTTGGGCCGCCAGAGTGCGCTCACGCTGTGTGACAGACTATGTCATACATTGCCGACGATCAGTCTCCAGCCTTGCGACAAGCTGTTACCCGGGCCGGGTCTGCGGGTCAAGGCTCAGCAGTTTGCGAATGAAATATGACACTCGCATGACCGCTTTGGAGCTCTTTCACTCGGTTGCGCCTTGAAATTTTCATGTCACGACCTTGTCATAAAAGGTTTTTAAAGTTCACTCCATCGAATCTTTCAACCCTAAGAGGTCGTTTCATGAAGTTGTCCTTGATTCACGTTCTGGTGGCTGGTGCTCTGTCTGCAGCGGGTATTGCCAACGCCAGCCAGGAAGCCACAGGTGCCGGTGCGAGCTTCCCGGCTCCTCTGTATTCCAAGTGGGCTGCCGACTATCACAAGGCCACTGGCGTCAAGATTAACTATCAGTCCGTGGGTTCCAGTGCCGGTGTCAAGCAGATCGAAGCCAAGACCGTGGACTTTGGTGCTTCCGATGAACCCCTGAAGGATGACGAACTGGCCAAGAAGGGTCTGGTTCAGTTCCCCACCGTGATCGGCGGCATTGTTCCCGTGGTCAACATCAAGGGCGTGGCTCCCGGCCAGCTGAAGCTGTCGGGCCAGGTGCTGGGCGATATCTACCTGGGCAAGATCTCCAAGTGGAACGACCCCGCCATCACGGCTCTGAACCCCGGTGTGGCACTGCCTGATGCCGCTATCGCTCCCGTGCGCCGCGCTGACGGCTCCGGCACCACCTTCGGCTTCACCAACTACCTCTCCAAGGTCAATGCCGAGTGGAAGGAAAAAGTGGGCGAGGGCAAGGCCGTGAACTGGCCCACCGGTGCCGGCGGCAAGGGTAACGAAGGCGTTGCCGCCTTTGTGGGTCGCCTGCCCAACTCCATCGGTTATGTCGAGTACGCCTATGTGAAGCAGAACAAGCTGACCTACACACAGCTGCAGAACAAGGAAGGCGCTTTTGTCTCTCCTGACGACGAGACCTTCAAGGCGGCTGCTGCTGGCGCTGACTGGGCCAAGAGCTTCTACCAGATCCTGACCAACCAGCCCGGCAAGAACGCCTGGCCCATCACCTCGGCAACCTTCATCCTGATGCACAAGACTCAGGAAAAGCCTGCTCAGGCCGCCACCTCGCTGAAGTTCTTCGACTGGGCTTACAAGCAGGGTGACAAGACTGCCGCCGATCTGGACTATGTGCCCATGCCCGACGCAGTCAAGAACGTGATCTACAAGTCCTGGAACGACATCAAGGACGCTTCGGGCAAGGTTGTTTCCAAGTAATTTCGTGTCATCAGTGAGCAGCGGGCTGCCGTGCCGGACGGTATGTTCGCTGCTTGTTTCAACCCTTTGCGAATAAAGGCGCTCACGTGTCCACTACGTCGCCCTCCAGTTCGCTGGCTGCAGCCCCCACCGATGCCGCCAAGCGACGCTCTCCCTCTCCGCCACGTGCTCCGATGATCTCGGGACGTATGGCGGATCGTTTGTTTGGTGGCCTGGCACGCAGCGCAGCAATTTTGACGCTGGTGCTGCTGCTGGCCATCATGGTTTCGCTGATCTTCGGTGCCTGGCCCGCCATCTCCGAATATGGTCTGAGCTTTCTGACCAGCAGTGTCTGGGACCCCGTGCAGGATCAATACGGCGGTCTGGTCATGATTTACGGCACGCTGGCCACTTCGGCCATCGCGCTCATCATTGCAGTGCCCGTGAGCTTCGGCATTGCCCTGTTTCTGACGGAACTCTCGCCTGCCTGGCTCAAGCGCCCTCTGGGCACTGCCATCGAGTTGCTGGCCGCAGTTCCCTCCATTGTTTACGGCATGTGGGGCCTGATGGTGTTCGGCCCCGTGCTGGCCACCTATGTGCAGCAGCCTCTGCAGAACCTGCTGACCGGTGTGCCCTATCTGGGCGCTTTTGTCTCCGGCCCTCCCGTGGGTATCGGTATTTTGTCGGCCGGCATCATTCTGGCCATCATGATCATCCCCTTTATCGCCTCCGTGATGCGCGATGTGTTCGAAGTCACGCCGGCGCTGCTCAAGGAGTCGGCCTACGGTCTGGGCTCCACGACCTGGGAAGTGGTCTGGAAAGTGGTGCTGCCCTATACCAAGACCGGCGTGCTGGGCGGCGTCATGCTGGGCCTGGGCCGCGCACTGGGCGAGACCATGGCCGTGACCTTTGTGATCGGCAACATGAACCAGCTCAATTCCCTGTCCGTGTTCGAGGCCGCGAACAGCATCACCTCGGCGCTGGCCAATGAGTTTGCCGAAGCGGGCGAGGGCCTGCATCAGGCGTCGCTGATCTATCTGGGTCTGGTGCTGTTCTTCATCACCTTCGTGGTGCTGGCCTGCTCCAAGCTGCTGCTCAACCGTCTGCAGAAGAACGAAGGAGCCCGCTCATGAGCCCGACCTCCACCTCCACCAAAATGCTCGACGCAGCCGATCTGGCTGCGGTGCGTCAGGCCAAGTACAACAAGCGCAAGCGCCTCAATCAGGTCGCGCTGACCCTGTCCATGGCAGCCATGCTGTTTGGCGTGTTCTGGCTGGTCTGGATTCTCTGGGAAACCATTCGCCAGGGCCTGGGTGGTCTGAACTTCGCCCTGTTCTCGCAGATGACGCCTCCCCCCAACGAGGAGGGCGGTATTGCCAATGCCATCTGGGGTTCGCTGATGATGGTGGCGCTGGCCACTTTCGTGGGCACGCCGATCGGCGTGATGGCCGGGGTCTATCTGGCCGAGTACGACAAAAAAGGCTGGCTGGCTTCCACCACCCGCTTCGTCAACGACATTCTGCTGTCGGCCCCCTCCATCGTCATCGGTCTGTTTGTCTATACCGTGGTGGTGGTGCGCTTCAAGAGCTTCTCCGGCATGGCCGGCGTGATCGCGCTGGCGCTGATCGTGATTCCCGTGGTCATCCGCACCACGGAAAACATGCTGGTGCTGGTTCCATCCAGCCTGCGTGAAGCGGCTTATGCGCTGGGTACGCCCAAGTGGAAGGTCATCATCATGGTGACCTTGCGCGCAGCCCGCGCCGGCGTGATCACCGGTGTGCTGCTGGCAGTGGCCCGTATTGCTGGCGAGACCGCTCCGCTGCTGTTCACGGCGCTGAACAACCAGTTCTGGAATGCCGACATGAGCAAGCCCATGGCCAGCCTGCCGGTCACCATCTTCAAATTTGCCATGAGCCCGTATGAGAACTGGCAGCAACTGGCCTGGGCCGGTGTCTTCCTCATCACTGTGGCTGTGCTGGGTCTGAATATCCTGGCGCGTTTCATCACCCGCCAGAAATAATTCGAAAGTTCAAGATCATGACTGCAATCACTGCTCCCGCCAACATCAAGCTGGCCGTGCGCGACCTGAACTTCTACTACGGCAAGTTTCACGCGCTGAAGAACATCAACCTCGATATTCCCGAGAAGAAGGTCACGGCCTTCATCGGCCCCTCGGGCTGCGGCAAGTCCACGCTGCTGCGCACCTTCAACCGCATGTTCGAGCTCTATCCCGAGCAGCGCGCCGAAGGTCAGATCATGCTGGACGGCGACAATCTGCTGACCAGCAAGCAGGATGTGGCACTGATTCGTGCCAAGGTCGGCATGGTGTTCCAGAAGCCCACGCCGTTTCCCATGTCCATCTATGACAACATCGCTTTCGGCGTGAAGCTGTTCGAGAATCTCAACGCCTCGGACATGGACGACCGCGTGGAGTGGGCGCTGCGCAAGGCAGCACTGTGGAATGAAGTCAAGGACAAGCTGCAGCAAAGCGGCTCGGGTCTGTCGGGCGGTCAGCAGCAGCGTCTGTGCATCGCGCGCGGCATTGCCATCAAGCCCGAAGTGCTGCTGCTGGACGAGCCCTGCTCGGCGCTGGACCCCATCTCCACGGCCAAGATCGAAGAGCTGATTGCGGAGCTGAAGAACGACTACACCGTGGTCATCGTGACACACAACATGCAGCAGGCCGCCCGTTGCAGCGACTACACGGCCTATATGTATCTGGGGGATCTGGTGGAGTTTGGCGACACCGAAAAAATGTTCTTCAAGCCCCAGCGCAAGGAAACGGAAGACTACATCACAGGCCGCTTCGGCTAAGGACTTAAAAATGACAGAAAAACATTTGTCCACGCAGTTCGACTCCGAACTCAATCGTGTCTCGGCACGCGTCATGGAGCTGGGCGGTCTGGTCGAGTCGCAGATCAGCAATGCCGTCTACGCACTGACCAGCTTCAGCACCGAAGCGGTTGAGCAGGTCATCAGAACCGAGCAGCGCGTCAACGCCATGGAGGTCGAGATCGACCATGAGCTGTCGTCCATCATTGCGCGCCGCCAACCCACGGCCCGCGACCTGCGCCTGCTGATCGCCTTCTCCAAGGCCACGGCCAATCTGGAGCGCATGGGCGACGAAGCCTGCAAGATGGCCCGCATGGTCAAGTCCATCATCGAAAGCGGCGCTGCCCGTTCGCTGCCCAGCGGCGAGTTGCGCATGGCTGCACAGATGGCTTCCGAGCTGCTGCGCAAGACCCTGGATGCTTTCGCCCGACTGGACACCAAGGCGGCAGTGGCCATCTTGCGCGAAGACGACCTGATCGACGAAGAGTTCGACGGCTTTGTGCGCAAGCTCATCACCTACATGATGGAAGATCCGCGCACCATCTCCGCCAGCCTGGACCTGCTGTTCCTGGCCAAGGCCATCGAGCGTATCGGCGACCACTCCAAGAATGTGGCCGAGCTGATCATCTACCTGGTCGAAGGCAAGGATGTGCGCCATCAGACCATGGCTGAAATCGAATCTGCGGTGTTGTAAGACGGAGGCTACTCAGGGATGAAGAAGATGCCCATGGTCCTCATCGTGGAGGACGAACCTGCGATTGCAGAGTTGATCGCGGTCAATTTGAGGCATAACGGCTTCCAGCCCGTCTGGGCGGAAGACGGTGTTTCGGCGCAGCGCGAGCTTGATGCCGTGCTGCCCGACGTGATTTTGCTCGACTGGATGCTGCCCGGGGCCAGCGGTCTGTCTCTGGCTCGCAAATGGCGTGCCGACAGCCGCACCAAGGCCGTGCCCATTCTCATGCTGACGGCGCGTGGCGACGAGCCCGACAAGGTGGCGGGACTGGATGCCGGTGCGGATGACTACATCACCAAGCCTTTCTCCACCCAGGAGCTGCTGGCCCGCATTCGTGCCGTGCTGCGCCGCCGTGCGCCTGAACAGGTGCAGGACAAGGTCAGCATTGGCGAGCTGGTGCTGGATGCCGCGGCTCACCGCGTAAGCTGGCAGGGCGATCTGCTCAAGATCGGACCTACCGAGTTCAAGCTGCTCAACTATCTGATGAAGCACCCCGAGCGCGTGCACAGCCGTGCGCAGTTGCTCGACAAGGTCTGGGGCGATCATGTCTTCATTGAAGAGCGTACCGTGGACGTGCACGTCAAGCGCTTGCGAGAATCGCTGGGCGTGGCGGGTGTTCTGATTGAGACCGTGCGCGGTGCGGGCTACCGTTTCAGCGCCCAGGCCATGGCCTGACAGCATTTCCCCCCGAACCTCGGCCCGGCCTGGCTGGGTCGTCAAAAATCACAACTGAAAGCAAATATGGGGTGGCGTGGTTTTCGATTGTTGGCTTCTCAGGTCGCGGCAGCCGTGGTGGTATGGCTGCTGTGGGCCTATCTGGTTGCACCCGGTGCGACGGTGCTGCAGCAATGCGTGGCGGCCATGACGGGCGCCTTGATCGGCGGCTGGATATGGTGGCTGGTGGACAGCTGGAATGGCGCGCGGCTGCTGCACTGGCTGCGCCAGTCGGAGCTGGGCGCGGTGCCCAATCTGGCAGGGATCTGGGGCGAGGCCAGCGTGCGCATGCGCCGCTGGATTCGCCAGAGCGTGCAGCAGGTGCAGCAGGGCGACCAGCGGCTCAATGACATTCTGTCTGCCTTGCAGGCCAGTCCCAATGGTGTGGTGCTGCTCGATGCACAGGGCCGCATCGAATGGTGCAATCAGATTTCCGCCAAGCAGTTCGGCTTTGACGCCGAGCGCGATGTGCTGCAAAGCATCGGTAATCTGGTGCGAGATCCTCAGTTCAGTGCCTATTTTGCGGCGCAGGACTTCAGCCATGATCTGGTCATGCAGGGGCGCGAAAGCACACCTTCGCGGCCGGTCAAGCTGTCGGTGCAGCTCTACGGCTACGGTGAAGGGCGCAAGCTGCTGCTGGCGCGCGATGTGACGGCGCTGGAGCAGGCCGAGGCCATGCGCCGCGACTTCGTGGCCAATGTCTCGCACGAAATCCGCACGCCTCTGACCGTGCTGGCCGGTTTTGTCGAGACCCTGCAGAACCTGCCGCTCGAGGAAGACGAGCGCAGGCGCTATCTGGAGCTGATGGCCCAGCAGGCCGAGCGCATGCAGCATCTGGTGGAAGACTTGCTGACCTTGTCGCGCCTGGAGGGAAGCCCGCTGCCCAGCAACAATGACTGGGTGTCGGTGGCGCAGTTGCTCAATCGCTGTGAGAACGAGGCTCGCGGCCTGTCCAATGCCTTGACGCGCAAGCAGGCCAAACCCCATGTGCTGAACTTTCCTGATGAGCAGGCGCTGCGGCAGGCTGGAGATCTGGCAGGTGCAAGCGCAGAACTGCACAGTGCGTTTTCCAATCTGCTGGCCAATGCCATGCGCTACACGCCGGCCGGCGGGCAGATTGATGTGCGCTGGCAACTGCTGCCCGATGGATCAGCCCGCTTTGCCGTCAAGGACTCCGGCCCAGGCATCGATGAAAAGCATGTGTCGCGCCTGACGGAGCGCTTTTATCGCGTGGATCGCAGCCGCTCACGCGATACGGGTGGCACCGGCCTGGGGCTGGCCATCGTCAAGCATGTGCTGCAGCGGCATGGCGCCAGGCTCAGTATTGAGAGTGAGCTGGGCAAGGGTTCGGAATTCGCCGTCACCTTCCCGCCCAGCCGAGTGCGGGCGGCTGCAGAAGTGCCCGCCAAGGCACTTTCTCATTAGGAGGCCCTGGGCTGGGCCTGCGGCTTTGGTGGTCGTATGGCTCTGTGCAAAATGCTGCTGAAGGCCATGGCCGTGACAAACAGGGCTGCCGCGCTGCAAACCCAGAAGGGCATGGGCGTGGCTTGCCAGTCCAGCCAGCCTTCGGCTGCTTGCCATCGGTAGGTCAGCCAGTAGCCAAGGCCCAGGCCGCCGCCCCATAGCAGCAGGCAATAGATCACCAGAGGCGCCACGGTCACGCGATAGCAACGCAGCACGAAAATGCAATAGGTCTGCACGCAGTCCGCCACGTGGTAGGCCGCCACGCAGATCAGCAGCCAGGATGTCATTGCCAGCACCCGCGGGGAGTCGGTGTAGATGTCTGCAATCCAGGTGCGAGTGATCAAGAGCGTAGCTGCTGTCGCAATACCGATGAGCAGGGCAAGTTTGAAACACTGTTGAATCAGCGTCCTGGCCTGGGCTTCATCACCGGCGCCGCGCCAGTAGCTGACGCGGGCGCTGGTGGCGATGGCCAGAGACAGCGGCACCATATAGCAGATGGCGGCCAGATTGGCGGCGATCTGGTGGCTGGCGGACGAGAGCGAGCCCTGCCTTGCCACATACAGGGCCATGAGGGTGAAGGAGGTGACTTCCACCAGAATGGCCAGGCCTGCAGGAACACCCAGGCGGCAGAAATGGCCAAGTTGCCGCCAGTCAGGGCGCTCCAGCTTCTGCCAAAGCGCCAGCGGAGCATAGAAATCCTGAGTGCGCATCAGCCACAGAGCCACGGCAAACATGGTGTAGTTGACCAGCAGCGTGGCCAGTGCGCAGCCCACTGCTCCGAGGGGAGCAAGACCCAGCCCGCCAAAGGTGAACCAGATGGACAAGGGGATCTTGATCAGCAGCGAGATGAGTTGCAGCCAGGTGACCAGCTTGGGGTGGCCTAGCGCCTGGTTGAGCGCGCTGTAGATACGAAACAGCAGCGCCGGAGGCAAGCCCCAGGCCAGTACGGCGAGATAGCGCTTGACCTCCAGTTGCAGCACATCGGGCACGCCCGTCCAGTGCAGCAGTGCACCGGGCATGAGCAGCACCGCCATGCCGAGCACGCAGGCCATGGCGCACAGATACATGGACTGACGCAGCGATTGACCTATGGCCAGGGGCTGACCAGCGCCGCGCTGCTCGGACCACAAGGGCAGAAGAGCCTGAAAAATGCCCATCAGCGAGGCATAGACGCTGATGAAAATGGCCGACCCTACGGAGTGGGCGGCCACGGCATCGTTGGAATAGCGGCTGGCCACGATGGTGTCGGTGGTGCCAAAGGCCATGACGGCCAGCTGCCCGGCCAGCACGGTGCCCGCATGCCGTCCTATGTACTGCAATTCGCCCTTCATGGGGCTTTGGGGTCGGTGTACTTGAGCAGTACCAGGACTTCCTTTTGGCCTGCCAGACGGGTGATGCGGCTGACCTCGCTCCAGCCCTGGCGCAGCTTGCGATTGTGATCGCCCGCCCAGCGGTCTGCGTCGACCAGCGCCCAGCCGCAGTCGCCTGGATTGCTGCGACGCAATAGCGCCGTATCCACATGGGTGTAGTAGCGCACGGCCGCAATCTGCGAACGGCCCAGGCCGTAGGTCAGCACGCAGCTTGTGGCGCCGTTCTGCCTGAGTTCGCCGCCCAGCTGTGTCATCTGGAATTCATAGCTGCGAGCATGATCCAGCGGCTCCATCCAGAGTGTGGACAGCAAAACCCAGCTCAGTGTGGCGCCGCCGGCCGGGAGCACCAGGCTCTTCCAGATGGCTGCACGATTGCGCGAGGTGCGCCAGACCACCAGTACAAACCAGCCGGCCGTGGCGATCAGCGCCACGATGACGGTGAGCCAGGAGATGCTGGCCTCGAACTGCGGAGCCAGACGCGCAATATTGGCGGCGATCTTGGGCGGGAATCCGGTCTGAAACGCCAGCCAGACCACCCAGATGGCAATCGCGGATGCCGTAAAGAACAGCAGCGTGAACCAGTCGATCAGCGCGCTGATGCTGCGGCGGAATGTGGGCAGGGCGAAGGCGGCCAGGGTGGCAATGGCGGGAAGTCCCAGCAGCAGCGCACGATCGGCCGGGGTGCTGCTCAGGCAGGCAGCCACAGGGACTGTGGCAAACAGCAGGGCGATGGACAGATGTGGGTTGTGGCCGGGGCGTGCAATCTGGCGGCGCCAGACCCACAGTGTCCACAAAGCCAGGGGCCAGGCGGGCCAGCAGAACCACAGCAGCAGTTGCAGCAGGGCATCCCAGTCCTTGAACGAGTCCACCAGATGCCAGACCCATTGATGCAAGGCCGTGGTCAGGCTGGCAGCGAGCACCGTGGCGGCCAGCCAGGCTGCGGCCCAGGTGCGGGCCTGACGGTGGGCGCGGCCGGGATTGTCGCCCCAGCTGCGCTGTGTGAAGGCGATCACGCTGCCGCCCAGTCCGAACAGTACGGAAAGAGTGGGGGCGCCGCTCAGGGCCAATCCCAGCAGGCCGCATAGCAGTGCCGCGGCTGACTTCCTGGGGTGATAGGCCATGGCCGCTGCTGCAAAAAACAGCAGCGCCGTGCAGCCCAGCTGCGTGACATAGCTGGTGGTTTCATGCGAGAGCTGGGCCAGGCCCAGGCAGGCAACCAGGGCCAGCAAAGCCGCATCGGCCATGGCGCGGGCATAGTCGATCAGTTGGGCTTCCCCGCCAAAGGCAAAGGCCACGGGCTGCGCCCCGGGGGTGCGTGCAAGGTAATAGGCTCCCCACCAGGTGGCGCCAAGGGTCACGATCAGCAAGGCGATGAAGGGCAGGCGCGCCGCCATCTCGGCGCCAAGCAGCCACTCGAAACCCTGCAAGGACAAGGCACCCAGCCAGTAGGGCAGCAGACCGTCCATGCTGGGAGCCAGGCCCGAGAGCTTGGGGGCCAGCCAGTCGGTCTTGCCCAGCGCCAGCTCGCGCATATAGCCAAAGGCCTCCATATCGTTGGAGCGCCAGGGGCCACGCATGACAAAGCCGGGAATTACATAGGCCAGGCACAGCAAAAGCAGGGCCCAGCGCGGCAGGCGGCGTACAGCGCTTTGGGCAACGATGGCAGGTGTGGGCTGGTTCACGCAATCAATCCAGTAGCGGCTGTGCGAATTTGCACGGCCAGATCAGGCGAAAGCGCTTGAAGTCAAAGCGCTTGGTGCTCCGATGATAGGAGCATTGGGATTCCGTGGGGCGGCACCCAAAAAAAGAAAAAGGCAGCACGGTTGCCCGGGCTGCCTTTTCAGCAAAAAAGTAAGAATTACTTCTTGCCGAAGCGGTTGCGGAACTTCTCCACGCGACCACCCATGTTGTCCACCGACTTTTGCGTGCCAGTGTAGAAGGGGTGCGATTCAGAAGTGGTATCCAGCTTGAACAGAGGGTACTCTTTACCTTCGAAGTTTTCGGTTTCCTTGGTGGAAACGCAAGAACGTGTCACGAACTTGAAGCCGTTGGACATGTCAACGAACAGAACTTCGCGGTAATTGGGGTGAATGCCTTCTTTCATGATCTTTCCTTTGGTCAAGTGCGGGAGCCGCACCAGCCTGTCCGGTGTACTTTCCGCATAAAAGCTCTCCATTATTGCACACAATGAGAAAACACCACCACATGCGTCCGCAGGCGGTGGTGTGCGGTCAGCTTGCAAACCATGGCCGATAGCTTCGGTGGCAGGCCTGATCCAGGCAAGGCTGCAGAGTTCTTCTAGCTGCAGCAGCCCGGTGCTTGGAGCCGGCTTGCGCATGCCGGAGCGCTTCCGGCTGCGGGAGCTTGATGTGGCTCAACTCCCGGCAGGTCGTGACTATGCAACAACTTCTGCAGCGCATAAGATGTTGCGTTATTGCCATGCAGCAAAAAGGGGCCGCTATGGTTGACCGCGAGGCCGAAGCTCAGTTCAGTTCCAGCCAGCAGCTTGATCAAGCTGTGCGTGCGATGTGGGCGCAGCAGTGGCTGTCGGTTTCCCCCGAGTCCCAATGGCAGGCCTGGATGGATTGGACCGGCAATCTCGCCATCAGCCCAGGAAAGCGTCTGGATCTGGCAAGGCTGGCGCTGGAGGAATGGGTCAGGCTTTGCTATGGCGGGCCGCAGACGCAGGAGGCGGAGCGTCTCTTTCAGGCTCCTGAATGGAGGCAATGGCCGTTCACGGTCATGAGTGCAGGATTTGTCGCCCAGCAACGCTGGTGGCAGGCTGCCACTCAAGGCGTTCCAGGTGTTGAAAAACATCACGAGCGTCTGGTCGGGTTCTGGAGCAGGCAGTGGCTGGAGATGCTTTCGCCAGCGAACTTTTTTGCCACCAACCCGATAGTTCTGGAACGTACCGCCAAAGAGGGCGGGGCGAATCTGGTGCGTGGCTTCCAGTACCTGATGGAGGATGTGCATGCGCAGCTCGCAAACAAGCCGCCTGCAGGTTGCGAGGGGTTTCAGGTGGGGCGCGATGTGGCCGTCACCGCTGGCAAGGTGGTGCTGCGCAACCAGCTGATGGAGCTGATCCAGTACGCGCCGACAACCGACAAGGTCCATCCCGAGCCGGTATTGATCATGCCGGCCTGGATCATGAAGTACTACATCCTGGATCTTTCACTACACAATTCGCTGATCAAGTATCTGGTCGATCAGGGACATACGGTGTTCTGCGTCTCCTGGAAGAACCCCGATGCCGGAGATCGAGATCTGGGCATGGACGACTATGTCGAGCTGGGCTGGCGTGCTGCGCTGGATGCCGTCACGGCCATCGTCCCGGGGCAGAAGGTGCATGCCGCAGGCTATTGTCTGGGCGGAACCTTGCTGGCCATTGCGGCAGCCGCGATGGCGCGCGATGGAGACGAGCGTCTGGCATCGATGACCTTGCTGGCGGCGCAGACCGATTTCACCGAACCCGGCGAGCTGGCGCTGTTCATCGACGAAGCGCAGATCAGCCTGCTTGAGGCCCAGATGGCCCAGCAAGGCTATCTGCGCGCCGATCAGATGGCGGGCGCGTTCCTGATGCTGCGCTCTCATGATCTGCTGTGGTCGCGCATGGTCAATCAATACCTGCTGGGCGAGCGGGCACCGATGAGCGATCTCATGGCCTGGAATGCCGACGCCACGCGCATGCCAGCCAGGATGCACTCGCAATACCTGCGCCGTCTGTTTCTGAATAACGATCTCAGCGAAAGCCGCTATCCGGTCGATGGCAAGCCGGTCTCGCTCCTCAATCTGCAAGTGCCCATCTTCTGTGTGGGAACGCTCACCGATCATGTGGCGCCTTGGCAATCGGTATTCAAGCTGCACCACCACACTGCGGCAGAAATCACCTTTGTGCTGACGAGTGGCGGCCACAACGCCGGCATCGTCAGCGAGCCCGGCCATCCGCGACGCCGCTACCAGTTGCTCACGCGGTCTGTCGGTGCGCAGGACGTTGTCGCCCATCAGTGGCAGCAAGAGGCCGAGCAGCGCCAGGGCTCCTGGTGGCCGGCATGGGACGAGTGGCTCAAAAACAGATCCGGCACACCGATAGCTCCGCCGCGCATGGGCGGCACGAGCGGCGGGCCCTTGTATGACGCTCCGGGCCAGTACGTGCTCGGGCATTGAGTTTTCAAAAGCCGTCTGGTCACGGTGATATGCCGGACGGTCCGCCAGCCTCTCGATAGGCACCACCATCACCATAGGGAGAACGATATGAGCATTCAAGCGACCCCCCTGAATCTGTTCAAGGCCAATGCCGAGCTGCAACTGCGCATCGCTCAGCTTATGCGTGAAAGTGGCCATCGCTGGCTGGCAGCCGCGCAGCAGACCAGTGCTGCAGGCATCAGTGAAACCACGGCGGAGCTGCAAAGCCTGCTGCGTGCCGAAGACTGGCAATCACTGGCCAGCCTGCCCGCCGAGGCTTTCATGCGCAGGCTCGAAGACCGCATGAGCGATGCCAAGAGCGCCAGCGATATCGCGATCAAGAACCAGCAGGCTTTTGCCAGCGGTCTGCAGCAGGCCCTGGAGGCCTGGCAAAAATCTGTGGCCGAGGCCCTGCGTGCCGACGGCGCGCCCAATCTGCCCGCTTTGCCACTGCAGGACATCTTCAAGCAATGGCTGTCTGCCTGGACGCCGGCCACTCAGGACCCCGCTCAGGCCAAGAGCGGCAAAGCAGCGCAGAAGTAGGCAATCGGCTGGCGCAGCTTCAGCCCAAGATGGCGACGCTGCCGCCTGCGGGCCGGCTGGTCAGCTGGCTCTCCATTGCAAAAAATCCGATATTTTCGGCGTTTTGTGGCGATCCATAAAACGCTGGATGCTATTGTTTTTGAATCTTCTTGAGACAGAAGATTGTGACTTCGGGAGCACGACATGAGCAAACCCAGCGGGGCCGGTCCGTCGACCAACGGGCCTGTTGATCCTTTTGCATGGTGGCGGGCCGCCGGGGCCTATGCGGTGGATGCCGCTCAACGTGCGGTGCTGTATGCCGACATCGAGCGGCAGGTGGGCGACCAGTACCGGACCCAGCGTGAGGCCAGGATGCCGAACGTGCTGCATTTCCCCGCGGAACTCGTGATGTCGGGGCTGGACCTTCCAAGACCTGTCAACTATGGTCTGGTGCGCATTCAGGCGTCCGAAGACCGGCCTGCCGACCCCGCCAAGCGTCCGTTCGTCGTGATAGATCCACGCGCCGGGCATGGCCCGGGCATAGGTGGCTTCAAGCCCCACAGCGAGATCGGTGCTGCGCTGGAGGCTGGCCACCCTTGCTACTTCGTCGGTTTTCTGCCTGATCCCGTACCTGGTCAGACGGTGGAAGATGTGATGCGTGCCGAGGCAGCGTTCATGCGTCGCGTGGCCGAGCTTCACCCCGAGAGTGAGGGCAAGCCGGCGGTCATCGGCAACTGCCAGGCGGGCTGGCAGATCCTGATGACTGCCGCTGTCTGGCCCGAGCTGTTCGGGCCCATCATTGTTGCCGGAGCGCCCCTGTCGTACTGGGCTGGCGACAATCCCATGCGTTATTCGGGCGGGCTCCTCGGGGGCAGCTGGATGACGGCTCTTGCCAGCGATCTGGGTAACGGCCGCTTCGACGGCGCCCATCTGGTGCAGAACTTCGAGCAGCTCGATCCGGCCAACACGCTGTGGAGCAAGCAGTACAAGGTCTATGCGAATGCCGACACCGAAGCCGAGCGCTATATAGACTTCGAGAAATACTGGGGTGGCTATGTCTTCCTCAACGATGTGGAGATGCAGTACATCGTCGACAATCTGTTCATAGGCAACAGGCTGTCGACGGCCCAGTTGCTGACATCGGACGGGGTGCGCATCGATCTGCGCAATATCCGCTCGCCCATCCTCGTGTTCTGCTCCTATGGCGACAACATCACGCCGCCGGCCCAGGCTCTGGGCTGGATCACCGATTTGTACGCCAGCGACGACGACGTGCGCGCTCATGACCAGACCATCATCTTCAGCACGCACGACAGCATCGGTCATCTGGGCATCTTTGTTTCGGGCGCCGTCGGCAGCAAGCAGCACCGCAAGTTCGCCAGTGCCATCGAGCAGATCAATCTGCTGCCGGCAGGCATCTATCGCGCCAGCGTTGACGATGCCACGAAGCAGGAGCAAAAGCTGCTCCATGATCCCTATCTGCTGAGCATCCGTGCCAGCGGCATCGATGAAGTGCGCGATATCGTCAGGCCCGATCCGGAGTCCGATCGCCGTTTCGACGCAGCGGCCCGCGTATCCGACATCAACCTGGCTCTGTATCGCAGCATATGGCAACCCTGGGTGCGTGCGCTGAGCACTTCCCAATCGGCACACTGGTTGCAGACCTTGCATCCCATGCGCCTGCAATTCGAGGCCTGGAGCAGCCAGCACCCGCTGGCTTGTTTGATACGCAGCAGCGCCGAATACATACGCGAACATCGCCAGCCCGTGGATGAGGCCAATCCCTGGCTGCACATGCAGCAGCGGTGCTCGGCCGCACTGGATCGCGCTCTCGATGATTTCCGCGACCGGCGCGACCACATCTACGCCCTGTGGTTCGACATGCTCTATGGCTTGCCGCTCATGCAGGCGCTGGCTGGGCATGCCTATGGCGAGAGCGCACCAGTGCGCCAGCATCCTGGCTCCACCCCCGAGCATCTGGCGCTGATGGCGGCCAGGCAGCAACAGATCGAGAGCAGCGTGGATCAAGGGGGCGTGCTCGAAGCCACGCTGCGCGGCTTGCTGAGCGTGCTGTCCCGGCGTCGCGCTGTGGACGAGCGCTACTACCACCTGGCTGCGCAATTGCTGGAGCAGCAAGCACCTGGGCGCTGGAGTCTGGCCGAGCTGCGAGCCGCCATCCGCGAGCAGACCCTGGTGATGAGGCAATGCGGCAGCGCCGCCATCGAAGCCATTCCCGGCTTGCTGAAGAACACGCCTGCCGACACCATCCGCAGGGCCGGCGAAGCCATCACCCAGATGGCAGCCATCGATAAGGAGCCCGGCGCCGAGGAGGATGCCGTGAGACATGCCTTGCAGCAGGTGCAGGCCTTGTTCGAGCAGGCCGCACTGGCGCAGCAGCCCCGGATCCAGGAGCCTCTGGAGCTGGCGCCGGCTCCGGTGCAGACTCCTGCAGCTCCCCGGCGGGCTGCGGCTGCTGTGCGACGTAAACCGGCCGCACCACGCGGCAAGAAAGGAGTGCGATGAGTCAACCGAGCCCAGACATGACGCTGCAGCCGTTTGAGGGCATAAACGTCGGCGACAGCCTGCGCGTCACCGTCGCCTCCCGTGACGCGAGCACGCTGACGCTGCTCTGCGCCCACGATGCGCAGCCCCGGCAGCCAGCCTCGCAGCAAGCGGTTTCCATGCCATCAGGCGGCGCAGCGCAGCCGCTTGACGTTACCTCACATCACGGCCTGACCCGGCTGCTGGCGGCTGTCAAGGAACTGCCGCCGGTTCGCGTGGGGGTCGTCCATCCCTGCGATGCCACCAGCCTGTCCGCCGCGCTTGATGCGCATCGGCTGGGGCTGATCGAGCCGGTCCTGATCGCTCCGCGCGCCAGGCTCGAAGCGATTGCGCTGGCGCAGGGGTTCGAGCTGCAGGGCCTGCGCATCGAGGACGTGCCGCACAGTCATGCAGCCGCCGAGCGTGGTGCCAGACTTGCCACCAGCGGCGAAGTCGAGGCACTGATGAAAGGCAGTCTGCACACCGACGAGCTGATGGCGGCTGTTGTTGCCGGCAGTGCCGGGTTGCGCACCAAGAGGCGTGTCAGCCATTGCTTTGTGTTGCAGACGGCCAGCTACCCACGCCCCTTCATCGTCACCGACGCGGCCATCAACCTGGCCCCCGATCTGTTGCAGAAGGCCGATATCGCGCGCAATGCCATCGAGCTGGCACAGGTTCTGGGTGTGGCAAGGCCCAAGCTCGCCATCCTCGCCGCCGTCGAGACGGTCAACCCCAACATGCCTGCGACACTGGATGCTGCTGCATTGTGCAAGATGGCCGACCGGGGCCAGATCACCGGAGGCGTGCTGGACGGACCGCTGGCTTTCGACAATGCAGTCTCCATCGAGGCCGCGCGTACCAAGGGCATCACCTCTCCAGTGGCCGGTCAGGCCGACATCCTGCTGGTGCCCGATCTGGAAAGCGGCAACATGCTGGCCAAGCAGCTCATGTACCTGGGCGGCGCAGCCAGCGCAGGCATCGTGCTTGGCGCCAAGGTGCCCATCGTGCTGACCAGCCGCGCGGACTCGCGCGAATCCCGCATTGCATCCTGTGCGATTGCGCTGCTGCTCGCACATCACTACCGGCAGACGCCGCCCTGAAATACATGGCCGATGGCACCGGACTGGCAAGTGCAGCAGTCTCGGTCACGTCGGCAGACAAAGGCCCTGGCATGAGCAATTCCGTCATCATCGTTTTGAACTGCGGCTCGTCGAGCATCAAGTTCGCCGTATTCGAGGCAGCAAGTCCCCTGCCGCGCAAACCCCTGTGGAACGGCAAGGTGCAGGGAATTGGCGGGCCTGCCCCCGACTTCGGCGAAACCGGCGTCCAGCCCTTTGCCATTGAACTGGACACAGAGCATCCGTATCGCGATGCGCTGCGCATCATCCGCGAGCGCATCACGGCTCGGCTCGAGGGCCGGCCCGTGGCGGCGATCGCCCATCGGGTGGTGCATGGCGGCAGCAAGTATTTCGAGTCCACGCGCATCGATGCAAGCGTGTTGCGAGACCTGCGCAGCTATGTGCCGCTGGCACCGCTGCATCAGCCGTTTGCGCTGGAGGCCATTGAGATCCTGTTGCGTGAGCGGCCCGACATCGTGCAGATTGCCTGCTTTGATACCGGCTTTCATCACAGCCTGCCCAAGGTCGAGCAGATCCTGCCACTACCCTACGAATGGTGGCAGCGCGGCGTTCGCCGCTATGGCTTTCACGGACTCTCGTATGCCTATATGGCGACCGCGCTGGCCGAGCGTCATGGCGACAGGGCCAGGGGCCGCACCATCGTCGCCCATCTGGGCAGCGGCGCCAGTCTGTGCGGCATGCAGCAGCTGCAAAGCGTGGCGACCACCATGGGCTTCTCGGCCCTGGATGGATTGATGATGGGCACCCGCACCGGGGCGTTGGACCCCGGGGCCGTGCTCTATCTGATGGAGATCGAGAAGCTGACGCTTCAGGAGGTCGGGCGTCTGCTCTATCACGACTCGGGGCTGCTGGGCGTGTCGGGCATCTCGTCCGAGCCGCGCGTGATCCTGCGCCATGTCCGGGATTCAGGTGAGGCTGGCGAGCGGGCGCGCACCGCGCTGGACCTCTTTGTACGTCGCATCGTGCGCGAGATCGGTTCTCTGGTCGCTGCGCTGGGCGGGCTGGACATGCTGGTGTTCACGGCGGGCATTGGCGAGCACAGCGAGGAGATTCGCGCCCGCGTCTGCGCCGGTCTGGCATGGCTGGGCCTTGGGCTGGATGAGCAGGCCAATGCAGCCCATGCACCGCTCATTTCATCTGCAGACAGCCGGGTACTGGTGGGGGTTGAGCCCACGAATGAGGAGTGGGTGGCCGCCCGCGATACGGTGCGAATTCTCGCGGATTCATAGTCTTTTTGACGCGCATCGAGTGGCGGCAGGGCTTGAAGGCGCCATGCCGATATTCATGGCGGCACAGTGCTGAGGCTGGACGGTTGTGCGCCGGCTTCGCTCTCTTGCGCCGGACACTGCCTGGCCGCATCGATGCTCGCCTGGATGGCCGAGCGTGCCTGAGGGCTGTTCTTCCAGCAGCTGGAGCCGGTGAGGGCCGAGGCCTTGAGGTTGGAAGGAAAAAACTTTCAGCAGAAACCGGCAATACGCCCTCCATGGTTGCTGCGGCGCCCGGCCAGAACTCAGGCCATGCTCGACAAGGTTTTTCTGAACCGCATCAGCGACAGCCAGAACAGCACTGCGCCGATTCCCGCCAGCCACACAAAGGGCTTCCATACGGTTTCTATGCCGGCGCCGCGATACAGAATCGCCTGACCCAGCTCCACAAAGTGCGTGGTGGGTGCGAACAGCATCACATCCTGCACCAGCTGGGGCATGGATTCGCGGGGTGTCATGCCGCCAGACAGCAATTGCAGCGGCAGCAGCGTCAACACCATCAGCAGGCCGAACTGCGGCATGCTGCGCGCAACAGTGGCCAGAAAGATGCCCATGGCCGTGGTTGCGAACAGGCACAGGGCCGAGCCTGCCATGAACAGCAGCAGACTGCCTTCGATGGGCACCTTGAGCGCGCCGCGCACGACCAGATTGAGCGAGACACCTGCCGCCAGCAGCACCACGGCTCCCATGGACCAGACCTTGGCCAGCATGATCTCGGTAGGCGTCACGGGCATGACCAGCAGATGCTCGATGGTGCCGTGCTCGCGCTCGCGGATCAGCGCCGCGCCCGTGAGGATGATGGAGAGCATGGTGACGTTGTTGATGATCTGCATCAGTCCGCCGAACCAGATCTTGTTCAGCCCGGGGTTGAAGCGGGCGCGCAGCTCCAGGTCCACGGGCAGTGCGCTGGCTCCCCGGTGGCGCTGCACGAACTCGTTGACTTCGGCCAGCACGATCTGCTGCACGTATCCGCTGCCGGAGAACGCCTGGCTCATGCGCGTGGCATCCACGTTCAGCTGCAGCTCGGCCTTTCTGCCGGCCAGCACATCGCGCTGGAAGTTGGGAGGAATGGTCAGCGAGAAAGTGAAGTCGCCTGCATCCAGCCCGGGATCCACATGGCTGAAATCCACCATCTGTGGCGGCATGAACTGAGGCGGGTAGAACGCCGAGCTGATGCGTGCGGACAGCGGCGACTGGTCTTCGTCGACGATGGCAATCGGCGCCTTGTGCAGCGTATCGGGCATGGCCGTGGCCGCGGTGTACACCGAGGCCGTGAAGGTGTAGACGATGAGCACCAGCATCACCGGGTCGCGCCACAGACTCCACAGTTCCTTGACGCCCAGGCGCCAGATATTTTTCAGGCTATGCAACATCGTAAAAGTCCAAGGTGTGCCGTGAAGCAGAAGACGCTCTGAACAAGCGCAGGCCCAACGCAGGGACACCGAGCCAGGGCCGCCCCGCAGCGAAGGTGTCGTCCCCCTCCCGCGCAGCGAGAGAGGGGGAAGGCGCGCAGCGACTCAGGGGGAGCTTCATTACTTCTCCTGCTTGGGCAGAGCCCAGATGGCCACGCCCATGATCACGGGAATGGCGATCAGCAGCGGCAGCAAGGTAGGCGCCAGATCGTGCAGGCCCAGCGCCTTGTTGAAGACGCCGCGGCTGATGGCGAACATATAGGTGGCCGGGTAGATCTCGCCAATCCAGCGACCAGCGCCTTCGAGCGAGGACACCGGATCGGTCAGCCCCGAGAACTGCGTGGCCGGAATCAAGGTGCCCAGCATGGCAAAGAACATGGCGGCAATCTGGCTGCTGGTGACGGCAGAGGCCAGCAGCCCCATGCCTGTGGCAATGACGCTGAAGAGCAGGGCGGCCATGACGAGCAGGGGAAAGCTGCCGGTCATGGGCACGCCGAACACGAATACCGCCATGGCGCACATCAGAAAGAAGTTCAGCATGGCCAGCACCACATAAGGCAGCTGCTTGCCCAGTAGAAACTCGATGCGGGTCACGGGAGTGACGTAGAGGTTGACGATGGAGCCCAGCTCTTTTTCGCGCACCACGGCCAGGGCCGTGAGCATGGCGGGCAGCATCATCAGCAGCAGCGGAATCACGGCCGGCACCATGGCGGGCAGGCTTTTCACATCGGGGTTGTAGCGAAAGCGGGTCTCGAGGCTGACCTGGCTGCCCAGCTGCACGCCCAGTCGCTCGCGCGCCTGCTGCACCAGCCACAGCTGGTGCATGGCCTGGACATAGCCTTTGACGGTCTCGCCGCGCTGGGGCATGGCGCCGTCGAACCAGGCTCCCACGGCTACCTGCGAGCCGCGCAGCACATCACGGCCGAAGCCGGGTGGAATCTCGATGGCCAGCGCCAGCTCGCCGCTCTTCATGCGCCGGTCCAGGTCGGCGTAGTCCTGGATGGGAGGCATTTCAATGAAATAGCGCGAGCCTGCGAGATTGTTCACATAGTTCTGGCTGATGGTGCTCTGGTCGCGGTCGAGCACGGCAAACTTCAGGTCTTCGACGTCCATGCTGATGCCGAAGCCGATCACCACCATCAGCACCAGCGAGCCCACCAGAGCCAGGGTGGCGCGCACGGGATCGCGCTGCAGCTCCAGCGACTCGCGCCACAGATAGCTCCACAAGCGTTGCAGGCTGAAGCCAGGGCCTTTGTGTGCTTCTGAAACAGGAGCTTGCTGCGCTTTATCTGTATTGGTATCAGATACTTTTGATGCTGAAGATAAGGCTGAGTCAGCGATAACAGCTTCTTTTTTGATATCAAGCACGGGCGCTGCCTCGCCCGAGGCCTCCACCAGATAGCCGATGAAGGCCTCCTCCAGGGTGGCCGCGCCGCGCTTGGCGGTCAGGGCTGCCGGCCTGTCGCTGTCCAGCACCTTGCCCGCATGCATCATGGACATGCGGTCGCAGCGCTCGGCTTCGTTCATGAAGTGCGTGGAGATGAAGATCGTCACCCGGTCGCGGCGCGAGAGCTCGATCAGCAAGCGCCAGAACTGATCGCGAGCCACGGGGTCCACGCCCGAGGTGGGCTCGTCGAGAATCAGCAGCTCCGGCTTGTGCACCATGGCCACGGCCAGAGACAGGCGCTGGCGCATGCCCAGCGGGATATTGCCGGGCAGCGTCTCGCGCACTTCGGTGAGGCCGAAGCGGGTGAGCATTTCCTCGACACGCGCGGGGATCTCGGCTGGATCCACGTGGAAGAGTTCGGCGTGCAGCACCAGGTTCTGCAGCACGGTCAGCTCGCCGTAGAGCGAGAAGGCCTGCGACATATAGCCCACGCGTCGGCGCGTGGCCACGTCATGCGGATCGATCTTCTTGCCAAACAGCCAGGCATCGCCCTCGCTGGCGGGCAGCAGCCCGGTCAGCATCTTCATGGTGGTCGATTTGCCGCATCCGTTGGAGCCCAGAAAGCCGAAGATCTCGCCGCGACGAATGCGGAAATTCACATGGTCCACGGCCACGAAATCGCCAAAGCGCATGGTGAGATCACGCGCCTCGATGGCGATGTCGTCATCGCTGGTCTGCAGCGGCGGGATCACCACGGCGGCATGGCCGCGCTTTTTTTCTTCGGGCAGCAGGGCGATGAAGGCGGCCTCCAGCGCCGGCATGCCGGTGCGCTCCAGCAACTCGGCGGGGGTGCCGGTGGCCAGAATCAGGCCGTCATCCATGGCAGCCAGCCAGTCGAAGCGCTGGGCCTCGTCCATATAGGCCGTGGCCACGATCACGCTCATCTGCGGGCGCTGGCCGCGGATGCGGTTGATCAGATCCCAGAACTGCGCGCGCGCCAGAGGGTCCACGCCGGTCGTGGGCTCGTCCAGAATCAGCAGGTCGGGGTCGTGGATGAGGGCGCAGCACAGCGCCAGCTTCTGCTTCATGCCGCCCGAGAGCTTGCCGGCAGGGCGGGAGAGGAATTTCTGCAGTCCGGTGCTCTGGGTCAGGTCGTCGATGCGCGCCCGGCGCTCGGCCGCGTCATGACCGAAAAGGCGCCCGAAGAACTGCAGATTCTCTTCCACCGACAGTGTGGGGTAGAGGTTCTTGCCCAGGCCCTGAGGCATGTAGGCAATGCGGGGGCAGACGGCATCGCGGTGCTTTTTGCTGCGCATGTCGCCGCCAAGCACCTGTATCTCGCCGCCCTGCAGGGCACGCGCGCCGGCAATCAAAGACAACAGGCTTGACTTGCCCACGCCGTCAGGGCCGATCAGGCCGACCATGATGCCTGCAGGAATCTCCAGGCTCAGTCCGCGCAGCGCCTGCGTCTTGCCGTAGGCGAGCGTCACATTGCGCAAAGTGGCTACATGCTGGGTCATGGCAAATGGGGACGCAACGTTCAAGAGGCAGAAGCGTCGCCGGTGCGCAGTTCCAGCTTGGCCGGCCATTCGCGCTCTTTATCGAGCTTGATCCAGGCCACGCCGGGCAGGCCTGTCTTGACTTGAGCCAGGTGCTTTTGCAGCAGGTCCGGTGCAATACGTGCCTTGACGCGGAACATCAGCTTCTGTCTTTCGCTGGCCGTCTCCACGGTCTTGGGTGTGAATTGGGCGGTGCTGGCGACAAAGGACACCTGAGCCGGAATCACATATTGCGGAGCCGCATCCAGCACGATGCGCACCTCGGTGCCAAGGGCCACTCGGCCTGCCACGGTCTCGGGCAGGAAGAAGCTGATGTAGACGTCCGAGACATCCACCATGTTCAGCACCTTGCCGCCTGCGCCGATCACCTCGCCGGGCTGGGCCAGCCGGTATTGCACGCGGCCATCGCGCGGGGCGGTGAGTTCGCTGTCCTTCACATCGGCATCGATGCGCTGGACGGTGGCGGCAGCGGCCGTCACCGCCGATTCCGCACCTATGGTCTGGGCCTTGGCTGCGTCGATGGCCGCCTTGGCGGCCGTGGCCTGGGCCTGGGCGGCCTTGAGCGCGGCCTGGGCGCCACGCACGCGGGCCCGGTCGTCGTCCAGCTCCTGCTCCGATGAAGCACCTTCGCGCGCCAGGGTCTCGGAGCGCTTGACGCGGCGCAGCGCTGCATCCAGTTCGGCCTCGCGCTGGGCCACCGTGGCCATGGTGGCCGCGTACTGGCTTTCGCGCAGCGCGATTTCGGCGCGAGCCGAGGTCACCGCATGAGAGGCGCGCTCACGACCGGCTATGGCTTCGCGCTGCTGAGCCTGCAGGCTTTCGATCTGCATGCGCGCCAGTGGCTGACCGGCTTTCACGAACTCGCCTTCCTGCACCAGGATTTCAGCGATGCGGCCGGCGTATTTGGTGGCGACGTCGATTTCGGTGGCTTCGATGCGGCCGTTGCCGCTGACGAGGCCTTCGGATGCCTGTGCGCTGCGCCATTGCTGCCAGCCATAGGCGCCCAGGGCGGCGGCGGCAACGATGAGCGCGGCGATGGTCAATTTCTTGTTCATGGGCATGGATTCGCAGTCAAGGTTGGAGGGCTGCAGGGCTGGGGGCTCTGTTCTGGCCTTGAGCCAAGTAGCCTCCACCCAAAGCGGCATAGAGAGCGACCTGGGTGGACAGCAGGGCTTCACGGCCCTGAACCAGTTGCTGCTCGGCACTCAGCAGGTCGCGTTCGGCATCCAGCACATCGAGATAGGGCGAGGCTCCCTGGTCATAGCGCAGCCGGGCCAGTCGGGCACGTTCCTTGAGTGCAGCGCGCTGATCGGTCAGCACCACGAGCTGCTGCTCGAGCATGGTGCGGCTGGACAGCGCGTCCAGCACTTCGCGCATTGCTGTCTCTATGGTTTTTTCGTACTGGACGACCGCCATGTTCTGTCGCACGGCCTGCAGATTCAGGTTGGCCTGGCGCTGGCCGCCGTCAAAGATCGGCAGCGAAATCGTGGGAGCAAACTGCCAGGCACGGCTGCCGCTTCTGAACAGGCCGTCGAGTTCGGCGCTGGCCGTGCCCCAGCTGCCGGTCAGCGCGATACGGGGCAGAAACGCGGCGCGTGCGGCGGCCACGTTGGCCTTGGCCGTCTGCAGCCCGTACTCGGCGGCAATGATGTCGGGGCGCTGTGTCAGCAGATCGGACGGCAGGCCTTCGGGAATCGGTTTCAGGATCCCGGCGGTGGAGCTGCTCTCCGGCAAGCGGTCTGCATCCATTCCCGTGAGCTGCTGCAGCGCATTGGCCTGCAGCGCGCGTTGCTGTGCCAGCTGGGTGCCTATGGCCTTGGCCTGGTGAACCAGAGTCTGTACCTGCGTGAGCGCATAGCGTGAAGTGGAGCCCACCTCGGTGCGGCGCTTGAAGATGCGCAGCGATTCCTCGCGGCTGGCAATCGTGCGCTGGGTCAGGGCCAGGCGCTCATCGAGGCTGCGCAGGGCCAGATAGTTCAGTGCCACCTGCTTGATGAGACTGGATTGAACCGCATGCTGCGTGGCATCCAGCGCCAGATAGTTGCCTAAAGCAGCCTCGCTGAGGCTTTTGACACGGCCCCAAAGATCGAGTTCCCAGCTGTTGAGGCCGACAAAGACTTGCTGATCGCCGGCGACGACGGAGCGGCCGCTGGCGTTGAGGTCGGCGGGAACACGTGCTCTGCCATGGCTGCTGCCCAGGCCAATGCTCGGCAGTCGAGCAGCACTCTGTATGTCATAGGCAGCCTGGGCCTCCTGCACACGCAGCAATGCAAGGCGCTGGTCCTGATTGTGGGCAAGAGCTGCGCGAATCAGCTCCTGCAGGTTTTGGTCAAGGTAGAAGTCTTGCCAGGCAATCGATGCCGTATTTGCTGGCGCAGCGTTCTCTTGTTTTTTTGTCCACTCCTGAGGCCACTTGTCCGGTAGCTTGGCCTGGGCCTGTGGCTGCAGCATCGGCACCGTCGGGCTGCAGGCTGCCAGCGCTGTCAGCAATGCGGCTGCTGCCAGCAGGCGCATCGGTGTAGTGTTGTAGGGTGGTGTGCGATTTGCTGAAGGGGCCATGAATGCAGAACCTGCGACTTGAAAGCTTTTGGCTTCCGGTTATCGCAAGATTTGTATAGATGTGTATCCCTAGTATTGGGGGGCAGCTCGCAATTCAGTTTGAGCTAGGTCAAGCAGTGGAGTCAAGCGCCAGAAACAACAAAGCCCCGCGAGGCGGGGCTTTGTTGTCTCGGTGCACGAAGGGCTTAGCCGCCGCGACGCATCATGTCGAAGAACTCCACATTGTTCTTGGTGGCCTTCATGTTCTTGATCATGAGTTCCATGGACTCGATCTCGTCCATGTTGTACATGAACTGACGCAGGATGCGGGTCTTCTGCAGAATCTCGGGAGGCAGCAGCAACTCTTCACGGCGGGTGCCGCTCTTGTTGAGCTCGATGGCCGGGAAGACGCGCTTCTCGTAGAGGCGACGATTCAGGTGCAGTTCGCTGTTGCCCGTGCCCTTGAATTCTTCAAAGATCACTTCGTCCATGCGGCTGCCGGTGTCGACCAGTGCAGTGGCGATGATGGTCAGGGAGCCACCTTCTTCCACATTGCGGGCGGCGCCGAAGAAGCGCTTGGGGCGCTGCAGGGCGTTGGAGTCCACACCGCCGGACAGCACCTTGCCCGACGAGGGCACGACGTTGTTGTAGGCGCGGGCCAGACGGGTGATGGAGTCCAGCAGGATGACCACATCCTTGCCCAGTTCCACCAGGCGCTTGGCGCGCTCGATCACCATTTCGGCGACATGCACGTGGCGGGTGGCAGGCTCGTCGAAGGTAGAGGCGATGATTTCGCCCTTGACCGAGCGCTGCATTTCCGTCACTTCTTCGGGGCGCTCGTCCACCAGCAGCACCATCAGGTGCACATCGGGGTGATTGGCGGTGATGGCGTGCGCAATGCTCTGCATCATCATGGTCTTGCCGCTCTTGGGCGGTGCCACGATCAGCGCGCGCTGGCCGCGGCCGATGGGGGCGATGATGTCGATGATGCGGCCGGTGATGTTCTCTTCGCCCTTGATGTCGCGCTCCAGGCGCATCTGTTCCTTGGGGAACAGAGGGGTCAGGTTTTCAAACAGCACCTTGTGCTTGTTTTGCTCGGGCGAATTGCCATTGACCTTGTCGAGCTTGGTCAGTGCGAAGTAGCGCTCGCCATCCTTGGGGATGCGCACTTCGCCTTCGATCATGTCGCCGGTGTGCAGGTTGAAGCGGCGCACCTGGCTGGGCGAGATGTAGATATCGTCGGTGCTGGCGGTGTAGCTGGTATCGGGGCTACGCAGAAAGCCGAAGCCATCGGGCAGGATTTCCAGCACGCCGTCGGCGAAGACCTGTTCACCGGCCTTGGCGCGCTTTTTGATGATGGCGAACATCAGTTCCTGCTTGCGCATGCGACCGACATTTTCGATCTCAAGCGCTTCGGCCTGCTTCAAGACTTCAGACACGTGCAGTGCCTTGAGTTCATTAAGGTGCATGAAATGACTCCAAGCGTGGAGTGAGAATAACCAGGGGGGGAGGCGTAGAGCCTAACGAGACACTGTGAAAGTGGGCAGGCTTGCCTGAAGAAAATCCAGCGCGGTCCCATGCGGTTGCCGGCGGTTCATACATTATGACAGGAAAACTGGCGCAGCTTGCAAGCAATTTATCGAGGACTTGTCATCTGCAGCCTGTGCCGGGTCTGTAGCAGATGCAAATGGGGGTGGGCAGCGGGTGCCCAGAAGCAAACAGAGCTCCATTGGGAGCTCTGTTTGTTGAATGCATTAGATATGCTGGTCGAGGAAGGCGGACAGTTGCGTCTTGTTCAGCGCGCCAACCTTGGTGGCGGCCAGCTGGCCGTCCTTGAACAACATCAGTGTGGGAATGCCGCGAATGCCGAACTTGGCAGGGATCTCACGGTTTTCGTCCACATTCATCTTGGCGATCTGCACCTTGCCTTTGTAGCCTTCGGCCACATCGTCCAAGATGGGGGCGATCATCTTGCAAGGGCCGCACCATTCAGCCCAGTAATCCACCAGCACGGTCGTGCCGGGTTGCAGTACGTCAGACTCAAAGCTTGCATCCGTGATGTGCTTGATCAATTCGCTGGCCATTTGTAGTCCTGGATTTTCTTGAATCAAAAAGGTAGGCGGTCTATTCGCCTAGTGAGTTGATTGTGACAGAAACTCATCTCCCGCCACGGTGTGTGGCTGGTTGTTTGCAGCTATCACGCTAATAGTGCCCGCAATATTGCAGAAATGCCGTCGGTGGTATTCTGCGCACCCTTTGGCGGCCGGTGGCTGCCGGCAGATTGAGGTGGTAGAAGTATGAGTGTCTCGGAGCCCTTGATGGTCGATTCCGAATGGGTCTGTGATGTGGCAGTGATCGGTGCCGGGCCTGCAGGCTTGATGGCGGCCGAGCAATTGGCAAAGGCCGGCTTGTCGGTCAGAGTATTCGAGGCGAAAGCCTCGGCGGCTCGCAAATTCCTCATGGCCGGCAAAGGCGGTCTCAATCTTACGCACTCCGAGGAGTTTTCGAGCTTTGTCACTCGCTATGGCTGCCGCTCTGCAGATTTGACTCCCTGGCTCGAAAAGTGGGGTGCGAGCGAGCTTCAGGCCTGGGTCAAGGAGCTGGGCTTTGATACCTTTGTGGGGTCATCCGGAAGAGTGTTTCCTGCGGATATGAAGGCAGCGCCGCTGCTGCGTGCCTGGCTGGTGCGTATGAAGTCGCAGGGCGTGCAGTTTCATATGCGTCACCGCTGGGTCGGCTGGGCAGAGGATGGCAAGCCGGTTCTTCAGACAGAAAGTGCCAGGGTCAAGATTGGCTGCAAGGCTTTGGTGCTGGCGACGGGCGGCGGCAGCTGGGCGCGTCTGGGCTCGGACGGCGCTTGGGTTTCGCTGCTGCAGGACAAGGGGGTGGGCATTGCCCCGTTGCAGGCGGCCAACTGTGGCTTTGATGTGGGCTGGCCGCAAGGGCCTGAAGCCGGCTGGAGCGAGGTCTTTGCTCAGCGCTTTGCCGGGCAGCCGTTCAAGTCGGTGGTTTTGAAGTTTGCGGACGAGCAAGGTGCCGGCTTTGAGCGTCAGGGTGAATTTGTTGCGACGCAGACCGGGGTGGAGGGGAGTCTGATCTATGCTGTCTCCTCCCTGTTGCGGGACTGCATTGCCCGCCAGGGCGCTGCGTGCTTCGAGCTGGATCTGTTGCCGCAGTGGAGTGCGGAGCGTGTGCAGCAGGAGGTGATGCGGCCGCGCGGCTCGCGCAGTCTCAGCAGTCATCTCAAAGGGCGTCTGGGGCTTGATGGCATCAAGGCGGGTTTGCTGTATGAGGTGCTCGGCAAGGATGGCATGGCGGACATGAAGCGCTTGGCATCCACGATCAAGGCGGTGCCTTTGACGGTGATCGCGCCGCGTCCCATCGATGAGGCCATCAGCACTGCAGGCGGAGTTCGTCTGGAGGCTCTGGATGCGCGGGGTATGTGTGCCGCTCTGCCTGGCGTCTTCTGTGCGGGAGAAATGCTGGACTGGGAGGCCCCCACGGGCGGTTATCTGCTCACGGCCTGTATGTCCTCTGGTGTTCATGTGGCCGAAGGGGTGCAGAACTTCCTGCAGGGCAACTGACTCGCGAGCTTGTGCTTGTCTGTGCGGCGGAGGGCGCAGCATTGAACTCTGGGGCGATCCTGTCCTGATGGCTGGTGCTCTTGCCTGCCGCAGCGCATAGGCAGGCTAGGGTTGGCGGCAACTCGGCATTGCTGTTGCTATTTGGGCAGGCATCGAGCTGGGCCCCGGAGCATGGCTGCCATGAAGATCTTCAATCCGAGGGGAAGGTCCTTGCCCACCGGGCGATGCAGGAGCTCCCGGAAATACCCGGACATGTGTCTGATTGACTCTTGAGTTGGGCTTTGTGACAGGATGGCAGTGTCTCAAGCCCTGCATGGGGCCGGCTTTGGGTGGGCGGCCGCAAGTGGCGGGCGCCCCTCCTACGAGGCGAACTCTTGCTGTGGGACAGATGTCTTGAACCGGAGACATTACGCTGGCAACATTGCTCCATCGGTTGAGGAGTCGTGACGGATTTGCGTTGTTACCGGAAAAGGAGGTTGGACATGTTTTTCGGCAAGATCTTCGGTTTTGGACGTTCCGAACCGCGCTATATCCGCCGTACGCGTGCCTATCTGCAAGAGGCGCGCATGGCTGTTCTGGAGCACACTATCGCGGCGGAGTACTACCAGTCCTCCGCTCAGATGTACGCCGAACGTGCTGCGCGACTGGAAGATGAATTGCGAGCCTGGGAGCAGGGCGAGCAGCATATTCCCGTGGTGCCGCATCACTATCCCTATGTCCCTCACTCTGCACACAAGGCTGTCGCCGTAGATGCGCCGCCCGTGGGTGCTTCGGTGGGCGTGGTGAGAGCTGCCTGAGCGGAGAAAAGAAAAAGCCTGTATGAATGCATACAGGCTTTTGAATGGCTCCTCAACCTGGGCTCGAACCAGGGACCTACGGATTAACAGTCCGGCGCTCTACCGACTGAGCTATTGAGGAATGTGTCGGTGTGACATGCCTTGAGCGATTGCAAGGCAACTAAATTTTGGCTCCTCAACCTGGGCTCGAACCAGGGACCTACGGATTAACAGTCCGGCGCTCTACCGACTGAGCTATTGAGGAATGTGTCGGTGTGACATGCCTTGAACGATTGCAAGGCGACTAAGTTTTGGCTCCTCAACCTGGGCTCGAACCAGGGACCTACGGATTAACAGTCCGGCGCTCTACCGACTGAGCTATTGAGGAATGTGTCGGTGTGACATGCCTTGAGCGATTGCAAGGCAACTAAATTTTGGCTCCTCAACCTGGGCTCGAACCAGGGACCTACGGATTAACAGTCCGGCGCTCTACCGACTGAGCTATTGAGGAATGTGTCGGTGTGATGCTTTGATATCCGCAAAGCATCGAAATTCTTGGCTCCTCAACCTGGGCTCGAACCAGGGACCTACGGATTAACAGTCCGGCGCTCTACCGACTGAGCTATTGAGGAAGAAGACCTAGATTATAGGGTGTAAAAATGAGCTCGCAGGAAGTTCATCACAATTTCATTAAATTCTCTGTGCCTGATACCTGAACAGGCCGCATCGTTCACGTGGATTGGCGGCGGCGCTATGCTTTTGATGATTGAACAGTGCGGTGGCCCGGTGGTTGCTGCACGCCGTATTGATATATGACTGTACGTACCATTTTGAAGATGGGTGATCCCCGTCTGCTGAGGCTTGCCAAGCCGGTGACTGAATTTGATACGGATGCGCTGCATCTGCTCCTCAAGGATTTGCTGGATACCATGCATGCTGCCAACGGTGCCGGCCTGGCGGCGCCGCAGATCGGCGAGGATTTGCAGATGGTGGTGTTTGGCTCGGGCGAGCCCAATCCCCGTTATCCGGATGCCCCCATAGTGCCCCGTACCGTGCTGATCAATCCAGTCATCACACCCATCGGTGAAGAGGAGCAGCTGGATTGGGAAGGCTGTCTGTCTGTTCCCGGTCTGCGAGCCATGGTGCCACGCTGGAACAAGGTGCGATACACCGGCTTTGATATCTACGGCGACCCGATTGACCGCACGGTGGAGGGCTTTCACGCGCGCGTGGTCCAGCATGAGTGCGACCACCTCTGGGGCAAGCTCTATCCGATGAGGGTGCGCGATTTCAGCCGTTTCGGTTTTACCGATGTGCTGTTTCCCGGCATCGCTCAGGCCGAGGAAGACTGAGCGGCCACTGACAAGCGCTCCAGATCTCTCTTTTCTCTTCTCTGCTGGATGCAAGACACAACTGGGAATGTGTCTTGCATCCTTTTGTTCTTTATAGAGGGCATGAATGCCTGGTTGGGCATGATCTGTGTCAATTTCCAGTGCCCGATCGCAGCCAATGAGTGTGCTTTTTTGCTTTGGAAAGGTTCTGGTCAGCACTTTGTATACAAAACTGTAGACAATTTTGGTGTCCTGGCAACGTACAGTCTCGACTCATGCCCTTCTGGGTATGGCTTTGATTGCGTAATGGAATAGTCCGTCCGGCGGATGTCCTGCAATCAAGGGAGATTGAAAGACTGACTTGGGTGAATGAAAGAGTGGTTTGCTCTTTTCTATAGGTCGGATCGCTCTCGAAGAAGAGCGACTGGCTGCAGCACAAGGCCTCGCCGGGGTGATCGGAAAAGATCGCTGCCGAAAGAGATGCTGCAAGTCGACCGGACAGAGCGAAAGGCCTCTAGAGCCTTGGTGAGTAGGTAATTTAGGAGACAAAGATGAACGATCAGACCGGAGCATCCAGGGATGCGGCCGTCAAGCGCCCCGAAGATGAGAATCTTGGCGTCACAGCCAACCTCATGTATGGCTTGCAACATGTGTTGACCATGTACGGCGGCATCGTGGCGGTGCCTCTGATCGTCGCTGAAGCGGCTGGCATGTCCGCTGCCGATGCCGGTCTGCTGGTGACCGCCTGCCTGTTCATGGGTGGTGTGGCAACCTTGCTGCAGACCCTGGGCATCCCTTTCTTCGGCTGCCGTCTGCCTCTGGTTCAAGGTGTTTCATTCGCAGGCGTGGCCACCATGGTCAGCATTCTGCACACCGGGGGCGGCATGCAGGGCGTGCTGGGAGCCGTCATGTACGCCTCGGTACTGGGCCTGATCATTGCGCCGGTTTTTTCGCGCATCACCAAGTTCTTTCCGCCGCTGGTCAATGGCTGCGTGATCACGGTGATCGGCATGTCGCTGATGCCTGTGGCTGCGCATTGGGCCATGGGCGGCAATGCCAAGTCTGCTGATTACGGCAGCATGGGCAATATCGGTCTGGCCGGTCTGTCGCTGTTCATGGTGCTGCTGTTCAGCAAGCTGGGCAATGCCATGCTGTCGCGCCTGTCGATTCTGGTGGCGATCGTGGTGGGCACCATCACGGCCGTCTTCATCGGCAAGGCCGATTTCTCGCAGGTGTTCAACGGCCCCATTTTTGCGGTGCCTACGCCTTTGCACTTCGGCTGGCCCACTTTCGACATGGCGGCCACCATCTCCATGTTCATCGTGATTCTGGTGATCCTGGTGGAAACCTCGGCCGACGTGCTGGCCGTGGGCGAAATCGTGGACAGCCCCGTGGACGGTCGCCGTCTGGGTGATGGTCTGCGCGCCGACATGCTCTCCAGCATCGTGGCCCCCATCTTCGGCGGCTTCACGCAAAGCGCTTTTGCACAGAACGTGGGCCTGGTGGCTGTGACCGGAATCAAGAGCCGCTTCGTGGTGGCTTTCTCCGGCCTGATCCTGATCGTGTTTGGTGTGTTGCCGGTGATGGGCCGCATCGTGGCCTGTGTGCCTCCCTCCGTGCTGGGCGGTGCCGGTCTGGTGCTGTTCGGTACCGTGGCTGCCAGCGGCATCCGTACCCTGGCCAAGGTGGAATACAACAACAATATGAATCTGATCATTGTTGCCACCTCGGTGAGCGCGGGCCTGCTGCCGGTGGTGGCTCCCAAGTTCTATGACCAGTTCCCTGCATGGTTTGCCACGATCTTCCACTCGGGCATCAGCGCAACGGCCCTGGTTGCCGTGACCCTGAACCTGCTCTACAACCACTTCAAGCAAGGCAATTCCGATCAGCCTTCTGTCTTTGAAGCCGGCTATGGCCGCGCCCTGAGCCAGCATGTGCTTGAAGCCCTGGCCGATGGGGACCGCGTCGAAGGTGGCAAGGTCTACGACAAGGAAGGCAAGGAAGTGCCCATCATTCCGGTCAAGCCGGCACATGGCCATTGAGCCGAGATCAAAGTGCGCGCGGTGGGGTCTGACCCCGTCGTGATTTACACCGCTATCCCGAGGGATAGCGGTTTTTTTATGCCAGCCTCAGAAGCAGCGGACTCCAAGGAGTCCGAGGCAGGACACTGGCGGCTTTTCAGTGGGACACGCCCAAGATGGCATGCAGGCGAGCGCTGGTCGTCGTGTATTCCAGCAAAGGCTTGCTGCCTTGCAGGTATTCGGCTGCCGCGAACGCGGCCATGGTGGCCTCGTGGAAGGCGCAGAGGATCAGCCGTTTCTTGCCGCTGTAGCTGACGATGTCGCCAATGGCATAAATCCCCGGGGCGCTGGTGGCAAGCGTTGCCGGATCCACGGCCAGTTGCTTGCGCTCCAGCGCCAGTCCCCAGTCCGTCAAAGGGCCCAGCTTGGGTGAAATGCCCTGGTAGACCAGCAACTGTTCGACAGGCTGCAGATGTTCATTGCCCTCACCGTCCATCCATTGCACGGACTCCAGTAGGCCATCGCCGTGCCGCACTTCGGTGATCTGGCCGATCAGCACTTCGACAGCGCCAGACTCGCGCAGCTGCTGCAGCCGGGTCAGTTGCGCTGGCTCGGCATTGAAGCTGTCACGGCGGTGCATGAGAACGGTTCTGGCCGCGCTTGAACTGCAGTCAATGGCTGCTGCTACGGCTTCCTCATCGCCGCCATAGACCAGCGCCTGGCGGCCTGCAGCCATATCCAGCTGCTGCGGGTGATAGTGCAGCTGACCCGTGCCGAGCTCATCCACTCCTGGCGCCTTGAGGGCCTTGGGCACGAACGCGCCGACGCCTGCGGCGATAAAGACGGTACGGGTGTGGAACATTGCGCCTGCCGTGGTTCCGACCTGCCAGCGTCCGTCGTCGAGGGTTTGCAGGGTCTGTACTTGCTGGGACAGATGGCGGGTCACCTGCATGGGCGCGATCTGCTTTTCCAGCAGTTGCACCAGCTCCAGGCCCGTGCAGACGGGAATGCCGGGAATGTCGTAGATGGGCTTGTGCGCGTAGAGCTGGCTGCACTGGCCGCCCACATGGGGCAGGGCATCGATCAAATGGGCTTGAATGCCCTGCAGGCCAAGCTGGAAGGCCTGAAACAAACCCGCCGGACCTGCGCCAATGATGATGGCGTCGGTTTCCACGGCGGGTTGTAGTGAGAGGGAAGCGTTGGTCGTTGCGTTGGACGGGCTCATGCAGGCAAGCGTAGCGCAGTCCGCGCCCTGACCGGCTTAGCGCTCCAGCAAATCCACTTTGTTCGGCTTGCCATTCCACTCGTCGGCGTCGGGCAGCGAAGCCTTGCGCTTGGTGATGCTCTTCCAGCTCTTGAGCTGGGACAGATCCACGTTCAGCTTGATGAAGGCCAGTTGATCGGCTGGCACATCTTCTTCGGCAAAGATGGCATTGGCCGGGCACTCGGGAATGCAGACGGCACAGTCGATGCACTCATCGGGATCGATCACCAGAAAGTTGGGGCCTTCACGGAAGCAGTCCACGGGGCAAACGTCCACGCAATCGGTGTACTTGCACTTGATGCAGTTTTCGGTAACGACGTGAGTCATTGAGAATCTTCTTCTTGGGTGGGGATTGGTAAAACCCCGTGATTTTAGGTTTTTTCCCGCGCAGCGCCAGTGCCTGGCTGGATAAGGCCGTATGGAGATCTGGTTTGGCGGCCAGATCGCGGTTGCGGCCCTGTCTTCATTGGCTTCAGTTCACCAGCGCGGCACCGGCCGTTGCATTGCTGGCGGTGTCCACCAGAATCAGCGAGCCCAGCTGGCGGGCTTGGGAGAAGGGGGCGGCCGGAATGGCTTCCTGCAGCACCAGCTCCACCTGGCCGATGGCATTGGCCTCGAGCTGCTGGGCGTCTTCCTTGTCCAGTGTATTGATATTGAGGCGGTGCACCAAGCGGCGCGCCTTGGCCTTGACCCAGCGATGGCCATGCAGCGCCCAGTAAACGCGACCGGGCACCAGGGGTTCGGTGTCCATCCAGGCCACGGTGGCGGTGATCTCGCGGCTGCTGGGCCAGGGGCTTGCGGCAGCAGGGGCATCAAAGTCATCCTCGGCGACTTCGGCTTGCACGGGGGCGGCAATGATCCAGTCGCCGCGCGAGACATCGACCTCGCGGTCCAGCGTGATGCCGGCGGACAGGCCGGCAGCCACTTCCTTGGGCGCGCGGGCGTGGTCTATGACCTGGGCCACGGTCGCGAGCTGGCCGCTGGGCAGAATCTGCACCTGGGCACCGACCCGGGCCACGCCCGTGGCGACACGGCCCCAGAACACGCGGCGGCCCTGGCTGGTGTCGGACGAAGAAGAGAATTTCTCCACCCACTGCACGGGGAAGGCCAGCGCCAGATCGCTGTCGGTGGGCGTGTTGGGCAGTTGTTCCAGCAGTTGCAGCAGGCTGGGGCCGTGGTAGCCGGCCCAGCCGTCGGTGCTGTTGACCACGTTGTAGCCCTTGAGCGCGGACACGGGCACGGTGGCCGTGATCTTGATGTCTGCGGAGGCTGTGAACTTCTGGAGCGCGGCGCTGATATGGGCAAAGGCCAGGGCCGGGTCCTGCACGGCGTCGAGCTTGTTGACGGCAAACACCAGCGAATTCACGCGCAGCAGATGGGCCAGCAGGCTGTGGCGGCGGGTCTGGGGCAGCAGCTCCAGATCGGCATTCTTCCAGTCCAGCTTGGTGGCATCGACCAATACCACGGCGGCATCGGCGCTCGATGCTGCCGTCACCATATTGCGTGTGTACTGCTCGTGACCGGGAGCGTCGCCAATGATGAACTTGCGCGACTCGGTGGCGAAGTAGCGGTAGGCCACATCGATCGTGATGCCTTGCTCGCGCTCGGCGGCCAGGCCGTCGGTCAGCAGTGCCAGATCCGTTTCGCCGGACTTGGTGACGCCGGCCAGCTGATCCTGCAGCACGGCGCGGGTGTCCACCAGCAGGCGACCGATCAGCGTGCTCTTGCCGTCATCGACCGAGCCGCAGGTGATAAAGCGCAGCGCGCTGCTGTTATGTGCATCAAATTGGCCTGAAGCGCTTGATGGGTTTGCGCTAGCAGCTACGGAATTAATAGTCTCAGTCATCGCATTCTTTCTAAAAACCGACATGTCCCAACTCAGAGACACCGAGGAAGCGCCGCCGCGCACCGAGGGTGTCGTCCCCTTCCGGAGCGAAGCTCCAGAGAAGGGGAAGGCGCGTAGCGCCTCAGGGGATGCCTTAGAAGTACCCGTCTTTCTTGCGCTTTTCCATGGACGCTTCGCTGGTCTTGTCGTCCATGCGCGTCGCGCCACGTTCGCTGACCTCGGCGGCCAGAGTCTCGATCACGATGTCTTCGGCCGTTGCTGCCGTGCTTTCCACGGGGCAGGTGCAGGTGATGTCGCCCACGGTACGGAAGCGCACATCGCGCTGCACGACTTCCTCGCCGTCACGCGGCGGGGTCAGTTCGGTCACGGGCACCAGCAGGCCCTTGCGCTCCACCACATCGCGCTTGTGGGTGTAGTAGATCGATGGCAGGGCGATGTTTTCACGGGCGATGTACTGCCACACGTCCAGCTCGGTCCAGTTGCTGATGGGGAAGACGCGGAAATGCTCGCCCTGTGCAATGCGGGTGTTGAACAGCGTCCACAGTTCGGGGCGCTGGGCCTTGGGCTGCCACTGGCCGAAGCTGTCGCGGTGGCTGAAGATGCGCTCCTTGGCGCGGGCCTTTTCCTCGTCGCGGCGCGCGCCGCCGATCAGGGCGTCGAAGCGGAACTCGTCAATCGCCTCCAGCAGCGTCACCGACTGGTGCACATTGCGCGATTCGCCGGGGTGTGCCAGACGCACGGTGCCGCGTGCCATGGAGTCTTCCACGCTGCGCACGATCAGCTCGGCGCCCAGTTCCTTGGCTCGCTGGTCGCGGAAATCGGTCACTTCGGGGAAGTTGTGGCCGGTGTCGATCATCAGCAAGGGATAGGGAATGCGGCCTGCGCCGAAGGCCTTTTCGGCGCAGCGCAGCATGACCAGCGAATCCTTGCCGCCCGAAAACAGCAGGGTGGGGCGTTCAAAGGTGGCGGCCACTTCGCGCAGGATGAAAATGGTTTCTTCTTCCAGTGCATCCAGGTGGCGGTTGCTGAGATGGCTCAACACGGAAGTATCCACACGAGCGTTCATTTTTTATCCAATCAAATAATGCTGTAGCGCTTATAGATATTGGGCTATCAGCTATCTTTTTAAATCGACGGCTTACAAAACGGGCGCGCTGCAATTCCAGGGGCAGCAAGCAAGAGCCGCCTTGCGGCGAGGCTGCCGTCCCCCTCCCGAAGAGAGAGGGGGAAGCCGCAAAGCGGCCCAGGGGGAGCACGTCAGTGACTCAAATGAAGTCCGCATTCGCGGTTGTCCTCACCCTTGGTCGGGTCCACATAGTCAAAGTTGTTGGGCAGGCCGTGCTTTTCGCAGTATTCGTACAGCTCCTTGGACGACCAGTGCAGCAGCGGCGCAACCTTGATCAGTCCGTCGGGATTGATGCTGACGGGCTCCATCTGTGCTCGCACAGCGGTGTCGGTGGCGCGCAGGGCGGTGAACCAGACCTTGGGTGCGGTTTCGCGCAGGGCGCGGACAAAGGGCTCCAGCTTCACTTCTTCTGTGAAGGCCGCATGGCGCGGATCGTCCAGCGCCGGCGTGGCTCCTTCCACGGCTTCGCGGTGGGCACGTGAGCGCAGCGGCAGGTAGATCTTGAGCTTGAGCCCAAGCTGCTTGGTCACCGCATCGGCAAACCGATAGGTGGCTTCGGTGTTGTAGCCGTTGTCCATCCAGACCACAGGCACGTCGGGGTTGGCGCGCGTGACCATGTGCAGGATCACCGCCTCGAAGGGGCGGAAGTTGGTTGTGACTATGGTGGGCTGACCCAGGCCCACGGCCCAGTTCACCAGCGCCTGGGCGTCGCGGCCCAGTTCGGCATTGATTTGTGCCAGATCCAGGTCGAGGGTGCTTACGGGGGCGAGCTGGCTCATGCTTGCACCTCTACGAAATGGGGTTGTGTGTGCACGGCATCGGCCTGGTAGAAACCGCCAAAGCGCTCGAACTGGCGCTGGGCATCGGCGGCGTCCACGCCTTCGCGCAGCACGGCGCTACTGAAGCCCGTGCGCTCCATCTGAACCAGCTGGTCGATCAGCACATCGCCGGTGGCACGGATGTCGCCTGCAAACTTCAGACGGCGACGCAGCAGATAGGCCTGGCTGAAGGCGCGGCCATCGGTGAAGTTGGGGAAATACAGATCCACCTGTGCGATGCCGTCCAGATTCACCTCGAGGGCGTTCACATCGTTAGCCAGCACCAGCACATTGCCGGTGCTTTCGGTGGGGGCCTGGTATTCGTTGCTTGCCAGAATTTTCATGACTCTATCCTTGTTCTTATGGCTTCAGGCCAGCGCTTCTTCTTCGGCTTCCACAGGGTGGCGGGCTGCCTTGCCGGCCTCCTTGAAGGGATCCAGGCCGATGCGGCGCACGGCGTCGATGAAGTGCTCGCCGGGCTGGCGCAGGTCGCGATAGGTGCTCAGCACGGCTTCGATCACATCGGGCACTTCGGCTGCGCTGAACGAGGGGCCGATGACCTTGCCGGCCACGGCCTGGCCGGACAGGGTCGAGCCGTCGGAGCCGCCCAGCGTGACCTGATACCACTCCTTGCCGTCCTTATCCACGCCCAGAATGCCGATATGGCCGCTGTGGTGGTGGCCGCAGCTGTTGATGCAACCGCTGATATGCAGATCGATTTCGCCGATGTCGTCCAGTTCGTCCAGATCCTGGTAGCGGGCCGTGATGGCGTCGGCAATCGGCAGGCTGCGGGCATTGGCCAGCGCGCAGAAGTCGCCGCCGGGGCAGGCGATCATGTCGGTGAGCAGCGCCACATTGGTGCTGGCCAGACCCAGGGCCTTGGCCTCGGTCCACAGTGCATGCAGCTGGCCGACCTGCACCCAGGGCAGCATCACGTTCTGGTCGTGCGTCACGCGGGCTTCGCCGGCAGAGAACTTGTCCACCAGATGAGCCAGTGCGTCGAGCTGTTCGCTTTGCGCATCGCCGGGGGCTTGGCCGACACGCTTGAAGGACAGGGTCACGGCGCGCAAACCGGCCACGCGGTGGGCGTGGACGTTGCGGGCAATCCAGCGTGCAAAAGCGGGTTCCTTGGCGGTCTGGGCAATCAGGGCCTGCTCATCGACTGCGGCATCGGCCACCACGGGCAGAGCGGGCGTGGTGAACATGGCGGCCACGCGATCGAACTCGGCCTGGGGCACGGTGTGAGGGCCACCGTCCACTTCGACGATCTGGCGGAATTCTTCTTCCACGGCGTCGATATAGGCCTGGCCTTCGGCCTTGACCAATATCTTGATACGGGCCTTGTACTTGTTGTCGCGGCGGCCCAGCTCGTTGTAGACGCGGACGATGGCCTCGATGTAATTCATGATCTGGTTCCAGGGCAGGAACTCGCGGATCACGGTGCCGATCACGGGCGTGCGGCCCATGCCGCCGCCCACGAAGACCTTGAAGCCGATCTCGCCGGCTTCGTTCTTGACCATGTGCAGGCCCACGTCATGCCAGCCCGTGGCGGCGCGGTCCTCGCTGGCGCCGGTGATGGCGATCTTGAACTTGCGTGGCAGAAACGCGAACTCGGGGTGCAGCGTGGTCCACTGACGCAGGATTTCTGCGTAGGGGCGGGGGTCGATGATCTCGTCGGGTGCGATACCGGCCAGCGCATCGGTGGTGGTGTTGCGGATGCAGTTGCCGCTGGTCTGGATGCCGTGCAGGTTCACGGAGGCCAGCAGATCCATCACGTCGGCGGACTTGCTCAGCGGAATCCAGTTGAACTGCACATTGGTGCGGGTGGTGAAGTGGGCGCAGTTCTTGGGCAGATAGGTCGTGCCCAGCTTGCCCTGGCCTTCCAGAGCCTGCTTGAAGACTTCGGCCTCGGGCTCGTCGTACTCACGGGCCACCTTGGCCAGCACGCGGATCTGGGCCGAGTTGATTTCGCCGTAGGGCACGGCCACGCGCAGCATGGGGGCGTAGCGCTGCACATACCAGCCGTTTTGCAGACGCAGCGGGCGGAAGTCGTCTTCCGTGAGCTTGCCTGCCTGCCAGCGTTGGAGCTGGTCACGGAACTGGTCGGCGCGTTGCTTGACGAACGCTTTGTCGAAATCGGTGTATTGATACATGTCTTCAGTTCTTCCGTGGAGCGGATGCCTTGCCTCGGGTGGCATTGCACTTTGATCGTTGGTCAGAACTGTAGAGAGGCTTTATATAAAAACAAACGATTATTTAGTGCTTCATATATATCTGAATGAATATGTGAAGGGCTGCCAGAACGCTCTTACGGAGCACCTGAACCAATTTCCTTTCTGCGCGCTTGCATTTTGTGAGCGCCCCTGTGCCGGGCATTCTCTAGAATCAAGGCTTGTTCAATGATTGAGGCGCCTGGATAGAAAGCGGGTGCCTGACTATGGAAATAGCCATACTTTTCGCTCTCATCTGTCTGAACGGCGTCTTCGCCATGTCGGAAATTGCGCTGGTTACCGCCCGCAAGACCCGCATGCAGAAACTGGTGGATGAGGGCGACAGCGGCGCGGCAGCTGCTATTAAATTGGGAGAGGACCCGACGCGTTTCCTCTCCACCATCCAGATCGGTATCACCTCCATCGGCGTGCTCAACGGCATCGTCGGCGAGGCGGCTCTGGCCGGCCCGCTGGAGAACTGGCTGATCACCCTGGGCATGACCCAGAAATATGCCGACTACCTCTCCACCGGCCTGGTGGTGGTGCTGATCACCTACTTCTCCATCGTCGTGGGCGAGCTGGTTCCCAAGCGCCTGGGCCAGACCCATCCCGAGGCCCTGGCGCGCCTGATCTCGCGTCCCATCAACTTTCTGGCCCTGGCCACCAAACCCTTTGTCTGGTTGCTGTCGGCATCGACGCGCGGCCTGCTAAAGGTCCTGGGCGTCAAGGAAAGCAATGGCAGCGTGGTGACCGAAGAGGAAATCCAGGCCATTTTGGTGGAAGGCCACACGGCCGGCGTGATCGAGTCGCAGGAGCACACCATGGTGCGCAATGTGTTCCGTCTGGACGATCGCCAGATTGGCTCGCTGATGGTGCCGCGCAGCGATGTCATCTGTCTCGATATCGACGAGAGCCTGGAAGAGACCCTGGCCCGTGTCGAACAGGCCGACCACGCGCGCTTCCCGGTCGTGCGTGGCGATATGAACAATATCGTGGGCGTGCTCAATGCCCGCCAGTGGCTGACGCAGGCCGTGCGCAACAAGGGCAAGCAGGCGCTCAAGGACCAGCCTCTGCAGGCTGCCCTCTATGTGCCCGAGACCATTACCGGCATGGAGTTGCTGGACAACTTCCGTACCTCCGATCTGCATATGGCCTTTGTGATCGACGAGTACGGCGAGGTGCAGGGCATTGTCACGCTGCAGGACCTGATCGAGGCGATTACCGGCGAATTCCAGCCGCGTGATCCCGAAACCAGCTGGGCCGTGCAGCGCGAAGACGGCAGCTGGCTGCTGGACGGCCATATTCCCGTGCCCGAACTCAAGGACCGCCTGAGCCTGCATACCGTGCCCGAGGAAGAGCGCGGCCGCTATCACACCTTGAGCGGCATGATCATGCTGCTGCTGGGCCGCGTGCCTACCGAAGCCGACGTGGTGGAGTGGGAAGACTGGCGCTTTGAAGTCGTGGACATGGACGGCAAGACGCTGGACAAGGTGCTGGCGACCAAACTGGAGCCCCTGGTCACCGTGGCATCGTTAAGCAGCGAATAAACCCGGCTTCGGAATCAGGCCTGAAACAGCACACAGCGCTTCTCCGTAAGCGCTGTGTGCTTTTTTTGCGAGTGGCTTACCTGGGCTGTTGCAGGGCGCGGCTCCACAGGCGCTGCGTACCCAGGGCCTGAGCCAGCCTGGCATCCAGCGGCAGCGGCTCTCCATGCAGGCGTGCCGCCAGCAGTTCGCCGCAAAGCATGGACAGCGTCAGCCCGCGTGAGCCTAGCCCCGTCAGCACCCACAGGCCCGGTAGATCGGTGGCTGACTGCCCGGCGGGACCTGCCAGCGGCAGACGATCATAGGCCGCGCAACGCAGGCGCGCCCAGGTGGCGGGCCGCTGGTCCGTATCGAAGAAGGAGCTCAGCGCCTGCCTGCATCCGGGCAGCAAAGCGCCCAGTTTTTCGCCATTGCTGGCATGGGCGGCCTGCTGGTCGGCAGCGGTGGGCGGCAGCTCGGTCACATTGCGCTCAAAGGTCGATCCCATGATCCACTGGTGTGCGCCGGCCTGGTTGGCCGAGGGAAAGTCCGGCACCAGGTTGCCATGACCGTTGACGGGGAAGGGCGGCATGGCCGCCAGCGTCCCGGCATCATGCTCGGCCACGCTGACCTGGCCGCGTATGGCTTGCAGCTCCCACTCCCCTGCTGCCAGGCCGCTGGCTTGCAACAAGGGCTTGGTGTCCGGGCCCAGGGCCAGCACCAGCATGGGGGCTTGGGCCAGGGTCTGGCCCCGGGCATCCAGCACTTGCCAGATGTTGCGCACTTCATCGCGCACCAGCCGTGAAGCTCGGGCATGGCCCTGCCAATGAATCCCGGGGGCTTGCAGCAGCGCGCGCACCAGTTGTGCGGGGCGTACCCAGCCAGCCTGCTCATGCCAGACGGCGTGGCTGTCTGCAGGCAGCTTTGCCGCAGCCAGCTGAGCCGGCAGCGCAGGCGCACTCCAGTGCAGGCCCCAGGGGAATGTCTCGCTGCCGGGTTGCAGCCATGACCTGGGCAGATGGGAGGGCTCGTTCAGGTCATGCTCCAGCACGCCGCCATGGGCCCAGTCCTGGGCTGGATGCAACTTTTGCGCTTGGCTCAGTTGCTGCAGATTTTGTAGCGTTGTGCGTACGCCGCTTCTGGACAGGCGCGATAGAACACTGTCATCGGGCGAAATATGCGGGCAAAACAAGCCGGCCGGCAGGCCTGAAGCTCCTGCCGCAGGCTCGGCCGCCGCATCCAGCACCGTCACTTCCCAGCCGCGTCTTGCCAGGCTGGCGGCAGCGGCGGCACCAGCCAGGCCTGCACCCAGCACCAGGCAGCGGCCGGCCTGGCCCACGGGCGCAGGCAGGCCGTCAGGGCGATGGCGCGGCTCCCAGGCCGGGTTGTAGGCTGCATGCAGGTTATGGCGCTTGGGCGGCACGCCAACGCGCTTCTTGACGTCAAAACCCTGAGCCTTGAGCGCTTGGCGCACATGGCCGGCCACGCACCAAGTGGCAAGCTGCGTGCCACGGCGGCAATGGCGGGCGATGTTCTTCATGGCATCTTCATCCCACATCTCGGGGTTGAGCTGGGGAGAGAAGCCATCCAGATATACGCTGTCAGCCGTCATCTGCTGCTTGCGCAGCATGGTCCTGGCATCGCCTATATGGAGCGTCAGCAGCACCTGGCCGTCATCAAAGGAAAGGCGATGCACGCCGGGCAGCAGTCCCCACCATTGCTCGGCCAGTTGTTCGCCAAGCGGGCGCAGTTCCCCATCGGTCGGTAAAAACGCGAGCAGATCCTCGCGCGAGACAGGGTAGGCCTCCACCGAGACAAAATGCAGAATGCGCGGGCGTCTGAGGTCGGCTTTCCATGCCGCCCAGGTGACCAGGAAATTCAGGCCGAAGCCAAAGCCGGTTTCCAGAATGCGCCACTGCGCTGCATCGGCCCAGGCAGCTGGAAGATCGCAGCCACCGAGAAAAACCTGGCGGGCCTGGTCAAGGCCGCCCAGCTCGCTGTGATAGCGATCACCAAATCGGGTGTTGTAGGGGGTGCCATCCGGCATCCATGTGATCGGTTCAGACATGGAAAGTGAAACTACATGGGTAATGCATGGCGCAGTCTAGGTTAGAGCAGCCAAGCAAGGGCCGCCCCGCAGCGATGGCTGCGTCTCCCTCCTGCGTAGCAAGAGAGGGGGAAGGCGCGCAGCGCCACAGGGGGAGTCTCTATCACTCCCAGCGCTGCTGGTACGAAAAAACCGGCAGGCGCCATTTGAAACGAATGGCGGCCAGACGGAAGGCCAGACCGCCGGCAAAACACACGATGGTGCTGATATTGGGGCTGACATCCAGATAGCGCAGGCCCAGGAACATCAGGCATACCGACAGCGACACGCTGGCATACAGCTCGCGGCGGAACACCACGGGGACCTGGTTGCAGAGCACATCGCGCAAGATGCCGCCGCTGATGCCGGTAATCATGCCGGCCATGATGATGACGATGGTGGGGTAGCCCAGCTCCAGCGCGGTATTGCAGCCGATCAGCGAAAAGGCGATCAGTCCCATGGCGTCCAGCAGCAAAAACACCTGCTTGAGCCTGTGCATATGGCGTGCAATCACAGTGGTCAGCAGACCGAAGCTGATGACCAGATACACATATTCAGGGTGCTGGGTCCAGCCGATGGGGTAGTGGCCCAGCACCATGTCGCGGATGGTGCCGCCTCCCAGGGCAGTGACAAAGGCGATGACGACGACGCCGAAGATATCCATATTGCGCCGGCCTGCGGCGAGTGCGCCGGACATGGCTTCGGCGGTAATGGCCACCAGATAGATGACCAGCATGACGGTGAAGTTGGAGGCCTGGAACGAGTCCAGCAAAGAGACGGAAGGAAGCATGAAGGCACTTGAAAATAGACCAGCCACTCACATCGGCGGGAGTGTCCGGCTTGCCTCTCCCGCTGTCCTTTTACCTGAGAGTTGCGCATGAGCACCTTCGCGGTGGACATGCTTGCCCCTTCGGTGAGCCCTGCAGCTTGTGGTTGCGGGCTGCTCTCCAGTTGGCGATATCCGGGTCCTGTCAGACCCACCTGCGGTACTTATTGCCTGAGCGATTATGGGAGTTTGCGCCTTCGGCGGGAACCCTCGAAAGGCTCCGCTCTCCCGCGGGATGGGCGCGATTCTAGCTAGTTTCAGCGACTTTATTCGGGTTAATACCTGTATTGGTGTGTTTCTGCGGCTGCCAGCTCGGGGTGCGGAAGGGCGGTCTGAATCCGCCATGGCTCGCGCAAGCCCGCGTTTTCGTCTGTGAAGCCGCCCGCCATAAAAACTCATACGCGCGACAGCGAGAGGGCGTTGTTGCATATATCACCCCCAGGGCCAGATTTCCCAACCCCAGGTGTGGCTAGGCCACAGCCACCGTCTGCGGGCAGACCGGTTCAGTAGACCGATTGAGGATGGCGGCTCGAATGTGCAGTTCGTTAACTTGGCGCTCGAACGTGCGTGACATTACTCGTTCACCCAGGCGTTTGATGCAGTTCATCTTGGTCTCTACCGGGCTGCGCCGCTGGTAACCGCTCCAGCGTTTCCAGATACTTCACCCCAACCGTCTGCATGCGGCGATAGCTGCGTTGCGGTGCGCAAAGCCATCGCCTTTGCGCACCTTGGCATTCTTTCTTGGGGGAATGATGGGCGTGGCATTGCGCTGAATGACCGCCGCATGCACGTACTGCGTGTCATAAGCCCCATCGCCTGTCACTGTCAGCAGCGGCTCCTCGGCAGGAACTTGCTCCGCAACTGCGGCAACACTGCAGCGTTTGCGCATCAATACCGATGTGCAGCTTGCGCCATTGGCGGCGATGCTTTTTGCACTTCCACTCGCCTTCGCCAAGGAACTTGATGCCTGTGGAGTCAACCAGTCGGTGCAGGCCGGCTGCGCTAGAGCGGTATGCCACTTGCACATCCAGACGGCGTTGGCGGCGACACAATGTACTGAAGTCGGGAATTGGCCACAGCAATCCAGACAGCGCCAGTAGTGACGGAACAAAGCCTGTGGTCTGCCGCAAGACTAATCCAAAGAGGTTCTTGATGGTCAGGCAGAACTGAATCGCTGCATCCGAGAACTGCGGGCTGTGCCCGCGTTTGCCGCTGTCAGCGGCAAGCCAAGACATGGTCTTGTCCAGCCAGATGGTCAAGGAGCCGCGAGCCTTGAGTGCTGCGTTGTACTGCTTCCAGTTGGTGGTGTGAGCGGCAGCACTCATTAGGGCGTTGGTGTCGGAGGCCCTTCATGCTCAAGCTTTCGCGAGGTAAAGAGCAAGCTTGCCGATACACCTTCTTGGTGAGCCACGAGTGACACGCTCATCCCAGGCTCATAGGTTTGACGAACCAGGTCCGCTTTCTCGGTGGCAGACCTACGCCTGCGGCGCTGTTCCCAGGGTCTTGGTATGCCTACGCCCCATGTTTATGTGAAAGACAAGCAATGGACCATGCCCGGGGATTCATTAGGCTGTCCCACTATCTCTCGTCAGATCTTCTGCGTTGGCGAGAAAAGTCATCATTAAAACGCATAGCTTGCCGCAATGTGTGCATTGGCGTTGACAGACTCTGATAGAGATACTTTTCAGTCGAGCCTCACCACGCTGTTTTAGCAAGTTAGACAGTGGCGCTCTAACTAGAAAGCTGGTTACTGCGGCGTGACAGCTGCAGACATAACGAAGCTCCGGAGACAACCTGTTCCTGATAAGGACCTGTATGAAAGACATTCGCAAGACCATGGACGAAGGTGCCATGACCTCGTTTCAATGGCTGGCCGTAAGCATCTGCATTTTGCTCATCATGCTTGATGGCTTCGATGTGCTCGTGATGGCTTTTACTGCATCATCAGTTGCGGCTGAATGGAAGCTCAATGGCGCTCAGCTGGGCGTGTTGTTCAGTGCCGGGCTGATTGGTATGGCCATTGGCTCGCTGTTTGTCGCCCCCGTGGCCGATAGACGCGGTCGGCAGCCTGTCATTGTGCTGTGCCTCGTCGTGGTTTCGGCTGGAATGCTGATGTCAGCCATGGCCCGAAGCTATATCGAGCTGGCTGCCCTGCGGGCCATCACCGGCGTCGGCATCGGCGGCATGCTGGCAAGCGTGGGGGTCATCACTTCCGAGTTCTCGTCCCAAAAGTGGCGCAGCACTGCGATCGCGTTGCAAGCCACCGGCTATCCGATCGGTGCCACTCTGGGTGGACTCATGGCCGCTTGGCTGCTGACACATTACGGCTGGCGCTCGGTCTTTGTTTTTGGCGGCCTGACGACAGCCTTGATGTTGCCCATCGTGCTGTGGCGTCTGCCCGAATCCGTGGATTTCCTGCTGGGCCGCCGTCCGGTTCACGCGCTCGAGAAGCTCAATCGTTTGATGGTGCTCATGGGCCATGCACCGCTTGCGCAGCTGCCTGCTCCGGTGGCCGGCGATGCCGTTCAAGGCAATACGGTGGCGGCGCTGTTCAAGAATGGTTTGGCACGTCCTACCCTGATGCTGTGGGCAGGCTTTTTCCTGCTCATGTTCAGTGTCTATTTCTCGCTGAGCTGGACACCCAAATTGCTGGTGCAAGCCGGTTTGTCGGCCCAGCAGGGCGTGACGGGCGGAGTGCTGCTGAACCTGGGGGGCATTGCTGGCGGTAGCTTGTTCGGTCTGCTGGCTGTGAGGGCGAAGTTGCGCAATCTGGCGATTGGCAGCCTGTTGCTCAATGCGCTGTTTACCGCATTGTTCGGCCTTGCTTCGACCAGCCTGGCGTGGGCATTTGTTGCTGCAGTCGGTGTAGGTATTTTTCTGTTTGCATCCATGGCTGGTCTCTATGGCCTGGTGCCTGCCACCTATCCCGCCCAGGTCCGCGCTACCGGCATGGGGTGGGCCATCGGTATTGGCCGCATTGGCGCCATCGTGGCGCCAACCATGGCGGGACTGCTGCTGGATGGCGGCTGGCAGCCTGCTTCGCTCTACTACGTCTTCGCTGTCCCCCTGATTGTCGCTGCGATGGCCGTTTTCGCCACAGGCGCGGGCCGAGTCGCGGTTCTTCGGGGTTCGGTGGCTGCGGCGCACTGACTTTCAAAGCACGTATTTCCCCACTCTATTGATAACGACCCCGTTATGTTTTTGTTGAACACTTGGTATGTCGCCTGCAAGGCTGATGAAATCCCTCAAGACAAGCCTTTGGGCCGCACCATTTGCAATGAGCGCATTGCTTTTTACCGTGGCCCGCAGGGAATTGCTGCGGTGGAGGACTTTTGTCCTCACCGCGGTGCACCGCTATCGCTGGGCTTTGTCTGCGAGGGAAAGCTGATCTGTGGCTACCACGGCCTGGAGATGGGTTGCGAGGGAAAAACGATTGCCATGCCAGGCCAGCGCGTGCGGGGATTTCCAGAGATCCGCAGCTTTCCAGTCGTGGAGCGGTATAGCTTTGTCTGGGTCTGGCCAGGCCGCAAGGAGGAGGCCGACCCCGGGCTGATTCCAGAGCTTTACTGGGCGGACAATCCGCAATGGGCCTATGGCGGCGGCTACTACCACATCAAGGCCAGTCATTTGCTCATGATTGATAACCTGATGGATCTGACGCACGAAACTTATGTGCATGCCAGCTCGATTGGACAAAAGGAAATCGACGAGACGCCTTGCGTGACCAAGGTGGATGGCGACCATGTCACCACCAGCCGCTTCATGGAAGGCTTGCCTGAGGCTCCGCCATTTTGGCGCATGGCTTTGCGCGGCAATGGACTGCCCGATGACCAGCCCGTGGATCGTTGGCAGATCTGTCATTTCGAGCCACCCAGCCACGTGATGATCGAGGTGGGCGTGGCTCTGGCCGGGCATGGCGGTCATGGTGCGCCAGCAGACAAAAAGGTTTCGTCCATCGTTGTGGACTTCATTACCCCGGAAACCGAAACCACGCATCATTATTTCTGGGGTATGGCGCGCCAGTTCAAGCCACAGGATGCGGCTTTGACGGCCTCTATTCGCGAGGGGCAGGGCAAGGTCTTCAGCGAGGACACGGAGGTGCTGGAGCTGCAGCAGGAAAACCTGATTCGCTGGCCTGACCGTAAGCTGCTGATGCTCAACATCGATGCAGGTGGTGTCCAGTCCCGCCGTGTCATCGAGCGCTTGCTGACGCGTGAGCGCGCGGAGGCTGTATGACTGCTGGCAGCTTTTTGCAAGTTCGAGTCGCTCGGCGAACGCAGGAGGCACAGGACATCTGTGGCCTTGAGCTGGTGGCTATCGATGGCGGTACCTTGCCATCTTTTGTGGCTGGCTCACATATAGACGTACACCTTCCCGGTGGAATCGTTCGTCAATATTCGCTGTGCAACGATCCTTCGGAAGCGCATCGTTACCAGATCGCCGTGTTGCGCGATCCAGCCTCACGTGGAGGCTCATCGGCTGTGCACGAAGTTGTGGCCGAAGGCGACGTGCTGCAGATCAGCGCGCCTAGAAATCATTTCGCGCTGGAACCTGATGCGCCGCACCACTTGCTCTTGGCCGGGGGCATAGGCGTGACGCCCATCCTGTGCATGGCGGAGCGGCTTTCGGTACTTGGTGCCTCCTTTCGCATGCACTACGCAGGTCGTTCCAGGCAGCGCATGGCTTTTCAGCAGCGTATTGTGGACTCTGCCTTCGCTGACCAGGTGCAACTGTACTTTGACGAGGGCGATGCTTCCCGGCGCCTGAACATAGAAGCCGTGCTTGCCGATGCCTTGCCGGACACGCATCTCTATGTTTGCGGTCCCCAGGGGTTTATCGACGCAGTGCTGGACGCTGCGCGCCAGCAGCGCTGGAGCGAAAAGCGATTGCATTGGGAGTTTTTTGCGGCAGCCAATGTTGGCCCTCGCGGCGAGGACACTGCTTTCGAAGTGCAACTCGCAAGTTCGGGGCGTGTCGTGTCTGTCGCGGTAGGTCAGAGCGTGACACAGGCTTTGCAGGACGTTGGTGTGGAGATCATGGTTTCCTGTGAGCAGGGGGTTTGCGGCACTTGCCTGACGCGCGTTCTATCAGGACAAATTGATCACCGTGATTCTTATCTGACCGCTGAGGAGCAAGCCGCTGACGATCAGTTCACTCCTTGCTGCTCACGGGCCCGCTGTGAACGGCTGGTACTGGATCTTTGAATCTGCAGAAATTGATATCTATGGCTTTGAACAAACCTTATCTTGATGTGCCTGGTACCACGGTGTTTGACGCAGAGCAGTCCCGTAGGGGCTATTGGCTCAACCAGTTCTGCATGAGCCTGATGAAGGCGGAGAACCGCGAGCGCTTTCGCGCCAACGAGCGAGCCTATCTCGACGAGTGGTCGATGACTGAGGAGCAGAAGCAGGCCGTGCTGGCGCGCGATCTCAATCGCTGCATAGACCTGGGCGGGAACATTTACTTTCTCGTAAAGATAGGCGCCACTGACGGCATCAGCGTACAGAACATGGTGTCGACCATGACGGGCATGAGCGAAGAAGATTACCGCCAGATGATGCTTGCAGGCGGGCGCGGCATAGAGGGCAACAGATTCCTGAATGAAACAGGGAGGCAAGCCTGATGGCACGCATCACCGCATCCATTTTCACCTCGCATGTGCCTGCCATCGGCGCCGCCATGGACATGGGTAAGACCCAGGAAGCCTATTGGGCGCCCCTGTTCAAGGGCTATGACTTCTCGCGCCAGTGGATGAAGGACAACAAGCCCGATGTGATCTTCCTGGTCTACAACGACCACGCCACGGCCTTCAGCCTGGACTGCATTCCAACCTTCGCCATCGGCACGGCTGCGGAATTCCAGCCCGCCGACGAAGGCTGGGGCCCGCGCCCCGTGCCCAAGGTGGTCGGCCATCCCGACCTGGCCAGCCACATTGCCCAGTCCGTGATCCAGCAGGACTTCGACCTGACCATCGTCAACAAGATGGACGTGGACCACGGCCTCACGGTGCCTCTGTCGCTGATGTGCGGCGAGCAGGACCCCAAGACCGGCTCCTGGCCCTGCCCGGTGATCCCCTTCGCCGTGAACGTGGTGCAGTATCCCGTGCCCACCGGCCAGCGCTGCTTCAACCTGGGCCGCGCCATCCGCAAGGCCGTGGAGAGCTACGACCAGGACATCAACGTCCATATCTGGGGCACGGGCGGCATGAGCCACCAGCTGCAGGGTGCGCGCGCGGGCCTGATCAACAAGGAATGGGACAACCAGTTCCTGGATCTGCTGATCGAGAACCCCCACGGTCTGGCGCAGATGCCGCATATCGACTACGTGCGCGAAGCCGGCTCGGAAGGCATCGAGCTGGTGATGTGGCTGATTGCGCGCGGCGCCATGTCCGATGTGGGCGGCCCCGCACCGCTGCCCAAGGCGGCGCACCGTTTCTACCATGTGCCTGCATCGAACACGGCCGTCGGCCATCTGATTCTGGAGAGCGCTGCATGAGCAAACCCTGCATCGTATTTTTGCCCGGCTTGCTTTGTGACGAAGTGGTTTGGCAGGAGCAGAGAAAGGCGCTTTCCTTTGCCGACAGCATCAGCCCTTCCTATGGCCATGCTGCTTCCATTGAGGAAATGGCGCGCCTGGTGCTGAGCGAGGTAGGCGCAGAGCGCTTTTCCTTGGCCGGACATTCGATGGGGGGGCGCGTGGCACTGGAAATCGCCAGGATGGCTCCGCAGCGTGTGGAGCGTCTGGCTTTGCTGGACACCGGCATGGAGCCCATAGCGGCTGGCGAGGCTGGTGCCAGCGAGCGTGCCAAACGAAAGGCGTTGCTGGACAAGGCGCTCGAGAACGGCATGCGGGAGATGGGCGCCCAATGGGCGCGAGGCATGGTTCACACCGGCCGTCTTGACACTCCGCTGTTCGAAGAAGTCCTGGACATGGTGGCGCGCTTCACCCCGTCCATCTTTGCTGCACAGATCGATGCTCTGCTGGGTCGGCCCGATGCAACAGCGGTCCTGCAGGCGCTGAACTGTCCGACCTTGCTGGTCTGTGGGCGGCAGGACCTCTGGAGTCCTTTGTCCCGGCACGAACGCATGCAGCAGCTATGCCCCGGAGCAGAGCTGGTCGTGATCGAGGATAGTGGTCACATGAGCACCATGGAGCAGCCTGAGCAAGTGTCCAAAGCCCTGGCCGACTGGATGCTCCGCTAGCGGGAAGCAATTAGGCGGGCAGGTCCGCCATGGTCTGGTGGCAGGCCCGAATGAACAGATCTAGATTCTGTGAGGCGGTTCCCTGCGCACGTATCGCCAGGCCTATGCCTCGACGCGTAGAGGGCAGCTCCACGGGCAAGATGGACAGCAAGCCACCATGATTGTCCCGCATGGCCTGTCCACGCGAGGCCAGGGCCAGCCTGCCGGTCTGCAGCACGAAGGCCAGCGTCATGGTCGGGCTGCTCGCTCGCAGATTGCTGCGCGGCGGCTCCAGTCCGTGCGAGCGGAACAGCCTGACCATTGCGCTATCTGCCGGCGTGTTGGGCAATGGCGTGACCCATTGCCATTGCAGCAGATCCTCAAGCGTCAGATGCTCACGCTGCAGGCTGTCGTGATCGCTGGGGGCGACGACAACCAGGTCGTCGTCGAACAGCTCAAGCTGCTGAACCTCATCCTCTGGCACTTGTGCGCGCAGCGCGCCGGCAATGACATCAATATCTGCACTCATAAGGCCTTGCATCAGGCTTTCGTAGGTGCCGTCCACAATGCTGATCTCAATGTCGGGGTGGCTTGAGGAGAGTCTGTCCACGGCAGCGGGCAAGAAAATACCCACGGACAGCGGCAATACTCCAACTACCACACGCCCTTTGATCTGGCCATGCCAGGCCGAGATATCGCTTTCCATATCCCTGATTTCCGCCAAGGCCAGCTTGACACGCCGCAGCAGAGCTTCTCCCGACGGTGTGAGCCGAGTTCCGAAGGTGAGTTTGTAAAACAGCTGCAGGCCAAGGCTGGCCTCCAGCCCTTGCAGCGCGGCATGAATGGACGGCTGCGTGACGCCAATCTTCTGGGCAGCCTGCGACTCGCTGCCGCAGTGAGCGATAGCGAGCAAGGCTCGCAAATGTCCGGGTGGCACCACTTCTGCGAAGCGGTGAGGCAATGAAGAACGCCGCGCCGTGAGGGCGGATGCTGCCTGAGCTTCGGCGGCTCCGCTGCCAAGATGCTGGAGCATTGTCTCGATACGTGCAGCCATCTGGTTTCCCAGCGCGGTCGGCATCATGCCGCGTGCACCGCGAATGAAAAGCGGAAGCCTGCAGGCCTCCTCAAGCTGCAGCACTGACCTTGCAACAGCTGGTTGGGATAGGTGCATCGCCTGCGCTGCGCGAATGGTGCTGCCTTGACGCACGACAGTCAGTGCGGCTCGCAGGGATCGCAACTGGCTGGCCAAATCCGGAAAATGCGATGACTCATGCGTAATGACGCTAGGCGGGTATAGAGATGGAAGGTTCATGGCCCGCCTAGATTAGCGTAACGACAGTCCTTGGTGTCATTGCCTCATAAGTAAAACGCATTGATTGAATGGATGGTGGCATTGGCTCTAATTGCTGGCTCGTGGAATCCTTGGGTACCAAATAAAAACGGCATAACTTAGACGGCCGATCCGAGGAGACAAGTGATGAACAACGACCTGCAGCAGTTGAACCGACAGGCTTGCATTGACCTGGTTTTACGTGCAGCGGCCTATGCCGACGCTGGAGATGCCCTGCGCTTCTCACAGCTGTTTGCCGAAGAAGCCGTGTTGCAGCGCCCCCGTGGTGAGCCACTGCATGGACGTACTGCCATCGCTGCTGCCTATCAGCAGCGCCCAAGCGGCCGCATGACACGACATTTGTTCACCAATATCCTGGTCGAAATGCATGGAGCAGACACCGCAAGCGCGCATAGTCAGGTGCTGCTTTGGTCTTGCGACGACTCGGAGCCAGTGACAGAACATGGTCGTAAGGCGCATGAGCGACAACTTCTGGGTGAGTTCAACGACCACTTTTGCCGCACTGCCGACGGCCATTGGTTGATTGCCCGGCGCGAGGCACGCTTTGTCATGTTCTGTGGAAGTCCCGCCGCCTGAGCCGGGCGGGCTTCTCCCATTTCCCAAACGTCTGTATCTAGCCCCCTCAAACGGGTGTGACGTTGCGGCGTGCTGATTTTTATTACTACATCAACAGGAGACAAAAAAATGGACCGTCATTTCAGCCCAGTGTTGTTAGCGTCGCTATCGTTGGCTGCAGCCATGGGGGCGCAGGCACAGACCGGTTCTTCGGTCACGCTATATGGGCACCTGGATACCGGAATTGAGCACCTGAGCAATGTGCAGGGCGGAGGCTCGTTGACGAGAATGCCTGGGTTGACCGGTACGGCGCCCTCGCGCTGGGGCGTTCGCGGCAAGGAGGATCTGGGCGGTGGCCTGAATGCCGAATTTGCACTGGAGTCGGGATTTGGCGTGGATTCCGGAACCCTCAATCAGGGTGGTCGTGGCTTCGGGCGTCAAGCCTGGGTCGGCTTGAGTGGAGGCTGGGGGAGTGCCTCGGTGGGACGGAACTACACCATGCTGTACTGGGCGCTGTTCGATGCTGATCTGCTGGGGCCCAATGCCTTCGGACTCAGCAGCCTGGACAGCTACATTCCCAATACACGCACCGACAATTCGCTGGCCTACCGCGGCCGTTTTGGAGCTTGGAGTTTGGGGGGCTCCTATAGTTTCGGACGTGATACGGTCAATGCCGGTCCCAGTCCATCAGGGGCCAATTGCGCAGGGGAATCGAGCACGGCCAGGCAAGCTTGCCGCCAGTGGTCTGCCATGCTCAAGTACGACACAGCTCCTTGGGGAGCTGCGCTAGCTGTTGACGAGATGCGCGGCGGTGCAGGCGCTTTTGCGGGGCTGGTGCGTTCGGACATGAAGGACCGCCGCATCATGGTCAATGGCTATGCCTCGCTGACTCCTTCGCTCAAATTGGGGGCTGGTGTGATCCGCCGTGACAACGATGCGGCTGCGGCAGCATCGCTCACCAATGGCGCCACTCGACGTAGCAACCTGGCCTGGGTGGGACTTTCCTGGAGTCCGTCTACAGCCGTTACCGTTGACGGGCAAATACAGCAGCTGCGCTATTCGCAGGGCGGCGATCATTCGACTCTGACTGCACTACGCGGCACTTACAAGCTCTCCAAGCGAACGGCTGCGTATGCCCAGGTCGCACATATAAACAATGGAAAACGTTTGGCTATTTCCGTCAGTTCGGCTGCTGTGGGAGGCAACCCACTCGCGGGAGATTCTCAAACTGGTGTGATGCTGGGTTTGAAGCATTCGTTCTAAGTCTCGGGCCGAACAGGACACACACCATGCAACGAATCAAAAACATGCCTTCTTTGAAAACAACTCACAGCTTTTACTTGGGCTCGATTTCCCTTGCCGCAAGTTTGTTGCTGACGGGCTGTGGCGGCGACGACAGTAGTTCGGGATTTCCCACGCCACTGGTTGTAAAGGACGCAGCCAAGACCTGTGCGGCATTGCAGAGTGCTCAGATTGATGCAGCACGTATTGCCGAGCCGACTCAAGGAGCGGTTGTCACTAAGGCAACGTATCGCGCTGCAGTGTCTGCAGCTCCTAATGCGGCCGGAACGGCGATGGTTGCAGCAACGCCAGATTACTGTGAGTTGTTGATCGATATTCGTCCTGTAGATACTACGGCACCGTTGATCACATCCCAGGTTAACCTGCCCGTTTCGTGGAACGGCAAGAGCGTGCAAATGGGCGGTGGCGGACTCAACGGGACCTTGGTGACCGGGCTTGGGCCAGGCCGTGCAGATGGCCCCGAGACGCCGCTGCCGCTTACAAGGGGCTATATGACTCTTGGCACAGATTCGGGGCACCAAGTTTCAGCCGGCGTGGATGCCGGAGCCTTCGCTCTCAATGATGAAGCGTTGACAAACTATGCCTATGCCGCGTACAAGAAAACGCGTGATGTGGGCGTGCAGTTGTCGGAACGGTTCTATGGACACAGAGCACTCAAAGCCTACTACATCGGAGGCTCTGAAGGCGGCCGCGAAGGCATGCTGATGGCACAGCGCTATCCAGCAGACTTTGATGGAATCGTTGTCATAGATCCGGTTATTCGGTTGATGGGCTTATGGCAATTCCAGTTAAGCATGGGCCAGGTGCAAAGCTCGCCTGGAGCTTGGCTGGGTGGCAAGGTCCAGCTCTTGCACGACACGGTCCGAAAGGCTTGCGATGCTATTGACGGCATTGAGGATCAGATTGTCAGCAACTACAAGGCCTGCCGGCCCCTTGCGGAGACAGCAATTGCATCCCTCAGATGTTCCAGTGGCAACGATGAAGGAAATTCCTGCTTTTCAGATGCACAGCTAGCGACCCTGCGTTGGACATATGGCGGGCAACGCTATCCCTTCACGTTGGCCAATCAGCTGCAGTCTTATCCAGGATACCTGTACGGTAGTGAAGCCGTTGACGGTGCATTTGAGCGATGGGTTACAGGCACGGTTGCTCCCGGTACAAACCCCGACGCAGTGGGTGGAGGGCGCAGCTACTCTGTAGGGGGGAGCTTGGTTCGCTACTTCGTGACAAAAGACGCGCAATACAACCCGCTTGACTTCAAAGCCGAAGACCATAAAGCCCGACTGCAGCAGCTTTCGCAATGGATGGATATGACGGATCCCGGTCTCAGCGCGTTCCGTGCGCGAGGAGGCAAGTTGATCATGCGCGAGAACCTGTCGGATAAGGGTAACAGTCCCCAGACTGGCATCGATTACTACGATGCAGTGGTGGCAAAAATGGGACAGGAGAAAGTCGATCAGTTCTTCATGGCTTATGCCGTGCCTGGATTGCCCCATACATCGGCAGGTTTGCCAGCAGGATCTGCCAATGCACCGTCCTATGGAACGCCGGGTGCCATTGACTTCATTGGTCTGCTTGATGACTGGGTGGAAAAGGATAAGAGGCCGGCTAATGATTTGCTTCTGACTAGCCGCAAGCCATTGCCGCCCTTTGACCTTGTGTCTTCCAAGCCCATGTGCCGCCTTGGATCGTATCCTCACTACATTGGCAGTACGCCTCAAGGCGGCGCATTGGCGAGTAACTATGTTTGTCGGCCAATGTGAGAAGCTTCCGCTCTGTGGCCCTTTCGCTATGGGGCTTGTTGAGATTTGATGTCCTGAGCTTGGAAGGCATCACAATTGCGCCCTGATTCAATATGTTTTGACAGATAAGCAATGGGCTCATTCGAGCCCATTGTGTTTTTGGCAAAGTTGGCGACAGAGGCCGCAGTGGTGCAGATAGCAGGCTGCTCGTCGACGCAGTGTGCTGAAAGACGTGCGCATGCATTACGCCATGAGACTAGTGCACATCACATCGTTGATGTGTTCCGGAGATTGCCCAGGCATGTGGATACTGATCACGTGCCTGATTTGCCGAACTTTCCGCGCGCGCTTTGGCTATCTGCCGTCGGCTCGCAGATCTGCTGCCGACAGCCCCGGCGTCCATGCACAAGAGCATTGTTATGAACATCCGCTCTGGCGATAGCTCTACTTCAATGCATGCAAAAGTGGATACTCGGAATGCTTCAGACGCGAGTGGCAGCTTTGAGGTGTAGATCAGGCCTCCCGGAAGCCTTGGTGCAATGACAGCATTTGGCAACTGCAGTCATTGGCATTTTGTACTTGAAAGGCTGATACCAGCCTGGACCGTCCGCTCGCGGCGACGCGCAGGACGGCTGCTCCTGGCCGAAAGGAGCCTGCCAGGGAGCGACCTCGGTAGCCAGGGATGATCATCTTCTCAGTGAATCCCTGATCGAAGCTGTCGGCGCATTGATAGCGAGCATTTGGTGCAGATGATCAATGTTGCCGGCACATCCATTTCAACCGAACCAGCAGAGCCGAGGTGCTCGACTGCCATGTCTTTGAATCGTTGCGGGAAGTGCGCCCAATGACCGTGGGCTGGCTGCATCGCTACAAGCACCAGCGCCCACATGAATCGCCAGGCCGGATTCCTCCGGCCGCGTATCGTGTCAAACGTTTCCCCGGCCTCTGCTTTTAGGCGGCGCAGGAAAACGAGGATGCTTCACTGACCTACCGGGGCTCCGCCTTGATCGCCGCATTCAGGGTAGTCCACAGCTCCTTGGTGACGGGCACCATGTCCTGCCTGAAGTACCACCAGAAATGACCGCCCACGTAATTCGGGGTAGTGATCTTCATCGTGTAATAGCGGGTCAGGTACTCGGCCTTCTTGGTTTTGCGTGAGGTGCCCACTTCCCCGAACCCGATCTTGGAATTGGGGAACATCACGCGCAGCTTGTCGAACACCTGCTGCCAGCTGGGCTTGAGTCCATTGCAGTCATCCTCATAGTAGGAAATCCAGACGTAATCCAGACCCTGCTTCATGTAGGCAGGGACATTGGTCTCGGCCCACTTGAACATTTCATTGGAGGCTTGAGACCAGCAGCCCTGGTTGTAGTAGAGCGTGATCGCGGCCGTTTTGTTCTGTGCCTTCACGATGTTGTAGGCGTTGGTCATCTTCGCCACCACATCGGCATTGGCCCCCAGCCACTCGCCGTTGACCTCGTTGGCTACTTCCCAAATATCCACTACATCCGACAACGCATTGAGGTATTGATTAGTCCGCTGTATGTACGCATCCACGCTGTACTGCTTGACGTAGTACGAGTCCAATATCTCACCCATCACATAGGAAACTTTGGAGATTTCCACTGCTGGCTTGCGGTAGTAGTCCGGGTTCACGAACTCATCGAAGACGATGCGCGTGGTTGGCCGGTAGGCCAGCGACGATAGGCTGCGCGTGATGTCGCCAAGCCTGCTCACATCGTCCACGGTGACGCCGTAGATCGGAGTCGGGACTATGCGGCCCGAGGGCACGCTGGTTTGAGCAGATACTACGGAGCACAGCGAGGCAATGCAGAATGGGATAAACGCTTTCATGCGGTATCCCCCAATGAAGGGTTCAATGAATTTTTTCACTTGGATCAATATGAATCGAGGCGCGGCAAGGGTAGGGTGTGAGTGCTTCTAGCTGGTTGCACCAGCTCAGATCGACCCTCAGTTGACTCTCGATAATTAGCTAAACGGGCGACTTTAGTGCATGAAATTTGGCTAACAGTGGCTAAATGAAACGAAATGCGTTCCATGAGCCAGTGCACATATCGAGCTCACAGCTCTCGGCCCTTGTTGGCGCGCTCAATGCTTTGCGGCAGCTACCAGTCAAGGAGTTGATCGCCAGCGAAATCCTCAATGGCTTCAAGGGAGGGAGAGCAAATTGCACCTGATGTTGGGGTAACGTGAGTGAGCCCTGAACACGAAGCGTTACGCGTGTTGCCTGCGGTATGAGTCATTTTCAAAATGAGCGTATCGAGGAAAATGTCACCGTGCGGTTGCCAGTCGGATGAGATGTAAGGTGCTTCATGTGGCCGCTTGTCCTTCGTTTTGCAGTCCGCTTTTGGCTGAACTCAGCCGTTCACGACCAGCAGACTGGTCAGCAGCAACCAGCACAGTTGGTCAACTCAACCGGGATCAGCACACATGCTTCGCGTTGCTTGCTGCAACATGAAGTTCAAAGTCTTGCAGTGCCATGGGCCGTGCAAAAAAATACCCTTGAAAGGCAGGGCAGCCATAGTCGAGCAAGGCTAAATAGTGTTCACTGGTCTCCACGCCTTCTGCTATTACGTGCAATCCTAGACTTATTGCCAGCTTGATGATGGATTGAGCAATCAGCGCATCATTGGCATCTTGTAGTATTCCGCGTACAAAATCTTGGTCGATCTTTATTTCGAACAGTGGTAATCGTTTGAGATAGCTCAGCGAGGAGTAGCCAGTGCCAAAATCATCCAGGGAAAACTCAAGACCATAGGCTTGAAGCGCGCTCATGGTTGTCGCAGCTCCATCGGTAATCCCCCCTTAAACCATTGCTCTGAGAAGTAGAGCTATGCGGCCATGGCAAGCCGCTGTTTGGGGGTGATGCCGCCCAATGCCATATTTGGGCGTTCATGGTTATACCGCCACATCCATTGCGTGGCGTAATCTCGAACTTCATCAAGATTGCGCCAATGGTACTGTGACAGCCATTCATAGCGAACCGTTCTATTGAAACGTTCGACATAGGCGTTTTGTGCAGGCTTGCCAGGCTGGATGTATTCCAATCGGATGCCTTTGGCAATCGCCCAGTTTTGCAGGACTGCGCTGATGTATTCGGGGCCGTTGTCACAGCGAATGACTTGGGGTTTGCCACGCCACTGGATGATTTGCTCCAATGCCCTAATGACACGCAGCGCAGGCAGCGAGAAGTCCACTTCAATGCCCAGCGCCTCTCGGTTGAAGTCATCAATGATGTTCAGCAGCCTGAAGCTGCGACCGTCTTCAAGCTGGTCGTGCATGAAGTCCGCAGACCAAACTGCACCAGGGCGCTCTGGTACGGCCAATGGCTGAGGTTTTGCTCGCTCCAAACGCTTTCGCGGCTTGATACGCAGATTGAGCTCCAACTCGCGGTAAATCCGGTAGACCCGTTTGTGGTTCCATTTGAAACCTCTGACGTTACGCAAATAAAGAAAGCACAGCCCAAAGCCCCAACTGCGATTGTTATCCGTCAGGCGCAGCAGCCACTGGGCAATCTCATCATTGTCTGTGTTGCGTTGCGCCTTGTAGCGGTAGCAGGCTTGGCTAATTTGAAACGCCTGACACGCTGCACGAATCGTCAGGCCCCGGTGTTGCACTGCTTGTTGAGCCATCTCGCGTCTGCGAGATGGCCTCACCACTTTTTTGCGAGCGCCTCCGAGACGACCTCCGCCTTGAGCTTTTCTTCGATGTACATCTTGCGCAGCCGGCGGTTCTCTTCTTCGAGCTCCTTCATGCGGGCCATCAAAGATGCATCCATGCCACCAAACTTGGCACGCCACTTGTAGAACGTGGCTGCGCTGATGCCCAGCTCACGGCACAGCTCGGGCACTGCCAAGCCAGCTTCTGCACGCTTGAGCGCATCGATGATTTGGCTGTCTGTAAAACGTGACTTCTTCATAGTAGAGATTCTCCTTGGGAGGTCTCTACTTCTCAAGACGTTGGTTTTACGGGGGGATTACCCATCTACGCTTTGCAGCAAAAAGCTCTCTGTTATTTCTAGTTTTATGCGCTTGGGATCGGCCCCTGTTTTTTCCAGCAAAGCGATAGTTTGAGGGATGAAATTTTCATGTAGCAACTGTCGAGAGCTGACATTGATCGACAAGTTCAACGTCCGAAGTTGCGGGTCCAGACGCCAACGAGCCTGCTGATGCAATGCCTCTTCCATGATCCAGTTGCCGAGAGACAAAATCAGGCCGGATTCTTCTGCGACTGGAATGAACTCCGATGGGGCCACAAGGCCGTGGGTGGGATGATGCCAGCGTACGAGAACTTCAGCCCCGATGACATGTCCATCTCTATCAACCTGCGCCTGATAAAGAAGTCTGAATTGTCTTTCTCGTAAACCGTTATGCAATTCAGTCTCTAATAGTGCTCGTCGATTCATGGCCTGTTGCATTTCCGGATTGAAAAAGCACAAGGTATTGCGCCCTTTATCTTTTGCACGATACATAGCCATGTCGGCTTGCTGAAGTACCTCATCTGGAGATACTTTGGGATTATCAAGTATCGAAGCACCGATGCTGGCAGAGAAATAATGATTCTGCTTGGCAAGAGAGTAAGGCTGGCGTAGCTGTGCAAGGATGGTCTCCCCAAGTTGACGAACATCGGCTGCAGCTTCAATTGCGTTGCCGGTGAGGTCTTCGAGAATTACAACGAACTCATCGCCACCAAGACGAGCCACGATGTCCTGCTCTCGCACACCATTGCGCAAACGCTCGGCTACGTGCTGCAGCAGTAAATCACCCACCGCATGTCCCCGTGTGTCGTTGAGTGTCTTGAAGTTGTCCAGGTCCACAAACATCACGGCTAATGAATGTCCTGACTCTGTGTTGTTGACGATAGCTTGCTGAAGTCGCTCCATTAGCAGACGTCGATTTGGAAGGCCAGTGAGCGCATCATAAAATGCCAGATACCGGGCCTCATTCTCTGCAGCCTTGCTTCTGGTTATATCAATATCGATGCAGAAAATCTCCGATGGCTGTCCTGGAACTTCAATTAACGTATGGCTTGAGAACACGTCAACTCGTGATCCATCTTTATGCTGTAATTGAAACTCCCCGGAAGGGATTGGTTGTCCGAATGAGAAAATCTGCTGCATGTTCTGGCGTACCACTTCATGCATAGAGGTGGGGATGATCAAATCCAGCATATTTCGTCCTAGAGCCTCTTGCTCTAAGTATCCATAAAGCCGTTCTGAAGCCTTGTTCCAGTAGGTTGTGGTTCCATCATCCCGATATCCTTGCACAGAGATTGATGGAACATGACGTAGCAGTGATCGGAAGCGTAGTTCTGATTCACGCAACGCCGTTTCTGATTGCTTTCGCTCGGTGATGTCGCGTGCGAGGAAGATCACAGTACTAAAACCATTGACCAAAATACCAAGAGGTTGAGTGCGTCCCTCAAAATGACGGCTTCCTCGGCTAGTCTGAATTTCATATTCGACACAGTGCATGTGACCAGATACCAGCGTGTCACGAATCAATGTCAGCAGGCGGTCTGCTTGTGGAGTGGGTATGACATCATGCATGCGTTTGCCAATTATCTGAGCAGACACAGTCATTGACGGAGTATTTTCCGGCGTGATGACTTCGATATAACGCCCTTGCTCATCCAATATCAATAGCACATCAGGGATCGCGTGAGTAATTGCATTTAGGCGTGCCGCGGTTTCCTTAAGGGATCGCTGGGCCGAAAGGTGGATTTCTAGGTCACGAAGCAGCAGTCCAAAAAGGATCGTGGCCATGGTGAATGTAATGACATAGAGCGCAGCCAAGTGTTTATTGAAGTATTGAGCAGTTTCTTGAGGCAGAAACTGCAGAACAACTACTGACGCCAAATGTATAAATAGTCCAAAGCCTGCCAAGTTAAGCGGTGTCACATTGAGCAGAGCTTCGTTGTGAACTCGGCGGTAGATGAGTCCCATTGCAGTGCACAAAACAATGACTGAGACACCGACTGGTACTCCAACGCCACCAATCCATACACGAGCGACAGAGGCCATGGTTGCCGCGACACCTGCCACAAAGGGGCCGCCGAAGAGTCCTGCCATGCCAAGTACTACCGAGCGAGCGTCGATAACTACGCCAGGCCCTAGCACCAGGGGGGTATGCATGCCGACAACGCAAATTCCTCCAAAAAGCAGCCCGGAGAAGGTCTTTTTTGCGATGGGTTGATGCAGGCGATCACCGAGGCCATATAAGTAACACATCGCCAGCAGTAGAGCGATGCTCTTAACGAGTTCAATAAACATAAGACTGTGGGTTGCGTTCTGAGCAAGTTGCCAAGACTGCATGCATACAGTCTTGATCTCGGACGGCTTGCTTGTGGCGCCGAGAGCTCAGCAGGAGCTGCTGGAGGGTGTAGTCCAGCGCTTCAAGGCATGTGAACAGTTGTTGTTGGGGAAGGCTGCTTTAAGGTCAGGCTCAGTGAACCTCTTGCACGGCAGAAGAGGGGTGGTAGGCGCACTTTTCTTACTTCGCGGGTTAGAAGAATGCCACTGGTGTAGGACCTGAGGAGTGCACACAATTAGCTCAAATCCAAGAGCACAGTTGCGCGATATATTCGCCGGCTTTGCGTCAATGCAAGTGCGAATGCCCCACGACCTCAAGGTAGCCTATGAAGCTCTATGAGAAGCTAGCAAAGGATATAGAGCAGCAGATTCACAAAGGTGTCTATCGCGAAGGAGATCGTCTCAAGTCCGTGCGAGAAACCAGCAAGCTGCGCCAAGTCAGCATCACCACGGTTTTGAGAGCCTATTTGCTGCTTGAGAGTCGTGGGCTCATCACGAGCCGTCCCCAGTCAGGTTTTTTCGTGAGCCTGCGCCACGGCTCGGGGACAACAATTCCCGAAGCTCTCGAGCGTCCCAAGCCAATTGCAATCTCGGCTTCAGTTGATGTCAGCAGGCTTGTTCTGTCCACGTTGCGAACGATCTCTGAGGGCAATGCAGTTCCATTGGGCTCACCCTACCCAGACCCGGGAGATTTTCCTTTTGACAAGCTCAGTCGCTACGCATTTGCGGCGGGAAAAGATGCGTCTCTGAGAGAGCTCAAGAATGCTCTGCCTCCCGGTCACCCTCATCTGTTGAGGCAGATTGTTCGTCGACATTTGGAGCAAGGTCTGGTTGTTGACCCGACCGAGGCCATCATTACTGTTGGCGCAACTGAAGCAATCAACTTGTGCCTGCAAGCCGTGGCTAAGCCTGGTGACTTGATCGCGGTGGAGAGCCCAACCTTCTATGCAATGCTGCATGCGATTGAACGCATGGGCATGAAGGTAGTGGAAATTCCAACGGACCCGGTTCAAGGCATCAATGTCGACATACTAGGTCAGCTCGCTCGGGAGTTGCCCATCGCCGCATGTATGGTGATGCCCAATTTTCAGAATCCGCTTGGCTATCGAATGCCTGACGAGCGGAAGCAAGCGCTGGTTCGTCTGGCAACCGAGCTCGACATGCCCATTATCGAGAACGGCGTGTACAACGAGCTCTACTATGGAGACAAGCCGCCCAGTACGCTCAAGGCATTTGATACCGAGGGTCTGGTTCTGCACTGTTCTTCGTTTTCCAAGACTCTTACCTCGGTTTATCGAATTGGTTGGGCCTTGCCTGGGCGCTATCGTGACCAGGTCGAGAAGCTGAAATTTCTTAATACGTTGACCACGGCATCCATCCCCCAGGTGGCAATAGCTAAGTACCTGGAGCGCGATGGCTATGATCACCGCCTCAGGCGCATTCGCAAGACATACGCCCAGCAAGCCAGCCTGATGCGTCACGCAGTGAACCGCTTCTTTCCTGAAGGAACTCGAACTTCAAATCCGGAAGGCGGCTACGTACTCTGGGTGGAGCTGCCTCCGTCGATTGATAGCATGGACCTCTATCAGCGGGCTCTTGAGTGCAACATCACCCTCGGACCTGGCTATATGTTCTCGGTCACGAATAGCTATAAAAACTTCATACGACTCAATTACAGCAGTCCATGGTCGCGTGAAATTGAACAAGCGTTGATGACCATCAGCAAGATCGTCTCCAATTGCATGCGCTGAGAAACTGCCTTGCCGCTCTTCATGACTTCGCTGCCATCACCAGTAGATGAAATGGCAAGGCGAGCAACGCCATGCCGGCTACACCAGCGATCCACAGCAGGACGAACCATACGGACTGATGTTGTGACAGTCGGCGTACCCAGATTTGAATTCGAGACATATTTATCCTCCGACCAATGACATGCGAACAATCGGGTAGGCGCGTGTACCGGATGCTCGTTTTGATCGAAGCTCTGAGTACCGATCGTCACGTGAGCTCCAGTGTTTGCGCAAAACGTCCGGCAAACTCTCGGCCTTGTCGGCGTTCTTCAGCCATGGTTTCAGGTCGAGCCCCTGCGTCGCAAAAAGACAGGTATAGAGCTGACCATCCGAAGAAACTCGTGCTCTGGAGCAGTCTCCACAAAATGGCTGGGAGACGCTGGCAATGAAGCCCAGTTCTCCTCCGCCGTCTGTATGCTGAAAATTCGTGGAGGTTCCATTAATCTGTCCTTGGTTGCATGGCTCAAGTGGATATCTGGACTCCACGATGGCCCGTATTTCTTGTGCCGTTACGACTCTGTCTGTCGCCCATGCGGATGCTCCTCCTACGTCCATATATTCGATAAACCGCAGCGTGATGCCGGTTCCCTTGAAGAATTGCACCAGCGGCAGGATCTGGCTATCGTTCACGCCCCTCTCGACCACCATATTGACCTTCACAGGCGCTAGCCCCGCAGCACTTGCTGCAGCAATACCTTCCAGGACACGTGCAACAGGCATGTTTGCGTCGCTCATCCGACGAAAGATGGTGTCGTTGAGCGCATCTAGACTGACAGTCACGCGATTGAGTCCTGCATCACGCAGAGCACGGGCCTTTTCGGAAAGAAGCACGCCGTTTGTGGTGAGTGCAATTTCCATGGGTTGACCATCCAGGGTTCTTAATCCAGCTAGTCGCTCGATCAGTGATTCGATGCCGCGCCGCAACAAAGGCTCACCACCAGTCAGCCGGATTTTTTTAATGCCCAGCTCGGTAAATGCCTCCGCGAGAGAGAACATCTCATCGAGGGATAGTCGTTGGTCAGCAGGGAGAAATTGGTAGTCAGAGCCAAATGTTTCGCGAGGCATGCAATATGTGCAGCGAAAGTTGCATTGGTCTATCACTGATAGACGCAGATCGTGCAGCGGACGTCCTGCCGCATCAGTCACTGCGGTGGCTGCTTTGTTTGTCGGTGCTCGTAGCATTGGGGTATTCATGACGCCTCCATAAATTTGCAAGTTGCGTCAGGCATTCATCACGCATTCATCTCGGTGGAATGACTGTTGGCTGCCGGAGCAGGAGTGCAGTTCAAGTTATCTGATACGCCCGATGAGGCTTGACTGGTTCCGGTAATGGAAGCTCACACAATTCACATACGGAGCGCTCAATATTGCGAGCCAGAGCATCTAGGGCTAAAGCGTTCGGAGCCAGGCCAAAGGGTTCCGCCACTTCACCTGCAATCGCCTCCAATGCGATCAGGGTGTAGGAGAGAAAAAGGCACAGTAATGGGGTGAACAGCTCCGTGGCATCGACCAGACCGAATGGCAGCAAAATGCAGTACGTGTAGACGGTGCGGTGCAGAAGCACGCTGTAAGCAAAGGGGATTGGTGTAGACGCAATGCGCTCGCACCCTCCAACAGCTTTGCCCATCTCGACGAGCTGAGCATCCAATGTCCAGAATTGAGTGTCCGATACTTCTTTAGCCGCATTTAGTCGAACCAGGCGTGCACGTATCACGTGTAGAAGATCGCTGGGTTTGTAAACCTTGACAGAAAATTTTTCGAACTGCTCCGGGTCAAGGAAGCGGCGCAGGTCTTCCGATGGATCCGTTTTTCTGAGCTCATGCTTGAGTGCATAGACCGCTGCAAAAAGCAGGTTGCTTACCTGGATTACTTGATCGCGATCTTGGATGTAGCAAAGAGTCTGCGATGTGAACTGACGCGCTGCAATCAAAAGGTTGCCCCATAAATAGCGCGCCTCTTTGAATCTGTCGTAGCTGGCCGTGTTCCGAAAGCTAAGGAAGATCGCCAAAGTCAGTCCGAACAAGGTCAGCAGCGTCGTATTTAGCGGAATTTTTTCGCCAAAAATACGCCCATGCGTCAGTACCGCCACGCAGCTGACCGTGCCGATGAAGGCCAACTGAGGGACGATGGACTGCAGCACCGAGCGATCCCAGACGAACAGCAACCTCAGCCAGCTTTGTGGTGGGCGAACGATCATGGCGCATTGACTCCAAAATCCTTAGTGGTATCCAGCATCGCCATGGCGAACTTTGCCGCGGAACACTCGATACTGCATCGCGTTGTAGATCAGGATGATGGGCAGCACGATCAGAGTTCCAACCAGCGCAAATATCTGGCTTTCCGGGCTAGACGAGGCGGCCCAGATGCTCAGTGACGGAGGAACGATGTTGGGCCAGATGCTGATGATCAAGCCGGTGTAGCCCAGAAAGCACAGCGCCAGAGTGAACAGAAAAGGACGTGCCTCATGACTGCGCTTTATGGAGATGAAAATTCCTGCAGTACAAGCAATGACAAGCACTGGAACTGGTAGGAACCACCCCAGCATTCCACTTCCGAGCCAGCGATTTGCCACCGCAGGAAGGCCGAGAACCGTCCAGATGCTGACTATCGCCATCACAACAAGCAATACGACGACGAGCGGGCGCATGAGAACGCGCATGCGACGCTGCAACTCACCGTCGGTCTTGTAAATCAGCCAGCCGCAGCCCAGTGTGGCGTAGGTCACGAGTACGCCCAATCCGCAAAAGATACTGAATGACGAGAGCCAGTCGAACGGGCCTCCTGCGAACTGCTCATCAACGACGCGGGTTCCTTGCAGCAAAGACCCTAGCACCACGCCCTGACAAAACGCTGCTATTGCTGAGCCGCCCATGAAGGCGAGGTCCCAGGCATGTTGGGTGCGGCGTGCTTTGGAGCGCAGCTCGAAAGCTGCTCCACGGAACAGCAAACCGACCACCATCATGATCAATGGCAGGTAGTTGGCAGGCAGCAAGACCGAATAGGCGATCGGAAAGGCGCCATACAGGCCTGCTCCGCCCAGCACAAGAAAAGTCTCATTGCCATCCCAAACTGGAGCGACGGTGTTGAGCATGACCTGTCGTTCTTCCTTTTTTTCGAAAAAGGGAAACAGCAGTCCGATGCCAAGGTCGAAACCGTCGAGCACCACGTAAAGGAAAACACCCAGGCCAATGATGGCGGCCCAGACAATGGGTAAATCAATCATGATGTGGCTCCAGATCAGTTGAAGGACTGGAATTGGTCGCGGTTGCTCAAGCTTGGGCGCACGGAGGCGTCAAGGTGCTCCACATGTGGTTGTGGTCCTTGAGCCATCAGCTTGAGCATGTAATACACGCCCACTCCAAAGACCAGGAAATACACGACCACCAGGATCAACAAGGAAACGCCAACCTGCTGGCTACTGATGGGCGACACGGAGTCGACAGTGCGCAACAGGCCATAAACTGTCCAGGGTTGGCGGCCCACTTCGGTCGTGACCCAGCCAGCGATCAAGGCGATCAAGCCTGAGGGGCCCATGCAGAATGTGAAGCGCTGGAAGGCCTTCGACTCATACAGGCGTCCACCACGGCGTAGTGCTGCCCCCAGCACGGCCATCAGAAGCATCAGCGTTCCCAGCCCTGCCATGACACGGAACGACCAGAAAACGATGAGTGAGTTCGGCCTGTCTTCACGTGGGAATTCCTTGAGACCGCGGATTTCTCCATCCCATGAATGAGTGAGGATGAGGCTGCCCAGATGAGGTACCTTGAGGGCGTACTTCGTTTCCTCTGCTTGCATGTCGGGTATGCCGAAGAGGTTCAGTGAGGTGCCGCCTTTTTCGGTTTCCCACAGTCCTTCAATTGCGGCAATTTTTGCAGGCTGGTGCTCGCGTGTATTGAGGCCATGTGCATCGCCTACAAGAATTTGAAAAGGGACGAGCGCCAACAAGATCCAAAGCCCCATCGAAAAACTGCGTTTGACGGGATCATCACGACGGCCACGCAGCAGATGCCATGCCCCACAGGCCACCACGATCAATGCGGCAACGATGAAAGCCGCGATGGTCATATGTGCAAGGCGATAGGGAAATGATGGATTGAAGATAACCAACCACCAGTCAACAGGCACCAGCCGGCCGTCGCGAATGGCATAACCTTGTGGTGTATGCATGAAGCTGTTCGACGACAGAATCCAGAAGGTGGAGATCAGAGTGCCAACAGCGACCATCAGCGTGGCGAAGAAGTGTGCTCGGGGACTCACACGCCGCCAACCAAACAGCATGATTCCCAAGAAGCCTGCTTCTAGGAAAAATGCCGTGAGTACTTCATAGGTCAGGAGCGGCCCGGTGATATTGCCGGCAAAGCGCGAGAAGCCACCCCAGTTCGTTCCGAACTCATAGGCCATCACGACACCTGAGACAACTCCCAAGCCGAAATTGATTGCGAAGATCTTCGACCAGAAGAAAAACATGTCTTGGTAGACACGGTTTCCGTTGGCCAGCCAGCGCCACTCAAGGACCGCCAGAAAACTGGCTAATCCAATACTGATTGCGGGAAAAATAATGTGAATGGCAACAGTAAACGCAAACTGAAGTCGGGCCAACAGAAGGGCGTCAAACATTTCCATGGTGGGTCTCCTGACTTATGCAGGGCAAAATCATCCCGAGTCCTTCGCTCAGGAAGGACTGCAGTTCTCAACTTAATTCCAGCCTGCTCAGGCTGCTTGTGCCTGTTCCTGGCGAAGGACTCGTACGGGAATCGACTTGTAGGAAGGCGTTCCGCACTCTTCATCGATGTAGTCCAATGGGACCAGCACGTTAGCCTCCGGGTAGTAGGCAGCAACTGATCCTGGCGCGATGCCATACTCGATCACCGTAATTCCACCTAGTCGCAGTGAGCGATCCTTGGAGATGGTTTCGATTTCCACGAGATCGCCGTGCTCGAGGCCACGTGCGGCCATGTCAGCTGGATTCATGAACAGCACATCACGCCGCCCAAAGACGCCTCGATAGCGGTCATCGAGGCCGTAGATGGTGGTGTTGTACTGGTCATGACTGCGGATCGTGATAAGGCGAAGCACGTCGTCGTCCCAGGGGAGATAGTTTTCACGCACCCCTGGAAAAACCGAGAACATGGCTTTGCCCGAAGGGGTCGGCCATTTGCGCTCGGTCGGAGGCAAGGGCATACGAAAGCCGCCTGGGACGCGGATGCGCTCGTTGTAGTCATCGAAGCCAGGAATGGTGCGCTCTATCAAGTCGCGGATCCGGTCGTAATCATCCACTAGCCTCTGCCACTCCACCTTGCTGTCAGGGAGTGTGGCTGCAGCCATACCAGCTACGATGGCAGGCTCGGAGCGCAGGAACTGAGAGGCTGGGCGGAGCTTGCCGGCTGACGCGTGCACCATCGACATTGAGTCTTCCACCGTGATGGCTTGACCACCACTGGCCTGTACATCCAGCTCGGTTCGACCGATCACAGGGAAGATGAAAGTTTCTTTTCCCACGAGTAGATGGGAGCGGTTGAGCTTTGTGCCGAGATGAACGCTGAGGTCAAGCTGCTTCATCGCCGGAAAAGCCTGTATGGGATCAGGCATGGCAACCGCGAAATTACCACCCAAGCAGATCAATACCTTTGAATGCCCGCTGACCATGGCTTGCATGGTCTTGACGGCGTCATGCCCATGTTCTCGGGGAGGTTGGAAGCCAAAGACTTCCTCGAGTTTGCCGAGGAACTCTTCGGACGGTTTCTCTGTGATGCCAACTGTGCGGTTTCCCTGCACGTTGGAGTGTCCACGTAATGGGCAGATGCCTGCGCCAGGCTTGCCAAAATTGCCTCGCATCAGCAGCAAGTCGGCGATCAGGCGCACGTTCCAGGTGCCGGTGTTGTGCTGAGTGAGGCCCATGCCGTAGGTGATGATCGTCGAGTTTGACTTTGCGTAGGCTTCCGCGACCTGCTCAAGCTGAGATTGTGTGAGGCCCGACTCCTTTTCAATCAGCTCCCATTTGGTTTCGGTCAAGTCCGCGACCAGTGCATCAAAGTTTTCTGTGTGCTCGGCAATAAAGTCTTGGTCGATGACGTTGCCTTGGCTTGCTTCCAATTCCAGCAATGCCTTCATGATTCCTTTAAGCGCAGCTGCATCGCCACCAGCCTTGACTTGAAAGTATGTTGATGCAATCGCCGTCGAACTGAACGTGGCCATCTCGATCATGTTCTGAGGGTCTGCAAAGCGCTCCAGCGCCCGTTCGCGCAGTGGATTGAACACAATGATGGGTACGCCACGACGTGCGGCCTCGTGCAAGGTTCCCATCATGCGCGGGTGGTTTGTTCCAGGGTTGTGGCCCATCGAAATAATGAGCTCGGTTTTTTCGAAGTCATCTAGCGAGACCGTGCCCTTGCCGATGCCAATGGACTGTGGTAGCCCAACGCTGGTGGCTTCATGGCACATGTTGGAGCAATCGGGAAAGTTGTTGGTGCCGAACTCGCGCGCAAAGAGTTGGAATAGGTAGGCAGCCTCATTTGAGGCACGGCCCGATGTATAGAACTCAGCCTGATCTGGCGTACTTAGTTCTCGCAGCACTTGGCCTATCCGTTCAAAAGCGGTATCCCAACTTACCTCCTCGAACTTGTCTTTGGCCGGGTTATAGGTCATCGGGTGCGTGAGACGGCCGAAATTCTCGAGTTCGTAATCGCTGAGCTTGAGCAGCTCTGTCACAGTGTGCTGGTCGAAGAATTCAGGCGTCACCCGCTTGCTGGTCGCTTCCCAGGTGACGGCCTTCGCGCCGTTCTCGCAAAACTGGAAAGTTGAGCGGTGCTCCTTGTCTGGCCAGGCGCAACCGGGGCAGTCGAAGCCCGTGGGCTGGTTGGTTCGCATCAACACAATAGGAGCCTCTACGGCGTCCATTTGCTGGTGTACAGCTAGCGCTGTTGCTTTTAAGGCTCCCCATCCGCCTGCAGGAGCGTCATATTTGCGGATACCCGGTACTTCTCGTTTGGCAGTCATTAGAGCCTCCATGGTCCATAGCGCATTGCGCAGTTCTCTGAATTGACGCTAATCAATGTATTGAAATAATTGCTCCAGGCAAGAGATCAGTTAATGCGAAAAAAAAGAGCACAGTTGAATCGGATACGGAATTTGTATCTTCCGTGGGTAATGGTGGTCAAGGCATCTACCATGAAGACAGCAGATCTGAGAGAGATGGAAGTTGATTTTTATAACCGGTGCAGATGTGAATATTTCGATGCCATTTTTTTGTGGTTTTGAAATTATTCAAAAAGAATTTATATTGTGTTTTTCAGTGAAAATGCTTATTTTTAGATATTTTGAATATTGATTGATAATTAAATGATTTTAAATAAATGAAATATCTTGTAAGTTAATTTATTAATTGATGAATAATGCTATTTTTTGCGGGTGATGGATTTCTCTGGAGTGGTTAATACCATTGGCAGCGATATCTCTTTATTCTTGCAGAGTTGCTGCATTGATGAGAGGGTCTTGTTGTGCGACAGCGCCCTAGCAGATGCCGTCGATGCCTCCACTTGGGAGCAGATAGACACGCTTTTCACGGCAACTGTCTGCGGGAAATCAGATTTTTCTTATAAAGAACCATGGGCTTCAGCAGTACTCTTTGCGGGAATGTGTATTGGCTCATTCGAGACGGTCTGACAGAAGAGGTTTTTCGTTCCGGTCCCTCCGATTCAGCGATCCGAATTCGGAGAAGGCATTGCATGAATCGTTCCGCGACTGTGCTGCACCCCAATGGTGTGTATGCCCAGTGGTGCTTGCCTGCAGATGCCAGAGCAAAAAGAGCGGCAGAAAAGCGTAGATTGAATTTCGGAAGCCACTCGGTCTATCAGAGCGGAATGAATGTCCGGCAGCGGAGTAAATGAAAAGCACGTCCAACGTCGTCAGAGTTTGCAGAGTATTTGACTTTGACGAAAGTCCTTCTGAAATCTACGCAAAGCTATGCCAGAGTTTGTCTTTGCTTCCTGCATCTTGGGGGCTGGCGAATGTGGATGTCATCACATTTGAAGACCGGCCCGATTGGCCTATCCATGAAGTGAGCTATCGACTTCACGAGGAGGTCAGTCGCCTTGAGATTGGACTTTTAAGCCGGGGGTATCGGCGACATTCAGAGGTGCTTCCATACCTTGAAGACTACATGACTGTCGAATTCAATTCTGCAAAAAATGAAGCCGACCTGCAGTATGTTTTCGATCAGGTGATCCCCCTCTACCCTCTACATACGCAGCTTTGGTGCGTTCTTCGCTGCGGTGGAGGACATGGATGTGCTGGCTGAAGAGGAAGATGAATTCTGGAAATCAAGTGATGAAGAGCGTATGCAAGTCCGGGCTCAAGCCGGTCCACGTAGACAAGAGTGCCTTCACATCAGGCAAGTGAACTACTGGGCCGGAGAACAGTGCAACAACTACTTCGGACTTACACCTGAGCAGGTGGTAGGCATACTCAGCGACCACGTCGCCCGTGCGGATGTACTGGAGGAGGGTGCCTATATTGTTGTCTCGTACGACCCGCTGAGCTCGGTGCAGGCGCGAGCAATTACTCCTGCATTGATGCCTTTGCTGAAGACGCGGTGAAGTACTTGAACGGGGTAGTGTCTTCGCTGCGATGCAGGGCCCCTGGGGCGGGTAGTCGCAGGCGATTTATCCAAACCTGCTGTGCTTTACCCTCCGTGGTTGCCCACTTTTTGCAGGGTGCCTATCGCGGTATGGCAGCAAGGTCGCGTACGAATCGAATTACCCTATTTTCCCGATACAGATGCTGTGCAAATACGGCAGTCACCAATTCGCGGGACTAATACAAGCACAAGCGGATGCCTCACTTGAGAGGTGGCGCCGGACAGATTTCCGCATTGAGTGGTTCTGAGACGGTCGCTTGCTGGTTAGAAGCAGTCGTCCAGCACGTTGCATCGATCGGTTGAATCCACAGTCGATAGCTGCCTTGGATCACTGGCGACTCTCGGTTGCGGCCACTGTCAGCCTGCGGCATGAACGACGGCTAACGCAGTTAGCTGACACTGGTGCAGCTAGATATGATGTATCAATAGCTTGTTCACTCGCTCCGAAACTGGGAAGCTGTGGTTGCCACGCCATCGCCACTCTGGGCAGGAAGACGGCCTCACATCCAGCATGCAGCTCCTGGACGAGCTGTTGGCGTCGCTCGCCAACGCCTGAAGATTCCCTCTCAACACAGACCTTGAAAGTCTCAAATGTCCCAGAAAATCTTCGTCAACCTGCCCGTCGCTGACCTGTCGAAGGCCAAGTCCTTCTATGAAGCAATCGGCGCCGTCAACAACCCGCAGTTCAGTGACAATACCGCCGCCTGTATGGTCGTCTCCGACAGCATCTACGTGATGCTGCTCACCCACTCGAAGTGGGCCACGTTCACCCAGAAACCTATCGTCGACGCCCATGCTGCCAGCGAAGTCATGTTGTGCCTGAGCGCCGGTGACCGCGCGGCCGTCGACAGCATGGTTGAGGCCGCTTCTGCTCACGGCGGCAAGGCTGACGTGAACCCCTTGCAAGACCACGGCTTCATGTATGGCCGCAGCTTCGAGGACGTAGACGGCCACATCTATCATGTTCATGGACATGAGCCAGATGCCTCAAGGCTGAAGCAATCTCGACCATCGGCAACGACTGCATATAGTCTTTTTTAGACTGCCTGCGTGGCAATGATGCAGGCCAGCCTGCTCAGGCTGGTAGCATCAGTCTGTAGACTTCGCTGACAGCCTGATTTCTCCGGCTGGGACTGCATATCGGGGTGTCCGCTTCGTGGCATATCCGTGTGCTTACACTATTGGGCAGAAGCGGGCATTGAAAAAATCATGCCAAGCGACTGCTTGCACTCGGAAAGACTCGACTTTGAGTCCGGTGCGCCACTTTGGTCCTAGTCCGTCCCACGTGGTCTGGGGTCCGTGGAAGGGTTCCCCGATCCGGCTAACCGTAGCTGTATCAATTCCAGCAGTGCCCGGACACGCGCAGTCACGGAATGTCGATGGCTGTATGCCCCAAGCAATTGCAGCGGGCAGGGCAGAGGTCCAATGGCACTTCCTGCAATCGACCCGTTGCAAGGTCTTCCTGGCAGGGATAGGCCGCCACAATCGCGAAGCCGATGCCTTGCCGTGCACCTGCCACGGCCAGCTCTCCGCTGTTGACGCGGTAGCGGCTGCGGACCGGCACCTTGACGATTTCCCCCGCGGCGTCCTGAAACTGCCAGGGTTGGCCCTTCAGCGCGCTGAGGGTGGTGATGCAGGGCAGGGATTTCAACTCACGCACATGGCGTGGCATACCGGTCCTGGCCAGCAAGGAGGGGGCGGCAACCACGATGCTGGGCAGTGTGGCGAGTTCGCGGGTGATGAAAGCACTGTCCTCCTGATGGCCCCGGTGGAAAACGATGGAAAGGTCCACGTCTTCTCGAAGCACTTCCAGTCCGGTCATCCGGGTATCGCATTCGAGCTCGATCCCCGGATGGAGGCTACAGAATTCGGCGAGGATGGGGGCCAGCAGTTTTGGTGCTTCGCCAGGCATGCAGATCTTCAGAGGTCCACGCAGTTCGCGCTGCACCGCGCCAAGCTCTTCCTGCGTAGAGAGCAGGGTGTCGAGCAAGGGCTTGGCACGTTCGTAGAGCAATCGACCGGCTTCCGTCATGCGCAGGTGGCGGGTGCTTCGCTCCAGCAGCCGTGTACCGAGTCTGCGCTCCAGTGACGCGACGTGGCGACTGACGTTGGACGAGGGCATGACCAAAAGACGCGATGCGCCGGCAAAGCTTTGCTCATCAACAACCGCCGTATAAACGCGTACGGCATTCAGGTCGAGTGCATCGCGCATTGATTATCCCGTTTGAGGTATGAAAACGTCCCAATTTTGCATGCTAGTTCTCTTCAATGGCGAAATCTAAGATGCCCTTTTGCTCGATACAACGCAGTGCGCCGTATATCGGGCATCGTATGGACAGGAGAGATTCAGCGTGGAAATTGGAATACTTGGCGGTGGCATTGCGGGCTTGAGCGTGGCGCTGGCTTTGCGCAAGCAGGGTTACAACCCTCGGGTCTATGAGCGTCGAACGGAGCCGGCAACCATGGGGGCAGGCGTGACGCTCTGGCCCAATGCGAGCTTTGTGCTGGAAGAGTTGGGGCTGCTGCAAGACATAGCGGCCATTGGCGGTCGGCCGCTGACAATGCGCCGCAAGGATGCCATGGGCAATGCATTGGGAGGCCTCGATATCGCCTTGCTGGACCGGACGATGGGCTACCCGACCTACACGGTGCTGCGCAGGCACTTGCAGGAGGTGCTGCTGGATCACGCAGCCCGGGCCGGGATACCGGTGGAGTTCGGACACCGGGCGGTGGCCGTCGAGCTGGATGCCAATGGCAGGGCCGTGGCCTATTTCGAGAACGGTGCGAGCATCCGCCCGGATCTGCTCATTGGCGCCGACGGTCGCATGGGGTCAGTGGCGCGCAAGTTTGTCGCGGGTGACAACACACCTGTCTATCAGGGCTTCGTGAACTGGATCGGCGTGGCGCAGGGGCAGCATGCGCTGGTGGACGATATTGCGATTCAGGATTTCTGGGGGGCGGGCGAGCGCTTTGGTTGCGTGCCGATTCGCCCCGAGCTGGTGTATTGGGCTGCGGCGCAGGCACGGCCCTTCAGCGAGGTTACGCCCACCGCAGATCTGCGCAAGGAGGTCGAGAAGCTGTTCGCGCAATGGCCTGAGCCGATCTTGGCAATCGTCCGTGCCACGCCCGAAAATGCTATCCGGCTGATTGCGGTGCATGACCTGGAGCCGCTGCATACATGGAGCAGGGCGAATGTGCTGCTGGTTGGCGATGCCGCGCATGCGCCGTTGCCGACGTCGGGGCAGGGTGCCTGCCAGGCACTGGAAGATGCGTGGCATTTGGCCCGGTGCCTGGATGGCGCAAGTGGCGGCTTGGACGATGTCTTCCAGGCGTTTGCGAAAATCCGAGCCTCGAAAACCGCAAGGCTGGCGGAACAAGGCCGGGTCTTCGCACGCGGGCTGTTCGCCACTGATCCTGAAACCTGCCGCATCCGCAATGAGCGTGCCAGGGCGTCCAATCCTATGCATGACGTGCAGGTCTTGGCAGCTGGATGGGGACAGGGCCTGCCAATGCCTGGCTGCACCGACGGCATGCCGGCGCAAGGGGGTGGCTTCGGCAGCCTGTACCGCATTGAATGACGGGCGCTGGATTCCACGCGGATAGAAAGCCATGTCTGCAGTGACGGGAGTCGCGCGGCCGGCTGAGCTTTCCAGGTGCTGGATGTGCCTCGTCGGTTTTTATTCAGACGCCTCTTGCTATGCACCCGGCTAGCGTGCATGTGGGCACCAGCCGGTAAGCGCTGCATAGCAGGCATGGTCATTGACACTTGAACGACCTCCACGGGTTGATCTGCGACTGTCGCAGTCCGGCCAGGAGCTGCCGGTAGCTAACGCTCCGCATGCACCGCTGCTGTTACTTTCATGTCACAGAGTACAAATGTCACAAAACGTACTTATGTGTTGCCTAAAGTTCCGGCAGCGGTTGCAAGAAAGCCACCGCCATTTCCTCTGACAAGTTCCGTTCGTATTTCGCCAATGAAAAATCATAAAACGTGCTCGCGTACTCTGGCAGTCGTGGTTGGCTCATTCCTAGCCTCTTCTTCCAGCCTGGCCCTGGCACAGTCTTCCATCACCATTTTTGGCGTAGTGGACGTCGGCATCACCAGTGCCAAGTCCGGCAGCAACAGGCTCAATGCTCTGAACTCCAGCCAAGGCAAGACCAGCCTGATCGGCTTTCGCGGCACTGAAGACCTCGGCGGCGGCAACCAGGCTCAGTTCTGGCTCGAAGGTGGCCTCAGCCCTGACGCCGGTAGTGGCGGCAGCAGCGGCTCTCTGGGTTTCGAGCGCCGTTCCACTATCGGACTGATCAACAATTCCTGGGGTGAAATCCGCCTGGGTCGCGACTACACCCCCAGCTACAACATCTTCACCGCGTTCGGGGGCCCCGACACCACCACCGGCGTGCAGGCCAACCTGTTCCAGACGATCCGCCAGACTGCGTATAACGCCGCCAGCCAAAGCGGCACGGTGGACCGCACGCGCATCAGCAACTCCGTGGGCTACTTCCTGCCGCGCAACCTGGGCGGTGTCTACGGTCAGTTCTCGGTTTCCTTTGGTGATGAAAATGCCTCCAACTCTGGCGCAAGCAAGGCCCGCAGATACATAGGCGGTAACCTGGGCTATCGCTCTGGCCCGCTGAACGTGGGTATCGGCTACGGCAAGATCGACGGCACTGCGGCCGTGACTTCGCCCAGCGCCATCGCCGCAACCAGCGACCTGGAAGACTTGGCGCTGGGCGCTTCATACAACTTCGGCAGTTTCGTGCTCAATGGCGGATACAACAGCCTGAAGTGGAAACCCGTCAGCGGCGCGACCTCCGGGAAGGTGGACGGCCTCTACCTGGGCGCAACCATCCCCGCGGGGTCTGGCAGCTTCCGCATCAAGTACGCCAGCGCCAAGTTCAGCGGTAACGCCACGGCCCTCACGCGCAGCGGTGGCAAGACCGACAAGTATTCGATCGGATATGTCTACGACTTCTCCAAGCGCACCTCCATGTACGCCGGGGTTGCGCGTGTCAACAACAAGAATGGCGCCAGCATTGGCCTGATCGGCGGCCCTGCAGGTGTAGCCAACACCGGGTCGACTGGCGTGGATATCGGCATCAGCCACTCGTTCTGAGCTGCACGACGCCTCTTTGCGCAAAGAAGTCTCCAAGGTCGAGCAGGCCTCCGCCTCGCCGGGCTTGCTTTTTGGGGACTTCCATTTTCCTCTCAAGCCATACCCGCCATGCGCCACCTCACTTCTTCATCCTGCCTGATGGCTGCGACCGCCGCCGCGGTTGCCTTGCTGAGCGCTTGTGCCGATACCCGCCCGCTCCAGGTCGCCAACTCCGAGGCGGTCATGCAGACCACCGGCGTCGGCAGCATCAGCGCCGTCGTCACGCGTCAGGACGTGCAGTTCGACGACAAGTTCTATTTCCCCTACGAAGGCCGCCATCCTGGCACCAAGGCCGATTTCCCCAAAGGCTTTCTGCCGGCCTATGGCTCGGGCCTGGCCTTGAAGGGCCGGCGCGCCGACGGCACGCTTGAGTTCTACGCCATCACCGATCGCGGCCCGAACGCCACCACCGGTCCGGTCACGCAGATCACCGACGGCTCCAACTCCACGGGCTTCGCCAGTTCCACGGTGTTTCCTTCGCCCAATTTCACGCCGTCCATCGGCGTGATCACCCTCGACAAGGAGGGGGCCAGGCTCGTCTCGACCTTGCCGGTCAAGTTCAGCGCTGCGCAGAACGCCAATGGTCGTGTGCAGCCACGGGGCATCACAGGCAACACAGGCGAGCAAGTTCTGGACGACTCCTTCACCTATCCTGGCAAGGCCAAGGGCTACAGTGAATTCGGCCTGGACACCGAATCCGTGGTGGTGGATGCAGCACGCAAGGTGCTGTGGGTTTCTGACGAATACGGCCCCTTCATCGTGAAGATCGACCCGGCTACCGGCATCATCCTGAAGAAATACAAGCCCGGTACTGACGCGGCCGATCTGCCTGCCATCCTCGCCAAACGCCGCGCCAACCGTGGCATGGAGGGGCTGAGCATCGATGTGGCCAGCGGCAAGTTGCACGGTTTCCTGCAAAGTCCGCTGAACGACGGCAAGGCCGACTACACCACTGCTGCCGTTCCCGATGCGACCGGCACGTCGGAAAACGTGCGCGACTACGCCCGCTTTGTGCGCTGGGTGGAGTTTGACCCGACTACCGAGAAAACCCGTTTGTTTGCATTGCCCGTGGACGGCAGCTGGTACAGCCAGGGTAAGACCGGCAACGCCAAGCTGGGTGATGTGGTCTCGCTGGGCAATGGGAAGTTCATCGCCATCGAGCAAGGAACGGGCAAAGACAAAAAAGTCTTTAACGATCTGGTGCTGATCGAGTTTCCGGCCAACGTTACCGACATCACCGCGCTGGGCTCCGACCTGGAAAAGAGCAGCCTGACTGGCAAACCGGTCAATGGCTCGGACTATTCCAAGGTAGTGGCGCTCAAGAAAACTCGCCTCTTCAACTTGAACGCCACCGGCTGGGTGGCCGAGAAGGCCGAGGGGCTGGCACTGGTCGATGACTACACCTTGGCGCTTACCAACGACACCGACTTCGGTGTCTCGCTGGCCGTGCTGGACGCCAGCGGCAAGGAGATCGAAGGCTCGGACGTCACCAAGTGCATGGTGGATGCCGACGGCAAGATCGTGAACGATGGCAAGTGCGCCAAGGGCTCGGCGAGCCTGCGCTTTACCACCAATGAGGTCAATGATCGCGCGCAGCGACTGTGGACCTTCAGGTTCAGCAAGAAGTTGAGCGAATACGGCGCTCTCTGAATGACAGCGGCAGCACAAGCCGCTCTCTGCTATGGCCCAGGGCGCCGCACCGGCGCCAGTCGGCCCGCTCACAGGAAGGCAGTGTTGACGTGGTGCACTGCGACCTGCGCTGGTGCTACAACGGTCTGGATATCCAGTGTGACCCGGGCCAGACCGTGACAGCCACCACGCTCTGAATTGAGATGCGCATCAGATGTGCGAGCGCATGCCTAATTCGGGCGACTACGGGGCTAACTGCTCCCGCAAGCTTGCCAATATTTCTTCAGAAAGCGCCGGATTGCCCGCTGCCGTGGCACGAGCGAGAACCAAGGCTCCAACCATGCTGCTGAGGGTCACGATAGTCTGAGTACGTTTGGCTGCATCATCACCTTGGAGCACGCTCATAAAGCGCTGGATATTGCGTTCCACTCCCTGGGCAAAAACCTCCGACATCTCAGGCCCCGCTCTTGCGGCATCTGCTGCCAATGCCGCAGCGGGGCAGCCCTCTCCGGGGTGATCGCGATGCGTCGCAGAAAGATAGCCATGCACCAGCGCGCGGAGCCTGGTTGCAGGCGCGTCATCCGCCTTCGAGGATTCCAGTCCGTCTAGCGGCGTGATGGTCCACTCAAATGCACGCAGGCAGGCCTCGCGTGCGAGAGCATCCTTGGACTCGAAGTGTCGGTACAGCCCGCCATGTGTCAAGCCCGCATCGCGTGTGATCTCTGCCACGCCCACGCCATCCAGGCCCTTTTCTCGATAAAGGCGCGCAGCGGCATCCACGATTCCTTCGCGGTTCTCGGCGGCCTGTGCTTTGCTCACTTTCATACGTTAGATGATACTCATCATCAAAACTCATTTATGATTGCGATCATCATCAATAAAGTTGGGCTCAGTTCCTGGGTTCAATAGCGGAAGGTGCAGCATGGGTCGTCGGGTAGTCATCACCGGTTTGGGCTTGGTCTCTCCTCTAGGGTGCAATGTGGAGCTGGCCTGGCAACGCCTGCTGGCCGGCCAGTCCGGGGTACGTGCCTTGAGCGCCGGTGTGGGTGAAGGCACAGGCGTCTCCATCGCCGGGCAGGTGCCAGGCCTGGAGCAGGATCCGCAAGCCGGGTGGAGCCCTGAAGCCGTGATCTCGGCCAAGGAGCTACGCCGCATGGATCGCTTCATCGCATTTGCATTGGGGGCGGCAGACCAGGCTCTGGCACACGCGCAATGGCTTCATCCAAGCGTCGAGCAACAGGAGCGTGCGGCGACTATCATCGGCTCCGGTGTGGGCGGCTTCAGTACCATTGTTGAAGCGGTGCGAACCACGGACGGCAAAGGGCCACAGCGCTTGTCGCCTTTCACCGTACCGGCGTTCCTGGCCAATCTGGCTTCGGGACAGGTGTCGATCAGGCACCAGCTCAAGGGGCCGTTGGGTGCTCCGGTGACGGCTTGCGCAGCCAGCATCCAGGCCATTGGCGATGCGGCACGTCTGATTCGCAATGACGAAGCGGACATGGCGCTCTGCGGTGGTAGCGAAGCCACGATTGATCGAGTTGCGCTCGGCAGTTTTGCTGCGGCAAAAGCAGTGACCACTTTCTGCGGCGGCGATCCCGCGAAGGCTTCCCGACCTTTCGATCAGGCACGGGACGGCTTTGTCATGGCTGAAGGTGCAGGCCTGCTGGTGCTGGAGGCACTGGATCATGCATTGGCGCGCGGCGTCAGGCCGCTGGCCGAGGTCGTGGGCTATGGCACCTCTGCCGATGCATACCATGTCACCTCCGGGCCCGAGGATGGATCAGGCGCCGCGCGATCGATGTGCGCCGCGTTGCGACAGGCACAGTTGCAAGCTCGTGATATTCAACACCTGAATGCTCACGCAACCTCTACTCCCGTGGGTGACCGGGGAGAGCTGGCAGCCATTCGTCAAGTGTTTGGAGCAGGCCACGGACCCTCCATCACGGCTACCAAAGCAGCCGTGGGCCACATGCTGGGTGCTGCTGGCGGAGCTGCTGCGATCTTCACCGTATTGGCCTTGCGCGACCAGATCGCGCCACCCGTGCTCAATCTGGAGCATCCAGATCCTCTGGCGGACGGCCTGGACCTGATCGCCGGGAGTGCGCGTGCTCATGCAATAGAGCACGCAATGCTCAACGGATTTGGTTTCGGTGGTGTAAATGCGTCGTTGATTCTGAAGCGATTTACTGCCTGAGCCATACCTCTATCAGAAGCCTCATCAGGCCATATCACCCATGCGGCTCTTGGTAGATCGTTCAGGCTTCTCACCCGAACGAATGCCAATGGCCGCTAGTGCGGGTTCTATAGACGCCTGTGTCAGCAGACGTTCGATGCGCGCAGCAAGTCGGCTGAAGACTGCTTCAGGGGCTCTGGCGAAATAGAGCTTTCGTTCACAAGCCGACGTTCGGGGTGCAGGCAGAGTAGCTCACGGTCATGTTGTCACCATAGCCAAAAAAACGGCGATCAACAGTCCTAAATAGACCTTTGCGTGAACTCGGTCTGGAATGCGCCCGATCCACAGCGATGCTGCACGGATGCCGATCCAGGAGCCAGCCACGAGCACAGCAGCAGCTCGTATGTCGATATAGCCCAGGTGCCACTCTCCAAGAGGTAAAGGAGATTGAGCGGACAGGACGATGTAAGTCCCAGTTCCTGCCAGCGCGACCGGCAGTGATAGCGGATTCGCCATGGCGGTTGCTTGTGTCATTTCGATTCCACGGCGGCGCATCAGGGGAACGGTCATCACGCTGCCGCCAACCCCCAGCAGTGCAGCAACCCAGCCGATCACCAGTCCGGACAGTGCATTCGCCAGCGGCCCAGGGCGGTGCTGCATTCTTGAGGGCTGAGCAAGAAACCCAGGCCTCAACCAGCAGTCCAGGATGGTCAGCACCAGATATGCCGCAAAGGCCCAACGCAGCCATTCGCTTTGAACAACGGTTGCCGCAAGTGCGCCAAGTACGGCCCCCGCGCCAATGGGACCCAGCAAAGGTCTGACATTCGTCCAATCCACTGTTCCTGCCCGTTGGTGACGCCACGTTGCGAGGAGCGCACCGAAGACCATCACGCAGGTGGATGTTGCAACGGCAATCTGCATGGCTGACTGCCCCACTGCGCTGCCTGGGGCGTTCGGTGTAGACAGCAAGCGGTATAGCAGCGGAACCACCACGAATCCGCCACCGAAACCAAAGAGAACGGTAGTGACGCCCGTCACACATCCGCAGACCGCCAACAACAAATACAAGGACACGAAAAACTCCATTGATGCAGGAGCCATCACAGTAGATTGCTCTGGAGTGGCGCGCTTTCGATGTTTGGTCAACAATATTTGCATTTCGGCCATTCGCTCTTTGCAGTCTTGCTGTGCGCAATCAATCACTGAACTCCCTCGATGCCACGCCTCGTGCCGTTGTGGCCATTGGCACCGACTACGCGCCTGGCACCGTTCTGGATACCCATAGCCATCGCCGTGCACAGTTCCTCTATGGCGCGACCGGATTGATGGAGGTCGGTACTGACGATGGCGCCTGGGTGATACCTCCCCACTGTGGCGTGTGGATTCCAGCAGGCAAGCCGCACAGGGTGAAGATGGTGGGAGTCAACACTCGAAGCCTCTACATCGAGCCTGAAGAGGTACCACGGAGCCAATCGCATTGCGAGGTGCTGGCCGTGTCCCCGCTGCTACGGCAGCTGCTCATCGAAGCCATCGACTTGCCAGCGCTGTATGACGAGCGCGGTCGCGATGGCGTGCTGATGTCGCTTTTGCTGCTGGAGGTCGGCCGCGCAGAAACACTGCCTTTCTTTGCGCCGCTACCGCGGGATGAACGACTGGCGACTCTATGCATTGCTTTCCTTCACCAGCCCGACGTGCGCTTGTCGCCGCTGGCCTGGGCGCAGCAGCTACACCAGAGTGAACGCACCTTCAGCCGGTTCTTTCGCTCGCAAACCGGAATATCGTTTTCAGAGTGGAGAAGCCAGGCATGCCTTCTTTTTGCAATGTCCAAACTGGGGACCGGTGATTCGGTGACAACGGTGGCGCTTCAACTGGGCTATGACAGCCCGGGTGCCTTCTCCACGATGTTTCGCAAGAGGCTCGGGAGCAAGCCGTCAAACTTCATGGCGGCAGATCGGTAATCCGAGCTGATGGCCACGTAGTTCATTCATTACCGGTTAGTGAACGTCTGCCTTCAGGAGCCAGCTTTTTCAGATCAGTCCAACTTTGTGCTTTGCTTTTTTTGGAGGCACAGCCATCAAGTCGCTGCGCTCTGTACACGCCTCCAGCCTGGATGTGCTCTGTCTGGATCAAGACATGCAACGGTCTTTTGTTCAATCGTCCACGCAATCGAAACGTGTGGTGCGCAGAGGCTGAAAGTTGTGTATCGAGCAGTGGCAGGCTGGGTAAATGAAAGAGTGAAAGAGGTGGAGCGGCTGCTGACATTGACACCTTGGGAGTAGTTGACGCGGCACCAGCCTGGTTCCGGGTCTCTGTCGGTTGGCAACATCGGCCAGTAGCAGTCGGCCACCGCAGATCTCCAAACGGCGGGTTGAGGCGGTTTGCTGTCGGTGCTCATCAGGCATGCCGGTCGACATTGAGCCGAACAGGGGGCACGACCGACCAGTACCCGCAGTTCGCATCACATCGGATACATTGATTGAGAATAAGTCGCATTATCAATTTATAATTTTTGCCGTGTAGTTGATCGCAACTCTTTGCGCCAGGGCTCCAAGGCTGTCTTATCGCCGCGCACGTTCGACCTCACTCATTGCTACTGGCTTTTTGGATCGTGCTGACCCGCTACTACAGAGACCTGTTGAATTTCTGCCTGCGCAAAGTGAGAGACCGCGATACTGCGGCTGACTTGGCGCAGGAAAGCTATGCCCGTGTGCTTTCCATGCAGCAGAAGGGGCAGGTCATTCTTGAGCCAGGTGCATTGCTGAGGCAGGTAGCCTTGCGCGCCAAAATCGATATGGACAGACGGGCTGATGTGCGCCAGCATCAAAATATCGATTCTTTGGAGGAGCGGGATCAGCCTGCGAGTCCTCTGCATCTGCAGCCCGAGCATGCCTATGCATCGTCTCAGAGCATTCAAGCATATCTTGACACTATCGAGGGACTGCCGCCTCGGTGTCGTGATGCCTTCTGCATGTACATCTTCGATGAGTTGCCCAACAAGGAAATTGCAGAGCGGATGGGGGTGTCGCTGAGCATGGTGAATCAGTACATCAGCCGCGGAAAACTTGCTTGTGCTGCGCGCAGAATGGAACTTGATAATGTCGAGTGATCGCAAATTCGCGTGCGTTTTGCGTAGCTGTTTCGCCGAGGGCGAATTTTTGCCCCGCCCCGCGCATCCGTATCCCTAAGATGAGTCACTCTTTTGCATCCCAGCGCAATGTGCCAGCCTCCTTTGACGAGGCTGCGGAAGCGCGCGAGCTTGCGGATTTTTTCAGTCGACAGAATCCGGTAGATGTGGCGGCCGTCGAATGGCACTCGCGTTGGGAGCAAGGCCTGAGCGAGAGCGAGCATGAAGCCCTGCGTCAGTGGTTGGCTGAGGATGCTGCACATGGCACGGCATTTCGTTGTCTGACACAAGACATGGCGGTGCTGCGTTCTGCTCCTTCCGATATGGTTGCAAAAGCACGTTCCTCGTTCAAGCGCGAAGCCATTGCCAGTGGTGGATCTTCTGCGCAGCTAGGCGAGGAGCCCGCGAAGCCGAAGGCGATGGAGGGATGGGCCCGCACAGGCGCTCTGTTTAGCTGGATGCAGCCGCGCTCTGCCTTGGTCGCTGCCTGTTGTGCTGCGGTCTTTGCGGCAGGGATTGGATGGCATCAATGGATGCTGCAGCCGACATTCGAGAGCAGCTATGTTGCGCAGAAGGGGCAGCAAAGGCTTGTCACCTTGCCAGATGGCACCGAAATCGCCATGGACACCGACACCCAGGCTCAGGTCACCATGTACCGCGACCGCCGAGAAGTGCGGATTGCTGATGGACAAATCATGTTCTCGGTCGCCGCCGATCCCAAGAAGCCATTTCATGTCCTCGCTGGGCCTGCGCGTGTCACGGTACTTGGGACACGGTTTTCCGTTCGCTATCGCAACCAGGGGGCCGATGCCGGGGCTGTCAATGTTTCGGTGGAGAAGGGCCATGTACGGGTCACCAGTTCCTACAGCGCCGCCAACGCGAAGACTGATCTGCCTGTCGAATTGCTGGCAGGGCAAGGCCTGAGGGTGTCATCCAATGGGGTGTTAGGCCAGGTGGCCAGTGTTTCTCCCGGCAGTGTCGCCCTTTGGCGCAAGGGCTTGGTGCGTTTTGATAACACCTCACTGGCTGATGCATTGCTAGAGCTGGAGCGCTACGGGCCTACGGGTCTGGAGATCCGCGACCCTGCGGTTGCCGCTCTGACCATCGGCGGCAGCTACCAGATTGATAGACCAGGGGAGTTTGCGCGCATGCTGAGCCAGATCCTGCCTGTGAAGCTGGTCGGCATGTCATCGGGGAAGACTGAAATCGTCAGTGCGCATTGAGCACTTCATGCTCAATGCGGCCATTTCGAATTTTTTTTCGGACTAGAGGTGTATTTCTGGTGATCTGATGCGTCTTAGAGAGTAGTGAGTTTCATTTTCATTCATTACTCGACGTTCGGAATCCCTCTCCATGCGCTTCACGCAGCCTCATTTTCAGCCCGCTCCTCTTGCTTTGGCCGCAGCCCTGGCAGTCCTCTCCCCGATGATTGCGCAGGCGCAATCCGCTGCTGATAGTGGAAAAAGCATCAGTTTCTCGATTAATTCCCAGCCATTGGGGAGCGCACTCAATGAACTGGCAGCGGCCTCTGGCACCTCGATCGGGTTTGCTCCCGCGTTGGTCGCTGGCAAGACAGCGCGCCCCGTCCATGGAGCTCTCACGCTGAAGCAGGCTGTGGAGCAGATGCTGGCTGGAAGTGGTTTGGTCGCCGTGACTCAAGGGGGCGGCCTGATCATCAAGGCCATCGCGTCAAACGATGATTCCGCATCGCTGGCCACAGTCACGGTGACTGCACAGCTTGAGAGGGACGGCGTTACCGAGGGCACGGGCAGCTACACCCAGACGGGTCCCAGCCGGACGGCAACGGGCCTGAATCTCTCGCTACGCGAGACACCTCAATCCGTGACCGTCATGACGCGTCAGCGCATGGATGACTTCAAGCTGGAGACGCTGACCGATGTGATGGAACAGACACCTGGCATCGCCGTCTACAGGCAGAACAATGCCACTGACTTTCAAGCGCGTGGGGCAAAGGTAAACCTGCAGACCGATGGCATGGCACAGCTGAGCAGCGGCTGGTACTACCTTACCAGCACCATGTTTTCGCTCGACGATATGGCGGAGATCGACCGGATCGAGGTCCTCAAGGGTTCATCCGGTCTGGTTGTCGGCAAGGGCGACTATGGCGCCACAGTGAACATGATCCGTAAACGCCCCACCCGCGAATTTCAGGCCAGCGTGCGTGCCAATGCGGGAAGTTGGGACACCTATCGAACACAGGCCGATGTGAGCGGTCCACTGAACGAGGCGGGCACGGTACGGGGGCGTCTGGTCGCTTCTGCCATGGACGCGGGGGGATTCCGCGATCATGAAAAGAGCAGCAGCAAGATGCTGTTCGGGGCACTCGAAGCGGACATCACTCCCGGCACAGTCCTCAACCTCGGTATGACTTATCGCGAACGCGATGCACAAGGCATCGGCACTACGCAGCCGATCCAGCGCTACACGCGAACAGGTGGTGAGGTGGCGTGGATGCCGCGCTCTTTCAACACCGGTGCCCCCTGGGGCGGATATTCCCAAAAAGGTCTCAATCTCTTCGGCAGTCTGGAGCAACGTCTGGCGGATGACTGGACAGCCACGCTCAAGTTTTCACATCAGAACGTATCCATGGACGATATGAAGGCTGGCTACTTCTACGACCAGGACCGCGCAAGCTTCGGCCGATGGCGCAACATGGAGACCGATAACTGGAGCGTCAATCTCGATGTGAAGGGGACATTCCAGCTGTTGGGCCGCTCGCATGAACTTCTGGCTGGCGCAGGCGTATCGCGCTTTCACAGCAATGTGCAATTGCCGCTGAATGCGTTGAACCTGGTGCCGCTCGGCAATCTCGGTATCAACATGGCACAGGGTGGGGCGGTGCTGCCTCAGCCTGATTTCAGTGTCTTGAACTACGGCAACAACAAATTCAGTCAGAAGCAGCGTTATGTCTATGCGGCGGGACGCTTCCGGGTGGCTGATCCTCTGCAGTTGATCACTGGGTTACGCGTTACTCGGTTTGAAGAGCGCGACATCACACCATATTGGTGGAACTATGACATGAAGGAGAACGGTGTGATCACCCCGTACGCTGGGTTGGTCTACGAGGTGCAGCCGAACGTATCGTTGTACGCAAGCTATGCCAACATTTTCCAGCCGCAGACGGCTCAGGATGCGCGGGGTGCAACGCTGGCACCGGAGGAGGGCAACACTTATGAGGTCGGCGCCAAGGCCGAATTCTTCGACAAGCGCTTGAACGCCAGCATCGCTCACTTCTGGATGAAGACGGAAAACACCGCAGAGGAAAGTGGTGATCTCACTCCTGCGGGCAATACGGCCTACCGTGCGGTCTCGTCTGCAACGCGGCGTGGCTGGGAGCTGGAGTTGGCGGGCGAGCTCGCGCGCGGCTGGCAAGCGCAGGGCAGTCTGGTGCAGCAAAGCAGCTCGCTCACCAGCGCCAGTCAATATCCCAAGTACCAGTTCAAGCTCGGCACGACCTATCGCTTTGACCAGGGCTCGTTGCGGGGACTGACTGTGGGAGCGGCCACACGCTGGCAGGGTAAGACCTCGATGAGCAATAGCGCTGCCACTTTGTCGCAGAGGGGTTATGCGGTGCTGGACCTGATGGCGCGCTATCAGGTCGATAAGCACCTGTCGTTCAGCCTGAACGTGAACAATGCACTGGACAAGAAGTACATGGCCGGGCTCACCAACTTTACCGCGGCAGGCTTGTTCTACACCTGGGGTGCTCCGCGCAGCGTAAATGTCGGAATGCGTTATGACTTCTGAATGCCGATATTCAAAGTTGAACGTCAGTACTTCGCTGCCTTGGAGCTCGCAATGATGGACCTCCGCTGATTCTGATTCTGGGCAAGGCGGATAGAAACTCCACGCTGACCGGCAATCAACCTGCCCAGCCTTTGTTATGTGCTGTTCGACGCAGGGCCTGGACTGCAGGCCATTGTCGAGCAGGAAGAAATCCAAAAGGCGCCAAGACGCCGAGCGCATTGGATACAACCTTGAAGATGAGGATCACTGAGTGCAATTGCTTCCTGTATTTCATCGAATGGCTTTGTGCCTGCTAATCAGTGGCCTATGGTGTCCAGCACAGGTACAAGCGGAGTATCTCTGGGTGCAGCCTGACGGGGCGGAGGTCCGAGCCTACCTAGGAGAGCTACACAAACCTTTAGACAAGTTGCCTGCATTGCTGGAGCCCAAGGCCATGCAAGCTGATGGCAAATCATTGCCAATTCAGACTGCGATCAACCATATCGTTGTTCCCAAGCCCTTCAGCGATCTGCGCTTCTCTGCAACCGGGTTCGATGATGGAGTTCTTACCTACTATCAAGCTCGCTACGGTCGCCAGGACATTCAGGCCATGAACGACTTGGAGCTGGTTCCGACCCACCCTGACGGAAACACCTTTCGATTGATATTCAAGGGACGAGCTGTTGCAGCCAGTCAAGTGAATATCGAAACGGGGGAAGGATGGCGCCGTTCACTGACCCCGTCAAAGGACGGTACGGTGAGCTTCACGCCGTCTTTCCCTGGCCTGTATGTGCTGGAGGTATCGGCTCGTGTCAATGATGCAGTGGTTACTGTGGGCGGTAAAAAATATAGCGATGTACGCTATACCGCGACGCTTAGTTTTATTGTCCCTCAGCAAGAGGGGAGGTGAGTTGTCTGGTGCTGGGCTAGAGGCACACCACAATCGACTCTGTTGAAGAGTATGAGCCGCTCATCGCAATAATTGAGGTGAAAGACAGCCAGGAGCAGTCCTTGAAGGAATTCTCTCTGGTGAGTGCTTCTGGCGGCTTGAGGCAATTCATCTCAGAGACACCAACGACTGCTTCAGCACATGGCAGACTTGCGTGTAGAAGTCGGGACTTGCTCTGACAGCGGGCGTTGACGCCTTCAAAGAAAAAGGCCTTGAGATCTGAGATCTCAAGGCCTTTTTGCGCTGGTGTTTATGTAGAGCGCAGGTTTCAGAGCTGCACCACTTGCTGGCCATGTAAGTCGCTCAACACTTGTCGGATATAGCAACCTGCGGCTTGAACCCTGGACATATCTACGCCGGTTTCATAGCCCATGGCATGCAAGGCATGGATCAGCTTTTCGGTGGCCAGATTGCCTGAAGCTCCCTGGGCATAGGGGCAGCCGCCCAAGCCCGCCACAGAGCTGTCGAAAATGCGAAGTCCCATCTCCAGAGATGCGCAGACATTGGCTTCCGCCATACCATAGGTATCGTGAAAATGGCCTGCCAGGCGCGCGCTGGGAAGGTCCCTGAGGCAGACTTCCAGCAGCTTGCGTGTGGATTCGGGCGAGCCGCGGCCAATCGTATCGCCCAGAGATATCTCATGGCACCCCATGGCCAAAAGCTCTTGTGCAACCTGCAAGACCGCCTCTGCAGCAACATCGCCCTCATAGGGGCAGCCCAACACGCAGGATACATAGCCACGCACAGGGACACCGGCCTCCAGCGCCTTCTGCACCACAGGTCTGAAGCGATCCAGACTCTGCGTAATGCTGCAATTGATATTGCGTTGCGAGAAGGTCTCCGAAGCCGCACCAAAGACCGCCACCTCGTCACAGCGAGCAGTCAGAGCAGCTTCCAGTCCTTGCAGATTGGGTGTCAATGCGCTGTAGCAAACTCCAGGGCTACGTTCGATCAAGGTCATTACTTCGGCGCTGCCGGCCATTTGCGGAACCCATTTGGGCGACACAAACGAAGCCGCTTCGATAAAGCGCAGGCCTGCGCGGCTGAGCTGGTTGATCAGCTCGACCTTGGCATTCAATGGCACAGGCAGCTTTTCGTTTTGCAGGCCGTCGCGTGGCCCGACTTCCACGATCTTGACCCGGCGCTCTGATGCATTCGACATTGCTGCTCTCGCTTTCAGAACAGTTTGAGCAGCGCAGGAACGCTGAGCACGGCTGTGTAATAGCCCATGAACTGCACGCCGGTGTTAAAGCCGAAGGTACGGGAGAGCAAGCCACCCATGAGGCCCATGGTCAAGATCACCAGCAGACCCAGCAGACCGCCTTCCCAGACGCTGATCACGATGATCAGGCCGACAAAGGTGGCAATGATGGCTTCGTGGCTGACTTTGCGCGATACAAACATTGCAGCACGGCGCGCGTAGTTCATTGCAAACGGATAGGACACCACTGCGGCAAGCAACACCGACAACATGCCGTAGCCCAGAAACTCCCAGTGGCTCAGCAGGTTGTGCAGATTGTGGGTCTGGCCCGTAGCAGCATCCACCGTAAAGCGTGGAGGTGCATTGAACAACGGTGCAGCAGGGCCGGCAGCCACAGGACTCAAGGGCAAACCGAAGGCGATCAGCGGGATCAGCGCTTCAGCAATGTAGGTGGCTTCTGTCACGCCGTTACGAGCGCTCAGCACCGTGGTCAGGCGGTGATAAGCGTGTTTGATGCGAGAGCCCACCAACTCGCCCAGCACCACGGTCATGGCCACAGGGCTGAATACAAAGGTTGCGCTGGAAATGGCGGCAGTCGTCAACGTCCAACGTGTCTGGGTTCGATCCAGCACCTTCAGAGGGTTGGGGAAATAGCCCGACCAACCTTTGACATCAGGAGCCAGGTTGAACTGGCGAACCTTGTCGCGCAACATGCTCTTGCGGCCCGCGGGCGCCATGACGGTAAAGAGATCGGCGACCAGAGGCCCAATGGCGATACCCAGGAAGTAGCTGATGCTGAGCTTGGTGTCGTACTTGGCAGTCAGTGCCTGCAGAGCCAGAATCACCACAACAAAAGGCACGAGCAAAGCAATTGCACCCCAGCGGCCTTTGGAGAAATAGGCAATCAGCACGGCTGCGGCCAGAAAAATCCAGGGTGCAGTCTTGGTAATGGTTGAGCCGAATGGCGCCAACATCACGGCAAACAGCACCGCCAGCGGCACGGCGACAAAGGCCGCGACGATGGCGCCCGAGACCATTTTGCGTAAGGCAATATGCGGCACGCCAAGTTTGCGCAACAAGTCTGCATCCTGCAGTAAAGGCGTGGCGAGTGTATCTCCGGGGATACCCAGCAGTGCTGTAGGAACGGCGTGGGTCATGTGCTTGGCAACAGCACCAGCCAGAAAGAAGGTAAAGACGCCTGCAGGCGGAACGCCGAGCAAAACGACAAGCAGGGTGAGTGGTGCGAGTGTCGTGGTTTCGTCGGTGCCGGAAACCAGTCCGATTGCAGCAAAGACGATGGCGCCGATCAGGCCCATGCCCGCAGCGACGCCGATTTGTTCAATGAGTTGAGGATCCATGCCGTGTACTCCTAGGGTTATTGGCCATCACGGCTTTGGGATGTCTTGGGCGTGACGAAAAGCTCGTAGAGCTTGAGTTCCTTGAGCTCCTGCACCACGACTGGGGGCAGGTCAGACACAGAACCCAGACCACCGGGCTGCTGCTCCAGCTCACGCAGCACTTCGGCACGCCATTCAGGGTTGCTGGAGATGTCTTCTTCGGTCACCACACGTTTTGGGGGGAAGATGCGAGCGCAAATAACGCCAGCCAGAACACAGCCGGCCAGACCAGCGAGCATGGCGTAGGCATGAGCCAGCTGTTTGGATTCGACCATCGAGCTCAGCCAACGGCTGGCTGCAAAAAATCCGAGCACGCTGATCCCGATGCCAATCAGGATGGACCAGCTCAGGTGCTTGAGGTCGACGGTATCACCCCAGACCTCAGCGAGTTGCCAGTGCGAGGCTTGCTTGTCGGAACTCATAGCCTTGTCTCCTTGCTTGTTGTTGTTCCCGTTTCGGGTAAGAAAAGCCTCGCCCGGATGTGCCTGGCGAGGCTGAGGATGCTTAGCGCCGGGCGCGAATTTCTTGCAGCACTTCCAGTGCGCGATCGGTGCGCACGTCATGCTCGGCAGCCAGGCGCTTGGCGACGATCTCTACTTCTTCACCCACGGCTCCTGCGACCAGTGCAATATTGCGAGCGTGAAGTGCCATATGGCCGCGCTGAATGCCTTCGGTGGCCAGCGCGCGCAAAGCACCCAGGTTCTGGGCCAGACCCACGGCGGCGGCAATCTCGCCCAGTTCCTGGGCAGATTTCACTTCCATGATCTTGAGCGCCAGGCGCGCCAGCGGATGGGTCTTGGTGGCACCACCCACCAAGCCCACGGGCATGGGCAGCTCGATGGTTCCCACCAAAGCGCCGGCATTGTCTTTTTCCCAGTGCGTCAGCGAGGTGTATTGGCCGTTGCGGCTGGCATAGGCATGGGCACCGGCTTCCACCGCGCGCCAATCGTTGCCTGTAGCGACGATGACGGGGTCGATGCCGTTCATGATGCCCTTGTTGTGGGTGGCGGCGCGGTAGGGGTCAATGGCTGCGAAAGTGTAGGCGTCGAGCACGCCTTCAATAATTGCCTCGCCGCTGCGCTCTTTGGTGGCCAAGGTTTGTGGGGTCAGGCGTACACGAGCACGGGCCAGGCGCAGATCTGCCAGGTTCGAGAGAATGCGCAGACGCACCGAACCACCGGTAATCTTTTCCACCAGTGGCGAGACTGATTCAGCCATGGTGTTCACGGTGTTGGCACCCATGGCATCGCGCACGTCAACGATCAAGTGCATCACGACCATAGGGCCGCGCGGAGAATCGGGGAAGACATGGATTTCGATGTCCTTGCAGCCACCGCCCAGGCTGATCAGCACCTTGTCTCGGCTATTGGCTTGCGCGAGGATCTCATCGCGGGCCTTGAACAACGCCAGTCTTGCACCATAGGGGTCGCTGATGCCGACGATTTGCACCTGCGCACGCATCAGCGGCAAGGTGCTCGACGTTTCAAAGCCTCCGTCTTCACGGGCCAGCTTGGCCATATACGAAGCAGCAGCAATGATGGAGGGCTCTTCCACTGCGAGCGGAATCAGCACATCGCGACCGTTGATGCGGAAGTTGCCTGCGACGCCCATGGGTAGCTCGAACGTGCCCACCACATTTTCGATCATGCCGTCAGCCAAGGTGACGGGCAAGGCGCCAGCATGGGTCAGTAGATTGCGTTCTTCGGCGCTGAGATTGCATGCGGTGGCGACATGCTCCCAGCGCTGTGCGGGGGTGAGAGCTCGGAAATTGGGAAGACGCGAATCGACGGCCATGAAAACTCCTACAGATCCAAATCTGGATATCAATACAAGGGGACGGTTGGCCGAGAATTTATTCAAACTGTACCTTTAAATACAGGTACAGTTTGCGAGAACAGTACTGCCGCAATGCAGCATTGGACCCATCGGCATACATATTGGCAACTCACGATCTAGGAGACTTGAATGGCGGGTGGTAGCAAGCGTCAGGCCCCTATTGCAGAGCGTTTAGCTGATTTGATAGGGCAGCAAATAACCGATGGCGTGTATCGTGCAGGGGACAAGTTGCCATCCTTGCGTGAGCTGGCGCATTTGCACAGTTACGCCAAAAACACCGTGGTTGCCGCCTTTGATCTTTTGGTCTCACGCGGCTTGGTGGAGTCCCGGCGCGGTGCTGGCTTTTATGTTCAACCGCAGGCCCGCCATGCGGTTCAGGACGAAGACGCAGGGCAGCTCAATCGCGCGATGGATGTGGTCTGGTTGATGCGCGAGCAACTCAAGACCCAGCCAGATGCTGTCGCGGTTGGCGATGGATTTCCGCCTATAGAGTGGCTGGCCGATATGCGCATGGATCGCTATCACCAGAAAGTGGTGCGAACCGGACTGGGGTCCTTGTTTCGCTATGGCAGCCGCTTTGGCTATGCGCCGCTGCGAGATAGCTTGGTGCGCAAGCTGGGCGTGTTCGGCCTGGGAGTCACACCTCAGCAAATGGTCCTGACCCAAGGTGCGAATGAGGCCATGGATCTGGTGATTCGCTACTTCGTCCCGCCCGGCGCGACGGTGCTGGTAGACGATCCTGGCTACTATTTGCTGTTTGGCAAGCTCAAACTGGCAGGAGCACGTGTGTTGGGAGTCCCCAGGCAAGCCGATGGGCCCGATGTCCAGGCTTTGGAGCAGTTGCTGCTGACCGAGCGCCCGCGCTTGTTCTTTACCCAGTCTCTGGCGCACAACCCCACTGGCTCGGACATCAGCGCTGCCAAGGCTTACCGCGTCCTGCAGCTTGCAGAACGGCATAACCTCTTGCTGGTAGAGAACGACCCATTGGCCGATTTCAAACCAACCTCGTCAGTGCGTTTGTCCACGCTGGACCAGCTGGAACGCACGATCTATATAGGCAGTTTTTCTAAGTCGTTTTCTGCAGCCCTTCGCGTGGGATTCATCGCCTGCAGCGATGCTTTAGCCAGCGACCTGGCAGATTTGCGATCGCTGATCCATGTGAGCGGGTCAGAATACTGCGAGCGCATGGTCGATGTGATGCTCCGCGAAGGCCATTACGAGCGGCATCTCGTGCGCTTGCGCCAACGTTTGGGCAAGGCAACGGAGCAGGCGCTGGACTGGTTGGAGATGCACGAGTGCGAGGTGTTTGCGCGTAACACTCAATCGCTATACCTCTGGGCCACGTTCCCCGGCAATCCCGATGCCGTGCGTCTAGCTGAGCGTTTGCTCGCCCACAAAGTCACCATGGCTCCGGGCCATGTTTTCAACCTCGATCCGAGCCAGACTTCGCCTTGGTCGCGCTGCAATGTAGGTGCCATGCTGGACCCCCGCTTTGAGGTTGCCTATCGAGCAATGCAGGAGGTGCGCTGATCGCTTTTGCATAGCTTTGCGAAACTCATTTTTTGGAGTCAAAAGAAGAGAAGTGGCCTTGGTTGAGAGCCGCCTTCCCTGGATTGATCAACGCTACGGACTTATGGCAGCCGATTGCGGTCGCTGGCCTTAATTGACCATCAGTCCGATACGCGAGGACCGGCCTGCTTGTACTAACCACCGGCAGCAAACGACTGCGGATTCAACTGGTCGATGCAACACATGCGCTGAACATCTGAGCGGGTGTATGGAAGCCGGGCGTTTTGCTCGGTCACAAGCGGGCATTGAGAAAGTCATACCAAGCGATTGCTTGCGCTTCGAAGGACTTCACTTTGGGCCCGGTGCCCCACTTCGATCCTAGACCTTCCCGCAAGATCGGGGGGCCATGGGAGGGTCAACTGCTTCAGCCAATCGCACTTGTCTCAATTCCAGCAGTGCCTGGACACGAGCGGTCGCGGAATGGCGATGGCTGTATGCCCCCAGCAATTGCAGAGGGGCAGGACGAAGTCCGGTTCTCGCTGATGGTTTCTGCAGGCTGGGAGAACACCACCGAGCCCGAGTCTGAAAACTGGATTGTTCATGGCGGACTCTTGACTGTCGTGGAGCCCTATTCGATGTCCCTGCGATACTGACCAGGTGTCACCCCCAGTCGCTGTCGGAAGGTTCGATTCATGTGGGTTTGGTCAGAAAACCCACAAGCGCTGGCAACCTCGGAGAGCGTCATTTTTCCATTTTTAATGAGCGCCTTGGCCTGTGCAACCCGCAGATTCTGTCGATATTGGTTGGGCGTTAGATGCAAGGTCCGGGTGAATCGCTGGAAAAGTACGGTGCGGCTCAAGCCGACATATGCGGCCAGTTCTCCGAATGTGAAATGCCGCTCCAAATGGGAATGCATATATTCGTCCACTTTTCTGAGTTGAGACGCTGACAGCCGTACGTCGGCATGAGGGGGATCCTTGCCTTCAAGTACACAATGCCGCTGGAGAATGTGGCTGCCAATGGCGCGTGCGAGGTACTCGCTGCGCCAGTCCTGATATAGACCCTCCAAAAGCATCTGTTTGGTCGTGCGCATCAGTTGCGACAATATAGGATCGGTGGCGCCGAACGAAGCCTTGTAGTGAAATTCCACTTTCTCTAAGTCGAATATGTCCTCGGCGACTTCTCTAAGCACACTATCTTTCAGGAAGAAATGCAACGTGCGTGGATGGTTGCCTATCGTATCTACAACGGCCTCACCGGGCGGAGTTATGACCAGCGCCTGAGGCTCAAGCAAGCCTGCAAAATTTTCCCCCCGTGCATTCCGCTGAATATCCGCTGGAGTCAGCACCATCGCAATCCATATGCTGGAGATAGGTCGGTGCTCAATGGTGTGAGGGGACTCCTGAGTAATCGCGGCCGCTAAATCGCTCCATCCGCCCCCTTCACTGGAATGAAGGATCTTGATGCTATCAATCTGCGGAAGTGAAGTTTCCTCCAGTCTATATTCAAGCGCGGACCATGCCTGCGCACGCGGGCGTGAGGCAGGAGTCGATTGCTGCGGAGGAGCCAAAACGCCTGAATAGCTGTTTTTCTTACTGCATTTTCCCATGATTTTTCGGCTGATCGCTTGTTGATTTCCTAGAGAGGCTGCTGCGTGAATCTCGTGGATATATAAGGCACTGAGGAAATTTTCTATTGCTCAGGATCAGGAGTGATCTGTCCAATAGAGCGAATCGGTTCTATCTTCGGGAAGGTCGCCAAAATATGTACGATAAATCAATAAGCAGGATGCATATACTTTTTTCTTGAAACTCATCATTGATAATTCCTGGCAGGGATTTGAGATGTAGCGAAGATGCTAAGCAGGTGATTGGCGTGCAAAGTCGGATCACTATTGTTGATGAGCGGCAAGATTTTCCATTTCAGTACAAAGAAGGCGCTCATACCTGGTTTTCAGATGCTCAAGATTACTGCAAGGACATTGATTTTATGGCTGTTCATCCTTGCAAGAGAGACGAGTTATTGGGTGTTTGTGAGAGCTGAATGGGAATGATCTTCTTGGCGTTGGCAATTGCTGTTCGTTTCCGTGCTTTGGCTTGCATGCGCAGCTAACGTAATGGCTTGTCGCCGATCAATAAATTGCATTGAAGTCAATATGGTTCGACTGAAGTCTGCCCATTTCACATGTTCAGCAGGGGGGGAGGTGGTATGTATTTTTTGATTCTATTGGGTGCGGTTGTTTCGGCATTGAAGTTAATGGGGGTTGAGCCAGTTGTGGATTGGTCGTGGTACTCATTAAGTATGACGTTCTTGTTTTTGTTGTTGTGGTTGATTTTGGTGAGTTATCGCAGAGCTCAGGAAAAAAATAGAGAGAACGAAAACGATATCAACTCAGAACCTCCGGAGCAACCGGGAGTTGCAGTTTGGGCGGATATTCATGAGTGGGAAAGGAATAGAAAATGAAAATCATGCGAATGATGGAGTTGTTAATTCCGGCGTCAACAATATTTCCCATGATTAATCCATGGAACTCGGATTGAAGAATGTACTTTACGCACAGGACTCGTTGGTTTCTATAAGAATATTCTTATTTTAAGATTTTGCTGTGGGGGCTTTTTTTGGGGTTTTCGCTTAAATTCGCGTCCTGAATTGCGCCTTGAATTTAATAAAAACTGAGTATCAATGCATAAGAGTGAGTGTGTGAGAGGCTTCACACTGATCGAAATTCTGATCGTCATAGCCATGATCGGCATCCTGGCGGCAATCGCCGTGCCTAGCTATAGCGACTACCTCAAGCGCGGGCGCATCGTCGATGGCCTGGTGCCTCTTGCGGACATGGGGGCCAAGCTGGAGCAGTATTTCCAGGATTACCGCACGTACACCGGTGCCTGCTCGGCGGACTCGATCGCGCCTTTGCCTGCAGAAACCAGCCATTTCAAGTACACCTGCGCCCTGGACGAAGCCCCCCCGAAGGTCACTGCCACAGGCAAGGGCAGCATGGGTGGTTTTGTCTTCACCCTTGACACCAAGGGCGTGCGCAAGACTGCCGCAACGCCTACTGGCTGGACGAAGCCTGAAGCAAATTGCTGGTCTTCACACAAGGATGGAAGTTGCTGATGCGCCGCGCCGTACAGGGCTTCACTCTTGTCGAGATGCTCGTGGGCCTGGGTCTCACAGTCGTCTTCATGCTGATGACGCTGCCCAGCGCCAGCGCCTACCTGACCGACGCTCGCATCCGCGCAGCGGCACAGAGCTATTACAGCGGCGCACAACTTGCGCGCGCCGAGGCCGTACGTCGCAATGCCGAGGTACGGCTTTTGCTGACCAATGATCCCCGCGCTTCAAAGCCCACTGCCAGTGTGAATGGCCTCGGCTGGGTAATGCTGGCAGGTGGTCCGCAGGGAGTCGACTGGAGCACGCTCGAAGGGGTGGAATGGGTTGCCAGCAAAGATCCGGAGGAAGCACGAACAACGGGACTGCACGTGGCCGCCAATGAGGCCGTCGTGCAGTTCGATGGCCAGGGTGCGGCCTCCGTCAACCAGATCGTCAAATTCCTGGGCCCCGCAGCGGACACCTGCTATCCGCAGGGGCCCCGCTGCCTGCATGTCGTCATATCGCTTGGCGGACAGGTTCGTTTGTGCGATCCAGGCATTTCAAACAACGGAGATAACCGCAAATGCTGACCTCGCGCCCCGTGAGTACAGGCGCAAGACAGGGCCGTCACCAGCACGGCATTGCGCTGATCGAGTCACTTGTATCCATCATCATCGTCATGACCGGCATCCTCGGAATTGCCGGGCTGACGATGAAGTCCGCGACCTGGGCCGGCCATGCGCAACACCGCACGGAGGCGGGCATGTTCGCTTCGCAGATCGTGCGACTGATCGAACTCAAAGTGAGCCGCAGCTCGCCAGACAATCTGGCGAACTCGCTCGCAGCGTTCCAGCACCAGCCCGATGGCGAGATGTGCGACTTCAGCGGCAGTAGCGCAGGAGACTCCACGTTCCAAGGCGTGCTCAAAGCCGCACGGGGTGAGCAAACCAACGTACATGGCCTGCCTGGCGCCACGGCTGCCATGCAGCAAGTCAGGGTCGATGCAGCGAACGACAATCGGATCACGGTCACGCTGTGCTGGCAAGGGCCCAACGACCCGGCCGTGCGCAACTACCAGATCCAGGCTTTCGTGCACTAGGGCATGCCGATGCACAAACGCACGCTCCCATACGAAACGCCGCTGGCGATGGGTCGGTCCCTCGGCTTTTCCCTGATCGAAATCATGGTGGGGTTGGCCATAGGTCTGGCCAGCATGCTGGCCATCTACCAGTTGTATGCAACGTCCGAAGGGCGGCGGCGCACCATCGTCTCGATCAGTGAAGCGCAGACGGCAGGCTCCATGGCGTTGTTTGCCATCGAACGCGACATCCGCTCGGCAGGGCTGGGGTTTGCAAGCATCGACGCCCGCCATCTCAACTGCTCAGTGAAAGCGTACAACAGCGGACGCAGCACGGCCGCTTTCGACTTCCCGCTGCTACCCGTGCGCATAGCAGACGGGAGAATCTGGGTGCTGACCGGCTCTTCCAGCAATATGTTTGCCGGCGCCCGCTATGTGGGCAGCAGTGGCGGTGAATTCAAGATGGAGAGATCCAATGCGGGCTTTCAGGCTGGCGATGTGATCCTGGGCACCAGCGACAGCTTCACCGACAGCTGCCTGCTGATGGAAGTGACCGCCGGCGCCGACCCGACATCCGCAACGGCAGCCGTCAACAAAAACAAGGTCCATCGAAAGACCGGCTCCTACCAGGATTTTTACCAAGGCAAGGAGGTCGATGCCACGCGCAATGATGGCGCTCACATCAGCCTCCTGGATTCGAGCAAAAGCAGTCTGGGCGAAGGCATGCTCTACAGCCTGGGGCCGGAGCCCACCCTCACCGTCTGGGGCGTGGACGACAAGAAGCAACTGACCCGCTACAACTATCTCGACGAGACCGAGACGGACAAGGTTGCCGTGGCCCATGACATCTTTCAACTTCAGGCCGAATACGGCTATGACGCCAACGGCAATGGCGCGATTGATGAAGAAGTCGAATGGACCGCCTCGCTTTCCCCCAATGCAATCAGGTGGGAGCAAATTCTTGCCGTGCGTATCGCCGTACTGATGCGTATTCCGCACTACGAAAAAGACAAAGTCACCAACTCCGCACCCCGCTGGGCCAACGGCACCAAGCAATTCAGCATGGGAGACGGGGATGAATGGATGCACTACCGCTACCGGGTATACGAAAGCATCGTCCCGCTGCGCAACACGCTGTGGGGTCAGCAGTTATGAATGCCGTGCATTCACCTACACATCGCCCCAGGCCCCAGCAGGCCCCGCAACGCGGCGTCATCCTTCTGGTCGCATTGATCGTGCTGCTGGTGATGACGCTCACCGGCCTGGCCGTGGTGCGCACCTCCACTCAGGGCGCCAGCATGGCAGGCAGCCTTGCGCTCAAGCAAGGGGCCACATCGGGCGCCGACTTGGGGCTGGAGAGAGGCATGGCCCAGCTCGATGCGCTGTATTCCGCTGGCAGTGCGACGCTGGAGGCCGACGCCGACGGCGGCTACTTCGCCAGCCATGACCCCAGGGCGCCGCTGGACTGGAGCCAGGCCAAGCTGGTCACCGAAGACGATGGCCTGGGCAACAAGGTGGAATTTCTCATTCACCGACTGTGCAGGGATGCCGGCCGCTGGGATGCGCCTGGCCAAAGCTGCGTGCTGCCGCACGAGCTGGAGTGCCCAGGCTCCTCAGAGACGGCAGGCAGTGTTTCCTCTTGCAACGCCCGCCCCATGTACCGCATCACCGCACGCGCCACGGGCCCGCGCAGCACTCTGAGCAGTGTGCAGATGACTGTGTATTGACCGAGGGTGGCCATGGGTGGCGGCAGAACGCAGGCCGTGGACAGCTCGGCATGAATGCAGACCAACAGGCAGACAGGCAGACAGGCAGACAGACACTCGGGCGACCCGAGATTGGAAAAGGGAGGTTCGAGATGCACCAGAAACTGACGTACAGGCTGCGGCCATTCGTAGCGGCATCGCTGGCAGGGTTCATCGGTTTGGGCATGCTGGTCTTCGCTGGCCGCATGGCCGTGGCCGAAGCTCCGGCCCAGGATGTCGTGCAGATATCGGATACGCCGCTGGGCATCATGGCCGATCAGAACAAGACCAACGTGATGCTGCTTCTGGACACCTCTGACTCCATGAAGTGGACTCACATGCCCGACGACTGGGAGCAGGACAGCACCACCTACTTTCCCGTCGGCTACAAAAGCGCGCTATGCAATACGCTGTACTACAACCCGCAAACTACTTATGTGCTGCCCAAGAGGCCTGATGGCCGGGACATGGATGCGCCTGTGTTTGAGAACGCCTGGAAGGACGGCTACGACCAGTCGCTGGGCACGGTAGACCTTTCCAGAAATTTTCAGGCCTACGACAACGACACCCGCCGCAGGGCGCTATATGAAGATCCCGTCCAGCCAGCCTATTTCTTTGAATGGCGTAATTTCTACTCTGCAGGCTATAGACCGGAGCCTCACTTTGAGGAGCCGTCCGAAAAAATCGGTGTTTGCAACAAGATCAGCAGCAGTTCGAGCTATAACTCAGCGCGCGTGGACGACGGCACACTGCGCGTCGACATTTCCAGCCCCAACATCTATGGAGGCGGCGGCCCAGACGGATATTGGACACGCCGAGCCATACCAGCCGCCCAGAGGCAAAATTTCGCCAACTGGTATAGCTATTACCGCACGCGCATCAATATGGCCAAGTCGTCGGTCAGCCTGGCTTTTTCCACACTGAACGACAATTTTCGCATCGGCTTTCTGACCGTGGCTAATCCCGGTGCCGGGCCTCACAGCAAGTTTCTACCGGTTGCTGACTTCAACACAGAGGGCAAGCGGCAGTGGCTCGAGGCCATACAGACGGTCAAGACCGGCGGCACCTCGCCTGCCCGCGAGGCGCTGGCTCGCGTGGGCCGCTACTATGCAGGCCAAAGCGACAGCATCAATGCCAGCATGACGCCCTTCGTCGACCCCGTGGTGTCGGCCTGCCAGCGCCATTACGCCATTGTTACCACTGACGGGTACTGGAACATCGGGCAAGAGAGCGCAGGGCCTGTGAAGCTTGATGGCCAAACCCTGGTAGGCCAGCAGGACGGCCCGCCAGAATCGCTGACCGATGCCGATGGACTGCGCCCGCGGCCCATTTTCGACGGCTCGGTCAAGGGCACCAAAGAGGTACACGATGCCAACGTCAGCTATAAGCTGGCACAGTGCCAACTGGGCTGGAAGGTGACGACGCCAGGCGGCGGCACCAAGACCGAGACCACCTACAAAAAGATCGTCAAGAAGGACGTTCTCCAGAAAACGTGGACCACCGCCACTCTTAGTTGGAGGAAGAAAAGCACGAATACGCTGCGAGAGCACTTCGGAAAAATCAGCAACAGAGAGGAGGAGCTGCTATGGCCCAAGCGCATCCGCTCCTACTGGTATTCGCAAAGGAAAGACCAGGTCACCAGCAAGCGCTACCGACAATTGCTTACCTGGGACTATGTCACCAAGACGCAATACCGCTACAAGGCTACAACCACCTGGAGTACGCAAACACAGACGCCATGGGCTTCGGCCCTGGCCATTCAGACCCGGAAAAAGCGCTATTTTTACTGGTATAAGAACCCTGCCGTGGGCGAACAGGACCTCAAGACCACCGACAAAAACGTGTGCAATCAATTTGCAGGCGGCTGCAGGCTTGAGGGCAGCGACCAGTGGAGCGTGGTGCAGTCCTGCTCTGGCGGTATGGACGGATTCTTCAAGGTCGAGTGCGAGACCGTGCCCATACAAGTCAGCGCAAAGGATTTTTGTGGCAGAAATGGCCAGTATGTGGAGGGACTGGGGCTCATCCAATGTGACGGTACCTGGGTCGCACCTTATTCCGGGCCTGTTGCCTCTTGCGGGGCCATTCACCCGGACCTGCGGGACAAAATCCTGGAGGCATCGCAAGGCCATGGCGGCAATCCTCTTTCAATGGTGCAGTTCTCCAACTGCAACGCAGGGCACAGGGAAGAAAAATTCGTCACGGCCGACGAATGCAAATCGGTGTCGCCCAGCAAGGACAACGGATTCAAGACGACCAGTTGCACGAAAGTGCAGGTCGGATCGGGCACGGACAATAGCTGCCAGATTACGACGACCCCCGTGCTGGATGCATCCGACAACAACCTGTATTCAGAATGCACAAAGTCTTCTGGCCAGGAGTGGACCGCATCCTGTACCCCGGGTCCCATTGCTGACACATCGGAGCGCATAAATACCCAGTGCGGCAGCCGTGGGGACCCTGAAGTCGAGGATGTCCCTCCGAACTCTTGCCAACCCGGCGCCAATGCGAACGGATATTTCTATGAATGCACGCGCTTGCCGAGCACTTGGAGCGGCCCGGTTCAGCAGGGCTCCCTCGCTTGCCAGACAAACGCTTCGAAGGGGCTGACCTGCGAGCAAAGAACCAGTGAATGGCAGCCTGCGCAGACCTGTTCGGCTGAGGCTCCCTCGGCAAGCAATGGCTGGATCGGCCGCGAGTGCAAAAACAAAGGCGAAGTCACAGACCCGCCATCGTGCAAGCCAGCGCCAGGCATGGAGGGCATTGCAACCCCGGCGGGCGGCCCCAAGGAACCAGGCACCTGCACGCCACAGGCTGCCACGGCAGAAAATGGCTGTATTGTCAGCTGGTGCACTGTTGATGTCACCGATCCGGTTGACGTTGCAACGAATCAGTGCACTGCCAGCGCGGCTTCGGCGACCAATAACTGGACGCAGACCATATGCACCAGTGAGTCCGAGCCAGGCAAATCCGTGCCTTCCTGCTCGGAATCATCGATAGGCTTCAAGCAAGTTACCGACTGTACAAACCATTCCAGTGCCACAGACATGGCCTACGGCACCTGCGAATCCTCGCTGCCTGGGCTGGATGGGGGCGGGAATCCAACGCAAGCCAATGGCTGGACCACCAGCAGTTGTCTCAAGGTCGATGAAGGGGCAGGCGGCGGACTGAGCTACTTGCAGTCCGAAGCGGACTTTGCGGCTTGCGAGGCCAGCAAGGGCACGGCTGGCAATGGTGTCGAAATCCAATGTATCAAGGATGGCCCCCACACCGTCGCAGTGCTCCAGGGTGAAGGCTGCGTCCCAGGCTACAACGCGAGCACGAAAAAGGTGACGGACTGCGCAGGCGTGGGCCAACCCACAAGCGAAATCGTGGTCGACAAACCCGCCAATTGCCCTGCGGGGACCTGCGAGAAAGTTTTTGGCAGGAAGAAGACCTACCAGGGCCAGTATTGGTCCGACAAGAAGATAATGTCCGGCACGGTCGAGACGGGAACATCGGTGACGGGTCCGCGAATTGACTTCTGCGGTGACCTGGAGTCCCCTGCAAGATGCTATGCACCTGAGGAATGGGTTGCACTGGAGCCGCTTGAGCAACCCCCGAACGGGCGGCCGCAGCCAGGAACGCCGCCCTGGACACAGCTTCCCGCGACCCACACGAGCTGTGGCAAGCTGCCCTGCGAAGAGTTGAATATGCAAGCCGCCACAGAAGGAAGCATCAACTCGCTGGCCGACGTGGCCCAGTACTACTATGCAACCGACCTTCGCCCTGACCGCGACAATGTGGTGAAGCCCGCAGGTAACGGAGCGGAGGATGACAAGGCGACATGGCAGCACATGAGCACCTATGTGATTGGCATGGGCGTTTCGGGGACGCTCAAGTACGACAAGAACTACAAGAATGGTGCGGGCGATTTCGCCGACCTGCGCACGGGCAAGAAGGCCTGGCCGATCTGGCCCATTGAGGGCACCTCGAACTACGAGCAACGGCAATCCATCGATGATTTCTGGCATACCGCCGTGAATGGCCGGGGCCTGTACTTCAGTGCCAATGATCCCAAAGCCATTGAGGCCGGCCTGAGCGAGGTGTTTACAGACATCCGCGCCGCCATGGGATCTGGCGCCGGCGTGGCGGTGTCCTCTGCACTGGTCAGTGCCGACAGCAACTACGCCTATGGCGCCACTTACAAGACCGGCCGATGGTCTGGCGATCTGCTGGCCTACAAGATCGATCCGCAATCGGGCCAGCGCACACAGATTGATGGTTGGTCGGCACGTGCCAGGCTCGATGCCCGTGATCAGGCCGGCGACCCCCGTACCATTTATTTCATGGACGGCAGGACGCGGAAACTTTTCACATGGAGCGAACTGGGCAGCCTGCAAAGCCACTTCAGTGGCACCAATGCCTCGAGCCGTCTGGCGCAGTACGACCAGATGTCGCAAGCGCAACAGCAGGAGGCTCTGGGCCAGAATCTGGTGAACTTCATCCGTGGCGACCAGAGCAAGGAAGGCTTCACCAAGGACCACAATAGCAAGCTGTACCGTACGCGCGAGAGCAGGCTGGGGGACATCATCAGCTCCCAGCCGCTGTATGTGGGGGAGCCACTGCGCAAGTACCGGGATGCAGGCCATAGCGCCTTTCGGCTGGCCCAGCGCGGCCGCACGCCGATGGTGTATGTGGGCGGCAACGATGGCATGCTGCATGCCTTCTATGCCGAGGTGGACCCGACGGCTTCCGGCATCGAAGGCAGCAAGTCGGTGCAGACCGCTGCACGCGAGGCCTGGGCCTTTGTGCCTACGACCGTGATGCCGGAGCTGCCCAGGCTGGCCAGCACCAGTTATGAGGGCGGTCACCGCTACTTCGTGGACGGCTCTGCGGTGATGGCCGACATCCAGGCCGGCGGCACCTGGAAAACCATCCTGGTGGGCGGATTCAACAAGGGCGGCAAGGGCTACTATGCGCTGGATATCACCCACCCGCAGGACCCTAAGCCACTGTGGGAGGTCAACAGCACGACCATCTCCACCATGGGTCACAGCTTTGGGCGGCCACTGGTGTCCAAGTTGCCTGACGGCCGCTGGGCAGTGTTCCTGACCTCGGGCTACAACAACATCGACAACAGAGGGTATCTCTATGTGCTTGATGCCAACGACGGCAGCATCATCCACACGATTGCCACGGCAGGCAGCGGCCTGAGGGAGATCAACAACTACGTGCGCAACCCAGCCATCGACAACACTACCCAGCTGCTGTACGGCGGCGATCTGGAAGGCAATATCTGGCGCTTCGAGTTCAAAAAGGACGGCTCAGCCATGAGCGCGAAGAAGGTGGTTCAACTCGTGGACGAGCGCAGCAATCCCCAGCCCATCACCACGCGCATTGAACTGGTACCCACTTCTGCCGCTACCGAGAGGCCGCGCATCCTGGTGGGCACCGGCAGGCTGTATGGTTCATCCGATCTTGCAGACAAGGGTACGCAAAGCGTCTATGGCTTCGATGACAACATAGATAGCACTTCGGGGGAGTCGCTGCGCAGCCGGCTCAAGCAAATGCTGCTGGAGCCCAGCGCCGGAGTGGGCGGCCAGCGCACGCGTACGATAAGGTGCTTGGGCAGTTCGACTGACTGCAAGGATGATGCCAAGGGCTGGTACGTAGATTTGCCCGACTCAGGCGAACGCGTAAATATTGACATGCGCCTGGCCAACACAACCCTGGTCATCGCCAGCAACGTGCCTTCACCCGATGTGTGCCTGGCGGGCGGCTATGGCTGGATCAATTACCTGAACTTCAACACTGGTCAGGCCGTGATCCAAGGGCCGGATGGCAAGGGCGATGTATCGATCATTGTGGATGGCTCAACGATCTCGGGACATGCCACCACTACCACCGGCGATGGCAAGGCAACCGATCACATATCGACGACGGGCAACAGGGACAGGCCTTTGGACATTGACATTCCCTATGCTTCACCCAAGCCGCTGGGTAGACGCATTAGCTGGCGTGAACTGGTGAAATAAGCATGAGGGGGCCTCTGCAAAACTTCGTTTTCTGGAAATTCAAGCCAATCCAATCCAATCTACTCAATGGGTTGTGATGGATTGGTGCATGAAAGCCGGGGGGCAGGCCCTTCTCAGGGGGGCTAACACCGCCGATCCACGAAATGCGCAAGTACAAGGATACGGACATAGAGTGGCTGACGGACTGGGTAAGCCGACCGCAGAATGGGGGCGACTGGACTGAAGGGTTACCCGAAGACGATATGAGAGGCGCAATGAAGCTCAGTTTGATGGCACTTTCAATGGTGGCTGCGTTGCTCCTTGCAACCCGAGGCTGCGCTGGCCTCAATAGCTACTGGTACGAAGGCTATCTGCCTCAGGCGATCGAGACTGAAGAACTACTGTTTGTTGAGGACAGCGGCGGCTTGAGAGAAGGTTGCGGAGCAGCTATCTACAAAATGAATGGGCTTTCGCTGGAACGCATTCGCACGAATGGGCTCGATGCCTTAAGAGATGCCAAGCAGGCCAGGCGGCATAAAGCGCGTGAATACAGTGACTGGAAGGAAACACCCTACATTGAGCCGAAGGGCGAAATAGTTCGAAACGGCTGGCTGACCGGTATGAACGAGGGATGCTCGGATATTCCCTCCGAAATGCAGCGCGGCATCGATGAGGCGTTGAGAGAACCAGGCTCCTTCTATGCAACTGGGCATGAGTCTGGCTTGATAGTAATTCCCAAGCGTGGATGGATCATCTTCTCTCATTTCGGATGAAGATCGCTTGCGCGCCCTTCGGTTGCATGTACTTCCTCATCGCCATCCGATATCCGATGCCTGCGCCGAGCGTCAGTTTCGCATGCCTCCAGCGACGGCCTGTGGCCGGGACCTCCATTTCACTCATGCTCTCGAAAGCGGTCGGGCGTGAACTTTCCCCATCGACCGCTTCATGCCAGGTATCGGAAGAAAAAGAGGCCGCAATGAATCACTGATTGCAGCCCATCAGGCAGTTCGTTCAGGTTTACAGGACCTTGAATGGAAGCTCCGCTTGTAGTCGAAGCTGATTCATATTGGCTTCACCTTGGGCTCTATTCGTTCGATGCACTCCGTAGCGCAACTGCAAACTCAGATTCTTCACCGCCCCATGTTGCACCGTGTATCGAACCTGAATGTCTCGCTCCCAGTGTTTGCCGTTGGCCGCCGAATAGCCGAGGTAGCTGGCATACACTGCGTTGAGACGGCTGTTGTCGATACCGGAGCCTCTGGTGTAGGCCGCGCCAGCGCTCAATCCAGGGGTTGCAATGGAGCTCAGGTCCACGTCGTACCTGAGTTGCCAGGAGGCTTCGCGCGGACCGTTGAAGTCGGATAGCTGCATCGCGTTTTCCAGCCAGATGGAGCCGCGATTCACATAGTCAAACGGGTTGTTCCCGCGGACCTTCTGGTAGCCGAGTCCGAATTTGTGAGCTCCTATGGCGTAGCTGTTCATCAAGCTCCAGGTGGTGGTGTCGATGACGCCGGACTTTGCCCTGCCGGTATCGGTGCTGCGATAGATATTCAGATTGAACGAGAGTGAACGCTTATCTGGCAGAGGAAGTTTGTAGAAACTTCCCAGATAAGCGGTGTTCCAGTTGTCCGCGTATTGCCCGTAGTAGCTGCTGAGCGTCAGGTTGGTGATGGGTGTGAGCCATGTACCGCCTATAAAGCTGAAGGAGCTGCTGGTCACGCCCGAGTAGTTGGCCTGCAGGTCGGCACCGTTCTTGCGGGCGTTGCGGTCAGCCCAGCCGGTAAAGCGTCCGGCCTGCAGTGTGAGCGCAGGGATGTCTGTGCTGATGACTTGCCAGCCTCGATTGCTTTCAGGCAGCAGTCGAGTATCGGACGAACTGAAGAGCGGGGACCTGGTCCGCATCTCGCCCACCTTCAGCTCGGTGGCTGACATTCGGATTTTCAGCGCAGCGCCGGCGCGCCCAAAACGATCGGCAATCTCTTGTCCATTCCTGGCCACGTAGCGAGGTGTTGCGCGTGCATGGTTCGCTTCGGTGCCTAGATTGAGGGCCCCATAGGCATGCGCATCAAGCCCCACTCCAACAAGGCCACGTGTGTAGCCTGATTCGTAATTGAGCATGAGCCCGTAGGCCGATTCGCGCGCAAGGGTTCGGCCTCTTTGCCCACTTGCGGCGCGAAAGCTGCTGCCATTTTGATAGTCGAGCTGCTCTGAAAGCATGCGGTTGTGCATGATGAGAGAACTGCCCTCGGCAAAGCCTTTGGCTTCGTCCTGTCCAATGGCGAAGGCCTTGCCGCTGGCCAGGAGCAAGGCAGCGACGATTGCAGGGCAGCAGAGGGTGGGGCGGGAGGTCTCGATAGGTTTTTCGGGGAAGACAGCGTGCATGTGCTCCTGCGCTCTTGGACACATGGTTTGCTTGCTGGAAGGGAAGAGCTGGAACCATGTGCGGGTAAACATAGAGTTGATATGATAGTGATAATTCAATATCAATATAGCAAACAGCTTGTCACCTTCTCCATCTTCGCTAGCGAGTGCTGGCCGTCTGCAATCGATCGATGCGCTGCGTGGTCTCGTCATGCTGTTCATGCTGCTCGACCATGTCCGTGAAACCTTTTACCTGCATCTGCAAGTGCCGGACCCGATGGTGGTGGCAGACACTGCGCCTGGCCTGTTCTTTCCGCGCATGCTGGCCCATTTGTGTGCGCCTGTGTTTGTGTTTCTGACAGGCTTGGGGGCATATCTGTATGCCAGCCGCCATGCCGAGGCGGGTCAGGCGAGTGCAGCGTCAGGCTTCCTGTGGCGGCGCGGCCTGTTCTTGGTGCTGCTGGAGGTGACGGTAGTCAACTTCGCCTGGACTTTCCAATTTCCCCCCGCCAAGATCTTCCTGCAAGTGATCTGGGCCATTGGTCTTTCCATGCTGGCTCTGTCGGTGCTGGTGTGGCTGCCACGCAAGGCCTTGCTGCTATTGGGCCTGGTGCTGGTAGCAGGCCATAACCTGTTCGATAGCCTGCATTTCCCGGCGGATCACGTGATGCATATTCCCTGGGCAATCTTGCATGATCGTGGCTGGCTGGAGCTGGCGGGCTTGCAACTGCGCACGTCCTATCCCTTGCTGCCCTGGATTGGTGTGATCGCCCTGGGCTACGGCATCGGACCGTGGTTTGGCAAAGCCTGTGACCCGGCACGGCGCAGACACCATCTGCTCGTTGCAGGCATTAGCTGCCTGCTGAGCTTTGCGCTGTTGCGCACGCTGAACCTGTATGGCGATGCACCTTGGCTGGCCGGTGCGGATACGCTGCGGACGGTCATGTCCTGGTTCAACGTCACCAAGTATCCGCCCTCACTGCTGTTCCTGCTGTTGACGCTCGGCGTCGGATTGCTGCTGCTGGGAGCGTTCGAGAAAGCCACAGGCCGCCGCTGGCTGCTGCTTCTGGCCACGCTGGGGGCCGCGCCTATGTTTTTTTATGTGCTGCATCTGTACGTGCTCAAGTTCATGTACTTGAGCGCAATGGCGGTCTGGGGGGCCAACCAGGGACAACTGTTCGGGCTGAGCAGTTTGCTTTGGCTATGGGTGATCTCGGCGCTGCTGGCCGTGACTTTGTATCCCGTCGTTCGCTGGTTTGCTGCATTCAAGCAGCGTCGACGCGACATCACTTGGCTCAAGTACCTGTAGGGGCCGCTCAAGGGGCGAGCCAGGGCACAATATCGCATCCCCGCTTCCACGACATAGCCTTGCCACAATGACCCCCTCCAAGCAACGATCCACGAAGCAGCGCGCGGCTATTGAGCAGGCCATGACGAAGGCCGACAGGCCGCTTGCGCCACAGGAGGTGCTGGAGTTGGCGCAGGCAACGCTACCTGGGCTGGGGATTGCGACCGTGTACCGAGCGCTCAAAGCGATGGCTGAAGAGGGTTTTCTTCATGAAGTCCACTTGCCTGAGCGCACGCCCATGTACGAGGTAGCTCACCACGGCCACCACCACCATTTTCAGTGCACCGTCTGTCAGCGGGTTTTCGATGTGCATGCCTGTCCCGGCAACCTGGCGGGCTTGGCGCCACCTGGTTTTCTGGTAGATAGCCATGAAATTACGCTGTATGGCCGCTGTCGTGAGTGCGCGTCCAATTTGTCGGGGGGATGACCTCTCTTGCCGGTAGCCGTCTTGTCGGTCAGCCTTGAATACCGATTCCATCCCAGACCGGCCATGCGATCTGTTGTCATGTCCGACATCATCTGGATGACTGCTTCTGCGTGTGCCGAAATGGTGCAGCAGACCCTTGCGGGCGTATGCAAGCGCACATCTGCGACGAGCCCGAGACCGCGCCGTACTGCTCCGTACGACCACCTTCGATCTTGATGTTGTTTGCTGCCCCAAGGAATATGTCAGGCAGTCCTGTCCTTGGTCATGCAATATGAGTTGACGAACATTGCAGTGTGCTGCAAAGCCTGACGTATATCCGGTTTGGCTATTCCATGCCTATTGGCAAATTGCTCGACCGCCGCCGTATCAAAGCGAGTGGTCTGGATAAAGTCCAAGGCTTCAGCGTCTGTATTCAAGAACCGCGCGACGGGCGGAATACTCAGCAGCAACTTCAGCAATCGCAGTGAGATGTGATACCTGGGAGGCTTCAAGCCCATGGGTTGTGCCACCTGTCCCAAGAGCTCCCGCAAGTTGGGGCTTTGGTCATCAAGCGCCAGCAGTTCCTTGCCCACCATGGCAGGATCGAAAGCACAAGCCGCCACCAACTCAACCAGGTAATCCACGGTGACCAGTGGCAGCCAATGCTTGGCAGTGCCGGGCACTGCAGCCAGCTTTCCCTGCGCAAGATTGCGTATCAGTGCCACCAGCGGCTGACCGTCAAGGATATGTCCGGTACGGCTATGGCCGCAGACCGTCGCGGGGTGAACTACGGTAGCTTCCCCACCCTTGGTGGACATGACCTGCAGGGTCGCAAAGTGCGCTTCCAGCTTGCTCGCCTCGTAAGCACCGACGTGTCGGTAGACGGCAGGCCAATCGGTCAGCTCTGGATGACGAGGATCAATTCCGATGCGAAGCAGATGTTCATGATTCTTCAGCATGTAGCCGCCGATCATCACCAAGCGGCTATTTAGCTTAGCCGCCAACAGCGCCACGCGCTTTGCCCCTTCTACATTGACCGCACGAGAATGCTCCAATGAAAGCCCCCAAGCGAAGTGGGCACCCAGGTGGAATACGACTCTGGCCTGCCTTAGCACTGCTTGGTCGGCGGGACTCAGCCCGAGGTTGTCCCGCTCAAGGTCGCCTGCAACGGCAAATATCCGGGTGGCAATTCCTCCCAGATTGTCGACTTGCTCTCGCAGTGCAGCCAGCCGTTCTGGGCGGCGCATCAACACCCGGACGGTGTGACCTTTGGCACTCAGGTTTGCCAGCAAATGTTGACCGATGAAGCCGGTCCCTCCCGTGACAAAGCACTCCACGTTCATTCTCCTGCTCCTTGGTAAGGTGAGAAATCAAATGTAGAGTGTCGACCTAACTCTATAGTCAAGCGGTATTTTGATGAGAATCGGCGAACTTGAAACCCGCAGCGGCGCCAGCCGCCATACTTTGCGTTACTACGAGCAAATCGGTCTGATCTCGCCGACGCGGCGAACCAACAACTATCGCGTCTACACTGCGCAAACCCTGCAGGATCTGACCTTTATCCAGCGCGCGCAAAGCATGGGTTTTTCGCTGGGGGAAATAGGCCAGATCCTGGATGCGCAGCGGAACAAGACGATTGATTGTGCTGACGGCGCCAAACTCATTGAAAAGAAGATGGCGGAGATCAGGCAGAAAATCGCCGACCTCAAAAGCATTTACCGCTATCTGGATGAAGAGCGTGCAAACCTCGAAGCCAGTGCTGCCAGACAACTTGAACTGCAGCAACTGGCCAAGGCTTCGAGCTGAGCTGTCGGTGCCCAGGAACGGAAGCTGCCGCCGGCTTCCGGTTTCAAGCCCCCGCTCAGGTATTTTCTGGAACGTAGCGGCCGGACCCTGTCTGGTTCAGTACAGGCTTGCGCGTCCTCTCTACGAGATTTGAATGGAGCCCTGCTGCGCGGTTTGTTTCTGGGGGCGCACACCTCGTGCCTAACCCCGTCTGTAGATGGGCAGTCTGTTCCTCGTTTCAAGCACCTGATCGTCTTGGCAGACAGGTCCGTCAAAAGTTACTGATCAGCGCTTGCATTGACGGGAAGTCCCTGTAATGCAACAACACCATGCACCTAGAGACATGTCTAGCTATAAGATACATAATTAATGAATCTTATGTGCGGTAACGACAGCGAAAGGAAGTGTGCAATGAGGATTCATGAGCTTTGCACTGAAGAGGAGGTCGTCAGCTTGGTGCACTCCTTCTATGCGCGAATACGCCAGGACGAGGTGCTCGGCCCCATCTTCGATGCACGTATAGTGGACTGGGACCATCATCTGACCAAGCTGGTGGATTTCTGGTCGGCCATTTTGCGACGCACAGCACGCTTTTCAGGGGCCCCTATGCCCAAGCATGCTGCGCTACCGGGTCTAAGCCTAGAGCTGTTTGAGCGCTGGCTGGGCCTGTTCGAGATCACGCTGGCCGAGCAACCCAACCGCGCCATGGCTGATCAAGCGTGGCAGGCGGCGCGCCGTATTGCACAGAGCCTGTGGTCGGGCTACCAGGTGAGCCGTGATCCTAAAGCACTACCGGAGGTGGTGAGCCATGTCTGAGCTGCTGCAGATCGAGGAGCCGATGGGGTTTGTGCCCCAACCCAAGGCTCCTGCACCCCAGTGGAAAGCCTTACTGGAGCTTGGCTTCAGGCCCTTGTACATGGCCGGTTGTCTGTGGGCTGCGGTGTCGGTCGCGTTGTGGGTGTTCGCGCCACAGTGGCTTGCGGGGCGTTTGGGCGGCGTGCAGTGGCATGCGCACGAGATGTTGTGGGCCTTTGTGGCGACGATTGCCGTGGGCTTTCTGCTCACGGCGGCTAGTAACTGGACTGGAAGCAACCCTATTCAGGGCCGGGCGCTGGGCGGGCTGTGCGTACTGTGGCTGCTGGCGCGCGTGGGTTTCCTGGTGGTGGGTGATACAGCTTTTGCTTTTGCCGTAGTATGCGAACTGCTGTTTTTCGCCGCCGCTGCCGTAGTGCTGGGCCGGGTGATCTATGCAGCACGCAGCCGACGCAACTACGGCCTGCCGCTGCTGGTGTCAGGTCTGGGCGTGGCCGATGCACTCTTTCTGCGCTCGGTATGGCAAGGCAGCGACTACGCAACGCTGATGCATTACCTTTATACAGGGCTGCTGTGCATGGCTGTGATTGCACTACTGGTTGCGCGGCGCGTTATTCCATTCTTCGCAATGCGGGCGGTGACGGATCTGCAGATTCCCATGCATACGGCCAGCGGGCAGTGGCAACTCTGGGCTGGCGTGCTTGGCATTGTCTGCCTGTTGCTGGGGTGGGTGTCGGGTATGGTGACCGCATTGGCTGTCACGGGACTAATCACCCTATGGCAGGTGTTGGCCTGGAAACCCTGGGCTGTGCGTCAGGTGCCGTTGCTGTGGATTCTGTATCTGGGTCATGCGGCCTTGGGCACGGGCCTGCTGGTGGCAGCGTTCCAGGCGAGCGGCTGGGTACTGCGCTTGGCCTGGCCGGTCCATGTGATCGGGGTGGCCGGCTTTGCGGTGCTGATAATCGGCATGGTGACACGTACGGCTTTGGGCCATCTGGGGCGACCATTGCGCGCCGATGGGAGCATCGTGGTGATGTATGTGCTGGTGCTTGCCGCCGCTTTGCTGCGCCTGCTGGCACTTCTGCCTGCGGGGCTCCCTCAAGCCGCGCTGCATGCCTCGGCGCTTGCATGGGTGCTGGCCTTTGCTTTGTACCTATGGCGATTTGCGCCCTTGCTGATTCGGCCGCGCCTGCCACCAGCTGGACTCTCAGCGGCTCAACCATCAGGATATGTCGCCAGCAAGTCCAGAAAATCTGTTTGAACGAGATCACTCAATGCGTCTAACCCTGATGACCGACTATGCGCTGCGGCTGCTCATGCATGTGGCCCAGCGGCCAGAGCGCCTATGCACGATTTCCGAGGTGGCGCAGGCTTATAGCATTTCCGAGGCAAATCTGATGAAAGTGACGCATCAGCTGGCCCTGCAGGGTTGGATAGAGACGGTACGTGGCAAGGGAGGCGGCATGCGCCTCGCCCGTGAACCTAAGCAGATCCATATCGGTACAGTGATACGTGGACTAGAGTCCGACTTCACGCTGGTGGAATGCTTTGGCAACGACAACCGGTGCACGCTGACCGGCGACTGTCGCCTCGCTGGCATGTTGCAAGGAGCTTTGCACAGCTTCATGGCGCATCTAGATGGCTTCACTCTTGCGGACCTGATACCGCCAACGTCTGTCAGCGCAGTGCCGTTGATTCCTGCCATACGACTGTCAAGAGAGAAGGCCCAGACATGAGCTATGGCCTGCTGATCACACTACACCTGCTGGCCGCCGTGGCGTTTGCAGGCACAGTGTTCTTCGAAGTCGTGCTGCTGGCCAACGTGCACAGCCGAGTGCCGAAGCAGCACATGCTCCCCGTGGAGCAGGCGCTGGGGACACGCGCCACCGCCGTCATGCCCTGGGTGTTGCTAGTGCTGTATTTTGCGGGAGCGGGCTTGGCCTGGCAGCACCGCTCGGTACTGGCGCACCCATTGGCCAGCAGTACAGGCATGCTGATGGTGCTCAAGATTGCGCTGGCGCTTAGCGTGCTTGCGCACTTCGCCAGCGCCATGTGGTGGCGCCGCCAAGGACAACTTAATGGGCGACGCTCGCACCGATTGCATCTGAGCGTGTTCTGCCATGTGCTGGTCATTGTCTTGCTGGCCAAGGCCATGTTCTATCTGCCCTGGTAAGAGCCTGGCCAGGTATGCCAAGCGGCTGCATCCAAATGCGTCATGGCAGACTTTCCCCTTGATCAGGGTGAGTCTGCCAAATCAATATCCAAAGAACTCCTCACTACGCACATCGTCCTCATCAATGCCGGCTGATAACAGCAACTGCTGCATTGCCGCCACCATGGAAGGTGGGCCAGCAACATAAAAGATCGGATTAGCCAAGCCCTCAATGGCCTGTTGGAGCCACTCTCTATCGATCGTTTGTGTATCACCACTCCAATCCACGGCAGAGTGCTCCATATCCGTCATGGTGGCTTTGAGCCGGAATTTTGGATTCTTCTTTTCGAGAGCTTGAAGCTCAGAGAGAAACGCCGAATCTTCTGGACGACGATTGGAATACAGCAGAAGCAAATCCTGCTGTGACTGCTGCACTGCAGCGTTTCGCAGCATGCTCATGAACGGCGTCACGCCAATCCCACCGGCGATGAGCACACCCGCTCGCGCCGTGTTTTTATGCAAGGTCAGCGAACCAAATGGTCCATCGATATCCAACTCTGCACCTACGGGTAGAGCTCCCAAAGCGCGTTTGTAAACGCTGTCCCTCATCCGCGTGGCAAACACCAATTCACTCTCGTGTGGCGCGCTAACAATGGAGAATGCGTGACATCGCTCCTCTTTGCTTTCCCCTGGGAGCGCGCCCGGCAGCTGGATTTCAAACGCCTGTCCAGGGCGGAAATCAAACCCCGCCGGTTTGGCGAGATGGAATGCCATCGTACCCTGTGCAACCTCTTCGCACTCGAGGATTTTGCTGTGCTCTATGCCCATGATTCACTCCTTCGCAATCGATGGATCTACACATTGGATGCGTCCAATGGAGCAAATATTCCCGCCAATCGATACCCACCGTGAGAAACGGGTCGAATTGGGTGTTCTCATTGAACCGACCACCTCAGCCTGTTATGGCGGCGTTTGGCCAGAAGCAGCCCCGTTCAGCACAAGGCCGCGAACGGGAGGTCTAGGCTGGCTGTAGCCGTTTAACTCAAAGAGGCGTTGTTGCATAAATCCAGTTTGAGGCGAGTGACCCCATACCCCGGCCGTGGCTATGCCACGGCTGCCGTCTGAGGACGGCCCAGTTCAGTAAATCGATTCAATATGGCTGCTCGGATGTGCAGCTCGTTGACTTGGCGTTCAAAGGTGCGAGACATCACTCGCTCACCCAGTCTTTTGATGCAGTTCATCTTCGTTTCCACCAGACTTCGCCGGTGGTAGCCAATCCAGCGTTTCCAGATACTGCGTCCCAAGCGCCTGCACACAGCAATAGCTGCATTGCGGTGTTCAAAAACTGTTCCCCTGCGCACTCGTGCATTCTTGCGTGGAGGAATGAGGGGTATAGCCCCGCGTCTGATGACTGCTTCGTAGGCGGGCTGTGTATCGTAAGCACCATCACCAGTAAGACTTTTAAGTGCTTCATCTGGTGGCAATTGTTCCAACAAATCGCAGAGCACTGAGGCATCGCTGACGTTGTTGCTCGTCACACAGATTGCCCGAATCTGCAAGGTGTCGGCATCGATGCCTATGTGCAACTTACGCCACTGACGGCGATATTCGGCACCGTGCTTTTTGCACTTCCATTCGCCTTCACCCAGAAACTTGATTCCTGTTGAGTCAACCAGAAGTGCAAGCCTGCTTTGCTGCGAGAGTACGGAATCTGGACATTCAAATCTCGCTGTCGCCTGCACAGGGTGCTGAAGTCGGGCACTGGCCATGCAAGGCCGCACAGTTGAAGCACCGACTCCACCAAACCAGTGGTTTGCCTCAGCGCCAAGCCAAACAAGTTTTGAAGGGTCAAGCAAAACTGGATGGCAGCATCAGAGAACTTCGGACTACGTCCGCGTTTGCCGCTGCCAGCGGCAAACCAGGCCATGTGCTTGTCCAATCAAACTGACAGTGAACCACGTGCCTTGAGTGCCGCGTTGTACTGTTTCCAGTTCGTGGTTTGGTAGCGAGGTTTGTTGGCTGGGATCATGCAGCAAGCCTACGGCTGGCGGCATAGCTATTTATGCAACAACGCCCTGTCGAGGCTAGGGGGCATCATTGCGACCGCCCTGGCGGAAGCGGGGCGAGTTCCATCCGGTCCCGTCCCTTGCGCTTCGATGCGTAGAGGGCTTCGTCGGCCCGCTTGAGCCAATGTGACAGCTCGGTCTCGGGCTGGTCGAACAAGATTGCACCGATGCTCAGGGACACTGGCTCCGGCGTTGCGAACATGGCGCGCGCCTGCTGCGCGAACGACTCGCGCAGGTTCTGTCCCAGCTCCTGTGCGACGGCACCGGAGACACTGCGCAGCAGAATCACGAACTCGTCCCCGCCCAGTCGCGCGGCCTGTGCGCCGTGGGGCAGCAAGCCTCGGATGAGGTCGCTCAGGGTCACCAGCAGGCGGTCGCCGGCATCGTGACCGTGCAGGTCGTTGACCTGCTTGAAGTGGTCAATGTCGATCAGCAGCAGGGCGCCTGGGCTGGCTGGCGAGGCCTGCCGCAGCAGCTCGGGTGCGCGCAGATAGAGCGCTCGGCGGTTGTCCAGGGCGGTCAGCGGATCGCGGGCGGCGATCTGTGCGATGCGCTCTTCGCGGCGATGGCGCTCGGTGCCGGTCATGGACATCGCGAGCAGCATGATCGCCATTACGCCTTCTACCAGCGAGACCAGAATCACCGCGCCTCGGAAACTGGCCAGGTTGACGAAAGCGTCCGGTGCCACGGCCGAACCGGCCTTGGCCAGGTAGAACAGGCCGTGTGCCAGCAGGACGAAGCGCAGCTGCGCCGCACCCACACTCAGCGCCGCGCCATGCGGGCGCAGCAGCAGGCCGGCGCGCAAGGTGATGACGGCAATCATCAGCGACTGGATGCCCAGCATCGTCTTGGACCACCAGGGCCCGTCGGGCAGAAACAGCATCGCCAGCCAAACGACGGCCAGCAGCCACCAGGTGCGCGGCAGCCTAGTGCGTGTGAATCCGGCAACGCCAACCAGGAACAGCCAATGGGCTGAGATCAGCAAGCCGTTCGGGAACCAGATGCCGAACAACACATAGCCACTGGAACGCAGCAGGGCCAGCACGCTGCCCACGGCGATGATCGCAAACCCCGCGCTCCAGAGCAGCAGCGATCGTTCGCGGACGCTGCTCCATTCCGCAGCCAGGTACAGCGCCGAGGCTGCGGCCATGGCCGCGGAGAGGACGAGCAGGGTGAAGGGATCGAGAACCATGGACGATGGATGTGTCAGCGGGGGAGCCGATCAGCTGCTCGGGGGTGACGGTCGGGGCCGTGGCATTGATTGAAATGGAACGGGCCGCACGCGAGGCGAATTGTCGCAGGATGCGGATTTTCAAGTATCTCTTGTGGGCTGGGTCACCGGGAGGAATTAACGGATGGAGCCGGGCATAAGGAGAGGATGTCCGACGCAGCTCCCGCCGCGATCGGCAGGCCGTCCTCGGCGACCCGGGCACACGCGGAGCGGCCGTGCGACATCGCCGCTACGGCTGCGAATTCACACATGAAAAAGCCCCGGGGCAGGGCCACGGGGCTTGGTGTCCGAGTCAGAAGAACTTACTCGGCGCTGGGAGGCACATAGCCGGCTGCAGCATCGGCACCGCCGCCAAAGAAATGGTTTTCCATCTGACGAGCCAGATACTGGCGGGCGCGGGCGTCGGCCAGGTTCAGACGGTTTTCATTGATCAGCATGGTCTGGTGCTTGAGCCAGTCGGCCCAGGCCTGCTTGCTCACGCTTTCATAGATACGCTTGCCCAGCTCGCCAGGGGCAGGAGGGAAATCCAGGCCTTCAGCGTCTTGACCAAGCTTGATGCAGTGAACGGTACGTGCCATGTGTAGGGTCCTCTTGGTTGATTTCAGATGTTTAGGTAATAACAAACTGAAATCTTAGTAGTTTGAGTTTTAAGAATGCGGCTCAAGAATGCACAGCAACGGGGGCAGAAGCCCGTTAACCATTCACTCCAAGAACACAGTCCAATGAAAAATCGTCGCAACTTTATCAAGTTTCCTCTGGCTGCCGGTCTGATTGCCGGCTTGACCCTCTCGGCTCTGCCCACATTGCCTGCTTTTGCACAAACCGGCGTGCAGCTGCTCAACGTTTCTTACGACCCCACACGCGAGCTGTATGTGAACTACAACCAGGCGTTTGCCAAGCACTGGAAGGCTGCGCAGAACCAGGATGTGACCATCAAGCAGTCGCATGGCGGCTCGGGCAAGCAGGCGCGTTCCATCATCGACGGCATTGAGGCCGATGTGGCCACGCTGGCCCTTGCAGGCGATATCGACGCCCTGGTCAAGAACGGCAATGTCAAGGCCGACTGGCAAAAGCGCCTGCCGCACAACAGCGCGCCCTACAGCTCCACCATCGTGTTCCTGGTCAAGAAGGGCAATCCCAAGGGCATCAAGGACTGGGACGATCTGGTCAAGCCCGGTATTCAGGTGATCACGCCCAACCCCAAGACCTCGGGTGGTGCACGCTGGAACTATCTGGCAGCCTGGGAATTTGCCAAGCGCAAGTACGGCGGCGATGCACAGGCCAAGGATTTCATCACCAAGCTCTACAAGAACGTGCCCGTTCTGGACACCGGCGCGCGTGGCTCCACCGTGACCTTTGTGCAGCGCGGTCTGGGCGATGTGCTGCTGGCCTGGGAGAACGAGGCCTATCTGGCGCTCAAGGAGTTCGGCCCAGAAAAGTTCCAGATCGTCGCACCTTCGCTGTCCATCCTGGCCGAGCCTTCGGTGGCCGTGGTCGACAAGGTGGTCGATAAAAAGGGCACGCGCACCGTGGCCGAGGCCTATCTGAAGTATCTGTACTCCGAGGAGGCCCAGCGCATCGCCGGCAAGAACTTCTACCGTCCGACCGATGCCAAGGTGGCCGCCGAGTTTGCCGGCCAGTTCCCCAAGCTGGAGCTGTTCACCATCGACAAGGCCTTTGGCGGCTGGGCAGCGGCAGACAAGGCTCACTTCGCCGATGGCGGCAGCTTCGACCAGATCTACACCAAGAAATAAGCGAAACGCAGGATGGGAGCGCGATGAGTGCTCCTGTCTTTGCAATGACAAAAAGATAGAGCCAAGCCATGTCGATTTTGCTGATTGCCGGTAGTCCCTCGCAGCCTTCGCGCTCCAGTGCCTTGCTCAATGCCGTGGCTGCCCGCCTGCAGGCACAGGGCCTGAGCACCGAGCCCGTGCTGCAGCTCAACCAGCTGGACCCCGCAGCCCTGTTGCATGCCCGCTTCGATCACTCCGAGATTCGTGCCGTGACCGATAGAGTGGCCCGTGCCGACGCGGTGGTGGTGGCCACACCCGTTTACAAGGCTGCCTACAGCGGCCTGCTCAAAGTGTTTCTCGATGTGCTGCCACAGACGGCGCTCAAGGGCAAGCTGGTCCTGCCTTTGGCCACTGGCGGCAGCCCTCACCATATGCTGGCGCTGGACTACGCGCTGCGTCCCGTGCTGCAGTCGCTTGGCGCGCGCCACATACTGCCGGGCATCTATGCCACCGATCAGGGGGGGCCACTGCTGCCTGAAGGCGGTTATGGCCTGGCCCCCGAGATCGCCGAGCGCGTCGAGGATGCCGCCCAGTTGCTGGCCACCGATCTGCGCCGCAGTGCCCAATGGGCTGCAGCCAATGACTTTGAAAGCATCGCGTTCTCCGACGTGCGATGTAGCGTTTGAACTAGCGCCCCCTGAGCCGCTACGCGGCTTCCCCCCGAGGGGACGGCAGCATCGCTGCGGGGCGCCCCTTGCTTGCTGCCTCACTGATGGGGCGGTGCCCATTTCTCCATGTCTCTGTTTTTGATAGCAGTTCCCGCACTGCGAAGGCTGAGTTGCGCCTGAAATCAGGCCGAAGGTGCGCCTGAAGTGTGTGGACTGCAAGCTCCAAGGATTGATTTCTCATGACCGATCGCAACAACACTTCTGTCGTCATTTCGTCGCAATTGCTGAGCACCACACGCCGTCAGTGGCTGGCGGGTACGGCAGCTTCGGCGCTGGCCCTGGCCTCGGGCGCACTGCATGCGCAGCAGGGCAATGGCACGGCAGGCGGGCAGCGCGTGCTGCGCGTGGGCCATCAAAAAGGCTGGCTGTCGATTCTCAAGAATCGCGGCACGCTGGAAAAGCGCCTGACCCCGCTGGGCGTGGCCGTGCGCTGGGTTGAATTCAATGCCGGACCTGTGCAACTGGAAGCGCTCAATGTCGGCTCGATCGACTTTGGCGATGTGGGCGAGGCACCGCCCATCTTTGCCCAGGCCGCTGGTGCGCCCCTGGTCTATGCGGGTGCCACGGTGGCGCGCCCCGGCCTGGAAGCGGTGATCGTGCCCAAGGGCTCGGCGATCCGCAGCGTGGCCGACCTCAAGGGCAAGCGCATTGCCTACAACAAGGGCTCCAACGTTCATTACTTCCTGGTCAAGCTGCTGGAAAAGCATGGCCTCAAGTACGGCGATGTGCAGTCGGTCTTTCTGGCTCCTCCCGATGCGCGGGCCGCGTTCGAGAAGGGCTCGGTCGATGCCTGGGTGATCTGGGACCCGTTCCTGGCCTCGGCCCAGAAGGCGCTGGATGCACGCCTGCTGGCCGATGCCAAGGGCGTGGTCAACAACCGTGCCTACTACTTCACCTCGCGTGACTATGCGAGCCGCAATGCCGATGTGCTGCGCATCGCGATCGAGGAAATTGCCGCCATCGATGCCTGGGCCAGCAAGAACAAGAGCGCAGCAGCGGCCGAGCTGTCTCAGATCCTGGGCCTGGACACCGCGGTGACCGAGCTGTACCTGAGCCGTGCCGAGTTCGGCACCAAGGCCGTGAATGCCGAAATCCTGGGTGAGCAGCAAAAGATTGCAGACACCTTCTTCGATCTCAAGCTGATCCCCAAGAAGCTCAATTTGCTGCATGCCGCGCCTGTGGACTTGCTGGCCAGCCGCTGATTCATGAAAAGGTCATTGCCATGAGTCCTGCATCCTCTTCACTCCGTTTCCATCGCGGCCGTCGCCAGGCACTGCAACTGCTGGGCACCACGGCTTTCAGCTGGACCCTTGCCGCGCATTACGCCAACGATGCACTGGCCCAGCCTGGGCCGGTTATTGCGGCTCCGGCCCAGTTGCGCATCGGCTATCAGAAGTCGGCCGTCAATCTGGTCGTGCTCAAGCAGCATGGCATTCTGGAAAAGCGCTTTCCAGGCACCAAGGTCAGCTGGCTGGAGTTTCCAGCCGGGCCGCAGTTGCTGGAGGCGCTGTCGGCCGGAAGCCTGGACTTTGGCCTGACCGGCGATTCGCCGCCCGTGTTTGCCCAGGCTGCGGGCAAGGAGCTGCGCTATGTAGGGGCCGAGCCGCCCAAGCCTGAAAGCTCGGCCATTCTGGTGCTCGCCGATTCGCCGCTGAAAACCCTGGCCGACCTCAAAGGCAGGCGCGTGGCGCTGCAAAAAGGCTCAAGCGCCCATTACCTGCTGGTGCGTGCGCTGGACAAGGCAGGTATTGCCTGGGCCGACATTCAGCCCGTGTATCTGGCACCGGCCGATGCGCGTGCCGCTTTCGAACGCGGCAGCGTCGATGCCTGGGCCATCTGGGACCCGTTTTATGCGGCCACCGAGCTGAGCATCCGGCCGCGCGTGCTGACCAGCGGTGAAGGGCTGTCGGGCAACAACTCTTTCTATCTGGCCTCGCGCGGCCTGGTCGAGCGTCATCCCCAGCTCATCAAGGCCTTGTTCGACGAGCTCACGCGCGCCGATCAGCTGGTGCAGACCTCGCGCAAGGAGGCCGTGCAACTGCTGGCTGCTTTCAGCGGGCTGGATGCGAATGTGGTCAGCCGCTTCATCGGCCGCAGGCCCAGCTCGCCGACCACGCTGCTCAATCCCGCCATCGTGGTCGAGCAGCAGCGCGTGGCCGATACCTTTTTTCGTCTGGGCGTGATTCCACGCCAGGTGAAGGTGGCCGACATCGTCTGGCAGCCCACGGCGGCTGAATACGCCGGCCATGGCCAGGCGAGCCCCGCCGCTTCATCCATCACGCCCTCCGTGGCATCCAGGTTCTAAGTCAGGTTCAAGGAGATTTCGTCATGCAAGTGTTCTGGTTCATTCCCACCCATGGTGATGCCCGCTACCTGGGCAGCAGCGAAGGCGCACGCCAGCTGAGCCATGACTATGTCAAGCAGGTGGCCGTGGCGGCCGACAGCCTGGGCTACGAAGGCGTGCTGATTCCCACGGGCCGCTCCTGCGAAGATCCCTGGGTAGTGGCGTCCAGCCTGTTGCCCGTCACCAAGCGCCTCAAGTTCCTGGTGGCCGTGCGTCCCGGCCTGCATCAGCCCAGCCTGGCTGCTCGCATGGCCGCCAGCTTCGACCGGCTTTCCGGCGGGCGGCTGCTGATCAATCTGGTCACCGGCGGCGATCAGGCCGAGCTGGAGGGCGATGGCGTGTTTCTCGATCATGCGACGCGCTATGAACAATCGGCCGAGTTCATCGAGATCTGGCGCGAGATTCTGGCACGCAGCCATGAGGGAAAGTCGCTGGATTTCGAAGGTCGGCATCTGCAGGTCAAGGGTGCCAAGCTGCTGTTCCCGCCGCTGCAAAAACCCTATCCACCCGTGTATTTCGGCGGCTCTTCGCCTGCCGCCCACGAGCTGGCGGCAGAGCAGGTCGATGCCTATCTGACCTGGGGCGAGCCACCGGCCGAAGTCGCCAAAAAGATTGCCGATGTGCGCGAGAAGGCCGATCGCCGTGGCCGCCAGGTCAAGTTCGGCATCCGCCTGCATGTGATCGTGCGCGAGACCGATGAAGAGGCATGGGCCGACGCCGAGCGATTGATCAGCCGCCTCAAGGACGAGACCGTGGTGCAGGCCCAGGCTGCGTTTGCACGCATGGATTCCGAAGGCCAGCGCCGCATGGCCCAGCTGCATGCGGGCGGCACCAAGCGCAGCCGCAAGGACCTGGAGATCAGCCCCAATCTGTGGGCCGGTGTGGGTCTGGTGCGTGGCGGCGCGGGTACGGCCCTGGTGGGCAGCGCCCAGGCTGTGGCAGACCGTATCAAGGAATATGCCGATCTGGGCATAGACACCTTTGTGCTCTCGGGCTACCCGCATCTTGAGGAAGCCTATCGCTTTGCCGAGCTGGTCTTCCCGTTGCTGCCCGTCAACGTGCAGGAAAAGCTCGGTGGTGGCAACCCCGGCGGCCCGTTCGGCGAGACCGTGGCCAATCTGTACTCGCCGCGAGCCGTCGCTTCGGGAGCCGCTGCTTCGGGAGCCGCCGCTCCAGAGCGCGAGCAGGTCCGAGTGTCGCAAAGCTGAAGGAGTGTGTATGAGTGATGTTCAAACGCTGACCTTGCAATCCGCTGTCCAGCCTGCAAGCCCGCCGGTGCCGCGCCTTGAGTTGCTGGCGCGTCAGGTCGCTTTGCGGCTGCTGCCCTGGCTGTTGCCGGTCGCGCTGATCGCTGCCTGGCAGGCCGCATCGGCCTATGGCTGGCTGTCCACACGGGTGCTGCCCGCACCGCTGGATGTGTTGCGTGCAGCCTGGGCTCTGGCAGAGTCGGGCGAGTTATGGACCCATGTCAAGGTCAGTGCCGGGCGTGCGCTGGCGGGGCTGGCCATTGGCGGCAGCCTGGGCTTGCTGCTGGGGCTGCTCACAGGCTCGCTGCGCTGGGCCGAGACGCTGCTCGATTCCACGATCCAGATGGTGCGCAACATCCCTGCGCTGGCGCTGATTCCGCTGGTCATTCTGTGGTTCGGCATCGACGAATCGGCCAAGCTGTTTCTGATCAGCGTCTCGGTGTTCTTTCCCATCTATCTGAACACCTTTCACGGCATTCGCAACGTGGACCCTGGTCTGATCGAGATGGGCCGCAGCTATGGCCTCACGCGCTGGCAGCTGTATCGCGACATCGTCTTGCCGGGAGCGCTGTCTTCCATCCTCGTGGGCTTGCGTTTTTCGCTGGGGCTGATGTGGGTGATTCTGATCGTGGCCGAGACCATCTCGGCCCAGGCGGGCATCGGCTACCTGACCATGAATGCGCGTGAATTTCTGCAGACCGATGTGGTGCTTGTGGGCATCTTGCTCTACGCAATCCTGGGCAAGCTGGCCGATGTGTTTGCCCGTTCGCTGGAGCGCTGGTGGCTGCGCTGGCATCCGAGCTATGGAGCCCCCTGAGCCGCATTGCGGCTTCCCCCAGGGGACGACAGCCTCGCTGCGCGGCGGCGCTTGCTCGCTGCCACGCGCATGTGCTGCGCCAGTTTTGAACAGACAAAGACGGGAGTTGGTGATGAGCAGTTTGTGGAATCGTTTGACGCAGTCGCTGGTGAGTGCCGGTGCCTTGAATGCGCGTCAGCCGCTGGTGGCATGGGAGGCATCCTGGGACGAGGCTGAGGCCTTGCAGGCTAGCGGCCAGCTGTGGCGCAGGGCCAAGGATGCGGAAGAGGAAAAAAAGGACAGCAGCCAGCAGCCGGACGCGGAGCAGAAAGAGCAGACCGAGGGCGCGCAGGGCGTGCATTTGCAGACCCTGCAGCTGACCAAGCGCTATGGCGAGCGGGAAGTGCTCAAACAGGTGCAGCTCGATGTCCGGCCGGGCGAGTTCATCGCCATCGTTGGGCGCAGCGGTTGTGGCAAGTCCACCTTGCTGCGCCTTGTGGCAGGGCTGGAAGAGGCCAGTGCCGGGCAGCTACTGATCGATGCGGGCGATGCGCGCGAGCAGCGCCGGCAGAACAGGGATACGCGCATCATGTTTCAGGACGCGCGTCTGCTGCCCTGGAAGCGGGTGCTGGACAACGTGATTCTGGGGTTGCCCGATTCGGCACGCGAGCGCGGCCGCAAGGTGCTGGCGCAGGTAGGACTGGCTGACCGCGAAAACGAATGGCCGGCGCGGCTGTCTGGCGGCCAGCGCCAGCGCGTAGCCCTGGCCCGTGCCCTGGTTCACCAGCCGCGACTGCTGCTGCTCGATGAACCGCTGGGCGCTCTCGATGCGCTGACGCGCATCGAGATGCACCGCCTCATCGAAGGTCTGTGGCGCAGTCATGGCTTCACGGCCTTGCTGGTCACGCACGATGTACAGGAGGCCGTGGCCCTGGCCGACCGCGTGGTGCTGATCGAGGATGGGCGCATTGCGCTCGACGAGCGCATCGATTTGCCGCGTCCGCGTGTGCATGGCGATGCCCGCTTTGCCGCGCTGGAGACACGCATTCTGGATCGCGTGCTGCAAAAGCCCGAGTCAGAACAGCCAACCGGATTGCCGAGCTGGCCTGGCGTGCCGGCTACGGGTCTGCGCTGGGCGATTTGAGCATCCAACGAAAACAAAGAGAAACAGGCGGCTGGCGCAGCCACAAGCTGTGCCGCCTGCCATCAAGATATGAATTTTCAGCAACTGCGTTCGGTCCGGGAAACGGCAAGGCGTGGCTTCAATCTGACCGAGGTGGCGGCCATGCTCCACACCTCGCAGCCCGGTGTGAGCCGGCAGATTCGCGAGCTCGAGGAGGAGTTGGGCATCGATATCTTTGTGCGCGCCGGCAAGCGCCTGACGGGGCTGACGCCGCCCGGCACGGCCTTGCTGCCTATTGTCGAGCGCATGCTGCTCGAGGCCGACAATCTGCGTCGCGCGGGCGAGGACTTCCACGCCAGCGAGCGTGGTGGCCTGTCGATTGCTGCCACGCATTCCCAGGCACGCTATGCCTTGCCCCAGGTGGTGCGCGATTTCCGCAGGCTCTACCCCCAGGTTTCGCTGCATCTGCATCAGGGCTCGCCACGCCAGGTGGCCGAGATGCTGCTCTCGGGTGAGGCCGATATCGGCGTGGCCACCGAGGCGCTGGGCAGCTATGAGAATCTGGTGACCCTGCCTTGCTACCGCTGGTCGCACAGCGTGGTCGTGCCGCCCGGCCATGAACTGCTCGATACGGACGGAGCACTGACATTGGAGGCGCTGGCGCGCCACCCCATCATCACCTACGAGCAGGGTTACACGGGGCGTGCCCATATCGACAAGGCGTTTGCGGCGACCGGGCTGGTGCCCGATGTGGTGCTCACCGCCATGGATGCTGATGTAATCAAGACCTATGCGGAGCTGGGCATGGGTGTGGGCATCATTGCCTCCATCGCTTTCGATGCCGAGCGCGACCGCCATCTGCGCGCTATCGATGCCCGTCATCTGTTCGAGGTCAATCTCACACGCCTGGCTCTGCGCCGCGATGCCTGGCTGCGTGGCTATGCCTATGCCTTCATCGAGAGCTTTGTGCCTACGCTGACGCCCCAGGTGGTGCGTGCGGCACTGCAATCTGCCGAAGACTGAATTTCAACTCGAACCTCCCGAAAGAGCTTCAAGCCCCTGGTATTGCACTACATGGGGCGACTGTGCAGCAGGGGCTGGCACAGGTGGTGCTCAATGTCTCGAACTTTTTGCGCAGCCATATCGTGGTGTTGGGCGTCCTTGTCATCCGCGCGATCGGACTGCTGCGCGATGCATGGCCGCGCAGGCTTGTGCCACGCTACGGTCGCTTATTTTCATAAGATGTTTTTGATATAAAAATTTTTGTTTTTATTCTTTTGAGTTTTTTGAAGAAGGTTTCAGAATTGTTTTCATGCAGTGCAGCAACACTGTTTTTCAGAACCTTCATGACTTCTCAGGAGAATTTTGTATGTCCATTCAAGCCATCAACGTACGCAATCAGTTCAAGGGCAAGGTCAAGGAAATCATCCGCGGTGACGTGGTCTCGGAAGTGGATGTGGAAACGCCCTGGGGCATCGTCACTTCGGTGATCACCACACGCTCGGTCAATGATCTGGGCTTGGCGGTGGGCTCGGAGGTTGTCGCTCTGGTCAAGTCCACAGAGGTGTCCATCGCCAAGCTGTAAATCTCATTTGCTCTCAAAAGAGCACCCAGCGCAGGTACTGCTTGCGCTGGGTGCTTTCTTTTTGGGATCCGCTAATACCACCCTTGATATGTCGTTGCTTCGCCTTGCGGCTTCGCGCCTGGTCTCAATGGCAAGCCTGCGGTTTGCTGGGGAGTGTTAGCGGTTCTGAGGGACATGGTGAGCATCGGGCGCACAGTGCCAAACAGGCATGGCCTAAGCCGTGGACAGCAAGCAAGGGCCTTGGCGGCCCCGCCGCGAAGTAGAGAGGGGGAAGGCGCAAAGCGCCTCAGGGGGCTTGCCTATTCCAGCGTCATCAATGCCGCATTGCCGCCCGCTGCCGCCGTGTTGTGCGATAGAGCGCGTTCATGCCAGAGTCGCTCCAGCCGGATGGGTTGGCCTGTCACACAGCGTGTGGGCAGTACCAACGGGCCTGGTCGCCTTGCCAAGGCCTGCGCCCAGCGCAGAAATTGGGGGGCGTCGCATTCCAGCAGTGCTGCATCCATGGGCTCGGTTTCTGCAATTTCCTCGACGCTGAGCTCGGCAGGCAGCAGCCGCACATGGAGGCGCAGTGCATCTGGCAGCTTGCCGTGAACTGCGGTGCCTAGCGGGCCGGGTAGCCACAGGGCTTGCGAGCCGCAGGCCAGTGCTGCAGCCAGTTGCAGCAGCAGCATGGTTCTCTCCTGTGCCAGGCACAGTGTGCGCGGCTTGCCAAGCAACTGGTAGAGATTGCGCTCGCCTGTGGGGCCGGGCAGCAGACGCGCGGCATGCAGATCGGGCAGGGCCGATTGCAGGCGCTCGCAATCGTGGCTGACGATGGCCTCACCATGCTGCCTGGCCCAGTGGCCCAGTTGCTGCAAGGCGGTCGCCGCTGCTGCCGTGACGGACGTGGCGCTTGCCTGTGCCTGTAGCTCTCCGGATTGATGCAGCAGCAGACTGAGCAAACGCAGGGGCGAGCCGGGTGTCTGCTGCAGGCGCGGCAGATACAGGGGGCCGCCGGCCTTGGGGCCGGTGCCCGACAGCCCCTCGCCGCCAAAGGGCTGAACACCGACCACGGCCCCCACCATATTGCGATTCACATACAGATTGCCAACATGTGCCGCCTGGGCGACCTGCTGCACGGTTTCGTCGATGCGCGTGTGCAATCCCATGGTCAGGCCGTAGCCCAGGGCATTGATGCGCTCCAGCAACTGCGGCAACTCGCGCCTTTGATAGCGCAGTACATGGAGTACGGGGCCGAAGACTTCGCGCTTGAGCTGATGCAGATCGGGCAGCTCGATCAGCGTGGGCGCCACAAAATGCCCTTGTGCGGCAGTTTCCGGGCTCAGCGGCGATTGATGGATGCGCAGACCCAGAGCCCTGAGTCTGGCGATATGTCGCTCGATACCAGTCTTGGCATCGGCATCGATCACGGGTCCCACATCGGTGGCCAGCTCGGCCGGGTTGCCGCAATGCAGCTCTTGCATGGCACCGCGCAGCATGGCCAGCAGCCGGTCGGCGCAGTCGTTTTGCACGCACAGCAGGCGCAGAGCCGAGCAGCGCTGGCCCGCGCTGTCAAAGGCGGATGCAGCAATGTCCTGCACGGCTTGCTCGACCAGGGCGGATGAGTCGACCAGCATGGCGTTCTGGCCGCCGGTCTCGGCCACCAGCACCACAGGCTGGCCGTCGGGGCGCAGCCTGGCGGCGGTCTGCAGAGCCAGCAGTCGCGCCACCTCGGTGGAGCCGGTGAACAGCACGCCTGCCACGCGCGCATCGGCCACCAGCGCGGCGCCCACGGTCTCGCCCCGGCCGGGCAGCAATTGCAGCACGTCTGGCGCAATGCCGGCCTGATGCAGCAGGCGCACGGCTTCAAGGGCGATCAACGGGGTTTGCTCGGCGGGCTTGGCCAGCACCACATTGCCAGCGCCCAGGGCGGCTGCGACCTGGCCAGTGAAGATGGCCAGTGGAAAATTCCAGGGGCTGATGCAGACCACAGGGCCTATGCCGGGGGCGAGCAGATCCGCATCGGCCTGCCGCAGAATCTGAGCCGCGTAATAGCGCAGAAAGTCCACGGCCTCGCGCACCTCGGACACGGCATTGGCCGCAGTCTTGCCGGCTTCGCGCATCAGCAGGCTCATCAGCGGCTGCATCTGCGTTTCAAAGAGCTCGGCTGCGGTCTGCAGCAGACTGGCGCGCAGCTCGGCCGGGCTGGCTTCCCAGGCGGGCTGGGCCTGTGCGGCCGCCTGCATTGCCTGCTGAATCTGCACAGGCCCGGCATCGCTGACATAGCCCAGCAACTCCTGATGGCTGGCCGGGTTGGTTATGGCTGTGCCGATGGCGTCGGCGGCATGCACGGCATGGACACCCTGGCGAAGTTGTGCGGGCCGGCTTTGCGCAAGCGCTTGAGACAGAGCGCTCAACACCCCGTCATCGCTCAGGTCCAGACCTGAGGAGTTGCGGCGCTGTCCGCCCAGCAGCTCGCGCGGCAGCACTATGCGGGGGTGGGGCAGGCCTATGGCATCGACCGCAATCAATGTCTCGATCCCGGCTCGGGTTAGGGGATTCGGCTGGCCCTCAGCCCAGACTTGGTCTGCAGGGGCTGCTATCAAGTCAGAGATGGGCCAGTCGGGGTTGGCGATGCGGTGCACGAATGAGCTGTTGGCGCCGTTTTCCAGCAGGCGGCGAACCAGATAGGCCAGCAGTGTCTCGTGCGTACCCACGGGAGCATAGATGCGGCAGGGGCGGCGTGCGGCCTTGTCCTCGGCCTCGACCACATGCAGGTAGAGCTGCTCGCCCATGCCGTGCAGGCATTGAAACTCGTAACGTCCGGCGCTGTAGGGCTGGGCACCGGCCAGGGATTCGATGCTGGCCACTGTCTGGGCGTTATGGGTGGCGAATTGCGGGTAGATGGCGCTGGATGCTGCCAGCAGCTTGCGAGCGCAGGCAATATAGGCCACATCGGTGTGGTGCTTGCGGGTGTAGACCGGGTAGTCGCTCAGACCGTCGACCTGGGCGCGCTTGATTTCGCTGTCCCAGTAAGCGCCCTTGACCAGGCGCACCATCAGACGGCGCTCGCTGCGACGTGCCAGGTCGATCAGATAGTCGATCACATAGGGACAACGTTTTTGATAGGCCTGAATCACAAAGCCCAGGCCGTTCCAGCCTGCCAGGCCAGGGGCGTGGGCCAATTGTTCCAGCAGGTCCAGCGACAGCTCCAGGCGGTCGGCTTCTTCGGCGTCGATATTGAGTCCTATGTCGTAGCTGCGTGCCAGCTCGCACAGTTGCAGCACGCGTGGCAGCAGCTCACTCATCACGCGCTGCCATTGCGCGCGGCTGTAGCGCGGGTGCAGGGCGCTGAGCTTGATGGAAATGCCCGGCCGTTCATAGACGCCCTCGCCGCCAGCGGCCTTGCCGATCGCATGAATCGCATTCACATAGGACTGCATGTAGCGCTGCGCATCCTCTGCGGTGAGTGCGGCCTCGCCGAGCATGTCGTAGGAATAGCGAAAGCCTCTGGCCTGCAGTTCGCGAGCGCGCTCCAGAGCCTGGGAAATGGTCTCGCCCATCACAAACTGCTCGCCCATCAGGCGCATGGCCATGTCCACGCCCTTGCGCACAAGCGGCTCGCCGCCCCTGGCTGTGATGCGTTTGAGCGCCGCGAGCAGGCCTGACTCGCTATGCGTATCGACCAGCTTTCCGGTGACCACCAGTCCCCAGGCGGCAGCATTGACAAAGAGCGAGGGGCTCTTGCCCAGATGAGCCTGCCAGTCGCCGCCGCGCAGCTTGTCGCGAATCAGTGCATCACGGGTGGCCGCATCGGGGATGCGCAGCAAGGCTTCGGCCAAGCACATCAGCGCCACGCCTTCCTGCGAGGACAGCGAAAACTCCTGCAGCAGACCTTGCACCAGTCCCTGGCGCCCGGCGCTGGCGGGTTGGGCGCGCAGCTGCTCGACCAACTTTTGCGCATGGGCAGCGACCTGGGCAGCCTCGGCGGGCGGCAGCGTGGCTGCAGGCAGCAGCCGGGCCACGGCATCGGACTCGGCCATGCGGGTGGCGCAACTGATGGCTTGACGCAGTTCATCGGCAGGGCGGCTGGAATCTGGCAGCGCAGTGAAAGTCGGCATGTCTGTGCAGGTGTCGTAGAGCCTGGACGCGAGCGGGTGCGCGGCCTTCACCATGTTCACAGCTGCATTGCAAGCGGCGCGGACGCGGCTGTCTACATAGGGAAAATCATTGCTGGTTTGTCGAAAAATGAATCACTATATTGAGTGAATTAAAAAGAGGAATTCACCAATGATTGATGCTTCAGAAGTGGATATCGACAGGATTGATCGAAAAATACTGGCAATTCTGCAAACCGATGGGCGCATCTCCAATCTGCGCCTGGCAGAGCAGGTGGCGCTGTCGCCCACAGCCGTGCAGGCCCGCGTGGCCCGGCTTACACGCGATGGTTACATCCTGGGCTACGAAGCGCGGCTGAATCCGCAGAAGCTGGGCGTGGGCATGACGGTGTTTGTCGAGGTGCTGCTGGACCGCACCACGCCCCATGTGTTTGACGAGTTCAAGGCCGCCGTGCTGGCTTACCCGGCCATCATGGAGTGCCATATGGTGGCGGGCGGTTTTGACTATCTGCTCAAGACCCGCATGGCCGATATGGCGGCCTACCGTGACTTCGCGGGCCGGGTGCTGTGGCAGCTTCCGGGCGTGCGCGAGACCAGAACCTATGCGGTGATGGAGGAGATCAAGGATGATGCGCGGCTGCCTTTGTAGGAGAAAAGCGCGTTTGCATGAGGGGTTCAGGACTCTGTATCTGCGTTGACGCAGGCTAGCAACAACTGCTTTTTCAGGAATAGATGGGCCGCAAAAAACATGTAAATAATTGATACACACAGAGGTGGTTGCCGCAGTGAAGGCTGCGGCACAAGCTGTGCAGTTTTTCTCGATTAATGACCAAAAAGCGGCATCTATGAGAGTCAATGCACCAGTGACACAGCGGGAGTACAGCTTTGATGAGCACGCGACTCTGATGTCCACCACGGACACGGAGAGCTACATCAAATATGCCAATCAGGCGTTCATGGAGGTCAGCGGCTTCGAGCCGCAAGAGATCCTCGGCCAGACGCACAATCTGGTGCGCCACCCGGACATGCCACCGGCCGCTTTTGCCGACATGTGGGCCACCCTCAAAAGCGGCGAGCCCTGGAGCGCACTGGTCAAGAACCGGCGCAAGAACGGGGACCACTACTGGGTTCGGGCCAATGCCATTCCCATCATCCGCAATGACAAGGCCAAGGGCTATATGTCGGTGCGTACCCAGCCTGAGCGCAAAGAGGTCGAGGCGGCGCAAAAGCTGTATGAGTCCATGCACGACAAGGGCGGTTCCGCGCCTGAGCTGCACAAAGGCATAGTCTCCAAGAAGGGGCTGGGGAAGCTGCTGTCGATCTGGCGGCACATGGGGGTGCGCCGGCGCATTCGCCTGAACTCGCTGGCCTTGTGGGCCGCCCTGGTGTTTGGGGCCTGGCTGCTGGGTCAAAGCCAGATGCAGTTTTTGTCGATGGCGGCCTTCATGACGGTGGCCCTGCTGGTGATGACGCTGTTGCTCGAGAGTCAGTTCGCCACGCCGCTGGAGCTGCTCAAGCGTCAGTCGCTGAACGTGGCAACCGGCAACAACCGGCAGACGGAATACTTGCAGCGCTCGGATGAAATCGGCACCACGCTGCGCACGGTCAACCAGATCGGTCTCATGTTCCGCTGGCTGGTGGACGACGTGAACCAGCAGGCGCTCAATGTTCAGCAGGCCTGTAACGAGATCGAGCAGGGCAACAGCTATCTGCACGGGCAGACGGAGCAACTGGCGGTGAATGTGGCCCAGACCTCGGCCTCCATGGAGCAGATCACGGCCAGAGTTCAATCCAGCGCCGATACGGCGCAAAAAGCCGGTGTGCTGGCCAGCGAAGCCAGCGCGGCGGCCTTGCGCGGGGGCCAGTCCATGGATCAGATCGTCTCCACCATGGAGTCGATCACGGCCAACTCCCGCCGCATTGCCGACATCGTCGGCGTGATTGACAGCATTGCCTTTCAGACCAATTTGCTGGCGCTGAATGCGGCCGTGGAGGCTGCCCGCGCGGGCGAGCATGGCAGGGGGTTTGCCGTCGTTGCCGGCGAGGTGAGGGCCCTGGCGCAGCGCAGCGCCGATGCGGCCAAGGAGATCAAGGCGCTGATTCAGGCCAGCACGGCCACCATCGAGGCCGGCTCTCTGGTGGTCAGCGATGCGGGGCGCAACATTGGGGATATCGTCTCCCAGGCCCGCAGCGTGGCGGACTTCATTGCCGAGATCAGCAAGGCCACGCGAGAACAAAGCGAGGAGATCAGCCAGGTCGGGAAGTCGGTGGCGGACATGGACTATCTGACGCAGCAGAACGCGCAGCTGGTGACCCAGGGGGCGCAGGCTTCCAGCAGCATGCAATGGCAGGTGAAGAATCTTGTGGAAGCGATTGGTGTGTTTCGATAGCTGACGAGTCGCAAAAGGTTGAGACGGCATGGCCGCTATCGCTGCAATGAGCGGGCTGCCGTCCTTCCTGATGAGCGAGATGTGGGCGAGCCGATCATGGCAGACGCCTCAACCCCAGAGCTGTGGCTTGTTCACCATCAAATAATAGGTGCCGGCCATGGCCACAAAAGCGGGGTAGCCCAGAGCTTCCCAGCGCAACTGATACTGCCGGAAAAGCGGCGGCAGGGCCTGGCTCTGGCTATGCGCCTGGGTCGCCATCGCCGCCATGCGGATCTGCAGCCAGACCACGGGCAGCCAGCAGATGCCGGCCAGCGCATACAGGCCGAGCGAAAGCGCGAGCCAGGGAGTGGTGAGCGGCCAGCCTGCGAGATAGGCCATGGCAATGCCCGTGACCGGCTGAATGAAGACGCAGGGAGTAGTGAACCACCAGTCGGCCCGCACCACAAGGCGGCTGACCACTGCCTGGGCAGCGACCGAGCCGCTGCGGTTGGCAAAGAACATGTAGAAGGCCGAGCCGAGGCCGGTGCCGACCAGCAGCACGCTGGAGAGGATGTGCAGTGTCTTGAGCAACAGATAGGTATTCATGATTCAAGCCTGTTGTACGAGTGATCTGTTTGCAGCAAGAACCACAGCATGGCGGCGATGGGCAGGTTCTTGAGCAGCGGCCCCAGGGGGTGCAGCCACAGCGTGGGCTGAAGAGCCGTGCCGATCACGGTCATGGCCGTCATCAGCAGCAGGGCGCTCAGGTAGATGGCGCGGCCTGGACGCAGCAGCAAGGCCAGACCCAGAGCCAAATCGGCCAGCAGGCCGGACCAGATGAGCAGTGCCTGCCAGCGTGTATCGCCAATGCCGCCCTGGTCCAGCAAGCGGGCTCCTTCGTGGTTGAGGCCCGAGAGTCCGAGATAGTCCAGTGCGCTGACCAGAGCCGTGCCCAGCCAGACGACGACCAGACTGGCGTGCATGAATTGGGCAGCTTGCTTCTGCGGGTTGGGTCTGCTGCCGTTTTGCAACTCAGGCATGGCGGCGGCCTTCCTTGGGCAAGGTGGCCAGCATGGCATCCGGAGCCACGGGGGGGCGCCCCAGCAGCGAGGCCAGGGTCTGAGGATCGGTGACGTTGTCGTTTTCCAGCAAGGCCATGGTTTCACTGCACCAGGGCAGGGCTGGTATCTGGTCGCCGACTCTGGCACTGCCCTTGCTCATCCAGTCGGGCAGGGCATACACCGATGCCGGGCCGTAACCCATCTGGTTACGCAGGCTGGCGATGAAGGCTTCTGTCGAAAGTGGCTGGGGGCCGCCGATTTCGACGATACCTTCGGAGGTGTCCGATGTCGCCATATGCGCGAGCACTTCGGCGAGGTCGCGCACGGCCACGGGCTGTATCTGGCTGCTGCGCATGAGTTCGGGCAGCAGCAGAACGGGCAGCCTGGCCAGATTCAGGAACAGCTGGCTGCTGGCTCCGCCCGCACCAAAGATGATGCTGGGTCGCACGACAACGGGATGGAGCCCGCCTTGTCTGCCCAGCGCCAGCAGATGCTCGTCGGCCGCGCGCTTGGTGCTTGCGTACTGAGTGCCGCCCTGACCCGCGCCCAGGGCCGAGACCTGCACCACGCGGCGCACGCCGGCCTGGGCACAGGCATCAAACAGCGCGATGGGAGCCAGAGAGTGCAGGGTCTGCAGATCCTGACCGGGCTTGTCGCGCAGAGCGCCGACGGCATTGATGACGGCATCGATGCCCTGCAGATGCTCAAGCCATGCCTCGGCCGTGGTGCAGGCGCCAAAGTCCACAGGCGGCTGGCTGTGGCGGCTGCGCACCACGGGGTCGTGCTCCAGCAGGGCCAGCGCATTCACGATATGTCGGCCCAGAAAGCCTGTGCCGCCGCAGATCAGAACTCGCATACGCTACTCCTTTGCAATTTTCTGCCTTGACAGAATTCAGTTCGGCTTCAATCGTTGCCGCCATCCTTGCCTCGGACAAAGCGCTGGACGCTGGCGCCAAGGCGCAGGATCTTGTCCAGCGTGGCTGGAGACAGGCGCAGCATTTCGTCGGTCCAGATACCCAGCGAATCCATGAGGCGCAGCGTCTCGTGCACGCGGTCCTGGGCATCGGGCGTTTCCTGCTCGAATTCGGGCTGGGCGATCAATTCGCGCAGCAGTGCGCTGGTGGGGTCGAACTCGCGCTGCTTGCGCTCTCGCACAATGGTGCGCAGCAGCTCCCAGACATCGGCCGAGGTCTCGAAATACTCGCGCCGGTCGCCGCTCTTGCGACTGCTGCGAATCAGGTTCCAGTTCAGCAGCTCCTTGAGGCTGTTGCTGACGTTGGAGCGTGCCGCGCCCAGGGTTTCGCAGATTTCGTCGGCATTGAGGGGACGGCCATGAAAGAACAGCAGTGCATGAATTTGCGCCACAGTGCGGTTCACGCCCCAGGCGTTGCCCATATCTCCCCAGTGGTGCACAAAGCGTTCAGCGATAGGACTCAGTTGCATGAGGTGAAGTGTGGTCTTGCTTGAAATTTCTGTCAATACAGAAATTTATATTCGTGCGAATGCCCGAGCGGGGTCCACAAGGTGTTTGTGCAGGCTGTGCGCATAGGGAGCATGGCGGCAAGCAATTTTCTTGCAATGAAGAAATTTCGCATCGACCTGGTCGCTGCGTCGCTACTCGTAAAATAGCCGCATTACAGGGGCATGGAGCCCCGACAGGGAAGGGAGAGTTCATGACCGCTGCATCCGTCCTGCGTGCCGCCTTGGTTCTGTCGGCCTGTGCTGGGGCCCAGGTCGCATCGGCTGCCTGCTATTTTGTCTATGCACCCAATAACGAACTGATCTATCGCTCCAATGTGGCGCCGGTTGACCTGTCTCTGCCCCTGCATCAGACGGTGTCGCAACTCGCCCCCGGAGCCCGCATGTTTTTTTCGCTCGACGAGTACAACTGTGCCACCGAGGTCAACCTGATCGCCGAGCGCGCCCAGATTGCTGCGGCGCGCAATAGCCGCGAGCGCCGGCTGCGTGAAGAGCAACGCTTCTGATTGCATAGCTGTCAGACAAGAGTCGACGGCACATTGGGGCTTGATTTTGCCTTGCAGAGGGCCTATCGGCTGGGCGCGTGATATGGGCGCCCATGCAGTTTTTTGCCGTGGTCGGCTCTCGGGTATGGGGTGGCCTGAGACAATCGGGCACCATGAGTGAATCCCGCGACAACAAAATTCCCGAAAACCTGCCCGAAGTCCCGTCTGATGCCCCGGCGCTGCCCGAGGGCTGGCTGGAAGTGCTGTCCATGGACATGGATGCCCAGGGCGTAGCCCGCAAGCCGGATGGCAAGGTGGTCTTCATCGACGGCGCCCTGACCGGTGAAATCGTCAGCGCCAACACCCATCGCAAGAAGAACAACTGGGAAGCGGCCACGCTGACTGAAATCCACCGAGAGTCCTCGCAGCGCGTGACGCCCGGCTGCCCTAATTTCGGGCTGCATGCCGGCGCCTGCGGTGGCTGCAAGATGCAGCATCTGCATGTGGCGGCCCAGGTCGCCATCAAGCAGCGTGTACTGGAAGACAACCTCTGGCATCTGGCCAAGGTCAAGCCCGAGACGCTGTTGCGCCCCATCGAAGGCCCGGCCTGGGGCTATCGCTTTCGCTCGCGCCTGTCGGTGCGCTATGTGGCCAAGAAGGGCAAGGTGCTGGTGGGCTTCCACGAGCGCAAGAGCCGCTACATCGCGGACATGGAGGTCTGCAAGATTTTGCCGCCCCATGTGGACGCAATGCTCATGCCCATGCGCGCTCTGATCGCCAGCATGGATGCCCGCGAAACCTGTCCTCAGATCGAAGTGGCTTGCGGCGACCATGTCACCGCCCTGGTGCTGCGCCATCTGGAGCCTCTGTCGGATGCCGACAAGCAGCGCCTGCGCGACTTTGCTGCCGAGCAGAACGTCCAGTGGTGGCTGCAGCCCAAGGGTCCGGATACCGTGCACCTGATGGAAGAAGGCGGCACACAGCTGTCCTATGGTCTGCCGGACTTCGGCATCACCATGCCGTTCAAACCCACCGACTTCACCCAGGTCAATCCGCATATCAACCGTGTGCTGGTCACGCGCTCGCTGCGTCTGCTGGATGCGAAAAAGGACGAACGCGTCATCGACTGGTTCTGCGGTCTTGGCAACTTTACGCTGCCCATTGCCACCATGGCGCGCGAGGTGCTGGGCATCGAAGGCTCGGAAACCCTGGTCAAGCGCTCGCACGAGAACTACGCGGGCAACAATGCCACTCGCAGCGAAGACGACAAGCTGGCTCCCACCAGCTTCGTGGCGCGCAATCTGTTCGAGATGACGCCTGCCATGCTGATTGCCGACGGCAACTCCGACAAGTGGCTGGTCGATCCCCCGCGTGAAGGGGCGTTTGCCCTGTCCAAGGCACTGGCCGATATTCACCAGATCCGCATCGGTGCCAAGCAGACCGGTGTGGCCAGCGAAGAGCAGCCTGATTTGCTGCCTCCGCTGCCCGAGGGGCAGGAAAGCTGGCAGTTCCCCAAGCGCATTGTCTATGTGAGCTGCAACCCGGCCACGCTGGCGCGTGATGCAGGCTTGCTGGTGCACCAGGCCGGCTATCGCTGCGTGGCAGCAGGTGTGGTGAACATGTTCCCGCATACGGCGCATGTGGAATCCATGGCCGTTTTCGAGCGCGCATAAGCGAGCATGACCTGAACTGCGCCTGCGCGGCGCAGTTCAGCCGCCAAGGGGCGTATCCAGAATCATCATCAGCACAAAGCCCAGCATGAGTCCCGTGGTGGCCCAGGCTTCATGGCCCTTGCGGTGAGATTCCGGAATGATCTCGTGGCTGATGACAAACAGCATCGCCCCGGCTGCAAAGCCCAGGCCCCAGGGCAGCAGCATGGTGGAGCTGCTGACCACGATGACGCCGATCACGGCTCCCAGAGGCTCGATCAACCCTGTCAGTGCGCCCAGCACTACCGCAAAGCCTCGGGTATAGCCGGCAGCCAGCAAAGAGGCTGCGACGACAAAACCCTCGGGCACGTCCTGTATGGCAATGCCCAGCGTCAGCGAGCTGGCGCGCAGCCCCTCGTTGGCGGCATAGCCCACGCCGATGGCCAGACCTTCGGGCAGGTTGTGAAGGGTGATGGCAATCACAAACAGCCAGGTGCGTCGCAACTGGCGGGCATGGTTGCCTTCACGGCCTTTGATGAAGTGCTCGTGCGGCAGCAGACGGTCCATGGCCAGCAGAGCGGCACCGCCGAGCAAAATGGCGATGCCGATCATGGCGCCGCCCAGCCATTCGCTGCTCCCGCTCGGGGTGGCCGCCCTGGCGGCTTCCAGTCCGGGCAGAATCAATGAAAAGGCGCAAGCGGCCAGCATCACTCCTGCGCCAAAGCCAAACAGCGTGTCCTGTGTGCGCTCCGATGGATGTTGGGTCAGCAGCACAGGCAAAGCGCCCAGGGCGGTCGCCAGCGCCGCCACACTGCCGCCCAGCAGTGCATTCAGTGCTGCGGGATTGCTCTGCAGCTGCTTCCAGACCATGGATGCAAGCACCAGAGCCCCAGCTGCGGAGATCAGCAGCCCGAGCCGGGTTCTGAGCGGCAGGGGCGATTGGCTTGAAGATGCGCTCTGCAGTCCGTCCGGGCCCATGGCTCAGCTCCTGCCAGGCTGGGTGGCGGCAGCGAAGCGGCGCGCCACTTCGTCCCAGTCCACCACGCTGTAGAAAGCAGCGATGTATTCGGGACGGCGGTTCTGGTATTTCAGGTAATAGGCATGTTCCCAGACGTCCAGGCCCAGAATCGGCGTGTTGCTGCTGCCAATGCCTTGCATCAGAGGGCTGTCCTGATTGGCGCTGCTTTCCACATGCAGCTTGCCGCTGCGGTCCACGCTGAGCCAGGCCCAGCCGCTGCCGAAACGGCTGATGGCGGCCTTGGTGAACTCGGTCTTGAAGTTCTCAAAGCCGCCCAGGTCCCTGTCAATGGCTGCCGCAAGAGCGCCCTGCGGCAGGCCACCCCCTTTGGGAGACATGACTTGCCAGAACAAGCTGTGATTGGCATGGCCGCCGCCATTGTTGCGCACGGCCTGGCGAAGCGGCTGAGGCAGCGATTCGATCTTGACGAGCAGATCGTCCAGCGGCCATTGCGCGTATTCGCTGCCTTCGAGCGCCGTGTTGAGGTTGTTGACATAGGTCTGGTGATGCCTGGAGTAGTGAATCTCCATGGTTTGCGCATCGATATGGGGCTCCAGCGCCGCGTAGTCGTAGGCCAGTGGGGGCAGGGTGTAGCTCATGAGTAAAAGCCTTGGCAGTGAGAGAAGGGAGTCAGTGCAGTGATGCATGCACGAACTCGAAGCTGGCAAGGCGAGAGTGCCTGTTGCTGGCGGGGTGAACGACAAGATGGGCGGGTGCTGGGGTGCCGGCACCGGAGGAGGTATGGGGCCGTGCTGCCGCGTGCTCAGCCTGCGCGGCCAGGAGCTGCGGTAAATGACGGTATATCGCCAGACTCAGGGACCGGCTGGTGGAGTCCTGCTGCAGAAATGGCATCAGGGCTTGCTGTGCCTCATGCAGGCATTCAAATGCAGCTCCTGCCCGGTCCGCTTCGACGAGAGCATCTGCCAGATTCAGGTGGGCAACGACATAAGCGGCGATACGGTCATCGTCGGCAATATCGCCGGACTCCGCGACCAGCAACTGCAAGCCAAGCTGTTGTGCATGTCGGTAGTGTCCAAGTGCTGAGAGATGGCGATGCTCCAGCGTTGCGGCCAGCGCCATGCGGGTGTGCTGCTTCCAGGCAGACAGCAAATCTGCAGCCCAGGTTTTTCCTGTGCCGTGGCTCATGGAGCACCCTCGATGCAGGCTTGGGCAGCAACGACCTTTCCGTTCTCTCCCGATGGGTGAATGCGAACCACCCGCAAGGCGGTCGGCTGATCCACCAGCAAGCAGGTCTTGCCGGTGCGCTTGCAGTGATCCTTCACGCGCCAGTAGGCTCCATCGCTGATGCAACCTGTCTGGCAAATCACCAGGTCGGCGGCGTGCAGACTGTCTTCCAGTAGCTGCTGCTCGGACAAGGCCTGGGTGTCGGTATCCTCAACCAAAGGCCAGTCGATGCCGGACACTGTCTGTTCAGCTGTGGGTTGAGGTGTTTCCCGCAGCAGATCCAGTGCCATCGCCTGGGCCAGGGCGTGGCGCTGCTCACGCTCCCAGGCAAGAGCGCTGTCGCGGACAATGACCTTGGCCCTGAGCTGTACGAGCTGCTGCTGGAGTGCTTCGACTTCCCGTGCCAGCGACTGCATCTGTGCCGTGCAGCGGGTCTGCACTTCCGTATAGGTCAGCATGAGGGCCTCATGCTCAAGGCGTATTTGGTTGAAGTCATCATCTGGCACGGCAGTCTTGTCCCCATGGTTGAGAGCACAACAGAACTTGTCGCTGGGATGCGCGTATGTGCGGCTAAGAATGGAATCAATAGTCAATGAATATAAATGAGAATTGTTTGTATTCAAAGTCCGTAAAAGAAATATGACATCCGAAAAGCTTGGCGTGAGAGATGTCGAGCATGAAAAAGGCCGTAGCAGTGTTGCTACGGCCTGTGCGGGCGTTGGCTGGCACTGGCCCGGAACTCATGATCCGGGCCTGGCACAAGCGATTTCAGCTGCGGTTGCGACTGGGGCTGTTTTCTGGCTCCGCAGTGCTGCGCTTTTCGGCTGAGCTCTGACCTAGTACGGAAGGCACGCCTTCGATCTTGTTGGAGCGCATGTATTCATCCATGTCCTTCCAGCCCGCAAACACAAGCGCCTTGGGCGCCTTGGGGTTGAGGACGTAGCAATCCTCCAGCCCGCGCATGGCATGCCTACAGGCACCACCAATGGCCTTGGCTTCGGACTCGCGCGCCACGGTGCGTGGGTCTGGACCCAGGCCCGGAATGTCTTCAATCTTGCAGCCTGCCAGTACCAGAGGCAGCAGGGCAATGGCAAGTGCGCGGGGAAGGTGGTTTGGCTTCATCTTGTCTGCTTATCGGCAGCGGCAGTCGGAAATTTAGGCCATGACTGAAATATCCATCAATGCGATGACCGCGCTTGACGTCAAGGTTACCGGAAACAAAAAGGAGTGCGCAAGGCACTCCTTTCTGCTTGGATGGTGGCGAGGTTTAGTCGCGGTCGCCGCCCATGATACCCAGCAGGGCCAGCAGGCTCTGGAACACGTTGAACAGGTCCAGATACAGGGCCAGGGTGGCGCTGATGTAGTTAGTCTCGCCGCCGTCGATGATCTGCTTGAGGTCATACAGCATGTAGGCGGAGAAGATGCCGATGGCCAGCATGGAGATGGCCATCATGCCAGCCGTGGAGCCCACGAAGACGTTGATGATGGCGCCTACCATCAGCACCAGAGCGCCCACGAACAGGAACTTGCCCATGCCCGACAGGTCGCGCTTGATCACGGTGGCCAGCATGGCCATCACGAAGAACACGCCAGCGGTACCGGCAAAGGCCGTCATGATCAGCTGGGTGCCGTTGGAGAAGCCCAGAATCATGCCGATCAGGCGCGATAGCATCAGGCCCATGAAGAAGGTGAAGGCCAGCAGCACGGGCACGCCAGCGGCGCTGTGCTTGGTCTTTTCGATCGCGAACATGAAGCCGAAGGCGCCGACCATGAACACGATCAGGCCCACGCCGCCAGTCAGCGCGCGAGTCATGCCAGTGGCTACGCCCAGCCAAGCGCCCAGCACGGTGGGGATCAGGCTGAGTGCCAGCAGCCAGTAGGTATTGCGCAAGACACGGTTGCGCTCTTGCTGCGAGACACCGTAGCCCGCAGAGCCCAGTGTGGTGACTTGTTCGTTCATGTAGCCATTCCTCCTTCAGGAATTGTGGGTTGAAACATTGTCATTCTAGGTGGGGGTCTTGAGAAGCCTTTGCAATACCCCGTTGCAATGCGGCAGTTTTAGGATGGAATGTTTTTCACATCGCATCTACTTTTGCCTGCAAAGTACAGAATATGCTTGCTGCATTGACAATCCAACGGAGCTTTTTATCTTATGAAGACCAAGCACGAACTCGAACTGGCCGATGTGAAAGCCATCGCTGCGGCTGCCGAAGCTGAAGCACTGAAGAACAACTGGCCCGTGACGATCTCCATCGTGGACGACGGCGGCCATCTGCTGCTGTTGCAGCGTATGGATGGTGCTGCTCCCATCTCTTCGCATATCGCCCCCGCCAAGGCACGCTCTGCAGCCGTGGGCCGCAAGGACACCAAGGCTTTTGAAGACATGATCAACAATGGCCGTACCGCTTTCCTGAGCGCTCCGTTTGTGGACGGTCTGCTCGAAGGCGGCGTGGCCATCGTCAAGGACGGTCAGGTGCTGGGCGCTGTGGGTGTCTCGGGTGTGAAGGCCAACGAAGACGCACAGGTTGCCAAGGCCGGCATCGCAGCCCTGGGCCTGTAATGGCTTGATTTCTGCCGCTGCAGCGGCAGAGTCCAAAACAAAACCCCTGCCGCTTGATGCGCGCAGGGGTTTTGTTTTGGCGGGTTGCGAATGAGGAAAAAACGCGTGGCTATGTGAAGTGTGAGCACAAGAGAGGGCAGGTGCTCTACAACGACTATGGCTGGCGAATCGACACTTGCGGTGTCGCCCCACGATGAAACGGTTTATTTGGTCAGAATGAGCTTGCCCAGCTTGGTGGCCTGCAGGCGATAAGGAGTGCCGTTGTGCAGGATGGTGACTGCCTTCTGGCCGTTGAGCAGCAGGGCACTGTCCAGGCCCAGGCTGGAGCCGGAAGCGGCTGAGGGGGTTGCAGCAGCCATGGAGGGGGTGCTACGGTTGTTGGGCTGTGAGGTCGCAACAAGCGGTGCAGACATGCCGTGATTCCTTAAGATCAAAAACTGGTGTAATGATAACAATTCTCAATTGAAAAGCAAGTGATACTTAATCTCATTCGCAAAAAACTGCCATTTATTTTTCATGTGGAATCTGTCCAGCCGCATCTGAGGACTTTTGCCTGCGGTCCATCAGCAGTTTGTGCCTGTGCCGGGCGGCTTGAGTGCTGTTTTGATGCAGGTTCCACAATAAAAAACGGCCCCTGAGGGCCGTTTTTTGCAAGCACGGGCTTATTTGGATGGGTCGGTCACAAAGCCTATTTTCTTGACGCCAGCGCGCTGGGCGGCGGCCATGGCCTGGGCCACGCGCTCGTAGCGCACTTCCTTGTCGCCGCGGATATGCAGGTCGGGCTGCGGCTCCTTGACGGCCTCGGTCTGAAGATTGGTCTCCAGTTGCTCATCACTGATTTCCTGGCCGTTCCAGGAATATTTACCGTCGGCCGTGATGCCCAGTTGCACGGTGGCAGGCTTGGTGTCCTCGGGCTGGTTGGTGGCGCGAGGCAGGTCCACGTTGACCGAGTGTTTCATCACGGGCACGGTGATGATGAAGATGATGAGCAGAACCAGCATGACGTCCACCAGAGGCGTCATATTGATCTCGTTCATCACATCATCGCTGTCCCCATCGTCCATGGTTCCGAATGACATGGCTTAGGCGCCTTTCTTCAGGGGCAGCACATTGCCAGAGACCTGGCCGTCCACGGAAACGCGGGCACCGGTCACGAAGTAGGCGTGCACGTCGTGGGCGAAGCTGTTGAGGGCGTTCAAAATGCCCTTGTTGCCACGTACCAGAGCGTTATAGCCCAGCACGGCGGGGATGGCGACGGCCAGGCCCAGAGCGGTCATGATCAGCGCTTCGCCGATGGGGCCGGCCACCTTGTCGATGGATGACTGGCCGGACATGCCGATGGCCACCAGAGCGTGGTAGATGCCCCAGACGGTGCCGAACAGGCCGATGAAGGGGGCGGTCGAGCCCACGGAGGCCAGAATGGCCAGGCCGGATTGCAGGCGGGCCGTGAATTCGTTGATGCCGTTGCGCAGGCAGCGGGTCACCCAGTCGCTGATGTCCAGCGTGTCATGCAGGTGGACGCTGGTCTTGCGGTGGTGGGCGGAGGCTTCACGGCCTTCGAGCACCATGAAGCGGAAGGGGTTCTGCTTGTCGTCACCCAGCTTTTCCAGGCCGGTGGCCAGATCGGGGCTGTGCCAGAAGTCCTGCGCCTGGGTGGCGAACTTCTTGAATTTCACAATATCCAGCGCCTTGAGAATAATGACCAGCCAAGAGGCCACCGACATGACCAGCAAGATGATGGCCACGCCTTTGGTCACGAAGTCGCCCTGTGTCCAGACGTGGGCAATGCCGAATTGGGATTCCATGGGTACTCCTGAGAACTGCAGATTTATTTGAGAACAAAGTTGATGGGCACGATGTGCCACATGGGTTCGGCCACGCCGTTGCGCTTGCCGGGGACAAACTTCCACTGGCGCACGGTGTTGACGGCGGCGTCATCCAGGCGGTCAAACCCGCTGGACTGCTTGATTTCGATTTTCTCGGGCTGGCCCTGCTCGTTGATATAGACGCGCAGCAGCACCTTGCCTTGTTCACCCATGCGCTTGCTGACCGAAGGATAAGCGGGAGCTGGGTTGTTCAGATAGGCTGCATTGCTTGATGGCTGCTCGATCTTGGGCGGAGCTGGTGGTGCCGGAGGCGCAGGCGGAGCCGGAGGTGCCGGGGGCGCGGGTGGTGCCGGCGGTGTCTTGTCCGGTTTGCTGTCGCTGTCCTCCAATGCCCCCTGAGGTGCAGCCGGTGCCGGTGTCGGGTCCTTGATGGCCTTGGGCAGCGGAGCCTTCTTGACCTCGGGCTTGGGCTGCGGTTTGGTCTCGGGCTTGGGCGCTGGCGCCGGAGGCTTGGGTGGAGGGGGAGGGGCCGGCGGGGCAGGTTCGGCAGCCGGCGGTGCCACAAACTGGGCAATCACGCTGGCGGGAATCACTATCTCTGGCAGCTTTTGCTGTGCCAGGCCATGCTGCATGGCCCACAGGGCGGCAGCGTGCACGACAACCACAGCACCAGCAACTGCCATATTGCGGCTCGGGCCGCTGGCAGGTGCAAATCGATCAGACTGGGACATAAGAACGAGAAGAGCAACCAGCGCAGGCTGGGATCAGAAAGGAAAAGCGCTGGTCAACCGGCAATAGCAGGCACAGGAAGCAGGGCACGCAGACAGGATTGCATCATTCACGCAGGATCCACCAGGTGCATACCATCACGAGAATCAGACTGCCAAAGACGGCTGAGAGGACGGAGAGGTGGGCCATGCTTTGCTTTCCAGAATATTGGTGGCAAGCTGAACCGTCTGCACCGACGCGCAGGATTGCGCTTCGTTGTGGATGGCCGCGATCGGATGGCTTGCACTGCACTGGGCGACGACATCACGTGCGCAGCCTTCGCAGCGCCCGCATTGTGTGGCAACACCCAATTCAAACTGGATTTCGTCAAAGCTCATCCCCGCATGCGCGTGGCGTGCTATTTCTCGGTCAGAAACCCGGCGGCATACACAGACGATCATGGCTACAGGCAGTTGTTGCTGGCTATTGATGTAATAGGCGGAGTATAAATGAGAATCCATCGCATTTGCAATGCATGCCGCCAAATTACGCACAATCAGCAAGTGGTTAAAAGCCGGGGCCCGATCTGATCGAGGCTGGCGCAGCCGGTCTGGGCCATGGCCAGCTCCAGCTCGGCGCGCAATAGATACAGCATATGTGCCACCCCCAGCATCCCGGCCACCGCCAGGGCATGCATTTGCGGCCGGCCCAGCAGTACGGCACTGGCACCCAGGGCGATGGCCTTGAGCACATCGGTGCCCTGGCGCACGCCTCCATCCATCAGCAGCGGGATATGGGCAGGCGTGGCCGCGCGAATGGCAGGCAGCACTTCGAGGGGGGAGACGGCGGTGTCCAGCACTCGCCCGCCATGGTTGGAGACCACGATGGCATCAGCCCCCAGTTCCACGGCTTGCGCGGCGGCACGGGCCGAGAGCAGACCTTTGATGATCAGCGGCAACCGGGTTTGCTGACGCAGCCAGACCAGGTCGTCCCAGGTGGGCGCGCCTCGGGCCAGCTCGCTGCCGAACAGAATGTGCTCGCTCATCAGATCGCCGGTCTGCCGTTGCTGGGGCATGCCACGCAGATTGACGGCCTCCACGCCTGGCGGCAGCGGGTAGCTGGAGCGCTTGATATGGGCGTCCACCGTCCAGACCAGGGCCTGATAACCGGCATCTTCGGCGCGGCGAATCAGCTGCAGCGTGTGCTCGCGCGTTGGCTGCTGGTAGAGCTGGAACCACAGCGGGCCGCTGCGCCCCAGCTCCTGCGCTGCAGCTTGCGCAGCCTGGGCGATTTCTTCGAGCGTGCAACTGGATAGAGTGCTGACCACCATGCCGGTGCGCATGGCCATGGCCGCGCGCGCCGTGGCGAGCTCGCCTTCGGGATGCGCCAGCTGTTGATAGGCAACTGGTGCCAGAAGCAACGGCCAGTCCAGACTCTGGCCCAGCAGGCTTTGCCGCGTATGCGCGGCCGACAGATCGGCCAGCGGCTCAGGGCAGAGACGGATGCGGTCGAAGGCCTGGCGGTTGTGGGCCAGAGTCAGACCCTGGTCCGCACCGCTTTCCAGGTGGGCCCAGGCCTGAGCCTCCATATGCTCGCGGGCCAGCCGGGCGTAGTCAGCCAAGGAGCCTATCTGCGCGGAAATCTGCGTCAGTGGTGGTTTGACGGGCTGGCCAGCGGCATTCAAAGGTTCAACAGTCATAAATCAAGCCGGTTGGATGGGGGCGAGGCAGCAAAGCAGGCGCAGTTTAGGGGGAGACAGCCGGCGAGGGCTACCCAGCAGCGCAGGCTGTCGTCTCCCAGGGGGCTAGCTTTCAGACCACATGCGCAAGAGATTGTGATAGGTGCCCGAGAGGGCGGCGATGCGCGGATGCTCGGGCTGCTCTTGCGTGAGTTGCTGAATGCTCTGGTCCAGATCAAACAGCAGACGGCGCTGCTCCGCCGACTTGACCAGGCTGTGCGTCCAGAAGAATGAGGCATAGCGCGTGCCGCGCGTCACGGGGTTGACGCGGTGCAAGCTGGTGCCAGGGTAGACGATGGCATCGCCGGCCGCGAGCTTCACGCTTTGCTGGCCGAAAGTGTCTTCCACCATCAGCTCGCCGCCTTCGTATTCGTCGGGATCGCTGAAGAACACCGTGGTGGAGACATCGGTTCTGACCTTGATGGCCGTGCCCGGAATGGTGAAGAAGGCGTTGTCGATATGGTTGCCATAGGTGCCTCCACCCTCATAGCGATTGAAGCGCGGCGGCAGGACCTTGAGCGGCAGGGCTGCCGACATGAACAGCGGGTTGCGGCCCAGCCGGTCCAGGATCAGATCGCCTATCTGCTGGCCGGTCTTGCTGTCCAGCGGCAGCTGCAGATTGCTCTTGACCTGAGCGGCCACGTGGCCGGCCGTGGTCTTTCCGTCCTGCCAGCTGGCGGCTTCCAGCGCCTGACGGCAGTGGCGTACTTCATCGGGGGTGAGCAGGCAGGGGATGCGTAGCAACATGGCGGGAGTGAGGCGATATCTATTTGTTGATGATCCGGGTTACATCATTAACCATAGCTGGTAGCGCTTGATGCCTATAGCTTTCAATGATTTATTGGGTTGAAAACATTTATGGAAAGGCGCTATCAGCTATGGTTTTGATGGCGAAGATCAGGCTTTGCGAGCCAGCGACAATGCGCTTGATCCGCCAAGTGTGCATGTAAAAAGCCCCGCTGGCATCAGGAGCCTGCGGGGCTTTGGGGCATGGTTTGCAGCCAGGCTGCGCCAGATCAAGCGCAGGCAGGACTGTCATTGCTCCTGTCAGTACATGAATTAGTACGTGAACTTGAGCGAAGCCACGGCCGAGCGGCCGGCGCCCATATTGGCGTAATGAGGCGAGCGCACGCCGGTGTAGTAAACCTTGTTGCCCAGGTTGTAGACGTTCAGCTGGAAGCTCAGGTTCTTGTCGATCTGGTAGGCCATCATCGCGTCATAACGGGCATAGCCGGAAGCACCCTTGGTCACGATGCCCCCCTTGCCTTGAATGTAGCTGGCAGCAACGTCGCTCTGAGCATAGATACCCAGACCCAAGGTCAGCTTGGCCATGGGCTTGTAGCTGGTCCACAGGCTGAAGCTGTGCTTGGGCGTGTTGTAGAAGGGCAGGCCATTGCGAACATCGTCCTTGCCCATGTTTTTGAACTCGCTATCCATAAAGGTATAGCCGCCGAACACGCTCAGATTGGACAGGATCTGGCCGGTAAAGCCCAGTTCGATGCCATTGACTTCCTTGTTGCCGCCCATGTATGTGCCGGTTGCATCGGTGATGCGCACATTGGTCACTTCATTGCGGAAGATTGCGGCAGTCAGGTTCAGCTTCTTGTCCAGCAGGTCCCACTTGGTGCCCAGCTCGATGGACTTGGTCTTTTCCGGCTTCAGGCTGATCAGCGCATCGGTGGTCGTGGTCAGGTCCTCGCTGCCGTTGCCCAGAGTCGAGCCACCGGGGCGCGAAGAGGTACCGATGTTGGCGTAGATGCTGCCATTGGATGCGGGCTTGTAGACCACGCCCAGCTGGTAGTTGAACATCGTATCGCTACGGCTCAGGTCATACGCCGGGTAGGCGCTGGCGCCACGGCCGCCGGCGGGGCCGGAAGCGTTGAGCTTGTAGTGGTCCACGCGCAGACCTGCATTCACCAGCCATTGCTCGTTGAGCTTCAGAGTATCAAAGCCGTAGACGGCAATGGTGTCGATTTTGTTGACGGTGGATTGCGCAGGCAGTGACCAGGCAAAGTTCCAGGGGGCATTGGCGCCGCTGGGGTTGCTCAAAGTGGTGCACCAAGGATCGGAAACGCCTGTGCAGGTGCCACCGCTCTGGATGGCGCCCGAGCTGCCGTCAGCCTTTTCCTTGGACAACTCCAGACCGAAGGCATAGCTGTGGCCGATGGAGCCGGTCTGTTCCTTGCCGGTAAATTCGGTCACGTTCTGCAGTGTGGTGGTGTCATAGACGCGGTAGTTGCCGCGGCGCCAGACATAGCCATTGAGGGCATTGCCCTTGGAGTCGTCGGGCTGGGTCCAGACATAGTCCTGCTTGGTCTTGCTGTAGCGCAGGCTGTTGCGGATCTTGTTGGTGTCAGTGAACTTGTGCGTGACCGAAGCAGTGAACAGATCGCTCTTTTCCTTCTCGAAATCACGGTTGTGCAGGCCGTACCAGTTGGCACGGTCGTTGCCATAGGTGGGACGCACGGTGCTGCCGCCGGGCAGGGTGGCCATGGCGGCATTGCTGTACAGATAAGGCACGCCGCCGTCGGGGGTATTGTCGGTCTGCAGATGCTGCCAGGACAGGGTCACTTCGGTGGCTGTGCCCATGCCGAAGGTCACGGTGGGGGCAATGCCCCAGCGCTTGTTGTCAGGACCGTTGCGGCCGGGCACGTCGGCACTGTGGCCCATGGCGTTCAGGCGAATGCCGGTGGTCTCGTTGATCTTGCGGTTGATGTCCAGCGTGCCGCGCAGATAGTTGTCGGTGCCCAGGCCCACGTCGCCGGAGATGAAGTTCTCGTTCTTGGCCTTCTTGGTGGAGATATTGATGGAGCCACCAGCGCCGCCACGACCGGCATAGGCCGAGTCGGCGCCCTTGATGACTTCCACGGCTTCGACGTTGAACAGTTCGCGGGTTCCAGAAGCGATGTCGCGCATGCCGTCCACAAAGGTGCTGGACTGGGCGTCCATGCCGCGGATGAAAGGCTGGTCGCCGGTGGGGTTGCCGCCTTCGCCGTTGCCGAAGGTGATGCCGGGGGTGGAGCGCAGAGCGTCTTGCAGGCTGGTGGCGCCGGTCTGCTTGATGATCTCTTCATTGATGACCTGAACGGTCTTGGGCGTGTCCAGCAGGGGAGCGGTGAACTTGCCTTGAGGGCTGGCTTCGGTCTTGAAGCTGGACTCGGCAGCGGCTTCCACATTCACGGTGGACAAGGTGGTTTCCTGCTGAGCCATCGCGCTGGCGCCAATCAGGCACAGGCCTGCGGCAATCACGATTTGCTTGAGCTCGCAGCGCAAGCCGTTGGAGTCGGTCGGGGTCAGATGGTTGTTGGACATGCTTTTGATGAAGAGTCGATTTTTTGAAAAAGCGTGCGGATTCTAGGTGATATTGATAATAATTCTCGATACCATTCAATAATGAGTATCGGCAATCTACGTTTTGTTGCAGTGAGGCAACAGATTGTTGAGTGGAGGGCGTGCAGCGGATCGCCGGAATCGGTCGAGCCACGGGTTTGCTGAGCTGGCAAAAGCCCTGGGCGCGAGGGCGCTTTGTTTACGTCAAGTAAAGTAAATAAAAGTGAGATGCATTTAGAATTTGCGCAACTAGAATGCCGCCTTGCTGCGCAAGCAAGGACTGGCCTTGTGGCGCTATGTCCCAAAGGTCGGCTCGGCCCGGCCCGGCGGCAACGCAATCCCAGAAAGTTCTGAATGACCGCGGCTTCCTCCAACGCCCCGCAGCGGGCGTACTGGCTCAAAAAATTACATGAGTGGCACTGGATCAGCTCCGCCATCTGCCTGATCGGCATGCTGCTGTTTGCCGTGACGGGATTCACCTTGAATCACGCCGGGCAGATCGAGTCCAAGCCCAAGGTCGAATCGCGTGATGCGCAACTGCCCCCGGATCTGCTCGAAAAACTGCAACAAGCCCAGAAGCAGGGCGTGGAAGCGGCGGACAAGAATGCCGTGGGCTTGCCTGCCGAGGTGGATGGCTGGCTGGCTCAGCAGATCAAGGTCAGTGCCAAGGATTTTGCCGTGGAGTGGAGCGAAGACGAGGCCTATGTGCCCATGCCGCGCCCGGGTGGCGATGCCTGGCTGCGTGTGGACCTGAAGGAGGGCTCGGTCGAGTACGAGAAGACCGACCGGGGCTGGATCTCCTACCTCAACGACTTGCACAAGGGGCGCAATACGGGCGGAGCCTGGAGCCTGTTCATAGACGTCTTTGCGATTGGCTGCCTGGTGTTTTGCATCACGGGTCTGCTGATCCTGAAGATGCATGCGCAGCGCCGCCCCATGACCTGGCCCATGGTGGGCCTGGGTCTGGTGCTGCCCGCCTTGCTGGTGTTGCTGCTCGTGCATTGAGCCCAAGAATTTTGTGAAGGAAGAAAAAATGGCGAAGCGGATTTTCAAGACCACGGTGGCGCTGAGCGCCGTGGTGGGCCTGCCGGCAATCGCGGGCGGCATGAATGTGGCTGTGACCGTGCCCCAGTTGCAGGTGGCCGAATACCACAAGCCCTATGTCGCCGTGTGGCTGGAAAAGGCCGACGGCGGTGTGGCTGCCAATCTGTCCGTCTGGTATGACGTGAAGATGAAGAATGCCGAGGGCACCAAGTGGCTCAAGGACATGCGCCAGTGGTGGCGTCGTACCGGCCGCGAGCTGAGCTTTCCCATCGATGGTGTGACCCAGCCGACCAAGCCCGTGGGCACCCATGCGCTGTCTTTTGCCGAAGGCAAGAACCCGCTGCCCCAGCTGGCTCCCGGCCAGTACAAGCTGATGGTGGAAGCCGCGCGTGAAGTCGGCGGCCGCGAACTGGTGTCCATTCCCTTCGAGTGGCCCGTCAAGCAGGCCACCAGCCTGAGCGCCAATGGCAGTACCGAGCTGGGCGCGATCAAGCTGGAATTGAAGCCTTGATCACCCCCTGAGGCGCTCCGCGCCTTCCCCCTCTCTGCTTCGCGGAGGGGAACAACACCTTCGCTGCGAGGCGGCTCTTGCTTGGTGTTCCTAGCTTGGGCCTCGCCTCATTTTCAGATTTGTCACCCTTTCTGTTTTTAAGGACCTGATATGAAGTTCCAAACTCGTGCCATCGTCGCTGCAACTCTGGCTCTGGCTGCCCTGGGCGCCCAGGCACATGATCTGTGGTTCAAGCCTTCCAGCACCGTGCTGTCCAAGTCCGACTGGGTGACGGTGGATGCGGCCGTGTCCAACGATGTGTTCTTCTTCAACCACCGTCCGCTGGGTCTGGAAGCCGTCAAGGTGACCGCACCCGATGGCGCGGCCGTGGAAATGAAGAATGTCGCCAAGGGCGAGTTGCGCAGCATGTTCGACTTCAAGCCAGAAAAGACCGGTACCTACCGCGTCACCATGCTGATGACCGGCGTGATGGGCGGCTACAAGGATGCCAACGGCCAGCCCAAGCGCCTGCGCGGTTCGGTGGAAGAAGTGCTCAAGCAGATTCCTGCCGATGCCAAGGAAGTGCGCGTGACCGAGAATCTGCGTCGCATGGAAACCTTTGTGTCTCTGGGCAAGCCCTCGGCGCTGGCGCTGACCGGCAAGGGTCTGGAGCTCAAGCCCGTGACTCACCCCAATGACCTGGTGGCCAGCGAAGAGGCGACTTTCGAATTCCATCTTGACGGCAAGCCCGCAGCTGATCTGGAGCTGGAGCTGGTGGCCGACGGTATTCGCTATCGCGACGGTGTGGACGCCATGAAGCTCAAGACCGATGCCAAGGGTCAGGTCAAGATCAAGTTCCCCCGTGCAGGTCTGTTCTGGCTGAATGCCGATGCCACGGACAAGAAGACCAGCATTGCCAAGGCAACGGAGCGCCGCCTGGGCTATATCGCGACTCTGGAAGTCCTGCCTTAAGCGTTGGCGCTTGATGGACTGAATACGCGCGCCCGCTACGGGCGCGTCGTTGTTTTCGCTGCTGTTTTTGTCTTTGTCTGGATGCCCATGCCCACACCCCCCCGCGTACGCTTTGATGCCAGTCTCTGGCAACTGCCCTCGTCGGCGGCACAGAGTCAGGCTCGTCCCCGGACGCCGGCGCTGGACTTTGGTGTGCAGCGCTGGAGACCTGCAAGTCTGCAGCACCAGCAGGACGGGCGCATTCACCGCCTGTCCGGCCAGACCATGGGCACGCACTGGTCGCTGCGCCTGGTCAATCCTGATTACCTGCCCACGGAGCCGGTGCAGGCCCTGCTGGAGCAGGTGTTTGAGGATGTCATTGCCCAGATGAGCAACTGGGAGGCGGATTCGCTGATCACCCGGTTCAATCGTTCAAGTCCCGGTGAAATGCATGTAGTTCCGGCGGAGTTCGCCCATGTTCTGGAAGCGGCCTTGCATTGGGCAAAGCTTTCAGGCGCGGCGATGGACCCCGGCATGGGAGCGCTGGTCTCGCTATGGGGGTTCGGGCCGCGTCAGAACCCGTTGCAGCCGCATTCAGGGCAGGCACCGGCCGGCGATGAGATCGGACGCTTGCTGAAGACCAGCGGCCATGGTCATCTGCGCTGGAATGCTCAGACCCGGCAGTTGCAGCAGAGCGGTGGTCTTGAGCTGGATTTTTGCGGCATTGCCAAGGGCTTTGCCGTGGATTGGGCTGTGCGGAAGTTGCAGGCCGCAGGCTGGGCTGCGGGCATGTTCGAAATCGGCGGTGAGCTGCGTAGTTGGGGGGAGCGCCCTGATGGGCGGCCCTGGCAGGTGCAACTGGGCACGGGCGGTTCTGTCGAGGCCGAGTCGCTGGTCGTGGCCTGCAGGGAGGGCGCTTTTGCCACCTCGGGCGATTTCTGGCATCAGTTCACGCAGGCTGGCAGGCGCTATTCGCACACGCTGGATCCGCGCACGGGCTGGCCGGTGACGCATGATCTGGCCAGCGTGACCGTGTTCCATGAGGAATGCATGCATGCCGATGCGCTGGCCACCGTGCTCACGGTGCTGGGTCCGCAGCAAGGCATGGACTTTGCCCGTCAACATGAGATTGCGGCCGTGCTCACATCGCATCTCGCATCCGATGGCAATGAGGCCCGCAGACAGGTGCTCAAGACACCGGCCTGGATCAACCTATTTGAGGCATGACAGTGGAATGGATTTTGACGCCCGAGCGCATCTATGGAGCTATGGGTTTGGTAGCCGCGTACGCAGGCATGTGCTGGGGTATTGGCACCAAGGTACGCAGGCAGCGCCTGGCCGATGAGGCCGAGAGCAATGCCTCGCAGGGCGATGCCGCTGCGCCTGCCGTCCTGGTCGCCTATGCCAGCCAGACGGGGCAGGCTGAGGCGCTGGCACGCGCCACGGGCAAGATGCTGGTCGACGGCGGTCTGCAGGTGCGTCTGCTGCCCGTGGAAAAACTGACGGCCGTGCTGCTGCAGCAATTCGAGCACAGCCTGTGGCTGCTATCCACTACAGGCGAGGGCGATGCGCCCGACCATGCGCTGGGCTTTGTGCAGCAGCTCATGGCCACGCAGCCTGCGCTGACCCAGCACCAAAGCCTGGTGCTGGCGCTGGGTGATCGTGAATACCAGGAGTTCTGTGCGTTTGGTGTGCAAGTGCATGAGTGGTTGCAGACCAGCGGCGCGCGCAGCGATCTCGTCTGCGTGGACAATATGGATGCCTCAAGCTTGCAGAGCTGGCAGACCCAGGTCGCTCAGATGCGACAGGACTTGCTGGGCGAGTCTGCGCCCGCTCAGGAACTGGACTCGGACTGGTTGCAGGCGCCGGTCAGCATGCCTTTTGTGCTCAGTCGGCGGCGTTTGCTCAATCCCGGCAGCCAGGGTGGGGCGCTATACCTGCTGGAGTGGACGCCGCAGTCCGGCGAGCTGCCGCGCTGGGAGTCGGGCGATCTGGTGTCTCTGTGCGTGCCCGCCGACCCTGAGCGCGCGCGCGACTACTCGATCGCCTCGATCACGGCTGACGGCAGCCTGCAACTGCTGGTGCGAGAGAGCACGCGTGCCGATGGTTCGCCGGGCCTTGCGTCGCACTGGTTGTGCTGTGGCATGGCCGAGGGAGATGTGCTGCCGTTGACCTTGCGCGAGCACCGCGGCTTCAGGCTCGGTGACAACGCCGGGCGGCCGCTGATTCTGATCGGCAATGGCTCGGGCCTGGCGGGCCTTCTCAGCCATATCAAGGCGCGTGTGCAGCAGGAGCTAAGTGATCAATGGCTGTTGTTCGGAGAGCGCAGTCCACAACATGACGCGCTATTTGCCGATCAACTGGGCGCATGGCTCAGGCAAGGCCGACTGGCACGACTGGATCAGGTCTGGTCGCGCAACGGCAAGGATTCGCGTTATGTGCAGGATTTGCTGCGCAGCCATGCGGAGGAAGTCCGACAATGGGTGGAGCGTGGTGCGGCCATCTATGTTTGCGGCAGCCTGAACGGCATGGGTCAAGGCGTGCATCTGACGCTGCAGGCCATTCTGGGCGAGGCCAAGGTGACCGAGCTGTTGGGCTCGGGCCGCTACCGACGCGATGTGTACTGAGCACGTCCAGGCGGGGGATGGCAGCAGGCCCTGCCACCGTCTTGGAGCAGGACTGCACCGCATCCTATAGGTGCCGCACCGCTCGGACATCGGGCAGGACGGATCAGAGGGCGTCTTCACCCGGTCGATGTGGCCGATCCTGGAGGGCCTGCTTGCGGTCTTCGGCGGACATGGCACGTGCCGCAGACAGCAGTTCTGCGGATCGTATGAGGTGCTGCCTTCCATCCGCATTGCACCTGCGATATCCGTGAAGGAGGCGGAGTTCATCGTCTGACAGAGCCTCTGCAGGGTGAACTGCCGGTGTGCGGTGTCCTGCCAGCACATACAACAGGTCCACTCCGTGTGCGCTCAGCGCGCTCATCTGAAAGCCATCCGGCGCTGTCTTGCCGGATTCCCAGGAAAAAAGAGTTTGCTTCGTAGTGCCAGCAAGTGCTGCGAAGGCCGGCTGGCTCATGCCCAGCCGGTTTCTTTCTTCGCGCAGCCGTTCCCCTAGGGTCATAAAAATTTGTCCAAGGTGTATTGCATGGGAAAGAAATCTTTCCCATAATTCGCCAAAAGCACGACGACGTGCTTTAACCTAAATAATTAGGCGAAAGGCTACCAGATGCATCCCGAGCAAATCAAAGCGGCGCTGCGCATGAAAGGCATTTCCCCCACGGCATTGGCGTCCGAAATGCGCGTGGCCAACAGCAGCGTGTCGCAAGTCATCAGCGGTCGTGCGGTATCGGCCCGCATTCGACAGCGCATTGCAGAAATCACAGGCATGCCCGTCGATATGCTCTGGCCGCCTGTCAACGAGCGCCATGCACTGCACAGCACACGCCCAGAAGGAGCGGACGCGCGTATCGCAAGGGGGGCGCCATGAGTCGCACGGCGTGCCGCAATCACACGGCCCTGCGCGGCAGGAGAGGCGTTCAATGAGCTTTGGAATTGCAGCACTGATTTTCTTGGCCGGTCTCCTCTGCGGATGTCTCATGGGCATTGCCGGCGTCGTGACGGCTTTGGACGGTTATTGAGGGACAGCGCTCAAGCTTGTGCACCTCCCATGGCCGGGGCTGCCGGGGAGGCGTTCGCCGCACCGAGACCCGAACGTGCGCACGCGTCTCCATGCCTATGGAGCCCATGTCCTGGCTGCCCGGCAGTTGCAGTTTTGCAGGAATGTGCGGTTCAGGGTGCAAGCATGGCGGGGCACGATGGCGGAGATAGCCCGGGGTCAGCTTCGTGAGGGCCGCGCCAATCGGTGGGCCGCGCGGTTGTCGGAAAGACCTGCCGGCCGGTTCCGTCCTGACCAGCGTTCGCGGCCGTGATTCCGTCGGCGTCGAGACCGGGGCATGCACGCATGCATTGCTGCGGTAAAGCCGCCCCAGTCGCGTCGGCCTGTACGCGACACTTGCCTCAGAAATACAAAAAGCTGGCTCGGGCCAGCTTTTTTGTGGTCAGCGCAAGCGCAGTGCTTACTTGACGTGCTTGCCGATCAGACCGGCCATCTCGAACATGGAGACTTGGGGCTTGCCGAAGACTTCCTTGAGCTTGGCGTCGGCGTTGATCATGCGCTTGTTGGCAGCGTCTTGCAGGTTGTTGGCCTTGATGTAGACCCACAGCTTGCTGATGATTTCAGTACGGGGCAGGGGATCCTTGCCAACCACGGCAGCCAGAGCGGCGCTGGGGGTCAGGGGTTTCATGAAGGCAGCGTTGGGAGTGCGCTTCTTAGCGGCGGGAGCTGCTGCCGGTGCTGCAGCGGGTGCCTTCTTTGCAGTTGCCATATTGCTTATTCCTAATTGGGTAGTGGACTTATCACCAGCGAAATACAGCTGCAATCCACTGGCTGAGTCTGATGCTAATGGCAAAAAATCGCTCTTCCAAGCTAGTGGGCTGTTTTTTTGCCTCGATTTGTTGCTCTCAGGCCCTTTAGTGTCCGTTTTCACGGGTTTTTCCCCGAGAGTGTTGTGAAAAAGTTGCTCTCTGTGTGTGTCCGCTGGTGCTTGTGCTATGTCAGGTGCTCAGGGCAAGATGCGGGAGACTTGGTTCTGTGGAGATTTTCATGAGCGATTCCTCGGCTTCTCTTGGCTTCAGCACCTGCGATTTGTGCGATGCGCATATCAGCGATGACAGCAGCGACTTTCGTGTGCTGCCGCCCGTGTTCCACAGCTATGGAGGGAATGTCGGCTTTATGGGGGAGGTCAGCACCGTGCAGTGTCTGGACGACAACAGCCTGGTGCGAGCGGCGCTGGCCGAGCCGGGAGGTGGTCGTGTGCTGGTGGTCGATGGCGGCGGCTCGCTGCGCCGGGCTCTGGTGGGGGGGAATGTGGCGACATCGGCGGCCCAGAACGGCTGGGCCGGGGTGCTTGTCTATGGCTGCGTGCGCGACGTGGCCGAGCTGAAATCCACCCCCGTGGGTCTGTATGCGCTGGCGCTCAACCCCATGCCTACCGTCAAGCAAGGCCAGGGACTGCGCGATGTCTATGTGCAGATCGCCGGCCTGTGGGTTCGCCCGGGCGACTGGCTGTATGCCGACTCCGACGGCATTGTGCTGAGCCGCCGCAATCTGCTTTCCTGATTGGAATCGACGGCGCCTAGCGCCTGATCTGCAATGAACCGGGCCAGGTTGCGATCACCACGCTGGTCAGGGCAATGCCGAAGGCCAGCAATTGCATGCTGCCGACGCGCTCGCCCAGGGCCAGCATGCCCACCACGGCGGCGCTGATGGGCAGCAGCACGGTAAAAATGCCGGCCCGCGATGCGGGCACGGCGCGCAATCCCGTCATCCACAGCCACACCGTCCAGACGCAGGCGGCCAGGGCGTAAAACAGCAACAGACCCCATGCGGGCACCGAAACCCGGGAAAAATCAAACTGCCAGGCCAGATAGAGTCCGGCGGGTGTGGAAAGCACAAACCCCCAGAGATTGATCAGCGCCGTAATGCGTTTGGGGCTTACGCTGGCGGTGAGCTTTTTGCCGATCACGGCATATGCGGCCTCGCACAGCACGGCAGCAATCAGCAGCAACTGGCCCAGGCCTTGCTGGGGATGCGCGGCAAGGCTGCTGCTTTCGGTCTTGCTCAAGGCATTCAGCCCTATGCCGGCCACTGCGAAAGCAATGGCTGTCCATGTGCGCGCGCCAACGGCTTCGCGCAGAAAAAGCCAGCTCATGATGGCGACTGCGGCAGGAATTGCGGCCATGGTCACGCCCGCCGTGACCGCGCTGGTCAAGGCCACGCCGCTGATCATGCAGAGCGTGAAAAGGAAATTGCCGAAGAAGGACTCAAAAAACAGCAGCCACTTGGTCTGCCTGGTCAGAGTTGTCTCGTGCGCTGGTGGCCTGAGCCAGCCCAGCATGGCCACGGCACCGATGCCAAAGCGCAGCCAAGCCAGCAGCATGACCGGAAAGATGGCAGCCAGAGGCTTGGACAAGGCCACATAGCTTCCTACCAAAGACATGCTGAGTGCCAGGCAGAGATAGGCGATGGGGCGGCTGGGCGTGTGCATGGCGAAATGAATTTCAATGACAAGAGACGGTGATGCAAAGCAGTGTGGCAGGGCTGTTGCATGCATTTGACCCAGGGGAGGGAACTGTTGTTTTTTTGGTTCCCGCCGCCTTGGGCGCCATGTCTTTGTCGTGTCACCTGTTTTTGTTCAAGTGGCTTGGCCTGTCTCGTGCCGGATAAATGAGCAGATCAAGGCATGCGCCGGGACTTTTTTCGTACTGCGTTCAAAGGATGCGGACTCCGGAAGTCGTGCTTCTGCAAATTTTTCATGAAGCAAGAATTCAATTTTGCATTATGAAAAATTGAAATGTTGCGCTGCCGCAAAATTTCTCAATACGAGAAATACGTTTTCTTATTGTGAAAAATAAAAATAAGCTATTGATTTTATTGAATATAAATTTAAGTCTTTTATAAGACATAAGACTCTGTAAAAGAGTGCTGAAGACATAAAGTAGATCCCAAGGACGAACACCAATTCATCTTGTTTTAACCGCTAAGGAGTGCACCATGCCCCAATCCCTGACTCAGCAACTGAGCCGTGAACAGCAAATCGCAGCCCTCGAAAAAGACTGGGCACAGAACCCACGCTGGAAGAGCGTCAAGCGCGGCTACAGCGCTGCCGATGTGGTGCGTCTGCGTGGCAGCCTGCAGCCAGAGTACACCCTGGCCCAGCGCGGTGCCGAAGTGCTGTGGGACAAGATCAACGGCAGCTCGAAAAAGGGCTATGTGAACGCCTTCGGTGCCATCTCCGCAGGCCAGGCCATGCAGCAGGCCAAGGCCGGTCTGGAAGCCGTGTACCTGTCGGGCTGGCAAGTAGCTGCCGACGGCAACACCTCCGAGACCATGTACCCCGACCAGTCGCTGTACGCCTATGACTCCGTGCCCACCATGGTGCGCCGCATCAACAACACCTTCAAGCGTGCCGATGAAATCCAATGGGGCAAGGGCATCAACCCCGGCGACAAGGAGTTCATCGACTACTTCCTGCCCATCGTGGCTGATGCGGAAGCCGGCTTCGGCGGCGTGCTCAACGCGTTCGAGCTGATGAAGAACATGATTCAGGCAGGTGCTGCCGGCGTGCACTTCGAAGACCAGCTGGCTGCGGTCAAGAAGTGCGGTCACATGGGCGGCAAGGTGCTGGTGCCCACTCGCGAAGCGGTCGAAAAGCTGATTGCCGCCCGTTTTGCAGCCGATGTGATGGGCGTGCCCACCATTGTGCTGGCCCGTACCGATGCCGAGGCGGCCAACCTGATCACCAGCAACCATGACGAGAACGACATCCCGTTCCTGACTGGCGAGCGTACTCAGGAAGGCTTCTACCGTGTCAAGAACGGTTTGGAGCAATCCATCAGCCGCGGCGTGGCCTACGCTCCCTACGCGGATCTGGTGTGGTGCGAAACCGGTGTGCCCGATATCGGCTTTGCCCGCGAATTCGCCCAGGCCGTGCATGCAGCCTGCCCAGGCAAGCTGCTGAGCTACAACTGCTCGCCTTCGTTCAACTGGAAGAAGAACCTCAACGACAGCCAGATCGCTTCCTTCCAGGAAGACCTGTCCGCACTGGGTTACAAGTTCCAGTTCATCACGCTGGCCGGCATCCACAGCAACTGGTACAACACCTTCAAGTTCGCCCACGAGTACGCTCGCGGCGAGGGCATGAAGCACTACGTGGAAATGATCCAGGAGCCCGAATTCGCGGCACGTGACAAGGGCTACACCTTTGTCTCGCACCAGCAGGAAGTGGGCGCAGGTTACTTCGACGACGTGACCACCGTGATCCAGGGCGGCTCATCCAGCGTCAAGGCGCTGACCGGCTCCACCGAGGAAGAGCAGTTCCATTGAGCCACGATGAATCGTGATTCTGTCTAGGTAAAAAAGGGGTTATGCGCCCGGGGCGAAAGTCTCGGGCGCTTTTTTGTTTGCCGGGTTAAAATGGCGCGACTTCAATTCACAAGGGCGAGAAAGGCATCAACGGTTATGACACCGCGAACTACATCGGAGATGTACTTCAGCTGCTGATGGCAGCTGGCGGTTCGCGCCTGCCCGAGATTTCTCGACACCCTCATCAAAGCGCGGACTGGTTCCGCGCTTTTTGCTTTCAGGCAACTCCAAAGCTCTGGCGCTGGCCCTCACCCACACAAATTTGGTTTGACAAGGAATTTATGATCAACATCACGCTCCCCGATGGCTCCAAGCGCGAATACTCAGGCCCGGTTTCGGTTGCCGAAGTCGCTGCTTCAATTGGCTCCGGCCTGGCCAAGGCCGCATTGGCCGGCAAGATCAACGGCAAGGTCGTGGACACCAGCTTTGTGATCGAGCAGGATTCGCCGCTGTCCATCATCACCGCCAAGGATGCCGACGGTCTGGAGGTGATCCGCCACTCCACCGCTCACTTGCTGGCCTATGCCGTCAAGGAGCTGTTTCCCGATGCGCAGGTCACCATCGGTCCCGTGATCGAAAACGGCTTCTACTACGACTTCTCGTACAAGCGCCCCTTCACTCCCGAAGATCTGGCCGCCATCGAAAAGAAGATGACCGAGCTGGCCAACAAGGACGAGCAGGTGGTGCGCCGCGTGCTGCCGCGCGACGAGGCCGTGCAGTACTTCAAGGGCATCGGCGAAGCCTACAAGGCAGAGATCATTGCCTCTATCCCCAGCAACGAGGATGTGAGCCTGTACCGTGAAGGCGCCTTCGAAGACCTGTGCCGTGGCCCTCACGTGCCCAGCACCGGCAAGCTCAAGCACTTCAAGCTGATGAAGGTGGCCGGCGCCTACTGGCGTGGCGACCACCGCAACGAGATGCTGCAGCGCATCTACGGTACCGCTTGGGCAACCAAGGACGAGCTCAAGGACTATCTGTTCAGGTTGGAAGAAGCCGAAAAGCGCGACCATCGCAAGCTTGGGCGCGAACTCGATCTGTTCCACATCGACGAACACTCGCCCGGCACCGTGTTCTGGCACCCCAAGGGCTGGGCGGTCTGGCAGCAGGTCGAACAGTACATGCGCCGCGTCTATCAGGACAACGGCTACCAGGAAGTCAAGGCTCCGCAGATTCTGGACAAGGGCCTGTGGGAGAAGACCGGCCACTGGGACAAGTACCGCGAAAACATGTTCACCACCGATTCGGAAAAGCGTGAATATGCCCTCAAGCCCATGAACTGCCCGGGCCACATCATCATCTTCAAGCAAGGCATCAAGAGCTATCGCGATCTGCCTCTGCGCTTTGGCGAGTTCGGCAACTGCCATCGCAACGAGCCCACGGGTTCGCTGCACGGCATCATGCGCGTGCGTGCCTTCACACAGGACGATGGTCACATCTTCTGTACCGAAGACCAGATCCAGGCCGAGGTGACGGCTTTCACCTCGCTGCTGCAGAAGGTGTATGCCGACTTCGGCTTCACCAACATCCTGTACCGTCTGTCCACTCGCCCCGAAAAGCGCATCGGCACCGATGAAGCCTGGGACAAGGCCGAGAACGCGCTGGCCGAAGGTCTGCGCGCATCGGGTTGCGAGTTCGAGTATCTGCCGGGCGAGGGTGCTTTCTACGGGCCAAAGATCGAATACACCCTGAAGGATGCACTGGGTCGCGAATGGCAGTGCGGCACCATTCAGGTGGACCCGAACATGCCCGAGCGTCTCGATGCGGAATTCGTGGGCGAGGATGGCGAGCGCCATCGACCCATCATGCTGCACCGCGCGATTCTGGGTTCGCTCGAGCGTTTCATCGGCATTTTGGTTGAGCATCACTCGGGCGCGCTGCCTGCCTGGCTGGCTCCGGTGCAGGCTGCCGTGCTCAATATCACGGACGCTCAGGCCGACTATGCGCAGGAAGTTGCGCAGAAGCTGCAAAAAGCATTGCCGAATCAAAGCCTTAGAGTGGTGACAGATCTGCGCAATGAAAAGATTACGTATAAAATACGCGAGCATTCCATGCAGAAGCTGCCCTACATCCTTGTCGCAGGCGACAAGGAGAAGGCTGCTGGTGCGGTTGCAGTGCGCGCTCGGGGTAACAAAGACCTCGGAGTGATGTCGGTTGATGCATTCATTGAATTGCTCGCCAAGGACATCGCGGCCAAGGCCTGAAGCAGATTAATTTTTGTGGCGGGCCGGTCAGCGTGCAAGGCACGCTAGCCGGCTACGCTGTTGTAGCCATTTCAATCCAAGGGTGAAAACCATAGCTACTGAATTTCGCGATCGGCGCCACCGTGAAGAGCGCAAGCATCGACTGAACCGAGAAATCATGGCGCCTGAAGTGCGTCTGTCTGGTCCCGACAACGAGCCTCTGGGCATCGTGCCGCTGCAAGAAGCGCTGCGCATGGCCGGCGAGCTGGATGTCGATCTGGTGGAGATTGCGGCCAACGCATCTCCTCCGGTCTGCCGTCTGATGGATTACGGCAAGTTCAAGTACCAGGAACAGAAGAAGGCTGCTGAAGCCAAGGCCAAGCAGACCGTCATCGAAATCAAGGAAGTGAAGTTCCGCCCTGGTACAGATGATGGTGACTACAACATCAAGCTGCGCAATATCCGCCGTTTTCTGGCGGATGGCGACAAGTGCAAGATCACGCTGCGTTTCCGCGGCCGTGAAATCACGCACCAGCAGCTGGGTCTGAATCTGCTCAACCGTCTGCGTGACGATCTGGCCGATTCCATCCAGGTGGAGCAGTTCCCCAAGCTGGAAGGCCGTCAGATGATCATGATGGTTGCGCCGGCTCGTGCAGGCGGCAAGAAGCCCGCCGGTGCTGCAAAACCACAGGCTGATGGCGCCGCAGCTGCACCTGAGGCTGCAGATAAGGCATAATTGCGGTTTTGCCTTGTCGGCAAAAGTGGGCTTGGCCCACTTTTGTTTTGTGCGGCAGATAAAGAATTTGCAGGCTTGCCTGCAAGACGTCAGCCCGGCCTGGCCGGACTGACAAACAAGTGCCTCGGAGGCCAGCGAAGTGTGTGCGGGTTGCACACCGCCTTGCGAGCACAAGTTCAATAGGAGCATTCACATGCCCAAAATGAAGACCAAGAGCAGCGCGAAGAAGCGTTTTCGCGTTCGTCCCGGTGGTACCGTCAAGCGCGGTCAAGCCTTCAAGCGTCACATCTTGACCAAGAAGACCACGAAGAACAAGCGTCACCTGCGTGGCATTGTCAACGTGCATTCCGGCGATATGGGCTCCATCGCAAAGATGTTGCCTTCCGCAGGCCTGTAATTCACTGACGAACTAGGAGAAAACACATGCCTCGCGTCAAACGTGGTGTAACGGCTCGCGCCCGTCACAAAAAAGTTCTGAATCTGGCCAAGGGTTTCCGCGGTCGCCGTGGTAACGTCTTCCGCGTTGCCAAGCAAGCGGTCATGAAGGCTGGTCAATATGCCTACCGTGACCGTCGTACCAAGAAGCGCGTGTTCCGTCAGCTGTGGATCGCTCGTATCAACGCTGCTGCACGTGAACTGGGTCTGACTTACAGCCAATTCGCCAACGGCCTGAAGAAGGCTGCCATCGAAATCGACCGCAAGATGCTGGCCGATATCGCCGTGCACGACAAGGCTGCTTTTGCAGCTATCGTCGACCAAGTCAAGGCCAAGCTGGCTGCCTGAGGTCACGATCGGTAGTTACTCTTGTAGGACTTTTGCAGACAAGGATCCCCACAGGCATTTGCCGATGGGCGAGCATCTTGCTTGAACTTGATTGCAGAAGTCGTGTCTTGTTCAGTAGCTGCTGATGCACAAACAGCAAGGGCTAGGGCTTGAAAAGGCACTAGCCCTTGTTTATTTTTACAAGTCGATAAAGAGTCGATATGAACGAGTTGGATTCTCTGGTCGAAAGCGCACAGCAACTGTTTGCGCAAGCCCACACCCCCGCTGATCTGGAAAATGCCAAGGCGCAGTTTCTGGGCAAGTCGGGCAAGATGACCGAGCTCATGAAGGGCATGGCGCAGCTTTCCGTCGAAGAGAAAAAGTCGCGCGGCGCCGCCATCAACGTGGCCAAGCAGGCGATCGAAGCGGCCTTGACCGCCCGTCGCAAGGCTTTGGCAGACGCCGAGCTGCAGGCCCATCTGAAGGCCGAGGTGCTGGATGTGACTCTGCCCGGTCGCCGTCGTGGCGCGGGAGGGCTGCACCCCGTCTCCATCACCATGGAGCGTATCGAGGGCATCTTCGGCTCCATGGGCTTTGATGTGGCCCAGGGCCCCGAGATCGAATCCGACTGGTTCAACTTCACGGCGCTGAACACGCCTGAAGACCATCCCGCGCGCTCCATGCACGACACCTTCTATGTCGAAGGCGGCACCCAGCACGCGCCCAATCTGCTGCGCACGCACACCAGCCCCATGCAGGTGCGCCATGCCGTGCAGCATGTGAAGAATTACCGCAACGCGCTCGATGCCGGTCAGACCATGCCCGAGATCCGCGTGATTGCCCCCGGCCGCACTTATCGTGTGGACTCGGACGCCACCCACTCGCCCATGTTCCACCAGTGCGAAGGCCTGTGGATCGGCGAGAACGTGAGCTTCAAGGACCTGAAGGTCGTGTTCACCGACTTCTGCAAGACCTTCTTCGAGCAGGATGATCTGGTGCTGCGCTTTCGCCCCAGCTTCTTCCCGTTCACCGAGCCTTCGGCCGAAATCGACATCCAGTTCCAGAGCGGCCCGCTGGCCGGCAAGTGGCTGGAAGTGGCGGGCTCCGGCCAGGTGCACCCCAATGTGGTGCGCAACATGGGGCTGGACCCCGAAAAATACATCGGCTTTGCCTTTGGCATGGGCCCCGATCGCCTGACCATGCTGCGTTATGGCGTGAACGACCTGCGCCTGTTCTTCGACGGCGACATCCGTTTTCTGTCGCAGTTTCAGTAATTGAAAAGTGAGCTGCTAGCGCATGCTCTGAAACGATTTCAGATAGTTTTGATGCTGAAATCCTTATATGCCGAGCGCTAATAGCTCATCTTTTTGAGATACGCATGCCCAGCCAGTGGCAGACCGCTTGCGGTGCGACTGGCATGAACGCCAAAGAGTCTGACTATGCAATTTCCTGAATCCTGGTTGCGCGAATACTGCAACCCCAACCTGACCACCCAGCAGCTGGCCGATACCCTGACCATGGCCGGTCTGGAAGTGGAAGAGCTGGATCCTGTGGCGCCTCCCTTCACCGGCATCGTGGTCGGTGAAATCAAGGAAGCCGTGCAGCACCCCGACGCCGACCGCTTGCGCATCTGCCAGGTCGACGTGGGCGGCCCCGAGCTGCTGAACATCGTCTGCGGCGCGCCCAATGCGCGCGTGGGCATCCGCATTCCCTGCGCCACCGTGGGCGCCGAGCTGCCGCCCGGTGCCGATGGCAAGCCCTTCAAGATCAAGATCGGCAAGCTGCGCGGCGTGCAGAGCTTTGGCATGCTGTGCTCGGCCAAGGAGCTGGGCATTGACGAAGACGCCAGCGGCCTGCTGGAGTTTCCCGCCGATGCGCCCCTAGGCCAGAACGTGCGCGAGTATCTGAATCTGGACGACACGCTGTTCACGCTCAAGCTCACGCCCAACCTGGCGCATTGCCTCAGCGTCTACGGCGTGGCGCGCGAGCTGTCGGCGCTGACCGGCACGCCACTGAAAGCCCTGTCCTTCCCCGCTGCGGCCGTGGCCTTGCAGGACAAGCTGCCCGTCAAGATTGAAGCCACCGATCTGTGCGGCCGCTTCTCGGGCCGTATCGTGCGCAATGTCAACACGCGGGTGAAGACGCCTCAGTGGATGGTGGACCGTCTGGCCCGTTGCGGCCAGCGCTCGGTCAGCCCGCTGGTGGACATCTCCAACTATGTGATGTTCGAGCTGGGCCGTCCCAGCCATATCTTCGATCTGGACAAGATCAGCGGCGGCCTGAATGTGCGCTGGGGCAAGGAGGGCGAAACGCTCAAGCTGCTCAATGGCAACACCATCAAGATCGACGACTTCCTCAAGGTCGGCGTGATTGCCGATGACAAGCAGGTCGAGTCGCTGGCCGGCATTATGGGCGGCGACGCCACGGCCGTGTCTGACGACACCAGGAACATCTACATCGAAGCTGCGTTCTGGTTCCCCAAGGCTGTGGCCGGCCGTTCGCGCCACTTCAACTTCTCGACCGATGCCGGTCACCGTTTCGAGCGCGGCGTGGACCCCGAGTTCACCACCGAGCACATCGAGCGCATCACCGCGCTGGTGCTGGAAATTTGCGGCACGCCAGAGACGCAAGTCGGTGCCATGGACGACCAGAAGCCCAATATGCCTGCCTCCAAGGCCGTGCAACTGCGCGTGGCGCGTGCGGCCAAGGTCATCGGCATGGCCGTGACGCAGCAGCAATGCCTGGATGCCTTGAACGGCCTGGGTCTGCCGGCCACCGTGGCCAGCGAAGGTGCGGCAGGCGAACCTGTGATCAGCGTCACCGCTCCCACCTTCCGCTTCGACATCAATCTGGAAGAAGACTTGATCGAAGAAGTGGCACGCATGATCGGCTACGAAAACCTGCCGACCACCAAGCCACTGGCCCCGATCTCGCCCAAGCTGCGCGCCGAGAACGAGCGCAGCCCCTATGCCGTGCGCCACGAACTGGCGGGCCTGGGCTACCAGGAAACCATCAACTTCAGCTTTGTCGAAGAAAAGTGGGAGCAGGAGCTGGCCGCCAACAACAACGCCATCAAGCTGCTCAACCCCATTGCCAGCCATCTGAGCGTGATGCGCTCGTCCCTGCTGGGCTCGCTGCTGCAGGTGCTCAAGTTCAACGTGGACCGCAAGGCTCAGCGCGTGCGCGTGTTCGAGCTGGGTCGCGTGTTCTTCAAGGACGACTCCGTCGTTGACTCCGACACCACCGTCAAGGGCTTTTATCAGCCCATGCGCGTGGCGGGTCTCGCCTACGGCGCTGCCGACCAGCTGCAATGGGGCAGGGCGGAAGCCAAGGTCGACTTCTACGACGTCAAGGGTGATGTGGAGGCCTTGCTGGCTCCAGCCAAGCCCGTGTTTGAGCCTGCCGAGCATCCGGCCATGCACCCCGGCCGCTGCGCGCGCGTGCTGCTGGATGGCAAGGCCATCGGTTTTGTCGGCGAGCTGCACCCCCAATGGCGCCAGGAATGGGATCTGGCCCAGGCTCCCGTGATGTTCGAGCTCGAGCTCGATGCCGTGCTGGCCCGCGAGGTCCCCGTGTTCAAGCCCGTAGCCAAGCACCAGGCCGTGGAGCGCGACATTGCCGTGGTCGTCAAGGAAGCCGTGACTCACGCTCAGGTGATGGAGGCCGTGCAGCAAGGCGTGCAGGGCGGCATTTTGCGCTCGGCCGTGCTGTTCGACGTATTCCGTCCCAAGAAGCTCAAGGCTGGCGAGGAAGCGGCGCCGGGCAGCCTGGCTCAGGACGAGAAGAGTCTGGCCGTGCGTCTGACGCTGGGCAGCGACACCGCGTCGCTGACCGATGCGGAAATCGATGCCGCCATGCAGGGCACAATTGCGGCTCTGGTTGAACGCGTTGCGGCTCGCCTGCGTTGATATGTTCAATCCACAAGGAGATCGACCTATGGAGCTTGCCGTAGAGAGCATCGACAGCCCCGCGTTGACCAAGGCGCAGCTGGCCGATCTGCTGTTTGACGAAATCGGTTTGAACAAGCGCGAAGCCAAGGACATGGTGGATGCGTTTTTCGACCTGATCTCGCAAAAGCTGGTGGAGGGCGAGGACGTCAAGCTTTCGGGCTTTGGCAACTTCCAGATCCGCACCAAGGCGCCACGGCCCGGTCGCAACCCGCGCACCGGTGAGCTGATTCCCATCGCTGCGCGCCGCGTGGTGACCTTCCATGCCAGCAGCAAGCTCAAGGAGCTGATCCAGGGCGAAGGCTCGGGGTCATAAGCGATTGGTAAATCCACTGATGCGCGGACAGGCTAGGCATCGGTGACTGAGGAGCTGACAGTTTTGCGTCGCGAGCGGTGCAAGGTCCTGTCAGCTCTTCGCGCTATATTGCTAGGACTTGTGCAAACAGGAATGCATGGCGGGCATTTCTAATGACAAAACACCGTGCCTGACCCGAATTTGCGCAAGTCGTGATTGCATATCTTTCACCCATCCCTTCACTGACCGCTTGCAACCAGCCATGGCTTCTTCTTTGCCAGCAATTCCCGCCAAGCGCTATTTCACCATCGGTGAGGTTGCGGATCTTTGCGACGTCAAGCCTCATGTGCTGCGTTACTGGGAGCAGGAGTTTGTGCAGCTCAAGCCCATGAAGCGTCGTGGCAACCGCCGCTACTACCAGCATCATGAGGTGTTGATGGTGCGTCGCATTCGCGAGCTGCTTTACGAGCAGGGCTTCACCATCAGCGGCGCACGAAATCGTCTGCGCGAACTGGTGACGGGTCACGGCAAGGCCGTCGAGCAGCTGCCGGTGCTTGTGCATCCGGACCTGCCCCTGCAGGGGGAAGAGCTGGCGCAAAGCCATCTGCTGGCTGCAATGCTGGAGCAGGGCCGCTCGGAGCCTGCCGGTGCAATGGGCATGGAGGAGGTCAAAGAGGAGCTTTTGCAGATCAGGGCGCTGCTTTCTCTTTGATGTCGAATTTCTGTGTATAATTCAAGTCTTCGGAATGTAGCGCAGCCTGGTAGCGCACTTGCATGGGGTGCAAGGGGTCGCGAGTTCGAATCCCGCCATTCCGACCAATTAGACAAGGGCTTCTGACTATTCAGTCAGGAGCCCTTTTTCTATTTCGGATCAATTCATTGTCAATTGTTCGATTACGACTTTGGATGTGGGCTGATTTCACTTTGCAACGCATGCGCCGCCATGGTTGCGGTGCTGGAAGCGGTATTGATTCTTAATTTCTTTGATATAAAGAAGGAATGAAAAGAATTGCCAATTCCCGGCAAAAAAATCGAAGTTCGGTTGGTTGAGTGGTTTTTTGAAACAAATCATTGCATGCCTTGTGCTAGATTTGCAATTGAATCCATTTGTTTGATGGTGTTGCCAGGAGATCTGCCATCAACGCACGGCTTCGCATGCAGGGTTATGCGTCAAGAACACCGGCCGGAAACCGGAGGCTCCGCCTTGCTATCGTGGAAAGGAACATCTCCAAATGCGCTGTGTCTAGCCGATAGACGCTCCACAGCCTGTCCGCGCGATTTGTTTGGCCAAGGGATTGGCGATGTCATCCCTGTACCACTGCTGAGTGGTGGCTCGTCAAGCAAAAATAGTGAGTTTTGTCGATCAGGCAACAAGCTTGACCTGACCGTCAGTCTCCTGTGCGGTACTGGCATGACGCCAAAGGCTGTGAGCACGAGAGTTACAGAATTCCATTTTGCGAGTTCTGAGGCCGCATGCAATGCCTTTTCGGGCAGCAGCGAGCCGATCCACATTAACAACCAGCTTCCGCGGGAACGATTTGTAGAAGTCGCACCGATTGCTCTCGCCAATTAGTTGGCGGGCTAGACATCGCATTGCCCGGTCGGAGTCAAACAAGAGGGATAACAATGAAATTCAGTCAGATTGCACAAGTGGTAGCCACTCTGGGTGTGGCATCGTGGGCCATGGGGGGTATGGCTCAGACGACCATGAATGCGCAACAAGCCAACGAGCAGGGTGTTGCACTGCAAAAGGTTGTCGAGCAGGCACTGATGACTCATCCCGAAGTGCAGGCGCGCTTTCAGGATTTCAGCTCGTCCGCTGAAGGTCAGAACGTGGCCCGGGGAGGTTGGCGTCCGCAAGTCACCGCGCAAGGTTGGGTCGGTCGCGAGTGGCGCAGCCATATCCAGGATGCTCCATCGCAGAACTGGAACCGTCCGGGCTGGAACCTGCAGCTGCGTCAGCTGATCTTTGATGGCTTCACCACTAGCAGCAATATCCGTCAGTTGGGCTTTGAGAAGCTGGCCAAGTTCTACGACCTGCGCGCCACCACTGAAAATTTGGCCAATGATGTTGTCGCCGCCTATCTGGATGTGCAGCGTTATCGCGAAATGGAAAAGCTGGCCCGTGAGAATTTCGGCACGCACCAGGTGACGCTGGGGCAGTTGCGTGAGCGCCAGCAGTCCGGCGTGGGCCGCGGTGTTGATCTGGAGCAGGCAAGTGGACGTCTGTCGCTGGCGCAGACCAATCTGATGACCGAGAGCAACAACCTCAACGATGTGCTGCAGCGCTACCGCCGCGTGGTGGGTGAGTATCCTGCGGCCACGCTGGACCCGGTGCCCGATGTGAGTGCCAAGCTGCCTGCTTCCGGGGTGGCCAAGGATTTCGGCGAGTCGCTGCGCGCGAGTCCGCTGCTATTGTCCAAGCAGGCTCTGGTGCAAGCGGCAGAGGCCGGTCAGAAGGCTGCCAAGGGGGCACATATGCCCAAGCTCGAGCTGCTGGCGTCCACGGGGCGTGATCGTGATCAGAACTCGCCGGCCTACTGGGATGTGCAAAGTTCGCGAGTGCAGCTGATGCTGACTTACAACCTGTATCGCGGTGGTGCGGACGAGGCACGCCTGCGTCAGACGATTGCTCAGGGCTATGCCGCACAGGATGTGCGCGATTACACCTGCCGCAACATCCAGCAGGAGCTGTCGATTACCTGGAACAACATGGCCCGCCTGCGTCAGCAAACGCCGTTCCTGCGTGAGCATGTTCTTTCCACGGCCAAGGTCCGCGTGGCGTATCAGCAGCAATTCAAGATCGGTCAGCGTTCGCTGCTGGATCTGCTCAATACGGAAAACGAGCTGTTCGATGCCCAGCGCGCTCTGGTCAACGCTCAATATGACCTGAAAAAGGCCGAGTACCAGTGGCTGACTTTGTCCAGCCAGATTCTGCCTGTGCTGGGGCTCGCGCAGCCGCATGACGACAGCCGCCCGGATGAGCAGCAGGCGCTGAACTTGCCGGATGATCTGCTGCGTAGCTGCAAATCCTCGGTGCCGGACACCAGCAATCTGACGCCTGTGCCTGCCAGCGCAGCGGTTGATCTGGGGGCTCCAGCCCAAGCCCCGGCATCTGGTGCGGCGGGCCGTCAGTGATAGCTGGTGGCGCCTGGCGCAGCTTTTAGTGGGAGTTGATGAACAAGATGGATAAAAGCGATTCACCACCGTCGGAGCAGTCCTCCCGGCAGGAATTGTCGGCACTGGATGCGGATTTCATCCGCGTTCTCGAGGACTTGATTGACGCCTTGCTTGCCAATGGGGCTTTGCGCTTGACGGATCTTCCGCCGCAGGCGCTGGAGAAGCTGAACCAGCGCAAGCAGGCGCGCCAGCGTATGCGTAATTCGCTGGACTTGATTGATGATGACGAAGAGCTTTTATAGGTTGATTGTTGAAGATGACCAGACCAGACTTTGAGCCTTCATTGGCATCGAGCAACGGTACGGATGCGACTCAGAAGGCCGGGCAAGGTTCTTTGCCGGATGCCGCGGCAGCGGCGGAGCAGGCCGGCCCGGCCTTTCTGGGGGCGCGAAGCTCGGCGCATGCACCGGCGGGGGACTGGCGCATGCCGGCCCATGAGACCCATGCGGATCCCTTGCTGGATTGCCTGGTGCAGCTCACCAACCTGCATGGCAAGCCCTACACCGCGCAGGCACTGAGCAATGGTCTGCCGTTGGTGGATCAGCGCCTGACGCCTTCATTGCTGGCTCGGGCTGCGGCTCGCGCGCAGTTCAGCACGCGTATCGTGCAGCGCGGTCTTGACGATGTTCCTCAGGGCTTGCTGCCGGCAATTCTGATTCTCCATGGAGACCGTGCCTGTCTGTTGCTCAGAGCGCTGGAGAGCGGTCGCTTCCTGTTGCAGTATCCGGAGTCGGAGAGTCCGGTCGAGGTAGAGGCCCAGGCTTTGCTGCAGGACTACGCGGGGCTGATGTGCTTTGTGCGTCCGCAGTTCCGCTTCGAGCCGCGCTCCGTGCAGCAAGGCATGGAGCCTCGCAGCAGTCACTGGTTCTGGGCGGTGATCCTGGAGAATCGGCGCCTGTACCGCGATGCCTTGCTGGCAGCCGTACTCATCAATGTCTTCGCACTGGCAATGCCCTTGTTCAGCATGAACGTGTATGACCGGGTGGTGCCCAACAACGCGGTGGAAACATTGTGGGTGTTGGCTATCGGAATTTCTTTGGTGCTGATCTTCAACTTTGTGCTGACGACGACGCGTGCCTATGTTGTGGATGCCGCGAGCAAGCGTGTGGATGTGCAGCTGTCCGCGCAGATCATGGAGCGCGTTCTGGACTTGCGCATGGAGAGCCGACCCGCATCCGTCGGTTCGTTTGCGGCCAATCTGCGCTCGTTTGAGTCGGTTCGTGATTTCATTGCGTCTGCAAGTCTCACGACCTTGGTGGATCTGCCTTTTGTGCTTCTGTTTCTGGTGGCGATTGCATGGGTTTCGCCCTGGATGCTGATTCCGCCTGTGGTGGCGATTGCCGCGATCTTGCTGGTTTCCTTCTGGGCCCAGGCACGCATGGAGAGTCTGACGCTCAAGACCTTTCAGGCTTCGTCTCAGCGCAACGCGCTGCTCGTGGAGTCGCTGACCAATCTGGAGGCGGTCAAGACGCTCAATGCCCAAAGCGGAGTGCAGCGTCTGTGGGAGAGCTCCACTCAGTACATTGCCTACATGGGGGGCAAGATCAAGTTCATCTCGTCCGGTACGGTGAACTTCGTTCAGACCTTGCAGCAACTGGTCACCATAGCCGTGGTCGTCATCGGCGTGTATCAGGTGCAGGATGCGTCGCTTTCCATGGGCGGCATCATTGCAGCCTCCATGATTGCAGGGCGTTGTCTGGCACCCTTTGGTCAGGTGGCGGGGCTGATGATGCAGTTTCACAATGCGCGCACCTCGCTCAATTCCATTGACAACTATATGAAGATGCCGGTCGAGCACGAAGCTGAGCGCGAATTCGTCTCACGTCCGGATCTGCGTGGCGCTATCGAGTTTCGCAATGTCAGCTTCAGCTATCCGGGAAGCGAGCAGGCCAGTCTTTCGGGAGTGAGCTTTTCGCTCCGACCCGGCGAACGGGTTGGCATCATTGGGCGTATCGGCTCGGGCAAGACCACGCTTGAAAAGCTGGTCCTGGGTCTGTATCAGCCCAGTGAAGGCTCGGTTCTGATCGATGGTATGGATGCCCGTCAGATAGACCCGGTGGATCTGCGTCGGGCCATCGGGCATGTGCCGCAGGACCCGATGCTGTTCTATGGCAGCTTGAAGCACAACCTGCTGGTGGGTGCGCCATTCGCGGATGAGACAGACATGCTGCATGCGGCACGCATTGCGGGTGTGGATGATTTCGCGGCGCGCAATCCCAAGGGCTACGACATGTTGGTTGGCGAGCGGGGCGAGTCACTTTCTGGCGGCCAGCGCCAATCCATTGCTGTCGCTCGTGCCCTGATCAACGACCCGGCCATATTGCTGCTGGACGAGCCTAGCAGCAATCTGGACAACCAGAGCGAGGCACAACTCAAACGTCGTCTGGAAGAGGCCTCCCAGGGCAAGACCATTTTGCTGGTCACTCATCGCACGGCCTTGTTGACCTTGGTTGACCGGCTGATCGTGATTGACGGCGGCAGAATTGTTGCCGATGGAGCCAAGGATCAGGTGATCGAAGCCCTGAAGCAGGGGCGGATTGGTGGAGTAGGAGGGCGAGCATGAGCGAGTCCAAACCCCAAAAAAAGCCGTCGCGCTTCAAGGATGCGCTCAAGACGCGCTGGACGCGACTGGAGCGATGGCTGCTTGACGGCAGCGAGGTTGTCGGAACGCATCAGCCGGATGACCTCAAGGCCGATGCGCAGTGGGCTGCAGGGCAGCAGCAGGCGCGTGGTTCGCGTCTGTTGATATGGGTATCTCTGGTCACCGTGGTGGTTCTGCTGCTATGGGCTTGCCTGGGTCGCATTGATGAAGTGGTGCGAGGCCAGGGCAAGGTGGTTCCTTCGCGTCAGGTTCAGGTGGTGCAGAGCCTGGATGGCGGCATCGTCAAGGAAATTCTGGTGCACCCCGGCGAGCATGTGGAGCAGGGTCAGGTCATCTTGCGCATCGATCCAACGCGCTACAGTTCGTCCCTGGGCGAGAACAAGGCCGAACTTCTGGCATTGAAGGCCAAGGCCGCGCGTCTTCAGGCCCTGGCATCGGGCGAGCCTTTCAAGGCTCCGGAAGATGTGCAGGCTCTGGCGCCTCAGTTGGTGGAGATGGAGCGGCGCATGTGGGAGAGCCGCTCCCAGGAGCTCAATACCAACGTCAATATTGCGCGTGACCAGTTGCGCCAACGTCAGCAGGAGCTGCGCGAAACCCAGGCCAACCGTGACCAGGCTTCCTCCAGTTGCAGCTTGACGTCCGAAGAGCTTTCGGTGACTCGCCCCTTGCTCAAGAGTGGAGCAGTGTCCGAAGTGGATTTGCTGCGCCTGCAACGTGATGTGGCTCGCTTCTGTGGCGAGGCCAAGGCGGCCGGTGCGCAGATCGGGCGCATTCAGGCTGCGATTCAGGAGGCGGAGCGCAAGATTCAGGAGTCGGAGCTGAATATGCGCAATCAGTCTCGCTCCGAGCTCTCGGAAACCCAGGCCAAACTGGGCACCCTGGAGCAAGGCAAGGTGGCGCTGGAGGATCGCGTCAAGCTGGCCGAAGTGCGCTCGCCCGTGCGCGGCACGGTCAACACCTTGATGGCGAATACCGTCGGCGGTGTTGTGCAGCCGGGCAAGGACATCCTGGACATCGTGCCGCTGGATGACACCTTGTTGATGGAAGTGCAGATCAATCCACGCGATATCGGCTTCCTGCATTTTGGTCAGCAGGCCGAAGTGAAGTTCACGGCCTATGACTTTGCCATCTATGGAGGCCTGCAGGGGAAGCTGGAGCAGATCGGTGCCAACACCGTTACCGACGAAAAGGGGAACTCCTTTTATGTCGTGAAGGTGCGCACGGAGAAGGCTCACGTGGGCGATGACTCGCGCCCCATCATTCCCGGTATGCAGGCCGAGGTGCATATCCTCACGGGCAAGCGCACCTTGATGCAGTATCTGCTCAAGCCGATTCTGCGTGCCAAGTCCAATGCATTGATCGAACGTTAGTTCATGGATCGCCAACAATTACAAAGGAACTCTATGAATGCCTTGCCTGTATTGATGCTGACTCAGGATGCCACGCTGTGGCAGGAATGGCAGCAGATCGCAGGCCCTCAGTGGATGCCTGCGCGCGGCCAGAGCCTGGCCGATTTGCAACGTTGGAAGCAGCAAGGTCGTACCGTGGTGGTGCTGGATGCAGCCCTGCCATCCTTGCCCGAGTCGACTGCGGCCCGCTGGATTGAGCTGCTGAAGGATCTTCAGGTTCTGGTTCTCAGCAACCGCCCCAGCGATGAGGAGGGTCGAAACCTGCTGTCCCGCGGAGCATCGGGCTACGCCCATGCGCAATCGAACCCGGAGGTGCTGGCACGGATGCTGCAAAGTATGGCCGGCGGCAACATCTGGCTTGGACGTTCTCTGTTGCAGCGCTTGTTGCGCGATGTGGATGCCCGTCTGCCTGAGCATGAGTCGGACTGGGCCGAGCCATTGTCTGCACGAGAGCAGGAGGTTGCCCGCTATGCATCGCTGGGTGACAGCAATGCGGAGATCGCCGAACGTATGTCCATCAGCGAACGTACCGTGCGCGCCCATCTGTCTGCGGTTTTTGAAAAGCTGCAGGTACAGGATCGGCTGGCGCTGACCCTGAAGGTTCACGGTATCGGGCGCAAGCAACTGGCTTGAACCTGATTTTGGGGCCGCTGATGAATACATAGTCACCTCTTTCCTCTGGAGTGCCTGTTGCTGAAAAGCCTGAAGCCTGCAATATGCAGGCTTCAGGCTTTTTTTGATTTACAGCAGCAGAGATCGAATAAAACAGATCCCGATTGGCTTTGGCGCCAATAGTGTCGTGGGGCCTTGGCTTCTACCATTCAGCTGAAATATTGGAGAGGTGCCTTTGTGCACCTTCACTTTTTAATCTGACTGGATAGGCAGACCCTCATGGCAGCTCAAACCGTTCTCGTTACCAAACTCACTGGCCAGGCTTGGATGCGTGGTTCTGATGGCAATCTGACGGCGCTCCGTGAAGGCATGCGTATTCCCGCCGACGCCGAGATAGTGACGGCTTCCGGCAGCACCGTGCAACTGCAGGCGGATGGTCAGCCACCGCTGATGGTGGGCGAGAACCAGGACGTGCATCTCACTGCGGACCTGATTCAGCCGCCCACCGTGGAAGAGGCGGCTGTGGCGAGCCCCGCGAATGCGCAGATTGACCAGATCATTGCGGCCATCAATGCCGGCCAGGATCCGTTCGATGAGCTGGATCCCACGGCGGCCACATTGTCGGGCGGCAGCGAGGGTGGCAGCACTTTTGTGCGCCTTTCCAGCATCATTGAGGCAGTGTCGCCGCTGGCGCTGGAGTATGGACGTCCTGTACCAGCGACTACCGTCCTTCCACTTTTTAGTGGGGTGGGCGTTTTGGCGGACAACACGGATCAAGTTACGCCGCCTCAGCCTGTCACAAGCATTCCCCAGGCAAGTGCTGATTCGGGTGTGATCTTCGAAGATGCGGTATCCGCCTTGCAAGGCAATGTGCTCGCCAACGACAAATTGGGCGAAGGGGTCCTCACAGAGCATCGAGTTGTTCTGGTCGGCGCAGATCAAGGGCTGTACGGCAAGATTACCCTCAACTCCGATGGCAGCTACAGCTATCAGCTTGATAGCAGCTTGAATGCTGTGCAGGCATTGGGTGTGGGTGAGACCCTGGTCGAAACTTTTACGTATACCCTGGTCGATAAAGACGGCGCCAGTTCTTCTGCGACATTGACTGTCACCATCGTTGGCACCAACGACGACCCCGCCCTCACCGGCAAGGCCGATGGCGCTTTGGCCGAAGACGGCGTGTCGGTGGTCACCGGCAAGCTCGACGTGGCCGATGTCGACATCACCGATACCCACAGCTGGAGCGTCAGCAACGAAGGTAAGGGCCAGTACGGCAGCTTCTCGGTCGACCAGAACGGCGAGTGGACCTATGTGCTGAACAACGACGATCCCAAGGTCCAGGCCCTGGCCGAAGGTCAGAAGGTCACCGACACCATCACCGTGACCGTCGACGACGGCCACGGCGGCACAGCGACTCAGACCATCACCATCACCATCAACGGCACCAACGACCTGCCGGAGCTGACCAATGATGCGCAGTCCGTCACCGAAGACGCTGGCGTCTCCGGCGGCAAGCTGAGCGTGGACGGCGCAGTCACCATCACGGACACCGACGATGGCGAGTCGACCTTCAACACCGGCAGCCTCAAGTTCACCGGCAGCACGCACGCCGGCGGCCAGCTCGGTGCCATCGACATCAAGGCCGACGGCTCCTACACCTATACCGTCGACAACGCTGCGGTCCAGTTCCTGAAGGCAGGCCAGACCATCGTCGAGACCTATACGGTCGAGTCCGCTGACGGCACGGGCACCAGCACCATCACCATCACCATCAACGGCACCAACGACCTGCCGGAGCTGACCAATGATGCGCAGTCCGTCACCGAAGACGCTGGCGTCTCCGGCGGCAAGCTGAGCGTGGACGGCGCAGTCACCATCACGGACACCGACGATGGCGAGTCGACCTTCAACACCGGCAGCCTCAAGTTCACCGGCAGCACGCACGCCGGCGGCCAGCTCGGTGCCATCGACATCAAGGCCGACGGCTCCTACACCTATACCGTCGACAACGCTGCGGTCCAGTTCCTGAAGGCAGGCCAGACCATCGTCGAGACCTATACGGTCGAGTCCGCTGACGGCACGGGCACCAGCACCATCACCATCACCATCAACGGCACCAACGACCTGCCGGAGCTGACCAATGATGCGCAGTCCGTCACCGAAGACGCTGGCGTCTCCGGCGGCAAGCTGAGCGTGGACGGCGCAGTCACCATCACGGACACCGACGATGGCGAGTCGACCTTCAACACCGGCAGCCTCAAGTTCACCGGCAGCACGCACGCCGGCGGCCAGCTCGGTGCCATCGACATCAAGGCCGACGGCTCCTACACCTATACCGTCGACAACGCTGCGGTCCAGTTCCTGAAGGCAGGCCAGACCATCGTCGAGACCTATACGGTCGAGTCCGCTGACGGCACGGGCACCAGCACCATCACCATCACCATCAACGGCACCAACGACCTGCCGGAGCTGACCAATGATGCGCAGTCCGTCACCGAAGACGCTGGCGTCTCCGGCGGCAAGCTGAGCGTGGACGGCGCAGTCACCATCACGGACACCGACGATGGCGAGTCGACCTTCGACACCGGCAGCCTCAAGTTCACCGGCAGCACGCACAGCGGCGGCCAGTTGGGCGCCATCGTCATCCATGCTGATGGCACCTACACCTACTCGGTCGACAACGCTGCAGTTCAGTTCCTGAAAGCCGGCCAGACCATTGTCGAGACCTACACGGTTGCCTCCGCTGACGGCACGGGCACCAGCACCATCACCATCACCATCAACGGCACCAATGACGTGCCGGAGCTGACCAATGATGCGCAGTCCGTCACCGAAGACGCTGGCGTCTCCGGCGGCAAGCTGAGCGTGGACGGCGCAGTCACCATCACGGACACCGACGATGGCGAGTCGACCTTCGACACCGGCAGCCTCAAGTTCACCGGCAGCACGCACAGCGGCGGCCAGTTGGGCGCCATCGTCATCCATGCTGATGGCACCTACACCTACTCGGTCGACAACGCTGCAGTTCAGTTCCTGAAAGCCGGCCAGACCATTGTCGAGACCTACACGGTTGCCTCCGCTGACGGCACGGGCACCAGCACCATCACCATCACCATCAACGGCACCAATGACGTGCCGGAGCTGACCAATGATGCGCAGTCCGTCACCGAAGACGCTGGCGTCTCCGGCGGCAAGCTGAGCGTGGACGGCGCAGTCACCATCACGGACACCGACGATGGCGAGTCGACCTTCGACACCGGCAGCCTCAAGTTCACCGGCAGCACGCACAGCGGCGGCCAGTTGGGCGCCATCGTCATCCATGCTGATGGCACCTACACCTACTCGGTCGACAACGCTGCAGTTCAGTTCCTGAAAGCCGGCCAGACCATTGTCGAGACCTACACGGTTGCCTCCGCTGACGGCACGGGCACCAGCACCATCACCATCACCATCAACGGCACCAATGACGTGCCGGAGCTGACCAATGATGCGCAGTCCGTCACCGAAGACGCTGGCGTCTCCGGCGGCAAGCTGAGCGTGGACGGCGCAGTCACCATCACGGACACCGACGATGGCGAGTCGACCTTCGACACCGGCAGCCTCAAGTTCACCGGCAGCACGCACAGCGGCGGCCAGTTGGGCGCCATCGTCATCCATGCTGATGGCACCTACACCTACTCGGTCGACAACGCTGCAGTTCAGTTCCTGAAAGCCGGCCAGACCATTGTCGAGACCTACACGGTTGCCTCCGCTGACGGCACGGGCACCAGCACCATCACCATCACCATCAACGGCACCAATGACGTGCCGGAGCTGACCAATGATGCGCAGTCCGTCACCGAAGACGCTGGCGTCTCCGGCGGCAAGCTGAGCGTGGACGGCGCAGTCACCATCACGGACACCGACGATGGCGAGTCGACCTTCGACACCGGCAGCCTCAAGTTCACCGGCAGCACGCACAGCGGCGGCCAGTTGGGCGCCATCGTCATCCATGCTGATGGCACCTACACCTACTCGGTCGACAACGCTGCGGTCCAGTTCCTGAAGGCAGGCCAGACCATCGTCGAGACCTATACGGTCGAGTCCGCTGACGGCACGGGCACCAGCACCATCACCATCACCATCAACGGCACCAACGACCTGCCGGAGCTGACCAATGATGCGCAGTCCGTCACCGAAGACGCTGGCGTCTCCGGCGGCAAGCTGAGCGTGGACGGCGCAGTCACCATCACGGACACCGACGATGGCGAGTCGACCTTCGACACCGGCAGCCTCAAGTTCACCGGCAGCACGCACAGCGGCGGCCAGTTGGGCGCCATCGTCATCCATGCTGATGGCACCTACACCTACTCGGTCGACAACGCTGCGGTCCAGTTCCTGAAGGCAGGCCAGACCATCGTCGAGACCTATACGGTCGAGTCCGCTGACGGCACGGGCACCAGCACCATCACCATCACCATCAACGGCACCAACGACCTGCCGGAGCTGACCAATGATGCGCAGTCCGTCACCGAAGACGCTGGCGTCTCCGGCGGCAAGCTGAGCGTGGACGGCGCAGTCACCATCACGGACACCGACGATGGCGAGTCGACCTTCAACACCGGCAGCCTCAAGTTCACCGGCAGCACGCACAGCGGCGGCCAGTTGGGCGCCATCGTCATCCATGCTGATGGCACCTACACCTACTCGGTCGACAACGCTGCAGTTCAGTTCCTGAAAGCCGGCCAGACCATTGTCGAGACCTACACGGTTGCCTCCGCTGACGGCACGGGCACCAGCACCATCACCATCACCATCAACGGCACCAATGACGTGCCGGAGCTGACCAATGATGCGCAGTCCGTCACCGAAGACGCTGGCGTCTCCGGCGGCAAGCTGAGCGTGGACGGCGCAGTCACCATCACGGACACCGACGATGGCGAGTCGACCTTCGACACCGGCAGCCTCAAGTTCACCGGCAGCACGCACAGCGGCGGCCAGTTGGGCGCCATCGTCATCCATGCTGATGGCACCTACACCTACTCGGTCGACAACGCTGCAGTTCAGTTCCTGAAAGCCGGCCAGACCATTGTCGAGACCTACACGGTTGCCTCCGCTGACGGCACGGGCACCAGCACCATCACCATCACCATCAACGGCACCAATGACGTGCCGGAGCTGACCAATGATGCGCAGTCCGTCACCGAAGACGCTGGCGTCTCCGGCGGCAAGCTGAGCGTGGACGGCGCAGTCACCATCACGGACACCGACGATGGCGAGTCGACCTTCGACACCGGCAGCCTCAAGTTCACCGGCAGCACGCACAGCGGCGGCCAGTTGGGCGCCATCGTCATCCATGCTGATGGCACCTACACCTACTCGGTCGACAACGCTGCAGTTCAGTTCCTGAAAGCCGGCCAGACCATTGTCGAGACCTACACGGTTGCCTCCGCTGACGGCACGGGCACCAGCACCATCACCATCACCATCAACGGCACCAATGACGTGCCGGAGCTGACCAATGATGCGCAGTCCGTCACCGAAGACGCTGGCGTCTCCGGCGGCAAGCTGAGCGTGGACGGCGCAGTCACCATCACGGACACCGACGATGGCGAGTCGACCTTCGACACCGGCAGCCTCAAGTTCACCGGCAGCACGCACAGCGGCGGCCAGTTGGGCGCCATCGTCATCCATGCTGATGGCACCTACACCTACTCGGTCGACAACGCTGCAGTTCAGTTCCTGAAAGCCGGCCAGACCATTGTCGAGACCTACACGGTTGCCTCCGCTGACGGCACGGGCACCAGCACCATCACCATCACCATCAACGGCACCAATGACGTGCCGGAGCTGACCAATGATGCGCAGTCCGTCACCGAAGACGCTGGCGTCTCCGGCGGCAAGCTGAGCGTGGACGGCGCAGTCACCATCACGGACACCGACGATGGCGAGTCGACCTTCGACACCGGCAGCCTCAAGTTCACCGGCAGCACGCACAGCGGCGGCCAGTTGGGCGCCATCGTCATCCATGCTGATGGCACCTACACCTACTCGGTCGACAACGCTGCAGTTCAGTTCCTGAAAGCCGGCCAGACCATTGTCGAGACCTACACGGTTGCCTCCGCTGACGGCACGGGCACCAGCACCATCACCATCACCATCAACGGCACCAATGACGTGCCGGAGCTGACCAATGATGCGCAGTCCGTCACCGAAGACGCTGGCGTCTCCGGCGGCAAGCTGAGCGTGGACGGCGCAGTCACCATCACGGACACCGACGATGGCGAGTCGACCTTCGACACCGGCAGCCTCAAGTTCACCGGCAGCACGCACAGCGGCGGCCAGTTGGGCGCCATCGTCATCCATGCTGATGGCACCTACACCTACTCGGTCGACAACGCTGCAGTTCAGTTCCTGAAAGCCGGCCAGACCATTGTCGAGACCTACACGGTTGCCTCCGCTGACGGCACGGGCACCAGCACCATCACCATCACCATCAACGGCACCAATGACGTGCCGGAGCTGACCAATGATGCGCAGTCCGTCACCGAAGACGCTGGCGTCTCCGGCGGCAAGCTGAGCGTGGACGGCGCAGTCACCATCACGGACACCGACGATGGCGAGTCGACCTTCGACACCGGCAGCCTCAAGTTCACCGGCAGCACGCACAGCGGCGGCCAGTTGGGCGCCATCGTCATCCATGCTGATGGCACCTACACCTACTCGGTCGACAACGCTGCGGTCCAGTTCCTGAAGGCAGGCCAGACCATCGTCGAGACCTATACGGTCGAGTCCGCTGACGGCACGGGCACCAGCACCATCACCATCACCATCAACGGCACCAACGACCTGCCGGAGCTGACCAATGATGCGCAGTCCGTCACCGAAGACGCTGGCGTCTCCGGCGGCAAGCTGAGCGTGGACGGCGCAGTCACCATCACGGACACCGACGATGGCGAGTCGACCTTCGACACCGGCAGCCTCAAGTTCACCGGCAGCACGCACAGCGGCGGCCAGTTGGGCGCCATCGTCATCCATGCTGATGGCACCTACACCTACTCGGTCGACAACGCTGCGGTCCAGTTCCTGAAGGCAGGCCAGACCATCGTCGAGACCTATACGGTCGAGTCCGCTGACGGCACGGGCACCAGCACCATCACCATCACCATCAACGGCACCAACGACCTGCCGGAGCTGACCAATGATGCGCAGTCCGTCACCGAAGACGCTGGCGTCTCCGGCGGCAAGCTGAGCGTGGACGGCGCAGTCACCATCACGGACACCGACGATGGCGAGTCGACCTTCAACACCGGCAGCCTCAAGTTCACCGGCAGCACGCACGCCGGCGGCCAGCTCGGTGCCATCGACATCAAGGCCGACGGCTCCTACACCTATACCGTCGACAACGCTGCGGTCCAGTTCCTGAAGGCAGGCCAGACCATCGTCGAGACCTATACGGTCGAGTCCGCTGACGGCACGGGCACCAGCACCATCACCATCACCATCAACGGCACCAACGACCTGCCGGAGCTGACCAATGATGCGCAGTCCGTCACCGAAGACGCTGGCGTCTCCGGCGGCAAGCTGAGCGTGGACGGCGCAGTCACCATCACGGACACCGACGATGGCGAGTCGACCTTCAACACCGGCAGCCTCAAGTTCACCGGCAGCACGCACGCCGGCGGCCAGCTCGGTGCCATCGACATCAAGGCCGACGGCTCCTACACCTATACCGTCGACAACGCTGCGGTCCAGTTCCTGAAGGCAGGCCAGACCATCGTCGAGACCTATACGGTCGAGTCCGCTGACGGCACGGGCACCAGCACCATCACCATCACCATCAACGGCACCAACGACCTGCCGGAGCTGACCAATGATGCGCAGTCCGTCACCGAAGACGCTGGCGTCTCCGGCGGCAAGCTGAGCGTGGACGGCGCAGTCACCATCACGGACACCGACGATGGCGAGTCGACCTTCAACACCGGCAGCCTCAAGTTCACCGGCAGCACGCACGCCGGCGGCCAGCTCGGTGCCATCGACATCAAGGCCGACGGCTCCTACACCTATACCGTCGACAACGCTGCGGTCCAGTTCCTGAAGGCAGGCCAGACCATCGTCGAGACCTATACGGTCGAGTCCGCTGACGGCACGGGCACCAGCACCATCACCATCACCATCAACGGCACCAACGACCTGCCGGAGCTGACCAATGATGCGCAGTCCGTCACCGAAGACGCTGGCGTCTCCGGCGGCAAGCTGAGCGTGGACGGCGCAGTCACCATCACGGACACCGACGATGGCGAGTCGACCTTCAACACCGGCAGCCTCAAGTTCACCGGCAGCACGCACGCCGGCGGCCAGCTCGGTGCCATCGACATCAAGGCCGACGGCTCCTACACCTATACCGTCGACAACGCTGCGGTCCAGTTCCTGAAGGCAGGCCAGACCATCGTCGAGACCTATACGGTCGAGTCCGCTGACGGCACGGGCACCAGCACCATCACCATCACCATCAACGGCACCAACGACCTGCCGGAGCTGACCAATGATGCGCAGTCCGTCACCGAAGACGCTGGCGTCTCCGGCGGCAAGCTGAGCGTGGACGGCGCAGTCACCATCACGGACACCGACGATGGCGAGTCGACCTTCGACACCGGCAGCCTCAAGTTCACCGGCAGCACGCACAGCGGCGGCCAGTTGGGCGCCATCGTCATCCATGCTGATGGCACCTACACCTACTCGGTCGACAACGCTGCAGTTCAGTTCCTGAAAGCCGGCCAGACCATTGTCGAGACCTACACGGTTGCCTCCGCTGACGGCACGGGCACCAGCACCATCACCATCACCATCAACGGCACCAATGACGTGCCGGAGCTGACCAATGATGCGCAGTCCGTCACCGAAGACGCTGGCGTCTCCGGCGGCAAGCTGAGCGTGGACGGCGCAGTCACCATCACGGACACCGACGATGGCGAGTCGACCTTCGACACCGGCAGCCTCAAGTTCACCGGCAGCACGCACAGCGGCGGCCAGTTGGGCGCCATCGTCATCCATGCTGATGGCACCTACACCTACTCGGTCGACAACGCTGCGGTCCAGTTCCTGAAGGCAGGCCAGACCATCGTCGAGACCTATACGGTCGAGTCCGCTGACGGCACGGGCACCAGCACCATCACCATCACCATCAACGGCACCAACGACCTGCCGGAGCTGACCAATGATGCGCAGTCCGTCACCGAAGACGCTGGCGTCTCCGGCGGCAAGCTGAGCGTGGACGGCGCAGTCACCATCACGGACACCGACGATGGCGAGTCGACCTTCAACACCGGCAGCCTCAAGTTCACCGGCAGCACGCACGCCGGCGGCCAGCTCGGTGCCATCGACATCAAGGCCGACGGCTCCTACACCTATACCGTCGACAACGCTGCGGTCCAGTTCCTGAAGGCAGGCCAGACCATCGTCGAGACCTATACGGTCGAGTCCGCTGACGGCACGGGCACCAGCACCATCACCATCACCATCAACGGCACCAACGACCTGCCGGAGCTGACCAATGATGCGCAGTCCGTCACCGAAGACGCTGGCGTCTCCGGCGGCAAGCTGAGCGTGGACGGCGCAGTCACCATCACGGACACCGACGATGGCGAGTCGACCTTCAACACCGGCAGCCTCAAGTTCACCGGCAGCACGCACGCCGGCGGCCAGCTCGGTGCCATCGACATCAAGGCCGACGGCTCCTACACCTATACCGTCGACAACGCTGCGGTCCAGTTCCTGAAGGCAGGCCAGACCATCGTCGAGACCTATACGGTCGAGTCCGCTGACGGCACGGGCACCAGCACCATCACCATCACCATCAACGGCACCAACGACCTGCCGGAGCTGACCAATGATGCGCAGTCCGTCACCGAAGACGCTGGCGTCTCCGGCGGCAAGCTGAGCGTGGACGGCGCAGTCACCATCACGGACACCGACGATGGCGAGTCGACCTTCGACACCGGCAGCCTCAAGTTCACCGGCAGCACGCACAGCGGCGGCCAGTTGGGCGCCATCGTCATCCATGCTGATGGCACCTACACCTACTCGGTCGACAACGCTGCAGTTCAGTTCCTGAAAGCCGGCCAGACCATTGTCGAGACCTACACGGTTGCCTCCGCTGACGGCACGGGCACCAGCACCATCACCATCACCATCAACGGCACCAATGACGTGCCGGAGCTGACCAATGATGCGCAGTCCGTCACCGAAGACGCTGGCGTCTCCGGCGGCAAGCTGAGCGTGGACGGCGCAGTCACCATCACGGACACCGACGATGGCGAGTCGACCTTCGACACCGGCAGCCTCAAGTTCACCGGCAGCACGCACGCCGGCGGCCAGCTCGGTGCCATCGACATCAAGGCCGACGGCTCCTACACCTATACCGTCGACAACGCTGCGGTCCAGTTCCTGAAGGCAGGCCAGACCATCGTCGAGACCTATACGGTCGAGTCCGCTGACGGCACGGGCACCAGCACCATCACCATCACCATCAACGGCACCAATGACGTGCCCTCCATCAGCAGCGCCACGCTCAACCTTTCCGAAGAAGGGTTGCCGCATGGTCTGAAGGACGACCAGGGCAATACGGACACGACCGATGCCGTTACCTACTCCGGCAAGCTGACCATTGCCGATGTGGACGTGAACGACAGCCACACCGTCAAGCTGGTGCAGCCGGCGGCCAACGCCCTGAGTTCGCAAGGGAAACCTGTCGTCTGGACCTTGTCGGACAATGGCCACACTCTGATCGGCAAGGACTTCCACGGAAACTCCGTCATCACCGTCACGATGACCGACGCGGGCGCCTACACCGTCACCCTGTCGGGCCAGGTGGATCATCCGCAGAATTCCATCGAGGACGTGCTCCAGCTGGGCATCGGCGTGCAGGTCAGCGATGGTCACGCCACCAGCAACGGCACCATCACGATCAATATCGAGGATGACAGTCCGGATTTTGGCGCCGTCACCAATACGGTGATGGAGAACGCCGTCACCAGCGCCACCGGCACTCTGGAATTCCATACGGGTGCCGACGCCGTGGGCGCTACGCTGGTCGTATCGTCTGTCGGTCAGCTGCCACAAGGTTGGACGACCAGCGAACTCAACAAGTCTTCGGTCGACATTTTCTCGCCCAACGGAACCAAGATCTTCACGGTGACCCTGAATCTGGAGGGGGGCTATACCGTCACCCAGCACGAGGCTCGGCCCGGGACGACCGCGTCGATCGACTTGGCTTCCTCGATCAGCAACAACCCCCAATCCACCTATGACCTCGGTTATGCCACGCTGAGCGCAGGCGGCGGGAAGGTGTTTAACGCCAACACGTTCGGCAACGGAAACTCTTTCGGTATCGGAAACCCCTCCTTCGATGCGGGCGAAAGCTTCCGCATGGACTTCAGGAAAGCTCTCTCGGATTTCACGCTGAATGTCGCAGAAGTCAAGGGAAGCGGCACGCTCAATGTCACGATATGGAGCGATGGCGTTTCCAAGGTCATCGCCATACCCGTGAACAATACGACTGGCTCCATCCACATCACGAAGGAGATGTTGAGTCAGGGTAGTCCCTCGTTCTCTCAATTTGATAGTATTGATATCACCGCGGGCAGCGGCGTCAAGATGTCCTTCCTCACGACCGGCTCCTATACGGAAAGCGTTCCCGCCGGCCCGATGGACTTCACGGTTGGGGTGACCGGGACCGATGGTGACGGCGACAAGGTGAACACGCATTTCAACGTGACCTCCGCCGCGGAGTCCGCCGTTACGAGCGCAACGAATAAGGTGGCGGAAGCCACTGGGGACACCGTTTCGGGATCGATACAGATCTCCGCAGCGTTGGGCATCATGAGCGTTGACGTAAATGGCGTGGACGTCACGAAGGCGACGAACGCTAACCCTATCAGCCTGACCACAGGCAAGGGCACGCTGAAGATAACAGGCTACGATCAAGCTACCGGTAAGCTCACCTACACCTATACTGAGAAGGGGAAATCCCAGGATCACTCCCACGGCAAGGATAGTGTGCATGACGACTTCACTGTGACCGCCAAGAATGCTAGCGGCCACGGCAGCAGCGGCAGCCTGACCATCCAGATCACCGACAGCGCGCCCGAAGCAAAGCCGGACACGGCCAGCGTGACAGAAGACAAGACCTTGAAAGCCACGGGTAACGTCATCACCGGCACCGGTGCAGACGCCGTGGGCGCAGACGTAACCACCGTGGTTGGCGTGGCCAAGGGTTCGGCCAACCCGAACAAGGCAATCGAAGGCAACGTCGACACCGAGGTCAACGGCGTGTACGGAAAGATCACCATCCACGCCGATGGCACCTATACCTACACTCTGAACAACAGCGATCCGCGCGTCAATGAACTGGGGCAAGGTGACAAGCTCTCGGACGTGTTCTCCTACACCATCCGTGATTCAGATGGTGACTTCAGCACCACGACCATCACCATCACGATCAATGGCACCAACGACGTGCCGACCGTGACCAATGATGCGAAGTCGGTCACTGAAGATGTGAACGTCACGGGCGGAAATCTCACCGTCAAGGGTGCGGTCACGATCACGGACCCCGATGCGGGCCAGTCGACCTTCGACACAGCCACCCTCAAGCTCACCAGCAGCACGCATGCGGGCGGAGCGCTGGGCGTCATCGTAATGAAGCCCGATGGCACCTATACCTACAACGTCGACAACGCCGCCGTCCAGTTCCTGAAGGCGGGCGAGAGCATCGTCGAGACCTACACGGTCGCATCCGCTGACGGCTCGGCCACCAGCACCATCACCATTACTATCAATGGTGTCAACGACGCGCCCACGACCGTGGACGGCTCCGCGAACCTGGAAGCTGGCGATAACCAGTACGTCTTCTCGCTGAATGATTTCCGCTTCGACGATGGCGCCGAAGGCAACAGCCTGCAAAGCGTCATCATCACCCAACCGCCCACCAGCGGCACGATGACCTATAACGGCAAGCCGGTGACGGCCGGCCAGGAGATTCCAAAGTCGGCCATCGAACAAGGCCTGCTGAAGTTCACTCCGGGCGCCGACAAGCAGGACAGCTCCTTCAATTTCCAAGTGAAGGACAATGGCGGCACGGCGAATGGCGGCAACGACACCTCGGCCGAGCACAAGTTCGTCATCTCCGCCGATCACCTGGTGACCAATGGCAATGAGAACAGCGGCAGCGGCGGCAAGCCGCCGCTAAACGGTGGCTCGGGCGACGACATCATCCTGGGGGACAACGGCGGTTACGTCACGAATGTCACCCCCGGCACGAACTACAACATTGCGCTGGTGGTGGACCGTTCGGCTAGCATGTCCGCCCAATCGGGTTCCGGTGTCAACCGCATGCAGCTGGTGAAGGACGCGTTGGTCAAGCTTGCTGGCGATCTGGCGCACCATGACGGCGTTGTCAACGTAACGTTGATCGGCTTCGCGACCCATGCCCAAGACGCGATCACGTTCAACAACCTCACGCAGGCCAACCTGAACAAGTTGATCGAGGCGATCAACAAACTCACGATTGAGAGCGGCGATACCGCGGGCACAAACTACGAGGCGGCGTTCAACGCTACCGTTAAATGGTTTGCTGACCAAGGCAAAGCGAACCCGAGTGGCGTGAAGTTCGAGAACCTGACGTTCTTCCTGACCGACGGCAACCCGACGCAGTACTACAGCAATAACAATAAGAAGTGGGTGTCCGGACTTGGTAACGATACTGATTACGACACTATGAAGGAATCCGTCGATGCCTTCAAATCGCTTAGCAACGCAAGCAAGGTGCATGGTATCGGCATCGGAACCGGTATCGACTCGAACATCCTGCGCTTCTTCGACAATACAGACAGCACTGGCAACGGCCAAATCACTTTGCCCAATAGCTGGAACTTTTGGGGGAAGCCCAACGGGTGGGATACAGTCTCTGGCAAAACAGGCGCGATTGACATCGTCAACACCGCCAACGACCTGGCGGTCGCGCTTAAGGGAGGCAGCAGCACGAGCAATCCGGCTGAAGTCGGCCACGACACCGTCTACGGTGGCGACGGCAATGACATCATCTTCGGTGACGCGATCAATACCGACCACCTGGCGTGGGCCGGCAATCCCGCGGGATCCCACAATGGTGGCGGTCTCGACTCCTTGAAGGAGTACCTCACGGCACTGGATGGCGTCGCGCCGACGAATGATCGGATCTACGACTTCATCAAGCAGAATCCGGGACAGTTCGACGTCCCGGGCGACACGCGTGGTGGCAATGACGAACTGCACGGCGGTAAGGGCGACGACATCATCTATGGTCAGGGCGGCAACGATGTCTTGTGGGGCGATGACGGCAACGACAAGCTGTATGGCGGAACCGGCAACGACACGTTGATTGGTGGCAAGGGCGACGATATTCTGATCGGCGGAGCGGGCGACGATATCTTTGTCTGGCTCAAGGGAGATCAGGGAGCCCCTGATGCTCCTGCCAAGGATGTGATCAATGACTTTGGCAGGGGCGGCTCTGACGTCAATGGCAATGATGTGCTGGACCTGCATGATCTGCTCCAAGGGGAGGAGAAGAGTTCGGATCTGTCCCAGTTCCTGAACTTCTCCAAGAGTGGTGCAGATACCGTACTCAAGGTCTCCACCAATGGGAATCTGGGTGCTACAGGCTCCAACTACGATCAACTGATCACGTTCAAGGGAGTGGATCTCACCGCTGGGCACTCGTTGACCACCACGGCGGATCAGAACGCCTTGATCAAGGAGCTGATCGATCAAGGCAAGCTCAAGATCGACCACAGCTGATAAGCAGCCCCCGGCGAGGTCAGGCAGAAGTCTTGAAATATCAAGTCTTCTGCCTCTTCGCTCGGCTGTGATCGGCAGGTTGTTTCAAGAGCTTGCTTGATTGGTTACATTTGTGAGCATTGAATCCTGACTGCGTTCTCATCGACCTTTCAAGATTCATAGCAGTCATCACAATATTTACAGGCGTCTCAAGCAATTTATGTCTTGCGCGCTTGCTCTTTTTGCAACTCGCTTGAGTACTTCGCCTAGCCTCCTGTTTCCACAGCCCGTGGAAAAAATGCAGCGTCTGTCGCGCAGAGGCATGCTTTTGTATGGCTCGGCGATTCTCGGAGCCTGGGCGCTGCAGAACGGGTTTGAAGCCGTCGCGCTGGATTTCGACGGCGAGCGGCTGCAGAGCAGCATGCAGTCTCGTTATGGCGCTGCAGGTGTCCAGAGACTGGGTCAGTGGCTGACGATGCTGCAAGCCCAGAAAGACAGGTCGCTGCAGCAGCAGTTGCCGGCCGTAAACACGTTCTGGAATCGCGCAGTGTTGCAGTCGGAGGACAGCGTCCTCTGGTCCCAGTCTGACTATTGGGCCACACCCCTTGAAACCCTGGGCAGAGGGGCTGGAGACTGCGAGGATTATGTGATTGGCAAGTATTTCTCGCTGCTGCGCCTGGGCGTGGCAGTAGAGAAACTGCGCCTGATCTATGTGCGTGCCCGCCTGGGGGGCGTGGGTAGTACGCAGAGCATTGCGCATATGGTGCTGGGCTATTACGAGACACCTGCAGCCGAGCCGCTGGTGCTGGACAGTCTGCTGGACAACATCATGCTGGCAAGCCAGCGCAAGGACTTGACTCCTGTATTCAGCTTCAATGCACAGGGTGTATATGTCGCGGGCGCACAGCCTGCTTCGGTGGACAGGATTACGCGCTGGCGCGATCTGCTGGCGCGCATGAAGCAGGAAGGTTTTTTGCCATGAATGTCATGTTTGGCGGTGCGGGCAGCGGAGCCATGTTGAATGGTCGACACAGATAAGGCAGCAAGATGTCGTTGTTAAAGCAACTTTTGATCAGCGTGACGGTGGCCATTGTGGCAATCTTGATCGGCACCCTGGCTTTTAGCATCGGTGCTGCGCGCCAGTATCTGGATGGGCAGTTGCAGTCCGAGAGTGAGAACGCCGCATCTTCGCTGGCCTTGTCGCTGTCGCAGCCGGCCAACCAGGATCCGGTCACGCAGGAGCTGCTGATGATGGCCTTGTTCGATGGCGGGCAGTTCAAGCTGATCCGCCTGGCGTCCCCGCAGGGCGAGACCTTGTTCGAGCGCAGGCGCGACAACGGTATTACCGATAGTTCTGCCTCTGCTGCAAAGCTCCAGGACGGCGCTGCTCCGCCGTGGTTTGTGGAGGTGCTGCCGCTGCGTTCGCCAAAGGCAGAGCGTGTGATCAGCGATGGCTGGAAGCAGGTTGGGCAATTGACGCTGGTTGTGGACAACAGCTATGCGAGCCAGGCACTGTGGGGCAGCAGCGTGCGCTTGGCGGGTGTGGTGGTGCTGGCCGGGCTGGCCTGGGCTTTCTTTGTAGTCTTGCTGTTCAGATGGTTTCGCAAGGTCTTGCAGCAGGAAATCTCGGCACAGGTTCAGGCGATTGGACGTCAGGCAGGAAGTGAGGTACCGGCGAAGCCCGTCAAGGCCGCGGTCGCCGAGCTGGTGCCCGTACTCAGCGCCATTGCAGACACCCGAGAGCGGGTGCAGGCTACGGCGCAGGAGCAAATGGAGCGTATCGAATCACTGGAGCTGGAGGTCAATCTTGATCCAGTTACTCAGCTGCCGAATCGCAAGTACTTTGTCAATGAGTTGCGTCGCGCGCTGAGCGAAACTGATGGCGTTGCGGCACATGGCCATGTGATGCTGTTCAGGCAGCGTGATCTGCTGGCTCTGAATGCGCAGATGTCCCGGGCCAGTGCCGATGCATGGCTGGCTGCGATGGGTGAACAGGTCAATCAGGTGTTGAAGAGTCATGCCGAGTGCAAGGCCCAACTGGCGCGCCTCAATGGCTCGGACTTTGTGGTTCTCATGCCGGCCCTGGCCGGGCCACAGGCCATGTCGCTGGTGCAGCAGATCCGACAGGTGCTGCTGTCCATGCGTGTGACCTTGAGCAGTGGCCAATGGTGCCGCTGGAGCTTTGCCCTGACCGATTACTCGGCATCGAGTTCGGTAACAGGTGTGCTTGCGCGGCTGGACTACGGTCTGATGCGAGCCGAGAGTTCGGGCCAGGCCGAGGTGGAATATGTAGCCTACGGCGATGATGAGGTGGTTTCCGATCTGGCCGGGGAAACCTTGTGGCGTCAGATGCTGATTGCCGCCCTGGAGGCACAGGATGCGCTTTCCCTGTCCGTTCAACTACTGCAATTCAAAGGCCGAAACGGGATGCAGGAGCGCGGCGAAGCGTCGCTCTCGCTGCGCACTGCTTCCGGCGAGACCTTGATGGGGTCGCTGTTCCTGCCGGTCGCCGTGCGCCTGGGCTTGTCGGCAGAATTCGATTTGCGAGCGGTGGCCCTCGGGTCTGCATGGCTTGAGCAGAACGATTGCGAGCTGGTCATTCGAATCTCCTTGCCCTCGCTGGCCCAGCCCGACTTCCTGGGCCGGCTGCGCGAAGAGCTGAACGCTCCGGGATGGGCACGCCGCTTGCCGCTACTCTGTCTGGAGCTGGATGCGCACGGACTTGCGGCGTATCCCGATGAAGTCACCGAATTTTGCCAGGCTATGGCAATGGCTGGCGTGGGAGTGGGGCTGCGTCGCCTGGATCAGCAGCCCATGGGCCTGACCAAGCTCCATACCTTGCCGCTGCGCTATGTGAAACTGGGTGGTGAATTCTCGGAGCAGGCTGCGCAAAGCCCTGGTGCCTTGCATCTGCTGCAGGCCATCGTCGAGACTGCGACCGGGCTTGGAATTCAAGTGGTGGTGACCGATGTCGTCAATACGGAGGCTGCGAAGCTGCTGCGTCAGCAAAACGCGCTGACGCTGCTTACTTGAAATGATGGATCTGCCGTGAAAAGAACAAGGGGCGCATGAAGCGCCCCTTTTTATGGGTCTTGTGCTCTTAATGAGCTTCGCTCTGATCGGCGATCTGCACACGCCTGGCATAGCGCTGCGCCAGTACGGCGCAGACCATGAGCTGGATCTGATGGAACAGCATCAGCGGCAGCACGATTGCACCCACGGAGGCAGCGGGAAAAAGCACATTGGCCATGGGAATACCACTGACCATGCTTTTCTTGGAGCCGCAGAACACGAGAGTGATCTCGTCCTCCTTGCTGAAGCCCAGGCGGCGTGCACCCCAGGTGGTGATGAGGAGCACGACGGCCAGCAAAATGCAGCACAACACGATCAAGCCCAGCAGCGAGGGCAGGGGTGTCTGCTTCCACAGTCCGCTGATGACGGCAGCGCTGAAGGCGGCATAGACCACAAACAGGATGGAGCCCTGGTCCACCAGCTTGATGATGGAGGCACGACGCTGCAAAAAGCCGCCGATCACAGGGCGCATCAGGTGACCGATGACAAAGGGCAGCAGCAGCGTCACGGCAATCTTGCCAATGGCATGCAGTGCATCGCCGCCTTCCGCATTCTTGTGCAGTATCAGGCTCACCAGAATCGGTGTGACCAGAATGCCCAGCAGGGTAGAGGCGGACGCGCTGCACACGGCGGCGGACACATTGCCGCGCGCCATGGAGGTGAAGGCAATCGCCGATTGCACCGTGGCGGGCAGGGTGCAAAGAAACAGCACGCCGACATACATCTCGGTGGTGACCAGGGGCGAAAGCACCGGGCGCAGTGCCAGCCCCAGCACGGGGAACAGCACAAAGGTGGCGATGAAGATCCAGATATGCAGGCGCCAGTGGCCTATGCCCGCCAGGATGGCCTGGCGCGAGAGCTTGGCGCCATGCAGAAAGAACAGCAGGCTGACGATGCCGGTGGTGGTCAGTTCCACATATTTGGCGACCTGGCCCGAGGCGGGCAGAAAACTGGCGAGGACGACGGTGGCAATCAATGCCAGCGTGAAGTTATCGGGGACAAAGCGGGGGCGAGACATATTCTTGAACTGAAGCCATCCATGCAAAGCACCGGTCCGGTGCGCGATGGCTGCGTATTGGACACGCAATCCATTTAAAAGAGAAATGGATTTATTCGATAGACCTATAATTTTTTGATATGAATATCAGTCTGCGTCAACTGCGTGCCTTTGTGGCAGTGGCCCAAAGCAGCAGTTTCAGTCGTGCGGCCGATGTTCTGGCATTGACCCAGCCTGCCGTCAGCCGCAATGTGACGGAGCTGGAGCAGGCCTTGGGCTTGCTGCTGCTGCATCGCACCACGCGTGAGGTGGAACTGACCGAGGCAGGCCGTCTGCTGCTGGGCAATCTCTCGCGCGTGCTCGAGGATCTCGATGCCTGCCTGCTCGAAGTGCAAGGCCTGGCGACACAGCGCAAGGGCCGCGTGAAGGTGGCCAGCAGTCCCACGCTTTCCGCCAACCTGCTGCCGCAATGCATTGCGCGTGGCAGACAGCAGTCGCCGGGCGTCAATATCCAGCTGCTCGATCGTATTCAAAGCGATGTGCTGCTCAGCGTGCGCAGCGGCGAGGTGGATTTTGGGGTGGTGATCGACCCATCCGAGAAACAGGATCTGCATGCACAGACCATCCTGACCGAGCCTTTTTGTCTGGTCTGCCTTTCCTCGCATAGCCTGGCGCGCAAGAAAGAGGTGCACTGGGCACAGTTGGCCGGTGAATCGTTGGTGCTGCTCGATCATGCATCGGGCAGCCGTCGCTTGATCGATGCCGCACTACAGGCGCATGGCGCGGCTGCATCGGTGGTGCAGGAGGTAGGGCATACGGCCACCATCTACAGCATGGTGCAGCAAGGTCTGGGTTTGAGCGTGGTGCCGCGTCTCGCCATTCCCTCGGCCTGGGCAGCTCAGACTGCTAGGACTGCGGCAGCTGGCAGTGCCGCTTTGGTCAGCCGTCCCCTGGTGCCCAAGGTGCAGCGCAGCATCATGCTGGTCAAGCGCCAGCAGCGTGAGCTATCGCCCGTCGCGCACTTGGTCTGGGATCTGATTGCAGCGGAGGCTGTCGGCCTTCTGGGCGAATAGCGGCTCAGGGCCTGAGCACGATGCGTGAATCAATCACCAGCCCTTGCGGCTGCGGCGCGACATATACCGGCTGGGGCGGGGCTACATAAACCGGTTGTGGCGCATAGTAGGCATCTGGACGGTTTCTGCACTTGCGCTTTTCCTTGTACTCGCCATTGCTCTTCCACTTGCGCTCCACTTTGCAGTGGCCGTCCCAGTACTCTTCCTTGTGCTCGCGCTTGTGGTGATGGTGATGACGATCATGTGCCTGGCTGCTCAGTGGCGTGGCAATCAGCACCACAGGCAGGCAGATGGAAACAAGAGCAAGGATTTTCTTCATTGTGGGTGGGGCAGTCCATGGCCCAAGCCATGGCCGCATCGGTTTCAGAACGCTGCGAGCATAAGCGCAATGCACCGAAGAGACTGTATCAATTCATGAGCGAGATTTGTGCTGTGACTGTGCGCTGGACGTGCGTGAGGTGCTGGTACTTATGCAAAAGAGAGCGGCTTGTGCTTGAAATACATTAGCTTTGACATGATTTCTATCTGAAATTAAGTAAATTGAAGCGGAACAAGCTACTCAAAAGATAGCTTTTCAATGGATAACTGCTTTGATCTGGACCGTGGTAGTAGACACAGCTACTCGAATGCCATGGCTTCAGGAGACGGACATTGATCTCGCAAACCGGCGCCGGGATTGGCTGCGCCTCGCAAGACCGTTTTGGGCTGGGCCGGTTCGCCGGTTTTCTCCCGGAACACACCTGCGCCTGAAGAGACTTTGAAGCTGCAGGGTTGCAATTCTGAGACGTGCTGGGCTGCTTTGCGGGCAACTGTTCCATGATGGTGTCGCGTTGGTCGCCTTGGCCGACGCGTGCGGTCAAGAGATGGCTCGGCTCTGGCGCTGTCTATCGCCGGATCGATGGCGCCACAGGGGGTGATCCCATGTCCTGCTCACTGGATGGATCACCCGTCTGCCAGCCGTTTCCATCGGCAAGCCAAGCAGGCTGAATGTCTTTCCAGGCACGGTCTGTCGGATGCTGCCGCAGCCCTGGCCGCCCTGGGAGCTGTGCCGCATGTTTCCTTGAGCAGGAATGATCGCTGCGGCCCTGTTGGCAGCGATTGAATCGTAGCTTCAGGTTCGGCCTCGTCTGCGGCTCTGTCCCGTGTCGTTTCACGAGATGGTGGAAAATTCGTCCCTACCCTGTCCAATCTGAGCAGGGGAGCTGCAGGCAATGCAAAAGTGCCGTTCTTGCCAGGTTGACGATGAGAGGAATGTCGAGGTGTGGTGTCGAAAGAAGAAGAGGGAGACCAGCGTCACCAGTCGTGATGGCGGGTGCAAAGTTCTGGCTGCCAAGCGCGATGCGCAGCTGGCGACCAGTCTGTTGTTGGTAATCTGGGTTTCTGTACTGGTAGCCACCAGCTGGCAAATCTGGTCGGCACATCAGCGCACTCTGAGCGAGATTGATACCAACAATCGCAATCTTGCACAGACGCTGAACACCTATGCCGAGGGGGGCTTCACCCAGAGCTCCATGCTGCTGCTCGGCATGCTTGAGCGCCTGGAGGTGCAGGGCACCACGCCTGAGCATCTTGTGCGCATGCAGCAGCTGGTCGGTCGCCAGGAACATCTGCTTTCCCAGCTCAATGAATTGCTCGTCCTCGATGCGAGCGGTAAATGGCTCATGTCATCGAGAGGGGGATTTCTCGAGGGAACCAACAGCGCTGACCGTCGCTTTTTTTCATACCACCGCGATAACCCGTCGCACGAGATCTTCATCGGTGCGCCCATACGCAGCCGCTCTACGGGTGAATGGGTGCTTACCATCAGCCGGCGATTTGAGAACCAAAAGGGTGACTTTGCCGGGGTCATCGTTGTCGTGCTGGGGATAGAGAACTTTCTGCACTTGTTCGGCAAGATCGATGTCGGCGAGCAAGGGTCTATTGGATTCGCAACGACCAGCGGACAGTTGTTGGTGCGTTATCCATTTCGTGAACAGGATCTGGGGCGTGACTTCTCTCGCTCCCCTAACTTTCTGCGCTATTACTCAAACCTGAAATCCGGCACGGCGTCCTTTGAGTCCGGCATAGATGGAACGGAAAGGCTATATGCCTTCAGGAGCAATGATCGTTATCCCGTTTTCACGGTGGTGGCCCGGGGGCGGTATGAGGCACTGCAAGCCTGGCGAAGCCAGGCGCTGCTGACGGCTGGTGTGGTGCTAGGCCTGCTGGCAGTTGTCACACTGATAGGCTGGCGCCTGATCCTGCTCATCCGACAGCGTGCGCAGGCAGAGACATCCTTGATGGCAGTGCGTGAGAAGTTGCTGGATGCCAACCTCAAACTGGAGCGGTTGGCCACCCAGGATTCGTTGACAGGGCTGGCGAACCGGCGACGCTTCGACGAGGTACTGCAACTGGAGGTCCGGCGTGCCGCGCGTGACGGGACGGTGCTCTCGCTTTTGCTCATCGATCTGGATCATTTCAAGGGCTTCAATGACCGCTATGGTCATGTCGCCGGCGACGAATGCCTGAAAGCGGTGTCGCGGCAGCTGGAGCTGTCGGCCAAGCGCTCAGGGGATCTGGCAGCACGTTACGGTGGGGAGGAACTTGCCATCATTCTTCCCAATACCGCGCTGGAGGGGGCCATGCGCGTTGCCGAGGAGTTGCTGAAGTGCATACGAGGACTCGACATTGCCCATGAGTCCAGCCAATTCGGCCATGTCACTGTGAGCGTAGGAGCGGCAAGCATGCAGGGTAGGCATGGACTGGCGAGTCCGCTGGATCTGGTTGAAGCGGCCGATCAAGCCCTGTATCGGGCCAAGGCGGCTGGGCGCAATCGTGCCGAGTGCTGAGCTGTCGGCGCTGATCTCTCGGATCCTTGGACGACATTCAAGCAATCTGAGGGCGCGAGCCATCATTTCAAATCCGTAGTCTTGCCAAAGGGGAACGCTGCCTGGAGGTATTTGTCGATCCATGGCCAGGAGGTTGGCGCAGGACGCAGCAAAAGCACCGAAGCCGGTTGGCGTATTCCTGCGAATATCTGGCCTGAACACTGGTGCCCGCAAACGCAGGGAGGTTGGCCTATCGCATGATTTACGACAGGGCATCATGTTGATGCTGGCTCTGATAGTTATGACCTGCATCGAGGCCAGCGCTACGTGCAGGAAGGTCGCAGATCTACAAGGAAATTCAACACTTGCAGCGAGGGGCTGGAGCTGGGATGAGGCTGGGTATAGCAACGCCACCGATGACTGGTGGCGGACTTTGTGCATACCTGATTCCAGGCTGGTCAGGCTGGATGTGCAGGCTGTGGGAATCTCAAGCAAATGGCGTGAGAGTGCCTCAGCGATCCATATCGACACGCGCTGAAGGCAGTGCGAGCATCGAAGAGCCAGAGCTGACCTCTGCGATCTGCATCTGGAGCAGGCAGAGCTGGCAATTGAGCTGCAGGCCGGGTGCTTGCGCGGCCCCGTGATCCTGCAGCTGACACAAGCATGTCGAACTGGTCGCCGTAGCGCACCAGATCAACCGCCGAGGCTTAGTGGCGGCGCTGCTGCGGCGCAGGGTTGCTGTTGTTGGAACGCTCGATATGACGGAAGGTCAGGCGACCCTTGTTCAGATCATAGGGAGACATCTCCAGCGTTACCTTGTCGCCTGCCAGCACGCGAATACGGTGCTTGCGCATCTTGCCGCCGGAATAGGCAATCAGCTGGTGGCCGTTGTCCAGCGTCACACGAAAACGGGCGTCCGGCAAAACCTCGTCCACTCTGCCTTGCATTTCAATCAATTCTTCTTTGGCCAAAATATTTCCTTTCAACAAAGAGGTCAGTTCAACTGGTTGTCCAGCACCATGCTGCGCCCCTCGGCGAGGGCATATTTGCTGGCCATATCCGGAGTGTCGAACTGGCGGATAAACCTGAAAATCCGGTCATAGGTTCCGCGTCGGATGGAAACCGCTGCAGCAACCTTGCCGGAGTGAGTCATTTGGGTGAGGGCAGTCACAATGTAGTTGCCGACACGCTCTGTGATTTGTTCTGTGTGCATATCGAGTCAACGGGCGGCACAAACCCAGGGCAGGGCATGCCGACCAATGAAAAATGAAGGAATCCAGCTCTGATGAGCCGGGATCAAATAAGCCAGCCGCTTGCGGGTGGCTTAAGCTTCTTGCCATGGAGTGCTATGACTGTATGGAGCCAAGCGTGGGCAACGTGAGAACTGCCTGAGAGATACTGCGCAGGGCAAGTGCCACGCAGCAATCCGCAGATTATAAAGCATTGTTCTTTTATGCGCAAATCGTGATGAAACCGAGTAGCTGCAAAAGAAAAAGCCCCAGGCTCTTGCGAACCTGGGGCTTTTATTCTGGTGCCGGAGACATGAATCGAACACGCGACCTTCTCATTACGAATGACCGGGTAAATGCATGTGTTGGTATAGGTTGATATAGAGTTTTCATAATGAATCAACAGCTTATGTAATTTGTACTGTTCAAAAAATCAGCATCTTCATAGGTTGGGATAGGGCAAAATAGGGTGCTTGGGGATGCATGGGGGATGCATGGATCCCGAGCACCATTAACCCGAAGGACGCAATCCATGGCCAGGCCCAAAAAAGATGCCTCAATAAACCTCTCCGAACGTCATGTCCTGACCGTGGGCTTGATAGAGCGTTTGGCATGTCCAGATGGCAAAGACAAAGCGTTTCTGCGCGACAGCGAAATACCCGGCCTGTGTGTGCGCGTGACCGCCAAGGGGGCGAAGTCCTTTGTGTTCCAGACTAAGACAAAGGAGAAGGCATTTTTCAGCCGGACCATTGGAGACGTGAGAACTTGGACGATTGAGCAAGCCCGTACCGAAGGCCGCCACCTGGCTGTGACGCTGGACAGTGGACAAGACCCCAGAGAACTGGAGCGTCAGCAGCAGGCCGAGAAAGAAGCCCTGCGCCAGCGGGAGCAGGCCCAGGCGTTGACGGTGGGGGAAGTGTGGCCACTGTATCTTGAGAATGGCAGGCCCAAGCGCCGGGATGCATGGAAGCCGCGCTACCTAGAGGACTTGCACAAAATGGCTGCGCCCGGTGGTGTGCCCAAGAAAAGAGGGCAGGGGCTGACCCGCCCCGGCCCGCTGTACCCTTTGCTGGCGCTGCCATTGGCTGGAATCAATGAGGACTCGCTCAAGCAGTGGCATGACCAAGAAGCCAAATCCGGTAAGCACCAAGCTGCGCGGGCCTTGATGATGTTCCGGGGCTTTCTGCGTTGGTGTGCTTCACAGCCTCAATATAGAGCCATGACCGACCGCGAGGCAGGGCAGGCCCCGGCCATCGTGCAGAACCTGCCCGCTATGACTCGGCGCACTGATGCTCTGGAGACGGCACAGGTCGCGGCGTGGTGGTCTGGTGTTGAGCAGCTGAGCAACCGCACGGCTAGTGCCTATCTGCGTGCATTGTTGTTGACTGGTGCCCGCCGTGAGGAAATGGCTTCCCTGCGCTGGAAGGATGTGGATTTCAGGTGGTGCAAGCTGACCCTGGCCGACAAGGTAGAGGACAGCCGTACCATCCCGCTGACCTCATATCTGCACCACATGTTGGCAGGGCTGCCAAGGGTGGGGGAGTTCGTTTTCGCCAGTACGGGGGAGAAGGGCCACATTGTTGATGTGCGCTCATGCCACAGCAAGGCGCTTCAATCTGCCGCAATCGAGCGCCTGACCTTCCACGGTCTGCGCCGCAGCTTCTCCCTACTTGCTGAGGCAGCCGGAGCACCAGCCGGAGCGATTGCCCAGGTGATGGGCCACAAACCAAGCGCCACAGCAGAGGGCTACCGGCCCCGCAGTGTGGATGCCCTGCGCCCATTCTTGGAGCGCATCGAGGCATGGATTCTGGAGCAGGCTGGGGTGCAGTTCGACGCCAAGGCAGAGCCCGGCAAGCTGCGCGCTGTGCTGTAGGTCTTAGAAGCGCTTTCCATGGATACCAAGCTTGGATACCGAGCACGGATACCAGCTCCAGCATCCGGGCACCAAAGCTCGTGGCACACCAGCCGTAAAGGTAGAGCTGCGCCAGCCGGGGAATATCTTTCACGCGACTTGAATTTGTAGGTGTCACTGGTGTCTCAGGTGTCACGACCTTATAAATCAATAGCTTAGAGTGAGACACTATGTATTAGGTAGGTGTCACAGGTGTCACACTCAATAGATATATGCATTTACTACTATAGAAGCAGTAGCAATCCCCGCCTCTGCTACCTCTCCCTTGGTGTGGATTGTCCATTGTGTGAACGAACGATTACAATAGACCCATGTTCACCATCAAGCGAACCGCTGAATTTGATGCATGGCTATTCGGCCTGCGCGACACCATGACGCGCATCCGCCTTGCCAAGCGACTGGACAAGGTGCAGCGTGGCCCGCTTGGAGATACAAAGCCCGTGGGTGATGGCGTGCATGAGCTGCGCGAGGACTTCGGCCCTGGCTGGTGCATGTACTACGTGCAGCACGGTGATGTGCTGGTGGTGATGCTGGGCGGAGGGGACAAGTCCACCCAGCAGGCCGACATTCAGGCCGCGATTGCTTTGTCCAAGACCCTGGAGGACTGACCATGACCAAGATTGCAGACCTGCCCACCTTTGATATGGCAGAGCACCTGAAAACCGATGAAGACCTGGCTGCCTACCTATCCTTGGTGCTGGAAGAAGACGACCCCGCAGAGCTGGCCAACGCTCTGGGTGTGATTGCCCGCGCCCGTGGCATGACCGAGATTGCCAGCGCCAGCGGCCTGACCCGCGAGGCTCTTTACAAGGCGCTACGCCCTGGCAGCCAGCCGCGCTTTGACACCATCCGCCGGGTCTGTGGTGCCCTTGGGGTTCGCTTGGTGGCCCAGCCTATCCACGCCTGAGTAATCCTTTGACATAGTGTCACGCACCTATAGGGACTGGCGCAAACCAATGTATGCATATACAGTTAAGGGCATTACATGTTTACGCCCTGGCTAGGCCCGCCTCGATACTGGGTTGAAAAGCCAGACCTCCCGCTTGCTTGCTGGGGCTTTCTATTTGGGAGCGCATTCGGGAGGATGCAATGAAAGTCATCGTCACTATTGAAGGCCGTGAGGCCATTCCGGTTCGTGCTATTCCGTTGCTGACTGATTGGAAAAAAATATCACCCGACTTTGTCGCACGTATCTTTGCAGGTGATGAAAAATTATTTCTCCATCTTCCGGCGTTTGAGTCTTTGTGTGCCTATCAGCTCAACAGTGATGGCTCCTATGTAGCAACCGAAAAACGAGCATGGGAAAGCTGGGTGGTCCGGGGGCTGGATGCCTGCAGCACGCGCATCAAAGAAACGCATACCAATTATGAGGTGGGTTACCAGCAGTGGAGGCAAGAATCTTGGACTTTGCTGCCCTCTGGTGTGTTTGTCTGGCGTGATGAGTTCGAGGCCGCCTATCAGAGTGAATATGGGCCGGATAGTTTGCGCGCGCTGGCTAATCGGGAATCCTACGATGCGAAAGCTTACCGCCTAAACTTCAGCCCGGAGGCATGGGGGCTGAGTGGAGACTGGCGTGAGGTTTTGATGGAAGGCTTTGCGCAGGCCATCGTGAGCACTGGATTGTGCAGTGAAAATGGTGTGGCAAGCGCGCAATCCCAGGCAGTATCGGCAACTGTGCTGAAGGTTATGCCTGAATGGACTAAACAAGCTCAGAGCCTTGCACGCGAATACATCAATAGTCGGAAAAAACTGCACTGTTACCCGTCTCAGATAGAAATTGCCGACCATGTGGCAAATGAGCTTCGATCTAAGGGGGTCGTTGGGGAAGGAGGTAAGCCATTGAAAGGGTCTTACATCAAACGCCATGCACTCAAGGGTATATCGAGTGCAAGACATCGACAGCTATCTATCTCCAACGCACGGGGCAAATAGGGCAAAAAAATCGGGGCAAATGCCTTGCCCCGTAAAAACCTGTATTCATGCGGGTTTGAGGGGCGTTGGTCGCGCTTTTGGGGCAAGGCTTGCTCCGAAAACAGTTTGCACATACCTAGCCAGTGCTGCTGGGTTGAAAGCAAACCATGCATTCCATTCAATACAGCGTTGATATCTGCCGTGCTGCTCTTGAAACCAAGTTCCCTCCACTGGAGCAAGAAACACGCCCCCGCGTGAGCACCGAGCAATGCGCTCACTATTTACTGCTGCGCCCTCAAACTCTGCGTGAGCAGCACATGCGCGGTAGCTACGACCCGCGCTTGAACCCCATCAAGATTGGCAATCGCATTGCCTGGTCCACCTCTGGTATCCGCTCGGTTCTGGAGGTGCAGTGATGGTGCGCGTCAAACATACCCTCAACACCCTGGCTGGCGTTGCGCTTGACTACGCACACGCCATTGAAAACTCTAAGCGCTGCAAGAGTGGCCTCCAGTGGGCCTATTTGGAATGGCGCGAACTCAATGATATGGAGGGTGTTTACATCGAGCGTGGCTCTCAGGAGTGGATGGCCATGATGAAAGCTACCACCGATGAATACGCTGCCTTGTTCAAGGCTAAAAGCCATGAGCGTCGCTGCAAAGCGAAGTTTCTGGCGGTAGCGAAGGGAGTTGAGTGATGTTCATCTTCGCAATCTTCTACATCGTTGAACGTATTCGTGCAAAGAAGGGTGGCAAAAAATGACGTCCAAGAAAAACGCCCAGTCCCACAAAAAAGCAGAACTGAGCGCCACTGGTAATGGCTCTTATCCTAGCAGCATCAAACCCATGACGCCACGTCAAATGCGCGTTGCAAAGGCTTTGGCTGACACTAACGACTGGATCAGCCGTGAGGCCATTGACAGCATTGCTGGAGCCTCGAATGGCCCAGAAATTGTCCGTCAACTGCGTTCTCGCTGGGGCTATGACGCCATCGAGATGCAGAGAGTGAGTGTGCTTGACTGCGATGGCCTGTCTGTCCAAGCTGGCCGATACCGCCTTAGCCTGGTGGGGCGCCATCGCTTGGCAGAGAAAGGGGGCCAGTGATGTCCCCTATTCACTCCACTACTACCTACCGTGGTGCGCCTGTCTTTGCTTTCGCCCAAGCGATAAAGGCGGCCGGTCTCCAGCCTCCAGAGACGGTCTATTCGGATGGTTTGCTGCATCGCTTTAGCACCAGTGGCAAGCGCGGTGATTTTTCTGGCTGGTATGTTCTGCACGACGGTGCTGTACCTGCCGGTGTATTCGGCTGCTGGCGCGCGGGCCTGACTGAAACCTGGAGCAGCAAGCCTGAACATACGCTGACCTATGCCGAGAGCAGCATGCTGCGTCAGCGCATTAAGGTGGCCAAAGCTTTGCGTGATGCCGGCACCCTGCAGCGCCAGCAGCAAACCCAGGTGGCGGCAACGAAGAAATGGGAGGTGGCGCTGCCTGTGGGCCAGCATGCTTATCTGACGGCTAAAGGCGTACAAGGCTACAAGTTGCGTGTCGATGGGGAAATGCTGCTGGTGCCTTTGCATGACACCAATGGCATGGTGCATAGCGTGCAAAGCATTACGCCGCAGGGGCATAAGCGCTTTATGACGGGTGGTCGTGTACGAGGCTGTTATTACGGCCTTGGTCAAGCCAGCTCGGTATGGGTGGTGTGCGAAGGAGTAGCAACTGCTCACAGCATCCGTGAAGCAACCAATTTGACGCTGGCAGCGGCATTCAGTGCCAGCAATCTGATGCCTGTGGCGCAGGCCTTGAAGCAGAAGAACCCCGAGTGCACCATCATTATTGCGGCTGATGATGACCATCTGACGGAAGGCAATCCAGGCTTGACTGCTGCCCGCGCTGCAGCCATGGCCGTTGGTGGCTTGGTTGTTATGCCGCAATTTCCAGCCAATCGTCCGGGCAAGGCGACGGACTTTAACGACTTGTCTGCACTGGCAGGCACTGGTGTCGTGCACGAGTGCTTTGCAGAGGTCATGGAGGGCCTTTCCCATGACCTTTAATGACTCCGCTTATGAAGAAGTCACAGCCATTGTTGAAATGGATGTGAACGGACGCTACAACCCTATCCCCGGAGACAAGGAACGTCCACGCTTTGTGGTGCTGGATGAGTCCTATCAAGCGGCCGATGGCAGCGAATACCGCGCAGGCGTCTGGTATTTCGGTATCAAGCCCGGTAAAGGCGAGAACCCGCCCACGCTGGTACAGCAGTGGATTTGCAGCCCGCTGCATGTTGACGCTGTGACTTATGACCATGCCGGAGGCAACTTCGGCCGCCTCCTGCGTTTTCGTAATACCTTGGGCAAGTGGGGGCAGTGGGCCATGCCTATGGAGATGCTGCGCAGCGATGCCGCTGACTTGCGTGGCGTGCTGCTTTCCATGGGAGTGCACCTTGACCCCGGTAATGCAGGTCGCCAGATGCTGGTGAACTTCCTGCAGAGTCAGACACCCAAGCGCCAGATGGAAGCCGTTTTGCAGACGGGCTGGGCGGGCGGTCAGTTCAAAGCCTATGCTTTGCCGGACTGTGTGATTGGCCCGCAGGCCAGTCGCGTCACCTTTCAAAGCGAAGTCAAAGGGGCGGATGAGTACACCCAGCGCGGAACCCTGGACGGCTGGCAACAAGGTATTGCAGCTGCAGCGGTGGGCAATCCCATGCTGGTGCTGGCATTGTGCGTGGCCTTTGCCGGGCCTGTGCTGGCGCTGGTGGGTGCTGAATCGGGTGGTTTGCATCTGATTGGTGACAGCTCCACCGGCAAAACCACGGCCTTGCAAGCCGCGGCCAGCGTGTGGGGTGGCGATGGCTTTCGCCGCAGCTGGCGCACCACGGCTAACGGCCTGGAAGGTGCGGCCGCACTTTTCAACGACTCTTTGCTTGCATTGGATGAAATCAGCGAGTGCGACCCACGTGACGTTGGAGAAGTTGTTTACATGCTGGGCAATGGTCGTGGCAAACAGCGTGCCAGCCGTATGGGAGCCGCTCGCGCAGTGCACCGCTGGCGCTCCAGCATTCTCAGCACAGGAGAGCGCAGCATTGCCACCAGCATGCTGGATGCGGGTCAACGCGTCAAAGCAGGACAGGCGGTGCGCTTGCTGGATATTCCAGTGCAGCGTCGCTTTGGCGCCTGGGATGAGTTGCATCACCATAGCTGTGGACCGGCATTCTCGGATGCGCTCAAGCGCGCTGCATTGCTTCAATATGGCACAGCGGGTCGAGCATTCCTGGAGAAGCTGACCCGTGACGGCACAGCGCACACAGACCAACTGGAGGCCATCAAAAACCAGCTGATGCAGGGCGTTGCAAGCGGTGATGGGCAGCCCGCCCGTGCTGCCGCGCGCCTGGCGGTGCTGGCGCTGGCGGGCGAACTGGCCACCCGCTATGGCATCACCAACTGGCAGGAGGGAGATGCCATTCAGGCTGCCATGGTGGGTTTTGAGGCCTGGAAGGCTGGGCGTGGTGAGGTCGGTGGTAATGCCGAGCAAGACCAAATCACTCAGGCAGTGCTGGCCTTTATTGAGCGCCATGGGGATAGCCGCTTCTCGGATGCTACTGGACCCTTTGACGAGCGCGTGCAGACCATGGTGCGTGATAGAGCGGGCTGGTGGCAATCCACGGGTGAAGGCATGGAGTATCTGTTCACCACCGACGGCTTGCGTGAAGCTTTGAAGGGCTTTGACTTTGGGCGTGCATTGGAGAGCCTGCGTTCGGCGCAGCTTTTGGTTGCCCCAGCCACGGGGGTTAAGTCAAAAAGTCAGCGCATTCATGGCCGCTTTGTGCGTGTTTACAAAATCCGGTCCGATCAATATCTGAAAGACAAGGAGGGCATATGACAAAGTTCAAAGCCAAAGGTGCCCAAAACGGCAAAGACAGTGCGGTAGCGCGTGACCCGCGTAGCCCGCAACTGCAGCTCCAGCATGGGCAGACGGGTTCACAAGCTTTGGCAGAGGCTGTGGCCAACGGAACCTTGATGAGTGCGACCACTCAGGTCTATGCCAACACCAACCCGCTGATGGATGTGATGGACTTGGTTGCCTCGATGAAGAAAGCGGGTGATGAGGTTGTGGGTGGCGACTTTGCGCGCGTTGAGCGCATCCTCACTTACCAGTTGCTGACCTTGAATGAAATGTTCAGCAACCTCGCGCAGCGCGCCAGTCTCCAGGATTCATTCAAGGGTATAGAGACGCTCACCCGCCTGGCATTCAAGGCGCAAGCCCAGGCTCGCGCCACGGCGGAGACGCTTTCCGTCATGAAGAACCCTCAGCCCTATATCAAGCAGGCCAATATTGCCCACGGCCATCAGCAAGTCAACAACGGCGTGCCTGCGAGGGTTCCTGCTGCACCGCGTGCGGGAAAAATCGAAAGTGCGCCAAACAAACTATTGGAAGAGGCCAAGCATGACAACATCCTGGACACCGGAGCGTCGCAAACGACAGGCGCAACTGATTCGACAATGGCAGCCTTGGACCCAGAGCACAGGACCCAAAAGCGCAGAGGGCAAGGCCGCCGTAGCCCGTAATGCCTGGAAAGGTGGCAAAAGGACCCTGCTGCGTGAACTGGCCAAAGAAGTTCGCGAGGAGTTGAGGGAAGTGAAGGCGATTCAAGATGCTTTGAATCGATAGACATTGGAAGAGAAGGATGAAAAGCCTGCTTGGTGCGTTGAAAGCCAAGCAGGCTTTTTGCATGGCTGATAACGGATTTGGAAACTTTATATTCCACCTGTTGAGAGCTCTACCGCTGCAGACAGCTGTTATCGTTATGCCTGTAACAAGCGGTTAGGGTGCAGTCATTTTTAATAGCACCGTCTGAAGGTCGATGGCTGCTTCTGAGTGGTTAAGTCCAATTTAGAGCATAAGAAGTAGGGCGCTTCAGGAGAAAGCCCTTGGACCCTTTATAAAAATATTCAGAATTTCAAGCATGATTTCATTTGCGCCTGGTGCCCGTGTCGTTATCCGTGATGAAGAGTGGTTGGTTCGGCGGGTAGACCCGTCCACAGATGGTGGATGGTTATTAACCTGTGACGGCATTTCGGAACTCGTCCGAGGGCGCGAAGCACTGTTTCTGACCGAGCTTGAAGGTCCGATTGAGGTGCTGGACCCAGCACACACCAAGCTGGTCGCAGATACCAGTCCCACTTACAACGCCACCATGTTGTATTTGGAGAGCATGCGTCGGCGCAGCATCGCCAATGATGAGCACATCCATCTGGGGCATAGGGGGGTGATGAACCTGGTGCCCTATCAGCTCGACCCTGCCTTGCAAGCCCTGCACCAGCCGCGTGCGCGTATCTTGATTGCTGACGCAGTGGGCTTAGGGAAGACGCTGGAAGCCGGCATTTTGGCCACCGAGCTGATTCAGCGCGGCCGGGGCAAGCGCATCCTGGTGGTGACGCAAAAAGCCATGCTCACGCAGTTCCAAAAAGAGTGGTGGAGCCGTTTTTCCATCCCCTTGGTGCGACTGGACTCACTGGGCTTGGCGCGCGTGCGTAACCGCATCCCAGCCAATCACAACCCTTTCAATTACTTCGACCGCAGCATCATTTCCATGGACACGCTCAAGAGCAATCTTGAGTACCGCAATTACCTGGAAAACGCGTGGTGGGACATCATCGTCATTGACGAATGCCACAACGTGGCTGCGCGTGCGGGTGAATCGGGCTTGTCGCGGCGTGCTCGCTTGGCGCGGTTGCTGTCCAACCGTTCAGACACCTTGATGCTGCTTTCGGCCACGCCCCACGATGGCTCGGCACGCAGCTTTGCGTCGTTGATGAGCTTGCTGGACCCCACAGCCATCTCAGACCCCGACCACTACACGCCGCAAGACTTCCGCAGCAAAGGCTTGGTCATTCGGCGCTTTAAAAAAGACATCCGAGACCAAGTCTCTGCAGACTTTCAAGAGCGCATCACCACCTGCTTGCGCCAAAGCGCCTCTGCTGAAGAAGAGGCTGCTTACCGTGCCTTGTTGGCCATTCGCTTCACCCAAGGCGGCAATCACAAAGCAGGCCGCCAGCAAGAGCTGCAGCGTATTGGCATGCAAAAAGCGCTGTTCTCCAGCCCCAAAGCTGCCTTGGAATCCACGCAGCGGCGCATTGCCTTGCTGCAAGGTCGCCCAGCCATCTCGGACGATGAGCGCATCGAAGTCACTGGCCTGCAAGAGTTTCAAGAAACCCTGCTCACCCTTGTCAATGACACCAGCGCCAAAAGCTTTAGCCGCTACCAAAAGCTGTTGGAGCAGCTGCAATCCAGTGAATTTGGCTGGAACAAAGACGACGCGGGTGACCGCCTGGTGATTTTCTCGGAGCGCATTGAAACGCTGCATTGGCTCAAAGAACAGCTCACGCGCGACTTAAAGCTCAAGCCCAAGCAGCTGGAAGTCCTGCACGGCAGCATGAGCGACATCGAGCAGCAAGCGCTGGTCGAGCGATTTGGCCGTAAAGACGACCCCATCCGTGTACTGGTCTGCTCTGATGTGGCTAGCGAAGGCCTGAACCTGCACTACTTCTGCCACCGCTTGGTGCACTTTGACCTGCCTTGGTCATTGATGACCTTCCAGCAGCGCAATGGCCGTGTGGACCGCTATGGCCAGCAGCACCAGCCGCACATCGTTTACCTGTTCACCGAAACCGTAAACGAGAAGATTCGCGGTGACCTGCGCATTCTGGAAATTCTGGAGCGCAAAGACGAGCAGGCCAACTTCAACTTGGGCGACCCATCGGCCTTCTTGAATGTCTACGACCCTGAAAAGGAAGTTGAAAAAGTCAGTGATTACATGGCCCAAGGCGCCACGCCCGAGCAGGTGGAAGCCGAGCTGGACCACGCAGCTACCAACACCAGCGATAACGATGCAGACTTTTTGATGGAGCTATTTGGCGGCGGTGCCGATACAGCCCCGGACACAACCACCACTGCGGCCCAGCAATCGGCCCAGCACACGGGCAGCAGCACCGACCACATTGACGAGCCCGCTTCGCTGTTTGACAGCGACTACCACTACGCCAAGGCCGCGCTGACGCAGCTCAACAAAGACGATACCTTGTGCCAGTGGCAACCTGCCGATGACACCCAGATGATTGCTTTGACAGCCCCGCGCGACCTGCAAGAGCGTCTCAAGCAATTGCCCAAAGAAGTCCAGGCCGACAACGACTACTACACCCTCACGGCCAACCGTGAGCGCATGGCCCAAGCCATTGAAACTGCGCGCCAAGCCCGTGCGGAGGAAGAAAGCTGGCCCCAGCTGCATTACCTGTGGCCCCAACACCCCATCATGGAATGGTTGGGCGACCGCGTGCTCACCCAATTTGGCCGCCACTGCGCACCCGTGCTGGAGTGTTTGAGGCTGCAACCCCAAGAGCAAGCTTTTATCTTGATGGGCTTAGTGCCTAACCGCAAAGGCCAGCCGCTGTTGGTGCAGTGGCAGGTGGCGCATCGCGTGCCCAATGCGCAGGGCCAAGGCGCTTTTACCCTGCAATCGTTTGACGACTTTGCCGCCCGTGCGGGCCTCAAGGCTGGCAAGCTGCCCAACCGTGGGCTGCTGCAAGCCGGTCACCCGGCGATGCCAAGCCTGCAAGCCGCCTTGCCCGCTGCAGTTGCCACCATGCACCAGCACATGGTCAAGGAGCAAAGCAGCTTTGCCCAGCAGCTCTCTACAAGGTTGCAAGACACCTTGGCAGAGCTCAAGCGCCTGCAAGGCAAACAAGTCGAGCAGCTCGCGCTGGACCTTGAAGGCCAGATTGAAACCATCAAGCGTGGCCGTTTAGAGCAGCGCACCCAACAAATCAACCGCGTTTTTGACGACTACCGCCTGTGGGTGCAAGACACCCTGACCACCGAACCCCAGCCTTGGATTCAGGTCATTGCCGCAGTCTGTCACCCCGAAAGCGCCGGAGCGTAATCCCCCATGCGAGTTTTAGAAGCCGTCCAAACCTTCGCTGGCATTGCCAACGAAAACGAGTTTTACAGCCACCACTACCTGTCTGAAGTCTTCAAGGGCGACATCAAAGACCGCCTTGCTGCCTGGGATACTGAAGAAGCCCAGCACCCTGGCGATGAGGCTCACCGCGCCCCCGCCAAACGCCTGCAAGGCTGGGCACAGCGCTGGTTCTCCCTGCGCAACCAAGTGCAGCGCGGTAAAGATGAAAACGAGCGCTGGCACAGCTTTGTGCAAATGCAAACCGGCCTGCTGCAAGCACTGGGCTATGCACAGCCACCGCGCAGTTGCACGCTGCATGAGTTCAGCATCGGCCTGCCTGTGCCGCTGTGGCATCTCCAAGGCCAGCGCCTGGCCATCATCCCGGCCTACCAGCCCAGCCGTGAAGAAGATGACCTGCTAGACCACGAGCTCACCGCCTTCCACTACGGCGCAGAGCCTCTGCCGCCCCAAATCAAGGGCCAGTCGTGGGCTGAGCTGCTGTCTGACGCCGTTTTTGGCGGTGAGCAGCCACCGCGCTATGTGCTGTTGCTGGGTTTGGACGAATGGCTGCTGCTGGACCGCTACAAATGGCCCAACAACCGTGCCCTGCGCTTTGCCTGGGCCGACATCCTGGACCGCAAAGATGCCGACACCCTCAAAGCCTGCGCAGCCCTGCTGCACAAAGACAGTCTTGCACCCGGCGAAGGCAATAGCCTGCTGGAAAGCCTGGACGAGAACGCCCACAAGCACGCCTTTGGCGTGAGTGAAGACCTCAAATACGCGCTGCGCGAAGCCATTGAACTGCTGGGCAACGAAGCCGCCAGCCAGTTGGAAGCGCAGGCCATTGGCCACAAAAAAAGCGTGTATTCGGGTCAATACAAGCTCGACGCGGGCGACCTCAGCCTGGAATGCCTGCGCATGGTCTACCGCTTGCTGTTCATGTTCTACATCGAGGCGCGGCCAGAGCTGGGCTATGTGCCCATCAGCAAAAGCGAGGTCTACCTCAAAGGCTACAGCCTTGAAAGCCTGCGCGACTTGGAGCTGCAGCCCCTGCCTACTCCCCAAGCGCAAGAAGGTACCTACTTTGACCAAACCCTGCGCCGCCTGTTCAGCCTGGTGGCCCATGGCTGTGGCTTGGCGGGTGAGCAGGCCGAACTGCGCGATGTGCGCGACACTAGCCTGCCCGTGCTGCAAGGTGCCAAAGACACCTTTGCACTGGCACCACTGGACAGCCGTTTGTTTGACGACAGCGCCGTGCCGCTGCTCTCCAAGGTGTGCTTTCCCAACTTGGTGTGGCAGCGGGTCATTAAGCTGCTGTCACTGAGCAAAGGTAACGGCAAAGGCCGCCGCTCGGGCCGCGTCAGCTACCAGCTGCTGTCCATCAACCAGTTGGGCGCGGTGTATGAAGCACTACTCAGTTACCGCGGTTTCTTTGCGCAGGAAGACCTGTACGAAGTCAAACCCGCCCCCAAAAAAGCCAGCGCTGCCGCCAGCGATGACGAGGGTGACGACAGCGACGAAGCCGAAGCCACCAGCACCCGCAAAGCGCGCGACACCGACAGCAGCGCCGACATGCTGGAAAACGCATGGTTTGTGCCCCGCAGCCGCATTGACGAATACCGCGACGATGAAAAGGTGTACGACGTGGAAGACGGCCGCCGCCGCTTGCGCATGTACCCCAAAGGCAGCTTCATCTACCGCCTGGCGGGGCGCGACCGGCAAAAAAGCGCCAGTTACTACACCCCCCAGGTGCTCACGCAGTGTTTGGTCAAATACGCGCTCAAAGAACTGCTCGATGAGAAAAACGGCCGCGTGCAAAAGGCTGATGACATCTTGACGCTCACCGTCTGTGAGCCTGCCATGGGCAGCGCCGCCTTCTTGAACGAAGCCGTGAACCAGTTGGCCGAGGCCTATCTGGAGCGCAAACAGGCCGAGCTCAAACAACGCATTCCCCACGACCAATACGCGCAAGAGCTGCAAAAAGTGCGCATGCACCTGGCCGACCGCAATGTGTTTGGAGTGGACTTGAACCCCGTGGCCGTGGAGCTGGCCGAAGTGTCCCTGTGGCTCAACGCCATTTATGGGGAACTGGATGAAGTCACAAAGCAACCCTTGCCCGCCCGCGTGCCCTGGTTTGGCTACCAACTGTTTGCGGGCAACAGCCTGATTGGCGCGCGCCACCACGTGTTCAAAGCTGCAGCGCTGAAAAAAGGCGCCAAACCCGCCTGGCACGAAGAACCCCCGCGCCGCGCCACAGCCGATGCGCCGCGCCGCCCCGATGAAATTTGGCACTTTCTGCTGCCCGACCCCGGCATGGCCGACTATGGCGATAAGGATGCCAAAAAGCTCTACCCCGCCGAATTTGCCCACCTGAAAACCTGGCGCAAAGCCTTCTGCGCCCCGCTGGCCGCGCACGAAATGGCCCGGCTGCAGCAACTCAGCCAGCAGGTCGAAGCCCTGTGGGCCGAACACCGCGCCGCCCTGGCCCGCGACCGCGCCCGCACCGAAGATGCCACCCCCATCTGGCCGCACGGTATGCGCCACGAATTACAAGCCAAATCAGCCTCTAGCGCTTACCCAGCAAGCGCAAACAGCTATCAAAGCAGTAGTAAAAGCCACAGCCGCCGTATCAGCCGCGCACAAAAAGAAGCCATCCGCCAGCAGGGTTTGCTGAACGAAGACGGAGACCTGGCCACACCGTTTCGCCGCCTCAAGCTGGTGATGGACTACTGGTGCGCCCTGTGGTTTTGGCCCATCAGCCAAAGCCACGCGCTGCCCAGCCGCGAGCAGTGGTGGATGGAAGTGGGCGCCATTCTGGAAGGCAACGTCATCGACGTGACGCCCCAGGCGGGCTTTGACTTCCAGCCCGGCACGCCAACCAGCGCGCAAACCGTCGTCATTCCCGAGGTGCAGCCCAGCCTGGACGGCTTTGCAACTCAGCTCCCCTTGGCCGAGTCCGCAGCCCCGCGCCTGCACGACAAGCTGGGCCAGCTGCGCATCAGCAAATTGCGCCAGTTGTTTAGCCGCATCCCTGTGGTGGAAGGCATTGCCGCGCAGCGCCGCTTTATGCACTGGGAGCTGTGCTTTGCCGATGTGCTGCTGGGCGCAGGCCCAGCCACCGCTGGCCGCGCCGGGGGCGGTTTTGACCTGATTTTGGGCAACCCGCCTTGGCTGAAGGTGGAGTGGAACGAGGCCGGCATTCTGGGCGAGCGCAATCCCGTGTTTGCCATCCGAAAAATCAGTGCCAGCGATTTGGCCAAGCTGCGCGCCGAAGCCTTTGCCCAGTTCCCCGGCCTGCAAGCCGACTGGCTGCAAGAGCTGGAAGAGGCCGAAGGCACGCAAGCCTTTTTGAACGCGGTGCAGAACTACCCGCTGCTCAAAGGCGTGCAAACCAACCTCTACAAATGCTTTATGCCGCTGGCCTGGGGCTTGAGCAGCGCGCAGGGCGTGGCCGGGCTGCTGCACCCCGAAGGGCCGTACGACGACCCCAAGGGCGGCAACCTGCGCGAGGCGGTGTATGCGCGGCTGCGGCGGCATTTTGGTTTTGTGAACGAGTTGCAGCTTTTTGCCGAGGTAGACCACCACACCAAATACAGCATCAATATCTACGGCACTGCACAAGCCTCAACAGGCTTTGACCAGTTGGCCAACCTGTTTGCGCCCGCCACGGTCGATGCCTGCTACCTGCACGACGGCACCGGCATGGTGGGCGGCTACAAAAACGAGGTCGGAAAGTGGAACACCACCGGCCACCGCGACCGCATCGTGCGCGTGGACGAGGCCGCGCTGGCCACCTTTGCCCAGCTCTACGACGAGCCCGGCACCCCGGCGCGCCGCGCCCGCCTGCCCGCGCTGCACGCGGGGGCCTTGGGCAGCGTGCTGGCCAAACTGGCCGCCTACCCGCGCCGGTTGGCGGATGTGGGCGAGGGCTACGTCTCCACCGAGATGTGGCACGAAACCATGCAGCAGAAGGACGGCACCATCACCCGCCGCCCCAACACCGACCCCGGCTTTGCCGCCACGCCGCACGACTGGGTGCTATCTGGTCCGCATTTCTTTTTGGCCAACCCGTTCAACAAAACCCCGCGCAAGGTCTGCACTGCCAACGGGCATTACGACATCATCGACCTCGAAACCCTGCCCGACGACTACCTGCCGCGCACCAACTACCGTCCCATGCCCGACCGCGCCGAGTACCTGCGCCGCACGCCGCGCGTCAGTTGGCTGGAGCCGGGCGAAACGCAGGGCAGGCCGGTGACGGAGTTTTTTAGGCATGTGCATCGGCGGGCAATCAGCACATCAATGGAGCGAACCTCTATTGGCATCCTGCTGCCGCCGGGTGTGGCGCACATAGACGGTGGTTTTTCAATTACTTTTCAAGAGCCACGAGAAATGGTGGCGTTCTCCAGCGCACTTGCGTCAGTACCGTTCGACTTCTTGATAAAGAGCACCGGCAAAGGTGATATGCGGGGGGACTTGGTTGACAAGGTTCCTTTGTTGCCGTCATTGCCAGCGATTTCGAGCCGTTACCTCGCTCTCAACTGCCTCACCACCCACTACGCCCCGCTGTGGGAGCAGGTCTATGACCTGGACTTTGCCGACCAAAGCTGGAGCCAGCCCGGCAACCCGCGCCTGCCACACGATTTTTGGCCCGCCCTCACCAGCACCTGGACGCGCGACTGCGCCCTGCGCAGCGACTACGCCCGCCGCATGGCCCTGGTCGAAATCGACGTGCTGGTGGCCCAAGCCCTGGGCCTGACGCTGGACGAGCTGCTGCTCATCTATCGCGTGCAGTTCCCCGTCATGCAAGGCTACGAGCGCGACACTTGGTACGACATCACGGGCCGCATCGTCTTTACCAACAGCAAGGGCCTAGTCGGCGTGGGCCTGCCGCGCAAGGGCGGCCCCAAAACACCACGCACCCGCATGACTACGCCTGATGGCAAGGTCTTTAATCACCAATTTGGCTGGGAAGACCTATGGACCTACGCCAACGTCGAAGCAGGCGACAGCCCCGAAATACTGCACGCCGGTGGCAAACCCCAAGTGCCCGATGGCACGGTGATTACCCAATGGGTGATGGACGACACACTACCCGGCGGCCCCCGCGAAGTCGAGCGCACCTATGTGGCTCCCTTTGTGCGCGCCAATCGTGAGGATGACTACCGCATGGCTTGGGCGTTCTTTTCAGAGAATCAAATTTAATAGCTGCTTGCGCTTGTTGAGCAAGCGCTAGAGGCGCTTTTGACCAAATATTCAAGAAAACCGAGCGATGAGCAAGCAAACCATTGAAACCTTTTTTGCTGGCAAGACCCTGGTGGTTCCCAGCTACCAGCGCGACTACGCCTGGAAGGAGCGCAACATCGACGAGCTGTTTGCGGACGTGGAAGAGGCCCTGGAAGTGGGTGGCCATTACCTGGGCACCTTTATCTTGTCGCAGCAATCAACGTCTGCGCCGGTGTTTGTGGTTGACGGCCAGCAGCGCCTCACCACCTTGACCATGCTGCTCGATGCCTTGATTGGCAGTTTGGAGGATGGTGAGGTTCGCACGGCGATGCGCAGCACTTATATCCGCCACCCTTTGACGGGCTACAAATTTCAGGTGCTGGGTGAGAACAAAGATTTCTTTGAGGCCATGTTGGCCAAGCAAAACCCCGAACCTACCTCGGCGGGGCAAACCCGGTTGAAGCAGGCTTACCAGCACATTCGCTTGCGAGTGCAGGACTTGGTCAAGCAAGGCGGGCAGCCGCTGGTGTTGCAGTGGCTGACCACCTTGACCCGTATGGAAGTGCTGGAGTTTATTGAGCGTGACGAGGGCAAGGCCATTCGCATGTTCCAGACCGTGAACGACCGTGGCGTGCCTCTGGCCAAGATGGACATTGTCAAAAGCTTGCTGGTCTATTATTCCAACCGCTATCTGGACGGTGCTTTGGACCAGAGTATTGCTACGCAGTTTGGCAAAGCGTTCCGCTCTTTCAACAACGTCAAGGCCTTGGCCAACGAGCCTGGCTACCAGATACGGCATATCGACCGCGATTCGTTCCGCGAGGACGATGTGCTGCGTTACCACTACTTCGCATTCAACGCGACGCCCTTCGGTGTGGAGGCAGGCGGGGACTACAACGCAACCACAGAGTCCGTGCTGGAAAGCTTTTTGAAGCCTGCCCTGCAAAAACTGCGTTCTGACCCGCAGAAGTTGCGCGCTTTCATTGAGGCATACACCGCAGACCTGACGGGCTTTTTCGGTGCTTTGGAGGCCTTGGTGCAATCCACGCGAACAGACCGCGCTAACTACATGCTGCTGGTGGTGCAAGACCTGTCTGCCACCCTGTATCCCATGCTGATTCGCCTGCACTTGATGGGCTGGCTGCAGCAGACATCCTCCATTGACAGCCGAACCCTGCAGTCTTTGATGGAACTGGTGGACCTGCGGGTCTTCAAGCTGCGCGGCACCAATCCGCAGGCGGACGTGTTCAGTATCACCCGAGGGCTGGCGAGCACCACCCTGGAGCAGGTGGTGATGGATTTGCAGAACTTCTGCCGCAAGTTCATGCCCGATACGTTGCTGACCTCGCGCCTGCTCAGCGAAGACCTGTACCGCAATATGGGCCTGCAGCGCATGCTGTGGGAGGAGGAAGACCAAACCCGTCTTTCCCTGCAGCAGCCTGCGGCAGACATTGCGGAGTTGTCCCGTTTGAATGCCGCCGGCCTGTCGGTCGAGCATGTGCTGCCGCAAAACCCGGCGTTTGACATTGCCAGCTACGGCTTCAAGGACGCCGAGGAGTTCGAGGAGCACAAGCACCGTCTGGGCAATTTGTTGCTGCTGGAAAAGGGCCTGAACAGCGCCTGCCAGAACGCCACGGTGGAGTCCAAGGTCACAGTCCCAACGCTTTACGCTGCCTCAGGATTGGTCTCGGTCAAGGCACTTGCCGCCAGCCGTGTGGGCAAACCGCTGGGTTACAAGCTGGAAAACATTGAAGAACGTAGCCAGTCTTTGGCGCAGCTCATGCAGCAGCGTTGGCCGATTGCGGCGTAATGCAGGTTATGCGCCAGTTCGTCCAGGCAGATTTGCTGTGCTCAAGCAGCAGAAATTGGCGGGTATAGGCTCAGCGCCGAGCCGGTTGTTCAATAGCGAGGACGACTATCGTGCGGCGTGGACGTTTTTAAAGGGCAAGAGCATTGAGTCAGCAAGTTATCCATCAGGTTTTCAAGCCTCCAAAGCCTTGGCTTTCCTACAAAGCGCAATTGGCACAGCTGCGTGAGCGTGGCCTGCAGGTGGAAGATGAGGCTGCCGCGCTGAACTACTTGGCGCGGCTGGGCTATTACCGGCTCAGCGGCTATTGGTATCCCATGCGAGAGGTGGACCAGCAAGCTTCCGCGCAGCAAGGCAAAGCGGTGCGCTCTGACGGCTTTGTGCCGGGCAGCCGCTTTCAAAGCGTGGTGCAGTTGTATGTGTTTGACAAAAAGCTGCGCCTGCTGGCCTTGGATGCGCTGGAACGCATTGAAATGGCCGTGCGGGTGGATGTGGCCCATGTGCTGGGCAAGCGTGACCCGCTGGCGCACCTCAAACCCGAGCACTTGCACGGCAACTTCACCAAGAAGGTAATTGCCAAGGGTGCTGGTGCGGGCAAGACCATGCATCAGATGTGGCTGGAGCGGTTTCAGCAACTGCAGTCGCAAGCACGCAAGCAGCCGTTTGTGCAGCACCACTTGCAGGCTTACGGGGCGCTGCCGGTATGGGCCGCTGTAGAGGTGTGGGACTTTGGCCTGCTCTCCAAGCTGTTCGCTGGCATGAAATACGAAGACCAGCAAACCATTGCACACCGATACGGTGCGGTCGATGGCAAAGCATTTGGCCAATGGTTGCGCAGTTTGAACATGATTCGCAACGTAGCTGCGCACCACGCCCGGCTGTGGAACCTGAATGTGCTGGAGCTATCGCCTTTGCCTGCAGGCTGGCCCACACAACTCAAGCCTGCGCGGCCATTTTTTTACTTTTGCTTGATGCAGCACTTGCTGGGCCGGATTTGCCCGAACTCCACTTGGGGCGCGCGGCTGGCGCAGTTGTTGGAAGACGACTTTCCGCAAACGGCGCAGGGCGTATTGGCGCTGTCAGATTTTGGCTTGTACCCTGGCTGGAAGGGTGACGCTTTGTGGAGACGACGCGAAAGCCACAAATGAAAACCGACGCGTACACAAAAGTGCAGAGGCGCCGGTCGTATTGCGGAAGATTTTAGCCATTCCTGGTGGCCCTGTCAAATGACGAACAACTACAGCCATGTGAGAGGCGGAGCCCGCTTAGGGCCGGAGGAGATATGAGTAGCAACTATTTTGATGCCGACTGGACGGAGAAGGTGACTCTGCCGGTCAAGCGCGTGGGCGCGCATTGGGAGTTTTTCTACGGCGGTGATGTGCCGGTGCGCGAGGGCACGTTGGCCGAGTTGACACTGGATGCTAGGGACATCAACAACGAGCAATTCAAGCAACGAGTGATGCAGGAATTGACGGTCAAGATTCTGGATGAAGGGACAGAGTTGCTGGTGGCGCTGACTGACCACGATACCAATGGGCGCTTAATCGGTTATCCAGAAAAAATGCCCATCAGTGTGCCTTGGGGAACCACCCGCTTTGCCAAAGTGCGCTTAGGCCCGCAACGCCCAGTGAAAGGGCAACTGTCTTTGGACTCGGGAGGCTTATGGCTCAAGGTAAAGGGGCTGGAGCGTTGTGAGTTACAAGCCAGTACGGTCCTTATGCCAGAGGGGTTCGAGGAGCCAGCAATTAGCTTGAACCACGCATTCACCCTGCTGTCGGAGCGCTATGAAAAGCATCGACTGTCACACACCGGCAATGTGTACACCCGTGTTTTTTACTGTGAAGGTAATGGCAATTGGTTCCCGCTAGATGATTTGCGGCGGGGTGTATTGGTGACCGCCGAGAGAAATTTACTCAAAAGTGCTTGGGATGAGGTGGAGAAAGCCTTGGGCTGGAGGCCCACACCTCCTCAACCTAAAAACTCCAAGAAATCCCCCAAGAAGTAGTTTGTAGCCATGCTCCCTTCCTTGCTCGCCCGTGACATCCAAACAGGGCTTAAACAATTCTTGGTATCAAGCTATGAGCCAGCCGATGCATTCATGCATGGGCTCATGCGTCGCTTTACGGACGATGAGGCCACGTGGCTCAAGGGCCCTTATGTACAAATGGGCCTGCCGTTCGCAGTGGGGACGGCCGGGCGGTCTTTTTTTCCGTCCTTTGAGACAGAGCACCCAGGCTATCTGCACCAAGAGATGGCTTGGCAGCGCCTCTCAAGCCAGCGCATGGCGGCAAGTACCTTGGTAGCCACGGGGACTGGCTCTGGTAAGACGGAGTGCTTTTTATTTCCGGTCTTAGACCACTGCGTGCGCAGCAAAAAAGCGGGTGAGAGCGGCATCAAAGCCTTGGTCATCTATCCCATGAATGCTCTTGCCACCGACCAAGCGCGACGTATTGCAGAGCTCATTGCCAAGGTGCCCGCGTTTGCTGGACTGCGTGTGGGCTTGTATGTGGGCGGTGCGGCAGGTGCACCTGGCACTGGCATGGTGATGACGCCAACCTCGGTGATTACCGACCGTGACACCTTGCGCAAGAACCCGCCAGACATCTTGCTGACCAACTACAAGATGCTGGATTACCTGATGCTGCGGCCCAAAGACCGCAAGCTGTGGGCGCACAACGGACCGACCACTTTGCGTTATGTGGTGGTGGATGAGCTGCACACATTTGATGGCGCACAAGGCACGGACTTGGCGCTGCTATTGCGCCGCTTGCGGGCGCGGTTAAAGACGCCAGAAGGACATCTGATTTGCGCGGGGACTTCGGCAACGCTGGGAGGCTCATCCGGCACCGCGCCGCTGCGTGAATATGCACGCCAGGTGTTTGGCGTGCCTTTTGCAGACGACGCGGTGGTAACGGAAAACCGCTTGTCTGTGGACGATTTTCTGGGCGATGCCATGGTGAGCTATATGTTCATGTGGACGCCCGCAGTAGATGCTGCCTTAGACCCAGAGCGCTACGCATCGCCTGAGCAGGCGGTGCAGGCGTGGTTTGAGGTGTTTTTCCCGAGTGAGCCGCAACCGGCCAGTTTGGAAGAGGTTTCCACACTGCCATGGCGCCAAGGGTTGGGCCGATATCTCAAGCAGCATCAGTTGTTTTTGAACTTGCTGCGCCTGATGAAAAGCGGTGTGGCGCGCTACGACGCGCTGGAGGATGCATTTGCGCGCAATATGCCTGCCGCCAGCCGTGCCCAGGTGGCTCGGGTACTGGATGCCTTGCTAGTGCTGGTGGCGTGGGCCTTGCGTGATGGCAAGCAGCCCTTGGTAACACTGCGTGTGCAACTGTGGGTGCGCGAGCTGCGCCGCATGGTGGGCAAGCTGGCCATCAACCCAGAAGATGTTTGCTTGCGCAGTGAGCGTGACTTACCTGCAGAGCGCGAAGGCGTTTACCTGCCCATGGTGCAGTGCAGCCAGTGCCGGACTACGGGCTGGATTTCGCGCATGGTGCCCGGTAGCAGCAAGCTGTCCACCAAGCTCGATGAGATTTACAACACGTGGTTTGCTAGCAGGCCCGAAGCGGCCAGGCTGTATGCGGCTAAAAGCGTAGGTAACAGGCCAGAGGTACAAGGCTTGCACCAATTTGCCTGTGTAGCCTGCGGCAATGTGCAAGCCGCTGACAAAGAGTGCTTGGCCTGTGGGCACCAGGAGTTGCTGCAAATATTTCAAGTAACGGCACAGCGCTCGCAAGTATCGGGCAATGTGCATTACACACGGCATGATGATACCTGCCCCTGCTGCGGAGAGCGCGGTGAATTGCTCTTGCTGGGTGCGCGTAATGCGACCTTGGGCTCGCAAGTGGTGGATGCAAGCTGGGCCAGCCGCTTTAACGATGACAAAAAGCTGATTGCGTTCTCTGACTCCGTGCAAGACGCAGCCCACCGCGCGGGATTTTTTGGGGCGCGTACATGGCAAAACAATGTGCGTACCGCATGGGCGCATGTGCTGGATGAGCTGGGCGCTGTCAGCATGACTTGGTCGCAGTTGCTGGAGCAGGCTGAGCAACGCTTTGCGCAAGAGGGGTCTGTACTGCACCGACCACCAGCGGAGTTCGTCGCCGAGTTTTTGGCGCCCAATATGGCGTGGCAGCACGATTGGTCGGTGGAGCTACTGGAAAAAGGTAGCTTGCCCGCGACCTCCCGCCTGCCGCAAAAGGTGCGCAAGCGCATGTTGTGGCAACTGTTTAGCGACCTAACCTACCAAAGCCAGCGTGGCCGCACGCTAGAGCGCATTGGCAAAGTGACTATGGCGGTGCCGCTGTCACGGCTGAGCGAAGTAGTAGATGACCTTTTGCCTGCGCTGCGCGAGAGCTTTGGCATGCAAGCGGTCGATAAGAGCTTGCTGTGCCAATGGCTTTGGGGGGCATTGACCCACATGCGCCGTCGCGGTGGCGTGATGCATGCGGATATGCAGGAGTATGCAGAGACCGCCAATGTATGGCGCTTGGTCAAAGGAGCCGGCCGTGCGGAGTGGATGCCAAAAATGGGCGAGTACACCGCCAAGCCAGTTTTGCTGACGCTGGGCCAACATAAGCATTTCGACAAGCTAGCAGGAAGCACCAAGCCAACTTGGTATGAGCGTTGGACTGAGGCAGTACTGAGCCAACAGGCACTGCTATCGAAAGGAATGGCGGCGGATTTGTGCCGAGCTGCCATCAAGGTGCTGGTGGAACATGGCGTGTTGTTGCGGACGATGAGCCAGCAGGGCGATACCTTGGCGTTAAACCCGGATGCCTTGGTAGTGAGCACGGACGTGGCTTTTCTGTCCACGTCCGCCAACAAACGCAAGTTGGCGGTAGCACGTGAGGATGCCGAGCAGTTGCTGGGCATGCCCTGCCTGAACGCTGTGGAGTACCGCTATGACCAGCTCATACCTGAGGCAGGGGATTGGTGGGTCAAGCGTTTTAGCCATGGGGACTTGCGCCGCGTGATTGCGGCTGAACACACGGGTTTGCTGGAACGCACAGCGCGTGAGGCCTTGGAGCTACGGTTTAAGGACAAAAATCCGCAACCTTGGTTTGAGAACTTGCTCTCAGCTACCCCCACACTGGAGATGGGTGTGGATATTGGGGACTTGTCTTCCGTGCTGCTGTGCTCGGTGCCTCCCAACCAAGCGGGCTTTTTGCAGCGCATTGGCCGTGCCGGCCGGCGCGATGGCAATGCCATGACCACCACTTTGGCCGATGGCAACAGCCCACACGACCTGTATTTCTTTGCTGAGACCGAGGAAATGATTGCCGGTGAAGTCGCCCCGCCCGGCGTCTTTTTGAAAGCTGCTGAAGTCTTGCGCAGGCAGTTGTTTGCCTTTTGCATGGATGACTGGGTATCCACTCTCAAAAATGACAGTGCACTTCCCGATAAAACCTCGCAAGCGCTGGACGCGATGGAGCAGACCAAGCAAGACCGCTTCCCATACATCTTCTGTGACCATGTGGTTGAACATGAGCAGTGTCTGTTTGATGGCTTTATGGCTTTGCTGGGGCAGGATGTGGATGCCGTAGTCCGCGACCGGTTGTGGGACTTTATGCAAGGCCAAGGCGACAGCGATGGCTTGCGCACCCGTTTGACCAAGACCTTGGAAGAGCTGGTGGAGGAGCGCAAAACCTACAAAAAACGCCAGAAGGAATTAGACGCCAGCAAAAAACAGTTGCAGCAAAAGCCACAAGACGAAGCCACCAAAGAAGAACTGGATGCGCTTTTGCGGGAGCGTGACAAGATGCTGGAGCTTATCAAGGAAATCAATGGTCGCGACTTGCTCAACACCTTGACCGATGCAGGCTTGATTCCCAACTACGCCTTCCCTGAGTCGGGCATTCAGCTGAAATCTGTGCTGTGGCGCAAACGTGGTGAGGACGAGCCTGGTCAAGGCAACTATGTGGCTCTTGCCACGCAAAAGTACGAGCGTCCTGCGCAGTCCGCCTTGTCAGAGTTTGCGCCAGAAAATCGTTTCTATGCGAACCAGCGCCGGGTGGAAATCGACCAAATCAATATGAGTTTGGCCGATACGGACGACTGGCGGTTTTGCCCCAGTTGCCACCACATGCAGAACCTGAGCATCGAGCCTGATGTACATGCGGTATGCCCGAACTGCGGTGATGCCATGTGGTCGGACGGTGGACAAAAGCGAACCCTTTTGCGCTTTAGACAAGCGATTGCCAACAGCAATGACACCGAGGTGCGTATTGATGACAGCGCAGAAGACCGCGAACCAAAGTACTACGTGCGCCAGCTGCTGGCGGACTTCAAGCCTGTCGATATCAAAGAGGCATGGCAGATACCCACAGGCGGGACGCCTTTTGGCTTTGAATTTATTGGCCGCGTCACGTTCAGGGATGTGAACTTTGGTGAGTTGGCCAAGTCAGGTGAGGCATTCAAGGTCGCTGATAAAGAAACACAGCGCCCCGGCTTTAAGCTGTGCAAGCATTGTGGCAAGGTGCAAAAAATTACCCGCAAAGCTACGCTGTCTGGGGAGCAAGACCATAGTTTCGACTGCGTGAAACACGGCAGCAATGAACCAAGCAATTTGCTCGATTGCCTGTACCTGTACCGTGAGTTTGAGTCTGAGGCACTGCGCATCTTGGTGCCCTATACGAAAAATGGCGTGGACGACACCGTGGTGCAGTCGTTTATGGCGGCTGTGCAATTGGGTCTGAAGCGTCGTTTTGGCGGAAAGGTCGACCACTTGCGCATGGTGTTGCAAGATGAGCCCGGCAAAGATGGTGGCCCGCGCAAGCACTATGTCATGTTGTATGACTCGGTACCAGGCGGGACAGGCTATTTGCACCAGTTGCTAGCTAAAGATGCAAAGACCTTAGCTGAAGTCTTGCACCTTGCGCTAGATGCGCTGCAAACCTGCAGCTGCAACGTTGACCTTGAAAAAGATGGCTGCTATCGCTGCCTCTACCAATACCGGCTTGGGCGCAATATGGAACTGGTTTCCCGAGATAGCGCCAAGGCGGTTCTCGCTGATTTGGTCGATTCTTTGCCTGCTTTGCAGCGGGTAGAAACCATCTCTGACATTTATATCAACCCGAATTTCGATTCCGTCTTAGAAGCGCGCTTTATTGAGAGCCTCAAAAAGATGGGTGGGGTGGCAGGCCTACCCACTGTGAAGCTCGTGCAAGACGTTGTCCATGGCAAGTCCGGCTATGTGCTGGAACTCAATGGCCAGCGTTATCGCATTGAACCTCAACGCCAATGCCACAGCGATGATGGGGTAGCTGTACCTAGTCTGCCAGACTTTGTAATTTGGCCATGGTCCACCAACTCGAAGCGCCGACCCATAGCGGTGTTCTGTGACGGCTGGAGTTATCACAAAGACAGCATCCGACAAGATGCTCTCAAACGCAGTGCTTTGGTGGCCAGTGGAATGTTTTGGGTGTGGTCTGTGACCCACCAAGATGTAGCCGCAGCCTTAGATAAGACTACAGATACTGATTTGGAAGCGCTGACGGTCGCGTTGAGTCGCCATGACGGCAGCAAAGCCCCCGTGACAGTGCCAAGAGCACAAGCCAAGGCATTCACCCAGCATGCAGTCGCCAAACTGCTGCAGTGGCTTGCCAGCCCTGAAGGCACTGCAAGTCAAGACGCGGCAGTGGATGCCCTGCAGCGCAATGCTTCTTGGTTGCAGTTTTTGATGGTCCCTTCTACACCTGTAGACAAAGAGGCTGCAACGCACCAGCGCGCACAGTGGCAAGAGTACTTGCCTATGCACCTCAAGGAGCCAGGCGCTGGGTTCGCCCCTGTCATGTCGAAGAAGTCAGGTGCCACGAGTGTTGTTGGGTGGTGGCCTATGCTTATCGCTAAGGGGTGGCCAGAGCAAGCAAACTGGACTGCACCTTGTGCCGTGCTGTTTGATGACACCTCAGCTGATGGTGAAGAGGCGCTACACCACGCATGGCGTATGTGGCTGCAAGCCTTTAACGCATTGCAGTTCATGCCAGGCACATGGCTGGTGGAGCGCGAAGGTTTGCTTGCACACGATTACGACGTACTCAGTGCCAGCTCCAAGTCTGCGCAGCCAGCTCAAGGTGCAACCCAGGCTGCACTCAATGGCATTTGGCAGGCCGTGATTGAGCAAGTAATGGAACCTATGGCTGCTGGCATTAAAGCCTTGGCACATGCAGGCGTGTCGCCACCCGAGGTAGGGCTAGAACTGGCTGACAGCAAAGGCCGTGCAGTGGCTGACTGTGAGCTGGCTTGGAGTGATGCCCAGTTTGTCATACTACGAGCAGACCAAGAAGACCTGCAAGAGCATTGGGTGGTCGATGGCTGGAAATGCTTGGTGCTCGATGAAGATATGGCTATGGCGCAAGGCAAGCCGTGGGAAGTCGTTGCTGCTGAATATTTAGGTATTGAAGTCAAATTGGATGAAGGAGTGGCTGCATGAGCCTCAAACCCAAAGTAGCCCTGTCACAAGATTTTTTGTTCCAACTTTCCAAGCTGCCAAAAAATGTGCATTCCAAGGTCATGCAATGGGCCATCAAGTTCCAGACAGACCCGAAAAGTCCAGGGATTAACTACGAAAACATTCTTGGTGCACGCGATAGCAATCTGAAGTCCGTACGTATAGATAGCGACTGGCGCGGTATTGTCTTCAAACCTAGCAGTGGTGATGTGTATGTGCTGCTCTATGTTGCACATCACGATGAGGCATATCGTTGGGCTGAGAACCGTAAGCTCGCAGTGAACCCTGTCACTGGTGCGATGCAAATGGTGTTGGTGCAAAGCACCGAGGAGACTATATCTGCAGCCGCCACGGCTGAACAGAACACACCGCCATTGTTTGAAGCGCTGCAAGACCGCGAGTTGCTAAGCCTTGGTGTGCCACAGGAGATGTTGGAAACAGTACGCACCATCGTTTCCGATACCCAACTAGATGCGTTACAGGTCAGATTGCCTGTAGAAGCCTATGAAGGCCTGTTCTTAGTCGCTGCAGGGGACACAGTGAGTCAAGTGCTCACTGCTCGAGAAACGCGAGTGGACCGCACCATCGATACGGAGAACTTTGCTGCAGCTTTAGACACTGCGGAGTCTCAGTCCCGTTTTGTGATTGTGGATGACGACGAAGCCATGCTGGCGATCATGAATGCGCCCTTGGCACAGTGGCGAGTCTTCCTGCATCCGACACAAAAGAAGCTCGCTGATGGTGACCGCAGTGGGGCAATGCGTGTATTGGGGGGGGCAGGTACTGGCAAAACGGTGCTAGCCATGCATCGTGCCAAGTGGTTGGCGGAGAACCGCACGCCAGAAAGTAAAAAGGTACTGTTCACCACATTCACCAAAAACCTTGCCAGTGATATCGAGCAGAACCTGCGCACCTTGTGCAACAAGTCAATACTCGAAAAAATTGAGGTCCGTAACTTTGATGCTTGGGTCCATGGATTCATGCGCAGTCACAAGCTAGAACACCGCATTGTTTATGACCGCAAGCAAGATGGTGCGTTACAGGCTTGGGAATCGGCGATGGCGGTGCGGGATACGACCCTAGATTTGTCCAAGGACTTCTACGAAAAAGAACTGGAGCAAGTCATTCTTGCCCAAGGTATCACCACACGCGATGAATACCGAGTTGCCCGTCGAATAGGGCGTGAAGGCATCTTGAGTCGAGCCAAGCGAGACGCTATCTGGCCTGTGTTTGAAGAGTATCGAGGTCAGCTCAGCTCACGCAAGCTCAAGGAAGTAGACGATGCTTACCGCGAAGTGGCTGCCATGCTTTCTTCCGGTGAGGCACAGCGCCCTGCGTACAGCGCTATCCTGATAGATGAGACACAGGACTTTGGCGAGCAAGCACTGAAGCTTCTACGAGCCATGATTGAGTACGGAGCCAATGACTTGTTCTTTGTAGGAGATGGTCACCAGCGCATCTACAGCCGCAATAAAGCGGCTATGAGTAAATGTGGCATTGATATCCGTGGTCGAGCACGCAAGCTGTACCTGAACTACCGCACAACAGATGAAATTCGCAAGCAGGCTGTGGCTTTGCTTGAAGGCTGCGATGTGGATGACCTGGATGGCGGCCAAGATGAGACTCTGCGATATAAATCCCTGTCTCACGGGCCAGTACCAAGTGTTTATCAGGTTGAAGGTTTAGAGGCAGCCGCAGCGCAAGCCATTACTTTCCTCAAAAATGGACAGCAGGCGCAAGGTGAGCAAGATGCATGGTCTGTGTGCGTGATAGCACCCTCGGAAAAAATCCGTGAGACGCTTGCTCAACAGGTCACGACAGCAGGTTTTTCATGTGTGACCATTACTGCGCAGACGAACCATGCTGATAGCCGAGGTGTTGTGCATTTCGCGACGATGCACCGCGCCAAGGGCTTGGAGTTTGACTCCGTTGTAGTTGTGGTACCGGAGACTTATCTAGGGGACCCAGAGAAGACTACTAATCAACGCAAGCTGATTTACGTTGCATTAACGCGAGCAAAGCGTACTGCTGCATTGATTCGTTTGGCATAAGTTGTAGAAGTTCAGTCTTGATCTGACAGTGGGCCTTGCCAACAGGTGAGGTTTCCCGTTTTGATAAGGGTACGAATCTTTATCAATCCGGGCGTGAAAGCGCCCAGCGGAGAACCTCATTGAGACAGCGCATCTTGGCATCTAGGCAACCAGGACACCTTCTATGTGCGCGCGATAAAGGGCGTGAGCCGCATCTACCCGCAGACCTTTGTTGACACCTATTCCAAGTAGGCGGCAGCCAAGCTGTGACAGTAAGGAAACACTGAAGCCCGCATGAAATAAGGCTGTGACACGGGTGACACGGGTGACACCTGGGACACCACAAAACAACAAGAACCTAAATGAAACGGGGGAAAGGTAGCGCCAGCAACAGGCCAAAACGCGCAAAACTATGTACCGCTGGATGCATAGGGGATGCATGACCCGAAAAAGAAGAAAGCCCGCTATCTTTTAAATAGCGGGCTTTTTTTTTACTGACTTGGTGCCGGAGACATGAATCGAACACGCGACCTTCTCATTACGAATGAGCTGCTCTACCGACTGAGCTACACCGGCGATAAGCTATAAATTATAGCGCTTTTTCATCGGCTTCGAGGTGGTAGCTGGTCACGCGTTCCACTTCGTTCTTGGAGCCGAGGACGACGCTCACGCGCTCGTGCAACTGCGTTGGCTGGATGTCCAGGATGCGCTGGCGGCCGTTGGTGGCCATGCCACCGGCCTGCTCGACAAGCCAGCTCATGGGATTGGCTTCGTACATCAGGCGCAGCTTGCCGGCCTTTTGCGGTTCGCGCTTGTCCCAGGGGTACATGAAGATGCCGCCGCGGCACAGAATGCGGTGGACGTCAGCCACCATGGCAGCAACCCAGCGCATGTTGAAATTCTTGCCGCGTGGGCCGTCTGCACCAGCCAGGCATTCGTCCACGTAGCGCTTCACAGGGGCATCCCAGTGGCGCATATTGGACATGTTGATGGCGAATTCCTTGGTGTCTTCGGGGATCTTGACGTTTTCCTCGATGAGCACGAACGAACCTTGCTCGCGGTCCAGCGTGAACATGGAGACACCGTCGCCCACGGTCAGCACCAGTGTGGTCTGGGGACCGTAGATGCAGTAGCCGGCAGCCACCTGCTGGGTGCCGGGCTGCATGAAGTCGCTGTCGTGCACGCCAGGGTGGCCTTCAGGCTTCTTGAGCACGCTGAAGATGGTGCCGATGGACATGTTGATGTCGATATTGGACGAGCCGTCCAGGGGGTCGAACATCAGCAGGTATTCGCCCTGAGGGTAGCGGTTGGGCACCACATAGATGCCTTCCATTTCCTCCGATGCCATCGCGGCCAGGTGGCCGCCCCACTCATTGGCTTCGATCAGGGTCTCGTTGGCGATGATGTCCAGCTTTTTCTGCACTTCGCCCTGCACGTTTTCACTGCCGGCCGTACCCATGACGTCGCCGAGCTCACCTTTGTTCACGGCAAAGCTGATGCGCTTGCAGGCGCGGGCCACCACTTCCAGCAGCAGGCGCAACTGGCCGGGGATGAGCCCGTCCACACGTTGTTGCTCGACCAGATAGCGGGTCAGGCTGATGTTTTTCTTCATGCTTCAACTCCTTGATATTCGATGCAAATCTGAAATGGACAGAAAACAGGGCAGGGCATCTGCTGTCATGGACGATGCCCCGCAGTGCGCTGCTCCAGTTCCACCAGCAGCTCCTTGACGCGGGTTTGCTGCTTGCTGTCTTTCTGGTTCAGCGCGTATTGTTCATAGCGGGCCAGCCATTGGCGGGCCTGCGGTTCTTGCTTTTGCTCATGGGCAAGGACCATGAGCTGGAAATAGCTGTCGTAGACGGTGGCATGGTCTTGCGCCGCCTGCGCAATCTGCAGACGCTCCTGAAGATAGATGGCAGCCTGCTTCAGATCGCCCAGCTCATAGCAATTTTGCGCAATATTGGTGAGTACACCGCGTATTTGCTGCAGCTTGCCCATGGCTTTGAGGCGTTCACGCGCGACAGGAAGCAGTCGCTCGTTGGCTTGCCTGGCCGCGCGAAACTGCCCCAGTTCATGCAGCAGATAGCCTTCGTCCTCATAGACGCCGAGAATCTGCATCTGGCTCGGAAAATCCAGAGCCCGTGCAGGCCTCACGCTCTCGTCCCAGCGCATTTCGGCGGGCAGCCCGGCAATCTGCGGCAGCGGGTATTGAGCCTGAAAGGCTTTGACCTGCTTGAGCGCCGCTGCGTGATGCCCGGCATCTGCCAGCCAGCGGATGCTTGAGTAGCGCAGGAAAAAATGAGCGTATGACAGCTCAGGGTCCTGAGTGCCGGACAAAGCCGTCAGTGCCGTCTGCGCTGCTTCGGCTGCCTCTTTGGGCATGCCGCGGCGCGCATAGACGCTGGCCTGTGTGTAGTAGAGCCGGAAGATATCGCGTGCAGCGAACCCCGGCTTTTTCAACAGCGGCTCCAGCGCCTGCAGATCGGCACTCATGGCTCGCCCGCTGAAGCTGCCGCCTTCGCTGAAGACAGTTGCATAGAGGGGCGCAAAACGGGCTTCGAATCCCGCATCAGGCTTTGCTGCCTGAGTGCTCAGCGACATGCTCGCCGCAGCGACGGCAAGGGCCTTCATGCCCCGAGCCGCGTGTCGAGCAAGCATGTTCAGACCCATCAGTCCGCCAGCGCGCGGGTGATGACCTCGCGCACGTCGTTGGACAGATCGGGCTTGGCAGCCACACGGGCGATGGCTTCGCGGGCCGCAGAGCGGTAAGGCTCGGCCAGCTTCTTCCAGCGGTCCATCACCCGGGCCAGGCGGGAGGCCACCTGGGGGTTGATGCCGTCGATCTCGATCACGCGATCGGCCCAGAACACATAGCCCGCCGCATCGGCGCGGTGGAAGGCGCCGGCATTGTTGCAGTAGCTGAAGATCAGGCTGCGTGCGCGGTTGGGGTTCTTGATCTGGAAGTCGGCATGCTTCATCAGCGCCTTGACGGCCGGAAGCACATCGCCGCCGCGATCGCTGGCTGCACCTTGCAGGGCAAACCATTTGTCCAGGACCAGTGCATCCTGCTTGAACAGCGCGTGAAAGCGCTGCAGCGCCTGCTCGGCCAGCGGGCTAGCACTGTAAACCAGGGCGGAGAGGGCCGCCATGCGGTCCGTCATATTGCCGGCATCCTTGCAGCGCTGGTAGGCCTTGCCGGGCCAGACCGTGTCGCCGGTGCGGGCTGCCTGCAGGCACAGCATGGACAGGGCGCGGCCCGCCAGCGCACGGCGACCGGCGCTGACATGGTCGGGGCGGTAGGCACCGGTGTCGCGGTTGGCCTCCCAGGTGGTTTCCCACTCGGGCTGCAGGGCACTCGCGAGCTGCAAGATCATGGCTTCGCGCACGGCATGCACGCGCTGGGGATCGACTTCGGCCAGTTGCTCGGCGATATAGCTCTCGGACGGCAGCGTGAGCACCAGGTCCTTGAACGCCGCGTCCAGCTTGTCGTCGCGCAGCACGCGGCGCATGGCTTCGATAAAGGCTTCAGGCAGGATCTCGGCACTGGCGTCGCCGCTGGCCGCGATGGCCTTGAGGGCATAGCGCAGGCCCAGGCGCTGGCTGGCTTCCCATTGGTTGAACGGGTCGCTGTCATGGGCCAGCAGGGTCAGCAGATCGGCATCGCTGAATTCATGTTCCAGCACCACGGGGGCACTGAAGCTGCGCAGCAGCGAGGGCACGGGGGCTTCGCTCACATTGCTGAAGACAAAGCGCTGTTCGGCTTCGGTCAGCACCAGCATGCGGCTGGCGACTGCCTGGGCCGCATCTTCGCCTGGCAATTGCAGGGCGATGGGCTGGCCGCTGGCCGTGAGCAGACCCATTTGCACGGGAATGACGAACGGCAGTTTCTCGGCCTGACCCACGGTGGGCGCACAGCTTTGCGACAGCGTCAGCGTATAGGTCCGGGCGTCTGCATCATACTGGCCCACGGCCTTGAGCACGGGCGTGCCGGCCTGGCTGTACCAGCGGCGGAACTGCTGCAGATGCTGGGCCAGGGGAGAGCCGGGGTTGGCGTCGGCGATGGCCTGCGAGAAGTCGTCGCAGGTCACGGCCTGGCCGTCATGGCGCTCGAAGTACAGCTTCATGCCCCTGGCAAAGCCTTCGCGGCCGACCAGGTTGTGCTGCATGCGCACGACTTCCGCACCTTTTTCGTAGATCGTGACCGTGTAGAAGTTGTTGATCTCGATATAGCTGTCGGGGCGCACGGGGTGGGCCATGGGGCCTGCATCTTCGGGGAACTGCACGGTGCGCAGCACGCGTACATCGTCGATGCGCTTGACGGCACGTGCCGAGGCCGTGCCCGCCATGTCCATGCTGAACTCCTGATCGCGGAAGACCGTCAGGCCTTCCTTGAGGCTCAGCTGGAACCAGTCGCGGCAGGTGACGCGGTCACCCGTCCAGTTATGGAAGTATTCGTGACCGACGACGGATTCGATATTGGCGTAATCGGTGTCGGTGGCCGTGGCCTGGCTGGCCAGAACATACTTGGTGTTGAAGATGTTCAGGCCCTTGTTCTCCATGGCGCCCATGTTGAAGTCGCTGGTGGCGACGATCATGAAGCGGTCCAGATCCAGGCTCAGGCCAAAGCGCGCCTCGTCCCATGCCACGGAGTGCATGAGGGAGTTCATGGCGTGCTCGGTCTTTTCGAGGTCGCCGGGGCGCACATAGACCTGCAGCAGGTGATCGCGGCCGGCACGGCTCTTGATCTTCTGCTCGCGGGCCACCAGATTGCCGGCCACCAGCGCAAACAGATAGCTGGGCTTTTTATGCGGATCGACCCACTTGGCAAAGTGGCGACCGTCCTCCAGGTCGCCGGACTCCACCAGATTGCCGTTGGACAGCAGCACCGGGTACTGGGCCTTGCTGGCGCGCAGCGTGACGGTGTACATGGCCATCACGTCGGGGCGGTCCAGGAAGTAGGTGATGCGGCGGAAACCTTCTGCCTCGCACTGCGTGAAGAACGTGTCCTCGCTCACATACAAGCCCATGAGCTTGGTGTTCTTGATGGGGGCGCAGGTGGTGAAGATCTCCAGCTCCACGGGCTCGTTGCCCTCGGGCAGGTTCTCCAGCACCAGCTGGTCGCCATCCATCTTGAAGGAGGTACCACCGCCGTTGACCATCACCCGCGCCAGATTCAGCTCGTCGCCGTCCAGGCGCAGTGCCTGTGCCGGCACTTCGGGGTTGCGGCGTACGCGCATCTTGCTGAGCACGCGCGTCTTGGCCGGGTCCAGGTCAAAAGTCAGGTCCACCGTGTCGATCCACCAGGCCGGGGCCTCGTAGTCGGCACGGTAAATCGCGGTGGCCGGGGCTTGCCCGTCACGCAGTTGCAGCATATCGATTCCTTTCTAGGATCAGAGGCCTTGCTTGAGCGAGGCTTCGATAAACACATCCAGGTCGCCGTCCAGCACCTTCTGGGTGGCCGAGACTTCAACGTTGGTGCGCAAGTCCTTGATGCGGCTGTTGTCCAGCACATAGGAGCGGATCTGGTGACCCCAGCCCACATCGGTCTTGGTGTCCTCGAGCTTTTGCTGCTCTTCCATGCGCTTGCGCATCTCGAAGTCGTACAGCCTGGAGCGCAGGCGCTGCCATGCCACGTCACGGTTGCTGTGCTGCGAGCGGCCGTCCTGGCACTGCACCACGATGCCCGTGGGGATGTGGGTCAGGCGCACGGCCGAATCGGTCTTGTTGATGTGCTGACCGCCGGCGCCCGAGGCGCGGTAGGTGTCGGTGCGCACATCCGACGGATTGATGTTGATCTCGATGGAGTCATCGATCTCGGGGTAGACGAACAGCGAGGAAAAGCTGGTGTGACGGCCGCCCGAGCTGTCGAAGGGCGACTTGCGCACCAGACGGTGCACGCCGGTTTCGGTGCGCAGCAGGCCGTAGGCATACTCGCCTTCGACCTTGATGGTGGCACTCTTGATGCCGGCTACGTCGCCCGGAGTCTCTTCTTCGACCGTGGCCTTGAAACCCTTGCGTTCGGCGTACTTCAGGTACTGGCGCAGCAGCATGCTGGCCCAGTCGCAGGCTTCGGTGCCGCCGGCGCCGGCCTGGATGTCGATGAAGCAGTTGAGCGGATCGGCTTCGCCACCGAACATGCGGCGGAACTCGAGTTCCTCGATCAGCGGCTTGAGCTTGGCGGTTTCGGCTTCGATGGTTTCAAGGCCGGCATCATCGCCTTCTTCCTTGCTCATCTCGAACAGCTCGGAATTGTCGGCCAGCTCGGTGGTGAGCTTCTCCAGGGTCAGCACGACGGAGTCGAGCGACTTCTTTTCCTTGCCCAGTTCCTGTGCCTTCTTGGGGTCGTTCCAGACGGCAGGGTCTTCCAGCGAGGCGTTTACCGTGCGCAGGCGTTCGTACTTGGCATCGTAGTCAAAGATACCTCCGGAGATCTGCCGTGCGCTCGGCCAGATCTTGGAGGGTGTTGCCGATAGAGTTGACGCGTTCTGCTTCCATGGTGAATCCGTTGTTCTTGCTGATAAATAAGGGCTGATTTTCTCATGCCGGACGGCTGTAAGGATGCAATGGCCTTCGACAGGGGTTTTGAGTGCTTCATCGGGGTGTCTTTTTGAGCCCCGCTATGCCCCTGATACCACCATCGGTTTTATTCATGGATGCCGTTACTCGAAGTAACAAATACTGAATAGAATTCGCAGGCACGCGCAGTGTGTACGCGCTTTTCAGGCAGTTTCCCCTATTCCCCATCTCGCAGGTGCCAGACCTTGCAGGTCGCCCAGGCGCCCAATTCCCCCATGAACTTCTTTCGCAACCTCAAGCTGGCCAACAAGCTGCTGGTGTCTTTTGTGCTGATCCTGCTGATCAGTGCGGTATCGGGCCTGTACGGCCTGGTCCAGATGGAGCGTGTCAATGCCACGGCCACCGATCTGGCGCGCCAGTGGCTGCCGGCGGCCCGCAACCTGCAGGACATGCGTTATCAGCTTCAGCGCTATCGCTCGCAGACCATGCAGCATGTGATGGCGCAGTCGTCCGAGGAAATGGCGGTCTATGACAAGAGCATGCCCAAGCTCTGGGACGAGCTGGTCCAGAACCAGCAGTCGTATGCCAAGTACGTGAGAACCGACAAGGAGCGAGCCCTGCTGGCCGAAATCGGCGAGGAGCTCAAGGCCTATGCCGTGCAGACGGCCAAGGTGGTGGATCTGTCGCATCAGCTGCTCAACGATGAGGCCAGCGAAATCTTGCGCGGCGAGTCGCTCAAGATCAGCCGCGGCATCAATACACGTCTGGATGCTCTCAGCGAGATCAACCATCAGGCGACCGAGGAAACCAATCAGGCCGGCGACGACCTGTATGCAGCTGCCCGCTGGTGGGTGATGGCGCTGCTGCTGGGCTCCATCGTCATCGGCGTGGCGCTGGCGGTGCTGATCGCACGCTCCATCTCGCGTCCTTTGCAGTCGGCCGTTCAGCTGGCCCAGTCCGTGGCTGCGGGCGATCTGAGCGCCAGCATCACTGTGCAAAGCCGCGATGAAGTGGGCCAGCTGCTGCAGGCGCTCAAGGACATGAATACAAGCCTGCAGCGTATCGTGGGTCAGGTGCGCCAGGGCACGGACTCGATTGCCTCGGCCAGCAGCCAGATTGCCAGCGGCAACCAGGATCTGTCCTCGCGCACCGAAGAGCAGGCCAGCTCGCTGGAGCAGACGGCGGCCTCGATGGAAGAGCTGACCGCCACCGTGCAGCAGAACGCCGGCAATGCCCAGCAGGCCAATCAGATGGCGTCTGCCGCATCGCAGGTGGCCGTGCGCGGCGGTGCCACCGTGGCCCAGGTGGTGCAGACCATGTCGGCCATCAACGAGTCCTCGCGCAAGATCGTGGACATCATCGGCGTGATCGACTCCATTGCCTTCCAGACCAATATCCTGGCGCTGAACGCGGCGGTGGAAGCGGCCCGTGCGGGTGACCAGGGCCGTGGCTTTGCCGTGGTGGCCTCCGAAGTGCGCACCCTGGCCCAGCGCTCGGCCGAGGCGGCCAAGCAGATCAAGCAGCTGATCGACGACTCCGTGAGCAAGGTGCAGGAAGGCAGCACCCAGGTCGACGAGGCCGGCAGGACCATGGATGAGATCGTGATGAGCGTGCGCCGTGTCACCGACATCATGGGCGAGATCTCGGTGGCCAGCCACCAGCAGACCTCGGGCATCGAGCAGGTCACCCAGGCTGTGACGCAGATGGATCAGATGACCCAGCAGAACGCTGCCCTGGTGGAGGAGGCCGCAGCCGCGACCGACGCGCTGCGCAGCCAGGCCGCCGCGCTGGCCGAGACGGTGAGCTTCTTCAAGCTCGGCGCCCAGTCCGGTCTGCAAGCCACGCCAGCCCTGGCGCCTGCGGCGCTCAAGTCCGCGCCTGCCAGGGCTGCGATCAAGGCTGCGGCCCCGCTCAAGGCACCGTCGCCTGCGCTCAAGCGCCCGGCGATGTCGGCGGGGAGCAAGCCGCCGGTCCTGAGCCCCGCGAAAAGCGCAGCAGCGCCCCAGCCGCAAAAGGCAGCAACGGCAGACGATGGCGAGTGGGAGAGCTTCTAGGCCCGGTACGGGCGTGCGGTGCCGGGCCTGGTGCCGCTAGCTATGTTGCTATTGATTAAGAAGCTTTTATCGTATGTATTCATTGAATTTCAATATGTTTTGTATCTGAAGTCCTTTGATATAAGACGGTATAAGCTTCTTTGTTGATAGCGAGTAACAAGCCTGCCTTCGAAACAAAAACACCCCGCAGCCGTGGCTGACGGGGTGTTTTTGTTTCCGGGGAGCAGGAGCGGCGTGATCCGCTCCTGCCGCCTCGCATCAGCCGCCGCGCGTGATGGGCACTTCGGCGTTCTTGCCGTAGCTGCCGTATTTGCCCAGCTCCCATTTGGCGATCGCGTTGCGGTGCACCTCGTCGGGGCCGTCGGCAAAGCGCAGTGTGCGTGCTGCGGCATAGGCATAGGCCAGCGGGAAGTCGTCGCACATGCCGCCGCCGCCGTGGACCTGCATGGCCCAGTCTATGACCTGGCAGGCCATGCTGGGTGCGACGACCTTGATCATGGCGATCTCGGTCCTTGCCACCTTGTTGCCGGCCACATCCATCAGCCAGGCGGCCTTGAGCGTGAGCAGGCGCGCCATGTCGATCTTGCAGCGCGCTTCGGCAATGCGCTCCTGCGTCACGGTCTGCTGGGCCACGCTCTTGCCGAAGGCCACGCGGCTGCTGGCGCGCTTGCACATCAGTTCCAGCGCACGCTCGGCCAGGCCGATCAGTCGCATGCAGTGGTGAATGCGGCCCGGGCCAAGGCGGCCCTGGGCGATCTCGAAGCCGCGCCCTTCGCCCAGCAGAATATTGCCGACGGGAACGCGCACGTTCTCGAAATACATCTCCATATGACCGTGGGGCGCATCGTCATAGCCCATCACGTTCAGCGGGCGCTCGATGCGGATACCCTTGGCATCGGCCGGGATGATGATCATGCTCTGCTGCGAATGCTTGGCCGCTTCTGGGTCGGTCTTACCCATGGTGATGAAGACCTGGCAGCGAGGATCGCCGGCACCCGAGATCCACCACTTGTGGCCGTTGATCACGTATTCGTCGCCCTGGCGCTCGATGCGCGTGCAGATATTGGTGGCGTCGGAGGAGGCGACTTCGGGCTCTGTCATGGCGAAGGCCGAGCGGATCTTGCCTTCCAGCAAGGGCTTGAGCCAGCGCTCCTTGAGCTCGGCACTGCCGTAGCGGGCAATGGTCTCCATATTGCCGGTGTCCGGCGCGGAGCAGTTGAAGACTTCGGAAGCCCATGGCACACGGCCCATGATTTCGGCCAGTGGAGCGTATTCCTGATTGGTCAGGCCCGCGCCGTGGTAGCCCGAGGCTTCGGCGCTGTCCACGGGCAGAAACAGATTCCACAGACCCGCGGCCTGGGCCTTGGGCTTGAGCTTTTCAATGGTTTGCAGCGGCGTCCAGCGCTTGCCGGCGGCCGTGTTGGCCTGCATCTCCTCGGCATACTCCTTTTCCGCCGGGTAGATGTGTTCGTCCATGAACTTGAGCAGGCGTTGCTGCAAGTCCTTGGTTTTGGGCGAGTAGTCGAAGTCCATGAGTGCTCCTTTTGTTGTGGGACGGTCAAGTTGCGTGGTGGTGGATAAAAAGTCAGGCGCGCTGAGCGAAGGACCAGGCCAGCTCCGCCATGGGGCGGGCGGTGTCGCCCGAGGCCTTGGCCTGGGCGCTGGAGGCCGTGCCGGCCTCGACACGTTTGGCAATGCCTTGCAGGATGGCCGCGATGCGGAACATGTTGTAGGCCAGGTAGAAGTTCCAGTCGCGCTGCAGCGTGGCCACATCGGCAATGCCGGTGCGCTGGCAGTAGCGCTGGATGTAATCGTGCTCGGCAGGGATGCCCAGGCCTGCGATGTCCAGCCCCGCGATGCCGCGGCCCAGCTCGGCCGGTATATGCCAGCTCATGCAGTGGTAGCTGAAGTCGGCCAGCGGATGCCCCAGCGTGGACAGCTCCCAGTCCAGCACGGCAATCACGCGCGGCTCGGTGGGGTGGAACATCAGGTTGTCCAGGCGGTAGTCGCCATGCACGATGGAGACGCGGCCTTCGTCGCGCGCACTGGCCGGCATATGGGCGGGCAGCCACTCCATCAGCCGGTCCATCTCGGGGATCGGCTGGGTGACGGAGGCCACATACTGCTTGCTCCAGCGACCGATCTGGCGCTCGAAGTAATTGCCGCTCTTGCCGTAGTCTGCCAGGCCGCGCTCGGCAAACTTCACGCTGTGCAGGGCTGCGATCACGCGGTTCATCTCGTCGTAGATCTCGGCGCGTTGCGCAGGCGTCATGCCGGGCAGGGACTGGTCCCAGAGCACGCGACCCTCCATGAACTCCATGATGTAGAAGGCGCGGCCGATGACGGATTCATCCTCGCATAGCGCATACATATGCGGCACGGGCACATCGGTGCCGGCCAGGCCCTTCATCACGCGGTATTCGCGCTCGATCGCATGGGCCGAAGGCAGCAGCTTGGCCACGGGACCGGGCTTGGCGCGCATCACATAGCTTTTGCCGGGCGTGATCAGCTTGTAGGTGGGGTTGGACTGGCCGCCCTTGAACATTTCCACCTGCAGCGGGCCCTCAAAGCCCTGGACATGCCGGCTCATCCAGTCGGTCATGGCATTGGTATCAAACGCATGCTGATCGGAAACCGCGCGGGTGCCGACGAAATGCTCATAAGTGCTCATGCTGTCTCAGTCCTTTGTTCGATTTGTGATGGGCAAGGCGCAGCCCGCCACGCCGCGCCGAAGGCGCAGCGAGCGAATGCGTGAAAGGGGGGAGAGTTGCCGCAGAACGCGGCAAGAGAGAAACGAAGGTGAAAACTGGCGCGATCCCAGCCAGGGATGCCGAGCAAGAGCCGCCTCGCGGCGATGGCATCGTCCCCCTCCCGCAAGCGCGGCGAAGCGAGAGAGGGGGAAGCGGCAAAGCCGCTCAGGGGGTGAATCAGTGGTCGGTGTCTGCAATACGCAGCAGCGTCACCCGGTCGCGCACGATGAGGCCACCCGGTTCGATGCGAATGACTTCCTCGCGCTCCATGGATTTGAGTTCCTGGTTCACGCGCTGGCGCGAGGCGCCCAGCAACTGCGCCAGCTCCTCCTGCGCCAGATGCAGGCCGATGCGGATCTCGTTGCTGTCCGACAGGCTCATCACGCCATAGCTGCGCGTCAGGTGCAACAGCTGCTTGGCCAGGCGCGCGCGCAGTGGCAAGGTGTTGAGGTCTTCCACCAGGCCGTAGAGCTGACGTACTCGGCGTGCATTGAGGCGCAAGATCGCTTCGGAAAACTCCACATGCTCTGCCAGAATGCGCTTGAAATCCGCCTTGGATACGCACAGCAGCGTGGTCTCGCCATGGGCATAGGCGTCGTGCGTGCGCTTGTCGCCATCCAGAATCGCCACATCCCCGAACCAGATGCCCGGCTCCACATAGGTCAGCGTGATCTGCTTGCCCGTGATGGAGGTGGAGCTGACCCGCACCGCTCCACGTGCACAGGCAATCCACTCCTCGGGCGGTTCGCCGCGAGCGCAGATGAGCATGCCATCTTTGTATCGTTTGACGTAAGCGCATCGAAGAATGTCGTGCCGCAAAGAGGGCGAAAGGGATGAAAACCAGCGACCAGAGTTGATCGCCTCACGTTCTTCCATACTAAGAATTGGCTCGTCCATGTTCTGTCTTATGCGTGACTGGTAACCGCCCCATTGTCGCGTGTGGGACCGGCTGTGCCGCAACTGCGGGACTCAGGGTTGTCACCTGTGTGTCCGCTTCTAACGCGAAGAGGGCTTGCGCCGATCAAGAAAACCCAGCAGTCATGCGGGCTGCGGCGCGACGGAAAACAAAAATGCCCGCGGGCTGCGGGCATTCAGTCTTGTCATCTGCGGTATTTCATGCGCCGAGCTTTTCAGGCGCGATGGATCTGTGGCTTTAAGTGAAAATAGCTGGTAGCTCTTATCTTTCAAGCGCTCCAAGCTATTGAATTAGTAGTGCGTGGATTCACGCAGCAGCTTGCATGCGCGCCAGCAGATGCTTGGCCGCAGCTTCCGGATCGGGGGCGTTGACCAGGGCGCGCACCACGGCCACCGAGCCCACGCCCGTGGCGCGCACGGCGGGGAACAGGTCCTCGGAAATGCCGCCAATCGCCACCAGCGGGTATTGCTGCATCAGCCGCACATAGGCCGCCAGCCGCGCCAGTCCTTGCGGGGCTGTCGCCATCTTCTTGAGCGTGGTGGGAAAGACCGCGCCCAGGGCGATATAGCTGGGCTGGACCGCATGGGCGCGCACCATCTCGGCGTAGCCATGGGTGGAGACGCCCAGGCGTGTGCCCGAGCTACGGATGGTCTCCAGATCGCGCTGGCCGATCACGTCCAGATCTTCCTGGCCCACATGGATGCCGTAGGCGCCTGCGTCCAGCGCGGCCTGCCAGTGGTCGTTGATGAACAGGCGTGCCTGCGTGCCCTTGACGGCATCAACAGCGGCCTTGACCTCTTGTGCAACGGCGGCCCTGTCGCCGGACTTGAAACGCAGCTGCACCGTGGGCAGACCCGCGCGGGCCATGCGGCCCACCCATTCGGCCGTGGGCAGCACGCCATACAGGCCCAGCTCGCGCGGACAATGGGCAAAGGCCAGGGCCGGGTCGGCCTTGCCGAGACCGAAGTCGCGTGGGTCGTCGGGCCAGTGGGTGACATCGAACTGGTCGGTGCGCTCGCTCTGGCGCTGCCAGGCCTGGGCCAGAGTCTCAGCATCCACGGCAATAAAGCCCAGCTCGCTGCAGGCCTCAAGCGCAGCCAGATAGGCCGGGTCCTGGCGCAGCGCGGGCGGCACGGGCTGGGGCGTCAGCTCGACCGAGTTGGCATCGTGGTGCAACCGGGCGCCAAAGTTGGCGCTGTGCTGGTGGATGATGGCTTGCGCCAGGGCCTTGATTTCAGCGGAGTCCATGGGACGGCCTTTATTCCTGATGCCAGAAAGGGGTGCCCAGCACGGGTGTGCTGGGCTGGGCGGCGTTCTGCTCGGCCATGGCGCCTGCGCGCCAGGCGGCGTGACCGGCATTGACGGCATCGGAGAAGGCGCCGGCCATGGCCACGGGATCTTCGGACAGGGCCACGGCGGTGTTCAGCAGCACGGCGTCATAACCCCATTCCATCACGGTGCAGGCATGCGAGGGACGGCCCAGGCCGGCATCGACGATCAGCGGCACCTTCAGGCGCTCGCGCAGCATCTGCATGGCATAGGGGTTGATGGGGCCGCGGCCGGTGCCTATGGGTGCGGCCCAGGGCATGACGGCTTGGCAGCCCACGTCGACGAGCTTCTGGCACAGCACCAGGTCGTAGGTGGTGTAGGGCAGGACCTGGAAGCCGTCCTTGATGAGGATGGAGGCGGCTTCCACCAGATTGAGTGTGTCGGGCTGCAGCGTGTAGTCGTCGCCGATCAGCTCCAGCTTGATCCAGGGTGTGTCGAAGACTTCACGCGCCATCTGGGCCGTGGTCACGGCTTCCTGGATGGTCATGCAGCCTGCCGTGTTGGGCAGCACGGGCACATTGAGCTTGCGCAGCAGTTCCCAGAAGCTGGCGCCGGTCTCGGCCGCATTGCTGCCCTGGCGGCGCAGCGAGGCCGTGACCATGGCGGGCCTGGAACGCTCCACAGCCGCTTCGAGAATCGCCGGCGAGGGATAGCGCGAGGTGCCCAGCAGCAAGCGGCTTTCAAAACGTTGGCCGTAGAGAACCAGGGTGTCGTCGGTGGTTTTTGTATTCATGATCTATCTATATCTCTTGTCTTTGTACCGCAATGCGTGTGAAGCCCAGTGAGCCTCAAACAGGCATGTGCCAAGTCAGTGACACCGAGCAAGAGCCGTCTCGCCGCGAGGGTGTCGTCCCCTGGGGGAAGGCGCGAAGCGACTCAGGGGGATTCATTTCTAGCCGCCGGTGACGGGAGAGATGACTTCCATCCTGTCGCCCTCGTTGAGCGCATGGTCGGCGTACTGCGTCTTGGGCACAAACACCGTGTTGACCGCCACGGCAAACGGGGGCTTGGCCTGCATCTGCGCCAGCGCATCGGCCACGGTGGCATGGGCTTGCAGCTCGGTGGCTTGCTGATTGAGGGTGATCTTCATGGCATGAAACGGAAAATAAAGCGGGTGCTAAGTTAAACCTCTGCACGGCGGCGCTTGCGTGCGCAGGGGGTGCAAGTGCTGTGCGCCAAAGTTCGGGCTCGCGGCTCAGCCGCGATGCACGGCGACATCGAACTCGCGCGCCAGCGGCGAGTCGTTGTGGTCCAGCAGCTCCAGCACCACGTCGAGCATGGCGGGCGAGATCATGAAGCCGTGGCGGTAGAGGCCGTTGACTTCCATGACGCGCGGCGTCAGCAGGCGCACGGCGGGCAGATTATCGGGCAGGGTGGGGCGGCACTGGGTGGCGATCTCCACAATCCGGCCTTCGGCAAAGCCCGAGTGCACGGTATAGGCCGCACTCAGCAGCTCCAGCGTGGAGCGCACGCTGGCCGGCGACATATCGTCGGATTCGATCTCGGTCGCGCCAATCACGAACAGATGATCTTCCTTGGGCGCGATATAGATGGGGTAGCGTGGATGGATCAGGCGTGTGGGGCGCTGCAGCGTGACTTCGGGCGCGTGAATGCGCACCACCTCGCCGCGAATGCCGCGCAGTTGCTTCCACTGGCTGCGGGCACCCAGGCCGCGGCAGTCGAACACGAAGTCGGGCTGGCCGGCCGCGCCGGGACGGAAGTCGCCGACCTCGCGCGGGCTGTCCCAGTGCAGCTGCACGCCCAGGGCGCTGAGCTTGTCGACCAGCGCCGTCAGCAGCTGGCGGTTGTCGAGCTGGCCTTCGCCGGGCAGATAGACGGCCTGGTTGAAGCGTCCCTGCAGCGCGGGCTCGCAGTCCTGCAGCGCCGCGCCGGTCTTCTCCTGCATGGCCGGCAGGCTGGGGTTGATGCGCCGGTTTTTCTCCAGCAGGCCGAAAAAGCGTGCCGCATCGCCCTGATCCTGGCGGTGCCAGAGAATCAGCGTGCCGTTTTGCTGCAGAAACACATGCTGCTCGAGCTGAGCTATCAGCTCGGGCCAGCGCTTGAGCCCATGCTGGCCCATGCGCACCACGCCGGGCTCGGTAATGGCCGACTCGGCCAGCGGCGCCAGCATAGCAGCCGCCACGCGCGCCGCAGCACCATCGCCTTGCGGGCCATGGGCGTCATAGAGGTCGATGGCATGACCGCGCTGGGCCAGGGCCAGAGCCAGCAGACGGCCCATGAGGCCGCCGCCGAGAATTGCGATCTTTGAAGAAGCTTGTAGCAATGACATGTGCAAATCGTTTTCCATCCGGACACAGGAACAGGGCCATGTGCAGGACAAAACGCGGCATGCCTTGCGGCTTGTGAAACTCCCCACGCCAGCATGACCTGGATCGGGTGCAGGGGGCACAGGGCACGGATGGTGCTCTGGTGCGCAGCCCGTGGCTGGCGCAGCCCCAGGGTGTTTCTCAGTCCGCACAGGCTGCTTGCCTGCGGGACACCCCTGTTTCGTCCGTTGGACATTACAGCACAACCGCAAACAGCACGCATTGACCATGCGCATGGGCGATAATTTTTGCCATGACAGTGATTGCTTCTTCCTCCATCTCCGGCGCCGCAAAAAAGCGCTATGCACGCGTGCTCTCCATAGCTGGCTCGGACAGCGGCGGTGGCGCCGGTATCCAGGCCGACCTCAAGACCTGTGCGGCTCTGGGCTGCTACGGCATGACGGCGATCACGGCCATCACCGTGCAGAACACGCTGGGTGTGACGGGTATTCACGGCATTCCGCTCGATACCGTGCGCGGCCAGATCGATGCCGTTGTGCAGGACATAGGCGTCGATGCCGTCAAGATCGGCATGCTGGCAACCCCCGATGTGGTGAGCGTGGTGGCGGATGCTATCCGTCGCCACGGTATCAGGAACGTGGTGCTGGATCCCGTGATGGTGGCCACCAGTGGTGACCGCCTGATCGTTCCCGAGACGGCACAGGCGCTGGTCCAGGAGCTGTTCCCGCTGGCGACGGTGATTACCCCCAATCTGGATGAAGCAGCTTTGCTGCTGGGTCGCAACATCGACGGCATTGGAGCGTTGGATGCGGCCGTGGCCGATCTGCTGGCCATGGGGGCGCCGGCCGTATTGCTCAAGGGCGGGCATCTGAGCGGCGATCTGGTCATGGATGTTCTGGGCCGGCAAGGCCAGCAGGTCGGCGACTATCTGCGCCTGCAGTCGCAGCGCATCGTCACCCATAACGGCCATGGCACGGGCTGCACGCTGTCGTCGGCGATTGCCTCCTTCCTGGCTCAGGGGCTGGCGCTGGAGGCCGCAGTGACCGAGGCGCGCCGCTATATTCTGGGCGCCATCGAGGCGGGAGCCGAGGTCTATACCGGCCAGGGTCACGGCCCCCTCAATCACGGCTATGCGCCGCGCACGCAGCTGATCGTCGAAGGCTGATTGCCGGCGCCCGCAAAAAAGGCCTGCTGCTGCAGGCCTTTGCTTTGGGTGTTCGTGTTGCAGGGCTTACCAGCCCCAGACCAGATTCTTGGCCACCCAGCCGCTCTGGCCGTTGCTGCGCTGCACCTGGGCCCAGCTGCCTTGCTTTTTCAGAGTCTGCAGCACCTCATGCTGCTCCAGCTTGCCCACGCGCTTGTGCTTCTGGCCGGGGCCGGAGCGCAGATTGGCCGTGCGCGCCGTCACCACCATATGCGGGCTCTTGCTGGTCAGCGGGGCGTGGACCCAGCCCAGCGTGGACTCGTAGTCCTTCACGCGCAGCCACTGCCCCTTGCGCTGGGTGACTTGCAGCGGATAGCCCTTGCTCAGTTCCCAGAGGGTTGCGGAGCGGGTGTTGGGCTGCTCGCGCACATTCACGGTCTTGCCCTTGATACTGACAAATTCCTGGGCTTGTGCGAGGGCCGGCAGCAGGCCGGCGGTGAGCGCACCCAGCGCGATCAGGCTTGAAGTGGCGGCGGTGCGGATCCAGCGGTTGCAAGGCACGGGGCAGATTCTCCTTTTATCGATTGAAAACAGGCTGTAACCCCCATCGGACTTGCGTGGCTAGCTATAGTTCCTGTAGAAAGCTGACAGGGGCTGAACACCCGACAGCCATAAAGGAATGCCATGAACCAGCCAACCAGCGCCCATGGGCGTGCCTCGTTGACCACCCGATTGACGCTTGCATTGACGGCTCTGGCCGCCGCGACCCTGCTCACGGCCTGCCAGAGTAGGGCATCGGCGAATGCAGCGGCTGCAACACCTGCCGCCGCTGCGGCGCCAAAAGCCGGGGATCCTCAGATGCTGGGCCAGCAATTGCTGGCCGCTGCCGCGCAGGGCGATGCCGTGGCGGTGCGCAATCTGCTGGCTGGCAACGCGCCTGTCGACGTGCAGGACGCCCGGGGCAATACCCCATTGCTGCTGGCCACGGCGGCCAACCATATCGAGGTGGCGCGATCGCTGCTGATGCACGGTGCCAGCCCCAATATCCAGAACCAGATGCAGGACAGCGCCTATCTGCTGGCCGGTGCGCAGGGCCGGCTGGAGATTGTGCGTATGACGATTTCCTATGGCGCCGATCTCAAGAGCACCAACCGCTATGGCGGCACGGCCCTGATTCCGGCTTGCGAGCGCGGCCATCTGGAAACGGCCCAGGCGCTGATCGCCGCCGGCGTGAATGTGAACCATGTCAACCGGCTGGGCTGGACCTGCCTGATGGAAGCCGTGGTGCTCAGCGACGGCGGGCCGCGCCATCAGGCCATCATCCGGGCCTTGATCGACGCGAAGGCGGATCTGAATCTGCCTGACAAGGATGGGGTGACGGCCCTGGCCCATGCACGCCAGCGCGGGCAGAAGGCTGTGGTTCATATGCTGCAGGCGGCGGGCGCCAAGTAAGAACAGAGGAGATGGCTGCAGAGCCTTTCTATCGCGCGTGTGATGCTATTGCCTTTGAGTTTCAGTCAGGCGGCAACGGAGCGAGGCTGCAGCTGGCGTGTGGCGAGAGCCACCACAAAAGTCAGCGCCAGCGTGGGCAGGGCCGAGCCCAGGGCCGTGCTCACATAGGGCAGCAGGTGATAGAAGGCAATGCCCAGCACCCAGATGGCCACGGCATCCCAGCGCATGGCGGGCGCTTTTTGCATCAGTTGCACGGCATCGGTGCCAAAGGCCAGGCGACCCAGCATCACGCCGAACAGCGGCACAAAGCAGGAGCTGAGCAGCAGCAAAAACGGCTCCAGACTGTGCATGGGCAGCACCATGGCCAGTGCCGTGCACAGGGCCGCGATCAGCAGGCCCCAGCGGCGAATGCTCCAGCCAGGTTGCAGGCTGTGGGCCGACATGGCGCCCGAGTAGGCATCGCCATAGGCATTGTCCACCTCGTCGATCAGAATCAGCGACAGGGCAATCAGCCCGCCCTGGGCCAGCAGCAGGGCCGTGACCAGGTCTTCGCTGGGCAGGGTCAGGGCCACCAGCACGCCCAGGGAGTAGCACCAGATATTGGCCAGGGCAAAGCCGGTCCAGGCACCCGACAGCGCGGACTTGCCGCTTTTGCCGTGGCGCGCATAGTCGGCCACCAGCGGCAGCCAGCTGATGGGCATGGCGATCACCAGATCGACGGCACCGAGCATGCTCATGCCGCCTGCACCTTCGCGGGCCAGCAAGGTCCCGAGGCCGGTGGCGCCGGCCATTTTGAGGAATTGCCAGCTCAGCCACAGCAGCGAGGCAATCACCAGCGGCAAGGCCACGCGCGAGATGATGCGGCGCACCAAGGTGGTCATGGAGCCGCTCATCAGCAGCAGGATCACGCCACCCCAGAGCAGAGTGGCCAGCCAGGGCCAGTAGGCAGCGCCCATGATGCCGCTTTGCTTGCCCAGCGCCACGGTGGCGTCGCGCATCACCACCAGCTCGAAACTGCCCCAGCCCAGCAGCTGGATGATGTTGAGCACGATAGGCAGTCGTGCGAAGTGGCGGCCGTAGACGCTGTGCATCAGCCCTGCACTGGACAGGCCGCTGTCGCAGCCCAGCTTGCCCACCCAGCCCAGCAGACCGGCGCCGATCAGCGAGCCGATGGCTATCGCGATCAGCGCATGTAGCGGGCTGAGCGCAGGCAGCAGATAGGCTCCCATCTGCATGACCAGCAGGCCCACGCCCAGACTGAACCACAGCGAGGCATGGTCGCGCCAGGCAAAGACGCGCTCCTTAGCCGTCACCGGGGCCAGGGCCCGATTGGCCGATGTGGAAGAAGATGAATTCATGAATGCTCCGCCAGAAAAACGAAGCAGGGGCCGCATGGTTTGCGCGGCGAGCCAGCAAAGACCTGGCCAGTCGCGGTCTGACACCTTGGACAGCTTCCCTGCGCGAGGATGATCTCGGGCAAGCGATGGTCAAGACACCGCTTGCGCAATCAGGTTCAAAGGGACTCTCTCAGCCCTGACCGGTCATGGTCAGGACACCCCCAGCATTGCTGCCTGCCTTGGGCTGCAGCGAGCGCGATTGTGCCAGACATGCAGCGGCGGGGGCAGAACTGCAGCGCAAAGCTGTGTTGCAAATGCTTGCAAATCAGAGTGCCTGTCTTGACCCCGTTGCGTCCGCTGCTGCGTTTCAGCCTCCGACAAGTTTGTTTCACGCCGCTGTGGCTGTACCTTGAGGAGGCCTTGTCCATGTTGTCTGTCCATATCGAACCCCCGGTTCCAGGTTTCTTGCTGTCGCGCGGCCGTTTGCTGCGCGCTTCGCTGCTCTGCGCTGTCGCGATGGTGGCCGCCGCGCCGGCCTCGGCCTGGACGCGCGGCAACCACAAGCTGGCCCAGGTCAGCATCATCGAACGTGCCACGGGCCGGGTACTGCCCCAGTACAGTCACGAGGGAGAGCTGTGGGTGGTGGGCCGCCCCGGTGCCAACTATGCGGTGCGCATCCGCAACTTCGAGAGCCGCCGCATCATGGGCGTCATCAGCGTCGACGGGGTCAATGCCATCAATGGCCGCACGGCGAGCTCTCGCGCCGAAGGCGGCTATGTGCTGGATGCGGGCGACAGCTATGACGTGCGGGGCTGGCGCAAGAGCAATGACAACGTGGCCGCGTTCTATTTTTCCGAAAGCGATATGTCCTATGCCGCCAGAACCGGCCGGTCGCAGGATGTGGGCGTGATCGGGGTCGCGCTGTACCGCGAAAAGCTGCCCGAGCCTGCTGCCTACCAGGGGCCGCTCCATGAGCCGCAAGCGCAGGCCAGTGCCTCGTCGGCTGAATCTGCAGCGGCGGATGTCGCCGTGCCTCAGGCCGCCAGCAAGAGCCGCAGCGCCGAGCGCCGTGCGCCACAGGCCTCACCGACCCCCTCGCTAGGCACGGGCCATGGCGCGGTGGAGCGCTCGCAAGTCACCCAGGTGGACTTCGAGGCCGATACAGACCAGCCCCGGCAGATGGTGCGTATCCGCTACGACAGCTATGCCAATCTGGTCGCCAGAGGCGTGATTCGCGAGCCTCGTCCACGGCCGCCGCAGCCGCGCGTGCCCAATCCCTTTCCTGGCGACAATGGTTTTGTCCCGGACCCGCCGCGCAACTGAGCAAAGTGGGCTGCGGAGTTTGCATAATCGCGGGCATGCTTGCACCGCCGCTTGCCCAAGCCCAACTCGCCGATGAAGCCCTGATGCGCAGCTATGCCGCAGGGCAGGCCACGGCGTTCGAGACGCTTTATGCCCGGCACAGCCTGCGCATATGGCGCTATTTCTATCGCAACACGGGCGATGCTGCGCTGGCCGATGATCTGGCGCAAGACCTCTGGCTTGCCGTGGTGGACTGCGCCTGCCGCTATGAGGTGCGCAGCAGGTTCACGACCTGGCTGTTCACCATGGCGCACAACCGCCTGGTCGATCACTGGCGCAGGCAGCGGCCGGGCATCAGCCTGTCGGCAGACACGCAAGAGTCCATGCGGCTGGCCGAAAGCCTGTTTGCGGCCTCGGGCTTTGAGCCCGAGCAGCAGCTCGATCGTCAACTCATGGCTCAGGCCATCCTGGCAGCGCTTGCCCGGCTCCCGGCCGAGCAGCGCGAGTGCTTTCTGCTGCAGGTCGAGGCTGATCTGACGCTGGCCGAAATTGCCCAGGCCACCGGCGTTGCCGAGGAAACGGCCAAAAGCCGCTTGCGCTATGCGCGTGCCAAACTGCGCGCCGCGCTGGAGGAACTGGCATGAATATGCACCCCGAAAACCCGTCTGGCGACGACAAGCCCGATGCGCTGCGCGAGCTCTACCACGAGGCCGTGGCAGAGGATCGTGGCCCCAGTGCGCAAAGCAGCGCAGCCATCCTCAAGCGCGCACGCCAGCGCGCGGCAGCTGTGGGGCAGGAGCCCACGGAGCCTATGGACAAGCCTGCCGCCAATGAGCGCTTCTGGCTGCGTCATGCGCTGGGCGGACTGGCGGCTGTCGGGCTGGTGGGCTGGCTGATGCTGCAGCACGCCGCCTGGTGGAGTGGGCTGGACAAGGAGGGCGAGCGAGATTCCAGGGCCGAAGCAGTGGCCCAGCCAGCTGAATCGCAGCCGGCTCCGGCAGTTGAGGGTGCGGATCGCGCTGCCATGGTGGAATCGGCTCCGGGCGCGGCGGCGCTGGCGCAGAAATCCACGGAAAAAAAGACTCGAATCCAGGCAGGGAAAACACCAGAAGCTATGGATATGGAAGCATCTATAGCTGCATCAGCCCCTGTGCTGCGGCCAGAGGCTGCTCCGGCCCCGGGTGCTGCAGCCTCTGCCAGCCTGGCGCGCTCCGCAAAGTCGGCTGCCAAAGCGCCATCCCGCAGCGATGAGACCACAGAACCTGCTGCCACGGCGGAGGCCATGGCGCCGCAGATCTCCAGGTCAAGCGCGCAATTGCCGCTATGCCCCTTGACGGCTGAGGTGCATGGCAATACGCAAGCTGCAAAAGAGGGGGCGGACAAAGCCTCTGGCATCGCAGGCAAGCCGCTGGATTGCCGCCCGCGAAAGCATGGGGAAACGCAGCCGGATGATGCCAAGTCTGGGCAGGATGCTTCTAAATATATAGCGGATCCGCCGCGGTGAGACAAAAAAAGCCCGCTTGACGCGGGCTTGGGTGATGGTCTGGCCAGTACTTTTAGGTACTGACGTTAGATCATGTTACTGGATTTTTGCGCTTTTGCGCAGCTGATCTTGGAACTGCTGCTCTTTTTGCTGCTGCAACTGCTGCGTGATCTGGGGTTTGACATCTTCGAACTTGGGCATTTCGGCCTGACGCTCGTCATCCATGCGGATGATGTGCCAGCCGAACTGGCTCTTGACGGGCGCGTCGGTCATCTCGCCCTTCTTGAGCTTGATCAGGGCTTCGGTGAACTCGGGTACGTAATTGTTGGGGTTGGCCCAGTCCAGATCACCGCCACGGGCACCCGATCCGGGATCCTTGGATTCCTTCTTGGCGATGTCTTCAAACTTCTTGCCGGCCTTCACCTCGGCAATGATGGCCTTGGCGCGGTCTTCGGACTCCACCAGGATGTGGCTGGCCTTGTATTCCTTGCCGCCATTGGCAGCGACGAATTTGTCGTACTCGGCCTTGGCTTCGGCATCGGTCACGGGGTTCTTCTTGCGGAAGTCGTCAAACAGCGCGCGGATCAGCACGGTCTGGCGTGCCATTTCCATCTGCTGCTTGTAGGCTTCGGAGCCGGCCAGGCCGCGGCGGTTGGCTTCCTGCATGAAGATTTCACGCGCGATGACTTCATCCTTGATCATCTTTTCCATCTCGGGCACAACGGGCTGGCCGCTGGCTTCGATCTGGGTCTTCAAGGCATTGACGCGGGCCATGGGAACGGCCTTGCCATTGACGATGGCCACATTCTGGGCCGAGGCGGACAGGGCGGCTGCGCCCAGAACAGCGGCGGCCACGATGCGGGCCAGTTGCTTTTGTTTCATGCTCATTCGAGTTGTGATTGAGAAAAGTGAGTGAAGTTCAGTCCATACGCAACAGGCTCCCGTCAAGGAGCCTGTGGTCAGAACAGTGCGTTCTCAAAGTACTTCAATGGCGATGGCATGAACACCCTGGTCAATGAAGTCTTGCAGTGCATCATACACAAGGCGGTGGCGTGCCACGCGGGTTTTTCCATCAAAGGCAGGGCCGGCGATGCGCACGCGAAAATGCGTGCCCACACCGCTGTCGTTGGCGCCGGCATGACCGGCATGCTGATAGCTCTCGTCGATGACTTCGAGTCGGGTCGGGGCCAGACGCTGGCGCAGGGCGGCGTCCATGGCCTGGGCACTGATGGTCACGCTCATGGCTGCTTGTCCTTGGCTTCGGCTGCGTTGGGCACGCCGTCCTGGGGCAGGTAGCGGCTCATGTAGATGGCTTGTGCAATCACAAACACCACCATCAGTCCCATGCCGCCAAACAGCTTGAAGTTGACCCAGGTATCGGTGTCGAAGTTATAGGCTACCCAGATGTTGAGTCCGCCCATGGCAGCGAAGAAAGCAGTCCAGGCCCAGTTGAGCTTGAGCCAGATGGCGTCGGGCAGTTGCAGCTGCGCGCCCATGACGGAGCGCAGCAGGTTCTTTTTGAACACCAGCTGACCGATCAGCAGCGCGCCGCCCATGAGCCAGTAAAGCACCGTGGGCTTCCATTTGATGAAGTTGTCGTCATGGGCCAGCAAAGTGGCGCCGCCAAACAGTACGATGACGCCGAGGCTCATCCACTGCATGGGCTCGATCTTGCCGGTCTTGAAGCGCAGATAGGCGATCTGCGCCACGGTGGCGACAATGGCCACGGCCGTGGCGGTGTAGATGCCCCAGACCTTGAAGGCCACGAAAAACAGGATGATGGGGAAGAAATCAATCAGCAGCTTCATGCGCGAAATGGTAGTCGTTCTGAAATTCAGACTGCGTAGCACCGACAAGGTTCCCGGTGCTGCGAGCAAAGTCGCATCATGCACCAAAGCGCGGGCCTTACCGTGGGCAAAGCCTTGTACGCCGGACGGAATCAGCTATCAAAGCTGATGCGCAAGGCCGGCGCAGTGAGCCCGGCCCGAAGCCGCGCGGCCCTTGCTGCTCAAGCCTTGCCAGCTCTTATTTTGGGGGCTCGTTCTGGAAATCCAGCGAGGCCGAGTTCATGCAGTAGCGCAGGCCGGTGTCGGTGGGACCGTCGGGAAAGACATGGCCCAGATGGGCCCCGCAGTTGCTGCACACCGTCTCGGTGCGCACCATGCCGTGGCTGCGGTCCACGATATTGGTGATGGCGCCGGGCAGGGCCTGGTCAAAGCTGGGCCAGCCGCAGCCGGCGTCAAACTTGGTATGGGAGTCGAACAGTTTGTTGCCGCAGCAGATGCAGTGGTAGCTGCCATCGGCCCAGAACTGTTCGTATTTGCCGGTGAAAGGTCGCTCGGTGGCTGCGTGGCGTGTGACCTGGAAGGCCGCAGCTTCGGCGCCTTTGTCCTGCAACAGGGCTTGCCATTCTTGGTCGGATTTCTGGACAGGAAAGCTCATGATGAACAGCTGATTTCAATCGAGGAAGCCCAGTCGGGCGGGAAGCCGGCCCAGTCGGCGTGGTCCGGGTGCGAGTCATAAGGCGTCTGCAACACGGCCAGCATCTGCTGCACCGGGGCGAAGTCACCGGCCTGGGCGGCACGAATCACGGTCTCGCCCAGATGGTTGCGCAGCACAAAGCGCGGATTGGATTTTTGCATCAAATCGACGGTCTGTGCTTTGTCCACTTGCGCTAGCTGCTCTGAATAAGTGAGTGACCAGGCATCAAAGCTGGCGCGATCCAGAATGATGTCACGCAGTGGCTCAAAGTCGATTTTCGTTTCCTGCCTTTGTGCAACAGCATCGGTCAGGCGGCTGAAAAAGATGGTGTAGTCCACCTTGTTGTCGGCCAGGATCTGCAGCAGCGGGTTGACCAGTAGTGCAAAGCGGCCTTCGGTGGCCGACGTGCCGGCCTCGTTTTCGGGCAGGCCCAGTTTGGACAGCATCTGGCGCGCATAGGCGGCGGGAAAGACGGTCTTGTACGACTCCAGAGCGGAGATCGTCAGCTCTTCGTCGCCAATCAGCGGCAGCAGGGCCTGGCCCAGGCAATACAGATTCCAGTAGGCCACCTGGGGCTGGCGGTTAAAGGCATAGCGGCCCTGGTTGTCGCTGTGGTTGCAGATATGGCCTGGGTCGAAGGCGTCGAGAAACTGGAAGGGGCCGTAGTCGATGGTCAGGCCCAGAATGCTCATATTGTCGGTATTCATCACACCATGGCAAAAGCCCACGCCTTGCCACTGGGCCATCAGTCGGGCAGTGCGCTCGCTTACGGCCTGCAGAAAATTGGCGTAGGGATTGCCGTTCAGTGCAACGGCCGTGCGGCATTCCGGGTAATGCTGGTCTATGACCAGATCGGCCAGGGCTTTAAGTTCGGTCTGCATGTCGCGCGCGGCGAAATGCTCGAAATGGCCGAAGCGGATGAAGCTCTCGGCCACACGGGTCACGACGGCGGCAGTTTCCATGGTCTCGCGCGCCACGGGCAGGGGCGAGCCCGTCAGCGCCAGCGCTCGCGTGGTGGGAATGCCCAGGGCTGCCATGGCTTCGCTGCAGAGAAATTCGCGAATCGACGAGCGCAGCACGGCCCGGCCGTCGCCCATGCGTGAATAGGGGGTGCGGCCAGCGCCCTTGAGCTGGACTTCCAAGCCCTGCTCAGTCTCGCCCAACAGGATGGCACGGCCGTCGCCAAGCTGGCCGGCCCAGACGCCGAACTGGTGACCGCTATACACAGTGGCCAGCGGCTTGCTGCCGCCGTTGCCATGGCCGGAGACGGCATTGCCGCTGAGGATTTGCAGCGCTTCGGCGCTGTGCAGCCATTTGGTGTTCAAACCCATCCAGCGGGCCGTGCTGACGCTGGCTGCAATCCAGTGCGGCTCTGGCACGGGCGTGGGTTGGAGATAGGTGAAAAAAGCCGGGCCCAGAGCTTCGAAGCGGCCGGGCTTGCGCCATTGCGGGGCAGGGGATTCGCTCATGCAATCATTGTGCTTCAGCAGCATCAAGGACAGGGTTTGCAGGGTTGTTGAGCCGGTTTCCGTTGGAGAGCAGCCTAGGTTTTTCCCTGAGTGCGCGCACATCGTTCAGAGGGAGGATGCAGACAAAGGTCGCCAAGGTTACGCATTGGTGACAGTCCTCAGATGACGGCCTGGAAGCCCGCGCTAGGATGCTTCCCGATCATCACAACGATATCCAGGAGACTGCCAATGTTGGGTCTGATGCAAAGCCAGCCGCTGTTGATTTCTTCCCTGATCGAGTTTGCCGCGCGCAACCATGCCGATGGAGAGATAGTCTCCCGCCGTGTGGAAGGCGATATCCACCGCTATACCTACAAGGATCTGGCGGCGCGCTCGCGTCAGCTTGCCAACAAGCTCGATGCCATGGGCCTGGTGCAGGGCGAGCGCGTGGCCAGCCTGGCCTGGAATGGCTATCGCCACATGGAGATGTATTTTGGTGTCAGCGGCTCGGGCCGGGTGCTGCACACCATCAACCCGCGCTTGCATCCCGAGCAGGTCGCATGGATCGTCAATCACGCCGAAGACAAGGTGCTGTGCTTTGACCTGACCTTTTTGCCCATCATCCAGGCCGTGCATGCCAAATGCCCGCAGGTACAGCAATGGGTGGTGCTCTGCGATACAGACCGGCTGCCGGCAGACAGCGGCATTCCAGGCCTCGTCAGCTACGAGAGCTGGATTGCGGGCCAGTCCGATCAATACCGCTGGCCGCAGTTCGACGAGAACACCGCATCCAGCATGTGCTACACCAGCGGCACCACGGGCAACCCCAAGGCCGTGCTCTACAGCCACCGCTCCAGCACGCTGCACGCTTATGCCGCAGCGCTGCCCGATGTGATGTGCCTGTCGGCCCGTGATTCGGTGCTGCCTGTGGTCCCCATGTTCCACGTCAATGCCTGGGGCCTGCCATATTCGGCGGCGCTCACGGGCTGCAAGATGGTCTTTCCGGGCCCGGCGCTCGATGGGAAGTCGGTCTACGAGCTGATCGAGTCGGAGGGCGTGACCTTTGCTGCTGGCGTGCCCACCGTCTGGCAGATGCTGCTTGGCTATATGAAGCCAGGCGGCCTGCGTTTTTCCAAGCTCAATCGCACGGTGATCGGCGGTTCCGCCTGCCCGCCAGCCATGATCACCGCCTTCCAGGACGACTACGGCGTGGAGGTGCTGCACGCATGGGGCATGACGGAGATGAGCCCGCTGGGCACGCTGTGCACGCTCAAGAACAAGCATCTGGAACTGCCCAAGGAAGAGCAGATGAAGATCCGGCAGAAGCAGGGGCGCGCGATCTATGGTGTGGAGATGAAGATCGTCAACGACGCCGGCGACGAGCAGCCCTGGGATGGCAAGAGCTATGGCGACCTGCTGGTGCGCGGCCCCTGGATCATCGACAGCTATTACAAAGGCAGCGGCAACCCCCTGGTGCGCGGGGCCGACGGCCACGGTTGGTTCCCGACGGGGGATGTGGCGACGATAGATCCCGACGGCTATATGCAGATCACCGACCGCAGCAAGGATGTGATCAAGTCCGGCGGCGAATGGATCAGCTCCATCGATATTGAAAACATCGCCATGGCCAACCCGGCCGTGGCCATGGCTGCCTGCATAGGCATGCCGCATCCCAAGTGGGACGAGCGCCCCATCGTGGCCGTGGTCAAGAAGCCCGGTGCGGAAATCACGCGCGAGGAGTTGCTGAAGTTCTACGAGGGCAAGACGGCCAAGTGGCAGATTCCCGATGATGTGGTGTTTGTGGACGCTATTCCGATCGGTGCCACAGGCAAGATGCTCAAGACCCGTCTGCGCGAGGAACTCAAGGACTACCAACTGCCCACGGCGGTCTGAACGTCCCCCGGCCAGGCCGGAGCAAAGCCATCATCGTGAGATGATGGCTTTTTTGCCTGTGCCTTTTCTGGCGCCATTGCTTGACATCCATGCCTTCAGCTCCCGGTTTTTGCGACTGCTCGTCACTCTTGATATCGGATGGTGGTCGTGCCCACGACTTGCCGCGACGCCAGCTTCTCGGAGCCGCCTTGCTAGGCGGACTGGGTACATGGAGTCTTCCTGCAGCAGCCTGTGGGCCAGAGGCTGTCGCCCAGGCTGCACCGCGCAATGTGTGTCTGGAGTGCCTGGCACGTCGGGCGCAGCAGCGCTCAGCCTTTGTGAACAAGGAGTTGCCATGAGCGCCGGGCCGCTCTGGCCGCAAACAAGACCTGCACGCAAGAGCTGGCCTCTGCGCTGGTCGCAGCTCGTCTCGACTGGTAAGCCAACAGGCAAGCCCTTGCAGCTGTATCTGTTGCTGGATGCGGCGCAGAACAGTGACTTGTTGGTGCAGGTGCCGCAAAGCGGTGCCGAGGCCTTGTTTGCGTTCACACGCGCGAGCAAGGAGGGCAAGCTCAGCCCCTGGTTGGTACACCTTGGCAGCACTGCTCAGGCCTTGAAAATGCCGCAGCAGAATTTTCTCGACGCCGTGCTCGATGTGGTGCAGGCCTGCCCTTGCGCCAGCTTGCTGGCGAGCGAGTGCGAGATGCCGGTGCTGCTGGCCCATCTGCGCCTGGCCATGGATCCAAGACTGCCTGGCGGCGACGGCAGCTATCTTGCCTTATGGGACCCCGCCGTGCTGGCGGCCTTGCTTGGGCAAAGCGATCCGGACATGCAAACCGCCATCGAACCCGTGCTGCGCCCTGCCCAGTGCCTGGCCTTGCTGGGTCCGGTTGCACGCTGGTGGTGCTGGAGTCGATCGGGCCGGTTGCATGAATATGCGGTGGCTGATTTTGCCGGGCCTGCGGCGCCCCTGCCGCTTCAATTCAGCACCGCTCAGGTCGATGCGTTGGTAAAGGGCAATGTGCCCGATTTGCTGATCTATTACCTGAATCTGAACCAGGTCCATCTGCGCGACAGATTGCCGCCGCTGGCAATGCATTGGTTTGCGCGTCAGCAACTGGAGTTTGCGCGCCGCCATGGGCTTGCTGGTACGCGCGACCTGCTCAACTATCTGTGTCTGGCGCTGATTGCAGGAGCACGCTTTGATCAATTGCCCGGAGTGGTCGAACTGCTGGCCAGGGTCAAGGCCGGCAGGCTGAGTTTCGACGAGTTGATGCGCGATATAGGACCGCATCTGGAGGACAGGGAACTGCCGGAACCGCAGGTGCTGACCAGCTCCAGCGGCCTGCCGCTGACGGAAAGCCAGTTGCCGCTCTAGGCCGCTGAATCAGATAAGTCTCTGCATTTTTATAGGCGGGCGCCAGCAGCTATTGTTTTGGGCGCTTTGGCTTGAGGTAAACCCTGCAGTCGCCAAAGTGATATGCGCTAGGGCAACCCCCAAGCCGCAGGCGCTGGCTTGCCCTTTAGTCTGGGCGTCGCTCATAACCACCAACGGAGACGCTCTATGAAGTTTGCAATCAAGGCTTTGACAGCATCGGTGATCCTGGCGTGCGCGGGGAGTGCGATGGCGCAGAAGGGTGAGACCGTCAAGGTCGCCTGGATTGACCCGCTCTCGGGCCTGATGGCAGCGCTGGGATCCAATCAGCTCAAAAGCCTGCAGTACGTGGCCGAGGAAATCAACAAGAGCAGTGCTTCGGGGGTGAAGTTCGAAATCATCGGCATCGACAACAAGCTCAGCCCGCAGGAGACCACGGCCGCGCTGCGCTCGGCCATGGATCAGGGCGTGCGCTATGTGTTCCAGGGCAATGGCTCGGGCCCGGCGCTGGCCATCATGGATGCGCTGGAAAAGCACAATGCGCGCAACAAGGGCAAGGAGGTCGTGTTCCTCAACTATGCGGCGGTGGACCCGGACCTGACCAACAGCAAGTGCAGCTACTGGCATTTCCGCCTCGATGCCGATACCTCCATGAAGATGGAGGCCTTGACCACGTATATGAAGGACGTGCCAGAGGTCAAGAAGGTCTATCTGATCAACCAGAACTACTCGCATGGCCAGCAGGTGTCCAAGTTTGCCAAGGAGATGCTCAAGCGCAAGCGCCCCGATGTGGAAATCGTGGGTGACGACTTCTCTCCTCTGGCCCAGGTGCGCGACTTTGCACCCTATGTGGCCAAGATCAAGCAGTCGGGCGCCGATACGGTGATCACCGGCAACTGGGGCTCGGACCTGGCGCTGCTCATCAAGGCCGCCAATGATGCTGGCCTGAACAACGTCAAGTTCTACACCTATTACGCCATTGCCACGGGCGCGCCCACGGCCATGGGGGCGGCGGCGGCAGGCAAGGTCTATATGGTGGGCTACGGCCACCTGAACATGCCCGGCGCCATGGACAAGATCGTCAAGGGCTTCAAGGCCAAGGTCAACGAGGATATGTACACCGGTACCGTGTACACGGGGCTGAACATGCTCGACCAGGCTTTTGCAAAAGCCAAGACCACCGACCCGGTCAAGGTCGCCTCGACCATGGAGGGCATGAAGTTCCAGAACTACAACGGCGAGGTCGAGATGCGCAAGACCGATCACCAGCTGCAGCAGGGCCTGTACATCGCGCGATGGGAGAAGGCCGGCGGCAAATACCCCATGGACTCGGAGAACACGGGTTATACCTTTGCGCCCGTGAAGTACTTCGAGCCCTATGTGGCCAGCACCCCCACCAGTTGCCAGATGAAACGCCCCTCCTGAGCGGGGGAGGCAGGATCGATATTCGGGACGCCCTGGTGGCGTCCTTTTTTATTCCCGGGTTTCATTCGCCTGCAAGTGCGAGCAGCTGTCGCACAAGTGTCGCCAACTGCCGTGAATTGGCCTTGGAAGTCGCATGCGTGATAGTTACTAAGGCTTTCCCCAGCGGGAAAAAGTCTACCGACCGGTAGATTGGCGGCAGTCGCTAGCAAAAACAATGAAAGGAGACAAGTATGAAATGGGTTATACGTGCGGTGGCCCTCTCGGCTATGGCTGTGAGTGCAGGTGGTGCATGGGCTCAGAAGGGTGAAACCGTCAAGGTCGCCTGGATTGATCCCTTGTCGGGTCTGATGGCTGCCGTGGGAACGAATCAGCTCAAGACTTTTCAGCTGCTAGCGGAAGAGTTCAACAAGAAAAACGCCTCGGGCGTGAAGTTCGAGGTCGTGGCGCTGGACAACAAGCTCAGCCCGCAGGAGACCACGGCAGCGCTGCGCTCGGCCATGGATCAGGGCGTGCGCTATGTGACTCAGGGCAATGGCTCGGGACCGGCGCTGGCCATCATGGATGCGCTGGAAAAGCACAACAATCGCAACAAGGGCAAGGAGCTGCTCTATCTGAACTACGCTGCGGTGGATCCCGATCTCACCAACAGCAAATGCAGCTACTGGCATTTCCGTCTCGATGCCGATACCTCCATGAAGATGGAGGCATTGACCACATTCATGAAGGACGATGCCGAGGTCAAGAAGGTCTATCTGATCAACCAGAACTATGGCCATGGTCAGCAGGTGTCCAAATACGCCAAGGACCTGCTCAAGAAAAAGCGCCCCGATGTGCAGATCGTGGGTGATGACTTCTCTCCTCTGGCTCAGGTGCGCGACTTTGCGCCCTATGTGGCCAAGATCAAGCAGTCTGGGGCCGATACGGTGATCACCGGCAACTGGGGAGCGGATCTGTCGCTGCTGCTCAAGGCCGCCAATGATGCGGGGATGAACAATGTCAAGTTCTATACCTACTATGCCTTCGGTCCTGGGGGGCCCACCGCCATGGGCGCAGCGTCCGAGGGCAAGGTCTATACCGTGACTTATGGGCACTACAACATGGGTGCGCCGATTCAGGCGAGCATGGAAAGCTTCAAGAAGAAGTTCAACGATGACCTGACGCAAAGCTCCATCTACCATGTGTTCGCCTTGCTGGATGCAGCTTTTGTCAAGACAGGCTCCACCGACCCGGTCAAGGTTGCGGCGGCACTCGAGGGCATGAAGCTGAAAAGCTTCAACGGCGATGTCGAGATGCGCAAGAGCGACCACCAGTTGCAGCAAGGCCTGTATATCTCCAAGTGGCAGAAGGCTGGCGGCAAGTTCCCCTATGACGCGGAAAACACAGGTTACACCTTCGCCCCCGTGAAGTACTACGAGCCCTATGTGGCCAGCACGCCCACCAGTTGCCAGATGAAGCGTCCGTCCTGAGTCAGGCTCACTCTCCCTCGTGCTGCAGCATCCGTACCCACAAGAACGCATAACAGGTGCAGTGCTGCAGCAGTCTTTTTGCTCATGAGAACAAGGCAAGTCGATGACGCCTGAATTTTTCACCATATCGATGCTCAACGGTGTGAGCTACGGGCTGCTGCTCTTCATGCTCAGCTCAGGCCTGACGCTGATCTTCAGCATGATGGGCGTGCTGAATTTCGCTCACACCAGTTTCTACATGCTGGGTGCGTACTTCGCATACACGCTCAGCGGCATCATCGGGTTCTGGCCCGCGCTCTTTCTCTGCCCCGTGCTGGTGGGCGTGCTGGGGGCGCTGTTCGAGCGCTACAGCCTGCGCCGCGTGCACAAATATGGCCATGTGCCCGAGTTGCTGGTGACTTTTGGCCTGTCCTATCTGATTCTCGAGGTGGTGCAGCTGGTATGGGGGCGGGGCACCGTGCCTTATGCGCTGCCGTCGGCGCTGCAGGGGCCGCTGTTTACCTTGTATGGCACACAGTTCCCCAAGTCGCGCTCCTTTGTGATGCTGGTGGCGCTGCTGATGCTGGTGGCCGTCTGGCTGCTGCTGACGCGCACACGCATCGGCCTGGTGATTCAGGCCGCGCTCAAGAACCCCGAAATGGTGGAGGCGCTGGGCCACAACGTGCCGCGTGTCTTCATGCTGGTGTTTGGCGGTGGCTGCGCGCTGGCCGGCCTGGCCGGCGTGATCGGCGGCAACACCTATGTGACCGAGCCAGCCATGGCGGCCTCCGTGGGCTCCATCATTTTCGTGGTGGTGGTGGTCGGCGGCATGGGTTCGCTGGCCGGGGCTTTCGTGGCCTCGCTGCTGATCGGTGTGGTGCAGACCTTTGCCGTGGCGCTGGACTGGTCTCTGGCCGGCCTGTTTACCTCCATGGGCCATCAGGTCAATGAGTCCACCTTCGGCTGGCCCGTGCTGCGGCTGACGCTGTCGCAGGTCGCGCCGATCCTGCCTTACCTGTTCCTGGTGCTGATTCTGATCTTCCGCCCCAAGGGCTTGCTGGGTACCAGAGGGGATTGAGCCATGTCTTCGATTGCAAAAACATCCATGAATTCTTCTGCTGCCGACAAAGCTCGGTCCCAGGGACATTACCGCTTCAAGCCCTTGAACATAGGGCGAATTCTGGTCTGGGGCCTGTTTGCGCTGGCACTGATCGTGGCACCGCTGATCTTCACCAGCTCGCTGGCGCTGACCATGCTCAGCCAGATCGGCTATCTGATCATCATCTGCCTGTCCTACAACATCCTGCTGGGGCAGGGCGGCATGCTGAGCTTCGGTCATGCGGTCTATACCGGCCTGGGGTCGTTTCTGGCCATTCATGCCATGAACAAGGCTGCTGCAGGCGAGATGGCAATTCCGCTGGTGCTGATTCCCGTTGTGGGTGGCCTGGCGGGCATGTTCTTCGCTGCGCTTTTCGGCTATGTGACGACCAAGAAATCCGGCACCACCTTTGCCATGATCACCATGGGTCTAGGTGAGCTGGTGGCATCCATGGCGCTGATGTTTCCCGAGTTCTTCGGCGGCGAGGGCGGCATCACCACGGACCGGGTCTACAGCAAGTTCTTCGGGCTGGATTTCGGCTCGGGCCTGCAGGTGTACTACCTGATTGCCGTGTATTGCTTTGTCTGCACGGCTGCCATGTTTGCCTTCACCGGCACGCCGCTGGGACGCATGCTGAACGCAGTGCGCGACAACCCCGAGCGTGTCGAGTTCGTGGGCTACAACACCCAGCGCGTGCGCTACTTCGCTTTCATCATTACAGGCTTTTTTGCCGGCATTGGTGGCGGGTTGACGGCCATCAATTTCGAGATCATCACGGCCATGGATAGCGTCAGCGTGGTGCGCTCGGGAGGCTATCTGCTGTTCACCTTCCTGGGCGGTGCCACCTTCTTCTTCGGCCCCATCATCGGTGCCGTGCTGCTGGTGCTGGCATCGGTGCTGCTGTCCGAGCTGACCAAGGCCTGGCTGCTGTATCTGGGCCTGGTGTTCCTGCTCATGGTCATGTATGCCCCTGGCGGTGTGGCCAGCCTGATCATGATGAATCTGCGTGTGGCCAAGTTCGGGCATTTCAAGCGCCTGCTGATGCCCTATCTGGGCATTCTGGCGGCGGGCATCGTGACGGTGATCGGTGCCGCCTCGCTGATCGAGATGATCTATCACATGCAGCTCAATGCGGCTCTGGGGCCCAAGGTGCCGTTCATGGGAACCGAGCTGGACACCAGTGCTGCTGCCACCTGGACAGTGGCGATTGTGGTGTTCGTGGTGGGCCTGGGCCTGCTGGAGGGCGTGCGCCGACTGACGGCCCGTCGCTGGGGCCGCATACAGGAAGCGATCGAAGAAAGCATCAAGAAAGGGGAGGGCTGAACCATGTCCAGCATCGCCATCCATCAACCGGCTGCACAAGCGGTGCAGCAGTCTGCTCATGCGCTGGAGCTGCGCGATCTGCGTAAAAGCTTCGGCAAGACAGAAATCATTCGCGGCGCCAATCTGGCGGTCAATGCGGGCGAGCGCGTCGCCATCATCGGCCCCAACGGTGCGGGCAAGAGCACGTTGTTCAATCTGATCAGCGGCCGCTTCGAGCCCAGCAGTGGCGAGGTGCTGCTGCACGGCCAGCGCATTGACGGCAAAAAGCCTTTCGAGATCAATCGCATGGGGCTGTCGCGCAGCTTTCAGATCACGAATATCTTTCCCAAGCTTTCGGTGTTTGAAAACCTGCGCTGCAGTGTGCTCTGGAGCCTGGGCTACCGCTACAGCTTCTGGCGTTTTCTCTCCAATCTGCACGACGCCAACGAACGTGCCAACGAGCTGATGGAGATGATCGGCCTGCACCGCAAGCGCGACACGCTCGCGGTGAACCTGACCTATGCCGAGCAGCGCGCTCTGGAGATCGGCATCACCATCGGCGGCGGTGCCAGCGTCATCCTGCTCGACGAACCCACGGCAGGCATGAGCAATAGCGAAACCGCGCATTTCATTCAGTTGATCAAGAAAGTCACCGAAGGCAAGACGCTGCTGACCGTGGAGCACGACATGGGCGTGGTCTTCGGGTTGGCGGACAAGATTGCAGTGGTGGTCTATGGCGAGGTCATCGCCTATGACACGCCCGAAGCCGTTCGTGCCAACGCCAGAGTGCAAGAAGCATATCTGGGATCTTCCGTCGCAGACCAACAGGCAGGAGCGCATTGAGATGCTGAAGATCAACGATTTGCATGCCTACTACGGCAAAAGCCATGTGCTGCATGGCGTGGACTTCGAGGTCCATGCCGGCGAGATCGTGGCCTTGCTGGGGCGCAACGGCTCGGGCCGCTCCACCACAGCCAAGGCCATCATGGGACTGGTGCACTGGGAGGGGGCACTGGACTGGAAAGGCAAGAACCTGCATGGCAAGAAAGCCTACGAGGTGGCCCATCTGGGTATCGGCTATGTGCCCGAAAGCCGCGATGTCTTCCCCAATCTGACCGTACATCAGAACCTGATGCTGGGGCAGAAAGGCAAGGGCAAAGGCAGTCGCTGGGGCTTTGACGACATGTATGCCATGTTTCCCCGTCTCAAGGAGCGTCAGCACACCGAGGCCGGCGTGATGTCGGGCGGCGAGCAGCAGATGCTCACGCTCTGCCGCACGCTGATGGGTGACCCGGATCTCATCATCATCGACGAACCCACGGAAGGGCTGGCGCCCAAGATCGTGGAGCTGGTGGGCGAATACCTCAAGAAGATCAAGGATCGTGGCGTGTCCGTGCTGCTGATCGAGCAAAAGCTGACCATCGCCATGAATATCTCGGACCGGGCGCTGGTCATGGGCCATGGGCATATTGTTTTTGACGGAACTCCCGAAACCCTCAGGGCGAACGAAAAGGTTCGCAAGGAGTGGCTGGAGGTTTGAGCTGGCATACCTCTTGAGCGGCTTTGCCGCTTCCCCCTCTCTCGCTTTGCGGGAGGGGGACAACATCCTTGCTGCGGGGCGGTGGGGCCGCCCAGGCCCTTGCTTGCTGTCTCTGACATGAGGTGCGCTCATTCTGTGAGCTGTCTCGCTCAGGACAAGCATCAGTTGCGCAACGCAGCAAAATTCGGAAAATAAAAAACGCACGACCGTTCTTTTCTATTTATTGAACAGGGGACAACAGCATGACTGCTGAATACAAAGTGGACGGAGCCATCGCCGTCATTACCTTGAACAACCCGCCGGTCAACGGCCTGGGTCTGGCCACCAGACGAGGTGTGGTTGAGGGTTTGCGCCAGGCTCTGGCGGATGACGCCGTCAAGGCCATCGTCATTACTGGCGCCGGCAAGGCCTTCTCGGGCGGAGCCGATATCACCGAGTTCGGCAAGGAAGATGCCTACCGCGAGCCGCATCTGATTTCGGTCATCCAGCAACTGGACCTGTCGACCAAGCCTGTGATCGCCGCGATTCACAGCGTCTGCATGGGGGGCGGGCTGGAGCTGGCGCTGGGCTGCCATTACCGCATTGCGGCTCCCGGCACGGCCGTGGCGCTGCCCGAGGTCAAGCTGGGCCTGCTGCCAGGCGCCGGCGGCACCCAGCGCCTGCCGCGCGTACTGGGTGTGGAAGCCGCACTCAATATGATTGTCAGCGGCGAGACCGTGATGAGCGAAATGCTGGCCATGCTGCCTGGCCAGAAGCTGTTCAGCAAGATGTCTGCTTCGGCCGAGACGCTGCTGGCCGAGGCCAAGGCCTTGGCGCTGGAGGTCGCCGATGTCCGCCCGCTGCCGCGTGTGCGTGATCTGTCCTGCAAGCATCCCCAGGGCGAGGCCTATTTCGAGTTCGCCGCCACCATGGTGCAGGGCATGTCCAAGAACTTCCCAGCTCCCCTGCGCTGCCTGGAAGCCGTCAAGAATGCCACGACCAAGAAATTCGACGATGGCATGGTGGCCGAGCGCGAAGCCTTCATGCAACTGATGATGACGCCCGAGTCGCGTTCGCTGCGTCATCTGTTCATGGCCGAGCGTGCCGCCTCCAAGATCCCCGACGTGCCTGGCGATACACCGGTGCGCGAGATCCGGACCGTGGGTGTGATCGGTGCCGGCACCATGGGCGGCGGCATTTCCATGAACTTCCTCAATGCGGGCATTCCCGTCACGATTCTGGAGACCAAGCAGGAAGCCCTGGATCGCGGCGTGGCGACCATCCGCAAGAACTACGAGGCCCAGGTCAAAAAGGGCAAGCTCTCCGAGCAGAAGTACGAGCAGCGCATGGCGTTGCTCAGCACCACGCTCAACTATGGCGATCTGAAGAATGCCGACCTCATCATCGAGGCCGTGTTCGAGGAGCTGGGCGTGAAGGAGCAGGTCTTCAAGCAGCTCGATGAAGTGGCCAAGCCTGGCGCGATTCTGGCGTCCAACACTTCGACCCTGGATGTGGACAAGATCGCCGCCTTCACCAAGCGTCCGCAGGACGTGGTGGGCATGCATTTCTTCAGTCCCGCCAATGTGATGAAGCTGCTGGAAGTGGTGCGCGGCAAGGCCACGGCCAAGGATGTGCTGGCCACGGTGATGAAGGTGGGCAAGAAGATCAAGAAGACGGCTGTGGTCTCCGGCGTCTGCGACGGCTTCATCGGCAATCGCATGATCGAGCAGTACTCCCGCCAGGCCGGCTTCCTGCTGGACGAAGGTGCATCGCCACAGCAGGTGGACAAGGCCATCGAGAAGTTCGGCTTTGCCATGGGCCCGTTCCGCATGGGTGATTTGGCGGGTAACGATATCGGCTGGGCCATCCGCAAGCGTCGCTATGTCGAGAAGCCCGATATGAAGTACAGCGCCAGTGCGGACCGTCTGTGCGAGCTGGGTCGCTTCGGCCAGAAGACCGGTGCAGGCTGGTATGACTATGTGCCCGGCAAGCGGGATGCCATCCCTTCGGAGGTGGTGGCCAAGATGATCGACGAGCATCGCAAGAGCCTGGGTATCACGCCGCGCAAGATCTCCGACGAGGAAATCGTGCAGCGCCTGGTCTATGCGCTGGTCAACGAAGGCGCTCAGATTCTGGAAGACGGTATTGCCAGCAAGTCCGGCGATATCGACATGGTGTATCTGACCGGTTATGGCTTTCCGCTGTGGCGCGGCGGCCCCATGCACTATGCGGGCGAGGTCGGCCTGTTCAACGTGGTTCAGGCCATGGGCCGCTTTGCCCAGAACCCGAATGACGATGCCAAGTTCTGGCAGCCCGCACCGCTGCTGGCCAAGCTGGCCGCCGAAGGCAAGCAGTTCAGCTAGGCGCGGACGATTTGCCACGAAACACCCAGAATCAAAGGACAGAACATGACATCCGCAGTGATTGTTTCTACCGCGCGCACTCCGCTGGCCAAGAGCTGGAAGGGCGCTTTCAACATGACTTACGGCCCCACCATGGGCGCCCACGCCGTCAAGGCGGCCGTGGAGCGCGCAGGCATTGAGGGCGCCGAGGTCGAGGACGTGATCATGGGCATGTCCCTGCCCGAAGGCACGACAGGCGGCAACGTCGCTCGTCTGATTGCCATCCGTGCAGGCCTGCCGGTCACGACATCGGGGCTGACCATCAACCGCTTCTGTTCCTCGGGACTGCAGGCGATCGCGCTGGCCTCCCAGCGCATCATCGCGGGCGAGAACGATGTGCTGGTGGCGGGCGGCCTGGAGAGCATCTCCTGCGTGCAGCCCCACCTGAATCCGCATATGGCCTTCGATCCCGAGCTGACGGCCATGAAGCCCGAGATCTACTGGAATATGCTGCAGACTGCCGAGCAGGTGGCCAAGCGCTACAACATCAGCCGCGATGCCCAGGATGAGTACGGCGCCTCCAGCCAGCAGAAAGCGGCTGCGGCACAGGCGGCCGGTCTGTTCGAAGCCGAGATCGCCCCCATGAAAACCGTCATGGGCGTGGCCGACAAGGTGCGCGGCCTGATCACCAAGGAGGTGACCGTCAGCAAGGATGAGGGCATTCGTGAGGGAACGACCAAGGAAGGCATCAGCGGCCTGCGCAGCGCGCTGCCCGGCGGCGTAGTCACAGCCGGCAATGCCAGCCAGTTCTCCGACGGTGCCGGAGCCTGCGCCATAGTCAGCGAAGCCTATGCATCGCGCAAGGGTCTGCAGCCCCTGGGCCGCTTCCTGGGCTTTGCCGTGGCTGGCTGCGAGCCCGACGAAATGGGCATCGGCCCCATCTATGCCATTCCCAAGGTGCTCAAGAAGCTGGGTCTGTCGATCAATGACATCGACCTCTGGGAGCTCAACGAAGCCTTTGCCGTGCAGGTCATCTACTGCCGCGACAAGCTGGGTATTCCGGCCGACCGCCTCAACGTCAACGGCGGCGCAATTGCCGTGGGTCACCCCTATGGCGTCTCGGGCCAGCGCCTGACGGGCCATGCACTGATCGAAGGCAAGCGCCGTGGTGCCAAGCGCGTCTGCGTGACCATGTGCATTGGTGGCGGTATGGGCGCAGCGGGCGTGTTTGAAGTGCTGTAAGCACGGCTTCAGCCAAGCCGCCTTCTGGCCACCTTGGGGTAGGGGCTGGAGGCGGCTTTTTTCTCCTCTGGCTATATGAAATTGATAGCTTCAAGCGCTTTGCCCATAAGCGATGAAGCCTGCTTTGATAGGTAATCTATGCGCCTGCGTTCCACCATTGACTTTCTGCTCTACGACTGGCTGCAGGCCGAAGGCCTGACCAGCCGTCCCCGCTTTGCCGATCATTCGCGTGATACTTTCGATGCGGTGATGGATACCTGCGAGCGCATCGCGCGCGAGAAATATGCGCCCTTCAACCGCACGGTGGACTTGCAGGAGCCGCAGTTCGATGGCGAGAAGGTCATCCTGCCTCAATGCACCTACGAAGCCCGCGAGGCCTATGCCGAATCGGGCATGCTCAGCGCGGCCCAGGACTACGAGATGGGCGGCATGCAGCTGCCCTATACCGTGGAGGCGGCAGCCAACTGCTTTTTCGCGGCGGCCTCGATCAGCATCGGCTCGAACATGCTGACCTCGGGCAATGCCAACGCCATCATGGCCCATGGCAGCGAGCGGCAGAAAAAAGTCTTTGCCGCCAACGAGTTCAATGGTCGCTGGGCCGGCACCATGGCCTTGTCCGAGCCGCAGGCGGGCTCGTCGCTGTCGGACATCGCCACGCGCGCGGAACCCGATGGCATCGAGCATGAGAGTGACGCGCTGGGGCCGCGCTATCGGCTCAAGGGCAACAAGATGTGGATCAGCTCGGGTGACCACGAAATGACCGAGAACATCGTGCATCTGGTGCTGGCCAAGATTCCCGGTGCCGATGGCAAACTCATTGCCGGCGTGAAGGGCATTTCGCTGTTCATCGTGCCCAAGAAGCTGGTCGATGCCGAAGGCCGGTTGACCGGCGAGCGCAACGATGTGGCCCTGGCAGGCCTCAACCACAAGCTGGGCTGGAGGGGCACGACCAATACCTTGCTCAATTTCGGCGAGGGCAAATACCCTGTGCGCGGTCAGCATGGTGGCGGCCTGGACGGCCGCGGCGCGGGTGCGATCGGCTATCTGGTCGGCAAGCCCGGCGAGGGCCTCAAATGCATGTTCCACATGATGAACGAGGCGCGCATTTCCATCGGCATGGCGGCCTCCATGCTGGGCATGGCCGGCTATCACGCCAGTCTCGAATATGCGCAAAGCCGCCCACAGGGCAGGCCCATAGGCGAGGGCGGCAAGGATGCGAGCAAGCCGCAGTCGCGCATCATCGAGCATGCCGACGTCAAACGCATGCTGCTGGCGCAGAAGGCCTATTGCGAAGGTGCGCTGGCCTTGAACCTGCTGTGCGCCAGATTGGTGGACGAGCAGTACACGGGCGAAGCACAGCAGGCAGCAGAAGCCAGGCTGCTGCTGGAGGTGCTGACGCCGGTGGCCAAGAGCTGGCCCAGCGAGTTCTGCCTGGAGGCCAATTCGCTGGCCATCCAGATCCATGGCGGCTATGGCTATACGCGCGATTTCGCGGTCGAGCAGCACTGGCGCGACAACCGCCTGAACATGATTCACGAGGGCACGCACGGCATACAGGCCATGGACCTGCTGGGCCGCAAGGTCGTCATGGATGGCGGCAAGGGGCTGCAACTGCTGGCTGCACGCATCAATGCCACCATCCAGCGTGCCATGCAGCATGAGAAGCTGGGCACCTATGCCAACCAGCTGGCGCGTGCGCTGGCCGATGTTGGTTCAACCACCAAGGCGGCCTGGGCCACGGGCAATCCGCAGGAGGCACTGGCCAATGCCGTGCCCTATATGCAGGCCTTCGGTCATCTGGTGCTGGCCTGGATCTGGCTGGATGTGGCGCTGGCCGTACTGGCCATGGACAAGGATCTGGCAATTGCCGCCCACCGCGGCAGCATGGCCGCGCAGCGCTACTTCTTCCATTACGAGCTGCCGCGTATCGGCGCCTGGCTGCAGGTGGTCAAGGCGCGCGACATGACCTGTGCAGGGATGGAGGAAGAGGCGTTCTGAGCCTCGCAGCGCTGCAAAAAGGCCCGCGTCAGCGGGCCTTTTTCATGGAGCAGGTTCAGCTCAGGGCTTTTCGCAGTTGCCGCTCATACCCACCATGCCGGACAGCTTTTGAAGGCTGGAGCGCTGTTTCAGGCAGTCCTGATAGCTCGCTTCGGCGGCTTTCTGCTGTGCTATTTGAGTGGCTTTGGTGCGTTCGGCGCGCAGCTGGGCGATGCGTTCGCGAATCTGTGGCATCAGTGCGGTGGCTGCCTTCTCGCCTTCCACAATCGCATGGCTGCGCTGCGCGAAGTCGGCCGGGCCGATGTCCAGCACCTTGGGACGAATGATGATGTCGGCACGCGCCAACTCGGCCTGGCCCAGCTTCTGACCCATGATGGCAATCGACTGATTGAGTGCGCCGAGCATATTGGCGGGGGTCTTGCCGCTGGCCTTGTTGGAGATGTCCACGGCGATCACGATGTCGGCCCCCAGATTGCGCACGGCATCCACCGGCACGGGGCTGACAATGCCGCCGTCCACATAGTGGTGCTTGCCGATGGTGACGGGCTGGAACACGCCGGGCACGCTGCTGGAGGCGCGCACGGCCTGGCCTACATTGCCACGTGCGAACACGGTGCGTTCACCGTCTTCCAGGCGCGTGGAAACCGCAACAAAAGGCTTAGCCATCTGCTCCAGTGGTTTGCGGCGGACTTGTTCATTCACATAGTCCTCAAGCTTCTGGCCGAGCACCAGGCCGCCAGCGGACAGCTGCAGGTCGCGGATCTTGGCTTCGTCCAGCGCCACGGCTTTTTCCTGCAGCTCAAAGGCGTTCATGCCGCTTGCATAGAGCGCACCCACCACGCTGCCGGCGCTGGTGCCTGCCACGAACGAGGGCGTGAGGCCATTGGCCTCGAGCATCTTGATGACGCCGATATGGGCAAAGCCCTTGGCCGCACCGCCGCCCAGCGCCAGGCCGATCTTGATCGGAGGGGCTGATGTTGTGGTCGAGAGGGTCTCAGGAGTCGCAGCGGGGCTGGGGGGATTGCTGCCGCAGGCGGCAAGGCCAAGCAGACTCAAACAGACCAAGGGGCGCAAAAAAGCATTCAGGCACATGCCGGGAAATCCTGCTGTCATTAGGGCGCAAAGTATAGCGACGGGTGTTTGAACCGTTGACGTACTGGTTTTGGTCGTCAAAAAGCATAGCTTCCTGTGTTTGATAGCAAATAGTTTGAGACATGTATCCTTTGTTTGGCCTATGCGTGCCGATGCGACTCTGCAGACAATGTTCACATCACAAGCAAGTGGCTGGCCCGCTTTGACGGCGCGGCAGGATGAACACCTGTCCGCTCTGTCCCTGTCGCAGGCCCGGCCCGATCAAGAGGCTGCAAATGTCGCAAAGCAATACATGGCAGGCCGGTGCCACAACGGCACAGGCCTCGGTCTGGTGGGTGGGCTTCGGCCTGGTGGTGGGAGTGCTGGGGGCGGCGCTGATCAGCCCGCTTTATGCGCTCTATCAGCAAGCCTGGCAGTTGCGGCCCAGCGATATCTCGTTGATCTATGTGCTCTATATGTGCGGTGGCCTGTGCGCCCTGCTGTTTCTGGGGCGTCTGCCCGACCGCATCGGCTTTCAGCGCGTGATGCTGTGTTTTCTGTGCCTGACGCTGGCAGGCACTCTGATCTCCATGCTGGCCTGGAATCTGCCCAGCCTGATCGTCGGGCGTTTCATGGTGGGGGTGTCATCAAGCCTCATCACTATCAGCGCCACCACGGGCCTGACACTGCTGGCTGCCAGCGCAAGCACCGGTCTGCAGCCGCAGCGCGTGGCCATGGTGGCCAGCTTTCTCAATGTGCTGGGCTTTGGTCTGGGGCCCTTGATCGGTGGCGTGGCGGGGCAGTGGCTGCCTCAGCCCTTGACGACGGCCTATCTGGTGCCGCTGGTGCTGGGCTGCATCGGCGTGGCAGGCGTTGTCACGCTCAAGCTGCCGGAGTCGGTGCAGCGGGATGCGGGCCAGCTGGGACAGGCCCCCGAACGTCTGCACTGGCGGGACTGTCTGCCGCGGCTGACATGGCCTGTGCGCGAGGATTCCCTGGCCTTTGCACTGACCTGTGGCTATCCGTTCGTGGCGTTCGGTGTATTCGGGCTGTATGCCTCCATGGCACCGCTGTTTCTGCAGCAGATGATTCCCTGGAGCGGCCCTATGGTCAGCGGTACGGCCATTGCCGTGATTTTGCTCGTCTCTGCAGGCATTCAGCTGGTGGCTGCCAGCCTGCCGCTGCACCGCTGCGGCTTTGCCGGCATGGCGCTGCAGGTGCTCAGCAACGGCATGCTGTTGCTGAATCTGCAACTGCAATCAACGCTGCTGTTCATCTTGGGCGTGGGCTTGACAGCACTGGGGCATGGCATGTGCATGCTGGCCGGCATGACCATGGTGGGCCGTCTTGCCAGGCCCGACAACCGGGCAGGCATGTTGTCTACCTATCAGACCATCGGTTTGCTTGGCTCCATGTTGCCCATGATGGCAGTGGGCTGGATTGCCGACCACTGGAGCATCAAGCTGGCCGTGAGCCTGTTTGCCTGCTTTGTCATGCTGTTGGCTACCCTGCTGGGCTTGGCATTTGCGCGTCATCCGCGCATGCAAGGGGTTGCGGATTAGCGCATGGCTTGCATAGAGTTTCTGTAAATCACAGAAGAGAACACTTATTAATTAAATGTCACAAATTCGGACAAATTTGTCCTACAGGGATGCGGGAAAAGTTCGTATCCGAGCCAAAATGGTGGCTCGTTACAGTTGACCGTCATGTTTTTGCAAGCATTAAGGGAGAAATCGATATGACCACTATGTTCAAGCGTTCCGCTCAAGTTCTGGCCATTACCGCCTTGGCCTTTGGCTTGGCTGCCTGCGGCAAGTCCGACGACAACAAGACCGCTGGCCAGAAGCTCGATTCCGCCATTTCCCAGACCGAGAAGGCTGCGGAAAATGCTGGCAGCAAGATTGAAGAAGGTACGGCCAAGGCCGGCGATGCAGCTGCCGATGCATTGGCCAAGGCTGGTGAAGCTACCGGTGCCGCCATGGAAAAGGCTGGCAACAAGATGGAGGAAGGTGCTGCCAAGGCGGGTGCTGCCCTCGATGACGCTGGCATCACCGCTGCCGTCAAGACCGATTTCATCAAGGCCCCGGAAATCAGCGCTCTGCAGATCAATGTGGATACCAAGGGCGGCGTAGTGACCTTGACCGGCAACGTGCCCAGCGAAGCCGTCAAGACCCAGGCCGGCGATATCGCCAAGGCTGCCAAGGGCGTGACCTCGGTCAACAACAATCTGACCGTGAAGGCTGGCTGATACTCCTGGGCCGGCCACCTCGCATGAAGCCAGAGCGCGCAAGCCCTCTGGCTTTTTTGTGGCTGCATGGCACTAAGATCAGGGCATGACCCAAGCCGACCACAAGCTTTCCACCCATCTGATCCATCATCCCTACAAGCCTCCCACGGACTTCGAAGGCCCGCAGCTTGCCGTGCACAAGGCCTCGACCGTGTACTTCGAGAATGTGCAGGCCATGCGCGAGCGCCGCTGGCTGGACAAGAGCAGCTACACCTACGGTCTGCATGGCACGCCAACGACCTACGCCCTGGAAGAACGTCTGGCATCGCTGGAGGGCGGTCTGCAATGCCTGCTGGTACCCAGCGGTCTGGCCGCGATTGCCACGGTGTCGCTGGCGCTGCTCAGGACGGGCGACGAGGTGCTGGTGCCCGATAACGCATACGGTCCCAACAAGACGCTGACCGAGGGCGAGCTGGCCCATTTCGGCATTCGCCATCAGTACTACGACCCCATGTGCGTCGAAGACCTGGCGGCCAAGATTACTCCGACCACCAAGCTGGTCTGGCTGGAGGCTCCTGGCTCGGTAACCATGGAGTTCCCCGATCTCGTCGAGCAGGTGCGCCTGTGCCGGGCCAGGGGCGTGACCATGGTGCTGGACAACACCTGGGGCGCGGGTCTGGCTTTTCGTCCTTTCGACCTGCTGGGCGATGGCAGCCTGGGCGTCGATGTCACGGTCCATGCCCTGACCAAATACCCCAGCGGCGGCGGTGATGTGCTGATGGGCAGCATCATCACGCGCAACCAGCCCCTGCATATGCGCATCAAGCTCGCGCACATGCGTCTGGGTCTGGGCGTGAGCGGCAACGACGCTGAAGCTGTGCTGCGCAGCCTGCCCAGCATCGGCCTGCGCTATCACGCGCAGGATCGCTCGGCACGCCAGCTGGCGCAGTGGCTGGCCACCCAGCGTGCCGTGGCGCAGGTGCTGCACCCCGCCATGCCTGATGCCCCGGGCCACGCTTGCTGGAAGCAGCTGTGCGGACAAGGGCAGGGCCAGGATGGCGTGGCCGCCGGTCTGTTCAGCGTGGTCATCGACGAGCGCTTCGACCAGGCAGCCGTCGATCGCTTCTGTGACAGCCTGAGCCTGTTCAAGCTGGGCTATAGCTGGGGCGGGCCTGTGAGCCTGGTCGTGCCCTATGAGCTGCCCGAGATGCGCAGCCGTGCCACACCCCATATCAAGGCGGGCACCGTGGTGCGCTTTGCCATCGGCCTTGAGGATACGAGCGATCTGCAGGCCGACCTGGCCCAGGCCCTGCTCAAGGCCTTTGGTTGAAGCTATTTAAATAGGAGCTGGCAGCGCTTGTAGAGAAGCGATTTCAATGCTTTTATTGACTGAAGTCAACAAAAGCCGGGCGCTATAAGCTCTTGTTTTCATAGTGAAATGCGGAGGCCGGCATGCGGGCTTTCCGCAATGCAGATTCGAGGTTGAGCGGGTAACTTGTTCCTGTCAGCTGCCGCCACCGAGGCGCGGTACGGGCGACAAGGAGGGTCTCGCATGCAAGCTTCCCCTGTTTCCGAGGTCAAGGCCGAGTCCGGCAATCTGCAGATTCTGCAACTGCGCTGGAGCGAGCCCTGGCAATGGCTGCTGCTGGGCCTGGGCGATGTGCGTCGCGCACCAATGATTGCGCTGTTCTACGGCCTGTGTTTCTGGGGCATGGCGCGTCTGATGGCCTGGGTGTTTCGCTCCAGCCCCGAATATCTGATGTCCATGGCCAGCGGCTGTCTGCTGGTAGGCCCCTTCCTGGCCATGGGTCTGTACTACGTCAGCAAGCAACTGGAGCAGGGCAAGCCCGTGCTGCTGTCGGAGTCGTTGACCTGCTGGGACAAGCATCTGGCCAGCATGGGCATGCTGGTCATGGTGCTGATGGTGCTGGAGATGCTCTGGGGGCGCGCCGCCATGGTGGTGTTCGCCATCTCGTTCGATACCGGCATGCCCAGTACGGCAACCCTGTTGCAGACCCTGCTGCGGCCCGAGAACTGGGAGTTCCTGCTGGGCTACACCGCGGTTGGCGGGATATTTGCTGCCTTGGTGTTTGCCTGCATGGTGGTTTCACTGCCCGCCATTCTCGATCTGGATACCGATGCCTTGACGGCCTGCATCACCAGCATGCGCGTGGTGGGTGCCAACACGGGTGTGATGCTGCTGTGGGGGCTGATCATCACCGTGTTGATCGCGGTCTCGCTGCTCTTCTACAGTGCAGGTCTGATCGTCATCGGGCCGCTGCTGGGTTGTACCAGCTGGCATGCCTATAAAGCCAGCGTCCGCGCCGAAAGCAAGGGGGACCCTGCTTGAGGCGCAATGAGGGGGATGTCATGGAGTTCTGGAACTGGTTGAAAAAAGTCTTTACGCCCCAGCCAGGCGCTTCGGGCCACAGCACCGATTCGCAGCTGACCTGGACTTCGGCGAGCAGCCGCGAGGACGGCCGCGACGTCTTCAACGACAGCTATTTTTGCGGCTCGGGCAGCAACGAGAGTGCCTGCAGCTCGGACGGCAGCGACTCTGGCGGTGATGGTGGAGGCAGCGGCGACTGAGGCCGCGCGGCCGTCACTTATTTCAGCAATGGCCTGAGCTTGGGCCAGACATTGGCCAGCATCTGTGGCTGAGCCTGGGCATTGGGGTGAATGCGGTCGCTCTGAAACCATCGCTCGGCGTCTGCCGCATCGCCGATGCCCGACAGCAGAAACGGCACCAGCGGCAGCTTTTGCGCGTCGGCAATGCTCCTGAACATCTCGGCAAATTGCTCGGTATATGCCGCTCCATAGTTGGGCGGTACCTGCATGCCCACCAGCAGCACCTGGGCCCCGGCCTCCCTGGCGGCCTTGATTATGACTTCCAGATTCTGCTGAGTGCTCTGCAGCGCCAGGCCGCGCAATGCGTCGTTGCCGCCCAGCTCCAGAATCAAGATGCCCGGCTCATGCTGCCTGAGCAGCGACGCCAGGCGCGCTCTGCCGCCGGCCGTGGTCTCGCCGCTGATGCTGGCATTGACCACCTTGCGCGGATTCTTTTCGTCATTCATGCGCTGCTGCAGCAACTGCACCCAGCCCTTGCCGCGCGTCAGGCCGTATTCGGCGCTCAGAGAATCGCCAAGCACCAGCACCGGGCCGGGTTTCGCGCCGGGAGCGGCCTTGGCCGGCTCCTTGTTCCTGGCGGGCGATGAGGCCACTGCCGCACCGCAAGCCCCCGAAATGGTGAGCGACAGAGCAACAGCGATACAGTGACGGCGCTGCAGTGCAAAGTGCTGGTTGCGACTCTTGACGTTTTTGCTATTCAATTGATTCATGTCCACAACTCTTGCCATTCCTTTGATTGCCGTTGAGCAACTGTCCAAATCGGTGAGCGATTCCACAGGCGTGTTGGATATTTTGCGGGATATCAATCTGAGTTTCACGGCCGGCGAAACCGTTGCCATTGTGGGTGCCTCCGGCTCAGGTAAAAGCACTTTGCTGTCGATTCTGGCCGGCCTCGATACCCCCAGTCGCGGCACGGTCCGCTTGCTGGGCCAGGATCTGTTTGCACTCAGCGAGGACGACAGGGCGGCGGTGCGGGCACAGAAGATGGGCTTTGTCTTCCAGAGCTTTCAGTTGCTGGGCAATCTCACGGCGCTGGAAAACGTCATGCTGCCGCTGGAGCTGGCGGGTCAGCGCGATGCGCGAGCAAGAGCTTCGCAGATGCTGGAGCGCGTGGGCCTGGGTCAGCGTCTCAATCACTATCCCAGGCTGATGTCGGGCGGCGAGCAGCAGCGAGTGGCCCTGGCGCGTGCTTTTGTGGTGGAGCCGGCCGTGCTGCTGGCCGACGAGCCCACCGGCAGCCTGGACTTCGCCACGGGCCAGACCATCATGGAGCTGATGTTTGCACTCAATCGCGAGCGCGGCACGACTCTGATTCTGGTTACGCATGACCGCGAGATTGCGGCGCAATGTGATCGAAGCATTACCATAGAAGCCGGGCGCTCTGTCTGAAAAACCAAAAGGCCTGTGTGATCACAGGCCTTTTTGGGGATCTGGCGCTTATCAAATAAGCGCTTGCAGCTATCAAATCAGTAGATTCTGAGCTCAAGCCTCAGATGCGCGCGACTTCCAGTCCGGCCCTGCGCTCTGCGGCGCGGCAGGCGGCTGCGGTAAACAGCACGTCGGTCGAGGAATTGAGGGCTGTCTCGGTCGAATCCTGAATCACGCCGATCACATAGCCGACACCCACCACCTGCATTGCCACATCGTTGGGGATGTTGAACAGGCTGCAGGCCAGCGGAATCAGCAGCAGCGAGCCACCGGGTACGCCCGAGGCACCGCAGGCACAGACCGCAGAGACCACGCACAGCAGTATGGCCGTGGGAATGTCCACCGAGATGTTGAGCGTATGGGCTGCGGCCAGTGTCAGCACGCTGATGGTGACGGCAGCGCCGGCCATATTGATGGTGGCGCCCAGCGGGATGGAGATGCTGTAGGTGTTCTCGTCGAGCCTGAGCTTCTGGGCCAAGGCCAGATTGACGGGAATGTTGGCTCCCGAGCTGCGCGTGAAGAAGGCGGTCACTGCGCTTTCGCGCAGGCAGGTCAGCACCAGCGGGTAGGGGTTGCGGCGAGTCTGTGTCCAGACAATGACTGGGTTGATCACCAATGCCACAAACACCATGCAGCCGACCAGCACGGCCAGCAGGTGGGCGTAGTCCTTGAGTGCTTCCAGCCCGCCGGAGGAGAAGGTGGCGACCACCAGGCCGAAGATGCCGAAGGGGGCCAGGCGAATCACGCCTTGAATCACGCGGGTGATGGCATGGCCAAAGTCCTCCACCATGGTGCGGGTGGTGGGCGTGGCGTGGCGTAGTGCCAAGCCCAGCGCGATAGCCCAGGCCAGAATGCCGATGTAGTTGGCGTTCAGCAATGCATTGACGGGGTTGTCGAACAGGCTTTGGACGACGGTGCTCAGCACCTGGCTGATCTCGCCGGGCACGCTCTGGACTTTGGGCGCTTCACGAAAGTGAATCACCGAGGGAAAGAGCGCGCTGGCTGCAACGGCCACGCAGGCCGCCGCCAGCGTGCCGATGACGTACAGCCAGAGCACGGGCTTGATTTGCGTTTCCTGGCCGGGGCGGTGGCTGCTGACGGCCGCCATGACCAGCAGCAGCACCAGAACCGGAGCGACAGCCTTGAGCGCGGCAATGAACAAGCTGCCCAACAGGGAAACCGACTGGGCGGCGGCCGGCCATAGCCAGGCCACCAGGCCGCCCAGAATCAGGGCAATCAGAATCTGCAGCACCAGGCTGCTGCGGTTGAACCAATCGAGCAAGGCGTTGAGCATGCTGGGTATTCGTTATGGAATTGGAGGGGGATGCAAACACGTAGGCCTCCTCATGCCGGACATGAAGAGGCGATATGCGTGAATGCAGGGGCAGCAGGCTCAAGCCTGTTGCCAGTCGTTCTGGGTGGCAGTGGAGCTTCATGTGAAGACTCGCACTCGGAAAAAGCCATGCTGGTGCTGCTTGATGAGCCGGTGCCTTGCCCGTTGGGGGCGCAGTGTAGCGGCAATGGAAAACCTCAGCTGTCAGCCCAGACATGGCCCTGCGAGTCTCAGGTCTGCCGTAAACGCCGGGATAATGTGGCCCCATGTCGTCCCCCAAAGTTCTTTTCGGCTTTCACGCCGTAGGCGTGCGTCTGAAGACCGCCCCCCAATCCATCATCGAAGTCTATTTCGAGGCTTCGCGCCGCGATGCGCGCATGCGCCAGTTTCTGGAACGTGCCAAGGAAGCCGGGGTGCGTCTGATCGAGGCCGATGCCCTGCGCCTTGCCAAGCTCGCCGGCTCTCACGGCCATCAGGGTGTGGCTGCACGCGTGGAAGAAGTCAAGGACACGCGCACGCTCGACGAGCTGCTCGACGATCTGGAGGAGGAGGGGGTGAAAGCCCCGCTGCTGCTGGTGCTCGACGGTGTGACCGATCCGCACAACCTGGGAGCCTGCCTGCGTGTAGCCGATGGTGCCGGCGTGCATGCCGTGATCGCCCCCAAGGACCATGCGGCCGGCATCAATGCCACCGTGGCCAAGGTGGCCAGTGGCGCGGCCGAGACCGTGCCTTACTTCATGGTCACCAATCTGGCGCGCACGCTCAAGGAGCTCAAGGAGCGCGGCATCTGGATCATCGGTACCAGCGGCGATGCCGACAAACATCTCTATCAGATGGATCTGACCGGCCCGACAGCGCTGGTGCTCGGGGCCGAGGGCGATGGCATGCGCCAGCTTACCCGCAAGACCTGCGATGCGCTGGTCAGCATCCCCATGCAGGGCGCGGTGGAAAGCCTGAATGTGTCGGTCGCCAGCGGGGTATGCCTGTATGAGGCGTTGCGCCAGCGTCTGGCAGCGGCCGTGGCGATCAAGGCCTGAGCCGGCTGGTCCGGCCGCTGAAAGCGAAAGCAAGGCGCGACTGCGAGAGCAGTGGCGCCTTTTTTTGCGGGCGGCCGAACCGTTCTCAGACGGCGGGCAGATCGGCTGGCGTCGTGCAGTCTGGATGCAGCATGCGCTGTACGGTGCGTGCCAGCTCGCCAATCTCCATCGGCTTGCTCAGCACCACGTAGCGGCATTCCTGGGCATGTGGCACTTCGGCCTCTTCGCTGCTGGTCATGAGGATGAGCGGAATGAGAACATGCTCCCGGGCCAGCTTTTCCTGCATTTTTGCGATGCTCAAAGCACCGGAAAACTCATCGGCGGCAATGATGAGATCCACCTTCATTCCACTGTTGATATAGCGCAGCGCGACTTCGGGTAAATATGCGGTCACGACCTGATAGCCAAGTCCGTAGAGCACCTGGGCCATGGCATTGCGCGTGGCCAGATCGGGCTCGATGAGCAAAATCGTTTCCTGCCGGCCCGCTGGGGCCGAGGCTTGCGGGCTCTGCGGCACGACCGGTTGCGCGCGCGGAAAGTACAGGCTCACGATGGTTCCCAGGCCTGGAGTGCTTTCCACTTCGATCAGGCCCTGAACATGGTCCATGAAGTTCTTGACCATGGGCAGGCCCAGGCCCGCGCCCTTGCCTTCGGGCTTGGTGGTGAAGAACATGTCGAAGATGCGGGCCTTGATCTCTTCACTCATGCCCATGCCGTTGTCGGCCACGCTGATCATTACGTAATCGCCCGCATGGCTGGCGCGCTTGAGCAGCACGTTCTCCGCTGTCAGCGTGATCTGGCCCTGCTCTTCGGTAGCATCACGCGCGTTGATGCAGAGATTGATCAGCGAGTTCTCGAAATACAGCTTGTCCACGCTGATGGGCCAGATGCTGCTTGCCATATGTAGCTGCAGTTCAGCGTTCTGGCCGACGGCCTTGCTCAGCAGCGGCTCCAGATCCTGCACCAGTGCGCGGGGGTCGGCGGCAGCCAGCTGCATGGATTTGCGACTGCTGAACCCCGTCAGATGCGATGCCAGGCTGCCTGCTTTCTGGATGGTGTTGAGTATCACATCCACATGTTCGAGCTGCTCGGGCTCGCCCAGCTGCTTTTCCAGCATGCCGGCATGCAGGCCGGTGATGAAAAGCAGGTTCTTCATGTCATGCGCGACACCGGCAGACAACTGGTTCACCATGCCCATTTTCTGGGCTTGGGCGAGGTAGGTTTCGGCCTGATCCAGCGCCTGCTGCTTGAGTCTCAGCTGGTGGCTCAGCGTGGTGATCTGGTCGCGCAGCTGATTCTCGGATTGCCGGACGCTGTCTATGCCCAGGTTGGCGCCGACCCAGTAGAGAATCCTGCCCTGCGCATTCTTGACGGGAGACAGCGATGAAAAAAACCAGTGGAACTGTCCGTCATGGCGCTTGATGCGCAGCCGGTATCCCGTCGGCTTTTCGGTGATCAGGGCGCGCGACAGCCCGGTGTTGACGGTCGCCAGATCGTCGGGATGCACGATATCAATCCATATGCCTTCGCGCAGGCTCAGGAGGCGTACTTCCCGGTAGGCGTATTCATGCAGGGCCCGGTTGAGCCAGGTCACCTCTCCATGGGGTGTTGCAATCCAGACCTGGTAGGGCAGGTGGTCCAGAAAGTCCTCAAAGCGGTTGACATGCCCCAGCCCGAGTTCGTCATCGGGTTCACGAAACGAGGTTTCGGTTGGCAATACATAGCATTGCACCGCTTCTGCCGCGCCATTGCCTTGAATCGGCGAAAAATGCCAGAGCCCGGGGTGATCGGGCAAGTTTGCAGTCGCTTCCAGGCCTGTCTCCATGCACTGCCTGATAGCCAGCCTGGCTGTTTCCAGAATCTCGCGCTCGGGAATGCCGGGTGCCTGGCGACTGGGCTGCAGAAGGCGCTGCAATGCAGGATTGGCAAAGCGCAGTTCCAATGTCTGGATATCAACAAGACCCCATGCCAATGCTGCAGGCGTCATGGCTTGCTGAAGTGCGAACAATTGGCCCGATTCGTTCATATGCTGGTGTGGTGCAATATCAGGCAAAGAAGAAGCTCCGCAGAGAAATTCAAGTATTCCACGTTGCAACTCGATTTTTGAGGTTATAGCCTTGGTTCAAGCACTTATTGACAATTCTTCGACGTCCTTGGGTGCGATTGCCTGCGTACGTCGCTGGCTGGGCGAGGCTCAGCGACTGGCCGTGCTGACCGGGGCCGGTGTCAGCGCCGAGTCGGGAGTGCCCACTTTCAGGGAGGATGCAGACGGGTATTGGTCCCAGTTCAAGCCCGAGGAAATGGCCAGCGAGGCGGGGTACCGCCGCGATCCGGCTCATGTCTGGCGCTGGTACGAGCACCGACGTGCGCTGGTTGCCAAGGTGACTCCCAATGAGGGGCACCTGGCGCTGGCGCGTTGGGCGCGACAGCATCCCGGTCGAATGACACTCATCACGCAGAATGTGGATGGTCTGCACCAGCAGGCGGGCAGTGAAGATGTGCTGAGCCTGCATGGGGAGCTGAGCAGGAATCGCTGGCTGAATCGCCGTTGTGCGTTATGTGACCTGGAGCAGGCTGTCCCGGGCGAGCCGCCTCATTGCGCCGCCTGCGGCAATTTGCTGCGGCCTGCCGTCGTGTGGTTTGGCGAGTCTCTGCCCAGCCAGACCTGGGCCAGGGCGGAGCAGGCGGCAGAGCAATGTCAGCTGATGCTGGTGATCGGCACGTCGGGCGCAGTCTACCCGGCAGCAGGTCTGGCCAAGATCGCACGGCGCAACCGGGCGCGCGTGGTCATCATCAACCCGCATGCCAGCGAGCTGGACTCGGTGGCCGACCAGATGATCGCCATGCCATCGGCACAGGTGCTGCCCTTGCTGCTGGCAAATCCCGAGTAGCCAGGCATTGGAGCCAGCAGCGGCCTCAGGAAGGAGACTGCTTTGGCGGTTGACGCCGATCTTCTGGCCTAGGGGGCGGTGCTGCGTTTACACCCAGCCCAGCGCACCCAGCGCCGCGCCGGCAGCCAGCAGCCACAGCAGATGAATGCGTGTGCGCCATACCAGCAATGTGCATGCAAGGCTCAGCAGCCATAGCTTCCAGTCCCTGCCAGGGTTGCCGCTGGCGCTGCCCAGCAGCCAGCCTGTCGCCAGCAGCAGACCAATCACCAGCGGAGCCATGCCTTGCTTGAAGGCGCGCACGCCGCGTTTGTCCCGGTTGCGCTGACCCCAGCGCGAGGCCTGCCAGGTCAGCAGCGAGCTGGGCAGCAAAATGCCCACCATGCACACCGCAACACCCAGTGCTCCCAGTCCCCAGGCCGCCGGGCCGGCGCCGCCTCCCGCATTCAGACCCACGTTCCAGCCCAGCAGGGCAATGAACAACACATTGGGGCCGGGGGCGGCCTGGGCAATGGCGATGGAGCTGGTGAACTGGGTTTCCGACAGCCAGCGATTGCCGTCGACCAGATAGCGGTGCATATCGGGCGCGGCGGTGATGGCTCCACCCACGGCCATCAGCGACAGCGTCAGGAAATAGGCAAAAAGATGCAGCCAGTCCACGGTCTGCAGCTCGATCGCCAGTGTGTTCATGCCAGCCTCCGGTAAGTCAGCACGCAGCCTGTTGCGCCCACCAGCAGCAAGGCCCAGAACAGCGGCAGGCGCAGCACGGCGACCAGCACAAAGGCGGCGATGGCCAGCCCTGCGCAATACCACTTGCCCAGCGGGTGCTTGCGCAGCGTGCCAGCCAGCTTCAGGCCCATGCCCGCCACCAGCCCTGCCGCCACGGCGCCCATGCCGCGCAGGGCTCCGGCCACGGCCGGGTTGGCCGCGAACTGGGTATAGACCAGGGTGAGGCTGATGACCACCAGCATGGGAAACGTCAGCATTCCGCACAACCCCACGATGGCGCCGCGCCAGCCGAAGTAGCGTTCGCCCAGCATGATGGAAAGATTCACCACATTGGGGCCGGGCATGATCTGCGCCACGGCCCAATCCTCCATGAATTCCTCATTGCTCAGCCATTGGCGTTTTTCGACCAGTTCGCGCTGCACCACGGCCAGCACACCGCCAAAGCCCTGCAATGCCAGAAAGGTCAGTGACCAGAACAGTTCACGCAGATGGCGGGGGCGTGGCCGCTCGGCTAGCGGCAAGTACGGTGGGGCGGGTGAGCTCATCGGGCGGGTCTCAAGGCCTCAGGGAGAGAGTGATCGGGGTCAGCTATGAATGCTAATCCGGGTGCTTCTCTCCGTACGGACTCGAGCCATCTTCAGTAGAGAAGGGCGTATCGATCACTTTGATGGCTCCCGTTGCCGGATCGCGACGCCGGCGGTGATCAGAGGTCGCCCAGGATCTGCTCCAGATCAGCGTCGTCGGCATCGGCCTCCAGGCGCAGGCTGCCCTGTATGTGGTCCAGGTGGCTGAGCATCAGCTGCTCTGCCAGCTCGCCATTGCCCGCGACGATGGCATCAACCACGGCCTCGTGCTCGTCCACCAGACAGCAGGTGTTGACAGCCGATTCATACAGCGAGATCGTCAGGCAGGTCAACGTGGACAGTTCACGCATGCTGCGCAGCAGCGCGGAGTTGCCGGCCAGTTCGGCAAGCAGTACATGAAATTCGCCGGACAGGCGAACCGTGGCTCGCTTGTCGGAATTGGCACGTGCTTCGCGCTCCTGCTTCAAATGGGTCTGCAGGCGACGGATCTTGCTGTTGTCCATGTTCAGGACGAGGCGACGCACGATGCCCGGCTCTATCAGCCGGCGCGCTTCGAAGACGTCCAGCGCCTGCTCGATGCTGGGCTTGGCGACAAAGGCTCCGCGCTGCGGGAACAGCTCCACCATCTGGTCGCGGGCCATGCGGGCAAGGACCTCGCGCACGCGAGCCCGGCTGGTGTTGAAGATATTGGCCAGCCTGTCTTCGCCGAGCTTGGTTCCCGGCAGCAGGCGGTGCTCATGGATGGCTGTGGCAATGCGGGCTGCCATTTCATCCACGGTAATTTCAGATCGAGATGTGTTGCTTCGATTGTTCACTTTTGTAGTGTGTTTTGTCGACATGCCGGTGAATTCTAGTGTCACACGGCATGTCGGCTTCGAACGTCCCGATTGAGGTTATCCCGCAGAGTGTTCAGGGCAGTTGCTTCAATAGCTGGGTGAGCCCCGGGGGGAGGTTCTTGAAGTCCTTGCGTGGTGGTTTGGCAAAGCTGCCGGCGCGTGCTGCAGCGGGAGCCAGCGAGACCAGGCTCTGCGCATGGTTGACGGCGCTGGAGACGCCATCGACGGCTGGCACCGGCAAACTCTGCTTGATGGAGCGTGCCAGGCCCGCCAGCGGGGCGCCGGCAATGATCAGTACATCGGCGCCATCTTCGCTGACCGCTGCTTCGCACAAGGCCTGCAGGCGTGCTGCATGGTCATCCTGCACACTTCCGATATCTCGCAGTGGCTCGTCCAGGCAGCGAATGCTGGCCAGTCGGTCTATGAGTCCGTTGCGCTCGACCATATCTCGGTACCAGGCGGTAATGCGCCTGGAGATGGCGATGATGGAAAAGCGTTTGCCCAGCATGCAGGCGCTCATGAGCGCGGACTCGGTCATGCCCAGCACGGGGATGTCCAGCGCCTCGCGCAGGCCTTCGAGGCCCGGATCGCCAAAGGCCGCCACGATGACGGCGTCATGCTGTGCGGCATGGGTTGCGGCCAACTCGGCCACGGCGTAGGCGGCAATCATGGCCTCGAAGCGTGTCTCGATATAGGCCACCCCCATGGAGGCTGTCAGCATGGTGATTTCCGTGTCTGGCGCGGCGGCCAGCCTGGCCTCTTTCTCGATGAGCGCGGTGACGCTCTCGGAGATATTGGGGTTGATGATGAGCAGTTTCATGGTGTGTTCGTGCTGAAGTTTCAGAAGCGGGCCTGGTGGCGCTTGGGCAGCAGTGTGGGCGCGCCGCGCTGCAGGAAGCGGCCGCTGCCGGCGCGGGCGTGGAATTGCTCGCCGTCCCAGACCACCTGTCCCGCAGACAGAGTGAGGCAGGGCCAGGCCTTGAGCTGCTGGCCTTCATAGGGCGTGTAGTCCACGTTGTGGTGCAGATCGCGGTTGCTGATGGCGCGTTCGCCTTCCTGCCAGACCACGAGGTCGGCATCGGCGCCGATGGCAATGCTGCCCTTGCGCGGATGCAGGCCGTAGACCTTGGCCGGGTTGGTGGAGGTCAGCTCCACGAAGCGGTTGAGTGTCATGCGGCCCGTCAGCACACCATGCGTGTAGAGCAGCGACAGGCGGGTCTCGATGCCAGGAATACCGTTGGGAATGTGACCAAAGGACACCTCCTCGCCATTGGGCTTCTTGCCTTCGGGTGAATCGTAGTTGAACGGCGCATGGTCCGAGGAGAACACGGTGAACAGGCCGTCGTTCAGCCCGTTCCAGATCACTTCCTGGTTGGCCTGATCGCGCGGCGGTGGGCTGCACACGCACTTGGCGCCCTGGTAACTGTCGTCTATGCCCAGATCCTCGGCGCTGAGGAACAGGTATTGCGGGCAGGTTTCGGCCATGATGTTCATGCCGTGGGAGCGGGCCCAGCGGATCTGCTCCACGGCTTCGCGGCCCGACACGTGGACGATGAGAATGGGCACGTCGGCCAACTCGGACAGGGCAATGGCGCGGTGGGTGGCTTCGCGCTCCACTAACATGGGGCGCGAGACTGCGTGATAGCGAGGGGCCTTGCGGCCGCTGGCTTCCAGGCGCTTGGTCAGCCACTGGATGCAGTCGGCATTCTCGGCATGGATCATGGCCGTGGCATCGTATTTGCGAGCCACGTCCAGCACGTCGAGGATCTGGCCGTCATCGAGCTTCAGATCGTCATAGGTCATGTAGATCTTGAAGGATGTATAGCCTTCGCGGATCAGCGCGGGTAGTTCGTTTTCCAGTACTTCGGGCGTGGGGTCGCTGACGATCATGTGGAAACCGTAGTCCACGTGGGCCTTGCCGTCGGCGCGGCGGTGGTAGTCCTCCACGGCCGCGCGTAGCGACTGGCCCTTGGCCTGGGCCGCGAACGGAATCACGGTGGTGGTGCCGCCGCAGGCCGCGGCGCGCGTGCCGCTGTCGAAGTTGTCGGCCATGCGCACCGGCGGTTCCATGGGTTGGTCCAGGTGGCAGTGGGCGTCGATGCCGCCGGGCGTGACCACGCGGCCGGCAGCGTCATATTCGCGGGCGCCGGCGGGCAGGTTGGCGCCCAGCTGGACAATCTTGCCGTCGCGGATGGCTATATCGGATTCAAAGATGTCGCTGGCGGTGGCAACGCGCGCATTGCGCACTACGAGATCAAATTCGCTGGATTTCATGCTGAATATCAGAGTTTCGGGGTGTCGGTAGGGTCTGCCGGTGCTCCGGACTTGCCCTGGTGTTGTGATGCGAGTTCGAGTTCGCGCGCCAACGCCTTGTGGCGGACGGGCGTGGGTTTGGCATGGGCCTGGTTGCTCAGCGCGGGCAGCACGTAGTCATTGATCATGCGGCGGATGGCCAGCACGTTCCGGGATTCGCGCAGGCCGCCTTCGATGGGCAGCATGCTGGTCATGACCACCACGGCATTGCGCTCGGGCAATACCACAATGAACTGGCCCTTGAAGCCCATGGCGTGGGTTTCGGGCTCGGTGGCGACGATGTCGTTGATCCACCAGTAATAGCCATACCATGGCGCCGAGGCGGGCGCGGTCATGGTGCGGACCCAGGCCTGGGAGACGATCTGCTTGCCGTCCCAGCGGCCGCCAGTCAGCACCAGCTGGCCTAGCTTGGCCATGTCCACGGCGCGCAGGCGCAGCCCCCAGCCGGAGGAGACCAGGCCTTTGTCGTCAGCCCGCTCCCAGGCGTAATGGCTCATGCCCATAGGCTTGAAGAGTCTCTCCTTCGCAAAGTCCTGCAGTGGCATACCGGCGTCGGCTCCCAGCGTGGCGCTGGCCAGGATGGGGTTGACGTCGGTGTAGTCGAAGCTCGTGCCGGGTGTTACCTTGGGCGTAGTTTCGGCCGCCAGCTTGAGACGATCGGGGGCGCCGTAGTAGATGGGGTCGTCGGTGGGCTTGAAGTTATAGACCAGGCCCGTGGACATGGACAGCACATGCCGCAGTTCGATGGATTGCTTGTCGGAGAAGGCGTCCTGGAGGTCGGGGCGGGCCCTGGCCAGGATGGGCGCCACTTTCTCGTCGAGCTTGCTGCGGCCCTCGTCCACCAGAACGCCGGCGGCCAGGGCCGTCACGTTCTTGGTGATGGAGTACAGCTCGTAGTTGTGGTTGCGCGTCAGGCCCTGGCTGTAGCGCTCATAGATCAGCTTGCCGTCCTTGACGACGAGAAAGCTGCGCACGTCGAGGTTTTCCTTGCGGATCATCTCGGACAACTGCACCAGAGGGCGCGAATCCACGCCTACGGACTCGGGGGCGGCAGCAGGGAAATCGGGACTCGCCTGGACGGCGACAGAGTTGCGGCTGGCTGGCGTGGCGGCATATGCGCTCAGGGTTGAGGCGATGGCCGTGGCGCAGGTCAGGGCCAAGGCTCGGCGTGTGGGCAAGGGCATGGGGTTCTCCATCAAAGTGTCCAGGCGAGGCGGGGGCGGTACTTAGACCGGGATCTTCTTGCTGTAGTCGATCACGATCGACGAGCAGACGAAGAGGCCTGCGCCCGCAGCAGCGAAGAGCATCATGGCCATGTCGTAGGAGCCGGTGGCCTGCACGATCACGCCCACCAGAATGGGTACGCCGATGCCGGCGAAGTTGCCGCCCAGGTTCATGACGCCACCCAGGAAGCCGACGCGCTTGCGGGTGCCCAGAATGGAAGGAACGCACCAGAACAGACCGCACCAGCGCAGGAAGAACAGCGTTACCGACAGCAGGATCACGATGGTCACGGGGTCCTTGAAGCGGGCCACGTTGTAGATGGCGATGGTGGCGATGATCGAGGCGATACCGAACAGCGTGCGCAGCACCTTGGCTTGCGAAGCGCCCGCAGCCTTCCACTTGTCGGCAATCCAGCCGCCGACCATCTCACCGACGAAGCCGGAGAAGAACATGATGAACACGGCGCCGCCCATCTGCTTGATGTCCATGCCATGCACCTTGGACAGGTAGGTGGGCATCCAGGTCAGCAGGCCGTAGAACAACGCGTTGAAGCACATCCAGCCGAAGAACATGCCCCATACCGAGCGGTACTTGAAGAAGTCCATCACCTTGCCGCTGGCATGGGCGGGCTCGGCGGCGAGGTCGGCGGCATGTGCTTCCTCGATGAAGGCAGCTTCGGCTTCATTGACGCCTGCGTGCTCACGGGGATGGTTGCGTATATACCACCAGGCAAAGACACCCGCGATCATGGTGCCAACGCCCGCGACGACGAAGGACACGCGCCAGGAGTCGAAGTGGGTCAGCAGGCCGGCGATGATCAGCGCACCCAAGGCGGCACCCAGAGGTGCGCCACCGTCCAGCAGTGTGGCGCCGCGGCCGCGTTCGTTCTGGGTCATCTAGATGCCGTTGAGCTTGCCGCCTGCGGGGTAGATGGGGGCCTCGGAGGCGCCCAGACCCAGACGGGTGATCAGCAGCGACACCCAGCCGGTGCAAGCTGCGGCGATGGCCTGGAAGAAGCCCCAACCCAGGGTGGAGCAGACGATGACCACGCGTGGGCCGAAACGGTCGGCCAGCATGCCGCCGGGAATCTGCATGAAGGCATAGGTCCAGAAGAAGGAGCTCATCAGCAGGCCCTGAACGGCAGGGCTGAGATCGAACTCCTTGGCGATCATGGGCATGGCCACGGACAGCGATGCGCGGTCAATGTAATTGACCGCGATCAGGAAAAGCATCATCAGGAAGATCTTCCAGCGCACCTTGGTCGGCGCTGCCGCCGCCTGTGGCGCGGCAAGTGTGGTTGGGTTTTGCATCTCGGGTCTCGCTCCATCGGTTGGTTGGTTGTTCGATGTGAGGTCGAAATCTAAATGTCGACAATATCGTAAACACCTATTTGGGAATTTTTCTCTGAAATATGCTGTGAGGCGAAAGGCGGTGACGAAGTGAAGACTTTCTTGATAGATAACTTTGAGTGATTGAACTTTGATTTATTGTCAACAATATTGTTGACGTTTGTTCGGGTGAGGTGAACAATGCCGGCCAACCGGTTTGCCGGTTGGCCATACAACGGAGACAAGCAAGATGACTGCAACTACGACATGCCTGGGCGTGCTCACGCCTTCTTCCAACACCGCGCTGGAGCCTCTGACCAGCGCGCTGGCTGCCAGTGCCGGCAACTGCTCGGCCCATTTTTCGCGCTTCACGGTGACTGAGATTTCGCTGGCCGAGGGGGCACTGAACCAGTTTGACGACAGCAAGATCCTGGCCGCCGCCGAGCTGCTGGCCGATGCCAAGGTGGATGTGATCGGCTGGAGCGGCACGGCTGCAGGATGGCGCGGCTTTGAGACCGACATGCGGCTGTGCGAGCGTATTACCGAGCGCACCGGCATCAAGGCCACGACGGCCATCCTGGCACTCAATGAGCTGATGGAAAAGCTCTCCGTGAAGAAGCTGGCCATCGTCAGCCCGTACACGGCGGACGTGCAGCAATGCATCGTCAACAACTACCGCGCCGCAGGCGTCGAGACCGCGGCAGAGCGCCATCTGGACATCTCGGTCAACCACAGCTTTGCGCTGGTGGAGCCCGAGCAACTGCTGCAACTCATCGGCAACGTGATCGAAGAAGGCAAACCTGACGCCGTCGTGACTTACTGCACCAATTTGCGCGCTGCGCACCTGGCCGAAGAGGTGGAGCGCCGTTGGGGCGTGCCGCTGCTCGATACCGTGAGTACCACGGTCTGGGGCATGCTGCGCGCGGCCGGGCGTGATCCTTCCGCCGTCAAGGGCTGGGGCCGCCTGTTCGATATTGCATGATGAAGGCCTTAGAGGGCGACACTGACCGATTCATAAGGAGACAACCATCGTGAAACTGCTTCGCTATGGCAGCGCGGGTGCGGAGCGCCCGGGCGTGCTGGACGCCGACGGCGTGCTGCGTGATGCATCGGCCCTGGTGCCCGATTGGGGCCCGGGCCAGCTAGGTCCCGATGCGCTGGAGCGCATACGGCATACGGACTGGAGCCGTTTGCCCAAGGTTGACGGAAGGCCACGCCTGGGCTGCCCCGTGGCACAGGTGGGCAAGCTGGTCTGTGCGGGCCTCAACTATGCTGACCACGCGGCCGAGGCCGGACTGCCAGCGCCGGCCGAACCCGTGCTGTTCATGAAGGCCGTGACGGCGATCTGCGGTCCTGGCGATGCGGTGCAGATTCCGCAGGGCGCGGACAAGGTCGACTGGGAGGTGGAGCTGGGCGTTGTCATCGGCAGCCGCGCGCGGCGCGTGACCGAGGCGCAGGCTCTGTCCCATGTGGCCGGCTATCTGTTGGCCAACGATGTGTCCGAGCGCGGCTGGCAATTGGAGCGTGGCGGCACCTGGACCAAGGGCAAGAGCCATGACACGTTTGCGCCGCTGGGCCCCTGGCTGGTGACGGCCGACGAAATTGCCGATCCGCATCGCGTGGGCCTGTGGCTGGAAGTGAACGGCCAGCGCATGCAAAGCAGCAATACCAGCAATTTCATCTTTGGCGTGCCCGAGATCATCAGCTATATCAGCCAGTTCATGACGCTGGAGGCCGGCGATGTGATTCTCACTGGAACGCCTGCGGGCGTGGGTCTGGGACAAAAGCCGGAGCCCGTCTTTCTCAAGCCCGGCGATGTGGTGCGGCTGGGTGCCGATGGGCTGGGCGAGCAGCGCCAGGTCTGCGTGGCGGTGAACTGACGCAGCTTTTTCCCGGAGAGCTGGTTTTCAGAGCTTTCCGGGAGAAGCCGGGCCGCAAGGCGTGCGCTTTTCTTCGGCCGGCTGGAGCTGCCGGGCCTGCTTGATATCGATTCGCCTGGCCGTGATCCTGGCCACGCATTCGAGTTTTTGCAGGTCCTTGGCCGTCAGGCTTTCATCGGCCGCCTGGCTGAAGCAGCACAGCGTGCCGTAGACCTTGCCGCTGGCCAGCACGATGGGCGTGCTCAGATGGGCGCCCACGCGAAAAGGAGTTGCAGGCAGCTTGGCAAAGGCAGGGTGGCTGGTCGCATCCTGGACCAGGCCGGGCAGTATGCCGTCGAGCACGCACCGGCAAAACGACTCTTCCAGGGGGCCGCCGCCGCCAGTGGCAATCAATTCCTTGCCAGGGGCGGTATCGACATGCTGGAACATGCGCTGGCCGTTGCGGATCTCGGAGACAAAAATCACCTCCATATTGAGGTGCTGGCGCAGCTCCTGCAGGACCAGGCGCACGCTTTCATCGACCAGTTCGTCGCTTCGATCTGCCGTGGCCAGCAACAATTCGCTGACCTGTACCTCCAGTGCCTCTGGTGCGTAATCCCAGTTGTGAATCGCCATCTCTCAAACCTCTGAATGTCGCGCAAAAAAAACCTCGGGCCATTGTTGCCGAGCAAACAGGGTTCTCAAGTTAACAATACGTAAGACTTCATTGCGAATCCTGGCCGGTCACCGGACTGGCGATGCGGTCGGTTGCAGCCGTCTGGCCGGTCTGAGGCTGAATCAGTGCCAGCACCTGGGCGTGCAGCTCGGCCGGCACGGCAATCAGCTCCATATTCAGCACACGGGCCATTTCCTGCAGAGTGGAAAAGCGCGGGTCTACGTCGCCGGTTTCAGTGCGTTGTACGGCCATGCGTGACAGGCCGGCACGTTCGGCCAGATCGGCCTGGGTGATGCGGGCGGCCTTGCGTGCCTGGGCCAGAGTCGTGATGAGTTCGGAAATCATGCGTATCAATATACTCTTTGTAGCGCGGTACAAAAGCATGGCGCCTGCTGGAGGGTGTTTCCCCCGGGCAGGCGGGTCGCCGCAGTCTGCCATGCCGCTGCCATACTGCGAGGGCATGGTGGTGATGGTTCCTCGAACAACAGGAGTGTGCAATTGGACTGGATAGCAATGCAGCTGAGCCACGAGAGCGTCAAGCTCTGGCTGTCCGTGGGCTGGTCGCTGTATGTCGTCGTGGTAGGCATCTGGATTTTGCTGCAGCGCAGCCAGCCGATTGCCACGCTGAGCTGGCTGTTGTCCATGGCAGCGTTACCTGTGGTGGGTCTGCTGGTCTATTACTACTTCGGTCCGCAACGCATGAAGCGCCAGCGTATCAAGCGGCTGCGCTCGCGCAAGCGTTCGCGTGTGCGCAACAGCATGCAAAAACTCAGGGAACGCATTCCGGCCCAGCAGGAGCGCCTGCGTCAGGTGGCACGGCTGGTTGGCATGACCAGCGATTTTCCGGTAAGCACGGCCACTTCCATGCAGTTGCTGGTGGGTGGCGCGGCGACCTTTGATGCGATTGCCGATGCCGTGAGCGCAGCACGCCACCATGTGCATCTGGAGTACTACATCTACGAGCCTGATCAGACCGGCACGGCTTTGCGTGATTTGCTGATCGAGAAAGCACGTGCAGGCGTGCAGGTGCGTTTGCTGGTGGACGCCCTGGGTTCCAAGAAGCTGGGGCGAAAGTTTCTGGAGCCGCTGCAGCAGGCCGGGGCCGAGGTGCTGCGCTTTCACGATGCCAAGATAGGGCGTCGGCTGCGACCCGTGGTCAACTTCCGTACCCACCGCAAGATTCTGGTCTGCGATGGAAAAGTGGGCTTTACGGGTGGCGTGAACGTCACCGATGAAGAGAACGAGCGCATTTGTGACGATGCTTATCATGACGTGCATATCCGGGTCGAAGGCTCCGTCGTCAACTGGCTGCAGACAGTGTTTCTCGAGGACTGGGCCTACACCCGCAGCGACGATCCGCACCGGCTGCCCAACGATCTTGACGATCTGCTGCCTGATTGCGAAGACGGCCCCATCCCCATGCAGGTCGTGACCTCGGGGCCTGACGACCAACTGGACGCCATCTACCGCTCCTATCTGGCGGCCATCAACGCGGCACAGCAACGCATCTTGCTGACCACGCCTTACTTTGTGCCGACCGAAGGCGCGCTGACGGCTCTCACCAATGCTGCACTGCGCGGTGTGGAGGTCCGCATTCTGGTGCCGAAGAAGTCTGATTCGCTATTGGTGACGGCCGCTGCGCGCTCCTATTTTGACGAGCTGATTCGCTGTGGAGTGCATATCTATGAATATGCGGCTAGCATGCTGCACTCCAAGACCTTGGTGGTCGATGACAATATGGCGATGATCGGCACGGCCAATTTTGACTATCGCAGCTTTTTCCTCAACTACGAGGTCTGTGTGATTGGCTACGGGCCAGAGCTGAATCAGGCCATCGCTGCGCAGTTCGAGGCTGACCTGGGCCAGGCTCGAATGGTGCAATATCGCAGCGAAAAAGGTCTGCGGCGACGGCTGGTTGGTTCCGTGGCCCGATTGACATCGCCGCTGCTGTAATGAGTGAAACCTTGAACCATTGTGTGGATGCTCTGGCGCTGTGGCGCCTGCAAGACTGGCTGCATGCGCATCCGCGTGTGGTGGTCATTGGTGGCGCCGGCTGCAGCACCGAAGTCGGCATCCCTGACTATCGTGACCGCAACGGACAGTGGAAGCGCCCCCAGCCCGTGACCTATCAGGCCTTCATGGGCGATGTGCTGGTGCGTCAGCGCTACTGGGCGCGTTCCATGCTGGGCTGGCGCGTGATGGGGCAGGCGCGGCCCGGCTCCGCCCATCAGGCACTGGCGCGACTGGAGCAGCAAGGCCGGCTGGAGTTGCTGATCACCCAGAATGTCGATGGCCTGCATGATGCGGCCGGCAGCCTGAACATCGTGGACCTGCACGGGCGTATCGACACCGTGCGCTGCATGGACTGCGACAAGCGCTCTGCCCGCGCCGATCTGCAGCAGCGGCTGCTGGCGCTGAACCCGACCTGGGTTGAACTGTATGCAGCGCCGGCGCCCGATGGCGACGCCGATCTGGAAAACCAGGACTTCAGCCGCTTTGTCGTGCCGGCCTGCCCACATTGCGGGACGGGCCTGATCAAGCCCGATGTGGTGTTCTTTGGCGAGACCGTGCCGAGTGAACGCGTGCAGACCTGCATGGCGGCTGTGGCCAGGGCCGACGCCGTGCTGATCGCCGGCTCTTCATTGATGGTCTATTCGGGTTACCGATTTGCGCTGGCAGCGCATGAGCAGGGCAAGTCCATCGTGGCCATCAATCAAGGCGTGACAAGGGCCGATGCATTGCTGGCTTTCAAGGTGGAGGCCGATGTGGGTCAGGTCCTGATGGGCCTGATCGAGGCAAGCTAGCTCACGCCCCCCGCGCCTCGTTGAAGTAAAGGATGGCAGCATGCCTCTGGTGTCGCCGATCACGGTCTCGAGTTCGGCGCCACCGGTCGGGTGGAAATCGTGGCACAGCAGCGGCGCATGGCTGCGCTTCATGAAGCGGCGGGAAGTGCCAAGAGATTTTGTGTACCGCCATAGAGCCGCAGCCCCAGCGTGAAACTCATGGCGGAGCTCGCGTTGAGCGCATAGCTGCCGGAACGTACGGTGCAGGTATTCTGGTTCCTGCGAGTTCGGGGGCGCGTCTTGTGCGTCGGCTCGGCTGACTTTCGCACAGGGGGGGCGCTGTTGGCGCGGATCGCAGGTCATGGCGAAAGCCTGACCTGCGCGCTGTGCGGTATCCGAGCTCCGCCCGCGCTCAGGGTGCCATCGATTTCTGTCAGATGTTTTCAGGCTGCTGACTCAAGCGCGGCAAGGGCCCAGTCACCAGAGCACGATCTGCGAGCAACGGAATAGCGATAGCCTGCGCCCCTTGTCATCGAACAAGGTGGCCGACCACACCTGCGTTGTCCTTCCCAGATGTTCGGCCACGGCCTCCACGCGCAAGATTCCTTGCTTCGCAGTACCAAGGAAGTTGGATTTCAGCTCCAGTGTCGTGAATCCTTTTGCACCCTCCGGTAGATGCGCCAGGGTCGCATAGCCGGCGCAGGTGTCGGCCAGCATCACCTGAGTGGCGGCATGTAGAAAGCCATTGGGAGCCATCATCCACGGCGCAATAGTCAGCTCCATGGTCATGCGGCCTTCGGCAAGTGCCAGCGGCCGCGCGCCAAAGGTATCGGGCAGTGTACCGCGCTGGCGTTCAAGCAGACTGTCCAGGGTTTCGGTGCTACGGAGCATCACGGTTTCCTTGAGTGGAGTTGAAGTCTTGGTCTCTGTCGATACGAGCTCACGGTCTCTCAAGTACCGTAGCAATCCCTTGCCCACCGCCGATGCATTGGGTGGCCAGGGCATATCGTCCCTGCCGTCGTGCAAGCAAGGCAGCTGCCTTGCCTGTGATGCGCGCACCAGTGGCCCCCAGTGGATGACCGATCGCCAGCCCGCCGCCGTCAATATTCACGGTCGCCATGTCCAGGCCGAGATCTCGAATGCAGGCTAGCGCCTGCGACGCAAAAGCTTCGTTGATCTCAACCACATCCAGATCGGCCACAGTGAGACCTGCACGGGCCAGCGCCTTGCGCGTGGCAGGGATCGGGCCTATGCCCATGATCGCTGGGTCCACTCCCACGGTCGCGAAGCTGCGGATGCGCGCCAGTGCCTGCAGACCATGGCGTTCGGCAAAATCGTCTCGGGTGACCAGCACGGCCGCAGCACCGTCGGTCAACGGCGACGATGTGCCCGCCGTGACCGCGCCATCAGGCCTGAAGGCGGGCTTGAGCCCGGCCAGGGCCTCCAGTGTGGTGGCCGGGCGTATGCAGCCGTCGGCATCCAGCAGCTCTCCGCCCGGTAAAAGAATAGGCACGATTTCATCGACCAGCAGACCCTGGTCGCGGGCAGCGGCGGCTTTCAGATGGGATTGCAGTGCCAGCAACTCCTGGTCGGCGCGGTTTACACCCCATCTCTGCGCCACGTTTTCCGCCGTTTCGCCCATTGAAATATAGGCGTCGGTATTTGCCTGCAACAGCGGGTTCGGGGAGAAGTTGAAGCCGCCCTGCGGAACCATCGTCATGGACTCCACGCCCACACAGAGGAAGGCGTCGCCCATGCCGGCCTCGATCTGCGCTGCGGCGATATGCACGGCCTGCATCGACGAGCCGCAAAACCGGTTCACGGTCATGCCGCCCACGGTTTCGGGCAGGTCGGCCAGCAGGCCGACGATACGCGCCAGATTGTTGCCTTGCGAGGCCTCGGGGTAGGCGCAGCCGAGGATCACATCCTCCAATAGTGCAGGATCGAGGTCCGAGCGCTTCAACAAACCCTGTACGACCTGGGCTGCCAGCGTGTCCGGCCGCACTTCGGCGAGGCGGCCTTTGCGGGCGAATTGGAATGGCGAGCGCGCATAAGCTGCAATAACGGCTTTCATGACTTAGGCTCCTTGCGATAGTCAGTGCGCGGTGGCGTAGCGCTGGGCAACGATGTTGCTGGACAACTGGCCTGCCATAGCTCGGCGGGCGGCCTCATAGGCATCCCACTTCTCGCCAGCATGCAGCGAGGGGATGGAGACCTTTTCTCCTCGCTCAAACCCCAGCAGTGCTGCATCGACGAGGTCTTCGGCGCTCATCACGATGCTTGCATCCAGGTTCTCTACCGGCAATCCACCGATGGCCCAGAAGTCCGTGGCCGTAGCACCAGGCAACACTGCCTGCACCCGAACACCTTTGTCAGTCAACTCATGCTGCAGCGCCTGACTGAAGGCCAGTACAAAAGCCTTGCTGGCACCGTAGACGCCATTCAGGGTCTCAGGGGAGATAGCGACGATGGACGCAATGTTGATGATCGCTCCACGTCCACGAGCCACGAAGCCAGGAGCCGCCGCATAGGCCAGCCGCATGGGCACCGTGGCATTCAGATCGACCATGCGGGTCATCTGTTCAACGTTGCTGTGCAGCAAGGGCGTATGTGTACCCATGCCCGCGTTGTTGACCAGCAAGGTGATGCTGGCGTCCGTGCGCAATTGCTCTTCCACGCGTGCCAGTTCATTGCGGTCGTTCAGGTCGGTCGGCAGGACTTCTACCGCACGGCCGGTGCGTGTGCTGATGCTGCTCGCCAGCGCGTTCAGCTGTTCGCGATTGCGGGCGACCAGGATCAGGTCATAGCCACGCTGAGCGAGCTTTTCTGCATATAGCGCACCGATGCCGCTGGATGCCCCAGTAATGAGGGCGGTACCGAGATGGGTTTGTGCCATGGTGAAACTCCTTGAGGTTGACGGATGTTGTCCATGGCATGAATGGTGCGATGTGCGGGGTTTGTCGTAAATGACGTATATAGTCATGAAAAAGGACATTGGAAAGGACGTTTCTTATGCACCGCATCGGTTACATGCTGCCGGAAGGCTTCCAAGTCATGGCGCTGGCTACCCAGGCGGTGTTCGAACTCGCCAACCTGATGGTGGAGAAGCCCTTTTATGAGGTGGAGACCTATGCGATGAGTGGTACGGCCCGAGCTTCGGCAGGGCTTGCATTGCAGGCGAAGCCCCTCACCGCACACAGCAGGGCAGACACCTGGCTGGTTGCGGGCAACCTCACTCCAAGGGACGTCGCTCCGGCACCGGAACTGATCCGGTTACTTAGCAAGGTGGCGGTATCCGCGCGGCGCGTGGCTGGTCTGTGCACGGGCGCTTTCCTGCTGGGCGACGCGGGCCTGCTTGACGGGCGCCGCGCCACCACACACTGGTATTGGGCCGAGGCCTTGCAGCAGCGCCACCCACAGGCGCAGATTGAGGCCGACCGCATATACATCGCCGACGGACCGATCTGGACCTCTGCCGGTATGACAGCGGAGATCGACCTGGCGTTAGCGCTGGTGGAAAAAGATCTGGGCGCGAAGGTTGCACGGTCGGTTGCACATCGCTTGGTCATGCACCAGCGCCGCTCGGGAGGACAGTCACAGCATTCGGAGATGCTCAAGCTGGCACCCAAGTCAGACCGTATCCAGCAGGCGTTGGAGCATGCACGGCGCAACCTTTCTCAAGCACTGAGTGTGGAAGAGCTGGCCGAGGCTGCCAGCTTGAGTCCGCGCCAGTTCAGCCGGGTGTTCACGGCCGAGACGGGCCAGTCCCCCGCCAAAGCCGTGGAGGGCCTTCGGCTAGAAGCCGCGCGGCTGATGATTGAAAGCAGTCGGCATCCGCTGGAGGTGATTGCTCGGGAGACAGGTTTTCGTGACCGGCGCCATATGCGCGAAGCCTTCCTGCGTGGCTTCGGCATGCCGCCACAGGCCGTACGGCGCGAAGCTCGGGTGGAACTGTAAAACGTCTGTGCACGTTCCGTGAAACGCGTAACTTGCACCTTGCGTGGAGCGACCAGCCGGACCCCGAGCCAACTGGCCATGATGGCAATCTGTGAACTGCGAAGTACCGCCGCAGCCGGCGGGATATGCGAGTACTTGGATGTCTGCTTTAGTGCGGGGAGGCGCTTCCCCCTGAATCCCTATCTGTCATCGTCTCGAATAAAAACAGAGTTGCTGTCAGAGATGATGACTGGCGGGCATCACGTAGGGCCGGCCGTTGTAATGCTCCCAAGGAGCCGCTGGCAGCAGGTCCTGGTGTGTGGAGTCGCTCATCGTCTACGCATATCTGCTGCAAAGCACTGAGTTATGCAACGACACCGATAGGTTCAAAAAGCGGCAGACTTGACGCCTCACCGCCTTTGCTCACGGATCCGCTCGGAAGCTCCCTCAAAAAGTTTCCCAGTCATCGCCATTCTTATTCGTGGCCTGCTGTGTTCCAGCGATAGCAACCGGGCGACGCAGCACAGGGGATTTGGTGGCCATGAGGGGCTTTGGAGGCGACTCCGATACCTTTGCCACTGTGGCCGTTTTTGTCGGGTTGACCGACGCTGCCTGCATTGCGGCAGAGGCATGTTGCTCGTGCTCTGACAACTTGAAGACTGCCACCGCTTCGACCAGCGACTGTGCTTGGTTGTGCAAGCTGCTGGCTGCGGCGGCCATTTCCTCGACCAAGGCTGCGTTCTGCTGCGTGGTTTGATCCATTTGGGTGACGGCTTCCCCAATCTGGGCCATGCCCGAGCTTTGCTCATGGCTGGCAGCGCTGATTTCACCCATGATATCGGTGACGCGCCGAATGGCTGTGACCACACCGGTCATGGTCTCGCCAGCTTTGTCCACGAGCAAGGAACCCTGCTCCACACGCTGGACACTGGTGGTAATGAGCTGCTTGATCTCCTTGGCGGCCTCAGCCGAGCGTCCAGCCAGAGCCCGTACTTCGCTTGCCACCACTGCAAAGCCTCGTCCTTGCTCGCCGGCGCGGGCAGCTTCGACGGCGGCATTCAAAGCCAGAATATTGGTCTGGAAAGCGATGCCATCAATAACACCGATGATGTCGGAAATCTTGTGGCTGCTTTCATTGATGCTCTTCATGGTCTCCACTACCTCGGCGACCACTTCACCACCCTGTGTAGCCACAGAGGATGCATTCACTGCCATCTGATTGGCCTGGCGTGCGTTGTCGGCATTCTGTTTGACCGTAGCACTCAACTGTTCCATGGACGCAGCAGTTTGCTCAAGAGCACTTGCTTGCTCTTCTGTGCGGCTGGATAGGTCGTTATTGCCCATGGCGATCTGAGCGCTGCCCGAAGCAACTCCCTGAGCATTGCCGCGCACCGCCGACACCGTGCTTACGAGGCTGTGTTGCATGCTTTGCAGCGCACTCAACAGTTGACCGGTTTCATCCTGAGATTTCACCGTGATCTGGCCGCTGAGATCACCTCTGGCCACTCGGTCGGCTGCTGCCATGGCCTGGGACAGGGGGCGGGTGATGGAGCGAGTGATCGTGATGGCAAGGGTCACCGCTAGAAGAATGGCGATTGCACTTGTCGCCAACACTTCCTGGAACAGGTTGTCGGCAGCAGTTTCTGCCTTCTGGCTGGCCACGTCGGAGCTTTGGGTCTGGTGATCCAGCATGCTGCGGATGACCCGCTGATATTCGAGCTGGTTGGGGCGCAGCTGGGTTTCCAGCAGCCTCAGAGCTTCATCTCTTTGGCCCTGATCGATCAGTCCAAGAAATTCATCGCCGGATTTGAGGAAGGCCAGACGGCGCAGCTTCAGTTCCTCCAGCAGCGATTGGCCCAGGCCCGAGTGAGTGTGCTTGCCCAGGGAGTCCATTTCTGCAGCCAGCTCCGTGCGGGTCTTCTGAATCATGGCACGTGCCGAGGTCTGGAGCGCCTCCGTGGAAAAGATCGCGAGGTTGCGGAACTGAATCGCCTGTTCATTGGCGCCATCCGTGATGGTGTTCAGAGTGCGAATGATCGGGATTTGCTTCTGGGTGATGTCGGTGAGGGCTGAGCGCTGAGTCGACGACCCCCAAAGTGCAACCCCTCCCAGCACTAGTATCAGCACCATCAATGTCATGAACGAGAAAGTCAGCCGGGTGGAAATTTTCAAACGATCCATTTCGCGCGCCTCCTTTAGCAGCCAATGCCTTCGGTTTGAGAGCTCGTGTCAGTTTGTGTCCATGTACTCAAATTGTAACTTTTTGCAAGTTCCAGAGGCACCTTTTTATGAGTGATTGCGGCTTCTGAGCGACAGAGCCCGAGTCCTTGCCTTCTTCCTCCTTGCCGAGCCGTATGAGCGCTGTTTCCTGTCTACAGATTTGCGTCATCCCGTCCTGCACTTTGGCGTAGCCGCCCGGACGCCAAAGCCAAGCTTTTCTTCAGGGCAGGTCGAGATCTGCTCCAACTTTCGCTGGCCGGCTCCTGACCGGTTCACTGCCATGTTTCAGCCAATGCCGGAGTGCCATGCGCCGGCAGAGCAAGACCGAGCTCCGATTGAGTCAGGGTGGATATGCGCCGAGGACTATCTTGATGACTATGTCCCATGCAGGACGTGCAGCAGCATCAGCAGCAGCGGCATGGTCACCAGGGCCAGCAGTGTGGAGAGGGCGATGCTGGCCACCACCTCATCCTCGGCAACCCGGTAGCGCTGGGTGAAGAGCAGTGCGTTGGCACCCACAGGCAAGGCCGAGCAGATCAGCATCACCCCCATGGCCGGGCCGCGCAGTTGAAGTGCCCAGGCGCAGATGAGAAACACAAGTGGGTGCACCAGTGACTTGACCAGCGTGATGCGCATCGCGGGTCGCCAGTAAGCTCCGATCCTGGTGTAGGCCAGCGTGATGCCGACGAGCAGCAACGCCATGGGGCCCATGGCCGAGCCCAGCATCTTGAGTGAGGTATCAAGCACGTCTGGCAGAGGCCAGCCTGTCAATGACCACAGCAGGCCAGCCAGAATCGGCAAAGGCACGGGGTGAATGACGCTATTACGCACTGCCTGCCAGACAGTGCGCCCCATGGACCGTTTGTTGTGGGTGTCGTCCGCACGCTGTTCACGGGAGGATGCCAGCTCGAACACCATGGTCGCGGCCGTCAGCAATACCAGGGCGTGCACCGAGATCAATGTGAACAGTGTCACCAGCCCCTGCTCGCCAAAGGCCAGGCCCACGAGCGGTACGCCGATCATGGCTGCATTGCTGAACATGCTGGCCAATCCGCGCGCCGCAGCCAGAGTGTTGAAGCCGTAGACCAGCATCGTTGTCACGAATACGATGATGGCCGATAGGAAATACACGCCAATCGGACGGTAATCCAATTCGCCGACATGGACCTGAGCCATGGTGCGAAACAGCAGTGCAGGCAGAAGCAATAGGAACACAAGGTTGGACATGTCCTTGACTGCTGCCTGTCGCACCAGCCCGACACGCGCCAAGCCAAACCCCGTACCGATCAACGCAATCACCGGTAGTAGTGCCGCTATTGCGGAACCATTCATTCAACTCTCCAACAAAACCGACTCGCTGCTTGCACCTTGCTCCAGGCTTGAGCATATGCACTTCTCGGGCGCTGAGCTTAACTCTTGTGCCTACTCGTTTTCAGAGCCTGCATCCTCTGCTCGCTATCGCACAACCTGCTAAATGAGCAAGTCTTGGTTGCTATTGGGCGAGGTGACGCCCCAGCCTGGCTTGCCCGACTCTCTGGCAAGCAGCACCGTCATATCGTGCCTTTGTTGGAGTGCGGCGGCGCACATGACCTCCAATAGCAGGTGCGCACCCGGAATGGCTTTCTGTTCAATGGCTTGCACGATGGACCTACTTTCTGGCAATGAGGCGTGAGTCCATGTTCCCGTCTCATTCAACCCTTGACGCTGAGGGTATGGTGCACTTCCACCAGCTCCTTCTGGGCGGCCATGACGGCATCGATGTCCTTGTAGGCCATCGGGATCCCGTCGATCATGCCTTCCGTGGCCTTGATCTGATCGGCCACCGAGTGCAGCGTCTTGGCCTTGGTGCGGTTCCTCACGCGGCCCGCGCCGTGGCTGCAGCTTTCAAAGCTCTCGGGGTTGCCCATGCCGCGCACGATGTAGATGCACGCGCCCATGCTGCCGGGGATGATGCCCGTCTCGCTGCGCCTGGCGCTTACCGCATCCTTGCGGGTGACGAGCACATCCTCGCCAAAGTGACGCTCCTTCTGCACATAGTTGTGGTGGCAGTTCACGACTTCCACATGGCCTGGCAAGGCCTGGCAAGCATCTGGCGCACGGTGGCAATCAGGTTGGCCGTCATCACTTTCTGTTTGACCGCTTGCAGCTGCAGCCCGTCATCACCGTCTGCCGCGCATCGACCACGCTGTCCGATGCGGGCCGCAAGTTATTTGACCAGGTGCGCCAGCAAAAAAAAAGCCTGGTCAACGATGCAGACCGGCTGTACAAATTTCTGCATAAATTTGGTTTGAAATGGGAACAGCTCAAACAATCATATTGATAGCTGCTTGCGTTTTATCCATAAGCGTTAAAGGCCAAAAAGGCTTTAAGTTGATGGACTGAGCCGCAAGCTGTGCCGGTTCGCAGGCATACTTCGGGCCCATGGCTCATACCTTCTTCTGGCACGACTACGAAACCTTTGGCGCCCAGCCGCGCTACGACCGTCCCGCGCAGTTTGCGGGCATACGCACGGATGACCAGCTCAACGAAATCGGCGAGCCCGTGATGTGGTACTGCCAGCCGGCCAATGACTATCTGCCAGATCCGCAATCCTGTCTGATCACGGGGATCACGCCCCGGCGGGCGCTGGAGGAGGGTGTTCCGGAGCATGAGTTTGCAGCGCTGATCGAGGCCGAGCTGGCGCAGGCCGGCACGGTGGGCGTGGGCTACAACACCATTCGTTTCGACGACGAGATCACGCGCTTCATGTTCTGGCGCAATCTCATCGACCCTTATGCGCGTGAGTGGCAGAACGGCTGCGGCCGCTGGGATTTGCTCGACGTGGTGCGCATGGTCTATGCGCTGCGTCCCGAAGGCATTCAGTGGCCGACCAAGGAAGACGGTACGCCCAGCTTCAGGTTGGAGGATCTGGCCCGCGCCAATGGACTGTTGCACGAGCAGGCCCACGATGCGCTGAGTGATGTGCGCGCCACGATTGCTCTGGCCCGACTGATTCGCGAAAAGCAGCCGCGCCTGTTTGACTTTGCCTTTGGTCTGCATAAAAAGGACGGCGCTCTGCGCGAGATGGGCCTGCCCGCCACACAGGAGCACGCGCGCCCGTTTCTGCATGTGACCGGCATGATCAGCCCCGCGCGTGGCTGTCTGGGCGTGATGTGGCCGCTGGCCACCCATCCCACCAACAAGAACGAAGTCATCTGCTGGGATCTGGCGGCGGACCCGGCCGAGCTTTCGGGCATCAGCATCGAAGAGCTGCGCCTGCGCCTGTTCACGCGTCAGGCCGAGCTGCCCGAGGGCGTGACCCGTCTGCCCATCAAGAGCATCCACGTCAACAAGTCGCCCATGGTGGTGGGAAGCCTCAAGACTCTGAGTCCCGCGATGGCCGAAAAATGGGGCGTGGACATGGAGCTGGCGATGCAGCATGCGGCGATTGCCCGCGATCTGCCCGATATGAGCGCGCAGTGGAAGGCCGTCTTCACGCGCGAGGCGGGCGAGCCGCTGGATGCCGACCAGGATCTGTATGGCGGCTTTGTGGGCAATGAGGACCGTCGCCGTCTGGAGCGCATCAAGCGCCTCTCGCCCCAGGAGCTGGCGCTGGACAAGACCGGCTTTGACGATGCACGCCTGACAGAGCTGGCCTGGCGCTACCGTGCGCGCAATTTCCCTCAGACGCTCGATGCCGGGGAGCTGCAGCGCTGGGAGCAGCACCGTGCAGCCTGCCTGATCGAAGGACAGGGCGGGGCGCGCACGGCGGAGCAGATGTTCACCATGATCGATGCGCTGTCGGAATCCGTGGACGAGCGCGGCGAGGAGATTCTGGGCGATCTCTACGACTACGGCAGCAATCTGGTTCCCGAAAGCTGAGCGTAGCCGTTCAATTGAGCCGCATCAGCGCTCCTGCGGCAGGCTGCGCCTGGCAAGCTCGGTGAGCAGGGCGATGAGCACCCGCGCCGGCTCGCTCAGGTGCCGCTCTGCGCGATGCACCAGGCCCACGTCGCGGTGGAAGGTGTGCGCCCCCAGGTCGATGGCGCGCACGGCCGTGGGCCAGCGACGCTGCGCCGCGGTCTGGGGAACCAGGGCCACGCCCACGCCGTTGGACACCAGCTTGACGATGGCTTCCAGCTCGTCGGCTTCGCACACTTCCTTCAGCGTGAAGTGCATGCTGCGCAGGAAGCGATCCACCTGACGGCCGCCGAACGAGGCTCGGTCGTAACGTATGAAGGGCTGGCTGGCCAGCAGCTCGGCCCAGTTGTCGCCCCGGGTGGCGCGCGGCACCAGCAGCCGGAAAGGCTCGTGCGCCAGCGCCGTCCAGCGCAGATCGCTTTGCAGCGCAAAGGGCGGGCGTATCAGCGCGGCCATGTCCAGCTCGCCCGCATCCACCAGATTCATCAGCTGCAGCGACACGCCGGGGATGATGCGCGTGCGGCATTGGGGGAACTGCTGGTGAAGTCTGGCCAGCGCATCGGGCAGCAGTGAGCGCTGCAGCGATGCGATGGAGCCCAGCTGCACGGAAATGCTGGCGGGCTGACCCTGTCCCGAAGAACCCAGGTTGGCGTACAGCCGCAGCAGCTCCTGCGCTTGCAGCAGCACCTGCTGCCCCATCTTGTTCAAGCGGGCCGTGCGGCCGATGCGGTCGAACAAGGCGAACCCCAATTCACTTTCCAGGCGCTGCATTTGCGCGCTGACGGCGGCTTGCGTCAAACCTATGCGGTCGCCCGCCGCGGCGAAGGTGCCTTCTCGGGCCACGGCGATGAAGGTGTTCAGCTCTTTCAACATTCATAAATTTTATTTGTGTATTTGAGAAAAATATATTGATTTTGTTTTTCATCAAGGCTTTTTACGATGGCTGCAGTCTCAGGCATGTCCGGGCCCGTAGCGACGCCGGACATCGAGGTCCGACGCAGCCAGGCCTTGCCCGCAGGCTTTTCCCTCGACCCCATAACGATTTCCGGAGTTTCCCCATGAGCCTGTCTCCCTTTCACTTGGCCATTCCCGTGTATGACCTGCCCGCGGCGCGCCGTTTCTATGGCGAAGTGTTCGGCCTGCCCGAGGGGCGTTCCAGCACGCAGTGGGTGGACTTCGACTTCTACGGCCACCAACTGGTGATTCACGAGCATCCCAAGACTGTCTCCCAGGACAGCGCCCACACCAATCCGGTCGACGGCCACGACGTCCCGGTGCCGCACTTCGGCATCGTGCTCGCATGGCCGCAATGGGAAGCCCTGGCCGAGCGCCTCAAGTCCTTTGGCACCGAATTCGTCATCGAGCCCTATATCCGCTTCAAGGGCCAGGTGGGCGAGCAGGCCACCATGTTCCTGCTCGACCCCTGCGGCAATGCGCTGGAGTTCAAGGCTTTCAAGGACATGAGCCAGCTGTTCGCCAAGTAGGCAGCGAGATGCGTCCGGGCCTGTTCCCGCAGCGCCCGCAAAACGGTGTTTTTCTCCAGGCAAGAACAAAAAGGATTGAACGATGAAAGTCATATTGAGCCATATCGTCATGGGGGCGGCCGCCTGCCTGGCCGGCGCAGCGCAGGCCGAGACGCTGGACAGGATCAGGGATACGGGTGTGGTGACCATGGGCGTGCGCGAGGCCTCGGGCACCATGTCCTACACCCTGGGCAACGGCAAGTACGCGGGCTTTCATGTGGAGCTGTGCGAGAAGGCGCTGGCACGCATGCAGCAGCAGTTGAAGCTGCCGCGGCTGGAGATCCGCTATCAGATGGTGACGGCGCAAAACCGCGTGCCCCTGGTCGCCAACGGCACGGTGGATGTGGAATGCGGCACTACCACCAACAATGCGGCACGCCAGAAGGAGGTGGCGTTCGCACCCACGGTCTACATGGAGGAGGTGCGCACGGCCGTGCGCAAGAGCTCGGGCATCACCGAGGTGGCGCAGCTCAAGGGACGCAACGTGGCCGCGACCACGGGCGCCACGGCCGTGACCCTGCTCAGGCGCTTCAGCAAGGAAAAGGGCGTGGACTTCAATGTGCTGATGGCCAAGGACAATGCCGAATGCTTCATCCTGCTGGAGACGGGCCGCGCGGATGCCTGTGTGGCGGACGGCCAGATCCTGGCGTCGGGACTGTCGCGGCTGCGTGATCCAGGGCAGTACGCCATCGTGGGCGAGCCCTTCAGCGTGGAGCCCATTGCCATCATGCTGGACAGGAAGTCGCCTGAATTCAAGAAGCTGTTCGACGCCCAGATCCGCGAGCTGGCATCCAGCGGCGAAGTGGCCGCGCTCTACGACAAGTGGTTCATGAAGCCCGTGCCGCCGACGGGAGTGGCCATCAATCTGCCGGCATCGGAGGCGACGCGCGCTGCCTGGGCCGCTCCCAGCGACAAGCCGCTGGAGGACTATGTGGCGGTGCGCCTCGTGGTGGGCCGCACGCAATAGCGTCAGGCCATGGCGCGAATGACGACGCCCGCCCGTCCTAGGCCACGGCCCGCTGCAGATTGCTGCGGGCCTGCTGCTCCAGCAGGGCGTGGAAGTGCGAGGTGGCGTAGATGGCCTTGCGCTGAAGAAAGCCCTTGAGCACCTGCCTTCGCTTGAGCGCATAGATTGGGCGTGGCACCCAGGCGTATTCGGCCCGCACCTGGGTGTCGTACTCGGCAAACCGGCCGGGGGCGGCGCCGAGGATGGCCAGGTCGATGTCCACGAGCAACCGGGCCTCATCGTCCTCGGGCGTGGATTCATGACAGGTGGCCATGATGAGAGCGTGCACGCGCCGGCAGGCGGCCTCGGCCACGCCGTTGTCGTCCAGGACCTGGACAGCCCAGCGTGCGCTACGCAGTTCATTGTCCTTGCCCTTGACGTCGTAGACGGCGTCATGGAACCAGAGCGCGATCTCTACTTCGCCAGGGTGCCGGGCCTGGTACGCCACGGTTTCGAAATGCGCCAGGCATTCGCTCAGATGCTGCAGCGTGTGATAGTGGCGCTGCGGCTCGGCATAGGCGGCAAGAATGGCCTGTTGCAGGTCATGGGGCGGCGTGGCGTGAAGCGCCTGCCAGGCTCGCCGCCAGGAGCGTTCTAAGAGGGGGTCTGAAGCTGTCATGCGGTTTCCCGGACATCAACCAAAAAAGCGATAGCAAACCACGATGGCCGCAACCACGCCGGCCAGCTCGGCCACCAGCGCGCAGGGCACGGCATGGCGCGCGCGCTGAATGCCCACGGCACCAAAGTACACGGCCAGCACGTAGAACGTGGTTTCGGTACTGCCCTGAATCGTGGCTGCGGCCAGAGCCGCAAAACTGTCCACGCCCTGGCTTTGCATGGTCTCGATCAGCATGGCGCGGGCCGCGCTACCCGAAAAGGGTTTGACCAGCGCCGTGGGCAGGGCATCGACAAAGCGGGCGTCCACGCCCAGGACGTCCACCGTCCAGCGGATGGCCGACAGCGCATATTCCAGTGCCCCCGAGGCGCGAAACACGCCCACGGCGCAAAGCATGGCGACTAGATAGGGCAGCAGGTTCCTGGCCACATCGAAGCCCTCCTTGGCCCCCTCGATAAAGCTGTCGTACACGGCCACCTTGCGCAGCGCGCCCACGCCCACGAACAGCACGATCAGCGCAAACAGCGTGAGGTTGCCCATGAGCGAGGAAAGCTGGGCCAGCGCCGCCGCGCTGAGCGTGGCCAGAAAGGCCATAAAGGCTGCCAGCGCCAGCCCCACGGGCAGCAGGTAGGCCAGCACCACGGGACTGAACAGGGGCAGCCGCTGCACGAGTGCGACGCTGAACAGGCCCACCAGCGTAGAGGCGGAAGTGGCCAGCAGAATCGGCAGGAAGACCAGCGTCGGATCGGCCGCACCCTGCTGCATGCGGTACATGAAGATGGTGACCGGCAGCAGCGTCAGCGACGAGGCATTGAGCACGAGAAACAGAATCTGCGCATTGGTCGCGGTGTCGGGCTGCGGGTTCAGCTCCTGCAGCGCACGCATGGCCTTGAGGCCCATGGGCGTGGCCGCGTTGTCCAGCCCCAGCCCGTTGGCGGCAAAGTTCAGCGTGATCAGGCCCAGTGCTGGGTGACCGCGCGGCACCTCGGGCATGAGCTTGGCAAACAGTGGGCCCAGCATTTTTGCCAGCCATTCGACCACGCCCGCCTTTTCTGCAATGCGCAGAAAGCCCAGCCACAGCGTGAGCGTGCCAAACAGCAGCACCATCACTTCGACCGACAGCCTGGCCATGGCAAATAGAGCCTGCACCATGGATGAGAACACATCTGCCTGACCGCCCAGCAGCCACTGCGCGAGGGCAGCCACTGCTGCCACGAGAAAAAAACCGAGCCACAAGGCATTGAGCATATGAGCGCCTGTTCTGTACTGCTGCCGATTGTGGCGCGAAACCAGGGGCGCGATGGCACACTGTGGCTCCTTGGTTGCCCGGGTGAGCATGGCGGGCCCTCAGATGTTTTGAATCAGACAGGGACAGTGGACGGATGACAGCAAAGCAAGTTCTGTGGGAGCAGCCCTATGGCAAAGGGCTGGCCCTGTTGATGTGTCTGTTCGGCTTTCTTGGCCTGATGAGCGGGTGGATGTTGCTGGAGGCCGATTTCTCCGACGGCTGGCGTACTGGCGCCAGGATTCAGTGGGCGCTGGTGCTGCAGGCCATGCTGGCGCTGAACTCGGCCATGTGCTTCACGCTGGTGTGGCTGCTGTGGACGCGCAATCGCGCAGCTTTGCTGCTGGGCGCTCTTTACGTGGTGCTCGGCGTGGTCAGCCAGGCTGGCATGTTCTGGTATGTCAGCAGGCTCGGCAGCCAGGTCGATATGCTGTCGCTGGGCTTGTGGCTGGGAGAGGCCATCTTCTGGCTCTGCATAGTGGGCTATCTCTACTGGCTCAAAAGCCGCGGCGTGCTGCGCTGATCTAAGCTCAAGGCGTTGCCAGCACGCGCATCAATTGCCCATTGGATGAATCGGTGAGCAGGTACAGCAGGCCGTCCGGTCCCTGGCGCACATCGCGTACGCGCTGGCCCAGGCGCGGCAGCAGCACTTCAGTGGCGGTGACCCTGCCATCGGCAATCTGCAGGCGCTGCAGCTGCATGGCCTTGAGCGCACCCGTGATGAAGGAGCCTTTCCAGGCCACGCCATAGCGCTCGCTGCTCAGATAGGCGAGTCCCGAAGCAGCGATGGACGGTACCCAGTAATGCCGGGGTTGTTCCATGCCCGTCTTTTCGGTGATGCCGGCACCGATCTTGCCGCCGCCATAGTTTTCGCCATAGGTAATGACGGGCCAGCCGTAATTCTTGCCTGGCTCGATGCGGTTGAGTTCATCGCCGCCCTGCGGGCCATGCTCTGTCATCCAGAGTTCGTCATCCGGCCCCAGTGCGGCGCCCTGGCTGTTGCGGTGGCCATAGCTCCAGATTTCGGCCAGCGCATCGGGCCTGCCCGCAAAGGGGTTGTCGCGAGGCACGCTGCCATCCTTGTTGACGCGCACGATCTTGCCCAGGTGGGTCTGCAGGTTCTGGGCCTCCTGCATGGCCTTGTAGCGCTCGCCCAGGCTCAGAAACAGCGAGCCGTCGGGCTTGCCGTTCACCTTGCGCTCCACTATGCGGCAGCCGAAGTGCAGGGCCGAATCGATCTTGGGGCGCTGGCTGAACAGAATCTGCACGTTTTCCAGGGCGCTGGCGTCGGCTGAGAGTCGGGCTTTGGCCATGGCCGTGCTGTTCTTGCCCCGGTCCGCTCCCTGACCCGGTTCCGAGAAGCAGAAATAGAGCTGGCGGTTGCTGGCAAAGTCGCTGTCCAGCACCACGTCCAGCAGGCCGCCTTGCCCGGCTGCGGCAATGGCGGGAAGACCTTTGAGAGGGGCGTTGAGCCTGCCCCCGGCCTCCACAATGCGCATGCGGCCGGGGCGCTCCGTGACCAGATAGCGTCCGTCTGGCAAGAAGGCCAGTGCCCAGGGGTGCTCCAGCCCCGTTGCCACGGTTTGCGTGCCCAGCTCGGCTGCCGCCAGGGCCTGCGAGCCGAGCAGGGCCAGCACGCTGCAGGTGAGGGCGTGAATGGTGATGCGGTGCATTTTTTCCTCCTAGGTGGGCGGTCAGCCGCTTGCTGTTTGCCTGTATTTATGACCCGGACTTGATGCAGTTTGCCGACAAAAGATTGCGCGCAGGTGTATAAATCCGGCTTTTGCTCGCCGATGTTTTGGCGGGCGGCTTGCGTGTGCATAGCGCGGGTTTTGACAACATTCAACAAGGAACGCAGCCATGGGCGCGCAATGGAAAGCAAAGGGCAAGGCGCTGGTCGCCGATGCCAAGGGTAAGCTGTTTGGCAAGCTGGTCAAGGAAATCATGGTTGCAGCCCGTCTGGGCGGCGGCGACCCTGCTGCCAACTCACGCCTGCGCATGGCGGTGGAAGCGGCCCGCAAGGCTTCCATGCCCAAGGACACGCTGGATCGCGCCATCAAGAAGGGCGCCGGCGTTGGCGCCGATGCCGTGAACTATTCCAGCGTGCTGTTTGAGGGCTATGCTCCTCATCGTGTGCCCGTGATGGTGGAATGTCTGACCGACAATCCCAATCGCACGGCTCCGAATATGCGTGTCTGCTTCCGCAAGGGACAGATGAGCGCCGTGGCCTGGGATTTTGACCATGTGGGCATGATCGAAGGCGAGCCTGAAAACGGTGCCGACGTCGAAATGGCCGCCATCGAAGCCGGCGCGCAAGACTTCGAAGCTGGTGAAGAAGAAGGTACCACCCTGTTCATTACCGATATTGCCGATCTGGATGCCGTGAGCAAGGCTCTGCCCGCGCAAGGCATCAAGGTGCTGTCGGTCAAGCTGGGCTACAAGGCCAAGAACCCCATCAGCATGAGCAGCCTGTCTGCCGAGCAGCAGGAAGAAGTGCAGGAATTCCTGGCCGGTCTGGAAAACGACGACGACGTGCAGCATGTCTACGCAGGTCTGGTGGACTGAAGTCATCGCAGCATGGCAAAACGAGCGGCCCCGAGGGCCGCTCTTTTTTTTGCCCCGAGTCGTCCCAGACCAGCGGCCCGGCAGCCGCTTTCTATACTGCAAGCCTGCTGAACTGTCTTGTGGATCGACTTCATGGTTTTCTTACCTCGCATTCCCGCGCCTGTTTCCCTGACCGCGATGGCGGTGGCCTTGTTGCTGGCGGGCCCTGCGCCGCAGGCGGCCGAGCCTGAAAGGCAGACGGGGGTTGCGCGACAGGCGGATTCGCCTGCCGAACAGGATTCGCCTTTTTTCAGGCTGCGCCGTGCCGTGGTTGAGGCGGCACAGGGCAGGCGCTGGGACGATGCCGTTGCCCAGGCGCGGAAGCTGCTGGACATGACGCTGCCGCGCGGCAATCCTTACGAGCAGCTCGATGCCTCCGGTTTGCTCTACGCCTTGCTCTATCAGCAAGGGCAGTACGCGCAGGCCGTGTTGCAGACCGACCGGATGATGGCTCTGGCCGCGGCCGAGGGCTACGACCCGGTCAGCGGTCAGATGCAGGCGCTGATACAGCGCGGTCTGACGGCCGCCATGATGGCCGGCGATCAGGGCGCACTGACTCGCTATCTGCAGGCGCTCCGGCAGGAGTCCAAGGCTTTTGAGCCGCTGTGGCAGTGGAATACGGCAGACCAGCAGCTGCACTACCAGGCCGCGCAGCTCAGCGTGCCGCTGGTGCAGGGGCGCTGGGTACTGGTCCAGCTGGAGCCGGCCAGGGATCGCAAGGATGTCGCGAGCCTGGAGTACGTCTATCTGAAGCCCGATGGCAGGCGCCTGCGGGTCCGCATGCGGCTCGGTTATGACGATGGTCTGAAAGACATGGACGTTGCAGCCAGGCAGCAGTTGCTGAAGCAGGAGCGCGGCAGTTTGGCCAGCGAGCAGACGCCCGAGCCTGCGCTCAGGCTGCCGGCCCTGCCGTTTGCCGACGCCTTGCAAATCCAGCAAGCCAGCCGCGAGAAAAGAGAAGAGGGGAGGCCCGACATCCTGCACCTGGACTGGGGTCTGGTGCGCGGCAACTGGAATCTGAACCTGCACGCCGAGCAAATGGACAGCGAGCGTGATAGCGCGCTGCAGCAGTTGCCCCTGCTGTGGCAGGCCATGCAATGGCCCAAAGCGCCCGAGCTGCCGCCAGAGCTACCGCGCCAGGAGCGCGAGGTGAGCCACGCCTGGCGGGTCGATGACGACTGGCCCAGGGCCGGTCAACTGGCCCGCGCGGCCTTGGCCGATGCCCAGTTTCCCGCCGAGCTGGCACGCCTGAATACGGTGGCGGGCATCTCGGCCTTCAAGGCCGGTCAGCAAGCCGAGGCCAGCCGCTATCTGGATCAGGCACTGCAGGCCTGGCCCTATGTCAGCCTGTTCAGGCTGGAGTCCGAGCTGGTGGACCTGGCCCAGCAATATGGGGCCGAGCTGGCAGCGCAGCAGGGCCGCGACGGCGATGCCGCGCGACTGATGCGCCAGTACCTGCGCAATGCTGGCGGGCTGCAGAACATCTGGGTGCAGGCCCAGGACCCGAAGGTGGCCGAGCTGGAAAATCGGCGCACCGGCATGGTGCTGCCCATGCGCGCGGCGGGCTTTCATCTGCAGGAGCCACGGGACTCGCAGCGCATGATGTACCGCGATCTGATGACCGGGCAGTTGCTTGGCCTGACCACGGGGCTGAAGATCCCCGAGTCCGACGAAGCGCAGGAAAAGCTGTTGCGCACCGCGCTGGAAAAGCAGTTCCGCCTGAAGGCGGGGAGCTTGAAGAAGCGTAGCTTCACTGCGCAGACGCGCTCCAGGGACCGCCGGCCTGAAGGTCGCCAATGGACGTTTGAAGTGAGCCCGCAGGAGAGCCGGCCGGGCTCTGCTCCCGTCAAGCGCGTCGTCTTCTGGATCGTTGATCAGGGCGAAAGCCGCGCCATCCTGCGCGCCTCGGTGGCGAGTCCGCGCGAGCAAACCCGGGCCGAGCAACTGGCCCAGGCGCTGAGCTGGTAGTTTTTTAACTATCGATTCTTATTTGATAGCTGCTTCCGAAGGTTGGGCAAGGGATTGCTGCTGATTTCTCTGGAATTCATCGGCAATCAGCGCCAGCCCCTGCCGGTAGCTGGTGACGGCAAACCCCGGAAATGCCTGCTTGAACTTGCTGGAGTCAAACAGATTGTCGTGGGCATAGCGGGGCAGCAGCTCTTGCAGCTCGGCCACGGGTTTGGAGATCAGGCTGGCTGCGCTCAGTGCCCAGCGGGGCAGCAGGTGATGGCGGGAAGACCGGAGAGGGCGACCAAAGCTCTGGCTGGCCCAGTCGATCAGTTGCTTGTAGCTGGGACGCTCATCGTCGCATGGCAGATGCCAGGTCTGGCCGTAAGCATCTGGCGTGTTGCCCAGCAAGGCCAGCGAGCGGCTGGCATCGGGCGTCCAGATCAGGGTGCGCAGACGGTCGTCACGCACCGGGGCCAGCGGGGTCTTGCCGGCCTTGAACCTGTCAATCACCAAGGTGTTGGTAATGCTCTGCGTCTGGGCCGGGCCGTAGAACTCGGGGGCGCGCGCGATCAGCACGGGAATCTCGCTGCGCGCCATCTCGGACAGCACCATCTCGGCCATGGCGGCGCGCACCCGGCCTTTGCGCCCCACAGGGGCAAACGCCGTCTGCTCGGTCTGCAGTTGCGCGTTCTGCGGGTACATATAGGTGTTGTCGAAGTAGACAAATGGAGCGCCTGCAGCGCGGCTGGCCGCCAGAGCGTTGTGCAGCATGGTCGGAAACTGCTGCTCCCAAAGCCGGGTATCGGGAGGCAGGCCTGCGGTGAAATACACCACGCTGCTGCCCTGAACGGCCCTGGCAGTCTGCTCGGCATCGAGCAGATCGGCGGCTTCGAGCAGGTCGGTGTCATGTACCTTGCGCGGGTTGCGGCTCACCAGCTTGAGCTCATCGCTGTAGTTGCGCTTGAGTTCGCGCGCCAGCTCGGTGGCGATCTGCCCGTTGGCGCCCAATATGGTCTGCATTCCTGCTCCTGGATGAATAGCTTCACCAGCCTTGATGGCCGGGAATAAGGCAAGCGTAAGCTTGAAGCTTGGTTCAAGGTCAAGCGCGGATTGCGCGAGAATGGCGGACATGAAGATCGGAGAACTCGCCCAGCGCACAGGTCTTGCCGCATCGCGCATTCGCTTTTACGAACGCATCGGTTTGCTGAGCGCTGCCCAGCGCCAGGCCAACGGCTATCGCAGCTATCCCGAGGAGGCGGTACTGGCGCTCAGGCTGATTGCCACGGCGCAGCGGGCCGGCTTCAGCCTGCAGGAGCTGCGCCAGTTGCTGCCGGGCGATCTCAAGCAGTGGCCGCATGACGAGTTGCTGGCCACACTGCATCGCAAGCTGCAGAGCATCGATCTGATGCTGGCACAGCTGACGCAAAATCGAGCCGAACTGGGCGAGCTGATCGCCCAGATCGAGGCCAGACCCGAAGACATGGACTGCGCTGGCAATGCAAGGCGCGTGCTGTCGCAGATGCGCTTGCTGGGGCGGGAGGGGGAGGCGACGGGCCGGCCCGCTCAGCCCAGCAACTGAGCCACTTGCAGGGCAGTGGCCCGGGCCGACTGCGGGTTCTGCCCCGTCACCAGCCTGCCGTCCGTCACGATCTTGGAGACAAAGGGCAGCCAGGCTTTCTCATACCGGGCACCGCGCTGGCGCATCAACGCTTCGGCGTTGTATGGCACTTGGCCGGCCACGCCGGCCAGCCTTTCTTCCAGCCAGGAAAAGCCTGTCAGCCTGCGTCCGGCGACCAGCAGCGAGCCATCGGACAGACGGGTTTCGAGCAGGCCGCAATAACCGTGGCAGACCGAGGCAACGACGCCACCGCGCTCATGAATGTCGCGCGTGATGCGCTGCAGCCCCTGAGAGGATGGAAAGTCCCACATCACGGCATGGCCGCCAGTGAAATAAATGGCATCAAAGTCTTGCGCGTCCACGGCATCAGGCGCAGCCGTGTTGGAGAGCAGGGCCATGCGCGCTGCATCCGCCAGCCACGCCCTGGCCGTGGCATCCCGGTTCGGCCATTTCAGCGAGCGCGGCTCCAGTGGCGAGCGGCCACCCAGCGGGCTGACCAGGTGCTGCGCATAACCCCGCCGAGCAAAGACTTCCCAGGCATGACTGAGCTCCGACAGCCACAGGCCGGTGGGCTCGGCAGGGTCATCGTAATGGGCGACGTTGCTGACGACGTGAAGAATGCGACGAGGCATGGGGTGTCTCCTGTGGCTCCCAACTTAAGCTTGAAGTGCAGTTCAATGTCAAGCATGCGGTGTGCTTGAGGTATTCCTGTTTTGATAGCTTTCATCGCTTTATGGGTAAGGGATTTGGCTGTTCTTATTGATATTTTCCGAGCCGCGCTGCCAGCCATTCCGCTTTGTGATGGGGGTGGGCTCCAGCCTGGCTGTTGTGGCGGGCTTTATGCGTTAAGTTTCAAGCTGCTGTCCCTGAGTGTGCACATGCTCGGCGGACCTGAGTTTCCCGGATTTGTCTTGAAAGGTGCCCATGGTGCACAAGCGCTCTCTCGTAAAAGCCCTGGCGGTTGCCGTCTTCGTACCTGCCGCATTGCTGGCCCAGGCCCAGGATCTGGCCGTGACCGTTGGCGTGACGGCCGGTCCCCACGCCCAGATTGCCGAAGTGGCCAAGCAGGTTGCAGCCAGGCAGGGCCTGAAGGTCAGGTTGGTGGAGTTTGGCGACTTCATCCAGCCCAATGCGGCGCTGTCCACCGGCGATCTCGACGCCAATATCTATCAGCACCAGCCCTTCCTCGATGCCCAGAACAAGGATCGTGGCTACAAATTGGTGCCCGTAGCCAAGGCCGTGAACCAGCAAATGGGCGTGTACTCCAGAAAGGTCAGAAAGCTGGCCGATCTCAAGAGCGGCGCGCGTGTGGGTATTCCCAACGATCCCACCAATGGCTCGCGTGCTCTGATGGTGCTGGCCAAGCAAGGATTGATCACGCTCAAGGCCGATGCCGGTGCGCGGGCTTCGGTGCTGGACATCACGGCCAATCCCAGAAAGCTCAGGTTTGTCGAGCTCGAAGCCGCCCAGCTGGCCCGCGCCCTCGATGATCTGGATGCCGCGGCTGTCAATAGCAGCTATGCCGTGGCAGCCGGTCTGTCCCCCCAGGGCGATTCGCTGGCGCTGGAAGATGTGAACACGCCTTATGTGACCGTGCTCATCGTCACGCGCGTCGGTCATGAAAACAGCAAAGGCCTGCAGGCCTTTGTGAAGGCCTACCAGTCACCCGAGGTCAAGGCCTTTGTGGAAAAGACCTTCAAGGGTGCTTACACAACCGCATGGTGACCGCATGAATCAGCCCTGGAATCAACTGGATGCGCCGCTGTTCGAGCGCGCCAAGGCCTTGCTGGACGAGGAGTGGCTGAGCCGTGACGCCGATCTGGCGCCGCTGCTGCCCGTGGTACTGGAGCGCGGCGTGGGCCAGGATTGGCACAAGGCCGGTACTTTTCGCCACCACCTGGCAGGCGTGGCGCGCTCTCTGGCGCTGTGGCAGCAACCCAGGGAGGTGCGCCAGCTGGGTCTGCTGCACAGTGTCTACGGCAATGCCTTTGTCGATCTGGTCAAGTTCGATGCCGGCAACGAGCGCGATCAGCTCAAGCGCCTGGTCGGGGAGCAGGCCGAGCATCTGGTCTATCTTTTCTGCACCATGAGCCGCACCCAGTTCGTGCAAAAGCTGCTGGCAGGCGAGCTGGGCGCCGACGGCAGCCTGCAGATTGAGCGCAACGGCCCCGAGCCGCGGGAGACCATCAGACTCACCGCCTATGAAGTGGCTGTGTTCGCGATCGTCAGCATGGCCGACAGCATGGAGCAGTGGTTCAGCTGGCAGGAAGACATCTATTCGCGTTTCCCTTCCGTGGACCACAGTCGCCAGCAGGCCGTGCACTGGGCAGCGTCGCTGTGGCCCGGCCCCATGCGCCCCAGCAGCCGCATGCTCAGCCAGATCAGCGGCCTGGGCCAGGCGCTGCAGCATCCTGCTCTCAAGACCCAGCTGCCGCTGCCACCCGTATTTGCGAACTGCAGCCAGCTGTTGAGCGCAGGCAGCGAGGCTGCGGCCGTGGCACTGTACTGGTCGGTGATTCAGCTCGATCAGCCGCTGGTCGATCTGGACGCTGCCACCGCCACGCTGGAGCAGGCCGTGGTCCTCAACCCCTGGGTGGGCGAGCCGCAGATGGTGCTGGCCCAGCTCTATCTGAGCGCGGGCCGCAGCGCCGATGCTGCTAGAGCCGCCGAGAGCGCGCTGCAGTGCTTTTGCACCTGGGGCAATGCCTGGGACAAGCGCGTGCAGTGGGATGCCTGGATTGCCTGGACGCGTATCTTGCTGCAGTCGGCCCGGCAGGACAGCTGGCCTGCACGGCTGGACAAGCTCAACAATATGGCGCTGAATCAGGTCTGAGCTGGATCTGAAATTGATAGCTGCCAGCGCTTGATAGATAAGCTCTGCAGGCTGTTCTGAGCATGAAAAAAGCCCCAGGACCTTGCGCCTGGGGCTTTTTGTTGGCAAGCAGCCGTGCTTACTTGGTGCCGAAGATACGGTCGCCCGCATCACCCAGGCCGGGCAGGATGTAGCCATGGCTGTCCAGCTCGCGGTCCACGGCGGCGGTGTAGATGTCCACATCGGGGTGGGCGGCCTGCATGGTCTTCACGCCTTCGGGGGCGGCCAGCAGGCACATGAACTTGATGGACTTGGGCGCGCTCTTGTCCTTGAGCTGCTGCACGGCCGCCACGGCCGAGTTGCCGGTGGCCAGCATGGGGTCGACCACGATCACGTCGCGCTCGCCCATGTTCTCGGGCATCTTGTAGTAGTACTCGACGGGCTTGAGGGTCTCGGGGTCGCGGAACAGGCCGATGTGACCGATACGGGCACCGGGCACCACGTTGAGCATGCCGTCCAGGAAGCCGTTGCCTGCGCGCAGGATGGAGACCAGCGCCAGCTTTTTGCCGTCGATGACCTTGCCCATGGTCTTTTCCATGGGGGTTTCGATCTCGACATCCTGCAGCGGGAAGTCGCGCGTCAGCTCATAGGCCATCAGCGTGGACAGCTCGCCCAGCATGCGGCGAAAGCTGTTGGTCGATGCTTCCTTGCGGCGCATCAGTGTCAGTTTGTGCTGGACCAGGGGGTGGTCGATCAAATGCAAAGTGCTCATGTTCTTGGTCTTTGTGGTGAAGGCAGGCAGGCCCGCTTGTGGCGGGCTCGTGCTTGCAAAATTGAGATCAGGCGGATGCGGGCCGGGCCGCAACGGACGCTATTTTCGCTGTCACTCGGACAGCAGGCTGGCAAAACGCTCTAAATCCACATTGCCGCCACTGATCACAATGCCCACGCGCTTGCCCTTGAGCGGCAAACCGCCGTGGATGGCGGCTGCCAGAGACAGCGATCCCGTGGGCTCGACCACGATTTTCATGCGCTCGGCATAAAAGCGCATGGCCTGGACCAATTGCTCGTCGTTGACGGTAAGAACCTCGTTCACTCGCTGCTGGATGATGGCAAAGGTCAGATCGCCCGGCGCCTGGGTCTGAGCACCGTCGGCAATGGTGCGCGGCGTAGCTATCTTGACGATATGGCCGGCGCGCAGCGACTGCTGCACATCGTTGCCGGCTTCGGGCTCGACGCCGATCACCTTGCATTGCGGAGCCAGGGCGTTGGCGGCCAGCAGACTGCCCGAGAGCAGACCGCCGCCGCCCAGGCAGACAAACAGATAGTCCAGATCCGGTACTTCTTCCAGCAGCTCCTTGACGGCCGTGCCCTGGCCGGCAATCACGTCGCGGTGGTTGTAGGGCGGGATCAGCGTCATACCGCGCTCGGTCGCCAGCTTGTCGGCGATGGCTTCGCGGTCTTCGGTGAAGCGGTTGTAGGTGACGACCTGGGCGCCATAGCCGCGCGTGGCCGCCATCTTGGAGGCCGGTGCATCCTCGGGCATGACGATCAGGGCAGGCATGTCCAGCAACTGCGCTGCCTGGGCAATGGCCTGGGCATGGTTGCCTGAGGAAAAGGCCAGGGCACCGCCCTTGCGCTGCTCGGGCGTGAACTGTGCCAGAGCGTTGTAGGCGCCGCGAAACTTGAAAGCACCTATGCGCTGCAGGTTCTCGCACTTGAAGAACAGGCGCGCGCCCAGCTGTTCGTCCATGGTGCGGCTGGTCAGTACCGGCGTGCGGTGGGCTACGCCCTGCAGGCGCTGGGCAGCGGCCACGACATCGTCATAAGTGGGCAGGGGGGCGGTATTTGTGCTCATGGCAAGACAGGCTGGGGTGGTGACTGATCCATGATAGCGGGGCATGGTCCACTTCAACCCGAATTGCTGCGTTGCAGCTCATCGACACTTCGATGGTGTGCTGCAGCGCATCGAAAAGATAGGCAAACAAGAGCAGGGATAGCATGCGGCCCTTTTTTTGAAAAGGGCTGGTTGCTATCTAATCAGGAGCGATTGCCCGCTTGGGGCAGCGCTGGTGCAAACGCCTGCAGCGGCTCCAGCGGGGGGAAGTCGCCGGCGCGCTTGGCCTGCATGGCACTCACGGCCTCCATGACATGGCGGTTGCTCCAGATACCGCTCTGCACCCAGCCCATTTGCTGCAGCGAGTCGCTCACGCTGTGGTCGCGCGCGTAATTGATCACCTGCTTGCTGCCCCAGATGGCCACGGGCGGCTTGGCCGCAATTTCGCGCGCGCAGGCGAGAGCTGCTGTGACGGTGGCTTCGGGCGTGTCGTAGACGGCGTTGACCAGACCGTGGCTGGCGGCCTCCTGTGCAGTCATGCGGCGGCCGGTGTAGGCCAGCTCCTTGACGATGCCCAGCGGCATCAGCTTGGGCAGGCGCTGCAGGCTGCCCAGGTCGGCGGTCATGCCGATATTGATCTCCTGCACGCAGAAAAAGGACTCGGCGCTGGCATAGCGTATGCAGGCAGTGGCCACCAGATCCAGCCCACCACCCACGCAGGCGCCCTGAATGGCACAGATCACGGGCATGCGCAGGGCTTCGATCTTGTTGAAGGTGGACTGCAACTGGGCCAGGGTGTCGATGATGGCTGCGCGGCCCTCGGGCGTGCGGTCGTTGGGCGCAAAGGCAGGGTCGGCAAAGGTCTCGAGTGCCATGCCGGCGCAAAAATGCTTGCCCGTGCTGCTGATTACCAGGGCGCGCGACTGGCCGCTGCGCTGCAGCGTATCCAGCACCAGGTCCAGCTCCTGCCAGAACCTGGGATTCAGGGTGTTGAAGGCATCGGGGCGGTTGAGCACCAGATGGGCAATATGGTCAACCAGGTCCAGGCGAAAGCTGCTCAGACCGGCGGTCAGCAAGGTGTCGTCAGAGGTATGGGGCATGCCGGCATGGTGTCTTGCTGCGTAGGCTGCGCCAGTCACACTTGCGACTGCAGACAGAAAAACCGGTCTGGGTCAAACCTGCGGTGTCAGCCATTCCTTCCTGGGTGCAATGGAGGGAACGGCGGAGAAACTGGTGAAGAGATGGATGCTGTGTTCCAGCAACTTCAACCAGGATCAGGCAGTCAGGGCCGGCGCTCTGTCCGCAGCCTGGACCTTGAATACGGCCACCATGCCGGTGAGGCGCTGGGCCTGGTCGCTCAGCGAGACGGCGGCAGCCGTGGATTCCTCGACCAGGGCGGCATTCTGCTGCGTCATCTGATCCAGATTGGTCACGGCCTGGTTGACCTGGCTGATGCCGTCATGCTGCTCCATGGCCGAGGCACTGATCTCGCCAATCATGTCCGAGACCTTGCCGACGCTGCTGACGATCTCTTCCATCACGCGGCCTGCCTGGGAGACCTGGTCGGCGCCTTCCTGGGCGGCATCCACGGAGGTGGTGATGAGCGCCTTGATCTCCTTGGCGGCCTCGGCACTGCGGTGGGCCAGGGCGCGCACCTCGCCGGCGACCACGGCGAAGCCCCGGCCTTGCTCGCCGGCGCGCGCGGCTTCGACAGCCGCGTTGAGGGCCAGGATATTGGTCTGGAAGGCGATGGAGTCGATCACGCCGATGATGTCGGAGATGCGGTGCGCGCTGTCGCTGATGCGTCCCATGCTGCTGACCACGGACTGCACCACATGGCCGCCACGCTGGGCCACTTGTGCGGCATTGCCTGCCAGATGGTTGGCCTGGCGCGCGGTGTCCGAGGCCTGGGCGACGGTGGCGGTCAGCTGCTCCATGCTGGCTGCGGTTTCCTCAAGATTGGCGGCGGTCTGCTCGGTGCGTGCGGACAGATCGTGGTTGCCGGTGGCGATTTCGGCCGAGGCGGTGCTGATGGAGTGCACGCTGGTGCGTACATCGGCCACCAGGCTGCGCAGTTGGGCAGCCATGGTCGAGACGGAGCTCAGCAGGCGGCCGAACTCGTCATGGCGGTCGTTGCCGGCGGTTACCGTGAGATCGCCCTGCGCAATGGCCTGGGTCAGCTCCACGGCTTCGTTCAGAGGCTGGGTGATGGAGCGGGTGAGGGCCAGCGCCAGGCCCAGAGCGGCCGTCAGCACCAGGGCCTGAACCACCCAGGACAGCCAGATCGCTTTTTGCTGATCTTGCTGCAACTGAAGGCTGGCGGCGTCGCGCTGCTGCTCCTGCAGCTTCACAAAGTCCTGCAGCGAATCGGCGTAGCGGCCAATGGCACCCAGATATTGCTGGCGGATGAAGTCGCGCATGGCTTCGATATCGCCGGTCAGCTTGATCTCGCGCGCCTGCTTGTTCAGCGCCAGAACCTCGGCACGCACGGCTGCGATCTTCTGCAGGGCGGCCTTGTCGGCATCGCTTTGAGCCAGTTTGATGACCTGTGCCTGCAGTGCCCCATTGACGGCCACGCCTTCGCTGACACGCTCGTCCATGCGCTGGGTCAGCGCCTCGTCGGTGGTCATATTGCTGGTGAGCACGCGCTCGCCCGTGGTCTCGGTCGCACCTTTCCACTGCAGGGCGAGGTTGATGCGATTGTCATAGTCGGCCAGGGTCTGCATGCCGGTCTGCAGGGCCTGGGTGGACGAGTGCTGGTTCCAGAGCGAGACGGCCAGCATCATGGTCAGAAGCCCGCCCAAAGTGCACCACAGCTTGGTGGAGACACGCCATTGATTGAATTGCATTGGCTGAAAATATTGCAAAAGCACTGCCTGGCCGGAGCGAACTGGTGGTCTGCGGCAAGACCGGGCAGCGTGGTTAGCGTAGAGAAAGAAGCGGCTGTGCAGGCACAGCACCGTTCCAGGAGACTGGCGGCAGGCACCAGGAGCTGGATTTATTATGTATCGACATAATGAGTGCGGCCTTGAGGATTTTCTCTGCTGCGGCCATGAAAAAGGCCTGCTGAAGCAGGCCTTGGGAGCGGGGCGTGGTTTAGCGCTCAGCGTTTCTTGTTGCCCAGAATGCCGCCCAGCACGCCGCGCAGGATTTCCTTGCCCAGGCTGTTGCCCACGGTGCGCACCGTGGACTTGGCCATGGTCTGCACCAGGCCGTCGTGCTGGCCGCCGCGCGGGCCGGTGCGACCGAACAGTAGCTCCTTGAGTCCGTCCATCATGGAGTCTGTGGCGCTGGCTTGCTGGGTCGAGCCTGCCGCAGCGGCAGCGGCAGGGGCGTCACCGGGCTTGGCAGGCGTGGCGCTCGCAGTGCGGTCGTGCAATATCTCGAAGGCGGATTCGCGGTCTACGGCCTTCTCGTAGACGCCGGCGACCAGGGAGCCATCGATCAGCGCCTTGCGCTGCTCGGCCGTGATGGGGCCGAGCTGGCTGCCGGGCGGGATCACGAACACGCGCTCGGTCACGCTGGGGCGGCCTTTTTCGTCGAGGAAGCTGACCAGGGCCTCGCCCACGGCCAGCTCGGTGATGGCCGCGGCAATGTCCAGGCCGGGATTGGGGCGCATGGTGGAGGCGGCCGAGGCCACGGCCTTCTGGTCGCGCGGGGTGAAGGCGCGCAAGGCATGCTGCACGCGGTTGCCCAGCTGCCCAAGCACGCTGTCGGGAACGTCCAGCGGGTTCTGGGTGACGAAGTACACGCCCACGCCCTTGGAGCGCACCAGGCGCACGACCAGCTCGATGCGCTCGATCAGCACCTTGGGCGCATCGTTGAACAGCAGGTGGGCCTCGTCAAAGAAAAACACCAGCTTGGGCTTCTCGGGGTCGCCGATTTCCGGCAATTGCTCGAACAGCTCGGACAGAAGCCAGAGCAAAAAAGTCGAGTACAGGCGCGGCGCGTTCATCAGCTTGTCCGCCGCCAGCACATTGACCACGCCCATGCCGTTGGCGTCGGTCTGCATCAGATCGTTGATGTCGAGCATGGGCTCGCCAAAGAACTTGTCGCCGCCCTGGCTTTCGATGGTCAGCAGTCCGCGCTGTATGGCTCCCACGCTGGCCGAGCTGATGTTGCCGTACTGGGTGGTGAACTGCTTGGCGTTGTCGCCCACGAAGTTCAGCATGGCGCGCAGATCCTTGAGGTCCAGCAGCAGCATGCCGTTGTCGTCGGCGATCTTGAACACCAGATTGAGCACGCCCATCTGGGTCTCGTTCAGATTCAGCATGCGGCCTATGAGCAGAGGGCCCATGTCCGAGATGGTGGCGCGCACGGGATGGCCCTGCTCGCCGAACACATCCCACAGCGTGGCGGGGCAGGCCAGGGGCTGGGGCAGGTCCAGGCCGCGCTCCTTGAGCGAGGCGGCCAGCTTGTCGCCTATCTTGCCGGCCTGGCTGATACCGCTCAGGTCTCCTTTGACGTCGGCCATGAAGACCGGCACGCCTATCTGCGAGAAGCTTTCGGCCAGTTTTTGCAGCGTGACGGTCTTGCCGGTGCCGGTGGCACCGGTGATCAGGCCATGCCGATTGGCCAGTCCGGGCAGCAGTACACATTCTGTGGCAGAGTGCTGGGCAATCAAAAGGGGTGAAGCCATTTCGGGTTTCCTCTGGGGGGGCATGCAGTCAAAAGTAAAATCGCTCCCGCTAGGTTAAATCAAATATCAAAGGATTCCCTGTGGCAGGACACAGCAAATGGGCCAACATCCAGCACCGCAAGGGTCGTCAGGATGAAAAACGTGGCCGCATCTGGACGCGCATCATTCGTGAAATCATGGTCGCAGCCCGCCAAGGCGGCGGCGATCTGAGCGCCAACCCGCGTCTGCGTCTGGCGGTGGACAAGGCCAAGGCCGCCAATATGCCGGCCGACAATATCAAGCGCAATATCGACAAGGCCACGGGTAACCTCGACGGCGTGACCTACGAGGAAATCCGTTACGAAGGCTATGGCATCGGCGGCGCGGCCATCATTGTGGACACAATGACGGACAATCGCGTACGTACGGTGGCCGATGTTCGCCATGCATTCAGCAAGTACGGTGGCAATATGGGCACCGAAGGCTCGGTGGCCTTCCAGTTCAAGCATGTGGGGCAGATCATGTTCGCCCCCGGCACGGACGAAGAAAAAGTCATGGAGATCGCGCTGGAGGCCGGTGCCGATGATGTGATCACCGATGATGAAGGTGGCATCGAGGTGCTGACGGCCCCCGGCGACTTTGAAGCCGTGCGTGACGCACTGCAGGCCGCCGGCTTTACCGCCGACATGGCCGAGGTGACCATGCGCCCCGAAAATACAATCGCTCTCGAAGGCGATGATGCAGCTCGCATGCAGAAGCTGCTGGACATGATTGAAGACTTGGATGACGTTCAGGACGTCTACCACAACGCAGAACTATGAAAATTCTTGTGATTGGCGGCGGTGGCCGTGAGCACGCTCTGGCGTGGAAGTTGGCCGAATCGCCCAAGGCGACCAAGGTCTATGTGGCTCCCGGTAACGGTGGCACTGCCCTGGCTGGCGGCAAGCTGGAGAACCTCGACATCACCGATGTGAAGGCTCTGCGCGAATGGGCCCAGGCCGAAAAGATTGCCGTGACCGTCGTGGGGCCTGAGGCTCCGCTGGCGGCTGGCGTGGTCGATGAGTTCCGAGCCCACGGACTCAAGGTCTTCGGCCCGACCAAGACGGCAGCCCAGCTGGAGTCGTCCAAGGCCTTCTCCAAGGACTTCATGGCGCGCCACAGCATCCCCACGGCGCAATATGAAACCTTCACCGACCCGGTTGCTGCCCATGCCTATGTGGATCGCCTCGGTGCGCCCATTGTCATCAAGGCCGACGGCCTGGCGGCAGGCAAGGGCGTGGTGGTAGCCATGTCGCTGCAGGAGGCCCATGACGCCGTGGACTTCATGCTGGTGGACAACAAATACGGTGTGCAGCACAACGAAGGCGGTGCACGCGTCGTGATCGAGGAATTCCTCGACGGCGAGGAAGCCAGCTTCATCGTGCTGTGCGACGGCAAGAACGTGCTGGCGCTGGCGACCAGCCAGGACCACAAGCGTCTCAAGGATGGCGACCAGGGCCCCAACACCGGCGGCATGGGCGCTTATTCGCCGGCACCTGTGGTGACCGCCGATGTGCATGCCCGCGCCATGCGCGAAATCATTCTGCCCACCATCCGTGGCATGGAAAAAGACGGTGTGCCCTATACCGGCTTCCTGTACGCAGGTCTGATGATCGACAAGGCAGGTCACCCCAAGACGCTGGAGTTCAACTGCCGCATGGGCGATCCGGAAACCCAGCCCATCATGATGCGTCTCAAGAGCGATCTGGTGGATGTGATGCTGGCAGCCTGCGAAGGCAGGCTCGACCAGCTGGAGCTGCAGTGGGACCGCCGTACCGCATTGGGCGTGGTCATGGCTGCTGCCGGCTACCCCGAAGACCCGCGCAAGGGCGATGTCATCACCGGTCTGCCCGCCTCAGCCGACGATGCCATGGTCTTCCATGCAGGCACCCAGCTGGGCGATGACGGCCAGCCTGTGACCAGCGGTGGTCGCGTGCTCTGCGTGACCGTGTTGGCCGACAGTGTCAAGCAGGCGCAGCAGAAGGTGTATGACGTGGCACGTGGTATCCATTTCGATGGTGCCCAGTATCGTCGCGACATCGGCTTCCGTGCCGTCAAGAAGGCCGACTGATGAACCAGACATCCTCATCTTCTGTGGCTGATCAGCTGCCTGCGGCCGAGGTGCGTGAGTACCTCATGGGTCTGCAGACCCGCATCACCGAGGCGCTGGAAGCCATCGAAGGCGAGGGTGGTGCGCGTTTCCTGGCCGACGCCTGGCACAAGGAGCCGGGCGAAAAGCTGCAGGGCAACGGTGTCACCAAGATCATGGAGGGCGGGCGTGTGTTCGAGCGCGCAGGCTGCGGTTTCTCGCATGTGCGCGGGCCGCAACTGCCGCCCTCGGCCACACAGCATCGGCCCGAACTGGCCGGTGCGCCGTTCGAGGCCATGGGCGTGTCGCTGGTATTTCATCCGCGCAGTCCCTTGGTGCCAACGGTGCACATGAATGTGCGCATGATTTCGGCCGGCCATGAGGGACAGCCCAAGACCTGCTGGTTTGGCGGCGGCATGGATTTGACGCCGGTCTACGGCTTCGAGGAAGACGCCGTGCATTTCCATCAGATCTGCCGTGATGCGCTGGCGCCATTTGGCGATCAGCTCTATCCGCGCTTCAAGCAATGGTGCGACGAGTACTTCTTCCTCAAGCATCGCAACGAGCAGCGCGGCATTGGCGGCATCTTCTTCGATGATTTCAGCGAACTGGGTCAGCAGCAGAGCTTTGCCATGCTGCGCTCGGTTGGCGATGCCTTTCTGAAGGCCTATCTGCCCATCGTGGAGCGTCGCCGGCATGCGCAGTACACGCAGCAGCAGGTGGATTTCCAGCGCTACCGCCGTGGCCGCTATGTGGAATTCAACCTGGTCTGGGACCGCGGCACGCATTTCGGCCTGCAGTCCGGCGGCCGCACCGAATCCATTCTGCTGTCCATGCCGCCTCATGCGGACTGGAGCTATCAGCGTGAGGATGCGCCCGGTACACCCGAGCGCGATCTGCTCGAGAAATTCCTGATTCGCCGTGACTGGCTCTGAGGCACAGGCGTTCAACAGGCCGGATTCCCCTGCTGATCGGGCATAAAGCCCTGTCAGCAGGGAAATTTTTAGAAAACTATAATTTCCATAGCTGGATGCGCGCTATCGACTGGCGCGTCAACCTTTTTCAATGCGTGAAGAGCGCAGGTCTTAGAGGCCTGAACGCAGACGCTAACCCAACCCTGATACGGGTGTGGCGCAGCACACGCTATATTGATCCCATCATTTACTGATTCCATCGCCTGATGACCACCTCCACCAAATCGGATTCCGCAGCCAAGCGCGACGTCACCAAACTCCAGCGAGCCATTGTTGACGGCCTCGAAGACGTCAAGGCCCACGACATCCAGGTGTTCAACACCGAAGCACTGTCCCCGCTGTTCGAGCGCGTGATCGTGGCTTCGGGTACTTCCAACCGCCAGACCAAGGCACTTGCCTCCAGCGTGCGCGAAGCCGTCAAGGAAGCAGGTTTTCCCGTGCCCCGCCAGGAAGGTGAGCAAAACGGCGAATGGATCATCGTGGACTGCGGCTCGGTTGTCTGCCACATCATGCAGCCGGCCATCCGCCAGTACTACCGCCTGGAAGAAATCTGGGGCGAGACACCGGTGCGTATGAAGATCGGTGCCGCCAAGCCCAAGCCCGCAGAAGTGGCAGCCAAGAAACTGGCTGCCAAGCTGGCCGTGGAAAAGGCAGCAGCGGAAAACACCGTGGTCGAGAAAAAGCCTGCTGCCAAGAAGGCTGCGGCCGCTGCGGCCAAGAAGCCCGCAGCCAAGACGGCCGCCGGTGCCAAGCCTGCAGCCAAGAAGCCTGCTGCCAAGTCCGCAGCCACCAAGACGGTCAAGACCGTGGTCGTCAAGCCCAGCACGCCCCGTACGGCCAAGCCGGTTGCGGCCAAACCCGCAGCCAAGCGTGCTCCCCGCGTCAAGGCCTAAATGAAGCTGACCATCGTGGCTGTAGGCCTGCATGTGCCCGACTGGGCGCAGACGGCCTACGACGATTACGCCAAGCGCTTTCCGCCCGAACTCAAGGTCGAACTCAAGGCCGTCAAGACCGAGCCGCGCGGCTCCAAGACGCTGGAGACCCTGTATGCGGCAGAGCGCAAGCGCATCGAAGCCGCCATTCCCAGAGGCACCCGCATCGTGGTGCTCGACGAGCGCGGCACGAATCTGACCACCAAGGCGCTGGCCCAGCGTCTCAAGGGCTGGCAGCTCGAGAGCGATGATGTGGCCCTGGTCATCGGCGGCCCCGACGGGCTGGACCCCGAGTTCAAGGCAGCGGCACACGAGCGCATCCGCCTCTCCGATCTGACCCTGCCGCATGCCATGGTGCGCGTGCTGCTGATCGAGCAGCTCTACCGCGCCTGGTCGGTCAATGCCGGCCATCCCTACCATCGCGAATAAGCGCTTGTGATCGGACTCTGCGTGCAATTTCACGCAGTGCGTGATACTATGATTTTGATAGCCTATTGCGCTTTATATATGGGCGCTAGAGGCCATTTTTAATCAAAATCATGGCGCCCATTCTCTATCTTGCATCCCAAAGTCCCCGCCGTCGTCAGTTGCTAGAGCAGCTGGGGGTGGCGCATGAATTGCTGCTGCCCAATGCAGCCGGCGACATCGCCGAGGATGCCGAGGCCATAGAGGCCGAGCTGGCTGGGGAAGACCCCCATGACTATGTGCAGCGCGTGACGGCCGGCAAGCTCGATGCGGCCGTGGCCCGCCATGCGCGGCGCGGTTTGCCGGTAGCCCCCATTCTGTGCTCCGACACCACCGTGGCCCTGGGAAAGCAGATTCTGGGCAAGCCCGCCGATGCCGAAGACGCGCGACGTATCCTACGTCTGCTCTCCGGGGCCGAACATGAGGTGCTGACTGCCGTGGCGCTGCAAAGCGGCGTGCGGCGTCTGCAGGCCTTGTCGGTGTCCACCGTGCGCTTTGCGCCCATGACCGAGGCGCAGATCGATGCCTATGTGCTCACGGGCGAGCCCATGGGCAAGGCTGGTGCCTATGGCATACAGGGCAGGGCGGCCGCACATATTGCAGAGATCCGCGGCAGCTATTCGGCCATCATGGGCCTGCCTGTTTACGAAACTGCCGAGCTTTTGCGTCAGCTGGGCTGGCCGCTCTGAACCTTTGGCGCAATCGACACTCTGTTCTTGAGGCTTCCCCCAAGGGAAGGTCTGCATGGCAGCTGTCTTGCGCCAGCCATGCACGCGTCGCACACTGGGCGCAGCAAAAGCCAGGACATATAAAGAAAGAACGACAGTCAATGCAGCAAGATATTTTGATCAACTGGTCGCCGCAGGAAACGCGGGTGGCGATTGTCGAAAACGGCGCCGTGCAGGAGCTGCACATGGAGCGCCCGCTGGAGCGGGGACTCGTCGGCAACATCTATCTGGGCAAGGTCTCGCGTGTGCTTCCAGGCATGCAGTCCGCCTTCATCGATATCGGTCTGGAGCGTGCGGCCTTTTTGCATGTGGCCGATGTCTGGCAGCGTCAGGAAAATGGCGAAGCCCCGATGTTCGCGCGCAAGGACCAGCCGCTGACGCCCATCGAAAAACAGGTGTTCGAGGGGCAGTCCATCATGGTGCAGGTCATCAAGGACCCCATAGGTACCAAGGGTGCGCGCCTGTCCACGCAGATCAGCATTGCCGGGCGCCTGCTGGTGTTTCTGCCGCAGGACGACCATATCGGCATCTCCCAGAAAATTCCCCAGAACGAGCGCGATGCCTTGCGGGCCCGTCTGCAGGAGCTGGTAGGCACCAAGGAGGGGGGCGGTGGCGGCGGGTTCATTCTGCGTACCAATGGCGAGGAATCCAGCGATGCCGAGCTGGCCGATGACATCCGCTATCTGCGCAAGACCTGGACGCGCATCAAGGATGCGGCGCAGAAGCTGCCTGTGATGTCGGTGCTGCATCAGGACCTGAACCTGCTGCAGCGTGTGCTGCGGGATCTGGTCGGCGAGAACACCCAGAGCATTCGCATCGATTCGCGCGAGCAGTTTGCGCTGCTCAAGAGCTTTGGCCAGGAATACATGCCGGCGGCAGTACCCAAGCTGGCGCTGTACAAGGGCGAGAGGCCGATTTTCGACCTCTACAACATCGACGAGGAAATCGCGCGTGCGCTGGGGCGGCGTGTGGATCTGAAGTCGGGCGGCTATCTGATCGTCGATCAGACCGAAGCCCTGACCACCATCGATGTGAATACCGGCGGCTATGTAGGTGCGCGCAATTTTGACGACACCATCTTCAAGACCAACCTGGAAGCGGCGCACGCCATTGCACGTCAGCTGCGCCTGCGCAATCTGGGCGGCATCGTCATCGTGGACTTCATCGACATGGTGCGCGAGGAGCACCAGAGCGAGGTGCTCTCCGAATTCCGCCGCCAGCTGGCACGCGACCGCGTCAAGACCATGGCTGGAGGCTTCTCTCAACTGGGCCTGGTGGAGATGACGCGCAAGCGTACGCGCGAGTCGCTGGCCCATATGCTGTGCGAGCCCTGTGAAGCCTGCTCCGGCAAGGGCAACGTCAAGACTGCGCGCAGCATCTGCTACGAAGTGCTGCGTGAAATCCTGCGCGAAGCCCGCCAGTTCAATCCGCATGAGTTCCGCGTCGTGGCATCGCCCAAAGTGGTGGAGATGTTCCTCGACGAGGAAAGCCAGCACCTAGCCAGCCTCTCCGACTTCATCGGCAAGCCCATTTCGCTGCAGGCCGAGACTGCGATGGCGCAGGAGCAATACGATATCGTGCTGCTGTGAGTGAGAGTGCATTCAGCGTCATTTGATTTGGAAATCGTTTTCCGAATTTAGACAATGCTCAAAGTAATTTGTTGCTCAACTTCTCCAAACTGATCTATTTGCATATGGCATTTCCAGGTAGCAGAAGTGTGGGAAGTTAGGCGACGCCTACGGATTAAATGGAAAACTCCTGCGAATCTAAATGACCACGAGGCCTGACTGAGGGTTTGTACATCCGCGTCATAATCCCGGTGAAAAGCAATGAGGATGGCATGGAACGGGTTCAGGCAGGATGACTGCTGCATGAGGCAGGCCGTCGCTGCAATCTTGTTTGCGTAAGTCCTGGCAGATGTGTTCTAGGGATTCAAAAAAATAGCGGCTTGCGCTTTATTCATAAGCGCTAGCCGCTATTTCTATGCACATCATGATGGGGCAGGGCGTTATCGCCCCGCCCTCAGGTACAGGATCAGAACAGATCCATGGGCAATGCCATCACGCTGGCCGCACCGTTGATCACGGCATCGGCCTGGCCGGACACTCGGGTCAGGATATGTTCGGCATAGAACTGTGCCGTGGCCAGCTTGGCCTGCATGAAGGCCGTGTCCTGGCCCTTGGCCAGCAGCTCCTGCGCGGCCAGCACCGAGCGGCCCAGCTGCCAGCCGGCGACCAGATTGCCGGTGAGCATCAGATAGGGAACGCTGCCGGCATAGGCCGCATTGGGGTCGGCCTTGGCCTTTGCCACGATGAAGTCCACCACCTGCACAAAGGCCTGACGGGCCTGGGCCAGATTCCTCGCGACTGCCTTGGCCGCATCGGTGCCGCTGGCAATGAGAGCCGCCTCGGTCTTTTCGATCTGGGCGGCAATGGCCTTGGCGGTCTGGCCGCCATCACGCGCGGTCTTGCGGCCGACCAGGTCATTGGCCTGGATGGCGGTCGTGCCCTCATAGATGGTCAGGATCTTGGCGTCGCGGTAGTACTGGGCAGCGCCGGTTTCCTCGATGAAGCCCATGCCGCCATGCACCTGCACGCCCAGGCTGGTGACTTCCAGGCTCATTTCGGTGCTGTAGCCCTTGACCAGGGGCACCATGAATTCATAGAAGGTCTGGTTGGCCTGACGCACTTCGGCGTCCGGATGGTGGTGGGCGGCATCGTAGGCGGCAGCGGCGGCGGTTGCCATGGCGCGGCAGCCCTCGTTGCTGGCACGCATGGTCATCAGCATGCGGCGCACATCGGGGTGGTGGATGATGGTGGCGCTGGCCTTGACCGAGCCGTCGACGGGGCGGCTTTGCACGCGTTCCTTGGCGTAGGCCACGGCGTGCTGGTAGGACCGCTCGGCCACGGCCAGGCCCTGCAGGCCCACGGCATAGCGCGCTGCGTTCATCATGATGAACATGTATTCGAGGCCGCGGTTTTCCTCGCCCACGAGGTAGCCGATGGCTCCTCCGTTGTCGCCAAATTGCAGCACGGCCGTGGGCGAGGCCTTGATGCCCATCTTGTGCTCAATGCTGACGCAGTGCACATCGTTGCGCTTGCCCAAAGAGCCGTCCTGGTTCACCAGGAACTTGGGCACGACAAACAAGCTGATGCCCTTGACGCCTTCGGGCGCCCCCGCCACGCGGGCCAGCACCAGGTGGACGATGTTGTCCGCCATATCGTGCTCGCCATAGGTGATGAAGATCTTGGTGCCGAAGACCTTGTAGCTGCCGTCGCCCTGAGGCTCGGCCCTGGTGCGCACCAGGGCCAGGTCGGAGCCGGCCTGGGGCTCGGTCAGGTTCATGGTGCCGGTCCACTCGCCGGTGACCAGCTTTTCCAGGTAGGTGGACTTGAGCTCGTCGCTGCCCGCAGTCAGCAGCGCCTCGATGGCGCCGTCGGTCAGCAGCGGGCACAGCGCAAAGCTCAGGTTGGCGCTGTTGAGCATCTCGATACAGGCCGCACCAATGGTCTTGGGCAGGCCCTGGCCGCCAAAGTCGGCAGGATGCTGCAGACCTTGCCAGCCGCCTTCGGCGTACTGCTTGAAGGCATCGGCAAAGCCGGGCGTGGTGGTGACCACACCATCCTTGAAGGACGAGGGATTGAGGTCGCCGGGAACATTCAGGGGGGCGACCACGCCTTCGCAGAGCTTGGCGCATTCTTCGAGAACGGCCTGCGCGGTTTCCAGCCCCGCATCTTCAAAGCCGGGAATCTGGGCGACCTGCTCGATCTGGGCCAGATGCTCCATGTCGAACAGCATGTCTTTGATGGGCGCTTTGTAGGTCATCGTCTCTGTTTCCTTGAATGCTGGCCCGGCTGGCTGCCAGACCTGGTTTGTGCCTTGGATTGTTGGGGATGTTGCCAGCCACGGATGGCAGGGGCTTCCCTCGACTTCATGTCCGGCGCCTGGCAAGAATGTCAGGCCCTCGCATTGGTTTGACGTTTACGTAAACGGAATGATTCTAGAGGCTGTGACGGGCTTGCCGCAGTCGCAGACGCGCAATATGGTGGCCAACGCTTGCGGCAAGCTTTCAATTAAATAGAAACTTTTGAGTAAACTTTTCTGTCCTGGTATTTACCCGTGGTGTCGCGTAAAGACAAGAGAGCGGCGTTCTCGGGAAATGTCCTAGAGAAAAATTCCCATAAATTCAGTCCAGTCTGAATGGAAGAATACCGGGAATATGACCTAAGTCATTGATTCGTATTGCTTCTGTTCGAGGTGAGGCAGTGTGCTGTATCACCTTTCGATTGGTATCTGACTGGGAGTTTGTATGGCTAAAGTAATCCGTTATCACGAAGTTGGCGGCCCCGAGGTGTTGCGACAGGAAGACATTGAAGTCGGCCAACCCGGTCCAGGTCAGGTCCGCCTCAAGCAAGGCGCTGTGGCCTTGAACTTTGCCGATACCTATTTCCGTTCCGGTCTGTATCCCGCTCCTTTGCCCGCAGGCGTGGGCAGCGAGGCTTGCGGCACGATCACGGCCGTGGGCGACGGCGTGACGGAATTCAAGGTCGGCGATCGCGTGACCTATACCGGCGCGCTGAACACCATCGGCGCTTACGCCACGGAGCGCCTGATTTCTGCAGCCCCCCTGATCCGTCTGCCTGACAACATCAGCTTTGAAACCGCAGCAGCCATCACCATGCGTGGACTGACGGCGGCTTACCTGATGCGCCGCATCTGGGACTTCAAGAAGGGCGACACCATCTTGCTGCATGCTGCAGCCGGTGGTGTGGGTCTGCTGGTGTCGCAGTGGGCAAAGCTGGAAGGCCTGAACGTGATCGGAACAGTCTCCAGCGATGCCAAGGCCGAAGTGGCCAAGGCCAACGGCTGTGTTCACACCATCAACTACAGCCATGAGGACGTGGCCAAGCGCGTGCGTGAGCTGACGGACGGCGTGGGCGTGAATGCCGTCTTTGACAGCGTGGGCAAGGACACTTTCGAGGGCTCGCTCAACAGCCTGAAGGTGCGTGGGCTGATGGTCTGTCTGGGCACGGCTTCAGGCTCCATTCCACCATTCAACCCGCAGATTCTGGCCGGCAAGGGCTCGCTCTTCCTGACCCGTCCTGCATCGGCGCATTACATCGCCGACCCCACGGAGCGTGCAGAGCTGGCCAACGAGCTGTTCGCCCATGTGGCCGAAGGTCGTATCAAGGTGGACATCAGCAAGCGCTATGTGCTGGAAGACGCCGTGCAGGCTCACCGCGATCTGGAAGCCCGCAAGATTGTGGGATCGGCCATCTTCACGCTCTGAGATATCGAAGGCAGCAGGTCGGTATGAAAAGGGCTGAGCCATTCAGCCCTTTTTGCATCAACCCCGGTGATTGCCCAAGGAAATAAATGCCATGACTCAAAGCTCCGCTGCAACGACATTGCAGGTCGACTTTTCGCTGGACCTGATCTGCCCCTGGTGCTGGATCGGTCTGCGCAATCTGCTGGCCGCCCGTGAGATGCTGCTGGCCAGATATCCCGACCAGCAGCTTGCAATCCATTGGCATGCAGACACTCTGCTGCCCCAGATCCCGGAGCATGGAGTGCCTTACCAGGCCTTCTACGAAGCCAGGCTGGGCGGTCCCAGGGCCGTGGAGGTTCGCCGTGCCCAGGTGCGTTCGGCGGCCCACGCGGCGGGCCTGCAGATCAATCATGCGCTGATTGAAACCTTCCCCAGCACGCGCCTGGTTTGTGCGTTGGCCAACTACGCCCAGACTCTGCTCGATGGCGAATCCATGATCCGCTTTGTGGAGTCCATCTTTGCCGCTTACTTTGTGCAGGGCCGCGATATAGGCTCGGTCATGGTGCTGCAGCAGCTGGCGCACTCGGCGGCACTGGACTGGAATCCTTCCCGCTTTGATGCGCTGCGCTACCAAAGCGAGGCCGGCCATACCGGCGGCGTGCCGCATATGGTGTTCAACCAGCGTCTGCAGGTGACGGGCGCTGTGGCGCCCGCGGAGCTGCTGCGCGCCATGGAGCATGCCCGTGTTGCCGACAGCATCTTCGCCTGATCCCGCATTGCTGGCCGCCGGTGCCGTGCGGGACTTGCCGCCTGGCGGGCGAAAGCTGGTCTTCACGCCTGGTGGCCAGAGCATCTTGCTGCTGAATGTCGAAGGCGAGTTCTATGCCTTGGAGAACAGCTGCCCGCATGCGGGTGCCTCCATGGCTAGCGGCAATTGCGATGCCCATGTGCTGAGCTGCCCCGCGCATGGACTCAAGTTCGATATCCGCAGCGGCAAGTGCACGGCATCGCCGCAGATGACGATTCCTCTCTATGAAGTTCTTGTCAGAGAGGGACTGCTCTGGCTCAAACCGCCTGACAACTGCTGATACTCCATCGAGCGCCGATGTGCGATGAAGAAGGCCCGCAGATTTTCTCTGCGGGCCTTCTTCTATGGTTTCAGGATTGATGTCCTCTGGCCGGCAACCGGCAGGCGCCGGTTGCCATGGATTGGACTCAGAACGTGTGGCGAATGCCGATGTCAAAGCCTGAAGCATTGCCGCCTGCGACTGGAATCGGGCCTTGCAGCGCGCCCGTGGCCACCGGCAGGTTGATGCTGCCGCGGTTGTCTACATAGGCATAGGTGCCGTAGAGTGCGGTGCGCTTGGAGAGGTTGTGCACATAACCCACGGCGTACTTGTTGGAGCTGCTGCCGCTGTTGTCATTGCGGTTCAGGCGCATGAAGCTCATGGGGATATTGCCGTTGCCGACCTTCCAGATGGCACCCAGCTGCCAGTAGCGTACATGGTCGGCATTGTCCAGACCTGCCAGGCGGTTGCCGGTGCGGTGATCGGCAGCCAGAACCATGAGGCGGTGGCCTTCCCAGAGGTAGGATGCGGCGGCATTGATCTGTCTGTAATCGTCGGCGGCACGGTTCTTGGTGGACGTGATGGCGACGGCTGCATCCCAGTTCTCGCCTCCATAGCCCAGGCGTGCACCGTAGACGCGGCCGTCCTGGCGGTTGGGGCCGGCATCGTTTTCACCGAATGCAGTCATCAACTGATAGAACAGGCCTTTGCAACTGGAGCTGGAGCAGCCGGGCGAGAAGTAGCCAATGCTGTTCGATGCCCGAAAGCCCGTCACAGTGGTGCCGTGCAGCACATGCAGGCTCATGCCCACGCCCAGGCGAAAGGGGTCGTAGTTGAACATGTTCCAGAAGGCGGGCACATAGTCGCGGCCCAGGCGTACCTCGCCCCATTGCTTGCTCTGCAGATAGACCAGGGCCTTGCGGTTGAAGCTCAGGCCGTTGCTGCTGCCTGCCCCCGAAGGCTGGTTGTTGGTGTTGGAGGCCTGGCCGGTGCCGTTGTCGGTATTGAGACCCGCTTCCAGATCAAAGCCGGCGGCCAGACCGCTGCCGAGATCTTCACGGCCCTTGAAGCCCAGGCGGCTGGCCTGATTGCCGCTGGAGGTCAGCATCTGACGCGAGCCTGCGCCAGCGCCGCGGTAATTGGATACGGCCATATCCACCACGCCATAGACCTGCACAGAGGATTGTGCCGAGGCCGCCAGCGGCGCCAGCGTGCATGCGAGAGCGCTCAGCGCATTGAAAGCCATTTTTTTTGTAGTCATTCATGTCTCCTTGAACCGTTGAAAAAAGATGCCTGATGGCAAACCGACGAAAAACACAGCAGGGCAAGGCCGGGCCTGGGGATGGGTTGAAGGCGCAGGCAAGCCCCCAGCTCTAATCCCGCCAAAGGACTTGAGCCGGGTGCGGCCGCCCACGGTGCCAAGGGGGCACCGGGCAGAGGTCTTGAAGCAGATAAGTAATGGAGCAGCTTGAGGGCAACTGCTCAAGGACCCGGGCCTCAGTTTTCGGGCTTGTAGCCTATGGACTTGAGCAGGGCTGCCTGCTTGCGGCTGGCCTCTTTGAGGTCGGCCGTCATTTCTGCCGTGGTAAGGGGCTGGCCGGGCTCCATGCCCACCGTGGCGAGCTGTTTGAGCACGGACTCCTTGCGGAAATGTGCCAGCGCCACATCCCGCAGCTTCTGCTGGATGGCTGCCGGGGTTTGAGGATGGGACCACACGGCAAACCAGCCTGGTTTGGAAAGCTGGGGGTAGCCCAGCTCCGTGAAGGTTGGTACCTCTGGCAAAGTCTGCAGGCGGCTCGGGTAGACGACTGCCAGCGCCTTGATCTTGCCGCTGCGAATCAGGGGTAGCGAAGTGGTGACGCCATCGAACATCACCGGGACATGGCCGCCCATGAGGTCCACCAGAGCAGGGGGCGAGCCCTTGTAGCCCACATGGCGCATATTGATCTTGGCCAACTGGCCCAGCAGCATGCCCGAGGTGTGACCCTTCAGGCCCGTGGCGTAGGAGGCAAAGTCCACGCCGTCGCGTTGCTGTCTGGCGTAGCTGATGAATTCGGGCAGGGTCTGGAACGGCAGATCCTTGTTGGCGACCATGACCAGTCCGGTGCGTGTGAGCTGGGCCAGCGGCGTCAGGTCCTTGAACGGGTCGAAACTGACTTTCTGGGCCAGGGGCGCCTCGCTCAGTGCTCCGTCCTGAATCACCAGAAAGGTGTAGCCGTTTTTGCCATGGGACTTGAGGTCCTGGATGCCGATGGCCCCCGAGGCTCCGGCCTTGGATTCCACGATCACGGGCTGCTTGAGCTCTTGCTGCATGCCCTCTGCCAGCAGACGGGCCAGGGTGTCAGCCGTGCCACCGGCAGGCCCGGTGACGATCAGGCGTATGGGCTTGGTCGGCCAGTCATCGGTCTGCTCGGCCTGTGCGGGCAGGGCCAGGCTGGCGGCCACGGCCATGACGGCCAAGCCTAGTTTCCGGCGCAGTGCGCGAGAACCTGCGGTGTCCACTGAATTGCGTGAGGCGGGTGTCGTTGCCTTCATTGCTTGTCTCCTTCAATGGGGAGATCTGGCTCCCCATCTGCGCGCACCTTTTATATCTTGTGGGTGGCTGCGCATTCATCGTGATGGTCTTCGGGCGGTTCAGGCCGTTGGCTCGGGCTGTCGGGCTTCGATCCGAGCCTGCAAATCCTCGATCAGCTGTGTTGCCTGCGGCCAGGGACCGTGGCCCGAGGCCGGGTTCAGGTGGCCCTGGGGGCCCAGCTCCACCAGCTCGCTCCCCCAGTCGCGCGCAAAGCCGCGCGCGCGCTCCAACTCGGTCAGTGGGTCATTGCTGCTGGCTGCCAGCAGTGTGGGAAACGGCAGGCGCTGGCGCGGGATGGGCGTCCAGCCGTGGGCTGCCAGCACATCCTTGGGGGGGTAGCCGGCAGGCATCTGGGTTTCCACATCGGCGGGGGCTGCAAGCAAGGCTCCGAGAATGGGACGGGCTCGGCGCAGCGCCCAGTGCGCGACCATCATGCAGCCGGCGCTGTGCGCCACGATGATGACGGGGCCGTCGATACCGTCCAGCGCCCGGTCGATCGCGTCCAGGCGGGCCTGGCAGCTGAGCTTGTCCTGCTCCAGCGGTGGCACGGTGACGCAGGGGACGGACTGCGCAGTCAGCTCCTTGGCCAGCAGCGTCTGCCAGTGCTCTTCCACATGGTCGCGCAGGCCGGGGATGATGAGAATCGTGTGCTTCAAGGTCATCTTCTGTCTCCTGGCTCAGTCCGTGGGGCCGCCGATGATGGCGGTGCGTTCCATCTTGCGGTGGCAGGGCTGGTAGTCCATCACTGCGTAGTGCTGGGTGGAGCGGTTGTCCCAGAAGGCTACGCTGTTTTTGCTCCATTTGAAGCGCACCTGGTACTCGGGAATCATGGCCTGGCTGGTCAGGTAATTGAGCAGTTGCGAGGAACCGGGCGATTTGTCCAGGCCGAAGCGCACATTGGCGGGTGTGTTGTAGTTGGTGAAATGGGTGGTGAAGCTGCTGTTGACGAACAGAATCTTCTCGCCGGTTTCGGGGTGGATGCGGACCACGGGGTGCTCGGCGTCGGGGTATTGGGCCTTGAGTGCCAGACGCTTTTCGATAGGCATGACGGCACCAAAGCTCGCTTCGATGCTGTGGCGGGCACGCAGATGCTCGATCTTGACCTTGATGTCGTCTGGCAGGTTCTCATAGGCCATCACCATGTTCACCCACATGGTGTCGCCGCCCACTGGCGGGCATTCAACGCAGCGCAGCACGCAGCCCATGGGGGGCTGCTCGCGCCAGGTGGCATCGGTGTGCCAGGAGTTCTCGTTGCGGTCCAGAGGGTTGTCGGGGGTCTTGTAGATCTGCACCAGGCCTGGGTGCTCGGGGTGGCTTCCCACCACCGGGTGGTCTTCCAGCTCGCCAAATTTGCGCGCAAACGCCACATGCTCGGCGCGTGTGATGTCCTGGTCGCGGAAAAAGATCACGCGGTGCTTGAGCAGTGCCTGGCGGATTTCGGCCATCAAGCCTTCGTCCTCGGCGGCCGCTCCCAGGTGAACGTTGGACAGCTCCGCACCGATGGAGCAGGTCAGAGGATTGACTTCCAGCGAGCGGGTCAAAGAGCTGGAGCGGATAAGGGCGGGTGCTGCGCCAACCTTGTTTTTCATTGGGAAGTCTCCTTATAGAATCAATGTCGCCAGTGTGAAAACTCCCCTCGATCGGCGCTTGTCATTACATGACTGGTGCTTTGCAATTAGTGCCAAGTTAGTGAAACCCCATGGCCTCTCTCGTTCGCGCCGCCTGCTTGACCAATTACGCCGAAGTCGCCCAGGCTTCAGGGCTGAATGGCGCGCGCATGCTGCTCGATGCCGGCCTGAGCCCCGGTGTGCTCGACGAGCCGGATCTGATGATTCCGGTGGACAAGGTGGGGCGTTTGCTGCAGGCCTCGGCCACGCAGTCGGGCAATGAAAGCTTTGGTCTGTGCATGGCGCGCTCGCGCCTGCTGTCCAATATGGGGCCGGTGGGCCTGCTGATTCGCGATCAGGCTACGCTGCGCGATTCGCTGAACCTGCTGGTGCGTCATCTGGCCCTGCTCAACGGCGCCATGACGCTGGAGCTGGACGAGCAGGCCGACACGGTGCTGATCCGTGAGCTGTTGCTGGCCGGCCGTGCCCATGAGCCTACGCGCCAGCGCGTGGAGCTGGCGCTGGGCGTGATGGTGCGCGCCATTCGGCAGCTGATAGGTCGCGACTGGCAGCCTCGCATGGTGTGTTTCGAGCACGCCGCGCCCAAGGACCTGAGCATGCATCACCTGATGTTCGGCCCGCGCGTGGAGTTCAATCAAGAGTTCAACTGCATTGTTTGCGTCAAGGCCGATCTCGATACGCGCAACGAATTTGCCGACCCTGCCATGGTGCGCTATGCCCAGAAGCTGTTGGAGTCCGTGGCTCCCATGAGCGAGGAAGCAGTGCTGGACGATGTGCGTCGCACCATCTTGCTGCTGTTGCCCAGCGGGCGCTGCAGCATTGAGAAAGTCAGCGAGCACCTGGGTGTGGTGCCACGCACCATTCAGCGCCGGCTGACGGAAAAGGGCCAGAGCTTTTCCTCGCTGATGAACGATATCCGCAAGGAGCTGGCCGTGCGCTATGTGTTCGAGAGCAACCGCTCTCTGACCGAAGTGGCCGAGCTGCTGGGCTTTACGGCCCCCAGCAGTTTTTCACGCTGGTATCAGAGCCAGTTCGGCTGCAGTGCCAAGGACAGCCGTGCCAAGGCGCAGACCGAAGGCACGGGCGGCGCATAAAAAAGCGGGCCGTAAGGGCCCGCCAAACACACTACCAAAGTACCCCCCCCCAGGGAGAGGGCGGCTACGCCAGCGTCCTTCAGTTGCTGGCGATTCTGAGCTTGCTCAGAATTTTGCGGTTCTGCTCCACCGTGTTCAGCATTTTTTGTTGCAGCTCCGTCATCGTGCTGGGCTGGGGTGCGTCAAAGCCCTGGGTTTTGAGCTGCGCCTGAAACTTGGCGGATTGAGTCACCTTGTCCATTTCCTGGCGCACCTTCTGGATCAGGGCCGGGGGCGTGCTGCTCAGCACGAACAATCCCACACTGGCATCGGGCAGCACAAAGTCGGGCATGTTCTGCTCGGCAAAGCTGGGCACATCGGGTAGCAGGCGCGAGCGGTTGGGCGAGACCACGCCCAGGGCCTTGATCTTGCCGGCCTTGACCAGCGGGGCTGCATTGGTCACCACTTCAAAGGTCAGTTGTACCTGATTGCCGATCAGGTCGACGATGGCAGGGGCCGAGCCCTTGTAGGGCACGGCGGTGATCTTGCCGCCGCTTTTCTCGCTCAGCAACGCACCCAGCATGTCGGAGCGAGTGCCGGGGCTCAGGTTGGCGATATTGATGGGGCCGGAGCTCTTCTTTGCATAGTCCAGCACCTCCTGAATCCTGTTGGGGGGAAAGCTGTTGTTGGCCACCAGCATATGCACCATGGAGGCCACATCCGAGACATAGGTAAATGTCTTGTGCACGTCAAACGGCGTCTTCACGGTGAGTGGAAAGTCGGTCCAGATGCTGGAAGGCGCAATCATCAGCGTATGCCAGTCGGCAGGTGCATTCATCACGGCGCGCTCGGCAATCACGGCCGATCCGCCGGGTTTGTTGTCGACGACCACGGGCTGGCCCAGATTGGTCTGCAGATGATCGGCCACCAGGCGCGCCACACCATCGGTGATGCCACCAGGAGGCGCAGGAACGACGAGGCGGATGGGTTTGACGGGCCAGGCGGGTGCAGGGGTCTGAGCCTGTACGGCGGTGCTGGCCATTGCGCCGACGCAAAGAATTGCGGCGCAGGAACGCAGGGTTCGAGGAATGTTTCGCATGTGTTGCTCCCTAAATGGAGTTGCTCAGATGGCGCTGGCGGGAGAGTCTGTGACCCGCCCATCTTCAAGAACGTAGGCATTCAGCGCCTGTCTTGCAGCGGTGCTATCGGCTCTGGCTCGCAAGACGCGAATCACGGGCATCACTTGCGGGCCGGGTGGTCCAGCAAAATTCACAGCGGTTGTCATTGATGTCTCCTGTCGTTTTTCATGGGGGGGCAGACATTCGGCATGACGCCGATCTCTGTCTCGCAGGGGGCAGACCCAGCAAATAGGTGATCCGCTGAACCTGCCGGCATGTCCCTGCGTTCTTGTGCTTGGGGTGTAGTAATGCACCAATTCATGATGGAGGTCCGCAAGTTCGGTGACTTGGCGTTTCATGCCTGCGACTTCGCATTTGATGACTGCAGTACTCCGCACTTACCCGATGTAGGGCTGCAGCCTGCATGGCTTCGATGCGTGCTTGTGGCGCGGTATGGGCGCCTTGCAATCGGAGCCGCGAGGAGGGGGAGATCGCAGGTTGCCGATGGTGCGCAGCAGTCGCCTGGACTTTTGCAGTGCATGAACCGATGTCGTCTCTCCGTTGCCTGCCCCAATCATCTTCAGGCACGGTTTGCCGGTCTTGTCGCGTTTGAGAAAGCGCGTGTCTTGAAATGCAAAGTGGCATCTCACACGGCATTTGATACTGGCCTCACGCATCGGCAATGGCCTGAAATCGGCTGATGCAGTTTGTCCAGACACTGATTTCTCGCACTCAAACCGGAGACAACAACCATGAACTTTCTTGACGGTCACCTGTATCCCGAAAACCAGCAACCGCTGATCATCACTGCAGCTCCCTACGCTCCGGGCTGGATTCCCTCGGACTTCCCCGAGGACATCCCCATCACCATGGAAGAGCAGATTCAGAAGGCCGTGGATTGCTATGAGGCCGGCGCCACCGTGCTGCATCTGCATGTGCGTGAAGACGACGGCAAGGGCAGCAAGCGCCTGTCCAAGTTCAACGAGCTTATTGCCGGTGTGCGTGAGCGTGTGCCCGAGATGATCATCCAGGTCGGCGGCTCCATCAGCTTTGCGCCCGAAGGCCCTGACGGCGAAGCCAAGTGGCTCTCCGACGATACCCGCCATATGCTGGCCGAGCTGACTCCTGTACCCGACCAGGTGACGGTGACCGTGAACACCACGCAGATGAACGTGACCGAGCATGCCGGCGAAGACGACTTCCGCGGTGTCTCGCGCGGCTTCCCGCATCTGCACAAGACCTACAAGGACATGATTGTTCCATCGAACCCCAGCTTCGTCGAAGAACATATCCGTCGCCTGTCCGAAAAGGGCATCCAGAGCGCCTTCCAGGTCTACAACATCAACAGTTTCGAAACCATAGAGCGCATGATCCGCCGTGGCGTCTACAAGGGGCCGCTGGTCATGAACTGGGTCGCCATCAGCGGCGGCATGGACCAGGCCAATATCTACAACCTGGCCAATATGCTGCGCGCCGTGCCCGACAACGCCATCGTGACGGTGGAAAGCTCGGTGCTGAACGTGCTGCCCATCAATATGATCGGCATGGCCCTGGGTCTGCATGTGCGCTGCGGTATCGAAGACGTGCTGTGGAATCAGACCCGCACCGGCAAGATGAGCACCGTGGAGCAGATCAAGCAGCTGGTGCGCATTGCGGGCGAGTTCGGTCGCCCGATTGCCACGGCCCAGCAGGCTCGCGAGATCAAGCAGATCGGCGTGTTCTACGAAACCGCCGACGAAACCCTGGCCAGGAACGGCTTCGCGCCCAACCGCAAGGGCGCCAACCAGGGCTTTCTGCGCAAGCCCATGGACGCTGTGGCCTGAGTCTCAAAGCCCGGGTGACCGGGCCCGGCTGATCTAGCCGCTGTGCGTTTGTCACGCTTGCCTGGTGGATGCGTGGCCAAGCGCCTACCCCCGCCGACTTCCTTGAGAAGTCGGCTTTTTTATTTCTCTGGATTCAGGCCCGCAGATAAAGGTCTTCGCCGCGCACGTTGCGCTCCTGCAGGATTTCTCCGACCGTCAGCAGCTCATCCAGATGCTGGGAAATGCTGCGCGTCTCGGCCCCCTGTACCCAGGGCGCATCAAAGCCTTGCGGGTAGAGCAGGCGCTGCTCCACCATCTGCGAGAGCGTCATGGGCCGCTGCGCCAGCCATTCGAGAATGCGTGCACCACGCTCGTCAATGACGGCAGCAAAGCGCTTGAGGTCTCGCATAAACGCCTCGCGTTCCGTGTAAATGCCCTTGTGGTGCGAGGTCACCCAGACCCGGGCATCGATCTCGGGCAGCCGCGCCAGGCTGCGGCGAAAGTCCGTCAGACAGGAGCAGGCATCGCCGTAATAAGGGCCGAATCCTGTCAGGTCGATATCGCCGATAAAGGCAACACCTTCGGGCTCGATCAGCAGCACGGTATGGCCGGCGGTATGGCCAGGCATATGAATGGCGTGAATCTGCGACTGACCCAGCTCCCAGACGGCTCCATCTTCGTAGCCCCTGGCATCGGGTCTGGGGGCGTAGAAGAATTCGCTCTCCAGCTTGCTGCGCAGGATGCCGGCCTGAGCCGAATCGGCCCAGCCAAAGGTGGCAACCAGGCCCTCCCAGCTTTGCAAGGCCGCCAGATCGCCTACGTGAGCAAAGACCCGCGCGTCCGGTAGGCGGTGCAGGCCGGCCATATGGTCCTCATGCACATGACCCATCACCACCAGCTCGGTGGCATCGAACTCGGCCCCGATATGGTTGGCAACGATAGGCGTATCCAGCGCTGCCAGCGTATCGCTGCCGCGAATCATGATCTGGTTGCCGTCCGGATACTTGCCACCCTTGGCGCCGCGAAACACCGTCACGCGGCCAAACTGGTGGCGCTGTATGTCTGTCTGGGCTGTGTCGATGGGATGCATCATGGTCTGAGGGGGAAAGTGAAGCCGGCTTCTGCGAAGATTAAGACCTTGGATGTATTTGCGCTGTCACCACAGCGCTTTGAAAGACGAGTCGGAGATGACCCAACAAGACAAACAGGCTCAGGAAGCCCATCTGATCGAGCACCCCATCAAAAGCGAGCTGGTGCACCAGGGCAGTTTTCTGCAGGTGAGGCTCGATACCGTGCGCCTGCCTCATGGCGGGCAGGCCACGCGCGAGTATGTGGTGCACCCCGGCGCCGTGGTGGTGATAGGCCTGCTCGACGATGGCCGCGTGCTGCTGGAGCGGCAGTTTCGCTACCCCGTGGGCCGGGTCATGACGGAGTTTCCCGCAGGCAAGCTCGATGCGGGCGAGCAGCCGCTGGTCTGTGCCCAGCGCGAGCTGCTGGAGGAAACCGGCTACAGCGCGCGTGAATGGGCCTATGCCGGCCCCATGCATCTGGCGATCGGCTACTCCGACGAAGTCATTCACATCTTCTTCGCGCGCGGCCTGACCGCGGGCGAGCGCCAGCTCGATGCCGACGAGTTTCTCGATGTCTGCAGCATGACGGCTGACGAGCTGCTGGACGGCGTGCGTAGCGGCCAGGTCACGGATGCCAAAACCCTGAGCTGCTGCCTGTGGCTGCAGAATGTGCAAAGCGGTGCCTGGTCTCTGGAGTGGAGGCCGGCTTGATTTTTTGATAGCTGCTTGCGTACGCTGAATATGGATTTCAGCTATGAAAGTGCTTGAAATTCATATCAGTTAGGCGCTGGCTGCTTCTTTTTCGGGATTGCCTGATGCCAATCAGTGTTTGTCGTCGGGTGATGACAGGCGCTGCATGACCTTCCTATAAACTGGTGCCATGCACCATGGCCTACCACCTCTGTTTGAAGGTTGCAGTCTGAAGCGGTGTTCAGGAGTGTTTCATGGAATCGTCAGAGCTTGAGGATGACAGCGTTTTCGAGAGTGCGGCCGAGCTGTTCAAAGCCATGGCTGCGCCCATGCGGCTGAAGATCATCAGCGCGCTGTGCAACGGAGAAAAAAACGTCTCCGAGCTGCTGGCTTCCATAGACACGACCCAGCCCAATATGTCTCAGCACCTGAACACGCTGTACCAGTCCGGCATTCTGGGCCGCAGGCGTGAAGGGGTCAGCATCTACTATTTCATCGCCAACGAGAAGGTCGTCCATATGTGCCGCACCATCTGCGTGCAGATTGCCATCGAACAGAACTGATGGCTTGAGCCCCAAAAGAAGAAAGGCGCACCAGGCGCCTTTTTTCATGGCCGTATGCTGCTCAGGGCTTGAGATAGACAAAGCCCTCTTTGGCCTGCAGGCGTGCGACTTCGGCCACACCCGAGGGGACGAGCGAGGCCTCCATCAGCAGGCTTGAGGCATCGAGCTTGCGCGTTTGCAGCGTGTTGTTGCAGACCTTGAACTCCACGCCGCGCCCCACCAGTGCGCTGACCTGGCCGCTGAACTCGCGGCCCTTGCTGTCCTTGGCATTGTTCAGAAGAAAGTCTATGCCGGGCCCATGGGTGACTACCACGATCTTGTCCGTGGGCGAGGCATTGAGTTCGTTATTGATATTGGCGAGTATGGCGGCCGCGGTCTCCACGCCGGTGTTGACGTGATAGACCACTTTCACATCCTGAGCGGCGGCAATCGCCGTACACAGGGCAAAGCTCAGGGCAACGAACTGGCGCTTCATGGAGTGTCTCCTGTGGTGTCTGTGGGAATCAGGGAAGATGCCCTTGGTTAAATATTGCCACTTGCTTATATTAACGATGACGCAAACATTCAAAAATAGGGCAAGCGCTAGTGGCGGCATTCATGCATGACGCGCTGCCCATGCAAGGGAGACAAAGCCATGACAAGCTGGGCAGGAGCTGCGCTGAGGAGCTTTGTGTGGGCAGCGGTTGCAGCGACAGGTACAGCGGCAGCGCATGATGCAGCCCCCAGGTCGCTCATTCCGCAAGCGGTCAGCGCGCCCGTGATGGAGTTGCAGCAGGTGGCGGCCAATGTGTTTTTTGTGCAGGGCGTATCGGCGCTGGGCAGTGCGGTCAATCGCAACTTCATCTCCAATGCGGGCTTTGTCATCACCCATGACAGCGTGGTTGTGATCGACGCGCTGGGTTCGCCCGCACTGGCCGAGGAGCTGGTGCAGAAAATCCGTACGCTGACGCCCAAGCCCATCAGCCATGTGCTGCTGACCCACTATCACGCCGACCACATCTATGGCCTGCAGGTGTTCGAGGCCCTGGGCGCAAAAATCGTGGCCCATGCCCAGGCGCGTGAATACATCAACTCAGAAACCGCGCATCTGCGGCTTGAGGCTTCGCGCAAGGACTTGGCTCCCTGGGTCGACCAGGGCACGCGCCTGGTGCCCGCGAGTCAATGGGTGTCGGGTGATAGCTCCACGCTGAAGGTGGGGGGCGTGGACTTTGTGCTGCAGCATATGGGGCCATCGCATACGCCGGAGGATACGGCCATCTTCCTGCCGCAAAGCGGTGTGCTGTTCATTGGCGATGTGGTGTTCCGCAACCGCATTCCCTATGTGGGTCAGGCCGACAGCCGCCACTGGATTGCCGCGCTGGATGAGTTGCTCAAGCTCCCCGTCAAGGTCATGGTGCCGGGCCACGGCCCGGCCTCCGAGCAGCCGCGCCAGGACATGCAGCTGACGCGAGACTATCTGCACTATCTGCGCGAGGCCATGGGCAAGGCCGCAGCCAATCTTGACCCGTTTGACGAGGCCTATCAGGCGACGGACTGGTCCAGGTTCTCGGCTTACCCGCTGTTCAAGGAGGCCAATCGCATGAATGCCTACAACACCTTTTTGCTGATGGAGCAGGAAAAGCCGTGATGGAAACAGCCAGCTCCTTTCGTGCCCGCAGAAGACTGTGCTTGCAGCTGCTGCTGGCGGGCGCGGCCCCGGCGTGGGCGGCTCTCGATGCCTCTGAGCGCCTGCTGCCCACCAGTCAGAGTCTGCAGCACGACCTGACCTTTGCGCTGGCCCGCAAGCAGCCGTTGGTGGTGATGGCAAGCCTGCATGGCTGCCCGTATTGCAAGATCGTGCGCGAACATTACCTGCTGCCGTTGCAGCAGTCCGGGGCTTTGGTGACTCAGATTCATTTTCAGTCGCGTGAGCCTTTGCAGAGCTGGGATGGCACGGCGACCACGCATGGCGACATGGTCAGGCAACTGGAGATCGAGGTTGCTCCCACCGTGCTTTTTCATGGAGCAGGACGACGGGAAGTGGCTGATCGCCTGATTGGCAGTTCCATCCCCGATTTTTATGGCGCTTATCTGGATGAGCGCATGAAGACTGCCCGGGCAGCGGTGCAGGGGCGTTGAGCCGGATATGGGTATCGCTATTCCTGTTCGGGAATAACGAGGGTTAGCGCGGGATCTCAAATCTGGTGAGCTGCCGGATACTTTAAATAACAACATGCTTATATATAAATATAAGGAGACCAAGCGATGAAAACTGCATCCTGGCTGAGTGGCTTGACGGTGCTGCTGGGGCTGGCTGTGCCTGCACTGGCGCAGGCGGATCAGGCGCTGGCGCAGAAGAACGCCTGCATGGCCTGCCATGCGGCGGACAAGAAACTGGTAGGCCCGGCGTTCCAGGATGTGGCCAGGAAATATGCGGCACAGGCCGATGCACAGGCCTATCTGGTCAAAAGCATCAAGGCCGGCGGCTCCGGCAAATGGGGGCCGGTGCCCATGCCCGCCCAGCCAGCACTCAGCGATGCGGACACCCAGACGCTGGCGGCCTGGATTCTCAAGGGTTCCAAATGAAACAGGCGTGTCGTGCTTTCCCGGTAAGCGCCACCAAAGATCAAAGAGAGAGCTTATGCAAAGCCAGTTGATGGGCAAGGTGCGCAAGGCACCCGAAAACTTTGTGCGGGCGGACGATGTAGGTACGGTGTTTGCCGAAGCCCGGGCAGGTCGGCGTGACTTCATTCGCGGGGCTTTCGCGGCCGCGGCGACCAGCGCTGCAGCCGTCCATGCGCAGGGTCGGCAGGCCGTGAGCGCTGAGGGAGACCCCAATATTCTGGAGCTGCCCGCACACAGCAAGGGCCTGGGTCAGCCGGTGGTCACCGACGGCTACGGCAAGCCCTCCAGGTACGAGGCCAATGTGCAGCGCCGCCAGAGCCCGGGTCTGACCCAGACCAAGCAGGCCTCGGTATCGTTTGCGCCGCTGCAGTCGCTGTTCGGCATCGTCACGCCCAGCGGTCTGCATTTCGAGCGTCACCACCAGGGCTGGTGGGACATCGACCCCTCTAGGCACAGGCTGATGATCAATGGTCTGGTGAAGAATCCCAAGGTCTTCACCATGGACGAGATCATGCGTCTGCCCTCGGTGTCGCGCTTTCATTTCATAGAATGCGGCGCCAACACCGGCATGGAGTGGGGCAATGTGGCCGTGCCCACGGTGCAGTACACACACGGCATGCTGTCGTGCAGCGAGTTCACGGGCGTTCCCCTGATTACGCTGCTGGAGATGGCCGGTGCCGATCTCAAGAAGGGCAAGTTCATTCTGGCCGAGGGGGCGGATGGCTCGTCGATGACGCGAACCATCCCCGTAGAGCTGATTACCTCGGGCGAAGTGTTGGTGGCCTACGGCCAGAACGGCGAGATGCTGCGGCCCGAGCAGGGCTATCCGCTGCGTCTGGTGGTGCCGGGCGTGCAGGGTGTGAGCTGGGTGAAATACCTGCGCCGCATCGAGGTGGGCGACATGCCTTATGCAGCCAAGGACGAGGCGATCCACTATGTGGACCTGATGCCCGACGGACAGCACCGCCAGTATTCCAGCATTCAGGAGTGCAAGAGTGTGGTCACCACGCCGTCCGGCGGCCAGATGCTGCTGGACAAGGGTTTCTACAACATCACGGGCCTGGCCTGGTCGGGGCGTGGCAAGGTCAAGCGCGTGGATGTGAGCGTGGATGGCGGTCGTAACTGGCGCACGGCCCGGCTCGAAGGGCCGGTGATGGGCAAATGCCTGACGCGCTTCAATCTGGACTGGGTCTGGAATGGCGAGGAATGCATCATCCAGAGCCGCGCCATGGATGAGACCGGTTATGTGCAGCCCACTTACCAGCAACTGCGTGCCGCGCGCGGCACGCGCTCCATCTATCACAACAATTCCATTCAGTCCTGGGCGGTACGAACCAACGGGGAGGTCGCCAATGTTCAGCTTGCGTAAACCTCTGCTCCTGCTGACGCTGCTTGCCATGGGCGTGGCCGCCGGGCCCGCTGCGGCGCAGAGCAAGTCTGCCGAGGACCGCTATCCCGGTGTGGGCCGCAATGCCACGGGCAAGGAGGTTCTGGCCTGGGATATCGATGTGCGCCCCGACTTCAAGGGGCTGCCCGCAGGCTCGGGCTCGGTGCAAAAAGGCATGGATGTGTGGGAAGCCAAATGCGCGTCCTGCCATGGGGTGTTCGGCGAATCCAACGAGGTGTTCAGCCCGCTGGTCGGCGGCACCACGGCCGAGGACATCAAGACCGGACATGTGGCGCGGCTCAAGGATCCGGCCTTTCCGGGCCGCACGACCATGATGAAGGTGGCCACGGTGTCCACGCTGTGGGATTACATCAATCGTGCCATGCCCTGGAATGCGCCCAAGTCGCTGTCCACCGAGGAGGTGTATGCCGTCACGGCCTATCTGCTCAACCTCGGTGGCGTGGTGCCCGAGAGCTTCACGCTCAGCGACACGAACATTGCCGAGGTGCAGCGGAAGCTGCCCAACCGCAATGGCATGACGACTCGGCATGCTCTGTGGCCCGGCAATGAGTTCGGCAAAGGCGCCAGGCCCGATGTGCAGGCCACTGCCTGCATGAGCAACTGCGGCCCCGCGCCCAGGCTGCGCTCGGCCTTGCCCGAGCATGCCAGCAACAACCACGGCAATCTGGCCCAGCAGAACCGGCTGGTCGGTGCCCAGCGCGGCATCGAGACCGATGGCGGTGCAAGCAAGGCGGTCAAGCCTGCGGTTGACAAGAAATCGGGCAGTGCGGCACCGACGGCATTGCTGGAGAAGAACGCCTGCATGGCTTGCCACGGCATGGCGCAGAAAATCGTCGGCCCGGCCTTCAGCGAAATTGCCAGCAAGCACGGTGGCCAGCTGGACTATCTGGAAAACAAGATCAGGGTCGGAGGCTCCGGCGTCTGGGGATCAACACCCATGCCGCCCCAGCCCAATCTCAGCGATGCTGATGCCAAGGTGATTGCCCAGTGGCTGGCGGCGGGCGCCAAGCCCTGATGCAGCTTGTGTCGTGCGACTGTGAAGTGAATGAAAAGGAGACAAAGATGAAACGTAGAGACGCCCTCAGGAACAGCGCGGCCGTGCTCGGCATGCTGATGGCCGCCGGTCTGCTGCCGCAGGCTGCGCAGGCGGCCTATAACAAGACCGCCTTCGACGCCAAGACCGTGGCCGATGTGCTCAAGGCCATGGGAGCTGCTGCGCCTGCCGAGAGCAAGGACGTGACGCTGACGGCGCCCGACATCGCCGAAAACGGGGCCGTCGTGCCCCTGGGCGCCGCGACCAGCCTGCCCAATGTGAAGCAGATGCTGGTGCTGGTGGAAAAGAACCCCAATACGCTGGTTGCGGCCTTCACCGTCAACGAGGCGCTGGAAGCCAACTTCCTGACCCGCGCCAAGCTGGGGCAGTCCTCCGATGTGTATGCCGTGGCCATCACCAATGACGGCAAGGCTTTCTATGCCAAGAAGGAAGTCAAGGTCACCCTCGGTGGCTGCGGCGGTTGATTGCAACCAATCATCTAAAAAAGGAGAAGAACATGGCTGATCCAATGCGTATTCGTGCCCAGGCTGCAGGTGACAAGACCACCGTGCGCGTGCTGATGTCCCATGAAATGGAGACCGGCCAGCGCAAGGATGCGGAAGGCAAGACCGTGCCCGCCTGGTTTATTCAGGAGGTGACGGCCGCGCACAACGGCAAGCAGGTGCTGCAGGCTGAGTGGGGGCCTGCGGTTTCCAAGAACCCGTTTCTGCAGTTCGTGGTCAAGGGTGCCAAGGCTGGCGACAAGATCTCGGTGAGCTGGAAGGACAACAAGGGCGAGACCCGCACCGATGAAGCGACCGTGAGCTGAGCACGGCGCAGACACCGGCTGGCCGTCGGCCAGCCTTCACCCCAGTCCAGAATCAATCAAAAAACAAAGAGGTGCCCCATGAGACATTCCTCCCCGGGCCAGGCGGCTGCTGCCGTGCTGGCCTTGTGCATGGCCGCGCCGGTGCTGGCGCAAAAGTCCACAGCCGACGGCATTGCCGAGTACCGCGAGATGCTGCAGGACGGCAACCCTGCCGAGCTGTTCGAGATGAAGGGCGAGGAGCTGTGGAAGCAAAAGCGCGGCCCCCGCAAGGCGTCCATGGAGCAGTGCGATCTGGGCAAGGGGGCGGGCGTGGTCAAGGGCGCATTTGTGGAGCTGCCGCGCTATTTTGCCGACACGGGCAAGGTGCAGGATCTGGAGTCGCGCCTGCTGACCTGCATGGAAAGGCTGCAGGGGCTGGACGCGCAAAAGATTGCGGCAACACCGTTCGGCAAGGACGAGCAAAAGAACATGGAAGGGCTGGTGGCCTGGATTTCATCGCAGTCCAAAGGCATGAAGTTCAACCTGCCCCAGGGCCATGCGCAGGAAAGGCAGATGTACGAGGCAGGCAAGCGCATGTTCTATATGCGCGGCGGCCCGCATGATTTTGCCTGTGCCTCCTGCCATGGTGCGGATGGCAAGCGAATCCGCATGCAGGATCTGCCCAATCTGACCAGGAACCCCGGGGCTGCGGAAGGCTTTGGCGCATGGCCCGCCTACCGGGTCTCATCGGGCGAGCTTTGGAGCATGCAGCGCCGCCTCAACGACTGCTTCCGTCAGCAGCGCTTTCCCTATCCCGGTTACGCCAGCGACGTGACGGTGGCGCTGGGTGTGTTCATGGGCGTCAACGGCAAGGGCGGGACGTCGACCGCACCGGCCATCAAGCGATAAGGAGGCCCTATGCGCAAGCAAAAACACATGTCGTACCTGGCCGTAGCCGCATCGTTGCTGGTGCTGGGCTGTGCCTCCGTCGACGGGGCTGCGGACATCGATGCCTTGACGGCCAAGATGGTGCAGACCTCTTTTCGCGATCAGGGCATCGCCAAGGTCGATCGCCTGCAGCAGGACGAATCGAATGCGGCCTGCAGTGCTGCCGATGCATCCGGCAAGCCGCTTGCGCCTGCGCGTGCGCAAGCCATCGAAGCTGCCAATCTCAAGACCGTCAAATGGCCTCAGGATGGCAAGCTGCTCGGCGACTGGAAGGAGGGCGAAAAAATCGCCCAGAACGGTCGTGGCATGACCTGGAGCGACAAGGCGGGCAGCGCCAATGGCGGCAATTGCTACAACTGCCATCAGATCAGCAAGGAAGAAATCTCCTTTGGCACGCTGGGCCCCAGTCTCTACAACTATGGAAAGATTCGCGGCATCAAGGATCCGGGTAGCCCCGAATCCAGAGCCATCGTCGAGTACACCTGGGGCAAGATCTGGAACGCCAAGGCCTACAACGCCTGCTCGGGCATGCCCCGCTTCGGTCACTCCGGCATCCTTACCGAAGCGCAGACAAGAGATCTTGTCGCCTTGCTTGTCGATCCTGCCTCTCCCGTCAACAAATAGCCTTCTTCAAGCGGCCTTGCTGCTTGCCCGTCTCGCAGTGCTGAGCCATCCGGCAGGGGGACGAGACCGGGCGGCGCAGCATTGCGGACATGGCTTGTGCCAGTTTGGATAGCGCGGAGCGTCCTGTCGACGGAAATGCCCGCGCTTGTCCCTGGTTGGCACAAGTACCAACGGATATCACCATGAGTCTTTCCAAACGCGAATTTCTGCAAGTGCTGGCGGCAGCCAGTGTCTCGGGCATGGGATTGCAGCGCTATGCCTACGCCGATCAGTCGCTGGCCGACAAGGCCTTGTATGAGGTGGCACCGTTCGGCAATGTGTCCCTGTTGCATATGACGGACTGCCATGCTCAGCTCAACCCGATTCACTTCCGCGAGCCCAGTGTCAATCTCGGTATCGCTGCGATGAAGAACCAGCGCCCGCATCTGGTGGGCGAGCATCTGCTGCGCTCCGTGGGCATCAAGCCAGGCTCGGCGTCGGCCCATGCCTTCAGCTATCTGGACTTTGAGGCGGCGGCCAGGCGCTACGGCAAGGTGGGCGGGTTTGCCCATCTGTCCACGCTGGTCAAGCGCATGCGCGCCTCGCGTCCTGGCGCACTGCTGCTGGACGGCGGCGATACCTGGCAGGGCTCTGCCACTTCGCTCTGGACCAATGCCCAGGACATGGTGGATGCCTGCAAGCTGCTGGGCGTGGACGTGATGACGGGCCATTGGGAATTCACCTACGGCATGCAGCGCGTGCAGGAGATCATCGACAAGGATTTCGGCACGCAGCTCGACTTTGTGGCACAAAACGTCAAGACCGCCGATTTCGGCGATCCGGTGTTCAAGCCCTATGTGATCCGTGAGATCAACGGCGTGCCCGTGGCCATCATCGGCCAGGCCTTTCCGTACACGCCGATCGCCAACCCGCGCTACATGGTGGCGGACTGGAGCTTCGGCATCCAGGACGACAATCTGCAGAAGATGGTGGACGAGGTTCGCACCAAGGGCGCCAAGGTGGTGGTCGTGCTCTCGCACAACGGCATGGACGTGGACCTCAAGATGGCCAGCCGCGTGCGCGGCATAGACGCCATCCTGGGCGGCCACACGCATGACGGCATGCCTGTGCCCACGCTGGTGCAGAACGCGGGCGGCAAGACCATAGTCACCAACGCGGGCTCGAACGGCAAGTTTCTCGGTGTGCTGGACTTTGATGTGAGGGACGGCAAGGTGCGCGGCTTCCAGTACCGACTGCTGCCGGTGTTCGCCAACATCCTGCCGGCCGATGCCCAGATGCAGGCGCTGATCACCCGAGTGCGTGCGCCCTATGAAAGCCGGCTGGGCGAAGTGCTGGCGCGCACCGACGGCACGCTGTACCGCCGTGGCAACTTCAACGGCACGGGCGACCAGTTGCTGCTGGACGCCATGATGGAGGTGCAGAATGCGCCGATTGCCTTCTCGCCGGGCTTTCGCTGGGGGACATCGTTGCTGGCCGGGCAGGACATCACGCGCGAATGGCTGATGGACATGACGGCCACCACTTATTCCTATGCCACGGTGACCGAGATGACAGGGGTCACGATCAAGACCGTGCTCGAAGACGTGGCCGACAATCTCTTCAATCCCGATCCTTATTACCAGCAGGGCGGCGACATGGTGCGCGTGGGCGGCCTGCATTATCAGTGCGACCCGGCGGCCGGCGCGGGCCAGCGCATCAGCGACATGCGCCTGAACGGTCAGCTGCTGGAGGCGGACAAGAAATACAAGGTGGCCGGCTGGGCGCCGGTGGCCGAGGAAGCTAGGACGGCCGGCAACAAGCCGATCTGGGAGCTGGTCGAGCCCTGGCTCAAGGACCGCAAGACGCTCGGGCCGCGCCGGCTTGACGAGCCAAGACTGATCAATGTCGGCGGCAATCAGGGGCTGGCCAAGGCCTGATGAAAGCTGATTGGAAAGCCGATTAAGACAGTGTTATCGCGCGGGCTGGGGTATATGCCATTGCCTTGACGCCGGGCCGCGCCGTCCAATGCCCGCATGAGTCCTGCCGAGTTTGATTCCCTGACGGCCACCGTTCTGGTGGCCATTTTGTTGCTGGCCGCTGTGCTGGGCTTTGTGATGCGCGAGACCCGCTTTTGCACCGTGGGCGCGATCAGCGATGTGGTGTATCTGCAGGACTGGGGACGGGCACGCCAGTGGTGCATGGCCATCGCCGTGAGCATGCTGGGCTTCACGGCGCTGGCGCTGTGGGGTCAGTTGCAGGTGGGTGATGCCCTTTATGCCAGCCGCCGCTTGCTGTGGCTTTCGGCCCTGGCGGGAGGGCTGTTGTTTGGCGGCGGCATGGTGCTGGCATCGGGTTGCGGGGCCAGGAATCTGACCCGGCTGGGCAGCGGCAGTCTCAAGGCGCTGGTGGTGCTGCTGGTCATGGGCGTGGCCGCCTTTGCCACGCTCAAAGGCATTACCGCCGTGGCGCGGGTGCGCTGGCTGGACAGCGTGCATCTTGAATTCCCGGCCCCGGCCCTGCTGCCCGAATGGCTGGCCGGCCATATGGCCTGGCCCTTGACGCCATTGCGCGGCGTGCTGGGCCTGGGCCTGGGGGGCTTGCTGCTGTTGCTGGCCTTCGATCCCCGGCCCGGCGCCGAGCGCAGCCGGATCGTGCTGCTGGGCGGGCTGTTGGTCGGCCTGTGCGTGACGGCGGCCTGGTGGCTAGGCGGCCATCTGGCGCTGGTGGCCGAACACCCCGAGACGCTGGAGCAGGTCTATGCCGCGACCTATAGCGGTCGCATCGAGGCCTTCAGCTTTGTCACACCGGTAGCGCACACGCTGGACTGGCTGATGTTCTTCAGCGACCGCAACAAGGTGCTGACCTGGGGCATTGCCTCGGTCGCGGGCGTGCTTCTGGGCAGCTTTGTCCATGCGCTGTGGCGCAGGGACTTTCAGTGGCAGGGCTTTGCCGACCGTGGCGATCTGGCCCGCCATCTTCTGGGAGGGCTGATGATGGGCGTGGGCGGCGTGACGGCCATGGGCTGCACCGTAGGCCAGGGCATCAGTGCGATTTCCATGCTCAGCCTGGGCAGCTTTGTGGCGCTGGCCGGCATTGTGCTCGGGGCGGTGCTGATGCTGCGCCATCTGGCAGAGACGGCATGAAGCAGAGTTAATTTGATAGCTGCTTGCGCTTGCTGATAAACAGATTCAGCATGAAAATATGCTGAAAATGAGAAAAGGAGCGCGGTAGGCGCTCCTTTTTTATGGGCCGCAGCGTTTCAGAGCTTGCGCAGGCGCGCGGCTGCCTCGATCAGGGTTTCGTCCTTTTTGGCAAAGCAAAAGCGCACCACGCGCTGGTCGAAACCGTCGCCGTAGAAGGCCGACAGCGGAATCGCTGCCACACCGATTTCCCGGACCAGCCACTGGCAGAACTCGGCCTCGTTGAGGTCCGAGACCGAGGAGATGTCGGCACAGAGGAAATACGTACCGGCCGTGGGCAGCAGCTTCAGGCGCGAGCCCCGCAGGCCGCCGAGGAACAGATCGCGCTTGGCCTGGTAGAAGGCCGAAAGCTCCATATAGGGCGCAGGGTCCTGCATGTACTGCGCGAGACCTGCCTGCATGGGCGTGTTCACGGTGAACACATTGAACTGGTGCACCTTGCGGAATTCGGCGGTGAGGGCGGCGGGCGCGGCCACGGTGCCGACCTTCCAGCCCGTGACATGGTAGGTCTTGCCAAAGCTGGAGACGATGAAGGCGCGCTCGGCCAGGCCCGGGTAGCGGGCGCTGCTCAGATGCTCGGCACCGTCGAAGACCATGTGCTCGTAGACCTCGTCGCTGATCAGCAGCACATTGGTGGGCGCCAGCAGGGCTTCGAGCTGGCGCATTTCCGCATCGGTCCAGATGGTGGCGCTGGGGTTGTGCGGGCTGTTGATGATCAGCAGGCGCGTGCGCGGCGTGATGGCGGCCGCGATCCTGGCAAAGTCGGGGCGGAAGCTGCCGGGAGTCAGCGGCACTCGCACGGCCACGCCGCCGGCCATCTCGATATTGGGCACATAGCTGTCGTAGCAGGGGTCGAGCACGATGACTTCGTCGCCTGCATGCACGGTGGCCAGAATGGCTGTGAGAATGGCCTGGGTGGCACCGGCGGTAATGGTGATTTCGCTGCCCGCGTCATAGCGGCGGCCGTGCAGTGTTTCGATCTTGGCAGCCACGGCCTCGCGCAGCGCGGGCCAGCCCGCCATGGGCGGGTACTGGTTGTGACCGGCGCGCATGGCATCGTTGACAGCGTCGAGCAGCCTGGGGTCGCAGCCGAAGTCAGGGAAGCCCTGGCCCAGATTGACGGCCTGGTGCTCGGCGGCCAGCGCCGACATGACGGTGAAGATGGTGGTGCCCACATTGGGCAGCTTGCTGGGGAAGTTGGGAGTCACGATAGTCTTGCAATGCGTGGGCCGGGCACGCAGGCACCAGCCCTTGAGGCGGGCCGGATCAGAGCCCGAAGTCGTCCACGCTGCCGTTCATGGCGCGCATGATGAGGTCTCGCGAGAGTCGGTCGCTGAGCAGCTCGGCAAACCTGTAGACGAAGTTGCGCAAGTATGCGCCGCGCTTGATGGCCACACGGGCCACGCTGGTGCCGAACAGATGGCCGACGGGGCGTACCACCAGGTCATTGACGGGGTCGTCGCGCATGGCCATCTCGGCCACGATGCCAATGCCCAGGCCCAGACGCACATAGGTCTTGATCACGTCGGCATCGATGGCTTCCAGCACGATATGCGGGTGCAGGCGGCGCATCTCGAAGGCCTGGTCGATCTTGCCGCGTCCGGTAAACGACGGGTGGTAGGTGATCAGGGCCTCCTGGGCGATGTCCTCCAGCGTGATGCGCTCTTTCTGCGCCAGCGGGTGGCCCGTGGGGATGACCAGCACGTGCTGCCATTCGTAGCAGGGCAGGGTCACCAGATCGGGATAGTCGGCCAGCGATTCGGTGGCCATGCCGATCTCGGCGACTTCGTCGATCACCATGCGTGCGACTTCGGCAGGAGTGGCCTGGTGCAGGCTGATGGTGACCTTGGGATAGAGCTCGCGCAGGCGTGCCACGGCGGGCGGCAGCACATAACGGGCCTGGGTGTGGGTGGTGGCGATGCTCAGCGTGCCGCTGTCCTGGGCGCTGTATTGCTCGCCGATGCGCTTGAGATTGCCCACCTCGCGCATGATCAGCTCTATGCTCTTGAGGACTTCCTGTCCCGGCTCGGTGATGCGCTTGAGACGCTTGCCGTGGCGCGCAAAGATATCGATGCCCAGCTCTTCCTCAAGCTCGATGATGGCTTTGGAGACTCCGGGCTGGGAGGTGTGCAGGGCCTTGGCCGCCTCGGTGAGGTTGAGATTGCGGCGGGCGGCTTCCTGAACGAAGCGGAATTGATGCAGGTTCATGACGGCATGGACTAAGAACTTGCATCATTATGCTTCAAATATCTAAAGAAGCTATTTTTTATTTGAAATCTGTATGTTTGAGTGCTTCGGTCTCGGCTGCCGCCTCTATCGCCAGCTGCGCCAGCAGGGACGTGACGCGAGGATTCTCACCCGCCGCGGTCTGCAGATCGAACCGACAGCCGGGATGCTGTCGGCGCAATTCGTCCAGCAGGCGCGGAATGTCTTCTCGTGCATGTTTGCCGGTACCGAGAAACAGCGGCAGCACGATCAGATGTTTGACACCTTGCGCAATCAGGGTCTGCGTGGCTGCAGGCAGATCCGGTGCGCAGGCATCCAGATAGGCGCAGATGCAGGGCAGGTCGGGGCGCATTGCCTGTACAAGCTGATGCACTGCCTCTATGGGCTGGCGCCAGAGAGCGTCTCTGGAGCCATGGGCCAGCAGGATCAGACCGGTTTGATCTGGAGAAGGGCGTTGCTCGTCGTTCATGGCCTAGCGCCTCAGTACCAGCCAGCCAAAGGCCGAGAGCGATAGCGCGGTGTAGAGCAGGCCCGGCGCCGCGGCGGCCAGCCAGGGCCACCAGGACTGCAGGGTGCCGATATAGCCGAACACGTTGTTGAGCAGGAAGAAGCTGATGCCGGCCATCACCCCGCCAAACACATAGGCCGTGATACCGCCCGAGCGGAAATGCAGATAGGCAAAAGGCAGGGCTAGAACCACCATCACCAGGCAGCTCAGCGGGTAGAAGACCTTGCGCCAGAACTCGATTTCGTACTTCTGCGCCGCCTGGCCGTTGTCCTGCAGGTGGCGTACGAACTGGAACAGTGCAATCGTGGTCATGCGATCGGGCTTGAGCAGCGCGCCCGAGACCATGGCCGCAGTGACCTTGGTTGGCCAGTTCATGCTGGCTTCGCTGATTCGGCTGAGCTTGGTGACATCGCCCTCTTGAGCGACCTTGCTGCCCTGCACACCATTCAAGGTCCACAGCTCCTTGTCTTCATCGACCTGGGCGGATTGAGCGTTGATCTGCGCAGCGATGCGGCCCTTGCTGTCGAATTCAAAAATGCGCACATTGACGAAATCTCCAGGGGCCTTGACGGCACCGACGTTGATAGCGACGGAGTGATCGCCTTGCTTTTCCTTGAGCCAGGCGCCTGTCGCGCCCCGGGAGATCTGCCCCTTGGCGACCACGCGCAATTTCTGGCTGAAGTTGTCGGCAGCGGGCGCAATATAGTCACCGACCAGCACGGTGAGAACTACAAAGCTCATACCCAGTACCAGCAGCGTGCGCAGCGCCAGCCAGGGCCCCATGCCGCTGGTGCGCATGATGGTGAATTCCGAGCTCTGGGCGAACTTTGCCATCACGAAGATGGCGCCGATCAGCACGGCAATCGGCATCAGCTCGTAGAGGTGGCCCGGAATGGACAGAGTCACGAACAGCAGCGCGCGCGTGGCGGTGTAGCCTGCATTGCCGCTACCCACCCAGCGCATCTCATCGACCAGATCAAAAAAGAAGAACAGCGCCAGAAAGGCCAGCGAGACGTACAGAACGGCCTGTATGAATTCGCGATAGATCAAGTTGCGCAGAACTTTCATCGTGCGCTCTCCTGACGCTTGCCCGAGCGCCGCAGCAGGTCACGCGGTGACCAGCGGAAGTGGCGCGCCAGCAGTACCAGCACGCTGACGATCAGGATGCTTCCATGCAGCAGGCCCAGAATGCCCCACATGCCTATCTTGTTGGCGCTGACCCAGCTCTCGCCAAGGGTCATGAGGTTGTAGTAAACGATAAATGCGAAGAGGGCGATCATCAGGCTGCTGCTATTGCCCGCACGCGGGTTCACGCTGGAGATGGCCAGGCCCAGAATGACAAAATTCAGCGCGGCAAAGGGCAGGCCCAGGCGCCATGCCAGCACGGAGCGGGCGATCGGCTCGTCCTTGCCGATCAAGTCCTTGGTGGGCATGCTGCGCGCCGCCATCTCCTCGATGGTGACGGGGTTGTCGTTGTCGACCTGCACGCCGTATTCCTTGAATTCGGTGATGCGCACCGAGCCGTCGTCGCTGCGCGTCTCCATGCGCTGGCCGTCCTCCAGAATCACCATGCGCTGGCCCTTGATGACGGCCAGATGCGCGCCCTTGGCGGAGGTCACGGACTCCTTGCCGGGGTCGCGCGAGACCACGAAGACATTGCTGGCCGCCATGTCAGAAGGGGAATCCTTGTCGACGAAGAACACGCGTGTGCCGCCCGCCGATTCCTGGAACTCGCCGGGTGCGATGCGATCCAAGTCGCTGCGCTGCTGGAACTGGGTCTTGATCTGCTCGATTTGCTGATAGGACCAGGGCAGCACGCCGAGGGCCAGCACGGCGGTGATGAGAATCACCGGCCAGGCAAAGCGCAGCAAGGGCTTGAGCAGACTGGCCAGGCCCTGGCCGGCGGCAAACCAGATGACCATCTCGCTGTCGCGGTACATGCGGGAAAGAGATCCCACAATGGCGACAAACAGGCTCAGGCCCAGAATGGTCGGGAGTTGCCCGAGCACGGTGAAACCCATGACCAGCATCACGTCGGAAGGGCTGACACTGCCCTTGTAAGCCTGACCCAGGGTGCGGATCAGCATCATGGTCATCACCACAGTGATCAGAACCACGGCCGTCGCACCAAAGCTGCGGGCCAGCTCTTTGCGTATGGATGAATCGAATAACATTGGCTAAAAGGAAAACACCGATTATGAACTTTGAACTGAAGGCTCTGACCGCTGCCGCCGCAGCGCGTGAAAAATGTGATCTGCTGTTGGTGCTGGTTTCTGAACAGGCAGCATCGGGCACATTCGGCAGCGACGCCATCGGAGCCATGGTGGCTCATGCGGTGAAGCAGGGTGATTTTGCCCTGTCTTGCGGCAAGCAATTGCCTTTGTACCAAGTGCCCGCCATTGCCGCACGCCGTGTGGTGCTGCTGGGCGCGGGAGCTGGTACTCCCAAGGACGTGCGCAATGCCTTGGCCGGCTGCGGCGCGGTGCTCAAGACCGAAGGCATTGCCAAGGCCGTTGTGAGCTTTGCCTTTGATGCCGATGCCCAGGCTGTAGCGGCTGCCGTACAGGCGGTTGCCGATGCGACCTACCTCTATACCCACACCAAATCCCAGGCCAAGCCCATTGCGCTGACCAAGCTCGTGCTGGGCGTATCGTCCAAGACGGCTGCTGTTACCGCTGCTTTCAATACCGCAGTGGCGCAGCAGGAGGGCGTGGCCATGGCCCGCGAATGGGCCAACCGCCCGGCCAACCATGCAACGCCCACCTTGCTGGCCAACGCTGCCAAGAGCATTGCCAAGGCAGCACGCATGAGCTGCAAGATTCACGGCCCTGCCGATGTGGCCAAGCTGGGCATGGGCGCTTTCATGGCGGTGGCCCAGGGCTCGCGCGAACCCCTGCGCTTCATCGAATTGCACTACAACGGTGCGGCCAAGAGCGTGGCTCCCATCGTGCTGGTGGGCAAGGGCATCACTTTTGACACCGGCGGCATATCGCTCAAGCCTGCAGCCGAGATGGACGAGATGAAGTTCGACATGGGCGGTGCTGCCAGCGTGCTGGGCGTGTTCCAGGCGCTGGCCAGGCTGCAGCCGGCTATCAATGTCGTGGGCCTGATCCCTGCATGCGAGAACATGCCCGACGGTGCAGCCGTCAAGCCCGGCGATGTGGTGACCAGCATGAGCGGCCAGACCATCGAAATCCTCAACACGGACGCAGAAGGCCGCCTGGTGCTGTGCGATGTGCTGCATTACGCAGCGCGCTTCAAGCCTTCTGCGCTGGTCGATATGGCCACGCTGACTGGCGCTTGCGTGATCGCTCTGGGCGGTTTGCGCAGCGGCCTGTTTTCGACCAGCGACGAGCTGGCATCGGCCTTGCAGACCGCTGGCGATATGGCACTCGATCCTTGCTGGCGCATGCCTCTGGACGAGGAGTATGCCGATGGCCTCAAGAGCAATTTTGCGGACATGGGCAACGTGGCAGGGCGCGCCGCAGGTGCGGTGACGGCCGCCAAGTTCCTGCAGAAATTTGTGGGCGATATTCCCTGGGCACATCTGGATATCGCCGGGACTGCCTGGAAGAGCGGTGCTGCCAAGGGAGCTACGGGTCGCCCCGTAGGCCTGCTGGTGCAATATCTGCTGGGTCAGGAAGGCCGGGTTGCCGCTGCAGCAGCGACTGCTGCCAGGACCCCGGCGGCTCGCAAGAGTGCTACCAAACCTGCGGCTTCGCGCCGCGCGCGTGTGACTGCCAAGGCTTCGGCTTAAGAAAAGTCGGCAGATGCGGCCTGGTTTCAGGCCGCATCTGCCGCCAAGAGTTGTGACAGAAATTGCCTTTCATTTCAATGCACCAGACAAGCTGGGCTATGTGTGCCGATTCGCACGCAAGGCTCTGCGTCATGGTGCGCGCATCGTGGTTCTGGGGGATGGAGCTGCGCTGAGCCGGCTTTCGCCCCGTTTGTGGAGCGTGTCGGCCACGGATTTTCTCGCGCATGCTTGTGAGTCGGATGGAGCGCAGATGCTTGCTGCTTCTCCCGTCATCCTGGCCGAACACCTGCAAGACTTGCCTCATTACGATGTGCTGGTCAATCTTATGCCGCAGGTGCCGTCGGGGTTTGAGCGCTTCGCGCGCGTGGTGGAAATCGTTTCTTCCGGCGATGAGATGGATCGCCAGGATGCGCGTGCCCGCTGGCGCGACTATGCAGCGCGTGGTTTTTCCATTGTCCGGCACGATCTGAATCTCAAGGGCTAGGTCATGAACTCCTCATCCAAAGTTCCGCCACGCTTCGTCCCCACCCTGACCGAGGTGGTTCAGCCCGAAGCTGCCGCGCTCGAAGACGCTGCGGACAGCGCTCAGTCTGCGTCGCCGGAGCAGTCTCACGGAGCTGTGCAGCAGGTGCTAGGCCCGCGGACGCTGGGAGACAGCGTTGTCCCTCTGGCGAGGCCGTCGTTTCACACCTCATGGCTGGCGGATGGTCTCTACGGCCGTGGCCGGCCTGCAGGTATTCCGCATCAGTTGCCCCCTTTGCCGGAATCCTTGCCGCCGCAGCAGTCATTTGCGCAGAGCATGGCAGGGGAGGTGGTGGAGGCAATATCGGCCGGGCAGGTGGAGCCTGAGACTGAGTTGGGAACTGCCGAACTCGTGGAGGCATTTCCGCTTGCAGACCAGGCGGAGCAGCCATCCGTTACGGACGCTGGCCAGCCCCAGGATGAAGAACTTCAACCCGGGCCTGAGGTACTCGATGAGGAAGCCGCCGAGCCACTCGTCCAAGCACAAGATGTGGAGCAGGCTGTTGAACCCGCCCCGGTCTTTGGGGCAGTCGGCCTGCAGCAGGCACTGGATGAGCACGGTGCCGTGGTGGCCGAAGAATATCTGGTCCACCGGCTGATGCAACGGGTGGACATTGTGCTGGAGCACAAGCTCAAGGAAGCAATAGCTCAGGTTGTGGAAGCACAGACCCGATCCATGGTGCTTCGTCTTCGTGAAGAAGTGGAGACCGTGGTGCGTCAATCGGTCTACGAAGCCGTGGAGGCCGAGCTGGCACAGCAAGCCCAAGCCCGGCAGTAGTCGCCGAGCTCTCGCGGTTAGCGGTTAGCGGTTAGCGGTTCAAACGCAGTGGGCCGCTGAAAACTTCAGGATTCAGAATGTTGCTGGGCTGGCCGTCGGCAAAGTTCACAACGTTCTCAAATGCAGCACGGAAATACAGCTCATAGCTGTCCTGCTCCACGTAGCCGATATGGGGCGTGCAGATGCAGTTCTCCAGTCTGAGCAGGGCATGGCCTTGCAGGATTGGCTCGCTCTCGAATACATCGATCGCGGCCAGGCCCGGGCGGCCGCGGTTCAGGGCACAGAGCAATGCTTCGGGCTCCACCAGTTCGGCGCGCGAGGTATTGACGAACAAGGCTGTCGGTTTCATCCGTGCCAGGTCCTGTGCAGTCACAATGCCGCGCGTCGCATCGTGCAGGCGCAGATGCAGCGACAGAACATCGCATTGCTCGAAAAAGACTTCCTTGGACGGGGCGCTCAGATAACCATCGGCCTCGGCCTTGCGGCGCGAGGTTTCGCTGCCCCAGACACAGACCTGCATGCCAAAGGCCTTGCCATAGCCCGCCACCAGTTGCCCGATGCGGCCGTAGCCCCAGATACCCAGCATGCGCCCGCGCAGCACGCTGCCCAGTCCGAAGTTGGGCGGCATGGAGGCCGCCTTGAGACCGGACTGCTGCCATGCACCATGTTTGAGATTGGAGATGTACTGCGGCAGACGGCGCATGGCCGACATGATCAGAGACCAGGTCAGCTCTGCCGGCGCAATGGGAGAGCCCACGCCCTCTGCAATCGCCACGCCACGTTCGGTGCAAGCCTGCACATCGATATGGGCGCCAGCCTTGCCCGTCTGGGCAATCAGCTTGAGCCGGGGCAGCTTATCGAGCAACTGGCGCGAGATCTGGGTGCGTTCGCGAATCAGGACGATGACATCCGCGTCGCGCAGTCGAACCGAGAGCTGACCCACGCCCTTGATGGTGTTGGTATAGACCTTTGCGTTGAAGGCATCAAGCAGCTTGGCGCAATCGAGCTTGCGAACCGCGTCTTGGTAATCGTCCAGGATAACGATGTTCACCACTGGAATCCTTAAATAAGTGGCTGAGTTTATTGAATGAAATTCAATGCGATCAAAGGCTTAGGATTGCTTCTGTGAAAACTTACGCCAAATCGACGCCACCAGATTCCCTACGCGCACCCTACACACTCCAGAGCTTAGCGTAGGTTTGGCGCAGGTTTTGAAAGCTACGCTGGCCCAAGGAGGTTGCATCTATCTTGATGCCCATGCCGCAAAAGCTCTGTCCGCTGGGAATGCTATTGTGATCCAAGGTTGTCCAGGGTTGCGACTGGAGGCTGTTGCGTAAGCTAAAAGTTGGGTTTATAGGTATAAGTCCCTGGTAGACGGGCGTATGAGACAGGTCAGGTTCGGGACTTGGCCGAGTACCTGTTTCACCGATGCATCCAGGCCCCTCCAGAGGATGTGATGGGCGCTATTTCGGGTTATGTGATTCCCGGTGCGGCTGGCATCTATAACTGCCACAAATACGACGCCGAGAAGCAGCAATGGTTGTAGCCGTCTGGCACTGGGGCTCGAGGCCGTTGTTCAAGCAGATGCTGTGTGACTGCGGAGAGGCTTTTTGGGCGCCGGTGTGCTCCGGCGACTGCAATCGGGACAAAGAGTGCTTGTTCGCCCAGTCGTCAAGATCGCTAACCAGTCAGCGTCCCGCGCTGATTTGCCGAGGCTGAGGCAGGTCGTCTTGCCGTACAAGGCGCTCAAAGGTCTTCCCGGACAGGCCCGGCAGTTGGGCAGCGACTTCTTTGGCGATGATTTGGGGAGCGATTGCCTCGGAGGTACATCCTTGATTCAGTCATGAAAAGCCCGCTCAAAGGTGGGGCCGAGGCGAGTGCTGCGGGTGGGGTGATCGCGAGTTGCTGCTTCTTGACGGACTCGTGACGAACCAGGGAAACCGATGTGTTTTGGAGGAGATTTGCAGGGTTCTCGGCACAATTGTTAACATTCGGGCGTTTATCAGTCCACTTATCAAATGGACTCCACCTTCTGAGTCTCAGAGCATGGGTCACCACAATTGCGTTGCCGCGTGAATGAGCTTTTCTGATCCGCCAATTCATGCCTAGCAATTTGCAGCTCTACTTGTTGGTCGCGCCGGTATGCATAACGGCACTGGGCGCACTCATGGCTTTTTGCTGGCTTGCACAGCGCCGCTCCGTGTTTCTGCTCTCGACGGCTTGTGGGTTGACACTTACGGGGCTTGCCTTGGGTTGGCAATGCTTGACACCTCACGGACAACTGGTTCGATGGGCTGTTTACACCGGGCCCATTTATCTGCTTGGTGCCTGGCTCTGTACCTGGGGCGTTGCTCAAAAGTTTTCCGTCTCCTCATATCCCAAGATCTCGGCCCTGGTATCGATCATCGTGGTTGCTGCTCTTTACGAGTACAGCATCGTGCAGGACAACATTGCTGCACGTGTGCTCTGGCTGAACACAGGGCTTGGCGTCATTCACTTCATACCGTTTCCTGCCATCGCGCTAAAAAAAGTCAGACGTGACGGGCTGGAGAAGCTGCTTTACCGGTCCTACGGGGCCTTTGCGATCTATACAGTGCTCAGGCCCATCATGGTGCTGTTTCTTGGATTCACTGAGCTCCAGGACATGCTCAGCTCCATTTACTGGTTGGTCACCATGCTGGGCTCGCTATTGTTCAGCCTGGTGTTCTCGGGCCTCATGCTCATCGTTTCGATGAGGGATGCAATGGCCACACTCAGAGACGAACGCAATCACGACATGCTGACTGGCGTGTTGAATCGTCGCGGCTTCTGGGAGTTTGCAGACCCGCTGGCCCGGGATCGAAAAGCGCAGCCGCTTTCCATCGTGGTGGCGGATCTGGATCACTTCAAGCGGGTCAACGACAACTGGGGGCACGAGTATGGCGACGGAGTACTCAAGGCCGTCGCGGAAGTCATACAGGCAAGTGTCCGTGGTACCGACCTGGTGGCTCGCTTTGGAGGCGAAGAATTTGTGCTGTTGTTGACCCATGCCGACATTGAGACTGCACAACGTGTGGCGCAGCGTATTCGTGCCGGAGCGGTCGAGATCATTGCGCCATTGCCCGATGGTCAGCGCGTGACCTTGAGCATGGGTATCGTTGTCAGTCCATTCGGCAGCGATCTGCGCGAAGCCGTAATGAGGGCTGACCAGCAACTCTACAAGGCCAAGGAGCTTGGGCGCGATCAGGTCGTCGTGCATGGACCCGGGGACGTCGCGGCAGCGGCGTGAGATACAGGATGCACTCAGCTCTTCTTGCTGAAGAGTGACGGCCGCTCGGCGGACTGCGCTGCGTCACGCATAAATGGTGGCACGGACAGTACAAGCAAAAGAGCGGCCAGCGGAACCACGCAGATGAAGCCGATATGCTTGAAGCCCAGCGCACCGGTAATGCCGCCCAGCACAAACATCAAGATCAGCCCTGCGGACACCTTCATACGGCGCCAGTCATGCCTAACCAGGGGTGATAGTTGCAGGTCGGCGTTGGCGTGGCGCTTCCAGAAGAACATCTTGCCCAGTTCCATGCCCAGATCCGTGAAATTGCCGGTCATGTGCGTGGTGCGAGTGCTGCCGCCGGATGTCTTGGAACCCACGGCATTCTGCAGACCCATCATGAAGGACAGCAGCAGCACGGTCAGCGGCACTGCGAAGGGCGTATTCCATGTCAAGGTGACTGTGCCCATCAGGCCGAAGGCAATCAGCATGACGGCCTCCAGCATCAGCGGCAGGGCATAGACGCTGTACAGATGGCGTTTGCGCCCCCAGTTCACCAGCAACGCGCAGACGGCCGCGCCCGTTGTAAAGGCGATGATGGCACCAAGCGCATTCAGCAGCAGCTTGGCGTTCTCAAGCACCAGGCCGTCAGCCAGTTGAGAGGCAAAGCCCGTCATGTGCGAGGTATACATCCGCAGCACAAGAAAGCCGCCAGCGTTGACCGCGCCCGCGTTAAAGGCCAGCAGCAGACCCAGGGCGATATTGGTGGACGGTGTGCGATGCCGGTTGGTGAGATGGCGAAGTCTGCGCATCAAGGATTCCACTGACAAAAGTGCACCCATGACGGGGTGCATCAATGCTGACAAATTGGTTTGTCAGCGACCATGCAGGAGTCATTGTGGGCCAACTTGGATACGTGAGCTGCCTGGTGCGGATGGCATTGGCCAGCGAATTCACCGGCTTACGTCAGCAATGCCATGGGGTGGTCTGCCGGGATGGTGTGTTCAAAGCTGATGTCTGGGTAGCTGCGGCCTTCCACATGAACGCGGTCTCGGCCAGCATTTTTGGCGCTATACAGCAACTGGTCGGCTTGCCTCAGTGCACCTTCAAGCTGGTCGGCATTGCTGATTGAAGTGATGCCAAAGCTCAGCGTCAGGGCTGGCCCTTTCGGTAATAGCTCCTGGTCATTTCTCAACTCCAGGCCAATGCGCTTGGCGACTTGCTCGGCACCTAGCAAATCGATCTTTGTCAGCAGAACCATAAACTCTTCACCGCCGAAGCGTGCAACCAGATCGTTGCTGCGCACATTGTGCTGCATCGCTTTGGCGACAAGCTGCAAGACCGCGTCACCTTTGTCGTGCCCCCAGTTGTCGTTGATGCGTTTGAAATGATCAATATCGCTGGCCAGAAGCGCCATGGGATACAGGCGCTGATCGGCCAGGCGATGCTGTGCGGCTTCACTGAATGCGCGGCGATTCAGTATCTGGGTCAAAGCATCCAGGTCGCGTTCAGTGCGCAGTTGACGGACTGTGTCCCTGATGGTGACTGCACAGACTAAAACCGTGAAGAGCAATGCAAAAAGCAAAATACTCATCAGCGTTGTCAGCCAATAGGTTGAGTTGGCATCCATGGCATCGCCGAGACCGTTATGCGCGAAAGTTGCGACCAGCGTCGGGCGCAGCATGGTAAAGACGGCATAAGACAGATAGGACCACAGCAAAATCCTATCCAGCCAGTCGTTGGTGAGGCCTCGTTTGAGAACTGCCGGCACTGGCAGCAAGAGCATCAGAGCTACGCCTATACCGAATGTGTGCAGCCGACCCACCTGGTTCTGTGCCACATTGGCAAAATAGTAGAGCGAGGCCAGCGTCGCGGCACACAAGACAAATGCTGCAAGCGGATATGTGGGTACGCACCGACGCTCTGAAAAGCTCTTGGTAAAACACCAAGCTCCCGCCAGAAACAGTGCGTTGACGAGAACCACATAATGATTGAGGACTTCAAACTTCAGCACGCTGCGAATGCTGATAGACATTGCGGTTAGCAGGAAAGAGGCGCACAGCCAGAGTAGAAAGCGTTGCTTGGGCTGGGTCGCCCAGCACACTCCCAGCAGACCGGCCAGAAAGAGCAGGGACAGAGATGGCATCAACACAAAGATGTGGTCGTTGCTCGTATGCATACACACAGCCCTTCTGCTAGTGATCACCAACAGACAGGCCAGACTGGCCATATCTCTAGTCAAATCTAAATGCCAAGGCGGCCATTAATGTGTCAGCCGCTCATCTTCCGGATCAGAAATTAACAACTTCTTGCGATTTCTGACAGTTCACTTTTCCTCTTTTGGAGGTGAAATAATTAAAAGTGACATTGGCTGACAGAGTGTCGCCAGCATCGTCGGTGCCAACCCTTAGCCCATATGTATGAAGGAAACGAGAAATTGATGTGAGTCAGGATTTTTTGCGGCTCCATGAAAAAGGCGGCATTTGCTACATTGAGTCCATGAAAAAAGCACTTGGAACCACCAGCGCAGTACTTTCTGCACTGGCCATCAGCGGTTGCGCCCAGCCTCAGTCCGCTGCGCCTGTGATCGGCGTGGCCAACCCCGCATCGGTGTACTGTGCCAAGCTGGGCGGCAAGACCCGCATCGAGAAGACCACTGCCGGAGAACGCGGCATCTGCGTGCTGCCCAACGGCACGGAAATCGACGAGTGGGAGTTGTTCCGCCGCGACCACCCTGCAAAGTAACCGAGCCGTAGTCCTAACATCAGCGGGCTCAAGTGCTAGTAGGTTCTTGATGCGCGGTGGGTGGCTCGGGCATGTACCTCGCTGAGGCCAAGGGGTCGGCGCGACCCATCGCGCCTCCGTGAATGGCAGACAAAAAAACCATACGGCGCAGGCAGGGTGGGCAGGGGCTGGACAGTTCAGCCAGCTTTACCAATGGGTAAGGCATTGGCTGTGCCCAAAACAGTCAGCATCGCGCCGTCTTGGGTCTGCGCAAAGAAGTCATGCCACTCTTGCTGCAGCTGCATTCGATCTGCTTGCTGTATGCAAATCTGAAAAATCTGTGCGAACTTGTGGCGCTTTAGATGGGCCGCGTAGGCACCCTGTATGTCAAAGCATGCTTTTTGTTGCCAGCCGTGGATTGGACGGCGCAGACGGTGCCGTGCCGCATGCAGCAATTGGTAACTGATAAGTGCTCCTGGCAATGCCATGCGAATGACGTAGTGATAAGTTTTTTCAGCTGTCCTTCGGCTCACCAGCTATACCTGAAGAATTCCTTGGGGGCTCGAGGTGCAGCTCTTATGAAGGAGAAAATCATGGCCACTCCAGTCAGCGTTGAGAAGCTAGAAGTCAGGTCACACAGCGAGCCCGATGAACTTCGCACACCTAGCAAAACTCGCGTGGAGCTCGTAAAGCTTCAGGGCTACACGATTGGACGGTTCAACTTTGAGCCCGGATGGCGCTGGTCCGAATGCATCAAGCCCGTGGTGAAGACCGAATACTGCCAACTCTCGCATGTGGGGCACGTCGTTTCGGGAAAGCTCACCGTTCAAATGCAGGACGGCTCTCAGAAAATGCTCAGCGCAGGGGAGTCCTACGCCATCCCACCTGGCCACGATGCCTGGGTCGAAGGGACTGAACCCTTTGTCGGCCTTGAGGTGCTGAGTGCAGAGGTCTACGCAAAACCTGCCGAGTAACGCTCGCGCAAGTGCTTGCGGGCTTGCCATAGCAGATTGAGGTAGCGGTATTACATGCCAACCACTTGGCAAAAATGCCTGCTAGGTCTGGAACCTTGCGGGCTTTTGTCTGCTTGGCGGGCGCTTCCGAGCTTCTGAATTGGCGATTGCGTTGCGCCTGCCCTATCTGCATTTGAAAGTGTGCTGCTACTGATGGCATCGTCTGGATTGAACTAGCAGCCTTGCTTTCCATAGCAGGCAGCAGCCGGCTGTGTTGGCTGTCGCGGTGCTGTAGTTGTTGCCGTACGGTGTCGATGGGGCATGGGCTGTTCGCGGGGGCAGCGGGGCGGTAGATCAGGGCTTTTCGCGCAGGCACTGGACGGTGTGGGCGTCCAGCCATTCGGCGTGCATGCCTGGGCAGGCGAACTCGTCGCGCACGGATTTGGTGAGGGTGGTGGGTTCGTCTGCCTGGGCGTTGGGGGTGGCAAGCCACAGTACGCCCATGAAGATGGCGGCGACGAGGATCAGGGACTCGATGATCTTTTCCATGATATTTCTCCGGTCTGGCGCTTGTCAGGAAAACGCCTGTGGCTATCAAAATCGATGAGGTTGACCGTTTACAGCGGCCAGGCTTGCGGGGTGGTGGCAATGACGACGGCCACGCCGATGAGGCAAAAGATCCCCAGGAGGCAGAGGCCCCATTGCGCGGCGGTCAGTAGCTTTGTTCCAAGGCCGGGGCGATCAAGAGCAGGACTGTCAGGAGCAGCGCGAGCAGGGCGGTGGGGATGTGTGGCCATTTCACAGGCCTCCCTTCTCGCGCAGGCGCTGCACGAGGTCTTCATCAACGGGTTGAGGAACGGTGCTGTACAGCATGGAGTCTCCTTTTGGCGAGAAGCAGGCCCGCTGGATGGGCGGGGGCGGATAAAAAAGACCAGCGCTCTTGAGAGCAGGTGAAACCAACAAAGGTATGGAGTGAATGCGCTTCGCGCTCCGGCGCAGCAAGCTGTTGCCTTGAATTTTACTGTTATTTTTATCAGTGCTGTTCATTTGTACAGTAGTTTAAATTTTCCCTGTACAGCGCGTCAACAGACATCGACCTCATGTGTTGCGTGGCTGCACTGAGCGTCTACCGGCAAAGAAAAAGCCCACCAGCGTTGGCTGGTGGGCTTGCGGGTAAAGGCCGATGCCTTGCGGCGTGCCTGGGGAAGCAGAGGGAGGGTAGAGAACCTCAGGCTCGGCAGAAAGCAATGGATATCATCACCATCTGGTGTGACTGCTCAGACCGCAGCTCACGGCTTGTGCACTACGGTATTGGAAAAGCGTATTTCAGGCCTCGATTTTGAGCAATACCTTGTACCAGGAACCATCACACCAGATGGCCCCGCTTGACCCTGCGGGGAGAGGTCGCGCTTAAGGCCCGCGGGGCCAGGAGGCTACATTTGAAAATCTCCGCGCAAAAAAAAGCCGACCGCGAGGTGGGCTGAACTCCAACTGGTTGGCGGCCGGCGCCGACCGGCCTGCGGTTCTTCTTGAGTTTGGGCACTAGCGCATGTGTGGTTGCGTGCCGGGGTTAGACAAAGGGCACACCGTAGTGGTCATAAACACGGCGGCCGTAGTCGTCGGTGTATTCGGGCAATGTGCCTCCCTCGTAGCGAGGGGCGTTTTCAAGCCGTTCCTTGGTGACGGAAACCACGTACCCGCCTTGGCTGGGTTCGTATTTGAGGCTATCCCACGGCAGTGGGTAGAGATCTGAGCCGATGCCCAGGAAACCGCCAAACTGCATCACTGCATATCGAATCTTGCCGGTGAGCTTGTCGATCATCAGTGAGTCGATAGCTCCCAGTTTGTCGCCGTTGGGGTTGTAGACGTTGGTGCCGTTGACACGATCGGATGAGATGACAGGTGAGGCTGGTTGCATTCCTGCTCCTTTCTTTGCGTGGTACAGAACAACGCTGGCAAGGTGGGCCAGCGCTGAGGCGCTCACTTTCACTGCTGGGGCGTTTTGTGCTGCTGCCCAGGCTGCTGTTGCTGAGCAGGGGTCTTCTGCTGTCCTGGGGTTTGCTGTTGCTGCTGGCCGAGTTGGCTGGTGCTCTGGCCTGGTTGGCGTTGCCCAGGGTTTTGCTGCTGCTGTTGCTGCTTGTCCTGTTGGCTGGGGCTGTGCTGCTGGTTCGCCTGTTGCGTCATGTCCTTCACTCCTTCAGGTAGGTGACCAGCAAACCGGGTTGGCTTGCTGTGGATGCATGGTCGCCGAGTCATGGAAAACCCTTTTGTAGGAGAACGTGGCGCAACGCTGAATTTTGTGAATTCACGGCCATTACGTAGCATTTGGTTTACGTTTGAGGCGGAACTCTCGATATTCCTCACAGTATTCATCCGGACGCGCAGCAGGATGTGGTGGGTTCCGGGCTCATTCAGGATTGCGGTCGCTGCCTCCCCGATGCAAGTCGCTCCAACCGCAGTACCCTGAACCGGGTCCACCGGCCGGCCTTATGCCTTGGTGAAGGGCGTTGCCGTGATTCCGCCAGTCTTGCCGTTTTGCCCTTGTCCGCATTCGACAGGCCCATTGGCTTTTTCCAGAGCTAGCCGTTTTGATAGCTTCCGGCGTTTGACGGATAAGCGCTGGAGGCCTATCTGACCTAAATGCCTGGATGCGGAGAAAAGCCCCTGCAACCACTGGTTGGCAGGGGCTGTTTTGTTCAGGCCAGGCAGTTCAGGTCGTAGCCCACCATGAAGAGTGAAGCTTCCATGGCGCGCATGCGATCGGGCTGGCCTGAAAACAGGCTGGGGGTCTTGCGCAGGGTCTCGGCCATTACCCAGGCCAGCCGCACCTTGGCGCCAGCCCAGCGCTGGGGCGTGCTTTGGCTGGTGTAGAGCAGGGTGCCCGGCGAGGGTGGCTGGTCAAACAGGCAAGCCAGTTTGTGCTGGGGCTTCTGGCTGCCGCCGGCCAGCGGGAAACTCAGCGTATCGGGCAGGTGGGGCCTGCCGCTGCTGCGGCGCCAGAACTCCACCAGTGCAGCCGCTGCGGCGCTGACCCGTGAGTCATAGATGGGCAAGCCTTCGGCCGAATAAAAGGCGTGTACCTTGGTGAGCATGGAGTTCATGAGCCGCACTGTCGGAAAGCCGGTGCGCAGGCTGGCCGAGCCAAGCGCCATTTCCTGGTGGGTCTGGGCGATGTAGTGGCTGATGTTAGTGCCAAGGCCCACAAGAAAGGGCCGCGCACCTTCTTTGGGGTTGCGCTCGCCGCCCCAGTCCAGCACATCGCTACAGGCGGCCAGGGTGGCTGTCGCATCGTTGGCCTGCACGGCAGCGCGCAGCTTGGCAGAAAGAGCGCTTGTCTTGATGCACGACTCGGCCCAGTCGCCCGTTGCCAGGCCAGTCGCTCGCCAGCGGTAGTGGCGAGGTACCAGATCGGCAAAACGGGTGGTGGCCATCAAGCCCTTGGGGACGTAGCTGGAAGAGCGAATGTTCAACTGAATCTGTCGCTGGGGGAGTGTGGCTGCAAGCCAGTCGGTAAAGCCAATGACTTCGGGCTGTTGCAGAAATTCGGTGCGGTTCATTGATGCCTTGTGGCCTGTCGGATTTCTTGTTTTGGTCAGTTGGTGCTGCTTTGACATTGTCGCCCGGCGTGGGCGGTTGACGGAGCAAGGAAAGGCAGGCTGCAGCAATGAGTGCGCACGCCCCTGGTTTGTCCTGTGGTGGTGTTTCGAGCGCGATTTCAGGCTCTGACTCTCCGGTGGTCGAGGTGACTCCATGCGCTGAAACGGAGAGAGATCGCGCACCAGGTAATCCAGTGCTATAGAGGGCCTGGTGCAGCCTGGTTCGCCCGCAGCGATTGCCATCGCCTATGCCATTGCTGCATGCGGCGTTGCAGCCGCAGGTCTGACGGGCTGGGTGTTGGCTATCCGCTGGTGGTTATCAGAACCTGAACGTCGCACCGACGATCGGGCCGCTCTGGCTGAAGTCCAGTCGCTTGCCGTCGTCACGGTAGTCCACGCTCAGGTGGCGGTAGCCCACGGACACAAAGATGTTTTCCTTGACTTGGTAGTTCACCGAGCCGTGCACCTGCCAGGTGAACTTCGAGCCCACATCCAGCCCACCCATATCGGCATACACCAAGGTGGACCAGCGCGGCGCAATATCGTAGCGCCAGCGTGCGGCGACCACTGGGTCGACGAACGAGGTGTTGGACTGCGCCGAACCTACCCCTGGCACACTCACTTCGGCCTTGATCTGCCATAGGCGCAGGCCCGCCATCAGGTCAACGCTCGACTGCGGACTCAGCATCCAGTTGTGCCCGCCGGTCATCGTCAACGAGGTCTGGCGAATCTTGGCATTTGCGCTCAGGCCTAAGGGTAGGGCAGCCTTGTCCGATGTAGCGGCGTAGCTGAAGTCGCCCTGCAGCACATATTGCCCCTTGCGTGCCGTGCCGTTCACAAAGGCTGCAGCGTCCAGCTCCTCCAGAATGTCCGAGAACGATTTGTTCACGCTCACCGTTGGCGCTCCTCTGAACGGGCGGACGCTGCCGTCCAGCCCCGTCATCCATACATAGGGCGTGAGCTGAAAGCGCCATGCATCGGCTGCCGTCTTGTCCTGTGCCCAGGCCGGCGTGCCTGCCAGCAGGCTCGCGGCCAGCGCTGCCGTTGCCATGCCCGGAGTGGTGTTGATGTACTGGGTCATTTGTCTCTCTTACAGGGTGTTTTTGTACACCTTGCCGTCCTTCATGATCAGGCGCAGGTTCTGTTCCGGGCTGCTCAGGAAGTCCAGATTAACCGTCGGGTCGCCATCGGCCACTAGAAGATCGGCAAATGCGCCAGGGGCGATGCGGCCCAGCGGCTGGGGATAGGGGTTGCGCTCGCCCGACAGGGCCAGCAGTTCGCCGTTGGTGCCCGTGGCCTGCTTCAGCAGCGTCATGGGGTCGTAAAAGCGCGTCAGCTTGGCCAGCTGCTTGCCCTGTGTGACAGTGCCCTTGGGGCTGAACAGAATGTCCGTGCCCCAGCCCGTCTTGATGCCGTACTTCTGCGCCATCTCATAGGCGCGCACCGTGCCCTGGGCCACGCGCGACTGGCTCTCGCGGCGCACTGCATCGGTATAGGGGTTGGCGTCCTCGTCCTGCAGAAATGGCTGCAGGCTCCACCACACGCCCTCGTCGCGCATCATGCGCACGCTTTCCTCGTCGGCCAACTGGCCGTGTTCGATGCTCTTCACGCCCGCCTTGATGGCCCGCTTGATGCCTTTGGGCGTGTAAACATGCGACATCACATAGGTGTTCCAGTCTGCGGCGGCTTCCACGCCGGCGCGCAGCTCCTTCTCGGTGAACTGGGTGCTGTCCAGCGGGTCATACAGCGATGCCACGCCGCCGCCTGCCAGCATCTTGATTTGCGATGCTCCCAGCATCAACTGCTCGCGCACGCGGCGCAGAACCTCGGCCTCGCCGTCCGCAATCATGGCCACGCCGGTTTGCTCCACCATGCTCAGCGGCTCGTTCGCCGCACGCGGAATATCGCTGCGAAGGCGGAAATCGCCATGACCCGAGGTCTGAGAAATCATCGCCCCGCTGGGATAGATGCGCGGGCCCGGGACCATGCCCTCGTCGATCGCGCGCTTGAGCGCAAAGGCGGGGCCGCCCGCGTCGCGCACCGAGGTAAAGCCGCGCATCAGCGTGCGCTGCGCCTCCTGCGCGGCGGAGATATACAGATAGCCCAGATCTGCCGTCATGGCCGTCATCTGCGGAATGGCTGCCAGCATGGTGTGCCAGTGCGTATCGATCATGCCCGGCATCACCAGCTTGCCCTGGCAGTCGATCACCTGGGCACCTTCCATCTTCTCGCCGGCGGAGGGCAGGGCGGCAATCAGCTTGCCCTGGATCAGCACCTGCACGCCTTGACGCACCGACTTGCCCGTACCGTCAAACAGGCGCAGATTGGTCAGCAACACGGGGCGGTCGGCCGGCCTGGCCGCCCCGCCCACGCCTGTCTCGGCAGCATGCAGGGCCACAAATGGCGCCATCATGGCCGCCACCCCGCCCACAAACATGCGGCGCGACATATCGCTCATCACCCGCTCATGCAGCAACTGGCACACCACGCTGCCGCAGGTGCAGGCTCTCGGGCGAATCGGGCCGGTCCGCCACGCCAGGCCGGCATCGGTTGCGATTGCGTGACTCATCTGCGTTTTCCCTTTTTCAAAATGAACCAGAGACGCCGCTGCCGGCGTGACAAATGGAACCAAAGGTTCACAATTTGATGCACCGATGCTACACGACGATCGGCCCATGAAAAAGCGCCCCACCGCACGAGGGCGATGGGGCGTTGCTTGCATTGTGAGAGCGGCCGGGAAGTGGCTGCGCTGCAGTCGATCAGGCCTAAACCGGGCGGTGCACCAGAACTGGAATGCTGCTGTTGACCAGTACGCGCTGGGTCTCACTGCCCAGCAAAATGCCGGCAATGCCCTTGCGGCCGTGTGATGCCATGCAGATCAGATCGCAGTTACCCTCCTGCGCCTGCTTGATGATGGCCTGATTGATGGAGATATTCGTGACCCGCACCGTCTGGCAGGCCACGCCCTCCGTCTTGGCAATGTCCAGGGCAGCTTGCAACACCTGATCTGCTTCCTTCTGGGCGCTCTTGTCGAACTCCGCAGAGTTGTAGGCGATCAGCGCCTCCGCTCCGTAAATCATGGCTGCGTAATCCGGCATCACATACAGCGCCGTCACCTGTGCGCCTTGTTCCTTGGCCAGTTGTATGCCCGCGCGCAGCGCGGCCTCAGAGAGCTTAGAGCCGTCCGTAGGAATCAAAATGTGCTTGAACATATCCAGCCTCCTTGCGCATAGGTGCGCGTCTTGTTGCCAAATCAATTCGATCGATCACTGAGCTCATACTCACACTCCAGGGCTGCTAATGCAACACCTTGAAATGAGTATTCAGACGGTTTCTTGATGGAAATCAAATTCATGAAGGCGTAGGTAGAAGCCGCCTCAAGCCCTTATCCATAAAGCGTTAGAAGCTATCAAAAGCAGACTATCCGAACGTCATGCGCAGCATGCCCTGCGGCTGTTGCCAGCCTGGCCAGTTGGGCATCGGTCGAACCGATGATCTCGCCGTCGGCAATGCGCCATGGCAGGCTGTCGAAGGAGGCCGGCCTCAGCTCGGTCACAACCGGCGGTACATGGCGCAGGGTGGGGCGGCCGTAATTCAGGTTGGGCAGGTGGCTGCTGTGCTGCCATTTGTCGGCATCGCCCTGTATAGAGGTCTTGAACGCAGCGCGGTGCAGCCTTCGCGACCAGATTGAAGGCCAGCTCCAAGCGCCGAATGCCGGCAGCCTGCGGCGAATGGCCTCCATGCGTTGAAAGGCACATGCATATAAGCCAGTTTGAAGGCAAGCACCTTCTTGCCCGTAAGGTCCATGGTCAGCAGCTTAAGGCCATCGCGGGCGATGCGGTAATCGGGGAGTGTGCGCCCTGCGGAGCCAGTGAATTCGGCCAGGGCGTGGAGTCCTTTGAGAGCGCTAATCAGATTTCAACTGCGGCCCTTGCCGTTGGGTTGGGCGTGGGCTCGCCAATCTTGTGCAAGGTGTTGCGGTCGGTATGGGAAAAAGACTTGCTCTGGCCGGGGATGGTCAACGTGGTTTCCTGCTCGTACGACCAGGTGCCGTCCGAGTGCTTGGTGACGGTGATGGTATAGGCGTCGGTTCTGAAGGCATGCTCCAGAAACGGGTTGCTGGAGATACCGTTGACGGTGGAGCCGCGCTCGGCCCTGAGAGTGAAGCTGGTGGCGTCGGCCGTGGTCTTGCCCGTGGCCATGGCGGTCTGTCCGCGCGGGATGGTCAGGGTCTGGATGATGTTGCCGGTGGCAGGCTCCCACAGCCAGTAACCGACCTGGTCGTGAAAGGTTTCCACGTCATCGGGCTTGACGATGCGTGTGTGGTAGCGCAGGCCATAGAAGAGCTGTGGGCCGTTGGTTTGCGCATCGATAGGCTGGCACTCCATGTGCTCGATAAAGGCCTGCTTTTCGGGGCCGTCAGCCTTGGGGTTGATATCCAGGCCGCGCTTGCCGGTCCAGATGCCGGCCATGCCGGTGAGGGGGCCGAGGTTGGCCAGGGTATTCACATCGGGCGTGGGCTCGGTGTAGATGTCCTTGGGAAAGTTTTCCATATCGTGTAACGGGCTTTCACTTTGAATTTGTTGAAGCCAGTTTACAAGCCATGGACTGAGGGGTTCTTGACGGCAGTCAAGCTGTCAGGTGCTTTCTTCGGTGGTGAGCGTAAAGCGTGCGCTTTCGCCACGCTGGGCGGCTTCACGCGTGAGGAAGATCAGCACGCGATAGCTGGCACCACGCTCGATGCGGAAGGTGCAGATGTTGTTGTTGGCCGAGCCTTGGCATAGAGGCTGGGCAGAGCCGTCCTTGAAGACGTTCATCTGGCTGGACGGGTTGTTGGTGTTGAGCGTGACGGTCATGCGCTGGAAGGGCCGTGTTTCGAGCCCGTATTGCACGATACCGTTGCCCGTGATCTGGCCGCTGTAGGAGTTGGTGTAGCCGCCCGGGGTTGTAAAGGCGGCCTGTGCCATGGAGCTGCTGCTGAGATGTAGCGTCATGAGACTGAGCAGGGCAGCAGTTGCAAGCATCGGTTGGAAGCGGGTCATGCAACTCTCCTGAATGTGTTGGACAGGATGGCGCTCCTGGCGCTGCGGCGGGTGTCTATGCCGACAGCCAAGCCACCATCCTCCACCGCCGCCGCGCCCTAGCGGCAGGAGACATTGCGCCAACTGAATTTGCCGTCGTTAAAGAACTCTGTCCATACCGACATGATGGGAGCCTGACGGTAAGAGAACGTAATCTGGTTAGGGATCTTTGGGCCTAGTGCGGCAGGCTGTCCATCCTTGTCGAAGACCTTGACGATATAGAGGGTGACGCCTCCGTCCTCGTCTGTGTGCAGGACTACCCGGTAGTCCTTGGTGAAGAGATCCCAGTCGAATTGCTTGGTCACATACGTGTGCAGACGGACAAAAGCGCGGTTCGCGTTCTTGGCGGCAGGATTAACTTTTCTCATGACGACACTCCCTGGTGCTCAACGACTTGCCGCAGGACCTGCGAGCTGACATTTCATTGCATTTGACTGATGTTGTATCAAGCGGATGTAAGGAAGTATGTAGGCACTTACAGATCGCGCTAATGGACAGAGCAGATCTGCTGTGTGAGCTTCTCTGAAGCGCTGGGGAGGTGCTTTGCCGGTGCCGCTGTCATCTTTTTTTGATGAAGTGGCCGTGCTAAGTAACTGAGTGAAAAGATAGATTTTTTTAATGAAATCTATTCTGAGCCGGCATGGGTTTGAGCGTAGAAGTCGCCTGATGATGACAATTTTTAGAGGGGCGCATTGAATTTCAGGAAGACGATGCTCTAGGCCTGAATCATCGAAAGCAGGGCTGAATCGCCTTGCCTGAATTCCAACAGGCAAGTCATCGGTAGGTACTCCCGAAATACTTGGCAATGCGGTGGCTGAGCAGCTGACAAGCATCCAAAAGCCAGCTTATCCAATCCTTGAGATATGTCGCCGTGCAGGCTCAGGGTTCACCGTGGCTCTGGCCAGTCGCGCTTTGCCAGTTGTCTCTCAGGCCAGTCATCAAGCAGTGTTAAACCCTGAACCTATTGGTGATGTAGATTTTGTTTCTGCTGCACTTTTCGGTAAATTGGGCGTAGGAAAATTCTGATTTTTGATGCGCAAGTGGCGATCTAGCCCTGTGCCCTACTGAATTCAAAAAAGCCCATGTCCCACCACCTGCAATACACTTTTGCCTCCCGTCTAGATGCCTGGATCAGGCACATGAAGCTGGCCAAGCCTTGCCATACGCAGCAGATGGCTTATGAGTTGGTGATCGACAGTTGGGTGCAAACCAATGCAGAGCTTGGTGCTTCGCAGGAATTTTTGAAGGCCTTGCGCCGGCGTCGGCTGTGCGAGGAGCATGGCTGGCGGGGGGTGAATACGAGCGTTGCGCACTGGGATCTGGATGATGCACGCACTGTGCGGATCTATCTGCACGAAGACGGCTCCATCGTGGTGCAGCAAATGGACTCGCAGAATCTCCAGATTCTGTTCACCTTGCCTGGGCATCGTGAGCGATTGGGAGAAGTATCGGAGCGATGTGCCTAGCAGCCAAAAAAATGCCCGCGCAAGGCGGGCAAGTTTCGGGGTCCTCTCGATCCGGTTCTGCAGCTCACACAGTCAATGCATTTGAATATTTGGCAGAGGCGTACTTTGGCCTCAATCGCCGTTTATCGCTCTTGCACTGTTGCTGACGCGTTTGAACGGTTGACAGGTTGCCCCATCGGGAGCGGCCAGCAACTCCTGACTGGCTGGCCTGCATTTTGCAGCCATGACTTGCAAGTCGCTTGCTCATCTTGTATCAAGGCAAGCGTGCGACATGCAGGACTGCTATTCGATATTTCTGGCTCCTTAATGTTTGCCGGTGGAGGCGGGCCGGTGTACAAGCACCGGGATATGGCTGTGCGTCAGAACGCGCTGGGTTTCGCTGCCCAGCAAAATTCCGCCGATACCTTTGCGACCGTGTGAAGCCATGCAAATCAGGTCGCATTGCAATTCCTGTGCCTGCTGAACAATGGCTTGGTAGACAGAGGCGTGGGTGACTCGCACAAAGTTGCAGGGTACGCCTTCAGGTCTGGCAATCTGGTCAACGAACTGCAAAGCCGCATCTGCATCGCTGTTGGCACTTCGCTCGAACTCTGCGCTGTTGTAAGTCAGCAGTGCGTCCGCGCCGTAGATGATGGCGCGGTAATCGGGCATGACATAAAGGCCGGTCACCTTGGCGCCTTGTTCACGCGCAAGCAGAACGCCAGCACGCACGGCAGCCTCTGACAGTTTGGTGCCATCGGTGGGAATGAGCAGGTGCTTGAACATGTTCAGCCTCCTGATGCCGGAAGATGTGCCTGAGAATCAATTTATTCCAATATTTCAAGCCGCGCAATGCCTAGTTCTTGAATGCAGCAGAGTTGTAGACAGGAGGTAAGACTCTGTAACGGGGCGGTCGCGTCGAGTTGTCTCATTCCTCGGGCGAAGGAGGAACGCGATTGAGGATTTCGCCAGTGGCCTCTATCTCGAACTGCTGTGGATTGAGCCAGTTGACCTCCTGGTGATCGGCAGTTTCAAAGTAAATGGCAGACGGGCGTATGGAGACGCCATGCGGCATGTCGACCTCATCAAAGCTCTGATAGACCAGAATCAGGCGCAGGTTCCCATTGGCGTCTTTGGCCTGTATGTGCTGCAAGAGCTTGCGGTAGGCACTCATAAGACGCCCTCGTTGACATGTGTATATGAATGTTTCCACTGTCGAAGAGGTGCCGCAATACCCTGATCCGGGTATCCGCTCTGACGCATATTCGCGCCTGACAAGGAGTTTAGAAGGCTGCGAGGCTTGTGCGAAATGCGTTTCGGCGGACAGACCCCGGCAGAGCATCAGTAAAAAATTTACATGGCGATCCAGATCGTTCGGCGCCAAGGCAGAGGGTCTGCTCTGGCAATATCGAGTTTTTCGCCTATGCACTGCTGGCAGAGTCGTCTGGCGTCATATCTGCCAGCCAATGGGCCAAGAGCGCTGAAATGGCTTCCTGCTGGATGCATATGGAAGCTTTGTTGCTCCGCCTGCAGGCCTATCGCGTGTCGGGCTCGGGGCTGCATAAGTGAGGCCGTCAAACCTCACTGTGCTTTCAGACTTGCGGGGCTGTTTGCTCATGGAGTGCCATACGCTCCAGCGCGGCGCAGACATCGGCCATGCGGCCCGAGATCAGCAGGCATTCGGGCTGACTGCGCGGCTCACGCTGCACGATCTTGAGCAGTCGCGGAGCGCCGACCTGCGCAGGTTCGGCGGTCATCGGCACATGTAGCTGGGCGGCTGCAACGGACTGAATGCGAAGCGCATGGCCGGCGAGACGGCCGCAGCTGCGGTTGGCGCGCATGAAAGGAATGCCGATCCGCGTCGCCTTCGGCCCACGGGCATTGAGGGACGCAGGCTGCGTGACGGCTGCGCCGTCCTCGCCGCAACGCAAGTCCGGGGGGAAAGATTGCATGGACGACAGGCTTTTCAGGGTCCGGCGTGTCAAAGACTGCAGTGATGTGGCGAATCCCATTTGGCAACTCCTTTGATGACCTTGCGGCATGGATAAAGGCAGGATTGCGTTCTTCAGGCAAAGCTCCGCCCAGGGCGAAGCTCAACGGCTTCGCGCCTACCACCTGGGCTTGAGAGGGAAAGAGGCTCGGTGCCTCCGCTGCATGGACGGAGGGACGCCGTCGCCCGTTACATGAACATGCTGTTGCGGATAAGGCCTACGGCCAGGCCTTCGATGGCGAATGGCTCTTCAGGATCGACGTGAATGATCTTGTAGTCGGGGTTCTCGGGCAGCAGCTCGATGCCCTGAGGCGTGCGCTTGAAGCGCTTGACGGTCACGTCGTCACCGAGGCGGGCCACCACAATCTGGCCGTTGCGCGCTTCATGCGTAGCCTGTACCGCCAGCAGGTCGCCGTCCATGATGCCCGCGTCACGCATGGACATGCCGCGGACCTTGAGCAGGTAATCAGGCTTGGCGGCAAACAGGCTGGGCTCGACCGAATAGCTTTGATCGATATGTTCCTGGGCCAGAATAGGCGAGCCGGCAGCGACGCGGCCGACCAGGGGAAGCACCAGCGGGGCCAGGGCCGTGAGCGGCAGCGCAAAGCTGGTGCCGCGTGCCGCATTGATGGTGCGCACGGTATCGGCGCGCAGGCGAATGCCGCGCGATGTGCCGCTGACCAGATCTATGACGCCCTTGCGGGCCAGTGCCTGCAAATGCTCTTCTGCAGCATTGGCCGACTTGAAGCCAAAGGTGCTGGCAATCTCGGCCCGGGTAGGGGGCGCACCCGTGCGAGCGATGCTGGACTGGATGAGGTCCAGAATCTGCTGCTGGCGGGGAGTGAGCTTGGGGTGGTCCATGGGCATTCCTTGATCGATCGATGATGAATACTGTGTGTTCATCCAGTACCTGTATTTTTAATCAGTTTGAAGAGGACTGCAAGTGGAACGTGACAAAAATATCGTCATCCTGGGCACCGGTGGCACGATTGCCGGTGTCGCCGAGCAGGCTGGCACCAGTGTGGGCTACCGTGCGGCCCAGCTGGGCGTGGCTCAGATGCTGCAGGCCGTGCCGGACCTGGAACGCGTTGCTGCTGCGTCGCTGCAGACGGAGCAGCTGGCGCAGCTGGACAGCAAGGATATGGATCACGCGACCTGGCATGCACTCGCGCTGCGATGTGCCGAGTTGCTCGCGCGTGATGATGTAAGCGGCATCGTCATTACCCACGGCACGGACACGCTGGAGGAAACCGCCTGGTTTCTGCAATGTGTTCTGCGCCCGGCAAAGCCCGTGGTGTTGACCTGTGCCATGCGCCCGGCCACAGCCATCTCGGCCGATGGCCCCGGCAATCTGCGCGATGCCGTGGCCTGTGCGGCCGATACGCAAGCTGCTGGCCGCGGTGTGCTTGCCGTGGTGGCGGGCCGGGTGTTCAGTGCGCGCCAGGTGCGCAAGGTGCATCCTTACCGTGTGGATGCCTTTGATGGCAGTGGCACCGGCCCGCAGGGCTGGGTGGAAGAGGGACGGGTGCGCTGGGCAACGGGCGGGCTGCCTAGGGCTGCTGCGGCTGGCTTGCCTGCAATCGCTTTACCGCCCGCAGGTCAATGGCCCCAGGTGGAGTTGCTGCACAGCCATGCGGGCTGCAACAGTGCCGTGGCGCTGGCGGTGATGCAGGCCTGGCATGCGGCAGGCGTGCGTGCCGTGGTGGTGGTGGGCACGGGAAATGGCACGGTCCATCAGGCATTGGGGGCAGCCCTGGACTGGGCGCAGGTGCAGAGCATGGCTTTGCGCATCACGACCCGGTGCGAGGAGGGGCAGGTGGTGCAGGCCGAGAGAGCGGGGGATGGCCATGTGAGCAGCCTACCTGCGGCCAAGGCCAGAATCAGCCTGATGCTGGAGCTGATGGGTTGGCCTCGCGAATTGGGTTGATGCTCTTATTCTGAGAGCTTCTATCCTGCGTGTTACCTAGAATTTATGATGTTTTTTATCTAAAAACTAATGATTATGAGCGCAGATGGCTATGAATATTGATGGCGCCAACTCCACCTTGGTGCAGTTTGCCCGCATCGGATGGACTCCGGCCGAACGGCAGGGAGCCTGAGGTTCGAGAATAAAAAAGGCCGGTGAAGACACCGGCCTTTTTGCCCAGAGATGCCCGACCGCCAAAAGTCGGCAAGGCGCCATGAGCGAGTGAACAGTGCGATCAGGAAGCCAGAGCGGCCAAAGCGCGTTCGGTGATCTCTTCAACGCTGCCTGTGCCGCTGATGGCGCGGTACTTGGGCGCCGCTGCTGCATCGGCCTTGGCCCAGTTGCTGTAGTAGTCCACCAGAGGACGTGTCTGGCTGCTGTAGACGTCCAGGCGCTTCTTGACGGTTTCTTCCTTGTCGTCTTCGCGCTGAACCAGGTCTTCACCGGTCACGTCGTCCTTGCCTTCCACCTTGGGGGGGTTGAACTTGACGTGGTAGGTGCGGCCCGAGGCGGGGTGGCTGCGGCGGCCGCTCATGCGTTCGATGATGGCGTCGAAGGGCACATCGATTTCCAGCACATAGTCCAGCTTCACGCCGGCGGCCTTCATGGCATCGGCCTGGGGGATGGTGCGGGGGAAGCCGTCAAACAGGAAGCCCTTGGCGCAGTCGGGCTGAGCAATGCGTTCCTTGACCAGGTTGATGATCAGATCGTCGCTGACCAGCTGGCCGGCGTCCATCACGGCCTTGGCTTGCAGACCCAGAGGGGTGCCAGCCTTGACGGCGGCGCGCAGCATGTCGCCCGTGGAGATTTGAGGGATACCGTACTTTTGGCAAATAAAGGCCGCCTGAGTGCCTTTGCCGGCGCCGGGTGCACCCAACAAAATCAGTTTCATGGAAATCCTTGAGGAGAGTAGAAATTCTTGCTGGCCCAGGCAGACGGGTGGTCGTCCGTAGTCCCCGGGCCGTATTTTTTCGCGGGCAAGGATAGCACGCACAAGACCAACACAGGCTTACACAATTCAGTCAAGGCTGTCACAAGTGCGGCCAATTGAAGGCATGTATCCGCTGCAAACGCGATTGCTGTAGTTGTAATCCAGGTGCCGAAGCCGTTACATATGCTATTCGGACTATGCGGAAAGTATAGCGATCAGCGCTTTCCTGGACTGGCCCAGGGCCCTTTGGGGTGGCGCGCGCGGACTGGGCAGCTGCCGGCTTGATGCGTGAGCGGCCCCGGATGAAGACAGCCTGCGGACTGGTGTCGCCAAAGTGCGCAGGTCTTTTTTCAACCAGCAAAAACAGCGCGCACACGCTCCAGGTCTTCGGGCGTGTCAACGCCGGCACCCGGTGCATCAGGCGTGATATGCACGGCAATGCGGTGGCCGTGCCAGAGGGCGCGCAGCTGCTCCAGCTGCTCCATGGCTTCGGTGGGGGCGGGCGCGAGTTGCGGGAACTCGCGCAGAAAACCGGCCTTGTAGCTGTAGATGCCAATATGGCGCAGCGGTGTGAAACCTGTGTGACCGGTCCTGGGGGCCGCCGTCTGCCACCAGGCTTCATCGCCGTGGTCGCGTGAGCAGGGGATGGGTGCGCGGCTGAAATAGCTGGCCAGACCCTTGGCGTCACAGACAACCTTCACCACATTCGGGTTGCGGTAATCCGTCAGGCTATCAATAGGATGAGCCGCCGTGCCCATGCTGGCTTCGGGACGGGCCAGCAGCAGTTGCGCCACAGCCTCGATCAGCTTGGGGTCGATCAGCGGCTCGTCGCCCTGCACATTGACGACCACATCGTCACCGGACAGGCCCAGTTGCGCACAGGCTTCGGCCAGACGGTCGCTGCCGCTTGGATGATCCTTGCGGGTCAGGATGGCCTGGACGCCATGCTGGGCGCAGGCCGCCACAATGCTCTCGTCGTCGGCCGCCACCACGCAGCGGGCTGCGCCGGCCAGAGCCGCGCGCTGGGCCACGCGCACCACCATGGGCAGGCCGGCAATATCAGCCAGGGGCTTGCCGGGCAGACGGGTCGAGGATAGGCGGGCCGGGATCAGTACCGTATAGCTCATGGCTTATTGCTTTTCTTCTTCCAGCTCGTCGTCGGACAGGGTGCGGGCTTCGTTTTCCAGCAGCACCGGGATGCCGTCGCGCACGGGATAGGCCAGACGCGCGCTGTGGCTGATCAGCTCCTGATGCTCGCGGTCAAAGCGCAGCGGGCCCTTGGTGACGGGGCAGACCAGCAGTTCGAGAAGTTTGGCGTCCATGGAGTATTCCTGCAAAACGGGATGAGGGCGCCAGCAGTGAACTGGCGCTGCAAAAAGAGGTGATCAAACGTCGTTGATCCATAGGCTCAATGATAGTCAGGCTGGCTTGCCATCGCGGCGAATATTGGCGTTGGCCTTGGCCAGCTGCGCATCCAGCAGCTCCCAGAAGGCCTGCGGCAGCTGCAGCTTAAGGGGCACGGCCCAGGCTTCAGGATGGCTGCGCCAGAGCTTGACGGCATCTTTTTCGGTGCAAATCAAGGGTTTGTCATTTTCCAGCGTGCGCGAGAAGCTCTCGAAATCATAGTGATCGGGCAGGGCCTGGGTTGCTGCCGGAGTGATGCCCTGGGCGGCCAGCATGGCAAAAAAGGACTCGGGGCGTGCCACGGCGGCCACGGCCTCCGGGCTCTGAGCGGCCAGACTGCGCAGCGGGATGCTCTGGCCATGGCCATTGTGGGCGGTGTCGGCCAGGCTGCGCTGCAGCGCGAACGCCGGTGAAGAGCCCAGTGGCCGGGGCGGCTGGCCGGCATGTAGTGTGGCCGTCACCGGGCGAGGCCAGGGCTCGCGCAACGGGCCTGCGGGCAGCAGAAAGCCGTTGCCGACTCCTTCATCATTGAAGACGCACAGCTCCACATCGCGTGCCAGCGCCAGATGTTGCAGGCCGTCGTCGCTTACGATCACGTCGACCTGCGGGTAGCGCTGGCGCAGCGCTTGCGCCGCCTCCAGGCGCCTGGAGGCGACAAAGACCGGCACGCCGGTGCTGCGCGCAAGCAGGGCGGGCTCGTCGCCGACCTCGCTGGCGGGGCTGTCCGGCAGAGCCTCACGGCAATCCTGCCCTTTCTCTATGCTGCGGCCATAGCCGCGCGAGATGATGGCCGGCTGCCAGCCCCTGGCCTTGAGGTGGGCCACCACGGCCTGAGTCACGGGGGTCTTGCCCGCGCCGCCCGCAATCACATTGCCGACGACGATGACTGGCAGACCCGTGCTTTGCTGGTGGCCGAGCATGCGCTTGGCGTTCCAGGCCTGCAGCACTCCATAGAGTAGCGATAGCGGCCACAGCAGCCAGGCACCCGCTCCACGCTGGCGCCAGAGGGCGCGCAAGCCATGTTGCGAGGAGGATGCTTGGACGGTGTTTTGAGGCATAGGGGTTGGGATCATACGGGCGCGGCCGGAGTTCCCGCCGCCAGCGGGCCTGCGTGATGCGCAAATACCTGGGTCCTTATCCCGGGAGCCTGAGGTCAGAAGCTGCCAAACAGGCTGCCCAGCGCCACGATGACGGCAAGGGCAGCGACGGCCGGGACGATGGCCACCATGGCAATGTCCAGATAGGACTGGCGATGTGTGAGCCGGCAGATGCCCAGCAGGGTGATGACGGCGCCGTTGTGCGGCAAGGTGTCCAGCCCGCCCGTGGCGACGGCCGTGACGCGGTGCAGCAACTGGGGCGACAGGCCTGCAGCCTCGCCCATCTGCAGCCAGGTGCTGCCCAGGGTCTGCAGGGCAATGCTCATGCCGCCCGAGGCCGAGCCGGTGATGCCGGCCAGAACATTGATGGCGATCGACATCGAGATCAGCGGGTTGTCCGGGTAGATATTCAGCACCGCATCGCGTATCAGCGTGAAGCCTGCCAGCGAGGCTATGACCGCTCCATAACCGACCTGGGAGGCTGTGTTCAGCAGCGGCAGGGCCGAGGCGCTGGCTCCTTCGTCGAGCAGTTGCTTGAGCTGTGGCAGGCGGCCCCACCACAGGGCAACCAGCAGGCAGATTGCCGCGGTCAGGGCCGAAATCACGGCCCAGATGCCGCGCAGCGCCTCGATGCTGGTGGCGCCGAAACGGGCTTCGGCCAGATAGCGCGTGTCCAACCCTGCAAGCACATGCACCGATAAAAGATAGTTCAGAGCGATCACCACGGCAACAGGCAGCAAGGCCTTGCCCAGCTCCAGATGGCTGGGGGCGGCCTCTGCTTCTGGAGCAGGTTCGTCCGCCGGCTGCTGGGCTTCATCCTCGGCGGTAAAGCCTTCGCCTCTGGCGCGCGCCCGCGCGCTGCGCCAGTGCAGCCACCACAGGCCGAGCATCAGCATCACGGCTGCGGCGATCAGGCCCAGTCCCGGCGCGGCAAACGGCGTGGTGCCGAAATAGGGCATGGGAATCGCGTTCTGGATGGCCGGCGTGCCGGGCAGCGCCGTCATGGTGAAGGTAAAGGCTCCCAGCGCAATCGTGGCCGGCATGAGGCGGCGCGGGATGTCGGCACGCCGGAAAAGCGCCTGGGCGATGGGGTACACCGCAAAGGCCACGACAAACAGGGAAACACCGCCGTAGGTGAGAACGGCGCAGGCCAGCACCACGGCGAGTATGGCGCGCCGCTCGCCCAGTGCTGCCGCAATGCCCTGGGCAATGATGTGAGCTGCCCCCGAGGCTTCCATCAGCTTGCCGAAGACTGCGCCCAGCAAGAACAGCGGAAAGTAGGCGATGACAAAGCCGCCAAGGCTGAGCATGAAGATCTGGGTGTAGCTGGCCAGCATCAGCTCCGGTGCACCGAAGGCCACGGCCAGCAGGGCTGTCAGTGGTGCCAGCAGCAGCACGCTGACGCCGCGATAGGCCAAAGTGATGAGCAGACCGAGTGAAAGAACGATGCCCAAAATGCTGATCACATGCACCTCCCTAAGCAAACCGTTCAGTCACGGCGTTCAAGTCAAAAGCAGCGCAGCCCGTGCCGGGGCTGCGGCGGTACAGTCTCGCTGCAAGTGCTGCGCTGCAGGCCCATTGCGCAGCGTCATCGCGACACAGGTATGACAGCCGCCATCGTCTTTGATTCGCCGGCTTGCGCCGCTCAGGTCCCGAAGGGACGGCTGCCCAGCGTTTCCACCACATGGTCCACAAAGCAGGTGATGCGCGCCGCCAGTGCGGTGTTTCGATAGTAGACCGCATTGACGGGCTGGCAGATGTCCAGTGTCTGCTTGCCAAACAACTGCACCAGATTTCCTTGCTCGCGGTCTGCGCGGGTCATGAAGTCCGACAGGCAGACTATGCCCAGGCCGGCCAGCGCCATTTGCCGGAGTGTCTCGCCACTGGAGGAGGCAATGTCCGGGCGAATGCGCACGGCGTTGCCGTCGGCGTCGCGCAGCGGCCAGTCGTTGAGCGACTCGGGCTGGGTAAAGCCCAGCAGGCTGTGCTGGGCGAGCTGTGTCGGACTGGCGGGCATGCCGCGGCGCTTGAGATAGGCCGGGCTGGCCAGCACGCGAATGCGACTGATGCCCACAGGGCGGGCGTGCAGCGTGGAGTCCTTGAGCACGCCGATGCGAAATGCTACGTCGGTGCGCCTTTCGAGCAGGTCGATGATGCCTTCGTTGGAGTTCAGCTCCAGCTCCACCTCGGGGTAGCGCGTACGAAATCCCTCAATCAGCGGCACCAGCACATGCAGCATGAAAGGGGTGGCTGCATCGACACGCAATCTTCCCGCCGGCCGCATGCGCCGCGCCGCCATCAGCTCCTCCGCTTCGTCCACCGATGCAAGAATGGCACGGGCATGCTGCAAGAAGGTGGCGCCTTCCTCAGTGAGTTCCAGACGTCTGGTGGTGCGGCGCAGCAGCGTGGTCTGCAGCTTTTCTTCCAGACGCCCCAGCGTGCGGCTGGTAGCCGAAATTGTCAGGCCCAGCAGCTCCGAAGCTGCGGTGATGGACCCCGTGTCCACGACGGCCACAAAGGCCTGCAATTCATCGAGCGTGGTCTTCATTGTTGAATTCAGTTCAAGAAAATTGAGGAGATGCCAGGCTTGATTTGCAAATATCAACCGAGTGCATCGCCCTGGGAGCTCGTCTGTGGCTCTGTTTGCCCCGGTCACCGGCGCATTGCCGAATTCACCTTGGTGGAACGACTGTTGGTGATTGCCGATGGCACCCAAGCCAGCATTCCCGCGGCGGGCATGGCAGCCATGTCTGGTGGGGCACGTGTTGCTATCAAAGATGATGAAGACTGGTCACTGCTGGCGCAAGATTCGAGTTTTTATATTTGATTTTATTTCAAAAGAATTTGTGAAATACAGGGCTTAATCTACAAATATGGGTTGGGCAAACTTCAGGCATCGGAAAAGCCTGGCCTGATAGCAGACATGCAAGCTCAGGACTGGCTGCCGTCTTCAATCTCATTCAGGAGTTATTTCATGAGCCATATTCCTTCCTTCGGCGTCGGTACCTTCCGCCTCTCCGGTCAGACCGTGATCGATTCCGTGCGTAATGCACTCGATGTGGGTTACCGCGCTGTCGACACGGCTCAGATCTATGGCAACGAAGCCGAAGTCGGTCAGGCGATTGCCGAGAGCGGCGTGGCACGTGGCGATCTGTTCGTCACGACCAAGATCTGGACCGATAACTACAGCCGCGCCAAGCTGATCCCCAGCCTGCAAGACAGCCTGAAGAAGCTGCGTACCGACTATGTGGACCTGACCCTGATCCACTGGCCCGCACCCGGCAACGGCGTGGAGCTGTCCGAGTACATGGAGGCGCTGGCCGAGGCCAAGGCCAAGGGCCTGACCCGCCAGATCGGTATCTCCAACTTCAACATCGAACTGACCAAGCAGGCCATCGCCGCTGTGGGTAGGGACCAGATCGCCACCAACCAGATCGAGCTGAGCCCCTATCTGCGAGGCTGGAAGTTGACGAGCTTCCTCAAGGAGCAGGGCATTCAGGTCACTTCGTACATGACACTGGCCTACGGCAAGGTGCTCAAGGACCCGGTGCTGGCGCAGATCGCGGCCAAGCACAGCGCCACGGTGGCGCAGGTGGCCCTGGCCTGGGCGCTGCAGCTGGGCTATGCGGTGATTCCGTCGTCCACCAAGCGCGAGAACCTGGCCAGCAACCTGCTGGCGCGCGACCTCAAGCTGGATGCCGAAGACATGGCGCTGATCGCTGCGCTGGAGCGAAATGGGCGAGAAGTCAGCCCTGATGGCCTGGCTCCTGTGTGGGACTGATACTGGTGCCGTATTAGGCCCTTAACCGGGCCGCTTGGGCTGCCAATCCTGCCGCAGCGAGCAGGCCAGAGTATTCTGGCGACGTTTGCGTTTTCTCTTGAGCCAGCGTTCTAGCTTTTTCGCTTGATCCGGTGTGGAGATCAGGCGCAGGTTCTGGCGTAGCAGGCTTTCGCTGGCGGCAAGATCATTCAGCTCTCCGAGAGGTTGCTGGATTTTCTTGAGGCGTTTGAGCAGACGGTGATGATCTTTGGGCAGCAGAGGTTCGAACAGCTCCAGCAGATAACGAGTTTTCTTGCCAGCTTTTCTGACATCGTGAAATGCTTCGATATCTGGCTTGTTCGCTGTTATCGCCCGCTTGATGCGTTGGTGCAACTGCCGCCTGGACTTTGCGATCCGTGCTTCGGCAAGTGCTCCCAATCGCAGCTGGCGAGGCTTGGCGCGCAATCTTGCCTCTGTTTGTGTCAGAGTTTTCAGCAGGCATGTCTGTATATGCGGAGGCGACAGGATTTCTCTGCCAGCCTGCAAGGCTGCCTCGCGAGCGACGTATATTGCGGCAATGCCGGCTGCACTGCATTTGTCATGACGGCTTAGCAGCTCGATCAGAATGTCGTAATCGCGGGCCTTGCCTGCTGCGCCGGCAATCGATTTCAGGCAGCCGCGCTGCCGTGCATATTCCTCGGCGCCCATCAGGGGGCGGTAGAGCCACCATAGTGTCAGCAGGTTGCGCAGCGCAACGCGCAATTGATGAATTCCCTCGGCGGCGGGCTCTCGGGCTATGTGCCGGGCCTGTTCGACTGCCGAGTCGACAAGCGGGGATGCGATAGCTGAAAACGCCACTGCGGCGTCTGGTTTGCCTTTGCCCATACGAACTCCCGGGGCAGTTTTCATGAGGCTGAGACAAGCTTGCGACTAGCAAATCGATGCTTCGGTCCGCATTGCTCTCGCTGCTGTTTGCCACAGTGTGCCATGTTCCGTGCCCTATGTCCGTGGGCAGCTTCTGAATCGCGGCGGGAGCGTTCAGGCCGGTGACTGGCTTGGGCAGTGATGAGTCTGAAGGCCGGGCTTGGCTGCTACAGGTTGGCAACGAACACGGGCAGGCTCAAGGCTGCTTCTGCATCAGGGCTGTTCGGCCCAGTCTTGCCCCAGTCTGCATTGAGCCAGTCTTTCTTGACGATATGTTCTGGGATGGCGGCGAGCTCTGCAGAGGGGTCAATGGCGCAGCCGAAAGGCAGCCGGCCATGTGTGCTGGAGACAAGACTGAAGCGTAGCTGCCTCGTCTGTGCGTCATGCCAGCAATAGAAAAGCATGGATGAATTTCCGCTCAATTTCTCTCGCCTGGCTGTCATGACCTGGTTGATGAAATCGACAAGAGCTGCAGCGCTGAGGCCCAGGGACTCGTCATCGCACGGAGAAAAGCACCACAGATTGGACGATGCCTCGTGGTTGATGTCGGCGGCATCGATGACGACCTCGTCATCGCGCGCCATGGACAGTCATCTGCCTAAAGCCGGCGAATCCTTCACCGGGTTCTGTGAATGTCGAGCCGGACCGGTCAATGGAGCTTTCTGTAGTGGTGCTTGTTTCGACGCAGCGGTTGATGAGCGCATCCTCGAGAAGCTGGTAGCCAGTCATTGTGATGAGAGCTAAGCTTGCGGCCTCTACCTCAGGAGTCTCGCATGCCACAGACCATTCGACTGCACCGTGTGATCAAAGCTCCGCCCGAACGCGTCTATCGGGCCTTCACGACCCCAGAAGCCATGGTCAAGTGGCTGCCGCCCCATGGTTTCGCGGCGCAGGTGCATGAATTTGACGCCCGTGTGGGCGGCCGCTATCGCATGAGCTTCATCAATTTTTCCGCCAACAGTCAAAACAGCTTTGGCGGCGAGTTTCTGGAGCTGGTGCCGGGCCAGCGCATACGCCATACCGACCGCTTCGAGGACCCGAATCTGCCGGGTGAAATGATTACCACCGTGAACTTGAAAGCCGTGTTTTGCGGCACCGAGCTGCATGTGGTGCAGGAGGGCGTTCCCGACGTGATTCCCGAGCAGGCCTGCTATCTGGGCTGGCAGGAGTCGCTGCAGCTGCTTGCCCTCCTGGTGGAGCCGAGCATCCCTGACGGAGCGTGAAAACGACGCAGAGAGCGACATTGACGGCCGGAGGTCAATGCATGGCGTGATCCATGCGTCGGCGTTCCAAGAGATGAGTAGAAACAAAAAAGCCCGCTTTGCAGCGGGCTGTCTTGCTTGCAAGCTCTGGTTTTGCTTGCGATGTTTGGTAGGCGCGATTGGACTCGAACCAACGACCCCCACCATGTCAAGGTGGTGCTCTAACCAGCTGAGCTACGCGCCTGTCGTCGATGGGATGAATTCTAGCAGCGGAAAAATGGTGGTTTGGGCAAAGTCGCGACTTTTTTGCGCCTGAGGCTGAATTTTTTCAAATCTGGCAAGCGGCTCAAGGCTTGGCGGGGCGCTGCTGATTCGCTACTAAACTTTGATGTGTTTTCCAACCATTGAATCGGCAACCCCATGACAAAAGCACAAGCAGGCATTCTGGCGTCTCTTCCTGAACAGGGGCGCTATGTTTTCTTCACCCTGGCCGGTGCAGGTGCAGATTTGCAGAACAGTCTGAAGAAATTGCAGACCAGTGTTGACGGTCAGCAGGTAGTGGCGGGTCTGGGCCTGCAGGTGCTGCAGCAGCTGGACAAGAAACTGCCGCTGATGCGCGAGTTCCCGCACCTCAAGGGCCCGCAGTTCGAAGCACCCAGCACACCTTATGCGCTGTGCCTGTGGCTGCGCGGCGATCAACGCGGTGAGCTGATCGCTCTGACGGCCAAGCTGACCAACTTGCTGGCGCCGGTCTTCAAGCGTGATCACATCGTGGATGCCTTTGTGCACCAGCGTTCGGACAACGGTCACGGCCGTGATCTGACCGGTTATGAAGACGGCACCGAGAACCCCGAGGACGATGAGGCCGTGGCAGCCGGCATTGCGGCAGAGCAGGGGCCAGGAATGGACGGCTGCAGCTACTGGGCCTTGCAGCAGTGGGAACATGACTACTCGGCCTTTGGCGGCATGAGCACCACGGAGCAGGACCATGCCGTGGGTCGTCGCCGCAGCGACAACGAGGAGCTGGACGATGCCCCTGAATCGGCCCATGTCAAGCGCACGGCGCAGGAGAGCTTTGAGCCGGAAGCCTTTGTGGTGCGACGCTCAATGCCCTGGTGGAGCGTCAGCCCGCAGGGCAGTGATCGCAGCGGCTTGATGTTCTCCGCCTTTGGCTGCAGCTTTGACGCTTTCGAGGCTCAGATGCGCCGCATGCTGGGCATGGATGACGGCATCAGCGATGGACTGTTCCGCTTTTCCAGGCCGCTGACGGGCTGCTATTTCTGGTGTCCGCCGGTTTCTGGCGGCAAGCTGGATCTGACGGTGCTGGGACTCCAGGCCTGAGAAATGGCATGGGTGCAAAGAAAAACGGGCCATCTGGCCCGTTTTTTCATGTGCTGCCCATTCCCCGAGGGGCTCCTAGTTGGCCTTGCCTGCGCTGGCCGAGGTCTGGGTGGCAAACGTGATCTGCGACAGTCCCGCGTGGCGGGCCGCTTCCATGACGGTCACCACCGACTGGTGCGGGGAGTTGGCATCGGCACTGATGATGACCACGCTGTCATTGCCCGCTGTTGCCGCACCGGACAGGGCGGCGGCAACAGAGGAGACGCTGCGGTCATCCACGCCTTGCTTGTTGACGGAGTAGCGGCCATCAGCGGAGACGCCGACGATGATTTCCTTGGGGCGATCGCGTTGCTGCTCGGTGTCGGCCACGGGCAAGGTTAGCTGCAGCTCGGTGAACTTGCTGTAAGTGGTGGAGAGCATCAAAAAGATCAGCACCACCAGCAGCACGTCGATGAAGGCGATCAGATTGATCTCGGGCTCATCGCGGTGACGAGGACGGAAGTTCATGATGGATGCGTTCCGCTTCTTACTTGGCAGGCTTGAGGCGACCCAGATGGCGCACGAACTGCTCGGACGCCAGTTCCATGCCCAGCAGATAGCCGTCCACACGGCCGCGGAAATAGCGCCAGAAGATCAGCGACGGAATGGCCACCATCAGGCCGAATGCCGTGTTGTAGAGCGCAATCGAGATGCCATGGGCGAGCTGGGCGGGGTTGCCGGCGCCGGAGCTGGCTCCGGGCTGGGAGCCGAAAATCTCGATCATGCCGATCACCGTGCCCAACAGGCCCAGCAGTGGCGCGGCCGAGGCAATGGTGGCCAGGGCGCTCAAATACTTTTCCAGCTTGTGAGCGGCGGCGCGGCCCGCGCCCTCCATGGCCGAGCGCAGCTCTTCCTCGCTGCTTTCGGGATGTGCCTGGCGGGTACGCAGACCAGTTGCCAGAACCTCACCCAATACCGAGCTTTGGGCCAGTTGCTGGGTGGTTTCAGCGCTGGGCAGGTGCTTGGTGGAGACCGAAATCGCTTCATTGAGCAGATTGGTCGGCGCGACCTTGCTGGCTTTCAGCGAGGCAAAGCGCTCAAAAATCAGGGCCAGGGCCAAAATCGAGCAGGCAATCAAAGGCCAGATAGGCCATCCTGCGGCTTGTATGATCGACAGCAACGTTGCTCTCCCTCGTCGTTCAGAAATTGCAGCCGACGATTATGACCCACTGCCGTGCCGCTGCGACCCGTTTTTACAGGCCTCGTACGGCAGGCTTGAGCCAGCGCAGCAAGATCGTGCGGCAGCGCTTGAAGCGCACGGAGCTTGGAGCGGTAGAGCGGGCACAAAGTGCTTGCGATTCTTTGCGAATGCTTTCGCGTATATCACAGAAATCTGTGGATAACTTTGTGATCTAGTTGCTATGCCGGTCGGTTATCTGCTTCGCTTTAAAGGCTTGTTACGAGTTTGACACCTGTGTGAAGCCTTATAAGTTGTTTTAAATCAATAAGATGGATGATGTTCCTCATGTGTTGTTTAGGATTTTTCTGGCTTTGTCGCCGACAGGGCTGGACGCCGACATCTGTGGAGAATCCGGCCCGCGTAAGACCTCGCTGACACCGCATGAATTCAATGTTTGAACGTCCAAACTCAGCAGCCACGCCGCATGTGTGGGAAGTTGGCGCGCTATGCCACGCCATTGGCGATGCCTTGCAGGCGCGCTTCAATCCGGTGGCCGTGCGCGGCGAGCTCAGTGGCTTTTCGCGTGCTGCCAGCGGGCATTGCTATTTCAACCTCAAGGACGCGAGCGGGCAGATTCGCTGTGCCATGTTCCGTCGTGCGGCCGAGCAGGTCGGTTTCTCGCCACGTGATGGCGAGCTGGTCGAAGTCAGAGGGCGTCTAGGCGTCTACGAGCAGCGTGGCGATCTGCAACTGGTGGTGGAGAGCATGCAGCGAGCCGGACAGGGGGCCTTGTTCGAGCAGTTTCTGCGCCTCAAGGCCCGGCTGGAGTCCGAGGGACTGTTCGACCCTGCGCGCAAGAGGCCGCTGCCGCCTTTGCCGCGCGGTATTGGCCTGGTCACTTCCCTGGGGGCGGCAGCCTTGCACGATGTGGTGACGGCTTTGCGCCGCCGCGTGCCGCATATCCCGGTGGTAATTGTTCCTGCCCTGGTACAGGGGGCCCAGGCGCCGCAGTCGCTTGTGCAGGCGCTATCAAAACTGTATCGCCTGGCGCAAGAGGGAAATGAGGCAAGCGGCGATTTTCGTGTTGAATCTGCACGGCAGCCGGTGATAGACACCATCTTGCTGGTGCGCGGTGGCGGCTCGCTGGAAGACCTGTGGGCCTTTAACGACGAACAACTGGCGCGCACCATTGTGCAAAGCCCGGTGCCGCTGATCAGCGGCGTGGGTCACGAAACCGACTTCACCATTGCCGACTTTTGCGCCGACCTGCGCGCGCCCACGCCTACGGCTGCGGCCGAGTTGGCAGCCCAGCCGCGCGAGGTCTGGCTGGGTGCGCTGGCTCTGGCCCAGGACCGCATGGACAACGCGGTGCAGCGTGTGTTGGACCGCCAGGCCCAGCGCCTGGATATCGCTGCACAGCGTTTGGGGCGGCCCAGCGAGCAGTTGGCGCGCAACCAGCTGCAGCTCAGCCGTCAGGCCCAGCGCCTGCGCCACTCCATGCTATTGAAGTTGCAGCGACTTGCGCAGAACCAGCAAGCGCTACAGGTCAATTTCCCCAATATCTTCCAGCGCAATCTGGAGCAGCAAAAGCAAGCGCTTGATCGTATCGACCTGCGCTTGCAACTGCTGGATCCGCGCCTGGTGCTGCAGCGCGGCTATGCCTTGCTGACGGATGAGCAGGGAAGGGCTGTGACCCAGGTCAGGCAGGCCGTTCCGGGAGCGGCGTTGAAGGCTCAGTTGTCGGACGGGGTGGTGGATGTGGTGGTCACTCAGCCGCGCCTGCTTTGATGCTCGCCAGCCACAAGCTGGCCGCAAAACACCTGCACGCTAACCGGGTTCTTCATCAGAACTCTTTTGCAATCGGCGCAGGCAATGCAACAGGGGCCAGTGTTCATGCGCTGTAAGCCGTGAGCGCATGCTTTTGGCTGCGTGCGCAATAGTCCTGATGAGTGGCGCGCAGCCACTCAGTTCTTTCTACAATGGTTCGGTTAGTGCAATACTTGACGTCTGTAGTACAGCAATGTGCCGGCCGGCACAGCGGTCACCGCTCAGGCGCCTTGGCACTGGACGGCCCCCAAAAATTTCAACCACGAGGAAAACCATCATGGAACGCACTCTGCCCCCCCTGCCATACGCTATCGATGCACTGGCTCCGTTCGGTTACAGCCAGGAAACTCTGGAATTCCACCATGGCAAGCACCATAACGCCTATGTGGTGAACCTGAACAACCTGCAAAAGGGCACCGAATTCGAAAACATGGATCTGGAAGAAGTCGTCAAGAAGTCTTCCGGCGGCATCTACAACAACGCTGCCCAGATCTGGAACCACACTTTCTTCTGGAACTGCATGACCCCCAACGGCGGAGCAGAACCTACAGGCGCTCTGGCTGATGCCATCAACAAGAAGTGGGGCTCTTACGCCGAGTTCAAGAAGGCTTTCGTGGCTTCCGCTGTCGGCAACTTCGGTTCCGGCTGGACCTGGCTGGTGAAGAAGGCCGACGGTTCCGTGGACATCGTCAACATGGGCGCTGCCGGTACCCCCCTGACCACCGCCGACAAGGCGCTGCTGACCGTGGACGTGTGGGAACACGCTTACTACATCGACTACCGCAACCTGCGTCCCAAGTTTGTCGAAACCTTCCTGGAAAAGCTGGTGAACTGGAAGTTCGCCGAAGCCAACTTCGCTGCCTGATCACGGCAATGCGGCATCAGGTCTGCGGCTGCACGGTTCGGACCTGATCGTTGGCAAAAAACCTCCGTAAGGAGGTTTTTTTATGCCTGTCTGCTAAGAATGAGGAGCTTTAGGTCTCTAGTTTTGATGGGAAAAGCGCAGGCAGCTATGTTTTTGATGACCTGTTGATACATGGGAGAGACTGGCATGGAAGAGCGTGAAGGCCTGAGCAGGCAGGCGGTTTCCGGGTTGATGGAGGCAGGCGCTCGCATGCCCGTGTACTTTCTCTGCCATGGCGCCGGCCCCTGGCCCTGGGTGCCGGAGATGCACGACTGGCATGCGCTGATGGCCGAGGGCTTGCGCAATATTCCGCGCCAACTGGCGCGCAGGCCCCGGGCCGTATTGCTGATCTCCGCCCATTGGGAGGAGCCGGTTTTCACCGTGCAGAGTGCCGCCCATCCTGGCATGCTGTATGACTATGGCGGCTTTCCGCCGCACACCTATAACCTGCATTACCGTGCGCCCGGCTCGTCTGAGGTGGCAGGCAGGGTGCAGCAGTTGCTGGCGCAGGCTGGAGAGGACGTGCGGGCTGACGACCAGCGCGGCTACGACCATGGCATGTTTGTGCCCATGGCTGTGATCTATCCGCAGGCCGATGTGCCCGTGCTTCAGCTCAGCCTGCGCAGCAATCTGAATGCTGCAGAACACCTGGCCGTGGGCCGTGCGCTGGCCCCGTTACGTGACGAGGGAGTTCTCATCATTGGCAGCGGCTCCAGCTATCACAATATGCGTAGCTTCGGCCCCGTGGGGCGGGCGCCTTCCAAGCTGTTTGACGATTGGTTGGCCGAGACGCTGATGCAGATGACACCTGCCGCGCGCAGCCAGCGGCTGGCCGATTGGGATCGGGCCCCCGGCGCGCGTATGGCCCATCCGCGGGAGGAGCATCTGCTGCCGCTGATGGTGGTGGTGGGGGCGGCCGAGCAGGACCTGGCCCGCCGCGTTTACTTTGAAGAGGCCTTCATGGACTCGGCCACGCTGTCCAGTTACTGCTTTCAGGCCGGGGCGTAGCTCAGAGCCCCGCTCATTCCTGCTCGTCCAGTGGTCCATTCAAAAATTCTTCTCTGTCATCGTCAATCGAGTCGGCGGACGCTTGAAGATAGGCTGAGAAGCTGGGGGCAATCCAGCAGATCTGGTCGGGGTCGTGCACATAGGCAATGATCCCCCCGCTGTCAGAATAGTTGGAACCTCTACAGATGTTAGAGTTTGAATATCCAACCTGGGGCAGAGAGAAGGTTCCCATGAAGTATTCCCCCGAGCGGCGCGAAGCCATCTTGGCCAAGCTGGAAGCGCCGTATAACCGTACCGTCAATGATCTGGCTGGCGAGGAAGGTATCTCAGCTGCCACGATATACAACTGGCGAAAGCAAGCCCGTAGCACGGGCCGATTGCTTCCAAACGCCTCCCCCACCACGGAAGGCTGGACCTCGGCGCAGAAGTTCAATGCGGTACTGGAAACCGCTGCGTTGACCGAAGAAGAGCTGTCCGAGTACTGCCGTCGCCGTGGTCTATATCCTGAGCAGATTCGTCGCTGGCGCGCCAGTTGTGAACAGGCCAATGATCGGTCTGACCAAGCCGCCGCACGGCAATCAGAAGCGACCAAGGCCGAGCGCAAACGCATACGGGAGCTAGAGCGGGAGTTGCGTCGCAAGGACGCCGCCTTGGCTGAAACGGCAGCATTGCTGGCGCTGCGAAAAAAAGTCCAGGCGATCTGGGGGGACGAGGAAAAATGACCAATGCCACAGATCGCCGTCGGATTGTAGAGTTGGTCAACCAAGCCAGAGCGGCCGGTGCGCGCCTGCGTCATGCCTGTGGCGAGCTGGGAATCGGGCAGAACACCTACCGGCGTTGGTCGGCAGGTGGTGAAGACCAGCGGCCTCACGCGACACGGCCAAGGCCGGCTCATGCCCTGACGCACAAAGAACGCCAGGCGGTGCTGGATGTCTGCCACCGACCGCAGTTTGCCAGCTTGCCTCCGGCGCAGATTGTTGCGCGGCTGCTGGATGATGAGCAACGGTATCTTGCCTCGGAGTCGACCTTCTATCGCATCCTGCATGCGGCGGGAGAACAGCGCCGTCGTGGTCGCCAAGCCGCGCCCCAGCGCAAGGGCCCGCCACGGCGCCATCGTGCCGACCACGCCAACGCCGTGTGGAGCTGGGATGTGACTTATCTGCCGACCCGGGTTCGCGGCCAGTTCTTTTATCTGTACCTGATCGTCGACATCTACAGCCGCAAGATCGTGGGCCACGAAGTCTTTGAAGCCGAGAACATGGCCAACAGCGCGCAGGTCGTTCAACGAGCGGTACTGCGTGAGCAATGTGGTCACCGGCCGCTGGTCCTGCACGGCGATAACGGCTCGGCGATGAAGGGTTCGACCATCCATGCCAAGCTTGAAGAACTCGGCGTCACACCGTCGCACAGCCGTGCCCGCGTCTCGAACGATAACGCCTACTCTGAATCCTTGTTCCGTACCTGCAAATACCATCCCGCCTTCCCTGTGGCTGGCTTTGCCGACCTGACCGACGCCCGCAAGTGGGTGGGGCAATTCGTGTATTGGTACAACGAACAGCATCGCCATAGCGAGATCCGTTACGTCACGCCCGCTCAGCGCCACGCCGGCCAGGATCACGCCATTCTTGCCCGGCGCCATGCCCTTTATCAGATCGCTCGCGCTCAGCATCCTGCACGCTGGTCGGGCAATACTCGAAACTGGCAACCCGTAGGCAGCGTTTGGCTGAATCCAGAGAAGGAAACGACCGTTATCCATGTGCATAGTGAACTAGAAGCAGCATGACTCATGTTCCAACTACATTGACAGACGCCGGATCTGGCCGCGCTGTCCTTCAGGACCGGGATGATGATCGGCCATTAGCACGATGTCGCCATAGAAGCTGGCAAACGGCTGCCAGCCGGCGTGCCACCAGCGCCCGCTCAGGCGAGGGTCCTGGGACGCGGGGCCGGCCAGATCCCACATGCGCTGGGCCCGCTTTTCCATGCGGAGTGCCTGGGCCATGGCCTGCGGCGGCGTGAGAAGGTCCAGTGCATCCACAAAGCCTGGCCGCTGAAACAGGGGCTGGGTGCTGTCGGTGCTGCTGCCCGCAGTCAGGTGCCAGAATGCGGCAAGATCGGTATCCAGAGGCCCCAGCACGGCGGCCAAAGCGGCCAGATCCTGTTCGCTGGCCGGCGGCAAGGGGTGAAAGCGTAGCTGGAATGCAGCATACACAGCCTGCAAATGCGCAAGATATTGGTCAGGTGTCATGGTGGCAGGCGTAGTAGTCCGAGGTAAGTGAATTGGACAGCGAGGTCGGACTGACAGCGGTTGTTGGGGAATGACTGCTTGGGTACAAAGTGCGGCTCTTTAGATTTCCAGTGTAGTAAATCCGCGGTCTTTGCTTCATGCCAGCACTCCTTGCGCCAGAGGCAGTCATTGTGTTGCATTGTCCAGTTGAATCCACAGACGATAGTGATCAGCATGGCGCCACTGGCGTACTTACTTTTTTGCGTGGTGCGCATTTGAAGCGCTTCTTGTGTGCTTGGAATTCAGTCTGAGGCCGGAAGCAATAAGGTCGGCAGTTGCTTTTGGTTTCGACCTTTGAATATCATTTAAAGCAAATAGATGCCTGACGATTATAAGTTTGAAAAAATGCAAGCTCGTATGAAGTTGGCAGTGAGAATGTATTGAGCTATGAATGTGCGAAGCTCGGGGAAAAGGAGAGAGCCTTGCAACCGTGGGATTATTTCTCGCTATAGGTTAATTGGTTGTCGGCTGAATTTATTGAATTTGTTGGCATGAAATTTCAGGCCTATCTATGAGATTTATGAGTATTTTTTTGTTGGTAGGTGCGTGATTTCATGTAATTGGCTATCCCGAGAAAGATGATTTATCCCGTAATTGGCATTTTGTGAAATCTTCGGCCCATTGCTGGAAATCGCTGGAAGGCATAGGTTGGGCGATGTAGTAGCCTTGTGCGATATCACAGCCAAGATCCTTGAGCAGATCCCAGTGCTCTTTGGTCTCCACACCTTCGGCAACTGTCTTCCGTCCAAGATCATGTATGAGATCAATGGTGGAGCGCACAATCGTGGCAGAATCCCGATCGCGATGCATTGCAGAAACGAATGATTGGTCGATCTTGATGTAGTCTACTGGTAGTTTTTGTAGATAGCTCAATGAGGAGTACCCTGTTCCAAAATCATCCACATAAAGAGGAATCCCTGCATCGCTCATCTCACTCAGTGCTCGTAGAGCATATTCAGCATGCTCCATTACGGTGCTTTCCGTAATCTCGATTTCCAATAGTCCGGTTGACACAGAGCGCTCTGAATGCCATTGGCGATATTTGGCGAAAAGCTGCTCATCTCTGAAGTTTCGCGCGGAGAGATTGATTGCTATAGGAACAGCACAACCTTTTGCCTGCCAGCTCTGCAGCAGATCAAGGGCTGCGACAATGACCCATTCCGTCAAAGGCTTGATCAGGCCTGTTTGCTCAGCCAGGTCGATAAACAATCCGGGAGGAATTAGGCCTTTAAGTGGATGCATCCAGCGTACCAAGGCCTCTGCTCCACAGATTTGCTCGGAGGAAAAATCAACTTTTGGCTGTAAAAATAGTCGCAGCTGGTTGCCTGCAATGGCTCGCCGAAGTTCCCCTGCCATGGTCAAGCGTCCCGCTTGATTTTTCTGATGCGACGGGTCGAATACGCACTGGCTCAATCCGCGGGCCTTGGCTTGATGGGTGGCCTTTCCCATTTGACGCAATAGTTCATCGGCAGTTGTGCCGTGTTCGGGAAACAAAGCTATGCCAGCGCTTGCGCTGACATCCAATTCAATATCTGCGATCGGGAAAGGGCGGGAGATGTTTTTTTCCAATTCTTCGGCCAAGGCTACGGCGGAACCTCTATCCAGAGTGGGTGCTAATACTGCGAATTCGTCTCCGCGTAAACGCGCAATATGTGCAGAATCAGGAATGCTTTGCCTTAGGCGCTCTCCGAAGTCTCTAAGAATCTGGTCCCCATTAGAGAAACCTAGCACCTCGTTGATTTCTCGAAGGCGTTCAATATTGAATTGCAAAGCCGCGATTGGTTCTGGATGTGAAGAGCTTCCTTCAATTTTCGCAGTCAGAACTTCCCTGAATTCAATCGAATTGGGTAGTCCAGTCAAGGGATCATGGCGCAGCATATGATTCATCTCTGCTTGTACACGTAGTTGCTCTGAGCGTGTACGCAGAATGGAAATGCCAAAGGCTAGATCGTCCGCTGACTCGGTCAGCAATGCGATTTCATCTTCGCCGAACGCGTCTGGTTCGGTGTCATAAATGGATAGTGCACCAATGACTTCGCCCTCAACCAATAAAGGGCAAGATACACCTGATTTAAGTTCACCAAGCTTGTCGCTCCATCGAACATGGTTGGAATCTACGCGCATGTCTCGGACAAATTGAACCTTGCCGCTGCGAATTGCGCTAGATGTCAGGCTTTGGCCTAGCTCCGTATCGGCTGCTATGAGTCCTAGGCTGCGAAGTGCTTCTATACCGCCTGGATAATTGCACTCGGCCATCGGACGTAGTTGTTGATCTGGCTCGTTACCCGAATACCAGACGGCAGCCATGCCATAGCCTCCTGCAGCCACGATGGCTCTGCACATGTTTTCAAGCAGACTCTGTTCTTCGCTGGCACGTAGCATGGTGCGATTACCGGCGCTCAAGGTTCGCAGTCCGCGGCCAATATGCTCTAACTCATGCACTCGTTGTTCAAGTTCCCCATTGAGCGTCTGGATACGTTCTTCATAGTGCTTGCGCTCAGTAATATCGGTGCCCAATACGTAATAGCCAGCAACCGTTCCATCGGCTTGGTGTTTGGGAACATACTGAATAGTCTGCCAAACTCCTGGAAAGGGCTGCCAATCATATGTTTGCGGCTCTCCTGCGAGGACCTTGCCGATCAAGTCATTGGCAACAACATAGCGTTCCTCTCCGAGGATTTTTCTTACCGACTCACCCGTGATGTCTTCGCGGTCAGGTGCAAAGCACTCCCGGTACTGAGTGTTGACGTACTCGTAGTGCTGTTGTGCATTAACGTAGGCAATCAGCGCCGGAACGGCGCTGATGACGTTGTGCAAATGGCTTTGAATCTCATGCCATTGCAAAGTGCGTTGGTGCACGTCAGCTTCAAGTGACGCGTTTTGCTCACGGATGATCCGTTGTGCCTTTCGCTCCAAAGTAACGTCCCGAAAGACTAGTACAGCACCTCGTAGTTGGCCTTTGGAATCGCGGATGGGGGCGGCGCTATCAGAGATTGGACGTTCGGTGCCATCTCTGGCAATGATTGAGGTGTAGTCGGCAAGTACCTGCACTTCCCCGGTGGCTAACACCGTTGCTACAGGAATATGAGCAGGCTCGCGGGTCTGCTCATGAATGATATTGAATACTTCCCCGATAGAACGGCCTTGAGCCTCATTAATACTCCAGCCTGTGAGCTGTTCGGCCACTGAATTCATGCGAGTGATTCGCCCTTCAGTGTCTGTTGCGAGTACTGCATCGCCGATCGAGTGCAAGGTAGTCACAAGGCTTTCTTCATTGTCAGCCAGAGCACGCTGACTCGCTTCTGTTTCGCGCAATTGACGTCTTATCAGAAAATAGGAGGAACCCAATAGCAAGATAAGTGCCACAGCGACCAATGCTCCAGCCATCACCAGCTTATGACGCGCTTGCTTGTGCTCGGCCTCTTCCAGAGCGAGTCGCAGGCGCGCCTCGGTATCCATCTCGCTCAGCAATTCATAGGTGCGCAAACGCGTGGATGCAAGCGTAGTTGCGGCAGCAAATGCATTTGCTGCCTTCTGACCTTGGGTATTGCGCAATTTTTCAATTTGGCGTGCAGCTGCCATGCGCTGGTCAATGACTTTACGCAGCTCTGTCCAGCGACGTTGTTGATCTGGATTATCGATCGTTAGTTGCCGTATTTTTTCCAGCGAAAGCTCTCGCTCAGCCATCGCTGCATTTCGCTCGGCAATATGCTCGGCATTACCTGTCAGACGGAAATTTTGAGTGGTTAGTTCAGATTGGAGAGAATAGCCTCTGACGCGATCTATATTGTTGAGCAACTGGTGTGCATGTGTCACCATTTGGGCGGCTTTGGCTGCATCATTTGCAACTTCCCACGTCGATAGTGCCATCGCGATCACTACCAGCGCGGCTGTTCCAAATGCTGTGACAACCTTAGACTCGAAACTAGACCTCCGCACCATAGAACGCGCTCCTACGCTAGATGCAGGCCGCACAAGCCATTTTCACTTGCCGCTGGCCTAGGCTGACATCACCATCCATGCAAGGGATCCAGACACTCCGGATAGGAGGAGTGTGCAGGGTCCATCAACATGCAAACTGAGGTATACAAGCTCAAATATACAAACAATATGCGATTTGTTTCATTTGTTGTCATTGGTTCACATTGCCGGGGAGTTGAAATTTGCGAAATTCTGTGTGTCGGTTGCTCTTGACGCGTCTCTTTGCTAGTTCGGCAGAGCAATGTGATATTCAGTAGTCAGCAGATAAATAGCGTTCTTTTTCAGCGTTTTTGATACGATCAAGACGCATTACACAAATGCTGAATTCAATTTGCCGCGCATTTTTACGGTGGAGCCTCTAGAAGAGCTCGCTTTTTTCTTTTGAATTCTTGAGCCATATCAATTTGGAGAACGTTATAAAAACGCCCAGCTTTGATTGAAGACTGAGCAGTTTTCAGGAGTGGTGTTCGACTAGGGTTCGGCACACGAAAGCGAGCGAGGTGGCGAGGCTATCGCTGCATCCGGCTTCCTCCTGAGCGACTTGATCTTCTCGGGCTGGCCAAATGACTTGAAGTTTCTGGACTTGGGCCGAAAGCCCTGCTTGGACATGTGAGCAAGTCCCTTGTCGCAGCCCGCTGAATGTGGCTTCGCTCACGGCGTGGCTGTGAACCTATCAGCGGCATAGCTGTGAATGACAGGCGACGCTTACATTGAGCAGCTTGCTTGGGCACAGATGGATCGATACGGTACGGCACGGCACATCCGCAGGGAGACTGAAGACACATGGTGTGTCGTTCGAGTAGGGGCAGTACGAGCTGAGGGCTGAAAAGCTCTGGAAAATCAAAGGCAAGGCCGCCATCAGCATCAACGACCGGATTCTGCAATCCGGGCATGCTTCAAGGACTTTGAGATGGAAGCCCGGCGGCGGGAGTGCGCGGTTGGCGGCGATGCGAATCAGCGCGAATGTGGCGAATTGGCGATTTAAAACCGGGCCAAGAGCGAGGAGCCAGCCGAGGCAGTGTTGAAAGAATCGCCAATGGGCGAGCAAGAACGGTCGCTGCGGCAGTCGGGAGAAATAAAAAGTGGCCGCTAGGGCCACTTTCAAATCTCAAACTGAGAACGATCTTGATCTTTGATCCAGTTCGGAGGCTTTCCTCGACCGGACCAAGTCTGGCCTGTGGTTGGGTCACGATATTTTGGAGCCACAGAGCCAGCCTCGCGTTTTTGTTTTTGCTTGGCGGAAGGGAAGACATCATCCTGTGTCAGTCCGAAAGCCTCGATCAAGCCTTTGATTTTTTGCACCGCGTCTGCGACTTCAGTCTTGCGGGCGGCAGCAATCTGCTGCTCAAGAGCCTCGCGTTGTGCCAACAAATCCTTATAAGAATGTGTACTCATCTAAAAGAGGTCCTATGTAAAGTTATGAACCAGCACTAAAGGGATGCACCCATACATGAGATACGTCGTTTATGCAGTTGGTTCACTTTCAATCGAAAGTGGCCGCGTACATTGTGTCTTGGTTTGAGGTATGTCAACTCCAAAAGCTCAGGCGCACACAAAAAAATATGATGAGCTTTAGAGACAAGCAGGTACTGAAGCGTCTCGTACTGCACGACGTCTTGTTCAAAGGTATGGAGCGATTGGCTAGGTGTGACCAGAAGCCATCCTATTGAGTGCCCACAAAGCATTCGTTCGGCGCTCGCGGTAAGCCGACTTGAGCCGCTCAGTCAGAAGTGACCCATATGGTTTTGCAGGACTCCTGTTTAGCAGAAACCTACAGGGCAGCTAAAGGCCTGTTCTTGCCAGTGCTCCCGGTTGGAGGCCAACTGGTCAACGCATCCATCCAACGCCCCCATCGTCAACGGAGACTGGTCGATGGGTGATAAAACAACACATTCGAGGACGTGATCGCTTGCCAATTTGTCAGCCTTGGTGCCAAAGCCTGTGCTACTTTGTGCCAAAGATGGCGCAAATTTGTGCCAAAGGCCGCGCAACGCAACTCTTCAACGCAACTTGCACGGCTGTGATGGCCGCTAAATGGATGCGGCAGTGCGACTTTTTTACATGGCAGAAAACCGGGAAAAAAAGCCTGTTTCCCAATGAAAACGCCTTTTGAAAGTTGAGCTAAATCCTTGAGTCTTGTACAAGACTTAAAAAAATCGGCCCGGTTGCGCGTAGAATTTTGTATTGTGGGAACGCATTGCATCAAGAAAGTGTCGTCCCGCTGTGTCAGGCCCCATTGCGCAAGCCCGGGATGCAGGCCCAAGGCACCTTTCCCCCTTTTTTCACAACCTGAGACAAGAGATGAGTACGCAGCAACCCACCATCATCTACACCTTGACTGACGAGGCTCCCCGCCTGGCTACCAGCGCATTCCTGCCCGTGATCCGTGCTTTCGCAGCACCGGCCGGCATCAATGTGGAGACCAGCGATATCTCGCTGGCAGGCCGCATCTTGGGCGAGTTCCCCGACTTTTTGACCGAAGCCCAACGTGCTCCGAACAACCTGGCTGAACTGGGCAAGCTGACGCTGACGCCTGAAGCCAACATCATCAAGCTGCCCAATATCTCCGCATCCGTGGGCCAGCTGCAAGAAGCGATCAAGGAGTTGCAGGGCAAGGGCTACGCCATCCCCGACTATCCTGAAACCGCCACGACCGATGCCGAAAAGGACATCAAGGCACGCTACAACAAGTGCATCGGCTCTGCCGTGAACCCCGTGCTGCGCGAAGGCAACTCGGATCGCCGCGCGCCTGCAGCGGTCAAGAACTACGCCAAGAAGCACCCCCATTCCATGGGTGAGTGGAAGCAGTGGTCGCAAACCCATGTGTCGCACATGGAAGAGGGCGACTTCTACCACGGCGAAAAGTCCATGACGCTGGACAAGGCCCGCGAAGTGAAGATGGTGCTGGAGACCAAGTCCGGCAACAGCATCGTTCTCAAGGACAAGGTCAAGCTGCAGGCGGCAGAAGTGATCGATTCCATGTTCATGAGCAAGAAGGCCTTGTGCGCCTTCTATGAAAAGGAAATCGAAGACTGCCGCGAGTCGGGCATCCTGTTCTCGCTGCACGTGAAGGCCACCATGATGAAGGTATCCCACCCCATCGTGTTCGGTCACTGCGTGAAGATCTTCTACAAGGAAGCCTTCGAAAAGCACGGCAAGCTGTTCGATCAGCTGGGCGTGAACGTGAACAACGGCATGGCCAATCTGTACGAGAAGATCGAGACCCTGCCTGCTTCGCAGCGCGAAGAAATCATCCGTGACCTGCACAAGTGCCAGGAGCACCGTCCGCGTCTGGCCATGGTCGATTCCGCCAAGGGCATCACCAACTTCCATTCGCCCAACGACGTGATCGTGGATGCTTCCATGCCCGCCATGATCCGCGTGGGCGGCAAGATGTGGGCCGCTGACGGCAAGCCTTACGACTGCAAGGCCGTGATGCCTGAGTCCACCTTTGCCCGTATCTACCAGGAAGTGATCAACTTCTGCAAGTGGCACGGCAACTTCGACCCCAAGACCATGGGCACCGTGCCCAACGTGGGTCTGATGGCGCAAAAGGCCGAAGAGTACGGCTCGCACGACAAGACGTTTGAGATCGCCGAAGACGGCGTGGCCAACATCGTGGACATCGCCACCGGCGAAGTGCTGCTGAGCCAGAACGTGGAAGCTGGCGACATCTGGCGCATGTGCCAGGTCAAGGATGCTCCTATCCGTGACTGGGTGAAGCTGGCTGTGACCCGTGCCCGCAACTCCGGCATGCCTGCCGTGTTCTGGCTGGACCCCTATCGTCCGCACGAAGCCGAGCTGATCAAGAAGGTGCAGACCTACTTGAAGGAATACGACACCAACGGCCTGGAAATCCACATCCTCTCGCAAGTGCGCGCCATGCGCTACACGCTGGAGCGCGTGGCCCGCGGTCTGGACACCATCTCGGTGACCGGCAACATTCTGCGTGACTATCTGACCGACCTGTTCCCGATTCTGGAACTGGGCACCTCGGCCAAGATGCTGTCCATCGTGCCTCTGATGGCCGGTGGCGGCATGTACGAAACCGGTGCTGGCGGTTCCGCTCCCAAGCATGTGCAGCAACTGGTGGAAGAAAACCACCTGCGCTGGGACTCGCTGGGTGAATTCCTGGCTCTGGCCGTCTCGTTTGAAGACCTGGGCATCAAGGAAAACAATGCCCGCGCCAAGCTGTTGGCCAAGACTCTGGACGAAGCCACCGGCAAGCTGCTGGACGAAGACAAGTCGCCTTCGCGCCGCACCGGCGAGCTGGACAACCGTGGTTCGCAGTTCTATATCGCTCTGTACTGGGCCCAGGCTCTGGCTGCTCAGACCGAAGATGCAGCACTGGCGGCCAAGTTCGCACCTCTGGCCAAGAGCCTGACCGAGAACGAAGCCAAGATCGTGGCCGAGATGAAGGAAGTGCAAGGCAAGGCTGCCGATATCGGCGGCTACTACATGCCCGACGTGGCCAAGCTGGACGCCGTGATGCGCCCCAGCGCCACCTTCAACGCCGCCATCGCGTCGGTGTAAGCCAGCTTGCCTCGCAGCGCGGGTTGCCCCGCCTGCGTGCAGGCAGTGCTCCATAAAAAGCCGGTGGACCTGAAAAGGTCGCCGGCTTTTTTGTGTCCGGTCTCAGTAGTTGCTATATAAATGGAAGCTTCCTGTGCCTGATGTATAAGCGCTGTAGCTTGATTTGATCCGAATTTATGAAAGGCGCTCGATGCCGCTGTATCAGTGTCCTTGCTGCGACTATTTCTCGCTGGATGAGCGTGGTGAGTACAGCATCTGCAGCGTCTGCTTCTGGGAAGACAGTGGCTGGGATGTGGACTGCCCGGATGAATACTCCGGCCCCAACCATATGACGCTGCGCGAAGGTCGGCGCAACTTTCAGTACTTTGGGGCCTGCGATTACCGAATGCTCAAGAGCGTGCTCCCACCGGCAGCGCGCAACCGCTATCGGCATGAACCGCGCGCTCTGAGTAAAGTGGCATCAATCCGCGTGGGGCAGTGATTGCCGTGCCTCGTCAACCCAGCGCACAAATCGTATGCCGGGATGCTGGTGCAGCAGCGGATAGCGTTGGCGGTGGTAGCAGTCCCAGTAACTGGCGGCCTGCTGCTTGCAGGTAGTCACAAAATCGGGGTTTTCGGCAGCAAAACGCCCGTAGCTGTGTGGCGATAGCCTATGGGTCTGGGCTGTCAGATGCTCGGCAATTTCCAGTACATACTCGCCAGCCGCGCGGACCACAAACGGCCGCACCCAGTCGCAGTCATGCGCCAGCAACTGGCGCAGACAGATTTCGCGCACATGCCCGTTGGCGTGGCGGCTGCCCAGGCACAGGGCCAGTTGATGTGTGGGGCCGCTGCTTTTTTGAATGCATTGCTGCAGCTCACGTTCGTCATAGTAGACGCGGTAGGGTGCATGCAGCAATTCGCCATTGATCCTTACCGTGAAGCCGGGGTAGGACTCAAGCGCTTGCGATTTTTCCAATCTCCGCAGCAATGCAACGGCGATATCGCTCAGTGCCTGTGGAAACCGCGGCTGGTAGAGCATGAAGGATGCTGATTCTGGCGGTGTTTAGCGATTGAAGGGCGCGCCACCCAGTTTGGTGCCGGCCTTGATGCCGCGCTTGGCAAACCAGCCCTGGTTCATCTCCAGCACATAGCGCACGGGCTTGGCCGAACAGTGGGAGTCCTCGCTCATGGGTTTCATGTCGGCCAGATTGACGATGGTGCCGTCATCGGCCACAAAGGCCGCCGTCAGCGGCAGGATGGTGTTGCGCATCCAGAAGCACTGCACGCCGGGTACTTCGAAGACAAAGAGCATGCCTTCCTGCTGCGGCATCTCCTTGCGGAACATGAGACCGATCTCGCGCTGCTGCGGCGTGATGGCCAGTTGGGTGTCGATGCGGTACATGCCGGCCGTCAGATCGATGCGGCGCAGATTCGTCTGCGGCTGACCTTCTTCGCGGGCCATGGCCGGGTTGCCGAACAGGCCCAGCAGGGCGGTGCAGGCCAGGGCCAGCAGCGGGGCGCGCCAGCCGGATTTGGGGATTGTCTTGGTGGGGAGGTTCTTCATGAGCCTTGCATGCCAAACAGGAAGTCGGAAGTCACAAGCCTATAGCAATCCGCGTGGGTTGCGGTGCAAATCGCTGTCGCAAATAGGCGGCCGGAGCCGGTCTGCAAAATGCAAAGCCTGCAGAACTTTCCGTCCGGCAGGCTTGGGTGTGAGTCAGATCCGGCGTGCAGAGGCTTGGAGTGCCGGTATCGCCAGACCGGTTTTCAGCGCGCGATCAGGCTGGCTTTTGCATCTTTTTGCTGCTGTGCTGCATATGATGCTTTTTGGTAGGTTTTGCCTTCATATGCTTGACGGTGGGCGCCGCTGCTGCTGCGGAAGGTGTGGCAGGCTGCGCCGGCGCGGCGGCTTGAGCAAAAGCGCCAGCAGCGAACGAACCAGCAATCAGGACAGCGAGTAGTTTTTTCATAGTTGCCAATTTCCTAAAGATGCGGCAATGCCAGGTTTCAGATTGAAGTGAGGAGCAGCCCATCTGTCCCCCACACCCTCTCAACAGCAGCTCTGTGCCGCCGTTGACAGGTTTTTATGCTGTATTTCTTAAAATTTGCTTAGAGCAAGGTGCCAAAATCGGGGGCAACAAAATAGCACCAAAAAGGTGCGCCGCCGCGCAATATTCAAGACTAGGAGATTCCACAACATGAGCACGTCCCAGCACATCCAGGTTCCGCCGCAGGGGGAGAAGATCAGCGTCAACGCGGACAAGACACTGAATGTTCCGAGCCAACCCATCATCCCCTTCATCGAGGGCGATGGTGTCGGTGTCGATGTGACGCCGGTGATGCGCAAGGTGGCTGACGCTGCCGTTGCCAAGGTCTACGGCAGCCAGCGCAAGATTGCCTGGATGGAGGTGTATGCGGGCGAGAAGGCCACGCGCGTCTACGGCCCCGATGTCTGGCTGCCCGAGGAAACCGTGGCCGCCGTGCGCGACTATGCCGTGTCCATCAAGGGCCCGCTGACCACGCCCGTGGGCGGCGGCATCCGCTCGCTGAACGTGGCGCTGCGCCAGGAGCTGGACCTGTATGTCTGCCTGCGCCCCGTGCAGTACTTCAAGGGCGTGCCTTCGCCGCTCAAGGAGCCCGAGAAGACAAATATGGTGATCTTCCGCGAGAACTCCGAGGACATCTACGCGGGCATCGAATACGCGGCCGGCAGCGAGAAGGCGAAAAAGCTCATCGACTTCCTGGCCAAGGAAATGGGCGCCAACAAGATCCGCTTTCCCGAAACCTCGGGCATCGGCATCAAGCCCGTCTCGCGCGAGGGCACGGAGCGCCTGGTGCGCAAGGCCATCCAGTACGCCATCGACAACAACAAGCCCAGCGTGACCCTGGTTCACAAGGGCAACATCATGAAGTACACGGAAGGCGCCTTCCGTGACTGGGGCTACGCGCTGGCGCAGCGCGAGTTCGGTGCCGAGCTGATCGACGGCGGCCCCTGGTGCCGCATCAAGCACCCGAAGACGGGCAAGGACATCATCATCAAGGACTCGATCACCGACGCCTTTTTGCAGCAGATTCTGATGCGTCCGGCCGAATATTCGGTGGTGGCCACGCTTAACCTCAACGGCGACTACATCTCGGATGCGCTGGCCGCGCAGGTGGGCGGCATCGGCATTGCGCCCGGTGCCAATCTGTCGGAGAGCATTGCCTGCTTCGAAGCCACCCACGGCACGGCGCCGCGCTATGCGGGCAAGGATTATGTGAACCCCGGCTCCATGATTCTGTGCGCCGAGATGATGCTGCGCCACATGGGCTGGCGCGAGGCTGCGGATCTGATCGTCGAGTCGCTGGAAAAAGCCATCCAGAGCAAGCATGTGACCTATGACTTCGCCCGCCTGATGGACGGAGCGACCCAGGTGTCCTGCTCGGGCTTCGGGGATGTGGTGATCTCGATGATGGACTGAGCTGCGCCGCCTGCCTGGCAGCTTTGAAGATCTGCCGGCACTGCCATCTCAGCGGCCGCACCGTCTCGACGGTGCGGTTTTTTTATGCCTTCTTACCTGGGGCTTGTAGTCCTGAGGCTGGCGTGCAAAGCCTCGAAAGTATGTCGATGTGTATCGGCGTTAAGGCGTGCAATACACAAATGGCAATTAATTTCAGGTGAGGCTATGGCTCCTTCATCCAATGACGGGCGCTGGTACTGGCTTGCAGTGGCGTTGCTGATGCTGCTCATGGGTCTGTACCTGACCATAGGCGGCGGCATTCTGCTCGGCAAGGGAGGCAGCTGGTACTTTGTGCTGATGGGGTTGGCGATGCTGGCGTCGGCCACACTGCTGCTGGCGCGGCGCAGGGCTGGCGCCCATCTCTATGCGCTGGCCTTTGTGCTGAGCATGGTCTGGGCCTGGTGGGATGCGGGCTGGGAGTTCTGGCCGCTGGTGTCGCGCCTGATGGTGTTTGCCGTGCTGGGCCTGCTGGTGGCCCTGGGCTATGCACAGCTTGAAGCGGGCAAGCTGGTCATGAACGACTACGGACGCCTTGGAGCCGCAGTGTCGGTGGTGGTGCTGGGCCTGGGCATAGTCGCGACGGCCGTCAGTGCCTTCTCGCCCAAGGGCGTGATTGCCCCCGAGGTCACCGAAGTGCCTTCGGTAGGCTCCATGGAGATCAAGGCCTCGGACTGGACGGACTGGGGGCAGGGCCCCGCAGGACAGCGCTTTGCGGCTGTCGAGCAGATCAGCCGGGACAATGTCGACAAGCTGGCCGTGGCCTGGACTGCGCGCACCGGCGATGTGCCGCAGAGCACGGGCTCGGGTGCCGAAGACCAGAACACGCCGCAGCAGATCGGTGACCGCCTGTATGTCTGCACGGCCTACGGCAAGGTGCTGGCGCTGGATGTGGACACGGGCGAGGAGAAGTGGAAATTCGACCCCGAAGCCAGGTCACCCAACTGGCAGCGCTGCCGAGGCCTGGGTTACTTCGATGGCAATGAGGCCGCAATCAAGGCCTCGGGCGCACTCGGCAAGCCCGGAGATGCTGCGCCAGGCTGCAGGCGTCGTCTGTTTCTGCCCACTATCGATGCGCGCCTGATCGCGCTAGACCCCGACTCCGGCAAGCCATGCACCGACTTCGGCAAGGACGGTGTGGTGGATCTGACCGAAGGCATGGGCGAGGTCAAGCAGGGCTGGTATCAGCAGACCTCGGCGCCGCTGGTGGCCGAGAACCTGGTGATCGTGGGCGGCCGCGTGGCCGACAATTTCTCGATCGACGAGCCATCGGGCGTGGTGCGCGCCTTTGATGTGCATAGCGGCAGGCTGGTCTGGGCCTGGGACCCGGGCAATGCCGACATCACCGGACAGCTGCCCCAGGGGCAGACCTATACGCGCAACTCGCCCAATGTCTGGGGCGGCATGTCCTATGACGCCAGACTGGGGCTGGCCTATCTGGGCACGGGCAATGCGACGCCGGACTTCTATGCGGCCCAGCGCACGCCGGAGATGGAGAAGAACAGCTCCGCCATCGTGGCCATGGATATCCGCACGGGCAAGCCGCGCTGGCTCTACCAGACTGTGCACCACGATCTGTGGGACTTCGACATTCCGTCCCAGCCCGCTCTGGTCGATGTGAGCAATGCCCAGGGCGGGGTGGACCCTGCGCTGCTGCAGGTGACCAAGCAGGGCATGATCTTCATGCTCAACCGCGAGAGTGGCGAGCCTCTGGCAGAGGTGCAGGAGCTGCCCGTGCCGCAAGGCCATGTGCCCGGCGAGCGCTATGCGCCGACCCAGCCGCATTCCACGGGCATGCCCAATATCGGCAACCAGACCCTCAAGGAGTCCGATATGTGGGGGGCCACGCCCTTCGATCAGCTGCTGTGCCGCATTGCCTTCAAGGACATGGATCATCAGGGCGTGTTCACGCCGCCGGGAATGGGGCCGACGCTGCAGTTTCCGGGCTCGCTGGGCGGCATGAACTGGGGCAGTGTCTCCATAGACCCGATCAGTCAGACCATGTTCGTCAACGATATGCGCCTGGGTCTGGCGAACTACATGATTGCGCGCGCTGATATGAAGCCGGGCGCCAGCGGCATCGAGATGGGGGCCGTGCCCCAGGAGGGCACGCCGTTCGGCGCCATGCGCCAGCGCTTTCTGTCGCCGCTGGGCATTCCCTGCCAGAAGCCGCCCTTCGGCACCATGACGGCCGTGGATCTGAAATCGCGGCAGATCAAATGGCAGGTACCCGTGGGCACAGTGCGTGACACCGGTCCTCTGGGCATTCCCATGTGGCTGACCATTCCCATCGGCATGCCCACGCTGGGGCCGTCCATGGTCACCAAGTCGGGGCTGGTGTTCTTCGCGGGCACGCAGGACTTCTATCTGCGCGCCTTCGACAGTGCCAACGGCAAGGAGATCTGGCGCTCGCGCCTGCCCGTGGGCAGCCAGGGCGGGCCCATGAGCTATGTCTCGCCCAGAACCGGCAGGCAGTATGTGGTGATCACCGCCGGTGGCGCACGCCAGTCGCCCAAGCGCGGTGACTATGTGATCGCCTATGCCCTGCCGCAGTAGCGAAGGCAATAGCGACAGGGTGTGGAGCCGTCGGCAGATGGATTAAAAAAGATAGCTTATTGCGCTTGATGAATAAGGAATTCAGATTGAATAATGCCTGAACTCTTTAAATACAAAGCGCTGTGAGCTATGAATAAAAGAGTATCTGCCGCGCAGGCTGTACCGCTCAGCGCGCTGGCAGCTCGCAGCCGTCGGGGCCGCAACTGGGGTCGCCACTGGTGTCGGTGTTGCCGGCCTGCTGCTGGTTGAGCTCGGCAATCTGCTCGGCCCAGGCGGCCAGCTGCTGCTTCCAGCCGTCGACATCGCCCAGCCATTCGCCGATCTCGATGCGCTGCACGGCGCGCTGGCCAGCCTGCTCGGGGTGGTCGAACTCCAGCGCCAGGGTGGGGAAGCCCTGGCCCTGCACCATGCCCAGCCATTCGCGGCTTTCGGCAATATGCTTTTGCGTGGCCGCGCCGCTTTGCTCGGCGTAGGCCACGTCATAGGCCGTGCTGTCCAGGCCAATGCCGGCCGCCAGTTCGCGCAGCACGGCGGGCTCGCTGATGCGGCGGCCTTCCACGTAATGGGCTTTTTGCTCGGCAGCCAGCATCTCCAGGCCCTTGCCTGCCAGCGCTTCTGCGGCCAGCAGGGCCGTGGTCGGGGGCTCGGAGTCCAGCGGCGCGCCAATGTCATTGAGCAGACCGTTGAGATAGGCATCGCCAAAAGGCTGGCCCGTCATCTCTGCAATGCGCTGGTCGCTGGGCATGACTTTGTCACGCCAGTCCGCGGTGATGGTGCGCGTGTGGGCTCCGGTCAGCATGCCGCCGGCATGCCATTGAACCTCGATGCCGGACACCTCGCGCGCGGCCTTGACCAGCGGGGCAGCGGCATAGCACCAGCCGCACAGAGGATCGAAAATATAGTGCAGCACCAGGGCGGGCAGCTTGGATGTGTTCATATTGGGCGACCTTGCAGGCCGGTAGATTTGCAAACAAGCTTCAATGTAAGCGCGGTAGCGGCGCTGGCGCCGTAATGGCCGGGTATGACCTTGGCGCTGGTCTTGGCAAAATGGCTGCATTGTCCTCAGCTTGTTTGCCTGCCCATGCGCCTGAATGTCACGCCGCCGCCCCAGTCCTCGCCAGAGTCCGAGCCTTCCCCGCAATCCGTGGCACGGCGCAGCACCATGCTGTTTCTGCTGTTCTGGCTGGTGGTCATGGCTGCGATGTATCTGGCCATGCAGCATTTCCTCAAGCCGGCCCAAGCCAAGGTCATGGCCGACGGCACGGTGCGCATAGAGCGCGGCATGGACGGGCATTTCCGTGTCAAGGGCTATGTCAACGATCAGCCCGTCACCTTTATGGTCGATACCGGTGCCACCTCGGTCAGCGTGACCGATGCGCTGGCCGAGCGTGCCGGTCTGGAGGGTGGCGAGAAAGTGCGTTTTCGCACGGCCAACGGCGAACGTGACGGCCGCATCGTCACCGCCGACGAGGTCCGTATCGCCAGCCTGCGTGTGCGCGACGTGCGCGTGGGCACAGGCTATACGGGCGACGACAGCGACGACGCCTTGCTGGGCCAGAACTTTCTGCGCTTCTTCGATGTGCAGATGAGCGGCGATGAAATGCTGCTGCGCCCGCGCAAGTGAGTGCCGTGAAGACACTGGCCGTGATTTTGTGCACTTGTGCAAGTCATGGACCGCGGCAGCCCAAAAGCGATCGCAGACTGGATTAAAGTAGGGCGCTTTGCCAACCGGCAAACAGGAATAGTGCGCTGTGCGTGGGCCTCACACGGGCCTCTTGCGGTTGCCGCACTCGCCGCTCATGGGTGAAAGACATGTTCCGGGACTGTTGCCATTCAATGGACCGCAGGCGAAAGCTGGCTGCGGCAGACGACACTCAATGGACTGGTTAACCCAACTCTTCAAAGCCCTCAACGATATTGTCTGGGGCGTTCCCATGATCGTGCTGATTCTCGGCACGGGTTTTTATCTGCAGGTCCGCCTGGGCTTCATGCCGCTGCGCAACATCGTGCGCGGCTTCCGCATGATCTGGCGCAGCCGCCGTCCCGGCGACAAGGCCGATGGCGACATCACTCCCTATGCAGCGCTGATGACGGCACTGTCCGCCACCGTGGGCACGGGCAATATTGCCGGCGTGGCCACGGCCATTGCCGTGGGCGGCCCGGGCGCACTGTTCTGGATGTGGATGACGGCGCTGCTGGGCATGGCTACCAAGTATGGCGAGGTGGTGCTGGCGGTGAAGTACCGTGAGAAAAACGACCACGGCCAGTGGGTGGGCGGCCCGATGTACGCCATCAAGAACGGTCTGGGCAGCAAGTGGAAATGGCTGGGTACGCTGTTTGCCATCTTTGGCGGTCTGGCCGGTTTCGGCATCGGCTCCATGGTGCAGTCCAACGGTATTGCATCAGCCATGCACACGGCTTTCGGTCTGGAGAGCTGGATCACAGGCCTGGGCCTGGCCGTGCTTACCGGCGCCGTGGTGCTGGGAGGCATCACCCGCATCGGCGCAGTGGCCGAAAAGCTGGTGCCTGCCATGTGCGTGGCCTATGTGATCTGCGTGCTCTATGTGCTGGGCGTGTACTTCGACCGCATTCCGGCTGCGTTTGCACTGATCTTCGAGCAGGCCTTCAGCCCCACGGCGGCCACGGGCGGCTTTCTGGGCTCGACGGTGCTGATGGCCATCCGCATGGGCGTGGCGCGCGGCATTTTTTCCAACGAAGCGGGCCTGGGCACGGCCGGCATCGCCCAGGCTGCTGGTGCCACGCGTGACCCCGTTTTCTCGGGGCTGGTAGGCATGATGGGTACCTTCATCGACACCATCATCGTTTGCACCATGACCGGGCTGGCCATCGTGGTCAGCGGCGTCTGGAATTCCGGCGCTACCGGGGCCGTGCTGTCCACCCAGAGCTTCGAGGCCGCCATGCCCGGCGTAGGCAAATATGTGCTGGCCGTTTCGCTGTCGGTATTTGCCTTCACCACGATTCTGGGCTGGGCCTATTACGGTGAAAAATGCTGGACCTATCTGGTCGGCACCATCTGTGAAAAGCCCTTCCGCATCCTCTGGACCATCAGCGCCTTTGTGGGTGCCGTGGCCACGCTGGACTTTGCCTGGCTGGTCGCCGATACGCTGAACGCGCTGATGGCGATTCCCAATCTGATCTCGCTGCTGCTACTCTCACCCGTGATCGTGCAGCTCACGCGCGAATACTTTGCGCGCCAGGATAATCAGGCCTGATCATTTCGGCAGCTTTAGGCACTTGACGCACAAGTGCTGGAGATTGACTTGACCTCACACAGGGCGCAGTTGTGCAAGCAGCTGCGCCCTGTGCAGTTTTGGGGCCGTGGCTGAAGCAGCCCCGCATATCTGCGAAAATACCCCCTATACAGGGAATGACTGTTGCGGAAAATCTTGCCGCAGCCGTTGTGCGTATCGAGGCTCGATCCACGCCCTTGCTTCGTGGCCTGCCGGTCTTCATCTTGAGATGAGACTGCAGGTTTTTCATGTTGCCGAGCCTCAGGTCGAATCGCCGCATTGTCGCGATTCCCGCTTTGCGCCCGACCACACGCCATTGCCCGGCAGCCATGCAGGCCGTCAGGCGCAGCCATGGATAGTCCGCCGTGTCCCACCGCCAGCCCGTTCGCGTTCCCGAACGTCACCAGTTTGATGCCTTGATCGATGCCCGCTCGCCCGCCGAGTTTGAGCAGGACCATATCCCCGGCTCCATCAACTGTCCGGTACTGAGCAATGCCGAGCGTGCCGAGATCGGCACCATCTACAAGCAGGTCAGCCCTTTTGAGGCCAAGCGTCTGGGGGCGGCCTATGTGTCGGCGAATCTGGCACGCCATCTGCGCGAAACCTTTGCCGACAAGCCTGCCAACTGGAAGCCCCTGGTCTATTGCTGGCGCGGCGGCCTGCGCAGCGGCTCCATGGTGACCTGGCTGCGTCTGGTCGGCTGGGATGCCCAGCAACTGGCCGGCGGCTACAAGGCGTTTCGCGGCCATGTGATTGCGCAGCTCGAAAGCCTGGTGCCTAAGCTGCAGATGCGCGTGCTCTGCGGCGCCACCGGCTCGGCCAAGACCCGTGTGCTGCATGCGCTGGCCCAAAGCGGAGAGCAGGTGCTGGACCTGGAGGGCTATGCCAGCCACAAGGGCTCATTGCTGGGCGGTCTGCCCGGCATCGAGCAGCCCAGCCAGAAGCGTTTCGAGACCCTGATTGCCGAGCAGCTGGAGACCTTCGATCTCTCGCGTCCCGTTTATCTGGAGGGTGAGAGCGCCAAGATCGGCCGCGTCGGCCTGCCGCTGGTGCTGGTGCAGCATCTGCACAAGGCTCCGGTCATCGAGGTGCGTGCGACGACCGCCGCACGTCTTTCCTATCTGCTGCGCGACTATGCCTACCTGGGGGACGATCCCGAAGTGCTGGCCACCAAGCTGGGCTGGCTCAAGGAGCTGCAGGGCAAGGAGACCGTGGGCCGCTGGCAGCAATGGGCTCGGGCCGGGGAGCTGCCTTCGCTGTTCGAAGAGCTGATGCTGCGCCACTACGACCCGCACTACGAGCGCTCTCAGTCGAATCACTTCGAGCAATGGCCTCGGCGCCAGGTTCTGGAGACAGACCAGCTTTCGGACGAGGCCATCGCCGGTCTGGCGCAGCAGATCATTGCGATGCAGGCGCGCTGAGCCAAGCCGCTTGTTCAAGCCTGCCAGCTGAAACGGGCCGGTGCGGTGCGGATTAGTCCAGCTTCATCACCATCAGCACCTCGTCGAAATACTCGCCGTCCACATACAGGGCCGCAGGCTCCAGCCCATATTCGCTAAAACCTGCTTGCTCATACAAGCGTAGTGCGTTGCCGTTGCCGGCATTGCGGCCCAGCATCAGCTGTCGCAAGTTCAGCGCTCTGCCGTGCTCAACAGCCGTCTCCAGCAGGCGGCGGGCCAGGCCTTGGCCTCGGGCTGGCGCAGCCACGTACATGGCAAAGAGATTGCCCTTGTGCGCAGTCTTTTCTCCCTGCTCGCGATACATGCCCAGGGTGGCGCAGAGTCTGCCGTCGGCGTCAAAGCCTCCCCACATGGCTTGACCTGGCGTGCTGCCGAAACGACTCAGTATCTGCGCATCGCCGAGTGCCCGTTCGCTGGCAGGTGTGGCACCGAAGGCGGTGGGGCATTCTGTCAGGGCTTGCAGGCGCAGGGCGCGATAACTGCAAAGGTCGGACTCGGTCAGTTGGCGTATGTCATATTGCATGGACCGAGTTTAGACATGCTCGGCAAAGATGGGCACCAGCGACAGCAGCAGCAGGCCGGCCATCACGCCGTTGAACATGCGCATGGCCTGTGGAGTGCGCAGTGCGCGCCCCACGGTGCTGCCGAACAGGGTCCAGACGCTGATGCTGGGATAGTTGACCAGGCCCAGAACAAGGGCCGACAACATCAGATTGACGAAAAAGCCTTCGCGCGGTGTGTAAGTCGCCACCACGCCCACGGCCATGATCCAGGCCTTGGGGTTGACCCACTGGAAGGCAGCGGCCTGCCAGAAGCTGAACGGGCGGCTGCCCGACTGACCCTGGTCCACGCCGCCGGCACGGGCGATTTTCCATGCCAGCCAGATCAGATAGGCCGCACCCACATATTTGAGCAGGGTGTAGATGCGGGGCTCGGCCTCGAACAGCTTGCCCAGGCCCGCGCCGATCAGCAGCACCATGATGACCACGCCCAGACAGATGCCCAGCATATGCGGCACGCTGCGGCGATAGCCGAAAGTGGCCCCCGAGGCCGTCAGCATCACATTGTTGGGGCCGGGCGTCACGGAGCTGACAAAGGCAAACATGGCCAGTGGCAGGATGAAGGCTGAGGATTCAGGCAGAAATGGCATGGTGAACCTTGGGGCTGCATAAGCGTTGTGCCTCTATACTAAGATCTGTAGTCAGTACACTATCAGTACACTTTTGCAGGCCAGTTTATGGGCTGGCCTGCTCTAATTGACCTGACACTTTGAGGAAGCACTTCATGCTGGATGCTCATATCGACGGCAGGGCAGCGACCCCGGCAGCCTTGCCTGTGGCCGCTACGGCATCCCTGGGCTGGCAGCCCATGCGCTCCAGTGCAGCAGGCCTGGTGGAGCAGTTGGTCGAGCATTTCGGCGGGCTGATCCGCAACCACGGCCTGCGTGTGGGCGTGCGCCTGCCTTCGGTGCGGGCGTTGGCGGAAAGCGCAGGTGTCAGCCGAGACACCGTGGTCCAGGCCTACGACAAGCTGGCTGCCCAGGGCCTGGTGCAATCGCGGCGCGGCAGCGGTTTTTATGTGGCTGCCCAGCGCCGCGTGATGGAGCCTGCCGCCGTTGCTGCCGCCTCGGCGCAGCCGGCGGACTTCGACACCGCTTATCTGCTGCGCGGCATTTTTCGCGACGACAGCGCGGGCACCGGGGGCGCAGGCTGCCTGCCTTCGAGCTGGATGGACCAGGGCCTGATCACGGGCGCCATGCGCGCCATCACCCGTAACAATGCGCGGGCCGAGCAGAGCTTTCTCAGCTATGGCCATCCACAGGGCTTTCTGCCATTGCGCCAGCAGATCGCCTCGAATCTGCAAGCCCAGGAGGTGCCGGCCCATCCCGAGGCCAACCTCATGACGGTGGGCGGAGTGACCCATGGTCTGGACCTGGTCGTGCGCTGCTTTCTCAAGCCCGGCGATACCGTGCTGGTCGAAGATCCGGCCTGGTTCCTGATCTTCGGGCGGCTCAAGTACATGGGTGTGAATGTGGTCGGCGTGCCGCGCCTGCCAGGCGGACCCGATGTGGCGGCCCTGGCATCGCTGGCCCAGAGCCATAAGCCCAAGCTCTTCATCCTCAACACGGCGGTACACAATCCCACGGGACTGAGCCTGTCTGCCGGCGTGGCCCACGAGGTGCTGCGCATTGCCGAGCGCCATGATTTCCTGCTCGTCGAGGACGACACCTATGCCGAATTCCTGGGCGCCATGCCGCTGAGACTGGCGGCCATGGACAGATTGCAGCGCGTGATTCTGGTGGGCGGCTATTCCAAGACCTTGTCGGGCGGCCTGCGCGTGGGCTATATCGCGGCCAAACCCGAGTATGTGCACCGCCTGACCGACATGAAGCTCCTGGCGGGGCTGACCTCTTCGCTGCCGGCGGAGCAGATCGTGCACCATATTCTGGCCGACGGTTCCTTTCGCAAGCATGTGGACCGGCTGCGCGAGCGCGTGGACCGCGCGCGCGGGCGCTGCCTGCGCAAGCTCGAAGCGCTGGGCTGCCATGCGGAGTACGAACCCGTGGCCGGTACTTTTGCCTGGGTCGATTGCGGCGTGGACACCGAGGTGCTGGCGCGTCAGGCGGCGCTGAGCAATCTGCTGCTGGCTCCGGGCCTGCTGTTTTCACCGCAGCAGGCAACGAGCAGCAAGCTGCGTGTGCCCGTGGCGATGGCCGACCAGGCCGAGCCATGGAAGGTGCTGGAGCAGATCCTCAGGCAGCTGCGCAAATAGCGCCGAAACCGGTGCCTGGGCAGGGCGTCGTTCACGATTGATAACAATCGCGCGCCTCTAGCGTGATTGAGCGCATCGCATCTGCTGTTATGTTTGTAGCATGACAGCAGCACGAGCTTTGCCCCATGCCGCCGCAGGCCACTGCAGGCGCGATTTCCTGCGTGCTCGCCCGCGCATGGGGCGGTGGCTGCTGTCAGGGCTTGTGCTTTGCGGTCTGGCCGCTTGTTCCAGCGCCCCCACGAATCACGGCGAAGTGAAGGGCGAGAACTTTCACTCGCTCGAGCTGCTGCAGTCCGACAGCAACCGCATGGCAACGCTGGCCATGAAGGAGAATCTGGAGAGCCTGTTTCTCATCATGGACAAGCTCTATCGCCGCAACCCCGCCGAATGGAAAAAGACGGCTTCCAGCCGTGAAGCGGCCATGACCTATGTGCGTATTGCCGTCATGGAGCGCCAGCCCTGGCATGAGCTGCAGGACAAGCGTGACGTGGCGGCGCTGTCCCTGGCCTTGCAGCCCGAGTTCGCCGGAGACCGGGTCGCAGCCTTCGTCCATGCTGCAGCCGATATGCTGATCACCGCGCATGGCGGGCGAACCAGCTTTACGCTGATCGACGGGCTGGACCCGCAGCATGTCTTCAATGCGGCGCGCAATCTGGAAATTGCCAACTGGATTCTCAACTCGCGCAAAGCACCCGGAGGAAAGCCCTTGCTGTTATCGAATCAGATAGCGGAAGAGGGGCGCAATCTGAGCTTCGAGCGCGAGATGGGAAAGATCATCGGCCGGCTGGATCTGGTGGCGGATTACACCACCGAGCGCTACCGGCGCTCCGTCATCGGCTATGCGCAGGGATTGCTTGCCGGCCCGTTCATGCAGTTTTTGCCCGTTCGATAGAAGTTCTTCAGACCTCACAGAGCACGATGGTGGCAATCGCGGACGAGTCTTCCATGGCACGCACGGCGTGGGGCATATTGGCTGGCAGATGCATGAGTTGCTTGGGGCCCAGTTCATGCACGGTCTGGCCGATGAGAACTTCGAGCCGACCTTCCAGGCATTGAAGGCTGACGCTGCCAGGCACGCGATGCGGCGGCAGCGACTGGCCCGAGCGCAGCACGACGCGAATGACTTCCAGATCTTCCGCCTTGAAGAGCACGCTCGAGTGAGCGGCAGGAAGCCTGGCTCCGTAAGGAGCGACATCCAGAGCTTGGTGGGTGGGCGTGGAGTGGATATGGTCCATGACAGCACCTGAGCGAAAGCGGTAATAAGGCATTCTCCCCCGAGTGGGGCCCAAGTTCAATCACCGTTTTGTGACAGCGCTGTAGGGCATCAGGCCTTATCGCCTCGTTTCGTTGCTCATCAGCGCTGTTTGGTGCGCATCACTGAGGCTTGGGCGCGACTGGCAGCTGTCATGCCAGGTGCCACAGATTCTCGGCAGGCATGGGGCTGAAGCCTGTTGCGGCGCATGTATTGCCGCCAGGCGTCGGAGCCGCTCTTGCTCTCGCTGTCGCCGCCGGTGTCCTTTTCGCCGCCAAAAGCTCTGCCGACCTCGACGCCTCGGGGCCTGGCCAGAACGGGCTGCTGCCGCCACCTCAAGGGCATATGGGCTGGGGACGCAGGTACAAATCCGGCTCATTTCTCCGTGCAGAGGGGAAGGCGAGGCGTCGTGCGCAGCGGCTGGGAATGTCTAGCTGGATTTAATGATTCGCAAATCGAATCATTCATGCGGTTTAAACAATTGGACTTGAATGATTGAACGCTTCAGCATGCAGTGCAGGCTCCGGATACAGGTGCCGCAGCCTGAACAAGGAGACAAGCATGAACAAGCGATTCTTACTGCGCGCCTGTGCGAGCGCAGGCCTGGCAGCCACCATGAGCATGGGCTTTGGCGGGACGGTGCTGGCTCAGGAGAGCTATCCCGCAGCCCCCATCACGCTGGTGGTGCCGTTTGCCGCGGGCAGCGGCACCGACGCGGTGGCGCGCGTGGTGGCCAACAAGCTGGGCGAGCGACTCAAGCAGCCCGTGGTGGTGGACAACCGGGCCGGGGCCAATGCCCAGATTGCAGCCGCGCATGTGGTCAAGGCCAAGCCGGACGGCTATACGCTGTTCATGACCACCAATACCTCGCATTCGGCCAATCCCTGGCTGGTCAAGGGGCTCAAGTACGACCCAGTCAAGGACTTCACGCCCGTGGCTCGCGTGGGCGAGTTGCCGTTCGCGCTGGTGGTCCATCCCTCGGTGCCGGCCAAGACTGTGGCCGAGCTGATTGCCTATGCCAGGTCGCATCCGGACAAGCTCTCCTACGGCACGCCCAACAGCACCTCGCTGGTGGCTTCGGAAACCTTCAAATACATCACGGGTACGCAGATCACCGGCGTGCCCTACAAGTCCAGCCCGCAGGCATTGACCGATGTGATGGGCAACCAGATCCAGATGTATGTGGCCGACCTGGGTTCGGCCTGGGGCACGCTCAAGACCGAGCGCGTGCGCACGCTGGGTGTGACGGCGGCCAAGGGGTCGCAGCTGCTGCCCAATGTGCCCGCCATCGGCAAGACGCTGCCGGGCTTCGACATCACCTCGTGGAACGGCATCTTCGGCCCGGCCGGCATGCCCAAGGCCATTGCCGAGCGCATCAACAGCGAGCTGCAGCTCATTCTCAAGGACAAGGCCGTGCAGGAGCAACTGGCCCAGGTCGGCTTCGAAGTCTGGCCCACGGCCACGCCCGACGAGTTCGCGCTCTATGTGAAGGAGCAGCTCGCCAAATGGGGGCAGCTGGTCAAGCAGGCCGGCATCGAGGCGCAGTGATATGACGAGCATGCATAGCGATAGCCGTGAGGCTGTGGGTATTTCAGCGGGGCCATTGGCAGGCGTCAGGATCGTGGACATGACCTCGGTGATCATGGGGCCGTTTGCCACGCAGATTCTGGCCGCCCTGGGCGCCGATGTGATCAAGGTGGAGTCACCCGAGGGTGACAACATGCGCCATGTAGGCCCCATGCGAAACCCCGGCATGGGCCCCATTTTTCTGCAGGCCAACCAGGGCAAGCGCTCGGTGGTGCTGGATCTCAAGCAGGCCGCAGCGCGCCAGGCGCTGCTGCAGTTGCTGGCCGATGCCGATGTCTTCATCAGCAATGTGCGGCCCCAGGCCATGGCCAGACTCGGCCTGGACTGGCAGATGCTGGAGCAGAGCCATCCGCGGCTGATCCATGTGAGTTGCTGCGGCTTCGATCAGGCCGGCCCCTATGCGGCCAAGCCGGCTTACGACGACCTGATACAGGGGGCGACCGGCGTGCCCTGGCTGGCCCAGCAGTACGGCGGGGGCGAGCCGTCCTATGCGCCCATGACGCTGGGAGACCGGGTCACGGGCCTGCATGCGGTCTATGCGGTCACGGCTGCGCTGTATGCGCGCGATAAGAGCGGCCGGGGCCAGGCGGTGGTCGTGCCCATGTTCGAGGCCATGACGCAGTTCATCCTCGGCGATCACATGGCCGGGCTGAGCTTCGAGCCGCCGCTGGGCGATGCCGGTTATGCGCGGCTGCTGACGCGCCATCGCAAGCCCTACCGCACCAGCGACGGCCATCTCTGCGTGCTGATCTACAACAACAAGCACTGGCACAGCTTCTTCAACGCCATTGGGCAGGGCGAGCGCATGCGTGAGCCCATGTTTGCCACCCACGGCCAGCGTGCAGCGAATATCGATGCCGTCTATGCCGAGGTGGCAAGCCTGATGCGCGAGCGCAGCACGGCCGAGTGGCGTGCACTGCTCGATGCGGCCGACGTGCCGAATATGCCCATGGCTTCGCCCGAAGACCTGCTGGCCGACCCCCACCATGCGGCCACGGGGTTCGTGCGCGAGATCGAGCATCCCAGCGAGGGACGGCTGCGCACCACGGCCAATCCCACTCAGTGGAGCGCAACGCCCCCGGGCCGAGAGGCCAGCGCTGCGCCGCAACTGGGCCAGCACACGCTGCAGGTGCTGCGCGAGGCGGGTCTTGGCGAGGCGCAGATTGCCGCGCTGCAGGCCAGCGGTGGCTGCATGCAGGCTTCATCATCCAACGATAAAAGAGAGACAGACATATGCCCCGCTATCTGATTCGCGAGCAGGACGTACAGGGATACAGCCCCGCCAATCACCACGGCACGGTGAACCGCCGCTTGGTCAGCCAGGCCAATGTAGGCGCCCAGCACATGGAGGTGGTGCTCGGAACGCTGGAAAAAGGCGGCGGTGCGCTACCACATGCCCACCCCGGCATGGAGCAGGCCTGCTATCTGCTGGACGGCACGGCCGAGGTGGAGGTGCAAAGCCAGGGCCAGACCGAGCGCTTTGCCATGCAGGCGGGCGACACCTGCTTTTTCCCCGAGGACTGCATGCATGTGTTTCGCGTCACCAGCGACCAGCCTGTGCGTCTGCTGGTCATCTACAGCCCGCCCTATGGCGAGAACCCGGCGCGCGTGCGCCGGCCTGATTGATAAAAAACAATAGCTGATAGCGCTTGTGAGACAGGCGTTTGAGGCGGATTTCATTGAAATTCAACTGATAGAAAGAAGCCGCCATGGATTTTTTATGGAGCGCCGAGCAGGAACAGATACGCGATGCCGTGCAGCGGGCCTGCGCGCCTTTCGACGACGACTACTGGCTGAAGAAGGACAGGGACGGCGGCTTTCCGCACGACTTCCACCAGGCCCTGGCCGAAGCCGGCTGGCTGGGCATCGCCATGCCCGAGGAATTTGGCGGCGCGGGTCTGGGCATCACCGAAGCGGCGCTGATGATGCACACCATCTCGGCCACGGGGGCGGGCCTGTCGGGGGCCTCGGCCGTGCACATGAATATCTTCGGCCTGCACCCGGCCGTGGTCTTCGGCACCGACGAGCAAAGACAGCGCTGGCTGCCGCCGCTGATCGCTGGCCGGGACAAGGCCTGCTTCGGCGTGACCGAACCCAATGCCGGGCTCAACACCCTCAAGCTGCAGACCCGTGCCGTGCGCGAAGGCGATGTCTATGTGGTGCACGGGCAGAAGGTCTTCATCTCCACGGCCCAGGTGGCCAACAAGATATTGCTGCTGGCACGCACCAGGCCCGTGGAGGAGTGCCAGGGCACCGAGGGCTTGTCGCTGTTCTACACCGACCTGGACCGCAGCCGCATCGCCGTGACCGAGATCGAGAAGATGGGCCGCAAATGCGTGGACACCAACCAGCTCTTCATCGACGGCCTGCGCATCCCGGTGCAGGACCGCATCGGCGAGGAGGGCAAGGGCTTTTCGTACATCTTGCACGGCCTTAACCCCGAGCGCATCCTGATCGCGGCCGAAGCCGTGGGCCTGGGCCGTGCGGCTCTCGCGCGCGCCACTCAGTACGCGAACGAACGCGTGGTCTTCGACCGGCCCATAGGCCAGAATCAGGGCGTACAGCACCCGCTGGCCCAGGCCTGGATGGGGCTGGAGGCCGCACACCTGATGGTGCAGAAGGCCGCTTTCCTCTATGACAAGGGCCTGCCCTGCGGCGCCGAGGCCAATGCAGCCAAGTACCTGGCCGCCGAAGCCTGCGCCAAGGCCTGCGAGACCGCCATCTTCACGCATGGCGGCATGGGCTATGCCAAGGAGTTCCATGTGGAGCGCTATATGCGCGAGTCCTGGATTCCGCGCCTGGCGCCCGTAAGCCCGCAGCTCATCATGTGCTTTATCGCCGAAAAGGTGCTGGGCTTGCCCAAGTCGTATTGATCGGCCAAGGGGCAGGGGATGGGGGGTTAAGCGAATGAGCAGCTTGACCTTTCTTCGCCAAAGTCAGAGGGCGGGCCTCGGCCCGCCAGCCGACCTGTTTTCTTCCGCCGGTGTGCCGGACCACCAGAAAGTAGGCAAAGAGCCAGCCCCTGCTGCCCCCGTCCCTGCGGCTACGCCTGCGGGCAGCGTGGGCACAAGGGGCGAGACCAACAACTGGCTTCGTCCCAATTCTTGCAGGCCGCCCGTATCCACCCGTGTGTCTGCGCCTGCGGCGCGCGGTTCGGGCTGCGGGCAACGCTGCCGCAGGACAGCGTTGCATCGTGAACTGGCTTGCCGCCGTCTGTGTGAGTGAAGCGGCGTGCCGCGCAGCGAGTTGGGCGGCAGCGCAGCCTGAAAGGCGTGACGCAGGTTTTCCCGGAGCGCAGCGCAGGGACGCAGACGGTCGGGTTGTGTTCTTTGCTTACTTTCTTGGGGGCGGCCTTCCGTCACAAGCAAGAAAGTGAGTCGCCCGCCGGGGCGAAATCCCGGCGTGGCCAGCAAGGACTCTGTCGCTGGCGACAAATCTGATTGCTGTTTTTGATAGCTGCTTGCGCATGCTGTGAAAGGGCTAGAGGCTGATCTGAATTGAATTCTCTATTGCGGCTACATGACCGCAGGAGTTGGTGAGCGAGGCACATGAGCTGCCGAGGCGAAACCCCTGCGTCTTGCGGCATGGGGTATGGGGTATGGGGTATGGTCTTGGCCAAACTTTGCGAATCATGATGAAAACCCATTTGCTGCGTTACTTTGTGGTTCTGGCTGAGGAGCTGCACTTCGGCCGGGCCGCCCAGCGCCTGTGCATCACCCAGCCGCCGCTGAGCATGGCGCTCAAGGCGCTGGAGCAGGATCTGGGCACGGTGCTCATGGAGCGCGACGCCAAGAACGTGAAGCTCACGCCGGCAGGCGAGGCCTTTTTGCATGAGGCGCGCAAGGTGCTGGCTCAGCTCCAGCATGCGGCCGAGGTGGTGCGTGGCGTGGCCCAAGGGCTGCAGGGGCGGCTGGACATAGGCATCACGGGGTCCATGGTCTACCGCCAGGTGCCGGGGTTCTGCCGGGCCTTTCGCGCCGAGCGCCCGCTGGTCGAGCTATGCCTGCACGAGATGTCCACGCGCGATCAGCTGCAGGCCATTGCCAGGGGGCAAATCGACTGCGGCTTTCTCAACATCGGCACGCCCCAGGACGATATACGCACGCTGTCCATAGGCGAGGAGGCTTTTGTCTGCTGCCTGCCCAGTGAGCATGCGCTGGCCCGGCGTGCCGAAATCGACCTGCGCGAACTGGCCCAGGATACCTTTGTCATGTTTGCGCGCGAGGTGGCGCCGGCCAATTACGACAACGTCATCGCCTGTCTGCAGCAGGCCGGCATCCATCCCCATACACGCCATGCCGCGCGCCAGTGGCTGACCGTCATGGCACTGGTCTCTGCCGGTCAGGGCGTGGCCCTGGTGCCGGCCTGCATGCAGACCGTGGGCATGAACGGCGTGCGCTTTGCAGCGCTGCGCGGCAGCCGGGTGACCACGCCGGCCGTGCTGGCCTGGCGGCCACGGGGCATGCCGGCCGTGCTCGAAGCCTTTGTGGCCAGCGTGCAGAACCTGGTGCAGGCCGCACAGCCAGAACTCCCAGTCGTAGTCCGCTAGGCCCGCAACTGCGGCGCCTCTTTGGCCGCTCGACGAGAAAAGCAGCTCTCTGGGGCCCGGTGTTCCCTGGCAGTCAAAGATGGCAATGGCTGTGCCTCACCCGAATTGAATGCCTTGCGCCAGCGGCAGCTCGCGCGAGTAGTTGATGGTGTTGGTCGTGCGGCGCATATATTGCTTCCAGGCGTCGGAGCCGCTCTCGCGGTCGCCGCCAGTCTCTTTTTCGCCGCCAAAGGCGCCGCCGATCTCGGCACCGCTGGGCCCGATGTTGACATTGGCCATGCCGCAGTCCGAGCCGGCCGCGCTCAGAAAGACTTCCACCTCGCGCAAATCGTTGGAGAAGATGCAGGAGGACAGGCCCTGAGGCACATCGTTGTTGAGCGCAATGGCCTGCTCCAGTTCGTCGTAGCTCAGCACATAGAGCAGCGGGGCAAAGGTCTCGTGTCGCACGATGCTGGTCTGGGCCGGCATATCCACGATCGCCGGTGCCACATAGAAGCCCTGCGGAAACTGCTGCTCCAGCTGGCGCTGGCCGCCCGTCAGCAAATGACCTCCGTCTTTCAGTGCCTGACTCAGCGAGTGCTGCAGCGCCTCAAACGATGCCTCATTGATCAGCGGGCCGACCAGGATGTCAGGCTGCAGAGGGTTGCCGATGCGCAGGCTGCGATAGGCCGGCAGCAGCCTGTCCAGCAGCGGCTGTTTGACATCGCGGTGCACGATCAGGCGTCGCAGCGAGGTGCAGCGCTGGCCGGCTGTGCCCACGGCGCTGAAGACAATGGCGCGCACGGCCAGATCCAGATTGGCTGCCGGCGTGACCACCATGGCATTGTTGCCGCCCAGCTCCAGAATGCGCTTGCCAAAGCGCGCCGCCACCTTGGGACCCACGGCGCGGCCCATGCGGCTCGATCCCGTGGCCGATACCAGCGCAATCCGGGGGCTGTCCACCAGGGCCTCGGCGACAGCCGCGCCGCCCAGCACGATCTGCGCCAGACCTGCCGGAGCCCGGTCGCCAAACCGGGCAATGGCGCGCTCCAGCGCCTTGAAGGTGGCGAGGCCCGATAGCGGTGCCTTGTCGGAAGGCTTGAAGAGCACCGGGTTGCCGCAGACCAGGGCAATCGCCGCGTTCCAGGCAAACACGGCACTCGGAAAGTTGAAGGCCGTAATGACGGCCACTGGCCCCAGCGGGTGGTATTGCTCCATGATGCGGTGGCCGGGACGCTCGGAAACAATGGTCTTGCCATGCAGCTGACGCGACAGGCCCAGCGCGAATTCGCAGATGTCCACGCCTTCCTGCACCTCGCCCAGGCCTTCCTGAGCTATCTTGCCGACCTCGCAGCAAATCACATGGCCTATATCGGCCTTGGCGCGGCGCAGCTCCTCGCCCCAGAGCCGCACCAGCTCGCCGCGCACCGGGGCGGGTATCAGGCGCCACTGCTTGAAAGCCTGCACCGCATGGTCTATGACCTGAGGCACCTGGGCACCGGGCAGGGCGGCCAGACTGGCCAGTTCCGTGCCGTCGATGGGCGAGTGCACGCTGATATCCTTGCCCGCCAGGGCCTGCAGCTCTATGCCGCAGCGGCTCAGCACGGTCTGGAAGTCGGTTGCGGAGATGGCGGTCATGGCAGTCCCTCCTGATGGGTGTGAGATACAGGCTTCAGCCGAGCAGGCCTTCGAAGTAGGGGGCCACGCGAGTGCCCGAGAGTGCGGCCAGCGTACATTGCTCCTGGCGCACAAAGCCCTGCTGCGGCAGCTGGCCCGTGGCGAACAGCTCCACGGCGGCCAGCATGCCGGCCGAGGTCGTCAGCTCTATGGCCGTGCGCTGTCTGCCGCGCAGCGCCGCACCGAAGATGCGGGCACCGCGCGTCAGCTGCTCCAGCCGGCCCGCGCGCTTGCCGCTGGCCATGGCGGCAACCACCACCATGTCTTCACGGCTGTGGGGCACCGCGCCTTCGAGCACCTGGCGCAGCAGATCGCGTCGCTCGATCAGGCGCAGTCCATGCAGCAGCAAATGCATGGCATCGCGGTGGCCGGGGTGGCGTATGGTCTTGTAGTTGAGGTTGCGCACCCGGCCCTGCAGCGTCTCGCACAGGGTGCCCAGACCGCCCGAGGTGTTGAAGGCCTCGAAGTTCTCGCCGTCCAGGATCAGCGGCTCGACCCCCTCCAGCGGCGGCACCAGCATGGGCTGTCCATTGACGATGGTGTTGCAGGGCTTGCAGTACTCGTTGATGACGCCGTCCACGCTCCAGGTGAAGTGGTAGCGTAGCGCATTCGTCGCATGGCGCGTGAGCGCGCCCACGCGCAGCTGCAGATCGAACAGCTCGTCGAACTGCTGGGCCAGATGACCGCCCAGCATACCGATCAGGCCCGGTGCCAGTCCGCACTGCGGCATCAGCACCGAGCGTGCCTGCGCCGCCATGTCCTGTATGGCGCGCATGGCCGCCACATCCTCGGTCAGATCGAAGTAATGCACGCCCTGCCGCGCCGCAGCCCGGGCCACGCGCTCGGCACAGAAGAAGGGCAGGGCATTGATGACCAGCGAGTGCTGCTGCAGCGCGTGGGTCAGCGCCGCATCGTCGTCGATGTCCAGCTGCAGCGTGCGGATCTGCGGGTCGTTGCCGGGCGGGGGCTGCATATCGGCCAGCGTGACGGTGGCTTCATGCAGCTCGGCAGCCATGTCGGCGATCGTTGAGCCGATCTTGCCGGCGCCGAGGATGAGAATGTTCTGTCCAGTCAGCTTCATCATGGAGAACTCCTTGAGAGCAACGCAGCGATCACTTCCTCTGGGGCCATCTTAAACACAGGGCGGCGATTTGCACCACTGAGAAAAGCGTCAGCAGGAGTCGATTTGCGTGGGCAGACAAGGAGTCTTCAGCAGGAGCAGTCCGCTTCGGAAAGAATAGCTGTCAGCACTTGCGGAGTCAGAGCTGACAGCTTGACAGGCTTCAAGCCCGGAGGCCTGCCGTGATACCCGCTGCAGCAGAGCGGGGTCAGCTGGCCGGTGACCGGGTTTGGTGGTTAGTGGCTGTGCAGCACGATGGTGATCAGGGCCGAGGAGTCGTGCTCGGCCTCGACCTCATGCATGGTTTGGGCGGGCAGAAACAGCAGCTGCCCCGCGTTCAATGTCTGGCGGCTTGCGCCCTGGATGACGGCGAGCTGCCCCTCCAGACATTGAATCGTCAGTTCGCCCGGCACCTGATGCGCAGGCAGGCGTTTGCCTGCCATCAACACCAGACGGATCACTTCCAGGGTGTCGGACTTGAAGAGTGCAGCGGTCTTCTGGTTTCCCAGCGAAGTGCCGTGGGGCTGCACTTCGACGGGAACCCCGGGTTGGGCGTGGGGCAGGGCCATGGTCTCAGGCCTTTTTCTGCAGCATCTTGATGATGCTGGAAAAGTCTTCGCCGCCATGGCCGGACAGGCTGTGCGCCGCATAGATGGAGCGCGCCATGCCGCCCAGCGGCGTGCTGGCGCGGTTGGCCGTGGCGTTGTCCTGCGCCAGGCCCAGATCCTTGAGCATCAGGTCCGTGCCGAAGCCGCCTGCATAGCCCTTGCTGGCCGGCGCGTTCTCATGCACGCCGGGGAAGGGGTTGTATTTTTCAAGGGCCCAGTTGCCGCCCGAGCTGCGGCGCATGATTTCGGACAACACCTTGGGGTCCAGACCGTTGGCCACGCCCAGGGCGATTGCTTCGCTGGTGCCCACCATCAGAATGCCCAGCAGCATGTTGTTGCAGATCTTGGCCGTCTGGCCCGCGCCGACACCGCCCGCGTGGAAGATATTGGCGCCCATTTTTTCGAGCAATGGCTGGGCGCGTGCCAGCTGTGCGTCGCTGCCGCCCACCATGAATGTCAGCGTGCCGGCAATGGCACCGCCGGTGCCGCCCGAGACCGGGGCGTCGATAAAGTCTATGCCCGCTGCCTGGGCCGCCTTGGCCACCTTCTGGCTGGTGGCCGCGGCGATGGTGGAGCTGTCGATCACCAGCGTGCCCTTGGCGATGTGCGCGAGCAGACCGGCCGCGCCGTCGCGGCCCAGGAACAGGCTCTCTACATGCTGGCTGGCGGGCAGCATGGTGATGACGGCTTCGGCGCCTTGCACGGCTTCCTGGGCACTGGAGGCCGCCTGTGCCCCGGCGGCCACGACCTTGGCGATGGCCTCCTGGCTCAGGTCGAAGGCTTTGACACTGTGGCCGGCCTTGGCCAGATTGACGGCCATGGGGGCACCCATATTGCCCAGACCGATAAAAGCGATTTGCATGTCTGTCTCCTTGCTGTTATTGAATTGATAGCGTCTAGCGCTTTATCCATAAGCGATTGATTGGTTTTTCGCTTAATTCTTGAGAATGGCACCCTTGTCAGCGAGCAGGCTGCGCAAGATGCTGCGGTGGCAATGCGCCTCGTCGTCGCAGTAGCAGCCCAGAGAAAAGGCGGAGCTGTGCGACAAGGCTGCGAGCAGGCCCAGGGTGCGATCGGCTGCGGGCTCGGCCAGTTGCTTGCGGAACTGCTTTTCAAACTGCTTCCAGAGCTTGTCGGCCTGTGCCTCCTGGCCGGCTGTGCGCAGCCTGATGGCCTCCAGGGCCTGCTGCATCAGCTCCACCTCGGGCGAGAGTTCGGGATACCAGCAGTCGTAGTAGTTGCGGCTTGCGAACTCGGCCTTGGGCACGCCGCGCGGCGGTCTGCGCACCGTACCTATGCGCAGGCCCTCGTCGGGGGCGCGTTCGCTGCCTAGCTGGACTATGCGTATGGCCATGAGGTCCGTCCTTTGTGCTTATTCGCTGTCGAAAATAGGATGTTTTCTGGGGGCGTCGGCATCAGCCGGTTTCGGGGCAGCCCTGGTGCGCTTGCGCCCGCTGCTGGTGCCCTGACCGGCAGGGCTTTTTCCACCGCCCGGCTTCTTGCTATCGGTCTCGCTGCTGGCCTTGCTGCCGGTCTTGCGTTTTGGCGTGGCCTTTGCCAACGGGTTGAAAGCCAGGGCTTCGCTGATCCAGTGCTGCCACTGTTCACGCCTGGCGTAGGCCGTGGGGCCGACGAGAAAGTAGCCGTCCATCAGTCCGCGCGAGGACAGCGGGCGCACGCCCGGCATCTCCGCAATCTGCGCATGACTGGCGGGGGGCAGGCGCACCAGCAACTCGTCGTTTTCCACGCCCAGGCACATCTTGCCGTCGACCATGAAAACATGGCAGCCGAACATGGTCTTCTCTTCCACGGCTGTGCAATCCTGCAGCGCATCGCGCACGGCATCTATGAGCTGCAGGGTTTCAGGGGCGATGGGCTTGGCGGGCATGACGATCCTTGCGTTGCGTGATGGCAGCAGCTTAGCGAATGACCTCCGGAGCATCGCCCTCCAGCATGCGCCTGGCAATGATGACGCGCATGATTTCGTTCGTGCCTTCCAGAATCTGGTGCACGCGGGCATCGCGCATCAGGCGCTCCAGCGGGTACTCGCGGATATAGCCATAGCCGCCATGCAGCTGCAGAGCCTCGTTGCAGACCATGAAGCCGGCATCGGTGGCAAAGCGCTTGGCCATGGCGCAGTAGGTCGATGCGTCGCGCGCGCCGGCATCCAGCTTGGATGCAGCCAGGCGCACCATCTGCCGCGCTGCGACCAGCTCGGTCGCCATATCGGCCAGCTTGAACTGCAGGGCCTGAAAGCTCGCAATGGCCTTGCCGAACTGCTTGCGCTCCTGCATATAGCTTTGTGCCTGGGTCAGTGCCCCCTGGGCTGCACCTACCGAGCAGGTGGCGATATTGATGCGGCCGCCGTCCAGGCCCTTCATGGCGATCTTGAAGCCTTCGCCCTCGCGGCCCAGCAGGTTGTGAGCGGGAATGCGCACATTGTCGAAGCTGATGACGCGCGTGGGCTGGCTGTTCCAGCCCATCTTTTCTTCCTTTTTGCCATAGCTCACGCCGGCCGCATCGGCAGGCACGGCAAAGGCCGAGATGCCCGAAGCCCCGGAGCCGGCATCGCCGGTTCTTGCCATCAGCACCAGCACATCGGTGCTGCCAGCGCCGCTGATGAAGGCCTTGCTGCCGTTGACGATGTACTCGTTGCCGACCAGTTCGGCCCGGGTCTTGAGCGAGGCCGCATCCGAGCCTGCGCCGGGTTCGGTCAGGCAGTAGCTGGCCAGCTTGCTGCCGCTGGTGAGCTGCTCGCCCCACTGGGCGCGCACGGCATCGGTGGCCCAGGTGCCCAGCATCCAGGTCGCCATATTGTGGATGGTGATGAAGGCCGTGGTCGATGGATCGACGGCCGCCATTTCTTCGAATACCAGCGTTGCATCAAGTCGTGGCAGGGCCAGGCCGCCAATGCTTTCCGGTGCATAGAGGCCGCAGAAGCCCAGCTCGCCGGCCTTGGCAATCGCCTCGCGCGGGAAGATGTGCTCGCGGTCCCACTCGGCCGCATGCGGTGCCAGCTCGGCCTGCGCAAAAGCACGGGCAGTATCGGCAAAAGCGCGTTGATCTTCGCTGAGTTCAAAGTCCATTTCATGTCTCCTTTTTTGTTCTACTCGTCTTCTGGCCCCTGACGGCTTTGCAGCTCAGTCCGGCGGCCCCTGGTGCAGCCAGCGTTTGAGCACCGCATCTCGGGCCGTGATCTGCTGCACCAGACAGCCGTGGTAACGGCTGGGCCAATCGGGCTGCGCTTCAAAGGCCTTTGTGGCCTGCTTGCAATGGGTGATGCGATGGCGGCTCCATTCGCCTTGCTCCTTGCGCAGGGCGGGGCGCTCATGGGCCGATAGCGCGCGCATCACATCGCCATAGAGAATCTGGTGGTCGGTGTCGGCTTGCTGGAAGTCCTTGATGGCACAGGCATTGGTCTGGGCCGTGGTGCCGCCGGGCACGCAGTCGGCTCCGGCCTGGGCCAGGGCGTGCTGGCTCAAGCTTGCTGCAATAAGAAGAGCGGCAAGCGATTTGGTGTCAATGGTTGCAGGCCGCGGTTGCCTGAATTTCTGAATGCGGATCGTCATGCCCGCATCATCGCAGCCCGGGCTGGCCTGCTGGCGCAAGTGATATGAGTTTGCCCGGTTCATGGCTGCTTTTCACCCTGTGCGTTCTTTGCCAGCGGATACCACTGGTTCTTGAAGGCCTTGACCCGGCTCAGGGCCATGCCGATGCGGCAAGCAGCCATGTCCTCAGCCTCATGGACATAGCCATTGGGCTGGCAGCGCCGGTCGCGCTCCTGCGTCCAGTCGTCCTGTTCGGTTTGCAGGGCCTGGGCGTTGGCCTGCGGCAGCTGGCGCTGCAGGTACAGGTAGAGCACCTGCATGCTCCGTTCCAGAATCTGGGCCTGTTGCTCAAGGCAGGCAAGAGACAGTGGCTGATCTGAGGGGCAGTGCAGCGGGGCCGGCTCGCTGTCCTGGGCCGATGCCACAGGCAGATGGGCAATCAGCAGGCTGCCGGCTGCCAGGGCGCACAGACGGGCCAGCCGCCGTGCGGGGCTGTGAGATGTGTTTGCGGCTGGGCGCAGGGGGGAGGAGCGTGACAATTCTTGAACGTACATGCCAGCCATCATCGGCAAAGCCACACAGCGCAGCCCGGGCCTGGCAAGAGGCAGGGCTGCACTGTCGGGTTTCATGGCCGGCTTACTTCAGGCTGATGGTGGTGTTCACGCCGTGGCTGGTGGTGCTGTCGTCGAACCAGCGCGCCGTGATGGTCTTGGTCTGGGTGTAGAACATGACCACCTGCTTGCCGTAAGGGCCCAGGTCGCCCAGCTTGGATGCACGGCTGCCCGTGAACGAGAACAGCGGCACGGGCACGGGGATGGGCACATTGATGCCGACCTGGCCCACATCGATCTCTTCCTGGAACTTGCGCGCGGCCGCACCCGATTGGGTGAAGATGGCTGTGCCGTTGCCATTGGGGTTGGCGTTGATGAACTCGATGGCCTGATCGATGTCCTCGGCAGCGACCAGACACAGCACGGGGCCGAAGATTTCCTGCTCGTAGATGCTCATGCCGGGCTTGACGCCGCTGAAGATGGTGGGGCCGACAAAATTGCCCTTGGCATAGGCGGCCACCTCGGGTTTACGGCCATCCAGCTCCAGCGTGGCGCCGTCGGCCAGACCGCGTTCGATCAGGCCTTCGACACGCGACAGGGCCGCGCAGCTCACCAGAGGACCGACATCGGTGCCGGGCTCGGTGCCGCCATTGACCTTGAGGGTCTTGGACTTGGCCACCAGATCGGGAATCCAGTTGCGTGCCTCTCCCACCAGAACGGCCACGGAGACCGCCATGCAACGCTGGCCGGCCGCACCGAAGGCAGCGCCCAGCAGGGCATTGAGCGACTGCTCCTTGTTGGCGTCGGGCATGACGATGGCGTGATTCTTGGCGCCCATCATGCATTGCACGCGCTTGCCGTTGAGGCTGGCGCGGTTGTAGACATGGGTGCCGACCTTGGTCGAGCCCACGAAGCTGATGGCCTTGATATCGGGGTGGTCGCAGATGGCGTTGACCACGTCCTCGCCGCCGTGGATGACGTTGAGCACGCCAGGAGGCACGCCGGCTTCCAGTGCCAGCTCGGCCAGACGCATGGTGACGATGGGGTCCTGCTCGGAAGGCTTGAGGATGAAGGTATTGCCCGTAGCGATCGCCATGGGGAACATCCACAGCGGAATCATGGCCGGGAAGTTGAAGGGCGTGATGCCTGCACACACGCCCAGCGGCTGGTTCAGCGTATAGGTATCGACACCGCTGGCCACATTGTTGGCCAGCTCGCCCAGTTGCAGATTGCCGATGCTGGCCGCGTGCTCCACGACTTCCAGGCCGCGGAAGACATCGCCTTCGGCGTCGGGCAGGGTCTTGCCCTGTTCGGCCGTCAGCAGGGCGGCCAGCTCCTTCATGTTTTCGCGGATCAACTGCTGCAGCTTCAGAAAGATGCGCGCACGTGCGCCGATGGGCGTCTTTTTCCAGGTCTTGAACGCTTGCTTGGCATTGGCCACGGCGGCGTTGACCTCGTCGGGCGTGGCGAACGGTACGCGCGCCAGCACTTCCTGCGTCGCGGGGTTGACCACATCGCGCCACTGGGTGGTTTTGGATTCGACCATCTGCCCGTTGATGAGCAGCTTGACCGTGGGCGCCAGAACCTTGGCGGAAGTCGGTGCGTTCATGAGGTGTCTCCGTTGGTGAATTCGTTCCTCATGGTATGTGTGCGGATTTGCTGTAGCAATAGAAAACACTGCACATAGGGTGTGCAAATGTGCACAAGTGGATGCTATGTCTGCCAGCGCTTTGGAGCTTGTCGTGCAGGCATGGCTGCAGTACCTGCGGCGGCAAAATGCAAAAGGGCCCACCCGGGCCCTTTTGCCGTTCTCAGGTTCTCTTAGAGCTCGCTGAACATCTCGTCAAAGGCTTCGCTAGCGAAGTCGTTACGCCAGGCCTTGTCCTTGTCCTTGGGCACCATGCCCAGGGAAAGTACGCCCTCGTAGGTGTAGCTGGCGGGGGCTGAGTATGCAGCTTGCAACTTCTTGAGTTCGCCTTGCACCTGATCCAGGCTGAGCTTGTTGCGCACCATGCGTTGAATGCCCTCGGCCCAGGTCTCGGGGGTCTTGACCAGCTGGCAGCTGAACTTCACATCGGTATTGAGCACGCCATGCTTGTCGAGCTTGGGCTTGGTGGCCGAGACGGTCTTGCACTGCGATTGCTGGCGCGCCTTTTGCACCGTGCTCATCAGGCTTTCCACGGGCGCACGCAGGGCGTTGCGCTGGGCCTCGGGGAACAGGGGCAGGGCCATGTCGGTGACTTCGCCCGGGAAGTCCTTGTCGGCTTGCTTGAGTTCGGCGGCGTTGGCATAGTCCGCGCTGCGGCCCGAGCGCAGGCGGTCGGGGCGCAGATAGTCATTGAGCTGGCTGATGGCCTGCTCATCGTGATTGACCAGGGTGCGGATGTACAGCTCGGCCGCAGCAATGGGCGATGGCGGCTCGGCAGCCTGTGAGGCTGCAGCCAGAGGCAGCAGCAAAAAGGCGATGGCTGTCTTGATGGAATTGTTCATTTTTTTATAACGATTTAAAGGGGCTGAATCACGTGGAGTCACGTGAAAACAGCATGGGGCCCTGGCAGACAGGCGGCGCTGCGGCTTGGGCGGGAAGCTGCCGAACAGCCCTGATGCTTATCAGCAGGGGCTCATGGCATACGGGCGCTCTAGAGGTGGGATGGAAGTCCGGAGAAACGCCTCGCAACAAGTGTAACCCCGGGTCGAGGTCGTTTTCTGCACGCCTTTGGAGCTCTGCTGTCTATGTGCGGCCTTCTTGATCCGGAGCGAGGCGGGTCGTCGCGCCAATGAAAAAAGCCCCGTGCAGCCTGTGCTGACGGGGCTTTGCCGGCTGCAGGCGTATGCCTGTGCCGTGATCTATTTGATGGCCGCAGGCGGCTCTCAATCCAGGCTGATCTGGGCTTTTTCAATCAGCAGCTTGTATTGCTCGGACTTCTTCTTGGCAAATTGCTGCATCTCGGGCACGGTGAAGCTCATGGGCTGGAAGGCGAAGGTGGAGAACTTCTCCTTGACCTGCGGGTCCTGCAGCACGGCCACCACATCGCTGCGGATCTTGTCGCGCACGGCGGTGTCCACGCCCTTGGGGCTGAGCAGGGAGACAAAGGAGTTCACATCCAGCTCGGCTGGGCCGCCGGCTTCGGCGACCGTCGGCACGTCGGGCATTTGCGCGATGCGCTTGGGCGCGGCCACGGCCAGATAGCGGATCTTGCCGCTTTTGTAGATGCCCTGGCTGGAGGGCAGGCTGGCAAAGCTCCAGCTTGGGTCGCCGTTGGCAACCGAGGTGAACAACTGGCTGACCTCGCGGTAAGGCACATGGGTCATCTTGCTGCCGGTCAGATAGTCCAGCCATTCGCCGCCCAGATGGCCGGGGCTGCCCACGCCCCAGGAGCCGTAGCTGATCTTGCCGGGCTCGGCCTTGGCGGACTTGATCAGGTCGCCCATGTTCTTCCACGGCGAATTCGTGGGTACGGCCACAAAGAAAGGAGTCAGGAACAGTGGGGCCACGGGGTCGAAGTGGCTCAGCGTGTTGAAGTTCTTGTTCTTGTAGAGATAGGGCAGGGCCGAGATATGTTCGCTGTCCAGTTGCAGCAGGGTATAGCCGTCGGGCTTGGCGCGGCGCGCGTACTCGATGGCGACAAAGCCGCCGCCACCGGGGCGGTTGTCCACCGTCACGCCCTGTTTCCAGCGCTGGGCCAGTTTTTCGCCCACGATGCGCAGCACGGCATCGGGGCCGCTGCCCACGGCAAAGGCCGTGACCACGGTCACCGGGCGGTTGGGATAGCTGGAGGAATCACCCTGGGCCAGCGCCTGGCCGGCTGCGGCCAGCATGGTAGCTGCGGAAACTATTGTTTTAATAGCTGTTTTCGTAGGTATGGATTGGCTTTGGTGCTGATTTTGCTCGTGTTTCACAGTTTGTCTCCGGTGGGCGTTTTTTAGGGACTGCAAAGCGTTGCTGGGCAGCCGCGTCCGGGCGCGGCCGCAGGGGACGGGTCTATCGCGGAGCGTCGGGCTGGGCCAGAGGCGTTGCCTGGGCAAAGGCGGGCAGGGCGCTGCAAGCCGCATCGACAGCGCTGATCAGCGGCCAGCGGGCCAGATCCACGCCAAAGCGGCGTGCGCTCTCGACCTGCGGAATCAGATAGACATCGGCCAGGCCGGGAGCCTTGCCGAAGCAGAAGCTGCCGCGTGTGTCGTCCTGTGCCAGCAAGGCTTCGATGGCGTCAAAGCCGGCCGTGATCCAGGTGGCGCACCAGGCGTTGATGGCGGCCTCGTCGGCGCCGAACTGCTGGCGCAGGGTCTGCAGGATGCGGCGGTTGTTGATGGGGTGCACATCACAGCCCACGACGGCCGCCAGGGCGCGCACATGGGCGCGGGCCTCGGGGTCGGCAGGCAGCAGCGCTGGCGTGGGGTAGCGTTCTTCCAGCCATTCGATGATGGCGGGCGACTGGATCAGCGTCTCGCCGTTGTCCAGCGTCAGCGCGGGCACCAGGCCTTGAGGGTTGATGCGCTTGAACGGCGCTTCGGCCTGCTCGTCCACACGCAGATCGACAGGGAGGTAGTCGGGCGTGAGGCCCTTGAGATTGAGGGCGATGCGCAGGCGGTGCGAGGTGCCGCTGCGAAAAAAGCTGTAGAGCTTCATGGTCTGCGCGCCTTACTCGGGCTGGCCCACGTTCAGGGCAATCTCGCCCACGCCTTCCACACGACCTGTGATCCGGTCGCCGGGCAGCACGGCGCCCACGCCTTCGGGAGTGCCCGTGTAGATCAGATCACCGGCTTGCAGGTGATAGAACAGCGACAGATCGGCAATGATTTCGCGGATATTCCAGATCAGCTTGTTCACATCGGACTGCTGCTTGACCTGACCGTTGACGCTCAGCTCGATGAGGCCGGACTCGATCACCTTGCCGGCCATGGGCACGACTTCACTGGCGACGGAGGACTGCTCCACATCCTTGCCCAGATCCCAGGGGCGACCCTTGTCGCGTGCCACCAGTTGCAGGTCGCGGCGCGTCATATCAAGGCCGCAGGCATAGCCATAGATGTACTCATGGGCTTGGTCGGCAGGAATGCGAAAGCCAGGTTTGCCGATGGCCACGACCAACTCCATCTCGAAGTGGTAGTTGCTGGTCTCGGGCGGATAGGCCACGGTGGCGCCCGATTCGGTCAGCGTCTGCGGGGCCTTGGTGAAGTAGAAGGGGCGCTCTGTGCTTTTGTCCACGGGGCGGCCCATCTCCAGCGCATGGGCGTGGTAGTTGCGGCCCACAAAGAACAGGCGGTTGACGGGCAGGCGCTGCTCGCTGCCGCGCACGGGCAGGGATTGCACGGGGGATGGTGCCCAGAGATAGTTGGCTTGGGTCATGTGTGATTCCTGATGGGTATCGGTGACTAGGTACTTGAAAAAGACGCGTTCTATGTGTGAGACAGCCGGCAAGGGCCTGGGCGGCCCCGCAGCAAAGGCTGTCTCCCCCTTGAGGGGGAAGACGCGAAGCGGCTCAGGGGGTATCTGCCCTGTACGCGTGGACGGCCTCGAAAATCGGCGTATCGGCAAAACGGAACAGATCCAGCTGCGCCTGGTCGGCATCGCATTGCGCGCTGAACAACTGCCAGGAGGGCACGACAAACATGTCGCCGCGCCGCACCTGCCATTGGCGCTCGCCCACGGTCACCGTGCCCTGGCCGTCAAAGACCTGGAAGACGGCAGAGCCCACTTCACGCTTTTGCCGGGTGCTGGCGCCGCAAGCCACGCGGTGCATTTCGCAGCGAATGGTGGGTAGCACGTCGCGGCCATTGCTAGGGTTGGTGTAGCGCACGGCGGCATGGCCTGGGCTGACGGTGGCAGCATGACCTTCGGCTTCGAGTGCCAGTTGCTCGCTCAGCGCGCGGTCGGTATCCACCCAGCGGTAGGCCAGCAAAGGCGTGCTCGGGCTGTTCTGCAGATGGGCCACAGGGCTCAGCCCAGGGTGGCCCCAGAGGCGCTCGGAGCGCGAGAACTCGGGCGTGGCACGCTCCTCGGGGTCCAGATGCAGGCGGCCATGCTCGAAGAACTGGGACTCGGTGTAATAGGCAAACGGAATATCCAGCCCGTCTATCCAGGCCATGGGCTGGCTGGCCGCATTGTGGTGGGCGTGCCAGTTCCAGCCGCCCTGGGGCAGAAAGTCGCCGCGCGACATGCGGATCGAGTCGCCGTTGACCACGGTCCACACGCCTTCGCCTTCGACCACAAAGCGGAAGGCATGCTGGGTGTGGCGGTGCTCGGGCGCATCTTCGCCGGGCATCAGGTACTGGATGGCAGCCCACAGCGTGGGCGTGGCAAACGGGCGGCCGCCCAGCGCCGGATTGGCCAGGGCAATCGCGCGGCGCTCGCCGCCCCGGCCCACGGGGACGATGCGACCGGCTTCATCAGCCAGCTTGAGCAGATTCTCCCAACGCCACAAATGGGCGGCTGCCTGGCTTTTGGGGTGGGCAGGCATCAGGCCGCCGATTTCCGTCCACAGCGGCACCAGCATTTCCTGCTCGAAACCTCGGTACAGCTGCGCAAGCGCAGTTGTGGGCTCGGGTTGGCCGGGGGCGTCGCGGGCCGTGAGCTTGACCGGTGAGGGCTGGGCTTGCGCAAGGCTCATGGTTTGTCTCTTTCTTTGGTATCTGCTTGGCAGTGCGTTGCTGCCGGGTCTGGCGGCTTGCGGCCTGGAATGGGGTCAAAGAGAGGCTGTGAATCAAATAAACAGCACACTGATGATTAGCATAATGTTGATCTGCGTCAGCGATGATTGGGTTAAACCCGGTAGCAGGCCTGGCTCGAATCGGGGCGGCAGTCGTGCGAATATCGGGGTCTTTCAGTCATGGCCCTTCAACTGCCGCAAGGCAGGGCGGGCTCGGCTTCGGCCACCCAAGACATGCAATACCAACCCGCAGAATTAGAAAACTATCCCGGCTACCACATCCGCAGGCTGCAGCAGATCGCCGTAGCCGTGTTCATGGAAGAAACCGAGGAATTCGGCGTGACGCCCGTGCAATACGCGGCCCTGTCGGCCGTGCTGCGTCAGCCGGGCATCGACCAGCGCACGCTGGCACGCAATATCGGCTTCGACACCTCCACCATAGGCAGCGTGATCGACCGCCTGGAAGCACGCGGCCTGATGGCGCGCAACGCCAGCCCTGCGGACCGGCGCGTGCGTTTGCTGAGCCTGACCGAAGAGGGGCGCGGCCTGCTGGTGGCCGCCGAGCCTTCGGTGCTGCGCGCTCAGCGCCGCATGCTGGAGCCTCTTCCTGACGACAAACGGGCGCAGTTCATGGAAATGCTGTCGCTGCTGATTCACGAGAACGACGAGTTCGCGCGCGCCCCGAGCGCGGTGGCCCAGCGCAGTGCCGAGCGCAAGCGCAGTGCTGCCGTCAAGGCGGTCAAGGGCCTTACGGGCAAGATGCAGGGCAGCGTGAACGACTGAACCACGGATCGCAAGGAAAGACATTGGACTGGGACCATCTGCGTTTTTTTGGCGAACTGGCGCGCAGCGGCAGCATGGCGGCGGCTGCGCGGCGCATGGGAGTCGAGCACACCACGGTGTCGCGGCGCATTCAAGCGCTGGAAAAGCAACTCGGTGCCGTACTGTTTGCTCGCGAAGGCGGCCAGTGGCGGCTGACCGAGGCAGGGCGGCAGTTGCAGGAAGTGACCAACACCATGCAAAGCGCGGTTGACGGGCTGGAGCGGGGCCCCCTGGCGCATGCAGCGACCGCCGAGGGGCTGGCCGGTCTGGTGCGGGTGGGGGCCACCGAAGGCTTTGGCACACAGATGCTGGCCTCCGAGCTCGCCAGACTCACGTTGCGCTATCCGCTGCTCAGCGTGGACCTGCTGGCGCTGCCGCGCATGCTGCATCTGTCCAGCCGCGAGGCCGATATCGTCATCTCGCTGGAGCGGCCCAAGCGCGGCTCGGTTGTCGTCACCAAGCTGACCGATTACCGGCTCTATCTTTACGGCCAGCGTGAATATCTGGCGCGCAAGCCATTGGTGGCCAGAACCGAGGACCTGCGCCATCACAGCTTTGTGCACTATGTGGACGATCTGCTGTTCACGCGCGAGCTGCAATTGCTGGATACCTTGCACCGGCCCGAGCGTTTTGCGCTGCGCAGCACCAGCATCACCGCTCAATACGAAGCCGTGCGTGCCGGTGCCGGTCTGGCCGTGCTGCCGGCATTTGTGGCCGACAAGGATCCGATACTGAGCCGCGTGCTGCCCGAGCAGGCTTGTTTCACACGCACCTTCTGGATGAGCATGCCCGTAGAGTCGCGCCAGATTCCGCGCATAGCCACGACCTGGAGCTTTCTGCGCGATGCCGTGCAAGGCATGCAGAAGCTGCTATTGCCGGATGCATGATTTTTGATGGCGTCTTGCCCTTGATGGGGCGGCCTGACTTCTGATTTGACCCTGCATCCTGCGCTGCATGGAGGCTGGTCTGCGCTGCCAGAGCAGTTGGGAGTAAGTCGTTGGGAGTCAGTCATGAGAAGCCCTGAGCGTCGATGGACGCAGCTGCCATCGCCTTGATAACAGCGCGGATTGCACGCATATACTGATCCGACCGGATGACTTGGCGCCTGCGGCAAGGACAGGCCTGTATCTGCCTCTGCCACGCGCAGCGCTATGACCAGAGCATATGGCTGCCAGTCTCCTTGCGCTGATTTTTAAGAGAGCAAAGCATGATCGTCACAACCACTCCCTCCATCGAAGGCAAGCGCATCACCCGTTATTGCGGCGTGGTGGCGGGCGAGGCCATTCTGGGCGCCAATGTGTTCAAGGACTTCTTTGCCGGAATTCGCGACATCGTGGGCGGGCGTTCTGGAACCTATGAACGCGAGCTGCAAAAAGCGCGTGAAATTGCCCTCAAGGAACTGGAGCAACGCGCTGCCGAGGCGGGTGCCAATGCGGTGGTTGGCGTGGACCTTGATTTCGAGGTGCTGGGCCAGGGCAATGGCATGCTCATGGTCTCGGCCAGCGGCACGGCTGTCGTCGTGGAATAGGCAGCCAGTGACTGAGCTGGCTTGACGCAAGGAAGGCTGCAAACCTATTCCATGTGCAATTGCACATTTTTGGACTACTTCGAAATTTATAGCGAAAAGTCGTTGTAGAATTCGTTCCATCGTAGGGGAGTCGCCAAGCTGGTTAAGGCACTGGATTTTGATTCCAGCATGCGAAGGTTCGAATCCTTCCTCCCCTGCCAAAATCCAAAACCCTGCTCATTGCAATGAGCAGGGTTTTTTGTTTGTGAGCTTGGGGCGCATGAAAGCGAGCCCAAAGCTTTCAGTCATGCGCGATTGGGGCGCTCAGGGTGCGTTATCGCACATACAGCCTTGCTGGGCAGCACAGGCGCAGTTGTCGGTGATTGGGGGCTGCTTGCAGTCTGGTGGGCTCAAGCATTGCTGAAATCGACGCACCAGACCAAGGGATAACCTAGGGTAAGCACTTACCTTTTGCAGATATTTGCAGCAAACCAGCCAAACTTACCGAGTGTTTTCGCCGTATCGTCGGTGGCATCGATGAGCGCGGGAAAACAACCATTAGACTCTTCGCTCTTTTGTGTCGCTGTTACTCGGTGAGCGCACTTGGGTCCTTGTGAGCGAGCTTGACCGCTCGCCCACGACAGAGGCCTGGTCTCGGCCGGAGTCACTCTGACGTACCGCAGTGCGCCCTTGCCATGGTCACAAGCGCAGGCAAGTGCAGATATGTTGATATATCTTGCCTGATTGAAACAAATGTATACAGATTTGCCATCTGAAAAGACAAGCTCACTACCAGGCTGGGTTAGCTGACACAATGATTGGCTGTTGGGTGTCGCTGAGGTTCGCTCCACGCGTTTGGCTGAGGGCGAACAGCAACAGAAGCCGCTCGGCGCAAGGCATGGCTGCAGGTGGTGGCAGAGAGTTCTTGGGGTTTGTGTTTCACGCAGCGTTTGCGTAAGTGCACGGCAAGATTTGGATAGACAAGGTATGGAATATCGACTGGATGAAACGGACCGCCAGCTGCTGCGCCTGCTGCAGACCAACGCGCGTGCCTCGACCGCGCATTTGGCTCGGCAGATGAATCTGGCTCGGACCACGGTGGTTGCTCGCATTGCCAAGTTGGAGCAGGAGGGCGTGATCGCCGGCTATGGCGTTCGCCTTGGCTCGCGCATGGAGCAGTCTGCCGTGCGCGCCTATTGCGGTATCCGTGTTCAGCCCAAGACAGCAACTTCGGTGATGCAGGCGCTCAACCGCTTCACCGAGGTGGAAGAGGTGTCGGCCGTCAGCGGACAGTACGACTACATGGTGTTTGTGCGCTGCGAGAGCAATGAGAAACTGGATGCGCTGCTCGACCGTATCGGCCTGATCGACGGCATCCAGCAGACCTATACCTCGGTGGTGCTGAGCCGCAAGATCGACCGCCGCACCACGGCCGAGGTTGTGGGAGAGGCTTAGACGCAAGTCACAGTCTGACGCTCATATGCAAAACGCCCGGTTTGAGCCGGGCGTTTTGCATTCTGTGGTGGAAGGAGAGCAGGGCCGCGCTCCTTCTCGACTGCCTGGCGCTCAGTCCACAAAGACCTTGGATGCACCTGCCTCCATGCGGCCAATCACTGCAGCATCGCCAAAGCCGCTGTCGGCAAAGACCTTGAGCACCTGCTGGACAGCATCCGCCGCACAGGAAACAAGCAGGCCGCCAGAGGTCTGAGGGTCGGTCAGCAGCGCTTTCTGGGCGTCTGTCACGGTCGATGCCAACTGCATGTGCTCGCCATAGGATGCCCAGTTGCGCCCCGATGCGCCCGTGAAAATGCCTTGCTCTGCAAGCGCCTGGACACCGGGCAGCACGGGCAGCTTGGCGCTTTCAATGCGTGCGCTGAGCTGGGCGCCACGGGCCAGCTCCAGGCCGTGGCCCAGCAGGCCAAAACCGGTCACGTCGGTCAGCGCGTGCACGCCGTCAAGCTTGGCAAGCTCGGCGCCGGGGCGGTTGAGCTTGGTGGTTGCATCCACCATGGCACGGTAGCCTGCATCGTCCAGCAGATTCTTCTTGAGCGCCGCCGAGAGAATGCCCACGCCCAGGGGCTTGCCCAGAATCAGCACATCGCCGTCCTTGGCATCGGCATTGCGCTTCATCTGCTTGGGGTTGACGATACCGATGCCGACCAGGCCGTAGATGGGCTCGACCGAATCAATCGAGTGCCCACCCGCCAGAGGAATGCCGGCATCACGGCAGACCGATTCACCGCCTTCCAGAATCTTGGCAATCACATCGTGTGGCAGCACATTGATGGGCATGCCAACAATGGCCAGCGCCATCAGCGGCGTGCCGCCCATGGCGTAGATGTCGGACAGCGCGTTGGTGGCGGCAATGCGGCCAAAGTCATAAGGGTCGTCGACGATGGGCATGAAAAAGTCCGTCGTCGCCACGATGGCCTGCTCGTCATTGATCTTGTAAACGGCCGCGTCGTCTGCGGTCTCTGTGCCTACCAGCAGGTCGGGGAAAAACTGCTTGGGCAGATTGCTTTTGGCCAGCAACTCCGACAGCACGCCGGGTGCAATCTTGCAGCCGCAGCCGCCACCGTGAGAGAGAGATGTCAGGCGCGGGGTCGCGGGGGAGGCGGTTTCTTGAGTGATGTTCATGTCAATCCAGACGGCAAGCAGCGCTTATGTTGCTGCGGTAGTGATAGAGATGCTTATGCTCTGCCGGAAGTTCATCCCGAATGCACAGTAGGCTCTCATTATTGACTGTCTGGAGTCTTGGTTTGCAGTCTATTGTCGATTCTCTGGGAGATGTGCTTGGAGAGGCATCAAGATGGCTCCGCTGTGTACTGGGTGCTGTGGAATATTATTTTTGAATATTCAATAACTAAAGTTTTTAATGGTCAAATGCCAGGAAGCTAGGTTTTTTATTCTTGACTGATATTTTCGGAAATCGGTGCGAGAGATGAATAGCATATTCATGCGCTAACGTACTCCGCAGATTGAAAAAATTTAAGTTAACTACCTTTAACATTAAAATAATAAAATAGTTAAAATAAATTGACTTGATCTGATCAATAGATTATTTGTAATGTAATTGAATGTGAAACGGGTGTGATGACTGGTTGTAATAAGGTTTTGCTTATGTTTTCATTTACAATCAGCCGATTGGATTTCAGTGCGTCTTGAGTCCAAAAGAACGAGGATTTATTTTGGACTCAGCCCCGTCTTCTGGTGAGATCACCGCACCACGTAGTTCACTTTCCGTTACTTTTGCGGTATGGAATGCACTTTTCCTGCGCGAAGCCGTTGCGCGCTTGAGCGCTACGCGCGGAGCCTGGGTGCTCATCGTGCTGGAGCCTGTGCTTCATGCATGCTTCATGCTGCTGTTGTATACGGTGTTGCGCACTCGCACCATGGCTGGTGCTGATGTAGCTGTGTGGCTGGTCCTGGGCTTGACCGGCTACTTCACGGTGCAGAACGTTTTCCAGCGATCAATGGGAGCAGTCGATGCCAACAAGGCACTATTTGCCTATCGTCAGGTGCGCCCCATAGACACTGTGATTGTGCGTGCAGCTCTTGAAACGCTGATGGGGCTCATAATATTGCTGGCTTTGCTTCTGGTTTTAGCATTTTTCGGCCGAACAATTATTCCTGAATCACCTATTGAATCAATATTTTCGTTTGTAGGGCTGATTCTTTGTGCGCTTGGTGTTGGTCTCATTCTTTCTGTTCTCAGTGATTTGGTGCCTGAGGCGGCAAACTTGGTGAATTTTCTTTTTAGGCCCTTATATCTGCTTTCAGGGGCTATTTTCCCGTTGTCAGCTATTCCAATTAAGTATAGGGAATGGGCTTTTCTCAATCCATTTGCGCACGGCTTGGAACTGCTAAGGAGTAGCTTTTTCCCTACATACCATGCCTCGCCCGAGGCTAATTTTGAATATCTTTATGCTTTCGCTGCCTGCTCTATTTTCTTAGGGCTTGCATTGCAAGTGCGTTTTTCTCAACGGCTGAGAGCTCAATGATTATCGTCAATGATGTGCACAAGCGTTATCAGACACCCCATGGCGCTGGCCGCTGGATTCTAAAGGGTGTGAATTTCACTATCCCTTCTAATGTCAGCGTAGGCTTAATCGGACGTAATGGGGCGGGTAAATCTACATTGCTGAATTTGATCGGAGGCGTAGATACGCCTACTCGTGGAACGGTGGAGCGGCGTTGTCGTGTATCGTGGCCCATGGGTTATGGCGGCGGCCTGCAAGGCTCCTTGACTGGGCGGCAGAACGCAAAATTTGTCTGCCGGTTGCATGGGTTTGATTCATTACAAGCCATGACGGAAAAAATTGCCTATATACAAGATTTTGCCGAATTGGGCTCATCCTTTGATGAGCCCGTTCGCACTTATTCTTCGGGCATGAAATCTCGTCTGCAGTTCGGGTTGTCATTGGCATTTGACTTTGATGTCTATATATCGGACGAGGCGACATCTGCTGGTGATGCATCTTTCCGACAAAAAGCGGCTGATGCATTCAAACGGATTGCTGACCGCTCTGGACTCATTATGGTTGCGCATGGCGATGGAACGCTACGTCAATTTTGCCAAGCAGGTATCTGGCTCAATGATGGTCAGGCTTATTGGTTTGATGATATTGAAGATGCTTTAAGAAACTATAAAGATAGTATTTCCAAATGACCGATTTGTTGAAGAAAAGAAATTTTAATGGGGTATTTCGGGCCATTTGGCGCATGAAGGCTCTTGCAATCGCATTATGCGTATCCATATTGGCGATTATCTATTGGGGATTTATAGCTTCTGATCGTTATGTTTCTGAAGCCCGCGTTCTGATTCAGCGAACCGATATGGCGGCTTCGCAGGCTATGGATTTCAGCTCGCTGTTGGCTGGTGGCGATGGAATATCACGTGCAGACCAGATGTTGCTGCGCGACAGATTGCTGTCTGTCGATATGTTGCTGCAACTGGATAAGGATCTGAACCTGCGCGACCACTACAGCAGCCACGATCACGATGTGCTTTCGCGCATGTTCTTCCATGATGCATCATTAGAATTTTTTCATAGGCATTTTCTCTCGCGCGTAAGTGTGGAATATGACGAGTATGCGGGTGTGCTGGTCATCCAGGCTCAGGCCTACGATGCAGAAATGGCCCAGAAGATCACCAAGGCACTGGTGCATGAGGGCGAGCGCTATATGAATACGTTGGGCCACCAACTGGCTCAGGAGCAGGTGAATTTTCTCGAGAAGCAGGTCAAGGTGCGCGGTGAGCATGCATTGGACGCACGTCAGCGTGTTCTGGCATTCCAGAATGCCAAGGGTCTGATTTCTCCCCAGTCCGCAGCCGAAAATCTGGCCGGCGTGGTCAACAAGCTGGATGAGCAGTTGACCGAACTCAGTGCCCGCAAGACGGCGCTGCTGGGCTATCTCGCGCCTACAGCCCCTGCGGTTGTGGAAGTCGATCTGCAGATTCAGGCCGTGGAAAAGCAGATCAAAACGGAAAAAGCCCGTTTGACCAGTGCCAAGGGGCAGTCGCTGAACAAGACCGTTGAAGAATACCAGCGCCTGGAACTGGAGGCGCAGTTTCAGCAGGATGCTTACAAGAGCGCCCTGGTAGCGCTTGAAAAAGGCCGCGTGGAAGCAACACGTACCTTGAAGAAGGTGCTGGTACTTCAGAGCCCATCAATGCCTGAATATCCCATGCGACCGCGCCGCCTCTATAACATTGCCACCTTTATTCTGGGGGCCTTGCTGCTGGCCGGGTTGGTGCAATTGCTGGCTTCTATCGTGCGCGACCACCGCGACTGATTGTTTTGAATTTTTCGAGTTTTATCATGCAACGTTTTATCGCGCGAACCTGTCTCAGCTCAGCAGTCGCGGTGCTGCTGACTGGTTTGGTACCGGCCCAGGCACAGATTTCTCAAGCCAGTTCAAGGCAGGATGCATCGGCGGCATCCAGTATTGATCCTTTCCAGATCAATCAGGCGCTGGGATTGACCCCTTCTAGCGGAGCTTCCAGCGACGCTTCGGCAAGCCGTTCTGGCGCTGCGGTCCCCATGCAGGCTCCCGTATTGCCGCAAGCACCCCAGACGGCAGATTACACGGCCAACCTCAATAGCGATGTCTTTGGTGCCAATCTGTTTACCGGCAACTTTGCGCGTGCAGGGGCAACGCAGTTCAACCCCGATTATCTGGTTACGGTAGGCGACCGCATTCATTTACGGTTGTGGGGTGGCTTTACCTTTGATAGCGTGGCCGCTGTTGACCCGCAAGGCAATATCTTTCTGCCTCAGGTCGGGCCGATCAAGGTGCTGGGCATTGCCAACAAGAATCTGCAGCAACAGGTAGAGGCAGCAGTACGCCGTGTATTCCGTGCCAATGTCTATAGCTATGCCAGCCTGGCTGCTGCGCAGCCGGTGCGTATCTTTGTGGGCGGTAATGTCATGCGTCCGGGCCTTTACAACGGCACCAGCATGGACAGCCTGCTTAACTATCTGGACCAGGCGGGCGGCATCGACCCCGAGCGCGGCAGCTTTCTGACTGTGCAGGTCAAGCGCGGCAGCACCGTGCGTGCCACTTTCAATCTCTATGACTTTCTGCTCAAAGGCCAGTTGCCGCTGCTGCAACTCAATGATGGGGATGTGATTTTTGTCCCCCCCATTGCCAACCGGGTGCGCGTATCCGGTCTTGTGAACAATGCCAAGCGCTTCGAGTTTGCTCAGGGTTCTGAAACTGTGGCTCAGTTGATGCAGCTGGCCAAGCCACAGGCCCAGGCAACCCATGTGCGTATTGCTCGCAATACCGGAACCGTGAAGAACACGGAGTACTACCCGCTGCAGGAGGCCAATGCATTGGTGCTGCAAAACGGCGATGAGCTGGAATTTACCGCGGACAAAAAGCCAGGCACCATTACCGTGCGCGTCGAAGGCGAGCACATGAACTCCCAGGAATATGTGCTGCCCTACGGCACTCGTCTGGGCTCTCTGATGCAGAACATTCAGACCTCTACAGACGCAGAGCCTGAAAGCATTCAACTCTTTCGCCAGAGTGTGAAGGATCGCCAGAAGGAGATGCTGGCCACTAGCCTTCGTAGTCTTGAGACCGCGTTGCTAACCGCACGTAGTGGCAGCAGCGAAGAGGCCCGACTGCGCAAGGAAGAAGCCGATCTGACTCTGCAATGGGTGGAGCGGGCCAAGAAGGTGGAACCCACTGGCCAGGTGCAGATAGCCCAGGCTTCCCAGCGTGACAATATGTTGCTGGAAAACGGCGATGTCATTCGCATACCGCGAAAGGATGGTCTGGTGCTGGTCAGTGGGGAAGTATTGTTCCCGAATGCCGTTGCATTCGATGGCTCTTTGAGCCTCAAGGACTATATCGATCGTGCCGGCGGCTTTACCCAGACCGCAGATGCTGCTCGCGTCGTTGTTGCGCACCGCGATGGTGCATTCGAGCAGGTCGATACCGGCAAGCTTTTTGAAAACACCCGACTCAAGGCCGGCGATCAGGTGCTGGTGTTGCCCAAGGTGGATGAGAAAAAGCGCCAGTTCTGGAAGGATATCACCCAGATCATGTATCAGATCGCTATTGGCGCGAAGGTTGTATTCGGGCTTTAAAGGGACAGGGGAAATTAATGCAAATCAAAAAATATACGATCAATCATGTAATGAGCAAAGATATCGATAGTGGTATCTTTGCGGCTATTCTTCGATATTTTAGAGAGAATAGTCCCGAATGGGTTGATAACGTTGAAAGTGTAGAGCCTCTGGAAGAGGCTGACGTTTATCACTATCATCGCCCACATTTGGAAACGAAGCTGAGAAAAAACTCGGTCTGCACAGTGCATCATGATTTGGATGATCCAGATATTTGGCATGCGCGTCAGAGGTTTATTCCTCGATATAACGAATCATCAGCTGTTATATGCCTGAATGAGACGCAGAAAAAAATACTCATTAATGAGGAAGGTGTAAAAGAAGAGAAAATATTTGTTGTTCCACATGGTTACAACAATAAAATATTGTCGCCTATTCAGAAAGAAAAAAACAGGCAAAGAAAATTTACATTGGGGATTGCGTCTCGGCGCTATGGTCGACGTGTAAAGGGTGAGGCATATCTCTCTGAATTAATTAAGCGACTTGATCCAGATTTAGTGAAATTCCTATTGGTTGGACAAGACCGGAGTATTGACGCAGTAGATTTTCGTCGATATGGATTTGAGATTGAAGTCTTTGAGCGTTTGCCTTATCGTTTATTCCAAAGCTTCTATTCTGAAATAGATGCTTTATTGATGTGTAGCAGTCATGAAGGTGGTCCTGCCAATATACCAGAGGCTATGGCCACTGGAACCCCCGTATTTTCAAGCCCAATCGGAATGTCTTTGGATTTTATCAAGCACGGAGATAATGGGTTCTTCTTGACGTTGGATCCAGATATTGATGCAAATTTGATAATGAAATATGCCACCGATAATATGGAGTTTGAACTGGTGGAAAGAAGATGTCTGAGCCAAGTTACGACTATTCCGACTTGGGGTGATTCGGTTCGAGGAAATCTGGACGCATATTCAAAGATAATTGGTGCGAATATTTTTGAACCTATATATCTGGATGTATTAGAGGATGAAAACATCCAAGAAGAAAGCTTGGCTATAGAGCTGGAGGCCGTACATGAGTAAAAAATATAGTATTTTGATTCCCGATGATTTGCATCTTAATCAACGGAATTTCCCTTCTTTTCATAAGTTCATCGCAAAAAATGCGTCAACGGTAAAATTTATTAAGGATAGAAAAGATTGGGTTGCCCTGTATGGGAATTATGAGTCGAAGGCACCTGATTTGAATGAGAAGGCACGGGTTTTAGCTTGTTTGCCTGCAGATACATTGTTTAATTACAATGTGAGAGGCGTTAATCTTTTCAAAATATCGCGGGCGGAGACTCTTTCGAGGGTTGCGGTCGAACCAGAATGGTATGACGTTGCTTATCCCGAATCATCTAGGGGAATTTTTGATAAGCTGCTAATTAATAACAAACCTGTCTTGATGCTGTGCCTTGCTGCAGCATGGGATTGGCTTGATTTCTGGTCGAAAATTTTGGCGGACGAGAAGGCATTCACTCATTGCTGCGTCTTCTCCGGGTCACTGATATATCAGAGGTCTTTAATTGAGTTGCTGCGCTACACGCCTACGAAGGTAATGGTAATGGAGTCGCTCTTCACTGGTAATGATTATTACTGTGAGGAAAAATATGGCCCAATAGCGAATAATTGTGAAATTCGCCATAAAGCTGTTTATGAATCGTTGGCTGTGGAGTTGTCCGCCAATGATATGGATAAAGAGCGAATGAAGGCTATTAACAAGGTGATTCTTGCAAAGAACAAGAATGTAGAGCAGCCGGATTTTGGTGAGGAGATAATATTCCCATTTCCTGGAAAAATAGTGACAATTCTAGGCCAGGTTGTTAATGATTTCTCTTTGCTGGAGTATAAGAACACGGGTCTGGCATCTATTTCCTTTTATAAGGATCTTATTGGTGAATTGGTTAAAAGTGGGTTTAATGTTGTTTTCAAGTCTCACCCCTGGGAAGAGAAAAAAACCAATATTAAAACATCCCTGACTCGCGATATATTGCTGAAGTACATCTCTGACCTCCCTGAGATGGAAAAATGTCGTATAAAAATAGTTGATCATTATCCAATAGAAAAGCTATTTGCAAATTCTGATTTTGTCGCTGGTCTTAATTCGCAAAGTCTTATTGAGGCGGCATTTAATGGATTAAAGCCATTGCAGTTCGGAAATGCTTTTTTTGGGGGGAAAGGCTTTACGGGGGATTATCCCCTGGCAGGCTGTAAAGATTGCGTAGATGATATTTTGGCCGGAAATATTGATGGGACAATGAATTTTTCAGAATATAAGAATTTTGAAACCTTCTTACATAGATTAATGCAAGGGCAGTTGGTTTCTGTTCATGATTCTGGTGTCTCAAAGATAGAGTCAATTTTCTTATCGCCTGCAACTATTGGTGTTGCAAAAAAAACATCTCCGAAAAATGATGTGCCACCCAAAGTCGAAGGTGTATCAAAGAAAGTAAATGGGCCATCAGCTCTTGTTGTCGCGAATAAGGCTCAAGTGAAAACTGCTCCTGTAAAAGAAGAGAATCCTCGCAAAGAGAATATCTCTGCAAAAAATAGGAAATTTAAGAAATTTATAGCTAATCCCAGAAAATTCTTTGCGGACTCTAAATCTCCTTTGGCCCGCAGTATCAGGCACTTATTTTAATCTGAGTAGAAAAATGCGTGTTGCAGTTTGTGTTTCGGGACAAGTAAGAGATTTTTCAGGGTCTTTGCTTAAAAGCATTGAAAATTTATGCTTACCTGTTAATCCTGATTTCTATTTTAGTGTTTGGGAGAATAAAGGGCAAACGTCAGCTCTCGATAGAATCGTACCAAGTGTATATCACCATTATTTTTTTGATGCGCCTCATAAAAATCATCAAATAAATCTTGCTGATTTTCAACAGAAATTTCCTAAGTTCTTTAGTAAGATAAATGAGTGCGGTACTGCTTCTGAGTGCGATTTTGAAGGCATAGAATCAAAGGTATTCGACATCGAGCCAGATAAGGAGGATTATATATCTGAGCCTAGCTTGTTTGGCGTGACCTACCCTTTGGCATTGTTGAAATCGAATCCTCGAGATATTTTTTGCCTTCCAATGTTTTATAAAATATGGAAATGCAATGAGCTTCTTGATGGTGAATATGATTATGTTTTAAGGGTTAGGGCTGATTTTGATTTAAAGGAAAAGATCGACGTAATAGGGGAGTATAAGAAGGTAGGTGATGATGGTTTGATTGTTAGATCAACTCCTTTGGAAACGCATGTGGATGACCAATTTGCTTTCGGCACGCAGGAGGTAATGCGTAAATATTCAAATATATGGCCATCTTTGAGTGATTATTGGGGGGATGGGGTTCGGCTGACATCAGGATTCTTGCTTTATCATCATCTTGTAAAAGAAGGTGTTCGAGTTCACAAGATTCAAATGCCTTCAATCATTCCTTATTCGAAATATTCTCTGGATGACTTGGTTAATATTTTTGAAGAATGTATTTCTGATAACCATCATGTGTTTTCGTCTATAAGGAATGAAATTAGCTCTGAAATTAAGATGAAGAAAATTAGAGCTAATGGTATTTCTGCTATAAATTTTGATTCTTGCGAGCCTTTGCAAATAGTTGCTTATGGGCATGAGCGTAAAGGGTCTATTGGAGCTGCGCTAGACTATTACTATTTGGCAGTAAAAAAAGATCCTCTTTCTGCGTTCTCATATGCAGGAGCAGGACGTTGCGCCTCAAGATTGGGTAAATTCTCAGAGGCAGTTAGAAATTATTTGAGCGCATACTTATATCGCCCAAAGGACTGGGTTATCTTGCGTGAACTATCGAGAAATCTAATGTACCTTGATCGTAAGGATGATGCAAAATTTTATATTGAAAAAGCTATGAAAGTCGCACCAAATCAAGATAGTGTTAAAGAGTTATTTCATGTTCTCTTGAAGTAATTTGGTGTTGTGTAAATTAATTATTTGAAATATAAATCTCATTTTATTTATTAATCTTATGATATTAATTACAATGGCTGGCTTGAGTAGCAGATTTTTTAAAGCTGGATTTCAAGTGCCTAAATATGCTCTTCCAATAGATGGGTGCAGCATGTTTGAATGGGCAATTAGAACATTTGAGAATTATTTTGAAAGTGAGATTTTTGTTTTTGTTATCCGCCAAGATGATTTTTCGCAAAAATTTGTTGTTAATGCAGCTGATAGATTGGGTATAAAGAATTATCGGATTTTTTGCTTGGGGAAAGAAACACGAGGTCAAGCTGAAACCGCATATATATCTTTGAAGGAATTTTCTGAAGATTTTCCAGTGACGATATTTAATATTGATACTATTCGGTATGGTTATAAAAAACCTGCGTTTATCAATGAATGTGATGGATACTTGGAGGTTTTTCGTGGAGAAGGGGAGCATTGGTCGTTTGTCGAGCCCGGTCCTGAGCAGTCGGTAATTCGGACGACAGAAAAAGAGAGAATTTCTGATTTGTGCAGCGATGGACTGTACTATTTCAGGAGTCAGTTGCAGTTTCGCAGTATTTTTGAGCAAGCCATCGCAGCCAATGAGCAGGTGAAGGGTGAGTTTTATATCGCTCCGTTATACAACCGGTTGATCGATGCCGGAGGTATAGTCAAGTATGAGGTAATCGGCCCAGAGCAGATCGATTTCTGTGGCACCCCGGACGAGTACGAAGCACTGTTGAAGAAAAAGGCTCTGGTATGAAGAGAATTGTCATGGATCTGGATGAGACCATTTGCTCCACTGTGAATGGCGACTATGCAAACTCCATACCCAAGCCGGATGTTATCGAGCGCATGCGCGAATTCAAGGCACAGGGATTTGAGATCGTGATCAGTACGAGCCGCAATATGCGCACGTATGAAGGCAATGTTGGCAAGATCAATGCTAATACACTGCCGATTATTGTCGGCTGGCTGGATAAGCACAAAGTGCCGTATGACGAGATCTATACGGGAAAGCCTTGGTGTGGAACCGATGGTTTCTACGTGGATGATCGAGCTTTGCGGCCTGACGAGTTTGTGCAGTTGTCAGTGGAGGATATTCGGAAGCTAGTGGGGATCAAGAGATGATCGTCATCAACTCTGCCGCTTACGTGGTGCCGGAGTTCCGGAATGAGTTAGGAGCAATTCCTCCTTGCTTGCTGCCATTGGGAAATCAAAAGCTGCTGCAGCATCAGGTGCGCGTCCTGCGGCGCTTTGAGGGCGAGCGCATTGTTGTGTCTTTACCTTCCAGCTATGAGTTGACGCTTGACGAGCGTGATTTGCTGGAAACGCTGCAGGTTGAGTTGGTTGCTGTACCGGATGGCTTTTCTTTGGCCGAGGCCTTGATCTATGTGCTCAATATTGCTGCCAATGGCGAGCATGGACTGCGCTTGCTGCATGGCGATACGCTGATTCTGGATATGCCCGATAAGCTGGATACCGTTGCAGTGGGGCACTCGAGAGGGGATTATGACTGGGAGGTTGAATCATCAGGGGAAGGCCAGGCGGTCGATGCTCTGGTATGGTCCGGTTTTTTCGCATTTTCCAGCCAGCGGGAGTTTTTACGAGCTTTGGCGCTGAGCCGAGGTAATTTTGTGAAGGCCGTAAGACTGTATGGCCAGGCGCTATCCTTGACTGCAGTATCTTGCGAAGACTGGTTCGATCTTGGGCATGTGAATACCTATTTCTCCTCGCGCTCCCAAATTACCACTCAGCGTTCGTTCAATGCCTTAAAGATCAGTGAGGGCGTGCTGTACAAGACTGGCATTCCACCAGAAAAAATCGAAGCAGAAGAGCGATGGTTCAAGACCGTTCCATTGGCGGTCAAAAAATACACCCCCCATCTTCTGGATGCTGGAGCACTGCCTGATGGTGGGCATTTTTATGCATTGGAGTATCTGCCCTATTTACCGCTGAACGAGCTGTTCGTGCACGGTCGCAATTCCGTTGACTTCTGGGTGCAGAAGTTTGCCTTGCTAAAAAAGTTTTTTGCGGATGCTCGCCAAGCTTGTCAGCTTGAGTCTTGCGCGCATGAAGATGTGCTGCGCGATGCTGTATCGCTCTACGAAGAAAAGACTATTGCCAGGTTGCGCAAGTACGAGCAGGAAACCGGATTTTCTCGTGAGGCTGTGATTGCCAGGCATCAAGGGAAACCGTTGACGGCGGCTCAGATCGTGCAGGATTGCGTGAGGCGTGCACTGAGTATGCCCGTGGCTCCTTCCATTCTCCATGGGGATTTGTGCTTTAGCAATATCTTGTTCGACTCACGTTCGGAGCGTCTGAAAGTCATTGATCCGCGAGGCCTTAATTTCAAAGGGGACTTCTCGATTCATGGGGATCAGAAGTACGACTTGGCCAAGTTGGCACATTCGGTGATTGGTTTATACGACTTCATCATTGCGGGTCGCTATGCGATTGATTCGGATGCAGATGGCTATGACTGCATTCGATTCGAGATTGATCAGCGACTGGCAGCTGTGCAGAAAGTGTTCTTGGACGTTCCTTTTATCGACGGTGTGCCAGTCCGAGAGGCCATGCCCCTGGTTGTGCTGCTATTTCTCTCGATGCTGCCTTTGCATGACGATCGGCCAGAGCGCCAGAAGGCCATGTTACTGAATGCAGTGCGTTTGTATAAAGAGTTTGTTTAATTATGAAGTTTGAAAAATCACCTCTCTCTAATTCGTCAAAATTTGTACTTTTTGGCGGCATCAATGTACTTGAGGATTTGGATTTTGCCTTGAGGTGCGCTGCGCACTACGTGGAAGTCACAGCAAAATTGGATATTCCTTATGTTTTTAAAGCTAGCTTCGACAAAGCCAATCGCTCCTCTATTCATTCTTATCGCGGCCCAGGACTTGAAGAGGGTTTAAGGATTTTTGAAGCGGTAAAAAAAGAGTTCGGCGTTCCGGTGATTACCGATGTGCATGAACCCTGGCAGGCGGCGCCTGTGGCTGAGGTCGTGGATGTATTGCAGCTGCCGGCCTTTCTGGCCCGCCAGACTGATTTGGTGGTGGCCTTGGCCAAGACAGGCAAGCCCATCAATATCAAGAAGCCGCAGTTCCTGAGCCCTTCTCAGGTGCTCAATATCGTGGAGAAATTCAAGGAAGCCGGCAACGATCAGCTCATGCTGTGCGACCGTGGTACATGCTTTGGCTACGACAACCTGGTGGTGGACATGCTGGGCTTTGGCGTGATGAAGAAGGTGACGGGTGATCTGCCCATCATCTTTGACGTGACGCATGCGCTGCAGCAGCGCGACCCTAACGCAGGCGCATCGGGCGGACGCCGTCAGCAGATTGTGGATCTGGCCCGTGCAGGCATGGCAACAGGGCTTGCTGGCTTGTTCCTGGAGGCTCACCCCGATCCGAACCAGGCCAAGTGCGATGGCCCCAGCGCACTGCCGCTGGACAAGTTGGAGCCCTTCCTGGCCCAAGTGAAGGCAGTGGATGACCTGGTGAAGTCATTCGAGCCGCTGGAGATTGACTGAACCGCGATGTATCGCGGCTTTCGCTGATTTTTTTATAAAAATAGCTGCTATCGCTTGTCTGATAGGCGGTAGTAGCTATTGTTTTTATATTTATTGAATATGCAACATGCTCTGACGGAGCCCACTTCGGACGCTTATTCCAGGGGCGGTGCTGGCATAGGTACAGCAGTAGCTATTGTTATTCCAGCCCGCTATGGCTCCACCCGCTTGCCCGGAAAGCCTCTGGCTGATATTGCGGGCAAACCCATGATTCAGCATGTGTACGAGCGCGCTTGCCAGGTTGCAGGTGTACAGGCCGTGCTGGTGGCAACCGATGATGATCGTGTGGCGCAAGCCGTGCAGGCATTTGGCGGTCGCTGGGTGATGACCTCTGAGGATCATCCGTCCGGAACGGACCGCCTGGCTGAGGTGATGGCTCAGATCCCCGCAGACATCTATGTCAATTTGCAGGGCGATGAACCGCTGGTACGCCCCGAGGATGTACAGCGACTGGTGGATGGCATGCTGGCTGATGCCAGCGTGGCAGTGGGAACGCTCTGCCATTCGATCGAGGGGCAGGAAGCACTGAACCCGAATACGGTGAAGGTAGTTTTGGCGGATAACGGCGACGCGCTGTATTTCAGCCGCTCTCCCATTCCCTATCCACGTGATGCGCAGGAAGCCACTTATCTCAAGCATGTGGGCGTCTATGCCTATCGTCGTGAGGTATTGGAACGCTATTCCGGCTTGCCACAGCCCATGACAGAGAAAGCTGAAAAGCTCGAGCAGTTGCGCCTCATGGCCGCTGGTCTGAAGATTCGCGCCTATGCGGTGGAGCCTACCGGGCCTGGTGTCGATACGCCCGAGTGTCTGGAGCGCGTGCGTGCCTTGCTGGAAGGGCGTGTGCCGGTGTCGCAGCCGACGCTGGCAGATGTTCGCTTGGTGATTACCGATGTGGATGGGGTGTTGACCGATGGCGGGCTGTTTTATGACGCTACTGGTGAGTGCCTGAAGCGCTTTCACGTGCGAGATGGTCTGGGTATGAAGCTGCTGGAAGAAAGCGGTGTACGTGTGGCCGTGCTCTCCGGTCGTGACTCGGCCACGCTGCGCAAGCGTGTTGCCGATCTGGGCTTGACTCTGTGCATGCTGGGCGTCAAGGACAAGGCCGTTGCTTGTCGTGAACTGATGTCCCTGGCTGGAGTGCAGGCTGCACAAACAGTCTGTATTGGTGACGACAGCATTGATTTGCCGGCATTTGCTGCTTGCGGCCTGAGCTTTGCCGTACCTGATGCCCCTGTTTACGTGCGCCAGGCAGCAAGCGGCGTGTTGCAGACGCCGGGTGGGCAGGGCGCCTTCCGTGAACTGGCGGATGCCATTCTGGCAGCACAGGGCAAGCAAAACGTGATCGGTTCTGCCGAAGGCTACGCAGGCGTCATGTCTGCCATGGCGCAATGACACACAAAGGAGAATAGACAAATGGATATGCAGGTGAAAAACGATACTGCAGGCGATGCATTGGCCATTGCACAAGAGACTCTGGACATAGAGATCGAGGCACTGCGTCGCATGCGCTCGCGTATCGATGGCCGCTTCAACGAAGCGGTGGAGATGGTGTTGGCCATGCAGGGGCGCGTGGTGGTGGTGGGCATGGGCAAGTCCGGCATCATTGGACAGAAGATTGCTGCCACGTTGGCGTCCACTGGAACGCCAGCCTTCTTTGTGCATCCGGGTGAAGCATTCCACGGCGACCTGGGCATGATCAAGCCTATCGATGTGGCACTGCTGATTTCCAACTCTGGTGAGACGGAAGAAGTGCTGCGCATTCTCCCGTTCCTGCAGCATCAGAAGAACAGGATCATTGCACTGACCGGCAAGATGGAGTCCACACTGGCACGACATTCGCACGTCGTGCTTGATGTTGGGGTTGAGCGTGAAGCTTGCAAAAACAATCTGGCTCCTACCAGCTCCACCACCAATACGCTGGCGATGGGCGATGCCCTGGCGGTGGCCTTGACAGTAAAGCGCGATTTCCAGCCTGAGGATTTTGCGCGCTTCCATCCCGGCGGCAGCCTGGGGCGCCGTTTGCTGACGCGTGTGTGCGATGTCATGCAAAAAGGGCCATTGCCTGTATGTTCACCCGAGGCATCGTTTCGCGATGTGGTGACCTCTATCACCTATGGCCGTATGGGGCTGACCTTGGTGATGGATGGCGAAGTGCTGCAAGGCATCATCACCGATGGCGACCTGCGCAGGGCATTCGGTGCTCAGGATGATGTAAAGCTTTTGAGCGCTCAGCAGATGATGTCATCGAACCCCCTGACGATTGGTGAAGAGGTTCGTTTTGCGGAAGCCGAAGCCTTCATGAAGGAAAAAGAGGTGGGCGCTCTGATTGTGAAGAATGGCGGAGGTCAAGTGACGGGCGTGCTTCAGATCTATGGCCTGAAGGGCGAAACCTCTCCGGCAGTTTGATATGAGGTTCGGGGTTCTCTCGAAGGGTATTGGCAGAATCCCTTTCCTTGATAGGCTGGCGGGAGCTGATGTTTCGCGCCTGTCTTCCTGGCTCCGTTTGGATGTGGATGCTGTGGCTGGGTGGGGCCTGCGCCCCAGCACACGCAAGGCCATAGCTTATGCAAGCAAGCACGGGCTGCCTTATGTGGCACTGGAGGATGGCTTTCTACGCTCCTTTGGCACAGGCGAGCATTTCCCGCCGCTGTCGTTGGTGGTCGATGAAGAAGGCATCTACTACGACTGCACGCGGCCCAGTGCGTTGGAGCGCTTGCTTTGCAATGATGCTGATGTATTGACGCCAGATGCCACGCTGGCGCGGCAGGCCCGCGAGAAGCTGCTTTCAGCGGGCCTCAGCAAATACAACCATGCACCGGATCTGCCCGCAGGCGTGTTGCGCGTCGATGATGTTCAGCGGGTTCTGGTAGTGGACCAGACGGCTGGAGATATGAGTGTGGCCAAGGGTGGGGCGGATGCCGCTACGTTTGAAGCCATGCTGGCAGCCGCACAGGCCGAGAATCCGCAGGCCACTATCTATGTCAAGACCCACCCCGAAGTGACATCGGGCCGCAAGGGTGGCTATCTGACGGGCGTGCAGCCCGACGCACGCACAGTGGTACTGCGCGACGCCGTCAACCCGATGAGTCTGATTGCTCAGATGGACAAGGTCTATGTGGTCAGCTCGACCATGGGCTTTGAAGCCTTGCTTGCCGACAAGCCCGTCATCTGTTTTGGTGTGCCCTGGTATTCGGGCTGGGGCGTGACGGATGATCGCCAGCCGCAGCATCCGGCCATGGTGCGCCGGGTTGGCCGCAGGCGCTCGGTGGACGAATTGTTTGCAGCCGGCTATACGCATTACAGCCGCTATCTGAACCCTGAGACCCGGCAGCGCGGCAATGTACTGGATGTGCTGGACTGGCTGGAGCGTCAGCGCCAAGTGGCCCAGCGCTTTGATGGGCGCATGATTGTGGTGGGCTTTCGGCGCTGGAAGGCGGCGAACGTGAAGGCCATGCTGTCGCTGCATCCCGGCAAGGTGGTCTTTGTCAAGAATGCCGCTGCAGCCAGGGCTTTGCGGCCTGCTGGAGACGATTGCCTGGTCTGCTGGGGCCGGGTGCCGCCAAAGGGTGTGCAGGAGTTGGCTGATGAATCAGGCGTGCGCCTGCTTCGCATGGAGGACGGCTTTGTGCGCTCCGTGGGGCTGGGCTCCGACCTGATCCCGCCGCAGTCCTTTGTGCTGGATGCCAAGGGCATCTATTTCGACCCGGGTCAGCCTTCGGAGCTGGAGGAGCTGCTCAATACCCGGACATTCATGGTGCAGGACCTGGAGCGTGCGCGCAATGTGCGCGCCTTCATCGTCGAGCACGGCATCACCAAGTACAACCTGGAGCCCAATTGCCCGGTGGACTGGTTCCACAAGGACCGTCCGAAGGAAGGTCGGCAAGTGGTGCTGGTGCCGGGTCAGGTAGAGGACGATGCTTCCATTCGCTTTGGCTGCGATCCCAAGGGTGTTTGCACGAATCTGGGTCTGCTCCAGGCCGCACGCTCTGCATTCCCCGATGCTTTCATTGTCTTCAAGCCGCACCCTGATGTGAGCAGCGGCAATCGCAAGGGGCGTGTCGAGCCGGCTCAGGCTTTGCTGTATGCCGACCACATGGAGCAAGGTGCTTCGGTGGTGAGCTGTATTGAGGCCTGCGATGTGGTGGTGACCATGACCTCGCTGACCGGCTTTGATGCCTTGCTGCGCAACAAGCAAGTGGTGGTGCACGGGCGGCCGTTCTACGCTGGTTGGGGCCTCACGCAGGACTGTCTGCCCGTGCCGCGCCGCAGCCGCTCGCTGTCTCTGGATGAGCTGGTTGCCGGGGCGCTGCTGTACTACCCCTTGTACTGGGATCCGGTGCTCAGAGGCTACACGAGTTGCGAAGCGGTGCTCAGGCGTTTGCTTGAGCAACGTACTGCCCTGGAGCAGTCGGGCAGTTTGCAGGGCCTGAAGTCCGGCTGGTTGAGGCGGCAATGGCGTAAATCCAGGGTATTGCTGCAGTCGATTTTGTCGGATTGGTGATACTTACCTTTTTTTGCAATTATTTTTCATCGATTTGTTGTCAACGTGCAGTGATGTGCAGAGGTTTCTCTCGGTGAAACCCCCTAGAATAGGGAGGTCATGCTTCATGACGCCTCCATAAAGATACCAAGCGGCCTGACAGCCTGCAGTTCCTAACGCATGAAGAACAAGAGTGGATTTGCGTCTAAACGTGTTTTGTTGCTGCAAGGCCCGGTAGGGCCTTTTTTCTGGAACCTGGCCAAGGACTTGCGCTCGGTGGGGGCGACTGTTTTCAAGTTCAACTTCAATGCGGGGGATTGGCTGTTCTATCCCCGCAAGGCCCATTCGTTTAAGGGCGGCGTCTGTCAATGTAGTTGGAACATGAGTCATGCTGCTTCTAGTTCACTATGCACATGGATAACGGTCGTTTCCTTCTCTGGATTCAGCCAAACGCTGCCTACGGGTTGCCAGTTTCGAGTATTGCCCGACCAGCGTGCAGGATGCTGAGCGCGAGCGATCTGATAAAGGGCATGGCGCCGGGCAAGAATGGCGTGATCCTGGCCGGCGTGGCGCTGAGCGGGCGTGACGTAACGGATCTCGCTATGGCGATGCTGTTCGTTGTACCAATACACGAATTGCCCCACCCACTTGCGGGCGTCGGTCAGGTCGGCAAAGCCAGCCACAGGGAAGGCGGGATGGTATTTGCAGGTACGGAACAAGGATTCAGAGTAGGCGTTATCGTTCGAGACGCGGGCACGGCTGTGCGACGGTGTGACGCCGAGTTCTTCAAGCTTGGCATGGATGGTCGAACCCTTCATCGCCGAGCCGTTATCGCCGTGCAGGACCAGCGGCCGGTGACCACATTGCTCACGCAGTACCGCTCGTTGAACGACCTGCGCGCTGTTGGCCATGTTCTCGGCTTCAAAGACTTCGTGGCCCACGATCTTGCGGCTGTAGATGTCGACGATCAGGTACAGATAAAAGAACTGGCCGCGAACCCGGGTCGGCAGATAAGTCACATCCCAGCTCCACACGGCGTTGGCGTGGTCGGCACGATGGCGCCGTGGCGGGCCCTTGCGCTGGGGCGCGGCTTGGCGACCACGACGGCGCTGTTCTCCCGCCGCATGCAGGATGCGATAGAAGGTCGACTCCGAGGCAAGATACCGTTGCTCATCATCCAGCAGCCGCGCAACAATCTGCGCCGGAGGCAAGCTGGCAAACTGCGGTCGGTGGCAGACATCCAGCACCGCCTGGCGTTCTTTGTGCGTCAGGGCATGAGCCGGCCTTGGCCGTGTCGCGTGAGGCCGCTGGTCTTCACCACCTGCCGACCAACGCCGGTAGGTGTTCTGCCCGATTCCCAGCTCGCCACAGGCATGACGCAGGCGCGCACCGGCCGCTCTGGCTTGGTTGACCAACTCTACAATCCGACGGCGATCTGTGGCATTGGTCATTTTTCCTCGTCCCCCCAGATCGCCTGGACTTTTTTTCGCAGCGCCAGCAATGCTGCCGTTTCAGCCAAGGCGGCGTCCTTGCGACGCAACTCCCGCTCTAGCTCCCGTATGCGTTTGCGCTCGGCCTTGGTCGCTTCTGATTGCCGTGCGGCGGCTTGGTCAGACCGATCATTGGCCTGTTCACAACTGGCGCGCCAGCGACGAATCTGCTCAGGATATAGACCACGGCGACGGCAGTACTCGGACAGCTCTTCTTCGGTCAACGCAGCGGTTTCCAGTACCGCATTGAACTTCTGCGCCGAGGTCCAGCCTTCCGTGGTGGGGGAGGCGTTTGGAAGCAATCGGCCCGTGCTACGGGCTTGCTTTCGCCAGTTGTATATCGTGGCAGCTGAGATACCTTCCTCGCCAGCCAGATCATTGACGGTACGGTTATACGGCGCTTCCAGCTTGGCCAAGATGGCTTCGCGCCGCTCGGGGGAATACTTCATGGGAACCTTCTCTCTGCCCCAGGTTGGATATTCAAACTCTAACATCTGTAGAGGTTCCAACTATTCTGACAGCGGGGGAGGGGGAGTTGGCACAGTGGCCCGAGGCTCTGGAGGCCTTCATCATCAGACACCGGATTGACGCGGTGCTGCTGTTCGGCGATTGCCGGCCTGTGCATGCGTGCGTGCGCTCCATGACGGAGCGTCTGGGTTGTGCCTTAGGCGTGTTTGAAGAAGGCTATCTGCGGCCTGACCACATCACTTTTGAGCCCATGGGCGTCAACGGGCATTCTCATTTTGAAAAGAGACTGGCCATATGGCTTAAGCAGAGGGCGCAGCAAGAGACTGCGCCACAGCCTTCTCATCCGAATGGACCGATGACGGAGTCATGGAAGAAGGTCGGGAACTCATTCTGGCATTCGGCTATATGGGGCATGCTGTATTTCTTTGCTGCCTGGCTGGGGCAGTGGTTCTGGAATAACTCCCTGCATCACAGAAGCATGACCGTGAGGGATGCGCCTTGGTGGTGGCTGAGCTATCTGCGTAAATTCTGGTATCGCCGCACGGAAAAGGAAATCGAAGAGCGGCTGCTCGGCGATTTGCGCAAGAAATTCTTCCTGGCTCCGCTGCAGGTATATAACGATGCCCAGATCGTGGTTCACTCGAACTATGATTTCGTGACGGATTTCATCAATCACGTTTTGCATTCATTTTCCAGGGCACAGGCGCTGGAGCGCATGAACGGTGTGCCCGAAGGTGGAAAGTCGATTGCGGATGACGTGGTGGTGTTCAAGCACCACCCCATGGACCGGGGGCACCGGAACTACGCCAATATCATCAGCCTGTTGGCAAGGCGCCATGGTTTGCAGGGCAAGGTCTTATATATCCATGACCAGCATCTGCCATCGTTGCTCAAGAATGCCAAGGGGGTGGTGCTGGTCAATAGCACGACCGGTCTTTCGGCTTTGGGTCATGGTGCCCCTGTCAAGGTCTGCGGCAATGCCTTGTATGACCTGGAAGGCTTGACCTTTCAGGGCAAGATGCGGGATTTCTGGTTTCGGGCCCATCAGGCCATTCCTGATCAGGATATGCTCTCGCGCTTTCGCAGGGCCTTGATAGAGTGCACGCAGATCAACGGCAGCTTCTATCGCCGGCTTTCGGCTGTCTCATGGCGTTGCGGGGCCGCGCTGGACGGACAGATGGCTCAGCGTCTGTGGGGCGGCGGTTCGTCGGTGGATCCCTTGCTTTGGCCGGAAGAGGCTGTGGAGCCAGTATTCGTTGCCCGACAGGAAAATCAGGAAAATGCCATGCCTTCTATGTTGCAGGGGGTGGCCTCTGTTGAATAAGCCATGGTATGGAAGGATTCCGTTTTCCGGAGTGCAATGACTAGCAGAGAAAAGAATATCTCATTCGAGTCTTCCGGGAAGACAAGTGATTGCGAGCGCCTGGTGATCTTCATGGGTGGCTTTGATCCCCGTGGGGCAAGGCATTATCACCAGTTGATGCGCGCAGAATCGCAAAAGCAGCCGTCTGTTTCCGAGGGTAGAAAATACGCGATTGGCAGCAGAGAGAAGTGGAATGAGGGCGAGGCCGCGCAAGAAAAATCACTGCATTCTCGATGGCGGGTTTCTCAGGCGGGGTCCGAAAATACTGCATCTGCCGATTTTGTTTTCTTTGACTGGCATGATCAGGTTCGTCTTCATTGGCCCCAGAGTCGGGCGGAAGTCTTTCGCCAGGCCCTGGGAACCTATATTGCTGTCTGGAATTTGAGGCAGTGGCTGAAACCTGTGCGAGAGCAGGCGCGCTTTACTTTGTGGGCGCTGATGTACCCGCTGTTTTATGTGCTGCTGGTGCTGCTGGCCGGAATCGGCATGGGATCCTTGCTCGTTAATCTATGGGACGGTTTGCCGAAAGCGGGCGCATTCGCACTGATGCTTGCGGTGCTTGCTGCCGTTTGCTGGGGCGGCTTTGTGCTGGACCGGTATCTGCATATCAGCTGGCTTTTGAGAATTTTGAACTTTGCCCATGCCAGTTCCGGGAAAACATTCCCCGTGCTGGATGCGCGTATCGAGGCGATGGCCGCCGAGGTGGCGCAGGCCATGCAGCAGCAGCGTTGGCGCGAGGTGGTCGTGGTCGGCTTCAGTGTCGGCAGTGTGCAGGCTCTGAAGCTGACTCAGGCGCTTCGCCGTAAGCTGGCTGAAGATCCGTTATCCTCACACGCTTCTCGCAAGCCGCTGGTGAGCTTGGTCACCCTGGGCAATTGCATTCCGTTGTTTGCGCTGTTTCCCGGCGCTGGCGCGTTGCGGCAAACCTTGCGTGAGGTCGCCATGGACGACGCGGTGTACTGGGCCGATATTTCTTCTCCCAGCGATAGCGTGTGTTTCGGCATGTGCGATGTGGTGGGGCTGTCGTTGCGCGAAGATGGGCGCAAGGATGGGGCCCCGTCCGTCAACTCCGTTGCTGATTCCAGCAAGCGCCGGCCGCAGTGGGGATTCAATCCGCAAGCGATATGCTCCCCGCGCTTTCACAAGCTGTTTTTGCCGACAACCTACCGTTGGTTGCGCAGGAACAAGATGCGCATGCATTTTCAGTATCTGATGGCCGGCGAAGTTGCCGGTGCCTATGATTATTTCGAGTTGCTCACCAGCGCCGGTCCGATGCGTGACTACATAGAGAGGAAATTGGTGCGATGAGTCGTTTCTGTCCCGTTTATCCCAAGCCCCACCCCGAACAGACATCGAAGTTGCGCATGTTCTGGCATGCGCGGCGCTCCTGGATGGATGCCCTGTTCGAGCGCAGCTACAGCATGCAGATGGGTGAGGTTCATCTGCCCGGCGTGGATCTTTACATGCTCAATGACACCAAAGAGGTCAAGAGAGTCATGCAGAGCGAGGCGCAGCAGTTTCCCAAAAGCCATCTGCTGCATGAATCGCTGGAGCCTTTGCTGGGAGACAGCATCTTCACGACCAATGGCGAGCAGTGGCAGCGTCAGCGCACCATGATGAACCCCGCGTTTGCCCAGGCGCGCGTGAACGTCGCTTTCCCACGCATGCTGGGAGCTGCGCAATCCATGCTGGAGCGCCTGGATGCCGTGGAGGAGGGACAGCCGTACGACATCGAGATCGAGATGACCCATGTCACGGCCGACATCATTTTCCGCACGATTTTCTCCAAGCCCATGCAGGGGCCGGATGCGCATCGCATCTTCGAGGCATTTGCCCGCTATCAGTCACTGGCGCCCAAGCTCATGCTGCCAGCGCTGTTCGGTGCTCGCTGGTTGACCATGCCCTGGTATCGCTGGCAGAGCAACCAGGCGGCCAGGGAGATTCGTGGTTTGCTGCACGCCATGATCAAGCCGCGCTATGAAGCGCATCTGAAGGGCGAGGCCGAGGAACAGGAGGATATTCTTGCCGCCTTCATGCAGGCCAAGGACCCGAACACAGGCGAGCCTTTCAACGAGGAAGAGCTGGTCAATCAGGTCGCCATGCTGTTTCTGGCAGGGCATGAAACTTCGGCCAGCGCGCTGACCTGGGCCAGCTATCTTCTGGCCCAGTCACCCGACATACAGCAGCGTGCCTACGAGCAAGTGGTGGAAGTGGTTGGCGATCGTCTGCCGCAGCAGGCGGACATGAAGAGCTTCTCTCAGGTCTGGAATATCTTTCGGGAGACCTTGCGTCTGTTTCCCCCTGTGGGCTTCTTCGCCCGGGAGAATGTTCAGTCCTGTCCTATCAGGGGCAAGCAGCTGAAGGAGCGCAGCACGGTGGTGGTGGCGCCCTGGCTGTTGCAGCGCCACCGAAAATGGTGGAAGAACCCAGATGCCTTCGACCCGGATCGCTTTGACCGTGAGGAGGACAAGGAAGCCATCAAACACGCCTACATGCCTTTCAGCATGGGTCCGCGCGTTTGTCTGGGGGCCGCATTTGCCTTGCAGGAGGCGGTCTTGATTCTGGCCTGCCTGCTGCAGCGCTATGAAATCCTGCCGGCGGCAGGCCATGTGCCGCAGCCTGTGGGGCGGCTGACGATTCGCTCCGAAAATGGCGTACGCATCAATTTGCGCAAGAGAGAGGCTGCATGAAGGAGCGCCTGGCAGGTTTTGCGCTGATGTGTGCAGTCGTTCCGCTGGCGGTCGTGGGCTGGCTGATTCTTTGCTGGGTCGGCCTGTTCGGCAAGACGGAGCGGGGCAGGGCCGGAGTGCGGGCGCTGGACCATTTTGTCAATGCGGCAGTGCTCAATGGCTATGCCTGGGAAAGCGTGTCATCGCATGCCTGGCGCGAACGCGAGAACAAGCGCTGGGCGCGTTGGGTCATCCGGATCACCGATCACTTCCAGAAGGATCACTGCATGCGTGCCAACAAGCGCGAGCAGCCCGTGGTGGACCTGATTCTGAAAAAAGGTCTGCAGGGCCAGACGATCAGGTGACAGGGCTGCCAGGCCATCCAGCCCATGAGCCGGGTGAGCTCATTACGCCTCATTACGCTTCATGCCAGGTCCAGGTCAGCGAGATTCGGCTCTGGCACGTTAAGGACTGAAGCGTTTCCGGGACGAAGCGCGATCTCGCCGGCCCACGGTGATCTATATCGAGCATGGAGACATATGTCCAATCGCACTTCACTCATCCGCAGCCTGGCAGCCTTGGCGCTGGTTTGCGCAGCGGGTGCCGCCCAGGCGCAGGCCTATATCAGCGGCTCCATCTCAGGGCAGCTGGCGCCCGGGGTTTACGGCCAGGTCAATATCGGTAATGCACCGCCGCCGCTGCTGTATGCCCAGCCGATGTGGGGCGGCCCGGTAGTGCCGCAGGTGCAGCCCATCTATATGTGGGTGCCGCCCGGCCATTCGCGCAACTGGCGCCGCTACTGCGGCCGCTACCACGCCTGCGGCCAGCCGGTCTATTTCCTGCGCAATCCGCCACCCCATTGGCGTGCAGGACCTCCGCCGCGCCACCACCACGAGCGACGCGACTGGCATGACGACCGCCGGGACCATAGGCACTGGGACAGAGACGATCGCCGCGATCGACGTGACTGGGACAGGCATGATCGCGATGATCGGGGGGGGCGTGGTCATGGTCACGGGCGTGGGCATGGACGCCATGACGACTGAATTAGGGGTTAACCACTAAATTCACTGTTGCTTATGCACAGCAATGAAGGCTGATTGCTATTGAAAAAATAGCAATCAGCCTTTTATTTTTATTGGCTTCATGCTTTGTTTGTAGGTATTTATACGTGTTATGAGCAAGCACTTTGCTATGCCTTTGCGGCATAGCTGCTAGCAGAGGGCTTGCCTAGTGGGAGGGCGCGGGGCTGCCGACAATAGTCTCATTCGTTTTGACTATATGGTTGCCCTGATGCAAGCCCTGTCGAGCGCCTCGTCCTGCCGGTGCAGTCTGCCCGCAGCGTGACGGGAGTGGCTTGAAAGGCCTCAACGGCCGGGACGCGGCATTCGAGATTGCGGGGCAGCCATGGCATCCACTTCAGGAGTCTTCCGGCATGAGCGCAGCACTCAAAGGCATTTCTTCCATGGCAACCCGCCAGGTCCTGGCGGATCTGGTTGCAGCCTGGCAGGAGAAGGGCGGCGAGCCGGTGCAGATCGAATCCGTGGGTGGTGTGGATGCCGCGCAGCGTGTGCAGTCCGGTGAAGAGGCTTTTGATGTGGTCTTCCTGGCTTCCAACGCCATCGACAAGCTGCAGGCCGCCGGCCGAGTGGTCGCAGGCAGCAAGGTGGATCTGGTGCTCTCTGGCACCGCCGTGGCCGTGCCTGCTGCTGCGGAGCAGCCCGATATCGGTTCTGAAGAGGCTGTGCGTGCTGCCGTGCTGGCCGCGCCCAGCATTGGCTATTCCACCGGCCCCAGCGGTGTGGCACTGCAAAAGCTGTTCGAGCGCTGGGGCATTGCCGACGAGATCAAGTCCCGCATCGTGCAGGCCCGGCCCGGTGTACCCGTGGGCTCCATGATTGCTTCGGGCGAAGTGGCGCTGGGCTTTCAGCAACTGAGCGAGCTGATCCATGTCGCGGGCATACAGATCGTGGGCGGCCTGCCTGCAGCGATTGCCATCGACACGGTGTTTTCTGCCGGCGTTGTGACGGGCTCGGCACATGCGGATGCCGTGCAGCGTCTGCTGGCCTTCATGGCTTCGCCTGAAGCCGAAGCGGCCAAGCGCCGCCAGGGCATGGAGCCCGCTTGAATTGATTCGTGTCCAGGCGGGGGCCTGGCACTGACACCCCATCCAGCAAAAGGGCAGTCATAGCCCTTTCGTGACGGACGTACCAGATGCCTTCGAGGCTTTGGCGCCAGCCGCGAGACAGGAGATAGAGGCGACAAAGAGAGGCAACTGAGATTCCAACTATGACTTCGCAAACTAGCAAACAGAGCACCGGCCCGGCGGTCGTCAATGTGCAGACCGTGCTCAACGAGAGCCCGTTTTCACGCTTCCAGTGGGGGATTTTCTTCCTCTGTTTTTTGATTGTTCTGCTCGACGGTTTTGATACCGCCGCCATCGGCTTCATCGCTCCTTCGCTGCTTGGCGAATGGGGCATCGACAAGTCCCATCTGGGCCCGGTGCTGAGCGCGGCCCTGTTCGGCCTGGCGTTCGGCGCGCTGGGCGCGGGTCCGCTGGCGGACCGCGTGGGCCGCAAGACCGTGCTGATCATCGCTTCGGTGGTGATGGGCGGTGCATCGATTGCTTCCGGTCTGGTGCACGATCTGCAAGGCCTGACCATCTGGCGCTTCATCACCGGCCTGGGTCTTGGCGCCGCCATGCCCAACGCCATCACGCTGATGAACGAATACTGCCCTGACAGCAAGCGTTCCTTCATCACCAACTGCATGTTCTGCGGCTTCCCCATCGGCTCGGCCTTCGGCGGCTTTATCGCCGCCTGGATGATTCCGCATTTCGGCTGGCGCAGCCTGCTGATCGTGGGCGGCGTGGTGCCCCTGATCCTGGCCGTGCTGATGATCGTGATGCTGCCCGAGTCGGTGCGTTTCATGGTGCTCAAGAACTACTCGGCAGACCGCGTGCGCAAGGTGATGGTGCGCATCGCCGCCGGCACGCGCAATGCAGCGCGTTTTGTGCTGAACGACGGCGGCGAGGGGGCTGCCCAGGCACAGCAAGGTCCTCAGGGCCTGCGTCTGGTGTTCTCGCAGAAATATCTGGTCGGCACGCTGGCCCTGTGGGTGACGTATTTCATGGGCCTGGTGATCGTCTACGGCCTGGTCAACTGGATGCCTGTGCTGTTCAAGGAAGCAGGTGTACCCGCCAGCCAGGCGGCCGTGATTGCCGCGCTGTTCCAGCTCGGCGGCGTGGGCGCGATCTTCGTCGGTTTGCTGATGGACCGCTGGAATGCCAATCTGATCATCGCGACGGGCTACTTCCTGACCAGCCTGGGCGTGGCCTTCATCGGCCAGGTGCTCGGCGGTGGCGTGGGCATGCTGGTGGCTTCGGTATTCATTGCCGGTTTGCTGATGAATGCGGCACAGTCGTCCATGCAGGCGCTGGCTGCCGAGTACTACCCCACGGAATGCCGCGCCAGTGGCGTGTCCTGGATGCTGGGCATCGGCCGCTTTGGCGGCATTGCAGGCTCTTTCCTGGTGGCCGAGCTGTCGCGCCGTCACCTGGAGCTGCCGCAGGTCTTCATGGTGGTGGCCATTCCCGGTGTCATCGCCGCGCTGGCGCTGCTGGTCAAGAACCGCTATGCCGGCGGCGCACCGCGCACCTCCATGCTGGGCCTGGGCGGCGCGCACTGAACTTTTTGATTGACGAATTATTTTTAACGGAGCTTGAAGATGATCATTGACGTACACGGTCACTACACCACGGCGCCTGCGGCTCTGGGCGCATGGCGCGATCTGCAGATCGCCGGCCTCAAGGACCCGAGCAAGACCCCGTCGGTGGCCGATCTGAAGATCAGCGACGATGAAATCCGCGAGACCATTGAAACCAACCAGCTGCGTCTGATGAAGGAACGTGGTTCCGATCTGACCATCTTCAGCCCCCGTGCCTCGTTCATGGCGCACCACATCGGTGACTTCCAGACCTCCAGCACCTGGGCCGCCATCTGCAACGAGCTCTGCTTCCGCGTCAGCGAGCTGTTCCCCGATCACTTCATTCCCGCCGCCATGCTGCCCCAGTCGCCCGGCGTGGACCCTGCAACCTGCATTCCCGAGCTGGTCAAGTGCGTTGAGCAATACGGCAACGTGGGCCTGAACCTGAACCCCGATCCCTCGGGCGGCCACTGGACTTCGCCCCCGCTGTCCGACAAGAGCTGGTACCCCATCTACGAAAAGATGGTGGAGTACGACATCCCCGCGATGATCCACGTCTCTACCAGCTGCAACAGCTGCTTCCACACCACGGGCAGCCACTATCTGAATGCCGACACCACGGCCTTCATGCAGTGCCTGACTTCGGATCTGTTCAAGGACTTCCCGACCCTGAAGTTCCTGATCCCCCATGGCGGCGGCGCCGTGCCTTACCACTGGGGCCGTTTCCGCGGTCTGGCGCAGGAGATGAAGAAGCCGCTGCTGGAAGAGCATCTGCTGAACAACATCTACTTCGACACCTGCGTCTACCACCAGCCGGGCATCAACCTGCTGACGGAAGTGATTCCGACCAAGAACATCCTGTTCGCCAGCGAAATGATCGGCGCCGTGCGCGGCATCGATCCGCAGACCGGTCACTACTACGACGACACCAAGCGCTACATCGAAGCCACGCAGAACCTGACGGCCGATGAAAAGCACGCCGTCTATGAAGGCAATGCCCGCCGCGTGTTCACGCGCCTGGACAAGGCGCTCAAGGCCAAGGGCCTGTAACTTCTCAAAAAAGAGAGCTGCTAGCGTACGGTATGAAAGGTTTTCAATAAGAAAACTATTCAAATCTGATGAATGACAAGCGCTACCAGCTCACTTTTTGGATTCAATAACGTCAAAGCAAAGAGGTATTTCCATGTACGAACTGGGAGTTGTCTACCGCAATATCCAGCGCGCCGACCGCGCTGCTGCTGACGGCCTGGCCGCCCTGGGCTCTGCTACCGTGCACGAGGCCATGGGCCGCGTCGGTCTGCTCAAGCCCTATATGCGCCCCATCTATGCCGGCAAGCAAGTCTCCGGCACGGCAGTCACGGTGCTGCTGCAGCCCGGCGACAACTGGATGATGCATGTGGCTGCTGAGCAGATTCAGCCCGGCGACATCGTGGTCGCTGCCGTCACCGCCGAGTGCTCCGACGGCTACTTCGGCGACCTGCTGGCCACCAGCTTCCAGGCGCGCGGCGCACGCGCGCTGATCATTGATGCCGGCGTGCGCGACGTGAAGACGCTGCAGGAGATGGACTTCCCGGTCTGGAGCAAGGCCATCTCTTCCAAGGGCACGATCAAGGCCACCCTGGGCTCGGTCAACATCCCCATCGTCTGCGCCGGCATGCTGGTCACGCCCGGTGACGTGATCGTCGCCGACGATGACGGTGTGGTCTGCGTGCCCGCCGCGCGTGCCGTGGAAGTACTGGCTGCTGCCCAGAAGCGCGAAAGCTTCGAGGGCGAAAAGCGCGCCAAGCTGGCCTCGGGCGTCCTGGGCCTGGATATGTACAAGATGCGCGAGCCCCTGGAAAAGGCCGGCTTGCGCTATGTGGATTAACTCCCCCTGAGCGGCTGCGCCGCTTCCCTCTCTCTCGCTGCGCGGGAAGGGGACGACACCCTCGGTGCGGGGCGGCCTTTCCTCGGTGTCTCTGAGATGTGGCAGCGCCAGTTTCATGGATGGTGGGAAGTGCGCAGCGCACGGTGCAATCAACAATTGAGGAGCAAACAGATGAGCGCCTTTGAAAAAACCCCCGGCTGGCTGGACTGGTACGCCAACCCCAGCAAGCCCCAGTTCAAGCTGCCTGCCGGCGCTGTGGATGCGCACTGCCACGTGTTCGGTCCCGGCAACGAGTTCCCCTTCGCCCCCGAGCGCAAGTACACGCCCTGCGATGCCAGCAAGGCCCAGCTGTATGCGCTGCGCGACCATCTGGGTTTTGCGCGCAATGTGGTGGTGCAGGCCACCTGCCACGGTGCGGACAACCGCGCCATGGTCGATGCCTGCAAGTCCTCGGGCGGCAAGGCCCGCGGCGTGGCCACGGTCAAGCGCTCCATCAGCGATGCCGAGCTGCAGGAGCTGCACGACGCCGGCGTGCGCGGCGTGCGCTTCAACTTCGTCAAGCGCCTGGTGGACTTCACGCCCAAGGACGAGCTGATGGAGATCGCGGGCCGTATCGCCAAGCTGGGCTGGCATGTGGTGATCTATTTCGAAGCCGTGGATCTGCCCGAGCTGTGGGACTTCTTCACCGCGCTGCCCACCACTGTGGTGGTTGACCACATGGGCCGCCCCGACGTCACCAAGGGCGTGGACAGCGAGGAGTTCGCCCTGTTCCTGAAGTTCATGCGCGAGCACCAGAACGTATGGAGCAAGGTGTCCTGCCCCGAGCGCCTTTCCGTCTCCGGCCCCAAGGCCCTTCATGGTGAGCAGAACGCCTACCAGGACGTGGTGCCTTTCGCGCGCCGCGTGGTCGAGGAGTTCCCCGAGCGCGTGCTCTGGGGCACCGACTGGCCGCACCCCAACCTGAAGGACCACATGCCCGACGACGGCCTGCTGGTGGACTTCATTCCTCATATCGCTCCCACCGCAGAGCTGCAGCAAAAGCTGCTGGTGGACAACCCCATGCGTCTGTACTGGCCCGAAGAGGTCTGACGGAGTTCCGGCGACACATACACCCGGAAACAGGTCGCAGCCTTGTCGCATGGGCTGCGTCATCCGCAACGAGGAGAATTTATGGCTTTGGAAAAACCGTATCTGGACGTGCCCGGCACCATCATTTTCGATGCCGAGCAGTCCCGCAAGGGCTACTGGCTCAACCAGTTCTGCATGAGCCTGATGAAGGCCGAGAACCGCGAGCGCTTTCGCGCCAACGAGCGTGCCTATCTGGACGAGTGGGCGATGACCGAGGAGCAGAAGCAGGCCGTGCTGGCGCGTGATCTGAACTGGTGCATGCGCACCGGCGGCAATATCTACTTCCTAGCCAAGATCGGCGCCACCGACGGCAAGAGCTTCCAGCAGATGGCGGGCTCCATGACCGGCATGACCGAAGAGGAATACCGCGCCATGATGATGGGCGGCGGCCGCTCTGCCGATGGCAATCGCTATGTGGGCGAGGACGGTGATGCGCAGGCGCATCGCCAGCCCCAGGGCAGCGCAGGCAACCAGAACAAGGAAGGCAACTAAGACATGGCACGCATCACCGCATCCGTTTTCACCTCGCACGTGCCTGCCATCGGCGCCGCCATGGACATGGGCAAGACCCAGGAAGCCTATTGGGCGCCCTTGTTCAAAGGTTATGACTTCTCCCGTCAGTGGATGAAGGACAACAAGCCCGATGTGATCTTCCTGGTCTACAACGACCACGCCACGGCCTTCAGTCTGGACTGCATTCCCACCTTCGCCATCGGCACGGCTGCGGAATTCCAGCCCGCCGACGAAGGCTGGGGCCCGCGTCCCGTGCCCAAGGTGGTCGGCCATCCCGATCTGGGCAGCCACATTGCCCAGTCCGTGATCCAGCAGGACTTCGATCTGACCATCGTCAACAAGATGGACGTGGACCATGGCCTCACGGTGCCGCTGTCGCTGATGTGCGGCGAGCAGGACCCCAAGACCGGCTCCTGGCCCTGCCCGGTGATCCCCTTCGCCGTGAACGTGGTGCAGTATCCCGTGCCCACCGGCCAGCGCTGCTTCAACCTGGGCCGCGCCATCCGCAAGGCCGTGGAGAGCTACGACCAGGACATCAACGTCCATATCTGGGGCACGGGCGGCATGAGCCACCAGCTGCAGGGCGCGCGCGCAGGCCTGATCAACAAGGAATGGGACAACCAGTTCCTGGACCTGCTGATCGAGAACCCCCACGGTCTGGCGCAGATGCCGCACATCGACTACGTGCGCGAAGCCGGCTCGGAAGGCATCGAGCTGGTGATGTGGCTGATCGCGCGCGGCGCCATGTCCGATGTGGACGGCCCCGCACCGCTGCCCAAGGTGGCGCACCGCTTCTACCATGTGCCTGCATCGAACACCGCAGTGGGCCATCTGATCCTCGAGAATCAGTAAACGTTTCACCACGTTCGCTGCTTCGCGTATTCACTGCCCCCTGTGGGGGGCTTCGCCTCCTTGAGGCGGCTCTACGGAGATCCCAATCATGAGCAAGACCATCAAAGTAGCGCTGGCTGGCGCAGGTGCCTTCGGCATCAAGCACCTGGACGGCATCAAGAACATCGACGGCGTGGAAGTCGTCTCCCTGGTCGGTCGCCGCTTTGACCAGACCAAGGAAGTGGCCGACAAATACGGCATCAAGCATGTGGCAACCGATCTGGCCGAAAGCCTGGCGCTGCCCGAAGTCGATGCCGTGATCCTGTGCACGCCCACGCAGATGCACGCCGAACAGGCCATTGCCTGCATGAAGGCCGGCAAGCATGTGCAGGTCGAGATTCCTCTGGCCGATGCCCTGAAGGACGCGCAGGAAGTGGCCGAGCTGCAAAAGCAGACCGGTCTGGTGGCCATGGTGGGTCATACCCGCCGTTTCAACCCCAGCCACCAGTGGGTGCACAAGAAGATAGCAGCCGGCGAGTTCAACATCCAGCAGATGGATGTGCAAACCTACTTCTTCCGCCGCACCAATATGAACGCGCTGGGCCAGGCTCGCAGCTGGACCGACCACCTGCTGTGGCACCATGCCGCCCACACCGTGGACCTGTTCGCCTACCAGGCCGGCAGCCCCATCGTCAAGGCCAACGCCGTGCAAGGCCCCATCCACAAGGATCTGGGCATCGCCATGGACATGAGCATCCAGCTCAAGGCCGCCAACGGTGCGATCTGCACGCTGAGCCTGTCGTTCAACAATGACGGCCCTCTGGGTACCTTCTTCCGCTACATCGGCGACACCGGCACCTATCTGGCCCGCTACGACGATCTGTTCAACGGCAAGGACGAGAAGATCGACGTGTCCCAGGTCGATGTGTCCATGAACGGCATCGAGCTGCAGGACCGCGAATTCTTCGCCGCCATCCGTGAAGGCCGCGAGCCCAACTCCAGCGTGCAGCAGGTGTTCAACTGCTACAAGGTCTTGCACGATCTGGAGCAGCAACTGAACGCCGAATAAGTCCCGGTGATCGATTGAGACAGACAAAGGCCGGGGCATGCTCCGGCCTTTGCTGTTTTTGCTTTGAAATTTATAGCTTTAAACGCTCTGTTCATATGGGCTATAGGCTATAAATGCCTTAACTTTGCCATCCTCAAGGAGCATCCGTGCAAAACCGACCACTAGGCCCATTCAGCGTCGCCAATGTCGCGCTGGGCTGCATGAATTTCTGCCATGCCTACGGCAACCCCGTCTCTACCGAGCAGTCGCACGCCGTGCTGCATGCGGCACTGGACGCGGGCGTCACGCTGTTCGACACTGCCGCGCTCTATGGCTTTGGCGCCAGCGAATCGCTGATCGGCCCCGTGCTCAAGCCCCACCGCAACCACATCACCCTGGCCAGCAAATGCGGCATGGCGGGCGTACGTGGCGAAGACGGCGTGATGCGCCGCGTCATCGACGGTCGTCCTAAAACCCTGCGCCAGAACTGCGAAGACAGCCTCAAGCGCCTGGGCACCGATGTGATCGATCTCTACTATCTGCATCGCTGGGACAGGAACGTGCCCATCGAGGAGTCGGTGGGCGAGATGGCACGCCTGAAGGAAGAGGGCAAGGTTCGCGCTCTGGGTCTGTCGGAAGTGGGCGTCGATGCGCTGCGCCGCGCGCACAAGGAGCACCCGATTGCCGCGCTGCAAAGCGAATATTCGCTGTGGTCGCGCAATGCGGAGCTGGGCACGCTCGCCGCCTGCAAGGAGCTGGGCATTGCCTATGTGGCCTTCAGCCCCATGGGCCGCGCCTTCTTCAGCGGCAAGCTGCAGCAGGTGGACAACCTGGTCAAGGGCGATATCCGCGCCACCATGCCGCGCTTTGCAGGCGATGCCTACGCGCAGAACCTGCGCCTGCTGGCGCCCATGCAGGCCGTGGCGGAAAAAGCCGGCTGCACGCTGGCCGAGCTGGCCATCGCCTGGGTGCTGCACCAGGGCGAACATGTGATTGCCTTGCCCGGCACCACCAGCGTGGAGCATTTGCACGAAAACATTCGCGGCGGCAGCGTCCAACTCGACGCCGAGCTGCTGGCCGAGCTCGATGACATCTTCAAGCCCGAAGCCATTGCGGGCGACCGCTATGCGCTGCAAGGCCAGGGCGAGGTCGATACCGAGAAATACGCGTTTGAAAAGCGCCCAGGCTAGTGCCTTTGCGGACGCCCGGTCAGGGGCCGTCTGCGGCGTTGCCTCGCCGGCCGCGCAAATCCTCGCAATAGCACCACTATTGCTGCGGTATCGCGCGCGGGGGGCCGCCCCCTAGCATCCCATTCCGCGAAGGCCCTGGCGCGGAGGGGGAGCGTAAACAGGTTCTGGTTTGCTTCAGGTTTGGGGCAGGGCGTGCAGGGGAATATCCTTCTCCTGTGCCAGCTGCATCAGTTGCGCGCAGCTGCGTGCGGCCAGAAACCGGGCCACGCCCTGATGGATCTCGGGCTTGCGCATATCGGTTGGGTTGCTGAACAGCAGGTCTGCCGCTTCACACAGGCGCTGGGCAAAGTGAGGCTCCAGCGCGGCCACGGCCACGATGCCGTCGGCACAGGGATAGATGCGGTAGCCCGCATGGGCGCCGCCGACATCGCCTGCGGGCTGGGTCAGGCCCCAGTGCCAGGGCAGGGCCAGCCATTGCGCGGCCTGGGCCAGTCCGACCTCGCGCAGTATGCCGCGCCCGCTGCGGCTGCTGACCAGCACGGCCTGGAGCACGGCTTCGCTGGCCATCAGCGCCCCCGCCATATCGGCAAACAGGCTGGGGGGCAGGGCGGTGCTGTGCACGAGGCCCGCTTCGGCCTGATAGGTGAGGTCATGGCCGGGGACATCGGCCAGCTCGCCCGCGCTGCCGACCACGCGCACCAGCGACAGCCCGGGGTAGCGCTGCTGCAGGGCTTCCCAGCCCAGGCCCAGCTTGCTCAGGGCCGAGGGACGGAACGAGGTCAGCAGCACATCGGTTTGCGCCAATTGCGCATGCAGACTGGCCTGGCCTTCGGCGGTCTTGAGATCGGCCTGCAGGGTTTGCACCCTGTCATGCATCTGCGCGTAGGCATCGGGGCAGTAGAGGCCCATGGGGTCGGCGCTGCGGCTTGCGCCGGGTGCCAGAGGCTCGAGCTTGCGGCAATCGGCTCCCATGCCGGCGCAGCGCCACAGTGCGGCGGGGCCGGGCAGGTTCAGAGCCAGGCTCAGTATGCGAATTCCTTGCAGGGGTTGAATGGCGGTTCTGGGCATGAGTGGGAGTATTCCTTGTCTGGACTTGTGCAAGCCAGGGTGGCATCAGGATGGCTTGCTTGAAGCGAAGCCCTTGCCTGAGCCTGTTTGGCGTGAGTCGTGCTTGTACAACTGCTGTTGTAGTGCAAGCCGGGCCCTGACCCTGGCACTTTCAGGACAGTCTGTTGCGGAGGCGGTGCTTTCAGGCGCTGTCGCGCTGTGGCAAGCTTGTCCTATCTGTAAAAAAATGCCCCTAGGGGCGTGTTCGATTGACCGAGATGCGTAGACGTACGCTTTTGTCCCTGGGCGCTGCCTCCGTGCTGGCCGCCGGCGGGGGCTGGAAGGCTTTTTCCATGAACTCCACTTCTTCTTCCTTGTTGCCCGAGCAACTGTTGCAGCAGCTCAAGCCTTCGCCGCGCATGCCGGTGATGTTCCTGGGCCACGGCAGCCCCATGAATGTGATCGAGGACACGCACTGGCGCCAGAGCTGGAAGGCGCTGGGTCAGGAGCTGACGGCCAAGGGCATTGCGCCGCAGCTGATTCTCTGCGTCTCGGCCCACTGGCTGACCGAGTCCGACTGGGCGCTGACCGGCATGGCCCAGCCGCGCACGATTCATGACTTCGGCGGCTTTCCGCAAGAGCTGTTCGACCAGCAATATCCGGCCCCCGGTGCGCCCGAGGTGGCCAGGCAACTGGCGGCCGAGCTGCATTCGCCGCTGGACGGATCGGCCTTGCTGGTGGACCAGAAATGGGGTTTTGACCATGGCACCTGGTCGGTGCTGCTGCCCATGTTCCCCGAGGCCAGCATTCCCGTCATGCAGCTGAGCATGCCTTATGGGCTGGCGCCCGAAAAGCATTTCGAGATGGGCCGGCAACTGCGCGCGCTGCGCGACCGCGGCGTGCTGATCGTGGGCAGCGGCAATATCGTGCACAACCTGCGCGCCATGCAGCGCAGTGCCAGCGACAACCAGGCCTATGACTGGACGATACAGTTCGACACCGAAGTGCAGCAGCGTCTGGACAGCGGCAATCTGGCTGATTTGAGCACCTTTCTGGACTGGGGTCCGCAGGCCCGTCTGGCCCATCCCACGCACGACCACTATCTGCCTCTGCTGTATGCGGCAGGTGCCGTGCAGGAGGGCGAAGCGCCGCGCGTGTTCAACACGGCCTACCAGTATGCGGCGCTGTCCATGCGCTCGGCCATCTGGGGACTGAGCGCCTGATAAAGATTTTGATAGCTTGCTGCGCTTGGTTTACAAGGTTTTTAGATAATTTTCTGCCTGAAAGCGATATGGGAAGAGCGCTGGCAGCTATCAATTAATAGGTGGACACTGAAGCAGCCATAAAAAAAGAGCAACGGATTAAAAGTCCGTTGCTCTTTGGTCTTCAGGGCCGAAGCCCCGAATCGTGAGCTTAGATCACGGCGGCGATGGCCTTGCAGACATAGTCGATGTTCTTGCTGTTCAGCGCAGCCACGCACATGCGGCCGGTGTCGGTGCCGTACACGCCGAACTCGGAGCGCAGGCGCACCATCTGGTCCTTGGACAGGCCGGAGTACGAGAACATGCCGATCTGGGTGGTGATGAAGGACATGTCCTGGGTCACGCCGGCAGCCTTCAGGCCGTCAACCAGCTTCTGGCGCATGGCCTTGATGCGCACGCGCATCTCGCCCAGCTCCTTCTCCCACAGAGCGTGCAGCTCAGGGTTGTTCAGCACGGCTGCCACGACGGCGCCGCCATGGGTGGGAGGGTTGGAGTAGTTGGTGCGGATGACGATCTTCAGCTGCGACAGCACGCGAGCGGCTTCTTCCTTGTCGGAGGCCACCACGGACAGGGCGCCCACGCGCTCGCCGTACAGGCTGAAGCTCTTGGAGAAGGAAGTCGAGACAAAGATGTTCAGGCCGGCAGCCACGAACTTGCCGATCACGGCGCCGTCTTCGGCGATGCCGTGGCCAAAGCCCTGGTAGGCCATGTCCAGGAAGGCGACCAGGCCCTTGGCCTTGACGACGGCGATCACTTCATCCCACTGGGCGGCAGTGATGTCGTAGCCGGTGGGGTTGTGGCAGCAGGCGTGCAGCACGACCACGGTGCCGGCAGCGGCAGCGTTCAGGTCGGCCAGCATGCCGGCGAAGTCGATGGAGCGGGTGGCTGCATCGTAGTAAGCGTAGGTGCCGACTTCAAAACCAGCGTTGGTGAAGATGGCCTTGTGGTTTTCCCAGCTGGGGTTGGAGATCAGGACCTTGGCGTTGGGGTTGAGCTTCTTGAGGAAGTCGGCGCCGATCTTCAGGCCGCCGGTGCCGCCGATGGCTTGCACGGTGGCCACGCGGCCGGACTTGACCACGTCGGACTCGGCTCCGAACACCAGGGCCTTGACGCCGTTGTCATAGGCGGCAATACCGTCGATGGGCAGATAGCCACGGGCGGTGGGCTTTTCCATCATGGCCTTCTCGGCGGCCTGCACGCACTCCAGCAGGGGCAGCTTGCCGTTGTCGTCGAAGTACACGCCCACGCCCAGGTTCACTTTGTTGGGGTTGGAGTCAGCGTTGAATTGCTCGTTCAGACCCAGGATGGGGTCGCGGGGGGCCATTTCGACGGCGGTAAACAGAGACATGAAAAAATCCTTGAGGGATGGAAATAAGTCAGGTCACCCCCAGCTACTGCTCCGAGCGCGTTATACGGGCAGGGCATTGCCCGGTGCTCGAAAAAACGCATCAGCCTAGGTTAGGCTTGAGGGTTGGGCTGCCATTCTACTCCGCGCTTACCCTATGCGTCATGGACATGAGATCATGCAAGAACAAAATATGAATGCCGAGCCGCAAGGCCGTTTCGTGCAATACCCGGACTCGCCGTTCGAGCTGTTCCAGCCCTATCCACCGGCGGGCGATCAGCCTGCGGCCATCGAAAAACTGGTCGAAGGCGTCAATGACGGCGAGTCCTTCCAGACGCTGCTGGGCGTGACGGGTTCGGGCAAGACCTTCACCATGGCCAACGTGATCGCGCGTCTGGGCAAGCCCGCCATCGTGTTTGCGCCCAACAAGACGCTGGCGGCACAGTTGTACTCCGAGTTCAGGGAGTTTTTCCCGAAAAACGCGGTCGAGTACTTCGTCAGCTACTACGACTACTACCAGCCCGAAGCCTATGTGCCCCAGCGCGACCTGTTCATCGAAAAGGACAGCGCCATCAACGAGCACATCGAGCAGATGCGCCTGTCCTGCACCAAGAGCATCATGGAGCGGCGCGATGTGGTGATCGTGGCCACCGTCTCTGCCATCTACGGCATCGGCGAGCCCGAGAGTTATCACCGCATGATCATGACGCTGCGCGCGGGCGACACGCTCAACCAGCGCGACGCGATCGCGCAGCTGATCCGCATGCAGTACCAACGCAACGACCAGGATTTCTCGCGCGGCACCTTCCGCGTGCGCGGTGACACCATCGATGTGTTCCCGGCCGAGCATTCGGAGCTGGCCGTGCGCATCGAGCTGTTCGACGATGAGGTCGAGAGCCTGCAACTGTTCGATCCGCTCACGGGCCGGGTGCGCCAGAACATTCCGCGCTTCACCATCTATCCCAGCAGCCACTATGTGACGCCGCGCGACAAGGTGCTGGCGGCCGTGGAGACCATCAAGGAAGAGCTGGCCGAGCGCCTCAAGCAGCTCGTGGGCATGGGCAAGCTGGTGGAGGCGCAGCGCCTGGAGCAGCGCACGCGCTTCGATCTGGAAATGCTCAGCGAAGTGGGGCACTGCAAGGGCATCGAGAACTACACGCGCCATCTCTCGGCCTCCAAGCCTGGCGATCCGCCCAGCACGCTGACGGACTATCTGCCGCGCGACGCCATCATGTTCCTCGACGAGAGCCATCAGATGATCGGCCAGCTCAACGCCATGTACAACGGCGACCGGGCGCGCAAGACCACACTGGTGGAATATGGCTTCCGCCTGCCTTCGGCGCTGGACAACCGGCCGCTCAAGTTCGAGGAGTTCGAGCAGCGCATGCGCCAGGTGGTGTTCGTCTCGGCCACGCCCGCCGAATATGAAAAGACTCATGCCGGGCAGGTGGTGGAGCAGGTGGTGCGCCCCACGGGCCTGGTCGATCCCGAGATCGAAGTGCGGCCGGCCATTCATCAGGTCGACGACGTGCTGCAGGAGATCCGCCAGCGCGTGGAGCTGGAGGAGCGCGTGCTCATCACCACGCTGACCAAGCGCATGGCCGAGCAGTTGACCGAATATCTGACCGACAACGGCGTGAAGGTGCGCTATCTGCACTCCGACGTGGATACGGTGGAGCGCGTGGAAATCATCCGCGACCTGCGTCTGGGAGCCTTCGATGTGCTGGTCGGCATCAACCTGCTGCGTGAAGGCCTGGATATTCCCGAGGTCTCGCTGGTGGCGATTCTGGATGCCGACAAGGAGGGTTTTCTGCGTGCCGAGCGCAGCCTGATCCAGACCATCGGTCGTGCGGCGCGCAACGTCAACGGCAAGGCGATTCTGTACGCGGACCGCATCACGGAGTCCATGAAGAAAGCCATCGGCGAAACCGAGAGACGCCGCGAAAAACAGATGGCTTTCAATGAAGTCAACGGAATCGTGCCAAAACAGATTGTCAAGAGGGTGAAAGACCTGATTGATGGTGTCTACAGCGAAAAAAGCGGCAAAGAGGCCGAACGTCTGCAGGAGCAGGCTCTACAACAGGCACGTGTCGAGGATATGTCGGAGAAAGACATCGCCAAGGAGATCAAGCGTCTGGAGAAGCAAATGCTGGAGCACGCCAGGAACCTGGAATTCGAGCAGGCAGCGCGTGTGCGAGACCAGCTTTCGCTTCTCAAACAGCAATTGTTCGGGGCGGCACCGTAGGAATATTTCTTCGCAAATCTCGGGGTTATTACGTGAGTGCACGCTGTTACCCGACAAAATTGATGGGGAATGTGATATACTCGCCTCAAACACTCAACAACAAACTTCCCTCACAGAAGGGCTCTGAACCTAATCACAGGACGGAGTAAGGGCGGAGACTGTGCTCGTCTAGGTACTGTGACCGGGCGTGCGTTTCTGTAACGAACAATCCTGACTGAAGGAGCTCGTATGCGTCTTACGACCAAAGGCCGCTTTGCGGTCACCGCGATGATCGACCTGGCACTGCGCCAGAACAATGGCCCTGTGACTCTGGCTGCCATCAGCCAGCGTCAGCAGATTTCGCTGTCCTATCTGGAACAGTTGTTTGGCAAGCTGCGTCGCCACGAACTGGTGGAATCCACCCGTGGCCCCGGCGGCGGCTACACCCTGGCCCGTAAGGCAACGGACATCACCGTGGCTGACATCATCGTCTCGGTGGATGAACCTATTGATGCGACCCAGTGCGGTGGCAAGGAAAACTGTCTGGGCGAAGCCGGCCGCTGCATGACCCACGAACTGTGGGCTGCACTGAATCAGCGCATGGTGGAATTCCTGGACTCCGTCACTCTGCAAAAGCTGGTGGACGAGCAACTGGCCAAGGGCATCCAGATCGAGGACAAGCCCGTGGTGCGCCGCGCCATCTCCACAGCACCCGTGGTCAAGCCCATCCGTGTGAACGCACCGAACTCGGTGTTCGCCCTGGGTAACGCCTTCGCGAAATCCTGATCCGGGGCCGCTCGAGCAGTGCTCGGGCGGCAACCAGATCGGCATGAAGCCCGACTCCGATAGTCAGGGCCTGGATGCATGCATGGCTGTGCGGCATGTTTCTTCGCCTTGATGGCACCACAAGGTGCATCGATTCCTCACGATTTGTCAGCCAAAAACAAGACGAGCCAGTCATGGACATGACCCCGCACTTTCCCATTTATCTCGACTACGGTGCAACCACTCCGGTGGACCCCCGCGTGGCGGACGCCATGATTCCCTGGCTGCGTGAACATTTTGGCAATGCCGCATCGCGCAGCCATGCCTGGGGCTGGGAAGCCGAAGAAGCCGTCGAGAAGGCCCGCAAGCAGGTCGCCGATCTGATTGGCGCCGACCCGCGTGAAATCGTCTGGACCAGCGGTGCGACCGAGTCCGACAACCTGGCCATCAAGGGTGCAGCGCATTTCTACCAGGGCAAGGGCAAGCACCTGATCACCGTGAAGACCGAGCACAAGGCCGTGCTGGACACCATGCGTGAACTGGAGCGCCAGGGCTTTGAAGTCAGCTATCTGGACGTGCAGGAAAACGGTCTGCTGGACATCGAAGTGTTCAAAGCCGCGATCCGCCCCGACACCATCCTCGCCAGCGTGATGGCCGTGAACAACGAGATCGGTGTGGTTCAGGATCTGAACACCATTGGCGCCCTGTGCCGTGAGAAGGGCATCATCTTCCACGTCGACGCCGCTCAGGCCTCGGGCAAGATGGATCTGAACATGCAGACCATGCCCATCGACCTGATGAGCCTGGCTTCGCACAAGACCTACGGCCCCAAGGGCATCGGTGCGCTGTACGTGCGCCGCAAGCCGCGCGTGCGCCTGGAAGCTCAGATGCACGGCGGCGGTCATGAACGCGGCATGCGTTCCGGCACGCTGGCAACCCACCAGATCGTGGGCATGGGCGAAGCCTTCCGCATTGCCAAGGAAGAGATGGCCAAGGATATGGAGCACGCACGTGCACTGCGCAAGCGTCTGCTCGATGGTCTGAAGGATCTGGAGCAGGTGTTCGTGAACGGCGATATGGAGAACGGCGTTCCCCATTACCTGAACATGAGCTTCAACTTCGTCGAAGGCGAGTCGCTGATCATGGGCATCAAGGGTCTGGCCGTGTCCTCGGGGTCCGCCTGCACATCCGCCAGCCTGGAGCCCAGCTATGTGCTGCGTGCCCTGGGCCGCAGCGATGAGCTGGCACACAGCTCCTTGCGCATGACCTTTGGTCGCTTCACGACGGAAGAAGAAATTGACTACGCGATCAAGTCGATCCGCGAAAACGTGCTGAAGCTGCGCGAGCTGAGCCCTCTGTGGGAGATGTACAAAGACGGCATCGACCTCAGCACTATTCAATGGGCTGCACACTAAGCATAGATTACAAAGAGTTCAAGAGGTAGACACCATGGCTTACTCCGAAAAAGTTGTTGACCACTATGAAAACCCCCGCAACGTGGGCTCGTTCGACAAGAGCGATGACTCCGTGGGCACGGGTATGGTGGGTGCGCCCGCTTGCGGCGACGTGATGAAGCTGCAGATCAAGGTCAATCCTGCCACCGGCGTGATCGAAGATGCACGCTTCAAGACCTATGGCTGCGGCTCTGCCATCGCCTCGTCTTCGCTGGTGACCGAATGGGTCAAGGGCAAGACGCTGGATGAGGCTGCCGCCCTGAAGAACAGCCAGATCGCCGAAGAACTGGCGCTGCCACCGGTCAAGGTTCATTGCTCCATCCTGGCTGAAGACGCCATCAAGGCTGCTGTGAACGACTACCGCGCAAAGCGCACGGCGACGGAAGCCTAAGGCCATGGCCATCTCAATGACCGAGGCGGCTGCCCGTCATGTGAACCGCTACCTTTCGCGTCGCGGCAAGGGGATTGGCGTGCGCCTCGGAGTGAAGACCACGGGCTGTTCCGGCTTGGCCTACAAGCTGGAATATGTGGACGAAGTCCAGCCCGATGATGTGGTGTTTGAAGACCACGGCATCAAGGTGTTGATCGACCCCAAGAGCCTGGCCTATATCGACGGCACGGAACTGGATTTTGTGCGCGAAGGCCTGAACGAGGGCTTCAAGTTCCACAACCCCAATGAGCGTGATCGCTGCGGTTGTGGCGAGAGCTTCAGGATTTGATTTTCCCTGAGTCGCTTCGCGCCTTCCCCCCAAGGGGACGACACCTTCGCTGCGAGGCGGCTCTTGCTCGGTGTCCCTGGCGTGTGTAGCGCCCAAGCGTAAGAACAGAACCGCCTCAGCGCTGCTGCAGGCGGTTTTTTTAATGCCATGAATCTGCAATCTGACGACTTTGAATTGTTTGGCCTGCCGCGCAAGTTTGCGCAGGAGCGCAGCCAGATCGACGCACGCTGGAAAGAGCTGCAGCGCGAAGCGCACCCCGACCGTTTTGCCGCCCAGGGCGCAGCCGCGCAGCGCGTGGCCATGCAATGGTCGGTGCGCATCAACGAGGCCTATCAGCGCCTCAAGGACCCGCTCAAGCGCGCGGCCAATTTGTGCGAGCTGGCGGGAGCGCCAGTGCGGGCTGAAGACAACACGGCCATGCCTGCGGCATTTCTGATGCAGCAGATGGAGTGGCGCGAAGCGCTGGAAGACGCTGCCAGCGAGCAGGAGCTGGATGCTCTGGAGGGCGAGATGCTCGCCGCCAAAAAGCAGATGCTTGGCGACTGCGGTCGTCTGCTGGACGAGGCTGGAGATGCCGCCGCTGCCGTGCAGCAGGTGAGAGCCCTCATGTTTGTTGCGCGATTTGCGCAAGATGTGGATCGCCGTCGCGATCAACTGGGACAATAAGAGCCAGAGCAACGCGCTGTGCCCTAGGCACGCAGCGTATCCACCTTGAGCGGGCCAGCCACGCTGGCCTCTGATGTTTCAAAAGAAGAATTTCATGGCGCTTTTGCAGATTTCCGAGCCCGGCCAATCCCCCGATCCCCACCAGCGACGCATTGCTGTAGGTATCGACCTGGGCACCACGCATTCTCTGGTCGCTGCAGTGCGCAACGGCGTGGCCGAATGCCTGCCCGACGATCAGGGGCGTGTGCTGCTGCCATCGGTGGTGCGTTACATGGAAATGGGCCGCCGGCAGATCGGTTTTGATGCCAAGGCCGCGCAGGCGCAGGATGCTGCCAACACTATCAGCTCGGCCAAGCGCTTCATGGGTCGAAGCCTGGCTGATATCGAATCGCCCGAGAAGCTGCCTTATCGCTTCAAGACCGATGACAGCAGCGTCATCTCCGTCGAAACCGTGGACGGCGCCAAGACGGCCGTGGAAATCAGTGCCGAAATTCTGGCGACCTTGCGTTTCCGTGCCGAAGACACGTTCGACAACGATCTGTATGGTGCAGTCATCACAGTGCCTGCGTACTTTGACGATGCCCAGCGCCAGGCCACCAAGGATGCAGCCAAGCTGGCAGGCATCAACTTGCTGCGCCTGATCAACGAGCCCACTGCGGCAGCCATTGCCTACGGCCTGGACAACGCGGCAGAGGGCGTCTACGCCGTCTACGATCTGGGTGGCGGCACCTTCGACATCTCTGTGCTGCGTCTTGCACAGGGTGTGTTCGAGGTGATCGCCACAGGTGGTGACTCGGCATTGGGCGGCGATGACTACGATGACGCGCTGGCGGCCTGGGTGGCGGAAAAGACCGGCACGCAGCTGGAGTCGGCAGCAGACAAGACCGCCTGGCGCATTGCCGCGCGCCATTGCAAGCAGGCCCTGACTGAATCAGAAGTTGTAGCGTTTACCGCTGATATTTCCTCGGGTTCAGTGTCTTTTGATGTCAAGCGTGAGGAATTCATTGCGCTGACTGCTCACTTAACCAGCAAGAGCCTTGCTGCCGTGCGCCGCGCGCTCAAGGATGCAGACCTGGGCCGCGATGAGGTGCAGGGCGTGGTCATGGTCGGCGGCTCCACCCGCATGCCCCAGATTCGCCAGGCCGTGGCCGACTTCTTCGGCAGCGAGCCGCTGACCAATCTCAACCCTGACGAAGTGGTAGCCTTGGGCGCTGCCATTCAGGCCAATCAGCTGGCCGGCAACAATACCGCCGGCGACCTGCTGCTGCTGGATGTGATCCCGCTGTCGCTGGGCGTGGAAACCATGGGCGGCCTGTCCGAGCGCATCATCACGCGCAACGAGACCATCCCCACGGCCCGCGCACAGGACTTCACGACGTACAAGGACGGCCAGACCGCTCTGGCCATTCACGTGGTGCAAGGCGAGCGTGATCTGGTGGCGGACTGTCGCAGTCTGGCGCGTTTCGAGTTGCGCGGCATTCCGCCCATGGCTGCCGGTGCGGCGCGCATCCGCGTGACCTTCACGGTCGATGCCGACGGCCTGCTGTCCGTCAGCGCCAAGGAGCAGACCAGCGGCGTCGAAGCGCATATCAACGTCAAGCCCTCCTACGGCATTTCCGACGACCAGATCGCCCAGATGCTGCAGGACGGTTTTGCCACGGCCCAGGAAGACATGAAAGCCCGCGCGCTGGTCGAGGCCCGCGTGGATGCCGATCGCATGTTGCTGGCCACGCAGAGCGCGCTGGACGTGGATGGGGATGTGCTCAGCGCCGAGCAGCGCGACAGCATTGACGGTCTGATGACCGCGCTACGCGCGGCCGTCGCCAGCGATGATCCGGCCGTCGTGGAGGGCGCAACACAGGCCCTGGCCAAGGGAACCGAGTCGTTTGCGGCCGAACGCATGAATCGCAGCATCCAGCAGGCGCTGGCCGGCAAGAGTGTCAACACCATTTAATTCATAAACAGAACAATGCCCATCATCAAAATTCTTCCTCACGCCGAGTACTGTCCCAATGGCACGGAAATCGAAGCTCCCGTCGGCACTTCGATCTGTGAAGCCATGCTGGACAACGGCATCAATATCGAGCATGCCTGTGATATGAGCTGCGCCTGCACGACCTGCCATGTCATCGTCAAGGAGGGCTTCAACTCCCTGAACGAGGCGGAGGAAGAGGAAGAAGACCTGCTCGACAAGGCCTGGGGTCTGCAGCCTCAGTCGCGCCTGTCCTGCCAGGCGATTCTGGCGCGCGAGAATGTGACGGTGGAGATCCCCAAGTACTCCATCAATCACGCTAAGGAAAATCACTGAGCACCCCCTGAGGCGCTTTGCGCCTTCCCACTCTCTCTACGCGCTTCGCGCCAGGGGAGGGGACGACACCCTCGGTGCGCGGCGGCGCTTCCTCGGTGTCCTGGCTTTGGTGCGCGCTTGTTTTAGAAATTGTTGGGCGATGTGAGCGCCGCAGGTAATTGGGAGAAATTGAATGTCGCGCCAAATTGTTCTGGATACGGAAACGACCGGCCTGTCGGCCATCGATGGCGATCGTCTGATCGAGCTGGGCTGCGTGGAGCTGGTCAACCGCAAGCTCACCGGCAACAATCTGCATCTGTACTTCAATGCGGGTCGGGACAGCCATCCAGATGCCTTGCGCGTGCACGGCATCACCACGGAGTTCCTCAAGGACAAGCCGCGCTTTGAGGAAAAGATCGACGAGATCTGGGAGTATCTGCAGGGCGCAGAGCTCATCATCCACAATGCGCCGTTCGACCTGGGCTTTCTGAACAACGAGCTCAAACTGGCCAAGCGCCCGCCGCTCAAGCAATGCGTGGGCGGAGTCCTCGACACCCTGGTCATGGCCAAGGAGATGTATCCGGGCAAGCGCAACTCGCTGGACTCGCTCTGCGATCGCCTGGGTGTCGACAATTCCAACCGCACGCTGCACGGCGCTTTGCTGGATGCGGAGCTGCTGGCGGATGTCTACATCAATCTCACGCGCGGGCAAGATGCCTTGCTCATGACCGAGGAGCCGGCAGATGCTCCGGCGGCTGGAGCGATTGTCGTTCCCTCGGTGGACCTGAGCAGCTTCAAGTTGCCAGTGCTGCGCGCCAATGAGCAGGAGCAGCAATCCCACGACGATGTGCTCAAGCAGATGGATAAATCCAGCGGTGGCAAGACTGCCTGGCGCAACTTTGAAAATGTGAGCGCCAATCCTTGATATAATCACGCCTATCGGGTGATTAGCTCAGCGGTAGAGCACTGCCTTCACACGGCAGGGGTCACATGTTCGATCCATGTATCACCCACCAAATACGAAAACCTCTTAGGTCATTGACCTAAGAGGTTTTTTGTTTGTGTGCGTACTGCGTACATCCCGTTGGCACGGGCTTTGCAGCTTGAAGTGGACGGCGTGGCAGCAGCCCTTCCGGCCGGAGCAAGCTCAGCCCTGATGATTCTTGGATGACCGCGCGGAAGGCGTGCAACCAGACTTCGCCGTGCGGAAGTTGTTCGAGCCAGGCCAGCGCATTGATCCCGACCTTGCCGTGGTGGCAATCGTGGACGCTGATCCAGCCGCGCCGGCTGTGCCTGAGTACCTCGTCCTGCTGCGTGCGCTGGCTAAGCGGTGGCTGCATGAGGAGGCAGAGGGGGAGCGAAGACATGCTGCACAGGCTGCTGGCGGTGGTGCCGGACATGACCGAAGCCGATGGGCAGGATGGTATTCATAGGGCGCCCTTGATGCGGCAGGATCGTCAGGGCGTGCTGCAGGCCATCAGCTGCGCCGACAATTGCTGCTCTGCCGCAGCATCGCTGAGATGGAGTCGCTATGGGCGCGTTTTCTTTACCAGAACCGGTTCGCTGCGGTAGCTGTCGGGGAAGAGGCGCTTGAGGCTGTTCACCTTGGGAATATCGTTGAAGACGATATAGGGGTGGCGCGGGTTTTCGGTCATGAAGTCCTGGTGGTAGAGCTCGGCCGGATAGAAACTGGCCTTGTCCTCGAGGCGGGTGACTATGGGTTTGGGATACAGGCGCGCTGCATCGAGCTGCGCGACGTAAGCCTGCGCTGTCTTGAGCTGGGCCGGGCTGGTCGTGAAAATTGCCGAGCGATACTGCGTTCCTGTGTCCGGACCCTGTCGGTTGAGCTGGGTGGGATCGTGGACGACAGAGAAAAATATCTGCAGCAGCTTTCCATAGCTCACCTGGGTCGGATCGAAGGTGATCTCGACCGATTCTGCATGGCCGGTGTTGCCGCGGCTGACCAGCTCGTAGGAGGCGGTGGATGCAGCACCTCCGCTATAGCCGGAGACCGCGCGTTGCACGCCCTTGACGTGCTGGAATACGCCCTGTACTCCCCAGAAGCAGCCGCCGGCAAAGATTGCACGCTGCGGGGAGGGTCCGGTGGCCGGGAGGTCCAGGACAGGGACAGGAAGGCGAACCGCTTCTTCGGCCGAGAAGGCCATTGGTTGCCAGAACAGTCCGCCGCCCAGCAAAACGATGCTGCCGGCCAGTGTCTGGAGCAGGCCGCGCCGGTTCAAGGCGGCCCCTGAGATGATGCGTGTGTTCATATGGCTATCCGAAAGTGAAGGCATAGGCAGAAACGCCGCTGTCCAGGAACTCGATGCTGAAGGTGTGCTCGGTAATGACTCCGGATTGGCGCACCAGCTGGTAAAGCCGCTGGCCGGAGACAGTGCCGCTGCCGTCGGCGGCCACGTCCACGCCGTGGGCGGTGCCGGGTGGTTTGCCGTCAATGCGGACCTTGAAGCGCACGGGCTTTCCGTCAGGGCCAGGGCTCAACACCAGGTGCAGGTCACGTGCCTTGAACCGGTAGACGATGCTGCCTGATGGACCGGTCAGCAAGGCGCTTTCCGCTCCAACCATCCATTGCCCGGCAAGGCCCCAGGTGTTCAGCCTGGGCTGTTCCGGTTCCCGATACGTTGCCGTCCTGTCGGGAACGGCTTTGGGTGTGGAGAGAAAGTTCTCGGCACGCTCATAACCCAGATAGGTCTCGGGGGACGCGACCTCATCCATGTTGGCGGCCAGTTGAACGCCCCCGGCATCTACCTCCGTCAGGCCCATGGTTGACTGGGAGCTGCCTGCCTCTTGGAGAAGCTGTTGTATCACCCGCTCCGACTCTGCGTAGCCGCCTTCGCCAAAGTGGTGATGGCGGATGCGTCCCGTGGCATCGATGAAGTAGTGAGCAGGCCAATACTGGTTCTTGAATGCACGCCAGATTGCATACTGGTTGTCAACGGCCACCGGATAGTTGATGCCCAGGTCTTTCATGGCCTTGCTCACGTTGCCGATGTCGCGCTCAAAAGCAAACTCGGGGGCGTGCACACCGACCACGATCAGGCCTTGATCACGGTATTTTTCTGCCCATGCCTTCACATAGGGAAGAGTGCGCAGGCAGTTGATGCAGGAGTAGGTCCAGAAATCCACCAGCACCACCTTGCCACGCAGGTCTTGCCCGCTCAGAGGCTTGGAGTTGAGCCATTGGGTTGCCCCGCCCAGCGATGGTGCGATGCCTTCATCGGGCAGTGCAGGGGCTTTATTCGGTGGTCCGCTCATGCGCATTGCGGCTCCTGCAGCCATCATGGCGCCCCCTTCGGCGGGTGCCGGGGATGGTCCCTGCATCATCGTGCCCGGATTGCCGCGCATGGTCGTGGGGTCTTCTCCATGAGGCTGGTTCAGGCGCTCGACCAGTTTCTGCTCCAGGCCGCCGGTGGATGCCGTTGACAGTCGAGCCAGCACGCCAGTATCGATCCCCAGGGCAATGGCGGCCACGCCCGCGAGCATGGCTGCACCGAGGCCGCGACGTACCCATTCACCGGCACCCAGCGAACGCTTGAGCGCGGCAAATACCCGCCCCCCCAGCAGCAAAGCCGCAGCCATGGAAGTCGCAGCCCCGGCGGCATAGGCCAGAAGCAGCAGGGTCGAGGCGGTGTTGGCGCCCTGCAGGGCGGCACCGGTCAATATCAGTCCCAGGATGGGCCCGGCACATGGGGCCCATAGCAGCCCCGTTGCGACTCCCAGCAAGACAGAGGATCCTGTTTGCGGTGCACCGCCGGTCTGTGCCGATTCCGACAGGCGTGCGCCGACTGCCACCAATGGGCGGGTCAGCCGCTCCGACAGATGCGGCAGCAGCAGTGTCAGCCCGAAAACCGCCACCAGAGCGAGTGCCAGCCAGCGGCCATACTGATTGGCCGCCACCACCCAGCCGCCGCCGACGGCGGCGAGAGAGGCAACGATCGCAAAGGTCAATGCCATGCCTGCCAGCAGTGGCAGGCCGTTGCGCACAAAGGGCTGGTTCGCGCGAGAGAACACAAACGGCAGCACGGGCAGGATGCAGGGACTGACGATGGTCAGCACACCGCCCAGATAGGCAAGGACGATCAGCAGCATGGCCTGTTTCTCCTCAGGCAGGTTTGGGTGTGAAAGCCAAGGCCAGGCCGTTCATGCAATAGCGCAGACCTGTGGGAGGCGGTCCGTCTTCGAAGACATGGCCGAGATGGCCGCCGCAGCGCCGGCAGTGCGCTTCGACACGCACCATGCCGTAGCTTCGGTCCTTGCGGGTGGCGACGGCGTTGTCCAGCGGCTTCCAGAAACTGGGCCAGCCGGTGCCGCTGTCGAACTTGGTGGAGGAGGCAAACAAGGGCAAGGAACAGCCTGCGCAGGAAAATGTTCCAGGACGATGCTCCTTGTTGAGCGGGCTGCTGCCGGGCGGCTCCGTGGCCTCCTGGCGCAGCACGGCATATTGCTGAGGGCTGAGCCGGGCACGCCACTGGGCGTCGGTATAGCTGATTTCGAAGGTCTCTGTCGCTGCAGTCGCGTGGCGCTGGAAGACTCCGGTGGCAAGCGCTGCGGCGGAGGCTGCTGCGCCCAGCAGCATATGGCGTCGGGTGGTCATGGCATCGGCTTTCTGGGTTCGATGACATTGAGCTTATGGAGTGGCGATCCCGAAGTCCTCACGCAAAGTTAAAAAAACGTGATAACTCCCCGCGAGCAGTTTGAGCACAATGTGAAATCATGTGGCTGTGCTCCACGGTGCAGCATCAACCACCCCCTGCCGGAGACCTGATTACCCATGACTCTCGCCCGTCGCATTCTGCTGGTCGAGGACGATGCCCACATCGCCGATCTGCTTTCGCTCCACCTTCGGGACGAAGGGCTGGAGGTGGTGCATTGCGCCCGCGGCGATGACGGGCTGGCGCATCTGGAGCGCGGTGGCTGGGATGCGCTGGTGCTGGATCTGATGTTGCCTGGCGTGGACGGCTTGGAGATATGCAGGCGTGCGCGTGCCATGACCCGCTACACGCCGATCATCATCATCAGTGCCCGCTCCAGTGAGGTGCATCGCATTCTGGGGCTGGAGATCGGCGCGGACGACTATCTGGCCAAGCCGTTTTCCGTTCTGGAGCTCGTGGCACGGGTGAAGGCTCTGCTGCGCCGGGTCGATGCTCTGGCTCTGAGTGCGCGCCTGGAATCAGGCAGCCTGTCGGTCAATGGGCTGGTCATGGATCCGGTGGCAAGAGATGCATGCCTGAACGGACGCCGTCTCGATCTCACGCCCCGTGAGTTCGATCTTCTGTATTTCTTTGCTCGCCAGTCGGGCAAGGTGTTTTCGCGCATGGACTTGCTCAATGCGGTCTGGGGCTATCAGCACGAGGGCTACGAGCACACCGTCAACACCCATATCAACCGGCTTCGTGCCAAGGTGGAGCTCAATCCAGCACAGCCGACGCGGATCCTCACGGTTTGGGGGCGCGGCTACAAGTTCGCTGAAACTGGAGAGGGCGAATGAACCTGACTCTGACCCAGCGGCTGGCGATCGTGTTTGCCGTGTTGCTACTGGTCTGCAGCGGTACCTCGGCCTGGCTGCAGCTTCGCTCCAACCGCATGCATGAACTGGAGGTGGTGCAAGCCTTGTCCCGGGACGTCGCCGAGAGTATTGCCCGCGATGCCCAGCTGACCGATGCGAATGGCTTGATGCCTAACGCGGTGCGAAATCTTTTCAACCAGCTGATGATGGTGAACCCGAGTGTGGAGGTCTATCTGCTGGAGCCTGACGGCCGCATCGCCGGCCACGCGGCACCCGAGGGGCGTTTGCGTCGCGACCGGGTCGATCTTGAGCCGGTGCATCGATTCATCGATGGACAGATGCTGCCGATTCTGGGCGATGATCCGCGCAGCCGCGATGGCCGCAAGGTCTTCAGTGCGGCCCCTTTGAGCGTGAACGGGCGGCAAGTCGGCTTCATCTATGTGGTGCTGCTTGGCGAGGCCCATGATCTTCTTGCAGCCAGAGGCTCGGCAGATGCGGTGTTGAAGACGGCACTGCTGTCGATTGGCATGGTCGGGCTGCTCTGTCTCGCTGCGGGCCTTGTCGCCTTCACCTTGATCACGCGTCCCTTGCGGCGTCTGACCGAGTCGGTTCGGCAGTTTGATATGCATGGCGCTCCTCCCGAGATGCCGGAACGCTCCCCGGATGTGGCCGATCACAGCCGTGACGAGATTGCAGTACTGGACGCTGCCTATCGGCAGATGGTGCTGCGCATCAGCGAGCAATGGGAAGCTCTCACGCGGCAGGATCAGGAGCGCCGGGAATTGATCGCGAATATTTCCCACGATCTGCGCACACCGCTGTCATCCTTGCATGGATATCTGGAGACCATGCTGCTCAAGGATGCAAGCCTGGAGCCTGCAGAGCGCAGGCGCTACCTTGGCATTGCGCTCGACCAGAGTCGAAGGGTGGGGGCCCTGTCCCAAAGCCTGTTCGAGCTGGCCAGACTGGAATACGGCTTTGTGCAACCGGAGCTCGAATCATTCTCTCTGGTTGATCTGGTGCAGGACGTTTTCCAGAAATTCGAGCTTGCGGCAGAGTCGCGCCATATCGCCTTGCAGGCGGACCTTGCTCCTCAACTTCCGGCAGTTCGTGCAGATCTGGGAATGATAGAGCGCGTCCTGAGCAATCTGCTGGATAACGCCTTGCGCTATACCCCCGAAGGCGGGGTGATCAGGATCGCCATAAGAGCAGTGGGCCAAGAGCTGGAGGTGACGATCAGTGACTCCGGCCTGGGCATCCCGCAAGAGTTGCGCGAAGGCCTGTTCAGGCGTCCATTTACCGTAGGTGGTGCCCGCCGTGACGGTGGCCTGGGCTTGAGAATCGTGCATCAGATGCTGGAGCTGCACGGAGTCTCCATTCATCTTGTCGAGAGTGGCGGACAGGGCACCACGTTCCGGTTTTCATTGCCACGGACTCCAGCTTAGTGTCGACAAAGTGCGCCGTCACCTTCCCTCTTTTGGCCGTATGAGTAAGCAGTGAAGGGCGAGTCTGGGCTTCTCCATCGTCTTGAGTCTGGCATCACTGCCTGGCAGCGTCTTGGGCCGCAGAGTAGTAGGTAGGCGGTCTTATGTCTTATATCTAAGTGAAAACCCCAGTTGCGCACTCCAATGAAAAACCACGACCTGCTGGCAGGCAAGTAGCTTGCCCGGTACAGATACTTGCCAGCGCAACTATTATCAAATTGTTAAGGCGGTATGGGCCGGCTTGAAAAAAGACTTTGGCTCTGCGTATGAGTGCCCGCTTTGCGGGCATTTTCTTTGGGGTGTGTGCTTCTTTCTGCCCGACCTCAAACCCACCGCTGATTCAAAAAACCTGAACACTCGGTCATCGCGCAACTGGCTGTGCATGGCCGAGGTTCGCACGATGTAGGAATCGCACAATGTCCAACTTTTCCCCACCAAGCCGCAGATCCTTTCTGTTCGCCTCCGGTGCTGGCGTCGCACTGGCTGGAACGGCCGTGGCAATGCGTGCCAACTCCAAAGAGCCTGCGCTCAAACTGGATGCATACAAGCCCGAGTACTTCAATGCGGACGAGTGGGCTTTTGTTCTGGCGGCAACAGCTCGCCTGATCCCGTCCGAAGGGGATGGACCTGGAGCGATCGAAGCTCATGTGCCGGTGTTCATCGATCGCCAGCTCAAGGGCTACTACGGCAATGCCGAGATCTGGTACATGGAAGGCCCGCACGACCCGGCCGCCACGCCCGATCGCGGCTGGCAATCGCCTCTGAACCCTGCGCAGCTCTATCGCAAGGCCATTCCCGCCTTCAATGCGGCTTGCACGGAGCGCTTTGGCAAGGAGTTCAAAAGCCTTGCCGCAGAGCAGCAGGACGAAGCTCTGACCGCGTTGCAAAAGGGCGAAATCAAGCTAGACCCTGAACTGAGCTTTTTCTTTACCACCTTGCTGGCCAATACCAAGGAAGGCTATTTCGCCGACCCCTTGCATGGCGGCAACCACGGCATGCAGTCCTGGAAATACATCGGCTTCCCTGGCGCCCGCGCCAGCTATGCCGAATGGGTCGATCAGCACAACGTGAAGTACCCGCTGGGGCCGGTATCCATCAAGGGCGAAAGGGCTTGAGTCATGGCACGCATTGAAAAGAAAAAAGACGTGGTCATCGTTGGCCTGGGCTGGACAGGCTCCATCGCCGGCATGGAACTGGCCGCTGAGGGCCTGGAAATCGTGGCGCTGGAGCGCGGCGGCGACCAGAACACGGTGCCCGAATTCAAGTACCCCAATCAGATCGACGAGCTGACCTATGGCGTGCGCCTGAAGAATATGCAGCATCCCCGTCAGGCGACCGTGACGGTGCGCCGCGACGACAGCGAAATCGCTTTGCCTTACCGTTCGATGGGCTCCTTCCTGCCAGCGAATGGCGTGGGCGGTGCCGGCACGCACTGGAATGGCTTGCTGTGGCGCCCTCAGCCCGAGGAAATCAAGCTGCGCAGCTATGTGAGGGAAAAATGGGGCGAGTCCATCATTCCGGAAGGCATGAACCTGATGGATTACCCCGTCAGTTACGACGAGCTGGAGCCTTTCTTCACCCGGTTTGACGAAGTGGCCGGCGTCTCGGGCAAGGCCGGCAATATCAAGGGCCAGATCCAGGCCGGCGGCAATCCGTTTGAAGGCTGGCGCTCGAAAGAGTACCCCATGCCTGCTCTGCCATCGACCTACGACGCGAGCAAGTTCGAAGCCTGTGCCAGGAGCATGGGCCTGCATCCCTTCCCGGCGCCTGCCGGCATTGCGTCCACGTCCTACGTGAACCCTTACGGCATGCAGATGGCTCCCTGCAACTTCTGCGGCTTCTGCGAGCGTTTTGGTTGCTACCAGTATTCCAAGTCCTCGCCCCAGACGGCGGTGCTGGATGCGCTCAAGCGCAAGAAGAATTTCTCCTATCGCACGCACTGCGAAGTGCTGAGTGTGGAGAGCTCGGAAGACGGCAAGACCGCAACCGGCGTGACCTACTTCGACTCCAACACGAACGAGGAAGTGTTCCAGCCCGCCGACCTGGTGATTCTGTCGTCCTATCAGCTCAACAACGTGCACCTGCTGCTGGTCTCCGGCATCGGCAAACCTTACGACCCCAAGACCAACACCGGGGTGACAGGCAAGAACTACGCCTACCAGATGAATGGTGGCGTGACCCTGTTCTTCAAGGAGGAGAACTTCAATCCCTTCATCGGTCACGGCTCCAACGGCATGTGTATCGACGACTACGGTATCAACCAGAACGACTTCGGCAAGCTGGGCTTCATTGGCGGCGCCTACTGGCGCGTGGGCACCATGAATGGCCAGCCCATCCGTTCCATGCCGCTGCCCAAAGGCACGCCGGGCTGGGGCGCAGGCTGGAAGAAGGGTATTGGCGAGTGGTATGGCCATTCCATGTCGATCGGCACGCATGGCTCGCACATGTCCTACCGCAACAACCATCTGGATCTGGACCCCACCTACAAGGATCCACATGGTCGCCCCTTGATGCGCATGACCTTCAACTGGCAGGACAACGACATCCGGATGACCCAGTACCAGAAGATCAAGGCCGAGGAGGTGGGCAACGCCTTGAAACCGGATCTGCTGCAGTCGGGTTTCAAGAATATCGGTGCCAAGTTCGACGTGCGTCCCTACCAGACCACGCACAACACCGGCGGTCACATCATGTCCGACAAGCCCACGGACGGCGTGGTCAATCGCTACTGCCAGGCCTGGGACAAGCACAACGTGTTCGTCTTCGGTGCTGGCAACTTCGTGCAGAACACCCAGTACAACCCTACCGGCATGGTCGGCGGCCTGGCGTACTGGACGCTGCATGCGATTCGCACCATGTATCTGAAAAACCCACGTCCGCTGGTCTGAGGAGAGCAAGACATGAAGAAAATCCTCAGCATTCTGATTGCGCTGATCGTTCTGGGCGCTGTTGCGGCGCTGGCGCTGATCTACGTCCCTTTCAAGCCCACACCCGCGAATGAAGCGCTGGCCGCCGACTGGAAAGCCGAAGCAGGCCGCGGCGAATATGTCATGCGCGCCAGTGATTGCATGGCCTGTCACACTGCCAAGGGGGGCGAGCCCATGGCTGGCGGTCGCGGCATTGACAGCCCCATGGGCACGATCTGGTCCTCCAACATCACGCCGGACAAGGAAACCGGCATCGGCAACTGGACTCTGGAGCAGTTCCGTGCCGCGATGGTGGACGGTATCGGTGGTCATGGCCAGCAGCTGTATCCGGCCATGCCCTACGAGAACTATCGCTTCATGAAGGAAAGCGATATTCGCGCGCTGTTCGACTACCTCCAGGCCGAGGTGAAGCCCGTCAGGAACGAGGTACAGGCCACCAGCCTGAGCTTCCCGTTCAATATGCGCTTCGGCATCCGTGCCTGGAACTGGCTTGCGCTGTCGGGTGACGCAGACTTCAAGCCCATGGCTGGTGACGATCAGCAGATTCGTGGTCAGTACCTGGTCGAAGGCGCCGGTCACTGCGCAGCCTGCCACAGCCCCCGCACTGCCTTCATGGCGCAGAACGGCACACGCCTGTCCGACTCCGGCTTTCTTACCGGTGGCATGGTGGATGACTGGTCTGCTCCAGCGCTGCGCGGCAAGGACGCGCGTGCCCAGAAATGGAGCACCGAGCAACTGGCCGCCTATCTGGCAACCGGCCGCAACGCCCATGCGGTGGCCAACGGAGAAATGGCGCTGGTGGTCGAACACTCCATGCAGTACATGACCGACGCGGACCTGAACGCCATGGCCAAGTTCCTCAAGACCATGGACGGCCAAGCCGCAGATGCAGCCCCTGAAAAAGTGGCCACGCCAGGCCCTCGCAGCACTGCGGTTGCCAGGGCTGACGAAGCTGGTGAAGTCACGGCCAAGCTGTTGAAGTCCGCAGCGCCCGACATGCCTTTGGGTGCTCGTCTGTATCTCGACAACTGCGCAGCCTGCCACTTTGTCAGCGGCAAGGGCGCTCCCGGGATCTTCCCCGAGCTGCAAGGCAATGCCATGGTGCTGGGCAAGGATGCCAGCCCGCTGGTGTCGGTGATTCTCAAGGGCGCTTCATCGCCCGCTACGGAGCGCCGTCCCATGCATCTGGTGATGCAGGGCTATGCCGACCGCCTGACCGACGGCGAAGTGGCCGCACTGGCCACCTTCCTGCGCACGGGCTGGGGCAACCAGGCTTCGGATGTGAGCGAAAGCCTGGTCAGCAAGGTGCGCAAGCATGTGCAAGCCGATGCTGCTCCGCAGCTAGCCCTGTAGACAGCATGAGCGTCCGCCAGGTGCCTTGTGCGCCGGGCCGGCTCCCGAAACCCGGCCCGATGGAAATCCGGCCGGGTTTTTTCATGCCGCTGTCGTTTGCCGGAGTGACTGAGCAGTCCAAATATCAACAGGCCGCATCACTGTGCTTAAGTGATGCGGCCTGTTGCATATGCGTATTGCGGATCAACCAACCGGATGCTGACGGTAAACGGCGCGGTATGTTGAATGGTTTTGCTGCGTCGGTAAACGTGCTTCCATGGACTCAAGTGTGCATGTTGCAGTGCAGAAAATGTTGCTTCAAATTCTGTAAATACAGTGTTGCTACAGAAAATTTTTCTGTTTTTGAATTTTTGGCAGTAAATTCCAAGATATGGATACTCTGGATAAAAAGATTCTTGCTGCATTGCAGGCTAACGCGCGCGCCAGTCTGCAGGAGATTGGCGCGGCCGTGGGTCTGAGTGCATCACCATGCTGGGCACGCATCAAGAAGATGGAGGAGGCCGGCGTGATCGAGGGCTATACCGTGCGTCTGAACCCGCAGGCGCTGGGACTGGCCGATTCGGTTCTGGTCATGGTCACGCTGGACAGCCACTCGGACAACACCCTGGAAAAGTTCGGTGAGGTGCTGGCCACCATTCCCGAGGTAGTGGAGGCGCATCTGGTTTCGGGCGAGTACGACTATCTGCTGCGTATCGTTGTCAAGGACACGCGCGATTACGAGCGCCTGCTGCGCGAGAAGCTCTACAAGATCAAGGGCATACGCCATAGCCAGTCCAGCTTTGTGCTGCGCACGCTGAAGAAGGCCGACCTGCCCCTGGGAGTGTGAAGCAGCATCGCTAAGCGGTGCCAGGTGTGGCTGAAGTCATTCAGGTTTCAACTTTCATCGAGACCTGGATGCAGACCGGATCGCCGGCCGCGTTGGCCCATCTGGGGGGGCTGCGCGGCGGATGTGATGGAGGAACGGATGAAGCTGATTCGGTGCTAGGGCGCCGCGTCAACTGTCTCAACGCATGGCGCGGCGCAGGCCGGCGCTGCTCCAGTCCACGGCAATGCTCAGCAAAAGCATGGCCATGATCACGGTGCTGGCCTGGGCATAGTGGAACAGCGAAAGCTCGAAGTACAGCAGCTGGCCCAGACCGCCGGCACCCACAAAGCCCAGAATCGCGGCCATGCGGATATTCATTTCCCAGCGGTACAGCGTGTATGCCAGCAACTGCGGCGCTGCGCCAGGGAGGGTGCCATAGCAAAATGCCAGCAGGCGATTGCTGCCGTTGAGCTTGAGCGCATTCGCGGGAGCGGCCGGAGCATTCTGCAAGGCCTCGGCAAACAGGCGGCCCAGCACGCCGGTGGTATGCAGGGCCAGGGCCAGCGCACCGGCAAACGGGCCCAGGCCCACGGCCAGCGCGGTAATCGTGGCCCAGACCAGTTCGGGCACGGAGCGCAGCACGTTGAGCACCACATTCCATGGCGCACGCCAGCGCGGCAGGGCCAGCAGCAGGCCCGCGATCGCGGCCAGCAAGGTGCCGACTATGGAGATGGCCAGGGTCTCCCAGATGCCTTGCAGCACCTTGAGCAGCCAGGGCTGGCTCAGGTCGGGCGGGAAAAAGCCACGCACGAAGTCGCCCATGCTGGCGGCGGCATCCGCCGTGAACAGCGCCGAGAAATCAATATCCAGAAGCCGCAGACTGGCCCATAGCGCCGCGCAGGCCGCCAGCACAAATGTGCCGGTTCGCCAGCCGAAGGGCAGGGCGCGCGTGGCAGGCGCGGCGTCGAGCGCGCGACGCAGCCACCAGGAAAGCAGATCGGCCGCAGCCACCAGCAGCATGAAGGCCAGCAGAATGCTGGCGGCTTCGCCGCCGTTGAGCATCTTCATGGCCTGATCCATGAGCTGGCCCAGGCCTCCCGCCCCGACAAAGCCCATGACCACCGAGGCGCGGACCGCGCATTCCCAGCGGTAGACGGTGTAGGAGGTCAGCTCCTTGGCCGCCTGCGGAAGCAGGCCATAGAGCAAGGCCTGAATACGGCCGGTGCCGCTGGCACGCAGGGCACGGGCCGGGGCGGGATCGGTGGATTCGAGAATTTCTGCATAGACCTTGGCCAGCATGCCGCCATAGGTCAGGCCCAGGGCCAGCACGCCGGCTGCAGGACCCAGGCCGAAGACACGCACGAACACCAGAGCCCAGACCAGCTCGGGAATGCCGCGCAGGATGGTGAGCACGCTGCGGGCGATGGGGTTGAGCGTGACTCTCTCGCGTGCCGCACCCGTGGACAGGTAGGCCATGGGTTCGGCAATCACAAAGGCGAGCGCCATGCCGGCCGTGGCGATGGCCAGGGTCTCCAGCGTGGCCTGAGCCAGATAGGCCAGGAACTCCCCACTGGTTTCGGGCGGCAGAAACTGCGCGAGAAAGCCGCCTATGACCTTGAGATTGTCGGCATCGAAAAGCGGCTTGAGCGAAAAGCCCGAGGTCTGCAGCATGGGCCAGAGCACGACCAGTGCCAGGATCAGCCCGCTCAGGCGGCCGCGAGCAGAGGGGTCGCGGCGTGATGGCCGGGCTTGCTCGACCATGTCTACCGGCATGCGTTCACCTGAATGGGAGTGGGCGTGGCGCTGGCGGGATCGCGCTGAGCCAGGCGGTTGTGCAGCATGGGCAGGTCGGCCGCTCTGCCATCGGCATGGGCATAGAGGGCTTGCAACTGCGCATCGCTGACCTGGGCGGCTGGCAGGTCAAAGGCCAGGCGGCCATCGCGCACGCCCACGATGCGGGCAAAGTTGGCCAGCGCCAGATCGACGGCATGCAGGCTGGCCACCAGCGTGGCCTTGCGCGCGGCGGCTTCCCGCACCAGCAACTGCACCGTGGCCTGCGAGAGTGCCGGGTCCAGGGCCGAGACCGGCTCGTCGGCCAGAATCAGCTCGGCCTGCTGGTAGAGCACGCGGGCAATGCCCACACGCTGCAGCTGGCCGCCGGAGAGCTGGTCGCAGCGTGCAAACAGCTTGTCCTCGAGCTGCACGCGAGCCAGGGCTTCGCGCGCGCCCGCAATGTCCTGCGGATAGGCCAGCGATGCCAGGGCCTTCCACAGCGGCCAATGGCCGAGCTTGCCGGCCAGCACGGCCGTGACCACGCGCTGGCGCAGCGGAATGGGCGCGGCCTGGTGCACGGTGCCGATGCGGCTGCGCAAAGCCTTGAGTTCGCGGGCGGCGGATTGCGCAGACGCGGTCCGGCCCAGCACCTGCATGCGACCTGCCGTGGGCAGGTAGGCTGTGCCTATGGTGCTGAGCAGCGAAGTCTTGCCGGCACCCGAGGGGCCGATGAGCGCAATGCTCTCGCCCTGGATGGCGGACAAGGAGATATGGGACAGGGCGGTAAAGCCGTTGCTGTGGGTCAGGCCCACATCGTCCAGCATGAAGCTCATGAGACGAATACTCTGAAAACAATAGCTGCCAACGCCTGATAGATAAGCGTTGGCAGTCAAAAAAAGCTGAATTTCTTACTTCAGCAGACCGGCGGACTTGGCGGCAGCTTCGATGCCGTCGTAGTTCTTGGAGTCGGTGGCGATGAACTTGGAGGCGCGCTGCAGGTCCATGATGGCCTTGTGCTCTGGCTTGCTGGGGTCCAGTGCCAGGAAGGCCGCGGTCAGCTTCTTGACGATGGCCGGGTCCAGGTCGCCGCGCACCGTCCAGTTGTAGTCAAAGTAGGTGGGTGTCGTGGCGAACACACGCACCTTGCTGATGTCCACCTTCTTGGATTCGACCAGCTTGTCCCACACCGAAGTGTTGAGCACGCCGGCCTCGGCCTTGCCTGCGGCCACAAAGGCCACGGTGGCGTCATGCGCGCCCGAGTAGGCCACGGTCTTGAAATCTTTTTCGGGATTCAGGCCGTCCTGCTGCAGGAAGAAGCGCGGCATCAGGCTGCCCGAGGTGGACGAAGGTGCACCGAAGGCAAAGGTCTTGCCCTTGAGGTCGGCCAGCGTCTTGATGGCGGGGTCGGCCGTGATGAACTTGCTGGTGAAGACCGCATCTTCGGCCCGTTGCACGATGGGGATGGCCGTGCCGTTGGTGCGAATCTTGGCCTGCACATAGGTGAAACCGCCCAGCCAGGCCAGGTCCAGCTTTTTGGTGGCCAGGGACTCGACCACGGCTGCGTAGTCGGATACGGGGGTGAACACCACCTTCATGCCGGTGGCTTGCGAGAGGTATTCGCCCAGGGGCTTGAACTTGCGCTGCAGCTCGGTCGGTGCCTCGTCAGGAATGGCCGAAACGCGCAGCACGGCGGGGGTGTCTGCATGCGCTGCGGACAGCAGGGAGGAGGAGGCGAGAGCTGCCACGGCCAAGCCGCGCAGCGCCTGGCGGCGAGCGAAAGAGTGCGTCATTAAGTGCTCCGTTCAAAAAGCCACCGCCGTCCGGATACACGGCGGTTTAGTAGGTCGCAAGCGTCTGGCTTGCGGCGAATGGGAACCCATAGGCGGTACACCGACCGCTGGCGCTTATTGTTACGTAATTGAGAAACCCTCGGCGCAGTCTTTGCTTGATTTGAATAGCAAAAAGCCCCGTGGGGACAGGGCCTGGCATGAAAGCGATTGCTTGTCTGCAGGTTTCAATATTGCAGATTGAGCTGGTAGATGGCCGTGGTGCCGCTGACCTCGTTGCCCACCATCAGCAAGGGCTTGCCGTTGGGTGACTTGGCGGCAGAAATGAAGTGCAGGCCTTCGGGGCCCAGATCGCCCACATCGCTGAGTGCGGTACCTGCCGGCGCGGACTTGCCGTCAAAGCTGGCGGTCCAGTTCTCGCGAGTGTTCAGATAGTCGATCTGCTTGGGTGCCTTGGGGTCGGTGATGTCGAACACCAGAATGCCGCCCATGCGTTCCAGGCCCACAAAGACAAAGGTCTTGGTGCCGATCTGGCCCACGGTCAGGCCTTCGGGCTCGGGACCCTTGGCGCTGCTGCGCGCATCGAGCCTGGCCGTTTCGTCATGACCGGTGTTGAAGTAGGTGGCGCAGGCAATGTCACGTCTGGCGCCCAGCTTGCATTCGGGGCCGGCGATGAATTTTTCAATGGCCGCGCCAGAGTCCCAGACCTGCTTGCCCCTGGCATCCCAGATGGAGATGGAGCGGCCGCCATAGGCGTATAGCCTGTCATAGGTCAGATAGCCCTTGCCATCCTTGACGGGGTTGCCGCTGCTGTCGGTCTGGTAGCCCATGGTCCAGGTGACCTTGAGGCGGCCCAGTTTGTCATCGTCGCGGCAGGTCTTGGGGTCTGTGCCGAACGCACCGCACCAGGCAAAGTTGCTGGCATTCAGATAGGCGCCGCTGGCCAACTGAGCCAGATGGGCAGGCAGATCGTCGCCCGCACGGCGCAAAAAGCCGTCCTTGTGCACCAGGTGCTTGATGCGCCACTCTTCCACAAAGCCCTTGCTCATATCGCCCGCCGTGGCCGGAGTGCCAGCCGTCTTGTCGGCGGCCGTACCGAAGTAGCTCTTGTTGCCCTCGCCCCAGGCACGTGCATCGCCTTCGTTGGCAGTGACCAGATAGGTCGCACCGTCGGCGGCCTTATAGGCGGCGATGGAGTCGGGCTGGTACATGCCAAACACATTGGCGGCCTGGGTGATGTTGATGACCGGGCTCTTGCCGTCGCTGTCGGCGAAGTCCAGCTCGTTGCCGGCCGCGCCATGATCCTTGAAGCCCAGAGCCACCACATCGGTCACGGTGGCGCTGGCGATGTCCACGATGGCCAGCGCATTGTTTTCCTGCAGCGTCACCCAGGCCGTCTTGCCGTCCGGGGCCACGGCAATGTATTCGGGCTCCAGGTCATTGGCCACGGCGGCCGTTCCCAGGCCGTCTGCGGTCGGGCCGAAGATGCGCACGCCCTTGGCCAGCAACTGCGCCTTCTGGCTGTTGAAGGCCTTGAAGTCGGCAGTGCGCGCCACGGGCTTGGCGGGCGTGCTCACATCGATCACGCTGATCGAGCCTTCGGGGTCGATCTGGTAGTCATCGCTGGGCTCGCCCTCGTTGGCGACCAGAATGGTCTTGCCGTCGGGGGTGAAGGTCAGCATATCGGGCAGGGCGCCCACGGGCACTTCGGCGATCACGCCGAGCTTGTCGGCGTCATAGATGACGACCATGCCCTTGTCCGTCTTGACCGATGCCTGCACGGCTGCAGCCACCAGGCCGCCATGCACGGCCACGCTGTTGATGGAGGCCCCCGCACCCAGCGAGAGCTTTGTGGCATCCAGGCTGGCCAGCATGCGCGGTGCGGCGGGGTTGCTCATGTCCAGCACGTCGAGCGCACCCCTTTGGGCGTTGACCACAAAGCCGCGCTTGGTGGCGGGATCGAAAGCCGTAATTTCGGCGGCGCTCTGCAAAAAAATGCCCGACTGATAGCTGCCGATTTTCTCCAGCCTGAGCGAGGTGGGCGTCTTCTCGGGCTCGGGTGCCGGCGCCGGGACTTCAGGAACCGGAGCAGGCGCTGGTGTGGTGGTGTTAGTGTTGTTGTCACCGCCACCACAGGCGGCCAGGGCAGCGGCTGCGATCAGGGAAATCAGAAGAGGTTGGCGCAAGGTCTGTGCAGATGTCATTGAGAGTTTGGCAGGTGCAGGAAGAAAATACGATTTGTAACCAGCCTCTGTTTCATCTCTGTGAAACCGTTTCGTGTTCTTTGCGCAACAAGTTTCGGTCAAGCGCTTGGCAGTTGGGCTTGCAAGCAAATACACTCGCCAGCCTTGCTCCACCTGCGCTATTCGCTCTCATTTTCGAGGTGCACCATGTCCCGCCGTATTCGTTTGAGCTAAACGACTTCGTCACACGCTGATCTTTCTCGCGTGTGCGCTGCGGTGTGGAACTCCCGCTCTGTGAAGGGCGGCAATCTTCCTGCTTGGCGTCTCTGGCCTGAATTGCATTCGGGCTCCAAGCTCCTCCCACTCCCTGAACTCCAGGCCGGCCCTTTTCTTGGCGGCTTGGGTTCTGTCTTTTTCCGATGGCAGCGGAGAGCGGCGCTGTCCATGTCCTTGATTTGTCTGCCGCGCCTTTTTTGCGCGTGGCTTATTCCCTTTTAGGAAAGCACAACATGACTTCACCACATCTATTCAATCTGGAGATCCTCAAATATCCGCGCACGCCGCATCTGCGTGGCTCGCGGCTGCAGGTCGGCGATCAGGCAGATGCCGTGCCTTATGAAGCGCTGGCCGGCCGCCATATCGTGGTCGAGGAGAAGCTGGACGGCGCCAATGCGGCGCTGAGCTTTGGTGCCGACGGCAGCTTGCTGCTGCAGTCGCGCGGCCACTATCTGCAAGCCGATCAGATGGGCGGGCGCGAGCGTCAGTTCAACGCCTACAAGCAATGGGCCCGAGCCCATGAAAGCGCGCTGATGGCCCTGCTGGACGATCGCTATGTGATGTATGGCGAATGGCTGTATGCCAAGCACTCTCTGTACTACGACGCCTTGCCGCACTGGTTTTGCGAGTTCGATATCTGGGATCGCTCGGCGCAGCAGTTTCTGGACACGCCACGGCGCCACGCGCTGCTGGACGGTGTGCCCGTGGTGTCCGTGCCCGTGCTCTACGCGGGCATCGCACCGAGGCGCATGCAGGATTTGCTGGCATTGCTGACACCGTCTCTGGGGCGTAGTGCGCGCTGGCAGGCTGTGTTCGAGGATCAGGTGCAAAGACAGAAGCTGGATCTGCCGCTGGCCTGGCGCCAGACCGACAGATCCGAGCTGGCCGAAGGTCTGTACATCAAGGTCGAGGAAAACGGCCAGACCGTGGAGCGCTACAAGTTCGTGCGCTCCGACTTCGTGCAGGTGATCCTGGAGTCGGGCTCGCACCACAGCGAGCGGCCCATTGTCGCCAACGGTCTGCGCACAGGCGTCGATATCTTTGCCAACAAGATTCAAAAAAGCTGGTGAGGCCTGTCCAACAAGCGTTGATAGCTATCAAAACCGTGGTTTTCATGAGGAGGCTGCGGTGAAAGGAGAATTTATGTGGAGCTGGAAACAGATCGCGGCCCTGGTGCCGCATTCCGCTCACCATGCGGTGGACTGGGCGGCCTGCCTGGAGGCTTTTCCGCAACTGGAGCTGGCCAAGACCACGCCGCAAGACCCGATCTACCATGCAGAAGGCGATGTCTGGACGCATACGCAGATGGTGGTGACCGAGCTGCTGCAGGACAGCGACTATGCAGGGCTCACCAACGAAGAGCGCGAGACGGTCTTTCTGGCCGCGCTGCTGCACGATGTTGCCAAGTGCTCGACCACGCAGATAGCCGACGACGGCCGCATCTCGCAGCCTGGCCATTCGCGTCGGGGTGCACTCGATGCGCGGCTCATGCTCTGGGAGGCGGGCGCGCCGGTGGCCCGGCGCGAGGCGGTCTGCCGCCTGATTGCAGTGCATCAGGTGCCGTTTTTTGCCTTTGCCGATTCGCGCCGAGGCGTCTCGCCCGAGTTCATGGTCAGAGAGCTGTCCTGGCAGGTCGATCTGCATTTGCTGGTGCTGCTGGCCCGTGCCGATATTCGCGGCCGCATCTGCCCCGATGTGGGCAATGTGCTGGTGAATATCGAGCTGTTCAGGGAGCTTGCGCTGGAAGAGGGCTGTTTGCGCAAGCCGCGCAGCTTTGCTTCGGCCGAGACGGCAGTGCGCTATTTCCGCGGTGCCGAGTTGCACCCGGACTACGCCTTGCACGAAGAGCCGGGCTCGCGCGTCATCGTCATGTGCGGTCTGCCTGCATCGGGCAAGAACCACTGGGTGGCCCAGCATCATGCGGGCCTGCCCGTGGTGTCGTTTGACGATGCGCGCACCGAACTGGGTCTGCGCCACGGCGAGAACGAGGGCGCTGCGGCCCATCATGTGGTGGACAAGGCCAAGAGCCTGCTGCGCGCCAAGGCCGCTTTTGTCTGGAATGCCACGCATATGTCCAGGCAGATGCGCGGCAAGACGCTGGACCTGTGCCTGGCCTATGGCGCGCAGGTGGAGCTGGTGCATCTGGAGGCAAGCAGGTCCACCTTGCTGGCGCGCAACAGCAAGCGCGACACCACGCTCGGCAATGCCGCATTGCTGGGCATGTTGCACCGATGGGAGGTACCCTTGCCGACCGAGGCGCATGGGCTGCAACTGCTGGTCAACGAGTAGTCCGCACAAAAACGAAAAGGAAAAAGGGCCTGGAAGTTTCCAGGCCCTTTTTTGGGGATCGCAATGCCGTGCTCAAGGCTGCTGCATGGCTTGCGGGTAGCCCTGGGGGTTGAAGCGTGTCACCAGCAGACAGACCAGCGCGGCGACGCCGGCCTGATAAAGCCAGCCCGTCATCCAGCTGTCGCTGATCTGGTGCAGCTGTGCCATGACCAGAGGGGCCAGTGCGGCGAGGATGAAGCCGCCGCCCTGCATCAGCGAGTTTAGGGCACCGGCCTGTGTGGGCGATGGCAGATGGTCCAGCGCCACCAGCATGAAGAGCGAAAAGCAGCCGCCCAGACCCAGACCCAGCACGATGGCATTGAGTGTGGGCATGGCATCGGGCCAGAGCCCGAGGCCGGCAAAGCCGATGATCTGCAGCAGCAAGGCCAGCATGAGCCAGCAGCGACGGTCCAGGCTGCGGCGCGCGAGAGCGGGCATGGCCAGCGCCGATGCGGCCTGCGCAATCGACAAGATGGCCAGCAGCGAGCCGCTTTGCGTGGCCGTCCAGCCATGGGTTTGATAGAACGGAGCGAGCCAGGCAACGGTTGAGCCATAACCGCCGTTCATCAGGCCGAAGCTGATCAGCAGCAGCCAGGTGCGGCCCCGGCGCAGCAGCCAGCCGGTGTCGCTATCGGCTTGTACCAGCGGCACGGAGGGTGCAGGGGCAACGGGCTCGCGCATCAGCGTCAGCGCATGCCAGGCCAGCGGCAATGCCAGCAGCACTGGGATGGCCCAGATGGCCAGCGAAGCCTGCCAGCTCAGACCCAGTTGCATGGCCACGGGCGAGAGCTGGGCGCTGAGTGCGCCGCCGCCCATGAGTGCGGCCGAGTAAAGTCCCATCATGGGTGCCACGTTGTGGGGAGACTGGCGCTTGATCAGCCCCGGCAGAATGCTTTGTGCCAGCGCCACGCCCGCACCGCACAGGCCGGCCGTGACGATCAGCAGACTGCCGGTGGCGGCGCCAGCAGGCGTCAGGCGCAGGGCGCAGCCCAGCGCAATCAGCAGCAGCGAGGCGCAGATGGCGGCGCGCGCGCCCCAGCGTCGCAATGCCGTGGGAGCGAGCCAGCCACCAATGCCCATCAGCGCCATGGGCAGCAGCGTGAGCCAGGAAAAGCTGCGCAAATCCATGCCCGTGGCCTGCTGTATGGTCGGTGCCAAGGGACCCGGAGCCGTCAGAAAGGGACGCAGATTGATGGTGACCAGTATCACCACGGCCAGCCACAGCAATGGCGGCACGCGATGTGTTCGGGAAGATGTCGATGTCATGAAGCTCGGGGGCTGGCTGCGCTGCGGCGCGCCGGTGTGCGCGCCGCTCGTCCTGGGCAGCCCGGTTTGTTGTTATGGTTTTGGCGGCAACGAGGATCAGGCGGCGGGCCAGGCCTCATCCCCATAGAGCTGGGCCGCGCGGATGCCGGTGTCGATGCGGGTGATGGGCAGCGGCTGCGGCGTCAGCGACAGGCGCAGGCGCTGGTAGGTCCTCTCGCTGGACAGGCCATAGGGCGCGGCGTCTTGGTTGTCGAAGGCGAAGAATACCTGCTCGGCACCATTCATGACCAGGGCTGCCAGGCACATGGGGCAGGGGTGGCCGCTGGCATAGATGGACAGGCCTGCCAGGCTGGGGTTGGCGCGTTTTTGCGTGCCCGCGCGTATGGCCTGCATTTCGGCATGGGTGCTGGGGTCGTGGCTGGCAATGATCTCGTTGACGCCGGTGGCAACGACTTCAATTCCCTGGGCGAGCACGGCGCCGAACGGGCGGCCGCCCTTGAGGCGGTTGGCATGGGCCAGGTCCACGGCCAGGCGCATCAGTTGTTGTGGGGTGGCGGAAGTTGGGCTCATGACTAAGAAAGATATGGCGGCGAGCGCCGGATGCTTGATGCATCGGCGTCGAGGTACTGTGTTTGAAAGGGGCGGGGCGGCGCCCGGCGCCGTGCAGCGTACACCTGCACGGCCATGCCGCTACCCGTCCTCAGAGCAAAGCTTATTTACTCTGAGGACGTTGGCGGCCTATTAGTTCCGCCCAGGCCGAGCAGACGAGCTCGACCTGCTGGCGTGCCGCCGGGCTGGCAGCCAGCATTCGCGCAAAGCCGTGGACCATGGCCGGCGCGCGCAAAAGCTGCAGCGGTGCGCCCAGGGCCTGGGCTGCATGGGCAAAGGCTTCGGCCTCGTCGCGCAGAATATCGTGGCTGGCCGTCATCAAAAGCGTGGGCGGCAAAGCAGCGATGGCTGCGCTGCAGCAGCCCGGCGTCAGCCATTGCGAGGCCTGGCCCTCGGGCCGGCCCAGTTCCTGCCAGTAGCGCTGCATGGCGGCGGGCGTGAGCCCGAAGCCCGTGGCAAATTGGCGCATGCTGTCATTGTCCTGATCGGGCTCAAGCGGCGGGTAGAGCAGCAGCAGGCCCGCAATGCGGGCCGCATCGGTGGGTTGCTGAATCTGGCGTACGGCTGCTGCCAGCGCCAGATGGGCGCCAGCGCTATCGCCTCCGAGCAGGACCTGCTCTGCCGCGAAAGGCAGCAGTTCGCGCATATCGCTCAGCCACTGCAGCACGGCCATCACATCGTCCAGCGGCGCGGGAAAGCGGCTCTCCGGCGTGCGGCGGTAATGTACGGACAGCACCACATGGCCGGTGAACTGGGCCAGATGCTCGCACAGGTCGTCATGGGTGTTGAGATCGCCCACCATCCAGCCGCCGCCATGCAGCCAGACCAGCGTCCGGCCGCTGCCCGCACCTTGCTTGCGATAGCTGCGCACGCAGATCTCGCGGCCCTCGGCCGCCACGAAATGCTCGGCCCTGGAAATACCGGGCAGGGCCGAGCGAATCAGCCCGGCCTGCAGCTCGCTGAGCAGACGCCGGCGTTGCACATAGTCGAGCTGCGGGGTCGGCGTCTCCGCATCGAGCCGGGCAAAGCGCTGCAGCGTGCGTGCCAGAGCCGGGTCCACGGGCTGCGGAGGCAGGCTGCGGCCCTGATCTGTGCCCTCGCTCATGGCTGCTGGTCCGCAGCCAGTGCAGGAGCGCGATAGACCATGACCTTGAGGCTGCGCTCCTCGTCCACATCGGCAAATACGGCCGGGTTTGCCAGGCGCTCGACGAACTGCAGCTCGGGTGCGATTTCCGCCATCTGCTCGCGCAGAAAGTCGGTGCCGAGTTCGGGGGCGTTCAGGCACAGCAGGACCTGGCCGCCCGGCACCAGCAGATCGGGCAGGCGGCGCATCAGGCGCGCATAGTCCTTGGTGGCGATGAAGCTGCCTTTTTGGTAGCTGGGCGGGTCCACGACGATCAGGTCGTACGGTCCGCTGCGGTTGATCTTGCCCCAGCTGCTGAAAATATCGTGGGCGGCGAAGCTGGCGCCGGCCTTGACGCCGTTGAGCTGATGGTTGTGCTGACCCGTGGCCAGAGCGCCCTTGCTCATGTCCATATTGAGAACCTGGCCCGCGCCGGCCAGCTTGGCCACGACCGAGAACGCGCAGGTATAGGCAAACAGATTGAGCACCTTCATGCGCTCGGGCCGCTCATGGGCCAGCACCTGCCGGCGCACCCAGTCGCGGCCGGCGGCCATGTCGAGGAACAGGCCGTGGTTCTGCCCGCGTGCGATATGGATCAGATAGCGGGCGCCGTTCTCTGTGACCACATGCGGCTCGGGCAGCTCGCCGGCCATGACGCGGGTTTCGACCTTGCCGCCGCTTTCGCGGGTCTGGAAGGCCCAGGTCAGAGGCAGTCCGGCCGGGGCGATCTGCTGCCAGCGCTGCTCCAGCGCCTGACCGATCTGGCTCAGCTGGGCTTCCTCCATGGGAGCAAAGCTGGTCAGCACGATGACGGGCGCAAAAGCATCCAGCGAGATCTGCTCGCAGCCCGGATACCGCCCGCCGCGGCCATGAAAGATGCGCTGGGCATCAGTGGGGAAGGGCATCTGGGCAATGGCGGCTAGCAGGGCTTGCATGGAAAGAGAACAGTCACACGGTCAAACAAGCCGCCAGTGTAGGCATTGCAGCGAGCTCCGGTGGCCAGGGCGGCACATGTCCCTTGCAATGGTTGGCGGCCCGGGCCGGTGCTGACGGCCTCGGGACTCGCGCCGCCCGCGCCCGTTCACTCAGTGGTAGATGCGCCGCACATCGAAAAAACAGCTTTCGGTGCCGCCAATGCCTTGCAGGCCGGCTTCGGCAGCGGCGCGGGCGGCTTTCATCCAGCGCTGGAAGGTGAGCTTGGCGTCGTCGGTGATTTCTTCGGCAGGGGTGTCTTCCAGGCCTTGCACCAGCGACAGGGCTTCGCCGACCTGTTCCTCTCCGCCGAGCTGGCGGGCCAGCACACGCGCATAGCGTGCCTCGGCCTGCTGGCGTTTGTCCTCGGGCAGCTCGGGGTAGTCGCAAAGAGAGACGGTGAAATGGGCTTCTTGCATGTCCGTATATCCACAGTGTTTTGACTGTTTAAATATACAGTAATTAACTGTTTTTGCATCCAGTCTTTCTGGAAATTTTTGCAAAAACAAATGGACTGCGTTTTGTAGACTGTGGCAATGAATCCTGCTGCTTCATTGCCCTTGCCAGGGCATGCCCTGTTTGTCACGCGCATCGGTGCCTGTGGTCTGGCCTGGAATGCCGCTGCCATCTGCGCCGTGCAACTGCCCGAGGCCAGCTGGGGCGAGACCCGGGAGCGCATGCTGCTGGGTCTGTCCAAACGCCATGCGCTGCAGCCGCAGCGCGGGCCTGCGGCATATGGTGCCGTGACCTCCATCTCCGCTGTTCCGGGCTTTGCCGTGCAGGCCATGGCCGGGGTGCAGTGTCTGCTGGCCGGAGTGAATGCGCAGATCGAGCCGTGCTGGGCGCAGCCCAGCGCAGAGGCCGTGGCTGCCGGCGTGCTGGGAGATATGCGGCAGGACAGAGTGCAAGGCCCGGTTGGTGTTCTGCCTGACCTGCAGGAGATTGCACTCGACGAGTTCGCCGTGCCTGCATTTCACAGCCAGGTCTATGCCTTCACGCGCGCCCTGGCGCCAGGGCGGACCAGCACCTATGGCGAAGTTGCAGCAGCGCTGGGTGAGGCTGGTGCAGCGCGCGCCGTGGGCCAAGCGTTGGGAGCCAATCCGTTTGCGCCGATTGTTCCCTGCCATCGCGTGCTGGCCGCAGGGCGGGCACCGGGAGGCTTCTCGGGTGGTCAAGGCGCTTTGACCAAGCTGCGCATGCTGGAGATCGAAGGCGGGGCCTGGGGCGGCACGCAGTCGCTGTTTGCCGATTGATGCCGATTGAAGGCGCCGGATGCGCTTTGCCTGGCTGCTGCCGGCAGACCCTGCAAGCCGCGTCAGGGCGGGCTCTGCCACCTGCGGGACAGCGCCGACACGCAGGTGACAACACCGGGCCTGAGGCGCCCGCACAATTCATGCAGCTTTTGACGAGCAGGCCTTGCAAGGCACTGCGCACCCGGTTTGAACCTTGAAAACAAACAGGAGACATGAGAATGACACGTACGGTGCAGCAACTTTTCGACCTCTCGGGCAAGACGGCCCTGGTGACCGGCGGCTCGCGTGGCCTGGGTCTGCAGATGGCGCATGCGCTGGGCGAGGCCGGCGCGAAGATTCTGCTGAGCTCGCGCAAGGCCAAGGACCTGGAAGAGGCCGCAGCCGAGCTCAAGGCCGCTGGCATAGAGGCCGACTGGATTGCTGCCGACTGCTCGGACGAGGCCGATATCACGCGCCTGGCCAAGGAGGCCGTGCAGCGTCTCGGCCATGTGGACATTCTGATCAACAATGCCGGAGCCAGCTGGGGCGCGCCGGCCGAGGACCACCCGACAGCGGCCTGGGACAAGGTGATGAACCTGAATGTGCGCGGCTATTTTCTGCTGAGCCAGCAGATCGCCCGCCTGTCCATGCTGGAGCGCAAGAGCGGCCGCATCATCAATCTGGCGTCGATCGCCGGCCTGGGCGGCAATCCCACGGGCATGAAGACCATTGCCTACAACACCTCCAAGGGCGCGGTCATCAATTTCACGCGCGCGCTGGCCGGCGAGTGGGGCGAGCACGGCATCACCGTCAACGCCATCTGCCCGGGCTTTTTCAAGACCAAGATGGCCGCCGTGCTGATCGAGACATTGGGCGAGGACGAAATGCGCTCCCATGCGCCGCTGCGCCGTCTGGGCGACGATGAGGATCTCAAGGGCCTGACGCTGCTCTATGCCAGCGATGCGGGCAAGCACATCACCGGCCAGTGGATGGCCGTGGATGGCGGCGTGAGCGCTCTGGTCGGTGGTTGATAGTGGCGGATGAAGGGTGAGTCATGTTTTTTGTGCGGCGCAGCATTCTGAGGCTGTCCGCCGCGCTTACATTCACGGTTCAGCTGCTGCGGTCTGCGGCGCATCACTCTTCTGAAAGGTTTCGCGGTGTTGTCATTTGGTCCTGAAATTCCCTTTGTGCATGAGCTGGGCTTCACCCTCCACAAGATGGAGAACGGTGAGTCCGAGCTGCACTTCACACCGCGTCCCGAACATCTGAATTCCTTTGGCATCACCCATGGCGGAGCCTCGATGACGTTGATGGATGTGACCATGGCCGTGGCTGCGCGCAGTGTGGATTTCGATCTGGGCGTGGTCACCATCGAGATGAAAACCTCGTTCATGCAGGCAGCCAATGGCCCGCTGGTCGGCAAGGGCGCGCTGCTGCATCGCACCGGCACCATGGCTTTTACCGAAGGCCGCATCTATGACGCGCAGGGTCGACTCTGCGTACATGCCACGGGCACCTTCAAGTACATGAAGCGCAGACCTGCGGCCGAAGGCGGATTGCAAGCCCTGCCCACGGATTGAGTACGGATCGGTTGCTCTGTTTTTATGAGCGGCCACCGCTTTACCTATCGTTGTTTTGTGTGTTATCAGCTCCAAGTGCGAGGTATATCAAGTGCTTGAAGCTATGAAATCTGAAGTTCAAACAGGAGACGAAACATGACGGTCAATCAGCAAATCCTTCTGGACAACCGCCCCCAGGGCGAGGCGGTGGAGAGCAATTTCAAGCTGGTGCAGTCGCCGCTGCCCACGGTGGGCGAGGGCCAGGTGCTGGTGCGCCACCACTATCTGAGCCTGGACCCCTATATGCGCGGCCGCATGAACGACTCCAAGAGCTATGCCCAGCCCCAGCCGCTGGGCGAGGTCATGCAGGGCGGCACGGTAGGCGAGATCGTCGAGAGCCGCCACCCCAAGTTCAAGGCTGGCGACAAGGTGGTCGGCATGGGCGGCTGGCAGGAATATTCGCTGCTCGACCCCAGCGTGCCCGGTGCGCTGCGCAAGGTCGACACCACCCATGTGCCGCTGTCCTACTATCTGGGCGCCGTGGGCATGCCGGGCGTGACGGCCTGGTATGGCCTGGTCAAGATCATCAACCCCAAGGCCGGTGAAACCATGGTCGTCAGCGCTGCCACTGGTGCCGTGGGCAGCGCCTTTGTGGCGCTGGCCAAGGCACGTGGCTGTCGCGTGGTGGGCATTGCGGGCGGTGCCGAGAAATGCCGCTACGCCGTGCATGAGCTGGGCTTTGATGCCTGCATCGATTACCGCGAGCACCCCGATGTCAAGACCATGGCCAAGGCCTTGAAGGATGCCTGCCCCAACGGCATCGACGGCTATTTCGAGAACGTGGGCGGCTATATCTTCGACGCCGTGCTGCTGCGCACCAATGCCTTTGCGCGTGTGGCCCTGTGCGGAATGATTGCCGGCTATGACGGCCAGCCCCTGCCGCTGGCCAATCCGGCGCTGCTGCTGGTCAACCGCATCAAGCTCGAAGGCTTTATCGTCAGCGAGCACATGGAAGTCTGGGGCGAGGCCCTGACCGAGCTGGGCGGCCTGGTGGCAGCCGGCAAGCTCAAGCCGCGCGAGACGATTTCCCAAGGTCTGGCCTCGGCGCCCGGCGCGTTCCTGGGCCTGCTCAAGGGCAAGAACTTCGGCAAGCAGCTGGTGAAGCTGATTTAACCCACTGAGGCTGAAAAAAATCACCCCCTGAGGCGCTTTGCCTGGGCGGCCCCGCGCCTTCCCCCTCTCTCGCTTCGCGGGAGGGGGACGATGCCTTCACCCGGCCCCGCAGCGAGGCGGCCCTTGCTTGGCATCTCTAAGCTGGAGTGCGCCAGTTGCAGGCGCAATTCCCATATAAAAAAATATCCGGAGACAAGAATGATCACGAATTTCGCGGGAAAGACGGCGGTTCTGACAGGTGCGGGCTCGGGCTTCGGGCTGGAGTGCGCGCGCATCGGAGCCGCCAGAGGCATGAATCTGGTGCTGGTCGATGTGCAGCAGGAGGCGCTGGACAAGGCCGAGGCCGAGCTCAAGGCTGCCGGTGCCAAGGTGCTGGCGCGCAGGGTCGATGTCTCGGATGCGGCGCAGATGGAAAGACTGGCCGCCGAAGTCAAGGAGACCTTTGGTGCGCCGCACTTTGTCTTCAACAACGCGGGCGTCGGCGCGGGCGGCCTGGTCTGGGAAAACACCGTTGCCGACTGGCAATGGGTGCTGGGCGTCAATGTCTGGGGCGTAATCCATGGCGTGCGCCTGTTCACGCCCATGATGCTGGAGGCCGCCAAGGCCGATCCCGCCTATGAAGGCCATATCGTCAACACCGCCAGCATGGCGGGTCTGCTGGCGCCGCCGAACATGGGCATCTACAACGTCAGCAAGCACGCGGTGGTGTCGCTGACCGAGACGCTGTACCAGGACCTGGCCCTGGTCTCGGACCAGGTCAGTGCCAGTCTGCTCTGCCCCTTCTTCGTGCCCACGGGCATAGGCCATAGCGAGCGCAACCGTCCCCAGGGCCTGGAGGCGCAGCCTTTGACGGCCAGCCAGAAAATCGGTCAGGCCATGACCGACAAGGCCGTGGGCTCGGGCAAGGTCACGGCGACCGAGGTGGCGCAGAAGGTGTTCGATGCCATGGCCTCGGGCCAGTTCTATATCTACAGCCATCCGCAGGCCCTGGGTTCGGTGCAGGTGCGCCTGGAAGATGTGGTTCGGGGCCGCAACCCGACGGATCCGTTTGCGCACAAGCCCGAACTGGGCGAGAGCCTCAAGGCCGCACTGCGCGCTGGCTGAGCCGGCGGGAGTTGAAAAAGCCTTGCCAAAGCGGCAAGGCTTTTTTCATGGTGTGGCCGAAGTTTGGGGGCCGAGCTCGGCCTCGGTGGCAGGGCGCACCAGGCGCAGCAGCAAGGCATTGCCTTTGCCCATATCGGGCACGGCCTGCAGTGTCTCGGTGTTGACCGCCCAGGCCTGCTGGGCCGAGAGGCCGGAGAGGCTGCTGGATTTGTCCACCTGGGCGTAGTTGTAGGTGTTCAGGCGCTGGGCATTTACGGCGGCCGTGCCCGTCCAGTGCCAGTCGCGTGGCGCATTGGGAAAGAGTTCCGGGTTCAGGCCCTGGGGTTTGCTGCTGCGGTCCAGCAGGCGCTTGAGTTCATTGACGCGTGGCAGGCGCCAGCGCAGGTTTTCGGCCTTGCTGCGTTCTGCGGCATGGGTTACGGCCTGCTTGTAGCTGAAGACCTCGGCCTGACCGCCGCAGGCCTTGCCATTCCAGCTCATGCCCTCGGCGCAGCGTGACCAGGCCAGCCTGGCGCGCGTGTCTATCACCATGCTGGCATCGGGCGAGAGCTGAAAGGCCGGGGCAGCAGGCGCGGGCTGTGCGCCGGCCGACTGAGACGCCAGACATAGCGCAGCGAGTGTGGTCAGGAGTGAAAAGGGCAGACGTGGGAAGGAGCTTGCAGCAATCACGGCGAGAGCAGGGAATGATGGTTGAGCCCATTGTGCTTGTTGTCCATGCGGTCATGGCCTGCATGACCGGGTCTAAAGCCTTGTAATTGAGGGCTTAGGCACAGGCGCTGCCCGGCGGACTGGCGTGAGCCTGCAAGGTCATGCAGGAAACCGGCAGCTGTTCAGCACATAAATCAAGTTACCACGACAATCACACCCCTATGCAAGCTTCTGTCTCCCTGCGTCTGGTTCTGATCCTGGGCCTGTTGTCGGCCATCGGGCCTTTCGCCATCGATATGTATCTGCCGGCCTTGCCCCAGATCGGCGCCAGCCTGGATGCCCAGGTCGGGGCCGTGCAGGCCAGTCTGACCGCGTTCTTTCTCTCCATTGGTGTGGGCCAGCTGCTCTATGGGCCGGTCTCCGACATGCTGGGCCGCAAGCCGCCGCTGTACTTTGGTCTGACGGTCTTTGCCGTCGCCAGCGTGGGATGTGCGCTGGCTCCGAATATCGAGACACTGGTGGCGTTTCGCTTTGTGCAGGGCCTGGGCGCTGCGGCCTGCATGGCCGTGCCGCGTGCCGTGGTGCGTGATCTACATACCGGCCATGCTGCCGCGCGCATGATGTCGCTGCTGATGCTGGTGTTCAGCGTCTCGCCGATTCTGGCGCCTCTGGCCGGCAGCGGCGTGATTGCCCTGGCTGGCTGGCGTGCCGTGTTCTGGGTGGTGGCGGGCGCAGCCGTGCTGGGCCTGGTTGCCACGTGGCGTGGCGTGGAAGAGACCCGCACGGCCGAGGCGCGGCTGGACAGCAGCCTTGGCGGTGCGCTCAAGGCCTATCTGGTCCTGTTGCGTGACTGGCACTACCTGGGCCTGGTGTTCATCGGCGGCTGCGCCATGGCGGGCTTTTTCGTCTATCTGGCGGGCTCGCCCTTTGTGCTCATCAACTACTACGGTCTCTCGTCCACCCAGTACAGCATGGCGTTCGCGCTGAACTCCATCGCCTTTATCGGCGCGGCGCAGCTGACGGGGCGGCTGGGCCAGCGCTTTGGCCTGGTCAATGTGGTCAAGGCTGCGGCTTCTGCTTCGGGCCTGACCATGGCCGCATTGCTGCTCTATTACCTGCTGGGCGGTGAGAAGCTGGCGGTGCTGATCGTGCTGTACTTCATTGCCAGCGCCTTCATGGGCCTGGTGATTCCCACGACCTCGGTGCTGGCCCTGGAAGAGCATGGCGAGATTGCGGGCACGGCCTCTGCCTTGCTGGGAACGCTGCAGATGCTGAGCGGCGCGGCCGCCATGCAGATCGTGGGGCATTTTTCCAACGGCAAGCCTCTGCCCATGGTGGTGGGCATGGCGACAGGGGCACTGGTGGGCGTGGCGCTGACCTGGATCACGCTGGGCCGTGTGCACCGGGTCGCCCATGACTGAGAGCACTGCTCAAGCTTCCCCTGCCTACGATGGCCTGCCTGACGGTGCGCGTGGCCGCGCCATGCTGGTCATCATTCTGGGACTGACGCTGTCGGTGCTGGACAGCAGCATCGTCAATCTGGCCTTGCCCGCCATTGCGCGCGAGCTGCAGGCCAGCTCGGCCCTGACGCTATGGGTGGTCAACGCCTATCAGCTCGCCGGCCTGGTGCTGCTGCTGCCGCTGGCAGCCCTGGGCGAGCGCCTGGGTTATCGGCGCATCTATCTGCTGGGCATGACGGTGTTTGTCATTGCCTCGGTGGCGGCCACGCTGGCCAGCTCGCTGAGCACGTTGATTGCAGCGCGCGTGTTTCAAGGCATGGGTGCGGCGGGCATCATGAGCGTGAATGCAGCGCTGGTGCGCTTGACCTATCCGCGCGCCATGCTGGGGCGCGGCATGGCCATCAACTCGCTGGTGGTGGCGACCTCGTCCATGGCCGGGCCTTCGGTGGCCGCTGCCATCCTGTCGGTTGCCAGCTGGCCCTGGCTGTTTGCCATCAATGTGCCGCTGGGCTTGATGACCTTGTGGATGGGGCGCAAGGCGCTGCCGGCCAACCCCGTGGTGCGCAAGGATGGCGAGCCGATAGCGGCGCTTGACGTTTTGCTCAATATTCTGATGTTCACCCTGCTTTTTCTGGGCGGTGAGCAACTGGGCGTGCGCATGGGGCAGGATCAGGGCGCTGCGGGCAGCCCGCTGATGCCTTCGGGCTGGTGGCTGCTGGGCGCCGGGCTGGTGGTCGGCTACGTCTATCTGCGCCGTCAGTGGCACAAGGCGGCTCCCTTGTTTCCGGTCGATCTGATGCGCATTCCCGTGTTCCGGCTGTCGATGTGCGGCTCGGTCTCTGCCTTCTGCGCGCAGATGCTGTCCTATCTGGCCCTGCCATTCCTGCTGCTGGAGGCGCGCGGTCTGTCACCCATGGAGGCAGGCATGCTGATCACGGCCTGGCCGCTGGCCACCGTGCTGACGGCGCCGGTGGCCGGGCGCCTGATCGGCAAGTATCCCGACGGGCTGCTGGGCGGCATCGGCATGGCCATGTTTGCCTGCGGGCTGTGGCTGCTGGCGGCCATGCCGGTCGATGTGGCGCACTGGGACATGGTCTGGCGCATGCTGCTGGCGGGCAGCGGTTTCGCGCTTTATCAGTCGCCCAACAATCACACCATCGTCACCTCGGCTCCCATGTCGCGCAGCGGCGCGGCGGGCGGCATGCTGAGTTCTGCCCGCATGACAGGTCAGACACTGGGAGCGGTGGTGTTGGCCACCATCTTTGCCATCTCGGGCGGGCATGGTGGCAATGCTGAACTGCTGGCGCTGGCTGTGGCCGGCTGTTTTGCAGCGCTGGCCGGAGTTTTCAGCATCTTGCGCGTACGTCCGGGCAAGCAGCAGCATTGATTTGGCAGCAAAAGCGGTTTCTGTCCTGATATAGAGAGCGCAGCCAGTTGCCGATTCCGGGGTTTTGCGGGTTCTGGCTCTAGTCCGTTATGACGAGGAGCCTTGCTGCCAAGGTTTTCTACAGTGGTGTCTCAAGCCAGAGACCGCTGCGACGCCGCATGCCCGCATGACAGGAGAATGGCAAGCGGGTGATTGCCGGCATGTCATTGCGCCTTTGGCTGCTTTACATTTTATTAATATTGTCGGCGCACAATGTTGACAAGTTCTTTAGTTCAGACCGCTCCACGTATGAAGATTGACCAGCCCGCTTCGCTGAGCCCGCGCCGAGAGGCGCATTTTTCTTGCCTTCCCAGAGCAAGCCAGCAAGGTCATCGCCAGCAGCGCTGGACTCTGGCTGTGGGAGCCATGCTGATTGCCGCTGCGCTGGCGGGCTGCTCCAAGCCCGAGGCGGAGCAAAAAGGCCCGCCCAAGTCCGAGCCCAAGGTCGGCGTGGTTACCTTGCAGTCGCAAAGCCAGCAGCTGGATGCCAGCCTGCCGGGGCGCACCCGTGCCTTCATGACGGCCGAAGTGCGTCCCCAGGTCTCGGGCATCATTCAGCAGCGCTTGTTCACCGAAGGTGCGCTGGTCAAACAGGGCCAGCAGCTCTATCAGATCGACGCCGCATCGTTGAAGGCTGCCGAGGCCAGCGCTGCGGCTGCCGTGGCCAAGGCCGAAGCCAGCCAGCGTACGCTGGCTGCAACGGCACGGCGCAATGCCGAGCTGGTCAAGATCGACGCGATCAGCAAACAGGCGTTTGACGAAAGCCAGGCGGCGGCGGCCCAGTCCGCATCGGATGTGGCCGTGGCCAAGGCGAATCTGGAAACCGCACGCATCAATCTCAAGTACAGCCGAATCGAAGCCCCTATCGGCGGTCGCATCGCGCTGTCTGCCGTCACGCCCGGTGCGCTGGTCACGGCCAATCAGGCCACGGCGCTCACCACCATCGTGCGGCTGGACCCCATGTATGTGGACTTCACCCAGTCCAGCACCGATCTGATGCAGCTCAAGCGCGATCTGGATTCCGGCCGCTACCAGAAAGTGGAAGGCAACAAGATTCCCGTGCGCATCCAGCTCGATGACGGCAGCGACTACCCGCATCAGGGCAAGCTGGCCTTTGCGGGCGTGATCGTCAACGACACGACCGGCACACTGACCTTGCGCGCCGAGGTGCCCAATCCCGACGGCATGCTCATGCCCGGCATGTATGTGAAGGCCTTGCTGCCAACGGCTCTGGCACCCGATGCATTGCTGGTGCCGCAGCAGTCGGTGACCCGCGATCTGACCGGGCGTGCCAACGTCATGGTCGTCAAGGACGGCGATGTGGTTGAAAAGCGCGATGTGGAACTGGACCGCGCCGTGGGCGCTTTCTGGTTGCTCAAGACGGGCCTGAAAGCAGGCGAGCGTGTGATGGTGGATGGCTTTCAGCGCATCAAGCCCGGCGACAAGGTTCAGACCGTGGAGGTGGATCTGAAGGCCAAGGCCGAGCGCAAGAGCCAGCGGGGCGAGCCGCCCGTGCAGGCCGCTGCCGATGCACCTGCCAAGAAGTAAGCAAGGCAGGCGACACACATGGCTCAGTTCTTCATCAACCGGCCCATCTTTGCGTGGGTCATCGCCATCATCATCATGCTGGCCGGGGCTTTGTCGATCAAGCTGCTGCCGCTGGAGCAGTACCCCGAGATCGCTCCTCCCCGCGTGACCATCGGCGCCCAGTACACGGGCGCTTCGGCCGAGACGGTCGAAAACTCGGTGACGCAGATCATCGAGCAGCAGATCAAGGGCATCGACAACATGCTCTATATGAGCTCGACCAGCAATGCCTCCGGTCAGGCTCGCATCACGCTGACCTTTGCTCCGGGCACCAATGTCGACGTGGCCCAGGTGCAGGTGCAAAACAAGATCCAGGGCGCGGTCAACCGCCTGCCGGACTCCGTGAAGACGCGTGGCGTATTCATCAACAAGGGCGGCCAGGATTTTCTGGTCACCTACAGCTTCTATTCGCCCGATGAAGATGTGACCGCAGTGGACATCGGCGACTACATCAACAGCAATCTGGTGGACATCATCGGTCGCATCGAAGGCGTCGGCGACATCAACGTCTTCGGCACGCCCTATGCCATGCGCATCTGGATGGACCCCGCCAAGATGGAGAAGTACGGGCTGATCCCCTCCGATCTGAGCAGCGCGCTCAACGCGCAGAATGCCCAGGTCTCGGCGGGCCAGCTGGGGGCCTTGCCTGCGGTGCAGAACCAGCAGCTGAACGCCACCATCACGGCGCGCACCAAGCTCAAGACCGTGGAGCAGTTCGAGGGCATCGTGCTCAAATCCTCGAATGACGGCTCTGTCGTCACCATCAAGGACGTGGCCCGGGTGGAACTGGGGGCCGACAATCTGTCCATCCAGGCCAAACTCAATGGCATGCCGGGCGCAGGCATGGGCATCATCCTGGCCGATGGTGCCAACGCCATGGCGGTGTCGGATGCCGTGGCGGCCAAGCTGGCCGAGCTCAAGCCCTTCTTTCCCAATCAGATCGACTATTTCGTGAGTTCGGACTCCACGCCCTTCGTGCGGGCCTCGATCAGCGAAGTGGTGCATGCGCTGGGCGAGGCCATGGTGCTGGTGGTGATCGTGATGTTCGTGTTCCTGCAGAACTTCCGCGCCACGCTGATTCCCGCCATTGCCGTGCCGGTGGTGCTGCTGGGCACCTTCGGCGTGCTGTCCGTCGCGGGCTTCTCCATCAATACCCTGACCATGTTTGCCATGGTGCTGGCCATCGGCCTGCTGGTGGACGATGCCATCGTGGTGGTCGAAAACGTGGAGCGGGTGATGCACGAGACGGGCAAGTCTCCCAAGGAGGCGACGCGCCAGTCCATGAAGGAAATCACGCCTGCGCTGGTCGGCATCGGGGTCACGCTGTCGGCGGTGTTTGTGCCCATGGCCTTCTTTGGCGGCTCCACGGGTGTGATCTATCGCCAGTTCTCCATCACCATCGTGGCGGCCATGGCGCTGTCCGTGTTTGTGGCCCTGACGCTGACACCGGCGCTGTGCGCGACGCTTCTCAAGGCACCGGATCGCAGCCATGGCGACGGTCATGAGCGTCCCATACGCTCTGGGGTGCTGGGCATCAACGACCGGTTCTTCCGCTGGTTCAACCGCAATTTCGATGCCGCCGCCAATCGCTACCAAAGCACCGTGGCCTTCAGCCTGGGCCGGGCCAAGCGCATGATGCTGATCTTCCTGGCCGTGCTGGCCGCGGTCTGGCTGCTGATGGCCAAGCTGCCCACTTCCTTTCTGCCCGATGAGGACCAGGGGTTTGTCTACGTCAACGTGAACCTGCCTTCCGGTGCTTCAAATGCCCGTCTTCAGGAAGTGCTGGACGAGGTGCGCGAGTACCTGGCCAAGCAGCCGGATGTGATCAGCTTCAACCAGGTGTCTGGTCTCAACGGCGACCAGAGTTCGGCGCGCGGCTTCATCCGTCTGAAACCCTGGAGCATGCGTCCGCTGCCTTCTCAATCGGCCGCGGCCATTGCGAACAAGGCGACCAGGGAGCTGGCCAGCATCCGTGATGCGCGCGTGCAAGTGGTGCTGCCGCCTGCAGTGCGTGGCCTGGGTTCGAGTTCGGGCTACAACTTCATGATCAAGGACATCAATGGTGTGGGCCATGAAGCACTGCTCGCCGCGCGTGATCAGGTGCTTGGTGAAATGCGCGCCAACAATCTGCTGACTGCCGTGCGCACCACCAATCTGGAAGACGCCAGCGAGCTGCGCGTGGATGTGGATGACCGCAAGGCCGCCGCGCTGGGGCTGGCGTACAGCGACATCAACAGCGTGCTCTCCAGCGCCATGGGTGGCACCTATGTGAACGACTTCTTGAACAATGGTCGCGTCAAGCGTGTCTACATCATGGGCGATGCCCAGTACCGCATGCTGCCCACCGATATCGCCAAATGGACGGTGCGCAACAACAAGGGCGAGATGGTTCCTTTCGGAGCTTTCTCCAAAAGCTACTGGGCCTACGGCTCGCCCCAGCTGCTGCGCTACAACGGCAGCCCGGCCTATGAGTTCGAAGGCCGTGCCGCAGCGGGCATCAGCTCGGGCACAGCCATGGAGACGGTGGAAGATATCTTGAAGAAGCTGCCCAACGGCATTGCTTACGAATGGACGGGCGCTTCTTTGCAGGAGCGCCAGTCCGGTGCGCAGGCGCCCATGCTGTATGCCATCTCGATTCTGTTCGTCTTCCTGTGCCTGGCCGCACTCTATGAAAGCTGGACGGTGCCGCTGTCGGTGATGCTGGCCGTGCCGCTGGGTGTGGTGGGCGCGCTGCTGGCGACCTATACCCGTGGCCTGACCAACGATGTGTATTTCCAGGTCGGTCTGCTCACCACCGTGGGTCTTGCGGCAAAGAACGCGATCCTGATTGTGGAGTTTGCCGTGCAGTTGCAGGAGCAGGGCAAGAAACTGTTCGATGCGACGGTGGAAGCCGTGCGTCTGCGTCTGCGTCCCATCCTGATGACTTCTCTGGCCTTTGGTTTCGGTGTGATTCCGCTGGCCATCGGCACCGGCGCTGGCGCTGGTGGTCGCAATGCCATCGGCACGGCCGTGCTGGGCGGCATGGTGGCATCGACGGTGCTGGGTATCTTCCTCGTGCCGGTGTTCTTCCTGCTGGTGCGCAGCTGGTTCAAGAGCCGCTCGCGCAGCGATGAGGCGGCTGACGTCAACAAGGAAAGCGCAGCATGAGGCGCCCGAGCATGAAATTTTCGACCATGGCGGCCGCCGCAGTGACGGCCTTGCTGGCGGGCTGCAACCTGGCTCCGGCCTATAAAACACCTGATCTGCCCGTGCCAGAGACCGTGTCCGGCAACGCCGCGCCGGCCCAGGCCAGCGAAGCGGCGCTGCAACAGGCCCAGGCGCTGCAATGGTTGCAGTCGCCGCAGCTGCGCGAGGTGGTGGCGCTGGCGCTGAGCAACAATCGCGATCTACGTGTCGCGCTGGAAAACATCGAGAAGGCCCGGGCCCAGTACGGCATCACCAGAGCCGATCTGCTGCCGGGCATCACGGCTCAGGCACAGAGCAATCGCACGCGCACCGCAGGGGATCTGACGACGGCAGGGCGCTCCAGCATCACCGAGCAATACACGGCCCAGCTGGGTTTCGCCAGCTACGAGCTGGACCTGTGGGGGCGCATCCGCAATCTGAGCGAAGCCTCGCTGCAGCAGTTTTTGCAAAGCCAGGATAACCGGCGCAATGTGCAGATCGGCCTGGTGGCCGATGTCGCCAATGCCTGGCTGACGCTGGCGGCCGATCAGGCGCGCCTGCAGCTGGCCAGGGACACGTTGGACAGCCGCATCAAGGCTTTCGAGCTGACACGGCGCATGTATGAGCTGGGCTCGACCTCCGGCCTGGTGCTGGCCCAGAACCAGACCACGGTCGATACGGCGCGCGGCGATGTGGCCAGCTACACCTCCCAGGTCGACAGGGACCGCAATGCCCTGCAACTGCTGGTGGGGGGCGCGGTGCCCGTGCAACTGCTGCCCACTGCGCAGACCCTGGCGGGCGCGGCAGACACGGCGGCTCTCAAGGCCGTTCCCGTACCCCTGCCATCATCGGTACTGCTCAAACGTCCCGATGTGCAGGCCGCCGAGCGCAATCTGCAGGCCATGAATGCGAATATCGGCGCAGCCAGAGCGGCGCTGTTTCCCAGCATCACGCTCACCGGCAGTGTCGGTACCGGCAGCAACGAGCTGGACCGTTTGTTCGGCAACAACAACAGCACCTGGAGTTTCATCCCTCTGGTCAAGCTGCCGATTTTTGATGGCGGGCGCAACCGCGCCAATGTACAGGTGGCCGAAAGCAATCAGCGCATTGCACTGAGTCAGTACGAGAAGTCCGTGCAGACAGCCTTCAAGGAGGTGGCGGATGTGCTGGCCGACCGAGCCCAGTGGGGTGAGCGGCTGGCGGCCCAGACCAGCATGGTGGCCAATACGCAGAAAGCCTTCGATTTGTCGAACGCTCGCTTCAAGGCCGGCGTGGATAACTATCTGACGGTGCTGGATGCGCAGCGCAGCCTCTATGCCGCGCAGCAGACCTTGATAGGCCTGCGCCTGTCGGAGCAGCTCAACCGCGTGACCTTGTGGAAGGCACTGGGTGGAGAAGAAGAGGCCGCACAGCAGGGTTGATGGACGAACTTGCCCGATGAACAAAGCCGCAGTCTTTCGAACTGCGGCTTTGTTTTTGATAGCTGCTCACGCTTTACCAGTAAGCGATTGAGCCGGATTTCATTGAATTTTCAACGCGCCAACACTCAAGGCATCTTGAACAGCAGAGCCACCTGAAGCCGGAACAGGGTTCCGGCATTCATGGGCACTTCGGGATGGATGACGGTGTTGTTCATCATGGCCAGCCACAGCGGCGCAAGCAGCAATTCGGGGTGCTGCACCAGCTCCGGAGCCTTGAGTTCGCCGCGTTTGGCGGCCAGCTGCGCGAGCCGGGTGAAGTGCTCGAGCAAGGCATCGTGCACGTAACGACGATACATCTGCGCCAGCAGTGGAAATTCCAGGCCTTCGGCGACGACCAGCCTGGCCGTTGCGGAGCGGCCGCTGCTGTCTATGACTTCCGCCGCGGCCCCCACTGTGCGCAGCAGATACTCGCCCACGGATTCATGCTCGTGCATGGGGCTGGATTGCAAGGCCACGGCGGCCGAGGCGATATGTGTCTGGATCACGGCCTCGAACAGGGCTTCCTTGCTGTCGAAATAGCGAAACAGCGTGACCTTGGACAGTCCTGCGCGCTGTGCAACCGACGCCGTGGTGCCACGCGCATAGCCGTGTTCCAGAAATTCTGCAAACGCAGCCGCCACGATGGAGCGGCGTGTGGCCTGGGTCTTTTGCGGACTGGGGCCGCGTGGCGTGCGCTTGGGGCGTTCGGTGTCTGGTTCAATCATGGACGCAAGAGCTGGTGAAGTCGCAGACTATGCCTGCTGGGAGCGCGCTTCGGGGCAAAGCATGCGCAAGCAATGATGGCACATTTATACAACTCGATTCGAAGGCTCCATTCTTGCCTTTGTATCGAGCCTGTCCTGCCCGGAATGATGCGGGCAAACCCTTGTTTTTCTAAAAAATGCCCAAGGCCAGTCCCGTGGCCAGCGATTGCCCCAATTCTTCGCAGCGCTGCAAATCGGCGGCCGGTATCTGTTTGGGGGCGAGTATGGCCTCCTGCGTCTGGGCATGGGTGCAGATGATGAGCGGTTCTGCCACGGCCTTCAGACGCCAGCCAGTGGCAATGCGTTCCATCTGCCTTGCTGCGTTATGACCGTCGCTGCCGGCGCAGACCAAACTGGCATAGGGGCGGCCCTGTATCCGGTCGAGCACGCCGTAATAGCTTCGATCGAAGAAATCCTTCATCAGACCGCTGATGGCGGCCAGATTCTCCGGCGTGGCAAACAGATAGCCCTGAGCTTGCAGCAGGTCTTGCGGGCCGGCCTGGGAGGCGTGCAGCACGCGGACCTCGACGGATTCCTCCTGCCGGGCGCCGGTGCTGGCCGCTTCAACCATCTGGAGCGTGCCGCCAGTCAGTGAGTGGTAGACGATCAGCAGGGTCGTGCGTTGTGACATGGTTGCTTTATTGCCGGTGGACAAACCGCAGGCGCTTGCAGGCGGGAATAACCGGGTACAGCGCTGTGGTTCTGCTTGAATGTTGCTAAAAAGATACGGGCTGTCGTGGTTTGTGATGCGGCCTGAATGGGACTAAGCTCCGACAAATATTGACATTTGTCAATTTTGCGACCTGAGGTTGCTCTTGATTTTGCAGCGCTTTGTAATGGATATACAAGCTTATGCCTATGATTTGATCTAAATCTAGACGCAATCATGCCAAGGCTTTCAGGGTAATCACTTGGTGTGAATGTTCTTTAGATGTAGGTTTGCTCCTACAAACTATGTCGCTCCTCATGTTGACTCATGGTGCTGCAGCCTTTGCTGCAAGGTGCCACTGTCGACTGGAGCCGCCTCGCAACTCAGGAATCTTGTGTCTTTTGCATGTCGCAATTCGCAACGCAGCCAGTGATGAAAGTGCGTAAACCTTGGTTGGCGCTGCTGGCATTGGGTTTTGGAATTTCCTGTGGCAGTTTGGGGGGCTGGATGCTCCATCAACGCCAGGAGTCGCGCATGCAACAGCGCTTGCAGCTCAGTGCCGATATGGCGACGCGAGCTCTGGAGCAACGCCTGGGCAGCTATGACCGTCTGCTCGTCAAGCTCGCCGAGCAAATGGCCAGCAATGCGGATGCGGGCCAGCAGGTGTTTGCCCAGCATGCCCATGCTCTGCTCAGTCAGGATAGTCTGGTGGGGCTGCAGGCCCTGAGTCTGACCCGTGCGCTGACTGCGGAGCAGCACACCGATCTTGCGCGTGATTCACAGGCCTTCGAGGTTTCCTACGTCTGGCCGCTGATAGGCAACGAGGCACTGGCGGGAAGCAACGCGCGTCAGCCGGCGGCGGCATTTCATTCCTTGATGCAGGCGTGGAACTCTCGCCAGATGTCGATGTCGGCTCCATTTCGCTTTCTGCAACTGCCCGATAGTCCCAAGGGCGTGGTGTTGCGGGCTCCGTTGTGGGCTGCAGCAGAGGAGGGCGGCGCCGCCAAATCTTCAGTAAAGCCGCTCGGGACGCTCAATGCCCGGATCCGTCTGGGCGAATTTGCGAGGGGGCTGGTTCCGGCCAACCTCTACCCTCAGGTCGCCTTCAAGCTGGTGGATCTCAGCCCAGCCGACCCATCGCCAAAGGCCGGTGGGGACCACAGGAGACTGACCACGCCGCTGTCGATGCTTGCTGGCGGCTCGGAGATCTTGTTCACTGGCTCGCTGTGGGCGGAGGCGGAAACCCATCCTGAATTTGCCTTGATCAAGCCGCTGGAGCGGCAGATACAGGTGTATGACCGCATCTGGTCGCTGCAGTTCAAGCCAGCACTCAGCACTCAGAGAAGGTTTGAGAGGTATCTGCCCTGGCTGGTATTGGGCCTGGGTCTGCTGGCGGGGCTGGTGCTGGCAGCCTGGGTCTCGGGCTGGTGGCAAAGCCGCTGGAGCTGGAGCCGGCGCCTCAAGTTCAGTGCTCAGGCAAGGCAGGATAGTGATGCGCGTTTTCATGCCATGTGCGAGCAGGCTGCCATGGGCGTGCTCGAGCTTGATATCGCCACGCGCAGCGTACTCAAGGTCAACCAGCATTTCTGTCAGTTGCTGGGCTATGAGGCCCAGGAGATTCACAGACGCAGCGTGCTGGAGCTGGTCATGCCCGAAGACCAGGCGCACTGTGCGCAACTGCTTGAAGGGCTGGACTTGCAGCAGTTCCAGCACAACGCGGGCGAGTTCTGTCTGCGTTCCAGGGAGGGTGCGCCAGTCTGGGTTGAACTCAATGCGTTTCTGACCGGACGTCATGAATCGCGGCGCCTGCAGGTGCTGGTGCAGGACATCGGCGGGCGCAAGCGCCTCGAGCAGATGGAGCGGCTGGGTCATCAGCAGTTGCGCAATCTCATGCAAAGACTTCCGGTGGGTCTGGTCATGGAGGATCTGGATGGGCGCCTGGTCTACTGGAACGAAGAGTTTCTGCGTCTGGCCGGCCATGGGGGCAAGCCCGGCGTATCAACCCAGCAGTGGTGGGAGCGCATGTTCCCCGATGCCGCTGAGCGTGAGCGCGTCATCCAGCGCTGGGAAGTCGCCAAGGCTCAGGCCCGCCGGACGTTGCTGCTGCGTCAATCCGAGCGTGTCGACGATGTGCAGGCCCAGTGGGACGAGCTCGCCACCGAGGCGTCGGCCTGCACGGTGTCTGCGCAGACGTTGATGCTCAGTGGGGTAGACGGTCTGCGCCGCCCGGTTGCGGTCAGTGCCGTGTTGCAAGCCGAAGGGTGCTTGATGGTGCTGCAGGATCAGAGCCAGCGCATGGCGGCCGAGCAGGAGGTCCGCCGTCTGGCCTTCTACGACGCCTTGACTGGCCTGCCCAACCGGCGCCTGCTGGCTGATCGGCTGCAACAGGCTCTGGCTGTGGCGCAACGCAAGGCCCATTTTGGCGGTGTGGTGCTGCTGGATATCGACAACTTCAAAGCCTTCAACGAGACCTATGGCCTGGATCAGGGCGATTTGCTGCTGCAGTCGATGAGTCAGCGCATCCGTGGTCTGCTTCCTTCAGGGGCCACGATTGCTCGTCAGGGCGGCGATGATTTTGTGCTGCTGATCGAGGACCTTGGCAGCGATTCCGTGGCGGCTGCCGCCAGGCTGGAGCAGCAGGCCGACCAGTGGCTGAGCCGTTTGCGTGAGCCCATAGAAATCGGCGGCATTTCGCGCTCCATCACCGTCAGCATGGGCCTGAGCCTGTTTGGCGAGCCAGAACTGACGGGTGAAGAAGTGCAGCGCCGCGCTGAAATGGCCATGTACCAGGCCAAGAGCCAGGGGCGCAATGTCAGTTGCTTCTTCGATCCCCAGCTGCAATCGGCGCTGCAGGAGCGTCGTACGCTTGAGCAGGACATGCGTGCCGGTCTGCAGGCCGGTGAATTCGAGCTGTTCTATCAACCCCAGGTGGAGATGGGCAAGGTGATTGGCGCCGAAGGTCTGCTGCGCTGGAAGCATCCTGAAAAAGGCTTTGTCCCTCCTGCGCATTTCATTCCGCTGGCCGAGGAAACAGGCGTCATCCTGCCCCTGGGCGACTGGGTGCTGCAGGCCGCCTGCCAGCAACTGGCGACGTGGGCCAAACACCCCCGTTATGCGCAACTGGTGCTCTCGGTTAACGTCAGCCCCAAGCAGTTCCATCAGAGCGGATTTGTCGAACAGGTGCTCAAGGCGCTGGCCGAGCATGGGGCCGATGCGCGTCGGCTCAAGCTGGAGCTGACCGAAGGCATGCTGGTCTCCGACGTAGACGACACCATCGCCAAGATGATGCGTCTGAAGTCCTACGGCATCGGATTTTCGCTGGACGATTTTGGTACCGGCTATTCCTCGCTGTCCTATCTGAAACGGCTGCCGCTGGACCAGCTCAAGATCGACCGCAGTTTTGTGCGTGACGTGCTGACCGATCCCAATGACGCGGCCATTGCCCGCACCATTGTGGCTCTGGCCAAGAGCCTGAGTCTGCATGTGATCGCCGAAGGCGTGGAGACCCAGGCGCAGTGTCGTTTTCTCGAAGGCATACGCTGCTATGCCTGGCAGGGCTATCTGATGAGTCCGCCCGTGCCCGTCAGCGAGTTCGAGAGCCTGGTCACCAATGGCAATGTGCCGGGATCTCTGACGCCGGCTCTCAGTCCGGTGTCCATGCGTTGAGGCAGTCCATGCTCTCTACAATGCCCGCATTTCGCTGTGTGAGAGATTGAATTGCCTGAGATCAAGACCCTGTTGCTATTTGTTTTGACCGCAGTGGCGGAGATTGTGGGCTGCTACCTGCCCTGGCTCTGGCTCAAGCAGGGCGGCAGCGCCTGGCTGCTGCTGCCCGCTGCGGTCAGCCTGGCCTTGTTTGTCTGGCTGCTGACTTTGCATCCCTCGGCATCGGGTCGTATCTACGCGGCCTACGGCGGCATCTACATCAGCGTGGCGCTTCTGTGGCTGTGGCTGGTGGATGGCATCAAACCCAGCGCCTGGGATATGGCAGGGGTGGCCGTCTGTCTGCTGGGTGCGGGTCTGATTGCTTTTCAGCCGCGCACCTGAGGCGTCCGCTGCTCTCTTACTCGATCAAAATCTGCCCCAATCCCTTGCCGATCCTGCGCAGGCAGCTATGGTTTGCGTGTATGCAGCAATCTTGGCTGACGAGGGGGCAGGCCGCGTTATGATTCCCGTCTGTTGACGGTTGCGAGCAAGAACAGGGCTTTTTCAAGTTTTGCGTTTGTGCAACCGCTTTTGCCGTTTTTCTTTCCCAATCACAAGCCTTTGCTGGCCAGCCTCTAGACCGACACCGACACCGTGCGCCTGAACTCCATCAAGCTCTCCGGCTTCAAATCCTTTGCCGAGCCCACCAATTTCATTCTGCCGGGGCAGATGGTCGGCGTGGTAGGGCCCAACGGTTGCGGCAAGTCCAACATCATGGATGCGGTGCGCTGGGTGCTGGGGGAGAGCAAGGCCAGCGAGCTGCGTGGCGAGTCCATGCAGGACGTGATCTTCAACGGCACCACGCATCGCAAGCCGTCCAGCCGTGCCAGTGTGGAGCTGACCTTCGACAACAGCGACCACCGCGCCGGCGGTCAGTGGGGGCAGTTCGGCGAAATCGCCGTCAAGCGCGTGCTCACGCGCGAGGGCAACAGCAGCTACTTCATCAACAACCAGCCCGTGCGTCGTCGCGACGTTCAGGACGTGTTTCTGGGAACGGGTCTGGGACCGCGTGCCTACGCCATCATCGGTCAGGGCACGATCAGCCGCATCATCGAGTCGCGTCCCGAAGAGCTGCGCCTGTTCCTCGAAGAAGCGGCCGGGGTTTCCAAGTACAAGGAGCGTCGTCGTGAGACGGAAAACCGCCTCTCGGCCACGACCGAGAATCTCACCCGTGTGGAAGACATTCTGCGCGAGCTCAATGCCAATCTGGACAAGCTGGAAAAGCAGGCCGAAGTTGCGGCCAAGTACAACGGCCTGAACGCCCAGGTCACGCTCAAGCAGCACCAACTGTGGTTCATGAAGCGGGCCGATGCCGAGGCCGAGCAGGACCGCGTGCGTGTCGAAGGCCTCAAGGTCGTCAACGAGCTCGAAGAGCGCATGGCCGATATCCGCAACAACGAGAGCGGACTCGAGACCCTGCGCCAGTCGCACTACGACGCCAGCGATCAGGTCAATCAGGCTCAGAGCAAGCTCTACGAAGCCACGGCCGAGGTCGGCAAGCTGGAGGCCGAAATCCGCTATGTGGTCGAAGGCCGCCAGCGCGTGCAACTGCGTCTGCAGCAACTGGCCGAGCAACTGCTGCTGTGGAGCAGCCGCAGCGAAGAGGCCCAGGGCGAGATCGAGAACATCGAGGGTGCGGGCATGGATGCCGAAGAGCAGGCCGAGATGCTGGCTGCCCAGCTCGAGGAGCAAAGCACCCGCCTGCCCGATTTGGAAGATTCTCTGCATAAGGCGCAGAAAGCCGATGCAGACCAGCGCAACTCTGTGGTGCAGGTGCAGCAGCAGATTCAGGTGCTGGCCGCCGAGCAGCGCAGTCTCGATGAGCAGCGTCGCCAGTTTGAAACCCGTTACGAACGTTTGCGGGCCGACCGCAATGCACTGGAAACGCCGGACGAAGCGCGCCTGAACAATTTGCAGGCGCAACTGGCCGAGGCGCAGGAGCTGGCCGAGATGGCCGATGCCGTCCTCAATGAGTTGCAGGACAGCGTGCCGCAACTCGATGAGGATAGGCGCGCACGTCAGCAGGCCGTGAATGCCGAAAACAGTCGTCACGCCGATCTGTCGGCGCGGCTCGATGCGCTCAAGGCCTTGCAGGAAAAGGTCAAGACCGATGGCAAGCTTCAGCCCTGGCTGGCCAAGCATGGGTTGGACGGCATGCAAGGCCTGTGGAGCCGCATAGCCATCGAGTCGGGCTGGGAAAATGCGCTGGAAGCCGCACTGCGCGAACGTCTGGGTGCGCTGGAAGTCGGTCGCCTCGACATGGTGCGCGGTTTTCTGGGCTCGGGGGGGCTGGACGCTCCGCCGGCCCGGCTGGCCTTCTTCAGCCAGGCTCAGGCCGCGGGCGCACCTGCGGCTGCCCGCTTTGCGCGTCTCAGCGATCTGCTCAAGATCAATGACGCCGGCCTGCGCACCGTGCTGGTGGACTGGCTGACGGGCTGCTATACCGCGCCCACGCTCGACGAGGCCCTGGCCAAGCGTGCCGATCTGCAGGCTGGCGAGACCATTTATGTGCCCACCGGCCATGCGGTGACCGCGCACAGCGTGACCTTTTATGCGCAGGACTCCGAGCAATCGGGGCTGCTGGCGCGGGCGCAGGAAATCGAGCACCTGGAAAAGGAGGTCCGCGCCCAGGCGCTGATCGCCGATGAATCGCGTTCGGCCTTGGTGCGCGCCGAAAGCGCTTACGCCGATGCCTCGCAGCGTCTTGTGTCCGCACGCCGCGAAGCGAGCGAGTCGCAAAGCCGTGCCCATGAGCTGCAGGTCGAGACCTTGCGCCTGTCTCAACTGGCCGAGCAGGCGCGCGCACGCAATGCGCAAATTTCGGCGGATCTGTCCGAAGTCGAAACCCAGCTCTCCGATATCGAAGAGCGCAAGGTCGCCGCCGAGGCCCGCTTTGAAGAGCTGGACATGCAACTGGCCGACAGCCAGGAGCGCCATGCCCAGCTGGGAGATCGCGTGCTGGAGGCCGAGCGCCGCCTGAACGAATCCCGCGAGCAGTTGCGCAGCCTGGAGCGTCAGGCCCAGGAGGCGACCTTCTCGCAGCGCACGCTGCACGCGCGTCGCGCCGAGCTGTCGCGCACCATCGAAACCGCCAGCCAGCAGGCCAAGTCCCTGGCCGAGGAGCAGCAACGCGCTCAGGACGAACTGGCAAGACTGTCTGATGCTGCAGCGCAGGGCGGTCTGCAGGATGCGCTGGATCTGAAGATGCAGCGCGAAAAAGACGTCGCCGAGCGCCGCAGCGAATATGAGGATCTGACCAACAAGCTGCGTGCCAGCGACGAGCGCCGCCAGAGCCTGGAAAAGGCACTGGACCCGCTGCGTCAGCGCATCACCGAATTCCAGCTCAAGGAGCAGGCCGCGCGCCTGGGTCTGGAGCAGTACAGCAATCTGCTGACCGAAGCCGAGGCCGATCTGGCTGCTGTGGCTCAGTCGATTGCCGAAGGCAATGTGCGCATGCACGGCCTGCAGGGTGAGATCGACCGCCTGCACCGCGAAATCCAGGCTCTGGGGGCCGTGAATCTGGCCGCGCTGGATGAGTTGACCCTGGCGCGTGAGCGCAAGACCTTCCTTGATGCGCAGATGGATGATCTGACCAAGGCCATGAACACCTTGGAAGAAGCCATTCGCAAGATCGATGCCGAGACGCGGGATTTGCTGACCGGTACCTTCGACATCGTCAATCGCCATTTTGGCCGCATGTTTCCCGAGCTGTTCGGTGGCGGTCAGGCCAAGCTGGTGATCACCGGCGACGAGATTCTCGATGCCGGGGTACAGGTGATTGCCCAGCCGCCCGGCAAGAAGAACCAGACCATTCACCTGCTCTCGGGCGGCGAGAAGGCGCTGACCGCGATTGCGCTGGTGTTTGCCATCTTCCAGCTCAACCCGGCGCCATTCTGTCTGCTGGACGAGGTGGATGCGCCGCTGGACGACGCCAATACCGAACGTTATGCCAAGCTGGTTTACAGCATGAGCAAGGGAACCCAGTTCCTGTTCATCAGTCACAACAAGATCGCCATGGAGATGGCCGAGCAGCTGATTGGTGTGACCATGCAGGAGCAGGGCGTTTCACGAATTGTTGCGGTGGACATGGAGTCCGCCCTCTCCATGGCTGAGCTATCCTGAGCCCGGTCATCCCCTATTGAAGAACCGTTTTCTCACATGAGTAACTTGCAAATCAGTCTGGCCGTCCTGGGTGTGGTGCTGTTGGCGCTGATCGTTGCCTACAACTCCTGGACTGCGCGTCGCAATGCGCCCAAGCGGGCCGAGCCTGAGGAAGAAAGCACAGATCCTCAGCGCCTTGAGCCCGGAATGAACACCGTCGGTCATGGTGCGGACCTGACCAAATATCAGCATGAGCCCGTGCTGGGGGATTTCGGCAAGGCCATTCCCGGTACCGAGCCCCTGCAGATGCCCGAATCCGCAGGTCGCTTTGCCGAAGCCGATGCCGAACTGGCCCGCCTGGTGGCGCGCGAAGCCCATGAGGAAGCGCAGCGTCAGGAAGCCCTGGCGGCCGCCCAGCACAAAGCCGAGACGACCGAGGCTGCGCATGCTGTGGAGGAGGTGAACGCTCAGGGCACGGATGCAGCCATTGCAGCAGTGACCGAGCAGGCCGCGCAGGCTGTGGAGCCCGTGTTGACGGATGCTCCTCTGGCCGCTTCGATTCCTCCCGCGCCGTCAGTGGAGCGACGCGGCCATCTGGATGCGCTGATCGATGCGATTGCTCCGATCACCGTGGCCCAGATTGTTCCTGGTGAAGTGGCCTTGCAGGCCCAGCCCAGTACCCGCCGTGCTGGCAACAAGCCCTTTGCCATTGAAGGCATGAACCAGGACAGCAAGCAGTGGGAGCCGTTGCAGACCGGCCAGCGCTATCTGGGCTTTCAGGCCGGTGTTCAGCTGGCCAACCGTACCGGTGCACTCAACGAGATCGAGTTTTCGGAGTTCGTCACCAAGGTGCAGCGCTTCGCCGATGCGCTGGGCGCCATGGCCGACGTGCCCAATATGCTCAACGAGGTCTCGCGTGCACGCGAGCTCGATCAGTTCGCCAGCGAGCACGATGCGCAGCTGAGCTTTATGCTGCGTGCGCGTCAGGCGTCCTGGAGTGCTGGTTATGTCCAGCAAAATGCCCAGCGCCTGGGCTTTGTCATCACGCCCATGCCGGGCCGCATGGTGCTTGCCTCCCCCATCCAGGGCCTGCCTCCGGTGCTGGTGCTGAACTACGACCCCCAGGCCGCCATGGGCGATGATCTGGATCAGTCCGTCGTGCGCGAATTCCTGCTCAGCCTGGATGTGGCCCAGGTGCCGCGTGGACAGCAGCCGTTTGCGCGCCTGCGTCAGGTGGCGGAGCAACTGTGCCAGACCATGGATGGCGTGCTCTGCGACCAGAACGGCTATCTGCTGCCGGTTTCGGCACTGGACCCGATTCAGCATGACCTGGAGCTGCTCTACGACAAGCTCGACAGCGCAGAGCTGTCGGCCGGCTCACTTCTTGCTAGAAGGCTTTTCAGCTAAAACAAACAGGCCAACAATGTTGGCCTTTTTTATCCCGGACCTTGAATATCCAGCGGGCAGAGCATGACCGAGAATTTAGACCTTTTTTCCGCTGAACCCCAGGGCCAGAAAGCGCCAGCAGTTGTCAAAAATGGGGTTCCTGAAAGCGTGATGGCCAAGGCCGCCGCGTTGCGCTCCCAGCTCAACCAGTGGGCACATGAATACTATGTGCTCGATACGCCAACGGTTCCCGACGGGGAATATGACCGCGTCTATCAGCAACTCGAAGCACTGGAGGGGGCTTACCCCGCACTCGTTACGCCGGACTCTCCCACGCAGCGCGTGATCGGTGCGGTGCTGGACGGTTTGACTCCGGTTCGCCATGCCGTGCCCATGCTGAGCATCCAGACAGAGACCGATAACGAGGCCACGGGTGCCATTGCCTTCGACCAGCGTGTGCGCAAGGAGCTGGGGCTGGATGAGTCCGCTGCAGCCATCGAATATGTGGCCGAGCCCAAGTTCGACGGCCTGGCCATGAATCTGCGTTATGAAAACGGTCGCCTGGTGCAGGCCACCACGCGCGGCGATGGCGAGGTGGGGGAAGACGTCACGCACAATATCCGTACCATTCGCCAGATTCCACTGACCCTGTCCGCAGGCCGCGATGTACCCCCCGTGGTGGAGGTGCGAGGCGAGGTGCATATGGCCAAGGCCGATCTGGACAAGCTCAACGCGCGCCAGCAGGCCGCAGGTGCCAAGACCTTTGCCAATCCGCGCAATGCGGCGGCCGGATCGGTCCGTCAGCTCGACTCGAATATCGCGGCCCAGCGTCCGCTGTCGTTCTTCGCCTATGGTCTGGGCGAGATCACGCCGCCGCAGCAGGGCGGGCCGGACTTCGGCACGCACTACGCCATGCTGCAGACTTTGAAATCCTGGGGCTTCCCGATTGCACCGCAAGTCAGTATTGCGCTGGGCGCTTCTGAACTGGTAGCGTTTCACGAACGCATCGGTGCCGAGCGTGCCAATCTGCCCTATGAAATCGACGGCGTGGTCTACAAGGTCAACAGCCTGGCACTGCAGCGTCAGCTGGGCTTCAAGTCGCGCGAGCCGCGCTGGGCCGTGGCGCACAAATACCCGGCGCAGGAGATGCCTACGCTCATGGAAGCCATTGATGTGCAGGTGGGGCGCACGGGCAAGCTGACGCCCGTGGCCCGCCTGGCTCCTGTGCAGGTGGGCGGTGTGGTGGTGACCAATGCCACGCTGTCCAATCTGTTCGACATCCGCAAGAAGGGTGTGCGCGTGGGCGATCAGGTCATAGTGCGCCGTGCGGGCGACGTGATCCCCGAGGTGGTGGGACGGGTGCCGGGCGAGCGGCCTGCTTATGTGCCCAACTTCCGCATGCCCAAGACCTGTCCCATCTGCGGCAGTGAGGTGGTGCGTGAAAAAGGCGAGGCCAACCACCGCTGCACGGGCGGCCTGTTCTGTGGCGCACAGCGCAAGGAAGCAATCTTGCACTTTGCTCACCGCCGAGCCATGGACATCGAAGGTCTGGGCGACAAGCTGGTCGATCAGCTCGTGGATGCCCAGGTGGTGCGCGTGCTGCCTGACCTTTACAGGCTGGGCCTGAGCTCGCTGGCAGCGCTGGATCGCATGGCCGAGAAATCGGCCCAGAACGTGCTGGCAGCCCTGGAAAAATCCAAGAGCACCACGCTGCAGCGCTTTCTGTTTGGCTTGGGCATTCGCAATGTGGGCGAATCCACGGCCAGGGATCTGGCCAAGCATTTCGGCAAGCTCGATGCCATCATGGATGCCAGCGTGGAGGAGTTGCTGCAAGTCAAGGATGTCGGGCCCGTGGTGGCCGACAGCATTCACACCTTTTTTGCCCAGCCCCATAACCGCGAGGTGGTGGAACAGTTGCGCGCCTGCGGCGTGCATTGGGAGGAAGGCGAGCCAGCCGAGAAGGCGCCTCAGATTCTGGCCGGCCTGACCGTGGTGCTGACCGGCACCTTGCCCACGCTGGGCCGCGACGCCGCCAAGGATATGCTGGAGGCGGCGGGTGCCAAGGTCTCGGGTTCGGTCAGCAAAAAGACCAGCTATGTGGTGGCTGGGGCCGAGGCGGGCAGCAAGCTGGCCAAGGCCGAGGAACTGGGCGTGCCCGTGCTGGACGAAGCTGGCATGCTGGCACTGCTAAGGGGCGAGCAGCCCGGTTGAGTCGACTGTAGAAGCAGCAAGGGGGCTACATGAACAAATTGCGACGCAAACCCGTTGTGGGCCTGGCCCTGGGCAGCGGCTCCGCAAGAGGCTGGGCGCATTTTGGCGTGCTGCGCGCGCTGCGCGAGGCCGGTGTCAGCCCCGACATCATCTGCGGCACTTCCATTGGCTCATTGGTCGGTGCAACCTATGCCGCCGGCGAAATGGATGCCTTCGAGAGCTGGGTGCTGGGCCTGGGCAAGCGCAAGGTCTTCGGCTTCATGGACTTCAATCTGGGCGGCGGATTGCTCAAGGGCGAGAAGATCATCGAGTTCTGGCGCGAGAATTTCGTCCAGGAAACCGTGGAGCAACTGGGCACGCCATTCGGCTGCGTGGCCACCGATCTGCAGACAGGTGCCGAGGTCTGGCTGCGCAAGGGCTCGATTGCCGAAGCCGTGCGCGCATCCATCGCCTTGCCCGGCCTGTTCACTCCGGTGATGCGAGAGGGGCGGCTGCTGGTCGATGGCGGTCTGGTCAACCCGGTGCCGGTGTCGCTGGCGCGCGCCATGGGTGCGGACATCGTCATCGCCGTCGATTTGAATGCCGACATCATGCGCAGGCATATGAAGCCCGTTGACATGAGCGAGAGCGAGATCAACCTGCATTCCCGCGAGCTCAGGGTCTCGCAACTGCATCTGGATGAGGAAGAGCCTCCGGTGCCGCTGGGCCAGATTCCTGAAGCGCTGGCGGCGAATGGCTCACCGCTCGGTTGGGCGGGCGCATGGATGCGCAGCATGACGAGCGTGAAGACATTGTCCTCATCCGTCATGCGCAGGGGCCGCAAGGGGGAGGGCGATGCCGAGGACGATGCTTCTGTGCCTGTGCCCTCGCTGGTCAATGTGGTCATGGCCAGTGTCAACATCATGCAGATGCGCATCACCCGCAGCCGCATGGCGGGTGACCCGGCCGAGGTGCTGATTGCTCCGCGCCTCTCGCATGTCGGGCTGATGGACTTCTACCGGGGGCGCGAGTCCATCGATGAAGGCTATGCCGCAACCCAGTTGGCGTTGCCCGCGCTCAAGGACTGGGGTCTTTAGCCCGGAGTGCGCACGGCTCTGGAGTGCCGAGCGCAGCCTGCTCAGCTGCGGATATAGGTCCAGCCATCCTGCTGCATGCGGGCGATGGCTTCGACGGCGCCCATGGGCAGCACCTGAATATTGTCCGGTGCGCTGATGCCGGCGTTCCTGAGCGTGTTGGGGCACAGCAGCACATGTGCCAGAGCAGGGCCCATGTCGTCCGGCTGGTCCAGCACGGCTTGCACGGCCTGGGCATTGACGACAATCCAGACTTCCAACTCGGGGTTGGCGGCTTTCAGGTTCTTGAAGTTGCCGCGTGCGCGGACCAGTGCTTGCGTGCTGGGTGCGTGCAGCACGATGCGGGTGCTGGGGCGCAGGGCGGGCAGCAGGGTGTTCCAGTCAGGTCGGCTCATGGTGTTGGGGCAGATTTGCTAGCGCGATGATAGCCGCTTGCAAATTCTGTGCAGGGGCTATGCGGTGACTGGAATCCTAATGTGCGGGCGACTTGGCGGGAGCTTTGTCCATCAACTCGTCCAGCAGCCCGGGCGGCATGCCGGTGCGGATCTGCACCAGCCCCTGGGCATTCTTCCAGATCGTCGCGGGTGTGGCACGCAGGCCTGCGTTGCTCATCAGCGCGGCGTTGTTGGCTAGTGCATCGCGGGCCGAAAGGGGGATGCGCTGCAGCGGTGCAATACCTAGGACATCGGGATTCTTGCCATGAGCGTCGGCATAGGCCATGGCATGGCTGGCAAGAGCCTGCTCGGGTGCCTTGGAGGCCAGAATGGCGGCGGCCTTGCCTTCGCTGCTGGGGCGCAGCATGCCCACCAGAATATGGCGCAACTGCAGCTGGCCAGCTTGCACCAGTGGCCTGGCATCGCGCCAGAGCTGGTTGCAATAAGGGCAGTTGGGATCGGTGAACACATAGGCGATGCGGGCGGCATCGGGCTTGCCGTCGCCAATCCAGTGTGTACGCTCCAGATCGGTCCAGAACTCCTGGCCCATGGGCTTTTGCACGGCGTTGTGCAAGGCTTTGGCGTTGACATCCTTGCCCTGGGCATCGATGACGGTGCCAATCACCCAGTGCTTGCCGTCAGGCATGCGGTAGATGGGGATGGGCTGCTGGTCGCGGTAGGCGGCCCAGGCCTTGAGGCCACCGGAGCTTTGCATGGGGCCCACGATCTGCAGGCCTTGCTCGGCGAGAAACTGCGCTGAGGGCAGGTCGCTGCTTGCCGCACTGCTTGCTGCAGCGCCGCTGGCGGCAATCACGTCGCGGGTGTATGCCACGGCCACCACGGTGGCTGCGGCTGCAGCGAAGATGGGGAGGGTCAGCGCCATCAATTGGCGTGACAGGGGCTGTAAACGTGGCACGATAAACCTTTGTCCATCTTGAGTCATGGGGCCTGTGTCGGGGGCGCAATGATGCGCAGCTGCTCGCTCAGACTGGCGCGGGAGAGCTCCCCCATACGCGTGGACCGCAGGCGTCCGTTCGCGTCATAGAAATAGGTGGATGGCAGGGCGCGTTGCTGCCAGTGCTGACCGGCGAGCTGCTCAGGGTCCAGGAGCACCTGGGCAGGGGGTAGAGGCATGGACTGCAAATAGCGCAGCACTGCAGCGGCGTCTTCACCCTGGTTGATCCAGATGAAACGCACACCTGGATGGTCTTTTTGCGCTTGGGCCAGTACCGGCATCTCGCGCTTGCAGGGCGGGCACCAACTGGCCCAGAGGTTGATGACCAGCGGTTGACCGCCGTAGCTGCGCAGATCCGTGGGCTGAGCGGCAGCGCTGACCAGCGTCAGAGAGGGGAGTGAAGCCTCTGGAGGCTCAACCCAATTTCGCAATGTGTAAGCTGCCGTCAGAATGAACGCACCCACACCCAGGGACTGCAGCACGCCACGTTTCAGGAGTGCATGGCTGCGGCAGCTCCAGGCTGCCCAGAGAACCGCCACCAGCAGTCCGGCCCAGAGGTTCCAGCCACCGTCGCGAATATCCAGAATCTGCAGCACGCTGGCGGGAGATGCGCTCACGGGCGCCCAGTACTCGGGCCACCATTGCACGACGTAGGCCGCGCGCGCCGCCACCAGTCCAGCAAGCGTGGCCTGAAGCAGCAGAGTCTCTACGGGCTGATCGCTTTGCCGCTGCCTGAGTCGCGCCCACCACTGGCTGGCAAACAATGCCAGAAATGCGGCAAGAGCCATGGTGGGCAGAGCGAGAGGGCCTATCCGCACACTGGCGGGCAAGGCCAGTGCCTGCAACAAGCCGGGCTGAGCTGTTTCGGTATTGCCTTCGCCAAGGGCTGGAGTCGGGGCATCCGCATTCCCGTCCATGCCTGCTTGAGCGGCGCTGATGCTCTGCTGCTGTACCGGGTAGCAGATGCCTATCTCGGCACAGCCCTGCCATTGCAGCACCAGCGGCCATTGCGCCGACCGTTCAGGCAGCGTGGCCTGAATGCGCAACTCCCGGTGAAAGACCTGCACATGGCCAAAAAAGGCATCGCTCAGGGTCCGTCCTTCAGGAATCTGCAGTGGTATTGGCTGACCCTGAGCATCGAGCAGGCGCAACTGGTCGCGGTAGAGATAGTGACCAGGAGCAATGTTCCAGCGCAGCTCCAGCAGGCGGCGGCCATCAGCCTCTGTCTTGATGGCGCTTTGCTCGGCGTGGACCAGCTCGAAAGCCTGTTCGGCAGTCAGGACTTCGGGTTGCGCTGCGGGCTTGTCGGCATTCAGGCTGGGCAGGGTCAGCGGCTGTGCCCAGGCAGTCATCCCCGTCAGCAGGACTGAAAGCAGAACGAGGGCTGCGGCAGAGCGAAGAGACATGAATGGTGGTGGCTGGGTGTCTTGGATGAGGCAGCCCCGCATCTTGGGCGCAAGGGATTAAGCAGGGGTTAACGCTGCGAAAAGACAAATCTGCGATGCTCGACCGCTTCGGATAAACAAGGCGCGTAACGGGTGCTCACATCTCCGGATGTGATGGTGCGGGTGGCGGTTGCGCAGTGAAAAAATGCATGTGCTGTTAGTGGAAGATAACGCTTTGGTCGCCAGCGGGGTGAAGGCGGGCCTGCAGCTACAGGGCTTTGGCGTGGACGTGGTGGGTTGTGCCAGCCAGGCTGATGCGGCGCTCAAATCCTCCCACTTCGATGTATGTGTGCTGGATCTGGGTCTGCCCGATGAGGACGGTCTGCATCTGCTTGCGCGGTGGCGCCGTCAGGGGCTGGAGCTGCCGGTGCTGGTGCTGACCGCACGTGATGCAGTGGACCAGCGCATCGAAGGCTTGCAGACCGGGGCTGACGACTATCTGGTCAAGCCCTTCGATCTGCACGAGCTGGCGGCACGGCTGCATGCGCTGCTGCGACGGGCGGCGGGGCGTACCGTGGACTGGATTGTGCTGGGCGATGTCAAAGTGGATCTGGCCGCCGGCCAGGCCATACGGGAGGGCAGCATCGTGGACCTGTCGCGTCGTGAATGGGCGTTGCTGCGCGCGCTGCTGCAGTCGCCCGGGCGAGTGCTGAGCCTGGAGCAACTGCGCGACAGCCTCTATGGCTACAGCCTTGATGTGGAGAGCAACGCGGTCAATGTGCATGTGCACCATCTGCGTCGCAAGCTGGGCTCGGACATGGTGGAGACCGTGCGTGGTGTGGGTTTCAGGTTAGGGCGCGTGCAGGGAGGCAGTTGCTGATGCGCAGCCTGCGGGTCCGTTTGCTGGTCTGGCTGTGTCTGGCGCTGTGCACTTTGTGGGGCGGTGTGGCCGCCTGGATGTTTGCCGGCATGAGACATGAGCTGCGCTCCGTGCTCGACGACCGGCTGATTGCATCGGCCCGCATGGTGGCGGGCATTGTTCACCAGTTCAAGCCGCACAACACCAGTCCCGAGGACTGGGGGCCCATGCTCAATGTGGTGGCGCGTGATGGTGTGGCTTGCGAGGTCAGCATGATTCGCAGCGAAGTGCAGACTGCACCTACGCATGATGCTATGGATGCAGATGCTGTGTCGGACGAGGCGAGCGGCAAGGCGGCTCGCCCGGCACTGATTCCTGCATCTCCGCTGGATGCACCGCGCGCCAAAACTGCAAAGACCGGCCGCGCCGAGGACTCCACAGATACGGCTTCCGAGCAGGCGGCCGAGCCTACCGATTCTCAGGTGCTGGCTCGCACTGCGGGTGCGCCCAGCTTCCAGGGGCCGCTGCCGCTGGGCTTCTCGAGCATCACCAAAGGCGGCAAGCCCTGGCGTACCTATGTGCTTGAGGAGCATGGCGTGCGCATTGCCACGGCCGACCGCATCGATGTGCGCGAGGGGCTGATACATGGTTTCGCCTACACCATCATCCTGCCCTTTGTGCTGGCTCTGCTGGCCAGCATGGTGTTGATGTGGTGGGGGGTGACACGCGGCCTGCGCCCCCTTGAGTCGCTGCGCCAGGAGTTGAGCGAGCGTCCGCCCGGAGATGATTCGCCCGTGGCGCAAGGCAGGCAGGTCAAGGAGCTGGCGCCACTGGTGCAGACCATCAATCACCTGCTGCAGCGCGTGCACAAAGCCATTGAGCGCGAACGTCGCTGGAGCGACGATGCCGCCCATGAGCTGCGCACTCCGCTGACTGCCGTCAAAACCCATGTACAGGTGGCGCAGATGGCGGTGGCCAATGCGGGGTCTCAGATGGTGGCTTTGAGGGATCAGCCCTGCGCTGGCAAAGAGGATGCTGCGCCCAGGCCGATTTCGGAGACCGCACAGTGGCAGATGACCCGGCAGGCGCTGGAGCAGGCGGGGGAGGGCGTGGAGCATTTGCAGCACACGCTGGAGCAATTGCTGCTCTTGGCCAGGCTGGATTGCCAGCCGGTGAGCGAAGATGCAGGAGGCTCTCGCGCCATGGCCTGCGGTAGCGAGCCCGCCTGTGCTTGGGAGGCTCTGGAAAAAGCCTGGGGATTGGCCGCCACGGCCATTCCTTCGGGCTCGCTGCGCCTGCGCTGGTTGCCTCGGCAAGCCCTGAATGACGCCAGGCTGCAGGACTTGCGTGTGGCCGTGCCTCAGCCCCTGCTGGTGTCGGCATTGCGCAATCTGATGGAAAACGCCTTGCGCTATGGGCAGCAGGCAAGTGGCGAGCCGGGCGACTCTGCGGTGCTGCTCGGCCTGCGCCACATTCCGCAGCTGGCGCAGGTCGGCGGCGACAAGCCGCAGGCGATGCCTGTCAATCCTGCCGGTTATGTGGAGTTCACGGTGATTGATCATGGGCCCGGGCTGAGCAGCGAGGACTGTGCCGTGGCGACCCAGCGCTTCTGGCGCAAGCAGCATCAGGCCCATGGCAGCGGTCTGGGGCTGGCGATTGTGCAGCGCATTGCACAGTGCAGCGACGGTGAGCTGGAGCTGCTGCCCTTGGCCCAGTGGCAGCAGCATAAGGGCTATGCATTCGAGCAGGTGCACAACGGCCTGGCGCCAGAAGCGGCGACAGGGCTGGTGGTGCGTTTATGCCTGCCGGTGAAGTCCTGTGCTGCGCTGCCTGATTAGTCAGATTGGGGGAGCCAATTGTTTGCAGCATTAATTGGCTCTTAATCTTCCATAGGTATCTTCGGGCAATGTGCTTGCTGTCATTGGGCTGCTTTGGCTCGTGACATTCCAGGTCAGACGTCGGCGTTCAGCACACGCCTGATGTGCGGCAGATCTGAGCCGCTTAAACCTCCATTCCCAAGATGAATCGCTTGAACACAAAGACTCTGCCCCGGTCGTGGGTGGCTGTCGGCATTTCCATGCTGATGGCGACCAGCGCCTGGGCGCAAGAACCTGCTGCCGCCAAGGCTGCATTGAACGGCAATGTCGCTGCCGGTGCAAAGATAGCTCAGTCCGGCTCGGCCGGCGGTGCGGCTGCCTGTGTCACCTGCCATGGTGCCAAGGGCGAGGGCCAGCCTGGCTTCCCTGCACTGGCGGGCCAGCACGCCGGTTACCTGGAGCGTCAGCTGAACCAGCTGGCGGCTGGAGCCCGTCAGTCCGCTGTCATGGCTCCCATGGCCAAGGCCTTGAGCGAGCAGGAACGCGCCGATGTGGCCGCCTATTACGCCAGCCTGCAACTGCCTATCAAGAGCGTGCGTGGTGCCTTGCCCGGCAAGAGCGACGATAGCGGTGCCTGGTTGGTCGAGCGTGGTCGCTGGGCTGACGGCATTCCTGCCTGTGCGCAGTGCCACGGCCCCGGTGGCGTGGGCGTGGGCAAGGACTTTCCGGCCATCGGCCATCTGACAGCCGACTATATGCAAAGTCAGATCGATGCCTGGAACAAGGGGCAGCGCGAGGCCGGCCCACTGGGTCTGATGGGGGCTGTGGCCAAGAAGCTCACGGCCGATGACGTCAAGGCCGTTGCTGCGTATTACCAGCGCCTGCACAACCCCGCTGCTGCAGCAGCAACCGCCAAGCCTTAAGAGTTCGGGAGTTGACAATGTCGGACAAACAACAAACTGCTTCCAAAAGCTCCAATCTCGCTGAATACGCCGTGGTGGCCTGCCTGTTCGCCGGTCTGGGCGGCGCGCTCTGGTATGGCATGAGCATCAGCAGCCCCAAGAAGGCTGAAGAACCAGCCAAGGTGGCTGCGCCTGCTGCAGACGCCAAGGCCGTGACAGTGGCAGCCAAGCCCGGCGAATTCACACCTCCCGGTGTCAGCGACTATCCGGAAGGCCCCATGGGCGAATGGGTGCGCCGTGGCGAAGCGATCTTCACACGCACGCCGGTCAATGCCGTAGGCTTCTCGGGCAACCCGCTGAGCTGCACCAATTGCCACCTCGACGCGGGTCGCTTGAAGGGCGCAGCCCCCATGTGGGGGGCCTACCCCATGTACCCGGCCTATCGCAAGAAGACCGACCATGTGGACACCTTTGCCGAGCGCGTGCGCGGCTGCTTCATGTACTCCATGAACGGCAAGGCACCGGACGACGGTCATGACGTTCTGGTGGCACTGGAGTCCTATGCCTACTGGATGGCACAGAAGGCCCCCACGGGCGAGAAGCTGCCCGGTGCAGGTTTCAAGAAGGCGGGCAAGCCCGAAGAGACTCCCACCTATGAAGCCGGTGCCAAGGTTTATGAAGCCAAGTGCGCGCTATGCCACGCAGCAGACGGCAAAGGCCAGTTTGTCGGCGATGTGGCCGTGTTCCCGCCGCTGTGGGGCAAGGACTCCTATAACTGGGGTGCCGGCATGCATGACATCGACAAGGCGGCCAACTTCATCAAGAACAACATGCCCTACGGCAATGCAACGCTGAGCGATCAGGAAGCCTGGGATGTGGCGACCTTCATCAACAGCCAGGAGCGTGGCCAGGATCCGCGCTTCAACGGCAATCTGCAGGCCACGGCCGAAAAGCACCATGGCCAATACTCCATGTACGGCAAGGAAGTGAACGGCAAGCTGCTCAAGGGTCTGTAAATGGACGCTTGATTAGGTCTGCCGGATGCAGGCTCAAGGCCAGCCCTGTAGTCGGGGCTGGCCTTTTTTGGTGATCGGGGTGATCAGAGTGGGTGTCCGGCCAGGCCGCCGTTGAGCCGTCGGCGGTACGTTGCGCCCTGGGCACGGAGCCCGGGGTTTGGCAGGGCTGCACAAGATCCATTGAATCCGCACTCAAACCTAGACTCGGAACGCACGGGAAGATCACTTTCCGACAGACGTAGAAAAGCCCGGCGAGCCGGGCTTTTGCAATGGCAGGGCTTGAAAGATCAGGCCATGAACAGGTAGTGATCCACGAGCAGGGCGAGAAACAGCAGGCTCAGGTGAAGCAGTGAAAAACGGAAGGTGCGGCGCGACAGCTCGTCCGAGTAATTGCGGTACAGGGCCACGGCATAGGCGATGAAGCCTGCACCCAGAACGACGGCCGCGAACAGATACAGCCAGCTGCTCATGCCGTACATGAAGGGCAGCAGACCGGCCGCAAACAGCACAACGGTGTAGAGCAGAATCTGCAGGCGCGTGTATTCGCTGCCGTGGGTCACGGGCAGCATGGGCAGGCCGGATTGGCGGTAGTCCTCCACGCGGTACAGGGCCAGTGCCCAGAAGTGGGGAGGGGTCCAGAGGAAGATGATGAGGAACAGAATCAGCGCCTCGGGGCCGACATTGCCCGTCATGGCGGCCCAGCCCAGCACGGGTGGCATGGCGCCTGAAGCTCCGCCGATCACGATGTTCTGTGGCGTGGCGGGCTTGAGAACCACGGTGTAGATCACCGCATAGCCGACAAAGGTGGCCAGTGTCAGCCACATCGTCAGCGCATTGGTCCAGACCAGCAAGATCGTGGCGCCAATCATGCAGAGAATGGCCGAGAAGGCCAGTGCCTGCTGACTGGAGAGTTCGCCGCGCGCCGTGGGACGCCAGGAGGTGCGCTTCATCTTGGCATCGATATGACGTTCCACCAGGCAGTTGAAGGCCGCAGCGGCAGCCGCCACCAGCCAGATGCCGACGCAGGCGACGCCCATATGTATCCACTGATTGGCCGTGGGCCATCCGGGCACGGCCAGCACCATGCCGATCAGGGCGCAGAACACGATGAGCTGCACCACGCGCGGCTTGGTCAGCGCATAGAACTGGCTGATTCGCGAGGTGTTGTTCAACAAGGCTTCACTTTGACTCATGCAATCACTCTTTTGCGCTATGCCTCAGGCAGGGCGGTGCGCCATTTCAGGGTCGGGGGCGGTGACGGCATGGCTACGCGTCACGGCCAGGCTCCAGACCACAATCGTTACCAGGGCCGCGGCTCCACCGGTGTGGAGCACGGCCGCCACTAGGGGCCAGTCCAACACCACGTTGGACAGACCCGTCAGAACTTGCAGCACCGCAAAAAATCCCAGCAGCCGGCGCTGCTTGGCCAGTGCAGGGGCATGGCGCAATGCCCACCACAGGCTGGCCAGTGCCAGAACCACCACATAGGCTGCCAGCCTGTGGGTGTAGTGGATCGCGGTCAGCGCTTCGAAGCTGATGTGGCTGCCGTCCTTGAGCATGCCCAGAGGGCGCCAGATCTGCAGCGCTTCGGCGAAATTCATGGCCGGCCACCAACTGCCCTGGCAGCCAGGGAAGCTCGTGCAGGCCAGCACGGCGTAATTGGTGCTGACCCAGCCGCCCAGGCTGACCTGGACGATGAGCAGCGCCAGACACAGCCATAGCGCGATGCGCAAGCGTCCGGCAATCGGGACCGCAGAGCGACCGGCCTGCTGCTGGCTCAGTCCCGATGCAGGAATGGCCAGCAAGGCCAGCAAGCCGGTACCGCCCAGCAGATGCAGGGTGACGATGGCCGGAAACAGTTTCATGGTGACCGTCAAGGCGCCGAAAGCGCCCTGTATGCAGACCCATACCAGAGCCAGAGTTGGCCACCAGGGGTTGGCCGCACCGCTGAAAGACGCATGCTGACCCTTGCGCCTGGCGGCCCGCGCCTGCTTCCAGCTCATGACCGTCATGGCAATGATGAGCACGCCGACCGTGGTCGCCAGATAGCGGTGAATCATTTCCACCCAGGCCTTGCCATGGGTGACCGGGCCGGTCGGCATGGCAGCTTGCGCCTCGGAGATCTGGGCATGTGCTGCGATAGGGCTGGCCGTGCCATAGCAGCCAGGCCAATCAGGGCAACCCAGGCCCGAGTCCGTCAGCCGTGTGAAGGCGCCGAACAAGACCAGATCGAAGGTCAGGAACAGCGTCAGCACGCAAAGGGCCTGCAGACGTTTGCTGGGGCCGGTTCCGCGACTGCGCCACCAGACCCAGCACAAGGGCCCCAGGGCCAGCACCAGACCGAAAGCCATCAGCTCCAGCGCAGGAGCCAGGTCATAAAGCTGCTGCTCCGTCATGCCGCAGCTCCGCGGGCCGGCTTCCATCGTCCAGCCGCCTGTGCTTCAGACAAGGCACGGCGGTCAGCGGGCAGGAAAAAATCGCAGAAGCAAAGCGGCATGATTCGGCAGGGGCGGTCAGTACTTGGCCAGTATTTACAGAAATTATTGAAGATCTTGGTCAAGCGTAAAACGCGAGGAACCTGCTTGCCCGTAGCGAGACTTGCGTGCTCCAGGACCAGGACTTTGCTCGACGCTTGGAGCAGCAGTTGAATGCAGGCTCTTTGATCCCGCACAATTTTACCCATGTGATTTGAGGCTAGGCAGTCGTGACCGGAGTGTCCCTAACAACGAGGAAGAAAGGCCTGTCCTCAAAACCCTGCTTTCGGGGAAACTCCGAGGCAAAAAATTGCCCAAATGCTCCGATTTTGAACGGAGGCTACACAGCCTTGATGTACGATAGCCCAAGCTCGCAGCCTGGAACTGTGAGCGTGTCGAAGACAGCTGCAGTCGTGGCTTCGTCGCAGACGCGGGTGTCGTTCAATGGTAGGACTCTTGCTTCCCAAGCAAATAACGTGGGTTCGATTCCCATCACCCGCTCCAGCTTTGCCTTTATAAAACAAAGACGTATCGCGATCTTTGTTTTCAGGGGAGTTCCTGGGGAGTTTTGTCCGATGAAGGACTCCAGCTTCGCCTGCTCTATATTCCCCTGACCGTCGTCCAGCCACTTGGAATAGACGCTCCAAAACATCTCCACAGAATGCCCCATCTGCTTGGCCGCATAGGCCGGCGTGGCACCTGCCATGAGCAGCATCGTCGCATAGGTGTTGCGCATATGGTTGGGCAGCCGGTAACGAATGCCCAGGGCCTTGAGCACCGGCACCCAGAAAGGGTTGCGAAACCGCTTCTCGTCAGCCCACGGATCTCCATGCGTCGGTTCCACAAAGACCGTCTGTGAGTCCTTGGGTGTGGTTTGGCGCATGACGTCCCCGGCCACGTTGCCGAGTTGCGCCCTCGGGGGTCTGCTCCTTTTGTCTTTCCAATGCATCCAGGGCCCGGCTGTTCAAGCTGACGAGGCGGGCCTTGTTCGTCTTGGCCTGCTTGCGCAGGCCGCCTTGTGGGATCAGCACCTGCATTTTGTTCCAGTCGATGCTTTGCCAGCGCAGGGTCACCATCTCGCTGGTGCGCAGACCTGAGAAGAATCGAAACGCGATCAAGTTGGCGACCGTGGGCGCAAAGTTGGTGCGCGCGTGGTCAATGATCTTCTCCACTTCCTCACAGTCGAACGGGTCTGGCGGTTCTCGCTGCCACTTGGCGCAGGGGATCGTCGCGACCGGGTTTTCGGTCAGCAGCTTGTCGAGCACGGCCAGGTCCATCGCGGACCTGAGGGCCGATACATAGTTGTGCTCGCCCGCCAGTCGCCCCAGTTCGTCGCGGTCTGAGGTATCGGTCGTCAAGACTCCTTGGTGATTAAAAAAGCCCGCGTGTGCGGGCTGTTCCATTGATTGCATCCTTAATCTGGGCTTTCTTCGTTTAACGCTTCTTGAGCAATCTGTTCGGCTTCGTTCAGTAGCACCTCTGTGCAGCCTTTGGCTATGAACATTTTTCGCTTGCTGATTGACAGAGCGCCATCGTTTTGCACGAGTAGTCTTGTGATCAGGTTCATGAGGTTGTTGTTCATGTCAATGGCTTTATTGAGCCGTGAATACACACGATCAAATCGGCCGAGGAAATGAACTTCTTCATGCAGGTCACGCTGGAGTGCCTCTTTGGCCATCTCCAGGCCAAACTGCACGCACTGTGTGGCGTCCCAGAAATGGTAGATCTCGGGTGAGCCCTCAAAGGCGCAGTCGTACTCCAGGTCTGAGACTTTGGCCACTGTCCATAGGTCGCGCGCGGGGGCAGAGAAGGACTTGAGGGCCCTCAGGTAGTGGCCTTCATGGCGTGCCATCGCTGTAGAGATGGGGAGTACCAGACCGTTGGGTAAATTGGCATTGCGGCAGGCAATTTTGTGGAACAAGAAACGCGATAGGCGACCGTTTCCGTCCATGAAGGGGTGGGCGAATACAAATCCAAAGCTGACCAGCGATCCCAGAACCAGTGGATGGATGCCGTTGTCTTTTTGGTTGGCCAGTGTGAGCAGGCCTTCCATTACGGGGAGGAGGTGCTCAGGTGCTGGCGGTACGTAGGTGATGCTGCTGTCGCGTCGCAGCCAGTTTTGCTGGTTGCGGTACTCCACTGCCTGATCCATGGCCGATTGCACGGTGAGATTTTGAAGCTCGACCAGATATTCTTCAGTGAGAAGGATCTCTTCATGAGCGCGAGCAAGAAGCTTGGCAAATGCTTCTGTGCGGTTGCCTGTAGGCGCTTCGCGCTCAATCGCGTATGAACCTTCGGTCTCGCTGAGATACGCCCAGCGCACCGCGCGCTCGACCATGTCGGGGTCCATGGATTGGATGAACTCGCGGGCCTGACCAAGGATATCTTCGGCCAGCAGAGCCTTGATTTCAGGGGTGAGTCTGACGGTGGGGCTGTACTGTATGGAACCTATGCCGTTGAAGTCCACGCGCCATCGGGTGTATTTGCTCGATGGGCCGGTGAGAAATAGATTGGGGTCAAATAGCGGCTTGGTCGCACCTTTGGCTGGTGGTGCATTCAAAGTTTGCTGGTTGGCTATTTCCCAGAGGAAGCAGGCTTGCTGGAGATAGCTGCTGCTGGTGGCCTGTGAAAACTGCTCCACCAGTGGTATTGGGTCGATTTTTTTGAGGGCTAGTATCGCGGCTTGCAGATCCAGCTCTTCATGCTTGAGGGCGAAGAGCAGATGCTCCAATGCACTGGCATCGGAGGCAGGAGCGGCGTGTTCAGGTACTTGCACGCAGTCAGACAGTCGCACAAATTTCTGGACAGGGTAGACTTTGGCAGGTTGTGACGGCTCGAATGCCCCTGTGCTCAGGCGCTCACGTAGATGTGCATAACCAACTTTACGGTGATGTGCCATCTGCTCCTCGAGGAAAAAAGTTATTTGGCAAATGCTAAACAAAATTTTTCCGACTTCACTGAAGAAAAAATTACTTTCTTTGTCTTTTTGAGGATTTTTCTTATCTCTGATGCCTCTGCTTAGCTGCGAAGCAATTGTTCGCGGTCTGAGCTGTCGGTCATCAAGATCCCTTGGGAATCAAGAAAGCCCGCCAATTCTGGAACGTTGCGGGCTTTTTGTTGGGGTGGGAGGTGCTTAGCTTTTACAGAAAGGCCTGTCTTTGCGATCTGAGCGCGTCGCGGTCGATGCTGGCGGCGAGCAGCTCCATGTCGGACTTGCTGACCCCCAGCGCAGTAAAGTGCGCGGCCCAGCGATCGACGGCAGCGGCCATCTGCCGTATCAGTTCGATGGCGCGGGGCATTTTGATGCCGTACTCGTTGATCTGGGTGAGTGCGTTTTCCAGGCTGGATTCGGAGCCTGCGGTACCCACCACGAGTGCCTGATAGCCAAGGTTCTGCAGGCTGGGCACCACGTCATAGGCGGGCGTGAGGTCGTAGTAGCCGTCTGCCAGATTGAGGCTGATGCTGTGGTTGCGCTCGTGGTCGTCGGTGTTGTCCATGAGAATGTTGAAGACCATGCGTTTGAACAGCTCCTCGCGCATGGCGGCCTGCCGGTCCGGGTGGCCCAGGCGCAGCAGGATGGTGGCCAGATTGCTGTAGCTTTGCTCCAGCCCCGCAGCGCGCAGGGCGGTGTGGGCGGACTGGCAGTGCACCCGGTAGGGGCCCAGGCGGTCGAAGCGCTCGATGGTGAGGGCGTGGCGCGCCTTGCCATAGCGTGGCGGCAGTGGCAGCACGGCGGTGTCGGCCACATACATGCCGGCCTGTGCGGCCAGCGTCATGGTGGCGTGCTCGATGAGCGGGGTGTCCACGGGGTCGTCGAGCTCGCTGAACTTGATGACGCAGGGGCCGTTATCCGTCTGCAGCAATGCCTTGGGCCGCGCGCCGCCGAGGGTGACGCCGGGCTGGATAAGGCGCTGTATCTCTGCGGTGATCGGGGCCTGGGTCTGCACGTCTTCTACCGCGGCGGCGAGTTGGGCCAGATCCTTCAACTGCGGATAGGGCCCGAGGTAGCGCGGAATGTACTGCTCTGCCGAGGTCGACACGCCCAGCGCGCCAAAGCGGTCGTCGCCCGCGAAGAGCAGCATTTCCAGAATGGACAGGCGGACAGGCCGGTCGATGTGGCGAATGATGCGCTCGCCCCAGCGGTCGGGGCGGGCGTCGTCGATTGCGCCGGGGGCCGTGTTCCTCTCGCCAGTGCTGAAGATCTGCCCCTGGACGATGGGCATGTCCTCGCTGAGCGCAAAGTTCCACCAGTCCGGCGTGTAGGTAAAAGTGGCGCAGTCTGCCACCAGCTGCGAGAGGCTGAGCTCGCCCACCAGCGTGGGCGCAGCAGGGTTGACCATGGCCCACACATAGAGCTGGTCTTGCGGCACGTAGGTGCGTGGCGAGACGGCGTTGATGGGCAGGCTCATAGCTTTTGAGGCGTTGATTTGTTCATGAGAGCGGCTAGTCCTGCTGCTGCAGCTGTCTTTTTGTCGCCCTGAGCTTGCATCTCTTGCTCTAAAGCGTACCTGGCCATCCGTTCAATCAGTCCAGCCAAGCCTTTCGTTTCTGAAGTCGATGGCTGAGGCGATGCAGCTTTCGTTGCCGCCGTTGATGGCTTGTTCTTTTTGGGAGCGCTGCTCTTGCGCTTGCTGTCAATCTTCGCGACCTCCTTCTCCAGCGCCGCATGGTCGTTCTGCGGCGCGATCAGGTCGGCCAGGCCGCCGGCCTGATTGATCAGCCACATGCACATCACATACGAGGCCATGGCAACGGACGGGTCGCCGCGCTCTATGCGCGCCATGGTGGGCTGCGATATGCCCAGCTTCTTGGCCCACTGCGCCTGCGACTCGCCGCGCCGTTTACGGGCGATGACGATGTTCTGCGCAAGCTGCTCGATCTGCTGGAGTACGGCTTGCGGGTAGTCTGCGGGCGATGTGTTCTGGCGTGGCATGCATAGATATTAGTGTTTTGGTCAAAACATGTAAATCTATGAATTATTTTTGTCTCTAAAGCATTGCTTGCATGCGACAGCAGGCGACTTCATTGTTGTCTGTATGCTTATTCAATACATAGATGTATTTAAATATCTATTTTTGATTCATCTATGAATAATTCTGTGCTTTTCATATATGAATTTGTGAGCACGTTGCGCTTGATCTGACTGGATTTGAAAGCAGTTTGATGCCGATAGTTTTGCTGGGCTGGCGGTGGCTGCTTTGCTTTTCATAGCGCGTGGCAGGCGGCTGCGCTGGCGGTCGCGGTGCTGCAGCTCGTGCAGCACTGTGTCTATCGGATGCATCGGCAGGAGATCCTCAAGCCCAGGTGGCCCGGCGCGGCAAAGCCATGGTCAAGCCATTGCCAGCGACGTTGGCATGTGCCGCAAGACGCCAGTACAACTGATGCAATGAACTACCGGCGCAATGAACTACCGGCGCAATGAACTACTGAGCCCAGAGGCTCCTCAATGATTCATTCCTTGTTGAGGTAACTTTTCTGCAGCAAATACATGCGCAACACGCTTCGATATTGGCCGTTGGCAAAGAATTCATCGACCAGTTCACCTTCCGGCTGAAAGCCAAGCTTCGTATAGACATGGATAGCCTTGGCATTCTCCTTGTCCACATGCAAAAAGATCTTGTGCAGATTGAGAACCTTGAAGCCATAGTCAAGCGCCAGACGAGTGGCACGAGTGGCAATCCCCTTGCCCTGCTGATCAGGAGCAACAATGATCTGGAACTCCGCTCGGCGGTGTACCAGGTCGATTTCCACCAACTCAACCAGCCCCCCTCGGGCCCCTTCATGCTCGACTACAAAGCGACGTTCAGTTTGGTCGTGAACGTGTGAGTCGTAGAGGCTGGTCAGTTCATCAAAGGTTGCATAAGGCTCTTCAAACCAGTACCGCATGATGCTGGCGTTGTTATCCAGGTGGTGCACAAAGCGCAAATCGTCGCGCTCCAATGGTCTTAGCTGAATGGATGTCGTCATGGATTCTTTCGTTCAATGGTTGGAGAGGCCGCTTGAAGCGACCGTGTTGCCAATGATCAATCAATTTTTTGTTTGAGAAAAGTTCAGATCAATCAGTAAAATTGATCTATGGAATGGACACTAGAACGTTTGAGCCAATTCGTTGCCGTGGCGGACTGTGGCTCGATGACCCAGGCCGCTCGGCGCCAGGGCCGAACTCAATCTTCAGTGAGCATGGCCATGGGACTGCTGGAGGCGGATCTCGGGCTGGAGTTGTTTCATCGTGTAGGCCGGTCGGTGCGACTCACGCAGGCTGGCGAAGTCATCCTGCTGGAGGCACGGGCCTTGCTCAATCAGGCCCAGGCGCTAGACCTGCGCGCGCGCAAGCTGTCACATGGCCAGACAGCCAAGCTTTGCGTGGCTATCGACGAAGCCTTGCCCTATCCGCCGATTGCCAGGTTGCTGCAGGAGCTGGCGCACCAGTTCCCGGCTTTGGAGTTGACCCTGCTCAATGGCACGGCGGCAGAAGTCGCACGCCAGGTGCAATCAGGTCGAGCTGAGCTTGCCTTCCAGTTTGACCGAGGCCCGGCAGGCGCTCAGTTTGCTCAAACTTATGTGGCTGGCGTACCTCAGATGGTGTTCGTATCGCGCGACCACGAGCTGGCCAAGTGCAATGGCATCAAGCGCGAGGACCTGGCCTCTCACCGGCAGTTGGTGATGCACATCGAGGGTGTTGAAGACCTCGTGATCAGTCCGAGCATCTGGCGCTCGGAGAGCTTCTACGTGCTTGCCGACATGCTGGCCGACGGCATAGGCTGGGGAATTCTGCCGCGCAATATCGCGCAAGCACCCGATATAGAGCCCCGCATCGTGGCACTGGACTGCGCGGAACTGCAGCTCCCGCCGTTAGCCGTGCGTATGCTCAATTTGCAAGGTGCAGAGCTGGGCGCTACGGCCTTGTGGATCGAGCAACGGCTGGCAACGCTGCTGCGTTCGAGCTAACAAGGAGGCTTCAGCACTTGGGAAGATGAAGCCATGAACAGGTAGAACAAGTTCTCCCCCGAGGTTCGCGAGCGCGTGGTGAGGCTGGTGCGGGAGCCCCGTGGGGGAGGGCCACATCATTGTGGGCAAGTATCGAGTCCATCGCTTCCAGGATTGACTGCGTGTCGCAGACCTTGAACGAATGGGTCAAGCGTGCCGAGGTCGATGCCTGCGTACGCGAAGGCACCACGACCGGCGAGCTTCAGCGCATGAAGGAGCTGGAGCGCGGGTCAAGGAACGGCGCCGGCCCAGCGAGATATTGAAGCTGGCCAGCGCGTTTTTTGCCCAGGTGGAGCTCGGCCGCCGCGGCTCAAGCCCTGAAGGACTTCAAATCTTGGAACCCGTAGCCTACAAGTAGCTCATGATGAATATCAGCTCTGTATTTGCAGTTCCAGGCTTGTATCTAGGCTCGTTTGTTAATCGGTAATAGTTCGCCTTCAGCGGGATCTGAAAACTACCGCCTTGGCGGGAGTCGTAGCCTGTAAATGTATGGGGAGTATCCAAAGCAAGAGGTACGTCATTGCCGTCTCTGATTTGAAGCCCGACTCCAATGGCGCCTGATCCATCATTAAGCCCGACGATTCCCTGACTGGCGTCAATGACCTTTGTCAACGCAACAAAGGTGTAATTGACCTTGCCTATTCCAGGTGGGCATCGGTTTAGATTCAGGTTGAAGGAGACCGGTATGGTACGGGTACCTGGTCCATCAAAATCGGACGAAATATAGTCATCCCCCATGGCAACGTTCACGTCCGGACTCTCGCAGGAGCCAGCGATAAAGTTTATGGGTTGAGCCAGTCTATATGTGATGAGGATATCGGGTCCAAGCTTTAAGGTTCCGATCTCGCCTGCTTTAATCTGGCCGCTGGGCTCAAATGCCGAAGTCTTGAAAAGTTCCAGTACCATGTGGCCGGGCAGTATCCATTGACCGGCATCATGCGCTATCGGAGGAGTTACGATGCCCCCGCTTCGCGTCCTTATTCGAAACGACAGTCCAGGTGTGCCAGTAGGAAAGTAAGACGAATCTACTGGAGTCGGTCCTCGCGCAGGAGCGGCGAGCATTCCAAACAGGGTTGCACCATTGTTGCAGGTGAAGCGGATGTCCTTAGCGAGTGGCTTGGTGTCAGTAAAGACCAGAGTCTCATTCGGTACATCACGGGGCACCATGATCTCTCCCGGGCCATCGAACGTCAACGTTTGGCGCCCCCCAGTCACAGTACACGACGTCTGTGCCTCTGCCTGAGATGAAATTCCCATCAAGGCCGCCACTAACCAATACATCGTTATTCGGCCAATTGGCATTTAGCCTCCTATCAGTGAATCGTCCCCGCTTGCTGATGCCCGAGGAGATTAAAAATTCAGTCAAAGTTGCGTGAAGTATGTAATCAATGGCTAGGCGAAAGAATAAGAAAAATCTTATTTTTACCAAGACCTTTTCATGAGCCGTCCTGCCCGGCGCCTGCACGATGGCACTCCGTTTGAATGCCCGCACAAGTGCCCCAACTGGTACTGCGACGTGCCGAGGTCGATGCCTGCGTACGCGAAGGCACAGCGACCGGCGAGCTTCAGCGCAGGAAGGAACTGGAGCGCGAGTCAAGGAACTGCGCCGGGCCAACGAGATATTGAAGCTGGCCAGCGCGTTTTTTGCCCAGGTGGAGCTCGGTCGCCGGTTCAAGCCCTGAAGGACTTCAAATCTTGGAGCCGGTAGCTTACAAGTAGCTCATGATGAATATCAGCTCTGTATTTGCGGTTCCAGGCTTGTATTTAGGTCCGCTAAATACTTTATAATGATAATAGTTCGCCTTCAGCGGGATCTAAAAACTACCACCTTGGCGGGAGTCGTAGCCTGTAGATGTATGGGGCTTATTCAAAGCAAGAGGTCTGTCATTGCCGTCTCTGATTTGAAGTCCGATTCCAATGGCATCTGATCCTTTATTAAGCTCGACAATTCCCTGATTGGGGTCAATGATTGGTGTCAACGGAACAAACGTGTAGTTGATCTTGTTGAGTCCTGGCGGACATTTATTTATTTTCAGGCTGAAGGAGACCGGTCTGGTACGGGAGTATGGACCATCAAAATCAGACGAAATATAGTCATCCCCCATGTCAACGTTCACGTCCGGACTCTCGCAGGAGCCAACGGTAAAGTTTATGGGTCGAGCCAGTCTCAATGTGACGAGGATATCGGGTCCAAGCATTAGGGTTCCGATATCGCCTGCTTTAATCTGGCCACTAGGCTCAAATGCCGAAGTCTTGAAAAGTTCCAGTATCATGGGGCCGGCTATCATAAATTGACCAACTGGGTACGCAGTGATCGGAGGAGGTAGGATGCCCCCGATTACCATCTTTATTCGAAACGACAGTCCAGGTATGCCGGTAGGAAAGTAAGACGAATCTACTGGAGTTGGTCCTCGTGCAGGGGCGGCGACGATCCCATACAGACTTGTTTGGGCGTAGCAGTCGAAGTGGATGCCCTGGGGGAAGAGTGACTTCCTATCAGTAAAGATCGGAGTCTCTTTCGGGATGTCACGAGGCACCGTTAGTTCTCCCGGGCTATCGAACGTCACCGTTTGGCGCCCCCCCTCAATCACATCACACCTCGCCTCTGCCTGAGACGAGATTCCCATAAAGGCCACCACCACCAGCCAACACAACATTATTCGGCGCATTTGGCATTTGGCATTTGGCATTTGGCATTTGGCATTTGGCATTTGGCATTTGGCATTTGGCATTTGGCATTTGGCATCCTATCAGTGAATATCCGAGGCGATTAAAAATCCAGTCAAAGCTGCGTGAAGTATGTAATCAATGGCTATGCTGAAAAATAAGAAAAATCTTATTTTTACCAAGACCTTTTCGTGCGCCGTCCTGCCCGGCGCCTGCACGATGGCGCTCCGTTTGAATGCCCGCACAAGTGCCCCAACTGGTACTGCGACATGGCTTGGGAGTGGCGCCAGCCCTGCTGCTTCAAGCGCGGGCGTGGTTGGAGTGCTGGTCAGCCTGGTCGAATGCCGAGACGCGCAGGTCAATGCCTTGATAGGGCAGGTACAGGTGGACAGGCAACTGCTGGCGACCCACTGACCAAGCCCCCAGAAAAGGCGAAAGCCCCAGGCGTTCAGACCGCCTGAGGCTTTCGTTCCCAACCCTTGAAAGCCCAAGGATCAGAGCGCTGATGATGCTTTCCAAAGTGACCGTCATCGCACCATTGAATGTCGCAGCGGCAGAACGCCATGCGCGCAGCATCGCAGTGGCCTATGTGCTGGCCGCATTGGGCATCACCGCCACAGGCTTGGGCGGCTTGATCGCAGCTATCCGCGGGTGGTGAGCAGTTTTACTCTTTGACCACAGGCCTGTGCACCAGCACCGGAATGTGGCTGTTCACCAGCACGCGCTGGGTTTCGCTGCCCAGCAAAATGCCGGCAATGCCCTTGCGGCCGTGCGATGCCATGCAGATCAGGTCGCAGTGGCTTTCCTCGGCCTGCCGGATGATGGCCTTGTGCACCGAGGCATTCATGGCTCGCGCAGTCTTGCAATACACCCCCTCGGCCCTGGCAATGTCCTGCACCTCCTGCAACACCCTGTCGGCCGTTCTCTCGGCGTCCTTGTTCAGGTCGTTGGTGTTGTAGGTCATCATCGCCTCGCCGCTGTACATCAAGGCGGCATAGTCCGGCATCACATACAGCACCGTCACCTGGGAGTCTTGCTCCTTGGCCAGCTGCATGCCGGCGCGCAGCGCGGCTTCGGAGAGTTTCGAGCCGTCCGTAGGAATCAGAATGTGCATGAACATTTTCAGCCTCCTTGCGCGCCAGCGCCTGTGGGGTTGCCACGCAATCCGAACGATTGCCAAGCCCATACTCACACTCCGGGGCAACTGATGCAACACCCAGAAGTAGGTATTCGAGCGGTTTTTTTGATGGCCAAGAAAAGGCCTGAAATTCAATAGAACCCGGCTCTGGCACATGCCAATCAAGCGCTTGCAGCTATCAAAAGCATACTAGCCAAGCTTATGCGCAGCATGCCTTGCACGGGCGCGATCCTGGGCATATGGGGCGCTTTCCGGCTCCTCGCCGGTGCCACATGGGCTGCCGCATCCGCGGTGCAGATCATTAAGAACAGGTAGGGCGGGAAGGGCGGTAGTACGATTCACCCATAGCAACTTGGAGAGGGTATGGGCAAATCGACTTATCGCGCATTGGTGATTGCTTCGCTGGGCATCCCGTTATTCGGAATGCTGGCGGAATATGGCTTCGATCTGGTGCCCCATGAGCTGACCGATCTTTCCCAGAGCCTTTTGATGCAGTCAGAGGTCGGCCCCACGGACTGGATTTTCTTGCTGGCGCTCTCGGTGCTGGTGGTGCTCGGCCTCATTTCCTTCTACGGCCTGCTGCGGTTCAGAGCATGGGCACCCCGGTTTACCCTGTGGTCTTCTGCTGCGACCTGGGTCGTCGCCTGTTTCAGCCCACCGCTTGTGCTGTCCGGCCTGGGGAACGCGACATCGGCCTTGGGCTTTGCACTATTTGGCGCAGTGCTTGCCTTGCCGTACTACGCACCCGAAGTGCGAGAGATGTTCTGGCCTTCCAAGTCAGAGGACTGAACAAAAGCCCCTGCGAGGGGCTTTTTGCATGGCCAGGGCAATTGGCTGGGCATGGGGCTGGGTAGAGCGGCCCTGGCTGTCGTAGTTCAGGTTCAGCAGATAGCGGCTGTGCTGCGACGCGTCGGTATTGCCCTGCGGACTTTTTCCCCTTGCGGGTCTTGTATTCGTCGCCCTCCCGGCCATAAATCAAGCGTCTGCAAGAGTGCTGGCGTGCAATGTCAGGGCACAAAAAAACCGCCAGTTATCGGATGTGGTTCTTCCGCGTGATCTTAGGAGTTCTTACGCTCCACCTCTTGCGAGGCCCTAACAAGAGGAAGGTGCGTATAGCAACGTTTAGTGATTGAATGGCGTGATCATCGGTTTGCCTGAATGAAGTTGCGCATATGCTCAATTGATTCGGAAAGTTGATCACTATTAAACCTCACGTTTAAAGTATTTTCTGGATGATGGATTTGATGGCGTATGTACTCAGTTAAAGTAGTGGTTGTGTTTTGTGGGTTGCCTTTATATATCTTTATATAAGGAATTTGCTGTTTACCAATTTTATAATCTTGTAGTTTTCCAATAGCCTCAATGTGTCCGTAAAGTTCATTGTGATACTCTTGACTGGCTTCACCGAAGGTAGAGAAGTTCACTTCATTGAGGCTCGGATATGGCAGCTCATGCTCCCTTATTTTTTGTATTCTGTTATCTTGTTGGTCAGATATTATCAATAGGTCTTCAAACCTTAATTGTTTTACAATCTCTGGACTATGAGTTGTTAGTATTACTTGAGTATTACCGGTTTTTGATAGTTTTACTAAAGCATCGAGAAGTGCTCTTTGATGATCGGGGTGTTGTGCCGTCTCTGGTTCTTCAATAGCATAAATAATGCTGGGAAGCTTTGATTCTTGATGACGTCTTTCTGCTTCTGCTCGGAAGAAACTAATTAATATCAATCTCTTAACGCCACTGCCTCGCTTATTTATAGGTATTCCTTCATCTGCGGTAATGGAAACGCTTTTGAAGACATCAGTCCACTTTAAATCTTGAGAGTCGGGTAATTGAGGGTCTAGTGTTGAAGCGATAGTCGGATTCATTTCGCTCAATTTTTCGCGAGTCCTTTCTGCCACGTCCTCTAATCGCTGCTTGACTAGATTGGAAATTCTTTCAAAATCATCTCTTATAGATTTGTCGCTTAGAATTTCTCTGACAGCAAGCTTCATAGGGTCTTGAATTTCACCATCGCCGTCACTATTTTTTCGATCAGATTGGAATAAAGTGAAAAGCGGCATATATGCCTTTAACTTATCCCACAGATCTTTGGATTCAATCTTTGCGATTTCAATTTCGCAGGATTTTAGCTCTAGGTCACTCTGTGCACCCCAAATGGCCTTTCTTAGCTCAGCATTCTTTGTCTTGTCTGCGCAGGCAAATTCTTGAGTGTCAACTATCTTTTGTAGTTCTGAAATTTTCTTGAAAAGCAGGTCTTTACATGCAGTATTGGTCGGGTGCAGTGCCTCTATAAAGACCTTCTCTTTTCCTGCATTAGGGTAACGTTTTAGAACCTTAAGTGTTCCATTTTTTGATAAAAGATATTCATCCTTCAGTGTTGTAGGGTTAGTTGTATCAATATATATTTGTGCCGGAAGATTTGTGAATTCAACTGATATTTCAATATCAGAGTTTCCTTCTGAAAGGCATTTTTTATTTATGTCATCTTTGTCTATTTTGACGCACCCTTTTCCTTCATTAAAGAAAATATCTAGCGCTTCAAGGATTGTAGATTTTCCTATATCATTTTTCCCAACGAAAACTAAAAGATTATCGAAGTCGATTGATACGGGTGAACTGTACCCTCTAAATCTATTTATTGTTACAGATTTGATTTTCATATCTATCTCCTCCAAGTAGAAAAATAATTAACACCTTAGTCGGAACTGCTCATCTCTCGCGATCTTGCGCTCCCTTCGCACCCAATCCAGGTCGTAATACTGGCTGCCTGCACGTCCCATGCTGTCCAACGCTTTGACGCGTTCTTCCAGTGCATCACAGACTTGTTTTTTGCCGGGCTCGGCAGGCTGGGCAGGGCGGTTTTGGTAGACAACCGCAGGGGCAGCGGTATTGCGTTGGGTCTTGCGCCATTGGGCTTCGGCCTGGGCGACCTTTTGATCCCATGGCAGGCCGGAGGGCACGGTTTCAGTACGTTCGAGAAAAGCGTTGTGCTGGCCGCATTGCGCGCTGCTCCAGAAAAGCCCGCCGCCATGGCCTTTGCACAGATAAACGGTGCTGCCTGAATGCCCGCTGTGCAGGGTGGTGGTTTTGTCTTCCACCACTTTGCCGCCTTTGCATGCCTCTTGAGAATAGGTATTGCCGCAGCGATAGATGGGCTGCGCTATGGCTTGATTCATAGCTGTGGCTGGCAGCAAAAATGCTGCGGCAGCCAAGGCAGGCAGAAAATGCATGCAAAGCATTATCTGTAAAAATTAGTTACTAAAAAATTAACCCCGGCCCGCAGTGCGATGTTGGACAACTGTAATAAACCAAAGAGAAAGGCAATGTAGAGAACTACATTGCCTTTCTTCGTTAGCAGGTGCTTTTTTTGGGGCGCTAATCAGATTTCAACGGCAGCCTGTGTTGTGCTGGCGCGCGCATGTATTCATTTTGCAAAGCGCTTGATGCAACTGGTGACGACACCCCAGATTTCCAGCGTCTGTCCTTCTGGCGGCACGATGTCGGGGTAGGTGGGGGCGCCTGCCCTGAGCTTGCAAGTGTCGCCATCGCTGTCCAGCGCTCTGATGACGAGTTCGCGCTCGACAACCGCCACGACGATGCTCCCATCGCGAGCACGCAACTCCCTGTCCACCACGACGATATCGCCGTCATCGATGCCGTGTTCCTGCATGGACGGGCCGGTCACGCGCAGCAGGAACGTGGCTTTGGGGTGCGTGACCAGCAGGTCAGTAATATCCAGTCGCTTGCCAGCGAAGTCATTCGCGGGCGAGCCTGCGCGTGCGCTGCGATCAGCCAGCGGCAAAGTAACCGGGGACGCAATCAGTTGGACGGGCATACCACTCATGAGACGATGACTGTGCATATGTACAGTGTAGCGATTGATGCGACTCAGGTGTCATGAATCCACGTTGATGTCGCATGCTTTCCACTCGATCCTGCACCCGGTTCTGTGCGAATCCGGGGGGCCATGTTGAGTTGCATGTGCTGTGCCGAAAGCTGGCCAGCCCGCAGTGGTGACTGTGGCGGGCGGCCATTAGCGGGCATTAGTGGGCATCAGCGGGCGCTAGAAATGACTAGCCGCATGTATTACCAGAGCACAGCGGCATTGTCCGAAAGACTGAGCTACGCGGCAGCTAGAGCAGCCAAGTGAATATCCGCCGCCCCTTGAGTGCTGGCTGCATTCACATGGTCAAAGTAGTCGTACCAGCCGCTGGCTTTGATGCCCGCCAGCAGGGCGTCACGAGCGGCCTGGTCAGGAAAGCGCCAAATACCAAGGAATGTATGCGCGGTTCCCTGGTCAATGCTGGAGTCCGTTTCTGCCAGGGAGAGGACTTCGACACCGAGGCTGGAGAGTTGATTCAATGCGAGTCCGATGCCGCCAAGAAAATGTTGCCTTTGTTCGGCGGACAGTGCGAGCCAAGCCGAATTGGGGGTGTAGAGCTCTACAAGGTAATGAGACATGGTTCCACTTTCACTTGAGATTGCGCAGTGCGCGTTGACATATACGATGTGTGGCGGCAGCTTGGGTGCTTTGAAGCCATTGGGCGCAGATATCACGCACCCAGCTTGGCTGGTCCTTGGCGGCATCATTGAGCCAATTGGCGACCGAATCCTGCACGTAGACCGAAGGGTCGCTCTTCAAAGCTGAGAGCAAAGGCAGTGCTTGCTCGGGCGAGCGTTTGAGCTGTGAGATATGCGTGCTCCACACACCGCGGGGACGCAAAACCTCGCACGCGAATCGTCGGACACGTTCAGAAGGATCTTGTGTCCATGGCATCAGCTGAGCGATAGCCGCAGCCAGGTCTTGCACCAGGTGCGGCCGCATTGCCATCCAAGCCCATTCACGCACACCAAAATGGGCATCGTCTGCCAACGGGCGCATTGCGGCCAGCCGTACACCGAGATCCAGGTTAGGCCGGGCACCGATCATGAAACATGCCCAGCCTCGTGCCATATCGGCGCGGTGCGTTTGGCATTGTGCGATGCCCTCAGTACCCAGGGCATCCAGCAAGACTGAGCCGATACGGGCCATGCGTTTGAGCACGCCCAGTTGGCAGGCTTCATCGATCGTGCTCAGTGCTTGAGCCGTAAGTGCCGGAAAGAGTGTTCGTGCCAGTACGGCCTGGTCGACTGCCAGGCATTCAGCCAGCGTCGCGCATTGCAACTCCCCGCGCGATAGCGCATGCAGAACGTCCCGAGGGATGTCAATGGTGCGTGTCGCACCCTTGCGGACTTGATCCCTCATGATTCAACGTCCGATTCAGGGCCTCGTACTTTCTCCAGCAACGCTGCCAGCTGCTTTCGCTCATGTGCAGACAGGTTGCCAAACAAGCCTGCAATCCACCGACCATGCTGGTCGATAACGGTACCGGCAAGTTGTTTTCCTTTTGAGGTCAGCCGAATGCAAAGTGCGCGGCGGTCTTCGGCGTTGGCGTGACGTTCAATCAGACCCTCGCGCTCCAGTCCGTCTAATAGACCGGTCACCGTGGCGCGGGTCACGCCAGCTTGCTCGGCCAGCGCGTTGGGTGCGAGTCCGTCAGGCGCCACATCGAGAAGGAACAACAGCACAAAGCGCCCCTCAGACAAACCATGAGGGGCCAGCAAAGCAGCGCAGTCGCGGTCGATGTTTGCAGCCATCGACAGCACTTGAAAACACAGCCGGATGCCGTCCACATCAGGAAGTTTGCGTCGTTGTGCTTCTTCAATTAGCGCCTGGTACTTCTGTTCAAGCTTCATTAGTTAGCCAAAATATAATATGGTGGCTAATTATATGAGCAAGATCACTTCATGGATAGTGGACCGAGCATCACCTCATCAGATGCCAGCTTGTCGATTGCAGACGTTGGCTTCGCTGAGCACCGATTCGATGACCAGGCAAAGTAGGGTGGCGGTGAGCACTGAATCGTCAGGGGCGCTCAGGGACGGCGCTTGCTTGCGATCAACTGGGGCGGGCCGAGGCCCGCGCCTTCATCCCGATCAGTTGGTCGCAAAGCAGTACATCAGCCCGGCGCTGCCGCTCTGTTTGAGCTGGTCGACGCTGCAGCCGCGCGTGCCATCAGGGCAAATTACATCTTGCAAAGCGTTTGATGCAGCTGGAGATGACACCCCATATCTCCTGCATCTGTCCTTCCTGCGGCACGATGTCGGAATAGGTGGGGGCGCCTGCCATATAAATAAGACAAGGCATTGAGATTGAATCTGCTCGCTAGAGAATAGAGCGATCTGACGTTGTTCTAAAATTCATAGCTGTAGGCGCCAGCATTTGTTGAGTTTCAGGTTGTTTTCTATCTGAAAGTCAAGAAAATCAGGCGCAGTTAGCTATTCAAATAGTCAAAGGCAGCAGCACAAACGCATGCTGCTTGTCTGAGGGAGGCATACGTGAGCGCGACACCAACCCATCACTTATCAACTCTGCCAGGTGTGGATGCTTTGAAAGCCCTGCTGGGCAATCTGCAAGCCCGGCAGGCTGGCTGGCAGCAAGCCCAACAACTCATGGCTGCACAGTTGGCACCCGATTTTTCGCCCTTTAGCGTGTACCGTAGTCATGAAGTGGATGTGTCGCGTCACCTTGCACTGTTACTGGATCCCAACGAAACACATGGCCAAGGCAGTTTGTTTTGGGATGCGTGGGTAGACCTGGTGCTCGATGCCCAGGGCAAGCAACATTTGCTGTCTGTTGACGGTGAAGATGATAAAGCGGCTGCAACAGAGCAAGACCTTAGGGCAGGCGACGGCGAGGCTGCAGATATGCCACGGCCGAACAGTGCTTGGCTTCGTCAAAGCGTTGTCGGCAATGTGGAAACAGAGCATTCCACTAGCTCGTTGGATAAGCGTAGATACATCGATTTGTGCGTTCACTTGCAAGCGCCAAACGGCATGTTGGCGATTGAAAACAAGCCTTGGTATTCATCCGTAGATGAGGAAGGCCAATTAGCCGACTACGCAAAGCACTTGTCTCAGTTGGCAAAGGGAAGGCCTTGGCTATTGGTGTACTTGGGGCGCGGGGCACCTGGCGTGCAAAGCATATCGCTTGCTGAGCGTACAGAGTTGACCAACCAGGGGCATTTGGTATGTGTTTCTTGGTCACAGATGCTCCAGATGTTTAGGCAATGCGTACCGAAGATTCAGGCATCCAAAGTGCGCTGGTTTGTAGAGGACTTTATTGACATGCTGGAGGAGGAAACGATGGGTTATGTAGACGAGAAAGAGTTGGCACATGTTGCTCAAGCCTTCAACAATAGCCCTCAGGCTTTAGCGCAAGCGCTATTGCTGCGCGATACCCTGCTGCAGTGGCAATCGAGTCGGTTAGAGCTGTTGAAAGAACAACTCAATAAGCGTTTCGTTGAAGAAGGGGTTAAGCCCCAATGGGGCATCAACACAGAATCTCCTCATAAAAGAAAGGCGTATTTCGCTTTGCCTTTCACAAGTAGCCCAGACGTTACTTTGCGCTTCGAGTGGTATTTTGGCTTTGCTGATGAGGAGAATTTTTACTGGGGCCTGCATATCCCGAGCTTTGACAAGGAAGCCGCAAAAGGCTTGGGGGAGGCACTGATACAAGCAGCACCTCAATTGCCTGCCTCAGATGACGTTGAGGAGATGTGGCCGTTTTGGGTGTATCTCACTGATGACCCATTGTTTACGCCTGATGCCAAGCAAACTGGTGCGACAGCGCTGCACCCTTGGCTGTCTGTAGACCGGCATGAAAACGATTTTGTGACTTTGGTGCTGCAGCGCTATCGCGAGTTGAAGGCGGCACTTCAGTCCGATGCGGTGCAGGTGAGGCTGAAGCAGGAGCAATAACAGTCTAGGCCTAAGACTTGCTAAGAATTGGGCGGGCCGATGCCCGCCCTGTCACATCGGTCAGTTGGTCGCAAAGCAGTACATCAGCCCGGCGCTGCCGCTCTGCTGCAACTGCTCAACGCTGCAGCCGCGCGTGCCGTGCGACGAGTTCCACGAGGCATTGGCCACAGGGTCGGGGTTGGTACCCTTGTGGTCGTGGTGGCCAACGATGGCAGAGCCGCCGTCGCTCTTGGTCCAGTTGCCGCAGGTGGTGTCCTTGCCGGGCTCGGGCACGGCCAGTGTGCCGTCAGGGCGCGAGCCGGTGAGGATGTCGTGGCGGTTGACCTCATCTCCAAAGCCCGAGACGATTTCGCCCTTTTCAGTCAGCGAGGTGTCCTTGCCGACCTTGGCATTGGCGCTGTGCAGGTCGGCCACGCTGGTGGCAATGACCATGCCCTTGGCGTTGCGCCACGGGCCGTTGCCGATGCGGTCGCGCGCATTGACAGCCGGTTGGCCATTCAGCGCCGCATTGCTCAGGTAGGCGCGCCAGGTCTTGTTGCCTGCGCCCACGCTTGCGGCCAGCGACTGGCAGTAGCGGTCGGCCCCGGACAGCCCGCCCAGGTCGCCGCCCTTGCCGGGGTTGGCGCTTGTGATAAAGAAGCTCATGGGGTTGCCGCCCGACACCCCCATGGCGCCGCAACCAACAATCAGTGCGGCAGCCGCAAGGGCGGTGCTGGCAGAAAGAACCAAACGACGGGACATGGCAGGCTCCTGAGCAATGGTGGAGCCCGCAGGCTAACGCAAGCTTGTGTCAGCGGCAATATGGGGACGGCTGTGAGCTGGGCCAGGCGCAGCGGGCTGCCCACAGATGAGGCAGTGGACTAGCACTGCTTCAATCAAATATCCAGAAATAAGCACCCGCAACGGCACATGCCAAAGCCATCATCAAGAAGACCCAGTGCAAGCCTGGAATGCCTTCCGCCCCGGTGTACTTGTGAGAGCGCGAAGTCCCTTGTTCTCGTACCGACAAGGGGTCGGCGCCCACAGCTCTGCCTGACACGGGGGGAACCGCCCAAACCCGATGATTCGCCGAATGGCGAAACTGAAATGCGTCGTAGGCTAAGTAGCCAAAAAAGGTGGCGAGCGCAAAGAGCCAAAGTGGTGACATCCAAGGCCTCGGTTGTTATGGAGAGCACTTGATTATTGGCTCAATCCTTAAGAAATTTGGCAGAGGTCTGAAAAAGTGCCATCTGCCTTCGCTAACCAATGTCTCTTTGGGCTTGTGCGCTGCCGTTTCATTCGGCCAATAGCTGTCCTTTAGTGCTACCAGCTACACTCAGCAGCAATTACCCTTCCATCAGAATCTTCGAAGGACAGACATGCATCGTGAGGCGACAGTCTTTGGTTGGTGTATTTTGATTCTGGGTGTGTTGGGTATTGCGAATGGAAGCGCCATTTTGATACGCGGTGCTGTCCATGCAGAAGGAACCAGCTGCAAGGCAATATGTGGGATCTCGCTCTTGCTTGCCGAGCTTTTTACGCCGGCGATTGGGGACGTCGCGGCGGGAGCGATCTACTTGCTATTAGGCTCATGCTTGGCTTTGGTGGGCTACCAGGTGCTGAGAGATCGGCAGAGGGTGTAGTCGTGAACGGCCGCGGTGGGCCGAGCAGAGCCGGCTCTACCGGCAAAGGCAATCGAATATCAATCTGACACATGCCAAGAAAGTCTGTCCTATGCCTGAAAGTGCCGTTGTAGCTGGTGTCGTGGTAAGAGCCATTCAACCCAAAGACTTTGATCAGTGGCTCTCGCTCTGGGACGGCTATAACGCTTTCTACGGACGGGCAGGGACTACCGCACTGGCCAGAGAAATTACCGAGACAACCTGGGGACGCTTCTTCAATCCCGTCGAGCCAGTTTTTGCGGTAGTCGCGGAACATGAAGAAGAAGTGGTCGGCCTGGCTCATTACCTGCTTCACCGCAGCACCACCAGACTTGGCCCGGTCTGCTACCTGCAGGATCTTTTCACAGCCCCCACACGGCGCAAGCTCGGAATTGGCAAGGCCCTCATTAACAACGTCTACGAGCAAGCCACGCTGGCTGGCGCGAGCCGCGTCTACTGGCAAACGCAAGCAACCAATGCAGTCGGCCGTGCGCTCTACGACAAGTTGGCCAGACATAGCGGATTTATCGTTTACAGCCATGAGTTGTAGCCTGTTGCGGCCATGCTGGGGCGATGGGGCAGTGGCTTCTGGTTGAGCTGCGAGTGTCGCGGTACGGCCATAAGCGCCCGATATGTCATAGTGTTTATGCCTGCCGCAGGGGGTGTTTTAGAGGAGAGCTACCTACATGTCAGATGACACAGAATTTTATTTAATTTGTTATTTTATTTTTCTGCAATTATTTCTGTTCCAATATTTTTCTCTATGAATAAGAATTTAGACTCTTCGGAGTCTTTTATTGTTGGGTTGAGACGATGCTTAAAAAATAAAACAAAAGGATCGCTTGCTCTTGCTTTATCTTTTTTGAATTTGTATTTAATTTTAATTGTATTTGCTATATCTTCCTTTATAAAATAGAAGAAGTCGTATAAATTTAGTGAGAGACTTAATTGTGGACAAAATTTAATCATTATTCTATGGGGCGGTCAGCGACAGCCTTAGATCGGCCAAAAGCAGACATATGGCGCTCGGTTCATGACTCTAAAGAATGCACGCTAATTGCCTTGCCTGATGACAAGGTATAAGATTTTCACTAAACGGTGATTAAGGATTCTCAGTGGATGAACTTCTATCTGGCTTCGTTGGATTATTACTGGTATTGACGGGGAAAATTGTCGTAATCGTTGGAAGTTTTGGTCAGTGGCGCGGCGAATCGCTAAGGGCCGACGAAGGGCGCACTTATAGTGCAGCAGGATCTCTATGGTTTAAACGTGATGGACAGCGAGTAGTCACTGTTACTGGCTTGCTGTTAATTGGCGTACTGTTTTATGTGCTTCTTACCTTCATCCTTTTTTGGTTATTTTCGAAGTAGTGAGCTTTTATAACGGGTCGATCACAGGCTGGCTTTGCTGAGAACCGTGTCGACAACTAGGCAGAGTAGGGTGGCTGCGAGCACTAAAGCGCCAGGGGAGTTTTCTGGGGAGTTTAGGGGGCGCGACGGGAATTGAAATGATGGCGCTCAGAGGGAGATAGCCCCGCTGCACCCCCCTTAAACCCCGGCCTGATCGGTTCGATTCCCATCGCATAGATACCGATGCCTCAGACCGTGTGGATCAGGCCATATTTGCGGCCCAACTGCGAACTTGCTTTCGTGATTTGATTTTCCAGCCATCCTTTGTGCGCTCAAGGCTGTCTTCATACCAAAGGCCGCTCACAAAAGTGGTTTCTTTGCCTTCAGGTGTCTTGCCCGTCATGGGGACGATGGCCGCAGATCGGGCGGTGGCGCTATTTCCTGCCAGATCAATTTTGACGGTAGAGACTGTGTGCTGTGTCGAGGCCAGGCTGCCAAGGATTGGTACAAAAAACTCTTGCAGCTCGGCAGGAGAGCCTTTGGGTCCACCAAAAGCAGTGAAGTCCAAAATCGCATCAGGAAGAAATATCGCTTGAAACGAGTGCCAGTCTTTTTCGTCTAAGGCATGACAGTACCGTGCCAGGAGTTCGTTGATTTCTACCTTGTCCGAGATGTCCTGAAGTGTCATTACTGGCTCCGTTTGGAAGTCATGATTTGAACCAGTCAGGACAATACGTGTATCTGCCGCTTGGGCATCGTCTGTATCGACTATCGCGCATGTAGCGGTAATTTTTGAGGAGCATTTGACTCACAAAGGCTGGCGAATGTCCGCAGCCGACAACCGATTGCGGCTGTCGCTGCTCGACCCATTGCAGTCATATAGCGGCTGATAGGTCCTCTATATGGCAGAGCTTCTACTGACATCAAGTCGCTGAATATATGCTCTTGTCCGTCGTCACTTCTTCAGATACAGATACTATGAAAATCAGTGCTCGCAATGTCTTGCAAGGCAAGGTTATCTCGATTGTCACGGGCCCAGTCAGCACGGAATTGACACTGGAAGTTGCCCCTGGTGTGAGAGTCACGTCCTCTATTACCTCGACGTCGGCGCAGTCCCTGGGGTTGAAAGAGGGCGACAACGCATATGCCGTCATTAAAGCGTCGTCGGTAATGGTCGCTGTGGATTAAACAGCTCTTCTGTCTAAGCAAAGAGGCTCCTAGAGGAGCCTTTCTGATTCAGCCAGTTCAGATCAATTGGATGCGCTAAGTTAAAGACTTCTTTCGCAAGCAACGACCTCCAGACCGGCGCAGCGGATAGCACGGCGACGTTTGCGCAGACAGCCAACAGGCATCAGAAGCCGGACAAGGGATTGCTGCGCTTCTGAATTCCGGGGGCGTCTGAGGTCCAATCAGGTCAGGTGGTCTTCCACAATCAACCAGCCCATGCTCCCAACCCCATCATTGATGATGTCCAGGTGGTTGCCGCCCTCGTACAGGCGAATGTTCTGACCAACAAAGGCTCTGGGTGCAAGGCGCTCAATATTGGACAGGGCCAGCCTTATTTGCTCGCCAAGCTCAGAAAGTGACTTTTGAGAGTAGTCAATGTCGATAGCCTCGGCCAGCAGTCCATAGACAACTCTCTTTTTTCTCTCTTCGGGGAAAGCGAGCACCTTTGTATGCAAGAGCTCTGCATCCGAAAATTTGCGACCAGTGAGCTTTTCAAAAACTTCAATGCTTGGCAAAGTTCCCTCCTAGCGCTGCGTGACTCAATGTAACCAGCATAGTCGAGCGCATTGAAGAGATGCAAGCACCAAGAGCGCGTAGTTACGCCTACTTCACCAATGAATTCAGGACTGCAAACGACGCAGACCAGCTGCTGGGCATGGTTTGTCAATCGCCCTCAGGTGCCTGATCCTGCCCGTGAAAGGCTTCCCATGCAGCTGCTTCCAGCTCACCGCAATCAGAGATGAGATTGCCGTCCTCATCATGCAGCGTATACGTTTGTTGCTCACCTCCAATGCTCGCGGCGCCATCAAGTCCCAGCAGCAAGGTATACATGGTGTCTCTCAGCACCGCATCCAGAATCGCTCGAAGTTGCTCGTGCTGCTTGGGCGTGAGCTCTAGAGCTGCGATCCGCGCTGCGACCTCCGACTCCTCATGAGCATTCATGAAAGACAAAAGAAGTTCTGATTTGAGCTTGACCCAGTTTTCAGCAAATTGTTTGGCGTTCATCGTTACATGCGCAGTCATCGGCAGCGTCCAGGAGACTGAAGAAAAATTACCGCAAAAGTCGCAACTTGTGGCAACTCACTGCTGGCCAGCATTCGGTTTGCAGCTGTTCATCACAGCAAGCCTGAGCCAGGCCAGCGCAGGATCATTGTGCTTTCGCGCATGCCAGGCCTGTTGGTATGCCATTTTCGGTAGTTGCAATTGGCGTGGAGGCGCAAACTGCCGCAGATTCTTGAATGAGCGCAGCGGTCCGACAGCACGACGGGCAATCGTCAGAACCAGATCGGTACCTGGCAGCAATTCAACCGCAGCGCTCCAGTGTGGCAAGGCCACCGCAATCCTCCTTTTGAGTCCCTTGGCGGCGAGTGCGCGCTCGATCTCGTCGTTCGCGTCCGGCCTCAATGCCAGCATGACATGAGGGCGCGTCAGCCATTCCTCTAGCGACAGTCCTCCTTTTTCCGGACTGACGGCCTTGTCTGCGAGACAGATGAAATCCTCTTCGAACAGTGTTTCGACCTGGATGTCTTGTGCAAGATCGGGAAAGATCCCCAGAGCCAGGTCCAGTTCACCGTCTGCCAGCTGTACCAGCATGGCATCACGGCTGGCCTGACTGATGGCGAAGTCAAAGCCGGGCGCATGTTTGCGGACGTATCGCATCAGGTCCGGAAGTACCAGACGAGCCGCATAGTCGGACAGTGACAGTCTGAATCGTCGTTGTGCCTGCAGTGGATCGAACTGAGGTGTTCCCAGCAGAGTATTGAGGCTGCCCAAAGCCTCCGAGAGTGGTTGCAGCAGCGCATTGCCTCGGGCCGTCAGCTCCAGCTTTCCCTGTTTGCGCACCAGCAATGGGTCATTGAAATGTTCGCGCAGCTGAGCTAGCGAATGACTCACTGCCGGTTGGCTCTTGTGCAGGCGCATGGCAGCCCTGGTCACGTGCTTCTCGGTCAGCAACGCGTGAAGTGCCAGCAGCAGATTGAGGTCGATACGACGCAGATCATCCATGCGAAGAATAGTACATGTGCATATAAACGATTTCCATAATTAATCCGTATGCGAGACCATCCAAGCATTGCTTGTAGACGTTTGAAGGAGTGGCAGATATGAACAGCAAGATGGCATTGATGACGGTCGCCTCACTGGGCATGGCCTTGCTGGCGGGGGCCATCCTGCCTTTTCAGGCCGCTGCAAATGCCAACGTAGGCCGTGCTCTTGGTCACCCTTTCTGGGGGGCTGCCACATCGCTGGTGATCAGCCTGGCCGTGATGGTGCCCATGCTGATTCTGGTCAAAGCCCCCATGCCGAATTTCAGCAATGCGTTTCACGGTCCCTGGTGGTTGTGGATCGGCGGTGTCCTGGGGGCTGTTTACGTCGCCAGTGCTGCAGCCCTGATCCCCAAACTGGGTGCCGGCGGATTTCTGGTCGCCGTGGTCGCAGGACAGATGGTCGTGGCTGTATTGATCGATCACTTCGGTGTCATGGGGCTGGAACCCAAGCCCATCAACGTCATGCGTGTGCTGGGTGTGCTCCTGATTCTTGGCGGGGTGTTCCTGATCCAGGGAGCAGGAGCAGCCAGGCCTGCCGCCACAGCGATCCCCGCCACCTCCAGCGTGGGCTTGGCTTGAGCACAAAAATAGTGATGGCCCCACTGGCGCGGCGCCAGTGCGCTGAGCACTTCTCGAAAGGAAATGGAAATCAGCGCCTCACGCCGAAATACTCAATGCGAGGATCGAAAAAATGTCCCTGACGCTCGCCGAACGTCTGGGGTTCCATCACACCAAGTGCATACGATTAGGAGTGTGCATGCCTGGAGCAGGAGATCGCCATGAGCAAATTCAATATTCAGCACATTGATCACATCGTGTTGCGCGTCACCGACCTGGAGCGCAGCATCCGCTTTTACCAAGCGGTCCTGGGCTGTACCTTGGTGAAGCGTCGCGAGGATTTGGGTATGGTTCATCTGCGAGCTGGTGCATCCATGATTGACCTGGTGGATGTTGAGGGCCCTTTAGGCCGTGCGGGCGGAGCTGCGGCCTCAAGCGAGCGCAGAAATGTCGATCATTTTTGCCTGCGTATCGAGCCTTTTGACGAGCAAGCCATACTCACCCATTTGGCTGGCCATGGTCTTGAGGCGGATAGGGCGGTGCGGCGCTTTGGCGCTGACGGCATGGGCCTGTCCATTTACTGCAAAGACCCGGACGGCAATCAGCTTGAACTTAAAGGGCCAGCGAGCGCCGATTGACAACTCAGGCGGCAGTCCGAACTCCCAGAGTGCTCGCTATGCCCGATCTGGTTGCTCGAAAGACAGCCTCTGGCTGTGGATTCAAGCGATTGCGGCTGTCGCTGTCCGGCCCGCAAGAGACGCTCCCCATCGCGGCAAGGTGTCACCGCCACTGTCCCTGTCACCTCAGGACGGGTTCGTTTGACCCTTAAACTAGCCGCATGAATCGACGTAGTCTGGTCTTATCCGCCCTGGCCGCAGGGTTTGCTCAAGTGACGGCGGCTGGCCCCCAGCCTCAAGAAATGGCCGAGTGGTCTCGGTTTTTCGCAGAAGCCGATGCGCAAGGCAGCATCGTTGTTCTCGATGCACGCGATAACTCTGAAACTACCCACGTCTACAACGTGTCGCGTTCCGCTCGGCGTTACTCGCCAGCCTCTACCTTCAAGATTCCGCACAGCCTGTTTGCGCTTGATGCAGGGCTGCTGCGTGACGAATTTCAGCTCATTCAATGGGATGGTGTGAAACGACCTGTGGAGGCCTGGAACGTGGATCAGAATTTGCGCTCCGCGATGAGGAACTCCACCGTCTGGGTGTATGAGCGCTTCGCCAGGGAACTCGGCGATGCACGCGAGAGCGCCTATATGCGAAAGATTGGGTATGGCAATGCGGTCGCCACTGGCGACAAGCCATTCTGGGTTGAGGGCGACCTCGCCATCTCGTCCTTCGAGCAGATTGCTTTCTTGCAACGGCTTTACCGCAATCAACTGCCTTTCCAGGTCGAGCACCAGCGGCTTGTGAAGGACGTGATGGTCAATGAAGCGGGGCCTGACTGGATACTGCGTGCAAAAACGGGCTGGACCGGAAAAATCGGCTGGTGGGTGGGCTGGGTAGAGTGGCCCAGCGGCCCCGTCTTCTTCGCCTTGAACATGGACACTCCCAACAGACTTGCCGACCTTGCCAAACGGCAAAGCATCACACGCAATGTTCTGCGCTCCATTAAAGCGCTACCCACTTCAGCATAGATCTGGACCGGGAGCAGAAGCCGGCAGGGCTGTGTCTTGAAGAGCTCCTGCGGCCGGTTCCTGCCTCCCGTTTGCATGTTCCAAAGGGATACTTGAGATGTGAGCCGACATGGATAGTCAGGCGACGATCTCTCCGTTGCGGATCGCTACGCGAATGGCCTGCGCCGTCGTGGCGACGCCCAGGCGCTTGCGGATGCGGCGCAGGTGGTTTTCCACAGTGCGTTCGGACAGGCCGAGGGTTGCGGCAATCTCCGTCTGCCGCCGGCCGGCGGCCGTCCATGCGAGCACCTCACGTTCGCGATCGGACAAGGGGCCGAGCTCCTCTTGCGCGGGCAGCTCCAGCAGCCTGCGCGCCGTGCGGAATGCGGTTTGGGCGATCAGCTCCAGCGCCAGCCGGGCCTGCGGCGAGGCATCGATGCGCTCGCCGCCCAGGCTCATTGCGCCTTCCAGCCCCAGGAGGCCGAATACAGGCACTTGCAGACCGTGGATACCCGGGCCTTGCGGCGCGCGGACGACGCTGTAACGCTCGCCCTGAGCGCCGTTCGTCTTGGTCCAGAAGAAGGGCTGGTTCGTCTCCAGGATATGGCGCGTCACCGGGCAGTGCCGCACGTAGGTTTCAGCATCGACAGGCGCGCCCGTGCCGAACCAGTCGCCTTCGATCCAGTAGATGCGCTCCACCGCATCGTCCCGAGCGCTGGAAGCCGAGAACAGCACAAAACGGTCGTACCCCAGCGGCGCGCCGACAGCACGCACCGTATCCTGGATTGCGGCGAGGCTGCGGGCGCCCTCGATGGCGAGGGCTCCGTGCAATGCCGCCTGCGCGATTGCAGTGCTCATCTCAGGCCGTGACTTCCTTGAGCAAGGTTTCGGCCGCGAGCTTGCCAAGCGCATTGCCAGCCAGAGGGCTGTCGCCGGTGATCAGCTGACGGTCCCGGTGCACGGCACCCGAGATGCCGTCGTTGACGATCTCGAAACCCAGGGTCTTGAGCCTTTCGCCGAACTTCCAGGTCAGGTGACCCGGCATGTAGCCGATGGCCGGGGTCTGCGCATCAAGTGCGTCGGGGAAGGCGCAGATCTTGTAGCCTCGGTAGATGTCGCTGTCGCCAACCGCGAGGAAGGCAGCAGGTCCGTGGCACAGGGAGATGACGAACCGGTTGTTGGCCGCAGCCCATTCCAGCACCGCACCTACGTCACTGCTGTCGGGGATGCCGATCAGCGCGCCATGCCCGCCGGGGACGAAGATGGCTGCGTACTGCTCCAGCCCTTGCTCAAGCACCGTCGACAGGCGCAGCGGCTCCTTGAATTGCGAGTGGTACTTGTTGAAAAAGCCCTTGACCGTCTCGTCTTCGGAAGGCATTGCCCAGAACTCGAACTTGACGGGATTTCCCGACACCGTTGCCACATCGAACGCGAAGCCCGCCTTGTCCAGGTGGTACATGGGCAGCAGTGTCTCGACCGGGTGGTTGCCGGTGGAGAAGAAGCTGCCGTTGTCCGTCAGCAGGTAGCGCTCGTCTGCGCCGATCATCAGGATCTTCTTGCTGCCTTGATAGGTTTTCGCGTAGTCGGCGCCGCTCAGGTCGGACTTGGGCGACGTGAACTGGCTGAGCGAGTAGGGGGAGGGGAAGAACGCATTGAGTTCGGCCGGATCGGGTTGCGGTTGCTTGTCGGGAGTCGATGGTTCAGCCATGGGGCACCTCTGAGGTAGTTTGCGGAGGGCACAACAATGCGGCGGCAAGAAACCTGTGGCAATGAGGGATTTCCGTCAACGCGGGTCGGGCGAAGCCGGAATTTTGCTCTTGCTCTGTTTCAGGCTCGCACAGAGCCAAAGTCGGGAGCAGAAGCCTGGAGGCGCTCCGCCAATTCGCGTGTCTCAATGGTTGAGTCACTTTGGGCCGACTGTATTTGCGATGCTCGCCGCGCCTGTTTGTCCGCATACATGCACTGGTCAGCCTCCTTGAGCACAGCCTGCGGAGAGCTGGCGGATGGATCGGCACTCACAATGCCAAAGCTTGCTCCTGGGTAGTCGAAGCTGCACTCGGCAAATTTATAGCTTCCGATCAGCAGCGGTGCCAATCGACTGCGCATGGCTTCAAGAGCCTTGTCCTGATCCATTGGGTCAGGCGGAGCAATCAGCCCGATGACGACAAATTCATCACCACCTAGTCGCCCCAGCATGTCACTCTTGCGCAAACCTGCAGACATGCGCCGGCCGACTTCGACGAGGAATTGGTCACCGACCACATGTCCGTAGGTGTCGTTGATCGCCTTGAACCCATCCAGATCGATGAAGGCCACCAGGACCCATTGCTGCGTGCGGCCCGCTAAAGCGAACAGCCGATCCAGTTGGGCCATCACATTGCGCCGGTTCGGCAGATTGGTCAGTGCATCATGGTTCGCCGCATGTCGCTCGTCCTGCCGCCGCGCCACCATTTGCCCGATCACGTGGCTGGAGAGCAGGATGAAAAGCAAGCCGATCGCCGCCACCAGCCCTGCCATCCAATAGTGCTGTCGACGCATGGCAGGCAGGTGATCCAGGGCCGCCATCGTGATCAGCTGGTACTGTGTTTTGGATAGCGGCTCACGCTGCAGCAGATAGGGTTTGCCATCGATGAGCCACTGATCAGCATGGCCGGAGCTGGCCATGGCTTGCACATCCAGAGCTATTCCTGGATCTTCTCCATTGTCTGGCGAAGAGGGCATGCTGGAAGACTGCGCAGTACCCGGCGAAAGAAGCCCTGCCGCATTGCGCAGCATGAATGGAGCGGACGAAGCGGTGGTCACTCTTCCCTGGCGATCCACGATCAGTGCAATGTGGTGTCCAGTCAGGTAGAGCGCTATTTCCGGGGTATCGAACTTCACCGTGACGGAGCCCAGAGGCATGTCGTCTTCGTTCTCAATGCGGCTGGCTACAAAATAGGATGGTGTCTTGTTCAGCCGGGCGATACCGAACGAATGGCCATTGCCGTCACGCAATGCATCGATCAGATAGGGACGGCCAGAGTAGATCATGCCCACGATGCTGTCAGGCTCGTTCCAGTTGCTGGCCGTCACCGTGTCGTCCGACATGTTGTTCATGTAGATGCGGGCATAGCGCAGATCACTGGAGATGTAATGGATGTCTCCCTGCCTACGGGCAGCTCAAAGGCCGCAGAAGCATAAAGATGAACAGCGTGACCGTTTTGGGAGTGTGCTTGTTCGCTAGACGAGCTGGACTCTTGAATGGATACGGTATCAAAGTGCCCGTGGCTTGATAGACCAATGTCTTCACAAACACCAGCGAGGTTCCGTCATGCATCGTCGTACTACCCAAAGCGCGGGGCAAATCATCGGTCAGATGGCCGGCCTGCAGGTCATTGGACTGGACATCGCCAAAAGCGTGTTCCAACTTCACACCGTGGACATGAGCACAGGCGAGATTGTCAACGTGCAGCTCAAGCGGGCCAAGGTTTTAGGGCACTTCGCCAACCGTGCACCTTGCTTGATCGGCATCGAAGCCTGCGGCGGAGCGCACCACTGGGCCCGTGAGTTGACGGCGCAGGGCCATGCCGTGCGGCTGATTCATGCCAAAGCCGTGCGCCCATTCGTGAACGGCAACAAGACCGACGCTACAGATGCACGCGCCATCTGGCTGGCGATCCAGCAGCCGGGTACCAAATTCGTGGGCGTGAAGACGCTGGCGCAACAAGCCACGCTCACCTTGCATCGTCAGCGCGAGATGTTGATGCGGATGAAGATCATGCAGATCAATGCGTTGCGGGGACTACTCTATGAGTTTGGAGCCACCTTAGCGCGAGGCAAGAAGGCGTTGTTGGGCGAGTTGGAACTCGCACTGGAGGCGCTTGCCAACAGCATTCCACAGTATGTCGTCGATAGCCTGCGCGAGCAGGCCCAGCGCATCAAGCAACTGGCGATAGACATTAAGGCCATCGAGGTGAGGCTTGCAGAGGTCCTGCGCATTGACGTGGACATGAAGCGTGTGGCGGCGATACCCGGGGTAGGCCTGCTCTCGGCTACAGCGGCCATCGCCACTATGGGAGAAGCCAAGGCATTCAAGTCGGGGCGCGAATTCTGTGCCTGGCTGGGTCTGGTACCCAAGCAACGAGGCACAGGTGGCCGGGTAAATCTTCTGGGGATCTCCAAACGGGGCGACACCTACCTGCGGACTTTGCTTATTCACGGTGCGCGTGCGGTACTGAGACATGCGAAAGAGCCCGGCCCATGGCTGGAACAGCTTCAAGCCAGGAGGCCAACGAACGTTGTGATCGTGGCACAGGCGGCCAAGATGGCGCGAACGATCTGGGCCGTTACGGCCCGACAGCAGGACTACCAACGAGGCCACCAGAGCACCAGGCCGCTTGGGGCTTGAACGGATAGCAGATCAACCCGAGAAAGGAGGATGTGAACCTTTGAAGGCGATGAGGCAGCAACAAAGCAGCGTGATGTGAAACAGGTCAGACCGGGACGAGCTAAACCTGGATGAACTACCGGACTTCAAAAGTCCGTCCTAGGAGATGAGGCGCTCGTCAGCGGATTACATCGGGGCCAGCGGACAAGGGGCAACCCAGCGTCCACATCACAGGCCGGATACAAGGCAGCAGCCGACTTCTTCACAAAGCATTGCGGGTTACTACTCATAGCTGGGAGGCATCCATACAAGAGTTCATGCATGAAGTTGCCGACTTTGCGCACCAACGGATCCTGCGTGAATTGCGCCGCGCGCTGCTGGCGCGTGAGCCTGGCCAGACTTGGCGGATCGTCGCGATACCGGGTGGCCAGCTGGATCACCGAGCCCTGGCGCGCCACCATATTGGCCACACTCGACATTTCCGTGAACAGCCGATCCATGATGCGTGCGGTCGTCTTGGCTTCATATTCGGCGCTGGCCGCCAGGCGATCCAGCTCTGCACCCTCGACTCGCTGTGACATCCACCAGCCCAGACCAGTCACCAAGGTCAGCCACGCAACGGCCATTCCCAGTGTCGCCATGCGCACGGTGGGGCGCATTGACTGTTTGTGCTGAGCTTGCAGCGGTAATGCCTTGCCCACGTACACCCTCCAGACTGTTTTGAAAGCATGGTAGCAAGTACGTCTGGAGCGAAAAGTCAGGAAAGGTCATCGGCGAAGCCGGTGTCGCGGCCGTATGAGTCCTCTGCGAAAAAAGCTGGCGCAGTCGATGGTTGAGCCGGCCTGGATGCGACCGCATTGAGGGTGCTCCTGAATGGTGCACCGTCTTTCCCGGGCACTTAAACCACCGCAGCGCTGAACGGCTCTGGCCTTCGTGCAAGCAGATGAGACAGCTTTTGAAGGCCCGTCTGCAAGCGTCCACGGTCCTTGATGCTGCCCAGCGAGATGCGAATGGCATTGACGGAGCCGCTGCCGGTGGCGCTGGTTGCGAATGCCTCCGCCGGCGTGACGGCGATGCCCTCGCTGTCGGCCGCACGCGCAAGCTGTGAGGAGTTCCAATACCCTGGCAACTCCAGCCATACATGCAGGCCGTCTCCAGTGCCGCTGTACCTCCCCGCAAGAATATCCCTGGCCATCCAGTGGCGCAGACGCGCCTCCTTGCGTACGCCCTCCATCAAAGCAGCAGCCGAACCGTCGAGAATCCACTGTGTGGCCAGTGCGGCCGTCAGAGGAGCGACCATCAGCGCAAATGACCTGAGCGCGACCAGGAAACGTTCGCGTTCATGCGGGTCACGTATGAGCACGAAGGCGACACGCAAGCCGGGCGTCAGGCATTTCGACAGGGTCGAGATGTAGGACACCTGTTCCGGGGCAAACGTGGCAATAGGTGGTGGCGGTGCATCGGCAAGCAGCCAGTAGGGATCATCTTCGACAATGCGTACATTGCAGCGCTTCGCGATGTTGGCGAGCTCCTTGCGCCGGCGCTCCGGAATGGTGATGGCGGTCGGGTTCTGCAATGTAGGGTTGAGGTAGAGCAGCCCAGGCTGGTGCTGATGGCAGGCCTGCTCCAGCATCTCGGGCACCATCCCGTGCTGGTCCGCTTCCACCGCAACGATGCGCCGGCCGAACTGGGTCGCAGCAGTACGCAGGCCCGGATAACTTGCTGGCTCTGTCAGTATCACATCGCCAGGCTTCGTCAGCGCCAGGATCAATGCGGCAATTGCAGCTTGAGCGCCCGGACAGACAACAACCTGTGCTGAATCCAGAGATCCAAACATCGGCTCCAGCCATCTGGCTCCTGCCTTGCGGTCGGAGTCGCTTCCTCCGCCCAGGTGGTAAGTCATCAGCAATGCGGTGTCTGCCCCCATCATTACCTGAGAAAGGCCTTGTTTCAGCAGGTCGTCGAAGTCCACGCCAGCGGGTGGGGGAGGAGTGTTCATGCTGAGGTCGAGGACCGAGGTCAGTTCAATTCTCGGTGCCGCGACATAGGTGCCTCGCGCGCCGCGGCCTTCGAGCAGATGGCGGCGTCTGGCTTCGTCGTATGCGCGCGTGACCGTTGTCAGGTCGAGGTTCAGCTGTGCTGCCAACTGGCGCTGCGGGGGCAGACGATCACCCGGTTTCAGCGAACCGTCTGCCATTGCCGCCTGCAAGGCATCCGCAATCTGCAAGAAGCGTGGCCCGCCATGCACGGCCAATCGCGGCAGCCAAACGGGCAAACTGTCATCTTGTATGGTTTTCATACGCAGACATTTTGTCTCAATGTATGGAAATTGCTTTTAAGTAATATGCCTCAGAGCGTGTAGCGATTCCATTCTTGTATGGCAATCGCCGACGTTTTCGCCTCTCTCCTTGGGGAAGCGGTGTTCCTCACGGTAGACAGTGTCAAGTCATAGGCTGGAAATTTTCAAAATGATCGATTGGGTCCCTGTAATCTTTGTTACGTTCAAGGTTCTCATCTTCGGCGCGTGCATGTTCTTTGCCATCAAGTGGCATTACGACCAAGGTAAGAAGGGGATGGACAGGCGCGCGCTGCTGCGCACGGGCGGCAAGGTGGCTGCCGCCTTCATGCTGGCGCTGCTGTTTGTTCTGCTGTTCACCTTCGGCCTTGCCAATATGCTCGGCATGGACTTGAGCCTGCCATGACGGCGAAGACTGCTTGGCCGATATCCAGTCATGCAATGAACCTTGCATTCATCGCTCAGCCATGACTGGCTGCCTTATCGAAGATGGCAATCTGCCTTGCATGGCCTTTGCAGACTACCTTTGGCTCCAGGCACTCGGGAGACCACTTGCTTCGGATGACGAGGTTTATTCAATCGCCAGGCTGCCTCTGCTTTTCCGGGCCAGCTCGACAAAAGCCAAAGCAGCGGGCGAGAGCTTGTCAAAGCTCAGCGCGGCCAGCGCGATTTTCCGGCGACAACGGGGCTCTAGCGGGCGGTAGACAACCCCTGCCGGGGGCTCGGGCAGAGCCAGGCGTGCGGCAATGGTGACTGCCTCGCCTTGCGCTACAAAGCCCATCATCGAGGTGAGCTGCTCAAACTTGAACAGAGTTCTGGGTGAGACGCCCTGGCTGGCCAAGAAAGCATCGATATGGGGGCCTGAGCCTGCGCTGGTACGGATAAAGGGCTGTCCATGAAAGCTCATGGCAGCAATGGCCGATTGGGACGCCAGGGGGTGTGCAGCAGGCAGCACCGCCACCAGCTCGTCTTCGGCCAGGGTCAGGGTGTCAAAGCGCTCGTCGGGCAAGACGACAAAGCCCAGTTCCACGCGCCGCTCCAGCAGCTGTTAATTTCCACGCAAAACTGACCCGCGATTTCCATCTCAAACTGACCCACCCTTTGACTTGAGCCGCAAGGCTCAAGATGTGGATCAGGTTTTGTTTCTCTCCTTCTTCATGGACGGTTGTTGGACTGCACTGCTGTGCTTGAAGCGGTAGCTGTCGTTGCCTGTTTCCAGAATATGGCAGTGGTGGGTTAGGCGGTCCAGCAGAGCCGTGGTCATCTTGGCATCACCAAACACGCGGGCCCATTCGCTGAAGCTCAGGTTGGTGGTGATTACTACGCTGGTGCGTTCGTAAAGCGTCGAGAGTAGATGAAACAGTAGCGCACCGCCAGATGAGCTGAAGGGCAGATAGCCCAGCTCATCGAGTATCACCAGATCCGTATGCACCAGCCTGTGGGCGAGCTGTCCGGCTTTGCCTTGCACTTTCTCTTGCTCCAGCGCATTAACCAACTCAACAGTAGAGAAGAAGCGCACCCTTTGACGGTGGTGCTCAATGGCCTGAATACCCAGTGCTGTAGCAATGTGCGTCTTGCCCGTGCCAGGCCCACCGACAAGCACCACGTTGTTAGCCTTCTCGATGAACTCACAGCGATGAAGGCTGCGTACCAAGGCTTCATTGACTTCACTGTGTGCGAAGTCAAAGCCTGCCAGATCTCTGTAGACCGGGAACCTGGCGACCTTGAGTTGATAGGCAATGGAGCGCACTTCTCGCTCAGCACTCTCGGCCTTGAGCAGTTGCGACAGTATGGGGTGTGCTGCTTCAAATGCTGGTGAGCCTTGCTCTGCAAGTTCTGTCACGGCCTGGGCCATGCCAAACATCTTGAGTTGGCGCAGCATGATGATGATCGCAGCAATGGCGGGGTCATGACGCATGGCGCACCTGTCGGAGTTGGTCATAGCGCACGACGTTGGCTTGTGGCTCAACGATCAAGGCCAAGGCTTGGGGTGAATGGATGGGCTCAGGTTCCGGTGTTCCATCAATGAGGCGGTGCAAGATATTGATGATGTGGGTCTTGCGAGGTACGCCATCCTCCAGTGCCAACTCGACAGCGGCCAGGACGGCTTGCTCATCGTGCTGCAACACCAAGGCAAGAACTTCCACCATCTCGCGATCGCCGCCAGGTTGCTTCAGGAGCAAAGCTTGCAGTCGTTTGAATGCGTCTGGCAACTCGGCAAACGGCGCACCGTTGCGCAATGCGCCAGGCTTGCGCTGCAATACGGCCAGGTAATGGCGCCAGTCATAGACCGTACGCCCAGAACCTTGGTGATTGCGCTCAATGATGCGCGGGTGTTCACAGACGAACTGACCTTCGGCCACGACAACCAGACGGTCGGCATAAACCTGCAAGCTCACGGGCCTGTTGGCATAAGAGGCCGGCACGCTGTAGCGATTGCGCTCGAAGTGAACTAGGCAGGTGGGAGAGACTCGTTTGGCATGCTCGACAAAGCCGTCAAACGGCCGAGGCATGGGCATCAGGGTTGAGCGTTCTTGCTCCCACACATCAGCAAGTGAGCCAGGCAATTGGCCATGCGCAATCTCTTGCCATAACTGCTGACACCGTTGCTCTAGCCAATCGTTGAGGGCACTGAGTGTCGGAAACGCTGGTACAGATTGCCAGATACGATGGCGAGCGTCCCGAACATTCTTCTCGACCTGTCCCTTCTCCCATCCCGAGGCCGGATTGCAAAACTGTGCCTCGAACAGGAAATGGCTGGCCATAGCACTGAAGCGGGCGTTGACCTCTCTGAGCTTGCCACGGCCGACACGATCGACGGCTGTGCGCATGTTGTCGTAGATCCCCCGCCTAGGGACGCCTCCAAACACCGCAAAGGCACGGTTGTGGGCATCGAACAGCATCTCATGGGTTTGCAGGGGATAGGCCCGCAGATAGAAGGCTCGGCTGTGGCTGAGCTTGAAGTGAGCCACTTGCAGCTTGGTGCGTACACCCGCAATGACAGCCCAATCCTCGCTCCAATCAAACTGGAAGGCTTCTCCAGCGCCGAAGACCAGGGGCACAAAAACGCCTCGCCCTGATGTCTGCTCCACCGCATGACACTGAGCCTTCCATACTCTGGCAAAGGCAGCGACTCGGTTGTAGGAGCCGGTGTAGCCCAACGCCTGCAAGTCCAGAAACATCTGCTTGATCGTGCGCCGCTGCTTGCGAGAGCGGTTGACTTCTGTACGCAGCCAGCCTGACAGCTTGCTGGCGAAGGGGTCGAGCTTGGTGGCGATGGTGCGCTGTGCAAGTTGAGGTTGCACAACGTCGGAGCGCAAATACTTGCGGATGGTATTGCGAGAAAGCCCAGTTCTGCGGGCGATCTCTCGGATGGACAGGTGCTCACGCAGAGCCCAGCGCCGGATGACACTCAAAGTGGCCACGTCAATCACTCCTGGTCTCCTGCTGCACAAGAAAGCAGCAGGCTAGGGTTAATGCGTGGGTCAGATTGAGATGGAAAAACCGGGGGCTAGTGGGTCACTTCTGGGTGGAAATCAACAGTAGGCCTTCAGAGGCACGCGGAACTTGCCTTCCACTGCGGCGTTGGCAGCGATATCAGCAGAGCCGGATGTGAAGTCCACCACACTGCCGTCACGCGTCAGCATGATTTGCACGTTTTTGGCTCCGCCTTGCACTGCAATGCCCTTGCCCGAGGGCGCGGACGGGGTGAGCGTCATCGAAACCTTGGTACCGGTGGCGCATTGGATGTCCAGATCCAGGTCCTTTGCCTCGGCCGTCAGACCGTTACCAGTCGTTGTGGGCGACTCCTCGCTGCCCAGCGAGGCGGCGGGGACTTCATCCATGTCCACGGTCAGGGTCTTGCCGGCGATCGTGCCACTGGGGCTGCTCAGGACACATGTGTCTGCATTGATCACGCCGGTGAACTTGATAAGGCCTTTGGCGCCTTCGGCCGGGGCAGCTTGAGCAATGCTCGCAGCACCGAGTGCAGACAGAACGGCCAAGCTCAGAACGAGTTTTTTCATAATTGACTCTGTGATTGAAGATTTAAAAAGCGTTTCCGGGCGTTGGAGTGCGGGTGCGGAAACTCCTTCAAATCGCAATGCATTTGCATTGCGATTTGCTTGCGCGCCTTTTGTTTAGGTGCCAGGCAAGGATATGAAAATGAAGGGCCGGAAATTCTCAGAAAATTCTCAAAGTCGCTTTGTGCAAGCCTGTATTTCTGATTTTGAGAGGGGATGCCGGGCGCGATATATGTCAGAAGTTTTTCTGTCGCAGCCCACAGTCCGGCAGTTGTAGATTTTTAACTATTGTGTTTCGGGATTATCTTTTCTAATCGGTCTTGATTGACTTCAAGAGGCCGTGCAGCGCGCTCCTGAAAGTCAATGCCGTCTTGAGACACATCTCGATAGGCCGGGGTTTGTGCCGTCAGAATTGGGGTCGAATTGAGAAAAGCATGACGAAACTACGAATAGTCCTGGCAGATGATCACCCACTAGTGCTGATGGGGCTTGGCGACCTGCTCAAGCAAAACCTCCATCTCACGCTGACCGCCACTGCCAGTTCCTCGACGGAACTTGTGGCGGCGCTGACGAAGTCTCTTCCCGACATCGTCATCGTCGACTATCACATGCCTGATTCGCAGTACGGTGACGGCATCAAGTTCATCGGCTATCTGCTGCGCCAGTTCGAGGGCCTGAAGGTCATCGTGCTGACGATGCTGTCGAACCCGATGATCGTGAAGGCGCTCTACAAGGCCGGCGTCAAGGGCGTGGTCTTCAAGCAGGACGACCCCTCCGAGGTTTTCAAGGCCATACGCCTGGTGTCGCTGGGAAACATCTACACCCCGCCATCCTTTCTGGAGACGAATGTTTCGCTTCAGCATCAGATGCTGCAGGAGCGCTTCAAGTCATTGACTCCGCGCGAGTTCGAGGTCCTGCGCTACTACGTGCGGGGAGGCAGCCTTGCCGAGATTGCCGAACGTCTTAACCGCAGCATCAAGACAGTCAGCTCGCAGAAGATGACCGCGATGCGCAAGCTTGAGGCGAAGTCCAATCAGGAGCTGATGGCGTTCTGTCTGAATAGCGGCGTGTTCCATCAATGAGATGAGATCGCCTGCCCGGGGGCCCTCAACCGGGCATGAGGTGGGCATGAGATCGACATGACGCGCGGTGTCCACAATAAGAACGCCGTGAATTCAGGCTTCTCTAGCAAAGGCTGGGCGGTTCAGACCGCCATCGCATCAATACCTGCGTGCCTCCGCCATGGCGGGGGTGGATGTGAAGGTCGCCGCCGATGCTTCGCATGCGATGAAACATGTTGTTGACGCCGTGCCCGGACTTGCTGGGGTTGTCGAGCACGGCTTGAAGATCGAAGCCCTTGCCGTTGTCCTCAATGCTCAGATACCACTCCCAGCCGAAGCTTTGCAGGTCGCCCTGTTGATAGGGCTCCAGTGTCAGCCACATCTCGGTCGCATCGGCATGCTCGATGGCGTTGCTGAGGCTGGCCTGAACGACGGCCAGGATTTCATGCGCAACGCGGTCTTTGGGAAGCGGCAGCGTGGTCTGCTGGCCGACCCCGAGCTCAGGGTCGGTCAACTGCCAGTGCAGTACAAGGCCTTTGCGTTGAAGCGCGGGCTCCAGCCGATAGCGCAATCGCGCCAGGCGCATGGCCAGATTGTCGGCTTGGGCATCCATGGAGTCGACGATCAGGCGCAGGTCCAGCAGCGATTGCTCCAGTACTTTTCTGGCAGGACCATCTTCAACCGAGGGCTGTGAGTTCATCAGGCTCAAGGCTTCTACCAACTGGCTGCCCAAAGTGTCATGCAGGTCTGAGGCGATGCGCTTGCGCTCTTCCTGGACTTCCTTGGAGGGCTGGGAGCTGGAGCGCAGTCTGGCCTTGAGGCCACGATAGATTCCGGGAATGTAGCGAAGCGAGATAAGCAATCCGCTCAAGGCCACCAAAATACTGAAGACAAAAAACCAATTCTGATCTCGCAGTGGCGTGAGAAAACACCAGCTGAGTATGGTAATGGTCTGAAGGAAAATGGTTGTTGCCTTCCAGCCAAGATTTCTCAGCGATTCCATACGCTTGCCACCTCTGGCCATGAATAAAGAAAATGCCTTCAAATTTATATCAACCCACGCAAGGAGGCTGCTTTTACAGCATGGGCTCTTGTCTTGGCCTGCAGCTTTCGGTACATGTTCTTGACATGCGTGGATACTGTCAATGTGCTTATCTTGAGCTGCGTGGATATTTCAGGAGAGCTGTAACCGCAGGCAATGAGCTTGAGTATTTCTATTTCTCGCTCAGAAAGTTTCTCTTCTTTGGTGAGGTTTGATGCTGGAACGACATAAGTTTGTGATCTGCTAACCAGCGACAGAATTTTCTTGGCAAGAGACGGAGTAATGGATGCGCCACCATTGGCAACTTGCAATACTGCTTGTGCGTAGTCGCCAAACCAGGAGTTTTTCAGCAAATAGCCTACAGCACCTTTCTCAAAAGCCTGAAAGACCTTTTCATCTCTTTCAGTTACTGAAACGATAATGCTTTGCACATGCGGGTGTGTGCCTTGGACAAGTTCAAGCAGATCCAGACCTTCGCCGTCGCCCAGGTTGAGGTCTATCATCAGAACGTCGAAGTCGTGCTGTTGAATGCTCTTGCGTGCCTCACGCAAGCTGCAGGCATGGCCAACCAGCAGTGTTCTTGAGTCGCCCATCAGATCCTGGGCAATCACTCTGCGGATATGGCTGTCGTCGTCTACCAGGAAGACGCGAACGGGCTGCTCTCGCTGGCCCACCATGTGCCCAGGCCACATCGAGTGGCTAAGCGATGGAGGAGGGTCATTGTGATTGCTAAACAAGGGCGGGCAAGACGAAGTCTGGACGGCTGGCATAGATGGCTCCCGATGAAAAAACCAGGGGGCTTGAATACTTTAAGAAATTAATTAGTGCTCATTGGGAAATCCATAGAAAATGTCAAATAATGTCAAATTTTACTGAACTTACAAAATGAATCCTTGGAATTGGGTAGATGCTTGTGTTGTGTTTAATGAGTTAATCTATAGATATAATTAATTTAACTAACTATGTTTATTTAATTTTTCAATATATATAAAACTGAAATAATTCGTCGTTAATTTTGTGCTATCTGAGTTCTGTTTTTGGTTATTGATAGCGTATTTAAATAAGCCATTTTTCTATTTTTAGTAGATGTTTTTTAGAAATTTAGTTGATTATTTTTTTTTGGCTATTGAAATCATTCAAATGATTTTCTATACACCTCATTTATTATTGCTCGATTGAAATTAAATATTGAATGTCGTTTTTTTTGATATTTCATTTCTAAAAAATATGGTTATAAACGAGGTGGACGATATTCAAGGCTTGAAGGTGGCTGTTTCGGGTCATTGCCGTCGCATGCCGTGGCATGCCGGGACTATTGATGAAATACCTTCAGTAGCTTGGAAACTGCGATTCAGAAATGGCATGAATAATCGCTGATTGCCCTGGCGGTTATTGCGTCGTCCCGTATTGCCTTTGATGCGCTGAGACACATGCGGCATGGCTGTCGCAAGCACGATGTCGAGATGCTGCATCTGCCTCGCTTGAGGGTAGAAGGCTTGGGCAAGGCGAGTGCGCTGAGCAGGGGCCAGAGGCTTCGCGCTAGCTGGGAATGTCGGTTGATTCAATTCGAGCAGCCTGCAGGGCAGCGGGGTATCTGCTTGCGGCCTTACTAGGCCGCTTCTGCGCGAATCCAGTCCAGGAAGGCGCGCACTTCGGAGCGGTCAGCCGCTCCAGGCCGGGTCACGGCGTAGCAGGCAAATCTTGCAGGCCAGGACTTGTCCCCGGAGGGGCGTTCAGGCCGCACATGACGAACGAGTGGATCGATCTGGTGGATGATCCCGGCTATCCTCGGACCCCCTTGCACGGTGGCTATGTTCTGCGCACCGGGCGAAGAGGGCTGATGGCCTTGCTTGAAGAGTGGCAGGCGGCAGGGGTGAACCATGCCGCGTTTGGCATTCAGTTTTCACAGCGCCCGCCAGTCGAGGTGCTGGAGGAGCTGGCCAGGGAGGTGCTGCCGCACTTTCCCTCGCACGAAGGACCGTCGGCGGCGTCCGCAGTCTGGTGAAAAACACAGAACCGGCTTGGGAATGACCAAGCCGGAGCAACCATGGACAAGAGAACCCCAATGCTGAGTGCAGTGACAATTCGCCCCCTGGAAATGAGTGACCGAACGCCATGGTGCGATCTCTACCGCCAGTACGCCCATTTCTACCAGTCGCCCATGACCGATGCGATCCTGGATCGAAGCTGGTCATGGCTGATGGACCCGCGCCATCCGATGGAAGGGCTGGTCGCAGAGTCGGAGGACCGCCAGTTGCTGGGACTGGCGCATTTTCGTGCATGTCCTGACCCGCTGATCGCGCAGGACGTCGGCTTTCTCGACGACCTGTTTGCGGCTCAAGACCAGCGAGGCTCAGGCATAGGCCGCAGCTTGATCATGGGCGTGACTGCCAAAGCCCAGGAACGCGGCTGGCCTGTGGTGCGGTGGATTACCGCTGGCAGCAATGCCCGGGCGCGCCAGCTCTACGACAAGCTTGCGTCGGCGACCGACTGGGTCACTTACGACCTCGATGTGCAGCGATAGCGGGCATATTCGGCGGCCCGAACCTGCATCCGAGTGACTGCAAGGTAGTCATTGAAATGCCGGGCTGTAGCAGCGCTGTGGAGGTGAACCCGTGTCAGCGCTCTTGTGAGGCAGCGATCGCCTTGAGGAACATCGAGGCCTCTGAAGGCTCGGAAAATTCAATCCACTGCAGATGCGCGAACTCGCCATGCTCGCGCAGAGCGGCGAACTTCGACTGGTTTTTTGCATAAGTAGATAGCGACCAGAGCAGGACTGAGTCTTTCGAGAAAAACGCCATCCGCAATGACTCCCGGTTTCCGTGCGACAGACGCTTGCGGGTGATGCCATCGCCAAGAGTGCGCCGGAGCAGGCGAGAAAATACGGTGAAGCGACCGTAGTTGAGCCAAACGACGTGCGTAGCTCGTGACCAAAGCAGGTCTCGAACAGCACTGTAGTTCCCATCGGCTACCCAGCATATTCCTTGAGTAGCTTCAACAACCGAATGCTTGAACTGCTCAGGCGGTACTGCTTGCCAGTTTGGCCCCCAGTAGTGCGAATCCAGTTCGATATATGAGGCTCGGATCTTGCGCGCCAGCTTTTTTGCAAAGGTGGATTTGCCCGCGCCACTGGTGCCGATCACTAAATAGCGCATCCGAGTCCTGTGTTGCTGATAGTGGCTGGCACGACCCGGCAAACCCAAGGTTTGCGCTTGAGACGAGGCGCGAAGCCGCGGGTAGTGCGGAAGTACGACAAGGCGATGCAACGACGTATCAAGGCTTGTTAACGGCTCTCAATGACTGTCGGCCATGCTGACCGTAGGTGAGGGAAGCGACGAATTTCAATGTACGCGAATCACGCAGCAAATCACGCAGTACGGCCGCTGCTGACCAGGCTGTGACCGTTGCAAATCGCTCACTGTTTCCGGCTGGATTCTAGTCCAGCGACTGCGTCTGGCTGGTAGGCGAGAGCCTCTGAACGACCCAGAGGAGACAGTGCATAACCCACCTAAAATTGATCAAAGATACACGATACGGCATATCGGTAGGAGCCATGCATGCCCAATGAAAAAATTGGTTTTTTCGGGAGACTTCACCGTATGAAGGCTGTGCAACTCATCGTTGTAGTGCTTGTCGTTGGCGCGCTTTTTCTTGTGGTGAACGGATTATTTTCTGCGTGGGCTTTGCTTGAGCTGGCCTGGTCGACGATTCTCGGCTTTGTAAATCTCTTTTGACGTTGGCCTGCAATAAGGCGTTCCGCGCCATATGCCTGTCACATCACTGGATCCTCCGACCCAATTCTTCATTCCGTCGGATGCATAACGGCACCGTGGTCACCGGCCTGGTGGCCTGACGTTTTCGCCTGTTTAGCTGGGGCGTTGAGGGTCTGCTTTCATCTGCCGAGAGCGACTGTTATTGGCCGGTAGGCGAGTGTCTCAGAACGACCCTAAGCAGTCTGTCAGGCTCCAAGTGCAGCATCGCTACTTATAAAAGCCGCACTAGCTGTCCACTGCTCGGGCATCTGCAACTCCAGTGTCTCTCCATTCCCAAGCTGCCAATCAAAAAAATCCGAGGTGAAGCCCAGCACAAGGGCCCTTGAAACCTTCGCTACAAATCCATGGGCTACAAGTAATACGTTGTGGTTCTTATGGTTGGCATGTAATTCAGCAATCCCTTGCGCAACTCGCTCGAAAACTTCTTGGATGCTCTCGCCCCCATCTGGAGCATCCTGCCAGTGTCTTGTTATGTTTTTGGCCCAAAGCTCTGGAAATTCTGTAGCTGCCTCCGTTTGTGTCAGGCCCTCAAAAACCCCAACGTTTCGCTCCCGAAATGCAGGCGCAACTAGTGAAGGAATTCCCAGAGCATCACTGATGCAGGCACTTGTCTGACGCGCACGCAGCAATGGAGAGCAATACAAAGCATCAATTGGCGATGAGAACTGACGCGCAATACTCTCTGCTTGAAGAATTCCAAGCTCATTCAATGGAAGATCCAACGCACCCAAATATCTGTGCTCTGCATTGGCTTGGGTCTGTCCATGTCTTATGACTAGTAGTTTCATGACTTTGAAGTATGGCGAGCCTTGCCTGAACTATATGTCAGAGCGGAGCGTGACAAATCTCTTGGGGCAAACCGGAATGTCGATGTCCGCTTATGGCCGGAAGGCGACCGTCTCAGACCGACTGAGGATTCAACCAGAGCCATGCCGCGACCCCCGTGGCGACCCACAACACGATGATCATGATCGCGCCTGCGCGACTACTTGGCTTAGACCCTTTTTCGGCCATCCACGCGTCGGCCTGAACACGGCACTTCGCAAGCACTGATTGGGGCAGTAGCTTGACAGTCAGCCAGATCAACGCTGGAAGCAAGAGGATATCGTCCACATATCCAAGAACCGGGATGAAATCAGGAATCAAATCAATCGGGCTGAGCGCATAAGCCACGACAAGAAGTCCCAGAGCTTTTGCATACCAAGGCGTGTCGGGTTGCTTTCCGGCGAACCAGAGTGTCACGCCATCGCGCTTGATCCGCTTTGCCCAAGCCTTTAGGTTGCCATTGAGATTCATAGAAATTCCGAAGACGAGTCGGAATTTTCGCTTCTTATCGATGACGGCCACGCATGTTCCGAAAGCTGTCGATGCCATTTTCGGCAGTCGGAAAAATACAAAGCATCTATGAGCATCAAGTTACAAATGCTTGGTCAACGCTCCTCAATTCCCCTCGTTAAAGAGACCAAGCATGGCGAGCGCCATTGCCTTGAAAGTCGCTTGATGAACTACACGTCACTCTCGCTGTTTGCCGCCCTCGCCATGGCTGCAGCACCTGGTCATGCAGAGGTCTACCTGGGTATAGGCTATGGTGCTCCGGCTCCCTACGTCGTTGCGCCTTCCCCTTCGTACTATTACGCGGCACCGCCCGTTCAATACGGACCACCGGCTGTTCAGTACGTTCCGAGGCCAGTCTATGCCCCTCGACCCGTGATAGTCGCGCCGCCGCCTGAAGCGGTTCCGGGATGGCGCTGGCAGGAAGATGGCCGACGTTGGAATAGGTGGCAAAGACACCATCATCGAGGCTGGCGTGAGGATGACGACGAAGATTGATGGCGACGCCAGACGTCGGTATTTGATCTCTGCGTGGCCGCGAACGGCGGGTCCAGGGTGACGGCTTTTTTAACGGGGCTTACTTGCGCACAGGTGTCGCCGGCAAGCACCCCATACCTTCCAAAGCAGCCTCCACCGCCTCATCCAGCGGCGTATGCGGCTCATGCCCGAGCGTCGAGACCAGCTTGGCGTTGCTCATCTCTATCCGCGTGCTCCACAAATAGCGCATCTCACGTAGCTCACGCAAGGTCGGTACAAAGGGCGCTGCAAGCGCGGTAAGCCACCAGGGAAAGGCTCTCACTTTGGGCTGGACTCCGCCGCGCTTGACGACCACGCGGCAGATCGCCGCGGCCAACTGGGTGCCGTCGGCGTCGCATTGGCCTGTCATGTGGAAGGCAGCAAAGGGGGCCAGCGTGTCGCGCCGCTGCACCAGCTCCACCATAGCGCGGGCTACGTCGGGCAGGTAAGCCCATTGGTGGCCCACGCCGGGCGTGTTGGGCATGCTGATGGACTTGACCGACTGGCCGGGCTTTAGCATGCCCTGTGAGAACCAGCTATTGCCCGGCTTGGGTCCGAAGAAGTCCCCCGCGCGCACCACGATCACTCGGCAGCCCCGGCTGCTGGCCTGCTGCAGGCGCCGCTCCATCTCCACACGGATGGCACCCTTGGGGGTGAGGGGTTGCTGCGGCGAATCTTCATGTAACGTGGGAAAGGCGCTGGGGCCGTAGTTGTAGACCGTGCCAGGCAGCACGATGGTGGCGCCGTTGGCCTGCGCGGCGACAATGGTGTTGTCCAGCATGGGCAGCACCAGCTCACCCCAGCGACGGTAGCCGGGCGGGTTGACGGCGTGCACAATGACGGAGCAGCCTTCGGCCGCGGCCAGCACATCGGCGCGGCTCATCGCGTCGCCGCGCACCCAGACCATACCGTCGCGCTGCTCAATTTGCTGCTCGCAGTTGCGGCGCAATGCGCGCACTGTCCATCCAGCGTCGCGTAGTTGCCGGGCCACTTCGCCACCGATACCACCGGTGGCGCCTAGAACCAAGACCGTGTTGCTTTCCATCCCGTTACCCCTGAATTTGTTGCGATGAGAGGAAGTTTCGGGCGGGCGCCGCTATTAAGCAATTGACCAACATATGGTAGCCGCCATACATTTTTGTATGACCAAGGACAACACTACCGAGATCGGCTGGGAGCTGTACCGCTCCTATTTGGGCGTGCTGGAAGAGGGCTCACTGTCCGGTGCGGCGCGCGCCATGGGAATTGCCCAGCCCACCGTGGGGCGGCATGTGGACGCGCTGGAAAAAGCGCTGGGTGTGACGCTGTTTACACGTTCGCAAATGGGGCTTCTACCCACCGAGGCGGCGCTTGCGCTGAAGCCGTTTGCCCAGACCATGCACAGCGCTGCCGCTGCGCTAAGACGGGTGGCCGAAAGCCAAGGCTCGGGCATCCAGGGCACAGTGCGCGTGACGGCCAGCGAGGTGATAGGGCAAGAGGTATTGCCACCCATCCTGGCGCAACTGCAGGACACACACCCGGGCCTGACGGTGGAGCTGGTGCTGACCAGCCGCGTACAGGACCTGCTGCAGCGCGAGGCCGACATCGCCGTGCGCATGACACAACCCAGGCAGGAGCAACTGATTGCCCGGCGCGTTGGGGTGATGCCACTTGGCCTGCATGCGCACAAGCGCTATCTGGACAAGCATGGGACGCCAGCCTCGCTGGCCGATCTGGCGCAGCACGCGCTGATTGGCTTTGATGAAGAGGCTTCGTTCGTGCGTGCCGCACGCAAGGCATTCCCGATCTGGAGCCGCGAAAACTTTGCGGTGCGCACCGACAACGACATGGCACAGATGGCGTTGATCCGGGCTGGCTGCGGTATTGGTGTGTGCCAAGTGAATCTGGCGGCGCGCGACCCGAATCTGGTGAACATATTGCCTGGAAGCATTCCGCTGAGCCTGGAGACCTGGCTCACCATGCACGAAGATCTGCGCAACAATCCGAGCTGCAAGGTGACATTTGATGCCCTGTTGAAGGGGCTGCAGGACTACATGCTTGCCTAGCAGGTCGACACGTCTGTGGGCCAGATGCGGTTGCTTGCCAATGACCTGAGAACCTCACTTTGCTATCGGCCCCCGGAACCGACGTGAATCATGGGCAGCTCAGGCAGCAGGGAACACGTGCGCGCACAAGAAATCAACCAGAGCCCGTACCTTCGGCGACGGGTACTTGCTTGCAGGCCACAGCACATAAAAAACGCCTCTGCGCTCCATATGGTCGGGAAGTAGCGGTAGCAGCCGGCCATCGGCCAGTTGTTCACGAATGGAAAATTCCGGCAGGTAGGCAATCCCCAGTCCCTGCAAGGCAAAGCACACGCGCGTCTCGATGTTGTTGCAGATCATCGAAGTGGGCAGCTGCAACTCGGTTTCGCCGGACATGGTTCGCAGAGTCCATGGCTCCAGCTTGCCGCTATGAGGGAAGCGGTAGTGCAGACAATGGTGTTGCATCAGATCCGCAGGCTCCCGAGGTGTCCCTCGTCGAGCCAGATAATCTGGCGAAGCCACCAGCAGCGAACGGAAAGCCCCGAGCCTGCGTGCCGTGAGGCGAGAGTCATTGGGCTCACCCGTGCGCACCACGGCGTCGAAGCCGTCCTCGATCACGTCAACCATCTGGTCGGTGAAGTCCAGGTCCAGTTCGATCTCGGGGTACTTGCGCATGAACTCGCCGAGCACCGGCAGCACCAGCGAGCTAACCAGCGGCAAACTCACTCTCAAGCGACCGCGTGGTGCACTGCTGGCTTGCGCCAGTTCGAGCTCTGCCGCTTCGATCTCGGCCAGGATACGTCGGCTGCGCTCCAGGAACAGCATGCCCTCGGCTGTCAACGTGACACTGCGCGTGCTGCGGTGGAACAGGCGCACGCCCAGCCGATCTTCCAGCCGCGCCACGCTCTTGCCGACGGCGGAGGCCGATACGCCCAACAGCCGGCCGGCGGCAACAAAACTTCGCGTCTCGGCAACCTGCACAAACACGGCGAAACCATTCAAGCTGTCCATAACGCACTTAGATTAAAGACATGTTTGTCCGCATAAAAAGGAACTGTAGCCTACTTTTTCTTTAATCTCAGACTTTCTATCGTCACGGCGTGATCCATTGAAGCAAGGACTCTTCCGTGACTTATCCCGTCTTTTCTATACACCCGGGCATTTCGCCCGTACATCAGTCCACCCGAATCCATGCCGCCGTTCAGCAGGCTCTGGATGAGCGGCGATTGGTCGGTGCCGTCGTGCTGGTGGCACACAACGGTGAATTGATCCACCAACAGGCCGCCGGCTATGCCGACCGCGAGAGCGCGCGCCCGATGGAGCTGACAACCATCTTCCGGTTGGCATCGGTGAGCAAACCCATCGTTTCGACCGCTGCGCTTGCGTTAGTAGCGCAAGGTCGCCTCGATCTGGATGAGGACATCGGCCGCTGGCTCCCGCAGTTCCAGCTCCGGTTGATTGATGGCAGCCCTGCACGCATCACTGCCAGGCAGCTGCTTAGCCACACCGCAGGGCTGGGCTATCGCTTTTTCGAGACCGATGCCGATGGCCCTTACGCCCGGGCTGGTGCCTCGGACGGCATGGACAGCGTCAACTTCAGTCTGGCCGAGAACCTGCGTCGTATCGCCAGCGTGCCGCTGCAGTATGTGCCGGGGACCTCCTGGGGCTATTCGCTGGCAACCGATGTGTTGGGGGCATTGATCGAACGCATCCATGGCACGTCACTGGACGAAGCAGTCAACCAATGGGTAACAGCTCCCTTGGGCATGATCGATACCGGTTTCCTGGTGCACGATCCGCAGCGCGTGGCCACTGCTTACGTAAGCGATACGTCCCAGCCACACCTGCTCGCCGAAGGTGAGGTGGTTTCGCCATTCGAGGGCGCAGTCGGCATCAGATACAGCCCGGGCCGTATCTTCGACGCCCTGGCTTTCCCTTCGGGCGGAGCCGGAATGGCTGGCACGGCCGGAGACTTTCTGCGCCTGCTGGAGGCCTTGCGGCAGGGTAGGGGTGCATTGCTTCCCGATGAGCTGATCAACGAGATGGGGCGCGATCAAACCGGCGGACTGGAGCTGCCGGATGCACCGGGCTTTGGTTTTGGCCTCGGCTTTTCAGTCTTGCGGGACCCGCTGCGTGCCGCGTCGCCAGAGTCGGTAGGTACCTGGCGCTGGGGTGGCGCCTACGGCCATGCCTGGTTTGTGGATAGGGCGCGCGGCCTGAGCGTGGTCGCGTTCACCAATACGCTGTACGAGGGCATGTCCGGTCGCTTCGTCACCGAGCTGCGCGACGCAGTCTATGGTGCGCTGGAGGCCGTGCAATGACCGCAGCACATCAGGGCCGCATGCCAATTGCCTCATTGCTGGCGCTGGCAATGGCCGCGTTCATCACCATCCTGACCGAAGCGCTGCCGGCAGGGCTGCTGCCTCAGATGGCGAGGGGCTTGAGGGTGTCCGAAGCCTGGACAGGACAAACGGTCACGATCTATGCCATGGGCTCGCTGGCAGCAGCCATCCCGCTGACCGCTGCCACCCAGGGCGTGCGCCGCCGTCCGCTGTTGCTGGCGGCCATCGCAGGCTTTGCCATCGCCAACACTGTCACGGCCCTGTCCAGCAACTATGTCCTGACGATGATCGCGCGCTTCCTGGCGGGAGTGTCGGCCGGTCTGCTATGGGCAATGCTGGCAGGCTATGCCGCGCGCATGGTGCCCGAGCACCAGCAGGGCCGGGCCATCGCCATTGCAATGGTGGGCACACCACTGGCATTGTCACTTGGCGTGCCGGCGGGCACCTTCCTGGGCAATTTGCTGGGTTGGCGGATGTGCTTCGGCATCATGAGCGGACTGGCATTGGCGCTCATGGCATGGGTGCAGGTCAAGCTGCCAGATTTCGCGGGGCAGGCGGCGAGCAAACGCTTGTCTCTGGGGCATGTGTTCACTTTCCCCGGTGTACGTCCGGTGCTGTTCGTGGTGCTGGCCTTCGTTCTGGCACACAACATCCTCTATACCTATATCGCGCCATTTCTCGCGGCGGCAGACATGGCGGAACGAACAGACCTGGTCCTGCTCATGTTCGGCATCACTTCGCTGCTGGGCATCTGGGTCATCGGAGTGCTGATCGATCACCATCTGCGCGCCCTGACGCTGGGGAGTACGCTCTTGTTCGGCCTGTCGGCGTTGGCACTCGGCCTGATGGGCGATGCGCCTGCCGTGGTGTATGCGGCAGTGGCCGCCTGGGGCCTGGCCTTTGGCGGCGTGGCGACATTGCTTCAAACAGCTATCGCCAAGGCTGCGGGCAACGCGGCTGACGTTGCGCAGTCCATGCTGGTCACAGCTTGGAACATCGCGATTGCAAGTGGCGGGCTGATTGGCGGTGCGTTGCTGGATTATCTCGGTGTCGCAGCATTCCCTCCGGTACTTCTGGTGCTGCTGGCTGTAACGCTGGCCGTTGTGTGGGCAGCCAGGCGTCACGGCTTTCCTGTTGTACAAAGATAAGGCTGGGGAGTTCTTCGGTATCTGCTCCATTCCTTGCGCAGCTCGAAGAACTCCCGCTTCAGCCGTACCTGCAGCGACTGGTTAGATGGATTGCCGGGCATCTCTCATTGGTCTTGCCCGGCAGTCCCGCGCTGGCGCCGCACTCAAGCTTGCGACCTGAGCAGCTCTGCCAGCAGCTTCAGCGCGTCGCCCAGGTCTTCGAAGCCGGGAGCGCCCAGGCAAATCCGAAGACCGCTCCTCTCATCCTGCGGGTCCACCATCATGGCTTCCGGCTGGGTCAGCTTCAAACCGATTTCTGCGGCCGCGGCGACAAGACCATTGGCGGCCTCGCGCTTCATCGGCAGCCAGACGTTGTAGGCATGGGGATGCCAGACAGGCTCGCTAGTCCCCAGAAGCGAGGCGGCAAGCCTGGCACGCCGCTGTGACTCATGGCGCAGATCTCGCTGGATCGAGGCGATCACGCCGGTGGCAAGCCATTCATCGACTACCGCACATGAGAATGCCGATGGTGCCATCGGCACATCCTGCATCAGTTCTTGCGCGGCGCCGCCCAGCTCGGTTGGGAGCAGCAACATGCCGATCTGCAGCCCTGGCCCAAGCGACTTGGAGAGCCCGTTCACATGCAATGAGATATCGGGCGCCAATGCCGACAGCTGGGGTAAATCAGGGAAAGCGGCGGCATAGACCCCGTCTTCGATGATCCATGCTCCCGCTTTCCGGCAAATATCCACAATGGCTTGCCTTCGCTCAAGGCCCATCGTGGCAGTTGTCGGGTTGTGCAGCGTCGGGGTGAGGTAGACGGCCTTGCCATCGGTTGGCGCGACACTGCCGAGTGCGTCCGCGAGCGCTTGCGGCACCATCCCTTCGGCATCGATCTCGACACCTTGCATCCGATAGCCTTTGCGCCGGGCCAGGGCAATAGCGCCGGGATAGGTGATCCGCTCGGTCACAAGCAATCCTTGCGGGCCGCAAGCCAGGTCAAAGGCCAATGACAGTGCCTGGCGCGCGCCGTTCGTCAAAAGCAGAAGCGACGGATCGACGGCCAGACCAAGTGTCATCAGCCAGCGTGCGAGAACACGACGATGTTCCAGATGTCCGCCGGGAGGTGCATAAAAATTGAAATGGTCGGCGTCGATTTTGCGAGCGATCCCCGTCAATGCCCGTGCCAGGATGCGTGCGTTGAGCGCGGCCGGCGGCGCATTGGACGACAGGTCAATCAGGCGATCACCATGCGCCTGCTGAATCGCGACAAATGTTCCCCGCCCTTTGACACTGCGCGTCAGACCTCTGCGCTCCAGAGCGGCATAGGCCTTCGTCACCGAGCCAAGACCGATTTGCAGCTTCTCTGCAAGATCTCGATGCGCCGGCAGGCGGTCGCCCCCCGCCAGCCGGCCCTCGACGATGTCGTCGGCCAGGGCAAGTGCAAGCCGTTCGGCCGCGTTGGCTTCAATGTCTGCAAGGCGAGGCTGCCAAGGGGATTGGAGGAGCATGTTTGCAGTCTCGATAAAAAATAGTGTCTCGTGACACTATTTGATTATTTGATAGTGTAACGTTCTCGCAAATGCCTTTGCATGGCTGCCTCTTGGTGAAAAGTGCCCAGCGGCGATGACGGAAAGCAAGGAGAGCGAGATGTTTAGCCACGTGACTGTTGGAACGCGTGACCTTGAACGGTCAGGCCGCTTTTACGACGCGGTGCTTGTACCGCTTGGTCTGAAGCGCCGGGTCGTGCTGCCCGATGGTGGGCCGGCGGCGCTTTGCTGGGTAAGCGCACATGCGAGTCTGCCTCGTTTCTATGTCTACAGTCCGTACAACGGAGAACCAGCGACTGTCGGCAATGGCAGCATGGCGGCCTTTCTGGCGCCGTCGGCAGCAGCAGTGGACTCCGCCTACGCCGATGGTCTGGCGCAAGGTGGCAGGGATGCAGGGGCTCCCGGGCCACGTCCTCATTATGGGGACGGCTACTACGGCGCCTATCTGCGCGATCCCGATGGCAACAAAATCCATATCGTGCATCGCGCCGACCTCCAGCCCTGATGCAAGAGATGTGCGTATTTCTGGAGGCGCTGGCATGACCGATAGCCAGATCGCACTCGTCTATCGGCGCGATTGGGCCTCAGGCCGAGAGCAGCTGTGTTGTCGCTCAGGGAACCGCCCTGGTCGAAAGGCCGCATTTATCTGATACGTGACGACGCCGGCCAGGTCCGGGTCGGCGGCGAGACGCACACGCATGTCCAAGGCGAGCTGCACAGTTTTTGAAGACCTCCAAGGAACTCTCGAGTATGTCCACAACCCTTCAGCACCCATACCGCCCACCACTCGAAGAGCGCGCCGCGCTGTCCGCATCGGCCGTGGACACATTGAGAATGCTGGTGCGCTACAAGGCCTGGGCGAATGGCCTGACGTTCAAGAACGTGATGGAGCTACCGGAAGGCGAGGCTCTTCGACAAAGACCGACGCGGTTCGGGAACATGGTGCATACGTTGAACCACGTCTATGTGGTGGACGATATCTTCAGGCACCACCTACAAGGCAGGAGGCACGGCTACACCGCACGCAATACGGACGATACGCCTGCGGTTGACGATCTATGGAAGGCGGTTCAGGAAATGGATTCCTGGTACACCGGGCTTGTCGATTCCTGGTCGGACGAAGACCTTGTGAAAGTCGTCCATTTCGAGTTTGTAGGAGGAGGACAAGGCGCCATGACGCGTGAGCAAATCGTGCTGCATATTGTGAATCACAGCACTTATCACCGAGGTTTTGTCGGCGACATGATGTATCAGATACCTTTTACGCCGCCATCGAATGATCTGCCCGTATTCATCCGAGATCACTATCGCAACACTCGGTGAGGCGTTCAATTTCGACGGGGTGCTCTGAAATCGTGTGGTATCGACCATAGGGGAGGGCATTGGACCGTGCCAATGCGGGCCACAGCGACATGGCGTCCGGCACCAGGCCTACGCTCTTGAATCCCTATTCATGTACCGCCGAACTCTCTCGTGGTGTTGCAACGTCCCGAACGAAGTCAGCCACCGCCGCAGCGGCCTCTTGCGGAATGGCTTGCAGTAGGCAGTGTGGAGCATCAAACGCCTGAACTCTTATCTTCCGAAAACACTGCTTTGCATCAGCCACGGAAGATTGCGGCACCAGGCGGTCACGTATCCCTTGCAAGTAGAGAACCGGAGCATCAATGGCTTTGGCATGTGCTCGCGCATCTACGGATACCACCGCTCTCAGCCTTGAACGTAGAACCGCCGTTTGCACCTTGGCCAAGGCGGACCGCAGCATAACCCGCAGACCCGGCGTCGCAAACCGGCCCAGAAGCATCAGGTTCAGTATTGGAGCAGGAGGAAGCGGAACGGGCATGGTCGCCAGGCCGCCGAGCCATCGAAGACCCGGCCTTGGATTGCGAACGAACGAGCAGCACAGAACAAGGCCCACAACGCGCTCCGGGTATGCCGCTGCCAGCGAAATGGCAATAGGTCCTGAGAAAGACTCTCCCAACAAGACCAAACGGCCATTGGGCGGCAAGGCCGATGTGGTAAGTTCCGTCAGATCGGTATAGGTCTGTCGCGTACCGGAAGCTGGATAGCTCACCACGACGACGGGCGTCGTCTTCCCCAATGCGGCAACGAACGGTGCGAAAAGCTCACCCGTGCCATCCATTCCAGGAAGGAGAACAAGGACAACGGGCCCTACCTCGGCAAGAGATGGCAACTGCAAATCAGAGAGTCCTGCTGAAAGGCTGTTCATGGCCGGGGCGGTAGTTGCAACCCGGTCCATTACAGCACTTTGAATAGTCTAATTTAAAGGTCAAAGGAACTTGTTTCAGGGCGGCCGGAACAGGGCAGTTTCGGCTTGCGGGGAGGACGGATGTGCCTTGCGGGTCCTGCGCATGCGACCAGGAAATCGGACTGAGATCGGCACTTGCGCAGGCAACGCGTTTACAAATCTGGCTCGCCATTGCAGCATTAGCGGCCTTCCCGCTCTTTCGCCTTACACATATGCCCACACGCCTTCATGCCATCTGCTCTGACATCACAAAGCTTCATGTGGGAGCTATTGTCAATGCAGCAAATTCGTCTCTGCTTGGCGGTGGTGGCGTCGATGGTGCAATCCATCGTGCGGCAGGTCCGGACCTTGTGCATGAATGTCGGCTGCTCGGGGGCTGCAAGACTGGCAATGCAAAGGTGACCAAGGCTTATCGCCTATCTGCCCACTACATCATCCACACCGTCGGACCTGTGTGGAGAGGCGGGGAAAGCGGAGAAGCAGAGCTGCTCGCTGGCTGCTATCGCCGATGCATAGAGTTGGCGCAGGAGAAGTCCGTTACCTCGATTGCTTTCCCGAGCATCAGCACCGGCATATACGGGTACCCGGTGGAATTGGCTGCGCAAGTGGCGGTCAGGACCGTCCAGGAAAGCCTGTCGGAACATTCGCCAATTGAAGAGGTTGTCTTCTGTTGCTTCTCACCTGCCGACTTGATTCAGTATGAATTGATTTTGAATCGACTTGCGCCATCAGAATCCGAGTAGCACTTGAGCCTGGGGTCCAGCTTTCATGACTGCTCCTGAACTGCAGTGAGGGCGTGAAAAGCCGAGCATTGCTGCATAGCAAGCCCAGAAGATACCCAAGAGCCCATTCACGCATGACTGGCAGGGGGCAGGGCTAGCCTGGTCCGTTCGCATTCGTGATTGCTGCTAGTCCATTTGCTCGTCCAGGTTCAGCAGGGTAGCGGCCAGCACCTGGGTGCCTGCCAGAACCTGACCCGGTGAAGCCCATTCCACCGCGCTATGGCTGCGTCCATCAAGACACGGGATGAAGATCATCCCCGAGAGTCCGGTATGAGCCAGGTACATGGCATCGTGGCCGGCACCGCTGGGCATGCGTCGACAGCCCAGGCCCAGGCGCTGGGCGGATTGCTCCACGGCAGCAGCAATCAGCGGCGCACAGGCAACGGGGTCCACATGGGTGCGAGGCTCCACACGCCAATTCACGCCCAATCGCCCGATAGCCGGGCCGCAGCGCCGCGCCAGAATTTCCCAGAACTCCTGCAGCAGGGGGGCATGGTTGCTTCGCACCTCCAGCGTCAGGTCCACCTGGCCGGGCACGGTGTTGCTGGCGTTGGGGGAGACGTTCATGCGACCTACCGTGGCAACCACGTAGTGAGGTGTGCTGCGGCTCCATTGCAGCGCCAGGCGCTGGGCCTGGCGTATGACTATTGCTGCAGCCACGAGAGCATCGCTACGTTCATTCATGGGGGTGGTGCCCGCATGATCGGGCCGGCCTTCGAAGAACAGCTGAGCACGGCGTATGCCCACGATGTCGGTCACGGCGCCTATGTCCAGGCCTTCGCGCTCCAGCATGGGCCCTTGTTCGATGTGCAGTTCCACAAAGGCCGCAAAGCCGTCCTGCCGGCGGTCGGCCTCGGCCAGAGCTTCGGGGCGGGCGCCCAGGCGCTGCAGGGCCTGGCACAGTGTGTCGCCCTGATCGTCGCGGGCGGCCAGCATGTCGGCGCTGAGCTGGCCGGCCATGGCGCGGCTGCCCACACAGGAGATGCCGTAGTCACTGGGCTCTTCGCAGAGAAAGTCTATGACCTCGAAAGGGTGCTTCAGTGTGATGTCCGCGTCCTGCAGGGCATGGGCTACTTCCAGGCCAGCCAGCACACCCAGAATGCCGTCGAAGCGTCCTCCGGCGTTCACCGTATCGGTGTGCGAGCCCGTGGCCAGGGGCTTCAGGTCATCGCACCGGCCGGGACGGCGGCCGATGAGGTTGCCTGCGGCATCCAGGCGCACCTGCAGGCCCGCGGCTTCGAAAGCTTCGCGCAGCCAGACGCGTGCGGCCTGGTACTCCGCGCTGAAGGCGCGGCGGGTCCAGGGCATGTCGGCCCGGGTGAATTGGGCGAGGTCTTCGAGGCGGCGCCACAGGCGGTCGCCGTCGATCGGTGGCAGAGCCGGGGAAAGAAGGGGGGAGCAAGTGGAAGCGTTCTGCATGGAGTAATCTTCGCCCGAGATTTACCAATAAGGAATCTTTTGATGTTTATGCAAGGTATTAGTGAAACTTTGGCTAATGCCCCTGGTTTGATGCTGTTGAGGAGTTTTTGTCTGGTCGTTCAGGAGGGCAGCTTTTCGCAGGCTGCGGAGCTGTTGCAGCTGTCCCAGCCGGCGGTCAGCCTGCAAGTGCGTCAACTGGAACGCCATCTCGGCACGCGCCTCATAGAACGCGTGGGGCGGCGTGCTGTGCCGACGGCTGCCGGGAAGGCCTTGCTGGAGCAACTGCCTGCCGTGAGCGTGGCGCTGGAAGGCCTGGCCCATGCGCTGAGTGCGCATGCGCGCGAGGTGAATGGGCAGGTGCGTATAGGTACGGGTCTGACCGTGTGTCTCTATCTTCTGCCTGCCGTGTTGCGCCAGATACGGGCCAGCCATCCAGGCATCGACATCGTGGTGGTCACGGGCAATACCGAGGAGTGCGTCAAGCGCGTGGAGGACAACAGTCTGGATCTTGCCCTGGTCACCTTGCCGGTAAACCGCCGCGCCTTGCTGGCCACTCCCGTGCTGCACGACGAGCTGGTGGCCGTAGCTCGCCCGGAGATGCTGATGCCGGGCGATGCGGTTGCTGCGCCAGAGCTGAGATCCCTGCCTCTGCTTGCCTTGCAGAAATCAGCCAGCACGCGCGGCGTGGTCGATGCCTGGCTGCGCCGTGCCGGTGAACTGCCGCATCCTCAGATGGAGCTTGACAGCGTCGAAGCGCTCAAGGAGATGGCGGCCATAGGCCTGGGTTATGCCGTGGTTCCGCGCATGGCCATGCAGGGGCGAGGCGCTCGCGATGACCTGGTCTCACGCCCGTTAACACCTGGATTGCAGCGAACACTGGCGATGGTACTGCGCAAGGACAAGCCATTGAGCCGTTCCTTGTCGTTGGTTTGCCAGGGTATTCAGGCTCATTGTGCAGCCTGGATGCAGCGACCAGAGGTTTGAAAGTAGTTTGATCGAATCTATCCTTGCTGCGCCAGTACCGATGTCTGCCATCGGCGAGACAGGAACTCACTGCCTTTTGCATCGGGGTCATCAGTTGGTGCACACTGGCTCTTCTGTTGCCAAGTCTCCAGTGTGGGCAGCCGCTGCCGGACGAAAGCAGCGTAGGTACATGACCTTGAGCTGACCTCCGTCAGAGGGACTGAAGGCTGAAGACAATCGGGTTTGAGTCCGGCGGCTCGGCCCTGTGGACCATGTAGCAAGAAGGCCCAGGATAATCTGTCCGCAGAACATCACGGCTGCTCCGTCAATAACCAGCATCCATCTTGGAGCAGCCAGTAGTCGAGCCGGTGCGTCGAGGCTCATCAACCGAGTAAGTCAAACATCAAGCAGCAATGAATCCGTTGCAGCACAGGTTCTGCAAACGCCAGGAGGCTGCTGCCGGTCGATCCACGAAGCTCGTGATCAGGGCCTTCCCGCCATAGGATCCGGATTCCAAACCTGTCGCTGCCCTGAGTCCTCAAGAACACCCAAATGAACACTTTCTCCTTTCGCGCAGCCTGCATCGTCACAAAAGACCCGGAGGACTTCTGCCACCTTGTCGGCTTTGCCGACAAGAAGCACGACACCGAGCATTACCTGATGCTCCAGCGCTCCTTCGAAGAGGATGAAGACGAGCAGGATGAAGAACTGGGCATGGATACCTACCATGTCGAGTGGTGTGGGCAGCAGAGACCTCGCTATGGCGGCATTGAGCGGTTTGTGCTGAAGCGTAGCGGTGCGGAGCTCACGTTCAAACGCGAGGCGGAGGAGGGCATGGATGAGCCGAAGCAAATGTCCATCGCCTTTGATCTTTCAGCCGGCGAGTACGAGGAACTGAAGGCCGCCTTGACGAATATCTTTGCCGGGGAGAGCTGCTTTGAGATGAGCGACGGCCAGGCCATCGGGGGCGCATAGGCGTGACGAACGCAGCCCTTCGGCCAGGGTGCACTACCAAGGGAAGGACGGATGCGACGCAGCCGTGATGGTCATGGAAGCTGCTAGGCAGCATCCAGCATTGGCAATAGTTGCTGCAGACAACTCATTGCGGCGTCTCCGTCGACAACCCACATTTGGGCCAACGGCTCGGCATCATCTACCGAGAGGTAAGCCATGGTCCAGCCGGAGAAAAGGCGACTCGTTATACCTCTTGCCTCGTGCTGCGGAGTGAAATTGGTATGGCGATTGTCCAGGGATATCTTTTTGGCCAATGCAATCACCTGCTGCTGAGGGCCCTCCATGTATTGGACGAAGCGCTGACCGTCAAAAATCAGGATCCCTGTGATCCCATGGGCCTCATTGAAGCGGCGTGAGACTCTGGTGATATCTGCGACACAGCTCGTACTGGCGTCACTGGCGATTTCACTGTGGTAGAGAAAACATCCGAGCAGGTGTTTCAAGATTGCCTCTTACTTTTCAGCGTTGCGTAGATGCGGTTCGTGCCGGTATCGTGTTTGTCTCAAGCCAGGTACCCAGAACCTATTCCTTGCAGACAGAGCCGGAGTGGTGATCAACGGGCCGATTGCTTGTCACCGGGCGACATGTGCCAACGAGACAGGTCGAGATTGATGGTGGCGCAATGCGAAGTAAGCTCCATAACAAGGGGCACCAGTCTGCTGCCGCAATTCATTTGCGAGGGATGTCTGCTCTTGTGCTGCTCTTTTGGAAAGATACCAGCGCCAGGTCCATCAGCAGAACCATCGACATGCCCAGGGCCAGTACAGCCACTACCATCGGCAGTCCAAGTGCGCTAAGCACATACCTTCCCGAAGGAATCGCAAGGCGATTCTCCGTCGTGCAAATGAATTCGGCCGCGCTCATGCCCGTGTAGTGCATGGCACAAACGGCAAGGGCCATGATCGCCGCGGCAAGCAGGCGCATGCTTGTCTGCTCGGTATGAAATGCCAGCCACAGCGCCGCAGTTGCAGCCACGAGAGCAATAAGCACAGATATGGCGATTCGCTCATAGTCCCACTCCAGGTGGCCTCCAAAACGCATGCCATACATGCCTAGGTAGTGCATGACAACGGCACCCAGCCCAAGCATGGATCCGGCCAACAGCAAGCGACCAATGCTGCGCGGATTGCGAGCCACGATATGAAAAGCCAGAGCCGAGATTGCCACTGCGGCAATGAGCGACACGCCGGTCTCCCATATCGAGTAGCCGGTCCCAAGATCCATGCGCAGCGCAAGCATGGCAATGAAATGCATCGACCATACGCCAATGCCGCCAAGAGCAATCCCTGTGCTGCCGAGGCTCATCAGATAGGTCTGGCGGTCATCAACCTCCGGCTCAAGTCGCTTGGCGGAGATCAGCGCAATGAAGGCGCCAATCATTGAAATCGCGTACGACAGTACAACCAATTCCATGCTGTAGCTGGTGCTGACCATTGCATCCATGAGCCTCTCCTGGTTGCCGAACAAGAAGAATCCAGAATTTGTAAATTGACTTGTATCAAATTAATTCAGAGTCATCAAGATGATTTGATGAATCAGATCTGATTAGATGCTAGTTAGATACATCAGATCTGATATCTATTTAAAAATTGAAACAAGTCAATGAATATGTGAGCACTTGACACAAGCAAGCGCTCAAGGAGCGATCGCAGGGGGGCCCAAGGCGTACCGGCTTCACTCCAACTGGGCGGCATCCCGTTTTGTCAGGCCATTGACTACAGAAGGCACATATGAGAGTGAACGCACCGGTAACTCAGCGGGAGTACAGCTTTGATGAGCACGCGACTCTGATGTCCACCACGGACACGGAGAGCTACATCAAATATGCCAATCAGGCGTTCATGGAGGTCAGCGGCTTCGAGCCGCAAGAGATCCTCGGCCAGACGCACAATCTGGTGCGCCACCCGGACATGCCACCGGCCGCTTTTGCCGACATGTGGGCCACCCTCAAAAGCGGCGAGCCCTGGAGCGCACTGGTCAAGAACCGGCGCAAGAACGGGGACCACTACTGGGTTCGGGCCAATGCCATTCCCATCATCCGCAATGACAAGGCCAAGGGCTATATGTCGGTGCGCACCCAGCCCGAGCGCAAAGAGGTCGAGGCGGCGCAAAAGCTGTATGAGTCCATGCACGACAAGGGCGGTTCCGCGCCTGAGCTGCACAAAGGCATAGTCTCCAAGAAAGGGCTGGGGAAGCTGCTGTCGATCTGGCGGCACATGGGGGTGCGCCGGCGCATTCGCCTGAACTCGCTGGCCTTGTGGGGCGCCCTGGTGCTTGGGGCCTGGCTGCTGGGTCAAAGCCAGATGCAGTTTTTGTCGATGGCGGCCTTCATGACGGTGGCCCTGATGGTGATGACGCTGTTGCTCGAGAGTCAGTTCGCCAAGCCGCTGGAGCTGCTCAAGCGTCAGTCGCTGAACGTGGCAACCGGCAACAACCGGCAGACGGAATATCTGCAGCGCACGGATGAAATCGGCACCACGCTGCGCACGGTCAACCAGATCGGTCTCATGTTCCGCTGGCTGGTGGACGATGTGAACCAGCAGGCGCTCAATGTTCAGCAGGCCTGTAACGAGATCGAGCAGGGCAACAGCTATCTGCACGGGCAGACGGAGCAACTGGCGGTGAATGTGGCCCAGACCTCGGCCTCCATGGAGCAGATCACGGCCAGGGTTCAATCCAGCGCCGATACGGCCCAAAAAGCCGGTGTGCTGGCCAGTGAGGCCAGCGCGGCGGCCTTGCGCGGGGGGCAGTCCATGGATCAGATCGTCTCCACCATGGAGTCGATTACGGCCAACTCCCGCCGCATTGCCGACATCGTCGGCGTGATTGACAGCATAGCCTTTCAGACCAATTTGCTGGCGCTGAATGCGGCCGTGGAGGCCGCACGCGCGGGCGAGCATGGCAGGGGGTTTGCCGTCGTTGCCGGCGAGGTGAGGGCCCTGGCGCAGCGCAGCGCCGATGCGGCCAAGGAGATCAAGGCGCTGATTCAGGCGGTAATCCCCCCTTAAACCATTGCTCTGAGAAGTAGAGCTATGCGGCCATGGCAAGCCGCTGTTTGGGGGTGATGCCGCCCAATGCCATATTTGGGCGTTCATGGTTATACCGCCACATCCATTGCGTGGCGTAATCTCGAACTTCATCAAGATTGCGCCAATGGTACTGTGACAGCCATTCATAGCGAACCGTTCTATTGAAACGTTCGACATAGGCGTTTTGTGCAGGCTTGCCAGGCTGGATGTATTCCAATCGGATGCCTTTGGCAATCGCCCAGTTTTGCAGGACTGCGCTGATGTATTCGGGGCCGTTGTCACAGCGAATGACTTGGGGTTTGCCACGCCACTGGATGATTTGCTCCAATGCCCTAATGACACGCAGCGCAGGCAGCGAGAAGTCCACTTCAATGCCCAGCGCCTCTCGGTTGAAGTCATCAATGATGTTCAGCAGCCTGAAGCTGCGACCGTCTTCAAGCTGGTCGTGCATGAAGTCCGCAGACCAAACTGCACCAGGGCGCTCTGGTACGGCCAATGGCTGAGGTTTTGCTCGCTCCAAACGCTTTCGCGGCTTGATACGCAGATTGAGCTCCAACTCGCGGTAAATCCGGTAGACCCGTTTGTGGTTCCATTTGAAACCTCTGACGTTACGCAAATAAAGAAAGCACAGCCCAAAGCCCCAACTGCGATTGTTATCCGTCAGGCGCAGCAGCCACTGGGCAATCTCATCATTGTCTGTGTTGCGTTGCGCCTTGTAGCGGTAGCAGGCTTGGCTAATTTGAAACGCCTGACACGCTGCACGAATCGTCAGGCCCCGGTGTTGCACTGCTTGTTGAGCCATCTCGCGTCTGCGAGATGGCCTCACCACTTTTTTGCGAGCGCCTCCGAGACGACCTCCGCCTTGAGCTTTTCTTCGATGTACATCTTGCGCAGCCGGCGGTTCTCTTCTTCGAGCTCCTTCATGCGGGCCATCAAAGATGCATCCATGCCACCAAACTTGGCACGCCACTTGTAGAACGTGGCTGCGCTGATGCCCAGCTCACGGCACAGCTCGGGCACTGCCAAGCCAGCTTCTGCACGCTTGAGCGCATCGATGATTTGGCTGTCTGTAAAACGTGACTTCTTCATAGTAGAGATTCTCCTTGGGAGGTCTCTACTTCTCAAGACGTTGGTTTTACGGGGGGATTACCAGGCCAGCACGGCCACCATCGAGGCCGGCTCTCTGGTGGTCAGCGATGCGGGGAGCAATATCGGCGACATTGTCTCCCAGGCGCGCAGCGTGGCGGACTTCATTGCCGAGATCAGCAAGGCCACGCGAGAACAAAGCGAGGAGATCAGCCAGGTAGGGAAGTCGGTGGCGGACATGGACTATCTGACGCAGCAGAACGCGCAGCTGGTGACCCAGGGGGCGCAGGCTTCCAGCAGCATGCAATGGCAGGTGAAAAATCTTGTGGAAGCGATTGGCGTGTTCCGGTGAGCGGCCACGCCAGCGAACAATCCTGACGACTGCTTCTGACCGGCAGGCGACTGTCTCGGAACGACCCTAGGAGGACTGCTAGGGTACTAGTGACTCCAGGCGGAGCTTGGGTTCTTCATAGACCGAGTCCTCGGCGGGATAGCGCAGGCCAGAAATGCCGCGAGCTTTCGCGCTTGCCCATACGACGCTTTCGCCAGCAGGCAATGTGTCAGGCTGCGAAGAGTAGATGGGATCTTTGAATGCGGTTGTTGCTGATACGAACGTCCAGCCTTGCTTGCGAAAAGCCGAAACGATATCAGGCAAGGCTGCCGCATTGATCTCATTGGTGTGCAGCAGCATCACATGCGCAGGGCTTCGACCAAGTACCTGCTTGGCCAGGCCTTCATAGTAAGTAGCCCGGTCAAGCAGGTGTTCAATGTAGGCCATCTTGACCCGGACAGCCTTGTCGTGTGAACCAGCTCGTAGAAGAGAGGAATAGATCTGGTTGTAGTACCAATCGCTGGCATCAATGGAGACTGGAGCAGGTCTATAGCCATTTGATTTCATCCAGGACCGGATGCCGTCACGCTTTTCCTCCGTATCACCTTCTTTCAGGTAAGGAAAGCGAAGCATCGGCGCCCAAGTCGGAATGTGACGCAGAGCTGTATCGGCCTTTCTCACGTCCGCAATGAATTCGTTCAGTGTCGTCTCGGCGGATGCAAGACTGCGGTGTGTCGCCGTATGGTTGCCTACCGCATGACCTGCCCTGGCCCAATCCATGATGAGCCCCATTCCTTGATCACCGCCTATGCGAATCAGCGAGGGGAACACCATCGCTGTGATGCCAGAGTCTCTGAGGCTGGAAATGATCTGCTGATTCCAAACCTGCGCTTGGGCCTGCTTGTCGGGGTTCAGTCCATCATCAAAGGTCAGACTCAACGTCTGGGCAAAGCCCAGGGATGAAAAAAGCAGAGCGGTCAGCGATGCAATAGCGCGAAGAATGGTTGTCATGAGAGCTTATGAAATACGCATGCAGTGAGCCTGCAAGTCGTTGACTGTGGATTGACCCATTGCAGACGTCCGAGGATGTCTGCCGGTTGTCCCTAGGCGTTATCACTGCCAGAGCGCACGAAAGAATACCGGCGAATGTCCGTCCTCAGCTTCCATCCTCTGCCTTCCCAATAAGTGTGGGCAGAATGGTTCTCCTGAAGAACATCAATGTGACTCTTATGAATGCCGAGTCTTTCAAGTCCGTCCAAGCACAGCTCCACCAAGCGGGAGGCAATGCCGCGTTTTCGGTGTGTAGGCAGGACGACAAGGTGCTGCAAGTAGCCGCGGCGGCCATCGTGGCCTGACATGATGCATCCAACGATATGCTCGCCTTCTAACGCAACGAAGCTCAAACCAGGGTTGCGCAACAAGTAGCGCTGGGTAGCTTCCCGTGAATCGGCATCCCGAAAAGTAACCCCATCTGTTTTCTTCATCATTGCGGTGACGCTGTCGTAGTCCCCAATGCTCATTGGTCGGATAGATACTTGATCCACGGTGCTAGGGCAGTGGCGTGTTCTCACTGCTGTCTCCAATTTCTGGCAGTCCAAAGGCGAGAGCACATTCTCGCTTGAAACACGTGGACTGCTTGTGGCCGGGAGCCGCTGTCTCTGTTCGACCCATGCCGGCACTTCCCATTTCGAGCCATATGAGTGAGAAGCTATTCGCCAGAAGAAATCATGCGGCGAATCTTTGTCGCTTTTTCAAAGTGATCAAGCTTGTGTTGCTTGATCCACCATTCAGCCGCCTCCATCAGCAGGTCTGGATCATCATTTTTATTGGCGAAGAAAGCGTAAAACGAAAGGCCTACAGTTTCCCCTTTCTTCATGATTTTCTCATCGCAGACAGCAATAGCCTTGGCTCTTAAGCTCGATCTCATACCAATTTTTATCCTCAACTTTTCAAAAAAGAATTGTCATCTAGGCTAGAGACTTCAACATCAATTTCCCTGCCTCTGTCTATCTTGGAGATCAGCATCACCGTATTACACAGGATCTCAAAGTCGGCTTCTGGCCGGTTGCCGCCGTCGCTGTTCAGCTCTAGGCAGATGAGCACTTGAGCCCTTGCATCCAATCAACAAAGAACACCAGCCTCTGATGGGCCAGGCTACTTCGATGCATGGGGAAAATGGCGGCTCATCGGTCGGTCTATGCAAGCCGGTGAGTCCAATGAATGTTGCGGTAGCTTTTTCGTCCACTGCCCAAACTCCCCAACCTTGCTGCTTGATGAGTTCGCGACAGTATTGCGCCATGGCATTGTTCTGCTCCACCGAAAGTGTGGCGGGAAAAAAGCGCATGGTCTCTGCGTCGGCATTCATGCGCGCTATCAATGCTTGCTACTTGAGATTTCTTGGCCGCGCATTTGCTCGATTGCATTCGTGGGGGAAAAGCCCGTCCATCGTTTATATGCTTGCGAGAACGCGGATACATCACTGTAGCCAAGCCTCGCGGCAATTTCTGCAACGGATAGCTCGGAGCCAATCAGCAGCTTGTCGGCTCGTGCTCTGCGAACCTCTTCGTGTAGTTTCCGAAACGAGAGTCCTTCGTCATGAAGCCGGCGTTTGAGCGATCTCTCGCTTACGTGAAGCCAGCCGGCAACTTGCTGCAGGTTTGCCGACGATCCATCAGGTTGTGCCGCCAGCATTTCTCGAAGTAGCGTTCCAGTCGAAAGCGATGTGCGACGTTTGGTCATGAGGTCTTCGCACATGCGGACACACATGGCATACGTTGCCGCACTGGCTTGAGGCAGGGCTTGAGCCATAGTTGCCTGTGTTACGCGTAGTTCGTTGCTTTGCGATCCCCACTCGATCCGCACGCTGCCGATTGCGTACGGCATATGCGGCGACCGTTTCATGCTGAGACTGAGAGCTTCCAGCTGCGTGTCTGCCCCCAGGACATCCAGCATTAGACGGCAGGTCGCACCTACGGCGCGTTGCACTGCAAACTCGCGCAATGCTGGCTCAAGCGCAGGCGATGCAACGAATTTCAGCCGATGCATCCCGTCTGAGCGCTCATGCTCTAGCATAGCGAGCGCAAAGGTCAAGGAGAGGAAACGGTGCGCAAGCAGGAGGGCATCCAGACCGCTTGCCGCACTAAGCATTCCAAGGCCAAGAATTCCATAGGCCGTAGCGTGGTAGCGCATGCCGACAAGCAGCCCAAGGCCTGGCTCGTTTGGGATGAGAGTGAGCAGGTTTCGAATGACGGCCACTTCTTGTGCCGGATCGATGCTGATCTCTGCGTCAGCCAGCCGTTCCTGGGTCAAACCGGAGCCCTGGAGCAGGTCCCGCGCTCTCAGACCGCGCTTTGCTCCTGCTTCGAGCAGCAACTGAACACTTGCCGGACTGCGCGTGAAATCCCAGAACTGCATGAATCTTCCCCAGACTATTGGCCTGAAGGATAAAGCAGTTGGCCCGATTCAACCTTCTGCCAAGGGATCGCAACTCCTAAAGTGAAAACAACGCGACGCAATCCGCAGCGCGTATCGATCACGGAGACTTCCATGAGTATGTACGCTGACCAACCCATCTGGCGAGAAATCCAGTCTTTCCTTCCTGAGCGCTATCGGATCCCCTTGAGCGAGGAGCCTTCCGAGTCTTTCTGGGACTGGAACAGTGATCGAATTCACATCGATGCGTACCGCAATCCGAACGCCTCGGTAAAGGTTATTCTGATGCACGGAGTCGGGACAAATGGTCGTCAGATGATGACGATTCTTGGTCGTCCGCTGGCTCAACGGGGTTACGAAACCATCGCTGCGGATATGCCTGGCTACGGTTTGACCGAAGTAGGGGAGGGGCACGTCGTCACTTACGACGATTGGGTCCAATGCGGTAGCGACCTGATTGACAGAGAACTGGCGCGTGACAGTCGCCCCATCGTTTTGTATGGCCTCTCTGCCGGCGGCATGCTCACCTATAACGTCGCGTCCCGAAACCGCAAGGTCAAGGGTATCGCTGGAATGACGTTTCTTGATAACCGGGACCGGCGGGTGCGGGACGAGACAGCGAAAAATCTGATTGTCAGTCGCGTAGGAGCTCCGCTCATGAGCAAGTTGGCCAATACGCCATTGGCAAAGATGAAGATGCCGATGAGCCAGGCAGGAAAAATGAGCGCGCTGTGCAACAGCGATGAGGCCATGAAAGTTTTCATGCGCGATAAAACCTCCGCTGCAAACGCCGTGTCCATCGCATTCCTTGATTCCTACATGTCGCATGTGCCCGAAGTCGAACCAGCTGACTTCAATGTCTGCCCTGTCTTGCTGACGCAGCCAGCCGATGATCGCTGGACTCCTCTGGAGCTAAGCGAGCCTGTAATCGGCCGAATCGGCAAGGTGCCGGTTCGGACCATCATGCTGGAGAACGCGGGGCACTATCCGCTCGAGGAGCCGGGTCTGTCGCAAATGGTCGACGCAATCGATGATTTCTTCCGTGAAGTCACCGGCACCGAGAAGGTGCGCTGAGTTCGGCATCCTTTCAGGCAGTGCAGCACGCAGGCGTGCCGGTCACGGGCACGCAAGCGTGCTCGCTCTGTAAAGCTCAGCCCATGAATGTCTGCCTCCGGGAGCAGGGTACAGTCGACTGCTTGGCGGAGCAGAAGCTTTGCAACGGTCACCATCACTCAAAACTGCGATTTTTCCGTTGCAAGCCCTCTCGGGGTCGCGACCGTACACGGCTGCATCTCCTCGATAGCGCGAAGCAGCGATAAATCGACAAGTCTCGGCCTTCGTCGGAGGCCTCATAATGCGCAACCATGCAAGCGCTGCGTAACTCCCTGTCACTGACCCGCCTGGTTCTGGCGTGGTTCATGCTGACGTTGAGTATTGCAATGGCTTCGCCCATAGTGCATCCAAAAGCCATCGAGGTGGTCTGTACCTCAAGTGGCAGCATGCAGGTGATCATGCTTGATGAGGACGGCCAGGCCGCGCCAGGGCTTCATCATTCGTTGGACTGTCCCTTGTGTCTGACCATTACGACACCGCCGAGCTATTCATCACCGCATCTTGAGCAGCCACAGCCGCTCGGCTTGGCGCTACAGCCTGTAGTTTCAGCGCGTATTGCCGCGCTGGTGGGGGCACCTTTGCCCCCGCGAGGGCCGCCAACGCTCGTGTAAGTCCACTGTGCCGCCAATCGATGGCGGATACAGCCTATCGCCGTCGGGCCCAGTCCTGCACGGCCGATCTCACTTGCACGCAGATAGTTCATGACCCATCCCTCTTATGGCGCGATGCCCAATGGCAACGCGAGTTCTCCTTCGCCCGCCTTTTTTCAACGCAACAGCGTGGCCCTGGCTGTGGCCCATCTGTCATTGGCTGTTCCTCTTGCAGTAGCGAGCTCTGCCAGTTGGGCACAAGCCGACGTCACCCTGGACACGGTTACCGTACGTTCATCGGGGGACACTCCTTTGGAGCGCCCAGTGGGCACCGGCAGCCGGCTCGACCTCAATGCACGCGACACTCCGGCCAGTGTCGAGGTGACCACGCGCGAGCAACTGGAAGCTCGCGGCGACACTTCTCTGGTTGACGCAATCACGCGATCTACCGGCATCACCAGTCTGGGACATCCGGGCAACAGTGGCAGCGCGCTCTCGGTACGAGGTTTCACGGACTCCACCTCGGTCATGCGTCTATACGACGGTACGCGCCAATACGGGGGAGTCGGCGTGAGTTTTCCCTTCGACACCTGGTCTATCGACCGCATAGAAGTGCTGCGCGGACCTGCATCCGTAATCTACGGTGACGGCGCTATTGGCGGCGTGGTCAACGTGATCCCCAAAAAGCCCACGCGCGGACCTGTTCAAAATGAAGTCCAGGCCACGGTGGGAACCAGAGGCAAACGTGCATTGGCCTTCGGCAGCGCAGGCGCGATCAATGAGCAATGGTCCTACCGACTCGATGTCAGCGGCGACCAATCGGATGGCTGGGTGGATCGTGGCGATTCCAGCAATCGGACGATCTCCGGCGCTCTGCGCTGGGATGTGACACCTGACTTCAACTTGCAACTCTCGCACGCACAGGGCCGGCAAAAGCCGATGCGTTACTTCGGTACACCGCTGGTCAACGGAGTACAAGACCCAGCGCTCCGAGAGCGCAACTACAACGTTGCCGACAGCCGCATCCAGTTCAAGGATCGCTGGACCGAACTGGCTGCCCAGTGGGCCCCCGGCAGCAATGTCGTCATACGAAGCAAGCTCTATCACATTGGCAGCGACCGCCATTGGCGCAATGCTGAAGCGTACCGGTACAACGCCGCTACGGGATTGATTGACCGCTCGGACAACACCGAGATCGGTCACGACCAGACGCAGACAGGCAACACCACGGATGTGAGCTTCCATGGCAGCTTGCTCGGACGTCCAAACCAACTCTCCCTGGGCTTCGACGTGAACCGCGCATCGTTTCAGCACACCAACAACACTTACACCGGCAGCTCCGGTCCGGTCGATCCCTACAACCCCGTCCCGGGCTACTACAGCAGCTCCGTACCCTTCATTCCCCGCTATCAAAACAAGGCCGAGCAATATGCGCTGTTTGCGGAAGACCGGCTTGAACTGACGGATCGCTGGTCTGTCGTGGCGGGCACGCGCTTCGACCATGCGGACCTGGCGCGCCAGGATCTGGTGGCGGGCAATCAGGCTTTCAAACGCAGCTACTCCAACACCGGTTGGCGACTTGGCTCGGTCTACAAGCTAAGTCCTCAACTGTCCCTGTATGCGCAGGCATCCAAGGCCGCAGATCCGGTGAGCGGCCTGCTGATGCTGTCGGCGGCTAATTCCGCCTTCGACGTATCGAGCGGCAAACAGTTTGAGGTCGGTATCAAGCAATCCTTCTGGGACGGCAAGGGTGACTGGACGCTTGCGGCGTATTCCATCACCAAAAACAACTTATTGACGCGAGACCCAGCAAACCCCGCTCTGCGCATACAGGTTGGCGAACGCTCCTCCAAGGGCATCGAGGGCACCCTGTCGATGCAAGTCAGCAAGGCCGTGCAGATTGATGCCAACTTTGCGCTGCTCAAGGCTCGCTATGAGGATTTCAGCGAGTCCGTGGGGGGCATCGCTGTTTCACGAAATGGCAATATTCCCACCGACGTGCCGGAGCGTGTCGCCAATGTTTGGGTGAGCTGGAAAGTCGTGCCTGACTGGACGCTGTCCGGCGGCCTTCGCCATGTGGGCAAGCGCTATGCAGACAATGCGAACACCTTGAAACTGCCTGCCTACACCACGGCAGACCTGGCGCTGCAATGGAAGGCAACCAAGGCCACCACGTTCACGCTGCGCGGCTTCAACATCTTCGACAAGCACTACTTCACGACCTCCTACTACACCAACACGCAGTGGTTCGTCGGGGAAGGGCGACGTGTTGAGCTGACACTGAACCATCGCTTCTGAGCGCGCCGCCGATGTGGACTTCCGCCCAAGCCAAGCGGCTTGTGTTTCTGGTGCATCGATGGACCGGGGTGGGTGCATGCGTGCTGATGGCGCTCTGGCTCTTCAGCGGAGTGGTGATGCTCTTTGTCGGCTACCCCAAACTGTTGCCGACGGAGCGCCTGCAGGCATTGCCTTCCCTGAGCACTGACCAGAGCTATCTGCCTGTTGAGGCAGCTCTGAAGCAAAGCCAGTCTGCCGACAAGGTGCAGCAGATTATGCTCACCACTATTGCGGGCCGCCCCAGCTACCGCCTCAAGGAGGCGGACGGCACGCTGCGGGTGGTTGATGCCGACACGGGCGTTGTTGCGCAGCCGCCCGACGACGCAGCGGCCTTGCGCAGCGCCAAGGCCTTCCTGTCCGAAGCAAATGGAGTGCTGCAAGGTCGCACGCAGGACGACCGCTGGACACACTCCGCATCGCTCGATCCCCATCGGCCTCTCATCAAGGTCCTGATGGACGATTCCGCATCAAGCCTGTTGTACATCTCGTCGACCACTGCCGAGGTGGTCATGGATGTACCGCGCCATCAACGCTACTGGAACTACGTGGGTGCCTGGCTTCACTGGGTGTATATGGTGCGTGAAGGCTCCAAAGACCCTGTGTGGAGCTGGCTGGTCATCGGGCTCTCGGCATTGGGAACCGTCTCCGCCATTGCCGGTGCCTTGGTGGGCATCTGGCGATGGCGCTTCCACGGTCGCTACAAATCCGGAGCCAAGACGCCGTATCGGGAGTTCCAGATGCGCTGGCATCACATCACCGGCCTCGTATTTGGAGCGATGATGATCTGCTGGATCTTCAGCGGCCTGATGTCCATGAATCCGCTGGGGATCTTCAGCCCGCAAGGACCTCGTCCCGATCTGCGCGCCTATCAGCATGCAGGTTCAGGAAGCAATCCCTTCAGGTTCACCACGCACGAAGCGCTGACACTGCTCGGTGCCGAGGGGTTTGACACGCGCGAGGTCGAATGGAAAGTACTGGATGGGCAGCCCTATCTGCTGGCCTTCAATGGACTAGGGGAGACCCGCATCGTGTCCGCAAGCCTTGCTGCGCCCCAGATGGAGAGGGAACTTGACCGTTCGAAACTAGAACAGGCCGCGAAGAAGCTGTTCCCTTTTGCCATTCGCTCGACCACGTTGCTGAACGAGTACGACGCCTACTATTACCGTCGGGGTGAGGCCTCGATGTATTCAGCAGCGGCGCGTGATCTGCCCGTGCTCCGGATGCAATTTGAAGATCCGGGAAACACCAACGTATACATCAGCCCGTACTCAGGTGATGTTGTGCTGAGCCTGGACCAAAGGCAGCGTACAGGACGGTGGCTGTTCAATTTCCTGCACAGTTGGGATCTGCCGTGGATGCTGCGCCACGCCTGGCCGCGTGATGCCATCCTCGTTTTGCTGAGCATTGGTACGTTGGCTCTGGCACTGACCGGCATCGTGCTGGGATACAGGCGACTGAAGCTGCTCATCGGGCATAAACGCCGATTTTGATCTTGGGGATGGTGCAATCGAAGAGCGTCGCCTTCATGCCAGGGCGTTAGCTGTTCCCGCGAGTACCAGGCACTGAAGCCAGCCGAGGCTGGTTGTCCCTAAAGCACGACCTTCATGTGGTGCGCCGCGAGCCGCCACAGAGATAGCCAATCAGCATCTCCACGATGGCCTGCTCGGTCTTCTGGATCGGGTGGGGCGTTCCGGGAGGAATGACAGCGGCATGAATCAATGACTCCATGGTCCGCAACACAATCCAGGTGGCGAGATTCAGGTCTTCCTGAATGACTTCATCCCGATGCTCCTCCAGCAGCTGACGAATGCGGCAATGAATGCTTTGATCGGCCGCGCTCTGATCCGATGGAGCATCAAAGAACGGAAACTCTTTCTCCAGCACCTGGTGCAGCTCGGGAGCAACCTGATGCGCCGCCAGCCATGCATGCACGATGGCTGCCAGCCGCTCCAGCAATCCTGGCGACGTGGTGGCCGCCAGGACGGTTTCCATGGCTGCGTGCATTTCTACCGCGTGCCGTTCATGCAGGGCCGTGATCAGGGAATCCTTGTTGGGAAAGTACTGGTAGACGGAGCCGACGCTGACCCCGGCGCGTTCGGCAACCAGATTGGTATTGGTTCCTGCATAGCCGCGCTCGCTCAAAACGCGAGCCGTAGCTTCAAGAATTGCATCGACCAAGGCCCGTGAGCGGTTCTGGCGAGGGATTCGTCGTGGTTGTGGCAGGGTCGGCATAGGTTTGTCCGAACGCGAGTTTTCAATGCGAGCAATGGCTCATATTCTTTCACATATCGAGCAAATGCTCATATTTGGAGTGATCGATGTCCATTCGTTCTCATGAAGCGGTGGCAGCAGCGGCCTGTCAGCCGCCCGCCATCAATGCATTAATCAAGCTGCTGCCAGTCACACAGGCGGTGTTCACCGGATTTCCGATCATCGGGACGCAGTCTGTGGCGGCCTTGCTGTCCCGGGCATGGTTCGGCATCTTTTTCGCCCCATCCCTGCTGGTCGCAGTGCGGCTGCTGACCTTCTTGCCCCAGGGAGTGCGCCATGCATGAAATCGACCACAAGCCGCGCACAGCAAGAGCCGTGGGAGTCGTGCAGGCAGTTCATTCCATCACTCCACATATGCGGCGAATCACGGTGGGCGGTGACGAGATTGCCGCATTTCTTCAAGTGCAGGGCGTCGATGAACCAGCCGCCTGGGTCAAAGTCTTTCTTCCCACCGGGGAAGGGCGTGCGTACACGATACGAAGTATCGACTTCAAGGCCGGAACGCTGGATCTGGACTTTGTTCTGCATGGAACAGGATCCGGCTCCGGTCCGGCCTCTGAGTGGGCATCTCGGGCTTTGATTGGCGAACACATCGGAATCGCAGGGCCTCGCAGCGGCGGTTTCCTGCTCCCCGGCAATACACAATGGGTCATGCTGGCAGGCGATGCAACCGCTTTGCCCGGCATCCAGAGCATTGCCAGCCGTTTGCCCGCCGACATCAATGCCAAGGTCTATGCGGAAGTGCTGTCGCCAAGTGAGCATCAGCCTATCGACAGCCTGGCCAAGCTGCGTGTCCAATGGATCAATGCCCAGCCGGAGCCCGGCCTGAGCCTGTGTCAGGCACTGCTGCACCGCCCCTTGCCGACAGGGCCTGGCTACATCTGGATTGCGGGAGAGTCTGCGGCCATCCGTAGCCTGAAGCATCATTACTTTCAAGAGCGAGAGTTGCCCAGGCACGGCTTGAGCGCGAAGGGATACTGGAAGTCCGGGGCGGCCGACCACCGGGAAGCGTGATGTGTTTCTCGAGTACCTGCTGTCGGCGGGGCTGATGACGGGTAGCTGCGCTCACCCGGATTCGACGGTGAGCAAGCCGGCAAGTCCGCTCAGGCGATGGCGGCGTTTGAACTCCTGTCCTTGGAATCGTCGGCTGCCATCGGGCCTGGGAAGATGGTTTGGAGCCGTGATCCACCCAGCCGGCATCATGCAAGCCGCCAAAGAAAAAGCCCGCGTCATGGCGGGCAGGTCTTTGTTGCGCAACAAGTCAAGGGCGCAAGTTGACGGTCTTCGAATATCTGTCGAGGTGCTCCAGCAGGCGCTCGTAGAGCTCATCTGTCGCCATCGAGTTCAAGACCTCCGCCTTGATCTCTTCGGCGCGCTGGCTGAAGTTGTGTTGCAGATTGCTTTTCTTGTTGTCATCCAGCGTTTCGATCAGGGCAATGAGAAGTGCTTCTTGCGCCATGATCTGGCCTTTCATCATCCTCAGCTGGGCGCTTTGATTGCCTAGGAACTCCATCCAACCCTTTCTCTTTCATGATGTGTGTCAAGTTTGAGGAATTATGGTGACTGTAGCTGTCGCGGAAATTTCACCTCCCTCGTTCTCCGAGCTACAGAAAGTGACTGGAAGTGTGCAATTGATGCACAGAGGCCGTGGTGTGGCTTGATTCCTGAATCCGGACCGCAGGCCTGCTGTTTTGGCGACCGGGGCTTTGCTCTTCTAGACATCTCGTGAAGCTGATGGCGCTTGCTGCGCCAGCCGCGTTCTTCCAGCCTGCCGGGCTGAATCTCCGATCCTCCGGCACAGGGCTGGCGCCGGCAGCAAGGCGGGGCTATCTCCATCAAGACAGCAGTTGCTTTGTTACGGACGGATGACATGGAAAAATACCGGGGTTGGTCCATCTACGAGGTTGTGATGCCCTTGTTTCACACCACTGTGTTGACTGGTCTGGCGATGCTGGCCTTTGCCGGCAACTCGCTGCTGTGCCGCCTTGCGCTCCAATCCCACTCCATTGATGCCGCGAGCTTTACGGCAGTGCGCCTGGCTTCGGGCGCGGCCATGCTGGCGCTGGTCGTGAGCCTGAAACGCGCTCCCTCTACCGGTGTTGGCAACTGGACGTCGGCGGGCTTGTTGTTCGCTTATGCGGCGTTGTTTTCCTTCGCCTACGGGAGTCTGTCGGCCGGTGTCGGTGCCTTGCTGCTTTTCGGCGCGGTGCAGGCGACGATGGTGGGCGTGGGCCTTTGTCGCGGCGAGGCACTTTCACCCCGGCAATGGGGCGGATTGGTGCTGGCTTTCGGCGGCCTGGTGGTGTTGCTGCGACCCGGACTCTCGGCTCCGCCCCTGGGAGCGGCTTTGCTCATGCTCCTGGCAGGGGTTGCCTGGGGGCTGTATTCCTTGCTCGGCAAGGGTGCAACTGATCCGATCGGCGTGACGGCAGGAAATTTCTTGCGGACGGTGCCGCTTTCGCTGCTGATGCTCGTGTTGGTGCAGGGGCAGGCCTCATGGAGCACGGCAGGATTGATGTATGCGCTGTGCTCCGGAATGCTGACTTCCGGATTGGGCTACGTCGCATGGTATGCGGCGCTACCTCAGCTGAAGGCGGGGGCTGCAGCATCAATACAGCTGAGCGTTCCCTTGCTGGCCGCCATCGGTGCCGTCTCCCTGTTGGGAGAGCCCTGGACCATGCGGCTGACTCTGGCTGGTGCCGCCATATTGGGCGGTATCTCATTGGTTGTGGTGACCCGGTCTGGCGGCAGGCCTGCTGTGGCAAAAGAGTAGTTGTGCAACCCTTTCACCAGCGCTCTTCAGGAGCCGGGAGAGCAGTGCTTGCAGCATCTTTGCGCTGCTGCGAATGTCACGAGCTTGAATGCACGGGGTGGTCGATGCACCAGCTCCCATGCGCATGCCTGCCGTCGTGCCGACGAACATCGCTTTACACGGGTATCCACCGGCAGGAATAGGCTGTCAGTGCCACTTGTAGAAAGGGCTGCCATGAAAGAGCTAGTTGCACTGACTGCGTTCGCCTTGATATTGACCGGATGCGTGATGCAGAGGCCGGTCAATGGGCAAGGAATGGATCCAGGCTCCCATCAGGTTGAGAAGAATGCGGATCGGGATCTTAGAAACAACGATATTCAACAGCGGGATCGTCCGATCGACTTTGAAAACGACTGGGACCGGGATCACTTTCGTGACCGCGGAAACGAGGGCCGTGAAAATCAAGGCAGCCTGTGGCCGTGGCCGGGCTCCGGATTGAGTGGCGGGCGCACCTATCCGGGAGGCCAAAGCTGGGGCTATTAGCGCAGCGTCACGCGTCAACCATAGTGCTGCAACCCGGCAGCCGGGCATGCATGCCTGGTCGGGCGAACCCATTGCGCGGCGCCTTGGCCGGGATGAGGGGAGGGCACAGCTGCCATCCCACATAGCTGCCATCCCACACAGCTGCGGCGCCCAGGCAGAAGATGAAAAAGCAGGCCGGCTTGCCGTCAAACGGCCACTTGGCCATTTGCATGCATTCCCCGGATGTAAACGGAGCTCCTTCGCCAGCTGGCAGACATTGCGGGGCATGTCAAAAGAAAATTCCTCAAGATGCCGGCAGTTGTTTGCACAAAGCCGGGCTTACACATTGAAAAACCGCGCGAATTCGGTCCGTCTAAACTTCGTACATGAAAAAACTGTTTGGAGTCTCTGCCCTCGTCTTGCTGTTGTCGGGATGCTACGCGGTGGGCCCTGGATACAGCTACGGGTATAGCGATACCTACATCTATCAGCCTTATGGCGGCTCGTACTACTACGGGCGGCCTGCATATGGGCCTGGGTACTACCACCATCATCACGCGCACCGCCCACCGCACCCGGGCCACGGAGGGCATGGAAATCACCGTCCACCGCATGGAGGCCATCGCCCGGGTGGCGGCCATGGTCACGGCCATCGCTGAATGACAGGCCTCGACTGGCGCGGTCGAGCGAAGGCTGAGAAACAGATAACGCCGTGTCACCTGGTGTGACTACCGGAGGGCTCGCCGAGAGGGCTTGCCGTGGTCGGGCGGCTGCCCGGTTAGAGGTTTCCGCCCGAAATCTCGATCAGGCTACCTGTGGTGTATGGCGACTCGTCCGAGATGAGCCATACGATTGCATTGGCAACCTCCAGAGCGGTCCCTCCGCGCTTCATGGGAACGCCGGCGGCCAGGCGCCGAACCCGGTCAGGCTGTCCCCCGCTGGCATGAATATCCGTTTCAATGAGGCCGGGACGGACAGCGTTGACGCGGATGCCTTCCGCAGCCACTTCCTTGGCCAGCCCCAGAGTCATCACATCCACAGCACCCTTGGATGCCGCGTAGTCGACGTACTGGCGTGGCGCGCCAAGTCTTGCCGCAATGCTGGACACATTCACGATGGCTCCACCATGGCCGCCATTGGCAGTGCTCATGCGATGCACCGCTTCGCGAGCGCATAGAAAAGCGCCTATGGTGTTGATGCGAAACATTCGCTCAAGGCGCTGCAAACTGAACTCGGCCAGCGTCTGTGCCGTGTCCACAATACCTGCATTGTTGACCAGGGCGTCCAGGCGCCCGAACTGTACATCTGCCACGGCAAAAAGACGGCGAATCTGCTCTTCGCAGCCCATATCCGCCTGAATGGCCATGGCGTGCCTGCCCATTTCCGTGATTTGCGAGACAACCGCATCGGCTGCCGTCTGATCTGTATTGAAGCTGAGCAGTACATCCCAGCCTGCCGCTGCTGCTTGCAGGGCGGTGGCTGCTCCAATGCCTCGGCTGCCTCCGGTGATGAGCACAACTTTGTTTTTCATGGGGCTCCTTGGTGATCCATTTGATTCTGCCGCGAGTCTCGTCTCCAGCTTCACGGTTCTCGATTCATCTTAGCGCTGCATTTCCTCTGCGACCTAGGCTTGATCCGGTCCAAGTGCTCATGCTTTTGTATCTCAAGGCAACAAAAAACCACCTGTAGAGGTGGTTGAAAACCAATCGCAAGGCTGGATTCAAGAGACAGGGCTACCAGTATCGGTAGTTGTGGCGCATGCGCAGCAGTCTCTCTTCCTCCTGCTTTTTTTCCATGTCTGTGGGCTCTTGCGAGTCTAGTTGGGGCGGCGCAGGGAAATCCTTGTCCATGGAGAACAGCTCCTTGGTGGTTTCCCAGAACTTCTGGATTGGCGGGGGAATACGGCTATCTGGCATATAGACCTCCAGTCCTGGATGACGAATCAAGATTGATCGCCGAGCTCCACAGTACTCTTTTTAATAACCTTGAAGCCCTATCCATTAAGTAAAACGTCAGCTTTGATGCATAAACAGGATGGGGGCGAACGCCAGGAAAAGCAGCGATGCCTCGTTTCCATCGGCTCTGACAAGGCTTCGGGCTGATGGCTCTTGATGCACGGGTTCGGCAATTCAGGTGCCACAGGCTGTCCGAGACTGGCGAGCAGATGCGGCTAGCATGCAAGGCTCAACAGTGGAGCAGAAATGGAAAAGTACCGATTCAATGTGTTTGGCGACATCCTGGCCATAGAGCGCAGCAACTCGGGATGGCGCTGCTTTGCGGTTGGGCTCGATGGAAAGCTTGGCCCGGTGGATCTGGTCGTTCCTCCCGAGATCACTTATGAGGAGCTGCCTCAGTACCTTTATGACATCTACCATGAGAGCGCGGCATTGTCGGATGGCGACATCTTCGAGATATCCTGAGCCTCATCCGGATGCTGCCCGCAACTCGTCAGAGATCTATGGTGCTGCTCCCCATTGTGTCTGTGACTCATTCGCCAATCTGTTCGGCACCGACTTCATCATTGCAAGGAGATGGCCGCCATGACTCTTCAGAAGAACCCGCTCAAAGAACCGGAACCCAAGCCGGATCCGATTGATCCGCCCAATGATCAGCCGCCTGCAGAGCTGCCGGGCGATCCGATAGAGCAGCCCAATGTGTAGCTGCTAAAGCCCGCGAAGTGCAAGCTGTCTTCATTTGCTGGCGAGCATCCGAAGTGGGACCATGACTGCATCAATGCACTCAAGGAGAGCGGCGATGTCTACTCTCATGATTCAACTGATTGGTCTGCAACTGGTCGTCTTGCTGGTGGCCTGGGTCATTTACGAGGTCAGAGACGATTGGACGTAAAAACCGGCTGCAGCAAGCCTCTGCCGCTCGATCAAGTCACTTGCTGGTGATCGAGCGCAAAGCGTCAGGTGGGCAAGTGGCCTATGTGCCCCGCTGATCTGTCCGTGGCAAGCATGGATGCCCTGCAATCTCTGGATGACCGGGCTGAATGGAGTTCTGGGCTGCGCCAGCATCGATGCAGCCTGGTAGCTTGCCTGACCTTGTCTGTCTGCTTGCAAGGCAGCGGTGCATGGCGCCGGATGCGCAGTCAATACCAGCCGGCGTGGCCCGGGCCGGCTCAAATCCTTCTATAGCCAGCGTCGTACCTGCCGACAATAGGCCACGAACAAAACACCAAATTTCGCCTGCAGCGCTCTTTCCTCTGGTCGTATCTGGAAGTGCTGAAGGTAGGCCATGAACAGCGGCACAAGCAGCAATCCTGATAGCTTGCCCAAATACATGGCGAGTGCCAGCAATAAAAGCGCAAAGCCCAGATACATCGGATTGCGTGTCACCCGATAGATCCCGCTGACCACCAGCGCCGTCGATGCTGCCGGGGTGATGGGGTTCACCGTGGTCCGGGCATGCTGAAATGCCCGAACACCGGCGAGGCAGAACGCTCCGCCCAATGCGGCGAGCATGAGAGCCACCATCCATGAAGCAGTGAATCCGATCGGCAAGATACCGGGCAGAAGCCACATTGCCACGGCAAACACAGCGAACAGCGCCATCGGCGGCACCCGCAGCATGAGTAAAGAGGATTTGTTCTGCGGTGGGGATTGAGAAATCATGCATTCAAGCCTAAAGCTTAAAGTGGCTTCATGGTCAATTGTGTGCTGCAGCATGACCTGGCTGCATGCCACGCCATTGAATGCAAGCGGGGCTATGACTTCTGATGCTCAAAAAATACCGCACTATTGCGGGCTTGCATTACCCAGATGTTGGCAGATCAGGACGATAAGCACGGATGCATCAAATCTGGCATTCAGTTTTCGTGGCATATGAACGATATTGCTGAGTTTTCAGTTCCGAAAAATAAGAATTTTCTTATCTAAATCATCGACTGCTTTGATTAGCATGTTCTCTGTCGTCTGATGCTTTCTTGGGCCCATCTCCATATTTCGTCAGTGATCGCTGAGAGCGCCTTCATATTTTTGCTTGTCTTGATCAATGGGGGACCGATTGATACGCCGGTTTTCATACTCATTCAAGAGTGCATTGACTTGCATGACATCGTTGGCGTAGGCGGGCACTGAGGCCGCTGAGTGCTTCAGTCCGGAACCCTGGCTTCAAGGGTGGCAGCCGGTGGAGAAATAAAAAATTCGCCGTTAGCGAAGCTACTTCTCAATCAAATAAAAAAGTCACGAGTGAAAATTGGATTTCACACCTGGCCTGGCCACGGAAAACAGTGAAAGCTCTTTCTACTGCTGTGGAGGTAATTCACTGCAGGAAACTTGTTATTCATTAAATATGCTGCTGTTGTAGCTTTTGTATGCCGGCCATCAGCCATAAACATGGCTGCTTTCATGCGAGAAATAATGACACAAGAAATAAATAGGTCTTTTATGGGGGAGACAGCGCCTGGCAAGCGTTTTCAATTGACGTCACTATTTGTTGCCGTACTCAGCTTTGCAGCTCCTGCTATGGCGCAACTGTCCGGGTCAGCCATTGAACAGCAGCAGTTGCAACGACAGCAAGAGCGTGAACGGGAACTGCGTGAGCGCATGGCTCCCAATGCAGATACCTTGCAGCCGCGGACCAAGGCCATTGCGCTGGAGATGCCGACGAGCGAGATTCCCTGCTTTGCGCTGCACTCCCTTGAATTGACAGGAGAAAAACTTGATCAAGTGCCGTGGCTCAAGGCGGCAGCGGGTATTGATCTGAGTGCCAGGCCTTGCATTGGGGCGAAGGGTGTCGAAGTCATCCTGGCTCGGCTGCAGCAGGCAGTGCTTGAGCATGGCTACGTGACCTCCCGGGTCATGGTGGCTCCGCAAAACCTCCAAAGCGGGGTGCTGACCGTTGCTTTCATTCCCGGCGTTCTCAGGTCCATCCGATTTACCCCGGACAGCACAGGAGACACTTCACTTATTGCAGCGCTGCCGTCCAAACCTGGCGAGCTGCTGCAACTGCGTGATATTGAGCAAGGCTTGGAAAACCTCAAGCGTGTTCCAACGGCAGATGCCGATATTCAAATCACTCCCGCCGAAGGCCCGGATGTCGAACCCGGCCAAAGTGATTTGATGATTACCTATAAGAAAATAAGCCCGCTGCGCTTTAACGTCGCCTTGGATAATGGTGGCACCAAATCTACAGGAAAAGTCCAGGGCACGGGCACCGTGTCCTGGGACAACCCGCTGGGCCTGAATGATCTGATGTATTTCAGCTTCGGCGGTGGTATCGGCAATGGTGGCAACCGTGGCACCGAGACCCGTGCAGCGCAGTATTCCGTGCCTTTGGGGTACTGGCTGGCAGCCCTGTCCGGCTCCTATAACAAGTACCACCAAGGCGTGGCCGGTGCCTATCAAAACTACACCTACAGCGGCGAATCCAGCAACCTGGATTTCAAGCTAAGCCGCGTAGTGTTTCGCAATGCCTCCTCGAAGACAACGGTTGGCATCAAGGCGTTCCAGCGGACCTCCAACAACTACATCGACGATGTGGAAATCGATGTCCAGCGCAGGCGCACCTCGGGCTTTGAGCTGAGCCTGAATCAGCGCAGCTATCTGGGCAATGCCATCCTGGATGCCAATCTGGCCTACAAGCGAGGCACAGGTGCTTTTGCGGCCTTGCACGCGCCAGAGGAGCCCTTTGGTGAAGGCACTTCGCGCATGAAGCTCTTCATTGCCGATCTGGCATTGTCCAAGCCCTTCGAGCTGGGCGGCACCAAACTCAGGTTCAGCAGCAACTGGCATGGCCAGTGGAACAAGACGCCGCTGACGCCACAGGACCGCCTCGGTATCGGCGGCCGTTACACGGTGCGGGGCTTTGACGGAGAAAGCACCTTGCTGGCGGAGCGTGGCTGGTACTGGCGCAACGAACTCAGCACCTCCTTGAGTCTGGGCGCTGCGGGCAATGCCGAAGCCTTTTTGGGCCTGGATACCGGCCATGTCAGCGGGCCCTCTGCGAAGTACCTGGTGGGCCATTCATTGACCGGCGCGGCCATAGGCCTGCGTGGGGCCTGGCGCAAGTTCTCCTATGAAGTCTTTGTGGCAACGCCTGTCAAAAAGCCGGAGCACTTCCGAACCTCCCACACCAACCTGGCTCTGAGCCTGGCTTACAGCTTCTGAGGCATCGTCATGAACAAGAATCTTCATCGCGTTATCTTCAACAAAGCGCGTGGCATCCGGATCGTGGTGCAGGAAACAGCCTCCAGCGAAGGCAAGGCCGGCAATGGCAGCACACAGACAGGAGCTGCCGACTCAGGTGCCTCGTCGGCGGGCAGTTTGCGCACTGCCAGATCCTTCCTCAGCGATTTCCCGTTCTCTGCTGCAACCAGAACAGCAGGCATGCTGGCCTTGGCTCTGGGGGCTCCTGCCGGTTTTGCGCAAATCATTGCCGATCCCTCGGCCCCCAACCGTCAGCGCCCCACGGTTCTGGAATCAGCCAACGGCACGCCCACGGTCAACATCCAGACCCCTTCCGCGGCTGGCGTGAGCCGCAACACCTACCAGCAGTTCGATATCGGGCAAAAAGGCGCCATCCTCAACAACAGCCGCAGCAATGTGCAAACCCAGATTGGTGGCTGGGTGCAAGGCAATCCATGGCTTGCCAACGGCGGCGCCAGAGTCATCGTCAACGAAGTCAATTCAGCTGCCCAATCCCGCCTGATGGGGGCGCTGGAAGTGGCAGGCCGGCGGGCCGACGTCATCATCGCCAACCCTTCGGGTCTGGTGGTCGATGGCCTGTCCTTCATCAATGCTGCAGGCGTGACCCTGACGACGGGCAGACCGCTGTACGGAGCCAATGGAGCGGTTGACGGCTTGAATGTGCAAGGCGGTCTCATCAGCATCCAGGGCAATGGGCTTGATGCCACCAAGGCAGATTACGCCAACATCCTTGCAAGAGCCATCTCGCTGAACGCCGGGCTGTGGGCTCAAGACCTCAAGGTCGTCACAGGCGTCAACCAGATTGCCGCCGATGGCAATGTCCAGCAAAGCAAGCCCAGTGCGACAGGCGCAGAGCCTGCGAAACCCCAGTTTGCCCTGGACGTCGCTCAATTGGGCGGCATGTATGCGGGCAAGATCTTTATCGTAGGCACCGAGTCTGGCCTGGGTGTTCGAAACTCCGGCCTGCTCCAAGCCGGTAGTGGCAGCCTCACCTTGAACAGTGAAGGCTGGCTCAACAACAGCGGCTCCATCCAATCCACCAGCTCCGATGTTGTCGTGAACACGCGTGGCGCGGTAGAGCAAAGCGGTGCCATCTATGGCGGCGGCAATGTCCAATTGAGTTCGCAGGCGAGCCAGGCACACAGCGGCACAGTGGCTGCATTGGGTGATGTCTCCATTCAGGCTGCAGGGGCTGGAGCGCAGATTCAGGCCCGAGATGCAACAGTCTGGGCGGCTGGCTTGCATACGGATGGCCGGTTGCTCGGGGATAGAAATCTGAGCGTGCATGCAGATGCACAGCTGCAGACCTCAGGCCAGGCGCTGGCCACCCGCAATGTGCAGATGCGAGCTGCAAGCCTTGACCTGACTTCGTCTCGCCAGCAGGCTAAAGCCTTGCAACTGCATGCCACAGCAGGTGATTTGCAAGCCAAAGGCAGCCAGTTGCTGGCAACCGAGACAATGACTCTGCAAACGGGCCAGACACTCGCGACAGATTGCGCGCGAGTGCAGGCCTCCAGTCTCGGCATCCATGCCAACGCTCTGAGCAATGTCGGTGGACAGATCATCCAAAGCGGCGGCAGTGACCAGACAATCGCTTTGCAAGGGGATCTGGACAACAGAGCTGGCCTGATTCAAACAGCAGCCGGTAACCTGAACATTGCTGCCCGGAGCATCGATAACACGGCGGGCCAGCTGCTGCATGCCGGTGGCGGAAGCTTCAACCTGAGCAGCCAAGGCCAGCTCCTCAATGACTCCCGACGCAGCAATCAACCGGCTGTCACGGATGGCGCGCGCATTGTGAGCAATGGCTCCCTGCATGTGCAAGCCCAGGCCTTGAGCAATAGCGGCAGCGTCCATGCGGCGCAGGCACTTGAGACACATGCCTCGACCCTGAACAACAGCGGAGTCATGTATTCGGCAGGCAGCCAGGCACTGACAGTTGATGGCGGCATGACCAGCAGCGCAACGATTGGCGCAGCCCGGAACCTGACTGTAAAAACAGGCAGCTTCAATGGCGCAGCCACTCATGTACTGGCTGCGGGCATGGCCGCTGATGGCAAGCTTGCCGGAGCCGGTGTCCTGACCGCAACTGCATCCGCACATTTGCAGAGCGCCGGGCAAATTCTGGCAGCAGGCAACGTCAGTCTTGATGCCGCAAGCCTGGACCTCAGACAGAGCAGCGCGGCAAGCACAGCAGGCAATATGAGCCTGACGGCTCGAAGCGGCGACATCCAGACGGGCGGCGCCCGCATCAGCAGCGCAGGTCTTTTGGCCATCCGAGCCGACGGCTCGAGCAGCCAGCGCCTGGACAACACCCTCGGACAGATCAGCGCAACGCAGCTCAGCATCGACGCGGGCAAGCTCGACAACACAGATGGATTGATCTCTGCGATCGAGCAACTCGACATTACCAGTGCTCGATTGATCAATGGCGCCACCCCTGCGGCAAGCACAGCCAAAGGCATTCAAAGCCAGACGGGCGATGTTCATCTGAACGTTCAGCAACTCGATAACAGCGGGAGTATCCAGGCCGCCAAGAACCTGATTGCGGCAACTTCAAGTCTGAGCAATAGCGGCACCCTCTACGCAGGACGCGCGCAGACGCTGAATGCGACCGGTGCAATCACGAGCAGCGGGACGATTGCCGCTGCCCAGGACCTGAACGTGACAGCCGCCTCGTTTGCAGGCGCTGGCAGCAATGTGCTGGCTGCAGGCATGGCTGCGGACGGAAAACTCGTCAATCCCGGGACTTTGAACGTCACCACTTCGGCTGGATTGCAGACAGCCGGCCAGGCATTGGCTGCAAACAATGTCAACCTCGGCGGCGCCAGCCTGGATCTGGGAAGTGCAACGGCAGGCAGTGCCAATGCAGATGTGAATCTGAGTGCCGCCCAGGGCAGCATTGTCACGGCGGGTTCCAAAGTCAGCACGCCAGGCAAGCTGTCCATTACCGCCAACACGGTTGCAGGCCAAACGCTGGACAACACCGCAGGCCGCCTGGCTGCCCAGCAATTGCAAATTCAGGTTGGGCAGTTAAACAACCATCAAGGAAACATTGAACAGTCCGGGGGCGCTGATCTGGACATCAATCTGAGGGGCGGCGCACTGAACAACAACGCCGGGCGCATTGTTGTCAATGCGGCAAATCTCAAGCTTCAATCTGGTGCGCTGGACAATACAGATGGACTGATCAGCCATGCCGGCTCAGGGCACGGAGCACTGCAGGCATCCAGCCTTGACAACGCCCGCGGACAGATCCTTGGCAATGGAACCTTGTCTTTGGCCAGCAGCGGCAATGTCAGCAACAGCGATGGATTGATCTCCTCCAATGGCGACCTGCAACTGACAAGCGCAGACCTGGGCAACACCCGTACAGGCACCTCGGGAAACGCCACAGGCATTCAAAGCCAAGGCGGCAATCTCACGGTCAATGCCCAAGCCATCACCAACAGCAGCAACCTCTATGCTGCCAAGGATCTCAGAACCACGGCCACCAGCTTGGACAACAGCGCAACGCTGTACGCAGCTGGTGAGCAGACCTTGGATGTGGCCGGTGCGGTTGGCAATCAAGGCACCATTGCCGCGGCCAAGAATCTGTCGCTCACTGCAGACAGCTTTGCCGGCAGTGCTGCCAATGTTCTGGCGGCCGGCATGGCTGCCAATGGGCAATTGACGGGCAGCGGCGCTTTGATGGCAGTGACATCCGGCAGCCTGCAAACCAATGGGCAGGCATTGGCGACAGGCTCATTGAACCTGAAAGCCGCCAGCCTCGATCTTCAAGGCAGCACCACTGGAAGCACCGGTGCAGACGTGACGCTGAGCGCGACGACGGGAGATATTCAAGCTGCTCAGGCCAGGATCAGCACACCCGGATTGCTGAGTATTTCCACCACCGCCGGGCAAAAACTCGACAGCTCCAAGGCGCAGCTCAGTGGTGGGCAGCTCAGCATCGATGTCGGCGAGATAGACAATACCGAAGGCGTCATCCAGCAGACGGATACGGCTTCCGCAGCCGCCAACCCTGTTGCAGGCATTCGCAGTGCTGGCGCTATCAACAATAGTGCGGGGCGCATCGTTGCCAATGCGCAGGACTTCGCTGTGGTCTCCGGTGGGGTGCTTGACAACACGGATGGGATGATCGGTCATGCTGGCTCCGGCCAGCTTCGCGTGGATACGGGCGGACTCCACAACACACGCGGAAAAATCATCGGCAACGGAGCAACCGCGCTCACCAGCTCTGCGGATGTCGACAACACCGGCGGCATGGTCGCAGGGCAGCAGAGCGTGACGGCAACGGCCACGGCTTGGGACAACAGCCAGGGCAGCTTGGTTGCAATTCAGGGCGACCTCAATCTTCACACCACAACGAATGCCGTCAAGAACGCTGCAGGCCTGATCCAGGCGGAAAACGATATTCGGCTCACATTGGACGGCGCGGGCAATCAACTGCACAACGGCCAAGGCAAGATCGTGTCGGGACGAGACGCCATCCTGTCGACCGGCCAGATGGACAACGATGCAGGCCTGGTGGCCGCAGGTCGCAATCTCGGCATTGACACCCACCAGCAATCTCTGAGCAACCAGGCAAGCCGCAGCAGCGCAGGTTCTCTGGGCCTGGTCGCCGGCGCGCAACTGGACATTAATAGTGGCACATTGAACAACCAAGGGGGCCTGATCAGTGCCCAGACCGACCTGAACATCACGAGCAGCGGCGCGATCAACAGCACCGGGAAGAATGCTCAGGCTGCACAGATATACAGCGGTGCACAGCTCAACCTGCAATCAACAGGTATCGACAACTCGGGCAGCCAGATTCTTGCGGTGCAAGGAGCAGGTATCAGCGTCGGTAGCGGCACTCTGACCAATCAGGCAGGGCTGGTCCGGGTAGGGCAGGCATTGACGATTCAGGCCGCAAATATCGATAACCAGAACACCCTGGCTTTCAACGGCGATGGGAGCGCACAAGCGCTGGGCCTGGAAGCTAGCACGATTTCCGTGACCGCTGCCAAGCTGGACAACAGCCAAGGGGCTGTGCGTGCAGGCCAGGACTTGACGATTCCCAGCGATGGCCAACTGATCAATGATCGGGGCGAGCTCAGCGCCGGCAAGCAACTGAAGATTGCCGCCGACCAGGCCGCCACTCCCACACTGAACATCAGCAACAACGCGGGTCAAATCGTTGCCGATCACAAGGTGGACCTTCGCACAGGCAGCCTGAACGGCGCAGGAGAGATTGCCTCGCGTGGTGACGTGAGCCTGAATTTGCAAGGCGACCATACCCTGGCGGGCACCTTGCAGGCTGGTGGCAACTTGCAGCTGCAAACCACGGGCACATTGACAAACCCGGTCACTGTCCAGGCCGGAAAGAACCTGACCGTCAACGCCAGCAACCTGGACAACCAGGCCACGGGCGAGCTGCTGAGTGGGCAAACAACGCAGCTCACGATCTCCGACACCTTGACCAATCGCGGGCTGATCGACGGTGCGGACACCCGCATTCAGGCTGGCAATGTCAACAACGTTGGCACCGGCCGCATCTATGGTGACCGGGTAGCGATTGCAGCCAGCGCGCTGACCAACCAGGAAGAAACGGTTGCAGGCATCACTCAGGCTGCCACGATTGCTGCGCGAGAGCGGATCGACCTGGGCGTTCAAAACATCACCAACCGGGAAAATGCGCTGATCTATAGCGCAGGAGATCTCTTCACTGGTGGGGCGCTTGATTCAAATTGGCATGCCACAGGCGCAGGGCAGACGCTCAACAACAACAGCGCCACGCTGGAGTCTGCCGCCAGCATGGTGCTGGGGCATGACCAGGTTCGCAATGCCAATGAGCATCTGCAGTGGACATTGGTTGATGGCCAGCCTCAAAAGATTGTTGAATTTCAAGCACCCAATGGTCAGCGCTACAAGGGCAGCGACGTTCTGCTGATCTCCAATGGCAATGTTGGAGGTTCCGGGTTGAAGGACATTAGTTTCGTGGTCAGCGGCAATGACTGGCGGTGCAGCATGGGCGGAGAAACCTGCTCATTCACTACCGGTGAAACCACAGCCTTCGATCAGTATTACAAAGGCTTGCTCCTGCCTTCTGAGCGATATCCGTTCGAGAAATATGCGCCTTACTACAACCCCAGCTATGTCGATGACAACGGCCAGCGGGTTCAGGGCTATATGCAATACAGCGGCGACCGAATCATTGGATTCATGAACGTCGTGCCTCAGATCATCAAAGGGGCGCACTACGCGGCCGACCACCGAATCTGGAGCGACTTTGGCGTGCAGCCCTATACCGGGCCAGCGCCTGTTTTAAGCAGCACCAATCCCTGCGCCGCTCTGGCACGCTGCACAGTGGGCTATCACACCATCGACAACTGGGATAGCGGGAGCCGGTATGTCCAGGTCACCCAGGCTCACGTAGATGAATACAACGCCTACAAACCGCTGCTGGACGCGCGCAATGCAGCGGATGCCGCCCTGGACGCGAAGCTGGATGCCTTCTACCAGGATATTCGCAATCGCTGGATTGGGGATTTTGTCTTCTACGACTACAGCAGCACCGAGCAAAGTGCGCAAGTGACGCAATCTGCCCCCGGAAAAATCGTGGCAGGCGGCAATCTGCAATGGAATGGATCGAATCCATCCAGCAAGCTCCTGAATCAGGACAGCACCATTCTGGCGGGTGGATCGATCAACGCGACGGGCGGCTCACTCGACAACCGAGCTACGACCGTGGATGTCAAATCCGTCGTCCAAGGCTATGTCTACAGCACATGGAATGGAGGCTCCAGCACTCCAAACCGCAAGTACAGCGGCTCGGTCTATGCACCTGCAGGCTCAATCAAGACGCAGACACTGGCCTCCTACACATATACGGAGCACGCTGCGAACCCCTCGACCGGCGCAGCGCCTGGAGCCAGCGCCATTTCAGCGGTGCAGGCCCAGGCATCTGCTGCGGGCGCGGTGGATGCCATCCATCATTCCGTGGCTCCTGGTGCCGTTCAGGGAACGCAGGCCGGCCCGGCTGCCGGTGCAGCCACTGCAACGCAGACCCAGGGGCAGATCACCAGCAATGTCGTAGCGGGCGTGGCGGCGCAAGGGGGCAGCGCTCAAGCGCAGGCCTCTGCCAAGGTTGGTGCAGCCGCGATCCCCGAGAGCACGGCGGCGGATGCATCCAATGCCAGATCAGCGTCCTCTCAATTCAATATTCGCACCGCCCAGCCCAACACCCGGATACCTGGGACTTCCCTGTATCGCCAGCGCCCTGAAGCAGGCGCGCTATTCCTGGTCGAGACAGACCCCAGGTTCACGCAATATAAAAACTGGCTGTCTTCGGACTACATGCTCCAGGCTCTGCAAATGGACCCCGGCACCGTTCAAAAGCGACTGGGCGACGGGTTCTACGAGCAGCAACTGGTGCAGCAGCAAATCGGGCAACTCACGGGCCGCCGATTCCTGGGCAACTACACCAGCAATGACGAGCAATACAAAGACTTGCTGCAAAACGGCGCAACCTTCGCCCAGGCGCAAGGCTTGCGCCCAGGTATAGAGCTCAGTGCGGCACAGGTGGCGCAACTGACCAGCGACATCGTCTGGCTGGTCACCAAGGAAGTGACGCTACCCGATGGCTCCAGGCAAAGCGTTCTGGTTCCGCAAGTGTATGTAAGGGTCAAACCCGGCGACCTGGACGGCACAGGCACCTTGCTGGCAGGCTCGGATGTGAACCTGAACCTTTCCGGCAATGTCGTCAACAGCGGCAGCATTGCGGGCCGCAACACCTTGAACATCACGGCCGAGAACATCCGGAATCTGGGCGGCCAGATGTCTGGCAACGACGTCAAGCTTGCAGCCCGGCAGGATTTTGACAACCTCGCAGGCATGATCAAGGGCGTGGACTCGGCCGCGGTGTCCGCAGGGCGTGACCTGAACCTCACAACCACCACGCAAAGCAGCGAAAACCAGGCAGGCGGCAACCGCTTTACCCAGACAGGGATCGATCGTGTCGCGGGCATCTATGTATCCGGGCCGGCCGGCGTGCTTGTGGCCAGTGCGGGCAACAACCTCAATCTCACGGCGGCGCAGATACAGAATGCGGGCACCGGCGCCACCGTGCTCACCGCAGGCAACAAGCTGAACCTCAACACGGTTGCGGTCGGCAGCAGCCAGGATATCAACTGGGACAGCAAGAACTACTTGCGCCAGTCGAGCGCGCTGGATGTGGGCACCCAGATCACCGGCGCTGGCCGCGTGACCCTCAGCGCAGGTCAGGATATCAATGCCAAGGCAGCCACCATCGACGCAGGCAAGGCCTTGAGCCTGTCCGCCGGCAACGATATCCAGATCAGTGCAGGCCAGGCAAGCCAGAGTCTGGACGAGGCGCATCAGCACACCACCAAAGGCTTCCTCTCAAGCAAGACCGTCACCACGCGGGAGCAACTGCACAGCACCACGGCAGTTGGAAGCAATCTGGGCGGAGATACGGTTGCTATCAATGCCGGCCGCGATATTGCCGTGACGGCAAGCCATGTGGTCTCCGACACGGGAACCAGCCTGCTGGCGGGCCGAGACGTCACCATCGCCGCGGCCCAGGAAACCTCCAGCGAACAGCACTACCGCAAGGAAACCAAGAGCGGCATCTTTGGCGGCGGCGGAGGCATCGGTTTCACCATCGGCAGCCGTATGCAAAGTGCCGATCAGACGGGCACCCGCACCACGGCCGCTGCATCTACGGTCGGCAGCGTGGGCGGCGATGTCAACATCGTTGCTGGCAATGCTTACAAGCAAGTCGGCAGCGATGTCATGGCCCCGGGCGGTGATGTCAACGTCGTGGCCAAAGAGGTTCAGATCGTCGAGGCCCGCGAAACCGGCAACACCGCCACCGAGCAACGCTTCAAGCAAAGCGGCTTGAGCGTCAGCATCGGCAGCCCCGTCATTAGCGCCATACAGACAGCCGACAACATGGCGGATGCCGCCCGCAACACCGGCAGCGGCCGCATGCAGGCCCTGGCTGCAGCGGCGACGGCGTTGAACGTCAAGAACTCTGCGGGCGAGCTGCAGGGCGCAGCCCAGGCGCTGGCTGGCGGCGACCCCTCCAAGGCTGCCTCCATCTCCATCAGCCTGGGCTCCAGCAAAAGCCAGAGCAACACGGCACAAACCAGCGACAGCGCACGTGGCAGCACCGTCAAAGCCGGCGGCAATGTCAACATCCTTGCCCAAGGGGCGGGGGCGGACAGCTCCATCCTGGTTCGCGGCTCGGATATCACTGCCGGCCAGGACGCCACCTTGGCCGCAGAAGGCGATATCCGTCTGCAGGCGGCTCAGAGTACGGCCAGCCTCGGCGGCAGCAGCAGCTCCAGCTCCGGCAGCATCGGCGTGAGCGTGGGTGCGCAAACCGGCATTACCGTCAGTGCCAGCAAAGGCCGTGGCAATCAGGCCGGCGACGACCTCACCCACACCAACACCCACATAGCCGCAGGCAACAGCGTCACACTCCAGTCCGGCGGCGACACCAGCCTCAAGGGGGCCGTGGTCAGCGGCAAGCAGGTCATCGCCGATGTGGGTGGCAATCTCAATATCGAAAGCCTGCAAGACAGCAGCAGCTACGCCAGCCGTAGCCAGTCGGCCGGTGGCAGCCTCACCATCAGCCCCGTGGGCGTGCCCATCGGCGGCGGATTGAATGCCGGCCGGAGCAAGGTCAGCAGCAACTACCAAAGCGTCACCGAGCAAAGCGGCATACAGGCAGGGGACGGCGGCTTCCAGGTCAGCGTCAAGGGCGACACCGACCTCAAGGGCGCCGTCATCGCCAGCAACCAGACGGCGCTGGAGCAGGGCAAAAACCGTTTCAGCACCGGCGGGGCACTCACCACCAGCGACCTGCAGAACCAAGCTAGCTACGAAGGCCAGGCCGTGGGGGTCAATGCCAGTGTGGGCAACGATGCGGGCAAGTTCGGCGTCAAGGGCGTGGGAGCCGGCGTAGGCCAGGACAGCGGCAGCGCCCAAGGCACCACCACGGCGGGTATCTCGGGCATCGCAGGCGACCAGAGCGTGCGCACGGGCGACGCCACGGGCATCGAGCGGATATTTGATCAGGACAAGGTGCAGCGCGAGATCGATGCGCAGGTGGCGATCACGGCGGAGTTTGGGAAGCAGGCGGCCAAGTCATGGGGTGAATATGCCAACGACCGATTTGCCAACGCCAAGAATGAAGAAGAGGTGCGTTGCTGGGGTCCGGATGGCGCATGCCGCGCTGGTGGCCATGCACTACTTGGCGGATTAGGTGGCGGAGTGGCAGGTGCGGCAGGTGCAGGGCTCACTAGTGTTGCTGCACCGCATGTCGCAGGCTATCTGGTTGGGCAAGGGGTCGAGCCAAGCACGGCGGCGGCGTTGACGGGCTTGCTAGCCTTTGGTACTGGCAGCGCCGCTGGTGGCGCGGCAGCAGGAGCCGGTGCGCTCAATGAGGCCGCGCAGAACAACCTACTTGTTATTAATACCGTTAATGCTGCTGTTCAACAGGGGCAGCGCCTTGGGGCGGGAGGACTGAGGTTGTTGGACCAAGCCGGCCAAGCGCTATTGCGCACGTGTGCGAGCAGTAGCGTGTGCATGAATCTACTGCCGGCGGCAGCGGCGGCATGGTTGGCTGCACAGTTGACCCAGGAGTTTGAGGCGAAACAACCGAGTCTGGCGGATCAAATACCTGGCTACGGTGGAGGCTACGGACCGAAGCCGGGGCCGAGTCACACGGGCAATGACAAGACCACAAACCCCATACCAGGAGGGTCATCGACGGAATATCCTGCAGAAGGATCCAAAGAGGGAACAACAGTAGGTGGTAAACCTCTGGATACCCAGAAGCCTAGTGCGGGAATCATCACTACGCCTATCACAGACCCTCTGCCTATTATTACGCTTGCTGTACCCCCAAGAGATAAAGAAGCTATAGATTCAACTCTATCTGGTGTAATGGGTGGCGCCCCGGTCCTGGATGGTGTAAAGGGAAAAAATTATATTTCACACTATCCTGGTGGAACACAAGAGGATGCGGAAAAAGTTTTTAATAGCATGCCATTACGGGATGTTATTCCTATTAAATCTGATTATGGGAACTGGGGGCGTCATGGAACTTTGCCGGATGGAACTATGGTGATAGTTAGGCCAAGCAAAGATGGGCGTCCAACTATTGAAATTCAGGATACAAATCGACCTGGCGGTACGCGCAGGGTTCAAGAAATTAGATTTGGAGAAAAATAATCATGAATTTATCAAGTCAGAATAAGAAAAACATAGAGGTTGCAATTGCTTCTATTAGAAAGTCCTTTACTTTGGAAAAATTTCCACTGGATTTAATCGAGGAGATAGAGAGCTTGGTAAAAGGGAGTGCGGAGTTTAATATCGAAAATATCAAAGCTATTAATTGGAGGGTAATTGTAAGTGATAATTGTGCCGGGCAAATTTATTCTGAACTTGAAGCGTTAGTTCAATGGTGGCGAAAAGAAGGTATTTCCCCAATCTATGCAACCTCATTGCAAAGGTTAAAAAATGGAAAAAACGAGCCGACTATTGTAATGAGGTTCAGTTGCGCCAGTTTTTGGGAGATAAATCAGGTTCAACAGGGTGGGTGGATGTTTGGCGATGACCTACCAGATATCGCCTCGAAGAGGATCTCAGACTGGAGAGATGATGTTTATTTTTCATGGCCACTGAGATTTTTGGTGTTGTCAACATACGATGGTGATGGAGGAACTGCAATTGCAGGGCCGTCAGAATTGATAGACATCATATTGGATGCATCAAAAAATAACTTAGAGGAGGATCATATTTCTTGGAACGAGATATGATGGAAAAGATAGATAATGCATATCAAGAAATAGTCAAATCAATAATTGATTTTGTGGGTGATTCCATCGGTCATCACGCGATTTTCTCAGAGGAGGGTGCTGCTCCGGTGCGTATGACTGGGAACGGCCAAGAGCAGTCAGTAGCGGCTGGTGAAAGTGGAATTTGAACGACCAATTTGGCTAACAAATTTCTAAGGGGTCGTAGATTGGGAGACTTTGCGATGACACCAACTTTCCGAGCTCTTGGATAAAGGTCATCGCAACTTCAAAAGCATCTTCTACCTGCGACCTAGTGACTTCCGTTTGGGAATTCTCATGCACAATTTTGTTGCGGCGTTCAGATAGTGCAAGAAACTCATTGGCACTTGTCGTTGGAATCTCATTTCCAAATAGTCGTGAAATGCGACGCAGAACGGTTTTCTTGTTTTTGCCTTGGCATGCATAAGCCACAGCACGTTCAACTATGCTAGAGCGCAGTTCTTCAAGCTGCCGCGCTTTCATCAGTTCATCTACGGAGACTGACGGTACAAAGCCATCACCATTTGAGTCCTTGGTTAGGCCTTTAATCGCCTCTGGCTTAAAGGTAAAGAGAACTGTAAAAGCGTCTGAAATCGATGCCTCAAGAATTGAAACTATGACAACTAAAAGTTGGCGTCGATAGTTAGCAATTGCCGTTTCAATTGACTCGGCGACAGGCTCAATAAAACGCTCGATGTCTTTGTCCTCTAGGTCTTCAATGCCACCCTCTTCGGATATTTTTCTGGGGCGGCCTTTGCCGTTTAAATGAGCACGCAATGCGTCTTGATCATCTGCAAAATGCTGTAGTTGTCTGTAGGTTCCGAGTGCTTCAATTAATTCGAAGTGTAGTTGCCCGTGATTGAATATAGTTTTGTCTAGTTGCATGCTATTGAGAACGAACGAATCACACGGAATGGAGTTTCTTGGCCAATGGTGAGGCTTTGGCAGCTTTATTTAGGCCCCGTCGAAACCAAAGTACAAGGCGATCGCTTTTGCAATACTGGCTGCCGCCACCTCGATCCCTACCCCTGTGGCACCTGTGGCTGCCTTCCCCGCAAGACGACCTATCCACGTACTCGCTGCAATCGTTTTGTCTTCTTGAGTTCCCGCTGCAAGTGCGCGTTCGAGATCGACCTTTAGCCCTTCAGTGTCTCCGGAGGTCAGGCCAATTTCAAGTAGGCGGGCTTGAAGAGATTGCCAGTTGCCAAGCTCGACTACGGCTGTTGACGACTGACTAAATTTAGAACTTGCATTTGCAACATTGCCAACGTTGCCTGTGATGTTGGTGTTGAAAATTTGTGTCATTTTCTCGTTACTCAGTGGTGGGCGACTGCCAATAGGCAGCTCTCCTGCGTTTGGGGCTTCTCGTTCAAGATCAATCGCGAAACCAAGAATGCGCGTTTTGACTGAGTCCATCAATCGAACGATGGCTCCGATCGGTATTTCCTTCCAGGCGGAAATGCACTGCATTTGAGGCGTTAGCTTTGACGCATGGTATATAGCGAGTGCGACTGGCCAAGCTTCTTGCAAACTGCCAGACTTGTTGCCGGAGATAAGCTCTGTATAGGCGCTAATGCTGCTTCCCAAATAGGCATTTCGGTACTGCTCTTGAACCTCCTGAGGTAGCACAGAGACTGGTATTTGTAACTTTGCTGCTTGTGAAAAGGAACCGATGAATGATCCATACGGCGTCTGTCAATGTAGTTGGAACATGAGTCATGCTGCTTCTAGTTCACTATGCACATGGATAACGGTCGTTTCCTTCTCTGGATTCAGCCAAACGCTGCCTACGGGTTGCCAGTTTCGAGTATTGCCCGACCAGCGTGCAGGATGCTGAGCGCGAGCGATCTGATAAAGGGCATGGCGCCGGGCAAGAATGGCGTGATCCTGGCCGGCGTGGCGCTGAGCGGGCGTGACGTAACGGATCTCGCTATGGCGATGCTGTTCGTTGTACCAATACACGAATTGCCCCACCCACTTGCGGGCGTCGGTCAGGTCGGCAAAGCCAGCCACAGGGAAGGCGGGATGGTATTTGCAGGTACGGAACAAGGATTCAGAGTAGGCGTTATCGTTCGAGACGCGGGCACGGCTGTGCGACGGTGTGACGCCGAGTTCTTCAAGCTTGGCATGGATGGTCGAACCCTTCATCGCCGAGCCGTTATCGCCGTGCAGGACCAGCGGCCGGTGACCACATTGCTCACGCAGTACCGCTCGTTGAACGACCTGCGCGCTGTTGGCCATGTTCTCGGCTTCAAAGACTTCGTGGCCCACGATCTTGCGGCTGTAGATGTCGACGATCAGGTACAGATAAAAGAACTGGCCGCGAACCCGGGTCGGCAGATAAGTCACATCCCAGCTCCACACGGCGTTGGCGTGGTCGGCACGATGGCGCCGTGGCGGGCCCTTGCGCTGGGGCGCGGCTTGGCGACCACGACGGCGCTGTTCTCCCGCCGCATGCAGGATGCGATAGAAGGTCGACTCCGAGGCAAGATACCGTTGCTCATCATCCAGCAGCCGCGCAACAATCTGCGCCGGAGGCAAGCTGGCAAACTGCGGTCGGTGGCAGACATCCAGCACCGCCTGGCGTTCTTTGTGCGTCAGGGCATGAGCCGGCCTTGGCCGTGTCGCGTGAGGCCGCTGGTCTTCACCACCTGCCGACCAACGCCGGTAGGTGTTCTGCCCGATTCCCAGCTCGCCACAGGCATGACGCAGGCGCGCACCGGCCGCTCTGGCTTGGTTGACCAACTCTACAATCCGACGGCGATCTGTGGCATTGGTCATTTTTCCTCGTCCCCCCAGATCGCCTGGACTTTTTTTCGCAGCGCCAGCAATGCTGCCGTTTCAGCCAAGGCGGCGTCCTTGCGACGCAACTCCCGCTCTAGCTCCCGTATGCGTTTGCGCTCGGCCTTGGTCGCTTCTGATTGCCGTGCGGCGGCTTGGTCAGACCGATCATTGGCCTGTTCACAACTGGCGCGCCAGCGACGAATCTGCTCAGGATATAGACCACGGCGACGGCAGTACTCGGACAGCTCTTCTTCGGTCAACGCAGCGGTTTCCAGTACCGCATTGAACTTCTGCGCCGAGGTCCAGCCTTCCGTGGTGGGGGAGGCGTTTGGAAGCAATCGGCCCGTGCTACGGGCTTGCTTTCGCCAGTTGTATATCGTGGCAGCTGAGATACCTTCCTCGCCAGCCAGATCATTGACGGTACGGTTATACGGCGCTTCCAGCTTGGCCAAGATGGCTTCGCGCCGCTCGGGGGAATACTTCATGGGAACCTTCTCTCTGCCCCAGGTTGGATATTCAAACTCTAACATCTGTAGAGGTTCCAACTATTCTGACAGCGGGGGCATACGACTCCACTCGAACTATGCGATAGGGAGGCAGGTCAGTGATGCTGGGGTAGCCGTTCAATTCTCGATCTACCCATTCGGCTAACTCCTGATGCGAAATCCGAGCTGCCAAGAGTTTGCACATCCGAAGTAACGTCGGGATGTCAGAGTCACGCTCAATTGAGGCGGCTTGTATGCCATGTATGAGTGACATTGGGGACCTTAAATAGAAGTTACTCGCACCTTGCATCGGTATGAGTACACGGAAAGCGGATACCGTAAGGCATCCGCATGGATCGTCATACGAGACATTACCGCGGTCGAACAGCGAAGTTGAGGACGAACTTCTTCATCCGTGGATTGCTTGGTTCGATAGCAAAGGCACCGCAGAGCATCGCCAAGACGCGCGCCAGTTCGAAGCGAACGCTCTGAAGCGCCAAGTACATGCTGTACTGCCCCTGGGCCGTTGAAGCGTCGATTCCATGCTGCTTTTGCAACTGCTTGCTCATAGTCAAGAGCAAATTCAGAAGCAATGTTTGTACATGCTCGTCTTGGCAGCGTTGACGCATCGCTTCCGCTTCCCTCTTGATTTCTTCCAGGCTTCGGATAACGGCTGCTTGAACTTCGTCGTCCATCCCTGCAAATAGGACTTCTCTACTCTCCAAGAACCGAAGAAATAGCTCAACCTGCTTCTGATCTCCTGGGGGAGGCTGTTTTTTACGAAAATCCCGTAGAGAGACGCCAGCAATCGAAGCCGTGGAACCGATGAGAGAAACGATGTCGATGAATAGACCCATACGTGTTCTGTTATATATATCAATCGGGTTAAGCTTGGTCAAGAATCTGCATAGGCTGAAAAAAGCGTTGTTGCCAGATCAACTCGGACTTAACAACACTCTACCTTGTATCTGACGCCAAACTCAATGACAGCTTTGAAGCGTTGACCTAGGTGACAGCTCAGGGTCGTGAGCAGTCCTTGGTCGTTGGCTACTCCAGCCTGAGTTGCCCGCAGCCGCGAGTGGACGGCCTGAGCCAAATCGTGTCACGAATCGATTTCGGCTTGTCTAAAAGGGTTAGGCCGCACTTCTCTGTGCGCGCCTATATTGCTTAATTTTCTTGTTTTTCCTTGCGGTTGGATACTGACTTAAAACCAAGCACAACTTCAGATCAGCGAGCGCTGCTAGAAGATCGGGTTCAAAGGCATCGGACTGCGCGATTACATTCCGCATCGAGATGCCGAAGTCGATGGAGGCAGACTCAAGTCCAGAGACTTGCCTCATTGCGAGTAGCGCGGAACGGTGTTTTTGGAGGAAAGCGAGAGCCTCCTTTTGTTGTTCTTCAAGAAAGTCAAAGTCTGCTTCACTTGCCATGACACTCAATCCCGATGTTCGCGCCGGTCGCGCTGTGGGTCGATTTGTTCGGGGCAATCCCTTTCTGAACACAGCACAGGGCGGCGCTGGGCAAAGGTAATCCCCCCTTAAACCATTGCTCTGAGAAGTAGAGCTATGCGGCCATGGCAAGCCGCTGTTTGGGGGTGATGCCGCCCAATGCCATATTTGGGCGTTCATGGTTATACCGCCACATCCATTGCGTGGCGTAATCTCGAACTTCATCAAGATTGCGCCAATGGTACTGTGACAGCCATTCATAGCGAACCGTTCTATTGAAACGTTCGACATAGGCGTTTTGTGCAGGCTTGCCAGGCTGGATGTATTCCAATCGGATGCCTTTGGCAATCGCCCAGTTTTGCAGGACTGCGCTGATGTATTCGGGGCCGTTGTCACAGCGAATGACTTGGGGTTTGCCACGCCACTGGATGATTTGCTCCAATGCCCTAATGACACGCAGCGCAGGCAGCGAGAAGTCCACTTCAATGCCCAGCGCCTCTCGGTTGAAGTCATCAATGATGTTCAGCAGCCTGAAGCTGCGACCGTCTTCAAGCTGGTCGTGCATGAAGTCCGCAGACCAAACTGCACCAGGGCGCTCTGGTACGGCCAATGGCTGAGGTTTTGCTCGCTCCAAACGCTTTCGCGGCTTGATACGCAGATTGAGCTCCAACTCGCGGTAAATCCGGTAGACCCGTTTGTGGTTCCATTTGAAACCTCTGACGTTACGCAAATAAAGAAAGCACAGCCCAAAGCCCCAACTGCGATTGTTATCCGTCAGGCGCAGCAGCCACTGGGCAATCTCATCATTGTCTGTGTTGCGTTGCGCCTTGTAGCGGTAGCAGGCTTGGCTAATTTGAAACGCCTGACACGCTGCACGAATCGTCAGGCCCCGGTGTTGCACTGCTTGTTGAGCCATCTCGCGTCTGCGAGATGGCCTCACCACTTTTTTGCGAGCGCCTCCGAGACGACCTCCGCCTTGAGCTTTTCTTCGATGTACATCTTGCGCAGCCGGCGGTTCTCTTCTTCGAGCTCCTTCATGCGGGCCATCAAAGATGCATCCATGCCACCAAACTTGGCACGCCACTTGTAGAACGTGGCTGCGCTGATGCCCAGCTCACGGCACAGCTCGGGCACTGCCAAGCCAGCTTCTGCACGCTTGAGCGCATCGATGATTTGGCTGTCTGTAAAACGTGACTTCTTCATAGTAGAGATTCTCCTTGGGAGGTCTCTACTTCTCAAGACGTTGGTTTTACGGGGGGATTACCCAAAGGCGTTGCAGTTCTTCGACGTCTACGGTGTCGCCAACAAAGTGAATAACACAGGCCATATGCTGCTCAAGCAATCTAGAGTAGTACGTTTCGCAGATTCTGCAGGATGCTCATGCGCTATGTGAACTGTTTTTAGCAGTGTTTTCTGCCGAAATCGGCTCGTGGCCGTAGGCATCTCAAGTTCTTGCTGGATGGCTGCTCAGGGTCGCTAGCGGACCTGTGCTCGGAAGTCAAAAGAGTGCTGGATAGCGCACAACGCTTGTCGGGGCTGGCCCAAAATACACCAAGCCATCCTTGATGGTGACCACAAGCACCCATCCGGGGTGGACTGCTTCTGTGATGTAGTCGCTGGCGCTGCCAAGTAGTCATGCTAGAGCGCTCGACTATGTTCGCGGAGGTATGAGCGCCCAGTTTGGCGCTGGACCAGTTCGTGAGGGTGGAGCAAGCGGAGATTGAGCGGCGCGAGGGCTATGAGCTTATTTGTGCGCCGCGTTGATCAGCTATACGACCCGTCTCTAGGTTCAGCCGAATGAAAAGGATCAAGAGGTGCCTATCTTGCGATTCCGCGCTCCCGTGAGATCGGAATCCTGGTCGCATCGGTCGGGAGTTGCTGGCATGCGTTAGAGCCTGGAGGTAGGCACCGTCCGGTCACGGGGTCATAGGTTCGCTCTGATGGCTGCTGAACAGAAGGCTTAGGAAGTGGCGGAGGCGCAGCGTCTACGACGGTATGTACCTGTGCGCTGCATCGACGCCCGCCTGATTGCACCGAATTGCAAGCTTCTTCAGCTTTCAAGTAGGAAATTTGCATTTCCCTTTTCGCTCTTTGAATTTGGTCAGGAGTTGCTCCAGGGATGCAACCTCCTTCAATGATTTCCATTCGGCTTACGAGCAAGAACATTGTCGTCTCAGTGGCCGCAGTCACCGAGGCATTGGCCGGAACCTTTGTTCTTTCGATCATCTGCATCCTTGACTTGCAACCGCCTTCGGAGAGTCGAACAGGTGGCAAATCAAATCTCAACGTGGTTTCGGGCTGCATCGCTTGGCCGAAAACCACCTGAGTGATGGATAGCAAGCCGAGGGAGATGGCTGCCCCGAACATGCACCGGGACCACTCCGGTCGTGCATTGCCTCGTGGGTCCATGACCGATGAGAAAAACATCTGGTACGGCATTTTCATACACGCCTCTGCTCAAAATTTGAGTTCACGCTTACCTCAACCCGTCGGTGTGACGGATTGTGTCATGGGGGCTGCAGGGTTGAAAGCAATTTTGCGGGAGTTAGGGAAGTTGGTTTTCCGCGATCCAGGCCTTGAGCTGCTGCAGGTCTGGTGTTGGCATGCCCGAAATCCGCGCCGCAGCAACCCGCAACGCCCAGCTTGCCGGTGACGCCGCTGCCTGCAGAGATCTCGCAGATCAGCACCAGCGACTCGCAGCCTTTGCTGCAGAAGGCGCAGGTCTGGTCGGAGAGCTTGGCAGCCTGGTCAAAAGCGAGATGCACAAGTAGATCTGCTGCGCAGGCAGGTTGTTGCAGATAGAACTCTACTTGGGAGGCTGATGCACAAATGATCAGTGAGGCGTGGCCAAAATAGGTGGGCACATAGAATGCGACATGACCGCATTAACCCCAAAGACTGTGCCCAAAGCCCAAAGGAAACGCAACAAGGGGGCTCAAGCTGAATACAACAAGTTGGTTCAGCAATGGGGGAGAGAGATCGCAAACGAGATCATGCTGAAGCGCGCAAGGGCAGGGGAGTTTCTAGATAAGCCAGGAGCAAAGAAGAAAAAGGGGCCGGATCTTTTGGATGCAAAGTGGGCAAGGGCCTCGGGGAGCTATGAATCAAGCAGGAAGCGTTAGGAAGGAGAAGGTGTCCTAACCTCCCGCTGCTCACGGTTTAATTTGTAGCTAGCATCGGGCCTTTAGAAAGAAAAAGCCCCGAGCCGTGATTGGTGCTGGGGCTTTTTTGCGTCTGGTGCTTGATCAGTAGCCTTCAACGAGAGGCATTTCCGTCCCATCGACTGCAATTATCACGCCCGTGGTGTTGGGGTCGATTTCTATTGAGACGCCCCAGAGTTCATTGGGCTTGCCGAAGGAGTTGATGATGTTGAACTGCCGCAGCTCTTCGGGCGTCATCTTGATCAGCTTGGGGTAGGCGTTGTTGTGGGCCTTCCAGTGCCGAAGGAACGTGTGGCAAACGCGCTTGTGGACTGTGTGGATCGGTGATTCATCGGTCATGGCGCGATTGTCACAGAGGAGGGTGCTGCTCCGGTGCGTTTGACTGGGAACGGCAGACTTGATGGGGCAGCGCCACAAACCTGAGGTATCCGTTAGCGGTCTTTCGCGTCGGCCAGCAATCGACCCGTTGCAGCCGCTCAAGTAGCGAAGAAGCGGCCACTGAACTTGTTTTGGAATGCAGAGCCCACCTGCACGCGTCACTTAGATACTTCGCTGATTGACCCGTTTGGACAGTTCCTCGGCGCTTTCACGGCGCTCGCTGTAGCGATCCACCAGGTAGTCCGAACAGTCTCGCGTCAGCAGAGTGAACTTGACCAACTCTTCCATCACGTCCACGACCCGTTCGTAATACGAAGAGAGCTTCATCCTGCCAGCCTCGTCGAACTCGGCAAATGCCTTGGCAACAGACGACTGATTCGGGATGGTGATCATGCGCATCCAGCGACCCAGCACCCGCATCTGGTTGACCGCATTGAAGGACTGTGAGCCACCCGAGACTTGCATTACTGCCAATGTCTTGCCTTGCGTCGGTCGCACGGCACCAGCGGACAAAGGAATCCAGTCTATCTGCGCTTTGAGGATGCTGCTCATGGCACCATGACGCTCTGGAGACGTCCAGACCATACCCTCGGCCCATACAGCCAGCTCACGCAGTTCCTTGACCCTCGGGTGATCGTCGGGGGCACCATCGGGCTGTGGCAGGCCACGCGGATCGAAGATCCTGGTCTCGGCACCCATCTTGCGCAGTAGTCGCGCCGCCTCTTCGGTCAGCAGTCGGCTATAGGAGCGGTCACGAACCGAGCCATACAGCAGCAGTATGCGCGGCGCGTGCGTGGCACGCTGTGCGGGCAGCAGGCCTTCCAGGCTGGGCTTTTCAAAGACTTGCTCGTCGAGGTTCGGTAGATCAGTGCTTGCCAATTCGATTTCCTTTCGAGTCAATGACGGCTTCTCCATCCTCTTTGGAGAAGGCGGCCTGCTGAGGCTGCGGCAGGATGTCCAGCACGGCCTCCGAGGGACGGCACAAGCGGGCTCCCAGAGGGGTGATCACTATCGGGCGATTGATCAGAATGGGGTGCTGGAGCATGAAATCAATCAATTGCTCGTCCGTCCATTTGGGCTCGCCCAAGCCAAGCTCGTCATATGGCGTACCTTTTTGGCGCAACACATCGCGCACTGGTAGGCCCATGGCTTGAATCAGGCCCACCAGCGTGGCGCGATCAGGCGGTGTCTTGAGATATTCGATGACCGTGGGCTCCACTCCGCTGTTGCGGATCAGGGCCAGGACATTGCGGGAGGTGCCACAAGCAGGGTTGTGGTAGATCGTGATGTCGCTCATAGCGCTAGATTCCCGTTGCAAAGATTCATGACGCCACGCTGAGCCGCAAGGCCAGGGCGGCAAGGGTGATGAGCAGCACGGGCAGAGTCAGTACCGCGCCGACTTTGAGGTAGTAGCCCCAGTCAATCGTTGTGCCTTTCTTGCCGAGCACATGCAGCCACAGCAAGGTGGCCAAGCTGCCAATCGGCGTGATCTTGGGACCCAGATCGCAGCCGATCACATTGGCGTACACCATGGCCTCCTTGACAGTACCGCCGGCTGTGGACGCATCGATGGACAAGGCCCCGACCAAGACCGTGGGCATGTTGTTCATGATTGAGGACAGCACCGCGGACAGCACGCCCGTGCCCAGCGATGCGGTCCACACGCCGCCGGCTGCAAACTGATTCAGCAACACGGCGATGTAATCCGTGAGGCCCGCGTTGCGCAACCCGTAGACCACCAGATACATACCCAGCGAGAACACCACGATCTGCCAAGGCGCGCCATGGAGCACTTTCCTGGTGCTGATGACATGACCACGAGCGGCTACAGCCAGCAAGATCGCTGCACCCACGGTCGCCACAGCACTGACGGGCACGCCCAGAGGCTCCAGAACAAAAAAGCCAATCAGAAGCAAGACCAGCACGACCCAGCCGGCCCGGAATGTGGCCCGGTCTTTGATCGCAGCCGAAGGCTGTTTGAGCTGGGCCACGTCGTAGGTGGTAGGAATATCGCGTCGGAAAAACAGCAGCAGCACACCGAGGCTGGCCAGGACCGAGGCGATGTTGACCGGCACCATCACCGATGCGTAGTCGTTGAAGCCGATCTTGAAAAAATCGGCGGAGACGATATTCACCAGATTGGAGACGATCAGCGGCAAGCTCGCAGTGTCGGCAATAAACCCGGCGGCCATTACGAACGCCAGCGTTGTCGCCGGAGAAAAGCCCAGCGCCACCAACATGGCCATTACGATGGGCGTAAGAATCAGCGCGGCTCCGTCATTGGCAAACAGGGCCGAAACGGCGGCACCCAGCAGCACGATGCAGGCAAACAGCTTGACTCCGCTGCCGCCACCCCAGCGGGCAAAGTGCAATGCAGCCCACTCGAAGAAACCAGCCTCATCCAGTAAAAGGCTGGTGATGATGATGGCGACAAAGGTCGCCGTGGCATTCCAGACGATATGCCAGACCACCGGAATATCAGCTAAGTGCACGACCCCCAGCAGCAAAGCGACAGCGGCCCCGACTGAAGCGCTCCAGCCAATGCCAAGGCCGCGCGGTTGCCAGATGACCAACGTCAGTGTGAAGATGAAAATCAGGATGGCCGTCAACATGGTGAACTGTTCCTAGCAACGAGCGCTTCAGCACTGGCACAAAGCTGCGGCGTCTGGCGTGCAGGCAGCTCCCTGGCAGCAGTTCTCGGTGAGATATGCGAGCAGACCATTCATGACGGGAAATGCAGCGCGATAGAGCACATTTCGGCCCTGCTTCTCTTGACTCACGAGTTCAGCATGGAACAGTTCCTTTAGGTGAAACGACAGTGCATTGGGGGCAATACCCAACTGTTCCGCCAATGCACTGGGAGTCAGGCCTTCAGGTCCTGCAACCACCAACGCACGAAAAACGCGCAGGCGTGCTTCATGGGCCAAAGCTGAGAGGGAACGGATAACTTGGGTTTCTTGCATTAATCAATAATACAAGAAATATTGAATAATTGTGCGATTGAGATGCGGGATCGGGATTGCTGTCGGGCTAAGGGATGACCGCTTTATGGATGCTCGTCAAATGGCTGCTTGTGGTCGATAGCGGCCTGCAGTAGGGCGTACACCCCTCTAGGGTTCGACCATTGAGTCCAGCCCCGGAACACTCCGGGGCATGAAAAAAGCTCTCGCATCAATGCTGGCGCTGCTGGGCATTCACCAGCATCTGAGTGCCGAGCAGAAACAAGACATTGTGGTCGCGGCCGCACAAGCCACGCCGGGGGCAGTAACAGCCGGGGGCTTCCGGCTCGCAGGCCTGCCCCTCAGTGACTGGCTGGTCCTGGCATCGATTGCCTTTATGGCATTGCAGGCAGCCTACCTGGTCTGGAAATGGCGCCGTGACTATGTGCATGAGCAGGTGCGCGGAGCTGCGCGATAGGGCCAAGGCTGCCGTAGGGGGCACGCCATGAGCAAGATTCACCAGCATTGGTGCCTTGCTGGTCTTGACCGGCATTGGTGGCGGCAGCTACTACGTGGATCAGGCCGCGACGGCCGAGGTCCAAAAGAATCAGTACATCCAGGCAGTCGTCGCCGATCCCGATATGCCCGATGGCATGCGTATTGCCATGTCCGCGGTGAATACCAGGAGCCACTTGCCGCCTATGGTGCTTTATCTACCTTCGGTAACAAGGCCATTGAAACCTGCCTCCATATCCCCCAGTCATCGACGAAAATAGGACATGGCCGAGGTGATCCAGGTATGGGGTCCATGAAGGCTCGGATACCAAGCCTGCATTGCCGCCATCGAGCAATCATTGATAGAGAAGTACAGACAAAAGCCATGCTGCGCAGCAAATTGGGAACACTGCTAGTGATCAGTGCGGCACTTTCTTTTGCGGCAGGATTTGCTCTGGATGCCCAGGGCAGCATCGCGAACCTTGAGCTTTGGATAGCTTCGGCAGTCCTGCTACTCTTAAGCGGTGCAGTTCTGATCGTCTTGGGTCAGAACGACTAGCAAGGAACCGGGGAGCGCACCACACTTACCGGGCCTAGCCCGAAATACACGAGGCCATCCTCACGGCTGGTCACCAGTAGCCATCCCGGGTGGGCTTCGTCTCTCAGTCGCCTTCAGCGAGAGGCATTTCCGTCTCATCGACCGCAAGCATCACGCACCCCATCGCTGATGGGGAATTCGTATTAGCCAATCCATAGCAGTGACAGGCCTGCTCCTGTCACCATAGAGGCTAGTCCCAGACTGATTCGTGTTCCATATTTGGCTCCCCCGGTGGTGAACGCCAGTACGGATTTGGCGATTGCGCTGGAAGCAAGAATCACAACCAATCCCCATTGAGCGGTGGACAGGGGCAAACTACCTGACGCAAAAAGCTGGCCTAAGCTCGCAGCAGCGGCATGCAGTTCGGCCAAAGCTGCAAATGCCGCCGCGACCAGCACGCCAGTGCTGCCAAAGACATGCTGGAGCCAGGCGCCTAAAACTAACATCAACGCAATGGTGCCGGCAATCAGCAATGCAGTGGAAAGCTTAAATATCCGTTCGGTCTCAAATTCAGTTTGCGTGGCAGTTTTTTGTCGATTCAGCAATCCTGTGGCTGCAGCCAACACAAGGCAGAGAGCTGCAACTAGTAGAGGGAGTGCCATAGACAGCATCAGAGCTATGGATGTTGTCGAGAGAATTGCTATGAACAGGCATAGCGAGGCCAACTGAGCCAACATGGCACAGCCAAAGGCTTGCGCCTGCTGATGTTCGTCGGACTTGGCCAGCTGGCCAAGACTGGCTATAGCCGCGGTAGATGACACAAATCCAGAAAAGAATCCGGTCACAGGTAGGCCCCAGTGCGGGCCCAGCACTCGAGTCAGTATGTGTCCCAGCATGCCAACAGCCATGAACAGCACGACCACTTTCCAAAGGGCTGGGAGGCTTAGCACACCCCATGGATCTACAGGCGCTTGCGGCAGAAGTGGCATCACGACCAGCGCCGCAGCGCCCAGCAGAAGGCCATCCCTCAATTCATTCTCTCTGAGTAACTCACGACTCCAGCGTTGTATGGGGCCTTTGGAATGCACCAGCAAGGCACAAAGAATGCCCAGAGCTGCCGTCAAGGTAGGGCTCTTGTGCGATAGGGCGCCCAGAGTTAGTGAGAAAAGTAGAGTCACTTCACTGGTCAGGCCTGGGTCATTGGGGGCTGAGTGCCAGTAGGCTGCAACGGTCAGTGCCCCGACCAACAGAAGTACAACGGTGAAGGGCAGCACGCCTAACCACCAGGCCGCGCAGCCAAGCAACGCTGCTATGGCGTGGGTACGAGTTCCTGCGATGCTCTCGCGCTCACTCCCGCGACGCTCGCTTACGAGACCGATAAGCAGACCACAGCCTAATGAGACTACCCAATGGTCGACACCGGCCCAACTTAGCTGCATAAGTCTCAACCCCTCGATCTGAATAAGGCTCGTCCGATTGTTGGGACTTCGCCTTAGCTACTACTACGCAGCATAGTCGAGCATGAGATGACGCCGCAAGCAACAAGAGCTGGGACGTAAGACGCTCAAATCTCACCTATCTAAGGCACCCTGTGTGAAGGAGCGTGACAGAGGAAAAGTCAAGTCTGCGCGCTCCCTCAATAGCCTTCGACCAAAGGCATTTCCATCCCATCGACCGCAACCATCACGCCCGCGGTGTTGGGGTCTATTTCAATTGGGACGCCCCACAGCTCATTGGGCTTGCCGAAGGAGTTGACGATGTTGAACTGCCGACATCCGTTTCATGAGCCCGAACGTCAGCAATGCAGCGACTGCTGCCGCTAACGCCCGTCATGCATTCATTTCGTTAATGGACAGGCAGACAACCTTGGTCTACCTTTGGACTGCTCCAGTGCGATAGGCAACTCTAAGCTTCATGCTCGAGCACCCTCAAATTTCCGTGGTTGTCCAAACCTTCATCGCTTGGAGAGCAAGTCAACAAAGCTATGAATTGCTCGGCAGGCAGCGCTTTCGCATAGAGCCACCCTTGGCCAAACTGGACACCTGCATTTTTGAGATAAGTCTCCTGCTCACGTGTCTCGACGCCCTCTGCAATCATGGCCAACTTCAATTCATGCGCCATGCCGATAATGTGGCGCGTGACAATGTTTTGTGCAGCGTCGTGACCAATTGCATCGACGAAAGATTTGTCGATTTTCAATGCATCTAACGGTAGTCCGTCAAGGAGTGCAAGGCTTGAATAGCCTGTTCCGAAATCGTCGACCGCAATCCTGAACCCTGCGTCTCTAGCGGCCGCGATTGTCTTCCTTGCAGCTGGAACATTCATAAAGCTACGCTCCGTCACTTCAAGCCAGATCTGCGATGGATCAATTCCAGCCTTTGCGGTGGCCGCGGTAAGTCCAAGCAGAAATTGCGCACTCTCTATATCGTGAACCGAGATGTTGATGGAGACATGTAGATCCGACTTACTGCGGAGCAATGTCCCCATTTCGCTCGTAACGGTCTCGACCACCAAATTAGTCAACGAAGAGATCAGGCCACTCGCCTCTGCCAGAGGGATGAATTGATCGGGCGGCACCAGCCGACCACCTTGCTGCTGCCAGCGCACTAGCGCCTCAGCTGCGATGCACCGCCGAGTCGAGAGTTCAATGATCGGCTGATAATGAACAACGAATTCGCGGTTCCGTATTGCCTGCTCCAGTGTCTTTGCAGGGGAAAGCTGTAATCTTGAGACCCAGACGATAAATCCAATAAGAGTGAACGAAATTCCACCGCCGACTAGCAGGATGTAACGCCAGTCCACAGAGGTTTTGTATCGGGCATGTTCACGGTCTATGAGTGCAAAGGCAACCAGGTCATCATTGACTGCATGTGTCGCATACACATATCGGGAGCTCGTTACGAAAGGTTCGCCAGAGATCAGTGCCTTGATGATTTGCGAATCAGCAGATCCAGAAACTTCCAGTACATGCCCCTGGTTGGTCGCCAGACCTAGCGTCGTGTCGGGATGCCCAACCAAGTCGGTAAACCGCCCAGGCATGATGAGAACCCCGTAGTCGCCGCGACGCAGTTCAATTCGTGGTTTGCCTTTAAACAGTATGGGCTGCTCGGCAAAGTGAAGTGAATATTCGTCGCCGAGATCCAAATCTCCAGCGTGTGCCCTAGCGGGCGGGGAGATCACGCCTAATCGTGTGCAGACCAATTGTCCGCTTCTGAAATAGCCAACGTCCTCAATGCTATGTGCATCTACGGCAACCTGGCCCATTTGACCCATGTGCTCTGGTGAGCAGTCCGCCCCGTCTATCGCTTGAGCGCGGACGAGTGCCTGCTTTGCATTCTCCAATGTCCGTTCACCCCGGAGTGCTGTATAGGATGCGCGGTCATTGACGTAGAGTTGCAGCGGTAATCCCCCCTTAAACCATTGCTCTGAGAAGTAGAGCTATGCGGCCATGGCAAGCCGCTGTTTGGGGGTGATGCCGCCCAATGCCATATTTGGGCGTTCATGGTTATACCGCCACATCCATTGCGTGGCGTAATCTCGAACTTCATCAAGATTGCGCCAATGGTACTGTGACAGCCATTCATAGCGAACCGTTCTATTGAAACGTTCGACATAGGCGTTTTGTGCAGGCTTGCCAGGCTGGATGTATTCCAATCGGATGCCTTTGGCAATCGCCCAGTTTTGCAGGACTGCGCTGATGTATTCGGGGCCGTTGTCACAGCGAATGACTTGGGGTTTGCCACGCCACTGGATGATTTGCTCCAATGCCCTAATGACACGCAGCGCAGGCAGCGAGAAGTCCACTTCAATGCCCAGCGCCTCTCGGTTGAAGTCATCAATGATGTTCAGCAGCCTGAAGCTGCGACCGTCTTCAAGCTGGTCGTGCATGAAGTCCGCAGACCAAACTGCACCAGGGCGCTCTGGTACGGCCAATGGCTGAGGTTTTGCTCGCTCCAAACGCTTTCGCGGCTTGATACGCAGATTGAGCTCCAACTCGCGGTAAATCCGGTAGACCCGTTTGTGGTTCCATTTGAAACCTCTGACGTTACGCAAATAAAGAAAGCACAGCCCAAAGCCCCAACTGCGATTGTTATCCGTCAGGCGCAGCAGCCACTGGGCAATCTCATCATTGTCTGTGTTGCGTTGCGCCTTGTAGCGGTAGCAGGCTTGGCTAATTTGAAACGCCTGACACGCTGCACGAATCGTCAGGCCCCGGTGTTGCACTGCTTGTTGAGCCATCTCGCGTCTGCGAGATGGCCTCACCACTTTTTTGCGAGCGCCTCCGAGACGACCTCCGCCTTGAGCTTTTCTTCGATGTACATCTTGCGCAGCCGGCGGTTCTCTTCTTCGAGCTCCTTCATGCGGGCCATCAAAGATGCATCCATGCCACCAAACTTGGCACGCCACTTGTAGAACGTGGCTGCGCTGATGCCCAGCTCACGGCACAGCTCGGGCACTGCCAAGCCAGCTTCTGCACGCTTGAGCGCATCGATGATTTGGCTGTCTGTAAAACGTGACTTCTTCATAGTAGAGATTCTCCTTGGGAGGTCTCTACTTCTCAAGACGTTGGTTTTACGGGGGGATTACCCAGCGTCTCGTTAGCGTTGTCTTGGTCAATCGCGAACATGGCGACTAACGGCAGGGTGCTGGCGAGAATTGCAAACAAGGTGGCAGCACTAATAACTATCCATCTTCTCATGCGATCTAGCTATACAGAGGGTTCCAAATTAACCCATTGATGCTCTGCGCATGACTATTAACATGCACACATAGTGGGCGCTTTAATGGTTGTTGCTCCCAGCATTTAAACTCAAAAATCTTCCCGCTTGCCTTTAGAACAAGAATTTTGTAATGGCTTTTTCCATAATTCCATGATCAAAAATTCAGATTTCTTGTGTAAGAAACTCATGGATCGGAAAAAAATGATCAGTGGAATGTCTTTGTTTTTTGCTGCATGCGTCATCTAACCGATCCAACAGAAATCGGAGGCAGCGATCATAGGCTTGCCAGATCTCAGCAGCTGCAAGTAGTTTGAAGCCGACACTAGCAATCGTTGGCTGGAATTCCGCTTCTGGCCGAAGCCGGGCCTAGCTACTGGTGAGTACAGCACCGCAAAGCCGACCTTCGGGGCTGTGCCTTGAGCGTCCGGTTCAGGACGGGCAGTCAACGGGTGCAGGCCGTCGCTAGTCGGCCAGAAGCGGACGTCCGGTAGGTGGCCGTGAACGGCAGGTCTAGGCTGAGAGCTGACGTAGGGGCTTCAACACCGAATGTCGGCGGCGATCAACAGCTGAACTTGATGGTCTCTGGCTGCAATCTCCAAGAATCGGCATTCAAGGATTTCCGCAGCCCTTGTCGGCGACCACCCCGATCCGGCCCCTTGACGACGAATCACCGTGCCTTCAGGCAAAATCCAGAGGATCGGGGCAAGCCTGGCGTCAGGTCTGCCGGGAAGCCCACCTTGAAGAATGGAACAGCATCAATGGCACTGACGAAGAAGGGCGAGTTCATGTACGGGACGACGTCCGGCGACACCCAAGCCGAGCTGCGCAGCTACAGCGTTGCGAATCGCCATGAGGCCGTCCGGTTTGCCTCGTCCAAATGCAATTGCGGGTGCCGGACTTTTGCGCTGCAGACTGATGAAGAAGCAGGCGTGGCAATCCGCACCTGCACCGACTGCGGGCAGAGACACCTGATGGGCGACAGCGCGGACTACGTTGAAGAGGCCGCCCCCGAGGCGCACGAGTGCGTGTGCGAGAACGAGGTGTTCGAGCTGATGTCCGGCGTCTCCGTGTACGAGGGCACACATGACGTGCGCTGGTACTACATCGCTTGCCACTGCGTGGAATGCAATCTGGTTGGGGTCTTCGCAGACTGGAAGTGTGAAGCGGGTGATGCGGCGGCTTTCCTAGCCAAGGTATGAGCGCGTGCCCTCCGCAGAGATCCTGCTCGCAGGCTCGAGCGGCCGAGTAGTGTCATGAGGTGGCCCGGCGGACTTGGCTGTATCAATGACGGCAATCGCTGCATAGCGAAAGTAGATGTGTGAAGTAGCTTTTGCAGTCGTTAGGGCTCTGCTCGGTCTACGACGGAACATATCAACGCGGACATTTCACTGTTTGTTAATTTCCACGCAGAACTGACCCGCAGGGGATGCTGTCGATGCTGGCCGGATCGATGCCTGTTTTCTGCAGTGCAAGTCGGCACAACAATGAATTGGCCGCGAAGGCGAGCATCGCCACCGCAGCGAGAGCGTTTGCAAGGAGGTGCGGCCAGCACGCGTGTCAACCATGGCTCATTACGATGATGGCAGACCAAGACAGCAGCGCGATACCTAGCGGCTTGCTGAGACGCCGGCCCCAGGGGATGTTCTTTTCGATCGCCATCATGGCCGCGAGCAGGAGCATCCAGCCGAGGCTGCCGGTACCGAGCGCAAACATCAACAGCATCAGCGCCCAGCAGCAGCCGACGCAAAACAGGCCGTGGTGAGCGCCAAGCGCGAACGCCTGCCGCGCTGGATGCTCACCCCCATGCCAGTGCTCGATCACGAAGCTCAAGGGTGTGCGACACTTTTCCAGGCATTGGTACTTGAGCTTGCTAAATTGAAAAACACCGGCCAAGGCAATGGTCGCCGCACCCAGCAGCCAGCCATGCCAAGCCAGCGTGGGTACGCTGGAGAGCAAAGACAGCACCGCAGAGTGAAGTGCGTGTGCCAGCAGCCCGAAGCCCCCCCATACCGCCATATAGCCCAGGCCGAGCAGCATGCAGAGGCGCCCATGGTCCGTGCGCCCGGTCGTCAACCGATCAAAGGCGTTGAACAGCGGCAAGGTGGTGGGTAGCATCATGGCCGCCGTCATCAGGATCCAGGCAACGGCGTAAAGCGCCATGGGTACGACCACATCGCCGGCGGGAACGACACGGCACAGAAACGCTGCCGGCCCTTCCGCCGTCCAGTCACCGTGTTCGAGATAGCGACCGTAAGGGCTGCGCGCCCAAGCCCACAACGTCACCCAGGCAAGCACCACCAGTGCTGCCAAGACCGGCAAGAACACGCGACGGTGACGGGTGGCCCTGGTCAGCGTAGGGCTTGCCTGCGGCGTCATTGGGAAATCTCCGCGCTTGTGGTCCGATCGCTACTCGCCTTGGATTGACCCGGCGGCTCAGGCGTCGAAGACAAAGGTGCTCTGCAGGGCGTTGTGGTTCTTGATATCGAGGTCGATGGCGAGGGCGGCGTTTTTTGATCGGTAGGTCGGAGCCTTGCCCACAAAAACCGGTGCCCCGGGTACCGTCGAGAACACGGTATCGGAAAGCGTGGTCTGCCTATCCATGGCCCCACGATACGGCTCGAGTTCAGCGAAGTAGTCCTTGCCGATCTCCAACTGCCCCTTACCCTCCTTGACAGTGAAGCGGATGGGTGCTCGCTCCACAGATACCACCTCGCCGATCAGCTTGGCGAGATCGGCGACAGGCCCCCCGGCCTGGCCGGTGTAGACCTTGAGCAGCGCTTCCTCTTGTGCCTTGGAAGCCTGGTCGTCGACAAAAATCGCGGCCCTCCAGTTGCCTTCAAGGATATTGCCGGGAACATGGGCTACGGCAGCGATGGTATTGCCGCCCACGTCAACACCATCGACGTTTCCCTTGTCTATGCGCCAAGCGACGATGGTGTCGCAAGTGCCGTAGTCCGGGTCCTCGCCAATCCAGCAGGGGCACAGAACCTTACAGTTACAAACCTCGAGCAGGCGACCTTCCAAGTGATAGCTCATACGAACCTCCATGGGAGCCACAGGAACACGCACTTGTCGTCTTGGCTCGCGGCGGCAAGATGAACAATAATTCTGCGCAGCGTGGCGGATCAGGTCAAACTCGATGACGTGCCAATTGCGAGGTTATTGGGTTATTCAACCTCGGAGGCGAATGAGCACTTCGGCGTTGGCAATCTGCAGCGTCATTGAAAGACGGCCCGCGGGCGACAACGTGAGCTTGGTGTGCGCCCTGACAGCAGTCATTCGACTTGTGATCAGGAAATCGTTCGACAGGCCACTATCGGCGGCCAGTACGAAGCGGTGCTCTCGGCCAGAAGCAGACCTCTAACTTAAGGGCAGAATTTCGGCCATGAGCAACGACTTTAATGAAGAGCTGCCATGGGACGCGACCCTTGCGAACACGCTCCCTGGGCAATTGGTTCTCGTTGGACTTGCCTACTTTGACGTGGGTGCCGAGGAGCCTTTCGAGCAGCAACAACTGTTCGGTCGCGTCGTCCATGCCGATGAGCGCAAGGGAATTCTTTTATCACTGGAAGGCCAGCGAGCCGGCGAGCAGTTCCACCTGCCTCCCGATACGCGTTCGTTTCGAAAGGCTGAGCCCGGCGAGTACCGGCTTCGGACCACTGGCGAAGTAGTGGTGAACCCGGACTTCACGGTGACGTTCTCGATTCAGAAGCAAGCGAAGACTCGGCGCGACAACTGAAGACGGCCAGAAGCGGACCCCGACTAACGACGGCTATCGGGTGACGGAGAATCTGCGCATTGCGAACATGAATCGTTTACTTAGTGAAAGAGACAACACCGTGTCCAACATACGAGAGCTGCTGCGGAACCTAAAATCCTTGCCCGGCCCATATAAGCCTTTCGACATCACGCTTGCGCCCGCCAACCCCGAAGTCCTTTTCGTCGAATGGCTGCAGATGGCCATCGACGCTGGAATCCGAGAGCCGCACGCAATGACCTTGTCCACCGTGGATGCTGACGGACATCCCGATGCGCGTGTCTTAATCCTCAAAAATGTAGATGACCACGGTTGGCACTTCGCCATCACACGCAGCAGCCCCAAGGGCCACCAAATTTCCTACAAGTCCAATGTGGCACTGACCTTTTATTGGCCTGCACTTGGACGTCAAATCCGCATTCGTGGTGTTGCGCACGACATGGGTCCTCAAGCTCAAGCAGCCGATTTCTTGGCGCGACCACATGGCTCTCGCGCCGGAGCTCTACTCGGTCGGCAAAGTGATGTTCTGGACTCTGATAGGGAATTTGAAGATGGGTTGGCCAAACAACTGGAGCGGCTTGAAGAGAACCCGCAACTCATCTCGCCCGAATGGGTTGTCTATGCTGTGCGGCCTGACACCATTGAGTTCTGGCAAGGTCATGAACAGCGACGCCACATACGTCTTCGCTACAGACGCGACGGCGCTGTCTGGACAACCGAGCGCCTATGGCCGTAATGTTACGTAGCTCGGAGCCGGCAGCGGTTGGCTGGCTGCTCTTCGGCGGTCAATTCGCTAGGGCGACGGTCAGCATAGGGTTGTTTACGGACTTGGGTTGTGCCGAGGCTCGCATAAGGCTTTGCGCCAATCCCATGGCGCGATTGGCTCGGCCTCTCGTCAAAGTCCAACTTTTCGAGCCTTGGCCTCTTGCTCTGCAAACTCGTGTTGCCCGCGCTCCTGCGTTGACTGTTCGCGGGCATATGCGCGATACCAGCAGCAAGCAAGCGCGTTTTTGTGCAAGCTACCGTCTTTAAAATCAAAGGCTTAGGTGATTTTGATGCCGTCAACTGCAGAAGGCGGGCTGATGGTATCGACGAGGTGGATGGTATTGGCGACGTTCGGTGCCATGCAAAGTGCCATCGAAACCGCCGACTTCGCAAGACCGGCTAGTTCCAGATAGAGCTAGATAGAAATGAAAAAAGCCCGCGATATCGCGGGCTTGCATGAGAAAAGGTCTAAAGCTTGCGCGTCAGTTCACGACAGCGCTTTATTCCCACTCCATCATCAACAAATCGCCTAAACCCGCATGGTTAAAGGATTTAGCGGTGATCGACATAAGGCCATACCGTCGCTTTTACCGTCGGAATCTCGCACCTTTTGCTGGTGCGGAAGATGGGACGATTTGCGCGGCGTCGACACTTTCGACCTTATCGTCGTTCACGATATATTTTAGCGCCTTAGCATTGCCTGGGAACTCTCTACCTCTCCTGTCTACAACAACATCTGCCCCAGAGTTCTGACCGCCTGCTTGAACCCACGCAGAATTGTGTCAAGAACATTCGAGGAGGCCAATAGTTTTGCAGGTCAGCGATCAAGAGGTCTATGCCGACTGAATCGCCCAGAATTCCGTAGACACCTTGCTGCCATAAAAACTATCGCTTAGGCTGAGGCGACTATTAGCACGAAGCGCTACACCGGTGACTTCAAGATCGAGCCGTTCCGACAGATCGTTGAGAAGAGCGCCGAGCGATTGGATATATCGATCAAAACTCTTACAGCTGAAAGCGATGACGAGGCAAAGGCGATATGGACCGGCAGGTGAAGCAAAATCAGAACACGATAGTTTTCCGTTGCAAGGCCGAGCTGCACCGCCGCACTGAACCTAAAAAACTGCTCGTGTCAAGCCATTTGTGCAAATCGCACGAGGTCTAAAACTCTATGTGGGACGCAAGGTTAGCTCTGTTTGGGGCCGCTTGAAGCGACTCGGGCGACGTGGCCAGGTGCCACATAAGAGCGACAGGAGAGAAAGCCGGAGCGCGTTGCATCGGGCACGTTTCCCAACAGCAGACCGACTTGCGTTTCCATAATAGCCCAACTGACCGACTCCCAGAACGATGAAAGCGCAGCCCGTAGGCTGCGCTTTCATTGTGAGCGGCTGTTGGGTGCGTTCGCTTCGTCAGCCTGATTTGGGCGGTGCGGCCTTGCCCCTACCTCCCTTCCTGAATCCCCGATCCGCTGCCATGAACGCCTCTAGCATGTGCGGGATCAGCGTCGTTGCATCGACCGCCTCGCCATACGCCTGCGAGTGCAGCGCGGCGTAGCGGTCGAGGTCGGCTTTCAGGCTGACCGGGCACGCAAAGGTCAGCTTGACGCTTTCGGTCTTGGGCAGAGGCCCAAGCCGCAGCTTCTTGGTGGTGTTCATTTCGCAACTCCACGGTTGAAGAACAACGGCTGGTAGGGACGCAACACAAGATCGCGGTTGACGATGATCCGCACCGGCAGGCCCGGCCGCTCGGTCAGCGTCGGCTGGATGTTCATGTTGCGCCGGGTCATCTCCTGGCCGACTTGGTTGATGCTGTCCTGCGTGCTGTCGCGCCCAGCGATGACGATGCGGTTGCCGTCCTGCCGGTTTTCTGGCGCAGCCAACTCGGCACCCACGCCCAGCAGGGTCGTCAGCGCCGCGCCGGCAAAAACGCGATCCCAATGCCAATCGACACCATCCTCCAGCCCGGCATAGCCGGCCGGATCGGTGCCCGCGAGGCTGTCGAGCTTCAGCGATGACGTGTCCGGCAGGATGACGCGGTTCCACACCACCTGCACCCGGCTCTGCCCGTAGCTCACCTGGCTGTTGTACTTGCCCAGGATGCGCGAACCCTGCGGGATCAGCAGGAACTTACCCGTGGCCGTGTCATAGACCGGCTCTGTCACCGTGGCGATCACGTCACCCGGCAAGTCCGACTTGATGCCCGTCACCAGCGCCCCGGCGATCACCGTTCCAGCCATGACCTGATACGGCGAGGACGGCATTTGCAGATTGCCGGAATTGCGGGTTTCCGTAGAGCCGCCTTTCAGGAAGGCTTCCTTCTGCTCCTGCCGGTTCTGCACGGCGGTCGGGTCGGATGGCTGGGCCGCCGTTGAGGCTGGGCCAGCAGCCAGCGGGTCGAAGCCCGCCAAGGCGCTTCCGGGCGTAGCCGCCGCGATTTGGGCCGTACCTGGCGCAGCGGTCTTGCCTTGGTTGCCCGAGCGGAAGAACACCGACGAGTTCGCCGCCGCATCGGCCTCCTTGCGCCACGCATCCGCCGGATCATGTCCCGGCGGTGCGTAGGCTGGCGTCACCGGCTGCTGCGACTTCACGATGGCCGGGCCGAGGTCGCCCGGCAACGGCGGCCCCAGCTCAGGCACCTTAGGCGGCAGCTTCGAGTAGTCGGTCGGCAGGCCATCCAGCCCTTCGGACTTCGACACGCGATCGACGTTGTACAGCTCGGTCTGCTCGCCCGCGCCGCGCCGATGCGGCTGCAATGACCAGATCGTAGCCCCGAGCACGGCGACCGACAGGCCGCCGGTGAGGATGGCCAAGGTGCGCCGGTTCAGGCGCGTGACCGGGCGCGGTTGAGCGCGCAGCGCCACCGCCTCGGGCGCGACCTTGCCCGTCTGCGGAGCAAGATCAGGGGAATCGTCCTGGCTCATGGTCAGTTCCTCCGCGTGCCGTCCGTGCGCTCGATCCGCACCACGTCGCCCTTGTCACCGCCCAGGCGCAACTCGGCCGCGCCGAACAGGCGATCCACGATGTAGTACGGCGAGCGGAAGCGGTAATTCACCAGTTGCCCGTCGCCCTGCGCGCCGATGACGAACAGCGGCGGCAACTCGCCCTGGGCAATGCCCGGTGGGAACTGGATGTAGACCTTCTCGCCATCGTCAAAGGCGCGCAGCGGCTTCCACGGCGGATTGCTCCCGCTGACCGCGTAGCGGAATCGGATCTTCTCCAACGACAGGCCGCTATCGACCGGCGCGGCGGCGCTGGCCGCCTGCGCCTGGCGCTGCAAGGCCAGCATCTTGTCCTTGGGATATTCCCAGGACACCGACGCCATCCACGTCTTCTCGGTCGAGGTCAGTTCCAGCAGATAGGTACGCCTGCTGGTGGTGATGACCAGATTGGTCTTGAGGCCCGAGCGGATGGGCTTGACCATGACATTCACGCGCAGCGCATCACCGCTGCCGCTCGATGTGTCGCCCACGATCCAGCGCACCGTATCGCCCGCCGCCACCGTCACCAGCTCCTCGCCCGGCTGGAGCGCGATCACCGTCACGCGACCCACAGCCGCATAGACCTGATACAGCGCGCCGTCCGTGAAGGGCCAGACTTGAATCGCGTTGACGTAGCCCTCGCGCGTCGGTGCAATGCGCGCTTCGGCATTCGCGCGGGATACGCGCAAGGTTTCATCGGCGGGTTCTGGCGTGGGCTTGGCATCCGGCACAGGTTTCATCTGCGCAGGCATCGGCAGCACCTGCGGCACGGCCACCACCTCCACAGGCGCAGGCGGCTCCGGCAGCGGCTGGGCCTGCACCGGCTCATCAAGCGAAATGGACGGCGGCGGCTTGCCCTGCGAAGCGCAGCCTGCAAACAGGACGGTGGATACCAGCAGGATCACCGGCAAGGCGGATTTACGGAAATGTGCGTTCATGGCTTTGCTCCTTCGTTCGCTTCCAGTTCGCGGCTCCACGACAGGCCGTTGACGTAGATGCCCAGGGGGTTCTTGCGCACACGCTGCTCGGTACGCGGGGCTTGCAGCACTGTGGAAATCACCGCGTTCCAGCGTTCGGTGCGATCCAGCGCTCCATTGACGAAGCGCGTCTCCGTCCAACGCACGTTGAACGACTGGTCGGTGGCGCGGGTCACACTGGTGATCTGCACCGTCACCGACTCCTTGCCGATGCGCGCGAACGGATCGTTCACGCGGGCATATTCGTTGAGCACGACTGCGCCTTTGTCGGTGGTGTAGTCGTAGGCATCGAGCCAGTTCTGCCGCACCACGATGGGGTCGATGGACAGCGAGCGCACCAGGCCGATGAAGCGGCCCAGGTGGTAGGCGATCTGCGCATCTCTGGGCCGGTATGGCGTGGCGGCTTCGCCAACAGCGCGCACCTGGCCCGCGTTGTCCACCTCGATGACGTAAGGCGTGACGATGGACTGCGCCGAACGCCACACCAGGCCGCCCGCCATCAGCACCGCCAGCGTGAGGCAGCCGAAGGCCATGAAACGCCAGTTCTTGGCCTGCACGCGGGCCGAGCCGATGCGCTCGTCCCAAACCTGGGCGGCGGATTGGTACGGAGTAGCAGGCTGCGGCGTGTCGGCGTAGCGCACCTGCGGTCGTTTGAATCGCATGGGAGTTCTCCTTGAGGATCAGGAATCGCTTCATTCATCGGTGTTGCGCAGGCTTGGCCCCTGGCTGGAGCTGCCGCCGTCGCCGCCGCGCAACGTGTGGGCGGCCGTGGTCGCGGCATGGGTGAGCTGCTGCCTGCGGTGCAGGCGCTTGGCCCAGGCGGGTTGCGCAGCGGATGGGGTTGACTCGGTTGCCGCCTGCGCGGCACCGGCCCCCGACGCCGAACCGTCGTCGTCGGGCCGGAAGGCAGCGGCGACACGCTCTTTCATCGAGCGTGCGCCCTCAGCCACCTTCTGCCCGGCCGCCTGTGCGCCGGTCTTGGCGACATTGCCGACACCAGCGGCAGCGCCCTTGAGGCCGCCGCCGGCGGATGCAGAACCCGCCTGAAACGCTGACCGGGCGCTGCTGGCGGCCCCAGTGGCGGCACGCGCTCCGCTACCGGCCAGCTTGGCGGCTGCGGGCGCCATGCGCGCCCCGGCGGCGACTGCGCCGCCGACGCCCGTAGCCGCAGCGCCCACGGCAACAGCAGCGCCGGCCGCGCCCAGCGCCGCACCGGCCATCGCACCTGCGCCGAGCTGCGGGCCGCCGGACACCAGCCCGGTTGCAATGCCCGGCCCGAAGATGCCCAAGGCCAGCAGCGTCAGCGAGGCCAGCATCACGACCACGGAGTGGTCGATGGATGGTTCGGTGGGCTGTACCTGAAACTCGGCGAACAGGCCCGAGCCGATGCCCACGATCACCGCCAGCACCAGCACCTTGATGCCGGACGACACCACGTTGCCCAGCACCTTCTCGGCGAGAAATGCGGTCTTGTTCCAGAGCGCGAACGGCACCAGCACGAAGCCGGCAAGCGTGGTCAGCTTGAACTCGATCAGCGTGATGAAAAGCTGGATCGCCAGCACGAAGAAGCACAGGAGGACGATCAGCCAAGAAAGGAACATCACGACGATGGGCGTGATGTTCACGAATACCTCGGGAAAGCCCGCCATGTCGCCGATCTGTTTCAGGATCGGGGCCCCGGCGTCGATGCCGACTTTCGCCAGCCGGCCCGGTTGCAGGAAGTTCTCCATGCTCAGGGTCGAACCACTGGCCGTCAGGCCCAGGCCCGCGAATGAGCGGAAAACGATGCCCGTCAACCAGTTGAAATTGCCGATGATGTAGGCGAAGGCGCCCACATACAGCACTTTGCGGATCAACTTGGCGATCACGTCCTCACCCTGGCCGGTGGCATGACTCATCGCCCAGAACAGCCCGGCGAGCGTCATGTCGATGACGATCAGCGTGGCGGTCAGAAACGCCACTTCACCGTGCAACAGGCCGAAGCCCGAGTCGATGTAGCGTGAGAAGGTGTCGAGGAAGCGGTCGATGACCGTCACGTCGTTCATGGCGAGTACTCCTGCCCGGGTAGAGCGATTGCCCCACTGTCATCGGTGGGTTCATCGAAGCTGGGCGCGATCGGTGGCAGCTCGGCCAGCGTCTGGTACTCGCCCGGCCCGGCCTGGCCGGAGAGAAAGCGGCGCAGGTCGGCCTGCACCACCTGCGCGCAAAACGCGCCGTCGTGCGCGCCCGCGCGGCACTGCGCGCGCAGTGCGTGCAGCCGGGCCGGGTCGGCAGCAAGCGCATTCATCGGCACCTGCTGCGGCCGGTCACAGCCGGCCAGCACAAGCGCATGAGCGGCAAAGGCGAACACGACGGGCGTGCGTTGCATGGCAGCCTCCGTCAGCGGTTGTAGAAATTGACGGGCTGCGGCGTGTACGGCGTGCCTTCGCCCAGGAAGCGGCGCGTCACTTCGCGCCCGCGCTCCGTGGCCGCCGCCTGCCGCGCCAGTTCCAGCGAGGCCGCGCGGTCTTGCGTGATCTGGAGCCGCTGCGTCTGGATCGACTGCTTGGCCTGCAAGGCCAGCAACTGGTTCATGGCCTGCATCGCTTGCAGCGCGCCCTCGGCCGACTGGCTCTTGCCCACGAGGTCGGCCAGCACGCTTTCGTCGTCGCTCAGGTTCTGCGACGCCTGGGCCTGCATCTGCATCGTGGTCTGCAAGCCGCCCAGCGTGTTCTTCCAGCGCTCCTGCGCGTCGAGGTACATCTGATTGCCACTCACGGTGGCCGCGTACTTCTCGGGATACAGGCGCGCGAACTCGCGGTCGATGCTCGTCACGTCGTAGGCCAGTCCCTTGGCCTGCGCGATGAGACGCTGGGTGGTCGCCAGGTTCGCGCGCAGCTGGCCCACCACGCTGGACGGCAGGCTGGCCAGGTTACGCGCGTGGTTGATGAGCATCTGCGCTTCGTTCTGGAGCTGGCGGATCTGGTTGTTGATCTGCTCCAGCGTGCGAACGGCGGTGAGCGTGTTCTGCACCAGATTGGTCGGGTCGAGCACGATGTCGCCGACGCCGAACAAGGCGTGGGCGGGTTGCGCGATGCCGAATGCGAGCACGCAGGCGGCGGTCAACGCGGCGAGCTTGGGGGTATGCAATTTCATGGTTGGTTCTCCTGGGGGTGGTCAGCGGTATGGAGGGAACCTGGCGCGAGGCCGGGGAACGAGGGCAGCAGGTCAGCCGCCCAATCGAGGCCGCGATGGCGCAGCCAGGCGCCCGCGAAGCCGGGCACGCCGGCGTCCTGCGACACGCGGCCAAGAACCTCATCAATGGCGCGCTGGTCTTGCGGCGTGGAAGCACCTGCGAAGGCCAGCGTCGCCGGCCCCAGGTCGAGGTCGAACACGCGGTTGCCGAGGCGGGATTGGTAGTAGTAGTCGCGCTTGGGCTGCGCGGTGGCGACAATCTCGATCTGCCGGCTGTTGAGGCCGAAGCCCTCGTAGATCGTGCGAATCTGCGGCTCGGTGGCCTGCGGGTTCGGCAGGAAGATGCGGCTGGCGCAGCTTTCGATGATGGCCGGCGCGATGGCCGAGTCCTTCACGTCTGCGAGCGACTGCGTGGCGAAGATGACGCTGACGTTCTTCTTGCGCAGCGTCTTGAGCCACTGGCGGATGCGCGCGGCAAACACCGGGTCATCGAGGAACAACCACGCTTCATCAAGGATCAGCAGCGTGGGCGCACCATCCAGCCGCTCCTCGAAGCGCGCGAACAAGTAGCGCAGCACCGCGAGCACAGCGGCCTTGCTGTGCATCAGCTCCTCCATCTCGAACGCCTGCACGTCGGCCGTGCCGAGGCGGTCGTGGTCGGCATCCAGCAGCCTGCCGTGCGCACCGCCCAGGACGTAGGGCGCGAGTGCCTGGCGCAAGGTGTTCGATTGCAGCAAGGCCGTCAGGCCCGTGAGCGTGCGCTGTTCCACCGGCGCGCTGGCCAGGCTCCCCAGCGCAGACCAGATGGCCGCCTTCTCGTCCGGGCCGACGGGCGCGCCTTCGTGCAGCAGGCGGCCTTCCACCCATTCGCTGGCCCAGGTGCGGTAGCCCTCGCGGTCGATGCGCGCGAGCGGCTGGAAGGCGATTTCGGCATCCGCGCCCAGGTCGTAGTGCTCGCCGCCCATTCCCAGGATGGCCGCACGGATCGAGCGCCCCATGTCGAAGGCGAAGATGCGCGAGCCGCGATAGCGGCGGAACTGCATCGCGATCGTCGCCAGCAGTACGGACTTGCCCATGCCGATGGGGCCAACCACCAGCGTGTTGCCCACGTCGCCGATGTGCGTCACCAGCCGGAACGGCGTCGCGCCGTCGGTGCGCGTGACGATCAGCGGCGGGCCATCGAGATGCGCGTTGCGCTCCTGGCCGGCCCACACCGCCGACACCGGCATCATGTGCGCCAGGTTCAGCGTCGAAACGATGGGCTGGCGGACATTGGCGTATGCGTTGCCCGGAATGGACGACAGCCAGGCATCCACGGCATTGAGCGTTTCGGGGATGGTGACGAAGCCCCGGCCCTGGATGACGCGCTCCACCATGCGCAGCTTCTCGTCGGCCACGGCGGCGTCCGCGTCCATGACGGTGACGGTCGCCGTCAGGTAGCCGAAGGCGACTTGATCGCTGCCCAGCTCCTGCAAGGCAGCATCGGCGTCGGCGGCCTTGTTGTTGGCGTCGGTATCGACCAGCGGGCTTTCCTGCTGGAAGATCGTCTCGCGCAGCAGCGCGATGACGTTCTTCCTTTTCGCAAACCACTGGCGGCGCAGTCGGGCGAGTTCTTTTTCCGCCTCGGCTTTGTCGAGGCACAGAAAGCGCGTACTCCAGCGATACGCGAAGCCCAGGCGGTTGAGGTCGTCCAGAATCCCCGGCCAGGTCGAGGTCGGGAAGCCCCGCACCGACACTACGCGCAGGTGCTGGTCGCCCAGCATCGGCGCCAGGCCGCCGACCAGTGCGGAGTCCGTCAGCAGCGCGTCGATGTGGAACGGCACTTCGGGAACGCCGACGCGGTAGCGTCGCGTCGAGACGGTCGCGTGCAGGTAGGTCAGCGTCTGGCTGTCATCGAGCCACGCGATCTCCGGCATCACGCCATCGAGCAGGTCGAAGATGCGATCCGTTTCAGCGACGAATGCGTGCAGCCGTTCGCGCCAATCCACGCCTTCGGTCGGCCGGTTTTCGTACAGCAGGCCCGCGGCGCGAGCACGGGATTCCTCGGACGGCAGGTAGGCCAGCGTCAGGTGATAGCCGCTCTCGAAGTGGTTGCCCGAATCCTCGAAAGCGGCGCGGCGTTCTTCATCGACCAGCCACGACAGCGGCTCGGGAAACTCCGAGTGCGGGTAGTCGGCGGCTGGCCGGCGCTCGGCTTCGATGAACAGCGCCCAGCCCGAACCCAAGCGGCGCAGCGCGTTGTTCAAACGCGCCGATGTGGCGATCAGCTCGCCTTGCGTCGCGCTGTCGAGGTCGGGGCCACGAAAGCGCGCCGTGCGCTGGAAGCTGCCGTCCTTGTTCAAGACGACGCCCGGTGCCACCAGTCCGGCCCAGGGCAGCCAGTCGGCGAGCAAGGCCGGGCGCTGGCGGTATTCGGCGAGGTTCAGCATCGCGGCGTCCTCCCCTACACGTCCAGCAGCGGGCGGTGCTTGATGTGCCGCGCGAACACGGCCATGAACTGCGGATCGACGCGCGCGCCCCACATCGCCAGCGAATGGCCGACGATCCAGAGCACGACACCGGGAATCCACAGTTGCAGGCCCAGCCCGACAGCGGCGGCCAAGGTGCCGTTGGCGATCGCCACGGTGCGCGGTGCGCCGCCCAGCAGGATCGGCTCGGTGAGCGAGCGATGCAGCGGCACCTCGAACCCGGCCGCGAAGGTGTCCGGGGCACTCATACGACGGCCCCGCCCGAGAAGCTGAAGAACGACAGGAAGAACGAGGACGCGGCGAAGGCGATGCTCAAGCCGAACACGATCTGGATCAGCTTGCGGAAGCCGCCCGACGTGTCGCCGAACGCGAGCGCGAGGCCCGTGGCGATGATGATGATGACCGCGACGATGCGCGCCACCGGCCCCTGGATGGATTCGAGGATGGATTGCAGCGGGCCTTCCCACGGCATCGAGGAACCCGCAGCCTGCGCGGTGCCCGCAAGCAGCAACATGAAGGCAGCGAGCATCAAGCCTTGCATGGCCGGGCGAGCCAGACCGTCCAGGCGCGCGGGCCGGGCAAGCGGATTTACGGAAATACGGAAAGCATCAACGTGCGTCATGGAAGTTCTCCAGAGTGGTCAGGGGACAGGGAGGAAAGGTCGGACTGCGGCAGCAGCTCGGGAAACGGCGCTTCCAGCGCGTCCGCCAGTTGGTAGCCCACGCCGTCGAAACCGACGACGCGGGCGATGCTCTCGATGCGGCGCTTGCGTCCGCGCCCGGCGATGTGGATGACCACGTTGACCGCTTCCGCGATCAGCGCACGGGGCGGGTTCACCGCCACTTCGAGAATCAGTTGCTCCAGGCGCAGCAGCGCGCCCAGCGCGGAGCCGGCGTGTACGGTGGCGATGCCACCCGGATGGCCGGTGCCCCAGACCTTGATGAGATCCAGCGCCTCGGCGCCGCGCACCTCGCCGACCACGACGCGATCCGGGCGCAAGCGCATGGACGAGCGCACCAGGTCGGTCATAGATACGACGCCTGCGCGCGTGCGCAGCGGTACGTGGTCGCGGGCCGCGCATTGCAGCTCCACCGTGTCTTCGAGCACCAGCACGCGGTCGCCGGTGGCTGCGATCTCGGCCAGTAGCGCATTGGCGAGCGTGGTCTTGCCGCTGCTGGTGGCCCCGGCGATCAGGATGTTCTGCCGCTCGCGCACGGCGCGAACGAGAAAGCCCGCCTGCGCGCTGGTCATCATTCCGTCGATGACGTACCGCTCCAGCGGAATCACGCCGATGGCGCGCTTGCGCAGCGCGAAGGCCGGCCCCGGCGCTGCCGGCGGCAAGATGCCCTCGAAGCGTTCGCCGGTTTCGGGCAGCTCGGCCGACAGCAACGGCTGGCCGCGATGCACTTCCGCGCCGACGTGGGCGGCCACAAGGCGGATGATGCGTTCGCCATCGTCCTCGGGCAGCTCCACGCCCATCGGCGCGCGGCCCGAGGACAGCCGATCCACCCAAAGGGTGCGGTCGGGGTTAAGCATCACTTCCACCACGTCCGGGTCTTCGAGCGCGGCGGCGATCAGCGGCCCCATCGCCGTGCGCAGCATCTGGATGCGGCGGTCGAGCGAGGTGGCGAAGGACGAAGGCGCGGCGCTCATGAGGCACGCTCCTGCGCTTCGGCAACTGCCGCCGCGTCATCCATCCGTATCGGGTCGGGGTGCAGTTCCTCCACCACGTCGCGCACCAGGCTGCGCCCGCGCAGCAGGTGACGGCCCAACTGCTCCACGAACTGCTCGAACCGCGCCTTGCCCTGGGCACGCGCCGCGTCTTGGTGCGCCTCGGGAACTGGCGTGCTGACCGTGAGGAAGTAGCGGATGAACAGCGCCAGCGTTTCGATCTGGATGTTCTGGTCGCGCTCCAGGCGTTCGGCATGGCGCGACAGGCGATCCAGCCGCTTGGCGATGGCCGCTTCGCGCTGATCGCCCGCGTCGGGCGACAGCCAGGATGCGAGCGCCGCCGCAACAATGCTGGACTTGGACACGCCTTTGGTGGCGGCCAACTCGTCAAGCCGCTTGGCGTGCTCGGGCTGGATGAAGAGATTCAAGCGGTGCTGGCTCATAGCGCGATTCCGTCGTCAGGGTCGAGGGATGCCAGCCGGGCCGTGCGCTGCAGGGCCGGGTCGAGCTGGCGCGGGAGGGGAAGCGGCATGTCGTCGTCATCGAGCAGCCCGAGGTCGGCTGCAGGCGCTGCCAGGTCGGGGTCGTAGACAACGGTTTCGGAGAGTTCGGGCTGACGGCGCGGGCCGCCGTCGTCGGTCGAACCCAGGTTCTCCAAGCCATCAGCGGGTGCCGTGGCCGGCGCGGCTGGAACGGAGGGAATCGCCAGCCCGCTCCAGTCGTCGGGACGCGAGGGCGGCACGTCGGCATAGCAGCCGACGGCGAGCACAGGCGGCGACAGCACGCGGCGCTTGAAATTAGCGTCCGCGTAGTAGCGCAGCTTCTTGGCCTTGATCGGCGCGACGCTGGACACCATCACCACCGCCTCGTCAGGCGGGAGTTGCATCACCTCGCCCGGCGTCAGCAGCGGACGTGCGGTTTCCTGGCGCGACACCATCAGGTGGCCGAGCCACGGCGCGAGCCGGTGGCCCGCGTAGTTGCGCTGGGCGCGCAGCTCGGTGGCCGTACCCAGCGTCTCGGAAATCCGTTTGGCGGTGCGCTCGTCGTTCGTGGCGAACGTCACGCGCACATGGCAGTTGTCGAGGATCGAATGGTTCTGCCCATACGCCTTGTCGATCTGGTTCAGGCTTTGGGCGATGAGGAAGCTGCGGATGCCATAGCCCGCCATGAAGGCCAAGGCCGTCTCGAAGAAGTCCAGGCGCCCAAGCGCCGGGAACTCGTCGAGCATCAGCAGCAGCTTGTGGCGGCGCGCGATGCCGTCGGAGCCATCGAGCGATTCCGTCAGCCGCCGCCCGATCTGATTGAGGATCAGGCGGATCAGCGGCTTCGTCCGCGAAATATCCGAAGGCGGCACCACGAGGTACAGCGACACCGGATGCTCGGCCGCGATCAGGTCGGCGATGCGCCAATCGCAACGCGACGTGACTTCGGCCACTGTGGGATCACGGTACAGGCCGAGGAACGACATGGCGGTGCTCAACACGCCGGAGCGTTCGTTGTCGCTCTTGTTGAGGACTTCGCGTGCGGCGGATGCCACCACGGGATGTGGTCCATCGCCGAGATGCGGCGTGGTCATCATCCGATGCAAGGTCAGCTCGAACGGGCTGGCCGGGTCGCTGAGGAAGTTGGCGACGCCGCGCAGCGTCTTGTCTGCACCCGCGTAGAGCACATGCAGAATGGCCCCGACCAGCAGTGCGTGCGAGGTCTTTTCCCAATGGTTGCGCCGCTCCAGCGCGCCTTCGGGATCGACCAGAATGTCCGCGATGTTCTGCACGTCGCGCACTTCATGCGCGCCGCGCCGCACCTCCAGCAGCGGGTTGTAGGCCGCCGACTTCGCATCGGTCGGGTTGAACAGCAGGCAGTGGCTGAACCGACTGCGCCAGCCTGCGGTGATCTGCCAGTTCTCGCCCTTGATGTCGTGGATGACGGCCGAGGCCGGCCAGGACAGCAGCGTCGGCACCACCAGGCCAACGCCTTTACCGCTGCGCGTGGGTGCGAAGGTCAGGACGTGTTCCGGCCCTTCATGCCGCAGGTACTGACGGTCGTGCTGGCCGAGGAACACGCCGGCCGGCTGCGTGAGTCCCGCCTTGCGAATGTCATCCGCGTTCGCCCAGCGGGCCGAGCCGTAAGTCGTGACCAGGCGCGATTGCCGCGAGCGCCAGATCGACATGCCAATCGCCACCAGCACGGCGACGAGACCACTGCCGCCCGCAATAGCGCCGCCGATGTCGAACACGCGGGGCGCGTAGGCATCGAAGAAGAACCACCACTCGAACAGTCGCCACGGGTGATAGACCGGCGTGCCTAGAAAATCGAACCACGGCGAGCCAAGGCGTAGTTGATAGCCCAGGGCCGCTGCCGTCCATTGTGTGGCGCTCCACACACCGGCGATCACGATGCCGAATACCACGGCGATCTGACCGAACAGCACGTTCGTCCCTTGCATAACCTCGCCTCCGATCACGGCACACGGAGGTGCCGCAGCACTGAGGATCAAGGCGTGCGTACAGGCCGGTCAAAGGCCGTTATGGCTGTGATTTAGGCCGAAAAAGCCAGATTTCTTGCAGGGTCGAAAGCCATAAGAACGCAGCGTGCGCGAGCACGTTGCGGCGTGACGAGGTCACGGCGAGAACTTTGTCGCTACGAAGCGACTACAACAAGGTTATTTGGATTTCTGCTCAGGTCGATCACCGAAGAAGCGGCGATTGGCGGCTTCGGCCGCACGGCGGCAAAGTTCATCGCCGACCTTCGCACGATCCTCCTTGCATTGCCGTTGAATCTCCTTGATGCGCTCGGGATGCGCCGCGAGGAAATCCACGGTTTCCGAAGGTTGAGACGAGCCACATGCGGTCAGTGCGACGGTCAGCATCAGTAGCATCACTCTGTTCATGATTCCAGTCCTTTCGTCGGATGGTTCAGGCATCGTCGGCAGCGTCGATACCGTCTGCCGAATCAATGAAGGCCACACGCTCGATGAACCGAGCCAGCATCTCGGACGGCTCCGCATCGCGGCGTAGCAGATAGGTCGTAAGCATGTATGGCTTGCCTGCCAAGCGGCGGGCCACGACACCCGGCTCGCGGCTGGAGGCGATATGCGCCTCGCCCGCTAGGCCCAAAGCCAGGCCAGCGGAAACCAGCGTCATCATCACGTCGAAGGTTGCCACGCGCTGCGCAATCAGCGGCTCCTGATCGAGCTTGCGCAGAAAACGATCGATCTGCCGCGCGTGGCCTTCGCAGACCGCCGGGTCGCCCAGTGCCAACGGATAGCGCAGCACTTCTTTCAGCGGAACCTGTTTGAAGGCGAGCACGGGATGGCGGGCTGGCACCGCTACCATCAGTTCATCTTCCCAAGCAGGTGTGACCAAGATACCATCGCCTCCATCCTCTGCCATCGAAAAACCTACGTCATACAGATCTTCATGCAAACCCTTGATCTGCAGCCCGAGCGGCACCTCAAACAGACGCATCTCAACTTCAGGGTCCTCTTCACGGCATCGCGCCAGCAAAGTTGACAATCGTGTGGGTGTTACACCATCAGACAAGGCAATGCGTAACTGGCCTAAAAATCCGTTGGTGGCCGACTTGACGCCATCACGGGCCTGATCCAATGCGGTAAAAATGCGCGGGACATGCTCCAAAAGCTGTCGCCCGGCACGGGTTAGTTGAGTGCTTCGGGTAGTACGAATGAATAAACGAGCACCAAGTTCCTCTTCTAATTCTTTGATAGTGCGTGAAAGTGGAGATTGGTCGATATGTAGTCGTTCAGCGGCGCGAGCGAAATGAAGTTCCTCCGCAACGATGAGAAAGCAGCGAAGATGTCGAAGCTCCATTGTGCTCACTCCACTTTAATTCGTCTAATTTCATTTGCGCGGCTAATTAATCAGCCTTTGCCAGAGTGCTGACAGCCAAACCCCCCCAGTCAGCAAAGTGGCTAACAGCACGGCAGCGCTTCCCATGTCCTTTGCACGCTTTGATAGCTCATGCCATTGAGGGCCAATACGATCAATCGCCGATTCCACAGCAGTATTGAGTAGCTCCACAATCATCAAAATAAGGATACTTCCTGAGAGAAGAGCGACTTCGACCCATCCCTGCCCCAACCAGAAGGCCAATGGGACCAATACAAAGGAAAATACTGACTCAAGTCTAAAGGCCGGCTCATTCCATCCAGCGCGCAATCCCTGAATTGAGTAATGGGACGCATGCCAAATTCTCAATATTCCTCGGCGAGATTTTTGTTTATTTTCGAATGCGGACATGGAATCAGCTGCGATTGTGTGTTTTTTATCTTTCATGAGAACAACTCTTATATATTCTTATCATCACAGCCAAAGAAAAAATCGAAATTCCTATCGTACTCACTTGTTTTAACCTGCATTAGCCCCAAGACAGACGAAAACAATGCGTCGTGATTCGCATAAGAGCGGGCTCGCTCACTCAAACAGCCAATATTCAGCCCTCGACTTTGAGTAAACGTTGAAGAGAACCACATAACCAAAGGAACACGAGTCTGCTCTTGTGGAGCAATCGCATAAGGCATGCCGTGCAGAAAAAGTCCCTTCTCGCCCAGGGATTCGCCGTGATCCGAGACGAATATCATAGCTGTGTCGTAGTCGGAAAGGCCCTGCAATTTTTTAATGACTTGGGTTAGGAAATGATCTGTGTAGAGAATAGCGTTGTCGTAGCTATTCACAATCTGTTCGCGGGTGCATTTCCCCATTTCCGGTGTGTCGCATGTTGGGATGAATTTTCGATACGCTGCTGGGTATCGTTGAAAGTAGCTGGGGCCATGATTTCCAAGCTGGTGCAAAAAAATCACACGATCACCGGGATTTTTGCGAGCCTGAGCTGGTAAGTCTTCAAGCAAAATCTCATCGAAACACCGACCATCAACGCATAAAGAGGAACTTTGTGCATTCCCTAGGCTTTGATATTCGAGACCATCGCACACCCCTTTGCAACCTGACTGGTTATCTCTCCATAAGGTGGTAATACCGGCGCGCTCCAGAACATGCAGTAAGGATTGGTGTGAGCGAATCTTGTCTTCATCGTAGTTTCGGCGACCAAAGGACGAGAACATGCAAGGCACAGAAACCTCGGTATTAGTTCCACAGGAGTGCATGTCGGAGAAATTGATCACACCCATCTGAGTCAATTGAGGCGTTGTTTCGCGTGCATAGCCGTTCAATCCCCAGTTTTGGGCGCGAGCCGTCTCGCCTACGACAAAGACTAATAAACGTGGCCGACTGCCTTCGGGCCTGACTGTTGCAACGGCATCAGCTCCAATGGGTATTTTTTCGGCGGACTGCGTGATAGAGGAACCTGTCAGTGCCTTCGGCAAACCCACCAGATAGTTTCCCGGTGTAATCAAGTATCGCACTTCGCGATGATTTCTCATCAGTGCGGACATGTCCTGAAATGACAGCATGACACCGCCCGAAATCATCAGTGTCGAAAACAGCATCAATCCCATACGCCACACGGTTGCTTTCAGCCAAGTACGCCCGAGCAATCGGATTCGCCAAAGAAAAATAATCGGAACTACTGCCAGTAGGCTTAGTGGAGCAATCAATGCAGGCGTCAGTAGCTCGCGACTTTCCTTGAAGTCTGTGGCTAGAACATTGCGCAACATGCTCGAATCGAGGTAGATATGAAAGCTGCGCATGTAATGTGTTGCGAGGGCAGAGGCAACAAAAAGCACCGCAAGTAAAACCTTGGCATTCCAGCGCCACACAACCAAACTCAACAGCAGACTGTGAATTCCCACCAGAAACAGCAGTACGGATGTACCCATGCGTAAGCTGGACTGGACGCCTAAGGCGCTACTCCAAAATAGACCATTGCAGGCTAGTGCAAAGAAAATACTGGTCATCAAGATCAGCCACTCGACGCTGCATTGTGGTCGCCAATGGCTTAGGTCCTTGAGGTTTGCAGTTCTGAATCGCGGCATCAGACCGAGAGCCTGTTTGAAAGTTCTCATGCTTGGAACCCCGATGAATAGACATCGCCTGAGCCATCAACAAACCAGCGTTGCCAGACCATGAAAAGACCCAAGGCAACGACCCAACAAATCAGGAGCGTCCACAAGTCATGGGAAAGGAAGTGGGCTCCGCGCACCTGCTGGGTCCATCCAAAGATGGCACCTATCATCAAACTTGCAGCCAAGGCCATCCAACGCCAGGCAGGACGAACCATCAAGGTAAAGAAATATAGGCTGACCCATGCATATCCGGCACTTGCATGCCCTGCGGGAAAGCACACACCGCGCGGCATACCGGGCGGGCGTGTTTCAAACAGGCCCACAAACACTCGCGCTCCGCCATAGCGCACCAAGTTCCAGGGGCAATCCATGTTAGTGAACGATTTCAGCGCCGAAACCGTCAGTGCCCCGATCAAGTACGCACAAAAAAGATACAGTAGCGGCCAGCGTAGGTATGCCGAGCATTTGTTGCTACGTTTTTTTCTCCAAGCCCAGATGCACGTTGCTGCAACCGCAATTGCCAGGAAGGTGGAAAGATTCTTCCCACCACGATGCAGCAGGTTGCTGGTTAGCCAGGCATCCCGCAAAGCCCATCGGCTGCCCTGCAAGCGATAGAGATGATCGGCGACCCAGAAGTCCCCACCGCCATCCATCAATAGACTGCTGATGATCAGCGCCGCACCCGCTGGTAGCGCTAAATGAGTGATTAAGAATCGAGGTGCGAATGGTGCGTTGGATAGTGGGGCGTTGCCCAGTAGTCGGGATTCATTGAGGGGCATCGGCATGTGCCCCCTTCGAATGCCACAGCGCATGCGCATCGATACGCACCAGTGCTGACGCTTGCAGCGCATCGATGCGAGCCTGTGCCTCACCGAGGCGTGTCTGGCGCAGGTTTCGCAACGTCAAGAGGTATTCGGCCAAGGGGGCCTCTCCCAGTTCCCAAGCTCGCCGCGTGCGGTTGCTGGCCGTGGTCTGCGCGGCCAGCGCCTGCGCGAATGACTGCCACTGCGTGCGCTTACTTTCAGCTGCCTGCGCGGCTACCCACGCACTTTGCTCCACCGCGCGCCGCACGCCGAGCGCCTCTGCCTCTGCGGCAGCTGCGTTGGCGCTTTCCGTGGCAGCCATTGCACTGCGATAGTCAGTGCCAAATGGCACCGTCAGGACAACGCCAATGACACGTTCCGTCCCACCGCGTTCAGACATCATCCGTACCCCGACTGTGGGGTCGGGCGTGCGGTTGGCGCGAGCTCGCTCGGCCACCTTGGCAAGGCGCGCTGCCTCTCCATCGGCAATGCCGATTTCGACGCTTTGTCGCACAATTCGCGCCAGCCACTCCTGTACCCCGCCCGGCAAAGGATCGGGATCTGGCAGCGTGGATGGCCGCGCGGGAATCTCAATGCCCGGGAACTCGATCACCATCGTTTGTCGTGCTGCCCGTTCTGCGTCGCGCGCAGCGCTAACCTGGGCTGCAAGCATCGCGCGTTCGGCTTGCAGAACGTCGCTGTCCCGCTGCGCTGCATCGCCCAGGGCCACGCGGCGGGCCATTGCTTCCTGCTCACGTCTAAGCAACTTTTCCTGAGCTTGCATCTCGTCGGCTACGACGAAACTGCGCAGCCATCCGGCCCAGACTTCCAACAGTCGCCTTGCCATTTGGTGCTCGGCATCTTCAAGGCGCATATCGGCCACCCTACGGGTGCGGCTGCCGATGTCCCGATCTATACGCGCCTTGTTTGGCAAGCGAACAGCACGGCTGAGCTGGATTTCCCATTCGTTGTAGCGACGCGCTTCGTTGGTCACGTTGCGACGTTGTAGGCCACTACTGAGTTCAAATTCGTGGCTACCGGCTTCAAGGGCGCTTTGCGTGGCGGCCGCCGCGTCCAAGCGAGCGGCTGCGGCATTCACGACCGGCTGGATTTTCATCGCCGCTTCGACTTGCGCCTGCGCAGGCAGCCACGAAAGATCATCGGCGCGCGCTTGTGCGGGATGAAATGTCAAAGCCGCGATAGCCACCATGACGGCACCAGTCGGTAGTACCAGGCTGCATCCTTTGTTTTTACTCGTCATACCAGTCTTCCACTTGCCAACACCGACTCCACCCACCAGCGGACATCGCTAGACGCGATGCGCTGGCGCAGATGCGCCAGGACCTGTTCCAGTTGTTCATATTCGATCAACACCCAAATGACGCGCCGATCCACACGGCCGCGAACCTTCTCGCGAATGGACGCGCGCGCGAAGTCGCCGGTATGCCCTTCGGCGTGCAACAGGGTGAACCCTGGCAGCACCGGGTCGGCCATCAGGGCATCGGTGACGGCGTCTTCGAGCGTGGGTGGAAACACCAGATTCAGCCGCACCAGTTGCGCTTCTTTCAATCCGTTCATGCGTGGACTCCTTGTTGTGAGGAGATGGCCTGGCCGAATCGCCGGTACAGCACCGGCAGCAGGACCAGGGTCAGCGCAGTGGAACTGACCAGTCCGCCAATCACCACGATGGCGAGTGGGCGCTGGATCTCAGAGCCAGGGCCACTGGCCAGCAGCAGGGGCACTAGGCCAAAGGCGGTGATGGAAGCCGTCATCAGCACGGGGCGCAACCGTCGCAGCGAACCTTCGCGCACCACCTGTTCCATGGGCAGGCCTAGCGCGTGCAGGTGGTTGAAGTGCGTCATCAGCACCAATCCGTTGAGCACGGCGATGCCCAGCAGCGCGATGAAGCCGACCGAAGCAGGCACCGACAGGTACTGCCCCGACAGCCACAGCGCCGCCACGCCGCCGACCATGGCAAACGGCACGTTGCCGAGGATGAGCGCGGCCTGCCGCACCGAGCCGAAGGTCATGAACAGCACGAAGAAAATCAGTCCCAGGGCCACCGGCACCACCATGCCAAGGCGGGCCGCTGCGCGTTGCTGGTTCTCGAACTGCCCACCCCATTCGACGCGGTAGCCGGGCGGCAGCGGCACGTCGCGCACCACGGCGGCGCGCGCTTCATCCACGAAGCCGACCAGATCGCGCCCACTCACGCTGGACTGGATCAGCGCGAAGCGCGAGCCGTTCTCGCGCCGCACCAGCACGGGGCCATCAGTGGTGGCGATGCGCGCCAGCGAGGTCAAGGGGATTTCGCCCTGATCGCCACGGGCGAGCTGCAAGTCCTTGAACCGCTCAGCCGATCCGCGCAGCCGGGCATCCCCGCGCACCACGATGGGCGTGCGCCTGTCCGGCTCGATCACCAGCCCGGCCGGCACGCCTTCGAGCTGCGCGCGCAGCTCGTCCTGAACCTGCGTCACGGCCAGTCCGGCGCGCCCCGCCGCCTGCGCATCCACCTTCACCTGCAGGTATTCCACGCTGTCGCTGGCCTGGGTGAGCACGTCGCGCGCACCGGGCACTTTCTCGATGCGAGCGGCCATGCGCTGCGCCAGATCGCCCAGCGTTTGCAGATCAGGGCCGAATAGCTTGACGGCCACGTCGCCCCGGCTGCCGGTGAGCATTTCCGAGATGCGCATCTCGATGGGCTGGGTAAAGCCGAATTCCAGGCCGGGGAAGGCATCCATCACCTTGCGTATCTCGGCACTCAACGCGTCCTTGTCGGCTGCATGCCAATCCTTGCGCGGTGCGAGCTGCATGAACAGGTCGGTTTCGTTCAGGCCCATCGGGTCGAGCCCCAGCTCGTCGGAGCCCACCCGCCCGATGCTGTGCCGCACCTCGGGCACCGCCGCACCGATGGCCTTCTGCACTGCCAGGTCAATCTCCAGCGAGCGCTGCAACCCGATGGACGGCGGCTTTTGCAGTTGCAGCAGGATATCGCCCTCGTCCATCGTCGGCATGAACGCCTTGCCCGTGCCGAGGTAGGCCACCACACCCAATGCCAGGGCCGCGATGGCGACCGCCGATGCGCGTAGCGGGTGGTGAAGCGCAGCCTCCAGCAGCGGTTGGTACAGGCGCGTGGCCCAGCGCATCACCCACGGCTCGGTGTGAGCGTGTTCCTTGAGCAGCAGCGAGGCCAGCACCGGCACCAGCGTGAGCGACAGCAGCAGCGAGACGCCCAGGGCGAATACGATGGTCAGCGCCACCGGCACAAACAGTTTGCCTTCCAACCCTTGCAGAGTGAGCAGGGGCATGAAGGTCAGACAGATGATGAGGATGCCCGAGGCCACAGGCATGGCGACCTCGCGCGCCGCGGCGAATATGCGGTGCAGGCGCGGCTGGTGCGCACTGGGCGCGTGCGGGTCGAGCCGACTGACGGCGTTTTCCACCACCACTACGGCAGCGTCCACCAGCATGCCGATGGCGATCGCGAGGCCCCCCAAGCTCATCAGGTTGGCGCTCATGCCGACCAGACGCATCAGCAAGAAGGTGCCCAGTGCCGCCAAAGGCACCATCACCGCCACAACCAGCGCGGCGCGAAGCTCGCCGAGGAACAGAAGCAGCAGGATAACGACCAGTACCGTCGCTTCCAGCAAGGCGCTTTCCACCGTGCCCACGGCGCGCTCGATCAGCGTGCTGCGGTCATAGAACGGCACCACCTTGACGCCGGGCGGCAGGCTGGGAGTCACCTCGTCCAGCCGGGCTCGAATGGCTTTGACCAGCGCCGAGGCATCGGCCCCGCGCAGCGCCACCACGATGCCTTCCACCGCTTCGCCCGCGCCGTCCCGGGTGACGGCGCCATATCGCGTCACGCCTTCGATGCGCACCTGGGCCACGTCGCCCAGGCGAACTGGGGCCGTACCATTGGCCCCCGCGCGCAGGATCAGACGGGATAAATCGTCCAAAGTGTGGATCGCGCCTTCGGCGCGCACGATCAGCGTGTCTTCGCCTGCATCCAGGCGGCCCGCACCGTCATTGCGGTTGTTGCGGCCGATCGCCGTGATGACATCAGAGAAGCTGAGGCCCGCAGCGGAAAGCCGTGCGCGATCCGGCACCACAGCAAAGCTCTTGGCTTCTCCACCCAGCACGTTGACATCAGCAACACCGGGCAGCGTGCGCAGGGCCGGGCGCAGCGTCCAGTCCAGTAGGGCGCGGCGCTCGCTCAACGTGAGGCCACCGCCTTCGATGGTGAACATGAACACGTCCGACAGCGGTGTCGAAATCGGCGCCAGCCCGCCGCTGACGCCTTCGGGCAGACTGCCCGAAACGCCGGCATAGCGTTCAGCCACCTGCTGACGCGCCCAGTAGATGTCGCTGCCTTCGGCGAAGTCCACCGTGATGTCGGCGATGGCGTACTTGGCCGTGGAGCGCAGCATCACGCCCCGGGGCACGCCGAGCAACTCCATCTCCAGCGGCGTGATCACGCGCGACTCCACCTCCTCAGGCGTCATGCCAGGGGCCTTGATAATCAGCTTGACCTGCGTGGGGGAAATATCCGGATAGGCGTCGATCGGCAGTTGCAGGAAGGCCACCAGGCCCGCACCCGCCAAAGCCAGCACGCCAAGCAGTACCAGCGCACGTTGGCGCAGGGAAAATTCAATCAGACGGGACAACATGCGTGGTCGCCCCTCATTGCAATGGAATCATGGATTTAAGCAGTGCCGTACCGCGCACGACGACCTGCATGCCTGCCGCAAGCGGCGCAGTGTCTGGCGAGACGGCACGCACGGCGCTTGACGCCTCTGATTCGTCTTGCCCCAGCAGTCGCACCGGAACAGCGCGGACGCGTAGGTCGCCGTGCTTGTCTTGCGATGACGGCTCAGCAACGTAGACCACGTGGGCGCTGCCCGCTGGCAGCAGTGCGGACGATGGCACGCTCAAGGTGCCCTGCGGTGCTGGCAGCAACAGCGCGACACTGATCTGCTGCCCGGCCGCATAGCGGTCTGCCCCTGCCTGATCTGCATCGACGCGGGCACGTACCCGCAGGCTCTGACTACTGAGATCAGTGTCGCCACCAACAGCCGTCACGCGAGCGATCGTGCCATCGGGAAGACGCATTTCCAAGCCTGGGTGGAGATCCGAGCGCCAGCGCAGCGGAACCGCGACGCTGACATCCAGCGGGCCAGGCTGAGCCACTATGAAGGCGATGTCGAGCGGCGCGACCGCCTGCCCGAGGCTCAGGTGACGACGCATCACCCGCCCGGACAAAGGCGCCAGCAATTCATACTCGCCTGCCTGCCCGCCGCTAACGGGTCGAAGCCGTGCGAGGGCGCCATTGGCCTCTTGCAACGTACTTTGCGCAGCCGCCGCGCGCGCCTGGGTTTGCTCGTTGCGCGTGGCTGGGATGATGCCCTCGGCCAAGAGCGTGGCATCGCGCCGGGCCTGCGCCGTAGCCACCGCCGCTTCGGTGCGGGCACGCGCCAGATCAGCCTGAGACGCCAGAACGTCCTTGCTCTGGATGCGCGCCAGTGCATGTCCTTGGCGCACTGCGGCGCCTTCATCGACCAGAACGCGCGTCACCACACCGCCATATGGCGCCACGACCTGCGCGCTAGCCGAGAGTGGTGCCACCGTCTGCGCTGGTAAGCTATCCAGCGGTATCACTGCAGCATCTTTGACGAGTGCGGTTTCCACACCCTGCGCGCGAAGCTGAGTGGCATTGAGGTAAACGCCGCCAGCGTTCGGTTGGGCGACAGCTTCGCTAGCGTCTTTATCGGCTACGGTTGTCTGCTGCGTTGCCCAAGCCCACCAGCCGTACCCTACGGCAGCCAGAACTGCCACACCGACGGCGGACAGAGCCAAGGTCTTGGTTCGGCTGGAGGTGCCCGCCGCTTTCAAGGTCGGGAAGCTCATGCTTGTGCCGCCCCAAATGATGTAGAGCAGAGTAGAGAGCACACAGCGCGAATTGAAAATTCGTCGCATATGAAGCGGTGCGCGAGGTTAATGAGGCGAAACATGTGGTCGATCTCTTGTAAAAGATCTGCTCATGTTCTTCGGTGAAGCTTTGAGAAAGCTTTGGAGAAAGCGAAATTTTCTCAGTACGATGTATTTCGACGAAACGCCTGCTTTGAGCAGCAAACAATCGATAAACTGATTTTTCAGTAACTTGCTCTGATATGCCAGCGGTGCGTCTTTGCTACCTCAAACTTCGGAGCCATACACCATGAATGTCAGGAATTCCGAATATCGTTTCAGTCCTTTGGTCATAGGACTGCATTGGCTGACCGCGCTTCTCATCATCGCGGTCTATGCGAGCATGGAGCTGCGCGGTCTGGCACCGAAGGGCAGCGCCTTGAGAGACACCATGAAGTCCTTGCACTACCTGCTGGGCCTCAGCGTTCTGGTGATCGTCGTGATCCGTATCGGGGTGCGCATCCTGGCGGGCGTGAAGCCATCGATCCAACCACCCATGCCACGCTGGCAGGCCACGCTCGCCGATGTCATGCACTATGCGCTCTACAGCTTCATGCTCGCCATGCCGCTGCTCGGATGGCTCACCTTGAGTGCGGCGGGCAAGCCGATTGTTCTGTTTGGCTTGCCCATTCACTCTCTGATCGGCACCGACGTTGCTTTGTCGCGCCAACTCAAGGATGTCCATGAGGCGCTGGCGACATTGGGCTATGTCTTGATCGGATTGCATGCGATGGCGGCGCTGTTGCACCACTACGTTATGCGTGACAACACACTGGTTCGCATGCTTCCCGGTCGACGCCCCTGACCTACTGGCCTCAGGCTGCTTTACATGAATTCAAATCTCCAATGACCAAATTTCACCACCGCGCCCACCCTGAAAGTCACCGCACTGAACATATCGGATGGCTGCGCGCCGCTGTTCTGGGTGCCAATGATGGCATCATTTCCACGGCCAGCCTAGTTGCAGGCGTGGCTGCTGCCCATGCAAGCCATGCCAGCATCATGACCACGGCCATCGCGGGGTTGGTAGCCGGCGCCATGTCCATGGCTGCAGGCGAGTTCGTATCGGTCTATTCACAAGCTGATACGGAAAAGGCAGATCTGGCGCGGGAGCGTGATGAACTGAAGAACAGGCCGGAAGCCGAACATCGCGAACTCACGGCCATCTATGTTCGGCGTGGCTTGGATCATCGACTCGCGGATCAGGTCGCCACGCAATTGATGGTGCATGATGCGCTAGGCGCGCACGCGCGCGATGAATTGGGCATCTCTGAAACCTTGAGCGCTCGCCCGCTGCAAGCCGCCATGGCGTCTGCTGGAAGCTTCGCCGTTGGTGCGGCCATGCCGCTGGCCGTGGTTCTGTTGGCGCCGGAGCAGAGCCTGCTCTATTGGATCGTCGCGACGGCGATTGTCTTCCTGGCCCTGCTCGGCGCTGCGGCTGCTGCCGTGGGTGGTACGCCGCTGTTCAAAAGTGCGCTGCGCGTCGCGTTCTGGGGCACATTTGCCATGGCGGTGACAGCGGGCGTGGGAGCCATGTTCGGCACCGCGGTGTAGATCTGTGTCAATGTCAGAGCAGCGGTGGCCAAGGGCCAAGCCGCGCGGACAGCCGACCATTGTCCAGTGAGAACGCCAGCGGTAGGTCTATGGCATGCGCGAGCGCCAGGGCCAGTGCAAGTCCCAGCCCAGCGTGGTGCGCCGTGCCACCTTCGGAATCCTTACGCCAGAAGCGAAGGCCGAATTGCTCCAGATCGGATGCCTGCAAATTGGGAGCTGTGTTGACGATGGTCAACATCCAGCCGGAAGCCTCGCGCTCCAATCTACATTGAATGTCGTCGCATTCGGGCGCGTATTCAATGGCATTGCGCAAGAGGTTGGAGACGATGCGTTCGATCACGCCCTGATCACTTTGCACCCATGCCGATTCAGGCAAAGTCACGCGGATGGGTGACTTGGGTGTCATTTGCTGGACGTTGAGTCCCGCCAGCAACTCTTGTAGCAAAGCTGTCAGATCCAGAGGATCCAGCGCCATTGTGTGTTGGCCGGATTCAAGCCGCGCCAACAACAGCAGAGTGTCCACACTGCGCTGCATGCGCGAACTGGCCTGGATCATTGCATTCAGGGCGCGCTGGATTCGGGTCGGGTCGGCATCGATCAAAGCGTTTTCTGCGCTGATGCGGATTTCCGCCAGAGGCGTGCGCAACTCGTGGGCCACGTCGCGGGAGAAGCGGCGCTCGCGGACAATGGCCGCATACAGGTGATGCAAGCCCTGATTGAAGGCTTCGGCAAACGGACGCAGTTCGCGGGGAAAGTCCGCTCCGATCCGCGCAATTGGCTGATCCGAACGCAGATCGGCCAGTTGCTCGCCGACCCGCTCCAGCATGACCACGATGTGCCGAACCATGAGCAGCGCCAGGCCCGTCGCTAGCAGCGTTGCCAGCACAATACCGCCCAAGAGCGCAAAGTGGATGCGCCGCTCGGTTTGATCCCAATCCCGGCGTTCTGTTGCGACGACTAATAGCTGAGACCTCTCTCCAGTTACCGACACGCGCGTCGCCAGCGCGCGGCCCGCGTGGCCATCCGGGAGTGTCACGTCGTAAAAGCGCGGGGTGCCTTGCTCCACCGGGCCAAGCGATAGCTCGGCGCCTGCACTGCTGGGAGAGCGTAGCAAGGCCCGGTGGGTCTGCGAATCGAAGACCGTGAAGAACTCGGTATGCCCGCCAGGCTCATATTCCGGCATGAGGCTTTCGAGCTTTTTCGCATCCAACTCCTGCAGCACGCGCCCCACCGCCGCTGATCGTTGCATCAGGGTGGTATCCATCCGTCGGTAGATTTCGTGGTCAATCCAGTAGTCGAGGACGGGAAACAGGATCGCGAAGGTTCCTCCAATGCAAATCACCAGGCTGGCAGCCAGCCGCCGCTGCAAGGACCAGGATCCGCCTTGACTCGCATCAGAAAGGGCTTCGGAATCGGGACGTACCATCGTTTAGGGCAGGATGTAGCCGAAGCCACGGCGTGTCACGATCAGTTCCTCCAGGCCGCACTGGGCAAGCTTGGTTCGCAAGGTGCTAACGATCACCTCTACCACCTTGTCCGAAGCATTGCTGCGGCTGTCGTACAAATGTTCAAAAATCTGCGGGCGTGACAGCGTGGCGCCGCGCCGACGCAGCAGCAAGTCGAGCAGTCCGAATTCCTTCGGCGTGAGCCCAATATCAATGCCCTTGAACCTCGCGGTGAGCGAGCGCGGATCGACCTCCAGATCGCCGTGGCGCAGAACTGGAGCGTCCCGTTGCGGAGGACGCCGCACCAGCGCCCGCAGGCGAGCCAGCAGTTCGGCTAGCTCGAAGGGTTTTGTCAGGTAGTCATCGGCACCCGCATCCAAGGCCCGCACCCGGTCGTCGAGCAGTTCGCGCGCGGAGAGCACCAACACCGGTGCGGCATGGGCCTCCCGGCCCAATGCGCGCAACACGCCAAAGCCGTCCAGCCGGGGCAGCATCAAGTCCAGAATGATGGCGTCGTACCGGTAGCTGGCAAGAAACTTCAGCGCGGACACGCCATCGGCTGCTGTATCGCAGGCATAGCCTTCCGACTGAAGGCTCTGGCTCAGGGCTTCGGCCAGCGTTTGCGAGTCTTCCACGATCAATACGCGCATGTGCTTTCTTCCATTCAGCGCATCTCGAAAAGCTCCTGGTGGAACGCCTCCGGCTCCAGCCCCTGGGCCAGCAGGTCGGCGCGCAACGCGCGGCCGAAGGCCGTGGGGCCGCAGAACCAGACGCTGGCGTCTTTCCAACCCGGCACCATGGCACGCAGGCGTTCACCCGTCAGGCGACCGTTCTGCTTGTCGATGAGCAGGTGCAGCACAACGCCGGCCGCCTGGCTGTCGGCGCGCAGTTTCTCGATGACCTGCGGATCAACGTCGCTCGTAGGATGAAACAAATCGACCGGGCGTGCGTCTTGGCCTTTATGCTGCGCCAAATACTTCATGCGCGCAATGAATGGCGTGATACCGATGCCGGCGCCGATCCAGATCTGGCGGGCCTTCTCGTCGTCGAAAGTGAAGCAGCCGTAAGGCCCCTCGACCGTTACCTGGTCGCCTACCCGTAGGCGCTCAGGCAGCCGGCGGGTGTGGTCGCCCAGCGCCTTGGTGATGAAGGTAATGCGCCGGTCTTCCGGCACCCAGGCTGAGGCTAGCGTGTAGGGGTGCGGGCCTTCTTTCGGGTTGGACATGGCGAAGGCAAACTGCCCGGGCCGGTGGCCGGGCCAGCCCGGGTCCATCCGCAGGGTGGTTTCCAGCACGTTCAGCGCAGGGTAGGTCTGCAGCGATTCGATGACACCGTGCGCGGTGCGCTGCGCACCGACTCGGCCCAGCAGCACCCACACCGCCGATACCGTGCCGCTCGCCAGCAGCATAGCCAAAGCCCAGCCCACGGGCTGGGCCCAGTAGGAGAACTGCACCAACACCAAGGTGTGGAAGGCCAGCACCAAGTAGATCGCTGCCATCCAGTGGTGCGTCTTGGCGAACAGCCGGTAGGGAAAGCGCTTAACCAAAGCCAGCACCAGTAGCACGGCGACGGCGTAGAAGGCCCATTCGCCCAAGTCCTCGGCCAGTCCACGCCAGCCACGCAGCGCCGATTCAATGGAGCCCATTGAATCAGCCGTTGCGCGGGGCTTGCGCGCGGGGCGCGTCAGCCAGCCCCAGCCTACGGCCCATTTAGTACCCTGCGCCCACAGCCAGTGTACTGTTGCAGCGGCCAGAGCAGCGATGCCGAGCCACTTGTGCAGGCGGTATATCTTGTCCAGTCCGTTCAAGCTGGGCTCCAGCCACGCCGGGCGCGTGGCCAACATCATCGCCACGGACATCGCGCCGATGGCCAGTACGCCGCTGTATTGAATCCATACCGTTCGCAGGGCGAAGTAGTTGGACTGTGCAGGCCAGAGCGTATCGGTAAAAAGCCATAAAGCGCTCAATGCCAGCGCAAAAAACCAGAACGTCCAAATTATTCTCTTCATCGTGGATTTGCCCCAAATTCTGCGGAAGGCGCATGCGGCACTGGTCGGAAACCATCAATCCATATACGCGATAGCGTGCCTTTGAATGTGGCCGTGTATCCGAAATTACAGATAATTCTAATTTTGGCATCCCAACCTTTGGTAACGCTTTGGATTGATCACCCATCTATGGATAAAATCTAATTTTGCCCACCGGCTTGTGGCTTTACCTTGACTCAAGAAATGGTTGGCCCCCGATGCCGCCCAATCTCCCAGGACGCCCCGCCGCCGCGAACCGTCGCGGAAAGCTGCTGCCCCAATCGCTGTTCGATCACCGGCTTCCACGGCACCAGCGAGAAGCCCATGCCGTCATCAAGCATCGCGTAGCGCCCGCTGGCGAGCATGACGCTGCGCCGGTAGATGCCGGCCACGCGCTGCCCGTCGGCCACGGGCCGATGCTCCAGGCCCGTTTCGCCTGCAATGTCCTTCGCGGCCTGCGCCAGCTCCCGGTTGCGCAGCGTGCCCAGCAGGTTGCGCGCCAGGATCACGCGCTGCCCGCGCCGCTCGGCCAACCCCTGTTCGGCCAGGAAGTCGGCGCGCTGCTGTATGGCCTGTTTGGCCTCGCCGCCAAAGCCCAGGTCGCCCAGCCCCTTGCCGCCGCCGATCAATTGCTGATCCAGCCAGGTCGCGCCAATTACGCGGGCCTGCCTCTCGATGGGCAGGTGCGATTTCAGCTCCACGGCCACGCCGCCCAGGCGCTGCGCGTCATACTGACGGCCCTGCTCGGGCAGGTCGCTCGGCACCTTCCATAGCCCTTCGGCCACGTGCTCCACGATGCCGGCGCGGCGCAGAGCTTCCAGCCGGCGGACGTGGGCAGCTACAACCTCTTGCGGATCGCGGCCCGGCACGGCCTGGCCCTGGGCGATGGCAAGGTGGTGGTCGGTGCGGTACAGGCCACCGCTCGCCAGTGCGGCGATACTGCGGTCAGCCGCGCGCACGTCGGCCGAACCCTTGACCTCCACCACGGCGCCGGTCGGATAGTTCGCCAGCTCGTCGCGGGCATTGAGTGCGACATAGTGGGCCTTGCCGTCCACGTCGTCGATGACCAGATAGCCCCGGTCGTGCAGTTCGTCGGCCAGACCCTTCGCGGCCACGCGGCCGAGGATGGTTCGGCCGCTTCCATCGGCATCCTGGCCCGGCTCGAACACCGCCAATTCACGCGGTTGGCCGCTCATGGCCCGCTGCATGGTACGGATGATGTCGCCGCGCTCGCCCAGGGCGCGCAAGGTCTTCTCGGCATCGGCATGAACGGTCCAGGTGCCGGGCTGCACTTCATCGGCCAGGCCCAGGCGCTGCAAACGCTGCAGGCGGCCGATCAGCAGCAGGCGCTGGCGTTGCAGCCGGGGTTCGTTGAAGCGTTCGATCTGCACCCGGCCGTCGTCGCCAAGCTCGCGCTTCAAAGTGCGATCCAGGCTCGTCCACCGTTCCTGATCCACCTCGCGCGTCAAGGTCTGCTGGATCTCCAACTCGGTGCGCGGCCCCAGCCATTCGGTCACCAGCTCGGCAGCGCGGTCGCGAAAGCCATCGGCGATGTAATCGCCCGCGATGATGAGGTCTTTGCCCGTGTCGTCACGCCCGCGCACGATCAGGTGCGTGTGCGGGTTATCGGTGTTCCAGTGATCGACCGCCACCCATTCCAGCCGCGTGCCCAGGTCGGCTTCCATGCGGCCCATGAGGTGCCGCGTGTAGGTGCGCAGGTCTTCCAGCTCGGCCCCATCCTCGGGTGAGACGATGAATCGGAAATGATGCCGGTCATCGGCGCAGCGTTCCTTGAAGGCGTCAAGGTCGGCTTCATCGGTCTGCGGCCCGTAGGCCCGGCCCGGCTCGCCATCGCGACCCACGCCGTCGCGCTCGATGTAGCGCAGGTGCTTGGCGAGCGACTGCGGGCTGGCCCGCTGCTGGTTGACCAGCAAGGTCTTGATGGTCACGCGCCGCGACATGGGCGTGAGCTTCGCCCCCGCGAACCGCGCCGCCGTATGGCCGCGCCCCAGGCGCGAGCCGGGCCGCTGGCTGTCGGTCTTGCCGCTTCTAGCTGATGCCGGACGGCGCACCGAGGACTTGCCGCTGCTGGCCTTGCCAGTCTGCTTGAGTACCTTGGCGATGAAGCCCTGGCCCCGGTTCTTCGGCGCGCTGGGGCGGATGTGGAAATCATCATCGGGGCGATTGGTCATGAGTTCTCTCCCTGAAAGCTGCGGCGTGCCCCGTCGTGCAAAGCACCCGGGCAGCCTTGTCTTGGCGCGGACCTCGCGCCCCCAGCGGCACGGCGGCGCAGCCGCGCCGTGCCGCGCCACCCCCACGTGCAGACTGGCTTTGCGGGCCGACAGGTGCCGCCCCCTTTTGTCTTGCCTTCCGCCTTTGCCCTTCGCTGGCGCTCCGGGCAGCGGCGGCCCGGCGGCGCTGCTGCGCGAGCAGTCAGCGTGCCGGCGAACGCGCGAACCAGCGCGGTGAGGGCCGAAGGCCGGGCGCGTTCGAGGCAAGACGCCTGCACGTTGGACGGCTGCGCCGAAGGCAGCGCGAAGTACGGTGCCGGATACGCAGGATCCGCACCTACACTGCACGAGCGACGACACGGCGACAAACCGCAGAACGACATGCTCGATTGCACGATGAGATGCACGGCGACGTACAGCGAATCGACGGCCGTCATGGGCGGGAGTCCAGCCAGACCGGACGCGCAACGCCGATCACGGCGGATGCGCTGACCGGCCCAAAATACCGGCTGTCAAACGACGCCGGATTGGTAGTGCTCAACAGGAACAGTTCGCCAGACCGGAGCTGCCGGCACTGCGGCCAGGACGGCAGCGGACGGCCCAGCCGGTCGGTGGGCCGAACGGCAGCCATCGGCACCCCGTCGATCCACACCAGCGCATCGAACACGCACACATGCTGCGACGCGACGGCACCCACGCGCTTTAGCAGTGGCACGCGCACCGGCAGGTAGCCGCGCTGCGCAGCCAGCGCGGCGGCGTCTGGCGGCAGCGTGGTCAGAACGATGCTGCCCACGCGCAATGCGGGTGGCAGCGAGCCAGTGCCGTGGACCAGCGGATCGACACGATACCAGCCAACCGCCACGCTGTCGGACGGGTTGTAGATCAGCCGCGGCAGCGGCTGCACGAAGGACGCCCAGGCCAGCGCAGCGAGGCCGCAGGCGGATAAGCACGCCAGCACGATGCGAGCGCGCAAACGTGCGCGAGGCGAGCGATGATGAGGCATGGTGCAGTAAGTGGAAACGGCGGTCATGGCAGCTCCCTCACGATGAGCCAGGCGGCATGCCGCTCGGCGCTGTATTCGGGTAGCTGCAGGCGCGCAGCGAGCCGGTTGGCGAGCGTGCGCCAGTACGCTGTCGAGACAGCGACTGGTGCGATGCCCAGCGTTTCGATGGCGTCGATGCGTTCCAGCACAGCGCGCACGGCGTTGTCGCCTTCGACATGCAGCAGCAAGCGCGCGCCTGGCTGCACGCCGGGAATGCGCTGCGCCGCGTCCAGGGGCGTGCAAGCCTGCATCACCATGAGCTGCCAGCGCACAGTGCCATAGTCATTGGATTGCCAACGGATGCGGCAGAACATTGCGCCCGGCAGAAACACCGCGCTGCGACGCCAGCGGTCGAGCTGGTGCGTGCGCACGGGTTCGCCAAAGCGCAGGTAGAGTTTGAAGCGTGCCTCGATGTAGGCCAGTGCCACGCGCGTCAGCGGCGCGCTGGCAGGCTGGCCGGAAGGTGCTGCGAGCGCAGCCGTGGCCGCGAAGGCGACAGGCGCTGGGGTAGACAAAGCGGATGCGTTCATGGGGTGTTCTCTCTGCATTGCTCAGGAAACTCCCGCTCCAGCAGGCCGCGCAACAGGTCGGCCACGGTCACGCCTTGCGTGAAGGCCGAAACCTTGAGGCGAGCACGCATCGCGGGCGTGATGTCGAGGGTCAGGCGAGCCGTGTAGAGGTCGCCCTTGCCCAGCGCATCGGCATCGCCCTGACGAATCCACGCCTCGGCATGCGGATTCGCGGGCGGACGCGCGCCAATACCGACCCTCTTGGCCGGGCGTTTGCTGTTCGGTGGCGGCTTCGCTGTCATGACGGCCCCCGCAGCAGTTCATCGACCAGCGCTGTGATTTCGCGGGCGGCTACGCTGTCCGGCGCCGTCTCGCGTGCCAGCCGGCCAGCGGCCACACTGTCGGCGAACACGATGCGCTGATGCACTTCCGCGCGCAGCACAGGAAGCGGCTGGTCGGCCAACGCCTGGCGTGCTTCGCGCCCGATCACAGTGGTACTTACACGCCGGTTGATGACGAAGGCCGCGCGAAGCTGCGGCCGAAAGACTTGCGCCTCGCGGATCAGCGCCACCATCTCGGCGCTGGCCCACAGGTCGTAGGGGCTGGGCTGCACCGGGATCAGCACGCGCTCGGCCGCCAGCAACGCGGAGCGCGCCAAGGCAGCGATGCGCGGCGGGCCGTCGATGACGACGTGATCGGCCCGCCTGGCGAGTTCTGGGGCTTCCTGGTGCAGCGTTTCGCGGGCGAGGCCTACGGCGCTGAATAGCCTTGGCAAACCTTGCTGGCTTCTGCGCTGTGTCCAGTCCAGCGATGAACCCTGCGGATCGGCGTCCAGCAGCACGACCTGCTGGCCGCGCATCGCCAACTCGCCTGCGATGTGGGTGGCGAGTGTGGTCTTGCCCACCCCGCCTTTCTGGTTGAGCAGAGCAATGATCATGACCTGGCCCTCCCTGCAGGAGAACCTGGCTGTTGCTGCTGGTTTTCGTGCCTTGCGTTCGCAGGTGTGGAGATTGTCCACCGAAGCGCGGCGCTGCTACTAAAAGTTAGAGAATTTAAGTTAGGGAAGTTAGGAGAGGCCGAAACCCGCGCCAGCATTGGCTTTGCGGCCGATTTTGTTGCCTGATAGCACGAGGATTCGTTGCCTGATAGCACGATACATCTGTTGCCTGATAGCACGAGCCCGTCCACAGGCTTGGGCGCAGTTATCCCCGTGCCGTTTGCGGCACGGGCCGGAACGTCAGCAGCGGAGAGGAAATGCCCGAGACGCACTCGATGCCCAACTGGTAGCCCGGTACGGCTTGCCGCGCCACCAGCGCCCGCAGGTCGGCGGCGAAGTCGTAGTAACGTGCCACGCTGCCCGATTTGCGGTACAGGTGCTGGAAGTCGAATTGCCACCCACCCGGCTGCCGCCCACCGTGCTTGCGCACCAGCCGGTACAGCCAGCGCTCGATGCCGCCCGTGAGCCGGAAATACGCCGGGTCGATGGTCAGCACCAGGGCTGCATCCATGACGCCGGCATAGAACCAGTCCGGCAGGATCAGCTCCAGCCCCAAGGGCGTGCCCTTGGCATCGGCCAGCTCCTTCCACTCGTTGATCCACGAGAAGCGATGCAGGCGCCGCCCAGTCGTCTCGCGGATGGACGTGGCCACCGTGGTGGATTGCAGGCGATCCAAGGCCGCCTTGAGGCGCTGGTAGTCGCGCAGCGAGGTACCGCGCCCGATGAAGCGCAGGATCTCGTAGGGCGTGGCCTGCATCAGCCGCGACGGGCGCAGGCCCGCGTCGCGTGCTTCCACAATCTGGCTGGCTGCCCAGATCAGGATGTCGGCATCCCAAATCGTGGCAATCCCGTGCTCTTGCGTACCCTCCACGCGGATCGTGACGTTCCCGCTGCGAAAGTCGATCGGCGCCGTGCGCCGGGACTTCGCCAACGAGAAAAACGGAAAGGCCATCAGGTCCTGGCTGTCGCGCGGCGCCATGTCGCCCGGCAAGGCGCGGAGCAGGGCGAGCTGTTCGCGCTCTTGCAATGGCCGCTGCCGCTGGGGCAGCGATGTGCTGGACATGGCGAGGGCCTGCTGCGCGCCCGCGGTCAGCGCGCACGGCTGTCCGCCGAGTGGTGCTCGGCGTACTCAGGATCGGAAGTCGTCTCGAAACTGCGGTCAGCAGCCCAGGCATCGAGATCGGCCACGGCGTACATGACGCGGCGGCCGAACTTGCGAAATTTAGGCCCACCGCCGATCACGCGCTGCTTCTCCAGCGTGCGTGGTGACAGGCGCAGGTACTCGGCGGCTTCGTCATTGGTGAGATAGCGCTGTGGCTGGGCCGCAGCAGTCGAGGCAATTGCAGGTGCAACGGCGGGGATAACGGCGGGTCGTAGCGGAGCAGGACGCATGGTGAGAACCTCCATAGCTTTCGAAGTACCAGCCACACAGCGCAACCGGATGGAGGCAGTCTCAGAAAATCATGCTGTCCTGCTCAGGGTCGTTTTGCGTTCCCTTCAAAACGACCCTTCTCAAGCGGCACAAGCTGTGCTAGGTGGAGATAGCCGCCGCGCATCAGCGCATCGCCACGCCGTACCAGGCGGCGAACCTTGGAGCGCAAGCCATCGTCGCTGTGCCAGCCAGCCGCAGCATCCGCGCCGAACAAGCCTTCGGCCACCTCGCGCAAGGACGCACCCGCCAGGGTGGCGTCGAGCGCCTGCAAAGTGTGCAGTTCCAGCAGCGCGGCCGGTGTCGGTCTGTGCCTGACATCGGCAATGACCGAGCCCTGCGCATCGCTGCGAGCAGGCGCGGCAGCGCCGCCGCCACCACGTCCTCGATGGGCATAGGCTACGGCCATGCCGTCCTCCAGGCCGGGTGCCAGCGCGAAGCGCAGGCAGCGGCTAGGACTGCGCGCAATCAGCGCCAATGTCTTTCCGTCATGCAGCAGGTGTTTGTGGCCAGCGATGCGCCAGAACGCAAACACGGGCGCATCCGGCGGCGGATCGGCATCGGGGTAGAGCTGCGCCACAGTATCGGAACCTGGAAGCCAGGCTGGATGCGCATCGCGCGCATCCAGCGCCGGGTCTTCCAGCAGGCGCAACCCCCAGCGAAGCGCCGCCTGCTGTGCGGCTTGTGGACGGTGATGGTGGCGCAGCCAGTCGAGCCGGTAGTCGGGATTCCTGCGTAGGTATTCCCAGGCCAGTGCGAGCGTATCGAGCCACAGGACAAACAGGTATGCAGCTGTGGGATACCAGTGTGCGAGGTGATGGGGATTGACCATGACGCCTCCTCCCTGCGAACAGGATTCGCCGCCACGGAAGGACTACGCGCTACATCGCCATCGTCGGAACGTAGGAAGTTGCTAAGTGGGTGGAAGGGGTCAGAACCGAATGGCTCCGATGTGTTGCGACGTGTTGCGATGTTTGTCTCAATGCGGCGGCGGCAGCTCCAAGAACTGGGAGCACTGCATTGACCAGCCTGACGTAACCCGCGCCGGGAATCATGTCTGTTTGGATCAGACTGGTGCGGCTATGCTGCAAGAATCCCGATTGAGACTTACCGCGCATGACACCAGACTGAAAAAGTCACAATCAGCCGTGTTCAGTCCGGGATCGCTCCATCCTGCTCGGCCAGCCGGGTGTATTCCGACAGCGTGCGAGAGGGGCGGAAATAGAGATCGCGCATCACCGACTGCTGGCGCGGCCCGACGATGCCAGCCAGTTCGGACAACTTGACCTTGCCCTGCGCGGGCATCCCGATTCCCAAGTCGATGAGGGCCCAAGCTGTGTCGCCATCGGCAGGATCAAGCGCGGCCAGCAGGCGTACACGGTCATCCTCGGTGATGAGCGGATTCATAGTGATTCCCGTCGCTGCACAAATCCACTAAAGCGTGAAAGCGTATCGGCGGATTTGTGTATGTGCACACTTGTGATTCTGTGGCTCTGCGCCTTTGTAGGAATCCGTAGAAACGGATTTCTGTAGAAGCACAAACAGCTGGATTTTAATTAATGAGTTAAAGATAACGTGGTTTTAATTGTGCTGCGAATCGACGCTTCTGGCTATGCAGAAGCGATCCGTCCAACCCGGCCGACCGGCCGGCTCCACCACCCATGACGCCGAGTTGGCCCACGCCTTCGGCGCAGCGGTGCGTGCGCTGCGGATAGAGCGCGGTATTGCACAGGAATCGCTGGCGCCTGGCTGGCATCGAACGCTCACACATGGGAAAAATCGAGCGTGGCACGCACATGCCCACGCTGGCAATCATCTTCAAGATCGCTGGCGCGCTCGAATGCAGCACGGCGGTGCTGATGAGCGAGGCTGAAAGTCAGCTCGCAGCGGCAGCCCAGCATTAGGCTACCAGCCACACCACCAACTTGAACACCTACTTCAAGCTGGTTGCGGCAGCAGAGCTTTGGCAAGCGATTGCCCGCAGCCACCTTTACCTGTCATTGGGCTCTTCGTTTCTCGCGTGATTGCTGTATCGTATTCAGCAGAGCTCTATTAAGGTGAAGCCTCCTCGAATCTTCGCTCCATTCAAAAGTAGAGAATCCTCCCCACGGAGGTCTCTGCATGAAGAAATCCAGATTCAGTGAAGCGCAAATCGTCGCCATCCTCAAAGAGGTCGAACTCGGCGCCAAGGTCGGCGATACCTGCCGCAAACATGGCATCAGCGATGCCACTTACTACAAGTGGAAGAGCCAGTATTCGGGGATGTCCGTGTCTCATCTGGATCAGATGCGGCAGTTGCAAGAAGAGAATGCCAAGCTCAAGCGCATGTACGCCGATTTGGCGCTTGTGCACCATGCCTTGAAGGATGTCGTAGAGCGAAAGCTCTGACCCCGGAGCGTCGACAGTCCATTGTTCGAACGCTCATGAGTGAGCATTGGCTGAGCCTGCGCAGGGCTTGCACATTGTTCAAGGCTGACAGAGTATCATGCGGGCACTGCGGCAGCTCTGGCCGCGATTCAGTCCGTGCTGTGCAGAGGCCAGGCCCATGTCTTATTCCAGAGAGTAAAGAACCGTCTAGTGGCAAAGTACCAAAATGATCTGTTTTCCATCCGTCAACGAGCGATTGGCCGGCTGCTGTTGCAGGCAAGACGGGATTTTCTGAAAAGGGTGGATGAGCAACTGGAAGCCACGGGTTACGGCAGCGTACCGCAGCAGTTGCTGGCTTTGACGCCTTATATAGATCCAGAGGGAACACGCAACACGGCGCTGGCCGAGCGGGCGGGAATGTCCAAACAGGCGATAGGTAAAAAGATTGTCGAACTGGAAAAGCTGGGCCTGCTCGTGCGTCTGCCCGATCCTACCGATGGCCGAGCGTTTCTGGTGCAGTTGACCGATGAGTCCGTCGAGCATGTCAAAGCTGTCAGCGAAGCCATCACGCAGGTTGAAAAATCTTATGCAAAGAAGCTTGGTGTAGACGGCTTCGAGCAGTTGAAAAAGCTGCTCGAAGGTTTAGTGCATTAAGGCTGGGAAGCGACTTTAAAAATTGTGTCGCATGCCGGCAATCCAGGACTTGGGTGTGGCGCCTGCCAGATACGTCCCACTGGAAGCCGCAAAAGCCTTGCTTGACCTGCTATTGTTATCGATATGGCCGTAGGCCGTGTACAGCATGGAGCGCTTGCTCAAGTTGTATTGGTAGCCGATCTGGAAGGTGCTGAAGCTGCTGCTGGCGGAGCTGGCATCATTGGAGCGGCCAAATAGAGCACGAACGGTATGCTGAGGGCTCAAGCTGCTAGTCAGGCCGATATGCCAGTTTTTGCGATGCAGGGCGGTGTTGCCAGGAGCATTGGATTTGCCAGTATTGACGCCCGCATGCAGCCGTGTGTTGCCCCATTGATACGAGGCAACGAGCGTTTGCTGTCGAATGACGGGTATATCTGTCACCGCCGCAGTGGCACTGATGTTGAGATTGCTGCCACGTATCTGATGAAAGCCATAACCTAGCCAGAAAGGGCCTGAGCCATAGGAGGCATTGAAGCCCAGTTGCTGGCCTGATTGGCTGGCTGCCGCTCCATCGGCCTCGGCGGCGCTGTACATGGCTGCCAGACCCAGGCCTTGCGCAGGTGCTGCGCGCAGCAGGGCTCTTGGGCCATAACCATAAGTGTAGGCGATGGAGTTGCTGGCACGCACCGTGGTGCTAAACAAGGTATTGACCCCGCCAAGCCAAGCCGCTCCAAAGGGGTCACTGCTGGGGCTGCCGGTGACCGACCACAGTGGCGTGTATTGACGGCCCATGGAGATGTAACCTGCTGTGTCGCTGCCCAGCGATACAGCCGATGTGCGTCCAAAAGTCAGAGAGCTTGCGGGTGCTCCCGGCGGGTTGGCATGCCCCGATCCGGTGTCGGGGCTGAAGCCCGCTTCGAGCACAAAGCCTGCCTTGAGGCCGTTTCCAAGCGCTTCTTCACCAGCGAGTGTAAAGCGACTGGCAATCATCTGCCCGGAATCCAGCCGAGTGCTGGAGCCTGTGCTTGCCCCCCAGTCGTGGCGCAAGCCTGCGTCGACAATGCCGCTTATGGACAGGGAGTCGGCCTGAGCCGGGGTGTATATGCCCAGACTGGCCAGGGCGGCCAAGGCGATGCTCAAGCCAGTGGGTACCTGTCTTGAATGGTCTGGGTTGTCTGGATTGGGGTGGTGCTTCATGGTCTCCTCACTGTGGTCAAGTGGTTTGTATCGGCCTCGTTCTTGGGAGGCTCGGGGGGCTTTCTGTTTCGAACCCATCTGCAGATGGGGCTCGATTTCAGGGTTTGGGTGCGTTCAGTTGCAGCTTGCGCACCGTGTCGCCGATGCGCTGAACATCGCGTTGTATTAGCTTTTGCATGCTGGCTCTGCCCATGCTTTCGGGCTCGATGCCTGCATCTGCCAGCTTTTTGCTGACCGCTGGGTTGTGGCTCGCCTCCAGAATGGTTTTTTCATAAAGTTCCAGCGTGGACTGTGGAGTACCGGAGGGGGCGACAAAGCCAATCCAGGGGGCGAACGCTTCGTAGTTGCTGACACCAGACTCGGCAATAATCGGTATGTGAGGCATTGCCGGGTTGCGTTTGGGTGCGGCGTAGGCCAGCGCTTTGACATTGCCCCCTTTGACCGAGGTGATCCAGACGCCATCCATCGTGAAATCAAGCAGTCCTCCCACGAGGTCGGTCATGACCTGAGGGTTGCCGCGATAGGGGGCATGAAGCGCCTTGATGCCGGCTGCCTGCAAAAAATAGATAGCGCTTAGATGCGTAATGGAGCCATTGCCCGATGAGCCATAGGAGAGCTTGTCGGGGTTGGCCTTGCCATAGTTGATCAGATCAGACAGCGTGTTAAAGCGTGAGTTTTTGCTGACTACTAGAGCGGTGTAGCCATTGCCAATGATGGCAATCGGAGCCAGATCCTTGTTCGGGTCATAGCTTGCAGGAGCCATTGTGGGGTTGATTGCGTGAATGCTGACCGATGTCAGCATCAAGGTATTGCCATCCGGCTTTTCCCGGGCTACGTAGGCACCTGCGACTGCGCCACCGGCGCCGGGGCGGTTTTCTACCACGATGCTGCGCTTCAGTGACTTGCCCATTTCTTCGGCATAGACACGGGCTACATAATCAGCAGCTCCTCCAGCGGTATAGGGCACGACGAGTTTGATGGGCGTGGCGTCTGCCGCTTTGTCAGACGCGTAGGATAAGCAGCTTGCTGCTGAGGCTGCAGCCAAAATCCAATGTCTCCGGTTCATGGTTATTCTCCTGCTTGAGTTCAGCGCATATAGCGTGACTTTGGGCCTAGTTGTAGCTGGGTGAGTTGTCGCGCATCTTCTATCCAGTCGCATAGCAAAGAGCGGGTTTGCGCCGGTTCGATGATGTCGACCACACCGAATTTTTCAGCGGTACGCAAAGGCGAGCCAATGGCATGGAACTTGGCTTCCAGTTGCTGCAAGGCTTCTTGCGGGTCATCTGCCTGTGCCAGTTCCGTCTTGTAGGCCGCCGCAACACCGCCTTCTATGGGTAAAGAGCCCCAGCGAGCAGAAGGCCAGCCAAAGCGATGCAGCAAGCTGGTGCCCGAGGCACCGACCCAAGGAGTGAGCATGCCGCCGGCGAGGCCGAAGCAGCGTCTGATGACAATACCGATCCAGGGTACGCAGGACTGCTCAATGGCTGCAGAGGCTTTCAGCGCAGCCACGATGGTGCCTTGGCGCTCGGCCTCTACACCGGTCATGGTGCCGGGCTGATCCATCAGGTTGACGATGGGCAGGTGAAAGGTGTCGCATAGATCGACAAAGCGCTCGAGCTTGCGTGCGGCGGCAACGGTCAAGGCGCCGCCCATCACAGCCGGGTTGTTGGAAATGACGCCAACCGGGTAACCGTTGAGCCGAGCAAAGAAAGTGACCAGCGAAGCGCCGTAGCCTGGCGAAAGCTCGAACAGGGAGTCTTGATCAAAAATGCATCGGAGCAACTCTTTGACTTTGAAAATCTTGCGCCTGTCTTCCGGGATGGCTTCATTGAGCCAAGCATCGGCACGCCCGGGGGGGTCATTGTTGTCGGTACGAGGAGGCAATTGCCAGACGTTTTCGGGTAGATAGCTCAAAAAACGATGCACCTGCTCGAAGGCTTCTAGCTCGGTGGCTGCCACATTGTTGACGGCGCCGCTGAGCTTGTGCACGCCATAGCCACCCAGTTCTTCCTTGCCGACATCCATACCCAGCGCACGCTTGACTACCGGAGGGCCGGCTGCAAAGACCTGACTTTGCCCTTGCACCATGACTGAGAAATGAGATGTTCCAACCCGGATGGCTCCAAGTCCTGCACAAGCTCCGAGAGCGACACCGACTACCGGAACTTCTCCGAGCAGCTTGGCGGAGGGGAGAAGCGAATATCCGGGGATTTTGGTGTGACCCAGTTGCTCCAGCAATTTGACGCTGCCGCCCGCTGTTTCAACTAGACGCACAAGTGGCAGCTTGTATTCGTGGGCATAGCGATCGGCGTAGATCCATTTTTCGGCGACAGCTGCCTCGGATGAGCCACCACGAATGCTGGCGTCATCCGAGATAAGTACGAGTCGCTTACCCTGTGACTGTCCAATGGTCAGAACATGATTGGACGGGGTGAAGCTTTCCAGTTCTCCATTGGGCGAATACTTGCCTTTGCCGGCAAGCATTCCCAGCTCACGATAGCTATCGTTGGCGTAAAAAGCTGCTATGCGTTCGCGTGCGTTGAGTTTGCCCAATTCGCGCGCCCGCGCCAGATTGGTCGGGCCGCCCATGGCTTGTGCTGCACTACATCGGGCCTGCAACTCGTTGCGCTCTTTTTGCCAGGTGACGGACGAGTCAGGCACTGTCATGCCATGGCCTCCATCGTGCCTTGAGTGGCTTGCGTGTGCGTAAAAGCAACCTGCTGAGTCAACAGATCCGTAATGAAACTATCGTCATATCCCAGCTCATCTCTCAGTATTTGTATTGTGTCCTGACCACATTCGTGACCAGCCCAACGCACATGACCAGGAGTGGCGGACAGCTTGGGGGCAATGCCTACTTGCTTGACCTGACCCAGTTTTGGATGTGTGACTTCGAGCAAAGCCTGGCGCGCCGCGAAGTGTGGCTCGCCGAAAATTTCCTTCAAAGTATTGACACGCGATACTGGCACCGCTTTGTCGACCAGGGCTTGCTCGACCTCCAGACTGCTGAGTTTAGAGGTCCAGGAACTGATCAAGGCGTCGAGCTCGGCCGCGTTGTCGCCTCGGTCCTTGACGCTCTGGAACTTGGCGTCGATGGCCTGCCCCGCAAACACCAGCGAGGCCAGCCGGCTGAAGGTGGCATCGTTATTGGCGGCGATCAGCACATAGCCATCGCGTGTGGGATAGAGGCTGTTGGGGGCCACATTGGGCAAGTTCGGACCTTGGCGGATGGGCACATATCCCAGCTTGTGATAAGCGGGAACGTCGCCTTCCATCATGGAAAAGGCCGACTCGAACAAGGAGGCATCAACTTGCTGGCCTTCGCCTGTGAAATTACGCCGGAACAAGGCCATGGCAATACCGAAAGCGCCATAAACAGCGGTGAGGTAGTCAGTGGTTGGCAAGGCCACGCGCGACGGAGCCCGGTCAGGGTCACCCGTTAGATGACGCACGCCGGCAAATGCATCGCAAATTGCACCATATCCCGGCTCGTTGGCCTTGGGGCCGGTTTGGCCATATCCGCTGATGCGAAGAAATACCAGTCTGGGGTTCAAGGCCTTCATGGTGTCGTAGCTGAAACCCAGACGCTCCATCACACCGGGGCGGTTGTTTTCCAGCACTACATCCGCGCCCTTGATAAGCTCGTTCAAAATGTCTCTGGCCTTGGCTTTTTTTAAATCCAGCGAAATGCTGCGCTTGCCGCGCTGAATGGATGTCGCCAGCAGCGACTGCCCCTCATGGAACTTGCCCATCTGGCGTACCGGATCCCCGCCAGGAGGTTCTACTTTGATGACGTCGGCACCAAAATCTGCGAGCAGGCGGCCGCAGGCAGGGCCGGCAAAAGTATTGCCTAGTTCGATCACACGAACGCCTGCAAGTGCGCCGACATTCATGTCCTCGTGTTTTTGTTTGTCTTGCTTCATTGCTTATCTGAATATAGAAAAAAATGACTACCGTTCATTCGAGGGATAGCTGAAGCTTGCGAATCAGCTGACCCCATTTCTGCTGCTCTGCACGCACGAATTCAGTGCTTGCCTGTGGGTCCATCCAGGTGGCTTGTGCGCCCTGTGACTCCAGGGCTTTGCTGATATCTGCTTGAGTCATCACTTTTTTGAGAGCCTGTGAAATACGCTCCACGGGCTCTTGTGGGGTATTGGCCGGTGCTACCACTACCAGCCAGCCGAATGAGCTGACATCTTTGAGTCCTGCCTCGGCGAAAGTGGGAACAGAAGGGTAGTTGTGGGCACGCTCCGGGGTGCTGATGGCCAGAGGCCGCATCTGGCCTGAACTGATCAGCGATTGCGCGGGTGTAGCTGACTCCATAAGCAAGGGCACCAGACCACCGAGGAGCATGGTGGCGGCTTGGGGGCTGCCTTTGCTAGGGATGTGTTGCAGTTTGACCCCCGCGCTGCTGGCAAACAATTCAGCTGTCAGATGCTGGGAGGAGCCCACACCAGGCGTCGTGTATTGCAATGGGGCAGGGCTTTTGCGTGCCAGTTGCAAGACATCCTGTACAGATTTCAGCTCGGATCGTGCATCCACCAGCAAGAACATGGGTCCTTGGTAAATGATGCTGATGGCGCGGTAGTCCCGCAGCGGGTCATAGCTGAGGTTTTTATACAGCGCCGGATTGAGCGCCATCGGGCCTATGGCACTTAAACCCAGCGTATATCCGTCAGTGGCTCCGCGCTTGATGGCAGACATGCCAATCATGCCGCTGGCCCCCACGCGGTTGTCAATAACGACCGCCTGTCCTAAAGTCTTGGCCAGACTGTCGCCCACCAGACGCGCTACGCCATCGGTTACATTGCCCGCTGCAAAGGGAACGATCAGCGTAATGGGTTTGTAAGGGTAGGGTCCTGAGGCTGCTATGCTTTGTTGAGAGTATGCAGCAGCTGCGAGTGTGGCCTGCAAGGCCATTCTGCGTGTGATCACCGTTGTCTCCTGATGAAAGGCGGCCGTGTTGTAGATGTCTGGTGAAAGGGGGTGCCTTGAGTCAGGCACCTTGAGATGGCGACTTGCAGCCCAATACTGCTGTGTTACAGATAGCAAGGCCAGTTGGCCAAATGCCGTTTGCTAAGACTGCGTTGGGAATCCGAGCAGTAAAAGTCGAGACAGCGGCGCAGAAAATCACGGGTTTCGGTGGGCGCGATCACATGCTGTGCGGCCATGATTCCAGCCATGCGCCAAGGGTTGGTTGCGCGGGCCAGTTCTTGCTCTTTCACCGCAAACTCTTTGGGGCTCAAGTCCTTGCCATGCACCACCGTGACAGCCGCCGCAGGAGCCATGAAACCGACCTCAGCACTGGGCCACAGCGCGACTTCGTCAGAGTTGCGTCCACCGCCCATGTTCAGATATGCCTGCCCATAGACCTTGCGCAGAAAAACACTGAACTTAGGCACCGTAGCAGCTTGTATTGCGGACATGTAGTTCATGATCCGCGCAGAGATGGCGCGTCGCTCGGCTTCTAGTCCGATGCCGAAGCCTGGTACATCAACAAAGTTGACTATGGGGATATTGAACGAGTCACTCATCACGATGAAATTCGTGATCTTTTGGCAGGCTGCAACATCCAGTGCCCCGCCCTTGGCGATAGGGTTGGAGGCGATGATGGCCACGGTACGCCCGTCAATCCTGGCAAGCGCTGTCACGGCGGCTTTACCAAAGTCCGGTTTGAGCTCAAACCAGCTGTCTTGATCGACGATCAATTTGATGATGCGCCGTATGTCATAGACCTGTGTGCGCGATTCGGGCAGGATGCTGTAAATCTTGTGCAGATCTGCGCCTGACCCCGGTGGCACTGGAACCCTGGGAGGAGGGCTGTCGCAATGGCTGGGGAGATAGGACAGAAAACGCTGAATGGCGGTGATGGCTTGCTCATCGGTATCGACGAACTGATCAATCAAGCCTGTGGTTTGAGCATGCAATTGCCATCCACCGGCCTCCTGGGGATCTATGACCTGACCCGTGGCCTGGTCCATCAACTGCGTGCTGGTCACAGAAAGCAGTGCACCGCGTTTCATCACTTTGAAATCGCTGAGGCAGGTATACCAGTTGGATGATCCAAAGCAGGGGCCGAGGACAGCCGAGGCCCATGGAGTCTCACGCTTACGTAGATATTGCGTCGGGTCCTGACCGCTGGAGCCCATGCCTTCTGCCCCCATTGTGTCAGGGATGCGAGCACCTGAAGATTCGCCCAGAAACACCAGAGGCATGCCACGTTCGGCAGCCATGCGCTTCATGTGCGCTATTTTCTTGCCGTTGATATTGGTGCTGGAGGCTCCTTTGACTGTGAAGTCATTCACTACTGCTGCCACCGGACGCTGCTCTATAAGGCCATAGCCGGCGATTTTTCCGTCGGCTGCTGCCTTGCCTGCATCCGGGCCTGAGTAGGCATGTAAACCTACCTCCAGAAAGCTATTTTCATCGAATAGCTGGGTGATGCGCTGTCTAGCATTGAGATCGCCACGTTCGTGCAGAGCAGCCAGTTTGTTTTTGGAGCCCATGGCACGGGCTGTACTGCGTTGTTGCGCTAGATCGTTCAGCAAGGCCTGGTGCTTGTCGCCAATGGGCAATTGGTCAGTGGGGTTGTCAAGAGTCTGGCTCATGCGGGCACCTCTAGTATGGCGATGACCTGTTCGTCAGCCACGGGCGCACCTTCCGCAATCAGCAACTCCACCACGCGTCCGCTCTGAGGTGCTGCCAAATGGATTTCCATTTTCATGGATTCGACCACCAGGATGGAGTCACCTTCTTCAACCAGTGCACCTACGGTGGTTTCTATTTTCCAGACCGAACCGGTAACGTCGGACTTCACTTCAATACGTTTGCTGTTCATGATGTTCTTACTGAGAAAGAATTTGTTGCGTCAATTGGGTGCTGATCTGTGCGTTGGCAAAAGCCGGGTCTCCGAGCACTTTTTGGATGAAAGGAATATTGGTCTTGATGCCTTCCACCACGGTGTTTTGCAATGCGGTCTGCAGCTTGGCAATGGCTTGTGCGCGAGTGGGAGCCCAGGCAATCAGCTTGGCGAGCATGGGATCGTAATAAGGGGTGACCGTGCAGCCTTCGGCATAGCCAGTTTCCACTCGAATTTCCTCTGCCGGGAACACCAGCTTTTTGAGCAGTCCTGGTGAAGGTAGAAAGCGCACGGGGTCTTCGGCATAAATGCGTGCTTCTATCGCATGCCCTTGCAACTCAATGGTTGGGGGCAGCACTTCATCAATGCCGGCACCAGCGGCGAGACGGATCTGGGCTTGCACAATATCGATACCTGTCACTTCCTCGGTGACAGCATGCTCGACCTGTAGCCTAGTGTTGACTTCGAGAAAATTGAAGTCGGAATCACCGTCGTTCAAGGTCTCCACGGTGCCAATGACGTCGTAACCGGTACGAGAGAACAGGTTAGCCAGCGAGTCAGCATAAGCGTTCACGTCCTCGCGTGCCATGCCGGGGGCTGGTGCTTCTTCTAGAACTTTTTGATGACGTCTTTGCACGGAGCAATCACGCTCGAACAAATGCCGAGCTCGGCCATGGCGGTCGGCCAAGATCTGAAATTCAATATGACGTGGTTTTTCGTACAGGCGCTCTAGATATACATCACTGCTGCCGAAGGATTTACCGGCGAGGTTGCGGGCTTTTTCGACGGCAGCGAGCAAATCCTGCTCGGCATGTACTGGCGTCATGCCAATACCACCACCACCAGAGGCCGGTTTAATCAGCACTGGATACCCGAGTTGCTCTGCGGCTTGAACGATGGCAACTGGATCATCAGACAGCAAGGCCGAGGAGTTCCCCATCTTCAAGCCATTGCTGGCCATGAGGTCACGGGCATTGGTCTTGTGACCCATGGCCTCTATCCACTTGGGATCAGGGCCTATGAAGCAGGCACCGGCGGCAATGACTTTCTGGGCAAATTCGGCGCTCTCGGACAAAAAGCCATAGCCTGGGTGGACGGCATCGGCCCCACACTCCTCCAGCACTTGCAGCAGACGCTCCTGGTTTAGATAGCTGTGCTGTGCTGGGGCGGGGCCTATGCAATAACTCTCATCGGCCTGCGCCACGTAAGGCAGTTCACGATCAGCCTCTGAATACACAGCTACGGATGGAATCCCCATAGCACGTAGTGCCCGCAACACCCGGGCTGCGACAGCTCCACGGTTGGCAACCAAAACTTTTAAAAACATCGGTCTCACCTATGCGTTGTTTCTCGATCGTTGCTCACTTCAAGAGAGCAATTCAACATAGGAAAAGAGTATGTAGATAAACACCCAATTGGTCAATAGGTTTACTAATTGGGTGTTACCCGAGGTCTTGAATCCAAAGCAGCGTACTTTGTCGAACCGCCTGGGGGGAAGGGGCGCTGTTGCATAAATCAGTGCCGTTGCAAAGTGACGCTGATTGCGTAAATCAGCTCGAGGCCAGATTACCTCTGACCCAAGACGCAGCTACTCCACAGGCACCGTCTGTGGGCAGCCCAGTTCAGTGAATCGACTCAGGATGGCAACTCGGACATGCAGTTCATTGACTTGTCCCTGGACCGTTCTGGACATCACTCGCTTGCCCAATCGCTTGATGCAGTACATCTTGGTCTCCATCAGACTGCACCGGTGATACCCGCACTTCAGCTGGTTTCACTTGGCGTGCCCTTCATGATATTCAGCGCCGTGCTGCCCTAGCAGGCGCACCTTCACTTGCCACTTCAGCAAAGCCACCAGCATGTCGCTGGGTGACTGGCTGATCAACGAGCGCCTGCAGCGCACCCGGGAGTTGCTGGAGAGCACGACGCTGCCTGTGGAATCTATTGCTGACTTGGTAAGTTTTCAAAACTCAGTGTCCCTGCGTCAGCATTTCAAGCGCAAAAACCAAGTCAGCCCCAGCGAATGGCGGCGCGCGTTTGGGAATGTGGGATGAAGGCGCGCTGGGGCTCAATGCCTTATGCCGGCGAAGAGAACCAGAGTTCGCATGGCGGCACTGCTTGAAATATCTCACAGCCCAGTGCCCCGCTGTGGAGCGGGGCACTGGAAGGCGGTTATGCCGCCTGGGGCTTGCTGCGCGACCAGATCAGGTCGTGCGTGCCGTTCTCGCCTTCGATCAGGCGGGCGTAGACCGTGGCCGGGAACGAAGGATCGTCGAGGGTCACGGAGATGTACTCCCGCCCGGCTTCGCTGGTCTTCTTCCACGCCGCGCCGATGTCGTGACTGGCTGCCTGCAAGCGGAAGTCCGGGGCTTTCTCGTTGTCGCCCTTGTCGTTGGGAATCAGCTTGACCTTGACATTGAGCGTCAGGGTGCGAAGTGTGCCGGTGAAGCCGTCTTTGTCTGCGGTGAAGGTGCCGATGTTGGCCATGATGAAACTCCTTTTGGTGAAACAAGGTTCGCGCCCATCGCGTCCTTGTTGTGATCCGGCCGGCGGGGGACGGGCTGGCTGCATCGCTTGCGGTCGCAACGCAGTGGAGAGCCGGGAGACGAAAAGAATTTGGTGCGCGAGGAATGCGCCGAACGCAGTGACAAAGCAGGGGAAATTGTTTTAGCCGGACGGTTGCAGCCATGAAGCCCGAGGCGCAGCCGCGTGCCCGCCAGGATTCACAACGAGACAAGGACGCATTGGGCCGAACCGCTCCGAAAGGAGATCCGGCCGACTCGGCATCCCCACACGAAGGCTGCCCCGGCTCGCCCACTGACGTTGGCAAGGTTAACCACCCGACGACAGGCGAGAAAGCTCCTGCCGCACCTTCCGGCACCGGTCTTGAGGCGTGGCGTGAAAGCTCCATAGCGATGCTGGGCGGGATGTCCGTGAACCGTCTTGTTTGACGTGATGGGCGAGAACCACCAGCGTTGAGGACGGCATGCATTTGCACAACCTGCCGCAGCAAGCCTCAGCGCACCAGCCATGTCGTGTCCACCGTGCGTGGCGCTGGCCAGCGGGCCGATCCGGCACAGCCGGTTCGGCGGCATCGAGGGGCGCCAAGCTCGCGCGGCGGGGATAGCCGCAAGGCTTTCCCCTGGAGGCAAGCGCCAGCGCGCAGCGCCGCAGGCGCAAAGGCGTGAGTGGATTGAAGCCGAATGGCCGTGACAACGAAGTCGGCACGGGGCGCAGCCCGTAAAGCCCGGCGGCGCTTGCGTCGACACGCCCAAAACAACCAGCATCAGGCACCATAGAGCTTTCTGAATCAGTGCTAGCGTATAGCGGACAACAATTCCAACACCTTTAACGATGACTCAGACACTTTGCCCATATGCTCTGACGCCGCTCGCATCGGGAGAAAGTAACGATGAGCACATACTTCCCGTCGCCTTGGGCGCTCCGGCCAGCTTCACGGTTCGCGCGCTAGCCGCTGAAAATAGTCGGATGAATGACCTCATCGACGAGCCGACAGTCAACGATCCGATGTTGCGTTTTCTGGCTATGTCTCAGGGAGTGGTCTCCCGGTCTGGCAACGTCAAAGCAGCCGTGGATGGAACTGTTCACGGTAGCGGCGAGAACGTGAGAGCTATGTTCTCGCAGAACGGTCTGGATCTGAAGTTCCATCAGCCAGTGGAAACCGACAACCAGGGACGAGTGATCGGTGTTCGCGGCTTTGGTGATGCTGCCAGACAGATGGCGAACCAAATCGCGGCGAACTACGCAAAGAAGGGCATCGCTGTCGAACTTGGGGCAGAGACAAGCCAGGGGCAACCTCAACTGAACATGCGGCTAGTCGCCGATATGCTCATGATTCGGCGGCAACTGTTCAAAATCGCCTATCTCACGACAGTGAGAATCTTCGGTGACGAGGCAATCACAGGGCCAAGTGGTCAGCAGCTACGGGCTGCGATGATGGCCGAGAGTGATGAGGCTCTGGCTCGCACCAAGATTGCCGGCGCAGCGTTCCAGCCGCTACCGCCCGGGTTTGCTCGTTCTGCAAGACACGCTGAGCACGCCATTACCTGCGCCGTTATGCCCAGCGTTAGTGTGGTGATTTCCATTGATCTGTTTGGGTGCTTCACCGTATTTGCGGTGACACCTGCGGTTGGAATCTCTGCCGATGAAGGAACGGGCGAGGTAATCACGATTGACGTCTCCAGCTCGAAGCTCACGAGCCACCCTTACCTAGAGGCGCTGCCAGGGCTGGTGGCAGCCTCCTTCCGGGGCTGACACCTCTAACGCCGCCACCTGAGCGACTGCGAGGGTGGCGGCGTTCTGATTCGGCTGTTGGCCTTCAACACCGGGCGCGGCCACTGCCGCGACCGGATTTTGCGTCCACCGCGCCCAGGACAGAACGGCCTGGGCGCGGTGCTGAACGCGGCTATTCCTTCGTCTCGATGAGCCACCACACAGCACGCGGCAAGGCGCGGCCCGTGATGGGGTGAATGTCGGTGAGATCAGCGCGGGCCGACCAGCCCGAGGGCTGTCGGTAACCGCGCACGTCGCCATCGCCGTGCCAACGGCGGGCGCGTACCGTGCCGGGGGCGTAGCTTGCCGCTATGCGCGGGCGGCTGCTGGTGATGCGGGTCATGGGGGTTTCTCCTTCCAGCGAAGCGCCCCGGTCGAAGCCGGGGCGCTCGCCTTCTGCACGAGTCAAGCGGCCAGCGCCTCGGCGGGTTCATCCGCCATTGCCTCGGCATCCTCTGGGGCGTCCTGCTCCGGGCCTGCCTCCTGCGCGCTTTCCTTCACTGCCTGCTGCGGGCCTTCGGCTTTGAAGATGGCAGGCATCCAGCCCCTGCCATCGGCAAGCCGCTCGGCTTCGCTGGCAATGTCGGCCTTCTTGAGCTTCGCCAGCCGGGTGATGGATTCCGGTGCAAACGCGCCCACGGCATCCAGAATCACGGCCTTGGAAACGTGCTTGAAATAGCCTTCTGCGGTCGGCTGCCACCATGCGGCCATGTGGAGGCCCACGGCCTGCGCCAGTTCAGCGCCGGGCTGGCGCGGCGTGGCGCGAGGCGTCACCACGTCCACGGTGGAAGCCACGCACACGGCCAGCAGTCGCACCAGCTCGTCTTGCGACTTCGCCAGCAGTGCGGCGAACAGTTCGGCGCTGTCCTCCGGCAAGGCTTCGCCCGCTACCTGTTGCAGTTCGCGCAGCGCCACGGCGGCAGGCGATTCCGGCCAGTCCGGGGCCATGCCTTCCAGCCGATCTTGGACTTTCAGGCCCACGCCCAGCGGTAGAGAATCACGACTGCGGCCGTAGCGGCTTTCTTGCAAGACGGTCTGCACCATGCCATGCACCACAGCGGCCAGCGCAGCTTGCGGATGCCGTGCGACTTCGATTTGCAACGCGGCGGTGCGGTGGGCGCTCAAGCGTTGCGCCAGCCGGTCGGACATGGCGGCGGTCTTGGGCTGCCTGTCGTCGTCTCCGTCCTCGTTCGCTGCGTCCGAGTCGCTGAAACCTTGGCGCAGCTTTTCCAACGTGCGCAGCGCCTTGGCCTCGGCCTCGCGCAGCAGGCCGCGATGAATCACGGCCTCGCCGTTGCGATCGATGGTGACGATGGCACCGGCGGCAGCTTTGACGGCTTTCCCGTAGTCCTGCAAGCCATCTTCCAGCGCCTGCAACTGTTCGCCCAGGTGTTCGCCTTCCTCCTGCAAGGTGTCGGCCTATTCTTCGTCGTCGGCGTCTAGGGCAGCATCCACGGCTGCGGCCAGCGCCTGCATCTTGGTTTGCAGCTTCTCGATGCGTTGGGCTTCACGCTTGTTCGGGCTGCGGCGCTGCCTCGGGGCGCGCTGGAAGGCGTGCAGGTCGGCATGGGTCGTGCAGGGGGTGGCATCCACCCATGCCCAGCCTTCGGCTTTCACCTCGGCGGCAAGACTGGCCAGCTTATCCTGCGCCAGCCGTTCCAGCAGCGTGGCATCGGTCAGATACACGCCGCTATCGGCTTCCGCGAACAGGTCACGGCGGGTGCCACCGCCTGCGGCCTCGTAAGCATCCAGCCCAACGAAGCGCACCAGCGGATGCCGGTAGGCATCAATCTCGCGCTCCGTGAGGCGGTCGCGCAGGTTGTGCGGGCTGCGTTGCCATGTTGGCGCATCATAGAACGCGGCTTCCTGCTCGGTGTGGTCGTCGGTGATGGCAAGTGCCATCAACTGGTCAAGGCTCACGGCCTCGGCCCGGTAGTCGGCCAGCAGGCGCGGCGACACGTTGGCGAGTTTCAGGCGGCGCTGCACCACCAGCGGCGTGACACTGAAATCTGCGGCAATGTCCTCGATGGGGCGGCCTTCGGCCACCAGCGCGGCAAATGCCTCGAACTGGTCGGCGGGGTGCATGGCTTCGCGCTGCACGTTCTCGGTCAGGCTGGCCGTGCGGGCGGTGCCATCGGCCACCAGCAGGCAAGGCACCTTCCATTCCTTGCTGATGCGGCGCTTCTTCGCCAGCAGCTTGAGGGCTGCAAGGCGACGGCCTCCGGCCACGACTTCGTAACGTTCGCCGTCAGCGGTCGCGGTCACTATTAGGTTTTGCAGCAGGCCGACACGCTGGATGCTGGCGGCGAGTTCGGGAATCGACATGCGCGGGGTCTTGCGCACGTTGCGACCCGTGGGGCGCGATACCAGCCGCGACAGCGGCACAAGAATCAGATTCTTGCTCGGGTCGGCGGTTTCCAGCAGCACGGCAGGTGCGACGCTGTCCGTGGCGTGGATGGCTTGGTCTTCGGTGTGGTTGATGGCGTTCATGATGAAAACTCCTTGCGATGATGGAATGCAGCAGCGAATGACGCGGCAAGGGTTGCTGCCTGCCCCTGCCGCGCAGGGGAGTCAGGCTTTCAACTGGCGCATGCCATCGGCCAGCAGCCACAGGGCACGATTGAGGCGAATATCGGAGTCAATGCCCTGCACGGGGCGGGTCTGCTGGCGGCGTCCGTTGGCGCTACGCCCATGCAAACCGCCTTTGGTCATGTTCTCTTGGGTGCGGTTGAACACGCTCCACAAGTCCGGGCGGCGGTCATCGAACCGGCGCGGCGTCAGGATTTGCGATTCGGTGATGGGTGCGGGCTTGTCCGGGTCGTCGTACTTGAGCGACAGCGCAGCGCGGGCGAATACTTCGGCCTCGCCTTCATCCAGCGTGATGGCTTGCATGGATTCGCGGGATTCCAGAGCACGGTCAAAACCGTGCAGCACCTGATAGGCACCTTCGATCACTTGCCCGGCCACGTCACCCTTATGCGGCACGCGCACATCGGCCACGGTGTCGCCGCAAACAAGGCCATTGCTGCACACGAAACGGAACATTCCGGCCAGCATCTGGTAGCTGCTGGTGCCATCGTGCGAGTTCAGCAGGATGATTTCGTTGGCTTCGCCTCGGGCGTTGATCTGGCTGGCATGGCGCAGCCGGATCATGTGCTTGGTGTAGTCGCGCCGGTCTTCGTGGCGGGTGCGGGTCTGCGTCACCATGAAGGGCTGAAACCCTTCCTTGCGCAGTTCGGTCAGCACCGTGGCTGTGGGGATATAGGCGTAACGCTGGGAACGGCTTTGGTGGGGCGTTTCCGCAAAGATGGACGGGGCCACGCGGTGAATCTGATCATCGGACAGCGGGGAGTCGCTGCGCAGCACCGGGGAGTGGGAAGCGAAACGGGATGCAAGCATGGTCTTTCTCCTGACGAAAAGGGTTTGCTGTTCAAACTGCACACCGGATTCCTAGATTCGGAGCCTAGCCTTTCGGCTGTTCGGTGCGGTTGGCACGAGGAACCCGGTTGGCCCTGTTGCCACCGTCTTTCCTGAGTTCATCGCCCGCGACGGTCAGGAGCCCACGGACGTGGGCCGTCAAGGAGAGAAGCGTCAGGTAGGTGCGGCCCGCAGGCGCAGCCGAGGACACGGCCTGGCGCGCCTTGAAGGCACGCGGCCACGGGCTACATTCGCGGACAAGGTGATGGAGTCAGGAGAGACGGCTGGACATGGCAACGGCCGCCGCGATGTGCAAACCGCACGCAAGCGCAAGCGCGCAGGCCCGAAGCTGGAAGCCGGGCCGTAGGCGTCAGCCGAGCGGAGCGAGGGAACGATGGATGCCCGAAGGGGGCGAGACGCCGCAGGCGACTCGATGCATAGCACGACAGCGCGACCGGCCATGTTTCTGTGCCGGGGACGCCCAGTCTTTTCAGACAAAGCCCAACGGTTTTGTCTCACCAGCTTTGCACAGCCGCCGCGCTCGGTGCTGACCTACTACAACCTGGCGGCAAAAAGTAGGGAGACCGTCACTATTTTCGTAACAGTACGCATCCATTACGGTACGCTAGCTACAGATACCACTTATCAAAGGGAGGGGACATGGCATCTGCCAGACAGGATTTTGAACGCTTCGTGCGCTGGATCTACCAGCCGGATAGGCAGTTTCCCGGCGATGTGCGCCGCCTAGCTACTTTGGCCCTCGCTAACTTTGACGAACTAGCGGGCACCTCACGACAGCGAAGCCAGCGCTCCACCTTTCTGGTGGGCCTGATGCGGAGAGAGCTTGACGGCACGGTTGAAGCCACCCCAGCTGACGTCGCTGAAGCAAACGCCGGCGCCTGGCCATGGGTCAGACTGCGTCACCTGACGCTTGGCCCATTTCGGGGATTCCGGGTACCTGAGCCTTTCGACCTAACTAAGCAGATCATCCTTTTATACGGCCCCAATGGCAGCGGTAAAACCAGCCTTTGCGAAGGATTGGAGTATGCCCTTCTCGGGGATGTCGAAGAGGCCGGCAATAAACGCATTGCGGCCAGGACGTATCTGGCAAATGTCCACGACCGGCGATTCGATCCTCCAGTGCTTAAGGCCACGGATCAACAAGGGCGCGAGGTAGACGTTTCTGCAAATCTCGACACGTATCGCTTCTGTTTCATAGAAAAGAACCGAATCGACGCATTCTCAAGAATCGCTGCCCGACCCAATGCCCAGCGTGCCGAACTGATCGCCACACTCTTTGGCATGGACCAGTTCAATGAATTCGTAGGCCACTTCAACGAGAGCATCGACGGGCAGCTTGTCCTAGTCGCCGAGCGACAAACTACCTTGACGTTGCGCCGGAACTCGCTGAAGGCAGACCAAGCAACCGTTGATGGCGAAGCCGCTTCCCTACAGGCACTGAACGAAGAGGAATCCTCTCTAGCCAAGGAGTACGCAGTTGAACTGACATATCAAGCTCTGAAAGGCTTGATTGGCACCGCTGAAGCTCCTGGACGTCTTCAAGAGCTTGATGACATTCTAGGCGCGGTCCCTCCTAATGTTCTTGGCGTCACACGACAAGGTCTCCAGGACGCTTTTGCAGAGGCACACCAGTGCTCCCAGGAGCTCGACGAGGTTATTGCTTCCCTTCGGACCAAGAGCGACCAGGTGTCCTTCAAGGCGCTGTACAACTCTGTTCTCGCTTTGCAGAAGACCGTCGGAGATCGCTGCCCTGCTTGCGACACACCACTGGCTGGAAACACTCATGTTGCTGCAGATCCCTTTAAGAAGGCGACCGACGGCTTGCAGCAACTTGAAGAGTTGGGCGTCCTCCAAGAACGACAGAAGACTATCGAAGTAAAACTTGGCCAAGCATCTCGCGCGTTGCGGCAGATGTTCTCGCCACTCAACACATTCATAGCCGCTTATCAAGAAGAGGAGTCAGTAGTCGGTCGTTGGGCTTTGCAACTACCTGCGGAGCCTGGCGGTCGTTGGTGGACAGATATTTATCCCCTACCTTCCACAGAACCACGCGGATCGCCTTCGCTGGATGAAATCCTGGCAGTGGTAGACCGCATGACCGCGCAAGACGAAGCGTCAAGGACGGCTCAGCGGGATCGACAACCACACATCGACGAGCGTCGGCGACTCAACGAATTCCAGCTAAAGGTGCAAGCACAGGATCTAAAGCGGCAACAATTACAAGCGGATATCGATGCAGCGCGTAAGCGCATCATAGCGTTCGACGAGACAAATGCCGGGCTGATCGCACAGGCGGACCAGGAGAAGCTAGATATCGCCCGTGACACGCCGTACAAGACTGCCTACGACAGATTTCTCGAAGCACTTAGATCTTATCGAGATCAACTCCCTGGTCAGCTAATGGCTGGCTTGAATGACGCCGCCAGAGATCTCTATAACGCATTCAATCGCAATGATCGCGAGGAGGACAAGCTAGCAGCGCTGCATCTGCCTTTGACGGGCGATGAAAAGATCGAGATCAGCTTCCGAGGAAATCCCGGGGTTCGCGTCGATGCGCTCCACGTTCTGAGCGAAGGACATATCCGCTGTCTCGGCCTTGCCATTTTGATGACCAAGGCGAAGAGCATTGGCTGCCCGGTTATCGTTTTCGACGATGCCATAAATGCTATTGACCATGACCATCGAGGCGGAATCCGAGAGGCGATCTTTGAGGGCGACCACTTCGCTCAAATCCAACTGATCGTCACCTGTCACAGCAACGAGTTCATTAAAGACATTCAACAACACCTGCCTGCCCAGCGCAGAAATGCGTGCCAAGTCTACCTGCTCCGACATCATGATGGCAACTATCAACCGAGAGTTACCGGTAACGTACCGAGCGCGAACTACATCGCAAAGGCCAGGGCAGCAAGGGAGGCACTCAACGACCGAGACGCGCTCTCCGCTTCTCGCCAAGCCTTGGAGATGCTGGGCGAAAAGACTTGGCGCTGGCTTGGAAGTCATGACCAAGGTGTGCTTAATCTCATGCTGGCCGGGGTCGGTGCCGAACCTGGGTTGAGAAATCTATGCGAAGCTTTGGTCAAAAAGCTGCGAGCTGCTCAAACCTTCAACCATGCGAACAAAGAGCCTCTTCTTACCGCGTATGGCCGCATCTTGGGCATTCCAGACAACAATCTTGTCTGGACCTACCTGAACAAAGGTACTCATGAGGAGGCAGATCGCGATGACTTTGACGGGGAGCTTGTGGAGACCGTTGTCCAAACTCTTGAGGAGCTAGACCGCCTCGATCTGCGAGGCGGACGCTAGCGTTTTTTGCTGCACGCGCGCCTAGTGTTGGCTAGGCGTAGCGGTGAACCGAATTAGAGAGCGTCCACAGGGACGCAATAGATTTCTTCTGACGCTAGCTGACGGTTAGCAGCTTAAGCAGCTAGCCGTAATGCCGGTCGTTGACACCCCGGATACCGAATGCGGCTTGGTGTTGTAGCGTACTGCGGTGACGTCATGGATAACCAACGAATCACGCTTCAGTCTCAGCGCGGGATGCACTGAACGGTATGCATGCGATGGAATCTCACGCTCTTTGAACAGAATAGACGGATTAAACCATTTTCCCGGGCCATCCTCCTCATACTCCCACAGCGCGATATCGGCCGTCGCTTGAGATCCATCTGCGTCATTGACGTCGCAAGCTTTGCGAAATAGAACCACATTCTCACCGACCACTCGCTCGCCCGGACGGCACCCCTGAGCGGATGGATAAATGATGCCATCAACGTTCAACGTGTCATGCGCAGCTAGATAGTCTGCGACCGCCTGAGTGATCAGGTAGTCGCGGTCCTGCAGCTCGGGAACTACTGGTGCTGACAAGCGGTCACCAAGTGTCCTGAGAAAGTCTCGGCGTTGCGCTGCCGCGCGGGTCGTAGGATCAAACAAGCTGGTTCCGTTCCGAAGTTCCACACTAGCCAAGCGCCGAAGATCCAGAAGCCGTAATGGACGAGTCACTTCAAAGGCTGCAAGCGCAACCCTGCTGCCGACCGGAGGGCGCACTTCGGCGATGCATATCTCAGGAGTAGTGGCGCCGTAGAAGGCAGGCTGACCTTTCCCGTTCATTCGACCAGCGGCGCCTATCCCTAGAGCGGGTGATCCCAAAAATCGCTCTGGCCAGCGAAGTGCAGATGTCATGGACTCGTCTGTCTGGAATACACGGCCACGGTACAGCGTTCCTAACGGTGCATCAGGCCCAGCCGGTATGATCACCGGCTGACCCTCGCTATCGCGATCATCGGCGATCTCGCCGAAAATCTTGTCGAGCAGTAAAGTCGCTTTGGGATTGAAGAAGCGAACATCAGAATGAAGGCTTTCCTCCATCTCCCTCCAGGCGTTTCCTAACGGCTCTGCCATGGACGGCCTGCGAACAAACCACGGGTCATCATCACCATATCGATACTCTCCCGAGTCAGCATCAAGCCAGAGGTTTCCTAGGTATTCGACGATGACCTCCACAGCGTCCTGCGGCGCTTGGGTCAATTGTGAAATTGTCTCGTGCAAGTCTTGACCGGCGGGTGTGCGACCAAAATGCACTACTGCCATTGTGTGGCTGGATTCCTCGAAGAACGTATCAATCACTTCGTCGCACAGGTTGGCCACCATCCAAAGATCGGCTGACTGCAGGCTCTCCTCGCAGTATTCACACGGATTCTCAGACGTTGCCGCCTCTTCAATCAAACGCCGCAAATACGGCTCACCCACGCAGCTCGCACAAATAAAGCTCATACGAAAATCCTATTCAAGTTCTACATTGAACGGCGCATATACCGACCGAAACATTGTCAGAATCTTTCGCCTGACAGAGTCCAGCTGATCTGCACTGCGTTGCGAAAGCTCGAACGTGGGGCAGTCGGGAACTCCACAGCCACAAGGCCTTATTTCGCCTTCCTTAAGGCCAGTCACGAAAATACGACGGAGATCATCGACATGGCGGACGATCTTCTCCAACGTCGTTCGGATGTCCCTGTCCCTGAGGTTGTGGATCGACGGGATACGTCTGATTTCATCGCCGTTGCGAGTCCGCCATACACCGGTACTGAGTGCGCCGATAGTATCTTCGATCGCCTGCTGGAAGGCGGGCAGAGAGCTTTCCAGACGAAACGGAGTGCGAAAGGCAGACCGGTTGAATACTGCGGCCATCAACTGCAGTGCGTCGGTATCAGATAGGTCTGGAAAGTCATCAACAAATCTGCGAATGTCCGCCTCCGCATCGGGAAACTCTGTCCCCTGTATGAAACGATGCAACAGATACTCAGCGCGAAGCCGCAAGTTCTCCTCAAACTCCACACCCGACCAGATAGTGACATTGTCCACACCAAGGGCGGCTGCGACTTTCTCAATCCGACTGCGGATTGTGTCCGAGACGGCGCCGCGCGAAACGAACTTGAAGGCATCCGGCACAGCACCTGCGGCCTTCATCGCCTTTTCCATGTCACCTTTTGCTTTCGCTAACGTCAGGGTGTCTCGGTTCGCGCATTGAATGATGGTCATACGGGGCGGCCTATCATCAAAGGGTTCAGTCCCCGTGATGTCCCTGCCTTGGTCAGCTCCCGATTGACCACGCCAGACTAGGTCATGCCAACCTGCCCGCAAGTGGTATGCAAAGACGAGACGTTCAAACTGTATGCCGCTGAAATCCTCGAAATGGATTGGTGAAACCATTACCGTCGCCATGTCCCTGCCTTTTGCCAAGTTATCTATTCGTTGGTAACCAATAAAAGCCACGTTTGCCCGATCGTCTGCGACATCAACACTCATGAATTGCAACAAGGAGAATACCTCGTCATGCTTGGTGGGGCTGCGCTTATGAGTCGAAGAGCAGCCTCGAAGCCCGGCTCTGTCGCCTATGAGGAACTTCCTCAGTTTCCGCAGTTCTGCGCTCTGCCTTCCGGCCCGTTGCCAGATCGAAGCGCTACTCTCATGCACGGGCACGGGGAAACTCTTTGGATTAACCAACATCAGCTTGCGCATGTTCTGACGCGACATGCCAACGATTTCAGCCACGTCCGTTAGCTCAAGGAGATCTTGGGTCATCTCGATCAAGCTGGCTGATGGCGCAGCACGGCGCACATCAACAAACGCAATGCGCACGGTAGAGCCAGCACCGGCAGCCTCGCGAGTGAACTCCAAGGCCAACCTCCCAGGCTGGCCGACACCGACCAGAGTGTCATCGCAACCGGCATCACCCAAGCGCTCGACTAACGCATTCGTATCGCTGTCTTCGTGTCTGGGTTGGTATTTCAAAGTGAAGATGTATTTCCGCCTTGTCATCGAGCTTTTGTCCCTGGCCGCGGACGGGAACGGTTTGCACTGCCCCCGGTGCGGGCGCTCCGCGACGCTGCTTTGAACGTCACGGAGTCCCAAACTCAAAGGGCCATCGGCCAATAGCTCGGTTGCACATCAACCGTCCGAGGATGACGTTTTCTATCCAGGGGCAAAGAGGGCGCCCATAACTCGGCACGAGGCATGAGGTGCCCTAGCCCAAGAGGCCCACGGAGAAAGACTGGGACGCTTAGAAATTGCAGACGCTTCTTGACTGCCTCCCAGGCGGGACGCCATTAAAGCACGGCGAATTCACAGGAAAGCTTTCATCGAGCTCACCGGGAAGGTCGCGTGCGGGTTTACCTATAACCGAGCGCCTCAGATGAGGACATCGGGCTATTTTTTGGCTTAATATCCAACTACTGTAAATATTTGTTGCTACGAATGAGAAGTCATAGGAAGCTGGTGCTTGCTTTGCAATGAACTTCATCACGCATCTTCGCTTCACAGCACAAGCTTAGCTTTTAATAGGAAAAATGAATTCCTCCATTTATCATCCTGGCCCCGAGCAACCAACGCCCGAACAGCGCCTGCTTCTGCTGAATGATGAACAGTGGGAGACATTCATTGAGCGCTGCGCTCGGCAACTTAAAATAGAAGGAATATACCTTCAAGTGGTTCGCCTCGGAGGGGCAGGCGATAAAGGCAGGGATGTTTGTGGCTATTCGCAGCAGCTTCCAATTGAATTCACTTGGGATTTATATCAAGGGAAATATTATGCGGGAACTTTGTCACCAAGTGGTTTTGCCTCCGAACTCGCAAAATTCCTGTGGTGCGTCTTCTCAGGTGCATATACCTGCCCCAAAAATTATTACATATGCGCGCTAAGGGTCGGCCCTGCGTTGCATGATTACACATTGAACCCCGAAAAATTTAAGGCCTGGATTCTTTCGGAATGGAAAGAAAAAAATGGAAATTTTGGAACATTCAGGCAAGCCCTAACTCCAGAATTAGAGGATTTTATAAATAATTTTCAATTTAACCTCATCAAGGTTAAGACCACTGCAGATCTGCTGGAAATTCATGCGCGCTCAGATAAGCATTGGGAAGTTTTTGGGGTGCTGCCTGCCCGGCAGCCTAATCCCGTGATGCCTGAGACCCCTGAAGCGGAAGAGCATCAGTATGTCAAGGAGCTCTTTGACGTATATCAAGAGGCAGGTCAGATTGCTTTTTCTCTACCGTCGGAAATACCGAATAAATACAAGAAACACTTCAAATCTCAACGAATGCTTTTTTATAGTGCTGAGGGACTGAATCGTTTCAGTCGAGACAAACTTCCAGGTGCATTCGATGAGTTGGTGAACCAGGTTGAGGTTGGCGTTGGAAGTGATCTGAACTATCCACACCCAGATGGGCTGACCAGATTGACCAAAGTATTGGCTACGGCAAATGGATTGCAGGTGACAGCGAACCCTTTGCATGCGCGATTGCAAGCAGGAGATCTTGGAGGCACCTGTCATCACCTTGCGAACCAAGGGCGGGTCAAATGGGTGGATGAAAATGAGTGAAGTATTCAACACTCCTTTTGAGCTTGGCGTCAGGATGGTCTATCTTCTAATGGCACTTTATCCTCGAAAGGTTGATTTGCAGCGATTGGTTTACTTTGATTATGCTGCCATCTATTCTGCCGACTTGAACGGTCCAGAAAGCCTGCATACGCCCGTTCCGCTGCGAGGCGGAGAATACACCAGCCGAAGAGAGGTGATCGAAGAAGGGCTGTATTTGATGGCGCAGCATTCTTTCGTAGATGTAGAAGCTGCGCGTTGTGGTATTAGTTTTCAGCTCGGCGAGAACGGTCCTGCTTTGGTTGGTTTAATTGGCGGTGAATATTCACGGGAGCTTTACAAGCGCTGCCAGTGGGTAGCTTCTACTCTGGCTGATAAAGATGAAAAAGACATCGAGAGAATATTTGGAGCACGTGGTGCCTTGTGGGGTGCTGAGTTCGTTTCACCTGAACTATCAGGAGCCACAACGTGACAATTAGTCTTTATGAATTGTTGGTAACGGGGCCTGATAAAAAGCCAGCTAGTCTAAAATTAGATGGGCAATCCCACCTTGTTTTTGGTCCAACGGACACCGGGAAATCGTACATTGTCGAGTGCTTTAGATACTGTCTTGGTGGCGGCGATAAGCCAAAGGACGTAGGTTACTCAGAGGGGTACACTCGTGCGGCACTTCAAGTGGAACTAGCGGATGGGCGCCAATTTACGTTGTTCCGCGATCTGTTTGATGGAGCGGAGGTGGTCTATGAGGGCTTTCATGTACATCCACCGCAGAATCGAGCTGTAGCGCTTGACCAAGGAGTCAGTGAATTATTGCCAATCTGGTGTGATGCCACTGATATGAAGATACTGGCTAAGGCCGGACAGCTTGGAAACTTGACTGCTGGAGATCTTCGGCGCGTCAGCATTTTTGATGAAATCGGGACACTAGATAACGTTCCATTTGAGGGTAAAGATACCAATCTTAAAACCCGGAATAAATCTGCATTGGCCGTAATCCTTCGAGGCTCCGATGATTCCGAAATGCTTCTTCCTCCGTCTACAAATGATCGAAATGTTGCGAAGGGTCATGTTGAAGCCATTAATGAACAGATCACCAGCTTGCTCGCGGACGTGCCTGACGGGCTGACGTTGAAAAATGCACAAGAAGGGCTAGCCAAGGTAACAGACGAGATCGAAGCCATCAACCTTTACATGAAAAATTATGCATCGGAGCTTGCTGAACTTAAGCAGGCTCGCTTGGAAATTGACAAAGAGGGGCGGCGATTGTTCCGTGAATTCTCCGCACTCAAGGAGGCAGAGAATCGGTTTCGGCTGCTCGACAAAAAGTATGTTAGTGATCAACAGCGCTTGCAGGCTGTAGCTTCGGCTGCCTCAGTCGCTACGAGTTTCGAGACTCGTCCATGTCCATTGTGTCGCACAGACATTCAGCATCAGTTACGTCATCAAGAGCAGAATGAAAAAGCGCCTATGCTGCGTTTGGCAGCCCTTGCTGAAAACGAGAAAATTTCGGGCTTACGGGAAGGCTTAAAGGGAGCCTTGCAAGATGTTCTCGGCGATCTCAAGGAGGCAACAGAAGCCATGAGAAGCAACGAGAAAGAAGCGCATGAGAATGATCAAAAACAAAATACCCTTCTAGCACCAAAAAATATTGACACTAAGAATGGACTGACCTCTCTTTCCCAGAGAAAAGCGGAGCTTACTGTGGCGGTTAGCAGCCTGTCGAGGGTTGATAGTCTCAAGATGCGACTAGCCGAAATGAAGGAAAAAAGTAAGAGGAAAAAGCAGATCGTTGATAGGGATATGTCGGAGAGCTCGACAGCGCTATGTACAAGAGTCAAGGAGCTTTTAGATGATTGGGGTGTGCCAGGCGTAGAGGCCATTCATTTTGATGATGGCGTGTCCGATATCGAAATCAACCATCGCAAGCGCACATCTTATGGTAAGGGAAAGCGAGGTATTTTCCTGGCAGCATATATGGTTGCCTTGATGGAACGGGCGGTTGACAAGGGACATCCGCACCTTGGTTTGACCGTCATAGATTCCCCTGTCGTTACTTATAAAGACCCAAAGCATGGGGCCGATAGCGACGGCGAAGAGCTTCTTGATGAAAGTGTAAAGGATCGCTTCTATGCTTGGCTTGCTAATCGCGCTGAACCCGGTCAAATCATCATTTTGGAGAATGAGGAACCGAGCTCTGAGACTTTGAGGAAGCTGAACTTCACGGAATTTGTCGGGGCGGGCAACACAAATGGGCGATCTGGTTTCTTTCCTGCTTAAAGCAAGCCTGCAACCGAACGATGCACTCACCCGTTTTAAATTGATGCCGGGCCCCGAATAATTGGTTCCTTAAAAACAAGCATCCCTTGCTCTAGGGCCGCGAGGTGCTCCAAGCTGTTCTGGCAACATGGCAAGGCTCTGCAAAGAGGCGGCCATGTTGATTGCCTTGCACAAGAACACTACGACCCCCCCCCCGCCACACGCTTAGTACTCACCGCTGCATATGCGCTAGTGAGCGCACAGAATTCTCTCTTCTACGCTGCAGTAAGTTGTCCCGATAGGTACTGAACCGCACCATGTCTCCATGCAAAAAGATCATGGAGTACGACGTGGAACAGCGACCGCAAGAATCCAATGCAGCCAGTAGCAACGCTGGCCACTCGCTTCCCTTGCCCGGCACTGATGCCTACGAGGCGCTGCCTCAATTCCCGAAGCGCAGTCCTCTTCCCTTCCGTCGCACCATCCGTCGCAATGAGCTGCGACAGATCGTCCCCCTGGCCGAAACGACAATCTACGAAATGGAGCGCCGCGGTGAGTTCCCACGCAGGTTCAACCTGACGCCGCGCTGCGTCGTGTGGGATTTGGCCGAAGTGGAGGCATGGGTCGAAGAACGAAAGCAGGCTCCTCGCGACTACACCATCAGACCCGATGTTCACCAACGAAAAACCCGCCCTGTCCGGGCGGGTTCGAGCGAAGCATGAGGTCCAGTAGCGGCACTCAACCTACCAAGGCTTCCAGTTCGTTGAACGCCGAGCGTGGCAGCCGTTGTCCTTCCTTCGCAACGTTGACCTGCAAGGCCACTCGCGCCACGTCCAGAACGTCCTTGGCCAGCGCATAGCTTCCCTTGGCCTGCAACCAGGCCAGCACGTCCGCCAGATGCCAGATCGACGTACTGCCTTCATGCACCGGCGCCGGAAAGCTTCCCGGATGGGCAAGCATCAGCTTACGCATGTTCTGCCGCGACACGCCGACAATCTCGGCCACATCAGTCAACCCGACCAGATCGGGCGTCACCTCTATCAACCGGGCAGCCGGCGCGGCACGGCGTACGTCAGCCAACGCGCTGCGCACCGCTTCATCCGCATCGGCCGCCTCGCGGGTGAACTCCAGCGCCAAGCGCCCCGGTTGGCCGATGCCGACCAAGGCATCGTCGCAGCCGGCTTCGCCCAGCCGTTCAACCAGTGCATCGGTATCGCCCTCGTCATCACCGAGCTTGTACTTCAAGGTAAATGTATATTCCATCGCGCTACTCCTTGGCACCGTCGTCAGCTTGTTGCTGCTTGCGATGCGTAGTGCAGTTGTCCACGACGCGCCGCAAGCCGCGCGCGTGGTTGCCGGGGTTCTTTGGCGTGCTCCATACACTGGTGATGCAGAACTCGCCGCAGCGGCATTCCTCATCGTTGTATGGGCAGTAAATCCGCCCCCAAGCGTGGCTGCCGCCGACTTCGACGCGCCAGCCTTGCCCTTCGGCGTGCCTGAGAGCGTCCTCGACCTCTTTCTTTGAATGAGAGGAACGGATCATCAGTGATCTCCAGTATCGGGATAATCGCTGTGGTTGTCAAGTGACAACCAGAGCACTGCTTCAGGCCGTCACACTCAACGTCGGCACGACCACGTTCTCCGGCATCAGCGTCGGCACGTAGGTTTGCCCGTCGATCCAGGCATCAGCCATGTTGGCCCACTCTTGCAGCATGTGACGACGCTGCTCGGCGTACTCGGCCTTGTTGTAGATCGAACGAGAAGACCGTCCGTCCTCATGTGCCAAGCACTTCTCGATCCAGTCACGATTGAAGCCGACTTCGTTCAACAGTGTCGAGCCGGTACGGCGCAGATCGTGGACGGTGAACGGCTCCAGCGGCAGACCTGCCACCTTGGCGCGTTCGGCCACGATCTGCGTAACCCGGTTCAAGGTCGCCTTCGACATGCAGCGGTCGGCGTCGTAGCGCGACGGCAGAACAAACTTGGAGCCGGCCGCGCAGGTGTGCAGCGCCACGAAAATGTCCAGCGCCTGGCGCGAGAGATACACCACATGCGGATTCCGACCCTTCATTCGCTGCTTCGGAATCGTCCATGTCGCGTTCTCGAAGTCCACCTCATCCCAAGTCGCCTCGATCAGTTCGCTCTTGCGCACCAGGGTCAGCAGGATCATGCGAAGCGCCAGCCTGATGGTCGGATAGGTGGCCACCGACTCCATCTGCCGTGCCATCAGCCGGATCTCCAGCGGCGATAAAGCCCGATCCTTCGGCACAAAGGTGGCAATCGACGCGGCGCCCACGCCCTCGGCCGGGTTGTCAACCTTCTCGCCGTGCAGGATGGCAAAGGCATAAACCTGCTTCACGATGTCGCGGACGTGCACCGCCGTGGCGGGCGCACCGCGCGCCTTCACCTTGTTGCAGAGCGCGCGCAGGTCATCTGCGGTGATTTCGTTGAGTTGCCGGTTCTGAAAGGCCGGCAGGATGTCCCGATCGACGATGCTCTTGCGCATCGCCTTAGTGCTGTCTGCCATTCGAGCGCCGGCTAGCCATCTCTCGGTCACGTCGCCAAATGTCTTGGCGGCCGTCAGCCGACGCTTCTCGCGCTGCTTCTCCAGCGCAGGGGACTTACCTTGAGCGACGGCCTTCTTGGCGTCGATCAGCTTTTCGCGGGCCATCGCCAGCGAAATACCCGCCGGCCCGTAGCGGCCAATGGTCAGGGTCTCACGACGACCGTTGAGACGGTAATCGTAGCGGAAGGTGACGGTACCGGCGGGCGATACCGTTACGTACATCCCATCCCGGTCAGAAGCCTTATAAGTCAATGACTTAGGCTTCAAATTACGCAGTGCGGTGTCGGTAAGCATCGAGGTTTTCCTCCTGTTGGTGACGGCTTTTACCGTCAGGGGTCAGGAGACCTGCTGATGCCCGGAAAGCCGCATGAAATCAGCTTTCCAGAGGAGACTTTTACCGTCAAAGACCGGTTTGGTCTCAATAGTGAACGGGAGGGTCTTAATCCGGCCTCAGGTTCTTACCGCCACATTTACCGCCAACCTGTTCCGCTGGCCGGCGATAGCCATCGATAGCTGTCGTGACGTATTTCTTTTTAAATCAACACGTTACGGCGGTTTTTCGATGGCTAGCGATAGTCCCCGAAGGACGTCAATTCACTCCCACTCGATGGTTGCTGGTGGCTTGGTGCTCACGTCATAGGTGACGCGGTTGATGCCGCGCACTTCGTTGATGATGCGGCCGGAGACCTTCTTGAGCAGGCCGTAGGGCAGCTCGGCCCAGTCGGCAGTCATGAAGTCGCTGGTGACCACGGCGCGCAGGGCCACGACGTAGTCGTAGGTGCGGCCGTCGCCCATCACGCCCACGCTCTTGACGGGCAGGAACACGGTGAAGGCCTGGCTGGTCAGGTCGTACCAGCTCTTGCCGGTCTTTTCGTCGATCCAGTTGTTCAGCTCTTCGATGAAGATGGCATCTGCGCGACGCAGCAGGTCGGCATATTCCTTCTTCACTTCACCCAGAATGCGCACGCCCAGGCCGGGGCCGGGGAAGGGGTGGCGGTAGACCATGCCGCGGGGCAGGCCCAGGGCCACGCCCAGTTCGCGCACTTCGTCCTTGAACAGGTCGCGCAGGGGCTCCAGCAGCTTCAGGCCCAGTTGCTCGGGCAGGCCGCCGACGTTGTGGTGGCTCTTGATGGTGACGGCCTTCTTGCTCTTGGCGCCGCCGGACTCGATCACGTCGGGATAGATGGTGCCCTGGGCCAGGAAGGTTGCACCCTTGGAGCCGGCGTTGGCTGCCTTGAGCTTTTCGGCTTCGGCCTTGAATACGTCCACGAACAGGCGACCGATGATCTTGCGCTTTTGCTCGGGCTCGGACACGCCGGCCAGCTCGCCCAGGAACAGGGCGGAGGCATCGACGCGCACGACCTTGGCGTGCAGCTTGCCTTCGAACATGTCCATGACCATATCGCCTTCGTTCAGGCGCAGCAGGCCGTGATCAACGAACACGCAGGTCAGCTGGTCGCCGATGGCGCGGTGGATCAGGGCTGCAGCCACGGAGGAGTCCACGCCGCCGGACAGGCCCAGGATCACTTCTTCATCGCCCACCTGCTCGCGGATCTTGACCACGGCCTCTTCGATGTAGTCGCCCATGATCCAGTCAGCTTGCGTGCCGCAGATGTCGAGCACAAAGCGGTTGAGCAGTGCCTGGCCCTGCACGGTATGCGTGACTTCGGGGTGGAACTGCACGGCGTAGTAGCGACGTGCTTCGTCGGCCATGCCGGCGATGGGGCAGGACGGCGTGGAGGCCATGACCTTGAAGCCTGGAGGCAGTTCGGTGACCTTGTCGCCGTGGCTCATCCAGACCTTGAGCATGCCGTGGCCTTCGGCCGTGGCGAAGTCTTCGATGCCTTCCAGCAGCTTGGTGTGGCCATGGGCGCGCACTTCGGCGTAACCGAATTCACGGGTGTTGGAGCCTTCGACCTTGCCGCCCAGCTGGGTGGCCATGGTCTGCATGCCGTAGCAAATGCCCAGCACGGGCAGGTTCAGCTCGAACACGGCGTCGGGAGCGCGGTCGTCCACTTCGTAGACGGATGCATGGCTGCCGGACAGGATGATGCCCTTGAGCTTGCCGTCGGCGGCAAACTCGCGCACCCAGTCGCTGCTCACATCGCAGGGGTGAACTTCGCAGTAGACATTGGCTTCGCGCACGCGGCGAGCAATCAGCTGCGTGACCTGGGAGCCGAAGTCCAGAATAAGAATCTTGTCGTGTTGCATGGTGATCAAGGGCAAGAGGGTGGCAAAAAGGGATTAGAAATCTTCGGGAGCCCAGACGGTGACGCCGCTTTTGCGGGCGGCCGCGATCTGGGCTGCATCGAATGTGGCCAGTGGCAGGCGCAGCGACTGCGCCAGCCACAGGTATGCGGCATCGTAGGTGGGCAGGCCGGTGTCCAGCGCCACATCCAGCACGGCCTTGTGCTGTGCAGGAGCCAGGTCGTGCAGCTCCACGCGGTGGCGAATGGCTTCCAGCACGCCCCACAGGCCTTCGACCGAAGTCTGCGGGATACGGCCATTATTGACGCCCGATGCAATCAGGTTGCCGCATTCCCACTGCCAGAGGTTGGGGGCTTGCGGGTCCACTTCATCGCGGCGGATACGGGTGTAGAGGCGTCTGGTGTGCTCGCTGGCGTCGTCAGGCAGCAACCAGGCGGCGGTGACGGATGCATCGAGCACAAAAGCGGTGGCGCTCATGCCTGGCTCCGTCCTGTGTGGCGCAAACCGGTGATGCTGTTCGCCGCTGGGTTTGTGGCTGCTTGAGCTTTCACTGTCTGCTGCAGGGCCGAGATCTGCTCCAGCTCGCGGGCAATCTGTTCATCGGTGATCACGGGCTTGCGGCGCATGGGCAGCATGCGCACGACTTCTTTGCCATGGCGCGTGATGCGAACTTCTTCGCCTTGCTCGACCATTTCGACCAGGGCGGAAAAGCGGCTTTTGGCTTCGTAGATACCGATAGATTGCATGATGGAAAACAAAAAATCTGGCTAGAACCAGTAGTTCAGGCCAGATTTTAGCATTCTGACCAGATTTTTCAATCTGGTCAGATTTCAAGGGGCTTGCTTAGTCAGCGCGGTAGTTGGGCGCTTCCTTGGTGATCTGCACGTCATGCACGTGAGATTCGCGGATGCCGGCTGCGGTGATTTCCACAAACTCGGCCTTTTCGTTCATCTCGGAGATCGTGGCGCAACCGCAGTAGCCCATGGAGGCGCGCACGCCGCCAGCCATCTGATAGACGATGGAGACCATGGAGCCCTTGTAGGGGACGCGGCCTTCGATGCCTTCGGGAACCAGCTTGTCGGCATTGGGGTTGCCGGTGGAGGATTCCTGGAAGTAACGGTCGGCGGAGCCTTGCTGCATGGCACCGATGGAGCCCATGCCGCGGTAGCTCTTGTACGAGCGGCCCTGGTACAGAATCACTTCGCCAGGAGCTTCCTCGGTGCCGGCAAACATGCCGCCCATCATGATGGTGGAGGCGCCAGCGGCCAGGGCCTTGGAGATATCGCCGGAGAAGCGGATGCCGCCGTCACCGATCAGGGGCACGCCGGTGCCCTTCAGGGCGTCGGCCACATTGGAGATGGCCATGATCTGGGGCACGCCCACACCGGCCACGATACGGGTGGTGCAGATGGAGCCAGGGCCGATACCGACCTTGACCGCGTCGGCACCGGCTTCCACCAGAGCCAGGGCGGCAGCGCCGGTGGCAATATTGCCGCCGATGACGTCCACCTGGGGGTAGTTCTGCTTGACCCAGCGAACGCGATCGATCACGCCCTTGGAGTGGCCGTGAGCCGTGTCCACCACGATCGCGTCCACACCGGCCTTGACCAGCAGTTCCACGCGCTCTTCGGTTCCAGCGCCCACGCCGACAGCGGCAGCCACGCGAAGGCGGCCCGATGCGTCACGCGCGGCATTGGGGAAGGTGGTTTGCTTGTTGATGTCCTTGACAGTGATCAGGCCCTTGAGTTCAAAGGCGTCGTTCACCACCAGGATTCGTTCGAGCTTGTGCTTGTTCAGCAGTGCCTTGGCTTCGGCGGGGCTGGTGCCGTCTTTTTCATTGACGGTGATCAGCTTTTCGCGGGGCGTCATGATCTGGCTGACCTTGACGTCGTAGCGGGTCTCGAAGCGCAGATCGCGGCTGGTCACGATGCCGACCACCTTGCCGCCGTCGCACACGGGGAAGCCCGAAATGCCGCGTTCTTCCGACAGCTGCAGCACTTGCAGCACGGTGTGTTCGGGGGTGATGACCACAGGGTCGTGCACCACACCGGATTCGTGGCGCTTGACCTTGGACACTTCAGCGGCTTGCTGCTCGGCTGTCATGTTCTTGTGGATCACGCCGATACCGCCTTCTTGCGCAATGGCGATGGCCAGACGCGCTTCTGTCACCGTGTCCATGGCGGCAGACACCAGGGGCAGGTTCAGGCGGATATTGCGAGTGAATTGGGTGGCGAGGGAAACGTCCTTGGGCAGGACTTCGGAGTAGGCGGGAACGAGCAGGACGTCGTCAAAGGTCAGTGCTTTTCCGAGAAGGCGCATGTGATGGCTCCAAAAGAAAGATTGTACCTGTGACTTGCCGCACAATGTGGGCTCGTGACCCAGAATCCCCAACGCCAGTCCAAGACTTATTGACTCCATGCACGCCATCAAGTTCGCTTTGTTTGCAGCCATTGCCTGCTGCACGGTCCCCGCAATTGCCCAGTGGCAATGGATTGATGGTCAGGGGCGCAAGGTGTTCAGCGACAGGGCTCCGCCGACCGATATCCCTGCCAAGAATATTTTGCGCAGCCCCGGCGGAGCCAGGCCCGCAGCACCTTCTGCTGTGCCGGAGGTCGGCGCGGCCAAGCCCGTGGCGGACGCCGGTGTGGACAAGGGGCTGGAAGAGCAAAAGCGCAAGATGCAGGAGCAGGAAGCAGCCAAGACCCAGGCTGACAGACTGCAAAAGGAAAGGCAGCGCCAGGACAACTGCAATCGTGCCAGGCAGGCCAAGACAACCCTGGCGTCGGGTCGCTTGCTCTCCCATGTGAATGCCAAGGGCGAGCGTGGCTTCATGGATGAGGCCGCGCGCGATGCCGAGATCAAGCGCGCCGATGCCGTGATCGCTTCCGATTGCGGGCCCATGGCCGAGCCGGCGCAGTAGTCGCCGGAGTCTTCGCCGGGATCTCGATAAAAAAGCGCCTTCTGAAGGCGCTTTTTTTGAGTCCTGTTGGCTAGTAACCCGCCTTGGCCCCGTCTCTCTGACGCTTGAAAAGTCCGGCGCTGCGCGCGCCCTGGCGGGCAAAGCGTTCGCGTCGGGCAACCTTGGGGTCTACGGTCAGCGGGCGATAGACCTCCAGACGATCGCCATGTTTGAGAACCTGGCACGGATTCGCGACCTTGCCCCAGATTCCGACCATGCCGGCCAAGGGTTCGGGTACTTGAAGGTCCGGCAATGCTGTTGAAGCGGTCACGGCGTCCAGCGCCTGCTGGACGGTGCTGCCTGCGGGAAGCTGCAACAAGGCTTCCTGTACCGTACCGGAGCAGGGCGATATGCAGACCGTGATGTCGATCACCTCCGGCAGTGCATCAGCCATAGATTTGCTCGGCTCGCTTGATGAAGGCGTCGACCATGGAGCCTGCGATGCGGTCGAAGACCGGGCCGATGATGGCGGCTACGGCACCGTTCTCGAAGCCGTAGTCCAGCTGCAGCTCGACCTTGCAGGCGCGCTGCGTGCCGTCGCCTACAGGATGAAAGCGCCAGTGGCCTTCAAGGCGCGAGAAAGGTCCCTTGACCAGACGCATGCTGACCTGCTTGCCGCCGTCATCCATGCTACTGTTCGTGTTGCGCGTCACGAAAGACTTGCGCAGTCCGCTGAACGCAATACCCACCTCGGCTGTCATGCCTGTGTCGTCCTGCTCCAGAATCTTGGCATGATCGCACCAGGGCAGAAAGTCGGCATAGTGGGCCACGTCCGTCACGAGGGCAAACATTTCTTCGGGGCTGTACCAGATGAGGACGGACTTGTTGACGTTTTTCATGAACAAAGAGCAATCAGCAGGGCGCAAGAGCAGGGAATTGGCCTAGGCCAATGCACCCAGAGGCGCGATGCGAAACTAAAATCATCGCTCAGAGGCGAGACGGCAATCCAGTATTGTAGGGAGAGCTTTCATCTCCGGTCCGCCTGCAACTAATATTCCATGGCCAAGAAACCAGAAACATCGTCGCGCATTGCCGACAATAAAAAAGCAGCTTTCAACTATTTCTTCGAGGAGCGCCACGAAGCCGGCATGGTGCTGCACGGCTGGGAGGTCAAGGCCCTGCGCAGCGGCAAGGTGCAGCTCACCGATGGCTATGTGCTGATCAAGGACGGCGAGCTGTTCCTGCTGGGCTGCCAGATCAACCCGCTCAAGACGGCTTCCACCCACGTCAATCCCGACTCGGCACGTATCAAGAAGCTGCTCTTGAAAAAGGACGAGATCAAGCGCCTCGTCGGTAAGGTCGAGCAAAAGGGCTATACCCTGGTGCCCATCAATCTGCATTGGAAGAACGGTTACGTGAAATGCGAGATCGCCCTGGCCAAGGGCAAGGCCGAGCATGACAAGCGTGACGTGATCAAGGACCGCGAAGGCAAGCGCGAGGTGGAGCGCGCCATGAAAAACCGCAACCGTTGACCTGCCGCGCCTGGATCGATCTTCCGCACTGACACAGTTCTGACATCAAGGCTCGCTATGTTGGGCCTTGCTTTACTGACATATCGCAGCAAGGAGTTTGGTCATGGGCACTTGGTCGCACGGCAATTTCGATAACGACACCGCATTGGACTGGCTGGCGGATATCACGGGCCAGCTCATCGATGAAATTGCCGAGGCCCTGGACTCGCCCGAGGCCTTGCAGGCGGGCGAGTCTGAGTCCGATCTGGTTCCCTGCCGCATCGAGCTGCTGTGCGCCATGGCCGAGGGCGGCATGCATCCGCTGTGGCCGGATCTGCAGACGCTGGAGCAATGGAAAGCCACTTATCTGCAGGCCTGGGACCAGAGCATCGACGAGCTGGAGCCCGAAGAGGGCTACAAGCAGGACCGTCGCATCGCGATCATCGAGACCTTCGATCGCATGATCGCGCTGGCTGCAGCAGAAGAGGAAGAGGGCGCGGACGAAGACTGGGGCGAAGAGTAAGCCCGCCAGTCACCCAAGACGCCTGCCCCGGGCTTGCCGCGTCGCGGCTGCCTCAAGGGTTTTCGCCGTAGCGGGTCTTGAAATCGAACTCCAGGCGTTCGCAGTCCTGAGGGGCTTTGAACTCCTGGGTCTTGCGCTCGGCCTCGGGCTTGGCCGTCTGTTTCCAGCAGATCTTGATGGTTTCTGCCTCCGTCCAGCGCTGCTTGCTGAGCGGATCGTCCATGAACTGGCCGATGAGCATGAGCGCGCCAAAGATGATCACGGGCAGGGCGATGAGCCAGACGACCAGGCGGTTTTTGGCGGGGGCAGCGGGCTTGGAGGTCTCGGTTTGGGGTGTATCGCTCATAGTGGTTGCCGATTATCCGCAAGCCGATGATGAAGACATTAATGCAACGCATGAAAATTCATGATCGCTGTTATCGGCACAAGGCCGCGCGGGTATGTAGCCGCAAACCTATAATGTTCGGCTGATTTGCCTGTCTGCGCAGCTCCTGAAAAAGCAGCGCCGGGCCGTACTGATCGCAGGCGTCATGCAGGCGTCTTCATACCAAACACCATGAGTACACCCACTTTTTCCGTTGCGGACATCCGCAAGACGTTCCTGGATTTCTACGCTTCCAAGGGCCACACGGTTGTCGCGTCCAGCTCGCTGGTTCCCGGCAACGATCCGACGCTGATGTTCACCAACTCCGGCATGGTGCAGTTCAAGGACGTGTTCCTGGGCACGGACAAGCGCCCCTACAACCGCGCAACTTCGGTGCAGGCCTGCCTGCGCGCCGGCGGCAAGCACAACGACCTGGAAAACGTGGGCTACACCGCGCGCCACCACACGTTCTTCGAAATGCTGGGCAACTGGTCCTTCGGCGACTACTTCAAGAAGGAGTCCATCGAGTGGGGCTGGGAGCTGCTGACCAAGGTCTTCGGTCTGCCCGCCGAGAAGCTGCTGGCCACGGTCTATCACGAAGACGACGAGGCCTATGACATCTGGAAGAACGTCATCGGCCTGCCTGCCGAGCGCATCATCCGCATCGGCGACAACAAGGGCGGCAAGTACAAGAGCGACAATTTCTGGATGATGGCCGACACCGGCCCCTGCGGCCCCTGCTCGGAAATCTTCTACGACCACGGCGAGCACATTGCCGGTGGCCCTCCCGGCAGCCCGGAAGAAGACGGCGACCGCTTCATCGAGATCTGGAACCATGTGTTCATGCAGTTCGACATGAAGGAAGACGGCTCCGTGGTGAAGCTGCCCGCACCTTGCGTGGACACCGGCATGGGCCTGGAGCGCCTGGCTGCCATCCTGCAGCATGTGCACAGCAACTACGAGATCGACCTGTTCCAGGCATTGATCAAGGCTGCCGGCCGCGAAACCCGCACCGAAGATCTGAGCACTCCTTCGCTGAAGGTGATTGCCGACCATATCCGCGCCACTTCCTTCCTGGTGTCCGACGGCGTGATTCCTTCCAACGAAGGTCGCGGCTATGTGCAGCGCCGCATCATCCGCCGCGCCATCCGTCACGGCTACAAGCTGGGCCAGAAGACTCCCTTCTTCCACAAGCTGGTGGCCGACCTGGTGGTGCAGATGGGCGATGCCTATCCCAAGCTCAAGGAGCAGGAAGCGCATATCACCAGCGTGCTCAAGGCCGAGGAAGAGCGCTTCTTCGAGACCCTGGCCAACGGCATGGAAATCCTGGACAGCGCTCTGGCCGGCGATGTCAAGGTGCTGCCTGGTGATGTGGCCTTCAAGCTGCATGACACCTACGGCTTCCCGCTGGACCTGTCCAACGACGTGGCGCGCGAGCGTGGCGTGACGGTGGACGAAGCCGGCTTCAATGCCGCCATGCAGCACCAGAAGGAAACTGCCCGCGCAGCCGGCAAGTTCAAGATGGATCGCGCGCTGGAATACACGGGGGACGCCAATGTGTTCACCGGCTACGACAAGCTGGCCGAGGCTGCCAGGATCGTCGCGCTGTACGCCGATGGCGTGAGCGTGAACGAGCTCCAGGCCGGCCAAAACGGTGTCGTGGTGCTGGACACGACCCCCTTCTACGCCGAATCCGGCGGCCAGGTAGGCGACCAGGGCGTGATTGCCGCAGGCGGCAACCGCTTTGCCGTGGAAGACACGCTCAAGATCAAGGCCGATGTATTCGGTCATCACGGCGTGCTGGAAGCCGGCAGCCTGAAGGTGGGCGATGCCGTTGAAGCACAGGTGGATACCGCCGTGCGCGCAGCGACCATGCGCAACCACTCGGTCACACACATCATGCACAAGGCCTTGCGCGAAGTGCTGGGCGGCCATGTGCAGCAAAAGGGCTCGCTGGTCAATGCCGAGCGCACCCGCTTCGACTTTGCGCACAACGCCCCCGTGACGGCCGAGCAGATCCGCGAGATCGAAGCCCGCGTGAATGCCGAGGTGCTGGCCAACACCGCCACCGACGCTCGCGTGATGGACATCGAAAGCGCCCAGAAGACCGGCGCCATGATGCTGTTCGGCGAGAAGTACGGTGAAACCGTGCGCGTGCTGGATATCGGCTCCAGCCGCGAGCTTTGCGGCGGCACTCACGTCAGCCGTACCGGTGACATCGGCCTGTTCAAGGTGGTGGGCGAATCCGGCGTGGCCGCTGGCGTGCGCCGTATCGAAGGCATTACCGGCGAGAACGCGCTGGCTTATCTGCAATCGCTGGAGTCCACCGTGGACCAGGCCGCAGCCGCTTTCAAGGCACCTGCGGCCGAGCTGACCAACCGCATCGGCGGTGCGCTGGATCAGATCAAGGCACTGGAAAAGGAAATCGCTGCGCTCAAGGGCAAGCTGGCTTCCAGCCAGGGCGACGAGCTGGCCACGCAGGCAGCCGACGTTAATGGCGTCAAGGTGCTGGCAGCCAAGCTCGAAGGCGCCGATGCCAAGACCTTGCGCGACACCATGGACAAGCTCAAGGACAAGCTGGGCGCGGCCGTGATCGTGCTGGCTGCCGTGGACGGCGACAAGGTGCAGCTGGCTGCAGGCGTGACCAAGGCTGAAACTGCCAAGGTCAAGGCCGGCGAGCTGGTGAACTTTGTGGCCCAGCAAGTGGGCGGCAAGGGCGGTGGCAAGCCCGATATGGCCATGGCCGGCGGCACCGATGCCGCAGCCGTGCCCGCAGCGCTGGCCAGCGTGCAAGCCTGGGTGGCCGAGCGCCTCTGAGCCGAGCGCCTGTAAGGCGAGCGTCAAAAGGCAGCTTAGGCTGCCTTGACCCAAAACAAAACGCTCCTCATTGAGGAGCGTTTTTTATGGTTTGGAGCGAAACCCTTGCGACTGGCGCAGACCAAGATCCGAGATGCCGAGCAAGAGCCGCCTCGCGGCGAAGGCATCGTCCCCCTTCCATAGCGCGAAGCGCGTAGAGAAAGGGGGAAGGCGCAAAGCGCCTCAGGGGGTTACTTCTTCCTGAACACCAGGTCCCAGACGCCATGACCGAGGCGAATGCCGCGGTTTTCGAATTTGGTCAGCGGACGGTAGTCGGGCTTTTCGGCGTAGTTCTCGGCCGTGTTCTGCAGCATGGGTTCTGCGTTCAGCACTTCCAGGATCTGCACCGCATAGGGTTCCCAGTCGGTGGCGCAGTGGATGTAGCCGCCGGGCTTGATGCGAGCAGCCAGCTTGGCGATCAGCGGGCTCTGGATCAGGCGGCGCTTGTTGTGCTTTTTCTTGTGCCAGGGGTCGGGGAAGAAGATGTGCACGCCATCGATCGAGGCTTCGGGCAGCATGTTGTCGATGACTTCCACGGCATCGTGCTGGAGGATGCGGATGTTCTCGATCTCCTGCTCGCCAATTCGCTTGAGCAGCGCGCCCACGCCGGGCTCGTGCACTTCGCAGCACAGGAAATTATCGTCGGGGCGCACGCGGGCGATATGGGCGGTGGCTTCACCCATGCCGAAGCCGATCTCCAGAATCAGCTTGCCGTCGCGGCCATAGGCGGCAGCGGCGTCCAGAGGAGCCTTCTGGTATTGCAGCAGGAAGCGCGGACCGAGTTCTTCAAAAGCCTTGGCCTGGCCCGTGGTGGTGCGGCCGGCGCGGCGTACATAGCTTTTGATGGTCTTGGGATAGGCCACGCCTTCGGGCGCCTGGCCTTGGGATGCTGCGGATGCGTCAGCGGCTGGCACGTTTTCGGCCATATCGGTGGTAGGTGTTGGATTTGAAGAAGTCACGGGGCGATATTGTAGGTTTGGCGCCAGCACCGGACCCAGAAGTCCAGCGCCAAAGGCAAGGCGCTTGCGGGGCTTTCGCTGCTGGAGGATGCGGCTGCGGGCGCTTGTGGCAGGCCGAGCTGCTGCGCCGCGCCAGAAAGCACGGTCAGCGGCTGGCTGACATCCACGGCGGGTGCGCCATGCTGTTTGGAGAGCTTTTCTCCGTTTTCCATGCAGACCAGCGGCGTGTGCAGATAGCGCGGCTGGGTCAGACCCAGGGCGTGTTGCAGCGCGATCTGGCGAGGGGTGTTGTCGGCCAGGTCTTCGCCGCGCACCACATCGGTGATGCCTTGCTCGGCGTCGTCGACGACCACGGCCAACTGGTAGGCCCAGAGCCCGTCCGCTCGGCGCAGCACAAAGTCGCCCACGCTGGCGAGCAGGTTTTGCTGCTGCGCGCCCAGACGCTGGTCCTGCCAGTGCAGCACGGGGCGCTTGCTTTCCAGGCAAGAGTGCCCGATTGCTATGCTTTGCGTAGCTGCTTGCGCTTGTTGATAGAGTGTTTCGGGTTGATTCTCTTGTAAGTCATGTACCTGCTGCTCCAGCGCAAAGCGCCAGGCTCTGGCAGGCTTGCCTTGCAAGCCATGACGGCAGGTGCCGGGGTAGGGCCGCTCCACATGGCGCTCGTGAGTCAGTCCCTGTGCCAGCCAGGCGGCTTCGATGTCCTTGCGCGTGCAGCCGCAGGGGTAGGCCATTTTTTGCGCCTGCAGCTGTTGCAGCGCTTTTTCATAGAGTGCATGGCGCTGCGACTGCCAGACCACGGGGGCATCGGAGTGCAGGCCGCAGGCGGCCAGTTGGCGCAGGATTTCCTGGTCGGCACCAACCTGGCAGCGTGGCGGATCGATGTCTTCGATGCGAATCAGCCAGCGTCCGTGGTGGGCGCGTGCATCCAGCCAGCTGGCCAGTGCCGCGACCAGAGAGCCGGCATGCAGCGGCCCGGTGGGAGAGGGCGCAAAGCGCCCGATATATGGCCCCGTGCAGGGAGCGCTGGAGGAGGAACGGGAGAGGGCCGCAGTCATGAGGGACGCCATCTTACGCCCCTTGACTGCGCGCAGTTGGCTCAGGCCAGGGCCAGCCCCATTTCCAGACCCGAGACAAAAGCGTCTTCCACCCGCATGCCTATGCACCAGTCCCCGCACAGGCTCAGGCCGACCGAGGGGTCGTGGCTGAACGGCCTGCCCAGGGGCGCCAGCGTCTGGGCATGCTGCCAGAGGTAGACGCTGGCATGGCGCGGCGCAACGCGGATGCCCGTGATCTCGCCGAAGGCCTTTTGCAGCTTGGCAAGCACGCGCGTGGCGTCGTCGTGGCGGTGCTCGTTGGACCACAGCGGGTTGGCATGAATCGTCCAGCGCTCGGTCTGGGCGCGGCCGGGTTTGGAGGACTCGCGGGCTACCCAGGCAACGCGCTCATGCGTGCTGCGTGCGGCATTCCACTGCGGGCCCAGTGTGGTCAGTCCGGCCTGCGCGGCCATGGGGTAGGACAGCGTCATGGCCCAGCAGGGGGCCATTTCCACAGGGGCCAGGGTCCTGGCCAGGGCCGCCCCCTGCGGTGCGGTCTGCAGCAGCTGCGCGGCCACGGGCGCCGGCACGGCCAGCACCACGGCATCGAAGTCGGCAGCAATCTGTGGGCCGTGCTCTTCGGTATCCAGCATCAGGGACCATTGGTGGCGGCTGTGGTTGCTGCCACTGGCAATGTGGTGGCTCATGGCGCGCAGGGACTGGCCCAGATGCAGGCGTCCGGCATCCCATAGCGGCGCTGCCCAGGCCAGTGGCAGCGATTGCATATCGGGCATGCCGACCCAGTGGGTCTCGCGCACCGGCGTGTGCTTGTCGACTCTGCGGCCCTGGGCGTTGCGGGTCTGCACGCTGTTCAGGCTCCAGGCGCGCAGATTGCCGGGCGTGGTGTCCAGCACTTGCTGAAAGCGCGGGTCGCGTACGGTGAAGAACTGGGCCCCGATGTCAAAGCTGCCGTAGGGGCCGCTGACCGAGCGCATGCGTCCGCCGGCCTGGGTCAGGCGCTCATAGACATGGACGTCGTGCCCGGCCTGCATCAGCGTGCGGGCACAGGCCAGACCTGCAATGCCCGCGCCGATGACGGCAATGCGCTTGGCACCGGTATGCGGGGAAGGGGAGGAAGCGGAGGCAGTTGCGGACGCGCGAGTGCGGGAAGCATTCATGAAAAAGCCTTTTCGACACCGTTTGAGTTCTAGCGTAGCAGCTATCCAAAAGATAGCAAGTGCTGCTTGTGCTGAATTGTTGCAGCGCAACTCACTCTACACCTCCCGCGTGATGGCTGCGACGCGCAGCAGCTTATTGACGGTGATGGTTTTCCATAAGCGCCTTGCGCGTGGCGGGGCTTTCCAGTTGCGTCAGCCACCACTGGAGGGCACGTCCAGGCGTACGGTGGGCGGGGCCGGGCCATGCATAGTGCAGGCGCAGATTGCGACTGGCGCGCTGCACCTGTCTTGTGACCAGCAGGCCGGCATCGAGATAAGCCTGCACCATGCCGCGTGGCAGAAAGCCGGCGCCAATGCCGCGTATCTGGGCCTCCAGCTTGGCCTGCATGCTGTCCACGGTGAGCACGTCCTGGCCGTTGACCAGGCCAAAGCTGGTGTTGCTGCGCACGCCGGAGTCGGCCACGGCCACCATGCGATGGCGCAGCAGCAACTCGTCGGACAGCGGCTCGTCGAGTCTGGCCAGAGGGTGGTGTGGCGCGACGGCGAAGACGAAATCAATCTCCCCGATTTCGCGCGTCTGCAGCTCGGAGACATTGCTGGTGTTGACCGCCACGCCAATGGCCAGATCGGCATGGCCGCTGGTCAGCACTTCCAGCGTGCCATTGAGAATGCCGTCACGCAGCTTGAGTGTGGTGGGCGGAGTCAGCGCATAAAAGGCTTCGACCAGCTCGAAGATGGGCGTGCGGGCCACGGCCCCGTCGATGACGATGGTCAGCTGCGGCTCCCAGCCCGTGGCCACGCGCTTGACGCGGTGCGCCACGGCATCGATCTCCTGCAGCAGGCGGGCGCCTTCGCGCAGCAGGGCCTGGCCGGCCTCCGTGGCCTGGGCATGGCGCGAGCTGCGGTCAAACAGCAGCACATCGAGCGCATCTTCGATCTGGCGCACGCGGTAGGTCAGCGCACTGGGCACCAGGCCCAGGGAGCGCGCAGCGGCGGCAAAGCTGCCGGTTTCGGCAATGGCCTGCAGCATGGCAAGGCTGTCGGGGGTGAGCACATCGCGTGAGCTGGGCATGGTGAGATTGATGATTCAAACAGTTTGAATGATGCCATCAACGCCGTTCAGCCACAGCCTGGCAGGTGACTTCTACAGTAGAGCCCATAGAGACAGTCACTTGAACGAAAGGAAGCACACCATGATGACTCTGCGCAAATCCCAGGAACGCGGCTACGCCGACCACGGCTGGCTCAAGTCCTATCACAGCTTTTCGTTTGCCGGTTACTACGACCCGCGCCATATGGGGTTCGGCAATCTGCGCGTGATCAACGAAGACCGGATTGCCCCCGGCACAGGCTTTGGCTCGCACGGCCACCGCGATATGGAAATCATCAGCTATGTGCTCGAAGGTGCGCTCTCGCACAAGGACAGCATGGGCAATGAAACTCCCATCCTGCCTGGAGAGGTGCAGCGCATGAGCGCGGGCTCGGGGGTGGTGCACAGCGAGCAGAACTATGCCAAGGAGCAGACCACGCACTTTCTGCAGATCTGGCTGCTGCCCGCACGGACGGGTATCGAGCCAGGCTATGCCCAGAAGACATTCAGCGAGGCGCAAAAGCGTGGACGTCTGTGTCTGGTGGCTTCACCTGACGGTGCCGAGGGCTCGGTTCCCATGAATGCCGATGCACGCTTGTATGCCGGTCTGTTCGATGCAGAAGAGGCTGCCGATGTGGCCCTGCCAGCCGGTCGCAAGACCTATGTGCACCTGGTGCGTGGCGAGCTGGACGTGAATGGACAAAAGCTGACAAGCGGCGACGCTGCACTTATTGAAAATGAGGAGCGCCTGCGCCTTGCCAATGGCCGGGCTGCGGAAGTTCTGGTGTTTGACCTGGAACCTTGAGTCTGACGATTTCAAGGCTTGTACTGATATGAACCAACGCGGCCCTGGGTCGCAATGACTGGAGTTGAAATGTTGAATCAATTGCGAAATCCTCTGGACCTGGTGGGCCGTGTGCTGATTGCCCTGCTGTTTCTGCCTGCAGGCATTCAGAAAATCAGTGGCTTTGCAGGCACCGTGGGTTATGCCGCATCGGCGGGCATGCCCATGCCTCAGGTAGCGGTGGCGGTGGGCCTGGTGATCGAGATCGTGGGCGGTCTGGCCATATTGCTGGGTTGGCACACGCGCTGCGCGGCCTTGATCCTGGGGTTTTTCACGCTGATCGCCAGCTTCTTCTTCCATAACTTCTGGGGCGTGCCCGCAGAGGCCGCCATGATGCAGCAGTTGCTGTTCTGGAAGAACATCGCCGTGGTCGGGGGCCTGCTTGGCTACGCCGCCCATGGGGCAGGCGCCTGGAGCGTGGACGGCCGCAAAGGCTGAAGCATGAAGAGCACAAGCTGAAAGTGCGCAAGCGGTCATAGCTTTGATAAGCTAGCGCGCTCTCGCAAGACAAGGCCCGCCGGGTGTCAATCCGGCGGGCCTTTATTTGGTACAGATACAGGATGGCGCGGCGGATGGCCGCGCCGATGCAAGCAGGAAAGAAGAAATCATGAGCAATATCGTTGTGGTCTACCACTCCGGCTACGGCCATACCCAGCGCATGGCGCAATCCGTGGCCCAGGGCGCGGGCGCACAGTTGCTGGCCATCGACGCCGATGGCAATCTGCCCGAGGGCGGCTGGGAGCAGCTGGCCGCGGCCGATGCCATCGTCTTCGGCGCGCCGACCTATATGGCCGCTCCGAGCTGGCAATTCAAGAAATTTGCCGATGCCTCGTCCAAGGCCTGGTTTGCCCAGGCCTGGAAGGACAAGCTGTTTGCCGGCTTTACCAACAGCGCGAGCGTGCAGGGCGACAAGCAGGTCACGCTCGATTATTTCTACCACCTGGCCATGCAGCATGGCGGCGTGTGGGTGGGACTGGGCCTGCTGCCTTCGAATACCAAGGCCGCCCAGCGCAACGATGTGAACTGGATGGGCAGTTTCTGTGGTGCCATGGCGCAGTCACCCTCTGATTCATCGGCCGGCGAGATGGCCGGCGGTGATCTGGAAACCGCACGCCAGTTTGGCGAGCGCGTGGCCAAGGCTGCAGCACGCTGGGCCAGATAAGCGTTCGGCTAAGTTGGGTGCTATCCAATTCAAAGCGGCTAGCGCCGGTCCTGCAGGGGTTTCAGAGATGAATGTTTCTGAAACTTAGTCTGAGAAAGCGCTAGCCGCTTAGTTTTTGATAGTGGCATTGAGCGCCATCTTGGCGCTGCTTACTCCGCGTCCTGTTCCATCAGATGCTTTTTGATGGGGCGGGGGTGAACCAGCTCGGTGCGCGACAGATCGGTGCCCAGCGAGTCGCGACCGTCAAAGACGAAGCAGCCGCCGTCGTAGAACTTGCCATCGGTCTCCTCGAAATATTTGAGGATGCCGCCTTCGAGCTGGTAGACGTTTTCGATGCCTTCGTCCTGCATGAGGATGGCGGCCTTTTCGCAGCGGATGCCGCCAGTGCAATAGCTGACGACGGTCTTGCCGGCGAATTCGTCCTTGTGCTGGCGCAGTGCGGGCGGGAATTCGGTGAACTTGCTCAGGCGCCAGTCGATCGTGCCGGCAAACGCGCCTTCGTCCACTTCGTAGTCGTTGCGCGTGTCCAGCGTCACCACCTCGCGGCCCTCGTCGTCATGGCCTTGCTCCAGCCAGCGGCGCAGCGTGGCCGGGCTGACCGATGGCGCACGGCCATGGGCGGGTCGAATGGCGGGATGATCCATGCGGATGATCTCGTTCTTGACCTTGACCAGCATTTTGCGAAAGGGCACGGTCTCGGACCAGCTTTCCTTGGGAGCCAGGTCGGCAAAACGCGGGTCTTGCTTGAGCTGGTCCACAAAGCCGCGAACGGCCTCGGCAGGGCCGGCCAGGAAAAAGTTGATGCCTTCTTCGGCCAGCAGCACCGTGCCCTTGAGGCTCAGGTCATTTGCGCGCTCCAGCAGCGTCTGGCGCAGCTGGTCGGCGTCGGGCAGGGGCGTGAATTTGTAGCAGGAGATGTTGAGTATGTCGGCCACGTCGATATCCGGGGGGGCGGCCGCGCGGCTGCTGCATCGACGGTGATGCAGCTCAGACCGGGGCCGTCAGCTCTGCCTTGATTTTATTGGACAGCTGTGCCACTGCGAGGGATGCGGGTGCTCCGGGCATGGCCTGCAGCAGCAGCTGTCGGCGCATCACGGCCTCGCGCACGGCGGAGTCGACCGGAATATCGCCCCAGTGGGTCAGCTGCAGCGGCTGGCCGGACTCGGTGGTCACGAAGCGGTTGAGCACCTGCTGCAACTGGCCCGTGATGGCGCGGCCATCGCCGGGGCGTTGCGCCTGGTTGATGACCAGACGGATCTGCTGGCGCTTTTGCTGCAGGGCCAGCACCTTGATGGCAGCGTAGGCATCGGTCAGCGAAGTGGGCTCGGGCGTGGCCACGACCAGCACTTCGGTTGCCAGAGAGACGGAGAACAGCACCACATCCGAGATGCCGGCACCGGTGTCGAGCAAGATGATGTCGTAGCGCGGGCGCAGCAACTCCACCGTGCGCATGAACTGGGAACGAATCTCGGGGGTCAGGCGCGAGTACTCGATCATGCCCGAGCCGGCCAGCAGCACGGAATAGCCGCCCGGCGTGGTCAGAATGGCATCTTCCAGCGTGGAGCGACCGGTGAACACATCGTGCAGCGTGACCTTGGGGTAGAGGTTGAGCACCACATCCAGATTGGCCAGGCCCAGGTCCGCGTCCAATACCAGCACGCTGAAGCCATGACGCGTCAGCGCAGCAGCCAGATTGGCCGAGACGAAAGTCTTGCCGACACCGCCTTTGCCGCTGGTGACGGCAATGATGTGGGCCTGCTTGTTGCGGCCAGGCGCCCGCAGGGCATCTTCCATGGATATATGAGCGGGCAAAGTAGGGTGAGGGGCCAAGGTGTCCATCGTCTCAAGGCGTTATGACCTGGCTTGCGGCGTCGGTGTTTACGTCTGGTGCTGTATTGTCAGAGACATTTTCCTCTAACGAAGCGGCAGGCAAAGGGCTGAAAAGCAGGCTTTTTTCCTCGGCACTCACCGTACTGTCGGGCGGATCCTCCACGCAGACGCAGTTGCGTCCCGCCGATTTGGCCAGGTAGAGCTGGCGATCGGCACGCTCGGTCCACAGTTGCGCCGTGCTGCGAATCCATTGCTGGGCGTAGACCCCACCGATACTCACAGTGATCTTCAGCGACTGGCCCGAGGACAAAGCGATGGAGTTGCTTTCGATGGCCTGGCGCAAGCGCTCGGCGACCGCGCGGCCCTGATGCGCAGGGCACACCGGAAGCACTATGGCGAATTCTTCACCACCGAAGCGCGCCAGGGTGTCCATGGGGCGAATGATTTCGGACAGGGTCTGTGCCACGGATTGCAGCACCATATCGCCAGCAATATGACCGTGCTCGTCGTTGATCTGCTTGAAATGGTCGATGTCCAGCATCAGCAGCAGTGCGGTTTCTCCGGAGCGGGCCACGCGGTCGATTTCGCGCTCGATCACGGAGCGGAAATGGCGTCGGTTGGCCAGCCCCGTGAGGGGGTCGCGCAAAGACAGTGCGCACAAGCCATCAATGAGTGCTTGCAGGTAATGGGTGGGAGTGTCAGTGGGCAGACGGTTATCGCTACCGCCCGCGCGAGTCACCAGATTGTGTGCGGTGGCAAGGCGCAGATCGCGCAAAAACACGGATTGGTGGGGGGCGGATGAAGTCACGACAAACTATCAATGATGACCGTCAGTGTAGCAGCGACCCCTAGCTTTTTGTGGATGTAGGCTTTTCGTCAGCGTTGATCCGACTCAGTTCTGTGGGGAAATTGCCAAGTGTTCGCAGAAAGTCGGCATCCGTGCGATATAGCCTGATGGGGCTGCCTTCCTTGTGCAGCAGTCCGGCGCGTTCCAGCCTTTGCTCGGCCGGCAACTTCAATCCCACCACGTGCAGCAGACCGCCGCGCAATGCGACCAGGCGTTCCAGTCGGGCAAAGGTTTCGACTCCGGTGATGTCTATGCTGTTGATGGACTGCATCAGCAGTGCCAGGTCTTTGGCCTGGGGCGTTTGCTGCAGTGCATCGGCCGCGTAGCGCTCAAGTGCCGTGGCCGTGGCAAAGTCCAGGTCTGCATCCATGCGCAGAGCCACGACTTCAGGTGCCAGGGGTGGCAATTGCCAAAGCAGACGGCTGCGCAGGCTGCCGTCGGGATGCTCGCCGACCTCGATGATGCGCGGGTGCAGATGGTGATAGAGGTAGTAAGCTTGGCTGAGCATGATGCCTGCGAACACACCCCAGTACATGCGCGGGGCGGTGACGATGGTCAGCACCAGCGTGGCGACGCTGATGCTGGCTTCGACCTTGGAGATCCTGAAAAGCTTGAGAATCGCGCTGGGCTTGACCAGGTTGAGCACGGCGGTGATCACGATGGCAGCCAGCGTTGCCTGGGGCACATGGTAGAGCCAGGGAATGAACCAGAGCACGACCACAACCACCAGCAAAATGGAAAAGACGTTGGCATAGCCGGTCCTGGCGCCTGCGAGCAGATTGACGGCAGAGCGTGAGAAAGATGCGCTGGTGGCAAAGCTGCCGAACAGGCCGGCGCTGATCTTGGACAGGCCCTGGGCGATCAAATCCTGGTTCTCGTTCCAGCGCGTGCCGGCCTGCTGATGTTCGACCTGGGCGCTGGACGCGGTTTCCAGAAAGCTGACCAGGGAGATGACCAGCACAGGCATGACGAGGGCGCCGAACTGCTCCCAGTCCAGCATGCCGGGCCATTGGAAGCTGGGCAGTCCCGCAGGCAGGTGGCCGATCACGGCTCCGCCCGCATCGGCGAAGCCCGTGAGCCAGCTGATGAACCCGCTCAGACCGATGATGAAAATGGCCGAGGGAAAAGCAGGACGCCATTTCTTGGCCAGCATCAGCAAGCCCATGCTGACCAGGCCGTAGGCGATGGACTGGATGCTGAACAGATAGATGGACGGCGAATGCCAGACGGTGGACCAGTCAGCGCGCATGCCCAGCAGGGTGGGCAGCTGCGAAGCCAGAATCAGCAGCGCAGCAGCCTGGGTAAAACCTGCCAGTACCGGCGAGGTGACCAGATTGAGCAGCCAACCCGCGCGTACCACGCCCAGACTCCATTGAACCAGGCCCGACAGAATGGCCATCCATGCAGCGAGCACCACCCACTGGGCCGAGCCCGGTTCGGCCATGCCGGTCAGAGAGGCGCCGATCAGCAAGGCGCTCAGCGCCGTCGGCCCCACACCCAGGCGGGGCGACGGACTGAAGAGGATGGCCACCGCAGCAGGAATGATGGAGGCGTAGATGCCGGTAATCAGCGGCATGCCCGCCAGCGCGGCGTAAGCCACGCCCTGGGGCAGCAACATCAGGCCCACGGTCAAGCCGGCCCAGAACTCGCCGCGCAGCAGGCCAAAAGTCGGTTTGGGCCAATTAAGAAAGGGCAGCCATCGGGCCAGTGATTGCATGGAAGTCATGATTGCGGCGAACTAAATCGTCTGCAAGCTTAGTCGGGCTTTGTTGTGCAGGGATTAAAACAGGACGAGGCTGCGACCTTGGCCGAGCGGGACGCCTTGTTCCAAAGTGACTCGAGGCGTTGTCCGAACCGGGCCCGCATGGCAGCGATGGCGGCAAGGGTGTTGGCGGATGGCCGATGAGTCCGGGAGGGGTCGCCCGCCAGATTCGCGCCCTGCCATGCGACCGGGTGGGTCGCTGGCTGCTTGTGAATGATGTTCACGTTGAAATCGACTCGAAGACAAAAAAAACGACGCCAGCTGCTATGGTTTTCAATGCTGGCACCGTGTTTCATCCTAGCACGCAGCCTGCGCATATGCTGGGGTGCGCTCCAGTTTCGGGGCAGGAGCGGCCATAAAAAAGAGAGGCTCATGGCCTCTCTTTGCACCTTGCGGTGCGGTGCGCGCAGTGGCTGAGCCACCTGTTGTCTATCAGTTGCCCAGGTTGCGAATCGCCTCGGGCGTGTACTGGCTGGGCTTGAGGTCGTCCTTGCCCAGAATCGGTGCCTTGGGGCGCTCCTGGACCAGATTCATGCTCACATAGGAGCCGGCATTCAGGTCATAGTAGAACGATGTGCCCGCGTGCCATTTCTTGATGTCGTAGGCATAGTAGTAATTGATTTCACCGTGCTGCCACAACTGGCCGCGTGCGTCGTAGAAGTCACCCGAGACGGCGTGGCCGGTGTCTTCGTCGATGAACATCACACGCTTGGAGTACAGGTGTCGGAAGCCGGGCTTGAGCTTGCCCTCCAGCACCCAGACGCGGCGCAGTTCATAGCGGGTGTAGGCAGGGTTGGGATGACCTGGCTTGAGCAGATCGGCGTATTTCATCTGCTGGTTGATGCGGAAGGTGTTCGCAGGAATGAACATCTCGCGCTTGCCGTGCATGGTCCACTCGTAGCGCTCGGAGCCGCCGTTGAACAGGCGCTCGGAGTCGATGGTCGCCTTGCCGCTGGTGCCGGGGGAGGGCTGGTCATAGCCGAACTCGGGCAGCTGGCGCACGCGGCGAGTGCCGGGATCGTAATTCCAGGCCAGGCGCTTGTCCGTGCCAAAGTTCATGGGCTCGATGGACAGAATCACTCCGCCTTTTTCTCGCTCGGGCAGGATGGAAAAATTGGTCACATAAGCGTATTTGCCCTCGTTGGGCTTGCCCAGATTTTCCTTGGAGTCATAACGACTGAGCTGGATATAGCTGGTGCGGCCCCAGGCGATATCGCCGCTTGCGCCCACCAGTGCCATGTCACGTTCCACCTCTTCGGTGCTGGCGCGGCTGGGCATGAGGTTGTTCCATAGCAGTTCCAGCCCGGTCTTGGGAATGGGGAAGGGCAGAGCGCCCATGAAGCCCTTGACTCCATTGCCGTCGTTGACTACCTCGGCTTCCAGTGCATTGCGCTTGATGACGGCGCAGATGTCGTCGTCATAACGGAAGTCGCGGTGGCCCGGATAGACGGGAATGCGCATGGTGGTAGGGAACTTGGCGAGTAGCGCCTTCTGACCGGCGCTGAGCTTGTCGCCATATTGCGCCATATTGGCGGCCGTGATTTCGAACAGCGGCTTTTCGTTGGCGTAGATATCGGGCTGGAACTGTCCCACGGACTTGGTGAACTTCACGCCGGGAGGAACGCCCAGGATCTTGCCCGTGAATGGCGGGATGCTGCCGTCGGTATTGCCGGCTTTGATGGCGCCGGTGCAGGTCAGCTCCTTGCCCAGCTTGTCGGCTTCCGTGGCGGGAACCTTGGCACAGGCGGCTCCTGCGCTCAGCAAACCTATGCACAGCATCAGTGCTGCGCTCATCGTCTTTTGTTGCATTGCTCTTGTTTTCCTAGTGAAAAAACCTTGCAGGCCGTTGCCTGTGAGCATTTATTTTTCAGATATTTGTCATGACATGAATCGTCTGTTGAGACTAATCGACGGCATTCGAGGCAGGCCCAGGACGCAAAAAAGGCAGCGCCGTTGCCGGCGCTGCCTTGGGCGGGATCAAAAATGACTAGGTATTAACGCGAGCCGTTCAGATCCATTTCCGAGTATTTGACGATCTTGGTGCCCTTGACCCATTTGTAGCCAAACCAGATGACCAGGAAGAGAGGCAGGCCGATATAGGTGGCGATGGCACCGACCCAGTCGATCTGGTCCTTGATCAGGTTCTCATAGTTCTGGCCCAAGGTGATGATCAGGCACAGCACAAAGGCGAAGATGGGGCCGAAGGGGAAGGCCGCTGCCTTGTAAGGCAGCTGGTTCATATCGTAGTTCTGCACTTCGCAGCCCTTGCGGAAACGGTAGTGGCTGATGGCAATGCCCAGCCAGGCGACGAAGCCACACATGCCGGACAGATTCAGCAGCCAGATGTAGACCACTTCGGGGCTGAAGATATTGGTCAGAAAGCACAGGGCGGCAATCACGGTGGTGGCGATCAATGCCAGCACGGGCACGCCGCGCGTGTTGACCTGGGCAAACAGCTTGGGCGCCATGCCCTGCTTGGCCAGCGCATACAGCATACGGGTGGAGGCATACATGCCGGAGTTGCCGGCCGACAGCACGGAGGTCAGCACCACGGCATTCATCACGGCAGCGGCACCCAGCAGGCCGGCACGTTCGAACACCAGTGTGAAGGGGCTGACGGCGATATCGCCCAGATCGTTGCGCAGCAACTTGGGATCGGTATAGGGAATCAGCAGACCGATGATGAGGATGGCAAAGACGTAGAACAGCAAAATGCGCCAGAACACCTTGCGCACGGCCTTGGGCACATTCTTGGCGGGATCTTCGGATTCGCCGGCGGCGATGCCGATCAGCTCCGTGCCCTGGAAGGAAAAGCCCACCACCATGGCCACGCCGATCAAGGCTGCAAAACCGCCCGCAAACGGCGCGTCGCCTGTGCTCAGGTTGGCGATATTGCCCCAGATACCGTCAGGCGCACCACCTTGCAAAATACCAAAGATCATCAGCACGCCGATGGCGATGAAGACCAGCACCGTTGTGACCTTGATGGCAGCAAACCAGAACTCGGATTCGCCGAAGCCCTTGGCGGACAGTGCGTTCAGGCCGAACATCAGTGCCAGAAACAGCGCACTCCACAGCACGCCGTTGGTGTCGGGGAACCAGTAGGCCATCACCAGCTGCGCCGCAACCAGGTCCACGGCAATGGTCACGGCCCAGTTGTACCAGTAGTTCCAGCCCAGGGCGAAGCCAAAGCCTTCATCCACGTACTTGGCGCCATAGGTGGCAAAAGAGCCGGAGACTGGCATGTGCGCGGCCATCTCGCCCAGACTGGTCATCAGGAAATAAACCATCAGGCCCACGATCATGTAGGCCAGCAATGCGCCGCCGGGGCCTGCTTGCGAGATGGTTGCGCCAGAGGCGACAAAAAGACCGGTGCCGATGGAGCCGCCGATGGCGATCATCGACATATGTCGGGCCTTGAGGGAACGGTGCAAGCCACCGTTGTCAGTTTTTGCTTGGCTATCGCTCATGAGAGATATTGGTTTTTTGCGGATCATGAAGCCTTGGCGGTCCTGGCTGGTAAAAGCCTGGGCCTCATGCCCGTTTGTTGCGCCCTGATATCAGGAGTCCCCGGATATCAACGCGGTCAGCGTGAACGGCGATGACATGCATCGTGCTCAGTGGCTTCCGATAGGGTGCAGATTGTGAGCGATTTGCGCATGAGCCGTACAGCATGAGCTGTGGATCAGGGCCGCTATGGCTTGAATCGATATCTAAGTGTTTGATATTTCAGAATTAATGACTGGATCGGAAATTCAAAAAAATATCCTTATATCTTCGTCAAATCGTCGGCGAGACTGGCTTCATACTCGGCCTGCTTTCGGTAGAGATCTGTCTATTTGATTGTTTTATTGTCCATTTCGTCAAAAATAAATGCCGAAATGTCAATGTTGGTTGTCGATAGTTTCTATCTTGAGATGAAAAAAGCCGCCAGCCAATGGTTATCAAGGACTGGCAGCTTCTTTTTTGATAGTGACCTGTGTGCGGTCAGGTCGTCCGGCCTCCATCAGCTGAGCAGCAAGGCGTCATCCGCGAGCTTCTCGCCACGCACCTTCTCGAACATATGCAGCAGGTCGGGCACGTCCATTTTGGAGCGCTCTTCGCCGCTGACGTCCAGCACCACATTGCCCTGGTGCAGCATGACGGTACGCGTGCCCACATCCAGCGCCTGGCGCATGCTGTGCGTCACCATCATGGTGGTCAGATTGGCTTCCTGCACGATGCGTGCCGTCAGCTGCAGCACAAAGTCTGCGGTGCGCGGGTCCAGGGCGGCAGTGTGTTCGTCCAGCAGCAGAATGCGCGAAGGCTGCAGCGCCGCCATCAACAGGCTCACGGCCTGGCGCTGTCCACCCGAGAGCAGGCCGATGCGGTCGGTCAGGCGATTTTCCAGACCCAGGCCCAGCGTGGCCAGACGGTCGCGGTACAGCTCGCGATTGCTGGCCTTCACTGCCTTGGACAGGCCGCGGAGATTGCCGCGCTCGTGTGCCAGCGCCATGTTCTCTTCGATGGAAAGGTCTTCACAGGTGCCGGCCATGGGGTCCTGAAACACGCGGGCCACCTGCTTGGAGCGGGACCATACCGGCATGCGCGTCATGTCGATGCCGGCAATTTCGATCTTGCCCTTGTCCACGCTCTGGTCGCCCGAGACGCAGTTCAGAAATGTGGACTTGCCTGCGCCGTTGGAGCCGATGACGGTCACGAACTGACCGTCGGGGATGGACAGCGACAGGCCGCGCAGGGCGCGGGTTTCGATCGGCGTGCCGGGATTGAAGGTGAGTTCGAGGTTTTGTGCGTTCAGCATGGTGTTCTCCGCCGTCCTTCTTCTTACTTGCGCTTGCTCAGCTTTTTCTTGATTTGCGGAATCACCAGTGCGATGGTCACCAGCACTGCCGTCACCAGATTCAAGTCCTGTGCCTTGAGGCCGATGGCATCGATATTGAGGGCCGCTGCGATGAAGAAGCGGTAGACCACGGCGCCGAGCACCACGGCCAGCGTGGCCCAGATGATCTTGCGCGAGGGCAGGATGGTTTCGCCCACGATCACGGCCGCCAGACCGATGACGATGGTGCCGATGCCCATGGAGATGTCGGAGCCGCCCTGCGTCTGCACGAACAGCGCTCCGGCCAGACCGACCAGGCCATTGGAAATTGCCATGCCCAGCAGAATCATGGCGCCGGTGTTGACGCCCTGGGCGCGGGCCATGCGGGCGTTGGAGCCCGTGGAGCGGATGGCCAGACCGCGTTCGGTGGCAAAGAACCAGTCCAGAGCCAGCTTGGCCACGATGACGAAGCCCAGCATGATGAGGGGGCGCATCACATAGTCGTCAATGTTCGCCGGCTGCAGCATGGTGAACAGAGTGGGTTCGTTGATCAGCGGCACATTGGGGCCGCCCATGATGCGCAGGTTGACCGAGTACAGGCCGATCATCATCAGGATGGAGGCCAGCAGGTCCATGATCTTGAGCTTGACGTTGAGCCAGCCTGTGATGAAGCCCGCGACGGCACCGGCTGCCGTGCCGGCCAGCGTGGCCAGCCAGGGGTTGGTGCCCGTGGAAATCAGAATGGCGCACACTGCACCGCCAAGGGGAAAGCTGCCGTCGACCGTCAGATCGGGGAAACGCAGCAAGCGAAAGGAGATGAAGACGCCCAGCGCCACCAGGCTGAAGATCAGGCCAATTTCAATGGCACCGAGGATGGAAAATAGAGACATAGAGAGAGCGACAGGCGCGGCAAACGTCTAAAAAAATCGGCAGGGCCATGTTGCCACGGCACCTGCCGCTGTGCTGGCACCGCCTGAGAGCGGCAGTGCTGGCGACAGGGAGTGGATTACTTGACCACGGTAGCGGCGGACTTGATCAGCGCGTCGGACAGCTTCACGCCTTGCTTTTCAGCGGCGCCGGGGTTCACGAACAGTTCCATCTTGGTAGAGACTTCGGGCTTGATGTCGCCGGGCTTCTCGCCCTTGAGAATACGCGCCACCATGCGGCCTGTCTGTTCGCCCAGATCGCGGTAGTTGATGCCGTAAGCGGCCACGGCGCCACGCTTGACGGAGTCGGTGTCAGACGCCACCAGAGGAATCTTGGCGTCCTGGCCAACCTTGACCAGCGATTCGTAGGCCGACACCACGTTGTTGTCGGTGTTGGTGTAGATCACGTCCACCTTGCCTACCAGCGAGCGTGCGGCGCTGGAGACGTCCACCGAGCGGGGAGCTGCAGCCGTCACCAGAGTCCAGCCCATCTTGGGCAGCAGGGCCTGCAGTTCCTTCACAACCACGGCGGAGTTGGCTTCACCCGGGTTGTAGACCATGCCGATGCGCTTGGCATTGGGCACGACCTGCTTGACCAGATCCATCTGCTTGTCCAGGGCCAGCAGGTCGGAAACGCCGGTCACATTGTTCTTGGAGGGTTCCCAGCTGGCGACCAGCTTGGCGGCAACGGGGTCGGTCACGGCAGAGAACACGACGGGCACGGTCTTGGTCGACGCGATCACGGCCTGCGCGGAAGGCGTGGCGATGGCGACGATGGCATCGGGCTTGTCACCCACGAACTTGCGCGCGATCTGGGCAGCCGTACCGGTATTGCCCTGTGCACTCTGGTATTGCCACTTCAGGGACTTGCCTTCTTCGTAGCCGGCTGCCTTCAGGGCATCCTTGACGCCGTCGCGCACCGCATCCAGGGCGGGGTGTTCAACAATGGCGGTCACGGCCACGGACTTGGTATCGGCGGCATAGGCACCCGACATGGCGGAAATTGCCAGGGCCAGTGCGCCCATGCGGGCCAAGGACAGCTGCTTCATGTGTATCTCCAGCGTTTGTTGTGTGTTGCAGGTGAATTAAGACGGCAGTGCGTGATGCGCGTCGCCTCGCGGCAAAGTCTACTGCACCGATCTGGCTGTCTTCGCGATTGAGATAACCTTGTTTATCCCTATACGATGATCGCGAAAAAATGGCATGAAAGCTGCGCAAAGCGCTAATTGGCAGGAGTTAGTGTGTGTGGAAGCAGGGCAATGGCGCGCAATATTGCGTTGAGCGGGGCCGGATTTTGGTTTTCTACTGCATTTTTCCTGCGCCTTGCGCGATATGGGCAGGCATATTGATGCAATTGCCTGTTTTTTGAACATTGCTCTTTCTGCACCGGCAAGCGATCTTCATTGAGTGATTCGCGGCGATTGCGGTGGCATGCGTTTTTTCTGTGATGCTGCAAATTTGTGGGCATTTGGCGGCCTGCGTTGCTAAAAACATTCAGCCCATGAAAAAAGCCTGCGCAGCAATGGCTGGCGCAGGCTTTATGGAGCAGCATCCGGAGCAGCTTCAGCCGCCGAATGCAATCGTGGACGGATTACATACCTGAGTAGTTGGGGCCGCCGCCGCCTTCGGGTGTCACCCAGACGATGTTCTGTGTCGGGTCCTTGATGTCGCAGGTCTTGCAGTGCACGCAGTTCTGTGCATTGATCTGCAGGCGCTGCTTGCCGGCATTAGCTTCGTCCTCGACGAATTCGTAGACGCCTGCGGGGCAGTAGCGCTGCTCGGGACCGGCGAACTTGGTCAGGTTCACGTCGACGGGAACGCTGGCGTCCTTGAGCGTCAGGTGAGCAGGCTGGTTCTCTGCATGATTGGTGCTGCTGATGAACACGCTGGAGAGGCGGTCAAAGGTCAGCTTGCCATCGGGCTTGGGATATTCGATGGGCGTGCAATCGGCCGCAGGCTTCAGATAGGCATGGTCGGGTTTGTTGCGATGCAGCGTCCAGGGGATGTTGCCGCGCAGCACGAACTGCTCCAGGCCGTTCATGATCGAGGCGGTGGTCAGGCCCTTCTTGAACCAGGCCTTGAAGTTGCGTGCCTTCCACAGTTCCTCATACAGCCAGCTGTTCTCGAACGCATAGGTGTAGGCAGTCAGTTCGTCACTCTGGCGACCTGCGACGATGGCGGCGTAGGCAGCTTCGGCGGCCAGCATGCCGGTCTTGATCGCGGCGTGGCTGCCCTTGATGCGGCTGACGTTGAGGAAGCCGGCTTCGCAGCCCACCAGCGCGCCGCCGGGGAAGACAAAGCGGGGCAGGCTGGAGATGCCGCCGGCCGTGATGGCACGGGCACCGTAGGAGATACGCTTGCCGGGCTTGATGCCATTGGCTTCGTCGCCTTCCAGGTAGTAGCGGATATTGGGATGGGTCTTCCAGCGCTGCATCTCCTCGAATGGAGACAGATAGGGGTTGGAGTAATCCAGGCCGGTGATGAAGCCCAGCGTGACCAGATTGTCTTCCAGGTGATAGAGGAAGGCACCGCCGTAGGTGTCGCTCTTCATGGGCCAGCCTGCGGTGTGCAGCACCATGCCGGGCTTGTGACGCTTGGGGTCGATTTCCCAGAGTTCCTTGATGCCCAGACCGTAAGTCTGCGGGTCGCGGTTGGCATCCAGGGAGTACTTGGCGATGATCTGCTTGCCGAGGTGGCCGCGCGCACCTTCGGCAAAGATGGTGTACTTGCCGTGCAGTTCCATGCCCAGCTGGAAGTCGCCCGTGGGCTCGCCTTCCTTGCTGATGCCCATATTGCCGGTGGCCACGCCCTTGACGGAGCCGTCTTCGTTGTAGAGCACTTCGGCAGCGGTGAAGCCGGGGAAGATTTCCACGCCCAGGGCTTCGGCCTGCTCTGCCAGCCACTTGGTGACAAAGCCCAGGCGAACGATGTAGTTGCCTTCGTTATGGAAGCACTTGGGCAGCAGCCAGTTGGGCGTGCGCAAGGAGCTCTTCTCGCCGAGGAAGACCATGGCGTCTTCGGTCACCGGCTGGTTCAGGGGAGCACCCTTTTCCTTCCAGTCGGGGATCAGCTCGGTCAGCGCGCGAGGATCCATGATGGCGCCAGACAGCGTGTGTGCGCCAGGCTCGGAGCCTTTTTCCAGCACGACTACGGAAACATCCTGACCTTTTTCGGCCGCCAGTTGCTTGAGGCGAATGGCAGTGGCCAGGCCACCGGGGCCACCGCCCACCACCACCACGTCATATTCCATGGCCTCTCGCGGGCCGTACTGGGCCAGGATCTCTTCGTTTGTCATCGGGAAAGTCTCGCTTGATATTGGATTGGGAAAACTGGCGTGCGCGGCCTTGGCAGGTGCGTCTGCAAAAACCGCGATGCGGGCGATTCTATGCTGACAGCCCGGCACGACCGTGCAGATTTGGCGACAGCGCATCAATCGGTGTTGCGGCAAAGTCCATAGGCTAGTGATCGCCCCAGGGCGTGCCATCCCTCAAAGAAACTAGAACAAGGTGGTGATGCAGTTGCAAATCTCGTTCAATCAGGAGACATACCGGCATGAAAATCGAGCTGCCCGAGCTGAAGAAGCAGGTCTATGAAACGCGCTTTCCCGTACGCTGGGGCGATATGGACGCCATGGGGCATGTCAACAACGCCCAGTACTTTCGCTATCTGGAAACTGCGCGCATCGACTGGATGCGCGGCATGGGCCTGAATCCGGACCCCGCGGGGCAGGGGCCGGTCATCGTCAACGCCTTTTGCAATTTCTATCAGCAGCTTGCGTATCCCGACGAGGTGCTGCTCAAGATGTTTGTCAGCGATCCCGCGCGCACCACCTTTGAGACCTGGGCCACCATGGAGCGCGTGGCGCAGCCGGGAGTCATCTGCGCCGCTGGCGGAGGCACGGTGATCTGGGTGGATTTTCCCCGGCAGAAAGCCGCTGCGCTGCCGGACTGGATACGTTCGGCGGTAACGGCCTGAGTCCTGTTCGGAATTCCGTACATCAATCAAAATGTTGTCCGGAAAACCGATTGTGGTTATGCAAAAAAGTATTTTGAATATAAGCAAATCAAAGACTTGGACGTGATTTTTTGGCTGGCACGGTATGTGCTTAAAGGACGGCACGCCGCTTCACTGCGGCTGACCAAGTGAGACTGGGGCTGGGCCTTGCTGACGAAACCTCGGTTCCGTCGGCGGTCCGTCTCGGTTTGTTGTCGCTGCCAGAACCCGGTGCCTTCAAGGCCTGGATTCAGGCAGCGGCTCAAACAACGCATACCAAGATTCCAAGAAATGAAATCCAATCGCCTGACCATCATGGTTCTGCTGGCCATGGTTCTGGGTGTGGTTGTGGGCTATCTCGTCCACGCCAACGCCGCGACACCGGAGACAGCCAAAGACATTGCCGGCTATTTCGGCATTCTCACCGACGTATTTCTGCGCATGATCAAGATGATCATCGCGCCCCTGGTGTTTGCCACGCTGGTGGCGGGGCTGGCCAATATGGGCGATGCCGGCTCTGTGGGCCGCGTGGGTGGTCGTGCGCTGGGTTGGTTTATCGCGGCATCGTTCTGCTCGCTGTTTCTGGGTCTGGTTTTTGCCAATGTGTTGCAGCCCGGCCACGGCCTGACGGTGGAGCTTCCCACGAATGCCGAGAGCCTGGGTCTGAAGACCGGTGCGCTGAATTTCAAGGATTTCATCACCCATGTCTTCCCCAAGAACATCTTCGAGGCCATGGCCACCAATGAGGTGTTGCAGATCCTTGTGTTTGCGCTGTTCTTTGGTATCGCTCTGGGCTACCTGAACCACCAGAAAAAGCACATGCTGGTCGATCTGATGGAAGAGACCTCGCATGTCATGCTGCGCGTGACCGAGTACGTGATGCGATTTGCGCCCGTGGGCGTGTTCGGCTCTGTCGCCGGCACCATTGCCACCCACGGACTGGGCATGCTGCTGGTGTTCGGCAAATTCCTGCTGGGCTTCTATATTGCGCTGGCCGCGCTGTGGGTGCTGCTCATCGGTGCCGGCTATCTGGTGCTGGGCAAGGATGTCTTCCGTCTGCTGTCGCTGATTCGCGGCCCGGTGCTGGTGGGCTTTTTCACGGCCAGCAGCGAATCCACGCTGCCCAAGCTCATGGAGCAGCTGGAAAAATTCGGCATCAAGCCGCGTATCACAGGCTTTGTGCTGCCTCTGGGTTACTCGTTCAACCTCGATGGCTCCATGATCTACACCACCTTCCTGGCCATCTTCATCTCTCAGGCCTATGGCATCGAGATGTCGCTGACCGCGCAGCTGACCATGCTGCTGGTGCTGATGATCTCCAGCAAGGGCATTGCCGGCGTGCCTCGTGCCTCGCTCGTGGTGGTTGCCGCCGTGCTGCCCATGTTCGGTTTGCCGGAAGCGGGCATCCTGCTGATTCTGGGCATCGACCACTTCCTGGACATGGGCCGTACATTGACCAATGTGCTGGGCAATGCCATTGCCACGGCCGTGGTTGCCAAATGGGAAGGCGACGAGGAGCAGGAGTCCTGCGCAGATCTGGCTGTCGAGCCACAGCTGATGCCCGAGCCCATTCGCGTCCGAGCCTGATCGTCCGTTGCCCGGATTCCTGTCCCCTGCAGTGCCGGGCGCTGCTACCATGGTTCGCACCATGTTAGCTTTCCTGCCCCCGCGCCTGCGTGCTGTTTTGCTGATCCTGCTCTGGCTGGCTGCAAGCAGCCTGGGCGGCTGGCTGGGCTATCAGGGCTTCGTCAAGATCGGTCTCGAGACCGTGGTGGCTGCCGGCAACAACCGCCTCGATCTCTATGCTGCCAGCCTGCGGCGCGAGATCGACAAATTTGCCTTTCTGCCCGATGTAGTGGCCCTGCAGCCCGAGATCCTGTCGCTGCTGCAATCGCCGGGCGACGAAAGACTGCAGTCTCGCGCCAATCTCTATCTGGAGGAGCTGAGCCGTCGTGCGGGCACCCTCAGCGTCTACATGCTCGATCACGACGGTCATGTGCTGGCTGCCAGCAATTGGCGCCGCGCCGACAGTTTTGTGGGCGAGAACCTAGGCTTCAGGCCCTATGTCCAGCAGGCATTGCGAGAAGGGCGCGGGCGCTACTTCGGCGTAGGCACCACGCGCGGCGAGCCCGGCTATTACCTGACCACTACCTTGGGGCAGGGCGAGATGCATGGCGTGGTGGTGGTCAAGGTCGGGCTGGCGCAGCTCGAGCAATCCTGGGCCAGCGCAGAGTCTCCGGTACTGGTCAGCGACGAAAATACCGTGGTCATTCTCAGCAATATGCCGGCTTGGCGCTTTGCGACCTTGCTGCCGCTGGATGAGGCAAGGCGGGCCGAGCTGGAAGCTTCGCAGAAATACAACCGTCTGAACCTGCGGCCTCTGGGCTGGCGTGGCATGAGCAATGTCACTGGCGTCAGGCAGGTGAGCATTCCCGATGTCAAGGACGCTGCGGCAGACCAGAGCGCAGGCCGCTTTCTGGCCCAGTCCAGACCTATGGCCGGCACGCCCTGGCAGATTACCGTGCTCTCCCCCCTGAGCGTTGCCTTGCAGCTGGCGGCCAGCCGAGCCTGGGTGACGGGGGCGTTGATTGCGTTGATGCTTTTGCTGGGAGCTTTGCTGTACCAGCGGCGCAGACATGTGCGTGAGCAACTGGCGGCCCAGCAAGCTCTGAAACAGGCCAACGAGGTGCTGGAAAACAAGGTGCAGCAGCGCACAGCCGATCTGCAGAGTGCCAATGTGGCGCTGCAGCAGGAGGTGATGGAGCGCATGCAGGCCGAGACCACGCTGCGCGCGGCGCAGGACGAGTTGGTACAGGCAGGCAAACTGGCCGTCATCGGTCAGCTCTCCACGGAAGTGGCCCATGAGCTGAATCAGCCCCTGGCGGCCTTGCGGGCGCTGGCCGGCAACAGTCAGCGCTTTCTGGAACGCGGTCAGAGCGAGATGGTGCAAAGCAATCTGCAACGCATGGCTGAGCTGACCGAGCGCATGGGGCGTATTACCGGGCAGTTGCGCAACTTTGCCCGCAAGTCCGCCGGCCAGCCCGAGCAGGTTGAACTGGCCAAGGTGGTCGATGGCGCCCTGTCCCTCATGGAGCCGCGCATTGCCCAAAGCGGCGTCATGATCGTGCGACAGCCCTCGGATCTTGAGCTGAGCGCCTGGTGCGATGCCAATCGCGTACAGCAGGTGTTGATCAATCTGCTGAGCAATGCGCTGGACGCCGTGCAGGGCGGCAATACGCGGTGCGTGGAAATTGCCTGCAACCGTTGCGGTGCCTGGGCGCAGATCACGGTGCGCGATCATGGCCCCGGACTCAGCGATCAGGCGCAAGCGCGACTGTTCGAGCCTTTTTTCACGACCAAGCCCGAGGGACTGGGCCTGGGTCTGGGCCTGCCTTTGTCGGCCGAGATTGCCCAGGCCGCAGGCGGCAGCCTGACCGGCGGCAACCATCCGGAAGGCGGGGCCATCTTCACGCTGAGCCTGCCCTTCGTGGATACTCGGCCGCTGTCCTGATTGCCTGCAGCCCATGAACCCTTCCCTCAAAGTCCTGATCGTTGAAGACGATGCCGATGTCGCCATGGCCTGTGAGCAGACCATGCGCCTCGAAGGTCTGGACTGCATCTGCGTGAGCAGTGCCGAGCAGGCGCAAAAGCACCTGTCCCCGGATTTTGCCGGCATCGTGGTCAGCGACATCCGCTTGCCGCAGATGAGCGGCCTTGGGCTGCTGGCCGCCGCCCGCGTGCTGGACGCCGAACTGCCCGTGATTCTCATCACTGGGCACGGCGATATCTCCATGGCCGTGCAAGCCATGAAGGATGGCGCCGCCGATTTTCTGGAAAAGCCGTTTGCGCCTGAGCGCCTTGTGGAAGCCGTGCGCCGTGCGCTGGAGCGCCGTCGCCTGGTGCTGGAGGTGCGCAGCCTGCGCCAGCAGCTACAAAGTCGGGATGTATTGCAGCACCAGTTGCTGGGGCGCTCGCTTCCCATGCAGCAGCTGCGCAGCACATTGCAGAGCCTCGCGGCCAGCGAGGCCGATGTGCTGATCTGGGGGGAAACGGGCACCGGCAAGGAAAGAGTCGCGCGCAGCCTACATGAATCCAGCCGGCGCAAGAGCGGCAATTTTGTCGCCGTCAACTGCGGCGGCCTGCCGGAGACGCTGTTTGACAGCGAAATGTTCGGCAGCGAGGCCGGGGCCTTTACCGGCGCGGGCAAAAAGCGCATCGGCAAGATCGAACATGCCAGCGGCGGTACCTTGTTTCTCGACGAGATCGAAAGCATGCCCCTGCCCATGCAGGCCAAGCTGCTGCGCGTGCTGCAGGAAAGAGTGCTGGAGCGCCTGGGCTCGAACACGCTCATTCCCGTCGACTGCCGTGTGATTGCTGCAACCAAGGTCGATTTGCTGGAACTCAGCCGTCAGGGCCTGTTTCGCTCCGATCTCTACTACCGTCTCAATGTGGTGACGGTGAACCTGCCCCCGCTGCGCGAGCGCCGCGAGGATGTTGCGCTGCTGTTCGAGCATTTCGCGTTGCAGGCCGCCGCCCGCCACCAGCGCCCTGTGGCAGAGCTGACGCCGCAGCATCTGCAGGCGCTGCTTGCCCACGACTGGCCAGGCAATGTGCGCGAGCTGCGCAACACGGCCGAGCGCATCACGCTGGGGCTGGATGCCGGCCTGTCCCCGTCCGGTACGGCGCCCGAGGCTGCGGCTTCGTTGGCGGCAACCATGGAGTCCATAGAGCGTTCCCTGATTTCCGAAGCCTTGCGCAACAACGAAGGCAGCCTGACGCGCACGGCGCAGGCGCTGCACACCCCCAAGACCACGCTGCACGACAAGATTCGCAAGTACGGACTTTGATCGGGCTGTGACCGAGCCATGAGCGCGGCTGAGCAGGCTCGCCGCTGCGGGGCTTGCGCTTCGGAGCGAAACCGCGTCCCGCTACACTGAGGCATGCGTGAATTCAAGGTCATGGTCGTCGGTGCTTACGGCTTCTTCGGCAGCCGGCTGGTTGCCAGGCTGGCCAGGCAAAGCGGTTTGCACATCGTGGTGGCAGGGCGCTCGGCCTCTGCGGCGCAGGCGCTGGTTGAAGGTCTGGCCCCGGACGCTTGCTCAAGCCTGAGCCACGTAGTGGTGGACGTGATGGCGTCCGGTCTGGAGGACAGACTCAAGACGCTGGAGGTGGACGCACTCATTCACACTTCGGGCCCGTTTCAGGGGCAGGACTACCGCGTGGCCCGAGCCTGTGCCCATGCCGGCGTCCACTATGTGGATCTGGCCGATGGGCGTGACTTTGTCTGCGGCATCGATGTGCTCGATCCGCAGGCCAAAACTGCGGGCGTGCTGCTGCTCAGCGGTGCCAGTTCGGTGCCAGCTCTGTCCTCGGCGGTCGTGGATGCGCTGGCTTCGGGCATGGCTCGCGTCAGCGATATCGACATAGGCATCAGCCCGGGCAATCGTACGGATAGAGGCCTGTCCACCGTCGCTGCCATCCTCAGCTATTGTGGCAAGCCGCTGCCTGGCTTGGGCCAGCAAGCCTTGATTGGCTGGCTGCGCAGCTATGGGCATGACTATCCGGCCCCTGTTGGGCGGCGGCTGCTGTCGGCCTGCGATGTACCGGATCTCGCACTGCTACCGCTTCGCTATGAAGGCAGTCCTTCCATCAGATTCGGTGCCGGGCTTGAGCTGTCGTTCTTGCAGCGCGGGATGAATGCCATGGCCTGGCTGGCTCACAGAGGGCTGGTGCAGGACTGGTCTGCACATGCGCGCAGGCTCAAGCGCATGGCGGACTGGTTCAGGAACTGGGGCAGCGATGCAGGGGCCATGCATGTCACGGTCAGTGGCCTGGATGCAAAGGGGCAAGCCTGCCAGCGCTGCTGGGTGCTTATGGCGGGCTCGGGCGACGGGCCTTATGTTCCCACGTTGGCCGCCAGTGCGCTGGTACGCAAGCTGGCTGCGGGTGTACCGCTGGAGCCGGGCGCCAGGCCTTGCATGGGGCTGCTGACGCTGCAGGACTTTGCAGCCGAAGCGCAGGGACTAGATATTCAGATGCGGGAGCTTGCCTGATGATGCAGAGCGCCTCTTTGTTTCAGCAGGCCATGGGCGATGAGTTCTGCAAGCTCGATGCCGCCCTGCAGCGCTTTCACGGCCTGCAGGGTGAGCATGAGCTTCAGGGCAGGGTGCAGACCGGCGCCCCCCGGACTCTGGCGGCCAAGCTGCTGGCGCTGGCTCTGGGCACGCCACGCGCCGCCAGCGAGGGGACGATTCATTTCGAACTGCAGGCCAGTCCCGATGCGGAAACCTGGATTCGCATCTTCCCCTCGCAGCGCATGCACTCAACCATGCAGTTGCACAATGGCCACCTGATCGAGCGCCTTGGCCTGGCGCGACTGTGCTTTGCCTTGCAGGCGGTGGATGGACGGCTTCTCATGCGACTGCAGCGTCTGTACTTTCTGGGCTTCCCCTGTCCTGGCTGGCTGGCACCGCGCATCGTGGCCGAAGAAACCGGAGCCGGGGAGCAAATGCAATTTCATGTCGAAGCGGCCGTCCCCCTGATTGGTGTGGTGGCCAGTTATCGTGGCTATCTATTGCTGCCCGAGGAAAAAGCATGATTGTGGTTTTTGATGCGCAATGTCTGTTGTGCAATGGCTGGGTGCAGTTCTTGCTCAAGCACGACAAGCAGGGCGTTTTTCAGTTCGCCGCCATACAGGGCGAGGTCGGCGGCAAGTTGTTGGCCGATGCAGGCTTGCGCCTGGAAGGTCTGCAGACCTTGCTGCTGGTGGACGGACAGCGCTCCTGGCAGCACACGGATGCCATCTTGCGCGTGCTGCACGCATTGGGCTGGCCCTGGCGACTGACAGCGGTGATCAGGCTGATACCCGCTGCATTGCGCGATGCGCTCTACCGCATGATTGCCAGAAACCGCTATCACTGGTTTGGCAAAAGCGAGCAGTGCATGATGCCGGATCCCGCTGTGGCTGCCCGATTTCTGGATTGAGTTTCGGATGACACGCGGTATCGCTCAGCGAATATGGGGATCAATACGATTGATGGATACGCAATCAGGCATGCTCTGCCGGCATGGGCGGAATATTCAATAGGGCTTGGCACTTCTTCTGCAGATCGCCAAAGCGTTGCAGCGTCGGCAGAACAGCTTGCATATTCAACGCCTTGTGCAGCAGCGGCAGTTGCTGCATGCCGAGATGGTTCAATGACTGGTAGCCCGCGTGAAAGCAGGCTTCGCCTTTTTCATCTTCGTAGTACAACTGCTCCAGCTCGCGCCAGCCCACGTAGTAGCCGTAGTCAAAGAACTCCTGAAAGTTCTCGGCAATCACCCAGCTCAATTCGTTCACGCAGGGCAGTGTCATGACGATGGGGCTGACGCTACCGGGCAGGCGCTCATCGACCAGATAGCTGTAATGAACGCTGTCGCAGCCCGTGGTTGCAAACGTCATCACATTGCGCGGCGTGCACCAATCAATGTAACTGGGTACGGGGGGGATCTCCAGGCGCAGGCCGCAGTCCCCAAAAACGGCTTCGGGCGACAGGCCGAACTGCGGGCCTATGGCTGCAGCCGCGTCGTACAAAGTCTGCAGTGATGCGGGAATCTGAAAGGACCGAATTGCATTGCGCATTGCAGCATATTAGCAACGCCGGTTAGGCGGCCCGGCGCTTACTCATTAGAATACGTCGCTTATCAGTCCTTCTTGATGCTGCTGCTCGAAGGTGCGTTGCATCTCCCAGATTCGGAGATGCGCTGTTGCGTACCTGTTTTTCTCAGCATCATGCCGCACTCTTCCGGGAAGCTTTCCCGACTGCAAAAAGCTCTGTCACGTCAGGGCATCCAGGTCTCCTACCGAGACAATATCTATCAAATCCATAACGAGCAGGCAGCAGCGACCATTTTGCTGCCCGACAGCCTGCCGCTGGAGCACAAAGCCGTTAGTCAATTGTTGGACTTCGCCTCGGTTGCCGACCCGCAAGGTCATGGCGCGGTCTGCAAAGCCTGTGCCACGCCGGACTTTCACCCCGGCAGCATTGCGCCCGTGGGGGCGGTGGTGGCCACGTCGCCAGACTTCGTGATTCCTGCGGCCATCGGCACGGACATCAACTGCGGCATACGCTTGCTGAGCACGGGCCTGACGCAGGCGCAGGCCGAGCTGCACAAAAGCACCATCGTGCAGCGGCTGACCCGCGTCATCTTGCAGAACGGGCGCGATGTGCCCGTGCGCAGCGCAGGCTTCAAGGCGTTGTTTGATGAGGGCCCCCAGGCCTTTATTGAACAGTTGCCTGACGTGGGTCTATGGCAAGGCGTAAACCGCGACCGGCTGCAGGCCGAACTGGCCGAGTGCGTGGGCCTGCAAGGCTTTGCGGGCCGGAGTCGCTACGCGCCTGAAGCCCTGTTGCAGGCGCGCGAGCTGCTGCGCCCGCCATCTGCTGCCGACCTGGGAAGCGGTAACCACTTTCTGGAGTTCTGCGTGGTCGATGAAGTCTACGATCGTCATGCCGCCTATGCTGCGGGGCTCAAGAAGGGCGATGTCACGGTGATGATCCACACCGGCTCGCGCGATGTCGGCTTTTATGTCGGTCGCCGCTGGATGGACCTGGCCAGGCAGCAATGGCCGCAAGGTATCAAACACCCTCAGCATGGTCTATATGGCCTGAGCGGCGCGCTGGCGCAGGATTATCTGCAAGCGATGGGCGTGGCTGCGCGCTATGGGTGGTTCAACCGCATGGCGCTGGCGGAGCTGGTGCGCAAAGAGCTGGCAGGCATTGCCGCGTCCGATGCATCGCGCCTGATTGTGGATGTGCCCCACAACGTGGTGATGACCGAGGGCGAGTTCAATGTGCACCGCAAGGGCTCCACTCCCGCGCATGACGGCCAGTGGGCGCTGATTCCGGGATCGATGGGCGACTACTCCTTTCTCGTCAAAGGTCTGGGCCATGAAGACTGGCTGTGGTCCTGCAGCCACGGAGCGGGCCGCCAGGTGCGCAGACAGGACACGCGGCGCATGAAACAGCCGCTGGTCGAATCCGTCTGGCAGTGCATCACCTTGCGTGAAGAGCGACTGATCGAAGAAGCGCCCAGCGCCTACAAACCCGTAGGGCCGGTGTTGCAGGCGCAGGAAGAGGCGGGGCTGATTCGTGCGAGTGTGCGGTTGAAGCCCTGGTTGACTTTCAAGGCCTGAAGTTGAAGCTGCTGCCAGCGCCTGATGGCCAAGTGCTGGCAGCAAGGCTGTTCGACGATTCGGGCGTTCGAGGAAGATGGAGCGCAATCGATACGTGGCAGACAATCAGATCAATGCTTCAAGCCCGTCACGCCATGGAGATGGCTGTCTTGATTTGCAGCAATTTCACATCTTGCAGCTGCATGGCTTGTGCTTGTATCGCATGCACAGCTCTGTTCGTACTCTGTAATGCCCGGTGCGCCGGCTTATGTTGCAGGCAACAGTGCCGGTAACGAAATCGTTCACGAACCAGAGCCTGCGACCGTGTGAGATGTCGCAGTCACCTTTCGATCAATACTCGCTGCTGCAGGTCGCTCATACCTGTGGCCACATGAGCCAACCATGAACATGACCGCCAGCTTTACTCTCGTTCCCGCCGACTTCGTTCGCCTGCAGAAAATGGTTTCGCGGCGCTGGCATCAGAAGGCAGGGATGCTTTCCTGGCCGTTCCTCTTGCGGGTTGTGGTGTGGCTCTGCATTGGCCTCGCTGGTGCAGCCTACGCGCGACTGATGCGTGAGTTTCCTGAGATCTCCCGCCCGCTGGGAGTGGTTGCCTGCCTTCTGGTCGTCGCTTTGATCGCTGTCGTGACGATGCCATACCTGTCACAGGCATCCATGCGCAAGCTCATGCTCCTGCCGGATGGAGCGTTTCTGTCGCCACAAACGGTCACGCTCTCGTCGGACGCCATCAGGGTAGCCTCGGTTCGAGGAGACACGATACTACCGTGGTCAGGAGTGCTGGCGCTTGCCGAAGATGACGTGAACTACTATCTGTTCATCGACGCTATGCAGGCCCTGGTACTGCCTAGGGCAGCCATTGCCCCCATGGCTGCAGAGTTCGAGCAGTTCACGCGCCATCTCAGGGCCTCTGCGATTTAAGTCTTTGTTCTTGCAGATGCTTGCGCAGTCATGACGGCAACCCGAGGCACAGGGGCCAGGCTTGCTCGCGTCCAATACCATCTGGCCCTTGTAACGGCCTGCTGCTAATTTCCTGGTGTCTGCTTCTGCTCTTGAAGCGTCAAGGCCTCGCGTCGCTGAATTTCATCCACCAGTGCCTTGAACTGGCGTTTCAGCAACTGGCGCAGCACTGGCTTCCCGACCAGCGGCGGGATGGCGAAAGCCGGGACCAGGCGAGCACTGTAAGCCAAGCGTACCCGGCCGTCGGCTTGAGTTTCCAGGGTATAGCTGCCGTCCATCTGCTTGAGATTGCCGCCTATCGCATGCGCGGCGATGCGCTGCTGCGGCCATTCGGTCACGGCCAGTCTGACCTCGATTGCCTGGCGAAAAAACAGAAACCCCAGACTGCCTTTTTGCTCCAGCAGCACCTGATTGCCATCGCGTTGCAGCACGCGCGAACTTTGCATATCCGGCACAAAGTCGGCCAGATGGTCGTAGTCGGAAATCACGCTCCAGGCCGTAGCCCGCCTGACTTGCATGACGGCCGAGGCGTTCACGGTAATGGCCTCATTGTGCTCGGCAGTCTCTATGCGAAGCTCCTGTGCCGAAACCTGCAAACCGCCGCAGAACAGGGTCAGAGCTGCGCCGCAGGCACCGACAAGCCCCGTTCTCATGACCGGGATTCCTGCTTCAAAGGTGGAGCAGCACGGACTTCAAAGTTCAACTCGAGCCTGTCGCGGACCTGGATTGCACCGCCCAGGATGGACAAAGGCGTGATGCCAAAACTCGATTGATCGATGCTCAGCGAGCCGCTGATGTGGAATTCGCTCGGCGTCCTCCTGATTCGGGCCGGTACGCTCAGGCTGCGTGTAACGCCGTGAAGAGTGAGTTCCAGGGCCAGCAATACATCGCCGTCCGCTTCGGGGGAAGCATGTGCCTGGATCAGTGCAAACGGATGGAGCGAGGTTTGCAGCAGCTTGTTCAGCATATTGGTACGGGTCGCTTCAATATCGGCTGCGCTGGGCTGGGTGTCCAGAGCCGCCTTGGCGCGCAGAGCGGGTTCGTCGACCGATAGCCTGTCCAGCGCCACATAGAGATCGGCGCGGCCAAGCCGGGGGGCCACATAGCCTTGCAGTTCATGGCTGGCAATCACATGATCGTGCCCCAGTCTGGCCAGAGCGCCAGCGCGTCGAACGGTGATCGAGACCAGGGAATGCGAGGAATCGATCTGAAGCACCGACTGGCCCCGTGCAGCCGCATCGGCATAGAAGGCCGCAGGAAAGTCCGCAGGCCTTGCCGTCGGGCCGGGAGGCTGGGCTGGCTCGATGCCTGGTTGCGAGCAGCCCGTGATCAGAGTCAGCAGGACTGCAATCAGCTGTCTGCGCAATGTCATGGCAATTCGCGCAGCTGGATGCGAAATTTCACAGTCACGGCGTCTCCCACGGCATTGCTGCTCTTCCACTCTCCCGTGCCGATATCAAATATTGAGCGATGGGTGACGAATTCGCCTTCCATGCGGCGCTCCTCGGGCTTCCAGCTGAATGGCAGCACAAGCGGTTGCCTGTGGCCTTTTAGCTGCAGGGTGCCGCGTGCCCGGTAGCCGGCTGCGCCGGGGGCATCGAGAATCTCCCTGGCATCAAAGACTGCCTCGGGATAACGCACAAAGTCAAACCAGTCCTTGCCGGCAATGGCCTGGTTGATGTCCGGGTTGGCCATGTCGGCGCTGCTGATGCGAATGCTGACATTCAGCCTGTTGCTGTCTGGCTTTTGAGGGTCGAAGTCAAAACGAACCCGGAAGTCTTTGAACACGCCGGTGACCGGCGTTTGCTCGAAAGTGGCGGTGAATTCCAGTCGGTTGTCGCTACCGGGCTTGAGCTCCCACGAGGTGGCATGAGCTGCAGTGGAGCACAGCGTGGCGAGCAGGGCGGCGAGGCAGCAAACGGTATTGCGCATCTGGATGACCTCCGGCAAACAGCGTTTTGCCGGGTTGGCCGCTGCTCTGAGAGTGATGATGCGTCATTCCCGTGCAAGCTGCATCGATTGCAGGCAGCGAGTTACTGCTTGTTGCTTCAGGCTTTTTTCTCGCGCGGCACCCGACCCATCAGATAGAACTCGTGATTGGGCTGCATGCCCGCGAAGCTGGCCATTCGGTTGGACAGTCCGAAGAAGGCGGTAATGGCCGCAATGTCCCAGATATCCTCGTCGTCAAAACCGTGAGGGTACAAGGCTTCGTAGTCGGCATCGTCAATTTCGGCGCTGTGCAGACAGACCTTCATGGCAAAGTCCAGCATGGCACGCTCGCGCGGGCTGATGTCGGCCTTGCGGTAATTGACCGCCACCTGGTCGGCAATCAGCGGCTTTTTCTCATAGATGCGCAAGATGGCGCCATGAGCCACCACGCAATACAGGCACTGATTGGCAGCGCTGGTGGCGGTGACGATCATTTCGCGCTCGCCCTTGCTGAGACTGCCGTCCTCCTTGAGCATCAGCGCATCGTGGTAGGCAAAGAAGGCGCGCCACTCGGCCGGCCGGCGAGCAAAGGCCAGAAAAACATTGGGAATAAAGCCCGACTTTTGCTGTACCTCGGCGATGCGCTGCCTGATGTCTTCAGGCAGGCTGTTCAAATCGGGAAAGGGGTAGCGGCTTTTCATGGTGCCTGTCTCCTTTGGTGTTTTGCTGATATGTGCCAACCATGACAAGCATGGCACGGGTGGGCGCTCCAAAGCTGTCGTTTGCGTTGCAGATGCTGCTATTGCGGCCATTGGGCCTGTCAGGCTTTTCACATCAGATGCTGGCATCCATCAGATTCGACGTGGCCGGTGTGCCGGTGGCGATCAGCAGCAGGCCCAGGACAAGCAGCACGCAGCCCAGACTGCGATCTACCCAGGGACGTATGGCTTGAACCTTGGGCTGGAGCACCGGAGCCGAGAAGAAACAGGCGACCAGCGCAAACCACAGCACGTGGGCCATGGCGACGAAAAGTCCATAGGCCAACTGGGCGGGCATGGGCACGGCAGGGCCGACGACTTGCATGAACAGGCTGAGGATGAAGAGCGCTGTCTTGGGATTGAGTGCATTGGTCAGAAATCCCAGGACAAAAAGCGAGCGGCCTGGCGCATGGCCTTTGCGTGCAGTGCGCTGGCCTGGTTCGGCGCTGGATCGGGAATCTGGCCGATCGTCATTTGCACGGCTGGCGCCGCGCCAGAGACAAATTCCGAGCCATACCAGATAGGCCGCGCCTGCATATTTGAGCAGATTGAAAAGCCAGGGCAGGCGTTGCAGGACCATGCCCAGTCCCAGCAGGGTGTAGACCACATGGATCAGAACGCCACAGCCAATGCCCAGCGCCACCCAGAGACCCGCACGGCGCGATTCCATCAGGCTGGTGCGGGTGACCATGGCGAAGTCGGCGCCGGGGCTGATGACGGCGAGAGAGGTAACGAGAATCACGGTGGGCCAGGCGTTCATGCTGTGTATTGCTTGAGTTCAAATATCTGTTTGTGAGATGGTTCTGCTGCACGAGAATGGCAGGCAGTGCCCTGTAGCTGTGAACTCTAGGGCGGTCAAAGTTTTTTGAATAACGATGATTTCTCAAGAAAAAAGTGATTCAAACTCACATATTTCTGCTGGCGGCTCACAGCGAATGCCCTCGCTGGTCGCTTTGCGCTGTTTTGAAGCGGCAGCGCGGCTGGAGAGCTTCAGCCGCGCTGCCGATGAGCTGCACCTGACCCATGGCGCCATCAGCCGCGCGGTGCGCTCGGTGGAGGAAGAGTTGGGGGCGCAGCTGTTTGAGCGCCGCAATCGCCGTGTCTTTCTCAATGCTGCGGGGAGGCTGTTGTTCGACGGGGTGCATGCCGGTCTGGGCCAGATGGCACGTGCGGCCGAGGCGGTGCGGCAGCAGGTGGCAGGCAGGCCGCTGCTGCTGTCCTGCGAGCCCACGTTGCTGATGCGCTGGCTGATTCCGCGCTGGGGCGACTTCCAGGCGCGCCACCCGCAGCACACCGTGCATCTGGTTGCGGGCGGTGGTACCGTGGAATGGGGGCGCGGCATTGACCTGGCCATTCGGCGCAACGACTTTGACTGGGGGCCCAATGTCCAAATGCAGCCCTTGTGCGCAGAGCGCATGGGGCCGGTCTGCCATCCGGACAGTCTGGCGCAATTCTTTGCGTTGCAGTCCGATGGCGGCCTTGCGCTTCGTGGCGATGCAACGCGCTTGCACAGCAAGACACGTCCCAAGGCCTGGGCGGATTGGTGGAAAACCCGGTCAGATCAGCCTCCCACCCGGATCCGGCAGGCGCAAGCAGGCGATGATCTGGTGCTTGAGCATTTCTACCTGAGCTTGCAGGCGGCAGCAGCGGGCCTGGGTGTAGCCATGGGCCCGCAACTGCTGGTGCAGGACGATATCGCGGCCGGCCGGCTGGTGGCGCCGCTGGGCTTTGTACCCGATGGCTCGCAATACTGTCTGCTGGCCGTACAGAGTTGGGGGGCGGGCTCGGTGCAGCAGCTTCTGGTCGACTGGATTCAGCAGCAGATGCAAGGCTGAACGCAGACGGATACCCCACGCGGTTCAGCGCAGGCTGAGCGTCTCTTGTTTTGCAACACAGTTGCCAGCAATCTTCTCCCCATTGAACAGCTTGCGTGCAAACAGACGCGAGTTGGGGAAGGAGCTGTTGACGGTCTGCGAATGGTCCATGCCCGGGTAGGTGTGGGCTTCAACCACCGTGCCGGCTTCGCAGCTTTGCTCGGCCAGGTCCTGCTGAAATTTGGTCGGTGCATCCCTGTCCGCACCGCCTATGCCAAAGAACACGGGCGTGGCGATCTTCAGCGTAGGAAACTGGCCTTTGCTGAAAGGTTGGGCGTAATAGCTCATGAAGTCCGACTTGAAGGTGTTGCTCCAGCTTAACTGCTCTTTTTTCACCACCTCGAACATCTGCTGCACACAGGTGGTTTCAGCGGCTTTCATGGCACCAAGGCCTTTTTCGCTCAGCACCTGTTCGGCTGGCAAGCGCGGCTTGGACTGGTTGGCTACCGCCGCGATGTAAAGAATGTAGGCAATGGACGGGTCCGTTCTCTCCTGCTCGGCGGGGCTTGAGCGGTAGGCGATCTTGCCGTCCTTGCTGGGTCTGCCGGAGTGGGGTGTGCCGGTGGCGATCGTGCCCAGAATCTTCAGCTCAGGGGCGTAATCTGGGGCAAAGCCAGCAGTCGCAAATGCGGCAGCCGCCCCCTGGGACTGGCCCACGATGACTATCTTGTTGCCGAGTGGAAGCTCTTTGGTGTTGAGCGTCGCGCGCACCGAGTCCAGCGTGGCATAGGCCGCAGCGCGGCTGTGCAGATAGGCATGAGGGCCGGGCGTTCCCAGGCCCTGGTAGTCGGTTGCGACAATGGCATAGCCCTCCTTGAGCCAGTTGTTGAGATATTGCGCATCGCGCTCCGAGCGTGGGTTGCGGGAGGGGGCGCAGCTGTCGCCGATGCCTACGGTGCCGTGCGCCCAGGCTATTACCGGCCAGCCACCGGCAGGCGGCAGCCCCCTGGGCAGAAAGATGACTCCCGAGGTGGTGAGCTGAGCCGCCTGGTCGTTGCCTGCCGCCGTTCCGTCGGTTGATGAGTACCAGATGGCATAGGCCTTGTCGGCATCCGCCAGACTGAAGGCCGGGGCTAGCGGCTCGATGGCCAGCATTTGTCCCGCAGAGCCTGTCGTCATGTTGGAAGAAGGCTGGGTCTGCGCGAAGCCAGTCGGCCAGCTGGACAGAGTCAGCGTGCTCAGGGTGGCCATGGCTGCTGCGCGTCGCAGTCCTGTGGGTACGAGGGGCATGGTAGTCTCCATTTGTTGTGCGGCGACCTCCGATGGAGTGCCTGAGACCAGTTTGCAGCGGGACTCTCGCCGGCTGAATCGTCCGAATGGAGTGGGTGTAAACACAGTGGCAGCCTGCTTATTGGCTGACAATGCGGTCTGTTGAAAAGCAATGGATACGCGATGAGCAACGACGCACAAACCACCGACTGGGCCGCCTGGAGCCGTGAGGCCGTTGAAATGATGCAGGCCCGCAATGCAGAATGGCCGCTGGAATTTGGCTTGCAGGGCAGCCCCAGCTACCGCTGGGATCTGGATCGCGCCCTGCTGGCGCTGGAAGCTCCGCTACATGACGTGATCGCTACGGTCTGCCTTGTGGGCACCAGCAGCGAGCAGGACGGCAGCTTTGTTTGGAGCTGGGCCAACGAAGCCATTCCCAAGCAGCATGGCGAAGCGCTGGAAGTCGTGCATGAGTTCGGCCGACAGAACCAGCTGGCATTGCTGACCACGGCCCGGATTCCCGGCGGCCGTCCCGAGGCCATGGAGTGCATGTGCATTGCCGCTCGCCTGCAGCGCGCCGTAGGTACCTTTATCGACCAGCAGGGCGATGTAACCCTGTATTTCACCTTGCTGCATCTGCAGGTGGCGGTCGAGCAGCAGCAGCCTGCCAATTGAAAGCCGCTACAGGATTGTTGACAGAATGCGGGCGGGGTCGCCTATAGACTGACACCCTCAAAAATCTGAAAAGGTCACCCCATGAAAACGATGTTTGCTTTGGCCGCAGCCATGTTTGTGCTGAGCGGCTGTGCTGTCTATGACAGCCGTGGCGGATACTACGACGATGGCTACAAAAAGCCTCACCCCCACGGCTGCCCACCGGGCCAGGCCAAGAAAGGCAATTGCTGAAATTGCCCGCTCAAAAACCCGCCAAAGGCGGGTTTTTCTTTGCGATCTACAGCTCGTCCGGCTTGAGCCAGCCAATGCGGCCCTGACCGTTTTCATTGAGTGCGCTGACAAATTCGGCGGCGTCGGGTTCAGGCATCTGCAGCTTGAAGCTCACCAGACTGCCGTGATCGACCTCCAGCAGTTCGGCACCCGCTGCATCGGCCATGCGCCGCACCAGGCCCTCCAGCGGATAGGGGGCCGTGCATTGCAGGATCTGCATGCGCTGAATGGCGACTTTTTCGGCCTGCAGCAAGGCTTGGGCCACGGCATCGGTATAGGCGCGCACCAGTCCGCCGGCACCGAGCTTGACGCCTCCAAAATAGCGCACCACGGTGGCCAGCACACCTTCCAGATCCTGGTGGCGCAGCACATCCAGCATGGGGCGACCGGCCGTGCCGCTGGGCTCGCCATCATCCACCGCCGCCGATTGTCCGCCCGCCAGCAAGGCCCAGCAGACATGGGCGGCGCCCGGGTGCTCGCGCCAGAGTGCATCCACCACGGCCTGCGCGCTGGAGCGGTCCGTCATCGGCTGAACGCAGCCGATGAAGCGGCTTTTCTTGATGATCAGTTCACTGGAGACGGGAGCACGAAGAGTCTGAGGCATAGCGGCGGCAGCATAACCGCAAAGTCGGGGCCGAGCAGCGTTGCGGTACATGGGCCGGGTAGCGGCAGTTGTGACCTATCCATGACATGACGACGCGGCTTGTGGGGGTTGCTCGACAGTGTCCTTAAGTCAATTCCTACAATTTCGGCAAGCCTCGAGCCTTAAGCTTTGAGCAAAGGAGGCCGTCATGAACAATCCGCATCCTCAGTCCCTGAGCGAACATACTTTTGGTCGCGAGCATTTCACGCCGCCTCCGCTGGCGCAGGAGCTGGCAGAGCCCCAGGCTCTGCAGGCTGCGGCACCCGAAGATGAATGGGAGTTGCTGCAGCGCATACGCAATGTGGGCGAATGGTAGGCCCGGGCGCATTTTCTGTCTCAAGCCAGACCGGCCTCTCCTGAAAGGGAGAGCCGGTTTTTCCTGTCCGCGGCCACGATACAGCGGCGAGAATCGCAGCCATGACTGCTAGCCCTGCGCCGTTTCCCGATTCTTCGCACTGGATGCTGCTGCCGGCTGCCGCGCAGGCAGCGCAACTGCCCGTGGCCCTGGCCGATGTGACGGCCATGATGGAAAGAGTGGGGCGCAGCAGCAGCGATGCCGTGGCCGAGCAGATCCTGCAGCTGCTGGGGCGCCATGTGCCGCTGGCGCAGTGCACGATATTCTCCTTCCAGGGCATGGCCAGGCCGCGCGTGGTGGGCATGGGCGACAGGGCGCGCACGGGGGCGCTGCCCATGATCTCCCAGGATTACAGCGAGCGCTTCTATCCGCTCGATGGTTCGCAGCGCGTGATGCAGGCCGAGCTGGCGCGCCTTGCCAGGGACCCGCATGCCAGGCCGCGCGTCTGGCTGCATCGCCAGGGGCCGCACGATGTTCAGCACCCCGAGTACCGCCATGTCTGTTATGAGCTGCCGCGCATTGCCGAGCGGCTGTCGCTGCTGATGCTGCAGGAAAACGCGCGCTGGCTTTCTGTGAACCTGTATCGGGGCGAGGAGCATGGCTGCTTCGACGCCGCAGCCATTGCCCGGATCGAGGCCTTTGCGCCTCTGGTCATGCAGGCCATGCGTCTGCATTACGCGGGGCAGACGCTGCAGGACGACCTGGTCGGGCTGGTGCTGGCGCGTCTGGCGCGGCGCTTCGAGCAACTGACGCCGCGCGACCTCGACGTGGTGCGGGCACTGGCCCAGGGCCTGGATGCAGATGCGCTGGCGCAGCGCCTGGGCATTACCGTCAGCAGCGCGCGCACCTATGTCAAACGCGTCTGCGCCAAGCTGGGCGTGCAGGGGCAGCGCGAGCTGTTTGCGCTGCTGATGGAGCCCGCTGAAGCTGTCGATGGTCAACTTTGATAGCTGCTTGGGGTTGATCTGTAAAGGCTGGAGGCTGATTCGACTTGAATATCGGTTGCTGGTCGGCATTGTCTCCATCTGGTGACATCGGCCTTGAGCTGCTTTTCTACACTGCATCTCAAGCCAGACCGAAAGGGGATGAAAGCGCACCGGTTTGACCACGACAGCGCCCCCAGGAGACAAGAACATGCACCAGCCATTTGCCGAGCCACGCCGCTCCATCTACTACCAGTACCAGGTTCATCAGCCCTGGCTTGCCTCCCGGAATCCGGGCGAGCAAAGCCACCCCATCGTCATCGTCGGCACCGGCCCCGTGGGCCTGACCACGGCGCTGGAGATTGCCCGTCACGGCCAGCGTTGCGTGGTGCTCGAAGCCGAATTGCAGGTGTCCGAAGGCAGCCGTGCCATTGTGTTCACGCGGCGTTCCATGGAAATCCTGCAGCAGGTGGGCGTGGCCCAGCGCGTGACGGAGACCGGACTGCCCTGGTGCTACGGCAACAGCATCTACCGCGGCCAGCGCGTGTTTCGCATGGAAAACGCGCGGGCCGACGACGACCGCTTCTTTCCCATGATCAATCTGCAGCAGCAGTACCTGGAGGAATATCTGGTCGATGCTGTGCAGGCCAACCCGCTGATCGAGCTGCGCTGGGGCAACCGCGTGAACAAGGTCGAGCAAAAGGGCGAGCAGGCTTTGGTGGAGGTGGATACCCCGGAAGGAAGCTACGAGCTGCGGGCCGACTGGCTGGTGGCCTGCGACGGCGCGCGTTCGGGGATTCGCACGGCCATGAATCTATTGATGGAGGGCGCTTCCTACGAGGGCCGCTTCGTGATTGCCGATATCCGCATCGACCTGCCTTTGCCCACCGAACGTCTCGCATTCTTCGATCCCACATGGAACCCTGGCAACACCATCCTCATGCACCGCGAGCCGCACGGCATCTGGCGTGTGGACTACCAGCTGCCTGCCGGAGAAGATCCCGAGGATGCGCTCAGGCCCGAGTCGCTGAAGGCGCGCATCGATGCGCAGTTGGAGATGATCGGCTTTGGCGGCACGCCCTGGGAGATGGACTGGAGCTCCGTGTACTCGGCCCGCGCGCTGACCCTGCCCAACTACGTGCATGGCCGTGTGATCTTTGCGGGCGATGCAGCCCATATGCTGCCCATCTTCGGCGTGCGCGGCGCCAACACCGGCTTTCAGGATGCTCAGGGCCTGGGCTGGCGTCTGGCACTCGTCGCCAAGGGCGCGGCCAGCGCAGCGCTGCTGCAAAGCTATAGCAGCGAGCGAGTGGGCGCGGCCCGGGAGATTGTGGAAGAGGCCGGCAAGAGCACACGCTTCATGGCGCCGCCAAGCAGAGGTTTCAGGCTGCTGCGCGACGCCGTGCTGTCTCTGTCGCTGAGCCAGCCCTTTGTCGGCCCGCTCTATCACTGGCGCACCTCGCGCCCGCATGAGTACGGCAGCTCGCCGCTCAACAGCATGGGGGACGACAACCTGCTGTTCAAGGCAGGCCCCGGCCATGGCGCGCCGCCTCTCAACGTGCGCTTTGCGCCGGACAGCTATTTGCTCGACCGTCTGGGCGGCGGCTTCGATCTGCTGTATTTCACGAGCGGCAAGGCGATTCCCGCAGAACTGCAGGCGGTCGCGGCCGGGGTCAGAGCCCGCGGTGTTGCCGTGCGCCTGATCGCCGTGAGCAGCCACGCTTCAGGCACTGTCGAAGGTTCCGATCTGGTACTTGATGACACCGAAGGCCGCTGCCGCGCCCGCTACGGCGTGATGGCCGACGGCGCCGCCTATCTGCTGCGCCCCGATCAGCATGTCTGTGCGCGCTGGATGGCGCTGGACGCCAATCGTCTGCAAGCCGCATTCAAGGCGGCCCTGCCCGCCTGAGGAGAGATTCAAATGACCCAAACCACTCTTGATATCGCCGGTCTGGAGACCGTGTACGACCAGTTGGCTGTCGCCATTGATGCCGTGGGCGCGGAAAAGTCAGAGCTGCTGCTGGTCAAGCTGGCGCTGCTGGCCGCCAATCAGCTCGGTGATGCCCGCCAGTTTGGCGAAATGATTGCGGCGGCCCAGCAAGATCTGTAAGCAAAAGGCTTGTCCGTGGCGGTCAGCCCGACCCGCCCAGGCTCGTTCCTGGCGGGTTTTCAGCGTGCTGACCCTCGGATTTCATAGCGGATAATCTTTGCCTATCAATAGTTTGAGATGAATTTTCTACAAGTCGATATGGCTTGATCTCCGACAAGGCCGTGCCATGGAATCGAGGCAGACTGGAGCCATTGCCACTGTAGGAGGATTGGTCCATGAGATTGCGTCCCAGTACCTTGCTGCTATCTGCAGCCCTGAGCCTGAGTGGATTGAGTGCGACTCCGGCCCTGGCCAAGTCTGCTGCCGAATGGCTTGCCTTGACAGGTGCCGTGCAGATCGGCTTGAGTCAGGCCGTCGAAAAAGCCCAGGCCGTTGCTCCCGGAAAAGCGATCGATGTCGAGCTGGAAGAGGGTAAGAAAGGCGCTGCGCCTTATTACTCGGTCACCCTGATCTCGCCCGTGAATGAGGAAATCAAGCTGCGCGTGAATGCCAGCACGGGCGATGCCGCAGTGGAGGAAAACAAGGGCCGGGCCGAGGGCAAGCATGCCAAGCGCCTGGCCGATGCCCGGATCACGCTGGTACAGGCCGTCGATGCAGCTGTTGCCGCCTTGCCCGGCAAGCCGCTGGAGGCCCAGCTGGATTCGGACTGGGGCAAGACCAGCTACAAGGTCAAGATGCTGCGCGCCGATCAGACGGTCATGAAGCTCAGGCTTGATCCTGCCACCGGCGCTGTGACGAGGCAGGAAAAGGACTGAGTCGGCGCGTTATCTGGATTCTGGTGCTATGAAGAAGTGAGTGTCTGGCGCTTTCATTTCAATGATTTAAGGTGTGTTATGCATCGAATTTCAATGAAGGCAAGCGCTGGATGCTATGAAGTTCAGAGTTCAACCCTGTTTCTGCAAGACCTTGCTCGTGCAAGGCTGAGGGCGGAAAAGTACACTGACGGGTTGTTTCTCCGAATAGGCCATGAGGCCATATAAAGCCCATCCACATGAACGCCCCGGTTGATGTTTCCTTTTTCCACCGCGATGCCAAGCCGCTGACCAGCTACAAGCCGTACTGGGCCAAGCGCTTCGGCCCGGCGCCGTTCCTGCCCATGAGCCGTGCGGAGATGGATCAGCTCGGCTGGGACAGCTGCGACATCATTCTGGTCACGGGCGATGCCTATGTGGATCACCCCAGCTTCGGCATGGCCGTCATCGGCCGCGTGCTGGAGGCGCAAGGCTTTCGCGTGGGCATCATCGCCCAGCCCGACTGGACCAGCGCCGAGGCCTTCAAGGCCCTGGGCAAGCCCAATCTGTTCTGGGGCGTGACGGCCGGCAACATGGACTCGATGATCAACCGTTACACGGCTGATCGCAAGATTCGCAGCGACGATGCCTATACCCCCGGCGATGTGGCCGGCAAGCGCCCCGATCGCGCGGCCATCGTCTACTGCCAGCGCTGCCGCGAGGCCTACAAGGACGTGCCCATCGTGTTGGGCGGCATCGAGGGCTCGCTGCGTCGCATTGCCCACTACGACTACTGGAGCGACAAGGTGCGCCGCTCCATCGTGGTGGACAGCAAGTGCGACATCCTGCTCTACGGCAATGCAGAGCGCGCCCTGGTCGAAGTGGCACACCGCATCGCGGCGCGCGAGCCGGTGGAGCAGATCACCGATGTGCGCGGCACTTCGTTCTTCCGCCGCGCTTCGGAGGAGGGCTGGTTCGAGGTCGATTCCACCACGGTGGACGAGCCCGGCGAGGTCGAGCCCCATATCAACCCCTATATGACGACCAGCGAGCAGGCCGAGGCCCAGGGCCAGAGCTGCTCCAAGGAAGATGCCGCGAAATCGGAAGCGGACGGCCCCAATGGCGGCGCATCGGTAGCCAAGGTCCAGCCCATCCAGTTCGTGCCCAATCTCTCGCTGCGCAGCAAGTCCAAGTTGCCTCCGCGCGAGCGCACGGTGCTGCGCCTGCCCAGCTACGAAGAGGTCAAGAGCGATCAGATTCTCTATGCCCACGCCAATCGCGTGCTGCACCTGGAAACCAACCCCGGTAACGCCCGTGCGCTGGTACAGGCTCACGGCGAGGGGACCACGGCCCGCGATGTGTGGATGAATCCGCCGCCCATTCCTCTCACAACGGCCGAAATGGACTGGGTCTTCGGCCTGCCGTACGCGCGCAGCCCGCATCCCGCCTATGCCGACGAAAGTGGCAGCCATGAGGGCGCCACCAAGATTCCGGCCTGGGAGATGATTCGCACCTCGGTGAACATCATGCGCGGCTGTTTCGGCGGCTGCACCTTCTGCTCCATCACCGAGCACGAGGGCCGCATCATCCAGAGCCGTTCCGAAGACTCCATCATCCAGGAGCTCGAAGAGATCCGCGACAAGGTCAAGGGCTTTACCGGCACCATCTCCGACTTGGGCGGGCCCACGGCCAATATGTACCGCCTGGGCTGCAAGAGCCCGCAGATCGAAGCGGCCTGCCGCAAGCCCAGCTGTGTCTTCCCCGGCATCTGCCAGAACCTGCACACCGACCACGGCCCGCTGATCAAGATCTATCGCCGCGCGCGCAAGCTGCCCGGCATCAAGAAGATTCTGATCGGCTCCGGCCTGCGCTACGACCTGGCGGTGAAGTCGCCCGAGTACGTCAAGGAGCTGGTTCAGCACCATGTGGGCGGCTATCTCAAGATCGCCCCCGAGCACACCGAGCAAGGTCCGCTGACCAAGATGATGAAGCCGGGCATCGGCAGCTATGACAAGTTCAAGCAGCTGTTCGAGAAGTTCAGCGAAGAGGCCGGCAAGAAGCAGTTTCTGATTCCCTATTTCATCGCCGCCCACCCGGGCACCAGCGATGAGGACATGATGAATCTGGCCATCTGGCTCAAGAAGAACGGCTTCCGTGCCGATCAGGTGCAGACCTTCTACCCGAGCCCCATGGCCACGGCCACCGCCATGTACCACAGCGGTCGCAACACGCTGACCAAGGTGCGCCGCCAGATGCGCGACGAGGCCGAAGAGCGCGTGGACATCGTGCGCGGTGAAAAGCGCCGCCGTCTGCACAAGGCTTTCCTGCGCTATCACGACCCGAACAACTGGCCGCTGCTGCGCGAGGCGCTCAAGACCATGGGGCGCGCCGATCTGATCGGCAACGGCAAGCAGCACCTGATCCCGACCTTCCAGCCCCTGGTCGACGGCAGCTATCAGAGTGCACGAAAGAAGAACAGCACCTCGTCCAAGGCGGGTGGCGGAATTGGTTACACCACCAACAAGGACGGCAAGGCCGTGGCCGTGCGACGCCGCAGCGAAGAGACGAGCCTGGAGCCCAAGGGCGATGTGCGCTTCCGCAGCAGCCAGCCTCAACCGGGCAAGCTGCTGACCCAGCATACTGGCCTGCCGCCGCGCGCGGGTGTGACTGGCAAGGCCAAGCCCGGTTTCAAAACTGCGGCAAGGCCCGCCAAGCCGGCGGGCCAGGGTTCGCGCAAGCCGCGCTGATTGCTGCAGCCTGACTGCCGCCGACAAAAAAACGACGCTTGATGCGTCGTTTTTTTTCGTATTGGCATGCGCTGCTGTCAGCCCATGGCCAGAGCCCCGCACCACTGGGGCAGCTGGTTTTCCTGCGTGGGGGCAAAGTATTCGCTGGTCATGGGTTTGGGGCGGGCGATGGCGTAGCCCTGCACATAATCCACGCCCATGGTCATGAGTTCCTCGGCGATCTCGCGGCTCTCGACGAACTCGGCAATGGTCTTTTTGCCCAGTGTCTGGCCGATGCGATTGATCATCTCCACCATGGCGTGGTCTCCCTTGTCCTTGAGCATGTCACGCACAAAGCCGCCGTCGATCTTGAGATAGTCGACGGGCAACTGCTTCAGATAGGTCAGCGACGACATGCCGACGCCGAAGTCGTCCAGGGCAAAACGGCAACCCAGGGCGCGCAGCGACTGAATCAGCCGTGTGGCATTGCTGAGGTTGCCAATGGCGCTGGTTTCGGTGATTTCGAAACATAGCTTTTGCGGTGCAATTCCGTGCTGCTGCAACTGCTCCTTCACAAATTCCAGCAGGCCGTCGTCATCCAGGCTGGGACCGGAGAGGTTGATGGCGCAGGTTTCCACCAGCTTGGCGTGTCCGGGCTGCTGCGCCAGTGTCTGCAGGGCCCTGGTGATCACCCAGCGGTCAAGCGATGGCATCAGGCCGTAGCGCTCGGCGGCGGGTATGAAATGTCCGGGGGCCAGGATCTGGCCGTTTTCATCGCGCAGGCGCAGCAGGACTTCGAAGTGCATGCCGCTGTGGCGGCGATGCTTGCGGGCCTGCAGCGGTGCAATGCTCTGGGCATAGAGGCAGAAGCGGTCTTCGTCCAGTGCGGTACGAATGCGTGTGGCCCATTCCATCTCGCTGACATAGCGGCTGTAGATTCCGTCCTCGGCCTTGTAGAAAAAGACCTTGTTGCGCCCGCGCTCCTTGGCCTGATAGCAGGCCATATCGACCATGCGCAGCAGATCGGAGGCATTGACCGCATCACCGGGAACATGCACGGCACCGATCGAAAAGCCGGTGCGCAATATCTTCTCTCCCCAGGTGGTTTGCAATTGCTGGGCTGCCAGGCGCAGCTTCTCGGCAATGCTCGCGACGTTGGAAGGAGGGCAGTTCTCCAGCAGCACGGCAAACTCGTCGCCGCCCATGCGCGCCAGGCAATCGGTTTCGCGCAGATTGGCCTGCAACATGCGAGAGACTTCACACAGCACCTCATCACCGGCGGCATGGCCGCTGGTTTCGTTGATGAGCTTGAACTGGTCCAGGTCGATGTAGAGAAGAGCGTAGGGCTTGACCTGGTGCAGACCCTGGGTCAGCATTTTTTGCAGCCGCCGCTCGAATTCCCCGCGATTTTCCAGCCCCGTCAGCGTGTCATGGCGTGCATTCCAGGAAATCTGGTCCATGTACTGCTGCTCGCGTGACACATCGCGCAGCACGAAGACTGCCCCCGATGCCTGAGCATCGCGCTGCATGGCGGAGCCCAGCACCTTGACCGGCACGATGCTGTGGTCGGTGCGGCGAACCCAGTGCGTTTGCTCGTCGCGCACGACGGTGGTCTCCTTGGTGTCATTGACAAGCTGTGCGAGCAGGCCTTCGCTGGTGATGGAGGCGTCCATGGTGTAGAACTGCAACACCTGCTTGATGGGCCTGTCCAGATAGCTTTGCTTTTGCAGACCCAGCAGACCTATGGCAGCGGGGTTGACATAGTTGACCATGCCCTTGGCATTGGTGGTGATGACCGCATCGCTGAGCGCTGCCAGCGTGGTCTCCGCGCGCTCTTTTTCGCTGTTGAGGCCGTCTTGAACCTGCTCTCGCAGCAGGATCAGGCGCCAGGTATTCCAGACCCACAGGCTCACCAGGCCAATGGCCAGGGCACCGTTGAGGGCGAGCAGCAGCCAGACGATATTGCGCGAGCTTTGGCCCAGAGAGTCGCTGAAGGCCCTGGTCAGGGCTGTCACGCCCTGGTTGATCAGGTCGATCTCGCGCTTCCAGGTGGCAATGTTTTCGCGGCTGATGTTGCCGACTTCGTATCCATGCCGGATTTCCTGGGCCAGTGTATCGAGCTGATTCAGGTACTCGTCACCCATCTTCCAGTACGCGACGGGCTCCTGCACCCAGCTGAAATAGCGGAATGTGCGCAGCAGCCAGATGAGGGAGCTGACATCATCGGGGTGGTTCTGGCCTTGCTCTATGCCTTTGCGCGCCAGGTCCAGGCGCAGAGGCTTGTCGTAGAGGGCAATACGTGCCTCGGCATCGCCACGCGGCACCTGCAAGGCCCGCTGATAATGGGCGAAGTCGATCGGGTTGCCTTCATCCGCGTAGCGGGAAAGCGAGTAAATCGCATCTTTCTGGGCCTTGGACCAGAGACTTTCTCCGTTGACAAACGCTCGCACGGCGGAGAGCAGGTAAAGGCTGCAGCTGGCGCTGAGCATCAGGATCAGTGCCAGGAGCGCAAAAGCCCAGACGCGCTGCAGCAATTGTTGAGACTTCAGTGTGGGGCTCAAAGATGCCTTCATGACGCCTCATCCAGTAAATTGACTGTAAATGCATGAGTCAGGGCATCGACAAGGCAGACTGGTATGAAACAGCCAGAAGGCAATGTGCCTGCTGACGATCAGAACGCCGTCACGATGCCCGCTCTCATGGCTTGACCTTTCACGGTATTGCGTAGGAGGTATGTCAGATCACACGCAATTTGTATTCATTGGTAATTTTTGGCCTGTAGAAGTGAGCCTGGCGTCGGACAACTTCCTCTGTACCCCCAAGACAGAGCGGTGTTTTCTGTGAGAAAGTGGGTAACCAATCTGGCCGATTCAGAGCAGGTCTATGCAGTGCACCTGCGGCTGCTCCAGCACGCCGGCCCTGCGGTCGGCAAAGAAGCGTTCCAGGGTGAGCTTGACGGTGCGAAACGCGATTTCTTCCCAGGGGATGTCTGCCTCGGCGAACAACTGGGCCTCCATGGTCTCGGGCCCGGGGTAGAACTGCGTACTTCTGAGGCGGGCCAGATAGAAGAGATGGACCTGTCCTACCTGGGGCACGTTGATGAGACTGAACAGCCTGCCCAGCTCGATGTCGGCTCCGGCTTCCTCGTCGGTTTCGCGCTGGGCTCCGCGGCTGGTGGTTTCGGCCAGCTCCATGAAGCCTGCAGGCAGCGTCCATTTGCCGCGGCGCGGCTCGATGTTGCGCTTGCACAGCAGCACGCGCCCGTCGTCCATCACGGGCAGGGTGCCGACCACATTGAGCGGGTTTTCATAGTGGATGGTGTGGCAGGCCGGGCAAACGGCACGCTCGCGCGTATCCCCATCGTCAGGAACGCGGTAGGTGACTGCGGTGCCGCAATTGCGGCAGAACTTGATGGGGCTGCGAAAAATCATTCCGCAACTATAAGCAAATCAGGCCGCTAGCGCAGGTACAACATGCGCAAACAGCTATGAAAAAGGGAGTCACACCATGCGGTGCGACTCCCGGAGTACCTGGCCGGCGCTAACTGCCTGTGCGCCAGGGATTCTTAGGCGATCTGGATCTTGATGGATTCAAGTCCGGTGACTGCGCCTTCCAGCACATCGCCCTTGACCACGGCGGCCACGCCCTCGGGGGTGCCGGTCATGATCAGGTCGCCGGGCTGCAGCTCCCAGGCGCTGGAGAGATGCTCAATGGTTTCGGCGATATTCCAGATCAGCTTGTGGATGTGGCTGCGCTGGCGATAGTCACCATTGACCTGCAGCGAAATCTCGGCGTTGACGATGTCTCCCGCCCGATCGGCTGGCGTGATGGGGCCTATGGGGGCGGATTGCTCGAAAGCCTTGCCGATACACCAGGGGCGGCCTTGCTTCTTCATGTCGTTTTGCAGGTCGCGACGTGTCATGTCCAGACCCACGGCATAGCCGTAGATGTACTGCAGTGCATCGGCTGCCTTGATGTTCTTGCCGGCCTTGCCGATGGCAACGACCAGCTCGATTTCATGGTGCAGATTCTGGGTCAGCGTGGGATAGGCCACGGTGGTGGTGCTGCCGGCTTCCACTGCCACGGTCGCGTCCGCAGGCTTCATGAAGAAGAACGGTGGCTCGCGGCCGGTAAAGCCCATTTCCTTGGCGTGATCCTCATAGTTGCGGCCCACGCAATAGATGCGGTGAATGGGAAAGCGCTCGCCGCGGCCCACAACAGGCAGGCTGGCAACGGCAGGGGGATTGAACACGTAACTCATGAAGTCCTCGGCAAGAACACGCGCTGAAATCAGCAATGGTTGATGTGGCAAGCAGTGTGCCACGATGCAGGCCCGGAGACGGCGTGGCAGATGACGGCTTTTACGTATTCCAGCCCTAGGGAAAATGCCAGTCCGTGCGGCTCGCGCTATGCTGCTCACATCATGAAGCTGCATACCTATTTCCGTTCTTCCGCCTCTTATCGTGTGCGCATTGCACTGCAACTCAAGGGGCTGTCCTATGACTCCGTGCCCGTGCATCTGGTGCGCGGCGAACAAAAGGCTGCGGCCTATGCCTCCCATGTGGGTGACGCGCTGGTGCCCGCACTGGTGACGGACGAGGGGCACTGGCTCACGCAGTCCATGGCCATCATCGAATATCTCGATGAGACCCATGCTGAAACACCATTGCTGCCCAGGGATGCACTGGGCCGTGCCCATGTGCGCGCATTGGCGCAGATGGTGGCTTGCGAGATCCATCCGCTCAACAACCTGCGCGTGCTCAAGTACCTGGTGCACCAAATGGGGGCCAGCGACGAGGCCAAGAATGGCTGGTATGCGCACTGGGTGCGCTCCGGTCTGGAAGCCTTCGAGCGTCAGCTGGCGCTGCTGGATGCCGAACGTAAGGCCATGGGCCTGGCGCCGTCGACGTTTTGCTGGGGTGACGCACCCACGCTGGCCGAATGCTGCCTGGTCCCGCAGATCTACAACGCCCAGCGCTTCAATGTGAATCTCGAGGCTCTGCCGCGCCTGATGGACGTGGTCGAGCGGTGCAACGCCTTGCCGGCTTTCCAGCAGGCCCATCCTTCAGCCTGTCCGGATGCTGAGTGAAGAGGGCGTCATGAGCGAGACCTATAGGCCGGGTCCACCGGACCTCTGGCCTGACTCCTGGCTGGTCCCGGACTGGCCGGCTCTGCCCGGCGTGCATGCCATCTGCACCTCGCGCGAGGGCGGCGTCAGCCAGGCACCCTGGGGCAGCATGAACCTGGGCGACCACGTGAGCGACAACCCCGCTCACGTGCGCCGCAACCGTGAACTGTTCAATGCGGCGCTGCAGGCCCGCACCCCTGGTGCCTGCACGGCGTACTTGCAGCAGGTGCATGGCGTGGACGTGCTGACGCTGGACGCAGGCAATGTGGCCGAGTCCAATGGTGCGGCCTTCGATGCCTGCGTGACCGATGATGCAGGCGTGGTCTGCACCGTCATGGTGGCGGACTGTCTGCCCGTGTTGCTGGCCCATGATTCGGGGCTGGTCGTGGGCGCGGCCCATGCGGGCTGGCGTGGTCTGGCCGGCATGCCGCCCGGCAGACAGCAGTCTGAGGGGCCGTTGCACGGCGGTGTGCTGGAGATGCTTTTCGAGTCTTTTTCCCGGAAAGTGCAGGCGCAGCAATCGCTTTCGGCAGCCGACACGAAGCCGTCCCGGATTGCCGCCCGCACTCAGGCCTGGCTGGGCCCATGCATAGGTTCCGAGTCCTTTGAAGTGGGGGCCGAAGTGCGCGATATCTTCGTGGCGCATGACGCCGATGCGGTACGACACTTTGTGCCTGTACCTGGCAGCAGCATCAAATATCTGGCCGATCTGGCGCAACTGGCACGCCAGAGGCTTGCTGCATTGGGCATTGCTGCAATCTTTGGCAACGATGGCAGCCGGCCCTGGTGCACGGTCAGCAATGCATCACGTTTCTTCTCGCACCGGCGCGACGCCGCTCGTCTGGGCGGCAGCGGGCGGCTGGCTGCCAGCATCTGGCGCGATGCCTGAGCCGGGGCTGGGAGGCACGTGTTCTGCAGCTAGCGCTTCCTGTTCCTGCCGGGCTTTGAGGCGGCGCTTTCTGGCCGGCGTGCCCAGTATGTAGAGCACGATGGAAAGCGGCAGCAGACCGTAGAGCACGAAGGTGAAAAATGCACCCAGCAGGGTGCCGCCGGGGCTGGCTGCCTCGGCGATCGTCATCATCACGACAACGTACATCCAGGCGATGGCAATGAGGTACATGGTGTTTCTGTAGTGAGCCAGAAAGCATGCTGGCTTCGGGTTGTTTTGTGTCAAAACAGCTTCATAACGGCAAAATGAGGCCGCTTCTTGTCGGAACTGCCTGGCACATAGGTGACAATGCCGCCGTGTGAGCCGTATTGCAGATTCCGCAAGCGTCCCCAGACCCTGAGATCGCCGGTCGCTTGCCTTGACTAGGATGTAAGCATGAATTTTGACCCGAGCTGGGGCCAAGCTGGCCAATCCATTCAACAATTCTGGCAGGAGCATTGGAGCAAGAGCCTCCAGACGCTTCAGCAGATGCAGTCCGGTGCTCCCATGGGGCTCAGCGCCATGCCAGGTCTGGGGTCCGCACCCAACCCTTGGGCTGGAATCATGGATGCCATGCAATCGGCCATGCCCCAGATGGCAACGGGGTCGGCTCAAGCGGTGCAGTTCGATGCGGCCAAACTGCAGGGGCTGCAGCAGGAATACCTGCAGTCGGTGCAGTCGTTGGCAGATGGAAAACAGATTCAGGCCCTGCTGTCCAAGGACAAGCGCTTTGCCAAGCCAGAGTGGAGCGCCAATCCCGTTGCATCGATGGCCGCAGCCAACTACCTGCTGGGCAGTCGCATGCTGACCGGTATGGCCGAAGCGGTGCAGGGCGATGAAAAAACACGCAATCGCGTGCGTTTTGCGGTCGAGCAATGGGTGGCAGCCATGGCGCCCAGCAATTTTCTGGCACTGAACGCCGATGCGCTCAACAAGGTTGTTGAAACCAAGGGCGAGAGCCTGGCTCAGGGTATTGCCAATCTGCTGGCCGACATGCGCCAGGGCCATGTCTCCATGACCGACGAAAGCCTGTTCACCGTGGGAAAGAACGTGGCGACCACCGAAGGCGCGGTGGTTTTCGAGAACGAGCTGTTCCAGCTCATCGAATACAAGCCACTGACTGCCAAGGTATTCGAGAAGCCTTTTCTGATGGTGCCGCCCTGCATCAACAAGTTCTACATTCTGGACTTGCAGCCGGACAACTCCGTGATTCGCTATGCCGTCAGCCAGGGGCATCGCACCTTTGTGGTCAGTTGGCGCAATCCCGACGAAAGCCAGGCGCACAAGAGCTGGGATGACTACATCGAAGATGGCGTGCTCAAGGCTGTGAGCACGGTTCAGGATATCTGCGAGGCGCCGCAGATCAATGTGCTGGGTTTCTGTGTGGGCGGCACCATGCTCTCCACTGCCATGGCAGTGCTGGCTGCACGCCATGCCCGCGAGCATGGACAGCCGCAAGCTGCCAAGCCCCGCAGCCGTGCTGCGGCTGCAAAGACAGGCAGCAAAACTGCTGCGGCCAAGGTGGAGGCCCATGCTTTTCCCGTAGCCAGCATGACGCTGCTGACCACGCTGATCGACTTCCGCGACACAGGCATTCTGGATATCTTCATTGATGAAAACATGGTGCGCCTGCGTGAGATGCAAATGGGTAAAGGCGGGCTGATGAAGGGCCAGGACATGGCATCCACCTTCAGCTTTCTGCGCCCGAATGATCTGGTCTGGAACTATGTGGTGGGCAACTACCTCAAGGGCGAGACACCGCCGCCATTCGATCTGCTTTACTGGAACAGCGACTCCACCAATCTTCCCGGCCCGTTCTACGCCTGGTATCTGCGCAATCTCTACCTGGAGAACAACCTGATCAAGCCCGGCGTGCTGACCGTGTGCGGCGAGAAGATCGACATGAGCCAGCTCAAGATGCCGGTCTATATCTACGGCTCGCGCGAGGACCACATCGTTCCTGTCGCTGCGGCCTATGCCTCGTCGCAGGTACTGGGCGGTGAGCGTCGTTTCGTGATGGGTGCCTCCGGCCATATCGCCGGCGTCATCAACCCGCCGGCCAAGAACAAGCGCAGCCACTGGCTGCGTGAGGATGGCGAGTTTCCTGAGGCGTTCAACGATTGGCTGGCCGAGGCCACGGAGTATCCGGGCAGCTGGTGGACGGACTGGAGTGCCTGGCTGGGCAGCCATGCAGGCAAGCAGCTCGCGGCTCCCAAGAGCTATGGCCGTGCACGTGCCTATGAAGCCATCGAAGATGCTCCGGGTCGCTATGTTCTGTCAAAAGCCTGAGCGAGGCCTGAGGCACAATCAGTTCCATATTGCGGTGCAGCAAACAAGGCTCGCACCGTGATAGGAAGCGGCGGGTGGCACGATGAACAGGATGCAACCCGCACGCATGCATCACTTGTAAGAAACCTAGAAAGGTTCGTCAGCAATGGAAGACATCGTTATCGTTTCCGCCGTGCGTACGGCGGTCGGCAAGTTCGGCGGCTCTCTGGCCAAGATTCCTGCAACCCAGCTGGGTGCGACCGTGATTTCCGAGGCTCTGGCTCGTGCCAAGGTGGGCAAGGACCAGGTCGGTGAAGTCATCATGGGTCAGGTGTTGACGGCGGCGGCCGGGCAGAATCCTGCGCGTCAGGCCATGATGGCGGCCGGCATTGCCAAGGAGACACCTGCGCTGACGATCAATGCCGTCTGCGGCTCCGGCCTTAAGGCCGTGATGCTGGCAGCTCAGGCCGTGGCAACGGGAGACAGCGAAATCGTGGTTGCCGGAGGCCAGGAAAACATGAGCCTGTCGCCCCATGCCGTGCCCAATTCGCGTGACGGCCAGCGTATGGGTGACTGGAAGATGGTGGACACCATGATCGTGGACGGTCTGTGGGATGTCTACAACCAATACCACATGGGCATCACTGCCGAGAACGTGGCCAAGGAAAAGAACGTCAGCCGCGCGCAGCAGGATGCGCTGGCGCTGGCCAGCCAGCAAAAGGCTGCGGCCGCGCAGGATGCTGGCAAGTTCAAGGACGAAATCGTTCCCGTGAGCATTCCCCAGCGCAAGGGTGACCCCATCGTGTTCGACAGTGACGAATACGTCAACCGCAAGACCAATGCCGATGTACTGGCCACCCTCAAGCCCGCTTTCGACAAGGCAGGTTCGGTGACGGCCGGCAATGCCTCGGGTCTGAACGACGGCGCTGCCGCCGTGGTGGTGATGACGGCGGCCAAGGCCAAGGCACTGGGCCTCAAGCCCCTGGCCAAGATCGTGTCTTATGCCACCAGCGGCCTGGCTCCAGAGGTCATGGGCCTCGGTCCTGTCTATGCCACGCGCAAGGCGCTGGATCGCGCCGGCTGGAAGGCTGCCGATGTGGACCTGTTCGAACTCAACGAAGCCTTTGCCGCACAGGCCTGCGCGGTGAATCAGGATCTGGGCATTGACACCGCCAAGGTCAACGTCAACGGCGGTGCCATCGCCATCGGTCACCCCATTGGTGCATCGGGCTGCCGCATTCTGGTGACGCTGCTGCATGAAATGCAGCGCAGCGGTGCCAAGAAGGGCCTGGCCGGCCTGTGCATCGGCGGTGGCATGGGTGTTGCTATGGCTGTGGAAGCCTGCTGAGGCTTCAGGATTGCAGACTGCTCCGGTGCTCCTGAAGGCCGGCGCAGTCTGGGAAGCCCGCTGATGCCAGCCTCCCATCGACCCTAGGGAAGATCACGAGGTAAACCACGGCGAAAGCGGGTTCATTCGGACCTACTCGATTGCATACTGGCATGGCCAGCGTGCAGGGTGTGTGGCGTTCAAAACGATAAGCAATTCCTCAGAATTCTTATCGTTGATAGTGTGATCGTGAAATAACCATTGATTGACAGGAGAGATGAATGGGCCAGAAAGTAGCGTACGTCACGGGGGGCATGGGCGGTATCGGTACCGCAATCTGCCAGCGTTTGCATAAGGATGGCTTCAAGGTGATCGCGGGTTGCGGACCATCGCGCGACTACCGCAAGTGGCTGGACGAGCAGGCGCAATTGGGTTACACGTTTTATGCCTCGGTTGGTAATGTGGGGGATTGGGAATCCACCGTCGAAGCCTTCAACCAGACCAAGGCAGAGCACGGCAACATCGATGTGCTGGTGAACAACGCGGGTATCACCCGCGACCGCATGTTCGTCAAGATGACGCCGGACGACTGGAAGTCGGTCATCGAAACCAACCTCAACTCCATGTTCAACGTCACCAAGCAGGTGGTGGCAGACATGGTGGAAAAGGGCTGGGGCCGAATCATCAACATCAGCTCGGTCAACGGCGCCAAGGGACAGGCCGGACAGACCAACTACTCGGCTGCCAAGGCCGGTATGCATGGCTTCACCATGGCGCTGGCTCAAGAGTTGGCTGCCAAGGGTGTGACCGTGAATACAGTCAGCCCTGGTTACATCGGCACCGATATGGTCAAGGCAATTCGTCCCGATGTGCTCGAAAAGATCGTGGCGGGCGTACCCGTCAAGCGTCTGGGCGAGCCTGCGGAGATCGCCTCCATCATCTCCTGGCTGGCTTCGGAAGAGGGCAGCTATTCCACAGGTGCGGACTTTGCGGTCAACGGCGGCCTGCATATGCACTAAGCCTTTTCAGGCATTCGGCAAAAAGGAGCTCAGGCTCCTTTTTTCATGTCGCTGCTGTTTTTCCCTGCAAGCCTGCGGGCAAAGAGCGGGACGATGCCCAAATGACAAAACCCGCAGAGATCATTCATGCGGGTCTTGGGTTTCTGTGCCGCTTTGCAAAGCGACTGGTTGAGCGCAGGGCAGCAAGGCTGATGCTTCTTTGGCCTATCAGTGCCGACTGCCCGGGCACCTGGCTGCAACACACTGCGCTTTGGTCTGCACAGTGTTGCGCGGCGAGCGCTTAGCGCTTGCGATCGCGCTCGTCTTCGGGCCAGATGGACATGATGTTCGTGGTTTGCATTGGAATCTCTCCTGTATGTCTGTTTAACGTCTGACGGATTCAGCTCGTTGACAGCTTTTTGGAAATTTTTTACCTGTTCTTTTATCCAGTGATAATCAGGCTGCAAAGGCGGGGGCACGCTTGCGATCACGTTCGTCCCAGGGCCAAGCCATCAGAGACATAGCTGCTGCGGCCTGTGCGGGCTGGGCTTTGGCGGTGTCGGTAACAGTGGTGGTCATTGCAGTTCACTCCTTTGAGTGGTTCAACGCCTGGCCTGAACTGCAGGTTGACAAGAAGCTGAATCAACAGCGCAAGAAAATGCAACTCGCGTTTGCTGATGTTTTCAGCAGCCGGCATGCATGTTCAAAATGAAGAGCGCCCTGCCAAAGCTGGTCAATGGCAGGGCTTTTCCTGGGCTTAGCAGGTTTCGGTGGTCAGGGCTTCGATCTGCTCCGAAAGCTCCAGCCAGCGCTCTTCCAGTTGATCGATTTCAGCGCTGACGGCACTCAGCTGCTTGCCCGCTTCCACGATATCGCCACCGGATAGTCCGGGCGTGGCCAGCTTTTCTTCCAGCGCGCCGCGCTGGGCATTGAGCTTGGGCAGCGTCTTGTCGATCTGTTCCAGCTCTTTCTTGAAGGGCTTGGTCTTTTCGGCCAGTTGCTGGCGAGCTGCAGCGGCGAGGCGACGGGCTTCCTTGGGGTCAGCCACGGTGTCAGGGAATGATTCTGTTTTCAGAGCGTCCAGCGCTTTTGTAGAAGGGGCTTCAGGCGTAACTGGCTTGAGTTCTACCGGAGTTTGCACCGCTGGCGTGCTGTTGGCCTGCTGTTCGGCATTGCGTGCTTCTTCACGCAAGCGCTTGGACTCCTCCAGCAGATAACGCTGGTAGTCGTCCAGGTCGCCGTCGAACGGGCCGACAACGCCGCGGCCCACCATCCAGAAGTCTTCACATACGGCGCGAAGAAGGTGACGGTCGTGGGAGACCAGCATCACGGTGCCGTCGAAGTCGTTGAGCGCCATGGCCAGCGCTTCGCGCGTGGCCAGGTCCAGGTGGTTGGTAGGCTCGTCCAGCAGCAGCAGATTGGGGCGTTGCCAGACGATCATGGCCAGTACCAGACGGGCTTTTTCGCCACCGCTCATGCTGCCCACAGACTGCTTGACCATGTCGCCGCTGAAGTTGAAAGTGCCCAGCCAGTTGCGCAAGTCCTGTTCGCGGCTGGCGGCGGGTGCGGCAGCGCCGAGCTCCCTGGCCAGACGTGTCATGTGCTCCAGCGGGTTCTCACCGGGGCGCAGAACGTCCAGTTCCTGTTGGGCAAAGTAGCCGATATTGAGGCCCTTGCCTTCGGTGACGGTGCCGGCCAGCGCCTTCATCTCGCGGGCGATGGTCTTGACCAGGGTCGACTTGCCCTGGCCGTTGGCCCCGAGGATGCCGATGCGCTGGCCTGCCAGCACGGAGCGGTTGACGCCCCGCAAGATGGTGGTCTGCCTGCCGTCTTCGTCCTCATAGCCGAAGCTGGCATCGGTAATCGCCAGCATGGGGTTGGGCAGATTGGCGGGTTCCTTGAATTCGAAGGTGAACTCGGCTTCGGCCAGTACCGGCCCGACCTTTTCCATGCGCTCGAGCTGCTTGACCCGGCTTTGTGCCTGCTTGGCCTTGCTGGCCTTGGCCTTGAAGCGGTCGATGAACTTCTGCAGATGGGCCATTTTTTCCTGCTGCTTGGCGAAGCTGGCCGCCTGCAGCTCCAGCTGCTGGGCACGCAGTTCTTCAAAGCGCGAGTAATTGCCGCCGTAGCGGTTGATCTGCCCGCCCTGGATCTGCAGTGTGACGTTGGTGATGGCGTCCAGGAATTCGCGGTCGTGGCTGATGACGATCATCGTGCCGCTATAGCGCTTGAGCCAGGCCTCCAGCCAGACCAGGGCATCCAGGTCCAAGTGGTTGGTGGGTTCGTCCAGAAGCAGCAGATCGCTGGGAGCCATCAGTGCACGGGCCAACTGCAGACGCATGCGCCAGCCGCCCGAGAAACTGTTGACGGGATGATCCAGCTCGGACACCTTGAAGCCCAGACCCAGAATCAGGGCTTGCGCGCGTGATTCAGCATCATGCGCACCTGCATCGGCCAGATCCACATAGGCCTGGGCGATTTCCATACCATCGCCTGAGGCTTCGGCGGCAGCCAACTGGGCGTTCAGTTCGGCCAGGCGCGTGTCGCCATCCAGAACAAACCGGGTGGCTGATTCGTCGGTTTCCGGCATGTGCTGGGCTACCTGTGCCATGCGCCACTGAGGAGGGATGAAGAAATCACCGCCGTCTTCGCTGATGCTGCCATTGAGCAGGGCGAACAGGCTGGACTTGCCTGCACCGTTACGGCCGACAAGGCCGACAGACTCTCCGGGGTTGATGGTGGTGCTGACTTGGTCGAGCAGGACTTTGGTGCCGCGGCGCAGCGTGATGTTCTTGAGACTGATCATGACTGGGGTCGATTATCCGCGAATGCCCTCAGGCTCAGGAGCTTGAGGGAATGAGCAGGGCGGTAGCGGTGCCCCGGTTGTGGCAGGTCTGTCCGAGCTTTCATATGGCTTGAAGACCTATACGCTCCATCATCGTTTCGGTGAATTTCAGCTCATGTTCACGCGCTTGGGGCCTGGGTGCAGACTCCCGCACGGTGATGAAATAGCGGAGTCCGCGAAGATCCATGATCGCAACTCAAAAAATCAGCTTGAAGGTCGGTATGAAAGCCTGTAGAAGGCTATTTGAAGAATTGTTAGTCTCCTGTAATGTCGGTGTAATCTGACATGGCGTAAGGGCCAAATGTCGACAAGATGGCATATCTCTAAGTCTGAAGTCCGACAGATTAAGTATGTCGGTCCTACAACTGATGCAGCAAAACGTGTCCCTCTCTTCACATTCAACCACCCCGAGCAGAAAAGGCTCTGCCCACTGGCGCATTGAAGACATTGACTTCTCTGCCATCGATCGCACTGCCATAGAGCACAACCAGGACCTGTTCTTCTTGCTGATGAGTGCCTCGTTCATCGAAACCGGCTCGGATACCTACGCGGCCAACCTGGCCGAGCATTACGCTGCCTGGCCCGAGATCGCGGTCTGGCTCAAGGATCAATGGGAGTCCGAAGAACTGCAGCACGGACGCGCGCTACGGGCCTATGTGGAAGCCGTGTGGCCGGAGTTTCCCTGGCAGCAAGCCTACGACAGCTTTTTTGCCGAATATTCGCAGCTGTGCACCATGGAGGAGCTCTACCCCGACCCGCGCCTGGAAATGGTGGCGCGCTGCGTGGTGGAGACAGGCACCACGGCCTACTATCACACCTTGCGCGAACTCAGCGATGAGCCGGTTCTGAGCGAGTTGCTGGGCAATATCCGCAACGACGAGGTCAACCACTTCAAGCATTTCCTCAAGTACTTCAAGGAGCTGCAGCAGCAGGCGCCTGTGGGCCGCACGCGCATTGCCAAGGCACTGTATGGTCGTCTCAAGGAGTTGAGAGAGAGCGATTCGGATATCGCGCTGCGTCATGTCTGGGCGCACAAGGGTCCTTATTTCTCCGATAGCAGCACTCGCTTCGAAGACATGGCCCAGCGCATTTACGAGCTGGTCAGCCGTCGCCTGCCTGCCGATCTTGCCGTGCGCATGCTGCTCAAGCCCATGCTGCTGCCAGCTCGCGTGGAGGGTATGGTGCGTACACCCATCTCCAAGCTGGCGACACGCATGATGTCGTACTGAGTCTTGCAGCAGCAAACGAGCCCGACTGGCTCCAGTCGTTCGGGCATTCGATTTCCATGACAGGCACCGATCTCACGACCGGAGGAGTGGCGCAGCGTGCAGCCGAGAGCGTGCGCACCTTGTATCACTACGACAGCATTGGTCTGCTGAACCGTAGCATGCATTCGGCACGCCGCAGGGCATGGCAGAGCTGCTGGGCGCGGCGGGCTTCGAGATGAAGAGGATCTGCTCAATGCCCGCTTCTTTGCAGGCAGGCGCGATGGTCTGCAGATTGCGGGCGGCGGTTTTCGCTATCCGAGTGCGGTCAAGCGTGCTTGAGCGCTTGTTCAAAGACCTGCATAGAGAAAAAGGCACAAGGCTTTGAGCAGCCTGTGCCTTGGATGCGGAACGAAGAACTTACAGCTGCAAGGCGGCGGTATTGCCCTCGGACCAGTGGCGCAGCGCCTCTTCGGTAATCAGCAGCACCTGCTCGTCACCCGAGCTGGTGTCGAGCCAGAACACGGGCAGATCGGGGAAGGCGGCCTCGAAGTACGGCTTTTCATTGCCGATCTCCAGCACCACCACTGCGTCCTTGTTCAGGCGCGCTGGCAAGTCCTCGAGCAGTCGGCGGATGAAGTCCATGCCGTCGGTACCGCCGGCCAGGGCCAGCTCGGGCTCGGCCTGGTACTCGGCAGGCAGCTTGCCCATGCTGTCGGAGTTCACGTAGGGCGGGTTGCAAAGTACGAGATCCCAGGGGCCGGGCACTTGGCTCATGCCGTTGCTTTCCAGCAGCGTCACGCGATCCTGCAGCCCGTGCTTGTCCACATTGATGCGGGCGACGGCGAGGGCATCGGTCGAGATATCGGCACCGGTCACCCGGACTTCAGGATAGGCCATGGCGGCAAGGCAGGCCAGGGAGCCGTTGCCGGTGCACAGGTCGAGCACCTGCACGGTCTTGTCGGACAGCCAGCCGTCGATGCTGCCGTCGGCCAGCAGCTCGGCGATAAAGCTGCGCGGCACGATGGAGCGTTCGTCGATGTAGAAGGGCACGCCCACCAGCCAGGCCTCGTTCGTCAGATAGGCCGCGGGCTTGCGGCTGCGGATACGTTCTTCAAAAAGAGTAGCTGTCTGCGCTTGTGCATCAAGAGATACAGGCTGATTTGCAACAGATTCCGGAGCGCCGGGCGTGAGTTCGCTGTCCAGGGGCAGGCCCAGCTTCCAGAGCACCAGCCAGGCCGCTTCGTCTTCGGCCGTGGCCGTGCCGTGGCCAAAAGCCACGCCGGCAGCGGTGAGCGCCTGGGTGCCGCTGGCAATCAGTTCGGCAACGGTGTTGCCGGAGATCAGGGTTGTGCTGGTAGTGCTCATGCGGTCTGGGGTGCGGTCTGCTGGCGCTGGAGTTGTTCCAGAGTCTTGCGGTAGATGTTTTTCAGGGGCTCGATATCGGCCACGGCGATGTGTTCGTCGATCTTGTGGATGCTGGCATTGGGCGGGCCCATCTCGATGACCTGAGGGCAGATCTGGGCGATGAAGCGGCCATCACTGGTGCCGCCCGTGGTGGATAGCTCGGTATCCAGTCCGGTTTCATCCTTGATGGCGGCCTGCACGGCCTGCACCAGGGTGCCCGGTGTGGTCAGAAAAGGCTGTCCGCCCACGGTCCAGACCAGCGAGTACTCGACGCCATGGCGGTCCAGGATTTCATGTACGCGCTTTTGCAGGGAGTCGGAACTGGACTCGGTGCAGAAGCGGAAATTGAAGTCGATCACCACGTGACCGGGAATGACGTTGCTGGCGCCCGTGCCGCCATGGATATTGCTGATCTGCCAGCTGGTGGGCGGGAAGAACGCATTGCCGCGGTCCCAGACCGTGGCCGCGAGTTCCGCGAGTGCGGGCAAGGCCTCGTGAATGGGGTTGCGTGCCAGTTGCGGGTAGGCGATATGACCTTGCACGCCGTTGACGGTGAGCTTGCCGCTCATGGTGCCGCGGCGGCCGTTCTTGATCATGTCGCCGGTCTGTTTGACCGAGGTGGGCTCGCCCACGATGCACCAGTCCAGGCGCTCGCCACGCTGGCGCAGCTCTTCGACCACGACCTTGGTGCCGTCGATCGAGGGGCCTTCCTCGTCGCTGGTCAGCAGCAGGGCGATGTCGAAGGCGGGCTCGGGCGTGGCCTGCAGAAACTCCTCCAGCGCCACGACAAAGGCGGCGATGGAGGTCTTCATGTCGCTGGCACCACGGCCGTAGAGCTTGCCGTCGCGGTGCATGGGCACGAAAGGCGGGCTGGTCCATTCCTTGAGCGGGCCGGGTGGCACCACATCGGTATGGCCGGCAAAGACCAGCACAGGCCTATCTGAATTGATAGCACCTTGCGTAGACTGAGAAATCGCAGGAGCGCGCTTTGCCCACAGGTTTTGTACGCGGAAGTCTGCGGGGCCGCTGTCCAGCCGCTCGCAGGTAAATCCCATGGGTGTCAGGGCATCGGCGAGCAGCTCAAGGCAGCCAGCATCTTCGGGGGTGACGGAGGGCAGGCTGATGAGCTGCTCGGTCAGTTGCAGTGTCCGGGACATGGAGGGGGCTTCAAACTAAAACAATGCCTATGCCGCCTTGGCTGGCGGCTTCAGGCGGTTCTGACATCCAGGGTGATTTCCGTGAAGGACGGCATATCGTCATCGCCGGGCAGAGTCACATCGGTGACGGCCGGGGCGTTGGCAGCAGTGGCCGCGTGGCTGACGTCATTATCCATGCGCCACATCAGATTGGTGGGCGAGTCGGCATAGGCCAGCGCTTCACTGCGCTCAATTGTGCCACTGCGCACCAGGGCTGCCAGTGCGTCCTCGAAGGTCTGCGAGCCTTCGGCCATGGATTTTTCCATGGCCTCCTTCACGCCACCGAAGTCGCCCTTGACGATCATGTCGCTGATGAGCTTGGTATTGAGCATGACTTCCACGGCCGGCACGCGGGTGCCGGTAACGGTACGGACCAGGCGCTGAGAGATCACGGCCTTGAGCGAGGCGGCCAGCTCGCCCAGCATGCTGGGGCGTACCTCCTCGGGGAAGAAGGACAGGATGCGATTGAGCGTGTGATAGCTGTTGTTGGCATGCAGGGTTGCCAGGCACAGATGGCCGGACTGGGCATAGGCCAGTGCGGCCGACATGGTCTCGCGGTCGCGGATTTCGCCGATCAGAATCACATCGGGTGCCTGACGCAGCGCATTCTTGAGTGCGGTTGCGAGAGTACTGGTATCGGTGCCGACCTCACGCTGGTTGACGATGGATTTCTTGTTGCGAAACTGGTATTCGATGGGATCTTCCACCGTGAGGATATGGCCAGTGAGCGTGTCGTTGCGCTCGTCGATCATGGTCGCCAGTGTCGTGCTCTTGCCCGAGCCCGTGGCGCCAACGACAAGCACCAGGCCGCGCTTTTCCATGACCAGTTCGCTGACAATGGACGGCAGGTTCAGGCTGTCGCGCGAGGGCACCTGCTGCGAGATGAAGCGCACGACAACTGCGTAGGAGCCACGCTGGCGCATGGCGCTGATACGAAAACGTCCTATGCCGCTCATGGGAATGGCCATGTTCAGCTCGCCCGTCTGTTTGAGCTCCTCTATGGCTTCCGGCTTGACGACTTCGGAGAGCAAGGCCAGCGGAGCTTCGACGGGCAACTCCTGATTGTTGATGGGGATGCAGATACCGTTGATCTTGATCAGCGCCGGCGCACGGGCGGAGAGATAGACGTCCGAAGCCTTTTTTTCGGACATCAGACGCAGAATTTTTTCCATGGTGCTCATTTTTTCTTCATCCTTTTTCGCTCAGCCTCTCTGTGCACGCATGTTAGCGTGTGTCAACTCGGTGCAGGTCGCGCTTGATGCGCAAAGCTGATTTCCCGCATGAAAAAAGCCTGCACGCTCGGGAGCGGGCAGGCTTGTGAGCGGGGGCGGCCATGGCGGTGTCTGCATCAAGGCAGAGCAAGCGTGGCCAGGCGCCCATCAGTCGCGCAGCAGGTCGTTGATGCTGGTCTTGGAGCGGGTCTGTGCATCCACGCGCTTGACGATGATGGCGGCATACATGGAGTAGTCCTTGCCATCCTTGGTCTGCTTGGGGATGTTGCCGCTGACCACCACCGAGCCGCTGGGCACGCGACCGTAGGTGATTTCGCCGGTTTCGCGGTTGAACAGAGGGGTGGACTGGCCGATGTATACGCCCATGCCCAGAACGGAATTCTCTTCCACGATCACGCCTTCTACGACTTCGGAGCGGGCGCCGATGAAGCAGTTGTCTTCAATGATGGTGGGGTTGGCTTGCAGGGGCTCGAGCACGCCGCCCAGGCCCACGCCGCCCGACAGGTGCACGTTCTTGCCTACTTGAGCGCAGGAGCCCACGGTGGCCCAGGTGTCGACCATGGTGCCTTCGTCCACATAGGCGCCGATGTTCACATAGGAAGGCATCAGGATCGCGCCCTTGGCGATGAAGGAGCCGCGACGGGCCACGGCAGGAGGTACCACGCGCACGCCGGTGGCGGCGATCTCGGCTTCGCTCATGCCTTCGAACTTGGTGGGCACCTTGTCGAAGAAGTTCAGGGCGCCGCCGTTGATCAGGGCATTGTCCTTGAGACGGAAGGACAGCAGCACGGCCTTCTTGATCCACTGGTGCACGGTCCACTGGCCCACGCCTTCGCGGCTGGCCACGCGCAGCTTGCCGTCATTGAGTTCGGCAATCACGTGCTCCACGGCATCCACCACTTCCTTGGGGGCGGCGGAAGGCGAAATAGTGGCACGGTTGTCCCAGGCGTTGTCGATGATGGATTGCAGTTGTTGCGTCATGATGTTTTCGGTCAAGGATCGAAAGTTGAGGTGAATCGTTAAGTCATAAAGGCCTGCACCGGGCAGGCGCTGGGGTGGAAATCAGCGTATGCGCGACTCGATGAACCGGGCAATGCGCTGAGCTGCTTCCAGGCATTCTGCCGTCTCGGCCACCAGAGCCATGCGAATGCGGTTGGCTCCGGGGTTGAAGCCATGGGCCTCACGTGCCAGATAGCTTCCCGGCAAAACTGTCACACCTGTATGAATATACAGTTCCTTGGCGAATTGTGCATCATCCATGCCCAATTGCGGCGGAATGCCAGCCCAGAGGTAGAAGCTGGCATCGGGCAGCTTCACATCCATGACCCTGGACAGCACGGGTGTGACCTGGGCAAACTTCTCGCGGTAGAGACGGCGATTTTCCTGCACATGGGCCTCGTCGCCCCAGGCGGCAATCGATGCCGTCTGCACCACGGGGCTCATGGCGCCGCCGTGATAGGTGCGGTAGAGCAGGAAGGACTTGAGCAGGGCCGCATCGCCTGCCACAAAGCCGCTGCGCAGTCCGGGCACATTGCTGCGTTTGGACAGGCTGGTGAACATCACCAGATTCTTGAAATCATGGCGACCGAGCTTTTGTGCCGCTTCCAGGCCGCCCAGCGGAGCTTCCTCCTGGAAGTAGATCTCGCTGTAGCACTCGTCGCTGGCAATCACAAAGCCATGCTTGTCGGACAGGGCGAACAGCTTCTCCCATTCGCCCAGCGGCATCACGGCGCCCGTGGGGTTGCCGGGAGAGCAGACAAAAATCATCTGCGTGTTCTGCCATACCTCCTCGGGCACGGCATCCCAGTTCACGGCGAAGTTGCGCGCGGCATCGCTGGCGGCGTAATAGGGGGTGGCCCCGGCCAGCAGCGTCGCACCTTCGTAGATTTGATAGAAGGGATTGGGGCAGATGACGCGCGCACCAGCTCGGGTGCTGTCCACCACCACCTGGGTAAAGGCAAACAGGGCTTCACGCGAGCCATTGACGGGCAGAACCTGGGTCGCTGCATCAAGCTCTATGCCGTAGCGCCGGTTGGCCCATTGCGCGCAGGCCTGGCGCAGCGCCGGCAGACCGGCTGTGGCGGGGTAAACGGACAGGCCCTGGAGTTCGCTGCTCAGTGCTTTTTCAATGAACGCCGGCGTGGCATGGCGCGGCTCTCCGATGCCCAGGCTGATGGGGCGCAGGCCCTCGGGCGGCTGGGCAGAGGCAAACAGTTGGCGAAGGCGTTCAAACGGATAAGGCTGTAAGCGCGAGAGCAGGGGATTCATAGTGACACATTATGGGCTGATGCCATTTTCGCATGAGAAAACAGTGCTCATGGTTTCGATTTTGCGGGTTTGCAGGCACCGTAAATTGCAATTTGTTACGTAAGCTGGATGACAGAGCAAAGGGCTACCGTGAGCAGGCTGCAAGCTCAGCAAACGAAGTCGACCACAAAAAACGAATGGAGACAGGCAATGCAAAAGCGCATCTTGCCCGACAAAAAAAACCGCGTACGAATGAGGAATTCCGGACTGCTGTGGTCGGGGCTGCCATGGCTGCTGGCTGGGCCTGTTTTGCCCTTGCTGGGCCTGAGCGGAACATGGCAGCTGGGCTGGTTGCTGCTGTGGATCATGGGAGTGCTGTTGTGGGTCGGTGCTCTTCACAAGAGCTGGCAGCAGCAGTGGCAGGACATGCAGCTGGCGCTGGAAAGAGTCGCTCATGGAGACCTGAGTCTTGGCGTTGCCGGAGAGCCGCAACAAGGACTTTCCGCATCAAGCCTTACCAAGTCCATGGTACATGCGCTGTCGGCAATGGTGGCCGATGTTCGCAGCAACGCGGCCCTGGTTGCCCAGGCTGGACAGGGCATGGTCAAGGACCATCAGGCCTTGTCTGAACGAACCGAGATGCAGGCGAGCAATCTCGCGCAGACGGTGGTCAGTGTCGAGCAGCTCACCTCTGCGGTTGAGCACAATGCGGAAGTGAGCAAGGCAGCACATTCCCGCGCTGACGGCGTGTGCGCCGCTGCCGATCAGGGCGCCCAAGCCATGCAGCATGCGGTGCAGTCGGTGGAGCTGATAGAGCGCAATGCCGGGCGCATGCGGGAAATCATTGGCGTGATTGACGGCATTGCCTTCCAGACCAATATTCTTGCCTTGAACGCTGCGGTGGAGGCTGCCAGAGCCGGTGAACAGGGGCGTGGCTTTGCCGTGGTGGCCAGTGAGGTGCGGACGCTGGCCCAGCGCAGTGCCGAAGCGGCCAAGGAGATTCGGCAGTTGATCGGCGAGACCGTGCAGCAGGTCACCCAGAGCACGCAGCAGCTACGCAGTGCAGGCGAGGAGATCCAGGGCGTGACGCGGGCCATTCACGATGTGGTTGCCCATATGGGGACGCTTGCGGACACGGCCAGCAGCCAGAGCTCGGGTCTTCAGGAAATCAGCAATGCCGTGCGTCAGATCGACGAAATCACCCAGCACAACGCCCAGATGGTAGGTCAGGCGCTGCAGCAGGCGCAGGAGTTACAGCTGCGCGCCCGGCATCTGTCGGATGCGGTGTCGCGCTTCAGGCTGCAGCAGGGGACAGCCGAGGAGGCGGTGGCCCTGGTGAATGCGACCATGCGGCAAGCCAAAAGCTCGTCCAGTGTTGCCAGCCTGCTGCAGACCGTGACCGATCCTGCGCAGCCATTCCACGACCGCGACATGTATGTGTTTGCCTTGTCTTCTGAGGGGGAGTACCGGGCCTTTGGCGGCAATCCGGCCAAAGTGGGGCTGCGCGTTCAGGATGTGCCCGGCATCGACGGAGATAGTCTGATGGCCGACATCATGGCCCAGGCCGAGCTTCGTCCGGGCTGGGTTGAATACGACTACATCAATCCCAGCAACCAGCAGGTGCAGACCAAGATGTCCTATGTCTGCAAGCATGCAGGCCTGTACTGGGGCTGCGGCGTCTACAAGAGCCTGGTCAGTGCCTAATGAAAGCCTGATGGGCACTTGTCGCCACTGATTTGTTGCGGCATTGAGAGCACAGGCTTTTTTTCAAGCGCCAGAGGCTGATTGGGTATCAGGCTCCTGCGCGCTGGGCTTTGGCCTTGGCCAGAATGGCGGCAAGCGTGGCTTTTTTGTCTGTGGCGGGCGCTGACGGTGTGTCGGCTTGAGCGCCAGCTTGTTCAGCTGCGGTTTGTGCCGTGGTGCGCACCGGCGCATTGGCCTTGCGGCCCGTGCGCTGCCGATGCACACCATAGCGGTTACGGGCATGTTCGGCCTGGGCTGCGCTCCAGGCTGACCAGCCCGTGGCCTCGCCGCTGGCATTGATCAGCTCTATGCAATCGACCGGACAGACGGGAATGCACAGCTCGCAGCCCGTGCAATGCTCGGCAATCACGGTATGCATTCGCTTGTTGGCACCCAGAATGGCATCGGTAGGGCAGGCCTTGATGCACAAAGTGCAGCCTATGCACCAGGCTTCGTCTATCACAGCCAGGGTGCGCGGTGCTTCCAGGCCGTTTTCGGCGTTGAGCGGCAACTCCGGCCTGCCAGTGATGGTCGCCAGACGGCGCACACCTTCCTGGCCGCCGGGCGGGCATTGATTGATGGCGGCTTCTCCGCTGGCAATGGCCTCGGCATAGGACGCGCAGTCGGGATAGCCGCAGCGCGTGCACTGTGTCTGGGGCAGGGCTGCATCGATGTTCGCAGCCAGTGCTTGAAGCGAAGAGGCTACGGACATGGATGAGTTCATTCTGGTCTGGCGAGCCTTTACGCCCTGGCGCGGTGGGAGTCGCGTCCTTTCAGGGCTGGGGCGCTATTTTGACCTGTTTTTTACAGCCTTGGCAGACTTGTCTGCATGGGCCTCGTTGCTTTCCAGCTCTACTCCGTCGTCACTGACGCTGCTCAGATGGCCTGCGACGCTGGCGGCTGTCGCGCTCGCGGGCTGGTGGGACAGGATGAAGTCGCGCACCTGCGGGTAGACGGTCTTGCGCCAGCGGCTACCGCTGAAGATGCCGTAATGGCCTGCACCTTGGACTTCGATATGCTGGCGCGCCTCGGCAGCGATGCCGGCACACAGATCATGGGCGGCGCGGGTCTGGCCTGCGCCAGAGATATCGTCGAGCTCGCCTTCCACGGTCAGCAAGGCTGTGTGTCGGATGTCCTGAGGACGCACCAGCTCGGGCTGGCCCTGCTCGTTTTTGATTTCCCAGGTGCCCTTGACCAGCTTGTACTCCTGAAACACTGTGGCGATGGTCTCAAGATAGTAGTCGGCATCCATGTCCAGCACAGCGTTGTATTCGTCATAGAACTTGCGGTGGTGCTCGGCGCTGGCCTCATCACCCTTGATCAGGTCCTTGAAATAGTCGTAATGGCTGTTGGCGTGGCGGTCGGGATTCATGGCCACAAAGCCAGAGTACTGCAAAAAGCCGGGGTAGACGCGGCGGCCGGCACCAGGGTAATTGTTCGGCACTTCGTAGATGACGTTGTTCTCGAACCATTCATAGCTGCGGGTTTCGGCCAGGTTGTTGACGGCTGTCGGCGAGCGGCGTGCATCGATGGGGCCGCCCATCATGGTCATGGACAGCGGCGTCACCTCGCCACGGCTGGCCATCAGCGAGACGGCCGCCAGCACGGGCACCGTGGGCTGGCAGACGCTGACTACATGACACTGACCATAGCGCCCTTGCAGATAGCGAATGAATTCCTGCACATAGTTCACATAGTCGTCCAGATGGAACTCGCCCTCGGACAGCGGCACGGTGCGGGCATTCTTCCAGTCGGTGATATAGACCTTGTGGCCTCCGAGCATGCTTTGCACGGTGTCGCGCAGCAAGGTGGCATAGTGGCCCGAGAGCGGTGCAACGATCAGCACCACAGGCTGGCTGAGCATGAGCTCCAGTGTTTCTGGATCGTCGGAAAAGCGCTTGAAGCGGCGCAGCTCACAAAACGGCTTGTCGACCTCCACCCGCTCGCGGATAGTGACATCCACGCCGTTGACTTCGACGTTATGCAGATCGAATTCGGGCTTTTCGTAGTCCTTGCCCAAGCGGTACATGAGGTTGAAGCCCGCTGCCATGCGCTGGGCCAGTGGTACCTGGCTGAAGACCGAGTGGGGGTTGTTGTAGAACTTGGAGGCGGCCTGGGCAAAGTCTGCAAAGGGCTCAACCATTGCGCGCTGCATTTCGTAGATCTGATAGAGCATGGGACGCACTTCTGCGGGTTATGTTGCAGTGCAATATAACAGCAGAGTTTGACATGCGAAGTAGTGAATTCCCTTCAAACCGCGCAACTGCGGGGATTGCGCAACGCATGCCGGACTTGACCGCGCTTGAAAGTAAAAAAGCTGACCGAAGCCAGCTTTTTCATGCAGCGTCAAAGCATCTGCTCTGTGGGTTCCGGCTGGATCTCGTTCGGCTTGGTGCGGGCCAGCTTCATGACCTCGTGCGCAGGCAGGGTCTTGAGGCGGTGATCGCTCCAGACCTGGCGCCAGCGGCGCGCACCGGCGAGGCCGTTGCGCAGCCCCAGCATATGCCGGGCAATCGAATACCAGTGCGTGCCATGCTCGCGTGCTTCGCGTTCCATATACAACACCATCTGCTCTTCGATCTGTTCGCGCGTACGCTCTCTGCTCTCATCCTGATAGTAAAGAGCATCCCAGGACGCCATCCACCAGGGATTGTGGTAGGCCTCGCGGCCCACCATGACGCCATCGACCTGCTGCAACTGCTGCTGCACTATGTCGTCGGTCTTGATGCCGCCGTTGACCGCGATGGTCAGGCCCGGAAAGTCACGCTTGAGTTGTGCCACGACTTCGTAGCGCAGCGGCGGTATTTCACGGTTTTCCTTGGGGGAGAGGCCTTTGAGCCAGGCGTTGCGAGCATGAACCACAAACACCTGGCAGCCTGCATCGGCAACGGTGCCGACGAAGTCGCGCACAAAATCGTAGCTTTCGATCTTGTCGATGCCGATTCGGTGCTTGACAGTGACGGGAACGGACACCACATCGGCCATGGCCTTTACGCAATCGGCTACCAGTGCGGCCTCGTTCATCAGACAGGCACCGAAAGCGCCGCGCTGCACGCGTTCACTAGGGCAGCCGCAGTTGAGATTGATCTCGTCATAGCCCCATTGCTCGCCCAGGCGTGCACTGTGCGCCAGATCTGCTGGCTCCGAGCCACCCAATTGCAATGCCACGGGGTGCTCTTCGGCCTCAAACCGCAGATGACGAGCCACATCGCCATGCACCAGAGCTCCGGTTGTCACCATTTCGGTGTAGAGCAGGGTGTGCTGGCTGAGCAGGCGGTGGAAATAGCGGCAATGCTTGTCTGTCCAGTCCATCATAGGGGCCACCGACATACGCCACATGCTGCTATCTAGTTGTTTTTTAACGATTTGTTCGGTGCTCATACTATGAAAAGTGCCTTGTGGTGCACTGAAAATTGACCCTGTTTTACCCCGTTTTGCCGGGTTTTTTGACGCTGAATGCTACATTGGTGCACCACGAATTTCATGGAGCACTGATGGGAACCATCACCCAACGAAAGAGTGCCAAGGGTGTCGTATCGTTCCGGGCTCAGATCCGTCTGAAGGAAGGCGGAGAACTGACTCTTTCCGAGTCCAAGACGTTCACCCGGCGCGCTCTTGCCCAGGAATGGTTGCGGAGACGTGAAGCAGAAATCGAGGAGGCCCAAGCGACAGGCCTGCCTGTTCAAGGTCTCGTCACCCTCAAGCAGATACTGCAGGATTATGTCAGCGATGCAAAAGGCATCGTGGCATGGGGGCGGTCCAAGACGGCCGACATCACGTGCTTACAGAAGGCCTGGTTAGCGCACCGAAGAGGGGACAGGCTTGGCCAAGGTACTCAATGACATTGTCTGGTTGCACCGGGCCTGCCTGGGCGCGTGGCACGCTATGGCAGGCACAAGCTGGTGCAGGAGCTGCAGAGGCTGTAGATCATTTGCCGTTTGAGAGGTGATCTTGCAAGGTGAGACGACGAATTAGAGCAGCTTAGCCTGCAGGTGCAGATCAAGCGGTCTATGAATATCGATTGATTTATCGAGAGCTGCTCAGTTCAAGAGCTGTAGAAGACTCCTGGCGGTCATGTAAGCTGGCTTTTGGAGGACAGTAGTGAGCCTCTATTGATGACTTCCAAGAGTATGTGTAGCGGGTTCAATTCTCTCAAGTTAGCGCTATTGAAGCGCAAGTCCGTCACGCCAGAGCTAACTCTTACCAAGGGAGTACCTGTGATGTCAGTGCTCAAATCACTCATATGGGTTTTCAGCTGCGTCTTGGCGATGCCGGTTACGGCGCAGATGCCTCAAGGTGAGTATCTTGACGGAAAGGACTCCAAGGTGGGAGTTGTCCTGGCTCACGGCAGAGGGAACTCTCCAGACGGTAACGTAGTCGGGCCATTGAGGCGTGCTATTCACAAAGACTTAGGCTTTCACACCTTCTCTTTGCGGATGCCGGATCCTGGCGCAGACTCGCCTGATTCGCCCGAGCTTGCCGCCTCGTTTCCGGAGGCCTATCAGCGAATTCAATCTGCAATTGAATATCTGAAAATGCAGAAAGGAGTGGAGCGCATCTACTTGATGGGGCACAGCATGGGTGGGCGTATGGCAACTGGCTTCCTGGCAAACAATCCCACTGCGCCGATTGTAGGTTTCATCGGGGTCGGATTGACTGCGGGAGGCAAGGAACCTGTTAACACCAATCTAAATCTGCGAAAAGTGAAGCTTCCAGTTGTCGATGTGTACGGTGACAACGAAATGGATGCGAGAGCAGCGTCTTTTCGCAAGTCCCTCGTTTCCGAGAACTTTACGCAAGTGGAGGTTTCCGGAGCAAAGCATGATTACCGTGGCTATGAGAAGCCGGTGTCAGACATCGTCATCGAATGGCTGAAGAAGAGAGAAGGTCGGTGAATATGAAGTTAGTAACAGAATCAGAAATTGATTGCAAGCCATCTTGGCCGTGCGTGAGATTGATAGAGGTATTTAATGTAACTTACATGAATTTCTCAAGAGCTCCTTAAACCCTATCTCGATCAATTGCTAAGCCTTTGTCTTCCAGCTGTCAATGGGTTTGACGTATATCTGCTCGATAGCGTCTTTGTAGTGAGCCATCAGGTTCTTTCGCTTGAGCTTGAGGGTAGGGGTCATCAGGCCGTTGTCAATGTTCCAACTATCCCTGACCAGGTAGATGGCTCTGGGCACTGCATAACGGGCAAAGCTGCGTGTCTGCTTTTCGATTCGGGTAAGCGCTTCTCTCTCTGCCGCTGCATGCTGCAGACTGGATCCATCATTCGGGTTTAGGCCAATACTCCTGGAAAGGATTTCCCACTCCACTTGACTCACAACCGCAATACAGGCGATGAACGGACGATCCTCGCCAACGACAAACACTTGCTCAAACAGGGGATCGACGAGGATGGCCTGTTCCACATCATTGGGAGGCACTTTCTCACCCGTCGATGTAACAATGATTTCCTTGATGCGACCTTTAATTCGGATACGGCCATTTTCGATTGAAGCTTGGTCGCCGGTTCTCAGCCATCCGTCGGCAGTAAAGGCTTTGGCAGTGTCTTCCGGACGGTTCCAATAACCGCGCATCACTACCGGGCCAGACACCTGCAACTCCTGATCCTCGCCAATTCGAACCTCAATTCCCGGCAGTACGCGGCCAACGGTATCGGGCCAGTTATCGTCGAGCCCGTTGGCGCTGACGACAGGAGAGGTTTCGGTCATGCCATAGCCTTGCACCATGGGCAGGCCCAGACCTAGAAAAGTGCGCGCAATTGTCGGAGATAGTGGAGCTCCGCCACTCACAGCCACGCGAAGCCGGCCTCCAAACTGCGCAAGTAGGGGCTGGGCGACAAGTTTGCGCAAAAGCCAGCCGGGCAAGGCAGAAGCCCAGCTCGCCTTGGCTTCCAGTTGCTCGCCCAAGGGCATGCCTTGATGAGCGCAGAAGCTCTTCCAGCCTTTGTTGACTGCAGCGTCGAACAGCTTGTGCTTGAAAGGGCTGGAAGCAAGCGACTCCTGAATCTTGGCATAAACACGTTCATAGATGCGAGGCACCGAGATCAGTACGGTCGGCTTGACCTGTTTCATATCCTGTGCGAGTTGTGCAACAGAGCGTGCGTAGGCGACGCAGGAACCGGTAGCAACAGCCAGGTAGTAGCCTGTAGTTCGCTCGAAAGTGTGAGAGAGCGGCAGGAACGAGAGAAAGGCGTCCTCAGGGAAGGCCTTCACACGCTGCATCACCGCGTGTAAATCACTGACCACGTTGTCGTGAGTGAGCATGACGCCCTTGGGCTTTCCCGTCGTACCGGAGGTGTAGACAATGCCCGCCAGCTCCGTTTTCTTTGGTGGCAGGGGGAGGGCAGAGGTATGCTGCTGACCAGCCTGAAGCCAGGCAGACAAAACAATGACCGGCTTACGCTGCAAGGCCTTGACTGAGTCCTGCTCTGCTTGCTCGACAGGTACGGCGTAGGCATTCGATGAATCGATTGGACGGCCTTGCTGTGCGTGAATAACGGCCTGGAGTCCCGGCAGGTCCTGACCTGTAGCACAAATTCTCTGCCAGGCCTTGGCGTCGGCCACGACCAGCAAGGAAGCACCCGAGTCGGCCAGGATGTAGGCAATGCTGCCAGCATTGTCGATGGCATGCAGAGGAACTGGCACGTAACCACAGCGCAGACAGGCCTGGTCGATGGTCATTGCATCAAAACCATTGGGCAGCAAGATTGCAACCCTTGCGCCTGGAGGAAGATTCGAGGCACATAAGGCGTGGCTCCACAGAGCGACACGTTCGGCTGTTTCGGCCCAGCTCAGGCTTTTCCAGGCATTTGTGCTTTCATCGAACTCTCGGTAAGCCTCGCCTGATGGCGTGCAGCGAACCCGCATGGCCAGAAGCTCTGGCAAGGTTTGCACTTGCTCGATAGTCAAATGCTGTTTCTCTGCTTGGAGACCCAGTACATCAGTTTCACTTGCTTGGTTCATGCGCTTGCCTTCAGGAAGCGGGCAATTTCCCGCTACGCGAATGATAGCGCCAGAGACATCCAGGCTGGTATAGGGCTCAGATCGTGGCTCCAAGCGGGATATCGATGCTTTGATAGCAGACGGCGATGTAATGGTGCAGGCGATGCTGCTCGTCGCGCACTGCCGTCAGGGAAATCTGATGTCGGTTCCTGTCATGGTGCATGACACGCAGGCCTTGCCAGTGCCCTTTTTTACCGATTTCGGTCCAGATCTGCGACCACTGGACTGCCGTGTTGTCATCGTCGTGGATGAAAAGACTGGAGAACTCCTTGTTCTTCGCTCCCTGGCGGTTCAAGCCGCTGATACGCGCAAAGGCCGGATTGATATCTACAATTTTCCGGTTCGCATCAAGGACCACCATGCCTTCGAAGGAATGATTGAATACCGTGGCAGCTATATGTAGTTGCCGTTCGGTTCGCTTGCGGTCTGAGAGATCGGTCAGAAGGCCTACATACATGCGCTGACCCCGAGCCTCGGCCTGGCTCAAGGCCAGGCGCATGGGAATCAGCGTACCGTCCTTGTGCTGGCCGAGCACCTCTGAAATCTTGTTCTTCAGAGGTGGCGCGTTGTTTCGCTGGCCGGCTTCATGCTGTTCCAGATAATGATCATGCTGGTTGAACAGCGCTGCGGGCATGAGCATTTTCACGTTCTGGCCCAATACTTCATCTGGGCTCCAGCCGAATATGACCTCAGCTGCAGGGTTGTAATCCGTTACGCATCCCCGATTATCGATGCAGATAATTCCATCTGCTGCCATATTCACCAAAGCTTGCAGTCGAGCTTCATTCATATCCACTTTCTGCCAGCGACTGCGGTACTGAATCAAGGCATTGGCCTGTGCGATCAGTCCGCCAAATAGCAGAGTAATAACGGCAATGGTCAGCGCCAGAATCAAACGATCGTTCGATGATGCCGCGTCATGCGTTTCATGCTCGGCCGTGACTCGCAGCGCCAGCATGGCTGTGTAATGCATGCCTGAGATCGCGGCGCCCATGATGATGGCTGCCAGCGTTTTGCGCCAGTGGTCTTGTTTGAGGTTGAAGCGTGCCAGCCCGAAACGAATCCAGAGCGCCAAGGTGGCCAGCGCTACGCCAACAATGAGAGAAATGGCAAACCAGAGTGGTGAGTACTGGTGCGTGGCAGGCATGCGCATTGCTGCCATGCCGCTGTAATGCATTGCAGCAATGCCGATACCAACCGTCAAGCCGCCTAATGCCAATTGCCTGAGATTGAGTTCATTGTGAGCCAGCAAGGCAAGGGCCACTGCTGATGCCGCGATACCTGGAATGATCGAGAAGACGGTGACCGGCAAATCATACTGAACTGCAGCATGCATCGAATAAGCGAGCATGCCGATGAAATGCATGGCCCAGATGCCTATGCCCAGTGCCAGCGACCCGCTCACAATGGACCAGTTGCGCAACTGCCTTGATGTGGCCAGTCTGGCAAAAGCAGCATGGCGCAAAGCTTGACCAGAGGCAATCCAACAAACTGCCAGCGATAAGGTCACAAGGAAGGGGTCATATTCACCCTTTAGCACGTGAGCGTCGGCAGACGGGCTCCAGAAAAATTGCGCCAGCATGAATCATGGTCCTGTAACACTGAACGCACATTCAGTTACCTGACAAGCATCGCATGAAGTGGGTAATCCAATATTTCAAATTTATAGGATAAATACTAGAGCGGATCGAACATGGATCTTTTAGATCGCAGCGTCGAGTCCATTTGAGAAATGCTGCTGCACTGCGCTCATGGCAATTTTCGGATCGCGCTTCAGCAGTGCTTGCATGATGGCTTCGTGCTCTGCCAAGGAATCTTCAATACGGCCTTGTTTGAACAGTGATTTGTGACGGTTCAGCTTCATGACCTTGCGCAAATCGGCCACCAGTTGGTTACGCCAGCGGTTATCGGCAATATCGAGAATCTGCATGTGAAAGCTTTCGTTGAGCGCGAAGAACCGCTCGGCGTCGGCTGTGTTCCGCTTCAACTCCTCGTGGGTCTGCTGCAGACGCTGCAATTGCTCGTCCGTGGCCTTGCCGGCAACCTCGGCCGCAGCATCTGCCTCCAGCAGACTCAGCAATCGATAGACGTCGGAGATGTCCTTGCGCGATACCTCGGTCACGTAAGCGCCTCGGCGCAGTTTCATGGTCACCAGGCCTTCAGCGGCCAGTACTTTCAGTGCCTCGCGCAGGGGGGTGCGGCTGATGCCGTATTCCTCGGCAATCTTGAGTTCGTCGATCCAGGCTCCGGGCTCAAGCTCTCGCCGGAAGATGCGTTGACGCAACTGCTCGGCGACCTGCTCATATAGCGCAAGAGGAGTAAGTGTTTTGCTTGTCATTACGCGAGATTATATGCTGCAAGTATTTTGAATTCATAATTATGAATCATGTACACTAGGCGCACCTAGGTAGTTCACCGCAATTCCAAACTTCACTGCGCGCACCGCATACGAGAGACAACATGAGCCAAGAGAATCCGGCACAGGACCCACAAGAATTTGCACCCGCTGATCTGCAAGCCTGGAACAAGGCCGCCAACAAGGCAGCCCCCGGTGGCGACATCAACAACCTGAACTGGGTCACGCCGGACGGCATCACCGTCAAGCCGCTGTATACGGCTGAAGACACTGCCGATCTGCCCTTTACCAACACGCTGCCGGGATTCGCCCCTTATATCCGCGGCCCCCAGGCCACCATGTATGCAGGCCGGCCCTGGACCATTCGCCAGTACGCGGGATTCTCCACCGCCGAAGAATCCAACGCCTTCTATCGCAAGGCCCTGGCTGCCGGCGGTCAAGGCGTTTCCGTCGCTTTTGACCTGGCTACGCACCGTGGCTACGACTCTGACCATCCACGCGTGACGGGGGATGTGGGCAAGGCCGGTGTGGCGATTGACTCCGTCGAGGACATGAAGATCCTCTTCAACGAGATCCCTCTGGACAAGGTGTCCGTTTCCATGACCATGAACGGCGCCGTGCTGCCCGTGCTGGCCGGCTATGTGGTAGCCGCCGAAGAGCAGGGCGTCTCGCAGGACCAGCTCGCGGGAACGATTCAGAACGATATTCTGAAAGAGTTCATGGTGCGCAACACCTATATCTATCCGCCCAAGCCGTCGATGAAGATCATTGGCGACATCATCGAGTACACGAGCCAGAACATGCCAAAGTTCAACTCGATCTCGATCTCGGGCTACCACATGCAGGAAGCCGGTGCCAACCAGGCGCTGGAAATGGCTTTCACGTTGGCCGACGGCAAGGAATATGTGAAGACAGCCATTGCCAAGGGCATGGACGTGGACGCTTTTGCGGGCCGTCTGTCCTTCTTCTGGGCCGTGGGCATGAATTTCTACCTGGAAGTGGCCAAGATGCGTGCTGCGCGCCTGCTGTGGTGCCGCATCATGAAAGGCTTTGACGCCAAGAACCCCAAGAGCCTGATGCTGCGCACCCATAGCCAGACTTCGGGTTGGTCGCTGACCGAACAGGACCCCTACAACAACGTGGTGCGCACCACTATCGAAGCCATGGCGGCCGTGTTCGGCGGCACCCAGTCCCTGCACACCAATGCGCTGGACGAGGCCATCGCCCTGCCCACGGAGTTCTCTGCCCGTATTGCCCGCAACACACAGCTGATCATTCAGGAAGAGACCCATATCACCAATGTGATCGACCCCTGGGCCGGCTCCTACATGATGGAAAAACTGACCCAGGAAATGGCCGACAAGGCCTGGGCCATCATTGAAGAGGTCGATGCCATGGGCGGCATGACTGCCGCGGTGGATAGCGGCTGGGCCAAGCTCAAGATCGAGGCTGCCGCCGCCGAGAAGCAGGCGCGTATCGACTCGGGCAAGGAAGTCATCGTCGGCGTCAACAAGTACAAGCTGGCCAAGGAAGACCCGGTCGACATTCTGGAAGTGGACAATGTCAAGGTGCGTGACAGCCAAATTGCGCGGCTCAAGAATATCAAGGCTAAGCGCGATGCAGCCCTGGTCGAAGCTGCGCTTGCTGCCATCACGACAGCGGCAGAGTCCGGCGAGGGCAATCTGCTGGACCTGTCCATCAAGGCCGTGCGTCTGCGTGCCACGGTAGGTGAAGTTTCCGACGCGATGGAAAAGGCGTTTGGCCGCCACCGCGCCGATACCCAGAAGGTGACCGGTGTGTACGCTGCCGCTTATGACTCCGCCGAAGGCTGGGACAAGCTCAAGGAAGAAATCAACACCGCTTCGCAGGCCATGGGCCGGCGCCCCCGAGTGATGATCGCCAAGCTGGGTCAGGATGGCCATGACCGTGGAGCCAAGGTGGTCGCCACCGCCTTTGCCGACCTGGGTTTCGACGTGGACATGGGGCCTTTGTTCCAGACCCCCGAAGAATGCGCTCGCCAGGCCATCGAGAACGATGTGCACGCTGTGGGTGTCTCCACTCTGGCCGCCGGGCACAAGACTTTGGTGCCGGCCATCATTGCCGAGCTCAAGAAGCAGGGTGCGGACGACATCATCGTCTTCGTGGGCGGTGTGATTCCTGCTCAGGACTATGATTTCCTCTACAACGCGGGCGTCAAGGGCGTATACGGACCCGGCACTCCCATTCCTGCCAGCGCCAAGGATGTGCTGGAGCAGATCAAGAAGGCCAACGGTCTCTGATCGGCCGGCAAGCATCGATAGCAAAGGCGATCGCGACGTGACCCCTGAGCAAATGCAAGACGGTATCCTGCGCGGCAACCCTGCCGTGCAGCGCCGGGCCATGGCCAAGGCCATTACCTTGCTTGAATCCTCCCGGGCCGACCACCGTGAACAGGCAGACGGCCTGCTCACCGCTCTGCTGCCGCATACGGGCAAGGCGTTTCGCCTTGGCATTAGCGGCGTGCCGGGCGTCGGCAAATCCACCTTCATCGAAGCCCTGGGCCTGTACCTGATAGAGAAGGGTCTGCGTGTGGCCGTGCTTGCGATCGATCCGTCCAGCACAGTCTCAGGCGGCTCCATCCTCGGCGACAAGACCCGCATGGAGCAACTGTCCATGCGGCTGGAGGCCTATATCCGCCCCAGCCCCAGCAGCGGCACGCTGGGCGGTGTGGCCGAAAAGACGCGCGAGGCCATGCTGGTCTGCGAAGCCGCCGGTTACGACGTGGTCATCGTCGAGACCGTGGGCGTGGGTCAGAGCGAGATCGCCGTGCACGGCATGACGGACATGTTCTGCGTGCTGCAGCTGCCCAATGCGGGTGACGACCTGCAGGCCATCAAGAAGGGCGTGATGGAGCTGGCCGATCTGGTGGTCATCAACAAGGCCGACATCGACCCCCATGCCGCCACGCGTGCCCAGGCCCAGATCACATCGAGCCTGCGCCTGCTGGGCATGCACGGCAACCCCGACCACGCCAACACCGGCGCGCTGTGGCAGCCGCGTGTGCTGCAGATCAGTGCCTTGCTGGGGCAAGGGGTGGAGGGCTTCTGGGCTGCAGTCAGCAGCTTCAGAGAGCTGCAGACCGTCAACGGTCGCCTGGCCCTGCGCCGCGAGAAGCAAGCCCTGTCCTGGATGTGGGAGCGCATCGACTTCGGCCTCAAGCAGGCGTTTCGCCAGCATCCGCAGGTCAAGGCCATGCTCCCCGTCCTTCAGGACGATGTGGCAGCAGGTCGTATCGCTGCCAGTACCGCAGCAAGAAATCTGCTTCTAGCCCAAATGCAGTAGGCGCTAGCAGCTCTTATTACCATAGCATCGCAGCATCACCATTGCGAGACAAGCAACCCAAATCACGTTAGAGGACAAGCATGCAAGACGATATCCTGAAGCAGCTGGAAGCCAAGCGAGAACTCGCTCGGTTGGGTGGGGGACAAAAGCGCATCGATGCGCAGCATAAGAAAGGCAAGCTGACGGCGCGTGAGCGTATCGAGCTGCTGCTGGACGACGGCACTTTTGAAGAGTGGGACATGTTCGTGGAGCACCGCTGCACGGACTTCGGCATGGAAAACACCAAGATCCCGGGCGACGGCGTGGTCACCGGCTACGGCATGATCAACGGCCGTCTGGTCTTTGTGTTCAGCCAGGACTTCACGGTGTTCGGCGGCGCGCTGTCCGAAACCCATGCAGAGAAGATCTGCAAGGTGATGGACCAGGCCATGAAGGTCGGCGCTCCCGTCATCGGCCTCAACGATTCGGGCGGCGCGCGTATCCAGGAAGGCGTTGCCTCTCTGGGCGGTTATGCCGATGTATTCCAGAAGAATGTGCTGGCCTCGGGTGTGGTGCCCCAGATCTCCATGATCATGGGCCCTAGTGCCGGCGGCGCCGTGTACTCGCCGGCCATGACCGACTTCATCTTCATGGTCAAGGACAGCTCCTATATGTTCGTGACCGGGCCCGAAGTCGTAAAGACGGTGACTCACGAGGAAGTCACGGCCGAAGAGCTGGGCGGAGCCATCACCCACACCACCAAGAGCGGCGTGGCCGACATGGCTTTCGACAATGACGTGGAAGCACTGATGATGCTGCGTCGCCTCTATAACTATCTGCCCTTGAACAACAAGGAAAAGGCTCCCGTGCGCGAAACCACAGACCCCGTGGGCCGCGCCGACATGTCGCTGGATACGCTGGTGCCTGAAAACGCCAACAAGCCCTACGACATGAAGGAGCTGATTCTCAAGACCGTGGACGATGGCGATTTCTTCGAGCTGCAGCCCGAGTACGCCAAGAACATCATCATCGGTTTTGCCCGCATGGCCGGCCAGACCGTGGGCGTCGTAGCCAATCAGCCCCTGGTGCTGGCTGGCTGCCTGGACATCAAATCCTCCATCAAGGCGGCGCGCTTTGTGCGCTTTTGCGATGCCTTCAACATCCCCGTGGTCACCTTTGTCGACGTGCCCGGTTTCATGCCCGGTACCTCTCAGGAATACGGCGGCATCATCAAGCACGGCGCCAAGTTGCTGTACGCGTATGCCGAAGCCACGGTGCCGAAGATCACCGTCATCACCCGCAAGGCCTATGGCGGCGCGTACGACGTGATGGCTTCCAAGCATTTGCGTGGCGACGTGAACCTGGCCTGGCCCCATGCGGAAATCGCCGTGATGGGTGCCAAGGGCGCGGTGGAGATCATCTTCCGCGAAGACAAGAACGATCCGGTGAAGCTGGCCGCGCGCGAAGCGGAATACAAGGAACGCTTTGCCAACCCCTTTGTGGCCGGTGCCCGTGGCTTTATCGACGATGTGATCCAGCCGCATGAAACGCGCAAGCGCATCTGCCGCTCGCTGGAGATGCTCAAGAACAAGCAGCTGGACAACCCCTGGCGCAAGCACGGGAACATTCCTCTGTAAGAACAAGAAGAACCAGGAGATATATCCATGTTTACCAAGATTCTGATCGCCAACCGTGGCGAGATCGCCTGCCGAGTCATCGCCACCGCGCGCAAGATGGGCATCCAGACCGTGGCGGTCTATTCCGACGCCGACAAGGACGCGCGCCATGTCAAGCTGGCCGACGAGGCCGTGCGCCTGGGCTCTGCACCCAGTCGCGAGTCCTATCTGCTGGGCGAGAAAATCATTGAAGCCTGCAAGCAGACCGGCGCACAGGCAGTGCACCCCGGCTACGGTTTTCTCTCGGAAAATGAGGGCTTTGCCAAGCGCTGCGAAGAAGAGGGCATTGCCTTCATCGGGCCCAAGTCGCATTCCATTGCTGCCATGGGCGACAAGATTGCCTCCAAGAAGCTGGCCGGCGAAGCCCAAGTCAACACCATCCCTGGCTACAACGACGCCATCGCAGGCCCCGAGCAGGCAGTGGAAATCGCCAAGGGCATAGGCTACCCCGTGATGATCAAGGCTTCGGCCGGTGGCGGCGGCAAGGGTCTGCGCGTGGCCTTCAACGATAAGGAAGCCTTTGAAGGTTTTGCCTCCTGCCAGAACGAGGCTCGCAACAGCTTTGGCGATGACCGTATCTTCATCGAGAAATTTGTTCAGGAGCCCCGCCATATCGAAATCCAGATTCTGGGCGATAGCCACGGCAATGTGGTTTACCTGAACGAGCGCGAATGCTCGATCCAGCGCCGTCACCAAAAGGTGATCGAGGAAGCGCCTTCGCCCTTCATCAGTGACGAAACCCGCAAGGCCATGGGCGAGCAGGCCGTGGCCCTGGCCAAGGCCGTCAAATACCAGAGCGCCGGCACCGTGGAGTTCGTGGTCGGCAAGGACCAGGACTTCTACTTCCTGGAGATGAACACCCGTCTGCAGGTGGAGCACCCGGTGACCGAATGTATCACCGGCCTCGATCTGGTCGAGCAGATGATCCGCGTGGCCGCCGGCGAAAAGCTGTCTTTCACCCAGGCCGATGTGAAGCGCGACGGCTGGGCCATCGAGTGCCGTATCAACGCCGAAGACCCGTTCCGCAATTTCCTGCCTTCGACCGGCCGCCTGGTGCGATTTGCGCCGCCCGAGCAGACCATGTGGCAGTCCGACACCGAGCACCTGAACGGCGTGCGTGTGGATACCGGCGTCTATGACGGTGGCGAGATCCCCATGTACTACGATTCGATGATTGCCAAGCTCATCGTGCATGGCAAGGATCGCAACGATGCCATCGCCAAGGCCCGCGAAGCACTCAACGGTTTTGCCATCCGCGGCATCAGCTCAAACATCCCGTTCCAGGCGGCCCTGCTGGCGCACCCGGACTTTGTCTCGGGCAAGTTCAACACCGGTTTCATCGCCCAGCACTATGCCGACGGCTTCCATGCCGAGGACGTGCCCCACGATGATCCCGACTTCCTGGTGGCTCTGGCCCTGTTCCGCAATCGCCGCTACCGTGCGCGTGCATCGACCATCACCGGCCAGATGCAAGGCCACCAGGTGCAGGTGGGCGAGAAGTACACCGCCGTGGTTCTGGGGGCTGAAGGCAAGAACCAGTATGTGACTGGCGAGGTGACCGACTTTGATGCCCAGGCCCGCGTCTGCAAGGTGGTGATCGACGACAAGGCCTACGAATTCCGCAGCAATGCCGATATTCGCGATCTGGTGGTGCGCGGCGTCTGCAACGGCAAGGCGTTCACCTGCCAGATCGAGCGCGGCAACGGCAAGAACCCGCTGGCTCTGCGCGTCATCCACAACGGCACGCAAGCCGATGTGCTGGTGCTCTCGCCCAAGGGTGCCGAGATGCACAAGCTCATGCCTTACAAGGCACCGCCCGATCTGTCCAAGTTTCTGCTCTCGCCCATGCCAGGCCTGCTGGTCGATGTGGCCGTGCAGCCCGGCCAGAAGGTGCAGGCCGGCGAGAAGCTGGCCGTCATCGAAGCCATGAAGATGGAGAACATTCTGTTCGCAGCCCAGGACGGTGTGGTCAGCAAGATCAGCGCCGCCAAGGGAGATTCGCTGGCGGTGGACGACATCATTCTGGAATTTGAGTGATGAGCGCTTTTCGGGGCCTGGGTCCGGCACTGGCATGCGGCCGGGCTGCAGATCAGGCCCCGAAGCAAAAGCCCGCAGGGCTTGGGCTCTGCGGGCTTTGCAGTTTTCAATAATATCGGCTCTACCCCTTATCCAATATGAGCCAGCAGCTATGACATTGAAAGCAGATACCTCGATCTCCCGCCCAGCCAGATGCGCGCGCGCACTGCTGGCTTTGCTGGGAGCGCTGCTATTGGCCGATGCACTGGTACTGATGGGCATGGGGCATTTCAATGTGGGCGTGGTGCTGCCCGCCATGCTGGGTGCCGGGGCCTTTTGGCTGAGCTGGAAATGGCGCTCAGTGCAGCATTGGCGTGCGTCCAGACCCTTGAGTCAAAGGCTGTGGTCGCTGGGCTGGGTTGTTCTGGCGCTGTGGTTGATCAGCCTGTTCTGGTTCTGGAGCCGCCTGTCCGGCCTGGGCCTTTCGCCGCAGCAAGTGCCGCCCGTTCAATCCATCGTAGTGCTGGGCAGCGGTACGCTCGATGGTTATCCCAGGCCGGTGCTGGCCGCGCGGCTGGATACGGCCGCGGAACTGGCCAAGCTGCAGCCCCAGGCCTTGATCGCCGTTTGCGGCGGTGTGGACTGGGGTGAAAAAGAGTCGGAGGCCGAGATCATGGCTCGCTATCTACAGCAGCGTCACGGTATTGCTGCACAGCGGCTGGTGCTGGAAAAGCTCAGCACCAGTACCGAGCTGAATCTGAAGCTCAGCCGGCCCTTGCTGGCCGAGCGCGGCGTGGCTGCGGATGCGCCCATGGCCATGGTCAGCAGCGACTTTCATCTGATGCGCGCCATGGACATTGCAAAGCGCCAGGATCTGCCCGAGGTCTATCCTGTGGCGGCGCCCACGCCCTTGGCCACACGTTTCAATGCCTGGCTGCGCGAATACTTTGCCATGGCCAGCAGCTGGTTGCTGGGCGAGGTCTGATATTTTATTAAATAACGGCTCTAGCGCATACCAGTATTGCGATTTAAGCTATCAATCAAGGAGTCATTCATGAGCAATCGTCCTTTCAAGGTTCTGGGCATTCAGCAAGTCGCCATCGGTGGTACCGATAAACAGCGCATGAAAAAGCTGTGGGTGGACATGCTGGGTCTGGAGCAGACCGGCACCTTTCAGAGCGAGCGCGAAAACGTGGACGAGGACATACTGTCCATGGGACGGGGCGCGATGAAGGTGGAAGTGGACATCATGCAGCCCATGGACATCGAGAAAAAGCCCGCTGTGCACGCCACGCCGCTGAACCACATCGGCCTGTGGATCGACGACCTGCCCAAGGCCGTGGAATGGCTGACGGCCAATGGCGTGCGATTTGCTCCTGGCGGTATCCGCAAGGGAGCGGCAGGCTATGACATCACTTTCCTGCACCCCAAGAGCAATGACGAGTTTCCGATTGCCGGCGAGGGCGTGCTGATCGAGCTGGTGCAGGCTCCGGCCGACGTGATTGCGGCGCTGGGTTGAGCGCTTCGGGCATCGGCTGTCAGATTGCAGCAGCGTGAACGCTGCGACTGCTCTCAGAACTGATAGCCGAGCTTGATCCCGAACGCCGTGGCGGACTCGGCATCGAAGGTCGCCAGGGTCGTGCCGCCGCTGGAAATATCTATCGAGCCCAGACGTTGGTAGCTCAGCCAGGGCGTGAGCTTGAACTGGCCTTGCTGATAGCTCACCCCTACGGTGTAGCCAAGGCGGCCGTCGGTGGGGCGCAATGGCGACAGCGCGGCCTTGTCGCTGCGCTTGTCATAAGCTACGGCGACAAAGCCGGACCAGTTCGCAGCCAGCCTCTGCCCAAGACCCAGCGTGTAGGTGGTGGTGTCCTCCATGTCTGCCAGGCTGTGGCCTGGCAGTACCGCCGCCAAGGTCTGCGGATACAGCCTGAATTGTGACCAGTTGGTCCAGCGGATCTGTCCAAAGAGCATAGTGCCTGGCGTGATGCCTGTCTGGATATCCAGGTTCAAGCTTTGCGGGGCAGTCGATGCCGTCCTTGTTTCGCCCGGCCATAGGTTTTCACGGGTAGCGATCTTGTGCTTGATGGCAGAGTAATAGGTTGCAGCGACGCGCAAAGCCATATCCGGGCGCTCATAGCTCATGCCTAGTAAGTAGCCAGGCTCAGTACTGGGTCTGAAGTCCACCCGGTATCCATTGAGTGCTCCAAACACCATCCCCCCCAGAGCGACATGCCCTTCGGTGCGCTGCAGACGCAGCCCGCCATGTACAGCCCAGTGCTCATCCCAGCGGTAGCGCAGGGCTCCCATGAGCTCGTGGCTGCTCACACGGGCCTGCGTGCCGCCAAAAAGAGGCGATTGCAGAGGGCTGTAAGCGATGTCGAGGCCAAAAGGCTTGCTCAGCATGAGCAGCACCGAGGTGCGTGGATTCACATCCTGCTTGTATGCAAAGCCCCATTGGGTGTAATCGTCGGCGACTTGCCCAGTGGACTTGCCCAAAGCATCCGTGCCCTGGATCCGGGGCCGAACCGTATAGGTCTCTACGGAAAGATAGCTGCCGTTCTCAAATAGAGGTCCGAGATCCTGGCCTGTTCTATCAAGGCCGCCGGCCTGGGCGCAGAGCCCCCACATCATGGCTGCACAGCCAGCCCCCGCTTTTGCTTTTCTCAACACCTGCTCCAACGCTCTGATTCCAGTTGCATGAATGTAATTTAATGTGTCTAAGTGACAGGCGCATAGGTCTAATTGGAGGATGCAGGCTCGTTCGGTTGACGCTTTCGAGGCTCCAGAGAGCTACCAGCGTGGCTTATGCTGTGCGCTGCGAGTGATCGCCGCCCGACGCCCAAAGCCGCGCAGAAAAATGACCTCCATCTCGACCGTCCTCACGACTGCTTACTACGACCGCCAATTCAACGCCCGCGCCAGCGTGCAGGATCCGCTTGCGTATCTGGTGCGCTACACGCAGGAAAGCCAGGCCGCGTTTGCATTGCCTGGCACAGTTCGCAACCAGCGCTACAGCCCCAGGGCTATGGATGTTCTGGATATCTATCTGCCCACAACTCAGGCAGCGAAAGCACAAGCTGCGCCTGTTCTCATCTTCATTCACGGCGGCTACTGGAAGGCCTTGAGCAAGGATGATTCGGCATTCATGGCACCCGCGTTGACGCGGGAGGGTGCTATCGTCGTGGTGCCTGACTACGATCTGGCTCCGGCTGTCACGCTGGACCATATCGTCGATCAGATGCGCCAGGCCTATGCCTGGGTGGTGCGAAATATTGCCATCTACGGCGGCGATGCCAGCAATATCTGTGTCTGCGGCAGCTCGGCCGGTGGACATCTGGCAGCCATGTTGCTGGCCAGGGGGTGGCAGCAAGACTATGACTTGCCGGTGCAGGCCGTGCCTCGATCGGTATTGACCTTGAGCGGTCTGTTCGACCTGCAGCCGCTGCTGACAACCCATATCAACGGTTGGATGCAGCTCGACGATGCTGCCGCGATACGCAACAGCCCGCGCTTTCTGCTGCCTGATGCTAGTACGCATGCTCAGTGTCAGCTGCGCGTGAGCTGTGGCGAGTTTGAAAGCCATGAATTCAAGCGCCAGTCGCGCGAATATCTGGCTGCATGGCAGGCGCGTTGTCTGCCGGGGCAATGGGTGGAGGCGCCGGCGACCAACCACTTTGATTTGCCGCTGCAACTGGCCAATCCGCAATCCGCCGTTCATCAAACTGCACTGCAGTTGATGGGGCTTGATCAGTCCTCATCCAGCATGCGCGCGGCCTGATTGTTGAGTGCCGAGTCTGCGCGGAAGTAACCGAGTACGGTGTTCACACTATGGTGCCCGGTCAATGCCATGGTGTCAGCCAGCGGCAGATTGCGTCTGCCGGCCTCGGTCACAAATCCTGAGCGCAGCGAGTGTGCCGAAAAGTCTCCTTCCACACCAGCCAGCGCACAGCGTTCTTTGACGATGTTTCGTACAGCAGCGGGAGTCAGTGGCTCTGCCACATGGCCTCCTTTGCGGATGCGCCTGAAGATAGGTCCTTCGGTAATCCGTGCGCCATCAAGCCATGCTTTCAAGGCAATGGCGGCACGGCCGGTAACGGGCTTGTGATTCTCGGGGGCATCGGTGCCGCTCTGGTTGGTCTTGCTATGACTCAGGGTGTAGATGAACTCCCCATTAGCCACAGTGCGCAGGAAACGCATATCGGCGCCAGCCACTTCGGAACGGCGACGCCCGCCACTTGCCCAGGCAAACAGCAGTAGCGCCCGATCGCGCAGGCCGCGCAAGCTGTCATCGCAGCTTGCCAGCAACTCCTCCAGCACATCGCGCGTCAGCGCCTCTTTCTTCTGCGGCAACTCGCCACGCCTTGCATAGGCCTTGCGCGTGCGCGACATCAGCTCCTTGACTGCCCCGTCCTGACAGGGATTGGGCATGGCATGCACCTGATGCGCCTTGGACATCACGGCCATGCGATGCACCATCGTGCTGTGTGAAGGCGCCCCTTTTTTGCCCTTGTAGCCGGCTGCAACCAGGGCTTCATCGATTTCGGGCGGCATCTCATGAAGCAGGCCGGCACCGCTCTGCCTCTGGGCATGGTCGATGATGAATTGCAGCACCGTGGAAACCTGCAGCGGCAGTTGCATGGGCTGGCCAAGGCGCAGCAGGTGCCAGGCTGCCCAATAACGCATGGCGCTTTGATAGCTGCTGCGCGTATTGCTGGATTCGCCTTCATGCATCAGTTCCTTGATGGCTTCATGCGCTTTGGGGGGAAGAGCGGACTCCAGCACATCCTGTATCTGCAGGCGGTTGGCATCAAAAGTCACAGGAGCAGGGAAGGGCGAGGGCTTGCTTGAATCCATGGCGCTATTTTCGCCCGGACTTCCTCTGCCAGACGCTGTTGATTGGCGCCAGCCTGTCAAGAAGTCTGTAGAAGCTGGGCGGCTTTGAGCGGCAATTTCCAGAAGCGATTAGCAAGACCTGGCACGGCATGCCGAAGGTGAAACGCAGGAGCCTCGCAAGCAACTGCGCCAGCGATACGGCGGCGAGTATGTAGACGAATCAAAGAAATCTCTCTCGCTCAATGGAAAACTCCCTCTATCTACAAATTCAGATGCTGAAAACGCGGTAATGTATGTTGTCATCTGTATGAAAATTTCATACGTAATATTTAATACATAAAATGTATTGTGTATTACGTATGAAAAGTATAGGTCGCGATAACAATCACTTATCGTTAGTTATTTGAAAAATAGATATGAATACAAGCAAAACTACGTCAAGAGGTGTTCAGGAGTCCGATGTCTGGGCTGCAGCGGATGCTTTGATTGCCCAGGGGCTGCGTCCGACCATAGAGCGGGTGCGTCAGCAGATAGGGCGAGGCTCTCCCAATACGGTCAGTCCCATGCTGGAGACCTGGTTTGCAACGCTGGGCCGTCGTCTGGGCGTGGCGGGAGAGCAGGACCCCTCCGTGTTGCAATCGGTGCCGGACCCTGTGCAGCGTCTAGCGGAAGAGCTCTGGAATACGGCACAGGAAGAGGCGAAAGCCGCAGCCAGCAAGGCTTTGGATCTTCGTGAACAGGCTTTGAAAGCTGCAGAGCAGGCATTTGTGGCGCAACAGGAGCAACTCGCGCAGCGCCAGGCCACCATGGAAGCGCAAAAAGATGCGCTGAATCAAGCCCTGCAGGCAGCTCAAAATCACGCCCAAGACTTGGCCCGGCGTCTTGACGAAATGCAGCAAACGCTACAGGAACGCGATCAGCGCCTGGAAGAACTACGTGATGAGCTGAGCAATGCCATACGCCAGCGCGAGTTGCAGCAGCAAAAGCACAGCGAGGAAATTCAGTCGGCCGCCGCCGAGCGCCAGCGCATGGCCGAACAGTACGCGGGCAACGAGCGCCATATGCTCAACGAGGTTGATCGTGCGCGGCAGGAACTCACGGCAGCGAGAAAAAGCCTGCAGGACCAGGAGCGCAAGGCGGACTCTCGCTATCAAGAGCTGCAAACTCGCGTTGAACAGTCTGAGCAGGAGATCCTGAATCTGCATGCCCAGTTGCAGACCGCACAGAACACGGCAGCATTGGCACAGGAGCGTGCTGCCGATCTCAAGAGCTTGCTGGAGGCGCAGCAAAGACTGGCGGCTACAGCCAATGTAGCGGATCCAAATGTGGCCCAACCCCTGGCGCGTCGAAGCAATCTGGCGGCAACCCGGCGCTCCATTAACCGGCGAACCTTGCGCTAACCGGATCCGGCAACTTAGGCTGCAGCTGAGCTCAGCTCAGTCTCGGCGCCACAGACTTGACCGCCGGCTTCTGCTGGCGGCTTGTCAATATTGGCGGTCAATGCCAAGCCTAACTGTAGAGCCCTGAGTATTTTGAAAAGAATAATCGGCAACATCATCCGCGAAATGGCCGGCGATTCCATGCCGGGCGAGTCCGTGGAGTTGTTTGCGCTGATGGATGAAGCAGACGAGTACAAGCACACGCTCAAGCAACTGATACGACGTCGTGAAACAACGCTGTATCGTGAGTTGGGAACACCTCCGCAAAGAGATGAAAATGCGGTCGATTACTACACCTTGATTGGGGTGAGGGCGATCTGATCTATTGGCTGATAATGCATGTCTGCGGCGCGCAAACGAGAGTGGCTTGCTAAGGGGCCAGCGTATACAAGCACAAAGCTGCTGAGTGACTGTTCACGGCGGTCTCCAAGTCAAGCGTTTGAAGGAGCCATGTCCTGCATCAATCGATAAAGTGCTTCAGCCACCAATGAAAGGCTGCGCTCTCGCTTCCGGACCATATAGATCTGCCGGTCCATACCCGGCAGCAGCAGGTGCCGCGCCACCAGCCCAGGCTTATCAAAGTGAAATAGGCTCAGCGCGGGAGCTACGGTGATGCCTAGTCCGGCTTGCACCAGTCCCATCACGGTGGCCAATTTGTTGATTTCCACCCAGAAGTGACCCACTAGCCCCCGGTGGGGATGCGGCATAAATCTTGGACGGTTATGCAGCAATCCCGAGGGCCCTGCGGTACTCAACAGGGCTCCGTGCCCCTAACGAGATCTTGATCCGTTGCTCGTTGTACCAACGGATGTACGCGTCCAGAGCTTGCGTGAACTGCTCAATGCTCGTGGTTTGCCAGTCGCGGGCATAAAACAATTCGTTTTTGAGCCGCCCGAAGAAGCCTTCACAGGCCGCATTGTCCGGTGAGTACCCCTTACGTGACATCGAGCGCACTAACTTGGCATCAGCGATTCGTGACAACCATCCTGGCCAGCGATAGTGGGCACCACGGTCTGAGTGAACCACAGGTTGCACTTCGCTGTCATTGAGCTTGGCGATCGCGGCATCCAGCATCGTGTTGACCAGTTCAGCGTCGGGGCGTGTTCCGATAGACCAGCTCACCACCATTCCATCGAAGCAATCGATCATGGGCGACAGGTAGACTTTGCCGGCGGGTAGTTGGAACTCCGAGATGTCGGTCAGCCACTTCTGGTTAGGCGCAGTGGCATTGAAGTCGCGATTCAGCAAGTTCTCAGGTGCAGGGCTAATCTCTCCCAAGTAGGAGCCGTAGCGGCGTCGTTTGGGCGCAGCGGCCACCAGCCCTTCCTGCTTCATCAGGCGCCGGACCACCTTCTCCGAGATCCACACGCATTGCCTGACCAGTGAGGCCTGGATGCGACGGTAGCCATAGCAGCCATGGTTGCGCTCGAAGATGTCCGTGATCGTTCGGCGCACCGCGACATACTTTTCGTCAGCGTTGAGCCGAGCTCGATGGTAGAAGTACGAGCTGCGAGCCAGAACTAGCGAGGCGAGCAACTCGGCAAGTGAGTATTCATGGCGCAGGGCATCAACCAGAAGTGTCTTCTCACGATTGCTCAGGAGATGAAGGTCGATGCCTTGGTCCTTTTTTAGGAGCTCGTTCGCCTTCTTCAATAACTCCTGTTCCAACTGCAACCGCCTCACTTGACGACGTAGCGTCTGGAGTTGCTGCTCCAACTGGGACAGCTCCGAACCCGTTGAAGAATCATTGAAGCGCTTCATCGATGCGAGAGCCTCTGGCCCCAATAGTTGATTGCGCCAGTTGTACAGCGTCTCTCGACACACGCCAACGTCGTCAGCAATGGCTTGGACGCGTCCTTGACGTGTGCACAGTGCAAGCACCGCAGCGTGCTTCTGCTCGTTCGACGATGCTCCAAGCAGGCGTGGCCGAGCCCGGGGATTGAGCTCTTGAACCCAAGCGTGAAGTGAGGCCCTCCCGGGATAGCCAAGAGCCTTGATTGTGAAAGCCACGCAGCGCCCGTGCGTCAGATAGTGTTCGACGGCCCGAGCCTTTTGCTCAGCGGTGAACTTCGGTGGGCGAACAACCGCTGTCTTCAAGGCTCGACCCTGCTCGTACTCGCGGTGCCAGCTCTTGAGCGAATTCTTGGTGGGATAGCCCAACTGCTGAATGGTTGCCGCGACTCGTTTGCCTAGCTGGATGTAGAGCGTCACCGCGCGGATTCGATCTTCGTATGAATACATGAACTACCTCTCAGTAGTCCAAGATTTCATCCGCATCCCCCGCGGGTCAGTTTTGCGTGGAAATTAACAACCGATCTATTTTTTCAAGAGGGCCTGGCAGATAGCACTCTTCAGGTGCTCCAGATCCAGTTGCGAGCTTTCAACGCATGGCTGTTTGAAGCGACCGGCCGCTCTTGGGAACATGCTACGGTCGACGACTTGCAGGTATTCCTACTTAGCTGGAAAGACACCAGATCAGTGTCGGCGCTACGACTCAAACAATGGATGCTGCAGCGGCTGTACCGTTGGGCGAAAGAGTCCGGCATCGTGGACCTTGGCGTTCACCGCGCGCTGCTACCACTGCGCGGAGGCTTGCGCCGCCCACGTCGCCCACCATCGAGTAACGCGATCGCTAAGCTGATGGAGCTACCGGACACGAAAACTGCCAACGGCATGCGAGATCGCGCAGCTTTGGAGCTGCTTTATGGATCTGGACTACGTGCAGGAGAGCTGCTGAACATCACGCTCGATCAGGTCCCCGCCAGCGGCAAGCCCATGCAGATATGGGGAAAGGGGAGCAAAGAGCGTTTGGTTGTCGTTGGAGAACATGCTAGGTATTGGCTTGCTCAATACAAAGCGGCGCGACAAGCGATCCTTGCAGCCGGAGGCCATGGCAAAAGATCCACATCCAAACTGTTTGTTAGTAGCGGACGCTATCCAGACTACCGTTACTACCAGTTGCGCAGAATGGTCAGCCGTTACGGCCGCGAATGCGGCCTTCGCTTGACACCCCATGCATTGCGACACGCCTTTGCGTCGCATCTGCACCAGGGAAAAGCGTCTCTTCACACTATCCAGTTACTGCTGGGTCATGAGCGTCAAGAGACGACTGCACACTATGTCTCTATCTTGCATGAGGATATTCGTGCCATGGCGGATCAGCACCATCCACGTGGCGCGAATTTCGAGCGCTATGTGCGTTGGTAGTCTTGTCCCGTTGAGGCTGAATCGGTAGCATTTCCGCGTTTTCTACGCGCCTGAGCTTTTGAATATCGCAGAGCCATTGTCTCAAAGCACTACCCGCTGCACTGTCAGCAAATCAGCATGTGTAGCGCCATTCTTCCAATTTGTGGCAATGCAGCGTATCTGCTGTGTCTTGCGGTATAAACGAGGCTTTTCAGAAAATAGACTGTCATGGGTAGGGCAGTCTATTTTTTATTAGCGGCTCGGTTTCAATTCCGTAACTATGGCCTTACCCTTGATGACCTTGGCCTGGAACTTCACCTTGTCACCGACCTGCAGGCCGTCGAGCATCTTTTTGTCGGCCACCTCAAACCCCATGGTCATGGCGGGCATAGCCAGGTTCGGGATATCTCCATGACGCAAGACGATAAGGTTCTTTTGGACGTCGATCTTGCGGACTTCGCCATCAACGAGGGGCATGGTGGCTGCAGAGGCTCCAGTTCCAGGCGCCATCTGCATTTTCAAGTCCTGGGCGTGGACTACCGCGAACGCGACCAGAGCGAGAACTGTGGCAAGAATGTGGTTTGCCTTCATGAGTCTGTCTTTCAAAAATGCGGTTTGGAAGCTTCGATTGCGGGAGGGGTCTGGTTTGGAGCGTGGCGCCCAGTTGATGGACGCCTGCGATGGATCAAGTACCAGGCAGCTGGGATGACCAGCATGCTTAGGAGGGGGGCCGTGACCATACCGCCGACCATCGGTGCGGCGATGCGGGTCATGACTTCCGAGCCCGTGCCATGTCCGACCAGAATAGGAAGCAGACCCGCCATGACTACAGCCACGGTCATGGCCTTTGGCCGCACGCGCATGACGGCTCCCTCGCGAATGGCAGCCAGCAACGTTTCTTCATTGTCCGGCTCGCCTGAGGCTAGATGCTGTCTCCAGGCGTTCTGCAGGTAGACCAGCATCACGACGCCAAACTCGGCGGCAACGCCGGCCAGGGCAATGAACCCCACGGCAGAGGCCACCGACACCGCGTGACCGAGCGCCCAGATGAACCAGAATCCACCGACAAGCGAGAATGGAACTGCTGCCATGACCAATGCGGCATCGCCTGCACTGCGAAACAGGACGTAGAGCAGCATGAAGATGACAGCCAGAGTGAGTGGTACGACGACTTTCAGGCGTTCCGTAGCCCGCTCCAAGTACTCGAACTGGCCAGACCACGACAAGGCATAGCCGGCAGGCATGGCCACCTGCTTGGCAACAATGGCTTGCATGTCATGGACGACGGAGCGCAAGTCCCGGCCACGTACATCGACATAGACCCAGCCCGAGAGCCTTGCGTTTTCGCTGCGGATCATGGGTGGGCCTTCTGCGATGACGATCTTGGCAACGTCCTGCAGGAGCACAGTGGCACCCTTGTCTGTCACGAAAGGCAGCTTGCGCAGGCGTTCCAGCGAATCGCGGATTTCGCGCGGGTAGCGGACGTTCACTGGAAAACGCTCTCGACCCTGAATGACTTCTCCGACATTCTCACCACCGATGGCTGTGGATATGACCGCCTGCACGTCTGCCACAGAAAGTCCGAACCGCGCAGCGGCTTGTCGGTCCACATCCACGTCAATGTACCGGCCCCCTGTCAAGCGTTCGGCTAACGCGGAAGAAACACCAGGCACTCCGCGCACGGCGGATTCAATCTGTGCCGCGAGCTTGTCGATGGTGGCGAGGTCTGGTCCGGCGACCTTGATGCCGACGGGGCTCTTGATGCCGGTGGCCAGCATGTCGATGCGGTTGCGGATCGGGGGCACCCACACGTTTGATAGACCCGGAACCTTGACCACCCGGTCCAGTTCTTCAACCAGCTTCTCCGGGGTCATGCCAGGACGCCATTGCTCACGTGGCTTGAACTGGATCGTGGTCTCGAACATCTCCAGCGGCGCAGGATCGGTCGCAGTATCTGCCCGTCCCGCCTTGCCGAACACACGCTGAACCTCGGGCACTGTTTTGATAAGCCGGTCTGTCTGTTGCAACAACTCTGCGGCCTTTGAGACCGAAATACCAGGTAACGCCGAGGGCATGTACAACAGATCGCCTTCGTCCAGCGGCGGCATGAACTCACCGCCCAGCCGCATGACCGGAATTGCGGTGATGGCCAGGGCCAATGTCGCTGCCAGCAGCGTGAACTTAGGAAAACGCAAAACCAACTCCAAAGCAGGCCGGTAAATGGCGATAAGGCTTCTGTTGATAGGGTTCGCAGTTTCCTTTGGAATGCGTCCTCGAATGAGGTATCCCATCAGCACTGGAACCAGAGTCACCGACAAGCCAGCAGCAGCCGCCATCGCATAGGTCTTGGTGAAGGCCAGTGGCGAGAACAGCCGTCCTTCCTGGGCCTCCAGGGTGAACACGGGCAGGAACGACAGCGTGATGACCAGCAGCGAGAAGAACAGCGCAGGACCGACCTCCACGGCTGATTGCGCGATCAGTTCCCAGCGCTCGGCCACGGACGATGGGCGTCCATGTCGTTCTTCAAAGTGCTCCAGATGCTTGTGCGCAGCTTCGACCAGGACCACCGAGGCATCGACCATAGCCCCTAGAGCAATGGCCACACCGCCCAACGAGAGAATGTTCGCGCTCACGCCTTGCCAGTGCATCACGCCAAAAGCCGCTAGCACCCCAATAGGCAGTGTTACAACTGCCACCAGCGCGGAGCGCAGGTGGAATAGGAAGATGGCACAGACGACGGCGACGACGGCGAACTCCTCCAGAAGCTTGACACGCAGGTTGTCGACTGCACGATCAATGAGTTTGGAGCGGTCATAGGTTTCCACCACCTCAACGCCTTTGGGCAGACTGGGTTTGAGCGTCTCCAGCCTGGCTTTGACGGCTTCGATAGTGGCTCGGGCATTCTTGCCGGAGCGCATGACTACTACCCCTCCCGTGACTTCACCCTCACCATCTAGTTCGGCGATGCCCCGTCGCATTTCCGGGCCTATCTGGACTATGGCCACATCTCTCAGCAGCACGGGTGTCGCTCCGCTGAGGGTGATCGGGATGGTACGGAAGTCCTCCAGTGATTGAAGGAATCCGCGCGAGCGCACCATGTACTCGGTCTCGGCCATTTCCACTACCGAGCCGCCAGACGACTGATTGGCCTTCTGCAGGGCCTGCACGACCATGGACTGTGTGATGGCGAGCGTTCGCATGCGGTCCGGGTCGAGCACCACCTGGTATTGGCGGACCATGCCGCCGATGCTGGCGACTTCCGCCACATCCGGAACGGTTTTCAGCTCGAATTTCAGAAACCAGTCGTTGAGGGCTCTCAGCTGTCCAATATCGTTATGGCCGCTGCGGTCGACCAGCGCGTACTCGTAGACCCAGCCCACACCAGTGGCATCCGGGCCTAGCGCGGCTGTCGCACCTACTGGTAAGCGGCTTTGCACCTGGTTCAGATACTCCACCACCCGTGACCGTGCCCAGTATGGATCGGTCTTGTCGTCAAACAGGATATAGACGAAGGAGTCGCCAAAGAACGAATAGCCTCGGACGGTTTTAGCCCCAGGTACGCTCAGCATGGTTGTGGTCAGCGGGTAGGTCACGAGGTCCTCCACCACCTGGGGCGGCTTGCCTGGGTAGGTGGTGCGAACGATCACCTGTACGTCGCTGAGGTCCGGCAATGCATCGACCGGGGTGCGAGATGCCGACCAGATGCCTACCGCCACGAGGAACGCGGTGGCAATCAGCACTAGAAAGCGGTTGGTGATGGACCAACGGATCAGAGCAGCAATCACTTGGCGCCTCCGGTGGTTCCAGCGGCGCTGCCGCTTTTCTGCACGGAGATGACTTCCCAATCCATGGGCCCGCCTTTTCGGAACTCGAAGCGCACCAGATCTCCTGGCTTCAAGCCCGTGAGCGTCATCGAGTCGGCCTTGCCAAAGCTCATTGTCATGGCGGGCCACTTGAGAGCCGGCACAGGGCCATGCGAGATCGTGATCCCGTCGTCATCCATGCTTTCCACCTTGCCCTCGGCGCGGAAGATGTCGGGGGCTTCGGTGGCCGTAGCGGGCACAGGCTGGGATTGCCCGGCCTCCATGGCTCCCAGAGCTGACTTGAGCCGCGCTTCCGAGTCCACTAGGAATTGGCCGCTGGCAATCACCTCTTCGCCTTCGCGCAAGCCTTGCAGCACCTCCAATTGATCACCCAAGTCCTCGCCAAGTTTGATTTCCCGAGGCTCGAAGTTGCCAGACTCCTTGCGGACGATGACCAATGCACGGGTGCCGGTACGGATGACGGCTTCGGAAGGCAGGACTAGGCGCGAGGCTGGAGCGTCGCCGACCTGCAGGCGCAGCAGCAACCCGGGTATCAGTTTGCCGCTGCGGTTAACGACCTCGAATCGCGCTTGCAGGGTGCGTGTGCTGGCGTTGACCTGTGGCAGGATTTCCTTCAACTCGCCTTCGAAGGTTTGGGATGCATCGGCTTGCAGAACGGCCTTGACCTTCTGGCCACGCGTCAGACGTACGGCTTGTGCTTCCGGCACTTCAGCCACGGCCCAGACCTTCTCTAGGCCGGAGATACGGAACAACGTAAGGCCAGGTGACACCTGGGCTCCATCTCGCACACCAAGTTCCGTCACCACGCCATTTACCGGAGCCTGCAAGGTATAGCGAGCTTGGGCGACCCCGGTTTCCTCACTCTTGCGTACCAGTTCTGCGGGGATGGACATGGCGCGCATGCGCTCACGGGTTGCCGTAATAAGCTCCTGAGGTACACCTGAACGCTTGAGTGCGAGCAGTTCGTTTTGTGGCCCCAGCCACTCGGGCGCAAAAATGGTGGCCAAAGCCTGACCTTTGCGAACCTGCTCCATGGGAGCGCGCACAGCCAAATGCTCGACATAACCGGCAACACGGGTCTGAACGGCGACACTCAGACGCTCATCGAACTGCACCGTTCCAACGGCGTCGAACGACGCGCCGATGTCGGCTCGCTTGACCGTCGCGGTCCGAATGCCGAGGTTCTGCTGCACCGTTGGACTGACTTTGACACCTGTGTCATTGGCATCGTCCGCATAGACGGGCACCAATTGCATGTCCATGAATGGCGACTTGCCCGGTTTGTCAAAGCGTGGTCCCGGCACCATGGGGTCATGCCAGTAGAGGACCTTGCGCTCGCCTGTGGGAGCCTTGGATTCCGAGGCGGCTACGGCCTGGGGGGCAGCGCCTTCGGAGGTCAAGCGGCCAATAAAGAAGCCACCGGCTGCCAGCAGTACGCCTGCCGTAACCAATGAAGTGACCAGTGCTGTGCGCTTCATTGGGCACCTCCCTGAGCGATGGGTTTGAGGTTTAGTTGGGCCTGCGTACGTACCAAATCACGCTGCAGTGCGAGGAGTTTTCTCTGAGCTTCGACCTCGGCATGTCGTGCCTCAAACACGGCGGTCAGGGCCAATTGATTTGAGCGGTAGGCGGCCAGGGCGGCGGAAGTGCGCTGTCTGGCCGGAGTCACTACGGAGCCTTGGTATCTCTCGATACGCTGCTGCAGGCGCGCGGCGTCGCTAGTCAAGGTGCGGTAATCGGCCATGGCTGCGCGCATTCCCTCCGTCAGGTCAGCCTCTGCTTTGTCGACCATGGCCAGCTTGGCCGAGGTTTCGCGGTCTTGGCGCTGGCTTGGTGCGATTTGGAGCGGGATGCTGACGCCGACTGAAACCAAATCGGAATAGCCAGTGCGCTGGCCGTAGGACACTTCCCAGGTCCAGTTGGGAGAGCGCTCCTTGGCTGCGACGTTTGCACTCTGGCGAGCAATTTCGACGTCGCTTTTTAAGCCTGCGACGGCTGGATATCTCGCCACGTAGTCCCATTCCTCGGGAGCAGGGAAGGCAGGTGGCTTGTTGAGGGCATCGGGAAGAATGCCGATCCAGCGTTGCAGACTGACCATGGCTGCAGACTGTTGTTGGCGAACCTCTTCGCTTTCATCCTCTGCAATCCCTTTGGCGGATAGGAGCTGCAACGCTTCTGCGCTGTTGCCTGTGGCAGCTGCTATGCGGCTTTTTGCCGCATTCAGCTCCTCGTGCAAGTGATGCTCGGTTTGTGTGGTTAGCTTGAGTGCTTCAGTGGCGAACCAAGCATCGACATACGCCATGCTGACCTGCAGGCGAGCCTCGGCTTCGGCAATGTCTTTTTGTACGGCATCGCGGTCGGCCCGTGCACGAGCCGCACCTTCGCGTGCGGCTCGTTTATCGGCGGAGAGCCACTCTTGGCTGATACCGATGCGCTTCATCGTCATGGACTCACGGGTACCGCTGAAGCGGTCTGAGCCGGTAACCGGCAAATTGTCGATGCCGGCCCGCAGCATGGGATCTGGCAACTGACCCGCAGCCTGGATGGAATGGACAGAGCCTTGCATCGCCGCCTGGGCTGCGCGGGCTGCTTCGGAGCGTTGGACGGCCAAGCTTATTGCCTGGTCGAATGAAATCGATTCTGCAGCAGCAACGGCCGGCAGAAATACGGCAGCCAAGGAGGCTGCTCGCAAAAAAATAGGGGACATGGAAACTCCGTGGACGAACGAGGGCATTGCCGGCGTATGGACAAGCCACGCCAGCACCAGTCAGTCGACGGAGTGATCAGACTCTGAGTCTGAGAGTAGAGAGAAAAAGAGGGTCCGGAGGCGGTCGAACCTCCAAGGTGATGGGCCAGGACACTGCAAGTGCAGCATCAAATTCGAGCACTAGCGGCAGCTCCAACACCTGCACGATGGCAGGTAATGACGCCACGGGCAGTTTGACTGCTTCGAAGGTCACATCCGGGGCATTGGTGTACTGATGACACAGAACCGGTTGCTGTTGGTCCATACCTTCGCATGGTATGCCGGCCTCCATCCTGGCCGTCATTGCATCAACGCCTTCCTCCTGTGGGCAGACGTAACCCGCCAACGCCAGCTGTGCGAACAGCAGCGAAAGCACCACAAGGACTGCGGTGGATAGGCGGTGAATGCGACTTCGTAGCATGGCAGCAGTTAGTGTAGTCAATCTACCAGGGGTACGCGGTGAAGGCCATACGTTGCTACCGATCTTTAAATGCTACAGATCTTCGGCAAGCCAGTGGTTAACTCGCATCCTAGGAGCAAACGCTACAGCTGTGTCTGAAGGAAGCGCGACACCGTATGCACAACTCAGTTCTGAAGAAGGCGGTGTCCTGTCCCATCCTCAAGTTAATGGATGAGGAAACATGCAATGTGATGCTCGGTAGCGATATCCGCCTCGGTGAGTCCGCGCATCGTTGAACCCAGTGTCGCCCGCCTAAGTGATGATTGCGATCATCTGGGCCGAAATTCTTCCGGGAAATTTGTAGTTCGCTCAAGCTGATGTTCTACATGCAGAGGCCTCTGTTGCTTGAGGCCTCTGCGGTAGATCGGAACAAAAATGCAGGAAAGAGCTGCATCCGCGATGCATGCGTCTTTGATGGAGATCAGCCTGCAAATGATTGGAGGCGAGCATCTCGCGCAGCTGGCGATTCATTACGCGTTTCGTTGATCACTTGCTCGCGGGTTTTGCTCGATCCTGTCTCGGGAGTTCCACGTGGGAAATTGCTTTCACCGTAAGAAAGGCGGCCCTGCTTCATGGCGGCTTCAGTCTCTGCCTTGACTTGAGCTCGGGTTTTCTGGCTTTCAAAGTGCTGCGGATGCACGATCACGCCTTGTTCATTGTTGGCTGGATGCTCGTAGGCTGCAGAGGCCATTCCAGGAAGAGCCAGGGTGACAACGGCAGCAACGCTTGCGAGTACGGAGGAAATGGAGATGCGGTTTTGAGACATGGTTGGCTCCTAAGACAGTTGATGAACACATCTCCTGGACCTTGATCAAGGTGAGGAGAAGATGGGTTGATCTTAGGAGTCGGAGCCCAACAAAATCAGGTCTGTCCGGTGACATTGTTGTCAGCTTTTTCGCGGCAGCTCTTACCCCAAATCTGCATACCAATAAACCCAAAGCGAAAAGCGAAGACCAACGTAGTTGACGTACACAGCGTGCTCCAGTGCATGTGCAGACAGATACTTGACATTCACATCATGTGAAGGATGAAACTTTAGCCACAAGCTTTAAAGGAGTACGTAATGGCTATTTTTCGCATCAATGACATGAAATGTGGTGCCTGTGCCGCGCGGATTCAGCGCTCCATTTTGGCGATCGATGATGAAGCAAAGATCGGAGTGAATGCGCGAGATAAAACGGTGCAAGTCTCTGGCGATCTGAGCGACGCCGACTACATGTTGGCCATCCAGACCGCTGGATACACTCCAGAATTATTGGCGTTAGCCGAAGCCGAGCAGGCAAATGCTGAGAAGCCGCAGACGAAATGCTGCGGCTCAACTTCAGCAAAGACATCTTGCTGCGGATAGTGTCTTCTTGCTTTCAAGAAAAGCCTGTTTTCTGATCTGCTTAGGAAGTCGGCTGCGGAGTGGGGAATTTCAAGGTGAAGCGAGTTCGTCCATCGGCTGAAGTGGCGGTAATGGAGCCTCCATGAGCTTCGGCAATTGCTCGGGTGATGGCCAAACCCAATCCGCTACCGTCTGAGTCCGGATGAGCCCTGGAAGGGTCAGCTCGGTAGAAGCGGTCAAATAACCTGGGCAGGACTTTGGGATCAATGTCCTGCCCTGTATTTTCCACAGTGACAAGTGTCCAGGAAGCTGCGGTCTCAATGTCGATGGTGACCATGCCTGCATGCGGCGTGTAGCGCAAAGCATTAGATAGCAAATTACTCACAGCACGATGGAACATCAGTCGATCACCATCAACGAGTCCATCGCCTTTTAACTTCAAATGAATTTGCTTTTCTTCAGCGACAGCCTCGTAGAACTCCAGCAATGCATACGATTCTTGCTGTGCCGAAAATTGCTCCTTGCGCGGCAGGCTTACGCCCCGTTCAGTTTTGGCCAGAAAAAGCATGTCTGACACCATACGAGCCAAACGCTGAAACTCTTCGGCATTAGAGGCAAGAATGTCTCGGTATGTCGCGGCGTCACGCTTGGATGCCAGCACAACCTGAGTCTGCGTCAACAGGTTGCTGATGGGCGTGCGTAGTTCATGGGCCAGATCAGACGCGAAATCTGTCAGTCGCTGAAAATCGTCCTGCAACCGATCCAGCATGCGATTGAGCTCATGCGCCAAATCGGCCATTTCTACGGGTACAGCCTGGACCGGCATGCGTTCACTCATCTTCTGTCCCGTCACAACGGCCGCACGTGATTTCATCTCTCGCAGCGGTGCCAGCCCTTGTCGAGCGGCGAGCCAAGACAGAAGTGAGCACAGCAAAATTGCTGCGATCACATAAATGGCAAAGCTTGTGCGAATTCCGTTGAGGAATTGAATGTGATGCTTGGTGTCTGCTGCGATCAGTACCTTTAATGGTGACGGTGCGTAGGCCGGTAGCGTCTCAAAGCTCAAGATGTGGAATTCTGCGTCTGCATGCCGCCACACCCCAAACGATCCTTCCTTGTCGATAGAAGCCGAGTTGCGATCCGGCACTGCAAAGCCGGATGCGGGCGATTGAAATACGGTTTCTCCTTGGGCATCTTTCACCTGGACTTGAAGATCCTCGTGATAGTTCAGTGCCTCATTTAAACGCCAACGAGCATCATCGACCGACTTCGTGTTCTGGAGAATTTTCTCGATCAAATGGCGCTTGTCCTGAAGCGTCATTCGGTCCAATTCCACGAAATGCTCTTCTGTAACGACTAGGAATAGGCCGCCTAAACCTAGCACTACGGCTGCCGCAACAACCGTGAAACAGAGGGCCAAGCGACTCGTTAAAGAAAGCTTTACCTTGCGAGTGAGACGCTGCACCTATTCCTCCTCGGGGACATCAAGCACATAGCCCATTCCCCGTACGGTCTGGATCAGTTTGATCGAGTGGCCTTCGTCAATTTTGGCTCGCAGACGGCGCATGGCCACCTCAATGACGTTGGTGTCGCTGTCGAAATTCATGTCCCATACCTGCGATGCGATCAATGAACGTGGCAGCACTTCACCATGTCGGCGCATCAGCAACTCTAAGAGTCCGAACTCTTTGGCTGTGAGGTCAACACGTTTGCCATTGCGAGATACGCGACGACGCAGCAGGTCTAGCTCGAGATCTGCAACAGTCAGAGTAGTACCTTCGTTGGCCGGATGTCCACGTCTAAGAATGATGCGAACTCTGGCGAGTAGTTCTGCGAAAGAAAACGGCTTTACCAGGTAATCATCAGCGCCGAGCTCTAGTCCTTTGACACGGTCCTCGACATGGTCCCGTGCAGTAAGAAACAGGACCGGCATATGTAGTCCTCGATCACGCAAAGACTGGAGCACCTGCCAACCATTGAGGCCCGGCAGCATAACATCCAAGATCACCAAGGAGTACTCCCCTTGCAAAGCCAGATGTAAGCCGTCTGAGCCATTTGGGACGAGGTCAGCAATGTAGCCAGCCTCGGTCAATCCCTGGCGCAGGTACTCACCTGTTTTAGGCTCATCTTCAACAATCAAAATCCTCATGTACTCGCTCCGCTGCAGTGGACGATCAAGAGTGTGCCGAGTTTGAAGCCCTCTGACATGAAGATAAGAAAAATGTAATGTTCCTGAAATCCTGGCGATAGAAAGGCCAACACTGCCTCGTTGTTCCTTCCTGGGAAGTCATCAAGCGTGGCTAGCAGAGTGAACCTTTTGACTGCATCGAAGGCATTTCTGGATAGAAGCCCTCCGTCGCACCAAACATGACGCGAGCATTACATGAATGTAATGAATGAGTCACTCCTCCGAAATTCAGCACGCCCTAGCATACTGAACATATCGAGCGCTCATTGCATCAGGCAAGCGTCGCCGAAAACGAATTTCTTGGAAGCTCTGGAGGATTTCACCTTATGCCGCGTCATTCGCCATTTTTTGTCACTCCCACTCAAGGGTTCTCTCGTCGGCGCTTCGTTCAGGGGCTGGCCGCAGGAGGCGTTCTGGCGGGCCTGTCAACGCAGTCGCTCATGGCATTCGCACAGCAGAGCTCCACAGTCCGCGGGGCCGCTCCGGTGCTGAAGGGTAACGAGTTCGATTTGGTGATCGCCGAGTCCGCCGTGAACTTTACGGGCAAGCCAGGGATGGCGACAACGATCAATGGATCGCTTCCTGCACCAACCCTGCGCTGGCGAGAGGGGGAGACGGTGACGATTCGCGTCACGAACAAGCTGCGCGAGGCCACTTCTATTCATTGGCACGGCATTATCTTGCCCTACCAGATGGACGGAGTTCCAGGCATCAGCTTTGCGGGCATTCCTCCTGGAGAGACGTTTACCTACCGTTTCAAGGTTCAGCAAAGCGGTTCCTACTGGTATCACTCACATTCAGGCATGCAGGAACTCACCGGCATGTATGGAGCGATCATCATTGATCCCGCAGGACCTGAGACTATCCGTGCAGATCGTGATCATGTCGTGCTCTTCTCTGACTGGACTGACGAAGACCCCATGCGCGTTTTCGCAAAGCTCAAGGTTCAGGGCGACTACTACAATTACAACCAGCCCACGGTCTTTGATTTCTTCCGTGATGCATCGCGTGATGGCGTGTCAGCGGCATTAGACAAGCGCAAGATGTGGAACGAGATGCGCATGAATCCAACGGATTTAGCCGACCTCTCTTCTGCGACCCTGACCTACCTCGCAAATGGCGTCACACCTGCAGGCAATTGGACTGCTCTTTTCCGTCCGGGCGAGCGTGTCCGGCTGCGCATGGTCAACGGCGCGGGCAATACCTTCTATGACGTACGTATACCGGGCCTGAAGCTCACGGTGGTTCATGTTGACGGTGTCGACGTAGAGCCTGTGACTGTCGATGAATTCCGATTCGGCCCTGGCGAAACCATAGACGTGATTGTCGAGCCACGTGATGACGCCTATACGATTTTTGCCCAGTCGATGGACCGAACAGGCTACGCACGCGCTACGTTAGCAGTGCGCGAAGGCCTGCAGGCTCCAGTCCCCGCACTCGATCCCGTCGAATGGCTGGGTATGAGCGACATGATGGGCGCCATGAGCCATGGCAGTTCTGGAGCCGACATGGACATGACCGGCATGTCTGGGATGACCGGCATGTCTGGGATGACCGGCATGTCTGGGATGACGGGTATGGCCGGGATGGCTGGTATGTCGGGGGCAATGGCCGGCATGGATCATGGTGCGATGGCCGGCATGAATCACGGTGGTATGGCGATGGACCATAGTCAGCATGTCAAGCCTGCTGGGAGCTTGGCAGTGCCCAGCACCACCGCACGCCATGCTCGCACTGAATATGGCGCAAGAACAGATATGCGAGTCGATATGGCCCGCACCAATCTTGACGATCCCGGTATCGGTCTGCGCAATAACGGCAGACGGGTGCTGACCTTGGCAGATCTGCATACACCTTCAGGTCCGATGGACTCGCGCGGTCCTGGACGAGAGGTGGAGTTGCACCTGACGGGGAATATGGAGCGATATTCCTGGTCTCTTGATGGATTGGAGTTCGGGCAATCAACGCCTGTTCACTTCCGTCACGGCGAGCGTTTGCGAGTCATCCTGCACAACGACACGATGATGACTCACCCTATGCACTTGCATGGGATGTGGAGTGAACTGGAGAGCCCTGATGGTCGATTCCTCGCCCGTCGACACACCTTGCCAGTACAGCCTGCACAACGCATCAGCTTCTTGGTGACGGCAGATGCTCTGGGGCGCTGGGCATGGCATTGCCACCTGATGTTCCACATGGATGCAGGCATGTTCCGCGAAGTCGTAGTGTCTTGAACAAACCTCACAAGGAAGATCAAAAATGTCCAAAGCACTCCCTATTCGTGCATTGTCCACTGCGCTCCTCGCTCTGGTGAGTATTGCGGCCCAGGCGCAAAGCGACCATTCATCGCATGGCCAAGCGAATATGCAAATGGAAGCACCGGCAAGCCCTGCCACAACTGCAGCTGATCCACATGCAGGTCATGGTGCTATGACTGGCAGCGCTGCAAGCGGCCCTGCGATGGATCACGGCAGCATGCAGATGCAAGGGGGATCCGCACCTCCAGATGCTCGCGACCCACATGGGTATTCCAATGGGTTGACCTTGGGATCGGGCGATTACGCGGTGCCTGGCGTCCCGCGCTTGATGCTTGCGGACGAGCATACCTTTGCCTCGCTGCGTGGTGAGACCCTGGAACGCCGTTTTTCACGCAGAGGTGATGATTCAACGGCCTATGACTTGCAAGCATGGTATGGGACCTCATACAACAAAGCTGTCTTGAAGGCAGAAGGTGACGTCGCCAAAGGAAAGCTCGAAGAGTCTCGCACCGAACTGCTATGGAGCCGTGCTGCCACAACCTATTGGGATACACAGCTTGGTCTGCGCTTAGACAACGGCGTGGGACCTAGCCGTCAATGGCTGGCATTTGGTGTACAGGGCCTAGCCCCTTACTGGTTCGAGCTGGAGGCTACAGCCTATGTTGGCAGTGGCGGCAGAACTGCGCTTCGCATAAATGCAAGCTACGAACTATTGCTGACTCAGCGCCTGATCCTTGAGCCTAGGGCTGAAATGCAGTTTTACGGCAAGGATGATCCAGAGCGCCATATCGGCAAGGGCCTAGCCGAAGCATCTGCTGGCCTGCGACTGCGCTACGAGTTCAGCCGTCAGTTCGCTCCATATATCGGAGTGGAACGTGCGGGAAGTTTCGGGCGTACCGCAGATCTCGTTCGCGCAGAAGGTGGCCGTGCTCGGCAAACACGCTGGGTGGCCGGTGTCCGTTTCTGGTTCTAGCCTGACCAATGTCTCCTTCCTAGTTGGCACGTCCTTGGGGGTGCCAACTCCTCCGACCTAGATTCGACATCCCTTTCAAACCACCATCACACTTAGATAGGAGTCCTCATGAACCGCTCAACCCTGGTCGCTAAGTTCATCGCGCCAATTGCCGCAACACTGTTCGCTTCCGCAGCATTTGCACATCCTTCGTTAGTTTCCTCCTCTCCTGCGGATAAGTCGCAGGTTGCTGCACCTGCAACGATTGAGCTGAAGTTCTCGGAAACGCTGGTTCCTCAGTTCTCGGCTGCGAACTTGATCATGACGGGCATGCCCGGGATGCCGAACCACGGTGCAATGAAGGTCAGCGCAAGCGTCTCTGGCGCTAGCGATGGCAAAACCATGGTCATTACTCCTGCGCAAGCACTTCAACCCGGTGCCTATCGCGTGGATTGGCGTGCCGTGTCTTCGGACACACACCCGATCAATGGCAATGTCACATTTCAGGTGAAGTAACCAAATGGCCGAGGATTGGTTCACCATCGTTTTGCGCCTCGCGCTTTATCTGGACATGGCTGCAGCTTTTGGCGTCGCCGTGTTCGGCGTCTATGCCCTTGGCCATGACGAGCGATCCTTGGCAATTGCGCGTCGCTATCGCGTTTGCGTTGGTGTATGTGCAGTAATCGGGATTGGACTGTCAGTGATTGGCATGACAGTCCTTGCCAAGGCCATGTCCGGTGCGCAAACTTACTCCGAGTTGTCAACGCATATCTTCGAGATGCTCATCACCGGCACTCACATGGGCCTTGCTTGGTGCATTCGTATTCTTGCGCTAGCGCTTTGCATCTTGATTGCCCTAGTGAAGTTCAATCCAACGTTTCGCTTCGTTGCCATGTCCGTATCTAGCGGTGTAGCGCTGGCGACACTGGCCTGGGCTGGTCATGGAGCGATGGACGACGGAATGCGTGGATACATCCACCTTGCTTCAGACATCTCCCACCTCTGGGCAGCAGGTGCATGGGTCGGCGCGTTGCTTGCTTTTTTGATCTTAGCCACAAGTAGGGCAAATGCGACACAGGACACTGTCGCCATATTGAGCCGCACATCAAACGGCTTTGCCCATGTCGGAACGCTGATCGTTTTCGTTCTTGCGGCCAGTGGTGTAGTCAACTATGTATTGATCGCAGGGCCTTCGCTTGATCCGCTTGTTTCGACACTCTATGGTCAGTTGCTGCTAGGCAAGCTAGTGCTGGTTCTCGGAATGCTTGCTTTGGCAGCTGCAAATCGGTTCCGGCTTAGTCCAAGTCTGGAGGCATCATTGGGCTCAGGGAATCGCGCGCAAGCAGTCGCTAAGCTACGCCAGAGCCTGTTCATGGAGACAACACTTGCAGTTCTGGTTTTGGCGAGTGTGGCTTGGCTAGGGATTCTTTCCCCAAAAGGAATTTGATCCTCCGAGATCAACCACCGACAGCAGAAGCGGAGCTGCTCTAAGCAGACGTAGACACTGATAGGAAGGGTAAAACGCTTCCGTCGATTCATGCTTGGATGGCGTCCGCGTCATGTAGTCAGACAAAGGCCATCTCAACAAAGAACTATTTCTTAAATTGAGATGGCCACAAGCAGCGAACTCTGATTGCGCTATCTCAGAATAGGTGGATAGAGTTGTTTTTCGAGCAGATTCTGGCTTGACATTCACATGGTGTAAGGGCCAAGAATCGATCCAACATCGTGAAGGGCCATCGGCATGCATCATCATCAGCATCGATCTTCTTCAGAGTCAGTTGAGTTGGAAAACACCATGACTGAGGCTGAGCCTTTGAAGGATCCTGTTTGCGGCATGACTGTCTCTCTACAGTCGCCTCATCAGATAGTTCACGAGGGACGGACCTATCGCTTCTGTAGTGCCGATTGCCAGCAAAAATTTGCTCATGCCCCTGCGCAATTCATATCGAGTAGCGGGCAGGCGGATCACGCAGTAGAGGGCTCAGTCTATGTATGCCCAATGCATCCTGAAGTCCATCAAGATCATCCGGGGCGTTGTCCTAAATGCCAAATGCATTTAGTGCCTGAGGCCCAGTTGCTCAGCTCGCACGAACATGCTCATGTGGCTGCAAGTCATTCAGATCAGAAATCGTTTGATGACTCGGGCGTGGTTCCCGCCGGAGCGATCTATACCTGCCCGATGCATCCGGAGGTCCGGCAAGATCATCCCGGAAACTGCCCTAAATGCGGAATGACTCTGGAGCCACTGATCCCGGTTGGAGAAGAGGACAACAGCGAGTTGCAAGACTTTCAACGGCGATTCTGGTGGACGCTACCACTCACCCTGATTGTTACCACTCTGGCCATGTTCGGACACAAGTTCGGCTGGTTCACTATGCAGACCCAAACATGGGTCGAGTTGACTCTTTCCCTGCCCGTGGTGCTATGGACGGGCTGGCCCTTTTTTGTTCGAGGCTGGCAGTCAATCATCCACCGCAGTCCGAACATGTGGACGTTGATCAGCTTGGGATCGGGAGCCGCCTTTGTCTACAGCCTCGTAGCGACGCTGGCACCTGGTGTGTTTCCCGACTCGTTCGTATCCATGGGCCGTGTAGCTGTTTATTTCGAGGCAGCGGTGGTCATCATTTCTTTGACCATGTTGGGGCAGATCATTGAGCTGAAGGCTCGCTCTCAGACCTCGGCCGCTATCAAATCATTGCTTAGCCTAGCTCCTAAGACGGCAAGGCGTATCAATGCAGATGGCAGTGAGGAAGATGTTCCCCTCAGCCACGTGCATGTCGGAGACCTGCTGCGCGTACGTCCAGGCGAGAAAGTACCCGTGGATGGCATTGTCACGGAAGGTCAAAGCGCCGTTGATGAATCGATGCTCACGGGCGAGCCAATACCTGTGACAAAGCGCGTTGACGACAAACTGATCGGCGCCACACTCAATACGAGTGGAGCTCTGGTCATGAGGTCAGAAAAGGTGGGCACTGCCACCATGCTCTCCCAGATAGTTCAGATGGTTGCATCGGCCCAACGGTCTAAGGCACCGATGCAGCGAATGGCCGACGTAGTGGCTGGAAAGTTCGTTCTGGTTGTCGTGCTAGTTGCTGTAGTGACCTTCTTCGTCTGGGGAATTTTTGGCCCAGAGCCCAGTTGGGTGTTTGGGTTGATCAATGCCGTCGCGGTACTCATCATCGCCTGCCCATGTGCGCTAGGTTTGGCCACACCCATGTCAGTAATGGTGGCCACAGGGCGCGCTGCAGAGCAAGGCGTTTTGTTCCGTGACGCGGGCGCCATAGAAAAAATGCGTGAAGTGGATACGCTCATCGTAGATAAAACGGGCACCCTTACAGAAGGTCGGCCTGCGTTCGATAAAGCGATTCCTACTGCAGATTTCACCGCTGACGAAGTTTTGAGGCTTGCCGCTAGCTTGGATCAGGGTAGCGAGCATCCGCTTGCGGATGCCATCGTCCGAGCTGCACGTGAACAAGGCTTGCAACTCGCTAAACCAGTGGACTTCGATTCCGCCAGCGGTATTGGTGTACGTGGAACCGTTGAGGGGCGGCGCTTGGCATTAGGCAACACCACATTGATGGCTCAAGAAGGCGTTTCTGTATCTTCCTTGCAAGCGGACGGAGAACGCCTGCGAGGAGAGGGCGCAAGCATCATGCATTTAGCGGCTGATGGGAAGTTCGCGGGCATTCTGGCGGTAACAGACCCTATCAAAGCTAGCACTCTGGATGCCATCCAAACGCTTCATGCAAGCGGCTTGCGAATTGTCATGGCGACCGGAGATGGCTTGACTACAGCTAGGGCTGTCGGTGCCAAGCTTGGTATTGATGAAGTACATGGCGAAGTGAAGCCCGCTGACAAGCTTGCTCTCGTGGAGCGATTGCAAAGTGAAGGCCATGTGATTGCCATGGCTGGTGACGGTATCAACGATGCGCCGGCCTTGGCAAAAGCTGATGTAGGTGTAGCCATGGGAACAGGGACCGACGTAGCAATGAACAGCGGTCAGATCACGCTGGTCAAGGGTGATTTGCGTGGCATTGCCCAGTCGCGTGAAATCTCAACTGACACAGTGCGCAACATGCGGCAGAACTTACTATTTGCCTTTATATACAACGGAATTGGTGTGCCGATTGCTGCGGGAGTTCTGTACCCGTTCACTGGGTGGCTTCTTTCGCCAATGATCGCAGCGTTAGCAATGAGCTTAAGTTCAGCATCTGTGATCTTCAACGCGCTGCGGTTGAGTAAGTCGAATCGCCTCAACTGAATTAGCGGCCAGTGTCTACGAAATCACTGATTCGGCCCCTTTCGCCATAAGCTGCATTTATGGAGGGGTCGACTTTGCTCATAGCTCTATACATCAATTCAATAATTGATGTATTATCAACTCATGCAAGAAGCAAAAGTCATTCGCTCACTCTCCGCTCTGGCCCATGAGGCCCGATTGCGCGTATTTCGCGCCCTTGTTGTGGCTGGACCTGAAGGCCTGACACCTAGTGCCTTAGCTGAGCGGCTCGGCATCGCGCCGAACGCGCTGTCCTTTCATTTGAAAGAGCTGTTTCATGCCGACCTGGTCACCCAGGAGCGGCAGGGCCGAAACGTGCTCTATCGCGCGGCCTTTCCCGTGATGAACGATCTGTTGGCATATCTCACCGAGAACTGCTGCCAGGGCGCGGTTTGTACCGATGACGCCGTTGCGTCGTGCGAGTGCTAAGCGTCGCTGCAACCTTTTCCCATCCCTAAGTCCCGCTGCTAAAACCATGTCTGACAACAAAGCTCCCCTGAACGTCCTGTTCCTGTGCACCCACAATTCGGCACGCAGCATCTTGGCTGAGGCCTTGCTCAACGATATGGGCCAAGGCCGTTTTAAAGCCTATTCGGCGGGCAGCAGCCCCCGCGAGAATCAGCAACCCAATCCGCTTGGGCTGCAGGTGCTGCAAAAGGCCGGTGTCTCGGTCGAGGGCTTGCGCAGCAAGAGCTGGGACGAATTTGCTGTGCCTGGTGCGCCGCATATGGATCTGATCATCACCGTATGCGACAACGCGGCTGGTGAAGTGTGTCCGTTTTGGCCTGGTCATCCCGCCACAGCGCATTGGGGCTACCCGGACCCCTCGGAAGGCGAGGCCTCTGACGAAGCAAAGCTGGAAGCCTTCCGGCAGACGATGCACATGATTCGTCGTCGCCTGGAGCTATTGGTGAACCTGCCAGCGCAAAAGCTGGAGCAGGCAGTACTCCAGTCCACGGCGCGTGAACTCTCTTCGCACTAAATCCCGTTACTGCAATTGCGATCCAGATCCAGAGTCTGGATTGCAGCACCAGGCTTCACTGACGCCCGCACGCGGTGGGCGACTGATGCCGACTTATAGCTTTTTCTAGGACCTATACGTCATGTTGACGGCCATCCTGATTTTCATTTTCACCTTGACGCTGGTCATCTGGCAGCCGCGCGGCCTTGGCATTGGCTGGAGCGCCTCTATTGGGGCAGGTATCGCACTGTTGCTGGGAGTCGTGCACTTAGCTGATATTCCAGTGGTCTGGCATATCGTCTGGAATGCCACGGCTACCTTTGTCGCCGTCATCATCATCAGCCTTCTGCTCGATGAGGCCGGTTTCTTCGAGTGGGCTGCATTGCACTTTGCCCGCTGGGGTGGCGGCAGCGGAGTCAAACTGTTTGCCTTCATCGTGCTGCTGGGTGCTGCCGTTTCGGCCCTGTTCGCCAATGACGGAGCCGCCTTGATTCTCACGCCCATCGTGATGGCCATGCTGGTGGCACTGGGCTTCTCTACGGCGGCAACGCTAGCGTTCGTAATGGCCGCCGGGTTTATTGCCGACACTGCGAGCTTGCCGCTGATCGTCTCCAATCTGGTGAATATTGTCTCCGCCGATTTTTTCAAGATCGGCTTCAATGACTACGCATCGGTGATGGTTCCCGTCAATATTGCCTCGGTCCTGGCGAGCTTGGGTGTATTGCTGCTGTTTTTCCGACGCGATATTCCTGCCACTTACGACGTGGCCCAGCTCAAGTCGCCATCGGCTGCAATCAAGGATCTGGCCACCTTCCAGGCTGGCTGGGTCGTGTTGGTCTTGCTGCTGGTCGGCTTCTTCGCGCTGGAGCCCCTGGGCGTCCCTGTCAGCGCCGTGGCCGCCGTGGGGGCTGCGATCTTGCTGGCGGTGGCTGCGCGTGGTCATGTCATCAGCACCAGGAAAGTACTTCATGGTGCTCCGTGGCAGATCGTGGTGTTCTCGCTGGGGATGTATCTGGTGGTCTATGGGCTGCGCAACGCGGGCCTTACGGATTACATCGCCATGTTGCTGAACCAGTTTGCAGCCGGTGGCGTGTGGACCGCTTCACTGGGCACAGGCGTGCTGTCTGCGGTGCTGTCTTCCATCATGAACAACATGCCCACGGTCCTGATCGGAGCCTTGTCCATCGATGCATCCACGGCCACAGGGGCAGTCAAGGAAGCCATGGTGTACGCCAATGTGATTGGCTGCGATCTGGGTCCCAAGATCACGCCGATTGGCAGCCTGGCCACGCTCCTTTGGCTGCATGTGCTCGCCAAGAAAGGCACAACGATTGGCTGGGGCTACTACTTCAAAGTCGGTGCGGTGCTGACCATGCCCGTGCTGCTCATTACCCTCGCAGCGCTGGCTTTGCGGCTCAGCGTGGCGTCATGAACCTTTGCAACGGGAATCTAGCGCTATGAGCGACATCACGATCTACCACAACCCTGCTTGCGGTACCTCCCGCAATGTTCTGGCCCTGATCCGCAACAGCGGGGAAGAGCCCAAGGTCATTGAGTACCTCAAGACACCCCCTGATCGCGCCACCCTGGTGGGCCTGATCCAAGCCATGGGCATGCCCGTGCGCGATGTGTTGCGCCAAAAAGGTACGCCGTATGACGAGCTGGGCCTGGGCGAGCCCAAATGGACGGATGAGCAATTGATTGATTTCATGCTCCAGCACCCCATCCTGATCAATCGTCCGATAGTGGTCACCCCTCTGGGAACCCGCCTGTGCCGTCCCTCGGAGGCCGTGCTGGACATCCTGCCGCAGCCTCAACAGGCCGCATTCTCCAAAGAAGACGGGGAAGCCGTCATTGACTCGAAAGGAAATCGAATTGGCAAGCTCTGATCTACCGAACCTCGACGAACAAGTTTTTGAAAAGCCCAGCCTGGAAGGCCTGTTGCCCGCACAGCGTGCTGAGCACGCGCCGCGCATTCTGCTTCTGTATGGCTCGGTTCGTGACCGCTCCTATAGCCGACTGTTGACCGAAGAGGCGGCGCGCCTGCTGCGCAAGATGGGTGCCGAGACCAGGATCTTCGATCCGCGTGGCCTGCCGCAGCCCGATGGTGCCCCTGACGATCACCCGAAGGTCAAGGAACTGCGTGAGCTGGCTGTATGGTCCGAGGGTATGGTCTGGACGTCTCCTGAGCGTCATGGTGCGATGACCAGCATCCTCAAGGCGCAGATAGACTGGATTCCTTTGTCCGCTGGTGCCGTGCGACCGACGCAAGGCAAGACACTGGCGGTGATGCAAGTCTCGGGGGGCTCGCAGTCCTTCAATGCGGTCAACCAGATGCGTGTGCTGGGTCGCTGGATGCGCATGATCACCATCCCGAATCAGTCGTCCGTTGCCAAGGCATTCGCGGAGTTCGATGAGGCTGGCCGGATGAAGCCCTCTTCGTATTACGAACGGGTGGTGGACGTGATGGAAGAGCTGGTCAAGTTCACGCTGTTGACGCGAGACTGTTCGGACTACCTGGTGGATCGCTACAGCGAGCGCCGTGAAAGCGCTGAAGAACTGTCTAAACGGGTCAATCAACGCAGCATTTAAACAATACAGATGGCACTGAACCGCACGCAAGTCACAGTCATGCTCGGGATTGCCCAGACCCTGTCCTGGGCCTCGTCGTACTACTTGCTTGCGGTGCTGGCCACGCCAATCAGTCAGTCGACAAGCACCTCGTACTCTCTGGTGTTCGGCGCGTTCTCGGCAGCCTTGCTTGTGGCTGCAGCGGTAGGACCCATCGCGGGCCGGTTGATTGATCGCTTTGGCGGAAGGTCGGTGCTTCTCGCCAGCAATCTGGTTTTTGCCTGTGGCTTGCTGATGTTGAGCCAGGCCACGCAGACACTGCATATCTTCGTGGCGTGGGCGTTCATGGGCGTGGCAATGGGTAGCGGCCTCTACGAAGCCGCGTTTGCCAGTGTGGTGCACCTGTATGGTCAGGATGCACGCCCAGCCATTACCGGAATCACGCTTTTTGCTGGCTTTGCCAGCACCGTAGGCTGGCCGCTTTCCAGCTATCTGGAAGGCCTGTACGACTGGCGCGTCGTATGCATGTTCTGGGCCGCCTTGCACCTGCTGCTGGGCCTTCCACTCAATGCCTTGTTGTCGCGTGCCAAGCCCACCCCGAGGGAAGTGATCGAAGAGCAAAAGCCGCTTGGAGCTGTGTCCCAGGGCGGAAACAACGTGGGCATCAGTCTTAAGCGCACGGCCTATCTGATGGCCTACGTTTTCGCGGCATCCTGGTTCATCAGCACTGCCATGGCTTCCCACCTGCCTCAGATTCTTCAGGCCAGCGGTGCAACTTTGGCTGCTTCGATTGCTGCTGCTGCATTGGTCGGGCCTGCCCAGGTGGCGGGTAGGGTGTTGGAGTACAGCTTTCTCAAGAAGGCACACCCACTGCTTTCTGCTCGCTTGGCCATCCTTGCCCATCCGCTGGCCGCTGTCTGTCTGGGCCTTGCCGGTGCACCTGCAGCCAGCATTTTTGCCATCCTGCATGGTCTGGGTAACGGCATCTTGACGATTGCCATAGGCACGCTGCCACTCAAGGTGTTTGGCTCTCAAGGATATGGCCAGCGTCAAGGCTGGCTCATGGTGCCTGCACGCATCGTGCAAGCCGGGTCACCGTTTCTTTTCGGACTGGCTGTCGCAAACTGGGGCAGCCAGGCTCTGTGGCTGTCTTCTCTGCTGGCGATCAGTGCATTTGCGGCTCTGTGGTCCATGCGTGTGAGTCCACAGCAATAAAGGCAAAAGGAGGTCAACAATGTCATTTCACGATGTGATCATCGTCGGAGCTGGTCAAGCAGGCCTATCGGTGGCGTACTTCCTGCGTCGCTCCAATCTGTCGGTGCTGCTGCTGGATGCCGAGGAAGCCGGAGGCGGGGCCTGGCAGCATGGATGGGACTCGCTGAGGCTTTTTTCTCCCGCTTCCTGGAGTTCCATCGCGGGATGGCCAATGTCTGCTTCGGGTGAGCAATATCCAAGTCGTGACCATGTGGTTGACTATCTTCGCAAGTACGAAGCACGCTACGAACTCAAGATCGAGAGGCCGGTATGCGTCACAGGCATTGAACCTACTGAGCAAGGCTTCCAGGTCAATGCCGGAGTGAGAAGCTGGCATTCGCGTGCCGTTGTATTTGCCACGGGAACATGGCGAAATCCATTTGTCCCCAACGTTGAGGGTTTGATGTCCTTCAAGGGGCAACAGTTGCACTCAGCTCAGTACGCATCTCCTGAGCCGTTCACAGGCAAGAGGGTGATGGTGGTCGGCGGAGGAAACTCCGGCGCACAGATCCTGGCGGAGGTCTCGCTTGTTGCGCAGTCCACGACCTGGGTCACGCTGGAGCCTCCAGCCTTTTTACCGGACGAGGTCGATGGGCGCGTACTCTTCGAGAGGGCCACTGCGCGCTGGCAGGCCCTGCAGGAGGGTAAAGATCCAGAGAACCTGCCAGGTGGCTTTGGCGATATCGTGATGGTTCCCCCTGTCCTTGAAGCACGCCAGCGCGGCGTGCTGCATTCTGTCGGCTCATTTGAGAAGCTCACGGCGGACGGGGCTCAATGGGGCGACGGAAGTACCAAGCCCTTCGACGCGATCATCTGGTGTACCGGCTTCAGGCCTGCGTTGCAGCCTCTGGAGACTCTTGGCGTTGTCAACGAATCCAGAGTCGCGGTAGACGGCACCCAGGTGCGTGGCGTCTCAGGTTTATGGCTGGTGGGCTACGGAGAGTGGACCGGGCCGGCGTCGGCCACGCTCATTGGTGTCATGCGTACAGCACGTAGCACCGCCGAGGAAGTTGAGCAGTACCTCTCGTAGAGGGTTGTTTGTCCATGCTCTCTGGGGACATACTCGGGTGGGGGCAACCTTTACATGTGCAAACCTATACACATATGATTGCCACTATGTCCTCCGTAGTTTCAATTCGTACTCAGGCGATTGAGGCCGCAATTGCCTCGCTAGACAGCAACTTTTTTCGTGCGTTGTGTGAACCTGCACGAGTCGCTGTGCTCAAGCGTGTCATGCAATTGGGCAGAGCGGATGTGACCGCGATTGCAGCTGACCTTCCTCAAGAGCGATCCGTTGTGTCTCGCCACCTGCAAGTCTTGCTGGATGCACGGATCGTGCGAGCCACCAAAGTTGGTCGCCAAATGTTCTATGAGGTGGATGGTCCAGCCATCATTGCGCGCCTAGAAGGCATTCTTAAACATACTCAAGGCATAGCGGCACACTGCTGTCCCGCCACCTCACTGTAGACCGTGTCCATTTTTTTTCAATGAAATGTGTATATGTGCGCACAAATGAACAGTTTGAGTAAGAGGCACGATGTAATCGTCGTTGGTGGAGGCCAAGCAGGACTGGCCTGCGGCTGGCACGTGAAGCAGCGGGGCTTGGACTTCACAATACTGGACGAGCAGGATAAACCTGGGGGGAACTGGCGCCACTACTACGACAGTCTCACACTGTTTTCCCCTGCTTCGTACTCGTCTCTTCCTGGAATGCCTTTTCCTGGGGCACCCTCAGCGTACCCTCGACGCGACGAAGTAGTGAAGTACTTGGAGCAATACAGCAAGCATTTCGAACTGCCTGTGCAGCCGAACATTCGCATCGTGCGTGTGTACCGGGACAGCGGTGGATTTCGACTTCTCTCGGAAAATGGAACGGAGTTTTCTTCGAGAGCAATTGTTGTGGCGACTGGGGCATTTAGTCGCCCCTTCATTCCCAACATTGCCGGTCTCCACAACTTTGAGGGAACGAAGATTCACAGTTCGTCCTATCGAAATGTGAAGCCTTTTCTAGGGCAGAGGGTGGTAGTCGTTGGAGCCGCAAACTCTGCACTACAAATCGCCTACGAACTTGCGCAAGTAGCCAAAGTAACACTGGCCACACGCGAAAGCGTTCGGTTCTTTCCACAACGGATTTTGGGAGTCGACTTTCATTCTTGGCTCAAATGGACGGGCCTAGAAAGAACACGCTGGCTCAATGATCAAAGTACACCGGTGCTCGATGACGGCACTTACCGAAATGCACTTAAGTCTGGTCTGTTTGCTCACACATCTATGTTTGAGCGAGTAACGTCCAGCGGCGTAGTCTGGCCAGGTGGAGCAGAAGATCAAATTGACGGCATCATCTTCGCAACAGGTTTTCGTCCAAATCTCAAACCGTTTGAGCCACTGGACATCCTGGATTCACAGCAAGGCGTCAAGCAACATCAAGGGGTTTCTACTTCGAACCCAGGCATCTTCTTCGTGGGCTTGCCGAAGCAGCGAAACTTCGCTTCAGCAACGCTCCGCGGTGTTGGTCCTGATTCTGAGCAAATCATGGACTCCCTACACAAGTATCTCAATATCTAAGGCACCATCGGGCTCTACCAAACACCGACCCTATGTAGAGTCGTCCCAGCAATGCTCAAAGAGCGATCATCACTTGTACGTCTAGGTGCCAAGTTCTCCAACGACATGTGAATGGCTGTGGCCGGTGGTTCGCCGCCAACTTATGAGCAATGTGCAATCGACTAAAAATGTGAATCCTCAGTTGAGCGTCCGCTTTTCATACGTATGAACGACCGCTGCGGGTCGATTGCTGCCGGTGGTCAGTACAAGCAGGCCGGTCATCACGTCTCGGAATGATGGTCAATTAAGGCCAGCGCCCGCAAACTCGCCGCGCCAACTGTCAACACTGTTTGACGGGCAGAAATCTACCGTTTATTCTCCTGCACGTGAACGCCCTTGGGCACACATAGACGACTGAGCTTTTGAGAGTCGTCAACCGATCCCCCAAGGATCGGTCAAAGCATTACCTCGCAACCCGGATGGGGATCATCGCCCCATCCAGACCTTGCGGTCAGGTGTGGCTGTGCTCCGTCCAAACATTGGAAATTTGGAGTCATCATGCAGCAACAACAAGCACCTGCTCAACGTGAGTTTTTCAACCTGCACGCTAACGGCATTGGGTATTTGCACCGTGTTCGTTGGGTAACGCCCGCTGGTCGTGGTCGTAAGGCTGAACCGTTTCTCGCTTGCGCCATCAGTGCGCTGCGTGGGGCAACGGATTCTCCCGACTACACATACTTCGATCTGCGCGTGTCCTCTGCCGAGGCCATTGACCTGATCGATAGTCTGCAAAAGGAAGTTGATGAGCGCCGCAAGGTGCTGATCTCTTTCCGTATTGCTGACCTCTACGCTCACTCTTACGAGCGAGATGCGCGAGATCAAGGCGGACGCCCCACCGGGCAGAAGGAACTGGCCGGTCTCATCAAGGGCCGTCTTATTCTGGTTAACTCCGTTAAGGTCGACGGTCAGCTCGTGTATCAACGTGCCGAGTCGAATGCGGATGCTGCTCAGTCGGGCAGTCAACCGCATGGCGATGAGGCGTTTCACGATGAACGTGCTGGCAACTCTGAACAGGGTGGCCAAAATGAGCAAGCGCATGGACCTGCAGCGCAGGAACGTGCACCGGCTCAAGCTCCACGTCAGCAACCTCAGTATCGTGCTCCTGTTCCGCAGGGCCGTACACCTTCGGCGCCTGCGCGCCAGCCAGCTCGCTCAGGCGGGTACGGCATTACGCCTGGCCATCAAAGGCAAGGCGGATATGCTGATCGACGCGAACATGATTACGCGTAATCAGCAGTAGCCACCCACCCCTGAATTGCGAAAGCAATTCAGGGCGTGATTTGTGGCCCGAATACCCTGGAATTGCGCTATGCTCTCAGCCTTTCCAAGTGTTTGCCGGTATCACTCAAACCGGATGCTAGGCAACTAGCGAAGCAGGTGAGCCTCTGAAACTTGCGCGCCCTACGGGCCGAGGCACTTATAGACCGTACACACTTCACTCGTTGACGCACACCTCGAACCGGTGTGTTCTGTCTCATTCCCAAAGGATCGGAAGTCCTTTGGCAATTCCAAACAGCACTCCACAGGCATATGCGTGTGGAGTGTTTTTCTTTCACCCACGCGGGCCTGGCCCCGCGTTGGACTGGTGCTCCGCAATCTGATGGAGCAAAAGCTTGATAAAGCTCGAAAACGTGACGTTGCGTGTCAAACAAATTCGAGGGGGCCGCTACGGCGATTTCTGCGTCGGGGAGCTATTCCACGAGTGCTGCGAACTCAAGGTCAAGGATTCACTCCTGGATCAGTTTGAAGAAGGCGAGTATCACGGTACTGTGTGGATCAGCCGAATCTTCCTGCATCAGTACATTGCGTTTGGAAAAGCCGTCACTGAGATGAGAGCAACGCTGCATGACATGCAGCTCGATAGCGCCTCTGACGCTCCTGTCGAGACCGAATTGGCCGAGCCCGACCCACTGCTTGAATCGCCATCCCTGACGTCTCAAACGCCTGTGTGGTCCGCTCCGCTGCCCGCGCCGAGTACCGAGTCGAAGACCGAGGGGTCCACGCGGTTGGGCGAACAGATGCGAGAGCGCATTGAGAGAATAAAGCGTAACCCTGGGCAACCAACCCAAGCAATTGCACAAGCGTCCTCAGTCGAAGATGTAGGTCAGGTCGATACGCCCGATCTTCCTGAAGTGCTCCGAGAATACTTGGATCAGATCCGCGGTCTTCAACCAGTGAAGCTCGATCCCACTGTCGATCGCTCGATGTTGCGAGAGCAGACCAAGGCCATCGGCCAACTGGGCTCCTATAAATTTGTGTTCCAAGATCAAACTTGGCATCCAAAGTAAAGCCCATCGCCCGCATCAGCGGGCTGATCCATATGCGTGAACGCGCGTATATGGATCAGCCTACTGCCTGGTAGCCAGGCAGCGGGAAGGTGGAAATAGGGTGGCTGCGACCTGATGCGCAGCGGCTTTGCGATAGTGCGTGTCCGGTGAAAGCCAAGCCGGCCTCGTGACCGCGCCGTTCCTTGGCTGTCTGAGCCCGTTGTGACAGCCGGCCAGCCTATAGGCGGCCTGGGTACTGTAATCTGGCAATGCCGGGAGCCCGATGGGTTCCCAGAGTGTCTGCAGCAATTGCGGATCTTCTGGGAAACCATCTGACCATCAATATGGTTTCGCGCACTTTGAGCCCTTGAAAAGTGCTGGCAGCAATGCCCTGGGCATCATTTTTCTATAACCCTCGCGGGCACAACTGTCCGCAAGGGCCGGCGTGCCCGCTCCTTATCGGGAGGAGTCTCCATGGGCACACCTTCCAGCCTTAAGCTCATTGCCTGGTCTGAGGACCAGCGCATGCAAATGCATGACGCCTATCGCAAGTTCGTGGCGATGTGTACCGAGCAGGACTACGAAGCACTGATGCGACTGCGCGAGCAGGTTGCACCAGGGCAGGTTTGTTCGATCGTGACGCTGATCAGTTCGTGCTATCAAAAGCCGGAGCTGCTTGACGGCATGCCGTCGAGCTTGGTTCAACTATTGAAAGAGCGGAATTTGCCGCCGCCGTCTGCTGACGCATCCTCTTTCTAAGAATAGGTAGCGCATCACGCGCATCCATTTCCTCGAAAAGATGCACTAGGTCCAGAGGCTCCTCATGACGAGGAGTCCCTGTTATTACTCTCAACTGGGGACGCTTTTCAGTCATCTGGAAAGTGTCTCACGTTTTCAACCTCTCTCAACCCCGGATGGGCCGTGTCCCATTCGGGCGCGCTCGTCCTTTTCCCCCATCAACAGGAGAAAAGACATGACGCAAATCGTTCAATCGCAAGCAACTACTGGTGTGACTTTCGGCGTTCTCGCTGCTCAATGTGGCGAGGTTCTGCCGATGCAGGTTCTGCGTAGTGGAGGCGGCTTCTACCTCGGTACTTGTACCGAGCGTGGCCCGTTCACTCGTGAATCTCTGGAGACTTGGAATACCCAAGCCAAGGCTGAAAAGGCCTGGGCGAAGGGTCACTGGTGCCAGAAGGACCACCTTTAAACCCGTGCCAGTCCCTGAGAAATCAGGGCTGGCATTTTCTTTCCCTATGGGGCTTTGGCCCCTATGGGCTGGAGTTCCCTGAGCCTAGTTTGGAGGACTCTATGTCCATTAGTGCAAATGAAGCTGCGTTCAAAGAGCTTCTCCTGTGGACTCAGAATGAGCCCGCGCATCGCTATGAGATCTACGACACGCGTATGGAGGTCACCTACCGGCTCTATATCGCGAAGGACGCTATTGCGAAGGCAACTGAGTTGAGCTCGACAGCCTTCCAGTGTCGTCTCATGGACCGCACCGTGGAGCAGATCCGGTATGTCAATGGCATATGGATGCATGAAGGCGGCAGCATGCTGTCGACCGTGCAGAGGCTGTTCGATCATGAGGCGCTCTTTCATATCATGCGTCGCCTAGAGATGCGTGCTGAGATTGACGAGCTGCAGTCGCCAGACGTAGAAGAAGTGATGGCGCTTGCCGATACCGTGGCATTTCGCCGCATTCAAGACTTACCCGCTCAGCAGTCTGCAGCGTCCGTCATCGCGGTGCATGCACGCTCTAACCCTCTCTACCGAGAAGCCTTGAAGCGCGCGTTGCCGCGCCTCGACATTTACGGAAAGGTTCAAGAGCTTACCGGCGTTGGCCTTGATCCAGACGAGATCCCGTTCTAAGCGGTACTGAAGTACCACCTCTTTAACCAAGCCAGCTCTCCACAAGGAGACTGGCTTTTCCATTTCTGGAGCCGCCCATGGCCTTAATGTTCTCGCGCCTGGCGCACAACTATGTCAAAAACGGCTACTACCCCACGGACGAGGAATCCATACGCCGGATCTCAAACCTGCTGCAGATGCCCGAGAAGGGGGGCATACGCATGTTTGACCCTTGCTGCGGCGAGGGCAGCGCGCTCGCCGATTTACGGCAGCTACTGACCGTCGATCGAGGGCGAATCGGCGGTGCCGAGGCCTTCGGCATCGAGCTCGACCGTGACAGAGCGCGTCATGCAAAGGGAATCCTCGACCGTGTGATTCATTCGGACGTGCACGATGTCGTGCTCAAGCCGAGAAGCATGGGCCTGCTGTTTCTAAATCCGCCTTATGGCTTCGGCGTAGCCGATCAATCAGCCCAGCGCTCGCTGTTAGCGGAGGCTGATAAGGCCGAGCGCCTGGAGCGAACCTTTCTTCGCAAAACTGTGCCATATCTCGCCTACGGCGGAGTGCTTGTCTACATCATTCCGCACTACGCGCTCGACGACGAAATACGCAGCTACCTGGTGCGCAACTTTGAGGATCTGCGGATCTTCATGGCGCCAGTGCAGCAGTTTCGACAATGCATAGTGATTGGCAAGCGCTGCCGGGCAACCCATGCCACCAAGGCGGCCCTGCAGCCACTGACTGAGGCCCAAGCCTCGGAAGAGGGCGCCCCTGTCATTCCAGACTCCTGGGAGTTGGAGCCATATGTCATTCCTGCGCTGCAGGTCGATCAGGAGTTCGACTTCCACGCTGTGCAGATCGATGCCGAGCAGCTCGGCGACGAGCTGGACAAGTATGAATCGAGTCTGCTTTGGAGCGGGCTTTCATCGCAGTTCAGCCAGGTCGGCGGCGCTTGTCGACCGCCGTTGCGCGATCTGACGCCATGGCACCTTGCGCTTGCCCTTGCGGCTGGCCAGGTGGTCGGAATGATCCACGGCGCCGGCGGCAGAACTCTCCTGATAAAGGGGGATACCTACAAACGCAAGGAGCGCAAGGTGTCCGTTGACTTTGACGAGAAAGGTCAAGCATCGCAGACCACGGTGATGCTGGACCGGTTCGTCCCCGTCATCAATGCCATCGAGTTCACCCCCGACCACCGGCTGGGTCGGATCGTCGCCATCGCATAGCTTTTCTTTAACCACTGCTGGCCTCGGCCGGCGAACCGCAACCCCCTGGGGACACTTTCCCAGGGAAGGTTGTCCTCGTTCATTCACTTGATTGGAGATGACCTTGAGAAATGCTGTGAAGCCAGCACAACCATCGCAGCGCTATGACACACCGCTGTTTCGACCGGGCCGATGCGTAGCAACGCTGGGCCTAGACAACCTAATTTGCCAGGGGACCATCAATCCCCACGAGCTCCTGCAGCGGCACATCTGTGGCGATCCAGGCGAGCTGGCCAACACGAAGTTGGTCATGTTTGCGCGTGACTTGGAAGCGGCGCGTGGCCAGCGACTATCTGCATTTCTTGTCAACAGCGAGTATGTATGGGTCGTGACAAGTGCTGACTGGTCGGTGACAAAGCTGATGCTTTCATGCGAATGGAGCGCTGAAGCACGCGCAGCGTAGTTCCTTACTGGAAGCACGCTGTAAATCTAACCACCCTTGGGGGCACTAGCCTCTAGGGCCGGTGGTCCCCGATTTTTTTAACGAGGACCATCATGCAAAAACAACCACCTACTACGGCGGCAGCTCCACTTTTTCAGTTGGGCCGCTGTGTGGCCACAGTTGGAGCCGACGATCTACTTCGTCGTCTCGCCCTCAATCCGTACGACTTGCTCTCTAGGCATGTGCGCGGGGATTGGGGGGACTTAGACGAGTCAGATAAGTCATTGAATCGACGGGCGCTTTTAGACAGAAGCCGTCTCATGTCTTCCTACTCGGTAGGCGATAAGAAGGTATGGGTCATAACCGACGCAGATTGGGCGGTCACGACCATTTTGCTGCCCTCGGAATATTGATGGCGAGCTCGATGAATACCTTCCAGCTGCTTGAACACATCCTCAGCCTCCATCTGCAGGGGCTGACGACGCAGGACGAGCTCATGCTCGAAGCGCTTGCAGAGTTGCCCTCCAAGATCCCCCACATCCTGGATGCGCTCAACAAGGCATGTGATGCATCAGCCAGTCTTGAGAACGTCATGCTTCATCTCGGGGAGCGCATGACGGAATCGGACCGGACGTTTCGCAACCTGGTTGCCCTCGATCTGTCACTGGCGCTTGGCCTGCTTGCTTCCAGCAGCAAGCCATGCATCAGTGATGGATTCTGATAGGACCCATTAAACCCACGAGAACCGGCTACAGCCGGTTTTCCCCAGCCTACCCATAGAGGTGAGCTGCGGAAAACCGTTTGACCTGTCAGAAACGGTTTTAAGGCGCGCTGAGCCATGAAGGCGCACCAGGTCGAGAGACCTTGGCATTTCTTCAACCACCCTTGCGGGCCTGTCCCGCAGGGGAGGGGCTCGCTCTATCCACTTGAACCAGGAGCGATCCATGAATACATCTTTTTCTAACAACATCCGTGATGGCCACCGTGGGAACACCGAGATTGATCTCGGCGACCGGCGCGTGCTCACCGTCTCAACACGTAAGTTGAATAGCTCCCTCGTCACATCGGCCTCTGTGTCATTGGTGGAGGGAGGTTTCAAGCGCTTTGTCATGGGCTTTGGCGGCGATGGCGATTTCAGCAAGACGCTCGTGGCTTCAAAGCCTAAGCGTGTGACTGAGAAGGTTGTCCGCGAACAGCATACGCAGGCGCTGACCCAGATCGAGGACCTCAAACTGCAGGTCGAGATGCACTACGACGCCTTGGAGAAACGCAAGGCGGCTGCCCATGCATGAGCTGGAGGAAGCAGCGCGGGATGTCGTTGACTCCTGGGAGTCGGGCGACCTTGCCGGTGCTGTCACGCAGCTCGGCAGGCTTCTCAACAACCAGGATCTGAATCGCGCTGAGTGCGCCGATGCAATCGCCCGTGCCAGGGAGATCCACGCCAATGACCAATGCGTCATCGATCCCTTGCCGCTGGTAGCGCCGGCGGAAGACGGTACCTACGTCGCCGCCTGGCTCTGGATACCGAATCCATAGTCTTTCATCCACCCACACGGGGCACGCCCCTTGTGGGCTGCTCCATAAAAGGAGCATTTCATGCAAAGAGCGCTTCACCGTATAGAGGGTTTCGCGGATCTATGGGCCGACGCTTGCCTGCGGAACGATGAGGGCGAGCTCATGTTTCTCTCGTTCTATGGGCGCGATGCTTCTGCCATGCAGTTCATCGCGGCTATGGAGCTGGGCAGGACTGAGCACGGAATCACGGATTTCACGTTGGTGAGCCCTGAAGGAACGCGTAACCATGTCCAGGTTGGATCTGCGGAGCGCCTGGGAAAGTTCACCGGCCGTCTACCGCGTCAGAACCTCTTTGGATCTTTGAACCATCTGTTCGTCTACGACAAACGCTTACAGGAGATCGACAAGCCCAACCGCATTGGCTGGGTGGTGTCCAATGTCGACGCCGGCATCGAGGAGAAGGTGTGGGCTCTGGTGAAAACCTTGGCTCCCATTGCGCTGCTCGATCACTGGCAAGGACCCTTGATTGCCTGGTGTCGAGAGAAGGGCGCTGTCCACGAGCTCGGGGGTGGCCTCTATCCGCGCATCGGAAATCTTCACGCGCTGCGTGTAAGTATTTCTGATCACTTCATTCGGCATGTAAGTGAGGGCGTTCGCAACCGCGTTCTCCTTCCTTAACTCCATCAAGGCCTCGCCAGAGGCCTTTCTCACCTTCATTCATCTAACCGTTGGGCGCGCACTCCTTTGTGGGGTGTGTGCTCATTTTTTTGGAGCAAACAATGAACGATTTGGCAATTGCTGAGCCCGCTGTGGCAGAGGCATCCACTACTGCGGCCGAGGCCGCCCCGGTGGTACAGGAAGTCGCTGATGAACTTGGCACGATCGAAGGCGCAGATTTTCTGGCCGAAGTGATTGATGAAACCCTGCCCCTTGGAGATTTCATACGCGAGTTTGGCCAAGTGTTAATTTCCACGCAAAACTGACCCGCGATTTCCATCTCAAACTGACCCACCCTTTGACTTGAGCCGCAAGGCTCAAGATGTGGATCAGGTTTTGTTTCTCTCCTTCTTCATGGACGGTTGTTGGACTGCACTGCTGTGCTTGAAGCGGTAGCTGTCGTTGCCTGTTTCCAGAATATGGCAGTGGTGGGTTAGGCGGTCCAGCAGAGCCGTGGTCATCTTGGCATCACCAAACACGCGGGCCCATTCGCTGAAGCTCAGGTTGGTGGTGATTACTACGCTGGTGCGTTCGTAAAGCGTCGAGAGTAGATGAAACAGTAGCGCACCGCCAGATGAGCTGAAGGGCAGATAGCCCAGCTCATCGAGTATCACCAGATCCGTATGCACCAGCCTGTGGGCGAGCTGTCCGGCTTTGCCTTGCACTTTCTCTTGCTCCAGCGCATTAACCAACTCAACAGTAGAGAAGAAGCGCACCCTTTGACGGTGGTGCTCAATGGCCTGAATACCCAGTGCTGTAGCAATGTGCGTCTTGCCCGTGCCAGGCCCACCGACAAGCACCACGTTGTTAGCCTTCTCGATGAACTCACAGCGATGAAGGCTGCGTACCAAGGCTTCATTGACTTCACTGTGTGCGAAGTCAAAGCCTGCCAGATCTCTGTAGACCGGGAACCTGGCGACCTTGAGTTGATAGGCAATGGAGCGCACTTCTCGCTCAGCACTCTCGGCCTTGAGCAGTTGCGACAGTATGGGGTGTGCTGCTTCAAATGCTGGTGAGCCTTGCTCTGCAAGTTCTGTCACGGCCTGGGCCATGCCAAACATCTTGAGTTGGCGCAGCATGATGATGATCGCAGCAATGGCGGGGTCATGACGCATGGCGCACCTGTCGGAGTTGGTCATAGCGCACGACGTTGGCTTGTGGCTCAACGATCAAGGCCAAGGCTTGGGGTGAATGGATGGGCTCAGGTTCCGGTGTTCCATCAATGAGGCGGTGCAAGATATTGATGATGTGGGTCTTGCGAGGTACGCCATCCTCCAGTGCCAACTCGACAGCGGCCAGGACGGCTTGCTCATCGTGCTGCAACACCAAGGCAAGAACTTCCACCATCTCGCGATCGCCGCCAGGTTGCTTCAGGAGCAAAGCTTGCAGTCGTTTGAATGCGTCTGGCAACTCGGCAAACGGCGCACCGTTGCGCAATGCGCCAGGCTTGCGCTGCAATACGGCCAGGTAATGGCGCCAGTCATAGACCGTACGCCCAGAACCTTGGTGATTGCGCTCAATGATGCGCGGGTGTTCACAGACGAACTGACCTTCGGCCACGACAACCAGACGGTCGGCATAAACCTGCAAGCTCACGGGCCTGTTGGCATAAGAGGCCGGCACGCTGTAGCGATTGCGCTCGAAGTGAACTAGGCAGGTGGGAGAGACTCGTTTGGCATGCTCGACAAAGCCGTCAAACGGCCGAGGCATGGGCATCAGGGTTGAGCGTTCTTGCTCCCACACATCAGCAAGTGAGCCAGGCAATTGGCCATGCGCAATCTCTTGCCATAACTGCTGACACCGTTGCTCTAGCCAATCGTTGAGGGCACTGAGTGTCGGAAACGCTGGTACAGATTGCCAGATACGATGGCGAGCGTCCCGAACATTCTTCTCGACCTGTCCCTTCTCCCATCCCGAGGCCGGATTGCAAAACTGTGCCTCGAACAGGAAATGGCTGGCCATAGCACTGAAGCGGGCGTTGACCTCTCTGAGCTTGCCACGGCCGACACGATCGACGGCTGTGCGCATGTTGTCGTAGATCCCCCGCCTAGGGACGCCTCCAAACACCGCAAAGGCACGGTTGTGGGCATCGAACAGCATCTCATGGGTTTGCAGGGGATAGGCCCGCAGATAGAAGGCTCGGCTGTGGCTGAGCTTGAAGTGAGCCACTTGCAGCTTGGTGCGTACACCCGCAATGACAGCCCAATCCTCGCTCCAATCAAACTGGAAGGCTTCTCCAGCGCCGAAGACCAGGGGCACAAAAACGCCTCGCCCTGATGTCTGCTCCACCGCATGACACTGAGCCTTCCATACTCTGGCAAAGGCAGCGACTCGGTTGTAGGAGCCGGTGTAGCCCAACGCCTGCAAGTCCAGAAACATCTGCTTGATCGTGCGCCGCTGCTTGCGAGAGCGGTTGACTTCTGTACGCAGCCAGCCTGACAGCTTGCTGGCGAAGGGGTCGAGCTTGGTGGCGATGGTGCGCTGTGCAAGTTGAGGTTGCACAACGTCGGAGCGCAAATACTTGCGGATGGTATTGCGAGAAAGCCCAGTTCTGCGGGCGATCTCTCGGATGGACAGGTGCTCACGCAGAGCCCAGCGCCGGATGACACTCAAAGTGGCCACGTCAATCACTCCTGGTCTCCTGCTGCACAAGAAAGCAGCAGGCTAGGGTTAATGCGTGGGTCAGATTGAGATGGAAAAACCGGGGGCTAGTGGGTCACTTCTGGGTGGAAATCAACAAATTTGCTTCAGAAATATCGAACAAGTAATAAAGAGCATCCGACTCCATCAGGCCCACATCGAATAGCCTACCATCCACAAAGCCGAGCTCAATATTCTCCATGATGCGTTGGCAATACCATTGCAACCAAGGCTCCGCCTGCAATGAGATTGCCTGTATGCCTTCTCGAAGATTGAGACCCGAGCCTCGCTTTACCAGAGTAGATAGGGTCGAAAGAAACATCGCGCCGCGATAGTTCCTGTAGACCCTGTAAACAATGAATTTTTCTGCCCATTGACGAGAACGGCCGCTCCAGCGAGTCAAGGACCAACTAAAGGCGATGCTAAGTATTAGTATCCCGATTGTTAAAGGAATGATATATGAGGCGAACACCCTTGAGAAATGTTCCAGATCAAAAGCATGTGGTCCGTAAAGTGTTTCCGGTACAAAGTCGAAGGTTGTTTTTATTTGCGGCCAGACAAAAGCAGGCACGCTTGTGAGAGTTGCCAGTACAACAATAATTGAGAATATTGCAACAGCAATGATTGAGAGAAACAGACTGCGAGCCTCATCAACTACTCTCACCAAGCGTGCAGCCTCTTTCAATGCATCCGGTACTGATCCAGTGCCTCCGTGGTTAGCTGCTGAAGCAATAATCAGCATGTCTGCATCGGGCAGCGTGCCTCGCCAAGTTGCGCCGATGTCTGTGCCAGTGTCCAGAAACTTGCTTGCCCAGTATTCGGAAAGCACTGCTCGCGGATGGGGGCGGAGCTTCTGCCAGCGGTTCTTTGGTGCGTAGCGTTGAGCATCCTTTACGAATATGTCGTGCATAAGGATTCGCCCATCGGAATCTGAAAGCACGTCAGCGAGATACTCGTAATAGTCGGCACGATGCCTTCTAAATTGTCGTGCTGCGCGTTTTAATGGCGAGAAAAACTCAAGGATGGATCGCATCACACAGCCTGCAGCTTCTTAATTGATTGATGATTCTTTGTGTGAACTGCAGCCATTTCTCGGCGTCTTTCTACTGTGACAAATGACATAAATCGAGGCTCGATCTCTCTAGGGTCAATTTCACCTTTGCTCATTTTGTAGATGGCACAGTCCATTGCAGATTTTCCAGTCATATCTGGATCGTCATATGGTGCGGTACGCGATGACGCCAGATACTGGCTCAGTTCAATTGTTTTGGCGTCGCGTATACATTCCAGGAAATAGTCATCTGGCTCAACCAACTCAGCGACGACGGTGCGGCCAAGTAAGCCATTCAATTCAGGCAAGCCATCACGCCGGCATTTATCGCATCCCTCGGGGTTTCTGACATATATCGTTTCTTGATCAATATCGTAGAGACGTTTTATGCGTGAGAAGTAATCCTCCCACTCCATTGCATTTTCACCTTGTAGGAGCTTTGTGGCCTTTAGCTTGCAGCCGGGGCAGTTTTTCGGAAGTAGTGCTTGATATCCCAAGAGCTTGAGATTTCCAGGGGTGGAAACGACATCGATGTCAATGCCAATACCTGGCGATATCAAGCGTGCTGGTATACCCATGCAATTACGAGCGTGGACAGTCGTATAGCAGTTCGTGCCCGATTCGATAGCATCTTGAAGCAGGGCGGCAGTTTGCTGGTCACGAATCTCACCGATGAATAGATCGTTAAGTGCGGTTCGCTTTAATGTTCTCTTCTTTGGCTTGAAAGGGTCGTCATCGCTTTCAAGGTCGCGACTCACCGTGTTCTGGTGAAAGTGACTGCCAGGCAAGATGTTTTCTCGCGGGTCTTCCACTGTCATCACTTTGCGCGTGCTTGGAACTCCACTGAGTAGTGTCGATATCGTTGTCGATTTGCCCGAGTCAACGACCCCCGAGAGGACGATTGCACCGCCCTCGGATCGCATGGCCCGCATCAGCATGGAGATCTGTGTGGGGAGGTAGCCAAGTTGCTCCAGCGTCAGCGGTTCTTTCTTGGCATTGATTGGCGTGATCCGCATGGTGATCTGCGGGCCTTCGTCACAGGCCATCGACGCCCAGCGCAGCATGAACTGTCCAAGCTCGGCCAGATCGATGAAGATCCGGCACTGGGATTCGACAGTGCCATTGAAAACGGGGTCTTTGACTCCCTTGGCAGTTTGGTACGCGACTCCAGCGATGGACAGAAGCGTTGCAGTTGGCAAGTGGAAGCGTGGTGGGGCCACGTACTTGCCCTCGATGGTGAACCGGACCTCGCTGCGTGTTTGGGCAGTGAAGATGTTCAGGTGAATGTCAGAGGCGCGGTTGGTTACGCCGTAACGCACCAGTTCCTCGAACGACTGGTAGTAGCCCGCTTTTGCCCTGTCGCCCAAAATGTTGCGAAGGCGCTCCCCCTGGGTCCCGTCGATGTGGCCACGCGAGACGGCATGGATGATGGTTTCGCTCTCGACCAGATAGACGTTGGCGCCTGGTGCGAGACGGTAGTTTTTGGACAGGAGGAGCTCGGTCGTAGCCCGTAGTTCTTGCGAGCTTCGGTGGCGGTTGCTCACGAGCAGAATGAACTGCTTGCTGTCTTTTCGTGTTTCGAGAGGACAGATGTGCTGGGCCAGACTTCCCGCCAGGTTGATGTCCTTGTCCTTCCCGAGTGGGCGATGGAAGCTCACTTCCTTGAGCAGCTCGGTCTCTGTCTTTATGACACGTTGACTGAGGACGAAAGTGGTCGCAGTCGGCGGAGCTGGGACTGTTGAACGTTGGCGTGAGAAGAATGGCCACTGCATCTTTGGTTCCTCAGCGGTCGCTGCAGAGCTTTTGCGGGAACTTGCTGTGCTGCAGTTCGATGCACCGTGCATCAATGCGCTTTGCTGTGTAGCCTGCCTTCGTCTCTGCAGGCGTAAAGGCGTAGATGCGACCGTCGATGGCGACCTCGGCCGTCCAACGGCCTGCGCGTCCATAGATGCCATTGAGGGTAAGAAGTGGGCGAGGCTCCGGCGGTGCTTCTACGGCTGGCTGCACAGTTGGTGCTGCTCCTTGTGGAGCCGCGGCTGCAGTAGTGGAGCCGCCCGTTTGGCCGAGCGCAGCCTCAACGGCTTTATCGGCTTCGAGTTGCAAGAGCTTCTTCACGGTTGGAGCAAAGCCATAGCCTGGCTGTGGCTGCGATGCGGCCGCAGCGAGATCCTGGGCGGCAGCGTGCATAGCGAAGCCAATCAGCGCGGCTGCAACGGCGGGCTTAGTTCTTTGCATAGATTTCTCCGGCCAAGGTGGCCGTCATGAGGCTTTTCTTGAGAGACGCTTCGCCGTTGGCCTGCCAGTCGTTGGGCAGTCGGGCAAAGTCAACCTTGAAAGAGGTCCACGCCACCGGTACCTCTGGAGTTATCAGCAGATCCACGCTGAGCAAGGGGCCGCTCAGGTTTGTCAACGCAGCTCTGTAGATGGCCAGCCCGAGCTCAGCAGGCATGGACACGGGCTCTCCGACCTTGTTGAGCGGTGCTGGAACTGCTTCAGGCTGGAATTGCCCAATGGTTTTTCCGCTGAAAGCGCGCAAGATCAGTTGCAAGGAACTAAGTCCACGTACTTGCTGGATGGCCAGTGGGGTCAGCTCATCGAAGTTGAGGCGACGTGCAGGCGCTGACACTTGCATAACGGCCTCTATTTCATCCACTGTGGAATAGCGGACGGTCCACTCGCGTGGACGCAAATGCTCGAAGTCTTCGTTGGTGGGGTCTAGACCCACATCTGCGGTGCGGTCGAATTTCAGGGTGCAACCCCAAGTGCTGCCAGCGCTTGGCTTACAGTCCGTCTCCTTTAGGCGCCACCCGGCGATGCTGGTGGGTAGTTTTTCGGTGGCTTCGCGCAATGCTCGTAGCGCTTCATGCCCGTAGGTGGACTTCTCCTGTGCATATGCTTGGAAGGCCTGAGTCCATGCTGTCTTGGGGTCCAGCTCATTGGCGTTGGCCAAGAGCTCTGCTTGGCGCCTTTGCTCCAGTTGCCAATAGTCCCAAGCACGTAATCCCCCGAGCAAAAGGATCGCGCCGGCTACGGTGTAGAGCACAGCTGGAGGGATGCTGGTGCCGACCTTGGCCAAGGCCTCACTGGCCTCGTTGCTGGCAGCTGCGCTTATGACCTGACTCAGCGTTACGGGCTGTACCTCTGGTGCGGGGTAAAGTAAATCTGGCTCATTCGTGAACAGTGAGATGGAAGAGGTGGCCAATCGCTCAAATGCAGCCAGCCGCGATCGAGCCGCTTCTTCGTCCGTCACCAGCGCGTCGAAGCCAGTCGCTGGTGCTCCGTCGATTGCGGCGCAAATCCAGATCCCTTGTGGGAGCTTGATGGCTGCAAACACATGGCCATTGGCGAAGGCGGCCACGCCGGTAGCCAAGGCGATGAGCTTTTCCCCCTGGTTGGACACTTTGAGTTTCGCGGTGCCCACGGTGGCTGGAGCTACCGTGCAGTAGTAGTCCGCCTTCCCCTTGCGGGCAAGTTGTTGTGCGTGCTTCTTGAGATTCACGGCTTGGACAGTCTGCTGCCAAGTCACGCCGATCACATAGCGCCGTTCGATGAGGTATGCACTCATGGTGGCCTCAGTTCATGAGCACAGGACGAACCACAACGAGGAATTCCTCACGTTCCAGGCTTTGCGCGTCAGAGCCGCCAGCGAGCAAACTCCAACCTTCAGCCAGACGGCGGCGGTTGTCTTTGGCTTTGTAGCGGGCCATGCCGGTGAGGACCATGACTTGGCCAGCTTTGAGCATGACCGTCGATTGATCGTCGATGCCTGACCTTTCGGGGTTTTGGACCCTTGAGATCGAAGTACCCTGGCCGGAGGTCGTCTCGGTCATCGCCACAAGGTTGGTCATGCTGATGCCGAATCTCAACTGCACTGAGCCGTTGTCCAAGATCGCGGGTTGGATCATGAAGCGATCGCCCGTAGTGACGTTGGCAGTCTTCATGCCCACCGAGCCCGATCCGGCTGCAGTAGAGGTCGATGGCAGCGTCTCAGACACGTAAGAACGGTCGTTGAGGTTGGTCTTGCGTGCCCATTGGCGGTTCATCGCCTGCATCTCTATGGGGCGATGCTGGATGTTGGTGCCATACTCGTTCAGCGCCTGGATCGCCGCTTGTGTGCCACCCCAGCGGGGCACCGTGCCGCTGCTTGGGCTGCCTCCGTTTGCCAGAGAGAGGATCGTCAACCCGATCTGGCCCGCCGTATCACCAACTAGCGAAGTGGGCGAGTCAATGGTTGCGCCCCACTTGGAGGTAAGCGAATTGAGCACCACGCCCCAGTTCACTCCCTTCTCGTCTCCGTCCTTTGTCGTGATGGAGTAGATGTCCATCTGTATGCGGACCTGGCGTGTCAGCGACTCGTTCTCGGACTTGACCACTTGGCGGATGCGCTGCATGGCTTCCTTGGTCGTCGTCACCGCGAACCTACCGGTACCCTGGTTGATAGCGATGGATGATCCGGGCACCGCAGCCACCATCTGCTGCAGGCTATTCATGAATGAATTGAAGATGTCCAGTGATCCAGCTTCGTCGATGCGGAAATTGGACTGGGAATTGCCAGTAGCGCCGGTGGTGCTGCTAGCACCCGATGTTGAGCCACCTTGCAAATTCATAGCAAAGTCCTTGCTTCCTTCAAGAGCGGCGATCTCGAAGGTTTCTGTGACGTAGCGCTCAATAATGATCACGCCATCGCGATACGCATAGGACAGTCCCAGCCTGGCTGTCACGAACTCAGTGATGCCGCGCGGCGTGTTGTTCTTCCAGTCCATCTCAACTGTGTCGAGCATGAGGTTTGGACCAGGGCGTATGGCCTCGACGCTCGGCTGGCCAGCAACGGCCAGAGGTGCAGGCATGCTCATTCCTGCAACTGTGGCGGTCGCGGGCTTGGCCGGCTGAGCGGTGCTTGGGCTAGAGGCGACTGCCGATGACGCGGGGCTGTATACGTCCTGCTTGATGCGAAACGGAACGCCAGTTATGCGAGACATGCGTTCGGCCCAAACCGTAAGGCTGACCTTGCCGCCAGTGCTTTTGTCTTCAAAGCTGATGAGCTTGAAGGTTTCATCGAAGATGGCGGGAAGGGAGTCTTCGGAACTGATCTCGATCATCTCGGAGCCGATCCACGGACGCGAAGCACGGCGCGCAACGATGGGCGAGAGCTGACGGGCGGCCGCTGCATTTGTGGCAGCCTTGTGGCCCTGTGTGGTCTCTTCTACGCGCAGGCTCCGATTCATGACACCTGCAGCCTCCAAGGAGCTGTCAATGTGGCCACGAACTTGCTGGGTGACTGCAGGCGAGACACATCCTGCGAGCAACAGAGCAGAAACGAGAGCAGAGGGTACGACACTGTGCTTTAGGTTGGCCAGAATCATTGGGTGCATTCCTTGTCTTGCTCGCCACGGCGGGTGATACGGGCCAAGGGCGGGTTATTTGGGTAGAAGCAGACATCAAGCGGGTATTCGCTCGCTTGAATGCCTGGTGACGACAGGGCGGCGGTCACGGCCTGCTCGAATGGCATTTCGTAGGTCTCGGGGCTTCCGATCACGACATGCTTGCGCGCATCCCAGCGCACGCGATAGCCGGCTTCTGCGGCCCAGCGTGTGAAGGCCTTGTTCAGCGTTACGTCCTGGAGCTTGAGCTCCCAGCGACGTGCAGGCTGTCCAGAGCCGTCAGTGAAGGAGGCTTTCCAGTGTTGGCGCGCCTGGTCCACCCACGAGCCAGAGCCTGGAACTGTGCTGGTTGTGAACAGTCCCTCAATCTGCGCGCGCGATGGTGCGCTTCCCTGTACCACTGCAGTGGCCACCGCTGTAGTCGGTGCGCTCGCTGCTACTGCTTCCAGCTTCGTGCCAGCAGCAGTTTCCGTGAGCTGAAGCTTGATCCCAGGGGGGAGTTGGCTGTTGACCGTCGAGATCAGATTGGCGACCGTGGAGCCACCTGCCTGTTTGACGGACACCTGAGTGTCCAGTGGTACTGGGCTGGTGAAGGGAACGCCCAGTCGATCTGCCAAGAGTTGAGCCAGGCCTTGCGCCTTGTCCTGCCATGTGACTTCGATTTCTGATTGCAGGAGCGTTGATTTGGCGCTGGTGCCTTCAGCTTCCTGTGCCATGGTCGGCCAGGCAGTAAGCGCAACAGCGACAGCTGCAACGCATCGTCCTAGGTGATGAAATTTCATTGCGTTCCTCATTTGCTTGCTCGGGCCATGGCGTCTGCCCAGGCAAACTCGCGGTACAAAGCGAGAACCATGGGGACGTAGGCTTGTGTTTCGCGGTACGGCGGAATGCCTTTGTGCTTACGCACGGCGCCAGGGCCGGCGTTGTATGCGGCGAGTGCCAGCTCCCAGTCTCTAAACTCGAACCACATCTTTCGCAGGTAAGCTGCGCCGGTGGCCAGCCCAAGCTCGGGCTGATACAAGTTGACCTTTGGGTCCCGCAAGCCTTCGCCACGGGCCGTATCTGGCATGACTTGAGTGAGACCGAGCGCACCTGCAGGCGATCTCGCACGCGAGTTGAATTGGCTCTCGATAGCCACGAGAGCCATTAGCAGCGCTGGTTCCAGTCCGTAGTGAACAGCGATCGCGCGAATGGCCGGCTCGTGCTGCCAATAGTTGCGGAGCAGTTGCTCACAGTGGGCAGACCTGGAATTTCCGCGAAGGCAGTCGTAGGTCGGGAGCTTTTTCGGCGGCAACTGGGCCAGGGACAGGCCAGGTGCAGCGACGAGGGTTGCTAATAGCAGATTGCGAGTGATGTGGGCTAGGCTAAACATCCGCGCCTCACAGCATCGAGAGGGCCAACAGCCCAATGAGCAAGGTTGTTGTGCCTTTCACGAGATAGTGCACTAGCTCGCTCGTGGCAACACGTCCCGAGGTGTAGCGACCGTAAAGGCCGCTGAAGGCACTGGCTGTGACAAGAAAGAAAAACGCGCCGCTTCCTGCAAGCAGCATTTGCTTGAGGCTGGGCATCTGCATCCCGGAGCCCTGCAGGAAGCCTTGCTGCATTGCTGCCGAGACTTCCATGCATGCACCGGTGGCGTCTCGCGGGCAGCTGCTACCCCCCAACCCGGTGCCACCGTTGCCACCCGTGCTTCCAGAGCCGTTTCCGAGCGGGTTGGTGTTGCCTGGGTTGGTAGGTCGTCCATTGGCCATCCTGTCGGCCATGTCGCATATAGATGTGCCATTGCTGTCGGCAAAGCCACGGCAAGACCCCGAGTTAATCATTCGCTGGCAGTTGCCGATGCCAAGCTGCACGCAAGCGAGCACCAGATTCCCGTCAACGGCGCGCCCATCAAAAGTGCCCGAGCCAATCAATTGGCGGACCACGCCGGAACGCATGGCGTCGGCGGTCAGTTGCGACCAAGCATCGATCTGAGCCTGCAGGGGCAGTTGGCGATACTGTTCAGGTGTCACTCCTGCATACTTGGCGATGTTTGTCCTATTCATCTGCAGGACGCCATAGCAGCAGCTGCCGTTGAATGCGCTGGTGTTGCCGCCCGATTCGACGTTGATAGCAAGGTTGGCCACAGCCTGCGCGTTCTGCTTTAGCCAGGCACTCGCATTTGGCGAGTTTTGAATGGCTTGGGTAATGTCTGAAGAGCTGACGATGGCGGCCAAAGCCACGGCTGGCAATAGCCACACAAGCTTGGATAGTCGCGGGAAAATGCGGCAGCTCATGACTAGCTCAGGCGCATAGCGCGATTGCATGCGGGAATGACTTTGCCGAACTGCCATGCCCGGAATCGAATCGTCAGGGCTGGCTGGGTCTGCTCTATGCGGTACTCGACACGGTTCTGTGATCGGTCGGTATTGGCGTACAACATGCAGTAGCCGGGGAGTTCAATGGCGCGCAGTCCAGGCCGAGGCGGCCAAGCGATGACACGCATGGTGCAGACGCTGTAGATGTCCATGGCTGCCGCGCCATTTGGTGCATCCAGGCAAAGTGTGTTGCCCGCAGCGGCGAACATGCTGAAGATGACTTTGCCCTCAGCGGTTGCGGTGTCACCCAGCAGCGCGAACGCAGGCATGCGCTTTCCTGCGCTGCCCAGTCGTGGAGCGGAAAGCTCTGTTGCCCAAACTGTCTTGAGGATCTCCCGGTCCACCGCTGTACCCGTGGACGAAAACACCGAGCTGTCGAAGACGACTTCTCGCATGGTCTCCCAGGACTGCGCGTGAGAGCTTGTCGCCATGGCAATGGCAAGCGCAGGGAATAGGGCAGAAATGAGGGGGCGAACGGAGGCGGGCGCGATCATCGTTGGTCCGCCTTCAAACGACCGCCACGCTCCAACTCCTCCATGAATTGCTCGGGCGGTGTGGCGCCAACCAAGCGCTTGCCGCTTGCCAGCACCACGGTGGGCGTGTTGTTCATGCCATAGCGCTCACCGAGCTTGAGGATCTCGACCAAACCATCGGTGTTGCACGACTCGGGCAATTGCGGCCGTGCGCCGTCCATGATGGCTTTCCACACGCCGGCACGGTCGCGTGAGCACCAGGCCATCCGTGCAAGAGATTGGCTTCGCCGATCAGTGATAGGGAAGATGAAGCGATAGATCGTCACGTTGTCGATCTGGTCGACGAACTTTGTGAAGACTCGGCAGATGGGGCAGAACGGGTCTTCGAAGAGCGCCATCACACGGCTTCCATCTCCGTGCACTTCCTTAATCGCGTGCTGCAGGGGAAGCTTGTTGAATGGAATGACCATCCTCTTGTCTTGTTGCAAGGCGGTCAGGTCTGTTTTGCTCTTCAAATCCATCAACGAGCCGTCCACAAAACTGTAACGACCCGTTTCATTCACATAGAATATCTCCCCTTCGGAAATCACCTCATAAATGTTGGTGAGCGGAGTTGTATTGATTTGCTCTACACGCACCGCTCCGTTCGTGTTTGCGTTGACGCCGGCCTTGATCTGCGCCGCAACCTTCTCTGATACGTCTGCAGCTATTGCTCCAGCCGTCAGGCCAACGAACAAAGCCGCGGCTGCGGCAAGCCTGCCTATCACTATGCGAGGCATTGCTTTGATATGTGATTGCTTTTGCATGGACCGCACTTTAGGGAGCGGTCGGCGTTGCCTCCAGCGGAAACCGTGCGTTACATACATCACGGTTTCCGCTTGACATATCAATTCCGAATTGATCTATATTTGAACTGTCGAGGTGTGTGTCTCGCCAGCCAAAGAAGGCGCCGATGAGGCGGCTTCTTCGTGCGGGCATTCACACGGGTAGATGAATGAATAATTTGCTAGTTGCCGGCACGATGGATGTTCCCGCCGGCTGGGATTTCCGTTTTGGAGATTTTCTAACCGATCTATTTTTTCAAGAGGGCCTTGCAGAAAGCACTCTTCAGGTCCTCCAGATCCAGTTGCGAGCTTTCAACGCATGGCTGTTGGAAGCGACCGGTCGCTCGTGGGAACATGCTTCGGTCGACGACCTGCAGGTATTCCTACTTAGCTGGAAAGACACCAGATCTGTTTCGGCACTACGCCTCAAACAATGGATGCTGCAGCGGTTGTACCGCTGGGCGAAAGAGTCCGGCATCGTGGACCTTGGCGTTCACCGCGCACTGCTACCACTTCGCGGGGGCTTGCGTCGCCCGCGTCGCCCACCATCCAGTAACGCGATCGCTAAGCTGATGGAGCTACCGGACACGAAAACGGCCAAAGGCATGCGAGATCGTGCAGCTTTGGAGCTCCTTTATGGATCCGGGCTACGTGCAGGAGAGCTGCTGAACATTACGCTCGATCAGGTCCCCGCCAGCGGCAAGCCCTTGCAGATATGGGGGAAGGGGAGCAAAGAGCGCTTGGTTGTCGTTGGAGAACATGCCAGGTATTGGATTGCGCAGTACAAAACGGCACGACAAGTGATCCTTGCAGCCGGAGGCCATGGCAAAAGATCCACATCCAAACTGTTCGTTAGTAGCGGACGCTATCCAGACTATCGCTACTACCAGTTGCGCAGAATGGTCAGCCGGTACGGTCGCGAATGCGGCCTTCGGTTGACACCCCACGCATTGCGACACGCCTTTGCGTCGCATCTGTACCAGGGAAAGGCGTCTCTGCACACTATCCAGCTACTGCTGGGCCATGAGCATCAAGAGACGACTGCGCACTATGTCTCTATCTTGCATGAGGATATCCGGGCCATGGCGGATCAGCATCATCCACGCAGCGCGAATTTCGAGCGCTATGTGCGTTGGTAATCTTGTACCGTTGAGGCTGAATCGGTAGCATTGCTGCATTTTCTACGCGATTGAGCTTTTGAGAGTAACTGCCGCTTTGTCTGCGCATCAGCCGGCCTAGTGCCATTCTGCATTGCTCCATTAGATCGGTGCAAAGACTCCTAATCCAACCCGGACAGGGAGCTATGTCTCCTTGTCCGGTGTTGTTTGCGCGCAGTAACGACACGATTCCTCGTCCATTTCCGAGGAAATCCATGAGCTAGATCTTTGCGCAAAGGGAGTGCGTGTTTTCTCACACAAGAACACGTCTGACCAAGAGATCCCAGTCTTCGATATCAAAGTGACCGGGATGCTTCAGCTGTTTGCTGGGCTGACTGCGCAGCAGGTATGCATCGTGATCCTAGCCCTCCATGCAGAGCTAACCACGCAAGAACGCCTGGCTCGCATGAAGGCACCGCTTCAGTCGGGCGAGACGCTCACTATCGGCTCCTTATTTCAGGGCGGAGGGGTACGCTGGTATGCACTGCGTTGGGCATTAGTACCTCCACCTGCGGTAGTCAGCAGTGGTTAAGCCGCTGGCATTCGTGTCAACAATTTAGGCACTAGCCACATAGATAATCAGAAATTATTTATTCAACAATCCGTCATAATCAAGATCGCCTGCATTCTTCAAAAATATCAAGACCAGGATTATAAATTTCAGACTTTACGCTCATTAATCCCAGAACTGAATGGAAATAATTATCATGGCTTATCCTGGCATCAACGTCTAATAGAGCAGCACATCCCTTATCTTCGAATTTTTCGCGCTTAAATGATTCAGAGAACCAAACGATCCAAGGAATGCGTTTCTGAGCATCGGGCGCCAAACTATAAGGAAGACCATGGAGGTATATGTTATTTTCTCCCAAAGACTCGCCATGATCTGAGACATACATCATTGCAGTTGGCCTATCTGGATAGGTCTCCTTAATCCAATCAATTGCTTTCGAAATGAAATAATCAGTTTCTCTTATGCTGTTGTCATATGCATTGACTACTTGTTCTCGACTGCAGGTTTGCAGAGCTGAAGATTCACATTCTGGGAAGTAGGTTTTTCTATCTGGTGAAGAACGCTTGTAATAGGCTGGGCCATGGCTGCCCATTTGGTGAACTAAAACAACGGTTCCTTTAGCTTTACCAAGCTTTGGTAAGTTTTCAATTTTCTTTTGGAGATTGTTCAACACTGCTGCATCAAAGCAACCATCATCTCTGCAATTGATGTCACCTTTGATTATCTCTTGATTTTCAGCAGGTATTCTCGCACATACCCCCTTGCACCCTGATTGATTGTCAACCCAAAGCACATCCAGACCTGCCTTTTTTAGAACATCTAATAAATTTTCGTAATTTTCTCGTCGATCAAAGAACTTCTCCCTCGATAAGTGTGAAAACATGCACGGCAGTGACTCTGCGGTGCTCGTTCCACAAGCCCAGGCATTTTTAAATGACAAGATGTCTTTTCGACTTGATAGCAAAGGTGTGGTATCTCTTGAATAGCCATTCAACCCCAAATGATCTGAACGAGCGGTTTCTCCGACTACAAGAAATACTATAGGGTCTACAGCCCCTTCAATGTATGCTCCTTCTCCTATTTTTACCAAATCTTTTGATTTCCTCTTCTGGGAATCGTCAATTTTCTTGAAGACCGCATATAGTCCATTGTATGGGTTAATCAAATAGCGAATCTCCTTATGGTTCCTCATGGTTGAGGAGAACGCCTGAAAAGAAACGATTAGGCTTACCACTGCTATTGAAATCCCCAGGAGAGCAAGCATCAAACGCTGCAATATCAGTTTGCCAAAAGTAGATTTTGAGAAATTTCTGCGCCATATAAACCACAATGGAGGTAGCGACAGCAGCAAAATCACAAAAATCATCTGCAAATTAATCAAATCAGAGGCTTCTTTGAAGTCTGTTTGCAGCACATTAGTTATCATATTGGAATCAATAACAATCCCGTATGCTTGCATGAAATAGGCAACTGAAGCCGCACTTACGACAAAGATGCTGGCAATTGGCCTTAAAAGCCTCCCCCATCCCAAAACAGAAATCGAAAGAATATTCAAACCAATTAATATAAAAACAAAGGATATTATTAGACTTATATCCGATTCTTCACCTAATTTAGATATTTTCAGCCAAAGATAATAATTAGAAAAAATAGCAATCCATATACTAACTCCAATGATCATGCGTGTTGATTGCATGCCACTAGATAGCAGGAATTCACTTATTTTATTGAAAGTCTTCATTTTACGGAAAGAATTTAATCAAGAACTATTCAGCTTCTCAATGAAACTATTTTTGAATTTACAAAAACCCACAATAGTAGAGATAAAATCTGATCTAAACGATGACATTTAGATTACATTTTTGTCATTTTTTGAGCAAAAAAAAAGCGTGGATCGTGTCACCACGAATCCACGCCAAGAAAATATTACTGATTACCCAGCCATAGCTTGGTTACGAGCATCTCGCTGCGAAGGGGTTTCTTTTGTCAGCTCATCAATAACTTGTTGACGAGTCTTCTCGGGGCCTGTGCTCTTAACCGCAGGGTAATTTCCTGCGCGCATCCGAGTATCCCCACCATCGCGCACTGCATTCGCTGCTTCTGCACGGACTTGGTCACGGGTTTGAGAGCTCTTGAAGTGTCCAGGGTATGCTTTTACACCGGCCTCGTTATTTGTGGGGTGCCAGTACGTATCTGCGACTGCGACGCCAGGCATTGCCAGAACGGTTGCCATTGCGGCTGCGGCGGTGAGAGATGCAAAAATTTTACGGTGAGCCATTTAATACTCCTTAAGTGAATTGATTTTCTTCTCCATCTAAGAAAGTGGTCTATTCAGAGAAGATGGGTCAAGTGTAGAAAATACCCACCGACAGATTGCCAACAGGAATGTGACAATGTTGTCATATTAAGTATTGTTACAAGAAAAAAGCCATGGCCTTAGAGGCCATGGCTTTTACGAGGCGAGTAGAACTACTTGTATCAGGCTGGCTTTTCCTCAGTAGAAGCTAACACCTGCTCATCCTCCGTCTCGGAGAGATCCTTGCGGTGTATCAAGCTATAGAGCAATGGCAACACGAGAAGGGTCAGCAAAGTCGACGACAGGATCCCGCCGATCACCACTGTGGCCAAGGGGCGCTGAACTTCTGCGCCTGTGCCCGTGGCGATGGCCATCGGAACAAAGCCTAGCGATGCAACCAACGCGGTCATCAGAACAGGCCGCAGTCGGGTCAAAGCGCCTTCAGTGACTGCTTCATACAGGCGTTTGCCTTCTTCGCGCAGCGATCGGATGTAGGCAATCATCACCAAGCCATTGAGCACAGCCACGCCTGACAGTGCGATAAACCCGATCGCAGCCGAAATGGATAAAGGAATACCGCGCATCCAGAGCGCCAAGATGCCACCTGTCAGCGCAAACGGAATGCCCGTGAACACGATGAGACCATCACGAACATTGCCGAACATTGCAAACAGCAAGACAAAGACCATCAGCAATGCTGCCGGCACAACAATCGTCAAGCGTTTTCTAGCCGACTCGAGGTTCTCGAAGGTTCCGCCCCATCGGGTCCAGTAGCCGGCAGGCAGTTGCAGCGATTCGAGGCGTTGTTGTGCTTCTGTGACGAAAGATCCAATATCACGTCCGCGCACGTTGGCACTCACCACGATGCGGCGCTTACCATCCTCTCGGCTCACCTGGTTAGGGCCTGGTGCGATATCAAAACTAGCCACGGCCGAAAGCGGAACAAAACCAAGTCGGCCATCCGTACCGCGTGGAAGCGCGATAGGTAGGCGTCCTATCGCTTCCATGTCATTGCGCACTTCGTCCGGCAAACGAACCTGAATGTCGAACCGCTTGTCTCCTTCAAAAACTGTGCCGGCTTCACGACCGCCCAGTGCCGTACTGATGGTGTCTTGCACGTCACCCATGTTCAAACCATAGCGCGAGGCCTTCTCACGGTCGATTTTCACGGTGAGCATTGGCAAGCCTGTGGTCTGTTCGACCTTGACTTCAGAGGCTCCAGAAATTTGCTGCAACATGCCTGCGACGGCTTGTGCGTTCTTCTCCAGCACAGTCATGTCGTCGCCAAAAATCTTTACAGCGACATCACTACGCACACCCGATATCAACTCATTGAAGCGCAGTTGAATAGGTTGAGAGAACTCGAAATTGTTGCCTGGAACTCGATCTGCGGCTGCCTGAATTGCTGCCAACAAATCGTCTCGTGTACGTGCCGGATCCGGCCATTCGGACTGCGGCTTAAGCATGATGTAGCCGTCCGAGATGTTCGGTGGCATCGGGTCAGAGGCAATCTCCGCGGTACCTGTACGAGCAAATACCCTGTCGATCTCAGGAAACTCTTTCTTCAAGGTTTTCTCGATCTGCATTTGCATCTCAAGGGACTGGGTCAGGCTGGTTCCTGGAATCCGCAGAGCCTGAATGGCGAAGTCGCCCTCGTTGAGGTTTGGTGCAAATTCACTACCAAGACGCGTTGCCAGCAGCAGGCTTAACACCACCGCCACACCAGCGGCAGTCAGAACAACTGCAGGAGCTCTCATGACGCGATGAAGGGCTGGTGCATAAACGCGACGCGCCCAAACCATGAGGCGATTTTCCTTCTCCGCAACCTTGTTGCCCATGAAAAGAGCAATCGCCGCAGGAATGAAGGTAATGGACAGCAGCATTGCGCCAGCAAGCGCGATCACCACAGTCAGCGCCATGGGATGGAACATCTTGCCCTCTACACCTGTGAGCGCAAAGATTGGCAAATAGACCACCATGATGATCAATTGTCCAAACAACAATGGCCGACGCGCTTCCTTGGCTGCAGCAAATACTTCGTGGAAGCGTTCACTGCGCGTCAAAGAGCGTCCGCGTGCTTCTTGCGCGTGGGCAAGACGACGCACGCAGTTCTCCACAATGACCACCGCGCCATCAATGATGATGCCGAAGTCAAGAGCGCCCAGACTCATCAAGTTGGCACTGACTTTGTATTGCACCATGCCAGTAAAGGTGAACAGCATGGACAATGGAATGATCAGCGCTGTAATCAGGGCCGCGCGGAGGTTGCCTAGGAAAAGGAAGAGGATGACAACAACTAAAGCCGCACCTTCCACCAAATTCTTCTTGACCGTTGCGATAGCTTTATCGACGAGGTTTGTGCGATCGTAGACCGTGATCGCTTTCACGCCTTCAGGAAGACTGCGGTTAATCTGCTCCATGCGTGCAGCCACAGCCTGCGAGACCACACGGCTGTTCTCCCCGATCAGCATGAAGACCGTGCCAAGCACGACCTCTCGGCCGTTATCCGTGGCAGCTCCAGTGCGAAGCTCACGACCCAAGCCAACCTCTGCCAAATCACGAATACGTATGGGCTGGCCTTGAGCCGAACCCACGATCACTTCTCGAATGTCAGCAATGCCAGAGACTTGACCTGGGGCACGGATCAAATACTGTTCACCTTGACGCTCAATGTATCCAGCTCCCACATTGGTATTGTTGCGTTCCAACGCAGCAACCAGGTCAGCAAGAGTGAAACCATAGGACGCCAGCTGTTCTGGGCGAGGCGAAACCAGATACTCTTTCGCGAAGCCGCCAATAGAGTTGATTTCAGTGACACCTGGCACATTACGCAGTTGCGGTTTGATCACCCAGTCCTGTATCTCGCGCAGATCCATAGGTGTGTAAGGCGTTCCATCTGCCTTCTTTGCACCATCCTCGGCCTCAACGGTCCAAAGATAGATCTCACCCAAACCTGTAGAGATAGGTCCCAGCGTGGGAGTGACACCAGCGGGAAGATTATCACGGGCCTGTTGGATACGTTCGTTGACTAACTGGCGAGCAAAGTAGATGTCAGTGCCATCTTTAAACACTACTGTCACTTGCGACAGGCCGTAGCGCGACAGCGAGCGAGTCTGTTCCAGATTGGGCAAGCCGGCCATCACCGTTTCAATTGGGTAAGTGACTCGCTGCTCGGTCTCAAGCGGCGAGTAGCCGCTGGCCTGCGTATTGATCTGTACCTGAACATTGGTAATGTCAGGTACAGCATCAATAGCGAGGCGTTGATAGTTGTATACGCCAATAGCCGCTAGGGCCAGAACGGCAACCATGACCAGCCAGCGCTGCTCAATGGCAAATCGGATAATTCGTTCGAACATTTGCAGCCCTTGCTTAGTGTGCGTGCTCGGCTGTAGCCTTGCCCAGTTCGGCCTTAAGCATGAAGCTGCCTTCAGTCACATAGGACTGGCCGGACTTCAGCCCTTCAAGAATTTCTGTTGTCTGGGGGTCCGAGCGACCAACGCGCACGGGCTGAGCTCGGAAGCCCCCCTTGACGGGCACAAACACAACACTGTTTTGGCCGTCCAGACGCTGGATAGCACTGGAAGCTACCGCTACTGGCACTTGTTGCGAAGAGGCAGTCAACTCCACATTGACGAATAGACCTGGGCGCCACGCGCCTTCAGGATTCTCTAGAGTGATTCGAGCAGGAGCAGTACGTGTTTCCTGACCAATCAGAGCACCCACGTAAGCAACCACCCCAGTCGCAGACGACGAGAATGCTGTCGCCTTGACAGTTGCTTTTTCCCCAACCTTCACGGCGGGCAAGTCAGATGCTGCAACCCTCATTTCAGCCCAAACGGAACGCAAGTCTGAGATTGTGAAAACTTGGGTAGTGTCCTGAACAGCTTCACCGACGGCGAGATGCTTCTCGACGATCACTCCGTCAAAAGGAGCCCTTAGTTCAAATCGGTTTAGTGCACCGCCTCCGCCTCCGGCGCCGTTAGCCGCCAATTTTTGTTGAGCATTTGAAACGGCAATTTCTGCCTCGCGCAGTGTCTGCCGAGCCTGCAAGTAATCCTGTTCAGCCGATACCTTCTCCTCCCACAGCTTTTGCTCTCTGGCATAGCTTGTACGCGCCAGTGCTAAGCGTTGGCTAGCGGCTTGAAGTTCACTTCGTTGCTCAGAAACAGCCGCACTGCTCAACACAGCCAGCAACTGCCCCTTCTTTACAACCTGGCCGAGATTGGCGGGTACCGAGTCGACGACGCCAGGGACTCGAGGGACAACGTGAGCCGTTTTGTCTTCGTTGAAGCGTATTTCCCCCGGAAGTTGCAGTACTGAGCGAACAGTTGCAGAGCCGACCTCTGCGGTTCGAATGCCTGCAGCCTGCATACGCTGCGAATCCATTTGGATAAGACCTTCATCGTCATCATGAGCACCTTCGGCGCTTTTCTTCTCTGCAGACTTGGCTCCGTCGTTTTGCTCTTTTTCATCATGGTGCTCACCATCTGCGTGCCCTTTTTCATCTTTGTGATCACCGCTTTGCTTCTCGCCGTGATGTTCTGTGTCTGCGTGGCTAGCGGCTTCTGAGTGCCCCTGACCTCCGGCACCTTTAGCACTGCTGCTGTCCGGACCACTGCGAAGAATTAGTGCAGCAGAAAGAGCGCCAACTACTAGGATTGCAGCAATTGCAATCTGAGTGCGCCGAGTCCCAAATGGAGATGATTTTGTATCGTTCATGTTGATGATCTGTGCAAAAAACTTACTCGTCTGTTGTGCCCAACAAGCGTTCGATATCGGCCGAAGCACGATGTGTGGCCATTAACTGGTCCAGGTATTGACTACGTACATCAAACAAAGAGCGTTGCGCGTCAAGTACGTCCAGATAGCCGAATTTCCCTAGCGCAAAGCCTTTGCTTGCCGCCTCATAGGCGACTTGTGCAGTCGGCAGCACGCGTTCAGACAGTTGGATAGCTTGTTTACGACTTGCCTCTAGCGTCTCTCGCGCCGCATAAAGTTGAGACTGAAGTTCCAACCGGGTAGCTAGCAAGCGCTCTTCAGCTTGGTCAGCCAGGCGGAGGGCTTGCAACTGATTTCCTCGATTGGTATCGAGCACAGGCAAGGGAATGGAGACGCCGACTACGAGTTGATTGCCGGTCTCTTGAGCGCGCTTCATACCTAGACTCATCGTTGGGTCAGGAATTCGCTTTGCGCGCTCCAGATCTGCGGTCGCCCGGCTCTGTTCAACAGTGAAGCGAGCTTGCTGAATGGAAGGCGACTGTTCCAAGCGGCTTTGAAGAGACCCAATTTCCGGAACAGGAGGTAACGCGTCAAGTTTGCCTTGCGCATCACCAAATACAGGGCCTCCTTCTCCGATAAGGGCCTGTAATTGTTGACGAGCCACTCGTTTTGCGGCCTGAGCTTGAGCTTGCTCCAGTTCAGCACTGGACTCAGCTACGCTGGCCCGGTTGGCCTCTAGGGGCGCTGCCTTGCCCGCTGCTACACGCTTTGATGCGGCCTCACGCGCGCTTCGTGCGATGTCAAGAGTCTGTCCTGCGAGGACCTCACGCTGCTGTGCCACTAACAACCCGAAGAATGCGAGTCGGACATCTGCGACAAGGTTAGCTTTGGCGGCATCCAGTTCCGCTTCAGCCACATCTCGGCCACGTGCTGCAGCACGCATGCGAGCATCGCGCTTGCCGCCGATTTCCAGCATTTGGGTCCATTGCACTGTAGAGGTGCGCTTATCCCTGCTGGTATCTTCTTGTGAATACGATAGCGCTGGGTTAGGCCTCGCCTTACTTTGCAGAACAGCTCCATCGCTGGCCTCAAGACCGCGCTGGGCAGCTCGTAAACGGGGGTGTTGGTCGATAGCGCGTGCGACTGCCGTGTCAAGAGTCAGCGGTGCCAGAGACGCCTTATTGGCAGGATTGTCCTGCGCTATGCCTGCCACGCCAGTTAAAGCCAAACTGGTGAACAACAACGCATGACGCAACGCACAAGCTGCTCGGCCAGCGCGATGAGACGACGAAGAAATCATTGTTAAAACTCCTACCCGTGCAATCGAAAGTCTGCCGGGCGTTACTTTGCCCAAGTGAGGAATAGAAAGCGGGTGGGCGCTGCCACTCTAATAAAGTGCTCCCCTCACCATCCTGACAGCCGGATGACAAATTTGTCATTTTCAAAATGCGTGCACCTATCTCAGAATAGTCAGCATGAAAATCCTGGTTGTAGAAGATGAGATCAAGCTCGCCGATTACCTAAACAAGGGTCTGGCGGAGGAGGGCTTCACTGTGGATGTAGCCCATAACGGTATTGACGGTCTGCACCTGGCCAGTGAAATGGACTACGACCTGATCGTGCTTGACGGCATGCTTCCGGGCATCGATGGCCTAGCCGTGCTAGCTGCGCTGAGGCAAACGAAGCAAACACCTGTACTGATGTTGACTGCTCGTGGCCAAGTGGAGGATCGTGTCAAGGGACTGCAGTGTGGCGCCGATGACTATCTCGTGAAGCCATTTGCGTTTTCTGAACTGGTCGCACGCCTGCATGTGCTATTGCGGCGCAGTGGCCCCAGTGTGGCCCAAGCCGCCCCGGAAGCGACAACTCTGCGCTTGTCTGACCTAGAGTTAGACCTGATTCGTCGTAGGGCTACACGGGCGGGCCAAAGAATCGAGCTTACGGCCAAAGAGTTCAATTTGCTAAGCCTTCTATTGCGCCGTCAAGGGGAGGTTCTATCAAGAACAGAGTTGGCATCTCAGGTTTGGGATATGAATTTCGACAGTGAAACCAACGTGGTAGAGGTCGCTGTCCGGCGGCTGCGACTAAAGCTTGATCAGCCTTTTGAGCATCATCTCCTCCACACCGTCCGTGGCATGGGCTATGTGCTCGAATCTCGCACAACATGAGCAAGACCGCTGCACCACATTTAGCTCGACGTTTAGCCCGCGCCTTAGCACTGCAAACCATTGTCGGCCTCGGTTTTGTATGCATTGCTGTCTATTTTGTGATCTCCGTCACGCTGTCGGAACGTCAGCAAGACACCTTAGATCACAAGAAAACAGCAATCGAGCACCTGTTAAGCGAGAGCCGAGGGGTTCACTCCCCAGAGGCCTTGAACCACATGCTTAACGACTTCGTCACGGGGCATGACGAACTGTCTTTACGCCTGGTGCCAACCTCCGGTAAAAGCGCATTTGAACTTTTGCGCCAACCTGAAGATGACGACCGGGTTGCAGTTCGCAAATTTTCAGTGGAAGTTCCGACAGTTAACGACGGCCTGCAGCCAATGCAAGCGGTCCTGTTGCTAGACCGTAGACCAGATGACCGACTGCTTAATCGTCTGGCCTGGACCCTGGGCATTGCCGCCGTGGCGGGTGCATTGCTGGTCTCATTTGCGAGCACATGGCTTGTTCGCATAGGACTCAAGCCTTTACGCCTACTGGTGGATCAAACGCGAAGCCTTTCTGCGCAAGACTTGCATCGCCGTTTAGATGATAGCCATCAACCTCAAGAATTAAGACCATTGATCGCACAGTTCAATGCATTGCTTGACCGACTGGCCATCGCCTATCAACAAATGGAGGCGTTCAATGCTGACGTGGCACACGAACTAAACACACCGTTGACCACCTTGATCAGTAGTTGCGAGTTGGCGCTTCGTAAACCGCGTAGTGCTGTTGAACTACAGGACATCTTGGCCTCCAACCTAGAGGATCTACAGCGCATGGCTGGAATCGTGGCAGACATGCTGTTTCTGTCACACGCAGACCGCGGTACTGAAGCGCGGCGATCCGCCAAAGTGAGTCTTGCAGAGCTTGCCTCAGAAGTGGCCGAGTTCCATGAGGCAGTACTTCAAGAAGCGCACCTTCAAGTTCTAATCGATGGAGATGCAAGTGTTGCTGTGGATGCGCGTTTGGTTCGCCGTGCACTATCCAATCTTTTAGGCAACGCTTCACGCTATGCAGAACCCGGATCAACGATCACTATCGAGATCTCCCAAAGCGTAGTGGAGACACCAGATGGCAAACGTGACAACGTTAGCATTGCGGTGATCAACCGAGGAGCGGAGATCGATCCCATCCATCTGCCACGCCTGTTTGATCGGTTCTATCGTGCTGATGCGTCCCGCGCACATGCAAATCTCAATCACGGCTTGGGATTGGCCATCGTTGCAGCTATCGCACGGATGCACGGCGGTACCACTTTTGCAATCTCTTCAAGCGGGATCACCAAAATTGGGATTTCCTTACCTGAATCACCTATTGCATCGCCCGATACCTTTAAATCTCCTTCATGAGAGTGCCCCTAGGCAGGTAGACATACCTGGTCAGCCCTTTTGAGCATAGGAGGCATTCCATGAGTGCACAGCGGTTTACGCCGGAATTTAAGAGGGAGGCGGTCATGCAAGTCACGGAGAAGGGGCTCTCGGTGGCTGAAGGTATAAATAGGTTTCGATAGCCTCCTGAATCTCCGGAATGAGTCCATCGCTTATCTTCGAGTAGGCATAGGACTGTGCGTATGACTAGGCATACAGAGACGATTGAGGAGATTCCCCGGGACCAGCGTTGGTCCGCTGCCGAGAAGGCTGCCTTTGTTCGCAAAACGTATGAGCCGAGCATGAGCGCCTCGCTTCTGCCCCGCTAGGAGGGCGCGTCGGCGAGCTTTCTATTCAGTTGGCGGCGGCTGGATCGCGAAGGCTCGCTGGTGGCCGTGAGTGCCGGCGAAGTGGTTGTGGCGGCTTCGAAGCTACCGGCAGCTCGCGCCGACATCGCCAAGCTGCAACGTGTGTAGGGGGACCTAGGAGAACGAGATCCTCAAGGAAGCCGTGGAGCTCGCCGCAGAAAAAAGTGGATTGCGCGCTCGCCCTTGTTGCCTGTGAACGACCAATGACGTCGGTCTGCTCGGTGCAGGGCGTGTCGCGCTCGATTCTGCATGTGCGGCATCACCGCTCTGGCCACTGGCAGGACAGCCGCAGAAGCCGAACTCCAACCCCGGATGAGCTCTTGCTGGCCGACCTGCGGCGCCACATTGCCGAGGCTATCGCCGCGGCGGTGCGCTGCTCGATCGAGAGAGGCGATCGCAAGGGCAACAGGCGCCGAACCAAAAGCGCGCATCCACTGGGCCATGGCGCAGCATCGACTGGTGTTGGCCAAAGAGCCCAAGCGGCGGCATTCGAGCCGCATTCACGCTGGTCACGTCAGTGTGCCGATGAGCAACATGCGCAGGTGCTCTGACGGCTTTGAGATCAAGTGCGATTCGGGGGGCAGTCACAGCCTCCTTCGCAAAGGACTGCTACGACAGAGAGATGTAAGCGCACGGCAAACCCATGTTGACCGCAGATGGCTACCATGGCTGACGATCAGATGTCGGTGGGCTGCCAGCGGTGCGGCAAGAGCTCGTCGATACGGCTGGCCTTGTGCGTGGGCAGCCTGGTGAGCACGTCCTGTAGGTAGGCATAGGGGTCATGCCCGTTCATGCGTGCCGACTGCACCAGACTCATCACCGCCGCCGCACGCTGGCCCGCGCGCAGGCTGCCGGCGAACAGCCAGTTGTTGCGTCCAATGGCAATCGGCCGGATCTGGTTTTCGATCCAGTTGTTGTCCACGGGCAGTTGCCCGTCATCAACGAAGCGCGTCAGTGCAGTCCAGCGCCGCAGGCTGTAATCCAGGGCCCTGGCAGTCGCCGAGCTGTCTGGCAGCTTTTGCCGCTGCAATGTCATCCACTGGTGTAACGCATCCAGGATCGGCTTGGTGTGCTGCTGACGAATGGCTTTGCGTTGATCGGCGTTCAGCTCCTTGACCTCGCGCTCGATGTCGTAAACCTTGGCGAACTGCTCCAGCGCGAACCCGGCAAGCTGGCTTTTGTTCGCCGCATGCAAGTCAAAGAATTTGCGCCGGGCGTGCGCCAGGCAGCCCACCTCGGTCACACCGTTGGCGATCGTGGCTTTGTAACCAGCAAAGTCGTCGCAGACCAGTGCCCCCTTCCAATCGCCCAGGAAGTGGCGCGCATGCTCGCCCGCTCTTGACTCGCAGAAGTCGTACACCACGGCCTTCATGTCTTCGAAGGCGCCTGGTGCGTAAGCCCACAGGTAAGCCCGGTGGGTGCTGCCTTTGCCAGGCTTGAGCATTTGCACCGGCGTCTCGTCGGCGTGCAGCACGCTGCGGCTGAGTATCTCCGCCTTGAGCGCATCGACCAGCGGTTGCAGTCGCACGCCACAGGTGCCCACCCACTGCGCCAGGGTGGAGCGAGGCAGGCCCAAGCCTGCGCGAGCAAAGATGGCTTCCTGACGGTACAGGGGCAGGTGGTCGGCGTACTTGGCCACCAGCACCTGGGCCAGCAGGCCCGCAGTCGGGATGCCCTTGTCGATCACATGCGCCTCGACCGGCACCTGGGTGATGGTCTCGCACTTGGCGCAGGCCCACTTGCCACGGATGTGGCGCTCCACCGTGAACACGCCGGGCACATAGTCCAGCTTTTCGGCCACGTCTTCACCGATGCGCTTCATCGCACAACCACAGGCGCAGGTAGTCAACTCAGGCTCGTGGCGGATCTCGCGCCGCGGCAGGTTGGCCGGCAGCGGCTGGCGCTTGGGTTGTTGTTTGGCTTGGGGCGCTGGCGCAGGCGGCTGCAGTTGCTCGATCTCGACGGCGACCGCTGCCAGGTCGGCCTCGATCTCGTCTTCAAGCAGGCTGCGCTGCTCGGCGTTGAAGCGCTCGGACTGGGCCGCGAACTTCATGCGCTTCAAGAGCGCGTTCTCGTGGGTGAGCTTGGCGTTGAGCGCCTGGCTGTGCTTGAGTTCGGTTTGGTGGCGGGCGATTTGCGCGTCCTTGTCGCTCACGTGGCCCATGAGGCTGGCAACCATCTCGCGCAGTTGCTCTGCGCTGAGATTGTTCAGGGATTGTTGCTGCACCACCATGGCAGCCAGTGTGCCAAGGAAGGCCCTGCGCTGCCATGCGCAGATCCACCGATTGCGCGCCGGCTTCAGACCATGGTGATAATGCCGGCGTTTCCCATGCGTTGCCAGGGCAGGCCCAGCACCAGGGCGTCAAGCTGGACAGGCTCCAACTGCCACTGCTCATTGCCTGGCGCCGGCCAGACGAACTTCCCCTGGTGCAGGCGGCGAGCGGCCAGCCAGATGCCGATGCCGTCGTGCACCAGCACCTTGATGCGGTTGGCGCGTCTGTTGGCGAACAGGTAGGCGTGATGAGGGTGGGCAGCACCGAACACGCTGACCACCCGGGCCAGCGCCGTGTCGGTGCCGGCGCGCATGTCCAGCGGGGCCGTGGCAAGCCAGGCAGCGTCGATACGGATCATTGCCGCAGCACCTGGAGCAAACCCTGCAATGCGCGGGAACACTCGCCAGCAGCGGCCACCGGCCAATTGACCGTCACGAGGGTGCCGTGATGACAGCACTCGATGCGGATGTCTGATGAGGGAGTTGCCGATGCAGCACTTGGGGCAGCTTGCGCACCCGCTGGCTGAGGCCCCATCGCCGGCGAGCCCAGCGTCATCGCGATGAAGGCGGGCACGGTGCTGGCATGAGGCAGATGCGCCGGGGCACGAACAGGCTGTGCATTGGCCATTGGCTCAGCCGCTGCATCGTCGCAGTGCGGGGCGATGCCGGACGCCACAGCATGCGCGGTATCGCAGGTGGGCTGGTGAAGGCCCAGACGATGCTCCTTGAGCCAGCGATGCAGCACATTGGCATTCATGCCATGTTCACGTGCTGTGGCGGCAATTGATGCGCCGGGCTGCTGGCACGCGGCGATCAGTTCAACCTTGAATTGCGCGCTGTAGACCCGGCGTGTGCGGGGGACACGGGAGCGCGAGTTGGGGATCTCTTGAGACATGGTGTGCACGATGGTTTACGTGGACACGATGGTGCTTGCAATTGCTCATTCGGGGTAGATGGGGTGGCCGGACGGATACAGAGAGATCCTGGTCTGGCGAGCTTGGGAGGGAGAGGGACTTGCGGGAGAGCCTGTGCCCCACAGGCTGGTCAGGAGTTGTAGTTGCAGTGACTTAGGATCGAGTTAACGCTCTACTGTCGATGCAGGATTCACCTTCATCAGTCTTTCCACTCCGCACAACAAGGTTCGTAGGCTAAAAAATCCAGGCGTCGTCGCGCGCAGTAGTCCGAGAAATCTTCGCGAGGCTAGAGCTAACATGCAGGATGCAGACCAAGAGCTGGAGCTCGCTCCCTCCGCTGTAAGCGTGAAGACTCGTTTTATGCGATGCATGATGCGCATCACGGTGAAGCGTTCCAGCACCTACGGCGAAAATTAAATAGTATTTTTATAAATCAAAGAACCCCAAACTACCAGGCAAAAAATAATTGTCATTAATACAGAAGCACTCCCCAAGTCTTTGGCTTTCCTGGAAAGCTCGTGATATTGGAATCCTACTCTATCTATTGCAGACTCTATCGCAGAATTAATTACTTCAACGATCATCAAAAACCAAATACAAGAGATCAGAAGCAATTTCTCCATCATGGATCGCCCAATCAATTGAGCCAATGGAAGCGAAATCATAAACAATATCACCTCAAGGCGGAATGCAGGCTCTAACCACGCATCCTTTATACCCGACCATGAGTACTTTGATGCATGCCAGACTCTAGAAAATCCTTTTCTATTCTTTTGAATATTATTAAAGATGTTGGCTTTCGAGTTGTTTTCCATTTTTAACAGTATATTTCTTGATGCTAAAGAATATAAACAAAAGTGTGGCAATCAACCAACAAATGAAAATCGTGGCAATGTCATGAGAAATGAAATGGGCTCCTCTCAATTGTTGAGAGATACCAAATGTCAACCCAACCATAATGCCGCACAGCAATCCTAACCATCGATACTTAGGGATGATCATCTTAAAGAAGAAATATAAACTAACCCAGGCATAGCCAGCGCTCGCATGACCAGCCGGAAAGCATTTTCCGCTCCCCATTTCTTGAGGCCTGTGCTCGAAAAGACCAATAAAAGGGCGATCGCCACCAAATTGATTTAAATTCCATGGACAATCCATATTTGTTAATGCCTTAAGAAGGCTCACCAAAATTACACTGACCAAACAAGATAAAATCAGGTAAAGCAGCGGAGACCGCCATTTTTTTCGCTGCTCAGATTTGGAGGCAAGTACAAATATATATAGTGCAATGATCACAACGATTGCTAGGGTGCTCAGATGCTTTCCACCCTTATGAAGCAATTTGTTTGTAACCCAATGATCATTCAATGACCATTCATAACCCTGGAGTGCGTATATCTTCGCGGCAACGAGACTATCTCCTCCTAGATACATGAAATAATAAAAAGTTAGCGCCAGGAAAGTAATCGGAATCAGCAAATGATTTACAAAGAATTTTTTATTTATATTATTTGACATCTTCCATCTTATCGCTTTTGAACATATTCATTATTTCCAACAATGAAATTTTTGAAAATAATCTTGTCGCGAATTTTATTTTCACTACTACTTGAATTAAAAAAAGAGCGCAAGTAAATGCGCTCTGTGAATGACCAACTTAATAAAATTATACTAATTTCGATAGCATTTGCCCCATCTCTACATATTCATCGACAGCTTGACTCATAGCGAATTGCGTACGGATGGCATTAGCTGTAAATGAAGCTCTCTCTTGATCGAGATCAACCGTATTTCTATCCATGGCATTCTGAGAAACAGGGCGAAATGCAATCTGAGGATCAATTGATGTTGGAGCTATGTTACCGAGGTGAGACTTATTCGTAGACTGCACTGTCAGCATTTGCCTTTGCGTCTCTTCAAGCGCAGCCTTGAAGTCTATATCTTTCGCCTGATATCCAGGAGTGTCAGCATTCGCAATATTGCTTGCTAATACTTCCATCCTCTTAACTCTAAGATATAGAGCGGCATCCTCGAATCTAAGAGAATCCATAGGATTTTTCTAGTAAATTTCGAAGCCTCAATGGTAGCTAAATTGCCTTCCCCGCAAGATTACATTTTTGACACTATTCAGCCATTTACATGGTCTGAAGATTACATTTTTGACACCTTTCTGTAATCTGAACCTTCAGGAGAACAGAGATCAACCCACCGATCAGCTGTTCTCCAAAGTTCTAAGCAGACTTTCCGCAGTTTGCGCAAAAACGCGATCCAAGCGCCATCTGGACGCCGCATGCATTGCAGGCCTGGGGGGCTAGGCCGCTTCCGCACTGTTGACAGAACCGTGCTTGGGGAGAGCTTTGAGTTCGGCAGTTAGGACAAATGATCCCACCGGACACTCTTGGATCGTTGTAGGAGGCGGGTGTCCGTTTTTGATGATGACCATTCCCATGCTGATCGCCACCAGATCGGTGATGGCCTCCGAGTAGGCGTTCAAAAAAGCTCATAACTATCCTCACAATTCAAGTTGGTGCACACGAAAAACCTCTGTCGAATTCAGGACTTGGACACTTTTCCAAGCAGCCTTAGCCCATTGACGACAACTAGGAGACTTGCCCCCATATCAGCGAATACAGCCATCCACATGGATGCATTCCCGAACACTGCCAAGACTAGAAATACCGCCTTGATGCCAAGAGCAAGAGTGATGTTTTGCCAAAGGATCGCATGGGTGGATCGAGACAGCTTCACTGTCTCAGCAATCCTTCGCAAGTCATCATTCATCACGACGACGTCGGCTGCTTCCATCGCGGTATCTGTACCGGCGGCACCCATGGCAACCCCGACGTCTGCTTGGGCCAGCGCTGGGGCATCATTGATACCGTCGCCCGTCATTGCGGTGAGTCCATACTGGCTCTGGAGGGTTTTGATGGCAGCTAGCTTGTCCTCCGGCAACAAGTTTCCTCGTGCTTGCTCGATACCAGCCTCACTGGCTACTGAAGAGGCGGTGGCTTGGTTGTCTCCAGTCAGCATGACTGGGGTGATACCAAGCGCTTTCAATTCAGATATAGCTTCACGAGAGGAGCCCTTAATCGTGTCGGCAACTGCAAACAGTGCGATGACTCGTTCCGGGTCGGCAAGCAATGTGACAGTACGGCCGGATTCTTCATGCCGCTTGAGCGTGGCTTCAAGCTCTGAGGAGCATTGGCCACGTTCTTCAATCAAGCGATGATTCCCTAGTACATAGACTGTTCCACTCAGTTCGGCCTGCACACCTCGTCCAGCAAGTGCCGTGAAGTTCTGAATGTCTGCGCTGTTAGGCTTCAGGCCCGCTGCGATGGCGCGCGACACAGGATGATCTGAGTGGCCAGCGAGAGCTGCTGCCACCGACTCCGCGGTATCAAGGCTGCTCGCGGCATCAACCAACGACCAGTCCACAAGGCGCGGCTTGCCCTCAGTAATTGTTCCGGTCTTGTCCAGCGCGATTGCCTTAAGCTTGCGCGCCTCTTCCAGATAGATACCGCCTTTGATCAAAATACCACGGCGGGCTGCCGCCGCTAAGCCGCTCACAATCGTCACTGGTGTGGAGATTACGAGTGCGCAGGGGCAAGCAATAACTAGCAGAACCAGTGCCTTATAGACGGCCTGCATCCACGTCCAGCCGAGTAGCCAGGGGCCTACCAATGCTACGACTACGGCGATAACGAAAATTGCAGGTGTGTAAATTGCAGCAAATCGATCAACGAACCCCTGAGTAGGCGCTCGAGTCGCTTGTGCTTGCTCAACGGCATGAATAATCCTCGCCAACGTCGAGTTGGAGGCCAATGCAGTAACTTCAAACTCAAAGGTTCCAGACTCGTTGATGGTGCCTGCAAACACTGGGTCACCCGCCGCCTTGTCAACGGGGATACTTTCACCAGTTACGGGGGCCTGGTTGATGCTCGTTTGCCCTGTCTGAACGACTCCATCCATAGGAACGCGCTCACCTGGCTTGACTCGCAGCGTCGAGCCCACTGCGATTTGTGCAACTGCGACGGTTAGCCAACTACCGTCACTTTGGAGAACCGATGCTTGGTCCGGAGCCATCGCAAGCAACCCCTGAATGGCATTGCGGGCCCGATCGACTGCTCTCGCCTCGATTGCCTCGGCGATGGCATACAACGCCATCACCATCGCCGCTTCAGGCCATTGACCGATGACGAACGCACCAGTCACAGCAACAGTCATCAATGCATTGATGTTCAGCTTGCCACGACGAAGTGCTCCAAACCCTTTTTTATAGACGTCAAAGCCCGCAAGCCAAATCGCAATCGCGGCGACCGCAAAGCCGGCGACTTTCCAAGCCATGGTTTCTGGCGCGAAGTAGCCGACACCTTCAGCAGCGATAGCAAGAGCAAGCGCCGCGACCAACTTTGGAGTTGTGCCACGCACAAGCTCATGGTCGTGGCCATCTCCAGCTGCATGGCTTGAGTCCGCCGTGTTTGATGAGATCAGCTTTGGCTCAAAGCCCGCTTCAGTGATCGCCAACAATGCGGCAGCAAGGGCATCAGTGTCCGCGTCAATTTTGAGAGTCCTCTGCGAGAGCTGGAATCGGAGTCCCCGGATACCTGCAATTGGTTCAAGTGCACGACGTATCTCAGCTTCCTCGCCAGCGCAGTCCATTGTCGGAATGCGGTAAGTTAGCCCTCTATCCAACGGAGCTGCCACCGGGCTCGGGGTAGTGTGTGAGCTGCAGCAATCCGTTGTGGCGGTACTAAGCGTGTTGTCATCAATGTTTGGGTGCTTCATACTCGATCTCCTGTTGACAATGTGGCAATTTAAAACCCTGTAGTTGGTATAGAGTCAACTCATTTCGAGGTGGTCCATGAAGATTGGTGAACTGGCTGAGGTCACTGGTACGGCGGTTGAGACCATTCGCTTTTATGAACGCGAGAAGTTGTTGCCTTCGGCTGCTAGAGCTGAAAACAACTACCGGATGTACTCGGCGGAGCACATAGGCCAACTTGCCTTCATTCGACGCTGCCGGTCACTGGATATGACACTTGATGAAGTACGTGCTTTGCTCTTGCTACGCGAGTCATCTGCGAAGGACTGTGCAGAAGTCAATGCACTCTTGGACACACACATAGAACATGTCACTCATCGCATTCAAGAACTGAATGCTCTCGTCACTGAACTTCAGACCATTCGTGCAAGCTGCAGCGCTCCAAAGGCGCTTTCTGAATGCGGCGTTCTTGCAAGACTGGAGACAAGCTCCACGACAAGCAGCGCGTCTACTCGCCCCCAGCGCCATATCGACGGCGCGCACTAGGGAGCCATGCGCCGACCAATTGACCGAGTGGATGCGGCAGGCTCTCATGGCTTTCTATTGTGGTAGACAAGAGCAGCAATCAATGGCGTTCGAGCTCATTGTTTGCAACGTAGATCTTTAGCGTGCTGCCTGCAAACGCTGCGGGTGCGATCTTCGACAACTCGATGGGCCTGTGACCCATCACATCAAATTTCCAGATGAACTGTTCCCCGCCATTGGTGAACGCAACCGTCTCTCCACACACAAGATTGAGATATTGAGTGCTTCGTGTTGTGTCAACAACGCGTGTGACCTGAGACGCAGCACCTGCTCGTCCAAATGTTTTGTCTGCACCGCGTGTAGTCGAGTTGGTCTTTGCAGTCGTGCTTCCAGACTGACCAACGAAACTGCTTTCATTTGCCGATGCTGTCATCCCGACGGTGGCTGAGGACAGCAGGATCGAAGCCAGAATTGCGAGATTAGTTTTCATGATGAAGAGTCCTTTATCAATTACTTGAAGAGTGTCTGAGCGCCTTTCTACCCAGACACATCAAATATATAGACAGGCACTTTACGCAATATAGTCTGCAACATGATATTTTTGTAATCTACAGCGTGAATTAACCTGATTACTAAAATGTAATCTGGATGTCAGATTTCTGTCGGTATTGCACACATAGAGTTCTGTGCCCCTATTCCAAATCGAATCTCGATATTTCTATTAGGGTTAATAGGATTTCTATGAGCGCACCAGCATCCGAAGATAATCTTAAACTTCACCGATCAAGAATAGCTTTGTTTTTACAAAAATCTACCAATCGCCATAAGCTATGGTTAACTATTGTTTCTCTGCTTGCGATGCAAATTGTTTTTGCATCTCTAGGATATGAAGGTAGAAAAATATTACAGATAAGTATTCTACTTATACCGACACTATTGCTATTACTAATTCCAATTAATAACTCAAGGTTGAACTTAATTAGAGCATTGCTTGTATGGAGCTTTGTTCTTGTGTTTTTATTGGACTCAGCAGTTCGAGCGCATCTCATCTCAATGTACGCTGCTGCGCCGGATAGCACGATGGTGGTAAGTGCACTTGCTAACACAAATACATCGGAAATTGGAGGCTATATATCCACACACATCCGTGATTTCAGTGGATCCAGTATTATTTTAATAATTTCAGCGGCAATTGCTCTTTGGTTGTCTTTAAAAGGGGCCAGAAATAAAACAAAGGTCTCTAAAATTGAGTTGATCGCTTTATCCATCATCATCTTAATATCGGCCGTTTCTTACATAAGTAAACCATGGAGAAAAATAAATCCTCTTATCTTTTGGTCTAATTTGGCTGAATCCGTAAAGGTTACGAAAGAAAGCTGGACGTCATATGGAAAAGAGCGCGCCTTAGCACAAAGGTTGGCGAAAAATGAGATTCCTTCAATTGCTAGGAAAGATAAATCCACCGTGGTTCTTGTTATTTCCGAGAGCATAAATCGAGATAACATGGGAATTTATGGCTATGAAAGGAATACGACACCGATGCTTGAAAAGCTTCAGAAAGATATAGGCGATAGATTTCTCGTTATTCGTAATTCATGGTCCACGGAAGCAACTACTATTCCGGCCATCGATAGCATGATGAACTTCACAACCGGTGAAACAGATAAGAAGTTAAATATTATTGCTCTCGCGAAAGAAGCAGGATATAAGACTTGGTGGATAAGCAATCATGACGATATTGCAATTACGCAGAAGCACGCAGCTATGGCCGACGTGACTTCCATGGAAAATAATAAACCAGGAAGATCTAGCAATTCACTTGATGAGATTTTATTGCCTTCATATGAAGAAGCTCTTAAAGATCCACATCCCCAAAAGTTGATTGTTCTACATATGCTGGGGGCTCATCCTCATTATCGTCTCCGGTACCCAGAAAAGCAGCCTCAATTTCCCGATGATGAAGTATCAAAAGTAATGTCGGTCGCTGAGCGCTCAATGTGGGTTCAGCAATTTAGAAACGACTACGACTCGGCTATTCTTTATCAAGACACTGTAGTTGCATCTGTCTTTGAAAAAATAAAAAGTTCCCCATCCAGCGCAGAGGACTACAAGTCCGTTATTTACGTATCTGATCACGGGCAGGAGGTTGGTCATCAAACAAATAAAGTTGGTCACAGCCCCAGTACTGCATCCGGTTATAAAATACCCACAATAATATGGACATCAACAGGAACTGATGTGGCTTCTAAAAATATTTCCGATAGACCATTTAGAGCTGACTGGCTCGCTTGGACCATGTCGGATCTAATGGCATTACGTTGGAATAGTTACGATCCATCCCGAAGTATTATCAACTCGAGCTATAGCTGGATTAGTCCACGCTTACCTATAAATGACACAATAACAGGCAATTAATACATGAAAGAAGACTGGCTTGAGGAAATGCCTAGAACCGATCAAGCCAGCCGCCAAAGCTAGATAATTTACTTCTGGATATAAACGGCACTGTTGCATAAATCAGTTCCGGGCCAAACTTCCCCTGACCCAAGACGTGACGATGCCACCGCCACTTTTTGCGGACAGACCAGTTCAGTGAACTGATTGAGAATGGAGGCTCGAATGTGCAGTTCGTTGACCTGGTGCTCGAAAGTTCTAGACATGACCCGCTCGCCCAGGTGTTTAATGCAATGCATCTTGGTCTACAACAGGCTGCTGTGGTGATAGCCACTCCAACTCTTTCATAACTTGCGTTCATAGCGCATTCGGGCATTCAGGCATTTTTCTCGGAGGGATGATGGGCATGGCATTGCGCTCCATCACGGCGGCATAGACAGGCTGTGTGTCATAGGCGCCATCACCGGTAATGGTCAGCAATGACTCATCTGCCGGCAGTTGTGCCAACAAGTGCGGCACCGCCACCGCATCGCTGCGTTGTTGAAGGTCACGCAGACGGCTCGCACTTTGGGAATCAATGCCGATGTACCCCTTGCGCCATTGACGTCGACGTTCCGCCCCATGCTTTTTACATTTCCATTCTCCTTCGCCCAGGAACTTGATGCCAGTGGAGTCGAGCAGCAAATTCAGGTCAGATTTGAACGACGGCTAGTTGGCGACCTAATTTTTTACTCGGATTTCCGCTTCTGGTCGTTTCCTGACGGTCGTCAAAACAAGCAGGTCGGTCATCGCGTATCGTAATGATGGTCAATTAAGGCCAGCGCTCGCAGCTTTGCTCTAAACAGCTGTGAAGTTGCCCCTGCACGCGCCACAGATCAGCTTTAGCCCTGGCCGTCCCCATACCGAGATCGGATTCTTGCATCCGCTGCAGCTATATTTCACCCGATTGGATCTGTTGGCGGGCGTAGTAAGAACTCCGTCTTCCCCTGCAGTGGCGGCAACAGCTAAGCCCGTGGGCTTAACTGCCTCGGCGAGGGCAGGGATGCTGGCCATGGGGGGCTTGGTCCTTCGATGCCTTGAATGTGGTTGGCCATACTGGTTTGGCCAGCGATCACATGATCGGCAGAGGGAAATCGGTCGTACCAACTGAGCGTGAAATTTGCGGTCAGCAGCTCCTGGCATGCAGCTAGGAAGCGGCCACCCTCGATGGCATAGTCCGCCATGCAATCACCCGTTCGCGCGCCACCAGGTTGCCCGGTAGAGGAGGGCATGAGTCCAATGCTCTCCATCTTTCGCGCCCATTCCTCGTTGTGATACCGGCCTCGGCCTGGTTTGCCAAAATGGTGCTGCCACAAGTGCGTCATTTCATGGACCTGGGTCTGGAGCGTCTCAATGATTGGCACCACTGCAAAGTAGGTCGGATTCAGTGCAATCTCGTCGGTCGTGGAGCCGTCGGCCGAGGCAAAGCGGGCTGCCGAGAAATATCCGAAAGTACGTTTTTCCCGCTGTAGCGTAATCAAGCAGCTAGGCAGTTGCCCCTCAAACAGGCGTGCATTGAAATGGTCGTAAGCCATCTGCAGCTCGTTGTAGGTTTCCTGGGTTGGCGCCAGGCGGCGTGTATGCGCAAGGTCGAGCTCGGTAGACTTAGGTTGCATATTTGTATTGTGCAGTACAAATGCGATTTACAAACATCCAGTTTGATGCGAAACTGCATCAGTTCTGATGCTTAAGGAGTAGCGATGAGATCGACTTTCACGATCGATGACGATGTCGTAAACCGCGCACGCGCCGTCGCGGCACCCGGTATTGCTGTGCCGGAACTGGTACGACTCGCACTGGAAACCTTCACACGTGTCGAGGCAGGTAAGCGTTTGGCTGCGCTCGGCGGTGCCGCGCCAAATATGCCCGATGTGCCGCGCCGTGGCAGTGAGGCGGATGCTGAGGACTCACGCTAATGCCCGTGTCCGTCCTAGTCGATACATCAGTGTGGGTGAGACATTTTCGTGAGGCAGACACTCACCTGCAGGAATTGCTTATGCAAGACAGCGTGCTGATGCATTCCATGGTGCATGCAGAGCTGGCCTGTGGTACGCCGCCAGCACCGCGTGCCGACACGCTGGCGGCTCTGGCGATGCTGCGGCCGAGCCAGGAGGCATCAATTCCAGAGACTTTGGAATTTCTGGAGCAGAACAAGCTTTTCGGCAAGGGCTGCGGCTTAGTAGATCTATCGCTGCTTGCCTCTACGCTTATCACTCCTGGCGCCTTACTTTGGACTGCAGATCGACGCCTCGCCGACATGGCCACACAGTTGAACGTGGCCTATCTACCGCCTTTGCATTGATCGCCCTTGGCGCTGCCAGCCCATGAAGCCAGCGTAAATCGCTGCAGCACGAAGCTTCGGCAGCGCTTCGATGATGAGAGTTTGCCTTATGACTAAATACCGTGATTTGCTTATAGAACGCTACGACACCGAAATAGGTTGCGTTGTTGGGTGTGGACTGGACCGACTGCACCGCGATGTCAGCGAAGGTGAAATTACTCGTGCTGTTGCCCACTACCAAGCCAACAAAGATCAGATTAATACACTGGCTATTGGAGACAGGCGCGATCTCATCCATAAGTTGATCAGCGGCAGGTAAAGCCCTGCCTGCCCATCGGATAAGCAGAGGCCACCATGCACTGCCTCCTGAACTCGCACGGGCAGCACCTAGACCTGCAGTGCTGCTCCTCAATCCGCAGCACTGGTTAAGCGACGCCAACATCCAGGTGCAAATCTGCATCAAGGCTTTTATACTGTATGCCCATACAGGTAAAAGCCATGAATGCCGCAACCCACTCCATCACACACGATCCCGGTGACTATGACCGCTGGCATCTGCCGTCGCATCTTGCGCAGGCGGTTTGGCGCGGCACAGAGGTAGCAAGGTCGACCGGCAGAGCTTTCCCTACTGGCTTTACGGAGCTCAATGCCGCGTTGCCCGGTGGAGGCTGGCCGACTCATGGCTTGAGCGAGTTGCTGTTGCCCCAGGCCGCACTGTGTGAATGGCGGTTGCTCGGGCCGGCCTTGCCTGAGCTGCTGGCGGACAAGGGTAGTCGGGTCTATCTGGTTGCTCCTCCGAAGACTCCACTCGCAATGGGCCTTGCTCAGCTCGGTCTAGCTCCAGAGCAACTTGTCTGGATTGATGCCCAGGGGCCGGCTGAACGGTTATGGGCCACAGAGCAACTCATTAAATCTGAGCCAGACGGTGCTGTGATTGCCTGGCTTCCTCAAGCAAGGCAGGACCAGATCCGCCGCCTGCAGGTTCACGCGCATGCATGCGATGCACTAGTGTTCTTGATTCGTCCCGAGTCAGCCCTACGCGACGCCTCGCCGGCACCGCTGCGGCTCTCTGTGTCTCTCGGCCAGGGCTGGGACATTGATGTGCAGATCCGCAAACGCCGGGGTGGTGCTGCCGTCGAAGTAATGCACCTGAATGCTGTTCCAGGCAATCTAAATTCCATCATTCCGCCTCGTATGCGCAACCTTGGCATTCCAGTGCCAAGCATTCCACAGGAGGTGCGCCATGCATTGGGCAGCTCTCATTCCCATATCGCTTCCAAGCTCCGCATCGCCCATTGATCTACAGTCGTTAGCGGTCTGGGCTTTGCAGTTCACGCCGCGCGTGGCCATGGTCGAAGAGGGCGTACTGCTGGAGGTCGAGGCAAGTATGCGGCTATTCGGCGGTACAGCGGCGTTGCATTCGCTGGTGGAGTCTGGAGCGCGAGAACTCGGAGCCAGCGTTGCATGGGCACCGACAGGCCTGGCAGCGCTTGCGTTGGCACGACAAGGTGTGAGCGATGGGTTCCACGAGCCGTTAGTGCGCCTGCTCGATCAGCTGTTGCTGGAGCGAATCACTGCGGTGGCCAAGCATCAGCCGACCCTGGCGAGGGTTGGATGCAGAACCCTTGGTCAAGTGCGTGCGCTGCCGCGCGGCGGCATCGTACGTCGCTTCGACAAAGAGCTTCTTGAAGCAATGGACCGCGCATATGGCCTACGGCCGGAGGCTTACGCCTGGGCGACAGTGCCTGAGACCTTTCGAGCGCGGCTGGAGCTCATGTGTCGCGTGGATCTGGCACCTGCCATGCTTTTCGGGGCGCGGCGGCTGCTTCTGCAGATGGCAGGCTGGCTCAAAGCTCGTCAGCTGGGAGCTACTGCGTTCACATTGCGGTGGTGTCATGACGACATGCGTGCTCGCGATGCCGGTACCGGAGGTGAACTGACCATCCGTACAGCGGAGCCAACACAGAACGTCGAGCACTTCGCTCGGCTGCTCGGCGAGCATCTGGCCAAGGTCGAGCTGCTCGCACCAGCTGGTGAGCTGGAGATCCTGGCTACCGAGGTGCAGCCCATTGTTGAGGAAAGCCGCTCGCTGATCCCAGAGGTTGCAAATAGAGCTCAATCCACCAAGTTGGCCCTAGAGCGAATCCAGGCACGGCTGGGTGATGGCGCGGTGCGTCGGCCACAGCTGACGGCCGATCACCGTCTCGAATGGACGCAGGAGTGGGGCTCGACCGAAGCTCGCCGAGCTTCCAAGTCCGACCTTGTGCACGAGCTGCCGCTTCCCAGCTGGGTGCTGGACAAGCCCATACGCCTGATAGAGCGCGCCAATCGCCCGATCTATCAAGGGACCCTGCAGCTGCTGCTTGGTCCTGATCGAGTGGAGGGCGGCTGGTGGCATCGTGGCCATGAAGAGGGAAATGGCGAAGAAATCCCACTGAACGTGCAGCGGGACTACTGGGTTGCCCGCAGCGATCATGCAGGTCTGCTCTGGATCTTCCAGGCACGCCTCGCCGGCGACCAAACCGCCTGGTTCCTGCACGGGCACTACGCCTGAGAAAGAGCGGCCGTGATGGAAAACGTCCTCCCTGCCTATGCGGAGCTGCGGTGCATCTCCAATTTCACCTTCCTGCGTGGGGCCAGCCGACCGGAGGAGCTCGTAGAGCGTGCCCAGGAGCTCGGCTACAGCGCCCTGGCCATTACAGACGAGTGTTCGATGGCTGGTGTGGTGCGCGCACACGTGGCAGCCAAACAAGCGGGCTTGCATCTGCTGTTGGGCGCACAGTTCAGCATCCAGCCGCGTGATAGCAGCGAAGCACCATTCACCCTGGTGGTCCTGGCCCAGAATCTCAACGGATACGGCAACCTGTGCCAGTTCATCACCAAGCTGCGCCGCTCTTCCGAAAAGGGGACATATCGGCTCGATCTCGATGAGATCGATGGGAAGGAGCTTCGCGACAACCTGGTGCTGCTGTGTCCAGAGCGCTGCGCGACAGACCCACAGCTAGCCGCCATGGGCGGCTGGGCTTTGACACATTTCACGGGCCGCTGCTGGATCGGTGTGGATCTGGTGCGCCGGCTGGATGATGAGCTGTGGCTCCATCGCATGCGGGAGCTGTCCGATCTAACCGCATTGCCGCTCGTGGCCGTGGGGGACGTGCACATGCATGTGCGGTCGCGCAAGCCCCTGCAGGACGTGCTGACGGCCACGCGCGTCGGCAAGCCGCTCACTGAATGCGGCTACGCGCTCCAGCGCAGCGCGGAGCGGCACTTGCGCAGCCGGTTGCGGCTGGCCCAGACATTCCCCGCCGAGCTGCTGGCTCAAACGCTGAGGGTCGCTGAACGCTGCAAATTCAGTTTGGACGAGCTGCGCTACCAATATCCTGATGAAGTCGTCCCTGCAGGGCACACGGCAGCCAGCTATTTGAGCCAGGCGACCTACGAAGGGGCAGGTCGGCGCTGGCCAGGCGGCATCCCAGAGAAGGTTCAGCACCAGATCGAGCACGAGCTGGAGTTGATCTGCGAGTTGAAGTATGAGCCGTACTTCCTCACGGTCTATGACATCGTGGCCTTTGCCCGGTCGCGCAACATCCTCTGTCAAGGCCGGGGCTCTGCAGCCAACAGCGTGGTCTGCTACTGCCTGGGCGTGACGGAGGTAGATCCCGCGCGCATGTCCGTGCTCTTCGAGCGTTTTATCAGCCGGGAGCGCAACGAGCCACCCGACATCGACATCGACTTTGAGCACCAGCGCCGGGAAGAGGTCATTCAGTACCTGTACCAGAAATACGGCCGCGACCGCGCTGCGCTGACGGCTGCCGTCATTTCCTATCGGCCTCGATCCGCTATCCGCGATGTGGGCAAGGCCTTGGGCTTCGAGCTCGAAGTGGTCGACGCCATTGCCAAGGGGCAGCAGTGGTTTGACGGCCGCAGCATTCGTCAGGAGCGTTTCGATGAGCTCGGCATGGACACTAGCTCGCTGGCCGTGCAGCAGCTCATCACCTTGACGGAGCAGCTGATCGGCTTCCCACGGCATCTTTCCCAGCACACCGGCGGCTTCGTGCTCACGCGAGATCTGCTGTGCAGGATGGTTCCAGTAGAAAACGCCTCGATGCCGGATCGCACAGTGATCGAATGGGACAAGGATGATCTGGATGCGGCAGGCCTGCTCAAGGTTGATGTGTTGGCCCTGGGCATGCTGTCGGCCATCCGACGAGCATTGGAGTTCATCAGCCGGCGCCGTGGCTTCAATTTTTCGATGCAGGACATTCCTGCAGAGGACAAGGCTACCTACGACATGATTTGCCGTGCAGACACGGTTGGCGTGTTCCAGATCGAGAGCCGCGCGCAGATGACGATGCTGCCACGCTTAAAACCCAGGCGCTTCTACGACCTGGTGATCGAGGTGGCCATCGTGCGGCCTGGCCCGATTCAGGGCGGCATGGTGCACCCGTATTTGCGCCGACGCCAGGGCATTGACCCCGTGAGCTACCCGAGCGAAGCGCTAAAGGAGGCCTTGGGCCGCACCTTGGGCGTGCCCGTGTTTCAGGAGCAGGTCATGCAGGTGGCCATGCTTGCGGCAGGTTTCACTGCAGGCGAGGCCGATGGCCTGCGCCGAGCCATGGCAGCCTGGAAGCGCAAAGGTGGCCTCGAAAAGTATTACGACAAGATCGTGCACGGCATGACCTCACGCGGCTACGAGCGCGAGTTCGCAGAGCAAATTTTTGAGCAGATCAAAGGTTTCAGCGAATATGGGTTCCCAGAAAGTCACGCGGCCAGCTTCGCTCTGCTGGTCTATGCCAGCTGCTGGATCAAGCGCCATGAGCCTGCCGCATTCCTTGCGGCCATGCTCAACAGTCAGCCGCTGGGGTTCTATTCCGCCAGCCAGCTGGTCCAGGACGCGCGCCGCCACGGCGTCGAAGTACGGCCTGTCGACGTGATGCACAGCGAGGTGGACTGTACGATCGAAGACATCGAATCCAAGCCAGCTGTTCGGCTTGGCCTGCGCCTTATCTCCAGCCTGCGCAGCACCAGCGCGCAGCGTATTGCACAGGAGCGTCATCGAGCACCGTTCGACACCGCTGAGCAACTTGCCATGCGTGTGCGTCTACAGCAACACGAGATGAAGGTTCTAGCGGCTGCAGGTGCCCTGGCCACGCTATCTGGGCACCGTCGCCAACAGGTGTGGGATGCCGCAGCCATGCACGCCGCGCCAGAGCTACTAGAGGTGGCCACGGTTGACGAAGCTTTCCTGGAACTGCCGGCAGCGCCCGAGGGAGAGGAGGTGCTATGGGACTTCGCCTCGACAGGCCTGACGCTGCGCAGTCACCCCATGCGCCTTCTGCGGCCGCGGCTGAACAAGTACAAGCTCAAGACCTCCAGGCAGCTGCGCACTGTCGTCAGCGGCGAGCGAGTGCGGACTGCCGGCATCGTGACGCTGAGGCAACAACCGGGCACGGCCAACGGCACGGTTTTCGTCTCGTTGGAAGACGAGGAGGGCTGCACACAGGTTATTGTCTGGCGCGACGTGCGCGATGAGCAGCGCCAGGTGCTACTAGGGTCGCGCCTTCTAGCAGTCGAAGGGCGTTGGCAGCGCCAAGGTCAAGTGTGCAACCTCATAGCGGAGCGGCTGGCGGACCTATCCCACCTCTTGGGCCGACTTTCCACGGAAAGCCGAGAATTCAAATGAGGATGGTGCATGATTGGCAACCTATGAAATTCAAAGCAAATACAAGCGAAATCGCGCCATCAGCGGTACTTCGCTACGGGACCTTGTTAATTTCCACGCATAACTGACCCACCGGGGGCTAGTGGGTCACTTCTGGGTGGAAATCAACAGTACTGCACCGCGAAAAAAGACTGGGCCGCGCGATCACGGGATTCCTGGCGCACTGCGGTGCCGACGGGAAGTACGCGGCCCTCTGGGGTTCACTCCACGGAAGCCAGCGTTTCCGGCGTGGGGGCAGTGACCGGCATTGGCGGGCTGCTGCGCGACCTCGCGATGTCGAGGATCACTTCCAACGGGTGCCTTAGGCTCGTCTGCCGCATTCTTTTGACCTGACTCCGGCAGGAGTACCCGGTGGCCAGCAGTTCGGCCTCATCCTGCTTGTCGGTCACGGCCGCCCAGGACTGTTCAAAGATGATCCGGGAGGTGGCGACATTGCGGGCTTCGTGGCCGTAGGTTCCGGACATGCCGCAGCAACCCGCGCGCTGCTCCTGCAGCGTCAGGCCCAGGCGACTGAATACCTGAACCCAGTCGCTGCTGCTGGAGGCCACGTTGGTTCTTTCCGTGCAGTGCGGCAGGAGCCGGTAGGTGCCGGCGCCCGGGGCTTGCTCCGCTGGCAGGGCCTTGAGCAGCCACTCCTGCGGCAATAGCACGTCCGGCAGGTTCTGCAAGCCGGGCACCTTGCGATATTCCTGCCGGTAGACCAGCGTCATGGCAGGATCCAGGCCGACCAGCGCTATGCCGCTGGCGGCGAGTGCCTTGAGCTGCGCGGCATTGCGCCTGGCAGCGGCGTTGAAGGCTGGCAGGAAGCCCTGCACCTGCAAGGGCTTACCGTTCGGCAGGAACGGTGCCAGATAAACGGTATAACCGAGCCGGGCGGCCAGTTCGATGTAGCTGGCCGACAACGGCGACTCGAAAAAACGGGTGAAAGCATCCTGCACGAACACGACGCTTTTGAGGCGTTCCTGCGATGACAGCGCATCCAGTGCCTGCGGCGTGGCCTCGCGCGCGCCCCAGCGACGGGCAGCCGCATTCCACGCGAAGCGGCTGAGCAGTGGGCTGTCCACCATCCCAACCTGCTTTTCTAACAGCCGGACGACCGGCGGCGAGGCCATCAGCGCGTTATAGAGCCGAGGCACCCGCGCGAAGTAAGGCACGGTGTGCTCCAGGGAGCCGATCAGGTAGTCTCTCAGCGGCCGCTGGTACCTGGCGTGGTAGAGCGCCAGAAATCTCGACCTGAACTCCGGCACGCTGACCTTGACCGGGCATTGGGCCGCGCACGATTTGCAGGCCAAGCAGCCCGCCATGGCGTCGTAGACCTCATGCGAGAAATCAGGGGATGCATTTTTCTGTTCGGCCCGCACGTTCTTCCAGCGCGACAGCAGACCCTTGAAGAACGGTTGCCTGCCATCCTCTGCCTGTAGAACGTCGACGCCTGCGGCCTGTTGAAGCCTCAGCCATTCGCGCAGCAGGGATGCACGTCCCTTCGGCGAATGGATGCGGTTGCGCGTCGCTTTCCATGAGGGGCACATCGCATCATCAGGATCAAAGTTGTAGCACGCGCCGTTGCCGTTGCATTTCATCGCCGTTCCGTAGCTTTGCCAGACCCGCTCGTCGATCTGTCTGTCCAGGTTGCCGCGCAGCGGCACGCCGTCCACCTTTCTCAGCACGCCGTTTGAGGCCAGCGGTGTCGCGATCTTGCCGGGGTTGAACTGATTGTGCGGATCGAAGGCCGATTTGATGGCCTGCAGCGCCGGATAAAGCGCGCCGAAAAAGCCGGGCGCAAACTCCGACCGGAAACCCTTGCCGTGCTCGCCCCACAGCAAGCCGCCATATTTCTGGGTCAGCCGCGCGACGCCTTCGGAGATGGGCCGCACCAGGGCCGCGTCAGCCGGATTTTTCATGTCCAGCGCAGGCCGCACGTGTAGCACCCCCGCATCGACATGGCCGAACATGCCGTACTGCAGGTCGTAGCTGTCCAGCAGGGCCCTGAACTCCTCGATGTACGCTGCCAGATGTTCGGGTGGAACAGCGGTGTCCTCCACAAACGGCTGGGGACGGGCTTCTCCATCCACCGCGCCGAGCAGGCCGACGGCCCGCTTGCGCATGGCATAGACCGCATTGACGGCCTCCGCGCCCATGGCCAGTGTGTGGCCCTGGCGGATGACACTGGTGTCCGTACTCAGGTGGCACCGGAACGCCGCCACGCGGTCGGCGAGCTCCAAGGGATCTTCGCCGCTGAATTCGACCAGGTTGATCCCCAGGGTCGGGGGCTGCGAATCCTGCGGAAAGTAGGGTTCGACGTTTTGCCAGACCATGTCGTCCATCGCGAGCAGCAGGACTTTCGAATCCACGGTCTCGATGGACAAGGGGTGGTGTTCCATTAGGGTGCGCGCATCGCGCAAGGCATCCATGAATGTAGCGTACCGGATGTTGACCAGGGACGTGTGCTTCGGGATCGGCAGTACGTTGAGCGTGGCTTCCACCAGAAAGCCGAGCGAGCCTTCGGCACCGCACAGGATGCTGTTGAGATTGAAACGGCCGTCCGCCTCACGCAGGTGGGCCAGGTCGTAGCCCGTCAAGCAGCGGTTGAGCTTTGGGAACTTTTCCGCGATCAGGTCCGCTTGCTCTTGCTCGATCCTGACTGCCGCCGCGTAGGCCGCGCCCAGCGTCCCTGGCTCCGCACAGAGCCGCTCCAGCTCCTCGTCGGGGATGGCATGGCTTTCATGCTGCGCCCCTCCCAACAGGACGGAACTCAGAGCCAGCACGTGGTTCCGCGTTTTGCCGTAAGTGCAACTTCCTTGGCCGCTTGCATCCGTGCTGATCATTCCACCGATCGTTGCTCGGTTCGAGGTGGAGAGTTCGGGTGCAAAAAAAAGACCATGCGGCTTCAACGCCGCGTTGAGCTGATCCTTGACCACTCCGGCCTGGAGGCGGACCCGGCGCGCCGGCACGTCGATGTCCAGGATCCGGTTCATGTACCGGGACAAATCGACCACGATACCGTCCGTCAGCGACTGGCCATTCGTGCCTGTGCCGCCGCCCCGGGGCGCGACCACGATTTTCCGGAATGCGGGCTGTGCCAGCAGCCGGGCGACGCACTGGACGTCGCCGACGCCCCGTGGGTACACCACGGCCTGCGGCACCACCTGGTAGATCGAGTTGTCGGTTGCCAGCACAGTACGGTCAGCATGGGAGTCGCTGATGTCGCCTTCGAAGCCGCCCCCCTGGAGGGCAGCCAGGAATCTGGCGTAGGTCTCTTCAAGTAGGTCCTGAGGCAGGGCGGAAATCATGGTCATAAATCGAGGACTGGTGAAAACTGGAACGCAGCGCTGAAAAGCAAAGACGTTCAAACCGTTTTGTTCAGTTCGTTGAAAAAACTCTTTGACAGCTTGATGAATTCGGTGAAATGAGGCTCGAGGTAACGCTCATTCCATGCAATAGCGATAGACAAAGTTGGGGCTGGTTCCTTGATCTTCAGATAGCTGACATGCGGGAACTTCATCTTCGATTGCGTACTCGGAACGGGAGTGAACCCCCTGCCGGCGGCAACCAGGGACAGGGCTGAATGGATGGTGTTCAGTTCTATCTTCTTGGACAAGATGACCTTGTGCTGGTGCAGAAAGTCGATGAATATATTGCTAGTTCCCTTTTTGCTGTCATGACTGGGATACACAATGATCGATTTTCCTTCCAGCTCCTTGATAGATATTTCCTTGCGCGGGTTGATCATCCAATCCGTCGGTATCGCGAGCACATATTCCTCTTCGTAGATCCGGTCGACAATAATTCCTGGAAACGCGATGGGTTCTCTGATGATTCCCAGGTCAATCCGTTTATCCCGAATGGTTTTTATCTGTTCACTCGTCGTGTATTCAACGATGCGGATGGATAAATCCGGATTCTGTGAAAAAACATATCGCAGAAGGTCTGGTAGGAATGTGTAGGTGTGCGCGTGCAGAACACCCAGAACGATTTCCTTGTCTCGCTCGACATTATTGACAACCGATTTACAGTTATTAATGTCCGCAATGATTTTTTTTGCATGCTCGTAAAGCAAAGCGCCCTCCTTTGTGAGGGTGACGGTCCGAGTGCTTCTCTTGAAAAGACTGACGCCGAGCTCTTCCTCCAGCATTTTGATCTGGTTGGTCAGCGGAGGCTGGCTGATGGCCAGTCTGCTGGCTGCGCGGCCGAAATGCATCTCTTCGGCAACAGCAATAAAATACATAAGCTTTTTTGAATTGATCATCTATTTTTTTCGTATGAACGAAAGATTTTAAGTTTTCAATTCGAAATGGCAGGGAATATTTTCACCATATTGATCGAAAAAACCGTGGCGAGCACAACGATGCCGCCCGCTTATTAACAAGGCGGCGTCAGATTCAGGCCAGCGTATAGCTTGTCTTGACGACGGTATAGAATTCCTGCGCATAGCGGCCCTGTTCGCGCGGGCCATAACTACTGCCTTTGCGTCCGCCAAATGGTACGTGGTAATCGACGCCGGCGGTCGGCAGGTTCACCATGACCATGCCGGCCTGCACGTGGCGCTTGAAATGCGTGGCGTGTTTCAGGCTGGTCGTGGCAATACCGGCAGACAGGCCGAACTCGGTGTCGTTGGCGACCGCCAGCGCTTCCTCGTAATCGCGAACGCGGATCACGCTGGCGACAGGCCCGAACACCTCCTCGCGGTTGATGCGCATGCCTGGCGTGGAATTCACGAATAGCGCAGGCTGCATAAAGAAGCCTTCTTTGCCACTACCCGTGTGGCAGGCCGTGATCTCGCCGCCTGCGGCCAGTACTGCACCTTCGCGCCGGGCAATGTCGACGTACGAAAGATCATGCGCCAATTGCGACCGACTCACGACCGGGCCGATGTCGGTCCCCGCAGCCCGCGCATCGCCGACCTTGAGCGTCGCCAGGCGTGCCTTCAGCGCTTCCACGAACGCAGGGTAGATTTTTTCGGTCACGATCAGGCGGCTCGAGGCGGTGCAGCGCTGTCCGGTCGAGTAAAAAGAGCTTTGGGTCGAAAGTTCCACGGCCTGGGCAAGATCGGCATCATCTAGCACCACCTGCGGGTTCTTACCGCCCATTTCCAGCTGAACCTTCTTGCCGTTCTTGACGCAGGCTTCGCCGATGGCGCGGCCGACCTCGACTGAACCTGTGAAGCTTACGGCAGCCACATCAGGGTGGTGGATCAGTGCCTCTCCGATCACACGCCCCCGGCCCATGACTAGGTTGAACACCCCGGCCGGAATACCACTGCGGTGGATGATGTCGGCTAGCGCCCAGGCGCTACCGGGCACTAGGTCCGCTGGCTTCAATACCACGCAGTTGCCGAAGGCGAGAGCCGGAGCAATCTTCCATGCCGGGATGGCGATCGGAAAGTTCCAGGGCGTGATCAGCGCCACAACCCCAACAGGCTCGCGCGTGATTTCCACTCCGACACAGGGGCGAATCGACGGCAGGTTCTCACCGACTAGACGTAGGCATTCACCGGCAAAGAACTTGAAGACCTGGCCGGCACGAGCGACCTCGCCCACTGCTTCGGGGAGGGTCTTGCCTTCTTCGCGGGCCAGCAGGTCGCCCAGTTCGTCCTTGCGTGCCAGGATCTCATTGCCGATCCTATCGAGCGCGTCATGGCGAGCTTGAATGCTGTAGGTCGCCCAGGCTGGGAAGGCTGCAGACGCTGCCGCCATGGCCGCATCGACATCCGTCGCGCTGCCTTGCGCGTATTCGCCAACGACATCGGACAAGTCACTTGGGTTGAGGTTAAGCGCCGTGGCCTCGCCAGCGACCCATTCGCCATTAATTAGGTTTCTAAAGGGTGTCATCTGGATTTTCAAAAATAGGAGGGAGCAGTGAACAAGCCCGAACCGAAGCAAGAGCTTGTATGCCTATCGGGAAGGTCAGATCGATGGAACCTGGCCTTCGATAGTGATCCGGTGCATTTCACGGCGCTGGCCGGGGTAGTCATTGATGGCGTAATGCATGGTGCAGCGGTTGTCCCAGAAAGCGAGCGAGCCCTTTTTCCAGCGGAACCTGCAGGTGTTCTCGGGTTTACTGCTGTGGGCATACAGATGTTGCAGAAGCGGGGCGCTTTCTTCTTTAGACATGCCTTCGAAATACATAGTGAAGGGCTTGTTGACAAACAACAACTCCTTGCCGGTTTCTTCGTGACGCCGGATGACTGGGTGAGACGTTTCGATGTCGCCAATGTCGTCGCGCAGTTTTGTTGAACGCGTGGAATTTCGTTTTCCCGCATTGAGGAGTTCATTCGAATGCACGGCACGCAGCTTCTTCAGCATTTCTTTCATTTCTTCAGAGAGCGTGTCGTAGGCACGATAGAGGTTGCAAAAGAGGGTGTCGCCGCCCACTTCGGGAACTTCGCGCGCGTAGAGCAGGGAGCCCATGGGCGGCGTTGTCTGGTAGGTCTCATCCGTATGCCACGTGTCCCCGATTACATCCTTGTCGGTAGGATTCTTGATAATCGGCATGATCTGCGGATATTCATCCATGGTCTTGTAGACAGGCGACTTGCTAATCTCGCCAAAACACTGAGCAAACCGAATGTGCTCTTCCGGTGTGAGGTTCTGGTCCCTGAAGAACACGACGTAGTTTTCCAGCAGAGCCTGTCGGATATCGCTGATCTTGTTATCGCTCAGGTCTCTGGAAATATCGACGTTCAGCAATTCGGCGCCGATGATGCCGGTCAATTTGGAGATTTTCATTTTTTCGCTTCAGTTAAGGAGTGGTTCAGGTTCGATGTCTGGCATCGACGGGTTGTTAAAATTAGTTCAGCGCATCACGGCATGAAGCTGCCACCGTTCAAGTCGATGATGGCGCCCACTGCATAGCCGATATCGTCGGAGCACAGGTAAGAAATGGCATGCGCGATATCCTGGGGCGTGCCCATTCGTCCGGCAGGCGTGAACTTGACGACCTCGTCATTCACCTCGCTGCTGACCACATCCGTCATTCCGGTTCTGATCCGTCCGGGCGCCACCGTATTGACGATCACGCCATGGGGCGCGCATTCGGCAGCCAGCACACGCGCGAACCCGATCAGACCGGACTTCGACGCTTGGTAATGCGAGCCAGGCACCACGGTTCTGGTTCTGGCGGCCTGGCTGGCGACCATGACGATCCGGCCCCAGCGCCGCTTCATCATGGGCACGATCAACTCCCGGGAGAGGAGAAACGGGCCCGTCAGGTTGATGTTCATCACCCGCTGCCACTCCTCCAGCGGCGTGTCCTTGACCAGCCGTTTGGCCCCGTTCGATTTGGGCGAAATGCCGGCGTTGTTGATCAATACGGCCACATCGTCAAACCAGTCCTCTAGGTTGTCTTTGAGACCGGTGACGACTAGTTCGTCACTGATGTCGCAAACGATTCCTTTCGCGGCATGGCCTCTGGATCTCATTTCATCGGCAAGGGTGCTGACGCGGGAGTCGATGTCCAGTAGGGCCACCTTGTACCCGCTCCTGGCCAGCGTCTCGGCAGTTGCGGATCCGATGGCGCCGCAGGCTCCCGACACAACGGCAACACGTTGATGGGATTGGTTCATGGCTTAAACAGGAGCTGCACCGATCGACAATCCGCCGCAGACGTACAGAACCTGCCCGGTCACGTAACCGGATTTCTCGTCGCAGAAAAAATCGATGGGTGAAATGATGTCTTCAGGTGTTCCGAGCCTGTTGACGGGAATACGGCGTATCAGCTCACTCATCTGATCGCCTGTCATGGGATTGTTCTTTTTATAGAGTTCCGTCTGGATGGGGCCCGGCGCGACAGCGTTCACCGTGATGCCGTATTTGCCCAGGTCGAGCGCCCAGCTCCGCGTGAACCCGATGATCCCGGCCTTGGCCGCCGAATAGGCATTTCTTTTCGGCATGCCCAATGCGGCACGGCTGGAAACATTGACGATCCTTCCCCACTGCCTTTTCTTCATGGAGGGAATGAAAGCCTGGGCACACTGCATGGCGGCGCGCAGGTTGACGGCGACGATGCTGTCGAACTCCTCGAAGTCAGACTCCTCTATGGTGTTCGACGTCGTCAGCCCCGCATTGTTGATGACGATATCGGCATCAAAATCTTTCGAAATATCCGCAAGGCAGGCTTGCGTGTCTTTCGCGCTGGATAAATCAACCTCGTAAAAACCTCCGGGGAATGACTCAGGTTTGCTCCGGGCCACGCCAACGACTTCGTGCCCTTTTTCACTGAAATGTCGGGCGATTTCTAAGCCAATTCCGCGGCTGGCGCCGGTCACCAATATTCTGTGCTGTGACATTTCATTCTGCCTTTACGCCATTTTTTTTAATCAACTCACCCCAAACTTTCACTTCTCTTTTTGTGTAAGTATCGAAATCATTAAGGCTGTTGGTATTTTTTGCCGGTGTTGTTGCTCCTATATCATTCAGCTTTGCCTGAAAATCGCTGCTTTCCAGCGTCTTGTTGATCTCGTGGTTGATTTTTTCCGCAACATCTTGAGGAACACCTCCCGGCGAGAAGACCCCGAACCAGGCCTCAATGTTGAATGGTTTGCCAATCTTCTCTTGGATGGTTGGTACATCTGGAAGCTGGTTATTCCTCTTTGACGTCGTCACTGCCAGCGCAGTCAAATTACCGGATTTGATATTAGCCATGACCGTCGGTAAATTGTCGAAAGCCGACGTGACATGTCCGCCTAGCAATGCGCTCATTGCATCGCTGCTTCCTTTGAAGGGAACGTGCCTGATTTTTGTATTCATGGTGGAATTGAAAAATTCGCAGGACATGTGAACAGCTGAACCAATACCGGATGAGGCGCAAGTTGTGTCCTCGGATTTGGAGAGATTGACATATTGGTCAAAGGTCGACAAATCCTTGCTTTTCTTGACGACTACTACATTAGGAACGCCGGCGATCTTGGCGATTGGCTTGAAATCTTTCGAAAAATCGAATTTAAGATTTTTATAGAGACTGTAATTTATGGCATTTGCGGTCGTTCCGACAAACAAGGTCAGTCCGTCGGGTTTAGCGCGCTTGACAAAATCAGCGGCAATGTTGCTGTTGGCGCCGGCCTTATTTTCAACAATGAATGTTTTATTTAGCCTTTTGCCGAGGTCGTTGGCTAGCCCCCTAGCGAGAATATCCGTCGTTCCGCCCGGCCCATAACCCACCACGATGGTAACGTTTCCATTGGGCCAGACGTCTTGCGACAAGACAGGAGCGGATATGGTTGAAATCAGAGATGCAATCGCAAGTAGAGTTTTAGTCTTCATCGGCTTCCTCTAAGGTGGTTACTATTTTTTGAACACGCGCAGCTACAACAACACAATCAACACGACTTGATTTTAGTTAATTTTTATATTTATTTATCTCTTTTAATGTCTTAATATTTACGTTTTTCGTATCAATCGGCTCTGTTACATAAACCCCGTTTGAAGCGAGCTACCCCAAACCCTAGCCGTGGCTATGCCACGGCTGCCGTCTGAGGACGGCCCAGTTCAGTAAATCGATTCAAGATAGCTGCCCGGATGTGCAACTCATTCACTTGGCGCTCAAAGGTGCGGACATCACGCGTTCGCCCAGTCGTTTGATGCAGTTCATCTTGGTTTCCACCAAGCTTCGCCGGTGATAGCCACTCCAGCGCTTCCAGATGCTTCGCCCCAACCGCTTGCATGCGGCAATCGCTGCATTGCGATGTTCAAAGACGCTGCCTTTGCGGATGCGTGCATTCTTTCGAGGTGGAATGACTGGAGTCGCTCCGCACCTCAACACCGCTTCATGGATTGGCTGTGTGTCGTAAGCTCCATCACCAGTCAGGCTCTCGAGCACTTCATCTTTCGGCAACTGCTGCAGCAAGTCAGGCAACACGGCAGCATCGCTGACATTGTTGGAAGTCACGCAGATGGCTCGAGTCTGCAATGTCTGGGCATTGACGCCAATGTGCAGCTTGCGCCACTGCCGGCGATGCTCAGGTCCGTGCTTTTTGCACTTCCACTCGCCTTCACCTAGGGATTTGATGTCTGTCGAATCCACCAGCAGGTGCAACCCACCTTGGCTGCGTGTGTACGGCACCTGAACGTTCAACCCTAATTGGCGTCTGAACAAAGTGCTGAAGTCAGGGTCAGGCCAAGCAAGCCCCGACAATTGCAGCACGAACTGCACCAGTCCTGTCGTTTGGCGCAGGGCTAAGCCAAACAGATTCTTGAGCGTCAAGCAAAACTGGATGGCAGCATCCGAGAACTTCGGGCTACGCCCGCGTTTGCCGCTGGCAGCGGCAAACCAGCACATGCGCTTGTCCAGCCATACCGTCAATCAACCTCGTGCTTTAAGCGAGGCGTTGTATTGCTTCCAGTTGGTGGTGCGGTAGCGGGGCTTGCTGGGCTGGCCCATGCCTTGAGCCTAGGGCCTGTTCACATTAACGAAGGTGTTCGCATATCAAAGCGATGGATACAAACGCCGCAAACATCATGTCCAGCTTGTCGTAACGCGTGAACACCCGGCGATATGCCTTGATCCTCCGGAACAAACGCTCCACTTCATTGCGCTGGCGATACCGGTGCTTATCCAAAGACCATGGATGCTTGCGTTGTGGATGGGCAGGCACAACAGGCACGAAGTTGCGGACCAAAGCTGCAGCAGGTGTGCCATCGCCTTCATAGGCGCTGTCCATTAGCAAATACACCATCGCGTCCTGGCTCCCCATCGCTTCGATGAGTTTGCACCCCTCGGGGGCATCCCCAGACTGCCCCGGCGTCAGGCTCCATAGCAGCGCATCACGGCAACTAATGGCGACCATGTGCAGTTTGCTCGTCCAGCCACCTCGGCTTCTGCCTATGGCTTGTGGGCCGTTTTTTCCTAGCCCCGCAACCGTCGGGATGCACCTTGACGAGGGTGGAGTCCAGACTCAAGGCTTGCACGCACCAGTTGCTCAAACGTTCTTGCTATAGGTGGCTGAGCACCTCGTTGAGCAGGCCGTTGCGTGTCCAGCGCTGCAGACGCATGTACACCGTGTGCCAGGGGCCAAAGCGGGCAGGTAGGCTACGCCACTTGCAGCCGTTGCTGCCCATGTGGGCCAGAGCATTGAGAAAGCGGTAGTGACTGATGCGAACGCTGCCGCGTGGCAATGGCAGCAGATGGCGGATACGTTTGAATTGAGTGCGATCGATGTGCATGCAGACCCCGCATTCTCGGGGCTGCCGCAGGCACTCAACTATTTATGTCAACAGGCCCTAGCGCTTACGATACGCCGATTTCTGCAACACCGCCATATGTCAATATCCGTGAAAATTCGCTCTACTTACTGACTAACTTAAAGACATATCTCGCATAAAACACACCGAATTCGAATAAAAAATCTGAAATTAGGAAGATATACAATTCTTAACTACACTTAAGCTGAACTATCAAAACGCCCCGATCCCAAGACGCATGTTTGGAGCAGCTGCCTTGGTGGCGCACCGCTTGGTGTTCTTCCACTTAGTGGCGGTGACAAGTGGATGCTTTTTACTGGTGATCGAGACGTAGATGTTGAGTGGCTTGCTAAACGCGTACTTTCAAAGTGGGACGCTTTTTTCTCTGCGAATGGACTGTAGTTTTCGCAATCGAAGACTGTGCTCGAAAATCTCTTTCGAGCGAACCTGCGCGAATAGCCGTGCAGGTCGCGCAGCTCCACGTTAGTAGTTTGATTGTCTACTTTGGGGCGAACAGCGTCAGCCGCAACCGGTCATGACCGCTCACTCCATTTTCCTGTGTCGATAACACGAATGGCAACACTCGACGTTGCCGTCGATGGCATAGGTAAAATTCGCAAGTTAGTGCTAGAGTTTTTCGATAGAAATGAATAATAAATGCTTGCTCAAAACCCCACAATCACTGGCTCCAATGGAATTCAATTGGAAATATTTCCTCATGAATATTGGTATCTCGCACCTTGCAGAACAGGGTTTGAGCCGGGGGAGAATGTAAGAGCCTTAGATTGGGCAGTAGTCTTGCACAATGCCAGAATAGGTAAAGGGGTAGTCAGCGCACTAGATGATCTGTTGTCGGGCATCACTCCAACGACCATGAAGAGAGGCGCAGGCAAAGAGGCCGAATTGTTGCTGGAAAAAATTCGGATAGAGCGCTTTCCAGAAAAACCATCGCGTCTTCGTTCCTACTTCCTGAATTACAGCAGACATGTCGCCGAACATCGTGCAAAAACAATGTTTCGCGGAAATCGAAAGCTTGTTAGATGCCATGTTGTCTTGAATAGCGCCAAGTTTCATCACGGTGATGTCGAAATTTTCGATAAATTGACTGGGCGTCCTGATGACAAAAATCTTGCCGCAAGCTACTGGGATGAGTTCAAACCAGTTACAGATGCTGAGTTCGATAGACTCGAAGTTATAGCCGACAGCATGCTATTCTTCCCTGACTGGGAGGAATTTCCCGTTTTGAATCCGGACACATTAGTCGCTTGGGAGAATTCAATAATTTCAGGTGCTGCAGTGGATAGATGAACCAATAGACATCTATCGAATAACGACCGCTCTGGGTCGATAGCACCGATTCTTGAGGCAAGATTGCGGACTTCCAGCATCCACGAGGACAGCCTGTTATCGAAGGGCTGTTGCTGGCACAGCCATTCGAGAAGCGATTGTCTTGTCGCTCTGAATGACCGCTATGAGGCGGTGGCCTGTAGTTTACTCATGCGGACATGAGCGGAAGAAAACGCTGCACACGTGACTCAGTTGGATGATGACCGCTGGTTTGTAAACGATTTAACAGTGAGGCGGGTCTACCTTGCGATTGGGCCAGTGGAAATTGCAGGTGCTTAGCTCACCTTTACATCAGTCATGAAACCCGTTACCATCTGAAACGCTTGCGCTGTAATAGCCAAGATTTGGACTCGCCAGGTATCTGATCTGCTTGGCGCACATCCACACGGATGTGGGGGCCACTCAATTTGGGTCGTGTGCGATGCACGATCGCACGGGGAGCCACGAAGATCTATTTCACTTCGATGAAGTCCCTATGCTCAAACTCTTTACTGCACTCATCGGCCTGCTTTGGCGAGTCCTACTGATCCTTGGCAGTCTGGTGCTTGGATCGCTCTGGAACGCTGCCTGGGCCTTCTTCACTTCGCCCATGACGGATGATGAGGAAAGCACCTCGATTGCCTGCGCTTACGATGCCCATACTGCATTCCAAAATGGAGAAATTGGTATGGGTGAACTTCAGTATTGGTGCGAACAAGAAGAAGACCGTTAACTAGCTGTCAACGTTTTAATCGAACGCCAGACCCCTTACCAGCTTTGTTAGAGAGGCCGTCTGCTTTGTTAATGCTGTAGTTTTCAAGCCCAAGTCGATAGCCAGCCCACGCCATCATGGAACTCCAGATAAGCGGAAGCGCAATGAACATCACTGCTAATAAAGTGTTAAGAATCATCCGCTTATATAGCTGCGGCTGACCTGAGCTCACGCTTTGCGTAATCTCTTGCATCAATGCAGAGCCGGTCAAACCTGGGTACATCGCATCGATTAAATGGGCATCAAGCCACCGGGCCACAAACCACATGACGGCCCAAAACTTGACCGTGAATATTGCCAATCCACCAATCACCATCACTTTTAAATCGTAGCAACTAATCACTACGATCAATGGCAGGAACATATACAAAGCCATCAACACGAGTGCTTGGAGCATGGGAAGCATATTCAACAATGGGACCATGCCGAGTGAGGATTCAAACGCCTGTTTACCCACTCCGATGGTGCTAATCCCCCCTGTGACAGTACGCCACGCGTTCGTGCCCTTGCCATAGTCATCGCCCAGCATCTTGTCAGGACTAACAAATGTCGGGTTGGCCTTCTCAAAGGCTAGCTTTGCCATGGCATCCTTGGCCTCATCTGTCGAACTGAACGTGATAGTGTTTTGGGCGACTTGCAAGAGACTCCGCCATGTCGAGGTGTTGCTGGTGAGGCGCTCTCGCACTCCTCCGGTAGCAGCATTAGCTTCCCACCATTGCTTGCAAGTTGGGCGCCCCCAGTCCGGGTTCATAAAGCCCTGATCCGAAGCGCCACCTTGCATGTATTCTCTGTCGCGATTGAAGTCGATGCTCCAGCCAGGCACCGGGTTATATGAGCGCATCACGTCATAGAAACCGGGCTCTGTTCGGAAAAACTGGCTGCCGACCCAGTCCACATCCGTGGGGCCATAGATGCTTCCCTCAGCAAGAATGCCCCGGCCGCTTGCCGAGATCTGGTTCTTGTCCATTGAGAAATACTGGCTCCGTGCCGGCACAAAGCACTCGCTGTAGAAGCGCTGCACATCGTGCAACAGAGCCGGATCTTCAATCGTGGCCATCCTGGCCAGATCTGCTACGACGCGAAGATCGCGTTCAGAGCTGGTCATGCCCGCCCGAAAAGCGCCATTGATGCCTGAGGATAACCCCATGACGCTGTACCACCACAAAGGAACGTAGGACAGGTTTCCAGATCGGGCAAAAGAGCCGTTCACCGCGTCTGCCATGGCTCGGTCGTAGCCCGAGTTCGTCCCGCCCTGTGTCGACACGACCTGGGGCTCAGAACCATCTGCAGCCCGCTCTGGCTTGTAGCTGAGATTGATGTTGTGCAGCGAGGTAAAAGGCGTTGTCGCAAAGCACAGCGCCATCACCAGCAATGCCGTAATCAGCTTGGTCTGTATGGACTCGATGAGAGCCAGCACACCGTTAAACCCTGCGCCTTCTTCCTTGGCGCTATGCCACGCGTTAAACGCGATGAGCGCGAAGGGCAGGGCGGCCAGGCCGGTCCCGGTCAAAATCTCGCCGAGTAGGTTGGCGAATGCCCAGCCGTAGAGCGTCGTAAATAGTTCAAGATAGCTATCGAGCTGCATATCGATCAGGAGATAAGGCCCATGATGAATCGGGCAATACTGCCCGCGCCAATTGGCACGAGTGCCAAGTACATGGCCAGCATGCCGGCGACGCGCCAGCGCATAGCCAGCACCGCCCGCAGCTCATGCTTGGCCACGTAGCCGCGTCTGAATCCCCAGGCCACGATCGGACGCCAGCTCACAATCACCCAACTGCACAGGGCGGTCTGAGTGAGCGTCCCGAGTTGCGCGCCCTTGCGAAACCACGCTGAGACAGATACGACCTGTGAGGGCTCCAGCTTGAGCAGCCAGGTCAATAGGGTGCCGCCAATCAAAACGATCAAGGCACCGTAGATGAGCCAGGGCAGCCAACGACGAAGCCGCCCCTTACGCTTTGGAACTGGCTCAGACGCTTCCACGACTTTTTCGGAGTCGGTCATCTTGTGCTCACACGTCCATCGACCAACGGCGCAGGATCTGCACGCGTGCCGCCTTGCACATCCATCGACGCGGCACCGGCTTGCTGCTGGTTGCCCATAATCGACAAAGCGGTCTCGCCGGTCATTTCTTTGCGTATGCGGAACTCGAACATCATGTCGTTGATGTACTGAGTCAGGCGGTCAATCTTCGTCTGTACCTCGGATCTAACGGGAGCAGCGCCTGTGGCCTCGGGCAGGCTCATGCCAGAGATCAGCGCGTTTCTGGCGATCAAAGCCTTGTCGATGGTCTTGTAGACCGCAACCTCCTGGGCCAGGCGGTTAATGGCCACAGACCGCACATCAGTCGGCAGCTTGCGCACGGCGTCCATCAATTGCGGACTCACGGCCATGCCGGGAGCGCTGACTTTGGCCAGGTCGGCATGGCTGCTTGAAGTGCTGAAGCCCATATTTCGCATCGTGGGCAGTACCTCGTCCAGCTCGCGCTCAAATTTCGGGGCCAGGCCGGTCGCCGTCGAGGTGATGGTGGGGCTCGGGCAATCGGAGCCTTGGGTGCACATATAGATTTTCTGATCGCCAAGGACTTCGGCACTCCAGCGAGCCAGATCGTCCGGGGTCTTGAAGGCCTGGACCAGGCGCGTCGATGCCAGCGAGGAGCTGCCGTAGTTCGCCGTCGACAGGGAGTTGGCTGCCTTGTTGATGGTGACGTTGTAGCCGGCGACGGCCAGGTCGCGGATTGGCTGGATAGGAGGGGTCCCAGCACCCCCGGCTCGGCTGCCAAATACCCATGGCAATCCGGCACGCTGGCCCGCCTCGTTCTTGTTGATATCGAGCTTGGCATTGACTACGCTGCCGCCCGTATTGGCCTTGACCTTCCAGGCATCGCCCTTGGCCAGGGCTATGTACTCCTCATAAGGGTCCTGGCCATTCTTGATCATCGCCTCCATGTCCTCACAGGTCTTCAGCGATGCAGAGACCAGCAGATCCGCCTTCTGGCTGAAGTTTTGGAAGAGCTGATAGAGGCCTGGCTGCGCGCGCTGGAGGAAATACAGCGGCAGGGCCGAGATACCGGCTTGCACGGCCCCGGTAATCGTCGCACCCAGGTTCTGGATGCTATTCATGAGATCCGACCACGAGAGCCCGATGTCAAACTTCCCGCAGGAATAGTTCGCGCGGACGCCGGCACCCAACTGCATCGATAAGGCGCTGCGATGGGGGGCAGCGCTGATCGGCGAGCCCCCGCCCATCCGATAGTAGAGACCCGACGAGGTAATCGTCTGGGCGGCCGCAGGTGTCACGACCGAGGGAGCCAGCACGCAGGCCAAGGTCACGGCCGCGCAGATCCGCTTGAAGCGCAGAGAAGAGGAGTGTGCGATTGTCATAGTGAAATTGGAGTGGGAGGTCAGGGCACGGAGTAGAGATACACACCACGACGCCGGCAGCAGGTGTACTTTTGCCAAAGGTTCCAGGCGTAGCCGTCATCGGAGCTGGTGGCTCCATCCCCGAACGAAGTCAGCGACAGCGAGTCGTTTTGGCCGAATTGCTGGCACCCGGACCAAGCCTGCGGATACAACATCTGCCATTTGCGCTTCTCGCCATAGTTGAAGTAGCGATAGCCCCCGGAGGGCTGGACGCGCGAGTAGATGTGAGGCTGAGCTTCCTTGTAGATGATCGAGGCGACACGCTCAGCTAGCACTGCAGAAGCCTTCACGGGGTGCGACTGGATGATTTCTCCGGTACGTGGGTACAGGTTGCCCCAGGTCTGCGTATAGCCTGAGCCGATCTCGCCCAGTCCGGGTACCCAGGCCTGCGGATAGATCATTTCCACAGGCACGATGCCGCGCCAGAAAGGCGCATCGAGCTCGCTTTGGAAGTGCAGGTTGAAATAGCTGGCTCCGCCAGGACAGAAGAGGGCACCTCCGGTGCTGCCCGAGAGAATTTCGGAGAGCTGCTGCAGACCGGCGATGCCCGCCTGGATCTGCTGCACGGTCTCGGCGATCTCCATCACCTGCTTCACGCCCTCGATGGTCTTGAGGATCGTTCCAAGGCTGGCCAGCAATGATTCCGAGCTCAACAGACCCTTGGCATCAGATGCCACAGTTTCTGCAATGCTGGCAGGCACTTGGGTCCACTGGCGCCCAATATTGGGTAGCTCCTTCGAGGGAAACTTGGCCAACTCGCTAACCGTGGGAAATGCGATGGACTTAGGCATTGTGAACATGCCGCCAGACGCGAGCATGCTGGCAAACATGCCGGCAGGATTGCCTATGGCATCCGCCCCTTTGAAGTTCGCCATGGCTGAGTTGCTGTCCAGGCCGCCGGCGGACGAGTCCAGCAGCCGTCCTGTCAGTGCAGATCCAGCCGTTGTCAACGTGGTGGCCACGACCGTGCCGATGTCGGTCCAAGGGTGGCGCAGCGGTTCGTTGTAGGTGCTGACCACCACATCTGGCACATAGTGGGAGATCTTGATCGAGGTCCGAATCCAGCATCCGGTCCAGCCGCAGCTCAAGAAAAAGCACACGCCCTCGACGGAGTACGACACACAAGACAAGGCCGCCTTGGCCGTATTCGCGATGATGGCCGGGGTGGTGGTTCCTGCCATGGTGGTGGCCGGTGTGAGCACAGCGCACATCGAGGCCGTACTGACGGCCGCGACGAGACGGCGCAGCCTGAGATTGAGGGAAGCTCGTTTTTTCATCGGGAAGGCCTCTGCTGAGCCGCGGCGAACAGTTCGATGGCGCGGTCCACATCCGCAACTCCATAAATGACCTTGGCGCGATTGATGACGATGGCCGGGAGCCGGTCCAATCGGTACTGGACGGCCAGCGTCATGCCGGAGGCCGCATTGGTGATCTGGTCCTTGTAGCGGCGACGGATCTCGGCCTCGTGCTGACGCATATAGGCCATGGCGTCGGCTTCGTTCTTGGGCAGCCCTGCATTGAGCTGCTGCTCAAGCTGAGCCATGGCGTCCACGCGATAGACCTTGAGCACGTAGCCAGGCTGGCGAAACGGCGGCCGTACCACCGTGGCCGAATTGGCGAAGACCTCCACGGTTGTCACCGAAGGGCCGATAGAGCCTTGGGCCAGCGCGCCATGAGCGCAAAGAAGCAGCACCAGGGCAGTGAGGGAGGACCGCATCATGCGCGCGCCTCCTGCAGGCGTGCCGCCACGCGGTAGGCCGCTTGAACCTCGGTGCAACCATGCTCGTCCATGAGACGGCGGCGCTCGGCCTTCTCGTGGCCCTCGGTCATTGCCAGCGCGATTGGCAACGCCGGTGGCACGTTTCGGAACAGCCACTGATTGTTCGCGCTGATGAGCACACCTTCGGTGTACTTCGCCGGCTCCTTGACGGCAGACTCCATCATGTGGCGTTGCTCAGGTGTGAGCGATCGAAAGCGCGCGATCTCCTCGATCTCGTTTTTGTCCATGGTCAGCAACATCCAGAACTCGCACATGGACAGCACGCGGGACATGCTGCCAGGGAAGTCCTTCAGGTTTTGCGTGGCCAGCCAGAACCAGGCATTGAGCTTTCGCCACATCTTGGTGCCCTTGGCCACCTTCGGGCCAAGCAGCTCGTTGGTGGTAATCAAGTGCCCTTCATCGGTCAGCATGATGAGGGGGCGATCCTCATGCTGAGCGGCCTCGGCGCGCGACTGCACCGAGTCCAGCAGGCTGGTGTAGGCCACAGCAAGCGCATCCTCATAGCCGTCTTTGGTCAGTGTGCCCATTTCCACCAGGGTTACATCGGCATCGGGCCAGTCCTGGCCCAGGCGGTTGAAGAGCTTGCCGCGCAGGCCTGTCGTGAAGGTCATCATCGAATGGCCCATCTCTTCGGCGCGCGCGCGGCGGTGCTCCGACAGAGATGCGTCCTTGACCATGGCCGTCAGCTCCAGGGCGACGTCTTGTGTCAGAGGATGGGGCTTGCCTTCGTTGGATACGCGCACTGCGGCTCGAATAATGGCCCTGGTGACCAGATAGCGGTCGGCGCGCGTCATGCGTTTGAGCTCGGCGTCTTCACCACCCGTAATCATCATGATGGCCGAGATGAGCATCTCGCCTAGGTAGTCGCGCTTTTCTTCGTCCGAGTCGTCGTTGGCGTCATCAGGCTCCATCACTTCATTGACCGACTCCATCAGTCGCTCGGCACCTACGAGCTCAGCATCCTCTTCGGAGGGGATACCCGCTCCAGCGCCGAAGTATTCCTCCGCTGCCTTGAAGGACTCCATGATCTCCTTGTCCTGCAGCAGCTCGCTGGCGTACACGAATGGAGGCAGTGATACGTCTGTATCGCCGCTCAAGTTGACGCGATACACGCTCAAGCCTTTGGTGGCCATGTCCTTGACCATCAGATCGAAAGACTTGCCTGCATCCGCGATCACCAGGCGTGGGCGGTGGATGGCCATGACCAGCATGGACAGGTAATTCAACGTCGCCGACTTGCCCGCTCCTGTGGGGCCGAACACCACCATATGGGCGTTCTTCTTGCGGTCGATCTTGTTGAGTGGATCGATCCACAACGGCTCGCCGCCCCGGTTCCAGAACCAAAAGCCGGGGTTGGCCGTTCCGCGTGAGCGCCCGTAGACCGGCAAAATGGCGGCGATCAGGCTCGCAAACGTCAGGCGCGACCGTCGCATGCTTCGCAGGTCGAACGTGGGATCAAATGCGAATGGCAATGCACGCAGGAATGCGTCATGCGCCACAAGGTCCTCTCGGGATTCGATGAAACGCATCCCGGTCGGCGTCAGCTGGGCATTGACCTCGGAAACAGCCGCATCCAGATCCGCATGAGTCTTGCCGCTCAGGTACAGCCCCATGAACATCGGATACAGCTTGTCCCCGGTGGCCATGTGCTGGAGCACTTGCTCCGACTCTCTATGGGTCTCCTGCGCCACGGCGTTTTGAGCACGGGAGGCCTTTTTGATGTCCTCGACGTGGCGCTCGACCTGGTATTGGGCAGCAATCGTCACCGTCACGGACAGCATCGAGCCAGGCGGCAGCCGGTCAAACCGCGCATAGGCTTCGTTCCCGATCCGGCTTTCTGCGGAGAAGTGCCCTATGCTAGGGTGAGCACGAAGGTTCTGCAGCGTGAGGAACTTCACCGGCTGGCCATCGAATTCGAAGCAGCCTTGTTCCTGGTTGCACGAGGGCTCAGACAGGTTTAGCGACTCGGAAAAGTCCCAGTCATAGATGCCCTCTGGAGCCACATCACCCGGATAGGGCGCGCCGCGGAACAGCTCGGCGCCCGTGCTGGCCCAGGGCACATTACGGTTGAAGAATGGAAGCATCCACTCGTAGAAGTCCTTGCCGTTGGCACGCCGCGCCGTCACGCCGGCTTCGTTCAGCGTGGCCAGCAAGGTGGTGGCCACAGCCTCCATCTGCTGCTCGGCCATGCGGCGCTCATTGACCAAGTCATCAAACTGGCGATAGATGCAGCAGCGAACCCGCCGCTGCTGGCCACGCCAGGTCTGGCCCGTCACCAAGGTGTCGGTAAACAGCCCCTGCTCTCGGGAAACCTGCGACAGGTGACTGCGAAACTCCTTCAGCACGGACTGCGTGTATTCCGAGTCGATGATGGCCTGCGCGCGCTTGGCGTCCTTGTGCTGGGACAGGATGTAGTCGTGAAGGTATTGGTTAAGCCCGTCGATGTTTCGGTCATCGCTCAGGAAGAACTGCACCACCCAAGGCGAAGAGTCGACCTCGGGAATCGCCTGAATGGCCTCTTGAATCTTGCGGCAGTGCTCCTGCAGGTACTCCAGCGGCTGCGCCTCCGTAGCGACAGCGCCCAGCTCGAACAGCGCGCCCAAGGTCTTGCCGTCGCGCATCACAAAGTTGCGGTCTTTGGGTGAAAACTTGATCCAAGGCAGCAGCTCGGTGAAGGAGGGCGGACGGGCGGCCATCTGCTTGCGGTCGGCGGCCGTCATGAGCCGGCGCTTGTGCTTGCTTTTGGTACCACCAGACAGGCCCAGCATTTCCAGCAATCCGCTCATTGGCCGGCCTCCCGAGCAGTGCGGCCGCGTGAGAATGCGGCGCGGCCTTGTTGCAGCTCTTCGGCCACCTCACCGGGCATGGCGTACTCCGTTGACTCATACATTGGGAAAACCGTGACATAGCCAGGCACGGGGTAGCGGCCCTTGGCCAGGTGGGGATAGACCACCATGACCAGATCCGGGTTGGGTACGCGTGCAAAGCGCTGTTGCATAGGCTCCAGGGCCGACCAGTAACGCTGTGTCATTTCGTCGCCGCGCGCGATCGGGCGCGCAGTCGACGCACGCTCCAGGCGGTCCCGCGCCGTCTCACGAGAGGAAGCCGCTGACTGCGGGGGCTGAAACTTGCCCCGATACACATCCACCAGGGTCGGACTGCCAGCCGTAGCCTCTTTCAGCGGAGACTCGCGCGACCCAATAGCCGTGCAACCAGCCAGTAGCGCGGGAAGCACGATGGCAAGAAGAAGGGGATTATTCGAGGCCATAGCGGGCTCCAGACAGGACATTGGGGGACTGCGTGCGGTGCACGATCTTTCTTGGGTTGGCGGGCTTGTCGATTTCGATCTGGCGGTCCAGATGCACGACCAGCTGCTGGCCAGCGGGCGTGACCACCGCGTCAAACGAGCTCTTGAGGCGCTCAGTCAGCCAGCGCACCAGCTCATCGGTGGCTCCAGAACCCATGCGGCCCAGTGCAAAACTGCCGGCATTTCCGGTGATCGAGGAGGTGGTGCCATTGCTGCTGGCCATGGTGGTGGTCTGGGCCTGCGCCAAGGCCTCGGCGGCCACGCCCAAGCCCTTGGCACCAATGATGTCGGTCAGGTAAGCAGGCGCATTGGTCACGAACTTGCCTTGAATACAGGGGTTGCCGTACAGATCACTGATGAATCCAAGGTCTGTGGAACCATTGGTAGCGATGGCTGTGACGCCGGCACCTGCCTGGGTCTGCGGCGCACGACGCGCCGAAACCGTATGGATCGCACCATCTTTGAACACGAAAGTCATGCTGCGGATCTTTCCCTCGGTGCACGAAAGCGCCATATCGCCTACGGCCACGCCGGTAACGATCATCCCGGCGAGGTCTTCGGGCAACTCCCAGCCGTTGGTGGCCAAGTTGTCGCGCCCGACCATGGCTTTGAATTGCATGGGGTCCGTCACACGGCCATTGACCGGCACACGGCCGATCAAACTGGTCATCGCGGTGACGCCCGCCAGCGTGGAGTTCTCCGGCAGCGTGAAATAAGCTACGGGTTGGGGCTTCGAGGCTGCCTGAGTGGCCTGAGCAGCTTGTGCGGCCTGGGCCGCGCTGACCGCACTGGGCATGGATTGCGTGCCGTCCGGCGCTACGCGCACATAGCGCGTAACCATCTTCCCCTGATGCTGAGTTGTTTCGGTGGTGTAGCCCATGGGCGGAACCACCTTGTAGGAAGTGCTGCCGCCAGCTAAGCCTAGATCCTGGGAACCACCGGCGGGTCGATGGCCTCCGCCACTACCACCTGAGCCAACCCCTGTAACAGAGTCGATCGCGTCGCCAATGGGCTTAAAGACATCCAATGGGGCTGGATCTGTGTCATTAGTGCTGCCACCGACCGCCCCAGCCGGCGTGGCACCTGCAGGTGCACCTTTCTCCAAGCGCTCCAGGCGCTTGCTGAAATCCTGGTTAGCACGGAGCACTTCCTGAATATCTGCTCGCAGATCCTTGTTGGCTGCGACCACTGTGGCCAGCGTCTCGCTGGGGGTGTCCTCATCTGCGCCTGCCGTTTTGGGCAGGGGGGCTGCGGCCATGGGTGCAGCGGTCGGTGCATTGTTCTGGCGCATCACGATGACCGCACCGACGATGACGAAGGCCACGATGACAAGAACAGGGGTGAGTTTGTTGCTTTTCACTGCCATGGGGGCCTCACAGACAAGACTCGAAAGTGCGATCGCACACCAGGTAGACCGCCGTGGTGTCGGTGTCTGTACCGGCAGCACCGATCCGGCCATGCTGGGCCGTGGCCGAGAGCCAGCGCCCGCGCAAGCTCTCCAAGGGCAGCTCCAGGGCAAAGCGCGAGCGGTTGGTGACGCGCACCGCAGTCACATACAGGTTTCCCGACTTCCACTGGCCTACGGGCGCAGCGTCCAAGGCAGCGCCACGGAACAGTGTCGGCACGGGTTCGGTTCCTACGCCAACCTGGCTCACACCTGGCGTACCACCAGCCAAGCGTCGAGGTGCGTAGAGCTGCCGGGCAGCATGTCGAGTGAGCTGCACCATGTCCGCAGCAACGCTCTCTTGCTGTTGAGACTGGCCACCAGACAAAGCAGCTCCACCAGTGGGGTTCGGCACAGTCGCGGGCTCGATCACAGAAACCTGCAGCTCGCCTTTAGCGGACTGCGTGGACACGACCTTGCCCTTGGGGTCTTTGGCGTCTGGAGCGGCTACCGCAATCAGATCCATCGGAATCTGCTGGCCGCTATCCACCAGCTCGGCAATGATTCGGATCGCCGTGAATGGCACGAGCGCAGTCACATAGATCGTGCCGGCGATCGTCTCGATACGCGCCACGCTATCCATGTCACTGGGCATGCGCAGCAACGCATCGGCTGGCAGGGTCACTAGGCGCTCCTGGCCGACCGTCAGATTCACCCGGACTGGCTCACGCGCAAACACAGCACGCTCGGCGGGGCCAGAAGTCAAAGGAGCTGGACCAACGCGGCGTAGAGACGCTTCGGCAGCTGCGCGCCTGGCGGAACCTACGGCTGTATTCGCCAGCGGTGCGGGCACGCTAACACCTGCCACCATACGCCCGCCAGCTGGGGTGCGTCCTGCATTGGCTCCAGCAGCTGGTGTTGCAGCTGCTGTACCCGTCTGGCCCAGATCAATAGGCTCATTGAACTCGGGCGTCTCGGTACTGCCCGCAAGCGATTCGACCTGCTGAGCAGCGACGCTGCCGTGCAGAAGCTGCAGGCCGACCAGGAGGCAGATCGAAAGAGAACGACGTTGGATCATGTGGATCAATCGACAGAGGTGTCACGAGGCAGGCTCGAAGGGGCAATAGTTCCGGGCAGACGCGGTGCTTTCAGGTCCGCTTGAACCGGCGCGCCAGGCTTGAGCTCCGCAGGATTGAGGCGCGCGGGCTGGCTACTGCCGAAGCAATCCAAGCCTAGACGCCATGGGTTGCGCTCACGGTCCACATCGAAGCGCACCACGCGTAGCGGGTACCGAATGAATACGTCCTTGACCGGCTGCCCTGCGAAGGTCTCCTGAACCTGCATGTCCAGCAGCACCGTCCAAGCATCCGAGCCTTCACGGATCACACGGTTTTCGCTGTACGGAAAGCCGGGAATCTCGCTGATCTGGCGGGTACGGCGGCGCAGCTCGCCTTTGGCGTGACGCTGTTGCATGTCGGTTTGCAGTTGCGCCTGGCAACGCGGAGTCAGATAAAACTGCATCGCATAAATCTGCTTGCCATAGTCTTGAGAGCCGTCGCTTTGCCAGCGATTAATCTGCTGCCAGATGTAGTACGCAAAGCCGTAGGCATTTGTAGACGGCACTGGCGACTGCCCATCAATCACCCGTATCGTGTCACCCGCCTTAATATCGGGTGCGACGTGCAAGTCGATATTTTTAGGAACGCGCGACGCGAACCACATCCCAGCCACACCGAAAAAAACGACTGCAAAAATAATGTTTGTCAGTTTTTTGGTATGGCTGCGCTCCGACGCCAAGGCGTCCAGATAATCACCGCTGCTCATTATTTATCTTCCGATGATTTAGATTTGGCCTGGATGGAATTCATGCGATAGCTGCAACCCAACTGCATCCGGCCGTCATGGACCAGGAATTTAGGCTTTGCCAATTTATGTGACACAAGATAAAAATGCATCGAATGGAGATAGAAGCCTTCAGGCCGATTTCTCTTGACTTCTTGCAGATAGAGTGATGAATACCAGAGGACTGCGAAAGGTACGATAACGCACAAAATTGGAAGAGCGACCCAAAACCCGGTAATAAGGGCTATCGTCCCACCAATAAAAGCGCTCACAGCGAACGACACACCCCCAATATACCCAGCTTCGCTCGTCGCCATACCATTGATAATCGGCGGCTCGGAATTCACGCGATCTGTCAAGGGCGCCATGACAGGCGCCTTCCCTTGGTGGCGAGAGTCATTCGCTGCCATGTTAGGACAGTGCTTGTGCCGCGTAGTTGACCATCAAGATCACAAAACTAATAATAATCACGCTCACAATAACAAACTCCTTAAGGTCGCCCAATTGAATCTTGCCAGCGGTGTAGTCACGGTAGCGCTGCAAAGAGGCAGTTACAACGAATAGAAACGCGATAGCGGCCAGAACCAATCCCAGAATGGTCATTCCGAGTTTAAAATACGCTCCCATTTGCCCGAGAACATCGCCCTCTTGTGTAGTCCCACCGCCGATACTTCCACCTGCAGGAGCTTGAATTGTTGGCAGAGCGCTAAAAGCAGGGCAGGTTGCGAGCAGCACAACCGGAGCCAGTGCAATAGAGGCGATTCCAGAATTAATTTTCTTCAAATGTTTTTTCATGATTTCTCCGGTTGATTAATTTCTTTGATTTACAAAATTATTGATCCGAGCACACCGACCACTAATAGAACGGTGATGGCAATTCCAATACATGCACGCATGGCTTCCGGTGCATTCAGCTCTCCGTCTCCATAAGCCTTCAATACCAGCGTGCCGAGCCATGCGCCAATAGAAAAAACCATCGCAAAAACCACGACAAAAAGCAGGTACTTCAAGCTTTGAGGATTGAATCCGGCACCTTGCATAAATGCAGTCGCCATTTCTGATTGCATGGTTTGTTTTTCTTTTGGTTATTGCCGATAGTCCCCACGCAATGGCGCGACTGGGCGAGGTTGGCGAGGTGCATCCACATGGTTCGTTACGCCGAGGCGCAGCAGCTCCAGGTCGCGCTGCAGCCAGTCGTAGCGGAACTTCACGCGCTGACCGGTCGGCGCGGCTTTTTCCGCGTCAGCAACCATCAGCTGCACCTGTTCGATCTCGCCAGCGATGCGCGCCAGGCGCTCGCGTTCCAGCTCGTCGTCGGCAACATCTGCCCAGGCCATCGCAGTGGTGGAGAGCACTCCAATCACCAAGAGGGCAAAGAACGAATGTCGTGAGCGTTTCATCAATATCTCCTTCAAAATCAATGTCATGCGTATTTCTTGAACGCGCCTACTGTTGTCGATAGGGTGAATGCCACAAGCACGGTGAACACCAGAACCATGTAGGCCGGGTTGAAGCCACCGAATGGCCAGGACAGGTACAAGCCAAAGCCACCTGTAAGCGCCCAGCCCACATAGCGCTTGGCGTGGTGGTAGACGAACGAGGACTCGCGGCCGCCTTGCCAACGGCGCCGATCCCTGCGCACCAAGCCGTCGATCACTCCCATCAGGCAGGCGAGCGCAAATGCGGGGAGCGCGAAAACAGCAGTGCAGAGGCGCAGCAGAACGTCCTGCAGGACAAACATGCTGATGACCACCCATTCACTGAGCATGTGGATGAACGACGAGCCGGCCTTGGCCAGCCCTTTGAGTTGGGGCTGCACGCTTTGACCCAGAAAGCTGGGCAGAGCCGCATCTGTACCCGCCTGCTGGGCGGCCAAGTTGCGCTGATACCAGCGCAGCGCACCAAGACGCTCGTAGGGCATACGAACCCACTTCACAATGCGCAGCGAAAAGTCCACGGTGTCTGGCACTAGCAGACTGCGTGGCGCGGCTGCGATATAGCGCAGATCCTGCTGCACCATCTCCTGTGCATGGCGGATGCCCTGGCCACGCCAGAAGAAATAGCCACCGCCGATTTCAATTACCAGACCGATGAGCCACGAGGACACTGTCACGCTGAATAGCCCAAAGCCAACCAACACGGCCACGCCCACAGGGCCGTGTGTGCTTGGCTTTTTGGGGGGCGAGTTCGGAGCCGTCATGAGTGCTGTCCCATCACGTTGCCGGCCACGGCTGACGAAGTTGCGCCTGCCATGGCGTAGCCAGGCACATCGTCATCAAAGGCAGAGGCGAGATCCGTGTCGATCAACCCACCTGCACCAGCGCCCAAGGGCTGCGTACTGAGCCAGTCGGTTTCTGCGGCCCATGTCTCACTCGTGCGATAGCGGCGCTTCATGTCCTCTGCAACCGCCTTGAGCGAAGCGGGAATGAACGGGTCGTCCTTGGTATCAGCCAGAGGAATACGAATCTTGTGGCAGCGATTGCCTTCCAGCAGCGCAAACGCTTGACCCTGTGGCAATGAGAGGACGTCAGAAGGCTCGATCAGCGGTGCCTTCGACTTGTTCGCTATGTCGTTGTTCTGGCTGGTGAAATCGACGCCATTGCCCTGGGCAGCCGTGTCCGACACTCCCGATACTGGCGTGAGCACCGTTACATTGACCTGTGGCACCTGGTCCGTCAGCAGGCTCGCGGTTGCCTTGCTGCGCACCCGCAGCATGCAAAGGTGGTTGAAGTTGTCGAGGATCTGACCAGCCTTGGCCTTGTCACCAACCTTCGCCTCGATATCAAACATCGACTGGGTGTATGCAGTGATGCGAAAGCCAGATCCGCCCAGTTTGTTGACCATGGGCACGAACTCGGGACCTGCAATCTCATTGACCTCATCGAAATGGCAACACACAGTCGGCAGCTGCAGCTTGCCGTCGCCGTGTGGGTCGAGGCCTGTCTTGTAGAGCTTGCCGCCGGTCGAAACGAGATCGGACAGCATGGAATTACCCACGGCAGACGAAACCACGGAGTCAGACAAGGCATCGAGGCCGGCATACACGATGCCGCCCTGGCGGAACACCGTCATCCAGTCGAAGATCGGCCGCTTGTCGTTCGGGTCAAAGTAGTCAGGGCTGATGAGCTTGCCCACCGCGCCGGAGGTGAGCTTTTCGAGGAACGGCCCCAGGCTGGCGATGATCTTTTCGTAGAACGAACGCTCGTAGCTGAATGCGGCCGCCAGGCCGACAAGTACCTTGTCGTCCAGTCGTGCTTCCTTGATGAGCAGATACATCGCCACCTGATCGGGCGAACGATCCTGCAGGCTTCTTGGAACCGGAGCCTTCTTTGCCACGATAGCGCGCTCCAGCTCCACCAGGCGGTCCTGATAGCTGCCGAAGCGCTGGGGATGGTCAATCGCGAGCTTGCGAAACGTCATGCCCGCGTAGTCCATGAACAGCGGGTCAATGCCAGTCACGTCCTTGAGCAGCGTCTCGTAGGTCGGAATGCGACCGAGTGCCACCTGGGCCTGAGCCACGATGTTGGTGAACCGCCAGCTGAACTCCTTGAAGGCAGCCGAGTTGCCCGAGGAGGGCAGGGCATTCGTGGCACGGCCAGCGACTTCGGTGATACGCGCGAAATTGCCAATGCCGTTGTAGCGTGCAGAAATCTCCGGGTAGCCCAGATGGAACATATAGAACTGATCCAGGCGACCAGCACGTCGTGCCTCAGCATGCATGCGAAGCATCAGCTCCGCGTCGCCCTTGGGGTCGATGACGATCACCACATGACCGGCATGAATGTCCTGAGAGCACAGAAGCTCCAAGAGGCGCGTCTTGCCCACGCGAGTCGTGCCCATCACCAGCAAGTGGCCAGAGCGCGAGCCTTGGCGCAACACCACTGGCTTTTCGTCCTGCACTCCCACGCCATGGAGCACAGGGTTGCCGCCCAGGTCCACGCCCGTGGCGAAGGGGTTGGCGGTACCGCCGGCATCAAGCGCACGCTCCAGTACCCTGGCCAGTAAGCTGTCGGTCTTGGCCTGCGCCCACTTGCGCATCCTTTCGCCGCTGGCGGCGAGCTTGAGCTCGGTTGGCGAGGCCTTCACGAAACGCTGAACATCTGTCTCACGAGCATCCAGCAAGCGCTGGGTGTGCAACTGCGTCCACTCGAAGCCTTCGCCCAGGTAAAGATGCTCCTTGAGGTTGACGGGAAGCTTGTGAGGGGCCAAGCGCGTCATCTTGGTGAACTTCAGCCCGCGTTGATAGCTATAGACCTGGAAGGCCTGGCGCGCTCGCACGCATCCGAAGCCGGCAGCGATTGCGCCCGAGACTGCGCCCAGCGAGTGGGGCATCATCAGCGCCCATGGTGCGGCTGCAGCCACGCCAGCAATCCCAAAGGCTGTGGCTGCGCTCAATGCTTCGACTGGCGGCCTCAGCACGCCTTCCATGGTCCCGTCACTCACTGCATGCCCTCCAGCTGGAACATGCGGTGATGGCTTGGAACATTTTGGGACTGCGCAGCCGCAAAAGGCGTTCCAAGCTGAACCAGCCTAAAGCGCAACAGCCGAGCATTGGCACATGCTTTCATCGCGCCTTCCAATCCGATATGCACCAGGCCGAGTTCGCTCATGGAGCCACTCCAAACGTGCGCTGAGGCAGGATCTGGTAGGCGCGGCCATTGCTGTGCACCAGCACGGGAAAAACTGGCGCACCCTTGGCGATCAAGGTGTCTGCGAGAAATGTCCCTGTATCAGGAGCCAATTGCAGCGGGCTGGCCACTTGCTGCAGCAGCTTGAATGCAGCAGGCGTTGCTGCCTGCACCACGATACCGACAGCATTGAGCTGTATCAGCTTCTTGTGATTGAAAGCTACCCAGCGCAACGACGCGTCGTCCGCGCCGATCACGAACATGGGCTGAGTCAGCCATTGGCCATTGAAGACCTGCACGCCGTCTTGCCTGAGCACACCGCCGTGCAATTGGCCGCGAAACGGGAAACGCAGGCCGTCGAGCACATTCGCCTCATCTGTGCCGCCCACGATCTGGGCCACATAGGGCGCCAACGGCACAGACTTGCCGCTGTCGTGGATCATCTCCAGCTCCACGCCGGCCAGGGCCGGCGCGCTGCAAGCGAATCCAAGGGCGAGGATGGTGAACAGGCGGCGCATATCAGCGTTTTCCGCGGTTGGCAGGAGCTGGCGAAGCGCGCTCGATGATCTGCGTGCGCGGCACGTTCAGCATGTCGGCTGCACCTACAGACGACTGCACGCGCGGCAGGCCGTCATAGTTCACCATCGGCTCGTTGGGATACAGGCGGGCCATAGCCGCCTGCATTTCACGGTCCCACAATATGCTTCGCTCCACATCTTGGTGGAAGATCCGCGCCATGCGCTCGGCATACTGACGGCGCTCTGCATCGTTGCGAGCATGAATGCCCAGCACCTCAAGGGGCGAGAGCTCCTTGACTGAGAAATTAGCACGAGGTCCCAGCGACAGCACCTTGGCGCGCTGCATCTCCTCGGCAGTCAGACCCCACATCTGTTGCACAGCACGCGCTGTCTCGTCCAGTTGCGAGCGGCCCTGTTGAGTCGTGCTGGGCAGCGAGCTCGCTTCTGCAGTGCGGCCAGTGCGCAGCTGCGCAAGGGCGCCGGTGCTCAGCTGCAATGCGACCACGGTGGCAATAAAGGCAGTTTTTTTCATGAATCAGCCTCCATTGCTCACTGAAAGGGTCAGGCCTTGGCTGCCTGGAGCCACGAATGTGGCTGTGCGAGACACAGGATCTGCCGACTTGAGCGACAGACCATTGACCACATCACCTGGGCGCAAGACACGCACGCGGCGATCACCGGGCACGCCCGACGCGACCACGACCGAAGGCTCGCCGTTCCACATATCGACGGACACAAGCTGGGCACCTGCAGGAGCTGCAGCTGGCTTCGCGGCAACGACCTTTGCTGCTTGGCGGGGAGTCGCCGGCTTCGCCTTCACCATTACGCGCTTGGGCGCTGGTCGCGGCGACGGCTGCTCGACAGGAGCGGCCTGTGCGGCTGCAGGCGCTACCGCAGGAGCGGGAGCCGGTGCCGCAGAGGTCTTGCCAGCAAGCGCGTTGGCCTGCTGCATGGCGGCCAGCTGCTGGGACATCAGCAACATCATGTCTTCCATGCGCTTCATGCGATCAAGCACCTGGGGGTCGACGCCGACTGGTGTTGCAGTCGCCACTGCCGTGGGGGCCACCGCCATAGTCGGCGCTGGTGCGGCAGTAATAGGGGCACTACCAGCCGGTGCTGCTGCAGCGGCCTCATTTCGCTGGAGGGCCAAGTTGGTCACGGCTTGCGGCACAGCGCCCGCGTCCCCCAGGCTGGCAACGCCTGCATCAGCTGCAGACTGCCGCATAACCGCCTCTGGATCGAATTCTGGCTGCATGCCCACGGGGATTGGGTCCGCATCGCCAGATGGTGCTCCGGCGATAGGTGCCGCAGCCGCATCAGCCAAGGGCGCAAGGGGCAGCGGGGATGTGTCAGCCAAGCGCGGATCAAACTCGGAAGCATCGAAAGCAGGCTGCGGCGTCACCAGGCCAGCCTCGGGAAGCGATGAGCCAAGCAGATCCAGTGCTGGTAGACGCTTTTGCCCATATTGAAGGTAGCCCAATGCCAAGATCCCCACGACACCCGCAATGCCGACCGCGCGCAGTACCCATGGGTTCGTCGCCTTGCGGCGAGATGGGATTTCGCTGGACTCAACACTCACAGGCACCTCGGCCTTGCGTGGCTTTGCTGCAGCTGGTGCGCGGCCAAATGCGCGGGCGAGGAATCCTGGCCGCTTTTCCGCCTCTACCGGCGCAGCAGCTGCCGACGCAGTTGCAGTGGCACCACTAAGAGGAGCGGCAGTCTCAAGCTCGCTCAACCAAGAATGATCGACCGCTGAATCATCGACGCCTGTGACCTCGGGAGCCACAGAAACCGCAGGCGGCAAATCTGCCACATCGGGAGGCGGCGGCGGTGGCACGCTTGGCTCAGTCAACAGTACTTCTCCATCGACAGTGCTTTGTTCCGACATGCTCACTCCTTGACGGACGCCTTCGGCTGAGGCGTACTGCTAGGGCTGACGATGGGCTCCAAGCGGCGCGGCTTGGGGGCGTTGGCCAGGGTGAACCAGACGCGGCGAGTGATGTGATCGGTGTGCCAGCGCCATGCCGTACCCACGAGCACGTTCAGAACGTCTTGAACGGAAAACGGGCCCAGCGTGCGCTGAGCCTCGGGCAGCGGCAGACCGAGGAAGCGGCGCGCATCGGAAGTCAGTGATTGGGAATCCACCAGGGCATAGCCCGTACGAAGCAGCGTGTACTCGATGGCTTCGCCAACGGTCGTCACCTGTTCGCGCGGGAATGTGAGCTGGGCCACCAGGGCCAGCGGCTCATTCAGATGCGGCTGCGGCAGGGCTTCGGCAGTGGTGTAGCGGCCCAACTGCAGGCGCTTGTTGCCATCAACAAGCTGAGGGGTGGCCTGGGCTGAGGCCATGGCCAGCAAAGCCATGCTGGCAAAGAATCTGGGCATGCGGGTCATGGACCGTAGGAACTCCGTAAAAAGAACCCGGACCACAACCAAGAGGAGGTGTGCGAAGAAGATCAGTGGCCCGGGGGTGTCGACGCAATGCGTCAGTCGCCGAGCCGAATGTTCTTAGAGCTGCCGCTTTGTCACCAGCGGAAACCGTGCGTTACATACCTAACGGTTAACGCTTGACACGAATAAAAATAAATGGTTGGTAATTTAAGGGTGCAAAGGATGGCGAGCGTCAGGGGCCGCTCGCATACAGGACAAACGGCATTACTGGATACAGGGCCTATCCAAAGGGCGCGCATGCTCCTCAAAAATCGAAGCATGCGCAAAGGATTTACAGGTACTGGGAAAGGGCTATACGGGCCTACAGGCGAAAGCTCCCCGCCTCGGGGAGGCCGGGAGCTTTCGAAACGGAAACCAAGTTGCTGGTCCACCAATGGCTAAATGTTCACGCTTGAGTGGACGTTCGCAGGTGTCTAGAAATGGCCAGTTCCTATAAAGCTTCTTTGGCCAAGAGCTGCATGTTCAGCGAACATGTTGCCAAACCTGCTCTATCAAACCTATAACGCATATAGGCCGAGATATCGTCCTCATGGGAGGAGACCACCAACTGACAATGCTTAAGTTCGCAACGAAGCAGGTCAGTCAAAGAAGCGACGTTGACTTCATCCAGAGATTGCGACGGGTCGTCGATCAAGATGAGTGGCACCTTAGCATAGACCTTGTTCAGCGAAAGGAAGAAAGCAAGGCTCAGTGCGGACACCTGGCCAGAACTCATAGACATAACTGCATCGTGTTCAGACTTCTCTGCAGTCAGAAACCTCAACTGCGTTCCTTCGCGACTCTCAATAAAGAGGCCAAGGCCACGCTGGTAGTTTTGTATCAGACGGCCGCTGTATATGTGAAATATGAACTCAATAGCTGAAATAGTCTGATCGGTATATATCTGCTCCGTCTTTTTTAGAGTGGAGCGGAGCTTTTCAATCTTTCTTTGTGCTTTTTGAGCTGCTAGGTTCTCCGCGTCAATGAGTTTAAGATCGGAAATGCAGGTTTGAAGCTTGGTGTTTTGAGCCTCGTTCGCTTTGATCGAAATGTACTGTTCTTTGTCTTTCACGTCTTCAGCCGTGACTATGTAGAAGTCCTGCAGGTCTTTGAAAGCGCTGTTAATGGTTTGTCGCCAATCTTCGGGGACAGCTAAAGGATCAGCTTCAACCTGTTTCTTGCTTCTTATAATCTCCTTAATTTTTTCCAATCGCTCTTCTACTACATCATCAATATCAGTAAATGCATCTGTACATTGAATGCCTTCGCTTTGCAGCCGTTCCATTAGCTCGACTATTGCCGGGAGCCGAGGCTTAATCTTGGTCAGAGCTGCATGAAGACTTGGCTCAAATGTAGACTTGAGACGTGTCAGGCTGGTGTCCACTGACGTGGCGACTAGCTTTAGCTCTGCGTCCATAGCGGCGATAAGGTTCACTAAATCCTTACCATCCTGGCCGAGTGACTCAGAGATCTGCTTAGCTCTAGCTTCAATAGCACCCACCATTGAATTGTAATCTTCCCATTCAGCGCCGCAGAGAGGACACAACTTATCATCGGGATGAGACTTCTGATGTTCCTCTAGCAGTTGCCTTTTGATACGCTCCAATTCAGCGACGATTTTTGCGTTAGAACTGCTATTAGCTTGTAGCCGGTCTCGGGATTCAACTTGTGACTGAAACCACTCAATTCGCCCATCCGCCCAGCCTGGTAGAGATTGGGCTTCTTCGATTTTAATTACTAAGGCGCCCCGTTTTAGGATGTTTGCTGAGCGCTCTAACTTATCTATCTCATTCTTGATAGATTCTAGGCCCGAAAGCTTGCTAATGTCTTTACCGAACTGAACCAAGCTTTTTAGATATTCCTCATTTCGTTCAATGCCTGCATCGATTTTCTCGTTGTGAACCCTGGTCTTTATAGTGGCTTTGAGTGGTAGAAGGGCAGTAATCTTACGAATGCTCTCTTTATAGGTGCTATAGTCTGCCGCTGAATACGTTGGGAAGATAATCTCCTTATCCCACGCTGGTGTGACATCGGTCGTCGAGAACTTTTTATAACCGACGATCCCCGCTTCTGGCTGCAATGAGTCTCTGAGGGTGTTGATCTCATCTTTAAGTGAATCAGCTTTCGCTTTACGAACGGGGTCGTTGATATATTTTGTAAGCTTACTGAATATGCTGTCGCAGCTTTCGATCTCAGCTTCAATATCGTCAGTTTTAAAGAGATTTCCTAGTTTCTCTTTGCGATCGTCCACACGCGTATGCAAAAGTCGATTTTGCCCCTGCTCCAGATAGTTAAGAAACGAGAAATTTTCCCTGAAGTTTTTCCCGAAAACTTCGTCAAGGAATTTGTTGTCACGTAGATTGATTTCAGTGAAATCAGATGATTCGAAGTTCGGTATCTCGTAAAGCTTAAAGTTATCGTATTTATCTGCACGATTATTTATAGGCTTCTTGAATATAGCAACTGGACAATGTCGGGCTAAAACAAGCTTTCGATCATCATTAATGAACTCAATTTTAATGCAGAGATCCTTATTTCCTGAGCGACTGTTCCAAAATAGATTGTATGCATAATCTCTCTTGTTTTTTGTCAACAGCGTGGAGAATAGATTCTGTATTCGGTTAATCTGACCTGTGAGCAGCAACTCGATTGCGTCGAAGATGCTAGTTTTGCCATAGCCGTTGGGACCGTCCAGAGTAAGAAGGGACGACTCGCCAAGATCTAAAGAAATATGCTTGAATGCCTTGAAGCTTGATACTTCAATCTTGGATATTTTCCATTTCATTGCGAATCATTTCCTTGATAAAATCGTCGACGTCATTTTCTGTGACGTGCTGAACAGTCGAATATAGGTCACTTAGTCCTGCTTCTGCAACGGCCTCAGCTGCCTGTAACCTCAAGGAGGTCAGGTTTTTCTGATGGCTAGGTAACTCTAAAAAAGGAAGCTTAATAAATGTTTTCGCAGCGAAGCTGTATTGTGTGGGGGACAGAGGATTTCCCTTGTAGTCAAGGAATTCCTTCTTGTCAGCAATTACAGCCACGAGTTTCTCATAGGTGAAATTATTGAGAGCTTCTTCTTCCGCAACACTGTAGTAGAGGACATACTTTTTATAAAAATGCGGGTCTTCTTCAATGGCAAATATCTTCTCTTCATGATTCTTAAAGTCGGCCAGCAAACCAAGGCGATGGATGCAGATCAAGTCACAATTCTTCTTAAAACTAGGATTTCTTAGAAATTTCTCAGGAGCAATCTCATTAATATTGCTATTTAATTGAGCAGGCTCAGGGAGATCATCCAAACTATGTAGGACTGCAAACCTAATAGCAGATCCATATTCCCGTACATAGAAGCTAGTTGTATCCATTTTGCTTTCAATTACAAATCCATGGGCAACAAGTGCTTCATCAATGAGTTCTTTTATCATTCAGTCGATACTCCGCATCGTCTTTTGTTATCACGCTAATACATACTGATTTGGTAATGTTGCTGACTATTTTCTCCGTGGCCTGTTCGTTATCGAAGTCATCCGAATTAGTAAATTTTGTGTTAAAGGTGAATGACGCATCTGCTCGGCTTGCGATCAGATGGTTGTACTCAAAAAGTAGTCTGAGCAGGTCGCCATTATTTTTCATTTCACGGATCATGTCAGACTCACACTCTTTGCTTTCATCGACGTCAAGAGCAGTAGGTATGTAGAACCGATTATTACTGTCGAGGTAGTGCGGGAGATGATTGAATATTGGATCTATCGAAATAGCTTGGATAAGCTTGGTGTATCTCCTGATGTCAATCGTCTGAACGTCTTGAAATCGCTCGGAAGGTTTCATCATCTGGCATAGCGTTTTCAGTTCGTCGATCTGCGTTTCACGAATGTGCTCACATAAACGCCTAGCTCTCTCGTAAGTGGCATCACTCATTGTTGTAAGTGCTTGGTCCAGCCTTTCCTCTAGATAGCTTTGGAGCCTAGCCTTTAAAACAACTGCATAGTAGTCCCGATCTTGATAAGGGTTTTGTGTCAACAGGTCATCTAAAATGCTATTGGCATTAATACGCCCGTCGTATGCAGCTCTGTTTTCTGATAAACCATCGACTTGATTTAGTTTGTGGATCTCTACCGCCTTTGTGCTAATTTTCTCTGACAGCAGGCAGTAGTTAAAATTTATTAGGTTTTCACTAACGGTTATGGACTTCCTCGCGCATATTTCTTTTATTAGCTCTTTGGTCAGTCCTTCGATTTCATCAAGACCGCAATGTTTCTTATCGCCATAGCGGTAGAACTTTACAGTTTCTCTGCTTTCTCCTATGTGATCCTTGGTATCGGTTAGTTCGACAGATACATGGAAGAAACGCGTTGTACCCTTTATTTTATCGTGCTCAATTAGGGTAGACTGCTCCAATGCATCTTTGTAACCGCTCCGATATCTACTTATCTTGGCTTTGACTTGATGAGCGGAGTGAAGCTTATCATTTTTATAAATAGCAAAGTCGTCACTGCTGTCCAGCTGAAGCTCGAAATCTAGGTCATCGTCATTAATAAGCTTAAGGGAGTGATATAGTGCAATTTTCCCTTGATAAACGAAGCCGCTCCATGAGGATATGGCGCTGGCTGGGTACTCCTCAGCATCTTCTTGAATCACAAGGTCTCCTTTCATTCATAACGCGCTTCCAGTAGATCTATTTAATAGCTGTGAACCAACAGGCATTCATTCCCATTTACATATTGGTCATTCGTCTCGACAAATCTGCTGCGCTGCATATAAATTAACTATGCGTTCCTCGTACTAAGTATGCTTGGCGATGCTACATGCATCACCATACTGTTGCAAATTGTAATTTTATTAACATATTTTTCCGCTTATTTCAAGCGAAAAGCCTCTGGTCATCACCACAGGGTTTCGCGCTGACAGTTGAGGGCGCACTAGGTACGGTTGCGACCCATGGACGACCTCGCCCGCGCACCGCACCTACATAGTCAGCACATCCAGCAGAGAGCCAACAGTGATCCACCATTTCTAGGCCGAGATCCGCTCGATCGTGGCTGCTCGATATTCGCTATCGCAGACAGCCTGCAGCTGCTGGGCCTCGCCAGCAAAACGAACCCGCTCATGCGTTGGTTAGGTCGCTTCGAGGGGCTGGAGCAGCATCTGGAGGAGGAGCTTGACCCAATCGTCTGCGTGCGCTCAATCCTGCTGCAGCTGGTTGCTGACCATCCCAAAATGCCGCATGTGCCCAAACCTCAGCAAGAGAAGAACTGGCACAGCTTCGTCATGCGAGTCGTGGCGCAGCCGTTCGTGCAAACATGCGGTGACTGGGGCCGCGACGGTATCGCCTCACGCATCAAATGGGACCCGCTGCAGCAGAGTTTCATGGACTTCCTCGCGCTGGGCCAGCCTGGGGAGGAGCTGTCTATCTGGACTCCCACCGATGGCAAGTCAGCGCGTGCCCAGCACTTCGCTCGAATCCTGCTTCAAGAGGAGTGCGCGTGAAGAGTATTGCTTCAAAGTTGCTTGCCATGGTGCCCTGGAGCAAGGCCACGCCCGTGCAGTCTGCGCCTGCAGGCCCGCTGCCGCTGCCCGACGCGCCAGTATCGACGGGCGCTCAACATCTGCCACTCAAGCCAGACGAGATCCACATCGCGGGCAGTGAGCCCGGATGGTTGCGCGTGCTCAATGCCCAGCAGCTGCTGGCCACGGTCCGCGCAGAACGAGCTATCACCCAGATCTGGAGCCAGTCGCATCAGTCTCAGGCCATTTGGGAGCGGGACCTGCTGCCGGCGATTCGGCGGTACGCCGAGTTCGTGCAGCTCATGCCGGCCTCCGAAGCGCACCACCACGCCCACGCAGGCGGCCTGCTGTCGCACACCATCGAGATGCTGCTCGCGGCCATGACCTGGCGCAATGCCCATCTGCTGCCAGGCGGAAGCCAGATCGAGATCGTTGACGCCCAGCGCGATCAATGGACCTATGTGGTGTTCTTCTGCGCTTTGCTGCACGACATCGCCAAGCCCATGACCGACCTACGCATCGCGTGGCGTCCGGTAGGAGAGAACGATCCTATACGTTGGGCACCTGCAGGCGGAAGCCTGTCGCAGATCGCTGGCCAACGCACTGCCGAGTACCTGGTGGACTTCGCGCCCAAGGGGCAGCGCGACTACAGCGCCCATGCCAAGCTGGCCCAGCTGCTGCTACCACGCATTGCGCCAGAAAGTGCGCTGCGATTCCTGGCGCACACGCCCACAGCCTTGGATGCCCTGGAGCAATACCTCACCGGCCAGGACAAGGACAGTCTCGTCGCCACGATCGTCAAGCGGGCCGACCAACTATCCACGCAGCGTGCCTTGCAAAAAGGCTCCAAGGCCCGCTTCGCGACGGCCAAGGCCGTGCCTCTCATCGAGCTGCTGATGCAATCCATGAGGACCATGCTCCAAGCTGGCACACAACTCCCGCTGAACCGGAATGGTGCGGCAGGTTGGGTGTTCGAGGGGGCGATCTGGTTCGTGGCCAAGCGCCTCGCTGATACCGTGCGAGAGCACATCCAAGCAAACGAGCCCGACGAAAGCGTGCCTGGCAACGCAAAGAACGACCGGCTGTTCGACACCTGGCAGGACTACGGCGCGATCGAGCTGAACCCGGCCAGCGGCCAGGCCGTCTGGCATGTCACAGTGCACGGTTACGCCGAGGATGGGTCAGAGCAGGGGGCCTACATGCATGACTTTGCCATGCTCAAGTTCCCTCTGGCCAAGCTGTTCAACCACGAGAGCAAGTACCCGGCCGCCATGCGCGGGCGGCTGGAGATCCGCGACCGTCGCAAGGATGGAGCAGGGCAAGACGTACATCAAGCTGCTGCAACTCTCAGTGCATCGGAATCTGCGGCAGCAATCGATGCCAATGCACCAGCAGCTGCGGCATCCTCAGCCCAACCATCCCAGGTTGCGGCAAAGCCTGCGAAGCAACGGCCCCAGGATGCGGCAGAAGCTAAAAAGCATGCCGCCATCATGCGGGAGCCCACTTTCACCAAGCCGCCGAATGCTGCGGCAAAGCCCAGGCCTGCGGCAACCACTGCGGCAGCAGCCAAGGCACCTGCACCAGAAACGCCATCCCAAACTGCGGCAGTCATGGCAGTTAGGGCGCCTACGGCGCCAGTGCAGCAGACCCAAGCTGATACAGCCTACGACGAGTCTGAAGCTGGGGCAGCATCGAGATCCGGCGTGCCCACCCCATTGAAGCTGGACTACGACAGCCTCGACAACGGCGAAGCCGCGTATTTGCTGGGCGACAGCGAGGGCAGCTACTTCCTCGATCCATCCGAATCTGCAACAGCATCGGACAGACCTGGCAAAAAGAACAAGCCGGCCAAGAACCCACAGCCGGCAGAGAAGGGCGCAGCGCCCTTGGAGCAACCATTCCAGGATGCCGCAGCGGTGCCGCCACCAGCTGCGCCTCCTCAGCCCGCCACCTTGCACCAGCCGCCCCAAGCTGCCGCAACTGCGGCCGCAAGGCCGCCTTCTGTCAAACCTGCAGCAGCTGCGCCGCCACCAGCACCAAGCGCACCTAAGAATCCCGCTCCCGTGCTACGCCATGACCAAGTGCCGCGCTCTCAAAGCGTGAGTGCCGAGTTCAAGCGCATGGCCGCTGATCTGGACGAGCTCGATGACCTGCCCGTACTCAAGGGACGCACCGTCACTGCAAGTCCGCCGCCGGCGGCAGCAGCAACACCGGGGCCGGTTCTTCTGCTTCAGCCGCTGCCCGACATCGACGCAAACCCCGACAAGCCGCCACCCGAGCCAAGCCCCTTGGCATTGGCTTTCATGCAGTGGGTGCAAATGGGTCTGGTCAATCGCGAGCTCAAGTTCAATGAGACCGGCGCGGCGATTCACTTCGTGGAGGAGGGCATGGCCCTGGTTTCGCCCAAGATTTTCAAGGAGTACGCACGCCATGGCGACCGTGAGGACGGCCACGAGGATCTCACTGTCGACGAGCTCAGCACCAAGACCCAGCGGGAGGTCATCAAGTGTGGCTGGCACCTGCCAGCCGCGAACCGCACAAACATCGTTCGCTATGAGATCCACAGCCGCGGCACGGTCGTGGCCCACCTGTCCTGTGTTGTCCTCACCAGCCCAGGCCGGTGGGTGCAGCCCATCCCCCCCAGCAATCCCGCATTGAAGATGGTTTGATATGAAATCCACCTGCTCAACTGATTACGAGATTGGCGACAACACCGCGCCAGACAAGCGCCTAGAGCTATGGAAATCGCGTAGCTTCTGGTTTCGGCTGCGGCACCGATGGAACGTGCTCAGTGCTTTTGCCGAGGGCAGCTTGACCTGGCGCCACGCCAAGCTCGGCCTCAAATACCCGGATCAGGTCATGTGGCTGCAGCGCTGGCCACCAGGCAATGGATTGATGCCGGTCTGCCCAGCCGTCATTGCCGAGCTTGAGCACATCGATCGCACCATGATGGACTCCGACCAGCCCGCGCCACGGGCCGCTGTTTTTTCACTCCACAGCATCGGCCACGATCGCACCCAGTGCAGGCGTTGCGGCGGATCTGGCAGGGCCTTGCCCACGCAATGCCCAGGTCGCCCCATGACCAATGACGAGAGGCAGGCCGTCCTGGAGGGGCTACTCGATTACGTCGATGGCCAATGGCTTGGCCAAGTCATCAAGCAGGCAGCGAAACCGCTTGCCGAAACCTGCAAACTGGAGCCCAAGTTGGTTGCCGAAACCTGCAAACTGGATTTGCCGTTTCCTGCACTCTATATACAAGGGTCTTCTATACAAAGAACTACTACTACGTCTCCAAGTGTCGTCGCGCTCGAAGTGGCACCAGCTCGCGAGGCGCAAGTCTTCTCGGAAAACGACTGGGCAGCGAAGTGCGCAGCCTTGTCGGACGCTGCCAATCAAGGCTGTGGCCAGGTGTACGAGACCTACGAGCTACGCGTGGGGGCCAGCATTGACCTGGCGCTGCTGCAGGTGCCCGAGCTGCAGCTCGATCGCGCCATCGAGATCGCTGTTCCAACGCCTGCTCAACGAGCGAAGACCGTGCAGATGCTGCGTGACGATGGTTCTTGCAGCCATGGGTTTGATCCACACACGTGTCCAGTTGGATGTGGAGACATCGACAATGTGAGCGATTCAATGGTGGACTCAGACTGGATGCCGTGCGGCTCCTGCGGGGGCCCGGAACGGGTCCAGTGCTTGCGACTTTGTAGCAGCGGACGCAGCGCCGATGCCGGAAAAAGATGACAGGTCAAACAAAAATGTTTGACAGTTGGGAACGAAGTCCTTAGAGTGCGAACCGTGCGTCAACGAGGTGAGTTGTTCTTCTCGCTGAATTTGGGTAAGAGGTTGTAGTAGCGATGCTGGCCGTGAGGTCCGCCAAAAGCCTTAGAAATCAGAGCCTTAGCGCTCATTTTTTTAAAGCTTTTCTACTAGAGACGATGTATATTATGTTAAATAGCTTGGCCGGCAGGTTCAGGGCCAAGCTGCTTAAACAGGTGGGTGAAGTAAATTCTTGTACGAGTGTGAAGTAAGTTCTTGTACTGTCATTGATGGTGAAGCCGAACTATCCTTCACGAGTTGAACGTGCCATCCTCAAACGAACAGCCTTCACTAATTCTTCGGGAGCTACTAGCAAGGCCTCAGCCAACTGGAACGTAACGCTCAGCGATGGCTGGGTACTGGCCACCTCTAGCCTTGCAATGAAAGTTCGATGAAGTCCCGCACGAAACGCGAGCTCTTCCTGACTGATTCCGATCAAGCCACGACGAGCTTTGACCTCAGCCGCAACTGCTTGACGAAAGTTGAGTTCAGAGACACTTGGCACCCGCCGACTGTCGCGGGGTTGCATCATTTGAGCACCAGCATTAATGATACATAATCATTGTTCTCTAACCTAGCAAGCTTCACACCCCTTGCTGTTGGGTGTGTCAGCCAATCCCACGATTTCATGTTTCAGACCAACGACGCCAACAAGCATCCTGTTTCCCACCTGTACAACAAAGGCACTCATGTTTGGACAGGTGTCGAGCTCCAACTGCGACGAATTTGGTTCATGATCGACTATCAGTGGGTCTATCGAGAAGGTAGTGATGAGCTCTCTTTCACAGACACTGTGTTGTTGTCTACAGCAGAAGATGTTTTGAGCTTTGCTTCGCAGCATGAGTCAATACTCTCTGCGTATCTCATGACTCCTATTCCTATCTCCAAGGGCGGCGGTTGGCAAAAGGACCTGCTGACGGGGATCTGGGAAGCTGCAGATCCGGCGGACCCTCGTCTCATGACCAAGATCTATACAAAAGTGGATGGCAGTCATCATGTAGATTCGCTGCTTGAAGCCACGGCAGATCAACTCAAAGACTGGGAGCAGCTTCTAGAGTTCCCCGTCTATCTGGCGAAGTCCGTTAGTGAAACGAACGAACTTCACTGACAACAAGGACATTCATCACAGTCATGCGCCAACCCTAACTTGCACATGTTATATAACTTGCGCAAGTTAGGATGCGGGTGAATTTTTTGAGGAAACTCTGCAAATTATTGAAAAATAAAGGTTTTCCTAAATTTTTCTAAAAATAAGTTTTTGAATACAACATGGAGTTCAAGCAGCAGCCAAACGTCACTGCCAAGCAAGTGATCGATGCGACTCGTGCTTATAAAGAGTTGATTCGCACTCGGCGTTATTTGCAAAAGCTAGGTGGTCGTATGTTTTGGAAGCTGTCTGGGGACTATGTTTACTTGGCCCAGCGCTCTTTTTTTGACAGTCGTAAGGTTCAGCACCTGGGTATCAAGTCAAGTCAAACAGAGCAGAGTCTAAAAGAATACGAAACTGAGCGCGCGAGATTGCAGCAGCGTGAGGTAGCGCTGCAAGAGCGCATCTCAGTGTACGAACGAATGAACAAAGCAGTTCGTGCAGGAGCCGTGTCAGATGATGTAATTGACACTATCCGATTGCTTGAAAGAGTCGGAATCTCAGAAGATTGTTTGTGGATGGGAACGCCAGCGCAACATGCATATTGGCAGTCTTCTGGTCTTGAGGGTAATCCCCCCGTAAAACCAACGTCTTGAGAAGTAGAGACCTCCCAAGGAGAATCTCTACTATGAAGAAGTCACGTTTTACAGACAGCCAAATCATCGATGCGCTCAAGCGTGCAGAAGCTGGCTTGGCAGTGCCCGAGCTGTGCCGTGAGCTGGGCATCAGCGCAGCCACGTTCTACAAGTGGCGTGCCAAGTTTGGTGGCATGGATGCATCTTTGATGGCCCGCATGAAGGAGCTCGAAGAAGAGAACCGCCGGCTGCGCAAGATGTACATCGAAGAAAAGCTCAAGGCGGAGGTCGTCTCGGAGGCGCTCGCAAAAAAGTGGTGAGGCCATCTCGCAGACGCGAGATGGCTCAACAAGCAGTGCAACACCGGGGCCTGACGATTCGTGCAGCGTGTCAGGCGTTTCAAATTAGCCAAGCCTGCTACCGCTACAAGGCGCAACGCAACACAGACAATGATGAGATTGCCCAGTGGCTGCTGCGCCTGACGGATAACAATCGCAGTTGGGGCTTTGGGCTGTGCTTTCTTTATTTGCGTAACGTCAGAGGTTTCAAATGGAACCACAAACGGGTCTACCGGATTTACCGCGAGTTGGAGCTCAATCTGCGTATCAAGCCGCGAAAGCGTTTGGAGCGAGCAAAACCTCAGCCATTGGCCGTACCAGAGCGCCCTGGTGCAGTTTGGTCTGCGGACTTCATGCACGACCAGCTTGAAGACGGTCGCAGCTTCAGGCTGCTGAACATCATTGATGACTTCAACCGAGAGGCGCTGGGCATTGAAGTGGACTTCTCGCTGCCTGCGCTGCGTGTCATTAGGGCATTGGAGCAAATCATCCAGTGGCGTGGCAAACCCCAAGTCATTCGCTGTGACAACGGCCCCGAATACATCAGCGCAGTCCTGCAAAACTGGGCGATTGCCAAAGGCATCCGATTGGAATACATCCAGCCTGGCAAGCCTGCACAAAACGCCTATGTCGAACGTTTGTAAGCGCACGGCGAACCCATGTTGACCGCCGTTGGCGGCCATGGCTTTGATCAGATGGCGACAGCGGGCTGCCAGCGGTGCGGCAGCAGTTCCTCGATCCGTCTGGCTTTGTGGGTGGGCAGCCGGGTGAGCACGTCCTTGAGGTACGCGTAGGGGTCGTGGCCGTTCATGCGAGCGGATTGAATGAGGCTCATGACGGCCGCGGCACGCTGGCCTGCGCGCAAGCTACCAGCGAACAGCCAATTGGCACGACCAATGGCAATCGGTCGGATCTGGTTCTCGATCCAGTTGTTATCAACGGGCAATTGCCCGTCGTCGACGAAGCGCGTGAGCGCCGCCCAACGCCGCAGGCTGTAGTCAAGCGCCTTGGCTGTCGCCGAGCTGTCCGGCACCTTCTGGCGCTGCAGCAGCATCCACTGGTGCAGGGCGTCCAATACCGGTTTGATCTGCTCTTGCCGCGCTGCCGTGCGCTGTGCTGCATCCAGTTCCTTGACCTGGCGCTCGACCTCATAGATTCGTGCGAACTGTTCCAGTGCGAACTCTGCGATCTGGCTCTTGTTGGCAGCGTGCAGGTCGAAGAATTTCCGGCGCGCGTGCGCCAGGCAACCAACCTCGGTCACGCCGCTGGCAATCAAGGCTTTGTAGCCACTGAAGTCATCGCAGGTGAGGCTGCCTTTCCAGTTGCCCAGGAATGTCCGGGCATGTTCGCCGGCTCGCGATTCGCAGAAGTCGTACACCACGGCCTTGATGTCTTCAAAGGCCCCGGGCGCATAGGCCCACAGGTAGGCGCGATGGGTCTTGCCGTCTCCAGGCTTGAGCATGGCCACCGGGGTCTCGTCGGCATGCAGAACACGGTGTTCGAGGATTGCGGTCTTCAGGGCGTCGACCAGTGGTTGTAGACGAACCCCACAAGTGCCGACCCACTGCGCCAGGGTGGAGCGCGGGATCGCCAAGCCGGCGCGGCCGAAGATGGACTCCTGACGGTACAAGGGCAAATGGTCCGCGAACTTGGCCACCAGAACCTGGGCCAACAAGCCCGTCGTGGGGATGCCTTTGTCGATGACATGCGCCTCGACCGGTGCCTGGGTGATGGTCTCGCATTGCGCGCACGCCCACTTGCCGCGGATGTGTCGCTCCACGCTGAACACGCCCGGCACATAGTCCAGCTTCTCAGCGATGTCCTCGCCGATGCGCTTCATCTGACAGCCGCACTGGCAGGTGGCGGATTCGGGTTCGTGGTGGATCTCACGCCGGGGCAGATGCGCTGGCAGCGGCGTGCGCTTCGGCTGCTGCTTACCTTCGGGCGCCGTCGGTTGTGTTGGCTGCAGTGCCTCGATCTCGGTGGCCACGGCCGCCAAGTCGGCTTCGATCTCGTCTTCGAGCAGACTCTTCTGTTCGGGGTTGAAGCGCTCAGACTGGGCGGCGAATTTCATGCGCTTCAAGAGCGCGTTCTCGTGGGTGAGCTTGTCGAGCAGTGCGCTCTGGTGGCGGACCTGCACCAGCAGGCGCGCCGTCATCTCGCGCAGTTGCTCTGCGCTCATCTGTTCCAGGGATTGCGTGTCCACCACCATGGGCATCCACTATGCCAGCACGGAACTGAACACACCATTGGCGCATGCCCCAATTGGCAAGCGCAACTCGGACCTCAACCGTCAGATCACAGTGATGACGCCTGCCTCGCCCAGGCGCTGCCAGGGCAAACCCAGCACCAGCGCGTCGAGTTGTTCGCGCTGCAACGAGAGATTGGCGCCCCCGGCCATCGGCCAGATGAACTTGCCCTGGTGCAGCCGGCGCGCGGCCAGCCAAACCCCGATGCCGTCGTGCACCAGGATCTTGATGCGGTTGGCCCGTTTGTTCGAGAACAAGTAGGCATGGTGCGGGTGGGCTGCGCCGAAGACAGCAACCACCCTCGCCAACGCCGTGTCGGTGCCGGCTCGCATGTCCATTGGCGTGGTGGCCAGCCAGGCCGCGTCGATGCGGATCATCGCAGCAATGCCGCCGTCCAATCGGCAAAGTCCAGCGCCTGGCTTGCCGGCCACGTCACGCGCAGCGTGAGCGCACCTTTGCGCAGTTCGACCTCAATGCCCTGACGCTCGGGCTTGGCGGGCGCAGCAGGCAATGGCAACTGAACAAACTCCACCGGCGCGACGCTCGGCGTTGCCGTCGGCGAGGTCTGCGTCGCCTTCAGTTGATGGAGGCCATTGCGACTGTGTTCCTTAATCCAACGGTGTACGACGTTGGCATTCATGCCGTGGCTCAGGGCCAAGGCCGCGACGGACGCGCCGGGCTGCAGGCATGCAGCCACCACCTCGGCTTTGAATTCACGGCTGTACGTGCGGTGCGTACGCCGCCCCTCATGTCTCGAAATCTCTGGCTCTATCAGCATCGTGTGCACGCTCCTTTGCGTGCACACGATCTTGCGAGACTCGACCGCTCACTTCAACATGGGATTGCCGGACGCTTACGAACGTTTCAATAGAACGGTTCGCTATGAATGGCTGTCACAGTACCATTGGCGCAATCTTGATGAAGTTCGAGATTACGCCACGCAATGGATGTGGCGGTATAACCATGAACGCCCAAATATGGCATTGGGCGGCATCACCCCCAAACAGCGGCTTGCCATGGCCGCATAGCTCTACTTCTCAGAGCAATGGTTTAAGGGGGGATTACCCCTTGAGCTAGTGATTGAGGTTAAGAAACGAACGGAAATGATGCTTAAATGTGACGGATATCAATCCATTGGAAACATGCGTATGAAACTCATGTACCACACAGATCGAGTGTTCAGCATTCCATCGTTTCTGGAGATAGACAAGTGCTCCGAACTTATAGCGCTGTCCGAAGCACGTGTGTTCAGTGCTGCAGAGGTTCGAACTTCTGAAGGTCAGAAGCCAATGCCTAATGTGCGCAACAACGATAGAACCACTCTCGAAGATCCGGTATGGGTCAATTTTCTTTGGCGCAGGTTTGCAAGTGCGGCTTTGCCGCAAATTGAAAACGAGTTGCCAGTTGGATTACCCAAGGATCTTAGATTTTACAAATATACACAAGGTCAACGATTCAAGATGCACAAAGATGGCCCTTGGAAGGAAGATGGGCTCACTAGCCATCTGACCTTCTTGGTCTACCTGAACGATGGCTTTTCGGGAGGAGAGACAGACTTCCGTGATTTCAAAATATCGCCTAAGGCAGGCGATGCCCTTTTGTTCATCCATGACACTTGGCATGAAGGTGCTGCGGTGACCAGCGGCGTTAAGTATGTTCTTCGTTCAGATGTCATGTACAGGGCCACCGCAGTCGACTAACTCGTACATCAAGCTAACTCTCTGCATTCAGGCCACCATGCCACTGAACTACTTCGCCAGGTGCGACTTTCACGTTTTTCACAGACGTCGGCCGCAGCATGTTGCTCGCCGAAAAATAGCCAGTTGTATCCGGTGCCGCCACGGGCACGTGGCTTTTTGCAGTCCTCAGAAGTGGACCGACTTCTAAACCAAGATAGGTTCATTAGTCTCACCGGCCCTATCCACTAGGATGTCGCCCACTTCATTTAGAGCGGCTTATATGGAAGCCTCCCGGATTGCAAGTAACCGTTGTGCGTGAAGAATCAGGAGGCAGGGCTGCAGTCTTATATCCGGCCTGTTGTGCAGGCGGGTTGCCCGCTGGCCCCGATGGCATTCGCTGATGAAGCTCCCATCTAACACTCGAGCTGGACGCTCTTGGCTCTAATCGGAATGTCCTCATCTCGGTCCGACCTGTCTGGCCCATCAAACATTTGGGATCGCTTGAGTGCGCCCCACAACAGGCCTGCAACGACAGGAATCTCATCCATGTAGTTCTCGAACATCATGAGTCGTGCCTGCACCGCTGACGAGAACCTACATCGGCATGCCTCTGGCATCTAAACGAGGTTCGCGCGTGGAGCCACGATTGTCTCTATCGACCGGATTGCGGCCCGTTTTCTGGCCCCTCCTGGGGGCTTGGTACCGATGAGCCATCGATGCAGGCCCGGCTCCAATCAATCTGGTCATGTTCCTGCGGTCGCTCCGACATCGCTCGATGCAATTTCTGCAAGATGCCGATGGCGTTCCAATCATCTAAGCGTCGTTAGCGGCCTCTTATGGGCACAGGTATGACAGCGAGAGTTTCAAGTTCTTACGCATGTCATCGAACAATTCGTCGAGGAAGCGCTCATTACATCGGGCCCGGACATCCTTGGTCATGTTCCCATGAGAACAAAATTAGTTGATGAAAATTCAACCAATCATGTTCCTCCTCCTCGGCCGGCTCCTTAGAACAAGGTGAATCAACCTGGAACAAAATTAGTATTAATAACGGTAGCTGTCCGACAAAGGTGGGGGAAGTAAATTGTTGTACGAATGTGAAGTAAATCCTTGTACTGCTTTTAATGATGTGACGTGCAGAACAAGGTGGCAGTACCTGGAGTAGCTTTTCAACCTCTTCAGGGCTGTCCATGTCAAGACTTCGGGAACACAGGCTGGAGGTACTTGCTATCGATCAGTCAGCCTGCTCCTGTCCGCGTGAGCGGATGGTGGGACACATCAAGCCAGACTTGGATGACATCTGCACAAGAGACTCCTTCGCGTCTGACTGTTCCCCTGAAAGTCGAGATGGGCGTTGGGGCCTGTCGGAGGTTCGCTTTGTGGTGCTGCGCTCACAAGTAGCCAGGCCCAGCTCCGGTCAAGAGCTGCCGACTACCGCAGACTTCTGAACGACGGTTGGAGGTTGAACTGGGTCATCTTCGTGAATCGGTCTGGACGATTGCAAACACGGACGTCAGCTCTTGGTCGCAAAGCGACTTCAACCGGCGGGGTATCCCTTAACACCAAACTCTCCGCCATGGAGGTCGAGAAACGCGGACCTACGAGGAGTTGGGCCATTTGGTTCGGTAGAACATCACTCCATCATGTTCTTTGCACACTCAAGCGGATGAGCACGAATCTTGCTTAACTGACTTGTAGCCGTTTTTGCAATGAAGCAGATTCGGCTGTATCAAGACAACGACGTCTACGTTAGGCATAGGCCGCTATTGCGGGTAATGCCTGCGTAGACGTTTTCTTTTGTAGGGACAGAAAGCAATGACGGGCTTCCGAAACTTTTTACAAGCTGGGCATGCACCAACCTTGGGCGCATCATTCTTCTATTTCGCCTGCTCATGCGGCATTTGGGTCATCAATGGTGCAATGGCCCCTTTTCTCAGCGAGAGCTTTAATCTGACACCGGCGCAGAAGGGCCTGATGCTATCCATCCCAATCTTCGCGGGGTCGCTGATGCGCTTTCCGCTGGGATTACTGGCTCAGTACATCGGTAGAAAGAATGCCACCCTGGTTGAGATGGTGGGCATCGCCATCGCAATGTTGTACGGCTACTTCGCCGTTGATTCCTTTGGTGATCTGCTGGCCATGGGCGTTTTGCTAGGCATTGCTGGTGCCAGCTTCGGCGTAGCTCTTTCACTCGGTTCAGGCTCATTTCCACCGCGCTACAAGGGACTAGCAATGGGACTAGTTGGTGCCGGCAACATCGGAACGGCCTTTGCCGCACTGCTGGCACCGCAGTTGGCACAGGCCTTTGGCTGGCAGGCCGTATACGGCTTTGCGGCTCTAGGTATTCTGGTGCCTATGGTCGTAATGATTGTGTTTGCCCGAGAACCCGCAGACCGTGATGCACATGCCACTCTGCGTGACCATGTTGCCTGCCTTATCGAGAAGGACGGCTGGGCTTTCAGCCTAATTTATGCCGTCACCTTTGGCGGCTTCATTGGCTTAGCCACTTTTCTGCCAAGCTACTTTTATGACCAATTCGGTGTGAGCAAAGTTGAAGCTGGGCAGTTGACCATGCTGGCTGCGTTTATGGGTGCGACTACGCGCATTTTTGGCGGCTGGCTGTCGGATCACTGGGGCGGAGTGAACACGCTCACAGCAGTGCTGGTCGTCGTCTTCATTAGCTTGCTGCTTTGCGGACTCAGCGGCCACTCCTTAACTCTCACAGTGCTGTTCTTCTTGGTATGTTTTGCCGCCTTGGGAGCTGGCAATGGTGCCTTGTTCCAATTGGTTCCTCTGCGGTGGCCAACAACCACTGCTGTGGCCGGCTCCATGATCGGAGAGTTGGGCGCTTTGGGCGGCGGCTTGATCCCTGCAAGCATGGGTTTGTCGCAACAGCACACCGGCAGTTACTTCTCAGGATTCGCTGTGTTTGCCTGCTTTTCACTAGTCATGTTGGTGATGCTGCGCTACATGCAACTGCGCTGGACACGCACCTGGGCGGAGAAAGGCGGTCGCGCACGCACCGTTCCGGCTTGATTCAAAGCTCAGCGTGGCAGGAACAGTAACCAGTAAAGCAGCGCCACATTGAGCACAACGCTGAAGGCGAGCGCTGTCTTCCAACCGAATGCTGGATCGCGCTCAAGGAGTGGACTGGACGCTTGCGGCAATAGTGGCCGCGCAGCTCCGCGCTCTAACGCCAGCAACATTTCTTCGGCCGTCTCGAAGCGCTGTGCAGGATCGCGAGCGATCGCCTTAAGAACGATGGCATCCAGCCAGATTGGTACTTGTGGGCTGTGACGACTGGGAGGTATTGGGTCACGCCAGTAGCGCCCTCTCTGGTAAGCGATAACCTCACCATAGGGCAGACGTCCACTTGTCAATAGCTGGTACAGCGTCACGCCCAAAGCGAACAGGTCGCTGCCCGCACTTGCTGGCACTGGCGGATCGTCCCACTGCTCGGGGTTCATGTAGCTAGCAGTACCCGCATGTAAGGCACGCAGTTCGGGAGGCTCTCGGCCAGTCAGCGCAACGCCAAGGTCGAGCAGACGCAACACCCCATCAACACCGCAGTGAAGGTTCGCGGGCTTGACGTCGCGGTGGATAACACCCTGTCGGTGCAGGTAACCCAGCACACGCGCGGCCTGCTGACCTATGGCAAGCACCTGGTCTACACCAGGCTGATGTCGTCGCTCCAGCCACTGAGAAAGCGTCTCGCCCTCCACCCATTCGTACAAAAGATAGAAAGCTGATGGCAGATCCACCGGCGCAGCATGCAGCCGAACCAGATGTCGGGCTGCCGCTCCGGTCTGCAGATGGCCGGCCACCCATGCTTCATGGGCCAGAGCAGCCCATTCCTGGCGGTCATGGGCACGCTGTGTGTGCAGCGTTTTGAGCGCATGGCGCTGGCCGCTGCGCTCATCCAGCACTCGGTACACGCGGTAAATGCCACTGTCGGCCACTAAAGCCTCCACACGCAGCCCATCCACCAGACTGCCGGGCCTGAGCAGAGGCAATGGCGGAAGGGACTGTGCGCGACGCATAGTGTCGTCCAGGGTTGCTTCCTTCACGCCCAGCACGCGAACGACCACTGCTGTGAGATTGTCGCGGCTGCCGTTGCGCCACGCGGCATCAGCCAAGCGTTCGGCCAGGGACTGTGCACCGCCCTCGCCCGCCCACTGGGCAAACTCGCGCGGCTTGACGTCATTGTGTATGCCGTCTGACAGCAGTACAAAAATGTCGCCGGGAACCACTTCTCCTTGCCGATAGTCAATGCTGACCCTATCCTCCAGGCCAATGGCGCGCGCCAGGCGGTGCGCGAAGTCCACGCCGCCCATCACATGGTCCTCCGTCAGCTGCTCGATCTGCCCTTGTCGCAACAGGTAGGCACGGGTATCGCCTACATGGGCCAGCGTGAAACTCTGCCCGCGTAGAACCAGAGCTGTCAGCGTGGTCAGACCATAGGCCGGCTGACGCCGTCGATTGATGCCATAGAGCCAAGCGTTCTGTGCACCCACGATGCGGTCCAGCGCCACGGTAGGCTCCCAGGTGACTGGCGTGCAAAAGAAGTCGCGTGCCAAACAGGTTACCGTGGTCTGTGCAGCTTCACGGCCCCAGCCACCCGCACTGACACCATCGGCAACGGCGGCGAGCATGCTGGCGTGGCCCGAACTTTCGTCCTTCAGTTGTACTGCCGCGAAGTCCTCGTTGTCCTGCGCACGACCGGAGCGTGAGACCCATCCGATATCCAGTTCAAAAGGCATGAGCGAATCCGTAATGGCATTCCTTGCAATCGCGCCCCACAAGAGTGCCTATCGATGCGGACACCGCACCGAACTGAAGCATCGGTAGATCAGAATCAGCAGCACCTTCGTTTGGAACCACGGCACTGCCAAGCTCCATGAGCAAGAAAACGATTGGCATAAAAAATGCTTTATTCATAGCAACGGTCTGGGCAATGTAGCTCCGACAGTTGAGGACAACGGCGTTTGCGACATACCTGGCCAAAGGTGGCTAGGTCATGGCGCAAGCGCCTTTTTGTTTTTTTAACCGTGAGAGGGAGCGTAACTCGCTTCACTCCCCTCCGACGAAGGGATATCGCATGCCCCACGCGATTCATAAAACACCACGAAAGCTCATCGTTGTTGGTAACGGCATGGTGGGTCAACGCTATGTCGAAGCTCTAACCGAACAATTTCCCGACCTTTGCGCAGCAGGATGGGAAGTGACGGTACTTGGTGAGGAGCCGCGCCCGGCATACGACCGTGTCCACCTGTCGGAGTTCTTCAGTGGCCGCAGCGCCGACGATCTGTCCCTGGTCCCAGAGGGCTTCTACGACCGCCCGGGCCTGACGCTGCGCCTCAATGCCCGCGTTGCCTCCATCGAGCGGCGCGATCGTACGCTGCAACTGACCAATGGTGAAGTACTGGCCTTCGACAAGCTGGTGCTTGCAACGGGCTCCTCACCCTTTGTACCAGGTGTGCCGGGACGCGACCGCCCTCACTGCTTTGTCTACCGAACCATCGAGGACCTCGAAGCCATGCAGGCCTCGGGGGCCAAGTCCCAAAGCGGCGTAGTGGTGGGCGGCGGGCTGCTGGGGCTGGAATGTGCCAAGGCCTTGCGCGACATGGGGCTGCAAACCCATGTCGTGGAGTTCGCACCACGCCTGATGATGGTCCAAGTGGACGAAGGCGGCGGTCGCGTGCTGCGCACCAAGATCGAATCGCTGGGCGTGCAGGCTCACACCAGCCGCAACACTGTTGAGATCACCGATGGCGCCACGGCGCGCCATCGCATGGTGTTCGCCGAAGGAACTTATCTCGAAACCGACATGATCGTGTTCTCGGCCGGCATCCGGCCGCGCGACGAACTGGCACGTCAATGCATGTTGGCCATCGGTCCGCGCGGAGGCATGGTCATTGACGACCACTGTCGCACCAGCGATCACGACATCTATGCCATCGGTGAATGCGCGGCCTGGAATGAGCAGGTCTTCGGTTTGGTCGCGCCAGGCTACGATATGGCCCGCGTTGCCGCAGCTCACTTGGCAGGACAGGCCGATGCCACGTTCACGGGCGCCGACATGAGCACCAAACTCAAGCTCATGGGTGTGGACGTAGCCAGCATCGGGGACGCACTTGGCAAGACGCCGGGTAGTCGCAGCTTTAACTACACCGACGAGCTGCAGCAGATCTATAAGAAAATCGTTGTCAGCGAAGACGGCAAGCGCCTGCTGGGCGCCGTGCTGGTGGGGGATGCCGCAGAGTACGGCACGCTTCTGCAGATGGCGCTCAACAATATGGAGTTGCCCGATGCACCCGGCCAGCTCATCCTGCCAACCAGCGACGGCGCGGCCAAACCAGGCCTCGGCGTGGACGCCCTGCCTGACGCTGCGGTACTGTGCTCGTGTAACAACGTCAGCAAGGGGCAGTTGTGCTCAGCTATCGCTGGCGGTGTGCAAACCATCAGCGAACTTAAATCCTGCACCAAGGTGGGGACCTCCTGCGGCGGCTGCGTGCCGCTGGTTACCCAGGTACTCAAGGCCGAGCTCAAGCGCCAAGGCGTAGCTGTCAACAACCACCTTTGCGAGCATTTTCCGCACTCGCGCCAAGAGCTTTATCACCTGGTGCGCGTTGGCGAAATCCGAACCTTCGCGCAATTGCTGCAGCAACATGGCAAAGGTCATGGCTGCGACATCTGCAAGCCCACGGTGGCCAACATCCTGGCCAGTTGCTGGAACGACTTCGTTCTCGACCGCAACGGTGCGCCGCTGCAGGATAGCAACGACTACTTCCTGGGCAATATCCAGAAGGACGGCACTTATTCCATCGTCCCACGCGTGCCCGCAGGTGAGATCACGCCTGACCAACTGATCGTGATTGGTAAGGTCGCCAAGGACTACGGCCTCTATACCAAGATCACGGGCGGCCAACGCATCGATCTGTTCGGAGCCCAAGTCCACGAACTGCCGCTGATCTGGCGTGAGCTGGTGGATGCAGGCTTTGAATCGGGCCATGCTTATGGCAAGTCGCTGCGTACGGTCAAGAGCTGCGTAGGGTCCACCTGGTGTCGCTATGGCGTGGACGACAGCGTTGGCCTAGCCATCGAGCTGGAGAACCGCTACAAGGGCCTTCGCTCGCCACACAAAATCAAGTTCGGCGTTTCCGGCTGCACACGCGAATGCGCCGAAGCACAGGGCAAGGACGTGGGGGTGATCGCCACAGAAAAAGGCTGGAACCTCTATGTCTGCGGCAACGGCGGCATGAAACCACGCCACGCCGAGCTGCTGGCAGCCGACCTTTCCAAGGATCAGTTGGTACGCCTGATCGACCGCTTCCTGATGTTCTACATCCGTACCGCTGATCGGCTGCAGCGCACCAGCACCTGGCGCGACAACCTCGAAGGCGGCCTGGACTACCTCAGGGCCGTTGTGGTCGACGACAGCCTGGGTCTTGCCTCCGAGCTGGAGGCGCAAATGGCCCATGTCGTGGGCACCTACGCTTGTGAATGGAAGAAGGCCGTGGACGACCCCGCCGTCGTCCGGCGCCTGCGTACCTTCGTCAACAGCGACGCAGGCGACGACAACGTTGTCTTCGTTCAGGAGCGCGGCCAGATCCGACCCGCTACCCAAGCCGAAAAGCACTCACGCCTCAAAGGCATCCCGGTGTTGGTCGAAGCCAGCGTTTGACCCCCTAAGGAGCACCTCATGAACGATACCGCCATTGCGCCAGAACCCACGCGCACCGCCGCACCCACGAGCTCAGCCGCCAACAAGAGCGCAGCCTCTGCTGCCATCTGGCACCGCATCTGCCCTTTCGACGACATCTGGCCCGACACGGGCGTTTGCGCTCTCATCGGGCGTCGTCAGGTGGCCGTCTTTCGGCTGACCGACGGCAGCCTCTACGCCATAGGGAACCATGATCCCCACAGTGGTGCCAACGTACTCTCTCGCGGCATCGTTGGCGACCTGGGCGGCGAACCTGTCGTCGCCTCGCCCATCTACAAGCACCACTATCTGCTGCGCACCGGCGCCTGCGTGGAAGAACCGGACACCATCTTGCCGGTCTACTCCATCGAGCTGCGCGACGGCATCGTCTGGCTCAAGGACTGAGTGCACATGGCCAACGAAGTCTTCTCTGTGTGCCCATACTGCGGCGTTGGCTGCGGTATGAATCTGCATGTGGACCAGGGTAAGGTGATCAAGGTCATCGGCATCAAAAGCCACCCGACCAACTTCGGCCGCCTGTGCACCAAGGACTCCAGCAGCTCGCAGACTTTGAGGGAGTCTGGCCGGATGGAGACCGCATTTGCGCGCATTGACCGTCAGCGCGATCCTGTGCAGGTCAAAATGGACGAGGCCATTACGAAAACTGCCCAGCGCCTCAAGACCATCCTTGACACTCATGGCCCCGATGCTATTTCGTTGTACGTATCGGGCCAGATGTCCCCGGTTCCTACAAGGACTTCGATCAAGCCGATGTCTTTTTCGTGATCGGCGCCAATATGGCCGATTGCCACCCCATCCTGTTCCTGCGCATTGATCGGCAAAGCCGGGGCCTGGATGAGCTGCTGGACCATGGGGCTGAACCAGAGCACGCACGGCACCTGGAACACCAATGCCATCTGTAACTTGCACCTCGCTACCGGTGCAATCTGCAAGCCGGGTAGCGGTCCGTTCTCGCTGACAGGCCAGCCCAACGCAAATGGGGGGACGCGAGATGGGCTATATGGGCCCTGGCCTACCTGGCCAACGGGCAGTGCTGGTGGAAGCTGAGCGCCACTTCGTCGAAGATGTGTGGGACGTACCACGTCACCGTTTCGGCTTTCAGCGGGCTTGTGACGGTAAGTGCTGGATGACGAGCAGTGAGCGGCGTTCGCTGAGTCCACAGCCCATCCTCGCGCCGTGCAGGTGCGCTCACCACTTTTTTATCAAGGCTTCTTTCGTCCAACATGGACTCGGCCAGCAGCCGCTTGATACGGGCGTTTTCAAGCTCTAGCTCCTTGAGCTGTTTCGCGTCCGAGACGCTCATGCCGCCGAACTTGTTACGCCAGAGGTAGTAGCTGACCTAAGAGAAAGCGTGCCGGCGGCGCAGCTCTGCCACTGGCAGTCCAGACTCCGCTTCTCGCAGGAATCCAATGATCTGTTCTTCTGTAAATCTCTTTTTCACGTCCAATCTCCTGTCTTCCGGATTGGACTCCAGAGTCAGACGCTACTCAAATCCGGGGGGACGTCGCTCAGCGAGCTGCTCTTGGAGGCATGACTGTAAAAACGTACAAGAAATTACTTCACCCACCTGCAACTCAGAACCTGCTGGCAAAATAGTGCCTATGCGATTCCTCCACACGATGTTGCGCGTTGGCAATCTCCAGCGCTCTATTGATTTCTACACCAACGTCATCGGCATGCAACTGCTGCGCACGTCCGAGAACCCCGAGTACAAGTACTCGTTGGCCTTTCTTGGCTTCGAAGGTGGTAACCCGGGTCAGGCGGAAATTGAGCTGACTTACAACTGGGGAACCGAGAACTATGACATGGGCACGGCTTACGGTCATATTGCTCTGGGTGTGCCCGATGCCTATGCCGCCTGCGAGAAGATCAAGGCCGCCGGCGGTAATGTGACCCGTGAGGCTGGCCCCGTCAAAGGCGGCAGTACCGTCATTGCTTTTGTGACGGATCCTGATGGCTACAAAATCGAATTAATACAAAAAAAGTCAAACGATTACAGCGAAGAACGCCACTCAGACGCCAAAAAAATCGATCCGCTGCGTAGCGCGTAGCAGGTGAGCAATAAAAAAGCCTACGCGAGTAGGCTTTTTTCTATCCAGTGATGGAAGGCCTGCAACGCCCGCGACCATATGCGATTTTTCGAGAATCACCTGGATTCCGCCTGACCGAGGAACTGTCACTGGCTTGCGTCACCAACGGCCAGGAAATCGTTGACTGCACGCGCGAGATCGAACAAGACGAGACGCACGTCTACAGCATTGCGAAATACATGCAGCTGTTTGTCTTCAGAGTCATCGGCAATGGATGTTGCCTCTACCTATTGGGCCGTTGGCATGGCGAATTCCGCGCCTTTGCCAATGCTCTCGGGCCAACGCTGCATGACGGATTTCTGTTTGGTGTAGAAGCGCACCCCCTCCTCCCCATAGGCATGCATATCGCCAAACAGGCTCTTCTTCCACCCACCAAAGCCGTGCCAGGCCATGGGCACCGGAATGGGTACGTTGATACCTACCATCCCAACCTGGATACGCCGAGTGAATTCCCGAGCCACATTGCCATCGCGGGTGAAACATGCAACGCCATTGCCAAACTCATGCTTGTTGACGAGTTGCACTGCGGCGGAGAAATCAGCGACTCGAACACATGACAGCACGGGGCCGAAGATCTCTTCCCGGTAGATGCTCATTTCCGGCGTAACCTGGTCGAACAACGTGCCCCCCATCCAAAAGCCGTTGGCGCACCCCTCTCCGGCAGCAGCGCCCAGGAAGGTACGGCCATCAACGAGCAGTTGTGCCCCCTCCTTAACGCCCTGCTCGATATAGCTGCTGATACGCGCATGCGCCGCAGGAGTCACGATGGGGCCCATCTCTGCCGCCAAATTGGTGCCATTGAGCACTTTCAATGCTCTGGTTCGTTCCACCAATCTGGGTATGAGCTTGTCGGCGACGTCGCCTACGAGGACTGCGACAGAGATGGCCATGCAGCGCTCCCCCGCTGAACCATAGCCCGCACCGATCAGTGCATCCACGGCCTGGTCGATATCGGCATCTGGCATCACCACCATATGGTTTTTGGCACCTCCCAGCGCCTGCACGCGCTTGCCATGGCGCGCACCGGTTTCATAGATGTAATTGGCGATCGGGGTAGAGCCGACAAAGCTCAGCGCCTTCACGTCAGGGTGCTCCAGCAGCGCATCTACAACCTCTTTGTCTCCTTGCACAACGTTGAACACGCCGTCGGGCAAGCCCGACTGTTTCAACAGATCGGCTATGAACAAACTCGGGCTGGGGTCAATGGGGCTAGGCTTGAGCACGAAGCAATTGCCGGCGGCAATGGCCACGGGAAACATCCACATGGGCACCATGACGGGAAAATTGAAAGGTGTCACACCAGCGACGACGCCAAGTGGCTGGCGCAGAGTCCAGTTATCAATACCGGTACTGACTTGATCGGTAAAGTCGCCTTTGAGGAGTTGGGGAATTCCACATGAGAACTCGACGATATCGATGCCCCGTGCCACCTCGCCTTGAGCATCAGTAAAAACCTTGCCATGCTCGGCCGTGATGAGTGCGGCGAGTTCGTCCTTATTGCGATTAAGCAGTTCCAGGAACTTGAACAGTACGCGCGCGCGACGTATGGGCGGGGTGTCCGCCCACCGCGGAAATGCAGACTGCGCAGCAGCAACGGCAGCCTCCACGTCCTGAGCCGTACCCAGACGCACCTGGCGGCTAACGGCGCCGGTGGCGGGGTTGTAGATGGGTTGCTTACGCGTGCCGTTGCCAGAGGTGTGAGCGCCGCCTATGTAGTGGGCGATTTCCGTTCTGTTACTGATGTCAGTCATGATGAAACTCCTGTTCGGTGGAAAAAGAAACCCGTCGAATGACGAATGCCTGTGTTCAGAACGACTCACACGCCAGCGTGCTTTCATTGCCTTCGATGACGATGTCGCGCAAGCCTGGAACGTTTGAAAGGATGCGGATGGTGTAAGAAGTGCGATGTGGCGATCTTTGTGCTCAGGAAGGCCATATCTATCTTCTGGCGCGCCAACATTACCTTGCTGGCAGCAGCGGACACAATGCAAAGCTCATGCTGGCGCTGTTGAGCATTTCCATGCATGCCGCGCCGATGCTGGGCAGACCTTGGCCGCCAAAGGCGGGGGGCTGCAACCCTCTTCCATCAACCGCAGGTAAGCCCATTTGAAGCCGGGCAAGGTGCTCACCGAGCCATCGGCCAAGGCAGCGGGGTTTTGTCCCCCAGCTGCATTCAGCGGCGCGATCACTATCTGGGTGAATTTGGCGCAGGCTTGGGCCGTCTCCGGCATGACTTCTTCCAGCCCCTGCAGTCGCGCGGTTGCGTCTAGCCCAGCAAGTTCCTTCATGCAACACAGCATGTCGTCAATGGGGGCTTGGTAAGTCATGTCCTTGCTTATCTTCCGTACGTTCAATGAGATACAGAGGCAATGCCTACGGCGGTTTCCGCGCGCACCTCCTGCGCAGGAAACCCAGCTTTGTCCTGCGCGGCGCGCGGCGAGCGGTCCATGAGGGATACCACGACGATCACCACGAATGCCAACGGCATCGAAATCAGTGTGGGGTAGTCATAGGGAAATACCGGCGCAGAGAAATGGAAGATGCGCACCCATACCGCAGGCGAGAGCACTACCAAAGCAAGAGCTACGCTCAGCCCTACCAGGCCGCCGGCCAAGGCACCACGGGTCGTCAGGCTGCGCCAGTACATCGACATGAGCAACACTGGAAAGTTGGCGGATGCAGCGATGCTGAAGGCAAGGGCCACCAGGAAAGCCACGTTCTGATCTCGAAAGAGCAGACCGAGCACGATGGCTACCATGCCGATGCCAATGGAGGCCAGACGGTTCACGCGCATGGCCTCACTGGGGGAAACATGGTCGTTCTTGTAGACCTTTGCATACAGGTCATGCGCAATAGCGGAGGCACCGGCCAGCGTCAATCCACTGACCACCGCGAGAATGGTGGCGAACGATACGGCAGCCAGCAGGCCGAACAGCAAGTTGCCGCCCAGCGCGGTCGCCAGGTGCATGATGGGCATATTTGAGCCACCCAGCACAGGGCCGCCCACCTTGCCGTCCACGTAGAATGCGGGGTAGTTCGGCAGGATGGCCATTGCACTGAGACCCAGAAAGCAGATGATCACAAAGAACGCGCCCATCAAGCCTGTGGCGACGAAAACCGATTTGCGGGCCGCGCGCGCATTGGGCACGGTGAAGAAACGCATCATGATGTGAGGCAGGCCCGCAATGCCAAAGACTAGGGAGACGGCCAGTGACAAGCCGGAGATCGGATTCGCCATGAGCTTCCAGGGCCCTTTCATCGCTTCGCCAGCCTGATGGTTGTTGGCAGCAGCCGCCAATAAGGACGAGAAGTCGAAATTAAAGTAGCGCAAAGCAAGCACCATCAGCACGATGCCGTTGCCCAGCATCAGCACGGCCTTGATGATCTGCACCCAGGTCGTTGCAACCATGCCGCCGACCACGACATACACCATCATCAGCAGACCAACGGCAATGACGGCATAGGTGTAGTCGATGCCAAACAGTAGCTGCACCAACTGTCCGGCGCCAACCATCTGCACAATGAGGTAGAACAGCACCACGGTCAGCGAACTGATCGCGGTGAAGATGCGCGTACTGCGCTCATCCAAGCGGTAGGAAACGATGTCGCTCAGCGTATAGCGCCCCAGGTTGCGCAGGCGCTCAGCAATCAGAAACATGATCATGGGCCAGCCCATGAAGGCACACACCGCGTAGATCAGCGAGTCGAAGCCGTTGGAGAATGCCAAACTGGAGATACCCAGCAATGTGGCTGCAGACATGTAGTCGCCCACGATTGCCATTCCATTCTGGGTCCCAGTGATACCGCCACCTGCAGTGTAAAAATCCGAGGTGGAACGCGTGCGGTTTGATGCCCAGTAGGTGATGCCTAGCGTGATGGCGACAAAACCAGCGAAGATCAGGATGGCCTGCGTGTTCATGTTTGCAACCCCGACAGCAGCCGCGTGCACTGAGCGTCGAAGCGTGTATTAGCAATGTGGATATAAATGCCCGTTAGCCCCCATGACAACGCGATCAGCCCGGTGGCGCATGCCACGCCGCTGGTAAGCGTTCCCTCGCGATTCAAAGGCACGGCCAGACTGGCAGGCGACATCACTGCAGCCAGAATGAAGGCCATACACAGTCCCAGGCATACGCTGGCAAAGGCAAATGCCACGCGGCGGCGCTGGGTTTTGAGTTGTTCGTAGCCAGGGTGGCCGGGCAGCCGCCGGCATATTTCTTCATTCGATAGCATGCTTCTCTCCGTTGTTGTTGCGGGTTGGCAGGCGACCAGAATCAGTGGCCCAGTTGCACCTTGTGCGCCCTCTTGTTGACGAACTCGCCCAGGCGCTGCTGTACGTCATGCCCCTGCTGGATCATGGCCATGACCAGCCCTTCGGTGAACAAACCATCCGTGGCCGACATGTCCGCAATGCGGTTGATGGCACTGACGATGGCGTAGTTGGATAGCGCCGCGTTGCCAGCGATCTTTTTCGCCAGGGAAAGTGCCAATTCAGAGGCTGGTGTATCGCCCTTGGCGGAGTCGCAGACGTAGTGGGCCAGACCGAGTTGACGGCCTTCCTGCGCATCGATAACCCGGCCCGTGAGCATCATCTCAACCATGCGGGGGGCGGAGATGATGCGCGCCGTGCGCACAGTGGCACCGCCGCCAGTGAAGATGCCACGTGTTCCCTCGGGCAACGCGAAGAAGGTGCCACTGTCGGCCACACGGACATGGGCCGCGCTGGCAAGTTCCAGCCCACCGCCTACTACGGCGCCTTGCAGGCAGGCGACCACAGGGATGCCGCCATGCTGGATCTTGTCGAACGCGCGGTGCCAGCCCTGACACACGCGCATGAATTCAACGCCGCTGCGCTCCTTGTCATGGTGCTCCTTCAAATCGAGCCCGGCACAGAAATGCTCACCCTTGGCCATTAGAAGGACGACGCGGATGTGGCTGGGAATAGCCGAAAAATAGGCATCGATGGCCGTAATCGCTTCCTCGTTCAGCGCATTGCGCTTGTGCTCCATGTTCAGGGTAACGATGCCGACGTCGTCCTGCTCGGACGTCAGCAAAAGAGGGGTAGACATAGAAAGAACTCCTTGCAAGCGGTGAAATGGGTAACGAATGGGGATAGGGACGGATCACGTCGCCAGCGCACGCAGCGCTGTTTTCTGAATCTTTCCGGTGGCCGTCATCGGCATGTGATCTATGAACACCACCCTGTCGGGAATGGACCACTTCGCCACACGCCCTTGGTAGCGCGCAAGAATCCGTTCAGCCGATCGCTCCGCGCCCGCCTTCGGCACGACGAACAGCACCGGGCGTTCACCCCACTTTTCGTTGGCCTCGGCAATGCAGGCTGCCAACTCGACACCGGACTCTTCCATCGCGATGTTTTCAATCTCTATGGATGAGATCCACTCTCCGCCTGACTTGATGACATCCTTGCGGCGATCCGTGATGCGCATGTAGCCGTCCGCATCCATGCTGCCGACGTCTCCCGTACAGAACCATCCGTCTTCGATCGCGGGCTCAGTCTTGCCGTAGTAGCGAGAGATGACCCAGTTGCCCTGAACCATCAGGTGCCCAGTTGAAACTCCATCGTGGGGCAATCGATTGCCAGCATCGTCCACCACCTTGAATCTCGCACCAAACAAGGGCCGCCCTTGCGACGCCAGCACCTGCAGGGCTTCGTCGCCAGACAGCGACGCATGCTGGGGAAGCAATTGGCACACCGTTCCTAGAGGGGACACCTCCGTCATACCCCAGGCGTGGCGCACCGTGACATTACGGGCACCAAAAGCCGCAATCATGTGAGGCGGGCATGCCGCGCCACCGATGAGGATGCGCTGGAGCGTGCTGAAGGCTAGTCCGTGGTTTTCGGCATGGTCCAACACGCCTTTCCATACAGTTGGAACGCCGGCCGACAACGTCACCCCTGCTCGCTCGCACAGAGCGTACAGGCGCTCCCCCTGCATGTTCGATCCCGGCAAGACAATCTTGGCCCCGGACATCAAGGCTGAATACGGCAAACCCCAAGCATTGACATGAAACATGGGCACCAATGGCATCACGGCATCTCTGGCCGAGATGGCGACGGCGTTGGGATGGCTGGACGCGTAGGCGTGCAGCACAGTTGATCGATGGGAGTACAGGGCCCCCTTTGGCGCTCCAGTGGTGCCGGACGTGTAGCACAGCCCACACGCGGTATTTTCATCAAAGACCGGCCATTCAAAGCCACGGGTGTCGTTGCCAAGCCAGGAGCCGTAGTTGTCCCCAGCGCTTCCTCCACCTGCACCTTCGCTCAACAGCACCCAATGCGCCACTGACGGGCACTGAGGGCGCAAGAAATCGACCAGCTCTGTGAATTGCGCGTCGTAGAACAGAACGCTGTCCTGCGCATCATTGATGATGAAGGTGATTTGCTCACGACTCAGCCGCGGATTAACCGTGTGGCAAATCACGCCGATACCAGCCGTGGCATAGTAGATTTCCAGATGGCGATAGGTATTCCATGCCAATGTCGCCACCCTCTGACCTGGCTGCACTTCATGTCGCGTCATACCGATGGCCAGATCCATCACTCTTTCACCGAATTCACGGTACGAGTACGTGTGCAACCCACCATCGTCAAGTGCCGTTAAAATCTGCTGATCTCCGCTATTTTCAAGGGCATACGTTAGGATTGAACCGATAAGCAGCGGCATGCGCATCATGTTTCCAAGCCGTTCCATGTCGTTGTCTCCTTTTCCTTTATTCAGAGAATAGGTACAAGGCGCTCCCCATCCAATTGCCAATGGCGACTTGAAACATGCAAAAAGTGACAATCGCACCAGATCCCCTGGAATGGCCTCAAACGGATGCAGAGGATGGCAGAAGTACCTCGACGGCAACTGTTTCACTCGATTTGGTGCAGGATCTGCTGCAAAGCCTGCGGGCGCTTTGCTCTGAACAAGCTTTGGATCGCTGCCTGAAAGAGGCTGGAATCGTCAAGGAATTCATCAGTCACCCTGGCGCTCGGCTCACACACGATCAGCTCGTTGGGCTTTATCAGAAAAGCGCAGGCGCAACGGGCGATGAAATGATGGGTTTATGGAGCCGCCCCATACGAACCGGCTCCCTGAAATACATCATCCGGGTGCTCATGGATGCGCCCACAATCGATGTGGCGCTATATCGCTTCACACAGTTCTGGAACCTGCTGCTGGACGACTATCGCTTGAATTTTGGACAAGCTGAAACCACACTGCGCCTGGACCTGATCCCCCGTTCACCCGAGGCGAGGGTGAACCGCTTCGGCCACGCACTGATGTTGAAGCTCACGCACGGTATCGTTTCATGGCTCGTCGGCCGGGAGGTTCCTGTTTACAGCGTGGGGCTCGCATTTCCGCGTCCCTCCTTTGCCGCCGACTATCCGATCCTGTTCCCGGCCCCCATTGATTTCGATGGCAAGCACTCGCAGATCACCTTTGGTGCCGAGCTAGGGAAAATTCGGCCCGTACGCAGTGCAGCTGACGTACGGACCTTTCTTGCACGAGCACCCCGCGATTGGATATTCACCTCCTACCACGAACACGCTATACGGCTAAAAGTGCGCGAGTTGTTGCACGCAGATCTGGGAAGAACGCTGGACGACGTTTCAAGCCGACTGCACATGTCCTCGCGAACATTGATCCGCAAATTGCAAGAGGAAGGTCTGTCCTTCCAGGGCATCAAGGATGAACTGCGCAGGGACTTGGCCATCCTGAACCTTGTACGTAACGACGTTTCTCTGGCTGAGATCTCCTATGCCCTGGGCTTCAGCACTCCTGCTGTTTTTCACCGTGCCTTTCGTCACTGGACGGGTATGACTCCGGGCACATACCGGACTGCGCAGCGAAGCATCTCCCAAATAACCAAGCCATGACGTCAGTCATGCAGCCTGAAGCCCGCCACTGCGTACCGTTGTGGCCTGTTGCCCCAACCGCTGTTAGAGAGCAGGCTTCTACAGTGTGAATCTCATGTCCGCACTGACCGTCAGTTACCAGGCGATGGACGATGGTCCCGACCGTATTGGCGGCAATGTCCTTGACGATCTGCGCCAGTTCCTGATTTTTCAGGCTTGAATTGACTACCCATCGTCCAAACATGGGTGTTCAGTCATTGGCTGGCATTCCAGACTCGGTACTCCAACACCAATCAGGAGACTGGCAATGAGTGACTCGGTTCTGGAGCAACTTCAGCAGCGTTTGCAGCATCTTGAGGATATTCAGTCGATACAGGCTTTGAAGGCCCGGTACTTGCGAGCCTGCGATCAGAAGCAGCCGAATGCCATGCGTGAGTGCTTTGTGGAACATGGCGCAGTTATCGAGGCCGATGGTTTTCCGGCTTTTACGGATCGCGAAGAATGGGTTGAAACCTTCACCAGGCTGGCGGTTGCCAACCCGTCCATCCAGGACATGCACCACGGCCACAACCCTCAGATCAGCTTCACGGGAGCTGATAGTGCAAAAGGCTTGTGGGATCTGGAGTTCTGCCAGGTCAATGTCAAGGAACGCACCATCGTCAATCTCTCAGGTCAGTACAGTGATGAGTACGAGCGCATCAACGGGTGCTGGCAGATCCGTACCATGCGCTTTGCGCGGGGATCATTTGTCATGCGCCAGGTCGATGCAGGCGGCATTGAAAGAGTCATTGCCCTGGGCAAGCCTCCGGCAGCTGGATTCATTGAAAACAACTGATCCTTGCTCTGTTGCAAACAGCAAAAAGCCCGATACAGCCAATGCCATATCGGGCTTTGTGCAAGAGAACTGGGTTTATCAGTTGGCCAGAATCACTTCCACACGGCGAGCTTCGGCATTGGAGCCGTCGGCCTGAGATTGCTCGGGCTTCTTCAGCTCGACCTTGTCTTCTGCCACGCCCAGTGCCACCAGGGCGGCCTGGACGGCTTGCGCACGTTGCTTGGCCAGCTCCGCGTTGATTTCAGCACTGCCGGTTGCATCATGGAAACCGGAGATCACGGCGCGCTTGCCTTCGGCCACGCCCTTGACCACATCGCTCAGCGCTTCGTTGGCGCCAGCGGCCACTTCCGCCTTGCCCGAGACAAAGTAGAACTTGACCACACCGTTTTCCACGATCACGCGGGCAGTTTCTTCAACCACCACCACAGGCACGTTGGTCGCGCTGGGTGCGGACACTGCTGCTTCGGCCTTGGGAGCATGGGAAATGCCGCGCTTGTAGACGACGGTGCCGACGACGGTGGAGACAACCAGAGCGATCAGGGCAAACAGAAAACCCAGGGCAAAGCGTTGTTGGCTATCGTCGTCAGAGCTGTTGAAGGACATGAATGAAATCTCCGTATTTGCGGGTGATTATGAAAGTACGAAACCTGTATTCATGACACTTTGCAGCCCGGCTACATGCTTCAGGCTGACAAAGCGACAAAACCACGCATTCTAGAGGTTTGCCGTGAAACGCCCTAACTGCTGCTCTCACAGCAATCGCAAAAAAGATTCAAATTTCAGCCGTTTCACACCGGGAAAGCGTTGCTTTTACGCCTTCGTGTGTGCACAGGTGCACCGACGGCGCGTCCGCGCGTTATATATCAAAGTCAATTCAGCTCTGAATCCGGTTCGAGGAGTTTCCATGTCCGCCCTTCCTTTGTTGAATCATTCCATGCGTGATGCTGACCAGATGCTGGAGCGGGCTCTGGTGCAGTGGGGAGGTGACGAGGATTTGTGGATCTTTGGTTATGGTTCCCTGATCTGGCGTCCCGAATTCGACTTCAGCGAACGCCGTTCGGCCCATGTACATGGCTGGCATCGTGCCCTCAAAATGTGGAGCACCATCAACCGTGGCACGCCCCAGGTTCCAGGCCTGGTGTTTGGCATGCTCTCGGGCGGCAGTTGCCAGGGCATGGCCTTCCGTATTCCGCGTAACCAAGGCGATACCGTCATGCGCAAGCTTTGGCTGCGTGAGATGCCCAATGCCGTCTATGACCCGCGCTGGCTGCCTTGCCGCACCCCGCACGGAGCCGTGAAAGCCCTCGCATTCACGCTGTCACGCCAAAGCCCGCACCATACCGGCGAGCTGGCGCCGGATGAATACCGGCGCATTTTCTCTCAGGCCCAGGGTATATACGGCACGACCCTGGACTATGCGCAGGCTACTTTTGACGAGCTGCAACGGCTTGGCATCGACGACAAGGCGCTCAAGCGCCTGCTGGCCTATGCGGACTTCCAGAAAGCCAGTTGCCCATCTGCTGCTGCTATTTGAAACGTAGCTAACATCGCTCTACTGTATTGGTCTGCAGAGCAAGAAAGCTTGAAATTCTGGCGATCCGGGGCACAATGGCCTTTTGATTTCGGAAAGACTGCCATGTTCCCCAACCGTGTTGCCGCCCTCTTTTCGCGCCCTGCCTGGGCAGGTTTGACGCTTGCAGCAAGCTTGGTCATGACGGCCTGCTCCACGACCAGCAACACGGCTGCGCCCTCTTCTTCGGAGACGACTCCCGCAGCAGCTCTCAGCAAAGGCGTTCAATCGATTGCACGTCTGGAAGCCACCAAGGGCAGCCAGGTAACGGGTACGGTACAGTTCTTTCCGCAGCCCGACGGCAGCGTTCGGGTGCAAGGCCGTGTGGAAGGGCTTGCGCCGAATAGCGAGCACGGCTTTCATGTCCATGAAAAAGGTGACTGCTCCAGCGGCGACGGCTTGAGCGCCGGCGGCCACTTCAACCCTGGACAGCAGGCGCATGGCAAATTCGGCGACAGCAAGGCCCATCACATCGGTGACCTGCCCAGCCTTGACGCCGACACCCAGGGCGTGGCAACTATCGATTTTGTGAGCAAGGAGTTCAAATTGGACAGAGGCAGCAGCGGCATTCTGGGTCGATCGCTGATCGTGCACAACGATCCGGATGACTACACGACCCAGCCCACCGGCAATTCAGGCGCACGCCTGGCTTGTGCCGTGATTGAGCGCGGCGCCTAAGCCTGCCATCGCCTGGAAAATGAATAGCGAGCGTGCATTTGAAGGACAAGGCCAGGCAGCCGGAACCGGGGCTTGTCTGATAGACGAACTCGGCAAATTCAAAGGCTACCTCGTCAGGCCCTCCCTCAGAGGCTTCTAGAGAATCAAGAATTGCGCGCCTGCCAGATCCTGCGCGCCTCTTCCAAGGCCTGCACAGTGTCCACATCAAGCACGCAGCCTATGTCATCGCAGTCCCAGCGCCACAGACGCTGATTCTCCGCCGCGTTGCGCACGATGGAGGCTGCGCCCAGATCGCCACTGAGCTCAGCAAGTTCCTGCGCTGCTGCACGACTGAAAGCCACAGGATGGCCCTTCTGGCCCTGATAAAAAGGTTGGATCACACGCAGCTCGCGACTCTCCAGCTGTGCCAGCTGCAAAGCCAGTTGTTGCAGCGTGCTGGCTTGAATCAAGGGCAAATCTGCAGGCAGGACCAGCCAGCCATTGGCGCCGGCTGTGGCCTTGACGGCCGCCGCAATGCTGTCGCCCATGCCGGGATGCGGCCCGTATTCCAGATGCCAGGGAAGGCCCGAGGCCTGCACTGCAGCCAGCGTGGTTTGCAGAACGGTTTGCAGGCCCAGCATGGCCTGGAGCTTGTGGCTGGATCCGCCCGATGCGAGAAAACGCTCTCCCCTGCCCGCAGCGAGAACCAGCACACAAGGCTGCTCCGGATCAATCACGGGAGCGGACAAAACTTCTTGATTCATATTGCTGTCGAGCATAACGCCGGCTTTGGCTGCGCGGCACAATGTGGACATGAGCAGCCTATCTTCATCCATTGCCGATCTGCGCAAAAGCTATGAACGCGCAGAGCTGAGCGAATCCGCTTCCAACCAGAATCCCCTGCAGCAGTTCGACCAATGGCTGCAGGAAGCCGTGAGAGCCCAAGTGCCTGAGCCCAATGCCATGACTGTGGCGACCGTGAGCGGCGACCTGCGACCCAGCACGCGTATTGTGCTGATCAAAGGTTACGACGAGCGTGGCATTGTCTGGTACACCAACTACGACAGCCGAAAGGGCCAGCAGCTGGCGGGCAATCCATTCGCTGCATTGCAATTTCACTGGGTAGAGCTGGAGCGCGTGGTGCGCATCGAAGGCCGTGTGGAAAAAGTCAGTGCCGAAGAAAGCGATGCCTACTTTGCCAGCCGCCCGCTTGACTCCAGAATTGGGGCCTGGGCCAGTCCGCAAAGCCAGGTCATCAGTGGCCGCGGCGTGCTGGTGGCCAATGCCGCCAAGTACAGCGCGCAGTTTTTGCTCAATCCTCCCCGGCCTCCCCACTGGGGCGGTTTCCGCCTGGTACCTGAGCGGTGGGAATTCTGGCAGGGACGCAAGAGCCGGCTGCATGACCGCCTGAGCTACCGCCAGGAAGGTCAGCACTGGATTCGTGAACGACTGGCTCCCTGAGTTTTGATGGATCCCTCATTGAAATGGGAGGGCGCAGCGACAGAAAGCGCCCTCTTCGCTGATGACCTTTGGCTTGTGATTAAGTGAATGAATTTATGTCGGTGCTGATAAATACAACATGTAAGTTACATTAATATCATCAAATGCAAAATATAGACATTTCGGATCTGCAGCCTCCAGACCCATCCACTCTGCCAACAGGAAGTCAGCTGTTTCGCGACTGGCTAGAGCATGAGGGCAACAAGAGTTGGGATGCGCTGGATACTTCTCCTGACGGCAACTATGAAAAGGTCTGGCAGGCCTGGTTGATGCATTTGTCCAGGCAGGCACCGATCTCTGACAAGGAGCGCCCTGCGCGCAGGCAACGTTCTTCAAAGCCCTGGCATCAGGCAACCGAGCTGGATGTGCAAAGCTTCTTGCAGATACGCGATGGCCAACGTGCGCACCACCACCCCGAGCGCAAGATCAGCCCGGTCACCCGCCGCCGCTACTGGCGGCTGCTGGAGCGCATCTACGATCATGCGATGGAGCACGGCTGGATCAGCGCCAACCCAGCAACCGGTCTCGAGCCGGCTGAACGCCCTCCCTCCGAGGACGGCAAGGGCCATTGTCTGCCTCCCCTGCTCTGGCAGTCACTGCCAAGGCACTTTCCCAGCGCCGACGGCTATCAGGATGCACGCGATCGCGCCATTGTGTTGCTGCTCTACGAGCTGGCTCTGGCCCCCGAGGAAGTACGCTGCCTACTCTGGAAGAACCTGCTTTCAAGCGCCGATCAGGTCTGGCTTGGCAGCTTGGAGAGCATTGCGAACGGAGAGTCACCCCTGCCTCGCTACCTGCAGATAGAAGGCGGTAGAAATGCTCAGCAACGGCTGCTTGAGTTGCCCGACTCCGTGGCCCAGGCCCTGCAAAGCTGGAGAAGATTCAGCGCCGCACAGCGCGGGCCGTCAGTGATTGACGGCAACCATATCGTTTTCTATTCGCGCCGTGGCGGCGAACTGTCAGTACGCATGCTGTTCCATGTGGCCTCGCAGATCATTCAGCGCGCCCATCAGGCCCAGCCCGAGGACAGTCAGAAATTTCCGCTGCAGCGCGTAGGGCCGCAGGTCTTGCGCAACACGGCCATCGTGCAATGGCTGCGCGCCGGCGTGCCCGAATCGGAAGTGATTGCCAGGATCGGCGTGGACAGCACACGTTCCCTGCGCCATCTGCAGCACTATCTATAGCCACGACATCCGGCCCAGGCCCAAACCTGGGCCGGATGCGGCTTAACTCAGCTGCAGCCGGATCAGAAATCCATTCTCAGACCGACCACCAGATTACGCCCCGTCAACGGGGCTGCACTCTTGATGAACGAGGTTGCTGCGTAGGCCAGACGGTTGGTGAGGTTCTGGCCCTTGACATAGAACTGCCACTGGTTGCCGCCACTCTTCCAGAGGTAGCTCGCGCCCAGGTTCAGCATGCCGTAGCCAGGCGTCTGGGTTTCATACTGGGCCGTGCGGTTCTGGCGCAGCACTTGGGTCCATTCGGCCATGGTGTCCCAGCCGGCCAGACGCGCGTTCACACGCAAGCCGGCACGCAATGCCGGAATGCGTGGCAGCGCAGAGCCGTCTTCCAGACGCGCACGCACGCCGTCGCCAAACACGGTCAGGCTCAACTCGCGACTCAGGCGCTGGCTCAGCTGGGCCTCCCAGCCCGTAAAGCGCGCATTGCCCTGGGTGTATTGCAGCAGCTGCAACCCTTCGTGAGCATCCAGCGTGGCGCCGTAGATATAGCCCTTGATGCGGTAGTGATAGGCATTGAGCTTCCAGGTCGTATCACCGGCCGTCTTGGCCAGGCCCAGGTCCAGCGCCTGCGAGCGCTCGCGCGACAGATTGGGATTGCCGATCTCGTAGGTTGCCGTGGCCATGTGCAGGCCGTTGGCAAACAGCTCTTCGGCCGTGGGCATGCGGCTGCCGCTGGTGAACGAGGCCGATGCGCTATAGCCGGGCTGGAACTTCCAGACCGTGCCCAGCGACGCCGAAGTGGCGCTGTGGCTGCGACGCTCGTTGCTCAGCTCGGCCTCCACGCGTTGGCGGTCGTGGCGCAAGGCTCCCTGAAAGCTCCAATCCTGCCAGCGGTATTCCTCAAGCAGATAGAGGCTGTGGCGCTGGGTATCCGTGGGCTGCACATAGGCCTCTTCGCCCGTGGCGCTGAAGCGGCGCTTGAGGGTTTGCAGACCCAGCGTGCCACGCCAGCCGGCGATGGGTTCATGCTCCATCTCCAGGCGCAGGTCATGGGCCTTGTTTCTGAACTGAGTTGCCACGCTGCCATCCTCGATCTCGTCGTGGCGGTAATTGGTCAGGCCGCCGCGCAGACGCAGTGCGGCGATGCCGGCCGTGGGCTTGCGCCATTCGCCGCGCAGATCCCAGCGCTCGCTGGTCAGATCGACCACGGGCACGCTGCCGCCTTCCTCATGATCATGGTCGTGGTCATGCCCGTCATGGGAGCCGCAATGCAGATGATCGCCATGTGCATGGCAGCCTTCGAAGCTGTGCTGATGGCCTGGCAAGCCGTACTTGGCCTGCTGCCGCGTGTAGGCCAGACCCAGATAGCCCTGATTACCTACCCACGACAGGCCCACGCTGCCCGTGTTGCCGCGGCTGAAGCTGCCCGGAACCTTGCTCTGGCCCCAGCCGCTGCCCACGCGATAGTCTCCCGCGTTGCGGGCCACGCCTTCGGCATGCAGCACCAGCTGGCCGTTATCGTTCTTGAGCGGCGTGGCCGTGGTCAGGGAGAAGGCCCCGGCCGACATGCCTGCCGCCGTTCCAGCCTGCACCTCGGCCGAACCTTCCAGGCCCTTCTCGGGCACCCGGGTCGGAATCTTGCCGTCCAGCACATTCACCACGCCCCCCATGGCGCCGGGGCTGTAGAGCAAAGCTGAAGGGCCGCGCAGCACTTCGATCTGATTGGCCAGCAGCGGCTCGGTGGTCACCGCATGGTCGGGGCTGACCGTCGAGGCATCGAGCAACTCCGAGCCATCGCTGAGCACGGAGACCCGCGCACCATCCATGCCGCGAATCACCGGTCGGCTGGCTCCCGCACCGAAATGGCTTGCATTGATGCCCGGCTCGGCCGCCAGGGTCTCGCCCAGGGTCGCGGCACGGCGCAGGCGCAGTTCCTCTTCGCCGAGCACCTGGACGGGCGTGGCCATATCGCCGGCGGCCATGCCTGTCGCCGACACCGTCACCTCGGCCAGGCTGGACTCCTGCTTGGCCGCATCGGACTGCGCAAAGGCCAGGGGTGAGCAGGCCAGCAGGCCCAGGCCCGTGCCCAGGGCCAGTCCTCGCCCTGCTGGTTGCAGCGCCTCTATGGCGCGGGCCAGAGCCGACTTGGGGGAGCGGCGCAAGGAATGGGCGGAAGAATTCGAAAAACGTTGAGACATCTCAGTTCCACAAACAACCGTGCGCACGCAGACCATCAAAGAAAGTACGCACGGAAATTCAATAAAAACAGCATAAATCGCTTATGTATAAAGCGCTTATAGCTATCAATTCTGATGTTTCTGGTGTAGGCGGCAAAGCATGCCGCAGCATGGATCCGGCCTAGACCAGGGAGCTGAGAGACAGAGGAGGCGCGCGAGCAGCCAGCGGCGCTGCAATAAAGACGGCTCTGGGTGCGGGAGCAAAAGGCCGAGGGATGAAGCTGTCAGGTGGCGGCGCACTGAAAGCGAGCACGGCCACAGGCCCGGCATAGCCATGATTGACCTGATCCAGCAACTGACATTCGGCCGGGCCGTGACCCGCAAACAGCGCATGGACCCAGCCCTGATCCGGGGCGCAGCCGCTGTTGTCACTCTGGCAGTCGCCAGCCACAGCCGGCGAGGTTGGCTGCACATGGCTGTGCGCCACATAGGACTTTGCCGGGACTGTATTGTTGACCGAGTGAACCGCACGGTGCATCTGGCCAAGCGTCGGGCCCAGCACCATGGCCAGGGCCAGCAGGCCCATCAGCCAGCGCATCACCCAGATTTCACGCAGGCTGGCACAACCGCCAGCGGATGCTGGACGGCTGTTTCTGCGCAGATGGGAGTGATGTGACACGTTCAGGAGCAAATGCGGTCTCGGGCGAAACGGCTGCAGCAAAGCTGCCGGGGGTTGCAAAGTGTATCTGCACTGCGGGTCGTGCGCAGCAAGCCAGGCTTAATCCTTGAGCCAGCGCGAGAACGCTTTCTGGAATTTCTGCACCTTGGGTCCCACCACAAAAGCGCAATAGCCCTGACCCGGGTGCTGCAGGAAATAGTCCTGGTGATAGTCTTCGGCGGGCCAGTAGTTGGTCAAGGGCTCGATCTGAGTGACCATGGGTGCATCAAACGCTTTTTCGCTCTGCATTTCCTCGACCAATGCCCGCGCCACAGTCGCCTGCTGCGCATCAGTGGTGAAGATTGCACTGCGGTACTGCGTGCCCACATCATTGCCCTGACGGTTCAGTGTGGTCGGATCATGGGTGCCGAAGAAGATCAGCAGCACATCGCGCAAGCTGATGACCGCGGGGTCGAATTCAAGCTTCACCACCTCTGCATGACCGGTCTGGCCGGTACAGATATCGTCGTAGCTCGGGTGGTCCAAATGGCCGTTGGCATAGCCGCTTTCCACATCGACAATGCCGCGCACGCGATCGAAGACGGCTTCCGTGCACCAAAAGCAACCGCCGCCCAGATAAATGGTTTCCGCAGCCATTGCGGGCTCCTTGTGTTTAAGACGCATCAAGCGTAGCTCAAATCAACTACCCATTTTCACCAATGACAGTGATTGCGGCACCGCTATGCTGCACGGCGCCCACTACACTTGCAATACAAGCGGTGTCCTGCGCATCTAATATGTGACGCATAGAACAGAAGAAACCTGTCTCAGAGGAACGAAGCGCCATCGTGCAGAAGCCGGGCAGGACGGCGCACGAAAAGGTCTTGGTAAAACAAGATTGTTCTTATTTTTCCGCGTGGCCATTGATTACATACTTCGCGCAACTTTGACTGGATTTTTAATCTCCTCGGATATTCACCGACAGGATGCCGATACACACCATGAAGCGTTCCGGCCGCTGGGCCTTGAGTTTGGCCCTGATCGGCTTGCTGGCTATCACAGGCTGGCGCGCAGTCGTCAATCTGCAGCATAAAAAGCCGGCTGTGGCCAATGGATCGGCACCGCTGGAGCTGCCCATACAACTGGCTGCCCAGGAGGTTCTGACGGCTCAACCCCTTCAACTTGCCTTGAGCGTTCCCCTCAACGGTGTGGTTCAGGCAGTGAATTCAGCCATGGTCAAGGCCTATGTCGCGGGCGAACTGCGCGGCCTGACGGTGCGTGAAGGCGATAGCGTCAGCAAGGGCCAGCAGCTGGCTCGCGTTGATGCCACGGAGGCCGAGGCACGCTGGCGCCAGGCGAAGCAGCAGGCCGATGCCTCCAGAGCCCAGTTGGTGATTGCCCAGCGCAACCAGGACAACAATGCAGCCCTGGTGCAAAAAGGCTTTATCTCCACCACCGCACTGCTGACCTCGCAGGCCAACCTGGATTCGGCCCGCGCCAATCTGGCCGCCACCCAGGCCGCCGCCGATGCGGCCCGAAAGTCCGTCACCGACGCCGTCATCACCAGCCCCATGAGTGGGCAGATCGCCCAGCGCTTTGTCCAGAACGGCGAGCGCGTTGGTGTGGAAGCGCGCATCGTCGAAGTCGTCGATCCAGGGAAACTGGAAATCATGGCCCAGCTCGCTCCCGCAGATTCGGTACAGGTTCAGGTCGGCCAACTGGCCGAGCTGCAAGTGCCCGGTGCCCCCCAGGACATGACGGCCATCAGAGCCAAGGTGGTGCGCATCAATCCCAACGCCCAGACCGGCTCGCGCACTGTGGCGGCCTATCTGGCAGTGCAAAAGGACGAAGCCGCCAAGAACAATAGCAGTCAACGCATTCCACAGTTGCGCCCCGGCCTGTTCTTGCAGGGAAGCATACTGACCGGCAACGCCAGCCAGCTAGCCGTGCCTCTGGCCGCCGTGCGCACCGACAAGCCCCTGCCCTATGTGCAAGTGCTGCAAGCGGTCAAGCCGACCGTGGCCGCAATCGCACCGGAGCGTACACAGGAAATCTCCAGCCGCACAGAGCTTCGCGTGATCCACAAGACCGTGGAACTGGGACGCCAGTCCGCCCATGAAGGCGCAACCTGGGTGCAGATCCTCAAGGGCCTGAATGCGGGCGACCGGATACTGGCTGGCAGCACCGGCGGTCTGCGCGAAGGCACGCTGGTCGAAGAATCGGCCGAGCCAGTCAGCAGCGGGAGCCGGTAAATGTGGTTCACGCGCATCAGCCTCAAGAACCCGGTGCTGGCCACCATGCTCATGCTGGCCTTTGTGGTGCTGGGCATTTTTTCCTACCAGCGGCTCAAGGTTGACCAGTTCCCGAACATCGAGTTTCCAGTAGTGGTGGTCACGGTCGAGTATCCGGGAGCCTCGCCCGAGATCGTCGAGAGCGAGGTCACCAAGAAAATAGAGGAAGCCGTCAACTCGGTCGCCGGCATCAATGCCCTCACCTCGCGCAGCTACGAAGGCACCAGCGTCGTCATCATCGAGTTCCAGCTGCATATAGACGGTCGCCGCGCTGCCGACGATGTACGCGAGAAGGTCGCCTCAGTGCGCCCCACTCTGCGTGACGAGGTCAAGGAGCCGCGCGTCATCCGCTTCGACCCGGCCAGCACGGCTGTCTGGTCGCTGGCCGTGCTGCCAGACCCCCATGCCCTGCACGGCGAGACCGCAGCCAATGGCCAGAGCGTGACGCCGCCCGACGCGATTGCGCTGACGAGCTGGGCCGACCAGGTGCTGAAAAAGCGGCTGGAGAATGTGCGCGGCGTGGGCGCCGTGAACATGGTGGGAGCCACCAAGCGCGAGATCAATGTCTATCTGGACCCGCAGGCGCTCGAGGCCTACTCCATCACTCCCGAGCAGGTTGCCCAGGCGGTGCGCGCCGAAAACCAGGATCTGCCCGTGGGCTCGATCCGCTCCAAGGCCCAGGAACGCGTGGTGCAGATCGATGCCCGCATTCAGCGCCCCGAAGAGTTCGCCCGCATCATCGTAGCCTACCGCAACGGCGCTCCGATCCGCGTCGGCCAGCTGGCCCGCGTGCAGGACGATGCGCAGGAGCTGCAGACCCTGGCGCTGTACAACGGCAGCCGCACTCTGCTGATGTCCGTGCAAAAGGCCCAGGACGAGAACACCATCGAGGTAGTCGACGGCCTGAACGCGGCGATCAAGGCCATCGCCCCCGAGCTGCCACCCGGCGTGCGCCTGCAGGCGATTGCCGACAACTCGCGCGCCATCCGCGTGGGCGTGGACAACGTGCGCCAAACCCTGATCGAGGGAGCCTTGCTCACGGTACTCATCGTGTTTCTGTTCCTGAATTCCTGGCGCTCCACGGTGATCACGGGGCTGACGCTACCCATCGCACTGATTGGCACCTTTCTCTTCATGTACTGGTTTGGCTTTTCCATCAATATGGTCACGCTGATGGCGCTCTCGCTGTGCGTGGGTTTGCTGATCGACGATGCCATCGTGGTGCGCGAGAACATCGTGCGCCATGTGCAGATGGGCAAGAACGCCTATCAGGCAGCCATGGAAGGCACGCAGGAGATCGGGCTGGCCGTGCTCGCCACCACGCTTTCCATCGTCGCCGTATTTCTGCCCATAGGCTTTATGGGCGGCATCATCGGCAAGTTCTTCCATGAGTTCGGCATCACCATCGTGGCGGCCGTGCTGATCTCCATGTTCGTCAGCTTCACGCTGGACCCCATGCTCTCCAGCGTCTGGCATGACCCGGCAATCCACGCCCATGGCGAACATGGCAGCAAAAGCCTGTACGACCGCACGCTGGGTCGCGTGACGGCCTGGGTGGAGCGCATGAGCGATCGGCTCTCGGACGTCTATCAGGGCATACTGCGCTGGTCGCTGGCTCACAAGCTGCTCACCCTGGCGCTGGCATTCATTATTTTCATAGCAAGCATCGCTCTTGTACCCTTGCTTGGCACCGAATTTGTGCCCAAGGCGGACTTCTCGGAAACTTCGATCAGCTTCAACACCCCCGAAGGCTCCTCGATCGAAGCCACCGAAGCCAAGGCCAGGCAGGTGACGAACATATTGCGCGCCTTGCCAGAGGTGCGCTACACGCTGACCACCATCAACACCGGCAATGCCAACGGCAAGAACTACGCCAATATCTATGTGCGCCTGGTTGACCGCCACCAGCGCAGCCGCAATGTGGACGAGATTTCGGCCTATCTGCGCCCCAGGCTGCAGGCGGTTGCAGGCATCAAGCTCACCCATGTGGGCCTGCGCGAGGCCGTGGGCGGGCAAAAGCAGGTCGAGTTCTCGCTCATGGGCCCGGATCTGGACGAACTGGGCCGCCTGAGCCAGATCGTCCAGGAGCGCATAGCCGACATCCCGGGTCTGGTCGATCTGGACTCCAGCCTCAAGCCCAACAAGCCCATGGTCAATATCGAGGTCCATCGCGATGCCGCGGCCGATCTGGGCCTGTCGATAGGCAATATGGCTGGCGCACTGCGCACCTGGGTGGCCGGCCAGACCGTGGGCAACTGGCGGGCCAGCGACGACCAGACCTATGACGTGAACGTGCGGCTCCAGCCCGAGGCCCGCACCACGCCCCAGGACCTGGAGCGCCTGCCGTTTGCACTGGCGACCGGAGATGGCGGCATGCGTATCGTGCGCCTCAACCAAGTCGCCAGCGTGGTGGACAGCACCGGCCCCAGCCAGATCAACCGCCGCAACCTCAACCGCGAAGTCGCCATCAACGCCAATGTCTATCTGCGCAGCACGGGCGAGGTCACAGCCGATATCAAGCAGGCGCTGGCCACCATTCCCATGCCGCCCGGCTACAGCTACCAGTTCAGCGGCGCGGCCAAGAACATGGCCGAATCCTTCGGCTACGCGATTTCCGCGTTGATGCTGGCCATCATCTTCATCTACATGATTCTGGCCAGCCAGTTCAAGAGCTTTCTCCAGCCCCTGGCACTCATGACCTCGCTGCCCCTGACGCTGATCGGCGTTGTGCTGGCCCTGATGATGTTCGGCTCGGCCCTGTCCATGTTTTCCATCATCGGCGTGGTCATGCTCATGGGTCTGGTGACAAAGAACGCCATTCTTCTGGTGGACTTTGCCATCCGCGCCCGCGAGAGCCGCACCAACGAGGTCAGCGGCCAGACCGAGCCGGGCCTGCCGCGCAACGAAGCGCTGCTGCTGGCGGCCCGGGTGCGCCTGCGCCCGATTCTGATGACCACGCTGGCCATGATCTTCGGCATGGTGCCGCTGGCCTTTGCGGTCACCGAGGGCTCCGAGCAACGCGCCCCCATGGGTCAGGCAGTGATCGGTGGCGTCATCACTTCCTCGCTGCTGACCCTGGTCGTGGTGCCCGTGGTGTACTGCTATCTCGATGATTTTTCCAACTGGATGCGCCGTAAATGGTCTGGCGTGCCCTCAAAAAGCGATGAGCCGCCGCACGAAGCCTCCGAGGCTCGTAGAATCGATGGTTTGTCCTGATAAGTCTTTCCCCGGAGATACCATGGCCCTGCCAATGAATGCCCAAGTGGACCCGCGCGATGTGCACGCGCAGGCTCGTTTCAACATGATCGAACAGCAAATCCGTCCCTGGAATGTGCTGGACGAGTCCGTGCTGGAGCTGATGGGCAAGGTCCACCGTGAAGACTATGTGTCGCCCGAATACGCGAACATGGCCTATATGGACATTGAAGTCCCCCTGAAGGGCACGGCCGAAGAAGCTGCCGCCAAAGGCTGGCACATGCTGGCACCCAAGATCGAAGCGCGCATGCTTCAAGACGTGAAGATCAAGCCCACCGACCGCGTGCTCGAGATCGGCACCGGCTCCGGCTATATGGCAGCCCTGCTGGCCGCCCAGGCCAAGGAAGTCGTGACACTGGAGATCGACCCCGAACTGGCCGAGATGGCCCGTGAGAATCTGCTCAGCGCCGGCGTCAAGAATGTCGAAGTCAAGCTGGCCAACGGTGCCACCGCTTCCCTGGCTCAGGGCGCGTTTGACGTGATCGTGCTCAGCGGCTCGGTGGCTCAGGTTCCCGATGCCCTTTACGCCCAGCTCAACGAAGGCGGCCGCATTGCTGCCATCGTCGGTCACATGCCCGTGATGCGCTTCACACTGGTGACCAAGAACGGCAACAATTTCGAAGTCCAGCAACCCTGGGATACTGCTGCCACCCGCCTTGTGGGTTTTGAAGAGCCTTCGCGCTTCTCGTTCTAAACGCTTGTTGCGTTCGCCCTGCTTTCTGCGCTGCGACTCGGCAGTGCAGCGATCAGGGCCTGTCTTTCAGTGTCAGGGTTGGCCCGCAGATTCGTCGGCCAGCCGCCAGGAGTTTTTATGTTGACCCAGGTCTTGCCCGCCCAATTCCAGCAATGGCTGGCTTCTCATGCCGCGAATGGCGTCAGGCCCGTGGTACTGGATGTGCGCGAACCCTGGGAAGTCACCCTGGCCAGCATTCAGCCCGGCGAAGGCTTCGAGCTGCGCTGCATTCCCATGCACGATATTCCCGGCCGCCTGCAGGAGCTGGACCCCGACCACCCCGTCGCCTGCCTGTGCCACCATGGCGCCCGCAGCATGAGCGTGGCTGCGTTTCTGCTCAACAACGGCTTTGAGGACGTCAGCAACATCACCGGCGGCATTGACGCCTGGTCGCTCAGCGCCGACCCGGGCGTGCCTCGTTATTGAAAGATTGCCGGGCCTATTGCTCGGCCAATCCAGAGCTTTGTTGAGTTTTCTGTTGTGATCGAGACCGCCCAACCCTGACATTTATGACCAAGCTGCCCAGGCCTCTGCAAGCCCCCTCCGCACACGCGCTGCGTGCCATTTCCTTGGGAGTTTTGCTGGCATGGGCCGGCACTCAGACACAGGCCCAGACCTTGTCGGAGCTGGTGGCTCAGGCCCGCGGCTATGACGCTTCATGGCAGGCCCAGCTAGCCGATGCGAGAGCTGCGGCCAGCCGCGCCGACCAGGCCCTGTCCGGGCTGCTACCCAATGTGGGTCTGTCGGCGGGTGCCAACCGCACCCATGTGGACATTCACACCTCGGTGCCCGTGCCCGGCATGACCAGCAGCTTCAATAGCACGCAGCAGAACGTGCAGCTCAGCGCCCAGCAGCCGCTGTACCGTCCTGCCAACAAGATTGCCTACGAGCAGGGGCAGCACGGCGTGGATGTGGCCCAGGCTCAGCTGGATGCGGCTGCACAGAACCTGATCGTGCGTGTGTCCCAGGCTTATTTCGATGTGCTGGCGGCCCAGGACAGCGTGCAGGTGGCCCAGTCGCAAAAGCAGGCCATCAGCACCCAGCTCGAGATGGCCAAGCGCAATTTCGAAGTTGGCACAGCCACCATCACCGATTCACGCGAAGCCCAGTCACGCTTCGATCTGGTCACGGCCCAGGAAATCGCTGCGCAAAATGACCTGCAGGTCAAGCGCGTAGCCCTGGATCAGCTCGTGGGCCGCGTCGGCATTCAGCCTACGCCGTTGGCCGCGCCGCTGACCCTGCCCAAGGTGACGCCCGACAATATGCAAGACTGGGTGGACAAGGCTTTGGCCGCCCAGCCCCAGTTGCGCCAGGCCCAGCTGGCCCTGGACATCGCCAGGCTCGACACGCAGAAGGCCGAAGCCGGCCACAAGCCTACCGTGGACCTGCAGGCGGGTTATGTGGTCAACCGTTATCCCAACGGCTCCATGACTCCATCCATTCCCCTGAGCTATCGCACCAACGCTGCCCAGATCGGCGTGGTCATGAACATGCCGCTGTTTGCGGGCTTTGCCGTGCAGAACCGCATCCGGGAAACCGTCGCGCTGGAGGAAAAAGCCCGCGCCCAGCTCGACGACGCTCGCCGCAACGTGGAGCAGGCTACACGCACCGCCTTCCTCGGCGTGCAGTCAGGCCAGGCTCAGGTCAAGGCGCTGGAAGCGGCCCTCGCCTCCAGCCAGAGTGCGCTGGAGGCCAACAAAATGGGTTATGAGGTGGGCGTGCGCATCAATATCGATGTGCTCAATGCCCAGAGTCAGGTCTACCAGACCGAGCGCGATCTGGCCAATGCGCGCTACCAGGTGCTGCTAGGCCAGCTCAAGCTGCGCCAGTCCGCAGGCGTGCTCAGTGACGATGATCTGCGCATGATCGACGCACTGACACGCACGCCCGACATAGCCCCTGCTGCCACAGCCAGGCCAGCCGTCACAAGCAGCATGGCTGCCGCAAAGCCCGCAGCAAGAACGCCTAAGCGTTAAGACCGCTCGAGAAGCAGGCTTTCAGGGTTTAATGTCATATCGACCTCAAACCCTTACCCACAACGCTCCTGATCAAGGAGCATTCATCAACGCTTGAATCGCCTCGGCCGTGGCCGCGGCCGCGCCGCGATTGCCCTGAACCATCTGCCTGCAGCTTTGCACTGCGGCCTGAAGTCGATCCGCACTGGCGGCCAGATCCAAAGCCTCGCTCAATCCAGCGTACATATCCTGCACACCGATTGCGGCGCCGGCCAGCAGAGCCTGCTCGGACGCCTGGCTGAAATTGAAGGTGTGCGGCCCCAGTATCACCGGGCAATCACAGGCCAGCGCCTCGATCAGGTTCTGCCCGCCCAGCGGCGCAAAGCTTCCCCCCATCAGGGCCGCCGCTGCCAGGCCGTAATACAGGGGCATCTCGCCCAGCGAGTCTCCAAGCCAGATTGCGCCGGACTGCACGGGAGGCCTCTGCCCCCACTGGCTGCGCCGCGAAACAGCAAAGCCCGCTTTGCCCAGCAAGCTCGCCACCTCGTCAAAGCGCTGAGGGTGACGCGGAACGACCAGCCATTGCACCGCCGCTGCAGCATCGCCCAGGGCCTTGAGCGCATCGATGAACATCGCTTCCTCGCCCTCGCGGCTGCTGGCAAACAGCAGTACGGGGCGCGCCAGTTCTGCGCGCCATTGGCCTGCCCGGGCAATCTGGGCAGTATCGGGCTGCACATCGAATTTGAGATTGCCCAGCACCGCATCCACGCTGGCTCCTACATTGCGCAGGCGCTTGGCATCGGTCTCGGTCTGCGCCCAGACGGCAGCCAGTGCGGCGTACGCTGGGCGAGACAGTGGCCTAACTCTCAGGGCACCGGCTTCGGATTTCTCGTTCAGACGTGCATTGGCCAGGGCCAGAGGAATGCCTGTGTTGGTACAGGCCGCAATCAGATTGGGCCAGATCTCGGTTTCCATCAGCACGCCCACGGCAGGCTGGAACTGCGCGACAAAACGCCTGGTGGCGCCCAGGGAGTCCCAGGGCAGCCAGACCTGCACATCGCCCGGGTGCAACAGCTTTGCTCCCTCCTCTCGCCCGGTCGCAGTGCTGTGCGTCAACAGCAGACGCATCGCAGGCATGCGCTCGCGCAAGGCCTTGATCAGAATGGCGGCAGCTCGGGTCTCGCCCAGCGACACCGAATGAATCCACACCCAACGGCCGCGTCCGTCGCGCCCCAGATCTGCAGGCTGATAATGGCCAAAGCGCTCCGGTACGGCCACGCCGTAGCCCGGCTCAGCGAGCGCTCTGCGTCGCAGCTTGCGCCGCAGCAGAGGCTGCATCGCCCAGGCCAGTGCACTGAACAGCGCACGGGCAAAGCTCATGGGAGCCGGTCTGGCCATGCTTGAGCGCTGCTGCTATCAGTGCGCAGAAGCGCCCACCTGGGCGTCGGGCTTGACGCGTTTGAGCAAGGCCAGCATCTGCGCTTCTATGCGCTGCAAGGCTTGCTGTGTATGGCCTTCAAAGCGCAGCACCAGCACCGGCGTGGTGTTGCTGGCGCGGATCAGGCCGAAGCCGTCGGCCCAGTCCACGCGCAGGCCGTCAATGGTGCTGACCCGGGCAGGTTCGGCAAACTCCGTGGCAGCGAGCGCCTGCAACTCGGCCGCCAGACGATGGGGCTCGCCTTCGGCACAGGCCACATTGAGTTCGGGCGTGGAGAAGCTGGTGGGCAATGCGTTGAGCACTGCGCTGGGGTCGGTTTCGCGGCTGACGATTTCGAGCAGACGGCAGCCGGCATAGGTGCCATCGTCAAAGCCGTACCAGCGCTCCTTGAAGAAGATATGGCCGCTCATCTCGCCGCCCAGCGGCGCGCCCAGCTCCTTCATGCGAGCCTTGACCAGCGAATGGCCGGTCTTGTACATCACGGCCTTGCCGCCTGCAGCCTCGATCTCGGGGGCCAGACGCTGGGTGCACTTGACGTCGAACACGATGGAGCCGCCGGGCACACGCGAAAGCACATCCTTGGCGAACAGCATCATCTGACGGTCGGGGAAGATGTTCTGGCCATCCTTGGTCACAATGCCCAGGCGGTCGCCGTCACCGTCAAAGGCCAGACCCAGCTCGGCATCGCTTGTCTGCAGGGCCTGGATCACATCGCGCAGGTTCTCTGGCTTGCTGGGGTCGGGATGATGATTGGGGAAGTTTCCGTCGACTTCAGAGAACAGCTCGATCACCTCGCAGCCCAGCTGGCGGAAGATGGTGGGCGCCGACGCACCGGCCACGCCGTTGCCAAAGTCCACCACAATCTTCATGGGCCGCGCCAGCTTCACGTCGCCCACGATGCGGGCGGTGTAATCGGCCAGCACATCGGCACGGCTGATCTGTCCGGCACCGGTAATCGTCCAGTCCTCGGTTTCCATGCGCACGCGCAAGGCCTGGATTTCCTCGCCATAAATGGCGCGGCCTGCCAGCACCATCTTGAAGCCGTTGTAATCCTTGGGATTGTGGCTGCCCGTCACCTGAATGCCGCTGGTACACAAGGTCGCGGCCGCAAAGTACAACATGGGCGTGGTGGCCAGGCCGATGTCGATCACATTCACGCCCACATCGGTCAGGCCCTGCATCAATGCTTCCGACAACGCAGGACCCGACAGACGTCCATCACGGCCCACCGCCACGGTTTTTTCGCCGGCTACCAGCGCTGCCATGCCGAATGCGCGGCCTATGCCACGGGCGACTTCTTCAGTCAGTGTCGACGGCACGATGCCGCGAATGTCATAGGCCTTGAAGATGGAGGATGCAATTTGCACAACAGCTCTTTCTCGAAGTTTTTCAATTCCATAGCGCCAGGCAGTGGACTGCGCGGCGCGATCGGGCGATTTTAGGCTGCAAACAGCAAGGCCTGCGCCTTGATGGTCGCAGGCCTTGTATTCAAATGTCCCCTGAGTCGCTTCGAGTCTTCCCCGAGGGGACGACGGACTTTACTGCGGGGCAGCCCTTGCCTGGACTGTGGTGATTTGGAGAGCCATCACCACAGGCTCCGGCTTGCTGAAGTTACAAGCGTTGCTGGACCTGAGCCAGGGCCGCAGGATCTTCCATGGTGCTCAGATCACCAGGGTCACGACCTTCGGCCACGGCCTGCAGAGCCCGGCGCAGCAGCTTGCCGCTGCGCGTCTTGGGCAGAGCCGTGACGAAAATCACGCGAGACGGACGCGCAACCGCACCCAGACGCGAGTCGACCAGCTTCATCACATCGGCCTCCAGGGCCTTGCTGGACACCTCATCTGCCACCAAGGCCGCATCGCGCACCACGGCAAAGGCCAGCGCAGCCTGGCCCTTGAGATTGTCGGCAACGCCAACCACGGCCACTTCGGCAATCTGGGCATGGGCAGAGATGCTCTCCTCGATCTCGCGCGTGCCCAGGCGATGGCCCGCCACATTGATCACATCGTCGGTACGGCCGAGGATGAAGTAGTAGCCGTCCTCGTCGCGAATGCCCCAGTCGAAGGTGCTGTAGATCAGCCGACCCGGAATGCTCTTCCAGTAAGTGTTGACAAAGCGGTTGTCGTCACGCCAGACCGTCTGCATGCAACCGGGCGGCAGCGGACCTTCAATCGCCAGCACGCCCTTCTGATTCGCCTGGGTCAGCTCCTCGCCGCTGGCGTCATCGATGAGCTTGACGTTGTAGCCATAGACAGCCCGGCCCGGACTGCCAAAACGCGTGGCCTGCTTTTGCACGCCGTTGCACAGCGTCATGATGGGCCAGCCGGTCTCGGTCTGCCAGTAGTTGTCGATGATGGGCTTGTTGATGGCTTGGCTGATCCAGGTCGCCGTGGGCTCGTCAAGCGGCTCGCCGGCCAGCCACAGGGCCTTGAGGCTTGAGATGTCGTAGCGCTTGAGGTAATCAGCATCATGCTTTTTGAGCACGCGAATCGCCGTCGGCGCCGAGAACATGTGCGTGACCTTGTATTTGTCGACAATGCTCCACCAGATGCCTGCATCGGGGTTGACCGGCAGGCCTTCGTACATCACCGTGGCCATGCCCGCAATCAACGGCGCATAGATGATGTAGCTATGACCCACGACCCAGCCGATGTCGCTGGTGCAGAAGAAGGTCTGTCCGGCCTGGGCATCGAAGATATGCGGCATGCTGGCCGCCAGCGCCACGGTATAGCCGCCCGTATCGCGCTGCACGCCCTTGGGCTTGCCTGTGGTGCCGCTGGTATAGAGGGTGTAGCTGGGATGGGTTGACTCCACCCAGACGCAATCCACCTGTGCATTCATGTGCCGGGCGCGCAATGCCGACCAGTCATGGTCGCGACCTGCCTTCATGGGCATTTCGGCCAGCCCGCGGTTGACCATCAGCACGGCAGCGGGCTGGTGGCTGGATTGCCTGAGCGCTTCATCCAGCAAAGGCTTGTAAGCCACGACACGGCCGCCACGCGAGCCCGCATCGGCGCTGATGATGACCTTGGGTTCGGCATCATCGATGCGCGACGCCAGTGCGCCCGAGGCAAAGCCGCCGAACACCACGGAGTGAATGGCGCCCAGACGCACGCAGGCCAGCATGGCAAAGCAGGCCTCGGCAACCATGGGCATATAGATCTGCACGCGGTCGCCTTTTTGCACACCCAGCAACTGCAACACGGCGGCCATGCGATTGACCTCCGCATGCAGCTCGCGATAGCTATAGACCTTCTCGGTCTGGGTTTCGGTGGAAATGGCGATCAACGCGTTCTGATCGCCGCGCTCTGCCAGATGGCGGTCAATGGCGTTATGACAAAGATTCGTTGTGCCGCCCACAAACCATTTGGCGAATGGCGGGTTGCTGTAGTCACAGATCTGCTGCGGCTTCTGCTGCCAATCGATCAGGCCGGCCTGCTCCGCCCAGAAGCCGTCGCGGTCATGAATGGAACGCTGATAAAAATCTTCGAAACGCGTGGTCATGAATATGTCTCCTTGACTCTCCGTCTTTTGCAGAGAGTTTTCTGAATTCATAATTATTCATAACGCGCTTGCCAAAAACTGACAGCGCTTGACTATCGCATCAACGCCGCATCAGAGCACCGGCCCAAGCACGTTCAGTTCCTGGGTCCTCCTTGAAACCATCTTCTAGGAATTCGTGTCCGCCGTGCCATGGGGTATGACATAGTGATCCTGAATCCTCTGTGGACACCCCATGGAGACCATCTGCAAGCCAGGCAGCGATTCCTGGGATCTGAGCGCCACTGAATGGAAATGTAGCGATCAGCGCGCAGCCAAAAGAAAAAGCGCCCAGAAGGCGCTTATTTCCTGAATAGCTGCAAGCGACTACTTGACCAGAGCCAGCATCTCCTTGAAGGCAGGGTCTTCGCAGGTGCGCAGCCACTCGAACATCACCATCTCGGTGGTTACCAGCTCGGCGCCGGCACCTGCCAGACGGTCAAACGCTGCATCCCGGTTACGCTCGGTGCGCGAGCCGCAAGCATCCGTCACCACCCACACATCGAACTCGTCTTCCAGCAGCTCCAGCGCCGTCTGCAACAGACAGACATGGGTTTCGCAGCCGGCAATCACCACCATATTGCGCTCGGGCGCCTGCTGCTGGGGCTTTTGCAGATGCTTGGGCAGGCTGCGCGCATTGCCGCCCTGCGGCTTGGCGGGAGGACGCAGCCATTCACCCAGCCCCTCCGGCACGGCGCTGAAATACATTTTCTCCACCGTCTTCTGGCACAGCGCCTTCAGCTCCGCATTGTTGGCGCCAAGGCGCGAGGGGTTCTGCTCAGTTCCCCAAACAGGCACATCCAGCAGCTGCGCCATCTTGGCCAGCTTGACGGCATTGGCCAGCACTTGCGCGCCTTCGTGAATGACGGGCATCAGCTTGTCCTGGTAGTCCACCAGAACCAGTTGCGACTCGGAAGCTTCTAACAACATGGCAAATCTTTCTTAAAACCGCGTCAAGCCGCTGCTAAAAAGCGCAGCGCTTGCATAAGACAGGCGCGCGGCACGCTGAGGAAGCGTGTCGCATCGGCTGCAATCGATGGCGCTATTGTCGCTGCAAGCGCATGCCGAGGTAGAAAGTCCGTCAATGCAACGCCTCTCGCATGTCAATACCATGAATTGGTGCATTCCCGACCCGCATTCACCAGAATGGGGAAATCACTTACTGCAATACGCTGCAAATTTGAGAGCAGCTCACGCAATAAGCTTATGCCCGCAGCTCACTTGCTGTGCTGCATCAAAAACCAAGAGAAAAAATTGGAAATAGAGCTCCCATCCTACAAATGAACGTGTTACCCTCACGCCCCATGTCCCGATGGCTTATTGCACTTCTATTTGTCGGCGTTACCTCAGCGCACGCAGCGCCTAGCGAGCAGCGTGACGACGACATGGCCCAATTGCTGGTCAACCGCGGCCTCATCACCCAGTTGCGTGAAGCTCGACACTCCGTGGCCGAGAAGACGACTGACTTCGTGCGCGAAGCACGCCAGAACGTGGCCGAAAAAACCTCCGATCTGGTAGTGACGGCCATGGGCTTCCTTGGCGTTCCCTATCGTCTGGGCGGCACCAACGCAGAAACCGGCTTCGACTGCAGCGGTTTTGTGCGGGCCATCTACTCCCAGACCATGGGCAAGGTTCTGCCTCGCGTCTCTGCCGAACAGGCCAATGCCACTCAGCAGATCGACCGCAGCGACCTCAAGCCCGGTGATCTGGTGTTCTTCAATACCATGCGCCGCACATTCAGCCATGTGGGTATCTACGTGGGTGATGGCAAATTCATCCACGCACCGCGCACCGGTGCCAGCGTACGTGTGGAAAGCATGCAGACCTCCTACTGGGCTCGCCGCTTCGACGGCGCCCGCCGCGTCGAAGGTGCTGACGCTTCGGCAACCACGGCTGCTGCATATAGCGCCCTGGGTCCATTGCAGCCTTGATTTTGAATCAGAGCTCGACCAAAACGCCTGCTTTCTGCAGGCGTTTTTGTTTTTTCCTTGAGCCCTGATGTAGCCCATGCCGCCGCATGTCTTCATGCAAGAACCACGCTCGCGCCGACATTCAGAATCGTCCGACAGAGTCGATCTGCCGGGCCGCGTAGAGTCACTTTCGTCAAAGCACCAACAGGGAACAGAATATGTCCATCATCGGAACCATCATCATCGGTCTTATCGTCGGTTTGATTGCACGGGCCATCAAGCCCGGCAATGACAGCATGGGCTGGATCATGACGATTCTTCTCGGTATCGTCGGCTCGTTTGTAGCTACCTATCTGGGCTCGGCCATGGGCTGGTACCAGCCCGGGCAAACCGCAGGCTGGATCGCATCGGTCATTGGGGCCGTGATTCTTTTGTTTATTTATGGCATGGTGCGCGGTAAGGCCAACTGAATCTGAATTCCGACCAAAAGGGGCCGACAAGCCCCTTTTTCTATTTCCGTCATCTCCTTATCGAATATGTGGAAAAAAGACCCGAGCTTCAGAAACCTTAGTGCGACCAGAGCGGAGCGCAAAGACATTGCCCAAGCCGCTGAGCGGGCCCGCAAACTACTGAGAAGACGGGCACTCGTCAGCGCTGCCGCCAGTGCCATTCCCATACCCGGTCTGGACTGGGCTGCTGATGCCGCCCTGCTCGCACAACTCTATCCGCGCATCAACCAGGAGTTCGGGTTGACGCCAGAGCAACTCGACCAACTCACGCCAGGAAAGCGCGAGCAAGTCCAGAAAGCCATCGCCATGGTTGGCTCCGTGCTGATCGGCAAGTTCATCACCCGCGACGTAGTGCTGCGCCTCGGCAAAACCCTGGGTTTGCGCATGAGCACCAAGCAGGCCGCCAGATATGTGCCGCTACTGGGCCAGCTCGCAGCTGCATCCATAGGCTACGCGACTCTGCGCTATCTGGGCGAGCGCCATATTCAGGACTGTATGCGGGTGGTGGAAGAAGCCGAGCTGGACACCCGAAATCTGCTGCAACGCAATAGCGATCTGGTGCGCAATTGGCAGCAGGATCGCGGTCCCTGGCAGCGAGACCGTGATGACTGAGACAGCAACCTCCTCACCGACAATGCACCCATGAACGACAGCAGCCTCCAAGCCCATCGTTACTGGCTCATGAAGAACGAGCCTGACGAGTACTCCATCGACCATGCTCTGGCGTCCCCCGAGCAGACCATTGCCTGGAATGGCGTGCGCAATTACCAGGCACGCAATTTCATGCGTGACGATATGCAGGTGGGTGACGGTGTGCTGTACTGGCATTCCAGTTGCGCCGAACCTGGGATTTACGGCATTGCCCGCATTGCCGGCAATCTGCGTGTGGACCCTTCACAGTTCGACCCTGCAGACCCCTATTACGATCCCAAGTCCCAGACCGACAAACCGCGCTGGCTTATGCTGGATGTGCAGGCCTTGAAAAAGATCCGCCCCCTGCTGATGCCAGAGCTGCGCGAGCAACCTCAACTGGCGCAGATGCGCGTGCTGCAAAAAGGTAATCGTCTCTCCATTACCCCGGTGACCGAAGCCGAATGGCAATGCATTCAGTCTCTGCTGCAAGGGAGTTGAGGCTGAACATGTGCATGCTCTTCCAGTCATAGCAAGCTGTGCTGATACCGCCTTGAATTTAATGAGATTTTCATCATAAGCAACCTCGACAGTAACAAAAGCCGATAATGCCGGCTTTTCGCTGCTGCCCGACCCGAGGTTCAGCGGAACCCAAGAACGGCGCCCTGCTTCGGGGTGTGCCCAAACCATTGACAACACGGTGGCTGCCAGCCGGGGACTCGTCGCCCGCTGCCTTGCCACGCGCAGGCCGGCACAGGTTTTGTGCCGGCTCTCTTGTTCTTGTAGAAGATGACTGCACTGACCGATCACCCAGCCCAGGCGGCCTCGCCCCCTGCTCCTGCCGGCCTGCAAAAGACTCTGCTGCTATGGCATGTGGTCATCATCGGCCTGGCCTATATCCAGCCGATGACATTGCTGGACACTTTCGGCATGGTCTCGCGAGATTCGCTGCAGCATGTGCCCACCTCCTACTTTGTTGCCTTGCTGGCCGTGCTGCTGACCTCGCTGAGCTACGGCCACATGATCCGGCGCTACCCCTCCTCGGGCTCGGCTTATACCTATGCGCAAAAGGCCATTCACCCCAACGTGGGCTTCATGGTGGGCTGGTCGTCGTTGCTGGACTATCTGCTCTCGCCCATGGTCAATATCCTGCTGGCCAAGATCTATCTGACATCCATGTTCCCCGAGGTCAACCACTGGGTCTGGATCGTCGGCCTGACCGCGCTGATGGTTTGCGTGAACCTGCGCGGCATTCGCTTCGTCGCCCATTTCAATGGCTTGATCGTCTTCTTCCAGCTGCTCGTCATCGCCGTCTTCACCTGCATGGTCTGGCGCGATCTGCATGCGGGCCGCAATGCCCTGGGTGCGATTGCCGGGCACGGTGGTCAGGGCCTGTGGACACTGTCGCCCTTCTGGAGCGCCCAGGCCGAGATCGGTGCGTTGATTACGGGAGCCACCATTCTCTGTTTTTCGTTCACAGGCTTTGACTCGCTGAGTTCACTGGCCGAAGAGACCCACGACACCCGAAGCACCCTGCCCAAGGCCATTTTTCTGACGGCGCTGATTTCCGGCCTGATCTTCATCGTGGCCACGTATTTCCTGCAGCTCTATTTCCCTGGCGACCCCGGTCAGTACTTCGAGGCCGTGGACGAAACCCAGCCCGAGATACTCTATCTGGTGGGCGGTGCGCTGTTCAAGTCAGTGGTGCTGTCCTTTGCCATCGTCACCGTCATGGCCTCCGGCATCGCGGCTCACGCTGGTGTATCGCGCCTGATGTATGTGATGGGCCGCGACGGCGTGATCCACCAGCGCTTCTTCGGCCATATCAGCCCCAGGTCCTTCACGCCTTCCTACAACATTCTGCTGGTGGGCGCGGTGGCGCTGACCGCTGGCTTTCTGAGTCTGGAATATGTGGTCGCCCTGATCAGTTTCGGCGCACTGACGGCTTTCAGTTTTGTCAATCTGTCGGTGCTGGCCGAATATATGTGGCGCCAGGGCCGCTGGCACAGCCCGGGCGACCTGCTGCGCTATCTTGTCACCCCGGTGCTGGGCTTCATGAGCGTAGGCGCCATGTGGCTGGAGGTGGAGCCCAGCTCGCTGAGCTCGGGCCTCATCTGGGGCAGCATCGGCCTTGCCTATCTGGCCATCATCACCAGTGGCTTTCGCAAGGCCCCGCCCCAGTACGACGACTCGGCAGACTGATCCGCCGAGCTGCATTTCCGGGTGACGTGGCGTATTTCCCACAGGACAATCTCGCTACGCCCTCTAACATCCTTGAATCAGAGTCTGATTGACGGCCATGCCAAGGAGTTTGAGATTGCGCTGGAGCACCCCCTTCATGCTGGCCTGGCGCCGTGCCAAGACCACTTTTCCATCGCGAGCCAGGCTGGCCCTGCGTGATGCGATTGCCGCCGCACTGGCCAGCATGCTGGCCTGGGTCATCGCCCAGCAGCTTTGGGGCCACCCCAAGCCCGCCTTCGCCGTGGTCACCGCCGTGATCTGCCTCGCCCCTGGACTGCCCAGCCATCTGAAACAGGCGCGCAGTCTGCTCATAGGCTGCACACTGGGCATCGTGATCGGCGATCTGCTGTGGCAGTTGCCCGAGCAGCATCTGTTGCTGCGCATGAGTCTGGGCGCATTTCTCTCCATCCTGCTCGGTGCCATCATCGGCCCCGCGCCCGTGGTGCCGATTCAAGCAGGGGTCTCGGTGATTCTGGTGCTGGTGCTCGGCCCCAGCATGGCGGGCGGAGCCCGTCTGCTGGACGTCACGGTCGGCGCTGCGGTCGGGCTTATCTTCAGCCAGGTGCTGCTGACCTCCAACCCCATCAAGGATATGGGCCGGGCCGCCTCGATCTTTCTCAAACAGCTTGCCAACGGTCTGGATCTGATCCTTGGGGCCTGCCAGCAGCAAAAAGCCGATGCAGCCGAAACCGCTCTCGGCCAGCTATCACTGGCCCATGAATCGCTGGCCGCCCTGCGCGCCGCCGTAGGCCAGGCCCATTCCTCGCGCCGCTGGACCCTGCGCGGACGGCTCAATGCAGAGCGGCTGGCTTTTGTCACCCGTCGCTATGACCGACACGCCGTGCGCGTCTATGCCACGGCTCTACTGCTGGCCGAAAGTCTGAATCGTGCCACCGCCCACACCGGAATGCCACCGCCTGCGGCAATAGCGGAATACTGTCGCTGGCTGACGCATGCCTGTCTGGATCTGGCCAACCAGCCAACCGTGGTCGCACTCAGGGCCGATGATCCACTTGCGACCATGGATAGCTGCCCTGCATCACCTGCACTAACGGAAGTACTGCAGCCCGAATGGCTGCTGGTGCATGAGAACGCCCAGCAACTGGAGCGTGCGCTGCGCGCCCTTATCGGCTCGCGCGATGCGTGAAAAACATTCACCCAAACGCATACCTATCAATCGCAAGTGGCTCTCAAATCAGAAGTTTGCCCCATCGCGCTTGTAAACCGTGCGCCCTTCCTTGATGGTCTCCAGCACCTGGAGGCTGGCAAGCTGATGAGGCTCCACAGTCAGCGGGTTGCCCGAAAGCACGACCAGATCGGCCAGCTTGCCGACCTCGATGGAGCCCTTTCGGTCTTCCTCGAAATGCTGGTAGGCCGACCAGATGGTCTGCGCCTTGAGCGCCACCCAGGGCGAGACGCGATGCTCGGGCCCCAGCACGCGGCCCGAGCGCGTGGTTCGATTGACCGTGGCATCGAGCACACGCATCGACGACGGCAGAGCGACAGGCGCATCGTGGTGAGAGGTGAACACCATGCCCTCGGCCAGCACCCAGCCTGTCGGCGAGATGTTCTGCGCGCGAGGATCGCCGAGCACCGAATCATGGTGCCAATCGCCCCAGTAAAAGGTATGCATGGGAAACAGCGACGGGAAAATGCCCAGCTCCTTGAGCTGGCTCACTTGGTCGCGCCGCAGCGTCTGTCCATGGATCAGCACCGGGCGCACGGCACGCGCCTGCTCCACGGAGCCGCTGGCACGCACGGCAGCGATGAACTGGTCGATCGCCGCGTCGCCGTTGCCATGTACCAGAATCTGCCAGCCGTTGTGGATGGCCCTGGCCACCTGCTCATTGGCCCTGGCATCGCTGAGCACCCCATAGCCACGGTAGCCAGCCTTCTGGCCATCTGGCGGCAACAGATAGGGCTCGGTCAGCCAGGCTGTCTTGCCCTGGGGCGAGCCATCAAGCGTGAGCTTGACACCGCCAATGCGAAAGCGATTGGTATAGTTCCGGCTGAACTTGAGCTTGTTGGCCAGCGCGCCATCACCCAACTGCAATATGTCTGGATAGGACACCACGTCGATGACCAGCCGACGCGACTCGGCAGCCGCCATGGCCGAGGCGATCGCGCCTGAGTCGGAGCGCCCGTCCTGCACAGTGGTGTAGCCGAACTCCAGATAGAGCTGCTGGGCTTTTTCCAGCCAGTCCATGGACTGCTCCAGAGTGAGTTTGGGCATGATCCGGCCCAGGGTGTGGAAGAAGGCGTTCTCCTCCAGCACCCCGTTGGGCACCGGGCTGCCGGCCCGACGACGAATCACTCCGCCTTCGGGGTTGGGTGTGCCCGGACCAATGCCGGCACGGGCCAGGGCCGCGGAATTGAGTGCGCCGAAATGCCCTGACTGATGAATCACGGCAATCGGCAAATCACGCGAAACGGCATCGAGGTCGTCGCGTGTGGGATGACGCCGCTCCTGGAGCTGGGAATCGTCATAGCCAAAACCGAGCACGATGCCCAGTTGTTTGACCTCGGGCGAGGACTGGATGTACTCGCGCAGCGTCTGCTGCAAGTCGGCGATAGAGGCATTGCCGCCGTCGGGCGGAGGCAGCAGATTGGCCGAAATGGCCTGCAGTCCCACGCCGCCGATATGGCTGTGCGGATCCACAAAGCCCGGAATCAGCGTGCGCCCCTGCAAGTCCAGCATGCGCGTGGCCGGACCGCGCAAGGCCTCCAGCTCCGGCAGTGAGCCGATGGCAGCAATCACTCCGGCATTCACCGCCACAGCTTCCACCTGGGACTGGGCGTCGTTCATGGTGAGAATCGGGCCGCCGTAATAGATCAGCTCGGCGGGCTTGACCACCGTCTTGGTACGACGCGAAGCACAGCCCGCGAGCCAGGGCGTTGATGACAATGCCGTCAGCGAAGCTGCGGTGGCGAGAAACTGGCGCTTTTGCATCATGAACCTCCACAAGACTGCAGCCTAACCGCAGTTCAGACTCGAATCATGCTTGGGCTGGCAATTGAGCCCTCTGCGCCAGCTCAAAACAACACACCAAATCGAGCTACAGCACTTTCCCACCAAGAACTGCAAGCTCACGAATACAGAGCATCACTCCCAAATCTCAGGCCCTGAGGCTGCTCCAGCAACGGCCCACTCCCAGCGCCAGCAACCAGCCCAGCACGCACATGCTGCCTGTCACCATCCACGTAAACTGCCAACCGCCCATCTGCATGGCCACGGCCGCCACCAGCGGCGGACCCACAAACTGCCCAACGCAAGACCATTGCTGCATGAAACCCACGGTGGTTGACACCGTGGCCTGGCTGGGCGCCAGATGCATGGCCGTTGTGAACAAGGTGGCCGGTATCAGGCCGCCCGTCGCTGAGAACAGTGCAACGGCCACGAAGCGCAGCCACAGCGGTGCCAAGGGCTCGCCGCCGATCTGCACATAGGCCAGCAGCGCCGTCAGCCCCATCAGCACATAGCCGGTCTGCAGGCAGCGCGCGGGACTCCAGCCCCGATGCAACAACCTGCCTGCGGCCACATTGCCCAGCATATTGCTGGCGGCGACCACGGCAGTCAGCAGGCCGGCCAGCTTGGCACTAAGTCCGGCCTCAGAATAGAGCGTGGGCAGAAAGCCGACAATGCCCATCCACTGACCCGAATACACCATAAAGCCCAGCGACACCAGCCAGGGGCCGGGGCTGCGCAATGTGAGCGCCAGACGCGGACGCCATCCTTCATCGGCAGTGGCTGCTACCGCTGCAGTGGCATCCGCAGGCACCATGCGCCAAACGGCATAGGCAGCCAAGGCGGAGGTACAACCCAGCGCAAGCCACCAGGCCTGCCAACTGGTCGCCTGCAGCACCCAAGGCCCAAGCAGCAAGCCCATGGCGCTGCCAATGGGCATATAGGAACCCCACCAGCCCATTCGCGCCCCCAGCTCTGACGGCTTGACGCTGCGACGAATCAGCCCTGGAGCAGGCATGGCGACCAGCAAGAATCCCAGACCCTCCAGAGCGCGCAGCGCCAGCAACCAGGCAAAGCCCGTGGCCGCAGCGCCCACCATGCTGGACAGCGCCATCAATAACAGCCCCATCAGCAAGCTGCGACGCAGACCCCATTTGTCGGCGCCCAGGCCCACCACCAGGCCCAGCACCATGCCCGCCACCTGAACGGTGGAAAGCAGAAATCCGGCCTGCACCAGGGACACGCCCAGTTGCTGCTGCAGCAGGGGCACGGCGGGCGGCAGCTTGCCCACATGCAGCGAGGCACTGACGCCGGCTGCGACGATGATCCATGAGGGGTTCAGACCCCGGTTAGTCACAGGCTCCACCACGTTGTCTCTTTTTCTCAGCTAGGTGATATGTCAACTATCTAGCATATGGCAAAACGCGAGACCGATTGACAAGCTTTGCTGCAAGCGCTGCCGGAGCATGCCACTCTCGCCCTGATCGCGTAAAAATTGTGCAAACTCGCTTTCATGGCCGACGACTCCGTTTGAAAGAACTCCATGCGCTCTTCGCTTGATTTCAGCTCCTGGACCTCCTTGCTCTCCACTGTGCTGGGCCTGTTGCTGGTGACCTGCCTGATGATGGGCATTCGCCTGTTGTTCATGCAGACCGTGCAAAAACGACGCGAGCGTGAGAACCGGCAGATCAACGAACGACTCAAGACCTTGATCGCCGCCTACAAAACGTTGGGCAGCTCGTTCACCGGCACGCTGAGCGTGAGCCCTCTGCATCTGCGCGAGCTCAGGCAAAACGATGAGACGCCGCCGCAACCGCCAGCCGGAGCTAGCCTGAACGAGCGCCGGCGTCGTATCCGGGATGCCGTGGAAGCCGCGCTGTCCGACATCATCCTGCTGGGTACCGAGGAGCAGGTGGAACTGGCGGCCCGGGCCGCCCGGGATATGGTGGCCGGTCGACCTATCGAGACCGCCGCGCTGGTCACCTCGCTGCGCGGCTTTATCCGCGACGCTCTGGATCTTGAACCCATTCCCTCGCATCTCCAGATACCGTCCCAGGGCCCGGCAAGGCCGAATACCGGGGGAGCCGGAGGGAATCGCAAGGCCGGTGAAGCTCAGGGTTCGGGCGGTCGCAGTGGCGCAGGCGCTCAGGGCACAGGCATGGGAGCGGGAGGCCTGGGGCTGGGCGCCGGACTGGGTTCAGGTCGGAGTACTGGTACGGGCAGCGAGGATCTCCCGGACCGTCGCTCATGACACCGCCTCGCCCAAGCCTCAGGCCCTTCTTGCTCAGAGAATGTCCAGCGGCTGCTTGAAGCGCGGCGGGGGCGAGGCAGCGTCGATCAGCGCAAGCTCCTCCGGGCCGAGCTTGAGCTGCAGTGCACGGGCGTTGTCTCGGATATGGTCTTCGGAACCGCTCTCGGGAATCGCTAGCACTTTGCCGCTGCGCAGAGCCCAGGCCAGAGCCACCACACTGGCACTGACACCATGGCGATCACCGATTTCAGCCAGCAGGCTGTGCTCAATCAGCTCTCCATGTCCTAGCGGGCAATAAGCCATCACGGTCACGCCATTCTTCTGGCACCAGGGCAGCAAGTCATATTCGATGCCGCGGCTGAAAACGTTGTAGAGCACCTGATTGACCACGCAGTTGCGTCCGCCCGGAACTTGCCACAGCTCCTGCATATCGTCAGTGTCGAAGTTGGAAACGCCCCAATGACGAATCTTGCCCTGCGTCTTCAGGTCCTCAAACGCGGCTACCGTCTCGGCCAGCGGCGTATTTCCGCGCCAGTGGAGCAGATAGAGGTCGATACAGTCCACTCCCAGCTTATGGGCGCTGGCCTCGAACGCACGCACCACTCCCTTGCGGCTGGCATGCATGGGTAGCACCTTGCTGACCAGAAAAGGCCGGGACCGACTTGGCGGCCAGTCACGCAGCACATCGCCAATCAGTTCTTCGGAAAGGCCGTCGCCATACATCTCGGCGGTGTCGATCACGCTCAAGCCGATTTGCAATCCGGTGAGCAAGGCCGCTTTCTCCTCGTCCCAGCTACGCCGCCCCTGGCCAAGGTGCCAGCTGCCCATGCCCAGATTGGCATGTCCCTGTAAGAAAGATATGGCACTGTGCATATGATCGATCTCCATGAAAAATCTTTAAAACATGCTTTTTGTCCGATATTACTGACGCTTTGATCTATCGATCCTGCTAATTTTGTCAGCTCAGTTTGAGCCGCGTTATGCTTCGCGTGCGAATCAACGACTGATGATTCGAATGAGTATGTGAAATCAAGTTCGCTATTACCAATAGCAATCCTCAATAAATTCATAACACGGGAGTTCATTGAATGTTCAAGTCCATCGCGGCCGCCGTTCTCGGCCTGTCACTTTCTCTGGGCGTCTGGGCCAAGACCGAAGCCACTCAGGAGTTACCGCCTGAAATCAAGGCCCTGCACTGGCAGGAAAGCGGCAAGGGAGAAATCGCTGACAAGGCCAGCGTCAAGATTCCATCGGGCTATGCCTTTCTCGGCGAGGCCGACACCTCAAAGCTGTTGCAGGCATTTGGCAACCCGCCCAGCAGCGATCACTTTCTGATAGCCCCCAAATCGCTGGACTGGTTTGCCGTGTTCTCGTATGACGACACTGGTTACGTGAAGGACGACGAAAAGATCGATGCCGACGACTTGCTCAAATCCATGCAGGCAGGCGACAAGGCCGGCAACGAACAGCGCAAGAAGCTGGGTCTTGAAGCGCTCTACACCGATGGCTGGCAGGTTCCCCCACATTACGACACAGCCACCAAGCGACTGGAGTGGGGTCTACGTCTGCGCGGCGAGTCGGGCGAGAAGAATGTCAACTACACCTCGCGCATTCTGGGCCGAAGCGGCGTGATGACTGCCACCCTGGTCTCCGACACCGCCACACTGGCCCAGAACACCGATGAATTCAAGAAGGTACTCGCCGGCTTCGACTACAACAGCGGCCAGACCTATGCCGAGTTCAAGAACGGTGACAAGGTCGCAGCCATCGGCCTGGGTGCACTGGTGCTCGGCGGCGCTGCCGCAGTGGCCACAAAGAAAGGCCTTTGGGGTGCGATTGCAGGCTTTCTGGCTGCAGGCTGGAAGATCATTGCAGCCGCAGCGGTCGCGCTGTTCGCAGGCATAGGCAAATTGTTTGGCCGCAAGAAAGCCGCAGAATAAGACCGTCGGTCGGTCGCAGCCTCAACCCCTGTAACCCCGCCCCGCGCATCGCTAAGATCGCGGGGTTTGTCTTTTCCCGAAAGCCGTCTTGTACTTCACGATCTCCACGCAGCTGCAGGTAGTTCTGGCCATTGTCCTGTTCTCTCTTTATGACGCGGCCTTGCTGCTCAAGCCAGAAGAGGGTTTGCTGCGCCCGCTGCGCTCGGGATGGCGGGTACAGCTGGCCAGCCGGGGCTTCGAGCTGCGTCAGAACCGCCTGCTATGGCTGCCTGTTTTTGCACTACACCAGCCCGTCTACCGGCAGCGCTGGAGCGCCACACAGATTCATCTGCCCGGTGACGCGGCATTTTCAAAGGCAATGGAGACACATGCCCGCAGCTTCAAAGCGTTTGCGCTGCCGCTGTATCTGCTGGCTGCGCTGCTGTTTCTCTGTCTTCCCGCTGCCTTGCTGGTGCTGCATTCCGAACTGCTGCAGCTGATCGCACTCGCGCTGATCTATCTGAGCACGGCCTGCCTGAGCTGGCTGGCCCTGCGCCACGGCAAGCAGGGCCACAGCAATCGGGCCTTCGCGCGCTCTACGGCGTTTCAGATTTTGCTGTGCCCGCCATTTGCCCTCAATGTGGTGCGCAAGCTTTCGCTGTCCTACGAGACTGAAGCCGATTTGCTGCAGGCGGCGCAGGCCCTCATGAGCGCCGCACAGTGGCAGGACCTTGCAGCACAGGTTCAGCAGCTGATGCAGCGCGAAATGGATGAAATTGCCGAGCTGCCCGAATATGCGCCAACGCTTGCGCAGATGCAGCAGGCGCTGCGGGTGCTGGAGCAAAACAGCGCCCGCAGCTGAACACGCCGTCAGACTGCCTCACAATAGCGGCTTCCATCACAGCGACCATCGCGAGCACACCATGGCCTTTGCCGACAACCTCAAGCAACTTCCCTCCATCGCCCATGTCGCCGAGCTACAGCTGATCGACTCCGACGGCAAGCTTGCCGCAAGCATTCCGAATGCGCCTGGAAAGGCCGGCTCTGTCACGGTCTACAACGCCCTCTACGCAAAACATGGCAGCATCAATGTCGCCGCCGCCGAAGAGGGTCTGCAGCTGTTTGCAGAGCACACCGAAGACGCCAAGGCACGCCCCGGCGCTCACCCCAATATCGATCGACTGCTGGAGGTGATTGCAAGCGGCAAGGGTTATGCCGTAACGGTGATTGCAGCCTGAGCGTCTTCAGGCCCTTTCCCGGTTAGAAAGGCTTGACCTTCTTGCCTTGCTTTCTAGCGCCTGAGGCAGAAGATATTCGGGGTCCGCACGCTGAACGCGGTTGCGCCCGGCGCTCTTGCCTCGATAAAGAGCGGCATCGGCCTGCTGCAGCGTGATGTCAAATGCCTGAGAAGTGATGAACGGATTGGAAACACCAATCGTCGCCGTGCAAGTGACAGAGCCGTGCAGGCTGATGCCAGGTATCGCGATTTCCGCAATCGCCGCACGTATTCTTTCGGCCAGTTGCAGAACTTCATCCCCCTTCAGGCCAGGGCAAAGAACCAGAAACTCCTCGCCGCCCAGACGACATTTCAGATCACTCCTGCGCGTGCTTTGCTGAATCGCTTCTGCCACGCGACACAGCACGTTGTCGCCAAACTGGTGCCCATAGTTGTCGTTGATGCGCTTGAAATGGTCAATGTCCACGATCAAGAGGTGGACCGGAGCGGCTTTCCTGACTGCAAAATGCGCCTCCAGCCCATCTAGCAAACCACGACGATTGAGCAGCTTGGTCAGCGGATCCTGCGCTGCCATGCTGCCGAGCTCGTCCGTCAGACGGCGCAACGCCAGCCAGACAGCGCCTGGCGGAATCACCGTACCGAGGAAGGACATATAGATATAGAACACCATCTGGAAACGGCTGTTCATGTCCAGAGCCTGCAATCCCCCCTGCAGGATCAGCATGAACTTCATGGCATTGAGAACACATATGCCCGCGATAAGGATGGCAAACACCACCATCTCCACGGCCATATTCCTGGCAAAGCTGCGCGTTCCCCAAAGCAAAGTGATCGTCATGCAGAGAAACAGCAAAGTGCATGCCGCAGCCAACATGGCCTGGCGAGCCTCCAGACCAAGCGTAGACTGCACCAGCACCTGAGCCGCGCTGTAGGCCAGTGCCAAAATCAGCAGCGGACGCCAGACCGGCGTCGGCCGATTGAAAAACCGCATCGCACCCACGACATACACTACCGGCGCGCAAAGCGTCAGCGTGTGATTGACGAGGCTCATCACACTCCAGCCAGGCTTGCCGCCCAGCAACTGCAATATATAGGCACAACCAAGCAGCAGATTGCCCAGCGCAAAGACCTCCATGCCCATTTTTCTGCCGGGCAGCCTGCGACTGATCAGCATGAACAGAACGCAAAAACACAACAGATGCACGCAGAGCATGCCAAGGATGACGGTCGCAACCATGAAATCGCTTATATCCGATAAAGCTAGGCGCCGTTTGGCCCAGGCAATGAGAACAGCCGGACCTGCGGATCAACAAAGCAGGTCTGGTCCAGGCTTTACTCATGCCTTCCTCCCCACTCTCAAGTGTTGGCAACTCTAATGCCTTGCGCCGAGCCGATAATGTCAACGCCGGTCAGGGCCTGCCAGCGAATCTGAGCGACGCCTGGCGCACCACCTCCGGCAACTGCTGCACCCGGGCATAACTCTCGCGCAGCCAGCTCGCATCGTTGCCGCCCTGCAGCACCTGGGTCAGCTCCTGCAAAGCGCTCTTGCCGGATGCCGGCGCATGACCGGTGATGCGCCCCAGCGTCTGCTCGATATGCTCGCGCAGCGGCAGTTGCTCGCTGGTGGCCGGGTCCACATAGGTGCCGTCCAGACCAAAGCGGCAGGCCTGGAAGCGGTTATAGGTATAGACCAGATAGTCGTCTTCGCTGGGTTCGAAGGGCTGCTCACTGAGGAACCAGGCGCCCAGTGCCTGAACATAGGCCGCCAGTTGCGCCGCGCGATGAATGGACAGCGGCGTATCGAAGACACGAACTTCCACAGTGCCGAACTCGGGCTTGGGACGGATATCCCAGTAAAAGTCCTTCATGCTGTGAATCACGCCCGTGGCAGCCATCTTGACAAAATAGCGCTCGAAGTCTTCCCAGTGCAAGGCAAATGGCGCACGCCCCGAGAGCGGAAATGCGAACACCGAGTTCAGACGCGCGGAGTCAAACGCCGTGTCCTGCCCCTGCACAAAGGGACTGGATGCGGACAGCGCAATGAAATGCGGGATATAGCGCGAGAGCCGGTGCAGCATCATCAGCGCATCATCGGCACTAGGACAGCCCACATGCACATGCTGGCCGAAGATGGTGAACTGCTTGGTCAGATAGCCGTACAGCGCCGTCAGTTCCTTGAAGCGCGGCTTGTCGTAAATGCGCTGCTGGTGCCATTGCTGAAACGGGTGCGTACCGCCGCCGGCCAGCGCGATATTGAGCCGGTCAGCCGCCTTGACCAGGGCATCGCGCGTGACCGCCAACTGCTCATACGCGTCCTGTGCATCGCTACAAATGCCGGTCGAGATTTCGATCATGCTGGCCGTCACCTCGGGAACGATGGAGCCCGGAACCTTAGCGTTCTTGAGCAGAGCCAGCATATCGGGCGCATAAGGCGTCATATCGTAGTGATGGGTGTTGAGCAGCTGCAGCTCCAGCTCCACGCCCAGCGTCAACGCCTGAGATGGCGCGAATTCGCCCAGACCATCGGTCGCTGCCGATTGAATGTGTTCGACTTCATGCGTCATGACGCCTCTCCCCTCTTTGCAAGGCTGCGCGGCCCACGCCGCGATGGGCATCGCCGCTGCGCCACAGCGCCGTGGCAGCCAGCAGCACACCCAGTACCTCACACAAGGCAATCATGGGCAAGGCAATGGCCGCGAGCTGCTGGGCCACGCTGGCATTGAAAGCAGTCCACTGCGACACCAGAGCAGAGACCATAAGCAGGGCCACACCCGAGAGCGCAAACTGTCCGCAGGCCACGGGCCACTGTCTGCGCCAGCCTATGGCCGTACCGTGCCCCAATAGCAAAACTGCAGAAAATTTGCCAACTGCCCTTGCCAGTACGGCGCTAGCCACTACCGAAACAAGAGCGAACGACATGCCGACCTGGGCTGCCATACTGGCAACCAGTACAAACATCAGCAGATTGAGCATGGCATTGGCCGCCTGAAAGGCCTGGGGCCAGATCAATGGCATGGGACTGAGATTGCGCAGCATCAGCCCCGCTACCATAAAGCCCAGCGCGGCCGAACCACCCCATTGCTCTGCCAGCAGACAGACCGCAGTCATTGCCGCGAGCAGATAGAAGGCCGTGCTGTCGCTGCGCGATGACTGCCAACGCAACACCGGCCAAAAAGCGGCCGTGACCAGCAAGGCCCAGAACAGGGTCAGCAGCAGGCTGAGCAGCAAACGTCCCAGTCCCGCAGCCGAGAACTGCAGGCCGCCGCCCGCCGCAGCTGCGGCAGGAACAAATACTACCGTCAGCACCAGCGCCCCCAGCAGCGCCAGCAAGGTGCTGATGGTTGCCAGCAGCAGACTGCGATCCGTCACTGCACCGCTGGCACGCAAATCATCGGCAATGCGCAGCAGTACGGCTGGCGATGCTGCCATGGATATCACGCCGACGGCCAGCGCCACGGCCCAGCCCCAACCCAGCGCCAACAAAGCGGCGGTCACCACCACCAGAGTCAACAACGACTCGCCCAGGCTTTGCAGCAGCAGCCAGGGCTGACGCAGCAGCCAGGGAAGGGAAACTTGAGATGCAGCCAGCAACAGGCTCGCGCCCACGGCCAGCTCCAGCAGCAGCGCCGAACTGCCCTGCAAAGGCCAGGGCAGGTCACCAAACCCCACCCAGCCGGCCACCAGGCCGACCATGGTGTAGCCCAGCATGCGTGGATAGCCGGTAAAGCGATGAACCAGATGACCGAGCAAGGCGGCGGCCGAAACCAGCACGCACCAGCTCAGCAGCGGTGGAAAGCCGGCAGGCCAGATGCCCGCCTCCAGATTGCCGAACGGCATATAGCGCCCTCCTGTATCAAGACCCGGACAGTGCAGCAAGTCGCGTCACCAGGGTTGGTGCAGGCAGCGTTGCGAAAGAGATGCGGTCAGCGCCGCGTGAAATCCCGGCCATGCGCCGGAATGCAACACCTGCTATTGCACAACCAGCTCTTCACCCACAGGATCAAGGCGGCCGCCACGCACGCCCCAACTCCTGTTGAGATAACGACAGAAACTATCTCGGAGCGCTACAAACATCATAGAGCTCCTGCATCCAATGGCGTTACAGGGTGTCAGCCTTCCGACATTTCTGTGACCGAATGCATTGCTTGGTGCAGTTTTGCAAACCAGCGGATCATGAAAAACGCCGGGCTCAACTCTGCGTTGACCCGGCGTAGGCATGTATGGCAAAACTGCGCTGTCAGGCTGGCAGCTTGCCGTCCTTCAGCAGCGCACCCACCAGCGCCACCCAGTAACGCATGCCCAGCGGCAGATTGGCGTCATTGAAGTCATACTTGGGATTGTGCAGCGAGGCACTGTCCTCGCCATTGCCCAGCCAGATATAGACGCCCGGGTATTCCTGCGCCATGAAGGCAAAGTCTTCCGAGGCCATGCTGGGCACCATATCGCGGCGCACCTTGCCCTCGCCCAGCACGCTGGTCAGCACCTCGGCGCAGACTTCGGCATGCTGGGGGTTGTTGATGGTCGCGGGGTAGCTGACGCGGTAGTCGAGATGGGCCTCCAGGCCGTGCAGCGCGCAAGTCGCGGAGATCGCATCACGAAAACGCTGTTCGATGCGCGCACGCTGAGGCATGTCAAAGCAGCGCACGGTGCCACGCAGCTTGATGACTTCGGGCATCACGTTGTAGGTATCGCCGGCGTTGAAGCTGGTTACGCTAAGCACGGCCGGCTTGTGAACCTCCTGTTCGCGCGCGATCAGCGCGGGAAGATGGGTCACCAGTTGGCAGGCAGCCAGCAGTGCGTCCTTGCCCAGATGAGGCATGGCGGCATGGCAACCCTTGCCGGTCAGCGTCAGGTCAAAGATGTCGAAGGCCGCCATCACGGCCGTGGAATGCACCGCTGCCGTTCCCACAGGCAGGCCCGGCCAGTTATGCATGCTGTAGACCGCGTCCATGGGGAAGCGCTTGAACAACCCGGCTTCGATCATGGCTCGCGCGCCACCTTCGTTTTCCTCGGCGGGCTGGAAGACGAAATGCACGGTCCCCGCAAAATCGGGCGCCGAGGCCAGAGCCTGGGCCGCCCCCAGCAACATGCTGGTATGGCCGTCATGGCCGCAGGCATGCATACGGCCGGCGTGCGTGGACGCATGCTCGCACTGGTTGAGCTCCGTCACATTCAACGCGTCCATATCGGCGCGCAGGCCGATGGAGGGGCCTGCGCCCATATTGCCCTTGAGCACGGCAACCACGCCCGTACCGGCCAGGCCGGTGTGTACATCCAGACCAAAGCTCTTCAGCAGTTCGGCCACGCGTGCGCTGGTGCGGTGCTCCTGAAACGCGGTTTCGGGATGACGGTGAAAGTCATGGCGCCAGGCTTGCAGTTCCTGCTGGCCGGGCCACTTGATGGTGTTCATCATGGTCGTGCTCCGGCTTTACAGCGTATGGACAAAGGTCTGGGCGATCAGGGTCGCAGCCAGGAACACACCGGCATTGGCCAGCAGCGAAACCACGACGATGCGCCAGCCCAAACGGCGGAAGGCCGGGATGTCCTTGGCCAGCGACAGGCCCGCGAAAGTCAGCATGGGCGTGATCATGGCCAGAAAGTTGACCTTGCCGGTGAGCGCAGCCACTTCGGCGGCATAAGGCGTGAGCGGGAATGTCATGGCCATGGCGATGAACGAGATCCAGCACACGGCAGGCAGCATGCGGCGCGTGCCGACGTAGATCAGATCACCGACAAACACGGCAGCAATGATGAGCAGCACGCCGGGCAGCGCATCCATCACCGGCACGCCATGGCCGATGCGGTTGCCAATCAGCACCATGGCGCCGACCAGGACCCAGGAAGCGAAGCGCATGCCCAGACCCAGCGCTGGCACCTGCGCCTGCTCTTCGTCCTTGGCTGCCGACAGATCCACGGCCTGCTCCACCACGGCCTGCTTGCGCTTGCGGCCCAGAATCGGCTCCAGCCATTGATAGGCGCGCAAGGCCAGGGGCAGCGAGATGAACAACGTCAGATAAGTGCCCACCGTCGTTGCGATCAGATTGGCGGCAGCGGCAAAAGTGGCGATCTGGTCGCTCATTTCGGGATGCTGGGCGGCGATCGCGCCCACGGCGGCGGCCGTCATGCTGCCCGAACCCACGCCGGCGCCCATGCCCAGGGCCAGCGGGTGGAAGATATTGAGGCTGGAGACAAAGCCGGCCAGCAGCGAGATGAAGATGGCGCCGATCAGAGTGCCCGTGATGTACTCGGCCAGCACTCCGCGGCCTTCGGGCGAATCCATGCCGAAACGCTCGCCGATGATGGCCAGGCCCGGTTCACGGCCGATGGAGAACGTCGCGCCAATCGCTTCGCGCTTGATCCCCAGCAGCAGCGCCACGGGCATGCCCAGGGCCACGCAACCGACCAAGTTGCCCAACTCCTGCAACACCAGTCCCCAGCCGACTTCCGCCAGCTTGGGCAGCGAACCACCGACCAGCAGGCCCAGCTTGGCAATGAACAGGAACAGCGCGCAGGACAGCACGGCGGCGGCCAGATTCTGGCTGTACAGGCTCAGTTGCAGCGGGCCGGGCATGCGCTTGCGCAGCAGACCCAGCACCAGGCCGATGAGCAGCGCCCAGATCATGGGCAGCAGCACCACCTTGCCCACGCCCAGCGAAATGGGCAGCGGCCCCAGCCACTCGGACAATGCCGCGATCACCAGCGCCAGCGCAAATACCTGCACCACGCTGCCCACATTCAACGCGGCCTTGGCCGGCTGCACCTCTGTACGCATCAACTTTCCTTGCGCACGACGGCCGCTGCCGACGCGCTGAAATAGCTTTGAACCCTGAAAATGGGCACGGCCAGCCCAAGCTGGCGCTCACCCATGCGGGCGCTGAATATAACAATGCATTTATTGCATACGCATTCTTTTTCTGTTCTAAAAAAGTGAACATACGTATGAATACAGATGTAATTTGGCGACGACAATCGCAGCATGCCCGCCTTTCAAGACTCCCGCGCCCGCTATCTGTTTGAAGCCGTCTACTGCGGCTCCGTTCGTGCCGCCGCCGAAAAACTGGGCATCGTGCCCTCGGCCGTCAGCCGCCAGATCAGCCTGCTCGAAGAGGAACTGGGCCTGGCCCTGCTGGAGCGCCATCGCAACGGCGTGGTACCCACCGAGGCTGGCCAGTTGCTGCTGGACTATCACCGCGAACACACGGCCCACCGCCACGACATGCTGGCCAAGGTCGATGCGCTTCGCGGGCTGCACAGCGGCAGTGTCAGCGTGGTCAGCGGCGAAGGCTTTGCGCAGGAGCTTATCGACGGGCCCATACGCAATTTTCGCCAGCAATACCCGGGCGTCAGCATCTCGCTGGAAATCTACGGCACGACCGAGATCATGCGCCGGATTCGCGAGGACGCTGCCGAGATCGGCCTGGTCTACTACCCGCCCGCCGACAGCCATATCACCGCACGCGGTACGGCGCGCCAGCCCATGCACGCCATCGTCCACTCCCAGCACCCGCTGGCCAGCGCAGCCCAGACTTCGCTGCAGGAGCTCAGCCAATGGCCTATTGCTATGCTTCAAGGTGTGTATGGCATTCGCCAGCTCGTGGAATATGCCGAACGCAAGGACAAGATCCACCTCAGCCCCGCGCTGACCAGCAATCTCATCAGCGTGCTGCTGGCCTTTGTCACCAGCGGCCAGGGCGTGACGCTGCTGCCGCCCTGCTCCGTCACGGCCGAGCTGGCAAGCGGGCGCCTGCGCGCCATTCCCATTCACAACCCTGCATTTCAGGATGCGGAGATGCAGCTCATCACTCGCACCGGCCGCCATCTGTCCCCTGCCGCCAATCGCTTTTTGCTGTATTGCATGCAAGGCATGCAGGCGTTCCAGGAACCATGAGCGGCGACCCGCGGCCCGCAAGACTCCAGGTCAGGCCGCCTGAGCATGCTGAGGACGCCGCTGCACTTGCCTTAGACTGCACGCAGCATGCAAACCAGTCTGGCTCTCACTCCCTCGCAACTGAGCGAATTCCTTCTCAACGTCGCTACCGTACGCCCCGTGTTCATCTGGGGACCGCCAGGCATAGGCAAATCGGCACTGGTCCAGAACTTTGCGCAAAGCGTGGGGCTTGATTGCGTGTCCCTGCTGGGCAGTCAGCTCGCTCCCGAGGACTTGCTGGGCGTGCCGCAGATCATTGACGGCATAACCCGCTTCTGCCCGCCCGCCATGATTGCGCGCGAGCAGCCTTATTGCCTGTTCCTGGACGAGCTCAACGCCTGCAGCCAGGATGTGCAAAAAGCCTTCTACAGCCTGATTCTGGAGCGCCGCGTGGGCGAGTACCTGATGCCCGAGGGCTCCATCGTGATTGCGGCTGGCAACCGCGCCCAGGATTCCGCGATTGTGCGCACCATGTCCTCGGCGCTGGTCAACCGCATGATTCACGTGCAACTCAAGGTCAGCGCCAGCGAGTGGCGGCAATGGGCGCAGCAAGCCCAGCTGCATGCCCTGGTGCTCGAATACCTGGCCCAGCGCCCCGATCACCTGTGGAGCCAGCCGCCCAAGCATGAAGAGGCGTTTTCCACGCCGCGCTCCTGGCATATGCTCAGCGACGCCTTGCTCTCCTATGGCGATGCGCTGAGTCTGCATACGCTCGAAGCCCTGAGCAGCGGCTGCCTCACGCCCCAGCATGCGGCGCAGTTCAAGGCCTTCTACAAGCTGGCCGACGACCGTCACCGTCTGGACGCCATCTTCAAGGGCGACGCCAACTGGCCCCATGCGCCGCAGGACAGGGATGTGCTGTATTTCCTGGCCCAGGCCTTCCGTGCGCGTCTGCTCAAGATCCTGCCCGCCGACAAGCAGCAAAGCGGCGGCGAGCTGCAGCAGACCGTGCACCGCTCCAAGGCCATGCTCAAGGAGCTGGCCCAGATCAGCCTGGAAATGGCGCAGATCGTCACCGCCGAAAGCGACGGCCAGACCTTGCCCGCCTGGTATATGGTGGAAATCGTGCGCGACCTGCCACGCCTGGTGGAAGCGCGCGAAGCGGCCAGAGCCTGATGGCCAAGCCCCCAACGCGCGAAACGCCAGCCACCCAGGCCTATACGCAAGGCCTGGCCATGCTGCAGGCACATCCCATCTTTACCGAACTCAGCCGCAGCCTGGGCTTTGTGCGCAGCGCCCATTCCCAGTGTCCGGCCCATGGCTGGGCGCAGGCCAGCCTCAACCAACAGCGCTTTACCGGCCAGATCGACATCCACCCCAAGCGCATGGCCGGTCCCGAGGAATGGGCATATTGCCTTGGGCGGGCCACGCTCAGCTACGCGCTGGAGCTGTTTCAGCGCGACCGCAGCCACTGGGCGCAATGGAGCGCGGCCTGCGACGTGGTCACGGCCCGCTTCATCCAGACCATCAAGCTCGGACGTCCGCCCGAAGGCATGGAATTACCCGACGGACTGCCCCAGCGCGACGAGGCACAGTGGTATGCCCAGTTCTGCGAACAGGGCATACCCTCCTGGGCGCAGGCGCTGAGTCTTGCCGGTCCCGGCCAGGGCGGCGCTCACCCCAGCCTGGCCTTGCCAGAGCAATGGCCTGAGCCGGCCTCATCCGCCAGCAAGCCTCAGCCATACTGGCGCAGGTACGGCAACTGGCCCGAAATGTTTGCTGCGGGCCTGGCTCGCTCCGTCACCCAATCCGTGGAAATGGCTGCGGGCGTGCGCCGCGATTTTGGCCAGAGCCTGCCTGCCAGCAGCGCGCTAGACCGCGCACGCCACTGGTTCATGGACAGCTTTCCGCTGCTGGGCAGCATGGTCGCGGCGTTTGACATCATGGAGGACGCCAGCATCTGCGAGCGCGAGGACATTGCCGTCGCCGCGGTCGACGAGATACTGCGCACCATCTACATCAACCCCGGCCCGCACCTGTCCGAGCTGGAGCTGCGCTTCGTCATCGCCCACGAAGTTCTGCATGTCGCCCTGCGCCATCTGCCGCGCCGGCGCGGGCGCGAGCCGTTTCTCTGGAACGTGGCCTGCGACTTCGTCATCAACGACTGGCTGATTCAGATGGACGTGGGCCAGCCGCCGGGCATAGGCCTGCTCTACGACCCGGAGCTGCGCGGACTCAGCGCGGAAGAGGTCTACGACCGCATCGCGGGCGATCTGCGCCGCATGCGCAAGCTGCGCACCCTGGCCGGTGGCCAGGGCGACATGCTGGAGCGCAATGTGGGCGGCCAGCGCAAGGCTGGCGACTACACCGATATCGACGAATTCTGCCGCACCCAGCTGGGCAAAGGCTTGCTGCGCCATGAGCAAGACGCACGCGGCCTGCTGCCTGCGGGATTGATCGAGGAAATCCGCGCTCTGCTGCAGCCGCCGATTGACTGGCAGGTGGAGCTGGCGCGCTGGTTCGACCACCACTTTCCGCCCGTAGAGACGCGGCGCAGCTATGCCCGTATCAGCCGCCGTCAAAGCGCCACGCCCGATATTCCCCGGCCCCGCATTCAGGCCGACAGCCGCTGGCTGGAAGGCCGCACCTTCGGCGTGGTGCTGGACACCTCGGGCTCCATGGAGCGCCATGTGCTGGCCAAGGCTCTGGGCGCCATCGCAAGCTACGCCGATGCCAAGAATGTGCCCGCTGTGCGCCTGATATGCTGCGACGCTGCCGCCTACGATCTGGGCTATCTGCCTGCCGCCGACATTGCCCAGCGCATCGCCCTCAAGGGCCGTGGCGGCACCGTGCTGCAACCGGGCGTGGATCTGCTGCTCCAGGACGACGACTTTCCCAAGGACGGCCCCATCCTCATCATCACCGATGGTCAATGCGACCAGCTGCGCGTGCCGCGCGAGCATGCCTATCTGCTGCCGCCCGGCCGCAAGCTGCCGTTTCGCACGGCTGCGCCCATCTTTGTGATGGACTGAAACCAGCCAGGCTCATGCAGCGCATGCCGTCCATATCGGCGCGCAAAGGCCTCTCAATCCACACCTGGGCGACCCACTACTGCTTTGCGGCTAGGCTTGGTGCTTGTTATTTTGAAAGAAAGCCAATCCTTGAGCACGACGACTTTTCCCTCTTGCCCCCAATGCGGCCTGAGCAATACCTACCCCGATGGCGATCTGCTGATCTGCCCCGACTGCGCCCATGAATGGTCGGCCCATGCAGAAGCCATTGCCGATGAAGACAACGGCCCCCGCATCATCAAGGACGCCAACGGCACGCCGCTGGCCGACGGCGACAGCGTGCTGCTGGTCAAGGACCTGAAGGTCAAAGGTTCCTCTACCGTCATCAAAAAAGGCACCAAGATCAAAGGCATTCGCCTGGTCTATGACAACGGCGACCATGACGTGGACTGCAAGACTGATCAGGGTCCATTCATTCTCAAATCCGAGTTTCTGAAAAAGGCCTGAGGCAGCACTCCCCATCGCTGAACCCAGCGATCCACCAACGCCCGGAGCCATGCCGGGCGTGTCCGCTAGCACAATGTGGCGGCTCAAAAGCTCTGGCAACCCGCTTGCGCGAATAGAAGCCCAACTGGCTCCTTTCCGCGCTGGCCGTTATCAAAAATACATACTCGGCCACATCAGCTATCCGCAGATGAAACGGCTGTCTGCCTCCCGTGCTAGTGCTAGTTCAGGCGCAGCATGGCTCTCAATGGCGCACGCCATCGCCGCGCAAGCCTGCAGCATCTTCCGCTGCCTTGCCGCAGCAAGGCCGACCCTAAGGCTTACCCTCGGATGTCATGATCTGGCAACTGAATTGCGGCATGCGTTAAGTCCATTCAGGGCACCAGCCCTACATTGCCCCCTCGAACTCCTTGATTTCTGCCCCCGCAGAGGTCAAGACAGGCTGATGCATACCTGTGCGCAGCCAGGTCCAGGCCATGAAGGGCAATAGCAGGAAATGAACCGGGAACTCGAAGGCAAGCAATCCAATCACTGGTCACAACCACAGTCTCCGCCGTGACCTCGTGAGTTCCAGGTACCAAGACTTGGCAGCCTGTGCCCCACGGCTTGATGCTGTGGGCCTCTGCGCAGTTCCCCCTGTATTCAAGACAACAAAAAAGCCCGGCATAGCCCTAGCACAGCGGCTTGCAGCGTCTACGTCGTGATGCTGCAAGACGTGCCGCAAGGAACCGCCCAGCGCCCCATACCAACTTCCAAGAGACAAGCATGACCCCAAGCGCGACGACCATTTCGGGCGCAACGCCCAGGCAGGACACCAGCCACAACATCGATGCAGACAACGCGCTGTATGCCAAGGTCAGTTGGCGGCTGCTGCCCCTGCTGCTGATCTGCTACATGGTCGCCTACCTGGACCGCATCAACATCGGCTACGCCCAGATCCAGATGAAGCAGACGCTGGATTTCGGCGACGCCGCCTACGGCTTTGGCGCAGGCCTGTTCTTCATAGGCTACTTTTTGTTTGAAGTGCCCAGCAATCTGCTGCTGGAGAAGATTGGCACGCGCAAGACGCTGATGCGCATCATGCTGGTCTGGGGCGTCATCGCCACCGCCATGGCCTGGGTCTCCACCCCCATGCAGTTCTATGTGGCACGCTTTCTACTGGGCGCCTTCGAAGCCGGCTTCTTTCCCGGCGTCATTCTCTACTTCACCTACTGGTATCCCTCGGCACGCCGCGGCCGCGTGATCTCCATCTTTCTCTCAGCCGTCATGGCCATGGCGATTGCGGCCGGCCCGTTGTGCGGCGCCATTCTCAAATATATGGATGGCATCGACGGTCTGCATGGCTGGCAGTGGCTGTTTCTCATCCAGGGTCCTCCCGCCTGCATTCTGGGTCTGATCCTCTACTTCTATCTGCAGGACAAGCCAGCCGACGCGAAATGGCTGACAGACGCCGAAAAAGCGCGCCTGCAACACAACATCGCCAACGACGGCGGCCAAGTTGCTCATCATGGCGGCCACGGGCACAAGGCGGCCCACAGCAGCGCCACTCTGGGCCAGTTGCTGCGCGACCCCAAGGTCTATGCCCTGTCACTCGTGTATTTCATGATGCACGGTGCTACCTATCTGTTTGTCTTCTGGATGCCCACCGTGATTCAGGGCCTGGGCGTGCAGGACGTGCTGCATGTCGGAATCTACTCGGCCATTCCCTTTGTCGCAGGCTTCTTCGGCATGATTGCCTTCGGTGCCAGCTCCGACCGCTTCCGCGACCGCCGCTGGCATTTGTTCATCGCCACCGGTATGGCCATTGCCGGCCTGATCGTCACCCTGCAGATGCACGGCCATCTTGAGGGCTCGCTGATTGCCCTGGCCTTCACGCTGATCGGACTTGCGGCCCTGCCCCCGCTGTTCTTTGCCCTGGTCAGCGACTATCTGTCGCCGGCCGTAGCCGCCGGCGGCATAGCGCTCATCAGCAGCCTGGGCAACCTGGGCTCGGCCGCCAGCCCCACCCTGGCCGGCCTGCTGACCCAGCACACAGGCAACAGACACTACAGCATCTATCTCGTGCTGGTCATGCTGATCCTCTCGGCACTGGTGCTGATGGTGGCAGTGCGCGACTCCAAGACCAGGCGCGGCTAAGCCATGCCCGGCGCGCTTGCCAGGCAGCGCCCGACCCGGATTCATCTGGCTGGCTGATTCGATGCTGAACGCAGAAAATACATTAAAAACGACCGCCAACGCTTACCTGTAAAGCGTTAGAAGCTATCAAAATCATTCCTCAAGCTGCGCTTCGGCCAAGGGATTCGCCTTGTAACTCAGCCAGCCAGCCGCTACAGACTTGCCCGCAGCAGCGCCTGCGCGGCGGTCGTTGGGGTGCGAGCGCCCCTCGCTCACCACCACTTCGGCAAAGTCAAACGGGCTCATGCCCGCTATGCAAGCCACATTCACACCGTACTGATGCGGCGAGGAGCGTCGCTGATGGAAGGTATAGATGCCGCAATGCTTGCAAAAGAAATGCTTGGCCTGCCCGGTGTTGAACTGGTAGAGCGTCAGCGCATCCTGTCCCTGCAGCACCTCGATTCCGCTCAAATCAGCCGACACCGCCACGGCCCCGCGCATGCGGCAAAACGAACAATTGCAGCGCCGCGCGGTATTCAGGCCATCGCTTAACAGAACGGTAAAGCGCACTGCGCCGCAGTGGCAGGCGGCTTGGAGCGGTCGGGAAAAATCGCGGCTGGGGCTAAGCATGGGTTTGTCTCCATCAATACGGTTCTTATATGGCTGGCGCTGAATCAACGGCATCCAATATCGGTCAAATCAAGCTCAAGCGCTCATGCAACAAGCGCAAGAAGCTATGAATCTTAAAAATTTCCCGATCAGGAAATTTTTAACTTGCCGCAACTAATTTAAATACATACTTCCCGTTCGGGAAATTTAACTGGCATCGCGGCGCTCCGATCTAGGTGTGAAATCACGCGTGTGCTCAGGCCAAGCGCCTCAGCGTCAAGGCGCAGCGCTGCTCTATCAGCTGCACGATCTGCGTCACCACGGCATTGCCCGCAAAACCATGCGGTGGCGCGGCCTGCAGCTTGCGCGCGGCAGCGGGTAGTTCGTTCGCCAGCTGCTGCAAACGCTTGCTCGTCGCCGCCTTGGCAAGGCCTGCTTCTTCCGCAAACTGCTCCCAGTGCCTGGCCTCCAGCTCGCTGAACTTGTATTTGCTGCCAATCTTCATTGCCATCTTGGGCGTCAGCTGGGGGTAAATCGCCGTAGCCAGCAGGTCGTAGAACGGTGCCAGCACAGGCGCCCTTCCTCCATAAAGCAGCGAGAAATTCTTGCCATGTGCGTCATGGTTGCCGATCAGGGCATTGAAGATCACCCCATCCAGCAGCCGCAGAACCTGCGGCGCGCTGGGGCGGGTCACGCTGCGCGCCAAGGCAAAGCATTGGGCCAGGCCTGGCCCGCCCTCGTTCTGGTACTTCAGCTCGGGCACCACGCCCAGCGCCTGGCAAAAGTCTTCCTGGTGCAGACGTTGCAGCTGCGCTTGGCCCTGCGCATCGTCCTTCAGCACCCGGTCATAGCGCTTCACCAGCAAAAACGAGCGGCCCAGCACGCTCTGGATTCGGGCATTGGCAGGCCGCAGCCCCATGACCTGGGCCAGCAGCATGCAAAAGCCTTCGTTGGCTACGCTGTCCTCCACCGCATGGATGGCGGGCTTCAAGATATGCGAGCTGGGAGCGCCGTTGCGCGGCAGACCGATACGCACTGCGCCCGGAATGCTGTCGTCCACCACCACGGGCAGCTTGTCCTGCGCCCCGGCCAGCGACAGCCGCAGCCCGTCATCTCCCGCCAGCATGGGGCGGCGCGGCAGCTCGTCCAGCAAGGCGAGCAGCTTTTGATCGCTGAGCCACTCCACATCACCCGATTCCCTGGTCGCCCCAGCCCCGTCAGTCTGCGGCAAGGCTTGCCCTGGTTCCAGAAAGGTCACGGCCCCCGCGCATTCGCCTCCAATATGGTCCAGCAACGCAAAATCGTTCTGGCCCGACACCTGAAATTGCTGGGCAATCAGGCGTCGCATCTGCCCCTCGGGCAGCAGACCGGCAAAGAATGGCCGGGTCTGGTGATCGCCAAAGGGCTCAGCCTGCAGCGGCAGCGACTGCGATAAAGCCGTGGCCTGCGGCAGCGCCAACCATTCGGTCGCATAGGCAAAGCTCAGCCGCCCATGCACCAGCGACAGGCTTCCCACGCGCCGCTCAAACAGCCAGACTTCGAGTTCATGCGTCATGGTCTGCGCCCTCCGTTGCTGCGGCAGCCTGGCCTGCCCCGTCTTCATGCGCCGCTTCCGGCAAGCCGCCCAACTGCAACTCTCCCCCCAGCGCATCGATCACCCGCAGCACATGCTCCAGCCGCACCGTGGGCTTGCCCGACTCCAGATCTACAATAAACCGCGTGCCCACGCCTGCGGCCAAGGCAAGCTGCGGCTGGGTCAGCCCCAGTTGTTTGCGGGCGATGCGCAGGGCCGTGCCCAGTTGGTCGGTGGTGTGGATGGTGGACATAAGGTGGTCTAGCTTGAAAATTCCCGTTCGGGAAATTATGAAGCAGAGCATGCAGAAAGGGAATCAATATTTCCTGATCGGGAAATTCATTGACAGACAAGCTCAAGCACCAACGCCAAAAATTCAAGATAAAACAGGCTCCAGCGCTTATGCATCATGCACTGGCAGCTATCAAAACTAGTCTAAGCGCCCAAAGCAGCACGATCACAGATGGAAAATTGAGAATCAGTCGGCCTCAAGCACTTATGTAGCAAGCACAAGCAGCTATGGAAATATAAAAAAGGCAGCCCGAAGGCTGCCTTTGTTTTAAGCAAGCGAAACGCTCACTTACGTGCGGGTGGCACGTCCGTGCAGGAACCATGCGCCACTTCCGCCGCCATGCCGATGGACTCGCCCAGCGTGGGGTGCGGGTGGATGGTCTTGCCGATGTCCACCGTGTCGGCTCCCATTTCGATGGCCAGGGCGATTTCACCGATCATGTCGCCAGCGTGCGTGCCGACCATGCCGCCGCCCAGGATGCGGCCATGGCCGTGGGCCTCAGGGGAATCGTCAAACAGCAGCTTGGTAAAGCCTTCATCGCGGCCGTTGGCGATGGCGCGGCCGGAGGCAGCCCAAGGGAACAGGCCCTTCTTGACCTTGATGCCTTGTGCCTTGGCCTGGTCTTCTGTCAGGCCCACCCACGCCACTTCGGGGTCGGTGTAGGCCACCGAAGGAATCACGCGGGCGTTGAAGGCGCTGGATGCTAGTTCCTTGTTGCCTTGCAGCTCGCCGGCGATGACTTCGGCGGCCACATGCGCTTCGTGCACGGCCTTGTGCGCCAGCATGGGCTGGCCCACGATGTCGCCAATCGCGAAGATGTTGGGCACGTTGGTGCGCATCTGGATGTCGACGTCGATGAAGCCGCGGTCGGTCACGGCCACGCCGGCCTTGTCGGCGCTGATCTTCTTGCCATTGGGCGTGCGGCCCACGGCTTGCAGGACCAGGTCGTAGGTCTGGGGTTCGGGCACGGTGACGCCGTCCTTGGCAGGAGCGAACGTGACCTTGATGCCTTCGGGCGTGGCTTCGGCCCCCACGGTCTTGGTGTTGACCATGATGTTGTCGAAGCGTGGCGCGTTCATCTTTTGCCAGACCTTGACCAGGTCGCGGTCAGCGCCTTGCATCAGGCCGTCCATCATCTCCACCACGTCCAGGCGTGCGCCCAGTGTGCTGTAGACGGTGCCCATTTCCAGGCCGATGATGCCGCCGCCCAGAATCAGCATGCGCTTGGGCACTTCCTTCAGGTCCAGGGCGCCAGTGGAATCGACCACGCGGGGGTCCTTGGGCATGAAAGGCAGGTGCACGGCTTGCGAGCCCGCAGCGATGATGGCGTTCTTGAACTGAACGATCTTCTTGCTGCCGGTCTTTTCCTGGCCGGAACCGGTGGTTTCTTCGACCTCAATGTGGTTGGCAGACACGAAGTTGCCGTAGCCACGCACGACGGTGACCTTGCGCATCTTGGCCATCTGGCCCAGACCGCCGGTCAGCTTGCCGATGACCTTTTCCTTGTGGCCGCGCAGCTGGTCGATGTTGACTTCGGGAGCGGCAAACTTCACGCCGGCCACTTCCAGGTGCTTGACCTCGTCCATCACGGCAGCCACGTGCAGCAGCGCCTTGGATGGGATGCAACCCACGTTCAGGCAGACACCGCCCAGGGTGGCGTAGCGCTCGACCAGCACGACCTTGAGGCCCAGGTCGGCAGCGCGGAAGGCTGCGGAGTAGCCGCCAGGGCCACCGCCCAGAACGACCACGTCGCAGTCCATGTCCACAGTGCCGGCAAAGTTGCTGGCGACGGGAGCTGGAGCGGCAGCCACGGGGGCCGCCACAGGTGCTGGAGCGGCTGCGGCGGGCGCAGGGGCTGCTGCCTGAGCAGATGCGGCGGCGCCGGCTGCGGCTTCCAGTGTCAGCACCAGCGAGCCTTCGGCAACCTTGTCACCGACCTTGACCTTGATTTCCTTCACGACGCCGGCGTGGCTGGAAGGGATTTCCATGGAGGCCTTGTCGGACTCCACAGTGATGAGGGACTGGTCCACGGCCACGGTGTCGCCGGGGTTGACCAGCAGTTCGATCACGCCCACTTCGGCGAAGTCGCCAATGTTAGGCACCTTGATATCGATGAGGCTCATATGCGCTCCTATCTTGGTTTTTGTCTCTGAGCCACCTGAAGAATCAGGCAGCAAAAACGGTTTTTCTCGGTTTGAAGCCGGACGGTGACGCCTTAGCTCCAATCAAAGGTCTGCAGCACGGTGCGGCTTTGTGGCTCGTAGAACAGCAGAATTTCGCAGTCGCTACCGGTGAACTCGTTGGCATAGGTGCTGGTGATGAACTCGAACGCAGCGCCCGTTTCCGGGTGGATGGGGTGAATGCCGTCATCCGTACCAATGTCGCTGAGCAGCGGGTTGGTCAGATTGCTCCAATTACCACCCCATGCAGGCCCGCCCAGCACCCCGAGCAGATAGCGACCTGAAGTGGAGTCATAGCAATCCGTGCCTGGCTCATACAAGGGCAGCTTGGCAACTTCAGCAGCGTCATCCCAGGGCTTGGCAGCATTCCAGCCATGGGCCAGAAAGTCCCGCCTGGCCTGCCCATATGCCGCGTGCTGGGTTGCGTAATGCAGCTCCATCACATCGCGCCATGAGTACTTGGCCCCGTGGTGCAGTTCAAACGGCGGCTCCACGCCCAGTTTGACCAGTTCACGATGCTGGGTGCGCACCTCGCGCCAGTCGAGCGATTTTTCCGCCCAGTCGGCCCGATCCTGCTCCAGCATGAAGTAGCGCCAGTCACCCAGCAACTCGTACCTGCCTTGTTCGTTGAGCTTGAAAGCCAGCCAGTCAGGCTTGAGCAGCGCATTGCCAAACTCCTCGCCTCCCCACTCCCCGACTTGCCCTTCGTAGGGCTCGCAAGGGGCGACGAGATGAATCGGCCCGCTCCAGGCATCGTCGAGCAAGGCCAGATCGATGGTGACCAGCGGCAGAAAATGCCGCGCGTACTTCTCGACCGGCTCGGCGAAGACGTCAGCCGCATCCGGAAAGGGCCGGATACCGGGGATGACGCCACGCAGATGCTCGATGGGATGCTGTCTCAGGTTCTTCATCTCACTCATGGACTGGCAAGGTGAAGCGCAAGGCATCTAAAAAGATAGCTACTTGCGCAGTTCAGATAAGCGCTACAGGCCGATTTCACTAAAAATCGGCCTGCTTGTCAGCTGCTTAGAGCAGGATGCGGCGGTAGTCGGCCAGCACAGCGCCCAGGTAGGCGTTGAAACGTGCAGCGGCTGCACCGTCGATGACACGGTGGTCGTACGACAGCGACAGAGGCAGCATCAGACGAGGCACGAACTGCTTGCCGTCCCACACAGGCTTCATGGCGCCCTTGGACAGACCCAGGATGGCGACTTCAGGCGCATTGATGATGGGCGTGAAGTTGGTGCCGCCGATGCCGCCCAGAGACGAGATCGAGAAGCAGCCGCCTTGCATGTCCGCAGCGCCCAGCTTGCCGTCACGGGCCTTCTTGGCCAGCTCGCCCATTTCCTGGCTGATCTGCAGAATGCCCTTCTTGTCGGCGTCCTTGAGCACGGGAACGACCAGGCCGTTCGGCGTGTCGGCAGCAAAACCGATGTTGAAGTACTGCTTGTAGACCAGAGTGTCGCCGTCCAGAGAGGCATTGAACTCGGGGAACTTCTTGAGCGCAGCGACCACGGCCTTGATCACGAAAGCCAGCATCGTCACCTTGACGTCGCTCTTGGCCTTGGCGCTTTCGGCATTGGTCTGCACACGGAAGGCTTCCAGCTCGGTGATGTCGGCCTCGTCATTGTTGGTGACGTGAGGGATGACCACCCAGTTGCGGTGCAGATTGGCACCCGAGATCTTCTTGATGCGAGACAGTTCCTTGCGCTCGACAGCGCCAAACTTGGCGAAGTCGACCTTGGGCCAGGCCAGCACTTCCAGGCCGCCGACGTTGCCGCCGGACGACTTGGGAGCCACAGCCTGCTGGGCCAGGGTCTGCACGGCGCCAGCCATCACCGACTTGGTGAAGGACTGGATGTCTTCCGCCGTGATACGGCCCTTGTTGCCCGAGCCCTTGACTTCTGCCAGAGGCACGCCCAGTTCGCGAGCGAACTTGCGCACCGAAGGCGAGGCATGGGGCAGCTGACCCGAAGGAGCCACGGTGGGGTTGTGGGCCGCAGGTGCTGCCACAGGAGCAGCAGCGGCCACGGGAGCTGCAACCACGGGTGCAGGTGCTGCCGCCACAGGAGCGGCAACCGGAGCTGCCACGGGAGCGGCGGCCTGCACGGGAGCAGTTGCTGCGCCCTGCACCGTCATCTGGCCGACCACGTCGCCCACGTTGACGGTGTCACCCAGCTTGATGGTCAGCGCCGTGATGGTGCCTGCCGAGGGTGAAGGGATTTCCATCGAGGCCTTGTCGGACTCCACGGTGAACAGCGATTGCTCGACGGCCACGGTATCGCCCACCTTGACCAGCATCTCGATCACGGCCACGTTCTTGAAGTCGCCGATATCGGGGATCTTGATGTCCACGGTGGAAGACGCTGCGGGAGCGGCAGCCACAGGGGCTGCAGCCACGGGAGCAGGAGCAGCGGCCACAGGGGCAGCCACAGGTGCGGGTGCTGCGGCGGCAGGTGCGGGAGCCGCGTCGGCGGTTTCCAGCATCACGACCACGGAGCCTTCCTTGACCTTGTCGCCCAGGGCAACCTTGATTTCCTTGACCACGCCAGCCTGGCTGGAGGGGATTTCCATGGAAGCCTTGTCGGACTCCACGGTAATCAGGGATTGCTCGACCTTGATGGTGTCACCCACCTTGACCAGCACTTCGATCACGCCGACTTCGGAGAAGTCGCCAATATCGGGGACCTTGATTTCTGTCAATGCCATGTTATCTGTCTCCCCTTCTTAGGCGTGCAGCGGGTTGATCTTGTCGACGTTGATGCCGTACTTCTTGATCGCTTCGGCCACGGTCGTGGCGTTGATCTTGCCTTCATCGGCCAGACCACGCAGTGCAGCCACCACGATGTAATGACGGTTGACTTCGAAGTGTTCACGCAGCTTGGCGCGGAAGTCCGAACGACCGAAGCCGTCGGTACCCAGCACCTTGTAGGTACGGCCCTTGGGCATGTAGGGACGGATCTGCTCGGCGTAGGCCTTCATATAGTCGGTCGAGGCGACCACGGGGCCGGGATGGGCAGCCAACTGCTGGGACACGAAGGGAACCTTGGCGGCTTCCAGCGGATGCAGCATGTTGAAGCGGTCCACTTCCTGACCTTCGCGGGTCAGTTCGTTGAACGACGGGCAGCTCCAGACGTCGGCGGCAACACCCCAGTCCTTTTCCAGCAGTTCCTGGGCGAAGAAGGACTCGCGCAGGATGGTGCCGGAGCCCAGCAGTTGAACGCGCAGGCCGCTCTCGGGCACCTTCTGGCCAGGCTTGACCATGTACATGCCCTTGAGGATCTGCTCTTCCGTGCCGGCTTCCAGGCCAGGCATGGGGTAGTTTTCGTTCAGCAGCGTGATGTAGTAGAAGATGTTTTCCTGGTTCTGCACCATGCGACGCAGACCGTCCTGCATGATCACGGCCACTTCGTGAGCGAAGGTGGGGTCGTAGGACACGCAGTTGGGGATGGTATTGGCCAGGATATGGCTGTGACCATCTTCGTGCTGCAGGCCTTCGCCGTTCAGCGTGGTACGGCCCGAGGTGCCGCCCAGCAGGAAGCCGCGCGCTTGCAGGTCGCCAGCCGCCCAGGCCAGGTCGCCGATACGCTGGAAGCCGAACATCGAGTAGTACACATAGAACGGGATCATGACCCGGTTGCTATGGCTGTAGCTGGTGGCTGCAGCGATCCAGCTGGACATGCCGCCGGCTTCGTTGATGCCTTCCTGCAGGATCTGGCCGGCCTTGTCCTCGCGGTAGTACATCACCTGGTCCTTGTCGACCGGGGTGTATTGCTGACCGTGGGGGTTGTAGATGCCGACCTGACGGAACAGGCCTTCCATACCGAAGGTACGGGCCTCGTCCACCAGGATGGGCACCACGCGGGGGCCGATGTTCTTGTCACGCAGCAACTGCGTCAGGAAACGCACATAAGCCTGGGTCGTGGAGATTTCACGGCCTTCGGGTGTGGGCTCCAGGATGGCCTTGAAGGTGTCCAGCGCAGGAGCGGTGAACTGCTCGTCAGCTTGCTGGCGACGGTGCGGCAGATAGCCGCCCAGAGCCTTGCGACGCTCGTGCAGATACTTCATTTCCGGCGTATCGTCGGCCGGCTTGTAGAAGGGAATGTCCGCGATCTGACTGTCGGGGATCGGGATGTTGAAGCGGTCGCGGAAGGCCTTGATGTCCTCGTCGCTCAGCTTCTTGGTCTGGTGAACGTTGTTCTTGCCTTCACCGATCTTGCCCATGCCGAAGCCCTTGACGGTCTTGACCAGCAGCACGGTAGGCTGACCCTTGTGGCCGTTGGCAGCGGCGAATGCTGCGTAGACCTTCTGCGAATCGTGGCCACCGCGGCGCAGATTCCAGATTTCATCGTCGGACATGTGCTCGACCATCTTCAGGGCGCGAGGATCGCGACCGAAGAAATGCTGGCGAACGTAGGCACCATCGTTGGCCTTGAAAGCCTGATAGTCGCCGTCGTTGCACTCCATCATGATCTTCTTGAGCACGCCGTCCTTGTCCTTGGCCAGCAGCTCGTCCCAGCCCTTGCCCCACAGCAGCTTGATGACGTTCCAGCCGGCACCGCGGAATTCGCCTTCCAGCTCCTGGATGATCTTGCCGTTGCCGCGCACAGGACCGTCCAGGCGCTGCAGATTGCAGTTGATCACGAAGACCAGGTTGTCCAGGTTCTCGCGCGAAGCCAGACCGATGGCGCCCAGGGATTCCACTTCGTCCATTTCACCGTCGCCGCAGAACACCCAGACCTTGCGGTTTTCGGTGTTGGCAATGCCGCGTGCGTGCAGATACTTCAGGAAACGCGCCTGGTAGATGGCCATCAGCGGGCCCAGGCCCATGGACACCGTGGGGAACTGCCAGAAGTCGGGCATCAGCTTGGGGTGGGGGTAGCTCGACAGCCCCTTGCCGTCCACTTCCTGGCGGAAGTTCAGCAGTTGCTCTTCAGAGATACGGCCTTCCAGGTAGGCGCGGGCATAGATGCCGGGCGAGACGTGACCCTGGATGTACAGGCAGTCGCCGCCGTGGTTTTCGTTCTCGGCATGCCAGAAATGGTTGAAGCCGGCCGCAAACATATTGGCCAGCGAAGCGAAGGAGCCGATGTGACCGCCCAGATCACCACCTTCGGGGGGGTGAATACGGTTGGCCTTGACCACCATGGCCATGGCGTTCCAGCGCATGTAGGCACGCAGACGACCTTCGATCTCGAGGTTGCCGGGGCACTTTTCTTCCTGATCGGCCTCGATGGTGTTCACGTAGCCTGTATTGGCCGAGAAAGGCATGTCCACGCTGTTCTGGCGCGCGTGTTCAAGCAGATCCTCGATCAGCTTGTGAGCATAGTCCGCACCTTCGCGGTCGATCACCGCAGAGAGGGCATCCATCCACTCGCGCGATTCTTGTTGGTCCAGGCCGGCAGGAAAGCCAGCGCCTTTGGGATCAGTCTGAGCTGTCATTGTGAGTGTCTCCTTCGAGAGGGGGTAGCTTTATCACGAAGCAGTGAGTGCGGCATCACACGGGTGCGGCAAGCGCCACACCGCATAACGCGTGGCACAGCACCTTCGGGTGCTCCCCGGATTAAACCGATTCACTGTGTCGATCGCTGGCGAGTTTCGCACATTTTTTTCAAATTTCAAATTGTGCTTTGTGATTTCACTATATAAAAAAATGCTGCAAATGCACATACAGTGAAGCCTCTATAGATTGTCTTTTACGCGACAGAAATAGTCGCAGATTCCACTAGGTCTCTCCCCTACACTGGAGGCATGCAAACAAGCAATCACGAACGAGAAAAAGAGGACGCAAAAAGCGCGCAATCCGTTGCATCCCCTGTGCGCTGGTGGCGTAGCTGGTGGCGCAGCCTGTCGCCGACCCGGCAGGATCGCTATGCCGCGCTCGCGCCGCTGGCGTCGGTGCTGATGTTCATGGCTGCAATCATTGCGTCGTTCTGGTATTTGCGCACGGAAGAAGTGGATCGCGAGCAGGAGGCACTGCGCCGCGACGTGGAATACGCCCAACAACGCGTGCGCCTGCGCCTGCTGGAGCGCCAGGAGCAACTGATGCGCATGGCTCGTGACATCGGCAACCGAGAGATGCGCAAAGCCGACTTCGACGGTCGCACCGAAGCGTTGATCAGCCAATACCCCGAGCTGCAATCGATTACCTGGATCAATGACAAGCGTCAGGTTGTGTACAGCCAGTCAGCTCCGACGGTGGCCACGGATCAGCTGCGCGCCGTGGGAGAAAGCCTGCATCAGGGCGAGACCCTGCAAGCCTATGAGCAAGCCCGCGAGATGCTGCAGCCCATCTATGTGCAGGAAAAAGCCCAGCCCAATGAGTTGCCGCCACTGCTGCAACTGCATGTGCCAATCAGCGCCAACAGCCGCTACCAGGGCGAGCTGCTGGCCGAGTTTTCGGTGGACAGTCTGCTGCGCTATGGCACGCCCACGGAAGTGATGGCCCGTTACGCCATCACCATGCGCGATGCCGACAACCATGTGCTGGCCGGCACTCCGCTGGCACCGCGCAAGACGCCTACCGAGCTGCTGCACTGGCGTGCCATTGCGAATGAATACGAAGTGCCCGTCTCCCCGGTGGGCACGGCGCTGATGATGCGCGCCCAAGCCTATCAGACCTCGCTGGGCGTAGTCGGTAGCGGCCTGTTCTGGCTGGTGGGCACCTTGTCGGCCATGACGGCCTGGCTGCTGCTGGCCACCTGGCGCCACACACGCCGACGTCAGCGTGCTCAGGAGGCCCTGGTGGCCGAGACCAACTTCCGTCGTGCCATGGAAAATTCCGTGCTGACGGGCATGCGAGCACTGGATCTGCACGGCCGCATCACCTATGTGAACGCAGCCTTCTGCCAGATGACGGGCTGGAGCGAGAAGGATCTGGTCGGCCAGGTTCCACCCTATTCCTACTGGCCCGATAACGACTACGACAATCTGCATTCACAGCTGCGCGAAGAGCTGTCGGGTAAGACCATCGTTGGCGGCTTTCAGGTACGTGTGAAGCGCAAGAACGGCAGCCTGTTCGACGCGCGCCTGTATGTATCGCCGCTGATTGATGCCCACGGCCAGCACACGGGGTGGATGTCGTCCATGACGGACATTACCGAGCCCAACCGGATTCGCGAACAGCTGTCTGCCTCGTACGAGCGTTTCACCATTGTGCTGGAGGCGCTGGATGCCTCTGTTTCCGTGGCCCCTCTTGGAAGTGCCGAACTGCTGTTTGCCAACAAGCTGTACCGTCAGTGGTTTGGCTCGCACACCGAAGGACATCTGCAACTGGTCGCCCAGGCCGGCAAGCTGCCGGTTCGCCACCAGCCCGAAGCCGAGAACGAAGACGGCCTCATGGGCTTGCCTACGGACACGCTGACTGCCGCACGCAGCGAGAACGCCGAGATCTTCGTGCCCAGCCTGGGCAAATGGCTGGAAGTCCGCTCGCGCTATCTGAGTTGGGTGGACGGCCGCCTGGCCCAGATGGTGATTGCCACCGACATCACCCAGCGCCGCCTGGCCGAGGAACAGGCTGCAGCCCAGGCAGAAAAGGCCCAGACCGCCAGCCGCCTCATCACCATGGGCGAGATGGCATCCAGCGTGGCGCACGAGCTCAACCAGCCCCTGACCGCCATCAGCAATTACAGCTCCGGCATGCTGACACGCTTGGAAAACGGCACGCTTACACCCGAACAGATGAAGTTCGCACTGGAAAAGACGGCACATCAGGCACAGCGTGCCGGGCAGATCATTCAACGCATCCGCTCCTTCGTGAAAAAGAGCGAGCCCAATCGCATGCTGGCCCAGGTAGGCGAGATGGTGAACGAGGCGCTGGAGCTGGCCGGTATCGAGTTGCGCCGCCGCAATGTGCAGCTGACCTCGCATATTGCCGAACGCATGCCGCCGGTAATGGCCGATGCCATCCTCATTGAGCAAGTTCTCATCAATTTGATGAAAAACAGTGCTGAGTCAATTGATATGTCCGACCGCCCGCTGGGCCAACGCAATGTGGAACTGCGCGTGCGCCCCCAGGTCTTTGAAAGCCTGCCGGGTGTGGAGTTCACCGTGGAAGACACGGGCAAGGGCCTGCCGCCGGAAGTGTTGGAACACTTGTTCGAGGCCTTCTTCTCCACCAAGAGCGAAGGCATGGGCATAGGCCTGAACCTTTGCCGCTCGATTGTCGAATCACATCAGGGTCGAATGCATGCCGAGAACCTCTACAATGGAAGCGAAGTCACTGGTTGCCGGTTCTCATTCTGGCTACCGTTGGCAACGGGTGTGGAGACGACAACACTCACCACGACAAGCGAACCCATAAAGAGGACGATTGCATGAGTTTGATTCCCAAAAAAGGCACTGTTTACGTAGTTGACGACGACGAAGCAGTCCGTGATTCGCTGCAATGGCTGCTGGAAGGCAAGGACTACCGCGTGCGTTGCTTTGACTCCGCCGAGACCTTTTTGTCGCGCTACGACCCACGCGAAGTGGCTTGCCTGATCGTCGACATCCGCATGGGCGGCATGACCGGCCTGGAACTGCAGGACCGACTGATCGAGCGCAAGTCTCCTCTGCCCATCGTCTTCATCACCGGTCACGGCGATGTGCCCATGGCCGTGAACACCATGAAGAAAGGCGCGCTGGACTTCATCCAGAAGCCTTTCAACGAAGAAGAGCTGCTGGGTCTGGTCGAGCGCATGCTGGATCACGCCCGCGAAGCCTTTACCGGCCACCAACAGGCCGCCAGCCGCGATGCTCTGCTGGCCAAGCTCACCGGCCGCGAAGCCCAGGTGCTCGAGCGCATCGTCGCCGGCCGCCTGAACAAGCAGATCGCCGACGATCTGGGCATCTCCATCAAGACCGTGGAAGCCCACCGCGCCAACATCATGGAAAAGCTCAACGCCAACACCGTGGCCGATCTGCTCAAGATCGCACTGGGCCAGGGCCAGACCAGCGCTGCGGCCAAAGCGGCGGCTGCCGTCAATTAAGTGCTCCCCGCGAAATCGGAAGCCACTCCAATCGCGAGATAATCCAAGGAGCACTGGCCAGGCCTCGCGCTTTAGCCAACTCCTATTCTGATAGCTGCTAGTGCTTGTTCATCAAGGGCTAGCAGCATTTTTTATTGGTACTCCAGCAATGACAGCCCAACTCATCGACGGCAAAGCCCTCTCCGAACAACTGCGCAAGGAAGTCGCCACCCGCGCGGCAGCGCTCAAGGCCAAGGGCGTAACGCCCGGTCTGGCCGTAGTTCTGGTGGGCGACAACCAGGCCTCCCAGGTCTACGTGCGCAACAAGGTCAAGGCCTGCGAAGACGTGGGCTTCCACTCGGTGCTGGAAAAGTACGATGCCTCCATGACCGAAGCCGAACTGCTGGCACGTGTCGAAGCGCTGAACAACGACCCCAGCATTCACGGCATTCTGGTGCAACTGCCCCTGCCCAAGCACATTGACGACCACAAGGTCATCGAAACCATTTCCCCCGCCAAGGATGTGGACGGCTTCCACGTGGCCAGCGCCGGCGCACTGATGGTCGGCGAAGTCGGCTTCAAGGCCTGCACGCCCTATGGCTGCATGAAGATGCTGGAATCCATCGGCATGAAGGATCTGCGCGGCAAGCACGCCGTGGTCATCGGCCGCTCCAACATCGTGGGCAAGCCCATGGCCATGATGCTGCTGGCCGCCAATGCCACGGTCACCGTCACCCACAGCGGCACCGCCGATCTGGCTGCCATGACTCGCCAGGCCGACATCATCGTCGCGGCCGTGGGCAAGGTGGATGTGCTGACCGCCGACATGGTCAAGCCCGGTGCAGTGGTCATCGACGTGGGCATGAACCGCAATGCCGAAGGCAAGCTCTGCGGCGACGTCGACTTCAACGGCGTCAAGGAAGTTGCTGGCTACATCACCCCTGTGCCCGGTGGTGTCGGCCCCATGACGATTACCATGCTGCTGGTCAACACCATGGAATCGGCAGAGCGCGCCGCTGCCTGACGCCCTCCGAGCCGCCCCGCGACTTCTCCCTCTCTGGCTCTGATTGCACGAGGGGGACGACAGCTTTGCTGCGCGGTGGCGCTTGCACGCAGTCCTAGCGTGAGCACGCTTCTGACCACAGGCTGACGCTATGAACGCGATAGCAATAAATACCCTGAGAGCGCTTGATTTTCCCGACCTTGCCGGCACTTAATACAGCATGAGCAATCCACTTCTCGAATCCTCCTCCCTGCCCTTGTTTGACCGCATTCAGCCTGCGGATGTGGCACCAGCCATCGACACTTTGCTGGCCCGTGCCAGTGAGGCGCTGGAGACCGTGGTTGCACCGGACTTCCCCGCACAGTGGGAGACCATCTCTGCCGTGCTGGACGTGGCGACTGAAAAGCTGGGCACCGCCTGGTCGGCCATCAATCACCTCAACAGCGTTGCCGACACCCCGGAGTTGCGCGCGGCCTATAACGAAGCCCTGCCCAAGGTCACCGAGTTCTGGACCAATCTGGGCGCCGATGAACGCCTGTACGCCAAGTACAAGGCCATTGACCCGACCAGCCTCAACAAGGAACAGCGCGCCGCCTGGGAGCATGCCATGCGCGGCTTTGTGCTCTCGGGTGCCGAACTGCAGGGCGCAGCCAAGGAACGCTTTGCGCAGATCCAGGCACGCTCGGCCGAGTTGGCCCAGAAATTCAGCGAGAACGCGCTGGACGCCACCGATGCCTTTGCCTACTACGCCAAGATTGACGAGCTGGACGGCGTTCCGGCCGATGTGATCGCCGCGGCCAAAGCCGCCGCCGAAGCCGATGGCAAAGAAGGCTACAAGCTGACGCTTAAGATGCCCAGCTATCTGCCAGTGATGCAGTTTGCCAAGAGCAGCGCACTGCGCGAGAAGATTTATCAGGCTTATGTGACCCGAGCTTCCGATCAGGCCGATGGCGATGGCAAACGCTTTGACAACACCGCCGTGATGAAGGAAATCCTCGCCCTGCGCCTGGAAGAATCCCAGTTGCTGGGCTACAGCAACTTCGGCGAAGTCTCGATCGTGCCCAAGATGGCCGATTCGCCCAAGCAGGTCATTGACTTTCTGCGCGATCTGGCACAACGAGCCCGTCCCTATGCAGAAAAGGATGCTGCCGATCTGCGTGCCTTTGCCAGGACTGAGCTCGGCATTGCCGACCCCCAGCCCTGGGACTGGGCCTTCATCGGCGAAAAGCTCAAGGAAGCCCGCTATTCCTTCAGCGAGCAGGAGCTCAAGCAGTATTTTCCTGCACCCAAGGTGCTGGCAGGCCTGTTCAAGATTGTCGAAACCCTGTTCGAAGTCTCCATCCGCCGCGACGAAGCTCCGGTCTGGAACCCCTGCGTGGAGTTCTACCGTATCGAGCGCTCCACCGCGCAAGGCACTCAGCTGGTCGGCCAGTTCTACCTGGACCCGCAGGCGCGCAAGGGCAAGCGTGGCGGCGCCTGGATGGACGATGTGCGTACACGCTGGCTGCGCCCCGACTCCCATCAGCTGCAAACGCCTGTGGCCCACCTGGTCTGCAACTTCGCGTCCGGCGTGGACGGCAAACCCGCGCTGCTCACGCACGATGATGTGATCACCCTGTTCCACGAAACCGGTCACGGTTTGCACCACATGCTCACGCAGGTCAATGAACGCGATGTCTCGGGTATTGCCGGCGTGGAATGGGATGCAGTCGAGCTGCCCAGCCAGTTCATGGAAAATTTCTGCTGGGAGTGGGATGTGCTCAAGCACATGACTGCCCACGTGGACACGGGCGAGGCCTTGCCTCGCGCGCTGTACGACAAGATGATTGCCGCCAAGAACTTCCAGTCCGGCATGCAGACCCTGCGCCAGATCGAGTTTGCGCTGTTCGACATGCTCCTGCACACCGAGCACAATCCGGCAGACGACTTCATGGCGCTGCTGAACCAGGTGCGCACCGAGGTGTCCGTGCTGCAATCGCCAGCCTACAACCGCATGGCACACACTTTCAGCCATATCTTTGCCGGTGGCTATGCCGCCGGTTACTACAGCTACAAATGGGCCGAGGTGCTGAGCGCGGACGCCTATGCGGCTTTTGAAGAAACCATGTTGGCCGATGGCTCGCCCAACCCCGAGACCGGCCGCAAGTACCGCGAGTCGATTCTGGAAGCCGGCGGCAGCCGCCCTGCCATGGAGTCCTTCAAGGCCTTCCGTGGCCGCGAGCCACAGATTGACGCACTGCTTCGCCACCAAGGTATGAGCCAGACCGCCTGAGTCTTCTGCCATCTCCCCAAAAGCGCCCTTCCCGGGCGCTTTTTCATGTCTGCCATCGCCCCAATAAGAGAGACCCAAGACTGACGCTAGCTGACTCACGCACCGAGGTCGGATCAAGACAAGCCGGAGTATGGGAGCAGACAGTCCTCCATGCAAGCTATGCTCTGCCCATCGGCGCTCGCGTCCTCAGACCTCTTCACTGCACTTCATTGACCAAGATTGAGATGCCACGATCTTTCATTGCCCGGCCTTCGGCCGAGAAACCGACCTCCGGCAACGCCCTGCTGCTGACAATGCTTGTAGCCGCCTTTGCCGCATTGGCGAGCGGAGTCAGCCTGGCTCAGAATCTCTACCGCAGCGTGGGCCCTGACGGGCGGGTCACCTATTCCGACCGGGCCATCGGCCCCAACGCCAAGCCCAGTGCCGAAGCCGTGAGCAACGCCGATGGCCCGGCATCTTCGGCCAACGCACAGCTGCCCTACGAGCTGCGCCAGACCGCCAACCGCTATCCCGTCACGATCTATACGGGCAAGGACTGCGAGCCCTGCGACGAGGCCCGGTCTCATCTGCAAAACCGTGGCATCCCGTTCAACGAACGCACCATAGAAACCAGCAGCGATGTTGCAGCACTCAGAAAGCTCAGCGGGCAGGACAGCCTGCCCTTTGCCACCATCGGCAACCAGCACCTCAAGGGTTTTGGCGCCGACAGCTGGGACCAGTACCTGAGCGCGGCCGGCTACCCCAAGCAGCCCCAGTTGCCGAAGAACTACAAAGCCCCCGCAGCCAAGGCTTTGACCATGCCGGCACCAGTTGCTGCCGAAGCAGCCAAGCCCGCCGAGCGTCCTGCACGCATCACGGCGCCAGCAGCCCCGCCCCCTGGCGCGCCCACGCCCGAAAACCCCGCAGGCCTGCGCTTCTAGGAGCCAGAAATTTTCAATGAAATCAGTCTATAACACTTACCAATAAAGCGTTAGCAGCTATCAATTTTATAAAAAAGCCACCTGCGCAAGCAGGTGGCTTTCCGGCCGCAGATTGCTGCTTAGTATTCCAGCGTCTGCACGCCTTGTGCGGTTCCCAGCAGGCACACCGCAGCCTTCTGGTGAGCAAACACGCCCACGGTCACGACGCCGGGCCACTGATTGACTTCGGACTCGAAGGCCAGCGGCTCTGCGATCTTCAGACCGCGGACATCCAGAATATGCTGGCCGTTGTCGGTCACCAGCGGCGCACCATCCTTCATGCGAATCTGCGCCGTCACGTCGGCGCCCATGGCTTCAAAGCGACGCGCGATCTGGGCCGCCGCCATGGGAATGACTTCCACGGGCAGCGGAAAATTACCCAGCACCGGCACGCGCTTGGACTCATCGGCAATGCAGACAAAACGCTGAGCCAGCGCCGCCACGATCTTTTCGCGCGTCAGCGCCGCACCACCGCCCTTGACCATATAGCCCTTGCCGTCGATCTCGTCGGCACCGTCGATATAGACGGCCAGGCTGGCGACTTCATTGGCATCGAACACCTTGATGCCCAGCGCCTTCAGGCGCTCGGTACTGGCAACCGAGCTGGAGACGGCGCCAGGAATCCGATCCTTGATGGTGGCCAGTGCATCAATGAATTTGTTGACCGTGGAGCCTGTGCCCACGCCCACAATTTCACCGGCGACCACATATTTCAGGGCAGCTTGTCCGACCAAAGTTTTCAGTTCATCTTGAGAAAGAGGTGCAGCAGATGTCGTCATGAGGGAAAATCCAGGTAATCCTGCGATTATCCCCATGTCTCTTATTCCTTACTCACTGACGCGTCCTATTCTTTTCGGCATGGACCCCGAAGCGGCCCACGACCTCACCATGAATTTCATGGCAAAGGGTCAAAATACCTTGCTCCAAAAGGCCTGGGCGCGCCCTCTGATCAACGACCCCATCGAGCTGGCGGGCCTCAAGTTCCCGAACCGTGTGGGCATGGCCGCAGGCCTGGACAAGAATGCGCGCTGCATCGATGCGCTGGCCGCCATGGGTTTCGGCTTTGTGGAAGTGGGCACCGTCACGCCCCGCCCCCAGCCCGGCAATCCCAAGCCCCGCATGTTCCGCATTCCTGAAAAGAATGCACTGATCAACCGCCTGGGCTTCAACAACGAAGGCCTGGATGCATTTCTGGCCAATGTGCGCCGCTCGCAAGTGCGCGCCAATGGCGGCGCCATGCTGCTGGGCCTGAACATCGGCAAGAACGCCACAACCCCCATCGAAGAGGCCACCAGCGACTACATCAAGGCCCTGGACGGCGTGTACCCTCATGCCGACTATGTGACAGTCAACATCAGCTCACCCAACACCAAGAATCTGCGTGCCTTGCAAAGCGACGAGGCACTGGATGCTCTGCTGGGAGCTGTCGCCAATCGCCGCGAACAGCTCTCCAGCCAGCATGGCAAGCGCACGCCGGTGTTCGTGAAGATCGCTCCCGACCTCGATGAGGAACAGGTCGGCGTGATTGCGGCGACGCTGGAGCGCCACGGCATGGATGGCGTGATTGCCACCAACACCACCATCAGCCGCGATGCCGTCAAGGGTCTGCAACATGCCGAAGAAGCCGGCGGCCTGTCCGGCGCGCCCGTGCTCGAAGCCAGCAACCAGATCATTCGCCAGCTGCGCTCAGCCCTTGGCAGCCGCTTTCCCATCATTGGCGTGGGCGGCATCCTGAGCGGCGCCGACGCCGTGAGCAAGATCCGCGCAGGTGCTGATGTGGTGCAGATCTACAGCGGCCTGATCTATCGCGGTCCCGATCTTGTGACCGAAGCCGCCCAGGCCATCGCCCATATGCACTGAACTTGACGCGTGGCCTGGCTGCGCACAAAGAAACAGCCCGTCATGCCTGAGCCTGACGGGCTGTTTTTCCAGGACCCTTCAGCCGCGTGCGCGCTGCTGCAGCTTGAGAATCCAGGGCAGTGCTGCGCTGCCCCAGCGAATCAGCTTGCGCGGCCCGAGAACCATGAGCAAGCCCCCCGCTGCCGCCGTTGCCAGCGGATGCAGGCGCACAAAAGACAGCAGGCGCTCGGGCAGGGGAGCATCGGCGTCCACATGTGCAGGCTGCGTGCTGCGCAAGGCCTGCGCCTGCGCCTTGGCAGCGGCTCGAGCCTTGACGCGCGCGCGTTGCTTGGCAATGCGCGACAGCACCAGCTTTTGCTCGGCTGTCGCTTCATCCCAGAGCCGAGCATCCATGCCTGCGGGCTTGACGGGCTCCAACTCTGTGGATCGCAAATCGGGAGAGATGCTGTTCATGCTAAATCCTCTCCTTCAGCGCCTGCCAATCCGATTTGAGCTCGCGCCGCGTGAGCCTGAAAGGACTGGAGAGTTGATTGACAGCTGCCAGCAGTCGCCACAGCCCCAGGCCCCAGACCAGAACCCAGCCACCGACCAGCAGCCACGCCACCAGCTGACGATGCTCGCTATCCCAGAACTGCACGAGCACAGCCATGGACAGGACAATGAGCACGACCACGGTGAGTGCGCCGAGCACAATGGCCAGCACCGCCAGCGTTTGCATGCTGCGCTTGTGCTGTTGCCACTCAAGCTGCGCAAGATCAACGCGATCTTCGGCCGCGATCGCTGCCTCGTTGAGATTGGCACGCCAGCGCTCCAGCAGGGAATCAAGACCTAGTAGTGAAATCAAATTCACAGGCACTTGTCCTTTTGCAGCTCAGCAATGCTTAGCGACGGCCCAGCATGAAACCCAGCAGTGCACCCACTGCCAGCGCGGCACCGGCGACGCGCCAGGGTTCGTCGTGGGCATAACGATCCGCCACATCGGCAGCTTCGCGCGCCTGGCGAGCGGCGTCCTGAGCCGCACGCACGGCAGACTCGCGCACGTTGGCCATGCCGTCGTCGATGCGCTGACGAAACACGCTGATTTCAGGAAGCTTGTCCAGTTCACGGGCAGACAGCAGACCGCGCAGATCGCTGACCAGTTTTTCCAGATCGTCTTGGGCGGTGGAAACGGCGTCGGAAACAGAGCGTGACATATCGATCCTTTCAATGTGACGAAATTGGAATATCGCATGCACTTGGCAGTGCACCAAGATAGCTGCGAGACAGCAAGCATCAGGGCCGGCCGCTCATAAAACCTGCAGCATGTGAACATCTTACAGAAAACGCACCGCCTACAAGAAACTCGCGGGCCTGCGGCACTGTCGGACAGCAGCGAAACTGCCTCATGTCAAGGAATATAAAGCCGTTCAAGGCTCCAAACCAATCTGTTTGCTGCAGCAGCCTTTACGTTGGCGCAGCAGAGCGACCTCAGCCTGAGCTCAGGCATGCCGTGCATGCATAGCTTGATCTCCAGCATCTGCCGCCAAGCAAAGCGGATTACATACGGCAACACACTGATTGCTTAACAGTTCATTAATAAAGTGGCTGCATGCTCGGCAACAAGTCATCTGCTTGCGGGAGTTCCATTCAAAAAAACTCTTCAGCAAGCGAAGACTTGACTCAAATCAAGTGTCACAAACGGCAACTTTCATATAGTCAATTAGGCATAAAAGATATTAATTTAATACTCTTTTATGTTTAAAGCATCAGGGCTTTCTGGTGCCAGTGCGACGATGAAAGGAAGGGCCATGCCACTTCAGAAACGAGAACTCTCCGACTGCGCAACCAGCAGTTCGGCCTGCACCTGCAGCACTCCATCCATTACCCAGGCACCTCAGCAGGCAGTGACTGCGCCCACCAAGCGCGGTTTTTTGCAGGATTTGATTGCCATGGCCGCCAGCCTCGGTGTTGCGGGCAGCGCCCGCGCAGCGCTGCCCGGCGACCCCAGCTTCCAGCCCCTGCGCCGACCCGGCATGCAAGGCAAGCGCTTCGGCATGCTGGTCGATATGCGCAAATGCATTGGCTGCCAAGCCTGCACAGTGAGCTGCTCGGTCGAAAACCAGCCCCCCATCGGCCAGTTCCGCACCACGGTGCTGCAATACGAAATCGACCAGGCCGGCGACACGGCTGCCGCCATGGTCAGTCTGCCGCGGCTATGCAACCACTGCGACGAACCGCCTTGCGTGCCCGTCTGCCCGGTTCAAGCCACATTTCAACGCACCGACGGGATCGTTCTTGTCGATAACGAGCGCTGCGTGGGCTGCGGCTATTGCGTGCAGGCCTGCCCCTACGACGCGCGCTTCATCAATCACGAAACGCAGACTGCCGACAAATGCACCTTCTGCGAACACCGCCTGGAAGCCGGTCTGCTGCCCGCCTGCGTGGAAAGCTGCGTGGGTGGCGCGCGCGTGATTGGCGATCTGAACGACGCGCACAGCGAAATCAACCAGCGCATCAATGCTCACAAGGACGATATCAAGGTCCTCAAGCCGGGCATGAAGACCAAGCCGCACGTCTTCTACATCGGTCTGCCCGATGAGTTTGTGAACGGTGTCGATGGTCAGGCCACGGTTCGCCTTGTTGCCGAACATCTGTGAAAGGAGTGCCCTCATGCAAATCATTGAACTCCTGACCCCGGCCTACGAAGCGGCATGGTTGCCATGGGCCGTGCAGTACTTCTTTCTGGTCGGCATGGCCACGGGGGCCGCACTGCTGACTTCGGCCTGTGCGTTCGGGCCGGCCCAAGGCTTGCTCCAGCGCCTGCTGCCCACAGCGGTGCTGGTGCTGGCCATGAGTGCGATTGCAGCACCGGTGGCCCTGCTGGCCGACCTGCACCAGCCTGCACGCTTCTGGCATTTCTATGCCCACCTCACGCCCTGGTCGTGGATGAGCCTGGGTGCCGTGCTCATGCCCACGTTTGTCGGGCTGTGCGTGTTGATGTGCGCGCTGTGGTGGCTGGGCAAGCAGCGGTTGATGCGCCTGCTGGTGCCTGTACTGGTGCTGTCCACGCTCAGCATCGTGGTCTACACGGGCGCCGAAATCATGGTCATCCGATCGCGCCCGCTGTGGAACACGCTGTGGGTACCGATCAATCTGACACTCAGCGGCTGGCTGGCCACCGTGGGCATGGGCTTTGTGCTCTACCGCTTTCTGCCCCGATCCTTGCAGCCCGATGCGGCAGCCCTGCAAGGGCTGCGCAATCTGGGCCTGTGGCTGGCCACCGGCCTGATTGCCAGCGCCCTGACCTGGGGAATTGCCGGCATCGCGGGCCAGAGTCCTTCATTCGACATGGCTGTGCGCCTGTTCAATGAGTTCCCTGTCTGGCGCATCTCCATGCTGGGCTCGGCCGTGTTTGGAGCAGCCGTGGTGATGGCCCTGCTGCGCGGCGAGCATCGTCTGGCAGCCAAGGGCTACACCCTGGTGCTGGGCACCGGCCTGGCGGCGTCGGCATGGGCCTTCCGCTGGGCACTGTTCATGGGCGTGCAGGGCGTACCCAAGTTTGGAGCCGGCCTGTATCTGTACAGCATGCCTCTGGGCGGTGAAGGCCTGATGGGCATGCTGGGCATGGCAGGCCTGTGCGTGGCACTGGTTGCGTTGACCACCTGGGCGCTGGAGCTGTTCCCGGCCCGCAAGCCCGCCAGCGCTGCCTAAAAACCAAGCCAAGTACACATCTAACGCAATACCAGCAGGCGCCAGCAGCTCTCAACACCATAGAAACGCTGCAGCGCTTGCCCTTCCCTCACACAAAGGGCAAGACCATGACTGACAAGAAACTCTCCCCTGGACAATCACAAGACGTCGAGGCCGATCGCACCGATGCCGGCCGCCGCCGCATGCTGCTGCGCGGCGGCGCCGTCGCAGGCGGTCTGGCAGCTTTTGCCGCAGGCTATGGCGAAACCGTGGCCAAGGGAGCCAAAGGGCTGATCACCGGCAGCTCGGGCAAAGCCACCCAAAGCGCCACGCGCGGCAACTCGCTGACGCCCGAATTCCGTATAGACCCCGTCAGCGGCAAACTGACGACCCAGCCCGGCCAGGTGGTCAGCCCCTCCTCGTGTCTGGGCTGCTGGACACAGTGCGGCGTGCGTGTGCGCGTCGATACTGCCGACAACCGTATCATCCGTATCGCCGGCAACCCTTATCACCCCCTGGCCACCACCCACCCCGCCCCCATGGAAACACCGGTTCGCGAGGTCTATGCCATGCTGGGCGGTGACAACGGTCTGGAAGGACGTGCCACCAGTTGCGCCCGCGGCTCGGCCATGCTCGAGCACCAAAAAGCACCGCACCGCGTTCTCAAGCCGCTCAAGCGCGTCGGTCCACGCGGCTCCGGCCAGTGGAAGAGCATCACGCTCGAAGAGCTAGTTCAGGAAATCTGCGAAGGCGGCGATCTCTTCGGCGAAGGCCATGTGGACGGCCTGCGCGCCATCCGCGACGTCAACACGCTGATCGATGAAGCCAATCCCGAATACGGCCCAAAGTCCAACCAATTGCTGGTGACGGAGGCCGCCAACGAAGGCCGTACTCCGCTGGTCAACCGCTTTGCCAAACAATCGTTCGGCACCATCAACGTGTCCAACCACGGCTCTTACTGCGGCCAGACCTACCGGGTAGGCACGGGCGCGGCGCTGGGCGATATGGCCGGTATGCCCCACGGCAAGCCGGACTGGCAGAGCTCGCGATTTGGCCTGTTCATCGGCACCTCGCCGGCTCAGTCTGGCAACCCATTCCAGCGCGTGGGCCGCGAGCTGGCCGAAGCCCGCTCGCGCGGCGAGAACACCTATCGATACGTGGTGGTCTCGCCCATGCTGCCCACTTCGTCCAGTCATGCGGCAGGTGACAACAACCGCTGGCTGCCCGTCAAACCCGGCAGCGACCTGGCACTGGCCATGGGCCTGATCCGCTGGATCATCGACAACGAGCGCTATGACAAGCAGTTTCTGACCCAGCCCGGCCCCGCAGCCATGGCTAGCGTTGGCGAAGCCAGCTGGAGCAACGCCACCCACTTGCTGGTCAACGAGCCCAAGCATCCGCGCTACGGCCAGTTCCTGCGCGGCGCAGATATTGGTCTGCCCATGCCAGATCCTATCGACGAAAAAACACCCGCCGAAGATGTGTATGTGGTGCAGCTGAACGATGGCAGCCTGGCCGCCCATACCGTGGCCCAGCCTGCCGAGCTGGTTGCCGAGCGCGAATTCACACCCATCAAGGCTGTCGGCGCCACCGAAGAGCCTGCGCCTATCGCCGTCTGCACCGCCTTTGTCAAGCTGCGCGCCGAAGCGCACAGGAAGACGCTGGAGGAATACGCAGCTATGTGCGGCGTGCCGGTCAAGGAGATCGAGGAGTTGGCGCGCGAATTCACCAGCCATGGCAAACAGGCCGTGGCCAACTCGCACGGCGGCACCATGAATGGCTCGGGCTTTTACACAGCCTATGCCATTGCCATGCTCAACAATCTCATCGGCAACCTCAATGTGCGCGGCGGCTGGGTCATGGATGCCGGCCCGTTCGGCCCCTTTGGCCCGGGACCGCGATACAACTTTGCGCAGTTTGAAGGCGCAGTCAAACCCCGGGGCGTGGCCCTGTCGCGCACCCGCTTCCCTTACGAAAAGACCAGCGAATTCAAGCGCAAAAAGGAAGCGGGCCAGAACCCCTACCCCGCCAAGGCGCCCTGGTATCCCGCGCCTGGCGGCCTTTCCAGCGAGATGCTGGCCGCCGGCATGCTGGGCTACCCCTACCCGGTCAAGGCCTGGATCAACCACATCAGCAACCCCATCTACGCCATGTGCGGCTTCGAGAATGCGCTGGCAGACTCGGTCAAGGACGTGAAAAAGCTACCGCTGTTTGTCTCGGTGGACCCCTTCATCAACGAGACCTCTGCTCTGGCCGACTACATCGTGCCAGACACCGTCACTTATGAGAGCTGGGGCATTGGCGCGCCCTGGGCCGACGTCGTAGCCAAGAGCAGCACAGTGCGCTGGCCCACGGTAGAAGCTGCCACTGCCAAAACGGCAGACGGCCAAGCCATCAGCTTCGAGACCTTCATCTTTGCCGTGGCCAAGCAATTGGGTCTGCCAGGTTTTGGCAAGAATGCGATGAGCACCAAGCAAGGCGAGCTGCTGGACCTGGAAAACGCCGAAGACTTCTACCTGCGCGGCATGTGCAATATCGCCTATCAGGCGGGCAAGCCTGTACCCGAAGCCAGCGATGACGACATAAAAATCACCGGCCTCGAGAAATGGATGCCATCGCTAGAACAGCGTGTCGCCCCCGAAGAAGTGCGCCGCGTCGCCATGGTCATGAGCCGTGGCGGCCGCTTCGACAAGGTTGAAGACGCATGGACGGACGACCAGCTCAAGCTGCAGGCCAAGTTCCCGGCCACTTTCTGGCACGAAGGTCTGTCCAGGATGCGCCACTCCATGACCGGCGAGCGCTACAGCGGCTGCCCCACCTGGTACCCCACGCGCCTGGCCGACGGCTCGGACATGCGCCAAGTGTTTTCCGAACAAGACTGGCCGCTGACCATGACCAGCTACAAGTCAAACCTGATGAGCAGCATGTCCATCGCCGCCTCACGCCTGCGCCAGGTGCACCCACACAATCCTGTGAGCATCAACAAGGCCGACGCTGCAAAGCTGGGCATCGCCAATGGCGACCACATCGAACTCAGCACCCCCGGCGGCAAACTCCAAGGCGTGGCCTTGGTACGCGCTGGTATTGCGCCCGGTGCGATCGCCATTGAGCACGGCTACGGTCACAAGCAACTGGGTACGGCGTCTGTCAATGTAGTTGGAACATGAGTCATGCTGCTTCTAGTTCACTATGCACATGGATAACGGTCGTTTCCTTCTCTGGATTCAGCCAAACGCTGCCTACGGGTTGCCAGTTTCGAGTATTGCCCGACCAGCGTGCAGGATGCTGAGCGCGAGCGATCTGATAAAGGGCATGGCGCCGGGCAAGAATGGCGTGATCCTGGCCGGCGTGGCGCTGAGCGGGCGTGACGTAACGGATCTCGCTATGGCGATGCTGTTCGTTGTACCAATACACGAATTGCCCCACCCACTTGCGGGCGTCGGTCAGGTCGGCAAAGCCAGCCACAGGGAAGGCGGGATGGTATTTGCAGGTACGGAACAAGGATTCAGAGTAGGCGTTATCGTTCGAGACGCGGGCACGGCTGTGCGACGGTGTGACGCCGAGTTCTTCAAGCTTGGCATGGATGGTCGAACCCTTCATCGCCGAGCCGTTATCGCCGTGCAGGACCAGCGGCCGGTGACCACATTGCTCACGCAGTACCGCTCGTTGAACGACCTGCGCGCTGTTGGCCATGTTCTCGGCTTCAAAGACTTCGTGGCCCACGATCTTGCGGCTGTAGATGTCGACGATCAGGTACAGATAAAAGAACTGGCCGCGAACCCGGGTCGGCAGATAAGTCACATCCCAGCTCCACACGGCGTTGGCGTGGTCGGCACGATGGCGCCGTGGCGGGCCCTTGCGCTGGGGCGCGGCTTGGCGACCACGACGGCGCTGTTCTCCCGCCGCATGCAGGATGCGATAGAAGGTCGACTCCGAGGCAAGATACCGTTGCTCATCATCCAGCAGCCGCGCAACAATCTGCGCCGGAGGCAAGCTGGCAAACTGCGGTCGGTGGCAGACATCCAGCACCGCCTGGCGTTCTTTGTGCGTCAGGGCATGAGCCGGCCTTGGCCGTGTCGCGTGAGGCCGCTGGTCTTCACCACCTGCCGACCAACGCCGGTAGGTGTTCTGCCCGATTCCCAGCTCGCCACAGGCATGACGCAGGCGCGCACCGGCCGCTCTGGCTTGGTTGACCAACTCTACAATCCGACGGCGATCTGTGGCATTGGTCATTTTTCCTCGTCCCCCCAGATCGCCTGGACTTTTTTTCGCAGCGCCAGCAATGCTGCCGTTTCAGCCAAGGCGGCGTCCTTGCGACGCAACTCCCGCTCTAGCTCCCGTATGCGTTTGCGCTCGGCCTTGGTCGCTTCTGATTGCCGTGCGGCGGCTTGGTCAGACCGATCATTGGCCTGTTCACAACTGGCGCGCCAGCGACGAATCTGCTCAGGATATAGACCACGGCGACGGCAGTACTCGGACAGCTCTTCTTCGGTCAACGCAGCGGTTTCCAGTACCGCATTGAACTTCTGCGCCGAGGTCCAGCCTTCCGTGGTGGGGGAGGCGTTTGGAAGCAATCGGCCCGTGCTACGGGCTTGCTTTCGCCAGTTGTATATCGTGGCAGCTGAGATACCTTCCTCGCCAGCCAGATCATTGACGGTACGGTTATACGGCGCTTCCAGCTTGGCCAAGATGGCTTCGCGCCGCTCGGGGGAATACTTCATGGGAACCTTCTCTCTGCCCCAGGTTGGATATTCAAACTCTAACATCTGTAGAGGTTCCAACTATTCTGACAGCGGGGGGTACCGTGGCCCACAAGGTTGACGGCCAGCTCACCCATGCCAACCCACAGCACGGCAATGGCGTGAATCTCAATGCTCTAGGCTTTGCCGATCCGACCCGACCTGCAAAGGACAATGTCTGGATCGACTGGGTATCGGGGGCAGTGGTCAGGCAAGGGTTGCCAGTGAGAGTGAGAAAGGCTTGATAAGGGCCTAAAGCTCCGGCGGGCGATCGGGACAGAAATTCCCGCCGCTCGCATCTACGAGGGATGGCCTTGAAACGACTGCCAGCAAATCGCGGCGATATCTTGAACCTGCCGAGGATCAACCGCATTGCCGCCCATTGGCTTGCAACAAGAATCGGGGCCGGATTAGGTTCGTCCCGAAATCGGACATGACAAACCACAGGCACCATTCCTGAGTGTCCGTCTTCAGCTTCTACGAAAACTCAAAAAAATGGTAATGAATCCATGAAATACTATTCAATCGAATTGGACAGTACATTATTTACAATTAAAAACCACTGAATATTGGTATTAAAAGTCGAGAAGAACAAGATTGCTTTCTTCTCGGAAAATATTCGTATACAGCCATCTCAATATAGACAATTATATTGTTTTGAAAATTACACTTAAAAACAATAATGGAATCATCTGATTTCGCTTCATTGTTGATAGCAATGCAGTTCTGAATTCCAATAAATTGCACAAATAACGATAGCAGATCAACAGAATCCTATTTCGTGCCCAAACAAGGTATTTCTGTTTTCATCCGGCTTATTGAAACTGCCATTAACCGAAAGAACGTTTTGGAACAGGCATCTGCGAAGCCAAAGCGCAACTCCGGTTGGCATTGATCATTGTGCAATGACAAATGGTCTTTCGCCTGAATTCATCCCCGTGGTCTGAGAACTCGCTATTCAAAGGAATGATCATGAAAAAGTCTTTGATTGTCATGGCGGTTGCTGCCTTGGCTGGTGTGGCATCTGCTGCAACCAACACAGGGACCAATGCGTCCTCAGGAACTTATTCCTCGGCTGCCAGCTCCGGCACGGGCAGCGCTGTGAGCTTCAATAGTGCGACGGCCAGCGCTCAAGCAAGCGGCTTTGGAACCAGCACCGGCACCACCGGCTCCTGGGGGCCTGTGGCCTCGGGCCAATCGAGTGTCGGAGGAAGCGCCTCCACCACAGGAACCGTCACCAGTCTTGCCGCGACCAGCGGGGGCGGCGTTGCCGGCGGCTACGGAACCACCAATGCCAACGCACATTCGGACGTAGGTAGCAATTACCTCGGCCAGGCTCCCGGCAAGCTGGTCAGCGGTGGCGCCGGAGGCTATGCAAACTCGAGCACCAACAATGTGGCTGGAACCGCGTCCATCGGCAATGGCATTGCGGTGGTGAACAGCACTGCCCATACCAACTCCTACTTTGGAGCGAACTCGCAGGCGATCTCGGGGCCGGGAGGAACCTCGACCAGCAATAACTCTGGCGCCTCCTCCGTTGGCAAGGCGACAACTACCGGCTTCAGCCTGGGTACAGCCTTCGGAGGCTCCAATGGTGGCGGAACTTCGGGCAATGCTTATGGATGGGCGAACTCGGCCGCCAACTAGATAAGCTCCGCGAACTCAGTTGTATTGCCCCCGGGTTGCGGCCTCCCAAGTCAAGACTCGGGGACAAAGGAGAAACAGCATGAAAGCCTCAATAGCCTTGCTAAGCCTTTGTGTCCCTCTGTGCAGTTTTGCGCAGAATGCCGATAGCCGTGCACAAAGCCTCTCCAGCTCTTCCGCAGTGGGAGCACAACAGAATCAGTCCATCACCATCGTCAATCCGGTTGCTGCGGCGGACAGTCGATCGGTATCCAGCATCGAAAGCAGGTCGACTTCAAGCTCGGATCAAAACATAACGACCAGCGGAACCACTACCCAGAATCTGAACAGCACGGTATCCGGGACATCCAGGAACATCGTCGAGTACAGCGGTACTTACACCGTGAAGAACGTTCCCAGCGTGAACGGCCCCAATCTCACGACCAGCAATGACACCTGCATGGGCAGCAGCAGCGGCAGTGCCAACGGCCCTGGCTTTGGCGTGAGCTTCGGCACAACCTGGACGGACGAGCATTGCAAACGCCTGAAAATGAGCCGTGAGCTCTGGAACAAGGGCATGAAGGCAGCCTCGCTGGCAATGGACTGCATGGATCCCGCCGCTCGCGTGGCACTGGAGATCACGGGTTCGAAATGCCCGCAATCCATGACTGCAGATGAGCGCCGCAACCACTATGGGCCGGATGCTTCAGCACAAGGCCGTCCTGCACCGTCTACCGCGCAGGCCGTTTCTGGCACCAGTCTCGAGCAGGCAATCGAGTCCAGGCAAACGGCAAGCCTCTATCCGAACTGACAAGCGCTCAGGCCAATCCCGGCGGGGGACACAAGGGCAGCCTGAGCCTGGGCGAATTCTGTGAAATGCAGCAGCAATCCGTGCAATGACTAGGGCTTTGCCCCAAGCCAAGCACGGTTGGTGCTGCTGTGGAATTTCTGTCTCGTGGAAGGACAAATCCATCTCAGCCTGATCCATTGTGGACTGCAAGTCCTCCTGAATCCTCTCCATCCAGGCAACCCCAATCTCGCGGGCTGTTGCGATACGCTAGCATCCTCTTTGCGCCTTGGTGCTCCGTCACATCGTGCGGGATTTCTCCGCCTGCCCCTTCGAGATCCGCTCCATTTATCAGTCATGCCCATCTATGTCGCTCTGCTGCGGGCCGTCAATGTCGGCGGAACCGGCAAACTCCCCATGACGGAGTTGAAGTCCATGTGCGAGGCCGAAGGGTTTGCGCAGGTACAGACCTATATTGCCAGCGGCAATGTGGTGCTGGATGCAGATTGCACCGAGCAGCAGCTCAAGTCGACATTGGAGCGACGCCTGGCCAGTTACGCGGGTAAGCCCGTGGATGTCATCGTGCGCACGGCCCGGGAGATGACGGAGGTGCTGGCCAACAACCCCTTTCCCGAATCCCCGGGCAACCGCACTGTTGCCATCTTTCTCGATGAAGCACCACCAACAGACGCGCTGACCCAGATCAAAGGCCGTAAGGACGAACAACTTCAGTTGGGACGGCGAGAGATCTATGTGGCTTATGGTGCAGGAATGGGCAGTTCCAAGCTCAGGATTGCAGCAGCTGCCCAAGGTACGGCCAGAAATATCAACACGATTGCCCAATTGGTTGAAATGGCGACAGCACGCCAAGAGGTTGCGACACGGAAAAAGCGCTGATAGCCGCTTGAGCCGGTCGCACGCAGGCGGAGAAAGCGGTACATCCACTGACGTCTCCTCCATTGTCTTGGCTCAGGCCGGCTCTCTCTAACCACTCTTGCTCATGAATGCATAGTGTTCTGCTGCCGGTACCGGTTTACGCGCACTCGAATGTACGGAGCCCTGCTCCGTGAAGAGAAAGGGATAGAAGCTCATGCAAGCATCATTCCCCATGCCGGCCACCTCGGCTTCCCAGCCTTCCCAACGTAAATCACGGTAGAAGTCGCGCAGCCCACCTGTGAAAGCCCATTGCACAAAAGCCGTATGCCCCATCTCCAGCGATTCCCAGGCCCAGGTGTCCGGAGCCAGGTAATGGACAGCCCCCAGATCCTCGCCCAAGGCCCCGCCATTGATGGCAAAGAATCCACCCACCGCATCGTCGGCAATCAGCAAAAATCCGCTGCTACGCGCGCGATTCCACGCCGCGAGATCGCGTGTGAGCCTGGGATGCCCCGAGCCCAGCATTCTGAGCCAGCCCCCGTCGATGAGAATTCCACCGGTTCCATGAGCCATGGCCCCCAGCGGCGAGCGTGTCGTGACCTGCAAAGCAAGCAACACCGAGTCTCTCTGAGCCGACGGAGGAAGACATTCGACAGGAATGCTCGTGTCCTGCGCCCAAGCTTGTATCAGCGACAAGGCCGGCTCGTCGCGCTCCAAAAGTTCTGCCAGTGCACGCATCGATCTCCCTTGATGCAAAAGTCAACAACATCGGAATTCTGACATTTGATCTTGGTATCCAGAAGTCTCGTGAAAGGCTTCAAATCGATGCTCGGCTCGACATTGACTTGATGGCTCATTCGCCAGGCAGCGACTCCAGCTGCTGGCTGACGCTTGGCAATGTCTGGAGCGCTGGCGCGGAATGAGGGTGTGACTGATTCAGCCCTATGGTGCAACCAAAGGGGTCAAGCAGCATTGCCGCAGTTGCACCAAGGCTTGTGACAATAGGACCTCGGTACAAAACTGCCCCTCTTTGTTCAAGTCTCCGTATCGCATCCTGCAGATCAGCTACCTCCCAATAGACTGTCGCCCCGCCGGCTCCCCCCGGACACTTACTGTCCTGCGGATGGAAACCAATCAGGCAACCCGGTGTCCGGATAAAAGCGTAGTGATGATTCTCATATTGCACCTCGGTCTGAAACAATTCGGCATACCAGATAGCAGTGGCATCAATATCTTGGACAAACAGCACGACGGATTCAATTTGCTTCAGCAACATAAGCTCTCAAGGACTCTGCAAAACAGCGGTCCACAAATATAGCGCTGGCCTGGTGCTGAAAAGCAGCCGATATGCAGAAGCTGAGATCGCCTGAGAAGCATGCCACACAGCAGCCAGGAGTAATCGATCCCCGAGAATGCCGGCCTCCTCCTCACCCTCCATTGGGTGGCACTCTGAAGCCCGCCCCTACTCGCGCCTCGGCGCGCTCCAGCCAATTCCGGACTTGTGCCAGCCAGCGCCATGCGCGGGCCTCCCCGGGCCCTGCCGCTTCAAGCCTGTGTGCGGGCGCAGCTGCAGCCCCGCCATCCAATGCGTCATATCCCGCGCCGCGGTCTTCAATTCGATGATTTTTCATGGTCGACCAATAGTCTTTGGCGGCCAAACATCTGTAAAGTTGAATGATCTGAGCATTCAGTTCAGAAAATCTGACTTAAAGTCCATGCGAAACCTGAACCTCGATCAGCTGCAGACGCTGATTGCCATCGCCGATCTCGGCACCTTTGCCGCAGCAGCCCAGGCGCTGCATCTGGCACCACCCACGGTCAGCCTGCATATCAAGGAGTTGGAGGCACGCATGAACGCCACGCTGTTGCTGCGCGGCAGGCGCCAGGCGGAGCTGACATCGGCCGGCCAGGTGCTGGTGCAGAAAGGACGCAAGCTGCTCGAGGCCGGCGACGACCTGATCGATCAGGTGCAGCGTCACGCCAGCGGCCGCGCCGGGCTGGTCAAGGTAGGCGTATCGGCCGGGGTCAATATTCGGCTGTTTCCGCTGATGCTCGACGCCCTCAGCCGTCACAGCCCGGGCATTGACATCAAGCTGGAGGCTGTGGGCTCAGCCGACTCCATGCAGCGCCTCAAGGCCGGAACTCTCGATATCGGCCTGGTCGCCAGCCCGCAGGCGGAGAGCGCCGAGATCATGCTCACGCCCTGGCGTAACGATCCCATGGTGGCACTATTGCCTGCCGCCTGGGAGGTCCCCGAACGGGTCAGCCCCGAATGGCTGGCAAGTCGCCCCTGGGCCTGCTTTGCGTCCGCCACGCAGATGCATGGACTGATTGCCGGCTGGTTCGGTCAGGCAGGACTGAGTCCTCGCCCGTTCATTGCGCTGACCTATACCGAGGCGCTCAAAAGCCTGGCGGCAGCCGGTCAGGCTGCAGCCCTGCTGCCGCTGGAGGCCATGGAAGAGCAGCAACAACAGAGCAGCGTGCAGATACGGCACCTGTCACCCACCTTGATGCGACCCATGGCCATCGCCCATCGCCAATTGCCAACGCTGAACCCTGCGGTCGCCAGCGTGCTGGCGGTGCTGGCGAAGTTCGGCAATCAGGCAGCGGCATCCACGCCACGCCTTGCTTGACCTCAGCGCCGCACTGCCTAAAATCGACCACTTCAACCTTCCAACGAGGCTCTTCACCCATGCGCCATTGATGCCGCCGTCTGATTGACGGCCACCTCCCCTCCTCCCAATCGCTGCCGTCCACATGTGCAGCCTGGGGATGTTAGGCATCAACCCATCCATGGTTCTATGACAGAAGCTCGCCTGACGCTGCATGGCGTCTCCTACACACTGCCCAATGGGCGGCCGCTCTTTTCCAATCTTTGCTGCAGCTTCGGCTCACAGCGCACGGCGCTGGTGGGCCGCAATGGCGTGGGCAAAACCGTACTGGCCCGCATTCTGGCTGGCGAGCTGCCTCCCGGCTGCGGCGGCGTAACGTGTGCGGGTCGCATTCACTATCTGCCGCAAAACCCTCTGGCATCCCGTCCAGATCTGAGCATCGCTGCACTGGCAGGCCTGAGCGACACGCTGCTGGCACTGGAGCGTATTGAGCAAGGCAGCTGCGAAGCCAGCGACTACGAACTGCTAGCCGAGCGCTGGGACATACGTCAGCAGTTTCAGATGCAGCTCGAACGGATCGGCCTGCCTCCGCTGGCACCGCAAACACCTGCCAGCCAGCTCAGTGGCGGCCAGGCCATGCGCGTGGCGCTGCTGGGTGCACAACTGTCCCAGGCCGACTTTCTGATTCTGGACGAGCCCAGCAATCATCTGGACGCTGCCAGCCGCTCTGCCCTGGCGCAGCAACTGCAGCAATGGAGCAGCGGCCTGCTGCTGATCAGCCATGACAGAGTCTTGCTGGAGGTCATGGACTCCGTTGCGGAACTGACCCCCAGCGCAATCAACATCTATGGAGGAAACTACTCTTTCTATAGAGAAGTCCAGCGCCAGAAAAGCCAGAATGCACAAGACGAGCTGGCCCGCCTCAAGCTGGAACGCAGCCGCGCCGAGCAAGCCTTGCGCACGCAGCAGGAACGCCAGAGTCGCAGGCAGGCACGTGGTGAAAAGCAGGGAAAGAACGGCAACCAGGCCAAGATTCTGCTGGACGCAAGCAAGGAACGCGCCCAGAGTTCGGGCGGCAAGCTGACCACCCAGCAGGCCTCAACGCGCGAAGCCCTGAACCAAAGCGTGCGCGAGGCCGCCGAGGCACTGCAGCGCCAGGTGGACTGGCAGGCCGACGGCATCCACTGGCATGCGCCTCAAGAGCCGAGGAGCCAGGGAGACCGCATCGTTGCCGAGCTGCGTGATGTGCAACTGCCCCATGTTGAGCCGCACCCTCCTCTGAACCTGGTGCTGCGTGCCGGTCAGCGCATGGCCGTTAGCGGCCCCAATGGCTGCGGCAAGTCCATGCTGTTGCAACTGCTGGCTGGGCAGTTGCAACCGCTGACGGGCGAGTGCTGCCTGAAAACGCCGTTTGCAATGCTGGACCAGCACCAGAGTCTGTTGCAAGCCGAATCACCCGTGCTGAGCCAGTTACTGGCCGCCAGTCCGCGCACGCCCGAGTCGCTGCAACGTATGCGACTGGCACAAGTCGGGCTGGATGCGCGCCATATCGATCAGCCTAGCGGGCAACTCAGCGGTGGTGAACGCCTCAAGGCCGCCATGGCCTGCGCGCTTTACCGTGACGAGCCGGCGCAATTGCTGCTGCTGGACGAACCCGACAACCACCTGGATCTGCCATCCCTGCAGGCGCTGGAGAGCATGTTGTGCCAATACGCGGGCACGCTAATTATCGTTTCGCACGACACCATGCTGCTCCGCGCGCTGAAGTTGACGCACCAGCTGAGCTTTGCCGCTGAAACATGGACATTGACAACGCTCTGATCGCTGCAACCGGCCCTGTCACGGTCACTACCGGCTGGCAAGGCCAGCCCTCGGTTGAATCTCGGTTGTGCAACGCCGTGCATTCTGCCCCCGGTTCGGCAATGCTCAAGGCACCTCCAAGCTCCCGGACCATTCATCTACTTGCCCCTGATTTCGACCTCAGGGGTTCAGGAGGTCTTTTTCCAGCTTCTTCCGTCCGTGGAGCGATAGTCACCACCCGTGGCACAGCAACCGCCCGCACCAAAGGCCATGCGTCCCAGTGTGACCCGAAGCACGCCTTCCTCATAGCGGATGGATTGACGCTGGCAGGAGGTGAAGAACGGGTATGGCTCGGGCGCCAGTACTTTTTCCCAGCGGACTTCGCCTTTTTCCAGAGGCTCCACAAGAAAGACCTCGCAATCGTGGACCAACAGGAACACCGGCTGGCCTGCCAGCACGCCCTTGAAGACCTGCTCCGGCGCTGCATCGCGCGTGGCTTGCGCCTGTTTGCTCAGAGGTGCTTGGGCTTCGCCAGAGTTGCAGCCCGCCAGACCTGTCAGCGCCAGCAGCAAAAAGGAGAACAAGGGCTTTGCGATCATGAGAGTTCAGTATGCCAGTTGCTTGCCATCGCCACGACTGAAATCGTGTTGGAGAATCAAAGCAGTCATCCTGCATATTCCGTGTGATCCGCATGTCTTCGTGTCCTACGACACCGGCACGCGCGAGCAGCCCAATATCTCGCCCTCCTGGAGCACGGTGTCAGAGCACCAGCGCAAGATGTGTATTTTCGAATCGGCCCCACGCCCCATGCCCTCTGGGGGAATCTCAAGGCATTGGACTTCAACCCGCAAACCGACAAGGTCAGGAAGCTTGAGCTGGGCGCAGACCAGAGCCATGCCTCTTCGGGCAATGCCACGGCAGAACTCAAGCCCTTGGCACCGTTTCAATTTCTGGGCATCCAAGGTCTGGCGGGCTTGTAAAAAAGCGACCAGCGCTGATGCATCAGCGCTGGTCGCTATGGTTGTAGTGATTGCAACTTAGCCGACCTTGGTGCCCACGCGTTCGCGCAGTGACGCCAGAAGCTCGGCCGGCAGAAACCTGAAAGCCAGTTGCAGCAGCAAGAAGCCGATCAGGCCGTCGTCCAGCCAGCCCAGAATGGGAATGCTGTCGGGTACGAAATCTATGGGGCTGACGATATAGAGCGCCGCCAGCACGGTGACCAGCTTGGCCGCCTTGGGCGAACGCGGGTCCCGCAGCACGGCCCAGGCAAGCAGCAGCTCTTTGCGAAAGCGTGACAGCGCACGACCCAGTTTCCACATAGCAGTCACTCCAGCAAAAGTGAAAAAACCGAATCCTCAGTTGCGGTCGAACTGGACAATGGCAAGAGCGAGGCATTGCCGGTCTGCCACAGAATGTATCCAAGAGCCGAAACCCCAAAGCATCAATCCTTTTATCGAAAAGATTGATGCTCCTGATTTGACAGCAAATCAACCGTCGATCGGGTGTTCCGGCGTCTGCAGCGTGAGCTGGTAGAAGGCCAGATCCAGCCAGCGGCCGAACTTGAAGCCCACCTGGGGCATCAGTCCCACGGACTCGAAACCCAACCGCTTGTGCAGTGCAATGCTGCCCGCGTTGGCGGCGTCGATGGCACCGACGAGCACATGCACATCTCCACGCTGCCTGGCCTCGGCAATCAGCAGTTCCATCAATTGCTGCCCCAAACCTCGGCCCCGGTGCTGTGGATGGACATAGACCGAATGCTCAACCGTGTACTTATAGGCGGGGTAGGCGCGAAAACCTCCCCAGCTGCAAAAGCCCAGCAACCGGCCTTGCGCATCCTCAATGCCGATGACGGGGAAGCCGCCTGCACGCTTGGCATCGAACCAACTGACCATGTTTTGTGTCGTGCGCGGCTGGTAGTCGTAGAGCGCCGTGGAATTGACGATGGCATCGTTGAAAATGTCCAGAATCGCAGCGGCGTGGCGTTCGTGCGTGCATTGCACGATGTTCAGATCACTCATTTCTTGGCCTCAGGCACCCAAATCAGAGTCGGTATTATGGGCAAGGTCCAAGCAGTCGTGGCCTGCTCAGCGTTTAACTGCACAGGCGCGGGTGCTATAAGAATAGATTCAGCTTCCTTCCCGTTGGTATTTTCAGGAAACCCTCATGCAAAGCAGCGCACGCAACCAGTTCAAGGGAAGTGTCTCCCATATCAGCCACGGCATCGTCACCGATGAGGTCCAGATCCGTACCGAGCACAATGCGGAGCTGGTGGCGACCATCACGCATGGCAGTGCCGTCAGCCTGGGCCTGAAGGCCGGCAGTACGGTGATCGCCATGGTCAAGGCGCCGTCCGTGATGGTGGTGACAAATTGCGAAGGCGTGCGCTTCTCGGCGCGCAACCAGCTCAACGGCAAGATCACCCGAATCAAGCCCGGAGCGGTGAATGCCGAAGTGACCATAGATGCCCGGGGCCTGCAGGTGGTGGCCATGGTCACCCAGGAAAGCACCGAAAACCTGGGCCTTGCCGTGGGCAGGACGGCTACGGCCTTGTTCAAGGCTTCTCAGGTCGTGCTGGCGGTGCTGCCCTGATGAACGAATCCATTGTTCTGCAGCCCATAGGCCGTGTACACAGCCCGTTCAAGCATGCCGTGGGCATGCCCATACAGACCGTGGCTGCCCAGCAGCATGAGGGAAAGATCGAGGTTTTTGCACCTTTTGCCGCAGGCTTGCGCGATGTGCAGGAGTTTCAATACCTGATCCTGCTCACGCACCTGCATGAGGCCACGGAAAAGCTGGAAGTCGTGCCCTTTATGGACACCAGCAGCCATGGCGTTTTTGCCACAAGGGCACCGGCAAGACCCAACCGCATTGGTCTGTCCATTGTCGAGCTGCTTGGCATGGACGGATGCTGGCTGCATTTCCGCGGTAACGACATGCTGAATGGCACGCCCGTGCTCGACATCAAACCCTATGTACCGCAGCTGGATGTGCGCGAGACAGAACGCATAGGCTGGTTTGCCAGAGGGCTGGATCAGTTGCCGGACAGACTCTCCGACGAGCGCATGCGTTAAGAGCTATTTGTTTTCCGAGCTGGAACAGTTGATGCGTCTAGCTCCAAAGCGCATGCAGCTACTTGATGCATGGCATGGTACCTAGCGCTCTTCGTACCTGCCGGTCACGCGCCCCTGGCTATCCGTCACCACACTGCTCTTGACCTGCCAGACCAGACCATCGAGTCCGGGCACGGTGTACTCGCCGTCGCGTCCCTTGACGGCCTGCTTCCAGGCCTGCATCTGAGCCTGGGTCAGGCTGAGCTTGAGTTCATGGTCGCTATGCCAGTCCAGCATCCCGCCTTCACTGTCGCCGGCAGGTACCAACTCCAGCGTGGAACCATCGCCTGCCAGAATCAGCGGACGACCATGGGGCAGGCGAGCAGGCAGCATGGCCTTGAGATCGCGCACGCCCAGGCTGCCCAGGCGAATCACGGTCTGGGGACTGCGCAGCAGACGCTTGCGATGACTGAAGCCAAGCACATCGTTGTAGAGCACGCACGTCTTGGAGCCTTCTCTTGCCGCCCCGGCATCGATGGCGGCCTGCATATCGGGCAAGTCATGCAGACTGGGCCGGGCCAGATCGGTGATCCACAGCGGCATATAACTCTGCAGGGACTGCAGCGCTCCCAGCACATTCCAGCGGCGTACCTCGCGCAACTCGTCACTGGTCAACCCCACCAGCTGCAGAAACATCAGGTCACCATAGGGCGTGTGAATGGCCGCCAGCTCGGGATCCTGCACAAAGCCCATCTCGGTCAGCAGCGTGTCGGCATCGGCCTTGATCGGGCCGCTGGCCGTCATCCAGTGGCCGGGGGCCAGCACATTGCCGGTGCGAAATACATATCGAGCAATATTTTGCAAGAAGTTAACAGGCCAACTAGGCGGCTCCTGCTCGCTGGCAGCACGCATCAGCCTGAAGCTCAGCTCGAAACCATAGCCACTGGGCTTGCCTGGAGCGATGTCGTAGCTGTCGTCCAGATCACCATACAGGTCGCTGAAGCCATAGCTGACATAGTGCCAGTGAGGCACGCCCTGCTCGCTGCGATAGACGCTGACGCCGTCCAGCGGCTCTTCTCCTCCAAGACGAAACTTGATCAGCGTCCCGAAATGCGCGGGCTGCTGATCACCATAAACCGCCTGCAGCGCCCCATCGATTGCATCCCATCCCTGGCTGCCCTCTTGCCCTTCAGCGTGGGTTTGAGAGTCGTAGGTTTCGCGGGAATTCATGGCCTTTTTCTCCTTTGCCCCAAGTATCAAGGCAGGCGAAAGCCGTTCGAGCGGGATTACAAACGGAGATGTGAGCGAGCGTTTCTGGCAACCATGCGTTCAGAAACCTCGGTCGACCCCTTTGATCTGCCACCAGGCAGGCAACAGTGCACGCACCTCGGCGCGCGCGAAGCGATCGTCCATCAGCACCAGAATGCCACGATCGTTCTCGCCGCGTATGACCCGGCCAGCCGCCTGCACCACCTTGCGCAAGCCCGGGTAAAGATAGGTGTAGTCATAGCCCAGCCCCACTCCCATGGCCTGATCCATGGCACGCTGCATGGCTTCGTTGACAGGATTGAGCTGGGGCAGACCCAGCGTGGCAATAAAAGCACCGATCAGACGGCTGCCGGGCAGATCCACGCCTTCGGAAAATGCCCCGCCCAGCACGGCCAGCCCCAGGCCCTGACCACCCTCGACAAAGCGGGCCAGGAATTCGGCACGCCCGGCCTCGTCCATGCCACGCTGCTGCAGCCACAGCGGCAGTTGCGGCTGCAGCCGCTCCAGGGTGGCGGCCAATTGCTGCAGATAATCAAAGCTGCTGAGAAAACACAGATAGTTGCCGGGCTGACGCGCATATTGCTGCGCGATCAACTCGGCCATGGGGATCAGCGATGCCTCGCGATCCCGCCAGCGTGTCGATATATGGCGTGCGATATGCACCTGCAGCTGCCGGGCCGCAAACGGCGACGGGACATCCAGCCAGGCAGTATCGGCAGGCAGTCCCAGCAGGTCCCGGTAGAACTGGGGCGGACTCAGCGTGCCCGAAAACAGCACCGTGGCCTGTGCCGCCTCATGGCGTGACGCCAGATGCGGCGCGGGCACCACATTGCGAATGCACAGCGTGGATGCCGGCGTACGCACTCTGCCCGCACGCTGCGGCGGCGTGGCCAGTTGAATATCAAACAGCGCATGCGGCCCGAACTGATCGGCCAGTGCCTGAAAATGCAGCAGTTCCCAGTAAAAACCCAGCAAGGCATCATCGGCAAGTGCGGGCTGCCCCACTGCAGCTGCATGGCCGGCTATCTCCTGCTCAGCCAGCTGATCCGCTATTGCACCTACGGCCCGCTGCACGGTACCCAGCAGTGCATCAGGAATGCTCTCGTAGCTTTGGTAACTGGCCTGATCCTGGGCCTTGTTCAGCGCCTGCCACTGGCGCTGCATTGCATCGAGTGCCTTTTTGACAGCTCCGGTCGCGGCCTGGCGGGCCTGCGCCAGATCAAACTGGGACAGCGGTGCCGTGTACATGCTGCGCGCGCGCTCCAGCAGATTGTGTGCCTCGTCCACCAGCACGCCCACACGCCACTCCTGTTGCAAGGCCAGCGCATGGAGCATGGAGGCACTGTCGTAGTAATAGTGGTAGTCGGCCACCACTACATCGGCCCAGCGCGCCAACTCCTGCGACAGGTAATAGGGGCAGATGCCATGTTCCAGGGCCAGAGTCCGTAACGATGGCGCATCCCATAGCGGCAGTTGCAGCGCCTGCTGCCTGGCCGCAGGCAGTCGGTCAAAGAAACCGCGCGCCAACGGACAGGACTCTCCATGGCAGGCCTTGTCGGGATGCTCGCAGGTCTTGTCGCGCGCCTGCATATCCAGGATACGCAGTGGCGCAACCGATGCCGATGCCGATGCCGATGCCGATGCCGACAAAGCTTGCTGCAGCTGCCACAGTGCGTGCAGTGCCAGCCCATGTCCAGTCCCCTTGGCTGTAAGGAAGAACAGCTTGTCCAGCCCTGCTGAATCCGTGGCCCCCTTGCCCATGGCGGCTCCCATGCTCTTGAGCAAAGGGAAAATCGTGGCCAAAGTCTTGCCGATACCTGTCGGGGCCTGGACCATCAGGCAACGACCTCCTTCGCTGGCATGGGCCGTGCGGTAGACGGCCACGGCCAGCTCCCGCTGCCCGGCTCTGAAGGCCGGCATGGGAAATCTCAGCTGCACCATGGCCTTATTACGCGCCTGACGGTGGGCGGCCTCGCTGCGTGCCCAGGCGAGATAGCGGGCACATTGCGATTCGAAAAAGGCTTGCAGCTCGGTGGCAGAACATTCCTCCACCAGCACGGTCTCCTCTGCGCTGCCGATCTGAAAATAGACCAGCGCCAGATTGATCCGCTCAAGACCGCGCTCCTGACACAGCAAATGACCGTAGACCCTTGCCTGGGCCCAATGCAGTGCCCGATGATGGGGACGCACGCCGTCAAGCCGGCCCCGGTAGGTCTTGATCTCTTCGAGCTGCTGCTTCACGGCATCAAAGCCATCGGCCCGGCCGCGAACCTGCAGCTCTTCGAACCAGCCGCTGAGCGCCAGCTCCGCCTCGTAGCCACCCACTTTGTCACGCCGTTTCTGCACCACGGCATGCCCTTCCATGCCCTCCAGCGCACTGGGCGCGGGCGTAAAGCGCAGATCCAGATCGCCGCCGCGCGCCGTGAACTCGCACAGCGTGCGTACTGCCACGCTAAGCGCAGGCTTCATGACGTGCCACCGTCGTCGCGCCACTGCACATGACAGACGCGCACAGGAATGCCCTGCTCCTTGCAGTAGGCCAGCCAGCGAATCTGGTTGTCCTGCAGCTTGTCACCCGGCGCTTTGACTTCCACCAGCTCATAGCGTGCACCGGCATCGGACCGCAGGGGCCAGAAGCGCACCAGATCGGGAAAGCCGGTGCGGTTGGCCTTCAGGTCCAGCAACAGCCGCGCGAACAGAGTCCGCAGATGGGCGGCAGGCATGCAATCGAGCGCCAGCTCCAGCAGCTCTTGCGTCAATGAGCCCCAGAACACAAACGGTGACTGAACCCCTTGCTTGTCGACAAAACGCTGGCGAATCGTGGCCCGGTAGCAACCGTCCTCCAGCTCGGCCAGACAGGCATCAAACAGAGGCTGGCGGCGCAGCACAAAATCCGGTGCTCCCAGATCGGCCGGCCCACTCTGGAAGGGATGAAAAAACGCCCCCGGCAGCGGCGCAAAGATGGCGGGCCAGCACAGCAGACCGAATAGCGAGTTGACCAACGCATTCTCCACATAGAACACGGGCGCATCAGCACTATGCCAATGGGCTTGCAGCGCGTACTCCACCGCCATGGGCTGGGCGGGTCGGTCCAGCAGCACATCGCAGCGCAGGGCCGCCACGGCCGGGGCCAGAGCTGGCTGGCGCCCCGTGGCCCCCAGTCCCAGGCTGCGGCTCAGACGCGGCAGCATGCGCGCCACGCGCTGGCGCTCCTCCTCGCTTTCAGGCGCGGCTTGCGCCTGGCTGGCAAGGGCCAGTGCCTCATCAAAGCGCTGCATGCGCTCCAGCACGCGAATATGACGGTGGCGTGCACCCGCATAGCAGCTGGCCGTGTAGGCCTGAGCCGCCAGCGGCCAGTCCTGCAGCCTCTCGCACATCTGGCCAAGCTTCAGCAGAACCTTGGCCCGGCGCATGTCCAGCCATGGGTTCTCGCTATGATTTTCAATAAGCGCAGGCAGCAATTGTGCCGGCTCCACGCCTTCGTCGAGGTCCCGACGCCGGGCCGATATCTCCAGATAGAAGTCCAGATCTTCGCGGCGCTGAAATGCACGCGAGTCAGCATCCAGCGCCACCGGCTCGTAGCGGAAAATACCGAGGTCGGCCAGCACGAACTCCGACCAGTCCTGGTAGAGATTGCCAAAGAACATCAGCCGCAGACGCTCTCCCAGCTCGTCCACCATGACGCGCCAGACAGGTTCCACGGCCTCGGGATGCCAGACGGCATACGGCCGAGGCTCGGGTTGCCTCTCAGCCAACAGTTGCAGCATCTCGGCCTTGCGCATCGAGGAGCACAGCTCAAAGCCAGTCAAGATCTGAAGCAGCTCGGGTTTGGTGTGCAGGCCGAATAGTTCGACCGCCTCCATGGGCTCGGTGGTACTGAGCCAGCCACGCTCCAGCAAAGGTGCTGCGGCGTCGCCCGTCACCGGAATCTCCTCGTAGGCCAGCTTGCTGGCTCGAAACCAGGGCCCGCGCCGCATCAGCATGCGTACCAGCAGCGCCCTGGAGTTCTGCGGCAAGCGCGCAAAGTCGGCAATGAAATCAGCCTCCTGCTCACTGAGCAGATCTCCATAGCGCTGCGCCAGCCAATCCAGCGCCTGCTGGAAGTTGTGCAGATAGTAGAAGCGGTGCGGCGGAAGAATGGCGGCCTGGGATGCGGTCACGGTGACGCTCACAAAATGCTCGGGGAAAAGACGGCTGGATGCCGACCATGAAACCTGTATTTTCATACAGCCCATAAGTCCCTGCAGACTCCTCCGAACCCAGGATTGCCGATCAGCGGACGAAACGCTTGCGACTTGAATGCCCGGTGACAGTGGCACACAATCAATGCTTCATTCAACAAGGAGCAGGCAATGCTGGACTGGAACGAATACCGCAAGGAATTAGCAGGCAGGCTGGGAGAGTTTTCCGAGTTGAGCCCAGGCACCATGGAGGGCTACAAGGCCTTGTCCGGTGCGGGCAGGAAGACCGGCCATCTCGATGCCAAGACACGCGAGCTGATTGCCATTGCCGTGGGCGTGACCACGCGTTGCGACGGCTGCATTGCCGTGCATACCAAGGCTGCCAAGGCAGCTGGTGCCAGCCGAGAAGAAATTGCCGAAGCCCTGGGTGTGGCTGTGGCCTTGAATGCAGGCGCCGCCATGGTCTACTCGGCTCGCGCTCTGGACGCTTTGGACGAGTAACGTTCTAAAAAGATAGCAGCCAGCGCATGTCTGGCTAGCCATACCTAGCCGTCAAAGCACAACCTGCGTGCCCAGCTCCACCACCTGGTTGGCTGGCAACTTGTAATAAGTTGCCGCACTGGCCGACTGGCGAGACATCCAGCCAAACAGAGCGCAGCGCCAGGCCGAGAGACCGCCTGGCCCGTCCACCACCTGCACCCTGGCCACAAAGAAGCTGGTCTTCATGGGGTCGAGGTTCGGTATCTCGCCATCGGCGTCCGGTGCAATCCGCTGGAGCGCCGCCGGAATATCAGGCTGCTCGCGAAAGCCGAAATGCATGTCCAGTGCCCAGACCCCATTGCACATGGGCTTCAGCTGCAGGCGCTCGCCATCATGCACATAGGGCGTGTTCTCGTTGATCACGTGGAGAAATACCGTCTGCTCATGCTTGACCTTGAAATGCTTGAGATTGTGGAACAGCGCATTCGGCACAAGCTTGGGGTCGGAAGTCAGATAGACGGCCGTGCCGGACACCACCGGCACGCCGCTCATGGGCGAACTCATCAGATCGCTCATGGGAATATCAAGGCGACGGCGATGTTCGGCCACCAGCTGGGTACCGTCGCGCCATGTGGTCAGCGCGATGAAGATGATGGCGCCCAGAGTCAGCGGCAGCCAGCCGCCCTGCTCCAGCTTGGTCAGGTTGGAGGCAAAAAAGCCTATCTCCAGCACCGCAAAACAGGCCAGCGCCGCCAGTGTCACGGCTCTTGCTCGGCTGCGCCCCAGATAGACCACAAAGCCCACCAGCATGGTGGTGATCAGCATGGTACCCGACACGGCAATGCCATAGGCCGCCGCCAGCGCTCCCGAGGACTTGAAGGCCAGCACCAGCGCGATCACGGCCAGCAGCATCAACCAGTTCACACTGGGAATATAGATCTGGCCCTGTTCCTGATCGGACGTATGCAACACACGCACACGCGGCAGATACCCCAGACGGTTGGCCTGCAGCGTCATGGAATAAGCCCCCGAGATGGTCGCCTGAGAGGCAATCACCGTGGCGGCCGTGGCCAGCACCACAAAAATCAGCAACCAGGACGGCGAGGCCAGCAAGAAAAAGGGATTGCTAGCCGCAGTCGCATCGCGCAACAGCAAAGCACCCTGACCGAAGTAATTGAGCATCAGAGCCGGAAACACCAGTCCATACCAGCCCAGACGCACGGCCCGGCTGCCGAAGTGGCCCATATCGGCATAAAGAGCTTCGGCGCCTGTCATGGCAAGAAACACGGCCGATAGCAGAAAGAAGGCCTTGTCCGTGTGTTGCACGGCGAAGCGAAGCGCATGCAGCGGGTTGACGGCCTGCAGCACCATGGGCGTCTGCACAATGCTGGCCACACCCGCCCAGGCAATGCAAAGGAACCAGACAATGGTGACCGGGCCGAACAGCCTCCCCACCACACTGGTGCCCTTCATCTGAATGGAAAACAGTCCGATCAGTATGCCTATCGTGATAGGTACGATGAAATGCTCGAACTCCGGCGTGGCAATGCTCATACCCTCCACGGCAGAGAGCACGGAAATCGCCGGCGTGATGATGGCATCCCCATAGAACAGCGCGGCCGCAAACACGCCGGCCCCGACCACAAAGCGCGAGCGGCGCGACTGATCGCCCATCACGCGGTGGGCCAGTGCCGTCAGCGCCAGCACGCCGCCCTCGCCATCGTTATCGTGGCTGAGCACAACCCACACATACTTGATGGCGACTATGACGATCACGGCCCAGAGCAGGGCCGAGAGCGCGGCCAGCACATTCTCGTGGCCCACCGTCAGCCCATGGACGCCGGTAAATGCCTCCTTGAACGCATAGAGCGGGCTGGTACCGATATCGCCAAATACCACCCCCAGCGCCGCCAATGTCAGTGCCGACTGGCTGCTGCCCTGCCCCGTGTCCCCAGCCCCCTGAAGCCCGTGTTTGCTTTGTGACATAGCCATGCTTTTGCAGTGATAGAGGCCGCTGCAGCCGGGCGGCGGCAGCCCAGTATGGCACGCTGACGGAAATTGGAAAGCTGGATGACGCTGGGCCGAGCTGTCTTTCTTTATGCAATCTTGATAGCAGCAGCCACAATCCATACCAGGGCTTGAGGCCTGATTTTCTAGATTCAAGGCTTCGCAACAACCGGCTTGCCCTTCAAGCCCGTCTCCCATGAAGCCCGTCGCCATCCTCCAGCACGAAGCGTCGCAAGGCCCCGGCATCCTGCTCGACCATCTGCGCCAGCAAGAGATTGACCATGTGCTGATAGATCCCTGTGCCGAAGGCGCGGCCCCGGCCAATGCGAGCGACTATCGCGGCATCATCGTGCTGGGCAGCAACCATTGCGCCAACGAGCAGTTGCTCTGGATCGATGAAGAACGCTGCCTGCTGCAAAGTGCCCTGCAGTACGACATCCCCGTGCTGGGCCACTGCTTTGGCGCGCAGATGCTGGCCCGCGCCATGGGCGCACGCGTATGGCGCAACCCCTGCCCGAACATAGGCTGGAGCGAAGTCCGTATCACCCCCAACGCCCAGCAACTGATGAACCTGCCCGCGCAAGCCACCATCTTCAACTGGCATTACGACACATTCGACATTCCGACGGCCGCCAGGCGCACCATGTACGGACAGCATTGCCTGAACAAGGGCTTTGTCCACGGCCGGCAATGGGCGTTTCAAGGCCATCTGGAAGTGACCGCAGACAGCGTGCGTCAATGGTGCGGCGAGGGCCATGACGAGCTGCTGCAGGCCCGGGGTCCGGCCGCACAAAGCGAGGCCCAGATCCTGGACCGACTGCCGCAACACATAGACCAGTTGCACGCCATGGCACTGCGTACCTACAGAGCATGGACCGACCAGCTGGACAGGCCGGTTTCGGTTTCGTGCAGCAGTTCCTCGGAAACTCTGAACCGATTTCGCCTGCGCTCCGACGAATACCTTCGCATGCAGCTATGAGACTGCACACTTGCCGCCCCTGGGCTGGTCGGGAACAGACGTTTTGTTGCATCTGGCGGACGGTCTCTGGCAAGGCCCGGCCGCTGTCTGGGTCAGAATGACCGGCAAACTCACTGCCCCAAGCTTCATGGACTTCACAACGCTTGAAAAACACCTGGATGCCTCGCCACTGCTGAAGGCGCACAAGCAATACTTCCTGAATCTGGCCCAGCCCGCCGTCGCCATTCGCCTGGGCCCCACCATGGGAGAGCCCTTGCAAAGCCGCTTTGGCGGCCAGCCCATGGTGCCCGCGGGCTTTGTCTGGCCTGAGCATCCGGACGGCCACTACCTGTTTGTCGGACAGATCAACTTCGCCGAGCTCCCGGGCGGGCCCGGCCGCCCTGCAGAGCTGCCGGCCAGTGGCCTTCTGTCGCTGTTCCACGGCTTTGACGAGGACGACGCCATCTTCTGGCGCGACCAGGACTATCTCAAGGCTTTTTACTGGCCGGACACCAGCGGCATGCATGAAATCCAGGCTCCCCATCAGTGGGTCACGGGAAGCCGTGCGCTGCAGTTTGAAAACGGCATAGACCTTCCTCGTCACGAGGAGCTGCGCAAGGACTGGCCAGTGGAGTTCGATGAACTCCAGGACTGGCTCCATGGACTTGAAGAAAGCGGCGATCTGCCTCGCGACTATCTGCTGGGCCGCCCCTCCTGGGACAGCCTGGGCTACGATCCCACGCCCGAGGCCGAGGAACACCCCCGCAGTTCGCACTGGCGCTCGCTATTGACGCTGCAGTCGCACGAGGAATTCCACTGGTGCTGGCAGGACGGCGCCAGGCTCATGGCCTTTATCGAGAATGCCAGGCTGCACGCCAGGGACTTCAGCCATCTGCAGGTGGACTGCGGCTGACGCCTAGTTCAACAGCCACAACCATAAGGAGCCGCTCATGCCCACACAGATTCCTGCAGAAATCCTCAAGCAATGGCAAAGCGGTCACAAGATCGAAGCCATCAAACAGCTGCGCGAGCAAGGCGGGCTGGGTCTGAAGGAGGCCAAAGACCTGCTGGAAGCCAGCGACGAGCCGGACTTTGTCCAGCATGGCGCAGCAGAGCAGACGCAGGCCATGCAGCAATTGCGCGAGCAGCTGGACAAACTGGGCATGAAGGATGCCACTTTGCTGCTGGACCAGCTGAATCGGGCCGACACCGTGCCCCGCAGCTCCTTCTCTTCCATCAAGACCACCACCACGACGGTCAATGGCAGTACCACCACCAGCGTCACCGTGAGCGGCGATCATGCAAAGGCCATAGAGGCGTTGCTGTCCGGCGCAAACGCAGTGCCCGCAGAGACCAGGGCCGAGGTGGAAGACGCCATGGCACGCGGCAACAAGATCGAAGCCATCAAGCTGCTGCGCGACGCCACGGGCCTGGGTCTGGCCCAGGCCAAGGACCACATCGATGCTGCCATGGATGGCATTGCGCTGGACTGGCAGATCCTGCAACGACAATCGGTGCGGGCCAGCGTCCCGAGCAGCTTTCAGCCCGGAGCGCCATCACCGGGCGAAGTCCCCAGAGGACAAGGCCTGTATCTATGGCTGCTGGTGCTGGCACTGGCTGCTGCCGGCCTTTGGTATTACTTCAATATGCCTTTGAGCCTATAGCAGACAAGCGAAAAACGCTCACTTTTCAGGAGCTTTCGACTCGAACTCAAGGTTGCGGGGCGGCCGTATCCGCCAGCTGCCAGCCGCCCCCCAGCGCCTGGTACAGCGCCACGGCGTTTTCCAGCTGGCTCTGACGCAGGCGCAGCACGTCCTGCTGCACGGCAAACAGATTGCGCTGGGCGTCCAGCTCCTCCAGATAGCTGGCGTAGCCGGCCTCGTAGCGATCCTTGGCAAAGCCCAGGGTACGACCCAGCACATTTTCGCGCTCCTTGGCGTGCTCCCACTGGGCTTGCAGTTGCTGGGAGCTGACCAGAGCTGTTTCCACATCGCCAAAGGCCTTGATGACCACACCGCGATAGGCGTAGGCGGCCTGATCGCGCTGGGCAGATGCCGCATCGAACTGACCCTGCAGGCGACCGCCGTTGAACAGCGGCGCCAGAATGCTGCCGCCCAGCGACCAGACCCGGGCCGGGTTGTAATCCAGCGCGTTGATAAACAGGCTGCCGAAGTTCGCGCTCAGGCTCACCTGCGGCAAAAAGGCCGCACGCTGTGCCGCAAGATTGCTGTCGCTGGCCGCCAGCAGCAGCTGGGCCCGTGCAATGTCGGGGCGGCGCTCCAGCAAGCTCGACGGCAAGCCAGGTGCAGGCATGGCAGGCAAGCTCATGGACTCGAGCCCAGCATGGGCGCTCAATGTGGTACGTGCCAGGGCCTGTGCCTGGTCATCACCGCTTCCGCCCACCAGCTGCATCAGCGCTATGCGCTGGCGTTGCAGCGCCAGAGACAGCTGCTGCACCGATTGCCGCACGCTTTCCAGCTCGGCCAGCGCCTGGCTTTGCTGCAGCTGCGAGATATAGCCCACACGCACCTGGTCGGTGAGCAGACGCACCGCATCCTCGCGCGACTTCACTGTGTCCTCGGCCACGGCCAGTTGGGCCTGCAGCGAGCGCAGGGCGATATAGGCCTGCGCCACGGTCGCGGCCACCGTCAGGCGTACCGCGTCGCGATCCGCCTGGCTGGCCTGCAGACGCCGATCGGCGGCCCGGCTCAGACTGCCCAGGCGATCCCAGAGATCCAGCTCCCAGCTCGCCTGGAGCACAGGTTGGGCCGAACGCACATGCACCATCTGGCCGGTTCGCGCGCTCAGGCTGCGGTTGGCCGAGCCCGGTGCGCTAAGCGACAGCTGAGGCGCAGCCGCCGAGCCCGCCACATCGAGATTCGCGCGCGCCTCCTCCACCCGGGACACGGCGGTGAGCACATCGTTGTTGCGCTCGAGCGCCAGCTCCACCCAGCGGCTCAGTTGCGCATCGCCAAAGGCCTGCCACCAGCCGGCCTGGACAGCATCGGCAGCGCCTGCGGCCTGGTCCGAGCTCCAGCTGACAGGCACTGCAGGCTGGGCGCTGTCTGGAGCCCGGGTCAAACTGGGCACGCTGCAGCCGGCCATCAGGAATGCAAGCGCCAGTGGCAAGGCACGCACGGTATGGAAGGCGTTCTTCATGGCTTGGCCTGCTCGGATGCGGAAACTGCGGGCGCTTGAGATTTTTGAGCCAAATCGGCCTCAATCGCTTGAGAGGTCTGCGCTGAATGCTCTACTTTTTGTGCAGTATCGAGGCGCACGATGACCGACATGCCGGGGCGCAGGCGCGCGGCATCGGCCTGGCCCTCGTCGATGGCGATTTTGATGGGCAGACGCTGGACGACTTTGGTGAAATTACCCGTGGCGTTGTCGGCCTTGAGCACGCTGAACTCCGAACCTGTGGCTGGCGCAATCTCCAGCACATGGCCCTTGAGGCGCAAGCCGCCCAGCGCGTCCACGCTGAAGCTCACGGCCTGGCCGATCTGCACCCGGGCGGTCTGGGTTTCCTTGTAGTTGGCCACCACCCAGTAAGTGGGCGGCACCACATACATGAGCTGCGTACCGGCCGCCACATACTGGCCCTTGCGTACCGATACCTCGCTGACCTGCCCGTCGCTGGGCGCATGAACCACCGTGTTGTCCAGATTGATCTGTGCCTGGCGCAGCAGCGCCTCGGCCATCTGCACCTGGGCCTTGAGAGAGTCACGGCCCACGGTCGTGGCCTTGATCTTTTCCTGGTTGATCGCGATGTCGGCCTGGGCCTTGGCCACGTTGGTCGCTGCCAGGCGCGAGGTGGCGCGCACCTTGTCGCGTTCGTTCAGAGACACGGAGCCTCGCTCGGCCAGCTCCTGCACACGCTTGAGCTCCGCCTGCGAGCGCTGGGCCTCTGCCTCCACGGCAGCCAGACCGGCGCGGCTGGCACTCAGCGTGGCACGGTTCTGGGCCTGTGTCTGTTCGGAATTGCTCAGCTGCGCCTGTGCATTGGCCAGTTGCGCCTGCGCCTGGGCGACGGCCGCTTCATAGCTGCGGCTATCGATGCGCACCAGCGGCTGGCCGGCCTTGACCTGCTCGTAGTCCCTGACCAGCACCTCGGTCACGTAGCCATTGACCTGCGGTGCCAGCACGGTGACGGCACCGCGCACATAGGCATTGTCCGTGGTCACCACAGAGCTGTTGAAAGGCCACAGATTCCAGGCCCGCAACACGAGCAGCATGCCTGCCAGGGCCACGACCAGCATGATGAGCACGCTGCTCAAAGAAGGCTTGATCTTCTTTGGCGTGGGAGGCAATGCTGCAGCGGGTGAAGGGGCAGCTGTCGCCGCAGATGCGGCGGGGGAATGGGGTTGTTGACTGTCGCTCATGCTCAATCTCTTGCTGTTATCGGTTTGAGTTCCTTGCCTGGTGACCGGAGCCACCCCGACCGCCATCACCGGCCGCAGGGCTGCTGCGGGCGTTCTTGTCGATTTCCTGCTCCAGCTCGGCCTCGAGCTCGAGCGCCTGGGCGTTGTCCTGCAAAGGGTCGCGGCTGGCCAGCACGGCCTGCTCACGGGTCTCGGCCGCCTGCGCGGCGGCGGCAAGCCGCCTGGCCTCGGAACCTTCGATCACCACGGTCCGCGCCGGACTGGCGGATTCGGTCCGAGCGCCCTCTTCCACATCGCCATAGGCATCGGTGGCCGTGGGCTGCACCACCACCGTGACACGCTGCGATACATCGGGCTCATGAGCGCTCGCTGCCCCAGGTTCTGCAACCGGCGCCACCGAAGGTGCGCGCTGAGGCGTACCGTCGGTCCCGGCGGCTGCCGCCACCTGGTTGCCGCTTTGCCGTGTCATGGCGCGCACCATGGCGGCAGCCTGGCGCACGCGCGCTGATGCTCCCAGGCTCCAGAGCAGATACAGCAAGGCGATGGCGGCCGTCAGCGCAAACACATCGTTATAGGCCCTGACATTGGCTTCACGCCGCACGATCTGCGACAGCTGCAGCGCTCCCTGGTTGGCGCGCATGGCGGGATCGGGCGTCACCCTGCCGTAGATCTGGTTCTGTATCTTGAGCCGCTCGGCCACCACGGGGTCGGTCGGGTCTATCTGCGCCACCAGGGCCACGGAGTAGATCTGCTCGCGGTAGGTCTGGTAAGTGCTCAGCAAGGCCGAACCCAGCAAACCGCCCATGGCCTGGGTCATGGAGATGGTGACCACGGCGGTGAGCATGTGGTTGGCGCCGAACTTCAGTCCCTGGATGATGCCGGTCAGCATCAGAGGGCCCATGAAGACACCCGAGCCCACCGCCAGCAGAAACTGGCTGAAGAAAAAGTCCGAAGGACGGTCCACACTGCTGCGGTGGTGATCGAGGAACGCGGCCACGGCAAACAGTGCAATCGCCACCACAATCTGCTTGCCCATATTGGGAACACCAAAAGTGATAGCAGATAGCGCAATACCTATAATCGTTCCAAGCAAAATTACCATGAATAGCGGTTGCATCTGGTCGGATGTCATGCCCAGCGTGCGCATCAACCCAACCACGCCGTAACTCTGCTCGGCCGTGAGAAAGCGCAGCAAGATGGCTCCGATCACGAAACGGATCGTCGGCATCTGCGCGAACCAGCGCGTGTGGAACATGGGGTTGGCACGATGGTGTTCGATGTAAAGCGCGACGCTGAGCAGCGCGATCGCCGCCACCAGCATCCAGGCCAGCCCCGGCGTATCGAACCACCAGCGCGAGTAGCCCTGGACCAGCACCGCAATCAACAGGCCCAGACCCGGCACCATCAGGCTGAAGGTGACGAAGTCCAGCTTCTCGAAGGTCTTGATGTACAGGCCCGAGGGCAGCTTGAGCAGCACCACGGCGGCAAAGGACATCAGCGCCAGGCCAGCTTCAAACAGATAGAGGTTGTGCCACTCGCTGTTATAGAGCAGACCCGGCGACAGAATCCAGGCCAGCGGCGTGGCCAGCTGGACCACGCCCACGCCGATCACCAGCATCTTGAGCACATAGGTGCGCGGTGCCGACTGCAGCATGTAGAGCGTGCTCAGCGAGGAGCAGGTCGCCGCTGCCAGGCCGCTGGCCGCACGCAGCAGAATCAGGCTGTCGTAGCTGCCCAGCAGCAGATGCAGCACGCTGAGCGCCGCGTAGCAACCCAGGCCGATCTCGGTGAACAGGCGCATGCCGAACTGCTGGCGGAATTTGTAGACCAGCAGATTGGCCGTCATATTGAACATGACGTAGGCGCCCGTCAGCCAGGCAGCCTCGACCGAGGTCAGCCCCAGCTGTCCCTGAATCGTGGGCAGATTTGCGGTGAACAAGGCATTGCCCAGACCGCCGGTCAGCCCGACCAGGACCGCAATCAGCCCATAGCAGACGCGGATCCAGGGCTCGTGATGGGGCATGGCCGGCGAGCCGGGCAGCGCGGGCTTTTCATGCTCGGCCCAGTCCGGCGGGCGGCGCAGCAGGATGACGGGCCCCTGCGGAATGGCTGGAGAAGCTGAAGCCTGGCTGCTGGGAGGTTTCGGGCCTTCTTGATTGGCTTGAGCCCCACTGGCTTGTGCTGCAGCTTGACTCATAAACCTCAGGCCTTGATTCCGTCCAGAATGATTTGCAAGGCACGACGCGCCAGTTGCTTGCGTTGGGCAGGTGTTTCGCCACGCAGGGCACCGCCCAGCATGCCGAACACCAGGGACAGATCCTTGGCGTTCAAGGCCTGCTTGCACAGGCCCTTGGCCACCGCACGCTTCATGGGCTCTTCGAACACCAGCCACATCTGCTGGCGCGCATGAATGACTTCTGCATCGCTCTGGTCCACCGTACGCCAGTAGTCCACCAGCGTGGCGGAGACGGCGATGCGCTCGCCCACCAGAGCCAGCAGCTTGAAGAAGGCCTGGTCGTCGTCATGCCAGGCGGCTGCGGCGGCGCGGGTCTTCTCGACCGAGCGCTCCAGCAGCGCCAACATGATGGCGCGACGGTCCGGAAACTGACGATACAGCGTGGCACGGCCCACCTGGGCACGCTCGACAATGAGATCCAGGGGTGCGGTCACGCCATGCTCGGCAAACACGGCATCGGCCGCGTCCAGCAACTGGGCGCGGCGTTCGGCGGATGGAGGACGGGTGGTGGACATGGCGCCAATTATCGGACAGTTTTGTCCGATAAATTGCAGAGCTCGGCGTTTCCCCTGCCCTGGCAAGGGTCGGGCAAGACTGCGCTCAGTCGCGCGGCAGCGCCTGCAGGCTGCGCTGGCTGGTGAACTCGCGCCGTTGTCCAGTCAGAGGATCATCAAAGGCCAGGCTGCGAGCCAACAGTTGCAAGGGCCTGGAATAGTCGCCCGGCTCCGGATCATTGACCACGGGATAGAAGGCATCGCCCCGGAGCGGCAGGCCCAGCGCCGCCATATGCACACGCAGCTGATGGCGCTTGCCCGAAACCGGACTGAGCCGGTAGCGCGCCCAGGCACTGTTGTGCTCGATGATTTCCATCAGGGTGCGGCTATTGGGCTCGCCCGCGACCTCATGCATGCGAAAGAAATGCCCACTCTCCTCCATGCGGCTCGCGTGCTCGCGCGGAAAGCTCAGCTCCGCGCGGTAAGCCGCCACGGCCTCGTAGACCTTGTGAATCGCCCTGTCCCTGAACAGCCCCTGATAGATGCCACGTGTGGCGCGCTGCACCGAAAACACCACCAGCCCCGCAGTGTCGCGGTCGATGCGATGAATCGGCGACAGCTCGGGCAGGTCGAACTCGCGCCTGAGCCGCACCAGCAGCGTGTTCTGCAAATAGTGGCCGGCTGGCACCACAGGCAGAAAGTGCGGCTTGTCCGCAACGAGCAGATGTGCATCGCGATGGATGACTTCAGCCGCGAACGGAATCTCTGGCTCGGCCTCCAGTTCGCGATAGTAGTAATAGCGCAGCCCCGGCATGAATGCAGCATTCGGACCGGCCTTGTGTCCCGCTTCGCTGACCACTTGACCGGCAGCCATGCGGCGCAGCCAGTCTGCGCGTTCGACGACAGGCAGACGTTCGCACAGAAAGTCGATCAGCAGCCCCTCGCCCTGGGAGGGCAACACCACACAGCTGGGGCTGACGCCATCGCGCACGGGCAGAACCTTGGGATCGTGGGAGTTATGCATGGCGCGGGATTTTAGTGGCTGGCCCGACTCCTGGCTTTCATGGCCGCATGGACCCTGGTCAGACCATGATGCGACTTCGCACTGACTAGTCTGTTCGGATATTGGCTTTGCGAATGGTGCTCTCCAGAACTCTTTTCTCCTGCTCCAGATAGGCCAGGAACTGGGGATGCCCCATGCGCATGGGCTTGAAGCCCGCTTCCGTCAGTTTTCTGACCATCTCGGGGTCCGCTTGCAGGATCGCGATTTCATCGGCCAGACGCTTCACGATATGGGCATCTGTATGAGCGGGAGCAAGCAAGCCTTGCCAGGCCTCGACCTCCAGATTGCGAAGGGCCGGTGTCTCCGAAAGACTTGGCGCCTGAGGTAACGTGGCCAGGCGCTGGCGGGATGTCACGCCCAGTGCCTTGACCTTGCCCTCCAGGACAAACGGCTGAGCCAGCGCAACAGGCAGCACGGCAAGGTCGATCTGACCACCTGCCAGCTCGGTCAGCACCTGTGGACCAGACCTGTAGGGAACATGTACCAGATCGATACCGGACATTTGCTGAATCAGCTCCCCCGTCAGGTGCAGGCTGGTGCCGATGCCATCGGTGCCCAAGGTCAGTCGCCCCGGTTTCTGGCGCGCAAGTTCAATGAGATCGTCCGCACTGCCTGCAGCAAGGCCCGGGCGTGCGACAAACGCAAAGACCGAAGAGGCCACGGGTGCCACGGGCTTCAACTCATGCAGACCGTCGTAGCGGAACTTTGTCGGCGAGATCATGGGTGCGACCAGCACCGAGCTGGCCACACCGAAGAGCAAGGTATAGCCATCGGGTCTGGCCTTGATGACACGCTGCGTTGCAATGGTCCCCGATGCTCCGACCATGTTCTCGATGATCACGGGCTGGCCCAGGCGCTCAGCCAGACGCGGCATCACCAGCCTGGCGGCCACATCCACACTGCCTCCGGGCGCGAAGGGAACTACCACCGTCAGTGCCTGGGCAGGCCAGGGCTGGGCAGCAGCCTGGCTTGCCAGTGATAGCTGCTGCAGCAGCGGGGCGCCCAGCGCCCAGGCTGCAAACTGTCTGCGTCGTATTTGCATGATGATCTTTCTGCTGGGATTGGAATGGCTCAGCGGGGCAGCCAAGGCAGTTGCTCTGCCTGGTAGCGCCATGTCTGGAACACCGTGTTCAAGCGCCCCGGGCCTGTGCGGCGTGCAGCGGCATCGGGGTACTCGCCAAACCAGGGCAGAATGAATTCCCATACCAGCTCGCCCTGCGGCGTCACCTCAAACAATCGCCCCGTGGCCGACTCCGTGATGTGCGTGTTGCCGTTCCACAAACGTTGCGCGCTGCCCATGAAGGCGGTGTAGAAGGCGTTGACCATCTCGTCCTGGTAGCTCCACGCGATCTCGTGGGAAACAGGATCTATCTCCAGCACACGCGAGAAAGCCACATGGGCTCCCTGGCGGAAGTTGCCGTTGTCAAAGGTCAGGACATGGCCGTTTGCCAGCGCAACCGGAGCATGCTGGTGCGAGACCACCGAAGGTGGGATATGCAGCTTCACCCTGCCGCTGGCCTTGTCCACGCCAATGATTCCCGAGGTCGTGCGCAGACTCATGAGCACTGTTCCATCGGCCGCCATCCCGAGGCCGTTGACCAGGGGCCAGTGATAGCGGCCAAAACCCGGGTGAATGGGAAAGTCCTCAGGCTCCAGATGCTCCCAGGCCTTCCATTCCCAGACCAATCGACCTGTGCGGTCCACTTCCCGGATCACATCGCCGTACATCAGCTCGTCAGCAGCAAGGGAGGTGCCGCCGGGCACCCGTTCGGCAAAGCCCTGTGGAACAGGGGCACAGGCTGCATAGAGCAGATGACCGTTGGGCAACCACTGTGCGTCATGGTGGTGTGTCGGGTCTTCATAGCGCCAGACCACCTCCCCGTCGGGCCTGACCTCGTAGAAATCACCGCCATGCCACATGGACCAGGGTGCGTAAAGATCAGGCGATTCACGATGGTTGCCGTTGTAGCCGAGATTGCCGTTAGGCAGGATGACGGCGTGGCGGCCGGCGCGCACAGGCAGCTTCCACTCATGCGCCACCTGACCGTGGATATCTATGAGGTAGACATGCCCATCGGCCGTCTGGGGGGCGATCAATGTGTAGCCGCCAGCGCTGAGAGTGCTGTCATGAGCGATGAGACCTGTGCCGCGTCGGCGTTGAGTGACCTGGTCAACGGTGGTAGCCATGGGGTTCTTTCTGTGACAGAAGGGATTGATGGCTGCCACTCTAGAAGTTCAGGAGCGTCAGGAATAGCTGATTGTTTTTTAATAGATGTCAGAAAAAACTTTACACTCAGCCCATGCCAGCGATTTCACAGGCCTTTCGATGCTTTGACGAGGTGGCGCGCCGAGGCTCGGTGCGAAAGGCCTCGGCGACGCTGCACCTGACCGCCGCAGCGGTCAACCAGCAGATCCTCAATCTCGAAGCGCAGGTCGGTCAGCCTCTGTTCGACCGGTTGCCCAGAGGCATGCAGCTGACGGTGGCGGGCGAGATCGTGCTGGCAGCAGTCAGGCGCAGTCAGCGAGACTTCGACAATGCCCTGGCCCAGGTCGAAGATCTGAATGCCTTGCGACATGGGCATGTAAGCGTGGGTGTTCCCCACGCGACGGCCGAATACCTCGTGCCTCAGGTGATTGCGGCAATGCATCAACGCTATCCCGATATCACCTTCAGCGTGCGTGCCGGAATCGGTGAAGAGCTGCTGCGCCATGTGGCTCAGGGCGAGATCGATGTGGCCTACTGCCTGCGCCGAACACCTCCTGCCGGTGTCGAGGAGATGCGCTCCTGGGCAAAGCCCCTGGGCGTGGTGATGGCTCCGGACCACCCTCTGCGCATGCGGCCGCGGCTGCTGCGTCTTCGTGACTGCCTGGCCTATCCGCTGATCATGATGACTCCCGACATGGAGTTGCGCAGCATGCTCGAGCGTCTGGGCGACGGTGCGCTGAGCCGGATCCAGCCGATGGTGGAGACCAGCAGCATCCCCATGGCCCGGCGCCTAGTGGCAAGCGGCCAGGCACTGGCCTTCATGCTGCCGGACAATGTGGCGGAAGACATGGCCGCTGAGCGTCTGAGCTGGCGTGCGTTGCACGATGCAGGTTCGCTGCTGCACAGCTGCGCTTATCAGCGCACCGGCTATGCGATGGCAGCCGCAACGGAAATGTTTCTGACCGAGCTGGAACATGCTGCGGACGAGTTGAAGGCGAACTTCGATACCGGTGTTTCCTGGTCCATCGGCAATCTTGCCGTTTGACCGCACAGGATCGGCAAGCATCGGAGACGCACAGCCGCCTCAACGCCAAGGGTGCCTTTGCGCAATGGCGCAGCACTTCACAGCACTTCATGAAGCGCCGCAGCCTTTGTTGCAGATGCTTGCACTCTTGACTCCAGCAGACTTCAGACTGCCACACCGTATCCCGGATCGGTCGCGGCGTCTGAGCTGATCACATGCGGGCAAACCTGCATCAGGCAATTGGATGACGAGGCATTTCACCTATGCGTAATAGCATGTGGCAAAAAGGATGCAACAGCCATGGTCGACTCCACCAGTACTTCAGCCCCTGATTCCACTCGTGCACATCAGCGCCTGACGCGCCACTGGCTGCGCTGGGCGGCCATTGCTATGGCACTGCTGCTGGCCTTGATTCTGGCTGCGGCACTGCTGATTGCCTTCATGGACTGGAACAAGCTCAGGCCATGGATCAATGAAAAAGTCAGCACTTTCGCGGGCCGCGACTTTGCCATCAATGGTGACCTGCAGCTGCAATGGACCTGGCCACAGCCCCTCGATACCGGCTGGCGCCACTGGGTGCCCGGAGTGGTGCTGCATGCCAGCGATCTGACACTTTCGCAGCCCCAGGGCTGGCTGGTTCGACAGGCACCTGAAAAAGTCGATGACAAACAGCCGGTATTGCCTGCGACGCCCAAGGAGCTCAACACCGGTCGCCTGCCCGAGCAAGGCCAGGTAGCGAACGAGAAAAAGACGAGCGTAGATGACGACGACGCCATAGCCGATGCCGGCCGGCAACCGCCCGAACGCGATGCTCGCACCATGATCACCGCAGCAAATGCCACGGCCAGCCTGCGCCTTTGGCCACTATTGGCGCGCCATGTACAACTCGACTCCTTGCTGTTGCAGGCTCCGGATATGGTGCTGGCCCGCAACGACAAGGGCGAGAACAACTGGACATTTGACAAGCCCTCAAGCAGCGGCCCGAAGTGGAGTTTTGAAATAGGCCAGTTGCGCATCAGCGACGGCGTTCTGGGCTGGTCCGACGCCGTCAAGAACATGGCCGTGCGCGCCCGTATCGACACGCTGCGCAGACCGGTCAGCGCCGATCAACCTTATGGTGTGCGCTTCGGCCTCGCTGGCTATCTGCATCAAGGCAAGACCCGCACGCAGATTCGGGCCCAGGGTCTGGCGGGACCGGTACTGGATCTACGCCAGGACAGGCTGCGCTTTCCGCTGCGCATATCGGCCAAGGCCGGCAGCCTGCAAGCGTTTGCCGAGGGGATTCTCGACAATCCCAAGACACTGAACGGACTGGACTTTCAAGTTCAGGTACGCGGCAAGAGCATGGCCGACCTGTTCGAGCTCAGCGGCCTGCTGCTGCCCGCCACTCCGCCGTTCGAGACCAGCGGCCGTCTGATCGGCAGCCTAGCGCCGGGCAAGGCCGTCTGGCAGTACGAAAAGTTTCAGGGCAAGCTAGGTCAGAGCGATTTGCGCGGCGATCTTCAATACCGCTCCGCCCAGCCCCGGCCAAAGCTGACGGCACAGCTGCACTCCAAACAACTGCGACTGGTGGATCTGGGACCGGTCATAGGCGCAGCCCCGTCCGGTAGCCCCGACAAGCCCCAGCCCGTCAACGGCAAGGTACTGCCGCAGGTTCGGTTCCAGACCGAGAACTGGGACAAGATGGATCTCGACCTGCGCTATGAAAGCAGCCATATCCTGCGGCCCGAAGCTCTGCCCCTGCAAAACCTCAGCGTGCATGCGCTGCTGGACAACGGCAGACTCACCCTCTCGCCACTGAAGTTCGGCCTCGCCGAAGGCACGCTGAATATCGATGCCACCGTGGACAGCCATGCCAAGCCCGTTGCTGCCAAACTCAACGCACAGGTGCAGTCGCTCAAGCTCTCCGCACTGTTTCCTACGATTGAAAAGATGAAGAAAAGCCTGGGCCGGCTCGATGGCGCAGTCGCGCTCACCGGACAGGGCGAGTCACTGGCACAGTGGCTGGGCACGGGCAATGGCTCGCTACGCCTGTTTGTACGCGACGGCACTTTCAGCTCGCAACTGCTGGACCTCGCGGGGCTGAACGTAGGCTCCATTGTCATCGCCAAGCTGTTTGGCAGCGACAAGGAAGTTCAGCTGCGCTGTGCCGTGGCCGACTTCAATGTGCAACAGGGCATTGCCCGCCCACGCATGGCCAAGCTGGCCACCACAGAAGCCGTTGTTGAGGCCACAGGCGAGATCAATCTGGCGCAGGAACAGCTCAATCTGCGCATCGTCCCCGAATCGCTGAAGTGGAAGTTCTTTTCATTGCGCACGCCACTTTATGTGCGCGGCAGCTTTGCCAAGCCCGATGTGGGCCTGGAGCCAGGCCCCCTGGCAGCCCGTGCCGGCGCTGCAGTGGCTGCTGCCGTTTTTGCGCCAGCGGCACTGGCACTGGTGCCGCTGACCGTGCCTGCCGCTGACGACGATGTGGACTGCAAGCAGTTGCTGACTCAAGTACGCAATCGCTAATACGGGCAAGCAGCTCACAGCCCGATCTCAGCATCGAGTCCTGGCACACTGCAAAGACTGCAGGCAGCCGCTCGGACGGAATATGGCGGAGGTGCCTCACACCATATTTCATGTCTCGGAGATCAGCAAAGCAAAAGCGGCAACCGCAAGCCCTTCAGCCTGGACTGCGGCAGCGTCACGGAATCAGGCGCTCTTGAGGCGGAAGATGCTGACCATCTGCGACAGGTCGCTGGTCTGCTGCTGCATGGATTGCGCAGCAGCGGTGGACTCTTCCACAAGGGCGGCATTCTGCTGGGTCACCAGATCCATCTCGGCCACCGCGCGGTTGATCTGCTCGATGCCGCTGGTCTGCTCATGGCTGGCGGCGGTGATCTCACCCATGATGTCCGTCACGCGCTGCACGCTGCTGACGATTTCATCCATGGTCTGACCGGCCTGGCTGACCTGCGCACTGCCCTCCTCGACCTTGGTGACCGAGGCCTGAATCAGCTGCTTGATTTCCTTGGCCGCTTCAGCGCTGCGGCCAGCCAGCGAGCGCACCTCCGATGCCACGACGGCAAAACCGCGGCCCTGTTCGCCGGCACGGGCCGCTTCCACGGCCGCGTTCAGCGCCAGGATGTTGGTCTGGAAAGCAATGCTGTCGATCACGCCGATGATGTCGGAAATCTTGCGCGAAGACTGGCTGATGGCGCCCATGGTCTCCACCACTTGCGACACCACCATGCCTCCCTTGACAGCCACATCGGAGGCCGACAGCGCCAGCTGATTGGCCTGACTGGCGTTATCGGCATTTTGCTTGACCGTGGAAGTGAGCTGCTCCATGGAGGCAGCGGTCTGCTGCAAGGAACTGGCCTGCTCTTCCGTGCGCGCAGACAGGTCATGGTTGCCCGCCGCGATCTGGCCCGACGCTGTGGCAATGCTGTCCGTGCCCTGACGCACCTGCCCCACCAGCCTATCCAGACTGGAATTCATATCGTGCAAGGCCTGCATGAGCTGCCCGGTTTCATCGCTGCTGCTCACATGGATCTGAGCCGTGAGATCACCATCGGCCACGCGGCGGGCCACTCCGACCGCATGCTTGAGCGGAGCGGTGATGCCTTGCGTCAGACGCCATGCGCTGACAGAGCCGATGGCCAGAGCCAGCAAGGCCAGAACCAGGAAGTACGTCCTGCTGCTGCTCTCGATCTGCTCCACCTCCGCCGCCTTGGCATCCAAGCTGGCGCGCTGCAGGTTCAGCAGCTCGCCGAGCAGCTTCAGATAGCCCTGGGCGGCCGGCACATAGCTGTTGATCAGCGTGGACTCCGCCTCTTCGGCCATGCCGTCGGCCTTGAGCTGACTGACCTTGTCGCGGCTGGCAATATAGGTTTTGCGCACCTGCATGATCCTGTCCAGGATCTCGCGCTCCGCAGGCTGGGTGATCAGGGGCTCGATCTGCTTGAGCACATTGGCTGTGCTCTTGGTAGTGGCAGCCGCATCCACCGCCAGAAACTGCACCAGACTTGCGTCGCTGCTCTTGGCGATGGCCGTGGTGCGTGCCACCGCCACGCTGACATTGCTGTTCCAGTCGCTGATCAGGCGCTCCTTGGTCAGCGGCTCCTGCATCATCTGCTGCGTGGCCTTGCCCACCGAGTGCAGCTGCCAGATGCCGATAACCGTGATCACCACGGCAAATGCCAACACCACTGCGAACCCCAGGCCCAGTCGGGCACCAATGTTCAGCTTGGTCAATCTCATCGCTTTCATCCATTCCATAGAAAAGTAAATAGCCGGCAAAGCGGCCACTCCGATACATGAAATGGGGCCGACCCGGCAAAGCCGCTTGCTGCATCACTCGCTTAGCGCAAATCGCAACACAATGTAATTAGTATTATCAAGGGATTACGTCGCTGGATTGGCCGACCCGAAACATCAACGCAGCAAGCAAGGCCCTGCTACCTTCGCCAAAACAAGCAAGGGCGCAAAATGCGCCCTTGCTGTCTTTGTTACCTGCTCTGGTTAAGCAAACCTGCCGGCTCATGAGAAGCGGGGAGCCCGCTTCTCGACAAAGGCCGTCACTGCTTCACGATGATCGGCCGTTTTATGGGCAATTGCCTGATACCCGGCCGATATTTCCAGCAGCGAAGCCAGCGTGGCGTTCTGGCCCTCACGCAGCAAACGCTTTGTCATGCGCATCACCCCGCCCGGATTGGCAGCAATCTTGAGCGCCAATGCCCTGGCTGTCGGCAGCAGTTCATCCGGAGGCACGACCTGGCTCACCAGACCACAGGCCAATGCCTGGCCCGCGCTGATCGCCTCTCCCGTGAAAGCCATCTCGCTGGCCTTTGACATCCCCACCACACGCGGCAGCAACCAGGCCCCGCCATCACCAGGAACAATGCCCACGCGAACAAAGCTCTCCGCAAAAGTGGCATTCTCCGACGCAATCCGGATATCGCACATGCAGCTCAGATCCAGACCCGCGCCGATAGCCGGGCCGTTGACGGCGCAGATCACGGGAACATCCAGCTGGTAGAGGGCATTCGGAATTTGCTGAATGCCCTGGCGGTATTCCTCGCGAATCATGTCGGGAGTGAGTGCGTCATCGAAATAGCGCCTCATGTCCTTGACATTGCCGCCGGAGCTGAAAATAGAGCCGGCGCCGGTCAGGATCAGCACCTTCACGCTGGCGTCCAGGCGCACATCTGCGCAGAGCTGCACGAATTCGGCTACCGCCGTATTGCCGGTCAGCGCATTGCGTGTCTCGGGCTGATTCATGGTGACGGTCAAGATACCGCCATCGCGTTCAATATTCAGAAATGCCATGTTCCATGGTCTCCATAGTTGTTGAGCAACTTCAAGCCAGGGCCTCGACATCGGTGATCCGCCGGATCAGATCCAGTGTCACGCCCTCGTGCGACATCAGGGCCTGTCCGGCCAATGCCTGCCAATAGGCTTCGCTGCCGGCCGTCAGACGCCATGCATGCAGTCTGCGGGTAAACAGCTGCAGGTCATATTCCTCGGTGAAGCCAATCGCACCATGAATCGCATGCGCAAGCTCTGTGACCACCAAAGCCGCCTCGCTGCAGCGTGCCTTGGCGACGGCCACACGCAATCTGTCAGGCACAATGCCGTCACCGCTGCAACCGAGCTGAGCCGCCATGCGGGCGGCAAACACATGCTCGCTCATGACTGCCAGCTGATGCTGGATCGCCTGGAACCTCCCGATAGCACGCCCAAACTGCTGACGCTCGTTCGCATAGTGCAAGCTACGCTGGAACACCGCGCGCATGGCCCCCGCCATCTGCGCGGCCACCACGGCGGCCTGCAGGCTCCGGGCATCGAATTGCGGCCTTTGCCGGATGACGCCGGCGGCCCGCAACTGCTCTGGCGACCAGGTCAGCGACGCGTCCAGCGCCATAGCGTGTGGCGCAAGCCCAGCCTGTGACACGCTCAGCAGATGCCAGACCCCGGCTTCTTCTGGCACTTGCACCAGCACCGAGTACGCGACTTGCCCGCCTCGCACCAGCGCGCAATGCAAACCGCCATCTGTCTGCATCGCACCCTGCGCCAGCGCAATGCTGCCGGCCGGGCAGGCCATATCCGCCTGCGCTAGCATGGCCCGCGCCAGCATGGTCTCTCCTAGAGGCAAAGGCAGGGCATGGGCTCCGCACTGCTCCAGCACGCCAAATATCTCACCCAAGCCCAGACCGGCGCCGCCCTCTTCTTCGGCCAGCAAGGCATCGGCCAAGCCGGTTTCCTCCAGCTGCTGCCATAGCCGGGCGACGGCCACCGAGCGGCTACCGGCGCTCTCGATCTCGCGAATCACCTGAGGGGTGCACCAGTCTGCCAGCACCTTGCGCGCGGCATCTGCAAACAAATCGTTATTGCTCATGAACTTGTCTCCGATCAGCGCAAACCCAGTCCACGAGCGATCATGCCGCGCAGAATGTCACGCGTGCCACCGCGCAAGGAAAACGAGGGAGAAGCTTCGGTGACGTATTTGAGCGTCAGCAGCAGCTCCACCGGAACATCCTCGACCGGTCGGGCAAACAGCTCCTCGGCAATGGCTGCCGGAATCATCTGCTCCAGTGTCGTGCCCAGCTCCTTGACCAGTGCGGCCTCCACAACAGGACTTGCTCCCTGGGTCAGCTTCTGCTGCACGGATACCGACATCGCGCGCAGCGGTGCCAGTTGCGTCAGCACCTTGCCCGCAAGCCGCATGCCGGACTCGGTGCGTCCCTGCGGCGTGCGTGCATACTGCAGCCATTGATCGAACAGCACGATGCTGGAGAAAAGGCGCTCCGGGCCGCTGCGCTCGAAAGCGAGTTCGGCGGTAACCTGTTCCCAGCCCTGACCTTCGGCACCGATCAGCGCATCGGCCGACAGTTGCACATTCTCGAAAAAAACCTCGCAGAAATGGCTGTCACCCGATAGATCCTGGATGGGACGCACCGTCACACCGGGCAATGTCAGGTCCACGATGACTTGCGACAAGCCCTTGTGACGGTCCTCGGCACTGCCGGAGGTTCGCACCAGAGCAATCATGTACTGGCAGTGATGCGCGTTGGTGGTCCAGATCTTCTGGCCATTGAGCAAGAAGCCCTGCTCGTTGGGAACCGCTCTAGTCCTCACACTTGCCAGATCCGAGCCTGCATTGGGCTCGCTCATGCCGATACAGAAAAACACCTCTCCCCGGCAGACTCTGGGAATGTAGAACTGCTTTTGTGCTTCTGTACCATATTTGAGGATCAGCGGCGCACTCTGGCGGTCGGCAATCCAGTGCGAACCCACAGGCGCACCGAAGTTCAGACACTCTTCAACCAGCACATAGCGGGCGAACGCACTGCGCTCGCCTCCACCATAAGCCTTGGGCAAGGTCATGCCGATCCAGCCCTTTTCACCCAGCTTGCGGCTGAGTGCCGGGTCATATCCGCTCCAGGATTTGGCACGGACATGCGCAGGAATGTCTTTGACCGCGTCCTGCAGAAAAGCACGCACCTCGGCGCGCAGTGCCTCGCCTTCCGGCGGGATGCCTGTCAGGCTCAGTCCATCGAGAATGGTCATCGTCTTGCTTTCTCTCAGTCCAGGGACACGCCCGTGCTTTTGACAACCCCTGCCCAGCGCTTGATTTCGCTCTGGATGTAGTCGCCATACGCTTTGGGCGTAGACCCCAGCGGCTCCGCACCCTGCACGCGCAGCTTCTCCAGCACTCCCGGATCCTTGAGCGCCTTCATCAGCTCGGCATTCAGGCGTTCCACGACCGCAACAGGTGTTTTGGCGGGCACCATCACGCCTTGCCAGGCTCCGGCCTCGAATCCGGTCATGCCGCTTTCGGCCAGCGTAGGCGCATTGGGGAAATTGGGAATCCGTGCGGCCGTGCTGACGGCCAGCAGCCGGAGCCTGCCGTCCTTGATGAAAGGCGCCACCGAATTGATGGTGTCGGTCATGAAATCTATCTGGCCAGCCACCAGGTCCACGTCGGCAGGGGCGCTGCCTTTGTAAGGCACATGACTTGCATCCAAGCTGTAGTGCTGCACCACCTGAAAAGCCGCCAGGTGCGTGACATTGCCGTTGCCAGCCGAGCCGTAGGAGAGCTTGCCTTTGTGCTCCTGCGCGTACTTCACGAGCTCCTGCACGGTGTTGGCAGGCACCTTGGGATTGACGACAAGCCCCAGTGGCACCACCGCCGTCAAGGCCACGGGGCGCAGATCCCTGGTCACGTCATAGCTCATCTTCTTGTAGAGCGACGAACTGAGTGCAATCGAGGAAGTGTTGTAGAGCACGGTGTAGCCGTCGGCCGGCGCCTTGGCCACCAGCGCATTGCCGATGTTGCCGTTGGCACCAGGCCGGTTGTCCACGATGACCGACTGCCCCAGTTGCTGGCCTACCTGCTGCGCCAGCACCCGCGCCACCATGTCTGTGGGACCGCCGGGCGGGAAAGGGACGATCAGCGTGATCGGGTTGCTGGGCCAGTTGTCCTGCGCCTGCGCCGCACCACAAACGGCCAGCGCGACAACGGCCGGCGCGGCAACGGCGAGCAGCGACAACCGACGTGAAAATCGATAACTCATCTTGTGTCTCCTGTAGTTTTCTCATCTCGGCGCACTGGAAAGTTCGCACCGGTGCAACGGCATCCGCGGCAGCGCGGACCTAAGCTTCACGGCCGGCCAGCAGGCGCACGGCGGTATAGACCATCACCTGCTGGTGACGCTGGTTGTAGACCTCGATCCGCGAACTCACTACTGCGCGACCGCCTTTGCTCGTTGGCTTGATGTCGATCACTTCGACCAGCGCCTCAATGGTGTCGCCCACCACCACAGGAGCCAGAATCTTCTGGTGCAACTCGAGCATGGCCAGGCCCGTACCCTGGATCATGCTTTGCAGGATGAAGCCTTCGATCAAGGTGTAGGTGAGTGCGCCCGGCACCGGGCGGCCCTGAATGGCACCGCCGTCATAGCCGTCCTCGATGAAGATCGCCTCGAGCATGCCCGTGGTGTTGATGAAGTTGACCAGATCGGTCTCGGTCACCGTACGGCGAAAGGTGCGCAGTTGCTGACCTACCCGCAGGTCCTGCCAGACAAAACCCTGGCCCATGCGCGGCGTGTCTGCCAGCGCTGCGGCACGGTTTTCAGTGGATGAAATCAAATTGCTCACGCTCATTCTGTCTCCGCTTCATGCTGTTTGTTCAGCAGTCCTTCGACTGCAAGGCCGCAATGCACGCGTCGTCCCAGCCTGCCTCGCGCAGCAATGCCTGCGTGTGCTCGCCCAGGCGCGGGGGCATGCCTATCGGTGGCTGGGTACCGTTGATACGCACGGACGAACGCGGAAATTTCACAACCCCCATCGCCGCGTCTTTCTTCTCGACAAAAAAGCCGGTGGCCTGCAAATGCGGGTCATGGGGCAGATCGTCCATGCGAGTCACCGGGGCGGCTGGAATCTCCAGCTCTTCGCAGCTGGCCAGCCAATAGGCAGTGTCCTTTTGCGCCACGTAGCCGCTCATCGTCTCCAGCAGCTCGGCGATGTGGCGGGTGCGCATCGCCTGGGTGGCAAAGCGCTGGTCCTGTGCCAGCTGGGGCTGGCCAACGGCTGCAAAGAAACGGCGCCAGTGCGCATCGGTGTAAGGCATCAGGCAGACATGGCCGTCCAGCGTCCTGTAGGGCTTGCGCCAGGGCGCCATCACGCGCGGATAGCCCGCGCCACTCTGCGCGGGTGTGAAATGCATGCCGTAGAAATGCTCCACCAGGTTGAAGCCCGCCATGGTTTCGTACATGGGCACTTCCACATAGCTGCCCGCGCCCCTGCGCTCGCGCTGGTAGAGCGCCGCCAGCACCGCATGCGCAGCCACCAGAGCGCAGGTCTTGTCGGCCGCAATCGTGGGCAGATAGCGGGCCTCGCCCGTCTGGCGCTGCATGAGATCGGCCAGGCCACTCATGCCCTGAATCACGTCGTCATATGCAGGCTGCCCGGCATAGGGGCCGTCTTCGCCAAAACCGTGCAGGCCCACATAGATGAGGCGCGGGTATTGCTTGCGCAGACTGTCCGGATCGAGCCCGAGCCTTGCCAGCTTTTGCGGGCGCATGCTGTGCATGAGCACATCGGCGCCCTGCAACAGCGCATGCAGCGCGGCCTGAGCCTGCTCTTGCTTGAGGTCCAGCACCACACTTTTCTTGCTGCGATTGGAGCCCATGAACATGGCCGCCATGCCCGGCTCCAGCGTCGGGCCGGTGTGGCGCGTGGAGTCGCCCTCCGGCGGCTCGATCTTGATCACCTCGGCACCGTAGTCGGCCAGCACCTGGCTGGCCATGGGGCCGAAAATCACGCTGGAAAGGTCCAGCACCCGCACCCCTGACAATGCCCCCAGGGCTTGGTCCTGGCACGCGATGCGCGTGTGCGTCAACGATTCCTGGCTGTTCATCCCAATACTCCGCTGTCCCGATAGGCCTGCATTTGCTGAGCAGACAGACCCAGATGGCGCTCCAGCAGTTCTTGTGTGTGCTGCCCCAGCTGGGGCGGTGCATGGCGGTAGGTCACCGGTGTGTCCGACAAACGGATGGGGCTGGCGACCAGCGGCACCTGGCCCGCCTTGGGGTGTGTCATGGCGATCTGAATGCCGCGAGCCCTGACCTGCGGATCCTCGAACACCTCACGCACCGTGTTGATGGGGCCGCAAGGCACGGCATGCTGCTCCAGCAGTTGCACCCAGGCCCTGGTGCTGCGTGTGAGCGTCACGCGGCGGATCATCTCCACCAGCTCGGCTCTATGGGCCAGCCGCGCCGCATTGCTGCTAAAGCGCTCGTCCTCGGCCCATTGGCTCCTGCCTGCCGCCTGGCAGAAGCGGGCAAACTGGCCGTCATTGCCCACGGCCAGGATCATGTGGCCGTCTTCGGTCGGGAACTCCTGGTAGGGCACCGTGTTCGGATGCGCGTTGCCCATGCGCTGAGGCACCTGATCCCCGTACAGATAGTTCATGCTCTGGTTGGCCAGGCAGGCCACGCCGACATCAAGCAAAGCCAGATCTATGTGCTGGCCGCGCCCCGTATGCTCGCGGGCCTGCAGGGCCGCCAGAATCGCCGTGCTGGCATATAGCCCGGTGAGGATGTCGGTCAGCGCCACGCCAACCTTCATGGGGCCGCCTCCGGGCTGGCCATCGGCGTGGCCCGAAATACTCATCAGCCCCCCCATGCCCTGAATCAGAAAGTCATAGCCCGCACGATGCGCATAGGGACCGTCCTGACCGAAGCCTGTGACCGAGCAGTAGACCAGACGCGGATTCAGGGCACTGAGGCTCGCGTAATCAAGCCCGTACTGCGCCAGACCGCCAGTCTTGAAGTTCTCGATCAGCACATCGCATCGGGCCGCCAGCTGACGCACGATCTCCTGCCCTTCGCCGCGGGTGAAGTCCACGGAAATCGACTGCTTGTTGCGGTTGGTGCACATATAGTAGGCCGACTCCCCCGTCGGCAGACCTTCGGGGTCGGCCACATAGGGCGGGCCCCAGGCACGCGTGTCGTCACCGCTGCCGGGCCTTTCCACCTTGATCACCTCGGCGCCCAGATCACCCAGGGTCTGTGCAGCCCAGGGGCCCGCCAATACCCGCGAAAGATCGAGCACCTTGATGTGCTGCAGCGCCTGTACCGGCCGGCTGTCATTGGCTTTCATTGCTGGGGAACCTTGGCCTTGACGACGATGCGCTTCCACAGCGCAATTTCGTTCTTTTGGAATTCATGCATCTGTGCCGGGCCGCCGGTCATGGGAATGGCCCCCAGACGCTCGTAGAAGGCACGGGTTTCATCCATCTTCGAGATGGCGGTGAAAAGCTCGGCGAGCCTGGCAGTCTCGGCGGCTGGTGTCTTGGCGCTCACCATGGCACCCACCCAGGTGTAGGCCTCGAATCCGGGCAGACCGGCCTCGGTGGCCGTGGGGATCTCGGGGGAGGTGCTCACGCGCTTGTCGGAGGCCACCGCCAGGATCTTGACGCGCCCTCCTCGGGCCAGTTCCTGGACTGCCGTGACTTCAGCGAAGGTGTAGTCCACCGTCCCTGAAGCGACGGCCGTGGTGGTCTCCCCTGCGCCCTTGAACGGGACATGCACGGTTTCGATCCTGGCAGCGTCGTTGAGCAGCTCGCCCATCAGCTGATAGCCTGCCGAGCCGGCCCCGAAATTCACCTTCCCCGGGTTGGCCCTGGCATGGCTGATCAGGCCCTTCAGGTCGGAGTAGGCCGCTTGGGGCGCGACGGCCAGCATGGCCGGCGAGCGCATCATCATGGTCAGCGGCGCAAAGTCCGTTAAGGGATCGTAGGGCAGATGCCTGAACAGCGCCGCATTGACCGCCAGCGTTGAATTGCTGCCGATGAACACGGTATAGCCGTCGGCGGGCGCCGACAGCACCTGCTTGACGGCGATGAAGCCGTTGGCTCCTGCCTTGTTTTCGACGACCACAGGCTGGCCCGTGAGCTCCTGCAGCTTGCGCCCGAAATAGCGCGCCGAGGTGTCGGTGCCGCTGCCCGGCCCGAAGGGCACGATGAGCTTGATCGGCTTGGCAGGAAAGCCCTGAGCCGGTGCCTGAGCCATGGAGGGCATGCCGGCGCCGAGCAGGCCGCAGCCCAGCAGTGCCGCCAGCAGGTATCTGCGTGCTTGTTTCAAGTTTGTCTCCTGATACGGAATTGCTGCCGTGTTTTTTCTTGTGAGCCCACTTTAGGCAGGCGTGAAATTAATGTCTAATATTAAAAATTTCGTTTCTGATATCGATTGAATATCAATGAATCTCAAGCAACTGCAGCAGTTCATTGCCCTGGCCGAAACCGGTAACTTTCACCGTGCCGCTGAGCAACTGCATATGGCCCAGCCGCCGCTGTCCATCTCGATTCGCAAGCTGGAAGAGGAGCTGGGCAGCGCCTTGTTCGATCGAACCAGTACCGGAGTCGTGCTGACGCCTGCCGGCAAGGCCATGCTGGAGAGCGCACGCGCCACCCTGTTTCATGCCGAGCAATGTCGCCAGGCTGTGCGCGATACCAGGGAAGGCGTGGGCGGCCTGATACGGCTGGGCTTTGTCGGTTCAGCCACCTACGAACTGCTGCCGCGCCTGATTCCCTCGTTTCGCGAGCGCTACCCCAAGGTCGGGCTGGAGTTCTACGAAGCGACCAGCGCCGAAATCCTCGAAGGGCTGGCAAGCCGGCGCTTCGATGCCGGCCTGCTGCGCTACCCCGTGCTAGAACTCGATGAGCGCATCGCGCTCACGCCGCTGGATCAGGACGAGTTCGTGCTGGCCGTCTCGGACAACAGTCCCCTGGCGCAGCGCGACGCCATTGCCCTGTCCGAGGCAGCGCATGAGCCTTTTGTGATGTATCCGCAGGACACGGTCCCCAGCCTCGCCGCGCTGGCCAAGCTACGCTGCCAGCAATCGGGCTTCACCCCGCGCATCGCCCAGGAGGCCATGCAGGTGCAGACCATCATGAGCCTGGTGGCTTCCGGCCTGGGCGTGGGTCTGGTCGCAGGCGTATCGCACCTTGTTCAGCCACGCGGCGTGAAATGCCTGTCCCTGCTGGACAACCCGCCCGGATTTCATGTGGGCATAGCACTGGTGCATTCGACCGTACCGGGCAGCCGGGCCGTGGAAAAGCTCATTGAACATGCGCTGCAGCATGCCAAGCTGCCGGCCGCGCTCTGAATTCGCAGCGGCCAGCGCGCACCGGCCTGGGCGGGCTCAATGAAAATCCCGGCTGTTCAGCCCGACCTCGGCAAACCGCCCCAGCCAGCGGGTCACATCCCTGGCCTTCATCACGACCAGATGGCGAACCGCAGGTTCATCCCCTTTCTTGGCCGCAGGCATATCCCCTGCTGATTCCGGCGTCTCCAGTTGCGGGGCCGTGCTGCGCTGCCAGATGCCCTCCACGGCCAGCAGACGCGAGGCCAGCAACGCAGAGCGCCAGCGGGCAAAGGTCTGACTCCAGACCACCAGGTTGATGACGCCGGTTTCGTCTTCCAGCGTGATGAACAGCGTGCCGTTGGCAGTAGGCGGACGCTGGCGCACGGTAACAATGCCGCAGGCGCGGACCTTCTGGCCTGGCAGCATATGACGCAGCTCGGCTGCGGTCTTCAGCCCATAGCGCGCCAGCCTGGGACGCAGCAAGGCCAGCGGGTGGCGGCGCAGGCTCAGACCGGTGGCGGCATAGTCGAACATGATTTCCTCGCCCTCGGCGGCCTGGGGCAGCTCAAGCCTCGGCTCATGAATCGCAGCTTGGGCAAAGATGGGTGGCAGGCTGGCCTGCGCAGCAGCATCCCACATCTGCTGGCGACGGTGACCGGCCAGGCTGCGCAGCGCATCCGCTGCGGCCAGAGCTTCCATATCCGCCTTGTCCAGCCGGGCTCGGATGACCAGATCGCTCACGTCCTTCCACGGAGCCTGCGCAGCTTCCCCCTCGATTCGCAGCGCTGCGGCCTTGCCCAGCCTGGCAACCCGGTTCAGCCCCAGGCGCACGGCCGGCTGGGGCTGGGCCACGCCGCGCATGGCTTGCAGAGGGGCTTCGAGCGTGCAATGCCAGTGGCTATGACAGACATCGACGGGCAGCACGCGCACGCCATGGCGGCGCGCATCCTGCACCAGCTGGGACGGCGAATAAAAACCCATGGGCTGGGCATTGAGCAGCGCCTGCAGAAAGATGGCTGGCTCATGGCGCTTGAGCCAGGCGCTCGCATAGGCCAGCAGCGCAAAACTGCAGGCATGACTTTCGGGGAAGCCATATTCGCCAAACCCCAGCATCTGCGCAAAGATGGCGTTGGCAAATGCGGGGCTATATTCCTTGGCCAGCATGCCGCCGACAAGCTCGTCTCGGAAGCGATGCACCCCGCCCTTTCGCTTCCAGGCGGCCATGGAGCGGCGCAACTCGTCCGCCCTGCCCGGCGAAAAGCCCGCGGCATCGATGGCGATCTGCATCACCTGCTCCTGGAAAATGGGCACACCCAAGGTACGCTTGAGCGCATTTGCAAGCTCCGGCTTCTCAAGCTTGAGCGGCAGCTTGCGGCGTTCACGCTCACGTGCCAGCAGATAGGGATGGACCATGCCGCCCTGAATCGGGCCGGGGCGCACGATGGCAACCTCGACCACCAAGTCATAGAAAGTGCGCGGCTGCAGGCGCGGCAGCATGCTCATCTGGGCGCGGCTTTCGATCTGGAAAGTACCCACGGTATCGGCCTGGCAAATCATCTCGTAGGTCGCAGCATCCTCCTGCGGAATCTGGTGCAGCCCCCATGGCTCGCCACGCCAGCGGGCACGCTCGTTCAAGGCATTGCGCAACATGGTGAGCATGCCCAGAGCCAGCACATCGACCTTGAGCAGGCCCACGACATCGAGATCGTCCTTGTCCCACTGTATGACGGAGCGCTTGGCCATCGTGGCGGGCTCCACGGGCACCAGGCGCGTGAGCTTGCCCTCGGTCAGCACAAAGCCGCCCACATGCTGGCTGAGGTGGCGCGGGCTGTCCTTGAGCTGCCAGGCCAGCTCTATCCAGAGGCGCAGCCGATGCGCGCCCACTGCGCAATTCATTTCGCGTGCCAGCACCTCGGCTTCCTGGAGCTTGCGCTGCCCCCAGTCTTCGGGCAGTGCTTCGGGCGCCTGGTCCTCCTCTGCCGAATCGGCCGCCTCTGCATGCGTCTGTGCTTGCGCCTGGGCATGCTCGCTGAACCAATACTGCCCCTTGGCCAGGGCATCGATCAGATCGGCAGGCAGGCCCAGCGCCTTGCCCACATCGCGCAGCGCGCTACGGCTGCGCCAGCAACTGACCACGGCCGTGAGCGCGGCGCGGTCGCGCCCGTATTTGTCGTAGATGTACTGGATGACCTCTTCACGCCGCGCATGCTCGAAGTCCACATCGATATCGGGCGGCTCGCTGCGCTCCTTGCTGATAAAGCGCTCGAACAGCAGATTGTTGTTTTCCGGATCTACCGCCGTAATGCCCAGGCAGTAGCAGACCGCAGAATTGGCCGCCGATCCGCGCCCCTGACACAGAATGCCGACGCTGCGCGCATAGCGCACGATGTCATGCACGGTGAGAAAGTACATCTCGTACTTCTGATCCTCGATCAGCGCCAGCTCTTTGTGCAGTTGATCGTGCACGTCCTCGGGAATGCCCTGGGGATAGCGTCCCGCCGCGCCCTCCCAGGTCAGCCAAGCCAGGGTCTGCGTGGCCGTCATCTCGGGCAGCACGCTCTCCTGAGGATAGTGGTAGCGGATCTCGTCCAGGCTGAAGCTGCAGCGCCCGGCCAGCTCCAGCGTCGCCTCCAGCATGGCCCTGGGATAGAGCGAGGCCAGCCGCAGACGCGAGCGCAGATGTCGCTCGGCATTGGGCTGCAGTGCAAAGCCGCATTCGGCCACGGTGCGCCCCAGGCGTATCGCCGTGACCACATCCTGCAGCGGCTTGCGCGAGCGTGCATGCATATGGACATCGCCGCAGGCCAGCAGCGGCAGACCCAGCGCCGCGCCCGCCTGCTGCAAGGTCTGCAGCCACAGGCTGTCGTCGGGCGCCAGATGCAGCTCCACGCCCAGCCACAGGTTATTTGTCGAAAAATGCGCTGAAACGTTTTCCAGAAGAGCGGTTACAGCTATCAAATCCGATGCATCGAGCTGCTCGCGCTGCGGCAGCAGCAGGCATTCGCAGCCTTGCTGCAGCAGCTTCCAGGGACTGGATTCATCAACCAGATAGTCGCCCTTGCCTGAGCGGCTGCGTGCAGCGGTGATGAATTCACAGAGATTGCCCCAACCTTGCAAATCACGCACCAGCACCACGATCCTGAACGAGCCCCAGGCGAATTCGCTGCCATGGATCAGGTGCAAGTCGCAGTCCCGCGCCGCCTCATGGGCGCGCACGGCACCGGCCACCGAACACTCGTCGGTCAGCGCCAGCGCCGCATAGCCCAGGCTTTTGGCCCGGTGCACCAGCTCGGCAGGCGATGAAGCACCGCGCAGAAAACTGAAATTCGAGAGGCAATGCAACTCGGCATAGGCCAGCGGCCCTCTGCCCATGCCCTGAGCCACGGGGCTGGCCGGTATGGCGACAGGCGGCGGCCCTGCGAGGCGCAGTGCGGCAGCGGGCGGCTCGACCAGGATCTGCTCAGCCATACACGCCTTGCGCAAACCAGCTGGCGGGGCTGGCTGTCATGCTCATCAGGTGTTCGCTACGGGCCCGCTCGCGGTAAATCCAGACATGGCCGACCACGGCGTTATAGGCCACGAAATAGTCACGCACGGCCAAGCCGACCGGCGCGCCGGTCTGGGCATCGGCAAACGCATCGCCAGCCGCATCCCACCAGCCGGACTCCAGCCTGTAGGGCCCGGCCTTGAGCTGCAGTGGCCCATGCCATTGGGGACGATTGTTCTGCACGGGCAAGGCCTGGGGCTGGGGCAGCAGCCAGGGCGGCCACAGGGCTTGCCAGGAGTCGGCACAGCCGGGCTGACGGCGTGGCCTGAAGCCGGCTCCCGCCTCGGCCCTGGCGCTAGCCCTGGTGCCGCCTGGCTTCTGGCTCTGCAGCAGCTTCGCCGCAGCTTGCCAGCACTGCATCTGCTCGGGCCGGTGATCGGCCCGCGGCTGCACCATTTGTACGGCTTCCTCACCCCTGCGGGCGCTCAGGCGTTCCACCCATTCATGCCAGGCCAGACTGTCCGACGGGCTCTGGCCCTGAGCGGCAGGCAGGCAGCTCAGCGGCTCGGCCGCCCAGGGAACCGTCTCCAGCGCCTGCAACTCCAGCATGTCCACGGGGGCGCGCCAGCGCTGCTGGCCCAGGTGCTCACGCAACAGGCGCTGCAAATGCGCCATGCCCTGCGTGGGCTGAGCCGTGCGGATGACAAGCGCTCCCCAAGCCGGCAGCTCCTGGCCGTCGATACGGCGCAGATCATGGTGCCAGCGCAATCGCAGCGCCAGCACCGCATGGTGACGGGCCTGCAACCAGGACTGCAGCGCGCGCAACAGCGGCTGCGCGGCATGGAGCACGGCATCGGCATGGTGAGCCGGGTAACCCAGGTCGTGGCGCAGCAGGAATTGCTGGGGCAGTTGCAGCCAGTCAAGCGGCTGGGGCAGCAGACCATAGGCCTCGTCGAGCGCACGCAAGGCCTTGGCTCCAATGCGGCGCGACAGCCCCGCGCGCGGCAATGCTCGCACATCGCCCCAGCTGCGGCAACCCAGGCGCAGCAGCACGGAGCTGTGCTGCTCCAGGGCGCTCAGCGTCCATAGCGGCAGCGCATCGGCATGCAGCGATGACTCGGACATGGACAGGGAAACAGGGACGGAGCCGCAAGGCCGGGCCTGCTGCAGCCGCAGCCGTGCCAAAGCCTGCCAGGCCGTGCCGCCCTGGCCGCGCAGCGGCTGCAATGCCGCATCGCCGCCCCCGGACTCCGGGGGGCCAGCCTGACAAGCTTGCGCAAAAGCACTGTCCAGCCGCGCCAGCAAGACCTCGGCTCCGCCCCAAAGACGCTGCACCAGGCTGGTCTCCATGAGCAAGGCGTCTTCGAGCAAGGCCACACGCGGCGAAAACTCCAGCGCCCACCAGCAGGCACTCTCGGGCACCGGGCTTGACTCGCTCAGGCAGGCCAGAGGCCAGGCCATCCAGTGCTCTGCACTGCCCATCTCATGCCTCCGTCATCCAAGGCGAGGCCGTTGCAGGAGCGGCGACTGTCATGCGCCCTTGCATGAGCATGGCAGCCTCCTCGCTCTGGCGCACATGTCTTTGGGCCTGCGCCTGCAGCACGGGCTGCCAGGCCCACTGCGAAAGCGCGAGCTGTATGGGGCGCTCCAGCAAAGGCCCACGGCGCTTCAGTATCTGTATCCGCAAACCCGGCGCCTGCTGAGCAGCGAAGACTGTCGTAGCTCTCTCCAGTCTCAACCGCAATGCGGCGGGGGAGCTGCGCGACTCGGCCTGCAGCTCCTGCCATAGCCACAGAGGCCGGCCCTGCGAAGCGGCGGCCAGCTGCAAGCGGCGCAGCGTGGACGCGGGAAGTTCGGGCAACCAGGCCAGCACCGCCAGCACATCCCGGCAATGCAGAGCCTGCTCGCAGGCCCAGGCCAGATCCTGGGCACTGCGCCCCGGCTGCACCGCGCACAGCCGCTTGGCGTCAATACCGGCGGCCTGCAATGCCGGGGCAAAAGGCAGATAGGGTGGAGCCACCAGCACCAGTTGGCCCAGCCCTGAATCCGCGCGTGAAGCCGCATGCTGCCGGACACGGGCGGCCAGCGCGGGCAACAGCAAGGCCCACTCCGCATGGCAGTGCGCTGGTTGCTGCAGCTGAATCAAGGCATTGCCGGGCCAGCCGCCGCCCGGCAGCTCGGCATCCAGCGCAGCATGCCCGCTGGGCCAGACCTGAGAGCCGGCGCCCGCCTGCCAGTCCGTGCCGCGCCAGACACCGGGAATCTGTATGGCGGACAAAGGCGGGCTGCCCGCAGCGGGCAGACCCGGCCGCACGCCCTGCTCTGCACCTGTTTGCTGCCGGACAGACTCCGTCATGCCGGGCGGTGAGCCAGGATGGGCCAAGGATGTCAGGGGCTGGGTATGCATGCGAAAGCTCTTGATTACTGTACAAATATACAGTTATCCAAGTTTCCGCGCAAAACAAGACCTTAATATCGGCAGCAGATACAGTCGACCCTTGTAGATCGGACGTCGTGCGCTATCAAAAATACTTTTTCAGGATAGCGCAAGCAGACGCAGCAAAGCATGCCGCGCTGCGGCGTGATGCACAGAATTTTGAAGAAATACCGGTTTAGCGCCTGTCAATCAAGCGCCTGCCGCTATCAAACTTGAGGCCAGCCGTCCTGGGCAAAACTCGCAGTCAATGTCCTCAATTGAGCGACTGCCTGTCGGCATTCATGGCCGAGCTGCGGCCTGCCTGCGGCATCAACTGAGCACAGGCCTCACACCATTCGGCCACGGCGACTTCCAGCGTGGAGCCGCCCTGCCCCAGCGTGGGCCAGCGGCGCAGGCAGTCGTTCATGATGGCCTGCAACTGCCACAGGGCCTCGCGGTTGACCAGGGCCAGCTCACTCATGCCCAAGGCGTCGTCCTTGAAATAGCTCAGCACGTCCAGCTGCTGGCTGGGGTGAGAGCCTGCCTCGGCCAGCTGTTTCTGCAGTTGCGCAAGACTAGCTTCCACGGCCACCGCCGCCTGCGCATCGGGCATTTGCTGCCAGTGCTCGGGAAAGTCGCGCCTGAGTTCGCTCCATTTGCGCAGCGCAGCCTCCAGAGCCGCAATACTGTGGGAGAACTCGGCCTGCAGCGGCGCCAGTGGCTTGCCGGGACTGATTTCGTCGTAGAGCAGCGGCAGAATCAGGTGCACCAGATCGGCCGGATAGCTCTTGTGGTTCATGCGCAGCATGAGCGACAGGCGCTGGCCCGGCATGTCGGTGAATTTCTCGAAGAAGGCCGAGACCACCTCGGCCAGCAACAGCACCTGACCCATGGGCGAAATGGCGTTGCCCTTGATGCCGCGCGGATAGCCGGAACCATCCATGCGCTCATGGTGCTCGAGCACGGCGATTTCCACGGCGCGCGAATACAGTTCGGTACTGCGCACCACCAGCATGGCGGTGACGGAATGCGCGACCAGATGCTTGCGTTCCTCGCCGCTCAAGCGATGGTCCGGGTCGGTCCAGACCGGGTCCATATAGAGCATGCCTACATCGTGCAGCAGCGCGGCCGTGGCCAGCGGCACGCATTCGCGCTCGGTCCAGCCGTTCTTGAGCGCCAGAAAGATCGCCACCAGCGTCATCTGCAGGCTGTGCTGGTAGAGGTCGCTACGCTGCTCGCGCATGACGGTGAGCTTGAAGGCAATGGCCTGGGGCAGCAGCAGACTCTTGAGCGGCGCCAGCAGACGCTCGATATCGCCGATGGACGCCACCATGCGATGCAGCAGATCGACCTGTTCGCATTGCTGGCGCGCCAGAGCGACCAGGGATGTCACGTCGACCAGGTCGCCCGTGATCAGGTTGGCATCGATCGGGTCACGCAGCTTGTGCATGACCAGACGGTCATAGAGACGACTGTCAACACGTGTGCCTTTGTCCACCAGTTTCATGCCCTTATCGGTATAGATTGCATCGCCTGTCATGACCTCCGTATGCTCGGCCATATCGGTGACTGCGCGCAAAAAATGTACATCGGTCTCGTGCCCTTGCGCACCAGCGTTCTCACTCATCAAAGCGCTCTGTTTCTGTCTGCTCAATCAAACTCGATTGTTGCAGATTGCAATAATTTGTGGGCCACAATTAAAGCAAAAACAGCTTGCATCGCTTGCCCTATCGACCCCGATAGCTATTAATTCTGCCAATGCTGCAGAAAAAGGCGCAAAAAAAGAACCGCCGCAGCGGTTCTTGCCCGTGAGCGCAGCGCCGCTTATTTCAGCAGCGTCACACCCGTCTTGGACTGGATCTCGTCAAAGCTCACGCCATCGGCCAGCTCCACCAGCTTCAAGCCTTCGGGGGTCACGTCCATCACGCCCAGATCGGTGATGATCCGATCCACCACGCCCAGACCCGTCAGCGGCAGGGTGCAGCTGGGCAGGATCTTCAGGTCGGTCGTGCCGTCCTTTTTCTTGGCCACATGCTCCATGAGCACGATGACGCGCTTGACGCCCGCCACCAGGTCCATGGCTCCGCCCATGCCCTTGACCATCTTGCCGGGAATCATCCAGTTGGCCAGATCGCCTTTTTCGGACACCTGCATGGCGCCCAGAATGGACAGATTGATCTTGCCGCCGCGAATCATGGCAAACGACTGATCAGAGCCGAAAATGGCCGAACCGGGAAGCGTGGTCACGGTCTGCTTGCCGGCGTTGATCAGGTCGGCGTCGACCTGGTCTTCGGTCGGGAAGGGGCCGATGCCCAGCATGCCGTTCTCGGACTGCAGCCACACTTCCTTGTCACCCGTGTGGTTGGCCACCAGCGTGGGAATGCCGATACCGAGGTTGACGTAGAAACCGTCTTCGAGTTCTTGGGCCGCGCGCGCGGCCATCTGGTCTTGGGTCCAGGGCATAAGAGCCTCCTGAATAAATCTTGATTGACGTTATTGGTAGTCGCCGGAGTCGATCATGGGCTGCAGGTGCGAAACCACACCATCGAGCAAGTGCAGCAGATCGACGCTCTGGCCGTCTTCGAGCCGTTTGAGGACCATGTCGCGAGCCCCCACCTGGATACTGGTTTCGCGGTAGCGCACAACGGGGTCGGTTCCCCAGTCGTCGCTCACCATATGCCAGTCCATATCGTCCATTTCGCAGCTCAGCGCGTCCCCCAGCACCACACCCAATCCTCGGGCCAGCAGCAGGTTGTCGGCCGACACCAGGCCACGATCGAGCAACTGCTGCAGCTGCGCCAGGCCAGAGCGGTCCATGCTCCAATCGCTCAGCCCCAGTTCACGGGCCGCGACCTGGCACACCAGCAAGCGTTCGCGCTCCAGTTGCTCCAGCTCCTGCGCAGCCAGCGCACGAAAGACCGGCATGTCGGCCTGGGCGGCAGCCTCGGGCGAATAGGACGTATCCGCCATATTTCAGGCTTCGCGCACGGTGCGCTTTTCGATGCGCTTTTCGGGATTGGCGTTGTGCACGATGCGGTGCACATAGATGCCGGGCAGATGGATGTCGTCGGGAGCGATCTCGCCCACTTCCACCAATTCCTCGACCTCCACCACGCAGACCTTGCCGCAGGTGGCTGCCGCAGGGTTGAAGTTGCGTGCCGTCAGGCGGAACTGCAGATTGCCGCTCTTGTCCGCGCGCCAGGCCTTGACCAGGGACACATCGGCCACGATGGCGTGCTCCATCACATAGGTCTCGCCATCGAATTCGCGCAATTCCTTGCCCTCGGCCACCAGCGTGCCCACACCGGTCTTGGTGAAGAAGGCGGGAATACCGGCGCCGCCGGCACGCATCTTCTCGGCCAGCGTGCCCTGAGGCGTGAATTCCAGCTCCAGCTCACCGGCCAGGTACTGGCGCTCGAACTCCTTGTTCTCGCCCACATAGCTGGAGATCATCTTCTTGACCTGGCGGGTGTCCAGCAGCTTGCCCAGACCAAAGCCGTCCACGCCGGCGTTGTTGGATGCCACCGTGAGGTTCTTGACGCCGCTGGCGCAAACCGCATCGATCAGGGCCTCGGGAATGCCGCACAGGCCGAAGCCGCCAACGGCCAGCAATTGCCCGTCGGACACCACGCCCTGCAGCGCCGCTTCTGCGGATGGGTAGAGCTTTTTCACACATGTCTCCTTGAAATTGGATGCGCTACGATACTACGTACTTGAGTAAGTAGTTTTTCGTAAAGAGCAGTACCATGGTTGTGGATTACCGGCTGGCGTTCGACGCCGCCCCTGTAGGTCTCGTCATCTCGCGCAACCGCATCATGATTGACTGTAATCGGCAATTGTGTGAAATGTTCCATGCATCGCGCGAAGTACTCATAGGACAGACCTTTCAGGTGCTTTATCCCAGCGTTGACGAATACGAGCGCCTGGGCGCGCGCATTGCCCCGATTCTCAACACCACAGGCATCTATTCCGACAACCGCATCATGAAGCGCGCCAATGGCGAGGTGTTCTGGTGTCATGTCAGCGGCCGCACGCTGGACCGCAACGATCCCCATGCCTCGGGCATCTGGAGCTTCGAGGACCTCTCGGCCCATCGCCCCGTCAAGGCCGAGCTCACGGGCCGCGAACGCGAAGTCGCTGCGCGCCTTCTCGAAGGCATGACCAGCAAGGAAATCGGCAAGGCACTGGCCATCAGTCATCGCACCGTGGAAATCTACCGCGCCCGGCTGATGCGCAAATACGGCGCCTCCACCGCAGCCGATCTGGTGCACAAGCTGGTAGCCGGCTGAGCCGCTGCCACAGCTGATGCCAGGTAGGTCAACGACCTGATTTGATGGCTCATGCTTGTGTAAACAGGCAGGCTCGCATACGCTCAAAAAGTCACAGTCTCAGTCACTTTGCGAAGTATCTGAACCCGACTTTGCGTCGGCTCAAGACTCGACCCACATTTCTTCCTATGGCGCTGCTTAGTAATTTCAATAGCACAACACGCCCTTCAGGCCAGCCGCGCACCGATAATTCATCTCAACCAATCGCAAATAGCTATTGAGTTGAATTGATTGATATCAATCATTGATTGATATCTGTTTCCTGGACCTACCGACCTGTCGGATCGTTGAAACGGAGAGCCCCATGACTACTGAATCCAAGTGCCCCTTCCACCAAGGACAGAACAGCGAAACCGCCGCCGCAGGCAACGCCACCAGCAACAAGGACTGGTGGCCCAATCAGCTTCGCGTGGATTTGCTGAGCCAGCACTCCGCCAAAAGCAACCCCTTGGGTGAAGACTTCAACTACGCCCAGGCTTTCCAGAAGCTGGACTATGAAGCTGTCAAACGCGACCTGCGTGCCCTGATGACCGACTCGCAGGACTGGTGGCCTGCAGACTTCGGCCACTACGGCCCTCAGTTCATCCGCATGGCCTGGCACGCAGCCGGCACCTATCGCATTCAGGACGGTCGCGGCGGAGCCGGTCGCGCCCAGCAGCGCTTTGCGCCGCTCAACAGCTGGCCTGACAACGTCAACATCGACAAGTCGCGCCGCCTGCTGTGGCCGATCAAGCAAAAGTACGGCAACCAGATTTCCTGGGGCGACCTGATGATGCTGTGCGGCAACGTCGCACTGGAAACCATGGGCTTTCGCACCTTCGGCTTCGGTGGCGGTCGCGTCGACACCTGGGAACCCGATCAGGACGTGTACTGGGGTGCAGAGAAGGAATGGCTGGCCCCCACCCAGAACCCGCACAGCCGCTACAGCGGCGAGCGCGACCTCGAGAACCCGCTGGCCGCCGTGCAGATGGGTCTGATCTATGTCAACCCCGAAGGCCCGGACGGCAATGGCGACCCCCTCTCGGCCGCGCATGACATCCGCGACACCTTTGCCCGCATGGCCATGGATGACGAGGAAACCGTGGCGCTGATCGCCGGCGGCCACACCTTCGGCAAGACCCATGGTGCGGGCCCCGCCAGCCATGTGGGCGCCGAGCCCGAAGCCGCCGGCCTGGAAGCCCAGGGCCTGGGCTGGGCCAGCAGCTACAAGTCCGGCAAGGCCGGCGATGCCATCACCTCGGGCCTGGAAGTGACCTGGACCCAGACTCCTGCACAGTGGAGCAACTTCTTCTTCGAGAACCTGTTCAAGTATGAATGGGTGCAGGAAAAAAGCCCTGCGGGTGCCATTCAGTGGGTTGCCAAGGACGCTGGCGATGTCATCCCCGACGCGCATGGCGGCCCCAACAAAAGGCCCACCATGCTGACCACCGACCTGTCGCTGCGCATGGACCCGGCCTACGAGAAGATCTCGCGCCGCTTCCTCGAAAACCCGCAGGCTTTTGCCGAAGCCTTTGCCCGCGCCTGGTTCAAGCTGACCCACCGCGACATGGGCCCGCGTGCACGCTATCTGGGCCCAGAAGTCCCCCGGGAAGAGCTGATCTGGCAAGACCCCATCCCCGCCGCCAAGCATGAACTGGTCAACGACGCCGATGTGGCCGCCCTCAAGGCCAGGCTGCTGGCATCGGGCCTGTCGGTGCAGGAGCTGGTGGCCACGGCCTGGGCCTCGGCCTCCACCTTCCGCGGTTCGGACAAGCGCGGCGGTGCCAACGGTGCCCGCATCCGACTGGCTCCGCAAAAGGACTGGGCCGCCAACAACCCTGCGCAACTGGCCAAGGTACTGGGCAAGCTCGAGGAAATCCAGCGCGAATTCAACAAGGCTGCCGAGGGCGACAAGCGCATCTCGCTGGCCGATCTGATCGTGCTGGCCGGCAGCGCGGGCGTTGAAAAAGCAGCGGCAGACGCTGGCGTGAAGATCAACGTGCCCTTCACTCCCGGCCGCGGCGACGCCAGCGACGAGCAGACCGATGCTGAATCCTTTGCGCCGCTGGAGCCCAAGGCCGACGGCTTCCGCAACCATCTGCAAGGACGTTTCCCGGCACCTGCCGAAGCCCTGCTGATCGACAAGGCCCAGCTGCTGACGCTCACGGCCCCCGAGATGACCGTGCTGATCGGCGGCCTGCGCGCCATCAACATCAACACCGCCGGCAACCACGGCGTGCTGACCCAGACTCCGGGCAAGCTGACGAACGACTTCTTCGTCAACCTGCTGGACATGGGCACACAGTGGCAGCCTCTGGAGGATGGCAATTACGAAGGCGTGGACCGCAAGAGCGGCGCCAAGAAGTGGACCGGCACCCGCGTGGATCTGGTCTTCGGCTCCAACGCCATTCTGCGTGCCGTGGCCGAGGTCTATGCCGAAAAGGGCAACGAGCAGAAGTTCTACCGGGACTTCGTCGCTGCCTGGGTCAAGGTCATGGAACTGGACCGCTTCGACCTGAAGAAGTAACAGGGCGCGCCGGGGTGAAAGCCCCGGCTCCAGGAAAATCCAAAAAGAAAAAGCTGCCAGCGCCTGTCAATCAAGCGCTGGCAGCTGTTTTTTCAGGATCAACACATCACATCTCCAGCTCGACCGCTTCCTGCGACAGATCCCAGCCCAGCACAAAGACTTCGTAATGATTTTGCCCGCTGTCATCGCTCCAGACCTCCGGGCCGAACTCGCTCATATTGCCGTTCAGACTCTGTCCTTCACGCAGCGCGCTGGAATCGGTCTGCTCGGCCAGCACAAAGCGGCCGTTGTCGGTGCGCAAGGCAACCCGCCCGGAAGACTGCTTGAAGGCGACGACGGTGGCTTGTTCTGACATAAGGACTCCTGCGCCATTGCCGGCTGTTGTGGATTACAGCCAAGTCTAATCAGACCTGGGCAAAGCGAAAGTCCTGCTATTTCGGCCTGTGTGTTCCACCCGTAGGACGATCTCCGTTAGGCTTGCGATGTCTCCCCAATCAAGCCCCACAAACCATGCTTTTCATTCTGTTCAAACTTCTGCACCTTCTGGCCATCATCATCTGGGTAGGCGGCATGTTCTTCGCACATTTCTTTCTGCGTCCTGCCGTCCAGGGACTGCAGCCGCCCGAGCGCGTGACGCTGATGCACGGCGTGCTGCAGCGCTTTTTTGCCTGGGTCCTCGTGCTGGTGGTCGTCGTGCTGGCGACCGGCATCGGCATGATAGGCAGCATTCACGCCATGGCCGCCCAGGCCGGCGGCCAGTTCAATATGCCGGTCAACTGGATCGTGATGAGCATTCTGGGCCTGGTGATGATGGCCGTGTTCGGTCATATCCGCTTTGCGCTGTTCAAGCGCCTGGATGCGGCCGTGCAGCTCAAGGACTGGCCTGCAGGCGGCAAGGCGCTGGAGAGCATCCGCAAATGGGTTTCCCTCAATCTGGCCCTGGGCCTGGTGATCGTGGTCGTGCTGCGCGTGCCGCTCTGAGCCTGAAGCAGCCTTCAGCAAGCCCGGTCTTCATGGCCGGGCTTTTTTTATGAGTCCGACAAGGCTCTGGCGCATACCAACAATGCGCAAACTGCTTTTGTTTTCATAGCAACAAAAGCAGGTAATGCGCAGACAGGTCTGGCTCCATTCAAAACCTTGCTGACATTTTTTTGCAGCTGCACAATAATTGCCAATTCAATCATTGATCAAGCAAATATTGGTGGCGCCATTGCAAAACCAGACCGACCCCATCATCGACCCGCAGGACGAATCCAGCTTCTTCTATCAGGCAGGGGTCTACGCGCCGGACAAAAGCATTGGCTTTCTCATGCGGCGCGTGCTCAGCTCCATCCTGCAGCTGGCCGACGCCCAGCTGGCCGAGCAAGGACTGACCTATGTGCAATGGCTGCCGCTGTACAAGCTGCTGATCTGCGCCGACACCAATAGCAGCACGCTGGCCAAGGACCTGGGCATGGACCCGGCTTCGGTGACGCGCGCGCTGGACCGCATCGAGGCCAAGGGGCTGCTGCGCCGCGAGCGCTCCACCACCGACCGGCGCGTGGTGCATCTGGTGCTCACCGAGGAGGGACGCAGCGTCGCCACCCAGGTGCCCAAGGTTCTGACCAAGGTGCTCAACGGCCATTTGCGCGGCTTCAGCCACAGCGAATGCACGCTGATGCTGTCCATGCTGCAGCGCATGCTGGTCAACGGCGATGCGCTGCGAGAGGCCCTGACCCAGGAGCCAGGCAAGCCCCCCATCCAAACGAACGAGGCAGGCCGCGCCCCCGGGGACTAGGCTGACCTGCTGCCTACTTTTCTACCGCCCTATTTCAATAAAAACCACTGGCACTTTTCCATGACCTCTAGACCTTCACGCAAACCCGCCGCAGAGCAAGCCCCTGGTCGCCCGCTGCTGGCAACCGCAGCACTGGCCGCCGTGCTCGCGCTGGCAGGCTGTGCCTCGCAAGGGCCGGCGCACCAGCCGCTGGCACGACTGGGCTCGGCCGATGTCGGCCTGAACGACTCCGCCAGCCTCAGCGCTGCGGACGCCACGGCACTCGCCTCCTCCCAATGGTGGACAGGTCTGGGCGATGCCCAGCTCAATCAGCTCATCGATCAGGCCCTGGCCGGCAGCCCCAGCCTGGCCGCCAGCAACGCCCGCTTTGAGAAAGCCGCAGCCCTGGCCACGGCCAGCAGCACGGCCAGCAATGTGCGCGGCACGCTGAGCGCCGACGCCACACGCCAGCGCTACACGGCCAACGGCATGATTCCCGCCCCCATTGCGGGCAATATCTACAACAGCGGCAATCTTCAGGCTGGTCTGTCCTGGTCGCCCGACTTCTTCGGCAAGCACGGCGCGGACCTGCAGGCCGCGCTGGGCCAGGCGCGCGCAGCCAAGGCCGACAGCGCTGCTGCCGCCAACCAGCTGGCCGCACAGGTCGCACGCAGCTATATCGCCCTGGCCCGGCTGATTGCCCAGAAGGAAGTGGCAGAGCGCACGCTGGGCCAGCGCCAGTCATTGCTGAGTCTGAGCGAGCAGCGCACCCGAGCGGGCCTGGACAGCCAGGTGGAACTGACCCAGGCCCAGGCCGGCATGCCCGATGCCCAGACCCAGATCGAGATGCTCGGCGAGCAGATCACGCTGGCGCGCCGCACGATTGCCGTGCTCTGCGCCCAGGCGCCCGATGCGCAAAATGCGCTCTCGCCCAGACTGTCGGTGCTGCGCATCCAGCCCGTGCCGCAGGCTCTGGGCTCGGATCTGCTGGGCCGTCGCCCCGATGTGGTGGCCGCGCGCTGGCGCGTGGAAGCGGCCACGCAAGGCATTGAATCCGCCAGGGCCGACTTCTACCCCGATGTGAATCTGACCGCCTTTGTGGGCCTGAACGCGCTGGGTCTGGACAATCTGCTGCAGGGCAGCTCGCGCCAGATGGGCATCACGCCTGCGCTGCGCCTGCCTATCTTCGACGGCAAGCGCCTGCGCGCCCAGTTGCGCGGCAAACAGGCCGATCTCGACACCGCCATCGCCCAATACAACGGCGCCGTGCTCGATGCCGTCAAACAGGCGGGCGACGCGATTGCCTCCGTGCAATCGCTGCAGCGCCAGCAGCAGCTGCAAACCGAGTCGCTGTCCAAGGCCGAGCGGGCCTATGACTTTGCCGTGCAGCGCTATCAAGCCGGCCTGGGCAGCCAGATCACCGTGCTCAACACCGAAACCCAGCTCATCAACCAGCGCCGTCTGGCCGTAGACCTGCAGGCACGCGAGCTCGATACCCGCGTGGCCCTGGCCGCAGCCCTGGGCGGCGGCTGGAGCGACGACACCCCGGCTGTTGCACTGCAATAGACATCGAACTCAACAAAATCAATAGCTGCTACCGCTTTACTGCCTTTGAATTCAAGGCAAAAAAGCTCTCAATTCTTTTATTGATAAGCGCTAGCAGCTCCTCTTTTCAATAGCGCAAAACCGCTTCACAGATAACAAAGCGCCAACATCATGACCGACACCAAGCCTACTCAGAACGCTCCCCAAGCTCCTGCGGCAGCTACGCCCAGCGCCAACCCTGCGGGCCGCCGCAAGGGCCTGACCATCGTGGCGGCCGCTGTCGCCGTGGCCGCCATCGCCTGGGGCGGCTGGCACTGGATGGTGGCCCGCAACTACCAGACCACGGACAACGCCTATGTGGCCGGCAACGTGGTGCAGATCACGCCCCAGGTCGGCGGCACCGTGATCAGCATCGGTGCCGACGATACCGACTATGTCCGGGCCGGCCAGTTGCTGGTGCAGCTGGACCCTGCCGACTATCTGGTGCAGCTGGCCCAGGCCGAGTCGCAGCTGGCCCAGACCGCGCGCCAGACCCGCACCCTGTATGCCAACAACGCCCCGCTGGCCGCCCAGGTGGCCCAGCGTGAAGCCGATCTGCTGCGCCTCAAGGCCGATGCCGCCAAGGCCAACGACGATGTGGCACGCCGCCGCCCGCTCACGGCCACCGGCGCCGTGGGCAAGGAAGAGTTTGACCATGCCAAGGCCCTGGCCACGGCTGCCAGCAACGCCGTGGCGGCCGCAGAAGCCGCCGTGCGCGCGGCCAAGGCCCAGCTGACGGCCGCCGAAGCCCAGACCAAGGGCACGACGGCCGAGGACTTCCCGGCCGTCATGGCGGCCGCAGCCAAGGTGCGCGAGGCCTATCTGGCCCTGCAGCGCACGCGACTGATCGCGCCCGTGGACGGTTTTGTGGCCAAGCGCGGCGTGCAACTGGGCCAGCGCGTGGCCGCCGGCTCGCCGCTGCTGACCGTGGTCGATCTGCACAAGCTCTGGGTGGATGCCAACTTCAAGGAAAGCCAGCTGGCCGATCTGCGCATGGGCCAGAAGGTGGAGCTGACCGCCGATGTCTACGGCGACAAGACCACGTACGAAGGCAAGGTCGTGGGCCTGGGCGCGGGCACGGGTGCGGCGTTTGCGCTGCTGCCCGCGCAGAACGCCACCGGCAACTGGATCAAGGTGGTGCAGCGCGTTCCCGTGCGCATCAGCCTGGAGCCCGAAGCGCTCAAGCAGCACCCGCTGCGTGTGGGCCTGTCCATGGACGTGAAGGTCGACATCCGCGACAAGGACGGCCAGGCCCTTGCCAGCACGCCGCGCAGCGAGCCCGTGGCCCAGACCACCGTCTATGACGGCAGCCTGGCCCAGGCCGAGCAGCGCATCCAGCACATCATCGCCGGCGACAAGCTGCCGGCACTGACCCAGCTGGCCGATCTGCCCGCCCAGGCCCCGGCCGTGCCCGCCCAACCCGCTTCCCAGCCTGCGCAGTAAGACGCGGAATCAGCCATGACTTCCTCGACTTCTGCCAATCCTGGAGCGGGCGCCTCGCCACCGGCTCCGGCGGCCCGCCCCATGCCGCCAGCCATCGCCCCGCTCAAGGGCGCGCAGCTCGCCCTGGGCACGCTGGCACTATCGCTGGCCACCTTCATGAACGTGCTGGACTCCTCCATCGCCAACGTGGCCATTCCGGCCATCTCCGGCGATGTGGGCGTCAGCCCCAGCCAGGGCACCTGGGTCATCACCAGCTTCGGCGTGGCCAATGCCATCTCCGTGCCGCTGACGGGCTGGCTCACCCAGCGCTTCGGCGCCGTGCGCCTGTTCACCATGAGCGTGCTGCTGTTCGTGCTGACCTCCTGGCTCTGCGGCTTTGCCTCCTCGCTAGAGATGCTGGTGCTGTTCCGCGTGCTGCAAGGCGCCGTGGCCGGCCCCATGATTCCGCTGTCGCAGACCCTGCTGCTGTCCAGCTATCCGCCCGCCAAGGCCGGTGTGGCGCTATCGCTCTGGGGCGTGACCACGCTGGTCGCTCCCGTGGTCGGGCCACTGCTGGGCGGCTGGATCACGGACAATATTTCCTGGCCCTGGATCTTCTACATCAATGTGCCCGTGGGCCTGCTCTCGGCCCTCATGACCTGGAGCATCTACCGCAACCGCGAAACGCCCACGCGCAAGCTGCCCATCGACACCGTGGGCCTGTCCCTGCTCGTGCTCTGGGTGGCGGCGCTGCAGCTGATGCTGGACAAGGGCAAGGAGCTGGACTGGTTTGCCTCCAATGAAATCATCGCCTTTGCGGTGATCGCTGTCGTGGCCTTTGCCGTATTCGTGGTCTGGGAGCTGACCGACGCCCATCCCGTCGTCGATCTGCGCCTGTTCAAGCGTCGCAACTTTGCGGCCGGCTCGATCGCGCTATCGATCGCCTACGGCCTGTTCTTCGGCAATGTGGTGCTGCTACCGCTGTGGCTGCAGCAATGGATGGGCTACACCTCCACCTCGGCCGGCCTGGCCCTGGCGCCGGTGGGCCTGCTGGCCATCCTGCTCACGCCCATGGTGGGCCGCAAGGTCGGTGTCTGGGATCCGCGCAAAATGGCCACGATTGCCTTCATCGTGTTTGCCATGGTGCTGTGGATGCGCTCGAAGTTCACCGTGGAGACCGACTTCGCCCACATCCTGATTCCCACGCTGATCCAGGGCGGCGCCATGGCCTTCTTCTTCATTCCGCTGACCACCATCACGCTGAGCGGACTGACGCCGGACCGCATTCCGGCCGCAGCAGGCCTGTCCAACTTCGTGCGGATCACCGCGGGCGCCATGGGCACCTCGATTGCCACCACGCTCTGGGAAAGCCGGGCTTCCATGCACCATGCCCATTTGACCGAGCTGCTGGTGCAGGGCCAGGGCACGTTTGCCAGCACGGTCAGAAACCTGCAGGCAGCGGGCATGAGTGCCGAGCAGGCCTATGCCCAGATCAACCGGCTGATCGATCAGCAGGCCTTCACGCGGGCCGCCGACGACATCTTTCTGGCATCGTCCTTTCTGTTCCTGAGCCTGATCGTGCTGATCTGGTTCACCAAGCGCCCGGCCTCTGCCGCAGGAGCCGCCGACGCGGCCGCCGGCGCACACTGATTAACTTCAGAATAAATTGGCTGATAACGCTTGAATCACAAGCGTTATCAGCTATTCTTTTGATATTTCCTAAGCGCCATCAGCCTGCTTGTCCAGGCGTCGCAAAAACACCTGCAACTCCTTGACGACCTGGGCATCGCCCTTGGCCTGTGCGCAGCTCAGCCCTTGCTGCCAGGCGGCTCGCGCCGCCTGCGCATCGCCCAGCGCCAGCTCCACCTTGCCCAGCTGCTTCCAGGCAACGGAGTATTCGGCATCCAGCGCCGTGGCCTTGCGCAGATGCTCGCGCGCCACGGCCATCTGCTCGTCGTCGGCATAGGCCTTGCCCAGGGTATAGCGCAGCAGCGCACCATCCTTGCCGGCCGCCAGCATGCTCTCCAAATTGTGAACCATGGGATTCATGTGTATTTGCTCCTCAGACAGCGAGTGTCGCATCCACCCCGAGAAAGCACCTGAATGGCCGTGCCTGTGTTACGGCCTCTTGCAAGCCGGCTCTTGCAGCGCTGCAAACCATCCCAAACTGCGGCCAATGTCTTACTAAGGCGCCCGATCTTGTTTCGCAAACCAAGTCTCTCCACCTCCATCACCGACTACGAGGACTCGCCCCAGTATTCGGGCGGGCGTTTTCGCAACACGCATCCGCGCCCGGCCAACAGCCCCAAGCCAGATGCCGGGACGCTATGGAAGTTCTTCTTCAACAAACCGGCCGATTCCCAGCCGGGCAAGGCGCTGCCCGTTTTGCCGCTGAGCACGACCGAGTTGAACCTCGCGCCCGAACGCAGCCTGTATCGCCTGGGCCATTCGACCTTGCTGATGAAGCTGCGCGGCGGCTGGTGGTTGACGGACCCCGTGTTTTCCGAGCGCGCCTCGCCGCTATCGTTTGCCAGCCCCAAGCGCTTTCATGCCCCGCCGATTGCCCTGGACGAGTTGCCTGCCTTGCGCGGCGTGCTGCTCTCGCATGACCACTACGACCATCTGGACCGCGCCACCATTCGCGTGCTCGCGCCCAAGGTGGGCGTTTTTCTCTGCCCCTTGGGAGTGGGAGACAGACTGCTGGCCTGGGGCGTGCCGGCCGACAAGATCGTGCAGCACGACTGGTGGCAGGGCAGCGAGGTCGACGGCCTGCGTTTCACTGCCACGCCGGCCCAGCATTTCTCGGGGCGCAGCCTGCGCGACGGCAACCGCACGCTCTGGGCTTCCTGGACCATAGAAGATCGCCAGGCCGACAGGCCGCTGCGCGTCTTCTTCAGCGGCGATGGCGGCTACTTCGACGGTTTTGCCGAAATCGGCAGGCACTTCGGCCCCTTCGATGTCACGTTGATGGAGACCGGCGCCTACGACGCCCACTGGCCCTATGTCCATATGCATCCGGCGCAGACCGTGCAGGCACACCGGGATCTCGGCGGCCAGTGGCTGCTGCCCATACACAACGGCACTTTCAACCTCGCCATGCATGCCTGGTGGGACCCCTTCGAGCAGATCCTGAGCCTGGGCAGGCAGCACGGCATAGAGATCGCCACGCCCATGATGGGCGAGCGCCTGGACCTGAACGCTCCGCATGCGGGTTCAGCCTGGTGGCGCGCCTGCGCCGACATGAAAGCGGATGCGGACTCCCCTTCTTCAGCCGGCAAAGCAAAGCGGCTGGATTCGCGCCCTCAGCCTTGATGCACGCAGGCGTCGCGACCATGATTTGCGACCTGCCACCCCGTAACTTCACGGAGCGAGGCGCAAACATGGCATGTTAGAGTTTGCTCGGCACTGCCGACATCTACTGGCTCCACTTGGTCGGCACACACTATAAGAACCTGCCAAGGAGACCCCCATGCCCTCGCTTGCGCCATGTGCGGTGAACCGGATCGCGACGGATGCCTTTCCCGCCAGCCAGCGCCTGGACCAATGGGAAGCCTATAACGCTTCTTTTCTGGTCGGATTGCGCTGCTCATCCTACGCCGACGAAGGTCTGAACGCGCGGCAGAGCAATATACGCTTGGGCCAGCTGGCCCTGGCAGACATCGACGGCAATGCCCATGTCATCGAGCGCACGCCACAGCTGGTGCGCCAGCATCCCAAGGAGTCGGTTTTCGTTTCACTGGTGCTCAGCAGCGGTGCCTTCTTCTATCAGGAGCGCAGCTGCATCCATCTCGCTCCGGGCGACTTGGTGATCTATGACACCCGGCATGCCTATCTGTTCGGCTTCACCCACCAGATGCACCAATTCCTCGTGGATACGCCTGCCGACTGGTTCTACCGCAACTGCAGCCGCGCGCAACTTCCCGGCCCGATCTGTGTGTCGGGGGCGACGGGCAGCGGACGCGTGCTCAATCACGCGTTCCAGAAGCTGGTAGGCAATGCCATGGCCCACCCCGAAAGGGTGGACCAGGATCGCATGCAGTTCGAGGCCTGCGACCTGCTGCGCACCATGCTGGCTGGAGAAGCAGCAGGCAGCAGTGCACTACGCGCCTCCCACCTGCTGGCCGCGCGCGCCCATATCGACCAACACCTGCACCGCCACTCGCTGGATGCGAGCGAAGTCGCTTCCGCCTCAGGTGTCTCCCTGAGGCACCTGAACCGGCTGTTGCAGGCCGAGGGACACAGCGTGACCGAGCTGATTCTCGTGCGCCGCCTGGAACGTGCAGCCATGGAATTGCGCCAGACTGCGCTGAACCGCTACAGCATTGCCGAGATCGCCTACCGCTGCGGCTTTGCCAGCCAGACCCACTTTGCACGCAGGTTCCGCTCACACCATGGCATGACGCCCACACAGATGCGTGCGCAGCACGGTCAGCTACGTGCCATGACTTAGCGGCAGAAGCTGCAGGCGCCAGCAAGGCTCAGGAGCTGTGGGCAAAAGCGTGGGGACGGGCGAATCGGGCAACGGCATCCGGCTGCGGCTGAACCAGCACCTTGATAGCATCCCCGGCAGATGCCAGTCGCTCGAAACCGTCCTGTATGGCGGCATCCAGACTAACGGTATGGGTCACGATACGTCCGGCATCCACAACCCCGGAAGCCATCAGCGCCAGCAGCTCCGGATACAAGCCCCGATAGCCCACGCTGGAGGTAATGCGCAGCTCGCGGTTGACCAGGTCGAAGGTATCGATGCTCGCCTCGGGCATGAGCCCCAGCAGCACGGCTTCACCGCCCTTGCTCAGTACGCCAAGCGCCCCTCTCAAGGTTTCCGGGCGACCCGCGGCTTCGAACGATACCGGCACGCCCTGCCCGCCTGTAAGTTCGCGCACTTGCTGCACGACATCGCCCTGGCTGGCATCGAGCGTGTCACAGGCACCGAGCTCGCGCGCCAGGCGCAGGCGCCGGGCATCGACGTCGACGGCAATAATGCGGCCCGCTTCATGGTGCTTGGCCATCATCACCAGCAGCAGACCAATGGCCCCCATGCCGAAGATGACGCAGGCCTCGCCAGGGCGCAATGCGCTTTGGCGCACAGCATGCAATGCCACTGCTGCGGGCTCGGCCACCGCCGCTTGCCTGAAGCTCAAGGACGGGGGAAGCACATATGCCATATAAGCGGGAATCACAGCTTCCTCTGCCATTCCGCCGTCTCCCATGAGCCCCACAAAGCCCATGGATTCGCACAGGTTATAGCGCCCCCCGCAGCAATAGCTGCACTGGCCGCAGCGGTACTCCGGCTCCACGGCGACTCTGTCTCCGATATGCAGCCCTGTGACATCCGCAGCCACCTCCACCACCGTGCCGCAGAACTCGTGGCCGATGACTATGGGTGCGACACTGTTGGACAAGGGATGCGGGACCTCGACCGGTATAGAGTCGGGTCCATGCAGATACTCGTGCATATCGCTGCCGCAGATCCCGCAGTACGCGACCTCGATACGGATTTCTGCGGCCTTCAAGGGCCGGCGTTCGATGATTTCCAGGCGCAGATCGCGGGCACCATGCCATTTCAAAGCCTTCATGCCTGCGACTCCTTCAATGCTGCAGCCGGCTGCCTGTCGTCAACGCGCCTGGGCGCTGTCTCAATCAGCCCCAAGGAAAGCAAGCCGGCAAGCAAGGCTCCTGCAGCAGCCACCCACATCACCACATCAAGCCCCCATCGGTCGGCTGCCACCCCGGCCAGGGTCGGGGCGATGAAACCGCCGATCAACTCGCCAAAACCCATGATCATCCCCAATGCAGTGGCCATGGCTGCTCGCGGAACGGTCTCGGCCGGAATCGTGGCCATGAAGAGCGTGAAGCAGCCCAGGCCGGTATAGGTCAGCAGCAGCAAGCCGCCCATCACCACCGGCGATTGCGCATACAGAAAGGCCAGAGGGCAGCAAGCCGCCACAAAGGAAAAAAAGATCAGTGCCGGACGGCGACCGATATGGTCCGAAATGGCCGGCACGGCAAAGCCCCAGATGACCCAGGCCACACCCATGCAACTCATGACAGCACTCATTGTGCCCGGCCCGAAACCCTTGGCATTGACCAGATAGGTCGGCGCAAAGGAGATGATGATCACAAACCAGGCCATGAAAACACAGCTGATCAGCACGCTCAACCAGATATTGCGTTCACGCAGCAGAGCCCAGCGCGAGCCTGTCTGCAGGGCTGCAGCGAGCTCATCTGCACGCCCGCCATCTGTGTTTTTCACATGAAGCCAGATGAGCGCGGCGGCAATCAGCCCGGGAACACAGGTCAGGTAGAACGCCGTGCGCCAGCCATAGGCCACGGCCAACGCAACAATCACCGGCGGTGCGATCACGGCGCCCAGCAAGCCCGCAGACGAGCCCTGCAGCAAGCCCATGTTGAGGCCGCGACGGCTTGGCGTGGAGGCTTCGACCATCAGTGTCTGCGACAGCGGCAGCACCGGCCCTTCGGCAAGGCCCATCAGCGCTCGCAACAACAGCAGGCCGACAAAACCGCCCACCAGACCCGACAGGGCCGAGCAAAGAGAGAACATCAGCACCGAAAGAATCAGCACCGTTTTGCGTCCGCCCTTGCGGTCTGTATAGGCCCCGAAGAATGCACCAGAAGCCGCCCATGCCAATGCCAGAATGGACGACAGCATGCCCAGCTGGGCATTATTCAGATCCAGCTCCTTTGAGACAAAGGGAAATAAAAACGACAATGCCAGCCGGTCAAAAAAAACAATCCCGAAAGTAAAAAACAGAATGATCAGCAGCTTGTTTTCATAGCTCACCCACCCGCTTTTTAGATTTTCATCTTGATTTTTCATGTCTCTCTCCATTCCGTCTTTGGCGGGCTATTTCATTCTTCAGGAAATACCGCCTTTCATTGATGGATTTTCAATCCAGCTTCGGATAACTACCGAAACAGCGTGTCCACATAATCTGCACCTATGCCGATTTTTTCATAATGCTTTCGGCATAGTTCTATGTAGCTGTGAACATCGAAATATCCGTCAGGCTTTCCGTCATCATCGAGCCAGATCAGCGGTCCCTTGACGATAAAGAACGCACGCATGGGCTGCTCATGTTCATAGGCCACCAGGGTATGGCCTTCTCCGGGGGTCTCGTAGACGAAATCACCGGCGCGGGCTGTCCAGTCATGTTCCAGATAGCCCCACTTCCCCGAAATCGTGTAGGCAAACACTTCGTGCGGATGGTAATGGCGGTTCACCAGACCGGCCTCCTTCGCCATCAGAATATCGCACCATTTGTTTTGTGATGGAGAAATCCAGAGGGGACGGGAGGAAACGGTTTCAGAGAATGGAACATAATAACGCTCATCCTCCGTTGGAGCGTTCTGAATATAAGCCTCTGGCTGCGCATCTGGCTGAAAACATTCAGGAATCGGCTTCAGATATTTCCAGAATTCATTCGTGGCTTTTTCGGGCATTTTCTCTCCTTGAATAAACATTTTTTGACGAACGTCATAATCCTATCCATGGGGAAAATTCTGTTTAGTCCCTGCCGGACATGATGTTTGCCCCTGCAGGACAAGCTCTGGAGCAAGGTAGCCCGGCCCTGGCTGAACAACCGACTCCACCAGGTCTGCCGAAATCGACTGGGGATGACCGAGAATGCCGCCATGGATACTTCACGCCACTCACGCTGTCTTGCTGCATACGCTGCATACGCGGCCGTCTTGGGAGCTCTGCTGCTCAGTGCCTGCGCTGGCAACCCAGCCATGGCGCCTAAGGTGGCCGACATCACTCCCCAGCCCCAGGCTGACTCCGCCTCTGCTTCCGGAGGCCAAACCGTAAATTGGCCTGCCTGGATCAAGGCAGACTGCACACCCCCCGCCCAGCTCGATCGGCAACCGCAGCCACGCCGCCACACCACGCCTTTCATCAGCGCCCACTGGTTTCCGAACGGGCTGGAGACCACGGTGGTCTTCCGCCTGGAAGTCACGGCCCAGGGCGAACTCGGCCGTGTGGCCTACCAGCCCGCCGATACCGATCCCCGCATCGTGAAGTCCATCATGCGCTCGCTCGAACGCTGGAAATTCAAGCCCGGCATGCGCCAGGGCCAGCCCGTGACGTCCTGCTTCGAACAGCCCTACCAACTGGTGTTTCCGCGCCAGGAGATCGATGTTCCTCGTACGCCCGCCATGAACACAGAACCGCAGTGAGACCGCAAGCTCAATTCCAGCGATCTGTGCTCGAAAACCCCAAAATCCATCCGATTCGGTGGTGCAAGCCCCTTGCCCACCGCTAGAATCGCCAACGTCAGGAGAGAGTGCCTGCAGCTTGAAGCTGCCTTGCACCGCCGAAGGCGCAGACCCCCAACCCGGTGTCAAAACGCTCAGGCAAAAGGACTGACAAGCGCTGCTAGGTGTGCGAGCCTGCAGCGTCCCTTGCTGGAGAGAGATGCAGGCCGTCATTTCGTATGTGCGCCGACATCCACCGAAGGAGCAAACTGCCCGCGAAAGCAAAGGCAGCGAATCTCTCAGGTAAAGCGGACAGCAGGGCAAGCCCGCCACGCATGACCCTGTCATGCATGGCCACTCATTTGGTTTTGACCACCGGAGCGCTTGCCTGTGACTGCTGCTGCCACTTCTTCCGATCTGCGTTCCACGCCGCTGTTTGCCCTGCACCAGAAACTGGGTGCCCGCATGGTGCCGTTTGCCGGCTACTCAATGCCTGTGCAATACCCTCAAGGCCTGATGGCCGAGCATCTGCACACGCGCAAGGCCGCCGGCCTGTTCGATGTCTCGCACATGGGCCAGTTGCTGTTGCGCGGCCCCGATGCCGCCGCCGCGCTCGAATCGCTGATGCCCGTCGATGTCATGGACCTGGGCCTGCACAAGCAGCGCTACGGCCTGCTGCTCGATGAACAAGGCGGAATTCTCGACGACCTGATGTTCGTCAACCGCGGCGAAGATCTGTTCCTCATCGTCAACGGCGCCTGCAAAGAGGCCGATATCGCTCATATCCAGAACCGCATCGGTAGCCGCTGCGAGGTCGTCCCATTGCCCGATCGCGCCCTGCTGGCCCTGCAAGGTCCGCAAGCTGCCACAGCCCTCTCGCGCCTGATTCCTGGAGTGACGCAACTGGTCTTCATGACCGGCAACCACTTCGACTGGCAAGGCCATGCGCTCTACATCACGCGCAGCGGCTATACGGGCGAGGACGGTTTCGAAATCTCCCTGCCCGGCGATGCTGCCGAAGCCTTTGCCGAAGCGCTGCTGGCACAGCCCGAGGTGGCCCCTATCGGTCTGGGCGCGCGCAACTCGCTGCGCCTTGAAGCCGGACTTTGCCTGTACGGCAACGACATTGACACCAGCACCACGCCGGTCGAAGCCGCGCTGAACTGGGCCATGCAGAAGGTTCGCCGCACCGGCGGCGAGCGCGAGGGCGGTTTTCCCGGTGCGACCATCGTGCTAGAGCAATTGCAGAACCCTCAGTCGCTGCGCCGCAAGCGCGTGGGTCTGATCGCGCTGGAACGCATTCCCGTGCGCGAGCCCGCCGTGCTGGAAAACATGGACGGACAGCATATCGGCCACATCACCAGCGGCCTGCTCAGCCCCACGCTCAACCAGCCTGTGGCGCTGGCCTATGTCAAGCCCGACTACGCCGCCATCGATACGGAAATCTTCGCCATGGTGCGCGGCAAGCCCGTGCCCATGAAGGTGGTCGCCACGCCCTTCGTCCCCACCCGCTACTACCGCGGCTAGGTCTGCCGCCGCGCATGAGACGGGCCAGTTTGCCAAACAGCTGCCAGAACACCGCTAAAGTGCGAACTGGACCTTTCTCAAACAACACCCGATTCCCCTGAATCCCCCATCTGGAGCTTTCCATGAGCATCAAGTATTCCAAAGAACACGAATGGATCAACGCCGCTGACACCAATGCCGCCATCGTCGGCATCACCGTACACGCACAGGATGCGCTGGGCGATGTGGTGTTTGTGGACCTGCCTGCCGTGGGCTCCAGCTTCAAGGCCGGCGATGTGGCTGGCGTGGTCGAATCTGTCAAGGCCGCTGCCGATGTCTACATGCCCGTGACCGGCGAGATCGTCGAAGTCAACGAAGCCCTGCGCGATGACCCGTCGCTCGCCAACAGCGACCCGCTGGCCGCTGGCTGGTTCTTCAAGGTCAAGATGAGCAATGTGGGCGAGCTCGAAGGCCTGATGGAAGAGACCGCCTACAACGACTTCGCCAAGGACAACTAAGCGTATCAACGGCCCTCGCATTGCGAAGGCCGTTTTTGCATGCAGCCATGAGCACCATTCTGTATTTTGACGATCCGGACGTCGGTCTCGCCCGCGAGACCAGCCACCCGACCTTTGCGCGCATCGCAGCCCAGGACTTCTATTACGACGGCGGTGACGACTTCAGCCCCTTCGGCAGCGATGACGGCAGCGACACACTGGCCGCTCTTCAAGAGTGGTACCAGGAGCAAACAGGCGGCAACGCCAAGGCCCTGCGCTTTTTGCAGCAGCAACTGAGCAACTGGGATCTGCCCGTGCCCAAGGACATGCTGGCTCATGACGATGCGGCCAAGGCCCAATGGCTAGCCAGTGACGACATGAACCAGAGCTATCTGCGCTCGGTCTGCCGCGCACACGTGGCCACCGCCTTTGGTCAGCTCAAGATCACAGGCAGCATCGATGCCGATCTGTACAAGCAGGCCCTGCTTGCCCTGGCCTGCCAGCAATGGCTGAACACCGTGGCACGCAGCAAATATCCCGATTGGGAATATGCCGACCAGGAAAGCGAACGCCTGGCTCTGATGAACACCGCGCTGGAACAAGCCAGCGCTGCTTGAAGCACCAGCCGCATGCCTTCAGGCATACGGCATTCACGCATGCCTGGCATGCAAACCGTCAGTCACAGTATTTGAGAATAGGTCCCTCCCATGCTGATGTCGCCTCCCGCCCCCGTCGCTTCCCTGGAAGCGCTGGAAAACAGCCACGAATTCATCCCCCGTCATATAGGCCCGGACGCCGATGAGCAGCAAAAAATGCTGGCCGCCATCGGTAAGCCCTCGCTGGATGCCTTGATTCGCGATGTGATGCCCGACTCCATCGCACGCGCCAGGCCCATGGATCTTCCGGCGCCGATTACCGAAGCCGCTGCGCTGGCCGAACTCAAGGCCATCGCCAGCAAGAATCAGGTTCTGAAGAGCTTTATCGGCCAGGGCTACTACGGCACGCACACGCCGGGCGTCATCTTGCGCAACATCCTCGAGAATCCAGCCTGGTATACGGCCTATACCCCCTACCAGGCCGAAATCTCGCAAGGCCGCATGGAGGCGCTGGTCAACTTCCAGACCATGGTGACCGACCTGACCGGCATGCCGATTGCCAATGCTTCCATGCTGGACGAGGCCACGGCAGCCGCCGAGGCCATGACGCTGGCCAGGCGCTCTGTCAAATCCAAAAGCCATCGCATCGTGCTGGCCGGCGATCTGCACCCGCAGACGATTGAAGTCATCGAGACCCGCGCCCGGCCGATCGGCATCGAAGTGGTGATCGCCAACAGCCAGCAAGAGTGGGAGGCCGCGCTGGCAGGCGATCTGTTTGCTGCCGTCATCCAGTACCCCGCGTCCAGCGGCTGGATCGTGGACTGGAAGGCCGATGTGCAAGCCATTCACGCCAAGCAGGCCGCCGCCATCGTGGCCACCGACCTGCTGGCTCTGACCCTGCTGACACCGCCCGGCGAATGGGATGCCGATATTGTCGTGGGCAACAGCCAGCGCTTCGGCATGCCCATGGGCGCGGGCGGTCCGCACGCGGCCTTCATGGCCTGTCGCGACGAATACAAGCGCAGCCTGCCCGGCCGTCTGGTGGGTGTCAGCGTCGATGCGCATGGCAAGCCCGCCTACCGCCTCGCTCTGCAGACACGCGAACAGCATATCCGCCGCGAGAAAGCGACATCCAATATCTGTACGGCCCAGGTCCTGCCGGCCGTGATTGCCAGCATGTATGCCGTCTACCACGGCCCCCAGGGGTTGAGGCGCATCGCCCAGCGTGTGGCACGCTTCACAGCGATTCTGAGCCGTGGCCTGGCCCAGTTGGGCTTCAGCGCCCACCACCACGACACAGCCTTCGACACCGTGAGCCTGCACACCCGGGAGGCCACCGACGCCCTGGCGGCTCGCGCCGTATCCAAGGGCGTCAATCTGCGCAAGGCCTGGGATGAATATCTCTGCATCAGCCTGGACGAAACCACGACCCGGACCGATGTCGAGCTGATCTGGAGCATCTTTGCCCAGGAGGGCCAGGCCCTGCCCACCATCGAGGCCATGGACGAAGGCCCGACCTCGCTGATCCCCGAATCCCTGCAGCGCAGCACGGCCTATCTGACCCACCCGGTCTTCAACACCCACCACTCCGAAACCGCCATGCTGCGCTATATACGCAGCCTCAGCGACAAGGACCTGGCGCTGGACCGCAGCATGATCCCGCTGGGCAGTTGCACCATGAAGCTCAATGCCACCAGCGAGATGATTCCCATCACCTGGCCAGAGTTCGCCGACATCCACCCGTTTGCGCCCGCCAACCAGCTGCAAGGCTATGCCGAGCTGGACCGGCAACTGCGCGACTGGCTGTGCCAGGCCACGGGCTACGCGGGCATCAGCCTGCAGCCCAATGCAGGCAGCCAGGGCGAATACGCCGGTCTGCTGGCCATCAAGGCCTTCCATGAATCACGCGGCGAGGCGCACCGCAATATCTGCCTGATTCCCAGCAGCGCCCACGGAACCAACCCGGCCAGCGCGCAAATGGTGGGCCTGCAGGTCGTGGTCACCAAGTGCGATGACAACGGCAACGTGGACATGGCGGATCTGAAGCTGGCCTGCGAGAAGCACAGCGCCAATCTGGCCTGCATCATGATCACCTACCCCAGCACGCACGGCGTGTTCGAGACCGAGGTCAAGGAGCTGTGCCAACTGGTGCACAGCCATGGCGGCCGCGTCTATGTGGACGGCGCCAATATGAACGCCCTGGTAGGTCTTGCCGCACCCGGCGAGTTCGGCGGCGATGTCAGCCATCTGAACTTGCACAAGACCTTCTGCATTCCTCACGGCGGCGGCGGCCCCGGCGTCGGCCCCGTGTGCGTGGTCGAGGATCTGGTGCCCTTTCTGCCGGGGCATGCCACCGCAGGCGACGTCCGCCAGGTGGGAGCTGTCAGCGCAGCGCCTTTGGGCAATGCAGCCGTTCTTCCGATCAGCTGGATGTATATCCGCATGATGGGAGAGCCGGGCCTGAAGCTGGCGACCGAGACCGCCATCCTCAACGCCAACTACATCAGCGCACGCCTCAAGGAACACTTCCCCACGCTGTACGCGGGCGAGTATGGTCACGTGGCCCATGAGTGCATCGTGGATCTGCGCCACTTCAAGGACAGCTGCGGCGTGATGGCCGAGGACGTGGCCAAGCGCCTGATCGACTACGGCTTCCACGCACCGACGCTGTCCTTTCCCGTGCCCAACACGCTGATGGTGGAGCCGACCGAGAGTGAAAGCCTGTCTGAGCTGGACCGCTTCATCGAAGCCATGATCGCCATCCGTGCCGAGATTGCCGAAGTGGAGGCCGGCAGACTGCCCAGGGACGACAACCCGCTCAAGAACGCACCCCATACGGCAGAGGCCTTGCTGGCCGCAGACTGGCAGCATGGCTACAGCCGCGAAACCGCCGCCTATCCCGTGCCTGCCCTGCGCCGCGCCAAGTATTGGAGCCCCGTGGGCCGCGTGGACAACGTCTATGGTGACCGCAATCTGTTTTGCAGCTGCGTGCCCATGGACGCTTACGAAGACTGATAGCCAGGGTCTCCCCCAAGCCAGTGCGCTCCGCCGCACTGGCTTTTTTATGCTCAATCAATGTCGAACACCAGCCCGCCCGTTGCTGTTCGCCCGCAGTGAATGTATTCACGACATCAATGCAATCGGCGTTGCTGCCGCCAAACCGAGCATCGAGTTGCCTGAATACCGGTTGACTGCCCGCCTTTTTCAAGGGCAGGTGCAGGGACCGGCTTACACTGCCGAGGTCTTCTGCCTGTCTCATGAGCTCCTCTGAACCCACTCCCCCTCCCTTGCTGCCTGTCATTGATGGCGGCCTGCCTCTGCATGCCCTGCTGGCCCCCGGTGCTGCGCCGCTGGGCCTGAGCGCCAACACCCAGCCATTGGTGCCGGAGGATGAAGACCCGCTGCAGGCCCTGGTGGCGGAGTTGCGCAACTACCAGCACGAGCTGGAGCTGCAAAACGAGGTACTCAATTACAGCCAGGCCGTGGCCGAGAGCGCATCGGAGCGGTTTGAAACGCTGTTTGCAAGCATTCCGCTGCCGCTGCTGGTGGTTGATGAATACGATATGGTGGTCCAGGCCAATGCCATGGCTCACCGCGCATTTCAGCCCACCGAAAAAGATCGGCTGCTGATCAACTTCAAGCCCTTTGTGCATGTCAACGACGCAGAGCGCGTGACTACGGCCTTCGAGCAGGCCAAGGCGATGGGACGCGCCGAGGTGCACGAGGTTCTGTTCCAGATCACCGAAGAATTCGAGCTCTGCGGCGACCTGCATGTGGCCGGCGTGGTCGTGCCCCAGCAAAACGGTCCGGCCACCTGGCAGTATTTGTGCGCCGTTGTCAACCAGGGCCCGCTGCTTGCCGAGCGCAAGGCGCTGCAAGAGCGCAACCAGCAGCTTTATTCCAGCGAGAGACGGCTGGAGTCGGTCATCAACTCCGCGCTGGACGCCATCATCTGCGTCGATCAGCATCAGCGCATCACTGTCTTCAACCCCACGGCGGCAGCCCTGTTTCTGTGCTCGCCTCAGGATGCCCTGGGCAGCCCGCTGGAGCGTTTTTTACCCGATGCCGCTCGGGCACTGGCTTTTTCCTCGCTGACCACACAGGCCGTGCTAGGCGAGATGACGGGGCTGACCCTGTCGGGGCGTGAGATTCCCATGGAAATCAGCGTCTCCTTCGAACACCACAGCAGCGGCGACACCACCACCATCTTTGCGCGCGACCTGACCAGCCGCAATCGCGCCGAAGCCCAGCGCAATGCGCTGGAAACCCAGCTGCGCGAATCCCACAAGATGCAGGCCGTAGGCACCATGGCCGGCGGGATTGCCCACGACTTCAACAACATCGTGGGCGCAATCCTGGGCAATGTGGAGCTGGCCAAGGCCGATAGCTGCGGCAACCCGGCTGCCATGGAAAGCCTGCGCGAGATCGAAAAAGCCGGTCGCCGCGCCCGCGATCTGGTGCGCCAGATTCTGACCTTCAGCCGCAATGACCTGCCCGAACGCCGTCCGGTTCAGGTGCAGGAAGTCATGTCCGACACGGCTCGCCTGCTGCGCGTGACTCTGCCTCCCTCCATAGAGCTGCAGGTGCAGGAGTCCAACGATCTGCCGCCGCTGCTGGCCGACCCCACTCAGGTGGAACAGGCGCTGTTCAATCTCTGCAACAACGCCATGCAGGCCATTGGCAGTCAGCGCGGCATCATCCAGATGCGGGCCATGCGCATTGCTCCCGACAGCTACCAATGCGAACGCCTGGGTCTGGCCGTGGCTGAATACCTGGTCTTCATGGTGCAGGACTCCGGCCCAGGCATGGACGTCGCGACTCAGCGACGCATCTTCGAGCCTTTTTTCACCACCAAACCGGTCGGCCAGGGCACAGGCCTGGGCCTCTCGGTCGTACATGGCGTGATGCGCACCCATGGCGGCGCTGTCGATGTGCACAGCGAACTGGGCCAGGGCAGTTGCTTCACGCTGTACTTTCCTCTCAGCGACCCGACTTCCAGCCACTCTGCGCTGCCGCCCATGCGCATGGACAAGCCCGAAGCCCCGCTGCCCGAACCTGTCCTGGCCACGCGCGCCAGCCATGTCATGTATGTGGACGACGATCAGGCTCTGGTCTTCCTGTTTCAGCGCCTGCTGCGCCGTCGCGGCTATGAAGTCTCGGGCTTTACCGATCCCCATGAGGCCATGGCCGCCCTGCATGAGGAGCCACAGCGTTTTGACCTCATAGTCACCGACTACAACATGCCCGGTTTCAGCGGACTGGACCTGCTCAGACAGGCTCTGCAGATCAGCCCTCAACTGCCGGTTGCACTGGCCTCCGGCTATGTGACGGCCGAAATCGAGCAGGCTGCGATTGCAGCCGGAGCCAGAGCCTTGATCCACAAGCCCAACGATGTGCAGGAGTTCTGTGCCACTGTGCATGAACTGCTCAACCCCTGAAGCAATCGATAGCTGTTTGAATGAGTGCGTTGAACTGTGTGTATGAAGACGAGCACCTGCTGGTGCTCGACAAGCCCTCGGGCCTGCTGTGCGTGCCCGGTCGCGGCCCCGACAAGCAAGACTGCCTGAGCCTGCGTGCCCTCCGACATTTCGGCGATGCACTGGTCGTGCACCGGCTCGATCAGGCCACATCGGGTCTGGTCGTCATGGCTCGCAATCCGGCCGTCCAACGCCAGCTCAGCCAGGCCTTTGCCGAACGCAAGGTCGACAAGCGCTATATCGCCGTAGTGGCCGGCGAGTTGCAGGCGCACAGCGAAGCAGCGAATGACAGGGGCTGGCAACTGATAGACCTGCCGATTGCGGCCGACTGGGAGCGTCGGCCGCTGCGTGTCATCAACCACGAAACCGGCAAAAGCAGCCAGACGCTGTGGCAGGTGATCGAGCACACCGTCCAACCAGGAATACCCTGCACCCGGGTTTTGCTGAGCCCGCTGACGGGGCGCACCCATCAATTGCGCCTGCATATGGCGGCCATAGGCCATCCCATGCTGGGCGATGCGCTATATGCCAGCGAAGCCGTGGCCTGCGCCAGCCCACGCCTGTTGCTACATGCGGCAGCACTGGAGCTGGTGCACCCGGTCACCGGCGGACTGCTGCAGCTAAAAAGCGATCCACTTTTTTAATCCCCCTCAAATCGGCAGCAGCCGTCAAGCTCTCAAAGTTGCCACGCCGCAACAAAAAACCCTTCAGAACTGCGCTGGGGCAGGACAGAAATCCGCACAAAAAGACCGCTGATGCAGATACTTGCCTACAGTTCAGGCATGGACTGTGCGTATACATCACAAATGCAGGCTGCGCCATAGCCCTTGCGTACTAGCTGCTATGCACGACATAGCAAAAACCGAAAGCCTGCACCAGCCCCTGCATACCCTGTTGCCTTCGTTGACCACTCGATTAATCTGAGCTTCTTTGCGCGAACTGCTATGGCAGCAATCGCGCTTTTCGAACATCTCTCGAGATTAAGGAAGTCCTCATGAGCATTCCGTTCCGCATGCAAACCGTTGTTGCCGCCCTGGGCCTGGCTGGTGCCGCCCTGGTCTCCACCGCGCATGCCCAAATCAAGATCGCCCTGGTCATCCCCACCACCGGTGCGCTGACCCAGTACGGCGACATGGTCAAGGAAGGCGCCACCACCGCCGTTGAAATGGCCAATGCCGCTGGCGGTGTCAATGGCAAGAAGATCGAGCTGGTACCCGTGGATGATGCCTGCGAACCCAAGCAAGGCCCCGTCGCTGCCAACCGCGTGGTCAACAACAAGATCGGCTATGTGGTCGGCCCCGTCTGCTCGGGTGCCTCGATTGCCGCAGCGCCCATCTACAACAACGAAGGCGTGGTGGTCGTCACTCCTTCTGCCACCTCGCCCGCTCTGACCGACGGCAAGAACTACCACTTCATCTTCCGCACCATTGGCCGTGACGACCAGCAGGGCCCGGCGGCCGCCAAGTTCATTGCCGAGAAGCTCAAGCCCAAAAAGGTTGCCGTGCTGCACGACAAGCAGTCTTACGGCCAGGGCATTGCCTCTTCCGTACGTGACGACCTGAAGAAGGCCAAGATCGACGTGGCACTGTTTGAGGGCATCAACGCAGGCGACAGCGACTACTCCGCCGTCATCACCAAGCTCAAGGGCGCAGGCGTGGACTTTGTCTATTACGGCGGCTACCACCCCGAAATGGGTCTGCTGCTGCGTCAGGCTGCCGAGCAAGGTCTGAAGGTCAAGATGATGGGCCCTGAAGGCGTGGGCAACCCCGAAGTCAACGCCATTGCAGGCCCTGCCGTCGAAGGCATGCTGGTGACTCTGCCCGCCGACTTTGCCGCTAACCCCAAGAACGCCGCCGTGGTCAAGGCCTTCCAGGACAAGAAGCGCAATGCTTCGGGTGCCTTCCAGCTGACTTCGTTTGCCGCAACTCAATCGCTGCTGGCCGCCATCAAGGCCGCTGGCGACAACCCCGCCAAGGTGGCGGACTGGATGCACAAATCCACCGGCGTGGACACCGTGCTGGGCCCCGTGTCCTGGAACAAGCAGGGTGACCTGAACTCCTTCGATTTCCAGGTCTTCCAGTGGCACAAGGACGGCAGCAAATCGCTCGCCAAGTAATTCCACCACTCTCTCCGGAGGCAATGGCAGGGGCCATGCCTCCGGATGTTTGTTATCTGGCCCTCGGGCCTTTTCCTGTTTCAAGGGTGGCGTTACATGTCAGACTTTCTCCCCCAGCTGATACAACAGCTATTCAACGGGCTCTCACTCGGAGCCATTTACGCCCTGATCGCCATTGGCTACACCATGGTCTACGGCATCATCGGCATGATCAATTTCGCACACGGTGACATCTACATGATCGGGGCCTATATAGGCCTCGTGACGCTTTCGGCGATTGGCACGCAAAGCGGTCTGCCCATATGGGCCATCATCGGCCTGATGCTGGTGGTGGCCGTATTCGTAACCGGCGTCTACGGCCTGGTCGTCGAACAGGTGGCCTACAAGCCCGTGCGCCAGAGCCCGCGTCTGGTCGCGCTGATCTCGGCCATCGGCATGTCCATATTCCTGCAGAACTGGGTGGCTCTGGGCCAGGGCGCGCGCGATATGGCCGTGCCTTCGCTGCTGCCGGGCGCCATCAATTTCCACATGAGCAATTTCGAGGTCTTCATCCCCTATACCCGCGTGCTCATCATCGCGGTGACCGTGGTGCTGATGATTGCACTGACCATGTACATCAAGCATTCGCGCATGGGCCGTGCCTCGCGCGCCTGCGCTCAGGATATGCACATGGCCAATCTGCTGGGCATAGATACCAACAAGGTCATCTCCTTCACCTTTGTGCTGGGTGCCGTGCTGGCCGCCGTGGGCGGCGTGCTGATTGCGCTGGCTGTGGGCAAGCTCAACCCCTTCATCGGCTTCCTCGCCGGCATCAAGGCCTTCACGGCCGCCGTGCTGGGCGGCATAGGCTCCATCCCCGGCGCCATGCTGGGCGGTGTGATCCTGGGCGTAGCCGAGACCTTTGCAGCCGCCTACATCTCGTCGGAATACAAGGACATCGTGGCTTTCGGCCTGCTGGTGACCATATTGATGTTCCGCCCCTCGGGCCTGCTGGGCAAACCTGAAGTGGAGAAAGTCTGATGAAGTACAGCTTTTCCGCCGCTTTGCGCGATGCGCTGATCGCCACCGTGATGACGGCCATCGTCGTCACCCCCATCTTCAGCCTGCACCTGGAGCGCGCCGGCGTGCGCACTATCATCACCCCCGACTGGAGCATGACCGGCTGGGCCTGCCTTGCCATCTTCGTCGTGCAGATGCTCAAGCCCCTGCTCGCTGGCAAGCTGCCCAAGGTCAATCTGCCGGCAGTCCCGCAGATGAAGTCGGGCACACGCAACGTCGTCATCTTTGTGGTGCTGATGATGGCCGCCTCCTGGCCATTCTTCGCGGGCCGCAATGCCGTCGACATCGCGACTCTGGCAATGATTTACGTCATGCTGGGCCTGGGTCTGAACGTGGTGGTCGGCTTTGCCGGCCTGCTGGACCTGGGCTTTGTGGGCTTCTATGCCGTTGGCGCCTACACCTATGCGCTGCTGTTCCACTGGGCTGGCTGGACGTTCTGGGAAGCGCTGCCGCTGGCCGGCGCAGCCTCGGCTCTGTTCGGCTTCGTGCTGGGCTTTCCCGTGCTGCGCCTGCGCGGTGACTATCTGGCCATCGTGACGCTGGGTTTCGGTGAGATCATCCGCCTGCTGCTGACCAATCTGACCAGCTTCACGGGCGGTCCCGACGGCATCTCCAGCATTCCCAAGCCTACGGTGCTGGGCCTGCCCATGACCCGCTCGCCCCTGACCGAGGACGGCACGACCTTTCATCAGTTCTTCGGTCTGGAGTTCAACTCCATGCACATGGTGATCTTCGTCTATCTGATGGCCCTGCTGCTGGCCATGGTGACGCTGTTCATCAGCAACCGCCTGATCCGCATGCCCATAGGCCGCGCCTGGGAAGCGCTGCGCGAGGATGAAATCGCCTGCCGTTCGCTGGGCCTCAACCCCATGAAGATTAAGCTCTCGGCCTTCACGCTGGGCGCCATGTTCGCGGGTTTTGGCGGCGCCTTCTTCGCCGCTCGCCAGGGCATCGTCAATCCCGAGTCCTTCACCTTCATCGAGTCGGCCCTGATTCTGGCCATTGTGGTGCTGGGTGGCATGGGCTCTCAGCTGGGCGTGATCGTGGCTGCCATCATCCTCACCGTACTGCCCGAGCTGGCACGCGAGTTCTCCGAATACCGCATGCTGATCTTCGGTCTGGTCATGATTTTGATGATGGTCTGGCGTCCCCAGGGCCTGCTGCCCATGAAGCGACACCAAGTGGAGGTGAAGTCATGAAGCTGCACCTGAACGCTATTATTTCAATAACTACAACCACAGGCAGGGCAAACGCATGAGCGAGTATTTGCTGGAAGTCAAAGACCTGTGCATGCGCTTCGGCGGCCTGCTGGCCGTGGACAACGTGGGCTTTAACGTACGCCCTCAGGAAGTGTTTGCCATCATCGGCCCCAACGGCGCGGGCAAGACCACGGTATTCAACTGCATCAGCGGTTTCTACCAGCCCTCAGGCGGCTCGGTCGTTCTGGACGGCCAGAGCATTGCAGGCCACAGCAGCCACCAGGTCGCCAACCACGGTGTGGTGCGCACATTCCAGAACGTGCGCCTGTTCAAGAGCATGACGGCGCTGGAAAACCTGCTGGTCGCACAGCACCGCCAGTCGCGCGCCACGCTGCTCGGCGGCCTGTTCAACACGCCAGGTTATCGCCGTGCCGAACAGGAAAAGATCGACAACGCGCTCCAATGGCTGGACGTGATGGGCCTGCGCCAGTTTGCCAACCGCGAGGCAGGCAATCTGGCCTACGGTCACCAGCGCCGGCTGGAGATTGCGCGCTGCATGATCACCAAGCCTCGCGTGCTGATGCTGGACGAGCCCGCCGCCGGCCTGAACCCGCAGGAGAAGAAAGACCTGCAGCATCTGATCGACGATCTGCGCAAACAGTACGGCGTGGCCGTGCTGCTGATCGAGCACGATATGGGTCTGGTCATGGGAGTGTCCGAGCGCATTCTGGTCATGGAATACGGCAAGCCCATCGCCATGGGCCTGCCCGAGGCGATTCGCAATGATGAACGGGTCATCAAGGCCTATCTGGGAGAGGCCTGATGAGCCAGCATATGTTGCAACTGGAGCAGGTCTCCACCCATTACGGCGCGATCTGCGCGGTCAATCATGTCAGCCTGCATGTCGATCAGGGCGAGATCGTCACACTCATCGGCAGCAATGGTGCTGGCAAGACATCGCTTCTGATGACGGTCTGCGGCAACCCTCGTGCCAGCGGCGGGCGCATTCTGTTCGAGGGCGAGGACATCACCCAGATGTCCACCCATCACATCATGCGCCGCGGCATTGCCATCTCGCCCGAAGGCCGTCGTGTCTTCAAGGACCTGACGGTGACCGAGAACCTGCAGATGGGCGGCTTTTTCCTGAGCAAGGCCGAGATTGCCGACGGCGTCGAGCATGTGTTCAAGCTCTTTCCTCGTTTGAAGGAGCGCGCAGCGCAACGCTCGGGCACCATGTCGGGCGGCGAGCAGCAGATGCTGGCCATAGGCCGCGCACTGATGAGCAAGCCGCGCCTGCTGCTGCTGGACGAACCCACACTGGGCCTGGCGCCGCTCATCATTGCGCAGATCTTCGAGATCATTCAGACCATCCGCGCAGCGGGTGTGACGGTGTTCCTGGTCGAGCAGAATGCCAACCGCGCCCTGCAGATTGCCGACCGAGGCTATGTGCTGGAAACCGGCAAGGTGGTGCTGGAGGACAGCGGTGTCAACTTGCTGAGCAATGACGAGGTGCGCAAGGCCTATCTGGGTCATTGACAGCTCGCTGAGCTCATCTGAGTTCATCGCCAGGCCCAGCCGGACGCAAGTCTTGCGGGGCTTGCTCTTTTCGGTCTTCAATCAACCGTAAGATGCTTCGCATGACAAAGCACTTAACGATTCTGACCGGTGGCTCTCGCGGCATGGGCCTGTCCATGGGACAGCAACTGCTGCAGCAAGGCCATCAGTTGCTGAGCATTGCCCGCAAGACCAGCGCCGCCCTGGCCTCCAGCTCCAGCAAGCCTGCACAGCTATTGCAATGGGAGCAGGACCTGGCACAAAGCGCTGCTGCTGCGCAGCGCCTGGCGACCTGGCTAGGCACGATAGATCCGCGTGAATGGGCCAGCATCACCCTGATCAACAATGCGGGCGTCATCCCGCAGATTGCGCCGCTGTCCCAGGTGCCTTCAGCCGACATGATCAATGCCCTGCGCGTGGGTCTTGAGGCTCCCATGGCCCTGACCGGAGCCTTTCTCGGTGCAACCGAGAGCTGGAGGATTCCCCGCAAGGTGCTCAATATCTCCTCGGGCCTGGGCCGCCGCGCGATGGCCTCGCAAGCCAGCTATTGCACGGCTAAGGCCGGCATGGACCAGTTCAGCAGCTGCGTGGCTCTGGAAGAGGCGGCCAAGCCCAACGGCGCACGCATTGTGTCTCTGGCGCCAGGCGTCATCGACACCGATATGCAGGTACAACTGCGCAGCGCAGCTTCAACCGACTTCCCTGAGGTGGGCCGTTTTGCTGGTCTGCACAGCAACGGGCAGCTGACCTCGGCCGATGACGCCGCAGCCCGCGTGCTGGCCTGGCTGGCACGACCGGACTTCGGCGACCAGGTGGTTGCCGACGTACGCCAGGCTTGAGATAGCACTCAGAACGGCTGGACTCCAAAACATGGCTGCAACCGCCTTATCCAAACCAATGGCCAAAGGCGCCTGCAGCTCTTGTTGCCGTGAACTACCGGACCAAGCAAAAAATCTGGGAACAGGCGCAGCCTATTCTCGAACCAAGCCCTGGCAAGTCTTTCACGCGTGGCAGAATGTTTCCACTGGTCTGCAGCAGCCTCCGTGGCTGTGCGCAGATCCACAATCCGCACCCGTGGGCCACATAGACAGCGACACCCGATCGGTACGCTGCCTCCGTGCTAGCAACGGCAGCAACCCTGTCGTGCAGCGCGTGCGGATGGCGATCATGTCCGTACGGCATGGCTCGCGCTCCCCGGTAAAGACAAATACCCATTGATGGCGGAACCACCGTCCCCGATCATCGAAAAGCCCACCTTCCGTGACTCTGGCTGCCGGGCTCAAGGCTCAGGCACCAGCAGCGACTGCGCCGCCCTTGTTTGCGGGCCAGCGCTCCCCCGTTCGTCTCTGGAGCTTCTTTTTCATGATTCGCCAAATTCTCATCAGCACAGCCGTGATCGCAAGCGCGGGCCTGAGCTTTTCAGCCGCTGCACAAGACCCCGCAGCCGACTACCCCAACAAGCCCGTGCGCATGATCGTGCCGTTCCCACCTGGCGGCGGCACCGACATCCTCTCGCGCGTGATTGCCAACAAGCTCACCGAAGTCAGCAAATGGACCGTGGTGCCCGACAACCGTGCGGGTGCAGGCGGCACCATCGGTATCACCGAAGCGGTCAAGGCGGCGCCCACGGGCTATGACATGGTGATGGGCCAGAAGGACAATGTGGTCCTTGGCCCCTACCTCTACAAGAACCTGCCCTGGAACCCCAGCAAGGATCTGACCCCCGTGGCTCATGTGGCCTACACCCCCATCGTGATCGCCACAGCCGCCAACTCGCCGTACAAGACGCTGGCCGACGTGGTGGCTGCAGCCAAGAAGAACCCGTCCAAGATCACCTACGGCTCGCCCGGCAACGGCACCAGCATCCACCTGGCCGGCGTGATGCTGGAAAAGGCCTCGGACATTCATCTGACTCACGTGCCCTATAAAGGCTCCAACCCCGCGATGATGGATGCACTGGCCGGCAATGTGGATCTGCTGGTGTCCTCCGTCCCCTCGGCCATAGCCCAGATCAAGGCCGGCAAGCTGCGCGCCATCGCCGTGACCTCGGCAAAGCGCTCGTCCTCGCTGCCAGACACCCCAACACTGGCCGAGTCCGGTCTCAAGGGCTTTGATGTGAGTACCTGGTACGGCCTGTTCATGCCCAAGGGCACACCCGCAGCCATCGTGACCAAGGTCAATGTCGAAGTGAACAAGCTGCTGGCCATGCCCGAGGTGCGCGAGGCCATTCTGACCCAGGGCGCCGAGCCCCAGTCCATGAGCGCAGCCAGCTTCGACAAGATGTTCCAGGCCGACTTCAAGCAGTCCAAACAGGTCGTCGAATCCTCGGGCGCCAAGATCGAGTGACATCCCGACGCGGCGCGCAGGATTCGCGCCGCCCTGCCTGGCGCGGATAGACCTGATCTGAATCAATGCGGCATATGACAGGCTCGTGAATACTTCTCCGGAAACCCTTGAATTTCTGGAGAACATCATGGCATTGCTGGTCTGGGTCCCCGAACTGGACACCGGGATTGCGGAGATCGACCGGCAGCACCGCCGCATCGTCGATTACATCAACCGGCTTTACGAGTTGCGCAGCTCGCCAGATCGCGAAGGGCTGGGCGATGTCATCGGCGAGATGATCGACTACACCGTCTCGCACTTCGTCTTCGAGGAAAGCCTGATCGAGAGCGCCGGCTATATGTTCGCAGGGCCGCACAAAAAAGTGCACGAGCTGTTCACGCGCCGCGTGATCGAGATGCAGACCCGCTTCGATGCGGGTGAGGATGTGGCCGCCGAACTGCATGGCATGCTCTCGCGCTGGCTGTTCAACCACATCCGCAACGAAGACCATGGCTATGTGGACTCGGCCAAGGTCTATCTGCGCATGATGTCCAAAGAGAGCGGACACACGGCAGAAAAAGAACGACTCAAAGCGGAAGTGCTGCAGGAGCTGGAATTGCAGCGCAAGAAAAAAGGCTGGCTGGCCCGGCTGCTCAATCGCTAAGCACCCTTGCTCACAAGAAAAACGGCTCCCTGAGGAGCCGTTGCTTCATGGTGCAGCCGCCTCGCGCTCACTCGCGCACGACCAGCACCGGCACACGCACGGCGCCAAGCACGCGCTGCGTGACGCTGCCCAGCATCAGCTTCTCAAGGCCGCGTCGCCCCTGCGAGCCCATGACGACGAGATCGGCACCCACGCTTTCCATGGTGCGCACAATGCCTTCATGCACCGCATGGCCCTCGCCCACCAGCGTCTTCACGGGCACGCCTGCCTCATCCATGATGGCCTTGACCGCATCCAGGGCGGTGTTGGCTTCGGCGGTGGCCGCGCTCAGATACTGTGACTGGCCGTAGGCAAAGTCGGCGCCCACGCCGGTGAAAGGATAGGGATCGACCACATACACCGCCGTCACGGCGCTGCCGAAGACCTTGGAAAGCTCAGCGGCCTTGTGTGCCGCCAGCATGGAGGGCTTGGAGCCGTCGACCGGAACCAGAATGTGATTGAACATGGACATATGTTTCTCCTTTCAGGTTGCAGGCGACACGGGCCTCAAGCCAGAGGCCCGGGGCAGATGCCGCTCTTGAAATAGCGTTGAGTCTGCCTTCATCATGCCTCAGCGTGCTGACATGAATCAACCCTGAAGTTCACGCTGACTGAGACCCGGCTCAGATACAGACATGGGCCGTCTGGTATTCGTAGCATTTGTCCAGCAGAGTGTCGGACTTGTCGGTGATCGTGATGCGAGTGCCGTCTGGGCGCAGCAGGGATACATTCTTGAAGGCTGGCTCATGGGGCTTGCTGGGCGCATCGCGGCGCACGGTCCATTCCTCCCGGACGATGCCGCCCGGCATGTCCAACATCACGACGATCCGCTCGGTATCGTCCGAGAGTCGAATGCACTTGGCATCATTGAGCTCGACCACGGCCCCGGCCGGCGCGGCCAGACCATAAGGGCATTCCTCCACGCCGTGAATCGGTACCGAGGCATCGCCGAGGGTAATCTCAAGGCCATTGCGAAAGTAGATCGTGGGCTCCTTGGTGTAGGCCGCCTGCGCCGGACGATCTTGCGAAGGCTTGCAGGCCGCTACTGTGACAAGAGCGGTCAGCACTGAAATACTAAGGGCGTAAAAACGATTCATATAAAAAACCACGCTCTGCAAGGCGTGGTGTTGGCCAGCTGATCTGGCTTGTTGGATGCAGGGAAGACTCGAAGAGGCGAAAGCTTCGCCGCGACAAGCCTGCATCATGCAGTGTTGATGACGTCACTTTGACGTATTGAGCACGTTACAGTTTTGCTCAAATTTTCCGAACAAAGGCGTCCGGATCAATCAGGCAGCCTGACCCTTCTGCTCCTGAAGCTCGGCACCCTGGAAGTTGCCGCGGCGATAGGTCAGCACCAGGGTGTCGCGCACGCCACCAGGCTCGACGGGTTGAATCGGCGTGGTCTCATGAATCATGCGCGCATCGTCGAGCAGCATCACCGACCAGGGTTCGGTCAAGGTAAAGCGCTGGCCGTTGGGACCGCTCGCCTCGAAGACGCGGGTCTCGCCCCCTTTGACGCCCTTGCGCCCCACCAGCAGTACGGCAACCAGGTCGACTCCGTCGCGGTGCGCACCTTCGGGCGTGGGCCGGCCGATACCGTCCGTGGTGTCGATGCGGAACTGGTGCGCCTCGACAAACCAGCGTTCATGCAGCTCGTCGGTGCAGAACACCTGATCGGCCAGTTGGCCCAGGGCATTGATCATCGCCAGCCAGGCCGCGCTGGTGGTGGTGCTGTCCTGCATGGGCTCGAACATGCGCTGCATGCCGCCATGCAGAGCGTTGTATTCCACGGGCTGCCAGTGGGCGCGATGAGGCACTTGCTGCACCTGATCGCCTTCGCTGACAAAGCAGGAATGGCGGCGGCGGCGATAGCGGCCTCCATCCTTGAGGAAGGCATCGGGCGGCAGACCCTGCCAGTCCGCATCCATGGCGTGCAGATCGGCCACACTCAGGCCCATCCACTGGGCGAAGTCCTCGGGCTGCAGCACGGCATAGCCGCGCGTGCGCAAGGACTGGGCTGCCTCGGCAGCGGCAATATAGGGAGGGGAAAACATGATGTGCGCCATAAGGTCGGCAAGCTTACTCCTCGCAGGCCCTGCTGGCTTGTGCCTTAGCATCAAAATTTACGCAAGGCAGCATCAACCAAATTGCATGGATGAAAAAATGCCTGCATCGCACACAGCAATGCAGGCAGAACGCAAGGCGCCGGGATCGGGCACCTGGCCTTCATCACCACGGTGATGAAGGCCAGGCGGTCTGGGGCTTAAACCAGAGGCAGACCCACATAGTTCTCGGCCAGCGAGGTCGAGCCGGCTTCGGAGTGGACGATGTAGTCCAGCTCGGCTTCCTGCACCTTGGTGTTGAACTCGCCCTCGCCGGGGAAGTTGTGCAGCATGGAAGTCATCCACCAGGAGAAGCGCTCGGCCTTCCAGACACGGCGCAGGCACTGCTCGGAGTAACGGTCGATGCCGGCCTCGGACTGCTCCTTGTAGTACTCGACAAAGGCTTGCGACAGATAACCCACGTCGGAAGCTGCCAGATTCAGGCCCTTGGCGCCGGTGGGCGGCACGATGTGCGCGGCGTCGCCGGCCAGGAACATGCGGCCGAAGCGCATGGGCTCAGTTACAAAGCTGCGCAGCGGCGCAATGCTTTTTTCCAGCGATGGGCCGGTCACCAGATTGGCGCGGGCTTCGGGGTCCAGGCGCTTCTTGAGCTCCTCCCAGAACGCTTCGTCGCTCCAGTCCTCGACCTTGTCGGTCAGCGGCACCTGCAGATAGTAGCGGCTGCGCGTGGCGCTGCGCTGGCTGCACAGGGCAAAGCCGCGCTCGGTGTTGGCATAGATCAGCTCGTGCGACACGGGCGGCGTATCCGAAAGCAGGCCCAGCCAGCCGAAGGGATAGACCTTCTCGAAGGTCTTGATCTTGTCCTGAGGAGCGCTGGCGCGGCAGATGCCGTGAAAGCCGTCGCAGCCGGCGATGAAGTCGCACTCGATCTCGTGCACCTGGCCGTCTTTTTCGTAACGCACCTTGGGCTTGTCGCTCTCGAAGTCCACGGGCTGCACATGGCTGGCCTCGTAGACCGTGGTCAGGCCCTCCTGGGCGCGCACTTCCATCAGATCGCGGGTCACCTCGGTCTGACCATAGACCATCACGCGCTTGCCGCCGGTCAGGTCATGCAGATTGATGCGGTGGCGCTTGCCCTTGAACAGCAGCTCGATGCCGTCATGAGGCAGACCTTCCTCATTCATGCGCTTGTCGGCACCCGCCTGCTTGAGCAGATCCACCGTCACCTGCTCCAGCACGCCGGCGCGGATGCGGCCCAGCACATAGTCGGCGCTGCGCTGCTCGATGATGATGTTGTCGATGCCCGCCTTGTAGAGCAGCTGCCCCAGCAGCAACCCCGAGGGACCGGCACCGATGATGGCGACTTGTGTACGCATGATTGTGACTCCTTGTTATGGCTCAAAAACCTGTCAACCGACGAGCGTGACGACGCCGGTTGCGCTGTGCAGCAAGACTAAGTTTTGTGCTGCATCAAGACAAAGGAGAGAATCGATGTTTGCGCGATAATCGCACAATGAGAACGATGATCGCGCAAAACAAGAAATGCGGAACCCTCCATGAATGACCATGGCTCACCCTCCATCGCCCCGGCAGACTTCATTGCCGGCCTGGCCAAGGGCCTGGCCGTACTGGAAAGCTTCGACACCGAGCGCCAGCGCCTGAACGCCACCATGGCCGCCGAGCGCGCCGGCATCACGCGCGCCGCAGCCAGGCGCCATCTGCTCACGCTGGCCTATCTCGGCTACCTGGAGTCCGATGGCAGCTATTTCTGGCTGGCTCCCAAGGTGCTGCGCCTGTCGGGCAGCTATCTGGCCTCGGCCCGGCTGCCGCGCATCGTGCAACCCGTGCTGCACAGACTGGCAGCGCAGACCGGACTGTCCTACTCCTGCGTGGTGCGCGAGGGCCGCGAAGTCGTCATCGTCGCTCGCAGCGCCGTTCATGAGAAGGGCGAACGGCTGATGGCCCACGGACTGCACCTGGGCACACGCCTGCCGGCGCACGCCACGTCCACCGGCCGGGTGCTGCTGGCCTCGCTCTCAAGCTCGGAGCTTGACGACTGGCTGGCCGCCTATGACCTGCCCAAGCTGACGGCACACACAGTTTCCGATGCAGCTGCGCTAAAGGCCTTGCTCGACGAGGTGCGCCGCCTCGACTACTGCATGGCGCTTGAGGAGCATGAACTGGCCATTCAGGCCGTGGCCGTGCCGCTGCGCAATATGCGCGGACGCACCGTGGCAGCGCTGAATGTGGTGACATCGGCCAAACGCATGAGCCCGCAAACCATGCAGCAGGAAATACTGCCGTTGCTGCAGGAAGCCGCGAGAACCTTGCGCCCCCAGCTTTGACGCTATTAATATCAAAGCTTATTGCGCTTGCCCTTCATCGATTTCAGATAAAAATAAGGTTGAAATCCATATTCAACAAGTGCAACCAGCTCCCCTAACAGGAGCATGAACCAGCAGCGGCCATACCCCGGAGCAGGCCAGTCGTTCAGATATGACCGCTCTCCACCGAGCACACCTGCATGCTGAGGCGGCGCAGCAACTCGGCCGTGCGGCGCATCAGCGGCGTGGACTTCTTTTTGGCGGGCTGCACCAGGCACAAGGTGCTGACGATATGCGGCGACTTGATAGGCACTTCCACCAGCGCAGCATCCGTGGCATGACTGTGCATGGCGCTATCGGTCAGCGCCGCATAGCCATAGCCGCCGCGCACCAGATCCAGAATGGCAGGCACGCTGGAAACCTCCCAGACCACATTGAGCTTGACCTGGGACAACGTGGCCTGGGCCTCCATCAGCTTGCGGAAAATCTGCCCGTGCTGGGGCATGATCAACGGGAACTCGGCCAGATGCTCGAACGGAATGCTGGTGCGCCCTGCCAGCGTGCTGGCCGGGCCGATCAGGCACAGGCGCTCTTCGAGCACGGGCGAGACCTCGATCTGCGGGTGCGGCTCCGGCGTGTAGACAAGGCCCAGATCCATGCGCCCCGAAGTCAGCCACTCCGAGATATTCATCGAAAAACCTTCGACCACTGCCAGCCTGGCCTTGGGCATTTCGCGGCTGAAGCCGTCGATCAGGGGCAGGGTCAGGCGCCGCGCCAGGCTCGGCGGCAAGCCGACCGTGATACGCCCCACGGGCTCGTCGCGCTGACTGCCCAGGTCTTCCTTGGCCATGGCCACGCGCTGCATGATGGCATGGCCATGCTCGAGCAGGCGGCGCCCCGCATCGGTCAGCGTCACGCCGCGCCCGGTGCGTATCAGCAGGGTCTCGCGCAACTCGGTTTCCAGGGCCCGTACCTGACGGCTGAGCGCCGGCTGGGCAGTGTCCAGCAGTACCGCAGCCTTGCTGAAGCTCCCCACTTCGGCCACCCGAACAAAGGTCTCTATCTGCTGCAGATTCATGCTCACACCTTTCAAAACAAGCTATGCTATTTTGCTATAGCTGCTAGCCTCAGCTAGACCTAGGTGTTTATGACCCAAGTGACACAATGTAATCAACTGGGCCTGAATATCTAAAAATAACAGCCGACGATATCAACAATGCGTGGTCCACACGCAATTCATCATCGACATCCTTCCAGGGAGACAAAATGACCCATAAGCTCAATATGAGCCGTCGCCAAGCTGCATTCGCACTCGGCGCCATTGCCGCAGCCGTGGCAGCCCCCTCGTTCGCCCAGGGCGACAAGTGGCCCACCAAGTCCTCGCGCATCATCAACCCCTTCCCGGTAGGCGGTGGCCCCGATGGCCTGTCGCGCCTGGTGGCCGACAAGCTGGGCCGCGCCTGGGGTCAGCCCGTGGTGGTGGAAAATCGTCCCGGCGGCAACGGCTTCATCGCCATCAGCGAATTCAAGCGCGGCGCAACCGACGGCACGGACATGATCCAGCTGGACAACGTCCATATCGCCGCCTACCCCCACCTGTTCAAGAAGCTGCCCTACGACCTGAACAAGGACTTCGAAATCCTGATGCCCTTGTTCCGCAACTTCTTCTTTGTCTGCGTGCCCGTCAACAGCCCCTACAAGACCATCGGCGACCTGATTGCCGACGCCAAGGCGCACCCCGGCAAGCTGAACTACGGCTCCTGGTCCGTTGGCAACCCTGTTCACCTGGGCTCGGCCCTGCTGGAAAACCAGACCGGCACCAAGATGGAGCATGTGATCTACAAGGAAACCAGCCAGCTGTACCAGGGCGTTGCCAATGGCGAGCTGACTTTTGCCCTGGGCTCCCTGGGCACTGCAGGCCCTCTGGTGCGTGGCGGCAAGCTGCGCTTCCTGGCCGTGGCAGCTCCCAGCCGCATTGCCGGCTTCGAGAACGTGCCCACGGTGTCCGAATCGGGCGGCCCCAAGGACTTCACTGCCATCGGCTGGAATGCCCTGGCTGTGCGTCCCGGCACACCCCCCGCCGTGATCGAAAAGATCCGCACCGATGTGCGCCAGGCCCTGACAGGCCAGGACGTCAAGGACAAGTTCGCAGCCTTCGGCTACGAATCCTTCAATCCCACGCCTGCCGAGTTCAAGGCCTTCATGGCCTCCGAGAGCAAGCGTTTCGGTGATGTCATCAAGAAGGCCGGTCTGGCACTGGACTGATCCGTCTTCCAGTCGATAAAAAGCCGCCTCTTGCAGGCGGCTTTTTCATGTCCCCTGGCATCAAGAAAAACGCCCGATGCAAGCACCGGGCGTTTTGCAGGGAAGTTCACTGACTTCTTATTGGTCGCGCGCCTCGATGGCACGGTTGATGCCCAGGGCCGCCAGCGTGCACAAGGCGCCCGACAGCAGATAGATACCCAGAGCCACCAGACCGAACTTTGCCGAGACACCCAAGGCCACCAGAGGCGCAAACGCCGCACCGATGAGCCAGGCCATGTCCGTGGACAGGGCCGCACCGGTGTAACGGTAGCGCGACGAGAAGTTGGATGTCACCGTGCCCGATGCCTGGCCGTAGGACAGGCCCAGCAGCACAAAGCCCACCAGGATGAACACATTGTTGCCGGTGCTGCCGCTGCCCAGCAACCAGGGCGCAAGAAAGCTGAAGATGCCGATCAGGCAGGCCATGGTGCCCAGGGTGTTGCGACGCCCCACTCGGTCCGCCAGCCAGCCCGACAGCATGATGGCCGCGCCTGCCAGCAGTGCACCGATGATCTGCACCACCAGCACTTCGGTCATGGACTGGTCGGAGTACATGGAAATCCAGGACAGCGGGAACACGGTCACCAGATGGAACAGCGCAAAGCTGGCCAGTGCGGCAAAAGCACCGATCATCACATTGCGGCCTTCGTTGGCCATGAGACTGGTCACGCTGATGGGCTCCAGCTCACGCTCCTGCAGAAGCTGGGTATAGGACTGGCCCACGACCAGACGCAGGCGCGCAAACAGCGCCACCACGTTGATGGCGAAGGCCACGCAGAAGGGGTAGCGCCAGCCATAGCTCATGAACTCGTCGGCCGTCAGGCTGGAGTACAGATAGGCAAACAACGCTGCCGCAATGATGAAACCCAGCGGCGCCCCGAGCTGACCGATCATCGAATACCAGCCGCGCTTGTTCGGCGGCGCGGACATGGCCAGCAGCGAAGGCAAGCCGTCCCAGGAGCCCCCGAGCGCCAGGCCCTGGCCGATGCGCAGGATCACCAGCGCCCAGACGGCCTTCATGCCCGCTGTCTCATAGCTCGGCAGGAAGGTCATGCCCACCGTGCACACGCCCAGCAGAAGCAGCGCCAGAGTCAGCTTGGTGGCACGCCCCCAGACCCGCTGCACGGCCATGGACAGCGCCGTGCCCACGGGGCGGGCCACAAAGGCCAACGAGAAGATGGCAAACGCGGCCAGCGTGCCATCGAGCTTGGATAGATAGGGAAACAGCAGCGAGGGAAACACCAGCACGCAGGCGATGCCGAACACGAAGAAGTCAAAGTACTCGGAAGAGCGCCCGATGATCACCCCCACGGCAATCTCGCCGGGAGTCACATCCTCGTCGGTATGCGCATAGGCCAGGGTTTCCGAGTTCTCATAGTCTTGCTGAGTAAGACCAACGGACGGGTTCATGCTTGTCATAAAGGTACAACTCCTTGTCTTACTTTTCAGTCCCGGGGACGCTTTCCGTTCTACGCCCAAGCATGTGCAGCTGCAATAGAGTTTTTGCCCTGAACACTGTCAGCCCAGCCCCGTGCAGGCCCCGTTTCTGAGGGCTGATTTGACAATTTCAAGCCCTGTCAGCTCAAAGTTTGTCCACGCGCCAAAGCCGCTAAACCCTTGTCGCATAGCGCATTTCCAATCCCGAGCTGTTGACCTTGGACAAAATGTCCAATGGACAAGCCACTGTTTGGTATTACATTTGCCGAGATCCAGTAATCCGCGTTTACACCTAAGCGCGACTTTGTCACGCCCAAAGCATGTTAAAAATCAAGGAAATCCGTGGGCCCGCGTGGCTCTCAGCGGCCGCTTTGACCGCAACCCTCGCAGGTTGCAGCAAGGCCGTCGTCCTCAACCCAGCTGGCGATGTCGCCAAGCAGCAAGGCGATCTGGTCATTACGGCCACTTTGCTGATGTTGCTCATCATCGTCCCCGTCATCTTTTTGACGCTGCTGTTTGCCTGGAAATACCGCCAGTCCAACACCGAAGCCAAGTACGACCCCGAATGGCACCACTCCACTGCGCTGGAACTGGTGATCTGGACGGTTCCCCTGCTCATCATCATCGCTTTGGGCGCCATTACCTGGATCAGCACCCACAAGCTCGACCCTTATCGTCCCCTGGACCGCATCTCCGCCACCAAGGCTCTGGACCCCAACGTCAAGCCTCTGGAGATCCAGGTCGTGTCTCTGGACTGGAAATGGCTGTTCTTCTACCCTGAGCAAGGCATTGCCACCGTCAACGAAGTGGCTGCCCCGGTGGATCGCCCCATTCACTTCAAGCTGACCTCCACCCACACCATGAACGCGTTCTACGTTCCTGATCTGGCCGGCATGATCTACACCATGCCCGGCATGCAGACCGAGCTGAACGCCGTGATCAACAAGCCAGGTGTCTATGGCGGCAAGTCCTCTCACTACAGCGGCGCTGGTTTTGCAGGCATGACCTTCAAGTTCCACGGCCTGGAAAACGAGCAGTTCGATCAGTGGGTTGCCAAGGCCAAGACCGAAGGCAAGGCCCTGACACGCGATGCCTATATCGATCTGGCCAAGCCCAGCGAGCGCAACCCCGTTGAACGCTTCGCCAGCGTGGACGAAGGCCTGTACCACAAGGTCCTCAACCGCTGCGTGGAAGACGGCAAGATGTGCATGAACGAGATGATGGCCATCGACGCCGCCGGCGGCAAGGCACCTGCACACCACAGCAAGACCTCCAGCGTGGCCCTGCCCCTGGATGTCTGCACTTCCAAAGACGCTGACCGCGTTGTCGCCCTGCTCGACGAAGTCGCCGCCTCCGGAGCTGTCGCACAGCAATAAGTAGTTCACGGTGCGGATGCGCTCACCGCCCAGCCGCTCCAATACGACAAAAGAGACTCAACATGTCTGAAACAACAACCCCGGCCTCCCACTGGCTGTTGGGCCGTATCACATGGGACCAGATTCCCATGACGCATGAGCCCATCGTGCTCTTGACCTTTATTGCCGTGGTGCTTGGCGGCCTCGTCGTGGTCGGCGGCATCACCAAGTTCCGCCTCTGGGCTCCGCTGTGGAACGACTGGATCACCTCCATCGACCACAAGAAGATCGGCATCATGTACATGATCCTCGGTCTGGTCATGTTCCTGCGCGGCTTTGCCGATGCCGTGATGATGCGTCTGCAGCAGTCCATGGCCTTCGGCGACAACATGGGCTACCTGCCTCCTCACCACTACGACCAGATCTTCACGGCCCACGGCGTGATCATGATCTTCTTCGTGGCGATGCCCTTCGTGACCGGCCTGATGAACTACCTGGTTCCTCTGCAGATCGGCGCACGTGACGTGTCCTTCCCGTTCCTGAACAACTTCAGCTTCTGGATGACCACCGGCGGCGCCGTGCTGGTGATGATCTCCCTGTTCCTGGGCGAGTTCTCCACCTCCGGCTGGCTGGCTCTGTCCAATCTGGGGCATCAGAGCGGCAGCACGGGTCTTGATTACTACATCTGGGGCCTGCAGGTCGCCGGTGTGGGCACGACCTTGTCAGGTATCAACCTGATCGTGACCATCATCAAGATGCGCGCTCCCGGCATGAACCTGATGAAGATGCCCGTCTTCACCTGGACTGCCCTGTGCACCAACGCCCTGATCGTGGCATCCTTCCCCGTGCTGACCGCAGCCCTGGTGCTGATGTCGCTGGACCGCTACGTCGGCACCAACTTCTTCACGAACGAGCTGGGCGGCAACCCCATGCTGTACGTGAACCTGATCTGGATCTGGGGTCACCCCGAGGTCTACATCCTGATCCTGCCCTGCTTCGGCGTGTTCTCCGAAATCGTGGCAACGTTCAGCCGCAAGCGTCTGTTCGGCTACACCTCGATGGTTTACGCCACCGTGTGTATCACCATCCTGTCCTACCTGGTGTGGCTGCACCACTTCTTCACCATGGGCTCGGGTGCCAGCGTGAATACCTTCTTCGGTATCACCACGATGATCATCTCCATCCCCACGGGCGCGAAGATCTTCAACTGGCTGTTCACCATGTACCGCGGCCGCATCCGCTTCTCGGTGCCCATGCTGTGGACGGTGGGCTTCATGGTCACCTTCGCCATCGGCGGCATGACCGGTGTGCTGCTGGCCGTGCCTCCCGCAGACTTCGTGCTGCACAACTCGCTGTTCCTGATTGCTCACTTCCACAACGTGATCATCGGCGGCGTGGTGTTTGCCGTGTTTGCCGGCATCAACTACTGGTTCCCCAAGGCTTTCGGCTTCCGACTCAATGAGTTCTGGGGCAAGGCTTCGTTCTGGTTCTGGCTGGTCGGCTTCTGGGTTGCCTTCACTCCCCTGTACATCCTTGGTCTGATGGGCGTGACTCGCCGTGCCAACCACTTCGACGATCCCTCGCTGCAGATCTGGTTCATCATCGCTGCCTGCGGTGCTGCCCTGATCGCTGCCGGTATCGGCTGCTTCTTCATCCAGCTGGCCGTGTCCATCTGGAAGCGCGACGAGCTGCGTGACGTGACCGGCGACCCATGGGAAGGCCGTACCCTGGAGTGGGCCACTTCCTCGCCCCCTCCCCAGTACAACTTCGCCTTCACCCCCGTGGTGCACGACATCGACGCCTGGACCGACATGAAGAAGCATGGCTATCAGCGTCCGCTGAGCGGCTTCGAGCCCATCCACATGCCCGCCAATACCGGCGCCGGCGTGGTGATTGCCGGCCTGTCCACCGTTCTGGGCTTTGCTCTGATCTGGCACATGTGGCCTCTGACGATCGCTTCGTTCGTCGCAACCATCCTGGCTTCGATCATTCATACCTTCAACTACAAGCGTGACTACTACATCCCTGCGGCCGAAGTGGCCACATCGGAAGAAGCACGTACCAAGCAGCTTGCAGCAGCCCATGTCTAATACACATATCAACGCTGGCGGCGCAGCCGCCCTGGCTACTCGCGAGTACCACCTCGCGCACGAGCCTCATCCGGAAAACGGCACCTCGCTGGGCTTCTGGCTCTACCTGATGAGCGACTGCCTGATCTTTGCCGCACTGTTCGCCACCTATGGCGTGCTGGGCCGCAGCTATGCAGGCGGCCCCTCGGGCAAGGATCTGTTCGATCTGTCGCTGGTGGCCGTCAACACGGCCTTCCTGCTGATGTCGTCCATCACCTTCGGCTTTGCCATGCTGCAAAAGCAGAAGAAGAACGTGAACGGCACTCTGCTGTGGCTGGCCGTCACCGGCCTGCTGGGCGCAGCCTTCCTGGCCGTGGAACTCTATGAGTTCCACCACCTGATCCATCAAGGTGCAACGCCTCAGAGCAGCGCCTTCCTGTCGTCCTTCTTCACACTGGTGGGCACGCACGGTATCCACGTGACCTTCGGTCTGGTCTGGCTGATCACCCTGATGATTCAGATCAAGAAGCACGGCCTGATCAACGAGAACGTGCGCCGTATCAACTGCCTGTCCATGTTCTGGCACTTCTTGGACGTGGTCTGGATCGGTGTGTTCACCTTTGTGTATCTGATGGGGGTGCTGTAAATGAGCGCACACGATATCCACGCCGGTCATGACGATCACCACGATCACGACGACCTGCACGTCACCATGGGTGACTATGTAAAGGGCTTCATCCTGGCCGTCATCCTGACCGCCATCCCCTTCTACCTGGTCATGAACAACGTCATCACCGACCGCACCACGGCCGTGGCCGTGCTGGGCCTGTTCGCGGTGGTCCAGGTGCTCGTGCACATGGTGTACTTCCTGCACATGAACGGCAAGATCCAGGGCGGCTGGACCATGCTGTCCACCATCTTCACGGTGATCTTCCTGGCGATTGCGATCTCCGGCACGCTTTGGGTCATGTTCCACATGAACACCAACATGATGCCCGGTCATGAAATGCACCAGGCCGCAGGCCATGCAGATCACGCAGGTCACACAGCTCCCGCAGCTGTCACACCTTGACTGACCTCATGAAGAACCAGAGCGCTGCGCGGCAGCGCTCTCCCTTCGCCAAGGCGATGCTCGCGTTTGTGGGCATCGCCTTGTTTTTAGGCTTCATGGCTCTGGGCACCTGGCAGGTGCAGCGCCGCGCCTGGAAGCTCGATCTCATCGAGCGCGTGGAGCAGCGCGTGCACAGCGCCCCCGTGGCTTTGCCCGAGCCCGGCCAATGGCCGCAGATCAATGCCGCCAGCCACGAGTACCTGCCCGTCAAGGCGCAAGGCCGATGGCTGGACAAGCAAAGCGTGCTGGCCAAGGCCTTGACCGAGGCCGGCGCGGGCTTCTGGCTCATGACGCCGCTGCAGCTGGGCGATGGCACACAGGTTCTGGTCAACCGCGGCTTCACGCCCGAGAAGCTGCGCGGCCAGTGGCTCAGGCAGATTGCCGAAGCCGGGCCATCCGCCGAGACCGTCACCGTCATCGGCCTGATGCGCATGAGCGAGCCCGGCGGCGGCTTTCTGCGCAAGAACGACCCGGCCAACGGCCAGTGGTACTCACGCGATGTCGCCGCCATTGCCCAGGCCCAGGGCCTGGGCAGGCCCGCCCCCTACTTCATAGACCAGGGCGTGCCCGCCAGCAACCCGGCCTATGCCCAGGCAGAGGCCGGCACCGAAGTCCTGCGCCCCGGCATGACGGTCATCCGCTTCCCGAACAGCCATCTGGTCTATGCGCTTACCTGGTATGGGCTGGCCATCATGGTGATCGGAGCGGCCTGGCTGGTACGCCGGCACGACAAGGCGGTTGCCAAAAGCTGATGCCTCCCCCTGAAAAGCGCTCCCCGGAGCGCTTTTTTTCGGCCCTTTAAGGCGGTGCCTACATCAGGAACGCATAGCCCCAGAGGCGTCCGTGGCAGCCCCGCTCGGTGACAATTGCGCGGTGAGCCAAATTTCCGATTCCCTGTTTCGCGTACAGCGCCTGACCGAGCGGCAGAACATGCAGCTGCTGATTCAGCTGCGCTGGATTGCCGTGGTCGGCCAGGTCGTCACCATCTCGCTGGTGCACTACGGCTTTCAGATTGCACTGCCCCTGCTGCCCATGGCGCTGGTGCTCGTGGCCCTGGTGGCCACCAACCTGGCCTATATCTACTGGAGCCAGGGCCTGCACCGCCCCGTGACCTCGCGCAGCGTCTTCTATGCGCTGCTGGCCGATGTGCTGGCCCTGACCATTCAGCTGTACCTGAGCGGCGGCGCCAGCAACCCCTTTATCTATCTGTATCTGCTGCAGGGCATTCTGAGCGCCGTGCTGCTGCCCGCCCACTACACATGGTGCGTGGTCGCGGCCTCTTTTGTCGGAGTCCTGGGCCTGACCCTGTTTCACCAGCCTCTGCATGTGCAGTTCGTGAGTCAGGAAGGCCTGCCCAGCCTCTATGTTGTGGGCGTACTCATCAGCTTTGCGCTGACCAGCATCCTGACCATCGTCTTTCTGACGCGCATCGTCGAGAACACGCGCCGCCGCGACAAGCGCATCTCCAATATGCGCCAGCGCGCCAGCGAGGAAGAACATATCGTGCGCCTGGGCCTGCTGGCCACCGGCGCGGCCCACGAGCTGGGCACACCCATGGCCACCATGTCCGTGATCCTGGGCGACTGGCAGCATATGCCGGCCCTCATGCAGGACGAGGATCTGCGCGAGGACCTGCAGGAAATGCAGCGCCAGCTGCTGCGCTGCAAGTCCATCGTCTCGGGCGTGCTGCTGTCCGCCGGCGAGACCCGGGCCGAAGGCACGGAAAGCACCACCTTTGCGAGCTTTGTGCAAGGCGTGGTCAGCCACTGGCAGACCCATAACAGCCTGCAGCACTTTGCGCTGCACCAGCAGGGCGTGAAGGACTTCGCCATGCTCTCGGATACTGCATTGCAGCAAATGATTTGCAATTTGCTGGACAATGCCCTCGAAGCCTCGCCCGACTGGGTGGAGCTGACCCTGAGCAGCGATCACGACCAGATACGCATCCAGGTGCGCGACCATGGTCCGGGCTTCGATGCCGCCGTGCTGCAGCAGTTGGGCCAGTGCCATGTCTCCACCAAACAGGAGCGTCCTGGCCGCGGCCTGGGCCTGTTTCTGGTGACCAACGTGGCCCGCGCCCTGGGCGGCCGCGTTCATGCCGGCAATCTGCCGGCTCAGCAAGGCGGAGGTGCTCTGGTGGAGGTCAGCCTGCCCCAGTCCGCTCTCGCGATTTAAGACATTGTGGTTTGCATGGAAGAAGACCGTTTACTGCTGCTGGTTGAAGATGACGCGGCATTTGCACGCACCCTCAAGCGCTCGTTCGAGCGCCGGGGCTACCGTGTGCTGCATGCCACCAGCGGCGAGGAAGTGCAGCTGCTGCTGACCCAGCAGCGGCCGCAATATGCGGTCATGGACCTGAAGCTGGCCGGCAATGCCTCGGGCCTGAACTGCGTGCAGATGCTGCATCTGCACAACCCCGATGCGCTCATCGTCGTTCTCACCGGCTACGCAAGCATTGCCACGGCCGTGGAAGCCGTCAAGCTGGGCGCCTGCCACTACCTGGCCAAGCCCTCGAATACCGACGATATCGAAGCCGCCTTCGGGCGAGTCGAAGGCCGCACCGATGTGGAAGTCAGCAGCCAGACCACCTCCATCAAGACGCTGGAATGGGAGCATATTCACGAGACCCTGGCCGAGTCCGGCTTCAACATCTCCGAGGCCGCACGCCGCCTTGGCATGCACAGGCGCACCCTGGCGCGCAAGCTGGAAAAGCGCCAGGTCAAGTGACTGGCGTCAGGCTCAAATAGCAATGTTGATAGCTGGCACCGCTTCTCCGCATTGCCTTTCAAATACAAAAGTATCTGAAATCGTCATGCAGCAAGCGATAACAGCTCCTTTTTTCATTGGTTTCGCGGCCTCGTTCCAGCGCACCGGCAGACGTCCATGAAGCAGCAGCAACAGCGGCAACCCCGACTCATAGGAGCCACCGGCCTCGGCCTGCTGGTTCTGTCCTATGCAACTGCCCTGCCCTGGCTGCTACGGGGCGAAGCCGTGGACCTGGTGCCTTTTCTCTGCGCCCTGGTCTTTGGCTGTTGCCTCATCCGTCCTGTCACGCTCGCCTTCGAGCGCGCATCCAAGCGTGCCAAGGCCCTGGCCGTCACGCTGCTGGCCCTGCTTGCCGCCGCCATCGCGACCGCCGTGGCCGGCGGCCATGTTCAAAGCTGGCTCGCGCATCTGCGCACCATGCCGCTGTGGCAGGCCAACCACCTCTTCTTTCTGTTCTTTGCCTTGCTGCCTCTGAGCAAGGGCATCATCGTCGCCGCGCTCAATTTCATCAGCCAGGTCGCACGCGGCACAGCAGGCAGGCCCTAGGCATGCTCCAAAGCCGTTTTCTTGCGGCAGTCCGGCTCAGCAACCTGGGCCGGCCATCACGACAGGGCAGCGCACCGGGTCCGGTCCGAGTCGGCCGCGAAGCCCCGCATTCACGGCTGAGCCATCTATAGTTGCGGCGGAGATGCATATCATGAAAACCCTGGGCCGACTTGTTCTCTCTGCCTTTCTGGCACTGCTTGCCAGTCTCGCCGTGGCGGCGCTTTTTCTGCCGTTTCACAGCATCTTCCTGCCGCCCGACGGGGTCAGCTGCCTGAATGAGGGCATCTCGGGGTGTATGCGCGCGCTGGAGATAAGCCTGCTCGTCTACGGCCCCCTGTTCTCTATCATCGGCGTTCTGATCGGCACGCCGATCTTCATGCTGCTTCTGTACCTGCGCGATTGATCAGGCAGCTCTGCCCCGGCATTGTGGAGCGGCTCCATCGTATCCGCGACCTGATCGTCGTCCGCAGGACACAACATTCCGCCAAAGCCTGCGCCCATTCAGGCTGCAAACACCGAAACGACCGCAATGGCGGCTGCTGCATCCGCCAGGGCCAGTCCATAGGAACTGATGGGCGAATCATCATTCATAGCTGGCTTCGCCCGCTACCAGAAGTACTCAGGCATAAAAGCACCTGAATTACATGCCAAACAAGCGATAAAAGCTCTCATAAAAAGAGCAAACACAGGCCAGGCGGACAACAAAAAACCGGCAGTGTCTCCACTGCCGGTCTCTGGTTTCAGCACCCCATACGGGCGCTGACGAAGGCCTTATTCGGCCACGGCCTGCTCGGGCTCGGCCTTGGGTGCGTCCTTGGGCAGCTCGGTAATGGTGAGCTTGACATCACCCTTGCCTTCGTTGCCCGCTTCGTCCCAGTCCACTTCCAGGCGTCCGCCATTGGTCAAACGACCGAACAGCAGCTCATCGGCCAGCGAGCGGCGGATGGTGTCCTGGATCAGGCGCTGCATGGGGCGTGCACCCATGAGCGGATCGAAGCCCTTCTTGGCCAGATGCTTGCGCAGGTTGTCGCTGAAGGTGACCTCCACCTTCTTCTCGGCCAGTTGCTGCTCGAGCTGCAGCAGGAACTTGTCGACCACGCGCAGAATGATCTGCTCGTCCAGCGGCTTGAAGCTGACGATGGCATCCAGACGGTTGCGGAACTCGGGCGTGAACAGGCGCTTGATATCGCCCATTTCGTCACCGGCTTCACGCGGGTTCGTGAAACCGATGGTGGCCTTGTTCATGGTCTCGGCACCCGCATTCGTGGTCATGATGATGATCACGTTGCGGAAGTCGGCCTTGCGCCCGTTGTTGTCGGTCAGCGTGCCGTGATCCATGACCTGCAGCAACACGTTGAAGATGTCCGGATGCGCCTTTTCGATTTCATCGAGCAGCAGCACCGAATGCGGCTTCTTGGTCACGGCCTCGGTCAGCAGACCTCCCTGATCAAAACCCACATAGCCGGGAGGAGCGCCGATCAGTCGGCTGACCGCATGACGCTCCATGTACTCGGACATGTCGAAGCGGATCAGGTCCACGCCCAGGATATAGGCCAGTTGCTTGGCGGCTTCCGTCTTGCCGACGCCCGTGGGGCCGGAGAACAGGAAGGAGCCGATCGGCTTGTCCGGCTTGCCCAGGCCCGAGCGCGCCATCTTCACGGCAGACGACAGCACTTCCAGTGCCTTGTCCTGTCCGAAGACCACGCTCTTCAAGTCACGCTCCAGCGTCTGCAGCTTGCTGCGGTCGTCGTTGCTGACGTTGGCCGGCGGAATGCGGGCGATCTTGGCCACGATGGCTTCGATCTCGGCCTTGCCGATGGTCTGCTTGCGCTGGGCTTCGGGCGCGATACGCTGGGCAGCACCGGCCTCATCGATCACGTCGATGGCCTTGTCGGGCAGGTGACGGTCGTTGATGTACTTGGCCGACAGCTCGGCAGCAGCCTGCAGGGCTTCCTGCGCATAGGTGATGCTGTGGTGCTCCTCGAAGCGCGACTTCAGGCCCTTGAGGATGTCCACGGTCTCGGCCACCGTAGGCTCGACCACATCCACCTTCTGGAAGCGGCGCGACAGGGCCGCGTCTTTTTCGAAAATGCCACGGTATTCCGTGAAGGTGGTCGCGCCGATGCAGCGCAACTGACCGCTGGACAGCGCAGGCTTGAGCAGATTGGACGCGTCTAGCGTGCCGCCCGAGGCCGCACCGGCGCCGATCAGCGTGTGGATCTCGTCGATGAACAGGATGGCATGCGGCTTGTCCTTGAGCGACTTGAGCACGCCCTTGAGGCGCTGCTCGAAATCGCCGCGGTACTTGGTGCCGGCCAGCAGCGCGCCCATGTCCAGCGAGTAGACCACGCCTTCCTTGAGCACCTCGGGCACCGTGCCCTCGGTGATGCGCCAGGCCAGACCCTCGGCAATCGCGGTCTTGCCCACACCGGCTTCGCCCACCAGCAGCGGGTTGTTCTTGCGACGGCGGCAGAGGATCTGGATGGTGCGCTCGACCTCGTACTCGCGCCCGATCAGCGGATCGATCTTGCCTTCCTTGGCAGCCTGGTTCAGGTTCAGCGTGAACTGCTCCAGCGGCGAGGCCTTTTCATTGCGCTCGCCAGCCGCGCCTTCTTCGCTCTCCGAGGGAGACTCGGCCTTGGCAGGCTCGGGCGGCTCGCCCTTCTTGATGCCATGAGCAATGTAGTTGACCACGTCCAGGCGTGTCACGCCCTGCTGGTGCAGGTAGTACACGGCATGCGAGTCCTTTTCGCCGAAGATGGCCACGAGCACATTGGCGCCCGTCACCTCCTTCTTGCCGTTGCCTGTGGACTGCACATGCATGATGGCGCGCTGAATCACACGCTGGAATCCCAGCGTGGGCTGCGTATCCACCTCTTCGGTGCCGTCCACCTGCGGTGTGTTGTCCTTGATGAAGTTGGACAGCGATGAACGCAGGTCGTCGATATTGGCCGCGCATGCGCGCAGCACTTCAGCTGCACTGGGGTTGTCCAGCAGGGCGAGCAGCAGATGCTCCACGGTGATGAACTCGTGACGCTGCTGACGGGCCTCGACAAACGCCATGTGCAAGCTGACTTCCAGTTCTTGAGCGATCATGTGCGACTCCTTTCGGCTTGCTTGGTTGACTCTCTGCTAACTAATCTGAGGGCGGACTGCGCTTATTCAACAGGCTCGAATGTGGCCTGCAACGGATGGCCCGCTTTCTGGGCCGCCTGCAGTACCTGCTCGACCTTGGTCGCCGCCACATCCTGGCTGTAGACGCCGCAGACACCACGGCCGTCCAAATGAATCTTGAGCATGATCTGCGTGGCCGATTCGCGGTCCTTGCCGAACAGCTCCTGCAGCACGGCAATCACGAACTCCATGGGCGTGAAGTCGTCGTTGAGCATCACCACCTGATACATGCGTGGCGGCTGCAGCCGCTGGCGGCGCCGCTCGAGCACCAAGGAATCTCCATCGTCAGGCGTTCTGATCGCTGGCGAGACCGGGGGAATTGATGGGAGTTGGGTAGCCATGAAATCCATTCTAGCGAGCCGTTGCAATGTTTTTGCGCTGGCATATGCATAGCATTGTTAGGGATTTCAAGGCGGCCGGAAGCAAATTTGGCAAAACCAAGGGAAATCCATGGAAATCCCTTACCCAGCAAGCGCTCTGCGCTATCAAAAATTCAGGCACTTATCCGACATTCGAGTGCAGGCAGCTCGCAAGGGCTGCCATGCTGCCTATTCATAAACCACTTTGACCTGGCCTGCCGCTGCCGAGCCATACCAGGCAGCCAGTGCGGCATCCGAGGGATAGAAGCGACTGCTCTCGCCCAGCGCCAGCTCGCAACTGGCCGAGCCGCGCTCGTCGCGGCATACCAGGTCCAGACGTACCTTGACGCCATGGTTGATATTACCGCTCTCGGTTTCCTCGACCTTGGCCGGGAACTGGCGCAGCAGCGCCGGCACATCGGGCATCTTCTCCCCGACGCTGACCTGCAGATAGCGCGCAAAACGGCAGCGCGCATCGGCCAGGCTCCACATCTGCTGCACCTTCATGCGCAGGCCGCCGCTGAAGCGGTCGGGCTGGAGACGGCCCGAAACCACGACAAACTCGTCCTCCTTGAGCACGTCGGCGCAAGCTGCCATGGTTTTTTCGTCAACCGAGGCCTCGATCACCGCCGATTTGTCGTCCAGCGTAAAGATGCTCAGCCTGCCGCGCTGGCCGTTGATGGTGCGCAGCCCGCCGATGATGCCGGCCATGGTCTGCGGCTCGCGGCTGTCGCGCATCTCGCCGATCGGGGTGCGCACGAAGCGGCGCACTTCGGCCTCGACCTCGTCGAACAGATGGCCTGTCAGATAGAAGCCGATGGCCGTTTTTTCCAGCGTCAGCTTTTCCTTGACGCCCCAGGGCAGCACATCGGCCATGGGTGGCTCCGCCGTGCTCGAGCCCAGCGCATCATCGCCCATCATGTCGAACAGACCGCCCTGATCGGCATTGGCAATCGAGGTCGCCGCAAAGCCGAAGGCCGTGTCCAGCGTCGCCATCAGCGAGGCGCGGTTCATGTCTATCGTGTCAAAGGCGCCGCCCTTGATCAAGGCTTCCACGGTGCGCTTGTTGATGCGGCTGCGATCCACGCGCAGGCAGAAGTCGAACAAGCTCTTGAACGGACCTTTCTCGTGGCCGTTGGGGCCCGTGCCCTCGCCGTTGCGCGCAGCCACAATGGCTTCGATGGCCGCCTGCCCCGTTCCCTTGATGGCTCCGAGGCCGTAGCGTATGACCTTGTCGGTCACCGGCTCGAAGCGGTACACACCGCGGTTCACATCGGGCATCTCGAAAGTGATGCCCATCTTGAGCGCATCCTCGTACAACACCTTGAGCTTGTCGGTGTTGTCCATTTCCACGGTCATATTGCCGCAGTAGAACTCGGCCGTGTAGTGCACCTTGAGCCAGCCCGTGTGATAGGCCAGCAGGGAGTAGGCTGCCGCGTGCGACTTGTTGAAGCCGTAGCCCGCGAACTTCTCCATCAGGTCGAAGACCTCGTCGGCCTTTTCCTCGGACAGTCCGTTCTTGGCCGCACCCTCGCGGAAGATGCCCCGGTGCTTGACCATCTCCTCGACCTTCTTCTTGCCCATGGCCCGGCGCAGCAAGTCGGCGCCGCCCAGCGAGTAGCCGCCCAGCACCTGGGCGGTCTGCATCACCTGCTCCTGGTAGACCATGATGCCGTAGGTTTCGGCCAGCACCGACTCGACCAGCGGATGCGGGTACTCCACGACTTCCTGCCCGTGCTTGCGGGCAATGAAGGTGGGAATCAGGTCCATGGGACCGGGGCGGTAGAGAGCGTTCAGCGCAATCAGGTCTTCCAGACGCGAGGGCTTGGCCTCCTTGAGCATCTGCTGCATGCCGCGCGATTCAAACTGGAAGACGGCTTCGGTCTTGCCATCCGAGAACAGCTTGTAGGTCGGATAGTCGTCCAGCGGAATGTTCTCGAACTGGAAGTTCTCCTGACCCTTGTGGCGCTTCATGATGAATTCGCGCGCAATCTCCAGGATCGTCAGCGTGGCCAGACCCAAAAAGTCGAACTTCACCAGGCCCACGGCTTCCACGTCGTCCTTGTCGTACATGGCCACGGCCGAGGTACTGCCGGGCTGCTGGTACAGCGGACAAAAATCGGCCAGCCTGCCCGGCGCAATCACCACGCCGCCGGCGTGCATGCCGATGTTTCGCGTCATGCCCTCCAGGCTCTGCGCCATCTCGATCAGGGTCTTGACGTCCTCCTCGCGCTCGATGCGCTCGGCCAGAATCGGCTCCTCCTTGATGGCATAGGTGTATTTGTCGCCTTCCTTGGGCGGATTGGGCGGATACTTGAGCGTGACATGCAGGCCGGGCTTGTTCGGGATCAGCTTGGAGATGCCGTCGCAGAAGGTGTAGCTCATGTCCAGCACGCGGCCCACGTCACGGATGGCCGCACGTGCGGCCATGGTGCCGAAGGTGGCGATCTGGCTCACGGCATCGCGGCCGTAGCGATCCTTGACATAGTCGATCACGCGGTCGCGGTTCTGCTGGCAGAAGTCCACGTCAAAGTCGGGCATGGACACGCGCTCGGGGTTCAGGAAACGCTCGAACAGCAGGTTGTATTCCAGCGGGTCGAGATCGGTCACCTTGAGCACATAGGCCACCAGCGAGCCGGCACCCGAGCCACGGCCCGGCCCCACTGGGCAGCCATTGGCCTTGGCCCACTTGATAAAGTCCGACACGATAAGAAAGTAGCCCGGAAAGCCCATCTTCATGATGGTGCCCAGCTCGAACTCCAGCCGCTCCACATAGCGCGAACGCTGGGCGTCGCGCTTGGCCGCATCGGGATAGAGGTGGACCAGGCGCTCCTCCAGCCCCTGGTAGGACTCGTGGCGGAAGAACTCGTCCATGCTCATGCCGGACGGCACGGGGAAATTGGGCAACTGCGGGTTGCCCAACTCCAGCGTCAGGCTGCAGCGGCGGGCAATTTCGATGGTGTTCTCGATCGCGCTCGGAATGTCGGCAAACAGCTGCTCCATTTCGGCAGCGGTCTTGAAATACTGGTCGCGGGTGAACTTGCGCACCCGCTTGGCATTGCCCAGGATCTCGCCTTCGGCAATGCAAACGCGGGCCTCGTGGGCCTCGTAATCGTCGGGCTTGGCATACTGGATCGGGTGCGTCGCCACCACCGGCAGATTCAAGCGGCTGGCCAGTTTCACGGCCGCCAGCACATGCGACTCGTCATCGGCACGGCCCGCGCGCTGCAGCTCGATATAGAAGCGGTGCGGGAACATGGTTGCCAGGCGCTGGGCAATCTCGGCCGCCCCTTTTTCATCACCACGGGTGAGAGCAATGCCCACGGGGCCGGCTTGCGCACCGGACAGCACGATCAGTCCCTCGCCCAGTTCCTGCAGCCATTCCCACTTGTGCTGCGCCTGATCACGCACTACATTGCGCGTCCAGCCACGTGCCAGCAGCTCGGCAATATTGTGGTAGCCCTGCTTGCTCTGCACAAGAACGATGATCCGCGAAGGCGGCGCATCGCCCAGCCCTTCGAGCATGATCTCGGCGCCCAGCAGAGGCTTGACGCCCTTGCCACGGCCTTCGCGATAGAACTTGATGCCGCCAAACAGATTGTTGAAGTCGGTAATGGCCATCGCCACCTGCCCGTCTTCGGCAGCGGCCTTGATCATGGCATTGACGCGGGTGGTTCCGTCGACGACGGAGAATTCGGTGTGCAGGCGCAGATGGACAAACATGGCCGCTATTGTAGGAAGAGCGCTTCGTCCCTGCGGACTCAATGCCTCTAGATTCGCTGCGGCCGTAGCGTAAAGACGCCAGCAACTCGCGAGCGCGATCCGGCGGCCCATTACAATGCGTCGATCCTTTTTCAGGAAGGTCCGGTCCTGGTGGTGTATGGTGTAGGTTTTGCGCCTTGCCGCCAGATGCGACGGGCCTGCCTCCTATTACCGCTAATGATTGTCAGAAAACTGTCCACCATGCCGCGTATTTCACTGACTCTAGTCCCTGCCGTGTTAATCGCCGCCACGCTGGCGGGATGCTCCAGCACCAAGGACGACCCGACGGCCAAGTGGACACCCGAGCGCATCTATACCGAAGCGCGCGATGAATCTTCCTCCGGCGCCTATGACAAGGCCGTGCCGCTGTTTGAAAAGCTCGAAGGCCGTGCCGCCGGCACGCCACTGGCCCAGCAGGCTCAGCTGGAAAAAGCCTATGCCCAGTACAAGGCCGGCGAAAAAGTGCAAGCTCTGGCCACGCTGGACCGTTTCACCAAGCTGCATCCTGCCAGCCCTGCCATGGACTATGCCCTCTACCTCAAGGGCCTGGTCAACTTCAATGACAACCTGGGCATGTTCGGCTGGCTGACCCGCCAGGATCTGTCCGAGCGCGACCAGAAAGCCGCCAAGGACTCCTTCGAGTCCTTCCGCGAACTGGTGACCCGCTTTCCAGATTCCAAGTACTCCGATGATGCCCGCCAGCGCATGCAGTACATCGTGAACTCGCTGGCCCAGTACGAAGTCCATGTCGCCAAGTACTACTACAGCCGAGGAGCCTATGTGGCGGCCATTGCCCGTGCGCAGGCTGCCATCAAGGACTACCAGAACGTGCCTGCGGTGCGCGAAGCCATGGTGATCCTCGTCAAATCCTATGACGCCCTGGGCATGACTCAGCTGCGGGACGACGCCCAGCGCGTGCTGGAGAGCAGCTATGGCGCCAACACCGAGCAAAGCGTAGAGAAGAAAAAAGAATCCTGGTGGAAGCTTTGGTAAGCAGCGTTTGCCGCCCAAGGGACAAAAGGATGCGTCAAGCGCATCCTTTTTCATTTCTACGCCTCTGAATCCTGCGCCGGCGTCTGCCCGCCGTCGCGCCTGGCATGTTGCGCCGACAACTGCTCCAGCGCCGCCTCGAACTCCGGCTGACTGCCCAGCACGCGCATGGGAGGCAGCGCCGACATCAACTCCGCTCTATAGCCCATAGTCATCAAGCGGCTGTCGCAGATGACCAGCACGCCACGATCGGCTTCACTGCGGATCAGACGCCCGGCCCCTTGCTTGAGGGCCAGTGCCGCCTCGGGCAGCATGTAATCATGAAACGCCCCTCGCCCCACGCTCTCCAGCAGTCGCGAACGGGCTTCGACCAGCGGGTCGTCAGGTGGCGGAAACGGAAGCTTGTCGATCACCACCAGCTGCAGCATGTCGCCGGGCAGGTCCACCCCCTCCCAGAAAGTGGCGGAAGCCACCAGAACAGCTCCTCGTCCGGCTGCTGCCCCGGCGGCCATAAAGCGCTGAATCAAGGCCAGCTTGGGCGCCTCGCCCTGCACCAGCACATCGAGATCAGCAAACAGGCCCAGGCTGGTGCGCAGCGATGCGCTGATCGCATGCAAGGCCTTGAGGGTGGTAGTCAGCACCAGGGTGCGGCCGCCTATGCGCTGCGCCGCATCCAGCACCAACTGGGCGACCTGCTGGCTGTGCTGTGCGCTGCCGGCCGCAGCAAAGGGCTGGGGGACATAGACACCGGCTTGCCGATGGTAGTCGAACGGGCTTTCCACCTGCAGCACCTGTGCTCCGCGCAGGCCGCAGGACTCGACAAACCAGCTCAGCTGGGCATCATTGCCCAACGTGGCCGAGGTGAAAATCCAGGCCTTCTTCCTTGAAGGATCGGGCTCCTCGCCCTGGTCCGTGCCGGCATCCTCCAGCGAGCGCTGAAGCAGCCGCTGCTGCATGATGCGGGCAATCGACAGCGGCGACTCCAGCATGCGCAGATACTGCGCTCCGACCTCCAGCCAGCGCACGCATTCATCATCTGCAGGAGCAGCAAAGCGTGCCAGTCGCGCGAGCAACTCTGCGCCGCGCTCATACAGACGCTGCAGCTCTGCCCCTACCCCCTCCAGACTTGAGAGTGGAATCAACAGGGCACGCAGGCTCTGCCCCAGCCGCACCAGTGCCGCACGCCATTTCACTGCATCCAGTCCCTGCGGGGTCACCGCTTGCCACGCAAGCCGTCCTCCGACCGGAGGCTTGCCGGCCTGCAGGCGCAGCTCACGCATGGCCTGCTCCAGCGTGGCACAGAGAACCAGCCAGTCGGCCATGCCGCGCGCATGTTCCTGCGTCAGCCTGAGGGCATCACGTGCATACCCCACCAACTGCTGACTGGACAGAGCCTCTCCGGCAAACTGCACGCCGATGTCGTTAAGCCGATGGGCTTCATCGATAACCACCACGCCGGTGTTGGGCAAAAGATGAGCCATGCCGCTGTCGCGCACATCGAGATCGGCAAACAGCAGGTGATGGTTGACCACCACCACGTCGGCCTCCAACGCCTGCTGACGCGCCTGGTTGACATGACAGCCCTGCCAGTGCGGGCAGTCAGACCCCATGCAATTGTCCTTGGTGGAGCTCACCAAGGGCATCACAGGGGAGCGCTCATCCAGCGCTGTCAGCTCGGCAAGATCGCCGGTACGCGTGACCCTGGCCCAGCGCTCAACATCGGCCACGGCGCGCAGCACCTGCGGATCCTGGGGAGCCGAGCGGCCCTGGCGCACACGCTCCAGCCGCTCCGTACATAGATAGGAAGAACGCCCCTTGAGCCTGGCCATGCGCAGAGGCAGGCCCAGACCATGAACCAGGCGCGGAAGATCACGGGCAAACAACTGGTCCTGCAGCGCCTTGGTGGCCGTGGACACCAGCACGCGCTGACCGCTGAGCAAGGCAGGCACCAGATAAGCGTAGGTCTTGCCAACACCCGTGCCGGCCTCCACCACCAGCACCCCGCCCGTCTCTATGGCCTGAGCCACCGCCAGGGCCATGCGGGTCTGGCCTGGGCGCGGCGTGAATGCGGGCTCAGCCAGCGAGAGCGCACCTTGCTGTGCAAACACCTGCGCGACCGCCTCCTGCAAATGAGTCAAAACCGTTTCACCTTCCAACAAGCCAAGTCAGCGCAAGCTCACATAAGATCGCAAATGTTCGCCGAGGCCCAGCCTCTGGCCGATAAAATGTTACGCAACGTTAAATCTCGCTCCGCGAGCGCACTCGCACACACTCATGTCATCCAGCTACCGCATTCAGGCGGCCACCGGCATTCATCGCGGTGACCGAGAATACCAGCAGGACCAGGTTCTGCTCATGGCGCATCCCTATGCCAAGGGCTGCATTCTCTGCGTGGTAGCCGATGGCATGGGCGGGCGCAGCGGTGGGAGAAAGGCATCCGATCAGGTCATGCTGACGGCCCGCCAGGTTTTCGAGCGCTTTGAGCCCGCCAAGGAAGACTGCACACGCATGCTGCGCACCATTGTGCAGGATGCCCACACCGTCATTCGCCTTACCGCCATAGCAGCGGAACAGGAGCCCCACAGCACCATCGCGGTCTTTGTGGTCCTGCCCGACAGTCGCTGCCACTTCATGCACTCCGGCGATTCACGGCTCTACCATTTTCGCGGCTCTTCCCTCATGCACCGTTCGCTTGATCACTCCTATGTACAGGCACTGGTCGACCGCGGCGAGCTCACCGAAACCGAGGCTCAGTACCACCCACAGTCCAATATCTTGCTGGGCTGCCTGGGTGCCGAGCCGCCGCCGCCCATGAGCCACCACATGATTGAGAAACTGCTGCCGGGCGACAGCTTGATGGCCTGCTCGGACGGCCTGTGGCATTACTTCACCGCACAGGAGCTGGGCACTGTGCTTGACGGACTCTCGCCACGCGAAGCCTCGCAATTTCTGATTGAAAAAGCCAGGCGGCGCGCGGCCGGGGGTGGTGACAACCTCTCGCTGGCAATACTCAAGCTGGATACCTCAGCCGCAGCGGCAAACGCTTGAAGAGCCATTCAGTCCAGACAATCCAAGACGGCTTGAGCGCCTTGGAAACGGGCGCTTGCAGCAATGCTTTCGGTAGCACCCTGCTGTAGAGCACTGCCGATCCTCAATGTATCAGGGAGCAGGTGCTGGCAGCGGCGCCGCCGTCTGACCGCGCTCCTTGGCCTGCTGCAAAGCCCTGGCTTTGTGCTCGGCCGCAGCCTTTAGCTTGGCCTCATGATCTGCCCGGGCCTTGGCTTCACGCTCGGCTCGCCCCTGATCGGCCTGGACACGGTTTTGCTCGTGGCGGCGCACATAGTCGGCCTGCTTGCTGGCACGCTGCTGAGCCTCGGTCTGGCGCTGGGCCTGCGCCGCCTGCTCGTCAACCGCAGGTTTGGCACCCGGGCCGGTGGGCTGGGGCTGGCTCTTGCCGTTCTTCTCGCGTTGCTGCGACTTCATGGGAACGGCAGCGTTTTCGGCTTTTTTCTCTTCAATGGCCTTCAGCTTGGCCGCCGCCTTTTCCTTGCGCTCCGCGTCGTTGATTTCCAGCTCGCGCGCACGCAGGGGCGCATCTTTTTCACGTGCCGCCCTACGGGCATCGGCCAGACAACCCTCCACGGCAAACTTCTGGTAGCAGAGCTTTTCATCAGCCACGCGCTGCTGCTCGATGACGGCACGCTTGCTGAGAATCTCGTCGCGCTCGGCTTCACGCTGCTGGTGCAGTTGCTGGCGCGCCTTGTCGGCAACCTCCTTCTGTGCCTGCTTGTCGGTCTGCTGCGCCGAATCCACCTTTACCTGGGCCATGGCCGGCACACAAGCCAGCCAGATGGCGGCCAGAGGCGCCAGTGCAAAGCCTGCAATGCGGCGGCGGATCAGCTGGGCAAGGATAGTGGGCATCGTCATCAACTCAGAACTCGAAGTACAGGCTGGCATCTTAAAGCCGCAGGCAGTTGCCCGCAGGCGATCAGGTCAAGCTGGTGTCCACCACGCGGCGCTCAAGCGCCAGATATTCCTTGGAGCGCATCTCATTCAGACGCGAGACGGTGCGCGGGAACTCGTGGGACAGAGGACCTTCGGTATAGATCTTCTCGGGCGGCACTGCAGCCGACAGGATGAGCTTGACATGGCGATCGTAGAGCACGTCCACCAGCAGCGTAAAGCGCCGCGCGGCCGAAGCCATGTTCACATGCAGCTCTGGCACATCGGACAGCAAGATGGTGTGAAACTGCGTGGCAATTTCCAGATAGTCATTTTGCGAGCGCGGGCCGCCGCAGAGTTCGCGGAAGTCAAACCACACGACGCCACCAGCACGGCGCTTGGCCGCGATCTTGCGGGTCTCGATCTGCATCACCGGCTCTTCGTCATGGGCTTCGGCCAGGCGATCGAAGGTCTCCTGCATCGCAGCATCGGCTTCCGGGCCCAATGGGCAATGATAGAGCTTGGCGTCTTCGAGAGTGCGGCGGCGATAGTCGGTGCCGTTGTCCACGTTCACCACTTCCATGCGCTCCTTGAGCAGGGCAATCGCAGGCAGGATCCGGTCGCGGTGCAAGCCACCGGGATAGAGGCCGTCGGGCTCGAAGTTGGAGGTCGTCACAAAGCCCACGCCGTTGGCAAACAGCGACTCGAGCAGCTTGTAGAGAATCATGGCATCGGTGATGTCGGCGACATGAAACTCGTCAAAACAGATCAGCTTGTACTTCTTGGCGATCTTGGCGCCAAGGGCATCGAGCGGATTCTGCGTGCCTTGCATGAGATGCATCTCGCGGTGCACCTCGCGCATGAATTCGTGAAAGTGCAGCCGCACCTTGCGCTTGAGGGGCACGGCGTTGAAGAAGCATTCCATCAGAAAGCTCTTGCCGCGCCCCACCCCACCGTACATATAGACGCCCTTGGGCAGATCGGGGTGATTGATCAATTTCTTGAGAGCATTGGAGCGCTTGCCCTTGTACACGGCCCACTCGTCGGCACAGCGCTGCAACGCATCGACTGCACGCAACTGCGCGGGATCGCTTTTGAAACCCTTGGCGGCCAGTTCCGCCTCGTAGGCTTGTCTTACATTCACCGTCTTGTCTCCAGATGCTCAAAAAACAATAGCTGCTACCGCTTATGCACTAAGCGTTAGCAGCCATTTTGTTCTGAATTCTAAAAGAAACTCAGCCTGCGCGCGGGCACTTCACAGCCATGTCAAAACCTGCGCGCAAGACTGAAAAAACTTAGAAGTTCAGGGTGCGCTTGTCCACAGCCAGAGCCGCTTCCTTGGTGGATTCGGACAGCGAGGGGTGAGCGTGGCAGATACGGGCGATGTCTTCGCTCGATGCCTTGAACTCCATGGCCACCACGGCTTCGGAAATCAGCTCGGACACCATGGGACCCACCATGTGCACGCCCAGGATTTCGTCAGTCTCGGCGTCGGCCAGGAACTTGACCATGCCGGTCGTGTCGCCCAGTGCACGCGCGCGGCCGTTGGCCAGGAAGGGGAAGGAGCCAGCCTTGTACTTGACGCCTTCAGCCTTGAGCTGCTGCTCGGTACGACCCACCCATGCCACTTCGGGGCTGGTGTAGATCACCGAAGGCAGAGTGGCGAAGTTCACATGGCCGTGCTGGCCGGCAATGCGCTCGGCCACGGCCACGGCTTCTTCCTCGGCCTTGTGCGCCAACATGGGGCCACGCACCACGTCGCCCACAGCCCACACGCCAGGCAGATTGGTCTTGCACAGATCGTCCACCACGATGGCGCCGCGCTCGTCCAGGGCCAGGCCCACGGCTTCTGCGTTCAGGCCGATGGTGTTGGCGGTACGGCCGATCGACACGATCAGCTTGTCCACTTCCAGGGTCTGGGCTTCGCCCTTGGCGTTGGTGTAGGCAACGGTCACGCCCTTCTTGCCGGACTTGACTTCACCGATCTTCACGCCCAGCTCGATCTTCAGACCTTGCTTGTCGAAAGCCTTCTTGGCTTCCTTGGCGATCTGCTCATCCACCACGGGCAGGAACTTGTCCATGCCTTCGAGCACGGTCACTTCCGTGCCCAGACGGCGCCAGACCGAGCCCATTTCCAGACCGATCACACCGGCACCGATCAGGCCCAGCTTCTTGGGAGCCTTGCCCAAGCTCAGAGCGCCGTCGTTGGACAGGATGTTTTCTTCGTCGAAAGCCACGCCGGGCAGGGCACGGGCGTTGGAGCCAGTGGCCACCACGATCTGCTTGCCTGTGATGACTTCCTCTTCCTTGCCGGCAACCTTGATTTCATAGCCGCCTTCGACAGCCTTGACGAAGGAGCCGCGGCCGTGGAAGAAAGTGACCTTGTTCTTCTTGAACAGGTACAGGATGCCGTCGTTGTTCTGCTTCACGATCGCTTCCTTGCGGGCGATCATTTTGGCCACGTCCATCTCGACCTTGCCGGTGGAGATGCCGTGATCAGCAAAGTGCAGCTTGGCATGCTCGAAATGCTCGGAAGACTGCAGCAGCGCCTTGGAGGGAATGCAGCCCACGTTGGTGCAGGTGCCGCCGGGGGCAGCGCCGCCAGCGGCGTTCTTCCACTCGTCGATACAGGCGACGTTGAAACCCAGTTGTGCAGCGCGGATGGCAGCGATGTAGCCGCCGGGGCCTGCGCCGATCACGACGACGTCAAATTGCTTGCTCATGATTTGAATCTTTTCTCTGTTTAACTCGAAAAAAGCCCACCGCTTTTGGTGGTGGGCTTTGTAGAAGCTCGATCTGCTGAATTACAGATCAAACAGGAGGCGAGAAGGATCTTCCAGCGCGTCCTTCATGGCCACCAGGCTCAGCACGGCTTCGCGGCCGTCGATGATGCGGTGGTCATAGGACATGGCCAGGTAGTTCATGGGACGGATCACGATCTGACCGTTCTCGACCACGGCGCGATCCTTGGTGGCGTGCACGCCCAGAATGGCGGACTGGGGGGGGTTGATGATGGGGGTGGACATCATCGAGCCGAAGGTACCGCCATTGGAGATGGAGAAGGTACCGCCGGTCATTTCTTCAATGCCCAGCTTGCCTTCCTTGGCCTTCTGACCGAATTCGACAATCTTCTTTTCGATGTCGGCGAAGCTCATCTGGTCTGCATTGCGCAAGATGGGCACCACCAGGCCGCGAGGCGAGCTCACAGCAATACCGATGTCGAAGTAGCCGTGGTAGACGATGTCGTTGCCGTCGATGGAGGCATTGACTGCGGGGAACTTCTTCAGGGCGTGCACTGCAGCCTTGACGAAGAAGGACATGAAGCCCAGCTTCACGCCATGTTCCTTGGTGAACTGGTCCTGGAACTTCTTGCGCAGTTCCATCACGGGAGCCATGTTCACTTCGTTGAACGTGGTCAGGATGGCGTTGGTAGCCTGGGATTGCAGCAGACGCTCGGCAATACGGGCACGCAGACGTGTCATGGGCACGCGCTGCTCGGGACGGTCACCCAGGTTTTCCTTGGTCACGGGAGCTGCCACCTGAGGCAGAGCCGCCTTGGGAGCACCGGTGGGAATGGCTGCGCCAGCCTTGATAGCACCCAGAGCGTCACCCTTGGTCACGCGGCCGTCCTTGCCTGTGCCGGCCACGTTGGCAGCGGACAGGTTGTTGTCGGCCAGGATCTTGGCAGCAGCAGGCATGGCCACGCCGCTCTTGTCGGCGCCGGCAGGTGCGGCGGCCACGGGGGCTGCAGCAGGAGTCGCAGCAGCAGCGGGGGCGGCAGCAGGAGCAGCGGCACCGGCGACGGCTTCGGAGTCGATCTTGGCGATCACTTGCTCGGCAGCCACGGTTGCGCCGTCGCCTTGCAGGATTTCGGTGATCACGCCAGCCGAAGGAGCAGGCACTTCCAGCACGACCTTGTCGGTTTCGATTTCGATGAGGATTTCATCGACGGCCACGGCCTCGCCGACCTTTTTCTTCCAGGTCAGCATGGTGGCTTCAGTGATGGATTCGGACAGCTGGGGGACTTTAACTTCAACGATTGCCATTTTGAATTCTTTCCAAAGATGTTTCTTGTGCCCCCTGTCCTCGGACAGGGGGTGTCGCCTGTATTACTTGGTCAGGACAAAGCCCTTGAGCTTGGCGAATGCGCCTTCCACCAGTGCCTTTTGTTGCTCTTGGTGCAGATGTGCGTAGCCAACGGCGGGCGAAGCGGACGCAGCGCGACCGGAGTAGCCCAGCTTCTGGCCTTCACGCATGTTCTCGTGGATGTTGTGCTGGATGAAGAACCAGGCACCCTGGTTCTGAGGCTCATCCTGGCACCACACGATGTCAGTAGCGTTGGCGTACTTCTTCACTTCGGCGGCGAACGCCTTGTGGGGGAAGGGATACAACTGCTCGACGCGGATGATGGCGACGTCCTTGGATTCCTTCTCGGCACGCTTCTTGACCAGATCGTAGTACACCTTGCCCGAGCAGGCGATGATGCGCTTGACCTTGGCAGCGTTCTTGACGATGGTTTCGTCCTGCTCGGGGATCACGGTCTGGAAACCACCAGAGGTGAATTCGGACAGGGGCGACGTGGCGTCCTTGTTACGCAGCAGCGACTTGGGAGTCATGATGACCAGCGGCTTGCGCAGGCCACGAACCATCTGGCGACGCAGCACGTGGAATATCTGGCTGGCCGTTGTGGGCTGCACGATCTGCATATTGGTGTCGGCAGCCAGCTGCATGAAGCGTTCCAGACGCGCCGAGCTGTGCTCGGGGCCCTGGCCTTCATAGCCGTGAGGCAGCATCAGTGTCAGGCCGTTGACACGACCCCACTTCACTTCACCGGATGCGATGAACTGGTCGATCACCACCTGGGCGCCGTTGGCGAAGTCGCCGAACTGGGCTTCCCACACCACCAGGGTGTTGGGATCGTTCGATGCATAGCCGTATTCAAAGCCCAGCACCGCCTCTTCGGACAGGATGGAGTCGATCACGACGAACGGAGCCTGATTCTCGGCAGCGTTCTGCAAAGGAATATATGTGCCCTCGTCCCACTTTTCACGCTTCTGGTCATGAACCACGGCGTGACGGTGCGTGAAGGTGCCGCGACCCGAGTCTTCACCCGACAGACGCACGGGATAGCCCGAAGCGACCAGGGAGCCGAAGGCCATGGTTTCACCCATGCCCCAGTCCACGTTCACATCGCCGCGGCCCATGGCTGCGCGATCGTCGTACACCTTCTTGACCAGGGCGTGAGGGTTCACGCTGGCAGGCAGAGTCGTGATCTTCTCGGCCAGGCGCTTCCACTCGGTCAAGGGAATAGCTGTGTCGCCAGCGTCGGTCCAGGTCTTGCCCACGAAGGGGCTCCAGTCCACAGCGTACTTGCTCTTGAAGTTGGTCAGCACCACGTCCTGGGTGTGACGGCCTTCGTCCATGGCGGCGCGATAGGCCTTGACCATGTCGTCGCCCAGCGTGTCGCCCAGGCCTTGAGTGGCCAGCTTGTCTGCGTACAGCTTGCGAGTGCCGGGGTGGGCAGCAATCTTCTTGTACATCAGAGGCTGTGTCAGTGCAGGAGTGTCTTGCTCGTTGTGACCCAGCTTGCGGAAGCAGATGATGTCGACCACCACGTCCTTGGAGAATTCCATACGGAATTCCAGGGCCAGCTGCATGGCCAGGCACACGGCTTCGGGATCATCGCCGTTCACGTGCAGCACGGGCGACTCGATCATCTTGACGATGTCGGTGCAATACAGCGTGGAGCGCAGGTCGCGAGGGTCAGAGGTCGTGAAACCGATCTGGTTGTTGATGATGATGTGAACCGTACCGCCGGTGGTATAGCCACGGGTTTCGGACAGCGCCAGGGTTTCCTGGTTCACGCCCTGGCCGGCGAAGGCTGCGTCACCGTGCACCAGCACGGGCAGCACTTGTTTGCCCATGGGGTCGTCGCGGCGGTCCATGCGCGAGCGCACCGAGCCTTCCACCACGGGGTTGACGATTTCCAGGTGCGAGGGGTTGAAGGCGAGCGACAGGTGAACGGGACCGCCCTTAGCAGACACGTCGGAGCTGAAGCCCTGGTGATACTTCACGTCACCGGCAGGCAGATCTTCGGGAGCAGTGTGATCGAACTCGGCGAACAGATCCTTGGGAGCCTTGCCCAGGGTGTTGACCAGCACGTTCAGACGGCCACGGTGAGCCATGCCGATCACGACTTCCTGCACGCCCTTGGCGCTGGCAGAGTTGATCAGCTCGTCCATGGCGGCGATGAAGGACTCACCACCTTCCAGCGAGAAGCGCTTCTGACCCACATACTTGGTATGCAGATAGCGCTCCAGACCTTCGGCAGCGGTCAGGCGGTCCAGGATGCGCTTTTTCTCGTCCGCATTGAAGACGGGCTTGGAACGGATGGATTCCAGGCGTTGCTGCCACCAGCGCTTCTGATTTTGATTGGTGGCATACATGTACTCGGCGCCCAGGGTGCCGCAGTAGGTTTCGCGCAGAGCATTCATCAGCTCGCGCAAAGTCATGCTTTCCTTGCCGAAGAAAGTGTTGCTGGTGTTGAACACCACTTCCTGGTCGGCGTCGGTGAAGCCGTAGAAGGAAGGCTCCAGCTCGGGAATTTCGGGGCGCTCGGTGCGCTTCAGAGGATCCAGGTCGGCCCAGCGCTGACCCACGTTGCGGTAGGCTGCAATCAGCTGCTGCACGGCCGTGCGTTTACGACCCAGCTCGGAGTCAGCGCCCGAGGCCACCACCACCTTGGTGCCGCCCTGCTTTGCGCGCTCTGCGAAAGCATTGATCACGGGCAGGTGGGGAACGTCCTTGTTGTCGGTGCCGTCGACTGCAGGCACATGCTGCAGGGCATCGAAGTATTCACGCCAGGAATCGGGAACGCTGCCGGGGTTGGCCAGGTAGTTCTCGTACATCTCTTCGACATAGGGCGCATTGCCGCCGAACAGATAGGTGTTGCCTTGATAGGCTTGATAGATCGTTGACTGATCGCTCATATCTCGCTGACCTCCGCTTTCCTTCGGAAAGCATTAGCTGGTTTGTAGAACCTCCCGCGACACGGCTGTACCGATTGGCGGATGCGACTGTGGCTGGGGAAGGGCCTTGAGTTGCGGCAGCCATTGTGCCACTGTTCAAAGTCTTGGTCTTATAAAAGACAAGATGTTTACACCCCTGGGAGTCGCTTACATTGCGGGAACTCCATAAACAAGGATTCGCATGCCGCTTTTGCCGCTTCACAAACGTGCATTCATTCTTCTTTTAATAGCAGTAACCGCAGGATTCGGCTTGGTTCTAGAGGAATATGCCGTAGCCATCTTCTGGGGTGTGGTGTTTGCCATCGTCTTCGCCCCCCTGCACCGCAAGCTGCTGATGCGCATGCCTAACAAGCCCACGCTGGCCGCGCTGGCAACCTTGCTAATTAGTCTGGTAATGGTCATTTTGCCGCTGTCTCTGATAGGCCTCTCGCTCATCAAGGAGACTGCCGCCATCTACGATCGAATCAGCAGCGGCAACCTGTCCGCCGGCAGCTACGTGGAGCAAGTCTTCAATGCCCTTCCCTCCTGGCTGACGCCGTGGATGGAAAAACTGCACCTGGGCACTCTGGAGGAAATCCAGACCAAGCTCTCCAACATCGCCCTGCAGGCCAGCAAGCTCGCCGCCACCAAAGCTGTGGGGCTGGGTCAGAACACCCTGGGCTTTGTGGTGGGCTTTGGCGTCATGCTCTACCTGATCTTTTTTCTGCTGCGTGACGGCAAGGAGTTGGTCGCACGCATCTGGGCAGCCACACCGCTCGCACCCGAACACAAGCGCGAACTGGCCATCAAGTTCATTACCGTCATCCGGGCCACAGTCAAGGGCAATCTGGCCGTTGCAGCCGCCCAGGGCGCGCTGGGGGGGCTGATTTTCTGGATTCTGGGCATTCAGGGTGCAGTACTCTGGGCCGTGGTCATGGCTTTTCTGTCGCTGCTGCCAGCAGTGGGGGCAGGCCTGGTCTGGGGGCCGGTGGCTATCTACTTTCTGGCAACGGGCGCCGTCACCAAAGGCCTGATCCTTGCCGCTTATGGCGTACTGGTCATCGGCCTGGTGGACAACGTGTTGCGCCCCCTGCTGGTCGGCAAGGACACCAAAATGCCCGACTATGTGGTTCTGATCTCCACCCTGGGGGGCATGGCCTTGTTCGGTCTTTCGGGCTTTGTGCTCGGTCCCGCCATTGCCGCCCTGTTCATGGCGGCCTGGGAGTTGTTTGCCACCATGCAGGAGCAGGAGGAGAAGCTGCTGAACCAGGAAATCGCGCAAAAGCGCACATCAGCCGATCCGCAACAGCCTGTAGAAGGCCCTGCCCCCACCGTCGCGCCCCCTCCTGCCGAAACACGCAAAAGCGACACAGATTAGGGATTTCCTGTTCAACCCGGCCTGCTGACCGATGGCTTTTCGAGCTGAAAGTTGATAGGTTTAGAGGTGTAGGTTGAAAACTATCGCCATCATTAAGAAAAACAAAAACGAAACATAAAACTCAAAGTCGCTCAACGTTACTCAAGAATTAAGGGTTTGTAACTGCTATCAAAAATGGGGGGGGTCGTAAAATTTGCTTTCACATAAGCGTTCATACGAAAAGGTACCCCACAATGGACCAATTCTCCAGACGCCAGTTCATGAAAGTGACTGGTTCGACTCTGGCGGGTTCAAGCTTGGCGCTGATGGGCTTCTCACCCACAGCCGCCCTTGCTGAGGTGCGACAGTACAAACTGTCAGCCACCACCGTAACCCGTCAAACCTGCACCTACTGCTCCGTAGGCTGCGGCATCCTCATGTACTCCCTGGGCGACGGCGGGAAAAACTCCCGTCTGTCCGTGATGCACGTGGAAGGCGACCCGGATCATCCGGTCAATCGCGGCACGCTGTGCCCCAAGGGTGCATCGCTGCTGGACTTTGTCCACAGCCCCAGCCGCCTCAAGTACCCCGAATACCGCGCCCCCGGCTCGTCCGAGTGGAAGCGCATGTCCTGGGACGAGGCACTGAACCGCATCGCCAAGCTGCTCAAGGAAGACCGCGACGCCAATTTCGTTGAAACCAACGAAAAAGGCCAGAAGGTCAACCGCTGGCTGACCACCGGCATGCTGGCCGCTTCGGCCTCCAGCAACGAAGCCGGCTACATCACGCACAAAGTGGCCCGATCCTGGGGCCTTCTTGCACTCGATAACCAAGCACGTGTCTGACACGGCCCGACGGTGGCAGGTCTTGCCCCGACGTTTGGCCGTGGAGCGATGACGAACCATTGGGTCGACATCAAGAACGCGGACGTTATTTTGATCATGGGCGGCAATGCCGCCGAAGCACACCCCTGCGGCTTCAAGTGGGTGACCGAAGCGAAGGAGCACAACAAGGCTCACTTCATGGTGGTCGATCCGCGCTTCAACCGCTCGGCATCCGTGGCTGACTTCTATGCGCCGATCCGCTCCGGCTCGGACATCGTCTTCCTCGGTGGCGTGATCAATTACCTGCTGACAAACGACAGGATTCACCACGAGTATGTGAAGAACTACACGGACTTCTCATTCATCGTGCGCGAGGACTTTGCGTTCGACGAAGGTATTTTCTCCGGCTACAACCCTGAAAAGCGTACCTATGACAAGGCGTCGTGGGACTACGAACTGGGTGAAGACGGCTTCGTGAAGGTCGATCCCACTCTGGAACACCCTCGCTGCGTCTATCAGTGGCTCAAGAAGCACTACGCCGGCTATACCCCCGAGAAGGTGGAATCCATCTGCGGCACACCCAAGGAAAAATTCCTGCACGTGTGCGAGAAGCTTGCTTCGACCGCCGAAGCCGGCCGTGTTGCCACCATCCTGTACGCACTGGGCTGGACCCAGCACACCACGGGTGCGCAGATCCTGCGTACCGGCGCCATGATCCAGCTGCTGCTGGGCAATATCGGTATCGCTGGCGGCGGCATGAACGCGCTGCGCGGCCACTCCAACATCCAGGGCCTGACGGACCTGGGCATCCTGTCTGCTTCGCTTCCCGGGTACCTGACGCTGCCAAACGAAGCCGAACAGGACTACAACCAGTACATCGCCACTCGCACGCCCAAGCTGCTGCGTCCCGGCCAGATGAATTACTGGTCGAACACGCCCAAGTTCCATGTCAGCCTGATGAAGGCGTGGTGGGGCGCGGCCGCAACTGCTGAAAACAACTGGGCGTTCGACTATCTGCCCAAGTTGGACAAGCAGTACGACATGCTGCAGATCTTCGAGATGATGACGCAGGGCAAGGTCAACGGCTATATCGCTCAAGGCTTCAACCCCTTGGCGGCTCTGGCCAATAGCAACAGCGTGCGCGAAGGTCTCAAGAAGCTGAAGTTCCTGGTCATCATGGATCCGCTGGTTACGGAAACTTCGGAATTCTGGAAGAACCACGGCGAATTCAACGACGTGGACTCGGCTTCGATTCAAACCGAGGTGTTCCGCCTGCCTACCACTTGCTTCGCCGAAGAAGACGGTGCCGTGGTCAGCTCCTCGCGCGTGCTGCAGTGGCACTGGAAGGCTGCCGAGCCCCCAGGAGAGGCCAAGACCGACATTGCCATCATGTCTGGTCTGCACCTGCGCCTGAAGGCTCTCTATCAGAAGGAAGGCGGCAAGTTCTCCGAGCCCATCACCAACCTGTACTGGCCTTACGCTGAAGCCGATCACCCCTCTTCCGAGGAAGTGGCCAAGGAATACAACGGCCGTGCGTTGGTGGATCTGTTCGATCCCAAGGACCCCACCAAGCTCATCCGCAAGGCCGGCGAGCAGTTGGCGGGCTTTGGCGAAATGCGCGATGACGGCACCACCCTGGGTGGCTGCTGGATCTGGGCTGGCAGTTGGACCTCTTCCGGCAACCAGATGGCTCGTCGTGACAACAGCGATCCAACAGGCATCGGCAACACGCTGAACTGGGCCTGGGCCTGGCCTGCGAATCGCCGCGTGCTTTACAACCGCGCGTCTTGCGACCGCCAGGGCAAGCCCTTCAACCCAGAGCGCGTGCTGATCAAATGGAACGGCAAGCAGTGGGGTGGAGCGGACGTGCCGGACGTGGCCGTGGGCCTGGATCCCGAGGTGATCAATCCCTTCATCATGAACCCCGAAGGGGTGGCCCGTCTGTTTGCTCGCAAGGGCATGGCAGAAGGTCCGTTCCCCACGCACTACGAGGCGTTTGACAACCCGCTGGGCTACAACCCCATGTACCCCAACAACAAGCAGGCCGTCATCAGCCCCGTGATGCGCATCCTGGCAACTGCCAAGGACACGCAGGGCGACCCCAAGGACTACCCGCATGTAGGCACGACCTACCGCCTGACCGAGCACTTCCATTACTGGACCAAGCATGTTCAGCTGAACAACATCGTTCAGCCCGAACAGTTTGTGGAAATCGGCGAGGCACTGGGCAAGGAACTGGGCATAGAGACCGGCCAGAAGGTCAAGGTTTCGTCCAAGCGCGGTTTCGTGAAGGCGGTTGCCGTGGTGACCAAGCGCATCAAGCCCATGAAGATCGATGGCAAGACCATCCATCACGTGGGTGTGCCGATTCACTGGGGCTTCTCCACGACGGGACGCAAGGGCTATCTGGCGAACAACCTGACAGCCTCCGTGGGTGACGGTAACAGCTTGACCCCTGAATCCAAGACCTTCCTCGTGAAGGTGGAAAAGATCTAAGGAGCCACGCTGATGTCCTCAACCATGTCTCTCGATATCAAACGCCGTTCGGCCACGACAACCCCCTCACCGAGCGCACGCGGTGCGCACGCGGGGGAAGTCGCCAAGCTGATCGACGTCTCCAAATGCATTGGCTGCAAGGCTTGCCAGACCGCCTGCATGGAGTGGAACGACCTTCGCGACGAAATCGGCACGGTTGCCGCAGGCGTCTACGACAACCCGACGGATCTGACGTCGGAGTCTTGGACCGTGATGCGCTTTGCCGAGTACGAAAACGAAGCCACAGGCAATCTGGAGTGGCTGATCCGCAAGGACGGCTGCATGCACTGCGAAGACCCGGGCTGCCTGAAGGCCTGCCCCTCGCCTGGCGCCATCGTCCAATATGCCAACGGCATCGTGGACTTCCAGCAAGACCAGTGCGTGGGCTGCGGCTACTGCGTCACGGGCTGCCCGTTCAACATTCCGCGCATCTCCAAGAAGGACAACAAGGCGTACAAGTGCACCTTGTGTTCGGATCGCGTGGCTGTTGGTCAGGAGCCCGCCTGCGTCAAGACCTGCCCCACGGGCGCCATCCAGTTTGGCACCAAGGAAGCCATGCAGGAACAAGCGTCCCGCCGTGTCGTGGACCTCAAGGAACGCGGCTACGAAAAGGCAGGCCTCTACGACCCGCAAGGCGTGGGCGGCACGCACGTGATGTACGTTCTGCATCACGCGGACAAACCTTCGCTGTACAAGGGCCTGCCGGACGATCCGTCCATCAGCCCCATGGTGTCGCTGTGGAAGGGTGTAGCCAAGCCTCTGGCCATGGCCGCACTGGGCGCAGCCGCAATCGGCAGCCTGTTCCACTACATCACCAAGGGACCCAACGACGTGTCCAAGGACCTTGAGGATGAAATGGAACGCAAGGACGCCGAAGCGCTGAACAAGGAGAACGGCAAATGAAACGCAATCCTCGCGACCTCGTGCGCTACAACGCATCGGAGCGCGCCAACCACTGGGTGGTAGGCATTTGCTTCATCTTGCTGGCCCTGTCCGGTCTGGCGTTCTTTCACCCGGCCTTCTTCTGGTTGACCAATCTGTTCGGTGGCGGTCCCTGGACCCGCATCCTGCACCCCTACATCGGGGTTGTCATGGGCGCATTCTTCGTCATCATGGCCTGCCGTTTTGCCAAGCTCAACATCGTTGAGCCGCGCGACATCGAATGGCTCAAGAACGTCAACAAGATGATCGATGGCGACGACCACGACATGCCCGAACAGGGCAAGTACAACGGCGGTCAGAAGCTGTTGTTCTGGGGCCTGGTAATCGGCATGCTGCTGATCGTGATCACCGGCTTTCTGATGTGGCGCGCTTGGTGGACATTGCCGGTCAACGTGGTGCGAGCGGCTTCGGTGGTTCACGCCATCGCTGCCGTGTGGATGATCGGTCTGATCATCATGCACGTGTATGCAGCCATCTGGACTCGCGGCACCATTCGCGCCATGCTTTATGGCACAGTAACGCGAGCCTGGGCCAAGCAACACCACCGCGGCTGGTACCGCAAGATGACGGGTGACAACGACTAAGGTTTTTAGTCCTCTCCCCTAACAACCCAGCCGCCAAGCGTTTATCGGCGCTCGGCGGCTGATTCATTTGGAAACCCTGTCAATGCAACGCATTCTTCAACCCGGTGAAATCGAAGCACTGGATCACACCAGCTTTCCCCGCATCTTGCTGCCCCAGGTAAGCAGTCTGTTCGCCGAACGCGCTGCACGCCTGCGCCAGCTGGCCAACGGCAATCCCATTGCAGACTATCTGCTGTTTGTGGCCCAGATCATGGATGCGCAGCACAAGGCTGCCGCCACTATCGAGATATCTGCACCCGATGCCGAACTCATGGCGCGTGCTCAGGAGCACTCCATGCCCCTGCTGCCCGCAGTGGACACCATCGATCCCGCCTGGCAGGCCGTACTGGACAATATGCTCGACACGCTGCAGGGCAGCGAAGGCCTGCCTGCACCGCTGCAGCCCCTGCTCAAGGAGCTGCGTGCACTGACTCCCGAGACCCGTGCAGACATTGCCAAAAAGCTGCTGCAAAAGGAAGTCGCCGCCCGCCACGTGGGCATGGCACCCTTCATCATGGCTGCGCTGCAAGTGACCTTTGCCAAGCGTTCGGCCAGTCTCAGTGCCCGCGACGTTCCCTACACTGACCCCGCCAGCATCTGCCCCGTTTGCGCCAGCGAGCCTGTGGCCAGCGTCATCCGCATTGGCGGCAAAGTGGCCGGTCACCGTTACGCTCATTGCGGCACCTGCGCCTGCGAATGGCATATGGTTCGCGTCAAGTGCACGCACTGCGAATCGACCAAGGGCATCCACTACCAGGGCATTGACGGTTCGGGCGAAGAAGTTCTGGCCGAGACCTGCGACGAATGCGGCAGCTATCGCAAGATCGTGAGTCAGGAAAAGAACCCCATGGTCGAACCTCTCGTCGACGATCTGGCCAGCCTGATGCTGGATCTGCTGATGAGCGAGACCCAGTTCCAGCGCGCCAGCGCCAATCCTTTGCTGTTTGTGGCCGTGGCCGAAGAGCAGCAAGGCGAAGCCGATCACGAACTAGTGGACCCTGCTGCGTAAACCTGCCGGCTCCAACCGCCACCATAATGAAGGCGGCAGGAAACCCTGCCGCCTTTTTCATTTTTTTGACGACCCGACACACCTTGGCCATGAGCAACACCGCAGCGACCGCCCCTGAAATTTCGCACCCATCCCAGCTTCCCGCCGTGGACAAGGTCTTGCTCGCGAACGAGATGCAGGTGCTGCGCGAGTCCTATGGCCTCGATGCCTGCACCAAGGCAGTCCGCGATGTGCTGACGGGGCTGCGCCAGCAGCTACTGGGTTTTGCCGATCAGCCCGGCCAGAGCGTGCAGGCCGACATCGGCAGCATCGTACAGGCCGCACAACGCCAGCTTCAGACCCGGTTTGCGCCACGCCTGCAAGCCGTCTTCAATCTCACCGGCACGGTGCTGCACACCAACCTGGGCCGCGCATTGCTGCCGCAGGCCGCGATCGATGCCGTGGTACAGGCCATGAACTCCCCGGCCAACCTGGAATATGACCTTGAAGACGGCGGCCGCGGCGATCGCGACGACCTGGTCGAGTCGCTGATCTGCGAGCTGACCGGTGCCGAGGCCGCCACCGTTGTCAACAACAACGCCGCAGCCGTACTGCTGGTGCTGTCCACCATGGCCACGGGCAAGGAAGTTCTGGTCTCGCGCGGCGAGCTGGTGGAAATCGGCGGCGCCTTCCGCATTCCCGATGTCATGACCCGCGCCGGCGCCCGGCTCGTCGAGGTCGGCACCACCAACCGCACGCATGAGAAAGACTATGCAGAGGCCATAGGCGAGAACACGGCCGCGCTCATGAAGGTTCACTGCAGCAACTACGCCATCACCGGCTTTACCAAGGCGGTGAGCGATGCCGATGTTGCCCGCATTGCGCACGACAGCAATCTGCCGATGATTGTCGACCTGGGCAGCGGCACGCTGATCGACATGCGCGACTGGGGCCTGCCCTATGAAGTCACGGTGCGCGAGACGGTCGAGTCCGGTGCCGACATCGTCACCTTCAGTGGCGACAAGCTCCTGGGCGGCCCGCAGGCCGGCATCATCGTCGGCAAAAAGGAGCTGATCACCCAGATCAAGAAGAACCCGCTCAAGCGCGCGCTGCGCGTGGGCAAGATCACGCTGGCGGCACTGGAGCCCACGCTGCGCCTGTATCTGAACCCTGAAAAGCTCGCCCAGGAGTTGACCACGCTGCGCCTGTTCACGCGCCAGGCCGCCGACATGCAGATCCAGGCCGAGCAGCTGCAGCCTCTGCTGCAGCAGGCACTGGGCCAGGACTATGTGGTGGAGATGGCGGCCATGAACAGCCAGATCGGCAGCGGCGCCCTGCCCGTGGAAAATCTGCCCAGCTTCGGCCTCAGGATTTATCCGGCCAGCGGCAAGCATGCGGGTCGCCAGCTGACCCGGCTCGAAGCGCGCTTTCGCGCCCTGCCCCGGCCCGTGATCGGGCGGCTGCATGACGATGCGCTGTGGCTGGATCTGCGCTGCCTCGAACACCCGGCGCAGGCCCTGTTTGCCGCGCAACTGCCGCAGCTGGCCTGAGGCAGTCCCATGGCCCCGGCCCCCGGAATTTATACAAAAACACCTTGCATCGCTTGATACACAAGCGCCAGCAGCCAACAAAACTACAAGCACACCATGATCATCGGAACCGCAGGCCATATCGACCACGGCAAAACCACGCTGGTGCGTGCGCTCACGGGCGTGGAAACCGACCGTCTCAAGGAAGAGAAAGCCCGCGGCATCTCCATAGAACTCGGCTATGCCTACAGCCCGTTGCCCAACGGCGATGTGCTGGGCATCATCGACGTGCCGGGCCACGAGAAATTCGTCCACACCATGGCCGCCGGAGCCGTGGGCATTGACCATGCCCTGCTGGTCGTGGCTGCCGACGACGGCGTCATGCCCCAGACCCTGGAGCACCTGGAAATTCTGCAGCTGCTGGGTGTCAGGCGTGGCAGCGTGGCGCTGACCAAGATCGATCGCGTGCTGCCGCAGCGCATTGCCGACGTGCATCGCGAAATCAACGCCATTCTCGGCGTCACTGCACTGGCGGACAGTCCCATCTTCGAGACCAATGCAGCAGAACCCGGCAATGCCGGCGTACAAGCCCTGCGCGAACATCTGCAGGTGCAGGCCCAGATGATGCAGGCGCGGCCCCGAGACGGATTGTTCCGGCTCGCCGTGGACCGCGTCTTCACGCTGCCGGGCCAGGGCACGGTGGTCACGGGCACGGTCTTCAATGGCCAGGTGCGGGTGGGCGACACGCTGGCGCACTCGGCCAGTGGTCAGGCCGTGCGTGTGCGCAGCATTCATGCACAGAACCAGAGCAGCGACAGCGGCGTCGCCGGCCAGCGCTGCGCACTCAATCTGGCGGGCATAGGCAAGGACGAGATCGAACGCGGCGACTGGATCATGGACCAACGTCTGCTGCAGGCCACGGACCGCCTCGACATTCATCTGCATCTGCTCAGCGAAGCGCCCTTGCTGGCTCAGTGGACGCCAGTCCATGTGCACCTGGGCACCAAGCGCACCACGGGCCATGTGGCACTGCTGCAGGACAAGGCCATAGAGCCCGGTACCGAAGCCCGCGTGCAGCTGGTGCTCGATGCGCCGGTCTTCGCCCTGCCCGGCGACCGCCTGATTCTGCGCAACGCCCAGGCCAGCCGCACCATCGCCGGCGGCATGGTGCTCGACCCCTATGCCCCGAGCCGCAAGCGCCGCAGCGCAGAGCGCATGGCCTACCTCGACGCCATGGAGCAGCTAATCGCCCGCAACGACTTCAGACCGCTGATCGTACAGGCCCCGCACGGCATTGCACATTCGCAGCTGGTGCGTCTGAGCGGCCATGCCTTCCCCGAGGCCAGCCTTGCCGACACCATCCAGTTGCCCATCGCTGGCGGCGATGCCCTGGTGCTTGGTCTGCAGCGCTGGCAGCAGTTGCAGACCCAGGTCATCGACAGCCTGGCGCGCTTTCATGAAAAATCGCCCGACGAGCCCGGCGTCAACGCGGCCAGACTGAGGCGCATGACCTTGCCCGGCCTGCAGCAAGGCAGCTACGACGCGCTCTATCAGGGCCTGGTCGATGCCCTGCTCAACAGCCAGTTGCTAGCCAGCACCGGCGCCTGGCTGCATTTGCCGCAACACAGCGTGCAGCTGAGCAGCGCCGAGCAGACGCTGGCCGAAAAACTGCTGCCCGCCATTGCTGCAGGCCGCTATGACCCGCCCTGGGTGCGCGATCTGGCGCGCGACAATGCTGCAGGCGAAGAGCTGGTGCGCCAGTTGCTCAAAAAGCTTTCGCGCCAGGGCCAGCTGTTCCAGGTCGTCAAGGACTTGTTCTATGCACCGTCGCGCATGGATGAACTCGCCGCCCTGGTGGCCGACATCGCCAGCCAGCACGCCAGGGGTGAAGTGGAAGCCAGCGCATTCCGCGACGCCACGGGTCTGGGCCGCAAGCGCGCCATCCAGATTCTCGAATTCTTCGACCGAACCGGCTACACGCGCCGCGTGCGCGACGCCCATCTGCTGCGCCCTGATGTTCATTGGAATAGCACGCCACGCTGAGCCTGCAATGAAAATCAGCGGAAATCAGTCCAGATTCCTTATCCCGCTTACGCAACAAGCTATCAAATCAGAATAGACCGGGATATGCGGCCTTGACGTGCTGTTTGTCATCAGCTGCCGGATTGCTGGCTACAATCACCGTCTTATCTTCTACAAGAGTGGCTGCTGCCACTCTTGACTCAAAGGAAGGCAATCGTGCCCGGTGGCGCGGCCGGGCTTCAAACCCGGTGGGGGGCGTCAGCCGCTCCCGGGTTGGTTCGACTCCAGCTGCTTTCCGCCACCTCTTTTTTCGCTTGGGTGATACACCCAAGTGATACATCAAACGTCACATCGTTCATCAACCTTTTTGTTGAAACGATGACATGGCAACAGTCGAAGGACTGAACCTCAGAGGCACCCGGTTCTATCTCCGTGTCCTCATCCCTGAAGACCTCCAGGCTGCTTACGGCAAAACGCGGGTTAACCTCTCCCTACGCACCGGCGACCGCGCTACGGCCGTTCTAAACGGCCTACGCGCCAAGGCGCAGTGGCTGGAAGAGTTCGCCGCCATGCGTAGTGCCAACCCCTTCCCCATACTGGCAGCACCGCAGCGGAGGCTTTCCTGGCACAGAGCAACGGGATACACCTTGCCAACACCAAGGCCAGCAGCAGCCCCCTAGAGGCACACAGCGCGACACGCGGGGCCACCGTAGCCACGAGCCATGCGACTGGTCGCGACCAGCACTTGGTCTGCCGCAATCAGCGCTGGTGCATGGTTCAGCCGAGGCATGCACCATTCCCACCCGGGCTTTAACGCTCATAGGGCTAAGCAGAAGCGATTGAAGTCGCCGGTCAAAGTATCTCCCGCATTTCGAACGAAAAACTTGTTGCCTTTGTTGTTCTCCGTTCCTAGCTTGTGTGGAACTTGAAGTGATTCTCCGTCCATCCTTCTAGGTGCTACTACCGTGAGTTTTTTTGAAATTTAATTTCATAATTTTTATTGGCAGCTCAAATGCAACTGTGTCTAGCCTTGCTGCAGCTCACAGCGCCGACTCCCATTTCAGAAAGACTCCATGAATCGTCCCAAAGTCACCCAGCTACGTAGCAACTTCCCTCGCGGCTCCTATCTTTGGTCGGTGCGCAACGCGCACTGGCGTGCTCTAGGGATACCCGAGGAGGATTGCGAGAAGCCGAAGATCGCCATAGTCAACAGCAGCTCGGAGCTCGCTGCCTGCTTCAGCCATCTGGACCAAGTCGCTGCGGTCATCAAGCAGGCCATACGCGACGCGGGCGCCGTGCCCTTCGAGATACGCACGGCAGCACCCAGCGACTTCATCACCGGCGCGGGCGCTCGGGGCGCCTACATGCTGGCCGCACGAGACCTGGTTACCAATGACATTGAGGTGGCCATTGAAGGTGCACAACTCGACGGTATGGTGTGCCTGACCTCCTGTGACAAGACGGTACCTGGCCAGCTCATGGCGGCCGCGCGGCTCAATATTCCGACGCTTATGGTTCCCTGCGGCTACCAGGCCAGCGGCGAGTACCAAGGCAGGCATACCGACATTGAGGATGTATTCATCGGCGCGATGCATGCAGTCACAGGAAACATGCCAGTACAGGAGTTGGTATGCATGAGTCGCGAGGCCATACGCTCGCCGGGCGTCTGCTCCGGCCTGGGTACCGCCAACTCCATGCACATCGTCTGCGAAGCGCTAGGCATGGCCCTGCCCGGCAGCGCTCCAGTGGCAGCGCTGAGCGCCAAGATGATGGACGATGTCCGCGCCGCAGGTACGCGCATCGTGCAAATGGTCTGGGATGATCTGCGCCCGCGCGAGATCCTCACCGAGCAGGCTTTCGAGAATGCCGCCAAGGCCGTGCTGGCCGTGGGGGGCTCGGTCAATTGCATCAAGCATCTGCAGGCAGTGGCTCGCGAAGCGCAGAGCCATGTCGACATCTATGCCTTGTTCGAGCGTTTCCAGCATCAGGTACCAGTGCTGGCAGCTCTTCGTCCCGTGGGCGAGCGCCTGATTGAGGAATTCGAGGCCGCGGGTGCGACACGTGGCCTGTTGGCGCAGTTGCGGCCTCTGCTGCGACTCGATGCTCTGACCGTAACCGGCCACACGCTTGAGCACAATTTGCAAGAGGTTGTAGTCGCCGACGAGGAAGTCATACGCCCTCTGGCCCGCCCTGTCGCCACCCTACCCGCCATCACCATGCTGCGCGGCAATCTCTGCCCGGACACAGGCATCGTCAAAACCGGAATTCACGAACGCAAGTCGCGTCGCTTCACCGGCCCGGCCATCTGCTTCGAAACGTCGGACGCCGCTGTGGCGGCCCTGAAGAACGGCAGCATACGCGCCGGCCATGTGGTGGTGATGCGTGGCGCAGGCGTCAAGGGCGGGCCGGGTATGGGCGGCGGTGCTTCGCGCGTGGTCTTCGGCATCGATGGAGCGGGACTGGGCGAGCATGTCGCGCTGCTGACCGACGGCCATCTGTCCGGCCTGGTGTGCAAGGGGCTGGTCGTGGCCGAGGTTTCCCCCGAAGCTGCAACCGGAGGTCCCCTCGCTCTAGTGGAGGACGGCGACACCATCACCGTGGACCTGGACAGCCTGCGCTGCGACCTGCATGTGGACGACGCCGAGATGGCCGCCCGCCGTGCACGCTGGCAGCCGGCTGCGCCCTTGTTCGACAGCGGCTGGCTCAGACTCTACCGCAGCAATGTGGCGCCGGTCACTCAGGGCGCAGTGCTCGCCGCCCAGGACAAATAGTTAGTCAGTGCCGGGGCCGCGAACTCCGACTCCAACCCGGCCTCACAGGGCCGCAGGCGCGACCTTGGAAAGCGCCGCCTGCCACCTGTCACTCTCTCGAATCCGCTCACAAAAAAAGGAAGGCTATGGAGACAAGACCAGAACTGAATCCCGTCCGCGAATCGGGCGCATATCTGCCGCGCAGAACACTGCTGCAATGGCTGGGTGGCACGGCAGCCGCGGTCTGCGGTTCGGCGTGGAGCCAGCCCTCCGCAGCGTTTCCATCACGGCCGCTGCGCATGATCGTTGGCTTTGCGCCCGGTGGCGCGGCAGACGCCTTGGCGCGCATCATCGCCCAGGGACTGTCCTCCGAGTTACGCCAACAGGTGATCGTAGACAACAAGCCCGGTGCCGAAGGCATACTCGCCGCGCAGGCACTCCTGGCCGCTCCAGCCGATGGACACACGTTGATGCTGGGCACCAATACCGCCATGGTGTCCGTACCCTTGCTCAGGCCTTCTGCGCCATATGATCCATTCAAGCAATTCACGCCGATCAGCACGGCCGGGCAGTTCTCCATGTTCCTGTTGGTCCCTTCCAGCTTTGCGGCCCGCAATATCAAGGAATTCCTCGATGAGATAAGCCGCAAGCCGGGCCAGTACAACTCTGCCTCAAGCAACAGCGCATCGGAGTTGGCCATGCTCCAGCTGCTGGGCAAAGAGCGCCAAGTGACCAATGTGCGCTACAAGGGCGATGTTCCCGCCATGACCGATCTGGTGGGAGGACAGATACAGATGCTGTTCACCACCGGCACCACGGCTCCAGGCTTTGTCAAGGATGGACGCGCCCGCGCGCTGCTGACCCTGCAGAACGAGCGCAGCGTGCTGCTGCCCGAGGTTCCCACTGCGCGCGAGGCCGGGCTCGGAGCGCTGACCATTCTTCCCTGGGCGGGCTTCTTCGGACCGGCCCGCATGCCGACTGCCGTCACCGACAGCCTGTCACAGGCTTTGCAGAAAGTGCTGCAGCAGCCCGCCATCAAGCAACAGCTTGCCCAGCAAGGCTTTGATGGTTACGGCATGGCGCCCGAACGCTTCATGACCTTCTTTCGCAGCCAGTACGACACCTTCGACAAAATGGTGCGCGAATTCAATATAAAGTTCGAATGAGGTACTGGGCAGGCCCGCGGACGGCCATATTGCCGTCTCGCGAACCGCCCTTCACGCGCTCAGTCCAGCTTGACACCGGCCTGCTTGATCACCTGTGACCAGCGGAGCATTTCCTTTCGGATCAGGTCATTGAACTCCCTGGACGTTGAGCCCACCGGAGTCAGACCGGCCTCGGCCATGCGCCGCTTCATCTCGGGTGTGGCAAGAATGCGGGCAATCTCGGAACTGATCCTGTCCACCACAGGTGCCGGCGTGGCGGCAGGAGCAACCAGGCCAAACAGGCTTTCCACCGAAAAGTCGGCCAGGGTTTCGTTGGCTGCGGCCAGATCGGGGGCGATCGGTGAGCGCCGAGGACCGATAACTGCGATGGCCTTCATGCGTCCCGACCGGATGTGGGGCAGTGACGAGAACAAGGGGTCGAAGATCAGGTCCACGCGTCCTCCGAACACGTCCTGGTAGGCCCCGCCATTCCCCTTGTAGGGCGTGTGCAGCATGTCGATCCCTGCCGTTAGCTTGAGCAACTCGGCCGCCAGGTGCATGGAGCTGCCAGCGCCCGGCGAAGCGTAGCTGAGTTTGCCCGGTTGCTGGCGCGCATAGTCGATCAGCTGCTTGAGATTTGCGACCGGCAGGTCGGCTCTGGCCGAAATCGCAATTGGAGAAGTCGCCAGCAGGCTCACGCCAGTGAGGTCCCGCGTGGTATCGAACGGCATCTGTGGACGCAGTCCGGGATTGATAACATGCGAAGTGACCACCATTCCCAGCGTATGTCCATCGGGCGCCGACTTGGCTACGAAGTCCGTGCCCATCACTGTTCCGGCTCCGGGCTTGTAAACCACCAGAATGGGCTGCCCCAACGCTTGTTGGAGGGGCTTCTCCAGCAAGCGCGCCAGCAGATCCACGGCACCACCCGGTGCATTCGGTACGATGAGTGTGATAGGTTTGCTGGGAAACGCGGTAGCGGCTTGTACTGCGGAAGGCGCGGCAAACGCAGCAAGCGCGCTGCCCATGGCCGCTAGCAAGTGACGACGTGGCATTGTCATGATGTTGACCCTGTATAAATCCATTAGCGGAAGCCGGCACCGCCGCCTCCGCTTGGGCGTCGCATTTATGCGACGCCCTTACGGATGGAGTTTGTGGTTAGAACATGTGGCGCAGGCCTATTTCAAGGCCTGAGGAGTTGCGGCCGGCCAACGGCGAACGACCGCCGCTGACGGCATAGCTTGCCTGCCCGCGGTTGCGGATATGAGCATAGGTGCCATACAGCGCCGTGCGCTTGGACAGATCGTGCACGTAACCGATACCAACTTGACGAGCATCGTTGGCGCTGCGGGCCGAACCATCCGTATTGAGCAAGCCCCCAGAGCTGCCGTCATTCAGCATGGCATAGCTCAGGCGCACCTTGCCCTGCGTGGAAACGGGGATGTGCGCGCCCAACTCATAGCTGCGCTTTCGAACCTTGCCGCCTGACAAATCCACGTCCACTTGGTTGTATAGGGCGAACAACTTGGCAACGCCGAGGTTGTAGCTGGCACCAATATTGGCATGGGTGTAGTCACCGATAGTTGCAGTACGCGCGTAGCGGGTGCGGCTGATGCCTGCGGCTACATCTAGCGCGCCCTGGGCATATCCCAGGCGGCCGCCAGCAAAGTTGCCGTCGTTTTCCTGTGGCGAGCCGGAGCCGTTCTCACCAAAACCCACCATGGCCATGCCGTACCAACCGCCCAGGTCCTTGGGTAGCCAGTAGCTGACGGCATTGCTCACCACGGTGGTGGTGTAGAGCGATCCGCTGCCCACCGCCGCGAAAGTCAGATTGCCGGCTCTGGCCACCCCATTCTGGTTGAAGGGGTCGAAATAGATATTGTTCCAGTGCGTAGGCGCGAAGTCATGCCCGAGTCTCACTTCGCCCATGGGACCGGCAAGGCTCACATAGGACTGGCGGTCGAAGGTCAGGCTGGTGGTCGACTGAGCGCCGCTGGCTTGGTTGTTGGTATTGCTGGCGCGGCCCGTGCCGGTATCAGGGTTGAGGCTGCCTTCGAGCACAAAGCCCGCACTCCAGCCGCTGCCCAGGTCCTCGCGCCCTCGAAAGCCCAGGCGGCTCGTGGCGTAGCCGCCGTTGGAGACACCAGTCACGCTGCCTACGCCGCCTGCACTGGTGCGCTGCAGCCCGACATCCATGATGCCATACAGTGTGACGCTGCTGCTTTGCGCCTCAGCCAATTGCGGCAGTGCACCGGCGCAGGCCAGCGCACACGCCCATTTCCATGATCCGTTCTTCATATGTCTCCTCCAGGTTCCAAAAATCCGCCGTGATGGCTGGATGTGCCACGGGTGTGGCTGTTGCAGTCCCGCTGAAAGCCGGCAAGGGCCCGGCAACGGTCCTGATACGCTTGCAATGCCCCTACCCTCACGGCACACCAGGCCATGCGGCAGCCCGACCCGCTGCCTGAGGCGGGCCTGAGTAGTGCATGGCTTGAAATAGAGAGATTGCGCCCTGAGCAGAGCTTGGGGCTCAGGGGGGAAACCTACTGCTTGGGAATACCGGCTTGCTTGACGAGACTGCCCCAGCGCTCATAGCTGTCGCGTACCATGGAAGCAAGATGCTCAGGTGTAGAGCTTTCTGCGGTGTAGGCTCCGTTACGGTAGAACTCCTGCACCTTGCCGTCGGCAATGGCCTTGACGAGTGCGGAGTTCAAAGCCTTGACAATTTCAGGAGGCAGCTTGGCTGGGCCGAACCAACCGAGCCAGCTGGTCAGATCCATGTTCTTGAGGCCTTGTTCGGCCAGGGTTGGCACGCCAGGGAGCAGCGCCGTGCGCTGCGGCGCCGCCACACCAATGATGCGCACCTTGCCGGTGGCCGCGTTCTGCAATGCCGCTGGAGCCGCATCGAAGGCCATCTGCACACGGCCGGTCATGAGATCTGCCGCCATGTCCGCACCGCCGCGGTAAGGAATGTGCACAAGGTCCAGGCCCTGCTGCTGGGCGAACACCTGACCAAACACATGGGCAGAAGTGCCCGTTCCGAATGACGCATAGCTGATTCCGCCCGGCTGGCTCTTGGCGTAGCGCACCAGCTCCTTGACGCTGTGCACGGGCAAAGTCGCGTTGACCACCAGCACTAGCGGCCCCGCTCCACCCAGCGACAGCGGCGTGAAGTCCTTCTGCGGATCGTAGGTGGCAGCCTTCATGGTGTGCGGGTTCTGCGCGAACGTGGATGAGGCTGCGTAGAACAGGGTGTAGCCGTTGGGAGCGGCCTTGATCACCTCCTGTGCGGCTACCAGCGTTCCGGCACCAGGGCGGTTGTCGACAACCACGGTGGTACCGAGGATCTCTCCCAACTTCTGGGCCACCACTCGGGCCTGGCCGTCAACGCCGCCGCCTGGAGAGAAAGGCACAACTACCCGTATAGGGCGCTGAGCTTCAGGGAAGGCAGGGGCCGCGGCCAGGCTGCCACAGCCTAAAGCCATGGTCAGGGCGGTCAGGGAAAAAGCGCGTCTGTTCCAGAGTTTCATTTTTGTCTCCTTGTATTTGTTCTGGGGATGCGGCATAGCTCGTCAAAATCGAGCGGCATGCACCATCCCTGCGTGTCGTGGCACGCATTCATCGGTGATGGCTTGGAATCGGGGCCTGGCCGACGTAGCCTAATAACTGTCTTGCCCGTTCGCCCCGGTCGTCTGCGGCCCAGTGTCAGGCCTGGCGGCTACGGGACTGTCGGCTGCTCTTGCGCTCGCCTGAGCAACTGCACGATGCCCTTGTCCGCATCCACCCGAACCCAGTCACCGGTGCGCAGCACCACCAGCGGGTCGGCATCGAAGTCGGTCATTGCTGGCGCTCGTGTGACCACCGCGCCCAGAGCGATCTTGGTGCTCATCTCCGTGAACAGCATGGCCGCCGGAGCCACGCCCATGGAGCGCGTCAGGTGAAAGGCATTCGACCAGCCCGAAGAGCCCTTGGCGCCGGGAAACACCAGCACCTTGCCCGCAAAGCTCTGCCCCCTCAGCGGGTGGCGGGTTTCCACGATGGTGCCGGTGCGTGAATCGATGCCGCCCCAACCTGAAATATGGGCCTCGGTGCACAGCACCTCGCCCTCCACGCAGCCGCCCACCACCTTGCGCCCGCACAGGACCTGCTGATCCATGATGTCCACCGTCGTCATGCGTAAGCCCCCTTCCACTGGCCCGTGCATGCAGCGTCGATGCATTCGGCCGTTGTTCCAAACCATGCTTGCACGCCCAGGATGGCGGGCAGGTAATGCGCCTGCTTGGCCGAGTCCAGCGCCACGACCTTGGTGCCCTGAGGCGTGGCCCGGCTCATGGCCGAGCAACTGTCGGACATGAGCACGCCGCCCGCCTCTTCGATGATGCGGGTGTAGCCATTTTGGTCGGCCAACGCCTTGATGGCTCTCGGCGTGAAAATCCACAGTGCGCTGTTGTCATGCACCTTGCGCCCTTTCAGTAGCATGGCGGCTTCCCAGATCTGCTCTATCGTGTAGTGGGGGCATCCCAGCATCACATAGTCCACCTGGCTGTCGCGGGCCGTGTGATTGAGTTTTTCATAGGCCTGGCGGCGTTCTGCCTCGCCATAGCGCAGCACATGCCGCGCCGACCTGCCGCCCAGAGCCTGCTCCAGCGTATTGGCCTCGGGCGTCGTGCCCACCAGGTGATACATCTCCACGCCTCCCGAAGAAGCTGCGGCAGCACCGAAATGCTTGAGCCGGGCTAGGTCGGGCGTTGACCTCAGGCCGCTGACCACGGGAACGCTTTCCTGCACCAGTTCGCCGATGTAATAGCCCAGCAAGCCCCAGTCGGCCGTGGTTTCCACGGGCACCTCAAGCTGGATGTGGTGGGTGGCCAATCGATGCTGATCAAGATGAAAGCCCCAGTAAGGGATTTTTCCAGTCAGCGAAGCAGCTCCAGTGCTTTCACGCCCTTCGGTGTTCGTGCGAGCGCCCAACACCGAGTTGCAATAGACGACCGCCGAGGACTCCATCCAGGCACAGTGCTCACCGCGCGTGGGAATGTTGCCGACCTGGTAGGGCGTGCAGGTGTTGAGCAGTTGTATGCCGTGCTCTGCCGTATAGCGCTCCCCCTGCTTGTAGAAGTGGACGATTTCCTCGCTCAGTCCCATGCGCTGCGGCTGTTGCGGATCGAAGCCCAGTTGCAGATGGCTGGTGAAGGCCTTGACGGGCGGAATGCTGACCACGTCGTCGCTGTCGAGGTTGAACTCGGAAAACACCGCATCCATCCCGCCTTTTTGCCGCGCATAGTCCCTCATGAAAGGCGTGGAGGCACTGACGGTGCCGCAGACATTGCGTGTATCCACCAAGCGCTCCGCGCCCAGTGCTTCACCGTAACGCACCAGCAAGTCCATGGCGCGCTGGACTGCTGGGCCTTCATGGCCGTCGTACATGGCCTTCTCTTGGTCGGTCAATCTCATGGGTTCCTTCTTTGTAATGATTGGGACAGGGGCAAACTGCCTCCTATGTCCTGGGCAATGCTGGCTGCCGTGGCCAGCAGCGGCTTTGCCACCTCGCCGTGCAGCTTCTCGGCATTGAAGGCAAAGGCCGGACCTCCGCAGTTCAATGCCATCACTTCCCCGTTCGGTCCTTGTATGGGCGTGGCCAGGGAGCCAATCTCACGGTGCCACTCGCCGAAAGAGCCCGCGTAGCCGCACCGGCCGGCTTCGGCCAGCGCGCTGTCCAGCCCCGGCAGCAGGCGCGGCCATTCGGAACCGCGCGACAGATGCAGGGTCTCGATCAGCTGCGCACGCTCACGTTCGTCGACGCCGGCCAGATAGGCTCGGCCCAGTGCCGAATTGGGCAGCGGCACCCGCGAACCCACATCCAGCGTGCTGGATATCATGGACATGCGCGGTCGGCTGACCTCGATGAGCACCATCTCCAGACCATCACGCACCGCCAGCAGCACGGTTCCTCCCGTAAGGTCTGCCAACGTCTGCATATGGGGGCGGGCACGTGCACGCACGTCCAGTCCCGAGAGAAAGGCCTGGGCCATTGAAACCACTCCAGCCGCCAGTTCAAAGCTCTCAGTGGCGGCGTTCTGACGTAGCAGACCCAGCGAAACCAGTGTTGCGGCCAGGCGTGTGACCGTGGGCTTGGGTATGCCTGTACGCTCCGATAACTCGGTGTTGCTGAGCACTCTGTCTGTACGGCTGAAGCAACGCAGCACGGCGATTCCGCGCTCCAGGGCACTGACCGTATCACCCTTGCTCAAGGCGGTCTGGCCCAGGTCGCCGGCATGCATGGAAGAGGAGGCTTTGGAAGGTCGGCTCATGTGTGCTCGTAGATAGTCAATTGAAGATGCACAGTGTGGCAGTTCCCGGCCCCGACGTAGCGAAGACCTGGCACTGCGGCTCTCCGCGATGGCGTCCAGTCGTCGCATGCCGAAGCCTGTCACATTCAGGCCAAGGCTGTGACTTCGGCTTGACCTACCAGCTCATATGCGCCGGGTCTCAAGAACACGTTCTGGCGCAGCAGCGCTGTCTGCAGCTTCGCAATATCCACCTGACGCGGCTCCACCTGGGCGCTGACCGCCAATGCGGCAGCCGTTCCTGCAGCCTGCCCGGTCGTCCAGCATTGGGGAATTTCTCGCATGAAGCCGTGGGAGTTGGCATCGCAGGAAAGATGACGCCCAGCAACGAGCAAGCCATTGAGCGCCTGTGGTACCAGGGCGCCATACGGGATGGAGATGTTGGGAAACTTGGGCGAGACGGCCGGCGTGACACCCACCTCATCGGGCAGAGGCTGACCGGAATCCCATTGGCTGCGGAGCATCTTGCCGACCCCAACCAGACGCCGTGTATGCCTTACGCCGATCTGAGGGGCGCTGGTCAGCATGTAGGCATGCTCAAAGCCTGGCGCATTGTTGCGAAAGAACTCCAGATGCGCGGCCATGAGTCGATGCGAGCGAATCTCCACCTCAGTGAGGTCATCCACATTCAAGGCCGAGTAACCCGACTGTCTCGGCCCCATGAAGAGGGCCACATCGTTTCGCCATGAGACAAACGGGCGCTCAAACAAGCCCACGCGCTCCCTGCCCCGGCGCATGAATTCCGTGAACTGTTCGGGCTGGCCCGCCTTGAACTCGATCCAACGCGTCATGTCCACACCGCCAAACAGCCACGAGGTGTTCATGCAATGGTGCACATCGTTGGCTTCGATATCGGTTTCGAACTGCTGGCCCGCACGGGCGAACACATCCCCATCTCCCGTGCAGTCGACAACCACCCGGGCGCGTATCGCCATGCGCCCTTCCTTGCTCTCGAAGACCATTCCGCGCACTGCTCCGTCCTGAACAATGGGCACCGAACCCCAGCCGTGGAACAACAGGCGCACCTTGCTCTCCAGCACCATTTCCTGGCATGCCAGCTTCAGCCGCTCTGGGTCGATGGTGGGAGACCAAGTGACGATTCCGTGATAGGCGGCCGTCCGCTGGGCCCAATAAGCAGCCCGGGTGGGATCCTGGATACCCCACTCTTCCGGCATTGGTCCGGCAATGGCATCAGATGGCAGACGCCCCAGAACATCCTCCGCAAAGCCGCGTATGGTTGGAACCCCTGCCCAGTCAGTCATGCGGTCTATCCAGATCACGAGTCCGCCCGTGGACAAGCCTCCCAGATGGTTGTAGCGCTCCAGCAGCGTAACGCGTGCGCCCTGACGCGCAGCGGATACGGCCGCAGCCGTTCCCGCAGGACCTCCTCCGACGACCAGGACATCGCAATCGTGGTGTACCGGAATGCTTCTGCCTGGCTCTTCGTAGCACTGGGCAGACCGCTGCCCCACATAGCTGCGCTCGCTTTCAAAGATGTCCGAGGAAAGAATACGCTCATCCGAGCGCTCAATGGTCTTCATATGCTATGCCCCTTGTTGATTTGATTATTTTGAAATTGAATTCCAAAATAATCAATACACATTTGCATGACCAAGGGTTTGCACGGAAGGCCGGACCGTCAAAGCTTTGTCGCCATCTGCGACAGGCACAATAGTCTTCTCAATCTCCGAAAGCGCTGAGCTTCCTCAGGTATGAACCCTCGCCAAACTTGGATGGGCGAAGCCCCGCCTCGGATACGTGGTGTCCTTTCTCTACCCTTCGGATGTTGGGTGACAAAATAAGTAATCGCTCAGGTCATACGCCTCAAACTAAGGCTGGCTAACACCACCTATCCACGAAGCGTGCACAGATAATCGCTGCCGCCAACTTCAACAGCGCTTCGTGGATATCCAGCCGTCGTTCAAAGCGGATTCGCAGCTTGCCAAAGCCAGCAAACCAGCTGTGCGTCCTCTCCACCACCCATCGGTGCTTGCCCAGCCGCTGGCTGCTCTCAACGCCTCGTCTGGCAATCCGGCCGATGATGCCCCGCTGCCTCAGGTGGGTCCGGCATCGCTTGAAGTCGTAGCCTTTGTCGGCGTGCAGCTTAGCTGGTCTTTTACGGGGACGCCCTGACAAGCCTGCAATCGCAGGAATCGCGTCCACGCACCTCTCGAACATCTTGGAGTCGTGCCGGTTCGCGCCGCTGACCAAGATCACCAGCGGGATGCCCCTGGCATCTACGACGATGTGTCGTTTGGAGCCGAGCTTGCCTCTGTCCGTGGGGTTGGGGCCCGTTTCCTGGCCCCCCGGGGGCTTGGTACCGAGGAGCCATCAATGCTGGCCCGGCTCCAATCGATCTGGTCGTGTTCACGCAAGCGGATCAGCATGGCCTGGTGCAACTGCTCCCAGACACCAGCGACATTCCAGTCGCGCAGGCGCCGCCAGCAAGTCATGCCGCTGCCGTATCCAAGGGGCTGGGGAAGGTCTTCCCATGGGATGCCTGTTTGCAGCACGAACAGGATGCCGTTGAGGGTGGCTTCGTCGCTGACCGCGAGCTTGCGCGCACCGCCTTTGGCAGAAGGCACGAAGGCTGGGATCAGGGGTTGTAGCTGTCGCCACAGTTCTTTGCTTACGGGTCGTCGTGCCATGAGAGCCGCAAGCATAACTGCTCTGCGAGGGGCTATGACGAAGTGGTGTTAGCCACTCTAAATATGTGGTTTTCTTGAGGTGGATGGCCACGTCTGAAAAATAAGGTTCATATACAGGAGTCAGATGCATCAAGACTGACGCTTGACCTCATCTGTACACCCACTGGCATTGAAGCGGTGCTCAGCGAAATATTTGCAATGACAGCTTCTGCCGCCGGTCTCAGCCATTGACTAAGACCAAGCGGCAGTCATTAACGAAGAAAAGATAGGCCTTTACATTGGCCTATAAAAACATAGAAGCAAGCAGAAAGCACGCCATACCGCAAATCTACGGAGAAGCTGCTTCCATCACTCCTCCTCTTTGCATTTCAAACTGCGGCTTCCTGCTCCTGAAGCATTCGCCACATCACCTTGCCGCTGCCGCTCTTGGGCAAAGCCGTCACGAACTGCACCAGACGTGGGGCCTTGTAGACTGCCATATTGTCGTGGCACCACTGGATGATCTGCTCTGCCGTCGTCGCCTCATGGCCGGCACGCAGCACCACCACGGCCTTGACGGTCTCGCCGCGATAGGCATCCTTGGCGGAGATCACGCAGGCCTCCTGAATCGCAGGATGGCGGAACATCAGCGACTCCACCTCGGCGGGCCATACCTTGAAGCCGCTGGCATTGATCATGCGCTTGAGCCGGTCGGTGATGAAAAAGTAGCCATCCTCATCCACGCGCCCCAGATCCCCGGTGCGGAAAAAGCGTTTGCCATCGAGCTCCATAAAGCTTTGCTCGGTCGCTTCGGGGCGTTGCCAGTAGCCTTCGAACACCTCGGGTCCGTTGACCACGATCTCGCCCTGTTCTCCCTGCGCCACCTCTTCCAGCGTGTCGGGGCTGATCACGCGTGCATCGGTGCTCATGAAGGGGATGCCCAGACATTGCTGCTTGGGATGGTCGGGAGGATTGCTGTGCGAGGGTGCGGCGGTTTCGGTCAGTCCATAGCCCTCGCAAAAACGCAGCCCGTACTGCTCGAGCAGCCGCTGGGCTACGGCCTGGGGCATGGCGGCACCGCCGCCGCCGATGTATTTGAGGCTGGACAGATCAAAGGACGCGAAGTTGGGGCTGGCCAGCAGATCGATCACCATGGTCGGGATATTGGTCCAGCTGGTGACCTGATAGTGCGAGATCAGGCGCCCTGCCAGTTCGCGCTCCCAGCGCGGCATGATGATCAGCGTCGCCCCCATGTAGATGGCACTGTGCAGCACGGAAACCATGCCTGTGATGTGAAACATGGGCACGACGGCGAGCACCACGTTCTCGCTGTTGCCCGTGCCCCACAGCGCGCCGGAAACGGCGTTGTGGTTGATGCTGCGATGCAGGTGCATGCAGCCCTTGGGCTGGCCCGTGGTGCCGCTGGTATAGGGCAGCAAGGCCAGGTCGTCACGACCTGCGGTATGCGGCGGCGGCAGCTCGCTGCAGGCCAGTGCCTGCATCCAGGCATGGACCTTGCCATGGCTCAGGCTTGCGGGTTCGCGCTCGCCAAGCAGCCAGTTGCGCCAGGCTTCGGGCGGTGCATCCGGCCCTTGCACATCGGCATCAAAACCGTCGGTGAACCGGGTGACCAGCAAGTGCTCCAATGCTTCGGACTGCGGCAAGGCATTGCTGGCCTTGGCCAGCTCCGGTGCCAGATCAGCCGTGGTGATGGCCACCTTGGCGCCCGAATCCGTGATGTAGTGCTTGAGCTCCTCAGCCGTATTCATGGGGTTGACCGGTACAACTACCGCATTGGCTCGAAAGATGGCGTAATGCGCCAGCACCAGTTGCGAACTGTTTTGCATCAGCACGATGACACGGTCACCTTTTTGCACGCCCAGGCCATGCAGATAGGCGGCCATGCGCTCCGTTCCCTCGCACAGCTGCCGGTAGGTCGTGGTGCGGCCCAGAAACACCAGCGCGGCTTTGTCCGGATAGCGCCTGGCATTGATAGCAAGGTTTTCCCAGACACTGGTCACGGGAACGGTGATGGAATGTGGCAGCCGATTGGGCCAAAACTTGTGGTGAGCGGGCATGAGTCAGGCAATCAGAAAAGCGTATACATAGTCCGGGTGGACTAATCAGTCCGCAAGACTAGGCCCGCAACCTCGGCCCGGCATCCGGGATGCCCCCAACAGTCGGTCACGCAGGTGACGGTCGACGCGGCCTGGCGCGGCTCAAGCTGGTCCTGCCCCGTGCTCTGGCTTACCATGCGCAAATGCCTCATGAATCACGCCTGCAGCAGTCGCTGCGCCAGCTACTCGCCAGTCAGCGTACTGCCGCCCTGGCCGTTCAGCCACAGGCCGGTTCATCAGCCCCCGGATATCTCCCCGCCCCGGGCCTGTCTCTGGTGCCCTGGGCCTGGAGTGGTGAATTCAGCTGCCTGATACTGCATGTGAGTGCGCTTGCCGGCCACACACAGGCCATGGAGCAGCATCCTGCCGTCAGCCTGCTGATGAGCAGGCCAGAGTCCGCTGGCGAAGCCGTGCATGCGCTGGAGCGCATCAGCATTCAGGGCGTGGCATCCACTCCCCCGCGCGACAGCGGCCTGTGGCAAGGCGCCCGTGCCAGCTATCTGGCGCGCTTTCCCGAAGCCGAGCCCATGACGGCGCTGGGCGACTTTCGTTTTGTCTGCATTACGCCGCAAGGCGGCAGGCATGTGGCAGGCTTCGGCGCGGCGCGCGATGTGGACGAGCACGATCTGATAGCCGCGCTCAACCCGGCGGCCTAGCCTTTGCTGGCTCGGCCCGACCTGGATTGGCCAGCTTGAGCCTTGAGCACATGCTCGGCAATCAGGCACATGCAGGCCAGCGGCTGGCCTTGCACCAGGGCCTGAACATGGTCCTGCCAGATCTGCCCCTGCTGCTCCACGCTTGCGTCCAGAAAGCACTGCAGCATCCGCTGCGGATCTGCACAGGCCTGATAGTGATAGGGATCGCGCCGCAGGCATGCCGCGCGCAGATGCAGGCCCAGGGCCTCCCAGGTCACGGCCCGGCCTTGCAGCCGCTGCCACTGATGCAGCAGCTCATGGGCGAAGACACCTGCCACCACAGGGTGGGAAAGTCGCAGCGGCCGATGCGGATCGGCATGCTCGAAAAAGCTGCGCGGCAGATAGATGCGCCCGCCGCCCAGGGACAGCGCGCGCCTGGTATCGCCCAGACGCCGCACATGCAGACGCATGCCGGGCAACAGTTCATTCAGCGTAGTGCCGAAAAGCCGCTGCGCGAAACCGGCCTCGACCGGCATCAGGCTTCGCCGCCAGAACATCATGCAACAGGCCGTGCGCAAGACGGATTCCGCATCTCGGAGACTCCCGGCACGCTCTAGAACTCGAAGACCTGAGCCGGCTGCGGAACCTGCACCGTGAAATGCAGGCGCTCGTGCAGCAGCGTGGCCAAGGCCCGGGATGCATGCGACTCCCCATGCACCACAAAGGTCTGCTGCGGCGGGCGGGTAAAAGCGGCCGCCCAGTCCAGCAGGGCCTGCTGGTCTGCATGGGCCGAAAAGCCGCCCAGAGTATGGATACCGGCACGGACCTCGACGTCATCTCCAAACAGGCGCACCTGCCTGGCACCGTCGACCAACCTGCGGCCCAGCGAACCTTCAGCCTGAAAGCCGCAGATCACCACCGCACACTCGGGCCTGGACAGATTGTTCTTCAGATGATGCAGCACCCGTCCCGCATCGCACATGCCGCTGGCCGAGATGATGACAGCGCCGCTCTTGATGCGGTTGAGCTTGATGGAGTCCTCCACATCGCTGATGAAGTGAATGTGCGGCGACTCCTTGAGTCTCCTGACGCTGCCCAGCAACTGCCTGGCCTCCTCATCGAACACGCCGAAGTGCCGCAGCGTGATATCGGTGGCCGCCACCGCCATCGGCGAATCCACGAATATCTCTACCGGCGGCAGGCGCTGCTGCTGGATCAGCTGCAGAAAGTGATAGAGCAGCTCCTGCGTGCGCCCCACGGCAAATGCCGGGATTACCACATTGCCATGGGGCGCCGTGCGCGTGACCACATCGACCAGCTCCTCCAGGGTATCGCCCGTGCTCTTGTGCTGCCGGTCGCCATAGGTGGACTCGATGAGCAGCAGATCGGCCTCCATGATCGGCGTGGGATCGCGCAGGATCACCCGCCCCGGCTGGCCCAGATCGCCGCTGGCCACCAGCTTGCGCGTGCCGCCATGGCCATCTGCCAGCCACAGCTCCACAATGGCCGAGCCCAGAATATGCCCGGCATCCTGAAAACGTACCGTCACCGCAGGATGGGGTTCAAAACGCTGTCCATAGGCCCTGGCCTGGACCTGCTCCAGCGTGCTCGCCACATGGGCCAGTGAATACAGAGGAACCGCCGGCTCGCGCTCGTGCCCCCGGCCTTCACGCCGGCGCTGCGCTGCACGCTCGGCATCCACCATCTGAATATGGGCGCTGTCCTTGAGCAAGACCTCGAGCAAGTCCTTGGTGGCCAGCGTGGCATAGATAGGGCCCTTGAAGCCCTGGGCCACGAGCTTGGGCAGCAGGCCGCTGTGATCGATGTGCGCATGGGTCAGGACGACGAAATCCAGACCTGCGGCATCAAAGGCAAAGGCTTGCTGGTTGTGCTCGTCAGCCTCGCGGCCGCCTTGGGCCATGCCACAGTCGATCAGAAATCGACAGCCATGCGTCTCGACCAGAAAACAGGACCCCGTGACCGACTGCGCCGCACCGTGAAAAGTGATGTTCATGAAGCATCCATTGACGATCCACATGGACCGTCAATGAATCTAGCACCACTGGCGCCCGCGCCGCCAGAGCCTCAAGTCTTGCCTTGATGCCCATCAAACCACTGAGCCTGTACGGGCACGGCTGGCTGTGCAGCAGGAGTCACAAGCCGGCAAACCGGCCGCCAGGGCGGACGGGACAGCTCTCGCCTCAGCTGCTTGCCGCCACAGGCTCTCCGCTGTCCCAGCCTCCGCCCAGCGCGCGGATCAGCGCCACCGTGGCCGTGTACTGCGCGGTGCGCACCTGCAAGGCCTGGCGCCGGTTGCGCAGCTCGTTGCGGCGCGCATCGAGCAGCTCCAGCTGACTCACCAGACCGTTGCGATAGCGCACGTCCGAGAGATGGGTGGCGCGCTCGGAAGACTGCACAGCCTGCCCCAGCACGCGGGCCTGGCCCGAGAGCAGGCGCAAGGCACTGAGCTGATCTTCCACATCCCGAAAGGCCGCGAGCACCTGACCGCGCTGGGCGGCCACGGCGGCCTCCAGACGTGCACGGGCCCCCTCTTCCTGCGCTGCGCGCTGGCCGCCGTCGAAGATGGGCAGAGACAGCAAGGCGCCTATGCCCCAGGAACGTGCCGACCACTTGAACAGATCGCCCAGCTCCGGCGAGGCGTAGCCGCCATTGCCCGTGAGCGTGATGGCCGGAAACCACGCGGCCTGCGCCACGCCCACGCGGGCCTGGGCCGCCAGCACCGATGCCTGGGCCGCCGACACATCGGGGCGGCGCGCCAGCACCGTCGCGGGCACGCCTGCCGGAATCATCGGCAGCGTGGCTGCCTGCGGCTGCGAAGCCAGCGCAAAACCGCTGGCCACATCGCCGACCAGCACGGCCAGCGCATGCGTGAGGGCGGCCTGCTGGCGCTCAAGTGCCAGTGTCTCCGCCTCGGTGGCCGAAACCTCGGTCTGCATGCGCGCCACATCCAGCTCTGCCGCATCGCCAGCGCGGTAGCGCTTCTCGATCAGCGTCAAGGTCTCGCGATAGGCAGCCAGACTCTGCTCGACCAGCTGGCGTTCGGTCTGCAGCGAACGCAGCTGCAGATAAGTCTGCGCCACATCGGCCTGCACCATCAGGCGCGTGCTCTGCAGCAGGGCCTCGCGTGCATTGGCATCCTCGCGTGCCGCTTCGCTGGCCCGCGACAGGCGGCCGAACAGATCCGCTTCGTAGGAGAAGTTCAAGCCGGCCGTGACCAAGGTTGCGGGCTGCATGCCGTTCGCGGTGTTCACACCGGCCTGACGGGCGGCACCGCCTGCGGCACCGATCTGCGGCTGACGCTGGGCATCGGCCGAGCGCAGCAGTGCCCGTGCTTCGGCCAGGCGTGCCGCAGCGGTCTGCACATCGGTATTGGCTTCACCCGCACGCTCCACCAGAGCGCTGAGCTCGGTGTCGGCAAATACCCGCCACCAGGCACCGCGTGGCTGGGCCTCGGCCGGGGCGGCCTGTGTCCAGCCTGCGGCGGCGGCCTGGACGCTGAAGCTTGCGGGCACCGCAACGCCGGCATGCTCGGCCACCGTGGGCGGCGCACTCGCGCAGCCCGCGAGCACCAGGGCCGCCATCAGCGCGCTCAGGGACGGCATCAGGGATCGAATGCCTTGCATCGTTTTCATATCGGAATCCATGGTTGATTGGGGCTTATTCGTCATGGCCGCGCGGCGCAGCAGGCATGGGAAGGGCCGAGGCGCCGTGACCCGACTCGCTGATCGGCGCCACATGACTGCCATGCTGCTGCAACGGACGGTTGCCGGCCAGGCGGCGCAGCACCACATAGAACACCGGCGTGAGGAACAGGCCAAAGGCCGTCACACCGATCATGCCGGCGAACACCGCCACGCCCATGGCGCTGCGCATCTCGGCTCCCGCGCCTGTGGACAGAACCAGGGGCAGCACGCCCATGACAAAGGCCAGCGAGGTCATCAGGATGGGGCGCAGGCGCAGGCGACTGGCTTCGATGGCGGCCTGCACGGGCGTGCGGCCGGCAAACTCCAGCTCGCGGGCGAACTCCACGATCAGGATGGCGTTCTTGGCCGACAGCCCCACCAGCACGATGAGCCCGATCTGCGTGAACACATTGTTGTCGCCGCCGCTCAGCCACACGCCCGTCATGGCGGCCAGCAGGCCCATGGGTACGATGAGGATGATGGCAATCGGCAGGGTCAGGCTTTCGTACTGAGCCGCCAGCACCAGGAAGACCAGCAGGATGGCAATGGGGAACACCAACACGGCGGAATTACCGGCCAGGATTTCCTGGTAGGTCAGCTCGGTCCACTCGAAACCTATGCCGGGCGGCAGGGTTTCGGCAGCAATGCGCTCGACGGCTGCCTGGGCCTGACCCGAAGAGAAGCCGGGAGCGGGCCCGCCATTCACGTCGGCGGCCAGGAAGCCGTTGTAGCGCATGGCGCGCTCGGGGCCGAAGCTCGGCTCCATCTTCATCAGCGCCGACAGTGGCACCATCTCGCCGGTGGCAGAGCGCACCTTGAGCAGGCCCACGTCTTCAGCCCGCGCCCGGTAGGCCGCATCGGCCTGCACGCGCACGCTGTAGGTACGACCGAACTGGTTGAAGTCGTTGGCATACAGGCTGCCCAGGTAGATCTGCAGCGTGTCGAAGATGTCCGTCACCGGCACACCCAACTGGCGCGCCTTGGTGCGGTCAATATTGGCATAGAGCTGCGGCACGTTGACCTGCCAGCTGGTGAACAGGCCCGCCAACTCGGGCGTCTGGTAGGCCTTGCCCATGAAGGCTTTCACGGCGTTGTCCATGGCTTCGTAGCCCAGCGAGGCGCGGTCCTCGATCTGCAGCTTGAAGCCGCCCGTGGTGCCCAGGCCCGCCACCGGTGGTGGTGGGAACATGGCAATGAACGCGTCCTGGATGCTGCCGAACGCCTGGTTCAGTTGCCCCGCCACAGCACCGCCGCTCTGGTCAGCACGGGTGCGCTCGGCAAAGGGCTTGAGCGTGGCGAACACGATGCCGGAGTTGGAGCTGTTGGTGAAGCCGTGGATCGACAGGCCGGGCATTGCGATCGTGTCTTCGACGTTCGGGTTCTCCTTCATGATCTCGCCCATGCGGCGGATCACGTTCTCGGTGCGGTCCAGCGTGGCGCCGTCGGGCAGCTGCGCAAAGCCGATCAGGTACTGCTTGTCCTGCGCGGGCACGAAGCCGCCGGGCACGATTTTGAACAGGCCCATGGTGGCACCCACCAGCGCGAGGTAGACCACGAACATCAGCGCCTTGCGGCCAATGACGCGCTTGACGCCGCCGCTGTAGGCCTCGGAGCCGCGATGGAACATGCGGTTGAAGCCACGGAACAGGCCGCCAAACACCTTGTCCATGCCGCGCGTAAGCGCGTCCTTGGGCTCGTCGTGGCCCTTGAGCAGCAGCGCGCTCAGCGCGGGCGACAGGGTCAGCGAGTTGATGGCCGAGATCACCGTGGAGATCGCAATCGTCACCGCGAACTGGCGGTAGAACTGGCCCGTGAGCCCGCTGATGAAAGCCAGTGGCACGAACACCGCCACCAGCACCAGCGCAATGGCGATGATGGGGCCGGACACCTCGCGCATGGCGCGGTAGGTGGCCTCGCGCGGGGTCAGGCCCGCCTCGATGTTGCGCTCGACGTTCTCCACCACCACGATCGCGTCGTCCACCACGATGCCGATGGCCAGCACCAGGCCGAATAGGCTCAAGGCGTTGATCGAGAAACCCAGCAGGTGCAGCACCGCGAACGTGCCCACCACCGACACCGGCACAGCCAGCAGCGGGATGATGGACGCGCGCCAGGTCTGCAGGAACAGGATCACCACCAGCACCACGAGGGCGATGGCTTCGAGCAGCGTGTGGATCACGGACTGGATGGACGCACGCACGAACTGCGTGGGGTCGTACGCAATGCGGTACTCCACGCCTTCGGGCATGTTCTTCTGGATCTCGTCCATGGTCTTGCGCACATTGGCTGAGATGTCGAGCGCGTTGGAGCCCGGCGCCTGGAACACGCCCATGCCCACGGCCGGGTCGTTGTTGAGCAGCGAGCGCACCGAGTAGTCGGCCGCGCCCAGCTCCAGGCGGGCGATGTCGCGCAGGCGCGTCACCGCACCATCGGCACCGGTCTTCACGATGATGTCGCCGAACTCTTCTTCGGTCTGCAGGCGGCCCTGGGCGTTGATGGACAGCTGCAGGTCCACGCCGGGCAGGCCGGGCGATGCGCCCACCACGCCGGCGGCGGCCTGCACGTTCTGGCCTCGGATGGCCGACACGACGTCGCTGGCCGAGAGGCCGCGCTGCGCAACCTTCTGCGGGTCGAGCCACACACGCATGGAGTAGTCGCCGCCGCCAAAGATCTGCACCTGGCCCACGCCCTGGATGCGCGCGAGGCGGTCCTTCACGTTGAGCACGGCGTAGTTGCGCAGGTAGTCGATGTCGTAGCGGTTGTTGGGCGAGACCAGGTGGACCTCCATGGTCAGGTCCGGCGCGCTCTTGACGGTGGTGACGCCCAGGCGGCGCACTTCCTCGGGCAGGCGCGGCTCGGCCTGCGAAACGCGGTTCTGCACCAGCTGCTGGGCCTTGTCGGGGTCAGTGCCCAGGGCAAAGGTCACGGTCAGCGTCATCACGCCGTCGGTGGTGGCCTGGCTGCCCATGTAAAGCATGCCTTCCACGCCGTTGATGGATTCCTCCAGCGGCGTGGCCACGGTCTCGGCGATCACCTTGGGGTTGGCGCCCGGGTACTGGGCTCGCACCACCACCGAGGGGGGAGCGACCTCGGGGTATTCCGAGATCGGCAGCGTCCGCATGGCGATCAGGCCAGCGAGAAAGATGAGCACCGACAGCACACCCGCGAAGATCGGGCGGTCGATGAAAAATCGGGAAAGGTTCATGGTGTCGGAGGATTAAGGGTTCTCAGACCGTGGGTTGCTTGGCGGCGCCGCGGCCATCGGCCAGCTCGGCCTTGGCATCCATGGGCACGTCCTGAGGCGCCACCACCACGCCGGGGCGCACACGCTGCAGTCCGTTGACGACGATGCGCTCGCCGGCCTTGAGGCCCGAAGTGACCACGCGCAGGCCGTCCACCGGTGCGCCCAATTGCACCTCCCGGTACTCGGCCTTGTTGTCCGCGCCAATCACCAGCACGAATTTCTTGCTCTGGTCCGTGCCCACGGCGCGCTCGTTGATAAGCACGGCCTGAGTGGTCTGGGGCTGGCCCATGCGGATGCGCGCGAACTGGCCGGCCATGAGCGTGCCGTCCACATTGCCGAACACGGCCCGCACGCGCACCGTGCCGCTCTTGGCATCGACCTGGTTGTCTATGAGCTGCAGATGACCGACATAAGGCGTGCCGCCGCTGGTACCCACCCCCATCTGAACGGGAATGGTTTCAATCAGCGCACGCGTGCTGCGTCCCTGGCTTGCGCTCTGCAGACCCTGCAGCGCCTGGGCCACGATCTGCTCGTCCGCGTCAAAACTGGCGTACATGGGGTCCACCGACACCAGGGTGGTCAGCACCGGAGCACCGGCTCCCGAGCTCACGAGATTGCCCACCGTGACCTCGATGCGGCCCACGCGTCCGCTCACCGGCGCCTTGACCTGGGTGTAGCCCAGGTTCAGCTTGGCGGTCTGCAGCGCAGCCTGGGCGGCGCGCAGATTCGCATCGGCCTCGCGCCGGGCATTCACGCGCTCGTCGTATTCCTTTTGCGCGATCGCCCGCTCATCCCACAGACGCGTGGCGCGCTCGGACTCGCTCTGGGTATAGGCCATGCGCGCCTTGGCGGCAACGACCTGGGCTTCGGCGCGATCGACGTCTGCCACATAGGGCGCCGGGTCCACGGTGAACAGCAGATCACCGGCCCTGACCAGCGCGCCTTCCTTGAAATGCACGGCCTGCACAGCTCCCGAGACGCGCGGCTGCACATCCACGCGCTGCACGGCTTCGAGGCGACCGGAGAATTCATTCCACAGCGTCACGTCCTGCTGCAGGACCTGGGCTGCCGAAACCGGCACGGCCGGCGCGGCGGCTTGCGCAGCGGGCGCTTCGGCATGCGATGACAGGCCCAGCATGGCGGCAGTCGTGGCGATCACGGCAGCGGCGACGCCGGCGGCGGCCCACCGGCGGCGATTGGAGAGTTTGGAGTGCTCGTTCATGGCAATGTCTTTGGTTCAAGGGTTGAAAGCGGTAGCGGCTCTTTCGGCGGCGGGCAAGACTCATCCCTTCCAGCGCTCAGGCCAGGAATCGAATGAGAAAGAGAAGAAAAAGGCGCAGCCGTGCTGCGTCCGGCCCGCGGGGCCGGATCAGGTCAGCTGTCTCAGCAGGGCAAAATCAGCTCAGAGCCGACATCGGGTGGTTTCGAAAAACTGGCGTAGCTGCTCCTGCAGCTGCGCGGCGCAAGGGCAGGACTCGGGCGGCTGCTCCAGCAGCGCCTGCGGCCATTGCCCGGCTTCGGCAAACACATGGCGATGCACGCTCAGGCCGGCAGCCTCCAGGCGCGCGCCATAGTTCAGTGCCTCGTCACGCATGGGGTCGGCCTCGCCGACCAGAATCAGCGTCGGCGGCAGTCCCGCGAGACGGCGGGCTCGCGCCGGCACCGCATAGGGGTGCTCCGCATCATGCGGCTCGCCCAGGTACTGGCACCAGCCCGAAGCCCATTTGCATTCGACGGACTCGCCCTGAGCGGCACGCTGCGAAGGCGTGGCCGAGCAGGGGTCCAGCATGGGAGAGATCAGAATCTGCCCGGCCAGCGGCGGCTGCTGCTGATCGCGCGCCATCATGCAGACGCCTGCCGCCAGATTGGCTCCGGCCTCTTCACCGGCCAGGTAGAGCGGAGCGCCCTTTCCGGCCAGCTTGCTGCGTTGCTTGTAGGCCCACAGCAGCACCTCGTAGCCCAACTCCAGCGGACGCGGAAACGGATGCTCGGGTGCCAGCGGATAGGCCAGCGACACCACGCAGGCCCCGGCCGCCGCCAGCGAGCTGCCGACGGTGCAGCCGTTGTCCAGATCGCCGGCCACAAAGGCGCCACCATGGAAATGCAGCACCAGCGGGACGACTTCGCCGCGCCGCTTGCCGCCGTATATGCGCACATCGGCCTGCACACCGTCGGCCACGGAGATCGTGGTGTCGGTATGAGGAATCGGCTGCGATGCGGTGGCTTTGGTGTTTGACATGGATTTTCCGGACAGGACCGGGTGATGGAACAGAAATGTAGCAACAGCAAGTGACGGTATAAACCCCGCAAACGCGGCCACACTGTTTCCAATTCTCGAACAATGACGGTGTGAGCTGTGTGTGAGAATCCCGCATCCTCGGCGAGTCCGGGTTTTCGCGAGGACAAGGAGATCCCATGGATCAGATACAGGCCATGCGTATTTTCGCGCGGGTCGTGGAAGCCGGCACTTTCACGCGTGCAGCCGATTCGCTGCAAATGCCAAAAGCCAGTGTGACCAAGAACGTTCAGGCGCTGGAAGAGCGCCTGCGCGTGAAGCTGCTCAACCGCACCACGCGCCGTGTCACCGTGACCGCCGATGGTGCAGCCTATTACGACCGCGCCGTGCGCCTGCTCGCCGACTTCGACGATCTCGAGGCCAGCGTCAGCCAGGCCCGCACCACGCCGCGTGGGCGTCTGCGCGTGGATGTGGGAACCACCGTGGCGCGTTTGCTCATCATTCCCCATCTGAGCGAGTTCCAGTCCCGCTACCCCGAGATACAGATCGATCTGGGCGTGAGCGACCGCACCGTGGACCTGATCAGCGACAACGTGGACTGCGTAATCCGCGGCGGCGAGCTGGCCGACCAGTCCCTGGTGGCGCGCCGCATCGGCAATCTGGAATTCATCACGGTTGCCGCACCCGAATATCTGCAGCGCCACGGCGTGCCACAGCATCCGCGCGACCTGGAGTCCGGCCATCGCAACGTGATCTATTTCTCCCCGGTCTCGGCGCGGCGCTATCCGCTGGAGTTCCACAAGGGCGGCGAAGTGATAGAGATCGCCAGTCCCGCCCACCTGGGCATCAACGAAGGCAATGCCTATATCAGCGCCATCCTCGCCGGCCAGGGCATAGGACAGCTCAGCCGCTTCCAGATTCACAAGTACCTCGAAAACGGCCAGCTGCAACGCGTGCTGGAGGACTGGAAACACCCTCTGCTGCCGATCTATGTGGTCTATCCGCCCAACTCCCACCTCAGCGCCAAGGTGCGCGCTTTTGTGGACTGGGTGGTGGAGCTGTTTTCGCGCAATCCGCTGCTGCAGGGCGAAAGCCGGCCCGCCTAGTCAGGCAGGGCCCCATTCGTCAGGCCATCAGCCCGGCATCACTGCTGCAGCTGCGCCCAGACCTTGTCCAGCCGCTTGGCGCTGACCGGATACGGCGTGCGCAGCTCCTGGGCAAAAAAGCTCACGCGAAGCTCCTCCAGCATCCAGCGGTACTCCTGCATGCGGGCATCGATCTGCCCCTTGCGCTCGGCCACCAGCCGCCAGTAGCGCTGCTCCAGCGGCAGCAGCTCCTTGAGCTTGGCGGCATCGCGCGCCGGGTCGGCCCGGTACTTGTCCAGACGCGAGGTAATGGCCTTGAGGTAGCGCGCGTAATGGCCGAGCTGCGCCCAGGGGGCCACGGCGATGAAGTTCTTGGGCATCAGCTTTTGCAGCTGTTCGCTCGCGTCCTTGGTAGCCTCCGGCGCGTTCTTGGTGTCCTTGATCTTGCGCGCGGCGGCTGCGTACTCGGCGAGGATGGTGGCCGACATGCGAGCTACCTCGTTGGCAATCAGCGTAAGGCGCCCACGGCCGTCCTGCACGCGCTGCTTGAAGTCGGCCTCGTTGCTCGGCAGCGGCTCCTGCAAAAAGGCGCGGTCTATGGCCACGTCGATGATCTGGCCGCGCAGCTCTTCCTGCGTGCCCAGCGGCATATAGGCCACGGCCATCTTCTGCAGATCGGGAATGTTCTTTTCCAGATACTTGAGCGCATCGCGAATCTGCAGCGCGAACAGCCGGCGCAAACCCACACGGTGCTTTGCGGCAGCGGCTTCGGGTTCGTCGAAGACTTCGATGCCGACGGCGTCGCCATGGTCGATCAGGGCCGGAAAGCCGATCAGCGTGGTGCCGCCCTTCTTGATCTCCATGAGCTCGGGCAGCTCGCCAAAGCTCCAGTCCTTGTAGCGCGCATCGTGGGACTGCGCCGGCTTGCCCGCCGCAGACTTATCATTTTTAGGAGCTTCTTGCGCTTTTCTATTATCACCTTCAGATACTTTTGACTCTGAAATGCTTGTATCACTTGCGCTAGCAGCTACCTTTAATGAAGCAAGCGCCTGGAATGCACCGCGTGCCTTGGCGCCCCACTCGGCCTTGAGCGCACCCAGATTGCGGCCCTGACCCAGCTGGCGGCCATGCTCGTCGGTGATGCGGAAGTTCATGAACAGATGCGGGCTCAGCATGTCCAGCTTGAAGTCTGCGCGCTTCACATCCAGCGAAGTCTCGTCGCGAACCTGCTTGAGCAAGGCGTCGATCAGCCCCCCTTGGGCCCAGCGCTCGCTCTCGGTGAACAGCTCGGCCAGCCGCGCAGCGCTCTCGGGCAGCGGCACGAAACGGCTGCGCGGGCGCTGGGGCAGGCTCTTCAAGAGCGCCTGGATCTTGTCCTTGAGCATGCCCGGCACCAGCCACTCGGCGCGCTCCTCCGACACCTGGTTGAGCACGAACAGCGGCACGGTGACCGTGATGCCGTCGCGCGCGTCGCCGGGGCTGTGCAGATAGCTGGCGCTGCAATCGGCACCGCCCAGCTTCACGGTCTTGGGAAATTTGTCCGTGGTGATGCCGGCGGCCTCGTGCCGCATCAGCTCGTCCCTGGACAGGCGCAGCAGCTCGGGCTGGTTCCTGCTCTCGGCGCGGAACCACTTGTCGAAGCTCGCGCCGCTGTACACATCCTTGGGCAGATGCTGGTCGTAGAAGGCAAAGATCAGCTCGTCGTCGACCAGCACGTCCTGGCGACGGCTCTTGTGCTCCAGCTCCTCGACCTTGCGCATGAGCTTGAGGTTGGCGGGCAGGAAATGCCACTTCGTTTCCCACTCGCCCTCCACCAGCGCCTGGCGGATGAAGAGATTGCGCGCCTCGTACGGATCGACGCGGCCGTAGCTCACGCGGCGGCCGTTGTAGACCACCAGACCGTAGAGCGTGGCGCGCTCCAGCGCCACCACATCGGCCTGCTTCTTGCTCCAGTGCGGGTCCAGCAGCTGCTTCTTGAGCAGATGGCCGCCCACCTCCTCCAGCCACTGCGGCTCTATGGCCGCAATGCCGCGGCCGTAGAGCCGCGAGGTCTCGACCTGCTCGGCCGCCACGATCCAGCGACTGGGCTTCTTGCTCAGGTGGGCACCGGGGTGCGGGTGGAACTTGATGCCGTGCGCACCCAGATAGCTCTCGCTTTCCTCTGCACGATAGCCAATATTGCCGAGCAGGCCCGACAGCATGGACAGGTGCACGGCCTCATAGCCCGCCGCCTCGTTGTTGAGCAGCCATTTCTGCTCCTTGACCACGGTCAGCAGCTGAGAGTGGATGTCGCGCCACTCACGCACGCGGCGGATATTGATGAAGTTCTGGCGCAGCAGTTGCTCCCACTGGCGGTTGCTGATCTTGTGCGTGGCCTCGTCGGCATGTTGGGCCTGATCGGCAGGGTTGAACAGCGCCAGCCGCTCCTCCACCGTGCCATCGAGCTGCGCGCCGCTGGCACGCTGGCTGACGGGCAGGAAGGCCTGGTTGCGCGCACTGGGCTTGGCCGCAGGCGCGTGCTGGGCCGCCATCTCCTTGCGGCTCTTGGCAACGACCTTGCCGCCGCGCGCATCCGACAGCCACTTCCACAGGCGCAGATAGCCGCTGAATTCGCTTTTCTCGTCGTCGAACTTGGCATGGGCCTGGTCGGCCTGCTGCTGCGCTTCCATGGGCCGGTCGCGCACGTCCTGCACGCTGAGGGCCGAGGCAATGATCAGCACCTCGGCCAGGGCGCGGCGCTCGCGCGCTTCCAGAATCATGCGGCCCACGCGCGGGTCCAGCGGCAGGCGCGACAGCTCCTTGCCCATGGGCAGCAGATGACCGTGATCGTCCACCGCACCCAACTCGGCCAGCAGCTGATAGCCGTCGGCAATGGCGCGGCCCGAAGGCGCTTCGAGGAAGGGGAAATGCACCACATCGCCCAGACCCAGCGACTTCATGCGCAGGATCACGCCGGCCAGCGAGGAGCGCAGGATTTCGGGGTCGGTGAAGCGGTCGCGGCTGACAAAGCTCTCTTCGTCGTACAGGCGAATGCAGATGCCGTTGGCCACACGGCCGCAACGGCCCGCGCGCTGGTTGGCGGCGGCCTGCGAGATCGGCTCGACCAGCAACTGCTCCACCTTGCTGCGGAAGGAGTAGCGCTTCACGCGCGCCGTACCGGCGTCAATCACATAGCGTATGCCCGGCACCGTGAGCGAGGTTTCGGCCACATTGGTGGCCAGAACGATGCGTCGGCCCGTATGGCCGTCAAAAATCCGGTCCTGCTCGGCCTGGGACAGGCGCGAGAACAGCGGCAGCACCTCGGCGCTGCGCAGCGTGGGCGAGTGCTGCAAATGCTTGCGCAGATGGTCGGCGGCTTCGCGGATCTCGCGCTCGCCCGGCAGGAAGATCAGGATATCGCCGCCCTTGCCGCCGGCCCAGAGTTCATCCACGCCATCGGCGATGGCGTCGTTCAGGTCCTTGTCCTTTTCACCCTCGAACGGGCGATAGCGCATCTCCACCGGATAGGTGCGGCCCGAAACCATGATCACGGGCGCAGGACCGCTCTTCGATTCGAAGTGCTTGGCAAAGCGGTCCGCATCGATAGTTGCCGAGGTCACCACCACCTTGAGATCGGGGCGCTTGGGCAGGATCTGCTTGAGATAGCCGAGCAGAAAGTCGATGTTCAGGCTGCGCTCATGCGCCTCGTCGATGATCAACGTGTCGTAGGCCTTGAGCAGCGGATCGGTCTGGGTCTCGGCCAGCAAGATGCCGTCTGTCATCAGCTTGACGGAGGCGTTCTTCTGCAGCGTGTCCTGAAAACGCACCTTGTAGCCCACCACTTCGCCCAGCGGCGTGTTCAGCTCCTCGGCAATGCGCTTGGCCACCGAGCTGGCGGCAATGCGGCGCGGCTGGGTGTGGCCGATCAGATGGCCACGCACCTGGCCGTTGGCATCGGGCGCGGCATTGAGCCTGCCCCGGCCCAGCGCCAGAGCGATCTTGGGCAGCTGCGTGGTCTTGCCCGAACCGGTCTCGCCGCAGACGATGATGACCTGATGGCGATCCATGGCCTCCATGATTTCCTGGCGACGGCTGGATACGGGGAGCGACTCGGGAAAGTTGATCTTCAAAGACATAAGGGCTGGGATTATCCCCGTCCTTGGCCGGTCTTGCGCAGTGATGACAAAAGCAGCCGCGCCGCGCAATTTTCAACGCCCTGCGTTGTACCAGCGATAGCGGCTGCAGCAGCGTTCATCGCGGGGACACCAACGCTTGCTATGCTCGCGGCAATTTTCGGTTTCTCTGCGCCCCATGGTTTCGACTGCTGCTTTCGTCATCCCTCTTCTGGCTCTCTGGCTCTGGTGGCCTGTCTCCAGCCTCAACGGTACTTCTCGTCTTGCCCGCCTGCTGGCCGCGCTGATCACGGCCTTGCTGGGCATTGCGCCGGCCTTGCTGCTCAAGGCCGTGCAGACGAATGCCCTGCCCTACGCCGTGGTGGCGCGCCTGCAGGTTCCCGGCGGCTGGATTCTGGCCATGCTGCTGATGCTGGCGCTGTTCGTGCTGCTGCGCGATCTGCTGTGGCTGATCGCCCGACTCATGGGGCGAACCAGCCTGGCGCAGCTGCTGCACCTTCCCGCACTCACCGCAGCCGCCGTGGTGGCGACCGGCTGCCTGAGCGCCATCGGCGTCTTCAACGCCCTGCAACCGCCCAGGGTGCATGAGCAGCAGATCGCGGTCAGAAACCTGCCCGCCGCACTGCAGGGCCTGCGCATTGCCGTGCTGGCCGATATCCACGCCAGCCCGGTCAATGATGCAAGCTATGTGCAGACCATCGTGCAGCGCACCCTGGCCACCACGCCCGACCTGATCGTGCTGCCCGGCGACATGGTGGACGGCGATGTCGCCACCAGCCGCGCCCATGTGGCGCCGCTGGCCGCCTTGAGCGCGCGCTACGGCGTCTGGGCGGCGCCGGGCAACCACGAGTACTACAGCGGCTACAACGCCTGGATGGCCGAGTTCCGCCGCCTGGGCCTGAATCTGCTGGAAAACCGCATGCAGCTGCTGAACATCAAGGGCAGCAAGCTGGCCCTGTCCGGCATCGGCGACCCGGTGTTCGGCCGGACCTCGCCCAACAACGCCGACCCCGAGGTCGCCGAAGGTGTCCCCCCCGATGTGGATGCGGTTGCCGCCCAGGCCCGCAAGGCCGGCGCACAGTTTCATATCCTGCTCGCACACCAGCCCAAGTTCGCGCGCGACAACGCGGACAAGGGCGTGAACCTGCAGATATCGGGCCATACCCACGGCGGGCTGATCCTGGGCATGGACCGCTGGCTGGTGGCTCCCGTCAACAACGGTTTTGTGCGCGGCGAATATGACGTCGGCAATATGAAGCTGCTGGTCAGCAGCGGAGCAGGCCTGTGGGCCGGTTTTGCCGTACGCCTTGGCGTGGCGCCGCGAATCGAGCTGCTGACGCTGGTTGCGCAGCAGTGATTACCGGCCTTGCTGACTCCCGGGTTCAGCAAGGCCTGTATTTCGTTGAAATCTTTACAGCGCAAAACACTCTCAACCATTTGAAGCATTTGCAAAAATCAAACAGATTTCGAGATCCGAGCTTTTCCCGGCAATCCCGGCTTCCATAAAGCACCTGATTTACTGCCTTCTTTTCAAATCAGTCACTTACGCCATAAGTCCCTTGAAACTCCGCGCAGCTCCATTAATCCCAACCCCATTCATGGATCGCCATGTCTGACAAAAAGCTGTCAAAACCGAACGTGCTTACATTCCCGTAGAGCGATCCGACAGGCTGCGGCAAATGCGCCGCTAAGATACAAATCATTTTTCAGAGTCCGTACCGGTTCATGCCAATGCGCAAAAACCGGCCCATATTCCACGCATTGCCAAGGCAGCAATGCCGCCGAACGGCCATTCCCGCGGACTCTTTTCTCGATTGCAGACCATGAATTGTTCCCAATGCGGCAATCCGCTCTCTTCGAATGCCAAGTTCTGCAAGAACTGCGGCGCCAGACAAGCACCGGAAGCGGCAATCACTGCTGTTGAAAAAACCTGCAGCCAATGCCAGGCTGTCTGCAAGCCCGAGGCCCGCTTCTGCACACGATGCGGCCTGGTGTTCGAGCGCCCCGGCGATAGCCATGCCGCAGGGGCAACTGCGCCGCCCATGCCTTCAGGTGCCTCGCAGACCATTGACAACGCAAGCCTGGCCCCTCCCCTGATCGAGCCCATGGATACACCCGCGCCAAGGCCGCCACAGTCAGAGCCTGCCGCAAGCTTTGCGCAGCGCAATGACCGCACGCCGGCCTTTCCCCAGGAACCGGTGCGCGGCAGCAATGCCTGGATCAAATGGGTGGCGCTGGCACTGCTGGTCGCAGCCATTGCGGGTGGTGTGATGATGGCAAGCAATATGAAGGGCCTGACCAGCTCGGGCAATAGCGCATCCAGTTCGTCCCAAGCCGGCAAGGATGGTATTTCGCCCGAAGACAAGGCCAAGGCCGACGCCCTGGTCGGCCCGCTGGGCGGCAGTACCGCAGCGCAAACGACACCTGCCGAAAATGCCCCGATTGCCGGCGCCGTTGACAACGCGCCCGCCACTGCAGTCACCCCCGCAGCGACGACAGCAAACACTGCCAGCGACGCACCCGCGCCTGCGGCCAGCCCGGAGCCGTCCTCAGCCCCGGCATCTGGCAAACCGCCCGTGCCGGCCCCTGCAAGAACACCTCCAGTCAAGAAGAATGCCGCGCCATCCCTGGATGACCTGCTGGATTGAAAGCCATGAAAACACTCAAACTCACTGTGCTCGCCTGCGCCGCAACCCTGCTCGGCGGCTGCGCCAGCTTGCAAGATGCCTCCACATCGCTGAGCTGCATGCTCTCGCGCGTCACCAATTCCGCAGACCCCAGCTGCGGCCCTGGCGGCGGCGCGCCCGCAACCGCTGTTTCGGGCGGGCAGAATGAGCGCTTTGCCCGTTTGCAGGCCGCTCTGGATCAGGAGACGCAGCATGCGCAGAGCATGCAGGCCCAGGCCGTGCAAGCCATGCAGAAGCTGCCGGCCAAACAACGCGCAGTGGCTGGGCCGGTACAGACCAGGACCGTCAGCATCGCCGACGGACAGTCGGGTCAGGCACACCAGATGCGCAGTTTCTCAGCACTGACCGTGGAGATGCCGCTGGCCGCCAAGGGTCGCAGGGAATATACCCAGGCCATGAATGTGCTCAAGGAACTGGCCAATGAACTGGCCGACAACCGGGGCTCATCCAGCATCGTGGTCGATCAGTCCGACGAGGATGTCAGGGCCGGGCGTGTGAATACCGCCACTGGCACAACCCAGTCCAAGGGCGGCAAACCCGTGACTGTCATCAAGAAGATCGATACTGGTCTGCCCACCGGCGTGGAGCGCTACACCATCGAAGCCGGCGAGATCCGCGGCAAGCTTTGACCCTCGGCCAGCCAGCGGCTCATCGCGCCACACCAGCCAGCCTCAACCACCAGACAGGACGAAAAATGAGAGAGCAACCCCTGGGAGAAATACGTTTTGCCACCCTCGCCAGAGCCGCCGAAGGACTGACTCAGTGGCGACCGCTGCTGCTGTGCTTTCTGACACTGCTGCTGACCGGTGCACTGATAGCAGGCGCGGCCTGGATGCTGGTCAAGGCCGGCTTCTTCATGTACCTGATCTTCATGCTGGCGGCCGTGGTCGCGCTGCTGGCTGGCTCTTCGGGCGTCGGCATCATGCTCATGGACAAGGCCAGGAACGAGCCCGTACGCTCCTTCTCGGCTGCGGCATCGGCTGGTCTGCTGTGCCTGCCCAAATTCCTGCTGGTCGGACTCGCGATATTTGTTGCCACGCTGGCCTACTACCTGCTGGCTGCCGTCATTTATTTCATCTGCAAGATTCCCGTGCTCGGCGGTATTCTGGCCTTTGTGGCCCACCCGATTCTGGTGCTGGTCGCCGCAGCCTTGCTGATCGCCATGATTTGGGTCGTCGGCCCGCTGATGGGCCCTGCGCTGTGGAGCGGCCTGTCGGTCAAGGCTGCGCTGGCCAATGTGCTGAGCATCGCGCGCAAGCGCCTGGTCGAAGTGGTGCTGATGGAAGTCGTGCTCTATGTCATTTTGGGCCTGGTCTGCTTCATGCTGTTTGCAGGACTGGTGCCTGCAACCGTCTCCCTGACCGGGATGGCCATGAGCATTACCGGAGATGGCTCCATGGCCGGCATGTTCATGGGCGGCGGCTACGGCCGTGGCTACGGTGGCGGCTTCAACCCCATGGGCATGATGGGTGGCGGCAGCACCGGCCTCATCGCCGGCCTGGGCGTTCTCTATTGCGTGGTGGGCGCACTGCTGGCCCAGGTTGCCATCATGGGCATGAATCTGATCTATCTGCAGGCCCGTGAAAGCGTGGACCCTGCCGAGGCCGAGGGTGCGCTGGACAGCCTGATTGGCGATGTGCGCAAAAAAGCCGAGGAAGCCAAGGCCCAGACCATGGCTGCCGCAGAACGCACCATGGCCGCGGCCGAGCGCGCCAAGCAGGCTGCCAGCGAGCGCCTGCAGGAAGCCACAGCCAAGCCCTCCGCCACCGACACCCCGCCCGGCACCGACAGCAATGCCAGCGCTGGCACAGCAACGGCTGCCGCAGCAACGGCTGGCGCAGCAGCGGCTGCCGCAGGCCTGACTGCAGCCACAGCAGCATCCACCGAGCAGGCGTTTGCCGAGCAGCAGGCGCGCGAGCGTGCTGCCGCCGATGCGGCGGAAAAAGCACGTCAAAGCGCTGAAGAGGCAACCGCCCGCCAGCGTAGCGAAGCCGAGGCGGCACGCCTGCGCGCTGAGGCCGAAGCAGCCCGCCTGAAGGCTGAAGCCGAGGCCGCCGAGCAAGCTGCACGGGAACGTGCGACACGCGAACGTGCGGCTGCCGAAGCTCAGGAACTGGCCGCACGCCAGCGGGCCGAAGCCCAGGCCGCAGAGCGCGCAGCACAACAAAAGGCCGCTGAGGAGCGCGCCGCAGCCCAGGCTGCCGAAGAAGCACGTCAGCAAGCAGAAGCAGAGCGCTTGAAAGCCCAGGCCGAGCAACTGGCCAGGCAGCAGGCTGCCGAGCGTGAAGCAGCCCGCGCCCGCGCCGAAGCAGAGGCCGCCGAGAAAGCCCGCCAGGCTCAGGCTGCGCCGAGCTGCCCCGCCTGCAGCGCCCCGGTAGCCGCCAATGACCTGTTCTGCGGCGAATGCGGCAACAAGCTCAAGTAGAAGCTGGCAGCGCTTGCGAACGAGCGCTGCAGGCCAAAAGCAAAAAAGGGGCTTGCAGCCCCTTTTTTTGTGCTCCCCGGACTCAGAGCCCGCAAGCCTGTGCGACCTGCTCCTTGAGCCCCTCGGTCGATGGTTCGCGACCCGCCAGCGCCAGCAGCCCGCAGGCCAGCGAACCCTGCCAGTGCACATAGTCATGACCAGTGCTGTGTACACGTTGCACGACCTTGTTGCCCTTGGCACGCAGCACATCACCCAACTCCTGGCTGGTTTCGCGTATGCCTGCCTGACCACCGCGAGCCCCTTCGTATAGGCCGGCATCAAAGTAAAAGCGAATGGGCAGTTGCGGTGCTTGCTCATACTGGCGAGCCAGCCAATTGGGCGACTCGCCCTTGGGGGCCCACCAATAGGAGCCCGAAAGACTGAGCACATTGCCAAACCACTGCGGATAGCGCAGCGCCACATAGCTTGAGGCCAGGCCGCCATAGCTCGATCCTGCGATCACCGTGCGCTCAGGTTCGGCCGCTATGCCCTGAGCCTTGAGCCAGGGCATGAGCTGCTTGCCCATGAAGTCGGCAAACACCGGGTTGGGCGGCAGCTCGCGGCTGCGCGCGTCGCCTGCGCCATTGGCCACCAGCACGACGGCTGTTGCAGGCAGCAGGCCGTCGGCCATGAGGTTGTCGATGATGGCGGGCGTGGGAACCTGGCGCAGATAGGCCTGGGCGTCGAACAGCACCAACAGGAAACGCTGAGCCGCATCGGACTGCTGCCAGCCCTGCGGCTTGTAGATCCAGATGTCGCGCCCGTTGCCCAGCGCCTGGCTGTCCAGCCAGTGACGCTGCAACTGGCCGGCAGCCACGCCGGCACGGGGCTGGCTCCAGGGCTGGGGCGACGCCTTGGCCAGCGTCAGCACGGAGCGTCCGTCGTAGCGATCCTGCGCTGCCTGCAAATCCGCAGACCGCCCCCAGCTCTGGCGATTGAGAGGGTCGCGCTGCAAAGTGGACAGAATGGCTCGACGCTGAATCATGGCGTCGGCCGAAACCTGAGGCACATCGGGCGCAAAGCCATAGCTGAGCCGCGCATCCCTGGGCATGACGAAACTGGCCCACCAGACATCGCTGCTTCCGAGGCGCTGCAAAGGCTCATGGTTGCCCGATGGACTTCCGAACAGCCGCACGGACTGCCCGGCACCGCGCCAGACAAAGCTCACCAGATGGTGCTCAGCATCCCAGGGCTCGATCAGCGGCGTGCCCTGGCGTTCCATTTCCTGCCAGAAGCTGCGGCTGTCGCCGCCCTGCGCCAGCCGCGCCTGCAAGGCCTTGAGCCTGGGGCTGCGCAGCGGCTCTGGTTCGATCTCTGCCGCAGGCGCATGGCCGGTCGCCAACGGCGCCAGCACCTGGGTGATCGTCAGCTCGTAGGCACCAGGAATGGGCGCAGCATAGGTCGAAGCGTCGCTGTGCCCGTCCTGCGCCGCCGACACGCCGTTTGCGACCGACGCATAGGACTGGACCTTCTCGGCGCGCAGCACCAGACGCTCCTTTGCCATGCCGCGGCTTTGCCAGGTGAATGCGTGATCGACGCCTGCGCCCTGGCTCAGCCGACGCAGATGGCGCCCGTCAGGCGTTTCCACATCCAGCACAACGCCCAGCGCCTGCAGATTGCCTCGCACCACGGCACCTGCCGGTGCCTCCAGCTGCAGGCTCAGCTTCTGTCCCGGCGCCAGCCTGCCGGAGAGCGGCTCCCGCACCGAAAGCAACGAGGCTGCCTTGGCCGCGCTCTGAGCGGTGTCGGCGGGCAAGGGCCGGGCCGCACCGGCCGCGCTGGCGACGCCGACGCTGGCCGCAAGCAGACCAGGAACAAGCAAGGAGCGCAGCCCTTTTCCGGATGGCCTGTGGCCCGTCACCGGCAAACACAAACCTTGAAGATCTTCATGCATTGATGCGTCCCTCGCCTCAGAAGTCCACGGCGGCGCTGATGCGCACGGTGCGCGGTGCACCCACGGTCAGGAAGTTGTCGGCAAAGGCGCCGGCCCAGTAAGTGCGACCAAAGACGTTGTCCACCGTACCGCGCAACACCACCTTCTTGTCGGCAATGCGCGTGGTGTAGCGGGCGCCGACATCAAAGCGCGTCCAGCTCGGTGCACGCAAGGTGTTGGCAGAGTTGACCCACTGCTTGCCCGTATGCACCAGGCGTGCGTTCAGCGCCAGACCGGCCACGCCCGGCACATCCCAGTCTGCCGCCAGATTGGCCGCCCAGCGCGCCGCGCCGAAAGCATCATGGCCGTCGTTGTTGCCGCCCTGGGTGCTGGTCAGCTTGGGCTGCAGATAGGTGATGCCGCCCAGCACGCGCAAGCGGGGGCTCAGCGCACCAAATGTATTCCACTCCACGCCGCGATTGCGCTGCTCTCCATTGAGCTTGAGGGTATTGGCCGCCGTATCGATGGTGGTCGAAGGCTTCTCGATCTGGAACAGCGACAGCGTATTCGTCCAGCCTGCGCGGCGCCACTTCACGCCCGCCTCCATCTGCTTGGATTTGTAGGGAGCGAATGTCTCGCCTGCATTGGCATAGGTGGAGCCCACCTCGAGACCGGGGCTCAGCCCCTCGATGTAGTTGGCGTAGAAGGACAGATCCTCGCCCCAGGGCTTGGCCACCAGCCCCAGCATGGGAGTGACGGCGCTCTCGTCATAGCCCTTCATCTTCTGATTCACGCGCTGGTGGCGTGCGCCCAGCGTCAGCTGCAGCCTGTCCTGCAGCAGGCTCAGGGTATCGGCCACGGCGAAACTGCGAATCACATTGTCGTTTTCCTGGCGCACGGCATTGCGCGGGCCTGCCAGAACCGGCAGCACCGGGTCGTAGATATTGGTGGTGTAGCTGCTGCTGACCACGATGGGCAGCGCGCGTCCGCTTTGCTGCTGCAGCTCGTTGAACGAGAACACCAGCTGATGGCCCACATCGCCGGTTCTGAAGCGGCCTCGCAAACCCGCATCCAGCGCCGTGCTGTTGGTATAGCCCTGCAGGTTATAGGTCTGACCCACGGCAGAGCCGTCGCCCACGGCATTGAGCACCACGCGCGTGCCCGTGGGCTGGCCAGCATAGTCATGCCAGGCCTTGCCCAGGCTGCCGTAGAGCTGCCAGCTGTCGCTGAGCTCGAAGCTGCCGCGCAGCGCCACCGATTTGTTCTCCACTTCGGTGTTGACGCCGCGGAACAGATTGTTGCTGGCATCCGGCGCGCCGATCAGATTCTTCATCTTGCCAAAGCTCACCATCACCGGGCTGCCGTTGTCCAGGTTCACCTTGTAGTGATAGGCATCCAGCCCCAGCGTGAAGCGATCGCCCTGATAGTCCAGCGCCACGGCGCCCAGACGGCGGCGGCGCTTCTGGTCGTCGACCTCGGTCTCCCCGCTGGACAGCGCGCCGTTAAAGCGTATGCCCAGACGGCGCTCGGGGCCGAAGCGCCGCGATACATCCACATGCTCCTGCAGCTGCGAACCCGAGGTGAAGGTGGTGGTCAGCCGCGTCAGATCATCGGCCAGCGGCTTCTTGCTGACCACATTCACCACGCCGCCCACCGCTCCATTGGGAGCCATGCCGCCGAGCAGCGCACCCGGGCCCTTGAGCAGTTCCACGCGCTCTATCATCTCGGTCGGCACATGGCTGTCGGGCGCCAGGCCATACAAGCCATTGAATGCCACTTCGCTGGCGTTGACGTCGAAGCCCCGAATCACATAGTTCTCGTTGACATGGCCGGTATTGGTGGTGAAGCGCACCGAAGAGTCGTTTTCCAGCACGGCAGCCACCGTGGCCGCATTCTGGTCGCGGATCAGCTCTTCGGAATAGGCCGTGATGTTGAAGGCGGCATCCATCACATCCACATTGCCCAGCAGCCCCAGGCCTGCGCCCTTGGCGACCTGAGCACCAGAGGCCAGCGCAGGCAGAGCGTTGCCGTCCTGCTTGCCCGAAACCGTGACTTCGCTCAGGCGTTTTTCCTGCTGGTCCGGTATCTGGGTCTGTGCCTGGGCGCCGGCACTCAAAACCACCAACACAGCCAGCCCTACGGCTGAGCAGGGGCTGCAGCACACAGCAGAAGACAGCCAATGCGCGAATGGAGCGAACTGCGTGGATGCGAGCGCTGAAGCCGACGGCGCCTTGCCTGCGCCGCCACGAACTGGGGTTGCCATGTAGACCTCGTTTTTGATCGATCTCCTATGGCTAAAACGAAGTGCGTGGCTAAGGTTTGTTGAGAATGAATCTCAATTATTTAAATTGTATAACAAGCAAACCTTCTCAAAACGATAGCAGCAAGCGATTTCCATGCATAGCGATAAACCGCTTTCAGGGCTGCCCCCCTGCGGGATTTTCCGTTTCGCAGTTCTGCTCGGCGTTCTCACTCATCAGCACACGCACCACCTTGTGGGCATCGGCATCGAAGACTGCGATATCGGGGCAGTAACGGGCACCTTTGGGCGTATCGACCTTGCGGTAGCTTGCGCCATAGGCCTTGAGGATCTGGGGTGGCTGTCCGGGTCTGGGCTCGGCCAGCACCTGCACCTGGTTCTGGCCCATGCTCGCAGCAGGATCGGCATCGCACCAGTCGGCAGCGGGCTCCTGTCCCAGACTCAGCTCGCCGCCCCGCTGGTAGAGGCCGGCAGGCCAGCGCACATGGCCTTGCGCATAGTCCGGCACCTGATAGCAGGCCATGAGCTTGCCGCCCTTGCGCACTGGCAGCATATAGCTTTCAGCCTGCTCGACCAGTTCCAGCCCTGCGGGCTTCCAGGCATAGATGTTTACACCATGGCTGCAACAGCTGGCACGCCATTCGCTGTAGATGCGCCTGGCCTTGCCATCGAAGGCGGGCGAGCTGATGTCCTGCAGGGACTGCGGCCCCAGCACCAGCTTCTGCCTGCCCGGGTCGTAAAGCCAGGTGCGGTGCTGAATATTCGGCCCCGCAGGCAGATCCAGCGCCTGGGTCAGGTCAGGCCAGCCATCAAAATTCGCATCCACCCAGCGCGGCTGCACCAGCCAGCAACTGCCCACGGCGGCGGTCGGCAGGCTTTGCTTAAGACGCCCCTGCTCATAGACCTGAATGGCGGAAACCAGGAGATCCGTATGTTCGCCGCAGTCAGCCAGAGAGCGCAGCTTCTGATCCATCAGCAGACGCAACTCGTAATGCACTGCATGGGAGAAATCCGGGGACTGGCGCAGCAGATTGACCGGCCAGCGCTTTTTGCCATCCGCGGACTGCCACTGGCCCTGCAGACGCGGTGGCGCCATACCCGGCAAGGCCGCTAGCGACCAGCGGCCCGAAGGCTTGGGATCGCTTGCACCCGCCATCGGTGTCTCGGTCAGCTGTCCGCTTGCCGAGCCTTCCAGATCAAGTGTTGCGCCGGGCCGATTGCAGGGCTCGTAGCAATAGCTACCTCCGACGGCGCCGTCGAGCCGCCACAGCTCCAGCTTGACCGCCTTGCCGGCGATCTCGCCGCGATAGCTCGCCGACCAGACCACCGCTTCATGCGGGGCGTCTGCCGTCTCGGCATGCGCCATCCGCGCCCAGCTCATGAGCGCCAGAGCAATGTTCAGGCCTGCAGCCCGGCCAATAAGGCATTTCAGCGTCATATCACTCCCATTCACTTTGATCACCAGGCTCGCGACTGCACCATGCCCACAGCAAACCTTTTAATGTGCGGCCAATATGAATGCTGCAAGATGTGACAAATCTGCGTACAAGCATGGACAGCCGAAGCGATTTATGCAATCAGACAACAACACACAACAAAGCCGCAATATGGGCCTGCTGGTCGCAGCCCAGTCCCTGGGAGGTGCCTCTCCGCCCATCATCATCTCACTGGGCGGTCTGGTCGGGCAGCAACTGTCGTCCAACCCCACCGCGTCCACCTTGCCGGTCAGCATCTACCAGCTCGGGCTGGCGCTGTCCACACTGCCGGCCGCCTGGATCATGAACCGCATGGGCCGCCGCGCGGCCTATGTGCTGGGCGCCGTTCTGGGCGTGATCTCCGGCGTGGTCGCTGCGCAAGGCATTGCCCACAGCGACTTCGTCACCTTCTGCATCGGCACGGCGCTGGCTGGCTTTTATGCGGCCTGCGTGCAGAGTTACCGCTTCGCCGCCACCGATATGGTGAGCGAGCCCGCGCAACAGGCCAAGGCCATTTCGCGTGTGATGATCGGGGGGCTGATTGCCGCCATCATCGGGCCGCAGGTGGTGATCTGGACGCGCGACGCCTTGCCCGCCACACCGTTTGCCGGCAGCTTCTACAGCCAGGCGGTCCTGGCCCTGCTGGCCCTGCCCTTGCTCATGGGCCTGCGCCTACAGCCACCTCAGACCAAAACCGCCGTGGCTGGCGACGCCAGGCCTCTGGGCGAGATTGCCCGCTCCCCCCAATTCGTCGTGGCCTGCGCTGCCGGAGTGGTCAGCTACGGACTGATGGCGTTCCTGATGACCGCCGCCCCCATGGCCATGGTGGGCTGCGGCCATAGCGTGGGCGAAGCCGCCATGGGCATTCAATGGCATGTGCTGGCCATGTTCGTGCCCAGCTTCTTCACCGGCAAGCTGATTGCACGTTATGGCAAGCGACCCGTGACTGCTCTGGGCCTGCTGATGATAGGCGCGGCTGGCGTGCTGGCCTTGATGGGCCTGGATATCTTCCACTTCTGGGGCTCGCTGATTTTGCTGGGCGTGGGCTGGAACTTCGGCTTCATCGGTGCCACGGCGCTGCTGACCGAGTGCTACCGCCCCTCGGAACGCGCCAAGGTGCAGGCACTCAACGATTTCCTGATCTTCGGCACGGTGGCCGTGGCCTCGTTCGGATCAGGGCAGTTGCTGCACAGCGCTGGCTGGAACGGCATCAATATCGGCATGCTGCCCCTGGTAGCCGTCGTGCTGGTGCTGCTGGGCCTGCACAGCCAGCGCAGGGCAAACGCCTGAAGCCGGCAAGACGATTGCTATCAACATCAGAGCTACTGGCGATTGCTGGATGAGCGCATCCGGGTCTTTCCGCATCGAAGTCATTGCATATCAGTCGCAAGGAGCTATTTTTTTGATAAACCCGTATCCGATGCGAATGCGCTCATCCTGCATCGGCTGGATTGAGCCTGCCCCCACAGCAGACAGGCAGCCAGACTGCCGCCTTGGCGCCTGGCGAACAAACTGCCTCGGCACATGACTGCGGGCTGTCGAGGATTACCTCAGCCCCATCCCTCAAAGCGGCTACTCAACCCTGGCTCCGACCCTGTCCAAAGTCACGGACCCAACATACCGAAGCAGCCAGGCCAGACACCGATAGGCACTGCAAGCTTCTAAAAATGGGTAACGCTCGGGGCACAGTTCAGCGCGCCCCCAAGCCTGCGCCGAGAGCAGCGGCCAGGCAGGAAGCAGGCCTTCGCAGGCCTGCGCGACTTGCTCAGAAGCTATCAAAGAGCCCAGACACTCAGGCTCCGAGCCCCGAGCCCACGCCTTACAGGTCTCTCGCTCACAACCCAAGACCCACCATGCGGCGTGAACCGATCTGCGTCAGCCAGCGCATGAGACCAATGCTTACGCAACCTACAACGGCGTCACATTTGCATCTCATGCGGATTAGAAAAATCCTTACGAACTCTCATATTGATAAGCGATTTCTATAGGAATAGTATTTCCACAAAATTAAACAAAAGAATGAAGTTGATAGAAAAATTGTATTTAGTCACGTATAGCCCGAATCCTGTGAACACCAGTCAGATGAGCTGAACGCAGCAGACAGCCAGCGTCAACTCTGAGGCCCGAACAGGATTCGCTGAACACAGGACTGGAGGTTGACCATGACATCTTCCGAACTCAGCGCAGCATCCGAACTCGTGGCCGCCGTTTTCACCGAGCCGCGTTCGCTGATCCTGTTGCTGCTTTTGCTAGCAGCCAGCATCTGTGACCTACGCACACGTCGCATTCCCAATCGCCTGACCTTCGGCGGCGCCGCTCTGGCCCTGCTCTACGGCCTGCTAGCCCCTCATCCCAACACCGGCGGCTTTTTCTGGGCACTGGGCGGCATGGCAGTAGGTCTGGCCTTGATGCTGCCTCTCTATCTGATGCATGCCCTGGGAGCTGGCGACGTCAAGCTGATGGCCATGGTCGGCAGCTTTCTCGGCCCAGCAGCCGCCTGGCAGACCGTGCTCTTTGTCTTCATCACCGGGGGCCTGGTAGCTATCACCTACGTACTCTGGCATCGCATGGCCGGCAAGCTGATGCGCAACTCGGCCGAGGCAGTGCAGCTGCTCTACGTCAATGTCGCTGCGGGGATCCGTCCCGATGCCCGCTCCAGCTCGGCGCACTCGATAGGCAAGCTGCCTTACGGCGTCAGCATCGCCCTGGGAACCCTGGCGTTCCTGGTCGCTCGGCAGTTCACCTGGGTATAGCCACTTACACAACGGCATAGCGGGAGCATTCCATGAAAAACCTCAAAGCTTTGGTTCTGTTTATCCTCGCAGCACTGGCCAGCCTGGCAGCAGCGGTCTACGCCGCCAACTGGGTGGCCCAGCGCGGCAGCATAGACGCCGACAAGGTGGTTGTCGCTGCCACCGACATTCCACTGGGCGGCAAGATTTTGCCGAACATGCTGAACACGGTGGACTGGCCGCGGGGCTCCATACCCGATGGCGCTTTCCATGATATGCAACAGCTACAGGATCGCGTCGTCAAGGTCGGAGTGCTGCGCGGTGAAGCCGTGCTCGAAGGCAAGCTGGCTCCTGTAGGCACCAAAGGCGGACTGGCTGCCGTCATCGCTCCGGGCAAGCGGGCCATGACGGTACGCGTCAACGATGTAGTCGGTGTTGCGGGCTTCGCCCTGCCCGGCAACTACGTAGACGTGGTGGTCAATGCCCAGCAGGAACAGAACGGCAAGACAGAAGAGTCGCGCCAGATCAGCAAAACCGTGCTGGAGAACGTGCTGGTCCTGGCTGTGGCCCAGGAAGCCGATCGTGACGAAACCAAACCCAAGGTGGTGAGCGCCGTCACCCTCGAGCTGAGCCCGGAAGATGCCGAGAAACTCGATCTTGCACGCAGCGTGGGCACTCTTTCACTGGTGCTGCGCAACCAGATTGACAAAGATCCCACCAGCACTGCTGGCATCACCAAGCACCAGCTGTTTGGAACACCCGAGCCAACCCCTGCACCCGTCAAGGTCGCAGCGACTGCCAAACCCGTGATGCAGCGAGCCAAGCCCGCACCTCAGCCCTCGACGGCCACCTGTGTCGAGGTCATCCAGGGCGGTGCTCGCACTCTCAACTGCTTCTGATCTTCTACTCGCAACAACTAAGAGAGGTCGGCCGTGCAACACCATCACCTATACATAGCAGCCAGCATGCTGCTCGCCAGCTCCACGCCTGTGCTGGCCCAATCTGCGGGCACACCTGCCCAGCCCCCCGGCCCTGTAGCTACGGCTGCTCCCGCAGCGCCCCGCAACACCCTGCCCGCCAGGAATTGCACGGCCATCCGCACGGAGGATCCGACCACGGTCACTCTGGGAAAATCCGTGGTCATTCCGCTGAGCTCGCCCATGGCGCGCATCCTGGTCAGCGGCCAGACGCCCGGAGCGGGCCAGGCAGCAGCACCCATGGCCGCGAATAGCCAGCCGCAAATGCAGAACGGCATGGGTGATATCGAGGTGCAATTGCTCAGCCCGCGAGACCTGTTCTTTCGCGGCCGCAAGTCCGGCTCCATGAACGTCATCCTGCAAAACGCCCAGGGCACCTGCTTCATCAAGGACGTGATCGTCACCATGGACCCGGGACCGCTGCAAACCAAGCTCAGCGAGCTCATGCCCGAGGAGCGCGGCATTCGCGTCCAGGGTGCCGACAATGCCCTGGTGCTCAGCGGAGAGATCAGCAATCCGCTACGCCTGGACGATGTGGTGACGCTCGCCGGCGCCTACAGCGACAGCAAGAAGATCGTCAACCTGCTGCGCACCACCTCACCGCATCAGGTGATGCTGGAAGTCAAGATTGCCGAAGTCAGCAAGACATTGCTCGACAAGCTCGGCGCCAGCTTCGCCAAACAGGCCATCAATGGTCAGAACACCTACACCATCGCCTCCAACTTCCTCAGTGGCGGCAGCGCGCTGTTGAGTGCCCTGCGCATCGGCAAGGCCTCGCTCAACATCGACGGCCAGAAGGACGATGGCCTGGTCCGCATCCTGGCCGAGCCCAACATCATGGCCATCAGCGGCCAACAGGCCAGCTTTCTCTCGGGCGGCAAGATCTTTATTCCCGTGTCGCAGAGCAATGCCAACGGCGTGCCAGTGATGACACTGGAGGAAAAAGAGTTCGGCATTGGCGTCAAGTTCACGCCCACTGTACTGGGTAGCTCGCGCGTCAATCTCAAGCTGGTTTCCGAGGTGTCCGATCTGTCTCAGACAGGCTCACCCTTCACCGCCATCAATGGCGCCACCTCGGTCATTCCCTCGCTTTCGGTGCGGCGCGCAGACACCACGGTGCAGCTCAATGACGGGCAAAGCCTGGTCATTGCCGGTCTTATCAAAAACAACATCACCGAGGCCGTCAAACGCTTTCCGGGACTGGGTGAAATACCTGTACTCGGCGCGCTGGCCCGCAGCACCGAGTTCCAGACCGATCAGACCGAGTTGATGTTCATCATCACTCCGCGCCTGGTGCAGGCACTCGCAGAAGCACCCAGAGTGCCCACCGACAACCATGTGCCGCCCTCACGCGCCGAGCGCTACTTGAACGGTGCACTGGAGAGTTCCGAGCCCGCACCTGCCGCGAAAACTGCACCCGCTGCGACCATGCCAGCCACCACCGCGACACCTGTGCAAGCACCTGTTCCGACTGCAACGCCACAAGAGCTGCAACCACAAGCACCGGTCGAACCCTCGGTTGACCGTCCCGCCCCCCTGAACCCGCCCACCTGAACCGGAGGCCAGCCATGTTCAAACGCTCAATCCTGTTTCCCCTAGCCGCCGCTACATTGCTGGCGGGCTGCAGCAGCACGACCCCTCACTACGATGCTCGTTTTGGCGAGGCTGTGCGCACCGCGCGCATTCAGATGACCCTCAACCCTGAAGCCGGCAAGACTCCTGGCGTCGGTGTGGATAGCGCCACCGGCATGGATGGCCGTGCCACGGCGCACACCATGGACCGCTACGAGCAAAGCTATAAAACCCCGCCACGAGCAGTCAATGTAATCAATATTGGCGGCTCGCTGACCAGCAACTCCAGTGGTGGAGGGGGTGGCGGAACCCCCTAATCCTCGGAATTTCCCGAAGCCGATTAACCAGTTCCACACCATTGAATTTGAAAGGAGAGCAGATCGCATCGCGGCCTTGCACGCCACTTACCGCCGCTCCAAAAAGTCGGCATGCATCTCATGTGTTTCCATTCTTTATTCACTTTAGAGGTATCACCATGAACAAGATCGCTCAGCAATTTGGCCATTCCCTGCAATCCTTTGTCCGCGACGAAGAAGGCGCGCAGATCATTGAATACGCATTGATCGTTGCAGTGGTTTCTTTGGGCCTGATTCTTTTGATGATGGGCACCGGTGGATTAGATTTTGCAGGATGGATTGAAAGGGTTAATGCTTGCTTGGGTGGCAACTGCGCTGCTCCTGCTGCTCCTTAACTCACTGCAAAGGCCACGACAGCCATGGCGTTGTCTTGGCCTTTGCTCAAACCGTCAACTCCCTATTTCTACGATGCATCATGAAAAACCACCCATATTTCTGGCCCATAGCCCGACCCCGGCGTGGTTCTGCCGCCGCTTTACGACGGCAGCGTGGTGCCTTTTTGATTACCTTCGCGCTGTTCATGCTGTTCCTGCTGGGCTTTATGGGCATTGCGCTGGATTTTGGCCGGCTCTTTGTCGTTAAGACCGAACTACAGACCGCGGCCGACAGCTGCGCGCTGGCAGCGGCACGCGAGTTGGACCTGCAGCCCGGCGCCGTGGCCCGCGCCACCAGCGCCGGCAGTGCGGTGGGCGGCCGCAACAGCGTGCAATTTCAGAGCGGCTCAGCCAATCAGGTTCATATCGACTTCAGCGATACGCTCACCGGCAGCTACAGCACGGTTTTTCCCGATAACACTGCCAAATACGCCGAATGCAGCTATGCACTGACGGGGCTAAAACCCTGGTTGCTCCAGATCATGGCGGCCTTCAGCAGCAATAGCGCCTATGCAAATAACCTCGCCGTCGCGGCTCGCGCCGTTGCCACGCGCGCACCTTCGCAATCGGCCTGCATCATTCCGGTGGCGCTACGCTGGGATAGCGGCTTGCCAACCGTCGGCCAATGGATTCCCTTTAACCCCGGCCAAGCGAAATCCGGAAATATGACCTGGGGCAATCTGAATGGCTCTACATCCGCCTCGGGCACCGAGGCCGATATGCTCAATGGCTATTGCGTTTCCCCAAAAGCCGGAACCATCTTCACACCAGGTACGCAAGCCAACAAGATCGCCGAAGTTTGGAACTACCGCTTTGGCATCTACACCGACAAGAACATGGCAGCAGTCAACTTTGCCCTCACAGGCTCACCCGACTACTCCAGCTTTATATACACCACATCCAATTGGACGTCAGGACATGACGCCTATCAAGATTTTCTGGCCAAGCGCCTAGCCTTCACGCCTTGCGGTGTCAATCCCGGCGCCTGCGGCGTGAGTACCGGTGGCTACAAAACCGTAGCGCAGAAGGGTGACCTGATGGCCCATGGTGCCGACCGCCGCGTCGTGACCCTACCCATTACTACGGGTTCGAGCAATTATTTCAATAATCAATTTGCCTGCATGCTGATGCTGACGCCGCTGCAGCCATCCACCATGACATCGACGTTCGAATATCTGGGCCTGGCAACAGCTCCCGGCAGCCCCTGCAAAGGCAGCGGTCTGGTAGGCGGTACGGCCGGCCCGCTAGTACCGGTTCTGGTGAGGTGAACATCATGCGCAAACATCGCCTGCAATATGGAGTAGCGCTAATTGAACTGGCGCTAAGCATCCCCCTCATGATCATGCTAAGCATGATCGTCATCGAGTTTGGCCGCGCGTTATATGAATACAACACGGTGACCAAATCGGTGCGCGACGCCGTGCGCTATCTGACGGTGCAATTGCCGCCTGCGCCCACAAGCTGCCCGTCGGCAGCCACTAAGCTGGTTCGGTACGGCAGCATCAATCCACTGCCAGCCGACAAGCCCCTGGTGCCCGGCCTGGCCAATGCGGCGATCAGTTGCACCTGGCAGGCCAGCGGCACCGTGACCGTCACCGTGAGCAGCTACCGTTTCCAGTCGATGGTGTCCAATGTGTTCGGCCTGCAGCTATCCGATGCAAACGGCGGCATCAACTTCGGCAATATCGCCGCCACGATGAGGATGCCGACATGAAACACCTTGCACAGCGCGGCGCCACCCTCATTGAATTTGCACTGGGGCTGCTGATCTTTCTAATGTTCCTGCTGGGCGTGGTGGACTTCAGCCGCCTGCTCTATAGCTGGGCCGCAGCCAACGAGGCCACGCGTGCCGGAGCACGCTATGCGGTGGTGTGCGCCGACCCGCAATACGCGAACTCCAAAAATCTCGTACTGGGTCAAATGACGCCATGGCTGCCGCAACTCACTGCCTCCAATATCGCCATCGATTGGTATGACCCAGCAGGCAACAAAAGCACCACGTGCGACTCAACCAGTTGTGGTGGCGTGAGGGTACGCATTGACCCCCAAAACCCTCTGAAGTTCCAATGGATTGCACCCATCGTGGGATCTGCGATACAGCAAATTCCCATGCCGGAATTTTCCACCTATCTGCCGCGTGAAATCCTGCGCCAGGATCCCAACAGCAGTACGGCCTGCGCATCCTAACTAGGGAGAGCCAACATGAAAATCGCCATCATCTCCCCCAACACCGCCCATCTCCGCGAGATGGCCCATGTGCTGCAAGAGCAATCCCATCAGGTGCAGACCTTCGAGGGTGGCAAGACCCGCATGCCCACGATTGCCGAGCAGGAGCTGCCGGATCTGATGATCGTCGACGGTATGTGCTGCGACCCTGCAGACCTGGCCCCGGTGGAGCAGGTGACCACCCATCACCCGCGCATGGCCGTGGTCCTGCTGTGCGCCCAGCAGACACCTGAGTTTCTGCTGCAATCCATGCGGGCGGGCGTACGCGAGGTTCTGCCATCGCCGCCGCCGCCGCAGGCACTGGCCGATGCCGTTCAGCGCCTTGCCAGCAAATTACAGGACAGCTCCCCCATCCGTGCACAAGGGCAAGTCATGGCCTTTCTGCCCTGCAAGGGCGGTGCCGGCGCCACCTTCCTGGCCACCAATCTGGGCTGGGCGTTGGCGCAAAAGCACTCCGTGCTGTTGATCGACCTGAATCTGCAGTTTGGCGATGCGCTGCCCTACCTGCATGAAGGCAAACCAAGCTCGACATTGGCGGATGTGGCACGCGACCTTCACCGCCTTGACGCCTCTTTTCTCACGGCCAGTACGGTAAAGGTCACACCGCGCCTGCATGTGCTGGCGGCCCCCGAAGATGCCATGCATGCCATGGAGGTGGAGCCCGGGCATATTGAGGCCATCGTGCAACTGGCTGCCACGCACTACGACTTTGTGCTGCTGGACATGGGGCGCGTGCTGGACCCATTGGCTCTACGCGTGCTCGACAAAGCGCAGTGCATTGTTCCTGTGCTGCTGCCCAACGTACCCGCCGTGCGCAATGCGCAAAAGCTGCTGCGCATGTTCCATGATCTGGGCTACCCGGAAAGCCGCCTGCATCCGGTGCTGAACAGGGTGGACAGGCGCAGCGAAATCGGGCTGTCTGAAGTGCGCAAGACCCTGGGCCTGGAAGAGCAATGGCGCAGCATTCCCGACTCTGCCCAGGAAGTGCAAGCAGCCATCAATGCTGGAGCACCGCTGGCCGAATCCGCTCGCAGCAGCAGCGTGGTGCGCGAGCTGACGGCCTGGGCCGATGCACTGTCACCTCGGGCTCATGAAGAAAACGGTAATTTCTTGAACCGGCTCTTTCGCCGGGCGTAGGCATCCGTATTGCAGAAGGAGACTGTCATGTCACTACGAGATTTCTTGACCGCGCCATCGACACGCACGCCCAAGCCTCTGCTGCAGGTCGTGTCTGAGTCCGCAGATATGTCGGCCATGCCCGCAGCAGAGACTCCTCCGCCGTCCACCCCCATCTATGGTCACTCTGCGGCCTATCTGGCGCTCAGAAGCCGCATTCATGCCAAGCTGCTGGAGCGGTTTGATCTCGCTGCCCTGGATGCAGTATCCGTGCAGACACTGCAGCAAGAAATTGCGACCATGACCGAGCGACTACTGTCCGAGGACTCCGCAGCCATCAACGATCTCGAAAGAAAAATGCTGATCCGAGATATCCAGCACGAGATGCTGGGGTTCGGTCCACTCGAGCTGTTGATGGCCGACCCTGCGGTATCGGACATCCTCGTCAATCGCTACGACCGGATCTATGTGGAACGCCAGGGCCGCTTGGAATTGACGCCCGTTGTCTTTACCGATGAAAAGCATTTGCTGCGCATCATTGACAAAATCGTCTCACGCATAGGCCGACGCATCGACGAATCCAGCCCCATGGTCGATGCCCGCCTGCCAGATGGCTCGCGCGTGAATGCGGTCATCCCGCCCGTGGCCCTTGATGGCCCCATGATGTCGATCCGGCGCTTCGCCCATATCCCGCTGCGCATGGAGAATCTGATCAACGATCTCAAAAGCCTGACACCTGGCATGGCCCTGGTTCTTGAGGCTCTGGCCAAGGCCAAGGTGAACATGATCATCTCTGGCGGCACCGGAGCCGGCAAGACAACGCTGCTCAACATCCTTTCTAGCTATATTCCAGCAGCGGAACGCGTGGTCACCATCGAGGACGCAGCCGAGCTACAACTGCAGCAGCCGCATGTGGTTCGCATGGAAACACGACCGCCCAATATAGAGGGACGTGGAGAAATCACGCAGCGCTCGCTGGTACGCAACGCACTGCGCATGCGGCCTGATCGCATCATCATTGGCGAAGTCCGGGGCGCCGAAGCGGTAGACATGCTGCAGGCCATGAACACCGGCCACGAAGGCTCATTGACGACCATCCATGCCAATACGCCACGCGACTCTTTGGCTCGACTCGAGAACATGGTCGGCATGGCAGGCCTCAATCTGCCGCACCAGGCCGCGCGCCAACAGATTGCCTCTGCCATTACGGTAATCGTGCAGGCACTCCGGCTCACGGATGGCAAACGCAAGATCACCAGCATCCAGGAGATCACGGGCATGGAGGGTGATGTAGTGACCATGCAGGAGATCTTTGCCTTCACCCAGACCGGAGTCGGCGCAAGTGGCGAAGTCCAGGGGTACTTCCACGCCACAGGTGTCAGACCCAAGTTCGCCGATCGGCTCAAAGGCTTCGGCATTGCGCTGCCCGACAGCATCTTCGCTCCAGAGCGTCACTATCAATGAACTCGGCAAAAAGGAGCTGCCATGCTGTCCTTTTTCTCTTCCCACTCGGTCCTGGTAATCATAGGTCTGGTGTTTGTAGCCGTGCTCCTGCTACTGGAAGCACTGCACACGATCTGGAAGCAGTACAAGAGTCCTGAGGCAAAGCGGCTTGAACGCCGGCTCAGAGCCTTGTCAGCAGCCGATGATCGCAGCAATCCGACCAAGCTTGTCAAGGAGCGCACACTTAGCGATATGCCCAGAATGCAGCGGGTGCTGCAAACCATGCCGCGCGCGCACCAACTAGACCGTTTCATTGTTCAATCAGGCTTGGACTGGACGGTTTCGGGCTTGCTGCTCGGCAGTGCGATGCTGTTTGCGCTAGGTATGCTGACGGCCATCATGCTTCGCCAGCCCATGGATTTGGGCGTGCTTTTAGGTTTGGTGCTGGGTTCCCTTCCATGGCTGTTTCTGCAACGCAAACGACTGCAGCGCCTGAAGCTTATGGAGCGCCAACTTCCAGAAGCGCTGGACCTTATAGCGCGAGCATTGCGCGCGGGCCATGCATTTTCCGCAAGCCTGCAAATGGCAGGAGAGGAACTGACCGAACCTATCGCCGGCGAGTTCCGCCTGGTGCATGACGAGATCAACTATGGCACATCGTTACAGCAGGCCTTGACCAATTTGGGTGAGCGGGTGCCGATCACAGATCTGCGCTACTTCATTGTCGCCGTACTCATACAGCGCGAATCTGGCGGCAACCTCACCGAGATGCTCAGCAACCTGAGTCGCCTGATCCGCGAGCGGCTCAAGCTCCATGCCAAGGTCCGCGTACTGTCCGCTGACGGGCGAATGTCGGCCTGGATCCTGGGTTTGATGCCATTTGGACTGGCCGCTCTGCTCAATCTAATGAACCCGGAATTCATGCGTCCGCTATGGACTGACCCTATTGGCCTCACCATTCTGAAATGGTTGGCCGCATTGATGGTCATAGGTCTGCTGCTGCTGCGCCGCATCGCCCGTATCCGGGTATGAGCCCAACTGAAACGCAAGGAGTACGCCATGTTGATCGTCGCCCTGCTCACTTTCACCGCCGTCATGCTGGCTGTTGGAGCCTTGTTCTTCTGGGCAACGCCAACAGTCGCCGCGCGGCGTTTACAGTCACTGACACCCACCTCTCGGGACAAGGGCTGGACAGAAACAGTCGTCAAACTGGTCGGCCCATTTGCACACCTGTCGTCACCCACCAAAGACATTGATGCAACGCCGTTGCGGCTGCGCTTTCTGAATGCCGGCATCCGCCACGAGAGTGCACCACTGCTGTACTTTGGAGTCAAAACGCTGCTGCCTCTTGCTTTGGGACTGGCGGTGTACTCGCTCATGCGGGCAGCCAGCAAGGCAGACAGCACCCAGTTATTGTTCTACCCCTCGGTTGCAGCGCTTGTGGCATGCTACCTACCCAATCTGGCTTTGCACTGGATGGCCTCGCGCCGCAAGCGCGAGATCTTTGAAAATTTTCCCGATGCCGCCGATTTGATGCTGGTCTGCGTAGAAGCAGGCATGGGCCTGGATGCCGCGCTGGGCAAGGTAACTGAGGAGATTCGCATCAAAAGTGAAGCTCTGTCAGAGGAGCTCCACTGGACCAACCTGGAAATGCGTGCCGGCAGCACTCGCGAAAAAGCCTTGCGAAATCTGGCCGCCCGCACCGGTGTAGATGAGATTCACACTTTTACGGCCATGCTGACGCAGGCAGACCGATTTGGTACCAGCATCGGCGAATCGCTCCGGGTTTTCTCGGATGACCTACGCCACAAACGGCAAATGCGCGCCGAAGAGCTGGCTGCCAAGATTCCCACCAAGATGCTGTTTCCGCTGGTGACCTGCATCTTCCCGGCCATCATCATGGTGGTTCTGGGCCCGGCCATCATTCGAGTCGCGCGCATGATCTTGCCCATGCTGGGCGGCAGCATGTGAGGGCTTCAACAGTGGTTCGGATTCGCCTCTCGGACTAGATATCCTGAAAGCAATCCCAACTACTTTGATCTAATGCACAGGGACGGCAATGGTCTGCAGAGGGCACGTGCTCACTCTATAACGCTTGGATTGACAACTTGAGCTGGGGCCCTCTCTCGACGTGGTCGAGAAATGCGCCGTGAAATGAAACGTACGGATAGACCTGCGCAAACGGCAACCGGACGATTAACCGAGTGTCTATCTTTGCCTCGCATGGTTTCGACGCTGACTGCCACCAGGAGCTCTGCTCAAATACAAGTCGTCATTTTTTGAAAACATCGCGCCACAAAAACCACAAACTGTGCGATCAGCGCGCACAAAACCCTGCTGCAACCAGCGAAGGCAAGCGAGTAACCGCTACACTTTGCGCCTCAGGCCTGCGTAATACCCGACGCAGGCCTTTTTTCCCGCTTTCGAGGTTTTCGCGCACTGCCATGTCCACCGTCTTCAATTTCACCTTTGTTCCCTGGTTCAGGTCTGTGGCCCCTTATATCCACAAGTTCCGACACCAGACCTTTGTGGTGGGCCTGACCGGTGAAGCCATTGATGCGGGCAAGCTCAGCTCCATCGTCCAGGATCTGGCAATGATCCAGGCCATGGGCGTGAAGATCGTGCTGGTGCACGGCTTCCGCCCCCAGGTCAACGAGCAATTGCGCCTCAAGGGCCAGGAGCCGCGTTATTACAACGGCATGCGAGTCACCGACTCCATTGCGCTGGACTGTGCCCAGGAAGCGGCCGGCCAACTGCGTTACGAGATCGAAGCCGCCTTCAGCCAGGGACTGCCCAACACGCCCATGGCCGGTGCGCGCGTACGCGTGATTTCGGGCAACTTCCTCACGGCCCGTCCTGTGGGCATTGTCGACGGCGTGGACTTCATGCACTCCGGCCTGGTGCGCAAGGTCGACGTGGAAGGCATTCGCAGCGCACTAGACTCAGAAGCCATGGTGCTGGTCTCGCCCTTCGGCTTCTCGCCCACGGGCGAGGCCTTCAATCTCAGCATGGAAGAAGTGGCCACCCGCGTGGCGATCGAGCTCAAGGCCGACAAGCTGCTGTTCCTCACCGAGGTGCCCGGAGTGCGCATGGACCCCAGCGGCCCGGCCGACGAGAACAACCCCATCGATACCGAGCTGCCGCTGGACGCCGCGCGCCGCCTGCTGGCCCAGCTCCCGCCTGCGCAGCAGCCTACCGATGTGGGCTTTTATCTGCAGCACTGCGTGCGCGCCTGCGAGCATGGCGTTGAACGCAGCCACATCCTGCCCTTCTCCACCGACGGAGCCCTGCTGCTGGAGATCTATGTGCACGACGGCATCGGCACCATGGTTATCGACGAAAAGCTCGAAGAACTGCGCGAGGCCACGATCGACGACGTGGGCGGCATCATCCAGCTGATCGAACCCTTCGAGCGCGACGGCACGCTGGTCAAGCGCGACCGCACCGAGATCGAACGCGATATCGCCAGTTACACCGTCATCGAACACGACGGCGTGATCTTCGGCTGTGCCGCCCTGCATCCCTATCTGGAAGCCAAAACCGCCGAGATGGCCGCCGTCACGGTCTCTCCCAAGAGCCAGGGTACGGGCGATGGCGAGAAGCTGCTCAAGCGCATCGAACAACGCGCCCGCGCCCTGGGTTGCGAAACCATGTTTGTGCTGACCACGCGCACCATGCACTGGTTCATCAAGCGCGGCTTTCAGCCTGTCGAGCCCGAATGGCTGCCCGAGGCCCGCAAGGCCAAGTACAACTGGGGCCGCAAGAGCCAGGTGCTGGTGAAGAAGCTCTAATCCACCTTCACTATTAAAAATAGCTTCCGGCGCTTGATAAACAAGCGTTGGAAGCTATTTTCGGAGCAAAAGATCTTGATGCGGCAGGCGTTGCAAGAACGGCTAAGGCCGCGTAGCCCGGCCTGCCGACGCAACAAACTCCGATGGCGAGCGGCCGAACTGGCGGCGAAACGCAGCCGTGTATGCGCTATGGCTTTCATAGCCGCTTTCCAGTGCCACGGTCGTGATGGCCATGCTCTGCAGCAACTGGGGGATGGAAGCCATCAGGCGCATCTGCTGATACCACCTACCCCAGTTCATTCCGGTGCTTTTCAGAAAGCGGCGATGCAGCGTCTTGGGCGTGAGCGCGTGCTGCCGCGCCAGGGCTTCCACCGTGGTGCGCTGCGCCGGTGCACTCAGCATGCTCTCGCAGATACGTCGCATCAGCGCATCCTGGGGCCAGGGCAGGTAATACGGCAGCGGGGCCAGGGCGCTGAGTTCCTCCAGCAGCAAACTGCCCAGCAAGGCATCGCGCGGCCTATGCGGCCCCTCGTGGGGCAATGCCACCAGAGCTGTCATCAGCTCGCGCACCAGCGGCGCGACATGCAGCACGCCGTCCCGGGCCGGCAGCTGTGCGGACCAGGCCTCGTCGACGAACAGGCCATAGGCCCGCACCGCCGTGGTCGCCGTGATCTGGTGCAGCATGCCCGGGCGTAGCCACACTGCCGTGGTCGGCGGAACCAGCCATTGGCCGCTGGGGGACTCGACCAGCAACACACCTTCAGACGCATAGATGAGATGGCCGCGCGCGTGGCTGTGCTGGGGCACCACATGACCGGGCGGATAGCGCTGTTCCACGCCCGTGACAGGCAGTGGAGAGGCCTGGGCATGCTGCAAATCCAGCGCATGCGCGCCATGTTCGGGGGAGGCAAAACCCATGAGATGTCCAAATCTCTACAACAAATGAATATCTATCGATAGAAGTCTATACCGTTGACGACATAAAGTAGCCCCACTGTCTGCATCAACCCGCACTTTTGCCGTGAAACATTGCCACCCGCTTTCGCTACGCCTACTGGCTCTGACATCTGGTCGGGGTCTGCATGCACGCGTTCGCGCATGGTCCCATCCTGGTCTTCCCAGACCCCGGCCTTAGCCAGCTCCATCCGGGCAGGGAGACCAGGTAATTGTTGCAACCCATTCCAAGGTCTCTATGCTGGCTGATCCCTCTACCAAATACCGCGCATTTCCCGTTGTGGACTTTCCCACCCGCCAATGGCCTGCCCGTACGTTGACGCAAGCGCCCGTATGGCTTTCGACCGATTTGCGCGACGGCAACCAGGCGCTGTTCGAACCCATGAACCGCGAGCGCAAGCTGCGACTGTTCGAGGAACTGGTCGCCATCGGTTTCAAGGAAATTGAAATCGGCTTCCCCTCCGCTTCCCAGACCGACTTCGACATCGTGCGCCACCTCATCGAAGCGCAACTGATTCCGCACGACGTCACGCCCATGGTCATCACCCAGCTGCGTGAGGACCTGATTGCCACCACGGTGCGCAGCGTGGCCGGCGCACGCCGCGTGATCGTGCATCTGTACAACGCCGTGGCACCGGCCTTCCGCGAAATCGTCTTTGGCATGGAAGTGCCGCAGATCATTGCCATGGTGGAGCACCATGTACGCCACCTCAGGCAACTCACCGAGCAGCACCCCGAAACCGAATGGGTGCTGCAGTACTCCCCGGAAACCTTTTGCATGGCCGAGCTGGACGTTTCCCTGGCCGTGTGCAATGTCGCCATTGCAGCCTGGGATGCCGGTCCTAAGCGCCCCATGATCATCAACCTGCCGACCACGGTGGAGGTTTCCACCGCCAATGTGTTTGCCGACCAGATCGAATGGATGGACCGGCGTCTGGCACGGCGCGAGCACATCACGCTTTCGGTACACCCCCACAACGACAGAGGCACCGGCGTGGCCTGTGCCGAGCAGGCCCTGCTGGCCGGTGCCCAGCGTGTGGAAGGCTGTTTGTTCGGCAACGGCGAGCGCAGCGGCAATGTGGATCTGGTGACGCTGGCCCTGAACCTCTACACCCAGGGCATTACCCCGGGCCTGGATTTCTCCGACATCGCTGCCGTGGCACGCATCGCCGAAGCCTCTACGGCCCTGCCCATACATCCGCGCCACCCCTATGTGGGCGATCTGGTGTTCACGGCTTTTTCGGGCTCGCACCAGGATGCGATTGCCAAGGGCTTTGCGGCGCAACAACCCGACGCCCCATGGCGCGTACCCTATTTACCCATAGACCCGCAGGACCTGGGACGTACCTATGACAGCATCGTGCGCGTCAACAGCCAGTCCGGCAAGGGCGGTATTGCCTTCCTGCTGCAGAAGGACAGGGGCATCACCATGCCGCGGCGCATGCAGATCGAGTTCAGCGCCATCGTCCAGGCCTGGGCCGACAGCAGCGAAACCGAGCTTAGCAGCGCACAGATCTGGGAGCTGTTCGAAGCCACCTACCTGCATGCCCAAGCCGGGTCCCGGTCACTGCGTTATGAAAGCCACCGCCTGTTCGACAGCCCGCAAGGCCAGGGTATCGAACTGCACTGGCACGATGCCGACGGGCAACCCAGGCTGCGCAAAGGCATCGGCAACGGCCCTATTGCAGCCACCGTCGCTGCACTGGAGTTGCCGCTGCGCATCGACAGCTACGAAGAGCGCAGCCTGGGCAACGGCGCCGACGCCTGTGCCGTTGCCATCATCGAAGCCGCATGGCCTGGCGTGCCCGGCTCACGGTTTGGCGTAGGCATGCACGCGAACATCGTCACCGCATCGGTGATGGCGGTCGTGAATGCCGCTGCGCGCTTTGAGGGGGACATGATTCAGACCCGCGCGTAGCCTTCGATAGATCGTCGCGTCTCCCTCTTGTCGGCCGATACCGTTTGAAGCTCGGCCTGCGCGGTGCCCTCCCTCATACGCCGACTCGGTCTTTTCCGTCTATTTTCAGCGGGTCTGTCACAATTTTGGGGGCAGGCCCGTTGCGCCTATGGAGGCTTCTGGGCACTTGGTGCATCGTCGATGTTGCGCTGCGTCACAGCACCACCAAGCAGTCTGCGCTACAAAGTCGACATCCGATTAGCATGAGGCATGCCATGAATACACTCCCTCCTCAGGCCATCAGCCAGGATGTGCTGGCCGAGAAATATCTGGCCGACGGCGAGCAATCCGAGCAAGAGCTGTTTGCCCGCGTGGCACGAGCCCTGGCAGCTGTTGAACAGCCTGAGCTTCAGACGCATTGGGAGCAGCAATTTCTGGTCAATCTGCAGCGCGGTGCCATCGGTGCTGGCCGCATCATGGCAGCGGCGGGGCTGGACACCAAGGCCACGTTGATCAACTGCTTTGTGCAGCCCGTCGCCGACGCCACCAATGGTTTCGACACTCAGGGAAACCCCGGCATCTACACAGCGCTTTCTCAGGCAGCCGAGACCATGCGCCGCGGTGGCGGCGTGGGTTATGACTTCTCCAATCTGCGACCACGCGGTGCGCTGGTGCGCGGCACCAACTCCTTTGCGTCGGGCCCCTGCTCCTTCATCGATGTCTTCGATGCATCCTGTACCACGGTGGAGTCGGCCGGTGCGCGCCGCGGCGCCCAGATGGGTGTGCTGCGCATTGACCACCCCGATGTGCTGGAATTCATCACCGCCAAGCGACAAAAAGGCCGCTGGAACAATTTCAATGTGTCTGTGGGCGTGAGCAGCGCATTCATGCAGGCGGTCAGAGACGATGCCCAATGGGAGCTGGTGCATGTCGCCAGTCCCAGCGAGGCACAGATACAGGCCGGCGCCCATCGCCGCGACGATGGCCTCTGGGTCTATAAAAGCCAGCCCGCGCGCGCGCTGTGGGATGCCATCATGCGCTCGGCCTATGACTTCGCCGAGCCCGGCATTCTTTTTCTCGACAACATCAACGCCGACAACAACCTCTGGTATGCCGAGCAGATTGCCGCCACCAATCCCTGCGGCGAGCAGCCCCTGCCGCCCTATGGCTGCTGCGATCTGGGCCCGGTCATACTCACGCGCTTTGTGCGCGAGGCGTTCACACCTCAGGCTTTCTTCGATATGGAGGCCTTTCGCGCCGCCGTCGCGGTTCAGGTGCGCATGCTGGACAATGTGCTGGACGCCACCGTCTGGCCCCTGCCCGAGCAGCAGCGCGAGGCACAGCAAAAGCGCCGCATCGGCGTGGGCTTCACTGGGCTGGGCGACGCCTTGATTCTGCTGGGCCTGCATTACGCCAGCGATGCAGGCCTGCAGCAGGCCGCATCAATAGCTCGCGCCATGCGCGATGCGGCTTATGCCGCGTCGGTGGAGCTGGCACGGGAAAAAGGTGTCTTCCCGCTGTTCAACGCCAAGCAGTATCTGAAAAGCGGCTTTGCCAAACGCTTGCCCAAGGAGTTGCGCGCTGCCATCAAAAAACATGGGCTGCGTAACAGCCATCTGCTGTCCATCGCCCCCACGGGCACGGTATCACTGGCCTTTGCCGACAATGCGTCCAACGGCATCGAGCCCGCTTTTTCCTGGACCTATACGCGCAAAAAGCGCACGACCGATGGCGGCGAGCAGTTCTACACCGTACAGGACCATGCCTACCGCCTGTACAAAGCCATGCACGGCGACGAGGCACCGCTGCCCGACTGCTTTGTCAGTGCGCTGGAGCTGAGCGCCAGCGAGCATGTGGCCATGATGCGCTGCGTGCAGCCCTTTATCGACACATCGATTTCAAAGACCGTCAACATCCCGGCCGACTATCCCTTCGAGGACTTCAAGCACCTCTATATGGAGTGCTGGGAGGTCGGCCTCAAAGGCTGTGCTACCTACCGTCCCAACGACACGCTGGGCGCGGTTCTGTCTACCGATTCAGCCCCCACCCCCTCTCAAGCGCCTACTGGTAAATCGCAGGCTGCTATCAACTCGGTTAGCAGCAGCGGCATGACGGCTGTGATCGAGCGCCGCCCCGAGGGTCCGCTCAATGCCGTGGTGGACAAGATCGAGTATTTCACGCATGACGGCATACGGCGTCTCTATCTGGTCGTCAGCTTCATGGTGGTCGACGGTGTGGAGCGTCCCATCGAATTCTTCATGCCCGTGGGCCAGACCGGGGAGAGCCAGCAATGGATCACGGCCACCATGCGCAGCCTGAGCCTGGCCGCGCGTGGCGGCTTTCTCGACAAGGCCCTGGCCGATCTGCGCAAAGTGGCCTGGGACCGCGGCCCGGTGCGCTACGGCAGCAGGACGCGTGACGACGGCAGCCGCATCCCGCTCTGGCATGACAGCGAAGTGGCGCTGCTGGCCTATGCGATTCAAAGCATCATCGCCAATCGCGGCCTGCCCCAGCCGGCGCCCAGCACGGCGGCCACGCCGGCATCTCCGCCCGAGAACAATGCCTCAGTCAGCGGTCAAAAGTGTCCCGACTGCGGAGCACATGCCATGATCAAAAAAGATGGCTGTCAGTTCTGTACTGCCTGCGGCTTTGTGGGGTCATGCGGTTGAAAAATGGATAGCTTGAGTCGCGATCAAGCTGAGCAGTGCGATGGATGACTGAGTCCGCTGCAGCAGCGTCCATTCAGATGGCAGCCCAAAGCAGCGGTCAGGCGCGGCTTCGGACCCAGCACCCTGAGCTCAACAATGCGACGGGTGACCGAGGCATGTGGAAACGCTAAGTACAGACGTTGATATCGAGGCCATCGATCATCGCTCTCCAACCTGAAAGGTGTTCCGTCATGAAAGTCAAAGTCCTCTGCTTCGGCATCTCGCTGGACGGTTACTCCGCCGGACCCAACCAGGATTTGCAGAACCCGCTCGGCGTCGGTGGGCCTGAGATCCTTGAGTGGTTCTTCCCCACCCAAGTCTTTCAGCGTATGCATGGAAGGTCTCAGATCGGCGAAACAGGTGTCGACAATCAGATGGCCGAACGCTCCTTCGAGAACATCGGTGCGTGGATTCTGGGGCGCAATATGTTCGGCCCGATACGCGGCCCTTGGCCCGACGAAAGCTGGAAGGGCTGGTGGGGCGATGAGCCACCCTATCACGTGCCCGCATTTGTCCTGACCCACCATGCGCGGCCCGCGCTGCGCATGCAGGGAGGCACCGATTTTCACTTCGTCACGGATGGCATTGCGTCGGCGCTGGCGCAAGCCAAGGCAGCCGCAGGTGATCGCGATATTCGCATAGGCGGCGGCGTAGCCACCGTGCGACAGTTCCTGCAGGCGCGACTGGTCGATGAGATTCACCTCGCTGTACGTCCTCTGTTGATGGGGGCCGGCGAAAACCTCTGGCAAGGCTTGGACATGCGGGCTCTTGGCTATGAGGTCGCCGAAGTGAGACAGGGGGAACGAGCCATGCATGTGATGGTGCGCAAACAAGCGTAACACCTGAAAACCGGGTCGCACTTGATACCGCAGGCGTACTCCTGACTGTCCGGACTGTCCAAGCCCATGGTCCTGACACTTGTGACGCTCATGTTCCAACCGGGACGGCTAGCGACAGTCGTATCCAGAACGCTTGCTTAACGCTTAGCTTCGGAGGTCGAAAGAGATGATTTGCCGGAACGATAGGCCAGGCCAGCGCCGCAAGTGGTCTCAGTCGTAGGCCTCGCATACATCACCAATGGCGAGCTCGCCCAACTTCTCGCTCTTTGAATATCACATTCCAGTTCTTGCCTCTCAAGCTCGACCATCAGGTACTCACGGTAAGCATCCACTCGGACTTTCGGCTCGGTGGTCGTGCTTTGAAGCAACTTATTGAGTTGTGGTTGCTCGTGCAGCATGCCCTTCTGGCGGTCGAGCAAAGGCTGGATTCCCGCCTCGACAGGCTGTATTGCGTGAGCACAGCCAGTCCAGGCCATGGCGATAAAAAGAGCGACTTGGCGCATGTTTGTGCTTCGACCCCCACGTAGGTAAAGTGGATGGCATCAACCCCAGACCTTGCCCGATAACACTTGCCACTCTGAGAAGCACTATGGGTCGCCTCACGCCTTTATATAGGGGTTGGCGGAAATACTCCTACTGCCGTCCGGCATCCAGCGTCAATAGACTGCGTGCGACTCTTCGCTCAGGCTAGGGCTTGAAACGCCATGCGCTGCGACTCTCTCAAGGAGCCTGCAGGCACGGCTCACCGGTTGCGCCGCGCGCTCAGGATCAACTGAACTCCTGACTTCACCCAAGCATCACCACCGCTGGCCCAAGCTAGTTCAATTCCTCGTAGACGCTGCCCATGGATTCAACTGACAGCCTAGACTTGACGCGATTTTTGCAGTGAGTCAGGCTCGGATGACTCATCCAGCGCCACTGGCTGCGTGGACTCCGCCGGAGCCGCAGCGGCTTCTGGCTCCGGCTCCTTGGGCAAAGAGGCCCTTGCCACTTGGAGCATGTGCAGGGCAAGCGATTCATACAGAGGCCGCGCAATCATGCGCGAGATCATGCTGGCGATCATGGCCGATGCCATGAGGCTCAGCACCAGTGCATGGCCGTCCACCATCTCCATGACGATGATGAAAGCCGTCAGTGGCGCCTGGGTGACCGCCGCCAGAAAGGCAGCCATGCCCATCGCTATCAATGCAGGAGCTATATCCGTAGTTCCAACAATCGATGCAACGTTATTCCCCACGCCTGCACCAATCGACAGCGAGGGCGCAAAGATACCGCCGGGTACGCCCACCCAGGCCGATAGCCAGGTGGCGATGAATTTGAGCGTGACATAGAACTCGGGCACATCGGCCTCGCCCTGCAACATATGCTTGACGGCTTCGGAGCCCGCACCAAAGGTGGCGCCGCCGGTGACCACGCCAATGACGGCAATCAGCAGGGCCAGCACTGCGGCAAAGCGGATCGGAAAGCGTGACCTGAGCTTGTTAAGGCGCTCGGTGGACGAGGTCAGCGAGTGGGTCATTAGCTTGGCGAACAGGCCGCCCAGCACGCCGCAGGTCAGCGCCACGGCAAGACAAGGCAGCAGGTCACGCCAGCCGAGTTCGGCCACGCGGATGCGGCCAAAATAGCTCAGATTACCGAAGACCGAGACCCCCATCAGACCGGCCAGCACAATGGCTGCGATGATGAGTCCGCTGGAGCGCGACTCCAGCTTGCGCGAGAGCTCCTCGATGGCAAACACCACGCCCGCCAGCGGGGCGTTGAAGGCTGCTGCAATACCTGCCGCCCCACCAGCCACCAGCAAGGCATGGGTGTTGATAACGGACTTGGGGCCCAGCCAGCGCCGCGCCGAATGCATGACACCTGCAGCCACCTGCACCGACGGCCCTTCGCGCCCTATCGACAGCCCAGCGAGAAATCCCGCGCTGGACAGCACGATCTTGGCAAACGACAGCCACAGCGACACAAAGCGCTTGCGCAGACTGGCATCGACCGATGGCTCCAGCGTGGCAATCACCTGCGGGATGCCCGAGCCGCTGGCACCCGGAGCCCATTTGCGCGTGGCCCAGACCGCCGCCGCCGTGATGGCCGGCATCCAGATCAGCACCAGCCAGCCATGGACGCCGTGGTAGATGCTCTCGAAAAAGCCGAAAGCCGCCTCGGCCAGCAGCGTGAAAGCCACCACGCTCAGCCCCGCTGCCGCGGCATAGGCCAGCACCACCGTCCGCTCCAGCCAGCGCTTTCCATCGCGCATCTCTTCATTGAGGTTGTGGAAGAAATCTGGCTCTTGCTGCATGGGCGGGCAATCGTTTCGGGGCGGCTGCAAAAATGGGCGAAGACCCACATTCTGCGCCCGCCCAAGGGCTTGCCAGATCGGCAATAGCCACAACGATTGCCCACACAGGTTTTTACAACGACCGCCCGAGTCGCACATCTATTGCGAATCGCCCGGCTAAAGCCCGAGGGAATGTCCATGCGGTCATGCCGTATAACTCATCCCGTGAATGCCACCCAAAGCGTCCCGGCCAAGGCGACCAGACCTCCCATGGCCACCAGCATTGCACCGGGCCCAGGCACATAGGCGAGCAGCCATGTGAGTGCCAGCGCGGCCACACTGAGGCAGCCCAGCCAGACGATGGTTCCCACCGCAGCACCCCACAAGCCCATGCACAGCCACAGTGCGAGCAGCATCAGCGCCGCCCCCGCCAGGCGCAGCACGACCCGCAGCGCCGGCCCGGGCTCGCCACGCGATACAAGCTGATCGCAATGCCTGTCCATGGCCTGGCTCAGCACCAGCATGCCTGCCAAGCACAGCGCCAGGGCGCAGGCCATCACCTGCCACAGACTCATGCCACACCTTTCAGCGCCTGCAGCGCAGCTGTCAGCAGGGCTGCCGAGCCCGCCATCCATGCCATCACGCGCAGCAGGCTGCGCACATGGAAGGCCCAGAGCGTCACTGCGGTGTAGAGCACAAAGCTGAGCAAGGTGGAAAGCAGCACGGCAGGTGCACGCTGCATAGCGCCCACGGCCACAAGCGCATGGGCCATCACGGCGCAGGCCAGCGCCGTGAGCGCATAGCCGCCCAGCGTGATCATCAGCACGCGCAGCAACACGGCCCAGCGATGGTGCCTGGTCTGAGCCTTGGTCATTGTCGCCGCTTTCATGTGAGACCTCCTGAGACAACGCCACGGCCCGCACGCAACTGCGCCATGTTCTTGCTACGCTGCGACTTTTCATGCCGCCATGCACCCCAGGCGACCAGCAGGCCCAGCGCCATGCAGGTCAGCTCCAGCCCTGCCCGCTGACCATCGCCCTGCGCCAGGTACAGCAGCAGGTGCTGGCCTGTAGTCATGACATTGAGCAGCGGCAAGCCCAGACACAGCAAGGCCAGCATCCATAGCTGTTCGCACCAGGCCTGGCGCGCCGTGCGCAGCAGCGCATGCAGCAGGCTCAGGACCCAGACCGCAAAGAACACACGGATTTCCCAGCTGGAACGCGCCTCCAGCACCAGAGGCAGCAGACGATTGCCATACAGATAGGCAATGGACGCCAGCGCCGAGCCTGCCAGTGCCGCCACATTGAGCGCATCAATGCAGCGGTACATGGAGGGCGTCGCCGCGCCCCATTCATAACCGCTTCTTGCACGGCGCTTGACCGCAAACAAGATCGATCCGCTGGCAATCATTGCCGTGCCGACCAGGCCCAGGACAAAGTACAGCCACTTCATCGCCCAGCCACCAAAGGTGACCAGATGCAGCGCGCTGATGACGGGATAGGTATCGCTTGCAAAACTACTGGACGGCGAATTGGCGGATAGCTGCAGCAGCTGGCCGTCGACGGCATCGAAGGTCACTGAATTGGCGCTGTTGACCATTCGGCGCGTCACTGCCGTATCCGGCTTGCCTTCCGTGAAGCGTATCGTGGCCGGCGCACCCTCAGGTCGTTGCACCACCACGCCCACGACAGGCTCCGTCAGCAGGGACTGGGCCTGCTGCGCAAGGCTGACAAGGTCCACAACTGCAATGGCTGGTGCATTCGAGGGTGTATTCGCCTCGGATCTGGCGTTCAACTCGGACTCGTAGCGGCTGTAGGCCGAACGGTCCTGCCCATACAGCGATTGCAGCGGCCAGGGCATATAGCTGGTGTAGAAATGCGCGAGTCCCGTGTAGACGATCATGAACAGAAACGGCAGCGTGAGCACGGCCGACGCATTGTGTGCATCCAGCCAGGAACGCTGGCCCTTGCCGGGCCGGAAGGTAAAGAAGTCCTGAAAGATGCGCCGGTGCACAATCACGCCCGAAACCAGCGCCACCAGCATGCACATGGACACCAGTCCCACCACCCAGAAGCCAGCGATACCGCCCTGCAAGGAATAGTGAAAGGACATGAAATGCCGACCGCCTTCGGTCTGACGCATGGCAGGCTCTGGCAGGACTTCGCCCGTCTGGACATCTAGGCTGGCCTGCAGATCGCCGTCCTGGGCACGCGCGAATACCTTGACCCCATCGCCTGTGTGCAGCGGCAGACCGATGCGCCAGATACTGGCATCCGGCGCCGTCTTGCTCAGATGCTGCTCGGCCAGCCGCAAGGCCAGCAGACGCTCTTGCGGAGAAAGCGCCTGCTGACCGCTGCCCTTCAGTGGCAGCCCCTGCATCCATAGCGTGATGGACTCACGGAACACGCTGATCGAGCCCGTGAGAAAAATGGCGCAGAGCAGCCAGCCGCACACCAGGCCGCACCAGGTGTGCAGCCATGACATGGTCTGGCGAAGTCCGGGCCGGGATGCTGACTTGCCGCTCATGTCAGCCCGCTCAGAACGCGCCACGCAAGGTCAACAGCACGCTACGCGGCTCGCCATACCAGTTGCCGCTGCCCGAGGTCCCAACCGTCTTGTAGTAAGTCTTGTCGAACAGATTGTGCACATTGAGCGCAGCAGACCAGTTGCGATTGATGCGGTATTGAACGCTGGCACCCCAGACGGCGTAGCCGGCCTGGGTGAAGCGGAAGGGAACGGCATTGCCATCGTATTGGCCCGATGCCGGGTTGTAGCTGTTGGCCGTGCCGCTGACATAGGTGGCGCTTTGCAGCGTCACGCCACCGCCCATCGTCCATGGCGAGAGCTGACCCTGCAACTGATACGTGCTCCACAACTTGAACAGGTGCTTGGGTGTGATGGAGCTATAGACCAGTTGCGACGGGTCGGTCTTGTTGCGATTGTGGTTGTAGGTATAGCCGGCAAACAGCTGCCAGCCCTGTGCCAGCTGACCGGTCACTTCCATGTCCAGCCCCTGGCTGATGATCTTGCCCTGCGCGACATAGCAGCAGCTCAGGCCCAGATTCCCCACATCCGTTTCCGGATAACGCGGATCACGCACCGCCTGCCCCTTGCGCTCGATACGGTAAAGGGCCAGCGCTGTATTGAGCTTGCCATCGGCGAGTTCCCCCTTCATGCCCAGCTCGAAGCTGCGGCCTTTGATCGGGTCCAGCGCAGCCCCCGGTGCAGGCCCGGCCAGCATATTGGCCTGCGACTTGTGGATCTCGGTCACGCTGCCATAGGCCGTCCACTGGTTGCCCAGGTCATACACCAGGCCCGCATAGGGGGTGAAGATGCCGCTTTCGCTGTAGTACTCGCGACCGCTGGCCCGAACACTGCCATCGGCGTTGTAGTTGATGTATGGCGTGTCGTAGGAGTAGCTGGCATAACGTCCCCCGACAATGGCGGTGAGCTGATCCGTCAGGCTCAGGTTGGCACGACCATAAAAGCCTTTTTGAGTAGCGCCGTAGCCGGGATAGCTGCGCGTCATGCGTTCGCGTACCGCAGGGGGAATTCTGCCGGGATCGAACTCATAGACATTGGTCAGAGACAGCGGCGTATCCATCTCGGAGTAATAGGTGTCCTGATCGTCACGGACCTTGCTCCAGTCCGCGCCGAGCAGCAAGCGGTGTTTGCGACCGAACAGCGAGAACGGGCCGCTGGCATGCACATCCAGGCTTTTTTTCTCCGAACGAAAGTCGTTGGAAAAGCCGGTCCAGTTGGCGCCAAGACCTGTTGCAGGGTCAACGGCTCCGCTGAGGCTGGCCAGCCGCGCATCGCTGTCCACCTTCTGATAATTGAGCTGGGCCTTGAGCTTCCAGTCTCCCGCCAGCTGCTGGTCGAGCTGCGCAAAGACCTCCTTGGCGCTCTTGTCATAGTGGCTCCAGCCCGCCATCAGCGCAGTTTTGCGAGACAGCTTCAGATCGTCGCCATTGGCGGCACGCGGCAGGCCTTCGCGCCAGGGAGTGGCCTTGAGCTTGTCGTAGCTGGCTCCCAGACTCACACGGGTGGAGCTTGTCACATCGGCCTCCAGAATACCGTAGAGCAAGCTGTTGCGCGACTCTGCTCCGCGATAGAAGAAGTCCTTGTCAGAATGCGCGAGCACAGCACGACCACGCAGGCTCCCTGCTTCATTCAATGGACCCGCAACATCCAGCTCGGCCTGTTTGCGACTCCAGCTGCCGACGCCCACCGAGCCCAGAATCTGCTTTTGCGCCGTGGGACGCTTGCGCACCAGATTGATGGCACCGCCAGGCTCCCCATTGCCGCTGAACAGGCCGTTGGCGCCGCGCACCACCTGCACGCTGTCATACATGGCCAGATTGGGGTCGAACAGTTGCTGGCTGAAAGCGTCCACGCTGGCTCCGTCGATCTGCACATTGCTGATCTCGAAGCCCCGCGACAGAAACTTGGTGGCCGCACCGCCCAACCCTCCCGCACCGCCATAGTCCACCGTCACGCCGGTGGTCTGCTGCATCACCTCCCCCACATTGCTCATGGCCTGATCTTCAATGCGCTGGCGCGTCACCACCGAGATCGACTGCGGTGTCTCGCGGATGTCCTGCCCTTTGCCCAGGGACACATGCGAGGCGGCATACGAGCCGCTGCCTTCCGTGGCTTCACGCTGGGCCAGGGCCGTCACCGACACCTCGCCCAGCATGCCGGTCTGGCTGCTGTGGCGACGCACGGTGATGGCCGCCCCGACAGGAAAGGCCTCCAGTCCGCTCCCCGCAAGCGCCTTGGCCAGCGCCTCGTTCAAGGTCTGCACGCCCTGCAGCGCCGGCGCCGTGCGGCCTTCCACCAATGCAGCGTCAACCGAGACCGACACCCCCCAGATGCGGGCCAGTGCATTCAATGCTTGTCCCAGCGGCTGCGCAGGCAGGCTCAGGCTGCGCGAGGTGGACATGGCCGTCTGGCTGCTGGCGACCTGGGCATGAGCCGTCGGTAATACCACCAGAGCTGAGCAAGCCAGACAGGCCATGGCACTGGCCAAAGCCACTGCGCGCAGACCTCCGCAATGCGAACCCGCAGCCATCCCCTCCTCTTGAACAGAAGAAAAATGAGAGTGATTTCTTTTCATCAAATGCATCCTGTGAAGTGCTTGTCTAAGTGCTTTCACAGTGAAGACGCATGAAATGGCTTGTACCGGACAAAAATTTTCATCCGGCCTTGCCGGCCGTCAGCGCCGACGGATGACGGTGCGGCCATCGGCCAGTTGCTCCACGCGCACCGGCAGGGAGCGCGACAGGCTGGCAATGAAGATGGCAGGCTCGCGCAGCTTGAAGCTGCCGGTCAATCGCAGGGATTGCAAAGAAGCCCCATCGTCCAACATCATTGACTGAGCCAGGTAGTCATTCCAACGCGCCACGACTTCGGTCAGCGGCGTGCGGTCGAACACCAGCCAGCCTTCGCGCCAGGCCCCCACATCCGAAGCATTGAGCGAGTAGTGCGCGAGCTCGCCGCCTGCATAGATGCGCAGGCCTTGGCCGGTGCCCAGCATGGCATCGGGGTACTGATCCGCCATGCGGGCTTGCTGCCACACGGCCACACGGCCCTGGGCGACGCTGACCTGCAGGCCGGTAGGCCGGTAGGCCACAGAGAAAACCGTGCCCAGCACACGTACACGGCCCAGGGCCGTGTGGACCTCCAACGGCCTCTGTGCATCATGGGCCACGTCGAGCCGAATTTCGCCCTGACGCAGATGGATCTCGCGGCGCTGACGGTAGAGCACCACCGAGGCATCTGTGCCAGGCGCCAGATCGAGCTGGCTGCCATCGGCCAGATGGCGGCTCAATTGCTGTCCATGGCCTGTATGCAGCGCGATTTGCTCCAGTGGCTGCAGCCAATGCCAGCGGCCAAGCATGCCGGCAAGGCCTGCCACACCAGCCACCCCCAGCACGGACAACGCGCGACGGCGCGTCTGCTGCGCACGCGCCGACTGGGTGGCGGGCATGGGCATATCGCCTTGCAAAGCACTGCCATCGGTCTGCGCCCAGCCCGCCATGGCAGCCTGGGCCGCCAGTTCATTCGCGGGCTCACTGGCACGCCAACGTTCCAGCGCCTCTGCCGCTACCTGCGCTGCTTCGGTACTTGCGCCATGCTGGCGAGCAATCAGCAACAAGGCGTATTCCAGCCGTTTGCGCTCGGGCATCTCGGCCTTCATGACTTGAGCCCCATGCAATCGCAGACGGCACGCACCACATGTTTTTCGATGGCGGCTTCGCTGATATTCATATGCGCTGCTGCTTCGGCATGGCTGAAGCCATAGATGCGCACCAGCACAAACACCTCGCGACGCTTGCGCGGCATGGCTTGCAGGCGCCGTGACAGCAAGATCAGTTGCTGTCGCCCTTGCACCTGACGCTCGGCCGAGGGCGCCTCATCGACCCCCACCACCGCCAGGGTTTCCAGCATGCGTGCTTCTGCTGCGCGACGGCGCGCATCGTCGATCACAATGTTCTTGCCGGTACGAAACAGCAGTGCTCGCAAATCCCGTACCGCAAGCTCTCGCGACTGCATGGCAAAGACGCGGGCATAGCTTTCCTGCACGACATCCGCAGCCGCATCACGGCTATTGAGCGAGCGAGCAAAGAAACTGACGAGTTCTGCGTAATAGTGCGCAACCACGGGTACACCTCGACCTCTTGCGAGGCATGCCGCCCAGGCTCTGGAATCGGCCGCAAAACATGCAGCTACGGAGCGGGAAAGCGCAGACTCTATCAGAAAATGAGAATCAATCTCATTAAATAACAGATCTCGACGCCTCTTCGCATCAATGCAGAGCCGGCGTCGCGACAAACTTTGAGCTTGCGTCTGCATCGCTGGCGCGACTGGGTGAGTTCCGCCCCGGGTCATCTCCTGCGATCAGCCATTCAGGCGTAACAACTGCAGCCGGGCCCACCCAAATTCAAGCGCAAGGCTCGGACAGGACTGGTGATTGGCCAGCCCCCTGCCCTGCCTGGCAGCAAACCTCAAGCCTGAAAGGCAAGCCCACAGAGCGCCCTGCGGACTGCAATCGAGTAGACGGTCAGGCTTCTGTAACAGCGCTTCCCCCAAGCCCGCAGGCACGCAAGATCCTTGCCCACGATCGAAATGACCGCCGCTGCTTCAGATCGTGTAATACCAGCGTTTGATCGCTTCGCCAGCCCTGGCCAGCACGGCTTCGCGCCCCGCCCCATCGAGCGGGCTGCCGGTCAGATACGCCGTCACCAGCAACGGCGCAGATTGTTCGGTAGGCCAGACGATGAGAGTGTCGCAAGCCGTACCCCTCTCGCCGCTGCCTGTCTTGCCGCCCACAGTCCAGTCGCCGGGCATGCCGGCGCGCACGCGCTTGTCACCGGTACGGCTGTCCACCAGCCATTGCTGCAGCAGGGCGCGGGCATAGCCCTCCAGCACATCGCCCAGCAGCAGCTTCTGCAGACTTTGCACCATGGCTTGCGGCGTCGTTGTGTCGCGTTCATCGCCGGGCAGCGCAGTGTTCAGCGAAGGCTCGTTGCGGTCCAGCCGGGTGGTACCGTCCCCCAGCTCGCGCAGCCATTGCGTAAGCGCCGCCGGCCCGCCGCTGGCTTCCAGCAGCACATTGGCCGCCGTGTTGTCGCTGACAAGCACCATCGCTTCACACAGTTCCTGCACCGTCATGCCGCCATTGGCACCCGCGCGCTTTTCGGATATCGGCGACCACGCCACGACTTCGGAAGGAGAGTAATAGAGCTTGCGCCACAGTCGAATTTCATCTCGCTGTGCCAGATACAGCATGCGTGCGGCCAACAGGGTCTTGAAGGTGCTGCACATGGGAAAGCGCTCATCGCCGCGCCAACCCGCCTCGGCGCCGCTGACGGCATCCAGCACATACAGGCCGAATCGGCCCTGGGCCTGAATCTCCAGCGCCGCCAACTCGTCACTCAATGTTCTCGCTGCTGCGGCTTGCTGCTTGGAGATAAAAGCACAGCCGCTCAGTCCCCAGGCCCCCAGCCCCAAGGCCAGTCCTGTTGTCAGCATGCTGCGTCGCTGCATAAGATCCTCTTTTGGTTAACTGTCATGGTTTGCAGCATAAATCGGTAGATTCGTATGAACCAGCAGTAATAATTGACACCATCCATTAGAAAAACTTTTATCTTGATAGAGATATGCAGCTACCACTGAACGCCTTGCGCATGTTTGATGCGGCCGCCCGTCACCAGAGCCTGACTCGCGCCGCACAGGAACTGCATGTGACGCAGGCCGCCGTCAGCCAGCACATCCGCAATCTCGAAGAGCGCCTGGGCAAGCCTTTGTTTCGCCGCCTGCCGCGCGGCCTGGCCCTGACCGACGAGGGCCAGGCCTTGTGGCCCGTGGTGGCACAAAGCTTTGAGCGCATAGAGCAATCGCTGCAGCAGGTGGCAGAGCCACGACCACGCGAGATTCTGACCGTGGGAGTGGTCGGCACTTTTGCCATAGGCTGGCTGATCCCCAGGCTGAGCCAGTTCCAGCAGTTGCACCCCTACATAGATCTTCGGCTGCTGACCAATAACAATCGCGTGGATCTGGCCGGCGAAGGACTGGACGCCGCCGTGCGCTTTGGCGACGGTGCCTGGCATGGCACGCACGCGCAAATGCTGCTGCGCGCGCCGCTCTCGCCCATGTGCACCCCCATGCTGGCACAACAGCTGCGCGAGCCTGCCGACCTGGCCCGGCAAACCTTGCTGCGCTCCTATCGCACCCAGGAATGGGAAGGCTGGTTTGCCGGCCTTGACCAGGCTGCCCCGCTGGCGCGCGGAGCCATGTTCGACTCTTCGCTGACGCTGGCCGAGGCCGCCGCTCAGGGCGCAGGCATTGCCCTGCTGCCCGCACGCATGTTCGAGCACATGCTGCAACAGGGCCGGCTGGTGCGCCCTTTTGCCCATGAGGTCGACACCGGCGCCTACTGGCTGACCTATCTCAAATCGCGTCAGGCCAGTGCCGCCCTGCAAACCTTCAGACAATGGCTGATGACCCAGTTGCAAACCGACTGAAACCAGCGCTCTTTAATGGCTAAAACCGTTTCACCCCAATCGTTTCAAGCTATCAATCCGTGAGTAATCCAAAACATCTAAGCCGCACAGGTCTGCATGGCTTCAGGGCAACGGGTACAGTACACGCCCAGCAAGCGCCATGGCGCTTTGGTTTCATTCATCTCATCAGATACCTGCCTTGACTGCCGCCGCCACCCTGCCCGTCCTGTACTCCTTTCGTCGCTGCCCCTACGCCATTCGCGCCCGTCTGGCGCTGGCCCATGCGGGCCTGGCGTGCGAACTGCGTGAAATCAATCTGCGCAACAAGCCACAGGCACTGCTCGACGCATCGCCCAAGGGCACGGTGCCCGTGCTGGTGCTGCAGGACGGAAAAGTCATTGATCAAAGCCTGGAGGTGATGCTGCATGCGCTGCGCGGCAACGACCCCGATGGCTGGCTGCAACCCACGCATGGCAGCCTGGAGGACATGCTGGCTCTGATCGAGCGCAATGACGGCTTCTTCAAACAGGCTCTTGATCGCTGCAAATACCCCGAGCGCCACGATGCCGAGGCCGTGAACCAGGCCCAGGCCGACGCGCTGACCTGGCTGTCGGCACTGAACGATCAGCTCGAGGAAACCGGCTATCTGTTCGGCCTCAACCCCAGTCTGGCCGATATGGCACTGCGCCCCTTTGTTCGCCAGTACGCGCGCATTGACGAGGCGCAGTGGAACGAGCAGCCCTGGCCTCATCTGCAGCATTGGCTGCAGCGCTGGATTGACTCGGCCCTGTTTGCCGAAGTCATGGAAACCTATCCGGGCTGGGTGCCCAGCAGCAAGGGGCCGACATTTGTTGGCGAGAGCGTGGAAAGCCTCTAATGGTGAAACCATGGCTGCGGCTGCTGGAGTGACAGCTACGGCCAGTGTTTCAGAGCCATGAAAAAGCCCCGGCAGCTTACGCTTGCCAGGGCTTCATAGTTTGGATGTCGCCGGGATTCAGCGCTTTACGCCCTTGAGCAACAGCATGGCCAGAATCACGAAAAACGCCACAAAGCAGACAAACGACCAGTTGGCAATGGAGCCGCCCAGCAAAGTCCAGTCAATGGCCGCACAGTCGCCCGAGCCCTGGAAGATCATCGGAATGGAGCGGCTGAAGGAGTAGTGCTCGATCATTCCGTAGAAGTCACGGCCGCAGGTCGCAAACTCGGGTGGATACCACTGCAGCCAGCTTTGGCGTGCCGCCACAAACGCACCGAAACCGCTGGCCAACAGGGCCAGAATGCCGAAGCTCATCCACCAGCCTTTTTGGCCTCTAAAGCTTGCCAGCCCTGTGAAGATAGCTACCAAAATCAGTGCATAACGCTGCACGATGCACATGGGGCAAGGCTCCAGGCCCACCACATGCTGCAGGTAAAGGCCAAACGCCAGCATGGCCACACAGGCGACGCTGATCAGCGCCAGGATGCGCCGCGGCGCGGTTTCAAACCATTGAAGCATCAATATTCTTTCTGCGAAATTTCTGAATCATGCCAGCACCAAGGATAACGCCCTCTGATGCCTGCACGACTCCTTCGCAGGAGACAGCAAGCCAGAGCCGCCTCTCGGCGACTCTGCGCCCCGCCTGAGAGGCAGGGGTAAGGCGCATAGCGCCTCAGGGGGTATCAAATCCCAGCCGCCTCATCCAGGAACACCTTGGCCCGGCGCGGCGTCACCACCAGGGTTTCACCTTCGCGCAGACCCATGTCCTTGAACTGCTGTGCGGGAATCTGGGCTTCAATCAACCCGTCTTCCCCGGCATGGCTGGCATTTGGTGTGGTCTCGGAGGGAATAAGTTCCAGCCTTGCAATGGGGCCGACCACAATGGCACGCGAAAGCTGAGCCACGATGCCTGTGGGGCGCCCCTGGGCGTCGAGGTTCTGGCCCGGGGAATAGCGCTCCACTTCCAGATCATGGGGTCGCACATAGGCAAAAGCCTGGCTGTCCTGGGCACCGCGCGCATCGCTGCTGTCCAGTTGCATGCCCTCATCCAGATAGACCCGGCCATCGCTGGCACGACCCTTGAACAGATTCACATCGCCAAGGAAACCATAGACAAACGGTGTGGCGGGGTTGTCCCAGACTTGCTGGGGCGTGCCTTCCTGTTCGATCTTGCCCTGGTTGATGACCACCACGCGATCCGCCACTTCCAGGGCCTCCTCCTGGTCGTGGGTCACGAAGATGGAGGTCACATGCAGCTCGTCGTGCAACTGGCGCAACCAGCGTCGCAGCTCCTTGCGTACCTTGGCATCCAGCGCACCAAAGGGCTCGTCAAGCAGCAGCACCTTGGGCTCGACAGCCAGGGCACGGGCCAGTGCGATACGCTGACGCTGGCCGCCCGAGAGTTGCGATGGATAGCGCTCGGCAATCCAGTCCAGCTGCACCAGCTTGAGCAGCTTCATGACCTTTTCCTTGATCACTGCCTCGCTGGGGCGTTCCTTGCGCGGCTTGACACGCAGGCCGAAAGCCACGTTCTCGAACACCGTCATATGACGGAACAGCGCGTAGTGCTGGAACACAAAGCCCACGTTGCGGTCTCGCACATGCACATCGGTGGTGTCTTCACCGCTGAAGTGGATGCTGCCCACATCGGCGGTCTCCAGACCCGCGATGATGCGCAGCAGCGTGGTCTTACCGCAGCCCGATGGGCCGAGCAAGGCGATCAGCTCGCCCGATTTGATATCCAGACTCACATCGCGCAGGGCCTGAAAATCGCCGAACTGCTTGCTGACATTACGAATTTCGATACTCATGATGAATCTCTTGTTCTGATCCGGGCAGCTCAGGCTGCCTTGGCGGTTTTGTTCGTTGCGAGGCTGATCTGGCCTGGGCGCTCGGGCGGTGCTTCGGCAGCGGCCCTGGCCTGCTGCTCGGCACGCCATTCGGCGAGGGACTTGATCACCAGCGTCACCAGCGCCAGCAGCGCCAGCAGCGATGCCACGGCAAAGGCGGCTGCTGCCTGATAGTCGGCATACAGCACTTCCACATGCAGCGGCATGGTGTTGGTCTGGCCCCGGATATGGCCGGAGACCACGGACACGGCACCGAACTCGCCCATGGCACGGGCGTTGCACAGAATCACGCCATAGACCAGACCCCATTTGATATTGGGCAGGGTGACATTCCAGAAAGTCTGCCAGCCCGAGGCACCAAGCACAATGGCGGCCTGCTCTTCGTCGCTGCCCTGGGCCTGCATCAGCGGGATCAGTTCACGGGCGATGAAGGGAAAGGTCACGAACACGGTGGCCAGCACGATGCCGGGCACAGCAAAGATGATCTGGATCTCATGCTTGGCCAGCCAGGGGCCCAGCCAGCCGTTGGCGCCAAACACCAGCACGTACATCAGACCGGCAACCACGGGCGAGATGGAGAATGGCAGATCGATCAAGGTGGTCAAAAAGGCCTTGCCCTTGAACTCGTACTTGGCGATGCACCAGGCGGCGGCCACACCGAAGACCAGATTCAGGGGCACGGCAATCAGCGCCGTGATCAGCGTGAGCTTGATGGACGAGATCGCATCAGGCTCGCCCAGCGACGTGACATAGACATCCCAGCCCTTGCGCAGCGCCTCGCCAAAGACGGACAGCAGCGGCAGGATCAGGAAGATCAGCATGAACAGCAGGGCCACTGTGGTCAGAACCCAGCGCACCCAGCGCGGCTCGGTCGTGGTCATCTTCTCCAGCTTGGCGCTCTTGGGCGGGGCCGTGATCTTGTAGAGCACGACCAGGACCAGCAGAGCAATGGCGACGATGGTGAAAAGATGCGCCCAGATGGGCAGCAGATTGGGAAACAGCGCCTGAATCGCTGCGTGAATCGAAGACATCAGCGGCCTCCCTGCGCCTTGCGCTGCCATGCCTGCAGTGCGTTGATCAGCAGCAGCAATACAAAAGAGATCAGCAGCATCACCACGGCCACGGCCGTGGCACCGGCTACATCGTGTTGATCCAGCTTGGCCATGATGATCAGCGGAGTGATTTCCGAGACCATGGGAATGTTGCCGGCAATGAAGATCACCGAGCCATATTCACCCACGGCGCGCGCAAAAGCCATGGCAAAACCGGTCAGCAGCGCCGGACCGATATGCGGCAGTATGACCTTGTAGAAAATCTGCCAGCGCGATGCGCCCAGGCTGGTTGCAGCCTCTTCCAGCTCCTTCTCGAAGTCTTCAAGCACCGGCTGAACGGTACGCACCACAAAAGGCAGACCGATGAAAATCAGTGCAATGGCGATGCCCTTGGGGTTGTAGGCCATCTGAATGCCCAGCGACTCGAAGTACTGTCCGATCCAGCCATTGCCCGCATACAGCGCCGACAGCGAGATACCGGCCACGGCCGTAGGCAGCGCAAACGGCAGATCGACCAGCGCATCCACCACCTTCTTGCCGGGGAACTGGTAGCGCACCAGCACCCAGGCGATCAGCATGCCGAACACCACGTTCACACAGGCCGCAATAAAGGACATGGTGAAGGATAGCTCGTAGGAAGCGACCACGGCCGGCGCCGATACCGCAGTCCAGAACTGCTCCCAGGTCAATGAGAAGCTCTTGAACAGCAGGGCTACCAGCGGGATAAGCACGATGATGCTCAGATAGAAAATGGTGTAGCCCAGCGTCAACCCGAAACCGGGCAACACTCGCTTGGCACTACGCGCCTTGCGTGGGGCTAGAGCAGCAGAGGACATATTCAAAAGGCAATGTAGAAAAAGTGATTGCAGCCAACATGCCGGGCCTATGAACAGGCAGGCGCCCCACAGGGACGCCGAGCAAGGGCCGCCCCTTACGCTTGGGGCGTCGCCCCCTCCCGCGCAGCGAGAGAGGGGAAAGCGGCATGGCCGCTCAGGGGGAGTCTTTATTTACCGGGGGTGTAGAGCTTGTCGAACTGACCGCCATCGTTGAAGTGCACCTTCTGCGCTTCGGTCAGCGAACCGAAGTACTTGGCCACAGTGAACTGCTTGATGGGCTTGAATTGGTCGGCGTGCTTCTTGAGCACCGCTTCGGAGCGAGGACGGATCGCATGCTTGGCTGCGATTTCCTGGGCTTCGTCGGAGTACAGCCATTGCAGATAGTCGGTGGCCAGCTGGGTCGTGCCCTTCTTGCCCACGGTACGCTCGACCACAGCCACAGGGTTCTCGGCCACGATGCTCACCGATGGGTAGACCGCGTCGACCTTGCCCTGGCCGAATTCACGGTCCACGGACACGACTTCGGATTCGAAGGTGATCAGCACATCGCCGATATTGCGCTGCAAGAAGATGCTGGTCGCATCGCGGCCGCCCTTGCCCAGCACAGGCACGTTCTTGTAGAGCTTCTGCACGAATTCGGCCGCTTGCGCATCGGTGCCGCCCTTTTCACGCACCGAACCCCAGGCTGCCAGATAGGCGTAGCGACCATTGCCACCGGTCTTGGGGTTGACCACCACGACCTTCACATCTGGGCGCACCAGATCGGACCAGTCCTTGATGTTCTTGGGATTGCCGTTGCGCACCAGGAACAGCATGGTCGATGTAGTGGGCGATGCGTCATGCGGGAACTTCTTGTTCCAGTCCTTGGCGACCACGCCGTTCTGGGCCAGGAAATCCACATCGGTGGTCGTGTTGAAAGTCACCACATCGGCAGCCAGGCCGTCATTGACGGCGCGGGCCTGGGCACTGGAGCCGCCATGGGACTGATCCACCTTGATGTCCACGCCCTTGGTCTTCTTGTAATGGGCGATGAATGCAGCGTTGTAATCCTTGTAGAACTCGCGGGCCACGTCATAGGAGACATTGAGCAGTTGAGTCTGTGCCGAGGCAGCGCCTGCTGCTGCCAGTGCGATGGATGCCAACAATGTCTTGAGCTTCACGGAATGCATGGTTCGCTGCCTTTTCTTGAGCAATGTGTATAGATGTACACATTGTGCGAACGACTCCTTAAAACTCAAAAGAATATATTTTTCTTTGTTTTTCTGAAATTCAATATAAAGAATAAAACAGCACGCGAGTTCAAGGTAAAAAATAGCCGTAAGCGCTCTACCAGCGAGTGCATGAAGCTATCAAAAAAAGAAGCACTAAAGAGAAACAACCCCGGAATTTCAGGCCGCAAGTGCAGCTGCCTGCAAGGGCCGGGCCGAGGCCTGAGCATTCCAGCCGCCCTGCTCGGTCAGCGACTGCAGCAGTGCCAGCCCCAGCGGCCAGGCTCCGAAGCCCGACTCGATATTGATATGTCCGGCGTTCTGCAAACGCACCAGCTCGCTGCCCCAGGCCCTGGCATAAGCGCCCGCACGGCGAATGGGGCAGAACGGATCATTGCTGCTGGCCACCAGCACGCTGCGATAGGGCAGCGGCGCATAGGGCACGGGGGCGAAGTCGGCAAGCTGGGCGCGGCGCTCGGGGTCGGCAGGAGCCACCAGCAAGGCGCCATGAACGCGCGCCGCGGCAGCCTCGCCCAGGTGCGCGGTCGTGATGCAGCCCAGGCTGTGAGCCACGATGACGGCAGGACGTTCATCGGAGAGCAAGACTCTTTCCAGCTCCGCCACCCAGGCATCGCGGTGCGGCACCAGCCAGTCCTGCTGCTGCACACGCACGGCGCCTTCCAGCTGCTCAGCCCACAGGCTTTGCCAATGTCCGGGACCGGAGTTGCGCCAGCCAGGCACGATCACGATGCGAAATGGGGATGTCATGCTGCCTCCTGTAATCTCGGAGCGCCAGCCGGGCCAGAGGAAAAAGCCCGGCGTGCTCCTGATCTGATAACAAGGCAGTCATTGTGGGCAAGGCCTGCCCAAATCCCAACGAATGTTTTGTTGTTATCTTATGGGCAGAAGCTAATGCTGCGCCGAGGCCGATGCTGCCTTTTGCACGGCAGAGATGCTGCTGCCCGGCATGCGCTCCCCAAGGAAGTCCAGGAAATGCCGCACCGCCGGTGCCAACCCACGCCGCGAGGGGAACACCGCATGCACGATGCCGCGCGGAGGTGCCCATTGCGGCAGCAACTGCACCAGAGTGCCCCGGGTCAATTCGTCCTGACACATATAGTCAGGCAGCCAGCACATGCCGCTGCCGGCCAGGGCCGCAAATTTCAGCGTCAGCAAGTCATCGACCACATAGCGCGGCTGCAGCTGCAGCCGGTGCTCCTTGCCTTCGGGCCCGACGAGCAGCAGGCTGGAATGACCGTCGACTGCCGTCATCGCCATGCTGTCCAGCAACTGCAAGTCCTCCAGCGACCTGGGCGTGCCCTGGCGCTGCAGCAGATCGGGGCTGGCCACCAGAATCTGGCGCGAGCTGTCGAGTCGCTTGACGACCATGGAGCCGCTGTCCTCCAGCGTGGCACGCACGCGCAATGCGACATCAACCCCCTCCTCGACCAGATTGACTGGGCGGTTGGTGACCTGCATCTCCACCTGCACCAGCGGGCAGCGCTTGAGGAATTCGGGCATCAGCTCGCCCAGGACGGTCTGCGCCAGCGTCACCGGGCAGGTCACACGAATGGTGCCGCGCGGCTCGGTCTGGACTTCGGCCACGGCATCCGACGCTGCCAGGGCGGCATCGCGCATGGCCTGGCCGTGGCGCAGAAAGGTTTCCCCCACTTGCGTCAGAGACAGCTTGCGGGTGGTGCGTTGCAGCAAGCGCACCCCAAGGTGGGCCTCAAGTTCGGCAACACGGCGCGAGAGGCGCGACTTGGGAATACCCAGTGCCCGCCCCGCAGCGGCAAAGCCGCCGCGCTCGACCACTTCGACGAAGTACAGCATGTCGTTGAGATCCACCATGCATATATCCTTGGACTCGATTGAATTGATATTTGGAACGATCTATCGCATTTTTGCAGACTTATTGCCGAATCTAAACAAATCTACAATCTATCCCATTGCAATTCAAAACGAATCACTGTTTTGCCGCAACGCAGCATCTGAGCTGGGCAAGAAGTGCTCTTTTACTCATTTTTAGAGGTATAGGTACCAATATGCAAATCCTGCACATCGACTCTTCCATCACTGGCTCCAGTTCCGTTACCCGCTCCCTGACAGCCGATATCGTTGCCAACCTCAAGCAGGCCAACCCCGAAGCCAAGGTGGACTACCTGGACCTGGCCGTGAGCGCCCCCAGCCACTTGAGCGCGCAATCTCTGGGCTTTCGCACCGGCCAGGCCGCTGCCACCGAAGTCGAACGCCAGGAAAACGCCGTCTCCGAAGCGCTGGTCAGCCAATTCCTGGCTGCTGACGTGATCGTGGTGGGCGCCCCCTTCTACAACTTCACCATCCCCTCGCAGCTGAAGGCCTGGCTGGACCGCATCGCCCAGGCTGGCCGTACGTTCAAGTACACCGCCACCGGTCCCGTGGGTCTGGCCGGCGACAAGAAGGTCATCGTCGCTTCCGCTCGCGGCGGCGCATACTCCACCAGCGAAGCGGGCCAGGCCATGGAGCACCAGGAAAGCTACCTGAAGGTGATCTTCGGCTTCATGGGCGTGACCGACGTGACCATCGTTCGAGCCGAAGGCGTGGCCATGGGCCCCGACGCCAAGGCTGCCGCCATGGAAGCAGCCAAGGCTCAGATCGAGCAAGCACAAGCCATCGCTGCCTGATAGCAGGCAAAGCTGCAAAAGCCGGTACCGCCCAGGGCGTACCGGCTTTTTTGCGCAACAAACTTGCTCACAACCAAGGTTTTGGACATTTCCGACTGAAGTTCTGGAAAAAACAGCCGATCTGAAGGCCTGAACCCGCTATTTTTGATACGCTGAAAACAGTTAGATACCGATCAGGTCCGAGTCTCGGTTGCTCGAACATGCTTTCCCAGATGCCAGCTTCCCGTCCCATGCCCACCGCCGTCCGTCAATCGCCTCAGCGCTCCGACGAAAACCTCGTCGTCACCGCTATTGCCGTATTTCTGGTGGCAGCACTGATTCTGGGTACGGTCGCCTATCGATACTTCAAGCATTCACAGCAGCAGCAGGAGCAGACTCGCAGCGAGCGTCAGGCCTACAAGCGCTATAACGACTATCTGGACTCCACCGAACAGGCAACTGCCAAGCCTGCCGCCAACCCGCCTTCCCCCGTACAGGCCAGCGCTCCTGCCGCAGCGCCCAGCATGGCCGAGAAGCTGCTCAGCCACCCTGCCGTCACGCCAGGCCCCGGCTTCAACGCTCCCGGCGTGCAGCAGACCGGCGTGGCCATCATCGATGCGATAGATCACGCCCAGGCAACCGCCAAGCAGTAAGGTCAAGAAGGCAGGCAGGCTTTGCCTTGCTGCCCGGCAGCTCAGCGCATCACCAGACCGCCGTCGACAAGCAGCAGCTGCCCGGTCATGAAACCGCTGAGTTCCGACGCCAGAAACAGCACCGGCCCTGCCACATCTTCGGGCCGTGCCAGCCGCCGCAGCGGCGTGGCCGCCATCAGCGATTCACGAAAAGACTCCTTGCTGTCCTGCGTACCCTGCGTGGGATAGACCAGACCGGGCGCCACACAGTTGACGCGGATGCCTACTGGCCCAAGCTCGCTGGCCAGATTGCGGCTGAAGGCCAGCAAAGCCCCCTTGGATGTCGTGTAGTCGTGATAGGCAACGACTGGCTGCTCCACCAGATTGCTGACAATGTTGACAATGCTGCCGCGCGCGCGCTGGCGCATCAACGGCAGCACCGCACGGCAGACATTGAAGCTTGCACCGACGGCCCCGTCGAACTGGGCCTGATAGTCCGCCCATTGCAGATCGTCAAAACGGCTGCGGCGTTCCGGATCGAATGCATAGGGCCTGAAGGCATTGTTGACCACGATATCAATGCCCCCCGCTTCACGCACGATGCCGTCTACCACGCTCTGCACCGCATCGGGCGAGCCCACATCGGCCTTGACCGCCCAGGCATCACCGCCCGAGTCCTTGCCCGCGGCCAGGCAGGCATCCACGGTGCTGGCTGCAGCCTCGTCATTGGACAGGTAGTTGACGGCCACGGTCGCACCCTCGCGCGCAAACGCCAGGGCAATCGCCGCGCCAATGCCACGACTGGCTCCCGTCACCAGCACCACCTTGCCGCGCAAGCCCATTGAAGAAGACTGACTCATATTCACGATTTCCGCTCAAACACTGACAGGCCCCAGGCAGGAGACAGCAAGCAAGTGCCTTGGCGGCTCGGCGCCCTGCACTGATGCTGTCCTCCCCCAAGGCGCGAGGCCGCCCAGGCAACGCGCCTCCAAGGGGAGATTTACAGCGGCACAACCACATCCGCCACCTTGATCTGACGCTGCACCATGCCCAGCGCACGATAGGCATCGGCGCCTTTTTGCAGCGCAGCCATATCGAAACTGCCCAGCGGCTGGCCCTGGACTGCCGGCATGGAAGAGGCGTTACGCAGGCGGATCACATCCAGATTGATATCGCGACGCGTGCCGTCGATGGCATATTTGCTGGCCAGCACCGAGGCCTCCTCGGGATTCGCCATCATCCAGGCAGCGCTTTCGCGGTAGCCCTTGACGAATGCCTTGAGCAAGTCCTTCTTCTGCTGGAACACCTCCTCGCGCACCACAAACATGTCGCTGGACATATTGAGGTGGTCGCTGACCTGCATCACATTGACTTCGCCTATGCCCTTGCGCAGTCCCACAGCCAGGCCGGTATCCGTGGCGGCCGTGGCGTCAACCTGCCCTTGCATCAGGGGCGCAAAGTTCAACAGGCCGGTCACGACAATGCTCACATCCGACTCCTTGAGGCCGGCCTGATGCAGCATCACCAACAGGTTCTGGCGCGTGCCGCTGGCAAGGCTGTAGACACCGATCTTCTTGCCCTTGAGGTCTGCGGGCTTACGAATGCCCGAGGACTTGAGCGAAACCACATTGAACACGTTCTGCGGATAGATGTCGTAGATCGCCACCAGCTTCTCGCCCTTGTCCAGAGCCATGAAGAAGGAGCCGGGGTCGGTAAACGCCACGTCGGCCTGGCCGCTGAGGATGTTGCGAATCGCATCGCCGCCACCCGCTCCGGGCAGATAGGCCAGTTCCACGCCGTTCGCCTTGAAGAATCCTTTTTCGGGCTCGACCAGAATATTGGTGATCTCGCTGATGGGCTTGCTCCAGCCGGCCAGGCGAATCTTGCCCTGCAGAGGAACCGCCATGCTGGTGCCGGTCATGGCAAGGCCGCTCAGGCCTGCACAGGCGCCGAGCAGGCTGCGGCGAGAGATGAACGAAGTCTGGTTGCTGGAGTGCATGACAAATGGTTTGAAGATGCAGTCAGGCCCGGTCGCCCGACTGCGAGGTTGAAAAGTGATGGGAGCGCAGCAAATAGCGCTCCAGAACAAGGCAGGCCTGATACAGCAGCAGGCCCATGGCGGCAATCAGCACCAACGCCGCAAACATCAGCGTGGTGTCCATCATTCCCTGGGCAGCAATGACCACGGCGCCCAGGCCCTGGCTTGCACCCATGAACTCGGCCACCACGGCACCGACCAGCGCCAGCACGACGGCCACGCGCAGCCCGGCCAGAATCGCGGGCAGCCCGGTCGGCAGTTTCAGGCGCAGCAAGGTCTGCAGCCTGGTTGCGCCCAGCATGCGAAACAGCTGCAGGCGCTGGCCATCCACCTGCCGCAGGCCCGTCAATGTGTTTTCCATCAATGGGAAAAAGCAGATCAGCGCCGTGATCAGCACCGTCGGCAGCATGCCGAAGCCGAACCACAGCACGAACAGCGGCGCCAGAGCCAGCTTGGGCACGACCTGGCTGACCACCACATAGGGCTTGAGCACGCGCTCCAGCAACTCTGACTCAGCCAGAGCCATGCCAGCCAGCAAGCCCACGGCACTGCCTATGAGCAGCCCCAGCAGCAAGGCCTGCAAGGTAGCCCAGAGATGCGGCCAGAAATAGCCGGACGCGAGACCCGACCACAGCGACAGCGCCACCGCCGAGGGCGCGGGCAACACCAGCGCCGACAAACCAAATTGCCTCGCAGCCAGTTCCCATATTGCAAGAACGGCTATCAAAAGCGAGGCAGACAGCCAGTGTGTTCTGTTCAGCAGGCCGCTCATGCGCCACCCCGGTCCATGGATGCGCGAATGCGCGCGCAATAGTCGTTGAACGCCGCGCCATGGCGCAGGCTCTGCTGGCGCGGCTGTGGCAGCTCGACGGACCAGTCGTCCACGATGCGGCCGCCATGCATGAGTGCAATGCGGTCACCCAGATAGACAGCCTCGTTGATGTCGTGGGTAACAAAGAGCACCGTCGTGCCATGGCGCTGGCAGGTGCGCAGCAAATCGTCCTGCAGTTCGGCACGCGTAATGGCATCCAGCGCCGCAAAAGGCTCGTCGAGCAGCAGCAGCGGCGGCTCCAGAACCAGGGCTCGCGCCAGCGCCGCGCGACTTTGCTGTCCGCCCGAGAGCTGCCCAGGGTAAAGCCGGGCATGGGCGGCAAGACCCAGTTGCTCCAGCAACTGCATGGCTGCCTGTCGGTCCTGCTGCGTGGGTTTGCGCTGCAGCGATACAGGCAGCAGCACGTTGTCGATCACCGTATGCCAGTCCAGCAGCGTCGGCGCCTGGAACATAAAGCCCAGTTGCGGCCCCGGCGCTGCCAGTTCGGTGCCGCGCAGCAAGACATGCCCCGACTGGGGCCTGAGCAGGCCAGCCGCCAGCTTGAGCAGCGTGGTCTTGCCGCAGCCGCTGCGCCCCAGCAGGCAGTGAAACTCTCCAGCCCCGACCTGCCAGTCCACGCCATCCACCACGGGCACTCGTCCCGGGTAGCTGAATCGGGCCTGCTTGAATTCCATGAATGCCACGGCTGTACGCGCCCCCTCAATCCGCATAATCAGCCAGCGGCTGGGCCGCAAGTTCTGCCGACTGCTCGATCTCCGTCATGCGCACCAGATCCAGCAGGTTGAAGCGCCCGTCATGGTGCCATCCCGCCTCGGGCATGCTCATGGAGCCGATGGCGCTGATACGCGTAACGCCAGCCGCACCCAGCAGCCCCGCCAGGCGGTACAGCTCTTCGGGGCCGGCAGCAATGCCGGCGGTCTGCAGATAGTCGCGCTGAGCGGCCACCACGGGCAGCACGGCATCGAGCCGGTCCACGGCCACCACGGCAATCGTGCGGTACAACGCGGTCGGTGCCAAGGGCTGAAGACTCTCGCTGTAGGCCACGCTCCAGGGCGCATCCACAGGCCCCAGCAGCTGGTGTGCTTCACCGCCCCACTCCATGTTCTGCTGCCAGCGTGCCAGCGCCGCCCCTTCTTCCAGATCCAGTTCGCGGCGTGCAAATCGTCGCTGCAGATTGGCAAGCTCGGCTGCCAGATAGTCGGCAAAAGCACGCGCAGAGACCGGCGCCCCACGCTGCACATAGAACACATGGGGCGAGTAGCAGCCCTGCTGGTCATAGCGCATCACGTCCCAGGCCGCCAGCCTTGCCATGGCCGGAGCCTTGAGCGTATCCAGCGCCTGCGCGTCGATCAGGCCAAAGCCCAGCTTGTGGCCATGGGGCAAAAAGCGCGTCGTCACGGGCAGGCGACGACGCAACGCATCCAGCGTCTGGTTGCCGCCATAGGCCAGCACCGTATCGGCCTGGGCATAGAGCGCGTCGGCCTCCTCGCCACCTGCACCGCGCCACCACACCACGGCCAGGCAATCGGCCAGCGGCGGGTGGACCTCTGCCAGCAGGCCTGCAAACCATCCCGCAAACAAAGGCTCGGCACTGGCCAGCTTACCAATCGCAGGGGCCTTGACCAGCAAGCCGCAGACCAGGCTCCACAGCGACAGCGCAGGTACGTTGCCGGCCCAGCTATGCACCAGCAGATCCGGGCCGAAAGCACGTACGGCCCCGCCCTTGGCTGCCGGTTGAAAACCATCGAGTACCGCCGGATTGGCAAAATCCTCGGCCACAAAGCGCTTGAGCTGCGCTGCACGAAAGGTCTTGAAAAATCCTGTCAGCCCCAGCCGCACCATATCGGCGTCATAGCCGCTGACCACGGGCAGCCAGGCTTCGGCCTGCTGGCGGTAGATGTCGTTACGGTCAAGCAGGCGGGCCATCGCACGATCGACGGCATCGATGATCTCGGCCACCGGCATGGGGCGCAGATGGGCGGCCGCGGCCTTGCGCACACGGCAGGCCAGTGCCTGCATCTGCGGCGCCGTCAGCACGGGCACGCTGACTTCCAGCCTCTGGCCGTCGCGGGACTCGAAGTCCAGCGTCTGCCACTGCACTTCGTCGTCGCCCAGGCCCGGCAGGTAGCCTGCCTTGATACGCTGCACCTTGCGCTGCTTGCTCATGCGCCGGCAGCTTTCACAAACTCTTCAACCGCCAGCGAGCAACCCTTGGCGGCGGCGCCCTCGGCGCGCCCTAGCAGCAAAAAGCCGTCTTTTTCCTGCGAGCCGGCCCACAGGCCCACATCCTCGGTCAGTATGGTGGTCACCGCGTTGTAGTTGGCCAGATCGCAATGCACCAGAATGCCGCGCTCACCAGCTGCCACGTCCCTGCCGGTGATCGGCTCCACCAGACGCGAACGAATCCAGTGCGGACCGGACTTGACCGAGGGCAGAATCGCATTGCCATCGTCATAGAACTGGGTACTCAGCTCCGTCATGCCATACATATTGATGCACAGACTGCGCGGCACGCCCAGCAGCTGCGAAAGCTCGGCATAGAACTCCTCGAGCGGCAGCTCGCGCGACTGCCCCTTGTAGCCGCCCGTATCCAGTACGCGGCTGCCTGCAGGCAGGCGAAAGCTGCGGCCCTGCGCACGCAGGGCATCCATCACATGGACCAGGCTGAAGCTCGCGCCCAGCAACGCAAACGGCTGGCCACTGCGCTCGGACTCTTCCAGCGCGGCACACAGGGCCGGCATGTCCAGCCCTTCCGAGTTCAGATAGTAGCGGCTGCCTGCCGAGCCGAATTCGGAACAGGCCAGGGCCAGATAGTGGGCCAGCGAGGAATTGGGCATGGCCTGCTCATCGGGAAACAGAATGCCCATCGGCATGCGCTCCAGCCCCTGCATGAAACGTCTGGCGAAATAGCGCTTCATGGACAGGTCGTAGACATCGAGCTGCGGATGGAAATGACGTCCGCGCGCAGCGCGTCCCGTGGTGCCGCTGGTCATGAATACGCGCTCGGCGGACGACGGCGGCTCGCTGCGCAGCTCCATGGCCTTGAAGGCATCGATGGGCACAGCCGGAACATCGCGCCAGCTCCTGACATTGCGCAGCGTAGCACCGCGTCGCTGGCAAAAGCTGCGAAACGGCGCATTGCATTCGTACTGGTAGGCGAAAAGGCGCAGGGCGAGTTGATTGAACTGGTCGTCGGTGCAGTCATCCATTGCGATGAAAGCAAGCAGATCTGCGACCAGCGAAGCGGCCTTGTCCATGAAATTCCTTCGAGAGCGGGGACATCATGCTCCGAAGGCTTGCTGACCATGCGAGAACGCACTGCCCTGAGGTCAGCTTGCAAGCTCTTCTTCCGCCGGTATGAACCGGGTCAAGTTCGCGGGTGTAGATCTCAGCACTGGCGTGCACCCCGGAGCGCGGCGCCATCTTACCCCAACGGCATCACTGCAAGGGGGCTGCACCGCCGCATGAAAGTCGCGTCACTTGTAACCTGGGGTAATGCTCCAGCACGGGCAAGAAGGACATACAGGGCAAAAACATCAAAATACTGCTGCCCAAATACAATCGACCCAGCACCGCAAGCTGCCTGAGACGTAACCTGCCACGGCGCCGACAATCACGCAGGTACGCCATGCCTGAAAGCGCGGCATGTCGCGTCGCTGGACTGCGTCAGCAGAGCTTGCAAGCCATCCAGGGCACTGAACGCCCGCCCCAAGCCCCAGAGATATTCACATGCATTTTTCGCGCCTTTGTCATCTGGCAGGCTGGCCTGTGGCCGCCGCCGGACTGCTGCTGACGGCACAGTCCGCAACAGCCCAGCAAGCCGCCGCCCAGCCGGAACTGCCCCAGTTGTCCGAAGTCACCGTGCGCAGCACCTTGCAGGAGTCTGCACTTGAGCAAACCCCGGCCTCCGTGACCGTGCTCGACGGCGAGCGCATGCGCGAGCGCAATCTGCAGGTCAATCTCTCGGAGTCCCTGAGTGCAGCTCCGGGTCTGCAGCTGCAGAACCGTCAGAACTACGCGCAAGACCTGCAGCTGTCGATTCGCGGCTTTGGCGCACGATCCACCTTCGGCGTGCGCGGCATACAGATCTATGTGGACGGCATCCCCTCCACCATGCCCGATGGCCAGGGTCAGACCAACAATATCGATATCGCCTCGCTGGAGCGCGTGGAAGTGCTGCGCGGTCCTTACTCCGCCCTCTACGGCAACGCCTCTGGCGGCGTGATCAATGCCTATACCGAACGTGGTGAAGGCGCGCCCTCGATGCAAAGCAGCTTTGCACTGGGCAGCGACGGCCAGAAGCGCCTGGGCCTCAAGGCCAAGGGCGAAACCAACGGGATTGGCTATGTGCTCAGCGCCAGCCGTTTTCTCACCGACGGCTACCGGGCCCAGAGCGCGGCGGACAAAAACCTGTTCAACGCCCGCATCGATGTCAAGCCCGACGAATACAGCCAGCTAACCCTGGTCGCCAACCATGTGGACATCGATGCCAAGGACCCCGGCGGCATCACGCCCAAGGACTGGGCGGCAGATCCGAAGGCTGTGGCGTCCAACCCCTTGCTCTACGATTCGCGCAAAAGCGTGAAGCAGACCCAGGCCGGCCTGACCTATGAGCGCCAGCTGGACGGCGGCCAGGCACTGCGCCTCATGGCCTATGCCGGTCAGCGCGAAATGATGCAGTTCCAGTCCACACCCAAGGCATCGCAGACCGGCTACAGAGGCGGAGTGATCGGTCTCAAGCGCGACTATGGCGGCATCGATGCGCGCTGGAGCGGCAAATACGAGCTGGGCAGCGGCAGCCTGAGCCTGATTGCCGGCCTGGCCGCCAACACTGTCAGGGAAGACCGTCAGGGCTACAAGAACTTTGCGGGCAACCAGCTGGGCGTGGTCGGCGAGCTGGTGCGCGACGAGCGCAACACCCTCACCAGCATAGACCCCTATCTGCAAGCCTCCTGGGCCTTTGCACCGCGCTGGAAGCTCGATGCCGGCCTGCGCTGGAGCAATGTGCAGTTCCAATCGCGCGACCATTTCCTGGCAGACAAGAACGACAGCGGCAATGCCGGATTCCATAAGCTGCTGCCGGTTGTTTCGCTCCAGCACGAGCTCAATCAGGACACCAATATCTATGCCTCGCTGGGTCGCGGCATGGAAACACCGACCTTCAACGAGATCTCGTACCGCCCCGATCTGGCGGGCGGTCTGAACTTCGGCCTCAAACCTGCGGTATCGACCAGTGCCGAGCTGGGCATCAAGCAAGGCTTCAATGTGGCCGGACTGCGCGGCGACTGGTCTGCCGCACTGTTCCAGACCCAGACCGACGATGAAATTGTGGTGGCCAGCAACGACAACGGCCGCACCTCTTATCAGAATGCCGGCAAGACCCGCCGCCGCGGCATGGAGCTGAGCACCAGCACCTGGCTGATGCCCCAGTTGCGCCTGAGCGGCGCGCTGACCTTGCTTGATGCCAGCCTGCGCAGCGGCTATTGCGACAGCAAGGGCCAGGACTGCACTCCCGCCGGCAACCGTATTGCCGGCACGGCCAGGCATTTGGGCTACCTGGGACTGGAATGGCTTCCCGCCACCGACTGGCGTGTGGGCCTGGACTGGCGTCATGTGGGCCGTATTGCCGCCGACGACAAGAACCAGGTCTATGCCCCCAGCTACAACGTGGCCAGCCTGAGCGTTGGCTACACCAAACGCCTGGGCGCCTGGAAGCTCAGCACTTTTGCCCGCATCGACAATCTGGCGGACAAGAACTATGTGGGCTCGGTCATCGTCAACGAAGGCAACGGACGTTACTACGAGCCCGCTCCGGGACGTCAATGGATGGCCGGCACCAGCCTCAGCTACCAGTTCTAAACATGTCATCCGGCTTTGCCGGACAGCAGAAAGCGGGTCCAGAGCCCGCTTTTTTCACATCCGGATAGATCAAAAGCGATTTTTTCAGAAAAATTCTGGTGCTTGTACATTGCCTGCTTGAGCCCGAAAGCCGCCAATCCCGCCCCGGTTTGCCTGCCAGACGACAGGCGCCGGCAACAAGCTTGCGCTCATCAGCCCTGCAAGCCACGTCAAAACACAGTCAATCACATCAATTTCCATGCCGGTGCGTATGCAGTTTGAGCGAAGTTAGCCCCTGAAGCAGGCAAGAACGGCACACAGAAATTCTTCACTCTGCAACACGCAGTCATCAGGGGTACAACTGCCACGAAATGCGGGCCAAATGACAACAGACATCCGCTCCAGGTAAAGAAATCAATTCTTATAGAAAATTCACATAAAAAGAGCTCAGATGGCGGGCTTTTGAAAGCAAATTCACAGCGCTAGAATCCGCCACCAGCGCTGCCTCGTATGTTTGAAGCCGGGGCACGGTTTCAGATTTCTCCGTATGTCAGCCCTTTTCGTTTCTTGCCATCCAAATTCCAGCCCGGCGCCTTGCAGCCCTGCCATTCCCGCAGTTGGAGCTGATGTATGAGTGATGGATTGCAAAGCCCCGCCCAACAGGGTGTGCAGTTGGTCGATATACGGCTGCAGCGCGGCCAGACCCAGGTGTTTGACGGCCTGAGCCTTAGCCTGACTGAAACGCGCATTGGCGTGATCGGCAACAACGGCGCGGGCAAGTCCAGCCTGTTCCGCCTGCTTTGCGGGCTCGAGCTGCCCCAGGCCGGACAAGTACTGGTGGATGGCATGCCCTTGCTGCAGGCGCGCGAGCACAAGCCCGGCCTGATCGGCCTGATGTTCCAGAATCCGGACGATCAGATCATCTTCCCTACCGTGGAGGAAGAACTGGCCCTGGGCCTTCGCCCCCAGGGCCTGAGCAAGCAGCAAGCCAGAGCCAGGGCGCGCGAGTTGCTGGCCGCACGCGGCCTGGCCCACTGGGCCGAGCGGGCCGTCAGCAGTCTGAGCCAGGGCCAGCGCCAGCAGGTGTGCTGGCTCTCGCTGCTGATTGCGGCGCCGCAACTGCTGCTGCTGGACGAGCCCTTTGCCAGCCTGGACCTGCCCGGTCAGGCCCGCTTGGCCCAGGATATTGCCACCGCACCGCAACAGGTGCTGGTCTCCACCCATGTGCTTGACCATGTGCGCGACTTTGAGCGCGTGATCTGGCTGGAGCAAGGCCGGCTGCGTGGCGACGGCCCTGGCCGCGACATCTGCAGCGCCTACGAGACCTCCGTACAGGAGCAGTTGCTGAAGAAAAGCCCGCACGGAGACCTGCATGGGTAGCCTCTACAGCGAAGTTGCGACCTGGCTGCATCGCTGGTCGGCCGGCCTCAAGCTCTTGCTGCTGGCGGTTTTCGGTACGCTGTTGTTTCTGATAGCCAACCCCTGGGCGTTGGCGTGCTGCGGCGTGGCTTGCCTGGTTCTCTGGATATCGCTGGGCGAGGCCACACAGGTGGCGCGCCGGCTGATGCGCTCGGTTATCGTCGCGGCGCTGCTGGTGGCGGGCTTTCATGCCTTCATGGGCAACCCTTTGCTGGCAGCCGTCAGCAGTCTGCGGCTGATCTGCGCCTCGACCCTGGGCATTGCGCTGACCATCACCACCCGCCCCAGCGATCTGGTCGAGGTACTGGAATGGCTGCTCGCCCCGCTGGCCCGCTTGGGCATCCCCACCGAGCGCGTGGCCATGCAGCTTGCACTCATGCTGCGCTTTACCGAACATTTCTTTGTGCAATGGACAAAGCTGGACGAGGCATACCGCCTGCGCACCGGCAAAAGCGGCGGCCTGCGCCTGATTGCACCGCTGACGATTCATATGCTGCAGGCCACGCGCCGTGTGGCCGACGCCCTCTGGGCAAGACTGGGTTTCTAGGAGAGCATTGATGACTACCACACCCTCTCACACCGTATCGCGCGGCGGCGCACGCTCCATGGCTCAGGTATCGCTGTTCGCCGCCCTGATGGCCGTGATGGGCCTGATTCCCAAGATCGACCTGCCGTTCGGCGTGCCCATCACCATCCAGTCGCTGGGCGTGATGCTGGCAGGCGTCATGCTCGGGCCCTGGCGCGGCCTGCAGTCCATGGCACTGTTTCTCGCGGCCGTGGCCGTAGGTCTGCCACTGTTGTCGGGCGGTCGCGGCGGCATCGGAGTCTTCATGGCACCGTCTGCCGGCTATCTGATCGGCTACATGCTGGCCGCAGGCATCACTGGCGCCATCATGGCTGCCCTGCCGCAGAGCACGCCGCGTCGCACGGCGCTGAGCGCCTTCATCGCCTCCTTGATCGGCGGCCTGCTGTGCCTGCATGCCTTTGGCGTGCTGGGCCTGATGCTGATCGCCAAGATGAGCCTGAGTCAGGCCTTTGCCGTGACGCTGGCCTTTGTCCCCGGCGACTTCATCAAATGTGTTCTCTGCGCCATCATCGTCCACACCGTGGCACGCGGAATGCCTGACTGGCGTTTTGGCGGTCGCCGGTGAACGCGCTGTCCGCGGCGGCACCGCTGCAGGGTTTCTGGCAGCTGGTTCATGGCCCGCTGGCCTATTGGGCGCAACACCGGCCCGATGTTGTGGCCTTGCAGAGCGAGGCCGGCTCCTGGACCTTTGGCGATCTGCATGCCGAGGTCGAGCAGCGCTCGGCACGCCTGGTGGCGCAACGCGCACCGCAAATGCTGCTGCTGGATGCCAGCCGCTCAACGCTGGAGCGGCTGGTGGACTTTCTGGCCGTGATCCACAGCGGCCGCTGCGCGGCGGTTGCCGACCCCGACTGGCAACCTGCCGTGCGCCAGCGCATTGAAAGCTGGCTGCCCGCGCAGCCCTGCGAGCTGGAATCGGCAGCACCGACGGCAGCCTTTTATACCGGCTTTACCTCGGGCAGCACTGGCCTGCCCAAGGGCTTCAAGCGCCACCATCTGTCGTGGACGGAGAGCTTTCGCGTCGGCCTGCAGGATTTCGGCCCCGTCGTCGCCCAGCGCACGCTGGCACCGGGGCGCATCTCGCATTCGCTGTTTCTGTTCGGCGCCATGCAAGGCATCTGGTATGGCTGCGGCGCCGTCATGCAGGAGAAGTTCTCTGCCTCGCGCTGTCTCGCAACCCTGGCGCGCGGCGATACCCCCTGTCTGGTCGCCGTGCCCAGCCAGTTGCTGCTGATGCTGCAATGGGCCGAGCATCGGCAGCTCGCACCGATTCCCGAGGTCGAGCTGATCACCATCAGCGGCGCGCGCTGGATGCGCGCCCACACGCCGGCGCTGCGCGCTCTGTTCCCCAAGGCCCGCATCATCGAGTTCTATGGCGCCTCCGAAGCCAGTTTTGTCGCCTGGATGGATGCCGACGAAGCCAGCGGCCCGCAGGCAGTGGGCAGGCCATTCAGCAATGTGGAGCTATCCATTCGCCCCACCGGCAGCGATGCCGCAGAGAATGCGCTGGCCGAGCATGACACCAGCCATGCCAGCGACGGCCTGATCTATATCCGCAGTCCCATGCTGTTCATGGACTATGTGGGCGACGCCCATGACGCCACGGCCGTGCTGCGCGATGGCGACTGGCTGTCCGTGCGCGACATGGGTCATATCGACGAACGTGGCATGCTGTGCCTGGCAGGCCGCCAAAGCCGCATGATCGTCACCCAGGGCAAGAACCTGTTTCCCGAGGAAGTGGAGAACCTGCTGGCCAGCCACCCGGCGATTGCCCAGGTCTCGCTGCACGGCCAGGCCGATGCGCTGCGAGGCCTGCAGGTACACGCTGTGCTGCAATGGAGGCCGCAGACCGAGGCGCCTTCGGCCCTGGAGCTGAACCAGTGGCTGCGCGAGCGCACCGAAGCCTTCAAGGTGCCGCGCCAGTGGTGGGTTTGCGAACACTGGCCGCAGACAGCCAGCGGCAAGACCGACCACGGCCAACTGGCCCAGGCCCTGCGCGCCAGCATGGCCGGGCCTGCGGGAGCTGCCATATCCCCTGCCCTGCTCCCCTCATTGCGGCCGTGGCAGAGTTGAGGCCCATGCCAAGCAAGACCCCCATCATTGCCTGGGCACGCAGCCCGGTGGCTCCGCTAGGCTCGGCCCTGGCCCAGCTCAGCCCTCATGAACTGGGCCGGCCGCTGCTGCTGTCACTGCTGCAGCAAAGCGGATTGCCGGCCCATGCCGTGGATGCGGTCGTCGTCGGCAACGCCCTGGGAGCTGGCGGCAACCCGGCGCGCATGCTGGCACTGGCCTCAGGCCTGCCCGATGGCTGCGCCGCTCACACCATTGATACCCAGTGCTGCTCGGGCCTGGATGCGGTGGCCATGGCCGTGGGTCTGCTGCAATCGGGTCAGGCCGAGGTGGTGATTGCTGGCGGCATCGAGGCCTGGAGCCGCGCCCCCATTCGCCAGACCCGCCCGCTGCTCCCAGGCGAGCAGCCCCAAAGCTACGAGCGCCCGCCATTTGCCCCCGAGCCCGCGAGGGACCCCGATATGTTGCAATCGGCTGCCGACTATGCGCTCACGCATGGCTTCAGCCGCAGCCGGCAGGAGCAGTATGCGCTGCTGAGCCACAGCCGGGCCCTGGCCGCCCAGGCTCAACTCGCCCCGGAAATCGTGCCCGTGGCCGGACTTGTGGCCGACGCCTATCCGCGTGCGCTGCAGCCCGCTCGTGCCGCGCGCATGCCGGTGCTGGCCCGGGGCAGCTGTGAGGGCGCGAGTGCCGACGACATCGCGGCCCACGCACTCAGCCCCCTGACCGTCTCGGCCAAGGCCGATGGTGCGGCCCTGATCCTGCTGGCCACGCCCGAGGCCTGCGCCCGCTGGAATCTGCAGCCCCGCGCACAATGGCTGGCCAGCGCCAGCGTGGGCGCTGCGCCAGAAACACCGCTGCTGGCCGCCATTGCGGCGGCGCAGATGGTGCTGGCCCGAGGCAGCCATGCGCTGGCCGGGCCGCACAACTCACCGTTGCTGGCCCGGGATCTTTCGGCCATCGAACTGCATGACGCCTTTGCCGTGCAAGGCCTGGCCTTTTGCACCGCCATGGGCCTTGCGCCCGAGCAGATCAACAGCGCAGGCGGCGGCCTGGCGCGCGGTCACCCGATAGGCGCGTCAGGCGCGATTGCGCTGGTGCGCTGCCTGGCTCAGCTTGAGTATCAGGCCCGGTCATCGACACCCAAGGCCGGACTCGGCCTGGCGACCATCGCCGGAGCCGGCGGCATCGGAGCGGCAACCCTGGTGCAATGGCTGCAAGCCGCTCCCTGAATTCATTTTTGATAGCTATTACCCCATGTCCAGCAACGGTTCAGTCGTAAAAACATCTGAAGGCTTCGACTTGCCGGCAGGCATGGCGCTGATGCAGCAGCGCCGCTCCACACGTGCTTTTCTGCCCGATGCCGTGCCTGACGCGCTGCTGGAGCAACTGCTGTTGATGGCGCGCCAGGCGCCCAGCGGCGGCAATCTGCAACCAGGCCAGCTGATCGCAGTACGCGGCAAGCTGCGCGAGCAACTGACTGCCGCCCTGCTGCAGGACGTTGAAAGCCAGGTGCCCGAATGCGAGGACTACGCCTACTTTCCGCGCCCCATGCCCATGCAGCTGCGCAAGCGCCAGGTGGCTTCGGCACAGGCGCTTTACGGCGCCCTTGGCGTGGCGCGCGACGACCGCGCCGGGCGCGAAGCGCAGTTTGCGCGCAACTACCGCTTCTTCGATGCACCCGTGGCGCTGGTCGTCACCATCGACGCCCATTACGGCCCCGGCGGCTATCTGGATCTGGGCATGACGCTCTACGGCCTGCAACTGGCCGCCGCCGCCATGGGCCTGGGCAGTTGCGCCATCGGCGCCCTGGCCTCGTACCCGGCCACCGTGCGCCGCGTGCTGGGCCTGGCCGAGAACAAGCACATCGTCTGCGGCCTGGCCCTGGGCTGGGCCGACGAGTCCGCCCCCGTCAACCAGACCCAGACCACGCGTGCGCCGCTGGGCGAGTGGTTTCAGGCAATGGAATAACTAAAAAAACGATAGCTATCAGCACAATCCATCAATAGATCTGAAGGTATTTTCTACCTAAAACAAAATACCAGCGAGCGCTAGCAGCTATCCATTGGAGAGCAGTAAAAAAGCGCTGCAAGTGCAGCGCTTAGTTCGATGCCCGTCAAACAGGCGCCGCCCCGCAGCGAGGCTATCGTCTCCCTTGGGGCGTGCGGCCAGGGCAAGGCGCGAAGCGCCTCAGGGGGTAGTCATCAGAACGCCGGGAAGACCGATCCCTTGAATTCCTTGTCGATGAACTGGCGCACCTCATCGGAGTGATAGGACTTGATCAGCTGGGCGACCCATGGCTGATTCTTGTCGGCATCGCGCACCACCATGATGTTCACATAGGGGTTCTTGGCCGACTCCAGCGCAATCGCATCCTTCTTGGGGTTCAGACCAGCCGAGATCGCGAAGTTGGTGTTGACGGTGGAGGCATCCAGATCGTCCAGCGAACGTGGCAACTGGGCCGCATCCAGCTCGACGAACTTGAGCTTCTTGGGGTTGGACACCACATCCAGGGGCGTCGCCTTCAGGCCAGCACCCTCCTTGAGCTTGATCAGACCCTGGGTCTGCAGCAGCAGCAGCGCGCGGCCGCCATTGGTGGGGTCGTTGGGAAGGCCGAACTTGGCGCCGGTGGGGAGTTCGGACAAAGCCTTGATCTTCTTGGAGTAGATGCCGATAGGGAAATTCACCGTGTCGGCCACCCAGCTGATCTTGTAGCCACGATCCTTGAGCTGAGCATCCAGATAGGGGCGGTGCTGGTAGCTGTTGGCATCCAGGTCGCCGGCGGCCAGCGCCGCATTGGGCTGGACATAGTCGCCGAACTCGATGACCTTGAGGTTCAGACCATTCTTGGCAGCAACCTTTTTGACCACTTCCATGATCTGCGCGTGGGGGCCGGCGGTCACGCCGATCTTGATGGTCTTGTCCTGGGCCTGGGCGGCAAAACCCAGGGTGGCCGCAGCAGCCACGGCCAATGTGGTGCGCAAAAGCGAGCGCTTGTTCAACATGCAGATTCCTTGTGCCAAAGATTGAGAGTGGCTAAGACTGTAGCGTCAGTTTCATGTGCCGGAGCGCTGTTTCTTAGACAGATTGCTCAGATGCAAACTACAGATTGGCAATGCAAGCCTTAACGGCTTGAATGCGGCAACCCAAGCGCCCACAAAAAAGCCCGCTCCTTCACGGTAGCGGGCTTGTCTGCATGCACAGGCTGTCAAAGATCGGACATCGTGGGTGCTGCCAGTACCTGCTGGGCCACTACGTCGAGCACAGCATGGGACTCGTCCTGCCTGTCGATCCAGACCTTGGGTGTGAAGCTGCCGCGCAAGGCAATCGCATCGCCTTCGGAGAGACTGCGCAGCACGGCGCAGGGTGCGTTGTCGAAAGCGACGATATTCACGGGAATCGAGGAGCCGTCGCCGGCATTGGCTCGCATGCGGGCCACCATATAGGGGCGGCGGTTGCGGTCTACGCGACTCTCGGGGATGCCGGTCAGTCGGCCGGTAATCAAACCATCCATCATTTGCTGTTATCTACCCAGAAAAAATCATGGCCGCCCTTGAGCAAGAGCGGCCTTTCAAAAAATCTTGAACCTGCATTTTAGGGCGGCGCCTGTTTCCAGGTAGCAGCCCTTTTCTTAATTTTTTGTAATGTACGCCAGTGCTCAGCGATGGCTCAGACGGCGCACGGCCCAGTCGCCCAGGCTTTGAATGGCTTGAACAAAGAAGATCAGGATGATCACCACGACCAGCATCACGTCGGGCAAGAAACGCTGGTAGCCGTAGCGAATACCCAGGTCGCCCAGGCCACCACCGCCGATGGCACCCGCCATGGCCGAGTAGCCGGTCAGGCTGACGAAACTGATGGTCAGACCCGCGACGATGCCAGGCAGCGCCTCGGGCAGCAGCACCTTCCAGACGATCTGGCCGGTGGTCGCGCCCATGGACTGGGCCGCTTCGATCAGGCCTCCATCGACTTCACGCAAGGCAGTCTCCACCAGACGGGCCACAAAAGGCGCCGCCGCAATCGTCAACGGCACCACGGCCGCCCAGGTGCCGATGGAGGAGCCGGTGATCAGACGCGTCAGCGGAATGATGGCCACCAGCAAGATGATGAAGGGGGTGGAGCGCAGCGCATTCACGATCCAGCCGACAACCTTGTTGGCCGGGCCGTTCTGCAAGATGCCCCCATGGTCGGTCAGGCGCAGGAAAACGCCCAGCGGAATACCGATCAAACCGCCGATCAGGCCCGAGACGCCAACCATGATCAGCGTCTCCCAGAAGGAATCCAGCAGCAGCTGGAGCATCATTTCCGAAAAATTCTCAAACATCGCTCTCAATCCTTGCTGGACACGATCTGCACTTGCACACCGCTGGCACGCAGGTGCTCCACGGCCGCGTCAATCTTGGCGGCCTCGCCGCTGGCGTACACCGCCAGCGAACCAAAGGTCTGCTCCTGAATCTCGTCGATCTGGCCGTGCAGAATCGACAGGTCCAGACCCAGCTCGCGAATCAGGTGCGACAAAATGGGCTGATAGGCGCTCTCACCCGCATAGGAAAGACGCAACAGCTGGCCTTGCTGGCCGGGCTGCAACTGTGCAGCCAGCTGGTTCACACGCGTCATCACCGACTCGGGCAGTTGCTGCGGCACGATTTCGTCGATCAGGCTCTTGGTGATCGCCTTCTGAGGCAGGGTGAAGACATCGATCACAGGCCCCAGCTCGGCGATCTCGCCGCCGTCGATCACGGCCACGCGGTCGGCAATCTGCTTGATCACCAGCATCTGGTGGGTGATCAGCACCACGGTAACGCCCAGCTCGCGATTGACCTTGCGCAGCAGGTCCAGAATGGAGCGCGTGGTTTCGGGGTCCAGCGCCGAAGTGGCTTCGTCGCTCAGCAGAACCTTGGGGTTGCTGGCCAGCGCCCGGGCAATGCCCACGCGCTGTTTCTGCCCACCGGAAATCTGGGCCGGATAGCGATCGGCCAGATGATCCAGGCCCACCAGCTCCAGCAGCGGCGTCACGCGCTGGTAAATCTCGTCCTTGGAAATACCGGCCAGCTCCAGCGGCAGGGCCACGTTGTCATACACGGTGCGGGACGACAGCAGATTGAAGTGCTGGAACACCATGCCGATGTCGCGGCGCGCAGCGCGCAGCTCGCCGTCGGACAGCTGCATGAGGTCGCGTCCGTTGACGATGACCTTGCCTTCCGTGGGGCGGTTGAGCAGATTCAGGCAGCGCACCAGCGAGCTTTTGCCCGCGCCGGAGCGGCCGATGATGCCGAATACTTCGCCCGAAGCGATTTCCAGATTGATGCCACGCAAGGCGTGCACCGGGCCCTTGGGGCCTTGGTATGTCAGGGATAAATCCCGAATTTCTATCATGAAAAATATCGCGAATCACGCATGAACAATGCGATTGACGCTATAAAAAGTGATTGATCCCATCCCAGCTGCAGCGCTGCCGGGCAGCGGGCAATACAGGCCTTCGTTCTGGTAGAAACCGGCAGATCAAGCCAGCCTACTTTTAGTAGTAACCCTCAATAATGCCTGAGTCTAGGCAAACCTGAGAGCAACTGGGACAAGTGAATTCACTTATGGCGCCCCCAGCAAGCCATCAAACGCAGGCCTTGCCCGGGCCTGTCCCCACTGGCGGCACGGCACTGCAGGCCTTAGCATGCTTGCATCTGCCTCTGGTTTTCTCTGCCACCCTATGCAGCCGCTCCACCTGCCCATCCGTGTTGAATGCCCACCCGGCGCCTGCGACTGCCGACGGGAGCAGTTGCTTGGCACGCCAGATGCGGATCTGCGCATTCTGCAGCTCACGCGCGAAGAGGAGAAAAAGCTGCTGCAGCGCCTGGAGAGCATCAGCAGCCTGGTTGATCTCGAGCATATGCAGCAGCGCATTCACGCGCTGCTGGGCCTGGAGATACGCATCACCCCAGGCAACAACGAGGTTCGCACCATGCGCGGCATCCAGATCGATCTCGGCGACCTGCCGGGCCTATGCCGCAAAACTCGCCAGAGCATTCCCGCCGCGATCCGCAAGGGACTGGAGCGCAAGCCCGAGATTGCCTGGGCCCTGCTGGATGCTCATGACCTGTTTGGCATGCCCGGCAACTGAGCCAAGCAAGGGCAACGCCCGGCAGCAAAGCAGGCACTTCGTCACTTGAGCCTTGGGACACCGGTAGTCCTTACGGCCTACGCCGCCCGGCCCATGGTGGCCTTTCGCTTTCAAAAGCATCACGCTTGATATTCCTCATGCGCATTTTCATCTTGGTTTTCCCTAGGTCAATCACCACAGGTTTTCCCTTGCTTGCCCGAGTCGGCGCAGAGCTGGAGCAGCAGTCTGTCTCTGAGGTGACTTCGATAGACCTTACGGGCTAGTCCAAACGAGCGATGGTGAGCCGCAAAGCTCGCTTGAACAATGAATTCATCGACAGGCGTCAAGTCAGCGACTAGCTGACCTGGACTAGACCTTGGCCCGATTCGCGGGCAGATCGATAGTGCAAATGCTGCACACATACATCTTTGAGGATTCGTGATGGAAAGCAACCTGAGCTACCGCGCCCTGATCGCGCTGACCGTGACCAGCGTCATGGCTGGTGCAGCCGCCGCCAAAGGCAGCCCCGAAGAAATTGAAAAGCTGGGCAAGTCCTTGACCTGTATCGGCGCCGAAAAGGCCGGCACCGCCAGCGGCGTGCCCGAATACACGGGCAAATGGCTGGGAACACCACCTGGAATTCAGTACACGCCGCATGCGGGTCAGCACCCTGTGGACCCTTATGCCAGTGAAAAGCCCCTGTTCTCCATCACGGCCGAGAATGTCGCCAAGTACGCCGCCAATCTGACCGAAGGCCAGAAGGCCATGTTCGCGCGCTATCCCAAGACCTTCAGCATCCCCGTGTATCCGGGCCATCGTGACTTCCGCTATCCGGACTTTGCTTGCGCCTCGGCCAAAGCCAATGCGCAGAACGCCGTGATCAGCGCCGACGGAATGGGCGCCGACAACGCAGTCAAGGGGGCCATACCGTTCCCCTTCCCCAAGACCGGCATGGAGCTGGCCTTCAACAACCTGTTTCCGCTGCGCTCGTTCACCGAACACACACTGCGTGACAACGCCTACGTGATGCAGGATGGCTCCACCGTCTTCGGCCGCGCCGACAACCGCAGCATGAGCTTGCTGAACTCCCCCGAGCAAGCCGGCAAGCCGCTGGAAGGCACCATGGCCCAGGGCATGAATGCGGTCAAGCTGCCCGAGCGCGAAAAAGGCGGGGTCAGCGTCAGCCGTGAGCCGGTCAACTTCGGCAAGGACAAGCGTCTGGGCTGGAGCTATGACCCGGGTACACGCCGGGTGCGCCAGATTCCCGAGTACGGCTTTGACCAGCCCATGGGCGGCGGCGTGGGCGCCAAGATGACGATTGACTCCGACCGTCTCTTCAATGGCTCGCCCGAGCGCTACAACTGGAAGAATCTGGGCAAGAAGGAAATCTACATTCCCGCCAATGCGTACAAGATTCACGCCAATACCGTGAAGTACGCCGATCTGCTCAAGCCCGGCCATGCCAACCCCGACTACATGCGCTATGAACTGCGCCGCGTCTGGGTGCTGGAAGCCACGCTCAAGGAAGGCTATCGCCATCTCTATGGCAAGCGCGTGCTTTTCCTTGACGAAGACACCGGCCACGCCGTGATGAGCGACTTCTACGATGCACGCGGCAATCTGTGGCAGCAAGGCCTCATCAATTACTACTACGCGTTCGACTCCAACGCCTGGCATGCAGGCACGGCCTTCTACCACGACCTGATTGGTGGCGGCTACGTGGCCTACAACATGTTCCAGGAGCGCCCCAAGGGCCCCGTGCTCAACAAGGGAGACATGAACCCATCCATGTTCACCCCTGAAGCCACGCGCAACGCCGGCACCTGAGCACGCCCGGCACCAAGACCATCGCCTGAGCATGCGTCACCAACTGCTCGCGGGAGACAAGTCCGGGCCTCGATGAAGAAAGCGCAGACCCCGGACATCACTGCAAAAACACTATCTCAATCACATGTCAAATTTGAACCGCGCTGGGCTGCGCGCCATGGCGACTGCTGCATTGGGCCTTTGCCTGGGCATGGCCCATGCCCATGCCCAGACTTCCGCAGCCACCGAAGACCAGGCTCTGGACAACCTGATCCGCGAGGCCATGCTCTACGCCTACCCCTATCAGGAATTCATGAAAATGCGGCATGAAGCCCTGGAGGTCAAAGACTCACCCACCGCCACCACGCTCAACCACTTCCGCCACTCGCGCCACCTGGCCACGCCCAAGGACCGCTGGGCCAACGGCCCGATTCGAGACACCTTCTACTCCACCTCCTGGCTGGATCTGGAGAAATCTCCACTGGTGCTGTCCCTGCCCGAAACCCATGGCCGCTATTACGTGATCGCCATGATTGGCGCAGACCTCAATACCTTCTCCTACGTGGGCAGGCGCATTGGGGGCACAAAGTCACGCAAGGTCGCCCTGGTCGGCCCGCGCTGGAGCGGCAAGATTCCGCAGGTGGATCAGATCGTCAGAGCACCCACACGCGATGTCTACCTGAATCTGCGGGTGCTTGTCACCGGCGAAGACGACCTCAAGGCCGCCCATGCTGTTCAGGACGGCTTTCGCATAGCGCCGGTGCTCCCAACGACCGAGGACGGCCCGCGTCTCAAGCCCCGAGCGCAGGACTGGGGCCGCTTTGTCGATGTGGCCAACGAGGCTCTGGTGCGCAACCCTCCTCCCGGCACGGAACAAAAGCTGCTTGAGCGCTTTGCCCGCGTCGGCATCTGTGGCGCGGCCTGCAGCTGGGACAAGCTGCCAGAGCCCGTGCAGCAGCGCTGGCTGGCACTGGCCCCCGAGATCGAGAAAAACGAGCTCAAGAATCGCTTGAATGCCGACCGCAAGACGGCAGACCCTAGGCGCAGAAACGGCTGGACGCCTTATCGCCTGCCTGACGGGTTTGGCAGCAACTACGCCATGCGTGCCCAGTCGGCAGCCATGTCGGGCGGCATCCTGGGCCTGGAGGCCGCAGAAGCCACTTATTTCGCTGCCAGTGTGGACGGCAACAATCAGGCTCTCGGCAAGGGACAGGCTTACCGCCTGCATCTGCCCCAAGGTCGCCTGCCCGCCGATGCCTTCTGGTCCATCTCTCTCTATGAATTCGTGACTGGTGGTCAGTACATGGTGGACAACCCCATCAACCGCTACTCCATTGGCGACCGTACCAAGGGCATGAAGTTCAATGCCGACGGCAGTCTGGACATCTGGCTGCAACCCGCGGACCCCGGCCCCGAAAAGCGTGCCAACTGGCTGCCGACACCCAAGGAAAACCTGTTTTACCTGATGGCCCGTGCCTACCAGCCTTGGCCCGAGGTGCTCGATCCCTCCTGGATTCTGGAGCCCGTTCAACCCATCAAGCCCGAATAGTCGCAAGAGGTCTCTTCATGAAAAAACACTCACAACATTCTTTGAGCATTCTGAGCATGGCGCTGGCACTGAGCCAGCTGGGCATGGGCACTGCACAAGCCCACGAGCCGGATGATCGCGCTGTCTCGGGCATCCAGAATCCGGCCTATATGGCAGCACGGGCCCAGGTCTACAAAGCCAATCCCCAGATGGTCCAATCCATCAAGGAAGGCGGAGGCTTTGGCGCCGAGCTGTCCATCGCAGTGGCCAACAATATGTACAGTCGCACCAACCAGAACGCGATTGCCGACGCACGCGCCAAGCTCAAGGTACAAGAGCTGGCCCCGCGCACCTGGCTGCTGCGCTTTCCCATCGTCAATGTGGTGGTGTTTGAGACCGATGAAGGTCTGGTACTGGTCGATAGCGGCTATGCACCCGCCGGCCCCGCGCTGGCTGAAACGCTGAAGAAGCTCAGCAACAAGCCGCTGCACACCGTCATCCTCACGCATTTCCATGCCGACCATGCCTTTGGCGCCTGGGCCTTGATGGACCAGAAGCCACGTGTGGTCACCGAGCAGCGCTTCATCACGCAGATGGAGCTGGACATGCGCAGCAACGGGCTGATTGCGCGCAACAATCAGCAAGGCGCGGCCGATGTGCCCGCACCTGGGCAGATGCAGTTAGGCCCACGCAGACCTTCCACAGCAAGACCACACTCAGGATCGGTGGTGAGGACTTTGTTGACCCATGCGCGCGGTGAGACCGAAGACCAGATCTGGGTTGCCGTGCCGGGCCGCAAGATTGTGGCCAGTGCAGACTACTTTCAGGACTTCTTGCCCAATGCCGGCAACGGCAAGCGCCGCCAGCGCTACCCCGAGGAATGGGCCCAGGCTCTGCGCGATATGGCAGCCCTCAAGCCCGAGCTGCTGCTGCCTGCCCATGGCCCGGCCATCACCAAACCCGAGGAAATTCAGGACCGACTTCCCGCCCAGGCCCAGATGCTGGATAGCATCTCCAAGCAAGTGGTGGCTGGCCTCAACAGCGGAGTACGCCGCGATCAGGTCATTGAAAAAGTGGCGCTACCGCCGGAGCTGGCCCGGCGAAGCGATGCGCGCGAGCTCTATGTCTCGGCCAAGGACATAGGCCGCATGGTGGTCAGCGAATACAGCGGCTGGTGGGACGATATTCCATCGCACTGGCGCCCGGCGCCCCTGGCCAATGAGGCCAAAGAAATCGTGCAGCTAGCCGGCGGTGCCAGGCCGGTGATTCAGCGTGCAGTGGCGCTGGCAGACAGCAATCCGGAGCTGGCCTCCCATCTCGCCGACTGGGCCTGGTATGCAGACAGCGATGACCCCGAGGTGGCTCAAGGCGCACTGAAGGTCTATTCCGCGCGTGTTGCCAAGCCTCTGCCCACGCAGGAAGTGCTGGTTTATGCCGAGCACATGGTGCGCCTGCAGCTCAAGCTCAATGAGCTGAACAGCACGCGCGCGGCCAGCGCCAGTCAGAGCAGCACAGCGCAATAGTCACTGCTGCAGACCCTGCGGAAGCTGCCCATTCTTGGCAAAGGCATTGATGGGCAGCTGAATATAGGTACGGCCATCGTCCTGTGCAGGCGGCAGCTTGCCGGCACGCACATTGACCTGCACCGAAGGCAAAATCAGCGTGGGCATATCCAGCGTGGCGTCGCGTGCAGTGCGCATCTGCACAAACTCCGCCTCGCTGACGCCATCATGCACATGGATGTTGCTGTCGCGCTGGGCCTGTACCGTGGTCTGCCATTGCGGCTTGCGCCCAGCCGGCGGGTAATCGTGGCAGACCCAAATGCGGGTCTGCCCAGGTAGTTCCAGGATGCGCCGAATCGAACGATAGAGCGTCGCCGCATCGCCACCGGGAAAGTCGGCACGTGCCGTGCCCACATCGGGCATGAACAAGGTATCGCCCACAAACACGGCATCCTCCACACGGTAGGCCATATCGGCCGGAGTATGGCCGGGCACATGCATGGCCAGCAACTCCAGCTGACCCAGCGGCAGACGTTCGCCATCCTGCACCAGATGGTCGAACTGGCTGCCGTCAGGCAAGAAGCTGCGCTCGAAGTGATAGATCTTGCGAAACACGGCCTGCACATCGCGGATATGGGCACCGATCGCCACCTTGCCGCCCAGATGGTGACGAATATGCTGGGCCGCGGAAAGATGATCCGCATGAGCGTGAGTTTCCAGAATCCACTGCAGCTGCCAGCCATTGGCTCGCACATAGTCAATCAGCTTGTCCGCGGAGCGGCTGCTCAGGGTGCCGGATTTGGGCTCGAAATCCAGCACCGGGTCAATCACTGCCGCCTGACCACTGATCGTATCGGCCAGAACATAGCTCACGGTACCGGTAGCCGCATCAAAAAACGGCTCGATATGCATCACATTGGCGGACATGGTGACTCCTAAAACGATGTACCCGAAACATCGAAGCACACCAATTAATTTACTTTTTTATATAATATATGAAAATATTTTGAAAAGTGAAACAGTGAGCTCATCAACCTTTGACGAAGCACAGGCCACGCTGGATTTGCATGCCATGCGAACCCATGCAGGCGAAGCTGTGGCCATGCTCAAGCTACTGGGCAATGAAGACCGACTGCTGCTGCTGTGTCAGCTCTCCCTGCAGGAGCGCACCGTGGGCGAGTTGGAGCAACTGACAGGCGTGTCCCAGCCTACCTTGTCCCAGCAATTGGGCATTTTGCGGCGTGAGGGTCTGGTCACCACCCGCCGCGAAGGCAAATTCATCTGGTATCAGTTGGCCGATGCCCGCGCCCTGCAGCTGATGCAAACCTTGTATCAATTGTTCTGCCAATCAGGAGAGACAGCATGAATATCTTATGGAGTGAATTCACACCCTGGACATCTCTGGTCGGCGGCCTGCTGATCGGTCTGTCCGCTGCCCTGCTCATTGCCTTGCTGGGTCGCGTGGCCGGCATCAGCGGCATTACCGGTGCATTGCTGCAGTTGCCGACCTGGTCTTCCGTCAAGCAGTGGGGCTGGCGCCTGGCATTCATCCTGGGCATGGTTGCCGCGCCGTTGGTCTGGTCGCTGTTTGCCCCGCTGCCAGCCATGCAGCTGCCTTCCAGCCCGGCAATCATCATCGCCGCCGGCCTGCTGGTGGGCTTCGGCACACGCATGAGCTCGGGCTGCACCAGCGGCCACGGCGTGTGCGGTCTGTCACGCCTGTCGCCGCGCTCTCTGGCCGCTACGGCAACCTTTATCGCCACGGGCGCCATCACCGTGTTCGTGATGCGCCATGTCATTGCTTGAGTCAGCAAGGAGAACATCATGATCATCAATATTGCAGCCTTGCTCTGCGGACTGGTGTTTGGCCTGGGTCTGATTCTTTCGGGTATGGGCAACCCCGCCAAGGTGCAGAACTTTCTGGATTTTTTCGGTCGATGGGATCCTTCGCTGGGCTTCGTCATGGGCGGAGCCATCGCCGTAGGCTTGATTGCCTTCACCTGGGCCAAGCGCCGCAAGACCGCTTTGCTGGGCGAGCCCATGCAACTGCCCACCAGCACCGCCATTGATCGCAAGCTGCTGACAGGCTCAGCCCTGTTTGGCATAGGCTGGGGACTGGCAGGTTTTTGCCCCGGCCCGGCGCTGATGAATCTGGCGACCCTTGCACCGCAAGTCTGGCTGTTTGTAGCCGCCATGCTGGCCGGCATGTGGGCGCAGCATCTGTGGGCTGCAAAGAAAAGCTGAGACCTGGCGGCGATTCGCTCAGGATTCATCCACAAACCGACGTGCTTGGGCCATGCAGGCTGTCTGCGTCACTTGTCCATTGCTTTGCAGGCACGCAATTGCAGACAGCGGCCTTGACCTGCTGAAGTAACTCCAGCAAAGGCAGGCAAGCAGCGCCCATATCGCGTCATGCCATCCGCTCTGCCTCACTCCTTCGGCATCAGTGCCTGCGCAAAATGTCTGGCCGGCGCAGACAGGTCGGCAAAGCTATTGGCATACAGCTTGAGGCTGCGCTCTGCCCAGGCATCGGTCAGCGGCACCGCATGCAGAGCACGAGCCTCGCCCAGTCTCTGGTACGCGCCTTCAGGCATGACGCCTACACCCAGCCCGCATTCGATCATTCGGCACATGGCACTCAGGCTGTCGACCTCGATGCGCTGGCGCAGCATTCGTCTGCCGGCGCGGGCTTCCTGATTGAGCACCTCCTGAACGATGCTGCTGTCGCGCAAACCGATCTGGGCATAGTCCAGTGCTTCTTCATAGGCCAGTTCCTGATGATGGGCCAGAGCGTGGTCATTGGGCATGATCAGTACCATGCGTTCATGCCGGTACGGCATGGACTCCAGGCCCTCGACTTCGTCGCTTGGACTGCAGACCCCCAGATCAGCCATGTGATCGCGCACGGCACGCGCTACCGAGCGACTGGTTGCCTGACGCAGATCGATGCGGATATCGGGATGATGCTTCACGAAGACAGCAATATCCTCGGGCAAGAACTGCTCCACGGCGGAGGCATTGGCACTGAGGCGCACCAGCCCACGTACGCCCCGCGCATATTCGCCAAGATCGTCGCGCAGGTGTTCGACACCCAGAAGAATCGTGCGCGCATGCGCGAGCAGCAACTCTCCGGCAGGAGTCGGGCGCACCCCGCGGGCATGGCGCAACAGCAAGGGAGTGCGGGCCAGGGATTCCAGTTCGGCAACACGCTTGCTGACCGCCGAGGCGACCATGCCGCCCTGCTCGGCCGCCCGCGCAATACTGCCGTGCTCGCAGATCAGCACGAACAGATCCAGCGATGAAAGGTCTATCTGGCGCAGAAAGCTGCGCGGCGAAGTGAAGTCGGACATGGGGCGATGACAAGCAGGCGCACAGAAGCGCAGCCAGGGATTTCAAACAGGACGCAGCGGCCAACACCCAGATGCGCAGCTCAAGCCATCACGTTTTGGAACGGCTCGAGGAATTTTAGCCACTTCTTGCCGCAAGCCTGCCTACTTAACATGCCCACTTTGCCAACATACACGCTCATGCTTCTTTCCACTTCCGACGCGCCACGCGTTGCCCGGGCCCTGGTCGGCCTCGGCGCTGTACGCATTGCTTCGCATCAACCGTTCATCTACACCTCGGGCTGGGCCAGCCCGGTCTATGTGGATGCCCAGGTCCTGATGTCCGATGTCGCTCTGCGCAGCGAAATCATGGACATCGCAGCCCGCTGCATGCGGCCACTGATTGCAGCCCGCGGCATCAATGCCATCGTGGGAACCGAAAGCTCGGGCATTGCCTTTGCGGCATGGCTGGCCGAGCGACTTGAGCTGCCCATGCTCTATCTGCGCAAGCGTCCTGTCGGCTGGGACATCACAGCCCAGCTCGAAGGCCGCCTGCCTGCCGATGCCAAGGTCCTGCTGGTGGATGACGTCACCACCGACGGTCGCTCCAAGGCCGGGACGGTTGCCGCCCTGCGCCGCGCCGGTCCCGTGGTCGAGGACGTGCTGGTTCTGCTCGACTATGCGCTCTATGCCCCCCAAGCAGGCACCCTGGCCGATCACGCCTTGTCCCTGCATGCTCTGGCGACCTGGAATCAGCTGCATGAAGCGCTGCTTGCGAGCGGACAGCTCAGTGCCGAGCAAAAAGCCACGCTGGCGGACTTCTCGGCCTCGCCTGTGGACTGGTCCATCCGACATGGAGGTAGCGGAGCATGATGGCCTGCAACACCATGACGGATACCAGCGCACTGGCGCAAGCCCTGCTCTCTGAAATTCGCGATGCCACCCGCGACGGCCTTGGCGTCACCCGCGAAAGCTACGGCGAAGGCGAGACTGCTGCGCTGCACATACTAGAGGAGCGGGCCGAAGATCTGGGCCTGAACCATGAATGGGATCGAGCCGGCAACCTGTGGCTGAGTCTGCCAGAGGAAAACCGGACGGAACCCTACGTCGTGGTTGGCTCGCATGCCGATTCCGTGCCGCAGGGCGGCAACTTCGACGGACTGGCAGGCATTGTCGCCGGCATGCTGATGCTGCTTCAGCTGCGCGGCCGCCACGAACAGGCTCCGCCACTGCGCGTTCTGGCCCTTCGCGGCGAGGAAAGCGCCTGGTACGGAAAGGCCTACCTCGGCTCTCTGTCCCTGCTGGGCAAGCTGCCCGCCGCCACATTGAAACGCCCTCACCGCGATGGCGCAGGCGTGTTGAGCGAAGCCATGTCGCGCTGCGGCGCCGATATCGACGCCATTCAACGCGCCGAGCCGCTGCTGGATCTCGCGAATATATCTGCCTATCTGGAGTTGCACATCGAGCAGGGGCCGGTCATGGTCAATCGCGGCTGGCCGGTGGCCCTGGTCACAGGCATCCGCGGCAACGTCCGTCACAACCTGATCCGCTGCATCGGCGAAACCGGCCACTCGGGCGCCGTGCCGCGCTGGCTGCGCAAGGATGCATTGCTGGCGGTTGCCGAGCTGCTGTCACGCATGGATGAACACTGGCGCGTGCTGCTGCAGATGGGCATGGACATGGTGATGACCACGGGCATCTGCTCCACCTCGGCGCAATCGCATGCCGTTTCCGTCATTCCCGGCGAAGTGGCCTTCAGCTTCGAGGTACGCAGCCAGGACACCCAGACACTGGAGCGCTTCTATACCCTGATGCGCGAAGAGTGTCAGGCCATAGAGCGCGCCCGCGGCGTGCGTTTCGAGTTCGACGAGCGCCTGTTCACGGAGCCTGCCACCATGGATGCAAGCTGGCTGAACCGTCTGGAAGCAGCCGCTGAACAAGGCATGAAACTGGAGCGCATGGCAAGCGGTGCCGGTCACGATGCGGCAGTATTTGCCAATGCGGGAGTACCGTCGGCCATGGTCTTCATTCGCAACGAAAATGGCTCGCACAATCCGCATGAAGCCATGGACATCGGCGACTTCCTGGCAGGAGTGGATTTGTTGACTCGCGCGCTGATTGTCTGAACCTCGCCCGCTCTAGCCGGGCACTTCCGAGCGTATTGCAAGCCGGCAGCCATGATTGCGCTGCCGCCTGCTACCGGGAAGCCAGTCTTGGTAGCCAGGCTGCCCCTCGCCCAAGCCCAGGCTCGACTCAAGCGAGGGGGCATCGAGCTGTTCTCGATCTTTCAGATGACTGCCTTGAGCAGATTTTCCACATCCTCGTTCGATATGAATTTCTCGCTATTCGTCCAAGCGACAAATGCATCCGGACGAACCAGTATCAAGTCTGACCCATAGCGCGCAAACTCATCCGTTTTTGCGGTTTCAACAATGGTCAGAGGCAGCTGCCTGGTGCCGGCAACATACCGAAACGTCTCAAGCGTTTGCGCAGGCATATCGGCTGCCAGCAGCGTGTAGCCCTCCCCCAAATGCTCGAATGCATTCCGGCCATCGTCGAGCGCGGCTGGAGCCAGGTGGTGACCGGCACGTGCGGTGAATATGTGTGAGCCCTTGGCGCTGCAATTGCCGATGGCCGGCTCCCGAGCACTGCGCACAATTGGAGAGCCTTCATAGTTGGGCTCGAACGCATGAACCTCACCTGCGGCCCCATTTGCCCGCTGACTCCAGGCTGCTTCAAAGGCACTTCTATCCTTTTCTGGATCGAAGCTGTCCAGAAACTGATGATCGGTCTCTATGGACTTGGCAATAAAGTCGTCAATGGTGGATCTGAATACAGGACGGCGCTCCTGGTCATAGGAGTCCAGCAGCTTTTCGCTGCCCCAGCCCTCCAGCACGGCTGCCAGCTTCCACCCGAGATTACGTGCATCTTCCAGGCCTGAGTTCACCCCATAGCCGCCATAGGGTGGATGACTGTGCGCTGCATCCCCGGCGATAAAGACCCGGCCTGAGCGATAGCTGTCGGCAAGCATGAAGCGTAGATCCCAGAAGCCAATATGTTCGAACTCGACATCAAAAGATGCTCCGACAGCATCTTCCAGATACGCCTGGAAGTCGAAGTTGTCTGCCGTGGTTCCCGGTGGCACTGGCGCATGGAAGAACCAGGTATTGCCCAGATCGACGCGGCCGAAGAACTTCCAGTAGCCCTTGAGTTCAGGCTGAAGCACGTTGTAGTAAGACTTGCCGGGAAAGCGCTCAAGCAACTTGTGAAGGCCCTGTGAGCGGAATACGAGCAGTACCATGAGGCGATCATGATCGGTCTTGGTCTGGGTGATGCCCGCTTGCTGCCGGACGCCAGAGCGTGCTCCATCACAGCCCACGACATAACTTGCCCGCAGCGTCTTGCTATCCGATCCGTTCTTTTCGGACACCGTGACGCTGACACCCTCGTCGTCCTGCCGCAAGCTATCGAAATTCCAGCCATAAAAGGTCTCAACAGAGGGCAGCTCGGCGGCTCTATCCCGCAGAACCGCTTCCGTGGCGTACTGAGGCAGGCGCTCGTTCGCCGTGAAGTAATAAGGTTTGACCAGATCGCGCTGAAGCCAGTCGTAAGAATAAGACCCCAGCAATGTGTTGTAGGCCGTCAGGCCTCCTATGCCGTATTCGGGCGGGATGGTACGAGCTGCGCGAAGCTCCTTTTCCGCACCCCAGGCGTGGAAATGCTCCATGGTGCGCTGGGTCAGGTTCTGCCCCTTGGGAATCGGTTGCGGCTTGGCGTAGCGCTCCACGACGATACAGCGGATACCGCGCTGACCCAGCTCTATAGCCAGCCCCATGCCCACGGGGCCGCCGCCCACGATGATTACATCTGCATCCTTGTCTGGCGCTTGTGTCTGATTGACTTGCATATTCATTTGATCTTCTTGTTATGGCTGGCTTATTCGGCAGTAATGCCCTGGGTCTTGATGAGATTGCCCCAGCGCTTGGCATCGGCTTCGATCAAGGTTTGGAAGGCCTGGGGAGTGCTGTGCTGGGGTGTCATGCCCTGGGACTCAAATGCTTTGGCAACTTCAGGCTGAGCAAGAATGCTCTTCAGGGCTTCGTTGATGCTGCGCACAAACTCGGGAGACAGGCCTTTGGGCCCCAACAAGCCATACCACATGTCCACATTCATATCGCCCAGGTTCAGACTCCTCAGCGAGGGCGCCTGAGGCAGCAGCGGGGATGGCGTGTCTGAACTGATCGCAAGCGCGCGAAGCTTGCCTGCCTTGATATGCTGCAAAGCAACGTGGATAGGGAGAAACATCAGATCAATCTGCCCGCCCAGCAAGTCCGTCAAGGCCGGGGCCGTGCCGCGATAGCTGACATGTGTGAGCGATATCCTGGCTTTGCTCTTGAGCAGCTCTGTTGCCAGGTGATGGGGGGTTCCGGCACCGGGCGAGCCATAGTTCAGCATGCCCGGATTTTTCTGTGCATAGCTGATGAGCTCCTTCAGATCCGTGATCCGGGATTGAGAGCCCGTGACCAGCACCAATTGACCTACGCTGGTCTGGCTGATGGCGCTGAGATCACGAACCGGGCTATATCCCATCTTGGGGTATAGCTCGGTATTCATGACCAATGTGTTCACGGTGACAAGCAAAGTCGTTCCGTCGGGAGTGGACCGGACCACCTCCAGGGTACCGATGTTGCCCGAGGCCCCAGGCTTGTTGTCCACGATGAAGGGGCGCTGAAAGCGCTCCGAGAGCTTGGGACCGATGACTCGAGCAATCAGATCGATACCTGTGCCTGGTGTGAATGGCACAACCAGCCGCACAGGAGCCTGCGTATTCGCGAATGCCGAAAGCCCGAGAGGGCCCGTCGTGGCTGTGGCAGCCAGGGTAATAAGTGCCTTGCGGCGGCTGAGGGCCGGCCCTCCTATTGAAGGTGTAAGCATGGTGTCTCCTTGTGTTTTGTGCTGCAATTGCACCGCGTCCATTGATTTGAATCAAACGGGAATTTTTGGTGAATTCATCAGTAAAGCTGATTAATGTCGGGAGTCGTCAACTGCAGGCGTTTCTCGAGATATGCAGGTGCGGCAGCTTTGCGGCAGCGGCAGAGCGCATTCATCTGTCTCCTTCAGGAGTCAGCATGCTGGTCAAGGAGCTTGAGCGCCAATTGGGGGTCAGGCTCTTCGAGCGAACCACACGTGCAGTGGCATTGACCGACGCAGGCCGGCTGCTGCAGCCCTATGCCGAGAGAGTGGTGACGGAACTGCGGCAACTGGGTGTCGCGTTACAAGGCAGCACCTTGGCCTCTCGGTCAACCCTGACCATTGCCGCGACGCCTGTGATCGCGACCTGTCTTTTACCGAAAGTCGTGGCTGAATTTGCACGCAAACATCCCGAGGTGCGAATCCAGATCATGGATGGCAGCCTCGATTCCGTTCGGCAAGCCGTTCTTGAAGGACATGCCAACATGGGCATGGCATTTTTTGTGAAGCCTGCGGCTGGCCTTCTCAGAGAATCGGTGTGCAGATTCCGGCTCATGAGCATCAGCCCAGGAGAGAGGCGGCGCAGCACACATGTCCAGAACCGCACATGGAAATCTCTGGATGGCCTACCCATGATTGCTTTGCCGATGTCAAACCCGATTCAGGCCTTGATTGACAAGCATCTTCCCAGCGTCAAGGCAAGCCAGGAAGAGCGGGCAGAAATGAATTTTCTGGGTACCATGATTGCCATGGTGAAAGCGGGTCTGGGCAACGCGGTGATACCCTCCTTCATGATGGAGGAATGCCAGCAGCACGGCTTGAACATAGCGATGCTGACCGAACCAGCCGTTCACCTCAATATGTATGTCGCACTACGGAGAGGCGCAGATCGACAGCTTGCCGAGACTCAATTCATAGAAGCCTTGAAAATGCATATTGCCATGTCAGATGACCTGGCTTGACGCCTCACCTCCCCTTTCATCCTCTGGATCCATCCGTCCTCGCATATTGCCTGAAAACTCGAACCCTGGCGCCTCGTGCAACTCTCACGCCAGTTCGAAATTTCGAACCAAGCCTCTCGCAATGCCTGCTATCGATAGAGGCAGTCATCGATCGGCAGCAACTTGATGACGGCTTTCAGCCCTCGCGGAACATTTGCATCACTCCATCTATTTGCTCCATCCGCTTTGGATCTGTGGAACGCCTAGATTGCTGTTGACGTGGCTCTGTTGGAAAAACGTGGTCATGATTGCTGGGTATCATTTCATTGGCACCTCTTTCGAGACATGTGGCTTGCTCCGCAAGCTCATGCCATCACACACAGCCAGGGCCTTGAACTCCGGTTCAAGACGGTCACATTCGCTTGACTTCATCTTTCGTGCTATCTCCAGAACGCCAGGGATTCATCCTTACTCGCAATTGGCGAGACACACCGGCGGGCGTCGAGCTTGAGTATTGGCTGGCAACCGATAGCGGCCCCCTGAAGGTCCTCCTGACTGCTCAGAAATCTGTGGCTTTCGTCGAGGCCCGGCACAAAGGAGCGGTAGAGGCGCAACTCCCGCCCCTGGCTGGAGCGGAATTGCGGGAACTGGGACTGAAGAGTTTTCAGCAAGAGCCCGTCTTGGGTATCTATGCCAGGAGTTTTCGTCAATTACGGCGACTTGCACGCACTCTCCAGCAACTAGGCATCCCCCTTCTGGAAGCCGATGTTCGACCACATGAGCGTTACTTGATGGAGCGCTTCATCACGGCGGGCGTCACACTGCAAGGCGGACGGGCAGAACATGCGACGCTGGTGAACTGCAAGCTTGTTCCTGCGCCCGATTTCCGGCCGGTTCTGAAGGTCGTGTCATTGGACATCGAGACCAGTCAGCATCAAGATCTGTATTCGATAGCACTGGACGGCATGGCGGAGCGCGTCGTTTTCATGCTGGGTGAGCCTCCTGCCAAACCCTTAAGAACGCCTGGTTTCGAGCTGATTCATTGCTCAACACGCAAAGCCATGATTGACAGGCTCAATGACTGGTTTGCACGCAATGATCCGGACGTCATCATTGGATGGAATGTCATTCAGTTCGACCTGCGTGTGCTGCAGAAAACTGCAGACGAATGTGCAACACCTCTACTCCTTGGGCGTGAGCGCAAGCCCATTGCATGGCGAACCCATCCCGGCAAACAAGGCTATCTGTTTGCCCCCATGCCAGGACGAGTTGTCGTTGACGGGATTGAAGCGCTCAGGGCCGCGGTCTGGAGCTTCCCGTCCTTCAGCCTCGAGAACGTCGCGCAAGAGCTTCTGGGCGAAGGCAAGGACATCGGAGACGAGTACGACAAGATGGCGGAAATCGAGCGGCGCTACCAGCTAGACAAGCCCGCTCTTGCAGCCTACAACATACGCGACTGCGAGCTGGTTCTACGAATCTTCGAAAAGGCGAAGCTGCTGCGGTTTGCGATGGAGCGCGCCCACACCACGGGCCTGCAACTCGACCAGTTCGGTGGCTCCATTGCTGCATTCAGCCATCACTATTTGCCACGCATGCACCGCATGGGGTATGTCGCGCCCAACGTGGGCGATGTTCAAGGCAAGTCCTCCCCCGGCGGCTACGTCATGGACTCCAAGCCTGGCTTCTACGACTCCGTCGTGGTTCTGGACTACAAGAGTCTCTATCCATCAATCATCCGCACCTTCCTCGTCGACCCCGTGGGTTTGGTAGAGGGTCGACATGCCAGCTCTTCTGAGCTTTTGATCAAAGGCCCAAGGGGTACGCTCTTTTCTCGCGAGAAGCACTGTCTCCCGGAAATCGTGACCACCCTCTGGCAGGCCCGAGATGAGGCCAAACGCACCAGGAACGAGCCACTGTCGCAAGCGCTCAAGCTGGTGATGAACTCATTCGCTGGGGTGCTAGGCGCGTCGGAATGCAGATTGTTGAATCACAACGAAAACTGGGCCATTTTTGGGGTGGATCACACTGAAAATTGAGCCACGTTGACGGCTACGCTGCTGAATTTTTCAGCAAGGTGGTCAGGAGTGATCAACGTGAGCACATTGAGTAAATTGCGCCGCCTCGTGCTGAGGGATGGCGTATCGGTGCGGGAGGCCAGCCGGCGGCTGGGGATCTCGCGCAACACGGCCAGCAAGTGGCTGTCTGAGCCCGAAATGCGGGAGCCGAAGTACCCCGTGCGGGTGAAGGCGCAGGGCGTACTGACGCCTTATGAGGACACCTTGGCCCGCTGGCTCAAGGCCGACCAGCACCGTAACAAGCGCGAGCGCCGAGGCATCAAGGCCATGTTCGAGGCCTTGCGCGCCATGGGCTACGGCGGCAGCCGTGGGCCGGTCTACAGCTTTGCCAAGCAGTGGCGTCTGGCGCAGGACCACAGCGCCCGAGGGGCAGGCTTTGTGCCCCTGTCCTTTGAATTGGGCGAGGCGTTCCAGTTTGACTGGAGCACCGAGTACGCGTTCATTGGCGGACTGCGCCGGCGCCTGGAGGTGGCGCACACCAAGCTGGCGGCCAGCCGGGCGTTTATGCTGTCGGCGTTCCACAGCCAGGCGCACGAGATGCTGTTTGAGGCCCATGCCCGGGCCTTTGCGGTGCTGGGCGGGGTGGCCAAGCGGGGTATCTACGACAACATGAAGACGGCAGTGGACAAGGTGGGCGCGGGCAAGCAGCGCAGCGTCAACGCCCGCTTCGAGGCGATGACCGGTCACTACCTCTTTGATCCCGAGTTCTGCAACCGCGCAGCGGGCTGGGAGAAGGGCATCGTGGAGAAGAACGTGCAGGACCGCCGGCGTGGCATCTGGCGTGAAGCCAGCGAGCGACGCTGGGCCAGCCTGAGCGAGCTCAACGCCTGGCTGCAGCAGGCGTGCGTGGACGCCTGGAGCGAGTTGCGCCACCCCGAGTGGCACGAGCTCACGGTGGCCGAGGTGTGGCAGGACGAGAGGCTGCGCCTGACGCCGAACCCGCGTCCCTTCGATGGCTATGTGGAGGACCCGGTGCGGGTGACCTCGACCTCGCTGATCCACTTCCAGCGCAACCGCTACAGCGTGCCGTGCGAATGGGTGCATGCGGTGGTCAGCCTGCGGGCGTACCACGACCGGCTGCTGGTGGTGGGCCCCAAGGGCCACAGTGTGACGCTGCAGCGCTGCTTCGATCGTGACCAGACGATCTACGACTGGACCCACTACATTGCCCTGATCGAGCGCAAGCCCGGGGCGCTGCGTAATGGCGCACCGTTCAAGACCATGCCCGAGCCGCTGCGACTGCTGCAAGACCAGTTGCTGCGTCATGCGGGCGGTGATCGGGTGATGGCCCAGGTGCTCAGCGCGGTGACCGCCCACGGGCTGGAGGCGGTGCTGGTGGCGGTGGAGCTGGCCCTGCAGTCCGGGCGGGTCAGCGCCGAGCACGTACTCAATGTGCTGTCGCGCTTGAAAGAACCCGAGCTGCGGGTGGAGCCGGCGACCACGTCCGTTGACCTGAAGACACCCTCACAGGCCGATCTGAAGCGCTACGACCGGCTGCGCCAGCCCAAGGAGGTGCGCCATGCTTGAACTGGTCACCGACTTCAAGGCACTCGGTCTGCACGGCATGGCCAGTGCCTGGCCGGAGGTGCTGGGCACGGCACGCATCAAGGCGATGGACCACGAGGCGGTGCTGCGCCAGCTCATCAAGGCCGAGATGGCGCAGCGCGAGGTGCGCTCCATGGCCTACCAGATGCGCGTGGCCCGCTTCCCCTCGCACCGGGACCTGGCGGGGTTTGACTTTGCCCAGGCGCATGTGCAGGAGGCACAGGTGCGAGAGCTGCACACCCTGCGCTTTACCGAATCCGCGCACAACGTGGTCTTCGTCGGAGGTCCCGGAACGGGCAAGACGCACCTGGCCACCAGCCTGGGCATCGAGGCGATTCGGGTCCATGGCAAGCGGGTGCGCTTCTTCTCGACGGTGGAGCTGGTCAACGCGCTGGAGTTGGAGAAGGCCCAGAACAAGGCTGGGCAGTTGGCCCACCGGCTGATGTACGTGGATCTGGTGATCCTGGACGAGATGGGCTATCTGCCCTTCACGCAGTCGGGTGGCGCCTTGCTGTTCCACCTGCTGTCCAAACTCTACGAGCGAACTAGCGTGGTCATCACCACCAACCTGAACTTCTCGGAGTGGAGCACCGTCTTTGGCGACGCCAAGATGACAACGGCGTTGCTGGACCGGCTGACCCACCACTGCCACATCGTGGAGAGCGGCAACGAGAGCTGGCGCTTCAAGCATTCCAGTGCCGCTGCGGGGATCACCAAAACCGCACGGGCCAAAGCCCAGAAAGGAGCCGATCAAACGACCCAGCCGTTAGACTTATCCACAACCAACTGACAAAACATCCTTAAAACTAGTGGCTCAATATTCGGCGTGAACACTGGCTCAGTTTGTACGGTGAATCAACAGACACGTATTACAAGAAGTTCTTCATGCCCACCATCCGCGGCTCGGACGTCGGCAGCAAGAAGCGCTATGCCGGCTTGAGTGTGGATGCCGCCGGAAACGAATCGATGATCTACCGCGGCCTCGAAATGGCACGCAGCGACTGGACACTGCTGGCACGGCAGTTCCAGGAGGGCTTGCTCTCGCGTGTCTTCCAAGGTGTCCCCTACCGCGAGTTTGTCATCAAGTACGCCCATTCGACACTGGCGGGCAAGAAGGATGATCTGCTCATCTATCGCAAACGCCTGCGACATCGCCTGGATGCCTACGTAGCCAACGTACCACCACAGGTCCGTGCCGCTCGCATTGCCGATGAGTACAACGATCGCGTGGGGCGACCCAGGCAGTACCAGAACGGCGGCTGGATCCAATACGTCATGACCAAGAATGGCCCTGAGCCTTTGGAAATCCGCCGCTCACGCATCGATTACGAGCACTATCTGGCGAAACAGATCAAGCCGATTGCCGACTCGATCTTGATCCCTCTCGGAGAGGACTTCGTCACTCTCACATCTTCTCAACAGGAGCTTTTCTAGCGATCCCGGCTCATGCTCTCACGCTTTCTGGAAAGGCAGCTCGCGTGGTGTATGGCCGCTCAGCTTGGCGATGGCGTTGGCAAAAGCGGGGGCCAATGGCGGCACACCCGGCTCGCCCATACCTGTGGGCGCATCGGCACTCGGCACGATATGCACGGAGATCGCGGGCATATCGGTTAAGCGGGCCACGGTGTAATCATTGAAGTTACCCTGCTCCACCTGTCCATCCTTGAAAGTGATCGCAGCCCCAGGCAAGCACATGCCAAGGCCCATCAAGGCACCACCCTGCACCTGAGCCTCGACACTCCGAGGGTTCACCGCCAGATTGCAATGCACGCCAGCTGTAACCGCATGCAGCTTGGGAGCACCATCCTTCATCGATGCCTCGACCACATAGGCAACCACCGAGTCGAAAGACTGATGCACAGCCACGCCCCAGGCTCTGCCTTCGGCCAGTTGGCGCTTTCCGTAGCCCGACTTTTCGACTGCCAGCTGCAACGCGGCCTTGTGACGCTGATGCCTGTCGCCAAACTGCTGCAGCCTGTATGCGACAGGATCTTGCTTTACAGCTCGGGCAATTTCATCCATCAAGGTCTCCATCACATAAGCGGTGTGCGTAGAGCCCACGCTGCGCCACCAGAGAACCGGCGCATTGAGCTCGGGGTGATGCACCGAGAGTCGCATCGGCAGGTCATAGGGCTCCTTCATGCCTTCAACCGTAGTGGTGTCCACTCCGTTCTTGACCATGAGGCCCTCAAACGCCGTGCCTTTGGCAAGCGACTGGCCTACGATCACATGGTCCCAGGCAATCACCTTTCCCTTGTCGTCAAAACCTATTTCGGCGCGATGCACATGCATGGGTCGGTAATAGCCTCCTTTGACATCGTCCTCGCGGCTCCAGATCATGCGCACCGGTGCGTCAATACCAGATGTTCTGGCAGCCTTGGCAATCTCGCAGGCTTCGGCCACGTAGTCACTGCGCGGGTTGGCACGGCGGCCGAAACCGCCCCCCGCCATCTGAACATTGACTCGGACATTCTGCGGTGCCACGCCAAGCACGCGCGCAGCCGTTGCAACTTCCCAGCCCGGGGCCTGCGTGCCCAACCAAAGCTCAACCTTGGCATCCTTTCCTGCACCTGTCACACGCACCGTGCAGTTCAGCGGCTCCATCGGCGTATGGGCAAGGTAGGGGAAGACATATTCGGCACTGATTTTGTGAACAGCACCGTTCAATGCCGAAACATCGGCATCGAACTTGAGTGCGCCCGGCTTCCTGGCCAATTCACGATACTGCGCCAGTTGCCGAGCCGAATCGACTTTGCCAACCGCTGCGCTGTCCCACTGGATTTTCAGGGCATCGCGACCCTGCTTGGCTGGCCAGTAACCATCGGCCAGCACCGCAACCAGCTCGCCCCCCCACACGCTGGGCACACGAAGCACTGCACGCACACCCTTGATGGCTTTGGCTGCCGCATCGTCCACCGATTGAATCTTGCTTCCATACACCGGCGGATGTGCCACAACTGCGGTCAACATACCCGGCAGATGCATGTCGATGCCGTAGGACTGTCTGCCGCTGGACTTGGCGCGTGCATCGAGCCGTCCCGTGGCATGACCGATGATGCGAAAGTCTTTGGCGTCCTTGAGCTTCACCTGCTGCGGAACAGGCATCTTCATGGCCTCATCCGCCAACTCGCCGTAGCCCAGCTTCTTGCCCCGAGGCCCGATCACCTGTCCTGCCTGAGTGCGCAAGGACTGCGGGTCTACACCCCAGCGCCTGGCAGCCGTGGCCAGCAGCATGGAGCGGGTTCGCGCCCCCAGTTCACGATACTGGACATACGAGTTCTTGATGGCAGTGGAGCCGCCCGTCAGATGCATTCCCATGACCGGATCCAGATATGCGGGATCGGCATTGCCGTGCGCGCTCTGCACCTTGGACCAATCGGCGTCCAGCTCTTCGGCCAGCACCATGGGCAGGCCGGTTTGCACGCCTTGGCCGAACTCCAGACGGTTGATGGTGATCGTCACCGCTCCATCACGATCAATCTTCACAAAAGCCGATGGCTGCTGGTAAGGCTTGAGTGCGCTTGTAGAAACCTGTTCGTTACCCTTCGCCTGTGCCGACACAGCTGCGGGAAATACACCCAGCGCAAAACCCGAGGCCGTCGCCAGCTTGAGGAAATCGCGCCGCTCGAGCTTTAGGCCTGCATCTATGGAGTCAGCCGCCAGCACACGCAGACCTTTGGGCAGGTCGGCAAAAAGATGATTGGGAATAGGCATGGGATGTGCTCCTTCTTTTAGGCCGACAGGTTTTTGGCAGCATCGTGGATGGCTGCACGGATGCGTGTATAGGTTCCGCAGCGGCAGATATTGCCCGCCATGGCTGCATCGATGTCCGCATCGCTTGGCTGGCGATTGCTTTTGAGCAGCGCGGTCGCACTCATGATTTGCCCACTTTGGCAATAGCCGCATTGCGCCACATCGTTGCGAACCCACGCATCCTCGACAGCCTTGCCCACCTTGTCTGCAGCTTGCGCTTCGATGGTGTCGATTTTTTGCCCTTGCGCCGCCGATATGGGCGTAATGCAAGAACGGATGGCCTGGCCGTTCAAGTGCACAGTGCATGCTCCGCACATGGCCATGCCGCAACCGAATTTGGTCCCTGTCATACCCAGTGTGTCACGCAGGGTCCAGAGGATGGGCGTTGAAGGATCCACATCAGCCGATGCGGGCTTGCCGTTGAGAGTGAATTTGACAGGCATGGGGGGCTTTCTCGTTTGCTTTTCGACACGGTGATTGCTGCAGGCACCTGGGCAGCGCGTGAAGCAGAGGCAGTGTGCGCCAGGCAATGCAAAAGAAAAAGTCAAGCAATCTATTTAAGTTATTAAGTTTTACTTAAAAATAGAGCACATGAAGCCCGAAATACTCGCCTATCTGGCTGCCTTTGAGCAGGTAGCTCAGCATCGCAGTCTGACCTACGCCGCCCACGCCATCGGGGTCACGCCGGCCGCACTGTCCCAGACGATCAAGAAACTGGAAACCCGTCTGGATGTACGCCTCTTCGATCGAACAACGCGCAGCCTCAATCTGACAGAAGCCGGGAGAATCTATCTGGAGCGCATTTCCCCGGCCCTCACCAACCTGCGCGAAGCGACCGAGGATCTTCAGCTCCAAGCTGGCGTCGAAGGCGGCACGCTGCGCCTCACCATCTCCCATCCTGCTGGCCAGGTGCTCGTCGAGCCCATGCTCGCCGAGTTCTTTGCAATGCATCCGCACATTCACGTCGAGCTGGTCTATGACGACGGCTTTGTGGACATCGTGCGAGAAGGATTTGACGTCGGCATACGCAATGGCGAGTCACTGGAGGGCGATATGGTCGCCGTGCCACTCACACAGGATCTGACCATGTGTTTCGGTGCATCTCCTGCTTACCTCAAAACACACGGCACACCCGAGCACCCCGACGAACTGGAGCAGCACCTATGCATCAACTACCGCATGAGCAGCAGCGGCGCAGTCTACAAGTGGGAATTCAATATCGACGGCAAACTGAGCGAGCGCTCCGTGAGCGGGCCACTGACAGTCAACCATAGCGACACGGCCATGCGTGCAGCCCTTGATGGCATTGGCGTGATTACCGGCTGGCGCGAATCCATGACCGACGCATTCAACACAGGCCAGTTGGTTGAAGTACTGAAACCCTATTGGGCAAGCTTCCCGGGCTTCTATGCCTATTACCCACACCGCACACACCTGCCTCTCAAGACCCGGATATTTCTTGATTTTCTGGTCCAGCATGTGCAGCGCAATGGCTTGTCCGAAACAGCCCGCGGGCAAATGAGATCCTGATCGCGGCTGCTTCTGATGTCTTTCTTGATCAGCGACTTCCCGTCATTTATACGTTTAAGCCCCATGTCTCATCGCCGGACACTCTTCAAAGGACGGAAATCCCCCTGCCGTAGCTTGGCAACGATAGCTTCTGCTCATGTCCGCATCGCGAGCTACCACTCAACGCCTGGTTTCTGGCCAGCAGGAGACCATGAATGTCAGTTCCAGCCCGATTATTTGCTTGAGGTCCGCCATCAGGGCTCTGGAACAAGCGCAGCAGACTCCATGCAGCCGTTCAAACCGAGCAAGAGCAGATCCTGCGCGACGATTTCTACATCCAATGATCTAGTTAAGTTTGAGCCCCAAAGAATTCATGGGGTCAATATAAAAAACCGTCTCTCTTAAATAAGCTTCGGTAGATCTGATCTTCAGCTTGCAAAAATGGTTTGAATTGCTTGTAGTCCTTGTATGCAACCTCAAAGCCTGTATTTTCTAGTTGATCCACAAAGCCCGTTTCTTTGATCACGTTGTTGATCTCGGCGGATAGAAATAGAGCCAGTTCGGATGACGCTCCCTTGGGAAGAAAGATTCCTTGCCAGTATTCAAAGCTGACGCCCTGGAGCCCCTTCTCCTGAAACGTAGGAATATCGGGGAAGCGCTTCGACCTGTGGGCCGACGCAATGCCCACTGCGTGCATCTTGTGGCTTTGCAGATGAGGGGCTATAGGAGCAAGCCCCGCAAAGAGTAAGTCCACTTGTTTGCCCATCAGGCTTGCCGTTGCAGAAGCAGCTCCCCCGTATGGAACATGCAATAGCTCCACGCTCAGGGCTTTGCCCAAACTCTCGCCCACCAAATGCTGCAAGCTGCCAATTCCTGAGGATGCGAAACTCAGACCACGGGCATTTTTTTGTGCTGCAGCTGCGATATCACTCAGTTGATGTATTGCGGAGTCGCCACGCGTGGCAAGAACAATAGGAGCAGAGGAAATTTTGGCCACCGGCACCATGTCAGCGACTTCGCCCGACTCCTGGCTTCTGGTGTAAATGGGATTGATGAAGATCTCGGCAGGCGACGCCAAGAGCAACGTATTCCCATCGGGCCTGGATTTCGCAACATAGTTCGCGGCAATGGCTCCACCTGCTCCTACTCTGTTTTCCACATAGACGGAGCGCTGCAATCGCACTGAGAGCTGAGTTGCAAACGCGCGTGCCAAGGTATCCATAGCGCCACCGGCTTCGAATCCGACAACGATTTTGACGGGTTGGCGAGACGCAGCCTTGTCGGCACAGGCTGCACTCATTAGCAACCCGCAAAGCAGGCAAGCTCGAATTAGCGTCGCAGCAAAGTTCATCTATCAGAAAACACAGCAGTTGTGAGTGCTCGCACTCAGAGCATTCAAGGCGGGAGGAAATGCTGTACGAAAGCTTGAAATCAGCGGTAATCTGCCGAGCAGGCATAGAAATGAGGATTACTCAAATCTCGCTTGCCGTAGCTCAGAACATCTCCATTGAGCGCATGAATCTGGCCGCCTGCCGCGGCCAGCACCGCATGACCCGCTGCGATATCCCACTCCATGGTGCGCCCCAAGCGTGGATAGAGGTCAGCCTCTCCCTCTGCGATCAGACAAATCTTGAGCGATGAACCTGCACTTTTGAGTGACCGCACCAAGCGTCCATTGAGAAACTGATCAAGCGCATCAGCATCGCCGTGCGAACGACTGGCCACCACATCAAGGCCATCCTCCGGAATGCTTCTGCATTCGATGGTTTGACGCTTTCCCTGCACCTCCAGCCATGCGCCAAGTCCTATGGCTCCCGCGTACATGCGATCCAGCGCTGGAGCGAAAACGACACCCAGCACAGGGGTTCCATTTTCGATCAGCGCGATATTGACTGTGAACTCGCCATTGCGGTTGATGAATTCCTTGGTGCCATCAAGAGGATCAACCAGCCAGAAGCATTGGCCCATCTCAGGCACATATCCCGCTGCAGCCGCCTCCTCGGAAACGACGGGAAACTGCGACTGCAAGGTGCCCAGACGCTCAAGAATCAGGCGCTCGGCCTTTTCGTCGGCTTCAGTCACGGGCGATGCATCCTGCTTGCCCCGAACCTCAAAGTCGCAGCGATAGATCTTCATGATTAAAGCACCCGCTTCACGGGTGATGGCCATTACGTCTTCAAGCAGTGCGCTTCGAGTCTGAGTCACAAAAATCTCCTGTTTTGTTATTCATGTGGTCCGTTTGGCCTATGCGCCGATCAGAGGACAGACCGACAGTAAATGCGTCCGGATCTTCGCGAATAAGCGAGTGAATGTTTAACAGGAATGCGCATGGCTGTTGGTAAGAAACTCAGTGTCCAGGAAATCAATCCACTGCGAATTCAAGCCGTGAAATTACGGCTTGAAGGCAAAACGCTCAAAGAAGTCGGTAAGGCAACAGGCCTGTCCACACCAACCATCATTGCCGCCCACAAAGCCTGGCTGGAAGGGGGATGGAGCGCTGTCCTTGTGCGCGAGCGAGGCCGCAAACCTGGCGAAGGCCGCTCCTTGTCGGCCATACAGGAGCAGGACATCTATGTGCAACTGGTCAGCACCCAGCCCGCCGACCATGGCCTGCCTTTTTTGCTGTGGCAGCTGGAAGCCATGCAGCAACTGATCTTGCAGCGCCAGCAGCTTGACTTGCCCGAGCGTACCAACGCCCAGTACCTGCAGCGCTGGAACCTGAATGCCGACCGCCCTGCAAAGCGCATGAAGCAGGCATCCAGCAATGTGCAGCGCTGGTACGCCACCACTTATCTGGATATTTGCGAGCAGGCCCGAAAAGAGAGCGCCAGCATTGTCTGGATCGATGATTTTGGTGCCCATAACAACTGCCCCGGACGCCTGAGGCATGGCATCTTGCGTGCCGTCAACAACCGCGGCAAGGTGTATTGGCAACCGTATGAAGGCAGCCTGTGCGCTGCGCATCTGGAAGATTTTTTTGATCGCCTCAGGTGCTCCAGCGAGGGCAAGATCTTTGCCCTGCTTGCCGCCATGCAGTGGCAACGCGCAGCCACCTTTTCATCGCTTGCCAGCGACAGCCACGACCGGCTGCGCCTGTTTCATCTGCCTGCTGCCACAGAGATGCTCAGCCAGTCGAACGAATTGGCCAGCAGCATCTTGAAGACTGCGCAAGACGTATCGCTGGTACCGAAGAACACCTACGCCAGAACCCCAACGTCAACGAAGCTGGACCCTATGGCGAGCATGGCGCAGCAACTTCTAAAACATCAATTCGCGCAAAGATTTGATTTAACGGACTCCTACAGTTGGCAGCACCCAAAACAAAAAACCAAGGAGAAATCTGTGGTGCTGACTCATTTGCAAAGGCTGGAAGCCGAAAGCATTCAGGCCATGCGCGAGGTTGTTGCCGAGGCAGAAAACCCCGTCATGCTCTACTCCATCGGCAAGGACAGTGCGGTCATGCTGCATCTGGCGATGAAGGCCTTCTATCCGGCCAAACCTCCCTTCCCTTTGCTGCATGTGGACACGACCTGGAAGTTTCAGGACATGTATCGCTTTCGTGATCAGATGGCAGCCAAACTGGGCATGGACCTGCTGGTCCACATCAACCCAGAAGGTCTTGAAATGGGCATCAGCCCGTTCAAGCATGGCTCGCAAATTCATACCGATGTCATGAAAACCGAGGGCCTGAAGCAAGCTCTCGACAAGTATGGCTTCGACGCCGCCTTTGGTGGCGCGCGCCGCGATGAAGAGAAGTCTCGCGCCAAGGAACGCATCTTTTCCTTCCGCTCGGACCAGCACCGCTGGGATCCCAAGAACCAGCGCCCGGAACTCTGGCATCTGTACAACACGCGCAAGAACAAAGGCGAATCAATCCGAGTGTTCCCGCTGTCCAACTGGACCGAGCTGGATATCTGGCAATACATCTACCTCGAAAACATCCCCATCGTTCCCCTCTATTTTTCAGCGCCTCGCCCAGTGGTGGAGCGAGACGGCACGCTGCTGATGGTCGATGACGAGCGCATGCCGCTCAAGAGTGGCGAAGTTCCCATGATGCGCAATGTTCGCTTTCGCACCCTGGGCTGCTACCCCCTGACGGGTGCCGTCGAATCCGACGCCAATAGCTTGCCCAAGATCATTCAGGAAATGCTGCTGACCCGTACTTCGGAACGACAGGGCCGGATGATCGACCACGACTCGGCCGCATCCATGGAAAAGAAGAAGCAAGAGGGGTATTTCTGATGTCACATGTATCTGCACTCATCTCTGAAGATATCGAGAAATACCTGAAGGCACACGAGCAGAAAAGCCTGCTGCGCTTCATCACCTGCGGCAGCGTGGATGACGGCAAGAGCACGCTGATCGGACGCTTGCTGTACGAATCCAAGATGCTGTTTGAGGACCAGATGGAAGCACTGGTCGCGGACTCCAAGAAAGTCGGCACGCAGGGCGGCGAGCTGGACTTCGCGCTGCTCGTCGATGGTCTGGCCGCAGAGCGCGAGCAAGGCATCACCATCGATGTGGCCTACCGCTTCTTCTCTACCGACCAGCGCAAGTTCATCGTGGCCGACACGCCCGGCCATGAGCAGTACACTCGCAATATGGTCACTGGTGCCTCCACCGCCGATGTGGCCGTGGTGATGATAGATGCGCGCCGCGGTGTGCTGACTCAATCCAGGCGCCATAGCTATCTGGCATCGCTGATCGGCATCCGCAAAATCGTGCTGGCTGTCAACAAGATGGACTTGATGGCTTACTCCGAAAAAATCTTCAACGATATCGTGGCCGACTACCGCGAATTCGCCAAGAAGATCAATCTGGAAGACATCACGGCCATCCCCATGTCGGCCTTGCGTGGTGACAACATCACCGAGCAGAGCGAGCACATGCCCTGGTACCGCGGCACCACGCTCATGGGCTATCTGGAGACGGTGGAAATCGACGAAGCCCGCCAGCAAAAGCTGCCGTTTCGCATGCCTGTGCAATGGGTCAATCGCCCCAACCTCGACTTCCGCGGCTTTGCGGGCTGCATTGCCAGCGGCCAGATTCACCCCGGAGACAGCGTCCGCATCCTGCCTAGCGGGCGCGTGACCAAGGTTGCGCGCATCGTCACCCAGGACGGAGATCTGCAGCAGGCGGTTGCTGGCCAGTCCGTTACCATGACCTTGGCCGACGAGGTGGACTGCAGCCGGGGCGATGTGATTGCGGTTGCGGATGCACCTTCCGATGTGGCTGACCAGTTCCAGGTCACGCTCATCTGGATGCACGAGCAGCCCATGCTCGGCGGCCGGCCCTATCTGATGAAGATCGGCGGCAAGACGATTCCCGTCACCTTCGCCGCCCCCAAGTACAAGATCAATGTCAACACGCTGGAGCATCTGGCCGCCAAGGAACTGGCGCTCAATGAAATCGGCGTCTGCAATCTGTCCAGCAGCCAGCCTATCGCTTTCGATGCCTATAAGGACAATCGCGAAACAGGCAGCTTCATCCTGATCGATCGTCTGAGCAACGCCACGGTGGGCGCGGGTCTGATCGACTTTTCGCTGCGTCGCTCGCAGAACATTCATATGCAGCATGTGAATGTGAACCAGGAAGCGCGTTCCGAACGCCTGCATCAAAAACCTGCCTTGCTATGGTTTACCGGTCTGTCGGGCGCTGGCAAATCCACCATTGCCAATCTGCTCGAAACCCGTTTGCATGCGCGTGGCCGGCATACCTATCTGCTCGACGGCGACAACGTGCGCCACGGCCTCAATCGCGACCTTGGCTTCACCGATGCAGACCGCGTGGAAAACATTCGTCGCGTCGCTGAAGTGGGCAAGCTGTTTGTGGACGCCGGGCTGATTGCCATCACCGCCTTCATCTCGCCATTCCAGGCAGAACGCGAAATGGCGCGCAAGCTGGTGAAGGATGGTGAGTTCCTCGAAGTATTCATCGACACACCGCTTTCCGTTGCCGAAGAGCGTGACCCCAAGGGCCTCTACAAGAAAGTGCGCCGTGGCGAGCTGAAGAACTTCACGGGGATCGACTCACCGTTTGAAGTGCCGGAGTCTCCGGACATTCATATCTCCACCCCCGCGATGACTGCGCAAGAAGCGGTGGACAAGATCATCGCCGAACTGGTGGCCCGCGAAATCATCGCCGCGGAAGACTAAAGCAACTGGATGAACTGTGGCGTTGCCAGCCTCTGCAACGCCCTCTTTCTTCTTTCACCCACCGCACACAGCCACCACCTGGCAATGCGCGGCACACAAAGAAAGCCAGATCATGGATACCCAAACCATTAATGAGCAACTGCTCAGCGGCGAAACCTGGTCGCAGTTCTGCGATCACCTCAAACGCTGCGGCCAGCAGATTCTGCGTCCCGAAACCCCTGCTGACCCCGCAACGCGGGCAGAAGGCTATCGCTATCTGACCCGACTGCTGCGCATCGCGCTGGAGATGCATGTGGAATTCGCCGACCCGGCGTTTCCCAGCTTCTTCAAGACCTCGCACGAAACCGCCAAGATTGGCGCGGACAACCCGGACAACATCTACGAATACTCGCGCCTCAACGGGTCCATGAAATACCGCATTCATGGCAACCGTGGCACGGTTTCGTACCTGAGCTTTTGCACGCAAAAAGGCGGCTATGAAGCCGATGGCCGCATGGTTGTCACCGGGTTTATCGACGCCACACAGCTCAAGACTGACGAGAACGGTGACTTCGAACTCATCGTCAGCCGTGACCCGCAGCCGGGTAACTGGCTGCCCATGGAAGATGCCTCGGTGTCGCTGCTGGTGCGCCAAACCTTCATGGATCGCAAGAGCGAAGTGCCCGCCAAGCTCGCCATCGAGCGCATTGGCACCACGGACACCCCCGGCCCTCTGGATCCCTTGGTTCTGGCGCAATCGCTGCAGCGCGTGACGTCCTTTGTCGAGAACACGGCGAAGCTATTTGCCGACTGGGCACAAAGCTATCTTCCACATAGCAATCAGTTGCCGCCAGCCGATCAGGCCTACTGCCAGTCCGTGGGCGGTGATCCCAATATTTTCTACTACCACTCGCATTGGGAACTACGCGAGGATCAGGCTCTGGTCATTCATATCGACAAGGTGCCGGAATGCTCGTTCTGGAATCTGCAGATCAATAACTACTGGCTGGAGTCTCTGGACTACCGCTACCACCAGATCTGCATCAACAAGCACCAGGCGCAATACAACGAAAGCGGCGGCGTCACTCTGGTGCTGAGCGAAAAAGACCCCGGCATTGCCAACTGGCTGCAAACCGCCGGCGTACGCCAGGGAACCATGTGCCTGCGCTGGGTTGGCGCCAAGGAGCAGTGCCATCCCACCACCAAAGTGATCTCGATAAACCAGTTGCTGGAGACTGTATGAATGCCCCTGTGACACCCCAAACTTTGCACGTCGAAGAACTGCTGCAAGCTGCATGTGAGCGTGCACCAGGCCTCAAAGATTTTGGCAACGACAACTACCGGCAAGCGCTGGAAGTTCTGACGCGAGCCCTGAACACCGAAGCCAAGCTGTCTGCAACCGGCATTGCCATGATGCGCGAGCGACTCGTGGGCCAGTTGGTCAATCGCCTGCTCATGGAGGACTATCTCCAGCACTTCCCCGAAATCTCGAAGATCGAGATCGAAGACCCATTGGTCATCGTGGGCCTGCCGCGCACCGGCACCACCATGCTGCAGCGAACACTGGCCGTAGACCCGCGCTTTTACTCTGCAGCCTGGTGGGAGACCCGCTACCCCGCGCCGCTGAAAGGCGAAGGCCCGCAGGACTGCGCCAACCGCATTGCAATGGCCAAGGCGGAAGTGGCGCAGACGATTGAGGCGATTCCCCAGATTCTGTCCATCCACCCCATGAGCGCCACGCTGTGCGACGAGGAATTCATGCTCATGGAGCATTCCTTTCTCTGCGCCATGGACGCTTACGCCGATGTGCCCAGCTACACCGCCTGGCTCGACCAGCAGGATCAGCGCCCCGTCTATACGCAGCTCAAGAAGATGCTGCAGTTTCTGCAATGGCAAAAGAGCCAGCGCGGCGAGGCGCAGGGCCAGCGCTGGCTGCTCAAAGCCCCGCAGCATCTGCACACTTTGGAAATTCTGCTGTCCGTCTTTCCCCAGGCTCAGGTCATTCTGACCCATCGCGAGCCCGCACAGACCATCCCTTCCATGGCCAGCATGGCGCATACGCTGTGGCAGATCTACAGCGACCAGCCTGACCCAAGCTCTGCAGGCCGCCAGTGGAACAGCCGCATGGCGCGTGGTATTCACCACACCATGCAAGTGCGCGAGCAGCAGGACAGCCGGCGCTTTCTGGATATCCACTTCTCGGACACCGTGGCCAAGCCCATGGAGGTGCTGGAGGCTGTCTATCAGTTCGCCCAGATGCCCTTCACCGAGAAAGCCCGCACCGATGCGCAGCAATGGCTGTCTGGCAACGGCCGGGAAAAGCGTGCGGGTCATGACTACAGCCTGGAGACCTTTGGCCTGAGCGAGCAGCAGATGCAACGCGACTATGCGCTGTACCGATCCCGGCATCTGCCAACCCAGAGCTAAGAGGTGCTTTCATGGAAAAAATCATGTTCAGCCTGTGGCGCCCCGCACGGCATTCGGCAGAAAGTTGGCGCCAGTCGCTGATGGATTTGCAAAGATCCCTGCAAGCCTGTGGTGCCTCGCGGATTCGTGTGATGGTTGTCGATGACGCCATGGACAAGGCCGCAAGCCAGCGCATCACGTTCAGCCAACATCCTCTCGATGGAATGATCAGTCTGTGGCTGGACAGCGCATCCATGCTGGGCCCGGTGCAAGCACTGATCGCGCAGCAGGTGGCAAGCCTGCATGCCTATCTCGTCTGCGAGTCCGAGCCCTACCCCGAAGAACGCAAGGCGCGCATTGCGCGTTTTGATGCTGAAGTGGCTTTAGGCAAGCGCACACCGGGCATGTGCCAGGTGGCGCTGTTCAGAAAGCCGGTCGGCATGAACTTTGAAGAATGGATGGTTCACTGGCGTGAAGGCCATGGCAGCAATGCCTACCCGCTGCAGTCCATCTTCGGATACCGGCAAAACCTGGTCGTGCGACGCTTGACCGAAGACGCACCGGAAGTCCACGCCATCGTTGAGGAGCAGTTTCCCGATATCGCGATCGGCAGTGCTCACGGCTTCTATGACACGCACGGAGATGAAGACCTGCTGCGCCAGCGGCAGAAATACATGTCCGAATCTGTGACTCCCATCATGGATTTCAGCAGCCTCGATTGCATTCTCACCAGTTTCTATCAAGTCAGCGCTTGAGACTGACCCACTACCACCGGAGACAAAACACATGTTGGACCTGGAAGCCATTGAGTTGATCAAGCAGCTCAAGGCGCGCTACTTTCGCGCCATCGACACCTGCAATCTGGAATTGCTGCAAGGCATGCTGACGCCAGACATCAAGCTGGCCTTCAAAAGCCCGGCTTACGAATTCCATCTGGAAGGCATAGACAAGGCGCTGGACTTCTACAAAACCTCCTTTACCAAGACCCGCCTGGCCATGCACAACGGCCACACGCCGGAGATCGAGGTCAAGGGAGACGAAGCTACCGCGCTCTGGTATCTGAACTACGTCTTCATCAACCTCGAAGAGAAAACGCATATGCATGGCGGTGCGATCTATGAAGACCGTTATGTCAAGCGCGATGGCCGCTGGTGGATTGCAGGGACGGGCTACAAGACCTTGCTTGAAACCGTGGAGCCGCTGAGCGAGCAGTTGCAGATCACCTCCAAGCCCATCAACTGAAGCGAGTACTCCAATGACCAAAGCTGCCAACCTCGTCACCTCCATCAAGGTGGAAATCAATGCACCCGCCAGCGTGGTCTGGGAAGTGCTGGCCGATCTGGAGAACTACCGCCTCTGGAATCGCTTCTGCCCCGACATCCGCTGTGGGCTCAAGCTCAATGACTTGGTCGAGATGAAAACACGCCATCCGCTGACGGGTGAAGTCTGGCCTGTCAATGAATACCTGGTTGCGTTTGAGCCCGAGCAACTGCTGTCCTGGGAACAGCGCCCCGTGCCCGAGAACAAGGACGCTGCGCGCCGGGATCAGTACATCGAAGCCATTGACGCCAACCGCTGCACCTACTTCACCACCGACCAGTTCCTGGGACTGAACGCCGACACCATCATGCGCGAGCATGGCGCCTGGGTAAAGATCGCCTTTGACCAGGTCGCCGAGGATGTCAAGCACCGCGCAGAAGAGCTGCACTTTGCCCGCACCCGGGCTGCATTCTGAGAAAACCCCAGGCTATATATCCAAGGAGACCCATATGCTTCTGAAAGACAAAGTCATCATCATCTCTGGCATCGGCCCCGGCATGGGCATCAAGCTCGCCCTGCGCGCGGCGGAATATCAGGCCAAGGCCGTGGTGCTGGCAGCCCGCACACAGTCCATGCTCGATGAGGCAGAGCAAGCGATTCGCGATGCCGGCCACTCCTGCGAGACGCTCAAAGTGTCCACCGATATCTCGCAGCCCGAGCAGTGCCAGCGGCTTGCAGAGCTGACCATTGCCAGGTTCGGCCGCATCGATGCGCTGATCAACTCGGCCTATGCCCACGGGACCTGGGGCTCTTCGAGCAACTCCTCCATGGATGACTGGCGCAAGGTCATGGAAGTCAATCTCTACGGCTCCATGAACATGACCCAGGCCGTGGTGCCGCAGATGAAAAAGCAAAAAGACGGCAGCATTGTGATGATCAACACCATGGCAACGCGCCGCCCCAATCAGCTCGAAGCCGGTTACGCAGTATCCAAAGGCGCGCTCAAGACTGCTGTGCAATATCTGGCAGAAGACCTGGGGCCCTACGGCATCCGCGTCAACAGCACCTACAACGGCTGGATGTGGGGCGCACCCGTCAAAGGCTATTTCCAGGCGGAAGCCAAGCGCCAGGGCGTACCCATGGAATCTCTGGTCGATGTGATTGCCCAGCAGATTCCCTTGCGCAACGAGATTCCCGACGATGCCGATTGCGCCTCCGCCGCGCTGTATCTGGCCAGCGACTATGCGCGCGTGGTGACCGGCGCCCAACTGGACGTCAGTGGCGGCCATTACCTGCCTCACTAAATTCCAGCGGAGAACAGCATGCAAACTCTTCTGGATATTGAAGAAATCAAACAGCTCAAGGCACGCTACTTTCGCGGCATCGACACCTGCAATCTGGAGCTTCTGAAAACCGTTCTGGCCGATGATGTCCATATTCGCTTCGACAGCCCGACTTACCAGTATGAGATCAATGGCATCGATGAGGCCATGAACTTCTACCGCAATGCCTTCACCCATCGGCGCTTTGGCATGCACAACGGGCATACACCGGAAATCAAGGTCGACGGTGACACGGCCACCGGCATCTGGTACCTCAATGATCTGTTCATCAATCTGGATGAGCAGACCATACTCACCGGCAGTGCGCTATATGAGGACCTCTATACCAGAGTCGCCGGTCAGTGGCGGGTGCAGCGCACGGGCTACAAGCGGCTGCTGGAGATGATTGAGCCTCTGAGCAGCGGTTGTCGCATCACATCGCGACCTATTACGAGCAACTTATAAGCGACATTAAGACTGCAATTGGACTTTCCCTTAGAAGGTAGACATGCCTAGGGGCAGTCCAATGCAGGCTGACGGACGAGCAGGAGCAAAGCTCTGCTCCTAGATCCTTTTGCTCCTATAAAGCGCTTTGTGGAGCGCTTTTTTTGGTTCGACGCACATCGTGCTCGGCACGGTGATGCCTTGAGCTTGCACAAATCCAGGTTGAGTTCGCATGAGCCTCGTTATCGCTTCCTGTCTGGCCGAGAGGAGCGCGTCTTGAATGCCGCGAGGTCCTGCGCTGTATTGAGCCACTAAATCCACGATCTGCAGCAATCTCTTGTACAGGCCTGGCTTTCTCCCGCTGATTGTCATCATTGATTACGGCCGCACGATACCCCGATTACCTCTCTATGGCGGTCAGGTGATCCAGTGACGGTTTTCAAGCAAGCAGCAGGCGGTGGCTATCGGTTTCAGGCCAGATTTCACGTCCCAACTTCAACGGATCAGTGCGAGATTAAGGTGCGAATTCAGTTTGCAGATGCCTGATCCAAGCCGCGCTTGATTCCACCGGCTATTTAGTCAACTCCCGAGGAATTTACTTGAATGTCAATTGATTCAATGAAATCTTGATGAAGGAATTGATGCAAAGCAACGAATCGAGAAGAACCTTGTTGCAAGTCAATTTTGTAGGTAATCTCGTGGCAAAGTTCGTTATCGGATCTCTATCGCCAAATCATGGATGCTCAGGCATCCAAGCCAAGGGGGATTGCTAATGACAGAACCTCAGCCTGAATCGACTCGTACCGAGGAATTGCGCAGCTTCGCATTTCTCGCAGTTGTTATGGCACCTATATTGGCCGTTGTACTGATTGCGTCTTACGGCTTTGCGATCTGGTTTTATCAGATGATCATCGGTGGTCCCCCACATGCATGAAGAATCTGAGCCCATTGAAACTCATACCGACTTGCATATCACCAGTCTGGTTGTGCATGTGCTTCCCCAGGCATTGGCACAAGTAGCTGCTGGCATCGTCACGATCAAAGGCGCTCAAATACATGGAAGTCATCCGGCCGGCAAGTTGGTCGTGACCTTGGAAGCGCCCCATGCAAGAGAAATACTTGATTGCGTGTCTCAGATTGAGCTGCTTGATGGCGTAATCAACGCGTCCCTGGTTTATCAGCATGTTGAGAACTGGCAGTCGCTAAACCAAGAGGTAACACATGACTAGCACTAGGCGTGATTTTGTCCGTCAATCTGCGGCCGCAGCCGCAGGGGCCGTTGCAGGCATCCCCATAGAAGCTCTGTCCCAGGATGCAGGAGCAATGGCTGCCGACCTGAAGTGGTCCAAGGCGCCATGCCGCTTTTGCGGTACAGGTTGCGGCGTCATGGTGGCCGTCAAGGACAACCGCGTAGTGGCCACTCAGGGTGACCCTGAGGCCGAGGTCAACCGGGGACTGAACTGCGTCAAAGGTTACTTCCTGTCCAAGATCATGTATGGCGGTGATCGTCTGACAAAGCCGTTGCTGCGCATGAAGAATGGTCGCTATGCCAAGGATGGCGAGTTCCAGCAGGTTTCCTGGGATACGGCCTTCGACGTCATGGCAGAGCAGTTCAAAAAGACGCTCAAGGCCAAGGGCGCCGACGCGGTGGGCATGTTCGGCTCCGGCCAGTGGACGGTATGGGAGGGCTATGCCGCCTCCAAGCTGTTCAAGGCAGGCTTTCGCACCAACAACATTGATCCCAATGCAAGGCACTGCATGGCCTCGGCAGTTGCCGGCTTCATGCGCACCTTTGGCATGGACGAGCCCATGGGTTGCTATGACGACATCGAAGCCGCGACTGCCTTTGTGCTATGGGGCTCGAACATGGCTGAAATGCATCCGGTGCTGTGGACGCGCGTGACCGACAGGCGCCTGTCCACACCGGGCGTGAAGGTGGCCGTGCTGTCCACCTTCGAGCACCGCTCGTATGAGCTGGCGGACATGTCTCTGACCTTCAAGCCTCAGACCGACCTGGCCATACTCAACTACATCGCCAACCACATCATCACCACAGGCAGGGTCAACAAGGACTTTGTCTCCAAGCACTGCAATTTCAAGCTCGGCAACACCGATATCGGCTACGGGCTGCGTCCCGAGCATCCCCTGCAGAAGGCTGCCAAGAACGCCAAGGACCCCAACGGCGCCAAGTCCATAAACTACGAGGAATACGCCAAGTTCGTATCCACCTATACGCTCGAGTACACAACCAAGCTCACGGGTGTACCGGCCAACCGTCTCAAGGCTCTTGCCGAGCTCTATGCAGACCCCAACAGCAAGGTGGTGTCGTTCTGGACCATGGGTTTCAACCAGCACACACGCGGTGTATGGGCCAACAACATGGTCTACAACATCCACCTGCTGCTGGGCAAGATCGCCACACCCGGCAACAGCCCGTTCTCACTGACGGGTCAGCCTTCTGCCTGCGGAACGGCTCGTGAGGTGGGCACTTTCTCGCACCGCCTGCCTGCGGACATGGTGGTGACGAACCCAGAGCATCGCAAGACTGCTGAAACCATCTGGAAGCTGCCCGAAGGCACGATTCCACCCAAGCCCGGCTACCATGCCGTGGAACAAAACCGTGCGCTCAAGGACGGCAGGCTCAATGCCTACTGGGTGATGGTCAACAACAACATACAGGCCGGCGCCAACCTGGCGCAGGAAGGCTACCCGGGCTACCGCAATCCTGACAATTTCGTGGTGGTCTCCGATGTCTACCCCACAGTCACAGCCGTAGCCGCCGATCTGATCTTGCCGTCGGCCATGTGGGTCGAAAAGGAAGGCGCCTACGGCAATGCAGAGCGCCGCACCCACTTTTGGCACCAGTTGGTCAAGGCTCCTGGTGAGGCGCGCTCCGACCTGTGGCAATTGATGGAGTTTTCCAAGCGTTTCAAGGTCGAGGAAGTCTGGCCCGAGGAACTGCTGGCCAAGAAGCCCCAGCTGCGCGGCAAGACCCTGTTCGAGGTGCTGTACCGCAACGGCAACGTGGACAAGTTCCCCTTGGCCGACATGGACCCCGCCTATGAAAACGAGGAAGCCAAGGCCTTTGGCTTCTATCCGCAAAAAGGTCTGTTCGAGGAGTACGCCTCGTTCGGCCGTGGCCATGGCCACGATCTGGCACCGTTCGACCAGTACCACAAGGTGCGCGGCATGCGCTGGCCCGTGGTCAACGGCAAGGAAACGCTCTGGCGTTACCGCGAAGGCTCGGACCCCTATGTGAAAGCCGGTACGGGCTACCAGTTCTACGGAAATATCGACGGCAAGGCCAACATCTTTGCCTTGCCGTACGAACCACCGGCGGAGGCTCCGGACAAGGATTACCCGTTCTGGCTTTCCACGGGCCGAGTGCTTGAACACTGGCACTCAGGATCCATGACCCGGCGCGTACCCGAGCTGCATCGTGCCGTGCCTAACGCACTGTGCTACATGCACCCTGACGATGCCAAGGCACTGGGCGTGCGCCGCGGCAGCGAAGTTGAGCTGTCCTCGCGGCGCGGCTCCATGCGCACGCGCGTCGAGACGCGCGGCCGCAACAAGCCTCCGCGCGGATTGGTCTATGTCCCCTGGTTCGACGCCAGCCAGCTGATCAACAAGGTGACGCTGGATGCTACCGACCCGATTTCGTTGCAGACGGACTTCAAGAAGTGCGCTGTGAAGATCACCAAGGTTTGACGAAAGAGAGGTTGACCATGAACTTCTTCCGCAAACTCGTCCGGCTTGTGGGCATGCTGCTCATGCTCAATATAGGTATGGCCTGGACGCCAGCCGCCATCGCGGAGACCTTCTATGACTCGGCGCGTGGCCCCACGCCCATCATGCAGGCAACCAAGCCGCCAGTGCTTGGCAATGCCGTCAATGATGACGTGCGCCGCACGCGCAACTACACCTGGCAACCGCCCACGATCCCCCATCGCGTTGACGGCTACCAGGTGGACAAGAACTTCAACAAATGCATGGACTGCCATTCGCGAACCAAGGCCGAGATCTCGCAGGCAGTGCCGGTATCGGTCACGCACTATATGGACCGCGACGGGCGCATGTTGGGGCAGGTGTCCACGCGACGCTATTTCTGCCAGCAATGCCATGTGGCTCAGGATGCCGTCCGCCCTCTGGTCAGCAACACCTTCGAAGATGTGGATACCGTGATCCTGAAGGCCCTGCAGTCCCAGTCGGGCAAGACATCCAAGAAAAACTGACGCTGCGGCGCACGAGGCTCATCTATGTTGACACTTCTCAAGCGCTACTGGGCGGTGATCCGCCGCCCCAGCGTACATTTCAGCCTGGGCTTTCTGACCATCGGCGGTTTCATCGGCGGCATCCTCTTCTGGGGCGCGTTCAATACCGCCATGGAGCTGACCAATACGGAGAAATTCTGCACGGGTTGTCACGAGATGCGGGACAACGTGTTTGCAGAACTCAAGAGCACGATCCACTACACCAACCGCTCGGGCGTACGTGCCGTGTGCTCCAACTGTCATGTGCCGCACGACTGGACTGACAAGATCGCTCGCAAGATGCAGGCCTCCAAGGAAGTGTGGGGCAAGATCTTCGGAACAATCGACACGCCTGAAAAATTCGAAGCCAAGCGGCTGGAGTTGGCGCAGCACGAGTGGGCTCGCTTCAAGGCCAATGATTCTCTGGAGTGCCGCAACTGCCATAACTACGACTCCATGGATATGACGCGGCAGAGTTTGCGTGCACAGAACATGCACAGCACCTATTTGGCCAGCAAGGAAAAAACCTGTATCGACTGCCACAAGGGCATTGCCCACAAGCTGCCTCACATTCCTCCCGGACAGGGCCCCAGCGACACGCCAGGTCAGAAAGTACCTGGGCCAGCTGAGGCTTCGGTTGCGTCGGTGCAGTAGCGGGATGAATGGCTTGGGCACGGCTGCTTCCAGATTTCTTTGTATATCCGGCCTGGGTTGTGTACGCGGCGGCCGAGTGGTGCTGCGCGATCTGGGCTTGGAACTCGGTGACGGTCAACTCCTGATGCTCAGAGGTCATAACGGCGCGGGCAAGAGCAGCCTGCTGCGTTGTCTGGCCGGCCTTCTGCCATGGCGTACTGGAAGCCTCCAGTGGTGCGGCGGTACGCTGTCCCCTCAGGATCCAGCCTACCAGCGGCAACTGGCCTATATGGGACATCAGGCAGGAATGAGCGACACCTTGACAGGGATGGAGAATCTGCGCTTTGCGCTGGCTCTGATGGCTGTGAGCTGGAATGAAGCACGCGTGCAAGCCGTTTTGCAGGCCTTGTCGTTGACGGGAGTCGTCGCACGGCCTTTTGGCCGACTGTCCCAGGGTCAGCGTCGGCGACTGGGGCTGGCCCGTGTTTTGCTGGGCGAGCGTCCGTTTTGGTTGCTGGACGAACCCGACAACTGTCTGGATGTCCAGGGCGAACAATATCTGGTCGAGGCACTGGAGCAGCATCTGGCCTCAGGAGGAATGGCCGTGGTGGCTTCGCACCGCAACCTGGTGCTGCCGACGCCCCGGGTGTCGATACTGGACTTATCCCGCTCCGTGGTCACGACGGCAATGAATGAGCAGGTGGCTGTTTGCTGAGAGCTGTGTGCGCAAGAGAGTTGAAATTGGCCGCTCGAAGGCCTTCCGATGCCTTGGGCGGGCTGTTCTTTTTCGTGCTGGTGGGCAGTCTTTTCCCCTTGGCTTTGGGGCCGGACGCCCCCCTGCTGAGGCAGATTGCGCCGGGCATTGTGTGGGTCGCGGCCTTGCTGGCCGTGCTGCTGGGGCAGCACCGGCTGTTCGAGAGCGACATGGCCGACGGGTCGCTGGAGCAATGGTTGCTGGCGCCTGCGCCCCTTTCGCTGCTGGTGGGCCTCAAGGTGGCCACGCACTGGTTGCTGGGTGTGTTGCCATTGTTGCTGGTGGCTCCCTTGCTGGGCTGGCAGTACGGCCTGGATGGGACGGTGGTCAGCATTCTGCTGGCATCGCTGGCCCTGGGAACGCCCAGCCTGTGCCTGCTGGCGGCTCTGGGCGCAGCACTGACACTGGGTGTGCGGGGGCAGTTGCTGCTGGCTCTGGTGGTGCTGCCGCTGAGCGTGCCCATCCTGATCTTTGGCAGCCATGCCGTGGCCCAGGCGCAGCAAGGGCTGAGCGCAGCGCCTGCTCTCAATCTGCTGGGGGCCTGCCTGTGCCTGGCGTTACTGGCCGGCCCCTGGGCTATAGCAGCGGCCTTGCGCCTCGCGCTGGAGTGATATGAATTCCCTTACTTCCAATGCATCACCAACGCCTGCAGCAGGGGCCAGCGGCCACAAATGGCGCCAACTGACCTCGCCCCCGATTTTTTACCACTGGGCGGGTCGAGTCTGGCCCTGGATGGCCGTGCTGGCTGCCGTGCTGGCTGCTGCGGGTCTATGGGTCGGATTTGGACTGGCACCTACGGATCACCAACAGGGCGAGGTCTACCGCATCATCTTTTTGCATGTGCCGGCCGCCTGGATGTCCATGTTCATCTATCTGGTGGCAGCGCTCCATGCCGCCCTGGGGTTGATTTACGGCACCCGTCTCTCCCCCCTGCTGGCAAGGGCCCTGGCCCCCACGGGAGCCTTGTTCACAGCCATCGCCTTATGGACCGGGGCTGCCTGGGGCAAGCCTACCTGGGGGGCCTGGTGGGTATGGGATGCGCGCCTGACGTCGGAGCTGATCCTGCTGTTCCTGTATCTGGGCTATATGGCCATGGTCTCGGCCATAGAGGATTCGCGTCGGGCCGATGGCGCTGGCGCCATCGTGCTGCTTGCTGGCGTGGTCAATGTTCCCATCATCTATTTCTCGGTTCAGTGGTGGAGCACCCTGCATCAGGGTGCGAGTATCCGCATGGATACAGCTCCCAGCATGACACACACCATGCTGGCCGGCATGCTGCTGATGGCGCTGGCCTGCTGGGCCTATACGCTGGCCGTCGCCCTGGTACGGGCACGTTGCCTGATTCTGGAGCGAGCCCGCGAGGAGAGTCTGTAATGCAGGATCATGCTTTTTTCATTGCTCTGGCCTACGGTGTGAGCGCGATGGCGCTGGGTATCGAGCTGGTCAGCATCTTTGTGCGCAGCCGTCGCCTGAAGGCTGAAGCCGCGTCCGGACTCGAAGCCAGGGAGAACCCATGAAGCCGCGCCAGCGTCGCCTGCTGTGGGTGTTGGCAGGACTTGCGCTGGTGGCCGCAGCCGTCACGCTGGTGCTGCGAGCGCTCAACTCCAATGTGATGTTCTTCTACAGCCCCAGCCAGGTTCATGCAGGTGAGGTTCCGCATGGTGCGGCCTTTCGCCTGGGAGGCCTTGTGGAGCCTGGCTCACTGCAGCGCAGCGGCGACGGAATGCTGCTGCGCTTTGCCGTGACTGATGAAGTGCGCAGTGTACCTGTGCAGTATCGAGGATTGCTGCCCGACCTGTTCCGCGAGGGCAAAGGTGTGGTGGTATCGGGCCGTATGCAGGCGGACGGTGCCTTCCAAGCCTCCGAGGTGCTGGCCAAGCACGACGAGAACTACATGCCGCCCGAAGCGGCCCATGCATTGAAAAACGCCGCCGGCAAGCCGTCGGAGAAGTCTGCCGACGACGCCACCGTCAGGGAAGCCGGCCAGGACAGCGCCGATGCCGTCTCCAGCGGAGGCCGCACATGATCGCTGAACTTGGCGTGTTCGCCCTGGTACTGGCCCTGGTTACGGCAGTGCTGCTGGCGGTGCTGCCGCTGGCCGGTGCCCACTGGGGACTGGCGGGCTGGGTAAGGCTGGCCCGGCCCGCAGCCTTTTTGCTATGCGCGTTGTGCGTGCTGTCTTCGGCCAGCCTGTTCTGGTGCTTCTGGCGCGGAGACTTCTCGGTGCTGTATGTGGCGGCCAATTCCCATAGCGACCTGCCCATGGCCTACAAGCTGGCAGCGTTCTGGGGTGGTCATGAAGGCTCCATGCTGCTGTGGCAGCTCATGCTCTCGGGCTGGACCCTGGCGGTGGCCTGGCGCAGCCGAGACCTGCCGCCGGCCTTCGTGGCGCGCGTGCTCGCGGTGCTGGGATGGATCAGCGTGGGCCTGCTGCTGTTCCTGCTGTTTCTCTCCAACCCGTTTGCACGCCTGATCCCGGCGGCTGCGCAAGGCAAGGACCTCAACCCCTTGCTGCAGGATCCCGGCATGGTGCTGCATCCGCCGCTGCTGTACATGGGCTATGTGGGCTTTGCCGTGCCCTTTGCGTTCGCACTTGCGGCACTGATCTCGGGCGAGCTGGGTGCGGCCTGGGCGCGCTGGTCGCGTTCCTGGACGCTGGCGGCCTGGGGCTTTCTCACACTGGGCATTCTGCTGGGCAGCGCCTGGGCCTATTACGTACTGGGCTGGGGCGGCTGGTGGTTCTGGGACCCGGTGGAAAACGCCTCTTTCATGCCCTGGCTGGTGGGTACGGCCCTGCTGCATTCGCTGATCGTGACCGACCAGCGCGGCGCCTTCCGCAGCTGGTCGGCCCTGCTGGCCATCTGCGCATTTTCGCTGAGCCTGCTGGGTACCTTTCTCGTGCGCTCAGGCGTGCTTACCTCGGTTCATGCGTTTGCCGTGGACCCAGGGCGGGGGCTCTTCATCCTGTGCTTCATCGTGGCTGTGGTGGGAGCATCGCTGTGGCTGTTCGCCTGGCGCGCACCGGAGCTGGGCCGCGGCTCCGGGGAATTTGCCATGCTCTCGCGCGAAACCTTTTTGCTGATCAACAACGTGCTCTTCACCGCTGCCGCGCTGGCGGTGCTTATAGGCACGCTGTACCCGCTGGCGCTCGATGTGCTGAGCGGCGAGAAGATCTCCGTGGGGCCGCCGTACTTCCAGGCCGTCTTTTTGCCTTTGGTGCTGCCGGCCCTGGCCCTGATGGGCGTGGGCACGGTGGCGCGCTGGAAGAGCAGCCTGGTTGGCGAGCTGTGGCGGCGCCTTCGCGTGGCCCTCGTGCTGAGCCTTGCCTGCTCGGCAGTGCTGGCACTGGCAGGCGGCTGGATGGGTGTGCGCCTGTCCCCGGCCACCTTGCTGGGCCTGGCCCTGGGCCTGTGGTGCCTGCTCAGCACACTGGCCCATATCTGGCAGCGCCTGGGGCAAGGCCTGGAAATCGGCCATCTGGGTCAGCGCCTGTCGCGCCAGCCCTGGGGCTGGTGGGGCATGCTGATGGCCCATGCCGGTGCGGGCGTGTTCGTGCTGGCGGTAAGCCTGGCCGACGGGCTGGAGAGCCGGCACGAGACCACGCTGGCGCAGGGTGAGACTGCCGAGGCGGGTGGCTACCGCTTCCGCTTCGACAGCCTTGGTCCGACAGCCGGCCCCAACTATGACGCGCAGCGTGCCCAATTCACTGTCAGTCGAGCGGGGCAGGACAGCTGGAGCATGTTTCCCGAGAAGCGGGTTTACCGCGCCCAGGGCATGGCGCTGAGCCAGGCCGCCATTGACAGCGGCTGGACACGCGACGTTTTCGTGGCCCTGGGCGATCCACTGGACGATCAAGGCCTGCGCTGGACCGTGCGCCTACAGGTCAAGCCTTTCATGGACTGGGTCTGGATAGGCACACTGATGATGGCGCTGGGCGCGGGCCTGAGCCTTATGGACCGGCGCTTTCGTACAGCCAAGCAGCGAGCGCATCGCCAGTCCGGCGCTCCGGCCCTGCAAGGAGCTGTCTGATGCGCTTTGTCCTGCCCCTGGCAATATTTTTAGGCCTGGCCATCATGCTCGGGCTTGGCCTGCAGCGTGACCCACGGGCCCTGCCTTCGGCGCTGCTGGAACAGCCCGCACCGGCCATAGACCGCCCTCTGCTCGAAGATCAGCAGCAAGTCCTGCATCTGCAGGACCTGCGAGGCCGGGCCTGGTTGCTCAATGTCTGGGCCTCATGGTGCGCCCCCTGCCGGCAGGAGCTACCCGTATTGGCCGAACTCTCGAAGCGCGACGCTGTTGCCGTCTACGGCCTGAACTACAAGGATCAGCCGGACAAGGCTCGCGCGCTGCTGCGGGTGGCGGGCAATCCCTACCGAGCTTCAGCCATCGACGGCGATGGCCGCGTGGGCATGGACTTCGGCATCCAGGGAGTGCCGGAAACCTTTGTCATCGACAGCCAGGGCCGCGTGCGCTATCGCCACGTGGGCCCGGTAACCGCAGAGATATGGCGCGATCGGCTGCTGCCGGTCATCAGGAGTCTGCAATGAAACCGCGAAGTATCGGCGCTGCCTTCACAGCGGCCTTGCTGGCCTGCATGGCAATGCTGGCCCAGGCCGGGCAGACCGCTCGGGACCAGGAACTGCTGGATCGTGAAATGGCGCTGGCCGCTCAGCTTCGCTGTGTCGTCTGCCAGAACCAGACCGTGGCCGAATCGCGTGCCCCCATGGCCGAGGACATGCGCCGCGAGATCCGCAACCAGCTCGAGCAGGGCCATAGCAATGAGCAGGTGATCAACTTCTTCGAACAGCGCTATGGCTCCTTTGTGCGCTACAACCCGCCCTGGAAGCCATCGACCTGGTTGCTGTGGAGCAGCCCGTTCCTTGCCGCGCTGGGCGGCTTTGTCCTGCTGCGGCGCACACTGCGCCAAAGGAGCATGCCGGACGAGCCACTCACTGCGCAGCAACGAGACCGTGCACGTCAATGGCTGGACACGACCTCGAAGGAGGAACGCCAATGAGCGCCATGCACTGGTTGTGGCTGGGTGCCACCGCCCTGATGCTTCTGAGCCTGGCTGTACTGCTGCCGCCTCTGCTGGCCGAGGCCCCATCGCCCGCCAGCGATCCTGATGAAGCGCTGCGCCGCCTCTACCAGGCCCAGTTGACCGAGCTGAAGCTGGAGCGCTCAGGGGGGCGCCTGAGCGAGACCGACCACGCTCAAGCGGTCGAAGAACTGCAGCGGCGTCTGCTCAGAGAACTGGACAGACCCCGAGCATCAGTCGCCTGGCGCCAAAGTCCATGGCTGCGCCGTAGCAGCGCGCTGTTGTTGGCGGTGCTGCTCCCTGTCGCCGCGTTCGCTTTGTACCTGCAGGTGGGTGACCCAAAGGCTGCGGCGCAGCTGGCGCAGGAGCAGCCCGACGCGCACGGAGACGGCGCGGGCGATACGCAAGTGCAGGCCATGGTGGATGGGCTGGCCCGGCGTCTTGAGGAACAACCCCGGAACCTGCCTGGCTGGGTGATGCTGGCCCGCTCCTATGAGACTCTGGAGCTATTTGACGCTGCGGCCCAGGCATACCGGCAGGCTTTGCAGGAGGCGCGGCGTAGCGCGATGGATGAGGAAGTCCAGGCGAGGTTATGGGCCGATCTGGCCGACGCGCTGGCATCGGCCCAGGGCGGTGATCTGGATGGCGAGGCCGGCAAGGCCATCGCCCAGGCACTGCAGTTGCAGCCGAGCCAACCCAAGGCGCTGGCCCTTGCCGGCAGTGCCGCCGTGCGCCATGGCCAGCTGGATGAGGCGGGCAAGCATTGGCGGGCCCTGCTGGCGCAGCTAGAGCCCGGATCGGACATGGCGCTGCGCGTGCAGGACGACCTGCTCAAGCTGGAGGCTTTGGCGTCTGAAGACAGCTCGAGCATCACTGCCAAAACTGCGGCCGCATCCAAGAGCCGCCTGAGCGGAGAATTGCGATGGGCAGCCTCCAAGGCCAATCCATCTGAACTGTCCCGGTTGGCCAAGGCTCAAGTCTTTGTCGTGGCTCGCGCCGACGGTCACCCCCGGCCTGTGGCAGTGCTGCGCCTGCCTGCGACCGCCCTGCCGACACATTTCACGCTGGGACCGGAGAACCTGCTCGATCCTGCAGTTTCGCTGTCGTCATTCCCGGAGCTACGTTTGCAGGCGCGGCTGTCGCTGGACGGCCAAGCCATGCCACGAGCAGGAGATATCTACAGCCAGTCGCTCTCGGTGACTCCCGGCTCCTCGAACTTGCTGCTGGAATTGAATCCGGCTTTCTAGCAAGTGTGTCTGGACTGCAAGCAGCCAGGCAGACAACGTGCGTTATTGGCATCTCTGGTACAGGCATTGCGCCGTCATGCATGTGCTGTGACAGCGAATCGGAATACGGAGTCAAGAGCCGCTATATTGCGAGGGGCGGCTCAATCCTGAACCACGACTCCGCTCTGGACGGTGATCGGGATGCGCGATCTGGACACTGGCAGAAATCAACCGACAGCTGCGACAAAATGTCTGTTTGAATGCCGTTTTCCGCTAACGGCTGGCTTCATACCGACAAAACAAAAATGCCCGCTTTTTAGCGGGCATTTTCTGTTGCAAACTCTGGTTTCGTCTGCACGTTTGGTAGGCGCGATTGGACTCGAACCAACGACCCCCACCATGTCAAGGTGGTGCTCTAACCAGCTGAGCTACGCGCCTGTTGTTCTGTTCGATGAAGCAATTGTAGCACGGGTTTTTCACTCATTTTTTGAGAGCTAACATTTTCTTGTCATCGAGCACTGTCAGTGCGCAATCGGGACTTACATCAGCGCCTTCTGGCCGAGCGAACGCCGGAGACACTGGCGACGATGCCAAGTACCTTGTTGAGACGACCCGAATCTGCCACTTCCACCGTGAACGTCATCCATGCCGTCCCCTTGACGGACTGGGTCTGCACTCCGATGACATTGGTCTTCTCGCGTGCAAACACGTCCGAGATATCGCGCAGCAAGCCTTGACGGTCGGCCGCCTCCACCGCAACGTCCACAGGGTAAACCGGTCCACCCTTGTCCACATGCTTGGGGGTGCCCCAGTCGACCTCGATGACACGCTCCGGGCTCTTGGCCATCATCTCGCGGAAATTCGAGCAATCGCAGCGGTGAACGCTCACGCCCTTGCCACGGGTCACAAAGCCGCCGATCTCGTCCGGAGGAGCCGGCTTGCAGCATTTGGCGAGCTGGGTCATGAGCGAATCGACGCCCACCACCAGCACTCCACCTCGCGACGAGTCATGCCCACGCGCCTTGCGCACCGGCGTGAATGCATCTTCCTCTGGCGTTTCTTCACTGGGACGCAGCACGACTTCGATATTGCGCAGTGAATACTCGTCCTTGCCCACGACTTCAAACAGTGCATCGGCAGACTTGAAGCCCAGCTGTGCCGCCAGCTCTTCAAGCTTGATCGCCGTCTTGCCTTCGCGCTGCAGCAGCTTTTCAACGGCCTCGCGCCCGCGCGAGACGGTTTCATGCGTAGCCTGGGCATTGAACCAGGCGCGCACCTTGGCCTTGGCGCGGTTGCTGACCAGATAACCCAGCTCGGCATTGAGCCAGTCGCGGGAGGGGCGGTCTTCCTTGGCCGTGTTGATCTCTACCGTCTGGCCGCTTTCCAGAGCGGTGTTCAGCGGCACCATGGCCCCGTCCACACGCGCACCACGGCAACGATGGCCCAGGCTGGTGTGCACCGAGTAGGCGAAGTCCACCGGCGTGGCCCCTTGCGGCAGCTCGATCACGGCCGCATCGGGAGTCAGCACATAGATGCGATCTTCAAACAGACCACGCTGGGCCGAGCCCGTCAGGTCGCTGCCCCAGGCCAGCAACTGGCGCAGCACGGCGATCTTGGCGTCATATTCGCTGGACGCAGACACGCCCGCATAGCCTTTGGTGCCGGCTTCCTTGTAAGCCCAGTGCGCGGCCACGCCATGCTCGGCATGGTCGTGCATGGCCTGGGTGCGGATCTGGATCTCTATGGTGCGGCCGGTTTCATCGCGCACCACCGTGTGCAGAGACTGATAACCGTTGGGCTTGGGTTTGGCGATGTAGTCGTCGAACTCCTTTTCCAGCGGTGTGAATTGCTCATGCACCCAGGACAGGGCTGCATAGCAGTCCTTGACCGTAGGCACGATGACGCGCATGGCACGGATATCGAACAGCTGGTCAAAGCTCAGCGACTTGCCGCGCATCTTCTTGACGATGCTGTATATGTGCTTGGGACGCCCCTGAACGGAGGCGCTGATGCTGTGGGCGCGCAAGTCGGCCTCGAGCCGCGCACGCATCTGCTCCATATAGGCTTCGCGCTCGACCCGCTTTTCGTCGAGCAGACGCGCGATCTGGCGATAGGTATCGGGCTCCAGAAAACGGAAAGCCAGATCTTCGAGCTCCCATTTGATCTGCCAGATTCCCAGACGGTTGGCCAGCGGCGCAAAGACATAGAGAGCTTCGCGCGCGATGCTGGGTGAAACCGGACTCTTCTCAGCCGCGCAGTAGCGCAGCGTCTGCAGGCGCGACGCCAGGCGCAGCAGCACCACGCGCAGATCGCGCGAAAAGCCCAGCAGCATCTTGCGCACGTTCTCGGTCTGGGTGGCCACGCCATCGACATGCTGGCTGCTCAGCTCGGCGTCTCGCGCCTGCTGCTGCACCCGGATGAGTTTGATGGTTTCGACCGCCAGGGTCGCAAAATTGTCTCCAAACGCCTTGGCAATCACTTCCTGCGGCTTGTTCAGGTGCACGCTGGCATGTACCAGATAAATGGCCGCCTGCATGGTTTCCGAGCCACCGATTTTCTTGAGGATGGCGGCAACGGCGTCGGCATGGGTCAGGGTGTTTTCACCGGTCTCCATGACTTCGCCGGCAATCAGAGGTTCTGCAAAGGCACGGGCGCGCACCAGCGCATTGACTTGATCGGGCAAAACCTCGGATGTGGCGGTAATCAGATGCGGCGTCGGCTCCGTGAGCTTTGGTGCGGCGTCAGAGACTGTGGTTACGGTATCGCTGGTCTTCATGCAGCTTCCTCTTGGGCCTGCTGCGCAAGACTGATGTTCGCAGGCAAACCCTTATCCCCTTGTAAAAACTTTTGTATCAACGCCACTTGCCCCGGCACGACCAACGTTGGAGCATGTCCCACGCCCTGCAGTTCCGTGCAATGCGCCCTGGGGCCACGTTCGGTCATGGCCTTGGCGGTACGGCTGGAAAGCAGATCGGACTCGGCCCCTCTGATAAGCAATACCTGTGCCTTGATCTGGTCGTAAAGCTGCCAGAGCAAGGCCTCACCGGCCTGAGCAGTCTCGCGCGTCATCTGGGCCATGGGCACTGCAATACGGGGGTCGTAATGCAGCACCACACCTCCTTGAGCATCTGGCTTGATCATGGCTTGCGAGAGCCGGCTCCATTGCTCATCGCTATGTGGGCCGAATCCCTCGGAAATCAAGCGCATGGCAGCAGCAGCGCTCTCAAAGTTGGGAAACTGCAAGCCTTTTCCGACATAGGAGCCGATTCGTTCCAGCGACTCCCATTCAATCGCCGGCCCTACGTCGTTGAGCACCAGCCGCCGAACAGGCACCGGCAGCGGCAGACCGGGCTGCCCCACGACACCCATCCCGATCAAGCCACCCATGCTGGTACCGACCCAGTCCAGGGTTTCAATCGGTGCCTGAGCATGCAACTGGGCCAGCAGCGCCAACATATCGGCCGCATACAACGGCAGCTGATAACCCATGGGGTCGGCCAGCCAGTCGCTTTCGCCGCGCCCCACCACATCGGGGCAGATCACGCGGGCAAAACGGCTGAGCTCGGCGGCCAGCACATCAAAGTCTCGCCCCTGGCGTGAGAGGCCGTGCACGCAGACGATGACATGAGGATGTCTTGGATTGCCGGTATGGTTCCATTCCCAGTACGCCATGCGGTGCGTTCCCTCGGGCTGAGCCTCGACCTGTTGGCGGCGCTGAGCACTGGCCCAGGTGGGAGCCGTTGCAGAGGCTCCGGGACACGATACGTAATTCAGCGTAGGTTGATTCATGGAGAACGCGTTTTCAAGACCGGGGCCGATAATGGCTGTCGTCGCATCGTAATTCATTCGGAGACCTTGTATGTCCATGTTGAAAGGCAAAACCGCTCTCGTGACGGGATCGACCAGCGGAATCGGCCTAGGTATCGCAATCGCTCTGGCACGCCAGGGTGCCAATATCGTGCTCAACGGCTTTGGCGATGTCGAAGCACCACGCGCCCAGGTGCTTGATGCCGGCAAAGCAGCCGGTATCGAAGTCGGCTACCACGGAGCGGACATGAGCAAGGCCACCGACATTGAAGCCATGATGAAATACGCCGCCGCCGAATTCGGCCGCGTCGACATCCTGGTCAACAACGCCGGCATTCAGCATGTGGCCAAGGTGCAGGACTTCCCCGTGGAGAAGTGGGATGCCATCCTCGCCATCAACCTGAGCAGCGCCTTCCATACCACGCGCCTGGCCCTGCCCGCCATGCAGCAGGCCAACTGGGGCCGCATCATCAATGTGGCCTCGGTACACGGGCTGGTCGGCTCGGCCGAAAAATCGGCCTATGTCGCCGCCAAGCACGGCATCGTCGGCCTGACCAAGGTAACGGCGCTGGAAAACGCCACCACCGGCGTGACCTGCAACGCCATCTGCCCCGGCTGGGTGCTCACGCCGCTGGTACAAAAGCAGGTGGACGCGAAGGCTGCCGCCCAAGGCATCAGCAATGAAGACGCCACCAAGCAACTGCTGGGAGAGAAAGAGCCTTCGATGCAGTTCACCACGCCCGAAGAGCTAGGCGAGCTGGCCGTCTTCTTCTGCTCGGCCGCGGCCAACAATGTGCGCGGCGTGGCATGGAATATGGACGGCGGCTGGGCCGCACAATAAAAGCCGCTCGGCTCCAGCCCATGCGTCTATCAATTAGATAGCATCTAGCGCTTGCCAGAAAACATATTCAGCATCAAATCATGATGAAAATCAAGAAGGAGCAGCGCAAGCTGCTCCTTTTTTATACACGCCGCGCGGATCCGATCACTGCATCTGAATCGAGCCACCGACGCTGACCGTCACCTCGGTGCGATCCGCCTCCACCGGCACGGGCGCGGCATCCGCATAGCTGGCCTTGGCCATACTCATCATGCGCGGGCGAGGCATGGGATGCCCGCCGCCGCCGCTGCTGCTCACATTGACCTCGCGCAGGCTGTAGCCCGCAAAACCGAAGCTCTTGGAGATGGCCGCAGCACGCTGGCGGAAGCTCTCGATCGCCTTGGCCTGGGCTTCGCCCTCCACCTTTTCCCGTGCTTCACGCGAGAGGCCGAAGCTCATGCTGGCCAGCGTCATGTCCTGCACCTTGGCCGCAGCCTGAGTGATGCGCACAAAGTCGCGCCCCTGCAGCACGATCTCTGCCTGGCCCTGCCAGCCTTCGATCTTGCCGTTGTTGCCATAACGCGGCGAGATGGAGAAATTACCGGTGCTCAACTCCATCTGCCGACCTTGCGCATCGTTACGCAGCGTGGTCATGGCGGACTCCACGATCTTTTGCAGCTGGGACTGAACGGACGCGGCATCGCGGCCATCCTTGCTGGCCGACAGGGTTGCCGTCATCCAGTCCTGCTTGACCTCCACGGTTCCCTGAGCCGACAGCTGCACCACATTGGCAGGTCTATGCATGTCACGCGCGGCGCCCTGGGCCCATACATTGCCGCCAGCGCAGGCCGCAGCCAGCGCAAGTGCGGCAGCCGCGGCGCGAGAGGAAGAGGAAGACTTGGAAAATTGATTCATGCGGTTCACCCTTGTAAGTAAATCAGGCCATGCAGATACACATGCATTTCACCATTGCGCAAAGTCGCTGCAGCGCAGCATGTCAGCCCAGAGTGTGACTTTATGTACGAATACTCCACATTAGACACACCAACAGAACAAACACTGAAACAATAGTGCAAAATACTCTTGAAAAGTTCCTCATGAAACATTTATTGTTCCATTAATAAACGCAACAATCGTAACAAGCAGCAAGACTTGACCTTGTTTTGCTGGATTTTTTTGATCTAGCGATAACAATGGACCAGTTACAAATAAATCGACAAGGACGATCATGGCAACGACGAACAACCGTACTGACAAGATCCTCGTGGTGGATGACGATGCACGCATCCGCGACCTGCTGCGCCGCTATCTGACGCAGGAAGGCTTCGAGATCATGATTGCCGAGGACGGCAAGGCGCTCAACCGCATCCTGCTGCGCGAGACTGTCGACCTGATCGTGCTGGATCTGATGATGCCCGGCGAGGATGGCCTGTCCATCTGCCGCCGCCTGCGCTCCGCCAACGACCGCACTCCCATCATCATGCTGACCGCCAAGGGCGAGGATGTGGACCGCATCGTGGGCCTGGAAGTGGGCGCCGACGACTATCTGGGCAAGCCCTTCAACCCCCGCGAGCTGCTGGCCCGCATCCATGCCGTGCTGCGCCGCCGTCCGCCTCAGGAAGCACCGGGCGCGCCTTCAGGCGACAACGAGGTGGTGACCTTTGGCCCCTTCACCTTCGACCTGGGCACTCGCGTGCTGCAAAAGAATGGCGAGGAGTTGCCACTCACCACCGGCGAATTCGCCATGCTCAAGGCCCTGGTGCGCCACCCGCGCCAGCCTCTGTCGCGCGAAAAGCTGGCCCTGCTGGCCCGTGGCCGCGAATTCGAGCCGTTCGACCGCAGCCTGGACGTGCAGGTTTCCCGCCTGCGCAAGCTGATCGAGGAAGACGCTGCCGCTCCACGCTATATCCAGACCGTCTGGGGCGTGGGCTATGTGTTCGTACCCGATGGCATGAACTGATTCTGCCCGCCTTCATCGCAACAAGCCGCCCGCTGCGCGGCTTGTTGCGCTTGGGTACCGGTCCATAGGGCCCATAAGTCAAGCTCTTTCAACAACCACCAGTAGATAGACACTTTTTGGACAAACCGTAACCCGCGTCGCCCATATTGGGCGTACCCTCGGGTCCAGTTATTTCCGCATTGCTGTTCATGAGCGCTTTTCACCATCCGCCGCCCGACGCCACCAGCCCCGTACCTCTGGAGTACGAGCGGCGCAGCACAGCTCGCTCCCCTGTGGGGCTGAATCTGTTCTGGCGTACTTTCTGCCTGCTGGCCCTGCTGCTGGTGGGCAGCATTCTGGCCTGGCTGCAGACATTGCGGGCACTGGATTTCGAGCCGCGCACGCTGCAGACGGCCAAGCAAGTGGCCTCTTTGGTCAATCTGAGCCGCGCTGCCCTCGAGCATTCGGATGCGATCAACCGCGTCTCCCTGATCAAGACCATGGCCGACCAGGAAGGCGTGCGCATTCTGCCTCGTGAGCCTGGCGACTCCTTCGAGCTGCTGGAGCAAAACGCCCTTGGCCAGAAGCTGACCGAGGAGCTGACCACCCGCCTGGGCTACGGCACCGTGGTGGCGCGCAGCGTCAACGGAGAGCCCGGCCTGTGGGTTGGCTTCACCATCAACGGCGACCGCAACTGGATGCTGATGGACCAGTCGCGCTTCACTCCCGCCAGCGGCCAGACCTGGCTGATCTGGCTGATCACGGCCGCCCTGCTCTCGCTCATCGGCGCGGCCGCCATCGCCCGCCTGATCAACCGGCCACTCAAACAACTGTCCTATGCAGCCAATCGCGTGCGGGAGGGCGACTTCGACGCCAGCCAGCTCGACGAGGAAGCCGTGACCAGCGAAATCCGCGAAGTCAATATTGGCTTCAACCGCATGGCGCAGAAGCTGGCCAAGCTGGAGCAGGACCGTGCCGTGATGCTGGCCGGCATCTCCCACGACCTGCGCACGCCGCTGGCGCGGCTGCGTCTGGAGACCGAGATGAGCGTCTATGACGATGTGGCGCGCGAGCATATGGTGGCCGACATCGTTCAACTGGACGCCACCATCGACAAATTCCTGGATTACGCCCGCCCCGATCATCGCGTCATGCTCAGCCCCGTGGATCTGCACGCCGTGGTTGCCTCCTGCGTCTATGCCGTGCAGGACCACCGTGAGCTGCAGATCACCATGAACGTGCCCGAAGACCTCTACGTCATGGCCGATGAGGTGGAGCTGGCGCGCGTCATCTCCAACCTCTTTGAGAATGCACGCCGCTATGGCAAGACCCCATCGACCGACACCACCGAGGTGGATGTGGTTGCCAAGGAAAGCGAAAAATGGGTGGTCATCCGCATCCGCGACCATGGCAAGGGCGTTCCGGCCGAGCAACTGGCCAATCTGACCCAGCCCTTCTTCCGCGGCGACACGGCGCGCACGGCGGCCGCAGGCGCAGGCCTGGGTCTGTCCATCGTGGACAAGACGGTGCAGCGCATGGGCGGCATGTTTGCCCTGTCCAATTCATCGACAGGCGGCCTGGTCGCCCATCTGCAGTTGCAGCGCGCCATGGGTGTGACGGCCGGTGCGGCGCCCGAACAGCGCCTGCAGCGCCCCCAGGTCAAGCGCAATCTGCCGCGCGACAAGAAAGACGATGAGACCGTGGAAGACTGAATCTGCCCGCCTCATTGCACAATCGGCATCGCCTTTCAATCATCTGCCGAAGAGCTCACCATGCAAGCCCGATGCCTGTGCAAAGCCGTTCTCGTCACCGCGCCCGAAACCCAAGAAGTTCACGTCTGCCACTGCAGCATGTGCCGGCGCTGGGGAGAAGGCCCAGCCTTCACCCTGCATGGCGGCACGGCGGTGCAGACCAGCGGCCCCGTCACGCGCTATGCCTCCTCGCCCTGGGCGGAGCGGGCTTTTTGCAGCAGCTGCGGCACCCACCTCTTCTACCGCCTGCTGGCAAGCAACGAGCATTTTCTGTCTGCCGGGCTGTTTCAGGACGCCCAGGGCCTGAAACTGGCGCAGCAGATCTATATCGACGAAAAGCCCGACTATTACGCGCTGGCCAATGACACCCCGACCCTGACCGGGGCCGAGGTGCAAGCCCTCTACAGCGATTCCTGACCGGCTTTCGCAGCGGCCATTGCGGCGAACGAGGCTAGGCTGTCCGTACCAGCAAGGCCACGGCACGAGCCTCCATGGCCTGCTGCTGACCCACAGGCCCCAGCTTCTCGGCCGTCTTGGCCTTGACGTTGACCTGCTCCACATCCAGTTCCAGCACCTGGGCAATACGCTCGCGCATCTTCTCGATATGGGGTGCCAGCTTGGGCGCCTGGGCCACGATGGTGCTGTCGATATTACCGATTTCGAAGCCCTTGGCGCGCACGCGCCTGGCAGCTTCGGCCAGCAGCACGGCGGAGTCAGCACCCTTGAACTGCGCGTCGGTGTCCGAGAAATGGCGGCCGATATCGCCCAGCGCCGCGGCGCCGAACAGGGCATCGGTGATCGCGTGCAGCAGCACGTCGGCATCAGAATGGCCGAGCAGCCCCAGGCTATGAGGCACTTCGACACCGCCGAGAATCAGCTTGCGTCCAGGGACCAGGGCATGTACATCCCAGCCTTCACCAATACGAAAATTCATAAAAATCCTTGTCAAACCCTTGCTCATAAAGCGCAAGCAGCTATCAAATTAAATACCATCTGCGCCAATCCGGCTCGGACACGGACTTGCCCGTCGCCAAGCCCTGCCGATGGCGAATCCGTCTAGCCACGCGCCTTGCGCTGCAGCAGCACCGCCTCGGCCAGCGCAAAGTCGTCGGGGTAGGTCACCTTGAAGTTCTGCGCACCGCCCGGCACCAGTCTCGGTGAGTGACCGGCCAGTTCCATGGCGCTGGCTTCATCGGTCACGGCAGCGCCCGCCGCCTGCAGCGCAGCCAGCAAGGCTGCGATACGGAACATCTGCGGCGTCTGAGCCAGCCATTTGTCGCTGCGCTCCACCGTCTGCGCCACACGCGCCGGACCCGCGCCTGCGGCCTGCTGCTTGAGGGTGTCGGGCAGCTTCAGCGCCAGCAGCCCCCCCACGGCATCGGGCAGGCAGGCATCGATCAAGGCATTGACCTGCGCCGATGCGACCAGACAGCGCGCCGCGTCATGCACCAGCACCCAGTCCTCGGCGCTGGCTCCCATGCGCAGCAACTCCTGCAGGCCGTTGCTCACGGTCTCGGCACGGGTGGCTCCGCCACACGCAGCAATGCCGAGCCGGGCGTCCGTGGCGCGCTCCTGCCAGAAGCCATCGGAAGCAGAGACCACCAGCAGCACACGGTGGATGCGCTGCACCGCCAACATGGCGTCCAGCGTGTGCATGACCATGGGCTGGCCGGCAACCATCTGATATTGCTTGGGCAGCTCGGGGGCCGGGGAGTCTGCGGCAATGGCGCGCAGACCGACGCCCGCGCAGGGAATCAGCCCCCAGCAGCGGGGCGCAGATGCAGGCGATGAAGCCGCCGCAGCGTTTGCCTTGTCGTCCGTCATGGACTCAGGCGAGAAAAACCGATCTGTCATGCACAGTATTTTAAAATCACCGTTTCGTCCGAAAGCCCGTGAGATCCATCGACGACCTGCTTTCGGCTTGCATCGCCTTGAGGTGTCCCCATTTTGAGTGAATGCGCCGCCAACCATCAGCTACGCGCTGATTGGGCTGTGAGCCCTGCCTTTGATGGCCGGACTCGCCCGCTTTCAATCTGTCCCCGTTTTTTTTGCATCCAGCCCGCGCCTGCGCGCCGCTGCCTGCGTTCGTCTGTGAAAAACCATGCAACTGCCTAAGCTCACCCCCGGTAAACGCTTTCACCTGCCCCGTCCAGTTGGCAGCGCCGACGCGCTGCTGCTGGCCAGGCTAGGCGAGCGCGAAAAGCAAGACGGCCGGGTCACTGCCATCGTCACGGCCGATGCCGCCGACGCCCACCGTCTCATGGAAGAGATGGCCTTCTTCGCCCCCGAGCTGCGCTGTGCATTGTTTCCCGACTGGGAAACCCTGCCCTACGACAGCTTCTCGCCGCACCAGGATCTGATCAGCGAGCGCCTGGCCACACTGTGGCGCATCAACCAGCGCGACAAGCAGCATGGCGCCGATGTGGTCATCGTGCCCGCCACCACGGCCCTCTATCGCCTGGCCCCGCCCTCGTTTCTGGCGGGCTATACCTTTGAATTCAAGCAGGGCCAGAAGCTGGACGAAGCCAAGCTCAAGGCCCAGCTCACGCTGGCGGGCTACCAGCATGTGTCCCAAGTGGTCAGCCATGGCGAATACGCGGTGCGCGGCGGCCTGATCGATCTGTTCCCCATGGGCTCGCTCCAGCCTTACCGCGTGGATCTGTTCGACGACGAGATCGACTCCATCCGCACTTTCGACCCCGACACGCAACGCAGCCTCTACCCCGTACCCGAAGTGCGCCTGCTGCCAGGTCGCGAATTCCCTATGGACGAAGAGGCGCGCGCCAAGTTCCGCAGCCGCTGGCGCGAGCTGCTAGAAGGCGACCCCACGCGCAGCCGCATCTACAAGGACATGGGTGCCGGCATTGCCACGGCCGGCATCGAGTACTACCTGCCGCTGTTCTTTGACGAGACGGCCACGGTCTTCGACTATCTGGGCGATGAGGCCACCGTGGTGCTGCACGGCGATCTGGAGCCGGCCTTCCAGCGCTTCTGGCAGGACACCAAGGACCGCTACCGCCTGGTGCAGGGCGACCCCGACCACCCGGCGCTGCCGCCAGAGACGCTGTTTCTCAGCGCCGACCAGTTCTATACCCGCAGCAAGGAACATGCCCAGCTGGCCTTGCGCCCGGGCACAGAAGATGTGGCCGACAGCGCCATCTTCCAGAAGCTCGAAGACCTTTCCGTGCTGCGCGGAGCCGATGACCCGCTGGCCAAGCTGCAAAAACATATAGCATCCAGCGCAAGCCGGGTCTTGCTTCTGGCCGAATCCGATGGCAGGCGCGAGAGCCTGCTCGACTTTTTCCGTGCCTCGGGCGTCAACCCGCCCGTGTTCGATTCGCTGGCCGAGTTCCAGGCCGATGCCACGGAAAAGGTCGGCATTGCCACCTCCAGCCTGATGACGGGCTTTGCCTGGGTCGAGGAAGGCCTGGACTTCGTCACCGAAACCGAGCTGTTTGCCAGCAGCCCCACAGGCCGCCGTCGCCGCCGCCAGGAGCAGGTCAGCGATGTGGAGGCCCTGATCAAGGACCTGTCCGAGCTCAAGGTGGGCGACCCCATCGTTCATGCCGACCACGGCATAGGCCGCTATCGCGGGCTGATCAATATGGACATGGGCCAGAAGAACCCGGACGGCACGCCCGCGCTGCAGGAATTTCTGCATCTGGAATATGCGGCCGATGCCGTGCTCTATGTACCCGTCAGCCAGCTGCACCTGATCAGCCGCTACACCGGCGTCTCGCCCGACGACGCGCCGCTGCACAAGCTGGGCGGCACGCAATGGGAAAAAGCCAAGCGCAAGGCCGCCGAACAGGTGCGCGACTCGGCCGCCGAGCTGCTCAATATCTACGCCCGCCGCGCCGCGCGCCAGGGCCATGCCTTCCGCTTCCCCACGGCCGACTACGAGCAGTTTGTGGCCGACTTCGGCTTCGAGGAAACGGCCGACCAGCGCGCCGCCATCCACGCCGTGGTGCAGGACATGATCAGCCCCCAGCCCATGGACCGTCTGGTCTGTGGCGATGTGGGCTTCGGCAAGACCGAGGTCGCGCTGCGTGCGGCCTTTGTGGCGGCCATGGGCGGCAAGCAGGTCGCCTTCCTCGCCCCCACCACGCTTCTGGCCGAGCAGCATTACCAGACTCTGGTGGACCGCTTCTCCAAATGGCCGATCAAGGTGGCCGAGGTGTCGCGCTTCCGCTCGGGCAAGGAGATCACGGCGGCCATCAAGGGCATCTCGGACGGTACGGTGGATATCGTGGTCGGCACGCACAAGCTGCTGTCCGAATCCACGCAGTTCAAGAACCTGGGCCTGCTCATCATCGACGAGGAACACCGCTTTGGCGTGCGCCACAAGGAGGCCATGAAGGCCATGCGTGCCGAGGTCGATGTGCTGACACTGACGGCCACCCCGATTCCGCGCACCATGGGCATGGCGCTGGAAGGGCTGCGCGATCTGTCGGTGATTGCCACGGCGCCGCAGCGGCGCCTGGCCATCAAGACCTTTGTGCGCAACGAGGGCACGGGCGTGATTCGCGAAGCCGTGCTGCGCGAGCTCAAGCGGGGCGGACAGATCTACTTCCTGCACAACGAGGTCGAGACCATAGAGAACCGCAAGCAAAAGCTGGAGGAAATCCTGCCCGAGGCCCGCATCGCCGTGGCCCACGGCCAGATGCCCGAGCGCGAGCTGGAGCGTGTGATGCGCGATTTCGTGGCCCAGCGCTACAACATATTGCTGTGCTCGACCATCATCGAGACCGGCATCGACGTGCCATCGGCCAACACCATTCTCATCAGCCGCGCCGACAAGTTCGGTCTGGCCCAGCTGCACCAGCTGCGTGGCCGCGTGGGACGCAGCCACCATCAGGCCTATGCCTATCTGATGGTGCCGGACCTGGACGGCCTGACCAAGCAGGCCCAGCAGCGACTGGAGGCCATCCAGCAGATGGAGGAGCTGGGCTCGGGCTTCTATCTGGCCATGCATGACCTGGAAATCCGTGGCGCCGGCGAGGTGCTGGGCGAAAACCAGAGCGGCAATATGATGGAAGTGGGCTTTCAGCTCTATAACGAGATGCTGTCCGAAGCCGTGCGCAGCCTCAAGGCTGGCAAGGAGCCCGATCTGCTCTCGCCGCTATCGGCATCCACCGACATCAATCTGCATGCCCCGGCCCTGCTGCCCAACGACTACTGCGGCGACGTGCATCTGCGCCTGTCGTTCTACAAGAAGCTGGCCACGGCCAAGACGGCTGATCAGATCGATACCCTGCTTGAGGAGATCGTGGATCGTTTCGGCAAGCTGCCGCCCCAGGCGCAGACCCTGATCGACGTGCACCGCCTTCGCGTGCTGAGCCAGCCCTATGGCGTGGTCAAGGTCGATGCCGCTCCTGGCGTGATCAACATCAGCTTCAAGCCCCAGCCGCCGATCGATCCCATGAACATCATTCACCTGATCCAGAAGAACAAGCACATCAAGCTGGCGGGCAACGAAAAGCTGCGCATCGAAAAAGAGCTGGAGAACCCCAAGGACCGTGCGCAGATGGTGCGCGATGTGCTGCGCAGCCTGGGCCAGCCGCTCAAGAACGAAACTGCCGTTCATGCCTGACAGGGCTGCTGACAAAGCCAGCAGGGCTATTGAGGCCCTACCGATGCAGACGGTGCAAGATGGCGGCAGAACCCGATCTGCGTAGCCCCCATGTTTCTTGAAGCCGCCATTGCCCTGCTGGCCCTGTTGCTGGCCCTGCTCTGCCGCCCCTGGCGCATGCTGGGCAGCCGAGCCGGCCCCGGCGGCATGCATGACCCGATACTGTCGCCTCTGATCACGCCGCTGCTGGCCATTGTGGTGCTGCTGCCCTGGGTCTGGGCGCTGCCTGCGCTGCACCAGATGCCGCTGCAGCTGCGCTGGTCTGGTGCACCGCTGGTCGTACTTTTGATTGGCTGGCCGCTTGCAGTACCCGTGCTGCTCTCGGTGGGCGCCATAGCTTTTGCACTGGCTCCTGGCTTGGGACTGGAAGAAGCCCTTGGCATGGTGGTCTGGCAAGGTCTGGTGCCAGCCACGCTGGCCATGCTCTGGGGTGTGGCAGTGCGCCGCTGGTGCTGGCACAACATTTTTGTATTCATTCTTTTGCGCGGCTTTTTGGGCACAGTTCTGTGTCTGTTTGTCGCATCTCTGGTCGGTCAATGGGCAGGCCATGTGCTGCCCAATGTCAACGAAGACCTCTCGCGCATGGCCCGCTGGCTCATGGCCTGGGCCGATGGCGTGACCACCGGCATGCTGACGGCGGTGTTCGTAGTCTTTCGCCCGCACTGGGTGGCCACCTGGTCGGATGCCATATATCTGCGGCCGCCTGGCAACCCTGAAAGCTGAGGCCGTCGAGGCGCATCAGCTCTGCCACTTCAGCTCTGCCACTTTCCCGGCCACTGCACAAACCGCATCTTTCCCATCCGGCAAAACGCCAAGGCAACTGGCACAGGGCTTGCTCATCATCGGACTATCGCACTGCAGCCATCACCAAGCTGGTGCATATCTTGAGAAAGAGAGGGATCGCATGCTGCTCCAACCCGTCCGCAACATTGTTCAACGCCATATTCGCCATGCCGCTCATGCCATGGCCCGCCCCGCACTGGCCTGCGCCGTGGCGGCAGGCTTTGCCGCCACGGCGCAGGCACAGGACACCTATCCCGAGCGCGCGGTCAAGGTCATAGTTGCCCTGCCCGCCGGAGGCAGCGCCGACATGATTGCCCGAGTCGTGAGTCAAAAGCTGGCCAGCGAACTCAAGCAGCCTTTTGTGGTGGACAACCGCGCCGGTGCCTCGGGCCAGATCGGCACACCGGCCGTGGCACGCTCCGCCCCGGACGGCTATACGCTGATGGTCTCGCCGGCCTCATTCCTGACCACCAACAAGAGCATTTTCAAATCCCTGCCCTATGACCCCGAGACCGACTTCGCGCCCATCAGCAAGCTGGTGAACCAGCCCATGGTGCTGGTGGTCAAGGACAAGCAGAAATTCCCCAGTGTGGCTGCCGTGGTGGCGGCAGCCAAGGCCGCACCAGGCAAACTGACCTTTGCCTCATCCGGCGACGGCAGCCCCCAGCACCTGGCCGCGCTGATGTTCGAGACGCGCACCCAGGCCAAGATGCTGCACGTGCCCTACAAAGGCGGCGCGCCAGCCGTCAACGATACGCTGGCGGGCAATGTGGACATGCTGTTTGCCGTGCTGCCCGAAGCCCTGCCCCATATCCAGGCCGGCAAGCTGCATGCCCTGGCGCTGATGGCACCCAGGCGCGCGGCCATGCTGCCCAACACCCCGACCATGGCGGAAGGTGGTTTTGCCGACCTCAACCTCTCTGCCTGGGTCGGCCTGTTCGCCCCGGCCAAGACGCCGCAGCCCGTGATCGACAAGCTCAACCACGCCGTGCGCGTTGCCCTGGACAGCGAGATCAAGACCAAGCTGGGTGAAAACGGCATGGAAGTCGCGCCATCGACGCCAGAGCAGCTCAGGCAGACCGTGGCCCAGGACATCAGGCTGCATGCCGAGCTGGTCAAGGCCGCCGGCATTCAGCCGCAGTAGATGCCGTCTCGTGCAGCACCAGGAGGCAGACTCCTGGGTGAATGGCCAGCCGAAGCCCGCCACAACAGCGGATAATGGCGGCCATCTTGAGGAATGGCGCAGACCCGATCTCTGCCATTCCCCTTTCTGCTACCCCCTCATTCGCACGACTCGCAATGACCGACGCCACCGAATTCGCTCCCGGCCTGATGATCCGCGGCTTTACCGCCCCCCAGAAGCTGGCGGACTACAAGCTCATCGCCTTTGATATGGACTCGACGCTGATCACCATCGAGTGCATCGACGAGATCGCCGACGCCACGGGCAAGAAGGCCGAAGTGGCAGCCATCACAGAAGCCACCATGCGCGGCGAAATCACCGACTTCAAGGACAGCCTGCGCCAGCGCGTGGGCAAGCTGGTCGGAGTGACCGAGGCCGACATGGCCCGCGTTCTGGCCGAACGCCTGAAACTCTCGCAGGGTGCCGAGACGCTGGTCAGGGCCGCCAAGGCCGCCGGCCTGAAGGTGCTGCTGGTCTCCGGCGGCTTTACCTACTTTGCCGAGCATGTGCGCGGCCTGCTGGATATCGACTTTGTGCGCGCCAATGTGCTGGAGATCAAGGACGGTGCACTGACCGGCGGTCTGGTCGAGCAGGCCTGGGGCGATATCTGCGACGGCGCGGAAAAGCGCCGCACCTTGCTGGAAGTGGCCTCGCTGATCGGTATCGATGCCAGCCAATGCATTGCCGTGGGCGATGGCAGCAACGACATTCCCATGATGCAGGCGGCCGGCCTGTCCGTGGCCTTCCACGCCAAGCCACGCGTGCGCAACGAGGCCAAGGTCGCCATCAACGAGGGCGGCCTGGATCGCCTGCTGGAAGTGCTCCGATAGGCTGAAACAGACCAGCCCAGCACCAAGCCGCGGTCCCTGCTCCCGGGGACCGCGGCTTTTTTGCGCCCGCTGCGGCGCGGCAATCCTCGGCAGCTTTGCTACAGTGCCATGCATCTTCCCCAACCCGGTCGAAAGGTCAGAGCATGAGCCAACTCAGAATCGCCGTCATCGTGGGCAGCCTCAGCAAGCAGTCCATCAACCGCCAGCTCGGCCAGGGCCTGGCCGCACTCATGCAGGGCAAGGCCGATTTCGAATTCATCGATATCAGCCGCCTGCCGCTCTACAACCGCGACTTCGACAACACCCCTGATTTCAAGCCCTTCGACGACCTCAAACCCCTGATTCGCGGCTGCAACGGCGTTCTGTTCGTGACGCCCGAATACAACCGCTCCATACCCGCATCGCTCAAGAACGTGCTCGACGGCCTGAGCCGTCCCTATGGCCAGTCCGTCTGGGCTGGGCTGCCGGCCGCCGTGATAGGCAGTTCGCCCGGCGCGGCCGCCACGGCCATGGCCCAGCAGCACCTGCGCAATGTGCTGGTGTCGCTGGACATGCCCACCCTGCCCCAGCCCGAGGGCTTTGTGCGCTGGTCCGACACGCTGCTCGACGCCGACGGCAAGATCGGCCAGGTCAGCCATGACTTCCTCGTCAAGTACATGACACACTTTCTCGACTGGGTGCAGTTGCACCAGAAGCGCTAAACCAATCTTCCTCTGGCTCGATAGCTCGCCCCGCTCACGTTTCAGGCGCTGCGGGGCACTTCATGACTATTTCCCTGCATTGAAGACTGCTGGAACTTTTGCGCATGCAGAGTGTTCCTACAATAGCGTGCGGCCTCATACATCACACAACATCCGGCCGTCGGGGTCTGAGCCCTGTCCTTTTACGGACAGTTTCAGTTCAGCACCTTGAAAATCCAACCATTGACTTTAAATACCATAGCAAGCAAACCTGATGCGACAAGCGTCGCAAGGCTCGCTGGTTGTCTGCACCCTTGAAAAGCAGGCGGCCATCTATGACAACCATGACTGGAAACCAATTCGTGAAGACTTCGTACCGTGCTGCTGCCTCCGTGATTGCCATCGCCATCGCATCGCTGACCGTGCCTTCCCTGGCTCAGGCCAAGCGCATGGGCAGCAGCAAGTCCGTTCGCCCTGCCAGCATCGGCAGCAAGGCGCCCGCTCAGCCCGCACCCGTGGCTCCTGCCGCCGCCGCACCCAAGGCTGCTGCACCTGCCACACCCGCAGCCCCCGCCGCTGCGGCAGCTCCTGCGGCTGCTCCCGCAGCAGCAGCGGCTCCTGCCGCTCGTGGCTCCGGCATGATGGGCACCATGGCAGGTGCTGCCGTTGGCGCCGTGGCCGGCACCATGGCTGGCAATGCCATTGCCGGCGCCATGGGTGGCGGCGACAAGGAAGCCGAAGCCAAGAAGGCCAAGGAAGAAGAGGCCAAGAAGGCTGAAGCGGAAGCCGCCGCTCTGCAAAAGAAGCTGGACGAAGCCAAGGCCAAGGCGGAAGCCGCACGCGCGGCCGCCAAGTAATCATCAGCCCGCAACCGGGCTTCAATACAGGCCGGCCAGGAATTCAGACCTGCCGACCTCATTCGAAAAGGGATGCGCTCTGCATCCCTTTTTTCATTCCTTTTTGCGAGCCTCCGGGTGTTTCCAGCCACCGTAAGCTGCCAGCTACGGTGCATTCCTGGCAACAGACAAGGTCTGCAACGCAGACCATACACGGCAGCAGGGCATGCCCAGGCGTGTGGACCCATGAGGCTGGCACACGGCCCCTGCCGATTACGCGAAGCTCGGCAAGACACCGAAGGACATGCACGCATCAAGCGTCATCCGCTCGGCACCTGGCGATGATGGGCCGCCAGATCCTTGTCACACGCGCCAGACCCAAGCCAGAGCCGCCGCACCAAGAATGCAGCCAGCAGCAGCAGGCCCAATGGGCGGCGGCGCTGACCAGGGCGACGGCGAGCAGCGCTCCTATCGACAGCCAACCCAGCCAGACCATGACTCCCACGGAAAAGCCCCAGGCGCTCAGACAGGGCATGACGGCCACCGCCAGCAGCAATGCTCCAGCGCAGCAGCCACGATCGAGCCCGAGAAATCTCCATGGCTCCCGTGAGCTGTTCATGATGACCCTCCATGGCAAAAGCCAGTGCCACCAAGCCGGCAAAGGCCAGCGCAAAAGCCAGCACCGAAGCTTGCAAGGCATTCATGCTCCCACCTCCATCTTGACTGCAGGAACACGCCGCGCTGCATCGGCGCCGCGGCGCCTCAGATAAGCCCAGGCCCGGGCGGCAAGCAATCCCAGCGCCACGGCACACAACCCCACACCCGCACTCTCCCATTCGCAGCGAGCAATCTGGGCCGGCAGGCTGTCCCCTAGCGTGATCCAGTTCAGCAGCGGCAGCAGCAGCAAACACAACAGCGCCAGCAGGCCTAGTTGCTCCTGCCATGCCACGGCGGGCGCACGCACCAGGGCATGCAGCAGCGCCAGACTCCAAAGCCCGAAAAACACCGCCAGCTCCCAACCCGCTCCATGGGACAGCCCGACGGGAACCAGGCGGTTGGCCCACAGATGGCCGATGCAGCCCAGACTCAGACCTGCGATGGCCTCAACATTGAGTCCTTCGACGAGCCGGTACACGCGCGCCGTGACGCTGCCGAACTCGCCAGCCTGCCGACCCAGATGCTTGCTGCGACACTTGACCATGAACAGGATGGCCCTTGTTGCCATCATGGCGCTGCCGACCAGCCCGCATAGGAAATACAGCCATTTGAGCGGCTGCCCTCCGAACCATCAACGCCAGACACTGCCTGAAAGCCTGGGCCATGTAATGCGTGACGTTGGTCAGCGATACGCCCAGCTGCGAGGCGATATCGTCGTACTTCATGTCCTCCAGCTGCGAAAGCAGAAAAGTGCGCCGTACCAGCGGCGGCAAAGCATCAATCAGATAAGCATGCGGCGACTTTATGCGCGGCGGCTCACGCACGCCCAGGATACGGACAAAAGTGTCTTGCGTCAGATCTGCTGCGTCAAAGGCATTGCCGACCTTTCGGCGCAACCAGCCCTGCAACCAACCGTGATGACCTGTGTAAAGCGCTGCGACTTCACGATGGGAGGCTGTTGCGACAACGGGCATGGTGCAATGGGAATAGATCTCAAACAGACCTCAAGCGATATCAATTCTCATTTCCGTTTTCCTCAATGCCTTCACTATTTCCGCATATGCTTCAGAGCCATCTTCTGCCGGAACGCATCGCCTTGTGCCCGCGACGAGCACGGAGAAAGCGATCGGCCCTGCACAATCACGCACCAGGAATACATCGGCGTCTGGAACCCCACTTCTGGCCATTCGCGCAGGCGGCGCCCCTCTCGGGCGAATGCTCGCAGCCACCTCCCGACACCTGTTGGATGATTGCAAGACTATTGCGCTGTTGAGCTCTGCGATGCTTTACTCGGCAGGTGGTTGATGCAAATGTCCGGAACCGAGCCGTTTCCGACCCAGGTTGGTATTCAAGGACCTCAAGAATCAAGATGACAAGCTTTCGCTCTCACAAGCTTTTGCATCGCATCGTGCTCGGCAACCTGCTGGTAGCGGCCTTGCTGTGCTTTGCCACGTGGCTTGGCGTGCATGCCAATCACCGCGCGGACATGGACCTGGGAGTAGCCGTCTCCAGGCATCAAGCGCGCAGCCTGAGCTTGGAGCTGGCTGCAGAGGTGCGACTGGTGGACAACGCTCTGTCATCGATTGCCAGTCGTTACCGCGCGCGCAGCCTTGACGGACTTGCCGCCGCCAACTTTGCCTTGTACGAAATGCTTCAGGAACAGCGTGCCCTGATTCCTTTTGTCACCGCCCTGCGCATCACAGACAGTGCTGGCGAGGTACTCATCACTCCCAGCGAAATTGATGTGCCGTTTTCAGTGGCGGAACGCGCCTATTTCGCTCAGGCCCGTGCAACGGACCGAATGGTGGTGTCCGAGCCTCTGATCAGCCACTCCTTCGGAAAATGGTCTATCGTGCTGGCAAGGCGTCTTCAGGCCGAGGGCGGCCAGTTCCAGGGCATCGTCTATGCCATTGTCGCGGCCGAACATTTTCACCAGCTATTCCAGCGCCAGTCGTTCGGCACCAGCAGCGCCATGGCATTGCGCACCGATCAGGCACTGCTGGTAGCGCGCTATCCGGCTGCAAGCCAGGATGCCGACGCGGGTATCGGCAAGGCCGCTGTCTCGTCCGAATATCACCAGGCCATCAGCCGCAACAACGAGGAAGGCTGGTACATCACACCGACCCTGATCGATGGCGTGGAGCGCATCACGGCCTACCATCGGCTGCCCGGATATCCTCTGACGGTGTTTACCGGGCTGGGTACGGAAGCCTATATGGCCATGTGGCGCGCCTCCGCCTGGCGTGCATGGGGTCTCGCCGGCTTGTGCATTGCCCTGATTGCTTTGGGTTCGGTAGCCCTGTACCGGCTGCAGCAGCGTGAACGCCGCATCCGCAAAGAGCAGGAGCTGGTCATCAACAATGACCTGATCGGCATGGCTCGCCTGCGCGAGCGCAAGATCGTCTGGACCAACCCCGCCATGCGCCGTCTGCTCAAGCAGCCAGCAGCTGCACTGCAGGGCGCATCCACGCGCATGCTTTACCCGGACGAAGCCTCCTACAGGCGTATCGGCGAAAAAGCCTATGGCTCTTTGCTGGCTCGGGGCAAATTTCACGCTCAGTTCCAGGTGCAGAATGCCGAGGGCAAGCTTTTGTGGGTGGATGCATCCGGCACACTGCTGAATGCCGAAGAGTCGCTGTGGATTCTGGTGGACATCGACGCCCTCAAACGAGGCGAACAAGCCGCCAATCACCTTGCCAACCACGACGCTCTGACGGGTCTGGCGAACCGCCGAGCACTTGAGGAAACGCTGAACCAGGAGCTGGCAGACGGCCAGATGCTTGCCGTGTGCTTCATGGACCTGGATGGTTTCAAACAGGTCAACGATACCCAGGGTCACGACGCAGGCGATGAGGTTTTACGTGTGGTAGCTGCCCGACTGACGGCCCAGGCCCGTGCCGGCGACTGCGTTGCCCGTCTGGGCGGCGATGAGTTCGTGGTGCTGCTATCGGGCTTGCACACTCCCGGTGAGGCCATGTCTGTCATGAAGCGCTGCATGGAAGCCGTGCGCCAGCCCATTGCACTGAATGGTGGAGCGATGGTGCAAGTCGGCAGCAGCATAGGTATCTCCATCAGCACCGCAGGTAGTTCCTCGGCCAACCTGATGCAGAGTGCGGACGAGGCCATGTACTCGGCCAAACATGCAGGCAAGGGACGCATTGTTCAGCATTCAGACCTCTCGCAGGACTCCGAGGCTTGAGGCCGCGCCCTGCGACCAGCTGCATCTGTATATGTCCAGAGCCTAGGATCGACAACGCCTTCAGGACCAAAGCAGGGTATTTTGGAGACTCGTGGCCTGGCCGCAGTCAGCCAAGCCCAAGGGCCAGCCACCTGCTTCCGGCCAAAGGCAAGCTGCCAGGGCTTTTGCGGGCCCGCCTGTCTCATATTTCATCTGGCCGACCGCAGCCAGCCCTCTCTCTTGCCTATTCCTGTGCTCTTGGCGGCAGCCCTGCCGCCTTGCGAATGGGCTCCAGCAAACCGCTGAGTCCGTTGTGGTCAAGCTCCTGCATCAAGGCCAGCAACTGACCGATCTCGCCTTTGGGAAAGCCCTCGCGGGCAAACCAGTTGAGGTAGTTGCCGGGCAGATCGGCAATCAAACGGCCCTTGTACTTGCCATAAGGCATAGGCACGCGCACCAGGCGCTCCAGCATTTCGGGATTCATGGCAGTCAATTGGAATCAGATTTTGTATAAAAAACGACGCTCTTATAACCAAATAAGAAAAATGTCCTGCAGACGTCGGTACACGGCACTAGACTATGCACCTTAGTTCGCTGCGGTCCAGATGGGGCCCGGAATTTATTGCAACTTGCTGAAGAAGGTCAGAACCAATGTTGAAGAAAGCTCTCTCTGCTATCGCTATTGCCACTCTGGCGCTGTCGGCCCAGGCTGCTGACGTGCTCAAGGTGGGCGCCACGGCCGTTCCTCACGCCGAAATCCTCAATCACATCAAGCCCGCACTGAAGGCTCAGGGCATCGATCTGGAAATCAAGGAGTTCAGCGACTACGTGCAGCCCAATGCCGCCGTGGAAGACAAGCAGCTGGATGCCAACTTCTTCCAGCACCAGCCCTATCTGGACAGCTACAACAAGGACCGCAAGACCTCTCTGGTGGCCGTACCCAACGGCAAGGTTCATGTGGAGCCCTTCGGTGCCTACTCCAGCAAGATCAAGAACATCAAGGATCTGAAGAATGGCGCTACCGTGGCCATTCCCAACGACCCCTCCAACGGCGGCCGCGCACTGATTCTGCTGGCCAAGCATGGCCTGATCGAGCTCAAGGATCCCAAGAGCCTGACCCCCACTGCTCTGGACGTCGTCAAGAACCCCAAGAAGCTGAAGTTCAAGGAACTGGAAGCGCCTTTGCTGCCCCGCGCCCTGGCTGATGTCGACCTGGCCCTGATCAACACCAACTACGCAATCGAAGCCAAGCTCAACCCCACCAAGGATGCCCTGTTCATCGAAGGTGCCGACTCGCCCTACACCAATATCGTGGTGGCCCGCAAGGATCGCGCCAACGGCGCCGACATTGCCAAGCTGATGAGCGCTCTGCACTCTGCAGACACCAAGAAGTTCATTCAGGAAAAGTACAAGGGCGCCGTGGTTCCTGCGTTCTGATTCGCAAAGGCCTTAGAAACGTTGGCGCGCCCCTCCTCGACAGGAGAGACTGCCGCGTTGTGAAGGGTACGGGCACAGGCACCTGCTGTGGCCCCGGGGCCGGACAGAACCGGCAGCCGGCCACACTTGACGACCTGACCCAGCAAAAAGCGCTGCTTCTGCAGCGCTTTTTTCTTTTGATTTGATAGCTTATAGCGCTTTACAGGCAAGGGCTTAAAGCAACTTCCACTTGAGATTTCTCAATGCGAGGGTGCAGGCACCGAGTGCCGCAAAACCGGTGTCTCGCCATCGCCGTTGACGCTTTCCAGATGCACGCCAAATCCCCAAAGGCGAGCCACATGCTTGAGCACCTCCTGTGCATCTTCTGCCAGTGGCCTGCCTTGGTACTGGGTATGCCGCAGAGTAAGACTGCGATCGCCGCGCAGATTCACGCTCCAGGCCTGAATATTGGGTTCGCGCGTCCCCAGGTCGTATTGCTGAGACAGCAACTGGCGCAGCGTGCGGTAGCCATCTTCGTCGTGGATGGCACTGACCAGAACATCACGTTCGTCAGGGTCGTCGTGCAGAGAGAACAAACGCATGTCGCGTATCAGGTGCGGGCTCAGAAACTGGCCGACAAAGCTCTCGTCCTTGTAGTTGCGCATGGCGTGGTGCAGCGCCGGCAGCCAGGGTGTGCCGGCCATGTCGGGAAACCAGCGGCGATCTTCCTCGGTCGGCTTTTCGCAGATCCGCCGAATATCGCGGTACATGGCAAAGCCCAGCGCATAAGGATTGATGCCGCTGAAGGCCCGGTGGCCAGCGGGCGGCTGGTAGATCACATTGGTATGCGATGACAGCCACTCCAGCATCACGCCATCGGTCAGCCAGCCCTCGTCATACAGAGTGTTGAGCAATGTGTAATGCCAGAAGGTGGCCCAGCCCTCGTTCATCACCTGAGTCTGGCGCTGCGGATAGAAATACTGGGCGATCTTGCGCACGATGCGCACGATCTCTCGTTGCCAGGGTTCGAGCAAGGGAGCGTTCTTCTCGATGAAATAGAGGATGTTCTCTTCGGGCTCTCGGGGAAAGCGCTCGCTGCCTTGCGTCGTGCTGTCCTTGTCCTTGTCCCTTCGGGCTGGAAGCGTGCGCCACAGCACATTGACCTGTTGCTGCACATAGGCTTCACGCGCCTCTCTCTCGGCGCGCTCGCGCGACAGGCTTTTATGCGAGGGACGGCAATAGCGATCCACACCAAAGTTCGACAACGCATGGCAGGAATCCAGCAACTGCTCCACGGTGTCGAAGCCATAGCGTTCCTCGCATTGCGCCACATAGTCGCGCGCATAGACGAGATAGTCGATGATGCTGCCCGCGTCGGACCACATGCGAAACAGATAATTGTTCTTGAAAAAGCTGTTGTGCCCATAGGCCGCATGCGCAATCACCAGGGCCTGCATGGCCGTGCTGTTCTCCTCCATCAGATAGCTGATGCAAGGGTTGGCATTGATGACGATCTCATAGGCCAGTCCCATATGACCTCGTCGGTAGCGGCGCTCCGTGGCCAGAAACTCCTTGCCATAGCTCCAGTGCCGGTAGTTGACCGGCATGCCCACGCTGGAATAGGCATCCATCATCTGCTCGGCCGTGATGATCTCGAGCTGATTCGGATAGGTATCCAGACCGTAGCGCTCAGCCGTGGCCGCAATCGCCGCGTGATACTGTTCGATCAGCTCGAAAGTCCAGTCGCTGGGGTCGGGCAAGGGAGACGCCGGTCGCTGAGACGCCATCAAAGGCGCCTGCGGCACATCGCGAAAGCGCGACTCCCCCTGGGCATGCGAATTTCCGGCCTTTCTGCTGGCGCTGAGATCCAGCACGGGATAGAGATTGAGGTTCATATCGATACCCCATCCTTCTTGAAGAGATCGCGGAACACCGGGTAGATCTCGTTGGCTGCCGATACCTTGCGCATGGCGAAATGGGGGAACAGCGGCAGCAGGCGGCTGTACTCTTCCCAGAGACTCTGCTCCTCGAGCACCACTTGCAGGTAAGCGTAGTAGCGCACCAGCGGCAATATTCTTTCGGCCAGAAGGCTGTGGCATTTGCCGCCGTCGTCGCTGAAGTTGTCGCCATCGCTGGCCTGGGCGACATAGATATTCCAGTCGTTGACCGGGTAGCGGGCCCTGATGATCTGTTCGAGCAGGACCAGCGCGCTGCTGACTACCGTGCCACCGCTTTCCGTGGAGTGAAAGAACTCGTCTTCGCTGACTTCTGCAGCCTGGGTGTGGTGGCGGATGAAAACAATCTCGATCTTGTCGTAATGCCTTGTGAGAAACAGATACAGCAGGATGAAAAAACGCTTGGCCAGCTCCTTGCGCTCCTGATCCATGGAGCCGGACACGTCCATCACGCAGAACATCACGGCCTGGCTGCTGGGCACGGGCACCTTGCTGCGATTGCGAAAGCGCAGATCCAGTTGTTCCAGAAAAGGCACTGCGCCGATACGCTCACGCAAGGTATCGATACGGCGTTGCAACTCGGCTACTGACTCACTGGTGCCGTCGTCCTGCGCCAGCAGAGCTTCAAGCTGTTCTTCCAGTACCTTGAGCTCACGGTGTGAAGCTTTGGTCAGCGCAATGCGCCGCCCCAGGGCGCCGCGCATGGTGCGCACCAGCGCCAGATTGCTGGGCGTGCCGTCATGGCTGTAGCCGGCGCGCCTTGTCTTGTATTGCAAGGTATTGCCGATGTGGTTGCGCAGCAGGCGCGGCAGCGCCAGATCTTCAAAGAAAAGCTCCATGAACTCTTCCTTGGTCAAGGTGAAAGTGAAGTCATCCTGCCCCTCACCGCTATCGCTGGCCTGCGACCCCGAACCGCCGCCCCCACCAGGCGGGCGGGCAATGCGATCACCGCGCACATGCTCGCGATTGCCGGGCAGCACCATATCGCGGATACCACCCTGACCATGCCTGAAGACCGGCTCCTGAATGTCTTTTTTCGGAATGGTGATGCTTTCCGCCTGATCGATATGGCGGATGTCGCGCGCAGACACGGCTTTGCGCACCGCCTCCGCGATCTGCTCTTTGAAACGCCGCACAAACCGCTCGCGGTTGCCCACCGATTTATTCTTGCCTGCGAGCCTGCGGTCGATGATATGCAGTGCCATCTGTGCTCCCATCTCCAGGGGCTGTTCTCAACTCAACCGTCCTGTCGGTGGCCGCGCCGGGCCACCGACACCGCTGTCAGCTGCTCTTGCGCACGCGCAGATACCACTCGCAAAGCAGACGCACTTGCTTGGGCGTATAGCCCTTGGCTTCCATGCGAGTGACGAAGTCCTCATGCTTGCGCGCATCTTCAGCACTGGCCTTGGCGTTGAAGCTGATGACCGGCAGCAACTCCTCGGTGTTGGAGAACATCTTCTTCTCGATCACCACGCGCAGCTTCTCGTAACTGGTCCAGCTGGGGTTCTTGCCCTGGTTGTTGGCCCTGGCCCGCAGCACGAAGTTGACGATCTCGTTGCGGAAGTCCTTGGGGTTCGCAATGCCGGCCGGCTTTTCCACCTTCTCCAGCTCGGCATTGAGCGCATTGCGATCGAACACCTCGCCGGTATCGGTGTCGCGGTATTCGCTGTCCTGAATCCAGTAATCGGCGTAGGTGACGTAGCGGTCAAAGATATTCTGACCGTACTCGCTATAGCTCTCCAGATAGGCAGTCTGGATTTCCTTGCCGATGAACTCGGCATAGCGCTGGGACAGATATTCCTTGATGAAACCTATGTACTTGGTCTCCAGTTCGGCCGGAAATTGCTCGCGCTCGATCTGCCGTTCCAGCACATACATCAGGTGCACGGGATTGGCCGCCACTTCGGTGCTGTCGTAATTGAAGACCTTGGCCAGTATCTTGAAGGCAAAGCGGGTGGAGATGCCTTCCATGCCCTCGTCCACGCCCGCGTAGTCACGGTATTCCTGATAGCTCTTGGCGCGCGGATCAGTGTCCTTGAGACTTTCGCCATCATAGACCTGCATCTTGCTGAAGATGCTGGAGTTCTCTGGCTCCTTGAGGCGCGTGAGCACGGAGAACTGCGCCATCATCTTGAGCGTGCCAGGCGCGCAGATGGCGTTGGCCAGCGAAGACTCCCGGATCAGCTTCTCGTAGATGCGGACCTCCTCGCTCACGCGCAGGCAGTAAGGCACCTTGACAATGTAGATACGATCGAGAAACGCCTCGTTGTTGCGGTTGTTGCGAAACGCCTTCCATTCGCTTTCATTGCTGTGCGCCAGCACCACGCCGTCAAACGGAATCGCGCCAAAGCCTTCCGTGCCCTTGTAATTGCCTTCCTGCGTGGCCGTCAGCAAGGGGTGCAGCACCTTGATCGGAGCCTTGAACATTTCCACGAACTCCAGCAGACCCTGATTGGCCAGGCACAGGCCGCCGGAGTAGCTGTAGGCGTCGGTGTCGTCTTGCGAAAAGTTTTCCAGCTTGCGGATGTCCACCTTGCCCACCAGGCTGGAAATATCCTGGTTGTTCTCATCGCCGGGCTCGGTCTTGGCAATGCCTATCTGCTTGAGAATGCTGGGGTAGCGTTTGACCACTCGGAACTGGCGAATGTCTCCGCCGAACTCCTCCAGCCGCTTCACGGCCCAGGGCGAGAGCACATGCTGCAGACTGCGACGCGGAATGCCGAACTCATCTTCCAGCACCGGACCGTCTTCCACGGGGTCGAACAAACCCAGCGGCGACTCGTTCACAGGCGATCCCTTGAGCGCGTAGAACGGTGCCTTTTGCATCAGGTATTTGAGACGCTCTGCAATCGAGCTCTTACCGCCGCCCACCGGTCCCAGCAGATAGAGAATCTGTTTGCGTTCCTCCAGACCCTGGGCCGCATGACGAAAGAAGCTCACCACCTGCTCGATGGCATCTTCCATGCCGTAGAACTCAGAGAATGCGGGATAGCGACGAATGACCTTGTTGGCAAACAGACGCGACAGCACGGGATCGTTGCGGGTATCCACCATTTCGGGTTCGCCGATGACGGACAGCATGCGCTGTGAGGCTCCGGCGTAGGCCATGGGATCACGCTGGCAAAGGCTAAGGTACTCGTCCAGCGACATTTCTTCTTCACGCAGGCGAACGTAGCGTGCTGCGGAATTGCTGATGACATCCATATGACCTCCCGTGGCGGCACCAGGGCTCGAATCAGTGCCGCAAAGTTGCAAGGCATTCGTTACCGTGTGCGTCCGTTGTAGCACCTCGCTCCTAATTTGAATAGACCGAGATTCCTACAAATACGCAGTAGCCACGACAGCCAAAACCGCAAACCGGATAGCGCAAAAATCGGTCAAAAAATATGACTCGAAATGAGCATAGAAGTCTGTCCTCATGGAAGCAATAAAGCCCCTATCTATCTGCCATCATTCAAGATTTCGACGACTCGAAAAACTGATCGGAACATCGCTTTACAGGCAATCTGGGTGGCAACAAAAAACGCTGCACAAGCAGCGTTTCGAACTATTGCAGCTACAGAAAACAGAGCTTGCTGCTTAAATTCCAAGGGTTATTCACTAGAAATATTTCGGCAAAGCATTGATGAGCAAGCGCTAGCAGCATCTCTTTTCATAGCATGGGTATTCATCCGGAAGTGGCTGCCGAAGCATCCACCACGGGCGATTTGGTACCTGCGCGCGTCACGGCGCTGCCCATGGCCGCAGCCATGATGCAGGCAATGGCGGTCCACTGCGTGGCCGTCAGGTTCTCGCTGAGCAGCAGCATGCCCATCAGTGCTGCAATGGCCGGCTCGGTCGCCAGCGCGATGCCGAAGGTGGCAGGCGGCAGACGGCGCAGAGCCAGCATTTCCAGTGAATAAGGCAAGGCACTGGAGATGGCCGCCACCATCAGCCCGAACAGCAGAATCGACGGCGTCAGCAACTTGACTCCAGCCTCTGCCACACCAAACGGCACCACCACCAACGCCGCGCACAGCAAGCCCAGGGAGACGGCCTGGCCGCTGGGGATATGGCCCAGCCTGCGCCCCAGCACGATGTAGGAGGCCCAGCAGATGGCGGCTCCGAGTGCGCAGGCAATACCCACCGGGGACAGGTGGAGGCCCGAAGCACTGCCACCCAGAGGAAGAATCAAGGCCAGGCCGACAACCGCCAGCGCCAGCCAGATGAAGTCCAGCGCGCGGCGTGAGTAGTAGATGGCCACGGCCAGCGGTCCTGAAAACTCGATGGCCACGGCCAGGCCAAACGGAATATCGCGCAGCGCCATGTAGAACATCAGATTCATGCCGCCCAGTGCCATGCCGAAAACCAGCAGAGCCAGTGCCTGCTGACGGTTGAGCGACCAGCGCCAGGGCCGCCAGACGCACACCAGAATCAACGCGGCAAAACCCACTCGCAGTGCCGATGTACCCTGGGCACCAATCAAGGGAAACAGCTGCTTGGCCAGCGAAGTCCCCAACCCGAGTGCAGTGACCGAGCCCAATACGGCCAACACGGGCCACCAATGATTCCAGCTGTTTTTTGACATAGGTGGGTACGATATTGCATGTCACCCGCGAAATTTGCTCGTTTTCAGCCCTGAATCTGCAAGTTTCGCTCTCAACCCATCCAACACCATGCCTGCTGCCGACCTGGACTCCTTTGACCACGCGATTCTTGCCCTGCTCCAGCGTGACAACCTCATGCCGCAGCGTCTGATTGCTGAGCACATCAACCTCTCGGCCCCAGCCGTGCAGCGGCGCATCAAACGATTGCAGGAAACCGGGGTGATTGCCGCCAATGTGGCCGTGCTGGAGCCCGTCAAGGTGGGCCGCACGCTGACTGCGGTCATCACCGTGCAGTTGGTCAATGACAGGCCGGATCTGTCGCGCGGCTTCAGGGCGCGTATCGCCGACGAAGCGGCTGTGCAGCAGTGCTTCTATGTGACGGGCGAAACCGACTACATCCTGGTCGTCACGGCAACCGACATGGATGATTACCAGGCCATCTGCAAACGCCTGTTCGAAGGGGACGAGAACATTCGCCGCTACAGCACCTCGATCGCGCTGGAGCGCATCAAGACAGGTCTGCAGCTGCCGCTGTCTGCGCCGTAAGGCGGTTCCGCCGTGCGACCGCCCGGCCGGAGTTGATGCAGGACGAGGTCTGCCATCTGCCATGGAGATTGGCACTGGCGCCACCGGAAACAAAATGCAACAATTGCGTCATAAACCGGCTCAGATTCCGCACACAAACAAGAGTCCACTCTTGAGGAGACACGATGAACGCTTCTTCCGCCACCTCGCCCGATATGGCCACGCTGGTTGCCGATCGCACTCTGGACAAATATGCCAAGGACTACTTCCCCCGGCGCGAGCAAGTGACGATTGCCTTTCGTGGCGACATTGCCGAGAGGCACAACTACGACAAAATCCGCCCGCTCTCCGAAGCCCAGCGCCATGGCAGGCATATTGTGGTAATCGAGGGCCAGAGCCAGAAGACCGGAGCCACAGGCCACTACCGCATTGAATGCAATAGCTGGAACCTCATCGAAGCCGTGGGTCTGTGGGAACAAGCCGCAGAGGCTTGAAACCCGATGTGGGGGTGTGAAAGAGCCTGCGATGAATGGCGCTGGCGCAACTTGAGACTCAAATCTCCATTCCCAAAGCGCTGTTTGCCACCCACCAGGCCAGACACAGCATCATCACACCGGTGATACCGTCCATGACGCGCCAGGCACCGGGGTTGGCAAACAAGTGCTTGAGACGGCGCCCCGCCATCGCCAGCAGCACAAACCAGAGGCAGCTAGCCGAGGCCGCACCCATCACGTAGGACCAGCGGCCCGCACCCTCCTGCTGGGCGCCAATCGAGCCCATCAGCAAGACCGTATCCAGGTACACATGAGGATTGAGCAAAGTGATGGCTGCCAGTGCAGCCAGCACGCTCATCATTCCGCGTGGTGCAGCCCTGCGCTCGCCGGCCTCCATGGCGGCATCCGGGGCCAGCCACATGCGCCGCAAGGCGAAAAGGCCATAGGCCAGCAAGAATGCGGCGCCACCCAGCGTCAGATACTGGGCCAATGCCGGATAGCTGGCCAGCATCTGCGCCATGCCGGCCACCCCCAGTGCAACCAGCAGCCCGTCGCTGAGCACACACAGAGCCACGCAGGCCTTCACATGTTCGCCATGCACTGCCTGACGCAGCACATACAGGTTCTGGGCACCTATGGAAACAATGAGCGAAGCGCACACCGTAAAGCCTGCAATCCAGGCGGAATAAAAATTAGTTGTCATGTCCATGAGCCGCTGACTCCTCCAAACCGGCCCGGATTCTTGCTCTGCGAAGCAATTAAGTAAAATTACATTTACTCAATTCAATGAAGAATTTCTAATGTTGGACTACGCGGGACTGGAAGCGCTTGCCGCCGTATTGCGCGAGGGAAGCTTCGAGCGTGCGGCGCGCAAGCTGCATGTAACCCCCTCCGCCATCTCCCAGCGCATCAAGCTGCTCGAGGAACGCGTGGGACAGGTGCTGGTGCTGCGCGGCACGCCTTGCACCGGCACGGAGGCCGGCCGACGCCTGTGCCTGCATGTGGAGCAGGTGGCGCTGCTGGAAAACGATTTGCGCCGCAAGAACCCCGAGCTGGTCCCCGAAGGACAGACCGCCTTGCCCACGCTGAAGCTGGCTGTCAATGCAGACTCCCTGTCGACCTGGTTCATGGATGCCATGGCGGCCTTCACGCAGGATGGCAACGAGCTGCTGGACATCAGCATTGACGACCAGGACCACACGGCCAAACGCATCAAGGAAGGCGAAGTCATGGCCGCCGTCACGGCCACGGGCTCTGCGATTGCTGGCTGCAACACCTGGCCCCTGGGCCGCATGCGCTATATCGCCGTGGCCAGCCCGGAGTTTGTGCAGCGCCACCTGGCCCAGGCCGAATCAGACCGGGAACTGGCCCAGATGCTGGCCAAGGCGCCAATGATGTACTACGGCCGCAAGGACAGCCTGCAGGACCAATGGCTGCACGGCCTGGGGCTGGACGGACGGCGCAACAACGCGCGTCACTTTCTGCCCTCCAACCAGGGCTACACCCGTGCCGTGGAACTGGGCATGGGCTGGGGCATGCACCCGGCACAGCTGATCACCCCGCAGCTGGCCAGTGGCGATTTGACGGAACTGCTTCCGGGCAGAGATCTCCACATCCCTATGTACTGGGCCCATACCCGCAATGCTCAGGCCAGCCTGCAACGCCTGACCGACTGCATCATCCATGCCGCAGCTGCCTGGCTGGAGCCCATGAAGGACTAGCTCAGTCTGCTGAAGACTTTTTCAGGCCGTAATAGAACACCCAGGCAGCCGCCAGGTAGAGAAAGGGATAAAGCGCCAGATAAGGGGCCAGATGCAGATAGGCCGACCATCGGTCGGCCGCGAAAAAGCTTGCATACACCAAGACCGCAAGCAATGCCCCGCTACCTGCCAGCAGGCCGGCATAGGCCAGCAAGGTGGCCAGACGCAAGAGCAGTCTGCCGCGCTCGACCAGCAGCAACCGGCCCGAACGCAGCTGCACGGGAATCTGATAGAGGCGAGCAAGTGCCATCAGGAAGACGATGGGCACCAGGATCAGAGGCAGGAAAAACATGTCTCGCAGCGCAATCAGGGGCGATGCTCGGACTCCACATGGCGCACGGCCGCCCTGGCCTGGGTGAGCATATGAAAGTCCAGAATGCGTGTCGCCATGATGGTCTCCCAGAGGAAGCAGCATAGAGCCAGCACAAAGGCCAGCACCCCCAGCAGAAAGCTGAAAACGGCATAGCCGTGTCCGCTGACGCCGTAGGCCTGGCCCACGAACAGCAGCACAATGGTCAGCCCTATGCACATGCCGCACAGCGTCAGCAGCGCGATGGAGACGTTGGCTAGCCGCCCGCGCTCGCGCAGAAAATGCAGCTCCTTGAGATGGCGGGCGATCAGATCGTGATCGTCCAGGGTGCGCAGGCTTTCCTCCAGCTTGCGGGCGCGGTCAATGATGCGGGCCAGCCGCCCCGCTACGGAGCCAATCATGCCGGCCACGGCAGTCAGAAAAAAAACCGGCGCAACAGCGAGCTGAATGCTGTGGGTGACGGTCTGTGCGTCGATGGACCAGATGCTCATGGTGTCCTCAAAATCAGGGGCTGTCTCAGCCTCTATTTTTATGCACAAATATCAGCTCAGTTTTGACTGAATTCACTCAAAAAACAGCCATGGCTGTTTTTCTACTGCGCCAGATGTTTGACGGCAATTGGCATGCCTGCCGCGATGCCGATGCTGGCCCTGTGTCTTTCCTTGTCGCCATGGATCCCGCCTCGTAGTCACTGCCGATGGCTGCTGCTATATAATTTTTAGCGAACGATCTTTCAGACTGCGGTCTGCCAAGCTTGTTCAACGTAGCAGGTGCCCGATGTTTCATCGGGTTAAACGGGAACAAGGTTCAAAGCCTTGGCTGCCCCCGCAACGGTAAGCAGATCAATCCACTTCACGGCTTTTGCACCAGCAAGAACCAGTCACTGGCGTTCTACGTGACCTCTTCAAGAGGTGCGCGGCAGCGCTGGGAAGACGAAGTGGCATGCCTCGCGCAATCTGCCAGCCCGGATACCGGCCTGTTAAGCGCTGACCGTCCGGGTGCAACTCCGGCAGTCGGCATTTGCAACGACCGTCTGCGGGGAGCAGCGTGACGGCAACTGATCGGCGACAGGCGCGCACAACCAGGCGCACTCCGGACACCGGTCATGTCTCGTCACATGCATGCAGGCTGGTCAGTTCTCGCTGACGACATGAAATCTTTCGCCCTGCCTGCTGCCCTGATCGGCCTGGCACCTGCCTTGACCTTGGCCGCAGAACCTTCGGCCAACAGCTCAAGCCCCTCCACTTTCTCCTCGGCAGCACAACTGCCCACCGTACAGGTCACGGACAACGCCCCTGGCGGACTGGGTCTGTCGCAGCCAACAACATCGGGCAGCCGGACCGGCATCGCCACCCGCGACCTGCCCGCCAGCCTCGACTATGTGGACGAGCAGACCTGGCAGGAGCGCGGTGACAGCCGCATGGCCGACATCATCGGCCGCACCGTGGGCATGACGCCACTGTCTGCCACCAGCTACAGCAGCCTGTCCTTCAGCACGCGCGGCTTCACCGGCACCAACTCGGTGGGCATCGCCGAAGACGGCGTGCGCCTGAGCGTGGCCTCGTCGACCACGCCCTACCCTGCCAACAGCTGGGGCTATGAGCGCGTGGAAGTGCTGCGCGGCCCTGCCTCCATCGTCTATGGCACGGGTACCGTGGGCGCCACGGCCAATGTGGTGCGCAAGCAGCCCAGCAAGGAGACGGTGCGCGAAGTACTGGTCGGGGCCGGCTCGCACGGTACGGCCAAGCTTGGTCTGGGCATGGGCGGCGCGCTGAGCGACACGCTGAGCTACCGCCTGGATGCCTATGGCCACCACACCAATGGCGAGCACGACATGAGCCGCGCCAGCGGCGGCAAGCTGATGAGCACGCTGCGCTGGCAGCCCACGGCGGCCCTGCGCATGGAACTGCTGGCCGATGTCAGCGACGAAAAACCTGCACGCTATTTCGGCACGCCCACCGTGAACGGTGCCATCGTGCCCGAGCTGCTGGGACGCAACTTCAACACCGCTGACAGCGATATCCGCATCAAGGACAAGCGCGTGCGCGCCCGTGCCCAGTACCAGGTCAACGACTGGCTGAGCGTGAGCAACGAGCTCTACCATTTCAAGGCCGATCGCTACTGGCGCAACATCGAAGCCTATAGCTACAACCCCAGCAAGCAGCAAGTGACGCTGGGTGACTATCTGGAGCTGGCCCACGATCTGGCCCAGACCGGCAATCGGCTGGAAACCACCATCCAGGCCGGAGCACACAAAGTAGTAGCGGGCTGGGAGGTAAGCCGCGCCCGGTTCAACTTTGCCCGCAACGACTATGCGGGCAGCGCGACCATCGGCGTGAACGAGCCCTCGCTGGGCTACTGGCCCAATACCTCGCCCATGCTGCCAAGTTACCGCACTCAGGCCACCACGCATGACTTCTATGCCGAGGATGCCTGGACGCTGACCGACAAATGGCTGCTGCTGGCCGGCATACGCCGCGCCCTCACGGACTTTGAGCGCAATGACCTGGTGGGCAGCGGCTCCTTCGACAAACGTCTGAGCGGAACGGCCTGGCGCCTGGGTCTGACGCACAAGCTCAGTGCCCAGACCAGCCTCTACGGCCAGCTATCCCAAGGCCATGACCCAGTCACCAATGTGCTGACCCTGAACCTGGGCAACAGCCCCTTCAAGCTGACCACGGCACGCCAGATCGAGCTGGGCCTGAAGCAGCAGTTCGCCCAGGGCCAGGGCGAATGGACGGCCGCCGCCTATCGCATCGAGAAGAAAGACATCATCACGCGCGACCCGAACAACGCTTTGCTGTCCGTGCAAGGCGGCAAGCAAAGCTCGCAGGGGCTGGAGCTGAGCGCGGTGATGCGCCTGTCGCCCAACTGGCGCCTTGAGGGTAATTACGCCTTTGTCGACGCCAAGTATGACCAACTGATCGAAGCTGGTGGCGCCGACCGCTCCGGCAAGCGTCCCACCAATGTGGCGCGCAACACCGCCAATCTGTGGGCCCACTACACCACCCACAGCACCCTGGGCCGCTGGCAGGCATCGCTGGGCGCACGTGCAGTGGGCAGCCGCTTTGCGGACAACGCCAACACCGCGCGCAGCGGCGGCTACACCGTCTGGGATGCAGCACTGAGCTGGCGTCCCCAGCCGCACAGCACCTATCGCCTGACGCTGCGCAACCTGACGGACAAGCTCTACACCTACTCGGCCGTCTCCAGCGCCAGGGCGTCACAGGCTTACCCGGGTGAGGGGCGGCGCGTCGATCTCACGGCCGAGTTCACGTTCTAAGTGCCATGCATCGCTTTGATATCAGTAGCTGCCTGCGCTTGTATTTTCTTGAGTTAAGACACTTTTAGCCATGAAGTCCTTTAAATACATGCGCCAGCAGCTCCTGTTACTGAAGCAACCGCTATGGTTTGCCGCGGTGCTGGCTTCGGCAGCAGCGCTCAGCGCCTGCGGCGAAAGCCATCAGGCCGGCAGCATCCCGCAGGCCTCACCCAGCAAACCGGCAAAAACAGCGCTCACCATCGATGTCTGCACCCAGCCCGTGGTCTATGACAAAGTTCCGCAGCGTGCCGTGGTGCACGGCATCAATCTGCTGGAGATGTTTCTTGCCCTGGGCCTGCAGGACAGGCTGGTGGGCTATGGCGGTCTGCGCGACATCAGCCGCCTGCCCACCGCCATGCAGCCGCTGCTGGCCGGCGTGCCCGATCTGTCCAGCCAGGGCATGAACCTGGAAACCTTGCTCAACGCACAGCCGGACTTTGTCTTCAGCGGCTGGTCCTATGGCTTCAGACCCGGCCAGATCACTCCTGCCAGCCTCAAGGAGCTGGGCATCGCCAGCTATGTGCTCAGCGAATCCTGCATACGGCAGGTGGCTCGCGAACGCGTTTCGCTGGAAGACACTTTCAACGACCTGCTCAACCTGGGCCGCATCTTTGACATCGCGGCACGCGCCCAGGCGCTGGTGGGCAAGCAGCGCGCCCAGCTGCAGCGCGTGACCGATGCCCTCCAGAACGTGAGCCACAAACCCAAGGTCTTTGTGTTTGACAGCGGCACAGACATCCCCGTCACCACGGGCCGCTATGCCATGCCCCAGGCCATGATCGAGGCCGCGGGCGCAACGAATATCTTTGACGATCTGGACAGCAGCTGGATGCGCGGCAACTGGGAAGACGTGATTGCCCGCGAACCGGACTGGATAGTCATCGTCGATAACGACAGACCCGTGACCGACGGCAAACGCCAGTTTCTGCTGGCCAAGCCCGAGCTGGCCCACCTCAAGGCCATACGCGAGCAAAAGTTCGTGCTGCTGGAGTTTGCCGAGGCAACGCCAGGCCCGCGCAATGTCGCCGCCACCCAGCGCCTGGCCCATGCGCTGCACCCTGAGCAGATACCCGAGCAGGTGAGCGAGCCATGATGCAGACCGCCGAGCACCCAAGCAGTGCGGCTTCGGTCAGCGCCACCGCCAATGCTTTCTCGGCCCAGCGCCGTCAACTGGCACTGTGGCTGGCGGCGTTGATCGCGCTGCTGCTGCTTTCGCTCACGCTAGCCATCACGCTGGGGCCGGTGCGCATGGCGCCGCAACTGGCATGGCAGATCACGGCGCATGAAATAGGCCTGCAGCTCAACAACCTGGGCTTGAACTTTGGCGGGTCCGGAGGTGACTGGACCGTGGCCCAGCAGCAAATCGTCTGGCGCGTGCGCCTGCCGCGCGTGCTGCTCGCCGCTCTGGCCGGAGCAGGACTGGCCGTGGTGGGCGTGGCCATGCAAGCCATGGTGCGCAACCCCTTGGCCGACCCCTATCTGCTGGGCGTGTCGTCTGGCGCTTCGGTAGGCGCGGTCAGCGTGCTGGCCTTTGGCACACTGGCCTTTGCGGGCGAGTTGGCCCTGCCGCTGGGCGCTTTTGGCGGCGCGCTGGCCGCCTGCACCACGGTGTATTTTCTCGCCCATGCCCACGGCAGGCTACTGGCCTCGCGCCTGATTCTGGGCGGCGTGGCCATTGCCTACTGCCTGGGCGGCGTCACCAGCCTGATCGTGCTCACGGCCGATCAGCGCGAACTGGCCAACTCGGTGCTGACCTGGACACTGGGCAGCCTGGCCGGCACGCGCTGGGACGAGCTGGGTCTGCCAGCCTTGCTGCTGCTGGCGGGCGTGGTGCTGCTGCTGACGCAGGCGCGCTCACTCAATGCCCTGCTCGCAGGCGAAGAAACCGCCATGACGCTGGGCGTGGACACCACGCGCACCAGGCGCTGGCTGTTTGTACTGGTCTCCCTGGTCACCGGCGTGCTGGTGGCGCTGACAGGCCCAATCGGCTTCGTGGGCCTCATCGTGCCCCATGTCACGCGCATGCTTGTGGGGGCCGAGCATCGCAGCGTGCTGCCCGTGGCGGCGCTGGTTGGCGCCATCTTTCTGGTCTGGGTCGATGTGTTCTCGCGCATCAGCTTTGCTCCGGCCGAGGTGCCTGTGGGCGTCATCACCTCGCTGCTGGGCGGCCCCTTCTTTGTCTGGATGCTGTGCCGCAAGAATGCCCGGGAAAGGCTGAGCCTGTGATGTTCCAAGCCCATCAAGCTCAGGCACCCAGCCAGTGCGAGCTGCTTTTGCAGGCCAGTCAGCTCAACTTTCAGGCCGCAGCGGCGCATATCGTGCGTGATGTCAGCCTGCAAGTGGCGCGTGGCCAGTTCGTGGGCCTGCTCGGGCCCAACGGCAGTGGCAAGTCCACGCTGCTGCGCATGATCTACCGCATCCTCAGACCCGCCAGCGGCACGGTCTGTATGCAGGAGCGCGACGTCTGGCGGCACAGTGCCCGCGACAACGCCCGTGCCATGGCCGTGCTGGCACAGGAAAATGCCAGCGAGTTCGATCTGCGCGTGCGCGATGTGGTGCTGATGGGACGCACGCCGCACCAAAGCGCCTTTGACAAAGACAGCGCGCAAGACTTTGCCATCGTCGCCCAGTCGCTGGCGCGGGTGCAGGCCCAGCCACTGGCCGAGCGCATGTTTTCCACGCTCTCGGGGGGTGAGAAGCAGCGCGTGCTCATGGCCCGCGCACTGGCCCAGCAGGCACCGCTGCTGGTGCTGGATGAGCCCACCAACCACCTCGACGTGCGCCACCAGTTCGAGCTGATGAATCTGATTCGCGGCCTGAGCCTGACCACTTTGGCCGCTCTGCACGAGCTGCCGCTGGCCGCGCACTACTGCGACCGCATCTACCTTTTGCAGCACGGTGCACTGGTGGCGCAAGGCACTCCGACCGAAGTGCTGACGCCAGAGACCATTGCCCGTGTCTACGGCGTGCGCGCCCAGGTGCACACCAGCGCACGCACGGGCAAGCCCGTGATCGAATTCATGCCGGATGAGCTGCTATGACCCAGACCTGCACTGAGCCCACGCCCTCTTTACCTGCAGCCAACGCCGGCCTGGCCATCGTGGTGCTCAGCCGCGGTGCGGCCTATGCGGGCGGCCTGACGGAACTGAGCGATCTGGCAACGCAGCTTGAGGCCCGGCTGGCTGCCGCACAAACGCCTGTGCTGCGTGTGCAGCCGGCCTTTGTGGACCGAGCACAGCCTGCCTTGCCCGAAGCGCTGGACCTGTGCGCCGATGCCGATCAGATATTGATCCTGCCCGTCATGGTGCCCGACGAGCCTTCGCTGCGCCGCTGGCTGCACAAGCTCATCATGCGCTGGCGCGCCAAGCAACAGGCTGGAGGGCAACCCGGCAAATACGCCCCTCGCATCGTTTTTGCTCAACCCCTGCTGCAGTTGCCGGCATTGGCCGAGCTGCTGGCCGCCACCATTCCCAGCGCACTGCAACAGCCCGATGTGCCGCAATTGCTGGCCGATGAAGACTGGGAGCGCGACCCCAAAGCCTGGTCCCAAGTGCCGGAGCACCAGCACCATGTGCTGTGGTGCGTGGGCCCACGCTGCGCGGCCAAGGGAGCCGTCGCGCTGTGGCCGCAACTGGCACGCACCGTGCAGCAAAACCCGCTGCTCAAAAAGCAGGTGATGCTGCTGCAAACCAGCTGCCAGTACCCGTGCAACCACGGCCCGCTGATGATCGCCTACCCCGAAGGCGTGTGGTACGGCCCCATGGATGCCACGACGATCGAGCCCGTGCTGACAGCCCATGTGCAGCAGCATGACTGCCCCCACGAACACCTGCGCGTGCATGGGCCACGGCCCGCGCTGCACGAATCAGTTTTACCTGTCGAATTTCCCTGTTGATCCCCATCCGGAGAGTGATCCATGCAAACCACCAAAATCCCCGCCACCATCGTCACCGGTTTTCTCGGCAGCGGCAAGACCACGCTGATGCGCCATATTCTCGAGCAGGCCAAGGGCCTGCGCGTGGCGGTCATCGTCAACGAGTTCGGCGAACTGGGCATTGACGGCGAAATCCTCAAGACCTGCGCCATAGGCTGCAAGGAGGAAGGCGGCGCAGACGGCCAGATCTACGAGCTGGCCAACGGCTGCATGTGCTGCACCGTGCAAGAAGAGTTCTTCCCCGTCATGAAGGCCCTGGCAGAACGCCGCGCCGACATCGATGTGCTGCTGATCGAGACCAGCGGCCTGGCCCTGCCCAAACCCCTGGTCCAGGCCTTCCAGTGGCCCGACATTGCCAATGTCTTCACCGTCGATTCCGTGGTCACCGTGGTCGACACGCCCGCTGCGGCCGCCGGCCAGTTTGCCCATGATCCGCATGCTGTCGACGAGCAGCGTCAGGCCGACCCCAATCTGGACCATGACGCCAGCCTGCATGAGCTGTTCGAGGATCAGCTCTCGGCCGCTGACCTGGTGGTGCTGTCCAAGGCCGATCTGGTCACGGCCGAACAACTCGGTCAGGTGCGAGCCCTGGTGGCCGAAGAAGTACCGGCCAGCGTGAAGATGATCGAAGCCGTGCAGGGCCAGGTGCCCCTGAACGTGCTGCTGGGCCAGCATCGCGCCGCCGAGCTGTCGATCGACGACAAGCACAGCCACCATGACCATGACGAAGACCATGACCACGATGCCTTCGACTCCTTGCACCTCGACCTGGGTGCCGTGGACCGCGACCGCCTGATGCAGGCCTTGCAGTCCATCGTGGAGCAGCATGGCGTGCTGCGCGTCAAGGGCTTTGCCGCTCTGCCTGGCAAGAAGATGCGTCTGCTGGTGCAGGGCGTGGGCCGCCGTTTTGATGCCTATTTCGACCGTGCCTGGGCCGACGGCGAAGCTGCGGCCACGCGTCTGGTGTTCATCGGCAAGCAGCTGGACGCCGCCATGTTGCGCCAGGCCTTGATGGGCGCCCAGGCATAAAATCCTAGCCAAATCGGCCTCTATCGCTTTACTGGCAAGCGGATAAAGCTATCTTTTTGAATCATGCACCTGCTCAGCTCCCGCCCCGGCGGCTTTGTCGAAGACGACAGCATCATCACCCGTCTGGACCAGACGCCTGCAGACATGGTGGTGCTCAGCTCTGCCGACACCACGCTGTCGCTGCTGGCCGATGCCTACCGGATGTGGCTGCAGGCCGAGCCCCGGGCCGCAGGGTCCACGCCCACGCTGCGCCTGGCCAACCTGCTGCATCTGCGCCAGAGCGCCTCGCTCGATCTGTATATCGACGAGGTGCTGCAGCATGCCAGGCTGGTCATCGTCGATCATCTGGGAGCCGAGTCCACCTGGCCCTACGGCATCGAGCAGCTGCAAAAGCTGGCGCGCCGCAAGGGCCAGAAGCTGGCCATGTTCTCGGGCGACAACCAGGAAGATCCCGAACTGCTGGCCAAAGGCACGCTGGAGCCCGAGCAAAGCCGTGCGCTGTGGCAATACCTGCGCGCCGGCGGCCTGGGCAATGCACGCGAGTTCCTGCACATGGCGGCAGCCTGGGGCCTGAACCAGGGCCGCGAGGGAGCGCCCGTGCGGGTGCTGCCCCCCGTGGCCGTGCATGTGCCTCAAGCCTGGCTGGCTGACGATGCAGAGCATCTTCCGGGCCTGGACGACCTGCAGGCACGCTGGACGCCCGGCGCCCCCGTGGCCATGCTGGTCTTCTATCGCTCGCATCTGCTGGCGGCCAATACCGAGGCCTTCGATGCCATGGCCGACGCCCTGCTCGCGCGCGGCCTGAACCCGCTGCCGCTGGCCCTGGAGTCGCTCAAGGACGGGCTGTGCCTGCAGACGCTGCGCTCCCTGTGCATCACCCACCAGGTGCAGATCATTCTCAACACCACGGCGTTTGCGGCCCTCGGAGAACATGCGCGCACCGGCGAGGCGGCCGACGCGCTGGCCGGCGACATTCCCGTGCTGCAGGTGATTGCCAGCGGCAGCAACCGCGAGGACTGGCTGGCCGACAGCCAGGGCCTGCGCCCGCGCGACATTGCCATGCAGGTGGTGCTGCCCGAGATGGACGGTCGCATCATGACACGCGCCATGAGCTTCAAAGGCCTGGCCCATCGCTGCGAGCTGACGCAAACCGATGTGATCAGCTACCAGGCCGAGCCCGACCGCATTGCCTGGATTGCCGAGCTGGCCTGGCGCTGGTGCCAGCTGCGCAGCAAGCCTGCGGCTCAGAAGAAAGCCGCGCTGATACTGGCCAACTACCCGGGCAGCGAGGCACGCATGGGCAGCGGCGTGGGTCTCGATACGCCGGAATCCGTCATTGCCCTGCTGGATCAGCTGGCACGCGACGGCTGGCAACTGGGGGATGCTGCTGCGCGGCCCGACTCCGGCCTGGCGCTGATGGGCCTGCTGCAGCAAGGCATCGCCAATGACCCCAAAAAATGGCCGTTGCGCCCTGCAAGTCAGGGCTATTCGCTGCAGGCCTATCAACAGCGTCTGGCACAACTGCCCGGCGATATGGCCCAGGCCATAGCCGAGCGCTGGGGAGCGCCCGAGCAAGACCCCATGCTGCGCGATGGCTGGTTCATGATTGCGGGCCTGCAGCTGGGCCATGTCTTTGTCGGCATACAGCCCGCACGTTCTCTCGACGGGCGCAATGACTACGCCAGCTATCACGACGCCGAGCTGGTGCCGCCCCATCACTATCTGGCGTTCTACTTCTGGCTGCGCGATGTGTTCGGCGTGGACGCCATGGTCCATGTGGGCAAGCATGGCAATCTGGAATGGCTGCCGGGCAAGAGCCTCGCGCTGTCGCAGCAATGCTGGCCCGATGCCATTCTCGGCCCGCTGCCGCATGTCTACCCCTTCATCGTCAACGACCCCGGCGAAGGGGCTCAGGCCAAACGCCGCAGCCAGGCCGTCATCATCGACCATCTGATGCCACCGCTCACGCGCGCCGAAAACCACGGTCCCATGCAGGAGCTGGAACGCCTGGTGGACGAGTACTACGAAGCCCTGCTGGTCGATCTGCGCCGTTCCGGCATGCTGCGCAAGCAGATTCTGGACTGCGCCAGACAGCAGGATCTGCTGCGCGAACTCGGTCTCGAAGCGGCGGGCGCGCAGCCCGGTGCCGACGAGCTGCTGCTGGAACGCATCGATGCCTATCTGTGCGAACTCAAGGAAACCCAGATCCGCGATGGCCTGCATATCTTCGGCAGCTCGCCACAGGGCCAGTTGCGCGAATCCACCCTGCTCTCGCTGGCACGCTATCCCGGCAATGTCGGCAGCGAGCAAGGCCTGCTCAATGCGCTGACAGCCGACCTGCTGCCGGCCATGGACTGGAACCCGCTGGACATGGATGCCGCAGCCCCCTGGAACGGCCCGCGCCCGGCCGCGCTGCAGCAGCAGGATGCCGGCAGCTGGCGCCATGGCGGCGACACGCGCGAGCGGCTCGAGCTGCTGGCCCTGCAGGTCATTGCCAATCCCACGCTGGCCCGCGACTGGCCGCACACACTACAAGTGCTGACGCGCATAGAGCAGCAGATTGCACCGTCACTGGATGCCTGCGGCCCGCAGGAGCTGCTGCAGTTCTCGCAAGCACTGCAAGGACGCTTTGTGCCACCCGGCCCCAGCGGCTCGCCCTCGCGCGGGCGCTGCGACACCTTGCCTACAGGGCGCAACTTCTACACCGTGGACACCCGTGCCATCCCCACCCAGACCGCCTGGGCACTGGGGCAGCAGTCCGCGCAGCGCGTGCTGGAGCGTTATCTGCAGGAGCATGGCGAATATCCACAGGCCATCGGTCTTTCCGTATGGGGAACAGCCACCATGCGTACCGGCGGTGACGATATCGCCCAGGCCTTTGCCCTGATCGGGGTTCGTCCCAAATGGGCGGCCGGCAGCCAGCGCGTGACCGACTTTGAAGTCATTCCCGCCGTGGGGCTGCGTCGCCCGCGTGTCGACGTGACCTTGCGCATCAGCGGCTTCTTCCGCGATGCCTTTCCCAACGTGGTGCAGATGTTCGATGCCGCGGTGCGTGCCGTGGCCGAGCTCGATGAGGACGCCGAGGACAACCCCATCCGCGCGCGCGTGCTGCGAGATACGCAGGCTGCCGTGGATCAGGGCCTGAGCGCCGACGCGGCCCGCGAACAGGCGTTGTGGCGCGTTTTCGGAGCGCCCACCGGCAGCTATGGTGCCAGCATGCATGAGATGCTGCGTAGCGGCCAGTGGACCGACGCGGGCGACTTTGCACGCCACTATCTGCACTGGGGAGCCTATGCCTACGGCCAGCAGGCCGATGGCGTGCCGGCCCGCGCCGCGCTGGAGCAGCGTCTGCAGACACTCGATGTGGTTCTACAGAACCAGGACAGCCGCGAGCATGACCTGCTGGACTCCAGCGAGTACTACCAGCATCAGGGCGGCATGGTGGCGGCAGTGCGGCACCTGGGCGGCAGCGACCCTGCCGTCTATCATGGCGACCACGGCAATCCTCAGTCTGCCAGGATTCGCTCCCTGGCCGAGGAGATCGGCCGCGTGGTGCGCGCCCGCGTCACCAACCCCAAGTGGATTGCGGGCGCCATGCGCCACGGCTACAAGGGCGGCTTCGAGATGGCGGCGACGGTGGATTATCTGTTCGGCTTCGATGCCACCACCGCGCTGGTCTCGGACCAGCATTACGCCATGGTCACCCAGGCCTATGTGGAAGATGAGAGCGTGCGCCAGTTTCTGCGCCAGCACAATCCACAGGCGCTGGGAGATATCGTCTCGCGCCTGCTGGAAGCCATAGACCGCGGCATGTGGGAGCAGCCCGGCGAGCATCGCCAGAGCCTGCTGACCCAGATGCTGGAGCACGAAGAATTCATGGAAGGACAGGTTTCCCAATGAGCCCGAACCACGATCCGGCACCCGTATTCCCACTCTCTGCCATACAGGGACAGCCCGCCCTCGTGCAGGCCCTGCTGCTCGCCGCGATAGAGCCGCAGCTGGGCGGCGTGCTGATTCGAGGCCCGCGCGGCACGGCCAAGTCCACGGCGGCCCGCGCGCTGGCGGACCTGCTGGCCCCTGCGCCCTTTGTCACCCTGCCGCTAGGCGCTTCCATCGAGCATGTGACCGGCAGTCTGGACCTGTCCAAGGCGCTCTCAGGCCACGAAGTGGGCTTCGCTCCGGGTCTGATTGCCAAGGCGCACGACGGCGTGCTCTATGTCGATGAAATCAATCTGCTGCCCGATGCCATCGTCGATGTGCTGCTTGACGTGGCGGCCTCCGGCATCAATCGCATAGAGCGCGACGGCATCTCGCACAGCCATGCCGCGCGCTTTGTGCTGATCGGCACCATGAACCCCGAGGAAGGCATGCTGCGGCCACAGTTGCTGGACCGACTGGGCCTTTGCGTGCAACTGGACAATGCCAATGATCCGCAACTGCGCAGCAGCATTGTCAAAGCCAGGCTACGCTTTGATCAGGATCCCCAGGGCTTCGCCCGATCTCATGCAACCGGGCAGCAGGAGATTCGCCAAAGGCTGACGCTGGCCCGCAGCCGTTGCCGCAATGCCTCGGAGCTGGCCTGGAGCGATGCCGTCCACGAGGCCGTGGCCCTGCAGTGTATTTCCGCCCAGGTCGACGGGCTGCGCGCCGACCTGGTCATGCTGCGCGCTGCACGCGCCCTGGCGGCCTGGCAAGGCAGTCAGAGCATCACGCCCGCACATGTGTCCGAAGTCGCGCCACTGGTGCTGCAGCATCGCGCCAGCCAGCCAGATCCGGGCAGCTCCAGCCAGCTGCGGCAGCCCCCCGCAGCCACGCCTTCTGCCCAGCCGCCGGCAACGCCCGCCACACCGTCAGCCGCGGGCAGCTCAGCCCGCACAGAGCCCGATACCCAGGCACCAGCATCTCATTCACCGGCTAACCGCGAGCCCGGCGCCACCAGCTCCTTGCCTCAAGAGGCAGGCCCGAGCCTCGAACAGCCGCCTGCCGGCTGGGGACAGGCTCAAGCCGTGAGCAGCGTCGTATTTGAGGCTCAACAGGCCGACGCCATGGCACAGGCAGCCCTGGAGGCCCTGGCCGCAAAAAAAGCCCGAGCCTCCGGTCCGCTGCGCTGAGCGCCGGCCGGGGGCAAGTCGGCTCCGAAAACCATGGCCTGGCCTTGGCCAGCCATGCCGTATCCAGCGTCCACAAGATGCCAGGGGCATCGATTGACTGGACAGCCACCCTGCGCCAACGCCAGGGCCAGCCACTGGCACACGCACATCTGCGCTGGCGCCAGCCCGAGGGAGCAGTGCGCAGGCAACACCTGTTCCTGCTGGACTGCTCGGCCTCCATGGTGGAGAGCGGCGCATTCGCCCAGGCCAAGGGCCTGCTGCTGCAGTGGCTGCGCCGGGCCTACCTGCAGCGCGAATCCGTGGCCCTGCTCTGCTTCGGCTCAGGCCGGCTCCATTGGCTGCTGGAGCCCACGCGGGCGCCACGCTGGAATGCCGATCTGATCGAGCCGCTGCGTGGCGGTGGCGGCACGCCGCTGGCCCAGGCCCTGCAGGCGGGCTGGCAGATGGCGGCCAGATACTCCCGGCAACCATCCTGCCTCTGGCTGATCAGCGACTTCCGCAGCCCCGATGTACTGCAGCTGGAGCGCGGCCCCATACCTGCCCTTGCGCAGATTCTGGTGGACTGTGAAGCCGCTGCGGGCCAGAACAAGCGCCTGTTTGGTGGTGCCGAGCGGCTGGCAAAGGCCTGGCCGGATACTCTGCGACTGCCGCTGAAAATTAGCTAAGAAAAGGCATCTACCGCTTAACAGGAAAGCGTTAATAGCTATCTATTTTGATAATCATCTGACAGGGCATCACACTCCCCCTGCTCGCCCTATCGATATTCAGCGGCCACACGGGCGGCAGGAAAGCGGCTGTCAGGCCGATGAGTTCGGCCGTGTGCACCAGGTTATCGCGTAAGATCGCGCCACCACAGGTGCCTCATGGCGTGCTTTTGCACGCGGAGGTGAAACGAGAAGCAGGTGAATGGAATCCCCATCAATCCTGCACTGCACCCGCAACGGTAATCAGATATATGGCGATGCACGCTCTGGCCCACGGCCATGGCCGCCACTGCGAAAGCGGGAAGGCGCATCGACATGCCACCCTCAGGTGGGCTCTGTAAGTCCGGAGACCGGCCTGATGTGTACAAGGCGCAGCGGGATTGCATGTGGCTTGTGATAGCCAGCGCCTGCGTGCGGCTCATCACCTCTTCATTTCCCTCTGCACATTTTGTTTGTCTGGCCCGGGTATCGGCCAAACCGACCGTGGATGACCTATGTTGCATGGAATTTGCCAGTCAGATTTGTCCCAGCGGGCCGGCCGCGCCCTGGCCTCATCGCCTGGAGCAGCGCTTGTCCAGCCCTGAGACCATTCAGATTCGCGGCTGGTGCCCCAGCACCTGGAAGCCCATGCAGGCACAGGACGGCTGGATCGTTCGCGTGCGCCCTCGCTGCGCGTCTCTAACCGCCGCTCAGTGGCTGGTACTGGCCGAACTCGCACGAACCCATGCCTCGGGCCAGATCGAGCTGACCCGCCTCGGCAATCTGCAATTGCGCGGCGTGCACGAATCGGCCCTGCCTGCCTTGCGCGCAGCGCTCGTTGTCTCGAGACTGGCCCCTGCCGATGAACAGGCAGATCTGGCGCCTGCCGTGCATTGCACTCCGTTCTATACCAGAGGAGATCGCACCCATGCACTGGCTCTGGCGCTTTCCGGTGCAGCGGCGCGTGACCTCAGTCCCCTGGCCCTGCAACAGCAGAACATGCCGGCCCTGCCCGGCAAATTCGACATGCTGGTCGACGATCCGCAGTGTCATCTCCGAAGCCTGAGCTCCGACCTTCAGCTATGGGCCTGCGCCGATGGAGGCTATGGGCTTGCCCTGGGCCAATCGGAAGACTGGTATGGCTTTGAGACTGCACCGGCTGCCGTGCAAGCAGCCATACAGATTGCCCTGTGGTTTGCCCGTGAGCGCAGCTCGCAGACGGCAGGCCGATTGCGCGGCCTTGCCAAGCCCATCGACCTTCAGGCCTGCGGACTCGCCAAGGCCAGTCATCACCTTGAGCCCCGGACTCTGGACAGGAACGCTGCCAGGTCGTTGCGGCCCGGAGCGCCCAACCCCCACGGCCTGCTGCTCGGCGCCCCGTTGGGACGCCTGGACGCATGGGCCATACAGAAGCTGGCGGCTCTCATGCCCGAACAAGCGGAGATCCGGGTCACGCCCTGGAAATTCTTGCTTCTGCCGAACAAGCACCTGGATTCTCTGCCTGCCCGGCTCGATGCCAGGGACTGGATCAGCCAGTCCGCGGATGTGCGCCTGCGGGTCTCGGCCTGCACCGGCGCCCCCAACTGCCCTCAGGCCCATATCCCGGCCCAGCCCATGGCCTTGCAATTCGCCAGCTCACAGGCGGCGGACCGGCATCTTCATATCAGCGGCTGCGCCAAGCTCTGTGCCCTGCCTGCCGATGCGACAAGTGTGGTGTTTGCCAGCCAGGACACAACGGGCCAGATATGGCTGCACGCCAGCCCCGCTGAAGCTCAGCCGTCAGCCAGGGCATCCATTCCCTATCGGCCTCTGAACTCCGATCCTCACGATATACAGCAACAACTCAATGACCTACAACTATGAAAAGTGCGGTGAAGAGATTTACCGGCAATCCTTCAGCATCATCCGCCGAGAGGCCGATCTCAAGCGCTTCAACCCCGTGGAAGAGCGGGTCGCCTGCCGCATGATTCACGCAGCCGGCATGGTGGAGCTGGCCGCACATATCCATTTCTCCCCGACCTTTGCCGAAGCGGCGGAAGCCGCACTGCAGCGCGGAGCACCCGTGCTCTGCGATGCACGCATGGTCAGCGAGGGCATCACGCGCAAGCGCCTGTCGGCCCAGAACCCCATCATCTGCACCCTGCAGGACCCGCGTGTGCCAGCGCTTGCAGCCGACATGGGCAACACCCGCAGCGCCGCAGCACTGGAGCTGTGGCGCGAGCATCTGGACGGCGCCGTGGTCGCCATCGGCAATGCGCCGACAGCCCTGTTTCATCTGCTCCATATGCTGCAGGACCCGGACTGCCCGCGCCCGGCGGCCATCGTCGGCTGCCCGGTCGGCTTTGTGGGAGCTGCGGAGTCCAAGGACGCTCTGCGCGAATGGGGACAGATTCCGTTTGCCATCGTGCAAGGACGCCTCGGTGGCTCCGCCATCACGGTTGCCGCCATCAACGCGCTGGCAACCACGGTGGAGTAGGAGGAGTCACCATGAATCACGGAAAAATCTTCTGCGTGGGACTGGGTCCCGGCGATCCCGACATGATGAGCGTGAAGGCCGACCGCCTGCTGAGAAACGCCCGTCATGTGGCCTACTTCCGCAAACGCGGTCACCCGGGCAAGGCGCGGCAACTGGTCAACGGCCTGCTGCATGCCGAGGTTACGGAGTACCCGATGGAGTACCCGCTGACCACGGAGATTCCGCACGACGACCCGCGCTACATCGCCCAGCTGTCCAGCTTCTATCAGGACTGGCAGTCCCGGCTGACTCAGCTCACACGCAGCGAGGATGTGATCGTGCTTTGCGAAGGCGATCCGTTCTTCTACGGCTCCTTCATGCACCTCTATGTGCGTCTGCGCCAGGCGGAACAGGTGACCGTGGAAGTGCTGCCCGGCATACCCGGCATGGTGGGCTGCTGGCATGCCACCGGCATTCCCATGACCTGGGGTGACGATGTGATGAGCGTGCTGCCCGCGACCCTGCCCGATACGCCGCTGCGCGAGCATATGGCGCGCTCGGATGCGCTGGTCATCATGAAGGTGGGACGGCATCTGGGCCGCATCCGTACGCTGCTGAGCGAGCAAGGCAAGCTGGAGCGAGCCTGGCTGGTCATCAACGGCACCATGAGCGATCAGCAGGTCATGCCGCTGCGCGACGCACCCGAGCGCTGCCCCTATTTCGCCATCATCGTCGTGCACGGCCAGGGCCGCCGCCCGGCAAACGACATGTGAATGCGCTGTCATGAGCACGACCACAATGCCTCCACAACTCTTGGTGCTGGGCCTGGGCCCGGGCGATGATGCGCTGCTGACGCAGCAGGTGCGCGACAGCATCGCCAGCGCAAGCGATGCATTCGGCTACTTTCCCTATGTGGAGCGGCTGCAGGGTCTGGAACATCTGCAGCTGCATGCCAGCGACAACCGTGAGGAGCTGGAGCGTGCGCGCAACGCCTTGAATCTTGCAGCCCAGGGCCGCAAGGTGCTGATGCTCTCGTCGGGTGACCCGGGCGTTTTCGCCATGGCCAGTGCCGTGTTCGAGACGCTGGAGCAGGCCAGCCCCGAGGAGCATGCCCGCTGGCAAGGCGTGGACGTGCAGGTGCAGCCGGGCATCACCGCCATGCTGGCCGCGGCAGCGCGTCTGGGCGCCCCCTTGGGACATGACTTCTGCACCATCAATCTGTCTGACAACCTCAAGCCCGCCAGCATCATCGAGCGCCGCATCCGTCTGGCCGCCCAGGCCGATTTCGCCATGGCGTTCTACAACCCCTGCTCCCGATCACGCCCGCAAGGCTTTTCCCGAGCACTGCAGGTGCTGCAGCAGGAATGCGAGCCCGAGCGCCTGATCTGCTTTGCCCGCAACGTCAGCCGCCCCGATGAAACGCTGCGGGTCGTGCGGCTGCTGGACGCACAAGCCGACATGGCCGATATGCGCACGGTGGTGATTGTGGGCAACAGCCAGACCAGGCAGGTGGGCAAGCATGTCTATACCCCGCGCAGCTATAAGGCCGCCAGCAGCGCTACCTCTGCCGTGACAGACCATGCCTGAGCGCACGCAAGGCCTTGCCGGGCACAAGTGCTCAGCAGCGCTGCCGGCGCAACCACTCCATGGCCTGCTGCGGGCTTTGGCACTGGGTGCGCGGCGCCAGCACCGGCCTGTCGACCATGATGACCGGAATACCCAGCTGCCGCGCGGCCTCGATCTTGGCATAGGTATCTGCACCACCGGCGTTCTTGCTGACGATGCAGTCGATGCGGTACTGCCCGAGCAGCGCCAGTTCGTCGGCGAGCCGAAACGGACCGCGCGCAACGATCAGCTCATAGCTGGATGCCGGCAGGGGCAGGGCACCGCCCTCCTGGTCGATGACGCGCAGCACAAACTGGTGCTCGTCGGCCAGGCCTGCAAACGCCGCCAGCTGCTTGCGTCCTATGGCCAGAAACACTCGCTTCAAAGACCGACTCAAGGCCTGTGCGGCAGCCGCCATATCGGGCACATGCTGCCATTGGTCGCCGGGCTGCGCCTGCCAGGCTGGCCGCTCCATGGACAGCAAGGGCAGATTCAGTTGGGCGCAGGCCGCGATGGCATGGGCACTCATCTGTGCGGCGAATGGGTGGGTGGCGTCGATGACATGGGTGATGTGATGCGCACTCAGGTAATCGACCAGCCCCTGCACACCGCCAAAGCCGCCCACACGCACAGGCAAGGCCGGAGTACGGCGCGTCTGGGTGGCCCCGGCATAGGAATAGATGGCCTGCACCCCGGCCTCATGCAGCAGCGTGGACAACATATAGGCATCGAAAGTGCCGCCTAACAGGAGAACTTGGGTCATGGCCAATCCGTGGCTTTCAATTATCGGAATTCATCCGTCAGGGCTGGAAGGCCTGAGCCCCGCAGCGCGACAAGCCCTGGATGATGCCAGTGTTGTGTTCGGCAGTCCGCGTCATCTGGCCCTGGCGCAAGCAGGAGCGCGTGGCAGAGCCTGGCCGATCCCCTTCAGCGTCGAGCCCGTGCTGCAGCTGCGTGGACAGCAAGGCGTGGCCGTGCTGGTGTCCGGCGATCCGTTTCACTTCGGTGCCGGGGCATCGCTGGCCAGGCACCTGGAGTTGGGCGAGTGGCGCAATTACCCTCAAGCCTCGACATTTTCCTGGGTTGCAGGCGAGCTGGGCTGGTCCCAGGAGCGCACCCACTGCCTGGGCCTGCATGCCCGCAGCCTGAGCAGCCTGACGCCTCTGCTGGCGCCTCAAGAGCGCTTTATCTGCCTGTTGCGTGACGGCCCGGCCGCTCACACCCTGGCTCAATGGCTGCTGCAGCAAGGCTGGGGCGACAGCCCGCTGTGGCTGGTGGAACAAGCAGGCAGCGATCAGCAGGACATTCGCAGCGGCACGGTGCGCGAGCTGACCGCCCTGCTGGCAACCCAGCCGGCCAAGGCCCCTGTGACTGCGGCTTTCGAAGCGCGCGGCGAAAACGGCCTGTCCCGGGTACCAGGCAGACCCGTCGGTGAGTTTGCACACGACGGGCAGATCACCAAGAGCCCGGTGCGCGCCATGACGCTGGCCGCGCTGGCACCGCGCCGGGGCGAGTGGCTCTGGGATCTGGGTGCGGGCTCGGGCTCGGTCGCCGTCGAGTGGTGTCTGGCTGGCGGCCAGGCCATCTGCGTGGAGCAGCACGCCGCGCGCGCGGCCAATATTGCGCAGAACGCGCAGCGCTATGCGGCAGCGCTCGAAGTGGTTCATGACCATGCACTGGCAGCCTTGCCCCGTCTGCAGCCAGAGGCACAGGCCGTCTTTGTCGGCGGCGGCTTCAGCGCGGAGCTGTTCAATGCCTTGTGCATGCGTCTTTCCGGTCCTTGGCGCCTCGTGGTGAATGCCGTGGCGCTGCACACCCAGGCACTGCTGCTGGAGCTGCACCGCACACATGGCGGCCAGCTGTATCAGCTGCAATGGAGCGAAGCTCAGAGCCTGGGCAGCATGCATTCCTGGTCCCCTGCCCGCCCCCTGGTGCAGTGGGTCTGGAGCAGCCAATGAGACATCTGTTCGCGGGCTGGGGCTTTCAAGCCGGTGCTCTGCCTCAATCATTCGAAAGCTGCTGGACCCAGGCTCGCCAGAGACTTGGAGGTGCGGATTCAGCGCCCTGCCGCTGGACCTTTGCCCTGCTGGCCACCAGGAGCCAGACCTCAGCGGCGCGCGCCTTGCAGGATTGGGCGAGCCAGATTCCTGGCCATATCGACTGGAAGACCTGTGCCGAAAGCGCGATTGCGCATATCGCCACACCATCCCATTCCGCAAGATTGCAGCAGCGCTTTGCCACGGGCAGCGTTGCAGAAGCCCTGGCCCTACATGCCGGCGCCGTCCTGGCCCATAGCCGGCTGCTGGTGCTGCGCACCGTTTCGGCAGACCGACGTGCGACGCTGGCGATTGCCGGCTTGCCGCTGCCCACACCATTTATCCCTGGAGTTTTGCCTTGACCGTTCATTTCATCGGAGCCGGCCCCGGTGCGGCCGACCTCATTACCGTTCGCGGGCGTGATCTGCTGGCCGCCTCACCTGTGTGCCTGTACGCAGGCTCGCTGGTACCCAGCGAGCTGCTGGCGCACTGCCCTGCAGGTGCCCGTCTCGTCAACACCGCCCCCATGTCGCTGGAAGACATCGTGGCCGAAATCCAGACCGCACACGAACAAGGGCTGGATGTTGCCCGCCTGCATTCCGGCGACCTGAGCATCTGGTCTGCCATGGGTGAGCAGTTGCGCGCCTTGCGCGAGCTGAACATCCCCTACACCGTCACTCCCGGTGTCCCCGCTTTCAGTGCCGCAGCCGCTGCGCTGGAAGCCGAGCTGACACTGCCCGGCTCCTGCCAATCGGTGGTGCTGACACGCACCTCGGGCCGGGCGTCGAGCATGCCCGACGGCGAAACCCTGGCCGCCTTCGCGGCGACCGGCGCCGTACTGGCGATTCATCTGTCGGTCCACGTGGCCGAACAGGTGCAGCAGGAGCTCACCAGCCATTACGGCGCAGACTGCCCTGCCGCCATTGTCTGGCGCGCCTCATGGCCGGACGAGCAAGTGCTGCGCACCCGCGTGGGAGATATCGCCAGCGCCGCCCAATCCAATCCGCTGCAGCGCAGCGCACTGATTCTGGTCGGGGCCACCCTGAATCAGCAGGATTTCGGCAGCAGCCGACTCTATGCCAATGACTACGATCGCCGCTACCGGCCGCGCGGCGACGAACCGCGCTTCCCTCGCGGAACCGAGGGCGCCTGATGCTGGAGCTGTTCCTGATCGGCATCGGCACCGGCAACCCCGATCACCTCACCCGGGAAGCAGAGAAAGCAATTCGCAGCGCTGACCTGGTTCTGTTGCCACACAAGGAGGACAGCAAGGCCGAGCTGGCCCAGGTCCGCCTGTCGCTGCTGCAAGGCCTGGCCGTGGAAGAGAGCCGAATTGCTCACTTCGACATGCCGCAACGCCGCCAGCAGGGATCGGACTACGACCAGCAAGTGGACGAATGGCATGAGGCCATTGCCCGGCGCTGGCAAGCCAGTCTTCAGGAGCATCTCCCTGCCCGTTCGGGACGCGTGGCCCTGCTTGTCTGGGGCGACCCGGCCCTCTACGACAGCACGCTGCGCATTGCCTCGCGTCTGGGCCTGGCCCGCGAACAGGTATGCGTCGTGCCTGGCATCACATCCATGCAGGTGCTGTGCAGCGCCCACGGCATTGCCCTCAATGAAATCGGCGAGCCCTTTCTGATCACCACCGGTCGCCAGCTGCGTGAAAACGGCTGGCCATCCGGGGTGAACACCCTGGTCGTGATGCTGGATGGTCAACGCAGCTATGAACAGCTGAAAGACACCGATGTCGACATCTACTGGGGTGCCTATCTGGGCATGCCCCAGCAATTGCTCATGCATGGCCGGCTTTGCGACATCGCGCCAGACATCACCAGCAGGCGCGCCCAGGCCCGCGAACAAAATGGCTGGATCATGGACATCTACCTGCTGCGCAGGGTCGCGGCCCCCTGACCCAAGGTCGCCCAGGCGCATCCGTCGCCTGGCGGGCACACCGGATCACCGTGCGGTGTGCTTCACCTCATCAAGGAATCGATGGCCTGGGGTGTTCAGCTTGCCTGCCGATGCCAGCCTATGCGGACGCCGGTACTGCTGCATGAGGCAGCTCGAGCCGATGCCAGAGTCTGAGCATCTCCTGCAGCAGCGCTGGCGCATGGTCTGTGCGATACACCGCGCCCAATGGTGGCAAACCGCCCTCCATACGCACATCCAGCGCACGCACACGCCCCTGGGAACGCAGTCCCGGCAGAATGCTGCGGGGCACCAGCGATACGGCCCCAGGCTGGGTGAGCAGGCCCTCAAGCACGGGCAGCGACACAGTGGAGGCCGGAAACCAGGAGGCATCCTCCAGCACGGGCAGCACCTCGGTCTCCACGATATTGCGCACCGCGATGCCAAAGCTCGGCAGCACCCAGCGCGCACCCCTCAAGGCAGGCAGCGGCACATCGCGCCGCCCGACCAGCGGATGATCAGCATCCGCAATCACCACTGCCGCATCCAGCAGCAGCGGCTCGAAGGAAAACTCCACCGGCAAAAGCTGGGGCTGGCGACAGAACACCACATCGAGACCGGAAGCCATGAGCTGCGACAGCAAAGGGGCGCTGGCGTCCTCATGCACATCCACATAGACCTGCGGGTGTGCCTCGTAAAAGCGTGGCAGCAGCTGGGAGAGCACCGAAAGCGCAGCTGCCGGAATGGCCCCGAGGCGTAACGCTGCCGAAGCCCCGCGACGGATGGAGGCCAGCGATTCGGACACTTCCTGCAATCCCACCAGCATGCCGCGTGCCGCATCGATCAAGGCCTGGCCTGCCACTGTGGGCCGCATGCCGCGTGCATGGCGCTCGAACAGCTTGATGTCCAGCACCCGCTCCAGCTCGGCCAGGGCCTGGGTCGCCGCTGACTGGCTCATGTTCAGCTCCACTGCCGCCTGCATGACCGAGCCGCATTGCTGCAAAGCCAGCAAAAGCTGCAACTGACGCAGCCGCACCTGCTTGACCATACGGGAAAAGAGCAAGCGGCCCTCGGGGCTTGCAGCCCCTGCTCCGGCCTGTATCTGAGAAAAAGAAGAGTCAGCAGCCATGATTTCAACGGATGTCGATCGCTTCCACAAAGTTCGTTCCAGCCTCTCGCCAATGCCAGCACCGAACACCGCCGGTGTTCGAGAGCGAGCCGCTCGCATCGAGCACCGAAGTGAGCATGATTCGGATGGTTTGCACGCATCCGACTATGCATTCACACCCGCTTGAACGGTCGGAGGAAACGCCGCGACACCGCATTGTCATGCAATTGCCCCGTCTGCGGATGACAGAGCGCCGTACCAGCCGCCCGCGAACCACCCGAGAGCGGTCAATGCATGGGTCTACCTAGTCGCTGGCTCGCCTTTGAAATCGCATAGTTCACGAGGCAGTAAAGCGCCGCCACAACCAGGTACACAGGCACCAGCGAATGGTAGTTTGCTATCAGCACCTTGGCGTTCTGCATGAGCTCACCATAGGTGACGACATAGCCGAAGGTGGTGTCCTTGACCACGATGACCAGTTGCGCAACCAGTGCCGGAACGATGTAGCGAAGGGCCTGAGGAAAAACGACGAAGAAAAAGACCTGGACTTCGGTCAAACCCAGGCTTCGCGCGGCGTCGGTCTGGCCGCGCGGAACGGCTAGCACGCCCGCGCGGTATACCTCGGCAACCACGGCTGCGGTACTCAGGCCTATGGGCAAGGTCAGCATCCAATAGGTGCTCAGCTTGATCCCGACCGATGGCAGCACCAGAAAGCAAACATAGATGAGCAGCAGCGTCGGCGTGCCGCGCAGGAACTCGATGACAGCAATGCTGGGCCAACGCATCAGCCTCAGCCGCGACAGCCGCCCCAGCAGCAGCACCAGCCCGAGGGCCAGAGCAATGACGGCGGCCATCGCCGACGATGCCAGCGTGCCGAGCAGACCTTTGGCAAGAAAGCTCCAGGTCGTCGGCCAGGCAAAGAATTCCCAATACGGGGCATCGAGCTGCCCTGCCGAATGGAAGCGGAACACGATGGCCACCGCCAGCAAAAGCAGCACGGCTGCGGCGATCGCGCTCACCGCGTTGGTGACGGCCCGGGCCTGGGGGCCTGGCGCAGCAAACAGAATGTCCTCCAGAGAGCGGCTCATCGCAGTATCCGCACTTTCTTTTCCAGAGCTGCGCCGGCCCAGGCGATGAGCAGGCCTGTCACCACATACATGGTGGCAGCCACTGCGAACGCGGCAATGCCGAGCGCCGAATCGTTGGCGATCTTGGATACGAGCGCAGTGAGCTCCCGGCCTGGAAACGGCAACTGCGACGCCAGAGAGGTCGACAGCATCAATGCAATCAGCAACGAAGTCATCGGCTGCACCACCGAACGCAGTGCCTGCGGCAAGACCACGGCAGAAACAATCTGCAGCGGCCGCATGCCCAGGCTGAGTGCTGCCTCAATCTGGCTGCCGGGAATGGTGTTGATACCCGAGCGCAGGTAATCCGCCGTGAATGCGGAGCAGACCAGCGTCAGCGTCAGTATCACGCTAGGCTCATAGTCGATCACGATGTTGAGATCGGGTAGCGCGAAAACGATGAAGATCAGCAGCGCTACGCTGGGAATATTGCGGAAGATCTCGACGTAGACGGTCAGTGCCAAGCGCAACGGCGGCAATGGCATAAGCCTAAGCACCGCGACGACCGTACCCAGCATGACCCCGGGCACAAAGGACACTACCGTGAGCTTCCATGTCAGCAAGAGGGCCTGCCAGAAGGCAGGCCCATAATCGGCCAGGAGCCTGGAAACCTCACCCATTGTTCAAGGCAGAGCGGGCGGCGTCGGAACAGTCGTGCTACCGGTACGCTGCCCTATGGAGATAGTCCAAAGTTTGGCCCAGGTACCATCAGCCTCCAGCTTCTTCAGGAAGGCATTGATGAATGCTACGCCGTCCGAGCCCTTGGGCAGTCCAACGCCATAGGGGTCCTGCGCGCCGAATGGCGCACCCGCGAGCCGCGCGTTGCTGGCGCCAAGGCTCAGGGCGTTGAGCAGCAGCGTGTAATCAGTCACGTAGGCATCCACGCGCCCCTGACGCAGTGCATCGAGGGCTTCCTGATGTGTCTGAAACTCTTGCACGACAGCCTTGGGGGCATACTGAGCCAATATCGCAGGCCCCGTGGAGCCCGCTTGCGTGGCCACCTTCTTGCCGCCCAGGTCGTTGTAAGACTGAACCGTCTTGTTGTTCGACTTGACCAGTACGCCGGACTGCGATGTGTAGTAAGGGCCGGCAAACGAGATCTTCTCGGCGCGAGCAGGAGTGATGGAGTAGGTGGCGAAGACCATGTCCACCTGATTATTGACAAGCACCTGCTCGCGCGTGGACGAGGTCACCTGCGTGAACTGGTACTTGGCGGCGTCGCCCAGAATGTAGCGAGTGATGAGCTGGGCCAGACCCAGGTCAAAGCCGCGGATCTTGCCGTCTTTCTCATTGAGCAGCGAGAAAAGATTCGAGGTTTGCGTGCTGCCGAGGCGCAGCGTGCCAGCCTGTTTGATCTTGCTGGCCCAGGTGCTCGATGCGATGGTCGCCGCATCGGCCACAGGCCCTTGCGCAACCAGTGCGTCATAGGCCGCTGCATTGATGGGAGTGCCCTGTGCGAAAAGCGACCCACCGGTCACGATCGTCAGTGCCACCACGGTGGATTTCAGAATGGATTTGATCGACATGCGGTCTTCTTGGATGGTCTGCGACGCGAATCAATATAAAGCAGCATTTGGAATGCGCGAGCCGCTCGTCCGAGCGTAGTCACCATTGTGCACACAATACGGCCCTTGTGCCCCAACAGGGCACGACACCGCCAACAGTCCCAGGCCTTGCCTAGCACTCATTCGAGAGACTGACCCTGCCGGCGTCCGGCTATAGCAACTAGCGAACAGTCTGAACTCAAGCTCGATGCGATTGGTGGTGCCAAGCCGGCCAAGCAGCACCTGCCGCAGGCAAGGCAATATTGCCGCCGCTAGATCACACCGCCAAGGCAACCTGCTGAGAACACCTCGACGGCAGCTTTCAAGCCATCAACTTGAGAAGTCGAAACCTCCACTGTCACCGGGCGTGACCAAATACACACGACCCCTAAACAGATCCAGCGATATTGAGCAGCATCTCTGTCCCTGGCACTGTCCATGGCAAACATGATCAATGATCGCGAGAAATACAAGGGTTTTTACTAGAAGGTGCTTTTCTCATTAAGGTTCGTCGCAACATTTTCACAGAATCGCTGCTAGCAAAGTTCATCGATAACATGAGACCTGAATCGAATCTATTCACTGTTTCAGCTGAAAGGGGTGCCCGAAGCTTAAGGATCCACCTCAGAGCCACCTTGATCGGCCTAACAACTCTGGCGTCCTGCGGGAACAATTCTGCATCGCATCAACACTGGAAAGGGAGTCAGAACCATGTCCGAGCTCGCTATCGTTCGCGATTAGAGCTAACACTGGACAATCCCTCCGCGTGCTTGGCATGAGTTGGTTAAACGTGAGCTGTTCACTTTACTTCGATCAAAGCAGCCAACCTTATTGCATCGAAGGAATTAAGCTCCCCCCTTCGCTTAGCCACGCACCAGCTTCCACCGCGCTCCATACGACCTCACTCACATCATGCGTGGTCGCACTGGACCCACGTGCAACATTGGCAATCATCAACATGGTCAAGCATGGGTCCTCCTCTGGAGGTGCACATAAGCGATATCTTCGACCGGATTCGGTTCTGACAATCCTCCGAGGAAGATCGATCGCACTAAGTGAGGTTGTCACTCGAAATGACCCAGAGTCCAGCTGGGCAGCAATGCGCAGCGATCCAGAGCTCAGTTGCAGGATGCGCCAGTGGTAGAGGTCAACTTCGGCCTGCGACTCAACGCTTGGTGCTTGACGGCAGTTGCTAACGTAAATCAGCATGATGGCCTCCATGGTGCAGCGAAAATGTACCCTCAAATAGCCTATAGCATGCCGACCACTTTTACAGCATCTTTTGCCAATGACGACCCATCCCAGGGATGGTTACGTTGTCGCCAGGAATTCCATGTGCCCGACAATGCCAATAGCTTGCTATCTCTCAGAGAATTCCTGCTGACTGCCTAGTACCGAGCACATCTATGTACCAGCAGGCACAAATCAGATGAAAAAGTGGTTAGGTGTGCTAAGAGCTTGGGCCAGAAGCAAGTTAAGGCTGCACTCGTAGTGATTAGTGGTCAATATTGGCCTTTGCGAGGGGCCTCGGTCCCGCTTCTCGCATACTCCACAAAGGTGCTCTCCCAACCTGAAAGCATCACTGCATTGGCACGAGTTCTGGGTGACCGCTTTTGCCTGAAGCGAATTTATGCTATCGCCCATTGCTGCCCTCCCAACTCCAGGGATCTATGTTGGCTCCGCAGCGGTTATGGCGGCTCATTTCCGTACGTCGAACTGCCGGTCATTGCCAGATAGCGACCATCCAGAGCAAATAGCCATGTTCGCATGGCTAATTAATCCCACACCCCATTTGCATCTTTGCTTAGAGACATGGTTTGACGCGCAGCTAACCATTGCTTTGCCTTCTGCTCCACGAGCTTTCGCTCCATCGTGTAGGGCATCCGCTGATGAAGACAGGCGTACCCCTCATCAATCCATATCGGTCGCCGTGCTAACTCCGCCATCGGCACCATCATCAGGTAGTCACTGAGCGCATCAAAATATGCGTTCGGAACATCCCATTCCGCAGCAGGCACAGCCATGAACAGAGATTTTCGAAAGGCACGGAGATGTGCCCAGACATTGCCACCGCCCTTCAATCTTGGTGACGTGTAGTCAGGCGTGTAACGACGCAAAGATTTTTCTGGCCTGAACATAGGCGCATGAATCATGTCCGCACCATCTGTCCAACGCGCCCTCAGTGACTCAACAACGTTTGGGCTCATGAGCGCATCATCTTGATCAAGCACGACAACCAACGTATCTGGCCTCAAGCATATTTCTTCTACTGCCAAACGGAAGTTTGCGAGGTAGCCCTGTCTTTGAGAATGACGAACCAGCGTGGTGCGATTCTTCAGCGAGCCTAGTACAAACGGCATTTGCTGACTGAACCAACTCTCACTGGCATCATCCACGACGATAACCCCAAACTCTTGGTCTTCTTGCGCTTGTAGTGATGTGATACACCGCTGAAACAGCGGTGGTGGTGTACTTCGCCCGGTAATCCCCCCTTAAACCATTGCTCTGAGAAGTAGAGCTATGCGGCCATGGCAAGCCGCTGTTTGGGGGTGATGCCGCCCAATGCCATATTTGGGCGTTCATGGTTATACCGCCACATCCATTGCGTGGCGTAATCTCGAACTTCATCAAGATTGCGCCAATGGTACTGTGACAGCCATTCATAGCGAACCGTTCTATTGAAACGTTCGACATAGGCGTTTTGTGCAGGCTTGCCAGGCTGGATGTATTCCAATCGGATGCCTTTGGCAATCGCCCAGTTTTGCAGGACTGCGCTGATGTATTCGGGGCCGTTGTCACAGCGAATGACTTGGGGTTTGCCACGCCACTGGATGATTTGCTCCAATGCCCTAATGACACGCAGCGCAGGCAGCGAGAAGTCCACTTCAATGCCCAGCGCCTCTCGGTTGAAGTCATCAATGATGTTCAGCAGCCTGAAGCTGCGACCGTCTTCAAGCTGGTCGTGCATGAAGTCCGCAGACCAAACTGCACCAGGGCGCTCTGGTACGGCCAATGGCTGAGGTTTTGCTCGCTCCAAACGCTTTCGCGGCTTGATACGCAGATTGAGCTCCAACTCGCGGTAAATCCGGTAGACCCGTTTGTGGTTCCATTTGAAACCTCTGACGTTACGCAAATAAAGAAAGCACAGCCCAAAGCCCCAACTGCGATTGTTATCCGTCAGGCGCAGCAGCCACTGGGCAATCTCATCATTGTCTGTGTTGCGTTGCGCCTTGTAGCGGTAGCAGGCTTGGCTAATTTGAAACGCCTGACACGCTGCACGAATCGTCAGGCCCCGGTGTTGCACTGCTTGTTGAGCCATCTCGCGTCTGCGAGATGGCCTCACCACTTTTTTGCGAGCGCCTCCGAGACGACCTCCGCCTTGAGCTTTTCTTCGATGTACATCTTGCGCAGCCGGCGGTTCTCTTCTTCGAGCTCCTTCATGCGGGCCATCAAAGATGCATCCATGCCACCAAACTTGGCACGCCACTTGTAGAACGTGGCTGCGCTGATGCCCAGCTCACGGCACAGCTCGGGCACTGCCAAGCCAGCTTCTGCACGCTTGAGCGCATCGATGATTTGGCTGTCTGTAAAACGTGACTTCTTCATAGTAGAGATTCTCCTTGGGAGGTCTCTACTTCTCAAGACGTTGGTTTTACGGGGGGATTACCGCCCAAGGAGCAGGAACACGATATCCTCGCCACGTTTTGGATAATGCCAATCTAAAGATATGTCCAAATCCCACTGCTCCGCTTGAGGTGGAGGATATTTCCCTTGTCCAACCATGTCGCGCACCAATGTTAGCCTCGGGTCATGCTTATCGAAGTTTGTTGATTTCCACCCAGAAGTGACCCACTAGCCCCCGGTTTTTCCATCTCAATCTGACCCACGCATTAACCCTAGCCTGCTGCTTTCTTGTGCAGCAGGAGACCAGGAGTGATTGACGTGGCCACTTTGAGTGTCATCCGGCGCTGGGCTCTGCGTGAGCACCTGTCCATCCGAGAGATCGCCCGCAGAACTGGGCTTTCTCGCAATACCATCCGCAAGTATTTGCGCTCCGACGTTGTGCAACCTCAACTTGCACAGCGCACCATCGCCACCAAGCTCGACCCCTTCGCCAGCAAGCTGTCAGGCTGGCTGCGTACAGAAGTCAACCGCTCTCGCAAGCAGCGGCGCACGATCAAGCAGATGTTTCTGGACTTGCAGGCGTTGGGCTACACCGGCTCCTACAACCGAGTCGCTGCCTTTGCCAGAGTATGGAAGGCTCAGTGTCATGCGGTGGAGCAGACATCAGGGCGAGGCGTTTTTGTGCCCCTGGTCTTCGGCGCTGGAGAAGCCTTCCAGTTTGATTGGAGCGAGGATTGGGCTGTCATTGCGGGTGTACGCACCAAGCTGCAAGTGGCTCACTTCAAGCTCAGCCACAGCCGAGCCTTCTATCTGCGGGCCTATCCCCTGCAAACCCATGAGATGCTGTTCGATGCCCACAACCGTGCCTTTGCGGTGTTTGGAGGCGTCCCTAGGCGGGGGATCTACGACAACATGCGCACAGCCGTCGATCGTGTCGGCCGTGGCAAGCTCAGAGAGGTCAACGCCCGCTTCAGTGCTATGGCCAGCCATTTCCTGTTCGAGGCACAGTTTTGCAATCCGGCCTCGGGATGGGAGAAGGGACAGGTCGAGAAGAATGTTCGGGACGCTCGCCATCGTATCTGGCAATCTGTACCAGCGTTTCCGACACTCAGTGCCCTCAACGATTGGCTAGAGCAACGGTGTCAGCAGTTATGGCAAGAGATTGCGCATGGCCAATTGCCTGGCTCACTTGCTGATGTGTGGGAGCAAGAACGCTCAACCCTGATGCCCATGCCTCGGCCGTTTGACGGCTTTGTCGAGCATGCCAAACGAGTCTCTCCCACCTGCCTAGTTCACTTCGAGCGCAATCGCTACAGCGTGCCGGCCTCTTATGCCAACAGGCCCGTGAGCTTGCAGGTTTATGCCGACCGTCTGGTTGTCGTGGCCGAAGGTCAGTTCGTCTGTGAACACCCGCGCATCATTGAGCGCAATCACCAAGGTTCTGGGCGTACGGTCTATGACTGGCGCCATTACCTGGCCGTATTGCAGCGCAAGCCTGGCGCATTGCGCAACGGTGCGCCGTTTGCCGAGTTGCCAGACGCATTCAAACGACTGCAAGCTTTGCTCCTGAAGCAACCTGGCGGCGATCGCGAGATGGTGGAAGTTCTTGCCTTGGTGTTGCAGCACGATGAGCAAGCCGTCCTGGCCGCTGTCGAGTTGGCACTGGAGGATGGCGTACCTCGCAAGACCCACATCATCAATATCTTGCACCGCCTCATTGATGGAACACCGGAACCTGAGCCCATCCATTCACCCCAAGCCTTGGCCTTGATCGTTGAGCCACAAGCCAACGTCGTGCGCTATGACCAACTCCGACAGGTGCGCCATGCGTCATGACCCCGCCATTGCTGCGATCATCATCATGCTGCGCCAACTCAAGATGTTTGGCATGGCCCAGGCCGTGACAGAACTTGCAGAGCAAGGCTCACCAGCATTTGAAGCAGCACACCCCATACTGTCGCAACTGCTCAAGGCCGAGAGTGCTGAGCGAGAAGTGCGCTCCATTGCCTATCAACTCAAGGTCGCCAGGTTCCCGGTCTACAGAGATCTGGCAGGCTTTGACTTCGCACACAGTGAAGTCAATGAAGCCTTGGTACGCAGCCTTCATCGCTGTGAGTTCATCGAGAAGGCTAACAACGTGGTGCTTGTCGGTGGGCCTGGCACGGGCAAGACGCACATTGCTACAGCACTGGGTATTCAGGCCATTGAGCACCACCGTCAAAGGGTGCGCTTCTTCTCTACTGTTGAGTTGGTTAATGCGCTGGAGCAAGAGAAAGTGCAAGGCAAAGCCGGACAGCTCGCCCACAGGCTGGTGCATACGGATCTGGTGATACTCGATGAGCTGGGCTATCTGCCCTTCAGCTCATCTGGCGGTGCGCTACTGTTTCATCTACTCTCGACGCTTTACGAACGCACCAGCGTAGTAATCACCACCAACCTGAGCTTCAGCGAATGGGCCCGCGTGTTTGGTGATGCCAAGATGACCACGGCTCTGCTGGACCGCCTAACCCACCACTGCCATATTCTGGAAACAGGCAACGACAGCTACCGCTTCAAGCACAGCAGTGCAGTCCAACAACCGTCCATGAAGAAGGAGAGAAACAAAACCTGATCCACATCTTGAGCCTTGCGGCTCAAGTCAAAGGGTGGGTCAGTTTGAGATGGAAATCGCGGGTCAGTTTTGCGTGGAAATTAACATTGTAGCACCCCTGCGCCCAGTCGAAACACACCTGCAGCTCGAAAGGCAAGGGATAAGGCGGCGGATCTAACTCGTCATCCCCCAGCATGTCATCGGTACTGAAATCCGTGACTCCCAAGGTCAGTGGCTGGCCGGCGATTTGCATTGCAGGCGCCACGTCAAGCAAGAAGCCAGCTTCGACGTTGCGCAGCTCAAAGCTCGAGCTACCTGGCTCGGTACAGTTCCACGAACCGACGGCTAGACGCGTCCTCCGCCCGTGCGCCAGCCAGAGCTTGGCGTGGGTCATCTCGATCTCACCGGCCCGCGGCGAAGGCCAGTCATGAAAGGCGAGCCCACCCTCGTCCAGCATTTCCCCGATTGCCGCAGACCACTTCGTGCGCACATGCCGATTTCCGACGCGATCCGGCACGATGGTGAAATCAATCTTCCGGTCAGCCAGTATCCGGATCTTTTCGAGCAGCCCCGCGAGGTCGAGCGAGAAGTACGGCGACCACACAGTCATCCGCCCAGCCTCCGTGCCCTCCAGCAGGAGTTCCAGAAAGCTTTCATCCTCGAAGCTATGCACAAAGCGCCAATCCTCGTCGTCACCCTTGAACTGCCTGCGCACGCCCAGCGCCTTGCTCAGCCCCGCAGCCACTAACAGCGGCTCAAAGAAGCGCTTGATCTGCTTGTACTGCTCGTTGTTGCTCACCGTGTGGAAGCAGAAGACTTCCTGGTTACGCCCCCAGCCGCTGACGCTGAGGTTAGCGCTGCCCGCGCCCAGCACCATACAGCCGCCTTCGTCCTCCAAAAAGATCACCTTCGGGTGGAATAGCGACTCCGGGCCGAACCCTTCTAGCCCCAGCCTCCTCGGCAGCACACCGTGCACCGGCAACGCCGTGCGCTTGAGCTGGTCGGCTTCCATCATGCGCAGGTCACAGAACACACGCAGATCGATTCCGCGCTCGGCCAGCTGCAACTGCATGTTCTCGTAGTCCATGCGGTTGACGGGCGGATCAGCATCACCCTGTAGAAGCTCGGGCAGCACATGAGTCTCGAAGAACGAGATGCCCAAGTTGAACGTGGTGAACCAGGCCCTCCTCAGTGGACCTAGTGCCCGCACTTGCTGGCGAAAAGCATCCAGCAGCTTCACACCAGCCCCCGCATTCCTGAGAGGAGGTGGCGGAACTGCGGCACGTAGTACTGGTGGACCCAGGCGTCCACCGGCCGGTCCTCTTTTGCCGGCAGTGGGCGGATGCGCACGTCGATCTTCAACTGGCTGCCGTTCAGCAGCCGCAGCCAGGGCGACTGGCCACGCGCATCCATTACCCTCTCGTGGTACTTGAGTAGACTCTCCACCTGCTGCTGCACGCTGTTGCTGCGTGCCAGTGCCAACAACTCCGTCAGCCGCTCGGCGGCCGTTCCCGATACCTGCTCGCGCATCGCAGCATTGACCTCAATGGGCTCTGCCAACCGAGGCAAGGTGTCCCCATCGCGGTCGAGCGACTTCCAACCTGCCAGCACCTCAGCCAGCGACTGCGACTTGGCCGAGAGCATTACCCCCAGCAGCAGGTCCAGCTCGGCGAGGAAGGGCTCCAGTACCCGCACGCGTTCGAGCTTGTCGCGATCGCCTGCCGCGAGCGACGCGCGCCCGGCAGCGAGCGCGAACACCTGCTGGGTCGGCTGCTCTCGCACCTGGCCATCCGGCAGCCACTCCTGTTTCAGTGCCTCGTACAAGGCACCTGGCGCGCCCTGGTCCAGTTCGGTGACCCCAAGCCAGAAGTCGCGCGCATACGCGCCTACGCTCGACGGCGACCGGAAGGCCGCGACGAAGGCATGCTTGAGTGCCTGTGGCAGTTCGGCAAAGTTCAGCTCAGGCTCCCGGCGTACGTCCGCCAGCACTTCGGCCAGGTGCGCGTGCATCAGCGCCTGCAAGCGCGCCAGGGGCTTACCTTGGGCAAACAACTGCGCCTGCGCCTTCTGCCACTGCGGACGCGACGAAGGCAGCGCGTAGTCGTAGCTACCGTCAAAGAAGCCCATCTCCACCAACGGCGTCTTGTAACGCCCGCTCACTCCGAGCGAGTTCTGCCGCATCAACACGTGGGCTCGAGCGCCGGTGCTGAATACTAGCTGGGGGTTGCCATTGGTCTCTTCCCAGCGCCGGCGCGCTTTGGAAATTCCAAGCACACCCCCAGTCTGGACGCTCGCATCGGCCTGCACTTCGACCATCGCGAAGGCGAACACGTTTTCCAGGTAGATCATGCAGGCCTGCTTAAATGCGGCCGAATCCTTGCCCCGTCCTGCGTAGGCCTTGTCGTGCAGCAGCCCCTTGCCGAGCTGCACCGCATCGTCCTCGACCAGGGCCTTGGTCACCCAGTGGTTAAAGAGGTTGAGCGTGTAGTTGCGGACGTCGTTGGAAATGGAGCTGATGCGGTTGCGGAAGATTTTTTGTCCATAGGCCGACCAGATGACCTGCAGGCCCAACGGGTCCACGTTCAGCTCGCTACTAATGCGCTCGTCGAACTCTGTAAGAAGGTCACTGAGCGCAATTTGACGCTTCATCCCCGCTTCGCTATCTCGTGTGCCTGGAGCAATCGCCAATACGTTTACCTCGAAATAACTACCGTTCATGGTGCTTCGACGGACTGTTCGGATACCCGCACCCCGTGGACGTCGATCCACATAATCTACGCTTCTCGGGTAGGCGATTGATGCCGCCTTATGGATCTCCAATTCAACTCCGCGTCGGCAAGCAATCAAGCGACGTGCGTGTAAGTGAATGTTTTCCTCGTATCTTATATTAGGCGGGGATGCCAAAGAGCCTGGGGAGCCAATCTACATACGACACCCGCACTTGACCTCACCTCCGAGTGCTTCCGCGGCCATTCTGCTGGCAAAAGATCACTTGGCGTCAATTGTCGAGAATGGTGACTCTGAATTCGAACAGTACCGAGATGCTCGCTTTTCCTGGCCTGGCTTCTTCGACGCTGACGCAGTTCAGACCACTATCGCTGACAGGTTGCGAAGCCAGAGCGGCTTCTATAACTGGCAGTTTGGAAAGCTTCTTATTTACCTCTGGGAAGAGTACTTGCGAGGTGACCGCGGTCGTCCCGTCAAGCGGACTTGGGAAAAGTTCGCCTGGGATGAGTCCATCGAGCATATCTATCCGCAGAGCCCGCATGCTCAGTGGTCCGACGATGTGACGGTTGCCACAAGGTCAAAACGTGCCAAGTCGGCTATCACAAACTCTTTAGGCAACCTTCTGCTATGAGTCCATCGAGCATATCTATCCGCAGAGCCCGCATGCTCAGTGGTCCGACGATGTGACGGTTGCCACAAGGTCAAAACGTGCCAAGTCGGCTATCACAAACTCTTTAGGCAACCTTCTGCTATGAGTCCATCGAGCATATCTATCCGCAGAGCCCGCATGCTCAGTGGTCCGACGATGTGACGGTTGCCACAAGGTCAAAACGTGCCAAGTCGGCTATCACAAACTCTTTAGGCAACCTTCTGCTTCTGTCGATTAGCGTGAACTCGCAGCTTTCAAATCAGCCCTACTGCTCGTTTGGTGAATTGGCTGGAAAGCGGCAGCGCTTTCTCGGAGGAAGCTACTCTGAGATGCAGGTGGGGAGGCTCTGTGAGCGATGGAGCGTCGTACAGATAGCGGCCAAAGGCATTGCCATGATGCGACTTGCTCAGCGCACTTGGGAATTCACCGTGGTCCGTGAAGAGGAGCCGTTGACCGCTTGGTTGCCGCTGCTCTTTGGCGACGTTGCGGACGATGTGCAGGCCGGACGCTACTCGAACGGTAGAAAGGTGGACGGGCGAGCGCTCATCCCCTGGGTCAGGAAGTTTGAGGATCGGAGCCAAGTGATGTGATGTGATGCGGTGACGCTACGCCAAACTTCGAACGGCAACTGTGGGGCGATTGCTTTCTGATGTGGGCAACCGCTGACATGGAGCATCGCTTTGATGCAAGATGCCTTAAATCTGGCGTCATGCAACAGGCCGCTCAGTTTGCGTAGCGCTCATTGACTACCCGATTTCGAAGGACGGCAATGGGTTGTTAGCACCAGTTCGCCTCAGGTAAAAGCGGTCACTCGAAATTCGCGACAGTCCAGTGACTGCTTTGAGGTTTGGAGCGGACATCCGTGGAAGTCGAGCTCCAATGACTGCTTTGTGCATTGGCAGTCATTGACATCTTTGAGTTGAGCGACTGCAGACTGCCTAGACCTGCCGTTCACGGCTACTTATCGGACGACAGCTTCTGGCCGAACTCAGTCGGTCACGACCAGTAGACCGGTCAGCCACAACCGCACAGGCGGTCAATTCAACAGGAATACGCATGAGTCGACCACGGACTCCAGATTGAGTGTTCGAACGACTAACGCTACCGCGATCCCTCCTTAGAGCTCACGAAATTCGATGTTCGTGCAGCGACTTTTAACACTCACAACTACGAACTCAACAATGTGGACCTCTATGTCCACAGGCCGGTAAGATGGAAGAATCCTCATCTTCATCTAGCTGGCTTCGCCCCAGGCGGCAAATCCGCCTAGGGAAAACTCAGTCCTAAATGAGTCCCGGTTGAGCACAAGTAAAGTCTCCTAGCCATACCAGAGCAACTACTATTATTTGGGAGTTGCAAGTTAAGCCTGCTTCCTAAAGCCTGTGTTCTATGCTCGCCTTGTCCTAATACCGCGCTTACCATCAGGTAGTAGTCAATGAATGTGGACAAATTTTCGTGCAACCACGACAGTCGGGTTGCTGTTCAAAGGCTTGTCGAGTTCTACGAAGGGCTGACAGGAGAACATCTACAACGGCTTGACGCGTACTATGCGGCGGATGCCTTCTTCAAAGATCCCTTCAACGAAGTTCGTGGGGTGACAGCGATCGCCAGCATTTTTGAACACATGTTTGCCTCGTTGCAGGAGCCACGCTTTGTAGTTACCCAAACGCTGGTGCAAGGCGATCGAGCATTTCTGGAATGGGAGTTCCGTTTCCGGCTTGGTCTCTGGCGGTCCGAGGTTCAGCAGTGCATTCGCGGCGCTTCTTCTGTGTGCTTCGATTGCGAAGGCCGCGTAACTCACCACCGTGATTACTGGGACACCGCAGAAGAGTTGTACGAGAAATTGCCGTTGCTTGGGGTCTTGATGCGCTGGTTGCGCCGTAGGGTTTCGGCGCCTGCAAAGTCAGTACACACGAATGGCTCTGCATCCTAGCAATTGGCGTTAGAGGCGATTTTTGCCACGGTGGCAAGAGATGGCTTTCTCACCATCAATATCGTCCGATTCTTCCGAAACCCTAAAGCAAAGAGAGAGCAGCGCTATCTCGCGGCCAAACCATCGAAAGTCGTGCTTGTTACCCAGTCGATGATCTGGTCATGCGTGTATTGGCCCGACTCCTTGAGCAAAGCCACGACCGGATCGCAGGCGCGCGCGAACAGAGTGTAGAGCACTAGTTCAGCGGGTAGTCGCAACTGCAAATGACCACCTGTCTGGGCTTCGGTAATCCACGTACTGAGCCTATTGCTCAACGCAATGAGTCGATCCATGTACTCGTCGTTCGATTGCAATGATGCGCTGAGACTCGAATTTTGGGCCGGAAGTGAGGGCATTTGTCCTTCCAGTTGCGTTTGCATAGCCCACCGCACGACCGCTTTGAGCTGATCCAGCGCAGGAGTGCTCTGACCGGATTCGGCTACCTGCTCGGCCTCTCGCCGCAAGCCATCAACAAAACTCAAAGCACGATCTAGCACGCCGACCATCGCTGCGCCGGCTAGCTCTTCTTTGGAAGTAAACAACTTGTACAGACTGGCCTTGGCGACTCCTGCTTCCGCAGCGACCTCATCCACCGTCATCGCGTCGTAGCCCTTAGTCGCCAAAAGGCGGTTCACCGCCGCCACGACAGCCTCTTCCCGTACACGTTGAATTTGTTCTTTGATTGTTGACCGAGCGTTCATAGCCAACATTTTAGGACGCACAAGATCATCTTGCACACCAGGTAGTGCAAATTTGAAATTTAAGGTTTATAGTTTGAACTAAGCAGTTCAAGATTTGATCTTTTCGGTTTTCTTGAGTGTTCACCCAATACTTCAAGGAGCTTTCATGCCTCGTATAGCTGTTATCGGTTCGGGTATATCCGGTCTGGCCGCCGCATTTCGTCTGGCTACCACCCAAGCATCGCACGGCGTTTGTTTAATCGAAGCGACCAGCCATTTCGGCGGGCATGCCAACACGTTAGAGCTCTGCCTTGATGATGTAAGCCATGGCGTAGATACAGGATTCCTAGTATTCAATCATCGTACCTACCCCATGCTCACGCAGCTGTTTAGTGAACTCAATGTGGAAACGGCACCTTCCGAGATGTCTTTTTCAGTTCAAGTTCCCAGCGTCGATGGCAGGTGCGGACTCGAGTGGAGCGGCAGCTCCTTAGGAGGAGTTTTCGCTCAACGCAGAAATCTGCTGCGTCCCCGCTTTATCGGCATGCTGCTCGAGATCTTGCGCTTCAACCGCCTGACCACAGATATCGCAGAACGCCAGATCGAGGCACAGCTCAATGCGTCAATAGAGGACTTTCTGGACCAGCATGGCTTCGGTAAAGCGTTTCGCAGCGACTATCTGCTGCCCATGATTGGATGCATCTGGTCCTGCCCTACGGATCAGATGCTGCGCTTTCCCGTCGCCACCTTGATTCGCTTTTGCCACAACCATGGACTGATCCAGGTCACACATCGGCCTCAGTGGTACACCGTGCGCGGCGGTTCTCAGCAATACGTGCGTCGCATGATTGCCCGAATTAAGCAGGATGGTCGCCATGAAACCAGATTGGACACCCCAGTGCTGAGTTTGAAGCACGATACGCATGGGGTCATGCTGCAGATGCCCCATGGGTCGGAGCATTTTGATGCGGTTGTTTTGGCCTGCCACAGTGACCAGGCGTTGCGTTTGCTGGGTCAAGATGCGACACCGTTGGAGCGTGCAGTGCTAGGTGGAATTCGATACCAGCCCAATGAAGCAGTTCTGCATACCGATACAGCCGTGCTGCCGCAACGCCAGGCAGCCTGGGCGGCCTGGAACTACGAACGTGCACCCTCCCTCAGCGCAGAGAATGCCGGTGTCTGTCTGCACTATCTGATCAACCGTTTACAGCCCCTGCCTTGGCAGCAACCCGTACTGGTTTCACTGAATCCAACTCGACCAGTCGCAGAGAACAAAGTTCATGCGCGTATTCAGTACAGCCACCCTGTTTTCGACCAGGCTGCGATCTTTGCACAACAGCGTGTTGGTGAGTTACAAGGTAGACGCAATACTTGGTTTTGTGGCGCTTGGTGTGGCTATGGGTTTCATGAAGATGGCTTACGCTCAGGTCTCGAAGCTGCCGATGGAGTGCTCCACTCTCTGAGCCACACACAGCAACCAGTGCTCCCAGGGGCCATCTTGGAGGAAGCTCTATGAGCGTTCCTCCTCTGATTGGCTTTGGCCATATCTGGCATCGCCGGCTTCGGCCAGTCGAGCATGCATTCCGTTACCCCGGATATTTTCTGCTGCTTCCCATGCGAAGCCTGCGTGAGCATCCGGTTGCAGTGCTGCGGCGCAATCGGCGCGGCTGGCTCAGCTTTCATGACAGCGATCATGGCGACGGCAGCTGCGACTCTTTGGCCTGGTTCGAAAAGCTGTTGCAGCAAGAAGGTATCCGGGATGCAGATGGAGAAATCTGGCTGCATACCTTTCCCCGCGTGCTGGGCTATGCCTTCAAGCCGGTGAGTTTCTGGTACGCACACCGAGCAGATGGCTCGCTGGCAGCAATCCTGGCCGAGGTCAACAACACCTTTGGTGAGCGTCATGCCTATCTTCTCGCAGGACCTCAGCTCGCCTGGGATTACGAGCATGTGGCGCACAAGTGCTTTCATGTCTCACCATTTTGCGAGACCCAGGGAGAGTATCGCTTCCGCTTCAAACGCAGTGAAAGCACCAGTCTGGCGCTCGTGGATCTCTACGACGAGACAGGGCCGCTGCTGCGCACTGGCATCGAAGGGACACTGCATCCCTTGAACACCTCCACAGTGCGCCAGGCTTTCTTCGGCACGCCGCTGATGACACTCGGAGTCATCTTCCGCATCCACTGGCAGGCACTCCGCCTTTGGGCGAAGCGGCTTCCTTTCCATCGCAAACCACCTGCGCCCAAGCGCTTTGTAACACGATGAACACGACCACTATCCCCCTACTGAGCAAGTCCGCCGGTTCAACGCGCTCCCTGCCACGCAGCGCCAGTCGCGTCATGAAACTGTTGGAGCATTTGCCGCACGGCCAACTGGATTTGCAATTGCCTGATGGACGAGTGCGCCATTTCCCGAAGCAGATCGCAGCAGAAGCAGACGCACGCTGTGCAGTTCAGCACTGGGAAGCTTTGGACCGAATCCTGAGCTCGGGCGATATTGGACTGGCCGAGGGCTACATAGAGGGCCAATGGGACAGCCATGACCTCAGTGCGCTATTGCGACTTTGCATCAGCAATCGCGACCACCTGGAGCAGTTGGTGTACGGCCACTGGTGGGGCCGCCTGGGATTCAGGCTGCGCCATCTGCTTCGTCGCAACACGCGGGCGGGGAGCGCAAAAAACATTCATGCCCACTATGACTTGGGTAACGACTTTTATAGGCTGTGGCTGGATCCGACCATGAGCTACAGCTCTGCCTGGTTCGAAGGGCTCAGCGGTGCGCCCTTGCAAGCGGCCGACCTGGAACATGCACAGCGCACAAAAATAAGACGTGCGTTGAACGAAACAGGACTGCAGCCTGGTCAGCGCCTGCTGGAAATCGGCTGTGGCTGGGGGGCCCTGGCAGAGACGGCGGCCACCGAGTTTGGCGCACAGGTGACCGGCGTCACCTTGTCGCGCGAACAGTTGCAGTGGGGCATGCAGCGCATCACACAAGCAAGCTTGCAGGCTCAAGTCAACCTGCGTTACCAAGATTACCGGGATCTGGTGGCTGAATATGCGGCGCAGCCCTTTGACGCGATTGTGTCCATCGAGATGTTCGAGGCAGTCGGGCATGAATACTGGCGTACCTATTTCCAGGTGCTACGCGACTGCCTCAAGCCCGGCGGCTACGCTTGCCTGCAATCCATCACCCTGCGCGAAGACCTGTTTGCGCGCTATCTGCACTCCACCGACTTCATCCAGCAGTTCATTTTCCCGGGCGGTCTGTTGCCCAGCGTTACAGCCTTCGAGCAAGAGGCCCAACGCGCCGGCCTGACGGTGGAAAAGAAGATGCGCTTTGGCAAGGACTATGCCGAAACGCTCAGACGCTGGCGTCACGCCTTTGAGCAGCGCCTTGATGTGGTGCGAAGCCTGGGCTTCGATGAGCGCTTTGTGCGCATATGGAGGTTTTACCTGGCCTATTGCGAAGCGGCCTTTGATACGGGCAACACCGATGTGGTCCAGTTCACTTTGCGCAGGCCTGACCATGCATGACATTCGACGGCGCCAAGCCCTGGTCTGGAGCGCCAGCCTTCTTGCTCCCACTATGACTCTAATAACCCACAACCTCTTGGCAGCTACGCCTGCCGCCCCTGCGGAGCTGCGCTCCACCCTGCCCTCGGCGCGCCTGATTGGAAGCGGCGTGCTGCGCTTTTTTGGTCTGCGAGTCTACGAGGCCCGTCTCTGGGCGCAGGCGGACTTCGAGCCGGCGGACTATGCACGCCAGCCGTTCGCGTTGGAGCTGGTCTATGACCGCAAGCTGGAGGGTGAGGCCATCGCCGAGCGATCGGTGGCCGAGATGCGGCGCGTGGGCAGCTTCTCCGAAGCACAGGCACGCCAATGGCTGATGATGATGAAGAAGGCCTTTCCTGATGTCGCTGCGCAGGATCGACTGCTGGGAGTGACTGACGGAGCCGGCGATGTGAGCTTTTTCCACAATGGACGCGAAACAGCACGCCTGCAGGATGCAGAGTACGCGCGCCTGTTTTTTGGCATCTGGCTGTCTGATCAGACTTCGGCGCCTGGCCTACGCGCTGCACTGCTGGGCAAGCGCTGAGGAGACAAAGACCATGCCCTCCCCCAGCTCAGCTCCATCCAAGCCGCTGCCCTGGCGTGTGGGGCTCGCTTATGGAGGTCTCGGCGTGCCGCTGGCATTCGTGTCGCTGCCGCTGTATGTCAACCTGCCTCATCACTATGCAGCGGTCGCCGGGGTGCCCTTGGCTGGCCTGGGGGCGGTACTGCTTGCAACCCGCGCTCTGGACGCGGTGCTCGACCCAGCCCTGGGACGCATGGCCGATCGCCTGCTGCAAAGCGGGCTGCGTGCCGCATGGCTGGCCGCGGTGCTCTGCAGCGTGCTCATGGCATTGGGCTTCGCTGCGCTGTGGCATCCTCCAAACGCCAGCCAAGCCAGTCTGCTGGGCTGGCTGGCTGCCAGCCTGCTGCTCTGCACTCTGGCCTATAGCGCCGTGAGCATCTTGCACCAGGCCTGGGGCACGCGCTGGGGAGGTGAGCCTGATTGGCGCGCGCGCGTGACCGCTTGGCGCGAAGGTTCCACTCTCGCTGGCGTACTCCTCGCCAGCGTGCTGCCCACCTGGCTGGGTTTTGATGCAACCAGCATGGTGCTCATGATGGCGCTTGTCCTGGGCTTGCTAGGGCTGCATAGCCTGCGACGGTCCAGTGCGATACCGGCGTCCACCGTGCAACTGCACACCAAGCCTGCTATGCCCTCACCATGGGCGGACGCAAGTTTTCGCAGACTGCTATCTGTATTCATGCTCAACGGCGTGGCAGCAGCAATACCCGCCACACTGCTGCCGTTCTTCGTGATGGATCGCTTGCATGCGCCGGATCTGCAGCCACTACTTCTATTGTGCTATTTCGGTGCCGCCGCTGCGGGATTGCCACTGTGGGTGAAGGCTGTCTCGCGCTGGGGGCTGGCGCCCAGTTGGCGCGCCGGCATGCTGGCGAGCGTGATCGCATTTTCCATCACCCCCTGGCTCGGGGCCGGCGACAGCTGGATCTTCACCATCATCTGTCTGACAAGCGGATTGGCCCTCGGGGCAGATCTGGCGCTGCCTGGGGCTTTACTGACCGGCGTCATCCACGAGTCTGGCCAAGGAGGCTCTGCAGAGGGACGCTATCTAGGTTGGTGGGCCTGTGCTGCCAAGCTCAATCTGGCATTGGCAGCTGGACTGTGCCTGCCGCTTCTTGCCGCAATGGGATACCGCAGCGGCACGACCGACCCTGCCGGCTTGCAGGCACTGGCATGGGCATATGGAGGCCTTCCCTGCCTGTTCAAACTGATGGCCTGGGCTTGCCTGTGGCGTGGCGAACGCCTGCACCAATCTTGGAGACTGAAATGAAATCCATGACAAGTACTTTCTCATTCCTGCCTTGGCGCCGCGCCGCAATAGGACTGACGTTCATGGGAATGCTGGCCGGCTGCGCGGGTCCGTCTGTGCAGGAATATGCCCAGGAGCGCCCAGAACTGGATCTGCGTCAGTACTTCAACGGACCATTGACCGCTCACGGCTTGTTCACGGACAGATCCGGAAAAGTGGTCAAGCGCTTCACCGTGCGCATGACAGGCAAATGGAACGGCGACGACGGTGTGCTCGACGAGCACTTTGTCTACAGCGACGGCAGCACGCAGCAACGCATCTGGCATCTGAAGTATCTGGGTGATGGCCGCTATAGCGGAAACGCAGACGACGTGGTGGGGCAGGCTCAGGGCCAGACGGCTGGCAACGCCTTCCGTTGGAACTATGTGCTGGCCCTGCCAGTGAACGGCAAGGTCTGGCACGTGAGTATGGATGACTGGATGTATCTGATGGATGCGCGGACCATGCTCAACCGTGCTGTCATGAGCAAATTCGGTGTTCACCTGGGCGATGTGACTCTGTCCTTCATCAAGGAGTAAGTGCGATGTCGCTGCTGCACGCAAGGCTCAATCCGCCGCTGTCCCACTGGCAAGGGAAATGTGCCTGGATAGTCGGCGCTTCTTCAGGCATAGGGCGAGCCACCTCAGAGGCTCTACATGCGCAAGGCGCTCGGGTCATCGTATCGGCCAGAGATGCAGTTGCCCTGCATTCCTTGACCCTTGGCCGCAGCGGCTTTCTGGTCCTGCCGCTGGATGTCACCCAGCCCGAGACCATGGCTGAGGCCACTGCGACGGTGAAAGCTTATGCAGGGGCGCCGGATCTGGTGCTGTATTGCGCAGGCCGGTACAGACCGCAACGCGCGACAACTTTCGATCTGCTGGAGATGCAGCAGCATCTAGCGGTCAACTATGTCGGCGCTCTGCAACTGCTGGACGCTGTCATGCCGATGCTGCTGGAGGCCGGGCGTGGTCACCTGGCTCTGGTCGGCAGTGTGGCCGGCTACCGGGGCCTGCCCATGTCCCTGGCCTATGGGCCCACCAAAGCCGCGCTCAACAACCTGGCAGAGAACCTCTATCTGGATCTGCACCCTCGGGGCCTTGGAGTCTCCATCATCAATCCCGGTTTTGTGGATACCCCTTTGACCGCACAAAACAGCTTCAAGATGCCGGCTCTCATCAGCCCTGAAGAAGCCGCTCAGCATATCTTGCGCGGCTGGAGGCTGGGGCATTTCGAAATGAACTTTCCCCGTCGCTTCACGCGCTGGGTGAAGCTCATGCGCTGCCTGCCCGATAGCTGGTATTTCTCGGCGGTACGTCGTGTCACCGGAATGTGATCTCACCCGCAGCCGTCTGCACTTCAAGTGCGCATACGTCGATGCACTGTTGCCATTCAGCCTGAATCTCGTACACCAGAGCCTGCCGTGGTCTCTGTTTACTTCACACTATCGAGGCGCTTTATGTATATTTCAAGAAGCTCTTTCATGCGCGCTACAGCGCTAGCGGCCGTCTTTGTCGGGACCCAGCTGGCTTTATCGGGCTGCGCCGTATCTGTACCTCGTGGGGTGGATCCGGTGAGCCATTTCGATATCAATCGTTATCTTGGAACTTGGTATGAGCTGGCCCGCATTGATCACCACTTTGAGAAAAATCTGATCCAAGTGGCAGCACGTTATCAGCTCAACGCGGATGGCAGCATTTCCGTGCTGAATCGAGGTTTTGACGCGCGCAAGCAGGAATGGCGCGAAGCCGAGGGGAAAGCCCAATTTTTAGGACCGTCCAATGTAGCGGCACTGAAAGTCTCGTTTTTTGGCCCGTTTTACGGCGGCTATAACGTTGTCAGCCTAGACGACGAATACCAGACCTCTCTGGTCATTGGCGGTAGCCTGGATTACTTTTGGCTGCTGTCGCGCCAGAAGTCCATCCCAGAGGAGCAACTTCATTCGCTGCTGCTAAAGGCTCAAAGTTTCGGCGTAGATCTCAGTCGTGTAATCCGGGTGCCCCAATAGCGCTCATTGCCGCCAGGTACAAGCATTTTCAAACGACTTTGAAGTTCGCACCGCGGCCTTTTGCATCGCAGTGAACCGACTCATTCGTGCCAGTCACAGATAGTCAACCTCAGACAGACACTCCATTGACATGATGACTTCTCACCCTACAGCGGACAGCGCCGCCCACCGCATTGCCATCATTGGCGCCGGTACGGCAGGGCTCAGCTGTGCACAGTTCTTGGCCCATGCCGTGTTAATTTCCACGCAAAACTGACCCGCCGGGGGCTAGTGGGTCACTTCTGGGTGGAAATCAACAGAGAGAGGAAATACATGCCATCAGGTCACTTAGAGGTCTAGTGCTGCAAGTAATTCATGCAGCAGTGAGTTCAATTATGGAAGCGCGAGATGAAATGAGCACTCGGCACCAAAAGTCTGTGCTCCATGACAGACGAATCGCCGATCCAAACGGTCATCAGAGATGGCTTTTTACGGCTTTGTGACCAGAACTTGATCTGCTCAGAGAGCCAACTGCACCCGGTTGCGGCCTTTGGCCTTAGCTGCGTAGAGGGCGGCGTCGGCACGGCTGAAGAGTTCGGGCAGCGAGGACTGGAGACCAGCCGGCTGCACCGCAAGACCAAAGCTGGCGCTCAGGTTCAGCATGCTGCCATCGGGCCGATGCAGCGGCTGCTGCAGGGCTTGGCGCAAGCGCTCGGCCAGGGCCAGTGCCGCTTTGTCATCGCAATCGGGCAGCAGCGCGATGAACTCCTCGCCGCCATAGCGGGCCAGCAGATCGCCTCTGCGCAGTTGGGCCTGTGCGAGTTGCGCCGCATGCTGTAGCAACTGGTCGCCGGTCTCGTGACCATGCTGATCGTTGATGCGCTTGAAATGGTCCAAATCGAACAGTATCAGCGCCAGCGGCCAACGATGACGTTCGGCCTGGGCCAGCTGGGCCGGCGCCTGATCGTCGAAGGCGCGGCGGTTCATCAGCCCGGTCAGATGGTCGCGGTGGCTGAGCTGGCGAAGCTCGGTAATCAGGGTCTCGCGCTCGGCCTCCAGCTCCTGGGTTCGTTGCAGGCTGGCCTGCAACGCATGCACCGCGGCCTGCAACTCGCCGATCTCGTCGCTGCGCTGGACCGCGGGTAGCTGCCGGTTCAGCCGGCCACGCATCAGTTCCATCATATGCTGGGTGATGAGCAGCAGCGGCGACAGCACACGGCGGCGCAGCGTGATGAAAACGCCAACCTCCAGCACCAGGATGCAGCAGCCAATCAGCGCGTTGACGCGCAGCCGCCGCCAGGCTTCCGCCACCTTCTCCAGCGTCTGTTCGCGGCCTACCTCGTGCAGAGTGTCGCGCAGATCGACGATGCTGCCCATCCCCGGGACATGGCGGGAGACAAACTGTGCCGAGTCCATGCCATAGGGCAGGCCGGCAAGGCCTCGAGCGGTAATCTCGGCGATAAAGGGCAAACTCTGACCGAAATAGCGTTCCTGCTGGGCCTGCAGCGCGGCGTCAATGCGCGGATCGGAGAGGCTGGTGCGCGCCTTTACATCCAGCAGAGCCTTGAGCTGCTCGATACGGCCGAGCATTCGAGGAATGCCGTCGCGCTCTTGCGGGCCGAGCGGCGAGCCGCTGGCCAGCGGCGCGGTGAATTGCGAGCCCAAGCGGCCAGCATGCTCGCGCAGCTCAGCGGCGTAGCGCGCGCCGACCAGCGGCAGCGACAGGCTGGGATGGATGCGCTCGGCACTGGCCGACAGCAGGGTAACCGCCTCTAGCACTGTGTCGACGACCTCGAACATCTGGTCGATGACCTGACGGGTGCGGCGTTTATCGACGGCCGCGCGCTCAGCCTGGGGCAGGGCCGCCACCCGCTCAAGCTCTTGCCGGGCTGCCTGCACCTGCGTGCGCGCCCGCTCCAACACCGGCAGGGCAGTCAGCAGCTCGGCTTCCTCACGTCGGCGCAGCCGCGTCAGCGCCACATCGAAGGCCGCATCGGTCTCCAACTGGAACTGCGTCAGGCGCTTGCGCAAAGCGTCCGAGGGCGGGTCGTTGAGTACCGGGATAGCAGGACCTCGCTCGGCCGAGGCGTGTTCGGCGACCTTCATGGCAGCATAGGCCAGCTCCATCGCATCCAGTCCGAATTCAGCACGGCGCACGTCCTGCCAGTCGGTCCACATCGTGCGCACCAGCATCAATGAGACCAGACTGAGTAGCAGCACAGTGGAGCAAAGGAAAAGACGGCTCAGGCGCATAGCGCCCAATATTGTCGGCGCAGCCGCTACGCTACTGTTGCGCTTATTCCTCCACCAGCCCGGAAACTCCCGGCCGATGCGAAAGTAGCGCTCAATCTTGATCTCTGACGGGGTGTTGTTGCGGTTGCACATACGTACAGACTAGCAAGTCGGATTTCTCTAAATCTGTATAAATACACAGCGCAAAAAGGAAGTTCACATGCACATCGAACATCACTACAACTGGCGCTATCAAGACAATCTCGGTAAGTGGCGCACCACCAGGCACCTCTGCTCCGGGGAGATGATTAAAAAGGAACATCCAGAAGCCACCCCGGTTGAGGGAACTCTCACAGTCATCGAGGTGGCTGACACGCTGGACGAATACTGGGAACGCACACACAAAAACACAATATCAGGTGTAATGCGCAAGCCGTATTGTGATGATGATCGATGAGGACGGATCCCCCTGTTGTGCACTCCAGGCAGATATGGCTTTCCCAACGAGCGCGGCCCTGCAAACCACCAAGAGCTGCCTGTCAGTTTAAGACGCAACAGCCAGCCAGCACCGCTTTAATATGCTATTGCGAGTCGACGGACAAACATATTTAGCTTCAGCATGACCTTGGAATTCAAGCGCCTTACAGAAATCGACCTGATAGACATCATTTCGCTCAACAACAATCCCGATGTGCTACGGCAAATGCCGCTTGGAAGTGCAAATTTCGATCTTTCGAAGGCAAAAGGATGGGTCCAGCAAAAAGACGCACAGTGGCAACAATATGGCTACGGTCCGTGGGCATTTCTAATTAATCAGACATTTGCTGGTTGGGGTGGCTTGCAGTACGAGAAAGGTGATGCCGACCTAGCATTAGTGCTTCATCCAGATTTTTGGGGTAGAGGGAAAGCGATTTATCACGAGATCGTTAAATGGGCATTCAACTCTCTGAAGCTGGGCTCCATCACAATTTTGCTTCCCCCCTCAAGGACAAGAATCAAAGCAATTTTCAGGCTAGGCTTCCGTATCCGTCCGGCCACCCCATCTACCCCGAATGAGCAATTGCAAGCACCATCGTGTCCACGTAAACCATCGTGCACACCATGTCTCAAGAGATCCCCAACTCGCGCTCCCGTGTCCCCCGCACACGCCGGGTCTACAGCGCGCAATTCAAGGTTGAACTGATCGCCGCGTGCCAGCAGCCCGGCGCATCAATTGCCGCCACAGCACGTGAACATGGCATGAATGCCAATGTGCTGCATCGCTGGCTCAAGGAGCATCGTCTGGGCCTTCACCAGCCCACCTGCGATACCGCGCATGCTGTGGCGTCCGGCATCGCCCCGCACTGCGACGATGCAGCGGCTGAGCCAATGGCCAATGCACAGCCTGTTCGTGCCCCGGCGCATCTGCCTCATGCCAGCACCGTGCCCGCCTTCATCGCGATGACGCTGGGCTCGCCGGCGATGGGGCCTCAGCCAGCGGGTGCGCAAGCTGCCCCAAGTGCTGCATCGGCAACTCCCTCATCAGACATCCGCATCGAGTGCTGTCATCACGGCACCCTCGTGACGGTCAATTGGCCGGTGGCCGCTGCTGGCGAGTGTTCCCGCGCATTGCAGGGTTTGCTCCAGGTGCTGCGGCAATGATCCGTATCGACGCTGCCTGGCTTGCCACGGCCCCGCTGGACATGCGCGCCGGCACCGACACGGCGCTGGCCCGGGTGGTCAGCGTGTTCGGTGCTGCCCACCCTCATCACGCCTACCTGTTCGCCAACAGACGCGCCAACCGCATCAAGGTGCTGGTGCACGACGGCATCGGCATCTGGCTGGCCGCTCGCCGCCTGCACCAGGGGAAGTTCGTCTGGCCGGCGCCAGGCAATGAGCAGTGGCAGTTGGAGCCTGTCCAGCTTGACGCCCTGGTGCTGGGCCTGCCCTGGCAACGCATGGGAAACGCCGGCATTATCACCATGGTCTGAAGCCGGCGCGCAATCGGTGGATCTGCGCATGGCAGCGCAGGGCCTTCCTTGGCACACTGGCTGCCATGGTGGTGCAGCAACAATCCCTGAACAATCTCAGCGCAGAGCAACTGCGCGAGATGGTTGCCAGCCTCATGGGCCACGTGAGCGACAAGGACGCGCAAATCGCCCGCCACCAAACCGAACTCAAGCACAGCCAGGCGCTCAACGCCAAGCTCACCCACGAGAACGCGCTCTTGAAGCGCATGAAGTTCGCGGCCCAGTCCGAGCGCTTCAACGCCGAGCAGCGCAGCCTGCTTGAAGACGAGATCGAGGCCGACCTGGCAGCGGTCGCCGTCGAGATCGAGCAACTGCAGCCGCCTGCGCCAGCGCCCCAAGCCAAACAACAACCCAAGCGCCAGCCGCTGCCGGCCAACCTGCCGCGGCGCGAGATCCGCCACGAGCCTGAGTTGACTACCTGCGCCTGTGGTTGTGCGATGAAGCGCATCGGTGAAGACGTGGCCGAAAAGCTGGACTATGTGCCCGGCGTGTTCACGGTGGAGCGCCACATCCGTGGCAAGTGGGCCTGCGCCAAGTGCGAGACCATCACCCAGGTGCCGGTCGAGGCGCATGTGATCGACAAGGGCATCCCGACTGCGGGCCTGCTGGCCCAGGTGCTGGTGGCCAAGTACGCCGACCACCTGCCCCTGTACCGTCAGGAAGCCATCTTTGCTCGCGCAGGCTTGGGCCTGCCTCGCTCCACCCTGGCGCAGTGGGTGGGCACCTGTGGCGTGCGACTGCAACCGCTGGTCGATGCGCTCAAGGCGGAGATACTCAGCCGCAGCGTGCTGCACGCCGACGAGACGCCGGTGCAAATGCTCAAGCCTGGCAAAGGCAGCACCCACCGGGCTTACCTGTGGGCTTACGCACCAGGCGCCTTCGAAGACATGAAGGCCGTGGTGTACGACTTCTGCGAGTCAAGAGCGGGCGAGCATGCGCGCCACTTCCTGGGCGATTGGAAGGGGGCACTGGTCTGCGACGACTTTGCTGGTTACAAAGCCACGATCGCCAACGGTGTGACCGAGGTGGGCTGCCTGGCGCACGCCCGGCGCAAATTCTTTGACTTGCATGCGGCGAACAAAAGCCAGCTTGCCGGGTTCGCGCTGGAGCAGTTCGCCAAGGTTTACGACATCGAGCGCGAGGTCAAGGAGCTGAACGCCGATCAACGCAAAGCCATTCGTCAGCAGCACACCAAGCCGATCCTGGATGCGTTACACCAGTGGATGACATTGCAGCGGCAAAAGCTGCCAGACAGCTCGGCGACTGCCAGGGCCCTGGATTACAGCCTGCGGCGCTGGACTGCACTGACGCGCTTCGTTGATGACGGGCAACTGCCCGTGGACAACAACTGGATCGAAAACCAGATCCGGCCGATTGCCATTGGACGCAACAACTGGCTGTTCGCCGGCAGCCTGCGCGCGGGCCAGCGTGCGGCGGCGGTGATGAGTCTGGTGCAGTCGGCACGCATGAACGGGCATGACCCCTATGCCTACCTACAGGACGTGCTCACCAGGCTGCCCACGCACAAGGCCAGCCGTATCGACGAGCTCTTGCCGCACCGCTGGCAGCCCACCGACATCTGATCGTCAGCCATGGTAGCCATCTGCGGTCAACATGGGTTTGCCGTGCGCTTACAGGCTTCCAGCCTGACGGCGAAGTAAACATTGAAGGTGCTCGCTTTCAGCGCTTTCGCCTTTATGCACCCAATAAACTCGTAAGAGAGCAGAGCGTCTGAAGTCGGCCTCCTATCCGGCAATCATATGACCGACAAGCTTTGGCCAGTAACAGTCAACGGAAAAGGAGTGTTCACAACCCTTAGCAGCCATTCAAAATTAGCTCAACACTTTCCGCTCAGTCTATCAAGACAAGGAGCAATCCACGACATCTCGATATGAGTACGTGTTTCGTCGACATCACGAAATCCAAGGCGCTGATATAGCCTATGAGCAGGCATATTGCTTTTGAACACACCTAAGTGCAGCGGCACCTGCCGAGCCGCTGCACTTAACTGCAAATCTTTCAAAATTCTGGTGCCAATAGCTGCACTCTGAAATGCAGGCGCGATAGCAATATTCTGCAAGTAGATTTGGCACTCGCGGTCAAGGACTTGGATGTACCCAGCGATTTGATCATCGACTTCAATCACGGAGGTAGTGGCAGTTGTGCATTCCGATGTGAAGTTTTCGCGTTGCCAAGCTTCATCCCAGCCCCATAGCTTCTCAATATGTGAGTGAAATACCGATCGATGTATTGCAAACAGATGTGCGAGATCCTCGGTGTTTGCTGGTCGTAGGTTCATAGCCATCCATGAATTATTTCTTCGATGGTAGCGACTTGTCGATTCGAACTGAAATGCTCTGCTGAGAATCTGTATCTCTCCATACCCAGTCATACGCCGGAGAGCCGCGCATGCTCTGAGACAATCGCACAATGACCGATGAATCTCCCATCCACACAATCCACAAGCGCGTGTGTCAAACCTTCCTGAGGCACTGGAAGGCCCACAACAACGCCTACCCCAAGCTGATCAAGATGACGCCGGAAGAGCTGCGGCAGTTCAACATCGTCAACTCCTTCGGCAAGCCCAATGAGCTTTGGGGCGTCCCGATTGAACTTGACCCCAACACCACGGGCGTGATGATTGCGGTCGATGGGACGGAAATGCCTTTGGTTGAAGGCTACTAAAGCGGCCACGAGTTATAGCGTCACGGAACATTTCCAAAAAGATTTGTATCGGGTGCATCCAAACATCGATCTCGTGGGTAGTACCTGCAGCAACACAAGCAATGTGCTGCTTCAGTGAATCCTTCCAACCGATCTAATTGGAGAATCTCAATGTCGACCACTCGCTTCGCATACCGCCTCGCCGCCTTTGCTGCCGTCACTTCCGCTGCAGCCCTGCTCGCTGCATGCGGCTCGATGAAGTCATCAGCCAGCAACTTCTCTCAGGCTTCACTGCCTGCTCCCATCCAGGTTCCAACCGGTCACAAGGTAGCCTGGGAAACTGTTGGCAGTGGCGACATCACCTATGAGTGCCGGGACAAGGCCAACGCACCTGGCCAAACCGAATGGGTCTTCGTCGGTCCCGATGCGGTGTTGAAAGATCGCTCCGGCAAGACTGTGGGCCGCTACTACGGACCTCCCGCAACCTGGGAAGCCAATGACGGATCCAAGCTCACAGCTACGCAACTCGCAGTAGCACCCTCCAGCCCTGGCAGCTTGCCCTATCAGTTGGTAAAGGCCAATCCCGCCATGGGGGCCGGCGCGCTGGTAGACGTGAGCTACATTCAGCGCGTCGCACTCCAAGGGGGTGTTGCTCCTGCAGACAAACCCTGCACCACCGCCACCAAAGGCCAGAAGACCATGGTCAAGTACCAGGCCGATTACATCTTCTGGAAACCCACGATGTAAGGCTTTGCAACGGCATGACTAGAATGGTCGGAGGATTTATCTCTATTACCTTCTGACCTTCTATTTGTGCCGCCTGCTGCCGCCCTCCAAGATGACGCTTTCGACCATGACGCTGCGCTTCAGGCCTGTGCGCGAGGTGATCGCGAAGCCCTGCGCAGCATCTATGAGCGCGAAACACGCTATCTGCTGGGTGTTGCTCTCAGAATAGTTCGTGACCGCGCTACGGCAGAGGATGTGCTTCACGACGCTTTTGTGTCCATCTGGGAGCGTGCATCGAGCTTCGACGCCAGCCGTGGTGCTGGCCGAGGCTGGATTTACAGCATCGTAAGACATGCTGCACTGAATCGAGTGCGTGGTAGCGCGCGAGAGACCATGTTGGATGAACCGGCTACAGCGCACCTGGATGCACAAGCGGCTTTTGCGGCCTGGCAGGAAAGTGGTGATGAGCTTGCACGACAGGCCTCACTTGGCCGTCTGGGGCATTGCCTTGATGGCTTGGAGCCAGCGCGCCGCGCCTGCCTGTTGCACGCCTATGTGGACGGCTGCAGCCATCGCGAAATTGCCGAGCGGGTCAAAGCCCCCCTGGGCACAGTCAAGGCCTGGATTCAGCGCGGACTGCGCGCACTGCGGGAATGCATGCAATGACCAGCGAAACCCAACAACCACAATCTCCAGACGACCTGCATACACAGGCCGGAGAGTATGTATTGGGCACGCTCGAGGCAGGCCAGCGTCGCTCTATTGAAGCGCGCCTTCCCTACGAGCCAGCCCTGCGCGCAGCTGTGGACGAATGGGAGCAGCGCCTGTTGCCGCTGACCACGCTAGCCGAGCCTGTGGAGCCAGGAGCCAGCCTCTGGCAGCGGATCGCCGCAAGCATCGCGCCAGCGAGTCGCCCCCGAGTCGTGCCAGCTCGAGTACGCTGGTGGCAGTGGGACAGCCTCGCTCTATGGCGCAGCCTGACGGGCGCGGGTTTCGCCGCCACAGCAGTGCTGGCCGCTGTTCTTGTGGTACGTGAAGCGTCTCCCCCAACAGCGCCGCGCTATTTCGTGGTGTTGGCCGCGCCTCAGAGTCAATCTCCAGGCTGGTTGGTACAGGCACAGGTCGAAGGAAGACTGCAACTGGTCCCGTTGGGCACCGATAAGGTTCCTGCAGAAAAATCCCTGCAGTTCTGGACCAAGGCTGATGGCTGGAGCGCTCCAGTATCGCTTGGCCTCGTAAAGCCAGGCGAGGCCATAGAGGTTCCAGTGGACAAGCTCCCCCCCCTACAGCCCAATCAATTGTTTGAGCTGACCCTGGAACCCTATGGCGGCTCCCCGATTGGACGACCCACTGGCCCCATTCAGTTCATTGGCCGAGCCGTCCAGATCTAGGATCTTCTGCCGATCAAGGCTTGATGAGCCACTTGCCGGCATCTCCATAAGCAAACATTGCGGCTGCCATAGGCAACCTTGCCTTTCACCCGCGCACCTGACAAATCGCCAGCAGAAAATAAATAGCGAAATTCAATGAATCCAGATAGGGAGTGGTTGCGTATTCCTTTCAGCCGGCATTTTTCGGCTTGTACATCAAGGAGCATCCATGTTCTCGATTCAATCTGCACGCAAGTTGGCCTCATTCAGCATGGCTATCTCGATGTCTGCTGTATCCATCGCGGCAATGGCTGATGTGATGGTGGGTGGAGCCCCCATGCTGCCCTCCAAGGACATCATAGACAACGCAGTCAATTCCAAGGATCACACTACGCTGGTCGCGGCGGTGAAAGCTGCTGGCCTCGTCGATACGCTCAAGGGCCCCGGTCCATTTACCGTCTTTGCGCCCACCAATGCCGCATTTGATGCTCTTCCCGCTGGTACCGTAGATACGCTGCTGAAGCCTGAAAACAAAGCCATGCTGACCACGGTCCTCACATACCACGTCGTCCCTGGTAAATGGGATGCCGCAGCACTCAGCAAGATGATCAAGGACGGCAAAGGCAAGGCCATGATCAAAACAGTCAGTGGCGGCACCCTGACGGCCAGGGCCAGCGGTAAGAAAATCATGCTCACGGATGAAAAAGGCGGCACTGCCACAGTGACCATTCCTAACGTGTATCAATCCAATGGCGTAATTCACGTGATCGACAAGGTTTTGCTCCCCAAATAAGCAAGCCTGCAGTTAGAGGCTCTAAACAATCCTCAGCTGAAATATGGGACACCCTTGAAATCGACCGCAACACCACGCGAGTGATGATTGCGGTCGATGGGACGGGAATGCTTCTGGTTGATGTACTCGTAAAGTCCCCATACTGTAGGGTCTCCTCAGAAACTGGCGATGCGCCCCACTGAATGGAGGGACTACTCCTGAGTGACATCTTGACGGCTCACATTCAGTTGACGGCGCTTACGGGCGCTGTTTTTCAGCAGTGTTCTGACGAAACAGGGACCACCGATAACTTCGTGCATGTGGGCGTTGCTGACGCCCTTAGCTAACATTACGTCTAGTACGTGCTGCTTGGGTGTAGATACGGGCTACAAGCGGCACCACTGTCGTTGATGCAGTTGCACGCCATCAACTTTGCTTGGCCAAAGCTCAGCAGATTGGTGTCTGTGGGGCTCATGCAGACATGAGAAGAGCTAGTTAAAGAAATGCAGCCGCATCGGCTTACCTGAAGTCTGGAGATGAAGAGCCGAAGGACGCCAAGCTCGACATCGCGGATATCAAGACTGTGGCTGAAGCCTATACGTTCACCTAGACGGCCGAACTGTTGCCCGTAGCCTTCGAAGACTATCTTAACTGCTTCACCTTCAATGTTTCAGTCTGATACATGTCAGCCGATAACCTCCCCCCGCTGTCAGAATAGTTGGAACCTCTACAGATGTTAGAGTTTGAATATCCAACCTGGGGCAGAGAGAAGGTTCCCATGAAGTATTCCCCCGAGCGGCGCGAAGCCATCTTGGCCAAGCTGGAAGCGCCGTATAACCGTACCGTCAATGATCTGGCTGGCGAGGAAGGTATCTCAGCTGCCACGATATACAACTGGCGAAAGCAAGCCCGTAGCACGGGCCGATTGCTTCCAAACGCCTCCCCCACCACGGAAGGCTGGACCTCGGCGCAGAAGTTCAATGCGGTACTGGAAACCGCTGCGTTGACCGAAGAAGAGCTGTCCGAGTACTGCCGTCGCCGTGGTCTATATCCTGAGCAGATTCGTCGCTGGCGCGCCAGTTGTGAACAGGCCAATGATCGGTCTGACCAAGCCGCCGCACGGCAATCAGAAGCGACCAAGGCCGAGCGCAAACGCATACGGGAGCTAGAGCGGGAGTTGCGTCGCAAGGACGCCGCCTTGGCTGAAACGGCAGCATTGCTGGCGCTGCGAAAAAAAGTCCAGGCGATCTGGGGGGACGAGGAAAAATGACCAATGCCACAGATCGCCGTCGGATTGTAGAGTTGGTCAACCAAGCCAGAGCGGCCGGTGCGCGCCTGCGTCATGCCTGTGGCGAGCTGGGAATCGGGCAGAACACCTACCGGCGTTGGTCGGCAGGTGGTGAAGACCAGCGGCCTCACGCGACACGGCCAAGGCCGGCTCATGCCCTGACGCACAAAGAACGCCAGGCGGTGCTGGATGTCTGCCACCGACCGCAGTTTGCCAGCTTGCCTCCGGCGCAGATTGTTGCGCGGCTGCTGGATGATGAGCAACGGTATCTTGCCTCGGAGTCGACCTTCTATCGCATCCTGCATGCGGCGGGAGAACAGCGCCGTCGTGGTCGCCAAGCCGCGCCCCAGCGCAAGGGCCCGCCACGGCGCCATCGTGCCGACCACGCCAACGCCGTGTGGAGCTGGGATGTGACTTATCTGCCGACCCGGGTTCGCGGCCAGTTCTTTTATCTGTACCTGATCGTCGACATCTACAGCCGCAAGATCGTGGGCCACGAAGTCTTTGAAGCCGAGAACATGGCCAACAGCGCGCAGGTCGTTCAACGAGCGGTACTGCGTGAGCAATGTGGTCACCGGCCGCTGGTCCTGCACGGCGATAACGGCTCGGCGATGAAGGGTTCGACCATCCATGCCAAGCTTGAAGAACTCGGCGTCACACCGTCGCACAGCCGTGCCCGCGTCTCGAACGATAACGCCTACTCTGAATCCTTGTTCCGTACCTGCAAATACCATCCCGCCTTCCCTGTGGCTGGCTTTGCCGACCTGACCGACGCCCGCAAGTGGGTGGGGCAATTCGTGTATTGGTACAACGAACAGCATCGCCATAGCGAGATCCGTTACGTCACGCCCGCTCAGCGCCACGCCGGCCAGGATCACGCCATTCTTGCCCGGCGCCATGCCCTTTATCAGATCGCTCGCGCTCAGCATCCTGCACGCTGGTCGGGCAATACTCGAAACTGGCAACCCGTAGGCAGCGTTTGGCTGAATCCAGAGAAGGAAACGACCGTTATCCATGTGCATAGTGAACTAGAAGCAGCATGACTCATGTTCCAACTACATTGACAGACGCCGCCTCATAAGAGCTGAACAGACTCAAGGAGATTTCATTGAAGCGATGCATCATCAAAGTAGCAGGAGCCTGCTACACCGCCTTATTCCCAAGCACATGCGCCGCACTTGAAGATGCCCTGAAGCGCTTCCCAAGCGCCACCGCAATCTCCGTGAAAGCCGCTTGAATTCGGCTTGATCTAGCTATTCATCTAACAGCCAACGCGAACTAGCAATCGTGTCTGTGACCGTTGCGAAGTCCCGGCTTAGCCAAATCAATACTGGAATAGCTATGCGTCCATCAACGCTGTCTATCAGCATATCGATCGCCATTTCAAGCTTCGTCCTTGTCTCCTGTACGAATGAGGAGAGCCACAAACTTGAGGCCAGGCGAGCTGCCAGGCGGCTGCTTGCCTTCCCTGAGCATGCCGAGTTCAAAGATGTGAAGTTGGGAAAGAACGGCGATGCTGTCTGCGGATTTGTGGGCTTTCGTCAAGGTGAGTTAGCGTCATATCCAGGCAAGAAACCATTTGTCTATGAAGTCAACACGCACACCGCAAGCCTAGTGGAAATGCTTCAGGATAAGGACTTCAAGAACTTTATGGAGGACAGGCTCGAAAACGAAGACGAAGTTGCCAAAGCGAAAAACTTGATCAAGACCTGCCGCGGGCAAGCTCTATGGGAAACGAACTGCTCTCCCACGCTTGATATCAAGAAGCACGCTCTCTGCAGCTACGTTGAGCCTCCCACATTGCTTTAGCAATTCCAGCAAACCAGTCTTGACACCTGCTTGCAGGGTTACCGGCCTTCTGCACGAAGTAGCATGCAGCGCTCCCCGAGAAGACCATCTGGCGTGTTCGCTCACGCAGGCACGGCAGTTCAGGAATGGGCTTGGGCTAGCCATCTATCAAGAGCACGGCGCGGCTTTCGCGTCGTGGCAGCAGTGGTAACACTAGATGGCCCAGCAACTTTCCTAAACATGACGAATGAATGCTTCGCGTGTAATTTGCGGAAGTGGCGCTGAGTGCTTCAAGCAAAAATCAATGAAAGCACTCTATGCATGCAAATGCACGAAGAGCAAGCTTACGCGGCAGAGAACTTCAAGCCAAGCTGAGGCAAAGATGCTGGTACGCCCCATTACCTATCACCTTGAAATTTCACAGGACTCAATTAAGAGCGAACCGGTCGTCCACCTTGAGTCATCAACACCATTTCAACCCTTCGCCGTCGGAGACAAGATGAGTTGGAATGGATTTAGAAATGCTAGATGGCTCCCTGAGCCCCAGACAGGACAGTTCCTACGTGTAAAGGATGTACTTCATTTTATTTGGGACATACGTGGCTCGAACATCGGCCACAAAGTTCGTCTGTGCGTCGAAATATGCAACGTCGAAGACTTGCCAACACACCACTGAACCAAACGTCTTCGATTTCTTCAGCATGCAGCCTTCTAGGCGGATTTTTCCTGTCTGATGCGCTTGTGCGATGAGCTGCTAGCATGTGGCAGGGCTCTACCGGAGCCACCACAGCGCGGAAATGTACGCGCCAAGGCACTTCGAAATGTATTGAGCAGCAAAAGCATGCCCCTCGTGAAATTATTCCAGTAGCATTCGCGTTGGGCCCAGCTATTAGGACGTAGGTGGAGCCTCTTATGCCACCCACGAGGTGGCTTTTTTTGTCCTGAATTTAGGGCCATCCGGCGTGACCGCTTGAGCAGGTACGGTAACTCAGGAATTCGCCTGGGCTGGCGACAATTGGGAGTGCGGTGTGGCTTCAGCGTCTTTAGCCAAAGTGGTCACGCCAGATAAGGCAGCGCCTGTTTATGAGCCCACGCACATCTTGATTCCATCACTCTCTTTGGGCAAAATTTACGTCACGTACCTGTTTTGCCGGGCCTGGGGTCACAGACTCCTTTCACTTCCTCAACTTGCCCAGGCATGACCAAATAGGTCACCGGCTTTTTATTCGCGCCCGCAGCAACTGCTTGCGGGCTTTTTCTTTTGTCACAGGAGAAGCATCCTCGCTTTCCTGCACTACCTAAAAGTAGAGGTTGGGGAAACGTTTGACACGATACGCGACCGGCGGAATCCGGCCCAGCGATTCATGTGGACGATGGTGGTTGTAGCGATGCAGCCAGTCCTCGGTCATTGAGCGCACTTCCTGCAGCGATTCAAAGACATAGCAGTCGAGCACCTCCGTGCGATAGGTTCTGTTGAAACGTTCTACGTAAGCGTTCTGCGTCGGCTTGCCTGGCTGAATGTGGTTCAACGCTATGCCTTTATCCTGCGCCCATTGCTTCAAGGCCTGGGCGATGAACTCGGGCCCGTTGTCCAGGCGAATGCACTGCGGCACCCCACGGACCTCAGTGAGCTCCTCCAAGGCTCGTACCACCCGAGCTGCAGGCAAGCTGGCATCAATTTCGATACGCAGGCACTCTCGGTTGAAGTCGTCAATGACGTTGAAGGTTCTGAACTGTCTTCCTGACCACAGGGCATCGGACATGAAGTCACAACTCCAGCCCTGGTTCGGTGTTGAGGCTGCCTCCAAGGGATGCTTGATGCGCTGCGGCAAACGTTTCTTGCCCCGCCTGGGCAGGTTCAGCTTGAGCTGGCAATACACACGCCAAAGCACAGTCTTACCCCAGGGCTGTTCTTGAAAGCGGGCGCTAGCGTAAAGCAGCCCAAACCCGTGGCGAGGATTCAATGCCACGTATCTTTGGATGAAGTCGATTACCCCGGAGTCGTCACAGACCACACGTGCATATCGCAGCGTTGAGCGAGCCAGGCCCGCAGCTTGGCAAGCTCTGCGCTGACTTAGGTGGTGCTCGCTCATAAGCGCATGCACGATGGATTGCCGACGCTCCGGGGTCAGAGCTTTCGCTCGACAACATCCTTCAGGGCATGGTGCACGAGCGCCAAATCGGTATACATGCGCTTGCGCTTGGCGTTCTCTTCCTGCAACTGCCGCATCTGGGCCAGATGCTGCACGGACATCCCTGAATACTGACTCTTCCACTTGTAGTACGTGGCATCGCTGATGCCATGTTTGCGGCAGGTGTCACCGACTTTGGCGCCTAGCTCAACCTCCTTGAGGATGCCGACGATTTGCGCTTCACTGAATTTGGACTTCTTCATGTTGAGACCTCCGTGAGGGGGATTCACGACTTTTGAGTGGCGCGAAGATTCGAGGAGGCTTCACTATCCTTTCAAAGCATCAAGGATGAACTGCGCCGGGATCTTGCCATTCTGAGCCTCGTGCGCGATGACGTCTCGTTGGGCGAAATTGCCTATGCGCTGGAATTCAGTTCACCAGCAGTTTTTCATCGAGCATTCCGCCATTGGACAGGCATGACACCTGGCGCTTACCGGGCTGCACAACAGTCGCTGCAATGACCGGCCTATCCTTGTGCAGCCATCGGCTTGAGGCTCCCGCCGCACCAACCGGGATGACCAGCTCTTCAACGATTCCTCCTCCTAGTTCAGCGTGCCTCCTAAACGCTGCGCAATCGCCCGAACAATGGAGATACCCAGAGCCGCGCCATCCTCGCGCTTCCGGCCTTGTCTCCGCGGTCAATGGTCGAGACAAATCGCCCCCCAGAGTCTGGGGCGGTCGGTTCAGGAGGCTCCTGAGAGCCAGTGAAATTTAAGCCGTTGAGGTTCCCCTTCAATAGCTCCACCATAACTCTTTTAGAGCCGCTAACGCCACTTCCCTTTGAGATCAGCCAGAAGCATTTATGCTTCTGGCCCTCATGGCAACACAACCCGTTAGCACAGAACTGTGGCGACAACTGCAGCCCCTAATCCCAGCCTTCACGCCTTCCGTCAAAGGTGGCGCACGCAAGCTCACCGTGAGCGATGAAGCAGCGCTCAATGGCATTCTGTTTTTGCTGCAAACAGGCATCCCATGGGAAGATTTGCCTCAGTCCTTGGGTTACGGCAGCGGTATGACCTGCTGGCGGCGCCTGCGTGACTGGAATGCCAATGGCGTCTGGCAGCGTTTGCACCAAGCCATGCTGGTGCGTCTGCGCGAGCATGACCAGATTGATTGGAGCCGAGCCAGCATAGATGGCTCCTCGGTGCCAAGCCCCCGGGGGGCCAGGAAACGGGCCCCAACCCGACGGACAGGGGCAAGCTTGGCAGCTAACGCCATCCCGTCACGGATGGCCAAGGCATCCCGATGATGTTCTGCGTCACCGGGGACAATCGTCACGACTCGGTGGTGTTCGACGAGTTGGTTGATGCCCTATCTGGGCTGACTTTCGGAGCGCATCACGTTGCTCGCTTGACTTGGCAAATGCGCGTCGCACCACTGCCGCTGTCGGGGGCCGTCGCTTGCGCGGTGGACACTGGCTTCGAGGGTGCGCATCGCAGCGCATCAAAGGTTGCTTGGAGCTCCTTTTTCAACGTCCTGAGCTGCGCCATGTGTGCGTCGATCTGCGCCATCTTTGCTTCGAGTTGCTGCTCGATCTCTCCGCGACCAAACGCGCCCTGCGCCATCTGCGGCAAGATGACTTTTATTTCTGCCAATGAGAATCCCAGCGCTTGCGCGCCCCGTACAAACCGCACCAGACCAACGTGGGGTTCGCCGTAAGAACGATAGCCGTTGGGCTGGCGTGGCGGCGCACTGATGAGCCCTTGTTTCTCGTAGTAGCGAACGGTGTCGGTGGAAACACCGGCCGCCTTGGCGTGCGGATTCAACCGGTCGTTGCAACACACTAACCACCGCATAGGCGGCAGGAGTGTTGCAAATGAAGCAGCGACCCAGAATCTACTATTCGGACAGCCAGAAGGCGCTGATGTGGGAGCGCTGGAAGCAAGGCTGGACTTTGCAGGAGATCGGCAAGCTCTTTGATCGCGCCCACTCTTCGATCCATCGAATCCTGGCCGAGACAGGTGGAATCCGTCCAGTCCAACGATCACGGGCCGCAACCGCATTGACGCTGGCCGAACGAGAAGAGATTTCGCGGTCAATGGTGACGGGCGCATCGATTCGCGCCATTGCCACTCGACTCGGACGAGCACCATCGACGATCAGTCGAGAGATCAAGCGCAATGGAGGCTGCAACAGCTACCGTGCCAACCAGGCAGATGAAGTAGCCTGGGATCGAGCGCGGCGCCCCAAGCGCTGCAAACTCGTTGCGAACCGCGCATTGGCCCGAGTCGTGGCCCGCAAGTTACGGATGCTGTGGTCGCCGGAGCAGATTGCTGGTTGGCTCAAGCTGACTTATCCTTGCGACGAGAGCCACCACGTGTCACACGAGACCATCTACCGCAGTCTATTCATTCAAGCGCGTGGTGCCTTGAAGAAGGAGCTGCTGGAACACCTCAGACGTACTCGCGGAATGCGCCGCTCACGGCACTACACGCAGAAGACGGCTATCCATGGCCAGATCGCCGATGCAGTCACGATCCGTGAGAGTCCGGCGTGCGTTGAAGACCGAGCTGTGCCTGGGCATTGGGAGGGCGATCTGGTCTTTGGCAGTGGCAACAGTCAGATCGCGACGCTGGTCGAGCGTCAAACGCGCTACGTGATGTTGGTGAAACTCAATGGCAAAGACACGCAGACGGTCGTCAACGCGATCATAAAGAATGCCCGCAAGCTGCCACAGGAGCTCTACCAATCTCTGACCTGGGACCGGGGCACCGAGATGCATGCGCACAAGCAATTCACCCTGGCTACGGACATCCAAGTTTACTTCTGCGACCCGCAAAGCCCATGGCAGCGGGGGAGCAATGAGAACACGAATGGGTTGCTCAGGCAGTACATGCCCAAGGGCATGAACCTATCAGGGCTGTCACAGCATCAACTCAACGCGACAGCGAGACAATTGAACGAGAGGCCGCGCAAGACGCTCGGCTTCCGTACACCCGCGGAGATGTTCAGCGAATGTGTTGCATTGACCGGTTGAATCCGCCACCATTGCTGTCGCTCGGATTTCGCCAGCATATGCCTGCCGCGCAGCGATTGCTGTTGCTCCTGGCTGCCTCGTGACCTATTCGTCACTGCTACATAGCGGTCATTCGAGCTCCAGGTCTGGTGGCGGCCCAACGACAGGATTCAAACCGGGTGCCGACATTGACCCTACGTGCAGAACGAAGTAAGCTGCTCAGCTTATGAATTAGCCTTGTCAACTCACTATGGAACTCCCACCTGAAGTTCGTTAAGGCGAATTTCGCTGCTTCACGTTCGAAGCTTGGTTAGTCAACCTTGATGCTTCCGGCCTTGATAACACTAGACCACTTCGCAGTCTCAGACTTTACGAAGGCAGCAAAGTCCTTCGAACTGGACCCAACACCTTGGACACCCAGTTCTGTAAAGCGGCTTGCTACCGCAGGGCTGGCAACAACGATGCGGGTTTCTTCCTCAAGGCGGGCCAAGATGGGCTTAGGCGTGTCAGCGGGTGCGAAGAGGCCGTTCCATTCGTTCACCTCGAATCCCTTGACGCCGCTCTCGGCAACGGTCGGAACCTGTGGAAAGCCGTCAAGTCGTTTTGACGAAGTAATGGCCAAAGGTTTGAGCTTGCCGCTCTTCACGAAAGTACCGCTCGCAGTGGTAGCGCTGAACATAAGGTCGACTTGACCGCCTATCAGGTCCGTCAGTGCCGGTGCACCACCCTTGTAAGGGATGTGTGTCATCGAAATCTTCTCATTTTGAGCGAACAGTTCTGCTGCCAGATGCTGCGCGCCACCGGTTCCAGCAGATGCGAATGTAATTTTTCCCGGCTTCTCCTTCGCCGCCTTCACAAAGCTAGCGACGCTGGTATATGGAGAATTGGCTGGCACTAGCATGAGGAGAGGGACCTGCATGATGAGCGAGACTGGCGCGAGATCTTTGGCAGGGTCGTAGCTAAGCTTTGGAAACAGGCTCGGATTGACCGTGTATGAAGTGGCATCCAAAAGAAGGGTGTAACCGTCAGCAGGCGCTTTTGCAACATAGGCAGCTCCAATCGTGCCACTTGCGCCAGGACGATTGTCGACAATGATTTGCTGCTTAAGTCTCTCCCCAAGATGCTGAGCCATGATGCGAGCTGTGTTGTCTGCTGCGCCCCCTGCCGGATACGGGACCACCAACTTGATAGGCTTGTCGGGCCATTGCGCATGCGCTGCGCTCATCCCAATCACCATGCTGGCTGTTGCCAAGACGGGCTTCATCCACTGTTTCATTTTTGTCTCCATAGAAAAGGGGACCGGTCGCGACAACAGGCATCCCCCATATCGTCTCAGCGGCCGAGCAAAAACTCGGCAGCAACTCAATTAACTACACAGTCGCGATGGGAGTGGCAGGGGAACCCACCGCTCCAGGCAGACGCAGAGGAGGCGCCGTCAACAGGAAACGGTAACGGCCATGCTGACGCAGCCATCTCGCGAGCGGAGTGAGATGCCACAACTCTCCGAGATGTATTCCGTTCTTGAAGAGGCAATGCTCATGCAGTGGCAGTCGTGGACCACGAATCGGCGTTGGTTGCATCAGTCGGGGTACGAGCAACTCAACGGCAGGGTTGTCAGCTAGCAAGCACGCAAGGCGTACATCAACTATCCAATTGAGCAGCTTGGAGTCGTTGCCATCCAAGCCGCTACCTGTCTCGTGGAGCTGCTTGAGGTCGGGGTGGCGATTCATTGCGAGCAACGTGTCTGCGAATCCCGTATGGATGCACACCATGTCTCCAGCTTCAATTTCCACTTGGTCGGATTCAAGGATGCGCATCAGCCGGTCATAGCCGACGGCCTCACGGCAACGCCCAATGTGATGCTCGAGGTCGATCATCACTCCGCGCCCCTGAACACCGTGCTCTGCCAGGTTCTCGATACCCAGTGCCTGCGCACGAGGCGATGGAAAGCGCATCCATTCGGTTGGAGCATTTTTGTCTTCCGCAGAAGAAAAGATGTCCACGCCAGCGCGAAATCCGTTGTAGAAAACAGCTTCGGGGTGACCATCGCCATCTGCGTCGAAGCGGCTTCCCATGTGCGCGAGGCTATCCCATTGCGTCGAGTACTGGGTATTCATGACAAGCACTTCGTCACAAACAACATCCGTTAGCGTCTCGTCCTCGTGCAGGTAAGACCAGCAAAACCCCTGTGCGCCAGCGCTCTTGCCGTCGCGAAGGGTCGAGAATGTCTTCGCAGGCATGCGGCGGGGATTCATCGTCATTCCACCAGGCACGTCCAAGGGCAACGACAAACAGAAGGTCTTTCCGAACCTGACTTCGGCGACTCCCTGGAGAACTTTATTGCTGTCAACCAGATTCATGCGCCCGCGCTGGTCATCTGCTCCGAATTCGCCCCAGTTGCTTCGGTCCGGGGCATGCTTCCATCGTTGCATGGAGTGTCCTTACGCTGCTTGAAACTGTCCCGCCAGAACAGCAAGTGCGTTCCTGGCGGCCGACTCGCCCATGTTGATGTAAGCATCCGACGTCACCGAACCCACATGAGGGCTCAGTACGAAACCCTTTTGGGATTGAAACGGATGACCTGGCGCCATGGGCTCCACGGCAAAACTATCGAGGCCTGCTGCACGGACCTGTCCACCACTGACCGCATCCAAGAGCGCCTGCTCGTCAATCAGACCGCCGCGTGCGGTGTTGACCACGATGACCCCTCGCTTGCACCGTTCGAGGGTCGTCGCATTCAGCATTCCTTCGTTGTCTTCGGTGAGCGGGCAATGCAACGAGATTGCGTCGGATATGCTGAGCAATTCTTCCAAGTCTACGAGCGTCACGTAGTCGGGTACATCCTTAGCATAAGGGTCGAAAGCGACGACGTTCATTCCGAAGCCTTCTGCCATCCGTGCGAAACGACGGCCGATGGCACCCAACCCCACTACGCCTACTGTGCGACCGGACAGTTCGACGCTCGAATGAGTGGCTTTCTCCCAATGTCCGGCATGCATCCGGGCATCAACGGCAGGAATAGACTTCGCACAGGCTAGCAGCAAAGCAAACGCGTGCTCCGCAACGGCATTCGCATTGGCACCAACTGCGGCGACAACTTCAATTCCCCGCTCCTTTGCAGCCAATTTGTCGATGTTGTCGGTTCCCGAGCCGTGTTTAGAGATAACCCGCAGGGCCGGAGCTGCGTCCATTGCAGCAGCCCCCACCTTGCCGTATCGCACGACCATGGCGACGGGATTGTGGCGTTTGCACAGAGCGACGATGTCGTCGGGTGTCGGTGTCTTGCCGGTGTAGACCAGGTCGTAGTCCTTGAGAAGCGCGACGGCACTGGGAGCAATTGCATCGGCCGTAATGACAATGGTACTCACAGGCTTTCCCCTTCCTTGAGCACGCCGGCTGCACGCAGCGCCGATGTCAACCACTTAGCGTTCGTGTCTCCGCCCTTGATAGCCTCAATGCGTGCCGCTTCGTCTTTGACCTTCTTTGCAGCAGCGGGAAGCAGCGCTTCAATTTTTTCGCGCTCGACAACCACAACCCCATCCGCGTCACCGATAACGAAGTCGCCAGGGTGAACCATGACGCCACCAACGGACACAGGACAACCAATGCGACCTGGAACCATCTTGGTTGGTCCATTCGGATTGGTTCCCACGGAGAAGACGGGGAAGTCCATCTCCTCAATCTCCAGGCTGTCGCGAGCAGCGCCATCAATGACCACACCTGCGATTCCGAGCTGTTTGCAGGCAGTCATCATGATGGTGCCCATCGAAGCGGACGTTTGGTCCCCCTTGCCATCTATGACAAGCACATCGCCGGGCTTCGCCATTGCCATGGCTGCGTGAATCATGAGGTTGTCGCCAGGGCGCACTTCCACTGTAAAGGCTGTTCCCGCCAGCTTCATGTTGGGGCGCAAGGCCTTGATGCGACCGTGCATTGCACCTCGCCGACCGGCTACATCAGCCAAGATGGCAGGCTGGAACTGTGATGCCTCCTGAACGATGTTCAAAGGCACGCGGTCGAAGTCGCGGATGATGTCAGGTACGTTATTCATTATTCAAATTCCAAGAAAAGTGAGAAGGCAGGCGTTCCCCCGCAAACGGCAGATGCGTAGCCATTACCGGAGGAAAAAGGGGGAGTCAGTTGGCCTTCGCGCCGGACTCTTTGACGACCTTGGCCCAGCGGCCTGTCTCGTCGCGTACCAAGCTAGCGAACTGCTCAGGGGTTCCACCCAGAACATCTGCGCCTTGCTCCGTGAGTCGTTTTCTTACGTCAGGGTTCTCGAGCGCCCTGTTGAATGCAGCGTTGAGTTTGCTCAATTTGTCCTTGGACACGCCAGCCGGCGCAGCGAGGCCGAACCAAGTCACTGCCTCAAATCCCTTGAAGCCTGATTCCGCGACGGTAGGAACGTTAGGCAGGTCGGCGGAACGCTTGGCAGACGTCACGGCAAGCGCTCGCATTTTTCCGTTCTTGATGTGGCCGCTGAGCGTCACAACCGACGAGATGTACATCTGAATCTGTCCACCAATCAGGTCCGTCGCGCCCTGTGCAGCTCCTTTGTAAGGAACGTGTGTCAACTTGACATTGGCAATGCGCTGGAGCTGCTCGGTCGCCAAATGAGCAACTGTTCCGCTTCCTGAGCTCGCGTAGTTAATACCTTCAGGATTCGCCTTGGCTGCATTCAACAAATCGGAAAGCGTCTTGTAGGGAGAGTTGCTTGCAACTGCAATGACCAAGGGAGCGCTTGCGACCAATCCGACAGGAGCAAGGTCTTTTTGAGGGTTGTAGGGCAACTTGGCGTAGAGCGAAGGGTTGATGGCCATGTTCGACGTCTGCCCCATAACCAGCGTATATCCGTCGGGTGCCGCCTTGGCAGCCGCATCCATCCCGATGTTTCCGCCTGAACCAGGCTTGTTATCGATGATGATGGTCCAGCCTTGCTGACTCGTGACGGTCGTCGCGACTTCCCGTGCAATCATGTCGGGACCACCACCGGCTGGAAATGGAACGATGATCTTGATTGAGCGTGCCGGGTACGTCTCGGCGGAAGAGATGGCAGGGGTGAGGCTAGCGAGCAGGCCGACGCCGATTACGGCGGCCCCAAAAGCGCGAACGCTGCGGAACGAATTCATCTTGATGTCTCCTAAAGATCGGATGCGTCAAAGTCGCACCTCTATAAGACTCAAGTATTCGCTTCACTCTCCTATTCGTCCAATCGAACTTTTTTTCAAACCGATAAATTTAACTTTGCCTATTGGGCGACTGGCAGTCTGGCGTGCTTGGCCAACAAGGCGATCAGTCGCTGAGCCGCAGGGGAAACATAACCGCTGTCTCGGTAAGTGACGACCATCCGACGGCGCATAGTTGCACCACGTACCTTTACTTCACGCAGCCCTGCACCAGAACTGCCCTCCTGGAGGTGCAATCGGGAGATGAAGCTCAGCAAGCCTGTTTCAGCGATCAGCGTGGGCAGCATCAGCAACATCGTGCTTTCTACCTGGACGATCGGGCGTGGCAGATGGTGTCGGTCGAACGTTTGGTCCAACCAATCGCGGATGGGTGCACCTTGCGGCTGCAATACCCATTTGTAGTCTGTGAGGTCACTCAGTGTTACCCGAGGCCTCGAGAACAACTCATGACTCGAAATCGCGGCCACAACAAGCTGGTCTTCAGCCAACAAACGCGAAGTGAGTCCCGGTTCGCTGGGGGCATCTGTGCCGACAAGAAGATCAATGTCTCCGCTACGCAGCAGCGGGGCAAGGACGTCGCCAAGTGCGACTGTTGTTTGTATCGTCACACCAGGTGCTTCTGCAAGCAAGTCCCGTGCTGCGGGCGGCAACAGAAACTGCGCCGCAGTAGGGACAATTCCGAGCTTGACGTGACCCGATACTCCCTGACCAATGTCTCCAATTTCGCGGTGAGCGCTCTCGATGTCGAACCGAGTCCGTTGAGCCCACTTCAATAGCGTATGCCCCGCTGTAGTCAACCGAATTCCTCGGCCGGCCTTTTCTAACAGCGTGGCCCCGCACGCATCCTCCAGACGTCGAACGCAACTCGTAAGAGCTGGTTGAGTCTTGTGCAAGCGCTCGGCAGCTCTGCCCATGTGCTCAAGTTCAGCAATGACTTCAAAGTACTTCAAATCCCGCAAGTCCACGTGAATCCCTTTAGTTCAATCTATGTCCAGTGGCATCGTCGTACGCAGACTCGCAATGCCGGTAACGACAAGAGGCGAACACTTGCCGCGACGCCCATTGAAAGTTTAGCGGCGTAGATAGTTGCCGGCGATATCACCTAACCAAGGCGGGCGTAGTGTTCGGAAAAGGACAGCGTTGATTCTTGGTCGTTGAGCGTCGGAGTTTCGGAGACCATGTTGCTCAACGGAATGGTTCTATTGGTCGACTCGAGTCTTTCGGAGCGCCACCGTTTGCTTCAGGAACAAAGCTTGCAGTCGTTTAAATGCGTCTGGCAACTCGGCAAACGGCGCACCGTTGCGCAATGCGCCAGGCTTGCGCTGCAATACGGCCAGGTAATGGCGCCAGTCATAGACCGTACGTCCAGAGCCTTGGTGATTGCGCTCAATGATGCGCGGGTGTTCGCAGACGAGCTGACCTTCGGCCACGACAACCAGGCGGTCGGCATAAACCTGCAAGCTCACGGGCCTGTTGGCATAAGAGGCCGGCACGCTGTAGCGATTGCGCTCGAAGTGAACTAGGCAGGTGGGAGAGACTCGTTTGGCATGCTCGACAAAGCCGTCAAACGGCCGAGGCATGGGCATCAAGGTTGAGCGTTCTTGCTCCCACACATCAGCAAGTGAGCCAGGCAATTGTAGGAGCCGGTGTAGCCCAACGCCTGCAAGTCCAGAAACATCTGCTTGATCGTGCGCCGCTGCTTGCGAGAGCGGTTGACTTCTGTACGCAGCCAGCCTGACAGCTTGCTGGCGAAGGGGTCGAGCTTGGTGGCGATGGTGCGCTGTGCAAGTTGAGGTTGCACAACGTCGGAGCGCAAATACTTGCGGATGGTATTGCGAGAAAGCCCAGTTCTGCGGGCGATCTCTCGGATGGACAGGTGCTCACGCAGAGCCCAGCGCCGGATGACACTCAAAGTGGCCACGTCAATCACTCCTGGTCTCCTGCTGCACAAGAAAGCAGCAGGCTAGGGTTAATGCGTGGGTCAGATTGAGATGGAAAAACCGGGGGCTAGTGGGTCACTTCTGGGTGGAAATCAACACACTCGTGGCTAATGGCCAAGTGGTTTGCCCGTTCTGCAAGCACGATTAAGCACCATGGCGGTTAATGGTGCAGCAACTGGGGAAGGTTTGCTACGGAGCCAGATACGAGCCTTCTGCAATCAAACCAAAAGGGATACAGGGAGCCTGAACACAACAGATACGAGGATAACGCTATTAACTCCGAATGTGACTGGTGCCACCAGCGAATTGACAATAATGGGTGGCCTCTACGACGACAGTGAATGGATGTGGGAGCTGCATTGCTAGATATGCAAGATAATCAGGGGCAGGCTCCTTGGCCAAGAAACCTTCCCCTTTGAAGGTCTGCTGCTGATCAGACTTGTCACTTCTTTGCCGATGGTTGAGTGGCTGCTGTCAGCCTATAGCTAACTTTTGACTCCAAGGTCGGCTTTGCGGCGATTGCTACCCGTCGACTCTGCAACATAAACGACTGCTCTTTACCGAGCAGCAGCCATTCATTTAAAGCGACGAAGCAATTACGTGAAGTCGGAAACAATCTAGAAAAAACTGGCACGATTCATTTGTGCAACCCAAAAAAGCAGCTCCATCCTTTTCGTGCCTGGGCAATCGCTACAGACGCATCCCGAACCTCGCTAGTAGCCCAAAACATGACTCACTCATTTTGAGGGAATCCCTCCTGATTGAGCCCTATCGCCAACTCCTTTAGCCGACGCCACGCTTCGCTGATCTCGGCATCCTCGACCCGATTCAGATGCACCTGACTCCCATGCAGCGAGCGCACGAATAGGTTTTCCCGTTTCGCCTGGCGTGTGGCCACTTCCAACGCGGACCACGCCGGCAGACACAGTGCTTCCCGCCGCGGCAAACTAGCTGCCATCGAAAGTCCCTTCGGATCGAAGTCGAAGAATGCCAGCGTAGGTCGCGCATCTTCTGCAATCAGCCGAGCTGCCGCTGCCGTACTGAAGAGCCCCGGCTTTCCCCGGAAAAGGGCAAGCGTTGACCGGCCGTTGATGAAGCGCGCAAGCCATGGATACCCGTGCTGCAGCAACAACATTGGCTCGAGGTTCTCGCAAACCAGCAATACCTCATAGTTCAGCGCCAGCGCATCGCGCCATGGCATTCCCATGAAAGTGCCGACTGGAACCGTGAACCCCGCAACACCGAGTGGAACAACGGCAACGATCTCATGCAGCACAGGCAGCGCGCCCAGCTTCTCCGACCCACCCGCAGGCGCTTGACTACGAGCAAAGGGCTCCCTCATCGCCTCCAGCGCATAGCCGCGGTTGTGAAGCATGTCCGCCGCGCGCGTATATTCGAATGCACCATAGAACACGCGAGCACCGCGCAAGGCCCCCAGCCCATGCTCCTTGAGCATCCGTGCTGCGATCCCGTCGTTGCGCAATGCCTGTGGCTGCTCGGCCGCTAGGCGGCGCAAGAATGCGACTTCATGCGGAGTCACAATGCCCCCTTCTCAAACCGAGCTTGGGTGTAGGCAAACGCATCATGAAACCTATGCGAGAAATGCTCGCCCTGCCTGGGCGGCTCCAGGGCCAGATTGACTTGGTAGCCCCCACTGCTACGCAAAGCCATCACAGCAAATACCAACCATACACCCGGCTCCATCGTGCGCGCATCCTCGTCCTGAGCCTGCCATTCGACGAGAGAGATTCCTCTATCCGCCTTGTCAACGTCCAATATCAACCTGTTAAGCGCACGTGTTGCCGGTAGCTCCACCCGGGCTTTCTTCTCAGGCACCACATACTTGTAGCGTTTCGGAGGCTCCGATGGAGCAGCCGCTGGCTTTCTGGGCGGCAGAGCCTGCACCAACAACTGCATTTCATCGACCATGGATCGGTCCGAATCCAACGGCTCAACATGAGCGTGCAAGCCGGGTAAACGAGTAGCGAGCAGAAAAACCGGTACGTCATCGGCTAGCTCCGCATCGATGCCGCGCCAAGCCGGCTGCTGACGCAAAAGCATGTCCATGCGCGCGAGTTGCTTGTGGTTCTGTTCGATCTGACGGGTGCGGAAGATCTCATGGCGGATCAGTGTCTGTATCTCTGAGACACCTTGCTGCCAGGGCAACATGCGCGAGATCAAATGCTGCCGCAAGAACTGCGCAAGCTCCTCTGCACCCCGCTGCGCAGACTCTCGCTCGATGCGCCGTGCAGCCTTAGCAAGACGAGCCATGTCTGCAGCGAGCACTGACGTCTGTTGCTGATAGAACCTGTTCTGGCTCTTCTTCAGTGCCAGCGACTTCACATTGCCGTACCGGGTGCTCACGCGCGTCTGAAGCAGCAGCAGATTACGCTCCATGCTGTCGGCAATATCAAACACGCCGCTGCGCAACGACGCCTCCAAACTATCCAACGCATCCAGGTCGAGCGCATTGAACGCAATCATCTGGTCCATCTCGGACCACAGAGAAAGCATCGTCGTGATGCGTGAACCGATTTCCGCGAGGTTCTGAAACGCGGGGTAGAACTGCAGATGGTCTTGCAGGTACTCGCGCAGCCGCGGATGCAGGCGATAGCCATCGGTGCCAGCTGCACGTAGCGCACTCACCTGGCGCAGACCCATAATGGCTGCTGACGACGGTCCACTTTGCTGGGTCACCACTTCCGTCAACGCGTACTCGACGGTCTCAGCATGCCTGGACAGCGTTTGCAGAACGTCCTTGATCGGCGAGTTTCGGCTACTCATCGCGTCTCGTCACCTTCAGACGTATCAGGATACGCATTGGCTCCATCTTCAATGCTAGTCTGTCGCGCTTGTGCATCGACTTGATCGGACGCATCATCCTCCGACAACTGTGGCGTGTTGGCAGCAATGAACGCAATGAGCTGGTACAGGTAGTCCACTTTACCGGTGAGTTGGTAGCCTCTGTTGGTCGGATTGGACTCCACCAGATAGCCTTCGGAACGCAGGTTCTCCAGCATGCGGCGCACCCGGTCGTTCACGGAGTCGGTCGGACGCAAGCCGTTTATGTCACGCATTTCCATGATGCGCTGCTCAAGCAAGGACGAATTGCGCACGGCTTCGCTGATCTCCGACTCCCAAACCATGTCACCCGCATGCACGCGAGGGTCACGCCCCTGAGCCTGACGCAGCGCCTCCAAGAAGCCGACGACAGGTTCCAGACGGTTTCGGACCGCTCGCAATTCTTCCCTGAAACGCATCCGCATCTCATTGGTCACGATCGCGTGGGCCATAAAGAAGGCGCCCTCTTCATGCAACCGTGCCAAACGGTAGCCAATGGCACCAAGCCATTCATCCGCGTGGCGGCGGCCATCGGGAGCTTCCAGCGCTTCGAACTCTTCCGGAAATTGCACCGGGCAGACAAATTGGCCTTCGGCCAAGCGCTTCAGCGCTGATTCAAGCGCCGACATAGATCAGCCCTTCCTGCGCTGTGGCGTCGCTCTGCGATCCGGTATGTGTCTCCGGCGGCCGAAGCTCCGTGGTTTCAATAGCGCCAGACTCCTCGAAGATGCAAAGACGGCTGAAGAAGCGCGACTGCGCCGGATCCGCGCTCGGAGACGCGCTGATGACGTCAATCTTGTGTGCATCCAGCGTGTGCAGGAATTCGCGCAGATTGGCTGGGTCAAATCGGCCCACCTCATCCGTCACCCAAGCAAGACGCACGCTCGAGTCCTTCTTTCGAATCATTTCAACGAACCCCATGAGAAACATTGCTGTGATGAGTGCGGTATTGCCGGTAGAAGAAATCGCCTTGAACTCCTCGTCACTGCTAATCAGCTTAGAGGTATTCCCCTCCATGAGCGAACACTCCAGGCGCACCTGCTCATTGAGGTTCACGCGCAGCGCCCCATCTGAAGGGATGATGTCGCGGAACTTGCGGATGAGGATGGCCTCCTCCTCGGTTGGCAATTCGCGCCGGCGTATGACAAAGGCCCCATAGGTCGAAGTCTTGCTGTCCAACACGTTCTGCATCTGCCGCAGGGTGCTCACCGCACCAATCTGCCCCACCGACGAAATGACCTGGACTGATAGATTACGGAAGCGCCGGAATCCCTTGACCGTACCGAGTGCGGCCTGCAGTTCCTTATTGAACGAGTCCACGCGCTTTTCGAAGACATCGAGATCCTGCACGAAGTTGCCCGCGACGGCGAGGAAACCGTCCATCTCCTGATGCATCTGCGTGATGTAGGAAACCCTAGCCTCTTCCTCTGGCAAGAACCAGTCACAGAGCACGCGCGCGCGGAGGCTGCGGTACTCGTGATCCAGCATAGTGGCGGCGTCCGGTAGTTCACGTTCGCGCTGCTCAACCCAGTGTGCGACCGGACTGTCGTGCTCGGCCATCACATCGCGCAGCCGGCGAGCCTGACTGGTGAGTTGCTCGGCTTCGTCGTTGATTTCCTTACGGCACTGGTGCACGCCCTTCTGCAGGTCGGGCACGCTCCATTCAACATCTTCGCTCGCAGACGCTCCAAACGCCACAAAATCCTTCAGCGAGCTGGCCAAGAGGTCTGCCAGTACCGACGCTTCCCTGTTGATCCTTTCTCGCTGATCGTCAAACAAGCGTTTCGCTTGCGTCATTTCTTCGCTCAGCGTGCCTTCGAGGTCTTTCACGTGGGCTAGACCCTTCTGTGCCTGTTGCAAGTCGGTCTTGGCGGTTTCGGCCATCGCCTTGAGGAATTCCATCTTCGGCGATGTCCCGCGCTCAAACAGGCGCCATTGCGCAACCTCGTGTCGGTTCTCAGCGATGGAGCGCAACCAGGCATCGAACTCGCTGAGCTCGCGCCGGACACTCTGGATGCGATGCGGGTCGACGCCGAGCCCTTTGAGCTCGCGCGCGACATCCTCCTCCAACTGCTGCAAGTCTTTTTCCTTGCGTCCGAGAACAGCCGCATGCTCCTCGGCGAATCGGGTCTCAGCCATTCTATTCTCAGCGTCTAGCCTGCTGTGCAGAGCCCGAAAACTCTCCCGAATGCCGCATTGTTGAGCCTGGTAGGCCTCAACGATCTGACGAGCTTCGTTTTCGAGCGCCTCATTCGTCTGGGCCAGCTTCACACGCTCGGTCTCGGCATTGTCTTTGCATTGCTGCTTTTCCTGAGCGACAGCGTTGCGGAGCCGCTCTACGGCCTTGTTCGCCGCGGCCAGTGCCGTTCGCTTAAGCCCCTCGGCTGCAGTCTTGGTTGCCAACTCTTCCTTGATAGCATTGAGAACTTTGGCGGAGGCTTTAGACTGACCTTCCGCCTGCTCAAAGCGGGATTTCTCCTGCACGCATTGCGACTGCGCTTTGGCTATCGCATGGCGCAGCTGGGCCATGTCTACCCAATCGGGTTCTGCGACGTTGCACACATCCAGCATGAGGGAGCCAAGCACCACTCCCTGCGCATCGCCGACATGCTCGGCGTTCTCCGTCGGATGAAGATCTGTGCGCACCAGCAGTTGGGGATCAAGCACCCGTGCCGCTTGGCTCCAGCTCTTGGAATCGGTCTTGCGCAGGTATTCGAGAAGGGAGCCCGCGGCAGGTTCCAGCTGCGCCTGCAGGCGATTGAGCTCTTGCTCAGCTCGCTCCATGAAGGACTTGGCCGCAGCCTGGTCTTGCAAAGCGTTGCTCAGACTGGCCAGGGCGTCACGTTCAGCCTTTTCTGCGTCCAGCTTGTGCTTGCTTGACTCTTCGTGCTGCGAACGGAGGCGCTTTTCATCCTGTGTAGCATCTTCCAAACGCTGCGCGGATTCTGCCGTAGGCGTCGGATTAGAAAGGATGCCCTTGAGCTCGCCCAGGCGAGATAGATTAGCATCACGCTCTTTTGCGATGTCTGCGGGTCGCGTGGGCGCAGACAAGGCCTCCATTGCAGCATCTTCTTCTTGGCGCAGTGCCGTGATCTGCTCTGCTTGTTCTCGCGCAGTGGCGGCAGCCCGTTCGCTGATTTCCTGCTGCTGGCGCGAAGCGTCTTGCTCAATTTCACTCCTCCGCTCGGACGCCTTCTTCTGCAAGGCGCCCGCTGCACCTGTCAGGCGCTCCAGTTCCTTCTCCGAATTCGCCTTGCCAATCTTGTAAACATGTTCCTTGTCCTGCTGCTCGGATAAGTGCTTAGCGTTGATCTTGGCGAAGTAAGCCGCCTGGTCCGTTGCCTTGCTGAACGCTTGGCTAGCAGCATCGCTTTCAGTGCGTGTTTTCAAGAGCCTCGCCTCCCAGCTCACAAGCTGCTCTCGAATGCTCGCGGCCCGGCCGTCAAAGGCCAAGCGGGCCGCCTCTTCATGCTCGGCCAATGCGGTTTTCTCTCGTTCGATCTGCACCGATGCAGCCTTGGCAGCTACGTGCAGAGAGCACATTTGATGATGCGAAGTTCGAATGCGGTCGATGCGCTGGCTCAAGGCCTTCGCTTGCGGCTCTTGGGTCATAACGCGCGCGAGGTGGTCGCGGTCTTCGATCCACTTGACGACGTCCTTTCGGCTCTTGCGCAACTCCCGGGTACTGATGTTCGGGCGGTCTGTGGCCCCCATGTCAGCCACGCGGTCGATGACGATGTTTTGTAGGTCTCGAAACGAGATCTTTTCGTTGGCCATGGCCGCTGCAATCTGGTCCAAGTGCGTAAGCGCATGGGCACCTAGAGAATGGCGGGCTGCCAGCTCTCGCATGCGCACGCCCTCTTTGGTATGCAAGCGTTCATTGAGAATGACGCTGCGGTACAGATGTAAGGGAAGCTTTGGGCTGAGCCGCGCGCCCAGGCTTTCGGCACGAGCAGGGAATTCTTCACGTGAGACGAAATAGCCATCCTCATCGTAGAAGAGCTCTTCCCGAAAACCACCGTTCTCGATGATGCGGAATTGGGGACGATCTTCTCCGGGCTCACAGTACATGACGACGCATCGCAAGTCGTTTTTCGATTCACGCTCGTATTCGTATGCGACGGCACTGCTCGCGTCAGGCAGTGTGTAAGCAATCATGGCGCTCTTGCCGCTGCCACGCAGGATTTGCTGAGGAGTTGCGCCGTAGAAGAGCGGCAACAGGCGCAAGAAGGTCGTCTTGCCGACGCCGTTGAGACCTACCGCCAGCACGCTGCCGCGAGGGTCGAGTTCAGACACGATCCCGGACGGCAGACCAGTTGTCGAGTTACGAATATTGATCGCTACGATACGCCGTAATTGATATGGCATGAATCCCCCTACTCCGTTAGCCCCATGCAGCAAGGTGGACTATGCCCTGGAACATTGCCAAGCCTCCCTGGAAAGTTTTGTTACTGTAATTGAGGTCAAGCCTTCTCGTATCTTCTCTCTATTCCCAGGTAGAGAATCCACACCACTGAGATCTCTGCGTGAAGAAATCCGGATTCAGTGAAGCGCAAATCGTCGGCATCAGCTAGGAAGTCGAGCTTGTCGCTGAAGTCGGTGACACTTGCCCCTAACATAGCACCAGCGATGCAACCTACTTATTAAAGCCATATTTTGATCGACCTTTCACTTTTTGCTATGCCTAATCGTATTTCTAAGCAATTCTTCAGCTGTGCCGGGCTTCTTTGTGGAACGTTTGCTAGAGGGAATTTTAGCTTGGACACCCGTATCTAAGTCACTCGATGGGGAGGGACGAGAAGGACTCTCAAAGGCAGCAAGCAAGCTCTTTTCCCTCGCATTCAAAGACTGCTTCAGCAGCATAGTTGAAATCTGTGAGGCTCGAGCATTGGACATCTTTACAACTGGAATATCCAGCTGATTGAACTCCTTGCCGAAAGGACACCATAAATCCATATGACCTCTGACTGGAGCAGAGTTTCCGCTCTGCCTACACAGGATTTCGATATCCAGCCGGTATGACCTAGACATGCTCTCCTGGTACGCTTTTTTCAAGTGAGAAACCTTTAGTCTACGCTCTCCACTTTTAAGCATCACTTCAAAACCAGCTAAAGTAAGTTTCTGCACTTTACGCCTGATACCCAGAGTCCATATTGAGTATTCCTCGATGAAATCACTGAGATCGTTATCAAGGTATTCAGCCAATATTCGACTATATGCTTTCAACAGAAGCCCAAGACCCTGATCGTTTAATTCAAGTGGTTTAAGAACGACTACATCAGCAAGAAGCCGATCACGATCCTCCTGGTGTCTCTTCATTAGCTTGTGACAAAGGCTAAAGTTTGCAGCGTAAACCAATGGCACTTTAAGATGAGTCAACATTAGCAGAAATTTAGTGATCTGCGCATTAGCATCTGACCCCAGGCTCAGAAACTGCATTTCATCAACAATACTAGCAGACAACCCGATTCGATATGACCACTTAGCCGCCCTCTTAATTTCCACATCCAAGTTATTCTTTGGTTTTTTCTTTCCAATTTCATTACCAGAAACATTGACTTCCTGAGGTAGCCAGGGTTGAAGTAAGTCAGTTAAAGTTTTAACCGTGTCTACCTTAATCCGAACACAGGACTCCACCGGCAACGTACCATTGATCAGCCTTGCTCCTCCATCGATTTCTCCTGATACTGGTAAGGCTCGTTGAAATGCAGTTAATAGCGTTGACTTTCCCACTCCAGCTAAGCCAGTCAAACATAAAGGAGCAATAACTGGAAGTTCGAGCTCTTCACGATGCATCTGCTTTAAAAATTCTTTATGATCAGGATACGCCGCCGCTACATAAGCATGGGAACGCTCTAACAGCTTGAGCAAGATCTGGAGCTCTTGATTTGAAAGCACAATACATCTCTTAAATGCACTCTCGAGCGTTAAAACCGCTAGCTTAACCGGCAACTGCAGTAGATTCGTTTCAACACCTGGCCAAGTCTCCACCCTTGTGCGAAGCACACTAGCATCGACTAGGCCATCAAACCTTTGAAGCCAAGGAGATATCCCAGACCCTGTCATTTAGATGACCTACGATGCGTGAGAACCTCTTTAATAAGACGAGCTTCTGAAATTGAACTTTTGGATTTACGCTTGGGAACACCAGGCTTGACAATACATTTTTCCGAAGATATGCCAGCATTGGTAATGAATCGCTGCAATCCCTCTACCTTTGTGGCAGACGCATGCACCTTCAGATCAGATTTCATCTCTCGTAACAACTGATCCGCTAACCCCATCTCTTCTAATGAAATGAATAACTGTTCATCATCTTCACGAATTGCGAGAACGGCGGCTACTTCAATAATCTTTCCTTTCCACTCAACGAAAATATATCGCAGGCACATTTCCATCGAATAGCCCGTTACATCTATTTGCTTACCTGTACTTGCGGCAATACTCATCAGACGGTAATCCCCCCTTAAACCATTGCTCTGAGAAGTAGAGCTATGCGGCCATGGCAAGCCGCTGTTTGGGGGTGATGCCGCCCAATGCCATATTTGGGCGTTCATGGTTATACCGCCACATCCATTGCGTGGCGTAATCTCGAACTTCATCAAGATTGCGCCAATGGTACTGTGACAGCCATTCATAGCGAACCGTTCTATTGAAACGTTCGACATAGGCGTTTTGTGCAGGCTTGCCAGGCTGGATGTATTCCAATCGGATGCCTTTGGCAATCGCCCAGTTTTGCAGGACTGCGCTGATGTATTCGGGGCCGTTGTCACAGCGAATGACTTGGGGTTTGCCACGCCACTGGATGATTTGCTCCAATGCCCTAATGACACGCAGCGCAGGCAGCGAGAAGTCCACTTCAATGCCCAGCGCCTCTCGGTTGAAGTCATCAATGATGTTCAGCAGCCTGAAGCTGCGACCGTCTTCAAGCTGGTCGTGCATGAAGTCCGCAGACCAAACTGCACCAGGGCGCTCTGGTACGGCCAATGGCTGAGGTTTTGCTCGCTCCAAACGCTTTCGCGGCTTGATACGCAGATTGAGCTCCAACTCGCGGTAAATCCGGTAGACCCGTTTGTGGTTCCATTTGAAACCTCTGACGTTACGCAAATAAAGAAAGCACAGCCCAAAGCCCCAACTGCGATTGTTATCCGTCAGGCGCAGCAGCCACTGGGCAATCTCATCATTGTCTGTGTTGCGTTGCGCCTTGTAGCGGTAGCAGGCTTGGCTAATTTGAAACGCCTGACACGCTGCACGAATCGTCAGGCCCCGGTGTTGCACTGCTTGTTGAGCCATCTCGCGTCTGCGAGATGGCCTCACCACTTTTTTGCGAGCGCCTCCGAGACGACCTCCGCCTTGAGCTTTTCTTCGATGTACATCTTGCGCAGCCGGCGGTTCTCTTCTTCGAGCTCCTTCATGCGGGCCATCAAAGATGCATCCATGCCACCAAACTTGGCACGCCACTTGTAGAACGTGGCTGCGCTGATGCCCAGCTCACGGCACAGCTCGGGCACTGCCAAGCCAGCTTCTGCACGCTTGAGCGCATCGATGATTTGGCTGTCTGTAAAACGTGACTTCTTCATAGTAGAGATTCTCCTTGGGAGGTCTCTACTTCTCAAGACGTTGGTTTTACGGGGGGATTACCAAATGGCCTCAATCGCCGCGTCGGCCTGCTCTCGCTGGCGGTTGCCAGCTCCTTGTGGACCCTGGCCGCACCGCAGGCGCTGGCCGCTGACGCCTATCCAAGCAAGCCTGTCAAGCTCATCGTGCCTTTTGCCACCGGCGGCTCCACCGACATCGTGGCCCGCGTGATTGCCGAAGGCATGCGCACCACGCTGGGGCAACCGGTGATCGTGGACAACAAGGGCGGCGCCGGGGGTCTGATCGGCAGCGAGGCCATCGCCCAGGCAGCTCCAGACGGCTACAGCATTGGCATGGCTACCGTGAGCACAGCCACCATCAACCCCCTGCTCTACAAACGCGCCAGCAAGATTGAAGGCAAGCTGCTGCCGGTGGCCAATCTGGTGACCATGCCGTCGGTCTATATGGCCCACCCCAAGATGGGCGTGAACAACTTCAAGGACTTTCTCGCCAAAGTCAAGGCCCAGCCCGGCACCTACAGTGCCGGAGTGCCGGGCCTGGGAACGCTGGGACACCTGATGGTTGCCTCGTTCAACGAAACCATGAAGACCCAGATCCAGATCGTGCCCTATCGCGGCAACGGACCTGCACTCAATGACGCCTTGGCCGGCATGGTTCAGATCATGACCGACCAGTTGCCCTCGGCAATGCCACAGATCAAGGGCGGCAAGCTGCTGCCTGTGGTGGTCGCCTCACATGGCCGCTCGCCCGACCTGCCCAATGTGCCGACCTTCAAGGAACTGGGCTACGACGAACTCAACGAACTGGGCATCAGCTGGTTCGGTCTGGTCGTCCCCAGCAACACACCGGCCCCCATCGTGAAGCAGTTGCAGGATGCGGCTGTCAAGGCAGTCCACCTACCCGAGGTGCAAAAGCATCTGAAGAATCTGGGCGCGACGGCGACCGAGGCAGCGCCCTCCCAGTTCCCGGCCCAGATCGCCGCCGAACTCAAGCGCAACAAGGCCCTGCTCGACAAGGCCGGCGTCAAGCCCGAATAAGAGCCCGCCCTGCAGCCGGCCGGTTGCTTCTTCATGCCCTATCTTCTTCACCACAGCTCAAGGACCCTTTTGCCATGCAAGCGATGAGCGCCCTGCAGGATTTTTTTCAACGCGAGACACCGCGCATGACGGCATTGGCCGACCAGATCTGGTCTCTGGCCGAGCTGCGCTATGCCGAGAACGCTTCGGTCCAGCTGCACATCGACGCGCTGCAGCAGGCTGGCTTTCGCATCACCCGCGATGTAGCAGGCATTCCCACCGCCTTCATGGCCGAATGGGGCGATGCAGGCCCGGTCATTGCCTTGCTGGGTGAATACGACGCCCTGTCAGGCCTGAACCAGCAAAGCGGTGCTCTGGTTTGCACCCCGTCTACCGACAGCCCCGGTCTGGCCGGCCACGGCTGCGGCCACCACCTGCTGGGAACTTCTGCGCACTTTGCCGCAATTGCGCTGCAGCAGCACCTGAAAAGCACCGGCACGAGCGGACGCGTGCGCTATTACGGCTGTCCAGCCGAGGAAGGCGGCTCCGGCAAGACCTTCATGGCCCGCGCCGGCGTGTTCGATGATGTGGATGCAGCACTGACCTGGCACCCAGCCAGCTACACCGGTCTGTTCAGCCAAAGCACGCTGGCCAATATTCAGGCAAAGTTTGTCTTCCATGGCAAGGCATCGCATGCCGCGCACTCGCCCCACCTTGGCCGCAGTGCCTTGGATGCAGTGGAGCTGATGAACGTGGGGGTGAACTATTTGCGCGAGCACATGCCCTCGGACGCCCGCGTGCACTACGCCGTTACCGATAGCGGTGGGCTGTCGCCCAATGTCGTGCAGGCGCGCGCCGAAGTGCTGTATCTGGTGCGGGCAGCACGCAACCACGAAGCCGCCGAACTCTATGAGCGCGTTCAGAACGTGGCGCGTGGTGCCGCGCTGATGACGGACTGCAAGCTCGAAATCGTCTTCGACAAGGCCTGTTCCAATCTGCTGCAAAACAGCACGCTGAACAGCGTGATGCATGCGCAGATGCAGGCACTGGGACAGTTGCAAGCCGATGCACAAGCGCATGCTGTTGCCGGCCAGTTCCAGGCCACGCTGGACAAAAACGATGTCGATGCCGTCAGCCGCCCTTTGGCGAGCGTGCTGCGCGGCAAGGTGCCGGCCATTTTTGAAGGTCTGACGCCCTACGACCCGAACGCCAAAGACATTATGTTCGGCTCCACCGACGTGGCCGATGTGAGCTGGATCACGCCCACCGTTCAGGCCTGGGTGGCCTGCTATGCTTTCGGCACGCCGCTGCACTCCTGGCAGATGGTGTCGCAAGGGCAGTCCGGCCTGGCTCACACCGGCATGGTGCACGCCGCAAAAATTCTGACAGCCACCGCCGTGGAGCTGTTCGCACAACCCGAGTTGCTGGAACGCGCCAAGGAAGAACTACTGCAACGCCGCGAGGGCAAGCCCTATGTCTGCCCCATTCCTGCAGAGGTAGCCCTGCCCTTTTTGCGAAAGTAAGTTGGCAACGGTTCCTCCTCTGAAAGGAATTTCGGTAACTTCAAAGCAAAAGTCCCTGAAAACGCCCGCCAGGATTGAGGATTCGCCATGCGCGCCAGCTTGCTCTGCCTCAAAGCGGCAGCAGTCAAAGCTTGATGCAACACAAGCCCCCGGCCAGGCCGAGCGGCCATAGTGAGACATGCCGCAAGACTGCGGAAACTCAACAGGGAGGCACCATGAAGCTGATGATCGATCTCTTTTCCACCGACTACGGGCTGATGAGCCTGGCCGTGATTTTGCTGATCATCGTCATGGCCGCTTTCTTTACGCGCCTCTTCCTGGGCAAGATGAAGAACGTTGCCAGCACCCCGTTGGAGTAAATCCAGGCTTCATAGCACGCTGCGCATGCACTACCTTGGGTTGCTGGCGATATGACACGGTTTGAGTGCAAAAAAGGCCGGAGCTTTCACTCCGGCCTTTTTCTTGACCGCATCGCCCAGCGTGCTCAGTAATGCGGTGGCAACTCGTCGCGCAGATTGCGCACCATCGCGCCCCCGCCTTCTGGCGCTTGGCGCTTGAGTTCCCTCACCTCGTTGATCAACAGATCAATCTGCTGCTGCTGGCGGTAGATCGTCATATTGAGTTGCTCAAGCAAATCCTCTGTGTAGCTGGCCTTGATCTCCAGCTCCATGATTCGCTCTTGCAAGGCTTCGTGACTGTCGCTCATGACTTCAGCGCCTTGGCAAGACGAGCAATGCCTGCGCGAATCTTGTCCTCGTCAGCCGTGGCAAACGAGAGGCGGAAGGTCGCCGTATCGGGGTTCTGTGCATAGAACGGAGCGCCCGGTACAAAGGCCACGCCCTCTTCAATGGCCTTCTTGGCCAGCACGGCCGCATCCGCCAATTGGCCACGCGCGCCCGTCAGGCGCACCCACATGAACAGACCGCCGGCAGGCTGTACGAACTCGACGGCATCGCCCAGTTGCTCGCGCAGCGCATCGCCCATGGTCTCGGCACGCTTGGCATAGACCTCGCGCACATGGGCCAGGGTCTTGGGCATGGCGCCGGACTTCAGATACTGGGCTGCAGTGGCCTGTGCAAAGGTGCTGGTATGGGCATCGCTGAACTGCTTGCACATCACGGCGCGAGCAAGCAATTCGGGATGTGCAATCAGCCAGCCGATACGCAGACCGGGGCTGAGCACCTTGGACAATGAACCGCAGTGAGCCAGCCACTCTCGGCTGCCAGGAACTTCGCGTGTCAGCGACAGCAGGCTGGCAGGAGGCGCTTCATTGAAGTACAGATCGCCGTAGGGGTCGTCTTCCACCACCAGAGTCTGGTACTTGACGGCCAGCTCCAGCACCTTTTTGCGTCGTTCCAGACTCAGCATGGCACCACTGGGGTTGCCAAAGGTCGGGATCAGATAGACCAGCTTGGGCTTGTGCTCGGCAATCAGCTTTTCCAGTTCGTCGGTCTTCACGCCATGCTCGTCCACAGGGGCGGAGATCACCTCTGCGCCATAGAGGCGGAAACACTGAATCGTGGCCAGGAAAGTCGGGCCTTCGACGATGACCTTGTCACCCTCTCCCACCATGGTCTTGCCCAGCAAGTCCAGTGCCTGCTGGCTGCCGGTGGTGACGATGAGTTGATCGGGCGCCACATCGGGCACGCCCTTGCCGGCCATAAAGGACGACAGTTGCTCGCGCAGCGGCTGGTAGCCCTCTGTCGCACCGTACTGCAATGCGGCTCCTGCCTCCTGCTGCAGGGCTGCCGCGGAGGCAGCGCTGATGCCCGCTACGTCAAACATGGCGCTGTCCGGAAAGCCGCCCGCAAAGCTGATGATGCCTGGCTTGCCCAGCAGCTTGAAGAGTTCGCGGATCGCAGAGGTTTCTACGTTATCGAGTCGTTTGGCAAATTGCATACGTTTTCTTGGTTAAAGCGCTACGGGAATCTCGTCGCTGCTTGAGCGGCAGATGCCCATTGTGGCGCGCGAATCGCCCCAGAGACAGGAAGTGGCTTTTATGTAGGCGCTATTCCATGCTGCAAGTAATCAAACTCCTACCAAACAACAAAAGTTGATAGCAATTGTTAATTGCGCATAACTTCGTGTCTCAAACTTTGAATTGGACAGCGCCAAGGCTCTGACAAGAACATACGCCTACCGATCAACGGACCGCGTATTTGACGGATTTTTTCACTTGTTTTTGGGATGGAGGATTTATGCGTACTACTACTTTTACCGGCAAGGCACTGTCTGTTGCCATTGACGGCAAGACCCCGTTGAGCCTGCGCAGCCTGTGTGCCGTAGCCTTGGTTGCCAGTCTGGCTGCCTGTGGCTCTAGCGGCTCTCTGCGCAGCGACCTCGGACCCGACGGCACCGGCGGTGGAGATGTTGTTGCCGGAGGCGGCACTGGTGGGGGCACTGGTGGGGGCACCGGCGGTGGCACTGGTGGCGGTACCGGAGGTGGAACTGGCGGTGGAACAGGTGGAGGCACAGGCGGCGGTACTGGTGGTGGCAACACCGGTGGCGGTGATGGCGGCACGGGCAACCCGCCTGTGGCAAGCACTCCGCTCACGCCGGTGCGCGACACCGTGGCGGATGTCACAGGAACGCTTTCCGGAACAGGCGGCGTCATCAGCGACGTCAACAACATTGTGACCTCCACTCTGGGCACGGCCACCAACGGCACGCCTCTGAGCGGTGTGGCCCAGCCGGCCGGCGGCATACTTGGCAATGTGAACAATGCCGTCAACAGCGTGGGTAGCGGCGTCAGCGCAGGCCTGGGCCAGATCGGCAAGACGGCCGACCCCATCGGCACCACCTTGCAAGGTGTGGCTCCTGCTGTCGGCTATCTGGGCGCTGCGGTCACTTCGGCAGGCAAGACGGTCAGTGCGCTGGACACTCCTCAGCTTGGCGTAGTCGGCGATGTGGCGGGCCTGGCGGGCGGCACGGTGCAAATCCTGGGCACCACCGTTTCCGGCGTCGAGGGCACGGTGGCAAAGCTGACCGGCAACCCGCTGGTCTCGGGCCTTACGACTCAGGTCAGCCAGGTCGCCACACCGGTATTGAGCACCGTGCTCGGTACCACCCAGAATCTGGTTCAGACCACTGGCCTGGGCCAGCCGGTTAACAGCTTGCTGGGTACCGTGGGCGGAGTCGTCAATCATGCGGGAGCTTCCGTCACCAGCACCGGAGTTCCCGTTGTTGCTCCGCTGGGCGGTGTGGTCTCGGGCGTCGGCCAGACCGTGGCCGGCCTGGGCGGCGTGGTGACAGGCCCCGGCACACCTAGCGGCGGCCTGCTCGGTGGCGTACTTGGCAATGTCACGGGCGGCGCAGGCGGCTCCGCTGGTGGAGCAGGCAATATTGTCGGCGGCGTGCTGGGCGGCGTTACGGGCCTGGTCGGTGGTGTGACCGGTGGAGCAAGCGGTGGCGGCAATGCCGGTGGCCCTGTCGCAGGAGCAGGCAATCTGGTCGGAGGCGTGTTGGGCGGCGTCACAGGGCTTGTCGGCGGTGTCACGGGATCGGCAGGCGCTCCAGCAGGAGGCAGCGGCAGTGCAGGCACTGCGGTGACTGGCCTGGTCGGCAACACCGTTGGCGCAGTCACCGGCCTTGTGGGCGGTGTACTTGGCGGCGTGACCAATGTCGCTGCAGGCGCAGGAGCAGCAGGTAGTGCAAGCTCCTCGGGCGGCCTGCTGGGTGGACTGCTGGGCGGCAATCTGGCGCTCGGCCTGGGCGGTGGAGCGGTAGCCACCAGCAAATAAGGGGAACGGCGGTGGTCTGTACACCGCTTGAGCCTGGCCCGCCTGCAGGCGGGCTTTTTTACGACAGCCCCATACCCAGTTCTGGGGATGTAGGGAACAATGAGAGTCATAAAAATAGAACAGGAGGGACTTTTGCAGTCAAAAGCAAAACCACAGGGCCGCATCGGCTCCAGGATTCAGGCGTTGGCACTTGCAGCCTGGGCTCCTCTGGCCTGGTCACAGCAGGCTGGCAACCCGCTCAACAGCCTGCCCCAGACACCCGAAGCTGCAAAGAATCTGCAGCAGCAGCCCAGGCAGGTACCGGTGCAGATAGACAAGCCCCAGCCAAGTCTTCAGGATCTCATCAACCTCCGGGTCGCAGTACGTGGCGTCAATGTGCAGGGAAGCACGGCGATTCCTTTCGAGGAGGTCAGCGCGCTTTTCACGCCCTTCATCAATGGCACGCATACGGTGGGCGAGCTCAACGCCGCGACCCAGAAGGTCAGCGAGCTGTATCAACGCCATGGCTACGCCCTTTCTTTTGCCTACCTTCCTCCGCAGGACTTTGCCAATGGCGCGGTGCAGGTCATCGTGGTCGAAGGCTATGTGCAGAGCTTGAATCTGGAGGGAAATTTCGGCCGCTCCGAGGACCAGATACGCGAAATTGCCCAGCCGCTGCTCAATGAGAGGCCTTTGACCACCAAGACCTTTCAGCACCAGACCCAGCTGATGGCACGCCTTCCCGGAGTGCAGATCACCGCGTCGGCAAATCTGCCGACCACCACCGATGGTGCGGTGCCCCTGGTCATCAAATCCAAGCACAAGCCCATTGCCGTCACCGTTGGGGGCGAGGCGCGCAAGCCCACGCCGCGCATCATTGCCTCCCTCACCCTGAACGACCCTCTGTGGTCAGGCAGCCAGCTTCAGGCTTCGGCGATGTTGCAAAACCCCGACAAGGAGCGTTTCGGCAGCATCGGTTTCACTCAGCAGTTGACACCAGAGGGCACGCAGGCACGTGTCAGCTATTCCGACTACCGCAGCTTCAACCCGCCGGCAACGCGCATTCCCGGTATTGATGACCTGACACAGCAGCGCAAGCTGGACTTCAATATCAGCCACCCATGGATCTTGAGCAATACCACCCAGCTCAGCACCACGGCAGGTCTGTATGCCATCAATTACAGCCGTGAACTGGCCGATAGCCAGGCCTCCCTGCTGCGCGAGGAAAAGGTTCGCACGCTCTATGCGCAAATGGCCTGGGCGTCCTTTGGCAAGAACACTACCCGCTCGGCTTCGGTACTGCTGGCCCACGGCCTGGACAGCCTGGGGGCCTACAAGATTCTGGACCTCTACTATCGGCAGGGCTTGCTGCAAAAGCTTGAAAGCCCTGCCAAGCTGGACTTCACACGCATCACCGCCGACTATGCACAGCGCCATCGCTTCGCGAACAAGATGGGCGCCGCTTTTGCCGTGGGCGGGCAATACAGTGCCGACATTCTTCCCATCCCGGAGAAAATCTCCTTTGGATCCACCCGCTTTGGCCGCGGCTATCAGGCTGGCGAGTTCTCAGGCGATTCCGGCGTAGGCGCCAGTGCCGAGCTCAACTACCAATTCCTCATCAACCAGGCCTGGATCAAGTCGGCCGAGCCCTATCTGCTCTACGAATGGGCGCGTACGCATCAGCAGACCAGCGGCGTCAGCGGCAATACGCTGCGCTCTGCCAGCCTGGGGCTGCGCCTCTCCGACAGCCGCCACTACGCACTGGACCTTGCCATGAGCAAGCCGCTGGGCGATCGCTCTGTCAACAATCCCGATAGGGAACTGCGCTACAGCCTTGTATTGAGCTACAACCTGGATCCCTGACTTGCTGCGATTCCGCCTGCCGAGCCGCTGTGTAACGCAGCGGCTTTTTCTTTGTTGCCCCCTGAACGACAAGCCACAATATCGCCCATGAAGAAAAACGATATAGCGCCGTTTTTTGCTGCGCTCAAGGCCGCCAACCCCACGCCACAAACCGAGCTGGAATACACCACGGTGTTCGAGTTGCTGACCGCCGTGCTGCTGTCTGCCCAGGCCACCGACGTAGGGGTGAACAAGGCCACGCGCAAGCTTTTTCCTGTTGCCAACACTCCGCAGGCCATTCTGGATCTGGGGCTTGAGGGGCTGGAGAGCTACATCAAGACCATAGGCCTGTACCGCAGCAAGGCCAAGCATCTGATGGAAACCTGCCGCATGCTGGTTCAGCTGCATGGCGGCCAAGTACCCAGAACCCGCGAAGAGCTGGAAGCCCTTCCCGGTGTAGGCCGCAAGACCGCCAATGTGGTGCTCAACGTGGCTTTCGGTCAGCCCACCATGGCCGTGGACACGCACATCTTCCGCGTCAGCAACCGAACGGGGCTGGCACCTGGCAAGAATCCGCTGGAAGTCGAAAAGCAGCTGCTCAAGCGCGTACCCGACGAATACGCGGTGGACTCCCATCACTGGCTGATCCTGCTGGGCCGCTATGTCTGCCAGGCGCGCAAGCCCCGCTGCTGGGAATGCGTGGCTTCAAAATACTGCGATTTCACACCCAAAACCCCGGCACCGGCAGCTGGGAAAAAGAGCTGAAAACGCCTCAAATGCATATCCACAAAGCGCTTTCAGCTATATCTTTTCAAGCTCCTCAGCTCTTGCCGCTGACGCCAGCCGATTCAAAGCTGGCCATCTCATTGAGCATGGTGCAGGCCGAGCGCAGCAGCGGCCAGACCAACGCCGCGCCAGAACCTTCACCCAGGCGCAACTGCCAGTCCAGCATGGGTTGGGCCTGAAGGTGGGCCAGCAGGCGGGCATGACCCGGTTCACCCGATCGATGCGCATACACGCAGCGCTGCAGCACATGGGGCTGCAGGCGGCTGGCCACCAGCACGGCGGCCGTGGTGATAAAGCCGTCCACCACGATCAGGCGGCGTTCGGCAGCGGCCTGCAGCACAGCTCCAGTCATGGTGGCGATCTCCAGTCCGCCCATAGCTGCCAGTACAGCCAGTGGATCTTGCACGTCGGCGTGAAAATCCAGCACCCGCCCGAGCACTGCGATCTTGCGCGCCAGGCCTTCGCTGCTCAGGCCCGTGCCCACCCCGGTCACTTCCTCTATCGGCTCGCCGCACAGACGCGCCAGCAGCAATGAAGCGCTGGATGTATTGCCTATGCCCATCTCGCCCAGCAACAGCGCATTGCCCGGCAGTTTCTTGACCAGTTCCCCGCCATTGCGAAGCGCCATCGCACATTGCGCTTCGCTCATGGCCGGGCCCTGGCTGCAGTCCGCCGTGCCATAGGCCACCTTGCGCCGCCACAGGCGTGGCTCATGAGCCTTGGGAAGCTTGTGCGCAGGATCCTGCTCGCGCACCTCAAAGTCGCGGGCCACGCCGCAGTCCACGACATTCAGATCAATTCCGTTCTGCAAAGACAGCACGCTTACGGCCGCGCCGCCAGCGAGGAAGTTCTCCACCATCTGCCAGGTCACGTCGACCGGATAGGCCGACACACCCTGAGCAGCCAGTCCATGATCCGCAGCGAACACCACCATCTGCGGTGCATACAGATTGGGAGTCTCGCAACCCACGATGCCGGCAATGCGCAAAGCCAGTTGCTCCAGCACGCCCAGCGATCCCTGGGGCTTGGTCTTGAAATCCAGGCGATGCTGGACACGGGCTTGCAGCGCCGCGTCATGGATATCCTGCACCTGCGGGCAGGACCAGAGGGTGGATGGTGGGAATTCGGAAAAAGAAGCGGAACTCATGCTTGCAGTCATTCCCGGTGCATCAGGCCTGAGTGCCATCCACCACCGGGATGCAGAAGGCACGCTTTTGCGATCCTGCAAGTATCGCGCTTTCATCGGCACCGAAACGCCAAGTTCGCCGATTGCTCAGGAGCGGCATGAAAAAGGCCCCTAAGGGCCTTGGCTGAAGACGCGGCAAAAGCCTCAGCGAATGACTTCCTCAACCGTGATTTCGCGCAGGATGCCGCCATCCTTGACCGAGCCGCTGACAGCGCCGTCCTTGACACGTGCCATACAGGCCTGCTGGTCGATTTCGGTCTTGAACACACCGCAGCGGGCGTAGGCATTGCGCTCGTACTGGCTGAGGCCTTGGCCGTCGTCGAGCTTGCCCTTTTTGGCTTCGGCACTTGCCGCCATCGCCTCGCGTGAAGACGAATTGCTCTCACGCATGGGACGCTGGCCCTTGTGATGATGGCGGTGGTGGTGCTTTTTCATCGCAGGCTTGGCCGCATCCATCGCAGCTGCTTCAGCCGCCGGCTTGGCTGCATCCACTTGTGCGCAGGCCATGCCTGCCAGCGACAAAACCGCTGCACCCAAAGCTAGTTGAAGAGTCTGAACCTTGAAAAAAGCCATACGCAACTCCATTCCGAAAAGTAAATAGCTCGGTCAGCTTGCACTCACTCTCAGGCAGGACTTATCGGCTCAGCGGCTATGCGTCCGCAGGAACAGTCCTACAAATCAGACCGAAGCCTGGAGCGCGGTCGGCTCAAACCATTGCCCCACGCCCTGCGCCAGCCGCGCAAACACCTGCTCCAGGCTGGGTGCATCGTGGCCGAACAGCGCATGAATTACCTCGGCGTTTTCAAACAGGCCATGTAGATAGGTACCGATGACAGCGCTGTTGCCTCCCTGCCATAGCATGCCGGGCAACAGCTCCTGAGCCGGTCGCACGCTGGCCGTCTGCATGTCGGAACGCAGCTGGGTCTGGCCGTGGTGGATCTCGTAGCCACGTGCGGGCACGCCACTCAGGGCATTCCATGGGGCTTGCAACGCAGGCAGTTGCAGGGTCGTGGGTTGCACGGTCTTGTCCTGCGCAAACAGGGTCGCCAGCGGCAGCAGACCCAGGCCTGCGGCATTGCCGTCCACTCCATGCAGATCGATCAGCGCCTCGCCCAGCATCTGCAGACCGCCGCAAATGCCCAGCACGCGCTTGCCGAGTCCGGCATGAGCGACGACGGCTGCATCCAGCCCTTGTGCACGCATCCAGGCCAGGTCGGCAGCCGTGGCCTTGCTGCCCGGCAGAATGACCCAGTCCGCCTCGGCGAGTTGCGCGGGAGAGCGAGCCCATACCACGCGCACGCCCGGCACTTGCAGCAGGGGCTGAAATTCATCGAGATTGCTGATGCGCGGATAGGCGATGATGGCAATCGTGGTGTGAACGGCCCGCCCGGCTCCTGTGCTGCCGCGATCATCGAACACGCCGTCCTCCTCAGGCAGACCGTGCTGGAACTGCATGGGAATGCAGGCCACCGTGGGCACCCCCGTCTTCTCTTCCAGCATCTGGGGCGCCGGTGCCAGCAAAGCTGCATCGCCCCGGAACTTGTTGAGCACAAAGCCCTTGATGAGCTTTTGCTCATCCTCGGGCAGCAGTGCCCAGGTGCCGTAGAGATGGGCAAAGGCGCCGCCGCGGTCTATGTCCGAGACCAGCAGGCAATGTGCATTGCAATGTTTGGCCACACGCATATTGACCACATCGCTGGCATGCAGATTGATTTCGGCCGGGGAGCCGGCGCCTTCGATCACCACCACATCGTTTTCGGCACGCAGCTCGTCCAGCGCCTGCGCGATCTGCGGCCAGACCTTGAGGCTGCGACCTCTCCAGGGCATGGCGCTCAGCTCCTCATTGACCTGGCCGAACAACACGACCTGGCTGCGCGTGTCGGCCTCGGGCTTGAGCAGCAGCGGGTTCATGCGCACATCGGGCACGGCCCCCGCCGCCAGGGCCTGCAGATACTGCGCCGTGCCGATCTCGCCCCAGCGACCCTCGGGCGTGGCCACAACGCGCGCGTTGTTGCTCATGTTCTGCGCCTTGAACGGCGCAACCTTCAGGCCCTGGCTGCGGTAGTAGGCGCACAGTGCCGTGGCCACCCAGCTTTTGCCCGCGCCACTGCTGGTGCCCAGCACCATGATGCAACGTGCTGTCATGTCTTAAGTCTCTGTTGGGATCGGCAGCACCACGCGCTGCAGGATTCTGGCCAGCGCCTCGCCGGGATGGGTACACATGCCCATATGCGAGGGCGAGGTCTGGATGATGCTGCTGCGCTTGGCCGTGAGCCAGTGATAGCGTGCACGCATGGGCAACTGCGCAATCGGCCCACCATCGACCCGACCTTCGCAGATGGCCACAATGGAGCCCAGGTGACGGTGCACGGCCTCCAGATCCACATTCGGGTCCAGCGCCAGCAGACGCTGTTCGTCAAGGGCCACGGCAGCCTGCAGATGACCGATGCGCTGGCAGGAGAGGATCACACCCGCGTTCACAAATTCCTCACGCTCCACGCGCGGCACTACCCGCACGATGGCGTAGTCGTAGACCTCATGCGCGTGCATCGATCACTCCTTGCAACCAGCGGCCACGCTCGGCAAGCCGGGCCACGAAATAATTCACATAGGCCGCGCGATGGGCCTGCACATTCCTGAGCACATCGCCCTCTTTGTCGGCGGCGGCCTGCTCCAGAAAGCAGTCGGGCACCTCGTCCACGATGCTCTTGAGCACTTCGGGCCCAAGCTTGGCGGCCAGTTGCGCATCCAGTTGCGCCAGCTGGCTGGCCTGCGGCAGCAGCACATGCTCGGCACTGGGCGCAAAAGGCTTGGCCGGATCGGCAACCTTTCCGTTCCAGGCATGGTGAAAGGTCAGACTCGCACCATGATCGATCAGCCAGGGCTGCTTCTGGTACATCAGCATATTGGTGTTTCGCGCCGTGCGGTCCACATTGCTGACCAGGGTGTCGAACCACACGAGGCGCGATGCAAAGTCGTCGTCCACCACGTCCACCGCCGGGTCAAAGTTGATGGAGCCCGGCAGATAGTCCAGCCCCACGTTCAGCCCGTCGCTGGCGCGAATCAGGTCCTGAATCTCGGGGTCGGATTCGGTGCGGGACAGGTCGCCGTTCAAGTGCAGCAGCACGATTTCAGGCACCGGCAGGCCCAGCGCACGTGCCATGCCGCCAGAGATGATCTCGGCCATCAACGCGCGCACGCCCTGCCCGGCGCCCCGGAACTTGAGCACATAGGTGCCCAGATCGTCGGTCTCGACAATTGCCGGCATGGAGCCGCCTTCGCGCAGCGGCGTGACATAGCGCTCCACCAGCACCGAGCGCAGCTTCAAGGTTTCAGTGTCCATGGGAAATGGTAGCGCCTTGCGCCCATCAGGTCTGATCGGCAAGGTCATTGGATGCTTTTCCAGGCCTGCTCCAGCGCGGCCTGCGACACGGGCGGCAGCACACCCAACCGCACATGGCCAGCCAGACCAAAGCTTGCACAGTCCCGCAGCTTGATGCCCTGGGCACGCAGGCCGGCCAGAGGCGCCGCAAGCTCTGCCTGCGGCAGACCTGCGACAAAGTAATTGGCCTGATGACCGGGAACGACCTGCCAGCCCAGCTTCTCGCACAGCGCCAGCTGCTGCGCCTTCCAGCGGCGCAAAGTCATGAGGCTATGGGCCAGCCATTGCTGCGCCTCGTCCGTCACCCAGGCCTGCAGCATGGCCACTCCATGCGAGCCCACCACCCAGGAGGCCGCCAGCGCATTCAGCGCCTGCAGCTCTGCCGCTGCGGCCTGCATGGGCGCAATCGCATAGGCAGCGCGCACACCCGTCATGCCCAGCGCCTTGTTCGGCGTCCACAACTGCCAGACCGTGTCGAGATTGCGCTCGGGTGGCTGGTCCTCCAGCCATAGCGGACGGTAGGCGCAGTCCAGCACGCGCCATTCCTTCTGCGCCGGCGGCTGCTGCCAGGCAGGCCAGATGTCTTCCATCGTCCCCAGCGGGCTTGAAGGCTCGCAGGCCCAGCTGGCCACCGGCGCCACGACCGCTTCTGTACGGCGGCACAGCGCCAGCCGCCACACCCGCGCGGCCTGCAGATAGTCGCCATAGTGATGCTGGGGAAACTGCACGCTTTTGGCACCGCTGCGCACAGCGTGCAACGTGAGGCGATGAATCAGCTCGCTGCTGCTGCCGCCGATCAGGATGCGCTCTACCGCCACGCCATGAAAAGCCGCCAGCTGCGCGCGCAATGCCCCGTATTGCGGATCGGGGTATTGCGCTACATGGGCGGCCTGCAACGCCTTCACGGCCATGGGACAAGGCCCGCAGGCATTGCGATTGGTCGAAAAATCATGCGCCGGAACGCCCAGCGCATCGGTACCGCCATGCATGGCTGCCGCATTCACATCAAACATTGGCAAGCAGCCTTCCTCTCCACAGAAACATCAAAATCATAGCAATCAATGCAAGCAGCACATGCAACTTGATCACTTTTGATGCCAATTTTACAGACAGCTTCAGATCAGCCGCCTGCGGTGCCCGTCCCTGCGGGTTGAGTCGATAGACGCCGGGCTTGGAAAGCTGAACCCCCAGTGCCTGCGCCATGGCTCCCATTGGCCAGCCGCCATTGGGCGATGGCGTCACGGCTGCATCGCGCCTCAAATCGCTCCAGGATAGGCCGCCGGCCAGCAGCGCCAGCCACATTGCAGTGATGCGCGCCGGAATCCAGTTCAGCACATCGTCGGCGCGGGCCGCCCATTTGCCCGCCCATTGCCAGTGGCGGCGGCGCTCGCCCTGGCCTCGCCAGCCGGGGTAGCCCCACATGGCATCGGCCGTATTGGCAAAACGATAGACGGCCGCCCCGGGCAAGCCGGCCACGGCAAACCAGAACAGCGGAGCGATCACGGAGTCGCTGAGGTTCTCGGCCAGCGTCTCGATGGCGCTTTCGCGCACGGTGGCTGCGTCCAGCTGTGTCGTGTCGCGACTCACCAGCCAGCTCAGACGCTCCCGCCCTGCGGGCAGCGATTGCTGCAGTGCGGCCTCCACGGCAAGCACCTCATCCTTGAGCATGCGCCAGGACAGCAGCGGCTTGAGCAACACCCCCATCACCAGCCCCCAGAGCCACCAGGGTGCAAAACCCAGCATGAACTGGGCGAGGCCATAAACCATGAAAAACAGAGCTGCCAGCGCACACCAGACAATCGCTGCAAGGCCAAAACGCAGATAGTCACTCTGCACCTCAACACGCGGTGCAAGCGCCTGCCCCGACCAGCCCAGCAATTTGCCCATCAGCACCACGGGGTGCAGCCACACCGGCGGCTCGCCCCAAAGCCGGTCCAGCAGCAAGGCAACCAGCAAGGCCAGCAAGCCGGCTTGCACATTGGCAGCCCAGTTGGGCGCCGCCAGATCACTGGCGGTAAATGTCTGATAGAGCCATGCCAGCGGACTGAGAGAAAGACCGATCAGCTCAGTCCAGCCAAAACTTGTCATGCGTCTGTTTTGTCCTTCGCGGCGCACGGCCCGCTGCCCGGCTTGCCCTTGGTCGCCGCGGCCACCACACGCGAGTCGTCCCAGACATCGTCCATCAGCATGTCTTCCAGAGGCGCACGGCAGGCCCATTTTTCCTGCTGCAACATGGGCTCGGCATAGTAGGCATCGACTGGGCCCAGGCAGAGCACGCCCAGCGGGTGGGCACCTTCAGGCATCTGCAACAGCCTTGCCAGCGCCAGCGGATCGAAGATCGAGACCCAGCCCATGCCCAGACCTTCGGCACGCGCGGCCAGCCAGAGATTCTGGATGGCACAGGCGCTGCTGGCGATGTCCATCTCGGGCAGGGTGCGGCGACCGAAGATATGCGCCTCGCGTCCCGGCGGCATGGCGACAACCAGCACCTCGGCCGCATCGAGCACACCCTGAACCTTGAGCTTCATGAAGTCTTCTTCACGTTCGCCCAGGGCATGGGCGGTGCGCACGCGCTCCTCCTCGATCAGACCGTGGATCCGCAGGCGCAATTCGGCACTCTTGACCCGAATAAAGCGCCAGGGCTGCATGAACCCCACGCTGGGCGCGTGATGCGCTGCACGCAACAGGCGCAGCAAGACCTCGTCGGGGACCTTACCGCCCGCAAAATGACGCATGTCGCGGCGCTCATAGATGGCGCGGTAGACGGCAGCCCGCTCGGCCTCGGTGAAAGGCGTTGCGGCAATCGTCGCGAAGGAGCTGGTCTTGGATTCGGTCATGGAACTATTGTCGCGCCACAGACATGGCAAAAGCCATCAGTCTTCGATACCTCTTTGAGCGGGAATACCCGCCTGGAAGGCATGTTTGATCAGCGTCATCTCGGTCACCGTGTCGGCGATGTCGATGATCTCCTGCGGGCAGCGGCGGCCCGTGAGGCAGACATGCACATCCTTGGGACGCGCCTTGAGCGTGTCCAGCACCTCCTGCAGCGGCAGCCAGCCGTAGATCAACGGATAGGTGATCTCGTCGAGCACGACCAGAAACAGCTCGCCCGAGAGAATATCGGCCTTGGCCTTTTCCCAGCCGTCACGCGCCAGCTGGGCGGAGTGATCGAGATCCTTGCTCTTCCAACTGAAGCCATCGCCCAGTCCTTCAATGGGCAGACCGACCTGCTCGGCCAGGCGGTGCTCGCCAAAGCGGGCCGTTGGCACCTTCATGAACTGATAGACCTTGACGGCCTTTCCCCGCCCCGTGGCTCGGAAGGCCAGACCAAAGGCGGCCGTGCTCTTGCCCTTGCCATTGCCGGTGTTGACGATGATCAGACCGCGGCGTTCGCCCTCGGGCTTTTCGTAAGGCTTCTCGGTGGGAGGAGTTTCAATATTCATAGCTAATCTCGCTTGTCTATCAAGGGCTAAAGGGCAAAAAATCAAGAATTTCAGCCGGACTCAGCTCAGGCGCGGCAAGGCCAGCCACAGGCCATCGAGTTCGCGCACCTGTATGCGCCGGTCAAACACGGACTCCAGCGCGGCATGGGTGGCGGGATCGCTGCAAGCGCCCTGGTGGGTGATACGGCCGGCCTGCATGACGACCATTTCGTCAGCCAGCAAGGCGAAGGACAACTCGTGCAGCACGCTGACCAGGGTCGCGCCTTGCTGCACCAGACTGCGGGCCGCCAGCATCCAGTCGGTCTGGTGCGGCGGGTCAAGATTGGCCAGTGGCTCATCCATCAGCAGAGTCCGTGCCTGCACGGCCAGGGCCCTTGCCAGCAGCACGCGCTGACGTTCACCTCCCGATAGCTGGCCTATGCTGCGCTGGCGCCAGTCCCAGGCATGGGTCTGGCGCAGCGCCTGCTCCACGGCCTGCCGGTCGGCGTTCGAGGCCGGAGCCAGCCAACCCTGGTGGGGCAAACGCCCCAGCATGACCACGTCATACACGGCCATATCGGCCGCAACAGGCTGATTCTGGCCCAGCCAGGCCAGGGCCTTGGCACGCTCGCGGCCATTCCAGTCGCCCAGCTCACGGCCCTGCAAAAGCACCGCGCCGCCTTGCCGCTGGTTGGCGGCACGCATGCCTGCCATGGCGCGCAGCAGCGTGGATTTACCCGCGCCATTGGGGCCAACGATGGCCGTCCAGCGGCCCTGGGGAATGCGCAGGCTGATCTGACGCAGCACCTCGCGCTCGCCCAGCTGCACGCTCAGAGTCTCGGTCGCCAACGCGATTCCGGTCTCGATATTGCTGCTCATGAGCCCTCTCCAGACGGCATGGCGCCACGCTTGTGCATCAGCCAGAGCAGATAGCTGCCGCCCAGCACGGCGGTGAGCACGCCCACCGGCAGTTCCTGAGGCGCAATCAACCATCGCGCCAGCAGGTCGGCGGCCAGCAGCAGCACCGCCCCCATCAGACTGCTGAGCACCAGCAGCCAGCGGTGCAGCGCGCGCACCATGGAACGCACCAGATGGGGCGCAGCCAGGCCTACAAAAGCGATCAAACCGGTCTGCGCCACGGCGGTGCCCGTGGCCAGCGCCAGCAGCACGATCAGCAGCAGGCGCAGCGGCGCCAGCTGCAGACCCAGACTATGGGCCGTGGCCTCGCCGAGTGCCAGCCCGTCGAGCACGCGGCTCAGGCTCCATGACAGCACCAGCGTGGGCAACAGCACCCACAGCATCAGCCTGCAGGCAGGCCAGCCCGCAAACGCCGTGCTGCCCAGCATGAAAGACTGCATGGCCTGCATGATGTCGGGGTTCATCAGCAACACCAGCGATGCGGCGGCGCCCAGCACCACACCCACTACCACGCCGGCCAGCAGCAGGCGCATGGTGTTCTGCACGCCCTTGGCCAGCACCAGGGTCAGCACCACGGCAAGCACGGCACCCGCAAAAGCCGCGCCCGTCACGCCCCAGCGCGCCAGGCCGGCCAAAGCGAAAGGAGAGACACCCAGGGCGGCCATGGCCAGCGCCACCCCAAGCGATGCGCCCGAGGCACTGCCCAGCAAATAAGGATCAGCCAGGGGGTTGCGAAACACGCCCTGCGCCACCGCTCCGGCCAGCCCCAGCAGGCCTCCGGCCAGCAAGGCCGCCGCCGTGCGTGGCAGGCGAATATCCATCACGATCTGCCAGGCTAGCGGGTCTTGGCGGGCATTGAGTACGCTCTCAAAACCCGTACTGCCGATACCCGCGCCCAGCAGCGCCAGCAAAGCAGCAGCCAGCGTCAGCCACAGCAGCAGCCAAGCAGCGGCCAGCCCGCGCTGCCCCCTGCGATGACGACTGGAGATGCAGGCCTTCATGGGCTATTGCCCTGCCTCGCCGCCAGACGCTGCAGACACTGGGCAATGATTTGCGCCCCCTCGGCCATGCGGGGGCCTGGGCGCACCAGAATGTCGGATTGCTCGGGCGTGAAGGCGCAGATCGCGCCCTGCTTCACCACCCGCATCTGGGCCCAGCCCGGGTATTCCGGCACACCGGTTTTCCAGGCTCGCTCGCCAGCCATCAGAATGTCAGGATCCAGCTTGACCACATATTCGGGATTCAGGCGCGGAAACGGCCCTTGCCTGGCGTCGACCACGTTGCGCAGATGCAGCCGCGTCAGTGTCTGGCCGATAAAGGATTTTTCACCGGCGGCATACGGGCCGCGACTGGCTTCAAAGTACACACGCTGACCGCGCATGGCTTCGGGCACGCTTGCAGCGGCCTTGTTCAGGTCGGCCTCGATTCCGGCCCAGACGCGGTCTGCGCCCTGTGTGGGCGGCAAGGCGAGCAGCTGACCTATTTTCTGCATCACGGTACGCGCTTCCTCGTGGGTGCGCGGCTCCAGCGCCACCACCTTGAGGCCCAGCGCCTCCATTCGCGCAATGGCCCGTGATGCCATGGAAACCAGCACCAGATCTGGCTTTAGCGCCACAATAGCCTCGATATTCGGATCCAGCCCGCCACCCACCACGGGCAAGGTCTTCACATGGGCTGGCCAATTGGAATAGCGATCCACCCCCACCAGACGTTCGCAACCGCCCAGTGCGCACAGGCTCTCGGTGAGCGAGGGCAGCAGGCTGACGATACGCTGCGGCGGTTTGGCCAATTGCACCTGCGCGCCACGTGCATCGGTGATCTGCACGGACTGCGCCGCCACCGACAAAGCCCCAGCCAGGCCGCAAACAAGCAGCGCAGCAGCGGCAAACTGTTTTACGGTGGCCCTCATGCCTGCGGCCCTTTCAATGCCAGAGGCAAGCCGGCGCACATCAGCGTGACACTTTCACAATGCGCTGCCGCCTGCTGATTTAGCAAGCCCAGCGCATCGACAAAGGCGCGCACTTCGCGCCCCATGGGAATCACGCCCAGACCGATTTCGTTGCCGACCAGAATGACGGGGCCGGCTGCTTCATCAAGCGCTTTCAGAAAGAGTGCTAGCTGTGATTGCCAGTCGGGAGCTGGAGATTGGCTGTCTTCGGAGTTCCCGGTCTGCACCGGCATCAGCCAGTTTGTCAGCCACAAGGTCAGGCAATCAATCACCAGCAGCCGCTGCGGGCTGCCGTGCTGGGCCAGCACCTGGGCCAGCTCGCGAGGCTCCTCTATGGTCAGCATGCCTGGCACGCGCTCGGCGCGGTCGCGCTGGTGGCGCGCAATGCGCTCGCTCATTTCCGCATCCCAGGCCTGGCCGGTCGCCACCAGCGCAGCCTGATTCCCGGCATCCGTCTGCAGCCACTGGCGCGCCAGCAGCTCTGCACGACGGGATTTGCCGCTTTTCTGCCCGCCCAGTATCAGCTGGGTACGCGGCATGACGAAGGAGACTGTGCTTGCAGGGCTCATGGTGATGGACTAAAGGTTCAGTCTTCGATTGTTGCGCCAAAAAGCGCCGCCACAGCCGATGGGCAGGACGGAAACCAGGCATGAAAGTAACTGGCCCGCACACTGCCATATTGATAAAGTGCCTCGCCACGGTCTGCCTGTACGGCTGCGCCGGGACGGCTGCTGCGCGTGAGCACCGGCATGGCCGTCTCCAGCCTTGTGTAGTGAAAGGTATGGCCGCGCAGCAAGCCCATATCGAGCGCCAGCTGCTGCATGCCCAGACCGCCAAGCCGGCTCTGCATCACAACCTGACCTGGCAGCAGCCCCCACATGGGCTGGGTGCTGCCGTCCAGGGCAGTTACTCCATCACACAGGGCAAGCATGCCGCCGCACTCGGCCCAGACGGGCTTGCCCTGCGCCATATGCTCTGCAATGCCGTCGCGCAACTGCCGGTTCTCATGCAGGGCCCGGGCATGCAGCTCCGGATAGCCGCCGGGCAGCCAGATCGCATCGCAGGGCGGCAGCGCATCGCCAGCCAGCGGCGAGAAAAAGCACAACTCGGCCCCCATGACACGCAGACAGTCCAGATTGGCGGGATAAATAAAGGAAAACGCCGCATCGCGCGCAATGGCAATGCGGCGGCCGCTCAGCCAATGCTCCACCCGAGCTTGATCGCCGGACATGTCCGGCGCTGCAAAGTCCACGCACCAGTCCTGCCAGCTGGGCTGACCGTCGTCCGAGCTCCAGGCCCGTTGCCCCAGGGGAGTCTGGGCCAGGGCGTCGGCCGCAGCATCCAGGCGCTGCAGGGCATCGCCAAGCTCGTGGGCGGCGATCAGGCCCAGGTGACGCTCCGGCAGCAGCGCCGCAGACTTGGCCTTGACCGCTGCATCGCCCAGTTGCACACCGGGCATGGCGCCCAGCCACAGCGACTGTTCGCGCAGGCCTTGCCTGAGCAGATCGGCATGATGGGCCGTGGCCACGCGGTTGGCCAGCATGCCGGCCCAGCGCAGACCGTCACGGTAATGCTGCAAGCCATAGGCCAGCGCCCCGAAAGTGCCCGCCATGGCCGAGGCATCGACCACGGCCAGCACAGGCAGACCCAGCAGCAGCGCCAGATCGCCAGCGCTGAAATTGCCGTCGAACAAGCCCATCACGCCTTCGACAAGAATCAGATCTGCTTCCTGGGCCGCCTCATGCAGACGCTGGCGCACATCCCCCTCGCCCGTCATCCACAAATCCACCGAATGCACGGGCGAACCGCTGGCCAGCTCGTGCCAATAAGGGTCCAGAAAATCCGGCCCGCACTTGAATACGCGCACCTTGCGTCCCTGGCGCGCATGCAGGCGAGCCAGGGCAGCCGTGATGGTGGTCTTGCCCTGGCCGGAGGCCGGAGCACTGATCAGCAACGCCGGGCAACGCAGGCCGGGTTCATGCATTGCGATGACTGTCATGGCCTCTTACCTGGCTTCCCACTTCACACCGATATAGCCGCTGCGGCCTTCGGTGGCATAGGTTCGGGCCAGCTCATAGCGCTTGTCGGCCAGGTTGTTGACGCGTGCCACCAGGCTCCATTCACGCGTCAGCTGCTTTTGCGCACTCAGATTCCAGAGCGTGTAACCGCCCAGCACGGTCTTGTTGGCGGCATCGTCAAAGCGCTTTCCGGCAGCCTGCATTTCGGCACCCAGCCTCCAGCCGGCCAGCGTGGTGTCGGCAGACAGATTGGCGTAGCGCTTGGAGCGGCGAGCCAGTTGCAGATCCTTATCGGTATCGCGCGGATCCTGGAGGTCCACCGAACCTTGCAGATTCACCATGGCCAAACGGGTGGTCGCGGCCAGGGTGATGCCTTCGTAACGAGCCTTGGCCACGTTGGCATAGCAGCCGCCGTAAGGGCCGGTATTGCCCGCACAGGAGCCGGTATTGCCTACATAGTTGATGAGATTGGAGACATTGTTGCGATAAAGCGTAGCCGAGAAGCTGTCGCTGCCTTTGCCCCATTTCAGGCCCAGTTCCACATTGCGGCCTTTTTCCGGCGACAGACTGGCATCGCCATATTGGCTGAAGCGCTGATAGAGCGTAGGTGCACGAAAGGCAGTGCCGGCCGATGCGGTTGCGCGCCAGTTGGGCATAAACTCATAGCCGTATGCAGCGCTGCCCGTTGTGTGGCCGCCAAATTCACTGTCGCGGTCATGACGGGCATTGAGCTGCAGTGTGTGCTTGCCAGCATGCAGGCCATAGCCCAGCGCCAGTGCGTTCTGAGAGCGATTGCGGCTGCCGATATCCAGGCCGTTGTTGACCAGCTTGTCCTCGCGGCGTTCCAGCGCAGCCGTCACGGTCTGCGCTCCCAGCCGCCATTCGTTCTGGAACAGATAGTTGTGCAAACGCGTATCGGTTTCATAGACACTGGGCTTGGTCTGGTAAAAATCGCGCGACTGCGTGTACTGCAGGCGCGTACTGTAGACATCGCTCCACTTGGCCAGCCAGTTCAGGCCTACCGCATTCATCTTGTAGATGCTGCGGTCGTCGGCCATGGGGCTGGCCTTGGAGACAGGGGCGTCATAACCCGCGTTCATATAGCTGGTCAGAGCCGTGGCTTCAACACGGTGATTGCTGTTGATCTGGTAGCCCACCCGCCCGTTGAAGGCGTTGCTGCGATAACCATCGGCATCGGGATTGAAGCCCGCAGAGGTCTTGGCATTGAAGCCGTTGCTGCTGGCATGCGAAACACCAAGGCTGTAATCCCAGCCGGCCACACCGCCGCTGACGCCGGTCTGCGCCTTCACCGTGCCACGACTGCCCCAGCCCAGGCCCACATAGGGCTTGGCTTTGCCCTCACCCTTTTTGGTAAAGATCTGCACCACGCCGCCCATGGCGTCAGAACCGTAAACAGCCGCAGCCGGGCCACGCAACACTTCAATTCGGTCGATCGCTTCCAGTGGGATGTCCTGCCAGGAGGCTCCGCCCGTGGACTGCGAATCCACTCGCACACCATCGATATAGACGGCTGTGAAACGCGTGTCGGCACCACGCAGATAAACGCTGGTGGTCGAGCCGGCGCCGCCGTTGCGCACCATCTGCACACCCGGCAGACGCGAGAGCACATCGGCCACACCCACGGCACCCGCAGTTTCAATCGTTTCACGGCCCACCACCGACATATCGGCCACCAGATCGGACAAAGGCTGCTCGATGCGATTGGCGGTGACCACGGTTTCTTTCATGTGCACCGCATCGGCCTGTGCAGCTGATTGAGCCTGTGCGGCAAACGCCACGGCCAACGCAGATGCCAGAAGAGTGGGACGGAGAACAAACGATGCGCGTGCGCGCGAAGCCACCTGCGCCATGCGCAGGGACGAAGATTGCGGACTCATGGAAAGCACACTTGAATACGCCCACATCAGCCTACCCGCCGACATTGAGCAAACATACCTGCACAGAATGCAGGCAACCCATGTTGGCCGGTATCCGGGCTAGGCGAATCATCCTCTTGCCGGCCTTCCCAGCGCGCAGCGCCAGTGGCCATGGGGAAAAAGGTGGAATGCCGCAGCATTCCATTCGCCGACCGTTGCGGGGGCAGCGCAGGTTCGGTGTGCCAGTGTGTCTGGCCAGCACCTCCCTGCTTCCCGTTGAACTGAGACCACAGAAAAGCGACCTCGAGCACCAACAGGCGCCCATTGTAATGAGCGCCACGCGGCGCAAATCCTTCATTCGGAGTAACCGAGCGCGGCTCAGGTGACGATTTTTTACCTTAAATATGCACTTGAGGTACACAGAACTTGTGCAGCACGCTACGATTTTGAGAGAAATATTGCAGTTTTACGATTGCGGCAGTCCAGCAGCCTGTGCTCCAGCGCAAACTGCTGAATTTGCCTGCACATTTATACTCACCCACGGACTGCAAGACCTACAATGGCAGAGTCTATGACCACCCAGCCCTCTCTTGATCTCATTGCCGAGCGCGTAGAGCGTCTGCTGGTGCGCCACGAGGAACTGCAGCGCACCAACACCCTGCTCACCGATCAGGTCATCGCTCTGACGCAAGAGCGCGATTTGCTGCGTCTGCGCCTGCAGGCCGCACGTGCGCGCGTCGATGCCTTGATCGAACGCCTGCCCGCCAACCAGGGAGAGTGACAGTCGTCACCCTCCATCACCAGACCCGCCACTGACGCCCATGAAGCAGATCGATGTGCAAATCATGCAGCAAAGCTATGTGCTGACCTGCCCCGATGGTCAAGAAGAACGTGTGCAGGAAGCCGTTCGCCGCGTGGATGAAGCCATGACCCGCATCCGCGACAGCGGCAAGGTCCGCTCGCGCGAGCGCGTGGCAGTGCTGGCAGCCCTCAATATGGCTTTCGACGTGCTTGACCGCGATGCCCAGCAAGCCCTTATGGCCAACGCCCAGGCAGAAATGCAGGCGCATGCTCAGGAGCAGTTCGCGCCCCACGAGATCAATGAGGCCGCCCAGGCTGAGCTGCAGCGCCAGCAGGAGCTTGCCGAGCAACTGGTGCTCAAGCTCGATCAGGCACTGGATGCTGACGCCAGGCTGCTCTGATTGGGTAACCTCAGCAGCAAAGCAGTCATGACCTCCGCGCGACTGCCAATACCCGTTAGAATAAAACCGTCTGCAAATCTGCCGGTTTTTATATTTCCTTGAACCAATGCTCAACGAGCATGGGCTTGATAAATCACCTATTGAGCGTGATCGTCTCGCGTCAGATGAACCCAACGATAGGTTGCTCTTGCCCACCTGAACCCCCGGTTCAGGATGACGAGCCGGTGGCATTTGCAGACACCTTTACACATACAAGCTGTTGATTTGCTTGCTTTCCAGCCATGAAGATGGCCTGAAGAATCAAACAAAGCCGAGCAATCGCAGGCAATTGAAATCAACAACTTGTGCATCTATCTGGATTGATGATTGGCCCGCGTTGCGGGCCTTTTTCTTGCCCAATAGACTGAAGCCATGCTTGCAGCCACCCTTCTCTGCCTCGTCATCGGCATCTCCGACGGTCGCACCCTGACCGTGCGCTGCGGTGAGCCTGGCGCTTATGAGCAGGTCACGGTCAGGCTGCAGGGCATCGATGCACCCGAGCGCAAGCAGCCATTCGGCGAGAGAGCCCGACAAGCATTGGCTGAGCTGACATTTCTTAAGGAGGCCGAACTGCGCTGCACCAAGACAGATCGGTACCAGCGACAGATCTGCTCTGTTTGGGTGACGCCTGCATCGGCACCCAGCGGGCCGCGCACGCTCGATGCCGGCCTGGCCATGATCACCCAAGGCATGGCCCGGTGGTACCGCGCCCGTGGCCACGAACAGTCTCCCCAGGCGCGGGGACAGTATGAGTTTGCCGAGCAAGAGGCCATGGCACGCAAAGTCGGGCTGTGGCGTGATCCAGAGCCGGCTGTGCCTTGCAGTCGGCGCACTCGCGCGGTTTTCTGCAAACCCTAAGTCGGTTGTCGCCCTAGCGAGCAGATCAGGATTTTCATGTTATTGCCCGCTGCACAGGGCGGATTCAACCGGTCGATGCAACACAAAGCAGCCGCTCCGAAGTGAAAACGCCAGCAAGCGTATGACATGATTCAGCGTCACCCTCGTCGCAGGCATACCCTGCCCCGCGCGCAGCGTCTCGCAGGCTGTGCGCCTTCCTGTTTGCCGCTGTCCACACCAACATCCCTCCGCCATGAGCACCGCCATCGCCCTTCAGCCCCGCCCTTTCATGACCGTGGATGTCTTCACGGCCGTGCCCTACCGCGGCAACCCCGTGACTGTAGTGCTCGATGGGCGCGACCTTGACGATGCACAGATGCAAAACTTTGCGCGCTGGACCAACCTGTCCGAGACCACCTTTGTCCTGCCCCCGACGGACGCGGGCCGCGCCCAGGGCGCCGACTATCGAGTGCGCATCTTCACCCCGACTGCCGAAATGCCGTTTGCCGGCTACCCGACGCTGGGCACCTGCCACGCTTGGCTCGCCCAGGGCGGGGTCCCCAAGCATCCAGAGCGCATCGTGCAAGAGTGCGCCAAGGGTCTGATCCCCATCCAGCGCTCGATCCACGGCCTGGCATTCGCCACTCCGGCCCACCAGGCCCTGCCCCTGCCTGACCATTTGCACCTGATCTACGAGGCTCTGGGCATAGACGCAGCCCAGGTGCAGGATGCCGCCCACCTGGACAATGGAGCACAGTGGCTGTGCCTGCTGCTGGACAATACCGACAGCGTTCTCGGCCTGGAGCCCGACTTGGCACGCATCAAGGCCCTGGGCCATAAGGTAGGGGTGGCTGCTCTGTATCGAGCCACCAATGCGATGCCACTGATCGGCAATGCCTGTCAGGAGACACAGGCACAGCTCGAAGTGCGCGCCTTTTCCACCACCGGTGTGGAAGACCCGGTTACCGGCAGCCTGAATGGCAGCCTGGCTCAGTGGCTAATCGCCCAGAAACATATGCAGGCGCCCTACGTGGCAAGCCAAGGGATCCGTGTGGGTCGCAACGGCCGAGTGTCCGTGCAGCAGGATGCACAGCAACAACTGTGGATTGGAGGCCACACAGTCACCTGCATGCAAGGCACGGTCCAACTATAAGAGCGCCCCCGATCCATGAGGCGTGCACCGACGAGCAATGCAGCCAACTTCAGCAGCGCCTCGTGGGCACCAATAGCGACTTGTACAAGTTGGCTGGCAACTTGACCAAGCTTGAAGTCCCCTTGAAGTGAGATGCAATGTACAAGGTGGCATTGCAGACGCCGAACCGGCGTCTGAACGGCTGGGCCGATTGAATCTGTCGCTGTTCGGTCGAGAAGACCGCAGTAACGTTGGTAGCTGGGCCTGAAGTAGGCTCAGCTCGAAAGCACCGCACGAACCAATGCCTCTACGTGGATTTCAACGGTATCAAGGCAGGGAACAGGGCTGTTGTGGTCACCAAGGATCAGCGGCAGTTCAGTGCAGGCGAGTGCTACATGGTCGATACCTTCACGTTGCTGCAAATCCCGAATGATGGCAACGAACTCCCGGCAAGTGTTCTCTTTGACAAGGCCATGCTCAAGTTCGGCCTCGATCTTGGCCTGGATTTGCGCAATCTGATGCTCACTGGGCACGATAACTTGTATGCCCCGATCTTCAAAAGGTGTCTTGAAGAATGTATTCGTCATGGTGAACACGGTACCCAGCAAACCGACTTTTCGCGCGCCTCGCTCCTGTGCCGCGTTGCAGGTGGCATCAATGGCACTCACTATGGGAACCGGCGACAGCGGGAGTATGCGGTCCAGAACGATGTTGGGCGTATTGCCAGTCAAACCCACCATGTCCGCACCACCGGCGGCCAGGCTGTGAATTGCCCCGAGCACATAGTCGGCAAGCTGCTCGAACTCGCGTTCACGACAAAGGCTGAACACCTTGAAAGCGTTGAGGCTTTCGATGGACAGGCGAGGCAGATTCTCCTTGCCCGTCTGTGTCTGAACGCCGTGAATGATCTTTCGGTAATAGGCCACGGTGGACTCCGGGCCGATGCCACCAATGAGGCCGAGTTTCTTCATTTCGCTGTTCCTTGAGGTAATTCCGGGTGATTGCCCATGGCGACATTCAGCGAGGCCGCTGAATTGCCTGCTGAAACGGTGCCAGCATGTGTTTCGATGAAGCGCCTTAGCAGCATCAACGGCGTTGGTGTCGGACTAACACCTTGCAGCATGGCTGCTGGATCCAGACCTTCCGCGCGCAGCACTTGCGCTCTTGCATTGATGCAGGCTGCCATGACTTCCGATGTGAACTCTGGATGAAACTGCACGGACACCGCGGTGGGGCTGTATCGGACTATCTGATGGGGATCGTGAGCTGAGCGAGCCAATGCCCTGGCTCCATTGGGCAGGCGCAGGATGGTCTGAAGATGTGTGAGGTGGGCCAGGAAGCGAGGTGGGCATCCGGCAAGCCAGTCGTCCGGCTCAGCAACCGCCAGTTGTTCGATTTCCAGACTCCCCATCTCTCTGCCGTCAGGGTGGTAGTCCACTGCTCCTCCCAGTGCATGAGCCATAAGCTGATGCCCATAGCAAACTCCCATGAGAGGCATCCCCTGTGCCACAGCCTGCCGTATCCATATGGCGGTCGCTTCGCTCCAGGGATGCTGATCGGTCACCATGGACCACGAGCCCGTGATGATCGCCGCACGGTGCTGCCCGGGCTCGGGCAGAGGTTCTCCTTCATACACCTTCACTATGTCCATGGTTTCGGGCCTGCAGCCGGCAGCTGCCAGAAACCACTGGGGAAGATCGCCTGCGATGACTCGAATGTCCTCGGGCGGCGTGCCCGCCTGGATCAGCAGCAAAGATTGAGAGTCCACGAGAAATGTAGGAAGGTGGCAAGACCTCACACTTTAGTGAAACAAATCCATCATGAATACTGAATTTCAATGATGAGAAAATCTCCAAATGAGAAAGATCGATCTGGAATCGTTGGCGTTCTTCAAGTCTGTTGTGGATACCGGTAGTGTCACCCAGGCTGCCAGGCAGATGAACCGCGTGCAGTCCAATGTCACCACGCGCATCCGCAATCTGGAGGAGCGTCTGGGCGTGCAACTCTTTTTGCGGCATGGCAACCGGCTCAAGCTCTCGGCCGAAGGCGAGGTACTGCGCGGCTACGCCGAACGGATATTGCGACTGTCGTCAGAGGCCGAGTCCGCAATGCTGCTTCGGGCGCCGCAGGGTACGCTGCGACTGGGCACACTGGAGAGCACGGCTGCGGCGCGACTACCTCCGTTTCTATCCAGGTTTCATGAGCGCTACCCGGATGTATTCATCGAACTGGTTACCGGATCCACATCACGGTTGTTGGACATGGTTCAGCGTTATGAAGTGGATGCAGCGCTGATTTCTGAGCCGTTTACGGCACCGGGACTGGCGACCCAGAAAGCATTCGATGAGGAACTGGTGCTCATCGCCGCACGCTCGGCTACCGGTGTGCTGGATTCGGAACAGTTGTCACGCTGCACAGTGATTGCATTCCCTGCAGGCTGTTCGTACCGTCGAATCCTGGAGGAATGGTTTGCCAGCATCGGAACTGCCCCTCACCGCGTTCTGGAGATGGCGTCCTACCACGCCATCGTGGCCTGCATTGCAGCCGGTACGGGCGTTGGCATCATGCCGCGCTCCATCTTGAGGGCCGTACATGCCGAACCACAGTTGCAAGTGCTTCCCCTGCCCAGACACTATGCAGAAGTGACCACGCATCTGGTCTGGTTGCCACAGCAGGAGTCAGCCTCCACGGAGGCGTTGAGGCAAATGCTGGCCGCCAACCGCCTAAAGAGTTGACCTTAAGCTCTTTGAGCTTAAGCAGCCGCTTCTGGTCGTTTCCGACCAGACACCATGCCGCAGCCGCAGCGGCCTGCTCCGAGTCACTCTCGCCTGACCGATGGGCCGCCGATCAAAATCGTCCACAAGCGCATCTACCGAACTTCTTGCAGCACCTGAAGTCCCACAACAACGATTAGCCCAAGCTCATCAAAGTGCCGCAGGAAGAACTGAGGCAGGCCAACCACGTCAACTCCTTCGACAAGCCCAATGATTTCCCTATTGAAATAGACGCCAACGCCACAGGCGTGATGATTGCGGTCGATGACTGGGAAATGCCTTTGGTTGAAGGATGCTGGACTTACCCAGTCAATACTATGCGATCGGAACCTCCCGGAGTGGCTGGGCGACACGAGCGCGCAGTGTCTACAGGAAGGTCCTTGGAGTGCCAGGTAGGAAATAGCGGCGTTCGCACAGGATGTGGTTCTTACTGCTTAATCACGGCGCCAGCCAAGGCCTCCAGAAGTGTCATCCCCGCCTGCCCACAGCGGCATGCTGCCTGGACCTTGATACGCTCCACGCCCCCATTCATAGCGCATATCACTGCTTCCCATCGTCCGCTGGGCACCTTGCTCTGGCATGTGTCCGGCATCACGCCCCGGCATCATCGAGCAACCCGCCAGCGTACTGACTACTGCTGCAATTAAAAGTAGCGCTTTCATGACAACTCCTTGAGAAGAAGGAGTCTTCAAGGCTATTCCTGAGGCGTGCGTCCGCTGTAAATTCTTGTTGAACGGCTACTTTGCTTACCTAATTCATACAACAGTCAGTATTGATGCGCTCTGTTTTTTGAAGCTTTGAAGCCATAAAACTTGGCTGTCTACTTGAGGTCGAGGCTGATCGGCTCTTTCTGGCAGGCTGATGAGCCCTTTGTTCCAGTGAAGGCACTGCGCGACGAATTCGTGTGCCCAGGCACGTATGCCGAGCGGCTGGACGAAAGGACCGTGCAGTGCCTCGAAGCAAAAGCTTGACCCTGCCATTCACCTACATGTTCTGAGCGCCATAGAAGGCACCATCACCTCCGGTCCAAGGACGTCCATTGTCGTCATGCATCCAGCGATCCCGGTCGCCGCTCATATTCATTCCGCCCATCGTCTGGCTGGAACTCTCGGCAGGCATAGACCCGGAACTACGTCCCGGCATCATTGAGCACCCTGCCAGCATGCTGGCAAGTGCCGCGATTAAAAGTAGCGCTTTCATAGCAACTCCTTAAGAACGTGGAGCATTGCAGGCTAGTCTTGCCGCGCGCGCTGCATGTAAGTTCTTGTTGAACTTCCTGTTTGCCTACCCAATTTGTGCACCGTCCCGGCTCAACCGGGCTTTTTTTGTTTCTGGATCGCAATGTTCAAGAGCATTTACCGCAGTGTTGTAGGTCGGCATGTCGAGTTGAAGGCGCCAGGAAACACTTCTACCGATATAGCCTTCCAATGGCTCTGGGTCACCTTGCCGTATGCACCGTTAGCGATCAGTTCGACCCAAACTTTGTCAGGTCACTCACCGTAATTTTCCGGGGCCGGAATTCGGGCAAACTGTTGTTTGCAACAACCAATCGCACCTTGGCGACCATTAACCGGCAATGGCTCACTCCCCTGAAAAAACACGCGGACCACCCTTGTGGGGCCCTAAGTCTTCATCGCCTCTTGCCAATGAAACTCAGCATTTCGAACGCTGGCGCAAGCGCACCTGGCAGTTGCACGCTTCGGTCCTATTGAGCCATCTATATGCCTTCATGCTATTTCTCGGCCACTGCTGGGCAGGCTACCGTTGCATGCAGTGCTGCTGTATGGGCTCTGGATAGGTGCAGGGATGGCCTTTATCACCTGGGCCTACGCCAGTGGCTGGAGCCAGACTCAGAGTGACCCTGGCTTATTCTTCTGGCACCAACTGGTCTCGGTTACAGGGGTGCTGGGCTTGCTTGTCGCAGCGCCTCAGGTTGCGTTCCAGGCACTGGTTATGCTTCTGGTCTTCAGTACCGACGGCTTTCTTGCACCGCGGCGTACAAGTTTCTGGATGACCTGGAGCTGCACGCTCATTGCAATTGCACTGGCTGTTTACTGGGTAGGGCCACAGATGCGCATGACCACCGACACCCTCATCGGGCAGTTCCTCACTGTCGGCGTCATGCTCGGAGCAGTCGTCCGATGCAGCGTGCTGGTCACCTACTTTCGTGGCATGCAATATCGACTCAGTGCGAGTAATGAAAAACTGGCCATCGCGCTGAAGCAGATTGAAAACTTGGTGCGCAACGATGACTTGACGGGACTGGAAAACCGCCGAGGGGTCATGGATCGACTGCAACAATGTATTCATGCGGCTCAACGCAGAGACGCCCCGTTTTGCATCGCAATGCTTGACATTGACTTCTTCAAACAGGTCAATGACCGTTACGGTCATGAAGGAGGAGATCAAGTACTTCGAGCCTTTGGACAACTTCTGTCCTCGCAGATTCGTGCAGCCGATTGCGCTGGCCGTTACGGCGGAGAAGAATTTCTTCTGGTGCTCTGTGACACACAACTGGCCCAGGCAGGAGTGCTGCTTGAGAGAATTCGCGAAAGCACAGAAGCACTCCCGTGGACACAGTTAGTGCACAAAGATCTGCGAGTGACATGTACGTTGGGTGCGACTCAGTATCGACAGGGAGAAACCACAGAAGCCCTCATCTCGCGCGCTGATGCTGCTATGTATCGAGGCAAGGCCGCTGGACGCAATCGCGTAGTTCTCGCATAGATCAAACTTTCGCTAGCCAAGACCCTGAGCCGTCAGATCACTTCCTTGTGAGTGATCATTCCCGCCCACTGCCTACCGCTATCAAGCACATTGCACTTCTTGATGCGGTCATGGACGCCGAGAGCCTTCACGATCGCAGCTTTCCTTGATACAGGAGGCGCCATTGCCAGGGCCAAGCCTTCGCGCCTGACTACCGATCCGATTGAGGCGAAGGGATGCGAAGGCCGCAATGCTCTTGCATTCTTTCCGAGCAGCGCCAGCATCACCGGCGCCAAGGCCGCGCCCGGAGATAAAACGTGCCATGCGCACAGCCGTTTTCAACATCCACTTATCGAGCCCTTCCTGCCATGCAGCGGAATTTTGTGCTTGGAAAAGCACATGCTCCCGACGCTCATGAATCGCCACTGCCTTGCTGGACTTATTGCAAGAGCAGGTACTGAGGCAGTTTGAATGTTTATGGCCTGGCATCTACGTCGCTGGAGCTCGATCAATATCTCACTACCGATGCATGTGGCATGCTTGGCACCATTCACATTTTTTAACCATGGAGGCTCAATGAAGATGAATATGCCGTGTATCCGCCCTCGTGTAGCAGCCTTGCTACTTGGAGTTTCAGGTCTAGCAGCCATGTCCAGTTCCTGGGCATGCACACGGCTGGTATTTCACGGAGCCAACGGCCAAGTGATCACTGCACGATCCATGGACTGGAAGAGTGACATCGTCAGCAACCTCTGGGTACTGCCGCGAGGCATGCAGCGCACTGGCGAAACCGGCCCCAATACTGTGCGCTGGACGTCCAAGTACGGCAGCGTCATCACTTCAGGCTATGACATTTCCACTACCGACGGGGTCAACGAAGCCGGTCTGAATGCCAACCTTCTATGGCTCGTCGAGTCGCAATACCCTGCATTTGGCACCAATAGCAAGCCAGGCCTATCGATTGCCGCCTGGGCTCAATATGTACTGGACAACTTTGCGACAGTGCAGCAGGCAGTGGCCGCGCTAAGTAAGGAACCATTCACCCTCGTATCCGACACCATGCCCGGTGAAAACCGGCTGACAACCGTACACCTTTCAATCTCCGACGCCAGCGGCGATAGCGCGATCGTGGAATACATCGCGGGCAAGCAAGTCATTCATCATGGTCGCCAATACCAGGTCATGACAAACTCGCCAACCTTCGACCAGCAACTGGCGCTCAATGCATACTGGAAACAGATTGGAGGCACCACAATGCTGCCTGGCACCAACCGTGCAGCAGACCGCTTCGCCCGCGCTTCGTTCTACGTGAACGCAATACCCAAGGATCAAAGCCCGAACAAGGCGCTCGCCAGCGTGTTCAGTGTGATTCGCAATGCCTCTGTTCCTTATGGTCTGAATACGCCGCAGGAGCCCAATATTTCCTCCACACGCTGGCGCACCGTGTTTGATCACGAGCGCAAGCTGTATTTCTTTGAGTCGGCACTGACACCCAACACCTTCTGGGTAGACCTGAAGGCACTGGACTTCAGCAAGGAAAAAGGCAAGGTCATGAAGATCGATCTGGGACCGGACCAGAATCACACTTATTCAGGGGATGCCACTGGCCAATTCAAGGCATCCGAGCCGTTTAAATTTCAAGGCATCTGATCATTTCTCAGCCAATGATTCTGCCCTGATACAAACCCGCACCGTGCGGGTTTTTCTTTCTGGAGCGCGATGTATCAGCCAATGCTGGCGGTCCGCCAACCCTGCTTCCGAGTTGCCACTGTCCTACCGCGAAAAGGCGTACCGACCCCATCCACTTGCACTCAGCGCACCCCAAAAGACCCCTGACTGACCAGCAAGCAGGAACCCTTCAATGGGCGCGTATCCCTAGTCCCATCAGACGATTTTCCTCAACTCCACCACTTCAAGAATCTGGCTGATGAGTTGCTCGATCTTCAACCGCTGCATCGTCCTTGATGCGCAGATTGGAGTGCAGGAGCATCAAGCCAGACCGAAGAATCTTGATTCGTCTGAATGTTCAGGATCCCTATCGCAAGGAAGTGGCATGTCGTATACGTTGACTGGTTTTGAAGGCAAAGTGGCCGTGGTCACCGGTGCAGGCCGGATGCGCAGCATCGGTCGCCCCATTGCACTGGCATTGGCGCAAGCGGGTTGTGATGTTGTCCTGACGGGCACGGGCCGCGCCCCCGACACCTATCCGGAAGATGAGCGCAAAGCGCATTGGCGAGATATCGAATCGGTGGCGGATGAAATCCGTCAGCTCGGGCGCCGCGCCCTGCCTGTGGTCTCCGATGTCAGCAATCCAGAGTCCATCGACGCATTGCTTGCACGCACGATTGCAGAATGGGGACGTGTGGATTTTCTGATCAACAACGCGGGCGCAACCCGCGGCGACGACCGCATCCCGGTGACGGAGCTATCCATCGATACATGGCATCGGGTGATGAATGTCAACCTGAACGGAACCTTCTATATGTCTCGTGCGTTCGCAAAACATATGGGGGCACAGGGAGAAGGCGGCGCCATCATCAATATCTCGTCGCTGGCAGCGCAGCTGCTGGCACCTGACACTGGCGCCTACGCCACCACCAAGGTGGCCATCAATGGCCTGACCACCATCATGGCGCGAGAGCTTGGCCCCAAGAAGATTCGCGTGAATGTCGTGGCTCCAGGCATCGTGGAAACAAGTCGCCTGGATGATGTGCCTCGCGGCAAAGTGTGGGACGACATGATCGCCGGCTACATCTCTCTGGGTCGAGCAGGTACCGGCGAAGATATCGCCCACTTGGTCGCATTCCTGTGCAGCGACCAAGGCGAATGGATCACCGGTCAGAACATCTACGTCGACGGCGGCCATCTGCCAACGCCACGACGCCCAGCATGAATTAACTGCACTCCAACCGTGAGTCGCATGAGTGGGCTCTGACAAGCCAGCTCAAGCAACAAACAGGCTCGCCATCGCGCGAGCTTTTTGCTTCCAGAAACGCCATGCGCACTGCACCATTAAGCCCCATACCCTCTACAGCCGCTTCGCAAGGTACAGAGCGGGCCGCTGCAGCCGCCAAGGCCGAATGGCTTGACGTCCAGATTCAAGAAGCAAGAAAGGTTGCCGCCCGACTCCTTCATGAGCACAGAGAGCCTGGCACAGGTCTCACATCACTCTATCGAGCTTGAATATCACCGACGCGAATGACGACAGGCCCCTGACCTTGATCGTGCTTTGTCGCAGCCAGCCCATGAATTGCTTGCCAATGGGCTCTGTATGCCGCCAGGTTCTGCCCCGCTCCAGCAAGTTCCTTGGCTCTCGTCAGACGCTCAAGTGCATCGCCACTGATAGCTGCTGATCGAGCCTCACCATTGGTCCTGTACTCAAACACAACCCTGCGCGGGCTCATTTCATACGTTGCGCCGGCATCCATTCGATCCATACATGCCTCACTGAATTAATCAGCCATAGTTTAACCATAGCTATCCGCTATGTGGCTTTTACTTTCTGGAGTCCTGCCCTCAACACTCAATCTGGTAAGCGCTGCGGCAGTTGCCATTCATCAATCTCCTCCAGCTTTCAAGAAGGCCAGGGACGAGCGCCGCCCTGCAACCCCTGCCCGTCGCGTGCTTTTCTCATTCGAGGAGCCGAAATGGAAAGCAGGATCTCCGACCATGCCGCAACGCATTGCAAACAACTGCCACCCTGTTCCCCTGCATGCAGCCTGCGCAGGAAACTCAGCCGACAGTGCTCGATGCTCTCGCCTCTGCAGCAAGCGTACTAAGCGACTAACAGGAAGGCTGCGACCGGCATTCGACAGCTCCAGACGTCGGTGGCGCATCTGCCTTCGCATTCAAACCTGGTTTCAACCTTGCAGGCAGCGTCTCCGCCGTGATAGTGCCAACCTTTAAGGCATGACCCAGCCAGTGAATGACGACTTCAAGCGCCATGACTGCGACTCCAACAACCACGAGGCGATGACGGATGCAAGCCCCACGCTGACAACAGCTTCCAGCCAGGCACAAGAAACAGCCCGCTTGCCGGGCCTTTTTTGCCTGCTTTCCGGGCTGGAATCAATGATTGCCCAACCAGGCCACGCTGTTGAGAAAGAGTCGCACCAGTTCGGTCTGACGACGTACCCCGGTCTTGGAGAAGATGGCGCGCAAATGGGCGCGGGCGGTATTGGGTTTGATACCCAAAGCCTCGGCCGCCTCCTCCAAAGACATGCCGTTGCTCAGATGCGTGGCCACTGCTGTCTCTGCAGGAGTCAGATGAAAAAGCTGCTGCGTGAGCTTGACGGGCGGCTCTGCCTTGCCCGTCGTATCACGCAGAAAAACCGCTACGCTGGGACGCTGCTTGCCTTCAGTCCATTCATCGGGAGAGATGCTTTGCACCACCACGCCCCAGTTGAGTTGGCCGGACTGGCGAGTGATGGACATGCCCTCGGTCATGGAGACGCTCTCCAGCTTGGGAGAGAGCAAGGCATCGCGGATCAGACGCTGCAGCCGGCGATTGTCATTGGCATAGACGGCCTCGAGCGCACCGTTGTTGACCCGTATTCCATCGCCCACGTTCAAAATGGTGGTGGCTGCTGGGTTGGCTTCGATCATTTTCCCCGTCTGATCGAGAATGACCACGCCCATCATCAGCTGCGCAGTGGCACGCCCGTATAGCGAAATGACCTGCCGGTCACGATGCAGATTCAGCTGCATGTTCAACACCCGCTTGAGGTGCGGCACCAACATGCGCACCACGTCCAGATGTGTTGACTCGAATGCTCCCGCCGCCGCAGGCCGCGTGATACGCCAACCATAGGAGCAGCCGTTATCGGTCATGACATCCACGGCCAGAATGTGCTCGATGTCCACCCCCTTGCACCAGTCGGTGTAGTAGCGACAGGAATGCCATTCGGCTTCCGTCATCACATCCAACAGGGTGAGCACCTTGTCCTTGGCGATACCGAGAAACGGGCTCCATTGCGCATAGGGGTCGTAAGGAATGACTTCGGAGCGACCGCTCGATGCTGAAATCACCCAGCCCACATTCTCACCATGAGGGTCGCGCACCACAAGCGAGGCGTAGTTGCCATTGGCGCTTGAGCGCAGCAGCTCCAGAAATACCTTCCAGTTCTGCGGGTCCATGGCTGACTCGTACAGCGCAGTAATCAGTTGACTCAGGGATTCGGTACCGATGACCGGGACCTGTTCCGGCGAAGAAGCTGCCTCAGGCTCCACAGCATACGGGACGGGAAAGCCGGTGACGGCCTGAAGAGCATCCGAGCGATAGTTGTAGAAATCAAAAGTTGCGTAATCGCTTTTGGGCATTTGCTGTCTCAAAAAATCCGGCCCATCAAATACCGCACAGTTACTCAACTCTGCGCGCGTTCTTCATTGATGCACGCACCCGGAAGTCGGCCCAAGAAATGCCTTGATTTTGCTGAGCCCCCACAAACTGCGCATCGTCAAATCAGACGATAGGAAACCTAGCAAAAAAGCATGTCCTCCAACTATTGCAGACCTGCAATATGAATGCCACTGGCATCGTCACCCGACGAATACGGCTGAACTCTCGGCTCCTGCTCGGATGCACCCTGCTCCAAGCGCTTTCGGAATTGCTCCGCAGGCAAGGCTGGCGAGCACAGATAGCCCTGAAAGTAGTCACCCTGTAACTGCTCAATTGCCTGGCATTGCTCCTGCGTTTCCACACCTTCTGCCACAAGTTCCACGCCCAATGCCTGCCCCATGCTGATGATGGCGCCCACAATGGCCTTGTCTCCCGCATCGTGCGGCAGGCCGCGCACAAAACTCTGGTCGATCTTGATCTTGGAGATCGGCAGTTTTTTCAAATAAGCCAAGCTCGAATAGCCGGTACCGAAGTCGTCAATGACCAGGCCCACACCCAGTTCTGCGATCTGATGCACGCGCAAAGCCATTTCCTGCGCCTCCTGCAGCAAAATGCTCTCGGTCAGCTCCAGCTCCAGCCACTGTGCCGGCAAGCCGCTGGCTTCCAGCACATATTTGAGGCGATCCACAAAGTCCGGCTGCCTGAACTCCAGCGCGGAGACATTCACCGATACCTTGACAGGCATGTCCATAGCCAGCCAGCGCGCCGCCTCTTGTACTGATTGCTCCAGCACCCAGGCATCCAGCGCAACCACATAGCCGGACTCCTCCGCCAAGGGAATGAAGGCTGCAGGAGAGATCACCCCCAGCTCGGGGTCCGTCCATCGAAGCAAAGCCTCTGCCGCCACAATGCGACCCGAACGGATATGTACCTGTGGCTGAAAGTGCACGGCCATATGCCCCTTGTCCAGCGCCTGGCGCATGGCATGCTCCAGCTTCATGCGCGAGAGCAGACCCGCACTCATTTGCGGCTGGTAGAAACTGAAATTGCCGCGTCCACGCTCCTTGACACGATACATGGCGATATCGGCCTGACGAATCAGCTCGTCCAGCGTCAAACCATCCGCCGGAAATTGCGCAGCCCCAATGCTGCACTGAACGGAAAAGCCCAGGCCGTCAAGCATGAAGGGCTGGCGCATTTCGTCCAGAATACGGGCAGCCACGGCCGAAGCCCCTTCCCCCGTGCAATCATGCAGATAGAGAACAAATTCGTCCCCGCCCTGACGGCACAGCACATCCGCAGGGCGCAGCAGTCCGCTCAGCCGCTGAGCAACCAGCTTGAGCACCCGGTCGCCGAAGTCATGGCCCAATGAATCGTTGATGATCTTGAAACGATCCAGATCCAGAAACAGAATGCTGAAGGGCTGCTGTGTGAAGCGCGCAGCAGTGATTGCGGCTTGCACGTGACGGCTCAGACTCAGGCGATTGGGCAGCCCTGTCAACGCATCACTGTAAGCCAGCTGCTCAATCTGCTTTTGGGCACTGCGCTGCATGGTCATGTCGCGCATAAAGCCAATGCTTTGTACCAGGCGCCCATAGCCGTCACGCAATGCCACCCAGGACAGCCAGACCGCGCAGCGCTGACCTTCACTCTGCTTGAGCCAAAGATTGCCCTCCCAGAAGCTGCCCACATCCCAGCGCGCAGCGGCCAGCTCCAGCAGGTCGGACACAGGCCCTCCCTCGGACTCGAACAGAGTCCAGGCAGCGAGCCCCAGCACCGCCTTGCCATGCAGCAACTGCCCGCCGGCCGGGTTAACCTGAACGATGACACCATTGGCATCGGCAATGAAGATACCGTCCAGGCTGGACTCGAACACTCTTGCAGCCAGACGTAGTTCTGTCGCCGAGCTGGATTCCACCGTGATGTCTCGATAGGAGTAGATACGCCCTATCGCCACACCGCGACTGAGCTGAGGCACGGAGCGGCGCTCCAGCACCCTGCCACTGAGCAGCTGCAGTACCTCCGAGGTTTCAGGAGCCGACAGGTCCTGCGCATCCTGCAGAAGAGTGAACTGACTCTCGCTGCTGATGGTCTGCGCTTCCAGATGGGCAAAGACGGCCGCATCATCTCGCTGCACGAGCAGTGGTTCGGGTAGTTGCCACAGCTCCGCGAAACGGTGATTGAATGCCCGAATGCCGCCGCGCAGATCACAGACCAGCATGCCATCTGCAGCGGACTCAAGCGTCGCCCGCAACTCTGCAAGCAGCATGTCCAGTTCGCTCTCGTGCCGCAACTGCTCGCTGCGGTCGAGCATGGTGAGCATCAACCAGCGCGGATTCAGGGCGATGGAGCCCACCCCCATCTCCACAGCTGTCAATGAACCATTGGCTGTACAGATTTCTGTGAGAAATTTCGCCCCACCCACCCAGTTTGAGGCATCCTGCCAGAACGCCTTTTGCACCAGGGAGGCACACAGCACATCGACATACTGCTCCTGCGCCTGCTCGGGCGTGTAGCCCGTGAGCTGCATACTGGCTGCATTGGCATGCACGACACGCAATGTCTGCGCATCCAGCAGCCAGACCGCCTCCTGCAAACCATCGAGCATGGAGGCAAGCAGAGGGTCAATCAGAAAACTCTGCTGCAAAGTCACGCGAGGTCTTTCTCGGCAGCAGGTGCTGCAGAACTGTCAAAAAAGTAGCAAAGACGCCTTTGCGGCTGTAAAGCTTCTAACGCATTTCGAGAAAGCTGATTTCGCGTCAAGCCCCGGCGAATACCCAAACCCACATACTCAAGCAAATCTACGAACCGCAGCTTCTGCGGCGCCTGCATGTCATAGGTCAGCACCTTCGGCTTGAGCGACTGGCTGGTGTTGACAGACACCACCACGCCCATCCGCCCATCGCTTAGTTCCACCAAAGAGCCCGGTGGATAGACCCCCAAGGTCTGCACGAATGCCTTGAGCACATCGGGCGCATATCGCTGGCGATACTGTCCGTACAGTGCAGCCATGGCTTCATGAGGCGTCATTTCGTTGCCTTGCAGTGGCAAATTGCACAAGCGCTCAAAATTATTGACCAGCGCCAGGATCTGTCCGGCAATGTCCATATCTTCGGCCAGCAAGCCAAGTGGAAAGCCTGACCCATCGGCCCATTCATGATGCTGGGCGATGGCCGTCGTGACGGAAGGAGGATAGCCCATGGATAGAGCCAATGCCACCGACTCTCCGACATGACGCGCATACACGGTCTCTCGCAGAGGCGTGCGGCCCGTGCCCTGATTCAGTGCATTGGCCGATGCGGAAATCTCAAGCCCCGGCTTGCCGATGTCATGCAACAGGGCCGCCGTGCCCAGATCCTTCAATACGTCATCGCACAGGCCCAGCGTCTTACCCAGCAACAGGCTCAGCACGGAGACATTGACACCATGTACGCCAAAGGTGGCGCCCCCCGTATCCGCGAGCAGATGCAAACTCAGATCACGAGCCTGCGCCAGTTTGACGACTTGCTGTGCAACCAGCATATCCGTCGTTGTCCGCGCCTTCTCGGGGTTGACAGGCAACAAGGCCTGCACGTCATCAAATACGGAAACCGCGCCCAGAAACCTGGACTGCACGCCCAAAATACTGTTACGCCAGGCATGCGCATCGTTCTCGGGGGGGGCAGGAGCGGGTTGAGGGTCTGCTGTCGGAGGCGCTGCCGCTTCCTCCAGATCGCTTCTCGATAGATCGACCTGAACTGCCTTGAGCTTCAGGGTCCTGAGTGTCTGCAACTGCTCGTCATTGACAATCTTGAAGCTGCTGACGGGAAACGGATGGCGCAACCAGCCGGTCTCCAGATGGACATACATGCCGATACGCAGTTGTCCGATATCAATAGCAACGAAACGATTCACTTTGAGCGCTACACACAAGATGAGACATTATTCCGCAGTTCCATGACTGCTCAAGCATGACTAGGGTCTGTTGGGATGCAAACAGCGTCAACAACCCCCTCTTGTGTGACTTATCGGCACCAAAGACTGGGTTTGTAGACCAGGTCCATCCACAAAGCCCAACTCGCAACGCCAATCAGCATCAGACCTGCAACTCTGGTGCCCCACCTGGCCCGCAATGCATTGACATGCGACTGCCCCAGTTGCCACAGCCAGGGCCCCGCCAGCAACCACAGTGCACCACCAACGGCAAAGGCTGCCATGGACAAAGCACCTTGCCAGGCGCCGCCACTCAAGGCCGCCACCAACACCGCCGAATACAGCAAACCACAAGGCATCAGTGCCCAGGCAAAGCCCGCTGCCAGACTGCCGCCCGGCGCGGTGACCCAGGGCTGAACCCTGGCCCAGACGGAACGCCCCGCCCGCTCCAGCCAGGCTGGCTGCCGCGCCTGCACCACCATGGCCAGCCCCCAGGCCATGACCGCCACATGCATCAGCGTCCAAAGTCTCTGCAATGCCGTTGTCTGACTGGTCAGCCAGGCCAGACTTTCCATGGCCACGGCCGCGATCCCGCCCAGCAGGGCATAGGCAGCGATGCGCCCCAGATGAAACAGGCTGGTACGCAGCCATTGGCGTTTTTGCAGGCCGAGCACGACAACTGGCTGCCCGCCGCCGACAGGCTTCGCTGCTGTGACCACACTGCAGGGGGCAGCGCACATCACAAGACAATGGGGCCCACCCACGAGCCCCATGATCAAAGCAGTCCAGACCAGCGAAAACAACATGTGCTAGATGATGCGCGAAAAGCGGGCGCGGTTCCGGTCGGCCTGCAAATATCGGTCAAACAGCATGGCTACTCCGCGCACAAAAAACCAGCCCAGGCCAGTGACCTTGAAGCCCTCGACGGACAGCTCGACCAAGCCATTGCGCTGCATCTCTGCCAGCGCATCCAGCTCCGCAGCGAAGTACTCGCGGAAATTGATAAGCCAGGCCTGCTCCATGGGCTCATACAGGACGGAGCCCTGGCACATGATGGACATGATGACGGCTCTGCGCACCAGATCGTCACGCGAAAGCGCCAGTCCGCGCTGCACGGGCAGCATGCCTCCATCGACGGCATCGTAATACTCTTCAAGAGTCTTGACGTTCTGGCTGTAGGTCGCACCCACCTTGCCGATAGCCGATACGCCCAGTGCAATCAGATCGCAATCAGGCTGGGTGCTGTAGCCCTGAAAGTTGCGATGCAGGCGCCCCTGGCGCTTGGCAATGGCCAGAGAGTCGTCAGGCAGCGCAAAGTGGTCCATGCCTACATAGACATAGCCGCCATCCATGAATGCGTCAATTGCGCCGGAGAGCATGTTCAGCTTGTCCTGTCCCATGGGCAGGTCTGCCGATTCGATGCGCCTTTGCGGCTTGAAGCGCTCGGGCAGATGCGCATAGGCATACAGTGCAATGCGATCGGGGCGCAGCTCATTGACCTGTGCCAGCGTGCGCGCAAAAGACTCGGGCGTCTGCCTGGGCAGCCCGTAGATCAGGTCCACGTTGATGGAGACAAAGCCCAGGCGGCGCGCCTCGGCCACCAACGAAAAGACTTGCTCGGCGGGCTGCTCGCGGTGCACCGCTTTCTGCACCGCGGGATCAAAGTCCTGCACGCCAAAGCTCAGGCGATTGAACCCCATGTCCTTGAGAGCTCTCAGCCGCTCGTTGCTGACGGTGCGCGGATCGACCTCGATGGAGTACTCGCCCGCGGGATCCAGCTTGAAATGTTCACGCATCAAAACCATCAGCTGCTGCAACTCGGCATCGCTGAAAAAGGTCGGTGTGCCTCCGCCCAGATGCAGCTGGCTTACGAGTTGACCTTTGCCGCAATGCTCGGTATGCATGGCCAGCTCGCGGCTCAGGTAGTCCAGATACTCGGCAGCCTTCTCATGATGCTTGGTCACGATCTTGTTGCAGGCGCAGTAATAGCAAAGCGACTCACAGAACGGCACATGCACATAAACGGACAGGGGCAAAGCGCGCGAGCCAGAATGCGTCTTGCGCTGCTTGAGTGCCAGTATGTAGTCGTCTGCACCAAAAGCCTCAACAAAACGGTCGGCTGTTGGGAACGATGTGTAGCGTGGGCCGGGGATATCAAAGCGGCTCAGCAACTCAGGCGTGACTGCGGTCATAACTGGGAGTTAGGGTGCGCCCACACTCTGTATAGAGCAGATTTCAATGGAAATCAGATCCTGAAAATCATGCCCAAAATAGGCAAAAGCGCATGTTTTTGAACGAATACAGGCAATGTGCCCCAAGGCAATCACCCTGTCCTTGATGAAAATCAAGAGACCTCAAGGCAAGTGCTGCGACAATTTGATCCATCTCATCTTCAACCACGAGGTCAATGACCAGCGCGACTCTCCACTCTGTGTCTGTCTGCGCCGTTGCTAAAAGCCCATGAATCTTCAGACCATCAAAGCATCCTGCTCCAACTGCAATCTGCGTGAACTGTGCATGCCCATGGGCCTGGACGATGAACAAATGGAGCGCATTGACGAGATTGTGGCCACGCGCCGCAAGGTCAAGCGCGGTGGGCTGCTGTTTCGCAATGGCGAAGAGTTCACCTCGCTGTATGCCATTCGAACCGGCTTCTTCAAGACCAGCGTGGCCACCGAAGACGGGCGCGATCAGGTCACAGGCTTTCAGATGGCTGGCGAAATCATTGGTCTGGACGGCATCGTCAACGACCACCACACTTGTGATGCCGTGGCCCTGGAAGACGCCGAGGTCTGCGTCATGCCGTTTGACAAACTGGAGCAGCTCTCGCGCGAGGTCACTGCCCTGCAGAACCATGTGCACAAGGTCATGAGCCGCGAAATCGTGCGCGAGCATGGCGTGATGCTGCTGCTGGGCAGCATGCGTGCCGAAGAGCGCCTGGCGGCCTTTGTGTTGAACCTGGTCCAGCGCCTGTCGGCACGCGGCTTTTCCAAGTCGGAACTGGTGCTGCGCATGACGCGCGAAGAAATCGGCAGTTACCTGGGCCTCAAGCTCGAGACCGTGAGCCGCACTTTCTCCAAATTTGCAGAGGAAGGTATTGTGGAAGTCAAGCAGCGCCACCTGCGCATCCTGGATACCGAGGCGCTCAAACGCATCGTCAACAGCCAGCAATGCCAGAACTGAACCGAGTCGACAGACACTCTCAAGACAAAGCCCGCGGACAGCGGGCTTTTTTGTCTGTGCGAATTAATCGGGCAGAGGCTCGGAAACGATGCCGCCATTGAGATCGCTGACGGAGCGACCCAGCATCACCGTCATCGCACCTCCGATCAGGGTCACGACCCAGAAGGCAAAAAAAGCGACCGTATAGATGGCCTGGCGCGACCAGTCCAGGGGGGAGCCCAGCCAGTGCACATCCAGCGGGTCCACAAAGGCGAAAACCACCATCTCCATGATTGCTGCCGCCAGAAAGGCCGGCCAGACAATCCACATCCAGCGTCGAGCATCCATCCTGATTCTCCTTGGGCTGTGGGCTTGGTCATATTTTGCACAACAGTGGTGACCGTTCATGCAGGACTGCGGGCATGCACCGTGGCGGGAAACCCTGAACTACTCTCTTTTCAGGAGCATCCTGCGCCATCTGGATATCAAAAAACCATTTACTTCTACATCAACGTTAGACAGAACATGCGCAACACGCTCTGATTTTGATATCGGCAACAAAAAAGGCCGCAAAAGCGACCTTGGCGGAGCAAGCGCCAGAGCACTCAGCGATCCAGCGGATGGTCCTTGGCTGGCGTGGCCGCATGATTGCGGCCGGTGACTGCTGGGGCCAGGCTTTTTTCACTTTCGCTCAGGCGCTGGTTGATTTCCATGCCATGGCGGTAGTAGTCAGGGTCAATCACGGGATCAGGCCTGCTCAGTGCGATGTATGCGGTGACAAAGCCGGCAATCACCACGATCACCGGGCCGGCGATGATGAGCCAGACATGGGCAAACTTCCACCAGGGCTTGCCGTCCTCGGGGTGGATGATCTTGGCCGTTTGCGAGACCTTGGCTTGTGCTGCCGACATGATGAAACCTCTTTCCAAAATTCTGACCACCCAGGCACACACGGCAGGGTGGCATAAATTGTTGCCGATTGGCGGTGCCCTTGTCCGGCCTCCGTGATGGCTCACGAAGACCGTCAAGACCTGGCATTAACGCGGCACCAGGAACACCGTCTTCTCGGAAATACGCCCTGCTCCGGCAGTCACTGCATCCACATTGAAGTGTACGGGGTGCGAGCCGGGAGTTGCTGAGCCGTACGGAATCTGCAGCCGCACCGCAATGCCGCGCGTCTCTGCAGGGCCAACGCTCACTTCCTGCTCGGATGCGACTTCCAGATTCTCCAGGCCCACGGCGCTGATACGGTAGCGCTGCTCGGATTCGGTGGCGTTCATGATCTGCAGACGGTAGACGTTCTCCAGCTTGCCGCCCGCCACGATGCGCGAAAGCGCAGCACGGTCGCGAATCACATCGACCTTGAGCGGCTCGCGCAGCACCAGACTGGCGATCATGGCAGCGCTGAGGGCCACCAGCACGGCCGAGTAGATCAGCACACGCGGGCGGAAAATGCGGCGAATCACCTGCACCTGCTTCCAGGCCTTCGCCACGGCATTCTGAGTGGTCAACCGGATCAGGCCACGCGGATACTCCATCTTGTCCATCACGGAGTTGCAGGCATCGATGCACAGACCGCAGCCAATGCACTCGTACTGCAATCCTTTGCGGATATCGATGCCCACGGGGCAAACCTGAACGCAAAGCTTGCAATCTATGCAGTCCCCCAGGCCCTGAGCCTTGTAGTCAACGTCTTTCTTGCGCGGGCCGCGAGCTTCACCACGTTCGGCGTCATAACTGACGATCATGGTGTCCTTGTCGAACATGGCACTCTGAAAGCGTGCATAGGGACACATGTACTTGCAGACCTGCTCGCGCATATAGCCGGCGTTGCCGTAGGTGGCGAAGCCGTAGAACGCCACCCAGAAAATCTGCCAGCTGCCCTGGAAGGCCATCAACTCCACACCCAACTCACGGATGGGCACGAAGTAGCCGACAAAGGTGAAACCTGTCCAAAGAGACAGAGCGATCCAGAGAAACTGCTTGAGCGACTTTTTCCAGATCTTCTCCAAAGTCCAGCCGCTCTTGTCGATACGCATGCGGGCACTGCGATCGCCTTCGACCTTGCTTTCGATCCACATGAAGATCTCGGTGTAGACCGTCTGCGGACAGGAGAAGCCACACCACAGACGCCCGGCTACGGCGGTAAACAGGAACAGCCCCAGTGCGCTGATGATCAGCAGCCCCGTCAGATAGATGAAGTCCTGCGGGTACAGCACCAGTCCGAACAGATAGAAGCGCCGGGCCCCCAGATCGAACAGCACCATCTGGCGCTCGCCCCACTGCAGCCAGGGCAGGCCGTAGAAGACGATCTGGGTCAGAAACACCATGGCCCAGCGCCACCGTGAGAACACGCCGCTAATAGAGCGTGAGTACACTTTTTGCTCGGAAGCGAACATAGGCACCAACTCAGGCCCGCCCTCATGAGGCTCAGGCGTGATCGGTATGACTTTTCGGGGCTTCCCCTGATCGCACGGCATCGCAGTTCCTTAATATTTTTGTAATTACTGAAAATTGAAACGCGAAAAAGGCGGTGCCAGGGCACCGCCTTTTAAAAACGCATTACTTCTGGTTTTGCGTATTCGAAAGACTCCAGACATAGGAAGCCAGCACGGCAATTTGCGCCTCCGTCAACTTCTCTTTCTGGGCAGGCATCTCATTGTGCTTGCCGTTGTTGACGATGTTGACGATTGCCGCCTCGCCCCAGCCATGCAGCCAGATGTCATCGGTCAGGTTGGGCGCTCCCAGCGCGGGGTTGCCCTTGCCGTCCATGCCGTGACAAGCCGCACAGGCCACGAATTTGGACTTGCCTTGCGAAGCCTTGACGGCATCGTGAGGGCTGCCCGACAGGCTCAGCACATAGTGCGCCACATTGCGCACATCCTCCGCCGAGCCCACGGCTGCCGCCATGGGCGGCATCATGCCGATACGGCCGTTGGTGATGGTCTCCCTGATCTTCTCGGGAGATCCGCCATGCAACCAGTCGCCGTCCGCCAGATTCGGGAAGGACTTGCTGCCGCGAGCGTCAGAGCCGTGGCATTGCGCACAGTTGTTCATGAACAGACGCTCGCCAATGGCCATGGCCTGAGGATCCTTGGCCATTTCTTCGGTGGGCATGCTGGTGAACTTGGCATACAGAGGCTCCAGGTCCGCCTTGGCCTTGGCCATTTCCTTGTCGTAGGCGCCGGTCTGGCTCCAGTCCAGCTTGCCGCCGAAGCCGCCCAGACCTGGGTAGACCACAAGATAGCCCAGGCTGAAAACCACGGTGATCACGAACAGACCCATCCACCACTTGGGCATGGGGTTGTTGAGTTCACGCAGGTCTTCGTCCCAGACATGGCCTGTGGTGTTGTCGCCCGAGGGAACGACCTTCTTGCGGGCCACCAGAATCAGCAGCAGCAAGCAGCCAAAGATGCCGATCAGCGTAATCGCCGCGACATACACCGACCAGAAATTGTTAATGAAATCGCTCATGGGATGTTCTCGTTGTGGTGATCAGACTCAGTCTTCCAGGAATGGAACCTGAGCTGCCTCGTCAAAACGGGCCTGGTTGCGGCGGGCATACGCCCACCACCAGATGCCCACGAAACACGCCAGCGATGCCAGCGTGGCCACGATACGCATGGTGGTGATATCCATTTCCAGCCCTTTCTCTCTTACTTGACGGCGCGACCAAGGACCTGCAGATAGGCAATCACTGCCTCCATCTCCGTCTTGTCCTTGACCTCGGCCTGAGCACCGGCGATTTCCGCATCGGTGTACGGCACGCCCACCTTGCGCAGCGCGCTCATGCGCGTTGCCACGGCCGTGTCATCCACCTTGTTGGCTTCCAGCCAGGGGTAAGCAGGCATGTTGGACTCGGGCACCACGTCACGCGGGTTGTTCAGGTGGATGCGATGCCATTCGTCGCTGTACTTGCCGCCCACGCGATGCAGGTCGGGGCCGGTACGCTTGGAGCCCCACTGGAAGGGGTGGTCGTAGACGAACTCGCCAGCCACCGAGTAGTGGCCGTAGCGCATGGTTTCGGCGCGGAAGGGACGGATCATCTGCGAGTGGCAGTTGTAGCAACCCTCGCGCAGATAGACGTCGCGCCCCATCAGCTGCAACGGCGTGTAGGGCTTGAGACCCGCCACGGCTTCGGTCGTGGACTTCTGGAAGAACAGCGGCACGATTTCCACCAGGCCGCCAATGGTCAGCACGAACAGCGTCAGCGCGATCAGCAAAAAGTTGCTGGTCTCGATCTTCTCGTGCGAAAAGCTCTTGGGAGCTGCGTTATTTTGATCAGACATTGCTTTTGCTCCTCAATGCTCAGGCGTGAGCCACCACGGCAGGCACTGCCACCTTGACGGAACGGCCGGCCATTGCGGTCTTCCAGGTGTTCCATGCCATCACCAGCATGCCGCCCAGATACAGCAGACCGCCAGTCACGCGAATCACATAGAAGGGATAGGTCGCCTTCACGCTTTCCACGAAGGTGTAGGTCAGCGTGCCGTCGGGGTTGACAGCGCGCCACATCAGGCCCTGCATCACACCGGCAATCCACATTGCGGCGATGTACAGCACGATGCCGATGGTCGCCATCCAGAAGTGCAGCTCGATCGCGGGCACGGAGTGCATCTTCTCGCGGCCGAACAGACGAGGGATCAGGTAGTACAGAGAGCCCATGGTGATCAGACCCACCCAGCCCAAAGCGCCGGAGTGCACGTGGCCCACGGTCCAATCGGTGTAGTGGCTCAGCGCGTTCACGGTCTTGATGGCCATCATCGGGCCTTCGAAGGTGGACATGCCGTAGAACGACAGGGACACGATCAGGAAGCGCAGGATGGGATCGTCGCGCAGCTTGTGCCAGGCACCCGACAGCGTCATGATGCCGTTGATCATGCCGCCCCAGCTGGGAGCCAGCAGGATCAGCGAGAACACCATGCCCACGGACTGAGTCCAGTCAGGCAAAGCGGTGTAGTGCAGGTGGTGAGGACCCGCCCACATGTACGTGAAGATCAGCGCCCAGAAGTGCACGATCGACAGGCGATACGAATACACGGGACGGCCCGCCTGCTTAGGGATGAAGTAATACATCATGCCCAGGAAGCCGGCGGTCAGGAAGAAGCCCACGGCGTTATGCCCGTACCACCACTGAACCATCGCATCCTGCACGCCGGCGTAAGCCGAGTAGCTCTTCATCCAGCCGGCGGGGATGGAAATATTGTTGACGATGTGCAGCAGGGCCACGGCCAGAATGAAAGCACCGAAGAACCAGTTGGCCACATAGATGTGCTTGACCTTGCGGATGCCGATAGTGCCGAAGAACACGATGGCATAGGACACCCAGGTCACGGCAATCAGCAAGTCCAGAGGCCATTCCAGCTCGGCGTATTCCTTGCCCTGGGTGTAACCCAGAGGCAGGCTGATGGCCGCGCCGACGATAACCAGTTGCCAGGCCCAGAAGGTCAGGCTGGCCAGCTTGGGCATGAACAGCTTGGTCTGGCAGGTGCGTTGCACCACGTAGTAGCTGGTCGCGAACAGCGCCGAGCCACCAAAAGCGAAGATCACGGCATTGGTATGCAGCGGACGCAGACGTCCGTAGCTCAGCCATGGAATGCCGAAGTTGAGTTCCGGCCAGGCCAGCTGGGACGCGATAAACACGCCCACCGCCATACCTACCACCCCCCATACCACGGCCATGATAGAGAACTGTCTTACGACGGTGTCGTCGTAATAGACAGCATTGTTATTTGTTGCTTCCATCGGGCACCTCTTAGATATCTTGCAAAGTGTTCATTGGTTTCTGGTCGGGCTCGTTGAGCCACATCAATCGTCGCGAAGAATGCGCTCGCCTTCTTGTTCCACGCTCTCGAACTGGCCCCGGTACACGGCCCACCACAGGGCAGCCACAATGGCCATGACCAGAACAACCGACAGCGGAATCAATACATACAAAATGTCCATCAATGGCCTCCTTGAGTCAGTGGCATGACGGTGCCCCGCGGCGCAAGGTGCGCGGGGGCGGACGCGTTGCTATCTGCAGCCTGCAGCGGCAACGCACGTGCAAGACGGGCTGCGTTGGCGACGACCAGCAAGGAGCTCAGCGCCATGCCGAGCCCTGCCAGCCAGGCAGGCATCCAGCCCGCGAGGGCCAGAGGAATAGAGATCGCGTTATAGGCTGCTGCCCAGCCCAGGTTCTGGCGCACCACGGACAGGGTCCGTCGGGCCAGCAACAGGCTTTGCAACACTAACTCCAGGCTGTCTCCCAGTACCACGAAGTCTGCTTGCGATTGTGCCAGCGGCACTGCTTTACCAAAAGCAAAAGAGACATGCGCTCCGGCTAAAACTGGGCCGTCATTCAGGCCGTCGCCGACCATGGCAACCTTATGCCCTGCCGCCTGTGCCGCCTGCATGGCGGCCAGCTTGTCCTGCGGTTTGCAGTCGCCCTGCGCCTGCTCTATGCCCAGCTTGGCGGCCACAGTTTGCACCGCTGCAGAGCGGTCACCCGAGAGCAGTTGCACCGCCACACCTTGCTGCCTGAGGTCGGCAATGACCTGGGCCGCTTCGGGACGCACGTCCTCGCTCAGATGGAACTGCGCCAAGGGCAGCCAGCCACCTTTCGATTCCTCGGCCAGCATCACGCTCTGCCCTGGCTCATGCGGAGCCAACTCGGGCACGCCGCAATGCGCGGCCGAGCCCAGACGAAGATGGCGGCGCAAGGCGGTATTGCTGCGCGCCTGCACCCAGACATCGAGGCCGCTGCCAGCGATTTCCTGGACGGAATCCAGCAGCCATGCGCTGGCAGACAGTTCGGCCACCTCGGCAGCCTGCGCCAGTGCCTTGGAAGCGGGATGCATGGACTGGCGCGCCAGCAAGGCGGCCAGCGCCAGCAGCTCATCAGTGTTTTGACCTTCAGCAGGTGTCAGCGCGCGCAGCACCAGGCCGTCGCGCGTCAGCGTTCCGGTCTTGTCGAACACCAGCGTATCCACGGCGGCCAGCGCCTCCAGCCCCTGCAGATTGCGCACCAGCACGCCGCTGCGCGCCAGGGTGCCGGCCGCCGTCAGCATGGCCACGGGCGTGGCCAGCGAAAGCGCACAGGGACAGGTGACGATGAGCACGGCCACGGCCACCATCATGGCCTTGCCCGGGTCGGTGGGCCACCACCAGATGGCGGCGGCCAGCGCCGCCAGCAGCACCACAACGAGAAAAGGCCGGGCCACCTTGTCGGCCAACTGGGCCAGGGTTGGCTTTTGCAGCGAAGCGCTTTCCATCAGATTCACGATCTGCGCAAAGCGGGTGCCCTCACCCACGCTGTCCACTCTCACATCGACAACACTGTCCAGGTTGTAGCTGCCGGCGGTGACTGCATCGCCTTGTGCGCGCAAAACAGGCGTGGACTCGCCAGTCAGAAGCGCCTCATCGGCATGGGTGGTGCCGCGCAGAATCCGGCCGTCTGCGGGGAAAGCCTCGCCCGTGAGCACACGCACCACATCACCCACACGCAGGCGGCGCGTGGCCACACGCTCGAACTCTCCCGAGTCGGGCTGCTGACGCAGCACCGAATCCGGCAGCCGGTTCATCACGGCTTCCAATGCACCGGCCGTGCGGTCGCGCAGGCGCAGCTCCAGCCAGCGTCCTGTGAGCAGGAAGAAGACAAACATGGTCAGCGAGTCGAAGAAGACTTCCTGACCGAAGGGACCGGAGGGATCAAAAGTGCCCAGCGTGCTGATGACAAAGGTGATCAACATGCCCAGGGCCACGGGCAGGTCCATGCTCACGCGGCGCTGGGTGATGTCCTTGAGCGCGCTCTTGAAGAAGGGCCCGCAGCAAAACAGCACCACGGGCAGAGAAATCACCCAGGATGCCCAGCGCAGCAAGGTCTCCATCTCCAGCGACAGGTCGCCGGGCCGCGCCGTGTAGGCGGGCCATGCATACATCATCACCTGCATCATGCACAGGCCGGCCACCAGCCAGCGCCACAGGGCACGGCGCGTCTCGGCCTGGCGCAGCTCGCGCGCAAATGCGTCGCGCGCGGGCAAGGCGCGATAGCCGGCACGCGATACGGCCTCCATCCATTGCGATGGAAGCACCTGGGCGGGACGCCACTCGACACGGGCTCGGCGCGTTGCGGCACTGACTTCGGCTGCCTGCACTCCGGGAACAGCCCGAAGCGCCTCCTCGATGGTCAGCGCACATGCAGCACAGTGCATGCCCTCCAGAACCACAAAGGAATCCCACACCGGGGACTCGGTTGCGTTCTCGGAGATTGGGGCCTTGGAGCTCTGGCCAGCGGGGCGACCAAACGAGCTCCATTCTTGCGGATCGTCCAGCAGATGACTGTGCATCTGGGACAAGTTCAGGAAACCGGTGTCAGCAACAGCATGCTCTGCCGCGGAAGGCTGGACAGTAGTGTGTTGGGACATGTTTCAAGCGTAACGACGCCAGATGATACCCACCTTGACATTAATCAACCGTTAACTGCCCAATCGACATATGCTTGTATTTACAACGCATGCAACCCAAGGAGAAAGCTATGTACAACCGCATTTTGATTGCTACCGACGGCACCGAACTCTCAGACAAGGCTGTGCATGCAGGCCTGGATCTGGCCGCTTTGTGCGGCGCCAGCGTGATTGCGCTCAAGGTTGTCTCGCACTATCCGCGCAGCTACCTGGAAGGCAGCGACTTGCTGGACATCAAGGAAGCCAAGCGCGTTGAGGAGCAATGGACCAATCAGGCCCAGACCCTGCTGAACGGCGTCAAAGCCTTTGGCCATGAGCGCAAGGTCAATGTCACCACCGAAATCGCCCACTCCGACCTGGTGGCCGAGTCGATTGTGGAGATGGCCAAAAAGCATGACTGCGACCTGATCGTCATGGCTTCGCACGGTCGCAAGGGTCTGCAGCGCCTGCTGCTGGGCAGCGAAACCCAGCATGTGCTGACGCACTCACCGGTGCCGGTGCTGGTGCTGCGCTGATCGGATCTCTCTGAGCCGCTTAGCGGCTTCCCTTGAGAGGATGGCATCTGATGGCATCTGTACTGGGAGACGCCCCTGGCCGGGCGCCCCTTGCTGGGTTTACCCCTGATATCCAGTGACACAGGCTGCTCATGGGCCGCCGTTTGCTACTCACAAATTAAAAGCAGCTTGCGTACAAGCTGCTTTATTTTTGGGTCGATTCAATGCTGAATCTGCCTTGCAAGCTGCGCAATAAGCTCACTTTTCAGGAGTCAAGTCAAAAGACAAGCGCCTGAAACGCAGCCAATAGTGCAGCCAAAAACCAACGCCTGGTGTCCGCTTCGACCGGGTTCAGGAGAACTCCTGCTGATACTGATCGCGCAGCAGCTTCTTCTGGACCTTGCCCATGGTGTTGCGCGGCAGGCTGTCCACCACATAGCAGCGCTTGGGCACCTTGAAATTGGCCAGCCTGGCTTTGAGCGACTCCAGAATCTTCAGCCCATCCAGTTGCGCGCCCTTGCGCGGCACGATGACGGCAACGCCGACCTCGCCAAAGTCCGGGTGAGGCACGCCCACCAGGGCGCTTTCGTCCACGCCGGGAAGATCGTTGATGAAGCCCTCCACCTCGGCCGGATAGACGTTGTAGCCGCCCGAGATGATCAAGTCCTTGCTGCGCCCCACGATGCTGAAATAGCCGCGCTCGTCCTGCAGGCCCACATCGCCGGTCTTGAACCAGCCGTCGGCCGTGAACTCCTCTGCCGTCTTCTCGGGCATGCGCCAGTAGCCCTTGAAGACATTGGGGCCCTGCACCTCGATATTGCCGATCTCGCCTGCGGGCATGGCCTTGCCGTCATCGCCATGAATGCGCACGCCCACGCCAGGCAGGGGAAAGCCCACGGTTGCGCCGCGACGCTCGGCCTCGTTGCCATAGCGCGCATCTGCCTGATAGGGGTTGGAGGTCAGCATGATGGTCTCGCTCATGCCGTAGCGCTCAAGAATGGCGTGGCCGGTACGCGTCTTCCAGGCACGGAAAGTCTCGATCAGCATGGGAGCCGAGCCCGAGATGAACAGACGCATGTGCGCGGCCATGTCGCGATCCAGCCTGGCATCGGCCAGCATGCGCACATAAAGGGTTGGCACCCCCATGAAGACGGTCGCATCCTTGAAGCGCGCCATGACGGCCTCGGGCTCGAAGCGGGCAAACCAGATCATGGGACTGCCGTTGAGCAGCGCCCCGTGAATGGCGACAAACAGGCCATGCACATGGAAGATGGGCAGCGCGTGAATCAGCACATCGCCTTCCTGCCAGCCCCAGTACACCTTGAGCATGGCCGCATTGCTCAGCAGATTGCCGTGGCTGAGCATGGCGCCCTTGCTGCGTCCCGTGGTGCCGCTGGTGTAGAGAATCGCCGCCAGATCGTCGGCGCGACGTGGCACGACCTGATGCTCGTCGCTGTGGTGGGCCGCTCGCTCCAGCAAGCTGCCCGTGCGATCGGTGCCGAGGGTGTAGACATGGCCCACGCCGTGGTTGAAGGCAATCTTGGACACCCAGCCAAAACAGCCGGGGGCGCACACCACCACGGCCGGCTCGGCATTGGTGATGAAGTACTCCATCTCGGCGCTCTGGTAGGCGGTGTTCAGCGGCAGGAACACATGGCCGCTGCGCAGCGTGGCCAGGTAGAGCATCATGGCTTCGACCGACTTTTCCACCTGCACCGCAATGCGGCTGCCCTCGGGCAGATCCAGCGAGGCCAGCAGATTGGCCATGCGTGCACTGCCCTGCTCCAGATCGGCCCAGGTGTAGTAGAGGCTGGAGCCATCGGGCTCGATGGCCTCCACGGCGATTTTCGTCAGATCCGCAGGAAACGCAGCGCGCAGCGCGCTGAAAAGATTGGCTTGAGGCATGTCGGTCATCGTGATGCTGTCGAACTCGGAAACGGTGAAAGCAAAAGGTCCATGGCCATCATAGGCCCGGCCCTGGCCTGGCCGGTGGCGCCAGGCACTGAAAAAATCACTTCTTCAAAATGGGGCGCCAGCAAAGGGCGCCCCGCAAGGCAGCCAGCTGGCTCAGGAGTCAATCTTCACATTCGCCGCCTTGACCACATGGGCCCAGCGCTGGATCTCGCTTTGCACCATGGCGGCAAACTGCGGCTGGCTCAGCTGGCCGTAATCGGCGCCGTTCTTGGCCCAGGCAGCCTTGATGTCCTCGGCGGCTCCGATCTTGCGCACCTCGTCCAGCATCTGCTGCTGCACGGCGGCAGGCGTGCCCTTGGGGGCCCATAGCCCATACCAGGTGGTGACGGTGAAGTCCGGCAGGCCGCACTCGGCCGCGCTGGGCACATCGGGGAAGGCGGGATTGCGCTTGGCGCCCGCCACCATCAAGGCCTTGATGCGGCCGCCCTTGATATGCTGGGCCGATGAGCCCAGGCCATCGAACAGCATGTCCACATTGCCGGCAATCAGGTCCTGCAGCGCCGGCCCTGCGCCCTTGTAGGGGATATGGGTGATCTGGGTCTTGGTCTGCAGCTTGAACAGCTCGCCCGCCAGATGGTGCGAGGAGCCCGGCCCTGCCGAGGCATAGTTGTACTTGCCGGGGTTGGCACGCAGGTCCTGTACAAGAGCCTGCAAGCTGGCATGCGTCACCTTCTTGGGATTGACCACCACGACTTGCGGCACGCTGGCCAGCAGCGCCAGCGGGATGAAGTCGCGCTCCAGATCGTATTCGAGCTTGGGGTAGACCGATGGCGCAATCACATGGTGAGTGCCGCCCATGAAGAAGTTGTAGCCGTCGGGTACGGCCTTGGCCGCAATGCTGGCGCCCAGCGTACCGCCCGCGCCACCGCGGTTGTCTATCACCAAGGTCTTGCCCGAGGTCTTGGCGAACTGGGCAGAAAAAGGCCTGGCAAAGGTGTCGGTGCCGCCGCCGGCAGGAAAAGGCACGATCAGATTGACAGGCCTGCTCGGCCACTCCGATGCCTGGGCCATGCCCGTCCAGCCCGATGCTCCAGCCGCCAGCAGCGCCCCCGTCGCCCCCAGCAGCGTGCGCCGCTGCAAACCCACGCTCTTTTCCCAAGAATCCTGCATCTATGTCTCCTCTGCGCGCCTGGTCAGCAGCATCGCCGCAGCCAGACTTGTGGTTGGAAGACGCAGCAGCAACAAGCCGGCTCAGGCCGGGCGCAGCGCGAGTCGCGATGCACTCAACCCTTGCACAGCGATTCGATCTCCGAGGAAACGGGAATCTTGCTCTGCGCCAACAGGCTGCGGTGCTTGTCCAGGCGCTTGAGGTCATACAGATAGTTGACCATCAGCCCCATGGATTGCTTGAGCCCCTTGGACGACAGGTCTGCCGCCCAGTTCAGGCGCTCCACGCGCGCACCGTTGCCAAGGTGAAAGCGTGCCACGGCATCCAGCGGACGACCCTTGGCAGTTTCCCGACCCAGATAGCGCGCGGCGCAAAACATGGCGGCCTGACGCACCACCGATTTCTCCGGCAGCGAGCCCGGATCGTCCAGCGCGGCCAGCAATTGCGCGGCGCTCACTCCGCCGGCGACTTTTTCCAGGGCTGCCTTTTGCTTGTCGTCGAGCTCCGCCAGAGCCGCATCGCCGTTCTTGCTCAGCCAGCTGCGCAGTCCCGGAATCGGCGACAGCGTGGCGAACTGCTTGAGCTTGGGAAACTCCTCGGTGAGCGTCTCCACCACATGCTTGATGAGCGAATCGCCGAAGCTCACGCCCTTGAGTCCGGTCTGGGTGTTGCTGATGGAATAGAAGATGGCGGTGTTGGCCTTGGCCAGATCGGCTGCCGCTGCGGCCTCGTCCAGCAGCGGAGCCATGCTGCCGGCCATCTTGTCCAGCAGTGCCACCTCCACAAAGATCAGCGGCACATTGGGCATGCGCGGGTGAAAGAACCCATAGCAGCGGCGGTCGCTGTCGAGGCGATTCTTCAGATCGGCCCAGCTGCGAATATCGTGCACTGCCTCGTACTTGATCAGCTTTTCGAGCAGCGATGCGGGCGAGTCCCAGTTCAGGCTTCTGAGCTCCAGCAAGGCCACATCGAACCAGCTGGAAAACAGATGCTCCAGCTCGGCGTCCAGCGCCACATAGTGCTGCTCCGCCTTGGGCAAGGCCAGCAACTCGGCGCGCATGTCGACCAGAAAGCCCATGCCGCCCTTGGGCTGGGCAAAACGCTGCAGCAGCCGCGTGCGCGACGAAACCAGGGCGCGGCGCAGGCTCATCTCGGCCTCGCCGCGTTCCACATCGCTGCCCGCCTTGTCGTAGCGCTCGCGGGCCGCCTGCAGCGCCTTGGCATCGGGGCCGAACTTTTCGATCGCCAGCAGCCAGAAGTCCTTTCGCGCTGCCAGATCGGCCTTGGCATACCAATCCATCAGCAACTGCGCGTGACGGCCGCCCTCCACGTCGCTGAGCGCGGTATCCGCCACCTGCTGCATGTCCAGCAGCAAGCGGCGCAGCTCGCGCGGCGACAGCGCCTCCTCCCCACGACGCAAGGTGGCCTCCAGGCGTTGCGCCAGCGGGCGATGCTGGGCGTCGCCCTTCTCGCCCTCGGCACCGCGCACCCACAGCTTGGTTTGCTCAATCCACTCGGCTGCCCACCCCATATGCATCTCCTTGTTCCAGCACCATCATGCTCTCATTGAAGAAGCAGATACCGCAATTGCAGTAACGCTTTCAGCCATTATGTGCAGTTTTTCCGCCTCGCACACCACACCATGAAAAACGCAGACCGAAGTCTGCGTTTTTCAGGATTTGGCCTTCAGGCCGCAGTCCGCTGAACCGCGTAGGCCTGGCGCTTGCCACACCACACCCACATGAGCACACCGGCCACGATCATGGGAATGCACAGCCACTGCCCCATGCTCATGCCCAGCGAGAGAATGCCCAGGAAGTCGTCGGGCTCGCGGAAGTACTCTGCGATGAAGCGGAATGCCCCATAGCCGATCAGAAAAACCGCCGCGACCTGGCCGGGCTTGCGCTCCTTGCGCGCGTAAAGCCACAGGATGATGAACAGCAGCAGCCCTTCCATCAGGAACTGATAGATCTGCGAGGGATGACGCGGCAGCATGGAGCCGCTTTGCGGGAACACCATGGCCCAGGGCAGATCTGCACTCGCAAAACGCCCCCAGAGCTCGCCGTTGATGAAGTTGCCGATGCGGCCCGCAGCCAGCCCTGTAGGCACGCAGGGCGCCACAAAATCTGCGACTTCCAGCCAGTTGCGCTTGCGCGAGCGCGCAAACCAGATCATGGAGCCGATGACGCCCAGCAGGCCGCCGTGAAAGCTCATGCCGCCCTGCCAGACGGCAAGAATCTCCAGCGGATGCGAGAGGTAGTAACCGGGCTTGTAGAACAGGCAGTAGCCGATGCGCCCGCCCACGACCACGCCCAGCACGCCAAGGAAGAGAATGTCCTCCACATCCTTGCGCGCCCAGGCACGATCGCCCGTCATGTATTTGAATGGAGGGTGGTGCAGTCGGCGCGTGCCCAGAAACAGGAACAGACCAAAGGCCACCAGATAGGTAATGCCATACCAGTGCACGGCCAGCGGGCCAATCTGCACGGCTACAGGATCAATGTGCGGATACATCAGCATGTCAGGCATTGTGCCGCAGGCCGATGACGTTTCTGCAAAACTGTATGCTCCGAGAACGCTGCAGAGCCTCATTCACCGGCTCAAAGCCCCCTGATGCGAAAAACCTCGACCTGGCATCCTGCTGCATCCGGCGCCAGCGGCGCTCTTTCAAGCGTCAATGCGGCTTGTCCACCGCCAGGCCCTGCTCGCGCACGGTCTGGCGCACGACCTTGGCGGTCTCATCCATCATGGTGCTCAATCGCTGCGGTGTGCCGCCCAATACATTCACGCCCATGGCCTGCAACCGCTCCTGCACGGCAGGATCCTGCAAGGCCGCGTTGGCAGCGCCGTTGAGCCTGGTCACGACGGCCTGCGGTGTTCCTGCCGGAGCAACGATGCCGAACCAGGTGATGGCCAGATCGTTGAGCGCAGGGTGGCCCAACTCCCTGAACGTGGGCACCTGCGGCAGGGCCGGCAAGCGCTCCTGCGCGGCCACGGCGAACGGAACCAGGCGGCCCGCAGCCACATGCGGAGCCGACGAAGGGTATTGATCGCTGAGCACCTGGGTCTCGCCCGACAGCGCGCCGCTGATCACCGGCCCCTGCCCCTTGTAGGGAATGTGGTGCAGCTTGAGCTTGAGATCGGCATTGAGGCGCTCGGCAATCAGATGCCCGATGGAGCCGATTCCGGCCGATCCGATATTGAACTGACCCGGCTTGCTGCGCGCAAGAGTGAGGAACTGGGCGTAGTTCTGCACACCCATATTGGGATGCACGGAAAACACCGACGGAATGGACGCCAGTGCAACCACCGGCACAAAGGCCTTGGCAGGATCTATGCGTGCCGACTGCGGCAGCATGACGGGATTGACCACCAGCGTGCTGATGGTGCCCAGGCCTATCGTGTAGCCGTCAGGCGCCGCATTGGCCACGGCCTCGGCCCCGATGAAGCCGCTGGCGCCGGACCGGTTGTCGACCACCACGGGCTGACCCAGCGTCGTGTGCATGGCATCGGCAACCAGGCGCGCCACGATATCGGTGGAGCCTCCGGGCGTGAAAGGGACCACCAGACGCACGGGACGCTGCGGGTAACGCCCTTCTGCAGCCTGCGCCGTCAATGCCCCCAGCAAGGCCAGCAGCCCTGCTGTCTTCAACAAGAAGGAGGGGCGAACAGCGAAAGACATGGAGATCACTTTCTGGCAAGACAATAAAAACAGCCGCGCGACTTGCATCGAGCGGCTGTGGGATTGTCCGTCAGCAGGCAAAGTCCGCGCTGACGAAATGACGAAACAAACGTAACTTAATCGTCGAGCAGCGACAGATCGCGCACGGCGCCGGTGTCGGCGCTGGTCACCAGCTTGGCATAGGCCTTGAGGGCCGCAGAGATCTTGCGGGGACGGGCCTGGGCAGGCTTCCAGCCCTTGGCATTCTGCGCTTCACGGCGGCGGGCCAGCTCTTCGTCGCTGACCAGCATGTTGATGCTGCGGTTGGGAATGTCGATGCGGATGATGTCGCCGTTCTGCACCAGGCCAATCGCGCCGCCGGCTGCCGCTTCGGGAGAGCAGTGACCGATGGACAGGCCGGAGGTACCGCCCGAGAAGCGGCCGTCCGTCAGCAGCGCACAGGCCTTGCCCAGGCCCTTGGACTTGATGTAGCTGGTGGGGTAGAGCATTTCCTGCATGCCGGGGCCGCCCTTGGGGCCTTCGTAGCGCACGATGACCACATCGCCTGCCTTGACCTTGTCGGCCAGGATGTTGGCCACGGCCTCGTCCTGCGACTCGACCACATGGGCCGGGCCTTCGAAGACCAGGATCGACTCGTCCACGCCTGCGGACTTCACCACGCAGCCGTCCAGCGCGATGTTGCCGCGCAGCACGGCCAGGCCGCCTTCCTTGCTGAACGCGTGCTCGTAGCTGCGGATGCAGCCTTCGGCACGATCCAGGTCCAGGCTGGGCCAGCGGGTGTTCTGGCTGAACGCCACCTGCGTGGGAATGCCGGCCGGGCCGGCCATGTAGAAGTGGCGCACGGCCTCGTCCTGCGTGCGCATGATGTCCCACTGCTCCAGCGCATCCTTCATGGTCTTGGCATGCACCGTGGGCACATCGGTGTGCAGCTTGCCGGCGCGGTCCAGCTCGCCCAGGATGGCCATGATGCCGCCAGCGCGGTGCACGTCTTCGATGTGGTACTTGGGCGTGTTGGGTGCCACCTTGCACAGCTGGGGCACGACGCGCGAGAGGCGGTCGATGTCGGCCATGGTGAAGTCGATACCCGCTTCCTGGGCGATGGCCAGCAGGTGCAGGATGGTATTGGTGGAGCCGCCCATGGCGATGTCCAGCGTGATGCAGTTCTCGAAGGCCTTGAAGCCCACGGAGCGCGGCAGCACGCTGTCGTTGTCGTTCTCGTAGTAGTCGCGGGCCAGCTCGACGATGCGGCGGCCGGCGCGCAGGAACAGCTCTTCGCGGTCGGCATGCGTGGCCACCACGGTGCCATTGCCGGGCAGGGACAGGCCCAGCGCTTCGGTCAGGCAGTTCATCGAATTGGCGGTGAACATGCCCGAGCAGGAACCGCAGGTCGGGCAGGCGGAGCGCTCCACCTCGGCCACTTCGGCGTCGGAATAGCGCTGATCGGCCGCGATCACCATGGCGTCCACCAGGTCCAGCTTCTTGAACTCTATGGTCTTGGTTTCGGGGTTGGCCAGCTTGGTCTTGCCGGCTTCCATGGGGCCGCCGGAAACAAAGATCACCGGAATGTTCAGGCGCATCGCGGCCATCAGCATGCCGGGGGTGATCTTGTCGCAGTTGGAGATGCACACCAGCGCATCGGCGCAATGGGCATTGACCATGTACTCGACCGAGTCCGCGATCAGGTCGCGGCTGGGCAGCGAATACAGCATGCCGTCATGGCCCATGGCGATGCCATCGTCCACGGCGATGGTGTTGAACTCCTTGGCCACGCCGCCGGCCTTTTCGATCTCACGCGCGACCAGTTGCCCCAGATCCTTCAGATGCACATGGCCGGGCACGAACTGGGTGAAGGAGTTGGCAATCGCAATGATGGGCTTGTCGAAATCGCCATCTTTCATGCCGGTGGCACGCCACAGGGCGCGCGCACCGGCCATGTTGCGGCCGCCAGTGGAGGTTTTGGAACGGTATGCGGGCATGGGGTTCGCTATAAGACGTTATCGGGAAATGATTCTTTGGATTATGGCCCAGCACTGCAAGGCAGCGATGCCTAGCCCATGGCGGGCTGTCAGGCAAAACAATCACAAGACATCGTCAATCACGATGCCTGATTCACTGCTCAACGACGTCGCTGACCCGGTGCCATGGCCTGCTTCTGACGTTCGATACGCTCTTTCTTGCGCTGGTCCATCTTCTCCATGGCCTTGCGCTTGGTATAGCCCGAAGCATCGGCCCAGGCCCACCAGGCGGCAGCCGCGCCATAAACGCCCAGAATCGGCCACCAGCTCCAGCCTGCAACAGGCCCGATCTGAGCCAGCTTGAGCAGCGACAACACGATCGCCAAACCTAACAGATACATACATCCCCTTTTTTGTTGATTTTCCAGAACACAGAGTGCACTGGAGAGTACACAAGCCAAGCACTACAATGCGCTAAAAGATCAACTTTAACCCCGCACCCTGGGAACTCATGATGAAGCAATTTCTGATCGCTTTCGCCCTTTCCGCCGCTGCCGTGGCACCTGCCATGGCCGATCAGGCCCTGGCACAGTCCAAGAACTGCATGGCCTGCCACGCTGTTGACAAGAAGCTGGTTGGTCCCGCATTCAAGGATGTGGCCGCCAAGTATGCAGGCCAGAAGGACGCAGCCGACAAGCTGGCTGCCAAGGTCATCAAGGGCGGCTCCGGCGTGTGGGGCCCCGTGCCCATGCCCGCCAATCCCCAGGTGAACGACGCCGATGCCAAGAAGCTGGTGGCCTGGATTCTGGCGCAGAAGTAAATCGACTGCTTCTCAACGGCGCGAGACAGGGCCGTTATCAAAAACCGCATGGCTCCCATGCGGTTTTTTGTTTCTGAAGCTACCGCGACTCAGCGGATCGCCCTGCTCTTCCATCAGCCCACCGGCACCAGGATTCCAGACTTCGCTCCACACCCGTGAGATCAGCATCTGCAACACTTGACTGCTGCTGCTCGGCAGCAACTCGGCCCGTGGCTCGCTTCGCGACGAATCAATACCGCAGCCGTTGCAATGCAGACTGTCAGGCAGCAGCGTGCAATAAAAAAGGCCCCGAAGGGCCTTTTTTGGATTCACGGCCTAGGCCAGTGAATTACGCATCACGCGAAGCACGCTTGCGATCGTGTTCCTTCAGGTGACGCTTGCGCACGCGCAGGCTGGTGGGGGTGATTTCCAGCAGCTCGTCCTCTTCGATGAATTCCACGCCGTACTCCAGCGACAGCTCGATGGGAGGCGTGATCTTGATCGCGTCTTCCTTGCCGGAAACACGGAAGTTGGTCAGCTGCTTGGTACGTGTGGCGTTCACCACCAGATCGTTGTCGCGGCTGTGGATGCCGATGATCATGCCTTCGTACACGGGGTCGCCGGCCTTCACGAACATGCGGCCACGGTCGTCCAGCTTGCCCAGGGCGTAGGTGAAGATTTCACCGTCGTCCATGGAGATCAGCACGCCGTTCTTGCGGCCGCCGATGTCGCCCTTATGGGGTTCGTAGCTGTCGAAGATGTTGGCGATCAGGCCGGAACCACGTGTCAGGTTCAGGAATTCGTTGGTAAAACCGATCAGGCCGCGGGCAGGGATACGGTATTCCAGACGGACGCGACCGCGGCCATCGGGTTCCATGTTCACCAGCTCGCCCTTGCGCTCGCCCAGTGCCTGCATCACGCCGCCCTGATGGCCTTCTTCGATGTCGGCAGTCACCAGCTCGATAGGCTCGTGCTTTTCGCCGTCAATCATCTGCATCACGACGCGAGGCTTGGACACGGCCAGCTCGTAACCTTCGCGGCGCATTTCTTCCAGCAAGATGGTCAGGTGCAGTTCGCCGCGGCCGGAGACTTCAAAGATACCGTCTTCGTCGGTTTCCTTGACACGCAGAGCCACGTTGGAGCGCAGTTCCTTTTGCAGACGGTCCCAGATCTGGCGGCTGGTCACGAACTTGCCTTCACGACCTGCCAGGGGCGAGGTGTTCACGCAGAAGTTCATGGTCAGGGTGGGCTCGTCAATCTTCAGCATGGGCAGAGGCTGGGGATTGGCGGGGTCGGTGACGGTCTCGCCGATACCGATGTTTTCGATACCGCTGATCAGCACGATCTCGGAAGGACCGGCTTCGGTGGCCTGCACGCGGTCCAGACCCTGGAAGGTATGCACCTGGTTGATCTTGCCGCTGTAGCTCTTGCCGTCAGGACCGGCCATCACGGCCACTTGCTGACCGGGCTTGAGCGTGCCCTGGGTGATGCGGCCCACGCCGATACGACCCACGAAGGTGGAGTAATCCAGAGCGGAGACCTGCAGCTGCAGGGGAGCGCTGGCATCGCCCTGCACGGAAGGCACATGGTCGAGGATGGTGTCGAACAGGGCGGACATGTCCTCACCCCACTTGGCACCGGGCTCGCCCTCTTCCTTGGACGACCAGCCGTTGATGCCGGAGGCGTAGACCACGGGGAAGTCCAGCTGCTCGTCGGTGGCGCCCAGCTTGTCGAACAGGTCGAAAGCGGCGTTGATCACCTTGTCGGGGTTGGCGCCGGGCTTGTCCACCTTGTTCACCACCACGATGGGGCGCAGGCCCAGGGCCAGAGCCTTCTTGGTCACGAAGCGCGTCTGGGGCATGGGGCCTTCCTGCGCATCGATCAGCAGCACCACGCCGTCGACCATGGACAGGGCACGCTCCACTTCGCCGCCGAAGTCCGCGTGACCGGGCGTGTCGAGAATGTTGATGTGGGTGTCCTTCCAGGACACGGCACAGTTCTTGGCCAGAATGGTGATGCCGCGCTCACGTTCGATGGCATGGTTGTCCATCACGGTGTCGACGACTTTTTCGTGCTCGGCAAAAGTGCCGGACTGGCGCAGCAGCTGGTCCACCATGGTGGTCTTACCGTGGTCAACGTGCGCGATGATCGCAATGTTGCGGATTTGTTTGCTCATAATGTTTCCAAAATGCCGCTTGCTTGTGGACGCGGCGTTCCTTCCAAAATTTGTTGAATTTCTAGCGGACTGAGCAGGCGCTCGGGAATCAATTCCCCGCTCGCCACACGGCCTACCCCTAAAAGGGCATGCGGGCGCTCACCATACACCGCCACGGCCGGGGCATCCGCCCAAGACCCTCGACGGCGCAAGCCTGATAGAAAGCGTCCTGCATCCTGTTCACCCAAGGTGACGACGGCATGACGATGCAGCAGGGTATCGACAGGCTGGACCTGCGCGATGCGCTCTTCATCGTTCATGGCTTCCAGCGCCTGCAGCGTCACGCAACGCGACACTTCAAGACCGCCGGTTTCCACACGGCGCAGAAAACGCAAATGGGCGCCACAGCCCAAGGCCTCGCCCACGTCTTCGCCCAATGTGCGGATGTAAGTGCCCTTGCTGCAGGTCACTCTCATCTTGACAGCCGGATGCCCCTGATCGTCCTGCACCAGAGTCAGATCCAATGCATGAATGGTGACATCGCGTGCGGGGCGCTCCACTTCCACGCCCGCACGGGCATATTCATAGAGTGCCTTGCCGTCCTTCTTCAGCGCACTGTGCATGGGCGGCACCTGCTTGATGTCGCCTGTGAACTGGGCCTGCACCTGCGCCAGGCGCTCGGGCGTGATGGCTGCCAGATCGACGGCACGCTCCAGCACCACATCGCCCTCGGCATCGGCCGTGGTCGTGGTCTGGCCCAGGCGGGCAATGGCTTCGTAGGTTTTCTCGGCTTCGAGCTGAAGCTGACTGAATTTGGTGGCAGCGCCGCAACACAGCGGCAGCACGCCACTGGCCAGCGGATCAAGCGTGCCTGTATGCCCGGCCTTTTCGGCGCGCAGCAGCCACTTGACCTTCTGCAAGATATCGTTGCTGGACCAGCCCAGCGGTTTATCGAGCAGCAACACCCCATGCACAGGGCGCCGCTGCACCCGGGTGCGAGGGGCGTTCATGTGCTTATTCCTGTTCGGGTCCGCGCGACGCCACAGCCTTGGCGATCAAGGCGTTCATGTCGGCAGCGCGCTCTGTAGTGCGGTCGTAGACGAAATGCAGCGTGGGCACGGTATGAATGTGCAGACGCTTGAACAGGCCGTTGCGCAGAAAGCCTGCGGCCTGATTGAGTGCTGCCAGCGTCACTTCGGGATCGCCGACGAGCACGCTGAAGAACACCTTGGCGTGGGCATAGTCAGGAGTCACCTCCACGCCTTGCAGCGTGACCATGCCGACGCGCGGGTCCTTCAACTCGCGGGCGATCAGCTCCGACAGATCACGCTGGATCTGGTCGGAAACTTTGAAGCTGCGGTTGGGAGCAGCAGATTTGCGTTTGGTTGCCATGAATAAAAAAGGAGCTATTTGCGCTTGCTGCACAAGGAATTCAAGGCATTTTCAGCCTCAAACCCTTGCGTAACAGGCGCTAGCAGCTATTGCTTTTACAGCGTACGAGCGATTTCCTTGATCTCGAAGACTTCCAGCACGTCGCCTTCCTTGATGTCGTTGTAGTTGCGCAGCTTGATACCGCACTCGAAGCCTTCCTTGACTTCCTTGACATCGTCCTTCATGCGACGCAGCGACTCGATCTCGCCCGTGTAGATGACCACGTTGTCGCGCAGCAGACGGAAGTGTGCATTGCGGGTGACGTGACCTTGCGTGATGTACGAGCCGGCAATGGTGCCGATCTTCGTCGCCACGAACACGGTACGGATCTCGGCCATACCGATGATCTCTTCGCGCTTCTCGGGAGCCAGCATGCCGGACATCGCAGCCTTCACCTCATCCACGGCGTCGTAGATGATGTTGTAGTAGCGAACGTCGACATCGTTGCCTTCAGCGGTCTTGCGGGCCTGAGCATCCGCACGCACGTTGAAGCCGATGATGATGGCCTTGGAAGCCAGCGCCAGGTTGACGTCGGACTCGGAGATACCGCCCACGCCGGAGTACACCAACTGAACCTTGATCTCGTCGGTGGACAGCTTGAGCAGCGAGGCTGCCAGAGCTTCCTGCGAGCCTTGCATGTCGGCCTTGATGATGATGGGCAGGGTCTGCACATCGCCAGCGGACATTTCGGCGAACATGTTTTCCAGCTTCGCAGCCTGCTGCTTGGCCAGCTTGGTGTTGCGGAACTTGCCGGCGCGGTAGGTCGCGATTTCACGGGCACGACGCTCGTCGCTCAGCACCATGAAGTCGTCACCCGCCTGGGGCACTTCGTTCAGACCCTGGATCTCGACAGGGATGGAAGGACCGGCTTCCTTGGTCTGCTTGCCGTCTTCGTCGAGCATGGCTCGCACGCGACCATAGGTCTGGCCAGCCAGCACCACATCGCCGACCTTCAGCGTACCGGACTGCACCAGCACCGTAGCCACGGTACCGCGACCCTTGTCCAGCTGGGCTTCGATCACGATACCCTTGGCAGCGGCGTCCACGGGCGCCTTGAGTTCCAGCACTTCGGCCTGCAGCAGCACTTGCTCCAGCAGCTCGTCGATGCCCTGACCGGTCTTGGAGGACACGGCCACGAAGGGAGAGTCACCGCCGTATTCTTCGGGTAGCACCTCTTCCACGACCAGCTCCTGCTTGACGCGATCGGGGTTGGCTTCGGGCTTGTCGGCCTTGGTGATGGCCACCACGATGGGAACACCAGCCGCCTTGGCGTGCTTGATGGCTTCCTTGGTCTGGGGCATGACGCCGTCGTCGGCAGCAGCCACCAGAATCACGATGTCGGTGGACTTGGCACCGCGAGCACGCATGGCCGTGAAGGCCTCGTGACCGGGGGTGTCCAGGAAGGTGATGATGCCGCGAGGCGTCTTCACATGGTAGGCACCGATGTGCTGAGTGATGCCGCCGGCTTCGCCCGACGCCACCTTGGTGCGACGGATGTAGTCCAGCAGCGAGGTCTTGCCGTGGTCCACGTGCCCCATGACGGTCACCACGGGAGCGCGCGGCAGTTGCTCGGCTTCGGAGTTGGAGACTTCCTCGGCGGTGAAGGCTTCGGGATCGTCCAGCGCAGCCACCTTGGCGGTGTGGCCCATTTCTTCCACCACGATCATGGCGGTGTCCTGGTCCAGCGGCTGATTGATGGTGACCATCTGGCCCATCTTCATCAGAACCTTGATGACCTCGGATGCCTTGATGGCCATCTTGTGAGCCAGTTCGGCCACGGTGATGGTCTCGGGCACCGAAATCTCCAGCTGACGGAACTCGGGAGCCTGCTGCTGTTGCTGCTCGTGACGATCATTGCCACGACGGCCGCCCTTGGGACCACCGCGCCAGTTGGAACGGCCAGCCACGCCGCCGGAGCTGTCGCCACGGGTCTTGATTTCCTTCTTCTTGCCGGCGTCGTTGGACCAGCTCGAAGACAGCTTGGCGGACTTGACTTCCTTGCCTGGACGGGCACCGCCGCCGGCATTGGCCGCGCCAGCGCTGCCTGCAGGCTTGTTGCCATCCTTGGTGGCAACAGGCTTCTTGGCATCCGCAGCGACCGGAGCAGCCTTCTTGGGCTCCTCGGGCTTCTTGGCGACCAGCACCTTCTTAGGCGCAGCCATCATGGCGCGGATGGCTTCCGCTTCGGCCAGGGCCTTGCGGCGGCGCTCATCCAGATCCTTGGCGCGGCTGGCTTCTTCAGCAGCCTTGGCCTGGGATTCGGCTTCCGCCTTGGCGCGTGCCTCGGCCTGGGCCGCAGCACGTGCGGCAGCGCCTGCTGCGTGCTCGCGCTTTTCTTCTTCCTTTGCCGCCTTGGCTTCAGCCACCTTGGCGACTTCCGCGGCTGCATAGGCTGCAGCACGTTCCTCGGCTTCGCGCTCGCGGCGCTCGCGCTCTTCGCGCTCTTGACGTTCCTTGGCCAATTGTTCTTCCTGATGGCTCAACAGCTCGGCCTCGCGGCGAGCATCTTCTTCACGGCGTACCAGCTCTTGACTAGCGGCACGCTCCTGCACAGCCTTAGCCATGCTTTCCGCATTGGCCTGAGCCTCGGCGGGAGTGTCTTCCCGCTTCACGAAAGTGCGCTTCTTGCGCACTTCCACCTGAATCGTACGGGCACGGCCCGATGAATCCGCCTGCTTGATTTCGCTGGTGGACTTCTTGGTCAGCGTGATCTTCTTGGCACCGCTGCCATGGCTTGCCTGCAGGTGAGACAGCAAGCGCTGCTTGTCACCTTCGGTCAGCGCGTCAGCCGCATTGGCCTTGTCAACCCCGGCGGCCTTGAGCTGCTGCAGCAAGGTATCAGGGGTCGTGTTGCGCTCTTTCGCAAATTCTGCAACCGTATTACTCGACATAAATGCTCTGTACCTCCCTGACCTTACTCTTGCCCATCGGTAAACCAGTGCTCACGCGCCTTCATGATCAAGGCCTTGGCTTCTTCGGCAGTCTGACCGGTGATTTCGGTCAGCTCGTCGATCGCCAGGTCGGCCAGATCGTCACGTGTGTGCACATCAGCTTGCGCCAGCTTGTCCAGCAGCTCGGCAGTCATGCCGTCCAGAGACACCAGATCCTCGGATGCCTTGCTCACATTTTCTTCGCGAGCAATTTCCTGACTCAGCAGTGCATCCTTGGCGCGGCTACGCAGCTCGTTCACCGTCTCTTCGTCGAAGGATTCGATTTCGAGCATTTCCTGCAGCGGCACATAGGCCACTTCTTCCAGGGTCTCGAAACCTTCTTCGATCAGGATGTTGGCGATTTCCTCGTCCACATCCAGCTTTTCCATGAACAGCTTGCGCGAGACAGCCGACTCGTCGGCCTGCTTCTGGGCAGACTCTGCAGCGTCCATGATGTTGATCTTCCAGCCTGTCAGCTCGGAGGCCAGACGCACGTTCTGACCGCCGCGACCGATGGCGATGGCCAGATTTTCCTCGTCCACGACCACGTCCATGGCATGCTTTTCCTCATCCACAACGATGGAAGAGACATTGGCAGGAGCCAGGGCACCGATCACGAACTGGGCGGGGTCTTCGGACCACAGCACGATATCCACACGCTCGCCGGCCAGCTCGTTGGTCACCGCATTCACGCGGGTGCCGCGCACGCCGACGCAGGTGCCGATGGGGTCCACGCGCTTGTCGTGGCTGAGCACGGCGATCTTGGCACGAGAGCCGGCGTCACGGGCGCAGCTCTTGATCTCCAGCAGGCCTTGCTCGATCTCGGGCACTTCATTGCGGAACAATTCCACCATGAATTCGGGAGCCGAGCGCGACAGCAGGATGGGAGCACCGCGCAAGGTGGCATCGACTTCCATGATCATGGCGCGCACGCGGTCGCCATTGCGCAGATTTTCCTTGGGGATCATCTCGCCGCGCTTGAGTCGGCCTTCCACACGGCCGGATTCGACAATGATGTCGCCCTTGTCCATGCGCTTGACGGTACCGGTAAAGATCTTCTCGCCACGGGCCAGGAATTCGTTGAGCAGCATTTCGCGCTCGGCGTCGCGAATCTTCTGCAGGATGACCTGCTTGGCAGCCATGGCACCGATACGGCCGATGGGCAGCGACTCGATCTGCTCTTCAATGAACTCACCAATTTGAATGCCGGGCACGCGGTCTTCCGCATCCATCAGCATTTCTTCGGCGTCGGGGTTCTGCAGACCGGCATCGTCAGACACCACCACCCAGCGGCGGAAGGTGTCGTAGTCGCCGCTTTCGCGATCGATGGACACGCGGATGTCTACTTCACCTTGGTACAGCTTCTTGGTGGCCTGTGCCAGTGCGGATTCCACGGCACCAAAAACCACATCGCGTTCCACGTTCTTTTCACGCGAAATGGCTTCAACCAACATCAACAGTTCGCGATTCATGCGACGACTCTCCTATTTCAATCACACAAAGAGGATTTGCATGCGACCTCTTTGCCCCAAAAGATTCAAACGCTTCAGCTGCCTCACTCGGGCTTGGCTGCGCGTCCTTTGAAATTCACAATCGGTGCCAGACGAGCTTCGCGCAACTCGTCAAGCGTAAAGCCCATCGCGTTCAACGGCGCAGGCTCACGCTTCTTGCTGACGCGCACGCCCGGCTTGGGAGGCGGCTCATCGCTCCAGACGATCTGCCAGCCACCTTCTTCAGTCCGCTCCAGCGTGCCACGAAATTTCTTGCGGTTTGCATTGATCTTGTCGCCACCTGCAGCCCCGATGGGAGCCTTGAGCGTCAGATCCACCTCCGAGCCTTCAAAGCGGATGAAGTCCTGCTCATGGCGCAGCAAACGATCAATGCCTGGAGAAGAGACCTCCAGGCGGGCGTAGTCCGCACCATCGACTTCCAGCGCAAACTGAAGCTGGCGCGTGACCTTTTCGCAGTCTTCCACTGTCACGAACTGCTCGGGCAGCTCAGGCGCACCGTCCTCCGGCGCCTGCCAAGGCAAATCAATCGTGATGCGCAGCAGGCCGCCGGCCGAGCGCTCGATTTCAACCAGGTCATAGCCCAGACCTGTCACGGTTTGTTCAACGATTTGCTGTAGTGCCACGTGTATTCAGTTCAATCCCGAAAAATCTGTCAAATCATGGACTTAGCTCTGCCAAAAACAGGTTTCGCCATGAATTGCCCAAAAAAAACGGGCGGTATGTACCCGCCCGTTTGGTCGTGAAGCCGTAATTGTAGCCGCAAACCACTGTTTTCGCAAAAAGTGTCTCGCATAAAACAGCGATCAACGCAAGACTTCCTGCAGGTCATCAGCGCGCAACAATCGCTGCAGCAAATCCTGGGCCTCCTGCACATCGGCGGGCCTCGCCGCCGCATCTGCGGGCAGGGATTGCAGCATCCGCGCCAGCACCCCCGTCTGCGGAAGCACAGGCCCCAGGAATCTGGCCTGCTCGCCCTGCGCCACCAAAATGGACGGAAAGGTTTCTATGTCCAGATCGCCAGCTACATCCTCACGGTCTTCCACATCGAGCCAGACAAAACGCATCTGTGGAAACTGGGCAGCAAGAGCCTCGAAGGGCTGCCGGTACTGTTTACAGGTACCGCACCAGTCAGCACAGAGGCAGACAACCAGCCATGCGTCTGCTTTTGTAATTTCTTGTTTCATTTCACGAACTCTGGGCAGGCCTTCGCACACGCCCCTGCATTGATCCCGGCAATGGTAGCGCCAGATGCCCTTAAGGACTCAAACCCCGGTCATCACCCCACCAGCGCGCATTGAGACCCTTGAAGCTGCCGCACTCTATCCCTATTATTTTCCTGAATGCGGGCGCAGCAATGGCAGCAGCCAAGGCAACAGTCTTGCGCCCATCTTTTGACAAGAAGATTGGTGACTCCATGGATTACAAGGACTATTACAAGATACTTGGCGTGGACAAAAAGGCCTCCACCGAGGACATCAAAAAGGCCTATCGCAAACTCGCCCGCAAATACCACCCCGACATCAGCAAGGAAAAAGACGCGGCTGCTCGCATGGCCGAGGTCAACGAAGCCAACACCGTGCTCTCCGACCCCGAAAAGCGCGCCGCCTACGACGCCATGGGCGACGAGATGCAGTTTGCTCAAAATGCCAGAGCTCAGGGCAGCGGAGGCTTTCGCCCGCCGCCCGACTGGGATCAGCGGGACTTTCACTTCAGCAGCCAGGGCGATGCCGGCAGCGACGCCGATTTCAGCGACTTTTTCTCGCAGATGTTCGGCCAGGCCGCTCGTGCACGGCGCCATCAGGGCCAGCAAGGCGCGCGCAGCACCCCAGACATGCGCGGCCAGGACCAGCATGCCAGCATAGAGCTGGATCTGCAGGACAGCTATAGCGGCGCCGTGCGCTCGCTGCATCTGCGCAGCACCGTGCTCGACGACCAGGGCATCCCCACCCACAAGGACAAGGAGCTGCAGGTCACCATTCCCAAGGGCGTGCGCGAGGGCCAGATGATTCGCCTTGCCGGTCAGGGCAACCCGGGCCTGGGCAAGGGTGCTCCAGGCGATCTACTGCTGGAGGTGCACTTCCGCAGCGACCCGCGCTGGTGGTCCGAAGGCAAGGATGTCTACCAGCGAGTGCCGCTCGCGCCCTGGGAAGCCGAGCTGGGTGGCCCCGTCCCCTTCAAGACGCTGGCCGGGGAACTGGAAGTCACCGTGCCCGCCGGCTATCGCTCGGGCCGCAAACTGCGCCTCAAGGGCAAGGGCCTGCCCGCCGCCACGCCAGGTGATCTGTACCTGGTGCTGGATGTGGTCTTCCCGCCCGCGGCGACACCCGCGCAAAAGCAGGCTTATGCCGACTTTGCCAGGGCCTTCCCGCAGTTCGATGCCCGCAGCCTGAGTTGAAAGGTTTTCCCATGAGCCCCTCCCACTACCCTTTCTACGAACCTGCCGAGCTGCTGGAACAGGCCGTGCTCGATCTGCACGAACTGGCGCGCCATTGCTGCACCAGCCCGCAATGGGTGATCGAGCATGTGCAGACAGGCGTCATCAGCTACGACAACGAAGGTCAGCTGCGCGAGATCAGCCACGAGCAATGGCGCTTCAGCAGCCAGACGCTGGTACGTGCACGCCGCATTGCCCAGCTGGAACACAGCTTCGACGCCGACCCTCAGCTCGCCGCCCTGACCACCGATCTCATTGAGGAAGTGCAGCAACTGCGCCGCAAGCTGAAAAATCTGCAAGGATGAGCAAACCAACGCTCTGAAGCCGTGAAAAGCAAAAAGCCCTCGTACCGAAGTGACGAGGGCTTTTTTGCGGGCCGCACACCAGGGCGCAGCCTGCCGCAGGAATTAGCCGTGGCGCTTGCCGGGCTGCTTCTTGCTGCGAGTGTGCGAACCACGCTCCAGGCTCACGCGCTGGCCACGGCCGGGAGTGGGCAGGGTCACGCCATTGGGTGCCTGGGGACGGGGAGTGGCCTTGCGGTCTGCTTCGGTAACGATCTTATTGCCCATGTCGAATTCTCAATTGGGAGGTTGAAAAGGATCAATTAGGCCACAGCCAGAGAATTCGCGCCAAATAAATACAAACTTTCGAGTGCGGATTCAGTGTTTTTCAGCGAATGCCTGCCTCGCGAATCAGTGAATCGACAGCAATTGCAGGCATTCAAAGCCTCAAACCTTTGAAGGGAAAGCGCTGCTCGCTATCACATTCAGACCGCCGAAGGCTCGGCAACGACCCCGGCGGCCTCGACCAACTGGCGCGTGTATGCCTGCCTCGGCGCAGTCAGCACCGCCTGCACATCGCCCTGCTCCACGATCTGCCCGTCCTTCATGACCAGCACCTCATGGGCCATGGCGCGAATCACGTCCACATCGTGGGTGATGAGCAGATAGGCCAGACCACGCTCCTTCTGCAGCCGCTGCAGCAGGGCCAGCACTTGCTGCTGAATGGTGACGTCGAGCGCACTCGTGGGCTCGTCCAGCACCAGGACCTCGGGCTCCATGATGAGCGCGCGTGAAATCGCCAGGCGCTGCCGCTGCCCGCCCGAGAATTCATGCGGATAGCGCTGCAGCAGGCCGGGAAACTGGGCCTCGGTCAAGCCCACCTCTTCGAGCATCTTGAGCACGCGCTCGCGCCGCGGCCCGGCAGCGAGCTCAGGGGCATGGATCTGCAGGCCTTCGCCGACGATCTCCTCCACCGTCATGCGCGGAGAGAGCGAGGAGAACGGATCCTGAAACACCACCTGGATCTTGCGCCGCAGCGCCAGATTGGCGGCGCTGTTGCGGATTGCCGGCTGCTGCCATTGTCTGCCAGCCACCTGCAGCTCCCCGGCCGCAGGCAACAGCCCCAGCACGGCCTGGGCCAGCGTGGATTTACCGGAGCCCGATTCACCGATCACGCCCAGGGTACGGCCGGGCCGCAGCAGCATATCCGCGCCCTTGACCGCGACGAACGCGCCCTTTTTGAACCAGCCGCGAATGCCGGGCAAGGGCGTGGCATAGCTCACCTGCAAGGCCCGGGTCTGCACCACGGCAGCCTCACCGGCCGGCACGGTCTCATCCGCCACATTGCGTACCGGCCGGCTGGCCAGCAGCTTGCGGGTATAGGCATGCTGCGGGTTCTGCATGAGATCGGCCACCGCGCCCTGCTCCACGAGACGGCCTTTTTCCATGACGGCCACGCGGTCGGCAAAGCGGCGCACCAGGTTCAGGTCATGCGTGATCATCAGCACGGCCATGCCGGTCTGCCGCTGCAGATCGGCCAGCAAATCCAGGATCTGGCCACGCAGCGTCACATCCAGCGCCGTTGTCGGCTCGTCGGCCAGCAGCAGCCGGGGACGGCTGGCCAGGGCCATGGCAATCATGGCGCGCTGACGCTGGCCGCCGCTGAGCTGGTGCGGAAAGCTCTGCGCGCGACGCTCGGGCTCAGGGATGCCGGTAGTGGCCAGCAGCTCGACGGCCTGCTTCAAGGCCTGCGCCCGGCTCAAGGCCTGCTTGAGCTGCAGCACCTCCGCCACCTGCGCGCCGACGGTCATCAGCGGGTTCAGCGCCGTCATCGGCTCCTGAAAGATCATGGCGATATCGCCGCCGCGTATGCCCTGCATCTCGCGCTCCGAAAGCCCCAGCAGATCGCGCCCGTCCAGCAGGGCCCGGCCACCCAGTTGCGCATCGCCCACCAGGCGCAGCAGCGACAGCGCCGTGACCGACTTGCCCGAGCCGGACTCCCCCACCAGCGCCAGCTTTTCACCGGCAGCCATCTCGAAGCTCACACCCTGAACCACGGGCTTGCCCGCAAAAGACACGCTCAGATCGTGCACGCTCAGCAGCTGGCTGCGGCTCTCAATCCCATACTTTTCCTGGCTCATGGCTTGCCTCCTGCGCGCTTTGCAGCCCCGGTGTGCGCCTGCTTGCGCGGGTCCAGCGCATCGCGCAGGGCATCCCCCATAAAGGTCAGCAGCAGCAGCGTGATGACCAGCACGCCAAAGGTGGACAGGGAAATCCACCAAGCATCGATATTGTTCTTGCCCTGGCTCAGCAGCTCGCCCAGGCTGGGCGTGCCTGGCGGGACGCCCAGACCCAGAAAATCGAGCGAGGTCAGCGCCAGGATGGCCCCGCTCATGCGAAACGGCAAAAAGGTGATCACCGGCGTCATGCTGTTGGGCAGAATGTGGCGAAAGATGATGGAGCGATTGCTGGCACCCAGCGCCTGGGCGGATTTCACATAGTCGAGCTGGCGATTGCGCAGAAACTCGGCTCTCACATAGTCGGCCAGCCCCATCCAGCCGAACAGGCTCAGCAGGATCAGCAGCAGCGAGACACTGGGCGCAAACAGCGCGCTGAAGATGATGAGCAGGTAGAGCTCGGGCATGGAGCCCCAGATTTCCGTCAGGCGCTGGAAGGCCAGATCAGTCTTGCCGCCAAAAAAGCCCTGCACCGCTCCCGCCAGCACGCCCAGCAGCACGCCCACGGCCGTCAGCGCCAGGCCGAACAGCACGCTGACGCGAAAACCGTAGATGAGCTGCGCCAGCAGATCGCGCCCCCGGTCGTCGGTGCCCAGCCAGTTGTCGACCGACGGCGCAGAAGGATTGGGCGACTTGGCAAAGTAATTGATGGTGGACTTGCCATAGCGGTTGATGGGGAAGATCGCCCAGTTGTCGCCCTCGCCGAGCCTTTGCTGGATGAAGGGATCGAGGTAATCGGTCGGCGTATGGAAATCGCCGCCAAACGTGGTTTCCGGGTAATCGTGCAGCAGCGGCAGATAGGTCTGCCCCTCGTAGCGCACGATGAGCGGCTTGTCGTTGGACAGCAGTTCGGCAAACAGGCTGAGCAGCACCAGCACCGAGAAGACCAGCAGGCTGGCAAAGCCCAGTCGATTGCCTTTGAAGCGCCGCCAGGCCCGGCGCCCAGGGGATTCGGACTTGGCAGCAGGCGCCGCCGGCACACGCTCTACTCCTGTATTCATAGCTTCTTGCGCTTGCAGGGCATTGGTTTGAGGCTTATTTTGCATAAATCAATCAAACTTGACCCGGGGGTCTACCCAGACATAGCAAAGATCGCTGATGAGCTTGGTCACCAGGCCGATCAGCGTGAACAGATACAGCGTGCCCAGCACCACGGGAAAGTCGCGCCGGATCACGCTTTCATAGCTGAGCAGACCCAGGCCATCGAGCGAGAACAGGGTCTCGATCAGCAGCGCGCCGGCAAAGAAGGCGCCGATGAAAGCCGAGGGAAAGCCCGTGACGATGGGAATCAGCGCATTGCGAAACACATGCTTGTAGAGCACCTGGCGCTCGGACAGCCCCTTGGCGCGGGCCGTCAGCACATACTGCTTGCGGATCTCTTCGAGAAACGAGTTCTTGGTCAGCATGGCTGTCACGGCAAAGCTGCCGGCCACCATGGCCGTCACAGGCAGCGCGATATGCCAGAGATAGTCCGCCACCTTGCCCATGGTGCTGAGTTCGTCGAAATTGGCCGATGTCAGCCCGCGCAGCGGAAACCACTGCAGCTGCCCGCCAAAGACGACCAGCAGCGCCACGCCCAGCACAAAGCCCGGAATGGCATAGCCGATGAGAATCACGATTGTGGTCGCCAGATCGAAGCGCGAGCCGGCCCGCACGGCCTTGGCCACGCCAAGGGGCACAGCCACCAGATAGCTGATGAAAAACGTCCACAGCCCCAGGCTGATGGAGACCGGCAGTTTTTCCTTGACCAGCGCCCAGACGCTTTTGTTCTGAAAAAAGCTGGTGCCCAGATCGAAGCGCGCGAACTGGCCCAGCATCTGCACAAAGCGTTCTACCGGCGGCTTGTCAAAGCCGTACAGCGCCTTGATCTCTTCGAGCCGCTTGGGGTCCACGCCCTGGCCGCCCCGGTAGCTCATGGAAGCGCCTTCGGCGCCGTGTCCGGCACCGGCCTTGGCCTCGGCCAGATACTGCTCCACCGGGCCACCGGGCACGAACTGGATGACGACAAAGGTCAGCAGCAGCACGCCCAGCAGCGTGGGGATCATCAGCAAAATGCGTTTGAGAATATAGGCAAACATCTTCGATCAACCCTTGTTTTCAGCCGCGGCAGCGCTGGTCGCAGCGCCGGGCCGCCCAAAGCAGAGGGGCAGCGACCCGTGCAACGGCGGAGCGTGGGGGCCACTTTACCTGGGCCGCAGCGCCGGGCCGCCCCAAGCAAGGCCAGCCCCCTCGGGGGGCAGCGACCCGTGCAACGGTGGAGCGTGGGGGCCACCTTACTTGGCCCACCAGGCATAGACGGCCCATAGCTCGCCCGGCGAATAGGCCGGAATCTGCCCCGGCAGCGCCAACTTCCAGGCGTCATAGACCATGCGGTGCGTGCCCGAGTAATACTGCGGGATCAGGTAATGGCCGTGGACGATGATGCGCTCCAGCGCGTGGCAGGCGGGCAGCATCTGCTGCTCGGACTTGGCCGCAGCCATCTGGGCGATGATGGCATCCACGGCCTTGCTCTTGAGACCGACATAGTTCGAGGCCCCCTCCACATCGGCGGCGGCGCTGCCGAACAGCTCGGCATATTCCTGCCCCGGATTGTGCGTGCCGGGCACGTTGAGCGTCACGATGTCGAAATCGTATTTGTCCATGCGCTGCTGATAGAGCGCGTAGTCCACATTGCGCACCTTGAGCGTGATGCCCAGCTTTTCCAGATTGCGCATCCAGCTGCTGACGATCTTGACACCGCTCTCGCTGCTGTCCAGATATTCCAGCACCATGGGCTCGCCCTTGGCGTTGCGCAAGGCTCCATCCCTGACCGTCCAGCCGGCATCGGCCAGCAGCTTCTGCGCACGCCGCAGATTGCCGCGCAGGCCATCAGGCCCGTCGGTGCGTGGCGGCTGGGCCATCTGCCCCAGCGTGCCTGGCGGCAGACTGCTCTCATAGGGCTTGAGCAGGGCCAACTCGGCATCGCTGGGATCGCCCGTGGTTTCGCAAGCGGTGTTGCCAAACAATCCATGCACGCGCTGATATGCGCCATAGAACATCTGACGGCTCATCCACTCAAAGTCATAAGCCAGGCCCAGGGCCTCGCGCACGCGTACATCCTTGAGCTGCTCGCGGCGCAGGTTCAGAAAGAAGCTCTGAAAGCCCGAGGGCAGCTTGTTCTCGAACGCGCCCTTGACCAGTTCGCCCGAGGCGAAGCGCCGCCCCGTCAGACGCCTGGCCCAGTCGCCCGCGCTGTTGATGCGCATGAGATCGAACTCACCGGCCTTGAGTGCCTCCAGCCGCGCCGTGTTGTCCTTGTAGATCTTGATGGTGACTCGGTCAAAATTGGCCAAACCGACACGCACCGGCAAGGCTGCCCCCCAATACTTAGGGTCGCGAACATAGCTGATGTCCTTGCCAAACTTGACCGGCCCTATCTTGTAGGGCCCGCTGCCGATGGGCGTGTCCATCACCACCTGATCGAAGGCCTTGGGCTTGCCATCCGCGCCCAGCCCCCAGTCACGGCTGAACACCGGCAGCAGGGCGCCCACGGTCAGCGGCAGGTCGCGGTTGGGCTTTTTGAAGCGAAAGCGCACCGTGCGCTCGTCGAGCACATCACAGGCAGCCACCTCGGCAAACAGCGTCTTGTAGCCGGGCGAGACATATTTGCTCAGCAGCGTCTCGTAGCTGTGCTTCACATCCTGGGCCAGCACGGGCTTGCCGTTGTGAAAGCGCGCCTGCTTGCGCAATTTGAATGTCGCGGACAGGCCGTCGGCCGCCACCTCCACATCCTCGGCCAGCAGGCCGTAGCCCGTGGCCGTCTCGTCGAGGCTGGGGGTCAGCAGGGTCTCGAACAGCATGTCCGCCAGATAGGCAGGCGGCGAACCCTTGATGGTGAAGGGGTTGTACTTGTCGAAGGTCGAATAGCGCAGATTGCTGACCATGCGCAACTCGCCGCCCTTGGGCGCTTGAGGGTTCACATAGTCAAAGTGCTTGAAGTCGGCCGCGTACCTGGGCTGGCCCCAGAGCGCATAGCCATGTGCTGCCAGGGCAGGTGTGGCAACTTGGCTGCTGACAATCAGGGCTGAGCAAATCATCCAATGGCGCATGCGACAATTCTGCCCTACCCCGACTGATTCGCACCCAGTTCGAACAGATACGTTTTCAAAGATGGCGCGTCTGCCACAGATGCAGCCATCGTCTCTTTCAATTTTCTTTGGAGAACAACAATGGGTTTTCTCGCCGGTAAAAAGCTGCTGATCACGGGCGTTCTGTCCAACCGTTCCATTGCCTACGGCATTGCCAAGGCCTGCCATGAGCAAGGCGCAGAACTGGCTTTCAGCTATGTGGGTGAACGCTTCAAGGACCGCATCACCGAATTTGCTGCCGACTTCGACTCCAAGCTGGTGTTCGACTGCGACGTGGGCGACGACGCCCAGATCGAAAAGCTGTTCGCCGACCTGGGTGCCACCTGGGGCAAGTTCGACGGCTTTGTGCACTCCATCGGTTTTGCCCCCCGTGAAGCCATTGCCGGCAACTTCCTCGACGGTCTGAGCCGCGAGAACTTCAAGATCGCCCACGATATCAGCGCCTACAGCTTCCCCGCCATGGCCAAGGCAGCCCTGCCTTACCTGAACGACAAGTCCTCGCTGCTGACCCTGTCCTATCTGGGCGCTCTGCGCTCCATCCCCAACTACAACACCATGGGCCTGGCCAAGGCATCGCTGGAAGCATCCGTGCGTTACCTGGCAGAAGCCGTGGGTCGCACTGCCGACGGCCGCGCCATTCGTGCCAACGGCATCTCCGCCGGCCCCATCAAGACCCTGGCTGCCTCCGGCATCAAGGACTTCGGCAAGCTGCTGGGCCGTGTGGCCGACGCCGCTCCTCTGCGCCGCAACGTGACCATTGAAGACGTGGGCAATGTCGCGGCCTTCCTGCTGTCCGACCTGGCCTCCGGCGTGACCGCCGAGATCACCTATGTGGACGGCGGCTTCAGCCAGACCGCAGGCCTGTCTGCCGATCAGGTCTGAGCCCCAGGCTTTTGACGACACCAGCCCCGCAGGCCTCAGCAGCCTGCGGGGCTTTGTTTTTTGGGGCCGTGCCCGACATCTTGGCCCTTGCCCTACAAGCGCGGCAAAGCACTGACGCTATGGTTCACAGTGTTTTCTCTATGGTTCTGACGAATATTCAAGAGGAGCTTACATGCCATATCGTTTTCTCATCCTGACCGCATTCGCTGCTGCCCTGACGGCCTGCAGCACCCCCGAGCCCCAGCCCGCCCAGGCCATCGCCAGGCTGCAGGCCACTTCGGGTAGCAAGGTCGGCGGCGATGTGAAATTCACCCAGAAGACCGGCCAGCAGGTGATGGTCAATGCCGTGATTCACGGCCTCAAGCCCAATTCCGAGCATGGCTTTCACATCCACGACAAGGGCGACTGCGGCGACAATGGCAATGCCGCTGCCGGCCACTTCAACCCGCTGGGCAATCCGCATGGCAAATATGACTCGACCCAGCACCATATGGGCGACCTGCCCAGCCTGAAGGCCGACTCCAACGGCGTGGCCACCGTCAACGTACAGTCGGCGGACATCACCTTGCTGGCCGGCCCTGGCAATGTCATGGGCCGGGCGGTCATCGTCCATGCACAGCCCGACGACTACACCACCCAGCCCACGGGCAATGCCGGCGCGCGCATCGCCTGCGCCGTCATCAGCCGCGACTGAAGGTCTTGCCCCTTTGACAAAAGCCGCTGCCTGGCTGCAGCGGCTTTTTCATTGAAATCACCGCAATTACTTATGGATAAGCCGCTGATAGCCATGTTTTTTGATATGGGTTCGTACCCGCATCGACAGCATAGGCTCCGCGCTCTAGCATGAGCTGCCTCTTTACCGGGAGATAGCCATGCCTGAGCCACGGCATCGCCCCCTGCGGGAATGCATTCTCTGGCTGGTCTGTGCCTGTCTCTGCATGGGCTTTGTTGCCGTGCGGTCCCAGACCACGACACAGCCGCCTTCGCTGATGCTGGCCCAGGTCTGGCGCAGCGGCCTGCCGCTGCAGGACTATTGGATCAGCGAGAAACTGGATGGCGTACGCGGCTACTGGAACGGCCACCAGCTCGTCAGCCGTGGCGGGCAGCGGATCGCGACGCCAGAGTGGTTTGTTCGGGACTGGCCGGCCACCCCCATGGATGGCGAGCTCTGGGCCGGACGCGGCCGGTTTTCCCATGCCCAGTCCACCACGGCACAGGCCATCCCGGACGATCGGGCCTGGCGCCAGATGAGATTCATGGTGTTTGATCTGCCCGCGGCTCCGGGCAGCTTTGACCAGCGCCTGCCGCTGCTGCAGCGCACCGTCGGGGCCATTGCCCAGGACTGGGTGCAGATGGTGGAGCAGCGCAAGCTGGGCTCGGAAGCCGAGTTGCGGCAATGGCTGCACACAGTCGTCAAAGGCGGCGGCGAGGGCTTGATGCTGCACAAAGGCAGCGCCCCCTATCGCCCGGGCCGCAGCGACGATCTGCTCAAGCTCAAGCCTTTCGATGATGCCGAAGCCCGGGTCATAGGCTACAAAAACGGACGCGGACAATGGCAGGGCATGACGGGTGCGCTGCTGGTGCAGACCCCGGACGGCAAGCAGTTTTCACTGGGCTCCGGACTGACGGTGCAGATGCGCAAAAGTCCGCCCGCGCTCGGCAGCTGGGTCACCTACCGCTACCAGGGCCTGCACGAAAAAAGCGGGCTGCCGCGCTTTGCCCGCTTTTTGCGCGTACGCAGCGAGCCGGGCTTTCAGCCCGAGCCGGCAGGCCCGTGACTCTGGCTTCATCGCTACCTGCGACTGCCGACCCTGCGCCTCAAGCCCAGGGCGCCCAAACCTACGGCAGTTGCGCCCCCAGGTCGCGCGCGGCCTGCAGCACGTTTTTGACATAGCGCTCGTCATAGCGATGCGCAGGCATGGTCAGCGTCAGGGCGGCCGCCAGCTCCCCGCTGCGGCGAAAGACCGGAGCCGAGATGCCGGCGATCTCGCTATGTCTGTCGCCCACCAGGGCTTCGTAGCCATCGGCCCGTACACGCGCATAGTGGTTGCGATTCTTCTTCACCCAGTCGCCCAGCTCCGGATCGAAAGCGACCAGCACACGCCCGCCAGCTCCCTTATCCAGGGGGAGCAGATCGCCGGCACGCGCATGATCGCGTACCGGGTGCGGCGAATCCACACGGTACAGACACAGGCGTTCACGCCCCTGGCGCACATGGTAGGCAGCGCTCTCGCCCGTGGCCTGAACCAGTGCGCGCAGCACCGGCATGACCAGTTTATCCAGCGAAAAGCTCTGCTCATAAACCACATGCAGCCTGGCCACGGCCGGGCCCACCGCATAGCGCCCGTCATCCTGGCGCTGAACCCAGCCGCCATGCTCCAGAGAGGCCAGCAGCCTCAGCACCGTGCTCTTGTAGAGCCGGGTGCGCTCGGCCAGCTCGGCCAGGCTCAGCGCGGCATCGCCATCCTGGAATGCACTCAGCACGCTGAGAGCGCGGTCCACTGCAGCCACACCGCCAGGTGCGGCATTTTCGTCGGCTACGGATTCATTCAGGGATTTACGCGGCATGGAAACTCCTGCCCCGCATCTTGACAGGGCATCAGTACGCAAGGCAATATTTCAATAGAAAGAATTAAGTTCTATCAGACAGAACATCATTAAAGCATTGTGCCAGCCGCAATGCAAGCATGAAATCCAAGTGAGGCAACCATGTCATTCCCCCAGCGTTTCGATCTCCTGATCAGCGAAGTCGGCCCCCGCGACGGCCTGCAGTCGATCTCGGCCACCATGAGCACGGCCCACAAACATGCATGGATCGATGCTCTGGTGGCAGCGGGCGTGCAGGAGATCGAGGTCGGCTCCTTTGTCTCGCCCAAACTGCTGCCGCAGATGGCCGATGCCGCCGAGGTCGTACGCCACGCCACCGCCCATCCCGGCGTCACCATCATGGCCCTGGTGCCCAATCTCAAGGGCGCCGAAGCCGCCATGCGCGCCGGCGCGCACAAGATCACGCTGCCCGTATCGGCCAGCCCCGCGCACTCCATGGCCAATGTGCGCAAGACACCCGCGCAGATGGTGGAAGAAGTGCGCGCCATCGCCAGGCTGCGCGATGAGATCGCCCCTGCCGTGCATATCGAGGCCGGCATCTCCACCGCTTTCGGCTGCACCCTGCAGGGCCTGGTGCCCGAGGACGAGGTGATTGCGCTGGCTGCCGCCTGCGTGGCCGCCGGCGCCGACGAATCGGGCCTGTCCGACACCACGGGCATGGCCAACCCGGCCCAGGTCAAGCGCCTGTTCACACGCCTGCGCAACGAACTCGGCGACAAGGCCGGTGCCGCACATATGCACAACACCCGAGGCCTGGGCCTGGCCAACTGCCTGGCTGCCTATGAAGCCGGCGTGCGCACTTTCGACGCCTCCCAGGCCGGACTGGGCGGCTGCCCCTATGCCCCCGGCGCCTCGGGCAATGTGGTGACCGAAGATCTGGTCTTCATGTTCGAAGCCATGGGGCTGCGCACCGGCATTGACATTGAGCGATTGCTTGCAGCGCGAGAAACGCTGGCCGCCGGCCTGCCGGGCGAGGCGCTCTACGGCATGCTGCCACCCGCGGGCCTGCCCAAGGGCTTTGTGCCTCAGCGCTACTGATCACACAGCGGCTCGCCCATGAGCCGAAGACAAGAAGAGATGAATATGCACGCCTCAACCGAAACCGCCGAGACTTCCTCCCCCCTGCCCTATAGCGGCATCCGCGTGGTGGAGTTCACCCATATGGTCATGGGCCCCAGCTGCGGCCTGATGCTGGCCGACCTGGGCGCCGAAGTCATCAAGGTCGAGCCCGTGGGCCACGGCCGCAACGGCGATGCCACGCGCAAGCTGCTCGGCTCGGGCTCGGGCTTTTTCCCGCTGTTCAACCGCAACAAGAAAAGCCTGACGCTGGATCTGCAGACCCCCGAGGGCAAGGAAGCCGCGCTGCGGCTGATCGCCACGGCCGATGTGGTGACCGAAAACTTCAAGCCCGGCACCATGAAGAAGCTGGGCCTGGACTATGAAAGTCTCAAGCAACAATTCCCACGCCTCATCTATGTGAGTCACAAGGGCTTTCTGCCCGGCCCCTACGAACACCGCACGGCCCTCGACGAGGTGGTGCAGATGATGGGGGGCCTTGCCTATATGACGGGCCGGCCCGGCGACCCGCTGCGCGCGGGCACCAGTGTCAACGACATCATGGGCGGTATGTTCGGTGCCATGGGAGCCATGGCCGCCCTGGCTCAGCGCGAGAAGACCGGCAAGGGCCAGGAAGTGCAGAGCGCTCTGTTCGAGAACAATGTGTTTCTGATCGCCCAGCACATGATGCAGTACGCGGTGACCGGCAAGCCTGCAGCACCCATGCCCGCGCGCATTTCGGCCTGGGCGATCTACGACGTGTTCGAGGTCCAGGGCGGCGAGCAGATCTTTCTGGCCGTGGTCAGCGACGGCGCATGGCGCGAGTTCTGCGATGCCTTTGGTCTGGAGCAGCTGCGTGACGACCCGCGCCTTGGCAGCAACAACGACCGCGTGCAGGCCCGCAGCTGGCTAATGCCGCTGCTGCGCGAAACCATGGCCGGCTACAGCGCCGCGCATATCGCCAGCGTCTTCGAGGACAAGGGCTTGCCGTTCGCGCCCATCGCCCGCCCGCACGATCTGCTCGAGGACCCGCACCTGAACGCCACGGGCGCACTGGCCCCCATCACCTTGCCCGACGGCCGCGACAGCAAGACCGTGCTGCTGCCGCTGACCCTGGACGGCAAGCATCTGCAGGTGCGCCTCTCGCCGCCCAAGCTCGGCGAGCACAGCCTGGAGATTCTGACTGCCCTGGGCTACAGCCAGGCCCAGGCCCAGGCACTGGCACAGGGCCAGCCCGACTGAGCGCCCCTGCGGGGCCATCGCTCCGCACGACCCACGCCCCCCCAGAACAGGATGCCCAGGCGCGCCCTGCGGGGGATTCTTTCGCCCCATTTCCATCATTCAGGAGACAAAACCATGCCATACAGCCCCTCTTCCCGACACCCGAACCGTCGCCTGGCGATGGCAGCATGCGCGCTGACGGCCATGACGCTGGCCGCCGGCAGTGCTGCGGCCCAGCCCGGCGAATGGCCCGCCAAGTCGATCCGCATGGTCGTGCCCTTCACGCCTGGCGGCGGCACCGACACGGTGACGCGCCAGATCAGCGAACGCATGGCGACCGCGAATCGCTGGGTCATCGTAGTGGACAACAAGCCTGGCGCGGGCGGCAATATCGGCCTCGATGCCGTCGCCAAGGCGCCGGCCGACGGCTATACCTTCGGCATGGGGCAGACCGCCAATCTGGCCATCAATCCCTCGCTGCTGCCCAGCATGCCGTTCAACGCCAAGACCGATCTGCTTCCCGTGGCGCTGGTGGCCTCGCAGCCCGTGGTGCTGGCCGTGCCCACCGATTCGCCCTGGAAATCACTGCAGGATCTGATCGCCGCGGCCAAGGCCCAGCCTGGAGCCATCAAGCAAGGTCTGGCTTCCACAGGCACCGTGGGCCATCTGGCGGGGGAAATGCTTTCCTACAAGGCCAAGATCGATGTGCTCAACGTGCCCTACAAAGGCGCCGCGCCGGCCGTGACCGACCTGCTGGGCAAGCAGACCCACTATATGTTCGGCACGCCTCAGGCGGTCTACCCCATGATCAAGGGCCAGCGCCTGCGCGCACTGGCCGTGACCTCGGCCAAGCGTCTTGCCATCCTGCCCCAGGTCCCCACCGTGGCCGAGTCCGGCTTTCCGGGCTTTGAAGCCGTGGACTGGAAGCTGATCGTGGCCCCCAGGAACACGCCTGCAGCGCTGGCGCAGAAGATCAACGCCGCAGTGAACACCGGCTTGCAGGACCCTGCAGTGCTCAAACAGCTGCAGTCCGAAGGCAGCACACCCATGGGGGGCAGCCTGCAGGATGCCCAGGCCTATCTGCAAAAAGAGCAAGCCAGCTGGGCCGCGCTCATCCGCGACGCGAAGATCACTCTGGAATAGTCATCAAAATCAGTAGCCGCCTGCGCAATAACCACCTATGTTTCAAATAGATTCATTTCTATATACGATACAGGTCAAGCGCAAGCAGCTACTATTTTTGCTTCATGTAGCGCAGCCCCTGAATGAACAGCACAGCCAGGCTCGCGCCCGCGGCATTGGCCAGCACATCCAGCCACTCGGCTGACCGCGTGGGGGCGACGCCGGCCTGCAGCAGCTCGATCACGCCGCCGTAGCCGGCACAGACCAGCACCACGGCCAGTGCTTGCCCGGCGGTCCAGCGCAAGCCCGTAGCATGCGCACGCGCCAGCCCCGCGCAGCAGAGCAGACCCGCCAGCACAGCATGCAGGCCTGCATGCACCAGCTTGTCCATGTGCTCGAAGCCACGCAGAAACGGGAACAGCCTGAGAATCAGCCCACCGCTGCTGCCTGTCTCATTGAGGCAGCCCCAGAGCATGAACAAGGCCCAGCCCAGGCTGGCTGCCGCCAACCGCTTCCACAGAGGCACGGCGCCAGCCAGTTGCAGGAATGAATGCATGGCAGGGATATGAAAAAGCCCGAAGTGCAGGCACTCCGGGCTGATGTGCAAAAAGGCCGGGATCGCCCCGACCTTGCAAAAGCCAAGGCTTATGCAGCTTTCCTTGCCGTTTTGGCCGCAGCCTTCACCGCAGGCTTTGCGACGGACTTGGCTGCCGCCTTTGTTACCGGCTTTGTTGCCGGCTTTTTGGCGGGTGTCTTGGCAACTGGCGTGGTTACGGGCGCCGCAGCCGTCTTCTTGGCAGCGGGCTTCTTCACCGCAGCAGTCTTCTTCACTGCCACAGGCTTGACGCTTTCCTCGGCCACGCAGTCCGCGTAGTAGCGGATCTCGCCGTTTTCGTCTTCCAGCTCGACCAGACCGTGGATATCGGTCTCGAAGCCCGGGCATTCCTTGGCGAATTCGCGCGCGAACACCAGGTAGTCAACGATCTTCTTGTTGAAGACTTCACCGGGGATCAGCAGCGGAATTCCGGGCGGGTAAGGCGTGACCAGTCCCACGGTGGTGCGGCCGACCAGATGGTCGATTTCCACGCGCTCGGTCTTGCGCTGCGCGATATGCGCGTAGGCATCCGAGGGCTTCATCGTGGGCTTGAGATCCGACAGATACATCTCGGTCGTCAGGCGTGCGATGTCGTACTTGGCATACAGCTCGTGCACATGCTGGCACAGATCGCGCAGGCCCATGCGCTCGTAGCGGCGGTGCTGCTGGCAGAACTCGGGCAGGATGCGCGCCAGCGGCTGGTTGCGGTCGTAGTCGTCCTTGAACTGCTGCAGCGCGGTCAGCATGGTGTTCCAGCGGCCCTTGGTGATGCCGATGGTGAACATGATGAAGAAGGAATACAGGCCGGTCTTCTCGACCACCACGCCATGCTCGGCCAGGTACTTGGTGACGATGGACGCAGGAATGCCGGTATCGGCAAAGTCGCCGTCCAGATCCAGGCCGGGCGTGACGATGGTGGACTTGATCGGGTCCAGCATGTTGAAGCCATCGGCCAGATCGCCAAAGCCGTGCCAGTTGTCGAACTCCTTGCCGTTCTTCTTGGAGCGGGTCTTGGTCGATGCGTCTGTGCCGCGGATGATCCAGTCCTGGGCCGTGCCCACGCCTTCCTCGGCCAGGGCTTCAGGGCCCCAGACCTCGAACCACCAGTCGTCGTCGCCGAACTCGTCCTCCACCTTGCGCATGGCACGGCGGAAGTCCAGTGCCTCGACAATCGACTCCTCCACCAGCGCCGTGCCGCCGGGCGGCTCCATCATGGCGGCAGCCACGTCGCAGCTGGCAATGATGCTGTACTGAGGGCTGGTCGAGGTGTGCATCAGATACGCCTCGTTGAACAGAGGGTGATCCAGCTTCTCGGTCTGGCTGTCCTGCACCAGCACATGCGAGGCCTGGCTGATGCCAGCGAGCAGCTTGTGGATGGACTGGGTGGCATAGACCACCGAGTGCATCGGGCGCTTGCGCTTCTTGCCCATGGCGTGATAGCTGCCATAGAAGGGATGGAAGGCAGCGTGGGGCAGCCAGGCTTCATCGAAGTGCAGATTGGCCACATAGCCGTCCAGCATGCCCTTGATGGTCTCGGTGTTGTAGAGCACGCCGTCGTAGGTGGACTGCGTCAGCGTCAGCACGCGGGGCTTGACGGCCTTGGCATCCACGCCCTTGAGCAAGGGGTTGGCGGCAATCTTGGCCTGGATGGACTCGACCGAGAACTCGCTCTGCGGGATGGGACCGATGATGCCGAAGTGATTGCGCGTGGGCTTGAGGAACACCGGAATCGCACCCGTCATGATGATGGAGTGCAGGATGGACTTGTGGCAGTTGCGATCCACCACCACCACATCACCGGGTGCCACGGTGTGGTGCCAGACGATCTTGTTGGAGGTCGATGTGCCATTGGTCACAAAGTAGCAGTGATCGGCATTGAAGATGCGCGCGGCATTGCGCTCGGACTCGCCGATGGCGCCGTTGTGGTCCAGCAACTGGCCCAGCTCTTCCACGGCATTGCAGACGTCGGCGCGCAGCATGTTCTCACCGTAGAACTGGTGATACATCTGGCCCACGGGGCTCTTGAGAAAGGCCACGCCACCCGAGTGACCGGGGCAGTGCCAGCTGTAGGAGCCGTCTTCGGCGTAATCCAGCAGCGCCTTGAAGAACGGCGGCTGCACGCTCTCCAGATAGCTCTTGGCTTCGCGGATGATGTGCTTGGCCACGAACTCGGGCGTGTCCTCGAACATGTGAATGAAGCCATGCAGCTCACGCAGAATGTCGTTGGGCAGGTGACGGCTGGTCTTGGTCTCGCCGTAGATATAGATGGGCACTTCCTCATTCTTGCGGCGCACTTCACCGATGAAGTCGCGCAGACTGTGAATGATGGGGTCCTTGTCGCCGCCGAGCTGGAATTCCTCGTCGTCGATCGACAAAATAAAGGCACTGGCCCGGCTTTGCTGCTGTGCGAACTGCGACAGATCGCCATAGCTGGTCACGCCCAGGACTTCAAAGCCCTCTTCTTCAATGGCTTGAGCCAGGGCGCGGATGCCCAGTCCCGAGGTGTTCTCGGAACGATAGTCCTCGTCAATGATGACGATGGGAAAGCGAAACTTCATGAACAGCCTCCGTACCAATCAGGCCTAAAAAACGAAACAGCCGCGAAGTGTAAGGAATATCCTTATTGCGGCTTTGAAACAGGCTGTTTTTAACCCAGAATGTGGTGCACTAAATACAGGCCTTAACAGGAGCTCAGGTATGGATCACTCCACCGCGTGGTGGTTGCTTGTCGGTTTGCTGGTCATTGCGGAGCTGTTGACCGGCACTTTCTATCTCCTCATGCTGGCTCTGGGTGCCATTGCCGGAGCGCTTTGCGCTCATTTCAGCCTGGGCACCAGCAGCCAGATCGTCGCTGCGGCCCTGCTGGGCTCCGGTGCCGTCCTCGTCTGCTATCTGCTGCGCAAGCGCAGCCCGCGCAGACAGCCCGCTTCCAGCAATCGCGATGTCAACCTGGATGTGGGCGAAACCGTGGTCATCGAACAGTGGAACACCGACGGCACGGCCCAGGTCCGCTATCGCGGCGCCACCTGGACCGTCATGGGACGCCAGGGCGCGCTGCCCATCCCGGGCCCGCATCGCGTGGCCGAAGTCATTGGCAACCGCCTGCTGGTTGACAAGATCTGATCATCGACCGGCCCCGGCATGGTTATGCTGGACGCCGGAACGCTTCGCTCTCTTTCTTCACACCAACGCCCCACAAGGGCTGGAGACAATATGGATTACGCAGTCCCTCTCGCCATCGCCATCATTGCCGTCATCTTCATCGTCCGCTCGATCAAGGTGGTTCCCCAGCAGCATGCATGGGTCAAGGAGCGTCTGGGCAAATACGCAGGCACGCTCACACCCGGCCTGAACTTTCTGATCCCGTTCGTGGACCGCATCGCCTACAAGCACAGCCTCAAGGAAATTCCCCTGGACGTGCCCAGCCAGGTCTGCATCACGCGCGACAACACGCAGCTGACCGTGGACGGCATTCTCTACTTCCAGGTCACCGACCCCATGCGCGCCAGCTATGGCTCGTCCAACTACATCATGGCCGTGACTCAGCTCGCCCAGACCTCGCTGCGCAGCGTGATCGGCAAGCTGGAGCTGGACAAGACCTTTGAAGAGCGCGACATGATCAACGCCCAGGTCGTCAATGCCATCGACGAGGCCGCGCTGAACTGGGGCGTGAAGGTGCTGCGCTACGAAATCAAGGACCTGACACCGCCCGCTGAAATCCTGCGTGCCATGCAGGCCCAGATCACGGCAGAACGCGAAAAGCGCGCCCTGATCGCAGCTTCCGAAGGTCGACGCCAGGAACAGATCAACATTGCCACCGGCGAGCGCGAAGCTTTCATCGCCCGCTCCGAAGGCGAGAAGCAAGCCGCCATCAACAAGGCGCAAGGTGAAGCTGCCGCCATCACCACCGTGGCCGAAGCCACCGGACAGGCGCTGGAGCGCGTGGCCACGGCCATTCGCCAGCCCGGTGGCGAGCAGGCCGTTCAGCTCAAGGTGGCTGAGAGCGCCGTGGAGGCCTACAGCAAGGTGGCAGCGGACTCCAACACCACTCTGGTCATTCCTGCGAACATGACCGAGGTCTCCGGCCTGATTGCCTCTGCCATGAAGATGGTTCAGGTGGGCAAGAGCGCCTGAGCCTGCTTGCTTCAGGCTGCGTGCAGAAAAGAACTTTCTGCACTTTCATTTTGAGGTCGAAATTTCTGGTTAGAATAGAGGCTTCATCACACGGAGCGGTGGATGAGTGGTTTAAGTCGCACGCCTGGAAAGCGTGTGTGGGTTAATAGCCCACCGCGGGTTCGAATCCCGCCTGCTCCGCCAGATTTTAAAATCAAGTCGACCACACTTGGTTTTTTACTTCAGAAATGAAGTATTTTGGGATCGCTGTGGAGCGGTGGATGAGTGGTTTAAGTCGCACGCCTGGAAAGCGTGTGTGGGTTAATAGCCCACCGCGGGTTCGAATCCCGCCTGCTCCGCCAAATGACAAAAGGCCTTGAAGAAATTCAAGGCCTTTTTTCTTTGGTGCGCTTCTCCCCTGGAAGGAGATTTGAATGGACCTTTCAGCGATGGCTGCGCATGTTTATCCAACTCAGCCCCGGCGAATACCACGGGAACTAACAGCCCATGCGTACCAAGCAACTGCTTCAGGCTAGGCATCACACAAACAGCCGCAGTGCTCAAGCTGCCTGCTGGCAAGCCCAGCGCAGCAAGCACTGACGCGCTGAATGGCAACGCCAACCCAGACGAAAAGCGATAGCTCCGCCCCCGCTTGTGCGCCTGGGCTCTCGAGCCTGTATTGCCTCGGCTTTCAAGGGCTACCCAGCCCCCTTGGCATGGAGCTCAGAACTTGCCGCGCAGTGTCAGCATCACATTGCGCGGCTCGCCATAGTAGTTGGAGCCATAAGCCGCCCAGACACGCTGGTAATACACCTTGTCAAAGACATTGTTGACGGTCAGCGTTACATCCAGATTCTTGTTGAAGCGATAGCCGATCTGCAGTGCAGCCGTAGTCACCGGACCCTGAGAGAACTTCACGTCACCATTGAGGCGGTACATCCGGCTGACGCTGCGCAGACCGCCCCCCACACTGAAGCCTTCCAGAGGCCCCGAACCGAACTGGTAGCGTGTCCACAGGTTGAAGCTGTGGCGCGGAGCGATGAAGGTATAGAGCTGAGCCTTCTCGTCCGGTGTTCCTTCCAGCGTTTTGGTCTGTGTGTACGCGTATCCGACAGCGAGATTCCAGCCCGGAGCTATGCGACCGTTGATTTCCGCCTCCACCCCCTGGCTTCGCATCTTGCCAGCGGCAAGGGAGAACAGCGGATTGGCCGGATCGGTCATTGCACGATTGCTGTCCTCCATACGGAAAACAGCCGCACGGGCATTGAGCTGTTTGTTCAGCCATTCGCCCTTCAGACCTGCCTCGTACTGCTGGCCCACGCGTGGGCGCAATGTCATGCCCTCAGCATCGCTGGCGGTCTGCGGCGCGAAAATGCGGGTGTAGCTGGCATAGGCAGACAACTGCTCGCTCAGGTCGAACACGACTCCCGCATAGGGAGTGAACTTGCCGCTGATGCGCGTATCGGTTTCGGAGAACTGGTTGAAATAGGCATTGCGATTGACGGCATGGTTGTCCCACCAGGTCATGCGCCCTCCCATGCTGAGCAACACGCCGCTGGCCGGGCGCAGATTGATTCGTCCATAGAGCCCGTACTGCTCGGTTCGGTTGTCGTTGCCGTTGGAGAAGCTGTAATTCGCAGGCTTGGGAACGTTGTTGTCGGGATCGAAGATATTGATGGGAGCACCGTCTCCGCCGCCGTATTTGAAGCTCTTGTGCACCTTGCGATAGTCCGCTCCCAGCGTCAGCTCATTATTGGATGAGCCCAGCGCAGCAAACGGCGTGGTGATGAAGCCGTCAAGGCCATGGGTCTTCCAGTGGCTGCGGTAAGCCCAGCTGATGAGGCAGCTGTCGCCGGTAGCAGGGTCGGCCGCGCAGTCCGACCAGCCGAACAGACGAGAGGGCTCATCCTGCTCCCGGTAGGTCGCATTGAGCTTGATCTGCCCGCCATTGTCCAGGCGATGCTGAAATTCTGCGAAGTACTCGGTGTTGCGTTCGGTGATGTGGTTCCAGATGGGATCCAGATAGCTGGAGCGCGGAATATCCAGCAGGCGGCCATCCGGATAGGCTGGCAGGCCGAAGGCGGGACGCCCCTTGTATTGCTGATGGCTGGCTCCGGCGGTAAGCGTGCTCGAGGGAGTGAGGTCGGCTTCCAGCACGCCATAGATCAGCGGCTTCCTTGAATACACATGATCCACAAAAGAGCCCTGGTCCTGGTAGGCCGTGACAAGACGCCCGCGTATGCGTCCATCACTGCTCAGAGGCCCGCTCATGTCCGCCTCGGCGTAATAGCGATTCCAAGAGCCGGCCGATAGTTGCGTGCTGAACTCCCGCTGTGCCTTGGGGCGCTTGCGCACAAGATTGATGGAGCCGCCAGGGTCGCCGGCCCCCTGGAACAGTCCTGCAGGACCGCGCAGGACCTCAATACGGTCGTACATGGCCATGCCGAATCCGCTGGAAAGATCATTGCCGGTGCTCGCAGGAGTGTTGACACCGTCGATCTGCACGGTATCTACCGCGTAGCCCCGCATGTAGAAATTGCCATGATTGCCCCCTGTGCTGCCTGGCTCCACAGTGACTCCAGGCACTGTGCGCATGGCGTCATCGAGACTCTGGATATTCTGGTCCTCGAGCATCTGGCGCGTCACCACCGACACCGACTGCGGAATTTCTCGCAGACTCTGTGCACTCTTGCCGATCGTGACGAGCTGTGCAGCATAGGAGCCCGTGCCTTCCGAGAAGGTCGATGCTTCGGCCGCAGCAGTCACCAGCACTTCCGCCAGACTGGGGGCTGCACCCGCCGCCACAGGGGCCTGAGTGCTTTTGCGCAGAATGAAAATACCGGGCTGGGTTTGCGCGACCTCAAGCCCGCTACCACGCAGCAGCTGCGCAAAGCCCTCAGCGACGGCAAATCTGCCATTCAAACCAGCCGTCTGGAGCTCCCCGGTCAGTGCAGAGTCCGCGGATAGCGTCACCCCCGATTCCCCCGCAAAGCGCGCCAGCGCTTGGCTCAATGGCCCCCTGGGGAGACTGTACTCTCTCACTTGCTGACTACTGGCGGAGCCCTGACTCGACTGGGCTTGGACGCCGCCGGCACCTGCCACCCCGAGCAGCAGGATCAGCGCAGCTTGAACTGCGTTCTGTTTGAGGCCCAGGCTCTCGACGGGCACAAAGGAGGATGAAGGCACTGAAATATGCCCGGGAATATGCTGCGCCAAGACCATGGAGTAACCCTTTTTGAAAATGCCGATAAATGTGTTGCCTTTCTTGTATGACCGGCGTCCTGGCAAAAAGGGGACATGGAAGGTGAAGAAATCGAGTGTTTCAGCGCGGCACGATAGTCACCCAGTAACGCGAGCGCTGCAAGATTCTGATGGGCATGGAGGCAGCCAGCGCCGCCAGCGCCTGGTCCGTATCGCGCAGTTGAAAGGCTCCGCTCACAGGCAGCGCAGCAACAGCCGGATCGCATCGCACGATGCCCGGGCGATAGCGCGAAAGCTCGGCAGCAAAAATCCCCAGCGGTGTCTTTTCCGCATAGAGCACCCCATGAGTCCAGCCATCGGAGGCCAGGCCGGCTGCTTCGGGTACGCCGACCTTCCCCGCGCTCATCTGTGCCTGCATTCCCGCATCGATGCGCACGCTTGTGTCGTCGTTGACGGGACTCAACTCCACCGCTCCTTGTTGAACCGCAATGAGACAGCTGTGTTCCGTTCGCGCAAAGGGCGGCGCGATGCGCACGGTAAAACGCGTCCCCAATGCCCGGACCGTTCCTTGCGCTGTCTGGACCAGAAAAGGCCGCAGCGCGGCATCGGCAGCAGTCTGCACCCAGATGGCGCCCGCGCGCAGGATCAGGCGACGCTCCGATGATGTGAACGCCATGTCGACGGCGCTCCCGGTATCCAGCTGGATTCTGCTGCCGTCGGCCAGCGTCGATTCACGGCTCTCGCCCGTGTCGGTACGCATGTCCGCCGACCATTCATGCCAGGGCGCAAGACGCCAGACCCCATAGCCGATCGGCCCCGCCACAATCGCTGTCGCCAGCAGCCGCGCGACGGCACGCCGCTGCGAGCGATTCGCCTCACGCAGCGCTGCAGCGCTCAGGCCGCCCAGCGTATTGCCTGCTTCGGCACTGTTGCCGGCCCGGGTTGCATTCAGTTTGCCAAGAACCAGTTCGGCGCGCTGCCAGGCCATTTCATGACTCGGATCCGAGTTGCGCCAGCGCATGAGTTCGGCATGCACTGTCATGTCGGCATCGCCGGCATGCAGCCGCACAAGCCACTGTGCAGCCTGCCGTGCTGCGCTCGGATCGATATCGAGAGCCGAAGGGGGTACAACGACCATCACTCAAATCACCAGCAAAATGCACTGCTCGAATGCTTGGGCCATATAGCGCTTGACGGTGCGAGACGTGACTCCCAGGCGCTCTGCCACCTGTGCATAGCTCAGACCATCGAGTTGGGATAGTAGAAACGCCTCGCGCACCTTGGGTGGCAAGCCGTTGAGCATGGCATCGACCTGATGCAATGACTCCAGCACCAGCAACTGCTGCTCGGGCGAAGGCGCCAGAGGCTCCGGCAGTTGGGCCATCGCGTCCAGCCATGCCTGCTCCAGCGACAGCCGCTGCACATGATTGATGAGCAGATTGCGCGCCACCGTGGTCAGATAGGCGCGCGGTTCGCGCAACACCAGCGCGCGCTGCTCCGCCTGGGCAGCCAGCACTCTCACAAAGGTATCTTGCGCAAGATCCGCGGCATGATCAGCTCCGCCGAGCTTGCGCCTCAGCCAGCCCAAAAGCCAGGGGTGATGCTCTCCATAAATCTTGGCCACGTCGGTCAAGGAGTGGAATGGGTATGACAAGATACGATAGGTTACTCATTTTTGATAATGAGAATTATTATCGATCAGGGTCAAAAATGAAATAGATGTGGTTTTTGGGGAATTTCGGCTCGGCCTGTGCTTCGCCTGCCGGCCATCCCCTCATCGCCAACAAATTCACCGGCACCCTGCAAACCGCACGGCTTTCGACGACCGGCTCGGTTCCTTGATTTCAGAGGCCAAGCAAGGCTCGGCCCATCTGTCCAATCTGGCTGAGTCTCATGAGCGTTGGAGCGGCTTCATAGGCCACACCAACGCTCTTCTCATGCAGCGAACGGGTTAGGCGCACTCAACCCTGGGCGCCAGGACTGGCCTGCCAGCCGCCGCCCAAGGCCTTGAACAGCGTGGCCAGGGCCATCTGCCGCTGCGCGCTGACCTCGATCAGCGCCATCTGCTGCGCATAGTCCGTGCGCTGCGCATCCAGATAGCGCAGATGACTGTCCACGCCGGCGCGATAGCGCAGCTCGGCGAGCTTGAGCGTATTCGCGCTGGTCTGCACCAGGCGCTGGCGCGCAAGCTCCTCGCGCCTCAGCGTCTCCACGGAGGCCAGTGCATCACTGACTTCACGAAACGCCATCTGAATGCTGCGCTCGTAGCTGGCTATCGCCATGTCCTTGCGCAGCTGCGCGATTTCCAGATTGGCGCGATTGCGCCCGCCATCAAAAATCGGCAGGCTCAGCTGCGGCATGAAGGACCAGGAGCGCTGACCGCCGGCAAACAAATCGCCAAGCTCTGCACTGGCCGAGCCATAGGAGCCCGTGAGCGAGATGCGCGGGAAAAACGCGGCCCGCGCCGCGCCAATGCTTGCATTGCGTGAGCGCAGCTGATATTCGGCGGCGCGGATATCGGGACGCAGCACCAGCAGATCTGAGGGCAGACCCGGGCCTATCTCCTGCACCAGGGGCGTGGCGCTCAGATCTGCTGCCGGCTGGACCCTGCCATCACCCACCAGCCAGTCCAGAGCATTGCCGGCCTGGCGCAGCTCGCGCTCGAAGCGCTCGACTTCGGCGCGCGCCAGCTCGAGCTGTCCTTGCGCCTCCTGCTCGTCAAGGCGGCTTGCCGTGCCGGTCTTTCTGCGCTCGCTCATCAGCTGCGATTCCTTCTCGCGCGCCTGCAAGGTGCGCAGCGCCAGGGCCTGGCGCTGCCGCGCGCTGTCCTGCGCCAGCGAGGCCTGGATCACTTCGGCAACCAGACTGATCTGCACGCTGCGCGCGGCCTCTTCGGTGGCCAGGTATTCCATCAGCACAGCCTCGGACAGCGAGCTCACGCGGCCGAAGAGATCAAGCTCGAAAGCCATCAGCCCGACGCCAGCCTGATAGTTGCTCTGCACCCTGGCCGCTCCCGTGCCGCTCAGGTCGGCAGGCAGGCGCTGGCGGTTGCCGCCGGCCTGAGCTTCCAGACCGGGCAGTTGGTCCGCACGCTGCACGCGATAGGCCGCGCGTGCGGTCTGAACATTGAGCAGTGTCTGACGCAGATCGCGGTTGTTGGCCAGCGCCGTTTCGATACGCGAGCGCAGGCGCTCATCGATCACGAAATCCCTCCAGTGCAAGCTCTGCATCGATGCAGCCGAGGCCGATGATGCCGCGCTCCAGCTGCCGGGAATGGGCGCAGCAGGCCTTTCATAGGTCGGTGCAAAAGAGCAGCCGGCAAGCATCGCGGCAATCAGCGTCAGCGCCGCGGTACGCATGGTGTTTCGCCCGTTCATGCGGGTTCTCCTTCGGAGTCTGTGTTTTTTTCCTCCGGCACTGCGCGGCGCTTGCGCCGCAGCGAGAGCACAAAGACAAAGAAGATGGGCACGAACAGCACGCCCAGCAAGGTGGCGCTGAGCATGCCGCCGATCACGCCGACGCCGATTGCGGCCTGGCTGGAGGCACCCGCCCCGGTGGCCAGTGCCAGCGGCACCACCCCGAGGATGAAGGCCAGCGAAGTCATCACGATGGGTCGGAAGCGCAAACGGGCTGCCTGCAATGCCGCTTCCGCCAGCGAATGGCCGCGCTCGTGCAGGTCCTTGGCGAACTCCACGATCAGGATGGCGTTCTTGGCCGCCAGGCCGATGATGGTGATCAGACCGACCTTGAAATACACGTCATTCGAGAGACCCAGCGCCGAGGTGGCCAGCACCGAGCCCAGCGCCCCTATGGGCACGATCAGCATCACGGCTGCGGGAATGCTCCAGCTTTCGTACAGGGCCACGAGCAGCAGGAACACCACCACGATGGCCAGTGCGAACAGCTTGGGAGCCTGTGCGCCAGCGGCCTTTTCCTGATAGGACAGCGCCGTCCACTCGTAGCCTATGCCGCGCGGCATTTCGCCCAGGATGCGTTCGAGCTCGGCCATGGCCTCACCCGTGGTGTGGCCGGGCTTGGCGTCGCCCGCGATACGGAAGGCCGGATAGCCGTTGTAGCGCGAGATCTGCACCGGCCCCTGCTCCCACTCCACGCTGGCAAACGAGGCCAGCGGCACCTGCTCGCCCTGGGCATTGGGCACATACAGCCGCAGCAGGGCCTCGGGCGTCATGCGCGCTGCCGTGTCGGCCTGCACCACTACGCGCTGCAGGCGCCCCGCATTCGGAAACTCGTTGATCACGGCCGAGCCATAGGCCGTGGACAGCACGGCGCTGATGCTCGCGAAGCTCACGCCCTGGGCCTGGGCCTTGCGTCGGTCTATGTCCAGGCGCAGCTGCGGCGCGTCTTCGAGGTTCTCCATCATTGCGTAGGCGATCACCGGCGAGGCATTGGCCTTCTTCAGCAGCTCATCGCGCGCGGCGACCAGGGCCTCGCGACCCAGATTGGCGCGGTCCTGCAGACGCAGCGCAAAGCCGCCGGAATTGCCCAGGCCGTCGATGGGTGGCGGGTCCACCGCCATGGCCGCACCGTCGGACAAGCTGCCGAAGCGCTGATTGAAGGCCTGGACCTCGTCCCACGACGCCTGGCCCTTGCCGCGCAAGGACCAGTCCTTGAGCGTGACGAAGGCCATGGCCGCGTTCTGCCCCATGCCTGAGAAGCTGTAGCCCATCAGGAACTCGGCCTGGGCCGTGGCGGGGCGGCTTTGCACATAGGCTTCCATGTCGCGCACCACGGCCTCGGTACGTGCTTCGGTTGCACCAGGAGGCAGTTGCACGCTGACGATGTAGTAGCCCATGTCTTCATAAGGCACAAAGGACTCGGGCATGCGCGTATAGGCAAAGCCGAGCCCGCCCACGATGGCCGCATAGATCAGCATATAGCGGCCTGTGCGCCTGACCAGACGCTGGTTGAGCAGCGAAAAGCGCTCGGTCAGCTTGGCAAAGCGGCGGTTGAACCAGCCGAAGAGGCCTTTCTTCTCCTTGTGGTGATCCTCGGCAACAGGCTTGAGCAGCGTGGCGCACAGCGCCGGCGTGAAAGTCAGCGCCAGCAGGCCCGAAAACAGGATGGAGACCGCCAGCGACAGCGAGAACTGACGGTAGATCACGCCCACCGAGCCGCTCATGAAGGCCAGAGGCAGGAACACGGCCACCAGCACCAGCGTGATGCCGACGATGGCCCCCGAGACCTGCTGCATGGCGCGCGCGGTGGCGGCCAGCGGTGAGAGCCCCTCCTCGGCCATGAGGCGCTCCACGTTCTCCACCACCACGATGGCATCGTCGACCAGAATGCCGATGGCCAGCACCATGCCGAACATGGTCATCATATTGACCGAGAAGCCCAGCGCATACATCACCGCCAGGGTACCGGCCAGACACACCGGGACCACGATGGTGGGAATCAGCGTATAGCGCAGGTTCTGCAGAAACAGCCACATCACCAGAAACACCAGCACCACGGCCTCGACCAGGGTCTGGATCACCTTGCCGATGGCGACTTCGACAAAGCGCGAGGTGTCGTAGGGCACTGCGTACTGAATATCGTCGGGGAAGTTCTGCGACAGCTCGGCTAGCCTCGCCTTGACCGCCTTGGCGGTCTGCATAGCATTGGCACCAGGTGCCAGTTGCACGGCGGCCGCCACTCCTTTGTGGCCGTCCTCGCGCGAGGCAAAGCTGTAGTCGAGCTGGCCGACTTCGAGACGCGCCACATCGGCCAGGTGCACGGCCGAGCCATCGGCCCTGGCCTGCAGCACGATCTGGCCGAACTCCTCGGGCGAGCTCAGCGTGCCCTTGACGGCAATCGTGGCGCTGAGCTCCTGCTCGGACGATCCGGGCTGGCTGCCGAAACTGCCTGCCGGCACCTGGGCGTTCTGCGCGGCAATGGCCGCATTCACGTCCGCCACCGACAGGCCGTAACCCAGCAGCTTCTGCGGATCGACCCAGACTCGCATGGCGACATCGGCGCCGAAGTACTGCACCTTGCCCACCCCGGGCACGCGGCGGATCTCGTTATTGATGTTGCGCACCGCATAGTCGGAGAGGCGGACCTCGTTCTTGCCGCTGTCGTCACCCTTGTAGGTCAGCGAATAGATCATCAGGAAATTGGCGCTGGCCTGCTCGACCTGCAGACCCATCTGCATCACCGATGCGGGCAGTCTGGCCTCGGCCTTCTTGATGCGGTTCTGCACCTCGACCTGGGCCAGTGCGGGATCGGTGCCCGGCGCGAAGGTAGCCGTGATCTCGGCCAGGCCCGTGGCACCGCTGGACGAGTCGAAGTACAGCAGACCCTTGGTGCCGTTGAGCTCCTCCTCGATGACGCTGGTCACCGACTCCATCACCGTGGTGGCCGATGCCCCCGGATAGGTTGCAGAGATGGAGATCTGCGGCGGAGCCACGTTGGGAAACTGCGCCACGGGCAAAGCCGGGATCGCCAGCAGGCCGGCCAGCAGGATGAAGATCGCGACCACCCAGGCCAGCTTGGGGCGATCAATAAAAAACCGGGACATTGTCTATCCTTGAATAAGGCTTGTCTTTTTGGCATTCAGCGCTTGCAGGACCAGCGCATAGTGCTCATTTCTTTTCCGTGACTTCCGCATCTTTGACAGCGGCAGCTCTGATCTGCACCTTGGTGCCGGGCACGGCTGCCGCAAGGCCTCCGACCAGCACTCGGGCGTTTTCCTTCAGGCCCTCGGTGATATGCCAGTCGGAGCCGTACATGGCACCGGTGCTCACCTTCTGGGATTGCACAATGTCGTTCTCGTCGAGCACCAGCACATGGGCCAGTCCGTCGGCGCCGCGCTGCACCGCGCGCTGAGGCACGAGAATGGCCGCGGGATCCTCGCCCAGGCCCATGGTCACGCGCACATACATGCCGGGCAGCAGCAAGCCATCCTTGTTGGGGAATTCACCGCGCAGTGCAAGCTGGCCGGTGCCGCGATCCACCGTCACATCCGAAAACAGCATGCGTCCCTGGCGCTTATCGTCCAGGCCGTCTGCCACCAGCGTCACTGGAGCACTCTTCTGCGACTGCTCTCCCTGTTGCTGTGAACGCAAGCGCGTGGCCAGCGCTGCGGTCTGACGGAAATCGGCATAAATAGGGTCAAGCTGCTGTATCACTGCCATCGGTGTGGCCTCCCCCTGGCCGACCAGGGCGCCTTCCGTCACCAGCGCACGGCCGATGCGACCCGCAATCGGGGCCCTCACCGTCGCATAGTCCAGGTTCAGGCGTGCCGCCTCTACTTCGGCCTGGGTCGATTGACGCGTGGCCAAGGCGCTGTGCAGCGCAGCCTTGGCGCTGTCGAAATCCTGGCGACTCACGGCTTCCTGTTCCACCAGCGGCTCGTAACGACGCACCACGGACTGAGCATCGGAGAGCGCGGCTTCCGCTCGCGCCAATTCGCCCCGGGCCCGCGACAGCGCCGCGCGCAGCGGTGCCGGGTCGATGTTGAACAGCACCTCTCCGGCCTTCACATCGGCACCTTCTTTGAAGTTGCGGCTCAACACGATACCTGGCACCCGCGCACGCACCTCCGCCACACGTACGGGCTCGATGCGCCCGGGCAGCTCAGCGCTGAGGCTCAGCGCCCTGGGCTTGACGGTCACCACATCCACCAGCGGCAATTCCTGAGGCGGTCCGCCCGCTTCCGACTTGATACAGCCGGCCAACATCATTGCGGCCGCCAATGCGGCCAGGGCCGACCAGGCACGCACATTCTGGCTTTTCTTCTTCATGGCTTTTGAGTCTTGTCAAATCTTGAAAGAAGCGCATGATGCATGAAAATATTTTTTGAATCAAATTTGATTCATTAAGACCTATATTGATTCATGGCATTTTGATACCAAGTAAAGTTGCTATCCCAAGCTTTTAGGCCCGCCGCTTGAATCAAAATAGGTTCATCCGTATCCGCCCCAACCGGAGCCACGAATGACGACCGCCCCCCACGACAACACAGCAATCCTCCCCCCACTGGCCCTGGCCTTGGTCAACCACCCGCGCGCCACGCTGCAAGAACTGGCCAAGGCCATAGGCATCAGCAAGGCCACCCTCTATCGCTTCTGCCCCACCCGCGATCTGCTGATCAAGCGCCTGCTGGAGCAAAGCCTGCGCACGCTGGACGATGCGCTGGACGAAGCCCGCATCGAGGAAGGCCCGGTGCTCGAAGCACTCAAGCGCCTCAATGCCAAGCATCTTGAACATCGCGAATTCACGCTGTTCCTGACCTATTACTGGAACGAAGTCGAAAAACCCATGGAGGAAAATGCGATCTGGGAACCCAAGGTCGACGCTTTTTTCCTGCGCGGCCAGCAGGAAGGTGTGTTCCGCATCGATTTCAGCGCCGCAACGCTGACCGAGCTGTGGCTGGGAACCGTGATCGCCCTGATCGACGGCGAGCGCCGCGGTCGCATCCCGCGCGCCCCGCTGGCACAGCTTGCCGAGCAGGCGTTTTTGCAGGGAGTCATGCGCCAGGACGGAACGGCGACAGCCTGACAGAATCGACCCGGACTGCGGCCTTACCGGCAATGCCTGCCTCCAGCTGCACCATGGTCATGCCGTTCCCCTGCAACGCGATCTCGCGTGCCTTCACACTCGTTTTCACAACCAGAGAGTAGCCTTGTCATGATCAGTCACCTCGACCACCTGGTTCTCACCACGGCCAACGAAGCCCAATGCATACGCTTTTACACCGAAGTCCTGGGCATGCGGCTGGAATCCTTCATCGGCGGCACCCCGCCCGTGGAGCGCAAGGCCTTTGTGTTCGGCCGGCAGAAGATCAATCTGCATGTGAAAGGGCGCGAGTTCGAACCCAAGGCTCACACGCCTGTGCCCGGTGCCCTTGATCTGTGCTTTCTGGCCTCGGTGCCGCTGGACGAGGTCATTGCGCGTCTGCAGCAGTTGTCGGTTCCCATCGCCGAAGGCCCTGTGATGCGCACCGGTGCCACATCGAAAATCCGCTCCATCTATGTGCGTGACCCCGACCTGAACCTGATCGAGATCTCGGAGCCGGCCTAGCCGCCCTCGCGCTTGCAAGCCGGGGCCTCTGAAAACGGCCCCCGCTTGTCAGCTCAGAGCTGTGCCAAAGCCTTTTTTGCCGGTGCATGGCCTTGCTCTGCGGCGCGCTGCAACCACTCACGAGCCTGCTTGGCATTCTTCTTCACACCCAGACCGTCCCGGTACAAAGTTCCCAGCGCGTACTGGGCCGGGGCATCCTGCTGCTCGGCGGCAAGCCGATACCACTTGAGCGCCTGAGCCAGGCTCTTGCCCACACCCTCGCCGTTCTCGTACAAGATGCCCAGGTTGTACTGGGCCTTGGCATAGCCTTGATTGGCTGCCATGGTGAACCACTTGGCGGCCTCCGTGTAGTTGGGTTGCGCAAAGCCTTTGCCCAGATATTGAAAGACACCGACGTTGTACTGGGCCAGAGCATTGCCCTTGAGAGCCGAGTTCAGGTTCTCCATGTATTCCATGGACTGCGCAAACTCCGCGGACTTGGGCGACGAAGCGGAGAGCTGCTCCAGCCGCTGCGCCGCCGCTGCATGCTGGTACTTCAGCGCCTGGGTGTAATAGGCAATCGCTTCTTTTTCGTTGCGATACTCGCCCTCTCCCTGTTCGAACAGGCGGCCCAGTTCATAGTAAGCCTCGCCCGAGCCGCGGATGGCAACAGCGTGCAGCAGCAGCACGGCCCGCTTGTAGTCGGGGGCCACACCCTGGCCTTCGAAGCAAATCTTTCCCAGCAGCAATTGGGCCTTCTGCACGCCTTTGTCTGCCAGCGGGGTCAGCCATTTCGCAGCTTCGGCACGATTCTTCTCCACGCCTTCGCCAAGGTAGTACATCTCGGCCACGGTGAACTGCGCAAGCACATCGGCTTGCTGGGCCGCCTTCAGATACCAGCGAAACGAGGCCTGCAAATCCTGGGCAAGCAACTCGCCTTTGCGGTAGACAAAGCCCAGGCTATTTTGTGCCGTTGCAGAGCCCTGTTGCGCGGCGCGCTCCAGCCATGCGACACCTGTTGCGGCATCCTTCTCAACCGCTTCGCCTTTTAGATAAATAGTTCCCAGCAGGTTCTGCGCATCGAGATTTCCGGCGTTTGCAGCCTGATGAATGTGTGCCAGGCCTGCCTCAGGATCCTTTTTCACACCTTCGGCACCCAGCACATAGACCAGACCCAGCAGATACTGGGACGGCGCATGATTGTGCTCTGCGGCCAGCCGCAGCCAGCGCAAGGCATCGTCGGCATTCTTTTCCACGCCCTTGCCGTAAAGATAGGCTTTTCCCAACTCGTACTGTGCCGCGACATCTCCTGTCTTCGCGACATTGACCATTTCGCTGGGCTGAGCCTGCGCACAGCCCCAAACTGACAGCCAAGCCGACAGAACCAAAGCACCAGACCATCGCGCAAGCATTGCTTCCCCTGTTCACAGAAAAAAGGGGAGTATATAGAAGCAATACCTTGCCCATAAAGCGTTGGCAGCTATCAAAACCATACTGACCCACCTCAGCACGGAAATGACTGCCGATAGGGCTCGTCCTTAACTGTAGTCACAGAGCCGCTATACGCCCGCGAAGTCTCTCTTGTCTCGGGACAGCATTGCTGCTTGATGCTCGCCCAGGCGGCAGCACAGAGATCTGCCCGGTCAAACTCCGCCGGAGTGCAATTTGCGTCGCATGCTCGCGATATTGCAAACAGTGCGGAAAGCCAGGCCCGGACCTTGCACCTTTGCGGGCAGGCATCTCTGCGGATCAGGCAGCCATGGGCGTACAAAGCTCCACCACGCAGCCGTCGGGGCAACGCAGATAAGACACCATCTGACCCCAGGGCTTGGCCGTCGGAGCGGCCATCTCGATGGCGCCGGCGCTCAGCGCGTTCCGATGAGCCTGCACGATCTCCTCCGTGACCAGCGCGATTTCAAATCCCAATGGCTTGGCAGAGCTGTGCGCTTCGACATGGCCTCCAGGAAAATTCAACGCGCCCAGTTCATGGGCGGCGAATGCCAGCGTGGTCTGCCCTGTCTCGAGCTCGCCGTAGGTTCCGGATTCATGCAGAAAACGCTGTTGTATGCCGAATGCCCGGCTAAAGAATTCCAGCGATGCCGAGACATCCGGGACGTAGATGATTGTGTAACCCAATTTCATGAAGGCATCCTCTCAAAACCCAACCGAATTTGAACGGTCACATCTTTACCGCTCAAGACCATTGCCTGCATCATCCTACTCAGCAAAAACGGCAAAGGCCTTGAAACGCTTCAAGGCCTTCCGGGGGAACGTCAGACTCAAGCTCTCATCTATAGCCCCATGCCCAGAATCGAGTTATCGGCATGCAGCTCGCTACCGCTCATGACACTGGACTCGTCGCTGGCCAGGAACAGCACCAGCTGCGCGATGCGCTCAGGCATATAGGCGCGGCCGGCGCGGTTGAGTTTGGGGTCGTGCAAGACCATTTCCTTGCTCACGCCCTTTGGCAGCGAAGCCTGCATCATGGGCGTATAAATGCCATCGGGATGAATGGAGTTGACGCGAATCGCATAGCCTTGCTTGCGACAGTTCAGCGCAGCGGCGCGCGTCAGCGCGGACACTGCAGCCTTGCTGGCGCTGTAGCCGGCATATTGCTCCACGGGCAGCCAGCTGGATACCGAAGCCATATTGATGATGGAGCCACCGGCCTGCTTCATCGCCGCAATGCCCTGCTGGCAACCGATGAAGACCGACTCGGTGTTGATCTTGAGCAGGCGGCTGAAATCCTCCAGACGCCCTGTTTCCATATCACCAGACAGCAGGATGCCGGCATTGTTGACCAGTACATCGAGCCTGCCAAGACGTTGCTGCACCGCCGCCATCACAAGCGTCCAGTCCGTCTCGCTGCTCACGTCATGGCGAACAAACATGGAGCCTTCGCCCAATTCAGCCGCCAGTTGCTGCCCCGCCGTTTCATTGATATCGCTGAATGCGACCTTGGCGCCTTCACCAAGAAGCAGCTTCACCACCTCCAGACCCACACCGCTGGCACCACCAGTGACCAGCGCCACCTTGCCCTGCAAACGATTTGTCATCTACGTCTCCTCTTATTTTTCCAAGCCCTGAGCAGGGCATTGCTACTGCCACATAAAAAAGGAGGCGCAAGCGCCTCCTGACTTGAATGGCAAAAGCCCGCAGCCACACAAACTACGCCACAAGCTGTTTGCCGGATTCATTTTTAGTTGCCTGCGTTACGCGCTGCTTCGGGCGTAAACATGGCTGCAGTCATATTGCCCTTGTTCAAGACGGGACCCTGGGGGCGCTCCTGGAACAGGTTGTAGGCCACATAGCCGCCAGAGTTCAGGTCGTGATAGAAGCTGGTGCCCGCATGCCAGATCCTTGCGTCGAAGGCGTAGTAATGATTGACCACCGCCTGCAGCCACAGCTGGCCGCGTGCATCGTAGTAATCGCTCATCAGTGCCTGCCCGGTATCTTCATCGAGGAACAGCACGCGCTTGCCGAACATGTGGCGGTAGCCATCCTTGAGCGAAGCCTCAAGCACCCAGACCCGGCGCAGCTCGTAGCGCATGTAGTCGGGGTTTTCATGACCAGGTTTGAGCAGATCGGCATACTTCACGTTGCTGCCGTGAATCTTGTAGGCATTGGCCGGCACATAGACTTCCTTCTTGCCCAGCGACTTCCAGTTGTAGCGCTCGGGCGAGCCGTTGAACAGGCGATCGGAGTCAATCGTCAGTTTGCCACCGGTGCCCGACAATGGCTGGTCAAAACCGTACTCGGGAATCTGGCGCACACGACGTGTGCCGGGGTCATAGCTCCAGCCCAGGCGCTTTTCCTTGCCAAACTCAACCGGCTCGGAAACCACGCTGACGCCGCCTTTCTCGCGTTCGGGCAACTTGACCGCATTCATGCCCTGGGACATGGGACTGCCCAGTGGCTGTCCTGCGTTGGCCGGGTCGTTGATCTGACTGAAAGCGCGATTGTCGGCACGACCCCAGACGATGCTGCCATCGGCCAACACATTGGCGTTGTCACGCAGCGTGTGTTCGGTGAAAGCACGCGAAGGCAGCAGATTGTTGAAGGCCAGCTCAAGTCCATTTCTGGGGAACGGGAAGGGCAGCGCCCCCTTGACCGCACCCGTTGTGCCCTGACCGTCTGCGTTCATCACGGCATCCTGGGCATTCTTTCTGGCCGCCGCGCAGACGGCATCCGAGAAGCGAAAGTCACGGTGGCCCTGATAGACCGGAATGCGATAGGTCTTGGGGTATTTGGCAAACATGGCCTTCTGCCCCTCGCTCAGGCGCTCGCCATACTGCGCCAGATTCTCAGCCGTGATGGTGAGCAACGGCTTTTCACCGGCATAGGGGTCCACCGGGTGCTGGCCAGCATGCGGGTTGTATTGAATGCCAGGCGGCGTACCCAGCCATTTGCCCGTGAACTCGGGTACACCACTGGCTGTACCCGCTTTTTCTCCTCCCGTGCAGGTCAACGACTTGCCCAGCCTGGCCAGCTCATCGGGCGTCGCCTTGGCCCAAGCCCCCCCCACAAACAATACACCTGCAGCCAAGACCGCCAGCAAACGGGGTCCCTCTCCTAACTTCATGCCTAGTCTCCTTGGATGCATCCGCCATGCATCTACCTGTCATTGAACTTCTCTTATCGTTCTTCTTCCTTGCCCACTCGCGATTCGGAAGCAACGAAATCATTGTTCGACCGGCGACAATCGCAAACATCGTCAATTAGGACTAGCGCAGGCAGACGCCAGCAACAGACACAAAAAAGCGGGCCATTGGCCCGCTCGGGAAAAGCAGTTTTCGTTCAGCGCTTGATGCCGAACACACCCAGCATCTGCTCCGTCTGCTTTTGCATCTGCTCCTGCATCTGCGTGAACATGTTCTGGGACTGCTCCATATAGCTGCCCATCAAACCCTGCATGGCTTGCGGCTGCATGCTCATGAACTGCTTCCAGGCCTCGGGGTTCATGCCCTGGGACTGGCCCGCAAGCTTGCTTTGGAAGTCCGTGAACATCTGCACGTTCTTTTCGATGTAGCTCCCCATGAAGCCCTGCATGGCATGACCGTAGAAGCGAATGATGTTGGCCAGCATTGCCTCGGAGAACATGGGGGCTCCACCCGCTTCTTCTTCCAGAATGATCTGCAGCAGGATGGAACGCGTCAGGTCTTCATTGGTCTTGGCATCCCTGATGACCACTGGCTCGCTATCCATGACCAGTTGCTTGACCTCGGCCAGAGTGATGTATGAAGAGGTATTGGTGTCGTAGAGGCGGCGATTGGGATACTTCTTGATGATTCGCTGGCTCCCCACCTGGACATCACCCTCTTTGCCCTCTTTGCTTTCTTGCATCGCAAGTCCTTTATGTTCTGGGGGTCGGCCCCGTCGTCAATTGAGCTATTGCAGTGCAACAGATTTTAGGCAGTGCACAAGCCGCATCGGCAAGCAGTAACCCTGACAACCCTGCTTGTCCGTGTTGCAACAAAGTCGCACCACCGTCACAGCCAGCATCAGGTCTTTGCCATTTATTCACAAAAAACAGTTTGCCGTCTATCGAAATCAAGCTTGCAGAAGGTTTACAGTGCCTCTCGTTGTTTGACGAAAGGCTCAACGGATGATTACCACCAAAACACGCAATGCTGTTTGTCTGACCGCCCTGCTGGCTGCCGCCGGCTTCATGACTGCAGCACAGGCCCAGCCCGATGCTGCTGCGGCCGATGCCGCCAAGCCCGCTGCGCCGCAGGCAGCACCCGCAGCTCAGGCAGCCCCTGCCAATGTGGATGCCGCTGCCGCAGACGCCGCATTGCGCAAGCGCCTGCAGGCAGTTGTCGCAGCCATGGACGGCAAGTCCAAGCTGGCTGCCAACAATTTCAACGAGGAGTTCCTCAAGAACTCCCCCATCGACACCGTGCAGAAAGCCCTGGACTCCGTGCGCACCGGCGTCGGCAGCTGCCAGGCGGTTGGCCGCATGGAAAGCTCCACACCTCTGGCCACCAGCGTGCTGCTGAGCTGCACCAAGGGCTTTGTGCCCATGGAACTGGCGGTCGAGCCCAAGGCGCCTTACCGCATCTCCGGTATCTTGCTGCGCCCGGCCTTCTGGAAATAAGTGCTTTCACCACCAAAAATGGAGCCTCCTGGCTCCATTTTTTGTTGGTACCGACAAAGTCAGATCACCACCGGCTCGGGCTCCAGGCGAATGCCAAAACGTTCGTAGACACTGGTCTGAATTGCCCCTGCAAGCGTCATCACCTCGCCGCCGGTCACGCTGGCGTCGAGGCTGTGGCGATCTCCGCGATTGACCAGCACCAGCGCCTGCTTGTCGTAGACGCCCGCGCGGCCCATGGTCTTGCCTTTCCAGCCGCAGGCATCGATCAGCCAGCCGGCCGCCAGCTTGATGGAGCCGTCATCCATGGGATAGTGAACAATCTTGGGCTCGCGCGCGATGATGTCCGCGCATTGCTCGGTCGTCACCGTGGGATTCTTGAAGAAGCTGCCCGCATTGCCGATGACTTCGGGGTCCGGCAGCTTGGCACGACGAATCTCGCAGACCCATTCAAAGATCTGCTGTGCAGTCGGCTGCTCTATGCCTTTTTCCGCCTGCTTGCGCTGCAGATCGAGATAGCCCAGATCCGGCTGCCAGCTCTTGGGCAGCGCCAAACGCACCCGGGTGATCACCGCCCGTCCTTTGAGACCCAGGCCGCGCGGGACAGCCGTCGAGCCCGTCACGGGCCAGTACTTGGGCTGAGCCGGTGCATGTTTGAACACCGAGTCACGGTAGCCGAAGGCACATTGCGCGGCATTGAGGCTGAACTGCTCGCCGGTGACCAGATCGATCGCGTCCAGGGAGTCGAAGCGATCCTGCAGTTCCATCCCGTAAGCGCCGATGTTCTGCACCGGGGCCGCGCCTACCGTGCCTGGAATCAGGGCCATGTTTTCAAGGCCTGTATAGCCCTGGGCCAGCGTCCATGCCACCATGTCATGCCAGCGCTCGCCCGCCCCGACCTCGACAATCCAGTGCCTGTCGGTTTCGCGCAGCAGCCGCATGCCCATGATTTCCATCTTGAGCACCACGGGGGCCACGTCGCCCGTCAGCACCACATTGCTGCCACCGCCAAGGACGAACACAGGCTGCCGCCCCCATAGCGGGTCGGCGAGAAACTGACGGATATCGTCCTGGCTACGAATGCGCACCAGCGTTTCGGCGCGCGCGGCAATGCCAAAGGTGTTGCAATGCTGCAGGGGAACATTTTTCTCGACTAACATCCATCCAATTGTCGCACTGCGCCTGCTCTGCTGCTGGCAAGCAGCACATCACGGCCCGGCGCACTGTGGCTGTTTACCGCTCTGATACTGATAGGAATTACACATGCCTTCTTTTGACACTGTTTGCGAAGCCGATTTCGTCGAAGTGAAGAACGCCGTTGACAACGCCACCAAGGAAATTGGCACCCGTTTCGACTTCAAGGGCACATCGGCCGCCGTCGAACTCAAGGACAAGGAAATCACCATTTACGGCGATGCCGAGTTCCAGCTGCAGCAAGTCGAGGACCTGCTGCGCAACAAGCTGACCAAGCGCAATGTTGACGTGCGCTTCCTGGACATCCAGAAGGCACAGAAGATTGGCGGCGACAAGGTCAAGCAGCTCATCAAGGTCAAGAACGGCATCGAGTCCGAGCTGGCCAAGAAGATCCAGAAGCTGATGAAGGAAAGCAAGCTCAAGGTGCAGGCTGCCATTCAGGAAGAGAAGGTCCGCATCACCGGAGCCAAGCGTGACGATCTGCAGGCGGCCATGGCATTGATCCGCAAGGATCTGGCCGACCACCCTCTGTCGTTCAACAACTTCCGCGATTGAATGAAGCCCCCCCTGCGCAGCTCCGCTGCTTCCCCTTCCCTCGCCTTGCGGGAGGGGGGCGAGGCCCTTGCCACAGGGCGACGCGGCCAGCTCAGCTCCTTGCCCCGCGCCTCTCGCCTGCGTCGCATGGGGCTCTTGCTTTCAGTCGCTGTGGCCTCCAGCAGTGCCTTTGGACAGTCCGTAGCCCTGACCGGCGTGCTGGGCAGCAAGGCCTTGCTGGTCATTGATGGCAGTGCCCCCAAGGCGCTGGCCGTCAACGAAAGCCACAAGGAGGTGCGCCTGCTGCAGATCAGCGGCGACTCCGCCGTGGTGGATATCAAGGGCCAGCGCCAGACCGTGCATCTGGGAGCAGCTCCGGTCAGCGTGGGCAGCAGGGGCGGCATTGGCGGCGCCGCGCGCTCGGGCCGGCTGGTCCTGATCGCCGACTCGCGCGGCCATTTTGTGGATCGAGGCTATATCAACGGGAAAACCATGCAGTACATGGTGGACACCGGCGCCAGCACCATTGCCATAGGCCGTGCCGATGCCGATCGCATGGGACTGCCCTACGAGCAGGGTGCCCCCGTCCTGATGCGCACGGCCAACGGCACTGCCCAGGGCTGGCGCATCAAGCTCGACAGCGTCAGACTGGGCGAGATGGAGGTCTACGGGATAGAGGCCGTCGTTGCCCCCCAGTCCATGCCCTATGTGCTGCTGGGCAACAGTCTGCTGACCCGGTTTCAGATGACCCGCAAGGGCAATGAGATGGTTCTGGAAAAGAACTGAACCCGCCTCTCGCCCATGCACGCACGCTACGACGACCCCTATGAAGACCTGCTGGGCCTATGGTCGGATCTGGAGGCCGCACTCGCGGTTTTGCTGACCGAGCCGCTGCGCATCCCCGGCTTTGCCATCAAGCTGCACCAGCTTGATCTATGGCTGCAAGACCTCATCACGCAGGACAGCGATGCCGCGCTGTATCTGATGTTTCAACGTGCCAGCTCGACAACCGTGGGCTATAGCCCGTCTCACGCCGTGGTCTGCGCGGGCCTGTGCCATATCCTTGCAAAGGAGCTTGACCTGCCTCAATCCGAGCGCGACACGCTGATCCAGGCCGCTCTGACCATGAACATCGGCATGACCGTGCTGCAGAATCAGCTGGCCGAGCAGCGTACATCGCTGAGCAGCCAGCAAGCCGAAGCCGTCAAGCAGCACCCCACGGAGGGCCGGCTGATGCTGGAGCGGCTCATGGTGCGTGACCGACTCTGGCTGGACACCGTGCAATACCACCACGTGGTGCTGCAGCCCGCGCCGCTGGCACAGTTGCAGCCGCTGGAGCGTCTGGTACGCATTCTGGGCACGGTAGACCGATATGCGGCCCTGATCAGCCCACGCAAGACCCGTAGCGGCCGCTCGGCTACCGAGTCGCTGCAAGTGCTGCAGCAGGGCGGCCAATACGCCGATGAGGTCAAGCAGGCCTTGATCGATGTCGTGGGCCTGTACCCGCCCGGCACCTATGTGCAGCTGGACAATGGCGAAGTGGCCGTGGTGCTGCGCCGCGGAAAAAGTCTGGAAGAGCCCGAGATTGCCAGCGTGATCGACCGTGACGGTCACAGCATGTACCCGCCCATCTGGCATCTGGACGGGCGCAGGCCGGCCATCACCTCCGCGCTGGCTCGTTCGTCGCTGACGCTGGATCTGGACCTGCGCTCCATGGCACAGCTGGGCATTCACAGTGCACGCGGCAATGCCGAGCTGTACCGCATGGTGAAGCTGCCGGGCAGCAGACGCTGACCCTTTCTAGACGCCTTGTGCAGCGATCAGGCCGGCATGGTGGCCACGCGTGAACGCCTCTTCCAGTACCGAGTAGCCGGCCCAGTCCGAATGCGCAAAGCTCAGCCGCGCCGTCGCAGGCGTGGGCAGGCCTTGCACTCGCTCCCCATTCAATAGCAGATTGCGCTTGCTGGCACTGAACTTGACGGCTATTTCGCTCAATATCCGCTGATCGCCAGGACGCGGAATCGCCATCGCATGGCCATAGCGGGTGATTTCCATGCGTGTGGCATGCTGCAGCAAGTCTGGGTGCGGCTCGCTCAGCGTGTTCACAATGCGCTCGCGCCAGAAGGCAAACGGCTGCTGCATCAATTGCCGGCGCCCATCGGCCCAGTCGCCCAGCGCCTGGTAGTAGCTCAGCACCGTGGGCTGGCTGCGGATGCGGTCCAGTCGCTGATTGCCCGCATCCACATAGCCCAGCCCGCCCGCATTGCCATCGCGATACAGCACATTGTCCCAGGCGGGCTCGGCGCCGGGGTAGTCGGCCAACGGTCGGTCGATATGGATGTTCGCCACCAGCCAGGGGGCCCAGTCCAGGCGAGCCGCCACAGCACGCAGAAAATCGGGCGCATTGCGCAGCACTCTTGCAGCAACAAAGCTGGGCAGCGCCACCACGCAATGGCGCGCCAGCCAGCGCTCATGCTGCTGGCGGCCATGGTGATAAACCTCGATCTGCACGCCGCCCGCGTCCTCGGTGACGGCAAGCACGCTGCAATCGGTCTGCAGCTGCGTGGCTTTCAGTCCCGCCGCCAGTTGCTGCGACAGCCAGCCATTGCCCTGGGGCCAGGTCAGCACCTGCTCGCCATCCGCTTCGCTCTCGTGCTCGGACTGCGGACGCGGCGCGTGGAAACCATGGCGGCTGGCGAAATAGTGAATCCCCGCCCAGGCCGATACGCGGCTCAGACCGGCACCGAAATCATCCCGGCAGCTGTAGTCCAGATACCAGAGCAGACGCTCGTCATCGAGGCCCTGCACCGCCAGCCATTGGTCGAAACGCTGTGCATCGAGCACGGCATGAGAGGCAGGCAGACCCGCTTCGCGCTGCCAGACACGGATGGAAGGCATGGCAAAGGCCGCCGCCCGAGACGCTGCCTCGACCTGCTTTTCAAACAGCGCATATTGCTCCAGCGTGCGCTGGCTCACGCCCTGCACCGGCAACAGTCCTTCGTGCCAGCCGCCCTGCCAGTACAGACGCTCCTGCGGGCTATGGCAGAGATAGCGCTCGTCATAGCGCCAGCGGCCAGCGAAGCGCTGGCGCACGCCCAGCTCCTCGAGCCAGTCCTGCACCTCATGGGCATCGTCGCCGGGAACGGGCAGATAGTGGGCACCCAGGGGGCAGGCAATGCCCTTGACTTGCCCGGCCTGGCTGTTGCCTCCCATGGCGGCCTGGGTATCGAGCAAGGCTGCGCCCTGCACGCCAGCCAGTTCCAGCGCGCGTGCCGCCGCCAGCCCGGCCATGCCCCCGCCCGCAATCACGACCGGCGCCCGGTGCACCACCGCAGGTGCAGGCAGCTCCAGCCCCTGCGCCAGGCGCTGCCAGAAAGGGCGCAGGCCATGACCACGCTCCAGCGCCACGCCGCTGAAGCCGCCAGGCAAGTCCTCCAGTCTGGGCGCTGGCTGCTTGCAGCCGGCCAGGCCAGCTGCGCCCAAAGCGCTGGCAGCAGCCAGCCCGAGCCAGTCGCGCCGCTTCAGATCGGCCCGCATCAATGCTCCACCTTGCCCCACTCGCGCTCATAGGTGTTGACCAGGACCTGATTGGACAGGCGATTCACCTCGGTCGGCAGGCGCGCCATATCGAGAGGGAAATCAAACATCAGGCGCAGCGTGGGCGGGGTCAGAAAACGCATGCCAGCGGGCAAAGCCTCGGGCTCGCGCCAGGGACGGTGGCTGGCCAGCACAAAACCCCATTCGCCAAAACTGGGCACATGCACGTGATAGGGCTTCGCCGTCAGACCCACGGACTCCACGGTCTGCACCACGGTCCAGAAGCTCTGGCGCGCAATCAGCGGCGAGGTGGTCTGAATCACGGCATAGCCGCTGGCCGCCAGACGCTTGTCCAGCAGCGAATAAAAACTATTGGTGAACAGCTTGCCTATGGCGAAATTCGTGGGATCGGGAAAGTCCACCACGATCACATCGAAGGTGTCTGCAGTCTCCTGCAACCAGTGAAAGGCGTCGGTGTTGACGATGCTCACGCGGGCATCGTTGAGTGCATTGCCATTGAGCGCCGTCATCATGGCATTGCTCTTGAACAGGCCGGTCATGGCCGGGTCCAGCTCCACCAGCACCACGGACTCCACGCCGGGGTACTTGAGCACCTCGCGCACAGCCATGCCGTCGCCGCCACCCAGCACCGCCACCTTCCTCGGTGCACCATGTGCGGCCATGGCGGGGTGGACAAGCGCTTCGTGATAGCGGTACTCGTCGCTCTGGGCAAACTGCAGATTGCCGTTCAGGTACAGCCGCGCGCCCTGGCGTCCCTGTGTCACCACGATGCGCTGGTAGGGCGAGCTGCTGCTCAGCACGATGCGGTCCTGGTAGAAATGGTCGTCGGCCAGCCGGGTCAGCTGATCCGCGCCCGCGATGCCGCCACCCAGGGCCAGCAGCACCAGCGCACAGGCCCAGGCATGGGCGCGCAGATTGCGCAGCTCATGTTTGAACAGCACCAGGGCCCACACGGCAATGGCCGCGTTCATGAAGCCGAACAGCAGACCTGTGCGCACCAGCCCCAGCTTGGGCACCAGCACGATGGGAAACGCCAGCGACACGGCCAAGGCCCCCAGATAGTCGAAGGTCAGCACCTTGGAGACCAGATCCTTGAGCGATGCATTGCGCTTGAGAATGCGCATGACAAGCGGAATCTCCAGCCCCACCAGCGTTCCCACCACCATCACCATGCCGTAGAGCAGAAAGCGGAACGCGCCCGGCGCATAGGCGTTGGCCAGAAACAGCACGGCCGGCAAGGCACCGCCGACCAGAGCCACCATCAGCTCCACACGCAGAAAATGCGCGGGCAGCTGATCTTCGAAATAGCGCGACAGCCACGAGCCTATGCCCATGGCAAACAGATAGGTGCCGATGATGGTGGAGAACTGCAGCACCGAATCACCGAGCAGATAGGATGCCAGCGCGCCTGCCGCCAGCTCATAGAGCAGACCGCAGGCCGCAATCACGAAGACGCTGGCCAGCAGCGCCACATCAATGGGCCTAGGCCCCAGGCCAGCGCTGTCCTGCTCGGCCACCATCGAAGTCATCAAAGGTACTTTCTATCTAGTTCAGCACACCATCGGCCTGCACTCCTCAGGAATCAGCACTTCCCATTGGACTCTGAAGCTCAGACCCGGCGCGCTGCAAACGAGGGACTGCCAGCAAGCGCCGCCGCGCAGCGATGCAGTCGTCCCCCTCCCGCGTAGCGAGAGAGGGGGAAGGCACGGGCGCCTCAGGGGGTGTTTAGTGAATCGCCGCAGCGACGATGATGCTGATCCCCAGGCACATGGCCGCAACCACCATGGCCAGTGCCTTGTTGTGCTTCTCCACAATCTCGGCCCACATGTCCACGGGCGTGATCTTGTCGATGATGATGAAGCACAGCCAGAACACCACCACGCCCACCAGGGCGTAGATGATGGAGCCGAAGAAGTTCTGGGCGCTGAACCAGTCGAAATTCATGATGTCTCTCCTGTAATGAGATAGGGGGCCTGCCTGTGAGAGCAGCGACGCTTATTTATGGCTGCCACCGGAGGTGTAACCACCGTAGGAGCCGCTGCTGGAGCGGCTGTACGTGCAGTTGGGATCTGTGCGCGGGTCGCAGTTGGGACTGGACATGCAGGCACGCAGGAACGGCAGGATGAACAGCAGCAGGAACAACCAGAACAGAATCGTGCCCCAGCTGAAGCCGCTGCCCGACAGAGGACTGACTTGGGAGCGATCCTTGAGCTTGGCCGTGCCGAACGCCTTGGCCACCGTCTCAGCCGAAACGCGCTGGCCATGGGTCCAGGTCGTTTCCTGATTGGCAGTCTCCAGCGCCAACGTGGACTGCTTGCCGCCATTGGCAAAGTCCACATTGCTGGACTTGGCGCCCTTGAAGACGGGCCAGTAGAACTCGCCCTCTGCATATTCCGTCTCCGCCAGGTAGGCGTAGTCGCGCTGGTATTTGCGCTGCAAATAGGTCGCAGTGGCGCCGTTCTTGCTGAGCTTGGGAGCACCCGTGATGACGCGGGCCGTGCTCCAGCCGTCTTCCGAATCGACGATGAACGAAAAGCCCGCCTTCTTGTTGTAGAGCAGGTACTCGTCCCAGGTGAAGCTGTCGTCCTCATCCTCGCCCAGACCACGCCCGCTGCGCCTTTGAAAACCCACGACCTGCCATTTCAGGCCATCCAGCGTGCCTTCGCTGCCCAGCGGGATCAGAGGCTTGACCTTTCTGCGCTGCTCGGCATAGCTCAGCTCCGCCCCCATGCCCTTGGACATGTCGATCAGGCTGCCACAGCTGGGGCAGCTCAGGGCCTTGGTGGTGTCGAAGCGCACGGGCACCACGGCACCGCACTTGGGACAGTTGAAGTGGCGGCCCTGGGTTTTCTGCTGGGCGCTGCTGCGCAGACCCTGCATCTGCAAAGCATCCAGCGCCACGGCTGCCCCCAGGCTGAAGGCCGGTGTCTTGTCGCTGAAGTCGATGGAGAGAATCTGGTTCTTGTCGCTGCGCAGCTCCACCAGCTTGAAGCTCTTGCCCAGCTGAGGCAGTTGGGGCAGCTCGCCCTGAGCCGCCATCAGTTGCGCATCCTGAATGCTGGTGACGGTGAAGGATTCGGTGCCTGCCTTGAGCTCGCGGCCCATGCGCCATTCACGCTGCTGGAACTCGGTCACGTTCCAGCCCGGCGGCTGCCAGCTCACGGCAAAGACAAAGCTGCCATTGTCCTCGCTCAGCCAGGCCAGCTCGCCGTTGCTGAGCACAGCCACCCATTCCGACCAGTTGCCAGCCGCGCTTTTGTACTGCGCGCGGCCCACGATGGTGAAGGGCTCGGGCTTGCCGTTGCGCTTGACCATGCCCGAGGCGCCCAGTTGCAGCGGGCTGTAGTCCTCGAACACCTCGGCCATGGAGCCAATGCGCTTGAGCGTCTCGCCATCGCGCAGCACGGTGCTGCGACAGAACTCGCAGACGGCAAAACTCGATTGCGCACTGGCGAAGTGGACCGGCGCGCCACAACCAGGACAGGGAGCGCTGTAGTCGCGCTGCGATGGGCTGGAAGCCATATCTTTTTGCTATTTAATCAGGAGCTTCTTGCGCTTGAATGGAAGAGGCCTGAAGGCGGCCTCGGCGAAATGTAGCAGCCGCGTCCTAGCGATGCTTGCTCTTGCCGTTCTTGCGGGCCGCGCCCTCTGCAGGCTTGGAGCCATCGGTCTTTTTCTGTCCCAGCCTGGATTCCTTGCCGGCGATCAGGCGCTGGATGTTTTCGCGATGACGCCAGACCAGCAGGATCGCCATCACGACAATCGCGGCAGTAATGGGCGTTTCCGCATCCCAGACGATGCCGCTGCACAGCACGTAATACACGGGCGCGAACACCGATGCCACCAGCGCGGCCAGGGAGGAATAGCGGAAGAACACGGCCACTATGACCCAGGTCAGGGCCGTCGCAAGACCCAGCCAGCCGCTGATGCCCAGCAGCACGCCCAAGGCCGTGGCCACGCCCTTGCCACCCTTGAAGCCGAAGAACACCGGGTACAGATGGCCCAGGAAAGCCGCCAGGCCGACCAACGCGACCGTGCTGTCGCCCAGCCCGAACTGCGCGCCGAAGGCTTTGACCAGCACCACGGGCACCAGGCCCTTGAGCGCATCCAGCAGCAGCGTGACAGCCGCAGCCGCCTTGCTGCCCGAGCGCAGCACATTGGTGGCACCGGGGTTGCCGCTGCCATAGGTGCGCGGATCGTTCAGGCCCATGACGCGGCTGACGATGACGGCGAAAGACAGCGAACCAATCAGATAGGCCGCGATGACGGCAATAACGGGATAGAGGGCGTTCAAAGGAATTCCTCGGCCAGAGACTGGCCCTTAGGCCCGCCAACCCAAGTCGACGGAGCCGATTGTTGTCACGACTTACGCAAGTTCGGACCGTGCATGCTGTCTTGTCGATAGCAATGCCGTTGTAGATCCTTGATTGCGTATGTTTTAGTTGTTTGCTTTTTTGCCAGCCAGCGTCTGCCCCGGCTGACCAGCCCCCTATTCTGCCAGCGCGCAGTGCACCGGCCGGGCATCGAGCAAACGGGTGCAGACCTCAGGGGCCAGTTGCACCAGATAGCCGCGCCGCCCGCCATTGATGGCGATGCGTGGCAGCGCGAGTATGGTTTCCTCGATATAGACCGGCATTTCGCGCCTGGTGCCGAAGGGCGAGGTGCCGCCCACCAGATAGCCGCTGTGGCGGTTGGCCACTTCGGGCTTGCAGGGCTCCACGCTCTTGGCCCCGATCTGGCGTGCCAGGTTCTTGGTCGATACTTTGCAATCGCCATGCATGAGCACGATCAGCGGCCTGGCATCCTGATCCTGCATCACCAGGGTCTTGACCACCGCATGCTCGTCCAGTCCCAGCTGACGCGCTGATTCTTCGGTACCGCCATGCTCCACATAGTCATAGGGGTGCTCGGTGAACTCCACCTTGTGGGCCCTGAGCATCTGCGTGGCCGGAGTCTCGCTCACATGGGCGTTTTTGTCTTTTTTTGCCATGATTCAATTTTGATAGCTAGTGGCGCATACCCGATATGGGCCACTAGCCATTTTCCCTCAATAAAGCGATCAGACAGCAGGATCGCGCATCTCCCAGCGGATGCGGTCGATTTCGGCCAGCAGCTCGGCAGACAGCTCGGTTCCCCAGGCATCGAGATCCTCGTCGAGCTGGGCCACCGAAGTCACACCGATGATGGTGCTGGCCACCTGCCACTTGGTGTAGCAAAAGGCCAATGCCAGCTGCGTGGGAGTGAGGCCGTGCTCGCGCGCCAGCGCGTTGTAGCGGCGCGCGGCGGCCAGCGCATCGGGGCGACCCCAGCGCTGTTTCTGCACGGATTCATACCTGGCAATGCGTGCCTCCTTGGGCGCACCGGCCTCGGTCGGCGCAAACTGATCGAACTTGCCCGTAAGCAGGCCGAAAGCCAGCGGCGAATAGGCCAACAGCGACACCTCGAGACGGTGACAGCTTTCGTCCAGCCCGTTCTCATAGCTGCGGTTGATCAGGCAGTAAGGATTCTGGATCGCAGCCACACGCGGCAGTCCATGCTGCTCGGCCAGTCGCACAAACTCGTGCACGCCATAAGGCGTCTCGTTGGACAGACCGATATGGCGAATCTTGCCCTGCCTGACCAGGCCGGCCAGCGCCTGCAACTGCTCGTGAATGGGCGTGAGCGAGCTTTCCTTCTGCGGGTCGTAATACATGGTGCCGAAGGCCGGCACATGGCGCTCGGGCCAGTGAATCTGGTAGAGGTCGATCACCTCGGTCTGCAGGCGCTCAAGGCTGGCGTCGCAGGAACGAACAATGTCATCCGCCGACATGCCAGAGCCTTCGCGGATCCAGGGCATGCCGCGCGAGGGGCCGGCCACCTTGCTGGCCAGCGTGATCCGCTCGCGCATGCCGGGGCGGGCCTTGAGCCAGCGACCGATGATGGATTCCGTCGCGCCAAAGGTGGCCTCACGGGCGGGCACGGCATACATCTCGGCCGTGTCGAAGAAATCCACGCCGCGCTCGACGGCTCGGTCCATGATGCGCCAGGCTTGAGCCTCATCAACCTGCTCGCCGAATGTCATGGTGCCCAGACAGATGGGGCTGACGCGCAGATCGCTCTGCCCCAGAGCAACGGGATTCATGGAAAGACGGGAAGTGGATGCAGCAGAAGTCATGCTTCCAAGTTTAGAGCCTGACAGTACAAGATCAGGGCAGACTCCTTGTTTTTGCTGACACCGCTGTCCCGCGCACGACGGGCCATGCTGCAAGCGCAGCAATAATCAAAACAACGGAGACAATATGACAACGCACAACCCCGCGCAGACCGGCCAGCTCACCGATATCCCGCCCTATCAGCCGCGCCGCCAGTGGCGCTCGCAGATGCTGCCCGTGCGCAATATGCACTACCACCAGCGAAGCTGGGAGCCCGAGCCGGCTTCTGGAATCGATCCCGAGTTACCCGTGCTGGTGCTGGCCCATGGCTGGATGGATGTGGCCGCCTCCTACCAGTTTGTGGTCGATGCCTTCAGCGACGCCTTTGTGCAGGGCCGCCGCATCCTTGCCCACGACTGGCGCGGCTTCGGCCTGAGCCGCAGCACCGAGCCCTGCGACAGCTACTACTTCACCGACTACCTGGCCGACCTGGACATGCTGCTGGAGCAGATTTCGCCCGATCGGCCCATCGACCTGGTCGGCCACAGCATGGGCGGCAATATCTCCTGCATGTATGCCGGGGCGCGGCCCGAGCGCATACGCCGCTTTGTCAATCTCGAGGGCTTCGGCATGGAGCCCACAAGGCCCGACCAGGCCCCCGGGCGTCTGGCCCAATGGATGGATCAGCTGCGCGAGCAGCGGGCGGGCGGCATGGGTCTCGCCCCCTACGACAGCGTGGAGGCCGTGGCCAATCGCCTGCAGAAAACCAATCGCCGCCTGCCCCGCGACAAGGCCCTATGGCTGGCTCATCACTGGTCGGCCCCGGATGCCCAGGGCCGCTGGCATATTCTGGGCGACGCCGCACACAAGCTCTCCAACCCCTACCTCTACCGCGTGGACGAGGCCCTGGCCTGCCTGGCCGCCATCAGTGCACCTACCTTGTCGGTCGAAGCTTCGGACGACAGCCTGGGCCATTGGCACCAGGGCCGTTACACGCTGGAGCAGTACCACGAGCGCATTCGCCACATCCCGCAATGCGAGATCGCCCGCGTGCAAGACGCCGGCCATATGCTGCACCACGACCAGCCCGAGGCCGTGGCCAGGCTGATCGAGGAGTTTCTGCGCTGACCGATTGCTATCTAAAAAAGAGCTTTTGGCGCATGTTATCAAATGATTTCAGATATATTTACCTCTTAAATCAATTGAATACATGCGCCATCAGCTCATTTAACAATAGCAAACTCTGGATCACCGCGCCTGCAGCTCCAGCACATGGCGCCAGCGCCCGGGCTGCATCCACAGCGGGCGATAGCGGCCGTCGGCCCATTCCACACTCATGTCGGCATAGCGGCCCGACAGCGCCAGCCCGCTCTGCCCGGTCTGGTAGATGAACTGCGAGGACTCCGGATCGCTGAGGTCGTAAATGGCGCGCAGCGAGGGCGCATGGCGGCTGACAAAGCGCCCTCCCAGCGGACCTTTGGCATCGGCGGGCGACGGGTTGGCGTTGTACTGCCCGACGTTGACGCTATAGGTGTCACCGCCCGAGGCCACGTTCACATTGAACACGCCGGCCAGCGCCGCCACCGCGCCCAGCGGCTTGTGCGCGCTGAGCGCCGGATGCGCCGCGCCCCAGCGCCATTGGCGCGGATCATTGCCATAGGCCGCCTGCAACTTGTCCAGCGTGCGGGTCAGCGCCTGCCCGGCCTGTTGCTCGCAGCTCAGAGGCGCGCACCACCAGGCGTCATTGCGCGCGAGGATTCCTTCCAGCCCGGCACGGAAGTCACGCTTGCCGTAGCTCATGGCAAAGCGCTGCTCGCCGATGCGCGGAATCACCAGGCCGCGCGTCAGCTCGTCGACCCATACCGAGAAGATCAGCGGCTCGGGCCTGTCCCGCTCCATCTGCCCCTCAAAGCCCGCCAGCAGTTGCTGCGCCTGCTCTGCCAGGGCGTGGCTCGATTGCGCCTTGCGCAGCACGGGCAGCAAGGCCTGGGTGGCCAGGGACTGCACATCGTTCTGAATCGCCGCCATGCTGGCCACGTCATGCTGGCTGCCTGCCGCCAGCAGTTGCTCTATGCGCTGGTGGCGGTAAGGCAGGCTCCAGTCCTGGGTCAGAAAATGCGCATAGCCGGCATCCGTCACGCGCTGGTTGGCCGTGGCCACAAAGCCGCGCGTGCCGCCATCGTCCTGCGGCGTCTGGTCGTATCCCAGCCAGCCCTGCCAGTCATACCGCGCATCCCAGCCGGGCGCCGGCGCCACGCCGCGCAAGTCATTGCCCGGCGCACGCACAGGCACCCTGCCCGCGGCCTTGAAGCCGATATGTCCCTGCACATCGGCCGCCACAATGCTTTGCATGGGCGAGTGGTAGATGGAAAATGCCTCGAACAATTCGGACACGGTCTGCGCCCCGTTGGCCCTGAGGCCGGCCTCCACCGTGCGGTTGTCCGTGTCCAGCGCTGCCCAGCGCAGGGCCAGCGCATAGCGATCGGTATTGATGACCTTGCCGTATTGCTGCTGCGCGTCGCTGATCACCGGGCCGTGGCGCGTGCTGCGCAGCGTCACCCTGACATCGCTCTGCCCTTTGACCTTGAAGATTTCCTCACGCACGACAAACTTTTCCCAGCCCATGGGCGTGCGGTACTGGCTGGCATCGGTCGGGTTGATCTGCTCCAAATACAGATCCTGCACATCGGGGTTGGTGTTGGTAAAGCCCCAGGCCACCTGAGCCGTACGGCCCAGCACCACGAAGGGCATGCCGGGCAAGGTAGCCCCTGTCACATCCAGCGCGCTCAGGACGCTGCCGTCACCGGCCCGGCCCTCTGGCGACTGAAGGCGCGCGAAGTACCAGATGGCTGGAGCGCTCAGCCCCAGATGCGGATCGTTGGCCAGCAAGGGCTTGCCGCTTCGGGTCTTGCTGCCGGCCACCACCCAGTTGTTGCTGCCCAGTCCGTCGTTGCTGCCCATGTCCCTCGCCATGGAGGCCGCCCATTGCTGTAGGGCAGATTCAATCTGCTGCACCGGGACAGAGAGCTTCTGCGACGCATCGGCCTCGCGGTACACGCCCAACTGGCGGTAAAGCTGGGCTAGATCAACGGCCGTCGCGGGCTGCTCGCCCGGATAGGCTGGCATCAGCTGCCACAGCTGCTCGGTGCTCAGGACCTGCAGCAGATTCAGCCGTGCGAACTCGTTGCCCCAGTTGCCACCCAGATCCAGCGCCATCATCAACGCCCAGCCCACGGTGTCTTCAGGCTCCCAGGTCGATGGCCCTCCTGCTCCGGCCCTGGTGCCCAGCAGCAGGAACTCCGGCGCTGCAGCCTGCGAAGGCCTGGCATAAAAGGCGGCGATACCCTGACTGTAGGCCTGCAAGGCCTCCTGCACCGAGGGCGGCAGCGCCGCGTACTGGCGACGCGCCGCGCCATGAATATCGAGAGCACGCATCAGCTTGTCCAGCTCCAGCGTGGCTGGCCCCAGAATCTCCGACAGCTGCCCCTGCATGAGACGGCGGTTGAACTCCAGCTGCCAGCCGCGCTCCTGCGCATGGACAAAGCCCAGGGCCCGCCAGACATCCTGCGGCGACCGGGCGCTGATATGCGTGATATCGGACTCGTCGCGCCTGACCCACACGCTGCGCTCAAGCCCGGCGAGGACCAGCTTGCCATCCATGCGCGGCTGGGCCCGCACGCCATAGACCGCCAACGCGGCCCCTGCCAGCAAAACCAGCCCGGTGGCCGCAGCCGCCAGATGCAGTGTGCACCTGAGCCAGGGACGGGCAGAGGGCTCTGCCGCCGAAGTGATGTCTCCCATATCGCCTCTTGTCATGCGTCCGGTGCGCAACATCCACATGCTGATCGCGTCCAGCCATGGGCGACAATACCTGTTTGGGCCACGGCCCGTAGAACGTGTTTACGATCTCCTCGCGCCGCGACAGTGGCTTTGCGGGATGGAATGCTAGGCGCGATACCGCAGCAATAGCTCTGCTATTGCGAGGATTCGCAACGCCGCAGACCGCCCCTGACCGGGCGTCCGCAAAGACACTGTCCCGGAGGGTTGGAGCGAAATCGGGCGATTTACTGCGCGCTGTCTCTTGCTTGCACCCCGGTGCAAGCGGCGAGCCATCGCTTCGAACTCATCCCGATTGCGCTCCAACGCGGCTGCGTAGAGATCGTAAACGCGTTCTTAGTAAAACGACTTACGCAGATTCGGATCAGGCATGGCGCTCCATGCCTGTCGTGCTTCCCCGTTCGCGTCAGTCCCAAGGAATTCAACGCATGTGGCCCTTCAGTCTGTTCAAGAAACTCAGCCAGGACCCGGCCGTGGGTCAGCCCCGGGGCGACTATATCGGCTGCTATCTGCTGGGCACGCATACCAGCGGGCGCGACGATGACATCAGCTATATCTCGCTGGCGACCACGCGCGAGCAGCTGGAGCAGGATGCGCGCCAGTATCTGCAGAATTTCCTGGAGCAGCATCCGCAGTTGACCGAAGCAGAGCGCCTTGCCCTTCAGGATCTGCTGGAGCACTGGAATGCGCGCGCCGATGCCCATCTGGCCAAAGCAGCCGGCAAGCCCAGTCAGCCCCTGGCCGTGCAGGGCGGCAGCGAGCTGTTCCTGCGCACCGGCATGCGGGCACGCAAAAAGGAAAAAGGCGTCTATCTGGAATAGACGCCGGGGCGGCGGCTGCTGCCCGACGCCTGCCGCTACTGCGTGAAATTCATGTCAAAGCCGGCTTCGGTCAAGCGCACCTCGCCGCCTGCTTTTTGCAGCCAGCCCCTGGTGACGGCCCAGTCCAGCGCGGACTGACGCTCGCCGTCGAAGATGCCATGCTTTTGCAGGTCGGCAGCAAGCGCTTTCTCGCTCATTCCTTCGCCGGCACGCAGGCTTTGCTCCACCACCAGGATGTAGACCATTTTGTGGGCTGCGATCTGAATGCTCTGCTGTGTCATGTTCACAAGTCCTTGTTCTTGAATGAAGGGAAAGCCGGATGCCCGCCAGGCTCCAGGCCTTGCACCCTGGCCTGCTGCTTGTGTTTTATGCCGCGAGCCATACCCACTCTGGCAGTGAGTTTGTAGCCATCTCTCTAGTATTTCCGATGCGTTTCCTCTGCTTGCCGGCTCCGCAACATGGTGCCGGCGCTTCAGTTTCAGAACTGTGTTTCAGGGAGGTCATCATGGCTCGCCACACGCCCATAGAACGCTATCGCAATATCGGCATCTCCGCGCATATCGATGCCGGCAAGACCACCACCACCGAGCGCATACTGTTCTATACCGGGGTCAACCACAAGCTGGGCGAAGTCCATGACGGCGCTGCCACCATGGACTGGATGGAGCAGGAGCAGGAACGCGGCATCACCATCACCTCGGCGGCCACCACGGCCTTCTGGTCGGGCATGGAGCACAACTTCCCGGCCCATCGCATCAACATCATCGACACACCCGGCCACGTGGACTTCACCATCGAGGTCGAGCGTTCCATGCGCGTTCTCGACGGCGCGGTCATGGTCTACGACTCCGTGGGCGGCGTGCAACCACAGTCGGAGACCGTCTGGCGCCAGGCCAACAAGTACAAGGTGCCGCGCCTGGCCTTCGTCAACAAGATGGACCGCGTGGGCGCCGATTTCTTTCGTGTGCGCCAGATGATGGTGGACCGCCTCAAGGCCCACCCGGTTCCCATCGTCATCCCCATCGGAGCCGAAGCCGATTTTCATGGTCTGGTCGACCTCATCAAGATGAAAGCCATCTTCTGGGACGACGAGTCGCAGGGGGTGAAGTTCGAGTACCAGGAGATCCCCGCTGCACTTCTGGCCAGCGCACAGGAATGGCGCCAGAAGATGGTGGAAGCCGCTGCCGAGGCCAATGAAGCCCTGACCGAGAAATACCTGGACAGCGGCGACCTCGGTGCCGAGGACATCATCACCGGCCTGCGCCTGCGCACCATCGCCACCGAAATTCAGCCCATGCTCTGCGGCTCGGCCTTCAAGAACCGGGGCGTGCAGCGTCTGCTCGATGCGATTGTCGAGCTCATGCCTTCGCCGCTCGATGTTCCTGCCATCGAAGGGCATAGCGAGGACGACAGCGCCAGCACCACGCTGATACGCCATGCCAGCGATGACGAAAGATTCGCCGCCCTGGCCTTCAAGCTCATGACCGACCCCTTCGTGGGCCAGTTGACCTTTGTACGCGTTTACTCGGGCGTATTGGCCAAGGGCGATCTGGTCTACAACCCGACCCGCGGTAAAAAGGAGCGCATAGGCCGCATCGTGCAGATGCATGCCAACGCACGCCAGGAGATCGACGAAATCCGCGCCGGCGACATTGCGGCCTGCGTGGGCCTCAAGGACGTGAGCACGGGCGAGACGCTGTGCGATCCGCAAGCGCCCATCGTGCTCGAAAAAATCTCCTTCCCCGAACCCGTGATCGCCCAGGCGGTGGAGCCCAGGAGCAAGGCCGACCAGGAAAAAATGGGCCTGGCACTGGCGCGCCTCGCGGCCGAAGACCCGTCCTTCAGAGTCAGCACCGACGAGGAATCGGGCCAGACCATCATTGCCGGCATGGGCGAGTTGCACCTGGAAATCATCGTCGACCGCATGAAACGTGAATTCAATGTGGCCGCCAATGTGGGCAAGCCCCAGGTGGCCTACCGCGAAACCATTCGCAAAACAGTCAGCGATGTGGACGGCAAGTTCGTTCGCCAGTCCGGTGGCAAGGGCCAGTACGGCCATGTGGTGCTGAGCGTGGAGCCGCTGGAATCGGGCAAGGGCTTTGAATTTGTCGATGAAATCAAGGGGGGCGTGATTCCGCGCGAGTTCATCCCCGCCGTGGAAAAAGGCCTGCGCGAAGCCATGAACTCGGGCGTTCTGGCCGGCTACCCGGTGGTCGATGTGCGGGTGCGGCTGACCTTCGGCTCCTACCACGAGGTGGACTCCTCGGAGCAGGCCTTCCGCATGGCCGCCATCCTGGGCTTCAAGGAAGCCTGCAAGAAAGCCGACCCGGTGATCCTGGAGCCCATCATGGCCGTCGAGGTGGAGACGCCCGAGGAATACGCAGGCGCCGTGATGGGCAATCTGTCCTCGCGCCGCGGCGCCGTGCAGGGCATGGACGATATCGCAGGCGACGGCAAGACCATCAGGGCCGAGGTGCCGCTATCGGAAATGTTCGGCTATGCCACGCATCTGCGCTCCATGACTCAGGGCCGCGCCACCTACACCATGGAGTTCAAGCGCTACGCGCAGGCCCCGCAGCAGGCGGCGGCCGCAGCGAACGCGACGACCGGTCACCGAAAACAGGGCTAGGCGGATCCAGGCAACTCCGCCGCGGCTCGGCGGCAGAGTTGCCGGGCGGGTTCAGACAGACGACTCAGGACGCATGCAGCCACTGCATGGCCATGGCATCTTCGGTAAAGGGGAAATGCCTGACCTCGGCATGCGTGATATGTCTGCCGACGAACTCGGCCATGCCCGCCAGATGACTGTCGGTCACCAGAGCGATCTGCTCCACCTGATGGCGATGGTCTCTGACAAAGCCCATATGGGCGCTGAAGCCGGCCCAGTTTTCCCAGCCTGGAAAGTCCTTGGACTGAATCATCACCCCATGCAGTTTGGGATGCTCGGCCAGGAATTCGTCCACATCCTGGCTGACGCCGTCAAAATCCTGCTCGGTCAGGGGCCCATGGGGCTCCAGCAGCAAGATGCCTTCGGGTTTCATGAGGGAGTAATTGAGCATATGCAACTCCTGCAGCGAAACTTCACTGTACGCCTGCGCTCACTGGAATGCAGCCCTAGACAGCACCCGCAGCACAGGTTTTCTCTGCCCTTGCCGCCGCTCTGTACGTACTTGCTGAAACGCGACTGATTCGCTTACTGGCAGCCCATGGCACGGCTCAGGCTCTGCATCTGCTCGCCCAGCGCGGCACGCAGATCGGCGCGCATGGCATCGCGTGTCAGCAGTTCTTCGGCATAAAGTGCCGCCCAGTCAATCCCCACGCCCAGCACCACACCGGCGACCGCTCCCGCCACCGCCCCCACTGTCGTGCCGACACCGGGAACGACAGAGCCCACAGCCGCACCGGCTACCGCTGCCCCGGCCTTGCCCAGACCCTGCTTGGCAGCCGCCTTGGCCAGCACCTTGCTGGCGGCCTTCATCGAGGCCTTGGCCATGGCTTTGCCCGCGACGGCCGCGGCAAAAGCACCGCCCCCCGTGCCCACCAGGGCGCTAGCCGTCAGCCGCTGGCGTGCATCGCCCAGCAGTTCCAGAGCAGGCAGGCTGGCAACCTCGGCACGCACCAGACATTGCTCGGGACTCAGGGCCAGATGATGACGCGCCAGGGTTTGCTCGATGCGCTGCTGGCCCTCGGCCAGAGCGGCGCCGCTGGTCTGCGCCTGTTTTTGCAGGGTCTGCACCCAGCCCTCCAGCCCTGGCGTGGCTCCCAGGGTTTCGCTGAGCTTGTTCTGCAGAAACTGACTCACATCGCCCGTGAGCAGACTGAGGATGCGGCCCCACTCCGCCCCCAGACTGAAATACCAGTCCAGATAGCGCTCGACGGCGGCATCCAGCTGCCGGCTCATCTCCGGGATGCTCTGGCACAGGGCCTGCCCGGCCTGGGCCCGCCCCAGCAGTTGCAGGACCTGCTGACGTGTGGCGTCCAGCGTGCCGAGGCGATAGAGTTGCTGCCCGATGCGCTCGCACTCGGGCAGGCGCTTGAGCGCCAGCGGGCTCTCCTGCGCACGCGCCAGACCGTCAAGGGCGGCCGTGGTCTGCACCAGAATGCCCAGCACCAGCACGGCAACCAGGGCCAGCAAAGGCGCGGCAGGCAAAGGCGCGGCATTGCGCACTGCCCCCGAAGGCCTGGCCTGCAGCAGCAGCGCCGAGGAAGCCGATGCCCCCTGCATGGCGCGCCCCAGGCACAGCAACACGCCTACCGGGCCGAACAGCGCCAGCAGCAACAGGCGCAGCACGGGCAACTGGGGCAGGTCGGCCATGGCGCCACTCGCCAGCTGCACGGCCAGCAGGGCATCCAGCCCCCAGCGCACCAGCCCAGAGGGCGCTGCGTGAATCTGGGCCAGAGCAAGATTCAGCGCTTCAGGCTCCATGCCGGGGGCCAGCCCCCGCCCCAGATCCTGCTGACTGGCCATGGCACAGAGCCAGCTGCCGCCCCAAAGCACCAGCAGCAGCCAGGTGGCAGCGCGCTGGGCCCAGGCCCAGGCAAAGGCCGGCGATGAAAATTCTCGCTTCAGGCCCGCCTGCATGCCACAGGCCAGCAAGACATAAAGCAAGGGTGCCAGCGCCAGCAGCGCCCATTCCCAGGGCGCCAGAAACCAGGCCTGCCAGAGTGAGCTGGTGCACAGCAGCAAGGCCAGTGCCAATGCCTTACAGGCCGGCCACCAACCGCCGCCAAGCCAGCGACCGATATGCCCCTGCGGCGCGAACTGCAAGCGCAGCAGCTTTTTGCGCAGCATCAGGAGCAGCCAATGCCCCCAGGCTGGCAACAGCACCAGCAACAGGACTGCGAACAGCCAGCCCCAGGGCGGCAAGCGCGTCAGCAGATGGGAAAAGCCGGCCAGGGCCGCCAGCCACAGCCAGCCCAGCAGTACCGCGCGCAGCAGAGTCCGCGGCCGGGTCGGCCCAAGCTCGGTCGCTGGCGCGCCAGCACGGTTCATGGTTCGCGGCTCTTGCCCGCTGCCCCACGGCCTGCAGCAGCAATCCCCCTGGCGATGCGCGCGTTGTAGACCGTGAGGCGGCTCAGGCCCAGTTGCCCGGCAATCTTGGCGTCGGCTGCCGTACCCAGCAAAGCCACGGCCTCGTCGCTCCAGTCGAAAGCGCTGCTAGCAGCAACTCCTGTCACCGAGTCAATACCGAGCTCGGTGCGCTTGGCCACCACGCTGGCCTTGCTGATGCCCAGCTGCTTCGCCACCTCGGCGTCCGCTTCCCGGCCCAGCAGAGCCAGCGCTGACTGTGTCCACTGGAAATGCCCGAAGGCGGGAATGCCCAGCGCATTGCGCTTGAGGTTGACCGTCTTGGCCGATGTGCCCCAGCGCTGGGCCAGCACGGCGTCTTTTTCCTGGCCCAGCAGGGCCAGCATTTCCTCGGTCCACGGCAGTGCAGCCTTGCCCATGCGTGCGTCCTTCCCGATCTCAAAAATACAAGCCAGATTGGCATTCAGCCCATATGTAGTCTATGTTAACAGCTATTAAAACTGAATCTCCTTAGGCACAGACACGAGGCGCAGGCCATGCTGGCGGCTCAACCTCAGCGGCAGTCTGTCGTCAGACATGTCCCCAGTAGATCAGCGCATCCCGCCCTTCCACAGACAGCGATACCTGCGCGCCCACGGGCAGCAGCACCTTGGTGGGCACATGGCCGAAGGGCAGGCCTTGCAGCACGGGGCGCTTAAGCTGCATGCGCAGCCAGTCGACAACGGTCTGCAGCTTGAAGCCCTTGTCGTGGGTGGTGAGTTTGAAGTCGGTGAACTGGCCAAAGATGATGGCTTTTTGCTTTTGCAGCACGCCCGCCAGCAGCAACTGGGTCAGCATGCGCTCGATCTTGTAGGGGTGCTCGCCCACGTCTTCGATGAACAGAATGCCGCCGTCGACCTGCGGGAAGTAAGGCGTGCCCAGCAAGGACACCAGCACCGCCAGGTTGCCGCCCCACAAGGTGGCCCCGCCAGGAACATAAAAGTCCTTGAGTTGCGGCTTGCCATTGGGCAGCTCGCCAATCCTGGGCATCTGCCAGCCCGCGCCCTCGCCCTGACCACTGAGCAGGTCCTCGAAGCAGTCCAGCATGATGTCGTCCACGGGCTCGCCGGTCTTTTTGCTGTCCACACCGAAGTCGGCGTTAAGCGCGGGCCCCGCCCAGGTGACCGAACCGGTCTGTGCCAGCATGGCCAGCTGAAAAGCCGTGAAGTCGCTGAGGCCGACAAACTTGGTGCCGCCCGCAATCGCCTTGGCCACGGTCTTGTACTTGATGCCCGGCAGAATGCGCGTGAGACCGTAGCCGCCGCGCGAAATCAGCGCCACGTCGGCTCCGCTGGCCGCTGCACGGTGGATAGCAGCCAGGCGGGTGGCGTCGTCACCCGCAAAGCGCTGGCTGCTGGCCAGCGCATCGGCATCGACCTCCACCTCGTGGCCCAGGGCCTCCAGCTGCTTGATGCCGCGTTTGAAGGCTGCCTTGTCGCGCACCGCCCCCGAGGGCGAATAGATATAGACATGCTTGCCGCCATGGCTGTGATCATGGCCGCAGCAGCTGCCATCGGCGCTGTGCACATGGTCGTGATGATCGTGGTGACCGTGCTCATGGCTGCAGTGCTCGTCATGCACATGAGCCTGGTGGTCCGGCTCCTGCCCGTGCGAGTGGGCGTGGTGAGGATCTTGCTGCTGGGGCGCGGTAGTGGATCCAGGGGATTTGCGCGAGGTTGCCAAAGCCTTTTCATGCGGCCATCGGCCGCATGCTCCGTGAAAAGTGGGTGAATCCGCAGATTCAGAAGTTCATACGACTTCCGCAAAACAGGTTCAGGCCGGGCGACTGCCTCGGAAGGCGAGCCCTTGTTGCATTCTTGTTTGCGTAAGTCCTGGTTCAGATTCTTGCTCCGCCGGTCTGACCGATCGGGCTACGGCGCAAAGTATTCCACAGCCGCTGCACCACCGCCCTGCTGTGCTGTAGGAACCGGAGCGCCAGGCCGGGTTTGCCGCCAGACCCTGGCCTGTGCCGCCAGCTGCGGCACGGCCTGGAGCCAGGCTGCCTGCCATTGCGCAGCAGACACGGGCTGCTGCGTGGCTGCGGGCTGCAGCCACAGCCTGCCGGCCTGCGCCCATTGCTGCAGCAGATCGGCGGGAGGCGCAGCCAGCTCGGTCTGCAGACGCGGCCAGGCTTTGAGTGCGGCCCGATGGCCGGGCTGCGCAAACGGTGCATTCCAGGCGCGGTCCTCTTCGGCATTGCTGCGCCCTTCCAATTCGGCCATGGCCCTGGCCACGTCCCAGCCGGGCTTGCGCGCTGCCTGCTCAAACCATTGCTGACGCTGCTCTGGCTGCGCATTCAGCGGCCAGGTATCGATCAGCCACGCGCCGGCAAAGCGCTCTGGCAGGGCTTGCGCTGCAGCCAGACCCAGGCGGCCACCATCGCCCTGCCCGACCAGGACCAGCCGCCGCAGGTTGAGCGCTTCGATCAGCTCGGCGATAACCTGCAAATGCCACTGCGCGCTGTGCCGTTTGTCTTTCTTGGGTTGGTCGCTGCGCCCGAACCCTGGCAGATCGGGCACCACCACACGATGACCGGCGGCCAGCAAATCGGGCAGCAGATGCCGGAAGCCATAGCCCCAGCCCGGGCTGCCATGCAGGCACAGCCAGGTCAGTGCTGCATCCTCTGGCCCTTCATCGACCACCGCCAGACGCAGGCCCTGCAGCGCCGGCAGGTCGCTGCGCCACTGCGGCCGCCAGGGCCAGGCGGGCAGGTCGGCAAACGCCTCATCGGCATTGCGCAGCGCCCAGTCCTTGAGCGGATGCGGCTGCCGCGCCTTTTTTTCCTGGCGTCGCTGCTGGAAGAACTCTGCCATCAGCGCCGAGCATTGCGCGGCCAGCACGCCACGCAGCACCCGCGTCTGGTGATTGATGGCAGGGTAGCCGAAGACATCGAGCACCGAACCGGCGGCGCCGGTCCTGGGTTCGGCCGCGCCATAGACCACGGCATCCACACGCGCATGCAGCATGGCGCCGCTGCACATGGTGCAGGGCTCCAGCGTCACATACAGCGTGCAGCCCTCAAGCCGGTAATTGCCCAGAGTCCGAGCCGCTTCGCGCAGGGCCAGCACCTCGGCATGGGCCGTGGGGTCCTGGGCAGAGAGCGGACTGTTATGACCGCGGCCTATGACCTGCCCGTCCTTGACGACCACGGCCCCCACCGGCACCTCGCCACAGGCGGCGGCGCGGCGCGCCTGCTCCAGCGCCTGGCGCATGAAGTGTTCGTGCACGGAAGCATCAGAATCCATAGCTATATGTGCCTGACAGACAAAGGCTTGGCAGATATTCCTTCAAGAAACACCGATACCGCTCAATGACCGCTGATCACCAGTTCCTTGCGCTCGCCGGAGTCATAGCCGTAGAGCGTGACCCGCGGGCTTTGCAACTCGCCCTGCGAATCAAAGGCAATCGTGCCCGTCACCCCTTCGTAGCGCGTCTGGCGCAAGCGGGGCAAATAGGCCTCGGCCTGGGCTGAATCGGCACTCAGCATGGCCTTGGCCAGCACCATGGTCGCGTCATAAGCGTAAGGGCTGTAAACCTGATACTGGCCGGGAAAATGCTGGTCGTATTTCTGCTTCCAGAGCAGACCGCCTGGCATATTGCCCAGGGAGCTGCCGCTCATCACGCAAACCACGTTTTTGAGCGCTGGCACCTTGTCGGCCATGGCAGGCAGGCGCTCCGAACATTGCGCATCACCGCCCAGGAATTTCACCTGATTCATGGCCAGCTGCGACATCTGACGCAGCATGAGACCGGCCTGCGCGTCGAGCCCGCCGAAGAAGATCGCATCGGGCTTGCGGCCTTTGATGGCCGTGAGAATGGACGAAAACTGCGTGGCCTTGTCGCTGGTGTACTGCTTGTCGACAATCTGCACATCGCGCTCGGCCGCAGCGGCTTCAAACAGCTTGACGATGCCCTGTCCATAGGCCGTGCGATCGTCCACGATCGCGATGCGTTTGACGCCCTGGTGCTTGACGGCATAGTCCAGCAGGGCATTGACCATGGCCCGGTCATTGGCGATGACGCGGAAGGTGTCGTCATAGCCTGCCTCGGTAATCGCGGGGTTGGTGGCTGCGGGGGTGATATTGGGAATGCCACAGTCGTTGTAGATCTTGGCAGCCGGCAAGGTCGTGCCCGACTGAAGATGCCCCACCACGGCCGCCACCTTCCTGTCGCAGAAGCGGCGTGCCAGCGCCGTGGCCTGGCCGGGGTCGCCCACATCGTCACCGGCCTCCAGCTTCCAGTGCACGGGACGGCCGCCCAGTTGCAGCTTGCGGGCGTTGAGCTCGTCAATCGCCATGCGCACGCCGTTCTCCTCATCCTTGCCCAGGGCTGCGATAGGACCGGAGACCGGTCCGCCATGGGCAATGCGCACCACCAGAGGCTTTTCCGCATCCGCCGCGTAAGCGGACGACAGGGATGCGGCGACCAGGGCCAGGCTCAGGGCAGACGAGGTGCGAACACAGCGGCTCTGGGCCGAGCGATCAGTCATGGACATGCTTTCTCCTTGATGAAGCGGAAGGCTGTGGCACGCAAGCCTACGCCAGGCCAAAGCCTCAAGCGTAGCGGCAAAGCCTGCGATACCAACTCGATGTGCAAGCGAAGGGGCAAACCCTGGAGTCTAGGGACCAGAACTCCATTGGAGCAATTGCTAGCAAGCCCGAGCAGGCCCGACTCTTCCTGCGTTGAACACAGACTCCGGCTGCTGGGGATATTTCGGATTTCGGCTGAAGCTGCCGACCTGGCTCTCGCACCGTCGCCGACTCAGCGGCCTTGATTGTGCCGCGTTGACAGGGATGGTGCACGCTTGGCCGGACTTTCCTGGCTGCCGGGCAAGCTTTTTTGGAGGCCTGCATGTTCACCACTGGCACGACCACAGGCACCCGCAGACCGCGCAGACCCGGTGCGGCTTTCGCGACCTCCGCGGTAACAATCAAGGATCTGTGACCTGCCTGCACGGTGTGAGCTGGTCCCGCGATGGGGAGCATGGCCACGCGCAATCTATCGGGCCAGCACCTGATTCAGCGCATAAATCGATTGCGCCAGCGCGCGAATATCAGCCTGCTGATGCAGTCTTTCCAGCCAGTGCGCAGGAATGCCGCTGCGCCCCCAGAACGCCCCCGCGATCTGGCCGGCAATGGCCGCTGTGGTGTCGGCATCGTCACCCAGATTGGCCGCCTCCAGAACGACGGCTTCAAAGCTCTCAAGCCTGTCAAAACACCACAAAGCTGCTTCCAGACTGTGCACCACATAGCCCGAACTCTGGATCTGCTCGCGGCTTTTGCCGCGCCAGCTGCCTTGTGCAATCTCGGCAATGCGTGGGCTGCCAAACGGCAGCGCGGCAAGATCCAGCACCTGCGCCTTGTTGGCGCCCAGCAGGGCGCGGCTCAATGTCACGGCAAACAGACGGCAGGCATCCAGGCACTCCGCAGCGGCATGTGTGGTGCGGGAGCTCAGCGCCGCCATCTCCTGCACCTCTTGCTCGTCATGGGCATACGCCATGGCCACCGGAGCCAGCCGCATCAGCGAGCCATTGCCGGCGCTGCGCGCATCTTCACTTCCCGCCAGTGCATTGCCGGTGCGCAGGTATTGCTGTATCGCCTCGCGCGTTGCCATGCCGATATCAAAGCAGTGACCGGTGGAGCTCCAGTAACCCCACTGATACCAGTTGGCGTAGCGCGTCATCTGGTCCCCGGGGTCGCAACCTCCCTTGACGACCAGGCTCTCGGCCAGGCACAAAGCCATGGATGTGTCATCCGTCCATTGTCCGGCCCTCAGTGAAAACGGCCCGCCCCCCACCATATCGGTCAGCGGCGCAAAGCTGCCGCGCGCCCGGAACTCCAGCGTCGTGCCCACGGCATCGCCGCAGGCCAGGCCCAGCAGAGCTCCTTCAAAACGGTCCAGCGTGTTCATTGTCCGGCCCTCAGCTGCGCACGCGCGGCCATCAGCGCAAAACCCAGCAGGTTCTGTCCGCGCCATTTGCGCGGCTGCTCTGCGTCGGGATTGGCCGCGCCCATGCCGATGCCCCAGATGCGGTCGCGCGGACTGGCCTCGACCAGTACACGCTCACCAGTTCTCAGCAGAAACTCCCCCATGGCCGGGTTCTGCGAGAACTTGGCCACACTGGCGCGCACCACGATATCGAAGCACTCCGCCTTCCAGCGTGCCTCGTCAAAATTGCGCACGCTGCGCCCTATCTGCTTGGCACTGGCCGGAGACGGCGCAGCCAGCACCTGCGCGCGCGCCTCTTCATCCCCGAACAGCCGCGCCTTGGCTGCCATCATGAAATGCTCTGCCGTGGCAAAGCGGTCTCCTTCGACGGTAAATGGAGCAGAAAACCACTGGCTCAGGCAGCCTTTGCCCACCGAGCCATTCTTTTCGGGCTGATGGCCCCAGAAGCAAAGGAATTTGGGGCGGTAGCCTTGATCGAGCTGGACCAACAGGTCCGTCAGGGATCGAATTTCGTAATCTCGGTTCATGTCTGTTCTTCTTGATAATGGTTCAGCCACCAACGGGAAAAGCCCGCCAACGTGGCGTGAGTGGAGTCAATAGCCTGCAGACCCGGCCCGGTATTGGGCGACCCGCCTTGCTCGCGCAGCACCAGTGCCTTGTGAATCCGCTCGCCCACGCCTTCGAAATACGGCAGAAAGTCATCGACAAATGCCAGGGGCTGCAACTGGGCCAGGGCTTGAGCCTTGGGGCTGAGGCCTGGATCAGTACGGCTGCTGGTGGCGATCACACGCGATATGGGAAAGCCCAGCTTGCGCAGATTGGTCTGCCGAGCCTCGGCGAACTGCGGCTTGATCGCCGACACACAGACCAGCTCGTAACCGGCGGCGCACAGCTGCTCGCAAGCCTGTATCGCACCTGCAATCGCTGGAATGCCGGACCAGAACTGCGCATCAAAGCTGGCGCGAAAACGGTTCAGAGCCTCGCCCTGCAAGTTGGCAACACCCCATCGCTCCATGGCCCAGTAGGCGTCAGGCTGCTTCAACACCGGACGCTCGCCAAATACCCGCTCCCAGGCTGAGGCATAGGCGAGGTTGTAGTCCAGCAGCACGCCATCTGCGTCGATAGATATGATTTTTGAAACTTTCATGACGGCAGCTTCAGCAGATACCGGGCCGGGACGACATCGGTGAGCCACACGCCGTTGTCGGAGCGATAGAACACATGGCCCTCGCCCTGCATACGCGCGGCGTCCACCTGCAGCAAGGCCAGCTTGCCGTGACGACTGCCGACCTGAGCAGCCACTGCCTGGCTTTCGGACAAGTGGACATGATGGCGTGACTGCCGGTTCAGGCCCTCATGAAAGATCGCATCCAGAAAACGCGTGGCCGTGCCGTGGTAGAGCACTGCCGGAGGGCGCCTTGCCTCAAGACCCAGTTCTACCTTGATGGAATGGCCCTGATTGGCGCGTATGCGCTTGCCATCTGCGCTGAAGGAATAGCGTTGCTTGTTGTTGTCAGCCACGATGGTCTGCAAATCCTCCAGACTGGTGGGTCGGCCGGAGCGCGCCAGACAGGCCAGCAGTTCATCGGTCTGAGCCCAACCTGCATCGTCGAGCTTGAGGCCTATAGTCTCGGGACTGTGTCTCAGCACCAGGCTGAGGAATTTGCTGCGTGCGGTGGTGTTTTGATTTTTCATTTTCTTGTTCTCTTTGTTTGAAGCTGTCGACCTGGCTCATGACAGGTTCTAGCGCTGCCCAGCGCCCGACCTTGGCGTACTTTCCACGGTGCCACAGCCTGGTCGCAAACCCAGGCCCGGCTTTGTCGGCATGCGTCTGCATGCTTGGAGCGGGCTCCAGCTACAGGATATAAGTTGCATTGAACAACTTAAGAAAGTTGTACAATACAACCCATCATTCATCCCGTCAAGCCTGATTTATGAGCGTTACACAGCGTCACTCCAAGCCAGCGCCGGACTTTCCTCGCCCCTACACCACGGTGGATGTGGTGATCTTCACGATTGCGCAAGGCCGCTTGAATGTATTGCTGGTGCAACGCCCAGGTCACGACGATGATCCATTTCCCGGCCTCTGGGCCTTGCCCGGGGGGTTTGTGAATGTGGATCTCGATGCCGATCTGCAGGCCTGCGCCGCGCGCAAGCTCAAGGAGAAGACGGGTGTGGACAGCCCTTATCTGGAACAGCTTGGCAGCTGGGGCGGCGCGGCACGTGATCCGCGTGGCTGGTCGGCCACCCATGTGTACTTTGCGCTGATTCCCGCCCATGAGCTGCAACTGACCAAAGGCGCCAATGCGGCCGATGTGGCCTGGTTCGAAGTGGATGAATTGCTGCGCCGGCCTGCACTGGCGTTTGACCATGGCAGCATCTTGCAGACGGCGGTGGAGAGACTGCGCAGCAAGGTCGAATACACCTCGCTGCCCGCTTTTTTGCTGAGCGAGCCCTTCACCCTGCCCCAGTTGCAGCAAGTCTATGAAACCGTGCTGGGTCGCAGCGTGGACAAAAGCGGCTTTCGCACCCGCATGCTGGCAGCGAACTTTCTGGTCGAAGCCGGCCATGTGGAAGGCGTGTCGAACCGCCCCGCCATGGGCTACCGGCTGGCGGACCGCAGCGGGCCCGTGGTATTTCCGCGCACATTCAGCCCACGCGGCCATTGATACAGGCGATTACCCGCCGCTGTGCCGAAACCGGGGCTTGCTGAGATAATCCTGCCCCTATGTCTCTCCTGCCCCACCAGCTCGAACTCCTGTCCCCGGCGCGCGACGCCGATATCGGCATCGAAGCCGTCAATCACGGCGCGGACGCCGTCTATATCGGCGGACCGGCCTTTGGCGCGCGAGCGACTGCAGGCAATGACATCCGCGATCTGGAGCGGCTCATCAAGCACGCCCACCGCTTTGGCAGCCGCATCTTCATCACGCTCAACACCATCTTGCGCGACGATGAGCTGCAGGGCGCACGCGATATGGCCTGGCAGATCTACAACGCCGGCGCCGATGCGCTGATCATCCAGGACATGGGTCTGCTGGAACTCGATCTGCCACCCATCCAGCTGCACGCGTCCACCCAGACCGATATCCGCACGCCCGAGAAGGCCCGCTTTCTGCAGGACGCCGGCCTGTCGCAGATCGTGCTGGCGCGCGAGCTGGATCTGAAACAGATTGCCGCCGTGCGCGCCGCGACAGACCCGAGCCGCACCACCATCGAATACTTTGTGCATGGCGCGCTGTGCGTGGCCTACTCGGGCCAGTGCTTCATCAGCCATGCCCATACCGGACGCAGCGCCAACCGTGGCGACTGCAACCAGGCCTGCCGCCTGCCTTATGAAGTAACGGACGCCAGCGGCCGCATCATCGCGCATGAAAAGCACGTGCTGTCCATGAAGGACAACAACCAGAGCGATAACCTGCGCGCCCTGATCGACGCCGGCGTGCGCAGCTTCAAGATCGAGGGCCGCTACAAGGACATGGGCTATGTGAAGAACATCACGGCCCATTACCGCAAGCTGCTCGACGAAATCATCGAGGAGCGCGAGTTCTCCGATCAGCCGCTGGCGCGCTCGTCGTCAGGCCGCACCACTTTCTCGTTCGAACCCGATCCGGACCAGAATTTCAACCGCGAGTTCACAGACTACTTCGTCAATGGCCGCAAGGATGACATCGGCGCCTTCGACACGCCCAAGACACCGGGTCGTGCCATCGGCTGGGTGACACAGGTCGGCGACAAATGGTTCGAGATCGAAACCAGCGACAAGACCGCCGAGCTGCACAACGGCGACGGTCTGTGCTACTACGATCTGCAAAAGGAACTGGTGGGCGTGCACATCAACCGTGCCGAATGCGTGAGCGCCAAAAAAGGCATCTGGCGCGTCTTCCCCAAAAACGAGATCGCCGAATTCAAGGATCTGCGCAAGGGCCTGGAAATCAACCGCAACCGCGATATGGACTGGGTACGCACGCTGGAGAAGAAGTCCAGCGAGCGCCGTATCGGTCTATGGGCCGAGTTCAAGGAAGCTGCTGCCGGCTTTGCGCTGACGCTGACCGACGAGGACGGGTTTGTCGGGGCTGCCGCCATCGCGCATGAGCACCAGAGCGCCACCGACCCAGCCAAGGCAGAAGCCACGCTGCGCGAGCAACTGGGACGCTTTGGCGCGACGGTTTTCGAGGTGAACGATATTTCACTGAGCCTGAGTCAGCCCTGGTTTGTACCCGCCTCCGTGCTCAACCAGCTGCGTCGCGATGCCGTTGCCGCATTGGAACAGGCCCGCGCCGACGGCTTTGTGCGTCTGCCCCGCGCCAAGCCCGTGGAGCCGCCCGCGCCTTTTCCTGAAGACACACTGACCTATCTGGCCAATGTCTACAACCAGAAGGCCCATGACTTCTATGTGAAGCATGGTGTGAAGATCATCGACGCCGCCTACGAGAGCAAGGAAGAGGAAGGCGAAGTCTCGCTGATGATCACCAAGCACTGCGTGCGCTTCTCGATGAGCCTGTGTCCCAAACAGGCCAAGGGCGTGATCGGCGTCAAGGGCACCATCAAGGCAGAGCCGCTGCAGCTGATCAACGGCAAGGAAAAGCTCACGCTGCGCTTTGACTGCAAGCCCTGCGAGATGCATGTGGTTGGCAAGATGAAGAAGTCGGTGCTCAACCAGCATGCCAAGGAAATGAAAGAGTCTCCCATGCAGTTCTACCGCACACGCCCCACGCCTCAGCAACTTTCCTGAGCACGTTTGAGCCCACAAAAAAGCCCGCTACCGGCAACGGTTGGCGGGCTTTTTTACAGCCTCAAAACCACTGGTAAAAACCCTCGGTTCAATCCCTTTGCTCAAATCGTCTATTTTTTAGGCAATCCGTGCAAATCACCATCTGGCGCGGGTTTCAAGGCTTGAAAGCATAGTTTTCCACAAGAGCGTCCACATGATGCGGGGATAAAACTGAGGCATCCACCACACATAACTGTATACATGAACAGTTGCATGTATCAGGCTTGTCCAACAGCCGATATCTTGCCAAAAGACAGCTTTGTACAAGCCTCCTGCAGCAACTTTGCCACTGCCGGCACCAGGGTGCTGAAGTTGGCAAACCCATGCAACATGCCTTGCGCACGAAGGCTGGAAACGGGTACGCCGGCCTGCTGCAGGCGCAGGCCAAAGGCCTCTCCTTCGTCGCGCAATATGTCCAGCTCCGCCGTCACCAGCACCGCTGCCGGCAAACCAGCGAGATCGGGGTACTGCATGATGGAGGCCAGTGGATGTGCAGGCCTGGCAGGGTGATAGTGATGCCACATCGCGGCCATGGCTTCGGTGGTGAGAAACGGCATCTGCCCATAAAGCGCATGCGATGGCGCATCCATATGCGCATCGCAGACCGGATAGAACAGCAGTTGCTGGGATATGCCTCTCCAGCCGTCTTCTTTTGCGCGCAGGCAGGTGGCGACGGCCAGATTGCCCCCCGCGCTGTCGCCCGCCACCATCAGCTGCCGCGCATCGCAATGCAGCTCGGCCGCATGCAGTGCCACCCAGCGCGTGGCGGCATAGGCGTCGTCCAGCGCGGCAGGAAAGACATGCTCGGGAGCCAGCCGGTAATCGACCGACACAATATTCATGCCGGTTATACGCGCCAGGTGGCGGCACAGATTGTCATGCGTTTCCAGCGTGCCTATGCACCAGCCACCGCCGTGAAAATAGACCATGACCGGCGCTGCCTGCGCGGTGCCGGGACGGTACAGGCGCAGCTTGAGCGGCTGGCCATCGCCACCGGGAATGTCGATCTCGCGCACCTCATGCATGGGCAGGTCGGCAGGCGGAAAGGCCATGTGGTCCATGAGCTTGCGGATTTCGGGCACCGGAGTGGCCACAAAATCCATGGGCGGAGCATCCTTGAACTGCTCCAGCACAGCAGCCATTTCTGGGTGTATCTGCATTGGGACTCCTTGAAGTTGATGGAGCGCGCCCGACCAGGACAGGCCAGGACGGGCGCAAGACGGCACTCAGGCCACAAGCTCTTCGGTCTGGTGGTGGATATAGTCCTGCCATACCGGCGCACTCATCTCCTGCCGGAAGCGCGACTGCGACCAGGGCCATGTGTTGGGCACACCGTTTCTGTCCAGGTACCAGCTGTTGCAGCCCGAGCCGAAGACCGAGCCTTTGGCGGCCTGCAAGCGCTCCTGGTCGTACTGAGCCAGGGCTTCGGGCCTGGCCGAAAGCCCTGCCACACCGGCTTGCTGACCACGCTCTATCAGCTGCGAGATATAGCCCCACTGCATTTCCGAGGTATCGATCAGCGAGAAGTTGCCCACGGGAGAGGTCGGCCCGTTCATGAAGTAAAAGTTGGGAAAGCCCGGCACCGAGATGGACTTGTATGCCGTGGGCACATCGCTCCAGGCCTGCTCCAGCGTGGCTCCGTTCAGGCCCGTCACATTCATGGGGCGCACATAGCGGTCGGCCTTGAATCCCGTGGCCAGGACGATGATGTCCACCTCATGCAGCATGCCGTCGCTGGTACGCACTCCCTTTTTCTCGACCTTGGCAATAGCTTCGGTGATCAACTCGGAATCGGGGTGCTGGATCGCCTTGTAATAGTCGGGCGAATAAATCAGGCGCTTGCAACCAGCCCGGTAATGAGGCTGCAGTTTTTCACGCAAGGCTGCGTCTGCAACAGAGCCATCCAGGTTGTCCTGGCAGATTTTCTGAATTTCCTGAATCTGCTCCGAATTCGGATCCAGCACACCCTCGGTAAAGCGCTCCACATTGGCTACATAAGTGGGTTCGCGCTGCAGATAAACCAGCAGATCGCGGTTGCTGCGGAATTCGGCACGCTGCTCTTCGCTGAAAGCTGGATTCTCGACCGGAAAAATCCATTGTGCCGTGCGCTGAAAATGTCGCACCCTGGCACGCGACGCCAGTGCCGAGACAATTTGCACACCCGTTGATCCCGTGCCGATGACGGCGATCCTTTTGCCGTCCAGCGGTACAGAATGATCCCAGCGCGCACTGTGAATCGTGTCCCCCTCGAACTCCTCCAGGCCCTTGATCTGCGGATAGTTGGGGTGGTGCAGCACACCTGTGGCGGCAACCACCACCTTGCCCTGGTATTGCTTGCCATGCTGATCCTGCAGCGTCCATGCATCGCACGTCCATTCGGCACGCGTGATTTCGGTGCCGAACTGCGAAAAATCGGCAATACCGTGCTTCTGGAACACGCCTTCGAAATACTGCTGAATCTCGGCTCCGGGCGGAAGTACCCGAGACCATTCGGGGTTGGGCTCGAAAGAATAGGTATAGGCGTGCGATGGCACATCGCAAGTCAGGCCTGGATAAGTATTATCCCGCCAGGTCCCCCCCAATGTCCCGGCCTTTTCCAGAATAATGAATTTCTTCCCGCTATTCTTCAGATGAATACCAGCCAGAATTCCGGACATTCCGCAACCAATCACTATGACGTCATATTTCATTGGAATTCCTTAAATATTAATTACTTTTGCTGCAGAGAATCCACCATCCACCGGAAGATTGACCCCGGTAATAAATGAAGAAATATCGGAAAGCAAAAATGCCACGGCATTACCTACCTCTTGCGGCCTGCCCGCACGCTTGAGCAAATGCATGGCCTCGAAAGCCTGGCCTACAGGCAGTTCATCAAGCATGGTGGTCATGGGTGTATGGATATAGCCGGGGCTGATGCTGTTGACCCGCACGCCGTAAGGACCGAGATCCGATGCCAGACTGCGCACCATCTGAATCACAGCCCCCTTGGAGGTGCAATAGGCCAGATTGGTCGGGTTGCCCAGCATTCCGTTGATGCTGGCGATGGTGACGATGGAGCCCTGACCCCGCCGTTTCATGTGGCTGGCCACGGCACGAGCACTGAGCATGGTCCCCGTCAAATTGACCTGCAGTACCTGCTCCCACTCATGCAAGGGCATGCTCTCCAGATCACCCACGCGGGAAATGCCAGCCGAAGTCACCAGCCCATCAATCTGCCCATAGCGGTCCAGCATGTAAGCAACCAACTCATTGGTCAGCTTCTCGCTGCTCACGTCGAGCTTGCGAAATTCGCAGCCCTGCGGCAAATCCTGGCTTTGCTGAAGATCGGCACACACCACCTTGGCTCCGCTGGCTGCCAGGGCCTGGGCGCTGGCCAGGCCTATGCCCGAGGCACCACCTGTAACCAGAACCACTTTTCCTTCCAAACCACTGATGAATGGATTCATTTTCAAACCTCAATACTGGCTGACCGCCACCAATTGGCGATGAGGATTGAGATTCTTTGTTCTTTTCAAATTCAAATCACTCTGAGTTTTCCTCTTTACAAAATAAGTTTGTGTTTACAGTCCCTAGTGGAAACCATTAATTCATTTGGACGTACTGTGCCCGGATTTTTTATATGTCAAGCAGGTCTTTCCATTTAATAAATCAATAAATACTGTAAACACCTTCAATAACTGTCAAGCGGGAATTCGTGAGAAATATAGATAAGCCGGAAATGCTTTAATTCATTCGCATTTAGCCAATGAGGAAATCATGAAAGTTGCAGTCATCACCGGTGCAGCCAGCGGAATTGGTGCAGGCCTTGCCAAAAAGGCAGTCACTCTTGGAATGAAAGTCGTGGTTGCAGACCGCGACCAGGCGGGTCTTGAGAAAGTCGCGCTGGAACTGGGAGATCAGGCATTGGCCGTGGCCACCGATGTCACCAGCCAGGCGTCGCTGGATACACTGGCCGACAAGGCCTATGCAGCTTTCGGTCAGGTCGATCTGCTGTTCAACAACGCAGGCGTTCTCAGCACCGGCAATAGCTGGGAGATCAGCGATGCCAAGTGGCAGCAGGCCTGGCAAGTCAACGTCAACGGCATTGTCAATGGCCTGCGCGCTTTTGTGCCGCGTCTGCTCAAGGCCAACCGGCCTGCCCGCATCGTCAACACAGCATCGGTAGGCGGCTTTCTGCCCAGCGCCATGATGGCCCCCTACTCCGCCACCAAGTTCGCAGTGGTCGCGCTGACCGAAGGTCTGGCTGGCGAACTCGCGGCCATTGATCCGCAAATCAAGGTCTCGCTGCTGGCACCAGGCCCCGTCAGGACAGCCATCTTCCGAGAAGCGCCTGACGCGGCGTCGGCAAAGTTTCACGGCATGATGACCCATTTGCTAGACGAAAACGGTATGGACACCGAGGAGTTTGCCAACCGCGTCTTTGCAGCCATTGACCGTGGTGAATACTGGATCGTGCCTCAGCCGGAAATGCTGGACCCGCTGCTCAAGGCCCGCAACAAGCTCATCGAGACGCGCACCGACCCGGTGCTGTCCTGGACGCAGGAGATCGCAGAGTGAAACCAGGGCCTGCTTTTGCAGGCCCTGGCAGCATTTGCGGACACGCCCGGATATCAGGTGCCCCAAAGCTCTCTGGCCACCTGCTCGAACTGGCGTCGCATCACGTTTTTCTGCACCTTGCCCGTCGCCGTGGACGGGAAGGCCTCCACAAAATGGACTAGTTTTGGCACTTCAAAGCCGCTGAGATGATTGCGGCAATGGGCCAGTATCGACTCCGAATCCACTTGAGCCCCCGGCTTGCGCATGACAAAGGCACAGACCGCCTCGCTCCAGTGGGGATGCGGCAGACCGAACACGGCGGCGGCCGCCACTTCAGGATGCGCCAGCACCACGGCTTCAACCTTCACGCTGGCCACGTTCTCGCCGCCGGTCTTGATCATGTCCTTCTTGCGATCTATGAACTCCATGCGCCCCTGCGCGTCCCACATGCCCAGGTCGCCGGTATGGTGCCAACCAAACTTCTGTGCCTCTGCCGTCGCCTTTGGGTCCTTGAAATAACCCAGCATGACATTGGGGCCGCGATGCACGATCTCGCCGACCTGGCCCGCTCCCAGCAGATTGCCATCGTCGTCCATAACGGCGGTCTCACACGTGCTCAGAGAGCGCCCCCAGAAATTGGCATCGCATTCGGCATTGAGCAAGGGGTAGAAAGTCATGGTGGCCGGATATATCTCGGTCTGCCCCGTGGCTAGAGAGATATTGCGGCACATGCGCTGCGCAATCTGGGCGATCAAGGGTTTGGGAATGGGTGCCATGGCATAGATGCACTGCCGGATGGTGGTGGGCGCAAAACCCGGATCGGCCAGCACCGCTGCATACATCAGGGGCAGCCCGACAAAGATCGTCACACCCTCTTTCATCACCAGTTGCCCCACCTCCGCCGGCACAAACTGCCGCGTGAGCACGGTGCAAGCACCTGCCGCCAGCGCAGTCTGCACCAGTGCATGCTGAGCGCAATGAAACAGAGGCAACCAGCCGCTGAGCACATCGGCCTCGCCATATTTCATCTCGTCGATATTGCCCTTGACCGACGCGTATACCGACAGATGGGAATGCACCACGCCCTTGGGATTGCCCGTGGTGCCGCTGGTGTACATGAGCAAGGCCGCCTGGTTGTCGTCAATATCAACCTCGGGCAAAGCATCGGACTGGCCTGCCTCGGACTGTGCCAACGATATGCCCGGCAGTCCTGGCTGTACTTGCTGCGTTTGCGGGCGCGTGATGATGAGCGGCACCTGCAATTGCTGCAGAATTTCGGCCAGCCCGGGCAGGGCCAGCAACTCCTGATCGACCACCACTGCCGACACCTCTGCATGCCGCAGGATGTAGTCGATGCTCGATACCTCCAGCTTGATATTGACGGGCACCCACACCTGCCCCGCCTTGTGAATGGCATTGCAGGCCACCACCATGTCTATGGAATTGGCGCACAGCATGCCGATCTGCTTGCCCGTCCCCAGCGTCGAGAGCAAATAATGCGCGAAGCGCGAACTTCGCGCATCCAGCTCGGCATAGCTGATGCGCTCAGCACCATCGACCAGCGCCGTGCGGCTGCCAGACTTGCGCGCACTGCGGTGGAGCAGGTCGCCCAGCGCAATGCGCCGGATGCGCCGTGCCTCCTTCGTCAGACTCATCTCGATCATGGTTTGTCTCCTTGATAGTGTGCAACCCGGAACCCATAACCCACGCTTTTTCTTGTTGTGTCTCTAATTCTGCTGCGGCATGGCCATCGCGGCGGCAGCAACCATGGGCGAAAGCTGGCCCTGCGCCCCGCCGTCACAGGCAATGACCGTGCCGGAGATATAGCTGGCCGCATCGCTGCCCAGAAACATGGCCAGTCGGGCAATATCCGCGATCGTGCCCATGCGTCCCAGCGGCACCATGCTGCGTACCAGAGCGTCTCCTTCAGCTCCCTGCGGGGCCAGCCGACGCATGCCTTCCGTGCCCTCGATGGGGCCGGGGGAAATGGCGTTCACACGAATGCCCCTGCCACCCCACTCCAGTGCCAGTACCCGCGCCAGATGGTCCACTCCTGCCTTGGCTGCACAGACATGGGCCTGGTACATCATGGGCACGGTGGACTGCGGCGCGGTGATGAAGATCAGGCTCGCCCTCGGCTGCCGCAAGTGCGCCAGAGCCTGACGCGCGACATGAAAGCTGCCCAGCAGATCGATGTCCACCACCACCCTGAAAGCGTTGGACGACATCTGCTCCGCAGGTGCGAGGAAGTTGCCTGCCGCACCAGACACCAGCACGTCGAGCGGCCCGTGGCAAGCCACGGCCTGCGCCAGCGCCGCTGCCACCGCCGGTTCATCGCGCACATCGGCTACCACGCCAAAGGCCTGCGCCCCCAGCGTCGCCAGGGCCGCGTCCACATTGGCCTGCTTGCGGCTGACGACCGAGACCCGGGCTCCTGCCATCGCGTAGTGCTGGGCAATGCCCAGGTTGATGCCTGTGGTGCCGCCAAACACCATCACATGGCGGCCCGAAAAATCAAATTGCACATTCATGAACAGCACTCCTCTGCTCGCAACAAGGCTTTCTGGATCTTTCCTGCCGGGGTCAACGGCAACTCGGTGCGAAACACCAGCTGGCGCGGCAGCTTGTAGTCAGCGAGCTGCTGGCGGCAATGCGTGAGCAGTTCCTCCTCGCTCACGCTGGCATCAGGTCTGATCACGATGTAATAGCGCCCCACCTCGCCCAGCACGGGGTCCGGCACGCCTATGCCGGCGACCATCAGCACGCCCGCATGACCGGCAATCACGCCCTCCACCTCGCTGGGATAGACGTTGAAGCCGCCCTGTATGAACATGTCTTTTTGCCGCCCCTTGAGATGGATCAGGCCCTGCTCATCCACAAACCCCAGATCACCCGAATGAAGCCAGCCGCCGGCAAACACCTCTTCGTCCTGCTGCTGCCCCACATAGGCCGGAATCACCCCTGCACCACGAAACCACAGCTCCCCCACCTCACCACTGCGCAGCTCCTCTCCATCAGCCCCGGCCACGCGCAGTTGTACCCCTTGCAGCGGCTTGCCTATGCTGTGCAGCAGGGCTTGCTGATCCGCTTGCCAGGGTGTCATCGCGATGGCCCCGGAAGTCTCTGACAGGCCGTAGAGATTCATGATGTTCACGCCCGGAAACTGCTGCTGCAGCCGCTGCAGCAAAACCGGCTCCACATTCGATCCACCCACCACAATCAGGCGCAGCCGGCTCATATCCACCTCTACCAGAAGCGGATGCATGAGCAGCAGCGTCAGCATGGTGGGCACGCCCACCAGCCAGGTCGGCGGATGCTTTTGCGCCATCCTCAACACGGATTCGGGGCTGAACATGGGCACCAGCTCGCAGCAACCGCCCACCAGCAACATGGTCAGCACGCCGCAGGTAATGCCGCCCACATGGTTGAGCGGCATGGCCAGTTGCACCATGTCGTCCGCCGCAGCCTTCACATGCGCATGCTGCGCCAACGCTGAGCCCAATTGAGAGCGATGCGTCAGCCCCGCTGCCTTGGGCCTGCCCGTGGTGCCGGATGTGTAAATGATCATCAGCAGGTCATCCGGTGCAGGACCGTCGCCTTCATGCAAGGCTTTCGCGCCGGACTGCAGCGCTTGCTCGAATCCTTCATCCACCCACAGCAGATGCTCCAGCGCCGCAAAACGCCGACGGGCCTGCGCCAGATAGCTCTGGTAGTCGAAGCCGGCAAACTCGCGCGGCGCAAGCACGGCCTTGACCTGGCTGTCCTGCAACATGAAGTCCAGCTCGGCATCGCGGTATCGGACGCTAAGGCCCACCACGACCAGCCCCGTCTTCGCCGCCGCAAGATAGCTCAGTACCCAGGGCAGACCGTTGGGCAGGATGATGCCGATGCGTTCACCGGGTCGCAGGCCCAGCGAGGACAGATGGGCGGCCCAGGCGCTGGCCATGACATCCACCTGCTGCCAGCTGTAGCCGCGCCCCTGGTCGATATAGGCATTCCTGTGGGGATGGTCGGCCACGGTCTGCGCCAGTGCCTGCGCCACGGTCCGAGGAAGAGTACAAGCGTTCATCTGTAACTTCTCCCTGATTCAGGCCGCCAGGTGCAGCATCTGCCTGGCCTCCCTGGGAGTGGCGACTTCACGGCCCACATCACGCGCATAGCGAGCCAGCTGCTCTATCAGCGGAGCGTTGGATGTGACCTTGCTGCCGTCGGGCAGATAGAAAGTGTCTTCCAGTCCGCTGCGCAGATGTCCGCCGAGCTCGGCTGTGCGCAAATGGGTGGGCCAGATCTCGCTGCGCCCGATCAGCGTGGTCTGCCATGGCGCATCCTTGATCTTGAGCCTGAGCAGTATGGGCAGCAGATCGGGGTCTGCCGGCATGCCGGACTCCACCCCCATCACGAAGTTGTATTCGGGCAGGCCTCGGTACATGCCGGTTTCCACATACATGCCCACGCAGCGCACGATGCCCACGTCAAAGCACTCGAACTCGGGCAATGTGCCGGTCTCTGCCATCACATCGAGAAAGTCCTGCACCTTGGCGGGCTGATTGTCGAACAGCATGGGCGGCCAGGCCCAGCTTCCATTGCTGCGGGTCTTGAGATAGTTGAGCGAGCCCGCATTGCAGGCCGCCATCTCTGGCCGCGTGGCACGTAAACAATCCAACGGTCCCTGGTAGTCGGGGCCGACCACGCCAGTGGTCTGATTGATGATGAGCTCGGGGCAGGCTGCACGCATGGCATCCACGCAGGCCCTGGCCACTGCCGGATCCCAGCTGGGCAGATGACCCTTGCCCTCCTCCTGGCGCCTGAAGTGGACATGAACCACCGATGCGCCTGCGTCATAGGCTCGGCGCGCCTCCTGCGCCAGTTGCTCTGGCGTCACGGGCACATGATGCTGATTCGGATCGGTCAGTACCCCGGTAATGGAACAGGTAATAATGGCTTTGTCGGACATATCGCTCCTTGGATAGAAGCTGATAACGCTTCATTCACAAGCGTTTCAGGCTGATTTCGCTCAAATTTCCCGGCAACGGCTGAGGCCGCTGCAACAGCCGCGCTAGATACGCCACTGGCGCGCGGCCAGCTCTTTCATGATTTCCTCGGTGCCGCCGCCAATCGTCAGCACCTTGACTTCGCGGTAGATGCGCTCGCTCAGCGTGCCGCGCATAAAGCCCATGCCACCCAGAATCTGCACCGCCGTATCGGCGCAGAACTGCATGGTCTGGGTGGCGTGGTTCTTGAGCACGCAGACCTCGCCCACCCAATCCGCACCGCTATCGCCGCCATCGGCACGTGCGCAGACGGCGTTGAGCCAGGCTTCGGTGCTGCGCAGGCGCTGCTGCATATCCACCAGCTTGTGGCGTATGACCTGATGCTGATTGAGCGTCACGCCAAAGGTCTGGCGCTGCTGGGCCCAGGCCAGCGCCTCGTCATAGCAGGCCTGGGCAAAGCCCAGTGCACCACAGGCAATGCCCAGGCGCTCACCGTTGAAGTTCTGCATGATGGCGCGAAAACCCTCACCCTCGGCGCCGAGCAAATGGCTGGCCGGCACGCGCACACCATCAAATAACAGGTGGGCCGTGTCCGAGCATTGCCAGCCCATCTTGTGCAACGGGCTGCGTCTCAAACCCTTGCTGCCGCCAGGCACCAGGATCAGGGAGATGCCGGATGCACCTCTCTCCTCGCCCGTGCGCACCGCCACCGTGATCCAGTCCGCACGCATGCCCGAGGTGATGAAGGTCTTCTCGCCCTCGATCACATACTCGTGGCCATCGCGCCTGGCCCTGGTACGCAGCGCCGCTACGTCCGATCCGCCGCCGGGCTCGGTAATCGCCAGCGCCGCGATCTTGCGGCCCAAGAGCACATCGGGCACCACCTGCTGCTTGAGCGCATCACTTCCCAGAGCCACCACGGGCGGCAGGCCGATGTTGTGCGACAGCAGACTGGCCAGCACGCCGCCACTGCCGCCGTAGCGGCACAGCGCCAGCCACAGAGCTGCGCGCAGGCTGTGTGTAGCCGCAGTACCACCGAGCTCCTCGGGGTAGCCAATGCCGAGCAGCCCCAGCTCGGCGGCCTGGCGATAGAGCTGGCGCGGGAACTCGCCCGCCTCGTCCCAGGCCGTGACATGGGGGGCGATTTGCTCGCGCGCAAAGCGACGCACCAGGTCATAGAGCATTTCGCGTTCAGCAGCATCCGTCATGCAGGACCTCCAGACATGGGCGCCAGTTTCAGCAGCACCTGACTTGGCGCCACCTGCTGGCCGGCATTGACCAGCACGGCCTCGACCCGACAGTCGGCCTTCACGCTCAGACTGTGCTCCAGCTTCATGGATTCGATGACCACGACCACATCGCCGGCCTTGAGCGCCTGCCCGGCCACCGCCCCCAGTTGCACCACACGGCCGTTGAACGGCGCGCGCAGTTCTGCAGTCTGGCCCGCTGCTGCCGCATTCTCGGGCGGGGCATAGCTCACATCTTCGAGCCACCAGTCCACGCCGCCGGCCTGCAGATGCCAGCGCGAGCCGCCCTGCCCGGCGGGCAGTTGCACGGCCTGCACGGTTTGGGTCAGGCCCTCACATCTCGCTCGCCAGCAATCGCCCAGCAACTCGTCGACCTGCAGCAGCGCAGGCTCGGCGCCATGCCGCTGCAGCAGCCAGCTTTGTGCGGTCTCGGGCCGCAGCATCAGCTCCTGTGTCCGGCCCCGGTGCTGCAGCTTGCGCAACTGGGCATAACTGCAAGCCAGCGGCCCCGGCCTTTGGCCCACGGCGCACAGCGCTCCCCAGTGCTGGTGCGCCAGAGCTTCCTTTTCTCGCAGCAACTGCTGCAAGCGTGGCGCATCGCCCGCCAGATAGGAGATCAGAGCCTGGCCGCGCCTGAACACCTCGTCGTTCAGGCATTCAATCAGAAAGGCGCGGTTGGTCGGCAAGCCCAGCACCCTGAGCCGGCCCAGCGCATGAATCAGCCGGTCGATGGCTTGCTCTCGCGTTGGCGCATGGACGATCAGCTTGCCCAGCATGGCGTCGTAATAGGGAGTGACTTCGCTGCCGGTGTGCAACGCGTGGTCAAAGCGCAGCGGCGCGCGACTGAAGACGGCGGCCTCGGGTGCCGAGAAATGCCGCACCACGCCGGTATGGGGCTGAAAGTTCTCGTCTTCGGCGCACAGCCGCACCTCGATGGCATGGCCGTCAAGCCGAACCTGCTGCTGCGTCAGCGGCAAGGCTTCGCCGCGCGCCACGCGAATCTGCCATTCGACCAGATCCAGACCAGTCAATGCCTCGGTCACAGGATGCTCGACCTGCAGTCTGGTATTCATCTCCATCAGATAGAACTGCCGGCCTTCGACCAGGAATTCCACCGTACCAGCCCCCACATAGCCTGCGGCCTTGGCCAGGGCCACGGCGCAACTGCCCATATGCTCGCGCTGCTCGGCATTGACGGCCGGACTGGGGGCTTCCTCGATGATCTTCTGGTGGCGACGCTGAACCGAGCAATCGCGCTCCCCCAGATGAATCACATGGCCATGCCCGTCCGCAAACACCTGCACCTCCACATGGCGCGGATGCATGACGGCACGCTCCACCAGCAAGTCACCGTTGCCGAAGCCAGCCAGAGCCTCCGAACGTGCGCTGTTCAGAGCGGCATGCAACTGGTTGGCACTTTCCACAAGCCGCATGCCGCGCCCCCCACCACCTGCCACGGCCTTGACCATGACGGGGTAGCCAATCATGGCGGCTTCATCGGCAAAGCGCGCGTCGCACTGGTCATCGCCTTCGTAGCCCGGCAGACAGGGCACGCCATGGGCCTTGGCCAGTTGCTTGGCTGCGGCCTTGCTGCCGAGCTGGCGAATCGCCGCCGGCGGCGGGCCAATCCAGATCAGGCCCGCTTCCTGGACGGCCTGGGCAAAGCCGGCATCCTCGCTGAGAAAGCCGTAGCCGGGGTGCACGGCATCGGCCCCTGTTGCCTTGGCGGCCGCCAGCAGCTTGTGCATGTCCAGATAGCTCTGTGCCGATGTCAGCCCGCCCAGTGCATAGGCCTGCGTGGACTGTTGCACATGGAGGCTTCCCGCGTCCGCATCCGAGTACACCGCCACGGTATCTATGCCCATGCGCCTGGCCGTAGCCATGATGCGCAGCGCAATCTCGCCACGATTGGCAATCAGAATGCGCTTCATGATGTGCCTCCTGCCTTGCAGGTCCAGGGCGCGGGCTGCTTGCTGGAAAAGGCCTTGAGCCCCGCCCCCGCCTCAGCGCTGCGCAGTGCACTGGCAAAGGCCTGCGCGCCCTGGTTCAGCGATGTATCCAGACTTTGCCCGCCAATGGCTGCCAGCAATTTTTTGGTGGCTGCCACCGCCTGCGGTGCAGCCAGTGCGCAGATTTCAAGCTGATGCTGCAACTGCTCGCGCCAGTGGGCAGCGTCTGTGGCCTGGATCACGGTCTGCACCAGACCGACCTTCTGCGCCTGGCTTGCGGACCAGCGCTGACCGCCCAGCAACCATTGACGCCCAGAACCATCGCCCAGCCTGCGCAGCACAAACGGCGCGATCTGCGCAGGCACGATGCCCAGCGTCACCTCGGGTGTGGCAAAGACGGCCTGCTGATCCGCCACCACCCAGTCGGCCACGCAGACCAGCCCCACACCGCCGCCCATGGCTGTGCCCTGCACGGCAGCGATCAGCAACTGGGGCAACTCTGCCAACTGCTGCAGCAGATGACCAAACTCGCGGTTGACCTGAACCAGCGGATCCTGCGCGCCCGCAGGCAGCGGAGAGCCTATGCTGCTGGCAAAGCCTCCGAGGCTACCGCCCGCACAGAAATGCCCGCCGTTGCCGCACAGCACGACCACGCGCAGCAGTGAATCCTTCTGCGCTCTGGCGGCGTGATCGCGCAAGGCTTGCACCACCTCATCAGTCAGCGCATTGCGGGTTTGCGGCGAGTTCAGCCGCCACCATTCCACAAAGCCGTTGCCCAAGGGAAGACGTTCGATTTCAAGCACCTGGGTCATGCGCCGCTCCTCAGTGCGCCTGGCGCTTGATCAGTCCCATGGTCTTGCCGATGATGCCCAGCATGACCTCGTCGGCACCGCCGCCTATCGAGCCCAGACGCCCGTCGCGGTACAGGCGCGAGACGCGGTTGTCCCAGGTAAAACCCATGCCACCCCAGAACTGCAGACAGGTATCGGCCACTTCGCGCGTCAACCGCCCCGACTTCAGCTTCGCCATGCTGGCCAGCTGCAGCGCATCCTGGCCCGCCATATATATCTGTGCGGCACGGTAGGTCAGCGCGCGCAGCGCCTCGACTTCGGTCTGCAGCTCGGCCAGCTTGAACTGCACCCATTGCTGATCGATCAGGGTGCTGCCGAACATCTGTCGCTGCTGTGCCCACTCGATAGTCTGCTGAATGCAGTCCTCCATGGCGAGCAAGCCGCTGGCCGAGGCCCAGAGCCGCTCTTCCTGAAACTGCTGCATCTGATAGATAAAGCCCTGCCCCTCCTGACCCACCAGATAGCGCTGCGGCACGCGCACCTCGTCAAAGAACAGCAGGCCCGTGTCCGAGGAGTTCATGCCGATCTTGCGCAGCTTCTGCGCCACTTCCACGCCCTTGGTCAGCTTGCCGCGCGGGCCCTCCCGCAGCGGCACCATGATGAGACTTTTATTCTTGTGCACCGGTCCATCACCGGTGTTGACCAGCATGCACATCCAGTCCGCCTGAATGCTGTTGGTGATCCACATCTTCTGGCCGCTGATGATGTAGTCATCGCCATCCTTGCGGGCATGGCTTTTGATACCCGACACATCGCTGCCCGCACCGGGCTCGCTCACGCCTATGCAGCCCACCATATCGCCCGCGATGGCGGGCGCCAGAAACTGATCGCGCAAGGCGTCGCTGCCAAAGCGTGCCAGTGCGGGCGTGCACATATCGGTCTGCACGCCAATGGCCATGGGCACACCGCCGCAGCGGATATGACCCAATGTCTCGGCCATCATCAGGCTGTAAGAGTAATCCAGCCCCGCGCCGCCATAGGCTTCGGGCTTGGTCAGGCCCAGCAGGCCCAGATCACCCAGCCCCTTGAACACCTGGTGCGCCGGGAAGATCTCCTCCCGCTCCCATTCATCGACATGAGGATTGATCTTCTCGTCGATATAGCGCTTGAGGGTCTTGCGCACTTCCAGATGTTCATGGGTCCATTGCATGGCTTGTCTCCGTCGAGTCCTGTTTGGAAGAAAAGGGAAAAGGTGCGGCACTACATGCGCGCGACCCCGAACTGCATGGGGCGCACTGTGCGCTGCTGCGCTTCGTGCAAGGTCTGCAGGCAGAACGAGAGCACTTCTCGGGTGTCGCGCGGGTCGATCACGCCGTCATCCAGCAGCAGCCCACTGGTCACCAGCGCATCAGCCTGGGCCTCGAACATGGCCACGATCTGGTCGTACTGCTTTTGCATCAGCTCGGCATCGACGGGCAAGCCCTTGCGTGCCATGGCGGCCTCGGTGACCTGGCGCATGGTGCTGGCCGCCTGCTCGCCGCCCATCACTGCCGTCTTGGCGCCGGGCCAGCTGAAAAGAAAGCGCGGCGCATAGCCGCGGCCGCACATTCCGTAGTTGCCCGCACCGAAGCTGGCCCCGCACTGAATAGTGATCTGCGGCACGGTGGCATTGGTCACGGCCTGGATCATCTTGCTGCCGTGCTTGATCATGCCGGCCTGCTCGCTGTCCTTGCCCACCATATAGCCCGTGGTGTTCTGCAGATAGATGATGGGATGACCGAGCTGGCACATCCATTGGATGAAATGCGCAGCCTTGTTGGCACCAGCCACATCGATGGGACCGTTGTTGGAGATCAGGCCCACGGCATAGCCCCCGATATGCGCCTGCGCACACAGCGTGGCCGCACCGTAGCCGGACTTGAACAGCAGCAGCTCGGAACCATCGACCAGCCGCGCCATGACTTCGTGCATATCCACTGGCTCGCGATGGTGCGCTGGCATCAGCCCCAAGAGCTCATCGGCCTCGTAACGCGGCTCGACGACTCCTGAACCGGCAGCCTCCCGTTTGGATATATCAAGCGCTTCAGGCCTTTTCCACTGGGACAGCTGAGACACCACAGCGCGTGCCATGCCCAGGGCTTGGCGGTCGTCCTCCGCGAGATACTCGCCCAGCCCCGAGACACTGGTGTGCATCTCGGCACCACCCAGCTCTTCCTCGGTCGCAATTTCACCAGTCGCCGCCTTGAGCAAGGGCGGTCCAGCCAGAAAGGCACGCGAGCGACCGCGCACCATGATGACCACATCCGACAACCCCGGCATATATGCACCACCAGCCGTGCCCGAACCATGCTGCACGGTGATGACAGGCAAACCTGCGGCCGACAACCGCGCCAGGTTGCGAAACAAGGCTCCGCCCATCACAAAGCCCTCGACGCGGTAGCGCATGAGATTGGCTCCCGCGCTTTCGACCAGATGGATGAAGGGCAGCTTGTTCTGCAGCGCGATCTCCTGCACGCGCAGCATCTTGTCCAAGCCTTTTTCCTGGATGGCTCCCGCCTCGATGCCCGAGTCGCTGGCCACGACCATGCAGCGCACGCCGCTGACAAAGCCGATGCCCGCCAACATGCCGCCTCCTGGCACGGATTTTTCAGGGTCTGCCCTGTCCTGCAGATAGCCTGCCAGTGAGCACAGCGGCAACCAGGGGCCCCCCGGGTCCAGCAGCAAGGCCACGCGCTCGCGCGGCAGCAACTGGCCACGCTTTTCAAACTGCGGCTTGGAGCGTTGCGATGCCTGCGCGGCGCGCTGCTCCAGCTCACGCAGCGCGGCGATGCGCGCCAGCGTAGCGGCCCGGCGCTGCTGCGCCTGCTCGCCAGCTGCATTCCATTTCGATGCAAAGACGCTCATGACTGAAACACCTTGGGAGTCTGGTAGAGAGAAAAGCCATCAAATGCACGCACTGCGCCGCGTTGCTGCACCTCGGCACTGGCGGCCACCGGCCCCATGCCCATGCGCACCTGGGGACGGGCGCCATCGACGCGCAGCACCGTGCCGCTGATGAAACTGGCTGCGGGACTGAGCAAAAACACGATGGAGGCGGAAACCTCGGCCTCGTTACCAAAGCGCCCCGCCGGCACGGTAGCGGGCATCTTGCGCAACATGGCAGCCGCTTCGGGTGGATAGTGATCCATGCCGCTGGAGGCGATGTAGCCGGGTGCGATGGCATTCACACGCACGCCATGGGGCGCCCATTCCGCAGCCGCCGTCTCGGTAAGGCTGACCATGCCTGCTCGCGCCGCGCCGCTGTGCCCCATGCCCGGCATGGAGCCCCACATATCGGCCACCATATTGACGATGGAGCCGCCATGCTCTGCCATGTATTGCACAAAGCATTCGCGCGCCATGAGGAAGCCTCCTGTGAGGTTCGTGTCCAGCACGGCCTGCCAGCCCTTGGCTCCGATGCTGGCCAGGGGCGCAATGTATTGCCCACCCGCGTTATTGACCAGGGCGTCGATGCGCCCGTGGCGGGCCAGAACCTCGGCCACCAGCGCTTTGACGGCAGCCTCATCCCGTATATCCGCTCCGTGCCGGCTGACTCTGTCTGCCGGAACTCCGGCCTGCTGCAACTCGGCTTGGACAGCAACCAGCTTGTCCTGATTACGTCCCACCAGGGCAACTGTGGCGCCCAGGGATGCCAGCTCGTGCGCAACACAGCGGCCGATGCCCGAGCCGCTACCGGTCACCACAACCACCTGCCCCGCAAACAATGCGGCACGGAATACGGATTGGTACATCAACGCTCTCCAATGAATAAAGCCAGGGCTTGCTCGGTAAGCTCATCCAGCGTCAGCCCCCGACCCTCGGTAAACCATTGAGCCGTCCAGTTCAATGCGCCAAAGATCAGCAGTCGCGCGATTTCGGGACGGGCCTTGAGCTTGCCCGTGCGGTGCAGCGCCTGCAACACGGGCATCCATTGCGCTTCGTAGGCATCCTTTTGTGCGCTCACCTCCATGCGCTGCGCATCGCTGAGCAAGCGCCATTCGTAAAGCATGACGGGGATGAAGTCGCTCTCGCCGCCGACCATGATTTGCAGATGATTACGCACCAGAGCGCTCAGTCGTTCCACGCCGTTGGCACGTGCCCCCAGTGCTTGCAGCGCAGCGTTCTGACTCACCGCAGCTTGAGTCATCCCATCCTGCATCACCGCGTGCAGAATGGCTTCCTTGCTCTCAAAAAAATAGAAGATAGACCCCGACTGCATACCTGCAGCAGCGGCGATGTCACGGGTGCTGGTGCCGTGAAATCCGCGCTGCCTGAACAGCTGCGCCGCGACCTTCACCAGCTCGCCACGACGCATGCTTTCATTGCGCTCATCGGCCGACTTCGGAGGCCTGCCGCGACCGCGCTTTTTTACTATGACTGCTTCATGACTTGTTTGCATGAGACGCAGCATATCGGCCTTTGCTATTTTTACCAATCATTTGCTTTGTAAAAATAACTAGGGCTTGTACGCAAGGGTTTTCAAGAAATCAGCTCTCAACCGGCCTGGCACGGTAAAGGCCTGGCGAGCTGCCCGTCCAGCCCTTGAAGGCACGCTGAAACGCCGCTGCGTCGGCAAACCCCAGGTCTGCCGCTAGCTCCGTAAAACTGACTTTGCTGGTTCCCAGTCGGGAGACCGCGATATCCCGGCGTAGCTCATCCTTGATGGCCTGAAAGGAGGTGCCCGCAGCCGCCAGCTTGCGCTGCAGCGTAGGGGCCGACATGTTCAGCTCAGCGGCCGTGGCTTCCAGCCCCGCCCACTGCGGACGCGACTGCAGCAAATGGGCATGCACACGGGCATCCACACCTTCTCCCGTACGCGGCGGCATGATGGCTGCCGCCGGCCAGCTGGCCACAAAGGTCTGCAGTGCCTGCTCGTCGCGACTGCAGACACGGGCGAGCTTGCGCGCATCAAACCAGAATGCCGAAAACGGCAGACCGAAATGCAATGGCGCCGGAAAGGTATCGCCGTAGTCGTTGGCGTAATCAGGCTGGCCGAAGGCAAAGTCAAAGTGCTGCACCTTGAGCGTACCGCCCATCAGCCAGGCAGTAAGCCGCCACAGCACGCGCAGGGAGAACTCATAGAGGAAATTGGGCAAGGGCTCATCGCCCACAGGGCGCAGCACAATGCCTGCCAGCGCTCCATCACGCACCAGTTGCACATCCACCTGATCCTGCAGCAGCACATGGGCCTGGCACATGCGCTGCAACGCGGTCTCCATCCCGTGCCCTGAAAGGGCCTGACGCGCAATCAGCTCCAGACTGCCGCGCTTGAGCGGTCTGGAGAATTGGCACATGGCCTCATCCCCCAGCATCTCCACCACTCGCCACATCAGCGCCACATACTGGTCTGCCGTGACTCTGGCGCCGTCCTGCGCCAGCAGCAAAGGGGCTATGCCGGCACGCAGCAGCAGCTCCTCGCAGTCATGGCCGCGTCTTCTCACCCCGGCAGCAATACCCCGCACCAGCGCCATGGAGATCGTGAAAGGAATGATGGAAGCAGCAGCCATGAACAGATCACATTGAGGTCTTTTGACATACGAAAGATGCGCTCGGCAATGGGTTTGCGCATCGGTAATTCCTACGATGGCTCTCATTGCCCAACACCTGTTTGCCACTTTCCCAAGGAGCCCCCATGAGTCGCAATGTGTTTGTTGCCGGCGTAGGCATGATTCCATTTGCCAAGCCCGGAAAGAGTGATCCCTACTTCCAGATGGGCTCCAGCGCCACGTCCCTGGCGCTGGCAGATGCAGGCCTCGCGTATGACGCAGTGCAGCAAGCCTATGTGGGCTATGTCTACGGTGACTCCACCGCCGGTCAGAGAGCGCTGTATGAGGTGGGCATGTCCGGCATTCCCATCATCAATGTCAACAACAACTGCTCCACCGGCTCCACCGCACTGTTCCTGGCACGTCAAGCCGTGGCCAGCGGCGCTGCCGACTGTGTGCTGGCCCTGGGGTTCGAGCAGATGACCCCTGGCGCACTGGGCTCGGTCTTTAGCGACCGGCCCAGCCCCTTTGACCGATTCGAAGCGGAAACCGATGCCCTGGTCGGCGGCAACGGCGTTCCGCTGGCCCTGCGCTACTTCGGCGGAGCAGGCAAGGCACATATGGACCAGTACGGCACGCAGCTTTCCACCTTTGCCAAGATCCGCGCCAAGGCCAGCCGCCATGCAGCGCGCAATCCCCTGGCCCTGTTCCGCACCGAGGTGTCAGAGGAGGAGGTCATGGCCTCTCCCGTGATGTGGCCGGGCGTCATGACCCGGCTCATGGCCTGCCCACCTACCTGCGGCGCGGCGGCGGCCCTGCTGGTGTCCGAAGCCTATGCGCTCAAGCATGGCCTGGACCACAGCGTGCGCATCCGCGCCCAATCCATGACCACGGACAGCCCCAAGACCTTCGAGGCCCACGATATGCGCGAAGTGGTGGGCTTCGGCATGGCTCAGGACGCTGCCAGTCAGGTCTATGAACAGGCCGGCATCAGCCCCCAGGACGTTGATGTAGTGGAGCTGCACGACTGCTTTGCACAAAACGAATTGCTGACCTACGAGGCTCTGGGCCTGTGCCCTGTGGGCGGTGCGGAAAAATTTGTCTGCGACGGCGACAACACCTACGGCGGCAAGTTTGTGACCAATCCATCGGGCGGTCTGCTATCCAAGGGACACCCGCTGGGCGCCACCGGTCTTGCCCAGTGCACAGAATTGGTACAACAGCTGCGCGGCCGGGCCGATCAGCGCCAGGTTGCCAATGCCCGCCTGGCGCTGCAGCACAACCTCGGCCTCGGTGGCGCCTGTGTGGTCACCCTCTACGAGCGCGTCTGAAGGAGCGGCCAATGATTGACACCCAATGGATAGGGCATGACCTGCCCTCTTCTGAGCTCAGCCTGGACCGCAGCCGCCTGCGCTTCTTTGCCAAGGCCATCGGTGAAAACAACGCCGTCTATACCGACCTGGAGGCCGCCCGCGCAGCGGGCTACCCGGACCTGCCCGTGCCCCCCACCTTTTTGTTTGCGGCGGAGATGGACAGCGGCGCGTCCGACCTGCTCCTGCAAACCCTGAACATCCCGATCACCAAGATCCTGCATGGCGAGCAGAGCTTTTGCTATCACCGGAGCGCCTGCGCCGGAGACCGCATCACGGTGCAGTCCAGGATCGATGACATCTACAGCAAGAAGAACGGCGCACTGGAATTTGTCGTGAAGTCATCGCGCGCCATCAATCAGAACAACGAGCTGGTGGCCGAGATGCGCTCCGTCATCGTGGTTCGCAACTAGAAAGGACCGGCAATGAACATCCCTCGCTACGACAAGGTCCAGGTTGGAGATGCACTGCCGACCCTCGACCTGCCCCCGATCAGCCGCACCACGCTGGCCCTGTTTGCCGGAGCCTCGGGCGACCACAACCCGATTCACATCGATACCGACTTCGCGCGCAAGGCCGGCATGCCTGATGTGTTTGCCCACGGCATGCTGGGCATGGCCTGGCTGGGGCGACTGCTGACCAACTGGGCGCCGCAATCCAGGCTGCACCGTTTCGACGTGCGCTTTCAGGGCATTACCCATCTGGCCAATGCGATCTCGTGCACGGGCCGCGTTATGGAAAAACGAGATGCGGACCGCAGCGTCCGCGTCGAGGTGCAAAGCAGCAACCAGCATGGCCAGACCAAGATCGCGGGCGATGCCTGGATCAGCCTGCCCTGAGAACGTATTGATTCGCCCAAGGAGACAGCAATGACAGGAAAACTCGACGGCAAGGTAGCCCTGGTTTCAGGATCGGGCCGCGGCATAGGCCGCAGCATCGCCCTCAAGCTGGCCAGCGAAGGCGCACGCCTGGTCATCAACGACCTCGATGCCGAACCCGCCAATGAGACCCTGGCCCTGATACGCGAGATGGGCGGCGAGGCCGTTGCCTGCGTGGGCAATGTCACCCACACCGACTTTGCCGAGCGCTTTGTCGGCGCCGCCGTCCAGCAATACCTGGGACTGGACATCATCGTCAACAACGCCGGCTACACCTGGGACAACGTCATCCAGAAGATGAGCGACGAGCAGTGGTACGCCATTCTCGACTGCCATTTGACCGCCCCGTTTCGCATACTGCGTGCGGCTCAGCCCGTCATCAAGGCCTTGTCCAAGGCCGAGCTGGAAGCTGGCCAGCGCGTCATGCGCAAGGTGGTCAATATCTCCTCGGTGGCGGGCCTGTTCGGCAATGCGGGCCAGACCAACTACTCCGTGGCCAAGGCCGGAATCACGGGCATGACCATGACTCTGGCCAAAGAGTGGGGACGCATGAACGTCAATGTGAACTGCGTGGCATTCGGACTCATCAAGACCAGGCTGACCAGCTCCGCCGCCAATGGCGAGACGGCCCACATCGAAGGCCGCGACATCAAGGTAGGCGTGAACCCCGGCCTGATGGCAGCCATGGAACAGACGATTCCCCTGGGTCGCGCTGGCACGCCCGACGAAGCGGCGGGTGCGGTCTACCTCTTTTGCCAACCCGAGTCGGACTACATCAGCGGCCAGACCTTGATGTGTACCGGCGGCCTGACCGGGGTCTGAACATGCTGCTGCCCAAACCCTTTCAACATGCCTGGATGAATGCAGATATCGATGCTTTCAGAGAGCAGGTGCGCCGCTACATAGTGCGCGAACTGACACCCCATGTACCCGCCTGGCGCGCTCAGGGCTATGTGCCGCGCGAGATCTGGCGCGGCTTTGGCGCGCATGGCTTTCTGCTGCCCGAGATGGACGAGCAATGGGGCGGCGGTGGCGGCAATCTGGCCTACCAGTTGGTGGTTCAGGAAGAGCTGACCAAGGCCGAAGTACATGCTATCACCAGCGTGCACACCATCGCCTCGCACTACCTGCTGGCCTATGGAACTGAAGAACAAAAGCAGCGCTGGTTGCCCAGGCTTTGCAGCGGCGAATTGCTGGCCGGCATTGCCATGACCGAACCCAGCGTGGGCTCCGACCTCAAGGCCATGCGCACACGGGCCCAGCGCGACGGCGAGCACTACGTTATCAATGGCTCCAAGACCTTCATCACCAATGGCTACACGGCCAATTTGCTGGTGGTGGCCGTGCGCACCGGAGATGCCGGAAGCGGCGGCGTATCGCTGGTGGTGCTGGAGACGGAAAACCTGCCCGGCTTTCGCGTGGGTCGCAGGCTAGGCAAGATCGGCCAGCATATTTCGGACACCGCCGAGCTGTTCTTTGAAGACCTGCGCATACCCGCCAGCCACCTGCTGGGAGGCACCGAGGGGCAAGGCTTCAAGCAGCTGATGAGCCAATTGCCCTATGAACGCATGCTGCTGGGGGTCAGCGCCGCTGCAGCCATCGAGATGGCTGTTGCACTGACCGTGGACTACACCCAGCAACGCAAGGCATTCGGCCAGACGATTGCAGATTTCCAGAACACGCGCTTCAAGCTGGCCGAATGCGCCACCACAGCCCATGTGGTGCGCAGCTTTGTCAACGACTGCATACAGCGCCTGCTCGACGGCACTCTGGATAACGAGGCCGCCTATATGGCCAAGTGGTGGTGCAGCGAGCAGCAGTGCAAGGTGATGGATGAATGCCTGCAGCTGTTCGGCGGCTACGGGTATATGGAGGAATATCCCATCGCGCGGCTGTACACCGATGCCCGGATCCAGAAGATCTACGGAGGCGCTAACGAAATCATGAAGGACCTGATCGCCAGACGCCTTTTCGCCCAATAGCTCTCGCATTGATCGCTTTCTCTGTTTCAAGAAAGGCCAGTCATGTATCTCACGCAAAGCTTGCGTCGCGCCGTGCAGCAGACGCCTCATGCCACAGCCAGCATCTACAACGGTCGCAAACGCAGTTTTGCGCAGCTAGGGGAGCGAGTCGCCCGCTTCGCCGGTGCGCTGCAAGCTCTGGGCACCCAGGCCGGGGACCGGGTCGGGATTCTGAGCCTCAACTCAGACTGGTATCTGGAGTACTACATGGCCTGCTACTGGGCAGGCGTGGCCGTCAATCCCATCAATATCCGCTGGAGCGCCAACGAGATCGCCTACTCCCTCGATGATTGCGACACCCACATTCTGCTGGTGGATGACAGTTTTGCGCCTTTGACACCGGAACTCCTCAAGCTATCCCGCTCTCTGCAAACGCTGATCCACCTGGGCGATGGTCCTGCTCCGCAGAACATGCTCTCCTATGAAGCGCTGGTGGCAGACAGCAGCCCGGTTGAAGACGCCATGCGCAACGGCGACGATCTGGCCGGCGTCTTCTATACCGGTGGCACCACGGGCTCCCCCAAGGGGGTCATGCTCTGCCATCGCAATCTCTATACCAATGCCATCTCGAGCGTGTCGTCACAGATCGTGCGCGCAGGCAGCATCGGCCTGCACGCAGCCCCCATGTTCCATCTGGCTGACGGTGCGTTCATGAATGCCCTGTTCGCCGCAGGCGGCTGCCATGTCATGGTGCCGCGCTTCGATCCTCTCGCGGTACTGCAGGCCATCGCCAGCACCGGCGTGACCGATACGCTGCTGGTGCCCACCATGATTCAAATGCTGGTGGACCACCCCGATCTGCACAAATATGATCTGAAGTCGCTGCGTCAGATGGCTTATGGAGCCTCACCCATCTCCGAGGGCCTGCTGGACCGGGCCATGCGGACCATCCCCGACGTGGATTTTGTGCAGGCCTATGGCATGACGGAGGTATCCCCCATCGCCACCATTCTTTCCCCCGAGATGCACCGCGAACCAGGCCGGGCCAAGGGCCGCCACCGCAGCGCCGGACGCGCCACGGCCTGCACCGAGGTGCGCATCGTCGATCCCGAAGGGCGAGAGGTGCCGCGTGGCGAGGTCGGTGAGATTGCGGTTCGGGGCCCCGGAGTGATGCTGGGCTACTGGAACAAGCCTGCCGAAACCGAAGCCGCCATCCGTGATGGCTGGATGCATACGGGCGATGGCGGCCGCATGGATGACGAAGGCTACGTCTTTGTCGTGGACCGCATCAAGGACATGATCATTACCGGTGGCGAGAACGTCTACAGCATTGAGGTGGAGAGCGTTATTGCCACCCATCCTGCCGTGGCCTCGTGCGCCGTCATAGGCATTCCCCATGAACATTGGGGCGAGCAGGTCCATGTCTTCATCGTGCTTAAGCCCGGACAGAGCCTGGAAGCCCAGGAGCTGATCCATTTCTGCAAGGAGCGCATCGCCGGCTACAAATGTCCCCGTGATGTTTCCTTTGTCGAGGCCATGCCGCTATCCGGTGCAGGCAAGATCCTCAAGACCAGCTTGCGGGCCCCGTTCTGGGCCCATCATGAAAGAAAGGCCACCTGATGTCTGATCTGGTTCTCTGGGAAGTTCGCAACGGCGTAGGTCATATGGTTCTGAACCAGCCCGAGCGGGGCAACGTGATCAGTACGGCCATGGCTCACAACCTGAAGGCGGTGGTAGGGCGGGCCTGCAACGCGGATATCGGTGCCCTGCTCATTTCCGCAAGCGGTAAGCAATTCTGCGTCGGGGGCGATATCAGCGAGTTTGGCGAACATCGCGAGCGACTGGCACCGCTGATCGGCGCCATGCTTGATCTGCTCAACCCTGTCATGCATCAGCTGGCCAGCTTGCCGCTGCCAGTCATCAGTGCCGTGCAAGGCCCTGTCGGAGGTGGCGGCATCGGGCTCGCACTGTGTGCGGACCTGGTACTGGCCAGCCGTCACATGTTTTTGCGCGGAGGGTACTCCGCCATCGGCCTGAGCCCGGATCTTGGTGTATCGGGCTATCTCACCCGCCGTGCCGGTGCTGCCAGGGCCAAATACATTCTGATGAGCAACCGCGCTGTCGCGGCCGAGGACTGTCTGCGCATGGGCCTGGTCGACGAGCTGCACGAGCCCGAACAGCTGCTGGCGGCGGCAACCGCGCTGGCCGAAGAGCTTGCCGGCGGCCCCACCAACTCCTTGGCGGGCATCAAAAGCCTCTGTGACTCGGCACATCGGCAAGATCTTCAGCAGCAACTGGGTGCCGAGCGCGAAGCCATGCTGGCCTGCGCCCGCTCCGGCAACAGCCACGAAGGCGTGACTGCCTTTTTGCAAAAGCGCAAGCCCGTGTTTCAGCGTCGCTGAATCGTTTGCCTGTTTTTTAGGCGCAACAGGCAAAGCCTTGCCAGTCAAGGCTTTGCGCATTTATTCCGATATTTACCCACAGGCCAGACCACATGTTCTGGGGATAAGCACGAAGCTGGTGTGTAATTACCGACATGCCCCGATTGATTGCACCCAGCAAGGACGAAAGTGCCCTGCTCCCTCCGTTTCTGGAATTGCCCGAACATGCAATCCACATACCGCAGTCCGAAACCGAATTTGAAGCCGCCTTCAAGGCCATGAATGCCGAGCCCGTGCTCGGCTTTGACACTGAAAGCAAACCCATCTTCAATATTGGCCAGCAAGACAGCGGCCCTCATCTGGTGCAGCTTGCCACGGCCAGTCAGGTCTGGCTGCTGCAACTGCATAGGCCCATGGCTCTGGAAGTGTCGCGCATGGTGCTGGCTGCAGAACATATCTGCAAGGTCGGCTTCGGGCTCGATAACGATAAACACTCCCTGCCCCGCAGGCTGGGGGCGCCGCTGATCAATATTCAGGATCTGGACAGCCGCTTCAAGCGGCTCGGCTATGGCCCATCAGTGGGTGTGCGCGCCGCCGCGGCGCTGGTGCTCCAGCAAAGCTTTCGCAAGTCCAAGCGCACCACCACCTCCAACTGGGCTGCCACAGAACTCAGCCCGGCCCAGCGACGTTATGCCGCCAATGACGCCCATGCTCCGGTCGTGATCTATGCCCGCCTTCCCGCCTGGGAAAGCACACAACCAGTCCTTCCCCGACGCGGCCCCAGGAGTCCGAGGTCGTAAACGTTCAGCCCTCAGATCGCGAAAAGAAGCCAATCGTCAAAGCACCATAAGCTCTGCGCCCGACAGCGGGATTCAGGCAATCATTCTCCATTGCAGCTCGCTCTCGTCCTGCGCAGAGCTCATGACACAATCCCGCCCTGCCTTCTTGGCCTGGTATAGCAGCGCATCGGCCCGAGCCAGTGCCTGCTCGAAATCCTGTGCGGAACTGAGTGCAGCAATGCCAAAACTGGCTGTTACCTTGAGTTGCGCAGCCAATCCTCCGAGCACCTGGCTTTGCAAGCGCTCACGCACACGCTCCACAATGGCTTGCGCTTCGAACAGCTGTACTCGCGAGAGCAGCAAGACAAACTCCTCTCCGCCGAAGCGGGCAACCAGATCGCAGTCTCTGACCTGCTGAGTCAGCAACTGTGCCAGTTGCTGTAGCACCTGATCGCCGGCCGCATGGCCCCAGTTGTCGTTGATGTATTTGAAATGATCGATGTCCACGGCAACCACGGCCCAGGGCACCAGCCGCTGATCGGCCAAGCGCGACTCTGCGGCCTCCATGAAGGCGCGGCGATTGAGCAGGCGCGTCAAAGAGTCACGGTTGCGCTCTTCGCGCAATGTCGTCATCACATCCCTGACCGAGCAGGCCAGCAATCCAACGGCAAACCACATCGCAAACAGAAGCGCTATGGCCTGGGTGAGCAACCAGTATCCAGATCGGGTCAGCTCCTGCACTTCGTGAACGGGCAACAGACTTACGGCCGCCGGCCTGAACAAGGCATAACAGACGTTGAGCCCATAGGCCCAGCGCACGCCACGCTCCAGCCAGTCCTTTGACGAATCGGCCTTGAGAAACGCCGGCATGGCCAGGGTCAGCTGCAAGGCCATGGCCAGAGCCAGGCACTGCACGCGGACCCATAAATCATTCTCGATCCGGGAAAAATAGAACAGCACGGACAGGGCGACGACAGCGATCAACAGGCCGCCGGCCACGCTTGCCCCTGCCGACCCCAGCCGCAAGGACATGCCCTGCGCCAGCGACCAGGTTCCCAGCAAATACAGGCATGCCGTCATCAGGGCGAAATGACTCAGTTGCGCATTGCTCATCAGGCTTTGCGCAGCCAGAGCTGTCGCGAGCAGCACATAACCGCCCACCAGCCAGAGCAGGAACAACGCACGCGGCTGTCGGCGCTGCACATACCAGCAAGCCAACAAGGCAAACCCGAACAACACCACGCAAGCCGGCGCAATCAAGGCAAAGTACAAATCTGCAGGCTGGCCCAATTTAGGTTCTCCGCGCAGGAAACTGTGAATTCAACGTCGTCCATTCTCCGGCGAGAAGTATCTCCAATATTCCAATACAGCGCTCGCTTTCACTCTGGCATAAGCACATAGCCATTAGGTCGTTCTCCTGAGTCGGCGTCCTGCCCATAATCAATGACGCCAAAGCTCTGGCTGTGGCGTTCGAATAACTTGCCAAAGAGACACACACATGCGCATAGAGACACTCGCCGTACATGCCGGCTATTCCCCCGACCCCACCACCAAGGCTGTGGCCGTGCCCATCTACCAGACGGTGGCCTACGCGTTTGACAGCGCCCAGCATGGCGCCGATCTGTTTGATCTGAAGGTCCCGGGCAATATCTACACGCGCATCATGAATCCCACCACCGACGTACTGGAAAAGCGCGTCGCGGCGCTCGAAGGCGGCATTGCAGCGCTGGCCGTGGCATCGGGCATGGCAGCCATCACCGCCGCCATCCAGACCCTGGCCGAAACGGGTGACAACATCGTGTCGGCCAGCACGCTCTACGGCGGCACCTACAACCTGTTTGCCCACACCTTCCCGCAGCAAGGCATCGAGGTGCGCTTTGCCGATCCACGCGACCCGGCCAGCTTCGGCAAGCTGATCGACGCCAGGACCAAGGCGGTATTCATCGAGTCCATCGGCAACCCTCTGGGCAATGTGACCGATATCCGCGCTCTGGCCGATGTGGCCCACCGGCACGGCGTGCCGCTGATCGTCGACAACACCGTGCCCTCTCCCTATCTGCTGCGCCCGTTCGAACATGGCGCTGACATCGTCGTGCATTCGCTGACCAAATACCTGGGCGGCCACGGCACCAGCGTTGGCGGGGCGATCGTGGACAGCGGCAAGTTCCCCTGGGCGGAGCACAAGGCCCGCTTCAAGCGCCTGAACGAACCCGACGTCAGCTACCATGGCGTTGTCTATACCGAGGCCCTTGGCCCCGCCGCATTCATAGGCCGCGCCCGCGTCGTGCCGCTGCGCAACATGGGCGCCGCCATCTCGCCGCAGAACGCCTTCCAGATTCTGCAAGGCATCGAAACCCTGGCCCTGCGCATGGACCGCATCTGCGAAAACACGCAGAAGATTGCAGAAACGCTGCAAAAACACTCCAAGGTGGAATGGGTGCGCTATGCAGGCCTGAAAGACCACCCCGACCACGCCATCGTGCAAAAACAGTCTGGCGGCCGCGCATCGGGCATTCTGTCGTTCAGCCTCAAGGGCAGCGAAGGCCGTGCGGCCGGTGCGCGTTTCCTGGATGCGCTGCAGCTGTTCACGCGCCTGGTCAATATCGGCGATGCCAAGTCGCTGGCCACCCACCCTGCTTCAACCACGCACCGTCAGCTGGATACGGACGAACTGGCCAAGGCCGGCGTGACCGAAGGCATGGTGCGCCTGTCCGTGGGCATCGAGCATATTGACGATCTGCTGGCCGACCTGAACCAGGCGTTGGAACAGGTCTGAAGCGGGCTGAGACTCCGGCGCGCGACTTTAGGCATCGCGCGCCAGCCGCAGCCCCGTCATCTGCCATCGAGCCGTTGCGGGAAAGAAGTTGCGATAGGTCAGCCGCGCATGACCGGCAGGCGTGAGGCAGGAGCCTCCGCGCAGCACATACTGGTTGACCATGAATTTTCCGTTGTACTCCCCCACGGCACCCTCGGCCACGCGAAAGCCCGGGTAGGCGGCATAGGACGAATGCGTCCACTCCCAGACCTGGCCAGTTGCCACCCCATGATGAGCGCCCGAGACTTCAGGGTGCAGGCTGGCATGACCCACTGACGAGGACACAGGCCAGTCATGCGCACCCATTGCCACCTCCCACTCCATCTCCGTCGGCAGGCGCGCACCGGCCCAGCGCGCATAGGCATCAGCCTCGAAATAGGAGATATGGCAGACAGGCCTCAGCGCATGCAGAGCCGTCACGCCATACAGGCTGAACTCCTGCCAGCCCGCATCACCCGCAGCATCCTCAGCTTGCCTCCAGTACCAGGGGTGGCTCAGTTGCTGGGCCTGGCACCAGTCCCAGCCCTCGGCCAACCACCATTGAGGCTGACCGTAGCCGCCATCCAGCACAAAACGCAGAAACTCGCCATTGCTCACGGGCCTCGATGCAATCTGCGCAGCTTGCACATAGACACTGTGCCTGGGCATTTCATTGTCAAACGCAAAGCTGCCGCCGCCATGACCTATGCTGTAGATGCCCGCCTCAAGTGGCAGCCATGTGAGATCGGCATAGGCCTGCACGCAACTCTCCTCTGCCACCCCATCTAACGCATAAGCAGGCCAGAGCGGGTGACAAGAAAGCAAATGCTTGATATCGGTGAGCATCAACTCCTGATGCTGCTGCTCGTGCTGCAAGCCCAATGCGACGAGCTGAGCAACGACCTGCTGCGTCGTCGGACTTTTCTCTTTCATGGCGACCATCAGTGCCAGCATCTGCTCATCCACCACAGCGCGATAGGCCATGACCTGCGCCAGAGCCGGTCTGGTCAGCAAGCCCCGCTGGGCTCTGGGATGGCGTGCACCCACCTGCTGGTAGTAGGAGTTGAACAGCATGCGAAAACTGCCGTCAAAAGCCTGATGCCCTGGCTGGTGCACGGCCAGTACAAAGGTTTCGAAGAACCAGCTGGTATGGGCAAGATGCCATTTGGCAGGACTGGCGTCCGGCATGGATTGCACGCAGGCGTCTTCTGCAGACAAGGGCGCAGCCAGCTTTTGCGTGCAGGCCCTCACCCGCTCGAACTGCTGCGCCAGCACTATCCAGTCCCTGGCAGCAGGTGCCATGAAAAATGGCCGCACCATGGTTTCAGGCTTGGGCATGAATGACGGCAAACCATTGCTGCTCATCGGTCCAGACCCTGGGTTCGGCAAATCCCGCGCATGCCAGCATGGAGAGGAAATCGGACAGCGGGTATTTGTAGCTGTTCTCCGTATGGATGGTCTCGCCCTGAGCAAAATAGCGCAGGCCCTGAGGCCAGCACACCATGACGGGGCGACGGGCGCGCAAATGCATCTCTATCCGCGATGTCCGACTGTCGAAGCGCGCCTCATGCGCCCAGTCCTGAAGATTGAAATCGCTGCCCAGCAGACGGTTCACATGATTGAGCACATTGAGATTGAATTCGGCTGTGACGCCCTGTTCATCGTCGTAAGCGGCTATCAGAACCGGTACCGGCTTGGGCAGATCAATGCCAATCAGCAGCCCGCCGTCGCCCCCCAGAAGTGAATGCATATGTCCGAGCATATGCAAAGCCTGCTGCGTATCGAAGTTGCCGATCGAGGAGCCAGGATAGAACAGCTCACGCCGTGTCTGTGGCACGCCTGAAGGCAAATGCCAGTCCCCCGTGAAATCCGCCGCAACTGCACGAGCCGTAAGTCGCGGGAAGTCATGCTCCAGCCTGGCCACAGCGGCCTGCAGAAACTCGACCGCAATATCCACTCCCAGAAACTGCTGCGGCCCCACGCTGCGGCACAGGCGTCGCACTTTTTCGCAATTGCCCGCTCCCAGCTCTATCAACACCTGGCAACCCGCCATGGCCTGGGCGATCTCCAGGTCGTAGCGGGCCATGATGGCAGCCTCGGTTCTTGTGGGGTAGTACTCGGGCAGCTCGGTTATCTGCTCAAACAGGGCGCAGCCATGCGCGTCATATAGGAACTTGGGAGAAATCTGCGCCTGCCGCTGCATCAGCCCCTGCGCCAGTTCATAGCGCAGATGCGTCGGGGGGGCATACGCGTCCATGAGGCTGCAACTCTCCCCCTGAAGCGGTGGAGGTCTCAACGAGGACGCCAGAGGCAATGGAATGCGCCCTGCGCGTGATGCAAACTCTATCGATGCTGCCTGCCTGTCCGGTGTCGCGCGCATGCTGATCCTCCTGATGAGCTGATCGCGCGATGCAGCCATTGCTCGCGCCATCACTGCCAAGCCTGCTTTAGAACGTGCTTACCGCGTTGGAGAGCAAGGAGATCGTAAACACGTTCTTAGACCCTCAGCCTAGCGCGGCCGGCAATCGGCAGAAGTAGGACTGAAGCCAGCGATCCTTTTACTGCATGCGCATGCAGCAATGCTGACAAAGTCAATACTGGTCAAAGAATTCAGCAAAAAAAATCGGTACCCCGCGCTGGCGGAATACCGATCTAAACATACACCCTAGCCTCCGAAGTCATCAGGCCATGCCGACCTGCTGACTCCGATGCACCGCAGAGCCTGCGGTGCGTGCCTCGCCTGCGGGAAGAAGGCCGCAGACAAGAACACTCTTTGCCGTGAAGCTATCAGAAGCGATAGCCCACGCCCACACCCACCAGCCATGGGTCAACCTTGAACTTGGTGTTTTCAAACACGCCTGCACCTGTGACCTTGGTACCCAGATACACCTTCTTGATGTCGAAGTTCAGCGACCAGTTCTTGTCCAGCGCATAGTCGAAGCCGACCTGCAGCGCGCCGCCAAAGCTGTTCTTCTTCACGGTCACGGCACCATCCAGGATGTCCACGTTCGAGAAGCGTGTGTAGTTCACGCCTGCCCCCACATAAGGCTTGAAGGCCCCGAAGTTGGTGAAGTGGTACTGAGCCAGCAAGGTGGGGGGCAGATGCTTGAGCGAACCGATCTTGCCGCCATTCAGGCGCACATCATGCTTTTGGGGATAGGTCAGCACCAGCTCTGCCGCAATGTTGGGCGTGAAGAAGTAGGACACGTCCAGCTCAGGCATCCACTTGTTGTTGATGCTCACGCCTGCGTCTCCGGCAGCGCCACCGTTGTCGCTGTCCAGATGCAGAGCGCGCACGCGAACCTGCCAAGGGCTGGAGCCGTCAAACGAAGATTGGGCAAAAGCGGTACCGGCCGTCAGGGCGCTGGCAACAGCAGCAATCGCGATCAGAGTCTTTTTCATGGGTTCTTTCCTTGAAGAATTGGGTGAGTGCAATGCTTTGCATCCCTTGGCATCCATTGAAGCAAAGCCACTGCCACACGGGTTTGTCCCAGGTCAACCCGCACACCAACACCGCAAAGAAAAAAGCGGACGTTGCCCATCGGCCACGTCCGCCCAGGACACTGATGAAGCGCAAAAATTTGCTTCAGCAGTGATGGTAGTCGTCAATTCGGATGAGCCACCCTGGCTGGTCGCAGCTTGTGCCACAACTCCATGCACACCACAACCGCACCGCCAATGACGGCCCCAACCAGCACATGTACCAACACCGGTCCCAGCGCTGCAACAATACCGCCCGTGGGCACAATCACCTGCTCTATCCAATGTTCGACAGGCTCTATGCCGTGCACCAGCAAGCTACCGCCCACCATGAACATGGCAGCCGTGCCCACGATGGACAGCCCGCGCATCAGCCACGGGGTAAAAGCAATCAGACCACGGCCCATGGCCTTGGCAGCGCTGCTGCTCTTGGCCATCAGCCAGCCGCCCACATCATCCATGCGCACGATCCCGGCCACCAGTCCATAGACGAACACGGTGATGGCCAGAGCTACTGCGATCAGCACCGAGGCCTGCTCCCAGATGGGTTTGGCGGACACCGTACCCAGCGCAATCGCCATGATTTCGGCCGACAAGATAAAGTCCGTGCGCACGGCCCCCTTGACCTTCTGCTTTTCGTACTCCATCGGGTCCATCTGCTTTTCACGCGCGGCACGCACCGATGAAGGCGCAACACCTTTATGGGTAGCCTCCTCGGCATCCACCACGGCATCATGCGCATCATGCTTTTTGTGCTTGTGAAACAGCTCAAGGATCTTTTCCACGCCTTCGAAGCACAGAAAAGCGCCCCCCACCATCAGCAAAGGCGTGATCAACCAGGGCACAAAGGCGCTGATCAATAGCGCTGCGGGCACCAGGATGGCCTTGTTCATCAACGAACCTTTGGCCACCGCCCAGACCACTGGCAACTCCCGATTGGCCTTCACTCCCGTGACCTGCTCGGCATTGAGAGCCAGATCATCGCCCAGCACGCCGGCCGTCTTCTGCACCGCCACCTTGGTCTGTGTGGCCACATCATCCAGGATTGCTGTGCTCTTGCCCGCAGCGGTCTTGGTCATCAAGGCCACATCGTCGAGCATGCTTGCAATATCGTCTAGCAGCATCAAAAGGCCGGCACCTGCCATCGCACTCCCCAGTTGGTTTCAATGTCCACTATCATGCCTGCAAACCGTGCAGCGACTGCAGCAGGAAGTTGCCAATCGCCTACGCGATCAGCACGGCCAAGGCTTTGCAGCGACAATGAGCGCCCTCATCGAACGGAAACCCTGTGACTCAAGCCATCGCTCATGCCGAACTGATTGCCAGCTACCGCAAACTTGCCGCAGAGGCCGCCAAGAAGGCGGAACTGGTCAAGGCCGCAGCGGGCAAAGGCCCCAAGACCATTGCAACGGTCAGCGAAACCGCTGCCAAGGCCGCGCGCCGCCGCGATGTGATGGCCGCCAGACTGGCCAAGCTTGGTATCGATCTGCCGGGCTGAGCCTCAACAAGCAGCCTTCTTCGGGCAGTCTTCTTATTTGCTGGTCTTGAAGCCCTGTGTCGCCGCCCAGGCGGCCACATCGTCGCGGCGGATGGCCGCTGCCATGAGCTGTGGAAAGGCATCGGGGGTACAAGCAAACGAGGGCACGCCCAGTGCCGCCAGCTTGGCAGCCAGTTCCGCGTCATAGGCCGGCGCACCCTCGTCGCTGAGCGCCAGCAACGTGATGAACTGCACACCTGCTTCCACCAGCTCGTTGGCGCGGCGCAGCAGGCCCGACTCCACACCGCCTTCGTAGAGGTCGGAGATCAGCACCAGAATGCTGTTGCGCGGCTCGCTGATCAGCCCCTGGCAATAGCCGACCGCACCGTTGATATCGGTGCCGCCACCCAGTTGCACGCCAAACAGCACATCGACGGGATCGTCGAGTTTTTCCGTCAGGTCAACCACGGCCGTATCAAACACCACCAGCTTGGTGGCCACGGCCGGCAGGCTGGCCATCACCGCACCGAAGATGCTGGAATAGACCACCGAGTTGGCCATGGAGCCGCTCTGGTCAATGCACAGAATCACCTCGCGCTGCGGGCGGCGCGCCTTGCGTCCATAGCCGATCAGCGTCTCTGGAACAATGGTCTTGTACTCGGGCTGCCAGTGGCGCAGGTTGGCGCGTATGGTGCGATTCCAGTCGATTTCTGCATGGCGCGGGCGTCGGTTGCGCTGGCTGCGGTCCAGCGCCCCGGCCACGGCACTGCGCATGGGCTCCTCGAGCTTTTTCATCAGCTCGTCCACCACCTTGCGCACCACCAGCCGCGCCGTGGCCTTGGTGTTCTGCGGAATCACCGAGCCCAGCGAAATCAGGTCCGCCACCAGATGCACATCGGGCTGCACGTTCTCCAGCATTTCGGGCTGCAGCAGCAGCTCGCGCAGATTCAGACGCTCCATGGCATCGCGCTGCATGACCTGCACGACCTGGCTCGGAAAGTATTTGCGGATATCGCCCAGCCAGCGCGAAACCGAAGGCGAGGAGTTGCCGCGTCCACCCTTGCGCGATGCCAGCTTGCTGTCTTCCTCATACAAGGCGGCCAGCGCCTGGTCCATCTCCTGCAAGCGGCCCGTCACACCGCCGCAACTGGCGTCAGCGGGGCTGCCCAGTACCATGCGCCAGCGCTGCAGCCGCGTGGTGGGCTGCAGCTCTTCGGACTCCTGTTGCGGCTCGGTCGCCAAATTTGCTGTTTGATTCATCGTCACACCTTGGCCGCAGCCGCATCAAAATCGGTAGCTGCCTGGGCTTGTCCCATCAGCGCCTGAGGCAGATTCAATCCCAGCAACTCATTGAGCACGGGCAAGGCCAGCAAGGCACGCGACTCTTCCCAGGGCGCGGCGTCATCCGCAGCGCCCACGGCAGGACCAGGTGCCGCAGCGCCCCCCACAGGAGTTCGCTTGACCTTGTCGCCCAGGCTTTGGCGCTCGTGATTGCTGAAGGTCGAGAAGCTGCGCCGCACCAGCGGCAGAATCTGGGCAAACTGCACCTCGCCCAGACCGCTGAGCCAGGCATCGACAGCACCCCAGATGGACTCGTCATGCAGCAACACCAGCGCCTGCTGGTTCAGGAAACCGTCCAGCCAGGCGGCCACATCCATGGGCGCCGCGCCCAGCGAAAGATTGCGGTTGAACTGACGCACGATTTCGGCGCTTTCCAGCAACTGCTCGTCCAGCAGCAAACGACAGGCCATGCCGCGCAGCAGCGCCGCTGCGGCATCCCCCATGGCCAGGCTGCGCAGTGCCAGACGCCAGGCATCCACCGCCTGTTGCGCCTGGCCGTCGCTGGTGCGCAGCCGCAGTGCCTCGTGCGCCGCCAGCACCTTGGTCTTCATGGCGGCCGCAGCATCCTCATCCATGGCCATGCAGGCAACAGGCAGGCCGATGGCGGCGCGCAGCACCAGCGAATCGATCACGCCGGCAAGCAAGGCGGTATCGGTCTGGCGCACGCTGCCATAGCGATAGACATTGGCCAGCGGCGGCAAGGCCTGCAGCAGCTGGGCCACATCGCCCGTGGTAGCTGCACGCTGGGCCAGCGTGGCGATCAGGGCTTCGACCAGCTGTGGCAAATCGGCCAGCAACGCATCGTCGATGGCCTGCGCGATTTCGGGCAGCGAGGTCTCGGTCGTCAGGCTGGAGCGCAGCTTGGCCGTGGCGGCCTGGGCCACGGTCGCGCCGTGCACGCTGGCCTCGATGATGCGCACAGCCAGCTCGGGCTCCCACTGCAGCTGCCAGCTTTCGCGGAAAGTACCCCGGTTGCGCTGGGCATCAGTGGCGCGCACGCCCCAGTCAATGCCGAGCAGGCGCAGACGGTGCAGGAAATGGCTGCGTGCCAGATCCGTGTCCTTGCGCAAATCCAGTGCCAGCAGCTTGCTTGCCGCCTCGGGCTTGAGGCGCAGCGACTTCTGCTGCTGCTCGATATCGCGCTGCAGCGGCACCTGGGGTACATCGGCGGGCACCTGGCCCAGCACATGACCGACGGTCAGCTCCTCATCGATCAATCTGAGCGGTGCGTCCTCGCCCATGCAGATCACGGTGACTATGGCCGCGTTGATCTCCTCCAGGCCGGGCATGGGCTGGCCGCGCAGCGCCGCCAGGCCCTCGGCCAGACGCGTGGCCTCGATGATGTGAGCGCTGGAGCAGTCCAGATCCTTGTCGCGCAGCAGATGGGCCACGCGCGTCAGCCAGCCCGCCGTGCGCAGCGTGGCTGGAGAAACCTCGTTTTTGATAGCTACTTGCGCTTTACCATCAAGCGTTTGAGACTGATTTGACTCCAACCCCGGGGACGACTGATAGCACTGCCACAGATGCTGGTACCAACCCGGAGAAGTCACACCCGCGCCATAGCCGCTGCTGCTGGCCAGGTTGCGGTAGGTCCAGGGGGCCCAGGTCGCCATCACCTTGGCCTTGGGCAGGCCTTTGAGCAGTGCGCTGTCGGACTTGGCCGTCACGCTGGCCTTGAGCGCCGGCACATGCCAGGCGCCACAGACCACGGCAATGCGCTGGTGACCGGCCTTGATCGCCTCGCGAATGCACTGGCGCATATGGGCTTCGCGCAGTGCTTCGCGCTTCATGTATTCCTCGCCGCGCCAATGTTCGCCATCCTTGGACAGTTCTTCGCGAGCTGCCGTCATCACCTCGCCAATGCTTTCAAACAGTGCTTCGCTGTCGCCGCGCTCCTCGACCAGACGGTTCCACCAGCTCTCGCCATCGTCAAAGCCTGCGGCATGGGCCAGCCAGTCCAGCGGATCGCGGTGCAGGTGTTGAGGGGCCGGTGCCGGGATGTCCAACTGCAACCCATGCTCGTCACCGTCCTGCATATCGGCCAGCGTCGCGGCCTCCGCGACATCCGGTGCATCCTGCTCCGAGTCCGGGACAGCCGCCGCCTGCACAGCATCCTCTGCCTCCTGTTCCGCCTTCTTCAGCGCTTCGCGTCGCGCAAACTCGATGGCCATGCCATGGGTCTGGGGCAGGTCGATGAAGCGCGTGGCGACACCCTGGCAACTGGCCCACTGCAATGCCTGCCATTCGGGTGAAAACTCGGCAAACGGATAGAACGCGGCCTGGCTGGGCTCGTCCTGCATATAGACCAGCATGGCCACGGGCGGGCGCAGTTCGGCGCTTTGCAGCATGGGCAGCAGCGCCTCCCCCTCGGGCGGGCCTTCCACCAGCAGGCAATCGGGCTGCAGTGCTTGCAGCGCCTGCAGCAGACTGCGAGCGCAGCCCGGGCCGTGATGGCGTATGCCAAAGAAATGAACAGAATCAGCGGAAGTGGCCATGGGCTGGGTCAATCAGAAATTCTTGAGGAGCGACTGCATTTCAATGCGGTTGGCACAGCCCAGCGAATCGAAGATTCGCGCTTGAGACGAGGCGTCTTTGTCGAAGACAGTAGCAGCGCTACGGCGAGACAAAGCAACGAAGTATCAAGGGCTGTGGCAGCCGCTCGCCGAATTACAGTTGCTCGCGGCAGGCGCGGTACAAATCCTTCCAGTCGCTACGTTCCTTGACCACGGTCTCCAGATATTCCTTCCACACCACCGTGTCCTGCACCGGGTCCTTGATCACCGCTCCCAGCAGGCCCGAGGCCACATCTGCCGCGCGCAGCACGCCATCGCCGAAATGGCCGGCCAGCGCCATGCCGCTGTTGATGACCGAGATGGCCTCCGCCGTGGACAGCGTGGAGCTGGGCGACTTCACGCGCACGGTCTTGCCGTCCTCGGTCTGGCCGTGGCGCAACTCGCGGAAGATCTGCACCACACGGCGCACCTCCTGCAGCGCAGGCGGCTCGGTTGGCAGCTGCAGCGCCCGCCCCTGCTCGGCCACGCGCTTGGTGACGATCTGCACCTCCTCGTCCTGCGATGCAGGCACAGGCAGCACCACGGTGTTGAAGCGGCGCTTCAGTGCGCTCGACAACTCGTTGACGCCTTTGTCGCGGTTATTGGCCGTGGCAATGACCGAAAAGCCCTGCACGGCCTGGAACTCCATGGACAACTCCGGCACGGGCAGCGTCTTTTCGGACAGCACGGTGATCAGCGTGTCCTGCACATCGGCGGGAATACGTGTGAGCTCCTCGATGCGCGCGATCTTGCCCAGCTTCATGGCATTGACCAGCGGGCTGGGAATCAGCGCTTTCTCGGACGGGCCGTGGGCCAGCAACTGGGCATAGTTCCAGCCATAGCGCAGTTGCTCCTCGCTGGTGCCGGCCGTGCCCTGGATCAGCATGGTCGAATCGCCGCTCACGGCCGCCGACAGATGCTCGGACACCCAGGACTTGGCCGTGCCGGGCACGCCGTACAGCAGCAAGGCACGATCGGTGGCCAGCGTGGACACGGCAATCTCCATCAGGCGCGGATTGCCGATGTACTTGGGGCTGAGCTCAAACCCGTTGCTGAGCTTGCCACCCATCAGATACTGGAGCACGGCCCAGGGCGAGAGCTTCCAGTTGGGCGGGCGCGGACGGTCGTCCACCTTCTGCAGGGCATCGAGTTCTTCGGCAAATTGCGCCTCGGCGTGCTGACGTAGTACTTGGCTCATGATGACTTTCGGGTTGAATGCAGAAAAATTCGAAGGCTCAGGCGCCCAGTGCGGCGTGCAGGGCCAGGCGCAGATCGACGATACGGTTGAGTTGCTCGAGCACGCGCTCGTCATCCCAGGGGCGCAGACGGGCGCGCTCCAGCCGCGCCTGTTGTTCGGGCGTCAGGGTGCTTTGCGCAGCAACGGTAGTGGCCTCTTCGGCCGCATCGGCCACCTTGGATACCAACTTTTGCCAGAGCCCGGCCAGCCCTGACGGGGCTGCGGCCTCGGGCTGCTGCGGCACGGGAAGTTCCTCTGCCTGTGGAGGCTGACGCCAGAGCCGCACAAAGCGCGGCAGAACGGCCGGATGCAGGCGGCGCGCGCAGGCCAGCACGGCCTGATCGGCCTGCCAGCTATGCCAGCTGCCTGTCGCCTGCTTGCCGCCCAGCGCCTTGTCCAGTGCGTCCATCAAGGGCTCAGACATGGATTGAGAAAACACGCCAACCACCGGCATGCTGCTCTCGATAGTGTTGATGCGGTCCACCAGGCTGCCCTTGGCCTGCTGCAACTGTGTCTGCCAGAGCGCCTCGCGCTCCTGCTGGCTCAGCCGGTCCAGCAGGGCCGACAGCAACGCCTGGGCCCGTGAATCGCGCTCCATGGTCTGCAGCAGCGCAATCCAGCGCACATCGGGCTGATCGCGCAGCGCCGCCAGCCAGCCCTGGCGCAGGGCGGTCTTCCAGTCGCTGCGGCGGCTCCAGTCCCAGAGCTGCTCGGGCGTCATCTCCAGGGTCTGCAGCCAGAAATCGATGGGCGCAAGCTCCACTATCTGCTGCAGCCACCAGGCTTTCACGCCCTTGATATAGGCCGGCGGCTGCAGCGCAATGCCGTCGCGCTCCCAGTCCTTGCTGCCCTCCTCGGGCGGCTCGATCTGCCACTCGCCCTTGGCATTGCGGCTCAGCATGGACTGCAGCCAGCCCAGGATGCGCAGGCTGTGCGCGCTTTGCGGCAGACGCGAGAGCAGGCGGGCCGCGTTCTCGCGCACCTCCTTGCTGCGATCGGTCAGCAGCTTTTCCAGCAGCGCCTCGTCCGCCATGGACAGCCCCACACCCAGGGCCAGCACCATGGGCGCACGCTCCTTGGCATTGAGCTCCTTCAAGCTGGCTTCCAGTCTGGCACGCGCCTGGTCGGCACCGGTCTCACGTTCGCTGTGCAGCAGCGCCACGCGCTGCTCGATGGAGCCCTCCTGCCAGATCAGCTCGGCATTGGCCGTCTCCTGCACGCCGCTGGCATAGCTCCATTGCGGGTTGAGCCCGGCCAGCCAGCGACCTCGCTCGCCCAGCACCGGCGTCAGCCAGGTACGAAGCTCCACCGAACGACGGCCTTCGTTCAAAGCATCAACCAGGAGCGCATAAGGCAAGCGCTGTCCAGCCTGATCGAGGGCATGGAACATGGGAGCCAGCATGTTCTCGGGCCCATGCTGCAGCACATCACGCATCAGGCCATGCAAGCGCTCATCCTCGGACCCGCGGCGAGACTCGTCGGCAGGCAATGCCGGAGAGCTCAAAGGCGCACCGAGCCTGACCTGCGCACCGGGTTGCCAGCCCGCCCGCTCCAGGACGGCGGCGACGGCGCTGGCTCTGAGCAGCTGTGCAGCCGTTGATGCAGCCGGCTGCAGCCAGGCAGCTTGCATGGCTTGCAAACCGGGGCTGGCTGCGGCATCGACCTGCGCGGTCAACACCGCAGGCACGGCCAGCCTGTCCGCGCCGACCAGACTTGACTGCTGCAGTGCAGCCCACAAATTGGCGCTGCTCATCGCATCTCTCCTTGGTTCTGCCAGATGGGGGACAAGGCCTGGCTGTGGGCATCCTGCTGCCAGGCACTGAGCAAGCGCCAGCGCCCCAGTTGCGGTCCACACTCCCACTCGCCAAACAGGGCCAGAGGCGTGCCGCCGCTCAGCGCCAGCAGCCGCCAGGCTTCGTCATCGGCAATCACCACAGGCACGGGCGCCGCCTGGCTCTGTCCTGTGGGCCAGCCCACCAGCCATTGCCCCTCTACATACAGCAGCTGGGCATTCGCACACCACAGCGGCTGCACTGGCTGCAGCGCATTGGCGGCAATGCGCTCGCCCAGTTGCTGCAACGGTTTGCCCAAAGCCTTGACCGTCAGGGCCGCAGCATCGCAGCTGTCGAGTACTTCAACCCCATTGACCGCGACCGCCCGCAGGCTCGCCCTGCCAGGGTAGAAGCTCAACGCTGTGCGGTAAGTGCCGCCGCTCACCCAGGCCGTCTCGAACCCTCGCCCGCCCTGGGCATAGTCCAGCATCAGTGCCGTGCGCCCGGTATTGAGGCCCTGCAACCAGACGCGGCGCTCCAGCAGGCGACCCTCGCGCTCGATCAGGCGCTGGCCCAGCACCCGCCAATCGTCGCTGATGGTCTCGCCACGGGCCTGTACTTCGGCCTTGTCCATGGGCCAGCCCAGGGCAGCCATGACGTCGGCCTTCACCTCGGGGCTCAGCGAGTCACGCCGCTGCACTGCGTCCACCAGCAGCTGCCAATGGCCAAGCTGCACCAGCAGGTCACGCGGCCAGGTCGGGTGGCTGTCCACCAGCTCCCAGGCTTCCCTGATACGCGCGGCCATGCCCGTGGCCTGTGCATCCACCATGCGTGCCGCCATGGTGTTCCAGTGCTGGCGCGTCTGACTGTCGCCGGCCTGATTGGCCAGGCCGGTGCGCACCATGTCCTGCATCCATAGCGACAGCTCCTGCATGCCGCCAGCAACCTTGTCCCAGCGCTTGTCCTCGCGCTTGGCCTGCTGTCTGGCCAGAGCCTCCTGATCCGCCACTGGCGCAGCGGCAATGGCGGCCGCCTTGGCCTCTTTCTGCTCGGCTTTTTGCTGACGACCACCCAGCCAGTTGCTGACCCATTCCGGGGGCTCGCCGCCCTCCGGCACCTGGCCGCCTGCGCGCAGCAGCATCAGCGCCAGCCCGTGCTTGCAGGGGAACTTGCGGCTGGGGCAGGAGCACTTGAAGGCCGGCCCGCTCAGATCGACCTGAGTCTGATACGGCTTGCTGCCGCTGCCCTGGCATTCCCCCCAGACCGCAGCATCATTGCTGCCTGTGTTCGGCCATTTGCTCAGGGACTGCAGTCCCTTGGCCGCCTTGGATGACGCAGCATCCGCCGACAGCGCCAAAACTTCCGCTTCCGTTGCTAATACACGCGACACCAATGTCTCCCGTCCCGAATCGACGCAATATCTTGATAGTTCGAGGCGCTTACGCACCAAGGGCGAGTGCGAGACTACCCTCGGAAAACCTCGTCCGCACCTTGCTGAAACTGTGTTTTCAGCGCGGCAAAAACTGTGGTTTGACAGACCGCGCAAACTGTTGCGCGCAATGCGTCAGCCTATCATCGCCATGGCACTGTGCCGATGAAAACGTGCAAAAAATCAGAACATAGAGAAGCTGGGTGACATGCATCAACCGGCTTCCTCGTCGAGCTGCGGTACCTCTGTTCCCGGTGAACATTCAGCCTGCCGACGCTGCTGCAGATGCAAGTACCGACTCCGCAGCAGCCAAGCCACGGCATGTTTGCTACTTTTGCTTACCAATGGCTCAGCCCGGCTTCGGTGCTCATTCCGCGCAAACTGCCCGCAATTGCACCTTGCTGCCTATCTGGCTGTCAAATTGCTACCAAGGGTCTGAATGCTCTGGGTCAAATCGACCAGGACACTTTCGACGCCATACACGCCCTGTGTCACAGCCTTGGAAGTCGGCTCTGGGTCGGAGAATTAGCCACTGACGATGCTTCGGCTGGCAAGCCCGCTGCCAACAAGATAGAGGACTGCAAGAGATTCTGTCTGGCAGCTAACGAACAGCGTCGAAAGTTCTCCAGCAAGAGCTGTTCGCCGGCATCCCCCGCTGGAAGATCCGACTGGCGCCGGCCGGTCAGCACAAACAGCACATCAACACCTGCTGCGGCAACTGCAACAAGGTAATCACTATCCGGCTTTCGTTCGTCTTTCTCGTAGAGCAGCTGCGCCTGCTTGCGCACACCGCCAAGTTGGCCAAACCCTTCCTGATTTAAGCCAAGGCGTTCTCGTTCCTCACGCAAACGCGCACCAATACCCATATGTGTAACTCAATATTGACAAATATACGCATTTGCGTACTATTGCCATACCAAAGCCAAGCTAGCGCCGCTTCACAGCACCGCACTAGAGGCAAAAAGCAGCAGCCCTTTGCACAGAGCTGCTGCACCTATTCACATCAATCAATAGATTTTGACATGAAGCAGCTACATCCCCACGCGCAGGCCCGCACATGACTTGAGAGCCAAGGCCTACGGTTGCCCAATGGACACGGAACAGTCCAGATAGTCGCTTCCCGATCAACAGCCGGTGCAGTGTCGGCAACGGATCTTGCCTGCTCTGACAACAGGCACTCTACGAATGTGTTCTGTAGCGCTCGACAATTTCAGCCTATGTCTGAGTCCGGCGTTTACGGACTTGATGCTGTCAAAGCATCAGCTATCCATGCACGACTGTCGCGGGCAAATCAGCGCAGCTGAAAGCATGCGCTATTCAACACCAACGCCAGGACCTGCAGATCAGGCCCGACTGGAGTTTTGAGTCATGAGCCAGGACATTTTCGATCAGCGTGCCGATGGCAAGGCTTTTGCGGCAGCAGCTTCGTTGGCGCCGGCAACCGTGCCACAAGCCCAGATTGCCTGCCACGAAGCGCAGTTGATCGGCTATGCGTTGAGCCACCATGTGCCGGACATGCGGCGAGGCTTCGATATTCTTACCAGCTATGGCCGCTGGCATGTAGATCCGAAACCAGCCGCGCAGATGGCCGAGTTGATGCGCCAGCATCTGATGCAGCAACTGGAGACGATCTAGGCCTACGCTTCCGACAGGACGCGGAAAGCAGTTCACCCGATCCTTGAAGTCGGCCTCCGGGAAGACCATGAACCATGAAAAAAGGCTCTGCAGAATGCAGAGCCTTTTGATTGCGCTAGCAGTACCCGGGTATCAACCCAGCCACTTGCGGGCGTTGCGCCAGACGCGCATCCAGGGGCTGAATTCGGACTTGTCGCCCGAGGTCCAGCTCATCTGCACATTGCGAAACACGCGCTCGGGGTGAGGCATCATCGCCGTGAAACGGCCATCGGCGGTCGTCACTGCTGTCAGGCCACCGGCCGAGCCGTTGGGGTTGAACGGGTACTGTTCGGCAGGCTGGCCGTGGTTGTCCACATAACGCATGGCCTTGACCACTTGCTCGGCATTGCCACGGAACTGGAAGTTGGCATAACCCTCGCCATGTGCCACGGCGATGGGCAGGCGGGAGCCGGCCATGCCTTGCAGGAACAGGCTGGGCGACTCCAGCACTTCGACCATGGACAGACGCGCTTCGAAGCGGTTGCTCTGGTTCTGCGTGAAGCGCGGCCAGTCCTGCGCACCGGGGATGATATCGGCCAACTCGGCAAACATCTGGCAGCCGTTGCACACGCCCAGACCGAAGGTGTCGCTGCGACCGAAGAAGGCCTGGAACTGCTCGGACAGACGGTCGTTGAAGGTAATGGAACGCGCCCAGCCAATGCCCGCACCCAGGGTGTCGCCGTAGCTGAAGCCGCCACAGGCCACCACACCGGCGAAGTCCTTGAGCTGCGCGCGGCCGGACTGCAGGTCGCTCATGTGCACGTCCACTGCATCAAAGCCGGCTTCGGTGAAGGCGTAGGCCATCTCCACATGGGAGTTCACGCCCTGCTCGCGCAGCACAGCCACGCGAGGCTTGGAGGCCACATTGATGAAGGGCGCTGCCACGTTCTCCTTGGGATCGAACGTCAGATGCACATGCATGCCGGGGTCGGCAGGTTCGCCAGCGGCAGCATGCTCGCTGTCGGCGCAGACGGGGTTGTCGCGTTGCTGGGTGATCTTCCAGCTCACGGCATCCCAGACCTGGTGCAGATCGGACAGAGTTGCTCCGAACACCTTGTTCGCATCGCGCCACACCTGCAGCTCGCCCTTGCCTGCGTCCACAGGAGACGAGGCGGGACGGGTCTTGCCGATGACATGGCTGCACTGGATCAGGCCATGTTCGCGCAGCACCTGCAGCACTTCGGCACGGTCTTCCGTCCTGATCTGGAGCACGGCGCCCAGCTCTTCGTTGAACAGCGCGCGAAGGGTCAGATCTTCGCGGCGGCCGGAGACCTGCTTGCCCCAGTTCTTGCCTTCGCCGCTGTCCATGCGGCTGTCGGAGATACCGTCGCCTTCGGTGATCAGCATGTCCACATTCAAGGCCACGCCCACATGGCCGGCAAAGGCCATTTCGGCGGCCGTGGCCAGCAGGCCGCCGTCGCCCCTGTCGTGGTAGGCTAGGATCAGTCCCTTGGCGCGCAGCGCATTCACTGCATCCACCATGGCGATCAGATCCTTGGGCTCGTCCAGATCCGGTACCTCGTTGCCCGACTGATTGAGCACCTGACCGATGATGGAGCCGCCCATGCGCATCTTGCCGCGGCCCAGGTCGATCAGCACCAGGGTGCTGTCTTCCACCTCGGCGTCGAGCTGGGGCGTGAGCGTGGTGCGCACATCGTCGATGGAGGCAAAGCCGGTGATGATCAGGCTCACGGGCGAGGTGACCTTCTTGGTCTGGCCGTTCTCGCTCCACTGCGTGCGCATGGACAGAGAGTCCTTGCCCACGGGAATCGAGATGTTCAGCGCGGGGCACAGCTCCATGCCCACAGCCTTGACGGTGGCGTACAGCGCAGCGTCTTCACCGGCTTCGCCGCAGGCGGCCATCCAGTTGGCCGACATCTTCACCTTGGACAGCTCGATGGGCGCGGCCAGCATATTGGTGATGGCTTCGGCCACGGCCATGCGACCCGAGGCGGGCGCGTCGATGGCGGCCAGCGGTGTGCGCTCGCCCATGGCCATGGCTTCACCCTTGAAGCCCTTGTAGTCGGCCAGGGTCACGGCCACGTCGGCCACCGGCACTTGCCAGGGACCGACCATCTGGTCGCGATGGGTCAGGCCGCCGACGGCGCGGTCGCCAATGGTTATCAGGAAACGCTTGGAAGCCACCGTGGGGTGGGCCAGCACTTCGATCACGGCCTTTTCCAGCGGCACGCCGGTCAGGTCCATGGCGGGCAGCTCGCGCTCCACGCTGGTCACATCCTTGTGCACCTTGGGCGGCTTGCCCAGCAGCACGTTCATGGGCATGTCCACGGGGAACTTCTGGTCGCCGGACTCGACCGCCGTGTCCTCCAGCACCAGTTGGCGCTCTTCGGTGGCCGTGCCGATCACGGCAAACGGGCAGCGCTCGCGCTCGCAGAAGGCCGTGAACTGCTCCAGCGATTCGGGAGCGATGGCCAGCACGTAACGCTCCTGCGATTCGTTGGACCAGATTTCCTTGGGCGACAGGCCGGACTCTTCGAGCTTGACGGCACGCAGGTCAAAGCGTGCACCGCGCCCGGCATCGTTGGTCAGCTCGGGGAAGGCATTGGAGATGCCACCGGCCCCCACGTCGTGGATGGCCAGGATCGGGTTCTCGGCGCCCTGCTGCCAGCAATGGTTGATGACTTCCTGCGCACGGCGCTCGATCTCGGGATTGCCGCGCTGCACCGAGTCAAAGTCCAGTTCTGCTGCATTGGTGCCCGAAGCCATGGAGCTTGCCGCACCGCCGCCCATGCCGATGCGCATGCCGGGACCGCCCAGCTGAATCAGCAGCGTGCCCGCCGGGAACTCGATCTTCTTGGTCAGTTCGGAATCGATCACGCCCAGGCCGCCGGCGATCATGATGGGCTTGTGGTAGCCACGGGTGATGTCGCCGACCTGCTGCTCGTACTCGCGGAAATAGCCGGTCAGATTGGGACGGCCGAACTCGTTGTTGAACGCCGCGCCGCCCAGAGGGCCTTCGATCATGATCTGCAGCGGGCTGGCGATATGTTCGGGCTTGCCTACTTCGCTGCCCCAGAGCTTGGAAACGGTGAAGCCCGTAAGGCCGGCCTTGGGCTTGGAGCCACGGCCGGTTGCGCCTTCGTCACGGATTTCGCCGCCGTTGCCGGTCGATGCACCGGGGAAGGGCGAAATCGCCGTGGGGTGGTTATGTGTCTCCACCTTCATCAGCACATGGTTGGTAGCCGCCTGCTTCTGATAGCTGGGAGCGCTGACTGCGTCTGCCTTCGCATCGAACTTGGCTACAAATCGCTCAACCTCATGGCCTTCCATGATGGAAGCGTTGTCGGCATAGGCCACCACGGTGTGCTGGGGCGAGCAGGCCTCGGTGTTGCGGATCATGCCGAACAGCGATTTTTCCTGCTCCACGCCGTCAATGGTGAACTTGGCGTTGAAGATCTTGTGGCGGCAGTGCTCGGAGTTGGCCTGCGCGAACATCATCAGTTCCACATCCGTGGGATTGCGCTTGAGGTCGTTGAAGGCATTGACCAGATACTCGATCTCGTCTTCGGCCAGGGCCAGGCCCCATTGCTTGTTCGCGGTTTCCAGCGCTGCGCGGCCACCACCCAGCACATCCACAAACTCCATGGGCTGTGCGGCCAGGGTGGTGAACAGTTGCTCGGCCTCGGCGCGTGTCGCGAACACGGACTCGGTCATGCGATCGTGCAGCAAGGCGGCAATCTGTGCCGTCTGCTGCGGCGAGAGCTCGGGCTTGCCACCCAGCAGGCCGGACTTCATGTCCACGCGATACTCGGTCATGCGCTCCACGCGGAACACGTTCAGGCCGCAGTTGCGCGCGATATCGGTCGCCTTGGAGGCCCAGGGAGAGATGGTGCCCAGGCGGGGAGTGACGATGAAGGCCAGGCCTTCAGCATTGCCCGTATAGGGGTCACCATAAGTCAAGAGCGCCGACAGGCGCTCTTGCAATGCGGGCGCAACTGCGCCCTCGGTGGCTACCAGGTGCACAAAGCGTGCAGATACGCCGGTGATCTTGGGGTGGATGGCGACCAGATCGGTCAGAAGCTGTTGGGCGCGGAACGAGCTCAGGGCGTTTCCACCCTCAAACTGTGTCAGATGCAATGTCACGTGGCGGCCTGTTTATGTGAAGGCTGTTGAAAAGCGTCCTGGTCAATCCCCTGCCTGAGAGGACCGGGCCAAAGCGCTGAATTCGGTGAGCCTAGGATTTTACCGTGCCTCGGGGTTAGTCCGAATGCTCACACCCACAAGCCCTGCATGTTCAAGCGCGCAATGGGATAATTGCGACCATGAGCATCACACTGAAGACCCCCGAAGACATCGAGCGCATGCGCATTGCAGGCCGCTTTGCTTCGGATGTGCTGGACTACATCACCCCCCACATCAAGCCCGGCATCACCACCCAGCAGATCGACGATCTGTGCGCCAAGCGCATGGCCGAGCAAGGCACCAAGACGGCCTGCCTGGGCTATCAGCCCCCAGGCATGACGCCCTACCCGGCCTATGTCTGCACCTCGGTCAACCATGTGGTGTGCCACGGCATCCCCAACGACAAGCCTTTGAAGAAGGGCGATATCGTCAATGTCGACGTGACCATCATTACCGAAGACGGCTGGTTCGGCGACAACAGCCGCATGTTCATCATTGGCGAAGGCACGATTGCGGCCAAGCGTCTGTCCAAGCTGACCTTCGAGGCCATGTGGAAGGGCATCGCCCAGGTCAAGCCCGGTGCTACGCTGGGCGATATCGGCCATGCCATCCAGACCTATGCTGAGAGCAACAACCTGTCCGTGGTGCGTGAATACTGCGGCCACGGCATCGGCAAGGTGTTCCACGACGAGCCCCAGGTGCTGCACTATGGCCGCCCCGGCGAAGGTGTCGTGCTGGAAGAAGGCATGGTCTTCACCATCGAGCCCATGCTGAATCTGGGCAAGCGCGACATCAAGGCCATGCCCGACGGCTGGACCGTGGTCACCAAGGATCGCAGCCTGACCGCCCAGTGGGAGCTGATGCTGGCCGTCACCAAGACCGGCTATGACGTGCTGACCTGGTCCGATGGCTCGCCCACTCCGCCCGACTTCATCACGGCCATCCGCACCTGAGCGCATTGCTGCCGCTGATCTGCATGCCGCATCCGGCCAAAGCTGGATGCGGCATATTTTTTGCTTGTAGACCTTGTGCTGCAAGCGCCATGCGCTCATCTTTTTGCCATCACAGGCCTCAAGCCCAAGTCAGTTGGGTTAAGGTGACGCTCAAGCACTTGCCCTGTTGAAACGCTTTTTTCTACTGCGCATGACCTCCTCTGCCCACTCCTACGCCAACTCTGCCGACGTCTCCGACCTCTCCTCGCTACAGGGCCTGCGCGAGCAATACCGCGAGGCCAAGGCCCGGCAGATGGAGTTGCTGCGCAACCCCACGCTGGGCAGACGCAGCGTGCGCGGAGTGCTGCACCATTTCAGTGAACTGGCAGACGGTCTGCTGCGCACCCTCTGGCAACGCGCACAGATGCCGCAAGGCGCGGCCCTGCTGGCCGTCGGCGGCTATGGACGCGCCCAGCTCTTTCCCTACTCGGACATCGATGTGCTGGTGCTGCTGCCCCAAAGCAGTGCACCGCCGGCTGCGGAACTGGCGGCCAGCGTCGAGCAGTTCATCAGCAGTTGCTGGGATGCAGGCCTGGAAATCGGCTCCAGCGTGCGCAGCATTGCCGAATGCCTGCAGGAGGCCGCGCAGGACCTGACGGTACAGACCGCCATGCTGGAGTCACGCCGAATCACCGGCAGCAAGGCCTTGTTTGCCGACTTCGAGCAGGAGTTTCGCGCGCAACTCGATCCCAAGGCTTTTGTCGAAGGCAAGCTGCTGGAAATGCGCCAGCGCCACGCCAAATACGACTTCACGCCCTATTCGCTGGAGCCCAACTGCAAGGAATCGCCCGGCGGGCTGCGCGATCTGCACACCATGCTCTGGCTGGCCAAGGCCGCAGGCTTCGGCAACAGCTGGCATGAGCTGGCCGAGCAAGACCTGATCACCCATTTCGAGGTGCAGCAGCTCGAATCCAACGAATCCCTGCTCAGCCTGATCCGTGCACGCCTGCATGCCGCTGCCGGCCGCCATGAGGACCGGCTGGTCTTCGACCTGCAGACCGCCGTGGCCGAAGCCTTTGGCTACCGCTCCACCACGCCGGAGGGCCGCAAGCTGGCCATGCGCGCTGGCGAGACCCTGATGCGTCACTATTACTGGGCCGCCAAGGCGGTGACCCAGCTGTGCCAGATCGTGCGCATGAGCATCGAAGAGCGTCTGAACCCCGGATCGCACGAGCTGATTCAGCTCAATGATCGCTTTTGCGAGAAGGCCGGCACCATCGAGGTGGTCAGCGACGATCTGTACGAGCGCGATCCGCATGCCATTCTCGAAACCTTTCTCATGTATGAGCAGCATGAGGGATTGACGGGTCTGTCGACGCGAACCCTGAGAGCGCTGTATGCCAGCCGCGATGTGATGGACAGTGCCTTCCGTCGCGACCCGGTCAATCGCGCCACCTTCATGAAGATCCTGCAGCAGCCGCGCGGCATCACCCATGCCATCCGGCTGATGAATCAGACCTCGGTGCTGGGCCGCTATCTCTGGCCCTTCCGCCGCATCGTGGGGCAGATGCAGCACGATCTGTTCCACGTCTACACCGTGGACCAGCATATCCTGATGGTGCTACGCAATGTGCGGCGCTTCTTCATGGCCGAGCATGCCCATGAATATCCGTTCTGCTCCCAGCTCGCCGCAGGCTGGGACAAGCCCTGGATCCTGTATCTGGCTGCCATCTTCCACGACATCGGCAAGGGCCGAGGTGGTGATCACTCCGTGATCGGCGCCGTCGAAGTCAAGCGTTTTTGCCGCGCCCACCAGATCGACAAGGCCGATGCGGAGCTGGTCGAATTTCTGGTACGCGAGCACCTGACCATGAGTCAGGTGGCCCAGAAGCAGGACTTGTCCGACCCCGATGTGATTCGCGCCTTTGCTGAACGCGTTGGCAACGAGCGCAAGCTCACTGCCTTGTATCTGCTGACGGTGGCCGACATTCGCGGCACCAGCCCCAAGGTCTGGAGTGCCTGGAAAGGCAAGCTGCTGGAAGATACCTACCGCCTGACCCTGCGCGTGCTAGGTGGTCGCGCCCCGGATGCCGCCGCCGAAATCGAAGCCCGCAAGCGTGAGGCGCTGGTGCAACTGGCCCTGTCTGCCCAGCCCTTTGAGTCCCACAAGAAACTCTGGGAGACACTGGACGTGAGCTACTTCATGCGCCATGAAGCGGCCGACATCGCCTGGCATACCCGCCATCTCTCACGCCATGTGGGCCAGGGCAAGCCCGTGGTGCGCGCCCGGCGGTCGCTGGCCGGCGAAGGCCTGCAAGTTCTGGTCTATGCACCCGACCAGCCCGATCTGTTTGCCCGCATCTGCAGCTACTTCGACCGTGCCGGATTTTCCATTCTTGATGCGCGCGTGCACACGGCCAACAACGACTACGCACTGGACACCTTCCAGGTCGTCGCCCCCACCATGCAGGAGCAATACCGCGAGCTCATGCACATGGTGGAAAGCGATCTGACCCAGACCCTGCTGCGAGGCGGCCCCCTGCCCACGCCATCGCAAAGACGGCTGTCGCGCCGCGTCAAAAGCTTTCCATTCGCCCCTCGCGTCATCCTGCGCCCCGATGAAAAAGCCCAACACTGGCTGCTGTCCATCTCCGCATCAGATCGCGCCGGCCTGCTCTACATTATTGCCCGCATTCTGGCCCAGCACCATATCAGCGTGCACTTGGCAAAGATCAGCACCCTGGGCGAGCGCGTGGAAGACACCTTCCTCATCGAAGGGCCTGAACTGCAGGACAACAACAGCCAGTTGCGCATGGAAACCGAGTTGCTCAAGGCCCTGGCCCAGCCCGGTTGAACCAGGCCCGGCAATTCGGGCTTTAGTTTGATGATTCGCTGCCGATAAGCAGTCACCACTACTACGGAAAGCCCATGCAGCTCGCCTCCAATGAAGTTGCGGCATCGCCGCCCACCACACGCAGTGGCCTGTTTCATATGCCGTTGTTTCGCCCCGGCACCGAGGTCACTCAGAATGGCCGACGCGAAATCGTCAGCCATGTCATCTTGCGCAGACGCGAACTGATGGTCTACCTCCGAGGTCACGACGACCCGGTAAAGCCCGATCGCCTGAGTCTTGCCCCCACGGTGTTCACCACCGAACGCCGGCCTGAACCACTGACCTGGTTTCTTTGATCCCTCAAAACAAGAAAGCCGCTGACGCTCATGGCATCAGCGGCTTTTTCTATGGAACCCGGCTATCAGCCCAGCTTGATCCGGGCGTTGGCCATGACCTGACCCAGTTGCACCGGCGCCGCCGGCTGCCACTGCGGATTGAACTGCAGGCCTGCAGCCTGAGGAAACAGCATGACCACCGTGGAGCCGAGCTGAAAGCGGCCCATCTCCTCGCCTCTAGCCAGCATCACCGCTTCGGCACCTTCGTAATTCCAGGTCTTGATATGGCCTGGGCGCGGCGGGTTGACTAGGCCATGCCACACCGTGGCCATGCTGCCAACGATCGTCGCGCCCACCAGCACCAGCACGAAGGGCCCATGATCGGTATCGAACACGCAGACCACGCGCTCGTTGCGCGCAAACAGGCCGGGTACGCCACGTGCGGTTACCGGGTTCACCGAGAACAGATCCCCTGGCACATAGGTCATGCTGCGCAGCTTGCCGGCACAAGGCATGTGAATGCGGTGATAGTCGCGCGGGCTCAGATAGATCGTGGCAAAGCTGCCGTTATCGAACTGACGCGCCAGAGCCGCATCCCCTCCCACCAGCGCAGTCGCACTGTATTGATGCCCCTTGGCTTGAAAGATCTGCTCGCCTTCGATCCTGCCGAACTGACTGATCGCACCATCTACCGGGCAAATCCAGTCCGCCTGCGCCAGAGGACGAACACCGTCCTTGAGCGCACGCGTGAAAAAGGCATTGAAGGTCTTGTAGGCTGCGGGGTCGGGATTGGCTGCCTCGGCCATGTTCACCTGGTAGCGCTGGATAAAGCGACGAATGACTGCCGTCGTCAATCCGCCGGCCTCGGCTTGCGCCAGTTTTCCCATCAGCGCGGTCAGCGCCTGCTTGGGCAAGAAATATTGGGAAAGTACGGCAAGTCGATCAGACACAATGGAATTTTGCTATCAAAGTTATAGAGCTGTCGAACAGGATTCTAGCCAAGACCATGGCAGCGGCGGCTGTCTTTGGAGGCTACAGGCGTTTTACCCCATCCAGGCCACCGCCCAAGCGCGATATCTCAATGATGCAAGCGTCATGACAAAGACCCATGCACCCGTCTCATCGCTGCGACGCTTTACCCCTTTATGAGGGCATAAGCGAAGGCGAGACGCTACAATTCCAATGTTTAGCTGAATGCTGTTTCACAGCATGGCTTGATTGGATATCGGCCTTTTGTTCGGTCTGCGCAAACAGCGCAGCGCCCTTGCCACATTGAGGCCTGAGCAGTTGTACTGCTCAGGCCTTTTCCGTGGTGATGACGAGCAAGCGCCGCAACTGACCTTTTCTGAGAGATTGAACAAATGGCCAAGGAAGAACTGATTGAAATGCAAGGTTCCGTGACGGAAGTCCTGCCTGACTCGCGTTTTCGCGTCACGCTGGACAACGGTCACCAACTGATTGCCTACACCGGCGGCAAGATGCGCAAGCACCACATCCGTATTCTGGCTGGCGACAAGGTGTCGCTGGAAATGTCGCCCTACGATCTGACCAAGGGCCGTATTACCTTCCGCCACCTGGCCAACCGTGGCCCGGCCCCCACGACACCTCGTTCAAAATAAATAGCGCCTCATCATCAAAAATTCGCCACTTTCAAAAGATGCGCAATTTTTTGTAGTTAGAATAGAGGCTTCGGAGCGTAGCGCAGCCTGGTAGCGCATCTGCTTTGGGAGCAGAGGGTCGCGAGTTCGAATCCCGCCGCTCCGACCAAATGACAAGGGGTTAGATCGAAAGATCTAACCCCTTTTGTCTGTCTACGCTTCACGACCTTGCCAGCTTATACGCGCCATCATATTTATTTGCGGCTTGGCAGACTAAGAACCGCCTTAACCCCCTGTGAGGCCGGCACGAAGCATCGATGCTTTGCGCCCTCATGGCAAGAAGGCTGGCAGCCCCTCCCCTAATTCGAGCTTGCACACCTTCAGCCCAAAGTGACACATGCAAGAGCTCTCCGTGAGCGATGAAGCAGCCCGCATCATCCGCGCGACATGCCACCCGGGCGCGGCCTTGGCTGGCTCAAGGGAATAAGACAGAGCCAGGGCCGCAGCAACCAGCTTTCGGCGGGCAGAAGGCAAAAGAAAAAGCCCCGGCTGCTACGGCCAGGGCTTTGGAATTGGCGCCAGGGGTTAAGCCCATCTTTCAGTGCTACAACCTGAACCTAGCGATGCGTATCTTGCTCTCTAAATATGACAGACAGATGGCATAAAGCCCTGACCGTTTCCGGCCAGGGCTTTATTGGTTGCGAGGGCCGGATTTGAACCAACGACCTTCGGGTTATGAGCCCGACGAGCTACCAGACTGCTCCACCTCGCGATATTCCGCGTCGGGGGCCGACCACCATTCCTAGGCGCCTGCATGATTTCCCCGACGCTTGCATTGTAGCACATATGTATAAATTTACAGCATGAATAGATATTCAGTAATGAATCCCCTCAGGAAGCAACACAAAAGTCAACTGGCCAACCTAGCGGACTTTGCTCGTTAGAGCTCGTGCAGCTTACTTTTTGGCCGCCTCTTGAATCGCTTCTTTCAGATCACCTATCTTCTTCTGAGCGATGCCTTCAACCTGCGTTGCGATCCCCTGGCTTCTTGCTCAGGACTGTCTATGTGTTGACCAAGACTCTCCTGAATCCTGCCTGCCACATCCTTCAACGTGCCCTTGACTTGATCAGTATTCATGACGCCCTCCTTATGAACAAAGCCGCGAAATGCGGCTTGGGTCAAAGTTAAGCGCTAGTGAGGCCTACGGCCGTGGAACCTGCCAGGGCATCCATGTGATGCAAACCCTTGCACGCCATCAATTGTTCACAACGACAAGCCCAAAACAAAGGCGCCAGCGGATCATGCTTGGAACTATGGTCACGCCGCTGGCTACCGCCAGGCAACCAGGGCATATGCCTCAGTGTTGCGATGAATGACCGCTATTGGAGCATTCCTTATCAAGATACGTCAGCAGCAACCGAAATATCGACCAGAGGGAACGCCGACCGTGGATTCGACATCATGGCGGCCCTGACCAGACGCCAGCGCACAGAATTCAAGTGCTCCTTCTGCAGGACATAGGCTGCAAACAACACGCGATGGAGCTTCATGGACGCGGCTTGCAGTACAAACTGAGCCTGTCCAGCACCCAGTCCAGAATAGAAGGCAATGCTCATCTTCCTGCCGCAGAGGCTGGTACCGTTCCTCGGCACTGACACATCGCAGCCTCTTCCAACGGCCCTGAACCCAGCGCCCGCATCTATCCGGCAACTCTTGGCACCATTCAGTTTCATGCCTCTAGGCATCGATCCTGTCTTTCTATAGTCCTAGGAATCAAACGGTTATTTGCAAACGATTCTCAATTGCATTTATGATTCATCCCATGGTGCAGCGAGTCGCTGTACCACCTCTTCATCGTGGGGCGCTGACAAGCAGGGGCTTGCAGCGTTTTAGCTAGCCAGCGGCCCTCTCCTATTAGCCAAGCCTTTTTTCCACGATCGAGCCAATCAAGTCGCCAACCACAGCAGCACGGCCAAATACCGTTGCGCAATCACAAGCCTGTCTCCCGTCTGGAGCACCGGTCAGAGCTTTTCGACTACGCCATCACGCACCGCATATGGCTGGCAGAGTCCTGCACCAGATTAACGGCAAGCATCCAGCAAAACCCGGCCATCGCCGCTACTGACCCGCCGCCCTGCGTTGCGGCAACGAGCCCGAAGAGGATGAAAAACCATGGCCAAACCACTTGGCACCATCGCGCTTGCTGCCCACCCCTCCGCTGCCGCAATACCCTGAGCCACTGGCCCGGCTTGGGCGGATGCCCCCTTCCGCAGCTTCATTCCTCTCTGGCAGTGCGATCCGAATCGCTGCACGCACTGCCTTTTCCTGCCCGTGCAAACAGCCTAGCGAATGGACAACAAGACCGTGCAGTGCCTGTTTGAGAATTCGCGAGCACACCTCACAACTTACATTCCTGTCAACGAACTGCCACAGTCAAGCATTAAAAAGGGACTCATCAGCTTCCATCCACCCTTCAAGGAGTAGCCATGACCTACCTGTACGCCGCCTATCCCGAACTCAAAGCGACGAATCAAGAGATCATGACGCCAATGCCTGACCCGCACTCTCCCGAAGAGGTTCTGCGGATACTGTCCCAGACTCCACCCGAAGGCGAGTACAGCGCCGACGCTTTCTAAACGGTCTCCAGATAAACCAAGCCACCCGAAGGTGGCTTTTTTGTTTGCGTTTCAGGTCTAGCGCCGGCCGCTCCCACGCCCGCCGTGGTGCTTATGCCCACCTCCATGACCACCTGACCGATGGCCATGATGCTTGTGGCCGTGCGGATGCCCGTAGTACCCATCATGGTGACGGTGCCCATAACCATGCCCGTGATGTGCATAGCAGCCAGACAAGAACAGCGCAAAGGCCGAGACTCCAAGTAACTTTTTCATAGCAATAAGTCTAGGTTATTCAATCGCTTACGGGTATTCGATGTGTAAGCAAGTGAAGCCCTGCCATGCCTAGCCAGCCTTGAACTGGTTGTTGTTTCTGTAGCCTCATGTGACCCCGAATTTAGTGAACCACAACAGCCCCTCTTTCCAGAACCAGGATGGCTGCGATACGAGCCCTGGGATGAGGCTCAAGCGTCAGAAGTGCCTTGTCACCAGGGCCGATACCTCGCCGCTTGCGCGTCTCGAGTATCAAGCCCTGGAAGCAGGAGGACACAAAGCATGCCCAAGAGCGGCGTTGCCAGATAGTTCAAAAGACTCGAGCCAACTGATATGGCCAACGCACTCACCCGCCGGGTGGCCAGACGCAAGAAAGTTAACTCATCAGACATGAGAGCCCCATAGAGTTTCGACCTCTCCATACACAAAAAGCAAAAGCAAAAGGCGAGAGACCTGCCCAGCCAAATTGCAATCTCCAAAGATTTGGAAATTTCGATTTTCTGCAAACAGGGTTTACCCCTGTTTTCCATATCATCATTACGTGAAAAATAGAATGAAGATTCATTCTATTTTTACAATGCAAAAAGAACCTTGGACATTCTTTCCAAATTCCGGCTCCCGCCATATTCAAACGCTTAGTGTGGCTCTGAGGCTTTTTGTAAGGAATGGCTTCTTTAACACTTCAATCCAAGAGTTATGCACCGAGGCCGGAGTTTCTATCGGCTATTTCTACAACCATTTCACTGATAAAGAAGGCATTGCCAGGGAGCTTTATCGACACCTGCTCTCCCGCATGAATGTGCTGCTGGATGTAATTGAAGTGCAGCACGCAAGCAGCCGCGAACGCTGTGAAACCGTACTGCGCATGCTGTTCGCCTTGGCTGAAGCCGAGCCTGATGCAATGGGTTTTGTGGTCAACGCACGCCACCGCGAGTTCCTGCCAGAGGAGCAAGCGATCTGTTCCGCTTCCGCATTTGTCCGCATGCGCGGCTTTGTGTTCTCAGGCATGAAAGACGGCGAGATTCGCTCAATGGAACCCATGGTTGCCGCCAGTTTGATGTATGGCAGTGCAATCCGCATTATCTGCCTGCGCCTTGACGGATTGGTGGACACACCACTCGAACAACTCTTTGACTCCTTGTGGGAAGGAGTATGGCGCTCACTTCGGCCCGATTGAGTTTGGTTTCACGAACCGACACCTATCAGGTGTCGGCCATTTTCCGACTGAATGTTAAAAGGAGTAGCAGGATGGCGCATCACATATTGATCATTGGCGGTGGCATTGGCGGAACCATGACGGCCAATCATCTGGTCGTCAAGTTATATCCGGAACTGCTAAGCGGCAAGGTGCGCATCACCATGCTCTCCAATTCTCCTTGGCACTATTACAAGCCAGCCTTTATGTATGTGGCTTTCAATGCATTCTTCCGGGACGAACTGAGACGTAAACAACGTGGACTGCTGAGACCTGAAATCGACTTTCAAGTCGAGGAAGTGGAGAGCTTTGATTTTCCGGCTCAATCAGTCCAATGCAAAAGCGGAAAACGCTTGCACTACGACCATCTTGTGATATCCACGGGCTGCATTCCTTCTCCAGAGCGCATTGCCGGCTTGGCCGAGGGCGGCGACCATTTCTACCAGCATGGGCCTGCCCGCAAATTGGCCGACAAGCTGACTCGTATCGAGAAGGGTCGAATATTCATCACCGTGACCTTCCCCAAGACCCCGAACGTCCCCCACCAGTGCGGCATCGCACCGATCGAGACGACTCTGATGCTCGACGATCTGTTGCGCCGCCGCGGAGTGAGAGACAAGGTGGAGATCGTATATACCTACCCCACGGTATCGCAATTGCTGCGTAACTGCCTGTTCCTTCAGAGGGATACCTGCGAGATCCTCCCCACGGTGTTCGAGCAGCGCGGTATACGTTATCAGCGCGGGTTCACGTTGTCGCATGTGGACCCCGACGCAAAAATCGCCTATTCGGAAGAGGGTGAGTCAGAAGACTTCGACATTCTCATGGGTAATCCCCCCGTAAAACCAACGTCTTGAGAAGTAGAGACCTCCCAAGGAGAATCTCTACTATGAAGAAGTCACGTTTTACAGACAGCCAAATCATCGATGCGCTCAAGCGTGCAGAAGCTGGCTTGGCAGTGCCCGAGCTGTGCCGTGAGCTGGGCATCAGCGCAGCCACGTTCTACAAGTGGCGTGCCAAGTTTGGTGGCATGGATGCATCTTTGATGGCCCGCATGAAGGAGCTCGAAGAAGAGAACCGCCGGCTGCGCAAGATGTACATCGAAGAAAAGCTCAAGGCGGAGGTCGTCTCGGAGGCGCTCGCAAAAAAGTGGTGAGGCCATCTCGCAGACGCGAGATGGCTCAACAAGCAGTGCAACACCGGGGCCTGACGATTCGTGCAGCGTGTCAGGCGTTTCAAATTAGCCAAGCCTGCTACCGCTACAAGGCGCAACGCAACACAGACAATGATGAGATTGCCCAGTGGCTGCTGCGCCTGACGGATAACAATCGCAGTTGGGGCTTTGGGCTGTGCTTTCTTTATTTGCGTAACGTCAGAGGTTTCAAATGGAACCACAAACGGGTCTACCGGATTTACCGCGAGTTGGAGCTCAATCTGCGTATCAAGCCGCGAAAGCGTTTGGAGCGAGCAAAACCTCAGCCATTGGCCGTACCAGAGCGCCCTGGTGCAGTTTGGTCTGCGGACTTCATGCACGACCAGCTTGAAGACGGTCGCAGCTTCAGGCTGCTGAACATCATTGATGACTTCAACCGAGAGGCGCTGGGCATTGAAGTGGACTTCTCGCTGCCTGCGCTGCGTGTCATTAGGGCATTGGAGCAAATCATCCAGTGGCGTGGCAAACCCCAAGTCATTCGCTGTGACAACGGCCCCGAATACATCAGCGCAGTCCTGCAAAACTGGGCGATTGCCAAAGGCATCCGATTGGAATACATCCAGCCTGGCAAGCCTGCACAAAACGCCTATGTCGAACGTTTCAATAGAACGGTTCGCTATGAATGGCTGTCACAGTACCATTGGCGCAATCTTGATGAAGTTCGAGATTACGCCACGCAATGGATGTGGCGGTATAACCATGAACGCCCAAATATGGCATTGGGCGGCATCACCCCCAAACAGCGGCTTGCCATGGCCGCATAGCTCTACTTCTCAGAGCAATGGTTTAAGGGGGGATTACCCCACCAAGATCGGCGGAATGATGCGCAAGGGCTTCAATCGAGGCCTGTACTGGGCGGTAGCACGAGCTCTGGTCTAAGCCAGCTTCATGGATGCACACAAGGAGATTCGAGATGAATAGCACTACCGATATTCCGATGGCCGAGCACGAATCTGCCATGAAACTCAGTGCAGGTCTGCTGAACGACGATGCCGCTCTTCAGGGTTTGGCCGAACTCATGGCCAAACTCGAGCCTCTATTGGCAGGGCGCCGCCTGAACCGTGTCGTAGACATGCTTTCCGTGGCTGCCGATGCGGTCGATATGAGCGATGCGTACATGGTCGAAAAGCTGGCCAGAGCTTTCGAAGAAAGCGTATCTGCAGCATGGTCAGCCGGCAACGCGGCCCGTATGGCCGCAGCCCGGATGGAGCGACTCGAGACAACACCTACTTTAATTGGCCTTCTTCGCATGGCAGGTGAGCCAGATGTGCGCCGTGGGTTGGCGTTCCTGCTATCCATGGCTGGAGCATTGGGCCGGCAACATGCCTATGACCCTATCGACTACACAGCGGACTGAAGGCAAGTCCTTGGCAGTTCTGGCTCCAGCCCCCTCCGCCGCAGCCGGTCTTTCTTTTCTCGAGAGGCAATCAATCTATGAGGCCTTGCCTCCTGAATAGTTGTGCCGCCTGCGCAACGCCAAGCCTTACCCCGCCGAACCCTTCGGACAGATCAGCAAGGCACTGGCAGAGCACTTTGCACCACCAGTTGCAGTCGTTGAAGCAGATGAGCCAAACGCCTTTGCAATCAAGCCCCCCATGTCCACCGATTGCATTCGCCGAGGTACTGCCACACATTTACAAATCCACAACGGATGACGAGCGAGCGACCATCTGGACCGCAGGAAAGGATGGCTGGCACGGCGCTGCGCTTGCCGTAGTGATGCCGCACACTGTCTGCTGGCGGGGCAGCCGCAGCTCTGCCCTGGCAGCACTTGAGGGTGCGCGCCGCTAACGGCACGCAGGTAGCGCAATGCAAAAGCCCGACCACTGTCGGCTTTCAAATACCGGCCAGCCTGTTTCGCGAGAAAGTAGAGCCTCAAAACCGTCTGTGCTCACTGCATAGCAGTGAGCTGCAAAAACAAAAATGCCCCACAAGCAAACCTGTGGGGCATTTTATAAACTGGGGTGGCTGATGGGACTCGAACCCACGACAACAGGAATCACAATCCTGGACTCTACCAACTGAGCTACAGCCACCGTAGAAGTCTCTATTCTACTTCAGAATTTGAGCCTTCAAATCAAAATTGAGAGCAATAAACACTGAACTAGCAACGATTCAAGGCAAAACACCTCTCATCAAATAAAAACGCTCTGCGCTGCAGAGCGTTTTTGAAATTCTGGGGTGGCTGATGGGACTCGAACCCACGACAACAGGAATCACAATCCTGGACTCTACCAACTGAGCTACAGCCACCGTAGAAGCATCTATTGTAATGCATAAATCAGGCCGAAAATAAACTCACACCTGATTTAAATGCCTTACTGTGGACGCGGCACCTTGATCTGGACCTTGAAGGTCTTCTTCAACTGTTCATAGTAGGCCATGACTTCAGCCATGGAAGACCACTGCGTGAACTGCGCCTTTTGCTGCTCCAGCACCTGAGCATCTTGCGCAGGACGCTGGGCAATGCGATTGACCTTGATCACGGCATAACCTGCATTGCCAAGATCGACACCCTCCCACGCGGGCAGGTCATTCGTGGGCGCTCGCAATGCCGCATCCAGCACTTCACGCGGCAGATCCCTGGCTTGATCGCGACCCACCTCGACAGCCACGGGCAGTTGAGCTGCTTCAGGCTTGGCCTTCCATTCGGCCATCTTGGCCTTGCCTTCCTGCTTGGCCAGCTCTGCGGACTGGTGCGCCACATACAGCTGCTTGAGCTTCTCCCCCACTTCATCCATGGACTGGGTGTGCGCAGGAGCATAGCTCAGCACACGACCAGCCACCAGGTTGCTGGGGGCCAGCTCCACTGCGTCGGTATTGCGCTTGTTCTCCAGAGAGTCTGCGGAGAACAGTGCCTCAAGGAAGCGCTTGTTGGCCAGAGGACCTTGCGCATCAGGGGCTGGCTCACGCGTCACGTTCTCGACCTTGTGAATGCTCAGCTTGAACTTCTCGGCCACAGGCTTGAGGCTTTCGGACTGCTCGTAAACGGCGTTGGAGAAGGCTTCGGCCGCCTCTGCAAACTTGCGCTGAGCCTGTTGTTGCTTGAGATCTGCTTCCAGCTTGGGGCGCATTTCCTCGAACGAGGGCACCTTGGGCTGCTTGATGCCGGTCAGCTCGATGATGTGAAAGCCAAAGTCAGACTCGACCACATCGCTGATGTCGCCCTGCTTCATCTTGAAAACGGCTTCTTCAAATGGCTTGACCATGGCCTCGCGGCCAAAGTAACCCAGATCACCACCATTGGCAGCAGAGCCGGGATCCTGCGAGTTGGCCTTGGCTACCTGGGCAAAGCTCTTGGGATCTTTGCGTACCTGGGCCAGCAATTGCTCAGCCTTGGCCTTGGCTTTTTCACGCTCTGCAGCCGGAAGATCCTTGGCCGCATTGATCAGGATATGGCTGGCACGACGCTCTTCGGGACCAGCAAGACGGGCAGCATTTTCCTTGTAATAGGTGCGCAGGTCGTCTTCGCTCAGAACAATGCCTTGCTGTACAGCGGCCAGGTCCAATTGGACATACTCCACCGTTGCTGCCTCTAGCTGTTTGAACTGGTTGGTGTGTGCTTCATAGAAAGCCTTGAGCTCGGCCTCCGTGGGCTGGACCTTGCCTGGAAAGGCACTGGCATCAAACCGGGCAACTTGAATTTCTCGGCGCTGATACAGGGCGTCCATGGCCTGCTGCAACTGCGCGGCAGTCGTGAAGCTGGTCGAAGAGACGGAACCCAGTACCTGATTGAGTGCCAGTTCACGACGCAGATTGGCTTCAAACCCTTCGGGAGTCATGCCCTGCGAACCTACCAAAGCCTTGTAGGCTTCCGCATCCAGCGAGCCATCTGGCTTTTGCAAGGACGCAATCGCGGGGATTTCACGCAAGGTACGCACCAACTGTGCATCGGGCGTTGCCAGGTGCATCTTGGCAGCAGCTGCTGCCAGCACGCGATCACGCACCAGCTTCTCCAGCGTGGCATAGCGCGCCTCTGGCGAGTCGAGCAGCTTGGCATCCATGGTCGGATTCTGCGCACGCAGGCGGTCGCTTTCAGCCCTGTGAGCGTTGTCCCAGTCCTGCTGGGTGATGTCATGCCCATCCACGCGGGCCACAGTCTGGCTGGACTCGGTGAAGTAGTTCTGGTTGACTCCGACAAAAATGAAAGAGGGAATGATCAGCAAGAACAACAAGATCATCACGAACTTGGAATGCTTGCGGATGGATTCGAACATGGTCAATCTTTCTGCGGCAGCAAAAATAAAGGCGAACTTGCGTTCGCCTCATTAACAATGGTGAAAGCCGTGCGACCCGCTGCGCCACCGACCGGGCCTCTACAGGGCACTGATGCTCTACAGAACTGCCATCCAACCTCCACCAACAGGGTTAGGCTAATCCTGTCCATTCTAACTGCCAGCTTTTCCATTGCCGCTGTCTAGCCAGGGCATCTTGCATAGAAATACCCCGAGCAACCGTCACCTCCAGTAGCAATAAACGCCAAAACGCAAGGGAGGCTTAGAGCTCTCCAAGCCTCCTTTGCGCTTTAGTGGCGGGTACTGAATGTCTCGAACCGCCGAGCCACTCTGCGCAAAGGTTTATACCTTCAAAAATATCAGCAACTTGCCCGCACAAGCAGATGAGCCAACCCTCCCCATCAAGACGCTGAGCGATGAATTCGCGTGCCCCGGCATGCACACCGGGCGACTGGATGAAAAGACCGTTCAATGCCTGAAAGTGAACCAATGACCAGAATCCCCAGTGAAGCAAGCCGCGATTTCACAGTGCTCGGCTGGCCAGCCCTGTCATCTGGAGCGCCTGCCGAGCGCTACATCCAGCCCTGGGACAGCTATGACGGTAAAGAGTTGCGGCGCACACCGGGCATTAGCCGCTTTCGTGTGTTTGAGCTGCCAAGCCGCGCCATGGCCCGCTGATCTATTCCAACAGCACGCGGCTCCCCTACCCCCACCCCATCGACAATACGACCCGCTGCTCAGCGGGTTTCGCTTTTCTGGAACCAAGGTGCTCAAGAGCATGATCATTTACCGCATTGCCAAGAGCTGGCAAAACAATCTGCAGGTGCAGGAGGATGGCCTGCAAAGACAATGTTCGAGGAGTACGGCGCGCCCCACGAACGCGCCGCTGGCTGAGCAATGGGCCATGCGCTTCATGACCGAGACCAACGTGCTGCCGGCCAGCGGCTCAACCGCAAAGTCAACGAGAAGGCCAACCGCCGCAAGCCTGGCAAGAAAGAGCTCCGCGATCTCAAGGATGAGCCTAAGCTGGATCTGCTGCCCATGATCTTCGCCAGTGGCTGACATGCGCGCCCAAGGAGCGGAGCTCTAGCGCCAGCGTCGCCTGGCATCCAAGGCGGATCACAAAGGCTGGCAGGTGGCATCCAGCCCGAGAAGCTGGATGAGGCAAGCCCATAAACGGCTTTGCCAGATGACACAGAAGGCAGACGACAAGCCACCGGAGCCCTCACGAAGCCTCATGGCTTCGCACTGCAGTGCACAGCAAGCCGTACACCCTTCAAAAGGCCGCCCAGCAATACAAGAAGCTGGCCATAAAGGCAGGCTGGTTATTCAGATTCAGGAGATTAAAAAGGTCACTGCATAAGCTTCAAAAATCGCACGGAAGTTACATGCTAGCGATGAATGCGAATCAATAACCTGGAACGATTTTCATTCATAGCAGAAAGTCTTGGCATTGACAATTTTTGACTGATTTACCACTCCAAACAAGAAGCAGGCTGACATAGATGAGGGAGGACACACGCTGTAATAAATTGTGACGCCAATAGCGAAGCACATGTACGGTGAAAGTAGATTGTCGCTTTTCGCTCAAGGAACAGGCGCTACCGCTCTTCGATCGAGGAGGCTCTGGTCATATGTTCGCGAATAACGACCTCTTGGTTCTGACGCCACCTCTGGCGATCTTTGTTCTGGCAGTCATATTGGTCGTGGCCTGGCTCGCCCAACGATCTCAGCGCTTTCTGCTTTGGCAAGCTTGCGCCTATTCACTCACTGCACTGCCTCTTGCAGCTCAAACCTTGATGCCCCTGGAGGAGCTCACTCGCTTCGCACTCCTGATTGGCAGTTTCTACCTGCTGAGCGCTTGGTGCCTTGCGAAAAGTTGGGCAGAGAGATGGCGTGTATCGGCCCAGCCACTTGTAGCGCTACTGATTGCCAGTATCACTTTAGCTGCGTTGTATTACTTTAGCCGGATCAACCCCAACGTCTGGGCTCGAGTGAACTCCTTCAGTGTTGGTTCAGGCCTTGTTTTACTGCTACCTATCCTCCAGGTCTATTCAAGGAAGAGCTCATTTGACTGGCTCGACAAGTCACTGCTCTGGCTGAGCATCATTTTCACAGCCTACACCCTTACTCGACCCATGATTATTTCGCTGCTGGGATACCCGGATCCGCAGTCATTTCCAAGATCGCCGTATTGGCTCTTGACACTGGTGAGCATATTGAACTTCGCGATACTCTTTACCGTGGTCATGACCGCCATTGCCGCAAAGGAAACTGTTGGCAAACTACAGAAAGAACGTGACCTTGATACTTTGACCCAGATATTGAATCGCAGATCCTTCCATGAATATGCCTTGAAGCTTTTAACCGATATGAGACTCTATCCCATGGCAGTGCTGGCCTGTGATATAGACCACTTCAAACGAATCAACGATACCTGGGGCCACGAATGTGGCGATAAGGTGCTGCAGCTTGTCTCCACGACTCTGCAAAACCATGTACGAGAGCGCGACCTCGTCGCACGGTTCGGTGGCGAAGAGTTTGTGATTCTGTTGACCGACATCGCACTGCGAGATGCAGAAGAAATTGCTCAACGCATCCGACGAGACCTCAGCTCGAATAGAGACACTCTTCTCTCCGGCACAAAATTGACCATGAGCTTTGGGATTTCATCGATCACCGATCCATCCCAGCTGGACCATGCCTTGAGAGAAGCCGATCAGCTTCTTTATCAGGCAAAAAATGCCGGACGTGATCAAGTGCATGTATCGGGAGTGAGTTATCCAGATATCTCTCTCGAGAGCACTCATCCCAGCCTCGACCCATAGTTGCAAGAGACCTGCCGCAGCGCTTTGTGAAAACCCTGTAGCGGGAGCTTTCCCAGCCTGCCACTGAGCGGGCTTTTGGCGTTCGAGCAATGCTCAAGAACATGACCATTTAGTGCCCAGCCATCGACTGGCAGGGCGATCTACAGGTACAGGAGGATGTGCCCCACAACAGACCTTTTTTGCCGACTGCTGCTGCTCCACACAGGAGCGCTCGGAGGTCGCCCATCTTCGCAACCGCTTGGCGGTCAAAGCCAGGAAGCCAGCATCACCTCAATATTCGACCGTATTTTTTCAAGCGTCTCCTTAAAGCGCTTGCCCTCCTCGGCCAGCCTCTCGTAATCGGACTCTTGCTTGCTCTTTAGGGCCGCGAGATGCAGATCTAACTTAGCGCGCTGCCTCATGGCTTGATCCAAAAGCCTCTCCGCTTCCACTTGATCGGCAGCGTTCGCACTCATTTTCTGTGCACGCTTCATCAACACATCGATATGAACCAAGTCCGCTTCAGACTCGCGGATGTGTCTTTCAGCCATCTGTTCGATCGTTTCCATGGCGACCTCCTAGCTAGGGACCGTCGCGTGAAGAGTCCTGCCAAACTGGTTGATATTCCGGTCCTCTCGGAACACACCCATCAAATCAGCCATTCCCTCGCTGTTGCCCTAATCCATAAGGTACCGCATCTGCCCAGCCCACAACAAGTGGGCGCTACCCAACACCATGAGCCCAATGAGCAAAACCGCTGGATTGGAATCTTCAGCACCAGCAATCTCCAGCTTCTCAAGCTGAGCAGCCAGCCACCAAGCAGGCTCGTTTTCTGGAGCCAATGCTTACACCTCAATTCGTGCGGGCACTGCCTGCCAAGCTGATGAATTGACCTGTTGACCGGTGCCTGTGATACCAGTACAGGCATTGAGCAGGCCAGCGGCCGCTCCATTGACACGGGGATCAACCATGACCTGACGCAGTCGGCGCGCACGATGCCAACACCGCCCCTAAAGACTCACCACTATCGCGCGGACATTCGGAAGATGTGCCGCGCGAAGCTACAGGCGGGTAGCCGTAGACCTGCTGAACGTATCCGGCTCACCGGCAAACGCTAGGTAACCGTGGACATAATGCTGCGTATGCTCATGCATGCGTGAGCGCTATAGCGCCCAGGACTTCCCGCCGAGCTACATCATCGATCACCAGGCTGCAGACTAGCCTTCCGCAAAAACGGCCCGGGAGCGAACGGTCGGCAACAGCGTCAACCCTCTGGCTGATCGTGACCGGGAACAACAACGAAGCGAGCCCGCACAAACAACCAAATGAGCAGACTTTCTAGCAGTCCTATCCAAGTCCCAGTCTTTAAGGCCGCGGATTAGGATTCGCAGGAGATGGCTCAGGCCTCGGCACTGCTGCTCCAGGATCTGGCTGTGGTCGCTGTATTCCCTCCATTGCCGGCGGCCGCGTTTCCAGTTCAGGCTTTGGTGCTTTGTCATCGCAGGCGCTCAGCGCGCCAGCGGCCACCAGCAACGCAATAGCAGATAGAGATTTCATGATTGGCCTCCTGTCATCGAACATATGAGCATGCTAGGCCGACCAGTTACGCGAAATGGAGCCAATTTTGCAAAACTCACACCCTGAGACACTCATCAGTATTCGCTCTGATTTCATCTTATTTATGCCTGTCCGATGAGCGAGGCACCAATCTAGAAAGCTCCGGAGACACTTGAAAAGCAGGTATGAGAGCGAGAGCGTAAGAAGCCCGAAAAGATGTAACCCCGGCCCGCCGCCGCGCGCTTTTCTCAAGCGGCCATGAGCTCTCCTGCCGGGCGCCACGCCAGGCTCAGGCAGCTTGGTAAGCAACGATTTTCGGTTGGTAGAGGCGGCTTGTGGCGGCTATTTGGATTGCTAGAGAGGGCAAAGAAAAAGGGCTTAGATCGCTCTAAGCCCTTGATTTCTTTAGTTTTTAGTGGTGGGTCCTGACGGTCTCGAACCGCCGACCTACTCCGTGTAAAGGAGCCGCTCTACCAACTGAGCTAAGGACCCACTAAAACTGGGTGTCAGTTCAGAGCATCTTTCAATGCTTTGCCCGGACGGAATTTAGGCACCTTGGCCGCTTTGATCTTGATGGAATCGCCGGTGCGAGGATTACGACCGGTGCGAGCTGCACGCTTGCCAACAGCAAATGTGCCAAAACCAACAAGCGATACTGTACCACCTTTTTTCAGTGTTTTCTTCACTGCGTCGATCGTGGAGTCCAGTGCACGCGCAGCTGCGGCCTTGGAAATATCGGCGTTGTTAGCGATGTGCTCAATCAGTTCGGTTTTATTCACAAGATGCCTCTCGAGAAATAAGTGAATGGAATGTCTCTGCAAACGCAGACCTTGCGTAGCAAGAAACCAGTCGCGATAAAGACGGAAGCCAGCCTATCAGTTTCTGCGTATGGGCAAGCCCATTTCTACCTGAAGCCGCTGACATTTTTGACGCCAACTCGCGCTGCGCATTCCAGCGACAGAACCAGATTCTATGCGGTTTTTGAGCGGGTTCGGCCATCCACAGCGGCTTTTTTCAAGCTTCTTCCGTGTCGGCTTCACCGATTGACAACAATTGACAAAATCTGCAGTCCGATCAAGTCATGCGATGCGCCGCCGCAAAGTCTTTTTGCTGCTCCGAAAGCAGCCCGCCAGATAGCAAAAAGCGCTTGATGAACAAGCGCTTTCAGAGAGCTCCACTTCGGATGTCAGAGCCTGGCACGAATTTCGGGCAATGCCTTTTGCAGGTAGTAGACCATGGACCAGACGGTCAGCACCGCTGCAATCCAGATCAGCCACTGCCCCCAGACGCCGGTATCGATCACTCCGAACGCCACTCCGTCATAGAGCAGAAAGGGAATGGCCACCATCTGGGCCATGGTCTTGGCCTTGCCGATCATGTGCACGGCCACGCTCTTGCTGGCACCGATCTGAGCCATCCATTCACGCAGCGCCGAGATTGCGATCTCGCGTCCGATGATGATCAGCGCCACGAACACATCGGCGCGTTGCAGATGAACCAGTACCAGCAGCGATGCACAGACCAGAAATTTGTCGGCAACGGGATCTAGAAAAGCACCGAATGCCGATGTCTGATTGAGCTTGCGCGCAAGATAACCATCGAACCAGTCGGTGGCGGCAAACACGATGAACATCACGGTGGCGATGAGATTGCGGGTTGCCTGATCCAGCGGCGCGTAAAACACCCCCACGATGAGCGGAATCGCCACGATCCGCGTAAGGGTCAGCACAGTAGGGATGGTGAAGAACATGGGTGTCATTGTGTCACGAGCACGCAGCGCCAGCGCGGATTCGCGCTCGCGCAGCCTGCATCAATGCAGTGCCTTGTAGATTTCTTCGGCCAGCGTTGCGGAAATGCCCTCCACCGTCATCAGATCGTCCACGCTGGCATCGGCCACGCCGCGCACGCCGCCAAAACGCTGCAGCAATCGCGCCCGTTTCTTGGGCCCCACGCCGGCAATATCTTCCAGACTACTGCTGCCCGTGCGCACCTTGGCGCGGGCCGCGCGCATGCCGGTGATGGCGAAGCGGTGCGCCTCGTCGCGAATCTGCGCCACCAGCATCAGCGCCGCCGAGTCATGACCCAGGTAGACCTTGTCGCGCCCATCAGCAAACACCAGCTCTTCGAGGCCGACCTTGCGGCCCTCGCCTTTTTCCACGCCCACGATGCGCGACAGATCAAGGCCCAGTTCCGTGAACACCTCGCGCGCCATGCTGACCTGGCCCTTGCCTCCGTCGACCAGCACCAGATCCGGCAGATGCGGCTGCTTGCCGGTCAGCTCGGCGCCGCCCGCCTCGCGCTGCGCCTCGGCCACGGGCTTGTAGCGGCGCGTGAGCACCTGGCGCATGGCCGCATAGTCGTCGCCGCCGGTGATGCCTTCGATATTGAAACGGCGGTAATCGCTGCTCTGCATCTTGTGGTGATGGAACACCACGCAGGACGCCTTGGTGCTTTCACCGCTGGTGTGCGAGATATCGAAGCATTCGATGGTCAGCTCGTCGAGATTCTCGACCGGCAGATCCAGCGCCTCGGCCAGGGCACGCGTGCGCGCCTGTTGCGAGCCTTCCTCGGCCAGCAGACGGGCCAGCTGGATGTCGGCATTTTTCTGTGCCATCTCCAGCCAGATGCGGCGCTGCTCGCGCGGCTGCTGGACCACGGTGATGCGCACGCCGGTCTGCTCGGTCAGCAGTTCCACCAGCCGCTTCTCCACGGGATGGCTGACGATGAGCGTGGGCGGCACGGCCACGCCGACATAGTGCTGGGCGATGAAGGCCTCCAGCACCAGCTCCTCCACGGGCCGCGCCTCGGCCGCGGCGTCCACCTCCTCCTCGCTGGAGTAGACCGATGCGGCATCGCCCAGATTCACCGGAAAGTAAGGCCGATCGCCCAGGTGGCGGCCGCCGCGCACCATGGCCAGGTTGACGCAGGCGCGGCCGCCCTGCACGCGCACGGCCAGGATGTCCACATCCTTGTCGTCCGTGGTTTCGATCGCCTGCTGGTGCAGCACGCGCGACAGGGCCGTGAGCTGGTTGCGCACCTCGGCCGCCTGCTCGAACTCCAGCTTGTCGGAGTGCGCCATCATGCGCGCTTCAAGCTGCTGCAGCAGCTCGCTGGTTTCGCCGCGCAGCATGGCCTCGGCATTGCGCACATCCAGCGCATAGGCCTCGGGCGATATCAGATCCACGCAGGGGCCGGTGCAGCGCTTGATCTGATAGAGCAGGCAGGGCCGGCTGCGGTTGGCGAACACCGTGTCTTCACAGGTGCGCAGCCTAAAGACTTTCTGCAGCAGCTGAATGCTTTCCTTGACCGCCCAGGCACTGGGGTAGGGGCCGAAATAGCGGTGCTTCTTGTCCACGGCGCCGCGGTAGTAGGCGATGCGCGGGAACTCCTGAAACGCCGGTTCGCCCTCCTTGCCGTCACGATGCGCCACACCGGTGATCTTGAGATAGGGATAGCTTTTGTCGTCTCTGAACAGGATGTTGTACTTGGGGTACAGCGTCTTGATGAGGTTGTTTTCCAGCAGCAGCGCCTCGGCTTCCGAGCGCACCACCGTGGTCTCCAGCCTCGCGATCTTGCTGACCATATGGCCTATGCGCGTGCCGCCATGGTCCTTCTGGAAATAGCTGGAAACGCGGCGCTTGAGGTTGATGGCCTTGCCCACATAGAGCAGGACACCGGCAGCATCGAAATAGCGATAGACGCCCGGCAATGGCGGCAGCGCGGCCACCTGGGCCAGCAGTTCGGCGGAATGCGTGGAAGACATGGGCGCTATTGTCCGCGCATGTGGACGAATCCGGCAGCAAGCGGTGCAAACACCGGGCAGTCTGTAGCACCTCAATAAAAGGAGCTGCTAGCGCCTGATCAGATTGAATTTCAGATAGTTTTCAACCTGAAATCTTTATCAATCGAGCGATAGAAGCTCCTTTTTTTAGAGCCAAGGATGCAAGGAAACCCCTGCGGCTTGCAGCTTACTCGGCTTCGATCTTGGACGACTTCACCACCTGCGCCCAGTTGCCGTATTCGGTCTTGACCATGGCCGCCAGTTGCTGCGGGCTCATATAGTCCGCCGTGGCGCCCTGCTCTTCGGCCTTTTTCCTGAAGGCAGGATCCTCCACCACCTTCTTGATATCGGCAGCCAGCTTGTCGATCACGGGCTGCGGCGTGGCCTTGGGCGCAAACACGGCAAACCAGGAGGTAGCGTTCACGCCCGGATAGCCGGCTTCAGCCGTGGTGGGCACATTGGGCAGACTGGGCAGGCGCTGCTTGCCCGTTACGGCCAGCACGCGCAGCTTGCCGCTTTGCACATGGGGCATGAAGGGAGGCGCGGTGCCGAAGGTCAGGTCCACCTGGCCGCCCAGCAAGTCCTGCAACGCCGGACCCGTGCCTTTGTAGGGCACGTGCACCATCTTCACGCCAGCCTGCTGCTCCAGCATGGCGCCCGTCACATGCTGTAGCGAGCCGTTGCCCGACGAGGCATAGTTGAGCTTGCCGGGATTGGCCTTGGTGTAGCTCACCAGTTCGGCCAGAGTCTTCACCGGCAGCTCGGAGCGCACCACGATGATCTGCGGTGCCGACAGCACATTGGCCACGGGGGCAAAGTCGCCCTGCTCCCAGCTCTTGGCCTTGGTCAGGTGGGGCGAGATGACGTGGTAGCCCGAGTACTGCATCAGCAGCGTGTAGCCGTCGGCATCCGCACGCTTGACCAGATTGGCGGCAATGGCGCCGTTGCCGCCGCCCTTGTTGTCCACCACCACCGATTGCCCCATCACCGGCGCCAGCGCCTGTGCGGCCATGCGGCCGGCCAGATCTGTGGTGCCGCCTGCGGCTGCGGGCACGATCATCAGCACGGTTTTGCTGGGATAGCTGCCCTGGGCCATGGCCGGGGCGCTGGCCAGACCGGCGGCGGCGGTAGCCGCAGCCAGCATGAAATAAAGGCGTTGACGTTGAACAGTCATGTTTGTCTCCTTGTTGGAATGTTGAACTGCGCCAGCCCCTTCCCCCGAAAGAGCCGATGCAGTGAGGGCGAAACCGTCTCAGGCCCTGGCCTGGGCGCGTTCCTTGATCTCGGCAAAATCCGCTGGCGGCTGGTGCAGATCCCTGCGCGCACCGGCCTTGACGATCTGGCTGGGCGTCTCGTGCCCTATCAGTGCCGGCAGGCTGCGAGCAGCCGCCACGATTCGGGCCAGGTCTGTGCCGGTGTCGTAGCCCATGAGCTGCAGCGCATGCACGATCTCTTCGGTGCAGGCATTGCCCGAGGCGCCCGGCGCATAGGGACAGCCGCCCAGACCGCCAATCGAGGCGTCAAAGCGATCCGCACCCGCAGCGATGGAGGCCAGCACATTGGCCAGCGCCATGCCGCGCGTATTGTGGAAATGCAGGGTCAGGCCCAACTGGGGCCAGCGCGCCTTGAAAGCCTGGACCATGGAATGCACCTGGCTGGGATAGGCCATGCCCGTGGTGTCGCACAGCGTGATGCCCTGCACGCCCAGATCGGCAAAGCGCTGCACCCAGGCCAGCACTTCGGCCTCGGCCACATCGCCCTCCATGGGGCAGCCAAAGCAGCAGGAAAGCGACACGTTGACGGGCGTTGCCGCCTGCTGCGCCGTGGCGATCACCTGCCTGAGCGCCTCGAAGGACTGGCTGCGCTGCATGCGCAGATTGCAGAGGTTGTGCGTCTCGCTGACCGACATCACCAGATTGAGCTCGTCAGTCTGCGCATCGATGGCGCGCTCCGCGCCACGCACATTGGGCACCAGCGCCGTGTAGACCGTGCCCGGTCGGCGCGCAATCTCGCGCATCACGATCTCGCCGTCGCGCAGGGCCGGGATGGCCTTGGGCGAGACAAAGGCCGTGACTTCGATCTTGGACAGGCCCGCCTCGGACAGCGCATTGACCAGCGCGATCTTGTCCTCGGTGGACACAAAGGCCTGCTCCATCTGCAGACCGTCGCGCGTACCGACTTCGTTCATATGGATGCGGCGACCCGCACCAATCCACACCGTAGCATTCAGGTCGGCGGCCATCATTGGACAATCCCCTTGGCGCGCAGCTGCGCGATCTGCTCGGCGCTCAGGCCGATCTCGGCCAGCACGGCATCGGTGTCGTCGCCCACATGGGGGGCGCTGCTGCGCACTGTGCCCGGCGTCAGCGAAAGCTTGGGCACCACGCCGGGCACCTGCAGCTCGAAACCATCGCGGGTGCGCTGGGTCAGAATCATCTCGCGCGCCTGGTAATGCGGATCCTCGGCAATATCCTTGGCCGTGTAGACCTTGCCGGCCGGCACGCGTGCCGCGCCCAGCTCGTCCATCACCGTCTGCACGCTGCGTGCCTGCGTCCAGGCGCCAATCGCGGCATCGATCTCGGCCACGCGCTGGACTCGGCCCGCGTTGTCGGCCAGATCGGGCGCATCGGCCAGATCCTGACGGCCGATGGCCGTCATGAGTCGCTTGAAGATGGAGTCGCCATTGCCCGCCACCAGCACCCAGCCATCCTGGCAGGGGTAGGCATTCGAGGGTGCAATGCCCGGCAGCGCGCTGCCGGCGGCCTCGCGCACGGCGCCAAAGGCACTGTACTCGGGGATCAGACTTTCCATGATGTTGAACACTGCCTCATGCAAGGCCACATCGATCACCTGGCCCGGACCGCCGTTCACCTTGCGGTGATACAGAGCCATCATCACGCCGATCACGCCGTGCAGGGCCGCCAGCGTATCGCCTATCGACACGCCCACGCGTACCGGCACCCGGCCCGGCTCGGCCGTCAGATGGCGCAGCCCGCCCATGGCTTCGCCGATCACGCCAAAGCCCGGCAGATCGCGATAGGGGCCGGTCTGGCCGTAGCCAGAGATGCGCAGGATCACCAGGCCTGGGTTGATGGCGTGCAGCTCCTCGGGCGACATGCCCCAGCCCTCCAGCGTGCCGGGACGGAAGTTCTCGACCAGCACGTCGGCTTCGGCAATCAGCTGGCGCGCCACGGACTGCGCCTCCTGCTGGCGCAGATCGAGAGCGACCGAACGCTTGTTGCGCGACTGCACCTGCCACCAGACGGAGGTGCCTTCCTTGATCAGGCGCCAGTTACGCAGAGGATCGCCAGCACCGGGCGCTTCGATCTTGATGACATCGGCCCCAAACTCGCCCAGGGTCTTGCCACAGAAGGGGCCGGCAATCAGCTGGCCCATTTCCACCACTTTCACCCCTTCCAGCGCGCGCGGCGTGGCAGTCTGTGTGGCAGGGTCTTGGATATTCATCGTCGTCATCCGTTTGTCTCTCGATGGTTGTCTTGCTGTGCCGCTTTGCGTTGACCAACACCAGGCAAAACGGCTTTTCAATCATCTTGCCCTTGAAGATCAGTCCTGCAAAACGCTGAAATGCGAAGCTGCCATCGCATTTGGGCATAGCCAGGCGGGATAATGCAGTCCTCATGAAACTGGACCCGATCACCCTGCGCCTGTTTGTGGCCGTGATGGAAGAGAACGCCATCGCGCGTGCCGCGGCACGCGAGCACATAGCCCCCTCGGCCGCCAGCCGCCGCCTGGCCGAGCTGGAGGGCCAGCTGCAGCTTGAGCTGTTCACACGCAGCAACCGTGGCAGCCAGCCCACGGCCGCCGCCTACGCCCTGCTGAACATGGCGCGCGGCGTGCTCAACGAGCTGGACGGCATCGCCACGCAGATGAAGGGCTATGCCCAGGGCGGCGAGCAAGGCCTGCGCGGCCATGTGCGGGTAATGGCGAATATTTCCAGCATCACCCAGTTTCTGCCGGCCCAGCTGCAAAGCTTTCTGAGCCGACACCCGCTGGTGGACGTGCGGCTGCAGGAGCGCGTGAGCACCGATATCGCGCGCGCCGTGGCAGACAACGAAGCCGACATCGGCCTGCTCAACAACGGCAGCTACGGCAGCAAGATCAGCCTGCGCCCCTATCGCCGGGATCGGCTGGCCGTGGTCATGCCTCGATCGCATCCGCTGGCCGGCGAGCACAGACTGCGCCTGGAACAAGTCCTCGAGCATGATCTGATCGGCATGCATGCCGACAGCGCACTTAACCATCTCATCACCCGCTCTGCCGCCGATCAGGGCCTGCAGCCGCGCCTGCGCATGAAAGTCACCGGCTATGACGCCCTGTGCCTGATGGTGGCCGCCGGCCTGGGCGTGGGCATTCTTCCCGAGGGCAGCGCCCATATCTACATGGGCGCCCTGCCCTTGCGCTGCATCCGCCTGGACGAAGTCTGGGCGGAGCGCCAGCTCATGCTCTGCGTACGCTCCCAGGACGCACTCTCGCCCGTCGCGCAACTGCTGGTCGAGCACCTGTGCCAGAGCGCCTCAACCGATAAAAACTGAACCCATGCCTGATTTCTCACCCATGCCTCTGCCCGCCCCCGGGACGCCCCATCCGTCGCTGTGCTGGGACATCTTCTGCCAGGTCATAGACAACTTTGGCGACGTGGGCGTGTGCTGGCGCACAGCCGCAGAACTCGCCGCACGCGGCCAACATGTACGCCTGTGGATGGACGATGCCAGTGCCCTGCAATGGATGGCACCTCAGCCCTGGCCGCCGGGTTTGAGCGTGCATGCCTGGCCTGTGCAAGCTGCTGACATCCCTGCGCCAATCGGCGATGTGGTCATCGAGGCATTTGGCTGCGAGATTCCCGCAGCATTTCTGAGCGCCATTGCAGACAAGGCGTCGAAGAGCAAGCCTCCAGTCTGGATCAACCTCGAATATCTCTCGGCCGAAGACTATGTGGAGCGCTGCCATCGCCTGCCCTCACGCATCATGAGCGGCCCTGCTGCCGGGCTGACACGCTGGTTCTTCTACCCCGGCTTCACGGCTGCCACCGGCTCGCTGGTGCGCGAGCAGAACCTGGCACAGCGCCAGCAGACCTTCATGGCGCAGCGCGAATCATGGCGCCGCGCAGAAGGCATTCAGCATGACGAATGCGCCGTCTCGCTGTTTTGCTACGAGCCTGCCGCCCTGCCCCGGTTGCTCGCGCAGCTCACGGACAAGCAGGCGCTCAATGCCAGGCTGCTGGTAACCCCGGGACGCGCAACGGCTGCCGTGCAGGCGCTGCCCGAAGCGCAGCAGATGCAGCCGGTCTATCTGCAAGCCCGCCCTCAGGCCCGGTTCGACGAAATGCTCTGGGGCTGCGACCTGAACCTGGTGCGTGGCGAGGATTCCCTGGTCCGCGCGCTCTGGGCCGGCCAGCCCATGGTCTGGCAGATCTACCCTCAGCATGACAACGCCCACCACGACAAGCTGAATGCCTTTCTCGACTGGCTCCAGGCCCCGGACAGCCTCAGGCGCTTTCACCACACCTGGAATGGCATGACCGCACCGCAAACATTGCCTTTGCTGACGCGCGAAATGCTCAATGAATGGGCCTGCTGCATTAGGGCTGCGCGCAGCAGATTGACGGAACAAACCGAGCTGATTGCGCAGCTTCAAGCTTTTGTCGCCGAAAAAAGCTAAAATCCACGTTTTGCCTCTCTGAGGGCAGTCGCAGCCGGTATGCCGAGCGATCTTGCTTTCGGGGTCGCGCCCCGCCGCGGTACATGCGGCAGGCCCCGCCGCCGCACCTTTGATGCGTTGCTTTCTCCAGCGACCATTGCGAACAGCTTGCCTGCCGTGTAGAGCGGCTCCAACCTTTCAAACGCAAGCAAGCCATGAAAATCGCTCAAGAAATCCGCGCAGGCAATGTGATCATGTTCGGCAAGGACCCCATGATCGTTCTGAAGACCGAATACGCTCGTGGCGGCCGTGGCGCTGCTACCGTGCGCATGAAGCTCAAGAGCCTGATCGGCAACTTCGGCACGGAAAACGTGTTCAAGGCCGACGACAAGATCGACAACGTGATCCTGGACAAGAAGGATTGCACCTACTCCTACTTCGCCGACCCCATGTACGTGTGGATGGACGAAGAATTCAACCAGTACGAAGTCGAAGCCGAAAACATGGCTGACGCACTGAACTACCTGGAAGACGGCATGACTGCCGAAGTGGTGTTCTACGACGGCAAGGCCATCTCCGTCGAGCTGCCCACCACCATCGTGCGCGAAATCACCTGGACCGAACCCGCCGTCAAGGGCGATACCTCCGGCAAGGTTCTGAAGCCCGCCAAGATCGCTACCGGCTTCGAAGTGGCCGTGCCCCTGTTCGTGTCTCAAGAAGACAAGATCGAAATCGACACCCGCACCGGCGAATACCGCAAGCGCGTGTAATGTGGCGGCAGCTGCCGCAGCTGCTCCCCGGCAAAAGGCTTCCTCAGGAAGCCTTTTTTCATTTCCGCCTCCGACAGCGGGATTACGCCAGCCGCCTTCGTCTGCCGCGATACTCAAAACCGCTTCAGTCTGTGCAAGACTAAGGGCAGTCCATCCACTCCCACTGCCAATGACGCACTCCCTGCCCTGGCTGCAGCCCGAACAAGAATTTCCCCCCATTGATCAGACCTGGGGGGAGAGGGATCCCATTCCCGGGCTGCTCGCCGCCGGCAACACCCTGGATGCCGCCCGCCTTCGCACGGCTTACAGCCAGGGAATCTTCCCTTGGTTCAGCGAGGGCCAGCCCGTGCTCTGGTGGTCCCCCAATCCACGCATGGCTCTGCATCCCGACGAGTTTCGTCTGCACCGCAGCCTGCGCAAAAGACTGCAGAAATTTCGCAATGATCCGCGCTGCGAAATTCGCATCGACAGCGCTTTTGCCACGGTGATGCAGCATTGCGCCCAGACCCCGCGCGACGGCCAGAACGGTACGTGGATTGTGCAAAGCATCGTCGATGCCTATACCGAGCTGCATCAGCAGGGCGCTGCACACAGCGTGGAAACCTGGATCGATGGCCAGCTGGTTGGCGGCCTCTACTGCGTGGCACTGGGCAGAGCGGTTTTTGGCGAATCCATGTTCGCACTGCAGACCGATGCCTCCAAGATTGCACTGTCGGCGCTGGTGGCCCTGTGCAGGGCTCATCAGGTGCCGCAGATCGACTGCCAGCAGGCCACCGCACATCTATCTTTCATGGGCGCTCGAGAAGTCACAAGAGCGCAGTTCGCCCGGACCGTTCAAGCCCAGGCCCAGCTGCCCGATATGCAGTGGCAATTCAGGCCCATATACTGGGAACAGTTGCTGAGCCATACTGAGGCTTGACGCACCGCATCTGCAGCTGAGTCCGATCATGACGCACCCGAACGACCTCCCGCTACATGCCCTGCAGTTTTATGCCACGGCAGCCTATCCCTGCAGCTATCTGCCGGGCCGGCTGGCACGTTCTCAGGTCGCCACACCCAGTCACCTGATTCAGAACACCACCTATTCGGAACTGGTCACGCTGGGCTTCAGGCGCAGCGGCATGTTCACCTATCGCCCCTATTGCGATGGCTGCAAGGCCTGCGTTCCTCTGCGAATTCTGGCCCAGGAGTTTCGCCCCAGCCGCAGCCAGCGGCGCGCTGCAAAACAGCATGGGCAACTTGTCGCCTCCATTCAGCGCCTGCACTACTCCGACGAACACTACCAACTCTACCTACGCTACCAGCAGCACCGCCATAGCGGCGGCGGCATGGACAACGACAGCGTGGACCAGTACACGCAGTTTCTGCTGCAAAGCCGGGTCAACTCCCGATTGGTCGAGTTCCGCGAACCGGGCGCAGAAGGTCAGCCCGGCACACTCAAAATGCTCTCCATTCTGGACGTACTGGAGGACGGGCTGTCGGCGGTCTACACCTTCTACGATCCGGAGGACCACGCCAGCTATGGAACCTTCAATGTGCTGTGGCAAATTCAGCAAGCCAAAGCCATGAACCTGCCTTATGTCTATCTTGGCTACTGGATCTCCGAGAGCCAGAAGATGCGCTACAAGGCCAGCTTTTTGCCACATGAGATCCGCCAGGGCGAGCTATGGCAGCGCGTAGACAGGCAAAGCATTGTGCGCTCGCAAATTGAAGAGTGACGCTGCAAAAAACAGCACATGGATATATGAGCGGATGACATGGCTGCACGGCTGCAGCACCGCTAGAATGCCCTCATCCCGCAAAGTATCTCCAACGCATGAAAAAAGACGACCTATCGGCCTCCGCAAAGCCCAGCGTCCAGGTTCTGGAACGCATGTTCACGTTGATCGACGTGCTGGCATCGCGTGAGGAAGCGGTTTCTTTGAAGGAGATCAGCGAACGCACGGGCCTACATCCATCGACCACGCACCGCATACTCAATGACCTTGCACTGGGCCGCTTTGTGGATCGCCCCGAATCGGGCAGCTACCGCCTGGGCATGCGCTTTCTGGAACTGGGCAACCTGGTCAAGGCCCGGCTGAACGTACGTGAAGTGGCGCTGACCCCCATGCGTCAGCTTTACAAGCAGATTCAGCAACCCATCAGCCTGTCCGTGCGCCAGGGCGACGAGATTGTCTATGTGGAACGCGCCTACAGCGAGCGCTCTGGCATGCAGGTGGTACGCGCCATTGGCGGCCACGCGCCTTTGCATTTGACCTCCAACGGCAAGCTGTTTCTGGCAGCTGACGATTCCCAGCAGGTGCGCGCCTACGCCATGCGCACCGGCCTGCCCGGCAAGACCCATTTCAGCATCACCCAGCTGGGTGACCTAGAACATGAGCTGGCCAAGGTGCGCCAATACGGCATTGCCCGCGACAACGAAGAGCTGGAATTGGGCGTGCGCTGCATGGCAGCCGGCATTTACGACGACCAGAGCAAGCTGATTGCGGGCCTGTCTATCTCTGCCCCAGCAGACCGCCTTGACGAGAGCTGGGCCCCCAGATTGCAGGCCACGGTGCAGGAAATTTCCGTGGCGCTGGGTTTCAGCGGCACACGCACGGCCCCGGCTCAGGCCGCCCCCAACCCCTATAGCCGCAGCCAGCACAGTTGAATACAGGGGCGCCTCTCGCAATCTGCAAAGGGACTGGAATTCCATTTCAGATGTAGACCCAATAAAAAAGCGCTACCTGGGTAGCGCTTTTTGACTGGACCTGTACCTGCTTAGCCCCTGATACGGCTTGCAATCGTATTGCTGGCGGTGGGCCCCTTGCTTTCCATCCAGTGGCGCACGCGCTCGGCATCTGCCAGGCGGCTGAACTTGCCTGCGGAATCCAGGAACACCATGATCAGCTTGCGCCCGGCCACATGGGCCTGCATCACAAGGCAGCGTCCGGCTTCGGAGATATAGCCGGTCTTTTGCAGGCCGATATCCCAGTTGTCGCTCTTGACCAGACGGTTGGTGTTGTTGAACTGCAGCGTGCGGCGACCGACGGCTACTTCATAGCCGGGTGATGTGGAGTACTCGCGCATCAGCGGATCGGCATGCGCCACCGCCACCAGGCGCGCCAGATCGCGTGCGCTGGACTGGTTGCTGCTGGACAGGCCGGTGGGCTCCACATAGCGCGTGTCCTTCATGCCCAACTGCAGCGCCTTGGAGTTCATCAGCTGCACAAACTGCGCCAGACCGCCGGGATAAGTGCGTCCCAGGGCATGGGCAGCACGGTTCTCGCTGGACATCAGCGCCAGATGCATCATCTCGGCACGCGTCAAGGTGGTACCGACACGCAGGCGGGAGCTGCTGTGCTTTTCGGTGTCCACATCGTCCTGCGTGATGGTGATCATCTCATCCATGGGCAGGCGGGCCTGAGAGATCAGCAGACCGGTCATCAGCTTGGTCAGCGAGGCAATCGGCAGCACGGCCTGATCGTTCTTGCTCAGCAGCACCTCATGTGTGTCCTGGTCGATCACATAAGCCACGCTGCTTTGCAGATCCAGGGGATCCGAGACGGAGTGAAGACCCGCCATCTGCCCATAGGACAGACGTGCGGGCTCGACTGCCGTGGCAGTTGCTGCTGCCGCAACCGTAGCGCCAGCGGCTCCTGCCCTGGCCAGACGCTTCTTGCCGCCGGTCTTCTCGTCTCTTTCGGCCTTGGCTGCTAGAGAAGTCTTGCCGCCCTTCTTGCTTGCAAGCTTGGCGTCTGCCTTTTCCGGCTTGCCTTTGGCGACCTTTGCGCTTTTGGGCTGCGCTGCGGCACGAACCTTGCCAGCCGGCTCCTTGGCCGCTTTCTTAGCCGAAGCCGCAGCAGCCACGGGCTTTTTGGAGTCTTTTTTGGGCGTCGCCGCATGCGCTGCCGGAGCAGCCAGAGCGCAGCTCAACAGAGCCAAAGACACCACCTGGGTGAGTTTTGCAAGGCGAAATGGACGCAGCAGCTGCATGCGATACTCCAGACAACAAGGTGTAAGGATTTAATTCAATCAAAAAAGTTGTGCAGTGACAAGCACTTGCACAACCTTCTCGATAATCTGAGTGAAATTATAAATCCAGCAGTCAACCTTGTGCTGCAACAACTTCCTGATTGCTATGCAATTTGTTCAAAGCGCTCAGATATGCCTTGGCCGATGCGACCACAATATCGGGGTCAGCACCCACTCCGTTGACGATGCGACCACTGCGCTGCAGGCGCACCGTCACCTCGCCCTGACTCTCGGTTGAGCCACTGATGGCATTGACGGAATACAGCACCATTTCGGCACCGCTCTTGACTTCGGACTCGATGGCCTTGAACGAGGCATCAACCGGACCATTGCCCTCGGAGCTGGCCTTGATTTCCCGGCCTGCATTGCTGAAGACTACGCTGGCATGTGGGCGCTCACCCGTTTCACTCTGCTGGGCCAGCGAAATGAACTGGAACTGATTGTCCTGGTGCTCCGCGCCTTCGGCATTCACCAGCGCCAGAATGTCCTCGTCAAAGATTTCGCTCTTGCGATCCGCGAGTTCCTTGAAGCGCGTGAAGGCCTGGTTGATGGCAGCTTCGCTGTCCAGTTCCACCCCCAGCTCCTGCAGACGCTGCTTGAAGGCGTTGCGACCGCTGAGCTTGCCCAGCACGATCTTGTTGGCCGCCCAGCCCACATCCTCGGCACGCATGATTTCGTAGGTATCACGCGCCTTGAGCACGCCATCCTGATGAATGCCGGAGGCATGGGCAAAGGCATTGGCTCCCACCACCGCCTTGTTGGGCTGCACCACAAAGCCCGTGGTCTGGCTGACCAGGCGACTGGCGGCCACGATATGCTGGGTATCGATATTCACGTCGAGACCAAAGTAGTCCTTGCGCGTCTTGATGGCCATGACCACTTCTTCAAGTGAGCAGTTACCTGCACGCTCGCCCAGCCCGTTGATGGTGCATTCGATCTGGCGCGCGCCGCCGATCTTCACGCCCGCCAGCGAATTGGCAACCGCCATGCCCAGGTCGTTGTGGCAATGCACGGACCAGACGGCCTTGTCGCTGTTGGGCACGCGCTCGCGCAAGTTGCGAATGAACTCGCCATAAAGCTCGGGAATCGCGTAGCCCACGGTGTCGGGCACGTTGATGGTGGTTGCACCCTCCTTGATGACGGCCTCGATCACGCGCGCCAGAAAATCGGGCTCACTGCGATAGCCGTCCTCCGCGCTGAATTCGATGTCCTCGATGAGATTGCGCCCGAAGCGCACCGCCTGCTTGGCCTGCTCCAGCACCTGCTCGGGTGTCATGCGCAGCTTTTTCTCCATGTGCAGCGGACTGGTGGCGATGAAGGTGTGAATGCGAGCGCGGTTGGCACCCTTCAAGGACTCGGCCGCACGCGCGATGTCTCGGTCGTTGGCGCGGGAGAGCGAGCAGACTGTGGAGTCCTTGATGGCGCGTGCAATGGTCTGGATGGACTCGAAGTCGCCATTGGATGCTGCGGCAAACCCTGCCTCGATCACATCGACCTTGAGGCGCTCCAGCTGGCGTGCAATGCGCAGCTTTTCATCGCGCGTCATGGATGCGCCGGGCGACTGCTCGCCGTCACGCAAGGTGGTGTCAAAAATAATGAGCTGATCGGACATGGTGGGGACTCTCTATGTAATGGCGCCGGTAGACGCCTGTTTTGACTGGAGGATTGCCGACAAAAAAGCCGGTGCGCTTTTGGCGACACCGGCTTTGAACCTTTTATGCGGCTACCGCCTCTTCGGCGACAGCAGGGACGCGCTGCACTCCCGAGATGATGGCGCGCAACGAGGCAGAAACGATATTGGCATCGACCCCGACGCCATAGCAGACCTGAGCGTCATCCACGCGCAGCTCCACATAGGCAATCGCCTTGGCATTCGCTCCCTCGCCAATCGCATGCTCGGCATAGTTGAGCACGCGCACATTGCGGCCGACGTTAGCCGACAGCGCCTGCACGAAGGCATCAATGGGGCCCGTACCTTCGCCTTCCAAAAAATACTTTTCTCCGGCGATCTCGATGTGGGAAGTCATATTGACCACACCATCTGCCTCGCTCAGGCGATATTGAGGAGCCTTGACAGTGTTGACCCCATATTCGCGCTGGAACAGCTCCCACAGATCCGCAGCCGACAATTCCTTGCCGCTGGCATCCATCTCGCGCTGCACGACCTGGCTGAACTCGATCTGCAGGCGACGAGGCAGCTGAAGCCCATATTCGCTCTCGAGCAGATAGGCAATACCACCCTTGCCCGACTGGCTGTTCACGCGAATCACTGCCTCATAGCTGCGACCCAGGTCCTTGGGATCGATGGGCAGATAAGGCATATCCCAGATATCGCCTTCCTTGTGGGCGGCGAAAGCCTTCTTGATGGCATCCTGGTGGGAGCCGGAGAAGGAGGTGTAGACCAAGTCACCCACGTAAGGGTGACGAGGATGCACGGGCAACTGGTTGCAATGCTCAACCGTTGCACGGATATCGTCGATGTCGGAGAAATCCAGGCCGGGGTTCACGCCCTGGATATACATATTGAGCGCCACATTCACCACGTCCAGATTGCCGGTGCGCTCGCCGTTGCCGAACAGGCAACCTTCCAGGCGGTCCGCGCCGGCCATCAGGGACAGCTCGCCAGCCGCCGTTCCCGTGCCGCGGTCGTTATGTGGATGGACCGAGATCACCACGCTATCACGGCGCTTGATGTTGCGATGCGTCCACTCCACCATGTCGGCAAAGATATTGGGCGTGGAATGCTCCACGGTGGTGGGCAGGTTGATGATGCACTTGTTCTCGGGCGTGGGCTGCCAGACGTCGGTGACGGCGTCTATCACGCGCTTGGAGAACTCCAGCTCGGTGTCCGAATACATTTCGGGCGAGTACTGGAAGGTCCATTTGGTGTTGGGGTGCTGGGCCGCGATGTCCTTGAACATCTGGGCATTGGTCACAGCCAATTCCACAATCTCGTCTTCAGTCATGTTCAGCACCACGCGGCGCATCACGGGAGCCGTGGCGTTGTAGAGATGGACGATGGCGCGGGGCACGCCTTCGAGCGCTTCGAAGGTGCGGCGAATCAGGTGCTCACGCGCCTGGGTCAGCACCTGCACGGTCACGTCGTCGGGAATGCGGTTTTCCTCGATGAGCTTGCGCATGAAGTCGAACTCGATCTGCGAGGCCGAAGGAAAGCCGACTTCGATTTCCTTGAAACCGATCTTCACCAGTTGCTCGAACATGCGCACCTTGCGCTCGATGTCCATGGGCTCGATCAGGGCCTGGTTGCCGTCACGCAGATCCACGCTGCACCAGACCGGAGGCTTGGTGATGACCGCGTCGGGCCAGGTGCGATCGGTCAGACGCACGGGGGCGAAAGCGCGGTATTTGGTGGAAGGGTTTTGCAACATGGTGAGTCTCTTTAGTCGAAATTAGAGGAAATTGAACCCAGCTCCAGCGACGCCCAAAAGCAAAAACGGCCCGTCGCTGATGCTACGGGCCGCCAAGTAGGGTGTGTTTGTACGCGCGCGCTACTTTCTCTGCCCGTTGGACATTAGTAGTAGAGCTAGCGACAGGTTTTGCATGCGGCTCACTTTAACACAAGAAAAGTTGACAGGGCCAGGATTTTTTGGGGCCGCGCTTCAATCGTCGTGCAGACCACGCTCATCGGGCTCGTCCTTGGAGGTCGCCACAATGCTGACCTGCTCACCCTTGGCACGGCGCCAGACATAGATCACATAGCCCGAAACCGAGTAGCCGACAAACACCAGGAAGAGCATGGTTGCAGGCTCGATGCTGACCACGGCCATCAGCAGGGCCACCACCACCAGCGAGACGAACGGCATGCTCTTGGCGCCGCCGATGTCCTTGAAGCTGTAATAGGGAATATTGGTGACCATGGTCAGACCTGCGAACAGCGTGATGGCGAACATGATCCAGGACAGATCGGCCCTGTCCGTGGGATAGCCGCCAAACCAGGAAATCACATCGCCGAAGATAGGTACATCACGATGGGAAACCATCAGCGCACTGGTCAGCCAGATAAAGCCCGCCACCAGGGCCGCAGCCGCAGGCGAAGGCATGCCCTGGAAATAGCGCTTGTCCACCACGGCCGTATTCACGTTGAAGCGCGCCAGGCGCAATGCGGCGCAGGCGCAATACACAAAGGCGGCAATCCAGCCCCAGCGCCCCAGGGGACGCAAGGCCCATTCATAAGCAATCAGCGCGGGCGCGGCACCGAAGGACACCATGTCGGAGAGCGAGTCCATCTGCTCGCCGAACGCGCTTTGCGTGTGCGTCATGCGCGCCACGCGACCGTCAAGACTGTCGAGCACCATGGCGCAGAAAACGCCCACGGCCGCCAGCTCGAACTTGTTGTTCATGGCCATGACGATGGCGTAGAAACCGCCAAACAGCGCTGCCAGCGTGAACAGATTGGGCAGCACATAAATGCCTTTGCGCGGCTTGCGCGGCATTCCACTCAGATCGGCAGAATCATTGCTGTTTTGCATCAAACAGACCTCCAGTGCTTGCATGTCAATTGCATGCAGCTATTAAAACGATAGTATTTCAAGCATGGCCATCATGGCCATGTCCCTGCCACCAGTGTACCCGCCACACAGATCGCATCCGGAATGAAAAAAGGCCACCTCAAAGGTGGCCTCTTGCCCAAGCGCAGTCATCCGGCTCGCGCCGAATGACTTGCCTGCATTAGTTGCGGGTCTGGTCGACCAGCTTGTTCTTGGAGATCCAGGGCATCATGGAGCGCAACTGGCCACCCACTTGCTCGATGGCATGGTCGGCGTTCTGGCGACGACGGGCAGTCATCGAAGGATAGTTCAGACGACCTTCGCTGATGAACATCTTGGCGTATTCACCGCTCTGGATGCGCTTGAGGGCGTTGCGCATGGCCTTGCGGGATTCTTCGTTGATGACTTCGGGGCCGGTCACGTACTCGCCATACTCCGCGTTGTTGGAGATGGAGTAGTTCATGTTGGCGATGCCACCTTCATACATCAGGTCAACGATCAGCTTGAGCTCGTGCAGGCACTCGAAGTAAGCCATTTCGGGAGCGTAGCCAGCTTCGGTCAGCGTCTCGAAGCCCATCTTCACCAGTTCCACGGCACCGCCGCACAGCACGGCCTGCTCGCCGAACAGGTCGGTCTCGGTTTCTTCCTTGAAGTTGGTTTCGATGATGCCGCCCTTGCCGCCGCCGTTGGCAGAAGCATAGGACAGGGCCACGTCACGGGCCTTGCCGGACTTGTCCTGGTAGATGGCGATCAGGGAAGGCACGCCGCCGCCCTTCAGGTATTCGGAGCGCACGGTGTGGCCGGGGCCCTTGGGGGCAACCATGATCACGTCCAGATCGGCGCGGGGCACGACCTGGTTGTAGTGCACGTTGAAGCCGTGAGCGAAAGCCAGGGTAGCGCCGGACTTGATGTTGGGCTCGACGTTGTTCTTGTACACCTCGGGGATGTTCTCGTCGGGCAGCAGGATCATGACCACGTCGGCAGCCTTCACCGCGTCGTTCACTTCCATCACCGTCAGGCCGGCCTTGCCGACCTTGTCCCAGGAAGAGCCGCCCTTGCGCAGACCGACCACAACCTTCACGCCGCTGTCGTTCAGGTTTTGAGCATGTGCGTGGCCTTGGCTGCCGTAGCCGATGATGGCAACAGTCTTGCCCTTGATCAGGCTCAGGTCACAGTCCTTGTCGTAGAAAACTTTCATGATGGCTCCAGGTCTCTTATCTTGAGGGGGTTAAAAAGGTTTGTTCAGATTCAAAAGTGGTGCAACGCAGCCATTAGACACGCAGAATGCGTTCACCACGACCAATACCCGAGGCGCCTGTGCGAACGGTCTCAAGGATGGCAGTGCGATCAATGGCTTGCAGGAAGGCGTCGTTCTTGGACTGGTCGCCGGTCAGCTCCACGGTGTAGCTCTTCTCGGTCACGTCGATGATGCGGCCGCGGAAGATGTCCGCCATGCGCTTCATTTCCTCGCGTTCCTTGCCCACGGCACGCACCTTGACCATCATCAGCTCGCGCTCGGTGTAGGCACCTTCGGTCAGGTCCACCACTTTAACCACTTCAATCAGTCGGTTCAGGTGCTTTGTGATTTGCTCAATCACATCGTCCGAGCCCGTGGTCAGGATGGTCATGCGCGACAGCGAGGGGTCCTCGGTCGGTGCGACAGTCAGGGATTCGATGTTGTAGCCACGGGCGGAAAACAGGCCCACGACGCGCGACAGTGCTCCAGGCTCGTTCTCGAGCAGCACGGCAATAATATGTTTCATTGGGAGATTCCTCTTTTCGCCGCCCTCCCCTGACACCGGTAAGTGCCAGGCTCGGCGGACAATAGATTCGTCAAAAAAATGCTATTTAAAATATAGCTACTTGTGCTTGATATGTAAGTACTTGAGGCCGATTTTTTTCAAAACCGGCTACCCGGCATCACAGATCGTCGGCGCCCAGCAGCATTTCCGTGATGCCACGGCCGGCTTGCACCATGGGGAACACGTTCTCAGTCGGATCGGTGCGGAAGTCCAGGAAGACCGTCTTGCTTTCCTCGCGCACGATACGGCGCGCCTCGCGCAGCGCAGCCTCGACATCGGCAGGCTTCTCGATCAGCAGGCCACGATGGCCAAAGGCCTCGGCCAGCTTCACGAAGTCGGGCAGCGAATCCATATAGCTGCTTGAGTAGCGACCCGAGTATTCAATTTCCTGCCACTGGCGCACCATGCCCAGGAAGCGGTTGTTCAGCGCACAGATGACCACCGGGGTGTTGTACTGCTTGCAGGTGGCCAGCTCCTGGATATTCATCTGGATCGAGCCTTCGCCCGTGATGCAGAAGACTTCGGAGTCGGGCTTGGCCAGCTTGATGCCCATGGCGTAAGGCAGGCCCACGCCCATGGTGCCCAGACCGCCGGAGTTGATCCAGCGACGGGGTTCATCGAAGCGGTAATACTGCGCCGCCCACATCTGGTGCTGGCCCACATCGGAGGTGATGTAGGCGTCGGCATCCTTGGTCATGTTCCACAGCGTGTCGACCACGTACTGGGGCTTGATGACTTCGGTGTTGGACTTGTCGTAGCTCAGGCAGTCGCGGCTGCGCCAGCCTTCGATGGTGCTCCACCATTGGCCCAAAGCCGCCTCATCGGGGCGCTGTGCCGACTCGCGCAGCATGGCGATCAGCTCGTTGAGCACGTCCTTGACATCGCCCACGATAGGCACATCCACCTTCACGCGCTTGGAGATGGAGGAAGGATCGATGTCGATATGGATGATCTTGCGCTCCACCGACATGAAATGCTTGGGATTGCCGATCACGCGATCGTCAAAGCGCGCACCCACGGCCAGCAGCACATCGCAGTTCTGCATGGCATTGTTGGCTTCGATGGTGCCGTGCATGCCCAGCATGCCCAGGAACTTCTTGCCGCTGGCCGGGTAGGCGCCCAGGCCCATCAGCGTATTCGTGACCGGGTAGCCCAGCATGTCCACCAGCTGACGCAGCTCGTTGCAGGCATTGCCCAGCAGCACGCCGCCGCCGGTGTAGATATAAGGGCGCTTGGCCGTCAGCAGCAGCTGCAAGGCCTTGCGGATCTGGCCTGCATGACCCTTTTTGACGGGGTTGTACGAGCGCATTTCCACTTTTTCAGGATAGCCCGTGTACAGCGCCTTCTTGAAGGACACATCCTTGGGAATATCCACCACCACAGGGCCGGGACGGCCGGTGCGGGCGATGTGGAAAGCCTTTTTCATGGTCTCGGCCAGCTCGCGCACATCCTTGACCAGGAAGTTGTGCTTGACGATGGGACGCGTGATGCCCACTGTGTCGCACTCTTGAAACGCGTCGGTACCGATGTAATTGGTCGATGTCTGACCCGCAATCACCACCATGGGGATGGAGTCGGTATAGGCGGTGGCAATGCCCGTTACCGCATTGGTCAGACCGGGGCCGGAAGTCACCAGCGCCACGCCCACCTCACCGGTGGCACGCGCAAAACCGTCGGCTGCATGCACGGCCGCCTGCTCGTGGCGCACCAGCACATGCTGAATGCTGTCCTGCTTGTAGAGCGCGTCGTAAATATAGAGAACTGCCCCGCCAGGGTAACCCCACAGGTGCTTGACACCTTCAGCCTGAAGAGACTTGATGAGGATTTCGGAGCCCATCAATTCCAGGGCGCCCTTGGGGGACGATGCGGCGGCTGCAGAGGCCAGCTCGGCTTTGGAGATTTCCATGATCAACCTTTGTGAATTTCTCTAACGAAAAACCTTCGGTGCCCTTAGCCTGAAGCCCTTGTGAGGCCGGTTTAGGACTTAAGACCACATGCCATGGACGTTTGTGTGTACGCCGGACCGTGATCCGTTTGCTTCTTTAAGTTGAAGATCATTATCGCACTGCAACAAGACCTTCAAATGCAGTACACAAAAAAACATCATCGGATGCGATAATCTGCCGCTTTCGTCACTACCTAACTCCCGCTTTCTCCAGGGTTACTCTCTCTTGGCCACAGAACAAGAACTGTCTGCATTCCTCAAAGACGTTGAAAAGCGCGCCTTCAAACGCAGCGTTTTCCATGTCCGCGACGAGGAGGCCGCCCTGGATATCGTGCAGGACAGCATGCTCAAACTGGCCCAGCACTATGGGGACAAACCGGTCAATGAACTGCCCATGCTGTTCCAGCGCATTCTGTCGAACAGCACTCTTGACTGGTTTCGCCGCCAGAAGACACAGAAAGCCGTTTTCACTCACTTCAGCGACCTAGAGTCTTCCGTAGACGGGGACAGCGACTTCGATTGGCTGGAAACCTATGCCACCAACGGCGACGCATCCGCCGCCAGCAACGCCGAGAGCCTGACCGAACGCAAGCAGACACTGCAAAGCATAGAAAAAGAGATACAGGAGCTGCCTGCGCGTCAACGCGAGGCCTTTCTCATGCGTTACTGGGAAGAGATGGATGTCGCAGAGACCGCTGCCGCCATGGGTTGCTCTGAAGGCAGCGTCAAAACCCATTGCTTCCGCGCCATTCAAACATTGAGCAAGGCACTCAAGGCCAAAGGAATCGAGTTATGAAATCCGCGCCCACCCTCCGGCAAGAACAGACCGCCGACCGCATCGCCCGTCAAATCACTGCCCGCCTGAGCGAGGGCGAAGCCTTGCTCCCTTACGAAATTACCGAACGCCTGCGCGCCTCCCGCGAGCAAGCCGTGTCCATACGTCGCCGCGAAGCGTCTGTACTGCGCGTTCAGACCAGTACTGCAGCATCTGCCCAGGGCAGTACCCTGACACTGGGCAACCCCGACGAGGGTAACGGCTGGTGGCGCACCCTGGTCTCGGCCATCCCCGTTTTTGCACTCATTGCGGGCCTGGTAATCTACAACTCCGACACCGAACAAAGTATGCTAAGCGAAGTCACCGAGGTCGATACAGCCTTGCTGACCGATGATCTGCCCCCTGCTGCCTACTCTGACCCTGGCTTCATCCAGTACCTCAAGACCTCGGCAGCCACCCCATCAGAACACTAAACAGCCTGCCACCTCTGCCTTGATGCCCACTGAGAAGCGCTCCCTCCTGAAACCCGACAACACCGCCGCCATCATGGCGGCGCTGTTGTTGGTGGCCTTGAGCTGGACAGGATGGAATGTCGTACAGCAAGTCAGGCTGGCACCCAGCTCCGTCCCCCCCGCCACGGTAGCTGCATCCAGATCCATGCATGCAGACCCGTCCACGCGCCAGAGAGCCTCGGCGCAGGCCTCAGGTCCACGCTGGGGCGAACTCAGCAGCCACCAGCGCGAGATTCTGCAGCCGCTGCAAGAGCGCTGGGCCATGATCGGCTCGGTGCAGAAGCGCCGCTGGATTGCCCTGGCGGATGGTTTTGACAAACTCAGCGAGCGCGAACAGCAAAAGCTTCATGACCGCATGGAAGCCTGGTCCGGCCTGAGTGCTGCCCAGCGCAATCAGGCCCGGCTGAATTTCGCCATTACCAACAAGCTCGCGACTGACAAGCAGGCCCAGTGGGAGGCCTACCAGGCTCTGAGCGATGAAGAAAAGCGACTGCTGGCCGCCCGCGCCACTCCCAAGGTGGTAAGCGCCGCACCGGCCATCAAGCCCGTGCCGTCCAAGAAGCTGGCGCGCATTCCTGCTGCCACGGCCTCCCCCAATACGGTGCCCAATCTGCCCAAGATTCCACCCGCAACCATTCATCATCCACCACCGCCCGTGCCCGCAACACCTGCCATGGTGGAGACGCACCCCATCCGTACGCCCTCGGTGATTGTGGAGACGGCTCCCGTGGACATTCCTCGCGCCACCCCGATCACCCTGCCTCCGCTGGATGCGCCAAGTCAAGACGCGCACCAATGACAGTGTCGGTGCGGCAACCGAGCGCCAAGCCCGCTGACCTGAGCCCTACAATGCCCTCATGCAGCAAGACACCCGGCCGGCAGCCTCATCGACTCCTGACTTCATAGCACCAAGCCTGCGTCGCCGCATGGCTTGCTGGCTTTATGAAGGCATGCTTTTGTTTGGTGTGGTGTTCATCGCCGGCTATTTGTTCGGAACGTTGTCTCAGACGCGCAATGCACTCGACAATCGGCATCTGCTGCAGGCCTTCATGCTGGTGGTGCTGGGGATTTACTTTGTCTGGTTCTGGAGCAAGGGCCAGACGCTGGCCATGAAGACCTGGCATATCCGCGTGGTCGATACCCAAGGTCGCCCCCTGACGCAAACCCGCGCCCTGCTGCGTTACGCAGCCAGCTGGATGTGGTGGCTGCCACCGCTGGCCCTGCTCTACCCGCTGGGCCTGCCGCCACTGGAGGTTCTGGTGCTGCTCATGGGCTGGATTCTGATCTGGGCGCTGCTGAGCCGCTTTCACCCCAGAAAGCAGTTCTGGCACGACGCCTGGGCCGGCACCCAGCTGGTGCATCAGGCCCCAACTCCCAAACGCATCCGCTGACCCGCCCCTCCATGAGTACCTCCTCACCCGACCCCGTCAACCCGCAAAAAAGCCGTACCGGACTGTCCCGGGTGCTGCATGCCGGCGGCTACTCACTGGCTGGCCTCAAGGCCGGCTGGCATGAAAAAGCATTCCAGCAAGAAGCAATCTGTGCTGCCGTCATGATTCCTCTGGCGCTCTGGCTGGGCCAGAGCTGGGAGCAGACAGCGCTACTGGCCGGCACCGTCATCCTGGTGCTCATTGTGGAATTGCTCAATACCGGCATAGAGGCAGCCATAGACCGTATTGGGCCCGAATGGCACGAGCTGTCCAAGAAAGCCAAGGACATGGGCAGCGCTGCTGTATTTCTGGCCCTGTGCCTTTGCGGAGCCGTCTGGGCTGCCGCTCTTTATCACCGTTTCATCGTATGACTCAACCCGCTTTTTCCATTTGCGTGTACTGCGGCTCACGCCCCGGCACCAACCCTCAATTCACCGAAGTCGCCAAGGCCGTGGGCCAATGGATAGGCTCGCGCGGCGGCCAGCTGGTCTATGGCGGTGGACGCAGCGGCCTGATGGGCGTGGTGGCCGAAGCCACGCAACAAGCTGGCGGCCGTGTCGTCGGCATCATCCCTCAGGCACTGGTCGACAAGGAGCTGGCCAACCAGGCCTGCGACGAACTGCACATCGTCAAGAACATGCACGAACGCAAGGCCATGATGGCCGAGCGCAGCGATGCCTTCGTGGCCCTGCCCGGCGGCATCGGTACTTTTGAAGAGCTGTTCGAAGTCTGGACCTGGCGACAGCTGGGCTACCACGACAAGCCCGTCGGCATTCTCAATGTGGATGGCTATTACGACGCCATGCTGCAGTTTCTTCAGTCCTGCGTGGGCAACGGCTTCATGGGCGAGTGGCAGATGGGCCTGGTCGAAAGCAGCAGCGACACCTCGGCCCTGCTGCAAAATCTCGTCCAGAATGCCGGCAGTCAGCTGGATACGCCGCCTCTGCGCTCGGTAATCTGAGCCCTGAAAAACACTGCAGGGAGGCATCCGCCGACCCGTAGCGCTGCCTGCAGTGCACACACCCGGCCCCGGACCAGGAAAAAAGCCAGACTCAAGGTCTGGCTTTTTGCCTGGGGCGCATGACTGGGGCGCGACATGGCGACTTAGACGGCAGTGTCGTCCAGCTCACCCGTACGGATGCGCACCACGCGCTCCACGGGGGTGATGAAGATCTTGCCGTCACCAATCTTGCCGGTGCGCGCGACGTTGACGACGGCATCCACGCAGCGGTCCACGTCTTCATCTCGCACCACGACTTCGATCTTCACCTTGGGCAGAAAATCCACCACATACTCCGCGCCACGATAGAGCTCGGTATGGCCTTTCTGGCGGCCAAAACCCTTGACTTCGGTCACGGTCAGACCATTCACCCCACACTCGGCCAGGGCCTCGCGCACTTCCTCGAGCTTGAAGGGCTTGATGACGGCGGTAATCATTTTCATGGGGCTGGTTCCTCAATTGATTGAAATCGGCAAAACACCGGAGGCAGAACCTCAGGCGCGAAATTTGTTGGTGATGGGGTAGCGCCAGTCCTTGCCAAAGCTGCGCATTGTCAGACGTGGACCGACCGGCGCCTGGCGACGCTTGTACTCGTTGATTTGTATCAGACGCGTGACCCGCTCCACATCCGCAGGCGCAAAACCCTCGGCGACGATGGAGCTTATGCTCTCGTTGTTTTCCATGTAACGGGACACGATGGCATCCAGCACCTCGTAGTCCGGCAGGCTGTCCTGATCCTTCTGATCGGGGCGCAGCTCGGCGCTGGGCGGACGCGTGATGATGCGCTCAGGAATGGGATCGAGCCCCGTGCCGAAGGGATCGTTGGCATTGCGCCAGCGTGCCAGCGCAAACACCTCGGTCTTGAACACATCCTTGATGACGGCAAAACCACCGGCCATGTCGCCGTACAGCGTGCAGTAGCCGGTGGACATCTCGCTCTTGTTGCCCGTGGTCAGCACGATGGAGCCAAACTTGTTACTCATGGCCATCAGCAGGGTGCCGCGAATACGGGCTTGCAGGTTTTCCTCGGTCGTGTCTTCGGCACGTCCGGCAAAAGTGCCAGCCAGCGCCGCCTTGAAGGCTTCGAACTGCGGCGCGATATCGATCTCTTCGTGCTGCACGCCCACGCGCTCGGACATTTCGCGCGCATCAAGCCAGCTGATATCGGCCGTATAGGGCGAAGGCATCATGACCGTGCGCACCTTGTCCGCACCCAGTGCGTCCACGGCGATGGCCAGCACCAGGGCCGAATCCATGCCGCCCGACAGGCCGATGAGCGCACCCGGAAAGCGGTTCTTGCCCACATAGTCGCGCACGGACAGCACCAGCGCCGACCAAAGCGCATGGTGGTGGTTCAGCTGGGGCTTGACTTGCCCCATCAGCTTCACGTGTCCATCCACCAGCTGCGCAGCCACCATGGGCAGATCTTCCTCGAAAGCTGCCGCGCGAGCCGACACCTGACCGCTGGCGTCCACCGCAAACGAGCAGCCGTCGAACACGACCTCGTCCTGGCCGCCCACCAGATGGGCATAGACCAGGGGAACCGCATTTTCCATGGCGCGCTGCGCAATCACCGCCTCGCGCTCGGAGGGTTTGCCGCTATGGAACGGCGAGGCATTGATGACGGCCAGCAACTGGGCGCCTGCGGCCACGGCCGCCCGCGCAGGGCCGGCATGCCAGGCGTCTTCGCAAATCAGCAGTCCGACCTGGATCCCATCCAGCTCGAAGACACAGCTTTCCTCACCGGCCGCAAAGTAGCGCTGTTCGTCGAACACGCCAAAGTTGGGCAGCAGTTGCTTGAAATAGCGCGCAATCTGCTGACCATCGCGCAGCACGCTGGCAGCGTTGAACAGTTTCTCACCCTGCTCATCGCGCTGCGGGTGACCGATGACCAGCGCCAGCCCCGGCCATTGGGCACTGGCTTGCTGCAACTGCTGCAGGGCCGCATCGCAGGCTTCCAAAAATGCCGGACGCAGATACAGGTCCTCAGCCGCGTAGCCACACAGGGCAAGCTCGGGCGTGAGCAGCAGGCGGGCACCGTTGGCATAAGCTTCAGCAGCAGCGGCGATGATTTTCTGGACATTGCCAGAGAGGTCTCCCACAACAAAATTGCGTTGGGCACAGCAAATGGAAAGCGTCATGAAAAGCAAGCTAGGCGGTGAGGCCACCAGCCCCCGCGACAATCAGGGCATGGCCGAAAACAAGATTATCACTCGCGTGCTTGCCAGCGTGCAGCAGCTGGACGCACAAACCTGGAATGTGCTGCTGGCCTCTCAATCCACGCCCACGCCCTTCATGCGCCACGAATACCTGGCAGCCATGGAGCAAAGCGGCAGCGCCACGCCCGATACCGGCTGGATCGCCCGGGTCATCACCGTCTGGGACGGCGATGAGCTGCTGGCGGCCTGCCCCCTCTATATCAAGACCCACTCCTACGGCGAATATGTGTTTGACTGGGCCTGGGCGCGCGCCTATCAGCAGCATGGCCTGCCTTACTACCCCAAGGGATTGCTGGCCGTCCCCTTCACGCCCGTGCCCGGCTCCCGCCTGCTGGCACGCAGCCAGGCACTGCGCGTGGCGCTGGTGCATGCCGTCCAGGCCTGGGCAGCCGAGCAGCAGCTGTCATCGCTGCATCTGCTGTTTGGCGATGCCGACGATCTTGCCGCCTGCGCTGCAGCGGGCTGGATGCAGCGCAGCACGGTGCAGTTTCACTGGACGAACACGCCGCCCGCACTTCCCGCTGCGGGCGCCACTCTGCCTGCAGAGGCAGAGCCTGCCAGCCTGCAGGCCTGCGCCGGCACTGCAGCGACACCGTCCCGCTGGAAGGACTTCGACGACTTTCTGGGCTCGCTGAACCAGGAAAAGCGCAAGAAAATCCGCCAGGAGCGGCGCAAGATACGCGAAGCCGGCGTGAGCTTCAAAGCCATGCAGGGTAGCGACATCGGTGCGCAGGACTGGTCCTTCTTCTACCGCTGCTATGAGCGCACCTACCTGGAGCATGGCAACCCGCCGTATCTGACACCGGAGTTCTTTGCCTACATGGCCTCGGCCATGCCCGAGAACTGGGTGATGTTCATCGCCGAGCGCGACGGACAGCCTGTCGCTTCAAGTTTGATAGCTATTAACGCCTTGCAATCAACGATTTCAGCATCAAAACCATTGTTTTTTGAGGATAGACAGGCGCAAGCAGCTATCAATAACAAGGTCGCCTATGGCCGCTACTGGGGCGCTCTGGAACGGATCGACAGCCTGCATTTCGAAGCCTGCTACTACCAGCCCATCGAATGGTGCATCGCCAACGGCTTTAACCGCTTCGAAGGCGGCGCCCAGGGCGAGCACAAGATGGCCCGCGCGCTGCTGCCCGTGGAAACACCGAGTGCCCACTGGGTGGCCCACCCCGCTTTTGCCGATGCCATTGAGCGCTTCTTGCAGCGCGAGAGCGAAGGCATGGCCCAATATGTGGAAGAGCTGCAATCCCATAGTCCGCTGCGCAAGGCCTGAAGGTAGAGACAAAAAAAGGCCGCTTTGCAGCGGCCTTGAAGCTCAGACTCCAGGAGACCTTCAGAAGGTTTCCCAGTCATCCTCATCCAACGAGGACTTTTGCACATTACGGGCAGTAGCGGATTCGCCAGCAACCGCGCCCCCCATCAAAGAGCGCGGAGCTGCCGGCATGGGGGCAGGACGGGCAGCCACACGACGGACAGCTGCCTGACGCGCCGGGGTGGCAGCGGCGACCACGGCCGGCGCCGCTGCACGGGCTGCAGCCTTGGGTGCCTGGTCATAAAGCGCACTGGCAGGCAGCTGGAAGACCGCCACAGCCTGAACCAGATCCTGCGCCTGCTTGCGCAGCGCACCAGCGGCTGCAGCACTTTCCTCCACCAGCGCCGCGTTTTGCTGCGTCGTCTGATCCATCTGCGTCACCGCCTCGCCAACCTGGGCCACACCCTGGCTCTGCTCCTGGCTGGCGGCACTGATCTCGGCCATCAAATCCGTCACCCGGCTGATCGCCGACACGATGTCGGCCATGGTGGCACCGGCCTTGTCCACCAGCTGCGTGCCCTGCTCCACCCGCTGCACGCTGGTGCTGATCAAGGCCTTGATTTCCTTGGCAGCTTCGGCACTGCGCTGGGCCAGGGTACGCACCTCGCCCGCCACCACGGCAAAACCACGGCCCTGCTCACCGGCGCGCGCTGCTTCCACGGCCGCATTCAGCGCCAGAATATTGGTCTGGAAGGCGATGGAGTCGATGACGGTGATGATGTCGGCAATCTGCTGGCTGCTGTTGTTGATGCCCTTCATGGTTTCCACCACTTCGGCCACCACGGCACCGCCATGCGCTGCCACCTGGGAAGCATTCACCGCCATCTGATTGGCGGCACGGGCGTTGTCGGCGTTCTGGCGCACGGTAGAGCCCAGCTGCTCCATGGAGGCGGCGGTTTCCTCCAGCGCACTGGCCTGCTCCTCGGTGCGACCGGAGAGATCAGCATTGCCCGAGGCAATCTGCGAACTGGCCGAGGCCACGCCTTCCGCGTTCTGGCGTACCGAGCGCACGGTCTGCACCAGACTGCTTTGCATACGCTCCAGGGCGCTAAGCAAGCGGCCTGTTTCGTCCTCTCGCTCCACGCGGATGACGCCGCTCAGATCCCCATTGGCCACACGGTCCGCGGCCTGCACCGCCTGCTCCAGCGGCGCACGGATGGAACGCACCAGCCAGATGCCTGCCCCTGCAGCCACCAGCACCGCAATCAAGGCAGCCAAGGCAAGCATGCTCACAGCCCGGTCGTAAACCCTCTCCGAAGCCAGAGTCTCGCCCTTGGCCACATCGCTGTTGAACTTGATCAGCTTTTGCAGGGTCGCCGAAGACTGTTCATAGAGCTTGAGAGATTCGCCTCCCAGCAGTTGCTTGGCCTGCTCTTTATCGCCTCGACGCGAAATTTCGAACAGTTGCTTGTTCAACTCCACATAATGCTCTCTCTCGCGCAGGAACTGCGTGTAGAGCTCGCGCTCCTCGGCAGTGACAATCAAAGGTTCATAGAGCTTTTTTGCCTCCGCCAGGTGTTTCTGCAATTGCTCGAATTGAGCTTCCACCTGAGCCATATAGCCGGTCTCGTCATTATTGACATGCCGCAACTCGAGCAAGCGGGTGCGCGCCAGGTCGGTATTGAGTGTATTGATCACTTCCACACTGGGCAGGGCATTGCCGGTGATGGTTTCAGCACTGGAGCGCATGGAGCGCAGCTGCAGCAATGCCATGGCAACCACCACGACCAGCAGCAAGACCAGAACCCCGAACGTACCGAGAATCCGCGTGGAGATTTTGATGCTTTTCATTGATTGCACCTCCCTCTATTACCAATTAGTTTTTATAAATACTTCTTTTGAATCCATGCCCACGAAGCGCAAGGATTCAATGTTTCTGCTCGATCGGGAAATATCTCTCTGAATGGCATACCAGAGATGGAATGCTCCTTGATACCGGCTTATATGTTTTCAATTGTTTCCAGTTTCATATTCCTTGCCTATCTTCACGAGCCTACAGTCATGTAGGCAGTCGCTTACGCCGCACTTAAGTTACTGAAAGTTACCAATCAGTGACAGCAGAGATTCTCGATGCCATGGCAACCTACATAGCCTTGAAAAAGCATCAAGCCACCCCTCTTCTTGATCAATGTCAAGACAGTTTGAAGAAAGCTTGTAAAAAAACCCCGACAGCATTCGCTATCGGGGTTTTGAGACGGAAGCCGTTGAAACCGGCAATACCTCGACCTCAGAACTGCTCCCAATCCTGGTCATTGCTCAAGGCGGGCTGAGCCGTTTTGACCGGCGCAGGCACAGCCTTGCCTGGGCCTTGATCGGCTAACGCCGCAGCCCGCGGGCCAGCGCTCATGCCAGCCTTTGCAACCGGCTCGACCCGATTTTTCAGCGCCGCAGCGGCAAAGCTCTGTGCCTGATTCCCCAACTGAAAAATCGCCACCGAATCGACCAGCGCCTTGGCCTGGCGCTGCAAAGAATCGGCGGCCGCCGCGCTCTGCTCCACAAGGGCCGCATTCTGCTGCGTGGTCTGATCCATCTGGGTGACGGCTTCACCCACCTGGGCCACGCCCTGGCTCTGTTCGCGGCTGGCCGCGCTGATCTCGCCCATGATGTCGGTCACGCGGCCTATGGCCGTCACGATTTCGGCCATGGTGGCGCCGGCCTTGTCCACCAGCTGCGTGCCCTGCTCCACGCGCTCCACGCTGGCATGGATGAGCTGCTTGATTTCCTTGGCCGCCTCGGCGCTGCGCTGGGCCAGCGTGCGCACCTCGCCTGCCACCACGGCAAAGCCACGACCTTGCTCGCCGGCACGCGCGGCTTCCACGGCCGCATTCAGGGCCAGGATATTGGTCTGGAAGGCAATCGAGTCGATGACGCCGATGATGTCGGCGATCTGGTGGCTGCTGTCGTTGATGCCCTTCATGGTGTCCACCACCTGGGCAACCACATCCCCGCCACGACCCGCGACATCGGAGGCATTCTTTGCCATTTGATTGGCTGTCTGGGCATTGTCGGCGTTCTGGCGCACGGTCGAACCCAGTTGTTCCATGGAGGCCGCCGTTTCCTCCAGGGCGCTGGCCTGGCTTTCGGTGCGCGCCGAAAGATCCGCATTGCCCTGAGCGATTTCGCTGGACGCAAGGGCCACGCCATGGGCATTGCCGCGCACATCCTGAACGACGGAGGACAGTTGCCGACGCATGTCTTCCAGCGCATTGAGCAGCAAGCCCATTTCATCGCGGCGCTGGTTCTTCACCACCATGCCCAGCCTGCCGGCTGCCACGGCCTGCGCCAGCTCAACTGCCGTGGCCACGGGAGCCGTGATGGCACGTGTCATCGCAATGCCGACCACGGCGGCAAACAGCACCACCAGCGCCAGCGTACCGAGCAGCCAGTAGCGGGCCAGCTCGAAACTGGACTTTTCGGCCTGCTGGGCCTGAGCCGCGTTCTCGAGCTGCAGCGTCATCAGCTTGCCCGTGCTTTCCGCCAGCTGGCTGAAGGCCTGTTCGGACAGCCCGGCAAAGAACAGCCCCAGCTCGTCGGCCATGCCTGCCTGGCTGTCCACGGTGTTGTAGTCGCCATCGCGTGCCCGCGCCAGCAACTGCTCGTGCAGCTTCAGGAAATTCGCCTTGTTGGCCTGATAGCCCTCGTAGGCCTCGCGCAGCGGCGGGCTGGCAATCAGCTCATGGACCACCTTCTCCTGCTCGGCAATGGTTTTCAGGCGCTGCTGGATCTGCTGCTCGTAGCCTTCGATCTCGACCAGGGTGCGAGCGGTGGCGATACCTGCCTCATGGCGGCGCAGCCGGTTGTACTCGGAGCGCATGGAGGCTGCGTTGTAGACACTGGGCAGCGCCACTTCGGAAACCTCACGGCCCGCGGCATGAATGCTGGACAGCTGCAACCAGGCCACCAGGCCGAGCAATGCAGACAACAACACCAGCGCCGTAAAGCTGATGCCCAACTTGGTCCCCACGCGCCAGTCCGAAATCTTCCAACTCATGCGCATCCCCTCGTATATATCGATACAGGCAATAAAAAACGCACCAAGCGATGTCCGCCGGGTGCGTTTCAAATTGTATATATGCAGATAGCGAGGCTTCTCTGCAAGTAAAGGTTAGAGACCCTTTACTAGTTTGGATCAGCCCTTGTAGTTGGCGATACCGTCCACGATTTCCTTGTGTGCCGCGTCCACGCCCTTCCAGCCCAGAACCTTGACCCACTTGCCCTTTTCCAGATCCTTGTAGTGCTCGAAGAAGTGGGCGATCTGCTGCAGGGTCAGCTCATGGATGTCGCTGAGGTGGTTGATCTTGTCGTAGGAAGGCAGCAGCTTCTGTGTGGGAACGGCCAGAACCTTGCCGTCGACGCCGGATTCGTCTTCCATCTCCAAAATGCCGATGGCACGGCAGGGCACCACCACGCCGCTGGGCAGGGGGAAGGGAGTCATCACCAGCACGTCCACGGGGTCGCCGTCGCCAGACAGGGTCTGGGGCACATAGCCGTAGTTCACGGGGTAGTGCATGGCAGTGCCCAGGAAACGATCCACGAACAGGCAGCCGGATTCCTTGTCCACTTCGTACTTCACGGGAGCCGAGTTGGCCGAGATTTCGATGACGACGTTGAAGACTTCAGGCGTCTTGGAGCCGGGGGTCACATTGTTCAGAGACATGATGGTTGGGAGAAGTAATACAAAAAGCCCGCCAGAGCCAACAAAGCATCGGCACCTGAGGGTCAGCCCGCGATTTTAGGCGCATGACCCTAACGCTGGCATTACATGTTTGAAAGATGCGCGTGCAGTCGTGTATTCCCGCTAGGCAGCCTCGCCCACTTCAACCATGAAAACCCACTCAAACCAACACCCATAAAGCGGTGTCAGCTCTCAGAACAAGAGCATGTCAGGCGCTCACCGGATGCCGGCGACGCACGGGCCCGCTGCGCTGCTCCACCGCAGCCTGCACCTCCTTGCGCAGGCCCAAAGCAAAACCCAACTCGGCCGCCACAAACAGCGGGCCTATCAGCAGGCCCATCACATCGTCAAGAAAAGCGGGCTTGCGTCCTTCCCAGTAGTGACCGATGAACTGGATCACCCAGCCCAGCACAAACAGGCCCAGCCCCCAGGCCAGCCAGCTCCCCATGGGCTGCGCGGCGACAGGAGTTGCCAGCGCCAGCATGGCGGCCAGCAACACGCTCATGAACAGGCCGTATCGCCCGTCGAGCCGCCAGTAATACACTGCTGCAGCAACCGCTGCCAGCAGAGCCAGCGAGATCGGCATGCTGCCAAGCGCTCCCCATTGCAGCCTGGCCAGCAGAATCACCACCGCCTGCATGATCATGGGCACACCGATGTAGTGCGTGACGATATTGCGCGGGTCGCGGTGGTAGTCGGCGTAGTTGGACAGTTGATCGATTAGGGTTTTCATCGCTGTATCTCCTTGTCGCTTGTCAGAGCATGGTGGCGCAGCATCAACCTTGCCGTCTGTCATGCCACCGACACAAGCGCTAAACCCTTCACCCAGGCCTGCACTGGCCTCAGTGCCCACTGCACGCAAGCGCGGCAGCTTCGAGCATGTCAACTCCAATGATCTCTGGGCCATCGTGCAGGCCGGCCGCTGGTTCCGCTCGCTGCCGCCGGAATTGACCGCCCAGATGCAGCAACTGGCCCAGCCAAGGCTGCTGGCCGCCGGCGAATGGCTGTTTCGCCGCGGCGATGCCCCCTGCGGCCTGTATGCGGTGGCCAGGGGATCGCTCAGCATCTCCGGCACGGCAGCGCTTCAGGAAAACACCCGCACGGCCTTGCTGACCTTGATCGAGCCGCCGAGCTGGCTGGGCGAGATCGCCCTCTTCGATGGCGAGCCCCGCACCCACGACGCCTGCGCCAACACCGCCTGCGCCCTGCTGCATATCCCTATACCGCCGCTGCGCGAATGGCTGGATGCCAACCCGCATTGCTGGCGCCACATGGCCCTGCTGCTGACCCACAAGCTGCGTGCCAGCCTGATCGCGCTGGAGGAGCAGACCGTGCTGCCTGCACCGCAGCGCGTGATGTGCCGTCTGGTGCAAATGGCCATGGGCCACGAGCAATGGGCCGACCGCATGCGCACCCACCGCGAGCTGGCCGTCTCGCAGGAGCAGATCGCACGCATGCTGGGCTTGTCACGCCAGACCACCAACCAGATCCTGCAGGAGTTGCAGCAGGCCGGCTGGCTGCAACTGCGGCGCGGCAAGCTGGAAGTTCTCGACCTGGCCGCACTCAAGGCCGCAGCACTCACCGGGCAAATCCCCACTAGCAGCTAGGCGCTGCCGGCCTGGCTCGGGGTCGCCCCCCCGCCCCGCTGTCCGCTTGGTGCTGGACAAGCCTGCTATCTCTTTGATAATGAAATCGGGTCTGATGCACCAGACCCGGCTCAAGATCATCGCGGGCGACCCAGCCGAGTTCCGACATGCCGTCGTTGTCGCCCGCCATAACAACGGATACCCCATGCCCCTGTCTCCCAGTGCCAGCCGCAAGCCAGTCCCCATCAATATGCGCGACGTCAAATACCGGGGCTATGCCCGCGATGACGGCATGTGGGACGTGGAAGCCGAGCTGATCGACCAGAAAACCTATGACATCGAGCTTCATGGCCGCCGCAAAGTGCCAGCGGGCAAGCCGATTCACCATATGTGGATCCGCCTGACCATCGATGCCGACATGGTGGTGCACGGCATAGAGGCCGCCATGGACGACCACCCCCTGGGCCACTGCCCCCAGGCCACAAAGTCCATGCAAAAGATGGTGGGCTGCTGCATAGCCCGCGGCTGGCGCCGCGCCATTGCCGACAATCTGGGCGGGGTAGTGGGCTGCACGCATCTGCGCGAGCTGCTGTTCAATATGGCAACGCCCGCTTTTCACACCGTGCTCAACCAGTTCGGCCCCAATGGCTCGGGCCTGCCGCCACGCCATCTGGGTCAGTGCCTGGGCTGGGACTTCAACGGCCCCGGCGTGGCCGAGTTCTACCCCGAGTTCAAGGGCTGGAAGCCGCTCTCTCAGCAACCCGTGAAAACCACTACAAAAGACTGATCCACAATACCATCAAGCGCCACCAGCTATCAATTTTGATAGCCCACAACAAGCCCGCAGCCGGCCCGGACTTCACTCTTGCGGCACAATCGAGCCCATGGCAGAACGTGTGATCCCCTTGGTCGATGAGCGTGCGGCATCCCGCAGCGCAATCGTCCCCAGCCCCCTGCAGGCCCCTACCGGGCTGCTGCAGGATCAATGGGGACGGCCTTTGCGCGACCTGCGCATCAGCGTCACCGACCGCTGCAACTTCCGCTGCAACTACTGCATGCCCAAGGAAGTTTTTGACAAGAACTACCAATATCTGCCCCACAGCTCGCTGTTGAGCTTCGAGGAAATTACGCGCCTGGCCAGGCTTTTTGTCGCCCATGGCGTGCGCAAGCTGCGGCTGACCGGCGGCGAGCCGCTGCTGCGCAAGAACATCGAAGCCCTGATCGCCCAGCTGGCCGAGCTGCGCACGCCCGACGGCCAGCCGCTGGACCTGACACTGACAACCAACGCCTCGCTGCTGGCGCGCAAGGCCCGCGCCCTGAAGGACGCCGGCCTGAACCGCGTGACCGTCAGCCTCGACGGACTAGACGACGCCGTGTTCCGGCGCATGAACGATGTGGACTTCCCCGTGACCGATGTGCTGGCCGGCATCGAGGCTGCACAGACTGCGGGCCTGTCGCACATCAAGGTGAACATGGTGGTCAAGCGCGGCACCAATGACGACCAGATCCTGCCCATGGCCCGCTACTTCCGCGGCACGGGAATCACGCTGCGATTCATCGAATACATGGACGTGGGAGCCACCAACGGCTGGCGCATGGACGAGGTGCTGCCCTCCGACGAGGTCATAGCCCGTCTGCGCGCCGAACTGCCGCTAATCCCGCTGGCACCCAGCGCCCCAGGCGAGACCGCCGTGCGCTGGGGCTATGCCGATGCCAGCGGCCGACATGATCCGCAGCTGGGCGAGGTGGGCGTCATCAGCAGTGTGACCCACGCTTTCTGCGGGGACTGCAACCGTGCACGCCTGTCCACCGAGGGTCAGCTCTATCTGTGCCTGTTCGCCAGCCACGGCTGGGATTTGCGTAGCCTGCTGCGCACCGGTGCCAGCGATGCCGAGATTGCAGCCGCCATTGCCCCCATCTGGCAACAGCGCGACGATCGCTACTCGCAAATGCGCAGCGAAATGCCCCCCGATATGGCGCCAGTGCGGCAAGGTCGGCGCATCGAGATGAGCTATATCGGTGGCTGACTCACGCATCACCCCCAAGCAGATCACCGGTTGCGTGCTGGCCGGAGGACGCGGTGCGCGCATGGGCGGTGTGGACAAGGGCCTGCAGAGCTTTCAAGGCTTGCCACTGGCACTGCATGCATTGCAGCGCCTGGCTCCGCAGGTCGGCCCCTTGCTCATCAATGCCAATCGCAATACAGCAGCTTACGCCGAGCTGGGTCGGCCACTGGCTGCCGAGGTCTGCGCCGACAGCCTGCCCGACTACCCAGGCCCGTTGGCGGGCTTCATGGCCGGCCTCGCGCATTGCCGCACGCCATGGCTGCTGTGCGTGCCCTGCGATACGCCGCTGCTGCCCCTCGATCTGGCTGCGCGAATGCTGGCGTCGCGTGGCGATGCCGATATCGTCATCGCTCACGGCTGGGATACCGAGCATGCCCAGCCGGGGCAGCCGCCGCAACTGCGCCCCCAGCCCGTGTTCTGCCTGCTGCGGGCCGGACTCGCCTGCAGCCTTGAGCGCTTCATCACCAGTGGTGGCCGCAAGATAGACGCCTGGACCGGCCAGCATCACAGCGCCCAGGCCGTATTTGACCGCCCCGGGGACGAACAGGCCTTCAGCAACGCCAACACGCTGGTCCAGTTGCTTGATCTGGAGCAAATCGCCCCCGAACGCCAATCCTGAGTCACCGGCACCACCAGCCAAAAGCGTAAAGTGCCACGCAGCCCCATGGCCGCATCCGTCATGAGGTTTTTTTATTTTTTTGCTGTTATGACTGCGACTTTTCAACCTGCCGCTTCCACCAGCGCCCAGACGCTGACCACTGACCAGGTACTGCAACAGCTGCAAGCCTTGCTGCAGCCGCTGGGTTCGGTCGCCGAGGTGGAAGCCGTCGCCCTGCCCGATGCACTGGATCGTGTGCTGGCAGCCGATGTGATCTGCCCCGTCAACGTACCACCCCACGACAACAGTGCCATGGACGGCTATGCCTTTGCCGGCAGCGAACTGGAGCAGGCGCGGCCCGGCCAGCCGCTGATGCTGCGTGTGGTGGGGACGGCTCTGGCAGGAGGGCCTTGGCAAGGCCGGCTTGGCGCGGGCGAATGCGTGAAGATCATGACGGGTGCGGTCATGCCGGTGGGTGCGGATACCGTAGTCGCCCATGAGCAAGCCAGCTCTGGCGAGGAGTGCATTCAGTTTGACGCCAGTGCCCTGCGTGCAGGTGCCAATCGTCGCCTGCGCGGCGAAGACCTGGAGCAAGGCTCTGTGGCACTGCAGGCCGGCCAGCGTCTCACACCAGCCGCCCTGGGTCTGCTGGCCAGTCTGGGACTGGGCCAGGTCAGCGTGCGACGCCGCCTCAGCGTGGCTTACTTCTCCACCGGCGACGAGCTGCTGAGCCCAGGTGCCGAGCCGCGCGAGGGAGCCATCTACGACAGCAACCGCTTCAGCCTGCAGGCGCTGTTGCGCCGGCTGGGAGCCCATGTGCTGGACCTGGGGGCCGTGCCCGATGAACCGGCCGCACTGGAAGAGCGCTTGCGCGAAGCAGCCACCCTGGCCGATGTGGTGCTGACCAGTGGCGGCATCAGCGCCGGTGAGGCCGATCACACCCGTGCGATGCTTCAGCGCCTGGGCACTGTGCAGTTCTGGCGGGTGGCCATGCGTCCCGGTCGGCCACTGGCGGTGGGCCTGCTCGCTCCCGCCGGTGGAATCTCATTGACCAGATCAACAGGCATCCCAATCAAGACAAGCGCAAACAGCTCACAAAATCTGAGCAATCCACCGCCCACTCAGCGCCCTGCGGTGCTGCTGGGACTGCCCGGCAACCCGGTGGCCGCCATGGTGAGCTTTCTGATGTTTGTGCGCCCGGCCCTGGCCATGCTGGCAGGCGAACGCAGCCCCTCCGTGCCATTGCTGCAGGCGATCAGCCGCGAGCGCCTGCGCAAACGCCCGGGCCGCACCGAATATCTGCGCGGCGTGCTCGAACTCAATGAGAAGGGCCAGGCCGCCGTGCGCACCACGGGATCGCAAGGCTCGGGCGTGCTCAGCTCCATGGTCGCCGCCGACTGCATCATCGTGCTGGACGATGCACGCGGCGACGTCCAGCCCGGAGAATCCGTCAATGTCCTGCTGCTGCAGGGGCTGATCTGAAGACGGACTTTCTGCCTGGTCTTCTACCCTCGATCCATTCTGGGAAATATTTCATGCCATACCAAGCCACCCACTGGGCCACAGAACCCACAAGGCAGGCCATCGATGCGCTCAAGGGCGCGAATTTGCTGGAATTCGGAACTCCCTGGTGCGGCCACTGCCAGCGCGCCCAGCCGCTGTTGCAGGCTGCGCTGGCAACCCAGCCAGAACTAGCGCACATCAAGGTGGAAGACGGTCCCGGCCGGCCGCTGGGCCGCAGCTATCGCGTCAAGCTCTGGCCCACGCTGATTTTTCTGCGTGACGGCAAGGAAGTAGCGCGCATCGTGCGCCCCGAATCCGAGCAACAGATCCAAGAAGCGCTGGCACAAATCACGAACTGAGCCAGCGCATCTACCCCGGCTCCTGGCTCAGCCCTTCTTAAGTGCCAGCTCCACGCCCTTGTTGGCAAGCGCATCGGCGCGCTCATTGCCGGGGTCTCCGGCATGGCCCTTGACCCAGCGCCAGTCGATGCGGTGGCCGCTGCCCTGCACCAGCGCGTCCAGCTGCTTCCAGAGCTCGACATTCTTGACGGGCTCCTTGGAAGCGGTAACCCAGCCCTTGGCCTTCCAACCCTGTATCCACTCGGTAATGCCTTTGCGCACGTACTGACTATCCAGATACAGCACCACATCGCAGGGACGCTTGAGCGCGGACAGCGCCTCAATCACGGCCTTGAGTTCCATGCGGTTATTGGTGGTTCCCAGTTCACCACCGAAGAGTTCTTTCTGCGCCGATCCGGCCTGCAGCAATGCGCCCCAGCCGCCAGGGCCGGGATTGCCCTTGCAGGCACCGTCGGTATAGATCACAACTTGATTCAATTTTCTTCCTTGTTACGCCAGGACATGTCCGGCGGCTGCCTCTGGGTCACGGGCGCCTTCATGCCGGCCGGCACGCTGCTCTTGCGCCAGCTCGGGCTCATCAGCCGCATGCCCTGCACACGCTTGACGGCCACCACGCAATAGACGCCCCCCATCACCGGCCAGCAGCGGTGGCCCAGGCCTTCCATGAACTGCCAGCGGCTCAGCCACTTTTCACTTTGAGTGGCAGGACGATAACAGCCAAATTGCACTGCTTCGATCTCGAAGCTCAGCAATCGCAGCCAATCGCGCAAACGCCAGTAGCCCACACCCAGGCTCAAGTCCGGCAAATAGCCCGCACTGCGCTCCACCCGGCGCTGCAAGCCCAGCAGGCTTGAGGGGTTCAGCCCGCTGATCACCAGCCTGCCTTCCGGCACCAGCACGCGTGCAGCCTCGCGCAGCGCGGCATGCGGATCGTTGCAAGCCTCCAGCGTATGCGGCATCAGCAACAGGTCGAGGCTGGCCTCGGCAAAAGGCAGGGCTTCCGGGGCGGTTCTGAGCGCCGGCATCAACGGGGCAGAATTCTGTGCTTCATCAGCGGGCGGCTGCTGCTGCGACACTGCGGTCGCCCTCGCTTGCGCTACAGTGCCTGCTTTTGCATCCGGAACGGGATCGAGACCCTCCAGCGCCAGCCAGCGATGAGGCATGCGATTGCTGCGCAGTCCTTGCAGCTGCGGCAAGCCCAGCTGCAAGGCGTGGTAGCCAAAGATATCGGCCACCGCCTCGTCAAAGCGCTGCTGCTCCCATTTCAGGAGATAGTGCCCGAGGGCTGAATCCGTCCAGTGATGCATCTCTATAATTTTGCAGCTCATGAACCTGTTGCCCATTCCCGCTTTTTCCGACAACTACATCTGGATGCTCCACGATGCAGAACATGCCGTGGTCGTCGATCCGGGTCAGGCCGAGCCTGTGCTGGCCACCTTGGCACAGCGGGGTCTGAAACTGCAGGGCATTTTAGTCACCCACCATCATGCCGACCATGTGGGCGGCGTGGACGCCATTCGCGCGGCCACGGGTGCTCCGGTCTGGGGCCCCGCCTACGAGACCCTGCCCGAGCCCGTGACGCGCGTGCAGGGGGGCGACCACGTGGAGCTGCTAGGCGGCCCCTGGCAGGTCATCGATGTGCCGGGGCATACCAGCGGCCATATCGCCTTCTTCAGCACCCGGGCGCAAAGCCAGCCCCTGCTGTTCTGCGGCGACACACTGTTCTCGGGCGGCTGCGGTCGCCTTTTCGAAGGCACGGCAGCGCAGATGCAGGCCTCGCTGGACGCACTGGCCGCCCTGCCCGGCAACACGCTGGTGTGCTGCGCACATGAGTACACAATTTCCAACCTGCGATTTGCGCAGGCCGTGGAACCAAACAACCCGGAACTGGCTCAGTATCTGGAACATTGCCAGCAACTGCGCAAGAGCGGGCAGCCGACGCTACCCTCCACATTGCAGACCGAGCTGGCCATCAACCCGTTCATGCGAAGCCGCGCTGCAGATGTGATCGCAGCCGCCGTGCACCATGATCCTCAAACCAGGCCCGAGGAGCCCGCCAGCGTTCTGGCTACCTTGCGCCAATGGAAAAACGTTTTCTGATGAAGCTGCTATCCACCCTGCTGCTGACAAGCGCACTGATATTGACTGGCTGCGCCACCACCAGCAGTGTCGACCCCATGTATCCCAATGGCCCGCTCAAACCCCTGGGCCAGGGCAAAGTCGGCAGCGCTGAAGTCGCTGAGCTTGAAGCCACAGGCGACCTCTGGGTACGTATCCGCAAGGGCTTTGCCATGCCCAACCTTGAGCAGGATCTGGTCCAGAACCAGGAGCAGTGGTATGCCACGCGCCCCGACTACATACAGCGCATGACGGAGCGGTCGAGCAAATACCTGTTCCACATCGTCGAGGAACTGGAGCGCCGCAACATGCCGACAGAGTTGGCGCTGTTGCCTTTCATCGAGAGCGCCTTCAACCCTCAGGCCGTCTCCAGCGCCAAGGCCGCCGGCATGTGGCAGTTCATGCCGGCCACGGGCACCTATTTCGACCTCAAGCAGAATGTCTTCCGCGATGATCGCCGCGATGTGCTGGCCTCGACCCGCGCCGCGCTCGACTATCTGCAAAAGCTCTACAACATGTTCGGCGACTGGCATCTGGCCCTGGCCGCCTATAACTGGGGCGAAGGCAGCGTGGGCCGCGCCATCAAGCGCAATGAAAAGCTGGGCCAGCCCGCAGGCTACCTCGACCTGCAGATGCCGGCCGAAACCCGCAATTACGTGCCCAAGCTGCAAGCCGTCAAGAACATCGTGGCCGAACCCGAGAAGTTCAACACCGAGCTTCCCATCATCGAGAACCACCCCTATTTCCAGGCCGTGGATCTCCCGCACGACATCGACGTTGAGCTGGTGGCCAAGCTGGCCGATGTGAGCGTCAAGGACTTCAAGGCACTCAATCCCAGCTTTCACAAACCGGTGATCTTTGCGCGCGCCACGCCACAGGTGCTGCTGCCCTGGGACAACGCCAAGGTTTTCCGCCGCAATCTGCAGGCCTATAGCGAAGGCCAGTTTGCCAGCTGGACGGTATGGACCGTGCCCACCACCATTACCGTGGCCGAAGCCGCCCAGCGTGCAGGCCTGGGCGAAGCCGACCTGCGCGCCATCAACAACATCCCGCCGCGCATGCTGATCAAGGCCGGCTCGGCTCTGATGGTGCCGCGCGATGCCAACGTCAAGACCGACGTGCCCGGCCATGTGGCCGACAACGGTCAGATCTCCTTCGCCCCCGAAATCGTGACCGTGCGCACCACGGTCAAGGCGCGCAAACGCGATACCCTGGTCAGCGTGGCCAGCCGCTATGGCATCAGCGTCTCCAACCTCGCGGACTGGAACGACCTCAAGTCCACGGCATCCTTGCGCCCCGGCCAGTCGCTGATTGCCTACCTGCCCAGCCGTGCAGCCCGCAGCGCACGCGCCGAAGCCAACGACAGCCCACGCGAGTCAGCCCGCAACACCCGTGGCGGCAGCAAGGTGGCAGCCTCCACCAAGAACGCCAGAACCAGCAGCGCGCCCGCTCCCCGTGGCGGCAAGAGCGAACCCAAGGCACGTGGCGGCACACCAGCCAAGAAGCGCAAATAAGCTTCGCCGCCCGCCAAAAAGCCCGCTGTTCGTAAAAACCAGCGGGCTTTTTTATCTCTGCTCATTCAAAGAAATCGATAGCAGCACACGCCTGATATAGAAGCGTTGGCTCCCAATTCAAGCGATATTTTCAGCGCCGGTCAACCAGCGCGTGGGCAATCGTGCCCAGATCCACATATTCAAGTTCGCTGCCTATCGGCACGCCACGCGCCAGCCGCGTGACCAGAATGCCGCGCGACTTGAGCGCCTCGCTGACAGCATGGGCCGTGGCCTCGCCCTCTGCCGTAAAGCTGGTGGCCAGAATCACCTCCTGCACTACGCCATCACAGGCACGCTCCAGCAACTGCTTCATGCCGATTTCCTTGGGGCCCACGCCGTCGAGCGGGGACAGCCGCCCCATCAGCACATAGTAATAGCCCTGATAGGCCCCCGTGCGCTCCATCGCAGCCAGATCGGCCGGAGCCTCGACCACGCACAACCGAGCCCCGTCGCGCCCGGCGTCATCACAGATGCTGCAGATAGCACCTTCGGTAAACGTATGGCAGCGCTCGCAGTGATGAACAGAGTTCACCGCCGAGTCCAGCGCCCGCGCCAGCTGCAGCGCACCAGCCTGATCACGCTGCAGCAAATGAAACGCCATACGCTGCGCCGACTTGATGCCCACACCCGGCAGTCGGCGCAAGGCCTCGATCAAGGCGTCCAGAGATTGCACATCAGACACAGGCTTGTCCTTTCAGTCACCAGAAAAAAGGCGATCTGCCACTACGCAGATCGCCATTCATTCCCCTGCCCACAACACTTGCATGCCCTAAGTCGGGGAAGCGGCACTGCCGCTCAGGGGGAAATCCGTCAGAACGGGAACTTCATCCCGCCGGGCAGGCCGGGCATACCGGCAGTGATCTTGCCCATCTTCTCGTTGGAAGTCTCTTCGGCTTTGCGCACAGCCGCGTTGAAGGCGGCAGCCACCAGGTCTTCCAGCATATCCTTGTCTTCGGCCAGCAGGCTGGGGTCGATGGTGATGCGCTTGACGTCATGCTTGCAGGTCATCACGACCTTGACCAGACCGGCACCGGATTCGCCTTCGACTTCGATATTGCCCAGCTCTTCCTGAGCCTTCTTCAGGTTGTCCTGCATGGCCTGAGCTTGCTTCATCAAACCGGCGAGTTGTCCTTTGTTGAACATGAGAATTCCTTCTTTTGTTGAAACGCCTTATTCAGGCTGAATAGATATGGGCTTGATGCTACCGGGCACGATTTTCGCGCCAAAGTCTCGCATCAAGGTTTGAACCTGCGGATTGCTTTTGACAATGTCCTCGGCCAGCAACTGGCTGGCTTTTCTTTCCAGGGCCAGTCGGCGGGCGGGACTATCCGTCACGGGCCCCTGCTCGACCTGCAATTGTCGCGCATGACCGGCCGCTTCCAGCGCAGCACGCAGACGATCACGTGTGCCAGCCTGATTGAGCGAGTTGGACTCCACGCGCAGCCGCCACAGATCGCCGTCACGGCCCAGAAGTTGAGACTGCAGCGCCAGCTGCCGCGCCACGGCCACCACGGCTTCGCTCTGCAGCAACTGCTGCACCACGCCAAACCACAGATCGCCCTCGGCTGTGCGTTCCACAGGGGCTGCGTCCTGGGCCGTACTGACATAGCCGCCGCTTGCGCTCTGGGCCGCCGGCTCGTCAGACTCCATGGGCGGCATGGCATGCGGGGGCTGTCCGACATCCAGGTCGGCATCATCGCCCCAGCGCCCATCGTCAGACCAGCCCTCATCGGGCATGCCTGCCCAGGCCGCCTCGCTGGCATCCTGCTCTTCGGGAGCATCAGCCATATCGCTGCCCTCTGCACTCTCGGACGCATCGTCGACAGGCGCCTGGTCTGCCTCGGCGACGGCCTCCTGATCCTCAGCAGGCATGTTTTGCCGAACCGCAGCAGGCTCAGGCGTCACTGCAGGAGCAGGCAAGCGGGTCGACTCCGGCACTGCCTGCATCACCGGCCTTGGGACGGAATACGCTGCTGAATCCGAGCGATCGGCAACAACTTGAATATGTTCTGGCTCGGCCATGCCGGCCACTGACGCAGGCTCCTGCGCCGGTGCGGATTCCACCACCGGCTGCACGGAATGAACCTTGGCCGGTGGCGCCTCCATCGCCGCTGGCGGTGAAGCCGGAGGCTGCTGAATCGGATTCGGAGCCTGGACAACAGGCCGGCTAGGCCTCAGCGCCGGAGTTTTTTTTTCAGCCGTGCCGGCTTCGGCGTTTTCAGGCTTGAAAGCCAGCAACCGCAGCAGTGCCATGGTCAGCGCAGCGTACTCATCCGGGGCCAGCCCCAGTTCGGCACGGCCGTGCAGGCAGATGCTGTAGAGCAGCTGAGTCTCGTCGCGCGGCATCAGACTGGCCAGTCGGTCTACTTCGGCGGCCTCCGGGTCGCTAGCATCCAGCGGCATATCGGGTACGGCCTGCAACACGGCCATGCGCTGCAGCACGGCGCACATTTCCTCCAGGGTCGATGCAGCAGACAGACCGTTGTGGCGCAGCTCTTCGGAGATTTCAACCACCGTACGCCCATGACCCTGCGCCAAGGCATCGATCAGGCGAAAGACATGGCTGCGATCCACGCTGCCCAGCATCTGGCGCACCGTCGCCTCCTGCAACTGCCCGCTGCCAAAGGCAATCGCCTGGTCGGTCAGGCTCAGCGCATCGCGCATGGAGCCACGCGCAGCACGCGACAGCAATCGCAGCGCCTGAGGCTCTGCCGGCACGCTTTCCTTGTCCAGCACATGGGTCAGGTGCTCCAGAACCGTCTCGGGCGCCATCGGGCGCAGATTGAACTGCAGGCAGCGCGAGAGCACAGTGACCGGCACTTTTTGCGGATCGGTCGTGGCCAGCACGAACTTCAGATACTCCGGAGGCTCCTCCAGCGTCTTGAGCATGGCGTTGAACGCGGTGTTTGTCAGCATGTGCACCTCGTCGATCATGAAGACCTTGAAGCGCCCCTGCACCGGCTTGTACACCGCCTGCTCCAGCAGGCTCTGCACCTCATCCACACCCCGGTTGGACGCAGCATCCAGCTCGGTGTAGTCGGGGAAACGCCCGCTATCGATTTCAGTGCATGCTGCACAAACCCCGCAAGGGGTTGCGGTGATTCCACCGTTACCGTCCAGGCCCTGGCAATTCAGGGACTTGGCCAGAATGCGCGACACCGTGGTCTTGCCCACGCCACGTGTGCCCGTGAACAGATAGGCATGGTGCAGACGCTGCTGGGTCAACGCATTGGTCAGAGCCTGAACCACGTGCTCCTGCCCCACCATTTCGGTGAAGGTACGAGGCCGGTATTTGCGAGCAAGCACTAAATAAGACATAGCCTCTGATTCTACGGGGCCGGGGCATGCCAACAAGCCTGCTCCTGGAATCTCATTTCACAGCTCGCGGAGCTGTGTCGGTTTTGCATCTATAATCGAATGTGACGGGCCTCCTCGCATGGGGAAGCAGCCAACCGGGTCAGGTGGGGAACCAAGCAGCCCTAACTGTGGATACAGTGCCGAGATCAGGCTCGTCACCTTTCGATGGAAACCTCTTTACAGACAAGAGGCTGTCTTCCTAGAAAGGCAATTCTTCACCATTAACAACACGATGCTGCAGTGCTTCTCCCAGGAAAAGTACAGAAAAAGTGTTTCGTGCTGACGTCATGTCCTGGATCTCAAATCCACCCCGGAGGCGATGCCGTCCCGATCAGAACCGAATCTGAACCCTTCATTGCATCAGGATCTCCCGCAGGCCATTGGCAGACAAGAGCGGCAACCAAGAGGCCAAGAGATCAGATGCAAAAAAGGCCGCAGTCGCGGCCTTTTTGTCCCTACTGGATTGAAATGACGCCGCACGGTGACGCCATGAAAATTCAAACCGGAACGCCCACCAGATCATGCCCCTGCGTGCCCACGATGCGCACGCTGATCAGCTCGCCCACCTTGTAGGTCTTGCTGGCCTTCTCGGGCGGCTGGATGTGAACCACACCATCGATCTCGGGAGCATCGGCATAAGTCCGGCCCACACCGCCCTTTTTACCCAGGCTGACAGCCTTGTCCACCAACACCTTCATGACCTGGCCTACGCGGCGCTGCAGACGCTTGGTGGAGACCTCCTCGGCCACCTCCATGAAGCGCGCACGACGTGCTTCGCGTACTTCTTCAGGCAGCATGCCGGGAAGTTCGTTGGCGGTGGCGCCTTCGACGGGGCTGTAGGCAAAGCAGCCGGCACGGTCGATCTCGGCTTCGCGAATGAAGTCCAGCAGATGCTCGAACTCCTCCTCGGTCTCGCCGGGAAAGCCGGCAATGAAGGTGGAACGAATCACCAGCTCGGGGCAGATCTTGCGCCACTCGCGGATACGGTCCAGGTTCTTTTCGCCCGATGCGGGTCGCTTCATGCGCTTGAGCACATCGGGGTGGCTGTGCTGCAAGGGCACATCCAGGTAAGGCAGGATCTTGCCCTCGGCCATCAAGGGCAGGACCGCATCCACGGTGGGATAGGGGTAGACATAGTGCAGACGCACCCAGGCACCGTGCTGCTGCGCCAGCTTGCCCAGTTCGTCGGCCAGCTCCAGCATGCGGGTCTTGACGGGCTTGCCGTCCCAGAAACCGGTGCGGTACTTCACATCCACACCATAGGCCGAGGTATCCTGGCTGATCACCAACAGCTCTTTCACGCCCCCTTCGAACAGCGCCTTGGCTTCCTTGAGCACATCGCCGATCGGACGCGAAACCAGATCGCCGCGCATGCTGGGAATGATGCAAAAGGTGCAGCGATGGTTGCAGCCCTCGGAAATCTTCAGATAGGCATAGTGCTTGGGCGTGAGCTTGATGCCAGCATCGCCAAAGCTGCCAGGCACCAGGTCCACGAACGGGTCATGCGGCTTGGGCAGGTGGGTGTGCACGGCGTCCATCACCTCTTGGGTAGCATGGGGGCCGGTGACGGCCAGCACACTGGGGTGCACTTCGGCCACCATGGTGGAGCCGCCCTCTTTGCCAGCCTTGGCACCCAGGCAACCGGTCACGATCACCTTGCCGTTAGCTGCCAGAGCTTCGCCAATGGTGTCCAGGCTTTCCTTGACGGCATCGTCAATGAAGCCACAGGTGTTGACGATGACCAAATCCGCGCCTTCAAAGGTCTTGGAAGTCTGGTAACCCTCGGCGCTGAGCTGCGTGAGAATCAGCTCGCTATCAGTCAAGGCCTTGGGGCACCCGAGTGATACCATACCTATACGGGGAATTTGATCTTTCTGGGAGATGGCTTCAGTCATGGGGGATTCTGCAAAAAATGGTTTGGTGTATAGCTATCTGCGGTTCTCTGATCCAAAGCAATCGGCAGGAGGCAGCACAGACCGACAGCTTGCATATGCTGCCAAGTGGGCTGCCGAGCACGACCTAAAACTTGATACCCATCTATCGTTAAGGGATGAGGGTCTTTCTGCCTACCATCAACAGCACATCAAATCAGGCGCTCTGGGCGTTTTCCTGCGTGCTGTCGAAGAAGGGCGTGTTCCCTTTGGCTCAGTACTCATTGTTGAGGGCTTGGACCGCCTATCTCGCGCTGAACCCATCCAGGCACAGGCGCAACTAGCCCAGATTGTAAATGCGGGCATCACAGTGGTCACCGCCAGCGACGGGAAGACCTACAGCCGGCAGCGGCTCAAAGACAACCCGATGGACCTTGTCTATAGCCTGCTGGTGATGATTCGCGCTCACGAAGAGTCGGACACCAAGAGCAAGCGGGTCAAGGCAAGCGTCCGCCGTCTTTGCGAAAAATGGATTGATGGCTCCTACCGTGGCCGCGTCGAACAGGGCCACGACCCGGCCTGGCTGACCCGCAATGACGCCGACGGCTGGGACTTCAAGCCCGAGACGGTCAAGGCCATCCTGCGCACGATCGAGATGTATAAGCAAGGCCTGGGCGGCAAGCGCATTATTGAAAAGCTCAATGCCGAGGGCCTGCGCATCTACCCAACCAGCAAGGAAAACCAGACGCTACAGGTCTACCGCGTCACCAAAATGCCCCAACTGGCTGGGCACAAGCCCATCAGCGTGGATGGCGACGAGTACTTGCTCAAAGGCTATTACCCACCGCTGCTGTCGGAGCTCGAATGGGAAGACCTGCAACGGGTTGTCAAGAGTTCTGGACGCCGCAGGGTGAAGGGGGATCTGCCCCACGTAATCACCGGCATCGGCATCACGTTCTGCGGGTACTGCGGGCACCCCATGGCCGGGCAGCACCTGGCCAGCAAGAAGCGGCTGTCTGACGGTCGCATTCGGGATGGCTACAGGCGCCTGCTGTGCTCGGCCGCTGCCACCTTCAGTGCGGTGTGCCCGGTTCGCGGCTCAACCTCGGTTGCCCCCATCGAGCGCGCGATCATGTCTTATTGCTCCGACATGATGAATCTGCAAGGCTTGTTTGAAGCGGACACCAGCTCTGAAAGCCGCAAGGAGCTTCTGAAGGCACAAAAGAATGTCGAGGCGATAAAGACCCAGCTCGACAAGCTGACGGACGCAATGCTTGCCTCGGCTGATGAAGGAATACCACTCACATTTGCCCGCCGCGCCCGCCAGCTCGAAGAGGATCTGGCAGTCGCAGAGAAATCTCTGACAGCCCAAGAGCGCGATATCGCCATGCTCGCCCGCCGCGATATATCTGGTGCTGATGAGAAATGGCGGGCACTCGCTGCCGGCGTGGAAGCCCAGGACATAGAGACACGATTGCAAGCGCGCCAGCTTGTAGCGGACACCTTCAGCCGCATATCGGTCTACCACCACGGCCTTCGCCCCAATCACACACCGAAGTCCCGCGACTACTACATTGACCTGATGCTGGTCGCCAAAGGCGGCAGCTCCAGATGGCTTCGCATTGACCGGGATGGCAACTGGGTACATGGCGAAAACTACGAAGCTGCTGACTAATCCATCAGCGCCGCGACGACAAAGGCCCCGTGCGCTGGCAGCAGGGGCTTTCAATATTCGCCCAGAAAAGGCGGCTATATACTGTATGCATGTACAGTCATCGTCTACTGAGCGGCATGCCCGTCCAACTCACTGCCACCCCAGTTGTCTTGCCGCTGGCTGATTGCAGCGTGCGCGCAGGCTTCCCTTCACCAGCCGAGGACTTCTCGGGCAAGCGATTGGACATTACCGAGCTGCTTGTCGAGCACCCACAGGCCACATTCCTGTTGCGCGTGGCCGGGCCATCCATGCGCGAATACGGCATCGATGACGGCGACATCATCGTGGTCGACCGCGCGCTTCGCGCTCGCCATGGCAGCATCGTGGTGGCCTTGCTTGATAACGACTTCACCGTCAAGGTGCTGCACAACGCGGGCGGCTGCTTCAAGCTCAGGGCCGGCAACCCCACCTATCCCGACATCGTCCCCAAAGAAAACCAAGAGCTTGAGATCTGGGGCGTGGTCAAGTCCTGCATCAAACGCTTTGCATGAGCATGTATGTTCGCGCTCATCGACGGCAACAACTTCTACGTCAGCTGCGAGCGAGCTTTCAGGCCTGCCCTTGAGGGCATCCCTGTCGTCGTCCTGAGCAATAACGACGGCTGCGCCATCTCACGCTCCGACGAGGCCAAGGCCCTGGGCGTGAAGATGGGGCAACCGTTTTTTCAATTGCGCGACCTGGTCGAGCACAAGGGGCTTGTCTGCCTCTCACCAAACTTTGAGCTGTACGGCGACATGAGCGACCGCATGATGTCGCTCGCTGCTGGCCTGGGCCCCACCCAAGAGATCTACAGCATTGACGAGTCATTCATCGGGGATCTGGACGGCGTGCGGGATCTCACGCGCCGTGCCTTTGCCATTCGCGCACGCATCCTTAAATGGACCGGCATCCCTACTTGTGTGGGTCTGGCCCCCACCAAGACCCTGGCCAAGCTCTGCAACCACGTTGCCAAGGACTCGGAGCGCAAGCCGGGAAGCTACCCCGCCGAGCTTCAGCGGGTCTGCAACTGGGCCGAACTGTCCGATCAGCAACGCACCGATATTCTCGGCCGCACCGCCGCCGGCGAGGTCTGGGGCGTGGGCCGGCGCATCTCTGCCCAGCTGGCCGAGCAGGGCGTGCTGACTGCGCTTGACCTGGCCAGGCTGCCCGCCCATGCCGCGCGCGATGGCTGGAGCGTGGTACTCGAGCGCACCGTGCGCGAGCTGCAAGGCGTGAGCTGCATGAGCTTGGAGACGGCCCCTGCCGCCAAAAAGCAGATTGCATGCACCCGCAGCTTCGGCCACCCCATCACCACCCTACCCCCATTGATTGAAGCCGTGAGCGAATTTGCAACCAGGGCCGCAGAAAAACTGCGCGCTGGCGGTTTGCGCGCTGGTGCCCTGCATGTTTTCGCACACACATCGCCATTCAGACCAGGCCGCAGGTTCTACGAAACGGCAGTGATTCAACTCCAACCGCCCTCATCCGACACCAAGGCGCTTGTCAATGCGGCCGTGCGCGGCTTGCGATCGATCTACCAGCCCGGCTATCAGCTCTCCAAGGCCGGCGTCATGCTGCAAGACCTGTGCCCTGCAGAAGTGCAGCAAGGCGACCTGCTTTTCGAGGAACCCTGCCGCGATCAAAGCAAGCTGATGGAAGCCATGGACAAGGTCAACAAGCGCTTTGGCAAGGGCACGGTGCATGTGGCAAGCACCGGAGTGCCCGAGCAGGATGAGAGCGGCTGGCGCATGCGCCAAGAGCGCCGAACACCGCGCTACACCACCAAGATTGACGACATACCGATTGCGAGGGCCTGATGAGACGAACCGATGCAAAACAGGCCATTCTGGGCCACTGGGTCAACTGGCAAGAAAGGCTGGCTGAGGCCGACATGCACCCGCACCCCGGCACCGCCATGCACCTTTTCTATGAGTTCCTGCAGGCCAAGCACCCCACCTGCCTGGACTTCGCCAGCCACTCCCCCTATCTGCAATTGCGGCAGTGGCTTGCAGAGGATTGCGAACCCTAAAAAGTACACAAATTTATTTACTTTTCTCTTGCAGAAGTAAACATATTTGATTACCATTGAGCCATGTTCAACACAGGGAGGGTTCATGAAGCAAAGCGAGTTCCAGAGATGGCTCGCTGCGCAGGGAGCAACTTTCAGCCACGGCACACGCCACTTGAAGGTTTTCCTGAACGGCAAGCAAACAATAATGCCCCGGCACCCAAGCCAAGAGATTGGCGAAGGACTCAGAAAAGCGATTCTGAAACAGCTAGGACTTAAATAGGAGGTGGCCCCGCAAGGGGCTACCTACTGGATTTGCCGGAACCCCGACAACATGGAGAAAAAGAATGCGATTTCCTGCAAACATCGAGCCCGATGGTGATGGCTTCATGGTCTCGTTTCCCGATATCCCGGAGGCATTGACCTGCGGCGATACCTACGATGAGGCCGTATCCATGGCCCATGATGCGCTACTGACTGCGATGGACTTCTATTTTGACGATCGCCGCGCCGTCCCTGAGCCATCCAAGGCCGCCAAGGGCCAGGTGCTTATCTCTTTGCCGGCCAGCGTGTCGGCAAAGGTGCTGCTGCTCAACGAGATGGTGCATCAAGGCGTGCGCCCCATCGACCTGGCAGCACGCATGGGCACGACTAAACAAGAAGTCAACCGGCTGACGGACCTCAAGCATGCAACCAAGATCGACACCATCGCCAAAGCCCTGGCGACCATGGGCCTTGATCTGGAGCTAGGCGTGCGCCGCTCAGCTACTGCAGCCGCTCGATAAGCGCCCTGTCGACCTGCACCTGTCCTTTCAGGGCGCTGACTTGGGCGTCTCGGCGCTCGACCAGACCGATAAGCTGGCCAACCACGCCCGCGCCTCCTGCAGCACGGGCTGCGAGTCGCTGGTGCTGATCTGCGAGATCTCGGCAGGCAGCGGCGTCACCGGCAAGCTGGGCGTTGCGGGTTGCAGCGCTCCTGATGTCGTGCTGCAGGCCTGCAATGCGGGAAGCGTCAGCAGCGCGCCCAGCCTCCAGGCGGGCCATTTCTTGCGTGTAGTCATGGGTGTTTTCCTGTTGGGCAGTGCCGTGCTCTACCACGGCCTCTGCTTTTTTTTCTGTCGCAGCTTGCGCCTTTTGAGCCTGAGCAGCCGCAGCTTTTGACTGTGAAGTCTCGACCTTGGCCAGCCGCTGGGTCTGCACAGCCAGCAGCAGGGCTATAGCCAGGGCCAGCCACGGCCAGATGCGGGACGCGCCTGTCATGCCAGCCCCCGCTCGCACAGTTGCCGCTCGGCCGCGCGGCGCTTGACCAGGCCGGGGAGTTGCTTGCCGCCGGCGTAGGTCCACCGGCTCAGCTCGGCACAGGCGCCATCCATATCGCCGGCATTGGCCTTGCGCACCAAGGTACTGCGACAGAAAGCGTCATCCCCCACATTGAAGGCAAAGCTCAGGAATGCCGCGCGCTGGGCGTCCGTCAGCGGCGCACGCACGCAACTCAGGGCGTCGGCATGCTTGGCCAAGTCCTTGTAAAGCATCTCCTCGCACTGCTCACGGGTGAACGTTTGCCCATCCCGCAGCTCGGGGCCGGTGTGCCCAGTGCAACTGGTCAACACGTTGACCGGGTCTCGGTAGCTGCGCAGCACTGTGCCCTCGTACTTCTGCACCAAGGGCACGGCCAGGGCCACTGCAGCGCCGCCAATGGCCGCGATAAGTCTTTCTTTCCAGCTCATCGGCTTGTCACTCCTTTGATTGCAGTCCAGAAGCCCACACAGGCACCGCCCAACATGACGATGGCCGCCAGAGGCTTGGCTACCTTGCCCACCCAATTCAGCACCTTGAAAGCGCCCTTCATGGCGGTGAAAAACTCCAGCATTTCCGCCAGCTGCTGCTTGAGCTCCTGCAGCTCCTGACGCTCCTCATGAAGGCCCTGCGCTAAGGCTTTCAGATCGCGCTCGATGGTTGCCATGCGCTCACTCCCTTCGTCCAACCGTTCTCTAATTTGCTCATGCTCCAGCACGGGCAGTTCATCGATTAGCTCCTCCATCAGCCCCCTCCTATGGCTTGGTCGTAATGAACAGCAGCAGGCAGAACAGCGCCGGTACCAGCGCATCTAGCCCACTGGCCCAGTTCCATACCCTGGGATCAAACCCTCCCCACCAGGGCATGCCCGTGCGGTGCCCGCCCGCAAACGCCTGAATCCAGCGGTATTCGGCCTGGGTGTGCTCACGCGCCAGCCACCAGCTGCAGGCCAGCGCGCCGCCCAACCACCAGTTGCCCAGCACCAGGCCGACCAGGACCTGGGTCAGCACGGCGATCAGCGCATGAATCAAAGGTGTCCAGTCCATGGCTACAGCTCCAGCGCGTGCGCGTAGATAAAGAGCTCATCCACCTGCTGGGCACTGAGCCCAAGCTGCTCGGCAGCCCACAGCACCGTGGGGCTGGGGCGCTTCCAGCTCAGCACCTCATTCATGGCCGCATCGAGCATGGTCTGCTGCTTGGCATCCGTAAGCGACTCGCGCAGCTGCTGCAGGCGATCCCAAAGGGTGACACCTTGCCCATCCACCCGCTGCATCAGGGCCAGCTTGGCTTGCCAGCGAGCCACCTCGGCCGGTACACGCGGCGGGTCCACGACATCACTGCCAGCGAAAATGCGATCTGGCGTGGCTGGTGGCTCGATTTCATACTGCTGCAGCTCTGGAATGCGATCACTCAGGTTGATGTGAAATCCAGGCACGGGTGTCATCACAGCAACCTCCCCATCCGGGGTCTGCTGTACATCGCCCGTCGGTTTGATGACCACCCCGACAACATCAACAGCCACTGCGTCGACATATGACGGAATTTCGACTCCGTCAGACCATGGAGCAAATGCCACGACAGCAGCAGCCCCCGAAGTGAATTGAAGGAAGACTGTCATGATTGCGTGAGTCTTTGCAGTTGAGTCGTTGATAGGGTCTGCCGGTAAATGGCAATGCGGCCGATGCGCCAGATGCCATTTACCGCCGATGTGGTGGCTCCGAACTTGAGCCAGCGCCGCATGGAGAAGTCCACCGCATCGCGTAGCTGCCCCGCGCCCGTGACCCCATTCAGTGAGATACCGCCCGAGCCGTCATTCGCCACGCTTGCCGCAACACGGAACCAGCTCCCCACGGCAGGCCTGGCACCAACACCTGCAGAGCGACCGCCCTCCGGACTGTTGATGTACACGCTGCCAGTTGGAAAGCGCGCACCGACATAGCCGCCCAGCGTGTTGACGCTGTCAGAAAACATGCAGGGGTACTCTCCCGCATAGTCGCCCGAGCCCTCGAAGGCCCACGAGAAACCATCGCGCATCAAGGCGTCCTGCACATCCAGGTAAGCCACCTCGGCCGCGCGAGTCACTGCCGCGCCGGCGGTCGGGATGTAGGAGGAAGGCGAAGACCCCACCTCTACCTGCGCGCCGAAGATGTAGATGCCGCTAGTCCCGTCACCCACGTAAGTGCCCGGGGCGGTGAGACTGTCCTTCACGCCTATGGTGGGAGTGACCGTCCCCACAGGGGCAGCAATCGTTGTCGTGCTCAAACTCACACGGCACCAACCATCCGGCAGCGGCGTAATCGTCAAGACTTCGCCAGCGGTGCTCAGAGGCGCACCATAGGTCTGATAGGTCGTCAGGTCGATACCAACCGAGTAGCCTGTAACCTGATTGGCAAAATTGCGGATACTGATGAAGGCAAAGTTGCGCTCGGCGGCCTTCAAAAAGCACGAGAACACATAGGTGGTGCTTGCAGCTGGGGTGAATGCGTAGTTGACGACGTGTTCATTCAGCTCGGTGTTGTCGACAAGCTTCTTGGCAAACTTTGCGGGGTCGGGTGATGGCACCGTTGTATCGGCAACCGTCGAGCGGCTCTTGGTCCAGCTAGAGAAGGTGTCGCTATTGAGGGCGGTATTGGTGCGCGTGGGCTCAACCAGCAGGCCCAGGCAGCGCCCCGTCTTGGGCTCGTAGTCAATCCGCGGCACGTTGTTGGCAACCGTGCGCAGCTTGCCGCTGGGCGTGTAGCAGGTAGCCGTGCTGGCCCGCGTAAAGCGTAGCTGCGGGTGCAGGCGCTTGGACCGCGCAAAGTCCAGCAATAGGCTGGGGCGATGGGCCGGGAAATTTTGCAATGTGGTCATGTCCAGCTCTCGGTTGCCAGGGTACGAATGACGCCATCAAAGCCGTGGAATTTCTGCGCGGTCTGCGTGTCGCTGATGTATTCGCGCCAGATGTCGCCCGGCTTGCTCATGGGCGTATGGCACTGCACTTGCAAGCTGCTCACGTCATCCAGGGCCGCCAACGTGCCAAAGTGGATGCCTGCAGGAACTTGATCGGGGCCAGTCCCCAAAACCGACAGCGCAACGCAAGCGGCAGCCAAGTCGTTGATTGCAGTCTGAGTGGCGGCGCTGACCGGCAGCTTGTCCACAAACACACCGCTGGGCGTTCCATCGGCAGCGATCTGCAACCGCACCACCCCATTGGTAATGAGTTGCAGGATGTCTGCGCCGGGGAAGTTGAGACCGGTGTTTTCGTCGGCTGCGCCGCGCAGACTGGGCGCCGCCGCCGTGCCTGCAGCGAACTTGCCGGCCCCGGCTCCATCGCGCACCGCCTGATAGCTATTGACCAGTGCAGCCGCCTGCGCGGCTAGGTCGCGCAAATAGCCTTGGGTGGGCATGATTGCGTAGGCTTGGACCGTGGCCGTGCTGCCTTTGTAGTTCGGGCTGATGCGCAAGCTGGTGCCGCTCACGATGGACGTGATCTCATAGACCTGCGCGTCCGGCCCCAGGAAGGTTTCGCCAACCGCTGCACCATCCACCCATGAGGTGCCTGTGCCGGTGATGACGTTGCTGTTGTTGGTCACCGCGACGGTGCCAGTTCTGTACCAGGCCATTTCTGCTCCTTATGGATTGGTGCTTGTCGGAATGGGTACGGCGTTACCGTCCACGATGAGGTGAGTCGTATCCGACACATCGATGCCAATCGGGACACAGATCACACCAGTGGGCGTAATCTCCGCCACGACGGATTCGGGACACTCAAGGATCTGAAAAATGGCGGTCTCGCCAGCACGGTGCATTGCGTAGCGCATTGGTGTTACCTCTTGGAAACGATTACTGAAATGGAACGGGCAATTACCGATGACACTGGCGCCGTGTTGTTGCCGGCCACATAGAGGCGCACACGACGAGTTAGCCCGTTACCCGAGAACGTGAAGCCGAAAGACTTCATGCCGCCTTCGCTCAACGAAAACTCGAATTGCGTGCCACCATCCACCTGTATTTGCAAAACCCCTCTGGTGCCGGCCCTCACCTCTGCATAAAAACTGACGATGTACGTCGCACTCCAGTCAGCAGCTGGCGCCGTCACACCGAGAATTTCCGCATTGATAGGCGAGACTTGATCCCCTGCCGTAACCCCTACTGCAACCGTCGCGATGTTGTAGTCAAGGTTCTCCATGGAAATGACACGCTGCGCAGTCAACGTGCCGCTGAAGGTGCCCGATGCGCCGGAAAGGTTGCCGGAGAAGGTCGCGTTTCCGTTCTCGATGCGCAGCCCTGGCGCATAGATGTTGCCGCTGCTTTGGATCTCGATGTATCTGCCGTTATTGGCGTTGCCCAACAAGATGCCGTTAGGCCCGATGTGAAAGCCACTCTGCCCCGCCGGCGGCCACACATAGCCCCAGAAGCCGCCCGCGTTCAGGCCATTGCCATTGATGGTGATGCCCCCAATCGTTCCCGCAGTGCTGTAGATCGTGCCGCGCACGGTGACGCCCGAGAATTCGGCCATCCCATCTGGGCGCAATATCCAGCCGCTGGAGCCGGCAACGTAGTTGCTTGACTTCAAGCTGCCGCCGATCACGCCATTGCCGGCGGTAAGCTGGCTGGCACTGATGGCCGTGGCCTGGATCTTGTCAGCCAGCAAAGTGCCAAAGCGCCCGAAGAGCACCGTCACGTTGTTGATGTAAGCGGCATCCATATAGACGCCGGCAGGCACCACCACCCCGTTGATGGTTTGCGCCGTGGTCTGCACCGAGAACGGCTTGACGTTGGACACGCCAGCCGGCGAGCCGCTGGGCGCAGCGATCCAGAACGAATTGGCCATAACACCAAAGTCAATGGTTGGGCCCGCCGTGCCGTTGGAGGTGCCTGAGAGTGCAAAGCCGCCAACCACCTGCTGCCCGCCCTGCGACAGCTGCATGCGCACGGAGTACAGAGCGCCGAGGTGGCCCGTCTCATTGGCGCGCACCGACTGCTCAGCCTGGATGGCTGCCACCGCGTTATTGGCCGTAGACTGCGCCGTGGCTGCCGCAGCCGCAGCGTCTGTAGCGGCCTTATCAGTCACTGCGGCCCATGCAGACCCATTCCAGCGCTTTGGGGTGTTCGCCCCGCCCGTGGTGTCAATCCAAAGGTTCTGCGCCAGACGATCAGCGACAGCAGGCGCTGATGCGCCATAGAGAACCTTGCCTTTGCTCCCTGCCGCATCACTGGCGGCCTGAGCCGCCTGCATAGCCGCCGTGTGGTTGCTGCCAACAGTTGCCTGCAGTTGCTGCCGCTGGGTCGCTTCTGCCTCAATAGCCGTTGCCCGCGTCTGCGACTCCACCAGGATGGCTGCAGCGGCTTCATCTGCTTTTGCCTGGGCGGCGGCTGCAGCGGCTGCTGCATCGGTGGCTACCTTGTCCGTCGCAACGATCCAAGCCGTGCCGCTCCATCGCTTGGGCGTATTGGCACCACCTGCGGTGTCGATCCAGAGGTTTTGCGCCAGCCTGTCGACTGCGGCCGGCTGCGAGCTGCCAAAGATCACCTTACCCTTGCCGCCGGCGGCATCGCTGGCAGACTGGGCTGCCTGCATTGCAGCCTCGTGGTTGCCTTCAACCACGGCCTGCAGCTGTTGACGTTGGCTCGCTTCTGCAGAGACAGCGCTCGCTCGAGTCGCGGCCTCCTGCTCGATGTCAGCAGCCAGGCTCTGTTGCCCGCGCTGCGTCTCGGCTGCCAGCTGTTGACGGGAGAGCGCTTCAGCAGAAATAGCGTCCGCGCGGGTCTTGGACTCTTGGGTCAGTGCCGCACCCTGCGCGCCGACAACGGCCGCCAGCTCCAGGCGCTGCTGGGCTTCTGCGGCCAAACCGTCTGTGATCGCTGCGCTGAGCTGATTGCGAGCGAACGCTAACGCATCAGCAGCCTGCTCGCGATTGCGCTCACCAGAGAGGATGTCGCGCAGCAGCGCTTCAGCCGTCTTCTCCGCATCGCGCTCATTGCGCCTGGTGGCCGTAACCGTGGCCGTGATGGCCGGAACATCCAGGGCGCTGAGTGTGAGCTCGGCGCTGCCCATGCGCTGTTGCAAGGCATCCTGATCGGCTTGGTATTCGGCCCGCGTGACCCGCAGGGCGATCTGACCACCGAGTGCATCCAGATTGCTCTCGGCTGTGGTCAGGCGCACCAGTGCCCCCTGCAGCTCCAAGGCATCAGCCTTTTGCGTCAGCCGACCGTTGATGCTGTCGAGCTCCTGCGTCACAGTGATCAGGCGCGCATCGATCCCCTCATAGAGGAGCAGATCCGCAGGCGACAGCACAGCCTCAGCGATCTTGCCGTCCACATAAGCCGTGCTGGCTTTAAGTAGCATCTGGCCCTGCACCGCATCGAGCAGAATCTGCAGCGTGGTCACATGCTCATTCGTCTGCTCCAGGCCGTAGATCTTGACCTGGCCGGTGGCCGGATCGACATACACGCCGGCGTCGGTGATGCGCTCCAGCGCCCTGTCAGCAGCCAGCGCAGCCTCGAGGAGACCCTCTGCCATCTGATTGATGTTGCCGCGCACGGACTGATTGAGTGCATCCTGCTGCTGAGCGGCCGTGACCAGGCTACGCCCGAGCGGGCCGTTGTCCTTGTCCAGCAGATCGATGCGCTGGCCCAGGCTATTGGCCAACCAAGATTCAGAAATGTGACCGCCTAGCGCCTCTTGCACCTTCTGCAGGTCCTGCCCAGTCTCCACCACCACGGGACCAGCCGGCAGATCAGACAGCACGCCATCAACGGACTGGTGCTTGGCCCAGATGCTCCAGGCGGTGGCCGGGTCGCTGGTGAAGGAGGCAGGCCCGCCAAAGGCCTCGGCCACCTGGCGCGCCGCAGAAAACTGCGCCCCGGCGCCCTCGGCCGCATAGATGATGGTGCGGGCATGGCCGTGGCCCTGGGCGTAGTTCGCCACATCCCAGGTGACCTGCACGCTGGTGAACATGCCTACGGCAGCAAGTCCGGTCACCAGCGGTGGTGGCGTCAGATCCGGTTGCTGGATCTGGTCAAAGCTCTGGTCCAGGGTGATAGCAAAGCGCACGATACCGTTTGCCAGTTGCCCAGCGGTATCGATAGCGCGCAGGCCAAAGGTCCATAGGCCGGCCTGCGGCTTGGTCGTCTCGAACTGGGCCGTGTAGATGTCGCCTGCCTCGCCCAGGGGCTGCATGTCATCCCACATATCCACACTGAGCGAAATATCGCCTGGCAGGTAGCGGATCTGCACTCCTGCGAATGCCGCAGGCTTGTCGCTGGCGTACAACCAAGCAAAGCGGCGCAGACCACCGGTAACCTGCTGGACCACAAAGGTGCCGGGGTTGCGCGGGGGCAGCTGCGTCATCGTGGTGATGTAGAGCAGCGTTGCCGACTGCCCGGCCTGGCCGCTCGCATTGAACGGGCGCACGACAATCAGCCACTCGCCAGCTCCATCGATGCGGAAGGTGCTGCGGGCGCCCTGGGCGTTGCCGTCCACTAGGCGCAGCTCGGACCCGTCACGGCCTGCCCATACCTGGGCATGGTCGCAATCGCCCTCCACATCCCAGACGCAGGACAGCTCATACCACTCTGTATCGCCCTGCAGATTGACCTTTTCGGCAACGCGAAGGTTTTTGACGACGGGGCGACCCAGCTGGGGAATGCTGCTCTGGTTGGGCGCGGGCACATAGGTGCCGTTGAGCACGTAGTCCCAGAACTCAGGCCCTTCGGGCACGGCCGTGATGCGCGCGCCCTTGAGATCCGACTCGGGATCGATGCCAGTCACGCGCACGCGATAGCCGGGCGTTGCCTTGAAGTCGTAGCACCACAGGGTGTCGTGCGCGGGGTTGCCGATACCTTCGCCGGGGAAGTCCAGATCTGCGGGCCATGGATCAGTCAGCCTGACCCAATCGGACTCGATCTCCAGTGCATCCACCTGAAAGACGCGATAGTCCCGCTCACCAGGCACGCGCAGGCCAATATAGGCCGTTGCCATAGGTGGCACCAGCTCATCGAGCTGCAGCAGCACGCCTGCGCCGCCCAAATTCTGTGCGGCCATCACCCGGCCGCCAAAACCCCATTGCGTCAGGTCGTGGGAGACCGACAGCACCGACAGCCGGCGATAGTCCAGATGCTCAATGTCTGCCGTGTAGTGCACGGTCTTGTACTGATACAGGCTCTGGGCTAAGTGGTAGCGGGCCATGACAGCGGCATGGGCCTCGCTGGTGATGCCCTCACCAGTCACGCGGGCCGGGCTGAGCATGGTAGTCACGCCGGGGGCCATCACGCGCAGGGTCGTCATCTCCCAGGTGTCACGGTTCAGCCATTGGTACTCAATGCCATCGGCAGCATTGCTCAGCGCGTAATCCACGCTGAAACCGCCCTTGAGCATGTTGGCCATGTTGACCACAGCGCTGTTGGGCTGGCCGCTGGTCACAAAGACGGCCGTGGGGCGGCTGCCGTCGGTCCAGGCGAACTCGCCCATACCGGCCAGAGCAACCTCGTCGCAGAAGGCGCCCAGCGACATGCTGGGGGTGATCCACTTGTCATAGGTGTAGCCGCGCGCCGCGCAATGCAGCATGAAGGCCTTCAAGCCCTCGATGTCGATCTGCTCGTCGGACAGGCCAAAGCCAAACTGCAGGACGCGCTGACCTTGGCTGTCCGTCGCCCACACACCTCGCAGCGTCTGCAGCAGGATGGCGCCGGGGTTGGACAGACCATTTGCGCGCGTGGTGGCCGTGGCCCATTCGGTACCCGTCCAGATCGGCATCGGCTTGGCGCGATAGGTGGCACGAACCTGGTCCAGGCTGCCGCTCAGTTGCCCGGATGAGCGGATCTTGATGCCGATCCGCCCCCACTGGCTGTAATCGGTCGCGTCGGCCTGCACACTCTTGAGTGACACCCAGGAGAACTTGCAGGCATCGCCAGAGCCGCCATCGTTCCAGCGCGGCACGCCCAGCTTGGCACGCACTTCATATTGACCAGGCGCCACATCAAACGAGAAGGTGCGGCGCAGGACATCGGTGCTGGCATTGGTCAGCGTGCTGCTGCTCAGCGTGGTCCAGGCAGGCGCACCGACTAAACGAGCCTGAATCGTCAGATCGACCCAGTTGGCATTGATATTGCCTTTGCCGCCTACGTCATACAACTGGCCCTCGATGTCCAGTTGCAGCACGCCGGCCCCCGCCGAGCCCGTGCGCGTGATCCAGTCGCCGCCGTTGACGAACTCCGCCCCGGCCACGGCATCCACATTGCTATACAGGGGGACATTCTGGCTGGTCATGCCGGAAAAGCCGTTGTAGTAGACGCTCACATCGGAATAGTTACCGATGGGCGTGTCACCGATGGCCAGATCAGCTGCACTGTGCACATTGATGCCGCCGAGCAAGATGGTGCTCATGTACTGGTCGTCGCCCTCGAACCAGGCATAGGACTTGCTGGCCAGGTCAGGCGTCACGCGCATCTCGCCCCAGAGGACGGGAATAGGCTCATACGGCCGCGCGGTGTTTCGCTGATCGCTCAGGCTGTAGATCTGCTTCTGGGCCAGAGACTGTGCCGATGGGATCTTGGGAGCCAGTACTTTGTTGATCAGCACCGAGCCGGCCATAAACATGCCAAGCCCAATGGCACCGGCCACTCCGGCACTGACTCCGAATGACCCCGCAATCCACCCCGCTCCAGCCCCCATCGTGAAATACGACAGCGCAGCGATGGCCACCAGTTGCAGGGCACTCTTGCGCAGCACGGCACGGCAGGCGATCAACTGCCCATGCTTGGGGAAGGTGTGCACCCACATGGCCTGGGGCACCACGGCCCCGCCGATCATCACTGTCCAGGCCCCGGAGTCGATACCGGGCACATGACGCTCGAGGAAAGACGCCAGGCTCTCTCCGGGCTGCAGATCGGCCGGCACGTTACGCTGACCGTCCAGCGTCAGCGCATTAGGCGTGACGACCAAGCGACCCGCCGTGTCCAGCACATCGGCAGGCACCCCGCCAACGGCAGCCACAGCAGCAGACTCAGCGCGATTCACTTCCATCGGTAGTAGCCCTCAACAATCAGGCCGTAGCCTTGTAAGTCCTGCACTCGGTGCAGCACAGACGAACCCAGCTTGTGGGAGGTGTGCAGCACATGCGGTGCGTAATTGGTAAACACGTAAATGCCGATATGACCGGCCTGCTCGACGTCAAAGTCACGCATCAGCACGGCATCGCCGTCCTGGGGCTGCTCCACGGCTGTGCCCAGCTCTGAGCAATAGCTGGCAATCGCGGCAGCCTGCGCATCCAGCTCGAGCGGTCGTGCCCGCTTGCCGGCCAGCACCACCTGACGACCGAACAGCTCGCGCTGCACAAGCAGGGCCAGGTCGGCGCAGTCCATGTGGCGCGGGCAATAGGGGATGCCGGTGAAGCGATCCAGTTGCGTGGCATCCAGCATCAGAAGACCCCCGGCAAGGTGTGAGGGTTGGCGATCTGCAGGCAGGCCGAACGGCGCATGAGCTCATCCACACTGCAGGTTGCCTGGGCAGATGCCCCGCTGATGCTCACGCTGGTCATGGGCAGCCAGTAAACGTGCTGGTGCACATCGGGCTGATCGCGCGGCACGATAATCAGCTTGGCCATCGTGGTGGTGCCCGGCTGGCGGCGCTCGAGCTCGTCACTGACGCCGCGGCCCACGTTGTCCATGGCCAGGCGCATGCGTGGCGCCTGACCGGACACGTCATCAGGGAGCGTGAAGCCAAAAGGCAGGCCGATATAGCTGATGCCGCGGCTCACGAAGTCCTGCACGTCATTGCAGATGTACATGGACTCCGAAAAGCTGGGGTTGCTCACCTCGAGCAGCTCGATATGCCCGACATCATTGGTAACGCGCTGGTTTCGCGTGCGAAAGTTGCTCATCGCAGGTACTCCAGCACGCACGAGCGTTTGCTCTGCGCATACTCGGCAATAGTGGGCACCAGCTTGCCGATGGAAGCGTCTTTGAAGCGGCCGGTGCGGACCGTCTTAGTCCGCGGATCTGTCCAGGTGAAAAAGCCGATGCGCTTGATGGTGTTGAAGTACCAGTCGTTGAAGGACTCAGCATCTGCCGCACTGTCGAACAGGAGCGTGACGGGCACTTCCACCACGACACGACTCTGGCCCACGCGCTCCTTGGCCATGCCGCGCTCCATTTCGCTCTTGATGACGCCTGGGTCGAACTCTTCGCCGGTATCGTCCAGCAGGATGGTGAGATAGTCTGGTAGCTGCGCCATGGTCAGGCCTCCTGCAAGTTAAAGCGCTGCCGGGTAGCGCGCGCCGTAACACCGCCACCGGCCATGTCTTCAGCAACGGCATTCAGAAACAACTTGATGGCAACGCTGCCGTCTGCTCGGTTTTGAGACTGGACCTGAGCCTGCACAGGGGCGCCTTGATTGATCACCTGCAAGTCAATGCGTACAGGGGCAGACTGCCCGCTGCCTGCGGGTGCAGAACCTGCCGACTGCAGTGGTGTCACATAGCCGTCGGCGCCGGCCATCATCAGGAACTGCTGATCACCGATGTTGAGCAGCTCAGGAATCTTTCTTTCATTGACCTCATAGAGGTTGCCTGCCGTCACAGGGCCGCCATTGGCGCGACCGCCAGCCACCGGGCCCAGATCAACACCGCTTACCGAGCCCCATCCCGAGACCGCCATGGTCTCCGCACCAGAAGCCTGTACGCCGGCAGCCTGCATGCCTCCGCCGAAAAGACTGGTCACCCCAGAGATCAGCGTGCCCAACAGACCGCTACCTTTCGTTCCGCCCAGAATGGACACCATCTGTGCCCTGAGCTGGATCCGAATCAGATCGGAGATCACCGACTGGGCATAGTCCTTGAAAGAGGTTTTGCCAGTCATGGCGAATGAAATGGCGTTGTCTTCAAAGCCGCTGTACAAGCGATTGAAGACACCAGCGGTCTGCTCGGCCGCATTGGCCGCGCTGGCGGCGTAGTCGTCGAATGCTCGAGTGGCGCCATTGACCCAGTTGCTCTGGGCCTGCCCTATTGCCTCAAACGTACTGCTATAGCTGGCCTTGGCCTTGCGCTCGAATTCATCATTCAGCGCGAATTGCTGGTCGTAGTAGTCTTTCAGCTTCTGCGGCAGCTCACCGCCAGAACGTACACGCTCACGCTCCCGATCACGCCCCAGGTCATAACGCTTGCTCGCGTAGGTATCTTCGATCTGGTTGATGCCGTTGAAATATTCACGGCTACGCCCACCCATTCCAACCAGTTGAACTTCACGCCCCTGAGCGCGCTGCATGGTGGCCAGGTACTGCTCGGCCTCGGCACGAGCCTGAGCAATAGCAGTAGCCTGCTGCGCGAAGGGCTGTTTGGCCAACAGCACGGCTTGGGCTTGAGTCAGGCGGTCAAGACTCTCAGCAGTACCGTCGTAAGCAGCACCAATCTGGCGCCACTGCTGTGCAAAGTCGGGAGCCAGCGGAGAGTTTTCCGACAGCAGCTGATCGGTCAGCTTGCGCCCCTTGCGGGCGTCTGCGAGCTTTTCCTGGGCCTGCAGATCGGCAAGGGCCGCTTCGACATTCTTGCGGTGAGCGTCAGATAGTTTGAGACGGCCTGCTGCGACGTCGTTATCCAGCTTCGCTCGGATCTTCTGGCTGTCAGTGAGCTCGCGCTCGACTTCAAGCTCCTTCTTGACCTCGTCCACCTTGGTGCGGATGCTGGCGATCAGGGTCTCATAAGCCGTCTGCTCTCTCTTGGCGCCAGCGGCTGCACCCTTGTCCTTGTACTGCTCCTCGGTGGCTTTCTGAAGCTGCAGGTATTCTTGGTCCACCCGCTTTCTGGCAGTCGGGTCGTCGCCAACGGCTTTGAGCTTGTTTTGATACTCGGTCTCGAGCTTGAGAAGTGCCTTTTTCTTCTTTGCCTGGTTGTCGGCATGCTGATCGAGAAGGGCCTCCCATTTTTCCGTCGCCTTCAGGTTGACGGCACGAGCACTCTCTGCGGCTGCCGTTTCTTTCTCTGTGGCCTGCTGCTTGCGGAGCACATCGAGATGCGCCTCGGCAGCAGCAAGCTTCGGCTTGATACTGGCATTCCACGGGGACCTATCCGCCAGCATTCGGAGGTTGTCGACCGTCTCCTGCTGCTTTTTAAGCAGGTCTTCGGTAGCAGACTCCCGGCCAACGCTCTTGATGAGATCCCAGACATCCTTGATGGCGTCCTTGATGGCGATCCAGCTACGCTCAACCAGGCCCAGGTGCTTCACCATCTCGTCTGACCGTGAAACCAGCGAATCCGCAAAAGCCTTCTGCGCTACCTGGGCTGCTTCCGTAGTGCGCCCTTGCTCTTCCAGCGCTTTGATCTGAAGATAGACCGACGAGGTGAGATAGTTGGTGCCCTCGTTCAGCTTGAGGGTTGCCTTCAGAGGCTCGTTTTGGAGGCTGCCAAATTTTTCGGCGGTTTTGTCAACAGCCGTGCCTGTAGCCCGCTCCCAGCGAATCGCAGCTTCCGAGTAGTCGCGCAGCTGGTCTCCCCCGCGCACGCCTGCCGCCACCATGGCAGTAATTGCTTCAACGGCCTTGCCATGAGTGCCGATCACCCCATCGATGCTTGTGGCATAGGAGCGCATTTGCCCCATGGTGACGCCAGAAGCATTGCCCGACTCAATCACCGCCGCACGCATGCGGTCTGCTTCACGGCTGCCCTGGTAATAAGCAAGAGCCAAGACGCCGACTGCACCAGCTGCAACCGTGTAGGGATTGACCAAGCCGAGTATGTAGCCGGCCAATGCCTTTGCGGCTGCCCCAGTGCCGCCGAACATATCCTTGAGCTGGCCGCCCTGCTGAAGCAGCACCGTCAGCGGCTGTTGCCCACCCTGCAGGGAAACGACGATATCGGTGAACTGCGCGGGCACCATGCGCATGGCCGCGGCCGTCTGGGCTGCGCTGACCCCGGTGGCCCCGAAAGACTTCTCGGCCTGCCGCAGCTGGGCGATCATGGGCGCGGCCTGGGCGGACAGCCCACGCTCGGCAGCCTGCATTTCCAGAATGTCAGCGGTGGTCTTGCCAATCTGGCTCGAGCGGTCCTGCAATGACTTCAGAAAGGCATTGTCAGAGGCGACCTTTTTTTCAGCCGCCTCCTGCTGATGCAGCGCATTGACCCAGAAGTCAACATAGCCAGCATCCGTGGCCAGCTTCTTCGCAGACTGATGCTGGGCCTCAAACAGTGCCGTGGCGCTCATGCGCTGCTCGGCGCCGCTGGCCTCGAGCAAGGACTCGCGCCAACCATTGACATAGACCGAGGAATCAACCAGGCGCTTGGCACCAGCAGTCTGAACGTCAAACAGCCCTGTGACCGTTTTGCGCGAACGCGCTACGACCTCTGCCAGCTCGGCATCATCACCCGAGATGACGAATTTGAGGAACTGCACGCTCTCGCTCATGCTTGCACCTCAACGGATACGTTTTGCGCGTCTACGGAGCATGCTTGACAAAGCACCACTGACGCGTTCACGGCGCTCAGCAGCCTGCTCTGGGGTTTCATTTGCACTGCCAGGTGCTGCAGCCATGGGGTCCGTGGCCGTTGCCAGCTCTGCGCAGTATGAGCACGAGAGCTGCCGCAGTGTTGCACTCTCCCAGGGCGATAGCCGCAGACCTGTAACCTGCTGCCAGGCACTGATCTGCAGATAGCCAATGGGCACCAAACCCATGCCGTTGTGCTCTGCTGGGCCAAAATCCCAGAGGTACTCGAGCAGATACGCAGCAGGGCCGGCGTCAGGCACATCGTGCGTGCGGCCTTCCTCTGCCAGTTTCTGGCGGCGTGTGAGCGGTGGTTCTTCACTGCGGCTGGATTTCTTGGATGGAGTCGACGGCTTGAGCGTGGCGCTGAGCCACGCCAGGGTGCGAACGTGCAGCGTCAGGCGGCGGCTGCACCCTTGTAAAAATTTGCCCAGTCACCTGCAAAGGCGTTGACCTGGTCGGTGATGTAGCCACACGAGGGGTCGGCAAACAGGTCGCGCAGAAACTCGCGCTGCGTCAGGCCTTCAAAGTCAAAGCCGGTGATGCTCTCGACCGTATCGGCCAGCAGATCAGCGCCATTGGCAAAGCGCTCTTCTTCGGACACCTCACGCGGACGACCCTCATCGTCAGCCTGGCGCAGCAAATCGAGGATTCGTTGCTTGGCGCCCTGCTGGGCCTTGCGATGCTGCTCGGAGCCAGGGCCGTAGATCGTGACGATGACTGGTTGAGGCTTCGGTTCTTTGCCGCCCTCGCCCACCTCGGGCGTAAACATCATGGGGATACCGCGTGCATCCTTGAGGTGCAGGGATCCGGTTTGGACGGTCTGGAGAGAGGAACGCTTGATGAGACCCATGTCTATTTCCTTGAATCTTTATGAAAGTGAGTGCACCCAATTGATCAGGGCACGGCAACGAAGCTGGCTGTCACGGTGACGGCGGCGGTGACCTGTGTGTCCACACGCGGGTTGTCCGTGCTGTCGTCGCTCCACTTCTCGAAGGCAAAGCCGGCAGCAGCCTTGGCAGTAACAGGCGTGCCGCTGCCACCTTCGGCCACGGTCTGAATGGCAACGCCCAGAATGGAGCCGTTGACGCCGGCCTCATACTTGAGCTGGAAGGTTTGAGGTTCGACCTCGAGAATGTCGCTATCGATTTCCAGCACAGCGGTCTTGCCGGTAATGCTGTCCACGCTGCCGACATTGGTCTTGAAGGACATGCACTGCGCCGTGAAGTAGTGGCAAGTGCCATCCTGCAGACGAATGCTGTAGCTGAAACTGTCATCAGAACCAGAGGCAGCAGCCATCAGCTTCTGACCGGCATCGTTCTTGGAACGAGCCATGGGCAGAGTGATGGCACCTTCATCAAATGATCCCTTGCGCTTGATGGTGCGTCGCGTGGAAACAGCGTTGTGAGTGACCTTGCTGTATTCGCGGCCGAATTCACCCAGGTCGGTGATTTCAGCGACTTCGGTCCATTGCAGGGCTTTGTAGCCGGCAGGGGTGTATTCGGTAGGGCGATTGGGGCAGACAAGCAGGGTGCTGCCGGCAGAGGTTTGGACGTCTTCGGAGCTCATGGCGAATTCCTTTCAAAAGGGGTGATCAGGAGCCCAGGGCACGTGGACGGCCCTCGGCGGTGAAATAGCGGAAGATCCAGCCGATACGGATGCGATAAACGGGATCCGCGCCGCGGTCGTCGTGCTGCGGCCGTGTACCCCTCAAGCGAGGCCTGCCGTCCAGCAAGCAATCAAGCTCGGTAGGCCCATCAGGGAACAGCGCCTCTTCGACCTGAGCCATCAACTCGCTGGCGCGCTTGAGGTAGTCGCCGCCACCCTTGACCAGGCAGCCGACCTCCACAATCAAGTCCCGCTGAAGCGTGGCCCGACCACCAGAGCCCAAAGTCCGGCGCTCGATCTCTTCATCGCTGACCTCGATCTCGATCGCTGGCAGGGACGATGTCGGCAGGTTGTTGAGCCCTTCGACACGGACACGAGTGCCGGCATCGGTGTTGGCAGCCAAAAGCACGGCCTGCAGTGACTCGAGGATCTGAAGCTGCAGGTGATTGGGTTTAGCCATTGCCGCCCCTTCGCAGAAGCACCGTGGCCCAGCCCGAGCTGTCAGCGACCACGGGCTCGATCACCTCCCATTCCTGGCCGTTGATCACCAGCACATCGCCTTCTTCAAGGCCAGGCGCGGAGGCCAGTGGCAGGGTGCAGCTCGGCTCAAACTGACCAACCCCCAGGCCGTCATGGGGCTTGCTGTCGAAGATGACAGCGAACGGCTCACCACCGCGCCAGGTTGCAGTGGCATTGGCCAGCATCGCGATGACGGAGGTATTGATGAGCTGCTCGACGCCCGAAAAGGGCGCGAGGCTGGCATGGGCCTGTGGGTTGAAGGGCTGCATGGCCTACCCGTCAGGCTCGCTTAGCGCGCTGCAGCATTGCAGGACGGGTGCACATCATCAGCGGGTAGCTGTACACCTCGGGCTTTACCCATGCTTGGCGCTCGTTGTCGGGCACCACCATGGCATACACATCCTGACCAGGCGTGTTCACAAAAGGAAGGAACTCCGCAGGAGAGAAGCCGGAAATGAAGGCGTCAGGTGCACCCACTGGGAAGAAGCGGCACTTGTCCGTACCCACTGCCACGGTACTGCCGTCATCCGTGCCACGGTAGTTCACAAACAAAATGTTGCCGTAGGTGAACGAGCCATAAGCCTGACCTACGCTGTTACGCAGATCGCCGGCTTCCTGCTGGTTCAGGTAGGTGCCGCGCGTTTCCTTGTTCTGGGTCAGATCATCGAAGAAGTTGTCGCCGCACAGGCCCACAACATAGGTCTGTCCGTTGATCCAGGCTCCAGCCGACGCCTTGACCATGTTGCGAATGATCTGGTTGCACTTCTTGCGGATCTCACCGCCTTCAGCCGTGGCGTTGGCGAAGTCGAAGTTGATCTCGGCAGGCTGCGCAATACCAAAGGCATCAAACCAGTTGAACAACTCGCTGCCATCGGCATCCAGCACCCGGCCTTGAACAGCGCCCAGGCGCATGTTTTCATGGGTGAGCTCGACAGCAGCACGCAGGCCGGTCTTGCCATTCATGATGTCACCGACTTCCTTTTGCACCGCCAGGAGCTCGCTGTCGGTACCGAAGGCGCGGATGCCATCAATTTCAGCGGCATTCAAAGTCTTGCCGCGGGCGATTCGCACAGAGCGGAAATCACGCATGGTGCGCTTTTCGCCCTTCGCTTGCTCGATGGGAGCGCCACGCTCGCTGGTTTGAATCAGCGAGAGCACACCACCCTTGTCTTCCACCGAGATGGTGGCCGTGCGAACGCGCTTAGGCGTGAAGATTCCCAGGCCGCCCAGGTATTGGGGCACATAGGGTGCGTTCTGAATTGCCACCGAAAGCTCCACCATCTGGAAAGCGTTGTGGCGGAAGATGTCCATGTGAGCCATGAGTGCTCCTTTTCCTTTCCGCGCGCCGATCAGCGCGCAACAATGCCCAACGCGGCCAGGTCAGCCAGGGCAGTGGTTGTCTGTTCAGGGGTGATGCCAGCGGGGTAGATCAGCTCGGTGGCCTGCACTTCGCTGTCGCGTGCGGTAACCACGCCGGGCTTGTCGGCATCAGTGGCGTCCACGCCTGCGTACAGCACGGCCGCAGCCTTTTCGCTGCCGTCATTGCCGGCCGGGTTGAGCGGGCCGTACTTATCGGTAGCAGTCACTTTGCCCAGAACTGCGCCAGGCAAGTAAATGTGTCCAGCCGCCAAGGTCACCACTTCGCGCGAGCGAGTGCCGTTGGCCTCGCTGACCAGGTAGCCCGCATTGCGGGGGCCTTCTGTAAGAATCGTCATGCTTTGAGTCCTCTACTTTTCAGACTTCAGCGTTACTTGGCGCCGAAGACACCAGCCCAGCTGCTCTGGATAGCACCGCTATCCATGCCCTGATCGCCGTTCTTGGCCTCGACACCCGACACGGCAGGGTTACCCATGGCTGCCATGTGCTTGGAGAATTCGGACGCACCACCAGCTGCGGCCGGAGCTGCAGGAGCAACGGCCTGTGGCGCGGCATCCAGAAAGCCCTTTGCCTGTTCGGCTGTCAGGCCGGTGTCGATGCACTGGCGTGTGATGGCTGGATTGGCGGATGCGTTGGGATGACCCAGGATGGCGCTTACACGCGCACGCTCCGCGGCAGCCCCTTCAGCACGGGCTGCATCTGCTGATGCTTGCACCTGTCCTGCAGGGGCTGCAGCGATGGAAATGCGGGCTTCATGCGCCGATGAAGCGGTAGCGACATTGGAATTTGCGGGCTGGTTGCCCGCCTCGGGTGCGGTGCTGCTCATGTGTGCTCCTTTCGAGACAGCGGTGCCGTGGGCGGGCTGCCCACCAGCGGGGTACGTCCGCGCACGGCGCGCAGACAATTCGGAAATCAGTGCGTCGGTCGTGCTGATGCGGCTGGCCAGTCCTGCGGTAATGGCCGCCTGGCCACGGAAGACAGCAGCGCCCGTGTCACGAATGGCCTGCTCACTGAGGCCACGATGCTTGGAGACCGCCTGCACAAACATCGTGTACAGGCCCTCGATATCGGCCTGTAGGTGCTCACGTACTGCAACCGGCAAAGGCTCATAAGGGTTGCCGTCTACTTTGTGTGAACCGGCAAAGATGTGAGTGACCTGAATGCCCTCGTTCGCAAGGGCACGGGAAAAGTCCACATGCCGCATCACCACACCGATGGATCCGGCATAGCCCGTAGAGGTGATGACCACCTCGTCCGCAGCGCTTGCGCCTAGGTATCCGGCGCTGGCTGCCATGCCGTCGGCAATTGCAACGATGGGCTTGCGACCGCGCATGTCGAAGATGCGCTGGCCGTATTCAAAAGCACCAGCCACTTCGCCGCCCGGCGTGTCATAGACCTGCAAGATGGCATGCACATCAGGATGTGCCATGGCGTCTTCCATGTCGGCAGCCATATCGTTGTAGCCAATGAGCAGCGTGCTGTCGGCCTCCAGGCGTGTGCGATGTACCAATGCGCCCATGGCATTGACCACAGCGACACCATCCACCAGACGCCAGCCGCGATCTGTGCGCTGACCGCGCTTAGTGGTGAACATCTCCGGCGCAAGTTCGGCTTTCGCGGCTTCGCCCACCTGAATCAAGGGGGCAGATGTGCCAAGCACTCTCTGGCCAACCCCGGCGATGATGGCGTCCAGCTTCTGGGGATGCATCAGCAGCGGGGTGTTGAAGACGCGCTGAGCGATGTGAGGATGAAAATTGAATGCGTTCATGGTTTTCATTCCTCTTGCTCGGCAGGCTTCTCGGCCTTGGTAGTTGGAGAACGGCCCCTGCTCAATTCATACAGAGAAGGAAGTCCACGCTCGGCACGCATCTGGTCCTCAATGCGCTGCTGGTCAAGAACCTCTTCGTAGTCCTTACCCTGCTCTGCGCATTCGTCTTCCATGGTGGAAAGGCCCGTCTCCATGCGCTTCTGGGCGGCTTCGGCCTCTTTCACCGGGTCGACGTATCCACGGCCACCAAAGATGAAGCGGCAGCGTGTGTAGGCATAGCGCTTTTCATAGAAGCCGGGTGCATCGATCACGCCGGCATTGACGGCTTCTTCCAGCCACAGCTCATAGATAGGGCGCAGCCAGTAGTCGGTCAGCCAACGGCGACGGCCGTGGAAATAGCGCCAGGCTTCGAGCAAAGCAGCCCGAGCCGAGGAATAGTTGGTCTTGCTGAAGTCCTTGACCAGCAGCTCATAGGGAATGTTCAGACCGGCAGCGATGTTGCGCAGCACGGCCAGCATGAATGCCTCGAAGGCCACGTTGGGGCGGCCTGGCGTGAATGGGCTGACCTTGGCTCCGGCTGGCAGAGGAATGATGGCCGCGCCTTCCAGCTTGCGGATGGCCTGGGCCTCTTCCATCGACGTTTCCCAAGCATCGCGGGGCGCATCTCCGAACAACTCCTCGGATGAGTGCTGGTCCATGTTGGACTCGAGGAACGCCGCCACCAGGGAGTTGGCCATGCTGGCTTGCAACTCGTTTTGCGAGTACTTGCCGGCCATGTGAAACTCACGCATGACCGCGGCCAGGATGGGCTTACCACGGGACTGCCCCGTCTGTTCCTTGTCGTGGAGATGCACAACCCGACGGCGGCCCCACTCTGTAAACGCCGGAACCCGCTCCCAGCGGGTCAAATCCATGGCCTCAGAACCTGACAGGTAGGGCGCATCGCCCGGATGCGCCTTTTGAAAGTGATAAGCGACGGGAGCACCGTCGTTGTCGAACTCGATGCCTTCCCGCATACGCGGCATGCCGGAGAGCCCAGGCGGCGTCCCCAGTCGTGCGGATGCGATCAGGCTCAGCCTGGTGTTCCAGATCATCCCAGGGCGAGGCCGCCACAGCGGCAGTGCCACCGCATCTCCAGTCGTCATGCCGCTGGTCAACGCTTGCGTGGTCAGCCCGAGCAAATTCAAAGTGAGCGCTGCATCACACTCTGTCGTATCGGCCCAGCTGCGAAAGTGAGCCTCAGTGTTGTTGCCCCACTCCCTGGCCTGCTCAGGTGTCCAGCCCAGCAGGCGGTAATCGGGGCGCGACGACAGACGCAGCACCGCGCCGATGATGTTGTCGCGCATGGTCTGCATGCCACCGGAGACCAGACCATTGTTGCGGGTCAGGTCCAGCGAGCGGCTGCTCAGGGTGCCCAGCTCGGGCAGCAATGCTGCATCAGCGCTGCTCTGCGAGGGATGCCAGCCAGAAAATGCGAGATCGGAGTGCGACGCCCCTTGATACGCAGTCATGCCAGCACGCGAACCATGAGAGGCGCTGGCGGCGGCACGAAGGTGGCGACTGTTGCGATTCTTGCGCGCCATGTTCAGCCCACCAGATAGATGGGTCGACGTGCGCGCTTGCCGCTGCGACGGGTCAACTCATCGTTGATGTCGCTGATCTGCTTTTGCAGATCACGGACGCTTGTGTCGCGGAACTGGACCGAGCGGCCGTGACCGCTGGCGGAACTGGGACCAGTGAGCTGCTGCTCATGGGCCACGCTCAGGCGATCCCGAAGATCGGTGAGCTGCTGCGTGCTGTAGTGGCTATAAAGTCCCATGCGCCGATGGTCGGCGCGTTACTGTGACAGTTACTTGTGACACTGTCACTATTTTTGGCACAACAAAAACTACAAAGGCAGGAGATCTAATTTAATCTCCCGCCTTTAAGAATTTTGTCAAGAAGAGTTAATCTTCAATAAACCTTTCTGGAGTTTCTTTCGCTTTAATTTCCTCAGGCATTGCATCCCATACTTTTCCGTCATAAAGAGCTTTTCGACCTTTTATCTTTCCAAATTTTTTGGTCAGCTTTGCTCTGTACTCTAATCTATCTGCATCAGGCATATCACTTGACATGTGAATCTCAGCATGCGCTGGATTTTCTTCATTTGCAGCATCAGCTACACAGTACATCTGAGATCCGTCTTCAGAGCGAATTGATCTAATGTTTTCCGCGCTCAGCTCTACATAACCCAGCCAGCAACGATCATCCCCAGCTGCAACTTTAGAAATACAGTTAACCAACTCACCAATCGACGCTATCGGGGATCTCTGCATTGAGACTCCTCTAGTTTCCGCATGAGAAAGAAAATTAGATTTAACTTCGTTTGGCTTCTTCTTGTTTACGTGCATAGGCGAAACCACAACACGAAGAATTGTTTCATCGTGTCGAATAAGCCCAGGCGAATGAACTGAAAGTGTCTCACTTTCACATGCGCAACTTGGTTTACTAGCTGAGAACTGTTGCACTCTCTCATCTGAAAACCTTGTAGTTGTATGTAATTGCTGGCAGTTAGACGGCATTTTCCTCAGGAATTAAAACTTTAAGCGCATCAGGAATCTCATTTCCCTCAAATATAACTTCGCCTTTATGTTTCCCTTGCTGATCTCGAAAGTAGTAGGCTAATTTATTCTCATCCAGAAATTCAATTTCACCATACAAATCGTCATCATCCCATAGCAATCCTGCTCGCCCATTAGCGTGCAGCATAGGCTCGGGCGCCTTGAAGCCCCACATAATTAGACAAATCAGCTGCGAGGCGGCTTCCAAGGATTCACGCCGAGGCGCATCAGCTCCTTCCCCATCCCAGTTTGCCTGTAAGTCGTGCCACTGGCGAAGTTCCGCAATAGCATGCTCATGCTCAGTCGTCGGCCTTAGTTGATCCAATGCCCTTTGCTCAGCCCTAGCACCGGAAATCAAAATATGGTCTCTTAATGTTGCCGCACCCAATTTCGACAATAAGTTCTCACAAGCCTCATAGGCTTCAAACCCTTGACTGGGAGCTTCAATGCCATACGTCCAACAGCTATCACTCGTCTCAAAGGTTCTAGCCGATTTGAACTCTACATATGGGTCTTCAGATTTAGAAATTCCATATTCATTTATCAAAGCGTCTTTTAACTCGTAAAAAGTATTTACACGCTTAGTTAATGCAAGCTTTGCTTGAGCTTTTAAAGGTGCAATCTTATGCCTAATCTGCCCCGCAAGTGAATAAGCAACATCTTCAAATAGCCCAGTAGAACTATCTACCTGTCTAATTGTTGTAGCGAAATAATCCTTCGCTTCCCTACCATAATCGTGAAAAATCAAACCAAGAGTTGAACTCATTGGTCGAGCACCCGAGCGGGGATAAGCATCACCCGTTACCGGGGTAGCCAGATAGTTTCTCTGCGGCTCTTGAAATGTCTGTACCTGAAACATACTACATCCCAATCTTTTTAAGCATATTTTTATTCAAAATATTCTGCAGAATATCTCGCTGCTTCTCATGAAGCGATGCAAACCTTTCATTTATTTCGGATTGAATATTATATTCATCAGCATCTCTTCTCAAGAAGCCTTCTTGATTAAAGACATCGCTAACGCTGCTTTCAATACGCACAACTCTCTTTTTTATCGAATTATAATTTTCATCCTGTGCAGGTTCATCCACACAAGCCAGGTTAACAACCATAAGTCTTTTCACATAATCACTGACCCGCAAAAACTGTCCACTGTGTGAATGCCATAGATCTTCAGAGCCTAAGACAAATGGACTTACGAACGCAGTACTTTCATTCAGAAGCAAGCCAGCTTTGCATTGAGACGGCTCACCTTCCCAAACAAACCTATCTATGTAGGTCAGCGCATAGGAGGTAACTGTACCAATGCCTAATGCGGAGGCAATTGAAGTGAGCACAGGATTAATGAGTGAGCTAGCGCCCTGCCAAAAGTGCTGCCATCCACCATATATCTGAGTCACATATGTTAGAGATTGCCTTTCTACCCGCAACTCCTCAACAGTGACAGCACTAGGGTTTGCGCGGAACCTGACAAGCCCATCGGGTAGCGCAGCTGACGGAGACTGCATTTGACTCACACCTTCTGGCCCAATGCGAACACCCATACTTCGCATTTCCTGCTTGCCACTAAGACGCTCATGAAACGAATCTGCAACCTGAAAGGCAGCACGCAGAACTTCATCCGGCAACGGCTGCTGGAATTGAACACTCACTACGACCGTCTCGATGGCATGAGCCTCGTGTAGAGGTTTAAAACCAACCTTATCCGCCGCAGACATCATTAATTTTCCTGTTAGTCAACTTATTCAAGATGAGCTTAACATTTTTAAGGATAAGCACCAGCTTTCTAAAGGTCATTCAACACCCTAGATACCCCGTAGTTCTCTTCGCTCGGATGCGACCCAGCGGTAGACGGTCCTTGCTGAAACGCCATGGCGCCTTGCTAGTTGCTTGCAGTTCGTACCATCAAACTCACGAAGCACAGTTGCTCGAACCTCCTCACGACTTTTCACGCTGCTTCGTGCATAGGCATTCATGCCGCCGATGCGGGTGACCACCCGGCGCAGCACGCTTTCAGTCAGGTCCGTAGCGCGATCGACACCGAAGCACAGACCTGCAGCATTCAGCTCTTCACGCAGGATATCGATCAGTTCAAGGCGTTTATTGCTCATATTTTTATAGCTTAAAGTAGCGTGAATGTCTTATGAAAGGCTGATTGGGGTGAAAACGCTTCGCTTCTTTGGCGGGGGCTTGGGTACTGGCAAGACCAAGGGACTACCGGAGTCGGCCGACAGCAGTACGCCATCGCTTCTCCCGGCCAGCTGGCTCTCGAGGAACTGCTCACGCAGCTGATAGTCGATCTCGCGTTTGCGGTGCAGGCGTAGCTCGGGGTGATGCGCAGCGGCGTAGCTGTAGATGGCCGTATCGAGCGGCTCATTGCGGGCGCCGCGCTTTTTCTCGTAGCGGTTCTTGGCTGGGTCGAAGGTTTCACTGACCAGGCCCTTGAAATAGAACTGGTCCAGCTCCTCAGAGAAGTGGGTATAACGCTCCTCCGGCTTACGGTCTGCATCCACACTGAGCCGGCCGAACAACCAGTTTTTGGCGGCGACCGTACCAACGTAATAGCCGCGCACGCCCTTTCGGTCAGTCTGACCATTGCGGGTGACGTCCAGCAAGCGAGGCTTGCCCAGCACCGGCGCGTTGTTGGGCACGGCGCCCTGAATCACCATGGGACGACGCACCAGGCCCAGGCGTACCCAGTGCTTGACTGCCTCGGACCTGTGCCCACCCATGTCAACAGCTGTCGCATCGACACCTAGCAGGTATCCAACCTTTGATTCAATAGGTCGATTCAGGTATTCAGTCAGCGCCACCCATACGGCATCGTCAGCGGGATCGCCGGGGAACTCGTGATAATCGAGGGCCCAAAAACCCATGCCTCGGCCCCAGCCACTGAGATGCAAGGCAAGGCGATCATCCTGGGTATCCACACCTGCGGTCACCCAGAGCACGCCCTTCGGCGCCACACGGATCTGGTACTGCTCCGCGCGCTCCTGAATGGCGTTGTAACGCACCGAGCGCATCGTCGCGTCTTCCCAAGTCTCAGCCAGGCGGTCATTCAGAAACACCTTGAGCTTTGCTGGGTCGGCCTGGGCATCCAGCCACATGGAAGCCAGCTCTGACCAGGTTGGACCCAGGCCGAATTGGTAGTAGAGACAGTTGATGGTGTAGCTGCGTACACCCTTGGCGCCGTTGGGATTGGTGGCAATCCAGCGGCCTGCGGCGATCATGGCCGTTTTGTGATGCTCCTCGATGATGCAGCCATGCTCTTGGCACACGTACCAGGCCTTGGAGCAGTCCGGCGCCCATTTAAGGCCAGACCACTGCAGGTGCTGCATATGGCCGCAGTGTGGGCATGGCACGTGGTATCGCCGCTGATCACCCGCCAGGAACTTTTCTTCGATTCGGCTTTGACCCTTGATCTGGGGGCTGCTGATGAAGATGCGCAGGCTAGTGGCCGGGAATGCCGAGGTGCGCCCCTCCAACATGAGCAGTGGGTCATCACCACTGCGCAATGCAGCAGCGAACTCGTCGAGCTCGTCCACCAGCAAAAACCGAACGGTGGTGGACTTGAGGCGGGACGGGCTGCCGGCGTGCTCAAGATAGAGCTGGCCACCGATGAAATCCTTGAAGGTCTTGGTATTGCTCGAGTTGCGGCTGGAGATGCTGCGCAGAGCATCCTTGACAGCCTTGGTCTCCTCGATCATGGGGTCCAGCTTCTGGTTGACCCACTTCTCCATGCTGACTTCGCCGGGCAGGCAAACCATCACCGGGCCCGGATTCTCGGTCATGATGTAGCCGAGCGCGTTCACCTCCACTTCGGTCTTGCCGAACTGGATGGGGAACATGAGCACCACCTCGCGCACGCCGCTCTTGTTGCTGCATGCGTCCATGGGCTCCTGCAAAGGCGGATTGCGAGCAGTGCGCCACTGGCCTGGCAGGCTGGAGCCCTTGGTACTGAGCACCCGATTCTTGTCAGCCCAATCACTGACTGTCCTGCGCTTGCGTGGCGCCACCGTGCGCGCCATCGATCGCAATGCCCGCGACGGGCACGACAGTGCACCTGAATTTAAAGCTCTCACTCGCCTGCCCCTCCGTTTCGACGGCTCTCGATGTCATCGGCCAGCTTGTTGATGGCGGCCGAGAGCTCAGTTCTGGCGATATCCATTTGCTCGCCCAGAATGCGTATCACCTCGTCGGACTCCAGGCCGGCCAGCATCGGGCCCACTGTCGATGGCACCGCATCCAGCACGCTGGCAATCTTGGCTGCAGCGTCCGAAAAGGCGCCGATGGCCTCATCAGCGTCCATGAGCTCGCCCACTTCCTTGCGGTAGGCGTTCTCCTCACGTAGCGCCGCGTAGTGCTCGCGCTTGGCTTTGCTGTCCTGAAAATGAAAGGTGCTCTTGCCGGTGTCGCCGTCATCACCTTCATCAGCGTCCGCCTCATCGTCCGAAGACTCAGCGGGAGGCAAGCCGGTCAGCTCATGACCGCGCTCGGCCGCATGCCTGGCCGCAACACCTGCACGGCTGGGGTCTTTGGTTTCCGCGATACGCCGGATCGATTCGACAACCCGCACCAGCTTCCCATCCTCGGTCATCACCAGCCGCCCCTCGTTGCGCAACTGGTAGACAAAACGGCCCTTGTAGCCCATGTGCTTGTTGAATTCGCTCAGTGTGAGCGTCTCAGGGTGTCTGCTTTGCATATTGCTCATACGCCTGCCGCCTGCCGCATCCGGTAGCGGATTCTGCGGCTCAAGTAGTTTTCGACATCAGCGCGCTGGCCCACCTTCTCCATGTCCAGGCGCTCTTGGTAATTGCCGGACCGCACGAACATCAGCACGGGCCGGATGTCGGCACCGGAGCTGCCGACCACAGCCCAGATCCCCGGTGCCAGGTTGGAGGCGCGGCGGTCGTTTTCGCCTTTGGCCGTCCACCGGGCACCACCGCGCAACTTGCCGTAGGCCAGGATGTAGCGACGCCCAATGTTCGGGCCCACCTTGCGCACGCCGGCACCGCCGCGCAGCTGCAGAGCCTTGCGCCGAGCGTCGGTCATGTTGGCGCGGTAGCCCTGCTCTCCGAACGATCGGAAGTAGCTGAGCAGCTGGACGATGAAGCCGCCCTTGAGATTCCCATAGCGGTCCTCGCTCCCAGGAAAGGGCTCAGCAGGAATTGCGGTCTGGTAGCCCTTGGGCAGGATGCCGGCACGCCGCAGCGCGACCTCGCTGCGTTTGTCCCGACGCTTGCCGCCCAGGTTCTGGGCCTTCAGAATCTTCTTGGGGTCGACCCCTTTGCCGCCCATGTATTCCGGCTCGATCGTGGCCATGGGCTTGTCTACCGTCGCCCTCTTCAGCATGGGGCTGCGCAGGATGTAATCGGTCGGGCGATCGAAAACGCTGCGCATTTCCTCTTGCATGGCGCGCCGCACCTCAAAGCCGGTGTCATTGACCGCCTTCACAGAGGCCTCCCGAACCTTGGAGCGCGAGAGGCGGTCCATCAAGGTCTGAACAGGCTTGAGCCCTTTGATGCTGCTCGTGATCTGCATTACGCCTCCTCGCCGGTTTGTGGGGCCGTGGGGCGGTTTTCAGGGAGCAGTGCCCCCAACCCCTTGCCCACGAACTCCGCGCTGCCCGTGAGCGTGAACGTCATGGCACGCAGGCCAGGGAAATGCCCACCGTCCTGCAAAGACTTCACCAGTGATTGCAGTTGAGGCCAGGCTTTGACCGCGGCGCGAACCTCTGCAGCGTTTTCAGGCGTGCAGGGAATCACCCTCTTCTTCTCTTCTTCCATCTCTATTTCTTTCAAAAAGGGGGGTGTAGAGAGATGTGCGCTATGAAGTGCGGCATGTTGTGCGGCATCACAAGCACGTAAGTGATTGATGTGTATGAGGTGTGCGCTGTGTGCGCTATGTGCGCCATGAACATGCACACACATGCGCACGCCTGCATGCATGTGTGTGCACGCGCCCGCCTGCACCCCCGTGAAGGGTGATAGCGCACATGGCGCACACACCTTAAAAATCAATGACTTAACAGCGCACACCATGCCGCACACGATGCCGCACATAGCGCACAGTTCTGGGCGAATCACTGCTGCGATGCTCATGCGACACCACCCTTCAGGTCGCGCACGGCCCTCCTGAAGATGTCGATGCGATCACCCAACCACTCGACCTCGTTCATGCCAGCTGGTAATTCGTTACCGCCGGGCAGGTAGCAAACGCTGACTGGACCTTTGACCTGATGTGCGTCCAGGCGGTACCGCTTGCGCAGTACCTCGCCCTTGTGCTTTCGTGTCATCGCGTTTGAGAAGCGCGGTAATGTCAGTGCGCGCTCATTGGTGGACGTGCACCACCACTTGTAGAGCTCGTACATATCCGACATCAGGCAGGGCGTGAGAAGTGCTGGCGCCCCCTTGGCAGGGAAGCCTGGCAGGTCACCATCCTCAAAGGCCTTCACAAACTTGCTGGGGCTATCAAGGCTCAGGTCGATCAGCTGACGCTTGGAGTCCGTCATGGGCGGCAGCGTGGCGTTGGTGAAGTCGCCCAGATCGAGGTTGAGCAGGAAGTCGTACAGAGCGGCAACGCCGCCCGAGTCGATCTCTGCCTTGACCTCGGCATAAAACTTGGCTGAGAGCTTCTCGGGAGTCCAGATCACAGCGTGCCGACGGTCATCCTCTTCCAGCACCACGGGAATGGCCTCGTTGGAGAGGAAGACCATGTTTACGTGGTTGGCCTCGTAGTACGCGGCCATGTTCTTGGGATTGATGCGGATCAGATCGCCGGTGATGAAGGCCTTGAGCTTGTTCTTGATGTGGTACAGGTCCGACCGCGCCACCACTTCATCGGCAATCAGGAACAGCTTGCGGCTGGCCCAGTCGTTGAACTTGTCTTCGATAGCACTCTGGTCGATCGTCCAGCCGTACTTGCCGAAGATGGCCATGTAGGCTTCGAAGAACATATTCTTGCCCGTTCCCTGCGGACCATGCATGACGATGGTCGTCTTCATCTTCGCGCCGGGATGCTGCAGCGGGTAAGCCAACCACTTGAGCACCCACATGAAGAGGTCATCCTTCTGGCTCTCGGCCGAGCACATATGCCACAGCAGATCCAGCAGCTTTTCGCAGTTGCCCGCCTTAGGTCTTGTGGGCCAGCCATCCCAGAGATTGCAGGTAATCCCCGGCTCCTTGCCTGCCGGATCGAAGCCCACCTGCTCGGGCCTCACGATCTGGCGGTCCGGGTGCTCGCTCCACGTGCGGTACAGGTCGCGGCTCAGGCAGATGTGGCCCATATCGGTCAAGGTGACCAGGCGATGCTCATCATGATCGAACACTGCACCGCCCTGGCCATAGACCAAGGCGTAGCGCTCGAGCAGCTCATCAAGGCTGTCGATCGGCTTGAGTGGAGCGAGAACTCCCGCCTCCCCGCCCCCCTGTGTGCGGGGCAAGGCGTTGGCGCCATTGCGCGAGCGCCAGCCAAGCTCCAGCAGGCGGACCTCGATCTGGTCGCGCACTACGTGCAAGCCTTCTGCCAGGTGCAGGTCGTTGAAGTCGTTGAACTTCTCGCCCTTGCTCAGCCAGGCCTCGCGCACGGCCGCAGGATCTGCGAAAGCAGGGGCCAGCCACGAGCCGCCCACCTGCATGGCGCAAGTGCTGGCCATGCTTACACCGGCATTGCCTGCCTTGTGATCTTCGCCACAGTGAGGGCACTTGGGGCCGTCGGCCACCCAGACTCGGGTTTTGCACTCCACGTGCTTGCCCTGGCGCACCGACTCGGCCTCATTCCTGGCGTGGCACTTCTGCGTGTTGTCGTCATCGGCGCAGGCCAGGATTCGCAGGCCCTTATACCGAGCGCGGAGCGCCTCGCCCACGGGCACGAGATTGTTCGCGTCGAAGGCCACGGCCACCGGCAGGCCAGTCGCGGCATGAAGGCTGGCACCTGTCGCATAGCCTTCGACCAGCAGCAGCAGACCGCCAGCCGTGGGCATGCCGATCAGATGGAATCGGCCCTTCTTGATCAAGCCAACCGGCCAGTATTCCTTCTCTTGCGTGCCTGGCTTGCGGTTTTTGCCGCGAATGATTTGAAGACCGTGAATGTTGTTGCTGGTGTCCAGCAGCGGAATGACCATCGCCCCGCTGGGCGAGTAGCGCACACCGTACCCGGCCACACCCTTGCGTTGCAGGTAAGTGCTCTCGCCGGTGGCATCGCACTTTTTCCATGCGGCCGAAGCACGAGCTGCAGCCCGCTCGGCCTCGGCCTTGCGTTCCAGCTCCGACCGGCGCTTGTCCTCGGCCAGGCGCTTGCGCAGTGCCTCGGCCTGCTCGCGGCTGATCTCGTTCTTGCTGATCTCAACCTTGCGGGCATTGTTTTCGCTGCCTTGCCATACGCCGAAGCTGCCAACGATCAGATCGTTGCCGTTGTCCAAGCGAATTTCATGTAGCAGAAACCAGCCGCGCTTTTCTCGCCCGCCATCAGCTGTGCGGCAGCGTCGCAGACGGCCAATCTCAAGGGAGTCAACCAGCAGGCCTGCCGCCTGCAGCTGGCTCAGAACGTCGTCATAGTTTGAGGCCATGTCAGTAACTTCCTGACTCGCTAACTACAGACTTCACGAGGATCGAATTACCCGCATGCAGGAAGGCTAGGAAGGACCCGTGATCGGTGTTGCATGCAAACCACATGCCCGAAGCAGCGCGCAGAGCCGCTCCAACTGACAACGAAACGTGTGCGCGCCTTCTTCTAAACAGAAGGGGGGCGGGGAACGGCGAAGCCCCACGCGACGCGGCGCGGCGGCTGATTGAGGGATTGAACATGCTTGTGTTTCTTGTGCTTGCACCAGGGCTGTCACCCCCCGGCGTGCTGTCTGTCGATGCCGATGCCGTGGCAATAAAAGAGCGCGCGCAACCATTCACACGAATCGAATGGGAGTAACCACCACAGGCCACGCAGTCCGACAGAGACTGGCCGAGTGAATGCTTTGCCGTTGCGCGCGCTGAAATCAAACTGCGTCCCTGTCCTTGGGGAGCAAGGCTGCTGATGCGGCCACCATATGGTTGAGGGCTGCAGCCAGTTCATTGGCGTGGTACTCCAGCCGACGATGTGCATTGCGCGATGGCGTTGCACCAGGCCTGAAGCAATTGGTCGCCTGCTGGGTGAAGTCGACCATCTCCTGCTGGAAGCGCCAGAACGCCTCCATAGGATCGCCACCCGACTGATCAGCCACCGCACGAGTGCAGGTGAAGCCAAGGGCAGCGGCCATGGCATGCAACACCGCGTGATTGCCCGTCACCTGCTGGATGAGCAGCGACTCCTTCAGGCCCAGGATGTAGCGATCGTTGTTGGTGTTCAGCTTGTGCTGCAGCGTGTTGGGCGACACCCCCATGGCCTTGGCCAGTGCAGGCACACCACCTGGGAAATGCTGGGCCGTCATCTGAGCGGCGTCCACCAGATCCATGCCAGCGGCACTGTCGGCCTCGCCCTGCTCATCGCCGTATCCCGGCAAGCCTTGAATTGAGATAGTTAGAGACATCAGCGACCACCCCCCTTAATTGGTATGTCCAACACCACCACCTCGCCAACGCCCTGGGAATCAGCCGTCGAGCTGCTGCTCAGCCAACTGATATTCGTGCTGGAGGCCGAAGGGTCTGCAGGCTTCTCGGCCGAGAAGCTCGAGCGCTGGGTGCAGGCCTGCTCATCTCGCATGGAGCAGACCAACTCCGCACCACCCGCCACCATTGCCGCGTTGCGCGGCTTGTGCGGGAGGGTCACAGCGTGAGCAAAGCCAGCCACAGCCAAGGCCAACGTTGCCTGCAAAGCCTTGAGCTGCTCCACAGACAAACGCATGCGAACCACGCTGCCGCACTGGTCGAAGGACAGGCAAACCCAGCCCTCATGAACGGGCAGAACGCCGCGAACGGTGGCTGGTGCGTAGTGATTGAGATGAGAGCGGGCCCTAGACATTGCTGGGCGCCTTAGGTTGCTGAGCGTCTGCTGCTTTTTTATCAGCGACACGGGACAAAACACCACGCACTCGATCAGCGGTTGCCTGCGGCAAAACATCAGGCCATAGGTAGACCGCCTGAATTGATCGGTAGCCCATTGCAGCAGCAGCCTTCTTTGGCGTGCCACCAAGCAATTCAATTGCGTGCGCTTTCTTCATCGCTTCATTGTAAACATGTTTACATGAATGACGGAAAACGAATTTACACAACAGGACTTATCGTAAACACATGCTCTACGGTGAAAGACTCCAACTTGCGATGGACAAGCGCGGCGAGGCCATTGGCCGCGTCATCGAACGCAAGGAAGTGGCAAAAATTGCAAATAGATCTGTTCAGAACATTGGCATGATCATTACCAATGCCAAGGAACGCGATCAAAAGCTCTCAACTGAAGCACACGATGCCGTTGCAGCCTTCCTCAAGGTCAACTCACGTTGGCTACTGACAGGGGAAGGGCCTATGGAGGTGAGTGTGCAAGTTAACGCCCCTACAGAGCTGACACCTGCTGCAATTGAGCTTGCCGTGCTGTTCGACATGATTCCTCAGGCTGACAAGCTCAGCCGCGCAAAAGCATTCAATGCAGCCAGCACAGCAATCATGCAAGTGCTTCAAGACGCTGACGCCAAGAAGTAAGCAGGTCTTCATTCGGAAAGACCAAGACGCGCACACCATCTTTTGTGCACGCCTCGACTGACAAAACCACATCTTCATCACACTCTTCGCACCCGCGAATGCGCACCAATACGCCCTCATTGGCTTGACGTTTTGGTACTGTGTTTTTATACATGCTTTTATCTTAAACGCTGCAACTCTTGGTGAGCAAGCACTTCAAGTCAGACTGCATTTGATTTATTTGTAAATTCATTTACAAATTTATTCGCCATTTTTTGTAAATCCGTTTACACTGCTGTTCAGCACAAAGCAAACTTGTTTACCAAGAAATGCCTTGTGCCGGGTGGCACGGCATCGACCGGGCACCAGACCCGGACCTTTAAAAAGAGAGTGGATGGAAAAGGGTTAGGCTGATGGATCTGGCTCAAAATACTTTGCCAGCTCTGGTGGCATGCCAATGGATACGGACACTGCAGCGTTCTGCTCCTTCTCCGGCATACCTAGGAAATCGGGGTGATCTTCATCGTGCAAGAGCTGATCGACCAAGGTTGGTGAAACACCCAAGCCGATCAAATAGCCTGCCGGATCGGCTCTCCAGGCGTCCCAGTCAAACCTGAAGTTGAACAGTTCATGCTGGAGTTCGAGAAACGGCTGCAGGCGACCCAACTCTTCTGGCGTGTAGAAGGCTTCGGGGTCTTGGTCCAGCTTAGTGCCATTGCATCTGCGGCACAGTGACACAAGATTGCCAGGAACCAGCTGCCCACCAAGCGCCATGGGGACATGGTGGTCAATACTAAGAACCTTCATTCCCCTAGTGCCTAGCACGTAGGTTTCGGGTTGGCCGCATTTAAAACAACGCTTACCGAACAGGGCGAAGAATTTTTCCCTGTAAGCAGCCTCCACAGCAGGGATTGCAAAACGACTGAATAACTGGCGTCGTTCTTTCTGGCGCTGACCCGGATACAGCTCAACCGAGGCCTTTCTTCCCATACGGGGTTCCTCCTGCAAGAAATCTGTGATGTAGGAATCCAGATCCTATTACAGCGAGCGAACCCCACCCTTCTCCATCCATTCTCGATACTGCCGGATAAATGTGTCCAGCACGCCCCGCTGCGAAGCGCCGCGATGCCATCGGAAATCTGCTCCCACCAGCTGCAGGCCCTGCGCGAAGACTGGTAAATCACTGCTCCCCGAGCTGAGCACGCCAGGCATGACCTGTGTGGCGTGTGCCGAGGCTCATAGCAGTGTTCTGCACTTCGGTGCAGCGCCTGACACCAGCCGTGGCGCGGTAACGGTTGGAGTGCAGGATGCCGTCGGGCTGATGGCATCCTGTACACCAATACGATCACATACCCTTGTTTTTGCAGTACATGTCGGCCACCTCGCCGATGGTCATAACAAGGTAGCTCACTTCCTTACCCTCTTTGACAACGACCCCTGCGAAGCGGTCAAAGCCAATGTAAGCGCCATAGCTATTTTTGGCATTCACTTGCCCGCACATATGCCACAAGCCAGCGGTATCGGCTGGCTTGTAGCGCAAATCCTTGAACTTAGCGCTGTCTGCATCCTTGAGGTTGTCCTCGAAAGCCTCCTTGAGCAGTCGCTCGTCCAATCTAGGCGGCTGCTGCGCAAATACAGACGTACAAGCAAGCAGTGCCACTGCAGATATCAAAGTTTTCACTCAACACCTCCCTTAGTTGTAACGACTTGATTAGACAACAACGGAATGTCGCACGACTTCACAGGCGCTCGAGTATCAGTCTGATAGTTCCCCATAGATGCGAGCTGCACGCAAGCATGTGATTTGAACGTGAACCCGATCCCGCAGAGTAATAGCGGGGCCATCCTGAGTGCGGCCAGCATGCGCCACATTGCCGGCTGCACTCAAGATGGTCTGACTGGTAGTTGCCCACCAGCATCAAGGTGAAAGTCCTTTGGAACCTCCCAAGCCGCAAGGCGAATCTGCAAGCAGGAAGAAGCCGGAGCGAACACGGCAACCATCACCCATTTCCAGCCGGGCCAGGGGAGCAACTTATCCGCCCTCCACCTTTTCTTTCCCATGGCTGCCAGCAATGGCACCGGCTCTCTATCCCAAGGCCCGCAACACGCGGGCCTTTTTCATGGTGCCACCGGAACACCCCTTTTCCGGCAATTCCTCAACTGCAATGAACGCTGTTACCTCCTCCTCTTCCCTGGCCGTTGGTACGATCCTGACCGCTGCGGCCCTGGCCAAGCTGTCCGAATTCGACTACGTGGTCGTGATCGACAAATCTGGCTCGATGGCCGAACCCGTCAAGCCCGGCGACAGCCGCAGCCGCTATGAAGCGGTGCAAGAGTCGGCCCTGGGCTTTGCCCGCGACGTCGGCAAACTGGACTCTGACGGTATCGACGTGGTGATGTTCTCGGGCTCCGGCATCGTCTCCCACACCGGCGTTACGGCCGACACAGTCAAGGACGTCTTCGCCCAATACCAGCCGCGCGGCGGCACACCCCTGGCCGAAGCACTGACCGAGGCGCTGAAGCTGGCCGGCAAGTCCGACAAGAAGGACTTCATCGTGGTGTTCACCGACGGCGAACCCGACGACAAGGCAGCCGCAGCCAAGGTGATCATCGACGCGGCCAACCGCCAGGAAACCGATGACGCGCTCACCATCCTGTTTGTGCAAGTGGGTGACGATGCCGGCGCCACCAAGTACCTGCGCAGCCTGGACGACGATCTGACGGGTGCCAAGTTCGACATCGTGGACGCCAAGACCGTGGCCGAGGCCGACGCCTTCCCCACTACCGCTGCCCTGATCCTGGCTGCAATCGAAGACTAAGCCATGGTCGACTTGATCCTGCTGAGCTTCATGCTGGCCGTGTTTGCTCTCGGCTTCTGGCTTGGCTCTAAGTACCGCAACCCCAAGGCGCTCTGGCAAGCGCTGAAGGACCAGGTCAAGTAAGAGCGGGGCCCTGGGCAACCAGGGCCATCACGACGAGGCCTTGTTGCAAGGCTTCATCGTGATGGATCTGCACCAGCAGCCGCACACATCCATCTATCGCTCGCCCGCCAGCATCGTGATTGCTGAGCGGGCTTTTTTGCACCCATAGGAGACCGCCATGCAGACAGCCCGCGTCACCATGCCCAGCGTGCCCATCACCAGCCCTGAATTCGTGTATCGAAACAGTGGCCGGACCGATGTAGCCCAGACCTGGGAGCGCCACCGCCAGGCCATGGCGGCTCAACAGCAAGCCAACAGCACAGTGCGCAAACCCCGAAAGCGCCCGCCAGTGATGACCATTCGCCACGTGCGTGCTGGCACAACCGGCCACCTCAACCTGTCGCTTTTCAATGAGGCCGCCCCATGCTGACCTTCATACTCTCCAGCGGCGGCGTGTCCATCAGCCACCAGGCCGACTCTGTCTGGGAAGCACTTGACTATGCATTCCAGCACCTCGGCCACCTCAACAAAGGAATTTCCTGCCGATGCCTTCGCTGAGCAAGTCACAGAGCACCCTGATCAAAGCAACGGCCGTCGCCTGGGTCGTCATCCTCGGCGCTTGCATCGCCCTGGTGCTGGCCCACGGGCTCGCCAATCCACCACTCTTCCCTTGAGCACGCCCCATGCACAGCTTTACCGCAGACATAGGTACCAAGGGGACTGTGGTCGTCCTTGATAGACACGGCTGGATATGGGAGCAGCTTCCCGCCACGGTCGCGTTTTACTGGCGGGACCCGTCCAACCGACGACCAGCACTGATAGTGCAGATCGACGGCGTGGACCCAGACCACAAGACCTTCACGCGCAATGTTCTGGGACGCAAGTTGTATTTCTACCTGAACAAGAAACGCCGCTGGATCTCTAGCGGAACTCGTCTCAACGGCGACGGCCGGAGCGGTGGAATGCACTTCGTCCCAGGAAAGCAGATCTACGAAGCCCCACCTTTCTGATTTACCACCCCGGCGCAAGCCACCACCACCGGAGAAATCCATGCATCCAGTTCCCAACACCAGCGCCGCTCAAACCAACGTGAGCGAATTCATCACCGATCTGGACGGCGGCCAGTTTGACCGCATGCTGTCCATGGCCCTGGGCGAAGTCGCCGCAGGCGTGGTCGACAACGACAAAGTGGGCGAGGTCAACGTCAAGCTGCACCTGTCGCGCATTCCTGGCACCCATCAGGTGACCGTGGCACACACGTTGAAGTTCCAGCGCCCCACAGCAGACGGCAAGCGCAGCGAGGAAGTGACGCGCAAGACGGTGATGCACGTAGGCACGAACGGCGTGATGTCGCTCATCCCCGCGAACCAGCTGAAGATTCCCGGCATTCCTGTCAAGGCCTGAAACAGCCATCACCGCAACAACCAGCCCGCCCGCCTGGAGTCATTTCCAGCGGGCTTTTTCTTTTCCGCAATACGACATATCAAGCATGAACAACCCCGAACAGACCACACAGGCCAACGATCAAGCCCAACTGCTGGGCGCACTGAGCGCTGCGGCACTGCCGCCCCAGTACATCAACGATCAACGCGACACGCGGATCGAACAAATCAACTTTGCGCTGCAGATGACGCGGCCTGAGGATGGCGCTTACCTCACCGCCGCAGCCCTGCCGAATGACTTCAAGCTCGAGGATCTGGAGCAGTTCATGCCTACGCGCCGACGTGCCGCTGGCACGATGCGCACGCCCTACATCAACGACTTCGTGGCATACACCCAAGAGCACAAGCAAGACGGCTGCTGCATCTTCGTGAACGCTGACGCGATGAACGCTACCGCTGTGCTGGATCTGGGCTCCCCTACCCAGCCAGGCCATTGCGCCAGCCGGGCCACGTTGGAGCTCAAGGCTACTGCCGCCTATGCTGCGCTCAAAAAGGTCATGAATGTGGGCCTGACTCAGCGCGGCATGGCTGAGTGGCTGGAGGACTGGGCACCGATCCTGGCCGCCAAGTCTGGAGATACCCCCATCGATATGCCCAAGGCCATTGCGGCCGTGCGCAACATCTCTGTCGAAGCCATTGCCAAGTCGAACCACGAAGAACAAGCGCTGAGCACCCAGCGCTCTGCCTTCGAGAGCGTGGCGATCAAAGGCGACAAGGATACGCTGCCCACGCACATCATCGTGAAGTGCAAGCCATACCCCGAACTGAGCGAGCGCGAATTCGTGATGCGCCTGAGCGTGACCACCGACGGCAAGCCCACCATGACACTGCGCCCAATGGGCTGGGAAGAGCTGATCGAACAGATGGCCACCGAGTTTGCCGATGACATTCGCAAGTCGGTCGAAAACACACTGACCGTGCTGATCGGCACCTACGAGAAGAGCCGCTAAGCACCATGGAAGACAAGAAATCCATCATCGTCTACGGCCCGCAGGGCTCGGGCAAGACCCGTCACGCCGAGGCCCTGCGCAAACACTTCGCTCTGGGCACAGTGTTCGACGGCGAGGAAGTTCACGGGGTGCAAGAGCTGCCGGCCACCGGCGCTCTCATCTTGATGACCAACGCCCCCGAGCGAAGCCGCCGCGCTCTGCACATTGATGAAGCGCTGCGCCGCCTGCAGCACGAGCCCGCAGGCTATCCCTTCGCCTGATCTACCACCTCCCCTCACCCGAGGGGAATCTGCCAAGTGCCCTCTCCGGACGCTTGCCAGATTGATTCACCCAGCCCGCCCGGCAGATGCCGCGTGGGCTTTTTTCATTGCCAGCGACAGGAGGCCCCATGAACCACACCGGCACCGTCTATCTCAGCCGCACCCCACCACAAGCCACCAAGGCGGCATGCGGCGTCTTCCAGCTGGAGTTGCTGGTTTATGACCGGCTTGGCAACCACCACGTTGAGCCCTGGCGAGTGACATGGTCAGGCCCGAGCGCGCAGCGCTTCTGGGACGAATACAAAAGCGAGCTGACGCCAGGCCGCGCTCTGGTCGTAAGCCTGGAGCGTGCACGCATCCACTCCCTTGTCTGCCGCCCGCCACGCACCGAAATGCTCGCCAACGTGCTGAGCTGTGCGCTGGTACCGGCCCGCAGCAAGGAGCCGGCCTGTGCCTGACAAGCTGCACTGCTTCGCCGTCACCGGCCTGATCAGCATCCCCAAGGCCACGGTCGAACGTGAGGCGCAGGCAGCTTATGCAGCCGGCCTGAAGCCCAACGATGCCTGCCCCTACCCCTTCCACAGTCAGTGCGGCCTGCACTGGCTGGCGATCTACAACCTCTGCATTCCTCTACCCAACCGCCATGCAACGTCGACCTATCAAACCCAGTGAGGACAGCGCGGTCAGCATCACTCACGCCACGCCCGTGCTGCGCAGCAGCGAGCTCAAGAAGCGCCGCACAAGCCGCTCAATCGCACCGCTGCAGACATACCCCTGGCAGGGCCGAAACAGCGAGCCCTACAAATGCCCCGAGCTCAAGGACACGCCCGGCATCCCGGCCTCACGCATGCGTGCATTTGCACTGCCAAGCCGCGTAGGCGACCGCCTGCACTACCCGGACGGCACGGTCAAGGAGCTGCCACAGTGAACCGCGCCGAACGCAGAGCGGCTCGGTTCAAGCGGGCACGACCGCCGAAAGAACAGTCCCTGTACCCGATCCACCTGTTGAACCACTGCCGCCCCTACGAAGAGGGCGAAACGCTCAAGGATGGATTCGACACGCTGGACGCCTTCACGCGCCTGCATGAAGGTACCGGCACAGAAGACGACTTTCTTAGGGTGTCCGCTGCCCTGAATGTCGCCATGGCCAGGGCTGCAGAAATTGATCAGAAGCTCGTGGATCTGATCGCGCCATCGCATGACGTCATGAACGCCCTGCGCGAGCGCTACGAGCAAACAAAGGTCATGCGCCTAACCCCCGATGAAATCGCACCGGTGGCAGAGGCTCTTAGCTATGCCCAGACCATCATGGACGCAAGCAGTCCACAGCAGATGCTCGAAGCACACAACACCGTCACGCGCGTGCAGGCCGAGCAGGCACGCATCAAGGCAAAGGAGAACCGCCATGCTGGGTGAACAAGCAACAGGCACCATCGAAGGCGTCTACATCCACACCGTCAGCCACGAGCCGCCGAAGGCAACCTTCCACGGCAAGCCCGCGCAGCTGGCCATCATCACCGAGGACGGCCAGATCATCGCTGCGGGCACCAGCGTTGCACAAGAGCTCGAGGCCGCAATCGTGAGCTGCTACCGCAACACCCTCAAAGGCCTGGGCCATCTGCGCGTGCAAAGCTGCCCCATCACTCCACTGCTGAAAGCAGCCTAAACCCCAACCCATTCATTCATAGATGTGCAGTCATCTATGGCAAGCCACCGGCCCGCCTTGAGCGGGCTTTTTGGTATCTGGAGTATCTATGAGCACCACCTACACACCGCACGAGGACATCGCTTGGGTTGACGCCCACGGCGGCAACACTGCCGACTGGCGATTCAGTCCCACCTCTGCTCGCGCCACCGGCAGCATGGATGGATGGCATGCCCAGCTCGGGCTGAGCGGTTACGGTCCAGCAAACCTGTCCAAGCACATCCAGCAAGACAACGGGTACCTGTTGATGCTGAGCATTAACCCGGCCAGTGCGCATGACAAAACAAAGGGCACCCCCATCTACTGGTCCTCATACTTAAAAGTTGGAGAAGATCGATATGTGCGCGCCCATGGCTATGCCCCCGACTTTCCTGCCGCGGTTGAAGCCGCGACAGACTACCACCATGAGAGCCGGGAAATGGGCAACTTGACCTGGTGGCATGAGTCCGATGGAGGTTGGATCAGTTGGCTGGGTGAAATGCGTTTGCATACCCACCTCGTTCCCGCAGGTAGTCATGCAGCCGCCCATTGGTTTTTCCAAATCTCAGGCAATGCCCCAACGCTTGAAGAATCTGCACTACTGGCGGCTATGCGCCTGCCATCAAGCCATTCATAGATCTTCATAAATCGACCTTCTCGCACATATCAATGAATCACAGCCCGCCACTGAGCGGGCTTTTCGCTTTCTGGAGACACGAATGCCCCGAGAAATTGCATGCACTGAGGATCGTTTCCTCAAGGATGCGCAAGCGCACCAGATGGAAATCGTGCGTGACGATGGCGTGAACCGTCATTTGCGGTTCAAAGATCCGAACAGCCGCGCCTACTGGTTCGACATCATCACTTGGCCAGGCACGCTGTGCATTGATGGCGACATGGGAACTTTCGTATTCCGACGCTTGCAGGACATGTTCGCGTTCTTTCGCACCGATCAAGAGCACTACAACAAAACAGGCCGCGCTGATCAACTGGCAATCAACCCTGGCTATTGGGACGAGAAGCTGCTCGCACCAGCGCCAAGGGACGTCATGGAGTTCAGTGCCGATAGTTTTCGGCGGCATGTCAAAGAGGCATTTGATAGCTGGGCGGAGTGCAGCGAACCCGATGCTGAATACAGCACCCAGGCGGAGCGCGACAAATTCAGCGACGACAAGGCCGCGCTTTGGAGTGCTCTGAACGATGAAGTTCTATCGACTGCCGATGATGGCGAAGTGCGCGCCTACGACGCTGCCCGCGACTTTCGATGCGATGACGTGCCTGGCTTTCAGATGGATGACTGCTGGGAGTGGAACTGCAAGGAATTCAAATTCCATTTCCTCTGGAACTGCTATGCCATCGCGTGGGGGATCAAGGCCTACGACAACGCGAAGCAACAGGCATCAGCCACCTAACCAACACCCCAGCCCGCCGCCGCGGGCTTTTCTCATTCTGGGAGCCACCTAAATGCAAGACAAGACACCTGAAATCACAGACAACCAAGTCATTGTCATAACCACCGCTTACGTGCAAGGTATGGGCAAAGGGCTGACTGCTGGCTGGAGCAATTCTGAGATCGCAAACCCATACAGCAGTGAATGGGGCTGTGATGCGGCATGGAGAATTGGCTACAACGAAGGGAAAAAGCGAGCCAGGCAAGACCCTCTGGAAGAACCCCAAGCCGTGGCAGTGCCTGAGGGCTGGAAGCTCGTGCCGGTTGATCCTACTGAGCAGATGGAGCAAGCCGCCGCCGACTACCTCGGGGCGTGCGTCAAGGCGTGTGGACTGTGGAAGGCAATGATTGCCAGCGCGCCGGAATGCGCCGCGCTTGCCGCCACCCCAGCAGCGGAAATGGCCGCGCCCGTGCTCGTAGACGACATGAAACAGGAGCTTATGGCCCTGTACAACAAAATCATGAAGCAGGGACGCGGAATGCACTATTGGAATTACGCCGCTGCAGTGCTCGATCGCTACAGGAACGCGCTTGGTGCCGCCCCGGCAGCCGTGCCATCGCTGACCTCACCACCGTTGACACCAGACGAAGCCCGACAGGCCGCGCGCACTGCAAGGCTGATGAATGGCCCATCGGACGTGACGCAGCCCCACGAGTACGTGATGGCTGGTGCTTTAGCGCTCGCGGCGAAGATTGGCGAAGCCTCGGCAGCATCCGCGCCAGTGGTGCTGCCAGAGCCTGATGCGGCCATCAAGGAAGTGATGGGGCTGATTGCGGATCTTGAGCGCGAGGCCGCTGATGTCGGCTACGGCCACGGCTCCCAGCGCCTAGTTAATGAGAAGCGCGCCGCCATCGAATCCAAGCTGCGCGCCCTGCTGGCTACTGCTACCGGACTTCCCGCGTATGCGGTGCCCGCCTTCTGCCACGTTGCCTCGTTGAAGCTCAAGAACTTGCAGGAGCGCGGCTACCAGATCACCGGCTACGCGATCGAGAAGCCCGTCGACGGCGCAATGCCCGGTCGTGGCTTCATCAATCATGGCGGCTTCGTCGGCTGGTGGCGGGATGGTCAGACACCCCAGGCGCAGGCAGACGCGCGGGATGCGGCGCAAGAAAAGCCGCCCGCTGGCCGCTATGTCCTGGCGTGGATGGAAGGGAAGGAAATCCCGATCCGTGCCATGTGGGTGCCGAAATCATGGCTGGTGGCCGGCGACGAGTGCCCCGAAGGATGGGCTGAGTATGACGAAGACAAGGACGAGTACTACTGCCCAGAGGGCTGGTACGAGGCCAACGAGCACGAAGAAACCCACTGGCATGTGAGAACGCCAATAGCTGCATGGGTCGAGCTTCCCCGCCGCGCCACCATCGCCGCCCAGGCAGCGCAAGGGGGTGAGTGATGCAATTCACGCGCACATTCAAAAAGCACTCCATCACAGTCGAGCGCGAGAGCCGAAAGGGCAACTGGTACATCCGGGTGACGGCCCCTTGTGGATCGTATGCCTATGACGGCTGGTGGTCTGACTCTGCATCGAAGACCGCAAAGGAGGCTTTCGAGGAAGCCAAGCGCGGCGCACAACTTGACCCCGATAAGGAAGCGCGCCGGGTAGCCCATGCAGCAGCCAAGGAAGGAACGCAGAAGGAGCAGAGCAAGTGAGCGCCCTTCCCCAACTTTCCCGAACGGGAATGAATCAGCAAAACAGACCGCCTGAACGCACAAATTTCCCGCTCGGGAATATCGATAACCGGAGCCCCGCCACTGAGCGGGGCTCTGCATTAAAGGACCGTGAATGAACAGACTCACTCAATGGCCACGCATCGAAGTGGATGTGAACATCAAGCTGACCATGGCCGAAGTGCAGGCGCTTGACGCGCTTGCGGGCTATGGCACGGATGGCTTTCTTGAAGTTTTCTATAAGCAGATGGGCAAGCACTACCTGAAACCGCATGAGGCAGGCTTGCGCAGCCTATTCGCCACCATCAGCAGCGAGCTGCCCCCAATCATCAAGCGTTACCAGTCAGCGAAGCAGGCCTTCGCCCTGGCGAACCCGGTAATCCGCAGCCGGGAAGACCATGATGCGCTCATTGCTCGCGTGGAGGCGAATGCAGTTATTGCCGCACAGCGCGCCCAGGCGCAGAAAGGGCAGAGCAATGGCTAAGCAAGACCTGCCACCCAACGAGCTTGAGCTGAAGATAGCCATGTGCAGTGGGGTCATACCCGTGTGCCCGTTCTGCGCCCACACGGCTCTCATGCGCTCCAGCGTCAACCACGAAGCCTTTGGCGGCGTGTCGCTGTTTCAGGCGCGCATCTTCTGCACCAACATCGGATGCAACGCCAGCGTGTTGCTCAATGAACGCACTCTCGAAAAGGCCCAAGCCGGCGTAATGGCCAACTGGGCACGAGCACAGCGCGCCGTCCGGGCAGCGCACGGAGGCGAGTGATGAGTAGAGCCCACGACCTTGAACGTGATCAACGCTCCAAGCTCAGAAAATTGCGTAAGCGCGATAAGCGCGCGAACTACTTGATGGGAGCCTATGGGTATGGTCCAGACGACTTTGCCTACAAATTCGCCTGGGTATGGCGCACGCTACTCCCGCCCATTGGCTACCGCTGGCGAGGCAAGCACGTTGTTCCCGTGGACAAATGCGGCGCCATGGTCCGTGCGAAGGGCACACGATGAGCAAGCTCGGTCAACTGAAAAAGCGCGTCGGCTTTGAGGGCGACGTGCCGCGCTGCATGAACTGCAAGCACTACCGGCAGGCCCAGATACGCCTGAGCACCAACAGCAACACGTTCCGCAAGAACCAGCACTGCGGGCTCCACTACTTCGGTATCACACCGAATTCCATCTGCAACGACTGGCGCGGGAAAGATGGGTCGGTGCTCGATGAGCCGCGCACGACAGCGCAGAAGGCAGCTGATGTGGTGAAACAAGATCAGGAGCAACTTTCATGAGCTTCAAGACAGCCATCGATAGACAACGCCGCATCGCAATTACTCAACCCTGCCAGTTTGCAGAGCAGTGCTCCGATGGGCGCTACATGTTCTCGGTCAACGCAGCGCAAGGCATCACCTGCGGCGTGAATCTGACTGTGAATATTGGCGAGGAATGAGTGGCCTTCTTCATGGGGCGTGCCCTCTGGATGGTCAGTGTTTCCGTCAATGGAATCCCGCGCATGGCTTGGGATTCTGAAATTGAACGCCTTGCACGTCGCGTTGCCTCCCGCGCCCTTGACGGCTGCGGAATTCCCGGTGATGACCGTTGGTCGCAAGGCATTCTCACCACAATTCTTCGCCGGCAGTGCTCCCCTGCTGAAAGGCGGCGTGTTCCAGAACCTTATCTATCCCAGACATTCGCCTGCGAAAGAGAGTGATATGGCCCAAGCAATGACACAACAAGCACAAGAGCCTATTGAGGCCAAAGATGCGCTCTACCGCTCGCGCATTGGTTTGCAGTGCACACACTGCAAGAAAGGTACGTATCGCGCTGAGGGCAACGGGTACTACGACTTTCACCGGTGCGAGCAGTGCCGCTATGTGCCCATGTGGAACGCAGACGGCACGGAATTCGGAATCCAGGAGAAGCCAAATGGCCCGACCATCTAAACGAGAGATTCGCCGCGCTCGCCAAGAGAAACAGCAAAACCGCAACCCCGAGCCCCGCCACTGAGCGGGGTTCTTTTTGGAGCGCCACATGGCCGAAAACACAAAAATCGAGTGGACAGACCACACATTTAACCCCTGGGAAGGTTGCCAGAAAGTTGGCCCCGGTTGCGACCACTGCTATGCCGAGACGCGCAACGCGCGCTATGCCGGTGGTCAGGCGATCAACTGGGGGCCTGGCGCGCCGCGCCGCCGCACCAGTGTAGGAAACTGGAACAAGCCTCTAGCCTGGAATGCCAACCATGAAGCCTTCTTTGCCACCCATGGCCGCCGGCAACGCGTTTTCTGCGCATCGCTGGCCGATGTGTTCGACAACGCGGTAGACCCGCAATGGCGCGCGGACCTGTTCGGGCTGATTATGAAGACGCCGCACCTAGACTGGCTGCTGCTGACCAAACGCATCGGAAACGTGCAAGGCATGTTGACCGATCTGGTACACGGCCATGACAAAGACTTGACGCTGCTGGACATGATGCCGCTGCCTAATGTCTGGATCGGGGCCACGGTCGTGAATCAGGAAGAGGCAGACCGGGACATTCCCAAGCTGCTGGCCGTGCCTGCCAAGGTGCGCTTCCTGAGCATGGAGCCACTGCTGGACCCAGTGTCATTTGAAGGAATGTTCGCCAACCCCAGAAACCCCGCAGACGGCACCAACGTTCTGGAAGCGCTGGACTGGGTGATCGTCGGTGGCGAGTCAGGCCCAGGCGCGCGGCCCATGCACCCCGACTGGGCAAGAAGCTTGCGCGACCAGTGCAATGCTGCCGGCGTGCCATTCCTGTTCAAGCAGTGGGGCGAGTGGGCTCCTGCTGACGGACCGGAGTTCATAGCTGCGGGCGGCAAGCGCAGTGACCTATATGTGTGTATGTGGGGCGAGATGGCCCGCGTCGGAAAGAAGGCTGCAGGGCGCATGCTCGATGGCCGCACATGGGATGAATGCCCAGCCGTGGAGATCTGACGCGAAAAAAAACCCGCCGACCTGAGTACAGCGGGTTTCTCGAAATCAAAAAAGACGGGCGACTTGCAAAGGTGCAGTAACACCCGAGCAAGACCCCAACAGCAGAACGGGCCTGCATGCCAGGCGAAGACCCGCCACTGTCGCGACAGCGTGACGAGTCTAGCCAATTTTTCCCCTCGGAAAGAGCATATGCAGGAAATTCGCTGCGGCAACTGCCGCCGCAAACTGGGCGAAGGTGAATACACTCGTCTATCTATCAAATGCCCCAGATGCGGAGCATTCAATCAGCTGAGCGCCCAGCGCGCCCCTCAAGAGCACCAATGCGTGCCAGTAGCTGAGATAAATGACCAACCCAATCATTCCGTGGATCGGCGGCAAGCGCCGCCTGGTGGACATGCTGCTCAAGCGCTTTCCAGCGCATGACTGCTATGTTGAAGTATTCGCAGGCGGCGCTGCCGTCTACTTCGCCAGGCACCCCGCCGATGTCGAAGTACTCAACGACGTCAACGGGGATCTGGTGAATCTTTACCGGGTAGTGACCCACCATCTCGAGGAGTTTGTCCGCCAGTTCAAATGGGCGCTCACCAGCCGCCAGGTCTTCAAGTGGATGCAGGACACGAAGCCCGAGACCCTGACGGACATTCAGCGTGCCGCACGGTTCTTCTACCTGCAACATCAATCCTTCGGCGGCAAGGTAGCTGGCCAGTCATTCGGCACTGCCACAACGGCCCCGGCCATCAACTTGCTGCGCATCGAGGAAAACCTGTCTGCCGCCCACCTGCGCCTTGCTGCTGGTACTTACATCGAGCAGCTCGATTGGGCAGCCTGCATCGACCGCTACGACCGCGCGCACACCCTCTTCTACATGGATCCGCCGTACTGGGAGACGGAAGGCTATGGCGTACCGTTCCACTGGGAGCAGTACGAGCTCATGGCCAAGAAGCTCAAGGCGATCAAGGGTAAGGCCGTCATCAGCATCAACGACCACCCTGCGATCAGGGAGTGCTTCAAGGACTTCGAGATGGAGGATCTGAAGCTCGACTACACCGTGGGCGGCGCAGCCAATCGTGTGGAGCGCGGCGAGCTGGTGATCTACAGCTGGAACCGCGAGGACGAACCCGCAGGGCTTTTCTAAGAGCCCAGTCAAGCACCAGAGCAGTGTCCGACGGACGCGTCGGACACGCCAGATACTGCTTGGACATCTGGCCAGGCAGAGCGTCAATGGTGCCCATGACAACGAACCAAGCAATTCAGCCCAACATGACCAACATTGAACAAAGCCTCACTGACTATCTGAACGGATACACACGCAACAATCCCGCCGGCCGCGAGTACGTTATCAACTACCCAGATTGGAGCCGCATGGCAAAGCTGGAGCTCGACCGCAGAGCCAGCAGTCTTCTTTCGGTACTTCCCGAAGCGGAGCTGGCAGCGATCGCTGCTGGCGAGGTCAGCCTTCCCGACTTGGTCAAAAAGCTCTAAACATATAGAAAGCAACAAAGCCGGCCATGAGCCGGCTTTTGTTCGTCTGAAATTTCTGCGCTAACCTAGAAGGCGCACGACGATGCAACTTGATAGAGGTTTCCAGAATGGAAAAAATGAACAGCACCGAGATATCGCAACTCATCAAAGACCTGCGCCAGGGAGATGCCACTGCACAAAAAGCTGCCGATCTGATCGAGCAGTTGACCAAACAAGCTTCACCAGGGCTGCGCACGATTCCAGTTCTCGGCACTATTGAAGACGAGGTCGTCTACATAAAGCCCTTGGAGCTCCCACCAGGCACCAAATGGGGTGAGTAAACCCTGCCAATTACAAAGGGCCTGTCCAGTGATGGACAGGCCCTTTTTCGTTGCAGCAGTTGAAGGCTATGATGATATACATTGAGCATCACTCGGGCAGCCCAGCGAAACAAAGCCCACTTTGGGGATTGCGGTTTGCGTGGGGCTAACGGAGTCGATTGATTTCATTTGATTTTTCCAGCAGCGCAGCGTCTACGCGCCAAGCAGAAATTTTATTTCAACGGCCAAATCAGCAGACTCGACTCTGTTGTTCGAGCCAGCCACACGCACGATGAAAAACTGGTAAACGAAAAAGGCGCTACCGCTTCTATAGCTGTAGCGCCTGTATTCTGGCTGGTTCCACGACATTCAAGCTCGCGACCAACGGATTAAAAGCCCGAGTCACCAACAAGCATTGACACGGCCCAAAACAGGTTAATCGATTGATTTTACCAGTTGCGCACCCAGGCTGCTCGCGCCCTCCAGGTCTTCCCAGGGCTAAGGTATGCGATGGATGCTTGAAACCTCCCTGCCCTGCCTAGCAAGAGGCATCCAATAGTCGCCCTCAATGCTTGCTGCAGCGAGCGCAGTCAATATGAGCAGATAAAGGAGCGGCAGCAAGGCATTGCTTACTAGAGAAAAGCCGTTAGCAGAGGATTTCCGACACGCACTGGACAACCCTGACGATTGTCGAGTGCCAGGGCCGCGCCGAAATTTGCTGCAATCGCGCCATGGGATTGCCGTAAATTCGCACGATGGCTCCTGACAAGGCCTATGGCCGTGAACCCTTTGTCACGACCACTCGAAATTCATGGGTCAACAACTCCCACAACACATTCAAACGACCCCAGGCATTCATGCACCCTGAGCCAACAGCACTTTCAGCAAGAAAGATACATACTGCCAAGCGCACGGGAGTCACCTATGCGTATCGGTGAACTCGCCGCACTCACAGGCTGCACGCCCAAAGCGCTACGCCTTTATGAGGCGCACGGCTTGCTCGGCACCGTGGCACGCCAGGGCAGCTACCGCCACTACGAACCGGAAGATGTGCAGCGCGTGCAGTGGATCCGCCAGGCGCTGTCGCTGGGTTTTCGCCTGGCTGCGCTACAGCCGCTACGCAGCATCGACACTCCCTCCGGCGCTGCCGCCGTCCAGACCCTGCTCCAGACCCGGCGACGCGCCATTGCCGACGAACTGGCGCGGCTGCAAGCTGCCGACATCGCCCTGGCGGCATTGTCCATGGAGCTGAGCACATGCAACGGTGCAAAGACATGCGGTTCACCAGAGCCACTCTCCATTTGACGTTGTAGGGCTTGACTCTGTCCCCAAGGACAAGGTGATGCTGGCGGCTTACGAACTCAGCCCGCCTCTATCGCCATGTCCCGTCGCATCCTCATCATCCTCGGCCAGCCCTCCACCAACAGTCTATGTGCCGCCTTGGCGAGCACCTATGCCGATGCCGCGCGCCACGCTGGAGCCGAGGTCCGACTTCTGGAGCTGGGTGAAATGCAATTCGACCCCATCCTGCGCCACGGATACGAGCATAGCCAGCCGCTGGAGGCCGACCTCCAAGGCGCTCAGCTCGACATTACCTGGGCGCAACACCTGGTGTGGGTCTATCCGATATGGTGGGGCGGGCTACCGGCGCTGCTCAAGGGCTTTCTCGATCGCATCTTCCTGCCAGGTTTCGCCTTCAAATACCGAGCCGACTCTGCATTGTGGGACCGCCTGCTGGGCGGCCGCACTGCTGAACTGCTTGTGACAATGGATTCCCCCCCTTGGTACTACCGCTGGGTACAGCGCCAACCAGGTCATCGGCAAATGAAACAGAGCATTCTGGAGTTCAGCGGGATCCGGCCCGTGCATGTGCATAGTTTTGGCCCTGTGCTCAAGTCCAGTGCCGCCAAGCGCGCCGTCTGGATAAAGCGCGTGCACACGCTGGGCACTCGTGCAGGCTTACGCTGACAGCGTCCTTCCTTAGTTCTCATCCACCGCTCTTTGCTGCGACAGCAGGGGTCGGCAAGCCCCCCACTTTCGTTCCGTGAAACTCCGCACGGCCAAGGAATACGGCCACAGCCTGCTGCGGGGCGGATGCATCGACCGGTTGAATCACCGCCCATTGCAGTCATTCATTGAGGCTAAAAACCTGCCTCCCTCCAAAAAACACTCGTCGCAGTTTTCACAAACTGCGCCGCAGCCGCTTCCCATTGGCCGCGAATGCTGACTTTGCCACGCCAGCGGTGTTGCAAAACAGCGTCTGTTTCGAGCGGTGTCACCACATCCAGCACCACTCTGTAGACCGGACGCTCCGGGTATAGGGTGCCTTGCATGCTTCGGACCTGAATCATGCCTCCAGCTGCCGCAGACAGCGCAGCCTCCGAGAGGGTACGACTCGCATCCTGATCAACGCTGCGCACCGTCAAATCCAGTACCGGACCCACACCCGCGTCAGCGATAAAAATTGCGCTGTCGCCGATGCTGATGCGTTGAATATCTTCTTCCTGCACATAGGCAAGAACCTCCAGCCGATCGCCGCCCACGACTCTACCCAGCAATTCATTCCGGGCCAGCCAGTCTCCCGGTCGAAGATCCGGATCCACGTCGCGCAGAACTCCAGTGCCCGAGGCATTCAGACGGTAGCGACTGGCTTCGGTTTCCACTGCCTGCTGTTGAGTAGCCGCCTGCAGCTGACGCTCTTGCAGAACCTGCCAGTCCCTGCGCAGCTCAGAGTCGAAACCTGCTGCCGCTATTTGCTGCGAATACTGGGTCCTCTGCGCATCGTTTTGAGCCTGAGCGGCCTTGAGAACCGGGGAGTCCAGCAAAAAGACAGGGGCATCAACCTTGACCATTCGTGCGTCGCCAAACATTTGCTGCTGCAGCTGCGATGCATCAAGCGCATGCAAAGGCCATATTTCGCTGGATTGCAACATACCCTCGGTGCGGATTGGGGCAGGCAGGGGCAGCCAGCAAAGCGCAATAAGTGCAAAGGCTCCGATGGCACTCCAACGTGCTCTTCGACTACGGACGATCTGAGGCCAGCGCAAATACCATGCTGCAATCTCGGACCAGAGAGGCTTGGCAATGAACCACACAATCTCCACCAGAAACAGCAAGATGCCCAGCGCCTTGATGAAGAAGTGATAGACCAAGGCGGCAATACCCAAAAAAAGAACCAATCGATAAATCCAGGTAGCCCAGGCAAACAAGATGAGTCCGCGACGTTTGGCATCGGCAAAAGACTCCGGGGGAGGTTCACCGAGCTTGAATAATTTCTCTCTGAGATCCCAGCGTGCCAGTGCAAAGGCACGTGAGTGCAGATTAGGCATCTGCAGAAAGTCGGACAACAGAAAATATCCATCAAAACGCATGAACGGACTTGCATTGATGGCCAGCGTGCTGACCCATGTCGTAGTGGCCAGCAAAAAGGCCATGGACTTGGGGGCTCCTTCAGGTAACCAGACCCACGCCAGCAAGGCCCATGCGGCAATCATCAGCTCCGTTGCGATGCCAGCACCCGCGACCTTGAGGCGCTGATCACGCCGGGTCAATTTCCAGACCTCGTTGGTATCGGTGTACGCCACCGGCCAAAGCACCAGAAAGGCAACACCCATGGTCGGAACGCGGCATCCAAATCGCTTGGCCATCAAGCCATGCCCCAGTTCATGAAGCACCTTGACAAACCCTAGCGTCAATCCATAGGCCAGCAGTCCTTGCCAGGTCAGCGAATCAACCAGGGTGGCCGTGAACGTTCCCCAGGAGCGTGAAACGCCCCAGACCCCAGCAAACAGAGCCAACAAGCTGACCCAGCCAAAGGTTCGGCTGAATAGAAACTCCAGCGAGGGCGCCCATCGTGTCAGCCAGCGATCAGGCCTGATCAGCGGGACCCGAAAAAAGAGGTAGTTATGAAGAAGCCATTGCATCCAGCTTGAGCGTCTTCCCTGCCACCGCTCAGCCATCGCATCGGCGCTATTGGGAGGAGGCTCCAACAGATCATTTCTCTGCGCAAACTGCAAAAGCGCATTCACGTCTTCCTCGTGGAGCGTCAATGTCGTTTGAGCACAGACATCTTGCACAATCGCGTCAGCGACGCCCAGATGCCAACGCTTGAACACCTCAAAGCTGGCCCAGTCCAGCTGAAAGAAAAGGTTGCGTACGGGATCATGCAGGGTCCAGCTGGGCTGACCATCGGGCAGCACAGGACCGGGAAGCAAATCCAGTTCTTCACGCAAAGCAGGCCATGCGGTACTCATGTCGACTTACCAGGCAATAAACTGGCGCAGGACGGCCCAGGGCTTGCGCAGAACCCAGTAGACCAAAGGCACCCAATCGCCTTGCAGCTTGGCGGTACCTTTGAGGCCTATACGAGCCTCCTCCTTGGCGAGCGACATGGACGCACGCACTCGATAGGCGTAGCTGCCATCTGGCCTGGCATTGGCGTCATACGCCATATACCGTAGCTTGCCCTCCAGCCCGGCCATGGGATTCGCTGCCAGATACAGCTTCACTGTGGCGCCCTGGGCCAATGGAATGGCATCGCCGATGGGAACCCAGGCCTCGATTTCCACTTCATCAGGCCGGGCAATACGCATCACCCGCTCGCCCGTCTGTACAGGTTTGCCAAGCCATTCGGTGGGCGAGTCAAACAAAATCATGCCATCTTCAGGTGCCAGTACCCGGCTGCGATCACGTTGGTCACTCAGATATTGCACCTCGGCACGCTTCTCGCCTATGCGCCCGACTAGCGCTGCAAGCTGTGCCTTGGAGCGAGCGTCGCCCAAGGCCAGTTGGGCAGATTGTCGATATTCGGCTTCAGCGGTCAGCAGAGCTTGCCGGGCAACTTCCAATCGGCTGCTGATCTGCGCCTCATCCAGTCCAAACAAGCGCTCGCCTTTACGTACCATTTGATTGGGCTGGACATGGATCTGATCAATGACGCCATCCAAGGGGGCTCTCAACACCACAGGCTGGGCCGCTACCAGTTCACCCGGAGCAAGAGCGCTCATATGCACAGGGACAGCACCAATCGCAACAAGCCCGCCAATGATCCAGACAGGCTTTCTCTGCCACCAGCTCCTGGCCGCAGTTATTGATACCGCAGGCTTTCGCCAGAACCTGGATTGGCTTGCCTGCAATGCAGAGTACGCATGGAACCAGATATGACACCATTCGGCGAGCAGCGGAAAACGCTGCTCTTCAATAGGCTGCGCCCCTGAAAGAAGCAGTCCGCCTTTAGGAGCAGGCTTTTGGCCATCTTGCAGCAGAGGCACCCATACCGCATAGGGCCCCAACCATTCGCTCCATGAGCTTGCCAACTCGGAAGGAAGCTGAGCCGGTTCAATGCGCCGAACCTGCATGGGTTGCTGCTCCTGGAGAAACTGGCATACCCCATGCAGCCATTGGGCATAAGGCGTATTTCTATCGGTCTCCACCACGCCGGATAGGGCCGTTACCCCGCCGTCATCCAGCCACAAACATGCTTGACGGTAAGGTACGAGCAAACGGCTATCGTTGACCAGCAAAAAGCGCAACTCGGCATTGCTGCGTGCAACCCTGGCTCGATGCCCCAGCTCAAGCAGCAGCATTGCCGGGTTCACGCTCTGAGGAGAAACGGCTGCGTTCATGGCGCAAGCGCCTTATATGCTGTACTCATGACTCCATCAACCATGGACATACTGGGACATCCTTTTCCCCGTCTGCTGATTTGCCGCATTTGCCATCTTCTCACTCAGTCCGGCTCGCCCTGTGGGCACACTGGATGTAGCCTGTGCATCGCCGACTATCAGCTTGACAGTTCGCACCGACTCGTGTCCCTTTCCATCGCTGACCTTGATCTGCAGAACAAGCGTCGTGCTGAGGTCCTTGGGTGCGTTGATGGTTAGCTGGCCGCTATGACGGTCCAAGCGCACCCATCCGGGCAGCTCCTGCTTACCGGAGAAGCTGAACTGGAGCGACTCGATATCCCACGGGCTCTCCGATGCCAGGAGGACGGGCTTCAGGTCCAGAGTGCTGCCCCCACTCGTGACCGAGAACTGCTCAGGTGCTGGATCAAATCCAGAGCGATTGGGTTCTGCCGGCGCGAAAAGCGACGCCCACATCCAGTCATTGACGCCTGCAATTGACTGCGGAAGGCCATATTCAGACCAGCCATCTTGACGAGGCATTCCTGCGTCTCGAGATACGGAGCCGAGCATCATCGATGCAGGGTGTAGAAAACCAGCATTCGGCTCTGGTACCTCGGAAAGTTGAAATGGAGCGAGACCAAGTCCATCAGAGGGACTACTCACAGCATAGGCAAATGGAACAGGCACGGCAGGAGGTACCAGCGGTTCAACAACGCCGCTGAGTGACGTTACCGAAGATACATTGCCCGCAACGTCCCTTTGCTGAACCCAGAGGCTGAATGCCCCGAGACCAGGTAGCTGGAGAGAGTTCCCGCGGCCTTCAATCCAGGAAACGCCATTGTCCAAGGAATACTGCCAACGGCCTCCTGCTTCCAGACCAGAAATGAAGACCAAGCCCGTTGGCGAGACCTGCCGCCCATTCACCAACGTGGCTTGATCCAGAGTAATTTCTGGCGCAACCGGATCAAGGGTATCGATGACATAAGAGTTGGATATTGCGGTGCCGATGCCGCTGTTGCCTGCCGCATCCATATAGCCGGTGTTGTTCAGCGTGATCACATTGCTGGCATCGGTGATGCTGGCTGTCGGCGTCAGGGTCGCCGTCCAGGTGACGCCGTCGCTGCTGCTGAGGTTGCTCAGACTGCCGTTCGCCACAGTGAAGTCACCAATATCCAGCCCCGTCACCGCTTCGCTGAAGGTAATGATGACCGTGGAACTCTCGCCCACCGCCAGCGCCGCGTCGTTCACCACAATGTTGGCTGTCGGGCGCTGGGTGTCGATGACATAGTTGTTCGAATCGGCGGTGCCGCTGCCAGCATTGCCGGCAGCGTCAGTCACCCCGGAATTGTCCAGGGTGATCAGGTTGCTGGCGTCACTGGTGTTGGCGGTCGGCGTGAAGGTCGCAGTCCAGGTGATACCGCCGTCCGCACTGGAAACCGCCGACAACGTACCGTTGGCAATGGTCAGGTCGGCGTTGGTGAAACCGGCGACCGCTTCACTGAAGGTGATGGTCACCAGCGAGGTCTCACCGACCGCAAGGCTGGTGTCCGCCACGACAATGGTCGCCGTTGGGCGCAGCGTATCAATGACGTAGTTGTTGGAGTCCGTGGTGCCGCTGCCAGCATTGCCGGCAGCGTCAGTCACCCCGAAATTGTCCAGGGTGATCAGGTTGCTGGCGTCAGTGATGTTGCTGGTCGGCGTGAACGTCGCCGTCCATGTGATCCCGCCATCGCTGGAACTGAGCGTGCCGAGCGTGCCGTTGGGCACGCTCAGATCGTTGTTGTCGAGACCGGTCACCGCCTCACTGAAAGTGATGGTCACGGTGGTGCTCTCGCCAGCCGACAACGTTGGATCGTTTATCACGATGGTCGCTGTAGGCCGGATGCTGTCCACTGCATAGGCATTCGAGTCGGTGGTGCCGGAACCCGCGTTACCTGCAATGTCTGTCACGCCGGTGTTATCCAGGCTGACATGGTTGTTGCCCGCGTTCACGCCCACCGCCGGCGTCAGGGTGGCAGTCCAGGTGATGTTGTCGCTGGTGGTCAGGTTGCTCAGGGTACCGTTGCCGGCCGTCAGGTCGGCCAGGCTGAAACCGGTCACCGCCTCGCTGAAGATGATGGTCACCTGCGAACTGCCGCCAATACCCAGTTGGTCTTTGGCCACCACGATGGTTGCGGTCGGCCGCTGGGTATCGATCACATAGTTGTTGGAGGTGGTGAGACCCGTGCCGGTGTTGCCCGACGAGGCCGCATTGACACCACTGTTGTCCAGGGTGATCAGGTTGGCCGCGTTGCTGATGTCGCCGGCCGGGGTGAAGGTGGCGGTCCAGGTGACACCGCCGTCGGCGCTGCTCACCGCGCTCAGGGTGCCCCCCACCACCGTCAGGTCGGCGTTGGTAAAACCGCTCACCGCCTGGCTGAAGGTGATGGTCACCTGGGAGGTGTCGCCGATCTTCAGCGCCGGATTGGCCACCACGATGGTCGCGGTGGGACGCACGGTGTCGATGCTGTAGTTGACCGAACTGGTGGTACCCGCGCCACTGTTGCCCGCGATGTCGAAGATCCCGGTATTGGCCAGGGTGATGACGTTGGTCCCACTGCTGGTGTTGGCGTTCGGGGTGAAGGTCGCGGTCCAGGTGACGCCGCCGTCGCTGCTGCTCAGGTTGCTCAGGGTGCCGTTGCCGGCGTTCAATTCGCCCAAGGTAAAACCGGTCACCGCCTCGCTGAAGGTGATCGTCACCTGCGAGGTCTCGCCGGCGCTCAGGTTTGGGTCCGACATGACGATGGTGGCGGTCGGGCGCTGGGTGTCGATCGCGTAGTTGCTCGACACGCTGGTGCCAGTCCCGGCGTTGCCAGCGGTGTCGGTGTAGCCAGTATTGCCCAGGGTGATGACGTTGCTGGCGCTGGTGATGTTCCCGGCCGGAGTGAAGGTGGCGGTCCAGGTGACACCACCGTCGCTGCTGCTCACCGCGCTCAGGGTACCGTTGCTCACCGTCAGGTCGCTGTTGGAGAAACTGGTCACCGCCTCGCTGAAGGTGATGGTCACCTGCGCGGTCTGGCCGATGATCAATGAGCTCTTGTCGATGGCCACGGTGGCGGTGGGTCGCACGCCATCGATGCCATAGTTGTTGGACGTGGTGGTGCCGCTACCGACGTTGCCCGCCCCGTCGAGCACACCCGTGTTGTCGAGAATGACGTAGTTGCTGGCGCTGTTGATGCCCGCCGTCGGGGTGAAGGTGGCCGTCCAGGTGACGCCGCCGTCGCTGCTGCTCACCGCGCTCAGGGTACCGTTGCTCACCGTCAGGTCATCATTGGTAAAGTCGCTCACCGCTTCGCTGAAGGTGATGGTCACCAGCGACATCTGGCCGATGCCCATGTTCGGTTTGGCGAACACGATGGTCGCGGTCGGCCGCTGGGTGTCGACCGAGTAGGTGTTGGAGTTGGTGGTGCCGGTGCCGGCGTTGCCCACCAGGTCGTTGACCTCGAAGTTGCTCAGGGTGACGACATTGCCGCTGTGGGTGACGCCATTGGTCGGGGTCAGGGTCGCGGTCCAGGTGATGTTGTCGCTGGTGCTCAAGTTGCTCAGGGTGCCGTTGGTCGCCCACATGTCGGCCAGGCCGAAATTGGTCACCGCCTCGCTGAAGGTGATGGTTACCAGGCTGCTGCCACCGATATTCAACGAGTTGTTGCTGACCACGATCGTTGCGGTCGGCCGTTGGGTATCGACGGCGTAGAGGCTGGACAGGGCCACGCCGGCGCCTGTGTTGCCCGAGGCATCTGTGTAGAGGCTGTTGTCCAGAGAGACATAGTTGCCGTTGCTGGTATTGCCGGCGTCCGGCGTCAGGGTCGCGGTCCAGTGGATGTTGTCGCTGGTGCTCAGGTTGCTCAGGGTACCGTAGCGGGCCGTCAGGTCCGCCAGGCTGAAACCAGTCACCGCCTCGCTGAAGGTGATGGTCACCGTGGCGGTCTCACCCGCCGTCAGGCTGCTGTCGCTGAGCGAGATGCTTGCGGACGGCCGCACGCCATCGACCACCAGGGCCTTGTTGGCCCCCAGGGAGCCGGCGGCGCCGGGGGCGGCCAAGGTGAGGATGGCATCCTGGCTGGCAGCGCCCTTGATAGTGCCGCCGTTGAGGGTCAGCGCCGTGGTGGCGGCATAGTCGAGATCGGCCGCAACGTCACCCGCCTGCACCGTGTAGCTGAAGGTCAGGGTATTGCTGCCCGAACCGGAAACGTAGTTGAGGGGCCGGTCGGTGGCACCGGTCTCCAGCAGCAGCTGGGGGGTACCAGTGACGCTGACATTGGCGTCGAAGGTCACCGTGATGGTGATGACGTCGCCGATGCCGTACTGGCCATTGCCGTTGCTGGAGGTCACACCGGTCACCCGCGGGAAGATGGGTGCCGTGAGGGTGACGTCGTTGCCGTTGCCGCCGATGTAGCTGGTGGTCAGCGCGGTGCCGTTGCCAGTGGCGGCCATGATGCCGCCCTCGGCAAGACCGCTGAAGGTGCCGGTCACGCTATCGGCGAGGTCATTGCTGATGATGGTGTAGGCGTCGCCTTCCGCCGACGCATAGCCGTGGGTGACGGCCAGGTTGGCGGCGCTCATGTCCACCGTACCGTTCACCACGACCTGGTCGTAGCCGGAGCCCGCGGTCAGGCCATTGATCTGCAGCGCCAGGGTGCTCCCGGCGGCCATGGAGAGGGGGCCATTGATGGTGAGGATGCCCGCCGCGTTACCGCCCGGGGCAAGCGTACCGCCGCTCAGCACCGTCACTGCGCCCAGGGCACCAGTACCGGCCAGGGTGCCGCCGTTGGACACGGTGGTGGCGCTGGCCGTGCTGCCGTTGACCGCCAGGGTGCCGGCGGAGACGGTGGTCGCGCCGGTGTGGGTCTCGGCACCGGTCAGCGTCAGGGTCGCGCTGCCGCTCTTGGTCAGTGTGCCGCCACCGGAAATCACACCGGACAGGGTGGTCGCCGCATCAGCCTGGATAGTCGCCCCACCCGACATAATCACGTTGTTGTCGATAGTGGTAGCGCCGCCAACGGCCAGCGTACCGCCGGCAAGGATCAGGTCGCCGCCACCGAGGTTGGCGTCGGACGCCACGCTCAAGGTGCCAGCGACCAGCGTGGTCGTGCCGGTGTAGGTGTTGTTGCCCGCCAGCACCACGTCGGTATGGTTGCCGCCGACCGAGTAGGCATTCACCGTCAGGTTGCGCGCGCCGCCGCTTTCGCTGATGACGCCGCTGAAGGTGATGTCGTCATCGCCCGTAGCCGGGGAACCGGTGCGCAGCGTGGCGTCGCCGAGCAGCACGATGTCGTTGCTGAAGGTACGGCCGCTGCCGGCCACGCCGAAGGTGGCGCCAGCGGTCAGGTTGATCGTGCCGCTGCCCAGGGTGCTGTTGCCGATCGCGGCCACCAGGCCGGTACCGCCGCTTGAGGACAGGGTGAGATTGCCGCTCAGGCCGCTGGCGTTGCCCAGGTAGATCTGACTATCGCCAGCGTTGAGGTTGAACGCCCCACTGCCGCTCGTCAGGCCACCGAGGCTGATCACCACGCCAGTGCCGCTGCCAGTGGCGTCGAGAGTGACCGCGCTGAGCACCTGAGTCGTGCGGTTGAGGGTGAAGGTGCTGTTGGAATTGACCGCCAGCGTACCGCCGGCGAGCTTGAGGATACCGCCGCCGATCTGGTCGGCCGAGGTGACCACCGTCGTGCCGTTGATCTGGCCGAAGGTCCAGTTGCTGGCGCTGTTGCCAATGTTGATCAGGTTGAGCGTGCCACTGCCGCTCTTGAAGAAGTCGCCGCTGCCGGTAATCAGGCCCGACAGCGTGGCTTCGATGCCGAAGCCGAGCTCGATTGCGCCCGAGCGGCTGGTGATGTCGAACGCGTTGTCGATGGTCTGGCCGTTGCTGGTCACCGAGAAGGTGCCGCCATAGACGCTCACCAGACCGCTGCCGAGGTTGCTGTCGCTGCCGACGGCCAGGATGCCCTCACCGAGAACTGTAGTGCCCGTGTGCTGGCTGGTACCGCTCAGCGCCAGGGTGCCGAATATACCGGTCTTGCTCAGCGTGCCGCCGCCGGAGAACACACCCGAGGCGGTCCAGTCGACGTCGGCGTGGAGCGAGCCACCACCGGCACCGAAGACCATGTTGTTGTCGACCGTGACACCGCCAGTGGTGACATCGAAGGTGCCGCCGTTGAACTGCAGCTCACCGCTGCCGAGCGCATCGTCGGTGCCGACCGCCAGGGTGCCGCCATCAATGGCGATAGCCCCCGAGAAGCCGGCTTCGTTGCCGGTGCTGGCCAACGTCAGCGTGCCGGCGCCTGTCTTGGTCAGTGAGCCGCTGCCGGCCAGCGTGCTGGCGATCGTGGCGGTGTCGGTAAAACCGTTGCTGATGGTGAAACCACCACCCAGGGTAATGGTGCTGCCACCGATAGTAAGTCCATTGGCACCATCCAGATCGAGTGTGTCGCCCGCGCCTCCGGTGACGCCGCTGCCGAGGGTGATGGTGCTGTTATCAGCCAGTACCACTCGAATCGTGTCCGCGCCGCCCTGGGCCGCACCGCGAGCCAACGCTTCACGCAGGCTGAAGCCGTCCGCCGCGTCGCCGCCGGCGTCGTCGTTGCTCTGGTCGACGTAGATGGTGTTGCAGGTGAGCGTCACGTCGCTGTTGACTGTGCCGCCCAGGCTGTCGGTGAGCGCGAAACGGATGTTCGCGTCGCCGTAGGGCGTGGCGTTGTTGTAGCTGATATGGCGTACCACGTCCTGCACCAGCGCGGTGGACGCCGGAAAGCTGCTGCCGGTGAAGGTGATGGTCAGCACGCCGCCGGCGTAGTTGTAGGTCGCGAAGGTGAGACCGGCGAACTGCAGGTCGCCGCTGAAGGCGTTGCCACTGACACTGAAGTTGGCGTTGCTGAGGTCGAAACCGAACAGGTCGTTGGCGCTCGGGTCGGCGCTTCCGCCGGTATAGCGCTGCACCACCAGGCTGGCGCCGCTCCAGTTCGCCAAGTCGTCTTCGGCGTCGCTGACTACAGCGTTGCCGCCGGCGTCGAGCACCACCGTGGTGCCGGCGGTATAGGGCGTGCTGTCGCCGTCAAGACCAGTCACCACCGGCATGCTGTTGATCGGCGCTGTGAGGGTGAAGTCGTTGCCGTCGCCAGCGGCGTAGTTGGCGGTCAGCTGGATACTGTTGCCACCGGCAGTCAGGGTGCCGCCTTCGGCGAGGCCGCTGAAGCTACCGGTGACGGCATCCGCGAGATTGTTGGAAATGATGGTGTAGACGTCGCCGAGGCCGGGCGTGTAGCCATGGGTGGCGGAAAGGGTGGCGCCGGCAACGATCACCGCGCCATTCACCACTACTTGGTCGTACTGGGTGCCAGCTGTGGTGCCGTTGATCTCGACAGCCAGGACGCTGCCCGCGTTCATCTGCAGATTGCCGTTGATCGTCAGACTGCCCGCGCCGGCATTACCCGGGGAGAGCAAGCCACTGCTCTGCACCGTCACATTGCCGCCCAGGATACCGGTACCGGCCAGCGTGCCCCCGGCGGCCACTGTGGTGGCACTGGCAGTGCTGCCAGCTACGGACAGGGTGCCGGCGGACACAGTGGTGGTGCCGGCGTAGTTGTTGCTGCCCGAGAGTGTCAGTGCACCGCTGCCAGTCTTGGTCAGGGCGCCAGTACCGCCGATCGCGCTGCTCAGGCTGACGGCCAAGCCGGAGCCCACTGAGATGCTGCCGGCGCTCGCGCCCAACGAGATCGCATTGTCGATGGTTCCGGCGCTAGTAACAGACAGCGTGCCGTCGTTCAGTTGCAGGGTTCCGCTGCCCAGATTGGCGTCGCCGGCGATCGAAACGGTGCCGCCGCTCAATACCTGCATCCCCCAACTCTGTCCGCTGTTGGTGCCGGACAACGTGAAGGTGCCGCCGCCATCCAGCGTCAGGGTGCCGGAACCGGTGATCGCGCCGGAGAAGGTGCTGCTGGTGCCGTTGATGCCGATCGTCAGCGCGGAGGTGCCGAGGGCCACCGTACCGGCGCCGGACAAGGCGTCGATGGTCTCATCGGCCGAGACGGTCAGGGTCGCGCCGGACGCCAGCGCCACCGACGTGTTGTCGTCCAGCGCGCCGCCGACGCGGTTGAGCGTCAGCCCGCCCGCCGACACGTTGGTGGCGCCGGTGTAACTGTTGTTGCCGGTCAGCGTCAGCGTGCCGCTACCAGCCTTGGTGAGGCCGAACAGACCCGAGATAGCACCGGCGTAGGTGGTACTGGTGTTGTCGCCTCCGGTAGTCAGACCGGCGTTGAGTACCACGCTGCCTGTGCCAGCCAGGGAGCCGATGGTCTCGTCGCTGGAGAGGGTCAGCGTAGTGCCGGCCGATTGCGTCACGGCACTGTTGTTGCCGATCGCCGAACCGCCGCTGAGGTTCAGGCCGCCGGCGGACAAGCTGACGGCACCGCTGTGGGTATTATTGCCGCTAAGGGTCAGGGTGGAGGCACCGGATTTGGTCAGGGTGCCGCTGCCGCTGAGAACGCCGCTCAGGGCGGCATTGGCGCTGTTGTTGATGGTCGATGCCGCAGCAACGGCGATTGCGTTATCGATGGTAGTGGAGCCGGTGACGGCCAGAGTGCCGCCGCTCAACGTGACCTGACCGGACCCCAAGTGGTCGTCGTTGGCGATCGATAGCGTGCCGCCGGTGATGGTAGTGCCGCCGGTATGGCCTGCCTCGTTGCCGGTATTGGATAACGTCAGCGTGCCGCTGTCGGTCTTGTTCAGACTGAACGGCCCGCTCAGGGCGCCGGAGAGGGTCAGGGTGCTGCCAGAGGCAGCACTGATATCGGTACCGCCAGCGAGGGTGACGTTGCCACTCAAGGTGGAGGAGCCGGAAACGAGGTGAATGGCACCGTAATTGACGGAGGACACCGTCGTGCCGCTGCCACTTACCACGAAGCTCTCGGCGACGCTCAGGGCACCGTCGATACGCACCGTTGCGCCATTGCTGACAGTAGTCCCGCCCGCAGTGGTACCCAGTGCATTGGCATGGCTGACGAGCAGTGTGCCGCCCGTGACGTTAGTGGCACCGGTGTAGGTGTTGTTGCCGCTGAGCTGCAGGATCGACGGAGACGTCTTGGTCAGGCTGCCGCCGCCGGAAATCACGCCAGAGAAATTGGCGGTGTTGGCACCGCTGCCACCGGCAACGCTGATGGTGCCGCCGCCCGTACCCAAGGTAATGGCATTGGTGAAGGTGGTGGACGCTCCCACCCCCGTCACGGTCATGGCCAGGGTGCCGCCGTCCAGGGTCAGGCTACCGCTCGACAGGCGCGAGCCGGTGTCGGTAGTGAGCGTTCCGCCCGTGACCGACACGGCCCCGGACCAACCGGCATTATTGCTGGTGGAGCCGAGTGTCAGGGTGCCAGCGCCGGACTTGGCCAGCGCGCCGGTCCCTGCGATGGTGCTGTTGACGGTTGCCGTGTCGCCGCTCCCATTCACAAAGCTCAGCGTAGTGCCGCCACCCAAGGTAATGGTGCTGCCATTGATGACCAGCCCCGAGGCCGAATCGGTGTTGAGGGTCAGGCTTTCGTTGATGGCCAGGTTTCCGGCCAGCGATACGGTATTGCTGAAAAAATTGGTGCCGAAAACAAGCGTCTGGCTACCCGTGGCGTCTTGAGCGGCAATCGCCACTGCCTCGCTGATGCTCACCCCGTTAGCCGCGTTGATCGTGGCGGTGTCGATGAGGTTGGTGATGTAAATGGTGTCGCTGGTGACCGTGGTATCAGCCGTGGCACTGGAGGTGCCGTCGCTCAGGGTGAAACGCACCGTAGCATCGCCGGCCGGGGTGTCGCTGCGGTAGGTGATTCGATGTGCCACGTCATTGACCAGTGCGGTGGTGGCTATTGCGCTGCTGCTGTTGAAGGTGACGGTCAGTACACCGCCAGTGTTGGCGTAGGTGGCGAATGTGTTGCCATTGAACTGCAGGTTGTTACCGCTGACAGTGAACAGCGCCCCCGAGGTATTGAAGCCGAAGTCATCGCCGGGAACCGCGCCGCTGGGACGTTGCAGGGTCAGGCTCGCGCCGGCCCAGTTGCCATTGCCTCCGTTAAGTGCGCCGAATTCAGCATCCGCCAGCGTGGCGTTGCCGCCGGCGTCCAGCGTCACGCTACTGCCAACGCCAGCCCAGGCGACACTGTCGCCATTGACGTTGCCGAGGGTCGGCGCGGTATTGGCGGGAGAAGTCGTGAAGCTGAGGAAGTCCATGTTGGCTGGACTCCCCTCATTTACATCCGGCCCCGGAATTACATCGAGGAAACGGATCGTAAAGGACGTGATGTTCAGCAGGTTGGCAGGGATGACGATGGTCTGACCGGTCTGATTCGCGATCAGGACGCTGGTGACCTTGGCGGCCTCGTTGCCAGTGGGATAGATCTCGAACTGATAATCGCTGGCGTCGAGTGCCTGGACGGAGATGCTATCCAGATTGAACGGGCCGCCGCTGCTGCTGATGGTGAACTCGACGGGAGGCGTGTTGAAGGCATTCGAGTCCACATTGAGATAGATGCTAGTGGCAGTGGCCGCGAGATTTCCAGCGACCTGGTTATCCGAGTAGCTCCACTCGTCAGCATTATTGGCCAACCAGGTCGAATTGAGTGAAACCGTGGCCAGCAGGCCGTCATAGCCGGGCGCCGCGTCCTGCCAGAGCGAAGCGGTCTCCAGGCTTCCCACCTGCGCCTCAAGCGACCAGTCCCCACCCTTGCTCAGGGCGCCGGTCGCATCACTGGAAGCCGCCACATCGGCTGCCGTGAGGCTGGCGATCTGCTGGATCAGGGTCTGGCCGGAACCCTTGGCCACATCGCAGCCGTAGATCAAGATATCGCCGTCCGCCTTCAGCGAATCACCGATGGCGGCCAGATCGTCCGCACGCTGCTGGACGCTGCCCGTGTCCAGCACCGACGTGCCGAGCAGCACCTGCCCTTCCGAGCCATGGCTGATGATATGGATGGCATCGATGCCACTGCGGCCGTCCAGGTAATTGGCAATCTGCTGCAGCCCATCCTTGTTCGCATCCAGCACGACGACTTCAGTGCCTGGTTTCAGGCCGCTGATGAGCTGCTCGTAATCCTTGATATTGCTGTCAACGAAGACCACTTCCTGGCGCTGTGTAGTCGCCGGCGAAGCCTCGGTCGCTCTGTGCGCTTCCACGGTCAGCGCATGTCGCAGCGCAGTTGCCGTGTCCACCATATGCTCTGCGGCCGCAGGCGCCGCAGCATCTGTAGCCGCATGCGCCACATCCACCGCCGCTGCACCGTCAAACATAAAGCGCTGCTCCAATGCCAGCGGGCGCACGGCAGAAGCCGGCTGCAAGCGCTGGGCGGCATCGGTCTTCACTGCCTGCGCCGTCATGGCCTGTGTCAGACGGCTCCAGAATGAGCGAGATTTGCGGGTCATCAAAGTGTCCTTCCTGTATGAAGGTGGCATGGCGCTTGCCTGCCTTGCAGGTTCAGGCCGCCGGCTTGCCCTCTTCCCGGGAGCTGTCGGTCTCTTGCTATCGGACTATAAAAATATGAGCTTTTGGCGCCTTTCATATATAGACTTCAGCATTAAAGTAATCTGAAACCTTTGAATGGCATGCGCAATATGCTCTTGTATTTGAATGTCTAGGGCTTGCCAGTCTGGGGTGGTGCCAGCAGCACCTGCCCGCTCATTCCGGCGATCAGCTCGGTAAACTTTCCGTGAATGGCCGCATTGACTTTCACCGACTGGCTCACCGGGTCCACGCGCGCAGCCAGGCGCTGCACCTTGGCGGGATAGGTTTTGCCGGTCTCGTCAATGCGCACCTGGAATTCCGAGCCCGAATGCAGCCAGCTGAGCCAGCGCGAAGGCACCAGAAACTCCAGCTCCAGCGCGGAGTCGTCCAGAATGTCCAGCAGCGCCTGGCCCGGCTGCGCATATTGCTGCTCGCGGATCTTCTGCTCGGCCACGCGACCCGCATAGGGCGCGGTGATCTGGCATTTGCTCAGCAAGCTGCGGTTGGCGGCGACCTCGGCCCTGGCCTTGTTCCATTCGGCCTGAGAGACATCCAGCTCCACCTTGCCGACAGAGTTCAGCTCGGCCAGGCGCTGGTTGGCCTTCCAGGTCTTCTCGGTGGCATCCACCCCTGCCTGTGCCTTGTTCAACTGGGCTTGCGGCAGGCTGCAGTCAAACTGCACCAGCAACTGTCCCTGACGAAATGCGCCCCCCTCCACCACGGGCAGACGCTGTACCTTGGCACCGATCTCTGCTGCCAGAGTGGTGTAGCGGCGCGGTGAAAGCTGGGCACGGATCTCACGCTGGTCCAGCACACTGGGCAAGGGTGCCTGAGTCTTGGGAAAGCTCTGGACTGAGGAGCCGTGCTGGGCGTGGGCGGTGAGCGACAGGCACAACGCCAGACCCAGAATCAAGGGAGACACGCAAGACTTCATTGGAATTGGCCCGCGTCCCAGCTTTGCAGCGATTTGCCAACGGCCTGCGTGAGTTCGAGCAAGGGCATGCTGTCGGAGCCCTCGATCACGGGCTCCATGCCCAAGGTGGCTTGCAGACGGGAACTGGCGGCCTGCATATTGGATTGGGCCTGGTAACGACGCAGCACGGAAAGAATAGTTGTGGTCTGCTGGGAGACCCGTTCAAGCGCATTGAGCTTGTCGGCCTGCACCTGGTTGTTCACATGCTCGGACAGACGCTGGTCCACCGAGGCAATGGTCTGCGCTCTTTCATACTGGCGCACGGCGTTCGCAAATTGCAAACGCGCTACATGCAGCTGTGTCAATACCGCCATCTGGGTAGCCAGACGACGCTGATCGGCCAGCTGGACACCCGCATCGGCCAGCTGACGCTGCGCAGGCAGTGACAGCAGCCCCAGCAGATTGAAAGAGATCTGCAGGCCCGCATCCTGCCAGCGGTCGTTGATCAGATAGCTGTCGCTGCTCTTGTTGACACCGTAGTTGAAGGAAAGGCCGGGGAACATGCGCAGCATGACGCGCTTGGTCTCTTCATTGGCGATACGGGCGTTGTACAGGCTCTCGCGCAGATCCGGGTTCAGCAGCAGGGCCCGGTCCTCCAGCTTGTCCACCGGCTGCTCCAGCCAGCGCTGGGCATTCGAGGCCGCAGGCTCGATCACGCGCAGCGGCTGGTTCAGCTCTGCGGGCGAGACCCCCATCAAGGATGCCAGCTCGATGCGCGAGGAAGACAGCTCCTGCTGAATGGCCTCCAGCAGGCGGATGTTCTCCAGCAACTGGCGCTGATAGCGCAGCGGCTCCATGGGGGAGCGCAGTTTTTCCGCCTCGACCTTGCGCGAGTCTTCCAGGGCCTTGTCTGCATCCCGGCCTGCGGTCTGCAGCGAAGACTCCAGGGCCTGGGCCGCAGCCACACGCCAGTAAGCGATACGTACATCCTGGATCAGCGTGTGTATGGCCTTGCGGCGACGCTCAGCCGCAATTTGGGCGCGATCCGCATGCTGACGAGCGGCGTAATAGCTTTGACCGAAGTCCAGCAGGCTCCATGAGAAGCTCAGCGAAGCCAAGGTCGACTCACGATCCGACGAGATATAGGGATGAGCCAGGGAAGGCGCGCCCGTGACCGAGTCCGTGCTGCGGCTGATCAGGTCCTTGTCGCGGTAGCGGTAGCCGGCCGAGGCCACCAGCTTGGGCAGCATGTCGAACTTGGCAACATTGGCCGTGCCCTGGGCCACTGCCTCTTCCATGCCACGCAGGCGCTGGGCTGCGTTGTATTTGATGGCTCTCGCAATGGCCTCTTCAAGACTCACCACACCAGTCAGCGGAGCAACGTCCTTGCCGAGGCTTTGCCGATCGGCCTGGACCTGCGACTGAATTTCTTCTGTCGAGAGCGCCTGACTGCTCAGGTTGGCACAGCCAGTGAGCCAGATGGCAGAGCCCAACAAGGCCGTGAGCCGGACACGGCCACGAAAATTTGTCTCGGACCGGCAGTGAGCAATGGCGTTCATATTCGCAAGGGGATGGTGGCAAAGACGGTTTGACAAGAAGACTGGCCCAGATGGAATCTATGCACCAAACCTCAAAAAGTATGCAAAAGTCTTAATTGTCAAAAAATGTGTTCGCGATATTACTGATCAAAGGTGACAACCGCAATCACTGAAATCAGGTATTTCTTCTGCCAGAAGCACCATGCAGCCGCACTCATTTTTTGCCCCAATTGGTGCATTGAGTCCTTGGTGGAGACTGGTCAAGCGAGTCGGTTGTGGTGCAGTGTGTAGCTGCCTGAGGCTGCTTCCAAAGCCGCTTCCGGTTGGAGACAGCAAGGCGCTCCTTCGGGTTTTCTCAGAGCCGACGGCGCATAGCTGCTATTGGAGATTTCAGCCCTGAGCTGTGAATTTCAGATCAACACCGTTCGCAAGCGCGCTTGCCAGGCATTCCGAGGCATTGGAAGACGCACAACAACGCCCACCAGGCACATCAAACTGCTCCAGCAAAGCCAGGCAGTTCAATCGCGGCAGCGACATCGTCAAGCTTGAGGGGTCTGGACGCCCAATGGAAATCGACCGCAACATCATGGGCGTGACGATTGCAATCGATGGCGCGGAAATGCCTCATGAGGGGTGCTGAAAACCCCGGCAGTCAATCCTGATCGCTGCCTTGCCTCAGGTCGTCCGCGACCGACGCGACAAAGCTGACGCAGAGCGTCAACACCATGAGCGCAAAACTGACAAGCAGCCACTTCATAGCGTCCTCGTGCAATTGATATTCGCAAACAGTATGCTCGCATTGATTGACAGCACTACATAGATGTTTACGCTAGGGCCAAGCACAAACCAAGCTCAAACCAAGCACCCGTCACCCGAGGCTCCATATGGGCTCAGGCCCTTTGCAAAGGAGTCACGAGAAGAGCCAAGGCCTGCTCGATGCAGGCGAACGAAGCCAGCTAAGCCAGCCGTCTGCAGGACGAGATCGGTTGCCAGACACCCAAACGATGCGACCGCCCATGTAGCGACACCTGCCGACTAGTGAAGCGAGAACACCGCCGCGGCATCAATCTCAAGTGGCCTGGAAAGCAAATACCCTTGAGCGCAATCCACTCCAAGCCTTTGCAGCATATCCAGCTCTTCCGCCCGTTCAACGCCCTCTGCAATCACCAGGCTTCCTATTTCATGCGCGAAGCTGATGAGGCCTCTGGCCAGTGCACGCCGTTTCTCATCTGTATCGATAGAGTGAGTAAGACTCATATCCAGCTTGATGATCTCGGGCTCGAGATTGAGGATATGCCGCATGCTGGAATAGCCTGCACCAGCATCGTCAACCGCCAGTTTCGCGCCCCGGCGACGGTAAGGCTCCAGCCCAATGGCAAGAGCCTTGTAATCCTTGACCGCAGCATGTTCTGTAATCTCCAGGACCAGACGTGAGAGATCATCAATGCCATCAAGTAGTTGATGGAATTTGCTGCTAAGCAGCAATTGTGGCGAGCAGTTGACACTTACGCTGCTGTTGGCGGGCAGCCGCTCCAGCGCTGGCAGCACCTTGGAAACAGCGCACAACTCCAGGTCAATGCCCAAACCGGCCTTGTCTGCCACATCGAACCAATAATCCGGCGCATGCCTGGGCTCGACATCAAAACGCGAAAGGCTTTCAAAGCCGCAGATGGCCTTGTCACGCAAACTGCAGATCGGCTGGAAAACCATCCTCGGATCACCGTGCGCCAACGCGGATCGGACCTCACCGACCAACCGTGCCTTGACCTGCTCCTCGGCAGCCTGCTCTTCGATACGGTCTGCCAGAATCTCTGCAAATGCGCGCAGCAATTGCATGTCGCGCTCCCCTAGTGTTGGGTTCGGGAGATAGCTGAAGCAGCAAAGCGTCCCATACACATGCCCATCCGTGAGACGGACGGGAACACTCAAATGAGACCCAATTGGAATTGCATGTGTTGCAGAAATGTGCTGAGCAGCCGGCACACAACTTGTGTCCGGAATGCATTCGGGCAGCTCGCCATGAACAACCTTCAGGCAGTATCCCTCCTGCATGGGAATGCTCTGGCCTTGATGGAGCGGCCCGCCCGAAACACTGTCCAAATGCTTGAGCACCCGTTCGGCCGCACCGAAGTGTGAGACAAAGGCGATATCCATTCCCAGATGCTTGCGAACCGCACGCAGTATGCGATCCACTCCTTCTGCGCACACACCTGATCTCATCAAATGATTGAGATGGCGATTCCCGTCAACCTCCAGATCGTTCATCTGCATGCCCCCTCTTACATACAGTCGACTCACACGGCTTTTGTCAATATTTAATCTGGAAAAGCATGCAATGTGAAGCGATGATCATCGATATCCAACAAGTGTCTCAGCAGCTGCCGTGGTGAAAATGTCAATCAATCCACCAGCTTCGCCATCCACCTGGATTTCAGCTGCTGCTCCAGGAATGTTTCCGCGGTGAGTTTTTCTGTATGACGGCTTCGTGGCATATGTCGCCACCTGTTATCCGCTTTGAAGCCTCCTCAAATCCTCGCTCCACTCAAAAGTAGAGAGCCCACCCCAGGGAGGTCTACGCATGAAGAAATCCAGAGTTAGTGAAGCGCAGATCTACTATCCACTCTTGCGAATCGGTCTGCATTTGCTGCATGGTCATCAGAACCAATGATTCAAGCATGTCTGCTTAACGCCGGGGTAGTCTTGCCCGTACCAAGGACACGATGCGATTGCACCGCTCTCCATCGAAATTGAAGGCGTCGCTGAGCGCCATATCCAGATCCTGTGAAAGCCCTTCACGAAGCATGCTTCGTGCACGGAAGAAGCGCGTGCGCACCGTGGCCTCTGGAATTTCCAGTATCTGCGACACCTCTTGCGCACTCATCTCTTCGACGCCGCGCAACATGAAAACCCTGCGGAAGTCATCGGGCAGCAGGTCAATGCGCGCCTCCATGATTCGACGCAACTCCGAACGCATGACGGTTCGATCGGGGCCGCGGTCCATATCGTCTTGCTGCCAACTGGCATCCATCTGCTGGGTCGATGCCATCGCGGACTCCAGCGGCACGATCTTCAACTGACGACGTCTAATCTGTCCAAGTGCTTCGTTAACGACAATGCGTACCAGCCATGTCGACAACTTGGCATCCGCCCTGAAATTCCCCAATGCCTGCCAAGCCTGCAAATAGGCCTGCTGCACGACATCTTCGGCATCCGTGTCACTTTTCAATATGGCTCGTGCGGTGCGGAACAACAAGCGATTGTGGCGTCGCATGATGGCCTCGAAAGCCACCTCATCGCCAGCTGCGGCTCTGAAAGCGAGCTCCAGATCCGAAGCATCAGCAACCGCAGGGCTGTGGTTCGAAGGTTGAGTGTGCGGCATGTACGCCTCCTTTGACCATTGGATGGTGTATCCGCGTCCAGCGTTCCCGTGTCGATCTGATTCTCGGCCCTGCTGCCAACAGGGGCGGAACGTGGTGACGCTCCGATCCATCCAATGGATGAGTGCTTGCCCTGGCCACCGGATTTCCGGTCTCCCAAAGCTGGCCTCGTCACCTACGAAGGAGTGCATCATGTCGTTTTTGCATATCGCTCATCCACAGGAGGCGCGCCGCCTCTTTCTTGGCCAATCCGGGCTGATGCTTTCAGGTGCCGCTGTTGCGCTACTAGCCGGCCGTGAAGCGCTGGCCGCCAAAACCGGCGATGGAAAAGCCCAGGACACTCAAATCCTGAACACCGCCCTGAGTGCAGAGCTGGAGGCCATTGCTGCTTATCAGTTGGGAGCCGAAAGCAAACTGCTACAACACTCGGTGCTGGATCTGGCCCTGACCTTCCAGGGCCATCACAAAGCGCATGCTGAACTACTTGCCAAGACGGTTGAAAAACTGGGTGGCAAGCCGGTAGTCCCCAAGACTGCTTACAACTTCCCAGCAAATCAGCTGAAATCACAGGAGGATGTGCTGCGCTTTGCGGCACGACTGGAGCAAGGGGCCGTCAGTGCTTATCTGGGAGCCGTTCCCTTGTTTGGCAATCGAGAACTATCCAAGGCTGCGGCCAGCATTCTGGGTGATGAAGCCATGCACTGGGCAGTACTGCGCCAGGCAGTGGGCGAAGCACCGGTCCCCACGGCATTCGTATCATGAACACCGAACGGTGGCTGCTGCTTGGCATGCTGTCGTTCGCTGCGACAGTGCATGCAGCACCTGACAAACTTCCTGGCGAGCAGATATACGCTCGCTGTGCAGCCTGCCATGCGCTGGCATACGACCGAGTGGGACCGCATCATTGCGGCCTGTTGGGACGGCGTGCTGGCACGGTTCCCGGCTTTGCTTACTCGGATGCGATGAAGAATTCCGGCTTCATCTGGGACGAAAAAACACTCGATCGCTTCCTGACCCAGCCCATGAAGATGCTACCAGGCACGACAATGACGTACGCCGGAATCCCTGACCCCAAGGAGCGTAGCGACTTGATTGCCTACCTCAAGCAAGCTAACGATTCACGAGAGTGTCATTCACTTCGAGCACTCCCGCATTGAATGCATATACCCTAGCTGCGCGTCGCAATCGGCCTGAAGCAGTTCACCAAGAAAATGCTCAGGCTGACTGCCTCAGGCGGTGGATTCCACCGGCCGATGCAACACCATGCCTCGCCTCCGGCGCGAGGAGTCGGCCCAACCGGAATACGCATCGAGGCAGGATGTGGACGACAGATCGCCGGCTGCATGTATTTGGGTCTAACAGTCACAGTCGAAGGCATCGCTCACCTGGAATCCATCACCCTGCCCATCTTCCACAGCGGACTTTTCTCATTCCGGGGGCCAATATGCCCGACGAGAATTTCCCGACGCTCTGTTTGCAGCGTTTGAGCTGTCGCACAGGGCTCAGGCCGCTTCAAGGCTGACGCCTTGACGGGAACACAGCCCCACCCTCCAAGCAGCAACTATCCGCATCCACCCTAAAAATACCCCCTAGTAGTCGTGATTCCAACGCAATCCAGGCGATCCGTCATTCATCAGGCGAATTCACTGGACTCGCCATCCCGGCAGCTGTACCGTCTTCTTTAGGTTCAGAAACTTGATTGAAGGCCGCCTTCCCCATGAGCAAATCCAAAGAGTCCACAGTCCATCGCATCGTGGATGCAAAGCAGTGGGAACTCAATCGCGAAAAAGAGCGCATCACCTATCCAGCCAACCACGCCGGCCCGATTCAAATGGACTGGCGCAAGCGTGAGAACTACTCGGCCACCGACCTGAACTACCGGGGAAGAAGCAAAACCCCATAACAGCAGCTCGGTCTCCGATCTCCTGACGAACCCCGCCACGGTTGAACTGAGCGGGGTTCTGCTTTTTCGACAAGCACACGGCGACCAGCGCCAGCACCGCTGGCCCGCCAGAAGACAAGGCCTGGCTCCACCATCACCTAAACTGACCGATCTGCTGAGCCGCTGCCTCTCCAGCGAAAAGCAGGTTCGCCACTCCGACGGACAAAGCCTTTGGTGAAGCACAAAACCTGGCTGCAGAGGCCACTCAGCCTCGCAAGAGGCGTTTCTGTTGATTGATAACCCGGCACAGAAATCGATACGGAGCGCTATCCGAACCGTAGGCCGACAGAGCAAGGGCCGCCCGTGTCCATGAACGCTCAGGAGAGCAAACCGCAATTCCTTGGAGCGATGAATGCTCCCACCATGGGAATAAAACATAAAAGCCGCTACAGCTTTACCAGCTGTAGCGGCTTATGTATTCTGGTGGGTCCTGCGAGATTCGAACTCGCGACCAACGGATTAAAAGTCCGCTGCTCTACCGACTGAGCTAAAGACCCTGCCACACATCAAAAGCAGTAGTTGCCTAATCAGTGGAATGACGTTATTGTAATCTATTTTTTCCGGCTCTTTGCCTAATTCTTGAATTAGTTGGATTAGCTTGGTTTGCGAGCCAACTGATCAAGTACCCAGCCTGCTGCGCACTGACCAAAGGTAGCTGTCACAGCCACGACCGAGCCATAGCCGTGGCAGTTGAGACTGCCATCACCGCCCTCGATTGAGCAAGATGCATCAGGTGGTGCGACAGCCTCGCGGCTGAACACACAAGTCACCCCCATGCGCTTGCCATCCTTGGGAGCGCCATGCTGCTTGCGCAGTCGGTAGCGCAGCTGCGACAGAAGCGGATCATGGGTTGTCGCACTCAGGTCTGCAATGTCCACCAAGTGGGCCATGCGCTTGCCACCTGCAGCACCAACGGAGATAAAGCACTGCCTGGTTTTGCGCGCATGCGCCGCCATTTCGGCCTTGGCCTTGATCTGATCGCAAGCATCTATCACCGCATCAACATCTGCCGGCAAGAGTTGCTGCCAGTTGTCTGGATCGACAAATTCATCGATGCAATTGACCTCGCAGGCTGGATTGATCTCGGCGATGCGATCACGCATGGCATCGATCTTGGCCTGACCGACAGTGCTGGTCAGCGCGTGGATCTGGCGATTGATATTGGACTCGGCCACATGGTCCATATCGATCAGAGTCAAGCGGCTCACGCCGCTGCGCGCCAGAGCCTCGGCCGTCCATGAACCGACTCCGCCCACACCAACCACCACCACATGGGCCGCACGAATCCGGGCTGCCCCCTGCACGCCGTAGAGGCGCTCCAAACCGCCAAAGCGGCGCTGCACATCTGCTTCTTCCATAGAAAAAACAGCGCCGGATCGGGGCGCTGTTTCCGCTTGAGGCTGTGAATATTCGGCCATTACTTGAGCGTCGCCAGCTTGGACTTGGCAATCCCTGCGGCTTCCGAGTTCGGATAGGCCTGCAGCAGCTCCTCCAGGGTCTTGCGAGCTGCCTTGGTGTCCTTGAGTTCCACCAGACAGTTGGCGATGGACAGGGCCGCTTCGGGTGCACGAGCATGCATGGGCGCATTGGTCATGACCGAACGGAAATTGGCGATGGCATTCTTGTAGTCGCGCGTGGCGTACTGCGAGTTGCCCAGCCAGAAGCGCACCGACGGCGTATAGCCGCTCTTGGGCCATTGGCGCAGGAAAGCGGCGAAGGCCTGACCGGCCTCGGGGAACTTGCCCGAACGGAACATGCCCAGAGCCTGCTCGAATTCCTGCTGCTCATTGCGATCGGCAGTGAACTCCACGCCGTCCACGGTGACGCTCACGGGCTCGAACTGACGCAGGCGCTCGTCAAAGCCCTTGGCCAGATCTTTCTGGCCACGCTGCAACTCCGCGGCGTCGCGTGTCAGTTGCTCGTTCTGCCCTCGCAGCTTGGCCTGGTCCGACTTGAGCGACTCGATCTGCGACTGCAGATCCAGCAGGCTGCGGCGGGTCTGCTCCTGCGATTGCTGCAGGCTGTCAACGCGCTGGCGCAGTTCGATGATGGCGCGGCGCGCCTCGTCATCACCAAACAGGGCTGCATGGGCGCTGATGGCAGAGCCGGCCAGCAGGCCGGCCGCCACCATGCGAGGCAGCGTTGCGTGACGGAGAGTCAACAAGGCCTGCTTCATCATTAACGGTAGTTGATTTCAACGCGACGGTTTTGGGCGTAAGCGTCTTCGCTATGGCCTTCAGCAGCGGGCTTTTCCTTGCCGTAGCTCACCGCTTCAACCTGAGCGTCGTTCACGCCCAGCAGGCCCAGAGAACGGCGCACGGCTTCAGCGCGCTTTTGACCCAGGGCCAGGTTGTATTCACGGCCGCCGCGCTCGTCGGTATGGCCTTCCAGCTGCACCTTGGCTGCGGGGTTGGCCTTGATGAACTTGGCATGGGCTTCGATCTGGGGCTGTGCATCAGCCTTGACAGAGTAGCTGTCAAAGTCGAAGTAGACGATGCGGCTGACACCCTGAGGGCCTGCCTTGGAAGCGGCGGAACCGGTCAGGTCCACGCCCGACACGCCACTTTGGCCCTGGCCGCTTGCGCCAGCACCCTGGCTGGACAGCGAACCGTCAACGGGCTTGTCGTCCAGCTTGACGCCAGAGCTGCAACCTGCGACCAGCGCGGTCACAGCCAAAGCCAGGGAAAGACGTTTGATAGTCAACATGAGATTTCTCCGAACAGTCCACAACGGACTTCATCACTAGAAAGAAAGAGGGAAAGCAAACTTCAGATCAGTGTTTTTGGAACGGGCCCCAGTCGGGCTCACGTATGTCTCCACTTGCACCGGCCAGACGCGCCTTGATCTTGCCGTCCAGCGTTGTGGTCATGAGTGCTTCACGGCCGCCCTGAATGGTGGCGTAAACAATCAGACGGCTATTGGGCGCAAAACTCGGGCTTTCGTCCGCCGTGGTGTCCGTGACGGAGTTCACGGTGCCTGTCGCCAGATCCATGACCTGGAGCTTGAAGCCACCGCCCACGCGAGAGACATAGGCCAGCCATTTGCCGTCGGGGCTGATGGCGGGCGAGATGTTGTAGTTGCCGGTGAAGGTCACTCGCTCGGCGCTGCCGCCCGAGGACGAGACCTTGTAGACCTGAGGTGCACCGCCACGATCGCTGACAAAGTAAATGGTGCGGCCGTCACTGGAGAAGCAGGGCTCGGTATCGATGCCGCTGCTTTGCATGAGACGGCGGGGCTCACCGCCCTGGGCGCTGAGCAGATACAGCTGCGAGCCACCGTCGCGGCTCAGCGTCACGGCCAGACGGCTGCCGTCTGGCGACCAGGCGGGAGCGCTGTTGGAGCCGCGGAAGTTGGCCAGCAGACGACGATGGCCGCTGGCTACATCGTGCACATAGACCACGGGCTTGCGTGACTCGAAGGACACATAGGCCAGTTGCGTGCCGTTGGGCGCCCAGGCTGGGGAAATGATGGGCTCGGGGCTGGACAGCGCGGACTGGGCATTCTCGCCGTCCGCATCGGCAATCCACAGGCGGTAATGGGCACCTGCCTTGGTCACGTAGGCAATGCGGGTGGAGAAAATGCCCTTCTCGCCCGTGAGCTTTTCATAGATGTAGTCGGCAATGCGGTGGGCCACGAGCCGCAGATCGCCGGTGGTGACTGCGAAGCCCTGACCACCCAGATCCTGGCCCTTGACCACATCCCAAAGGCGGAAGCGCACATCCCAGCGGCCATCCGCCAGACGCGTGATGCTGCCGGTCGCCAGCGAATCGGCACCCTTCTGACGCCACTGGGCCACATCGGGGCGTGAGGTCTCGTCAAGCGCCAGGCCCGAGGCATCCACACCGCGGAACTGTCCGCTGCGCTCCAGGTCGGCCTGGATGATGGCGGAAATCTTCTGTGGGGCCGAGCCCTCTCCCTTGAACTGGGCAATTGCGATCGGCAACTGTGTCAGGCCCACGCCTGTTACCTCAACCCTGAACTGGGCCAGTGCCGGAAGGGCCGGCGTGGCGGCTAACGTTGCCAGCATGGCTCTGCGGGAAGCGCGCGGCCCTGCCGCCCAGGTTGTCAGGGATGGAAGTCGGTCAATAGTCATTGGCAGCCATCAAAATTTCCGGAATTGCCCGGTACAAACACAAGCGCGAATGTTACACACACTGACGGATTCCTGATGTAAGAACGTGCTCAGTAGGGTGATCAAACGCAAGTGCCACAAAACTTTCAGATCGGGAGCATGCCAGAGTCTGCATGAGCGCAGAGGCAATCCCCTCGCCGATTCTGCCGCAGGCTTGCGCTTTATATTCAAACAGGCATAGTTGGTTACAACTTCATCCCAAATTTCATCTATTGAGATCCGTGCGGACTCCAAAAGCACAAGCCCTAAAATCACGCGCTTATGCAAGCCACACCGTCCCCATCGCCGAGCGAGACCGCCAAGGCCGTCCCTGCCCCAGCTCCCGCTCAAGCAGCCCCCGTCAATCCATCCGAGCTGCCGCTGATGCAGCGCCTCAAGCGCCTGACGCCTTATTTCTCGGGCCAGCGCTGGGCCTGGGGTCTGGCCATCCTGGCCACGCTGGTGGGGGCAGCCACCGAGCCCGCCATGCCGGCACTGCTCAAGCCCTTGCTTGACAGCGGCTTTACGGCTGGCTCGCTTGCGCTGTGGACGGTGCCGGTGTTTCTGATCGGCCTGTTCGTCATTCGCGGCTTGGCCCAGTTCACGGGCCAGTACGCTCTGGCACGCATCACCAATGACGGCATGCTGGGTCTGCGCCAGAAGCTGTTCGAGCGTCTGCTGGCCGCCGACATGAGCCTGTTTTCCAGGCAATCGGCATCGGCGCTGTCCAACACCATCGTCTACGAGGTGCAGACCGGTGCCCAGCAGCTGGTGCAGGCCATGATGAGTATCTCCCGCGACGGCTTCACACTGATCGCCCTGCTTGGCTACCTGATCTATCTGAACTGGCAGCTCACGCTGATCGTGGCCTTCATGGTGCCGGGTGTGGCCTGGGTCATGAAGACGCTGTCGCGCCGCCTCTATCGCATCACCAAGTCCAGCCAGACGGCCACCGACGAGCTGGCCTATGTGGTGGAGGAGAACGTGCTGGCCCACCGCATGGTGCGCCTGCATGGTGCCCAGGCTTCGCAGCAGTCGCGCTTTGGCGAGTTGAGCCGGCAGCTGCGCGGCCTGAACACCAAGGCCACCATCGCCTCGGCCGCCATGACGCCGCTGACCCAGGTGCTGGCGGCGATTGCGCTGTCGGTGATTCTCTGCATCGCCCTGTGGCAAAGCCGCGAAGGCGGCGCCGCCATCGGCTCGGCCAGCGTGCAGGATGTGACCGTGGGCGGCTTTGCCGCCTTCATCTCGGCCATGCTGATGCTGATTGCGCCCATTCGCCGCATGGCCGATGTGGCCAACCCCATCACGCGCGGCGTGGCCGCACTGGAGCGTGGCCTGGCCCTGCTCGAAGGCTCCACCGACGAGCAAGGCGGCAGTTTCAAGCCCTCCGCCAAGGTCAGCGGCGCGCTGCAGCTGAGCGATGTGAGCGTGCAGTTCGGCGCGGACAAGGCTCCGGCCCTCTCGCACCTGAGCCTGAACGTCAGGGCCGGCGAAGTCGTGGCCCTGGTCGGGCCGTCCGGTGCCGGCAAGACCACGCTGGTCAATCTGCTGCCCCGCTTTTTCTCGCCCACCAGCGGCCAGATCACTCTGGAAGGCGTGCCCGTGGCCGACTGGGACCTGAACACGCTGCGCCAGCAGTTCGCCATGGTGAGCCAGGACGTGGTCATGCTCAACGACAGCGTCGCGGCCAATGTGGCGCTGGGCAAGGATATTGACGAGGCCCGCGTCTGGTCCGCGCTGGAGGCGGCCAATCTGGGCGACTTCGTGCGCAATCTGCCTCAGGGCCTGCACACCCTGGTGGGCCACAATGCCAGCCAGCTCTCGGGCGGCCAGCGCCAGCGCCTGGCCATTGCGCGCGCGCTCTACAAGGACGCGCCCATCCTGATTCTGGACGAAGCCACCTCGGCACTGGACAACGAATCCGAGCGCCTGGTCCAGCAAGCCCTGAACCGGCTGATGCAGGGACGCACCACGCTGGTGATCGCCCACCGCCTGTCCACCATCGAGCATGCGGACCGCGTGGTGGTCATGGAGCGCGGCCAAATTGCCGAGCAAGGCTCGCATGCACAGCTGATGGAGCTGGGCGGCCTCTACGCCCGCCTGCACAATCAGGTGCGCAGCTCGACCCCCGGAGAGCCTCAAATTTAAGAGCTGCTACCGCATATGAACAAAGGACTTCAGAGTCAAACAACTCTAAAGTCCTTTTTCATTGGGCGTTAGCAGCTATCAAAATATTAATGACGGCGGTGAACTGCGCCCACTACCAGCTCCCGCGCGAGGGCTGGGTACGGCGCTCATGCTGCAGCGCCTTGCCCAGCAGATCGACCATGTACTGCCGGTCCACCAGCCTGGCGAAATCCGCTGCCGTCATATTGCGCTGGTTGCGCAGCGTGATGTCCGCCCCCTCCTGCAGCAGCAGCCTGACCACGGCTTCGCTGCTGTACTGGGCGGCCAGCATCAGCGGCGTGCTGCCGTTCGGTGAAGCGGCATCGATATAGGCGCTTTCCTCCAGCAGCAGCTTGATGATGTCCAGCGTCTGCGGCGTATCGGCAGAGGCCGCGTAATGCAGCGGCGTCCAGCCCTCGCGATTGACGTCGGCACCGCGCTTGATCAGCTCGCGCACAATGTCGAGATGGCCCTTGATGCAGGCCATCATCAGCGGCGTCTCATTCTGGCGCGAGGCCAGATTGACATCGATGCGCGGCGCCTTGAGCAGCACATCGAAGACTTTGAGCGAGTCCTGATGCAGGGCCGCCACCAGCCCCGGCCGCCCGCGCGAATCCAGGGTGTTGGCGTTGAAGCCGCGAAAGATCAGATTCACCATGGCACTGGAGTTGTCGCTGACCAGCGCCCGCGAATAGTCCTCGTAGTCATTGGCTCGTGCCAGTCCTGGCAGGCCAGCCACCCCGACGACAGCAGCACCGGCCCAGCGCAGGCTCTGGCGGCGGCTCAATGATGATGCAATCGATGGGGCAGCAAAAAGACTCATGCACTGGCTCCAGAGTTCGCTGACAAGGTCACGCCCTTGAACAGGCGGTCAAAGTTGGCACTGGTGGCGGCGGCCACCTCCTCGATGGAAATGCCGCGCACCTCGGCAATCTGCTTGGCCACAAAGGGCACATATGAAGGATTATTGGTCTTGCCGCGGTAGGGCACGGGCGCTAGATAAGGACTGTCGGTTTCTATCAACAGCCTGTCCAGCGGAACGAAGGCCGCCACGTCGCGCAGATGCTGGGCATTCTTGAAGGTCACGATGCCCGACAGGGAGATGTAGTAACCCATGTCCAGCCCGGCACGGGCCACTTCGGCGGTTTCGGTGAAACAGTGAAACACCCCGCCGGCCTGGGTGGCGGAATCCGCCTCGCCGCACTCGCGCAAAATGCCCAGGGTGTCGTCAGAGCTGCTGCGGGTATGGATGACCAGCGGCTTTTGCGTGATCTGCGCCGCCTTGATATGCGTGCGGAAACGCTCGCGCTGCCATTCCAGATCGGCAATCGTGCGACCGCCCTTGCGGTCTTCCATGCCGTAGTAATCGAGCCCGGTCTCGCCGATCGCCACCACGCGCGGCAGCGCAGCGCGCTCCACCAGGTCCTGCACGCTGGGCTCGGTCATGTCCTCGGTGTCGGGGTGCACGCCCACGGTGGCCCAGAAATTGTCGTAGTCCAGCGCCAGCTGGTGCACTTCGGGAAACTCTTCCATCGTCGTGCTGATGCACAGCGCGCGCGTGACCTTGGCAGCAGCCATGGCTTCGCGGATCTGCGCGATATTGGCGCTCAGCTCGGGGAAATTCAGGTGACAGTGGGAATCGGTAAACATAGAAATTGGACCGCTCCTGAGCGGCTGCGCCGCTTCCCCAGGGGACGACGCCATCGCTGCGAGACGGCTCTTGCTCGGCGTCTCTGATGTGGGAGCGCGCCAGTGTTAAAAATCAGATTGTCTGGGTCGGCTTCTCGGAGCTCAGGGCCGTGCCCAGAATCTGCTCGATCTTGGCCTTGAGCTCGGCGGACTTGGCATCCTTGGGAAACTGGATGCCCACGCCCTGGGTGCGATTGCCGGAAGCTCGCTCGGGCGTCACCCAGGCCACACGGCCCGCGACCGGGTAGCGCTGCGGATCGTCGGGCAGGGTCAGCAGCACATAGACATCATCGCCCAGTCGGTAGTCACGCTGCGTGGGCACAAAAATCCCCCCTTCGGCGAACAACGGAATATAGGCGGCATACAGCGCTGCCTTTTCCTTGATCGCCAGCTGCATCACGCTGGGACGAGGGGTGGTAGTTGCGTTCATAGTGGATAGCAGAATTCTTGTGGCAGCCGGGCGGCTGTACCCGCGAGGTTAACACCCGGAAAAATTTTGACCAAACCCTTGCCTCATGACCTAGCGCACGGCTCTGGCGGCTTTGCCCGAGATCAGCACCGCCCGAGCCCTGGAGGCCAGGGCCTCCATCATCAACCCGGCATTGAAGGGGTGATCGGCCGTGCGCGCCGCCTGCACCAGCTCGCGTGACCATTCGGCCAGCAGCGCCATGGGCAGCGGCTTGCCCGGCAGATCGGCGGGCGAGAAATACCGGGGCTCGCCGCCGCCGGCCAGAGCCATCAGGTCGTGGCAGATTTTCTGCAGCGCCTGCACGGCATCCACGGGAGCAAAAGCCGCCAGCGCAGCCACATCTCCCTTGGCCAGCTGCCTTGGCAGTTGCGCCCAGGCGGCGGCCTTGCCCGCGTCCGCCGCCATGCGCAGCGCATCGCCGGGTCGGCCGCCGGCAGCCTGCAAGGCCGCAGCGGCATCCGACTCGTTCAAACCTTGCGCCTGCAGCCACTGCGCGGCCTCGGCCGCCGCAGGCCAGGTCATGGTGTGCGTCAGGCAGCGGCTGCGAATGGTGGGCAGCAACTGGTGCGCTGCCTCGCTGGCCAGCACGAAGCGGGTGTCTCCGGGCGGCTCCTCCAGCGTCTTGAGCAGGGCGTTGGCGGTAATCGCATTCATTTGCTCGGCCGGGTAGACCAGCACGGCCTTGCCGCGTCCGCGCGCGCTGGTGCGCTGGCAGAACTCCACGGCATCGCGCATGGCTTCCACGCGGATTTCCTTGCTGGGCTTGCGCTTTTTGTCGTCGATGTCGGCCTGGGCTTTTTCCGGCAGCGGCCAGCCCAGCTCCATCATCTGCACCTCGGGCATGAGCACGCACAGATCGGCATGGGCACGCACCTCAATGGCATGGCAGCTGGCGCAGTGGCCGCAAGCGCCTTGCGCAGACGGCTGCTCGCAAAGCCAGGCGCGCACCAGCGACAGTCCCAGAGCGTACTGGCCCAGACCCGAAGGCCCTTGCAGCAGCCAGGCATGACCACGCTGGGCCAGCAGGCGGCCACGCTGCGCGGCGATCCAGGGCGCTTCGACGTCGACGGCACTCATGGCTTGCTGCCCACCATGATGGCCAGCCAGCCCTTGCGCACCACGGCCTGGGTGATCTGCTGCCACACGGCGTGGCGGCTGGCATGGGCATCGATGCGCACAAAGCGCTGAGGCGCAGTCCGGGCTCGCTCCGCATAGCCTTGGGCCACGCGGGCAAAGAACTCGCCGGGCTGGGCTTCGAAGCGGTCGGGAACACGGGCCGTGGCCAGGCGCTCGGCAGCCACTTCGGCGGGCAGGTCAAACCACAGCGTCATGTCGGGCTCGCGCATGAAGTCCGGGGACGGCCCTGCCTGCAGCGCGGTACCGGTCTGAGCCATGCGTTCCAGAGCCGACAACTGCTCCCAGCTGAAGCCTCGGCCCGCGCCCTGGTAGGCGAAAGTGGCATCGGTGAAGCGGTCGCTGATGACCACCTCGCCACGCGCCAGCGCCGGTTCTATGACCTGCACCAGATGGTCGCGCCGGGCCGCGAAGGCGATCAGCGCCTCCGTCAGCGGGTCCATGGCGTCATGCAGCATCAGGGCGCGCAGCTTTTCGGCCAGCGGCGTGCCGCCGGGCTCGCGGGTCAGCGTGACCGCCCGGCCCTGATCGCGAAAAGCCTGGGCCAGTGCCTCGATATGCGAGGACTTGCCCGCGCCATCGATGCCCTCAAAACTGATGAACAGACCCTTGGGTAAAGCTGTACTCACTGATATTTCCTCTAGTGCGGCGCATGGCGGCACCAGTTGTTTGATTCGACACAGGGCACAGACCACGGCCTGCAGCCCTCAAGGATTGCTTATTGACCGCGTTGGTAGCGGTTGACGGCCCTATTGTGCTCGTCCAGCGAGGCGCTGAAATGGCTGGTGCCATCACCCTTGGCCACGAAGTACAGAGCCTTGGTCTGATCGGGCTGCACGGCCGCCATCAGCGCAGCCTTGCCGGGCATGGCGATCGGCGTGACGGGCAGGCCCGCACGGGTATAGGTGTTCCAGGGCGTGTCCTCCAGCAGATCACGCTTGCGCAGATTGCCGTCAAAGCTGGCCCCCACGCCATAGATGACCGAAGGATCGGTCTGCAGACGCATGCCTATGCGCAGGCGGTTGGAGAAAACGCCGGCAATCTGCGCGCGGTCTGCGGCGCGGCCGGTTTCCTTTTCCACGATGCTGGCCAGGATCAGGGCTTCATCAGCGGATTTGAGCGGGGTATTGGCCGCCCGCATGGCCCAGGCATCGGCCAGACGGCGATCCATGGCATGCAGCGCACGGCGCAGCACTGCCATGTCCGAGCTGCCCTTGGCGTAGGTATAGGTGTCGGGGAAGAAGCGGCCTTCAGGCGGCACGCCCGCGCGCTCCAGTGCCGTCATCACGGCCTCGTCGCTGAGCCCTGCACTGTCCTGCTTGAGGAATTCCTCACGCGCCAGCGCCGCACGCACCTGGCGCCAGTTCCAGCCTTCAACAAGAGTCAGCGCACGCAGGCTTTCCTCGCCCCGCGCCAGCTTTTGCAACAGCACATAGGGCGTGAGCCCCGTGCTCAGTTCGTAGTTGCCAGCCTTGATGGCGCGGTCCTTGCCAGAGAAGCGAAACCACGCATAGAGCAGGCGCGCATCGGTTTGCACCCCGGCCTTGACCACGTTTTGCGCCACGCCACGTGGCGTGGTGCCGGGCTCTATCTCCAGCTCCAGACTGGGTTCGGACAACTGCAGCGGCTGGTTCAGCCACCACCAGGCGCCTCCCGCCGCCAGGGCAGCCAGAAGCAGCAAAAATATCAGTGCTCGAATAAGGGCACGCACAAGCTAGATCCATCAGTACACAGAGCGACGATCATAATTCAGCCATGACCCAGCCCAAGACGCTGCCCCTGAACGGCATTACCCCCATTTCCCACCTTGGTGTCATCCGCGCCGTTGGCGCCGACGCAGCCAGCTTTCTCCATGGCCAGTTGAGCAACGATTTCGCGCTGCTCAAGTTCGATCAGGCCCGCCTTGCGGCTTTTTGCACGGCCAAGGGCCGCATGCTGGCCAGCTTTATCGGCTTCAGGCGCAGCGCTGATGAAATTGTGCTGATCTGTGACCGCAGCCTGCTAGCCCCCACGCTCAAGCGCCTGTCCATGTTTGTGCTGCGCGCCCAGTGCAAGCTCAGCGATGCAACAGCCGACTTTGCTCTCTACGGCCTGGCCGGCCAGGCCGCCGAGCAGCTTGCCGGCAAGAATGCGGCGGCCTGGGCGCTCAAGCAGCAAGGCGATGCCCATGTGATCGCGCTCTACCCCGCTGCAGGCAACCAGCGTGCGCTTTGGGTAGGCCCTGCGGGCCAGGCCCCCGAAGGGCAGTTGCTGAGCGAAGACCTCTGGCAATGGTCCGAAGTCCAGAGCGGCGTGGCCACGCTATCGGCTCCCGTGGTCGATGCCTTTGTGCCCCAGATGCTGAACTACGAATCCCTGGGCGGCGTCAACTTCAAGAAGGGCTGCTACCCCGGCCAGGAAGTGGTGGCTCGCAGCCAGTTCCGCGGCACGCTCAAGCGCCGCGCCTATCTGGTTCATGCCGAGCAGGCTCTGAGCGTCGGCCAGGAAGTCTTCAGCGCCGAAGACCTCGAGCAGGCAACCGGCACCGTGGTGCAGGCAGCAGCAGCTGTGCAAGGCGGCTGGGATGCCATCGTCTCGATGCAGATTGCCTCTTCCAGCCGCGACGATCTGTTTGCCCATGCTGCGCTGGCCGAAGGCCAGAGCGCCGATGCGGGCAAGGGCATTGCGCTGCAGCCCCTGCCCCTGCCCTACGAGCTGCTGGCGGATATCTGAACGTCTCGGGCCCGCACTGCCGCAGGCCTGGCAGTGCGGGCCCGGCCACCGCTAAACTTTACTTGCACCCAGGTCATTATCTTTTCCTCAAAAAGATAACAGACCCCGAAGGCTGGCTCTGCGTTCGCATTGATTCCTCCCACTTGCTGGACGACAACGTCCTGCCGGACGGCAGTGGGCTGCGACGCCTCAACGGCCAGACTTTGCTGGAGCCCGCAGCGCAGCTGCAGCGACCGCCTCCACCCGCAGCATTGCCAGCACCAGCGCCGTGCAGCTGGCCCAGCAGACCGTGGCGGCCCGCAGCGCCGACGGCTACAACGTCAGCGCCTCGGCGTGGACCGCTTTGGCGTGCTGCTGGCCATGGTGCTGGGCGGCGTGCCCCTGAAGACCGGCAATGAAACCCTTGGTGCGATTGGCGTGGCCGGTGCGCCTGGCGGCCATCTGGACGAGGCCTGCGCCCAGAAGGCCATCACCGCGCTGAAGGATCAGCTGCAGCAATGCCGCCGGCACGCAGCGGAGAAAGGGCTGGGCTCGAGCCTGCGTGCGGCAAGGCCTGCGAAGCAGGCCGCCGCAGAGCGCTCTCGCCAGCGGGTGGCCCCCACCTTCAGCCGCCCGCTCACCTCTGTCCCGGACCTCGCCCGAACGGACTCAGAAGACCCCGTAGCGATAAGCCACATAGGCAGCCGCCGCCACCCCGATCAGACAGAGGACGGTCATGATTCTTGCCATGGGTGCTCCTTCGCATCAAGCATCAAATCGGGCTTGAACGCCTACAGATAAAGCGCTACAAGCTATCAAAAAATGTATCAAAGTACTTTGCACATGGTGATGTGGGGAATGCCGGCCTCCTCATAAGGCTCGCCTACCGGCGTAAAGCCTGCGCGCAAATAGAAGGCTTCAGCATGGCGCTGCGCGTGCAGCACGATTTCCTTGTCACCGCGATCGCGCGCCGCATCCATCAGGCTCTCGAGCACCATGCGCCCCCAGCGGCCGCCGCGCACGCTGCGATCCACGGCCATGCGGCCGATACGCCCCACGCCCGGCGCATCGCTGACCAGCCGGCCCGTGGCCACGGGCTGGTTCAAGCCGTTGAACAAGACCACATGACGCGCCACAGGGTCGAGCTCGTCGATCTCGATCTCGCGCGGCACGCCCTGCTCGCGCACAAACACGGCCAGGCGCAGGCGCTCGGCGTCGCGCCCCAGATCGTTCCAGCTGCCCGAGCGCAGCGTGACGACCTCCTGCCCTGCTTCATAGGCCGTGAGCAGATCCCGCATGGCCTGGGGTACGGGCCTGGGGGTCTGCGTCGCCGCGTCGGCAAACACATAGACCAGCTCCACGGTGTTGAGCAGCTCCATGCCCCGGAAGATGCCTGCCTCGAACTGCAGCGAGGTATTGCCCTGTTTGACGCAGCGGATGCCGACATCCAGCACATCGCCCAAAGTGGCCGAGCCGTGATAGACCGTGCTGGCCTTTTTCACAAACAGCTCGCCGCCCAGCGATGCAAAGCCTGCCTCGTAAGGAATGGCCAGCTGGCGCCAGTAGTTGGTGATGGCCACATCGGCATACATCAGATAGTGGGCATTGAAGACGATCTTCTGCGCGTCCACTTCGGCCCAGCGCACCTCGATACGGGTAAAGCTGCGAAAGTCCTGTCGATTCATGGTTCTCACTCTGGTTTCAATTCAATCCAAACGCGCCGCGCAAGGCCTGCGCCATGTCACGGTGCGCCTGACGCGCCTCGGCAATCACGCGGCCCATCTTGACGAACTCATGGGTCACGCCCTTGTAGATTTCCAGATCCACAGACACGCCTGCCATGCGCAACTTGTCAGCATATTCCACGCCCTCGTCCACCAGGGGGTCGCACTCGGCCAGGCCGATCCAGGCGGGTGCGACATCGTCGACATCGGGGGCCAGCAAAGGAGCGAAGCGCCAATCCTCGCGATCCTGGCGTCTGGCGATATATTGCGCAAAAAACCAGGTGATGGAAGCTTCTTCAAGAACCAGTCCATGGGCAAAGCGGCGATGGGAGTCGGTATCCTGGTGCGCCGTGGTTCCCGGATAGATCAGCAGCTGCAAGGCAAGCTTGAGGCCGGTGTTGCGCGCTTCGATGGCACAGGCTGCCGCCAGCGTACCGCCAGCGCTGTCGCCGCCGACAGCCAGGCGGCTGCCATCCGCCCCCAGGTTTTGCGCATGGGCTGCCAACCACTGCAGCGTATCCCAGGCATCGTTATGTGCAACGGGGAACTGGAACTGCGGCGCCAGGCGGTAGTCCAGCGACACAACCATGCAACCCGCCAGGTGTGCGAGCTGGCGGCAAAGCTGGTCATGCGTGGCCACGCTGCCTACCGTAAAGCCGCCACCATGCAGATACAGCAGCGCAGGCAAGCCCGCAGCGGGGGCTTCATCGCGGGTCACAGGAGCATAGAGGCGGGCCGGCAGATTCGCTCCGTCGCGTGAGGGAATCTGCAGGTCCTCCACACGGGGCAAGGCCTGCTTGGGGATCTCAAGCACGCCGGCGCCAGCTTCATAAGCCGCCTTGGCAGCTTCCGCACCGAGCTGATGCATGGGAGTGCGCGCGGCCCGCTCCATGCGGCGCAGCACATCGCGCATGGAGGGTGTCAGACTGGCTGGCAAAGCCGCAGAAGAATCGGACATGATCACGACGGTAAAAAAACACAGGATGGCATTGTGCGTTGCAACTCCGAAGTCTGCAGGCCAATGCCGACAATTGTTGGTAATCGATACCGTCGCAGACGTTCCAGGGAGCCAGCCCATGACAAGCAGCAGCACGGCGGCAGCCGCGGGATCCCGGTGAAGCAGGACCTGCGGCAGGAGCATCCAGACCATCAGTCCGTAGAGCAGGCCCGACATGCCGACATCGTCGCTCACCTGAGTCGAGGTGAACCACAACAGCAAAGAGACCAGAACGGCCAGAGAGCCCATGCAGGGCCTGTGCATCGCGGCTGCCCATTCCGCCCGCCAACACAGCGGCAAAAAAGCACGCTCCTGCAATTCCTGCGAGTACTGACTGAGAAGACGCATGAAGGTGTCCTGTGCCAGATCCTAAGCATCCTGCACACAATGCACTCGCCGCTTCAGCCAGTTCAGCTGCCATCCGTGGTGGTCGCAATAGAGCGTGTGCAGAAGAGAAGAAGAACTAGCTTGCGCACCAGGTAGGGCTCAGGGGAATACCGGTCTGCCCCGGCGATGAGTCGCCCACCGCTCCAGGAAGGGCCTTCAGGCGTCCGCCAGGCAGGCAATGGCCCAATGATGGGAAGAACTTCAGATGTCGCTTTTTAGGCTCTGTAAGCCGAATAACAAATAAATAACAATCATTCTCAATTACATCTATACTCGGCTTTACATTTCTTCGCACGCCAGCATGATTTCTTGACGCAAGCCAGCCAGCGAATCGACTGCATCGTTTGGTTGTCTGTCATGCTGAGCTCTCCGTATACCTGCTTTTCCTCATCAAGGGTGATTCACCCGCGCTTTGTCGTTGCAGCTCCTGTCTGCGGCAATCCTTGCCGCCCAGCTCCAGCGCATCAGGAGGCGGTATGAAAGCCACATCGCCCCTTATTCACTACCGCCTTGCGATTGCCTCGCGCAGTTTGGCTGCCGTCCTTGGAGGCTATGCGCTGGCCGCATTCAGTACTGCTGCCCTGAGTCTGCTGCTGAGTTCCCTGATGAGCCGCGTGGAGGCGGTGATGACCGCCACCTTGCTGTCCTGGGTCATCTACGCCATGGCTATTGCCTGGACCTTCTATGCACGCACGGCTTGGCTTGCCTGGGCCGGTGTACTCCTTCCTGCCCTAGCCCTAAGCGCAGCGCTGTATGGGCCATTGTGGTTGGGGGTGGAAGCATGACCGCCCCTCAAACCAAGACAAGCGCCAGAACCACGCGTCAGCCCGAGCAGGAGGGTTTTCGCCAGGCCATGTCCTGGCTGCACACCTGGTCGGGACTGATTCTGGGCTGGCTTCTGTTTGCGATTTTCGTCACCGGCACGCTGAGCTTCTTCAAGAACGAATTCAATCTGTGGATGCGACCCGAGCTGCATGGCCTGCCACTACCCGACAGCGACGTTGCGCAACGCGCCCAGGCGGCGCTGCACGAGCACGCGCCGGGCGTCAGCAACTTCATCATGCGTCTGCCCGATGAACGTACGCCGGCCGTCAATGTACTGTGGCGCGACAAGCCCAACAGCCGCTTCGAGACTTTGCTGCTGCACCCGCAAACCGGGGCCGCACTGCAGGCCCGAGAGACCGCTGGCGGAGAATTTTTCTACCGCTTCCATTTCGAGCTTCGCACCGCTCACAAGGGCCGCTGGACGATCCAGGGCCGCTGGGTGGTGGGCGCGGCGACGCTGATGATGTTCATTGCCTTGCTGACCGGCGTGGTCACGCATCGCCGAATCTTCAAGGACTTCTTCACCTTTCGCCCGCGCAAGGGCGGACAGCGCGCCTGGCTGGACGCACACAACGTCTCGGGGGTACTGGTGCTGCCGTTCTATCTGATGATTACGTTCAGCGGTCTGATGATCTTTCACGCCATGTATATGCCGGCCGGCATAGCCGCCGCCTACCCTGGCGCAAAAGGAACGGATTCGCAAAGCTATTTCTCCGAGTTGCAGGGCGATGTTCCCGGTGCGCGCAGCGCCAGGCGTGGCAGCAACGCACAGGCCGAACCCCTGCCCATGCTGGATCTGGGCCCCATGCTGAGCCAGGCCAGTCAGCTGTGGCGGGGCGGTCGTGTCGGCAGCATCACCGTGCGCAGCGACAGCCAGGGTCCTCTGGTGGAAATCACCCGCCACGACGGCGACAGGCTGCAATACGGACCAGCGCGGCTGCGTTTCGATGGCCGCACCGGCCAGCTACAAACCCAGGTCGATCCGCAAAGCCCGGCCATCAAAACCTATGGCGTGCTCTATGGCCTGCATCTGGGACGTTTCGCTGATATCGGAATGCGCTGGGTGCTGTTTGGCTTTGGCGTCATGGGTTCGCTGATGATTGCCTCGGGCCTGATACTGTGGTCGGTCAAGCGCCGCGCCCAGGCCCTGCGCAAGACACCTGCCGCCCCCCTGCCCTTTGGCGAACGGCTGGTGGCAAGTTTCAATATCGGCCTCATGGGCGGTCTGCCGCTGGCGATCGCGGCCTATCTGCTGGCCAACCGGCTGCTGCCATTGGAGATGCCAGGCCGCCCCGATGCCGAACTGTCCTGCTTCTTCGGCACCTGGGCGCTGGCCTTGCTGCTGGGCCTGATCCGGCCCACGCGCCAAGGATGGGCACTGGTGCTGGGCATGGCCGCCACCGCATACCTGCTATTGCCTTTGGTCAATGCCTTGACCACTTCAACGCATCTGGGCATCAGCCTGCCGGCCATGGACTGGAGCTGGGCCGGCATGGACCTGAGTTTTGCGGTCACGGGGCTGATGCTTGCCGCCCTCACCCGACATCTGCTGCAACGCAAATCCCAGCCTGCAGCCAGACATGCGCTCCCCGCCAAGGCTGCGACAGCCCCGGGACGCCAGCCCGGCTCCCAAGGGATCCCTGGCGACAACACCGCGCAGGAGGCATAGCAATGCTGCTCGACTTTCTATTGTGCTTTGCCGCCTGGACGGCCCTTGCCCTGGCCATGGACCGACACCATGAAGACGCTTGGCCGGATATCGATAGTGAAGCTCCCGCCGCAGTACTGCGCCGCCAGCGCCTGTTCCAAGCCGGCTGGATCCTGCTGGCCTTGTCACTGGGCATTGCTCTGGGCTTTCCGGGCGCAACCACCGCAGCCATGTCGGCCACCGTGTGGACGGCCGCTCTTTGCCTGGCGGCTCTGGCCGCCACCAGCATGGCGACCTGGCAAGCGCAGCGCCTGCCTCTGTTTGGCTTGATGGCACTGGCACTGGGAATACTGGTTTTTACCTTCGACCGCCTCGGTCCTTGACGGACTGCCTTCAGAACCTGCAGGGGCCACGAATCAGAGAGTCGCTGAGCATCAATGACTGAGAACCCAGGCAGCTATTGATGCAACAGGAATCCCGATCATGACCGGGCAAGGACATTGCATGCGCATCGCGATGCAGCAGCCGCCTCGGCCCTTGCATGGCTGGCCGTGACCAATCGATTGAACAAGAGGTGCAAGGAAAGAGCACAGGGCCATACAAGAGATCAACAGGCTCTCTTTTCTTGGAATCCAGACCGGTGCTTGAGTCTGGATATCGGGCAGAAGACCTTCACTCGTGCAGAGCAATTCATTCACCTATCCAGCATCCAAGGAGATTTTCATGCGCAATTTTCATCATCCCATTGCTCTCGCCACTCTGCTGCTTGCCAGTCTGGGCACAGCCCATGCTCATCAAGTCTGGCTGGAGAACGATGGCGGCCAGGCCCAGTTGTTTTTTGGTGAGTTCAATGACAACCTGCGCGAGACTTCGCCCGGTGCATTGGACAAATTTCTGGCCACACCCACGCTGGCCCAGCAAACAGCCAGCGGCACGCTGCAACTGAGCGGCCAGCGAAATGCCACGGGTTTCAGCTACAACGCGGCAAGCCAGGCCCAAACCCTTTTTGCCAGCGCCTCCTATCCCTTGATTGACCGCAGCAAGCGCAATGAACCAGCTTTGCTGTGGGTACCTGCGGCCCGCTGGGTAGCAACGCCGACACAGGCCGTGGCCGTCAATGCCCAGGCCCTGGATTTGGTGCCCACGGGCCAGCAGGGCCAATTCATGGTGAGCTTCAACGGTCAGGCCCTGCCCAAGGCCAAGGTGCAAATCGTCGCCCCCTCGGGCTGGTCGCGCGAGGCGCAAAGCGACGAGCAGGGCCGGGTCAACTTTGCCTTGCCCTGGAAGGGCCTGTACGTGGCCGAAGTGCATCACAGCGACAAGCAAGGCGGCGAAGCGCAAGGCAAGCGCTATGGCGAAGCCAGCTATGTGACCACGTTGAGCTTCAGCGTCAAGGACGGCATGCCATCCCCCGCCCTGCCGTCCGCCATCAAGCCCTGACGCAGAGCCTCCCATTCACTCCTGCAACCGCTCCAACCAACCCTGGTGGTCATTGTCCGTGACCATCTATTTGATAACAGCATCATGAACTACCCATTCCCCGGCGTACCCAGCCGACCATCGCTGACCTTGCTCAGCGCCCTGGCCTGCCTGAGCCTGGGCACTCAGGCACAGACCTCGCTTCCCGCACCCAGCGCAGACGGCAGTGCCGAAGTCATGCTGGCCCCCGTTACCGTGCAAGACAGCCTGGCCGGCGAAACTGCCACAGGTCCGGTCAGCGGCTTTGTCGCCCGGCGTGCGATCTCGGCCACCAAGACAGATACACCCTTGATCGAAACGCCGCAATCGATCAGCGTGGTCACGCGCGACCAGTTCGAAGCCCAGGGCGTGACCACACTGCGCGAAACCACACGCTACACGGCGGGCATCAATTCCAGCTATTTCGACAACCGCGTGGACTCTTTCAAGGCCCGCGGCGGTGATGTCAGTCAGTACCAGGACGGGTTGCTGCGCACTTACGGCACCTACAACAACATCAAAGTCGAGCCCTACACGCTGGAGCGCGTGGAATTCCTGCGCGGCCCCTCCTCCGTGCTTTATGGCCAGGGCAGCGTGGGCGGTGTGCTCAACCTGACCAGCAAACGCCCCCAGGCCGAGCGCATGCGTGAGGTGCAGATACAGCTGGGCAGCCACGGCCGCAAACAGATTGCCAGCGACATGACGGGCGCCATTGACGACGAAGGAAAGTGGCTCTACCGACTGGTGGCCGTGGGCCGCGACAGCAACACCCAGGTCGATCATGTCAAGGACGACCGCGTGGTGATTGCGCCTTCGCTGACCTATCGTCCCAGCACCGATACTTCGCTGACGCTGCAAGCCCTGTACCAAAAGGACAAGAGCGGCTCCATCACCCAGTTCTTTCCCTGGCAGGGCACGCGCCTGCCCAGCCCCTATGGGCAGATTCCGACAAACACCTTTATCAGCGAACCGGGCTGGGACAAGTACGACTCCGAAAACAAGTCCTTTGGCTATCTGTTCAGCCATCGTCTAAGCCCTCAATGGACACTGCGTCAGAACCTGCGCCGCACCATCAGCGAGGTGGACTACCGCACGCTCTACACCAGCTTTGCAGCCAACGCAGCCACGGGCCGTCCGGCACGTCCGGTGTTTGACGCCAACGGCCGCACCGTACAGCGCGATGCCGTATGGCAGATCAATGGCGGACGCATGCTGCTGGTCGACACGCAGCTCGAAGGCCTGCTGCAAACCGGTGAGGTTCAGCACCAGCTGCTTGCAGGCATGGACTGGCAGCGCAACACCAGCAACCAATCCAACTGGCGCGGGCCAGGCACGGCGCTGGATGTCTACAATCCCGTGTATGGCACGTTCACGCCGCCCTCGGCCTCCCAGCTGGTACGTGCGCCCAACGTGTCACAGCGCCAGCTCGGTTTCTATCTGCAGGACCAGTTGCGTTGGGGCCCCTGGACCGCGACAGTAGGCTTGCGTCACGACAAGGCCAAAACCGAGACCGAAGGTCGCCCGGCAGCGGCTGCCGACGACTCTGCCACCACCAAGCGCCTGGGTGTGACCTACCAGGCCGGTGGCGGCTGGGCTCCGTATGTCAGCTACACCGAGTCCTTCCAGCCACTGGGCGGCGTGGACTTCTACGGCACGCCGTTCAAGCCCCAGCGCGGCAAGCAGTTGGAAGCCGGCGTGAAATGGATTCCCGAGGGCAAAGGCATATCTGGCTATGCCGCGGTTTACGGCCTGCGTGAACAGAATCGCAAGACCAATGACCCAGGCAACCCGCTCAACAGCCTGCAACTGGGCGAGGTCAAAACCCAGGGCTTTGAAGCCGAGCTGATCGCAAGCCTTGCCAGAAACTGGGACTGGACGCTGGCCTACGCCTATACCGACGCAAAAATCAGCCGCAGCAATGCTGGCGACCAGGGACAGCGCGTGGCCTCGGTATCGCGCCATATGGCCTCCAGCTGGCTGATGCACCGATTTGCCGCTCAGGGCCGCGGAGGCTGGAGTCTCGGCGCCGGTCTGCGCTATATCGGACCACAGTGGAGCGGCACCTCTGCCATCGACACGCCCTCATCCCTGCTGGCAGACGCGATGGTGGCCTATGACGCCGGAGACTGGCGCCTTGCCCTGCATGCCAACAATATCGGCGACAAGGTGGTGATCACCCAATGCCTGTCGCGCGGCGACTGCTTCTACGGCGAACGCCGCAACTTTCTGCTGACTGCCACCTATCGTTACTGAACGGGCAGGCAATGCGAACAATGTCCAGCCGCCACTATGGAATCCGAGGCGAAGGCGTCAAAGACACCTTCTCTTCAGTTTGTGAGGGCAGCTGGCAAGGCAGGCTGCGCTTGATTGAAGTGCTGCACGCAAGCGGCTGGAGAACCTCATTTCAGCGCAGCAAATTCGTTTCTGAGCGCCTTGGCGCTGCGCTGATAGGCGCGCGGTGGCAAACCGCACCAGCGCTTGAAGGCGCGGGCAAAAACACGCTCTGACTCGTAGCCGCAATCCTCGGCGATCTGGGCCAGCGGCAAACCCGATTCCAGTTGCTGGGCTGCATGGGCCATACGCTGCTGCTGCAGATAGGCCATGGGCGATTCTCCAACCAGCGCCTTGAATTTTTCGGCAAAGAGCGAGCGCGACATGGCCGCCTCCCTGGCCAGGGCCTGCAAGGTCCAGCCATGGCTGGGGCGGCCGTGGATGGCGGCCATGGCCCTGGCAATCTGCACATCGGCCAGGCCGCGCACCCAGCCTTGACCGCGCTGCTGCTGTGCGGCGAAATGGTTGCTGAGCACGTGGATCAGGACCAACTCACCCAGGCGCGCGGCTGCCAAACGCCAGCCGGCGCGTCGCGCCAGCGAGTCCTCTATCAGAGTCTGCAGCATGTTGCCCAGCATGGCCGGTGGAGCGGCCTGCGCTGCAGGTATGTGCAGCAGCGGCGGCAGCAGAGTCAATATGGAGTGCCGGCAGTAGGCCGATATCCAGAGCAGCACCGAATCGATGCGGGTCTGGGCCCCGCCTCCGCCATGCTCGAACGTCAGAGGATTCTCGTCCTTCGGCCCCTGGGCAAAGCGTTCGATCATGCGTGCGAACGGAACCGGTGCCAGCGCGAGGTCCGACGCAATTACGTGCGGACTGCCCAGCGGCAACACCACCAGATCGCCAGGCAAGACCTGCAACGGTGACTGGCCTTGTACTTGCAGCCAGTACGGCTGCCCCTGGGCGATGCGGATCATGGTCCCCGGCACTCCCTCGGACGCCAGCGCCCAAGGCTCACCCAATGAAAAGCTGGCCGTCACCGCGCGCTCGGCTCGGCAGATGGCCAGCACGTCGCTTAAATGGTCGCTGCTTTGTTTCATGGAGGATTCCGGACGATTTGTGTCATTTTATGGATGCTTTGCGCTTCACGTGACAGGCGGCCTTGTCGACACTGGCTGGCACCGTATGCGGGCTGCCTGCGCAGCCCGGAACGAGCAAACCATACCCATATCAAGGAGCAAACATGTCCAAGACACGATTGAAAATAGGCATTGTGGGCGGCGGCATTGGTGGCCTGGCCGCCGCCAACGCGCTGCACCGCAGCGGACACGAGGTGACGGTGTTCGAGCAGAGCCGGCAATACCTGCGCGTGGGCGCCGATATCAATCTGACGCCCAATGCTGTGCGCGCACTAGACGGACTGGGCGATGCCATTGCGGCTGCCGTACGGGCTTCGGCAGCCCGCCCAACGCACCGTATCAGCCGCACCTGGGACAACGGCGAGGAAACATCGCGCCTGACCATGGGCAATGAGGCCGAGCGTCAATACGGTGCGCCACAACTCACCATCCATCGCGCCGACCTGCTGGCTGCGCTGGCCGACGCCTTTCCCCATGAGCAGGTGAAGTTCGCCAAACGCGTCAACCGGATTGTGCAAACCGATGCCGGTGTTGCCGTGGAATTTTCCGACGGCGCGCGAGTCGATGGACTGGATGCGCTGATAGGCTCGGACGGAATTCATTCGGTGGTGCGCACATCCCTGTTTGGCGCAGAGAGCCCACGCTTTACCGGAGTGGTGGCATTTCGCACCGTGGTGCCCACCGAGCGTGTGCGCCATGTTCCCGATATCGGGGCCTTCACCAAATGGTGGGGACCGACTCCTGACAGCCAGATCGTGACCTTTCCGCTCAATCAGGGCCGCGACACCTTTATCTTCGCCACCACGGCGCAGGAATCCTGGCATGAGGAATCCTGGACCACCGAGGGCAGCGTGACCGAACTGCGCAGCTTTTATGCCGGCTTTCATCCACATGCACGAGCCTTGCTGGATGCGTGTGACAGCGTGCTCAAGACGGCTTTGTATGAACGCGACCCGCTGCCGCACTGGTCGCAGGGACGAGTGTCGCTGCTCGGCGATGCCAGCCATCCCATGATGCCGTTCATGGCCCAGGGCGCCGGCATGGCTATCGAAGATGCCGTGGTGCTGGCCCGCAACCTTGATGCAGTGCAGGATGCCGAAGGCGTTGCGCAAGCCTTGCAGAACTACGAGGCCATGCGCAAGCAGCGCACCAGCCAGATCCAGATAGGCTCGCGAGGCAATAACTGGCTGCGTGCCGGAGGCAATGCCGACTGGGTCTATGGCTATGACGCGTGGCAAGTTGCTTTGACGGCCGAGCCGGTTGCCTGCTCTACCTAAACGACAGTACACCCCGGCAGTGTTGCCCTGCGCAGCGCCTTCGGGGGTTGATGGTGCGGTCTTGAACGGGCATCGTGGCGCTGTCGGCATCTGGCGAAAAGCCACGGTGCATGGCTGGCAGGCGCCCATGCCTTGCTTGGCCCATTGCATGAGCCTGCCTCTGCCCATGAGCAAGAAAACAGGCATCTGCGGGAGCGCATCTTGCCATGGCGGATCCGGATTTCGCCAAGCGCTGCTGACTTGCGAGACATGTCAGAGGACGGTGACGAGCGGCCTCGGAAGCCAGGCGAGAAAGTACTGGCCTGTGACTTCCGGCCGCTGCTTTGGAAGTTGCGGACCCCGGCCCTCATTCTCAAATGACGCATCAACCGGCGAAGCACATGTAATGTGCGGATGACCCCGCCTGCAGCATGCGGAAATTCGTGCGTCTATATGTGTTGCAACAGCATTCTGGCGGTTGTCCAACACAGGGACACAGGAACTATTCCAGACCTGCTTCATCCTCGCCGGACAAAGCGCCTGCTTTCTCGCAATGTGCACGCAAGCGCATCAGCGCGTTGTACATGGCATTGCGCTCATCTTCAGGCAATGCCCGAATGGCGGCAGCCTGGCTGGCACGCGCCAAGGGCATGACCTGTGCATGCAGGGCCTCGCCCTGTTCGGTGACCTGACAAAAAATCTTCTTGCGCGGCGTATTGCCTTCACCCTGCAGATCCACCAGGCCTTTGGCTTGCAGCCGCTTGAGAGCGCGGCTCACCAAGGCCTTGTCCGAGGTGGACTGAATGACCAGATCCGAGAAGGCCAACCGCTTCGAGTGAGCAATCAAGGCCAGCAAGCGCCACTCAGAGACCGTCAGATCGTGTTTCTCGGCATAGGGCACGGTAATCGTGCGCCGCAGAGCATTTCCCACCTGGCTCATCAAGGTGGTGATGAAGTCGTCCACTGTCAGTCCGTCGCCTTGCGCATTGAGCTGCGACCAGGGCGTTTCGCATGTTTTCTTGTTCATGCGCCATTGTTCCATCTGAATTAACAAATTCATATGTCAACAGTGAAAACAGCAATTTGATCGATCAACCATAAGCGTATAACTCCGTTTATTGTTTCTTTTGCGATTCAGTGTTTCACTTATGAATCATTAAAGATCGCACGCCAGATTTATACCCACGGCCCAAGGAGAGGCGACCATGTCAGTTGATAGACGCCAGTTTTGCTTTACCGCTCTTGCCTGCGGCACGCTGCTTGCGCAGCCGGTGCTTGCCGAAGAAAGTTATCCGAGCAAGCCCATCACGGTGATCGTGTCCTACCCGCCAGGCGGGGATACCGATGCAATCGCCCGCCTCTTTGCCGACAAGCTCAGCCACAGGCTCAAGCAGACCGTGCTGATCGACAACCGCCCGGGTGCCGGCGGGGCGATAGGCAACGGCATGGTGGGGCGTGCACGCTCCGATGGCTACACATTGCTGTTCACTCCCAACCCCTTCACCACCGCCCCCCTGGTCATGAAGCTGTCGGGCGCTGCAGCCTACGACGTACTCAACGGCTACGAAGCCATCATCAACACCGCCACCCAGCCCCTGGTGCTGGTCACGAGCCCCAAGCTCGGTGTCAAAAACCTGCCCGAACTGATTGCCAGGGCCAAGAGTGGCGCCACCGTCTCCTATGCCAGCCCCGGCGCCGGCTCGCCCATGCACATCGCCGGCGAATGGCTGAACAAAGCCGCCGGCGTCAAGTTGTCCCATGTTCCATACCGCGGCGTCGGCCCGTCGGTAACCGATGTCGTGGCCGGCCATGTCGATACTGCCTGGGTCACTTTCGGGCCTGTGCGCCAGTATCTGGACTCCGGCAAGCTGGTGGCGCTGGCCATCGGCGATACCAAGCGCTCATCGCTGGCACCTGCCGTTCCGACATTGACCGAGCTGGGCTACAAGGATGTGGTGGTCAGCGCCTGGAACGGCTTCTTCGCGCCGAAAAAGACTCCGGCGGCGGTAATCAATCTGCTCAACGAGCACCTCAATGCCATTTTGCGTGAGCCCGAAGTCGTGGAAAAACTGGCTGTCTTCGGCGCCCTGCCTGCGGGCGGGTCGCCCAAGGTGCTCAGCGATCTCAATCAACGCGAGTACATGGTGATGGGCAAAGCCATCAAGGAACTCGGCATCGTGGCCGAGTGACACCAATGAATCGTTCAGGCCCAGTCCTGGGCGATTCCAACAAACCTCTATATGACTGAAGTGGCACAAGCCTCTGGTCCGCAGCGACCCCGGGCCTTCCGCTGCGAGGTACGGATATGACATCTGCTCTTTCATCTCGATCCACGCTGGGCATGGACACTCCACAGGTGACGGCCAAGGCAAAAGTGCTTGGTCGGGCCATCTACGCAGGAGATCTCAAGCTTGCCGGCATGCTGCATGGCAAGGTTCTGCGCAGCCCTTACCCGCATGCGCGCATCGCTCGCATAGACACCACCGAGGCGCGCGCGCTGCCTGGCGTCAAGGCGGTCCTGACCGGCGAGGATGCGCCCGCCAATCTTTGGGGGGCGCATCACAAGGAGCGCGCCGTCCTGGCCAAAGGCGTGGTGCGTTATTGCGGCGAAGAGGTGGCAGCCGTGGCCGCTGTTTCCGAAGAGATCGCACGCGACGCGCTGGATCTGATTCGGGTGGAATACGAAGAACTGCCCGCCATTCTGACGCCCGAGGAAGCCAGGGACGAGGAAGCCTTCGACATCCATCCAGGGCGCAACAATGTGGCCCAGCATATCCAGTTCGAGCGCGGTGACGTGGAGGCAGGCTTTGCCGCCGCGGATCTGATTCACGAAGCCACCTACACCACGCATTCTCAATACCCCGGCTATATGGAGCCCATGGCCACGGTGGCCTCGCTGGACCCCGATGGCCGGCTTGTGCTCTATACCTCGACCCAGGCAGTGAATCTGGTGCGCATGCAGGTGGCCATGACCCTGGGTCTGCCCATTTCCCGCGTGCGCGTGATTCAGGCCGCTACCGGAGGTGGCTTCGGCGGCAAGATCGTGGAGGACGACAACCAGTTGCTTGCCGGCCTGCTGGCTCTGCATACCCGACGTCCGGTGCGGCTGGTCAACAACCGCCTGGAGGACTTCCAGGCCGCATGTGCCAGCGTGCCCGAGCGCATCACCCTCAAGCTGGGCATGCTCAAGGACGGCAGCATTGTCGCCAAGCAGGTTCGCATCATTGCCGAATGCGGTGCATATGCAGGCCTTGCCGGTGATGTGATGCACGTCAGTGCCATGCGCAGCGACAACATGCACCGCAATCCCAATGTGCGTTCTGAAGCGACGCTGTACTACACCAACAATCCGCCACGCGGCGCCTTCCGGGGCTTTGGCGGAACCCAGATGCAGTTTGCGCTCAACAGCCATATCCACACCATGGCGGAGAAACTGGGCCTGGACCCGGTGCAGGTGCACAAGCTCAACGCGCTCAAGGCCGGTGATGTCTCGATTCACGGCTGGCATATCGGCAGCACAGGACTGCTGGAGTGCATAGACATGGCAACCGAGGCCATAGGTTGGGCAAGCAAACGCCAACGCGTCAAGGCCAGTGGCATCAAGCGCCGCGGCGTGGGCATGGCAGCTGCCATGCATGTGAGCGGCAATCGCACCATAGGCAACTGGGATGGATCGACGCTGGTCATCAAGATCAATGAGGACGGTCGAGTTTTCCTCATCAGCGGTGAATGCGATATGGGCCAGGGAGCGAGCACCATGCTCAGCCAGATCGTGGCCCATGAGCTGGACCTGCCTCTGGCCGATATTCATGTGCTTGCACCCGACACCGATGTCGCACCAGTGGCCGTGGGTACTCTGGCTTCACGCGTCACCATGTCGGGCGGCAACGCGGCCATCATCGTTGCGCGCAAGGCGCGGCAAGAGTTGCTGAGCCTGGCTGCCGAGCGCCTGGGTGCACCGCACGACGCGCTGACGCTGAAAGGCGGTGCCGTCTATGTGAGCGCGGAGCCTGAACGCCGCATCACCGTGGCCGAGCTGGCACGCCAGCATATCTGGCGCCATGGTGGAGGTGGTATCCAGGTCGCCGGAACCTGGGACCCAAAGACCGTCATGCATGACGACAAGCTCTACGGCAATATCGCCGCTGCCTACTCCTACGCCGCCCAGGCCGTTGAAGTCGAAGTGGATATCGAGACCGGCCAGGTCAGCGTCATCGACAGCTATGTCGCCGACGACTGCGGCAAGGCGCTCAACCCCACTGCGATTCACGGCCAGACCAATGGCGCCACCGTTCAGGCCATAGGCTGGACGCTGTATGAGCAGTTGCACTACGAGGGCGGGCGCCTGGCGAACGGCAATTTCGCGGACTACAACATGGCCACCGCCGATGCGGTTCCCATGCTGCGCGGCGGCCTTGTGGAATCCAACGATCCCAACGGCCCCTATGGCGCCAAGGGTGCCAGCGAAACAGCCATCCTACCCGGCGCGCCAGCCATAGCCAACGCCGTCTATGACGCGATTGGCGTGCGCATCACCGATCTGCCCATCACCCCGGAAAAAGTGCTGGCTGCATTGCGCGACAAGCAGCAGCAAGGAGCAAGCCATGCGTGAATTTGATTTTGCGGAGCCCCGCTCGGTTGCGGAGGCCAGCCAGATGCTGGCCGAGTACGGTGACGATGCACGCATCATCGCGGGCGGGTCTGCGCTGATGCTGGCCATGCGCCAACGCATGCTTGCGCCCACGCACCTGATCTCGGTGGCGAGGCTGCCCCGGCTGCATGGCATCGATTTCGATCCGCACCAAGGTCTGCGTATCGGGGCTATGAGCCGCCATATCGATGTGGCTCGCTCCGAGCTCGTGAAGGCGCATGCACCGGTGCTGGCCCGGATGGCCGCCCAGGTGGCCAATCCGCAGGTGCGCAACCAGGGCACGATAGGCGGCAATCTCTGTTATGCCGACCCATCCACGGACCCGCCCGGCTGTCTGATGGCCCTCGACGCCTCGGTCGTTCTGGGCAGCACACGCGGAGAACGCGTGCTGTCGATGGAAGAGTTCCTGGTCGACTACTACACCACGGCCATGGAGAGCGATGAGCTACTGCTGGAAATCCGGGTGCCGCTGCAGGCGCCCGGCACCCAGGGGGAATACACGCGCTTTCTGCGCACGGCAGCAGAGCACCGTCCCCTGGTCAGCGTGGCCCTGGTCGTGCAAAGAGAGGGGCAGATATGTCACCAGGCACGTCTGGCTATTGGGGCATCCACGCCCATTCCCACCAGGCTGCGCCGTGCCGAAGACTGCTTGCGCGGCAAGACCGTGAATGCGCAGCTCGCTTCAGAGGTCGCAAGCATCGTGGCCGAGGACATCCAGCCGGTCTCCGACCTGCGGGGCAGCAGCGAGTTTCGCCGCGCCATGGTGCGCACGGTGACCCGCCGCACGGTGGCCACGTTGTTCGGAATTGATATCAATGAAGGAGTTGCCGCATGAGCACGCATCGCATCGAATGCCAGGTCAACGGCGAATCGCACAGCGCCGAAGTCGCATCACGGCGACTGCTATCGGATTTCCTGCGGGACGACCTGCACCTGACCGGCACCAAGCGGGGTTGCGAGACCGGCACCTGCGGCGCCTGCTCGGTGCTGCTGGACGGTGAAGTCATCAAATCCTGTCTGATGCTGGCCGTGCAGGTTCAGGGGCGCAGCATCACCACCATCGAAGGGCTGGCCGCCAACGAGCAGCTGCACCCCCTGCAGAAGAACTTCATGCAGTGCGGCGGCCTGCAATGCGGCTACTGCACGCCGGGTTTCATCATGGCCTCCTGCGACCTGCTCAAGAACACGCCCCAGCCCAACTGCGAAGAAGTGCGCCACGGCCTCAACGGCAATCTCTGCCGTTGCACCGGCTACACCCAAATCGTCGAATCCGTGCTGCATGCAGCACAGGAGATGCATCATGGAAATTGAAAAAACCCTGACCGTTTCAGCCCCTCCCCAGCAGGTCTGGGATCTGCTCCTCAATCCCCAGATCATGGCCGGAGCCGTGCCCGGAATGAAGTCCATCGATGTCATCAGCCCCACGGAATACGTGGCGGAGATGCACCAGAAGATTTCCTTCATCAGCGCCAAGTTCAAGCTCAAGACCAAGATCGTCGAGCAGAAGGCTCCGGAATACATGCGCGTGGAAGGCACCGGCGAGGATGCCTCGGTGGCCAGTTCGCTCAAGCAGACCAGCGAAGTGTTCCTGACGCCTGCTGCCAACGGCGGCACCGATCTACGGATCAAGGTCAATGTCGACGTGCTGGGCCGCCTGGGCGCCTTCGGCCTGTCGGTCATGAAAACCAAGGCCGATCGTCTCTGGGAAGAGTTTGGCAGCAATCTGGCTGCTCGCATCGAGGCTGGTGGCTTGATCGTTGATGCCGCACCACATTCCTCCGCCAGCCCCTCGACAGCGCCCGCCATGCCTTCATTGGCCGAGCAAGCTGTCGCGAGCCCTGAGATCAAACCTGCCGCAGCGCCGACCGTCTCCTCTAGCAAAGTTCCGCAGGAACAGATGGAAGCAGCCATCACAGCCTCGACACAGGACACATACAGCGAAGCCGGCTGGTGGGCTCGCATCTTCGGAGGTGCCCGCAATGCACGCCGCGCCGGCCAGGTCATACGCGTAGAAGTGCGTCAGATGGACAAGACGATCTGTGTCGAGTGGCCTGCCACAGCTGCATCCGAATGCCGGGAATGGCTCCGGTCTCTGCACAAGTAAGCACTGTTTTTGCTCCGACCAGCAAGGAGGCTCACGACTCAACAGCTCAATCACATCAAGCCACGCATGCAAAAAATACTGAACGACATTAAAAATTGGAGACATTCATGCTGAAGAAGGTAGCGAGCGCCATTGCGCTTCTGGGGGTGGGAGGATTGGCACATGCACAATCGTCCGTACAGATTTACGGCATCATGGACACGGCCGTCGAAACCATGAACAACGTGGGCGCAACCAAGTCCAGCCTCACACGCATGCCCAATCTGACGGGCAGCGTTCCATCGCGCCTGGGCTTTCGCGGCCGCGAGGATCTGGGAGGCGGATTGAGCGCATCCTTCACGCTGGAGATGGGTATCGGTCCCGACAGCGGAGCTCTCAACCAGGGCGGTCGTGGTTTCGGCCGCCAGTCCTTCGTCAGCCTCAACGGCCCCTGGGGATCGTTGGGGCTGGGCCGTCAATACACCATGCTGTTCTGGTCCGTACTCGACGCTGACGTGATCGGTCCGAGCCTGCACAGCATGGCCAGTCTGGACAACTACTTTCCCAATGCACGTGCCGACAATGCGATCTCCTACAAGGGCACGTTCTCGGGCCTGACGGTCGGCGCAACCTATAGCTTCGGCCGCGATGCCGTCAATGCGGGCCCCAGTCCCGGCGGTACCAACTGCGCGGGAGAAAGCAGCACCGACTCCAAGACCTGCCGCGAGTGGTCGGCCATGCTCAAGTACGACACCACGACATGGGGAGCGGCGCTGGCGCATGACGAGCTGCGCGGCGGCCCCGGTGCTTTCGCGGGGCTGACCAGCAGCGACAAAGTCGACAAGCGCACCATGCTCAACGGCTATGTGAAGCTTGGTGGCGCCAAGATTGGTGGTGGCTATATGCGTCGCAAGAATGACGGCTATATCGCATCGCCGCGCAACGACCTGTGGTTTGTGGGCGTGACCTACCCCATTGGGCAATGGAGCGTGGACGCCCAGTACAACCAGCTCAAGTACAAGGACAACGCGGACAAGGGTCAGCTGCTGGTACTGCGCGGTACCTACAACCTGTCCAAGCGCACTGCGGCCTATGCCTCGCTGGGCTATATGAAGAACAGCGGCAATGCGGCCTTTGGAGCAAGCAGCGCTCAAGCTGGTGGAACACCGCTGCCTGGCGTCAACCAGACTGGCTTTGGCATGGGCCTGCGCCATACGTTCTAAAGCCGGAGCCAATACAGCGGGTGCGGGTAGCCTGGTGGCCTGCACCCGCTTTTCAGAAGAAGTGACATTCCCCAGGCGGTGCTCGTTCACCAACATAGACCGGACATATCTAACTGCCCAAGGGCAGTCCAGGTCGGCATGAGAAGAAGCTGACAACAATGTCACCGCGCTGTCCCGCTTCTGTTGGGGTCGGATTCCTAAGATCCACACATCTCCTCCTTACCTCTATCAAGGCCTGGGAGATTGTGTTTCACCGACTTTCTTAGGAGCTCCCACCATGCCTCAACGTCGTCTCTCCATCGCGTCCGTATTTGCAAGCGCAGCAGCAGTAGCTGTACTAGCCATGCCGGGGATGGCTTCGGCAGCCTATGAACACCCAGCCAATAACGAGCAAGGCGTGACTGTTCACCCCGAACACTTCGTGAGCCAGAAGACACGTGATCAAGTCAAGGCCGAAACTGCAGATGCGATGAAGAACGGTCGCCTGTCGTATGGAGAAAGCAACTTCCCCAACTTTGCACCCCCTGCAGCTCCCGGTAAAACACGCGAAGAAGTGATTAACGAATTGCTGCGCGAATCTCCAGCAGCGCGGGAAGCTCGTATGCAGTCCATCGCTCGCTGAGGTCAATAGAGGCCTTGTTGGGCCCCGGTCTTCCTTGACCAGCATTGCGCGATGCGATGACCGGCATGCTTGATCTGACCACCGGCAGCAACTGCCCCATGCTGCCGGCCGAGTGGCGATGATCAATGCTTGGATTGCTGGCATCACCCAGTCCAAGCCTTTATCCGCTTCCTTCAATTGATCATCGCCCCACAGACGCCGCCCCCTGAGCCGTTCCTGAAGACCAACCAACGGGGGGCGGGCGAGCAGCAGACAGTGCCCGTCAATTGGCAAAGCGCAGTTCACATGTAGCTTCATCGCTCACAGATAGCTTACGTGCACAACCTTTGGCAAAGGTGCAAAGGCTGGAATTAGGGCGGCAGCCATCGCCACAGTTCTTTGTTAACGGATTGTCTTGCCATGAAGGTATGAAACATCAGTGCTTCAGGTTGGCATCTAAAGGGGTGGCGTGATCGACTCTGCCCAGAACACCCCCTGTCCCCTGGGAGACGATTTTTCCACCCCCCTAGGGTTTGCTGTCTTTGCGTGGCCGCATTCGGCTTCTAGGCTTCTAGATTGCCAAGACTCCCTTTTTACTGAGCAAACAGAACATGGCCTTCATCAATTACGTGACTCAGATCCAGTTTGACTTTGGCGCCGTTCAAATGCTGCGCCAGGAATGCGAGCGTGTCGGTATCAGCAAGCCGCTGATCGTGACCGACCCCGGCGTCAAGGCGGCAGGAATCTTGCAAAAAGCCATAAATGCACTGGGCGGCCTGCCCCATGCAGTATTTGACCAGACTCCTTCCAACCCCACTGAAGCGGCGGTGCGCGCTGCGGCTGAAATCTACAAATCCCAGAACTGCGATGGATTGATCGCTGTGGGCGGAGGCAGTGCCATTGACTGCGCCAAAGGCGTGGCAATTGCAGCTACGCATGAAGGCCCGCTCTCGTACTACGCGACGATTGAAGGCGGCTCGCCTCGTATTACGGAACGAGTTGCTCCGCTGATTGCCGTGCCCACCACCAGCGGCACGGGCAGCGAGGTGGCGCGTGGTGCCATCATCATCGTGGACGACCATCGCAAACTGGGTTTTCACAGCTGGCATCTGGTGCCCAAGGCTGCCATCTGCGACCCCGAGCTCACCTTCGGCCTCCCCCCCATGCTGACGGCAGCAACCGGCATGGATGCCATAGCCCATTGCATGGAAACCTTTATGGCCTCGGCCTTCAATCCACCGGCTGACGGCATTGGCCTGGACGGGCTGACCCGGGGCTGGGCGCATATCGAGCGGGCCATGCTCAATGGCAACGACGCGGAAGCCCGCCGCCAATTGATGAGCGCAAGCATGCAAGGGGCCATGGCTTTTCAGAAAGGGCTGGGCTGCGTGCATAGCCTCAGTCACAGCCTGGGCGGCATCAACCCGCGCCTGCACCACGGCACGCTCAACGCCATGTTTCTGCCCGCAGTCGTGCGTTTCAATGCCGAAGCCGAAAGCGTTCAGCGCGAGGACCGCCTCAACCGCATGGCACATGCCATGGGTCTCAGCAGCGGAAGCGATATCCCCGACGCTATTCGAGATATGAATGCCCGCCTGAACCTGCCATCGGGTCTGGCTGCCATGGGCGTGGAGCGCGCGCAGTTTGATGCAATCATCAGCGGTGCACTCAAGGACCACTGCCACGCCACCAATCCACGGCTGGCATCCGCGCAGGACTATGAGCAGATGCTCAGCACCTCGCTCTGACAGACTGCACACAGTGCTCAAGCCTCAACGACAGGGCCCTGCTTGAGCGCTTCGCGCACATCGTCCATCAATTGCCTCGCCATGCTGCTGAGCACCTCGAGCTCATCGTCGGACATGTTTCGAGGCTCGTCATCAAGTATGGAAAGGCAGCCCAGCACATTGCCTTTTTTGTCCACCAGAGGCACACCCGCGTAAAAGCGCAGCTTAAGGCTATGCACCACCGAGTCGCTTGCAAATCGGGGGTCTCGCGCCAAGTCTCCGACCACAATGGCCTCTTCTTCATACACGACATACGAGCACACCGAGCCATCACGAGGGACGCCTTGTTGAGCGCCCTCTTGCGCTGACAGCGGAAGCAGACTGCCCGGCGCAAAGACACGTTCAGCATCCACCCAGGAAACTTGAGCCCACTTGGTGTTGAAAGCATTGACGGCCTTCTTGGCCGTATCGCGATATAGCGCTGTCAATGCTGGTGCCAGCACCCCGCTTTCATGCAGCATTTTGACGCGCTGCTCATCGTCATCGGGAATCGGAGCAGCAATCACACACTCGCCGGGATCTCCAACCTGCATGGCCTCTACCCACAGATGCAACTCACGCAGACTGGTAACGCAGGCCTGCGCTCCTGTCTGTCGGGCAAACTCGGGGTCAGCTGCCACGGCTGGAGCATTCCACAGGCACAGCACCACTCGTGCACCCGGCCAATGGCGGCGAATGCGCCGCACAATGCGTCTCGCCATGCTTTGTGGCTGGTGATTGAAGATCGACAGCACCAATAGATCCGATTGCTTTACGGCCTGAACCCACTCGCGATCCGCCAACAAGCCATTGGCATCAAACTGCAAGGACTTCGAGTCCGGGGCAAGTGCCCATCCGGAGCAGCTAACCTCATGACCATGCAAGCTCTCTGCATGGGCCACCATGGCTGCGCCCAGGGCATCCACCTCCCAGCGCACACCCGCGCAATGAATGCGCAGGCATCGACGCTGATCACCTTCACCGGGAGCCGCCTGGGCATGCTCGCCACTGCTTCTGAATGCATATTGGTCCTGCAACTCATCAAGCAAGGCTGCCATGCCATTGGACAGCCGCAAGCGATGTTCGGCCGTTGCCGACTCCAGATGCTGCTGGGTTGCAATACGCAGAGCAGGAATGGCAACCTCATCATAAAACCCGCTGACGGCACTGGCTCTGTCATCCTGGCCGGACTTCGAGAGCAGACGCTCCTCCACGGACTGTACGGCCATGCTGATGGCATCATCAGCGTCATCGGCCAGCAGACGCTGGTACAGCCGTTGCTGCGGCCCGAGAACGGGCTCGCTGCCCAGCAATACCTCCATGAATTTGAGCGAGGGGATGTAGCGCCCCAGCACCAGCAGGCACACCGTCAAAGGTGTGGAAAGAATCAGGCCGATCGGCCCCCAAAGCGCTGTCCAGAAGGTTGCGGCAACAATGATTGACAAGGTCGACAAACCTGTACTTGAGCCATATAGCCACGGCTCGATCACATTGTTGCTGATCAACTCCAGCAGCAGAATCAGGCCCAGAGTCATCAAAAACATATCCCAGCTGGGATCGACCGCAAAGGCCAGCGCCAGCGGAAATACCGCAGACATCATCGGGCCCACATAAGGCACAAATCGCATGATGGCGCCCAGCACCCCCCAGAGAATCGCCCCTGGCACACCAATGAGCAACAAGCCCATGGCGAGTGGCACGCCATAGCTGACGTTGACGATGAACTGCATGCGCAGATATTTGCCAATGCGCTGCGAGGCCTCATCCAGCGCATCGGTGGCCACATTGAGGTTGCCCCCCACCAGCCTAAGCAACCGATCCCTCAGCTCGTCCCTGTCAAGCAGAATCAGTATGACAAACAGCAACACGATGCCTGCGGTCGTCACCGGCTCGGCAATACGCCCCAGCCACTGCAGCATCCGTGTAGTGGGCTTGGACTCGGGAGGCTGAACCTCCACTTTCTGCACCCGCGCCCTGGCGTTGTCCACGCTGGCAATCTCTTTCTCAACGGTGTTGTAGGTCTTGAAAACGCCATCCCAGGCGCTGGGCATGTTTGCGCTCTTGCGCAGGCTGCGCAATTTGTCGCGAATCGTCGATTGATAGGTCGGCAGATCGGCACTGAGTTGCTGCACCTGACTGCCCAGATACATGCCCAAGCCGCCGAGTGCTGCCAGAGAAAAAGCCACGACCACAATGGCCGAAGCCATTCGCGGCAGCCCCCAGCGCTTGAGCTTGCTGACAGCAGGGTCGAGCAAGAAGCCGAACAGCATTGCCAGGGCCAGAGGAATCAGCATGTCCCGCCCGAAATAGAGGGCAAGAATCACGATGGAAGCAATCATCAGCCCGATGAGCAAACGCAGGGCCGGCAGCATTTCCGCCAGATGCACAAGCCCCGGAGCCACGTTGGCCCTGGCTCGTCTGTCCATGCCCTCCCACAAACCGGGAGCTGGCTGCCGGCCCTCTCCGGCCGAACCCGCCTCTCGCGAGAAAGTCTCGATTTCGACCGGTGCCCCCGCATACGGCTTGGTTGGCGCAACCGCGCCAAAGTTGACCTCGGGGATTGCAGACGATTCATCGGACGGGGAATTCTCGTTTCGGTTCTCTGACATTGGCATCCTTGATGGACTGTTGTCTATGATTTTCTGAGACAAAGTGCGCTCATCCAGAATTCCAACTGGCTCTGCCCCCCTCTGCTGTCAGGCTTTGTCGTAATTTGCAAAAAAGCGCTATAGAGCCTCGACTCGACCCGGATCAGGTGCATGCAGCCACTGCGCAAACTCATCGGCCAGTTGCAGACTGGCCGCCGCCGCGGTATTCCAGGCCTTGGCGCGCGCATCATGGTCTGTGCCATAGCTCAGAAAATCGTGCCGATCCGGCAACTTGGCGTTCGGCAGGCAAGCCACCCAGGCGGGATCAGGGGCCAGCACAATCATCGAGTCCAGATACGAACTCGGTCCATGACGCCATTTCAGCCCCTTGTCCAGCCATCCAGGAATCACCGCCTTCTGGAAATGAGGATATAGCACCACCCCATCGCCGTTACGAGAGGCCAGATAATCCAGATGCATGTGATAGTCGGTAATGCCGCCATCCCAGTAGGCACCCTTGGGAGCATCTGAAATGTCTTGCACGGCATCCAGCACGAAAGGGATGGAGCAACTGGCTCGCAAGGCATCCATGAAATTACTCTCCGTCAGCCGGGTCTGCGCAGACCGAATGTCCGCAACACCAAAGGGAAGAGCATGCACGGCATCGCTTGCAGAAGAGGAAAAGATCACCCGCTCCAGCAAGCAGCCCAATGCCGACCGATGCAATGCATTGCCTGCAAACGCGGCCGCATAGCCCAATGGAGTGCGCCAGGGCGATGCACGTGACAGCAGGCCACGCCCGCGGGCGGCGATCACATGCAGCCTATAGCGCGGATTCGCCAGAACCTCACCCACACGCCCCCCGTAAAAATCCTGCAGCGACTGCGCAAACCGCTCACTGACCAGCGACGACGGCGTGCGCCTCTGCCCTTCGGGGGGATCGAAGCGCTGTGCAATATAGTCACGCTCCAGTCGCTCAAAGGCTTCCACTGGTGCGTCCAGGCAAGCTGTCGCCATGCGCCAGGCACCGATGGAGGCACCAATCAGATCCACCGGCTGCGCGCTGGCCTGCAACCACTGTCCAAAGATGAAGCGATCCAGAGGTCCGAGAATCAAGCCCTTGGGACCGCCTGCAGCCGCCGGTATGACTCTGACCATATCCGGCTGCAAGCCCCGCCGCTCTATAGATTGCCGCGCCTTGAGACCGGCATAGATTCGCAATGCTCTTGTGGATGACGTCATGTGGGCATTGTGCTTGCAAGCCCCGTTGCTCGCGATCAGCTCGGCGACTTCACCAGTTGAGCGTGACCGAGGTACCGCCACCGGGTCGAGCGGAGATGCTCAGTTTCGCCCCCATGACAAGCGCTCTGCGGCGCATATTGACCCACCCCATGCCAGCAGATGCTACGCCCGGGATTTGCCTGCCATCAGCCGGTCTGACAGGACCCGCATCCTCAATGCTCAGGCGAGCATGCACAAAGGAGGCATCTGAAACATTTGAAGCACTTTTCCACTGTTCGTCGGCAGCCAGCGTGATCCAGAGTTCAGGCGCGTCAGTGTGCTGCAGCACATTGCTCACGGCCTCCTTCACCACTGCCATGATTTCCTCGGCCATGGCGCCGCACGGCAGACTGCCGGCATCGCCAGACATCTCCGGATCCCAAACATCCCAGTGCAGATTCATGCCTCGATGATCCAGCACAGGTTGCAGCCTGTGCCTGAAACGAGCAAGAAGGACACCCAAGGGTTCGTTTCGGCTATCCATGGAATCAACAATCAGCCTTAGATCGAGCAGGCATTGTTCTGCGTTGCTGCGAATTGCCGGGTCCGTGCCGAGCCCTGTCAGGCTGATCAGTTGCACCAGTTGGCTGCCGACATCGTCATGCAATGCCTCCGCTATGCGCCTGCGCTCCAGCTGTACCTCTCTCGATGGACGCGCGCTTTTACGTCTGCGCCACAGCACGCTGCGATATGCCAGAGGCAACAGCCAGACGACAGCCGCCATGCTGCCCGCCGCGCCTAGCGCAGCAGTCCACCAGGGAGCTGAATTGAACACCGCTCCAGGCTGCAAAAGCCAGGGCAGCCACAGCAGCAGCTGAACACTCCACAGAAGCAGCTGCCAGACGTAGGACATGGTGAATGCGTTCGCAGATACTGGCGCCTAGAACCAGCCACGCAGGTAGGCGAAACGCACGGCTTGTGCTCGGGTGCGCACCTGGAGCTTTCGATAGATGTTCTTGATGTGCGTGTTGACCGTCATGGTGCTGATCTCCAACTGCACGCCGATCTCTGCACTGGTATTGCCACTGGCAACCATGCGCAAGACCTCGCATTCGCGACTTGAGAGCCTGTCGGACATACCGGCCCCCGGCACGGCCCCGGTGGCCGGCCGCTTGTCATACCGCTGCAACAGCCGCCTGGCGAGACTGGGAGTGATGGATGCACCGCCATTGACGACCTGCAGCACCGCTTGAGGATAGTTGCCAAACCAGGAGTTCTTGACCAGATAGCCGGTTGCCCCCAGCTCGAAAGCGTGCAACACCTGCTCCTCCGTCTCCACCACCGAAACCACAATGACCTCGGCCTGCGGGCGCTGGCTTTTCATCACCTCGATCAACTCAAGACCATCGTCAGCCCCCAGCTTCAGATCCAGCAACATGACATCAAACTCATGTTGACGAATGGCTTTTCTTGCATCCTTGAGGTTGTCCGCCTGAGCAACCACCATGGTGCGCCGATCATTCATGATTTCCTGTGCGATCACCATGCGCAGATGCGCATCATCGTCCACCAACAGAACTCTGACGGGCTTGTCGGGCTGCCCCACCATATGATCGGGCCACATGGAAGGACTACCGAGCTCCACAGCCATGGGTCGGAGCATCAAGGCATCACCAGAGTTGTTTGCACCGTTCGGGGTCATTTCTCTCTCCTGGCCAGAGTTGCCTGCCGGGGACTCAGGATGGTGCTCAAGACACCATATAGATAAAAACTCCCCAGCGCGTCATTAGATAGTTTTTAGCAATTAAAACTGCAACTCAGCGTAAGAAAAAATGCAATTTGAGTAATCACGGTTTTCTGACGACACCTACTCAAAACCGCCGACTCCTCATCCCAGGCGCCCAGGAGCCCTAAAACTGAACATCCAGAGAGCCTGCCGCGTGCCAGTCGATGGATGCCTGACGCAGCACCATGTCGATGTCCATGCTCAGCGCCAGTCCAGTTTCAGCAGGGAAAGTCACAGCCAGCTGACGCTCACCCCAGTTAAGCGCGCGGGTCGATGCCCGCCAGATGGCCAGATGCAGCACCCCCGTCAAGGGCTCGAATACAGGCTGCTCCATCGGCGCATGCATGAACTGAAAGGCATCGCTGATCTGCTCCGGAAAATTCCACTGTCGCGCCAGATGGGCCGTAATCTGGCCCGAGCAATAGCCCATCAGCTGCATTTCCACCTGGGGGCGCTTGGGATGCATGGGCTCCAGCAACTCGGAAAGTCGGAAGAAAGTGTCAGGGTCGGCGGCCTGCAGCAACAACTCTCCCAGGCCATGCAGCAGCCCCAACGCATAGGCCTGCGAGGCGTTGGCCTGAACCGACATTGCGAGCGCGCGCGCCATGCGTGCCGTGTCCAGGCTGTAGCGCCAGAAATTCGCCAGACTCCAGCCTGCCGAAACATGAGATGCGCTGACTGGAGCCGCCTTCTGCACCAATTGCCGCAACTGAACCGGCGCCAGCAGCACCAGTGCTTCGGGAATGCTGTGCACGCGCTGCCCCAGCAGATGCGCTGGCCCATTGGCCGCAGCCAGCAGACGAGCGGTCAGAACCGGATCGCTGGAAAACAATTGCACCAGGCTGCGCATGCCGGGCTCCGGCTTGCGCAGTTCACTCGACAGCAGCGCAACGACGCGCGGCTGGCTTGGCAGCAATACATGCTGCTCCAGCAACGTTGACAGGCTCAATGGTTTGACGCGGCTCATCTGGATCAAAGGCAGTGGCAAGGCTGTCGCCACCACGAAATGAACACGAGTGGGCCCATAGGAAGGTCAGAGCTTTTCATCTCTATTCAGTTGCACTGGCTGACCCATGACCAGTTGGCTGGCAAGCTTGCGTGTCAGGGGTTGTAACACGGAAAAGTGATCAGCCCCCTGAACCGAGACACAGTGCAGCTGATTCGATTTTCGTGCGGCGCACATATTGTCAAGACTGTTGATATTGCCCGGGCTCTTGCTGCCCTCGATGATCCACGTCGGGCTCTTTATGGCATGCAGCCAGTAGACGGGCGAACGCAAGCGCTTTTCATCCGCCGAGAGCAAGCCCCATTTCACGGGCCAGCCATAGCCGCCGATCTCGTCCACCGGACCAAAAGCGAACACCCCCTGAACGGGCAAGCCAGCCGTCGCCGTCAGCAAGGCCAGCGTGGCTCCGGTGCTGTGCCCACCGAGATAGATGCGTGCCGGATCGACATAAGGCAGCTGTGCGGCCTGCAGGATGGCTGCTGCCACGTCCTGCACTTCCCCCCAGAAATACTCACGCTGGCCGGGATTGTCATTGCCGCCGCGCAATGCGGGAAACAGCATCGCCATGCCAGCCTTGCGAAAAGCGCTGGCGCTTTGATCATTGGCGGCTGGCCCTTCGCTCCAGAAATCGTCCAGGCTATTGGTATCTCCCCCCGTCAGCCAGACAATCAAAGGCTGCTTCCTCCCATCTCTGGGGTCCGGGGTAACAAAGGCATTGAGTTTCAGATCCCCGCTCCGATAGCTCATGGGAACAAACAGCTGAGAAGGCGGTGTCGGCATCGGCTGGATAGGCTTATGGGCCGCCGGCAACAAGGCTGTCGCAATCTGTGTTGTCTTGCCTGCGCGAGCCTGCATCAGGTTTTGCAGAGCGATTTCGCCAGAAGCGATCTGTTGATCCACCACCTGCTCGATCTGCCCCTGCTCCGCGCGCTGGCTCTCGTGCAGCTTGCGAGCGGCGACATGACGCACTTTGGCCACCTCATGCTCTGCCATCGCCGCACGCGTGATGCAGCGCCGCTGCTGATCTATGTTGATGCCCTCTTCTTGGGCCTTGTCAACCTGGGCAAGATTGAGCTTGACGGTATGACAAAAGTCATCGTTCTCTGGCGCCAGGGCTGGTGGCCAGACCAGGGGTGCAGGCTGCTGGGCATGGGCCTTGCTTTTGATTCTGTCCAACGATATCCAGCCGCGCGATGCCATCTTGGCGCCGATAAAGACCACCAAGATTGCCACCCCTATGGCCGGTAGTATCACCCGCCCTCTCGCTTTGCGCATTGATGTGCTCCCACAAAAAAGCCGCCTGTAATATGAATTAAGTGGCGGCCCGGTAGGAGATTATTTCTTCAGTCCCTGCAACTTCGCAAAGGCTGATGCCATGGCGTTTTGCTCTGTGGGCTGGTTGCCACGCTGGGGTTGCGCATAGCCACCACGGTTGCCGGCGCCGTAACTGTTGCCACGACCAGCGCCTTCAAAGCGGTTATCGCGCGGGCCATCGCGGCGCGCAGGCGCGGCGTCCAGCTTCATGGTCAGGCTGATGCGCTTGCGGTCCACATCGACTTCCAGCACCTTGACCTTGACGATCTGCCCGGTCTTTACCACTTCACGCGCATCTTCGATGAACTTGTGACTCATCTGACTCACGTGCACCAGTCCGTCCTGATGCACGCCCAAGTCCACAAACGCGCCGAACTGGGCCACGTTGCTGACCGTGCCCTCCAGCGTCATGCCTTCCTTCAGGTCCTTGATGTCTTCCACACCATCATTGAAGCGGGCGACGACAAAGTCGGGGCGCGGGTCGCGGCCGGGCTTCTCCAGCTCGCCAAGAATGTCCTTGATCGTCACAGCACCAAATTTGTCATTGGCAAACTGTTCAGGCTTCAAAGACTTGAGCACCTCGCCACGACCCATGATCTGGTCCACGGGCTTGCCGGTAGAGACAATGATCTGCTCCACCACGGGATAGGTTTCGGGGTGAACGCCTGTCATATCGAGCGGATTGTCGCCACCGCGAATGCGCAGAAAGCCTGCGGCCTGCTCGAAGGTCTTGGCCCCCAGACCGGCCACTTCCATCAGTTGCTTGCGGTTCTTGAACGAGCCATTGGCATCGCGCCAACGCACGACCGACTTGGCGACCGAACCCGACAGGCCTGAGACGCGCGTCAGCAGCGGAGCCGAAGCGGTGTTCAAGTCCACACCCACGGAGTTCACGCAATCCTCGACCACGGCATCCAGCTGGCGCGCCAGCTCGCTCTGGTTCACATCGTGCTGGTACTGGCCCACGCCAATGCTCTTGGGGTCGATCTTGACCAGTTCGGCCAGCGGATCCTGCAGGCGGCGGGCAATCGATGCCGCACCACGCAGGCTCACATCGATGTCCGGCATTTCCTGCGCCGCAAACTCGCTGGCCGAATAGACCGAGGCACCTGCCTCGCTCACCACCACCTTGTCGATCTTCTTGTCGGCCTTGGAGGCTATCTTGATCAGGTCCGCCGCCAGCTTGTCCGTCTCGCGGCTGGCCGTGCCGTTGCCGATGGCAATCAGATTGATATCGTGCTTTTCCACCAGACGGGCGAGCACGGCCAAAGAACCATCCCAGTCGCGGCGCGGCTCGTGCGGGTAGATGGTGGTGGTGTCCACCAGCTTGCCCGTGCTGTCCACCACGGCCACCTTGACGCCGGTGCGAATGCCGGGGTCCAGGCCGATCACGGCACGCTGGCCGGCGGGCGCCGCCAGCAGCAGGTCACGCAGATTGTCGCCAAACACCTTGATGGCCACCTTCTCGGCATCTTCGCGCAGGCGGCTGAACAGGTCGCGCTCGGTGGACAGGCTCAGCTTCACACGCCATGTCCAGGCGACGCATTTACGAATCAGATCGTCAGCGGCGCGCTTGGCATGGCTCCAGCCCAGGTGCAGCGCGATCTTGCCTTCAGCAAGGCTGGGTTGGCCCGGTTCAGGCTCGACCGGTTGCACCAGCTTCGCTTCGAGAACCTCCAGTGCACGGCCACGGAACACGGCCAGGGCACGGTGCGAGGGCACGCGGCCAATGGGCTCGTCGTATTCGAAGTAGTCGCGAAACTTGGCGACCTCGGGGTCGTTTTCGTTCTTGCTCTCGACCTTCTTAGACTTGAGCAGGCCCTCATCCCACAGCCATTCGCGCAGCTTCTGCACCAGTGCCGGGTCTTCGGCCCAGCGCTCGGACAGGATGTCGCGTACGCCGTCCAGCACGGCAAAGGTGGTGCTGAAGTCGGGGCCGGGCTTGCCATCGTCCAGGGTCGTCGCGGGCTTGCAGAAAGCCTCGGCTTCCTTGTGCGGATCCAGTGTGGGGTCGGCAAACAGCTTGTCGGCCAGCGGCTCGATGCCGAACTCCTTGGCAATCTGGCCCTTGGTACGGCGCTTTTGCTTGAAGGGCAGGTAAATGTCCTCCAGCTCCTGCTTGGTCGGCGCACTGGCAATCGCCAGGCGCAGCGCATCGGTCAGCTTGCCTTGCTCGTCAATGGCCTTGAGCACCGTCTCACGGCGGTCGTCCAGCTCGCGCAGATAGGTCAGGCGCTCGTCCAGCGTGCGCAGTTGCGTATCGTCCAGACCGCCCGTGGCCTCCTTGCGGTAGCGGGCCACAAACGGAACCGTGGCGCCGCCATCGAGCAACTCCACAGCCGCGCTCACCTGCTGCGGCTTGACATTCAGTTCTTGAGCAATCTGACCAATGATTTTTTGCATTCGATATTCGCCCCACGGCGTTCAACACAGGAAGCCAATGAGTTTGCCATAGGCATGCCGCCAGACTGCCCTCGATATCCAGCATAAGTGCAAGCAAACCTTAAAAACTATGCTTTCCATAGCTGCTTTCCCTTGATGAGCATGCACGGAAGGCCAATTTCATTAAAATTATTGCGACATGCCCGATACCTTCCAGGACGATTTTTTTGCCGATGAGCTGCCTCCACCCGGAGACGGCACCGGTAAGGCTCGGACTGAAGAAGCCGATGACACAGTTGAACGCAAACCCAGGCGCGGCGCTATTTCTCTGGCCCCTGCAGCTGCGCAGTACCAGGACCTGGCCGCGCAACTGCCTCCCCTGCTGCGCATGGGCGTCTCGACCTGGTCCTATCCGGGTTGGGAAGGCCTGGTCTGGGACGGTGCCTACGACAGCAGCGTGCTGGCCAAAAAAGGTCTGACGGCCTATCACCAGCACCCACTGCTACGCACCGTCTGCGTCGACCGCACCTTCTGGCGGCCGCTGACGGCCAGCCAATATGCAGCCTTTGCCGCGCAGGTCGATGACGACTTTCGCTTTGTCGTCAAATGCCCGGCCGGAATCACCGATGCCCAGGTACGCAGCGAGGAAGGCAAGCCGCGCGAAGCCAACCCCGCGTTTCTGGACCCTCACCTGGCCATAGAGCATTTTGTGGAGCCCACTCTCGAAGGGCTGGGCAGCAAACTAGGCGTGCTGGTCTTTCAGCTCAGCCCCCTGCCCTGGAGTCTGCTCAGCCGCCCCGGCCTGTTGATGGACAAGCTGGGCCTTCTGCTGTCCGCCGTGAGGCTGGCACTGCAAGCACATCCGCAAGTCGTCGTGGCCGTCGAGGTCAGAGACCCCGAGCTGCTGACCCCGGCGCTGCCCCAGACACTCAAGGCCCATGGCGCAACCTATTGTCTGGGCCTGCACGGCAAGATGCCTACGATTGAAGAGCAGTTGCCCATGCTGCGTGCGCTGTGGCCCGGGCCACTGGTGTGCCGCTGGAACCTGAATCGCATCTTTGGCGCCTATGGCTATGCCGATGCCCAGAAGAAGCACCAGCCGTTCAACGAGATCCTCAGCGAAGATCGGCATACCCGCAAGCGGCTGGCCCGCACGATTGCCGGCATCACCGGTGCCGGTCAGCCCGCTTTTGTGACCATCAGCAACGATGCCGAGGGATGTGCCCCCCGCTCGATAGCGCTGCTGGCGCAGGCGCTTGCGAGCCTTTCAGACTCAGGCTCTGACAAGCATCCGCGGCCGTCATACTGAATTAATACTCGAATCCCCCTCAGACGCTTACTTTCAAAGCGCTGATGGCTATCAAAAACAAAGCCCGACAGGCCACAAACCTGCCGGGCTTTCTGAATGAGAACTTCAATCAGTCCTTCAGCGCCGCCAGCGGGTGCGAATGCGCAGGCCAGGGGCTGTCAAAGAACGCTTGCCACTCGGCATCGCTCACCTCTTCGATGCTGGCGGGATTCCAGCGCGGGCTGTGATCCTTGTCCACCGCCAGTGCGCGGATGCCCTCCACGGTCTCGCTGCGACCCGGACGCAGATAAAAGCAGTGGCGCACCATATCGCGCTCCATGCGCAGATCTTCGGCCAGATCCATCTGGCGCGCACGGCGGATTTGCTCCAGCACCACATGCAGCATCAGCGGCGAGCGCTTGCGCAGCGTGGCAGCTTCGGACTGGGCCCATTCGCTGCCGGCCTGCAAGGCCTGCACAACCGCAGCCACCGTGGGCTGAGAAAAACAGGCATCGATTTCCGCGCGGTGAGTGGTTGTCTTTGGTTCGGCGCTCACAAAGCGGGAGCGCACCACGGCATTGAGCGCCTCTACATTGGCAAAGTCCGTGGTCGCAAGGGTCTCCCACAGCTCTGTCTGCTGTTCGGCAGGAATGCAGCCATCGGCCAGACCAAAAGCCAGGGCATCGCCCGCGCCGATGGTGTCGCCGGTCAAGGCCAGCCATTCGCCCACGGCACCGGGGCAGCGCGAGAGGAAATAGCCGCCCCCCACATCGGGGAACAGGCCAATGGCCGTCTCGGGCATTGCCATCTTGGTGCGCTCGGTCACGATACGCAGCGAGCCGCCCTGGCTGATACCCATGCCACCGCCCATGACGATGCCATCCATGAAAGCGATATAGGGCTTGCCAAAGCTGTGAATCAGGTGGTTGAGCGCATATTCCTCGGTGAAGAAATCTTCGAGTTGCGGATTGCCGCTGCTGCCGGCCGCGTGCAGGAAGCGAATGTCGCCACCGGCGCAGAACGCCCCGAACACCCCTTCCTTGTTGCTGCCACGAATGGCCACGCCCAGAATCGAGTCGTCTTTTTGCCAGGCCAGCAAAGTACCCAGCAGATCGCGCACCATACCCAGAGACAGCGCGTTGAGCGCCTTGGGCCGGTTGAGCGTAATCATGCCCAGCTTGCCACGGACTTCGGCAATCACATCGGACATATCGGCGCTCGGGGTGGGGGTCATTGTCTTGCTCCTTGAATCAATTCCATGCTGGTCGCCAATCGGTCGCCAGGCCATGCGCACCGATTATGCGGTTGCACTCCACGCAAGCAGGGACAAGGACGTGACAAATACCGCCAGCATCGCAGCCACAAAGCCCGAGCGGTCTGCAATGCTGACTAATATGGGAGCCGTGCCAGGCTGCAGCTTCACCAGCTTCTGCGGCCCACCTTCTGCCTCATGAACGATCTGCCACCACCGCCCGAAACCCCTCGCGAAGAACCGCACCTGGAGTCCAAGCAGCTTTCCGCGCCGCTGCGCTATTTGCTCATTGCCTTTGCGCTGGTTTGCGTGATATTGGGGCTGATAGGCGCCGTGGTTCCCGGCATGCCCACCACGGTATTCATATTGATGGCCGCCTGGGCGGCTGTGCGCAGCTCACCCAGACTGCATCGCTGGCTCTATGCTCACCGTGTGTTCGGCCCACTGCTGCACAACTGGGACACTGGCGGCAAGGTCAGCCGCCGTGCCAAATGGACGGCAACCGTCAGCATGGGCGCCAGCAGCCTGCTGATTCTGTATTTCTCGTACAAGCCATGGCTCACGGCCATGACGCTGAGCATCATGGCCTGCGTATTGCTCTGGCTGTGGCTCAGGCCGGAGCCGCAGGTTTAGAGCAGCTCACAGCACCGTTCCACGAAGCATGTGCAGGCAATGCTGCCGCCAATTCTTGGTTCTGGACAACGCACGCTATCGGGTAGGAAAGACCAACAGCTAGGGCAAGTGTCTGCCCCCAAGAATGCCTGCTCTGGCCACGGCATCGGCCGTGTGCATCGACATGCAGGAGCCTCTCGCGCAGGGAGCTGGCGCGGAAGCAACCAGGCCGACCCGCGTGAGCGGGGCGACAGCGACACCAGCAATATCCCGATGACCTACACGCAGGTTCCGGCCAGGGGCTGGGAAGGTGACAGCACATCCGGGAAAAGTTGCGCGCCTGCGCCGATGAGCATAAAACGCCAAGGCCGCACGATGATCAACATCAAGGGCAGCAGGAAACCGAGTCACCAACTGATCGACGTCAAGTGCTGCGCCTTCACGCGCTAGCGCAGCGCATCAGCGGCCGCCGCGGCATTGGCGGGCTGCGCTGGTGTGACTCCCCAAGCACAGCGATGCTCTCGCCATGCTTTTTTCCGTATCTCATTGGCAGGCGCCAACGTAACAAAGAATGTCCTGATCCACAGACACTCGACTCCAACTGCAAGCCCCAGGGAGGGTTTGACCCACAGAGTATTGAGGCCAATGACGGACGTGACTGCGACAACTAAGCTGCGTGATCGCCGCTACGAGCGAGCAGATGGGTAGGCCGCTGCATGAACACGCTCCTGACGCGACTCTTCAAGGTGCTCCATGAACGTGGTGCCTGTGTAGCGGGAGCGGAACAGGCCGGCTTCCACCAGGCGGGGTATCAACTGCTCCAGCACGCAATGCAGGGACTCCACGGAGCCGCCGGGCGCGGCCAGAAAGCCGTCGATGGCGCCGGCGGCGCTCCATTCGACGATCTGCTCGACGGCATCGTCCACCGTGCCGACCACCTGCCAGTGTGCAGCCGAGAGTATCTCCGGCCGCAGCAGCAACTCGTCGATCCGCAGTGACTCGCGCTCGATCAGGCGCCTGAGCAGGCCCGCATGCGTGCGGCTGGAGGGCGTCGCCACAGGCGCCGGCAGATCAGCTCCGGTAATCGGTCGGTCCGCAGGCCAGTCCGTGAGATCCAGACCGGTCATGGCCTTGATCGATGCGAGCTTGCGGCCTTTGTCGACCCTGCCATGCGTCTGCCTGAACAGCTCCCGGGCCTGCTCGCGGCTGTCGGCCAGGTACAGGCTCAGGCCGGGCAGCAGGCGCACATCCTGGGCCTGGCGGCCATGGCGCTGCGCGCGCTGCGACAGATCCCGCCGCAGCTCCAGCGCCGCGTCGAGGTCGGGCGTGGGCGCGAAGACGATGTCGGCCACGGACGCCGCAAAATCGCGCCCGGTGCTGGATGCGCCCGCCTGAACCAGCGGAATTCGCGGGCCACCAAAGGCGGGCAGGTTCAGGGGGCCACGCACCTTCAGATGCGGCCCCTCGTGGTCTATGGGGCGCACCAGTGAAGCATCGGCATAGCGGCCGCTGCCCCGGTCGATCTTCAAGGCCTCATTGGGAAAGCTGTCCCACAGCCGGCGCACCACCTCTGTGAACTCAGCAGCCCGCGCATAGCGTTCGTCGGCGTCGGGCATGACCTGCAGCCCGAAATTCTCGTGGCCCTGCAAGGCGGTGACGATGTTCCAGCCGGCGCGGCCCTTGCTGATCCAGTGCAGCGACTGGAGCTGGCGCGCCACTGCATAAGGCGGAAAAAAGGTGGTGGAGACCGTGGACACCAGGCCGATGCGCGAAGTCTCGCGCGCAAGCGCGGCCATCAGTACCGTGGGGTCCAGGCTGGCGAAGCCGGCGCCCGTCTCCAGAACCTCCATGGGCAGAAAGCTCACGTCGGGCCGGAAGACGAAGTCCAGGTGCGCGGCCTCGGCGCGCCGGGCCAGGTCAAGGGCGAAGTCGCTGGAGTACAGCCCTTCGATATTGCTGCCGGGTCGCCTCCAGGCATCGCCGCTCAGCCAGGTGGGGGCCAGCGAAAGGCCGATGTGCAGTGGTTTGCGCTTTGTCATGCTTGCATCCTTCCCCTCTTAGAACGTTCCGCGCACGCCCACGCCGATCATGCGTGGCGCCGTCATACTGGCCTCGATGCCGCCGATGCCGCGGTTTTGCTGCAGGTAAGTGGGTGCCCGCCTGTCGAAGACGTTCTTGATGTAGCCGTACAGTTGCACGTGCGCGTTGTACGCGTAGCTCATGCGCAGGTCGGCGATGGTGTTGGAGCCAACCACATAGGCACGGGTGTTGGCTGTATCGGAGTAGTAGCCGTCCAGGTGGCGCACCTGAGCCGAGACATTGAACCGGGGAGTGGCATCCCAGCTCACACCGACGCTGACGGTGTAGCCGGGCGAGCGGGCGAAGCGGTTGTGCTCGTAGCCGGGGTTGCTGCTCATCTCCTCGATCCTCGTGCGCAGCACGCCTGCGCCGGCCTTGATCCTCAGATTGTCCAGTGCGCGGTAGTCGGCGCCCAGCTCAAAGCCGTAGGCATGGGCCTTCTCGGCGTTGATGGTGTAGGACTGAGCCACGCCCGGCGAGATCACCACCGGGATGTTGTACTGCGCATCCCGCATGTCCATGTAGAACAGGTTGGTGTTGAGCATCAGCCTGTCATCGAACAGGCTGGTGCGGCTGAACAGCTCGTAATTCCAGATCGACTCCTTCTTGAAGTAGGCCCATTGCCGGCTGGTGAGGTTCAGCGAGACGCCGCCCGGGTTGTAGCCACGGCTGACCAAGGCACCCACCGTCCAGCGTGGCGTGGCTGCATAGGCCAACGAGACCTTGGGCAGCAGGGCCGAGAAGGTCTTGGTGTAGCCCAGGGGGGTAGGCGCCAGCACCGAGCTGCCGTTGCGCACCACCTCGTCCTGCTGGTAGCGCAGCCCGCTGCTCAAGGTCCAGCGATCGGTCAGGCGCAAGTTCAGCTCACCGAAAATACCCAGGTTCTTTTTCGTGTCGTCGAAGGCGGACAGGCCGCGCAGCAGCAGGCTTTCGTCGGTGCTGGTACGGGCGTAATAGATGCCGCCAAAGCCGCTCAGGCGATCTTTCTCGTTGCCCACGAGGGCGCGGAATTCGTTGGAGAAATTATTCTGGCGGATATCGGCATCACCCTCGCCGGAAATGCCTGTGTAGCGCTGCACGGACGAGCGCGAATACTGGGCCTGGTTGACCAGCCGCAGGCCGTTGCCCAGTTCGTAGCTCAGATCGAGAATACCGGTATCGGTTTTTTGCTTCCAGCTGGGCATGGTCGTCGTCCAGTGCTTGAGCGCGCCGAACGGAGCTGAAGCCGCCTCCTGGGTCGGGCGGTTGCTGTCGTTGTGCGAGTAGGTGAATTTGGCTTCCAGGCCGGGAATGCTGTTTGGCAGCCACAGGAGTTTCAGGCGCGCGTTGAGCGCACGGAAATCCTGGTTGGCCTGGCCCTGCTGGAACCGCGGATTGTTGTAGTCGATGAAGGTGTCGCGCCCCGAGTAGTCCACGGCCAGCCGCGCGGCCAGCTCCTCGCCCACGGGGCCGGAGACGGCGATGGAGGCGCGGTGCGAGTTGTAGTTGCCGGCCTCCAACTGGTAGGCCGCCTCGGGCTTGAAGCTAGGATCCTTGGTGTTGACGATGATCGCGCCGGCAATCGCATTCGCGCCCTGCGAGGTGGTCTGCGGGCCACGGAACACCTCGATGCTCTCCACATCCCAGACCGAGGTGGCGCCGAAGAACATCTCGTTGTAGTTGAGGTAATGGCCATCGAGGTTGATGGTGGCACGCGGTACCGTGCCGCCCCAGAAGACGTTCTGCCCGTTGTTGGGGCCCTGCGTGTCCTGTCCGCGGATGATGGGCGCACCCACCGTGTCGGTGTAGACCACGTTGGGCACGTCATGCAGCACCTCGTGAACCGAGGCATTGCCGCTCTCCTCCTTCTCGATGTCCTTGCCAGATTTGACCGACACGGAGGATGCCGTGTCCTTGAGTTCGCGTCTGACCTTTTCACCGCTGACCACGACCACATCAAGCGTGGCGGTTTCCCCCTCGCCTTCGGAGCCCGACACACCCTGTGCAAAGACGCCGGCCGGCGCCATCAAGGTAGAGAGTACGACAGCGCCCGCCCGAGAGGGGAGCCTGCGATGCAAACACAGTTTCACGGCATCTTCCTTTAATGAGAATGATTCTCGTTTTTATGTTACAGCATGATGCATAGAAATTCCACCATTAGGAATTCATTCCTACCTGCGGAAAGAAAGAACAACACTGCAAAGATGTATGCGTACCGGGGGTGCCTTCCACCCGAAAGGAGCCGGTATCATCGAGACCAGCGGCGCCCGGGCGCCCACCTGCGATGCTCCAAGTACAGGCAAGGAAGCCGAGCCTTTGAAAACAACAACACCTCAGACAACCGCCGGGGAGAAGCGCTCCGGCACCATCCAGTCGGTCTCGATCGCCGCCCGCTTCCTCATGGTCCTGGCCAATGCCGAAAGCGAGCTGGCGCTTGGAGAGGTGGCAAGGCGCACCGGAACGGGGGGCTCCACGGCCCACCGCTACCTGCAAAGCCTGGTCAAGGAAGGTCTGGCAAGACAGGACCCGGCCAGCGGCCTCTACGACCTGGGCAGCGCGGCACTGAGCATCGGCATTGGCGCGCTCAAGCGCGTGGATGCGGTGGAAATTGCGGCGCAGCATATGAAGTCGCTGACACACCAGCACGCGCTCAGCGGCGGCGTGGCCATCTGGACCGACCGCGGGCCGACCCTGGTACGCTGGTACCGAAGCGCCTACTTCTCTATCAATCCGCTGGCGCTTGGCGACATCCTTCCCATAGACAACACCGCCTGCGGTCTGGTGTTCCAGGCCTTCCTGCCCAAGGCCACCATCGACGCCGCGCGCCGCCAGCAACCCGCCCATTTCCGCGGCAAGCCACCGACCAAGGCCGTGCTTGATGAAGTGCGCGAGCGCTGCTGGTCCGAATTGACCAGCCACCTTCTGTCCAACGTCACGGGCCAGGCAGCACCGGTGTTCGACGCACAGCATGAGATCGCCTGCGCGGTCACTACTGTCTCTGACCTGGGCCAGCTCAAGTCGCCCGACGACAGGCATGCGCTGCTGCGCGAAGCCAGCCTGATCAACCAGGCCACAGGCGGACGAGCCTTTGGCTCAGACTCTCCCTAGAAGCGACGCGCAGGAAGATACCCAGGCGCTTCAGCCTTCCATGGCATGCATTGCCTTGCGCCCTCTTGGCACCACCAGGGGAGTCCCGGTCACAGGGTCAGGAATGATCACCGATGACAGGCCGAACACCTCCTCAACCAATTGCTCGGTAAAGATCGCTCCGGGCTTGCCCTGTGCGGCGATGCGCCCGTCGCGCATGGCGATCAGGTGTGAGGCGTAACGGCAGGCCTGGTTGAGATCGTGCAGCACCGCAATCACGGTGCGGCCGGCCCGGTTGAGGTCCGCCAGCAACTCCAGCAACTCGATCTGGTGTGCAATGTCCAGAAACGTCGTGGGCTCGTCCAGCAACAGGATGGGCGTCTGCTGCGCCAGCACCATCGCAATCCACACACGTTGGCGCTGCCCGCCTGACAACTCGTCCAGAAGCCGGTCCGAAAGGGCCATCACATCAGTGGCCTGCATGGCCTCGACCACCGCCTGCTCGTCGGCATTCGTCCATTGCTTCAGGAAAGACTGATGGGGGTAGCGCCCACGCGCCACCAGGTCTGCCACCGTGATGCCCTCGGGCGCGATCGCGCTTTGCGGCAGCAATCCCAGGCGCCGCGCGACCTCCTTGGCGGGCCATTGCGCGATATGCCTGCCATCCAGGATGACCCTCCCTATGGCCGGTGCCAGAAGGCGCGACAGCGCGCGCAGCAGGGTGGACTTGCCGCAGGCGTTCGGCCCCACGATGACGGCAAAGGAACCATCTGGAACAGCAAGGGACAGGCCCTGCGAAATGGTGCGCTCGCCGTAGCGCAGCGTCACTGCATCAGCACTCAGTCGATGTGTCATGGCCGGTCATGCCCCACAAGCAATAGGTTCTTAGGCATTACAAATTTGGAATGCATTCTACAATGAGGAATACCCTGAAGAACCTGGATGCACTCGGCCCTGTCACGGTCAGATCGATATGAACAGACTAAAACTTACCGCCCTGGGCGCAACTGCGGCACTGTCCGTGCTGGCCGGTATCGCGCTCATGCAGTGCAACACCGCCCCCGAGGCGGGCGCCACGCAGCAGACCTCGCTACCGCAGCGCATCGTGTCCACCTCGCCCAGCGTGACGGGCATCCTGTTGGCCATCGAAGCCCCCGTGGCGGCAACCGCAGCCACCACGCCCAGCCGGTTGACCGACGACAAGGGCTTTTTCTCGCAATGGGCCCATGTTGCCGACGAGCGTGGCGTACAGGTGCTCTACCGCAACCTGCAGTTCGACATTGAGGCCGTCCTGGGCGCCAACCCTGATCTGCTGGTGGCCTCTGCCACCGGCGCCGACAGCGTGGCCCAGCACCGTTCCGAGCTGCAGGTCCAAGGCGTTCCCATGGTCATGGTCGACTACTCCAGCCAGTCCTGGCAGGACATCGCCACGCAGTTGGGCAGCATCACCGGTCGCACGAAGGAGGCAGCGGCGGCGATTGCCCGCTTCGATGCCCACGTCGCCCAGGCCGCCGCATCCATCACGCCACCCGCCAAGCCGGTCAGCATCGTCGCCTACAACCTGGCCGGCAGCTACTCCATCGGCCGTCCTGCCAGCCCGCATGCGCGGCTGCTGGCCGCGCTGGGCTTCAAGGTGGAAGGTCTGCCGCCCACGCTGGCCGCGCAGGTGACGCGCTCCTCGGACTTCGAATTCATTTCCCGCGAAAACCTGTCGGCCGCCATCACCGGGGATGCCGTCTTTTTGCTGGGCGCCTCGCAAAGCGATGTCCAGGCCTTCCTGGACGACCCGCTGCTGGCCAATCTTCCCGCCGTCGCCGGTCGGCGCGTCTATTCGCTGGGGCCGACATCGTTTCGCATCGACTACTACTCCGGGCAACAGATGGTCGATGCCGTGGCCAGCCATTTCCACTGAGCCATGCGCGCATTGCTCCAGAGCGCGGTAGCTCGGCCCGCTCCACACTCGCACCTGCGCCGCAGGCGCAGCCTGGGCCTGGCGGGCGGCACGCTGGCGCTGGGTATCGTCGCCGTGCTCAGTATCACCGTGGGCTCGCGCGACATCGCGCTGGCCGATATCCTCGCCGCGCTGCGCGCGCCCGACCTGGGCGATGACCGGCACCTGGTCGTCAGCCTGCTGCGCGTGCCGCGTACCGTGGTTGCCATCCTGGCCGGCATGGCCCTGGGCGTTGCTGGCGCGCTCATGCAGGCCGTGACCCGCAATCCTCTGGCCGAGCCGGGCCTGCTGGGTGTCAATGCCGGCGCAGCTCTGGCCGTGCTGATCGGCATGACGGCCTTCGACCTGACAACCGTGGCCCAGTATGTCTGGTGCGCCTTTGCCGGCGCGGGGCTGGCCGGCGCGGCCGTCTTCGCGTTCGGCCAGTTTCGGGGGGCGGGCACGCACCCGGTGCGCCTGGTGCTGGCCGGGGCCGGCCTGTCCGTCATGCTCACCTCCAGCGCCGGCATCATCCTGCTCAATGCGCCTCCGGAAGTCTTTGACGGTTTCCGACACTGGGCAGCCGGTTCACTGGAGGGCAGCGGCTACGCCAACGCCGCCGTGCTGGCGGTCGCCGTAGCGGCGGGGCTGGCGGCGGCCTGGGCCATTGTCGGCCAGCTCAACGCCATGGCGCTGGGCCATGACCTGAGCCTGGCGCTGGGCGTCAATGTCCGCGCCACCGCTCAACTAGCCTGCGTTGCGGTCATGCTGCTGGCCGGCGCAGCCACGGCTGCCGTAGGCCCCATCGCGTTTGTCGGCCTTGTGGCCCCACATATTGCGCGCCTCTCGTCCGGGCCCGACTACCGCTGGATCCTGCCGCTGTCCGCGCTCTACGCTGCAGTGCTGCTGCTGGGCGCCGACGTGCTCGGCCGCGTCATCGCAACGCCCGCGGAAGTGGCTGCGGGCATCGTCGCCTGCCTGATCGGCGGGCCGTTCTTTGTCTGGGTGGCGTGCAGATACCGGTTAAGCAGGCTATGAAGGCGTCCGTGAAGACCTCGGTACTGCGCTGGGGCCCATATTCGTTCCGCTGGCGGCCAAGGCCGCTGGCCGCGGGCATGGCACTGGTCGTTCTGACCCTGATGCTGGGTGTGTTGCTGCTGGGCACGGGAACCCTGTCGCTGAGCCCGGCCGAGGTGCTGGACAGTCTGCTGAACACGGGCGCCAGCCCCGCCGCCGAGCGCGTGGTTCTGCGCGTGCGGCTGCCGCGCGTGCTCACGGCGGTCTTCGTGGGTGCGGCGCTGGGCATGGCCGGTGCCATCTTCCAGTCCGTCTCCCGCAATGCGCTGGGCTCGCCGGACGTGATCGGCTTCACCACGGGCGCTGCCAGCGGGGCGATTGCACTGATCGTACTGGGCGATGCCGGGCCACTGTGGATATCGCTGGCCGCCGTGCTGTCGGGCATGGCCACGGCGGCGGTCGTGCTCGCGCTGTCCAGCGGCCGGCGCGTGGCAGGGGGCTACCGGCTGGTGCTGGTGGGCATAGGCGTGGGGGCCACGCTCTCGGGCCTGAACACCATCCTGCTGGTCATGGGCGATCTGGACCGGGCCGTCTCCGCACAGCGCTGGCTGGCCGGCTCGCTCAGTGCGCGGACCTGGGCGCATGTCGTGCCAGCCGCATTCAGCTTCGTCGCCATCGTGCCGGTCGTGCTGCTGTGTGCCCGCCGCATCAACCTTCTGGAACTGGGCGATGACGCAGCCACCCAGCTCGGCATCAACGTGCCGCGTACCCGGCTGGTCATGGTGATGTGCGCCGTTGCCCTGACGGCCATTGCCACGGCGGCGGCCGGGCCCATCGCGTTCATCGCGCTGGCAGCGCCCCAGGTGGCCAGGCGCCTGGGCCGGTCGCCCGACGTGCCTCTTTTCACGGCCGCAGCCATGGGGGCCGTGCTGCTGCTGGCGGCCGACCTGCTCAGCCAGTGGGCGCCGGTGCACCTGCATCTGCCTATTGGACTGGTGACGGGCTTGCTGGGTGGGGTGTATCTGCTGTGGCTGCTTTTTCGCTCCCGCAAGGGCTAGGAGTGCAACAGCAGAAGTTGAGACACCACTTCTATCTCTCTTCGAGCCATCGCCCTGAAGAGGCGTACGACATCATGCGACCTGGATAGAAAAAGGGCTCCTAACTTTACAGTTAGGAGCCCTTTTAGATTGGTCGGAATGGCGGGATTCGAACTCGCGACCCCTTGCACCCCATGCAAGTGCGCTACCAGGCTGCGCTACATTCCGTGTCGATGACGCTATTGTAACCGATTTTCGACCATCTTTTGGGAAGGCTGCAACTCAAGCAGTTGCTCGGTTATTAGCCACGACGGTCATCTGACGCTGCAGGTTTCATAGCAAACCTCGCAGCGGCATTGAAAAAGGCCTGTGATTTTCATCACAGGCCTTTTCAATTTGGTCGGAATGGCGGGATTCGAACTCGCGACCCCTTGCACCCCATGCAAGTGCGCTACCAGGCTGCGCTACATTCCGTGTCGATGGGATGAATTATAGGGAGGAAAAACACCCTCCCCGGGGAAAACGCGCACTTTTTTCAAAAAAGTATCGAACTGGTGCTGAAAGCTGCAGGCCTGATATCAACGCACACCCGGCCGCATAAGCGCTCAGCACGCACAGCACACTCCGGCCAATCGCGAGCCCTGCGCAGGGCCTGACCAAGACTACCCAAGGGAACGACAAGAGTGGGCGCTTCAGCGATTCCAGGCAGGCATCCATCGCCGAGTCACTCCTGTTCCATCCGCTGACGCTGTCATCCCCGAACCTCCTGATCAAACCTGGTCCACCAGGAATGACTGTTATTCCTTGATCACGAAGCCATCAGTACTCACTCTCGCTCGGCTGGCTTCATCCAGCCGCTTTGCACGGCAATATCGATAGCACCAACACGGTGCACACAAGAGATTTCCCTGAGTCCTTGAGGTAAAAAAACCACTGTCATATCGCTGAAAAGATGATTTCATCGGCATCCGCGGAACTGCAGAGCAAGCTGTATACAAACCCCCGCTATATTTCAAAACGTAAATCCAATATCTAACTCGAGAGGACACTCATGAAGACTGCTTTTATCGCCATGGCTGCAGCCCTGGCCTGCTCCGGCGCCGCTTTTGCCCAGAGCAATGTGCAACTGACCGGACTGGCCGATATGTATGCCGGCTCGGTCAAAATGGCCGGCCAGGATCGCAAGGGCGTTGTCGGCTCCGGCGGCATGACCACTTCCTGGTGGGGCCTGAAGGGCACGGAAGACCTGGGCGGCGGCCTGAAGGTCGATTTCAACCTCACCGCCTTCATGCGCATGGACACGGGTGAACCCGGCCGCTTCCCCGGCGATACCTTTTTCTCGCGCGATGCCAACATCGGCCTGAACGGCAATTTCGGCCGCATCGGCCTGGGCCGCGACAAGGCGCCCAACTTCCTGCCCACCATTCTGACCAACCCCTTCGGCGATTCGTTCACCATCTCGCCTCTGGTGCTGCACGCGAACACGCCCACCGCAGCCTGGGGCGGCAACCGCCTGACAACGCCCGCCGACACCGGCTGGAGCAATATGCTGGTCTACACGACACCTAGCTTCGGCGGTCTGACTGCCAATGTCTACTACCAGTTCGGCGAGCAAACGACTCCTGGCAACAAGAGCAAGAAGAACGTCGGCGTGAACGCCCTGTACTTCAACGGTCCTCTGAGCCTGACGGCCTTCTACGAGCGCGACCAGATCACCAACCCCGGCAGCGGCACAGTCATGCCCACCAAGAGCGACTGGATGGTCGGCGGCAGCTACAACTTCAATGTCGTGAAGCTCTACGCCACCTACGGCCAGGCCAAGGTCAAGGATCTGGATAGCAAGAGCAAGACCTACTCGCTGGGTCTGGACATTCCTGTCTCCGGTACCCCCGGTACTGTCAAGGCCGCCGTGGCCCGCACCAAGTACGAAGCGGCCACCGACGCCACCCGCACCACAGCGACCCTGGGCTACGACCACTTCCTGTCCAAGCGCACCGATGTCTACACCGCTCTGATGTACGACCGCGTGACCGATGCCAATCCCAAGACCGGCACCAGCCTGATCGCCGGTATCCGTCACCGCTTCTAAGCACCGGGTTTGAGCGAGCCTCTGGCTCGCCATCCACTCAAAAGCGAGGCTCAGGCCTCGCTTTTTCATTTTCAATCCGGTGGCCGGCCTATTCACTTGGGTGCGGATGTCTCCAGAAGCTTCAGCCGACGCTGCAGCTGCGCCTGCTTTTCCACATCGCCGCCCTGCTGCGCTGCCTTGAGTTGCAGCAGAAGCCAGGCCATCAAAGGCCTGCGCCAGCCTTGCTCCGAAGCAGTATCGACGCCTTGCCGCAGTAGGTCAGGCACCGCAGCGCCGCCACGCAGCAGCACACCCGCAGCCACCAGTCTCGATAGCGGATCCTTGATCTCAGCCGTAGCGGCTACACCTGTTCCACCGCCGAGCAACTGCCGCGCCACGCCGCGCTGCGCCTCGGGCAAAAGCTCTATATCACCGGCTTGCGGACTCGCCTGCAGATAGCGGGCATAGGCTTGCTCTGGCTTGCCCGCATCCTGCGCCAGCGCCTCATAGGCCGGGCAACTGTTCCAGTCCAGGCTGGCCACCTGCGCCGCGCAGCGCATCAGCTCCAGCTTGGCGGCCTGCGCGGGCTGGCCGGTGCTGGCCACGGCATCACGCGCCTTCTGCCACTGCAGCGCCTCCACGCGCTGATGCCCCCGCAAATAGGCCTGAGTAGCTTTTTGCGCCGCAGCTTCGGCACTCAAGGCCCAATCCGGTGCCGGGGCTTGGTTGCCACAGGCCGAAATCGCTATGACGGATATAGCAGCCAGCGCTCTACCCCATTGGCCTAGAGTCTGTTTTTTCTTGATTTTTTGCGTCATGGCAGCTTCAACTCCGGCTTGTGGGAAAACGGCCATTTACGCTGCAGATCGTTGAGCACGGACTCCAGCCTCAGCAGATTGCTTTCGACCTCGGCGCGCAGCGCACCCAGGTCGGTCGAGGCCTCGCGGGCATTGCTGCCCACCACCTGCATATCGGCCAGTACGGCATCGACCTTGGCCATGCTTTTGCGCGTATCGGCCAACAAGCCGTTGAGCTGCTCCATGGTGGCCTTGACCTGGGGCATGACGCCATTAGCATCGAAGACCTGGCTGTCGGCGCGCGCCACCATGCGGTCCATGCGTCCGAGCAGGGAGTTGGCGCGCTCCAGCATCTGGCCGACCTTCTTCGCTTCCTCGTCGCTGCCCAGCACCGCTCCGAGAACCCCGCCCTGGCCCTGCATGCGCTCGGCCAGCTTGCGCACTTCGGCCAGTGATCCGCCCAAGGCCGAATCCGTGGCGGTCAGTGCAGCCACATTGGCCAGCACCTCCTTGGCGGAATTGATGATCTGGGGCAGCTCTGCCGTGGCGTCGCCGCTGAGCACGGGTCGCACGGAATCCGGCGGCAGCGGCGCATCGTCCAGCATGCCGGTATAGGCCTTGATGGTGGTACCGCCCACCAGGCCCTTGACCAGCGTGAACACGCTGGACTGGCGCAGCCAGTGGGCATCCTTCTCGGTCACATCGACCAGAATGCGAACCGAGCCGTCCTTGGCCAGCTCTATCTTGCGCACGCGGCCTATGGGAAAGCCCGAGAAGGTCATGTCCATGCCCACGACCACGCCTTCGGAGTCATCGGCCGTCAGCACCAGACGCTGCGTGGGCTCGAACACCCCGCGCGCATAGAGCAGATAAGCAGCAGCACTCAGAATCAAGACCAGGGTCAGCGCCAGCAGCGCGGCTGCCTTGGCGCGCAGGTGCGCGACGGGTTTGAGGCTGAGCAACTCCTCGTCAATCAGCTGCTCCTCGGCCATACGCGTTTCGCTCATGGCTCCATCCTTTTCAGTAATAGTTACCCATGAGCGAGATCACCTCGATCAGGAGCAACACGGCAAACATGCGTGCAAAGCCACCCAGCTCCGCCCCGCCCTGCCGGTGCCGTGCAACCGGCGTGTACATGGCAGAGGCCAGCGGCATGACGGCCACCGTGAGGCTGAAAAACCAGGTCTTGAGCACGAACACCAGCGTCAGCGACGGTGTGAAGATCTGACCAAAGATGCGTGTGTACGCACCAAACCCGGCCAGGCTGAAGCCGTAGACGCTCAGATACACGGTGACCAAGGCCACGATGCAGCTGAGTGCGGCCAGTGTGATGGCGGCAAACACGCCCGCCGCCGCACGCGGCACCAGCGCCGCACGGACGGGGTCAATGCCTTGCGTCTTCCACTTCGCGAGCTGGCCCTGCATACGCATCTGCACCACCTGCACGCCGGCTGGAATGGTGCAGCGCATGGCCACAAACAGTGCGGCCGTCAGCGGTATCAGCTCGATCACCATCACCCGCACCACCAGATCCAGTGCATAGCGCGACAGGCCGTAACTTTGTGCGGTGACAATGACGATGCGCGCAATCACCGCACACAGCAGGGCCGCCAGCGCGGTAAAGCCTGTGAGTATGGGGGCAGTCTGCGCAAACATCTGCTGGGCCAGCATGGCCCGCCCGCGCTTCTGGTAGCTCGACGGCGAGCTGACCAGCACCAGCAGCACGGCTGTCAGATAAATGCTGCGCCACCACGCCAGGGCCTGCGCGCCCAGCGCGGCCCAGATCCGCCCCGGCAGCTTGATGGTGGTTTCACTCCAGCTCATGCAGGAATGATAGCGTCCACTTCAGGGTACGGGCGCAGCCGCCACGGTTGCCGCCTGTCAGACATGGCGCTTTGCCGCAGCACTGCCCTGCAAGCCTTCGGGCAAGGGCTCATCGGCCTGGGCATGCAAGGCCTCGATGATGTGACAAAAGCTGTCCGAGCCGTCGCACTGACTGCGCAGTTGCATCAGCTCATGCTCCAGAGCCTGCAGCTCGGCCAGTCGCTCGCGCACATGGCTCAGATGGGCGTCCAGGGTTTTGTTGGCAGCCACGCAATCGGCCTTGCGCGCACCATCGAGCGCCAGCAGTGTTCGCACTTCGTCGAGCGACATATCCATGGCCCGGCACAGCCGAATAAAGCGCAGCCTGTGAACATCACCATCGGTGTAGAGACGGTACTGGTTGTCCTCGCGCATGCCAGGCGAGAGCAGTTGCTCCTTCTCGTAGTAACGGATATTGGCCGCGGCGATGCCGGAACGCTTCGCTGCCTCGCCAATGCGCCAGCGCGGAATATCGTGCGAATTGAGGGACATGCTTGACCTTGAAGTGACTTTACTGTTTTCAATACTGCCATGAAGCAAGAAAGCCTGTCCACCCACGCCCATGGCGGCGGCCACAATGGTCATTCACATGATCACGACCATGCACATCCGCATGAACATGTGCCAGCCACTTCGAAACCTATTGCCGCCACAGCCACATCAGCCTGCGGAACCGGCTGCTGTGCACCGTTTTCCATCAACGAGCCAGCCAAGAGCCAGGCTCACGATGAGGGTGACGGTCATGACCATGCTCACGACCATGGCGTGCTGCCCGGCTGGCCGCGCATCTACGCCGCTCTGGCGGCGGCTCTGGCGGCCGAGGCCTGCCACTGGTTTGGCGGCGACGACGCCAACTCGACGCTTCAATATCTGGGCATGGCACTGGCCGTGCTGGGTATCGCGTTGTCGGGTCTGGGGGTCTACAAGGCCGGCCTCAAGGATCTGCTGCGCTTCAAGCTCGGAATTCATGCACTGATGGCGGTGGCCGTCACCGGCGCCTTCATCATCGGCCAGTGGCCCGAAGCCGCCATGGTCATGGCCCTTTATGCGGCGGCCGAGCGCATCGAAGACCAGGCCATGGACAAGGCCCGCCTGGCCATCCGCAATCTGCTGCAACTGGCGCCAGAGACCGCCGATGTGCTGCAGCCCGACGGCAGCACTGTGCGCATGGCCGCCAACGAGGTGCCTCTGGGCGCCGTGCTGCGCGTGACGCCCGGCGCTCGCGTCCCACTCGACGGTCTGGTCACCGAGGGCGAAAGCTCGGTCAACCAGGCCCCCATCACGGGCGAGAGCGCGCTGGCGCACAAAGGCCCGGGCGACGAACTGTATGCAGGCTCCATCAACCAGGACGGCGAGTTGCACCTGCGTGTAACCGCGCCGGCCAGCGACAGCCTGATTGCACGCATCGTCCATGCCGTGGAGCAGGCGCAGTCCTCGAAGGCTCCCACCCAGCGCTTTGTCGACCGCTTTGCCGAGGTCTACACCCCCATCGTGCTGGTGCTGGCGATTGCCCTGGGCCTGCTCGCGCCCTGGCTGCTGAACTGGAGCTGGCATCAGGCCGCTTACCAGGCCCTGGCCCTGCTGGTCATCGCCTGCCCCTGCGCCCTGGTGCTGTCCACCCCCGTCACCGTGGTCAGCGCGCTCACGGCTGCTGCCAAGCGCGGTATTCTCATCAAGGGAGGCAGCGCACTGGAATCGGCCCGCCAGCTCAAGGCCATCGCACTCGACAAGACCGGCACGCTGACCACGGGCTCACCCAAGCTGGTGGACTGGCAGGGCTGGAATGCTGCGAGCAGCGATGAAGCCGCAGCCCGCGCCTATGCTCTGGCATCGCGCTCCGACCACCCCGTATCGCGCGCGATTGCCCAAGGGCTGGAGGAGCAGACAGGCAAGGAACTTGCCACAGCCCAGGCCTCGGCTCAGCAATTGCAGGCCCTGCCCGGCCGCGGCGTGCAGGCCCAGATCGACGGTGAACGCTGGACGCTGGCCAATCTGCGCTGGGTGGGCGAGCAAGGCTGGGACAGTGCCGAGCTCAAGGCCGCGCTGATGCTGCAGGAGCAACAGGGCCGCACCGTCACCCTGCTGGCCAATGAACAGGGCGTGCAGGCGCTGTTTGCCGTGGCCGACCCGCTGCGCCCGCAGGCCAAGGCGGCCGTGGCCCAGTTGCAGGCGCTTGGTGTCAAGCCCATTGTGCTCAGCGGCGACAACAGCGCCACCGTGCGCACGGTGGCCGCAGAAGCGGGCATCAGCGATGCGCGCGGCAATATGCTGCCCGAGGACAAGCTCAAGACCCTGAGCGAGCTGCAGCGCGACATCGGCCCAACGGCCATGACCGGCGACGGCATCAACGACGCGCCGGCGCTGGCCCAGGCCGATATAGGCTTTGCCATGGGCGGCATGCATGCCACCGACATGGCCATGGAGACTGCCGATGTGGTGCTCATGAACGACGACCTGCGCCGTATCCCCGAGGTGGTCGATCTCTCGCAGCGCGCTCACAGCGTGCTGTGGCAGAACATCAGCCTGGCCCTGGGCATCAAGCTGGCCTTCTTCATTCTGGCCGTCAGCGGCAATGCCAGCATGTGGCTGGCCGTGCTGGCCGATATGGGCGTGAGCCTGCTGGTGGTCGCCAATGGCCTGCGCCTGCGCCATTGGGGGAACAGGCCTGAAAACACATGAAATTCGACCTTAACCCTTGATCGGCAAGCGCAAGCAGCTATCTAATTTACGATTTACTGCACCGGGCGGGGAACTAAACCCCGCCCTTCGCTATCATTCAGCCCATGCGTCGCTTTTTCTCCTTGTTCCTGGTTTTGCTGCTGGCCCTGCGCGGCCTGGCAGGCGATGCCATGGCCATGGAGCAGAACACCGACCAGTCCCATCACATGGGACATGCGTTTGTGCAGACGCAGAGCCTGGACGAAGTGGCCGCCATGGCAGCCGCTGTGCACCACGCGCATGCAAGCCTCGCGGCCGACGCACAGCCGCATCACGACATGGCCGCGTCCCACAAGGCAGGCCCTGCAGGGACCGTCAACTGCAGCGCCAATGCCGCCGACAGCGACTGCCACCAGCATGAAGGCCATTGCACGGCCTGCGGCATCTGCCACTCGACGCTGGCCAACCCCGAGTTGCTGACGCTTCACTCCAGCCTCCCCATGGCCGCCCAGCCGGCCCATGGTGCAGCGCGCTTTGCCAGCGCAGCGCCTGCCGACCTCGTCAAACCACCGATTTCTGCGCTCTGACGCCCTAGGTGCGTCCGCATTTTGATGGCAGCCATCGTGCTTGCTGTCTAGTTTCGAGCCGTCAAACGCTCAAGGCTGCGGACCTTCTCCCGGTTTTAGACGACAGGAATCCTCTATGCGCCACGCGCATCCTCTTTCTTTGACAGCCATGGCTTTGCTCATGACCGGCGTCAGCCCGCCAGTCCTGGCCCAGACGCCTGCGTCGACTCTCCCGGTGGCCCAATCCCCAGCCAACGGCAACCGCGTTTTCGATCCCGATGCTCCCACGCTGGCGCTGCAGCACCAGCCACTTGCCGCCAGCGCGGCCATCGTCGCCCAGCCCGGTGACTGGAAGGCCGCCAATGCCGCGGTGAGCGAGTTCCCGCGCGGCCATGGCGATGTGCTCAGGTGGGAGAAATCCCAGGGCAATGCCTCCGGCCCAGCCCCGGACAGCGGTGCTTCCGCACATCAGCACCATCACGGAGGCCAGCCATGAAGCGCCTTGCATTCAAAGCCACGCCTTTGCTCGCCGCAATGTCACTCACACTTGTGCTGGCCGGCTGCGCCAGCATCTCGCCCGACGGACTTCGCGGCGACGTGGCCAGACATACCGAAGGCAGGCTGCCCGCGGGTGCACAGCTGCCGTCGCCGGACGCCCAGGCCCTGCAGGATGCGCAGACCCAGATTGCCGACTGGCTCAAAGCCCCTGTCGATGCCGACACCGCCGTGCGCATCGCCCTGCTCAACAACCCTGGTCTGCAGGCCCAGCTGGCTGCGCTCGGCATTGCCGACGCGCAGCGCGTGCAAGTGCTGACCCTGCCCAACCCCAGCTTTACCTTCGGCCGCTTTCGCAACGGCCACGAGCGCGAGATCGAGCGCCAACTCAGCTTTGGGCTGGTGCAGCTCATCACCCTGCCCTGGCGCAGCCGCTGGCAGGGCTGGCAGATGGAACAGGCCACGCTGACGGCCGCCCAGCAGGTGCTGCTGCTGGCCTCCGACACACGCCGCGCATGGCTGCGCGCCGTGGCAGCCGAGCAAGCCCTGGCCGCCAACGAGCGCATGCACGAGGCAGCGGCCCTGGGCGGCGAGCTGGCCCGCCGCATGGCCCAGGTCGGCAACTTCAGCAAGATGGACCAGGCCAGAGAGCTGGCCCAGCAGCAGCAGGCCGCCGCCCAGCTGGCACGCGCGCGTCTGAACGCCCAGCTGGAACGCGAGCAGCTGGCCCGCCGCATGGGCCTGTGGGGCGAGCAGTTGGCCTACAAGCTGCCCGAGCAACTGCCCGCCTTGCCCAAAGCCACCGAGCTGCGCGGCGGCGATGACGCCGAAGCCACCGCCTTGCGCCAGCGGCTGGATCTGGGCGCTCTGCGCCGCGACCTTGATGTGACCGCCGGCCGCCAGGGCTGGGCCACGATTGGCACCATCTTTGGTGATATCGGCGCCAGCTACAGCAACAACACCAGTACTGAACGCGCCACCGGCCACAGCGACAAGACGCAAGGCTGGGAGTTCGACGTGCCGCTGCCGCTGTTTGACTGGGGCTTTGCCGCGCGCGGCATGGCACGCAACCAGGTTCTGCGCAGCGCATCGCTGCTGCGCGACAACGCCATACGCGCACGCAGCGAAGCCCGCAGCAACTGGCTGGCCTATCGCACGGCTTACGACCTGGCCCAGCAGCAGCAGGCCGAGGTTCTGCCCTTGGCCAAGCTGATGCAGGAAGAAACCGTCTACCGCTACAACGGCATGTTCATGAGTGTGTGGCAACTGCTGGCCCAGGCCCGCAGCACCACGCAAGCGGTGGTGACCGCCACCGAGGCACAGCGCGACTTCTGGCTGGCCGAGACCGATCTGCGCCTGGCCCTGACAGGCACATCGCCAGGAACCACCCCCACCGTCAACACCAGCGCAGCGCCCGCTGCACAAGCCGCAGCAGGTCACTGATATGCAACGCCGATCCTTTTTCACTGGCGCTGCCACTGCAGTGGCAGCCGCCACAACCTCAATGGCCGTCAGCCGGGTTGCCATGGCGGCCCTGCCCGAACCCGTCATGCAAGGCAGCGCCGACACGGCTACGCCTTTGATGCCGCCCAACGGTCGCCCCTACCAACCCGTGGTCACGCTCAACGGCTGGACCACGCCCTGGCGCATGAATGCGGGCGTCAAGGAGTTCCACCTCGTGGCCGAGCCCGTGGTGCGCGAGGTGGCGCCCGGATTTTTCGTCAATATGTGGGGCTACAACGGCCAGTCGCCGGGCCCCACGATCGAAGTGGTGGAAGGCGACAAGGTGCGCATCTTCGTCACCAACCGCCTGCCCGAGAGCACCACCATCCACTGGCATGGCCAGCGTCTGCCCAATGGCATGGACGGTGTGGGCGGTCTGAACCAGCCCCACATCCCGCCGGGCAAGACCTTCGTCTATGAGTTCGAGGCGCGCCGCCCCGGCACCTTCATGTACCACCCGCATTCGGATGAGATGGTGCAGATGGCCATGGGCATGATGGGCTTGTGGATCACCCACCCCAAGACAGCCCACCCGCTGATCGACAAGGTGCAGCGCGACTATGCCTTTCTGCTCAGCGCCTATGCGGTCGAGCCCGGCACCATGACACCGCGTATCAACGAGATGACGGATTTCAATATCTGGACTTTCAACAGCCGCGCCTTCCCCGCCATCAGCCCACTGGTGGCTCGTCAGGGCGACAAGGTGCGCATCCGCGTGGGCAACCTGACCATGACCAACCACCCCATCCATATCCACGGCCATGAGTTCGAGGTTACAGGCACCGATGGCGGCCCTGTGCCAAAGTCCGCCCGCTGGCCCGAGGTGACGACGGATGTGGCCGTGGGTCAGATGCGCCAGGTGGAATTCATTGCCGACGAACCCGGCGACTGGGCTTTCCACTGCCACAAGAGCCACCACACCATGGGCGCCATGGGTCACGACGTGCCCACCATGATCGGCGTGGACCACCGCGGCCTGGTGGGCAAGATCCAGAAGATCGTGCCCGACTACATGCTGATGGGCGAGCGCGGCATGGGCGATATGGGCGCCATGGAAATGCCTTTGCCCGACAACACCTTCCCCATGATGACCGGCCAGGGCCCTTACGGCCCCATCGAAATGGGCGGGATGTTCACCAGCTTCAAGGTACGCAAAAACCTGGGGGCCAACGACTACAAGGACCCCGGCTGGTACCAGCAGCCCAAAGGGACCCGTGCCTATGAATGGCAGGGCGCACCTTTCGATGCCAAGGCCCCCCGCCAGAGCACGCCCGGCACCGCTCCCGGAGCCGCCACCGTACGCAAACCCGAAACCGGCCCCGCCACGGGTGCACACACCCAGCACTGATGCCAGGAGACTCCCATGAAGACTGTTCATTTCATAGCTGCCTGCGCTTTGGCAGCAAGCGTCAGTGCAAGTTTTGCGCATGGAAACAACGCCCATGCCAGCGGTCCCGTAGTCAAGGAGCAAAAGCCCTGGGGCATTGCTGCCGAGACCAGGGAGGCCCAGCGCACCATCACCATCGAGATGACGGACGACATGCGCTTCAGCCCCAGTCATTTCAGCGTGAAAAAGGGCGAAACCCTGCGCCTGCGCGTGGTCAACAAAGGCCTTCTCATGCACGAGATGGTGCTGGGCACCCGGGCATCGCTCGATGAGCACGCGCAGATGATGCTCAAGTACCCCGGCATGGAACATGCCGAACCCTATATGGCCCATGTGGCCACAGGCCAGACCGAAGACATGGTGTGGAGCTTCAACCGCGCAGGCGAATTCGACTTCGCCTGCCTGATCGCCGGCCATTACCAGGCCGGCATGACGGGGCGTTTCACCGTCACCGAATAACGCAAGAAAGGAATTCCCGATGACAAGCACCAACCGCCGCCACGTCCTGCATCTGCTGGCCGCCGCTGCCGGCATGGCTGCGCTGCCAGCAATGGCAGCCACTCCTGCCAAGATTGCCATGGAGGTCTGGAAAGACCCGAACTGCGGCTGCTGCAAGGACTGGATTGCCCTGATGGAGCAGGCTGGCTTCGCCGTCAAGGTGCATGACGTGGGCAACAGCGCCGTACGCGCCAAACTGGGCCTGCCTACCCGCCTGGGTTCCTGTCATACAGCCCTGGTGGGCGGTTATCTGGTCGAAGGCCATGTGCCTGCCGCCGATGTGCACAAGCTGCTGAAGCAAAAACCCAAGGCGCTGGGCATCGCCGTACCGGGCATGCCAATTGGCAGTCCCGGCATGGACGGCCCCGAGTACGGTGGCCGCAAAGACCCCTACGACGTGCTGCTGGTCACCCAAAGCCTGATGCGCAGCGATGTCAGCACCTCGGTCTTCACCAGCTATCGCGGCTGACCCCCCTCAATTCAGGAGAACATGATGAGAAACCTCTTTCACACCACTTTGGCAGCCCTGAGCCTGGGCTTTGCGCTGACCACTCCCGCTTTGGCGCAGGATCACTCGGCACACGCCGGTCACGGCGCGGCAGCAGGCACTTCTGCAACCGCACCTGCAGCTCAGGCCGATGCATTGACCGCCGGTGAAATCACCCGCGTGGACAAGCGCACAGGCAAGCTGACGATTCGCCACGAAGAAATCAAGAACCTGGACATGCCTCCCATGACCATGGTGTTTGCGCTGGCGGACGCCAGCCAGTCCAACGATTTCAAAGCCGGTGACAAGGTGCTGTTTCGCGCCGAGGACAAGGATGGCTCGCTGATCATCACCCGCATCCAGCCAGCGTCCTGATGCAGTCCCGCCGTTAAAGCGATGACGATGCCATGCAAGCATGGCATCGTCATCCCGTCACAACCCCGTGGATGTCACTCCCGCATGGCCTGCCACGCGCTCCAGTACATCCCCGGGCACATCACGACCGCTGTGCACCAGCAGATCAAAGGCATTGCGACCCTGGGCATCTCTGCGCCGAAGATCGACCCCGGCCGACCAGAACCAGCGCACAGCCTCCCACGCGCCATGGTCCACGGCCATCAGATACGGGGTTCGGCCCTTGTCATCCCCGGTCCTGTCGAGGTCGCTCCCCGCTTGCAGCAGCACTTGCAGCATCTCTGTGCGCCCGTTGAAGGCCGCCCAGGCGGTGGCGGTCATGCCCGTTGCCAGACTCACCTGATCCAGCGGACTGCCTTGCTCCACCAGCCATTGGGCCGCGGCATCGTTGCCGCAATTGAGGGCCGTGATCAGCGCATTGAGACCTGTGCTCTTTTGCACATAGGCTATATCGTCACCGTCCCTCAGGCGCAACTCCAGCGCAGCAATATCGCCTTTTTCAGCGGCCTTGAGCAGTTTCATACTCATTTCAGTACATCCATTTCCTGATCAGCGCCCGCCCAAAGCGCTTTTCCAGCAGCACTTCGGCCTGCTCATCGCCATCATCCCGCCCCTGGGCCACGGCGTGACTGCGGCATAGCGACATCAAGGCCAGCGCGTCCAGATAGTCGCCCACATCGTCGAACATACGGGTCAGCAAGGGGTTGCTGTCATGGTCCAGATACCAGACAGAGCCATCGCGACGGTCAAAGCACCATAGATTGCCATTGCCCAGGTAGTCCCCGAACACCACCAGCTCGCTCAACTGCGCCTTCAAGGCCAGCGCCTGTTGCGGCGCACTCATCTCCACAATATCGGCGATGCCCGGAAACACGACTTGCACCGAACCGATGGCATCCATGTCTGTATCCGGCGCCATGAGATCAAAGCGCGGACTCAGCAAGCGCTCGGCCCAGTCCAGCACACCGAGCTGCAAAAGATAGTCACGCAAGGACTCGGGCAGATTGCAACCCAGGCGCCATTCGCACAGGCGCAGCTCGGCCCGGCTGAATGGCCTGGCTTGGGCGGGCTCTTCATCCATCCAGGCATGAGCCTGCAGGCCTTGATACCAGTGGGCCAGCCGCTGATCGAGCGAAGCATCGGCGGGCAGCCAATACGGCTCGGGCAGGTCGGCCTCATCCCACACATCATGGTTTTCTACAAAGCGCTGGCTGCGCCCGAACTCGGCCTGCAGAAAACAAGACCATGCCACCGCGTCCGAGGGTGAAGGCCAGTGCATCTGAGCGAGCATCGCCACCGGCATCCACGGCACATAGCCCATGCGCGACACCTCATTCGCATAGCGCACCACAAAGCGCAAGGCAGGCTGAGCCAGCAGACCTGCTGGCGGGGACTGATGTGGCGCATCGAGTTGGGCAGCGGCATCGGCAGGCAGATCCACCCAGTCGCTCAGCGTCAGTTCGGGCAATGCCTGCACCAGCGCAGGCAGGTCTTTGAAGATTTTCATGCAGGCATTCCGTGCATTGTGTGTTTGGGGTGCATGGGGTGCGTAGGGCTTAGACTGCGCGTCCTATGTTGACGCTAGAGCAGTTTCACTCCGGGCTGGCCAATGGTTCACTGGCCCGCGCACACCATATCAGGCTCTGCGATGGGCTGACCGAGTTCCCCGCCGCGCTGTATCAGCTGGCCGAGACGCTGGAGATCCTCGATCTGTCGGGTAACCGGCTCAGTACTCTGCCCGATGATCTGACGCGCTTTGCGCGGCTGCGCATTCTGTTTGCCTCGAACAATCCGTTCAGCGAACTGCCCCGCGTGCTGGGCCGCATGCCACAGCTCGAAATGATTGGCTTCAAGGCCTGCCGCATCGCGCATGTGCCGGAGGAGAGCCTGCCGCCGCGATTGCGCTGGCTGATTCTCACGGACAACCGCGTGCAGCAGCTGCCCGAGTCTATCGTCCACTGCACGCGCCTGCAAAAGCTCATGCTGTCGTGCAACCAGCTGAGGCAGCTGCCCCAGAGCCTGAAGCATTGCCAGACGCTGGAATTGCTGCGCATTGCAAGCAACCGTTTCGAAGATGCTCCCGAAGTCATCTTCCGGCTTCCTCGCCTGGCATGGCTGGCGCTGGCAGGTAATCCAATGACTCAAAAACAGGAGCTGGATACGATTTCAGGGCATGGGATTGAGCCAATTTTCTATCAGAATCTGCAGATCACAGGCAAACTGGGCGAAGGCGCCAGCGGCCATATCTACCGCGCCAGCCTCAACGGACAGGATCTGGCACTCAAGGTTTTCAAGGCCGCCCAGACCAGCGACGGCACGCCGCAATCCGAACTGGCGGCAGGCATTGCGGCAGGACAGCACCCTCATCTGCTGACGCCGCTGGCGCAGGTTCTGGGCGCTCCTGACGGACAAATGGCCACGGCCCTGCCCCTGCTGGATTCAGCCATGCACCCGCTGGCCGGGCCGCCCAGCTTCAACAGCTGCACACGAGATGTCTATGACCCCGAACTTCGCCTGCAAGCCGACCAGGTCCAGCTGCTGCTGCAAGGCATACGTTCTGCCATCACCCATCTGCACGGCCGTGGTCTGCTGCATGGAGATCTGTATGCCCACAATATCCTGTGCAATCTGCAGACCGGGCAGGCCGTGCTCAGCGACTTTGGCGCCGCCGCGCTTTTGCAGGGCCTGCCCGAAACGCAGCAAGCGCAGCTGCAGCAGATCGAGCTGCGTGCGCTGCGTCACCTGGAAAACGAGGTTCAGGCTCTTGTCGGCTGAGTCTTATTGCAAGAATGCGGGCTTGGCATAACCCGCAAACTTGCTGTCCACCACGCCCTTGAACTCGGCGGACTTGTAAGCTGCAGCCAGATCCTTGGCCCATTGCGCATCCTTGTCCTTGGTCTTGACAGCCACGATGTTCAGATAATGCTCGGGCGTTTTTTCCAGCAGCACCGAATCCGACAGTTTCAGGCCCGAGGAAATCGCAAAGTTGCCGTTGATGATGGCGTACTGTGCATCATCAAGCGCGCGCGGCAGATGAGCCGCATCCAGGGGCACGAGCTTGATCTTCTTGGGATTGGAGGCCAGATCCAATTCGGACACGCGCAGCGGGTTCACGCCTTCCTTGAGCCTGACCAGCCCCGCCTGCTGCAGCAGCAGAATGCCCCGAGCCAGATTGCTGGCGTCGTTGGGCAGGGCAATGCGATCCCCCTCCTTCAGGTCGGCCAGGCTTTTGCGCTGCTTGCTGTAGACGCCCATGGGCGCGATCGGCCCCTGTATCAGGGCCGTCAGATCCAGCTTGCGGTCGCCCTTGAACTGGTTGAAATAGACCTCATGCTGGAAGAAGTTGGCATCGAGCGAGCCATCGGCCAGGGCCAGATTGGGCTGCACATAGTCGTTGAACTCCACCAGACGCACCTTGTAGCCCTTTTTCTGCAGGATGGGGACGATGCCGTATTGCAGCTGATCAATGTTGGAGCCTGCCGTGCCGCCAATCACCAATTGCTTTTTGCCCGCGTCCTGGGCCGCCGCCGGCAAGACGCCCATGACCAGTGCAGCGCCTGCCAGCAAAGTGGTGGCCAGAAGACTGCGGCGGCGCCGTGCCACGGAAAAAAGATGGGTCATGCTTGCTCCTCGTTGATGTACCGTGTTTTGATATCAAAGGTCTGACTCTGCATCCATGCAGAGGCCTTTGCAGTATCCAGACCGCGGGCGCAAATTCCAACCAATAAAAACCCATGCTCTTATTTGCTTTTCATCTAAAACCAGCAAATCCACGGGCATGAAAAAAGGGCCGCATCGCGGCCCTTGGCGTATTCAGTCCAACCCCATCACTTCAGGAAAGCAGGCTTGGAGTAGCCGGGGAACTGGCTGTCCACCACGGCCTTGAACTCTGGCGAGCGGTAGGCAGCGGACAGATCCTTGGCCCACTGGCTATTTTCGTTGCCGGTCTTCACGGCCACCACGTTCAGGTACAGATCGGGAGTCTTTTCCAGCACCACGGCCTCGCTCAGCTTCAGACCCGAGGAAACGGCAAAGTTGCCATTGACCACCACATAGTCGGCGTCTTCCAGCACACGCGGCAACTGGGCTGCCTCCAGCGCCACAAACTTGAGCTTGTGGGGATTGGCGGCCAGATCCAGCTCGGAGATACGGGCCGGGTTCACCCCTTCCTTGACCTTGACGAGGCCTGCCTGCTGCAACACCAGCAATGCACGCGCCAGGTTGCTGGGGTCATTGGGCAGAGCCACCTTGGCGCCACTCTTGATATCGGCCAGAGACTTGTGCTTTTTGCTGTACACACCCATGGGTGCCACCGGGCCCTGGGCAATCGCAGTCAGCGCCAGCTTGCGATCCGTGGTGAACTGATCGAAATAGGCACGGTGCTGGAAGAAATTGGCATCCAGCGAGCCATCGGACAGCGCCAGATTGGGCTGCACATAGTCGTTGAACTCGATCAGCTTGATCTGGTAGCCCTTTTTCTGCAGCTGGGGCACTATGCCTTTTTGCAGCAGGTCGTAATTGGAGCCGGCGGTGGCGCCAATCAGCAGGTTCTTTTTGGCCGGGTCCTGTGCCAGAGCAGGTACACCGGCAGTCGCCAGCAATGCTACTGCGGCAGTGGCCAGAACGGCACGGCGGCTGGCAGCAAAAGAAAAATGGGCGGGCATGGATCTCTCCTGGAATTGGATACACGTGGGCAGCACGGCTCTCATTTGTTTACCGAGCTGCAACAATGTGAGCAAGTATGACCCCTACACGGGCAAACCCTAAAGAATAAAAAACCATCTGTTTATCCATAAAAATATATAAGAAATACAAGGAGTACTGGCATGAGCGCTTTTTCAACTATTGAGGATCTGCTCGCGCACGAAGGCCATATCGGCCGTGTGCAGGGCATTTCCGTGGGCCATTTCAGCGACTCGCACCGCCCCACGGGCTGCACCGTCGTGCTGTGCCCCCAGGGTGCCGTGGGCGGTGTGGATGTGCGCGGCGCAGCCCCTGGCACGCGCGAGACCGATTTGCTGCACCCCAGCAATCTGGTGCAGGAGGTCCACGGCATCATGCTGGCCGGCGGCAGTGCCTGGGGGCTGGACGCAGCCACAGGGGCCGTGCGCTGGCTGGAAGAGCAAGGTGCCGGCCTGAATATCGGCGTGGGCCGGATTCCGCTGGTGCCGGCAGCCGTGTTGTTTGACGTAATGATGGGCGATATGCGCATACGCCCCGATGCTGCGGCCGGCTATGCCGCCTGCCGGAATGCGGGGCAGGACTCCGGCACCGGGCGACCCGCCGAGGGCAGCGTAGGCGCTGGCGCTGGCGCCGTGGTGGGCAAGGTCTTCGGCCACGAACGCGCCATGAAGGGCGGCATAGGCACGGCCAGCTTTACTGTCGATGGCGTCACCGTAGGAGCCATCATTGCCTGCAATGCGCTGGGCGATGTATTCAACCCCTTCAACGGTGAGTTGCTGGCCGGGGCACGCACGGCAGACGGCCTGCAATTGCACGGCACCCGCGATGCCTTGCTGGCGGGCGAAGAGCCCAGGCCGATTCTGGCCGGCAGCAACACCACGATAGGCGTCGTAGCGACCGACGCCGCTATCACCAAGGCCCAGGCCCACCGCCTGGCCGTGGTAGCCCATGATGGCCTGGCACGTGCCATCAACCCCGTGCACACCATGAGCGATGGCGACAGCCTGTTTGCTCTGGGCACGGCCCGCAGCGGAAAATCGCCGGGAATGATGACGCTGAGCACCTTGGCGGCCGAAGCCGTGGCCATAGCCACCGCACGCGCCGTCTTGCTGGCTCAATCGGTACAGATCGAAGGCCAGACGACACTACCCAGCCACCGGGATTTAAGCGCAAGAAGCTAGGCCATCGCCTCAAGTCGCCGCAACTGCCCCTGTGTCAACAATTTATCGCGCATGCGGCGCGTCATGGACTGGGTGCTTCCGTCTTCGGCGGTAAACAGAAACAGGCTTTGCTGCGGGCTGACCCAGGTGAGCTTGGTGCGCAGTTGCTGGCGCTCGTTGCACAACTCCACCCAGGTGCCCAAAGGCCATTCGGCAACATCAGCAGGCTTGCTCTGCCCCATGGATGCATGCGTCGGCATGGGAGCAGAAACAACTGCTTCAGTCTCGTCCAATGGAGCACTGACTATCTTTTGCGGCGCTGTGGTCTTGAAGACAGGTCCTGAGGAATGGGTTGCAGCCTGAACCTGCGCCTCTCGCATCACGGCCACTGATGGCGGATCCTCGACTCTGTCGGTCAGTACCGGCAAGGTGATATCCAGTCCTGCGCGCACGGTTTCTGAGGCGCCATCCAGCCCCGCCAGCACGCTGGGCAGTTCACCAAGTACATCCACCCTGGCAAATTCGTCGGAGCCGGACTGGCCCGCAGCCTCGGCCGCATCCAATACCCGCTGCTGAAGGCTTCCCAGCCGGGCCGCCAGTGCGGCGATTTCGACATCCGTGCGGCCCACGCTGCGCAAGCCTCGCGCCAGGCGGCGCTGCAACTTGGGCGCCATGGCCACCAGCCGCGTCACATCCTGAGCGGCCTGCGGCGACACGCTCCACAGCAGGCTGGGCACCAGCGCCAGATAGCCACCCGGGTCGCGCTCCTGCCCTGGTTCGGCCCGCAGCTGTGCCTGGGCAATCACACCGGCCCACGGGCCGGTCACAAAATCCAGAATATCTTCAGGCACCCCCTTGGCACTGGGCAAGCTGCGAATCATTTGCGCCAGTTGCAGGGCATCGGGCTTGGTCTGCTCGATGGCGCTCACAACTTGACGATCGACCAGCCCCAGCGCCGAACTCATCAGCCCTTGCCGCGTGGAATGCTCGACTTCGGTATGCTGGCTCAGCGCCGCAATGCGGCTCATACGACCTTCCGGCGGCCACTGCTCGCGCACAAATTGCAGCACTCGGGCAAATACATTGGCATTTGCCTGCCCTGCACTAGCCAACTGGTTCGCCGCAGCCTCTGCCACGGTGATGAAGTGGGCAAATCCCAGAGCAGATTCGCTGGCAAACCAGAGACTGCGAGCCGTCAGCTCGTCCAGCAACTGCCGTGCCGGGTGCAAGCGATCTTCAAAGAAAACACCGTCTTGCGCCACCAACTGGCTCAACATGGGTTCAAGCCGCAACAAGACCCGCTGCACCGGCGGCAGCAGGCGGCCGTCGCTGGTCATATGGCTCATCATTCGCTGCAGCGTGCGTATCTGAATCAGAGCACTGGGCGCCTGACTGGGCTGTGGTGCGCGCAATCCCCTCAGAGCACTGGGTACCCAGGGTTGTTGCGAAGTCTGCAGCGCATTGGCCGAATACGAAGTCCAGCCTGGCTCCAGCCCCGAATCTTGCACAGGCGCGATAGAGGCCGGCTCGGTCGCCGGCCAACCCGCCAGCATGGAGTCCGTCAGCGACTGGGGCACGGTGCAGCGCGAATCATCAATCCAGCGCAGATCTGAGGCCAACTCCTGCAACAGCCGCAAGGTCAACAGGCATTGAGGCCGGGTGTCACCGTCCGCGCCATAGCGAGCAGGCTGCACGCCATGCTGGCGCAGCAAATTGGCAGCACGGGAATATTCAGAAGCCAGAATCGAGCCCAGCTGCTGCGACATGAATTCATGCCAGCAATCGGCCACTTCCGTGGCGGGCTGAACAGCCGTCAACGACTGGCTCAAAGCGCGTACATAGTTCTCCAGCCGCAGCGGATTGCACTCTGGCCGAGCGGATTCAAGCCCCTGAGCGCCGCTCATCAACGCATCCAGATCGGCCAGCGCCAGCTCGACCTGGGGCTCGACCATCTGCACCAGCTTGTGCTCGGCCTTGAGCTGGCGGCTGGCCGACTCGGCCATGGCCGCCAATGGCAAAAGCCGGCCAGTGACAGTATCCAGCGTCTGTGCAGAAAAGGAAAAAGGTTGGCGCGCTGACAGTACCAGCGCCTCCAGCAAATTCTGCGGGAAGCTGCTGATCACCGAGGCCCGGTGCTGCTGCAGGTTATGCAGCGCAGCGCCGAGCACATCGCGCCTTACAGAGTGGGAACCCGTCGAAAGCGATTGCTCCAACGCATATTCGGTGCGCTGCAACAATCGCAGCGCGAATGCATCAGCGCCACGCACCACCTGGACAAGGCAGGTGCGCAGCACGGAAACGGATGCATGTGCGAGGCTCATAGCCCCTAAGAATACCCGCTCCAGCCGATGCTGGAGACATTTTGATGCTTACTTCAACGCCTTGTAACGCATGCGCTTGGGCGCAGCACCTTCCTCACCCAGTCGTTTCTTCTTATCGGCTTCGTACTCCTGGTAGTTGCCGTCAAAGAATACCCACTGGGAATCGCCTTCGGCGGCCAGGATATGCGTGGCAATACGGTCCAGGAACCAGCGGTCATGCGAGATGACCATCACGGTACCGGCATATTCCAGCAGCGCGTCTTCCAGCGCACGCAGGGTTTCCACGTCCAAGTCATTGGAGGGCTCGTCCAGCAGCAGCACGTTGCCGCCTTGAATCAGCGTCTTGGCCAGGTGCAGGCGACCGCGCTCGCCACCGGAGAGGTTGCCGACCTTCTTTTGCTGGTCTTGGCCGTTGAAGTTGAAGCGGCCCGCGTAAGCGCGCGACGCCATGGTGAACTTGCCCACGGTGATCATGTCCAAACCGCCGGAGATGTCTTCCCACACGGTCTTTTCGTTGGCCAGTTCATCACGGTGCTGGTCCACAAAGGCCATCTTCACGGTCTGGCCGATATCCACCGTACCTGCATCAGGCTGCTCCTTACCCGCTATCAGCTTGAACAGAGTCGACTTACCGGCACCATTCGGTCCGATGATGCCGACGATGGCACCAGCGGGAATGTTCATCGAAAGGTTGTCGATCAGCATGCGGTCGCCAAAGGACTTGGAGACATTGGTGAACTCGATGACCTTGGAGCCCAGACGCTCGGCCACAGGAATGAAAATTTCCTGTGTTTCATTGCGCTGCTGGTATTCGTAATCGCTCAGTTCTTCGAAGCGCGCAATACGGGCCTTGGACTTGGCCTGACGACCCTTGGCATTCTGGCGCACCCACTCCAGTTCCTTCTTCAGGGCCTTGGCACGTGCTTCTTCGCCCTTTTGCTCGGCTTCCAGGCGGTTACCCTTCTGGATCAGCCAGTCGGAGTAGTTGCCCTTGTAGGGAATGCCGTGTCCACGGTCCAGTTCCAGAATCCATTCGGCCGCGTTGTCGAGGAAGTAGCGGTCGTGGGTAATGGCCACCACGGTGCCGCTGAAGCGGTGCAGGAACTGCTCCAGCCAGTCCACGGACTCGGCGTCCAAGTGGTTGGTCGGCTCGTCCAGCAGCAGCATGTCTGGCTTGGACAGCAGCAGCTTGCACAGGGCAACGCGGCGCTTTTCGCCACCGGAGAGCTGACCCACGATAGCGTCCCATGCCGGCAGGCGCAGTGCATCCGCAGCGATTTCCAGCTGATGCTCGGAGTCCGTTCCCGCAGCAGCGATGATGGCTTCCAGCTCACCTTGCTCGGCAGCCAGGGCATCAAAGTCCGCATCTTCTTCTGCGTAAGCTGCGTACACCTCTTCCAGACGGGCCTTGGCATTGTTCACCTCGGCCATGGCTTCTTCCACGGCCTGGCGCACGGTGTGCTCGGGATTGAGCTGAGGCTCCTGGGGCAGGTAGCCGATGGACAGGCCCTGCATGGGGATGGCTTCGCCTTCATACTCCTTGTCCACACCGGCCATGATCTTCAACAGCGAAGACTTGCCCGAGCCGTTCAGACCCAGCACGCCGATCTTGGCGCCGGGGAAGAAACTCAGGGAAATGCCTTTCAAGATCTGGCGCTTGGGCGGCACCGTCTTGGTCAGCTGATTCATCGAAAAAACGTATTGAGCCATGTCCGAATTGCTTTGAGTTACTTGGATTTATGCAAAAAAGTGTGCCGCTTTACACGGCAATCAAACCATGATTATCGGTGCATGCGACAATACCCCTCGCAACAGGCGTCCAGTTGCCTGCTGCAGCAGCACTTCAGCTGGGGACAAAGGAAGCGTTTCCAAGCTCCCAACACGCAAACTATATCTGCCTACAACTGGCCAGGCACCCCACGGGTGCCATGACAGGCTGATACCCCGCGCCCAGGATTGGCGCAATTGATCACAATGACATTTGAAGAACTGAATCTGGCACCCGCCATTCTGAAGGCCGTACAAGAACAGGGTTATGAAAACCCGACTCCCATTCAGGCACAGGCCATTCCTCTGGTTCTCGCCGGGCACGATCTGCTGGCCGGCGCCCAGACCGGTACCGGCAAGACTGCCGCCTTCACGCTGCCCATGTTGCAGCGCCTGGCAAGCGGCACAGCGCCCAAAAACAAGTTTGGCGGCAAGGGCATCCGCACTCTGGTGCTGACCCCTACCCGCGAACTGGCGGCCCAGGTGGAAGAAAACCTGCGTAGCTACGCCAAATATCTGGACATTACCTCCACCGTGATTTTTGGCGGTGTCGGCATGAAGCCGCAGATCGCACGCATCGAAAAAGGCGTTGACGTTCTGGTTGCCACGCCAGGCCGTCTGCTGGACCTGGCTGGTCAGGGTTTCATGGACCTGTCCACCGTCGAGATGCTGATCCTGGACGAGGCCGACCGCATGCTGGACATGGGCTTCATCCATGACGTCAAGAAGGTTCTGGCTCTTGTGCCCAAGGACAAGCAAAGCCTGCTGTTCTCTGCCACCTTCAGCGATGAAATTCGCGAGCTGGCCAATGGTCTGCTGCGCAACCCCCAATCCATCCAGGTCACGCCGCGCAACACCACCGTGCAGCGTATCAAGCAGGTCATCCACCCCGTGGGGCGCGGCAAGAAAAAGCAGGTGCTGCTGCACATCATCCAGGAAAACAACTGGAGTCAGGTGCTGGTGTTCACCCGCACCAAGTTTGGCGCCAACAATGTGGCCGAGTACCTGACCAAGAACGGCGTTTCCGCCATGGCCTTGCACGGCAACAAGAGCCAGAGCGCCCGTACCCAGGCCTTGGAAGGCTTCAAGACAGGCGAACTGCGCGCGCTGGTGGCAACCGATATCGCGGCACGCGGCATCGACATTGATGAACTGCCCAACGTGGTGAACTACGAGATCCCCAATATCTCGGAAGACTATGTACACCGTATCGGCCGTACCGGCCGTGCCGGCCGCGAAGGCAACGCAGTCAGCCTGGTCTGCATGGACGAAGAAGGCTTCATGATGGATATCGAGCGCTTTACCAAGCAGGAGATTCCGGTACAGCCCATCGAAGGTTTTGGTCCTGAAGAAGGCGAAATCGCCGAGCCCATCGCCATGGGCCGACAGACCCTGTGGGGTGGCGCTGGCAAGCCTCCCAGCCGCGATGTAATGCAGGCAGCTGCCAAGGCAGCCCGCCAGGAAATGATGGAGCGCATCCGCTCCAACAAGACTCCCAATGGCAGCCGCGGTGGTCGCCGTCCTGCTGCAGATGCCCAACAAGGCGAAGCAGAAGGTGAAGCACAGCAACGCCCCGCACGCCAGCACAAGCCCCGCAGCAACAGCCGCGTCAACAGCCAGCGCGGCCAGGGTCAGCAAGCGGTGGAACGTGGCGAACGCAACTCCGATCGCAGCACCGAGCGCAGCAACTCGTTTGGCCAAAGCGACCGCGCTCCACGCCCCCAAGGCAATAGCGATCAACAGCGAGCCCCCAAACGCGGCGGCGCCCGCCAGTTCGGTGATCGTGAGCGCGGCAACCGCTACGACGACCAGCCCCCCCGTGCCGATGCGCACCTGGGTACGCAACAAGGCCACGCCCGCCACAACGGCGCGCGCGGCGGCAACGCTGGTGGCCAGCCAGATCCAATGCGCACCAGCGTGGACAGCATGGCCGACCGTGGTCGCCGTGGCGGCTTTGGCGGCGGTCGCGGTGGCTTTGGCGGAGGCAATCGCGGTGGCAACCGTGGGGGCTTTGGCGGCGGTTACGGCCGTTAATCCACGGCGTCTATGGCTGAAGGTGTAAAACTACCTTCAACCCAACCTCCCGAAGGGCTGCAATCTCCAATATTGCAGCCCTTCTGTTTTTTCCAACTGCAGCATCGCTGCGCGCTGACAGCCGACAGCCGACAGCAAGCCAGCCGACCTAATATGGGTTCCAGATGTGCGAAGCTCGAGCTTTCGCTCTTGGCATGTTCTTTTTATCTGCGTTGAACTTATGACATTTCTTACCAAGCCTGTTTTCTCTCATGCCAAGCGCACGCAGTCCGTCTGGACCCAAAGCATGCTCAAGCTGACGACAGTGGGCTCGGCAGTGCTGTTGACGGCCTGTGCCAATGTGCAGCTGCCGCCCTGGACTGGCATGTCAGGCCCGGCACCGGCCCCAACCCCTTCCGCAGCAAGTTCTCCTGCCGCCCCTTCGGTGATCAGCCAAGCGGTTGCCCCTACGCCACAGCTGACAGCCCTGCCCTATAACCCAGCCATCGAGTCTCGCTTTACCGACCCCACCACTCTTTATGACACACCGGGTCTGGGTAGCGGGCGACAACAGTTCAGCACGCAGACAGAAATTTCTGCATGGCTGCAATCAATGAGCAGCAAGGCCGGTAACGGCTCGCAACTGTCCACCGTCACTATCGGCACCTCTCAAAGAGGGCTGCCGATTCAAGCACTTATTGCGACTCAGGGCCAAAGCACCCAGGCAACAGCTATCAACAGCAGCGGCAAACCCACCGTGCTTTTGGTCGGCGGCCAGCGTGGCGACGAACCCGCCAGCACTGAGGCCCTGCTGGTCGTCGCACGCGAACTGAGCCAGGGCGGCCTGCTGGCGCCCTTGCTGCAGCAGACCAACATCATCATCGTACCCCGGGCCAATCCTGATGCGGCAGGCTCGGCCAGCCACGTCACAGCAGACGGCACAGACCTCGTTCACGATCATCTGCTGCTGAGCACTCCGGAAGCACAGGCCCTCGCCCGCCTGACCCGTAACTACCGGCCTGCAGCTGTGATTGATCTACGTGAATTTGCAGCAGCTGGCACGTTGCTGCAGAAATTTCAGGCCGTGCAGCGCTACGACGTACTGCTGCAACCCGCTGCCACGGCCAATGCACACGAATTTGTCAACAAGGCAGCGCGAGAGTGGTTCAGTCAACCCATACGCAACGCTCTCAAGCAGGCAGAGCTCAGCAATGAATGGTTTTTTCAGCCCAGCGCTCAGCCTGAGGACAAATCAATGTCCATGGCCGGTTTGACTGCCGACACTCTTGCCAACACCAGCAGTCTCAAAAACTCTGTCGCTCTGCTAATAGCCAGCCGCGGCTCCGATCTGGGGCGCCTGCACATTCAGCGCCGCGTGCACAGCCTGGTCACTGCGGCAACTGCAGCACTGCGAGCCACGGCCGAGAAATCAAAAAACCTGAAGCAGGTCGAATCCTTTGTGTCCCGCGACATTTCCGCTCTCGCTTGCCGCAACACCCTGACCATCCAGGCCAAACAAACACCTGAGCAGCGCACCATCCGCATGCTGCAGGCCGAATCCGGCCAGGAAATCGAAGCCCGTGTGGACTGGAATTCATCGCTGAACATAAAGCCCGAACAAAGCCGTCCCCGCCCATGCGGTTACTGGCTGTCGGCTGACTCAGGGCGAGCCGTCGACCGTTTGCGCCTGCAGGGGGTGCAAGTCATGCAGATTGCAGAATCTGGTCAGATGCTGGCAGAAAACTACACCCCATCCCGTACCGTCAGCAACACCCCTGTGCTGACACGTGGCGCCATTGAAGCGCCAATGGGCAGCTACTACATCACCCTCAACCAGGCAAAAGCGCATTTGGCGACTGCAGCCCTCGAGCCTGACACACCTTTCAGCTATGTAAGCAAAAGCCTGATTACTGCCCCCACGGACATTGCACGCGTCGTCGCCGCACCATCGGTCGTTTTTGAAGAAGAAATGGAATGAAAATATAGAGGCAAGATCGCAGAGTCTTAAGAGTGGCTAACACTACTTGGTCAGAGCCCCCGCAAAGCAGTTATGCTCGCTGCCCTCATGGCACGACGACCCGTAAGCAAAGAACTGTGGCGACAGCTACAACCCCTTATCCCAGCCTTCGTGCCTTCTGCCAAATGCGGTGCGCGCAAGCTCGCAGTCAGCGACGAAGCTGCCCTCAACGGCATCCTGTTCGTTCTGCAAACAGGTATCCCATGGGAAGAGCTTCCCTAATTCCTTGGTTACGGCAGCGGCATGACTTTCTGGCGGCGCTTGCGCGACTGGAATACCGCTGGCGTCTGGGAGCAGTTGCACCAGGCCATGCTGACTCGCTTACGTGAACATGACCAGATCGATTGGAGCCGGGCCAGCATTGATGGCTCCTCAGTACCAAGCCCCCGGGGGGCCAGGAAACGGGCCCTAACCCCACGGACAGAAGCAAGCTCGGTTCCAAGCGACACATCGTTGTAGATGCCAGAGGCATCCCGTTGGTGATCTTGGTCAGTGAGGCGGGGCGAACCGGCACGATTCCAAAATGTTCAAGAAGTGCGTGGACGCGATTCCTGCGATTGCAGGCTTGTCAGGGCGTCCCCGTAAAAGACCATCGAAACTGCACGCTGACAAAGGCTACGAATTCAAGCGATGCCGAGACCACCTAAGGCAGCGGGGCATCATCGGCCGGATTGCTAGGCGAGGCGTTGAGAGTAGCGAGCGACTGGGCAAGCATCGCTGGGTGGTGGAGCGGACGCACAGCTGGTTTGCAAGTTTTGGCAAGCTGCGAATCCGTTTTGAAAGACGACTGGATATCCACGAGGCGCTGCTGAAACTGGTAGCAGCGATCATCTGTGCGCGCTTCGTGGATCGGTGGTGTTAGCCACTCTAAATGCACTCTGCAGCACACTGCTGATGCAGAAGCAAAAAGCCCATTCATGCAATTGCATGAATGGGCTTTTTCTTCGCTTGGCCTGCCCGACAGGGATCGAACCTGTGACCCACAGCTTAGAAGGCTGTTGCTCTATCCAACTGAGCTACGGGCAGATGATTGTTTTCACTAGGTTTTTTCGCTGTGGACTCAACCTAGATTTGCGGAGCGCTCCGCATTGGTCATTTCTCGTTTGATATGACCGGTCGTTATTATGCCTCGGTTCGGGCCGCCTTCGGTACAACGTTTGGCAGGTATGCATCCACCGCCAAAAGGGTCACAGGAGGGTTGATGGTGATCAATTGATATACTGTATGTATGTACAGTCACCGACTATTGAGCGGCATGCCCGTCCAACTCACTGCCTCCCCAGTTGCTTTGCCTCTGGCAGATTGCAGCGTGCGCGCAGGCTTCCCCTCTCCAGCCGAGGACTTCTCTGGCAAGCGGCTTGATATCGCCGAGTTGCTAGTCGAGCACCCACAGGCCACATTCCTGCTTCGCGTGGCCGGGCCGTCCATGCGCGAATACGGCATTGATGATGGCGACATGATCGTGGTCGATCGTGCGCTGCGCCCCCGCCATGGGAGCATCGTCGTGGCTGTCATTGACAGTGACTTCACTGTCAAAGTGCTGCATACCGCCAGCGGCTCCTGCAAACTCAGGGCCGGCAACCCCACCTATCCCGACATCGTGCCCAAAGAGGGGCAGACTCTGGAAATCTGGGGCGTCGTCACCAGTTGCATCAAGCGCTTTGCAAGGTGAACACATGCACATTCCCGCCAAACGACGGCCAGAGTTTGAAGCGGCCCGCGTATACGAGTACCCCGAGCACCTGCTCGCCTCGCTAGAGGGCGTGCCAGCTGCACCGGGCGTCTATATTTTTCATGCCGCTGAAGGCGAGTTGCCGCTGTACATCGGAAAAAGCATCAACCTGCGCGCCAGGCTGCTCTCGCACTTTCGCACTGAAGATGAGGCCCGAATGCTGCGCCAGGCAGCGCGCATCAGCTTCATACGCACTGCCGGCGAAATCGGGGCCCTGCTGCTGGAAGCGCAACTCATTAAGCAGCAGCAACCGTTGTTTAATCAGAAGTTGCGCCGCAACCGACAACTGTGCGCGCTGCAGCTGGCCGGCGATCAGCCGCAAGTCATCTACTCCCGAGACATCGACTTTGCCAGCACACCCGACATTTTTGGTCTGTATGCAAGCCGTCATTCAGCCCTTGAGGCGCTGCGTGATCTAGCCGACCAGCACAAGCTTTGCTATGGCGCGCTGGGCCTGGAAAAGCTGACTAAAGGCCGCGCCTGCTTTCGCAGCATGGTGCGCCAATGCGCCGGTGTCTGCCACGGCGCAGAAACCTCAGAGCAGCATCGGGCCCGGCTCATCGAAGCCCTTGAAGGCCTGCGCGTGGTGACCTGGCCCTTTGCTGGAGCCGTAGGCATCGAGGAAAAGTGCGAGGACATGCGGCAGATCCATGTCATCCACAACTGGTGCTACCTGGGCAGCGCCCCAACCGTGCAAGCCGCGCGCAAGCTCAGCAGCGTGGCCGCAGGCTTCGATGCGGATGGCTACAAGATCCTGTGCCGCCCCATCCTCGGCGGCGGCGCCAAGATCATCCCCTTGTAGGGGGAGCAAATGTTTGCGCTCATCGACGGCAACAACTTCTACGTCAGCTGCGAGCGGGCTTTCCGGCCCGCTTTACAAGGCATTCCTGTTTGCGTCCTGAGCAATAACGACGGCTGCGCCATCTCACGCTCCGACGAGGCCAAGGCCCTGGGCGTGAAGATGGGCCAGCCGTTTTTTCAGTTGCGCGATCTGGTCGAGCACAAGGGTCTGGTCTGCCTCTCACCAAACTTTGAGCTGTACGGCGACATGAGCGACCGCATGATGTCGCTGGCTGCCGGCCTGGGCCCCACCCAGGAGATCTACAGCATTGACGAGTCATTCATTGGAGATCTGGACGGCGTGCGTGATCTGACCAGGCGCGCCTTTGCCATTCGCGCACGCATCCTGAAATGGACCGGCATCCCCACTTGCGTGGGCCTCGCCCCCACCAAGACCCTGGCCAAGCTCTGCAACCATGTTGCCAAGGACTCGGAGCGCAAGCCGGGCAGCTACCCCGCCGAGCTGCAGCGGGTCTGCAACTGGGCCGAGCTGACCGAGCAGCTGCGCATCGATATCCTCGGCCGCACCGCCGCCGGCGAGATCTGGGGCGTGGGCCGGCGTATCTCGGCCCAACTGGCCGAGCAAGGCGTGCTGACTGCATTGGACTTGGCCAGGCTGCCTGCACAAGCCGCGCGCGACGGCTGGAGCGTCGTGCTGGAGCGCACCGTGCGCGAGCTGCAGGGCGTGAGCTGCATAAGCCTGGAGACGGCCCCTGTCGCCAAAAAGCAGATTGCGTGCACCCGCAGCTTCGGCCACCCCATCACCACCCTCCCCCCATTGATTGAAGCCGTGAGCGAATTTGCAACCAGGGCTGCAGAAAAGCTGCGCGCTGGCGGCTTGCGCGCAGGTGCCCTGCATGTTTTCGCGCACACATCGCCATTCAGGCCCGGCCCCAGGTTCTACAAAACGGCCTTGATTCAGCTGCAGCCTCCCTCATCCGACACCAAGGCCCTCGTGAACGCAGCAGTGCGCGGCTTGCGCATGATTTATGAGCCCGGCTACCAGCTCTCAAAGGCCGGCGTGATGCTGCAAGACCTGTGCCCTGCAGATGTGCAGCAAGGCGACTTGCTCTTTCAGGAACCGGTCCGCGACCAGAGCAAGCTGATGGAAGCCATGGACAAGGTCAACAAGCGCTTCGGCAAGGGCACGGTGCATGTCGCCAGCACCGGCGTGCCCGAGCAGGACGAGAGCGGCTGGCGCATGCGCCAAGAACTCCGCACGCCACGCTACACCACCAAGATTGACGACATACCGATTGCGAGGGCCTGATGAGACGAACCGATGCGCAACAGGCCATTCTGGGCCACTGGGTCAACTGGCAAGACAGGCTGTCCGACGCCGACATGCACCCGCACCCCGGTACCGCCATGCACCTTTTCTATGAGTACCTGCAGGCCAAGCACCCCGCCTGCTTGGACTTCGCCAGCCATTCCCCCTATCTGCAAATGCGGCAGTGGCTTGCAGAAGATTGCGAGCCCTAAAATAAATAAACAAAATTGCTTGCATTTGCTAAGCATTTTTGTTTATACTTTCACCATCGCAACAAAAGAAAGGTGGTCGTGAAAATCAGCGAATTCAAGCGGTGGCTTGAAGCGCAGGGGGTCAAAGTCGAGAACGGTACGAATCACTGGAGGCTGTACCACAACGGCAACACAAGCACCCTGCCAAGGCACCCAAGTAAAGAGCTGAAGGAAGGCACAAGACGCGCAATCCTGAAGCAACTAGGAATCAACTAAGGAGGCAGGCCCCAAGGGGCCTAGCCTGAATTCCTGAGCTTCACGACCACTAGATGGGGAACAACATGCAAAAGTATCCTGCCCGCTTCGATCCCGCCGACGAAGGGGGCTACACCGTCACGTTTCGGGATATTCCCGAAGCAATCACCCAGGGCGATGACCTGGCAGAGGCTGAATCTATGGCGCGTGACGCACTGGTCACGGCCATGGAGTTCTATTTCGAGGCAGGCCGCGCCGTGCCCGCGCCCAGCAAGGCAGAAAAGGGCGAGCGCCTGGTGGAGCTGCCCGCCAGTGTCGCCGTCAAGGTGGCGCTGCTGAATGCCCGTCTTGCCACAGGTGCCAGGCCCGCCGACGTGGCCCGCGCCATGGGCGTGAAACCCCAAGAAATGACCCGCGTTTTTGACCTGGGCCATGCCACCAAGATCGACACCGTTGCGGCCGCGCTGGCTGCCATGGGCTACGAGCTGGAATTGACCGTGCGCCCGATCAAGTAACGCGCCGGCCTGCTACTGCAGGCGCTGGATCAAATCTCTATCGACCTGCACCTGTCCTTTCAGGGCGCTGACCTGGGCGTCTCGGCGCTCGACCAGTCCGACAAGCTGGCCAACCACGCCCGCGCCTCCAGCAGCAAGGGCTGCGAGTCGCTGGTGCTGATCTGCGAGATCTCGGCAGGCAGCGGCGTCACCGGCAAGCTGGGCGTTGCGGGTGGCCGCGCTCCTGATGTCGTGCTGCAGGCCTGCAATGCGGGCAGCATCAGCAGTGCGCCCAGCCTCCAGGCGGGCCATTTCTTGCGCGTAGTCATGGGTGTTTTCCTGTTGGGCAGCGCCGTGATCGACCACGGCCTCTGCTTTCTTTTCTGTAGCTGCTTGCGCTTGTTGAGCCTGCGTTGCAGCCGCATTTGCACGTGAAGTCTCGACCTTGGCCAGCCGCTGGGTCTGCACAGCCAGCAGCAGGGCAAGGGCCAGGGCCAGCCACGGCCAGATACGGGAGGCGCCTGTCATGCCAGCCCCCGCTCGCACAGCTGCCGCTCGGCAGCGCGGCGCTTGACCAGGCCGGGCAGCTCCTTGCCGCCAGCGTAAGTCCAGCGGCTCAGCTCGGCACAGGCCCCGTCAATGTCGCCGGCATTGGCCTTGCGCACCAGGGTGCTGCGGCAAAAGGCGTCATCCCCCACGTTGAAGGCGAAGCTCAGGAAGGCCGCGCGCTGGCCGTCGGTCAGCGGCGCACGCACGCAGCTCAGGGCATCGGCGTGCTTGGCCAAGTCCTTGTAAAGCATCTCCTCACACTGCTCACGGGTGAAGGTCTGCCCATCGCGCAGCTCGGGGCCGGTATGCCCGGTGCAACTGGTCAACACGTTGACCGGGTCGCGGTAGCTGCGCAGCACAGTGCCCTCGTACTTCTGCACCAGGGGCACGGCCAATGCCACGGCAGCGCCGCCGATTGCGGCAGAGAGTTTTGCTTTCCAGTTCATCGATTCACCCCCGCTTTGACAGCAGACCAAAAGCCAACACATGCCCCGCCAAACATGACGATTACCGTCAACGGCTTTGCCACCTTAGCCACCCAGTTCAGCACCTTGAATGCGCCTTTCATGGCGGTAAAGAACTCCAGCATTTCCGCCAGTTGCTGCTTGAGCTCCTGCAGCTCCTGGCGCTCCTCCTGTAGCCCCTGGGCTACTGTCTTCAAGTCGCGCTCAATGGCGGCCATGCGTTCACTCCCCTTGTCAAAACGTTCATTGATCTGCTGGCGCGTCACCGCCGGCAGCTCATCGCCAAAGTCGTCCATTCCCTCTCCTTTCGGTTGTCGGATTTCGCTTTCAGACCTCAATCAGCACATAAGTCATTTCTGGGGCAGTGCCCGTTACCTCCCCCCCTTGCACATACACACGTGAACTGTTTGCCTTACCCAGCGGGTTGCGCACGCGCAGCAGGCCTGCGGCGCCTTCGAGCGCGACCAGCGCAGTGCCGTCGGCAAACACGGCGCTGATCTGCCCGGTCATCACGGGGTCGTCGGGCAGCAGGGCCTTGAGGCGCTTGTAGAGGTTGGTTGTCATGCCGCGACCCTTTCGATAGTGACCTGCTGGCGCACGCGGGGCATGGATGCGCTGACGCTGACGCCGCGCACCAGGCCGCGCCAGGTGCCGTCGGTGTCGGCCACCTCCAGCAGTTGGCCGGGGTTCAAGATGCCGGGGTTGGTGCCGCCAGTGAGCACGGGCATGCTGATGCTGTGCTGCAGCTTGTTGCCGCTGGCAGCCAGCGCCCAGCTGCCGCGCATGCGGGCGGCGTCGGCGTGGGTAATCAGATCGTCCTGAATCTGCGGGGCCAGCTTGTCGCGCGCGCTGAGGCTGCGCACCACATGGCCCAGCACGCCGCCCACGCTGCCGCCGGCGACATAGATGGCGTTGTATTCGGCACGCGGATCGGGGCGCAGCTCGTCGGTCACGATGACGGCCGCAGGCATTTGCACATCGGGCACGGCCGCGCCCCACTCCCACGGCAGCACCGGGTAGCGCGGCGCGACGATGAGCTGCTCTGCCGTGCGGTGGCTGCGCACCACGGCATTGACCGAATCGGCCATGCGCAGCACGGCCTGCAGCGGCGTGCCCTGAAAACTCCAGGCGCCGGCGGGAACCTGCCAGTCGGGAATCTGCCAGTCCAGATCCACGCCACTGAATTCCAGCGCACTCACCGCGAGCTGCTGCGCCGTTGCCGTCGAGGTGGAGAGCCATGCCTGCTTGGGCATATAGGGGTTGCCCAGCATGGCCGTTACGCTGATGCCCTGCACGGCCACGCGGCGGCGGTCAAACGAACGGCTTCGCGCCGTGCTGGTCACGGCAAAGACAAACTGCATGCCATCGATGCCGACCTGCAGCCGCTGCGGCAACCCGCCCACGGGCGCGAGCTGGTCGAGCAGATGCTCTGGGCCGTTGGCCGACAGGCTCCAGCAATAGCTGTCGTCGCTGGCGGCAATGGAAACGTCAGTGAGCACTACGGGCTCAAGGCTCGGCAGCAAATGCGCCGTGAGGTGGTGGACTTGCATATAGACGGGCAGCAGTGGAATGACGAACTGGGGCTGCGGCTCTGGCCCCACGGCCTTGCAGCACATGAACAGCAGATCTGCCGAAGCGGCCCAAGATCTGCAGAACAGCAAACGGATGGGGCCACCGACCAATTGCTCGTAGCAGCCGGGCTTCTCTGGCTCTGGCGGTTTGGTCTTCGACTTGCCCGCTGACGGCTTCATGGCCTGCTGGTAACGGCCCTTAAAGCCCCGGTACAGCGGCACCGATGGGCCTGCGCCCGTGGTGAGCAGGTACTGCAGGCCCATCGCATCCTGGGCCGTTGCCTCGACCATGCGCCGACGGTCGCGCAGGCTTTCCTGAAACCGCACGACCAAACCGGCCCGAACGGGTGCAGCATCCTGGGCCGTGGCCTGCAGGTTCACGCGTAGGCCCTGGGCCTCTTGCCACCGAGCTTGGGTTGATGCGCCAGGCAGCGCCCACGCCTGCTGAAACCGCCCCTGCACGTGCACCCCTTGCCGCTGGCCATCCTGCCAAGCCAGGCCGAACTGCTCTTGCAAAGGCATGGCGTCCTGCGCGGTCGACACCCAGCCCGCAGGCAGTGCATCCGTGTCTTGCCAGCCCGAGACCCAACCTTGCGCCAAAGACTGCGCCTGCTGGGCGCTCGCGGCCACCTCAGCCACCACGGGCCGGGGCGTGTCGGTGTTGTAGCGCACCACCGCGCTACAGCGTAGACCGGGCATGCGGCCCGCAGCGACCAGATCCTTGCGCACATGCACCAGGGATCTAACCCGCAGACCCGGCATGCGCGCGGCAATGGCCAGGGTCTTATCGGGCACCTGCCCACCGCCGCCATCGTCGCCAAACACCAGCTCGACCGGGTTTCCGGTCTTGAGGGTGCGGTTAAAGATCAGGTCGACAGCGGCCATCAGTCAATCCTTGTCTCGCCCAGGATGGCCTTGCCGCCCGCGTAGAGCTGGGTACCGGTGCTGCCCAGCAGCTTGAAGTGCCCAGCGCCCGCCTCATCCGTGACCAGGCCGCGCCCGATCAGCTTGCCGTCGCTGGTGCTCCAAACGCCGATGGCAGCCTGACCGCTCGCCAGAATCATGTCGCCGCTGCCGCTGGCCTGGGTCAGCACCAGGTAGCCCGCCTCGGTGATCTGGCCGCAGGGCTTGGTCAGCGTCAGCGTGACCAGCAGCTGCTCTGCCGCGTCATAGAGGGCAATGGTCGAAGCGCCAGGGCCGGAGTCTGCAAAGCTGGCCGTGGCCTGCAGGCGGGCCAGAGCATGGGCTGCCGAGATCTCGAATGCGGGTGAATCACTCATGCGACCTCCGCCAGCTGGTTATTGGCGACGGTCGAGTACTCCTGCTGCTCGTGGTCCCAGGCGATCACATCCCACTCGTAACGCGTGGAGATCTCGCGGAACTCATAGGTGCCATCGGCCTTGCTCCAGGTCTCGCGGGCCAAGTAGCCATCCACGCTGCGATGCAGGCGCACGCGCCGGCGCAGCGGCATATTGGCAGGAGTCTCTTTGCGCGAGACCGTGCCGTAAATGCGGCCCTGCCCGCCGCACTCCACGTCGATCAGCTTGGACGCGCGGTAGCGGGCCATGCTCTGCAAGCCCTGCTGCGGCGGCACTGTGTTGCTGGGCGACGTAGAAAGCTTGAAAGACCCGATCCGGGAAACAAACGGCGCATGTGTGGAGGAAGGTGCCCAGATACGCACCCGCGCCAGGAACCCGGATTCCGCCGAGGCCGTCCAGGCAACACCATAGGCATCCACGGCTGCAGCCTCCATGGCAAGGGCCACAAAGGTAAAGCTCTTGACGGAGCCATTTTTGTTCCTGGCATAGAGCACGCGCGCATTGTTGCCGGTGCCTGCGATGTAGAACTGCCCGTCGCCCGAAAGCGCAATATTGCGCCACTCCGACGCTGCTGCCTGCGTGTCGCGGCTCCAAGAGAGGCCGCCGTCCCAGCTGACATAGATCCATCCTGCACGCGCGCAGACCGCCAATGCAGTGCCGTTTCTGGAAACAGCGCAGCGCGTCAGAGGTGCCGACGGAACCCCCGCGACCTCGGCCCAGGTTGCGCCCCCATCGAAGCTGATCGATGGCGAGCTGTTTGCAGCGGTCGCAAGCACGATATCGCCCAAGGCCGAAACGCTGACCCCCAGCCAGGCCTTTGCACCGGCCCCTGCGCATATAGCCCAAGTCGCGCCCCCATCGGTCGAGCGCCACAGGCCACCGCCAGCGGTGCCATCTGCAGCCAGCAGCGTGCTGCCATCCCCTGAGACAGCACAGGATTCCCAGCCACGCGAACCCGCACCGTCCACAGCAGTGAACGAGGCTCCGGCATTGGTGCTCAGATAGAGCGGCCCGCCATAGTTCGAGAAAAGGATGACGCCGCCGTCATCGGAGACTGCCGCACGCGAATACTGTAAACCCGGTGCGCCCGATGGCCGCGACCATGTGACGCCGAAGTCCTTGGACAGGTACGGCGACTGGGCATGCGGAGCGCATGCCACGACCCCGCCATAGGCAGAAACGCCGGCCCCATAGATGCCGCCTGACGGCCCCGCAGTGAGGCTGCTCAGATCGGCGCTGATCTTCTCGACGTCTGGGGGTGTGCTTTCCCCTGCACTCAGTGCCCCGGCCACCCAGATCGGGCCGCCCCGGTAAATCGAGTCTGCGCCTGCAGCCGTCAACATATAGGCACACGGCCAGCGGGTCGCATCCGGCCCCCGGAACCGAAAGTCAAACAGCTCTACAGCGCTTGCAAAGCCCAGCTCAATATAAAAACCGGGCTGGCGCACCGCCGCGCCCGAAAACACGACCTCGGCAGTCGCCCCCGAGCTCAGCTCATTGAGCGAGCCCGAGACCGGGGCCACGCTGGCCTGGATCGATGTGGGCACGACATCGCCCGCCGCTGCCCAGCCAACGAGCTGCTGCAGGGCCAGATCCGCCCCCAGCGTGTCCAGGCCGCACAAACGCCAGACCAGGCTTTTCATGGCTGCCTCCAGGGGCCGGTGACATCCAGGAACGCCACACCTTGATTGCCTGTATTGGGTGTTCCGATCTGCACCGTCAGCAGCTGTTTCCCGGCAAAAGTCCCTTGCCCTTTGCTGATGGCTACGTCAGAGCCGTAGCCCGCCAGCACCCCAGACTGCGGGCTGTGATAGGCACCGGGCATGTTTCCGCGAGGGCCTGCCGCAGCTCCCAGCCCATCTAAAAGGAGGATGTTTGAAAGGTGCAATCCGTTGTCGACCGCCGACGGGAAAGTCCCCAGAGTGCCGTCATTGCCGGATGCGCTCGAAACCGAACCAAACACCTTGCGATAACTCTGCACGGCTCCGCCCATGCCATGAGCCATCCGCTTGAGCGATAAGCCAGAACTGCCGGCTGTGCTGAACACGCAGCCGGTAACACTGGTATAGGCAGTGGAGTCGGCCCCCGTCAGAACTCCGGCCCAGGCGTCCCCACTGCGATAGCTGTTGAGATCACCCATGTACTGCGACAGCAGCGCCACATTGCCGCTGGCGGCCTGAGAGCTTGCGTTGTTGGGAGCCACCAAGAAGTAAAAGCCGCGTGCGTCTCCAGCGAGCACCCAGTAACTGGCAGTTGCTCCGGTCGCCCGCTTGTGCCAATAAAAGCCGCCCGAGATGGTCAGCGGCGCTGGCCCGACGCCGCTGTCCACATCCGTCATGGACTCGTACATCTGCACTCGGGCGTACTGCGCATTGGTATCGTCCACGCGGTAATAGGTACGGGTCGAGGCTGGGTCGGTCGGACGGTACACGGCCACATTGGTTTTGCTGAAAACCTTCTCCCAGCCCAGCGGAGCCATCTTGAAGCTGATGGAGCCCGTGACAGCGCCGTCCGGCAGGTCGGTCTTGAACTCGACCCAGCCATTGGCGACAGCTGTCACCTTCTGCTCGCCGTTGAGCGATGCCGGCGTTGCACCAGACACCGCAATGACGGCGTGTGCCTCTGCCGCACTCTTGCCGCTGGCAAAGTTCAGGCGGCAGACGCCGCCGCTGATGACCGCCGAATCCACGGCCTTTGCGCCCCAGCCATTGACCAGGAACGCATCGAGCGCGCCGATCAGGGAGCCGACCGTGCCGCCGATGGCCGGTGCCCCGGTCATGGAGCTGTATGCGTGCTTGACGCTGGTATCTACAGGGGATGCCATATCTCTCTCCGCTCTCTTGAGTTCTTCAGTTGGACTGCGGGCGGTTCACATCGCCGCGCGCCAGGATGGAAAAGCTGTGCTCGATGCCGGTCTCGGGGCCGGGCTGGATGGTGCGCACGACCCAGAACGGGTAGATAGCGCCCACGGTGTTGATGCGCAGAATGTTTCCTACGGCCCAGCCGCTGCCCCAGCCCAGCGGCTGGATCGTGAAATAAGGCTTGCCCGTGGCAGGGTTGAGCGGCGAGCAAACGGTGTTGATGTCACCGGTAGCGATCACACCCACATGCTCGCCAATCACCCGAAACTGACTGGTCGACGTGAACTCCAGCACCCAGCGCTCGGTGCTGCCGCCGGCGTTGGTGATCTCGATAGGCGATACGCTCTGGTCATACTTGGCGGCAATGGCAGGCCCCGTGGGCGCATCGGCCCAGGCCTTGTCGACCCAGCTCTGCTGCACAAAATCCAGACTGACGCGGGCGCGGCGGTCGCTGGCCTGCAGGGCGCTGGAGACATAGGTGCCATCCTTGGGGTAGTCATGGGTGAGCGCCCGGTTGAAGGTGATCTCGCCCGAGATCTGCACATCGGTGGCAACAGCCATGTCCTCGATGCGATCCTCAATCGTCACCGGCATGGTCATGGCGGACACATCGGTAAAGGTGACCATGCCAGCCTCCAGGTCGACGGAATAGCCGGTGTTCAGGGTCTTGCCGTTCGCATCACGCACCACTACGCGAGACAGGCGCACACGGGCCAGATTGATGGTCTGGTTGTTGCTCACGTTGAGCTGGGCGCTGGTCTTGGTGTGGCCCACCACGCACAGCGAGCCAGGCCGGAAGATGGGCACCTTGCCGTCGCTCGGCAGGCGCACCGGGTCGATGCCGATGATGTCTGCATTCATGGGCAGATAGGCATAGGCCACCGCCGTGTAGCGCAAGGCGCTGGCGACCACGGGCTGGGGCTTGAAGATACTGCCGTCCGGCTGGACATTGGCCGCGTCATACCAGGGCTCGGACTCATTGCCTGCAGCCACGACCAGGACTCCAAAGCCCAGGCGCACCAGGCCGGTTTCATAGTCCACCGTGCCGACCACGCCGGGGGCCGTGATGGTGCCGTCAATGCCAGCGCTGACGTTCTGCGAGCCACCCGAAGCCCTTGGCACTTGCACAGTGAGGGAGCCAGGACGCAGCGGCGCTGCAGCCGTGCGGAACACATAGGCGCTTGAGATGGCATCGCCCAGCGTGGTGATGCAGCCTGCACGGCGCAGTGTGTTCGCATTGCTAGGCGTCCACGAGGTCAGGCCCACACGTCCCGTAGCGTAGTTGATGCTGCCCCGCGTCACAAAGCCGCCCGAGGTCAGCACCCGCAGCACGCCCCTGCCGTCATCGCTCCAGGGCTGACCGCTGGAGGGCATTAGCAGCACGGAGCCAGGAACGACCGGAGCCTGCACGCCCGTGACCAGGTCAAACTCAGGTGCAAACGTGACCTGCAGCGTGCGGCGCGTTGCGCTGCCCGTGGTGCGAAAGCGGATCTTGACGTAGCCGCTTTCGTCATTGGGGTAGATCGAGGGAGCATTCAGGTACTCAATGCCCTCATAGTTGAGGCGGTACTGGGCAACCTCGCCATTGAAGCCACCACCGCTGACCTGGCTGGACGAGTAGACCGGCTTGGGAATCTTGATGACGACATCGGGATTGAAGTCCACCGCGCCCGTGCTGTAGTTGACCGTGCCGACCTGCACACCATTCATCACCAGCTTGCCAGCGCCGTCATCACGGGCGATCTGGGTCGGGTCGACCAGGGTCACACCCATCTCGCGGAGCTGGTCGCGGGTGTAGAGGCCGAGCACACTCTGGTCGGTCAAGGTGTTCCATTCGACCTCGACCGTATAGGGCACCAGCGCACCCTGGCCGGCAGAGACCGCCAGGCGGCCCTGGCCGTTGCGGGAGGGATGTGCCAGATTGACCTCAACCGCCGGGGCCGTGTCGACCGTGACATCGAGCACCGTGCCCACGGCGGGCAGCAGCTTGGGCGCAAACAGCACCTCGGAGCGACCGACACGCACCTCGCCCGTGGCGTCCCCCTGGAGCTGCCAAGCTGCAGTGGCCGTAGCGGTGCGCTGGTTCGTGCCATCCATCCACTTGATATCAAAAGCGCCGGGATAGAGCGCCTGGCCCGCCGGCAGCTGCAGTGCAATGGTCTGGCTGATAAGCAGATCAACGGCAGGCTGCACGGTTTCCTGCGTGGGCACGCCCCAGTGCTGGACGATGGAGCTGCCCACATCGGGCAGAGCCCCCAGCGTGACGACAAAGCTGCCGGTCTCGGCGCTATAGGTGCCCGCGCCATAGCTGGAGTCGGTACCGCGCAGGGTGCCATCGCCCGAGTCCGAGAGCACATACCAGCGGCCCTGCGCACGGTAGCTAAAGGACAGAGTCCCGCGCGCCGGCAGCGGCGTGATAAAGCCCGTGTAGCTCTGGCTGCGGTTCTCTGCCGTGATGCGGATCTCGCTGGACTGCGGCACGCGCTGCATATAGGCCGCAGGCCGGTAGCTGATGGTCTTGGTGCCGTCATAGCTTCCCGAGCTGGAAGTAACAATGCCGTTCGCATAGTCCACCAGGCCGATTTGCTGAGTGCCCGACATCAGAATGCCGCCCTTGTCGGTCAGGGTCACTCCTCCCACCACGATGGAGAGCGATCCAGGCAGGCAGCCACCGGGCAGGGCCAGGCTGGTGGTGGTGTTCCAGGTCTGCGCTGTGTTGAAGGTCACGGCCTCGGCCGCAGAGACCGGAAAGCCTGCCGCCGCATAAGGAATGGTCGCGGGGATGGGCGTCTCGCTCTGGGCCGAGGGCACGATCTGGGTCATGATCGTCTTGGCAATGATGGTGAAATCGCCCAGGGCTGCAGCCTTCTGCAAAGACGTGACGCCCACATAGCTGCCCGCATCAGCCACCACCGTATCGCGCAAGCGCGCGCTGTTGAGCAGGCGTGTGAACTGACGGCTGGCTGGGGAGCCGGTGAATCCGTATCGCAGCGCATCCGAGATCTCGACAGTGACAATCACCGCCTTGTAGTCTTTGTCTGTGTCGTAGGTGAAAGTCAGCTCTTTGCTGGTCACGCGAATGGCGCGGACATACTGCATCTGCTCGTTGACCAGCCCCTCATTGCCGACCAGCACCAGGGTCTTGCCCACAGCGGGCAGCTCGGTGCCAGGGCGCTGGAAAATCTGGATGACGCGCTGACCCTGGATGTGATCCTCATAGAGATAGCCCGCCCACTCGGCACCCTTGTTCAAGTAAGCCTCCAGCCGGGCCTGTGCCTGGGCACGGGTGTCATAGACGCCGCCCGTGGCAAACAGGGTGATGGACACATTCGGATCTTCGGGCGGCTTTGCCACGATGACATTGCTGCCCTGATAGGTGTCGCGGTCTTCGGTGTCCACTGTCACATGCACTTGGCGCATGTTGTCTCGGCCACCAGCACGATCCATCTGTGAGATGTCCGGCATGATCGCGTTTTCTTCTCCGTCCTCGATTACGACGTTAGACGGGCCGCCACCGCCCTCGGGCACGTCGTCCATGACGCGGCTGGCACGCAGCTGGATGTCGCCTTGCAAAATGGGCATTGTTCTTCTCGCTTAAACAGTGATCAGCCGCAGCGTGGCGACATAGGGATGGGTTGCGGCGGGCAGCTCGGGCCGAGAGATGGGCGCGGCGGCAATCGGGTCGTCTGCCGCAAACTGCACGGTGAATTCACGGCCGTCAGCCAGGCGCAGCGGGTACTGCGCGCCTGGAACATCAACCAGGGCCTGCACGGCAAGCAGCGTTGCGCGGCGAATCCAGCCCTGATCCTCCGCAGCCTGCAGGGTGATGGGGCGGCCCTCGATGCGGGCAGCGGCATCGATGATCTGGGCGCCTGTAATGCTGCGGTCGACCGTCTTCTGCACGGCAGACCAGTTGAACTCGTCCACCCACAACATGCCGCGCGGCAGCTCGATGCCCGCGAGAAAATGACCAGCCATCAGTGAACACCCCCAGTCAAATTGGCATCACGCTCCAGCGCCGCCATCAGCTGCTGCATCTCAGAGCTGCCTGCCGCATCCGTGCCCACGTTGTATTGGCGGCCGCCAATCACAACCTCATGCCTGTGGGTGATGACGGATTGGGAAGGCGTAGGAGCCGGTACGGCTGTCGGCGCCTGAGGCGCTGGGCTGGGTGTGCTTGGCTTACGCTCCGTCTCCCGCTTTGGACGGGCATTGGCAGCGGCCTGCTGCAGGTCGATAGCCCTGCCCGCCTGCGTGACCGCAAACTGGGTCAAGTCATACTGATAGTTGCCCAGGGCCCCGCTGCTCTTGACCGTGAACGGGTTGTCCTGCGCATACTGAGTCTGCCATTGCTTCCACCAGGCATCGAGCTCCTGGCGGGTCTGGAATTGCGGCACGAGACTCAAAGGCCCGGTGTTCTGCTGCATGACGCTTGGCGAGCCTTTGATGTTGGCGTTGCGCACAGCCAGCGAGCCGCCTGCCAACACATCCATTGGCGTAAGACCATTGCCCAATGCCTGCCGCTCATCGGCTGTCGGGGGGCGCCCCAGAAGCTCCTCGAAAGACTTGTTTCTAATCGAGCCTCCGCCTGTGCCGTATCCACCAGGCCGATCATCACCATGGCGGTCGTTAAATCTCTCTAGCTCTTTGCCTGCACCACGCACCGACTTGGTGAGGTCGTTGAAACCAGTTGTCATCGATGCCGTGGCTCTGCGTGTGGCACGGTCGGTATTAACGATGGCTTTGCCAGCCTCATCCAACTCCACCACGTAGCCCTTGACAGCAGCCTGGGTCTTGAGCCATTCAGGCGCAATCCCGCCATTGGCTGCAATCACCTTGTCAGCCATCGCTTTCCATGCCTCGGCAATGCGCATAGGCGGCTGCTGACCATCTTTTTCCAGCTGATCAAACGCCGCACGCGCCTGGGTAGCCATGCGTTGCAAGTCCTCATTGGTAGTCATGCCCAGGTCTTTGTAGGCTTGCTCCAACAGCGCAGTGGACTTGGCTGCATCCTCTGCAGTACCCGCAGCTGCTCGCTGGGCCTTGGCAATTTCCTGCAGCTTGCGACCGGCGGCGTCCAGATTCCCGCTGGCAATCAGTTGCTGATATTCGACCTTGAGCTGCCTGAGGTTTTCGGCCGCAATACGGTCGGCCTCTGCCTTGGCGGCAGTGTCCCTGGCCGCCTTGGCTGCAGCCTTGCCAGTGGCTTCGATGCCAGCAGCCACCGCCTCTATGGCGGGAGCTGCAGCTTCAGCAGACTTGCCGGCCGCCTCAACTGTCCCGGTCAACCCATCCCATGCATCGCGCGCCGTCTGGGCGCCATCGGCCATACCCTGCAAGGACTCTGCAGCCTTGGCCTTGAGGGCATCAGCCGAGGCGGCAAAGGCGCCGGCCATCTCCTCGGCATCAGCCGCAGCCAGACGAAAGCTCTCGCTCAGGCCCCCAAAGGTGACGGATGCCAGGCCGCTGCGCAGCTGGGCCACGCCCTCCATCACCTTGGAAGCAATCTGCGCAAACGCCGCGCCCAGGCCGTAGATGGCAGTGAGAACGCCATTGACGCCCGCCGTCATCACGCCCCAGGCGAGCTGCACCGTGTTGCCTGCATTGGTGGCGTACTGGCCGATGCGCTGCAGCGTCTCGCCCGCCTCGCTGGCAAAGACCTGCAGGCGCAGAACCACGGCGTCAAAATTGACGTTGGCTGCAAATGCACGGAAGAACTTGAGGCCGTTCTCAAAGGCCGTTGCCAGAGCCTGGCCGAAGCGCTCCACCAGACCGTTATCGACCGCCTTGCGCAGCGCGCCGGTCAGCTCGTCCACGCCTTTGCGCACCACGGGCAGCACGGGCTTGCCCAGAACCTGGGTCACGGTCTCCCACATGCTGCTCAGACCCTTGAGCGAGCCGTTGAGGTTGTCGGCCATGGTCTTGGCCGTGGCCTCGGCACTGCCACCCGCCTCACGTAGCTTGCCCGTCAGCTCATCCAGCGCGCCCATGCCCTGGTTGAGCAAAGCGCGCAGCGCGGGCCCGGCCTCCAGACCCACGGCATTGATGGCGCGCTCGCCGTCCTGGCCCTTGGCGGCCAGCTGGTGCAAGGCTTCCTCAAAGTTGGTGGTGACGATGCCAGCTGCGCCCAGCTCCTTGCGGAAGCTGGAGAGCGGGTTGGCAAACTGACTCATGATGGAGTTCAGAGCCGTACCCGCGCGGCTGGCGTCAATGCCCGCATCGGCAAACTTGCCGATGATGGCCACCGTGCTCTCCAGGCTCACGCCCAGGGTGTTAGCAACGGGCGCGGCATAGCTCAGCGCCTGGGCCAGCCCTTCCACGCTGGTGTTGGTGGCGTTGGCCCCCTTGGCCAGCACATCGGCCACACGGCCGGCATCGTTAAAGGCCAGGCCCATGCCCATCACGGCCTTGGTCACGTACTCGCTGGATTTGCCCAGCTCGATATCACCCGCCTGGGCCAAGGCCAGCACGGCGGGCAGCGCCTTGACGGAGTCGCCCGCACTCAGGCCCGCCTTGGCCAGGTTCTCCAGCGCGCCAGCCGCCTGCACCGAGGTGTACTTGGTATTGCTGCCCGCTGCCTGTGCGGCCTTGGTCAGCTCGGCCATTTCTGCGGCCGAGCCTTCGGTGGCGGCCTTGACCCGGCTCATGGCCGCTTCAAAGTCTGCGGCGCTCTGCACCACGCCCGCAAACGCCTTGATGCCGAAGTAGCCGGCAACCGTTGCGCCCAGCAGCTTCACATTGCGCCCAAGGCGGCTCAGCACCGCAGACGCATCGTCCTTGGCGTTGATCACAATCTGAATGGGCTTGAAGGCCATGGCGTCTCGTCTTGAAAGAAAGTAGTTGCTTCGGTTTGCGCTGCAGCCGGCGCTTGCGGGCCGCAGTGCAAACCGCCCCGGCAAGCCGGGAGGTCTGGATAAAGGCGTCAGGGAATCAGCGCTGCACGGCCGTCCACATAGACGGCTTCGCCGTTGTCGGGCTTGAGCACTTCCACATCGAAGCCGAACTGGCTGTAATCGGTGCCGTCCTGGATCAACGGCAGCTCGCCCGTGGGCGACAGCGCCACGCTGGGGAACCACCAGTCACGATTGGTGCCGTGGGCGTTGTCGGCAATCAGCTGCAGCGCCCCCTTCAGATCCGCGCCGTTGCCGGACTTGATGCGTTCCCAGCTGGTCTCGGCCGCGGTGTAGCCCACCAGCACCTCGGTGGCCGCATCAATCTCGCCGCCCTCTGCGATCTGCAGCAGGCCCAGGTCGGCGTCCACCGTGTAATCGGTGCCCTCTGCAAAGGTCGTCGTGCCGTCCTTGCTTTTGACGGTGACGGCGCTCAGCTTGCGTGCGCCGGTCGAGGCAGCTGCTGTCACGCCCAGGCGGTAGATGCCGCCTGGCTCCACCGTGTGCGCCTCGTCCGTCACTGTGGCTGTGGCTTGGGTGTGCGTTTCTGCCGTGCCGGACAGAAACATGCGCAGATTGCTGCCGCTGATGTTGTCGGTGGTGATGGCCGCCTTGCGGGTGATCTCGATCAGAACTTCCTCGTCCTTCTCGCGCAGGCCGCCCTGCGAGCTGTAATGCGGGGCCTTGTCGCCCTCCACGCTCAAAGAGAACGCGGGGCAGTTGCCGAACTGGCGGCCGCCCAGCAGACGGCCCGCCGCATCGAACGGATAGAAAACAAGGCGTCCACGCGGAATCTGGTATTCCTTCTTGACGCGGGGCAATGCAGCCATGGCTAGCTCCTATGAAAGATTGAACGGCGCCGGCCTCAGGCGTCCAGCGACTCGAAAACAGACACGGTGGTGAACTCCACCGCGTAACCGACCAGGCCGGCGTCCACAAACTCGGCCTCGCGCACGCCGGCGGCGCGCAACTCGGACCAGGCCCGCCCGCCGGGCACCGCAGGCCGCCAGCCGTGCAGGCAGCCCACCACTTCTTCCATGGCGGCATCCAGCTCGGCGGCAGCCGTGTCGCTGCGCCGGGCCACCAGCACGCAGGACCAGCGCGGCTCCAGCTGGGCGGCCTCGCGCGACACATCGCCCAGGCCGGCGCCGGACATGCGCACCTCAATGGCTGGCACCTGCGTGCGGTCGCACAGCTGCGAGGCACCGCGCACCTGCCAAGCGGCCAGTGCACTGCGCCCTGCCAGGCGCGACTTGATGATTTGCTCCAGCAACAACATGGCGGTCAGTTCAGAAAGACGATGGGGAACACGGCCCAGCCGCTGGCGTCTTGCACCACCGGCCCGGTGACCTGGCAGGGCTGGCCGCCCAGCAGCAGGCCAGTGCTGCCCTCGGCAATGCCGGGGGCCTCACCCACCGGCATGGCCACGGTGTGGCGCTCTGCGGTGGCCGCATCGGCCAGAAAGCCTTCCAGCGGCGTGCGGTTGAACACCACGCCAAAGGGCTTGCCGCCCTGCCAGCTGGCCGTGGCGTTGGCCAGCAACTCGCTCACGCCCTGGTTGATCAGCGCATCCACCTGCGCAAAAGGTGCAGTACTTGCAAACATGCTCAGGCCTTGCGCTTGGCGCGCTGCAACATGCCGGGGCGGGTGCACATGAACAGCGGGTAGCTGCGCACCTCGGGGCGCACCCACTCCTGGCGGTCCTTGTCCGTCACCACCATGGCGTATACGTCCTGGCCGGGCGTGTTGACGAAGGGGAAGGACTCGGCCGGCGAGAAGCCGACGCGAAACGCATCCGGCGCGCCCACGGGGAAGAACTGGCACTTGTCCGGGTGCACGGCCACGGTGCTGTTGTCGTCCGTGCCGCGGTAGTTGATGAACTGGATATTGCCGTAGCGAAACGAGCCGAACACCTGGCCCACATCGTTGCGCAGGTCGCGTGCCTCCTGCTGGTTCAGGTAGGTGCCGCGCGTTTCGGCATTGCCCGTCAGGTCGTCGAAGAAGTTGTCGCCGCACAGGCCCACGGCATAGGTCTGGCCGGGCAGCCAAGCGCCATGGCTGGCGCGCATCATGTCGCGGATGAGCGCATTGCACTGCTTGCGGATCTCGCCGCCTTCGGCCGTGGCGTTGGCCAGGTCGAAGTTGATCTCGGCAGGCTGGGCAATACCGAACTCTTCATACCAGTCCACCAGCACAGTGCCGTCGGCGTCCAGCACCTTGCCCTGCACGGCGCCCAGACGCATGTGTTCGTGCGTCAGCTCCACGGCGGCGCGCAGGCCGGTCTTGCCGTTCATGATGTCGGCCAGCTCGTTCTGCACGGCCTGCAGCTCGCTGACGGAGCCAAAGGCGCGAATGTTCTGCACCGACGACGCATACAGCGTCTTGCCGCGCGCAATGCGCAGGGTATCGAAGTGGCGCATGCGGCGGCTTTCGCCCTTGCCTTCTTCAATGGGTGCGCCGCGCGGGCTGGTCTTGATAAGGGACAGCACGCCGCCCTTTTCCTCGATCGCCACGGTGGTGGTGCGCGAGCGCTCGGTCGTGAAAATGCCCAGTTGCCCCAGCAGCTGCGGCACATAGGGCGCGGCCTGGATGGCGGTGGACATCGAGGTCATGCTGAATGCCTCGTGCGCAAAGATATTGAGATCGGCCATATCGGTAGTCCTTTTTCTCGCGCGGCTTCAGCGCGCAACAATGCCCACGGCGGCCAGTTGGGCCAGGGCAGCAGTTTTCTGGGGTTCGGTCGTGCCTGCGGGCCAGGCCAGCGCATGGGCGGCCACTTCGGCGTCGCGGGCGGTAATCACGCCGGGCTTTTCAGCGGCGGTGGTGTGCACCGCGGCAAACAGCACGGCCACGGCGGTTTGACTGCCGTCGGGCGTGCCGCCTTCGCCGCTGCCATTGCCGGGGTCTACGGCTACGTATTTGCCGGTGGCAGTGACCTTGCCCAGCACAGCGCCGGGCAGCAGGTTTTGCCCCTGCGCGATAGTGACGACTTCGCGCGAGCGGGTGCCGTTGGACTCGCTGACCAGATAGCAGGCCGTGCCCGGGCCGAGTTCTTGCACTTGCATGGTGTGTGCTCCTATGGGTGGGGGTTGGGTTATGGTGCGGTGCCAAAGGCTTTGCCCCAACCGGCAGCGGCCTGGGTGGCCGCTTGTGCAGAGCCATCGGGGCTGGCCGCCTCGACGCCCGAGACATTGGGGTTGCCCAGCGCCGCCATGGCCTGGGCAAACTGGTTGCTAGCAGCGGGGGCCAAAGCGGCCACGGCGGCCGCCGGTGCGGCATCCAGCACGCCCTGCGCCTGCTCTGCCGTCAGGCCGCCGGCAATGCAGGTCTGCGCCAGGGTCGGGTTGGCTGCGGCGTTGGCGTGGCCCAGGATGGCGCTGACGCGGGCACGCTCGGCCTGGGCACCTTCGGCGCGGGCTTGCTCCAGGCCTTGCGGGGCAGCAGCCGAAGCAGCTGCAACAGGTCCTGTAGGTGCAGCCGCAGATGCAGCGGCGGGCGCCGCAACCGTTGCCGTGGAGGGTTCGGCAGGCGCAGCCGCCGCCGGTTGAATGGTTTGGGGGTCGCCCATAGAAGCTCCTTGAGGTTGAAAAGACATTCCCGCCCCTGCGGGGTAACTGCGAGCGCGGCGCGCAGACAGGTCGGCAATCACGGCGTCTGCCGTGCCAATGCGGTCGGCCAGGCGCGCAGCTACACCGGCCACGCCCCGGTACACAGCGGCGCGCGTGTCGCGCACGGCCTGCTCTTCCATGCCCCGGTGTTTGGCCACCGCCTGCACAAACATCTGGTACAGGCCCTCGATGTCGGCCTGCAGGTGCTCGCGCACCGATGTGGGCAATGGCTGGTAAGGGTTGCCGTCCACCTTGTGCTCGCCGGCAAAGATGTGGCTGACGTTGATGCCCTCATTGGCCAGGGCTCGGCTGTAGTCCACATGGCGCATCACCACGCCGATGGAGCCCACGTAAGAAGTCGTGGTCAGCACCACCTCGTCTGCCGCGCTGGCGGCCAGGTAGGCAGCGCTGGCCGCCATGCCGTCGGCCACGGCCACAATGGGCTTGCGCCCGCGTGCGGCGTAAATGCGGTCTGCCAGCTCAAACGCACCCGACACTTCGCCGCCCGGGCTGTCCAGCACCAGGGCAATGGCGTGCACCTCGGGCTGGGCCAGGGCATCCTCCATATCGGCGGCCAGGTCGTTGTAGCCAATCAGCAGGCTGCTGTCGGCCTCCAGCCGGGTGCGGTGCACCAGGCCGCCCATGGCGCTGATGACGGCCACGCCCTCGTTCACGCGGTAGCCGCGCTCGGTGCGCTCGCCCTTACGGGTGGTAAACATCTCTGCGGGCAAAGCCGCGCGGGGGCTGATGGCGGCCGCATCGATCTGCAAACCATCGGTGCCCAGCAGGCGCTGGCCCAGGCCGGCGATGATGGCGTCCAGCTTCTGCGGGTGCAGCAGCAGCGGGGTGTTGAACAGGCGGTCGGCCAGATGCGGATAGGGTCTGCTCATCTGGCGGTTCATGGCGCATCCTTTCGGGCGGGTGCGCCCTCTTCCTTGTCGCTGCCGTTGTCTGCGGTGTTGGCAATCCAGGTGGTGGCACCGGGCTCGGGCAGGCCGTGCTCGCGGCGGCACTCGGCCTCCAGGCGCTGCTGGTGCAGCACCTCTTCCCAGTCCAGGCCCTGCTCGGCACATTCCTGCTCCAGGGTGGAGACACCAATCTCCAGCCGCAGCTTGGCGGCCTGCACTTCCTTGACCGGGTCCACCCAGCCCTTGCCGCCAAACACAAAGCGGCAGCGGGTATAGGCATAGCGGTTGGCGTAAAAGCCGGGCGCGTCAATCACGCCCGCATTCACCGCCTCTTCCAGCCACAGCTCGTAAATGGGCCGCAGCCAGGTGGTGGTCAGCCAGCGGCGGCGGCCGTGAAAATAGCGCCATGCCTCCAGCAGCGCGGCGCGGGCACTGCTGTAGTTCACGCGGCTGAAGTCTTTGGCAAACAGCTCGTACGGCAGGTTCATGCCTGCGGCAATGCGCCGCTCCACCGCCAGCATGAAGGCCTCAAACGCCACATTGGGCCGGCCCGGCGCAAACGACTGCAGCCGCGCACCCACGGGCAGCGGGATCACCGCCCCGGCCTGCAGCTTGCCGATGCTGCGCGACTGGGTAACAGAGTCTTTCCAGACATCACGCGGGTGCTCGCCAAACAAGGAAGACGCAGCCTCCTGGCTCAGGTCCGACTCCAGAAACGCCGCCACCAGCGAGTTGGCCAGGCTGGCCTGCAGCTCGTTCTGGGCGTACTTGCCCGCCATGTGGAACTCGCGCATCACGGCGCTGACGATGGGCTTGCCCCGGCTCTGGCCCGTGCGCTCCTTGGCATGCAGGTGCACCACGCGGCGGCGGCCCCAGGGGGTAAAGGCGGGCACGCGCTCCCAGCGGTTCAGGTCCTGCGCCTCGTCGCCGCGCAGGTACAGCGCATCGCCAGGGTGCGCAGCGCGAAAGTGGTAGGCCACGGGCGCGCCCTCGCCGTCCAGCTCCACGCCGCGGCGAATGCGGGCCATGCCCTCCAGGTATGGCGGGGTCTCCAGCCGGTCGGCCTCGATTACGCTCAGCCGCGTGGCCCAGGGGCTGTCGGGCCGGGGCAACCATTTGGGGATGGCCACGGCATCGCCGTTGACCATCTCGCCGCCCAGGGCCAGCACCGTCAGGCCCAGCAAATCCAGCGTGCGGGCCGCATCGCAATCGGTGGTGTCGGCCCAGCTGCGAAAGTGCGCCTCTACCTTGTTGCCCCACTCGCGGGCCTGCTCAGGCGTCCAGCCCAGCAGGCGGTAGTCGGGCACGGCAGACAGGCGCAGCACCGCGCCCACCACGTTGTCGCGGTGGGTCTGCAGGCCGCCTGCCATCAGCCCGTCATTGCGTGCAAGGTCGCGGGCGCGGCTGGTCAGCGTGCCCAGCTCGGGCAGCAGGTCGGCATCGGCACTGCCAGCCATCGGCTGCCAGTCGCTCAGCGCCAGGTCGGTGTGCGATGCGCCCTGGTAGGCAGACATGGCCGCCCCGCCCTTCAACGGCGCTGCGCCCAGCGACGCCGCAAACGACGTGCGGCTGCGGCTTTGGCGGCTTAGTTGGTTCTTGCGGCCCATGCTTACACCAGATAGATGGGCTTGCGCACGGCCTGGCCGTTACGCTGGGCCAGTTCGGCGTTGATGTCGTCAATGGCGCGGCGCAGCTGCGTCGTGTCGGCATTGAACTGCACGGAGCGCGCACCCACGCCGTCGGTGCTGTGACTGGCCTGCGTGGGCCCGGTCAGGCGCGCATCGATGGCGGCCAGATAACTGTCGCGCCGGGCGGTAAGCTGTTCGGTGGTGAGGTGGCTGTAGAGACCCATGCGCCGATGGTCGGCGGGGCGCTAGGAACAATCCAGAGGAACTAGTTCTCTAAATTCGTTCCGCACTGTTGCGAGCTTATGCAGCAATGACATCAACAATCATTTTGATAGCAGACAGTCGCCAAAGTGCTGCGATTTCATGCTTTACGCAACCATCATCTAAAAAAATCTCACCACCACCCATTGCAATCGCAACCAAAAAGGTTCAGAATAAAAACCGCTGATAGAATTCACTCCAGTTTGTAAGTCATATCAGCATCACTAGGAGTCCCCACATGGCAATCACAGAGTTCGGAAAGGCAGTTCGCAAAGCTCGAATAGATGCCGACGTAACTCTCGCATCGATGGCCGAAGAGCTTCAGACCACGCCAAGTTTTTTGAGCGCAATGGAAATGGGCCGCAAAAAAATACCCGATGCGTGGGTTTCAAGTATTGAAAGTTACTTCGTCCGTAGAGGCGTCAGCGTACGTTTGCGAGAGCTTGCAGATGTAGCCAACAAGTCCGTCAACCTTGACGGTTTAGACCCTGCACAGCAAATGCTGGTTGCAGGCTTCGCCCGGGTCAACATGTCCGAAACAGAGCTAACCCGCTTTCAACAGCTGCTTTCCACCATGAAGAAGAAAGAACCGTAATGGACATGCCACTGCACGAAGGCTTTCCCGTCGCACCACGAAAACGAGCAGACATCCGAGCTCTTGCACAGAACGTTCGTAATGTGCTTCAGCTTCCTTCAGGACGATTGAACAGCCCTCGGCTGCTTGACACCCTGTCTGCTCATTTCGGTGTTCACTATGACATTTTTGACAAGCAGTCAGCTCCAGTACCAATGGAGGTTGAGGCTTGCTATGTGCCAGAGGACATGACGATCTACATCAGAGACAGCGTCTTTGATCAGATGGCAAGAGGTGGTCAACGTGCAGTTTTTACGATCGGGCATGAGCTTGGGCATGCAGTGCTAGCCCACAGGCGCACATACAACCGCCAGCTAAAGGACACGCCGATCTACTGCAATAGCGAGTGGCAAGCTAACACTTTTGCTGCGGAGTTCACGATGCCTTTGCTGGAAATTCAAAGACGGGCATTACGAACACCAGAAGCAATCAGTACCTTCTTTGGCGTGTCCCCAGCTGCCGCAACGACTCGGCTTGCCGACCTTAGGAAAAAAGGCGAGCTGTAAAGAAAAAGCTCCCAAAGTGGTACCAACACTTTGAGAGCCTTGGGGAAGGTGACAAGGGTATACCTCTCCACCTCACGTTTGTCTGTCTAGGACGCCGCGAGACTACCACTCCGGAACGTGTAGGGCAAGAAAAACCCTTCAACAATTTCTGCCAGCAAGTTGCTGGTGGAACACATCGTTTCGGAGGTCGGCCATGAGATATAGCCGCACGAAGGACGTGCATGTGACCGCATACGTGCGTACCCGCAGGGGTCGCTTGGAATACGTGTGCGCACACTGGCGCTCGTCCCCCGGTCAAGCTGAGCTGTTCTGAGCCCGCTTGAGCCAGTAGTCTGCCCGGCTGAAAAGCTGGTGCCCGCCATTGCCTGGCGGGGTTGTTCCTGAGCACAACTCGGTACTCAGGCAACTTAAACCTTAGCTTTAGGAGCCATCATCATGGCCAAAACACACCACGTAGTACCCGCCAAAGGCGGAGGTTGGAACGTCAAAGTGGGCGGTGGCGAACGAGCCATCAAGCACACCCCTACCAAGCAAGAAGCCGTAGGCGTAGCGCGCACGATCAGCCGCAACCAAGGCTCCGAGTTGCTCATCCACAACAAGGATGGACGAATTGCTCAAAAAGACAGCCATGGAGCAGATCCTCGGTCCATCAAAGGCTGAGCCAGTCTGATCTGAGCGGGGTTCGCCCCGCTCTGCTCCACCGGCCTCACACCGAGGTCATCTGAGTCTTACTTGAGTTCATCGTGGATAAACACACCGAAATCGCCCAAGAATTTCACAAACTGTTTGAAGGCAAAGACCTTTACCCCAAATTTGTCAGCTGGCAATGGATTGCCTGGTTAGTACTTGGCCCCATCTTTGCCATTTCTGCTGGGTATGCGGCGTACTGCATCGCCACCCAACAACCAGCACTCAAAGTTGTCCTGAGCGGCATTGGAATGATTGTTGCGGAACTGGCATTTCTCTCAGTCAACGCTGCAATTGACTCGTACAAAAACAAGCGTCAAGACGAACGCTTCAGCTTGAAGCCTCCAGACGTCAAGCTAAAACTACAAGCCGCCAAGCGTCGAGAGCTTGAGCGATTGTTTGGACTCAGGAGCGCATCGTTCCTAACGGTAGCCAAAGAAATGTCCGAGTTGAAAGCTGCCAAAAAAGACTTTGCAGAACCTTCGATTGGCTTTTGGAGCAGTATCTTCCAGTCCGATGCCAAACCACGATTGATCGCTATCACGCTTGGCGCCTGCGCAATCACCGCTGCACTGATCAACCGATCCATCGAAAGCACCGCAATCTTCGAATTGATCGAATCCGGCAACTTCTATGTGATCCTCAGTCTTTGCGTGTGGCTCGCCCTGATTGCTCATTTCTCCATTTATGGGGGACGAGTCGCATTTCAGGCGATTAGCGGAAAAGTTATGGAGTGGCTACTAAGGCTTGGCTGGAGCAAAACTGCAAACAAGATTGCATTGAACTACATGGCTCAAGCACTCGTAGAGCTGCATGAGCCGGCAAAAGCCATACAACGCCCACTAAAGCCCTTCGATTCTTACAGGCGCCGACGAGCAAAGCTCTATTGAGCGTCATTGATCAAAACAGCCCCTGCCAGCCAACACCAGCAGGGGCTTTTTTGCGCCAAGATACTCAAGCCAAATCAGCCTCTAGCGCCTATCCATCAAGCGCCAGCAGCTATCAAAACTGATTACTTGAAGGTCATCATCAGCGTGCCAGGCGGCAGGCTGGATGCGTCTTGTGCGGCGGGAAGGCTGGGCTTGGCAGCCTGCTTTTCACGGTGCTGGGCGCGTTGGGTGAGGCGCTGGGTACAGGCCGTGGCCAGGGTGGCGAGCTGGGCATCCGTCGCGGACAGGATCTCGCCGCTGGCGATGCGCTCGGGCAGCGCGTTGAAGGAGACGATCATCTGGTCATCGCCGATGGGCTGGGCATGGGGCACGATGGGCTGGCCTTCGCGGTCGTAGCCCAGGTTAAGCAGGTAGCGGGCGTGGCGCCAATCGGTGTTGTCTGCTGCCATTACGGCGTCAAACACGGCCTGCGTGACCTGGGCCGCTGCCTGGGTGGCCAGACGCTGTGCAAGCTGGATACGCTGCGGGTCTTGCGCGGGCTTTTGCAACTCGGCCTCCATGCGGTTGAACGCGGCGATATAGGCCAGCTTCCAGCGCAGAGCCTCTTTGCCGGTAAAGCCCATGGCCAGCAGCATGAAACCTTCACGGGTCATGCGGTAGGCACTTTCCTCGCGTGATGCACCGCTGCCGATTTCAACGACATGAACCATGCGCGCAAAATTGCGCGCATGGTCTTCTGGTATCTCTGCAGTCAAGCTCCGGATAGCGCGCATCACATCACGATGACGTTTGCCAAAGAACTGAGCGACTTGAAGACTTGTGGTGGTGACGGTGCCGTCGTGAATGGAAAGCTCAGGGCGAGCAGCGACGACGGATGCAGAAGAACCGGTAGAGATGTCAGCCATGGTGAGGCTCCTGTTGATGGACTTTGAGCCATCACCTCCCCTGCCAAGAGAAGGTGGTGGACCGTGCAGGGTTGGCAGACCGGCAACAGGCACCGGCACACCCTCGCGGGTGTCCCCACACGGCCCACCGTAAAGCGGAGCCATGTGCACGCAGACATGCTCTAGAAAGCAAAAAGCCGCTGACCATCTTTGTATGGCGCGGCCGCTGCGCCTGTTGTTACCGGGCTGCCAAGCCCAGATCACGCTTACGGGCGTGATGCACTGATTGTAGTCGAGCCTTGTCAGTTGTCCAATCTGCCAGACATTCGGCAGACATCTACATAGCTCATCAGCCTTTTCTTTGCTAACTTCAAACTTTTAGCATCACCACCAAGTTCCAACTCCAGGGTATTCAAAATGTCGTAAGTATCATCCTTAACTTGATATCGACCCCTTGGATCTTTTTCTTTAGCATTAATATATCTGATTGCATCAAACATATTATCAACTTTTGATGTTCTTAATGTCATAGCTCCAAAATTCGATGAATAATAAAAATATTCCAAATCTCCAAAATTCATACTCGACGAAGAAAGGATAATAAAAGGATCAAAACTCTTGTTCGCGTTAGCCTTGAAATAACAAATCATTAAAAATAAAATTTCATCATGAAAGAAATTATCATCACCTCCAATAATTATTGACCTGCATATATCCAATCTAGAAAAAATATTATTAATAGTTCTCAGATCAAATCTATAAGCAGCACAAACATGCTCATAAAATTTAACGTAGTTAACTTCAACATGACTCTTTATTGAAGATGATTTCGCATCCAACCTGATTTTATTATCTTTAATCTTCTTAAAAATTTTCAATGAATTAATATAACTAGCTGAACTTGGAGTAGGAAGTTTTAACCGATGGCTAAAAAATCTATCCAAATATTGATCTGCCCCGAACTCTGCCCCATATATTGTTTTAATTGATTTCTGCAATTGATCAATATTCACAGAAGAAATAAAGCATATACCCTTCGAATTGAATATATGCTTCACCACTTCGAGCAAACGCACTGCGTAATCGGGCCTACATCTATCCAGCTCATCTATAAAAATAAAAACTGGTTGCTTTCTATCACTGCCTGAAACCAAGTTCTGCGCAACACTAGACAACTTATCTTTAAATTCTTCTATCAGTTGCAGATTTTTATTATGTGCCTGAAGCTGTCTATGAATAAGCATGGATGACATGGATTGCTCATCCTTCTCCTGATCCTCAGCCACTTTTTCAGAACTGTCTGCAATGGCTTTCGATACCTCCTTTGCAACCTCATCAGTTACAATATATCCTAACCCTTTAATTGCAGCACCCTTCACCAGTTCTTTAGCTAAGGGAAGAATGCTTTTCTGAGATTGCTTAATTTTCTCACCAGCTACTGCAATTAGTTTTTTATTATCCCAATCACCAACATCTTTATATATATGGCTTAAAAAACCAATTAAAGGCTCATCAACAATATCATTTTTCCACGCATCAAAGCGACTGACCAAATGTCCCTTAGCACGCAAGTCTTCTATCCAGCAATCAATAAAGAAGCTTTTTCCAGTACCCCATTCACCATCAATGGCAAAAATCAAGGCATTATCTTCTGCCTCACTGGTCTTTGCTGATTCGATGACCTTATAAAGAAAATCTGCATAGCCTTTTCTGTCTAATTTGTCCCTAGCCCAGATATTCGTAAAAACTGTATCTGCTGATAAATCCATTAGTATCTCTCCTCCTGAAGAGACGAATGTTATCAGCGTCGAAAATCAACTGAGCAAAATCTTGCGAACCCAGCGCACACTGAGCCCGTATTGGGTTGCTAGCTCTCGTGCATTGCAGCCATCAAAACGGGTACGAATTTCCTGCGCCACGCGCTCACTATCCAGCATTCGGGCGTTGCGCACATACACCGTCAAACCACCCAGCCGCTGCACATAGCGGCGCACCAGCTCTTCCGTCAGATCCTCCACCCGCTCCACGCCATGGCATAGCGCGGCGGCGGCCAGTTCTTCGCGCAGCACGGCTATGGGGTCCAGCTTGTTGGAGCTGGATACGGAGGTGGTAGAGGTTGCGTTCTTCTCGTTCATTGTTTTGATAGCTGGTTTCGCTTGCTGTGCCTGCGTTTGCATTGGTTTTTATTAATAAAGGCTGATGGGGCTGAAAAGCTCTTCGTCCGCCAGTTGGCGCGAGGGGCTGGGCCGTGCTGGCGCGCGTGGCGGCACTGCTTCATCCCCCTGCTTCTCTGGCTGGGCTGCCGGGGCCTGGGCAGTGTTGAAGAGGTCTTGCGGGGGCTGCACGGTTTGCTCCAGCTGCAGCCAGCGGGCCTCGGGCCATTTGTGCACGCCAAGGCACATGGCGGCGTGCAAGGCGTAGTTGCGGCAGTCCAGCACCTCATTGCGCGGGCGGCGCTTGACCCAGCGGTACACGTCCTTGCCGTTGACCTTGACGAGCACGCGCTGCTCTGCGGTGAGCTGTTCGTACCATTCGCGCGGCAGCTTCTGGCCGGTGTGTACATAGCCGGGGCCGGGTTTGTCGATGGCGAGCTGGCCCAGCAGCAGGTCTTTGGCGCTGTCCACGCCCACCAGCCAGAGCTTTATGCCGTGCGATATCTTGCGGCCGCGGTAGTTGACCTCTTGCAGGCTGCTGGGGCCGACGATGTTGCGGTTGTCGTTGTTGTCGCCCTTGATGGCGCGCAGGCCGGCAAGCTGCCCTTGCGCGCTGCGCACCCAGTTGTAGACGGCCTGGGTCTGGTCCGAAGAGTCGATGCTGATGGCAGACAGCCCCAGGCTGCCGCCGTGCCAGGCCTGCACGTAGCGCTGCTGCAGGTATTGGGTGACGGGCTCCCAGTCGGACTCGCTGGCGGGGTTGCCCTGGATGACCTGGTGGGCAATGGCCCAGCTTTCCAGACCACGGCCCCAGGCCCAGATGGCGATCTCCCACCGGTCGCGCTGCACGTCCACCCCGGCGGTGAGCAGCAGCGCGCCGGCGGGCACGCGGCCCAGGGGGTAGTCTTCGGCCCGGGCCTGCAGGGCGTGTTCGTCGCTGCTGTCGCCTTTGAGCTCCCAGGTCTCGCCCAGGGTTTCGTTGGTGAAGCCGGTCATGGGCCCCACGTCGCCGGCCTGCAGGGCGCGGTGTGCCTTCTCGAACTCATCGACGATGCTGACCCAGGTGCGCTGGGGGCTGTAGGCGGCCCAGACGTGCACGCCCAGGGTGCGCGGCGGGCGGCAGGGCTGGCCCGCAGCGTCGCGCCAGATGCGGTCTGCGCCGTAGCGGCGGCCGGTCTTTTTGCAGACCCAGGTGCCGGCGAGCGGCCAGCCGCCGGCCAGGTAGTCGGCCTGGGTGATGCTCTCCAGGCAGTGGGGGCAGACGTGGTGCACGCTGGCGGGCTGGCCTTTGACCCATTTGAAGCCGTAGGGCAGCTCTTTGCTGCCCCAGACGAGCGGGTGCTCCGCGCCGCAGCGCGGGCATTCGATGTGGTACTGGACGTAGGCGTCGGATTCTTCGCAGGCGCGCTCCACATGGCACATGCCTTTGACGCGGGGCGTGCTGCCGCCGACGAACTTGGGGTATGGCGCGCCTTCCAGCCGGCCCTTGGCCAGGCTGCCGGGGTCGCCGGATTTCTCGATGCTCTGGTCGAAGGCGCTCCATTCGTCGAGGATGGAGACGGCCACGGTGATGCGGCGGTAGGCCCGCGCGGCCTTGCCGCCCAGCAGGTGCAACACGCTGTCGCGAAAGGGTTTGTATTTGATGGTGTCCTCCACCCCCTTGCCCTGGCGGCGCGCGGCCTGCACGGCGGCCACGCCGTCGAGCACGGGCTCGATCTCGCTCTTGACGTAGCTGTCGCGGTCGTCGTCGGTGGGCTGCCACAGCGCTTGTTTGCGGCGGCGATGGGCGATGTTGTAGGCGACGAAGGCGGTGATCATCTTGGTGTAGCCCACGCGCTTGCTCTTTTTGACGGCCAGCTCTTCGATGCGGTCGTCGCTCATGAAGTCGAGAATGCCGAGCTGAAAGGGCCAGCCGACCCAACCGCCCTTCTGGTGGCTGGATTCGCCCGCCAGCAGAAAGTGCTCTGCCGCCCATTCGCTAAGGGTTTGCGGCGCATCGGCCCGCAGGCTGGACAGGCCTAGCGCATTGGCGGCCTGGATGGCGGCCATGGCTTCGGGGCTGAGGGGTGCGCTCATGCGGCGTCGCCCTCCTCGCCGCTGCCTGCTCTGATATCAAATGCGGCGGTCTCGTCTGCGTCGAGCTGCGCCATGGCCTCGACCTCTTTGTTGACCAGCTGGGAGGTGGAACGGATCCATTCGTTGCGCGCATCGGCCATGATGCGCAGCACGATCAGCAGCACCTCTTGCGGCAGGTCCGGGCAGGCCTTGCGCACCTGGCCTTCGAACTGATCCATGCGATCGACGATGGCCGAGCTGGCCAGACCGAGCACGTCGGCCAGGATGCCGATGGGCGCGTACTCGCCACGGGCGACGGCGTTCTTCAGCTCCTGCGCCTCGCGCTGCGCCTTGGCCAGGCCGGCGCGTTCCTGGACCAGGTCGAGGCCGCCCAGCTCGCCACTCATGCGCCCGGCCGCCACTTCACGCAGGCGGTTGCAGTAGGCGGTGAGCAGCTCGGCCCAGGTGCCACCGGTGGGCAGCTTGCCATCGGCCATGAGGGCGCTGACGTTCTGCTGAGACACTCCGATAACGCTAGCAAACTCCGCTTGTGTGGGGCGGGCCTCAAGCTCAATCATCCTCACAATACAACCCCCTTAGGAAACTCACGAAACAGTCCGACAACGCGGCTCGAATTACCCGCTTCAGAGGCTCGGCGGAAGGACCCGCGACCCTCACCCTGCCTATTTTTTGTGCAGCGCATCAAACCTTCACCTCCAGGCCCAGGGCCATGCGTGCGGACTTGCCGGCGTAGTACGAGATGCTGGTGTCGCCCTGCTCCATGCGGGCCACGATGCGGCGTGCCCAATCCTTGCCATCGTTGCGCTCCTGCAGGTTGACCTTCACAGGCGGCGCGGCCACGGGCGCGGGCAACGCAGGCAGGCCCTGCTGCTCGGCATAGGTCTGGCGCGGCATGACTGCATCGCACATCTGCTCGAACTGCGGCAGGTTGGGCGGGAAGTCGGGGTGCTCTGCAGCCAGGCGGGCGGCCGCGGCCTCCACCACGACGCCCGAGAAGCGCGACAGCTTGGCATCCCAGACCTTCATGGCCGAGATGGTCCCCTTGTCGTGCTTGCCAGCCATCTGACCCGTGGCGAACTTGCTGGTGAACAGGCTGCCGTATGAGCCGTGCAGCAACATGAACAGCTTTCGGATCACAAGGCTGACTGCCTGCAGCGTGGCCTCGGCAGCCTCCTCGGCCGGATCGCGATAGGCCTGCGGATCTCGCATGGCGTGGTCTGCAAGACTGGCAACGTTCTTCATTCCCAAACCCCGTCGAAGATCGTTGCTGCCGCAGCTGCGTGCTTGTTCGCGCTGAACGCCGGCGCACGACCACCCGCCGGCGCTGCCGCAGGTCTGAGCCATGCGGCCTGCAGCCCTTGCGAGCCGCGTATGCACCACAGCTGAAGAAAGGCCTCCAGCGTCATGCCGGCCTTCGCCGCCTCGGCCTTGGCGCCCTTCAGCACGGTCTCCGTCACCGGTGCCCGTTTGACCTTGCGCAGCTGCAGCCAGTCGGCCCAGGTCTGGTCGGTCACGTCATTCGGTTGAGCAACAGGTCCTGCGCGCTCAAGCGCAGGTGTGTTGGTTCTTTGATGGTTCCTATGACGGTTCAATGATGATTTGGGTGCGCCTGGTTCACCCCTGGGGTGCGCCTGGTGCGGGGGTACAGGTGCGCCTGGTTCACCACCTGGTGCGCCTGGTGCGGGGGGTGCGCTATCTGCGGGGGGTGCGCCATCTGCACCACCCGCCTTGCTGCGATGGCGACCGACAGGTGCTTTGGTCGGGTCGAAACTGCCCGGCGTGATGGTGTAGCTGGTGCTGGCATTCAGACGATATTCCCGAAAGACCAGACCGACCTTCTGCAGCCACGACAGCGCCTCTTGCACGGCCCGTTCCGACAGGCAGGTACGCCTGGCAATGGTGCCGACACCGGGCCAGCACACGCCGTCGTCATTCGACTGGTCTGCCAGCGATATCAGAACTGCCTTTTGCGCAGCAGACATGCCCTGCAGCGGCCAGCAGGCCGACATGATGATGGTGCTCATACTTCTCTCCCGATCAGGCCAAGGCCGTTTGTCGCGCCTTGCAGCGCACAGGCATCACGTCACGCTGGCGCGGCGACAGGCTGCAGCGGCGAGCTGTGCCCTCCTCCAGCCGTCCGGCAGCCAGCAAGGCATTGACCGTGCTGGCCACGCTGCACAGCTCCAGCCATTCGCCCGTCTGGGCGTTGTGGTAGTCGCGCAGCTCGCGCCGGCTCATGTCGCGCACGCCTTGCTGGTGGGCATGGCGCAGCGACTCGTACAGGCGCTCGTGCAAACGGCGGCGCGTTTCGTTGCCCAGAGCGGCAAACGCCTCGGCGCTGGTGTCGCGCCCAGTCACTACGGGTTGGGATTGCTGCATGGTCAAACCTCCTGATATCTGCACAGGCGGCTGCGCGCCTGCGCTCAAATTCGTTGCTGGGTTCATGGAAGTCATACGCCTGCGGCCTCGCGCAAGCGGTAGCGGATACGGCGCTCCAGATAGGCCGTGGCGTCGGCACGCTTGGCCACCTTGTCCATGTCAAAGCGCGGCAGGTAGCCACGGCCCGGCCGCACAAACATCAGCACCGGGCGCACATCGGCACCGCCTGTGCCGCTGGCTGCCCAGATGCCCGGGGCCAGGTGCGCCGTGCGCTCGTCCTGCTCGCCCTTCTGGGTGATGCGCGGGCCGCCGCGCGTCTTGCCGTAGGCCACGAAATAGCGCCGGCCCGCCTGCCTCTTGGTGCCGCGGTGCACGCGCATATAGCCCTTGGCGCTCATATTGGCCTTGTAGCCCTGCTCGCCAAACGCCTGGAAGTAGCTGATCAGTTGCACCAGAAACGGCCCGCGCAGATTGCCCTTGCCGTCATCGCTGCCGGGGTAAGGGCCGCCTCTGGCCTCATCGGGTATCGCCGTCTGATATCCGGCAGGCAGGATGCCCGCACGCTTCAGTGCCACCTCACTGCGCTTGTCGCGCCGGCGGCCGCCCCAGGTCTGGGCATCCAGAATCTTTTGCGGATCGATCCCCTTGCCGCCCATATAGGTCGGCTCGATCGTCACGCTCAGCCTGGCGGCCGTGGCCATGCGCACAAACGGGCTGCGCAGGATGTAATCCGTAGGCCGGTCGAACACCGCGCGCATCTCGTCCTGCATGGCACGGCGGATCTCGAAGCCCGTATCGTTCAGCGCCTTGGCATAAGCCTTGGAGGCATGTGCGCCCGTCAGGCCGTGGACCTGTCGCAGCAGCTCCGCCTGGTTCAACACCCGCGCGCTCAGCTGGATATGCATATCAGCCCTCCTCCACCGGCGCCGGCACGCGCGCTGCCGCCGTAGCCAGCAGCTGGTTCAAGGCAGATATCAGCTCGTTGTAGCGGTACTGCAGCCGCTTGATCTCGTTGCGGCTCACCATGGCCTTGCCGCCACGAAAGGCGTCTGCCGCTGCGGATGTGAACTCGCCCACCTCCTGCTGCAAGGCCACAAACGCCTCCAGCGGGTCGCCCGCGGCCTGGTCGGGCAACGCGGGCACGCAGGTGTAGCCCAGGGCCGCTGCCATGGCATGCAGAATTGCCGGGTTGCCCGACATCACCTGCAGCGCCACAGACTCACGCAGCGTCAGGTGGTGCGTCGTGTTGTTCGGGTTCAGCTTGTTTTGCAGCGTATTGGCGCTCACGCCCATACGCTCGGCCAGCACGCGCACGCCGCCCGGGTGGTTGTGTGCGATCAGGTATGCCGCATCCGTCACATCGGCCGGCATCCGCATGTCGTTTTGACGGCCTGCTTCGCCATTGTTTGCGTGGGGAGGGAAAGAGACACTGCTTCTCATGACCACACCTCACTTCTCAGGCGCATCGCTGACAGCCGCTGCGCAGACAGCCAAGCAGACCCCCATCGCCCCCACACCCGAGTGGGCCCACGCCATGGAGCTGCTGCTGCAGCAAATCGTCTTCGTCCTCGACGTCGAAGGCCGCGACAGCTTCACCACCCGCAAAGTCGCCCGCTGGAACAACCAGTGCATCCACGAAATGCTGCGCACCGGCAGCGTGCCCCTGCCCGTCATCGAAGAGCTGCAGCGCGTGGCCGTGCGGGTGCTGACGTGAGGCTCCTGGGCCGAGATGAAACTTCCCTTGCTCTTGGATACGATGGCTGCATTACCAGTGATATCAGAGGGAACAATAGTGAAACGAGACATGGACTTAATCCGGCGCATTGCGCTGGCAACAGAAGCATTGCGACCAGGGGAAGCGCTTAACAAGCTGGATGGGGTGGAAGAAGAGCTATTCGCCATCCATGCGCAATGGATGCAAGAGGCGGGCCTGCTAACAGCCACACTCCATCCGAACGACGATCGTGCGCCAGCGGACTTCGCCCAAATTTGGCGGTTGACCTGGACAGGCTGCGAATTTGCTGAGGCTGTACGAAGCGACACTCTTTGGAAAAAAGCCAAAGAGAACGTAATGAAGCCATCCATGTCATTCACCTTCGACGTCTTGAAGGAGTGGCTCAAAACCGAGATCACGCAAGGCCTGCCTACCATCCGAGCTCTGGGCCAGTAAATCTCGCAGCTCCATGGCGGCGGCCAAAAAGCCTGCTCGGGCAGACCCCTCTTCCCTTGCCACATCCGTTGGACAGGCATGAAACGCGATATGTGAACCAGCTGCAATGAACCAACGAGCAGCACATGCAGCCACCGCAGCAGGCTGCAATCCATGTAATTTCAACGTGGCTTGAGCACAGATAGCGCCGGCCTGATTGCGGCGACGACGAGAGATGCGCTTAGCCATGAGCAGCCTCCACCTCAGCTTGCCCCAGCCTTTGCCCTGCGGAGGCACTCCAGATCGAAAGCATCTCTGGAGTCACCTGATCGCGAAGGAAGTAGGACGCATACACTGGGTCGCAATGAATTGCGTCATGCTCAGCAAGTAAATCTCCCACCTCGCTGAACACCTGCAACACCTCGCGCCGCCTATCACCCTCGCCCCGAACAAAGACCACCAAAATCACCTTGGCCAAACGCACCGACAAAGGATCAGCACATGAAGCAGTCATTGGAAAAGACCCTCTCTATCTGCAATGAAATCGAGGAACTGCTGACCAATGCCATGCCCCAGGCCGATGACATGCGCCTGCGCCGCATCAAGTTTCTGGCCAACGAGCTCATGGGGTTTGATTCGTACATCACCCGTAATGCCTCTCGACTGGCGAGCCGTGCAGGCATCTACTTCAGTGCCCGCAAGCACCAAACCGAGCAAGGCGGTGCAGACGGCGTCATGCGAGAGATGCGCTACAGCTTGTTGCGCGCCATACGCGACCAAGCAAAAATTCTTGAACATGGCATGGCATAACTCAGCCATGAGCTGCCTCCTGACCGGCTTGAGGCTGAGAGGCTGACTTCGCAAACGGTGGCGGTAAACCCTCTACGTTGCGACGAGCCCATGCTGCAAGTACGCGGTCTGCAACCTTGTCGCTGAGAACGTCAGGCCATTTGTCGACAGCCTGGTAAGACACACCCAAAGCGGCTGCCACTTCTCTGGTGGAGCCACCCAGCATTTCTATGGCCTCTGTTTTACGGATCGTCATGCCTCAAGTTTAACCTTAGTTAAAACATGAAAGCAACCATAGTTAGTATTGATTCCGCCATGATTTCAACCATGGTTGATTACAAAGAACGCCTAGAGAAGGCAATGAAAGCCGCCGGTGTCGACATCACAGAGCTTGCGAGGTCTGTTGGCGTCTCCTATCAGGCTGCGCGCAAAGTCCTTGAGGGCGAGAGCAAGGCTTTCACTGCCGAAAACAACGCCAAGGCCGCCGCACGCCTGAATGTGTCGTCAGACTGGCTTGCAACCGGTATGGGCGACATGGCCCGCAATGCCAACAGCATTGTTTTTTCAGAAGAAAACGAAGATTTGGTGCGCATCCCCATACTGGCCAACAGCGGCAGCATGGGCAAAGGCAACGACACGCTCGATGCGGACTATGTGGTGGGCGACCTGGCGCTATCCGCCCACTGGATCAACCAGCACATCAAGCCCGGCAATATCCGAGAGCTGAAATTCATTCACGCCCAAGGCGAAAGCATGTCGCCCACCTTCAGCGACGGCGATGTGCTGCTGGTCGACGTAGGCTCGCGCGACCCCGCCAGCCATGAAGGCGTCTACGTCCTGGACGTGCACGGCCAGACCTATATCAAGCGCGTTCGCATGCGCATGAGCGGCAACTTGGAAGTCAGCTCGGACAACCCCAACATCAAGACCGTGGACGAGCTGAACGGCGACCACCAGGTTCGCGTGCTGGGCCGTGTGGTCTGGGCTTGGAACGGACAGAAGCTGTAGCCCAATCAACCAGGCTGCAAAGCAATCGCCGTTCCCAACAGAACTACACTTTGCAGAGTTCGAAAATAATCTATTTTCCTCAGTGACTACTACATTATTGGCCGTCTTTTGCACTATCGATTTATATTTTCCCCTAAAGTAAACGATAAATTATTTCAATCTAATTTTCAGCTTCCATAGCTCAAGAGGATGTAAAAATACATTTACCTCCTCTGAGGCCAATCAAAATAGAAATGACACAAGAAACCAGCACAGAAATAATAACTCATGAAAAGTATAAAGAAGCTTTCAAAGGTAAAGAGGCGGAGGCCCTAAAACAAGCTCTAGATATAAGAAAGTTCGAGATCGAGCTTTATTGGAAGCGAGCAACATACTTCTGGACATTCATCGGCGCAACAATGGCTGGTTTTCTCGCAATCCAAGCATCATCAGCAGAAAACAAGCAAGATCTTGCTGTAATTCTTGCTTGCCTCGGCATCGTATTCTCTTTTGCATGGGTATGCGTCAACAGAGGGAGTAAGTTTTGGCAAGAAAATTGGGAGAAGCACGTTGATGTTCTAGAAGATGAGGTTACAGGACCACTTTATAAAACGGTAATGTCAAGGAATTCAATAAATAGCATTGGCGAAAAAGCGATACACCTCATTACCGGACCATCATATATATCAGTATCAAAAATCAACCAAATAATAAGTATTTACGTTTCAATACTATGGATTATTTTGCTATTTTATTCACTGCCAGAGTTTAGATTTAAAAATTCAATAAACTGGTTTTATGTTGCACTTACGGCGTTGAGCATCTTGATATGCTTATCCTTCGTTTGGCTAGGTCGCTCATATGGAGGCGGATATTTTCATGAAGCAAAAATTCGTAAAAGCAGAGTTAAAAGTGCCTAGTGATACCAGCCCTTCACTCAGGTGACCAAAAAATTTGATCACGTGCGACTGATTGCAATGGATAGAAGCAAGTCCTCGCATCCCCAAGCCCGCAACAGCGGGCTTTTTCAATTCCACCTCTTCAATTGAAGAAAACTTCACAAGGAAATTTAACTATGGTTGACGAAGATGATTTAACCATGGTTAAATTCATCAATCGCAGCAACAGCCGCCCCACACCCAAGCCCCGTCAACGCAGGGCCAACGCCATCAACGCAAGCGCGCAGTTGGCATCAAAGGAGCGCAGCAGAGGTTGCAGATGCGATGGGCGCCACGGCATCGACCGGGTCAGGCCCGGTCTTTAACAAGAGAGTGGATGGAAAAGGGTCACATGGCGAGGCGCTGAACAAAGCGCTGCCAACGGGTCATGCCTGCAAAGTCATAGGCATCACCCAATTCTCTTCGCGTCATGTTGACGGCGGGCATATTGAGAGATGGAAGCCCTGCCTCACCCTTCTGAAGCTCAGCACATGCTTGAAGGCAATCGGCATCCGACATGCTCGGCATTCGCCCTTTGAGATCAATGAAGGACCGCTTGGTATTGGCGTGACGCTCCGCCTTCAAGCCAGGTTGCCAAGCCAAAGAGCAAGCAGCGCAAACCGCCAGGGCCACGCCGCTACCCGCAACCAGACTGGACGAACCAGCCATAACACCCGCTGCTGCAGCGCTGCCACCAACAAGCTGCACCAGATTGAAAAACAAGTCCCAACGGCTGTAAAACTTCTCGTTCAAAAAGTTATACCAATAGCCGAATCGAACATCGAATTCCAAATCTGCGCGGGTCATGAAAGCTCCTTAGTTTGAAGGCTTTGGCGGAGGCTGAGGCATGCGCCTCTCCATTGGTACCTGTGCATCGGGTTCTGGTCTATAGCCACCGTTCATGGGATCCCTCCTGTAAGAAGTCTGTGATGTCGGAATCCAGATGTTATTACAGCGAGCGGATCCCGCCCTTTTCCATCCACTCTCGCACCACACGCCCATGTCGTTCGCTCCACCCACGCGGAGCGTCCCCGGGCACCATCGCATCAGCGGGCACGGCCGCTGCTCTGCGCGGCATCCCTGCCGTATCCAGCCGCCAAAGGGCGTAAACGGTCAAAAGGGTGAGGCGAATGCGGCCAAGAGCAAGAACGGCAACGCCGGTTGGAATCCCGGCACCGCCCTCCCCGAGCGCGTCGGGGCCAAACCAGAGCGCCTTGCACCAGGGCGCTGCGGTTTGAACGGTTTTCGCCGAGCCAGAGGCATCTCCTCCCTCCACTTCACTTCCTCTGGCATGCCTGCAAGGGCATCGGCTCTTTATTCACGGCCTGCGCCAGTCAACAGCTGCAGCCGCCAATCCCCAAGCCCGCCAGCAACCGCTGAGCGGGCTTTTCTTTTGCCCTCAACCGGAGAACCCATGCAAGCAGCTCGCCACACCTTGCCCAGCGTGCCGATCACCAGCGCGGCATTTCAGTACAGCAACTCGGCCAGCACCAACATTGCCGACACCTTCGCCAAAGCCCGCGCACGCATTGCGGCCGAGCAAGAAGCGCAGGCCAGCAAGCCACGGCGCCGCAGCCAGCATGGCCCGGCCCTGATGACCATCAACCGCGTGCGCGCCGGCACCACCAACCACCTGAATCTGCAGCTTTTCGAGGAGCCGTCGCCATGCGCATCTTTGTTCTGAAATGCGGCTGCATCGCCATCCAGCACATCGCCCGCAACACCGCCGAAGCGTTTGACCACGGCTTTGCCGAGCTGGGCCACCTGGGCTTGGGAATCTCCTGCCGATGCATCCGATAGACACCGTGCTGCACGAGCTGCAGCACCGCGACCGCCAGCGCAGCCGCCTGCTACGCGCTATGGAAAGCAAAGCAGCTACCGCCAGCCCAGCAAAGCTATCGGCATCAAACTACTTTCAAACGCAGCTAGAGCAAGCGCAACGCGCTCATAAATTCAGAAACCATTACCCAAACAAAGGCCCGCAAGGCTCCAGACCCTGCGGGCTTTTTTGATCACCAAGGAGTCTTGATGACCGACACCTCAGACCGCGACGAGCTGGTGCGACTGGCCGGCGAGCAAGCCCCGCTCTCCCGAGACCTGCGCAACCTCAACGCCGATCAGCAGCGCGACCTGCTGGCCTTGCGCAACCTGCCCACCGATATGGTGCTACATGCCGACTGGCACGCCAAGGGCACAGCCTTGCTGGACAGGCTTCGCGACCGGCAGCAGCAAATGGCCATGGGGCACCAGCGGCTGACAGAACTGGCCAAGCTGACGGGGATCAGTTGAAACACCAACATCAACTGTATGTTTATACAGTATCATACTAAGACTCACTTTCAAGGAGCCAGCATACTCACACGAAACTATTTAATATAAAATTCCGCACATACGAAACTCAATGAAAGAGTGTCAGACGTGCCATCCTTGTCCAAACTCGGCCCTCTTGAGCTTGAGCAGCTCATCAAAGAGAACATTCCTCGCGACGCTTTGATGGCTCTCGACGATGCCTACAAGGCCGGAGATCAGAAATGCCTCACTCTTGCCCCCAAGCTCTTCGAGCAGGGGCATCGGCCATCAGGAGCTGGACAAATTCGGCACCTCTTTGTTAACGAGAGCTTTCATGAGGCATTTGCTGTGCACGGTGCCGAGCCCACCCCACTCAGCGGAACAAGGCTAGTGGTTGGCAAGCTAGGAATCTTCAACATTGCCCGCCTTAACGTTCCCGGTCACAAGTGGGTCAAGCTCAAAAACAGCGAAACCCGCAAGAAGCTGGCACAACTCAACACCCCTATTGAGCGCACCTACATCCAGGGCGACCTGTTCGACGCTGAAAAGCCAGTCTCTGTTGGCACAATTTTTATTCTCGGAGTGATGGACGGCTGGAATGCTGGTGCAAAAATCTCTGCCTTGACGCAAGTCATGATTGCACTGCCCGCACCTGACATGAACTCCTGGCTCTATCGCAAGCCCCTAACTGAATTCCTTAAGCTCTACGACCTGCCCGAGAAAAACAATCAGCAAGACGGAGCAGTGCCCACACTTAAGGCACAACCCAAGAAACAAACCGGAAATGACCAAGGGAATTAACGATCTGCAACCAACACGGCTTGATCAAGCACTGGTTGCACGCGGCCTCACCAAGGGCCAACTCGCCAGCCTTGTGGGCGTAGCCTCATCTACCGTCACCAAGTGGTGCAAAGGCGATCAGTTTCCCGAAGCGGAAACCTTTGACCGCCTTGCATCCACGTTGAACGTAGAAGCCGAATGGTTGACCCGTCCTACACTCCCTCCAGTCTCTGCCCCTCTGTATCGCAGCAACGCGCTCGCCCTCAAGGCCGCGCGTGCCAAGCTCAATGAGCGCGCCAACTGGGCGCAAGACTTGGCAGTCCTGTTTGCCCAGCACGTGGACTACCCAGCACTCAATCTGCCAGAGCGTGACTTTCTTGCCCCCGAAGAAATCACCGACGCCGACATTGAAGCAGCAGCGGAAGAGTGCCGCCAACGCTGGCAGCTCGGCCGCACACCCATACAAGACTTGGTGCTGGCCGCAGAAAGTGCAGGCATTCTGGTCATACGCGAAGAAACGGAGATCGCCACCATTGAAGGTCTGTCTAGCTGGAGCACTGTGCTGGGCTTGCCCATCGTCCTGCTATCGGCCGACAAGGCCAATGGCTTCCGCAGCCGCTTCGACTTGGCCCATGAAATCGGGCACCTGGTGCTGCACAAGCACATCCCGCCATCGCCAGACCGCGAACGCTATAACTTGATGGAAAAGCAGGCTCACCACTTTGCCGGTGCGCTGCTGCTGCCTGCAGAAACCTTTGCAGACGCTGTACGCGTGCCAGTCAACCTAGACAACCTCCTTATCCTCAAGCAACGCTGGGGCGTATCCGCCGCCGCAATGCTCATGCGCCTGCACAGAATTGGGCTGATTACGGATGAAGAGAAAGACACCCTCTTCAAACGCCGCTCTGCCCGCTGGGGTGCCAAGTCGGAACCGTTTGACGAAAAGTGGGAGCCGGAAAAGCCCCGCCTGCTGCGCCGAACCGTAGAGCTGCTGATCAATGCGGGCGTTGTAACCGTCGAAGCCCTGCCCCGCTACATCGGTCTTAGCGCCCGCGACGTCGAGCAGCTTTGTGGCCTGCGTGAAGGCTATTTCTCCAGCCCTCCGCAGGTGGTGGAGTTGGCAACACTACGCTCTTACACGGCGTCTACTCGCGTCACACAGCGAGTTAGCAATGGAGAAACTGCCAAAGTCATGTCGTTAACAGACTTCAGGCGTTGAGCGAAAGAAAGAAAAAGCCCGTGTTCGCGGGCTTTTTCTTTAAAGCAATCGATCCTGCACCCGTGAGTCCTCATGAGCATTACTCACCTCACCAGTTTGAATAACCTCAAGATATGCTTCTTTATTTCCAAGAAGCTCTGAAGTTAAAAGTCCTCTTTCATGAAGAGAGACGTAAAGCGCCGCAGCATAGGCTTGGCAATTTATAGACTTCTCGGGATTAAATGCAATATCCGAGAAAGCACGATACTCAAGCACTTTTTCGGCAAGATTTGGCTGCCTATGCAAAGCATTTATATATAACCAGTCATAAAATGCTGTGCGCGGCAAAAGATCCCAGTCTCGTCCATAAAAGCTAAACTTAATAAGGCTACCACTATTCTTCAACCGTGGATCTTTTTTTGCTTCGAGAGAACTCATCTCCAACATATCAGGAAACGGGCCCGCATACTCAAAAACCTTACTGGCTTGATATGCACATTCCAAACTGTATTCGCGACCTCTCGGAGTTTTCACCATCAAATTAAATGCGCTAAGCTGCACACCCAGCTCATCCAATGACTTACTAGATATTTCCAAAACTCTATCTATATTAAAAATCCTTGCTGCATTTGAATGCAACGAGACAATAGATTTTTGCGCCTGACTTTTGGCCAACCCAGGAGACCACTCAAAGTCAACAAAGCGCGTTTGCACTAGCGTACGGCCACTGATTGAGGGAGAAAAAATAGGACGAGAAGCCATATTGCACCATTACATCCAGTGCGCATAATCGCTGCGCGGTGAGAAGTAAGGCCAATTATACCAAATCTTCCAACCAGGATACATTTTCAGCAAATCGTCTCTTTCCGCGCTATACTTTACATTAATATTTTTAATGTATTCACGAGGTATCCCATCAATGAATAAAACTTCCGCTTGGGGATCGGTAGTATATTCATCTGGAATTTTCAAACTCTCACGAGTTCTATCATGAAAATCTCCAAACATAGATTTTAATGCAGGAAGCTGTTTTCTTTCTTCAATAGATATGGAAGAGACAGTTGTAGATGCCGCATTTGTCTTACAGAATGCGCACTCCAACTCCCATAAAGCTCTTGGAAATATTTCAAGAACAACCCATTCAACACCAGGATTTTCCTGTTGAAGACGGTAGAACATCCTATAGTTAGGAAAGCTAATTGTTGTACACACGGCCGAAGTTTTATCAACCCGAATCTCATCATTATAATTATCAAACCCATCCTCAATAAGAATATCTCTGCGCAGAAGACCACTCTCTAATATTGATGAAAGATTATCTTTTCTCGTAAAATGAATCAAACTTCTAATACCACGCTGCTGCACATATTCTTGAATACTCACGACATCTCCTCAAAATAAATACCATCAAATGGTAACAAAAAAGTTACATGGATGCATCATTCTTCTTCGGATTGATTTTTTTGACATCAACACAACGCTTCCTATACACTCCATAACGTCACGCCAGTAAAGCGTGATCGGGTTGGGAAGCCCGAAACAATCTTGCGGTGACAACAAAGCCGCACCTGAACCGCAGTCGTGCGGCTTTGTCGTCTGTGGCCCCAGTTTTATGGTGGCTCGGAGGGGGAGCCGCGAGGCTCGCCGGTTTGCCGCAGGGTTGTCCGGTCTTCCTACCCCTTCGAGTCACCGCCATTTGTTGGGAAGCGAGCGGCGGTGGTTGTAGCAAAGCACACAACCTTCGGAGGCCGTCATGGCTGACATCACTCCTTTCAACTTCGGCACACATGCCGTTCGCGTCACCACGCGCGACAACCAACCCTGGTTTGTCGCCAACGACGTTTGCGAAGCCCTCGGCTACCGCAACACCAGCAAGGCAATCAGCGATCACATCGACGAAGACGAGCGGTATAACGAACCGTTAGAGCGTGGCGGAAGCATGCTGTTTATTAGCGAATCCGGCCTCTATGCCCTTGTCCTGCGCAGCCGCAAACCTGAAGCGCGCAAGTTTGCCAAGTGGGTGACCAGCGAGGTGCTGCCCAGCATTCGCCAGACCGGCGGCTATGGCGCCCAGCAACGCGACGTTCATCTGGTGGAGCACGCCCACCAACTAGCCCATGCAGCCACGCTGCAGGTCTATCAGGCCGTGTTCGACGCCGTGATGCTGGAGGGCGAAGCGCCCCACTCCACGCGCATGCTGCTGTCTTTTACCCGCGGCGCGGGCGGCGCGATGAACCCCTATGTGCAGCCCATCGAGGCCGGCGCCATGGTGATGACGCTGGCTCAGCTGACCCAGGCCGTGCGCACCGATCTGATCGTGAGCGATACAACCCTGGCGCGACTGGCGGCAGCCTGCACCCAGCGCATGGCCACACGCGCCGAGCTGCAAGCGCTGCAGCAGGCCCAGCCCAACCAAACCGCCCAACCTGCTCAGCCCAGCCATCAAGGCCGTCTGCAGCTGCAGTAGATTTATCAATTTCATAGCTGCCAGCGCTTGATACATCAACGCTGAAGCCTGATTTCATTCCAAACCCAGCCCGCCCGGCCCACGCCGCGCGGGCTTTTTAGTGTCTGCGGGCTTTGACTGAGGAACGGCCGGCTGCAAGTACCGCCCCAAAAAAGAAAAAACCCACGCTTTTGGCGTGGGCCCTTCTTACAGATCGAAGAAGATTATTTGCGTGGACGGGCCAGGGCCACTCCCACAGCGCGACCGCCCAGCGGTTGGTCGTTCAGCTCCTGGATAGCTTTCTGCGCTTGCTCGGGAGTGCTCATTTCCACAAAGCCGAAGCCGCGCGAGCGGCCGGTTTCACGGTCCATGATGATGTCAGCGGCGACGACATCACCGCAGCTGCCGAAATGTGCGCGCAGGGCATCGCTGTCAACCGTGTAGCTGAGATTGGTGACATAGAGATTGTTTTGCATTGTGTTCTTTCAAAGTGAGCTCATGCATTTCAGCGATGAGCGAATAGGAGGTTGAGAGGGTTAGCGACGACGCTTGAAGGCAGGATTGCCACCAGGAGCGCCGCCAGTGCGTGGAGCAAGATGGCGAAAGGTCACTCGTCCCTTGTTCAGGTCGTAGGGCGACATTTCAACGGTCACTTTGTCGCCTGCCAGAACGCGAATACGGTGCTTGCGCATCTTTCCGCCGCTGTATGCGATGAGCTGATGGCCGTTCTCCAGAGTCACGCGAAATCGCGCATCCGGCAGCACTTCATCAACTCGTCCTGACATCTCGATTAGTTCTTCTTTTGCCAAAGTAGCTCCTGTGAGTGAAGGGTTCAGTCGCTCAATTCAGACTGTGGTTCAGCACCATGTTGCGCCCCTCGGTCAGGGCATAGTTAGAGGCGAGCGACTCATTAGAAAACTGAGGGACAAATCGAATGACGCGGTCATAAGCGCCGCGGCGAATGGAAACGGCAGCCAGGAATTGGCCGCTGGTGCTCGGCTGTGTCAGAGGTGTGACCACGTAGCGGCCAATCTGCTCTGTAATGTTTTTGTGCAGCATGAAAACGGACGGCCGCACGCACGATTGCGCAGACCATCAAGTGAGATAGGGAAGGCCCGCCGTGAATACAGGGGGCAACGCAGATCCATAAGAATGTTCAGGATCTGGGGAGTTCGCCTAGAGGGGAGTGACCACCGCGTGCTTTGCTAGAAGAGCGGCTACCTGCGGCCAAGGGGCGGCAATGGTGTCAGACAGGCACTGTTGGGGCGAACGGCCTAAACAGCGAGTGGAACCAGTATAGGTCAAGTGAAAGACCTTTGGTTTACAACATGCAGCGCCGGCAAAGGGGTGGTGCTTGAGCCAGATCTCCCCTCTGCTCTTTCGAACAAGAAATCGATAGACCTGCCCGCGGTAACCCTGTACCGTGGGACAAGCCATTCGGAAATTTACTGAGAGTCTTAGCCATGAGCAACACTAAAAAGTCCGCCGTTCACCATGTCGTGGAAGCCAAGCGATGGGAGCTCAGCCGGGAGAAAGAGCGAATCACCTATCCCACCGACCATGCCGGCCCCGTCCAGATGGACTGGCGCAAGCGCGAGAACTACTCCGCCACGGATCTCGACTATCGAGGCCGAAACAAGACCTAGAGATCCTTCCACCCCATTGCCATTGCCCGCCTTCGTGCGGGCTTTTTTATTGCCGAAACAGGAGGCATGTATGCGCCATACCGGAACGCTTTTCCTCAGCCGCACCCCGCCGCAGGCCAGCATGGCGCTGTGCGGCGCTTTTCAGCTGCAGTTGCTGCTGCTGGACCGCCTGGGCCCGCACCACACCGAGCCGTGGCGCACTACCTGGACGGGCGTGGCGGCGCAGCGCTTTTGGCAAGAGCACCATGCAGCGCTGCTGCCCGGCGCCGCCCTGGTGGTGGAGCTGGAGCGCGCCCGCATCCACACGCTGGCCTGCCGCCCGCCACGCAGCGAGGTGCATGCACGCGTCATTCACTGCGCACTGGTGCCGGCGCGCAGCCAGGAGTCTGCCAGTGCTTCAACGCGGCATGCGCACCCGCAGCACGCGATGTGATCGGCGCAGTCGATCGATCAACCCCGAGCCTCGCCACTGAGCGGGGCTTTTTTATGGACTTAACGATCATGAGCACCTTCCTAACTCCAGAAGAAGTCAAGGAACTCACCGGCATTGCGCGCGGCAAGTCGGGCAAGACCCGTGAAATGCTTCAGGCAGCCGCGCTGCGCGCCATGAAGATTCCGTTTTATCTCAACGCTGTGGGCCGGCCTATCGTGACCCGTCACTCCATCGAAGGCCAGGCCATTCCAGAGGACAGCACTGCAACATGGGAGCCTGCGTTTAGCCATGGTTAAAGCAATGCCCAACTTCCGGGCCCGCAAACAGAAGTCCGGCACAACCTACTACTACTTCGACACAGGCGCCAAGCCGCGCAAGGAGATCCCTCTGGGCAGCGATTACCGAGTCGCTGTGCAGAAATGGCTTGAGCTTTCTGCCATGCCTGCCCGGCCTGTTTCAGAGAACTTCGCAGAGTTGGCAGACAAGTACGAGGCAGAGGTTATCCCCCTCAAAGCCAAGTCCACGCAGGCCACCCAGCTGGGCGACTTGAAGAAGCTGCGCACCTTCTTCTGCAACCCGACGCCAGCCCCGTTGAATGCCATCAAGCCCAAGCACATCTATCTGCTACTGCAATGGGCAAAGGACACCCCCACCACCGCCAACCGGCTCAAGCGCGTGTTCTCACACATGTTCAACATGGCCAGGGCCTGGGGCTGGACGGAAAACGAGAACCCTTGCACCGGCATCGAAGGTCACTCGCTCGGCAAGCGCGAGGTCTACATCTCCGATGAGGTCTATCGCCTGGTCTACGAGCATGGCAACGTGGCATTGAAGGATGCTATGGACCTTGCCTATCTGACAGGCCAGCGCCCCGGCGATACGCGATCGCTGACCGAGCACGACATCATCGATGGCTACCTCGTGATCAAGCAAAGCAAGACAGCTGCCCCCCTTCGATTCATCATCGAAGGCGAGCTAAAGGCCCTGCTGGATCGTATCGAGGCGCGCAAGAAATTGCACAAGACCTGGTGCGCAAATCTGCTGGTGAGCCAATACGGCAAGGCTATGTCCCAGCAAATGCTGCGCAAAGCGTTTGAGACTGCGCGATCGACCGCCGCTAATGAGGCCGATAAACATGGCAATGCCACGCTGGCGGCGCAGATCCGCGCCTTCTGGTTCTACGACCTGCGCGCCAAGGCTGCTGACGATGTGGCCGATGAGCGCGGAGAACTGGCTGCGTCCAAGCAGCTGGGGCACACGTCGGTGCAGACGACAAAGCGCCACTATCTGCGCCGAGGTGCCAAGGTTCAGGCGACCAGATAGTGGTGCTCTTGCTGTCTGCTCTAGGTGGTCGTATCACTGACCGATCGACATGTTGCAACCGAGTGCGATCAGCCGATTCTGTTGAAAACTCCGAAGCTCTTGGGCATGCCACACTGACAGAAAAATCGACCTACCAGATCGCACCAGGATCGACGATCTCAGCTGCTAGAAGGGGTGGGGTCTCCCTAAAGCTTGATTCAAGGAGGTTGTAGAGAGTTTTTCAACAGAATCTGCCAAAAGCAAACCTTAAATTCACTCGCCTACCACGCGTTCACCTTACTGCGGGCACGCCTGTACCCTCATCTGCGCTCGTTTTCATTGAGGTCGATGCTCAATCTACGGATGATCAACTTGTTGAAAGCTTTCTAACGCCGGTTGTTTCTGGAGGCAATCAATGGACGAGGACTGAGACTCATGAAATTATTAACTTCACTTTCTCCAGATTTTGAAATTCTCATAAAAGATAGTTTTAAACCTATTCTTATGTCTGTCTTCGATGCAATCAACAATTCTTTTTTTTGAACGCTCTTTGGGATTATATTCTTATGAAGCTCTAGCTCTACCTTCTCTTTACGGCGGCATCGGATCGAACCTTCTCTCCAACCAAGCACCTGTTCATTTTTTGGGGAAAGAAAGTAGACGTTATCATAGGCCGCAACATACTGGAGTATGTTAAGGCTATGCATATCCTTCTCTGTGGCCTGCCGCACATTTCCAGACTTTACTCTGTATACTGAACTATCAAAGAGCAGCAATGTGTAATCTGGACTGATTGGAAAAAAGCACTGAAGTCCTTTCCATTCCCAACCTGTTGATGGACTCTTTAGTAGACCCTCAAAGGCTTGATTATAGAAGACTACTGGTGCGTCACTTGTGACGAATTCCATTTTTGGCATTGCCTTAATTAATACCATCTGAAGATCCGCCAGGGTCGGATAGTTTTCAAGGGCCATCTTCGCGCCGAGAACACCTACATTCTTGATGCCGATACGCCCACCATTTTCAAAGAAGTCGACCAATTCCGGCTTACCCCCTCCCAAGTATTTTGTCAATTTGCTTACGAGATCGTTCATTGCATCAGCTACGTACGCGGTCCTACCGTACTGCAGCGCGACAAAAAGCAAAATGGCGTTTCGTTCTGGAGAATTCGCTTCTGGTAACTTTCCAGACTGAATTACAGTGTCGAGTATTTTTTTAACAGTACCCTCGATCTTCCCAAGTGCATCCTCACGCTCAGAAGTCTTACCATACATATAGTCTCGATAGCACTGACCCTTAATGGGTGCAGCATCGACAATACGTCCAGATGCGATATTGCAGAGCCGAATACTCGCGTTATCAGATGAAAAGCGCCGTAGGTGCATTTGGGGAACGTAATGATGTTTTTTCTTCGCGGGCATTACAAAATCGTTCGTGTAACCTAAATTGAGTACTCAGTAAGACCAAGGTCGCTCTATAGCCCCTTTCCAACAGCAAGCAAATTCTGAACCATTTTATTCACTGCAGGACAGGGACTAACCAGGTTCCATGATATTTCCATATTAAGTTCCTGAGAAAAATACGCTGGATTGCACATTAAACCGCTTGACCCGAAGCATATTTTTACACCATATCGAGCACCTCAAGGCAACGACTTAGCCTTCATGGTGGGGCTAGCGGGAACGCTCTACGGCAATCTAGTTGTCAACAAAGATAGTTAGGCACATGCGATTCACTCATATAGCGGACATTGGTCACAGACCTTAGCGACCTCTATTTAACGCTATACAGGATCTTAAAGAGAGAAAGGCGGACTGGTAGTTTCGGCCTAGCCGATCAGCTATAGAGGTTCTGATGGCGTCTGTCGATTGGTTGCCATAGCAACACAACTGGCCAACGCTCAGCAGGTTACTGCTCGAAGACAGATCATCTCCACATGCTCCGCAATGGCTCATACGGCAACATATCTGCGTCGCTTAAATACTGTTTAAACATACAGCAAAGCGGAGCAGAAAAACGCAGGAAACCCGCTTGAACGCTTGTTTGTTGGTTGAGCTTAGAAGGCTGTTGCTCTATCCAACTGAGCTACGGGCAGATGATTGAAACAACCCAGCATGTGCTGGGTTGTTGGGAGATGGTGGACTGGCGGGAAGTGAACCCGCGCCCGTCCCTTATCCTAAGCGGCCCTCAAGGGGGTGTGAAATCGGTGCGATTTTTCACCCCACCCACGACACGACAAAGCACCGACAGCGTCTCGTGCAGCACCATACCCATGGTTTTTTTGCCGAAAATCGAGCCTCAACAGCATGTGGTTGCAGGCTAGTTGCATCAAATTGCACATGAATTTCTGAATTCCGAGCCCAATTTCAAGCTACATTAACAGCGCTTCGGAGCGTAGCGCAGCCTGGTAGCGCATCTGCTTTGGGAGCAGAGGGTCGCGAGTTCGAATCCCGCCGCTCCGACCAAATGACAAGGGGTTAGATCGAAAGGTCTAACCCCTTTTGTCTGTCCACACTTACGCCTCATGGACTTCAAAGCGCTCCCATCTACTTGTGAGTTGAATAGACTGAATCCATGCTCACCCCGCTTCTGCCTTATCGTCAGCATCTCAGACGGAGGCACCCTGACCACCCGATACGGAGACCAGGGCAATACGAACGGCTCAAGGCAAGACTGCAGGGCATTGACGCCCCTGAGCGCAAGCAGCCGTCGGAGAGCGTGCCCGGCAAGCCTTAGCCGAGCTGACATTTCAGAAAGAGGCTGAGCTGCGCAGCACCAAGACAGACCGATACAGGCGACAGGTCTGCTTTTGGGTCGCTCCTGCGTCAGCACCCATTGGGGCCACAAACTCTCGATGTTGGCCTGGCCATGATCACCCAAGGCATGGCTTGGTGGTACCACGCCTATGCCCACGAGCAGTCTCCCCACAAGAGTGGCGATGGCGTGACAACCACAGCTTTCCAGTTTCGGAGCGGGTGAACAACCTATTGGTACGTTATATCTAGCTGCACCAGTGTCAACTAACTGCACTAGCCGCCGTTCAAGTCGCAGGCTAACAATGGCCGCAACCGAGAGCCGCCAGTGATCTAAGGCAGCTATCGACTGTGGATTCAACTAGTCAATGCAACACAATGACCGCCACTGGCGCAAGGAGTGTTGGCACAAAGCAAAGACCGCGGATTGGTGCACTCAAGCTCAGAAGGCCCTGATGTCGGATCGCTGGAAAGCTGGCGATACCTTGCACGAGATCGGCAAGCTGCTTGACCGACCACACACCTCCATTCACACCATCCTGAGTGCGACGGGTGGCATCCGACCAGCGGCTAGGCATCGCTCTCGTCTGGCATTGACCATGCTTGAACGAGAAGAAATCTCCAGGGCGTTGGCCGCAGGTGAATCTATCCGCTGCATTGCCAGCCGCTTTAAACGAGCTGCATCTACCATCAGCCGCGAGCTCCTGCGCAATGGAGGCAAGACTGGCTATCGAGCAGCCAAAGCGGATGAGGCAGCCTGGACGCGAGCACGCCACCCCAAGACATGCAAGTTGGCCAGCAATCCTGCATTCTTTTTACCAGAACCTGCGAGGTAATGGACTGAGAGCAGCATCTGCTCAGATGCACCGCTCTGTGCGTTCAATATTTGGCCAGCACAGAAAAACCCGGATCTGGAGTACCCCAATTGAAATCGACCCCAACACCATAGGCATGATGATTGCGGTTGATAAGACGGAAATGCCTTTTGTGGAAAGCTACTGAGAAGGCAGCGGCATGAGCCCCGCCCAGCAACAGTTGAAAACATGCAACCAGGCCCGCCGAGGCGGGCTTGGTTGCATGATGTAAAGGAGTTGCTAGCGCTTCATCTGATCACAGGTGCTTTTTTGTTTTGCCGGGGTCATGGAGCCCCATTTCTTCTTGAAGTCGGATGCGTAACCGGCATACATCTTGTCGTAGCTGACGGGAGCAACACCAAGATCTTTGATGGCCGCGTCGCGTTGCTTGATGCGGCCAGTCTCCGCATCCTGAGAACTCATGTGCCCGCAAGCCAAAGCGAGTTCATTCATGTTCGCGGCCATATTGATGGCTCCTGAAGCTATGGCTGCTTTTGCCTCGTCGGCATGTGCAGAAAAAACCATGCCTGCCGACATTAATGTGGCCAAGATCATCAGTGCTGCTTTCATGAGTATTCATCCCCTTTGTGTGTGAGCAAGGATCGTACTGACTTCATCTCGTGCTGCTACCCCTCTCTAGAGGGGATAAGGTGACATCTGCGGCCTGACTGCCATGTTGGAATACAGAAAGCACCGAATGAAATCAATCTCCTCTGCAACAAACCCCACGCAATAAGGATGATCCACACAAAGTCTGGACCGTCACCTCCCAAGCAGCGCCAGCCCCTGAGCGACATCAGGGCGCAAACCAGAGCGTCTTGAGTCTTGATTCAGGGCGTTGCGGTTTGTCTGACCATGGCACTCACTAAGACTTGATCAGCCTGGAGACCGCGGCTGCGCCAGGTCCTTGATCCTGAGCCAGGTGCTGAATCAGACTGTCCCGATCAGCGGCTGTGCGCTGCTGGGATAAGAATCGCTTGCCGCATAGGTTTTCTATGTCCACCTCGAAGCCGATGAGCCGCGCCGCCACAGATCCCAGGAACTCGGGATCCGCTTGAGTTGGTGACCATGCCTCTTCCCTCAACACCTCTTGGGAATGGGTTAAGGCATCCAGGTGCTCGCGCATCCACAAAGCATCATCGATAAATCGAATGCGGCCTTGCGCTTGAACGGCCATGTAGTTCCAGCTTGGGGCATTTCGCCCGCTTCGCTGCCCATTGAATACAAGTTATGACTCTTGTTCACGTGTCCAGTGAGCCGCCCCAACGAGCCCGCCTTCACCAACAGCAGTGGCAGCAGATTGATTTCCACCTCGCCTGCGCCTTCAGCAATCAGTGTTGCGAGCGGATAGCTATTCATGACCTGCTGCAACTCACTGACCTCAGATATGGCAAAAAGCGGCTGTATGTACATACCATGTAGCTTTCATCAAGTGCAGCGATCAGTGTCGAGATTCACTTGTATCCGAAAGTCGCCTCTGCGTCAGTCTTAGTGGCAGCAGTTGTTAAAGCCAAGGCCTTGCTTGCAGGGCTTCAATTTGAGTAAAGTGAACCAATGACACGCATCAACACCACCGAGATATGGGAGCGGCACGGCTACAAAGTCGAACGCATAGAGCAACCCATGGGCGCGCCCCAACGCAATGTGTATGGGCCTGACGGCGTGCTGCTAATCGAGGACGCTGAGTACACCCAAGAAACAGAAGCACTGCGTGAACTCGGCTTCATTGATTAACCAATACCTGCCCTGAGCGGTCTTTCTTTGACCGGCCACCTTTGAGGTGGTTTTTTTGCACCCGGAGATTTTGAGATGCGAGTTTTTAACCAGCATGCGGCATGCATATGCATTTCCCTGTAGGGCTCAGCGAGCCACGCGGAACACATCCGGGTTTAAAACTAGAGCCTTGCATACAGAGCTGCAGTTTGTTTCAATCTCAGCTTTATAGCTGCGAAGGAGGCGGCTCGATTTGAAGTTATCGAAGAAACACAAGACCAGTTTGGCAGCGGTAGCTGCTGCCTTTGTATTAGCGGCATGCGGTCAAAAAGTGGAGGTTCCGCCTGCGCACGTTGGCAAGATCATGACCAAAGACGGCTATCAGGACAACCTGATCCCAACCTCCAAGTTCCGTCTGGGCAAGTGCTGGGCCTACTGTGATCGACTAGTCTTGCTGGATGTGTCTGACAAGGGCTATGAAGAGTCCATGAGCATCTTTATTCCCGAAGACAAGCTCAACCTGGATGTGACCATTCGCGCAACCTTGAGCATCAACTCCAAAAAGACGGCAGAGCTTTTTAATGCTGTCGCGCCAAAAGAGGTTTCGGACTATGTGTCCACGATTGCCAATGAGCAGGTGTACCGCACCTATGCCAGCCAGATTATCCAAGCCGAGGTACGCGAATATTTGAGCAAACTGTCGATCAGTGAAATCGCCTCGAGCAACGAGAAAATCAACTCTGACTTGCGCGTACAGCTGGGCAAAGCCATTGAAGCGCTTACACCTTTCTCGGTGCGCTTTGTTGGTATTACCAACCTGCGATACCCAAAGATCATTACAGATGCTCAGGAGTCCGCTGCTGAACGACGCGAAGCTATCCAAAAGGAAGAAGCGCAGCTGGCCATCTCCAAGGCTCAGTTAGAGCGCGAATTGCAGGAAGCTCGTCTGCAACGTGCGATTGACAAGGAAAAGGCAGAAACCGAAGCCATGTCTCAGTCCGTACTGGCTCAATCCGTCGATGCGCGAGTGCTGCAACTGCGCAAGCTGGAAAATGAGCGCGCCTGGATTGAAAAGTGGAATGGCCAGCTCCCCACTACCTCCCTGGGCGATGCCGTTCCAATGGTTAACATTGGCAAATGACCCTGCTCATCAACCTGACCCCACTCTTGATCGCTGCCATAGGCTTTGGCTTGAGCTGGAAGCTTCGTAAGCTATGGGTTGCTGCAGTCACTGTGGCCACCCTATTCCTCTACTTCCAGACTCAGCCTTCTTATATGCCTAAAGGGCAGGTTACACGCTCGGAGCCTCCGGCCTTCACCGAGTCTGAGGCCAGGATCGAGGATCGCAATAGCAAACCAATGCCCGGGGATGAGCGGGACCAGCGTATGCGAGATGCCGTCAGACAAGGACTGGACTTCAAGCAGTAGCCCTATTGTTAATTTCCACGCAAAACTGACCCGCGGGGGATGCGGATGAAATCTTGGACTACTGAGAGGTAGTTCATGTATTCATACGAAGATCGAATCCGCGCGGTGACGCTCTACATCCAGCTAGGCAAACGAGTCGCGGCAACCATTCAGCAGTTGGGCTATCCCACCAAGAATTCGCTCAAGAGCTGGCACCGCGAGTACGAGCAGGGTCGAGCCTTGAAGACAGCGGTTGTTCGCCCACCGAAGTTCACCGCTGAGCAAAAGGCTCGGGCCGTCGAACACTATCTGACGCACGGGCGCTGCGTGGCTTTCACAATCAAGGCTCTTGGCTATCCCGGGAGGGCCTCACTTCACGCTTGGGTTCAAGAGCTCAATCCCCGGGCTCGGCCACGCCTGCTTGGAGCATCGTCGAACGAGCAGAAGCACGCTGCGGTGCTTGCACTGTGCACACGTCAAGGACGCGTCCAAGCCATTGCTGACGACGTTGGCGTGTGTCGAGAGACGCTGTACAACTGGCGCAATCAACTATTGGGGCCAGAGGCTCTCGCATCGATGAAGCGCTTCAATGATTCTTCAACGGGTTCGGAGCTGTCCCAGTTGGAGCAGCAACTCCAGACGCTACGTCGTCAAGTGAGGCGGTTGCAGTTGGAACAGGAGTTATTGAAGAAGGCGAACGAGCTCCTAAAAAAGGACCAAGGCATCGACCTTCATCTCCTGAGCAATCGTGAGAAGACACTTCTGGTTGATGCCCTGCGCCATGAATACTCACTTGCCGAGTTGCTCGCCTCGCTAGTTCTGGCTCGCAGCTCGTACTTCTACCATCGAGCTCGGCTCAACGCTGACGAAAAGTATGTCGCGGTGCGCCGAACGATCACGGACATCTTCGAGCGCAACCATGGCTGCTATGGCTACCGTCGCATCCAGGCCTCACTGGTCAGGCAATGCGTGTGGATCTCGGAGAAGGTGGTCCGGCGCCTGATGAAGCAGGAAGGGCTGGTGGCCGCTGCGCCCAAACGACGCCGCTACGGCTCCTACTTGGGAGAGATTAGCCCTGCACCTGAGAACTTGCTGAATCGCGACTTCAATGCCACTGCGCCTAACCAGAAGTGGCTGACCGACATCTCGGAGTTCCAACTACCCGCCGGCAAAGTCTACCTGTCGCCCATGATCGATTGCTTCGATGGAATGGTGGTGAGCTGGTCTATCGGAACACGCCCCGACGCTGAACTGGTCAACACGATGCTGGATGCCGCGATCGCCAAGCTCAATGACAGCGAAGTGCAACCTGTGGTTCACTCAGACCGTGGTGCCCACTATCGCTGGCCAGGATGGTTGTCACGAATCGCTGATGCCAAGTTAGTGCGCTCGATGTCACGTAAGGGGTACTCACCGGACAATGCGGCCTGTGAAGGCTTCTTCGGGCGGCTCAAAAACGAATTGTTTTATGCCCGCGACTGGCAAACCACGAGCATTGAGCAGTTCACGCAAGCTCTGGACGCGTACATCCGTTGGTACAACGAGCAACGGATCAAGATCTCGTTAGGGGCACGGAGCCCTGTTGAGTACCGCAGGGCCCTCGGGATTGCTGCATAACCGTCCAAGATTTATGCCGCATCCCCACCGGGGGCTAGTGGGTCACTTCTGGGTGGAAATCAACACCATGTAGTCGCCCCCTTCATTGCCACCCCATTGGAGGCTCGCCTCCTTGGGGTCATAAGCCACATCAAGTCGTCCGGTTCCGGGCTCCAGGCGATAGACCTTGCGTGAGCGATGCGGGCCTGCAATAAACCACAAGGCACCATCTGGCGTGCGTAGCAACGACTCCGGCTTGGCCAGTGAATCGGCGTCGCCTTCTTTGCCATCACCAGCTACGGAGCGAATGCGCCCGGTCTCCAGGTCCAATGCGCGGATAACGTGATTGCCTGTGTCAGCCACATACAGAGTATCGTCAGGTGCAAAAGCGATGCTGTCAGGCGATTGAACATTCGCACCCAGAGCTTGGCCACGATCACTTTCACGCGCATCCGTGCCCACCACAGTAACCCAGCGGCCGTCCAGCTCGCGCCGCGAAACACAATCACCGCCATACTGCTGCAGCAACCACAGCCGCCCTTGGGCATCTGACAAAGCCAGAGATGGACTGACTTTGTCGTTTATCACCTCCAAGGCACGAATCGGTACGATTGAGTGAGCTACCTGCCCATCGTCCTGCGCATCAAACTCGCCGCGCGCGTCGCCGCCACTAGCCCGCGATAGAGCCCAGCCTACAGCGACCAGCCCCAACACCATGCTCAACATCACTGACCACTTGCGCATCGCGATTTTTCCTCTATCCGACCCTGCGCTGCGTATTCTCCGGCATGCGTTGCAGGTCACCCGTGAGCTGGCCGATGTCTGCCAAACACCGCGCGACACAGGAGCGCCCAATGGATCGAGCGAAGTGACCACAAAATGCCTCAACGAGAAGCCTCGGAGGGATAGCAATAGGTCAAGTAAGTAGTTGCCTGACATCCTTCCGAAGACACAGCAGTAATGGGTTTTATTTGTTTTTGGAAATGAGTATCGACTGCGTCTACTTCTCCAAATTCGAATCCGGATGACACAGATCTGGCATTGGGCATTGCAATAGCTCTTGACGCCGCACACCAAGATGTACGAATAGCTGCCGAAGGCTGTCGCTTTGCAATCGAGGAGCAGGCAACGCTAAACCGTTTCGATCTTTGATCGAGGAGGCGATAGTCAGATGTTCGCAAATAACGACCTTATCCTGGTTCTGACGCCTTCGCTGGCGATACTGGTTCTGGCAGCCATATTGATCGTTGCCTGGCTTGTCCAACGATCCCAGCGCTTTCTGCTTTGGCAAGCTTGCGCCTATTCACTCACTGCGCTGACTCTCGGGGCACAGACTCTACTTACCCTGGAGGAGCTGAATCGCTACGCACTACTGATCGGCAGCTGCTATCTGCTGAGTGCGTGGTGTCTTGCCAGAAGCTGGGCAGAACGATGGAGTGTATCGACCCAACCACAAGTTGCATTGCTTATCGCCATAGTCACCTTGGCTGCGCTCTATCAATTCAGCCAGATCGAGCCAAATGTCTGGGCTCGAGTGAGCTCTTTCAGCGTGGGTTCCAGCCTTGTTTTACTGCTCCCCATCCTGCAGGTCTGCTCGAAGAAAAGCTCATTTGACTGGCTCGATAAATCGCTGCTCTGGCTAAGCATCCTCTTCACCGCCTACACCTTCACTCGACCCGCCTTGATCTGGTTGCTGGGATACACGGATCTACGGGCCTTGCCAAGGTCACCCTATTGGATCCTGACGCTGCTGAGCATTCTGAATTTCTCGTTGCTCTTCACTGTGGTGATGGCCGCGATTGCCGTGAAGGAAACAGTCGGCAAGCTGCGCATGGAACGAGACATTGATGCTTTGACGCTGATCCTGAATCGCCGGTCTTTTCAAGAACATGCCCAGAAGCGTCTCGCCGACATGAGACGCTATCCCATGGCAGTGCTGGCCTGCGACATAGACCATTTCAAACGCATCAACGACACCTGGGGACACGAGCGTGGCGATATGGTGCTGCAACTGGTTGCCTCAACTCTGCAAAACAATGTGCGAGAGCACGACCTGGTTGCTCGGTTCGGTGGCGAAGAATTTGTGCTGCTATTGGCAGACATAACGCCGGAAGATGCAGAACTCATTGCGCAGCGAATCCAGCGTGATCTCGGGTCAAGAAATACCGTTCTTCCAACCGGCCCCAAATTGACCATGAGCTTCGGAATTTCATTGATCACCAGGTCCTTCCAGTTTGAGCGTAAGCGCACGGCAAACCCATGTTGACCGCAGATGGCTACCATGGCTGACGATCAGATGTCGGTGGGCTGCCAGCGGTGCGGCAAGAGCTCGTCGATACGGCTGGCCTTGTGCGTGGGCAGCCTGGTGAGCACGTCCTGTAGGTAGGCATAGGGGTCATGCCCGTTCATGCGTGCCGACTGCACCAGACTCATCACCGCCGCCGCACGCTGGCCCGCGCGCAGGCTGCCGGCGAACAGCCAGTTGTTGCGTCCAATGGCAATCGGCCGGATCTGGTTTTCGATCCAGTTGTTGTCCACGGGCAGTTGCCCGTCATCAACGAAGCGCGTCAGTGCAGTCCAGCGCCGCAGGCTGTAATCCAGGGCCCTGGCAGTCGCCGAGCTGTCTGGCAGCTTTTGCCGCTGCAATGTCATCCACTGGTGTAACGCATCCAGGATCGGCTTGGTGTGCTGCTGACGAATGGCTTTGCGTTGATCGGCGTTCAGCTCCTTGACCTCGCGCTCGATGTCGTAAACCTTGGCGAACTGCTCCAGCGCGAACCCGGCAAGCTGGCTTTTGTTCGCCGCATGCAAGTCAAAGAATTTGCGCCGGGCGTGCGCCAGGCAGCCCACCTCGGTCACACCGTTGGCGATCGTGGCTTTGTAACCAGCAAAGTCGTCGCAGACCAGTGCCCCCTTCCAATCGCCCAGGAAGTGGCGCGCATGCTCGCCCGCTCTTGACTCGCAGAAGTCGTACACCACGGCCTTCATGTCTTCGAAGGCGCCTGGTGCGTAAGCCCACAGGTAAGCCCGGTGGGTGCTGCCTTTGCCAGGCTTGAGCATTTGCACCGGCGTCTCGTCGGCGTGCAGCACGCTGCGGCTGAGTATCTCCGCCTTGAGCGCATCGACCAGCGGTTGCAGTCGCACGCCACAGGTGCCCACCCACTGCGCCAGGGTGGAGCGAGGCAGGCCCAAGCCTGCGCGAGCAAAGATGGCTTCCTGACGGTACAGGGGCAGGTGGTCGGCGTACTTGGCCACCAGCACCTGGGCCAGCAGGCCCGCAGTCGGGATGCCCTTGTCGATCACATGCGCCTCGACCGGCACCTGGGTGATGGTCTCGCACTTGGCGCAGGCCCACTTGCCACGGATGTGGCGCTCCACCGTGAACACGCCGGGCACATAGTCCAGCTTTTCGGCCACGTCTTCACCGATGCGCTTCATCGCACAACCACAGGCGCAGGTAGTCAACTCAGGCTCGTGGCGGATCTCGCGCCGCGGCAGGTTGGCCGGCAGCGGCTGGCGCTTGGGTTGTTGTTTGGCTTGGGGCGCTGGCGCAGGCGGCTGCAGTTGCTCGATCTCGACGGCGACCGCTGCCAGGTCGGCCTCGATCTCGTCTTCAAGCAGGCTGCGCTGCTCGGCGTTGAAGCGCTCGGACTGGGCCGCGAACTTCATGCGCTTCAAGAGCGCGTTCTCGTGGGTGAGCTTGGCGTTGAGCGCCTGGCTGTGCTTGAGTTCGGTTTGGTGGCGGGCGATTTGCGCGTCCTTGTCGCTCACGTGGCCCATGAGGCTGGCAACCATCTCGCGCAGTTGCTCTGCGCTGAGATTGTTCAGGGATTGTTGCTGCACCACCATGGCAGCCAGTGTGCCAAGGAAGGCCCTGCGCTGCCATGCGCAGATCCACCGATTGCGCGCCGGCTTCAGACCATGGTGATAATGCCGGCGTTTCCCATGCGTTGCCAGGGCAGGCCCAGCACCAGGGCGTCAAGCTGGACAGGCTCCAACTGCCACTGCTCATTGCCTGGCGCCGGCCAGACGAACTTCCCCTGGTGCAGGCGGCGAGCGGCCAGCCAGATGCCGATGCCGTCGTGCACCAGCACCTTGATGCGGTTGGCGCGTCTGTTGGCGAACAGGTAGGCGTGATGAGGGTGGGCAGCACCGAACACGCTGACCACCCGGGCCAGCGCCGTGTCGGTGCCGGCGCGCATGTCCAGCGGGGCCGTGGCAAGCCAGGCAGCGTCGATACGGATCATTGCCGCAGCACCTGGAGCAAACCCTGCAATGCGCGGGAACACTCGCCAGCAGCGGCCACCGGCCAATTGACCGTCACGAGGGTGCCGTGATGACAGCACTCGATGCGGATGTCTGATGAGGGAGTTGCCGATGCAGCACTTGGGGCAGCTTGCGCACCCGCTGGCTGAGGCCCCATCGCCGGCGAGCCCAGCGTCATCGCGATGAAGGCGGGCACGGTGCTGGCATGAGGCAGATGCGCCGGGGCACGAACAGGCTGTGCATTGGCCATTGGCTCAGCCGCTGCATCGTCGCAGTGCGGGGCGATGCCGGACGCCACAGCATGCGCGGTATCGCAGGTGGGCTGGTGAAGGCCCAGACGATGCTCCTTGAGCCAGCGATGCAGCACATTGGCATTCATGCCATGTTCACGTGCTGTGGCGGCAATTGATGCGCCGGGCTGCTGGCACGCGGCGATCAGTTCAACCTTGAATTGCGCGCTGTAGACCCGGCGTGTGCGGGGGACACGGGAGCGCGAGTTGGGGATCTCTTGAGACATGGTGTGCACGATGGTTTACGTGGACACGATGGTGCTTGCAATTGCTCATTCGGGGTAGATGGGGTGGCCGGACGGATACGTTTGAGCAAGCCATGAAGGAAGCCGATCGACTCCTTTACCAAGCCAAGAATGCGGGGCGTGATCGGGTTCATGTATCGGGGGTTTCCTATCCAGACATATCTGTAGAAACTCATCAGCTATGGAACAGGCCTGCCGCTTAAAAGACTCAGATAACAAGAGCCGTTCAATTGCCCAACCTAACGCCAGCTACTGAACGGGTCTTGCCAGCTTGCGGAATATCCATAATCAGGCGCTCTTCAAGTCTGCTGCCTATTGCAGCCCCGATTCCACTTTCAAATCCAATGGTGTGGACACACCGCCCATTCAGTAAACGAGTGGGCTCGGCACACCAGTCTCGGAAACTGATGTGATCGCTTGTACGACCTGGATTGGTGCTGCTTGCGCGGCCTCCAAGGACGTAAAAGTGTGCACAGTGATCACTCTGAAGCGCTTCGTGCCGACCTTGCAATCTATCGCCTTCGTCAAGACGAACGTACCAGCCAGCTCGGCACCCTGCTGACTGACTTCAGCCAACACCTGAAAGCCATCTACTTCACGATTGCCCATCGTCCTCTCCCTAGGCAAGTGCAGCGCACATGAAATAAAGCGCCCGCGTCAACAAACGCACTACTGAAAAATTTCACCACAACACCCCAGCCCGCCACGCGGGCTTTTCTCATAAAGGGAGAAAATATGCATGCAAAGATTGATCCCGAAGGCTAAGCAACATCGTGCGCAATGCCCCAGACGACTGCATGCGGCTTCAGCGAAGCGCAAACAGGGCCGCCATCTCCCATCGTCCCTTGAACGCGTGCCTCAATGACTCCTCCAGAGGAGAGCGCGGCGTCAACGACTTCCTGGGGAATAGACGCCAGCTTCAGCTTGGCGCGACGAGTCCAGGGCGAGCCAGCCTGCCCCGCAAGGGTGCCGGAATTGATGTAAACGAAACGTTCGGAAGATGGGCCCTGAGCGAACTCACCCAAGAAATTGACTGCACCTGTCGAGAGGGGCAAACCCAGGCGAAGTGAGAACTCGAACCGAAGAGGCTCGTGCTGGCCATCCATTGGATCGAGCAAACCCGACCTGCCGCGTTGCACTGCGAACCGAACATCAAGCGGAGTATTCACCACCAGTATTCGTATACGAACGGACTGTGCGGATTTTGCATTGTTCATAAGGGCAATCTGCTGCTAACGCCGAATTTCAGCGGCCACCAAAGGCTGTCCGCTGAGAAGAATATGCAGCTGTTTCCCGCCTTCAGGCAACGGCGCCAAAGCGCCAATATTGGTTGACCTCAAAGTCGTCAATCACAACCACGCAGAAAGGGAAAGTCCGTAAACAAGAATACTCAAGTTCCAGCTGCTCCACACGCCCACATGCCCCTGAGACCCAAGACACTCGAGAAACCTACCCGTTAGAACTCATCAACCTCACTCAAGCCCGCGGCTGCGGTTTTTTCATTCTGGGAGCCAATACGCAAGACAAGAAGCAAATCACCGCAGAAGTCAACCAGCAGTTGACGACTGAACGCGACACTCATTTCTTCCTGACCGGCTGGAACAGATGTGTCCTCGCGCTGAATACCGAGGAGCGGCCCGCCGTCCTCTTTCTCCGCTCTGGTGCTCTTCATCCTTTCGCTGGGAATGGTCCACAGGCCTGCGTCCAGATCCAGCTCGGCCCACTCCATCATGCGCAGGTTGCCGAGACGCTGGTACCGCAAGGGAACCAGCAGCAAGGCGGTGCGTTCTAGCTGTGAACCTGTTGACGCCGACCGAAAACTGACCATCTGAAGGCGGGAGTGCCGCTTCAAAATTGACCAGGGTGTATCACGCGACTGCTGAATTTTTTGGCAGGAGCAAACGAGGTGATCACCATGGACATGATTGGCAAGGTCAGGCGCATGAAGATGCGCGATGGGGTCTCGATCAGCGAGATCTCGAGGAAGACGGGTTTGTCGAGGAACACCGTCAAGAAGTGGCTGAAGGCGCCGGCGGCGATGGAGCCGCGGTATGAGCGGGCACAGAAGGTGGGCAAGCTCTCGGCGTTCGAGGCGACGCTGGTGGCGGCGCTCAAGACGGATGCCCACCGAGCTCGGGATCAGCGGCGCACGGCGCGTGCGCTGTTTGTGCAGATCCAGGCCCAAGGCTACCGGGGCGGCTACAGCGCGGTGACGGACTTCATCCGGACGTGGCGACAGGACTCGGGCAAGGACACCACGAAGGCGTTTGTGCCGCTGAGCTTCGAGCTGGGCGAGGCGTTCCAGTTTGACTGGAGCGAAGAAGGCATCGTGGTGGGCGGGGTGTACCACCAGGCGCAGGTGGCGCACCTGAAGCTGTGCGCCTCGCGCGCGTTCTGGCTGGTGGCGTACCCCAGCCAGGGGCACGAGATGCTGTTTGACGCGCACACGAGGTCGTTTGCGGCGCTCGGTGGCGTGGCTCGCCGGGGCATCTACGACAACATGAAGACGGCGGTGGACAAGGTCAAGAAGGGCAAGGGCCGGGTGGTCAATGCCCGGTTTGCGGCCATGTGCAGCCACTACCTGTTCGATGCGGACTTCTGCAACGTGGCCTCGGGCTGGGAGAAAGGGGTGGTGGAGAAGAACGTGCAGGACAGCCGGCGACGGGTGTGGCTGGAAGCGCGAGAGCGCAAGTTCACCAGCTTTGCCGAACTCAACGCGTGGCTGGCCGAACGCTGCAAGGCGGTGTGGGCGGACACGCCGCACCCGCAGCACTGGGAGCTGAGCATCGCCGAGGTGCTGCAGCTCGAGCGCGAGCACCTCATGGGCATGCCGGCGCCGTTTGACGGCTACGTGGAGCGCCCTGCGCGGGTCAGCAGCACCTGCCTGGTAACGGTGGCGCGCAACCGCTACTCGGTGCCCTGCGAGTGGGCCGGGCACATGGTGAGCACGCGGCTGTATCCCGGCCGCGTGGACGTGGTCGCTGGGGACGCGCTGGTGGCCAGCCACGAGCGGGTGCTCAACCGGGGGCAGACGGTGTTCGACTGGCAGCACTACATCGAGCTGGTGCAGCGCAAGCCCGGGGCACTGAGGAACGGCGCACCGTTTGCCGATATGCCCCGGCCGCTGGCGCAACTGCGTCATGCCCTGATGCGCCACACCGGTGGTGACCGGGTGCTCTCGGAGGTGCTGGCCCTGGTGCCTACGGCAGGGCTGGACACGCTGCTGGTGGCGGTGGAACTGGTGCTCGAACACGCCACGCCCAGCGGACACATCAGCGTGGAGCACGTGCGCAACGTGCTGGCGCGCCTGAGTGATCCGCAGCGTCCGCCACCGGCGGACACGGCCCTGGCGCTGCGCGAGGCGCCACGTGCCGACACCCACCGCTACGACCGGCTGCGCGCCGCCGACGCCCAGGAGGCTGGCCATGCGAACTGAGATTGCCAGCGAACTCAAGAGCTTGCGGCTGTACGGCATGGCCAGCGCCTGGGATGATCTGCTGGGGCAAGGGGAGACGGCGGCGCTGCAGAGTGCACGCTGGCTGCTGGAGCACCTGCTGCAGGCCGAAGGGGTGGACCGGGCGATGCGTTCGGTGTCCTACCAGATGAAGGCGGCACGATTCCCCATGCACCGGGATCTGGCCGGCTTCGACTTCGAGGCCTCGGCGGTGGAGCGGGTGCTGGTCAGTCAGCTGGCCAGCCTCGCGTTCACCGACCAAGCCCACAACGTGGTGCTGATCGGTGGCCCTGGCACGGGCAAGACGCACCTGGCCAGCGCGCTGGGCATTGCGGCCATCACCCAGCACGGCAAACGGGTGCGCTTCTACTCCACGGTCGATCTGGTCAATGCGCTGGAGCAGGAGAAAGCCCAGGGGCGTGCGGGGCGCATCGCTGCCAGCCTGCTGCACGTGGACTTGCTCATCCTCGATGAGTTGGGCTATCTGCCGTTCAGCCAGGCCGGCGGGGCGCTGCTGTTCCACCTGCTCAGTCGGTTGTACGAGCACACCAGCGTGATGATCACGACCAACCTGGCGTTTGCCGAGTGGTCCAGCGTGTTCGGCGACGCGAAGATGACCACGGCCCTGCTTGACAGGCTGACACACCACTGCCACATCGTAGAGACGGGCAACGAGTCCTACCGGTTCCGCCACAGCTCAGCCCAGGTCAAGGCCAAGGGCAAAGCACGTGAGCAGGCACGAGACAAAGGCAAGTCGGCTCTCCAGGCCACTACGCCCGAGCCATTCTGAGTTGCCTGGCCGCCAGCAGGCTGCTGCGGGCTACGCCCTTCACGGCCTGCTGGCGGCAATCCACAACGCAGCGAGAAGGAGATTCAAGAAGCAGCGATGACCGTATAGTTATCCACAACCGGGCATCAAAAAACCCGGTGCAGGCCCCTGGTCAAAATTCAATCGGCACGCCTGGTCAGATTTGAATCGGCGCCAACACCCTGAGCAAAAGGTGCTGTACCGCAGTGACACCCAGACTCCGCTGTCTGTGGTGGGAAGCCGCTACCAGGTAGTCCAGCCCCGCCAGGTGCTGGAGTTCTATCGTGATCTGACGGAAGTGGCCGGCTACGAACTGGAGACCGCAGGTGTACTCAAGGCTGGTCGCAAGTTCTGGGCTCTGGCCCGTACTGGCAAGTCAGCAGCGCTCAAAGGCAATGATGTGGTCAACGGCTATTTGCTGCTGGCGACGTCCTGTGACGGAACGCTTGCTACGGTAGCCATGCCGACGACGGTGCGGGTTGTGTGCAACAACACGCTGACGATTGCACTGCGTGACGGTGTCGGTGCTGTCAAGGTACCGCATAGCACGACCTTTGATGCCCAGGTGGTCAAGCGCCAGTTGGGCGTGGCCGTGGGCCAGTGGGACAGCTTTATGTACCGCATGAAGACGCTGGCCGAGCGCAAGGTCAAGACCCATGAGGCGCTGAACTATTTCCTGAAGGTGATCTGCAATACAGACTCCCATTCGGATTTGTCTGTGGGACTGACCAATGAACGGGCTCTCAAGAAGGTGCAGATGCTCTATGAGGGCCATGGCCGTGGGGCTGAGATGCATGCGGCCAAGGACACGGCTTGGGGCCTGCTGTGCTCCGTGACAGAGTTTGTTGACCATGAGAAGCAGGCTCGTAGTCAGGACAACCGTCTGGACAGCGCTTGGTTTGGTCAGGGAGCAGTGATCAAGCAGCGTGCTCTGGATCATGCACTGCAACTGGTCGCCTGACCGTGACCGACCGTTGGCTTTTGGGGTCGTCTTTGGACGCCTTAGTTCTCTTCCCCTCTCTCATCTTTCCTACACCCCCAGCCACCTTTTGAGGTGGCTTTTTTATGCCCGCAATTGGCGGGCCAGGAGATTTCGATGTCTGTGCATGTTTTCAAGAATGGAAATCTGGATGCTGGCTCTATCGCTCTTCACGCGGCCTCCAATAACACTCCACGCACTCCACGCACTCCACGCACGCCACGCAAGGGAGCTGCTTTGCGCCTGGTCTCCACCAAAGACCTGGAGCGTGATGATTGGCTGGAGGTGCGCCGCACCGGTATTGGTAGCTCCGATGCCGCTGCAGCGATTGGCCTGAACCCCTACCAGTCCCAGCTGGAGTTGTGGATGCAAAAGACGGGCAAGGGTGATCTGCTGCCAGTCTTCGATCCGAATGATGACACCAGCCCCATGTTCTGGGGAACGATGCTGGAGCCCATTGTGGCGGCTCACTACACCAAGCGCACAGGCAATAAGGTACGCCGAGTGAATGCAGTTTTGCAGCACTCTGAGCATCCTTGGATGCTGGCGAATGTGGACCGTGAGGTGGTCGGCGCTGGCGATGTGCAGATCCTGGAATGCAAAACTGCGGGCATCCATGGCGCACGCCTGTGGCGTGACGGTGTTCCCGAGTATGTGCAACTGCAGGTGATGCACCAGCTGGCTGTGACTGGCCATCGTGCTGCTGACGTAGCGGTCCTGGTTGGCGGTCAGGAGCTGCGAATCTTCCGGATTGAGCGAGACGAGACATTGATTGCTCGACTGATCGAAATGGAGCACGCATTCTGGCAAATGGTGGGGAGCAAAACGCCGCCGGCTGGCGATGGATCGGACAGTGCAGAAAAAGCCTTGCGTAGTCTCTATCCCAACAGTGCAGGCGATGACGTAGACATGAGTGATGACCCAGAGCTCAATGCCACGTTTGAAGCCTTGCTGGTAGCACGCGAGCAGCTTGAAGCGGCACAGAAAAATGAAGCCCGCTTGCGCCAGGCCATCCAGATCCATATGGGAGAAGCGGGCAAAGCAACGTTTGCCTGCGGCGGCAGCGTGACATGGCGGCGCAGCAAGGATGGTCAAGTGTTCAATACGGCGCAGTTCAACAAAGACCATCCAGAGCTGGCCAAGGCCTATATGTCCACGCGGGCTGGCGCTCGGCGATTTTGCGTCAATGAAACGTGAGCGGTGACTCACCGCCCTCTTTTACCCCTCACCCTCTGCTCTCTGCGGTTCACAGCCCCAGAGAGCTTTTTTTGGAGCAAAACATGATCAAAGGTTTGATGATCACCCCGCCTGTGATTGGCAGGATTTCGATTGGCAAGGCGGTGGAGAAGAACGGCAAGCGTCTGCCAGAAAAGGACGATGAGTTCACCATCACCACGCAGGTGCAGCAGCGAGGCCAGTGGGTGCTACACCCTTTGGATGAGGCCTTGCGCCAGAGCCAAGCACCTGGTCAAGTTTTCGGCGGCATAAAAGAAGGCGCAGAGCCTTCCGATGTGCAAAGTGAAACGTCCGCAAGCGCTACCCAAACTTGCACAGGCAAACGCTCACTCAAAGACAAGATGGGTGTGGCAGATACGCCAACGGCTGCACCGAGCACGGCAAGGCGCAAGCTGCGCAGCATCCCAGTGCGGGTGCTGTTCAATGACCCAGATTTGAACCTCCGAGCTGATTACTGCATGTTTGATCGCAGTACCGCTCGCCCGCTGTGCGTCGGCAATGGCGAGAGCTGCAAGCGTGTGACAGATAAAGGTTTTGAAGAGTTGGCCTGCCCTGGTCCGGATACATGCCGGTTTGGCATGGGCCATTGCAAGCCCTACGGCCGCTTGAACGTGAGTATTGGCGACAGCGATGAGTTGGGCAGCTTTGTATTCAGAACCACGGGCTTCAACAGCATTCGCACTCTGGCAGCGCGGCTGCAATATTTCGCTGCAGTTTCTGGTGGCAACCTGGCCTGTATGCCGCTGGAGCTCAAGCTGCGTGGCAAGTCCACCACGCAGTCGCATCGATCGGCCATCTATTACGCGGACTTGGTGGTGCGTACTGGTGCCTCTTTGAACGAGGCCATTGGGCAAGCCTACACCTTGGCGGCTGAGCGCTTGGCAGCCGGGTTTGATCAGTCTGCCTTGGACGGAGCCGCACGACAGGGCTTTGCCAATGGCAACTTTGAAGATGCGCCCGATGAGGGGGTTGAGATTGTGGAAGAGTTTTATCCCGAAGAGTGCGAAACACCCACCGCCCCTACTACAGCTGCAGCCAATGAGCACTGGCCCCCTATCGCTCAGGCCAGTCAGCGAAATGGTACGCATAGTCCGTATCCGTAAAAGCAGTGGCTGCGACGACCGTAGCACTTAAAGCAGTGTTTCTACACACCGTGATCGCTATCACGGTGTGCTTTTGCACTGTGGCCAAGCATGCTACGAATCGTAACCATTGCGTCCCATGGCAAGCAAACCAATGACCAATGCAGACCGATCTCCAGTGCTCAAGGCATTTGGGCAGTCCGTGCGTGAGTGCCGAAGCGCGCGAGGGTTTTCTCAGGAAGGTTTTGCGCATTACTGCGGCTTAGATCGCAGCTACATGGGTGGCGTGGAGCGTGGTGAGCGCAATGTGACGCTCGCCAATATGGAGCGAATCATCGCCGCCCTGCACATGAAGCCTTCCGAGTTCTTCCTGACTTTGGATGGACATTTCCGGGACCTCGCCGTACAACGCGATGCTGCGCATTTAAACGACTTTGCGCCTTATTTCCGACCTGGAATTCCTCGAAAAACACCCTAAAGCTCAGACTTTTCTCCGCCCTCTTTTCAAGGTGTGAAGAGTGCGTGTGTATTTTCATTTCAAATTTAAGAGATGGCCCTATGAAAAAACGAATACTTCTTTGTTCAGCCTTAAGCTTCGCATTGACCGGCTGTAACTCTTCCCCAAGCAATAGCGATCTAGAAGCTTATCTAGAGCCCAAGTTCGATAGCTGCAAAAATCTCAAAATCGTAGACATCAAAAAGACCAATGGCTATCAAGAGGATGGCTACTATAGGGTGGAATTTTCTTACGGATTGGAACTTAAAGATTCCAGCCTATTAGATACTATGCGCAATCAATGGAAAGAAGAAAAAGAAGAATCAGAAAGACGACTAGAGAAAAATAAAAAATTTCTCGAAACAAGAGAAACACTTGAAGCGGAAATAAAAAAAATAGCAGATGAATTCGAACTGCATGCACCTTACATGCCCTCTTCCGATGAAATTATTGTCTTTAAACGAGGGCTATCCGCAGAGATAGCGCCAGAAATACCATTACCCCTTCAAGAAAAGATTAATATCTGGAAAAAACTTGTAGAATCTAGAGAACAAGAGATAAATAATCAAAAGCCATTCAAAATTTTTGGCAATGAAGAGACTATTATTTACAGAAACTACTACAACGGCTGCAATCCTAGTGTGAAACAATTCACAAAAAATCTTTTTGAAGGACAACAACTCGCATCATTACGTAGTGAGAACAAAGATCCAGAACTTTTATTTGACGAATATAAAGTAAAAGTAACTTTGACAATTCCAATGCGAAAAACAGAAAATGGGTGGCGTGTAATCAGCGATAACTGATTACCACGAAGCAGTGATCGGCACTAACTGGCGCAGTCAGTGCCGATCACATGCCTTTATTTTTTTGTAGGTGCTTTCGCCGACACCCTTAAATTTTAGGCGCAACAACACTCGCTTGAATGAAAAAATCCTGTAGCCGCCTTCGCGGAATAAGTGAATCACCCCGGGTTTGAACTGTCCCCAGAAGTTGGTCGGTTACCGTCCCGCCAACTAGGCGGTGTTTCTCAGCCAGTATCCCACCGCGTGGCGCCCAGGTCTATCCGCACTCCGGTGGACTTCTGGCGCGAGCTGTTGCGGCTTCACTTCGCCAACCGTTCGTTGCCGCCCCTGTTCGCCCAGCACGCGGCAGGCATCATTCACGGCAAGGGGCTGTTCACCGACCAACCCGTAGCCACATGGGTGGAAATCAACAAACTGCAGACAGCTCCAAAGCAGCGCTGCTTTCGCTGTGCAAGCGATACGCGGATGTAATGGGTGATAGCGCTGAACTGAAACTGGCAGCAGCAGCATCTATCGCGAATGAATATGAGTGGCAGATCACTCAGTTCTAGAGCGTGTTATGAACTTCCGTTCAAGACACGCGGCAGCCCAAGTAGAGTGCCGCAATGCCCCGCAAGCCTTACCCGCATGACCTGCGTGAGGTCTTCAATGCGCTGCGTTGGCTGGTGCGTGCAGGTGCACCTTGGCAGCTGCTGCCCAATGACCTGCCGCCATGGGAGGCGGGATGCTCCGAGGCGATGGTGTCGGACCTGCGCTCCATCATCCGTGTGGCCCAAGGGCGCCAGGGGCAGTCCAGTGCCGCAGTGCTAGATGAGCGTACGTTGCAGTCAACCTGCGAGTGTCACCCGCGTGCGAGCTACGACAACGACAAGCGCCGCCGCGGCAGCAAGGTGCACATGGCCGTTTACTTTTACTGAACACATACGCGCACGAGGCGAATGGATCCAGGCCAAGGGCCTGTTCCACCAACAGGGCCGCCCAGTCAAGGCTGCGCCAAAGTTGCAGGATCGATTGGTGACGCCGATCAAGGCCATGCTCGAGGAAAACCTATCCTTCGGCTATCGAACGGTGGCGCATCTGCTGGGGTTCAACAAGAACACGGTGCAGCGCATCTTCTAGATAGAGGGCTGGCAGGTGCGAAAGTGCCCGGTAGGCTTCAGGCCCAGGATCCAATCCCTGCCCTCGGTGGCCAAGGCACTGAATGAGCGCTGGGCCACCGACATGTGCCGGGTCTGGGCCGGACGGGCTGGCTGGACCACGATGGCCCTGGTGATCGATTGCCACAGCCGGGAACTGCTGGGCTGGAACCTGTCGCGTAGCGGGAGATCCAAGACTGCGGAGTCAGCACTGGAGCAGGTGCTGATTGCACGGTTCGGGACACTCGGGCGTGTGCCAGCGCCGTTCCTACTGCTCTCGGACAATGGGCTGGTCTTCACCAGCCGCAGCTCCACGGCCCTGGTCAGAAGCTATGGCCTGCGCCATGAAGAATCGCTTGCCGAGTCGCTCGCCTCGCTAGTCTTGGCTCGCAGTTCATACCTCTACCATCGCGCCCGTCTCAACGCTGACGAGAAGTATGTCCTGGTGTGCCGATCAATCACCAACATCTTCGAGCGCAACCATGGCTGCTTTGGCTACCGACGGGTTACTGCAACGCTGTGCAGTTCAATGGCGGAGCCGGTCAACCACAAACGCGTACAGCGAGGAAGCAAGTTCGTCGGCAATGGCATGAATGCTTTTATTACTGCCTCAAGTCCGCCGTGTTGATATCGCATGGGTAGCTACTTCTAGTGGTGACCAGTCGGGCCTGTCGCAAAAACATCCGCGTGGAAGTCCTGTGCAAGCAGGCCCATATCGGAAGCGGCTGTGCGCACTGATTGAACCAGAGCTGGTGAGCCACAGCAGTGCACCACATGATCGTGCAGGTTGCCAAAGTGAGTGCGTAGCGCGTCATCCACCCGACCTGCGTGAGCATCCGCAGGCATATCGCCTAGGTCGGTGATGGCTGCAATGTAGCGAAACTGTGGCCAGACTTTGCGCCACTTGTCGATGGCGCTAGGAAGATACAGGCCCGAGGGGTTGCGAGCCCCCCAGATCAGCGTGATGTCGCGCTGAACCTTGCGTTTGGCTAAGTCATCAAGAACGGATTTAATGGGCGCAAATCCCGTGCCACCCGCAACGCAAATCAGGGGCCTTGCGTCATCAGGCTTCAGTGCGATGCTGCCGAATGGCAGTTCGATATCCAATGTGTCACCAGACTTCAACTGCTGAACGATAGTGCTGAAGCGACCACCAGGTACATGCCTGACATGCAATGTGATGCCATCGCTCTCATGGGGTGGATTGGCCATAGAGTAGCTGCGGCTTTCCCCGTCGTCGAGGTGAATCAGCAGGTATTGGCCGGCTTCAAATTTGGCGCGCTTGCCCACAGGCAGGCGCAGGCGCAGCAGCGAGACATCGGGTGCCGCCAGTGTATTGCTGTACACCTTGGCCGTAAAACGTTTTCGGGCTTCCGGGTCGAGACGGCGAAAGGAGCTCGGGTGGATACGTATATCGCTGGCTGCAGTGCAGCCGCACAGCAGCACTTGTTCCGAGGCGCAGAGTTCGTTTCGCACGGCCATGCCATTGAAGGAGGCAATATTTCCGTCGAGCAGCGTACTCGCACAGTTGCCACAGCTACCTTTGCGGCAGGAATAGGGCAGCTCGATGCCGGCCTGCAGAGCTGCATCCAGTACGGATTGCCCGGGCGCGCAGGGGAACGCGATATCGGAGTCGTGGATATGGATCTGGTGGTTCATAGAGAGTCCTCAGACCGGTTGGGCTCCGAGTAGGGCTATTGTGCGTAGGAGGGCCGTGGCGTCAGCCACGCCACGGCCGGCAATGTCCATGGCGCTGCCATGGCCCACGCTGGAAAGCACCACCCTGCCACCGATAGATAGTGCGCTGGCTCCGTTAGGTGCCAGCAGCTTGATGGGGATATGGCCCTGATCGTGCAGCATGGCTACATACAGGTCGTGCTTGCGCTGTGCCAGAACCATGTCAGCGCCCATGGGGCCGTCTACTGCTAGGCCGCGCTTGCGCAGTGTCTCGACAGCGGGAACGGTGATCTGGGAGTCCTCCAGGCCGAACAACTGTCCTTCAGATGCATGAGGGTTGATCCCGAATACAGCGACTTTTGGTTTAGGCACTCCGAGTAAGGTGCATGTCTGCACGGCAGCCTGCGCCGCGTTGACCACCAACTGAGGAGAGAGCCGCTCCAATGCGCTGCGCACGCTTTCATGCAAAGTGACATGCACTATGCGCAGGCCAGCCCCCACCAGCATCAGGAATACCTGGTCTTCGTTCATGCCAAGAACATTGGCGAGCAAAGATGGGTAGCCGCTGAACGCTATGCCTGCGCGGTGAATGGCCGTTTCATGGTGAGGGCAGGCAATGACGGCATCGACTTCGCCGTTTTCGCACGCTCGGATAGCCGCTGTTGCGGATTGCACCGTAGATAGACCAGCCTGCGGGGTGATTTCTCCCCATTGAACTGGTTGTGTAAGTGTGCCGGCTTCCTCGTGAACGATGTCTTGAAGAAGCGGCTCCATTTCGCAAACCCGTGCGGCTTGCTCGAGAGCGCTCCAAGGTCCATAGACCTTGATAAGAGACCTTTCGGTGACAGACAGCTGCTGGAGAGCTTTCAGTGCGATTTCTGGGCCAATACCGTGGGGATCGCCGATGGCCAAAGCCAATCTACGGTGCACTATTGTCATAGCGGCAATGCCATCAGCGTGTCCGTCACCGTGCTGTCGCAAACCGCGATGCGTTCTTGCAGACGTAACTTGCCATCAATCGTGGTGAATTTGTCGAGGTACTCACCGCTGGCAAAGACCTCTGTTTCCCCTGTATGCATGATGCGCAGCACCATGAACGGCGTGGAAGCACTGGCCTGTGTTGCATCGCCTGACTGGATCGAAGGCAGACCCAGAATATGGCGATAGCGATGGCGCTCGTAGATATTGGCTTCGCGCAGCGCAGAAATTCGGTCGGTGAGCATGTCCTGTGAATCCGCCCAGACAATGCCGGCAGCAAGCCCTTCAGCATGATTGTCGACATTGGTGACGCGATAGTGGCAATCCTTCGTGAAGAAGGTTGGCCATTGCTCCATGGCGTCACTGTCTACGGTCTTCGCGTAAGCGGCATTGAAGGCCGCGATTTGAATTTCATTGATCATGCTTGCATCTCCTGTCCCATATGCTTGCGGTAGGCCTTCCAAAAGCCGCGTACCGAGGTTTCTGTGGCGCGGCCCTCGCTAGAGCCTTCGTGGTCTCCGCCCATCTCGATGACCGCGTCAAGGTCGGCAGCGCCTGCGATGCCACGCTGCACGAATCCACCGACAGCTCCGTCTTCCATGGAAATAAATCCTGCAGGGCCGATGAGGTTGGCCTGTTTGAGTCTGACCTTGCGCTGCTCTGTACTGTCATCTGCATAGCCAAGATAGGTCCAGTTGAGTTCCGAGCTGGAGATGCTCTTGGGCAACAACTGACGCACGGCGATGCTGTTCTGAATCTGCTGCAGCACAAAGCCAGGGAACACAGAAAGGATCTGCAGGGTCACGCCGTCCTCGAACTCCTCGAAGCCCTCTAGAAGGCTGGGATCTTTGAGCCGGTAACGCTCGTTGTCGGAGCGGATGGCCTGGTCCTTGTACGAGTCGTCTTTGGCGCTACGATCGATCATGGAATAGCTCACATGGTGGCCACCCGACTCGTCGACGATGACGCCGCCTTTTTGTGAGAGGCGATTCAGCTCGAAGGTGGTGAAGAACATATGCAGGAGGCTGGCGTGATAGCTGTCCTTCACGTTCTCGAAGTAGAGCTTCCAGTTGTTAGGCAGCTTTTGCGTGAAGCGACCGATGACTTCTACGGGCTTGTGCAGCACGCGCTCTATGCGCTCGCAAATCTCAGGGCCAAGGTAATCCTCAATGCTGGGCACGTCCTCGGAAAAACTGCCAAAGACCAAACCGCAAAAGACAGCCACGCGGAGCTTGCGCGGGCCATGCTCTTCTTTGCAGAATGAGGCCGGCATGCCACCCTGGCCCTTGACACCTTTCTCGAAGGCAACGCCGGTCAGATCTCCCTGTCGGTTGTAGCTCCAGGCGTGATAGACGCACTGGAAACTATCCGTACGGCCCGATTTCTCCAGAGCGATGAGAGCGCCGCGATGCGCGCAGCGGTTCTCGAAGGCGTAGATTTCCTGGTCGGCATCCCGCACGACAACTATTGGTGTTTCACCGACAAAGGTGGTGCGGAAATCACCCGCCTCGGGGATTTCAGATTCCAGGCACAGGTAGTTCCAGACCTCGCCGCGATAGATGCGCTGCTGTTCATGATCAGCATTGGCTGTGTCGGTATAGATACCGAAGGGCACGCGCGTATTAGTGGCCCCACGCCACTGGATGATGGATTCTTGCATGTTGGTTCCTAAGGGTTAGAGCTTGACGTTGGCGGCCTTCAGCACCTTCTTCCACTTCTCGGTTTCCTGACGGATGAACTGAGCAGTCTTGGTGGGATCCCAGCCGCAGGGCACGGCGCCCTGTTCCTGAAAGTGCTTGCGGATGTCGTTTGATGACAGAGCCTGGGCCATCTGCCTCTGAAGCTTCTGTGCGATTTCTGCACTCGTGCCTGGGGGGGCGACGACAGAAAAGAAAGTCACGGCCTGCATGGCTGGCCATTGCTGCTCGGCGAATGTGGGGACCTGGGGCAATATTTGGGAACGCTGCTCGTCGGCAACGGCCAGAATGCGCACCTTGCCGGCATGGTGATAGGTTGCCGATGAGCTGATGTTGTCGAAAAACACATCCACATTGCCACCGATCAGGTCAATCAGAGCCGGGGCCGTTCCCTTGTAGGGAACGACGGTTAGCTCAGCACCCGTTAGCTGCATAAACATGGCCGCAGTCAAGTGGGATGTCGAGCCGTCGCCTTGCGTCGCCACAGTCACTTTTTTGGGATTGGCTTTGGCGTATGCAATGAACTCGCCAAGTGACTTAACAGGCAGCTTCGGGTTGATGACCAGGACGTTGGGCACTGTGGCCAAAATCGTCACCGGTACCCAGCGAGTCGGGTCAAAGCTGAGCTTTTGATAGAGGTTGTGGTTGATGGCGATGGGCCCCGGAGGGGAGGCCAGCACAGTCATTCCGTCTGGCGGTGCCCGGAACACTAGATCGGCACCGATGTTTCCACCAGCCCCGGGCTTGTTTTCAATGATCACGCCACCTGCGTAGTCCGCGCGGATTTTTTCGACTACTAGGCGCGGCAGTACATCGGCGGTACCACCGGCCGAGAAGGGCACGACGATCTTGAGAGGTTGATTTGACTGAGCCAGGCTACCTGTTGAAGCAACCGCGGTGGCAATGCCGATCAATGCTTCGCGTCTGCGAATGGATTCGTTGCGCATCTTGTCTCCTTCTTGTGTGGGGAACTGCAGTATGGGGATGTCGTACTTTGTGTTAAACCTGTTTTTGCGCTATGCGCAAAAATGTTGAAAACACCTTGATTTGATCGCTATGCAGGACAAGAACTTTGTGGAATCGCTGCGCAAGGGATTGGGCGTACTGACTTGCTTTGACCGTCGGCATACCCGGCTCACGCTGTCGGAAGTGGCCAGGCTCACGCAGTCCACGCCAGCATCAGCCAGACGTTCGCTCAGCACACTAGTACAGCTCGGCTATTTAGAGAGTGACGGAAAGCTGTTTTGGATGCAGCCTAAGTCACTGCTGATCGCCTATTCATTTCTGTCATCGCGCCCCATGCCTGCGTTGGCCCAGCCGCTACTGGATGCACTGTCGGAGCGGACCAGAGAGTCCGCTTCGCTTGGTACTTTGTTGGAAGACGATGCCATCATCATTGGCCGTTCGACCGCACGGCGCAGCTTGAGCACGGGCCTAGGAATAGGATCCAGGTTGCCGGTGTACTGTTCTGCGATTGGTCGGATGCTGTTGTCAGGACTGCTTCAACATGAGGCGCGTGCAAGGCTGGAGATGATCGAGCGGGTGGCTCTGACCCCTCAGACGATGACTGACTTGGAGGAGCTGCTAGGTCTGCTTGAAACTTGCAGGCAATCCGGATGGTCATGCAGCGATGGAGAGTTGGAGCTGGGTGTGCGCTCCATGGCGGCGCCAGTGCGCGACCCTCAAGGCAACACAATTGCTGCCATGAGCATTGCTGTTAGGGCAGAGAGACTCAGCATGAGTGAGTTCAAAGAGACTTTTTTGATGCCGCTGAAGCGCGCTCGCAATGAGTTGGAAAAAAAGCTATATCCGCAGGGGTTGTAGTGCTCCACGATGTCCTTGCTGCTACCGCAGCGCAAGCTCAACGGTAGAAGTAGGAACTACGCGCAAGAGCCAACTGAGCAAGGAGTTCTGGCAGAACCATAGTGCTCCTTGATGGCGTCCTCAGCAGTGTCTTCTCCCGGTTAAACAGGAGTTGCATATTGACGCACAGGCTGTTGATTTCCACGCAGAACTGACCCGCCGAGGATGCGGACAAAAACTTGGACTACCAGGAGATGTAATGGATGCCTCCCTGCCTACGGGCAGCTCAAAGGCCGCAGAAGCATAAAGATGAACAGCGTGACCGTTTTGGGAGTGTGCTTGTTCGCTAGACGAGCTGGGCTCTTGAATGGATACGGTATCAAAGTGCCCGTGGCTTGATAGACCAATGTCTTCACAAACATCAGCGAGGTTTCGTCATGCATCGTTGTACTACCCAAAGCGCGGGGCAAATCATCGGTCAGGTGGCCGGCCTGCAGGTCATTGGACTGGACATCGCCAAAAGCGTGTTCCAACTTCACACCGTGGACATGAGCACAGGCGAGATTGTCAACGTGCAGCTAAAGCGGGCCAAGGTTTTAGGGCACTTCGCCAACCGTGCACCTTGCTTGATCGGCATCGAAGCCTGCGGCGGAGCGCACCACTGGGCCCGTGAGTTGACGGCGCAGGGCCATGCCGTGCGGCTGATTCATGCCAAAGCCGTGCGCCCATTCGTGAACGGCAACAAGACCGACGCTACAGATGCACGCGCCATCTGGCTGGCGATCCAGCAGCCGGGTACCAAATTCGTGGGCGTGAAGACGCTGGCGCAACAAGCCACGCTCACCTTGCATCGTCAGCGCGAGATGTTGATGCGGATGAAGATCATGCAGATCAATGCGTTGCGGGGACTACTCTATGAGTTTGGAGCCACCTTAGCGCGAGGCAAGAAGGCGTTGTTGGGCGAGTTGGAACTCGCACTGGAGGCGCTTGCCAACAGCATTCCACAGTATGTCGTCGATAGCCTGCGCGAGCAGGCCCAGCGCATCAAGCAACTGGCGATAGACATTAAGGCCATCGAGGTGAGGCTTGCAGAGGTCCTGCGCATTGACGTGGACATGAAGCGTGTGGCGGCGATACCCGGGGTAGGCCTGCTCTCGGCTACAGCGGCCATCGCCACTATGGGAGAAGCCAAGGCATTCAAGTCGGGGCGCGAATTCTGTGCCTGGCTGGGTCTGGTACCCAAGCAACGAGGCACAGGTGGCCGGGTAAATCTTCTGGGGATCTCCAAACGGGGCGACACCTACCTGCGGACTTTGCTTATTCACGGTGCGCGTGCGGTACTGAGACATGCGAAAGAGCCCGGCCCATGGCTGGAACAGCTTCAAGCCAGGAGGCCAACGAACGTTGTGATCGTGGCACAGGCGGCCAAGATGGCGCGAACGATCTGGGCCGTTACGGCCCGACAGCAGGACTACCAACGAGGCCACCAGAGCACCAGGCCGCTTGGGGCTTGAACGGATAGCAGATCAACCCGAGAAAGGAGGATGTGAACCTTTGAAGGCGATGAGGCAGCAACAAAGCAGCGTGATGTGAAACAGGTCAGACCGGGACGAGCTAAACCTGGATGAACTACCGGACTTCAAAAGTCCGTCCTAGGAGATGAGGCGCTCGTCAGCGGATTACATCGGGGCCAGCGGACAAGGGGCAACCCAGCGTCCACATCACAGGCCGGATACAAGGCAGCAGCCGACTTCTTCACAAAGCATTGCGGGTTACTACTCATGGCTGGGAGGCATCCATACAAGGTAGTTCATGTACTCATACGCAGACAGGATTCGTGCAGTTGAGCTTTATATCAAGCTTGGCTTGCGTGTCAGAGCCACGATTCGCCAGTTGGGATACCCAACCAAGAACGCATTGAAAGGCTGGTATCAGCACTACCTGAAGCATCAGGATTTGCCAGCGAGCCAAGCACCAAGAGCACCGAAATATTCGCTACAGCAAAGACAGGTGGCGGTTGCTCATTACCTCGCCCACGATCGCTGTATTGCCGCCACGATGAGGGTTTTGGGTTACCCGGGTCGAGGAACGTTGACTGCGTGGGTTCGGCAAGACTGCCCTGAGATCAGTAAATCGATGGTCGGCAGGTCTTGGCCGACTACAAAGCCTGATGCCTTGATGTGCGAGGGCGTGGTGCAACTGTGTACCCGTCAATCAACTGCGCAGGAGATAGCGGTCAAGTTTGGGGTATGCAGAGGGACCTTGTACAACTGGAAAAATCAGTTGCTTGGCCCTTGTGCCCCCACCTCGATGAAACACAGTCCAAAGCGATCGCCTGTGTTGGATGCAGCAGCGCTCAGGCGCCAAGTTGAATCATTGCGCCAGGATATTCGGCGACTAAAGATAGAGCGTGAGCTTCTCAAGCAGGCCCATGAAGTCTTAAAAAATGGGGCTGGCATTGATCTGCATAGGCTGGCAAACAAAGATAAGGCTGTGCTGGTTGAAGCGTTGCGCGGTCAGTATGAATTACCAGAACTGCTTTCTCTTGTTGGCCTTGCTAGAAGCTCGTACTTTTACCATCGTGCCCGGCTGAAGCTGGCTGACAAATACTTGGATGTACGCCGAAGCATCACAGAGATCTTCGACAACAACTACCGTTGCTATGGGTACCGCAGGGTGCAGGCATCTCTGCTCAAGGAGTGCACGGGCATCTCAGAGAAGGTGGTTCGTCGGCTGATGAAGCAGGAGGGCTTGATCGTGGCCAAGCCCAAACGCCGCAGATATAACTCCTACCTTGGAGAGATAGGTGCCGCCCCGCAAAACCTCATCAATCGAGACTTCCGTGCCGCTGCGCCCAATGAGAAGTGGCTCACCGACATTACTGAATTCCAGATTCCTGCTGGCAAGGTTTACCTGTCGCCAGTCATTGATTGCTTTGACGGGCTGGTGGTGAGCTGGTCGATTGGGACTCATCCCAACGCACATCTCGTCAACACAATGCTGGATGCGGCCATTGATGCTGTTCAAGGCAGCGAGAGCCGCCCTGTGATTCATTCTGATCGTGGAGCTCACTACCGCTGGCCAGGCTGGCTCTCGAGGGTCCATGATGCAAAGTTGACTCGCTCGATGTCTCGCAAAGGGTGCTCACCAGACAACGCTGCGTGCGAAGGCTTTTTTGGAAGGCTAAAGATGGAGCTGTTCTATCCCAACAACTGGCAATCAACAACGATTGAGCAGTTCATTGAAGCTGTCGATGCGTACATTCGTTGGTACAACGAAAAACGTATCAAGGTATCTCTGGGACTTTTAAGTCCTGTGGAATACCGGCACAAGCTTGGCCTAGCCGCATAAAACCAGTCCAAGTTTTTATCCGCCCCCCCCCAACACAAGGACTCAGCCCTGCGAAATACAGACTGAGAAACACCTCCTGCTCGGCAGCACGGTAACCGTCCAACTCCTAGAACAGTTCAAATCCAGGGCGAATCGCTGCCACGGCATGAGATCAGGCAAGGGATGTAAAGTGAATTCGGCCCAGACGGCCAGCTTTCCTGATCATTCGATCAAGCTTATGGTGCTCAGGGCCGCGGCAACACATCGCCGCCTAGTCGCCGACAAGGACTGTCTGTTTCTCGACCAACCGCAGCGCGCTCGACAGTCGCCCCGCCTTTAGCAACTCCCGCGTGAGGCTTCGCGCGGCAAGGAGAACATCTCTTTGGCCGAGCCATATTCCGCGATTTTTCCACGCTACATGACCGGCACTTCATCGACAATCGACTCCATCACATTGAAGACGTGGCCGGTGAAGATCAGCATCAAGTCTCGCTCCTTGCACAGCTTGGTAAGCAAGGCCAAGACTTGATTACGCACTGTGGCGTCCAGAGCTGACACGAGTTCGTAGCAGACTGGCAGGCGCGGATTCATGGTCAGTGCGCGCGCAATGACTACACGCTACCGCTAGCCACCTGATACCTGATGCGGAAGTCGCGCCAGGAGGGCTGGATTCATGCCGACCTCTTCCAGCATATCCATGTAGCGGCGGGGCCGTGCGTGCTAAGTGGATCAAGTCGAGCAACATCAAGCTGGATTGCCAGCCTCTGATACAGCATCCCAAGCCCTTCCGGAGAATTTCGAGAGGGCTTTGTTTCATGTCTCTCAATCAAAGGTTTGTGATTGGCCACAGGCCGCCCCCATCGAAGCCACACAATCTTGTCAAACAGGCTTGTCAATATAACTAGATCTCTAATATAATTAAGTACCCCTACTGCTGAAGGCGAGTAATCGCCAGGAGACAACGATGCTGACTCATGAAGAAAACGAATTGCTGTGCCGCGTAGAAGGCGAAGCCCCCATGGGCAAGCTGATGCGCGAACACTGGACCCCGATCTGCCTGATTGAAGAGGTCCGTGAACCGGACGGCACGCCGGTCAAGGCACGCATCCTCGGCGAAGACCTCGTCGTGTTCCGCGACAGCGAAGGTCGCGTCGGCGTGGTCGGCGAGTACTGCCCGCACCGCCGCGCCTCGCTGGTCTACGGCCGCAACGAAGACGGCGGCCTGCGCTGCCTGTACCACGGCTGGAAGTTCGACGTGCAAGGCAACGTACTCGAAATGGTCTCCGAGCCCGCCTCCAGCGGCATGGCCGAAAAAGTCAAGCACACAGCCTATCCGACCAAGGAATGGGGCGGCATGGTCTGGGCCTACATGGGTGCTCAGGACGCCGTCCCCGAATTCGTCGCTCCCGCCTGGGCACCGACGGCTGATACCCGTGTGAGCATCGGCAAGGTGCTGCTGCCCTGCAACTGGGCACAGATCCTCGAAGGCGCCATCGATTCCGCACACAGCTCCAGCCTGCACTCGTCGGATTTCGTGCCGGCACGCGTGACCGGCGCCGAAGCCACGGACAAGAACTGGCTGCGCCCCTCCACCGACAAGGCTCCCCGCCTGCAGGTCCAGCGCACCGAATATGGTTTCCGCTACGCCGCCCTGCGCCGCCCGATCTTCAATGCCACCACGCACGACTATGTTCGCTCGACCGTGTTCGTCGCACCCGGCACCGTGCTGATTCCGCCGAACAACCTGTACAACGTCGCCAACGTCAACGTGCCGATGGACGACACCAATACGGTGTTCTACTTCATCGCCTGGGGTGATGCAGCCGCCACACCAGAAACCGAAACCTGGCGCAAGTTCCTGCACACGCAGATCGGCCCGGATCTGGACGAGCGCTTCCGTCCGCTGCGCAACCACGAGAACCGCTTCTGGCAAGACCGCCAGGCCATGAAGGCCGGCAACTTCACCGGCATCACGGGCTTCCCGAACCAGGACATCGCCATGTGGGTCACGATGGGCCCCATCGCCGACCGTTCAGACGAACGTCTGGGCGCCAGTGACCTCGCCATTGTCGAGTTCCGTCGTCGCATGCTCGATGCCATCGCCGAATACAAGCAGGACGGCAAGGCCATCGGTACCGGTGCCAAGGCAATCCCTGGCACGGTCTGCTCGTACCAGGCCGTGGTGCCGAAGGAAACCGATTGGCGTGAATACCAGGTCCGCTACGTGAGCGCCAAGCATGCCGTGTCGGACGAACAATCCGCCGTGGCCGCGACCGACTACCAGGTCAAGCAGTAATCAACGGATGGAAGTGGCCATGGAACAGCGCCGTTTGCGCATCGGGGTTGCAGGACTGGGGCGGGCATTCTCGCTGATGCTGCCCACCTTCCTGCAGGACCCCAGGGTTCAGCTCGTTGCCGCGTGCGACCCTCGCGAAGAGGCCCGGCAGCAGTTCGCTGCCGACTTCAACGCAAGGACTTACACAGACGTGCAGGACCTGGCCGAAGACCCGGATGTGGAGGCCATCTACGTGGCCAGCCCGCACCAGTTCCACGCCCAGCACACCGAGATTGCTGCAGCCAGGGGCAAGCATGTGCTGGTCGAGAAACCGATGGCGCTCAACGCGGCCGACTGTGATCGCATGATCGCGGCCTGCCGCGCCGCGAACGTGCATCTGATCGTCGGGCACTGCCACAGTTTCGATACACCGTACCGGCGCACGCGCGAACTGATCCGCTCGGGCGATTTCGGTGCGGTGAGGATGATCCAGGCTTTCAACTACACCGATTACCTGTACCGTCCGCGCCGACCCGAAGAACTGATGACGGCCGAAGGCGGTGGTGCCGTCTTCAGCCAGGCTGCACACCAGGTCGATATCGTGCGAATGCTCGCAGGCTCACGTGCCACGCGCTTGCGCGCAAGCGTTGGCCGCTGGGATCCACTGCGCCCGACCGAAGGCGCCTATTCCGCCCTGATCTGGTTCGAGAACGGCGCATATGCCTCACTCTCGTACAACGGCTACGGTCACTTCAACAGTGACGAGTGGACTGGCTGGATCGGTGAAATGGGCGATCACCTGAATCCGGATGCCTACGGCAGTGCGCGCAAGCGCCTGGCCACCATTGCCTCGGCAGAGGACGAAGCCAAGCTCAAGGCTGCCGGTACGTACGGTGGTGCCGACTACAAGCCCCCCTCGCTGGCAGCAGAAGAACCGACACGCAGTCATCAGCACTTCGGCCCGGTGATCGTGTCCTGCGAACGCGCCGACTTGCGCCCCCTGCCCGATTCCGTCGTCGTGTACGGCGACCAGCAGCGCGAAACGCTTGCTCTCTCGCGCCCGACCGTGCCGCGCGCCGAAGTGATCGACGAACTGTGCGATGCCGTAATCCTGGGCCAGGCCCCCCTGCATGATGGGGAGTGGGCAAAAGGCACGCTGGAAATCTGCATCGCGATTCTGAAGTCGAGCGAAATGGGTACGGACGTACTGCTCTGACGACAGGCTCCAGGAAAGAAAAAACCTCGCAGTGCGAGGTTTTTTCTTTCCTGGAGCCTGTTCAACAGTTTTCGCACTCCTCGCCGCGAGCGGCAATCAGGTGCCCCATTTCCCGAGTAGAAGGAATCCGCAGCAGCGAGTCATGTGCCTTCTCGGCTTCGTCGCATGCCATGTTCTCGATGATCGTGAGCAGCACCTTGCGCGCGATGTCGATCTCCGAGCCTTTCAGGCCCTTGACGCTGATCTCATTCACTTCTTCGGCCAATGGAACCAGCTTGCTTTCCAGGCTGCGACCGCGAGGCGTGAGATACACATGAGTATTCTTGCGGTTGCCGGGCGCATAGCGGCGTTCGACGTATCCCAGCTTCTCCATCGCCGACACCGCACTGAAAGTGGTCGGCGTGGTGGTACCTGCCTCGTCACTTAGTTCCTTCTGCGTCAGTCCATCGGTGACCCACAGAATGCGCAGAAACGCCCAGTGACCGAAAGAAACTTCATACTGAGCCAGGCGCATCTGCAGCCCCCGAACCATCGCCCGGCCTGCATCCTTCACCAGGTGAGCGAGACGATCATCCGGTACGGCCTCGCGCCAATGCCGCAGGATCGGGTTCTCTTTGGAATCCGGTGCCTTGCTGGAAGAGGGTCTGGCTGTCATGCTTTCTCCTTCACGGCCATCGTCAGACTGCTTGAAATCATAGTGCCTTCACAAGTGCACGGACCGCTTCCCCGGTTCTGCACTCATGCTTTGTCAATTCAAAAGGTATGCCAACCACACCGATACGAACAAGCCGAGCACCACGGTATCGGTACGGATACCTTGCGCCATCGCAGGGCGAGTGCATTGTAGACGTGATGCTGCGGCTAACGGAAAAGCAGACTGTACATACAAAACGCCGCGCACTTGGTCGACCAAGTGCGCGGCAATATCCGCAGCAGCTGATGAGATCAGATCTTGAAGCTCTCCAGGCTGGCCGGGTGGAACAGCTCAGCAGGCTGGAGGCGGCGGCTCGACAGTCCTTCGGCATGGTGCTGCGCGAGGAAACGGTCAACCACATGGGCATTCTCGGCAAAACCATACGACCAGAAATCCTGGCCCATCAGGCGGCGCGCATTGCGCAGTTGGTCCTCGATGAACGGAAGCGTGACCTTGGTAGCCGAAGTGTCGCTCAGGCGCGTCAGTGCCACCGCCTTGGAATGCTCGAAGGCCTTGACCAGTGCGCCGGGCAGCCAGGGATGCTGCTCTGCCAGGGTCTTGCGCACGCCTAGCGTGTGCATGATCGGGAACAGCTTGCGACGCTCATACCATTCGGCCGCAGCCTTCTGCGGGTCCTCGAACAGGTACTTGACCTGCGGGTGACCGCGGTCGAAGCACGACGGGGCACGCGGCCCGATCACGCCATCGATTTCGCCATCGGCCAGCAGGTTCGAGATGGTACGGCCTTCCGGCGCATTCACCAGCGACACACCTTCGGGCAGCTTCAGCGAGATCTTCTCGATGCGGGTCGGATCTTCGTAGCCGCCGCGCACCCACTGGATGTCGGAGGCCTTCACGCCGTACTCCTCTTCCAGGAACATGCGCACCCACACATTGGCGGTCAGCTGGTATTCGGGCACGCCGATGCGCTTGCCCTTGAGGTCGGCCGGGCTGTTGATGCCGCGATCGGCACGCACGTAGACCGAGCTGTGGCGGAATGCCCGCGAAGGGAACACCGGCACGGCAATGTACGGCGAGGTGCCGGCTGCGGTCTTCACCGAGTAGCTGCTGAGCGACAGCTCGCAGATGTCGTAGTCGGCGGTGCGGAACGCACGGAAGAAGATTTCTTCCGGATCCTGCAGCATGAACACCGGGTCCACACCGTCGATCTGGACGTCGCCGTCGATCAGCGGACGCATCCGGTCGTAATTGCCCACCGCGATGGACAGTTGAAGCTTGCTCATGTTGATTCCTTTGTGACGATCAAAATCGATTCGGAGCGCATTGTCATGCGCCTGTTTGTGACGCCTGCTGGCGTGGCACGCCAAAGAAGACGGCAAGGCCTCCGATGAAGACCAGCGCAGCCACCAGCAAAATGCCAGCCGAGAAACTGCCGGTAGCGCTTTTCACCCAACCCAGGACGATGGGCGCAAAAAAAGCTCCGACCTGCCCCAGACTGCTGATGACGCCAATCCCGCCTGCTGCAGCCTCACCCGTGAGATAGTTCGGCGGAATGGTCCAGACAATAGCCGCCGCAGCGAAATAGCTCACCGAAACCAGGCTCAGGCATACAATCGCAGCCACCGGGCTTTCTGTAAACAACGTCAGCATCAACGCGCCAATGGCACCAGCGGTGGTCGACAGGGCGAAATGCCAGCGGCGCTCCAATCGCAGGTCGGAGCTGCGGGCAATAAACAGCATGGCAACGGCACCGACCAAGTAAGGCAGAGCCGACAGAAAGCCGATGTGCAGCATGTTGGAAACGCCCGTCTGCTTAATGATGGTGGGCGTCCAGTAGTTCAGGATCGTGCCGCAAATGGGTACCGTGGCCCAGCCTGCAGCAATCACATAGACGCGCGGATCACGCAAAGCGGCCATCAGGCTGCTCGGAGCGTTCTCCGGCTTCTGGCGGTTCTCTTCTTCCAGGGCGTTCAGGACGATGAGCTTTTCCTGATTGGTCAGCCACTTCGCATCCTGTGGTTTGTCGGTCAGGTAGAACCAAGCCACAATGCCCGCGACCACGGCCGGCAGGCCTTCTAAGAACAGCAGCCACTGCCAGTTGCGAAAGCCCCAGACTTCATGGAAGTTCTCGAGGATCAGACCCGACAGCGGACCGCCGATGATGCCGGCCACAGCAATCGCCAGCAGGAACCGCGACGTGATGCGGGCGCGGAGCTTGGCGGGATACCAGAACGAGAGATAAAGAATGATGCCGGGCCAAAAGCCTGCTTCCGCCGCGCCAAGCAGCGTCCGGGCCAGATAGAACTGCCACGGGGCGTTCATGAATGCCATGGCAGTAGAAATCCCCCCCCACAAAAGCATGATCCGCGTGATGGTCTTGCGTGCGCCGATGCGCCTGAGCAGCAGCGTGCTCGGCACCTCCAGCAGGATGTAGCCAATGAAGAACAGACTCACGCCCAGACCGTAAGCGGCATCGCTCAGACCAAGATCGTGCTTCAGATGCAACTGCGCAAAGCTGATATTGACGCGATCAAGATAGTTGAGCACCCAGCAGAAGAACAGAAAGCTCATCAGCCTGAGAGTGATCTTGCGATAGGTTGTCTCGACGGTTGCCGGGTCGGAAGTTTGATGCGGAAGCGCACCCACGTAGTTCAACGTGGAATCTGTCATTTCGGAGTCTCTTGGAGGCGTTTTGTCTGCTGCCGGCTTGAGCTGGCGGAGCAGCGAACACGTCTGAGTTCGCTTTACCGGCCGCCGCAATCAAGCCTTTATTGCTAGAAATCTATTCATTAGATATCTATTTATTAGATTACGAGGCTTCGAGAGTAGCGACAAGCAGGGTTTTCCCCTGGCGCGAAACCGTGCGCAAGTCAACTACTCCGCTTGCATAATTAGATCTCTAATAATAGAATTGCAAATATTGTCGAGCAAGTAAAGGAAGACAGGCATGACCACCCAGGAAAGCGGCTTTCTGCGTCTGAAGATCGCGGAGAAGGAAAAGATTGCACGCGACATCTGGCGCTTTGAACTTACCCATCCAGAGGGCGCGCCGCTGCCCCCGTTCGAGGCTGGCTCGAATCTGACGCTGGTGGCCCCCAACGGCATGCGCCGCAGCTATTCGCTCTGCAACGACTCGCAAGAGCGCAATCGCTATGTCATCGCCGTGAAGCGCGACAGCAATGGCCGTGGCGGCTCGATGAGTCTGGTCGACGACACATCCGCAGGGGATTCGATCGAAGCCTCTCTGCCGCGCAACGAATTTCCGCTTGATGAACGCGCCAAGTCGTTCATTCTCGTGGCTGGCGGCATCGGCATCACGCCCATGCTGTCCATGGCACGCCAGTTGAAGGCGGAAGGCCTGCGGGACTTCAAATTGTATTATCTGGCTCGGGATCCAGAGGGCACGGCCTTTCTCGACGAGCTCAGCAGCGACGAATGGCGCTCGTTGGTGAAGATCCACCACAGTTTCGGCGACCCGGCGAAAGCATTCGACTTCTGGGCCTTATTCGAGCGTCCCAAGGCTGCACATGTCTATTGCTGCGGACCGCAGTCGCTGATGGATACCGTTCAGGACATGACAGGCCACTGGCCGTCCGGCACCGTTCACTTTGAAAGTTTCGGCGCCGGCAATGCCAACACAAAGGAAAACACGCCATTCACGGTGCAGCTTAAGCGCACCGGCACCTCATTGGAAATTCCGAGCGACCGCTCGATTCTGGACGTTCTGCGTGCCTCGAACGTGCGCGTGGCAAGCTCCTGCGAAAGCGGTACCTGCGGCTCCTGCCGGGTAGGATTGTGCTCGGGCGAAGCGGACCACCGGGATCTCGTGCTACGGGACGATGAAAAGGATGCACAGATTATGGTCTGCGTATCGCGTGCAAAATCTGCGGAATTGGTACTGGACCTCTGAGCCACCAGCCACTTCGGTTGGCACGGCCAGGCATTGGCCTACCAACATAACAAGGGACATTGAACATGGATGAGCAGACTTCTACCTCAGCCACCAGGGCTCGGGATGCCAGTGCACCCACGCCGGTCGACGACAACAGTCTCGCCTGGACCGATGCACGCTTACTGGGATTTACGCCCATGGATGATGTGCATGAGGAGTTCTACGCGACTGCGCTGAAACTGGTGACCTGCACGGAGAAGAATGCCGCCCAGGCCATCGAACAGTTCGAGCAGCATGCCATCAGCCATTTCGAGCAGGAAGATGAATGGATGCGCACCACGAACTTCCCTCCTCGGGACTGCCATCTCGACGAGCATGCAGCAGTGCTGAAGTCGGTCCGCGAGGTCAAGGAAGCTGTTGCACAAGGACAAGCCGGCGCCGACATAGTCCAGGATATCGGCATGGCCCTCTTCCAGTGGTTCCCAGGTCATGCAGACTATCTGGATTCCGCACTGGCCGCCTGGATGACCAAGCTGAATATGGGCGGCAAGCCCATCGTGTTGCGACGCAAGCTTTGACAGTGCTCCAAGGAGCATCCGAGACACCCCTCTCCCCAAGCCAAGACCCAGATATCCCCACCAGAACGCGGGATCCATGCTCTATTTGATCCCAGGTTTTGATGGTGCAATCTTTTACCTTGAATGGAAGGAAGCACTATGGGCCAGGTTCTGCACGGGAGCGCCACAACGGCAGAGGCAGTCCGTCGAGCAATACAAAATAGTCAAGAGAGCCTGAGAGCGCTTTCTGCGCGCTATGGCATCAATCAGAAGACGGTGGCGAAGTGGAAGAAGCGGGCCTCGGTCACCGATCTACCAACAGGGCCGAGGCGGCCGCGCTCCACCGTTTTATCCGTTGAGGATGAGGCTGCGATCGTCGCCTTTCGCAGGCATACCTAGCTGCCACTGGACGACTGCCTTTATGCACTGCAACCGACCATCCCGTATCTGACGGCTCCTCGCTGCATCGATGTCTGCAGCGTCATGGCATCTCGCGGCTACCAGAGGTGGGTGGCGGCAAGCCTGCCAAGAAGAAGTTCAAGATCTACCCCATCGGCTACTTTCACGTCGACATTGCCGAGGTGCAAACAGCCGAAGGCAAGCTCTATCTGTTTGTGGCCAATGACCGAACTCCATGCCAAGGCCGGCAAGATGATTGCTGCACAGTTCTTGCGCAATCTGATCAAGGTAGTGCCATACGCCCTCCATACGGTACTGACCGATAACGGTATCCAGTTTGCGAACCGTGCCTGCGATCGGTACGCTGGCGATCACATTTTTGGCCGCGTCTGCACTGAACATGGCATTGGACATCGCCTCACCAAGATTAAGCATCCCTGGACTAATGGCCAGGTTGAGCGAATGAATCGGACCATCAAAGAAGCTACCGTCAAACGCTTCCATTACGACGATCACGAGCAGCTACGACAGCATCTGGCGGACTTCATCGATGCCTACAACTTCGGCCGAAGACTCAAGACGCTCAAGGGCTTGACCCCGTATGAATTCATTTGCAAGCAGTGGACATCCGAGCCCAAACGCTTCAGGATTGATCCAATCCATCAAATGCCGGGACTAAACAACTAGGACGTGTCATCTAATACGATAGTTGCTACGTTATCAGTAGCGTCATTCGTAGACATGCACTGACCAATGCCCAATGGGAGCAAATCAAAAGCCTACTTCTTGGCAGGGCCGGGCATGTGGGCGCTCCTGCCAAAAATAGCCGTCTCCTTGTTGACGCTGTGCTGTATCGCTATCGCTGCGGTATTGCTTGGCGCGATCTGCCCCAGCGCTTTGGCGACTTTCGAGTCGTTCACCTGCGCCACATGCGCTGGAGCCGCTCGGGCGTGTGGCTGCGGGTGTTTGAAGCACTCAGTGCGCTGCCTGATAACGAGTACGCCATGATCGATGCAACCATCGTGCGTGCCCATCAGCACAGCGCGGGTGCAAAAAGGGGGCAAAGCCAAGCCATCGGTCGCAGCCGAGGAGGTTTGAGCACCAAGATCCATGCCACCGTTGACGCTCTTGGCAACCCCACTGGTTTCCATCTCACAGCAGGGCAGGCATCGGATTTGGAAGGTGCAGATGTCTGGCTTGCGCGCACCGACGCGCAAGCCGTGATTGCCGACAAAGCGTATGACGCCCATGAACGCGTGGTTGAACCACTGCTGCGCCAGGGCAAGCAGGTTGTCATTCCCAGTATTCGGACGTGCAAAACTCAGCGCGGGTATGACCGCCATGTCTACCAAGAGCGGCATCTCATTGAGAACTTCTCTGCGCGGTTGAAGCAGTACAGGGGCATTGCCACGCGTTATGACAAAACGGCAGCGGCATTCTTGGGAGGGATCCACCTTGCGGCCGCTGTCGTCTGGCTCAATTGATGACGAGCCCTAGGGATATCACCGACCAAAAATCACGCTAGCCCTCTAATAATAATTTTAGACGTCTAATAAAATAGAGGTGAGGCATGTCAATGAAGAGAAGCAGTTGCGACGCAGAGAACAAGATTTTGTGCGCCGCAGCCGAAGCTGCCTCCACCATCTAGAAGAGGTGGCCAAGCCCGACTTCGCATCAATCTGCGTCGCCCGCATGCCGACATCGTTGCTGCTGGCTGCAAATGTGCATGTCATTTTTTAAACAGGAATTGTGCGGACATCTTAATGCCGGTACATGAGCGGATGGCGTCGGTGCCGTAAGAAATCACAAAAATCAGGAGACATGTCATGACAAGAGGAACTTTCTTGAAAATATCGGCTGCAATTGCCCTCCAGGCGTTGTCAATCTTTGCCTATGCTGATAGCGATTTCCCGAACAAGCCCGTAAAGCTGGTCATACCCTACGCTCCAGGGGGACTGCCGGACACCGTGGCCCGGGTTCTAGCCGAGAAAATGCAGGCAGACCTCAAGCAGCCGGTAATTGTCGAAAACAAGCCCGGCGGCGGCGGCGGCGTCGCCGTCACGGCCATCAAGCAATACCCTGCTGATGGTCATACCCTCCTGGTTACGGACGGCCCTCTGCTAGCGGTTTCTCCGATCATTATCAAGAACCTCAAGTACGATGCCCAGAGAGATCTGGATCCCGTTTCCCTGGTCGGTGTGGCCCCTCTGCTCCTGGTAACGAACTCTTCCGCCCCCTTCAAGAACATGCAGGATTTCATTCAATATGCGAAAGAGCATCCTGGCGAGTTGAATTACGGGTCTTCCGGAATCGGTTCAATCCACCACCTGACGGCAGAGGCCATGGCCCATTCGCTGGGCATCAATGTCAAGCATGTCCCATTCAAGGGTAGCTCCGCCTCCATTCCGGCACTGATCGGCAACCAAGTCGACATAACATTCGCCTCCCCCCCGAACCTGACGGGCTTCGTCCAAAGTGGCAAGGCCAGAATACTGGCGACCAACACCTTGGCTCGCAGCAAGGCCAATCCGGACATTCCTGCCATTTCCGAGTACGCCAAGAACTTCGACTTTGGCTTTACCGTGGTCATGCTGGCCAAGAAAGGAACGCCTGAGGCGTATCGGAACAGGATCAGCGATTCGGTCAAGAAAGCCGTCAACGATCCCGAAGTGAAGAGCAAACTGGAAAAAGCAGGAGTCGACTCCATTGCTGGAGGTCCTGCCGAGTTGGCGGCAAAGCTCGCATCTGAAAATAGCCGGGTCATTGCAGCGGCCAAGCTGGCCAACCTGAAACCGGAATAGAACCGGAAGCCTATTGCGACGACCTCGCAAACGCGGCTGTCGGGCCTGCTCAGGCTCATTCCGACCACCGCCGAGGGACGGGATCCGAGCGTGGCGACCAAGAGCATCTATGGCTTCTGGGCCACCAGGGATTTGCCTGCGGCGGAATTCGCCCATCTGAGCGATGCCCTGCGCAAAGTCACCGAACTGCCCGACGTAAAGCAGCGCCTGGAAACGCTGGGCGTGCTGCCGACCAGGGAGTCCCCAACAACCTTTGCCCAGAACATCGAAGAAGAGCTCAAACAAACTCGTGCGGTGCTGACACGGGCAGAAGTCCAACCAGAGTGATGAGCTAACAGCCACTCATGCGGATGCTGGAAGGTTGCGCGTAGGGCTGCCCGTAAAGAATCAAGCGCATTGTGAAGAAGAGGAATTGGGGCAAAGGCCCCAAACAAAATGAAGGAGGCACCAATGATCGGACTAGCCAAGCATGCTGTGGCATGCGCTGTGTTGCTCAACGTTTGCGGAGCTGCAAACGCGCAAGGAAATGTCACCATTTATGGACGCATGGACTCCGGCGTCGACTCGCCCCGCTCGGGCGGCTCCAGCATCAGTCGCGTGTATTCGGGCGGCAGTGCTGGTAGTAACCTAGGTTTCCGAGGTGTAGAGAACCTGGGAGGAGGGCTCTCCGCCGTTTTTCGCCTAGAGCAAGGCTTCTATCTCGATGAAGGTACATTGGCCCAAGGCGGCCGTGCGTTCGGGCGCGAAGCATCGGTTGGCCTCAGCGATACAAGGCTCGGTACCGTGCAGATGGGGCGCATTCCTACGCCCTACTATTCAGTACAGGGTAATGTGGATGCCTTCATCTGGGAGGGGGCGGGCGGGCTGCTGTCGCTCACCCGAAACATCAACACAACAACGCAGCGTCAGGTGTTGCCGATGGGGATAGCGGCGCGCCAGGACAACGCCATCAGTTATGTATCCCCACGTTGGGGTGGCCTTGAGGTGCGCGGGCAGTATTCCTTTGGCGAGAAGTCCGCGACGATCGGTCGCGGTTACGGAGTATCTGCACGCTATCAGGTTGATAGCTTTGACCTCAATGCTGGCTTCCAACAGCAGGATGGCGCGGACAACGCTGCTTCAGGCAAGGTCTCGGCAATGGTGCTTGGGGGGTCCTATGATGCCCGCTTCGCCAAGTTTTTCTTCGGTACGACGGTTGAAAAGAACTCCTGCAGCACCTGCACCGGCACCATCGCCCGAATGCCTGGGACTTCAAGGAGCGAGTTCAGGCTGACCAACGTTGGCGTACGCGTGCCATTCGGGCCGTTCACCGCCATTGCCCAGTTCACTCGAGTTAACGACCGTTCCGACTACACGACCTCGACTGGCAATCGCGATGCCAATTGGATTGCCCTTGGCGGTGACTATGACCTGTCTAAGCGAACGCGTCTCTACTTTGGCGCCGCACGGATTACCAACAAGAACGGATCGCAGTATGTACTGGGCACCGGAACTGCTCAAGCTCCAGCAACTTTAGTCGGCTCGGCGAACGGAAGCTCGCGCAATATCTACATGGGAGTCCGGCACAACTTCTGAGGGCCGCCCTAGGCGCAACAAAGCATCCTTTCAATGCTTTGTTGCGCCTAGAGGTGCGCCGTCCTGCACAGGGCATCCCGCCTCCTTAGCATGGCAAGAACAGGCGTGATGCCGATCCCTCCGGCCACCAACACGCTATGGGAGGCAGTCTCGACCAGGGGGAAATGATTGTGCTGTCCGCTAATCTGGATGACGTCCCCGACCCTCAGCTTTTGATGGACAAAGCGTGAACCGCCACGACTGGCTGGGTCCAGGGACACCGCCACCACATAGCGACGGCGTTCGCCGCCTGCGAGAACGCCAAGGTGACGCACATCAAAAAGACCAACGGCTATGAAGAGGATGGTCATTACCGTGTCGAATTCACGTACGACATCGAGCTCAAGGACCCCGACACCTTGAAGCGCATGCGCCAGACCTACCAGGAGGAGCGTGACCGCGTGAAAGCCTGGGAGGATGCCGGAAAGGCCGACCAGCAGCAAATCGCAACGCTCAAGACTGAGATCCTGGCGTTACGCAAGGAACACAACAGCAGCGCCCCCCGTCGCGAAGACTTCAACTTCAACAATCCACCGGGAATGGGTTTCCTGGAAGAAGACGCATATCGGAAAGCGCTGATCCAGTGGGAAAACGAGCATCCGCTGCCAAGCAGCCTGCGCCAGAAGATGCAGGCGCTCGATGCGATGGAGCAGGAAGCACGGCAAAAGCAAGAGCGCGACCAGCCCACGAACACCATCTACAACAAGGTGACAGACAGCGTCTGGTCCATGTACGTTGCAGGATGCCCGAATGGAGGCTCCACCAAGTTTTTGTATCCTGCGCTGCTTCAGATCCGCAACGATGCCGCCAAGGCACAGGACGTCCTGTACTGGCTGCAAGATCAGCAGCTTCAGATGAAGGGCAAGATCACCATGCGCAAGACTGAGAACGGTTGGCGAGCACTCAGCGAGGGCTGAGCCCTAAAGCACACCCGTTATGGATGCCCAGCGCCTAGTGCGCTGGGCATCCATGAATACACTTCTTTTTTTTTATATTAACGTGTGGCATGTGCGGAAACAGGTTCGCGCAACTGTCGATATACCTCTGCCACTAACAGATTCGCCAAGCCCTTGAACACCTTTTCATGTCGCAAAGCTTGATCGACCATACTGTAATGACTCTCTAAAGCGTCCACCACTGCATTATTGAGTTTGGTTTCGTATGCGCCATTAGCAAATGGCATCCACCGTATCGTTGGCCTGCGCTTGCTCCTGAAGGGATGGGTCATCAACCATCTTGCCGATCAACATGGTGATGTAGCCCTTGAAATCGGCATCTGAAAGGTTTCCCGAGAACACTTCGTTCATCTTTTGATGATGACGGAGAGTCGGTCTTCCGGGTCTTCCCAGGCTTGCCCCCGCCCGTGCCTATGGACTTCATCGGTTCGCCCGTGCCGGATTCCAGCCGCCGGGCAATCGGCATATGCCCGAGGCTTCCTGCCTCCTCGGTTGCGCACAATCGGTCCTCGAATGCAGGACCGCGCAATGCTCGACCCCAAGACGCTGCAGGCGATGGATTCCGCGGCGATGGCCGAGGTCCCCAACCGCATGCTGGCCGAGTTGGTCACCAAGAACCACCAGTTGCAGCCCAGTCGCTGGTCGCCGCGGGCTCCCATGAATGCGGTATTTGGTTTACAAAACGTCCAGCTAGATTCTGGCCGTTCCTAGTTGGAGGCAATGAGGATGAGGGTCTGTTACCTACTTGCAATCGCAGTATTGCTTTGGACCGGCTTACTAGTTCACGCATCCCCCTCAAATGACATTTCTCATGCGTCGCCTCACGGCTGCGAAATCATGGCCAAAGATTTGGAGGGAATGAATAGCCTTCCGAATACCCCTGAGGTAAACACTGCGCGTGCCGCGAAGTTGTACGCATACGCCAACAGAGGCTGCGGAAAAGCCACAGAGGCTCACAAAAAAGAATTTCTCGACTCGTATCGCCAACTTTCATCAGAATGCAAGCGAGCCCGGGGCAGAAACTGCGACCCGTTGAAAGACGCTGAACGCCCGTCAGCTCAGGCGAGCAGCGCGAATCCCCTCTCCCCGGATATCAACGGGAGCGGCCGCAAGGCCGCGCGCCCAGTGACAAATGCCAACGATAGCGTGCGCCCCATTTGGCCTTCGGACATGGAGCCCGGCAACATCTATTTCGTCGTTGAGAGCGGCTTCGAACAGGACGCTCCCATTATGGTTTCAGCCTCCAGTGGACAAGAGGCTGTGGCTCGGGTTCAAGCCGCTCGGGCAAACGACCGTTATCTGCGCCCCGCCACCTATCAACTCTTGGCAGGCCGGGAGTGCATTGGCCCGGCCTGGGGAGCTGTAGTTAGCAACGCGGGCGGTTCTCGTTGGGGTGGCGCTTGCGCCAAGACACCAGCCGCGGCCATCGAAGGGGCATTTGCCGGATGCCGGCAAGAGAACCCGCAAAGCCAGAATTGCGAGCTTGAAGTTTCCGTCGTGCTGGCACTGAGTGGCAATACCTCATGGAGCCCCGGAATCAGTTCCGGTGGTCACAATGGCCTACGCGGTAGATTTGGCTCATACAACGCACAGACCTGGATGGAGCAGTACACACAGAGTCCCGTCAAAAGCATGCAGCAGGCGCTTACGGGTTTTGACAAAGCATGCGCCGATGGACGGCCATGCTACAAGACCTCATCAAATATGGGCTGCATCCACACAACCCCACATTCAGAGACGCTCGAAAAGTGCATGGACAGGAAGCTGACACCTGCTGGATTGAGCGGCTCGATACGTAGCCGCATACGCTAAGAAAATTCTGAACGCAGAACTACTGGACGACCTGGTTCGCTATGTCACCCGGCAATCCCTCATTGAAGTGTGCACGGGCTACATAACCATTTCAGGCCGGGGCAGTAGGCTGTCAGCGCCGGTACCACCTCAGCTTCTACTGTTGCCTCCCAACCACGCAACCTTTGATTGCGAGATGGTGCAGTACAGTGGGAGAGCAAAAGGTGGCTTTGAATCACTCCGACCCGGGGCGATTCAGGGCTCACTTGCCACGCCATCAGCAAACATCGCCTCAATGACTGACTCATCCACCCCGGCCTGAGCGAGAAGCGCGCGCGAATCCGTTCCGCGGCGTACCGGGGTACGCAACTGGGGAGCTAAAAGCTCACTGGAGGTAACACCGACCCCGGGCACGGGTAGCCACGCAGCACGTCCAAGATGAACTTCTCTTCAATGGCTTGGCGCACAGAATACACATGGAAGGGCACGGGCGTGCCGTCCGTGCCCGTTCGCCCAAACAGCTCCATGATCTGGGGTTTAGGCGTCGCCGTAAAAGCGTAGTACGACACATTGATCGGTCGCGGGCGCAAAATCATGCTGCTAAAGCATCCACTCATAACACACAATCCAGTGCCCTATTCGCTGGCTTGTCTCACATAACTTTGTTTTTTTGTGGAAACTCGATCACGGCAGCACCCTCGCGCAAGCGATCCAAGTAATCAGCCCACTGCTGAACCTGATCGAAGCGCTTTGCCAAGTACTTCGTCCGGTTGTAGCTACGTCCGTTGGCATCCTTGACGGCATGCGCCAGATTGGCCTCAATCGCCAGCGGATCAAGGTCAAGCTGATCGACCAACATGGTTCTGGCACTCGCTCGAAAACCATGCCAGCTTTGCTCTTCGCCAACTCCCAGGCTGTACAGAGCTGTACGCACAGAGTTATCGGACATTGGGCGGTCGTGGTCACGTTGACCAGGGAATACATATCGTCCACGGCCACTAAGCGGCAGCAATTCACGCAGCATCGCCACAGCTTGCTTTGGCAGTGGCACCACATGCGGTTCCCCATTTTCTTTTTCCTGCACGCTACGCTTCATCTTGGCGCTAGGGATCTTCCAAAGCGCTGCATCCAGATCCAATTCTGCCCACTCCATCATCCGAAGATTACCTGGGCGTTGATAAAGCAAAGGAGCTAACAAAAGAGCTGTGCGTACAAAGGGTCCACCTTTATAGGCGTACATGGCTCGCAGAAGCTCCCCAAAGCGCTGGGGCTCCACAATCGCAGGAAAGTTCGTGCCTCGATATGGAGTCAATCGAGCTTTCAGGCCTTCGGTGATGTCACGTTGAGTATTGCTGGCTGTTGGTAGCCAGTAGCGCCAGACCTGCCGCGCCAACATCAGTGCACGGTCAGCGGTCTCCACAGCCCCGCGCGCTTCCACTTTCTGTAGCACAGCGAGTAACTCCATGGGCTGGATCTGCGCCATTTCCCGTTCACCAATCCACGGGAACAAGTCGCGCTCCAGTTGACGATGCATTCGCTCAGCATGACCTGGGCTCCAGCGCGGCACCTGCTTTTCGTACCATTCCAGCGCCACCGCTTTGAATGTGTCAGCTACCCCAGTTGGGTTGACCAATTTTTCCAGCTTGCGTGCCTTAGCGGGGTCGATGCCTTCTGACTTCTGCAACCGAGCAGCATCCCTAGCTTTCCGAGCAGCAGTCAAACTAACTTCCGGATAGCGGCCTAACGCCAGGCGCCCCTCTTTACCATCTTTTCGATACTTCCAGAACCAGCGTCGAGAGCCTGCAGGGCTGACCTCAAGGTAAAGGCCGCCTGCGTCAGAAAAACGCTCTCGCTTGGCACCGGGGGAACAAACTGCGTTTCGGCACTGTGCATCAGTCAACATAGGGGGAACAAATCCTCTCACAAAGGCCTCCCCCAGAGGGGAAAGGGGGAACAATAGTGGGTAAATTTACCATTACCCCCGCTTGTTCCCCCAACTGTTCCCCCTCTATGCATTGGCAGCAATGAAATCACTTAAGACATAAAAAGACGATAAGTCATTGATTTCTCAAAAGAAAAAGGGGTTCAATGAACTTCATTGAACCCCTTTGTACAGGTGGATGGTGGAGCTGGCGGGAATTGAACCCGCGTCCGTAAGCCTTCGCCGGACAGATCTACATGTTTAGTGCTCTGTTTTAAATCTCGCCACCCAAACCCCGCAGGCACACGCTGCTTGGGTAGCCAGCTTCCTAAAATCTCGCCAAATACCAAGAAGCCCGGTATCCAGCCAGCTAATGTAAATTCCCTTGCAGCCGGGAGGTATTGCTACCCCCTTGCCCAGCCCACTAGCGTGCTGTTGCAAGGCTCACCGGATTAAGCGGCGAGTGCGAAACGTTCGTCGTTTGCAGTTAGTTTTTTGAATGGAGATTTACGAGCATCACTCAAGCTCGACATGCACCGCACCGGTCCCGAACCCACGTCGAAACCAGGACAGCCCCTTAGTTGCCTATTCTAGCCTCATCCCAGCAACTTCAACAGCTCAAGCGGTGAATTGATATGTGCATCGGCACCCCAGTGAACCGTATCTGCTGTCGCACCTAGGTAGCCATAGCGTGCAGCTACGGTTTTCATACCCGCTGCTGCACCCGCCTGGATATCGCGCTCGTCATCTCCGACATAGATGCAATGCTCGGGAGCAATCTGCATGCGTCGTGCGGCTTCAAACAAAGGCTCGGGGTGAGGCTTGGAATGCGGCGTCGTGTCCCCGCTAACCACAGCTGCCGCCTGGGCGAACAAGGGCATCTGACGTGTCAGCGGCTCGGTGAAGCGCATGGACTTGTTGGTCACCACACCCCATAGAAGCGGGCCGGCTTCCAACGCCCGGATCAACTCGGGCACGCCATCAAAAGCATAGGTGCGCTCGGTCATGCATTGCTCGTAATTGCGAAAGAACTCCTCCCGCATTTCTTCGAAGCCGGCAGAATCGGGCGTCATGCCGAACGCAATACCCAGCATTCCACGCGCTCCAGCCCCAGCCATATGGCGGTAGGCATGGAGTGGCAACGACGGCATGCCGCGATCCACACGCATCTTGTCTGCTGCAGCCCCCAGATCAGGAGCGCTGTCGATCAAAGTGCCATCCAGATCGAAAAGAACGGCTCTAACGTGCTTCCACATGGCTGTCACTCCTGAGGGCGGCGTGTTGCCAGCATGTAATTGACCGAGGTGTCGTTGCTGAGCCAATAGCGGCCCGAGATCGGGTTGTGCTCCATGCCCTTGCTGCCTTGCACATCCAGGCCGGCTTCGCGCGCAAAGCGTGCCAACTCGCTTGGGCGCAGCAACTTGGCGTACTCATGAGTCCCTTTGGGAATCATCTTGAGCATGTATTCGGCAGCCACGATCGCCAACGCAAAAGCCTTGGCATTGCGATTGATGGTGGAAAAAAACACCCAGCCACCAGGCTTGACCAGTTGGGCACATGCCCGCACGATGGACGCAGGATCGGGCACATGCTCCAGCATTTCCATGCAGGTCACCACATCAAAGCTTGCCGGCTGCTCCTGCGCCAGTTGCTCGACGCTGACCTCATGGTATTGAATATTGGGCGTTCCCGCCTCCAGAGCATGCAGCTGCGCGACGCGCAAAGCCTTGGTTGCGAGATCGATACCCACCACCTTGGCCCCTTTGCGCGCCATGGAGTCTGCAAGAATGCCACCGCCACAGCCCACATCCAGCACCCTCTGGTTCGCCAATGGGGCCTGGGCGTTGATCCAGTCCAGTCTCAGGGGGTTGATCTGATGCAGTGGCTTGAATTCACTCTCGGGATCCCACCAGCGATGGGCCAAGCTGGAGAATTTTTCCAGTTCTGCCGGGTCGGCATTGATAGTGTTGCTCATGAGGCAATTGTCCGCGATTACAGCAATGAATCAGGCATAAAAAAAGCCCCGTTGCCGGGGCTTTTTGTGTAGCAATCGAAAGATTACTGAGCAGCCTTGGTGCCCACAACTTCGATTTCCACGCGACGGTTCTGAGCGCGGCCAGCAGCAGTCTTGTTGTCTGCCACGGGTTGCTTTTCGCCCTTGCCTTCGGTGTACACGCGGCTCTTTTCGATGCCCTTGGACACCAGATAAGCCTTCACAGCTTCAGCGCGACGCACCGACAGCTTCTGGTTGTAAGCATCGGAGCCCACGGAGTCAGTGTGACCCACGGCGATGATGACTTCCAGGTTGATGTCCTTGATCTTGCCGGTCAGGTCATCCAGCTTAGCCTTGCCTGCGGGCTTCAGCACGGACTTGTCGAAGTCGAAGAAAGCGTCAGCAGAGTAGGTAACCTTAGATGCCACTGCAGGCTGGGGAGCCACAGGAGCGGGAGGCACAACGGCGGGAGCGGGAGCAGCAACCTGGGCCTTCAGAGCACCGTCGCAATCAACAGCGGCAGTAGCAGGAGTCCAGTTGGCATCGCGCCAGCACAGTTCGTTCGTGCCGTTCTTCCACACCAGTTCGCTGGTGCCGTTTTGCCAGTTGTCGATAGTCTTGCCACCGTCAGCAGCCTTCACTTGTGCGCCAGCGGCTGTCACGAGGGCAGCAGAGGCAAACAACATCGCCACTTTGTTCAGTTTCTTCATGGTTCTCCTCTTGGGGAAAAAGCCGCAGCAGGGCTGCGAATCTGTGGACGTCATCAGTGACCATCACCAAAAACGTTGAAATGATTGTGCCATACGTAACATGCAAGAGTGTTGTCAACTAGGCACCAACAAGTAGTACAGCTATGTAATTCCTCAGTTATGTTGCTCTGCTGCCACACGCCATTCGACCTAAAATGGCTGTTTTCCAGCCGTCAAAGTATCACTAGACATGACCCAGTTTGCTAAAGAAACTCTGCCCATCAGCCTTGAAGAGGAGATGCGTCGCAGTTATCTCGATTACGCCATGAGCGTGATCGTGGGCCGGGCGCTTCCTGATGCGCGTGATGGCCTAAAGCCTGTGCACCGCCGCGTTCTGTACGCCATGCACGAACTCAATAACGACTGGAACCGCCCCTACAAGAAGTCGGCGCGTATCGTCGGTGACGTCATCGGTAAGTACCACCCTCACGGCGACAGCGCGGTCTACGACACCATCGTGCGCATGGCACAGGACTTCTCGCTGCGCCACATGCTGGTCGATGGCCAGGGCAACTTCGGCTCGGTGGACGGCGACAGCGCCGCCGCCATGCGTTACACGGAAATCCGCCTCTCCAAGATCGCTCATGAAATGCTGGGCGACATCGACAAGGAGACGGTGGACTTCGGCCCTAACTACGACGGCTCCGAGCAGGAGCCGCTGGTGCTGCCAAGCCGCCTGCCTAACCTGCTGGTCAACGGCTCCTCGGGTATTGCCGTGGGTATGGCCACGAATATCCCGCCGCACAACCTCAATGAGGTAGTGGACGGCTGCCTGCATTTGCTGCAGAACCCCGAAGCTTCCATCGACGAGCTGATGGAGATCATTCCCGCACCGGACTTCCCCACGGCCGGCATCATCTACGGCATCAACGGCGTCAAGGAAGGCTATCGCACCGGCCGTGGCCGCGTGGTGATGCGTGCCAAGTGCCACTTCGAGGACATCGACAAGGGTCAGCGTCAGTCCATCATCGTTGACGAGCTGCCCTACCAGGTCAACAAGAAGACGCTGCAGGAGCGCATGGCCGAGCTGGTGCACGAAAAGAAGATCGAGGGCATCAGCCATATCCAGGACGAGTCGGACAAGTCCGGCATGCGCCTGGTGATCGAATTGAAGCGCGGCGAAGTGCCCGAGGTGGTGCTCAACAACCTCTACAAGCTGACCCAGCTGCAAGACACCTTCGGCATGAACATGGTGGCCCTGGTCAACGGCCAGCCCAAGCTCTGCAACCTGAAGGATCTGATCCAGGTCTTCCTGGAGCACCGCCGCGAAGTGGTGACCCGCCGCACCGTGTTTGAGCTGCGCAAGGCGCGCGACCGCGGCCATGTGCTGGAAGGTCTGGCCGTCGCACTGGCCAATATCGACGACTTCATTGCCATCATCCGCAACGCTCCCACACCTCCCGTGGCCAAGGCCGCGCTGATGGAAAAATCCTGGGACAGCAAGCTGGTGCGCGAGATGCTCACCCGCACGCGCACCGACGGCGGCGTGGTCAATGCCGACGACTATCGCCCCGAGGGCCTGGAAGTCGAATTCGGCATGCAGCAAAACGGCCTGTACCGCCTGTCCGAGACCCAGGCCCAGGAAATTCTGCAGATGCGTCTGCAACGCCTGACGGGCCTTGAGCAAGACAAGATCGTGGCCGAGTACAAGGACGTCATGTCGGTCATCGAAGACCTGCTGGACATCCTGGCCAAGCCCGAGCGCGTCTCCATCATCATTGGTGAAGAACTCAACGCCGTGAAGGCCGAATTCGGTCAGTCCAAGAAGGGCGAGCGTCGCTCCACCGTGGAATACAGCGCGCAAGACCTGTCCACCGAAGACCTGATCACGCCCACCGACATGGTGGTGACGCTCTCGCACACCGGCTACATCAAGAGCCAGCCCCTGTCCGAGTACCGCTCGCAAAAGCGCGGCGGCCGCGGCAAGCAGGCCACGGCCACCAAGGAAGACGACTGGATCGACCAGCTCTTCATCGCCAACACGCACGACTATCTGCTGTGCTTCTCCAACCGCGGCCGCATGTACTGGCTCAAGGTCTGGGAAGTGCCCTCGGGCTCGCGCGGCTCGCGTGGTCGCCCCATCGTCAACATGTTCCCGCTGCAGGAAGGCGAGAAGATCAACGTGGTGCTGCCGCTGACCGGCGAAAACCGCAGCTTCCCCGAAGATCACTTCGTCTTCATGGCCACCAGCATGGGCACCGTCAAGAAGACGGCGCTGACCGAGTTCAGCAACCCGCGCAAGGCCGGCATCATTGCCGTAGGCCTGGACGAGGGCGACTACCTGATCGGCGCTGCGCTGACCGACGGCAAGCATGATGTGATGCTGTTCAGCGACGGCGGCAAGGCGGTGCGCTTTGACGAGAACGATGTGCGCCCCATGGGCCGCAATGCGCGCGGCGTGCGCGGCATGAACATCGAGGAGCATCAGAACGTGATCGCCATGCTGGTCGCCGAGGCCGACGACGGCACGGGCAACGTGGTGGCGGGTTCGCAAAGCGTGCTGACCGCCACCGAAAACGGCTACGGCAAGCGCACGGCCATCAGCGAATACACGCGCCACGGCCGCGGCACCAAGGGCATGATTGCAATCCAGCAGTCCGAGCGCAACGGCAAGGTCGTGGCTGCCACCCTGGTGGCGCCCGAGGACGAGATCATGCTGATCACCGATACCGGCGTGCTGGTGCGCACCCGGGTGGCGGAAATCCGCGAACTGGGCCGCGCCACGCAAGGCGTGACGCTGATCAACCTGGACGAAGGTGCCAAGCTCATCGGCCTGCAGCGCATCGTCGAAAATGATGCGAACGACAATGCCGGCGAGGACGGCGAAGCCGATGAATCCGGCAGCGCCAGCGCCGAAGGCGCAGCCGAGTCCGGCGACGCCTCCTGATCGGCCAGCCCCGGCTGCCCCGATACGGACCGGATGCCACGGGCATGACCCCATGCCCGTGGCCCAATGTTTTGATAGCTGAAAGCGCAAGCCAGACAAGCGCTTTCACATGTTTTGAGCGTAAATCTGATGAACCGCCCTTTTAACTTCTCCGCAGGCCCCGCCGCCATCCCTGAAGAAGTGCTGCAGACCGCAGCCGCCGAAATGCTGGACTGGCACGGCTCCGGCATGGGGGTGATGGAAATGAGCCACCGCGGCAAGGAATTCATCAGCATTTACGAAGCCGCCGAAGCCGATCTGCGCGAGCTGCTGGCCGTGCCCGCCCACTTCAAGATCCTGTTCATGCAGGGCGGCGGCATTGCCGAAAACGCCATCGTGCCCATGAACCTGTCGCGCGCCGGCGTGGTGGACTTTGTGGTGACCGGCAGCTGGAGCCAGAAATCGGCCAAGGAAGCCGCCAAGTACGCCAGCGATGCCAATGTAGCCGCCAGCGCCAAGGACAGCGACTACACCACAATTCCCGCCGCCAGCAGCTGGAATCTGAGCCGTGGCGCCAGCTATGTGCATATCTGCAGCAACGAGACCATTCACGGCGTGGAGTTCCATGAGCTGCCCGACCTCCAGGCCCTGGGCTCGGATGCACCGCTGGTCATCGACTTTTCCTCGCATGTAGCCTCGCGCTCCATCGACTGGAGCCGCGTGGGCCTGGCCTTTGGTGGCGCGCAAAAGAACATCGGCCCCGCGGGCCTGACCATCGTCATCGTGCGCGAAGACCTGCTGGGCCATGCCCTGCCCGTCTGCCCCTCGGCGTTTGATTACAAAACCGTGGCCGACAACGGCAGCATGTACAACACGCCTCCCACCTGGGGCATCTACATGGCCGGCCTGACCTTCCAGTGGCTCAAGCGCCAGACGGAAGGCGGCCTCAGCGGCGTGGCGGCCATGGAAGCGCGAAACATCGCCAAGGCCAAGCTGTTCTATGACTATGTGGACCAATCCTCGTTCTACGTGAACAAGGTGGCCGCGAACTGCCGCTCGCGCATGAACATTCCGTTCTTCCTTCATGATGAGTCGCGCAACGACGCCTTCCTGGCCGGCGCCAAGCAAGCCGGCCTGCTGCAGCTCAAGGGCCACAAGTCCGTGGGCGGCATGCGTGCCAGCATCTACAACGCCATGCCCATCGAAGGCGTGCAGGCGCTGGTCGACTACATGCGTGACTTCGAGCAACGTCAGGCCTGAGCCCCACCCTTAGCCTTGTAAAAAGATGAGCTGCCAGCGCTTTATCTGCAAGTACTTCACCAAGGTATTGGTTTGAATTCCTTGTGCAAAAAGCGCCAGCAGCTACGAAATTTGAGAGATTCATGAGCCAAGAACCCCAAGCCAGCCCCGAGCTGTTGTCGCTGCGCAACCAGATCGATTCCCTGGACCGCCAGTTGCTGGAGCTGGTCAACCAGCGCGCCCATGTGGCCGAGCAGGTGGGCGAGCTCAAGAAGAAGGAAGGCTCGGCCTTCTTCCGCCCGGACCGCGTGGCCCAGGTGATCGAGAAGATCAAGTCCAACAACCCCGGCCCGCTCAAGGGCGCGCATGTGGCCGCCATCTGGCGCGAGATCATGTCGGCCTGCCTGGCGCTTGAATCCCCCCAGCGCGTGGCCGTGCTCGGCCCTGCCGGCACCTTCTGCGAGGAAGCGGCGATCCAGTACTTCGGCGGCGCGGCCGACCTGATGTACTGCAACAGCTTCGAGGAAGTCTTTCATGCCACGGCCGCCGGCAGCGCCCAGTACGGCGTGGTGGGCGTGGAGAACTCCAACGAGGGCGTGGTCACGCGCTCGCTGGACATGTTCCTGCACACGCCCTGCCATGTGGTGGGCGAGGTCAGCATGCTGATCCGCCACAATCTGATGCGCACCAGCAATACGCTGGACGGCATCGAGGTCGTGGCCGCCCACCCCCAGGCTCTGGCCCAGTGCCAGGGCTGGTTGTCCAAGCATCTGCCCCATGCCGAACGTCGCCCCGTGGAGAGCAATGCCGAAGGCGCGCGCCTGGCGGCCCTTCACCCCAACTGGGCCGGCATTGCCGGTGAGCGTGCCGCCCAACAGTTCGGCCTGCACATCGTCAGCCACGCGATCCAGGACGATGCCTACAACCGCACGCGTTTTGCCGTCATCTGCCTGCCGCACACGCTGGCCACGGCCGCGCCCAGCGGCAGCGACTGCACCAGCCTGGTGGTCTCGGTGCCCAACACCGCCGGTGCCGTGCATGACCTGCTGGTGCCGCTGAAAAAGCACGGCGTCTCGATGACGCGCTTCGAGTCGCGCCCGGCCCGCACCGGCCAATGGGAGTATTACTTCTACATCGACATCGAAGGCCACCCAGCCCAGGCCAATGTGGCCGCCGCCCTGCAGGAGCTGCAGGGCCTGTGCGCGTTCTACAAGGTGCTGGGCACCTACCCGGTGAGCAAGTGATGGCGACTCAGGAATTGCAGCCGTTCGAGCAGCTCGGCTTGATCGGCTGCGGATTGATGGGCGGCTCCTTCGCCCTGGCTCTCAAGAAAGCCGGCCTGGTCAAGCGCGTGGTGGGCTACAGCAAATCGCCTTCGACCACCGAACGTGCGCGCCAGATGGGCGTGATCGACGTGGAGGCACCTTCCGCCCTGCTGGCGGCGGCCGGCGCCGATCTGGTGCTGCTGGCCGTGCCCGTGGCGGCCACCGAGGCCACGCTCAAGTCCATCAAGCATCTGGTCACGCCCCAGATGATGATCATGGACGTGGGCTCCACCAAGGTCGATGTGGTGCAGGCCGCACGTTCGGCGCTGCGCGACCAGATCGGCAGCTTTGTGCCCGCCCACCCCATCACCGGCAAGGAAGTGGCCGGCGTGGAGCACGCCGATGTCAAGCTCTACCAGGGCGCCCAGGTCGTGCTGACACCGACGGAGCGCACGCTGACCGCGCATCTGGCCAAGGCCCAGGCGCTGTGGCAGGCCCTGGGATGCAAGGTCACGGCCATGTCGCCCGAGGCCCATGACAGCGCACTCGCCACCGTCAGCCACCTGCCCCATCTGCTGGCATTTGCCATGATGCAAAGCGTGCTGAACCAGCCCGGCGCCGACGATATGCTGGCGCTGGCCGGACCCGGTTTCCGCGACTTCACGCGCATAGGCGCAGGCGACCCCAAGCTCTGGCGCGATGTGCTGCTGGCCAACCGCGATCAGGTCCTGGCCCAGTCGCGCCAGTTCCGCCAGGCTCTGGAGCAGCTTGAAGGGCTGATGCAGGCCAACGATGGCCAGGGCCTGCAGGACCGCCTGACGCTGGCCAGTGCCGCACGCGCCGAATGGACCATGGGCGGCAAGCGAGGCTCTTAAACTAGCGGCGTCGATCTATTCACCCAACCGCCACAGACACCGGGCAACGCCCGCCGCGCAGCCCGGTGTCGAAGCAGCCAGGCTGCACAGGGGGTTACGAGAGTTTTATGTTCACCACTGAATTTCTGGACCTGCCCGCACTGGATTCCGCCAACGGCAGCGTCAGCCTGCCCGGCTCCAAAAGCATCTCCAATCGCGTGCTGCTGCTGGCGGCGCTGAGCCAGGGCACCACCACCATTCACGACCTGCTGGATTCGGACGACACCCGCGTCATGCTGGCCGGACTCAAGCAGCTGGGCTGCAGCATCACCCCGGATGCCGTCACACCCGGCCAGGCGATTGACGTCACCGGCATCGGCGGTCAGTTGCCGGCCGGCACCGCGGCGACGCTGTTCCTGGGCAATGCCGGCACGGCCATGCGCCCGCTGACTGCGGCGCTGTCGGTGCTGGGCGGCAACTTCGAGATGACGGGCGTTCCCCGCATGTACGAACGCCCCATCGGCGACCTGGTCGATGCGCTGCGCCAGCTGGGCTGCAAGATCGACTATCTGAAGGATGAAGGCTTTCCGCCCCTGAAGATCGGCCAGCCCGATTTCAGCCAGCTGGGTAGCGAATCCATCAAGGTGCGCGGCGATGTCTCCAGCCAGTTCCTGACCTCGCTGCTGATGGCCCTGCCCCTGCTGGCCAATGTCCCCGGGGCACAGCGCGACATCACCATCGAAGTGGTGGGCGAGCTGATCTCCAGGCCCTATATCCACATCACGCTGGAGCTGCTGGCACGCTTCGGCATTGCCGTGAAAAACGACAGCTGGCAGCGCTTTGTGATCCCCGCAGGCAGCCGCTACCAGTCGCCGGGCGCCATCCATGTGGAGGCCGATGCCTCGTCGGCCAGCTATTTCATCGCGCTGGGCGCGATTGCCACCGGCACCACCGATGACGCCGATGCCGACAACGCGCCACAGCACAAGAGCATACGCATTCTGGGCGTGGGCCAGGACTCGATCCAGGGCGACATCCGCTTCATCGAGGCCGCCCAGGCCATGGGCGCACAGATCGAAAGCGGCCCCAACTGGCTGCAGGTCAGCCGTGGCAGCTGGCCTCTGAAGGCCATCGACCTCGATTGCAACCATATTCCCGACGCGGCCATGACGCTGGGCACCATGGCGCTGTATGCCGACGGCGTGACCACGCTGCGCAATATCGCCAGCTGGCGCGTCAAGGAAACCGACCGCATTGCCGCAATGGCGATCGAGTTGCGCAAGCTCGGCGCCTCGGTGGAAGAAGGGGCTGACTACATCCGCATCACCCCTCCAGCCGGCAAGGCCGCCTGGAAAGCGGCCAGCATCCACACCTATGACGACCACCGCGTCGCCATGTGCTTCTCCCTGGCGGCCTTCAACCCGGCCAAGCTGCCGGTGCGCATAGAAGACCCCAAATGCGTGGCCAAGACCTTCCCCGACTATTTCGAGGCGCTGTTCTCCGTCAGCGAAGCCGAGCGCGAGCATATTCCCGTGATCTGCATCGACGGGCCAACGGCCTCCGGCAAGGGCACGATTGCCGCAGAAGTCGCCAGGGCACTGGGCTACCAGTTGCTGGACTCCGGCGCGCTGTACCGCATCACCGGCCTGGCCGCATCGCGTGCCGGCATGACGCTTGACGAGTCGAACGAGGAAACCATTGCCGAGATGGCGCTGGACATGCCCGTGCGCTTCGATGCGCAGCAGCGTGTCTGGCTGGGTGACGAGGACATCAGCCTGGCCATTCGCAGCGAAGAAGCCGGCATGAATGCCTCGCGCGTATCGGCCCTGCCTGCCGTGCGCACCGCGCTGGTGGATCTGCAGCTGTCCTTCCAGGCCCTGCCTGGGCTGGTTGCCGATGGCCGCGACATGGGTACGGTCATCTTCCCCCACGCCCCGCTGAAGGTCTATTTGTGGGCGTCTGCCCAGTGCCGCGCCGAGCGCCGATATAAACAGTTGATTTCCAAAGGAATTTCAGCTAATATGTCCACCCTTTTGGCAGACCTTGAGGCGCGCGACGCCCGCGATATGAATCGCAGCACCGCTCCGCTCAAGCCCGCCGAGGATTCTTTGCAGCTCGACAGCTCCGAGATGACCATTGAAGAAGTGGTTGCCCAGGTGCTGTCGTGGTGGCAGGAACGCCAGCCGTTCGGTCGTCCTTGAAATTTCTAGCTTGAAGTTTCAAGGCCAGCCCTGCATCTGGCTTGTTGGCCCTTGATGCCAGGTTCTCGCAGACCGCGGACCGGCAGCAAGGTTGTTAACCTTTAACCCCCGTGGGCCTCAAACCCACAACCTCCGCAATCAGTCTTAAAAACGCTTGGCAATGGTGCCGACGGAAACCTGGTTGCGGGCAAGGAACTACATGTCTGAATCTTTTGCCGCCCTTTTTGAAGAGTCGTTGACACGCACCGAAATGCGTCCTGGCGAAGTTATCACCGCTGAAGTCGTGCGCGTTGAGCACAACTTCGTGGTGGTGAACGCCGGCCTGAAGTCGGAAGCCTACGTGCCCCTCGACGAGTTCAAGAACGACCAGGGCGAAGTCGAAGTCCAAGTGGGTGACTTCGTGTCCGTGGCCATCGGCTCCATCGAAAACGGCTACGGCGACACCATCCTGTCCCGTGACACCGCCAAGCGTCTGGCTTCCTGGCTGTCGCTGGAAAAGGCTCTGGAATCCGGCGAATTCGTGACCGGCACCACTTCCGGCAAGGTCAAGGGCGGCCTGACCGTTCTGGTCAACGGCATCCGCGCATTCCTGCCCGGTTCGCTGATCGACACACGTCCTATCAAGGACCTGACTCCCTACGAAAACAAGACCCTGGAATTCAAGGTCATCAAGCTGGATCGCAAGCGCAACAACGTGGTGCTGTCGCGCCGCGCTGTGGTGGAAGCCTCCATGGGCGAAGAGCGCGCCAAGCTGATGGAAACCCTGAAGGAAGGCGCTATCGTTCAGGGCGTGGTCAAGAACATCACCGAATACGGTGCGTTCGTGGACCTGGGCGGTATCGACGGCCTGCTGCACATCACCGACATGGCATGGCGCCGTGTGCGTCACCCCTCCGAAGTGGTGACTGCCGGCCAGGAAATCACTGCCAAGATCCTGAAGTTCGACACCGAAAAGAACCGCGTGTCCCTGGGTCTGAAGCAAATGGGCGACGATCCCTGGATGGGCGTGGCTCGCCGCTACCCCTCCGCCACCCGTCTGTTCGGCAAGGTCACCAACATTGCTGACTACGGCGCATTCGTGGAACTGGAACCCGGCATCGAAGGCCTGGTGCACGTTTCCGAAATGGACTGGACCAACAAGAACATTGCTCCCACCAAGCTCGTGTCCCTGGGCGACGAAGTGGAAGTCATGGTTCTGGAAATCGACGAAGACAAGCGTCGCATCTCCCTGGGCATGAAGCAGTGCAAGGCTAACCCCTGGCAAGAATTCGCCCAGAACACCAAGCGCGGCGACCGCGTGAAGGGCCCCATCAAGTCCATCACCGACTTCGGCGTGTTCGTGGGTCTGGCTGCCGGTATCGACGGCCTGGTGCACCTGTCTGACCTGTCGTGGAACGAAGCCGGCGAAGCCGCCGTTCGTAACTACAAGAAGGGTCAAGAAGTCGAAGCCATCGTGCTGGCCGTGGACGTTGAGCGCGAGCGCATCTCCCTGGGCATCAAGCAGCTGGACAGCGATCCCTTCACGACCTTCGTGACCGTGAACGACAAGGGCCAGGTTGTGACCGGCAAGGTCAAGACTGTGGACGCCAAGGGCGCTGAAATCGACCTGGGCGAAGACATCATCGGCTACCTGCGCGCTTCCGAAATCTCGCAAGACCGCGTGGAAGATGCTCGCTCCGTCCTGAAGGAAGGCGACGAAGTGACTGCCGTGGTGGTGAACGTGGATCGCAAGAGCCGCAACATCCAGCTGTCCATCAAGCAAAAGGATCACGCTGAACAGCAAGTCGCCATGGCTTCCCTGTCGGCTCAGTCCTCCAAGGAAAACGCTGGTACCACCAGCCTGGGCGCTCTGCTGCGCGCCAAGCTGGACGCTGACAAGTAAATCTTGCATCAGCCGGTCAGCCAGCTCGCCTGGCTGACCGCCAAGCGTCAAAGACAACGGGCGCCCTGTGCGCCCGTTGTTGTTTTCAACCTAGAGCCTCCGCCACCCGATGACCCGATCCGATCTCGTCGAAGAACTTGCCGCCCAATTTGGCCAACTCAACCAACGTGATGCCGAGCAGGCCGTCAAAACCATTCTGGATGCCGTCAGCGATGCCCTGGTGCGCGGTCACCGTATTGAGATTCGCGGCTTTGGCAGCTTTGCCATCAATCACCGCCAGCCCCGCATAGGCCGTAACCCCCGCTCCGGCGAGTCCGTTCAGGTTCCTTCCAAGCGCGTGCCTCATTTCAAGCCCGGCAAGGCCCTGCGCGAAGCCGTGGACAATCTCAAGGCCGAAGACTCCGCTGCCCAGCAGCCGCAGATCGCCTGAAGTCCGCGGGCACCGTCAGCCACATCAGGGCTGACCACGCCGTCCGTTTGCCAGTCCGCGCATAGGCTGGCCTAAAATCTTCCCGTCACACAAGGCGCATAAAGGGAAGCATGAAATACCTGCTGTGGCTGCTCAAGGCAGCCATTTTTTTCACTCTGTTCGCATTCGCACTCAACAACCAGCAAGACGCCACCGTGCATTTCTTCTTTGGCACGGCCTGGACGGCACCTCTGGTGCTGGTGGTTCTGGCTGCTTTCGCGCTGGGCCTTTTTGTCGGAGTGCTGGGCATGGTGCCACGCTGGCTCAAGCATCGCAGCGCAGCGCGCGAAGCACAGGCCACTCAACAAACACCGAACGCCGCAGCCAACGCCACCAGTGCAGCACCTGCGGTGAAGGAACAGAACTCTTCTTCGATCATTGCGCCGGGCGACGTGCATGGAATTTAATCTGACTTGGATTTTGCTGGGCCTGCCTGCAGCCTTTGTGCTGGGCTGGCAGGCCTCCCGCTGGGATTTGCGCCAGGTGCGTGCCGACAACCGCCAGGCTCCCAAGGCGTACTTCAAAGGTCTGAACTTCCTGCTTAACGAGCAGCAGGACAAGGCCATCGATGCCTTTATCGAGGCCGTACAGAACGACCCCGACACCACCGAACTGCACTTTGCACTGGGCAACCTGTTTCGCCGCCGCGGCGAATACAACCGTGCAGTGCGCGTCCACGAGCATCTGCTCAGCCGCGCCGACCTCACCCGCCCCGACCGGGACCGTGCCCAGCATGCACTGGCACAGGACTTTCTCAAGGCCGGCCTGCTGGACCGCGCCGAGGAGGCTCTGAACCGGCTGGAAGGCACGCAGTACGAAGGCGAAGCACGCCTGGCGCTGCTGGCCATCTACGAGCGCTCGCGCGACTGGGCCCAGGCAGCGGCCATCGTGCGCAAGATGCAGGCCGCCGGCCAGGGGGACTTCAGCACCCGGTTGGCCCACTATCTTTGCGAAGACGCACAATCCCAGGTGGCCCATGGCCAGCTCGACAAGGCGTTTGCGCAGCTGCAACAGGCCTTGGAGACTGCGCCGCAAGCTCCGCGTCCCCGACTGGAGCTGGCCCAGCTCCAGCATCGACAGGGCCGGTCCGCACAGGCTTTGTCAAGTCTTCAGGCCCTGGCACAGAACAGCCCCGCAGCCCTGCCCCTGGCGGCCAGTCTGCTTGTGGAAGTGGCCGAGGCAACGGGCGCGCTCGCCGAGGCTCGCGATCTGCTGCTCAAGCACTATGAACAGGCACCCTCGCTGGATCTGCTGCAGGCACTGGTCGCAGTCGATCAGAAAAGCGGCGACGCTGCAGCCCCCGGCCGCCAGCGCCTGGTGCAGCACCTGGAGCATGAATCTTCCCTGGTGGCTGCCGCCCAATGGCTGGAAGGCGAGACACTGACCGAAGAGCAGTACCATGCCACCGTGCAGAAGGCGCTGAACCACGCTACCAAGCCCCTGACCCGCTACCGCTGCGCAGCCTGCGGCTTTGAAGCCCGCACTCATTTCTGGCATTGCCCCGGCTGCCAGAGCTGGGACAGTTACCCCGCACGCAGGGTCGAAGAGCTGTAAAGCACTTCCAGAAGACAAAAGAGCGCCCCTGGGCGCTCTTTTTCAATGCATGCAGGCGGCCCGTTTAATGGTCACCCCACTCATCGGCCGGCATATCCTGCTTGCCGATCAACCAGGGCAGGCGCGAGGACACGCCGACCAGTACCCCCACCGCCCAGAACAGGGCCGAGACACCGACCACCGTGCCCAGCGAGCCGAACAGCACCGGCATCAGCACGCTGGAGCCGTTGATGGCCATCATGCGCAATCCCAGCGCCTCGCCATGGCGCTCGGGTGGCGTGATCTGATGGATCATGCTCATCACCATGGGCTGCACCGATCCCAGCACTACGCCCAGCAAGACTGAACAGGCACCCATGGTCCAGGCTCCTGGCATGAAGGGATAGGCGATGAACAAGGCGCAGGCCGCAACCATGGCCCCCAGCACCACCTGCGATTCGGCCAGGCGGCGCGTGATGATGGGCATCAGCATGCGGATCACGGCCGCAGCAATCGCAAAAGCACCCAGGATGCTGCCTATCACCGAGGCAGGCAGTCCGCGCTCATGGCCCAGAATTGGCACGACAAAGGTGTGCACGTCCCAGCAAGAGGAAAGCGCCCAGTTCAGCAGCAACAGGCGCCTGAAGCCCCGGTTCTGCACCAGATCCCAGGCCGTTGCCTTCTGGTTCGCACTCTCGGTCTGCAACGCGGGCAGCTCCTGCACCGTTCTTGCCCAGAACCAGGCCGCCAGAGGCATCAGGGTCAGCAGCAGGAAGGCCGCCCTGAAACCTGTGGTGCTGGCCGCTTCGCCGCCGGCGTAGTCGATCAGCAGACCGGCCGCGAAGGGCCCCAAAAAATTGGAGATGGCCGGCCCGATCGCCAGCCAGCTGAAGACCTTGCGCAGCTCGTCCTTGTTGTGCGCCATGCGCCCCACATGGCGCTGCAGGGCGATCAGTGCCATGCCGGCTGCGCCGCCCGTCAGCAAAGCGCTCAGGCACAGCACCGGATAAATCGGGAACAGCACCGCCACTCCCGCTCCGGAACAGGCGGCCACCACACTGATGATGAGCGGGCGCTTGAGCCCGTGACGGTCCGCATAGCGCCCCGCGGGCAGGGACAGAAACACCTGGGTCAGTGCGAACAGCGCCAGCAGCATGCCGACCGCGGCTGCGCTATAGCCCTCCTTGAGCGCCAAAAGCGGCGTGGCCATGCGCATGCCCGTCATGGTGCCGTGGATACAGACTTGCGCAAGAATCAGGCGCAGCAGGGCCGCGTTCACTCCTGGTCCTCGGCGGCAAGCTGATCACCCTCAGCCGACGCGGCCGAAAACAAGGGCTGGCCCTGACCGTCTCCATTCGGCAGTTCCTGCACATTGCGCAAATGGCGCTGAATGGCGCGCGTGCGCACACCCACCTGATCAAACTTGCGCGCGGCGGCATCGATGGACTTGCGCGTAGCCTCCACCACCTCGCCGAACTTGCCGAACTCGGTCTTGACCTGACCGAGCACGCCCCAGACTTCGGAGGAGCGCTTCTCGATCGCCAGCGTCTTGAAGCCCATCTGCAGGCTGCTGAGCATGGCGGCCAGATTCGCGGGACCGGTAATCACGATGCGATGCTCATTCTGCAGCGCCTCGACCAGTCCCGGACGTCGCAACACCTCTGCAAACAGGCCTTCGGTGGGCAGATACATGACGGCGAAGTCCGTGGTTTGCGGCGGCGCGATGTACTTGCTCGCGATCTTTCTGGCTTCGCCGCGAATCGATGTCTCGAAGGCATTGCCTGCAGCGGCAATGGCCACGCGATCTGCGCTGTCCTGGGCATCCTGCAGGCGCTGGTAATGCTCGACCGGATATTTGGCATCAATGGGCAGCCAGACGGGCTGCTCGTCGTTGCGGCCCGGCAGCCGGATGGCGAACTCGACCAGCTCATCACTGCCAGGCACGGTCTTGACGTTTCTCGCGTACTGCTCGGGCGTGAGCACATTGTCGATGATGCTGCCCAGTTGCAGCTCGCCCCAGGTGCCGCGCGACTTCACATTGGTCATCACGCGCTTCAGATCGCCTACGCTGCCCGCCAGGGTCTGCATCTCGCCCAGCCCCTTGTGCACCTGCTCCAGCCGATCGCTGACCAGCTTGAAGGACTCGCCCAGACGCTGCTCCAGCGTGGCATGCAGTTTTTCATCGACAGTGCGGCGCATCTCGTCGAGCTTGAGGGAGTTTTCGCTCTGAATCGTGGCCAGTCGCTCGTTGAGCGTTGCGCGCAGCTGCTCAGCCGTGGTCTGCTGGCCCTGTGCCAGCGCAGCCAGTTGCTGGCTCACCGCATCCTGCAACACGGCAAACTGATGGCGCAGTTGCTCACCATTGCTTCCCAGCTGATCCTTGAGCGCAGCCCCCATATTGGTACTCATATGCGTGAGCTGCTGCTGGATGTCGCCCTTGAGCGAATCCAGCGTGCCGCGTGTGGTCTCGGCCAGGGCCTCGAAGCGCTGCTGGACATGGACTGCCTGCTCGGCACTGCTTTGGGCCAGTGCCGCGCGGGCTTGCTGGCTGTCGCCCGTCAGCCGCTGCGCTAGCTGGGCAACGTCTTCACGAAAGGATGCCAGCGCCGCCGCCTGCTCGCGCCGTGCGGCCAGTGCATCTTGCTGGGCCTGGGCCAACTGGGTCTGTACATGCTGGGTGACACGGTCCAGGGCTCCATCGCTCTTGGCCACCGTCATCTGGGTACTCTGGCTGCTGCGCTCCAATTGCTGCAGCCTGACATCCAGCGCCTGCAATCCCTGCAGCAGCTGGGCTTGCAGCCTCATCGCATCAGGGCCGAGAGCAAGTTCCGTCTGACGGCGCAGCCCCTGCAGCCACCACAGCAGCACCAGAAGCAGGCCCACCATCAATACGGCCAGCGCCGCCAACCCAAGCCACCACGTAGTCACTGTCTTGCCACGCCTTTCGCACTCTTTTTTTCATAGCTGCAAGCGCTTATCAGCAGAGCGCCACAGACCTATTCATTGAATTTCCGCCCTGAGCATTGCAGACTGCAGTTTGCAAGCACTAGCGCGCAGGCAAATTATCAGTCCTCAGAGCCAAGAAAAATTCAATGCGATCAGAAGTGCTGCTTCCGATTGCAGCCTTGGTGACAGCAAGGCTGCAGTCGGTTGACGCAAGAATCAGGCGTCGGGGCCCACTTGCTGGGCAATGGCCATGGCGAACTTGCCGCCGCCCACGGACCAGTCGGAATAGTCGTTTTCGTGCGTGAAGATGAACACATCGCTGGGTGCGACGTCCGCATCTTTTTCCAGATTGGCGGCGATGTTGGCATACAGCGCGCGCTTCATGGCATCGCTGCGCCCACGGCGCATGGTGATCTCGACCACGACCACGCGGTCCGAGCGCTTGTAGCCGTTGAAAGTGCGGCTGAAGAAGAACTTCTGCTCGTCATATTCCTCAACCATGTTGAACAGCTCATCGGCGGGCATGCCGATGCCGTCGATCAGGGCCTGATGAATACCGTTGACGATGGCCTGGCGCTGGGCAGGCGTGGTGTCCTTGTGGACGCTGGTGCGGATAAAAGGCATTGCTGTCTCGCTTGATATAAAAAAGCCCGCTGTGCGCACAGACGCCAAGCGGGCAGAAATTATCAAAGCCGACAACGCACTCAGAGCACGTATTCGCCCTCAAACTGATATGACGTGATACGGCCTAATCTCGGCATCAGGCCAACTGATTGACGGGCGTCAGCGGCCCCTTGCCGGCAAAGAACGAGATCAGGTTGTCTGCCGCCAGCCCCGCCATGGCCGTACGCGTACCCTTGGTGGCGCTGGCGATATGAGGTGTCAGCACCACATTGGGCACGGCCAGCAGATCCGGATGCACGACAGGCTCACCCTCGAACACGTCCAGCCCCGCTGCGGCAATGCGCTTATCCTTGAGTGCCTGGGCCAGAGCCGCATCATCGACGATGCCGCCACGCGCAATATTGATCAGCGTGGCCGTGGGCTTCATCTGCGCAATTTCTGCCGCGCCTATGGTGTGGCGGTTTTCGGGGGTGAACGGCAGCACCAACATCAGATGGTCTGCACGTTCGAGCAGCTCCTGCTTGCCGACATAGCTGGCCTTGCACTCGGCTTCCAGCGCAGCATCCAGACGCGAGCGGTTGTGATAGATCACCTCCATGCCAAAGCCGTAAGCCGCACGGCGTGCAATGGCCTGACCGATGCGGCCCATGCCCAGGATGCCCAGCGTGCTGCCATGCACCTCGGCACCCGCAAACAGGTCGTAATGCCAGTCCTTCCAGAGCCCGGCACGCAGATAGTGCTCGCTCTCGGCAATGCGGCGCGCCGTGGCCATCAGCAGGGCAAAGCCGAAATCAGCCGTGGTCTCGGTCAGCACATCGGGGGCATTCGTGCCCTGCACGCTCGCGGCCGTCATCGCGGGCACATCGAAATTGTTGTAGCCCACAGCCATGTTGGCCACGATCTTGAGCTGCGGGCAGGCGGCCAGCAACTCGGCATCGATGCGCTGCGAACCCGTGGTCAGCACGCCATCCTTGCCCTGCAACTGCTGTGCCAGCTCTGCCGGAGACCAGACCACATCGTCCTGATTGGACTGCACTTCAAAATGCTGCTGCAACCGCTGCACCACCTCGGGTGAAATGGCGCGGGCAATCAAGATACGGGGCTTTTGACTCATCGCGTTGTCTCCTCATTCATCTTTTTAGAACATATCAGCTCGCCCGGCACAGCCCGAGCTATCAAGCAAGGACCGTCCCGCAGCAATGATGTCGCCCCCTCAAGGGGAGAGCCATCACCTAAACCAAATCCAGGTAATCAAAACCAGCAGAGGTACCAGCACGCAGACCGACCAGAGCATGTAGCCGAAAAAGCCCGGCATCTTCACGCCGCGATCTTCGGCAATCGCCTTGACCATGAGATTGGGCGCATTGCCAATGTATGTGTTCGCTCCCATGAACACGGCACCGGCAGAAATGGCTGTCAGCGTCAGCGCCATCTCGGTCATGAGGTGCGCGGGGTCGCCACCGGCGGTATTGAAGAACACCAGATAAGTCGGAGCGTTGTCGAGGAAGGAGGACAGCAGACCCGTGGCCCAGAAATACATGGCCGGGTTGGGCGTGCCATCGGCATTGGTGACTGCGCGCACCACGGCTCCGAACGGGCCATCGACACCGGCTTTAAGCATGGCGATGACGGGAATGATGGTCAGGAAAATACCTGCAAACAGCTTGGCCACTTCCTGCATGGGACCCCAGCCGAACTCATTGGCCTGATGCACACGAGCGGGTGTGAGCTTGAGCGAAAGCAGAACCACGGCAAGCAAACCCAGATCGCGCACCAGACCGGGCAGGCCCACATGGGTCCCGGCGATCTCGATACCCGCAGGAGTGCGCCAGATGCCGCTGACCAGCACCAGAGCCACCACCACCATCAGCAGCACAAAGTTCACACGACCTTCAAAGCCCAGGCGGCTTTGAGCCCCGGTCACATCCATGCTGGGCGTGGGATCGGGCAGATCGGTCTCGCCCTTTTGCCCCATCAGCTTGTGATCTATCACATAGAAGATGGCCAGCAGCGCCAGCGTGAGGAATAGCATCGGGCCCCAGATATGGCTCACCGTCCAGAAGAAGTCCACCCCCTTCAGAAAGCCCAGGAACAGCGGCGGATCTCCGAGCGGCGTCAACGCCCCCCCGGCATTGGAGACGATGAAGATGAAAAACACCACCACATGAGCCTGATGACGGCGGTTGTCGTTGGCGCGCAGCAAGGGGCGTATCAGCAGCATCGAAGCCCCGGTCGTACCCATGAAGCTGGCCAGCACCGCTCCAATGGCCAGGATGGTGGTATTCAACCCCGGCGAACCACGCAGATTGCCGCGCACATAGATGCCTCCGGCCACCGTGTACAAGGCGGTCAGCAGGATCACGAATGGCAGATACTCGGCCAGCAAGGCATGCACCAGATTCACGCCCGCCGCGCCCAGACCATAGACCAGCGCAAAAGGCAGCAGGAAGGCCAGCGCCCAGCCGGCGGTGACCTTGCCGAAATGGTGATGCCAGAATTGCGGAAGCAGCAGCGGCAGCAGCGCAATGGACAGCAGCATGCCCACAAACGGCAGGCCCCAGGCCACGGACATGGCTGCACCGTCAATGTCTGCGGCCTGCGCGGTGACCGCTGCCAGCGTCAACAGCGCGGCCGCCGCGGCTTTCATAAAAGATTTGCTGTTCAAACGCCCATCCTCTCTGCTCTTTGCCCTGCAACAGGCATAACTCCCGCCAATGATTCTTTGATTTCTATGCCAGCGAAACCGGCTCCGGCGGCGCAATGCTGAACACCTGGCGCAGATAGGCCAGGTATTTTTCATCGTCACACATGCTCTTGCCCGGTGTGTCCGATAGCTTTGCCACGGGCTGGCCGTTGCAGCGCGTCATCTTGATCACGATCTGCAATGGCACATGCTCGGGGGGATTTCCCAAATCGTTGGTCAGATTGGTGCCGATGCCGAACGCCAGCTGGCAGCGACCGTTGAAGCGCTCGAACAGCCCGATGGTTTTGGGGATGGTCAACCCGTCGCTGAAGATCAGCACCTTGCTCAGCGGATCGATCTTGTTGGCCTTGTAATGCGCTATCAGGCGCTCTCCCCAGTCAAACGGGTCGCCGCTGTCATGACGCGCACCGTCAAAAAGCTTGCAGAAGTACAGATCGAAATCACGCAGAAAGGCCGACATGCCATAGACGTCGGACAGCGCAATCCCCAGATCGCCCCGGTACTCGCGCGCCCAGGACTCGAAGCCGAAGATCTGGCTGTCGCGCAGGCGCGGGCCCAGCGACTGGCAGGCCTGCAGATATTCATGGGCCAAGGTGCCCAGCGGGATCAGGCCCAGCTTCATCGCATACAGCACATTGCTGGTGCCCGCCAGTTGCCCCTTGCGCTGACCGTTGACGCGCACCGCCCCCGAATGACCCAGCCTGGCGCAAAGCACCCGCAGCACCTCTTCATGCCAGGCTCTGGAAAAGCGCCTGCGGGTGCCGTAATCGGCAATCTTGAGCGACTCAAGGCCAGGCGCCTGCAGCAGCTCGATCTTCTCGTCCAGGCGCTTGCGTCCTTCCAGAAAGTTGGGGACGGGCTGGGTATTGCGGAAATACACCTCGTTGACGATGGCCAGCACCGGGATCTCGAACAAGATGGTGTGCAGCCAAGGGCCCTGGATGGTGATGTCGATCTCGCCGCTGGCCAGGGGCGTGACCGTGATGTATTTGTCGTTGAGCTGGAACAGGCTCAGGAAATCGACAAAATCACTCTTGATGAAACGCAGCGAACTCAGATAGGCCAGCTCGGCATCTTGAAAGCGCAGCTTGCACAGAGAGCGGATTTCTTCGCGGATTTCATTGACGTACGGAGCCAGTTGCACGCCAGGATTGCGGCATTTGAAGCGGTACTCCACCTGCGCGCCCGGAAACTGATGCAGCACAACCTGCATCATCGTGAATTTGTACAGGTCGGTGTCTAGCAGACTGGTGATGATCATGGACGACGGTGGGCCTGACGGTCCGTTCAGTCATGGAACAAGGCTGGCTCAAAACACAGGCTGCGCCAGCCTCAACAGAGACTGATGAGTGTAGGCGATTCCACACCCTGCACCGTACTCACGGCCCCTAAGCGCTTCTTGCAGATGCGGGCTTCCGATTTGCCGCCAGATATATCAATCGGATCAGAATCAAACCTTTGATATACATACGCAAGAAGCTATCGTTTTTGCTATTCACCAGCGGGCTCTGCACGCAGCAGTGACTGTAGTGCCGCCCGCAAGGGCTCGGGCAAAGGCACGGGCCGGCGCGTCTGTCTGTCAACATAGACATGCACAAAATGCCCGGCAGCAGCCGACTGGCTCGCCCCCCTGGCAAACAGACCCACTTCATAGCGCACGCTGGAGCTCCCCAGATGGGCCACGCGAATACCCGCTTCCACGGCTTGCGGGAAAGCCAACGAGGCAAAGTAATTGCACTGGGTCTCTATCACCAGGCCAATCGTCTGCCCATCATGAATATCCAACGCGCCCTGCTCTATCAGATACGCATTGACCGCGGTATCAAACCAGCTGTAGTAGATGACGTTGTTCACATGACCGTAAACATCGTTGTCCGACCAGCGGGTGCTGATTTCACGAAACACGGGATAGGAGTCGCGTGCCTGCGGCTGGGCGCGCAAAGGTTTGCCATGAGATAACGATGCAGTCATGCAGTCATTTTGCAGAGCCGCCCCGGCGCCGCCAGCACCACCGCGACAGGGCTTGCAGGTTGTCACTCATCAACGCATGACGCACCGCACAAAGAAAACACGCTACTTCAATTTTTGTCAGTTATCAGACATAACAAAGTCTTTTAAAAATCAGATACTTATCAAAAACAAAGAGTCATTAATTTTTTTGCTGCAGCGCAACAAATTAAAGCTTGCATTGCCACAAATTCTCTTTCACAATGCACCCATGCTGCACTGCAACATACGACTGGCAAAGATAGCGGTCATGTCAGAGCAGACGTTTCCTCCGGTCCGATCCCTTTGTTAGATCCGTAATTTTGGAGAATTGCCATGAGCCTGACCCCTGACCAAATCCTGAGCGCACAAAAAGCCCACTTCGAGACACTGTTCGGCCTGACCAGCAAAGCTTTCGAAGGCGTGGAAAAGCTGGTGGAACTGAACGTCACCGCCTCGCGCGCCGCACTGGCCGAAGCTGCCCAGCACACCCAGGCCGTGCTCAGCGTCAAGGACGCCCAGGAACTGCTGACTCTGCAAGCAGGCCTGTTCCAGCCTCTGGCCGAGAAAACCGCTTCCTACAGCCGCCACCTGTACGACATCGCCAGCAACACTGCCGGCGAATTCAACAAGACGCTGGAAGCCCAGTCCACCGAAGCTCGCAAGAACTTCAATGCCCTGCTGGACAACACGACCAAGAATGCTCCTGCCGGTTCCGAATCCGCTGTTGCCATGGTCAAGAGCGCAGTCTCTGCCGCCAACAACGCTTTCGAATCCGTGCAAAAGGCTGTGAAGCAAGCCTCCGACATGGCCGAAGCCAACTTCAACGCTGCCACCAAGACAGCAACCGAAGCTGTCAAGGCCACGACCGCTGCCAAGCGTTAAGAACATGGTTACTGACATGCTTGGCAAAGACTAGGGTTTACCCTATAATCACCAGCATGTCAGGTCGGCATACATTGAATCAGATGCTGACCTTGCGCAAGTTGTCTCCTTGGATCCTCCTGAAACCCCCGTTTCATGGATCCCTTCAAAGCCCAGTCTTCCCGATTGGGCTTTTTTTTTATGCGCGCTTTCCTCAGATCGCCAGTTCCTTCACTCTGTGCATAATTGACGTTTACGTCAACGTCAATAGACATCGAACAAGGAGACAGTTCATGCAGATTCAGGATCGCGTATTCATCGTGACCGGTGGCGCTTCAGGCTTGGGCGAAGGTACGGCGCGCATGCTGGCCGCCAACGGCGGCAAGGTCGTGATTGCCGACATGAATGCAGAGCGCGGCGAGGCCGTAGCCAGTGAGATCGATGGCGTCTATCTGCGCTGCGATGTCAGCAATGAGGCCGATGGTCAGGCCGTGGTCGCCAAAGCCACCAGCCTGGGCAAACTCGCCGGCCTGATCAACTGCGCCGGTATTGCACCGGCCGAGAAAACCGTAGGCAAGAGCGGCCCGCACAGCCTGGCCGTCTATACCAAGACCATCATGGTCAACCTGGTCGGCACCTTCAACATGATTCGCCTGGCAGCGGATGCCATGAGCAAGAATGAGCCAGAGCCTACCGGCGAGCGCGGTGTGCTGATTTCTACCGCCAGCGTCGCAGCCTATGACGGCCAGATCGGTCAGGCCGCCTACTCTGCCTCCAAGGGCGGCGTGGTCGGCATGACACTGCCCATTGCTCGCGACCTGGCTCGCAGCGGTATTCGCAATATGACGATTGCTCCCGGCATCTTCGGCACCCCCATGCTGTTCACCATGCCGCAGGAAGTTCAGGATGCACTGGCCGCCAGCGTGCCCTTCCCCAGTCGCCTGGGCAAGCCCGAGGACTACGCCAAGTTGGTCAAGCAAATCCTGGAAAACGACATGCTCAATGGTGAAGTCATCCGCTTGGACGGCGCCATTCGTATGGCCCCGAAATAATGGATAAATCAAAGGCCTTGCCGCAAGGCCTTCTCTCCGGATCCGGGCAAAGAAAAAGCCGCAATCAATTGCTTGATTGCGGCTTTTTGAATCTGGCGGAGTGGACGGGACTCGAACCCGCGACCCCCGGCGTGACAGGCCGGTATTCTAACCAACTGAACTACCACTCCTGGCAGGAAGCTTTGCTACATATCATGTAGCTGCAAGCGCTTCAAACTTGGCGACCCTACGGGGATTCGAACCCCGGTACTCACCGTGAAAGGGTGATGTCCTAGGCCTCTAGACGATAGGGTCAATTCCTAGAACGATTCGAGTCTTGCGACTCGCCGTCATTAATTTTGGTGGAGGTAAACGGGATCGAACCGATGACCTCTTGCATGCCATGCAAGCGCTCTCCCAGCTGAGCTATACCCCCTGAAGCAATGAAACAGTGTTTCTCTGCTGCAATGCAAAAATTGTAGCACAGGGTTTTCGCCAGTTTTTCCAAACTTCCAACATTTTGTCGAAAGCATGAAAAAGGGATGCAGAGCGCATCCCTTTTTCTTTCAGTGCCAAGCCTGATCAGCTCACGGCACCGCCATCGCGGATGCGATGCATTTCGCCGATATCCACAGTCCAGACCAGACCGTCGCCGATCTGCCCGGTGCGGCAGGCAGCGACGATGGCTTCGCGAATCACTGCCACCATGGACTCATCCACGATCACGCAAACCATGAGCTTGTCCGAAAAATCGGTCAGCTCATCCTTGACTGTGCGCTTGTCCACGGCAGCGGGGGCCGTAAAGCCCTCGGCCTTGAAGATTGTCACGCCAGGAAAGTTCGGAATCGCACGCAACTCGGTACGTAGGCGCTCCAACCGGCTGGGACGCACGATGGCGCGGATTTCTTTCATCGTCATCGGATCACTCCTTTCTCAAATCAAGCCTCGGTCGGCTTCTCGTCAAACCAGCGGTACAGCGTGGGCAGCACCACCAGCGTCAACAAAGTCGAGGTAATCAAACCACCGATCACCACGATAGCCAAGGGACGCTGAACTTCGGAGCCAGGACCCGTCGCAAACAGGAATGGCACCAGGCCCAGCAAGGCCACGGTTGCGGTCATCATCACGGGACGGAATCGCTGAGTACAGCCTTCGCGCACGGCTTCGGCCACGTCCATACCGTCCTGGCGCAGTTGGCGAATGCTGGATACAAGCACCACGCCGTTCAGCACAGCAATACCCCACAGGGCAATAAAGCCCACCGATGCCGGCACGCTCACATATTCGCCAGTGACAAACAAACCAATCAGGCCCCCAATCGAAGCAAAGGGCAGCACCAGAATGATCAGGCTTGCCAGCTTGATGGAGTTGAACAGCAGGAACAGCAGGAAGAAGATGGCCACGATGGTCAGCGGCACGATCACCTGCAGCGTGCCCATGGCGCGCTCCATGTTTTCGAACTGACCGCCGAACTTGAAGTAATAGCCGTCGGGCAGCTTGACTTCCTTGTCCAGGCGCTGCTCGACCTCGGCAACAAAGCCAGCCAGGTCACGCCCTTCCACGTTCGCGCCCACCACCACGCGGCGCTTGCCACCTTCGCGGCTGATCTGCGCAGGGCCATCGACCAGTTCGATCCGAGCCAGACTGCTCAGCGGCACTTGCGCGCCAGCCGCCGTGGTCAGCAGAGTTGCGCCAATGGCTTCGGGCGATCCACGATAGGACTCGGGGAAACGCACCACGACCGAGTAACGACGCTCACCCTCGTACAAGGTTGTCACGTCCTTGCCGCCAATGGCTGACTCCAGCAGGCTTTGCACATCGGCAACGTTCAGACCGTGACGAGCAATCGCCTTGCGGTCGATATCCACCGTCAGAGCCTGCTGACCCGAGAGTCGCTCGATACGTATGTCCGTACTGCCGGAGACGCTCTTCAGAATGCGCGCCACCTGCTCGGAGACTTCCTTGAGATCGTCCAGTTCATCACCGAACACCTTCACGGCCAGTTGCGAGCGCACGCCGGTCACCATTTCATCCACACGCTCGGAGATGGGCTGGGACAGCACAATCTGCACGCCGGGAATCTTGGACAGGCGCTGACGAATCTCTTCGTCGATCTCATCCTGGGTACGCTCGGACTCGGGATCCAGCAGCACGATGGGGTCAGACTCATTGGGGCCAGCAGGATCGGCCGGCGATTCGCCACGCCCCAGCTTGGACACCACGGACTTCACGCCGGGCACCTGCGCGACTTCCTTCATGGCAGCCATTTCCATACGAATGGATTCATCCAGGGAAATGCTGGGCACGCGGTTGATCTGCGGCGTCAGCGCACCTTCCTTCATGGTCGGCATGAAAGACTTGCCCAGGAACGGGAACAGGCCCAGCGATCCGATCAGCAAAGCCACGGCCACGGCCAGCGTCAGGCGGTTGCGTGCAGTCGCGCCGTCAAGCAAACGCAGATAGTGACGCTTGAGGAAGCCAATCAGCTTGGTATCGTGATCGGCGCCGCCCTTGAGGAAGTAGGAGCACAGCACGGGCGACAGGAACAGCGACACGGCCAGCGAGATCGCCAGAGCCATGGCGATGGTCAGCGCCAGCGGGCCGAACATCTTGCCTTCAATACCTTGCAGCGTCATCAGCGGCAGGAACACCAAGATGATGATGGCAATACCGAAGATGGTGGGTGTAGCAACTTCCACGGTGGCCGACAGAACGGTGCGAATGCGCTCGCCGCGCGAATTGCCCGCCTGCCCCAGTTTGTGGAAGACGTTTTCAACCACCACCACGGTGGCATCCACCATCAGACCAATGGCAATCGCCAAGCCACCCAAGGACATCAGGTTAGCCGAAATGCCGTACTTGTTCATCATGATGAAGGTGGTCAGCGGCGTGATGATCAGCGTCGCCACCACAATCAGGCTGGAACGCACATCGCCCAGGAAGATGAACAGCACCACAACCACCAGGAAGATGCCTTCAATCAGCACCTTGCCCACGGTCCAGAGAGCGGAATCCACCAGATCGGTACGGTCGTAGTAAGGAACGATCTGCAGGCCGCCAGGCAGCATGCCCTTGGAGTTGATCTCCTCCACCCGCTCCTTCACGCGGGTCACGACTTCCTTGGCATTGCCGCCGCGCATCATCAGCACGATGCCCGAAACGCCCTCGGTATAGCCGCCCTTGATGATGGCGCCCTGTCGCACCTCGGCGTCAATCTGCACCTTGGCCACATCACGCACATAGACCGGCACTCCTCCCTGCTCCTTGAGCACGATGTTGCCGATATCGTCCAGCGTGCGGATCATGCCCACGCCTCGAATCAGATACTGCTCGGTCACCTGCGGCAGGATGCCGCCACTGGCATTGGCATTGTTGTCCGCCACGGCTTGCACCACCTGACGCACGCTCAGGTTGTAGTGACGCAGGCGGGCAGGATCGACCAGCACCTGGTACTGCTTGACATATCCGCCCTGAGAGTTGATTTCAGCCACACCGGGAATGGATCGCAGCAACGGACGTGCCACCCAGTCCTGAATGGTGCGACGCTCCGTCAACTCGGCCTGGGTCAGCTCGCGCTTGCCATCATCGGGGTGGTCCAGCGTGTACTGGTAGACCTCACCCAGGCCGGTGGATACCGGCCCCAGTACCGGCACGATGCCTTCAGGCATGCGTGGCGTGACTTCGATCAGACGCTCCGTCACCAACTGCCGGGCAAAGTACACATCGGTCGCATCGGTAAACACCAGCGTGATGATGGACAGACCGCTCTTGTTGAGCGAGCGCATCTCTGCCAACCCGGGCAGTCCCGTCATGGCGATTTCGAGAGGCACGGTCACAAAACGCTCGATCTCCTCGGGCGAACGACCAGGGGCTTCGGTGGCAACCTGAACCTGCACATTGGTCACATCGGGGAAAGCATCCACCGACAGATTCATGGCGGCACGCAGGCCAAAGCCACACATCACCAGCGCCAGCACGACCACCACCAGCCGCTGCGATAGCGCGGCACGAATCATGGAGGCAATCATGGGCTTACTCCAGTTCTGCGCGCTTGCGCTCGTTGTTCAGGTGGAATGCACCTTCGACCACGATCTGGGAGCCTTCGCTCAACCCCTTGAGCACAGGTCTCAGACCACCGCTGGCCGCACCCAACTCCACCGGAGTCAGGCGATAGTGGTTTTCGGCTTTCTTGACGTAGACATGATCCTTGTCGTTCTCGCGAACGACCGCCAGCGCCGGGATCGCCAGAGTTTTCTCCATGGAACCCTGGATCTTCATGGTGGCCAGCATCTGGGGCTTCAGTGCCAGATCCTTGTTGTCAACCTGAGTGCGAATGGTCACAGTGCGGGTTTCGGGGGACACGGTATCGCCCACGTAGATGATCTTGCCCGAGATGGGAGCCTCCTCGACGGTCAGCCCCAGCGCTGGCACATCGATCTGCACGTTCTGGCCAGTCTGCACGCTGCGTGCAATTTGCTCAGGCAGCGCGCCTACCACCCAGACATTGGAGAGATCCGCCACAGTGAACAGAGGATCCCCCGGCTGCGCCACCTGACCCTGGCTGACCTGGCGCTCGATCACGATACCTGCAGCAGAAGCCGTGATGGCGGCATTCGGTGCCACATTGCCCTTGGCGCGCAAACTGCTCAGCGCATCAGCGGACAAGCCCATCAGCTTGAGCTGATCGCCTGCCGCCCTCAACTCTGCGCGCGCAATCTGCACTTCCGATTCGCGACGCAGCAGTTCTGCAGAGCCGATCACATCGGCAGCAATCAGCTGACGCGCCCGCTCTACGGAGCGCTCCGCCAGAGTTGCCGTGGCGCTGGCACGCATATAGGCCAGTTGAGCCGTGGTCAGCTCTGGGCTGGCGACGCGCGCCAGGGTCTGACCAGCTTTGACGCGATCACCGGTTTCGGCCAGCACCTCGGTCACACGCCCTGTCACGGCCGCACCGATGCGGGTGACCTTGCGTTCGTTGGCTTCAATGCGACCGGCAACCTCCTGCACCGATGCAACCTCGGCCTGCGTTACCGCGGCGGTCTTGAAGTTGGTTGCCATTTCGGCTGAGACAACCACTTCCATGGGGTCAAGCTCGGCCTTGGTATCTGCGGCAGCAACCGCAGCAGCCGGCTCCTCCTTGCCGCAGCCAGTCAGGGTCAATGTTGTCAGCCCGGCCAACGCCAGTGCCAGAACCAGAGAGGCGGGACGCGCAGTCCTGGAGTGATGATGAGAAGACATAAAGCGAACTCAAAAAATACGAAAACGTGGTCTTGACTTTGAAAGCTCAAAGCGAGGAAGGCTGGGCATAGCGACCAGCCAGAAAATCCAGTTCAATCCGGGCGGATTGCAGCTGATAACGGGCTTCAAGCAAATCGGCGCGCACCGTGCGCAGCACGCGCTGGGCGTCCAGCACATCCAGAATGCCGCGCTCGCCGAAGCGGTAAGCAGCCTCGGCTACGCGCAGGGCCGATTCGGCCTCGCGCACCGCGCCCTCGCTCAGGGCCTTGGTGCGTACCTGCGCCATCTCCATGACCTTCCAGGCCTGCAACATTTGCTGCTCCAGCTCGGCCTTGCGACCTTCCATGCGCAGGCGAGCACGCTCAGCCTCCGAAGCAGCCTCATCAATCGGGCCGCGACGCTGGTCGAACAGCGGAATCTGCATGCTCACGCCGATGGTGTTATTGCGGATGTCAGGCTCGCGCGTCTGTGCGTAACGCAGCTCAAGACCCGGCCAACGGCTGGCTTTGGCACCGTTCTTCTGCGCTTCGGCCTTGTCCACCTCGGACTGCAGCTGCAGCAGCTCCGGATGGGACTGCCAGTTGATGTTCTGCAACTGCGCTTTCTCCACCGGATCCTGCAGAGACAGGGCCAGATCAAAGCGATTGGGCAACTGGCCTGCAGCCAGACGATTGAGCGTGAGCTGGGATTGCTCGGCCAGCAAACGGGCAGACTGCTCCTGCTGACGAGCGTTGATCAGTTCGGCATCGGCCTTGATGATTTCGTAACGCGCCGCCTCACCGCTGGAAACACGTACGCGTACACGCTCATGTGCCTGCTCCAGCAGCTTGACGGCGTCATAGGCGGCCTGTGCCTGCGCCTGTCGCAGGACCACCTCGTAGGCCTTGAGCTTGACCTGAGCCACAAGTGCATTGCGCGATGCAGCAATCTGGTGCACGGATGCTCGCTGCCCGGCTTGCGCCGCCTCGATACGAGCAGCGCGCACGGAAGGCATTTCTATGGGAACCGAGATCCCCATGGTCTGCACATTGCCGGGCGTGGCCGATGCCAGACGCGCCTTGTTGTCGCCGCGACTCCACTCCAGCTTGGGGTTGGGCAGCGCGCCAGCGCTGACCACGGCTGCCTGAGCCGTGAAGCTCGACTGCTGCACTGAGCGCAGCTCGGGATTGTTGTCCAGCACGGTCTGCACCAGCTGCGTCAAAGTCAGCTTGGGCTGCGCCTGATCTGAAAGGGTGCTGCTGATTTGTGGTGTGCCATGAGCATTGGTCTGAGCATGCGCAGCCAGAGCTGCAGCGAGACACAAGCCGAACACAGCCGCGCGTTTGGGGCTCCGCAATGGTGCATGGCCAGAAGAATTCTTACTGGCCTTGGCCGGTAAAAAAGCCGGCACTATCGATCTATTGAACATAGAACACAGCTGCCTTCTTGAGGGCAGATAAAGTGAGGAAAGGGTCGAAAACCCGTCATGCACATGCGGCGGCCGCCGCATGCGATGCAGGATCAGTTACACCTGAGCAGGTGATGCCGCCCCAGACCTGTCTCAGAGCCATGCTCTGCAGACAAGCACATTCCAGGCCAGCAGGCGCTGGAATAGCGGGCGGCAGGTATCGGGGTCTAAAAAGCCCAGCGCAAACGTTCTGACGTGATGACGTCAGCTGAGCTGGAGCTAGCCTGCCTGCGGCAGGCCGAGACTTGGCGGACGCAACATGCTTTCCGGCCAGGGATGAGTCGGGTGCACCACATGCCCCTGAGGAGGCACCCGGACATCGGCCACACCTACAGCTACCGCTTCAGGAGGGCCAAACAATTCATTGCGATCATCTTGCGCCGGATTGAGTTCGGCAGTGCGATGTGGACGGTGAATGGAGAACTCCACCGTATCTTCTTCCACATCGTCCTCGAACTCCTGCAGCACATCGACACCGTATTCGTGCGGCTCTGCGTCGAGTACATAAGCCATGGCCACCACATCTTGCGAACCTGCCGGCCACATGGCGATGAGTTGCACCCCTATGATGGAGGCGAACATCAGCAGCGACAGCAGAAAGGAAGACGCCGGGCGCATGGATCGAAGGAGCTGTGGTTAAACGAACAACAATGAAGGGATGAAACAGTCACCGGGAAGCAGGCCCAATGGTGACAAGATGGTGTACCGATTGGCAGCAAAAGTTCCCGCATGGAAAACTTTTGTCAATATCTGTAAGGGTGAACGATAGCGTATCGCCATAGCACTTGCATGGCAAGGGTATCTTGCTAGAAAGTCAGGAGCACATCAAATCTGCCAGAGCGCCACAGACAAGAAAAAAGCCGCAATCAATTGCTTGATTGCGGCTTTTTGAATCTGGCGGAGTGGACGGGACTCGAACCCGCGACCCCCGGCGTGACAGGCCGGTATTCTAACCAACTGAACTACCACTCCTGGCAGGAAGCTTTGCTACATATCATGTAGCTACAAGCGCTTCAAACTTGGCGACCCTACGGGGATTCGAACCCCGGTACTCACCGTGAAAGGGTGATGTCCTAGGCCTCTAGACGATAGGGTCAATTCCTAGAACGATTCGAGTCTTGCGACTCGCCGTCATTAATTTTGGTGGAGGTAAACGGGATCGAACCGATGACCTCTTGCATGCCATGCAAGCGCTCTCCCAGCTGAGCTATACCCCCAAAAACTGTGGCGGAGTGGACGGGACTCGAACCCGCGACCCCCGGCGTGACAGGCCGGTATTCTAACCAACTGAACTACCACTCCTGGCAGGAAGCTTTGCTACATATCATGTAGCTACAAGCGCTTCAAACTTGGCGACCCTACGGGGATTCGAACCCCGGTACTCACCGTGAAAGGGTGATGTCCTAGGCCTCTAGACGATAGGGTCAATTCCTAGAACGATTCGAGTCTTGCGACTCGCCGTCATTAATTTTGGTGGAGGTAAACGGGATCGAACCGATGACCTCTTGCATGCCATGCAAGCGCTCTCCCAGCTGAGCTATACCCCCAAAAACTGTGGCGGAGTGGACGGGACTCGAACCCGCGACCCCCGGCGTGACAGGCCGGTATTCTAACCAACTGAACTACCACTCCTGGCAGGAAGCTTTGCTACATATTATATAGCTACAAGCGCTTCAAACTTGGCGACCCTACGGGGATTCGAACCCCGGTACTCACCGTGAAAGGGTGATGTCCTAGGCCTCTAGACGATAGGGTCATAACCTAGAATCTTTGCTTTCGCACCGATTAAAAAAGCGCCTTCTGAAAATAAAGGCGCTTTTTTAATCAAGCGACTAGCCAAACTGGCGGAGTGGACGGGACTCGAACCCGCGACCCCCGGCGTGACAGGCCGGTATTCTAACCAACTGAACTACCACTCCTGGCAGGAAGCTTTGCTACATATCATGTAGCTACAAGCGCTTCAAACTTGGCGACCCTACGGGGATTCGAACCCCGGTACTCACCGTGAAAGGGTGATGTCCTAGGCCTCTAGACGATAGGGTCAATTCCTAGAACGATTCGAGTCTTGCGACTCGCCGTCATTAAATTTTGGTGGAGGTAAACGGGATCGAACCGATGACCTCTTGCATGCCATGCAAGCGCTCTCCCAGCTGAGCTATACCCCCAAAAACTCTCTGCAAGACAACCTTTTAATCAGTTGCGTTTTGCAGAGACTCGAATTATAGACAGGTTTTTAGCGATTTTTCAAACGCGCGATAACTTTTTCACGTCCAAGCAATTCCAGCACTGCATCGACCGATGGCGTATGGGCTGTGCCCACCGTCAAAACACGCACAGGCATGGCCAGCACAGGCATCTTCACGCCCTGCGCCTTGAGCAGCTCCTTGATCGCAGCCGCAATGGCTTCCTTGGTCCATGCCACGTTTTCCACCACGGCAGCAAATGCATCCAGCACGGGGTTGGCCGCCTCGGTCACATGCTTGGCGTAGTCTTCCGCATTGCGCTCCACGCTGTCCACATAGAAGACCTTGGCCCAGTTGGCCAGATCCACCAAGGTCTCACAACGATCCTTGAACAAGGCAGCAATGCGCACCAGACGGTCATCGGCGTCGATCAGGCTCTCGGCCACGCCCGCCTTGACGACAAAGGGCTTGACCAACCGGGCCAGTTCGGCGTCGTCCATGGCCTTCAGATGCTGGGCATTGACCCAGCGCAGCTTGGCTTCGTCAAACTGGCCGGCGCTGCGACCCAGGTGATCCAGGTTGAACCACTCCAGGAACTGGGCACGGCTGAAAATTTCGTCGTCGCCGTGGCTCCAGCCCAGACGGGCCAGATAGTTGACCATGGCGTCGGGCAGATAGCCCTCATCGCGGTACTGGGTCACGGCCTTGGCGCCGTTGCGCTTGCTCATCTTCTCGCCCTGCTCGTTGAGCACGGTGGGCAGATGGGCAAAGGTCGGCACGGTGGCGCCCAGCGCCTCAAAGATGTGGATCTGGCGCGGCGTGTTGTTCACATGGTCGTCGCCACGGATGACATGGGTGATGTTCATGTCCATGTCGTCCACGCAGACGCAGAAGTTGTACGTGGGCGTGCCGTCGGGACGGGCAATCACCAGATCGTCCAGCTCGGAGTTCTGGAACTCGATACGGCCCTTGCACTTGTCATCCCAGCCCACCACGCCGGTTTGCGGAGTCTTGAAGCGCAGCACGGGCTTCACGCCTTCGGGAATCGCGGGCAGGACCTTGCCCTCCTCGGGGCGCCAGGTGCCGTCATAGCGGGGCTTTTCCTTGGCGGCCATCTGCTTTTCACGCAGCGCGTCCAGTTCCTCCATGCTCATATAGCAGGGGTAGACATAGCCTTTTTCCTGCAAGGTCGCCAGCACCTGCTTGTAGCGATCCATGCGCTGCATTTGGTAGAACGGGCCTTCGTCATGGTCGAGCTGCAGCCACTCCATGCCTTCCAGGATCACGTCCACGGAAGCCTGGGTGGAGCGCTCCAGATCGGTGTCTTCAATGCGCAACACGAAGTCACCGCCATTGGCGCGCGCAAACGCCCAGGGATAGAGGGCCGAACGAATATTGCCCAGATGGATGAAGCCCGTGGGCGAAGGGGCAAAGCGGGTGCGAATTTTGTTGTTTGTCATATCAGAAATCCTTGTACGACATTCCCCGTGCCAAGGCTGCGGCGCTTGACACGCACGCAGTCTCGGCCAGAGATGCCGAGCAAGAGCCACCTCGCAGCGCAGGCATAGTCCCCCTTGCGGGGGAAGGCGCGAAGCGGCTCAGGGGGTGCTTCACAGCGTATCCAGTCCGCGAGCCAGGTCGACCTTGAGGTCTTCCAGATGCTCAAGGCCCACGGAAATACGAATCAGACCCTGACCCACGCCAGCAGCCTGACGCTGGTCTTCGGTCAAACGGCCATGCGAGGTGCTGGCGGGATGGGTGATGGTGGTCTTCACATCGCCAAGGTTGGCCGTGATCGAGCACAGACGCGTGCTGTCCACCACATGGAAGGCATTGGCACGCAGCTGCTCGGCACCCTCGCCCACCACGTCGAAGGCCAGCACGGCACCGCCCATGCCGTTTTGCTGGCGCATGGCCAGCTCATGCTGAGGATGGCTCTTGAGGCCCGGGTAGTACACACGCGCCACCTTGGGATGGGCTTCCAGCCAGGCGGCAAACTCCAGCGCCGCAGCGCTTTGCGCCTTGACGCGCAAAGCCAGGGTTTCCAGGCCCTTCATCACCGTCCAGGCGTTGTAGGGAGCGATGTTCAGACCACCGCTGCGCAAGAAAGTGCCCATGACCTTGTCCACCAGGGCAATGGTGCCGCAAACCGCACCAGCCATGACGCGGCCCTGGCCGTCGAGGAACTTGGTGCCCGAGTGCACGACGAGGTCGGCGCCGAACTTCACGGGCTGCTGCAGCACGGGAGTGGCGAAGCTGTTGTCCACGGCCAGCAGCGCGTTGTTGGCGTGCGCCAGCTCGGCCAGTGCGGCGATGTCGCAGAGATCGGTCAGCGGGTTGGTGGGCGTCTCGGCAAACAACATGCGCGTGTTGGGCTTGATGGCCGCCTTCCAGGCTTCGATATCGGTCTGCGAGACAAACGTGGTTTCCACGCCGAAGCGTGCCATCTCGGTTCCCAGCAGCTTGATGGTGGAGCCGAACATGGACTGCGAGCAGATCACGTGATCGCCCGTCTTGAGCGCCGTCAGCGCCACCAGCAAGATGGCCGACATGCCGGTGGAAGTCGCGACCGCACATTCCGTACCCTCCATGGCCGCCAGACGCTTTTCAAAGCTGGTGACCGTGGGGTTGCCGGTGCGGCTATAGGTGAAGCCCGGCTCTTCATTGGCAAAACGGCGCGCTGCGGTCGCCGCATCGGGCTGCACAAAGCTGCTGGTCATGTACAGGGCTTCGCAATGCTCGCCCCACTGGCTGCGCTCGACCGCTTCGCGCACGGCCAGAGTTTCAGGATGCAAACCTTCGGGTAATGTCTTGTTGGTCACAATCGTCAAATCCAGATGGTTGGTACCGGTCATGAGTCCGCTGCAGACCGCCAATCAGGCCCGCACGCATGCTGCTCTACCAGCTTGACCGGTGGCACTCGCCGTGCCGGTCTTTGAATATGCCTTGCTCATACTCCAAAAAATCCGAGTCAAATCAGACTCAAATGCTTTATGGACATACGTCATGCGCTCACTATTAAAGAGCACACCGACCGCGCGGCTCTGCCATTGTCCTCCCGAATGAAAAGGGTTGCCTAAGCAACCCTTTCCGACTCGGTCATTCGCTGCGAATTAATGCCAGCGCTCAGCTTTCCTGAGCATTCGGCAGGGACAGGCGCGAAGTGTCTTCGCTCTCCTCTTCGCTGCCGCGGTTGCGGCCCTCGTTGAGCGCCGTCACCTCTTCATCGGAAATATCGCCAGTGATATAGATGCCGTCGAAACACGATGCCTCGAAACCGCTCACCTGGGCATTGATCTTGCCCACGGCCTGCTTCATGGCTTCCACGTCCTGATAGATCAGCGCATCGCAGCCGATGACCTGGCGAATTTCCTCGACCGTGCGGCCGTGAGCCACCAGCTCGGAACGCGTGGGCATGTCGATGCCATACACATTGGGGTGACGCACGGGAGGCGCAGCCGATGCCAGATACACCTTGTTGGCACCTGCATCGCGCGCCATCTGCACGATTTCCTTGGAGGTGGTGCCGCGCACAATGGAGTCATCGACCAACAGCACATTGCGGCCCTTGAACTCGCTGCTGATGGCGTTGAGCTTCTGGCGCACCGACTTCTTGCGAGCACCCTGGCCCGGCATGATGAAGGTACGGCCCACATAGCGGTTCTTCACAAAACCTTCGCGATAGGGCTTGCCCAGCAACTGTGCCAGTTGCATGGCGCTGGGGCGGCTCGATTCGGGAATGGGAATCACCGCATCGATTTCATTGGGCGGCACCATGGAGATCACGCGCTTGGCCAGCGTCTCACCCATGTTCAGACGAGCCTGATAGACCGAAATGCCATCCATGGTGGAGTCGGGACGTGCCAGATACACATACTCGAACACGCAGGGATTGAGCTGGGTCTTTTCAGCGCATTGCTGGCTCTCGACGCGACCGTCGTTGTGGACGAAGATCGCTTCGCCGGGAGCAATGTCGCGCTCGAACTGATGGGTTGTACCTTCCAGCGCCACGGACTCGCTGGCCAGCATGATGGTGCCATCATTGCCGCGGCCCATGCACAGCGGACGAATGCCAAAGGGATCGCGGAAGGCCAGCAGGCCGTAGCCGGCGATCAGCGCGATCACGGCGTAAGAGCCCTTGATGCGCTTGTGCACCGCACGCACGGCTTTGAAGATTTCCTCGCTCTGCAGCGGAGCGCCGCTGGAGGCGCGACCGATCTCGTGCGCCAGCACGTTGAGCAGGACCTCGGAGTCGCTTTCGGTGTTGGTGTGGCGATGGTCGGTATCCGCCAGCTCGCGGCGCAGCTGCTTGGCATTGGTGAGGTTGCCGTTGTGCACCATGACGATGCCGAAGGGCGCATTCACGTAGAAGGGCTGAGCCTCTTCCTCGCTGGAGGCATTGCCCGCCGTGGGATAACGCACCTGACCCAGACCCACATCACCGGGCAGAGCACGCATATTGCGGGTGCGGAACACATCCTTCACCATGCCCTTGGCCTTGTGCATGAAGAACTTGCGTTCCTGCTGGGTCACGATGCCGGCTGCATCCTGCCCACGGTGCTGCAGCAGCAGCAAAGCGTCATAAATCAGCTGATTCACGGGTGTGGTGCTCACCACACCAACGATTCCACACATAGTTGCGTTCCATCTGTTCGCGAAAGTCGCCCTTCGCCACACTCGCCTGCTTCGCCACCCATTGGCTAGCCTGCGCTTTGATATCCGGCATGGCGGATCACGCCAACACCAAACTCTCGTCGGCACCCACTGCGTTTTACAGCAAGCGCCTTAGCCACTTTCAACCCTTAGGTAAATTGCGGCAAAAAACTTCGCTTCAAGAGGATGCCTTGGGCAGATACTGCCCCCACTCCTCTGGCAGAGTCGGCAGCACCCAGCCCAGCGCCTCGGTCAACCAGGGCGCCAGCACCGAGTCCTGCCACCACAAAGCCTTGTGCAGCGGCGTGTACTGGATCACCAGAGCCAGCACCAGCAGCATCAAGCCACCACGCAAGACACCGAACAATGCGCCCAGGGTGCGATCCACAGGTCTCAGACCCACGGCTTCAATCAACTGCTTGGACAGCCAGGAGATCACTCCCCAGGCAAACATGGACCCCACCAGCAGCATCACAAAGCCCGCCGCATAACGCAGTTGCATGTCCCAACCATCCAGCGGCAGCCATACCGCCACCTCTTGCGCCCAGGTCCGCGCGACCATGAAGGCCACCAGCCAGCCCAGCAAGGACAGGACTTCATAGACCAGACCGCGCCAGGCCCCCAGCAACAAGGAACCCAGCACAACGACCACAAAAATCCAGTCCAGCGTGCTCATCAATCAAACCGTTGCCGGAAAACCGGTCTCAAGCCTTGAACACCGATGCCGGCAAGCCCAGGGCCTTGGCCCTGGCGGCAGCCTTCTCCGCTTCTTCGCGGCTCTTGAAAGGCCCCATGCGAACACGTGTGCGCTTGCCGTCCTTGGTATCCACGGTCTGGGTAAAGGCTCCAGCACCCAGCTTGCCCTTGATTTCGTTGGCCTTGCCGACTTCGGCAAAGGCACCGATCTGAACGATAAAGCGCTCGTTAGTCGCAGCAGCCTCCTTGACCGGTGCTGCTTCCGAGGTACTGCGCCCCTCCAGCAGTGCACGGGCACGAGCGGCCTCGTCCGCCTTGGGCGTGTCCGGCTTGTGCTTGGGCTCGGGTTTGGCTTCCGGCTTCTTGACCTCAGGTTTGACCTCGGCCTTGGGCTTTTCAGGCTTCGGTTCCGGCTTGCGCTCTGGCTTTACTTCCGGCTTGGGCTGAGGTTTGACCTCTGGTTTGGGCTCGGGCTTGACCTGAGATGCCACCGCAGCGGCAGTTCCGACGGCAGCCGCAGTGACCGCAGCCCCGACCACCGGCGCAGCAGGCACCACAGCGGCCGCCGCAGGAGCTGCAGGCCTGGCCGAGGGGGCAAGCACTTCTTCGCCATCATCCAGAGAAGCATTGGCAGCAACACGCCCTGACGGTGCAGCCGTCTGGCTCGCCACCTGGGTGCCAGGCACGACCTCGGGAGCCGAGTTGGCCTGATCGGGAATTTCAATCGGAATATTGACCGGAATGGGACGTGGCTGCGTATCGAACAGCAGCGGGAAGCCCACCACACCGATCAGCACCAACACGGCCGCCCCGATGAGGCGATGACGTGCGCGGCGGCGCATGGCTTCCACGCTTTCGCCCTGGGCCAAGCGGCTGGGGCGCTTGGCTCCGGCCACGGACTCGGCTTCGTCTTTTTTGCCAGGCCAACGGAAATTGAAAAATGCCATGAGTGAGGACTTGTTGAGGCCTGCCACCCGACAAAAGCCGGGGCGGCAGACCGCTGACTCAGTGAGCCAGGTGTTTGGCGTTCAGACGAGGCGTGCCGTTTTGCAACACTCCGCCCACGGTGAAGAACGATCCAAAGACCACGATTCTATCAGCCGCCTCCGTTGCCGCGACTGCGGCATCCAGGGCCTGCTGGGGATTGGCAAAGGTCTGCATGCTCACATCTTTGCGGATCACGCCCTGGGCCTGCAACTGCTGCAGCTTGGCCTTGAGGTTTTCTGCAGAATCCGCACGCGGCGTGGGCAGGTCGGTGAAATACCAGCGATCGACCAGCGGCCCCACCTTGGTGAGCATGGGCTCCCAGTCCTTGTCGGCCATGGCACCGAATACGGCATGCGTGGTCGGGAAATAGCCCATGGCATCGAGATTCGCCGTGAGCGCCGCCACCGAGTGCGGGTTATGCGCCACATCCAGCACCAGCGTGGGCTGACCGGGAACGATCTGGAAGCGACCGGGAAGCTCCACCATGGACAAGCCCGTGCGCACGGCCTGCGCCGTCACAGGCAGCTTGCCGCGAATGGCTTCATAAGCGGCCAGCACGCCGGAAGCATTCATCAACTGATTGGCTCCGCGCAGCGCCGGATAGGCCAGCCCCGCATAGCGGCGGCCACGGCCGGCCCAGCCCCATTGCTGCTTGTCGCCGTCGTAGTTGAAATCCTTTCCGAAGCGCCAGAGGTCGGCACCGATTTCGGTCGCATGGTCGATCACGCTTTGCGGCGGCACGGGGTCGCTGACGATGACGGGACGACCGGCACGCATGATGCCGGCCTTTTCGCGGCCAATGCTTTCGCGATCGGGGCCCAACAGTTCCATGTGATCGAGATCGATGCTGGTGATGATGGCGCAGTCGGCATCGATGATATTGGTGGCATCGAGCCGGCCTCCCAGACCCACCTCCAGAATCGCCACATCCAGCCTGGACAGGCTCATCAGGCGCAATATTGCCAGCGTGGTGAACTCGAAGTAAGTGAGTGCAACCTCTTGTCCGTCCTTCACCCTGGCCTGCTCCACCGCCTCGAAATGCGGCATCAGCTCCTCGGCCTTGACGATCTCGCCGCCCACACGGCAGCGCTCTTCAAAGTGAACCAGATGCGGCGAGGTATAGACACCGGGGCGATAGCCGGACTGCAGGGCCACGGCCTCCAGCATGGCACAGGTCGAACCCTTGCCATTGGTGCCGGCCACCGTGATGACGGGGCAGTCAAATTGCAGGCCCATGCGCTGTGCGACTTCACGCACGCGATCCAGACCCAGGGCGATGTTCTGGGGATGCAGGCGCTCGCAATAAGCCAGCCAGGCATCCAAGGTGGGAAATATGGTGTGCATACTGGGCGCTATTGTCGCCCACTGTCAGAGGCCCTATGGCTGCCGGCACTTGGCAAATGCGTTACATCTGACTCCAACAGTTTCACAGCTACCGAACACCATGAGCAAGATCACCACCGTCTACGGCATCCCCAATTGCGACACCGTCAAGAAAGCACGCAGCTGGCTCAGTGAGCAAGGTATTACTTACGAATTCCACGACTTCAAGAAACAAGGCGTTCCCGCCGAGCGTCTGCCCCAGTGGATGCAGGCTCTGGGCTGGGAAAAGCTGCTCAACCGCCAGGGCACGACCTGGCGCAAGCTCGATGACGCGACAAAGGCCTCTGCCGTGGATGCGCCCAGTGCCGCCGCCGTGATGCAGGAGCACGCCAGCACCATCAAGCGACCCGTGGTGGAATGGGCCGACGGGAAAATCACCGTTGGTTTCAAGGCCGATGAATGGGATACGCTGCAAAACACATAAGCAACCGCTCACATTTACACATGGCTTTACCTAGTTTTACGGTGCCGAGTGCTTGAATTTACGCAGATCCCCTAAACTTTTCGGTGATCTGATGCGTTAAAGCTTCAGAGACAGGAGAGATGTTGATGAAAACTCTGGCAGTTTTGACTTTGACCGCCGTGGCCGCCACCGGGGCCTATGCCCAGGAGCGCGGTCGCGTGCTGTCCTCGACCCCCATCACCCAGCAGGTCGCCGTGCCACAGCAGGTCTGCAGCGACCAGCCGGTGGCGGTTGCACCTCGCCCCACCGGTGCGGGTGCCGTGGTCGGAGCCATTACCGGCGGCCTAATCGGCAATGCCATCGGTGGCGGCGGCGGCCGTGCAGCAGCCACGGCAGCCGGCGTTGTCGGCGGTGCCATGCTGGGCAATCAGGCCGAAGCCTCCGGCCCGGTGCAGTACCAGAACATGCGCCAGTGCAGCACGCAGACCTTCTACCAGAACCGTACCGTGGGCTACAACGTGACCTATGAGTACAACGGTCGCAACTACACCACGCAGACCGCCAACCCGCCCGGCCAATGGATTGCGCTGAATGTGCAGCCCGTGGCCAACGACCCGGTCTACAGCAACGACGGCTACTACAGCACCCAGACGCCTCCCCAGGGCGCCTACAGCACCAGCTATCCGCAGAACTACGACAGCGGCTATTACGCCCCTCAGCCCGTGGCGCCCACCTACTCGGTAGGCTCGACCTACTCGGCGTCTGACTATGTGGCGCCGCTGCTGATCGGCGCCGCCATCGGTGCAGGCGCCTACTACGCCACCCGCCCCCATTACTACCGCCCTGGCTACCGTCCGGGCTGGCACGGAGGCCACGGCGGCCATGGCTGGCGCCGCTGACCCAAGCCGATCCGGCCTTGCAGGCCGCTCAGGAGCCCCGTCACGGGGCTCTTGTTTTTCCTGCCTTTGCCTGGCATTCGCACAGGTGCAAATCCCGTGGCCTAAAATCAATGCTTTTGATCTTCGACCACGCACAGCGTACTTCTTCCATGACCACCGAAACCATCGCAGGCGTCAGCCTCACCACCAAGGCCAATGTTTACTTTGACGGCAAGTGCGTCAGCCACAGCTTCACGCTGGCCGACGGCACCAAGAAGTCGGTGGGCGTGGTGCTGCCTGCAACGCTGACCTTTGGCACCGCAGCCGCAGAAATCATGGAATGCGTGGGCGGCTCCTGCGAATACAAGCTCGACGGCAGCGACGAGTGGAAGAAGTCCTCGGCCGGCGAGAGCTTCCAGATTCCCGCGAACTCCAAGTTCGACATCCGCGTGACCGAGGCTTACCACTACATCTGCCACTACGCGTAATCCGCGCCTGGCCCGGCTTCGGGCCAGACCCGAGAATTTCAAGCCTTTTCAGCCCCAATCGCTTACCCATCAAGCGCTTGCAGCTATCACTTTGAAGAGAAATCTCATGGAAACAATTCTGCAACATGTTCCCGTCGGCCAGAAGGTCGGCATCGCCTTCTCCGGCGGCCTGGACACCTCTGCCGCTCTGCGCTGGATGAAGAACAAGGGTGCCCTGCCCTACGCCTACACGGCCAACCTGGGTCAGCCCGACGAAGCCGATTACGACGAAATTCCCCGCAAGGCGATGGAATATGGCGCAGAAAAGGCCCGTCTGATCGACTGCCGCCCCCAGCTGGCCAACGAAGGCATTGCCGCCATCCAGTCCGGCGCCTTCCACATTTCCACCGGCGGCATCACCTACTTCAACACCACGCCTCTGGGCCGTGCCGTGACCGGCACCATGCTGGTGGCAGCCATGAAGGAAGACGACGTCAACATCTGGGGTGACGGTTCGACCTTCAAGGGCAATGACATCGAACGCTTCTACCGCTACGGCCTGCTCACCAACCCCGCGCTGAAGATCTACAAGCCCTGGCTGGACAGCAACTTCATCGACGAGCTGGGCGGCCGTGCAGAAATGTCGGCCTTCATGACCAAGGAGGGTTTCGGCTACAAGATGTCGGCCGAAAAAGCCTACTCCACCGACTCCAACATGCTGGGCGCCACCCACGAAGCCAAGGATCTAGAGTTCCTGAACTCCGGCATCCGCATCGTGAACCCCATCATGGGCGTGGCTTTCTGGAAACCAGAAGTCGAAGTCAAGGCTGAAGAAGTCTCGATCACCTTCGAAGAAGGCCGTCCCGTGGCCATCAACGGCAAGGAATACACCGATGCCGTGGAAGTCTTCCTGGAGCTGAACCGCATCGGCGGCCGCCACGGCCTGGGCATGAGCGACCAGATCGAAAACCGCATCATCGAGGCCAAGAGCCGCGGCATCTACGAAGCCCCCGGCATGGCCCTGCTGCACATTGCCTACGAGCGTCTGGTGACCGGCATCCACAACGAAGACACCATCGAGCAGTACCGCATCAATGGCCTGCGCCTGGGCCGTCTGCTGTACCAGGGCCGCTGGTTCGACCCCCAGGCCATCATGCTGCGCGAATCCTCGCAGCGCTGGGTGGCCCGCGCCGTGACCGGCACCGTGACGCTGGAACTGCGCCGCGGCAACGACTACTCCATCCTGAACACCGAGTCGCCCAACCTGACCTACGCTCCCGAGCGTCTGTCCATGGAAAAGGTCGAAGATGCGCCTTTCAGCCCCATCGACCGCATCGGCCAGCTGACCATGCGCAACCTGGACCTGATCGACACCCGCGCCAAGCTGGCCATCTACTCGCAAGCCGGCCTGCTGAGCGTGAGCAGCGCCAACGCCCTGCCACAGCTGGGCAACGACAAGAAGTAATTCGGTTCACATCCACGAAAAAGCCGCTGCACTGCAGCGGCTTTTTTCATGCCGAATACGCCTCAATCGCTTGCAGGCAAATCGATTGAAGCTATCAGTATTGAGGCATCAGCGATTGATCTGATGCACCTGCTGCTCCAGCTGCCCCACATAGGCGGCCGTGCTGTTGTCCGACTCCTGGGCACGCTGCACCAGATGTGCCTCCAGCACATCAAGCCGGGCCATCACCTCTTCCTTGTCCCTGGCATGCAGTGCTTCCAGCACACCGCGCAGCTCGGTGAAGCGCGAAGCCTCGGCCTTGTCGGCCAGATCGCGCTGGGCCTGCATCTCCTTGGCGTGACGACGTGCCTCCAGCAGCACCGAGCCCTGCATCCACAGCACATAGGCGATGAAGAACACGCTCAGCAAAATCGTCAGCGCCAGCATGAGCACGCCCAGCGGTGCCTGGATTTCGGTCACGCCCAGCGAAACTGCGGCAGGGGCCGACAGCGCCGTCCAGTTGAAGGCGGCCAATACGGCAATCAGGGCCACGATGATGGCAATGCAGATGGTGCGAAAGTTCATGCTCTTCTCCTTGTACTCCGGGATGCCTTGTTTTAACCCAAGATCGCATCGGCTTGCGTCAGCAAGCGCCAGAAATGACAAAGCCGCTGTTGCCAGCGGCCCTGTCGTCATGATGCGTTCAGATCAGCGGCATGCGCCGGCTCAATTGGTCTCCGACAATTGCTCGAGGATCGCGGGATTCTCCAGAGTGCTGGTGTCCTGGGTAATCGCTTCTCCCTTGGCCAGCGAGCGCAGCAGGCGGCGCATGATCTTGCCGCTGCGGGTCTTGGGCAGGTTGTCGCCGAAGCGGATGTCCTTGGGCTTGGCAATCGGGCCGATCTCCTTGGCCACCCAGTTGCGCAGCTCGGTCGCAATCTGCCTGGCCTCTTCGCCCGTGGGCTTGCCGCGCTTGAGCACCACAAAGGCGCAGATGGCTTCGCCGGTCAGGTCGTCGGGACGGCCGACCACGGCGGCCTCGGCCACCAGATCGGTCTTGGCCACCAGGGCCGACTCGATTTCCATGGTGCCCATGCGGTGGCCCGAGACGTTGAGCACATCGTCGATACGGCCCGTGATGCGGAAATAGCCGCGGTCTTCGCTGCGCACGGCACCGTCGCCAGCCAGGTAGTAGCCCTTGAGCTCGTCGGGGAAGTAGCTCTTCTTGAAGCGCTCAGGGTCGCCCCAGATGGTGCGAATCATCGAAGGCCACGGCTTTTTCACCACCAGGATGCCGCCGGCGCCATTGGGGATCTCGTTGCCGGCCTCATCGACGATGGCAGCCGTGATGCCGGGCAGAGGCAGGGTGCAGGAGCCGGGCACCAGAGGCGTGGCACCGGGCAGCGGCGTGATCATGTGGCCGCCGTTCTCAGTCTGCCAGAAGGTGTCCACGATGGGGCAGCGCTCGCCGCCCACATGCTTGTGATACCACATCCAGGCCTCGGGATTGATGGGCTCGCCCACCGAGCCCAGCAGACGCAGGCTGGACAGATTCCAGTTCTTCGGGTGGACGCTGGGGTCGGAGTCCGCGGCCTTGATCAGCGAGCGGATGGCCGTGGGTGCCGTGTAGAAGATGCTGCACTGGTGGCGCTCTATCATCTGCCAGAAACGGCCCGCATTGGGGAAAGTCGGCACGCCTTCGAAGACGATCTGCGTGGCACCGGCCGCCAGCGGGCCATAGGCCACATAGCTGTGGCCGGTGATCCAGCCGATATCGGCCGTGCACCAGAAGACATCGCTGTCCCTGACATCAAAGGTCCACTCGAAAGTCTGCTTGGCCCACAGCACATAGCCGCCGGTGGCATGCTGCACGCCCTTGGGCTTGCCAGTGGAGCCACTGGTGTAGAGGATGAAGAGCGGGTGCTCGGCATTGACAGGCACGGCTTCGCACTCGGTGGATTGACCTGCCAGCGCATCGGTGAAGCTGATGTCGCGGCCCGCGACCATATTGCAGGCAGTGGCCGTGCGCTCGTAGACCAGCACGCTCTTGACGGCTTCGCAGCCGCCCAGCGCAATCGCGTCATCGACGATGGCTTTGAGCGGCAGCTCCTTGCCGCCGCGCATCTGGTAGTTGGAGGTGACGACCAGACTGGCGCCCACGTCCACGATGCGCTCCTGCACGGCCTTGGCCGAGAAGCCGCCGAACACCACGGAATGTGTCGCACCGATGCGTGCACAGGCCTGCATGGCCACCACGCCCTCGATGGTCATGGGCATGTAGATCAGCACACGATCGCCCTTTTGCACGCCGCGCGCCTTGAGCGCATTGGCGAACTGGCTCACGCGGGCGAGCAACTCTTTGTAAGTAACCTTGGTGACCTCGCCGCCGTCGGCTTCAAAGATGATGGCCGTCTTGTTCTCCACGGGCGTGCCCATGTGCTTGTCCAGACAGTTGGCGCTGGCGTTGAGCTCGCCGTCTGCAAACCATTTGTAGAACGGCGGGTTGCTCTGGTCCAGCACCTGGGTGAAGGGCTTGGTCCACTTCACGTTCTCGCGGGCCAGCCGTGCCCAATAGCCTTCATAGTCACGTTCGGCTTCGTCGCACAAGGCCTGGTACTGCGCCATGCCCGAGATGCGGGCCTTGGCGGCGAAATCCGCCGGGGGCGGGAACACTCGGTTTTCCACCAGCACGGATTCGATGGTTGATGTCGCAGCGCTCATCGTTTTGTCTCCTGATGCATAAGCAATGAAATAATTGTGGGTGTACTGTCAAGGCTCGGTCTTACACCCCACTGACTGAAATTGACAAGCGGCTTTTGCGTGCCGTCAAGTCTGTCATTCGCTCCCATTTTTGCAGCAGAAAGTGCCTGCTTGGTGTTGATTTGCTTGCACTTTTTTCAAAACACCCTGGAACAAACCCTTAGAATCGCGCACCTGCTGCTGCAGAGGCCAGGGCCCACATTACGGCCTGCTCTCGAAGGCGCAGGCAGTCCGGGACGCGGCCCCAGCAAAACCAGTCTTACAAGGTGGCGGCATCCCGTTGCCCACCCATCGCATCCAGTCCGCCCCGAGCACACATCATGAGCCGCACCCCTTCCGACGAAGCAGGCAACTCCACCCACCACACGCCGCATGGCGGCTTCCAGCCCTCTGGCGCATTGCGCCCACTGCCCTCGCTGATCTTTGCCAGCCGCTGGCTGCAGTTGCCGCTGTACCTGGGTCTGATTGCCGCCCAAGGTGTCTATGTCTGGCATTTTCTGCTGGAGCTCTGGCATCTGGTGGAGGCGGTCTTCGGCAATCAGGAAGCCCTGCATGCCCTGATCACCAATATTGGCTACAAAAGCGATGTCCAGATCACCCATCTGAACGAAACCATCATCATGCTGGTGGTACTGGCCTTGATCGATGTGGTCATGATCTCCAACCTGCTGATCATGGTCATCGTGGGTGGCTACGAAACCTTTGTCAGCCGCATGGGCCTGGAATCCCACCCCGACCAGCCCGAGTGGCTGAGCCATGTGAATGCCTCGGTACTCAAGGTCAAGCTGGCGCTGTCCATCATCGGCATCAGCTCCATCCACCTGCTCAAGAGCTTTATCAACGCCGGCAGCTATGAAGTGCAGGTGCTGATGTGGCAGACCATCATCCACGTGGTCTTCCTGCTCAGCGCCCTGGCCATTGCGCTGACCGACAAACTCACCCAAAGCGCTCATCATTGAGACAGCACGTCCTCCCCAAAAAGCCCCGCATGGTTGACCATGAAGGGGCTTTTTTCATGCCCGTGGCAGCGGCAAAACGCGTCAAAAGCTGACAACCGGCAAAAAAAAGCCCTCGATAAGCTGCCACGCCTTATCTATCAAGCACTTGCACCTCCTGTTTTTGCGTATGCAAATGTTTCAATGGCGCGATTTCCGGCGAATGCAGGCGGCAAAGCTTACAGTTTGATTTGACGCATAAAACCCAATTCGATATATTAAAAAGTCATTTACAACCTGCCGTGCAGGTCGTCACCGCATTATTGAGATGCGGTTGACTCACTTCCCGGCGGATCGTTGTGTCAATTCATGAGCGCTTGCCGCTCTTTGGCGCAGCCCCGTCAACCGGGCCGAAACACGGCCCTGATGTAGGGGGCTCTCCCCGGCCGATATTGCCGGGGTTGGCCTGACAAGAAGCCGTGCAGACGCGTGCCAGTCGGTACCCGCTCTGCCAGCCAGCTGCTTCTTCCAATTTGCCAGCTCTTGCGCACACCTGGCTGTGCCATCCGGGCTGAAAACTCGGCGCCATCGCTGCGCCATCTGCATTGCGCAGCCCTGTCCACAAGGCCGGGCTGAGCTGCGGCATCAGGGCTTTTATTTTGGCTTGTGCGCCAGCGCCCACCGACATTGCCGGCTGTGGGCGCTGGACTGTGTTCCATCTCATCAAAAAGGAGAACGCCACAGTGGCCAAGCAAATCGCTATCGATCATGTCTTCAAGGTCTTCGGCAACGATCCGAAAACCGCGCTCAACCTGGTGAAACAGGGCCGAAGCAAGCAGGAGATCCTCGCCCAGACCGGGCAATCCATCGGCGTGTTCGACGCCGACTTCACCATCGAGGCCGGTGAAATCTTTGTGGTCATGGGCCTGTCGGGCTCGGGCAAGTCCACCCTGGTGCGCATGCTCAATCGCCTGATCGAACCCACCAGCGGCCGCATCCTGGTCGACGGCCAGGACATCAATACGCTCAATGACAAGGAACTGCGCGCACTGCGCCGCAAGGACATCTCCATGGTGTTCCAGTCCTTTGCCCTCATGCCCCACCTCACGGTGCTGGACAACACGGCCTTTGGTCTGGAGCTGGCCGGCGTGGACCGCGCCACACGCCAACAGCAGGCGCAGGATGCCCTGGAGCAGGTAGGCCTAGGTGCCTGGGGCGCCTGCTATCCAGACGAGCTCTCCGGCGGCATGCAGCAGCGCGTGGGCCTGGCCCGCGCGCTGGCCTCCGACCCGTCCATTTTGCTGATGGACGAGGCCTTCTCGGCGCTGGACCCCATCATCCGCACCGAGATGCAGTCCGAACTGTTGCGTCTGCAGGAAATCAAGCGCCGCACCATCGTCTTCATCTCTCACGATCTGGACGAAGCCATGCGCATTGGCGACCGCATCGCCATCATGAAGGACGGCATGGTCCAGCAGGTCGGCACGCCCGACGAGATTCTGCGCAATCCGGCCAACGACTATGTGCGCACCTTCATTCAGGGTGTGGATGCGGCAGCCGTGTTCAAGGCCTCCGACATCGCTCGCCAGGCGCTGACCGTGATTTCAGAGCACAGCGACCGCGGTTGCCGCGCCGCGCTTCGCCTGCTTGAGGACTCCGACCGCGATTACGCCTATGTGCTCAATGCACGCAAACGCTTTCTGGGCGTGGTCTCGTCGCAGTCGCTGCGCGATGCGCTGCACGGCCACGAGGGAATGCTGGGCCTCAAGCACGCCTTTATCTCCGATGTGAAGCCCATCGCCAGCAGCACGCCGGTAGCCGAACTGTTCGGCACCGTGGCCACTCCGGCCTACCCGCTGCCTGTGGTGGATGAAGAGGGCAAATACCTGGGCGTTATCAGCCGCACCACCATGCTCAAGTTCCTGGATCGTGCCACCCCGCCGGTGCCGCCACCTCAGAAGGAAATTCCGCCCATCAAGCTGGATCAGCACTTCCAGCCCAAGCCCAACACGCAAGCTGCCCAGCACGCAGCGCATTAAAAGAAGGGAGCCGATTTGAACGATAACGCACTGAACAACCCCAACACAGAAACCACCAGCACGGCTTTTGACGACCCGTGGGCCGCAGCCTCTGCGCCAGCCACCGAGCCGGCCAGCGCCAATGTCACTAGCTCGGCGGCAGATGCCGATCCCTGGGCTGCCTCCTATGCCGATGCGGATGCCGGCTCAAGCACCGATGCCTGGAGCAGCGGCGATGCTGCCAGCCAGGCCAGCAGCACCGACTGGCTCAGCGCTCCCTCGCCCACCGATGTGCCCGAGCATGACGGCGGCATAGGCCAGCTCTGGCACCAGATCACCACCGAAGGCCTGCCCGTGCAGGACTCGATCAACAACGGCCTCACCTGGGTGGTTGATCATTTCCGTCCCTTCTTCCAGGCTGTTCGCACCCCCATCGACGCCACGCTCAACGGCGTGACCGATGTGCTGCAGACCATCCCCATGCCCGCGCTGGTGCTGCTGATTGCCCTGCTGGCCTGGCAGTTTGCAGGCCGCAAGCTGGCCATTGGCTCGGCAGTTTCGCTGCTGATTGTGGCCCTGCTGGGTATCTGGTCCGAAGCCATGGTCACGCTGGCCCTGGTGCTGACCTCGCTGTTCTTCTGCATCGTGATCGGCCTGCCCGTCGGCATCTTGCTGGCCAGCAGCGACCGAGCCCAGCGCTGGACGCGCCCGCTGCTGGACGCCATGCAGACCACACCGGCCTTCGTCTATCTGGTGCCGGTGGTCATGCTGTTCGGTATCGGCAATGTGCCCGGCGTGATCGTGACCATCGTGTTTGCGCTGCCGCCGCTGATCCGCCTGACCAATCTGGGCATTCGCCAGGTACGCCCCGACCTGATCGAGGCCAGCCGTGCCTACGGTGCATCGCCGGCCCAGTTGCTGTGGAAAGTCCAGCTGCCGCTGGCCATGCCCTCCATCATGGCCGGTATCAACCAGGCGCTGATGCTGTCCCTGTCCATGGTGGTGATCGCTTCCATGATCGCCGTCGGCGGTCTGGGCCAGATGGTGCTGCGCGGCATTGGCCGTCTGGACATGGGTCTGGCCACCGTCGGCGGCCTGGGCATCGTGCTGCTGGCCATCGTGCTGGACCGCATCACCCAGGCCATGGGCGAGCCCAAGCGCGGCAGTGCCCGCTGGTGGGCCACCGGCCCAGCTGGTCTGGCCGTGCGTCTGCTGAGCAACAAGCGCTCGGCGCCGGCTCCCAAGCCCGGCAGCGAAGCCACCAAGCCAGCAACGATCTGAATCAAGAACAAGGAGAACGCATGAGTACAGCCACCAACACTGCCAGCATCCGCCACGGCCTGAGCCACTGGCTGCTTGCCAGCACAGCCGCAGCCTCCATGGCCCTGTCCATGGTGAGCACCGCTGCTTTCGCTGCCGACGAACTGCCGGGCAAGGGCATCAAGGTCCAGCCGCTCAAGAGCTCGATTGCCGAAGAAGCCTTCCAGACCCAGCTCGTCATGAAGGCCCTGGAAAAGCTGGGCTACGAGGTCCAGCCCATGAAGGAAGTGGAATACCCCACGGCCCATATTGCACTGGCCAACGGCGATGCCACCTTCATGGCCAATCACTGGAACCCGCTGCACGCCGACTACTACAAGAATGCGGGCGGCGACGCCAAGCTCTACCGCAAGGGCGTGTTCTCGGCCAATGCGGCCCAGGGCTATCTGATCGACAAGAAGACGGCCGATGCGTACAAGATCACGAATCTCGGCCAGCTCAAGAGCCCCGAAATTGCCAAGCTCTTCGACACCGACGGTGACGGCAAGGCCGACCTAACGGGCTGCACGCCGGGCTGGGGCTGCGAAGCCATGATCGAGCACCAGCTTGGCGCCTACAAGCTGCGCGACACCGTCACTCACAAGCAAGGCACCTATTCGGCGCTGATGGCCGACACCATCACGCGCTACAAGGCCGGCAAGCCCATCCTCTACTACACCTGGACGCCCTACTGGGTGAGCAATGTGCTCAAGCCCGGCAAGGATGTGGTGTGGCTGGAGGTGCCGTTCTCCGCGCTACCCGGCGAACAGTCCGGCACCGACACCAAGCTGGCCAACGGCAAGAACTACGGCTTTATTGCCAACAACCAGCAAATCGTGGCCAACAAGGCCTGGGCCGAGCAAAACCCTGCGGCAGCCAAGCTGTTTGAAATCATCAAGCTGCCCGTTGGCGACATCAACGCCCAGAACTACATGATGAGCCAGGGCCAGAACAAGGCCTCCGACATCGAGCGTCACACCGACGGCTGGATCAAGGCCCATCAGAAGACTTTCGACGGCTGGATCAGCCAGGCGCTGGCGGCTGCCAAGAAGTCCTGATCACAATCCCCGAATCACGGCGACCGCTTGCGCGGCCGCCGTTTTTTTATCACCGGGCCGCCCCAAGATAAAACGCCCCTCCTGGAGGGGCAGCGAACCACACGCAGTGGGGAGCGTGGGGTGTCATTTTCAATCGGGCCGCAGGCCCACCCAAGCCAAGGAGAGACAAGAACAATGAGCAAGTCTGTGCAGACCCAGACCCCAAACCGACGCACCAGGCGCCAGCTGCTGCTGGGCACGGCCGGCGCCGCAGCGCTGAGTCTGGGCCAGTCACCGAGCTGGGCAGCCGGCCAGAATGTGCCTGGCGATGCGCTTCCGGGCAAAGGCATCACCGTGCTGCCCGTCAAGAGCGCTCTGGCCGAGGAGAACTTCCAGACGCTGCTGGTGATGAAGGCGCTGCAGCAGCTGGGCTATACCGTCAAGCCCTGGGAAGAGCTGGACTACCCGCTGATCCACGTGGCCGTGGCCAATGGCGATGCCAGTTTCATGGCCAACCACTGGAACCCGCACCACGCCGAGTTCTATCAGCAGGCCGGTGGCGACGCCAAGCTCTCGCGCAAGGGCGTGTATGCAGCCGGTGCGGCCCAGGGCTACATGATCGACAAGAAGACGGCCGACGAACACAAGATCACCCATCTCGACCAGCTCAAGGATCCTGGACTGGCGGCCCTGTTCGATATCGACGGCGACGGCAAGGCCAATCTTATCGGCCCCAACGCCGGCTGGGGCGGCGAGGCCGTGGTGGCCCACCAGATCAAGGCTTTCGGTCTGGCAAACACCGTCAGCTACACACAGGGCAACTATCCGGCCCTGATTGCCGACACGCTGGCGCGCTTCAAGGCCGGCAAGCCCGTGCTGTACTACGCGTGGACACCCTACTGGCTCAGCAATGTGCTGCGCCCGGGACAGGAAGTAGTGTGGCTGCAAGTACCGCGCTCCTCCATGCCCGGCGTGCAGGCCGGCACCGACACCCGGCTGCCCAATGGCCGCAACTACGGCTTTCCGCTCAACAACGAGTACATCGTGGCCAACAAGCTCTGGGTCGAACAGAACCCGGCTGCCGGCAAGCTGTTCGAGATCATGCAGATTCCCATCAGCGACATCAGCCGCCAGAACCAGCTGCTGCGCGAAGGGGAAAGCAAGCCCACCGATATCCACCGCCATGTGGACGCCTGGATCAAGGGCCACCAGAAGACTTTTGACGCCTGGATTGTCCAGGCCAAGGCCGCAGCCCTGAAATCCTGATTCGCCAACGGCGCACCGAACCAAGTTCGGGCGCCGTTTCTTGCATCAACCCTCTCGCTTTTTTCATGCCGATTTCGGGGTAGGCACCCAGCATCCAAGGAGTATTCATGCACCGCGACACGCCCGCACATTCCCCTCTCCCAACCCTGCAGCCCCGATGCCGCTATCTGGTTGCCATCGCCTTGCTGAGCTTTGGTGCTGCTGCCGCTCAAGCGCAAACGAGTTCTGGCGATCTGCCCGGCAAAGGCATCTCGGTGCAACCGCTCAAGGGCACGGTGGATGAGGAAATGTTCCAGACCCTGCTGGTTTCGCGTGCTCTGGAGAAGCTGGGCTACCGGGTACAACCCGTCAAGAGTCTGGAAAACGGCACCCAGCATGTGGCCGTGGCCCAGGGCGATGCCACCTTTACCGCCACTCACTGGATGCCGCTGCACCGTGCCTTCTATGAGAACAATGGCGCAGACAAAGCCTTCTATCGCGCAGGCACCTATTCGCGCAATGCGGTCCAAGGCTATCTGATCGACAAGGCCACGGCCGAGAAGTACCACATCACCAGCATCACGCAGCTCAAGGACCCCAAGCTGGCAGCGCTGTTCGACACAGATGGCGACGGCAAGGCCGATCTGACGGGCTGCAACCCGGGCTGGGGCTGCGAGCTGGCCATCAACAAACATCTCAAGGGGCTGGATCTGGAGTCCAGCATCACCCACAGGCAAGGCAATTACCAGGCCTTGATTGCCGACACCATCACCCGCTACAAAAGCGGCAAGCCCATTCTCTACTATGTCTGGACCCCGTTCTGGGTGAACACCGTGCTGCGCCCGGGCAAGGAGGTCAGCTGGCTGGAGGTACCCAATGTCCCCGGTGCCCGGGGGGAAGACCAGACCCAGCTATCCAATGGCAAGAATTATGGCTTCCAGCTCAATCAGCAGTACATCCTGGCCAACAAGGCCTGGGCCGAGAAAAATCCGGCAGCTGCCAAGCTGTTTGCCGTGATGCAGCTGCCTATAGAGGACATCAACGCTCAGAACATGCGCATGCGCCAGGGCGAGAGCAGCTCGGCCGACGTCAGCCGCCATGTGGACGGCTGGATCAAGGCCCATCAGCAGACTTTTGACGGCTGGCTGGAGCAGGCGCGCGCCGCTGCAAAATAAGGATCAAAAACGGCTGCAGCGCTTTATGGCAAAGCGCTGACAGCCATCAAAAGTGGTTTCGGCAGCGGGCCGCAGCCTACCAATTGGCCTTGGCATTGCGGCAGGCCGCCTGACTGGACAGGGCGACAAAGCGCTCCACCCGCAGCGCCAGCATCTTGCGCCCCTGTCGGGCCAGCACCGGATCAGCCACGGCTCGCTCCACCACCCTGCCCTGCACCTCGGCCAGCATGGCGACGGTGGCGCTGCTGCGCGTGTTCAGATAGGCCTGCTCCAGCAGCACGCTGTCTCCCTCGGGCAGCACGCCGATGATCTGGCCGCTTTCACATTCCTGAAACCGGGCCGTCTCGCCGTCCAGGCTGTACAGGCCCTGCCAGCGCCCGCTTTCCTCGCTAGGCTTTAGGCCTGCGGCGGCAGGGCCGGCCTTCTTGACCTCGGTCTGGGCCTGGGCCTGCTTCTTGCCGGTCAGACCGGTCCAGGTCTTGTCCCAGGTCTGGGAAACCTTGTCCGTCATGCCGGACAAGCTCGAACAGGCGGTCAAACCCGTCACCACAATGACACTGGCCGCCAGGCGCCACAGCTTGCTCTGCATGAATACCTCTGATTTTCCAAAAGCAGGCACGTTAACAGACAGCGGCAGCCTTCAATTGCTGCAGATATCTCTATGCAACAAAGTGTTGCATACATAATCAGCGATCTCTTGAACCAATGCAGCCATGAGCCAACCCACCGCCCCCATCGTCCACGGCACCGAAGATGTGCTGATTGCCCTGTGCAACTCCGTCTCGCGCGTGCTGCAGGTGGCCACCCAGTGCCCGATTCAGTACTCGGGCATGGTGCAACGCATCACCAAGACCAGTCTCAAACCCGATATCGGCTGCTTTGTGCTGATCGATGGCGGCTTTTCTGCGCTCATCATCATCAACTTCTCGGCCGATGCGGCCATGGAGCTATACCGCAGCTATCTGCTGTCCATGGGCATGGCCGAGAGCGATCTGGCCAGTTCCTATACCTCGGACGATGTGAGCAACGTCATGGGCGAACTGATGAACCAGGTCGTTGGCGACTTCACCAGCAAGGTACAGCGCGAGCTGCAGACCCATATCGCGCAAAGCCAGCCCAAGATGATCCGCCTGAACAAGCAGGTCAATCTGAGCGTGGATGCCAATCTGGATGCCCCGGAAGCGCGCCGCGTGACCTTCTACACAGGCAACAACAACATCTTCTATCTGGAGATGGCGGTGGATCACATGGAGTTCATCAAGATCAAGGACTTCGAGGCCCAGGAAAAACCGGACCCTGATCTTGTCATGGCCCAGGCCCGTGAAGCCCAATCTGGACAAGCACCTGCCACTATCAATACTGCTGTAGCCTCCAGCGATACAGACGACCTGCTCAAGTCGCTGGGCCTCTAAGGCAAGAGCCCTGCCGTGCCAACGACGGCCCGGGAGCTCGCGTTTGCACGTGATCGGTCTTGCGTCGGCGGCGCTTACCGGCCTTTTTCTGCCGGCAGGCCCGGTCTTACCGCATCTGCCATTGCGAGAATAAAGGCGCGTAGCTTTTGCACATCGTCATCGCTGAGCTTGCCCGCAAAATCGGGCATGCCACGCGAGGTGGCCGGGCCGTTGATGATGAAGCTGCCCAGATTGTCAATCATGGTCACAGGCAGATAGGTCAGGCTGGGCAGGGCTCCGCCCTTGCTGATGCCAGGATAGCCGTGACAGGCAATGCAGTTGCTGTTGTAGAGTGCGGCCCCGGCCGGCACCAGTTGCTGGTCGTACTTGAGCCCACCGATCAGGGCATTCATCTGATAGGCCACCCGTTCCGGCATCGGGGCTTTGCCTCCCAGCACAAAGGTATAGACCGTGCCGGGGCTCTTGAAGTCGGCCACGCGGTCACCGAGGCCAAAAGCACCACCCCAGCCCACGGCAATCGAGACATATTGCCTGCCGTCCAGTTCATAGCTCACCGGTGCCGCAATCACACCGCTGCCCATGGGAGCAGCCCAGAGCTTTTTGCCGCTTCTGGCGTGATAGGCCACCAGCCGCGCATCGGCCGTTCCCTGAAAGACCAGATCACCGGCCGTCGCCAGCGTTCCTCCATTCCAGGGCGAGACATGCTTTTGATGCCAGGCTTCCTTTTGCCGCACCGGGTCCCAGGCGATCAGGCGACCAAAGGGCGGGCTGCTGGGCTCCAGCATCACGCGCCCCGTATTCCAGCCGGTATTGCTCATGAGCTGGCCCGGCGTATTGCTGTTGAAGCCGGTCCAGTTCGGATCGTCGGCCATGGCCGTGGGAATATGCTGGGCCGGAATATAGGCCAGCCCTGTCTGCGGGCTATAGGCCATGGAATGCCAGTTATGCGCCCCCAGGGGGCCGGGAATGATCTCGGCCTTGCCGGCGCCGCGCACGGCCTCCTCCATGATGGGACGGCCGTTGCCGTCATAGCCCCTGGCCCAGTTCACGGGCACAAAGTTCCTGGCGGAGATGAATTTTCCGCTCTGACGGTCGATCACAAAAAAGTAGCCATTCTTGGGCGCATGCAGCAATACCTTGCGCAGCTTGCCGTCAATTCTGATGTCAGCCTGCACGATATCCTGGGCAGAAGTGAAGTCCCAGTTATCGCCCGGCGTTTCCTGGTAGTGCCATTTGTAGGCACCCGTGTCCGGGTCCAGCGCCACGATAGAGCCCAGATAGAGGTTGTCTCCCCCCGCAGGACTGCGCTTGCGGTGCGCCCAGGGTGAACCATTGCCCACGCCGATATACATCTGATCGAGTTCGGGATCGAACACCAGCGAGTTCCAGACCGTTCCGCCACCGCCGCTCTCCCAGTACCTGCCTGCCGGGTCCCAGGTTTTGGCCGCCTCCTCCAGCGCCTTGCTCTCATAAGCCCGAGCCGGATCGCCTGGCACGGTATAAAAGCGCCAAACCTGCTTGCCGGACTCGGCGTCGTAGGCCGTCACATAACCGCGAGCACCATATTCGGCGCCGCCATTGCCGATATAGACCTTGCCCTTGAACACGCGCGGAGCGCCCGTGATGGTGTATGAAAAATTCTTGTTGTCTATGGTGTCCGTGGACCAGACCTGCCGGCCCGTGGCAGCGTCCAGCGCAATCAGCCGCCCGTCGAAAGCACCCACAAACACCTTGCCCTTGTAGACGGCCACACCTCGGTTGACCACATCGCAGCAGCCTTTGTAGGCCATCTCGCGCGGCACCTGTGGGTCGTAGGTCCACACCGCCTTGCCCGTGCGCGCATCCACCGCATGCACCACGCTCCAGGGGGCGGAAACATACATCACGCCATTCACCACGATGGGAGTGGCTTCCACGCCGCGCGACGAATCGAGCTTGTACGACCAGGCCAGGCCCAGTTGGTCCACATTGCCACTGTGGATCTGCTTGAGCGGGCTGAAGCGATTTTCCTGATAGTTCAGCCCATGGCTGGGCCAGTCCTTGCCGGTCCTGGCATTGGCTTCGATATGAGCGTCATCCACATGCTGCCCAGCCAGCGCCGGCATGGACAGCCAGCCCAGCAATCCTGCAACGGCCAGGCTCACCAAACGCCGGTTTGGCCTGTGGTGGGTGCGGATGCACGCAGGGTTTTGCATAGAGTCTGTCTCCTGTGGTGATGGGTCGCTCTGCCGCAGTTCTCCCGCCAGCTTCGGAAAATTCTTGGGCAAACAGGAGCAGCTCGCATCACAGGCAAATCCGCACTCCGTTTGGACGATGCGTCGCACGTCTGACAAGGTGCCATGTCCGACGACAGCAGGTCACAGCATCCTGGCCTAAAACCCTGTTAACAAGATAAATACTGTTTGCGCAATAATTTGAATACCAACTATTTAAATGCATTCGGAATGTCCAACACCGCCTCACTGTCCAGTCGTCAGCGCCAGCTCATGTTCGTCATGGCGCAGGTCAACAAGCAATGGCGCCGCACGCTGGACAAGGTCCTGGCACCCCTGGGTCTGACGCAGGCGCTGTGGCTGCCCCTGGTCCACCTGGAGCGCAGCGCGGGTGCCATGCGGCAAAAGGACCTTGCTCTGGCGCTGGCGCTGGACAGCTCTTCCATCGTGCGCCTGATTGACGGCCTTCAGGCCCAAGGCTGGGTGGAACGCATCGATGATGCCGATCGGCGCGTCAAGCGCATACAGCTCACGACGGCCGGACTATTGCAGGTCGAGACCGTCAAGACCATCGTGGCGGATGTCCGCAGCGAAGTCATGCAGGAGCTGCCCCCCGATCTGCTGGATGCGGCACTGGATGCACTGGAAACCATGCTGGAAAAGATGGCTGCGCTGGAAGCAAGCGCCAGCGAGGGCTCCCAGCCCGAACGCTGAACTAGCGCCACACGCAACAGAACCCTCACGGCCAGTTCCGGATTTCACTTGTATGCAAAGTCCCGTCACCCCTGTACGCAAAGCGCCGCTCTGGCTGCTGGTCATGGTCACCATCGCCGGCACCATGGCCATGCATATGTTCATCCCGGCTCTGCCCGATGCAGCTCGCCACTTCGGCGCCAGCAGCGGACAGATGCAGCAGACCATCACCGTCTACATCCTCGGCCTGGCACTGGGCCAGCTGATCTACGGCCCCATGTCGGATGCACTGGGCCGCCGCCCTCTGTTGCTGGTCGGGCTGTGTCTCTACACCGTCGCCAGCCTTGCGGCCTTTCTGGCCCCCAGCGCGAATATGCTGATTGGCGCGCGCCTGATTCAGGCTCTGGGCGGCTGCGCCGGCCTGGCACTGGGCCGCGCCATTGCCCGCGACACTGCGACACCCGAAACCGCCGTGGGCAGTCTGGCCTTGCTCAATCTCATGATGATGATTGGCCCGGGCATCGCCCCCTCCATAGGCTCAGGGCTGGATGCACTGTTCGGCTGGCGCATCATTTTTGCGGTGCTGGCGCTCATGGGCGCGCTGACGGCCATCGGAGTCTGGCGCCTGCTTCCTGAGACCGGTCACCCCACCGGCAAGCTGAACTGGCGCACCGTGCGCAATGACTATCGAACCTTGCTGGGTTCACCCCAGTTTCTGGGCTTCGCCATAGGCGGCGGTAGCGCCACCACATCCATGTACGCCTTTATTGCTGCAGCGCCGTTCATCTTCATCGAGCAGTTGCACACCAGCAAGGCGCAGCTTGGAATCTACCTCGGGGTGCTGATGGCCGGCATGGCTGCAGGCAATGCGCTGGCACGCCAGCTCATCAAACGCTGGCCGCTGGAGCGGCTGATACTGGGCGGCAATATGCTGAGCCTGGGCTGCGCGGCAGCACTGGTAGTCCTGACGCTGCTGCAGCTGATCAACGTGCCCGCTGTCGTGACATTGATGCTGCTATTTACCTTGGGTTCCGGCATGACCAGCCCCGCCGCACTCTCCAAGGCTCTGGGCGTGCACAGCGATTTGACGGGATCGGCCGCCGGCGTCTACGGCTTTTCCCAGATGGCCGTTGGCGGTCTGTGCACGCTGGGAGCCAGCCTGGGCAGCAGCCCTGCTCTGTCGGCCTTTGCCGTGCTGCTGATTGCCTGCGTCGTGGGTCAGTTGGGCTTTCGCAGCGCGCTCAGGATGAAACCGGCCTCTAGTGCTTGATGGAAAATCGTAAACAGCTATATATTCAGTAGCAAACAGATTCAAGGAGCACCATGTCATCCATTGCCCAAAGCTGGCAGCGCATCAGCGCCTGGTATGCCCAGAACACCCCCAAAGACACTCTGATCTTGGCCGATGGCGCCAGCGAGGCAGAAATTGCCGAGCTGGAAGCCGCCCTGGGTCAGCGCCTGCCGGACGATGTGCGTGAGTCACTGGCCCTGCACAACGGCGCGGCCAATGAGGCCTATCTGCTGTACTTTGGCGAGCTGCTGTCCACACAGCGCATGCTGGAGGTCTGGCAGATGTATGCGGACATGCAAAAGAGCGAAGGCTGGGGGCTTGGCCCGGACTACAACCCTGACTATCTGCAAGGCCCCCTGCGCCCCGTGTACTGGGATGCACTGCGTATTCCCCTGACCGACAACTGCGGCGATGGCGCCATGCTGGACCTTGCGCCAGCGGCTGGTGGCCATGCTGGCCAGATCATCGAGTTTGATCACGAGGCAGGCCCCAAGGGCGTGTTTGCACCCAGCTTCTCGGCCTGGCTGGCGCTGCTGGCCGACGAGCTGGAGCAAGGCAAGCATGTCTATATCGAAGACGCAGGCTGCGTGGCACCGCCGGGCACCTGGTGAAAATCGGCGGTCAAGGCCTGCACGGCAGCGTCCACCCTCCAGGCTGAATAGCAGTCGGGGTTGAGCCCGGCATCTGCACGCGCTGCAGCAGCTCGCGCAGACTGTCCTTGACGCGGGCCAGCCGCAGCAGCATAGCCGCTGAGAATGAGGTCGACGACACAATCGCAAAGCAGCTGGTACCGAGCAGCCCATAGACCAGCAAGCCCGCAAACAGCGCAATCACCCCGGCCTGGGGCGGCGCACCGGCAATGCCAGAATAGGCCACGGCCACGGCCACGGCCACGGCCTCGGGCAGCAGCAGCCCCGCGATAGACAGGCCCGCAATCCAGTCCGCGCCCACAGGCATCCAGCGCGCAGTCATAAAGGCTTGTGCAGATTGCTGGTCACACCTGAACAGCCGGGCAAAAAGAAAAGAGCCCGGCAGGCGGGCTCTTTTCAGGACGGAACCGGCTTACAGATTGCCGACCATCTGCTCGGGCACGACCCACCGATCGAACTGCTCGGCCGTCACATGGCCGCTGGCAATGGCCGCGTCACGCAGGCTGCTACCCTCCTTGTGCGCCTTCTTGGCAATATAGGCTGCCTTGTCGTAACCGATATGCGTGTTGAGCGCTGTCACCAGCATCAGCGAACGGCCTACCAGTTCGTCAATGCGCGCACGGTTTGGCTCTATGCCCACGGCGCAGTGATCGTTGAAACTGACCATGCCGTCGGCCAGCAGGCGCACGCTTTGCAGGAAGTTGTGCGCCACCATGGGGCGGAACACATTGAGCTCGAAGTTGCCCGAGGCTCCGCCGAAATTGATGGCCACATCGTTGCCGAACACCTGGGCGCAAAGCATGGTCACGGCTTCGGACTGCGTGGGATTGACCTTGCCCGGCATGATGGACGAACCTGGCTCGTTCTCCGGGATCGAGATTTCGCCCAGGCCGCTGCGCGGCCCGGATGCCAGCCAGCGCACGTCGTTGGCGATTTTCATCATGCTTGCAGCCAGCGTCTTGAGAGCGCCATGTGCATAAACCAAGCCGTCGCAGCTCGCCAGGGACTCGAACTTGTTGGGCGAGGTGACAAACGGGGAGCCCGTCAGTCTGGCCAGTTCTGCCGCCACGCCTTCGGCGTAGCCTTTGGGGGCATTCAGCCCCGTACCCACGGCCGTCCCCCCCAGTGCCAGCTCATACAGATGCGGCAATGCGGCCCGCACATGGGCTTCGCCATGGGCCAGCTGGGCAACCCAGCCGGATATTTCCTGACCCAGCGTCAGCGGCGTGGCATCCTGCAAATGCGTGCGACCGATCTTGACGATATCGGCAAAGGCTTCGCTCTTGGCCAGCAGCGTGACACGCAGCTTGGCGATGGCGGGCAGCAACTTGTGCTCGATGGCCGTCACCGCAGCCACATGCATGGCCGTGGGATAGACATCGTTGCTGGACTGGCTTTTGTTCACATCGTCATTCGGGTGCACCAGACGGGCTTCACCGCGCTCGCCGCCCATCAGCTCGCTGGCCCGATTGGCCAGCACCTCGTTGACGTTCATATTGGTCTGGGTGCCGGAGCCGGTCTGCCAGACCACCAGGGGGAACTCATCGGGGTGCTTGCCCGCGAGCACCTCATCGGCGGCCGCATTGATGGCTCTGGATTTTTTCTCGTCCAGCAGACCCAGCGCCTGGTTGACGCTGGCGGAGGCCTTTTTGACCTGCGCCAGCGCAGCAATGATTTCACGCGGTTGCTGCTCGCCGCTGATGTCAAAATTCTGCAGCGAGCGCTGCGTCTGCGCGCCCCAGAGCTTGTTGGCGGGTACATCGATCAGGCCAAAAGTGTCTTTTTCCTGGCGGGTGACTGTCATGGAATCGCTCCTTGCAATACAACTCGGCGCAGCTGGCTGAAGAAATCTGGCTGCCGTTGGCCGCAAACGGAAGTCGACCCACCGCCAGGCAGGCCACTTCCACAACCGGTCCATGCTAGCTCAGCCCGGCAGGCGGCAAGCACAATCGAGGCAACACCCCTGCGCCGGCAAGGCCAGAAATACATAGTTACATTAAATCAATGTCGGACAAAGAATCCGACCGGCCTTGCTGGCCCGCCACATCAATGTTCACTGACCTTTCCACCCCCATCGCCACCACCGTCATGACATCAAGCTACAGCACGATGATGGTGTGTGTCTCCATCGTCATCGCGGTATTTGCCTCTTTTGTGACGCTGGGTCTGGCCCGTCGCATGCGCATGGCCTCGGGCAGAATCGGACGCATCTGGTGGGCCATCGGCGCCATGGTGATGGGCACGGGGGTCTGGGCCATGCACTTCATCGGCATGCAGGCGTTTGAGCTGCCCATCACCCTGGGCTACAGCGGTGCTCTGACGCTGGCATCCTGGGTCGCGGCAGTCGCGGCATCGGCATTGGCCTTTGGAGTGGCAACCAGGGCCGAATACCGCTGGCCTCATTTTCTGGGCGCCTCGCTGCTCATGGGCGGCGGCATCTGCGCGATGCACTATCTGGGCATGCTAGCCATCGAGATGTCCATCCCGATTGCCTGGGACTGGCCGCTGGTGGCGGCCTCCGCTCTGATCGCTGTACTGGCCTCGGCCACGGCGCTGACTCTGTTTCGTGCACTTTTTTCGCTCTCCGGCAAGCGGCTGTGGCTGTTCCAGACATTGGCGGCACTGGTCATGGGCTTTGCCATCTGCGGCATGCACTACACCGGGATGTCGGCGGCCAGCTTTGCCAGCGGCTCGGTCTGCCTGAGCGCGGAAGCCCTGAGCGGCCCCGAGCTCACCACCATCATCATCATCACCACGGTCATGCTGCTGATTGCGGCGATGTTCAGCACCTTGCTCGATGCGCGCCTGCAAAGCACAGCCTTCAAGCTCAATCAATCGCTGCAGGAAACCAATGCCAAGCTGCAACTGGCCAATACCGAGCTGCGCCAGCGCGCCTTTGCCGATCCGTTGACCAATCTGCCCAACCGGCTGCTGTTCGAAGACCGCCTCATCCATGCCCTGCTGCGCCTGGAGCGCGCCAACCGCTCACGAATCAAGGAGCGGCTGGGAATCTTGTTTGTAGATCTGGACGGATTCAAGCCCATCAATGACTCCTTCGGTCATGCAGCAGGCGACCAGATCCTCATCAGCGCGGCCGAGCGCCTCATGGCGGAAGCCCGCAGCAGCGATACCGTGGCCCGCGTGGGCGGGGATGAGTTCCTGGTGCTGCTGGAGGACACCCAGGACGTGGCCGCCTGCATGGCGGTGGCCAATCGCATTCTCAAGGCGCTTAGTCAGCCCTTTCGCCTAGGCAACAAGGAGCTGCAGATCACCTGCTCCATCGGCATCGTGGCCTTTCCCGACCATGGTGACCGCGACCACCTGATCGCCAATGCCGACGCCGCCATGTACGCAGCCAAACGCAATGGCGGCAACGGTTTTGCAGTGTTCGAGCCGCATATGGGCAGCGATGCCTCCGAGCAGCTGGAGCTGCAAAACGACCTGCGCCATGCCATTCAGCGCGGTCAGATGGAGTTGCATTACCAGCCCAAGATCGACAGCGAGCGCGGCAACATCATCGGGGTCGAGGCGCTGCTGCGCTGGGCTCACCCCGAACGCGGCATGATTGCCCCAGACATCTTCATTCCCCTGGCCGAGCGCTTCGGCATCATCAACAGCCTGGGCAACTGGGTGATCGAAGAAGCCTGCCGCCAGCTGGCCCTGTGGCGCGATATGGGACTGCAGATGCGGGTGGCGATCAATCTTTCCGTGCACCAGCTGCGCGAAAGCGGCCTGGCAGATCGCATCACCCAGACGCTGCTGCGCCACGACGTACAGGCCAGCCAGCTGCTCTGCGAGATCACCGAATCCGTGGCCATGGAAGACACCCAGGCCACGCAGCGCGCAATCGAGGAATTGCGCGACATCGGCATCTTTCTCTCTATCGACGACTTTGGCACCGGCTACTCCAGCCTCAACTACCTGCGTCAGTTGCCCGCGCAGCAGCTGAAGATCGACCGCAGCTTCATCCGCGACCTGGAAACCGAGGAAGATGCCCGCGCCGTGGTCCATGCCGTCGTGCGCCTGGCCCATGCCCTGGGCCTGCGCGTGGTGGCCGAGGGGGTGGAAACTGCGGGTCAGCGGGACATCCTGATCGACATGCAATGCGATGAGCTTCAGGGCTACTTCTACGCGCGCCCCATGTCGGCGGACAGCCTGCTGGCCTGGGCAAGAGGCGATCGCCGAGGTGGTCAGGCCGATTTCTCGGCCTCCATCCTCGGCGCACTGACCGGCTGAACGCCACACAGCACCCACCAGTCATATATAAGACTGGTGGGTTATGGCTGCAAGAATTGTCGTCTGGACCGATAATCGATGGGTTTACCGTGCGCGCCCCACGCGTACAGATTGCAACCCCCGAGAAGCTTCACGATGACCACCTCCATCCGCCAGCAGGACCTGATCGATTCGATCGCAGGTGCCCTCCAGTACATCAGTTACTACCACACGCCGGATTTCATCCAGCATCTGGCCCGCGCCTATGAACGCGAGCAAAGCCCTGCGGCCAAGGATGCGATGGCACAGATCCTGACCAACTCCAAGATGGCGGCCACCGGCCAGCGCCCCATCTGCCAGGACACCGGCATCGTCAACGTGTTCCTGAAAGTGGGCATGGACGTCAAGTGGGAAGGCTTCACCATGGGGCTGGAAGACGCCATCAATGAAGGCGTACGCCGTGGCTACAACCACCCCGACAACACGCTGCGCGCCTCCGTCGTGGCCGACCCCCAGTTCAAGCGCAAGAACACCAAGGACAACACCCCCGCCGTGATCAATGTGCAGATCGTGCCCGGCGACAAGGTGGACGTGACCGTGGCCGCCAAGGGTGGCGGCTCCGAGAACAAGTCCAAGATGATCATGATGAACCCCAGCGACAACATCGTGGACTGGGTTCTGAAGACCGTCCCCACCATGGGCGCAGGCTGGTGCCCGCCCGGCATGCTGGGCATTGGCATCGGCGGCACGGCTGAAAAGGCCGTCCTGCTGGCCAAGGAAAGCCTGATGGAAGACCTCAACATGTACGAGCTGCAGCAAAAAGCTGCCAGCGGTGCAGAGCTCGACGACGTGGAAAAGCTGCGCCTGGAACTGTTCGAAAAGATCAACGCCCTGGGCATCGGCGCCCAAGGCCTGGGCGGCCTGACCACGGTGCTGGACGTCAAGATCAACATGTACCCCACGCACGCGGCCTCCAAGCCCGTGGCCATGATTCCCAACTGCGCCGCCACGCGCCACGCCCACTTCGTGATGGATGGATCAGGCCCCGTGCACCTGGATGCCCCCTCGCTGGACACCTGGCCCAAGATCGACTGGCACCCCGACTACAACAAGTCCAAGAAGGTCGATTTGAACAATCTGACCAAGGAAGAAGTGGCCAGCTGGAAACCCGGCGACACACTGCTGCTCAACGGCAAGATGCTGACCGGCCGCGACGCTGCCCACAAGCGCATCCAGGACATGCTGGCCAAGGGCGAGAAACTGCCTGTGGACTTCACCAACCGCGTGATCTACTACGTAGGCCCCGTGGACCCCGTGCGCGACGAAGTGGTCGGCCCTGCAGGCCCCACCACGGCCACCCGCATGGACAAGTTCACCGACATGATGCTGTCGCAGACCGGTCTGATCTCGATGATCGGCAAGTCCGAGCGCGGCCCCGTCGCCATCGAGGCCATCAAGAAGCACAAGAGTGCCTATCTGATGGCCGTGGGCGGCGCCGCCTACCTGGTCTCCAAGGCCATCAAGCAAGCCAAGGTCGTTGGCTTCGAAGACCTGGGCATGGAAGCCATCTATGAATTCGACGTGGTAGACATGCCTGTCACCGTGGCCGTGGATGCCGGCGGCACCAGCGCCCACATCACCGGCCCCGCGATCTGGAAGGAAAAGATCGCGACCGGGGAATTCAAGGGCATTGAAGTGGCCGGTGTGTAATCACCCAGCAGGCCCCGCCATAAAGAACCGCCTTCGGGCGGTTTTTTCGTCCCGAAGCTTAAAGAAAGCAGTTGAAATAGGCTGATGGGCCGAATTGGCCTTTTCCCGAGATTTTTCGAAACCCCAATCCAACGCATGCATATCCGAGCAGAACTCCCCACCGATGCCAAGGCCATCGAGCAAGTGACGATCCAGGCCTTCAAGGACGCACCGCATACCGATCACACCGAGCAATTCATCGTGCGTGAGTTGCGCGCAGCCGGGGCGCTTGCCCTGTCCCTGGTCGCAGAGATTGACGAGCAAATCGTCGGGCATGTCGCCATCTCTCCCGTCACCATCAGCGACGGCAGCCAGCACTGGTTCGGCCTGGGCCCCATCTCCGTCATTCCCCAAAGACAGCGACAGGGTATTGGCAGTGCACTCATGCAGGCAGCCATCAGCGCTCTGCAAGCGCAGTCTGCGCGGGGATGCGTGCTGCTTGGCGATCCGGACTACTACCGACGCTTTGGTTTCCGGACGGTGCCGGGCCTGGTGCTGCCCGGAGTGCCTGCCGAGTACTTTCAAGCCCTGTCTTTCGAAGGCCTACCACCGCAAGGCGAAGTGAGTTATCACAGGGCATTCAACGCCCGGGACTGAGCCTGCCGGTTTTGACGGTCTGTCGGCTCGGCGGCGAGGCGGCATCTACACTCGGCCATCGGCGCAGCACCGATGACAAAGCCGATGTGCTGGCTAAGCCGACATGGGGCACACCGCCGCCATCAGCAAGCAAAGCTTTCGGGGTTCACGGCAACGCGATGCCTAGTCTTCATCGAAATCAGGGCTTCTTGGTAAATACGAGACACAGATACCAAGCATGCTAATTAAGATATGCGACAGAGTGGGTATTTGTCTGACGCCGTCCAGAATGATTTGCATCGCAAGCACAAGGAGTTCAGCATGAGCCATGTCGCAGCAAAGATGGTGACCGGTGCGCTGGTGGCGCTCTCGGGCTTTGCTTCCGCACAGACTCAGCAGCCATCGGCTGCGCCCAAACCGCTGCCCTCCCCTGCGACTCAGGTATTGGTCCCCCAGGGAGTCTATGCGCAGATCGACACCAGACTGGGGCAGGAGGCGCTTCGCTTGCTGTCGCAGGGTACGCCTCAGCAGCAGCAAGCCGTGCTCGAGCGCATACGCGCCGCGCCCGAGCGCTTTCAACCGCCCGTGTTCTATGTGCTGTCGCAAACACTGTTCAAGGCAGGTCTGCGGGACGAGGCTGCCTTCTGGTTCTACGCTGGCCAGCTGCGTGCCCGCTTCGACGCCAATCGCTGCGCCGACGTCACTGCCAGACAAGCGGTCGATGTGATGAATCAGAGCTATGGAGCCCCCATCAACCGCCATCTGTTTCAGGATCTGGACAAGGCTCAGGAGTTGATCGCCAAGGTTGTGGACTGGGATCGCCGCACACCCCACGCCTACGACCCGCACTGGATCAATCTGCACGGGATGCAGGCGGTGCAGGCCTCCCGGGACCCGCAACTGGCCGCCAGGCTGACGATGGAATCGCTGAGCCTGCCAGCCGCGCAGTGGCCTAGCCTGGCCGAGCAGACGCGCACCAAGTATCTACAGGGCTATCAGGAAGCCATCAGCCAGCTCAAAGCCGAATCAAAATCCAAGTGAACGATCGCTTCCGGCCCGCCGAAATCAAAGTCAAAGGTTCTATATCCCTTATGTAGAAATCGCTTGCGGCTACTCTTTTTGAATAATCTTCCGGCAAAACTCCACGCAATCTTGATGGCAGCCCCTATTGGCGCATGCCCTGTTTGCTCTACGATGACTCAGACCTCTGCACCCTGGGCCACTGCAATGCCACTCAAAAGGAGTCCTCATGCACAAGATTTTTGCGCTGTTGACGACCACCGCCCTCGTCGCCTTGCTGACCGCCTGCCTGGTACCTGAGCGCTTCTCCGCCAGCGTGGAAGTGCAGGCCGATGGCAGCTACAGCTACCGCTTTGACGGCACGGTGGTGAATGCCCTGGCCGTGATGAAGCTTAGAAAACAAGGTGTGCTGAGCGAGAAAGATCACCAGGAGCTGGCGGCGCAAGCGCAGCAACTGAGCCGCGAACCCGAGGTCAGGAAAGCCGTCTACAAAGGCAATGCTCGCTATGCGCTGGAAATTGCCGGCCAGCGAAAGCCCGGTGAAGGCCTGCAACTGCTGGACATGTTCACCGTGCAGACCGACAGAAACGGCGTGATGACGATTGCCGCCAAACCGCTCAAGGACAAGGAAAAGAGAGACTTCGCGCAACTGGGCATCACCATGAACGGCAGCCTGAAGGTCAGCCTGCCCGGCAATGCCGAGGTACTCTCGCAAAACGCCAGCTCCACGCCCACGCTGGGCCTGGGCGCGTACAGCTGGAAAATCGGCAGCCTGAACGTACGACCCGAGATCAGGCTGCGCTTAAAACCGTGAAGGCTGTCGCAGTGCTCGGACTTGGCATTTCGGGAGAAGATGCCTGCACGATTTCCCGTGTCTGCCCGCCAAGACCCTTATGACCCCAAACCTTCCATCGACAGCCCTGCAACTGCCTTTTTCCCAGGCCTGCGAAAACAATCAGGCCGCTATTCTCGAAGTGCTGAAGTCCGCTTTTCAGCACAGCCGGCATGTGCTGGAAATAGGCTCCGGCACCGGGCAGCACAGCGTGTACTTCGCACCGCGCCTGCCGCAGCTGGTCTGGCAGACCAGCGACCTGGCCGACAGTCATGCAGGCATCCAGGCCTGGCACGCCGCCCATGGAGCACCCAATCTGCGTGCTCCGCTAGAGTTCGACCTGGCAGCCGATGCCTGGCCCGCAACCACGGATCCATCAGGCTTTGATGCCGTCTTTACCAGCAACACCTGCCATATCGTGGCCTGGCCGCTGGTGCAGCGCATGTTTGATCTGGTGGGCTCGCACTTGCTCGAAGGAGGCGTGTTTGCCATCTATGGCCCGTTCAACTACGGCGGCCACTTCACCAGCGACAGCAACCGCGCCTTCGACGCCTGGCTGCGCCAGCGTGATGCGCGCAGCGGCCTGCGCGATTTTGAAGCCATCGTGGCCCTGGCCGGTCAGCACGGCCTGCAACTTGAACTCGATCAGGCCATGCCGGCCAATAACCGCACGCTGGTCTTTCGCAAACGCTGAACTCTTACACCATGGCCGCCATCTTTGCCTACCAATGCAGCAAATGCGATCAGATTCACGAAGGATCGCCAAGCTTTGCTTTCGATGCCCCTGCACCCTACCGACGCCTGAGCGAGCAAGAACGCGAGGAATGGGCCGAGCTGAGCGACGAGCTCTGCGTCATCGCCCACCCCGAAGGCACGCAATACTATGTGCGCGCCATTCTGGAAGTGCCGATCCATGGCCTGGACGAGCCCTTTCTCTGGGGCATCTGGGTGTCGGCCAGCGAAGCCAGTTTTCAGCGCTATCTGGACTCCTTCGACAAACCTCCCGAAGACCCGATTTTCTTTGGCTGGCTGTCCAATCTGATTGCCGTCTACCCCACGCAAAAATCACGCCCGGCCGATGTGCATATCCAGGCCGACGGCACACGCCCGCGCGTGGTGCTGCACCGCTGCGATGAGGAAAGCGATGCGCTGGTCGTCGATCAGCATGAAGGCATTTCGATCGCGCGTGCCCAGCAACTGGCCGAGCAATCGCTGCATGGCATTTAAGCCAAACATGGCCCAAGCGCTGGCTCATCAAGAGCTATCTTCATGCATTGATGGGCAACAAAAAACCGCCAGAGGAAAATCTTCTGGCGGTTTCTGGCCGTTTGGTGATCAGGCGTGACTGCTTATCCGTTGCTCCAGCCAGTCTGGTAGAACTGCTGGATGAAAGACCAGGCCTCGGCCGGATCGTCAGTGTAGCGGAACAGGTTCAGATCCTTGGCGGAAATGGTGCCCTCTTCCACCAGCACGTCGAAGTTCAGCACCCGCTTCCAGAACTCCGTGCCGAACAGGATCACGGGCACGGGCTTGCTCTTGTGGGTCTGCACCAGCGTCAGCACTTCAAACAGCTCGTCCATGGTGCCGAAGCCGCCAGGAAAGGCCACCAGCGCCTTGGCGCGCATCATGAAATGCATTTTGCGCAGTGCAAAGTAGTGGAACTTGAAACTCAGCCCCGGCGTGATGTAGGGGTTGCCATGCTGTTCATGCGGCAGATAGATGTTCAGCCCCACATTGGGAGCACCCGCATCATGCGCGCCGCGGTTGGCCGCCTCCATGATGCCGGGGCCACCGCCCGTGCAGATGTAAAAGCGCTCGCTGGGCGCCTGCTTCATGCCTTCGGTCGCCACGATGCGCGCAAAGGCGCGTGCCGCCTCATAGCGCTCGGCATTGCGCATGCCGCGTTCGGCCAGCGCCATGCGCTGGGTATCGCCGCTGGCCTTGGCTTGCGCAAGCTGCTCGCGCGCCTGCTCCATATCCACAAAGCGTGCGCTGCCGTAGACAACCACCGTGTGCTCGATGCCGCGCTCGATCTGGGTCAGATCTGGCTTGAGCATTTCCAGCTGCATGCGGATGCCACGGGTTTCGCGGCGGAACATGAACTCCGGATCGGCGAATGCAAGGCGGTTGGATTGAGGTTCCAGCTCTTTGCCGTTATGGGCCTGGTTGTGCAGCTCGGCCCAGGCATTGGCCAGATCGGTATCGGACAGGGGTGAAGAAATTTGCATGGACCCTCGGTTCTTAGAATGCTGAGCAGCACGGACTACAGCCATCCCTAAAGATTTCGTAGCGCTGACCGCCCATCCGTCAAGTACTTCAAGCTCAAATGCACCTGTAGTGCAGATGATGCTTGCACTATACGCTCACAAAGCTATAGCCCTGGAGAGTATTTCGCCTCTAAACGCTGAAGCAGTTTGCCGCAATAGTGGCAAATGGTCTGCCAGCTTAACGGCTGAACCCGATGCTCCAGCTGAGCATACCCATGTAGGTCATGAACAGAGAGCCGACCAGATGCACACAGGCCCAGCCCAGGGCTGCGGCCAGGCGCTGCTGCTGCAGCAGGCCGATGACCTCGGCCGAGTAGCTGGAAAACGTGGTCAGAGCACCGAGAAAGCCGGTGATGATGGCCAGTTTCCAGGCCGGGTCCAGCTGGGGCATGGCCTGAAACAGCGCGATGAAGACGCCGATCAGATAGCCGCCGATCAGATTGGCGGCAAGAGTGCCCCAGGGCATGCTGGCTCCGGCACTCAGCCACAGTCCCAGCCCCCAGCGCGACAGGGCGCCAAGACAGGCACCGATGCAGATGGCGAAAATATTGAGCATGGCCGCCAATCTAGCGCAAGACGGCGGCCCTGAAAGGCTTGGGCGGCAGGATTTCAGGCTTTATGCGCCACGGGCTTTTCATCGGCCTCGGCGGCCTCTTCCTCGTCCAGGGGTTCGTTGCGCACCAGGTTGCTGAGCGTGGGCGGTACGCTCTCTCCTGCCCGGCGCGAGCGGAACAGCGCCGCGCGCATGAGGAAGATGGTGGTGATGGGCACGGTCACGGCAATGAAGATGGCAATCAGCACCGAGTGCATGACAAAGCCCTGGCCGCTGACGGAAAAATAGATCCAGGTGGCATGCATGATGAGCCAGCAGCCCATGGTGGCGATGATGGAGGGCGCGTGCACGCGCTCGAAATAGCTTTTGAGCCGCAGCAAGCCCACGGAGCCCATGAGAGCAATCAACGAGCCACCGAAGACCAGGGCCGCCACCAGAATCTGGGCCCACAGCGGCAGATCCACGCCAATGACTTCGGTACTCATTCGATCACCTCGCCGCGCAGCAGGAACTTGGCCATGGCCGTGGAGCCGACGCAGCCGAACAGAGCCACCAGCAAGGCCGCCTCGAAATAATTGGTGCTGTCGTACAGAATGCCCATGACCAGCATGGCCAGCATGCCGTTGAGATACATGCAGTCCAGCGCCAGCACGCGGTCTTGCGCATGCGGCCCCTTGAGCAGGCGCAGCACCGAGCAGCCCATGGCCGCCAGCAGCATGACCAGAGATGCCATCAGCACCCAATAAAACCAGGGGTTCATTCAAAAATCTCCATCAGCAGGCTCTCGTAGCGGGACTTTACAAAGTCGGCCATCTGCTTGGCATCCTCCACTTCCAGCGCATGCAGCAGCAGCATGGAGCGGTCGCGCGAGATTTCGGCCCAGGAAGTGCCGGGCGTCAGGCAGACGATCATGGCCAGTACTGCCAGCCCGTTGGGATCGCGCAGCTCGAGCGGAATATGGACAAAGGCCGCCGGGTGCTTGCGCATGCGCGGCAGCAGCAGAAAACGCACCACATTGAAGTTGGAGACCGAGGTGTCGCAGACCACACGGAATGCCAGCTTGAGAATGCTCAGCGGATGGCTGACCCGCACCGGCAAGGGGCGCAGGCCGCGCAGCAGCACGGGGATCAGCAGGCCCAGGATCAGGCCCAGCAAGATCTGGCCGGCACTGACCGAGCGGTTGAGCAACAGCCACAGCACCAGCAGAGCTACCGACAGCAGCGGTGCCGGGAAGATGGATTTCATGATGTTCTTCATGGGCGGCTCTCCTCTTTCTGAGCCGAGGCTGCGGTCTGGGTAGCGGCATCCTGTGCAGCTTCGCTTTCATCGCCGATACCAGGGACGGGCTCCGCCTGCATTTCCAGCGCGGCAGCACGTGCCGCCGCCTCGGGACCCGCAGCCTCCTGAGCCTTCTTCTCCTTGGGCGCAGGTACCGGAGCAAGACCCAGGACGGTACGCACATAGACATCGGGCGAATGCAGGGCATTGGCCGCTCGCTGGGTATAGCGCATCACATCATCGGCCTTGACCGTCAACACCACACAGCACAGCAGCAGTGCAACGATGGGCAGGCCTTCCGCCACCTTGAGTGATGGCGCGCTCTGCTCCGGATTGGCCCAGAAATGTCGGATGCCGGCGCGCGTGAGTGCCACCAACGCCATCAGACCGGTGATGATGAGCAGGGCCACCATGCTCCAGCCCAGCGGACCGGCCTTCACACCACTGGATGTACCCATGCCCAGCGGATTGAGCAGGCTGGTCAGCATGGCGAATTTGCCGAGAAAGCCGGCCAGAGGCGGCAGGCCCGAGATCAGCAAGGTGCAGGCCATGAAGCTCAGACCCAGAAAAACCGCCGCTGCCGGGAAGGCCCGGCCGATCATGAGCTCTTCATCATCGTCGAGATTGAAGCCTTCGGTGGGCAACAGCTCTGCATTGAGGAATGGCGCTTCATCATCCTCATAGGGCTCGCCCGCGTCATCATCCACGCGCCAGCGGTCCACCACATCGGCGATCAGGAACAGGGCCGCAACTGCCAGCGTGGAGCCCGGCAGGTAATACAGCAGGCCGGCTGTCAGCAGATTCTGGCCAAAGCCCGTCGCGGCCAGCAGGGTACCGGACGAAAGAATGGCAGCGAAGCCCGCCAGATGGGTCAACCGTTGCGAGCCCAGCATGCCTATCGCACCAAAGGCCATGGTCAGCATGCCACCCACGATCAGCCAGGTACTGCCAAACAGGGCCGATGCCCCGGCTTCCGAGCTGAACAGCAAGGTCCACAGGCGCAAGATGACATAGACCCCCACCTTGGTCATGAGCGCAAACAAGGCTCCCACCGGCGCAGTCGCCGCGCTGTAGCCAGGCACCAGCCAGAAATTCAGCGGCCACAGAGCCGCCTTGATCAAAAATGCCGTTCCCAGCACACCCGCTGCCGCATGCAGCAGGCCGCGGTCAGCGTCCTGCACCTGCGGAATGGCGCGGGCCAGATCGGCCATATTGAGCGTTCCGGTAATGCCGTAGAGCATGGACACGCCGATCAGGAACAGCGAAGACGCTGCCAGATTGATGGCGATATAGTGAAGGCCGGCCTGAATGCGCGTGCTGCCGGAACCATGCAGCAGCAAACCGTAAGAGGCTGCCAGCATGATCTCGAAGAACACGAACAGATTGAACAGATCGGCCGTGATGAAGGCACCGCTGAGCCCCATCAGCTGCAGCTGGAACAAGGGGTGGAAATGCACCCCGGCCTTGTGCCAGCGCGCAGCGGAAAACACCAGCGCCGCCAGTGCCACCACATAGGTGACCAGCAGCATCAGAGCAGTCAGCCTGTCCAGCGCCAGCGCGATGCCAAAGGGCGCCGGCCAGTTGCCGGGCATATAGACCGACATGGTGACGGCAGAGCCCGCCTGGTTGGTCCAGCCCAGCAGCATGACCACGATCACCAGACTGATCGTGGTGGACAGGATGTTCATGCCCAGCTTCAGGCGCTGACGCTCTTCACGCAAAAACAGCATCAGCGCTGCCGTCAGCATGGGCAGCATGATGGGAGCCAGCATCAGGTGCGGCATCAAACGCTCGGTCCACCCGGTCATAGCATTTCCTGTTCGGTACGCGAGTGCACGCCATCCACATGGTCGTTTCCAGAAGCGCCGCGCGATGCCAGCAGCACGACCAGGAACAGCGCCGTCATGGCAAAGCCGATGACGATGGCGGTCAACACCAGGGCCTGAGGCATGGGGTCTGCATAGTGCGACAAATCGGTCGGCACACCGTTTTGCAACACCGGCACCTTGTTGATCGACAGGCCCTGACGCCCCATGGAGAAGATGAACAGATTGACGGCATAGGACAGCAGCGCCAGCCCCATGATGACCTGGTAGCTACGCGGGCGCAGCAACAACCAGACGCCCGAGCCGGTGAGCACACCGATGGCAATGGCCAAAACGATTTCCATTACATACCTCCCCTTGCCAGTGCTGCAGCTGTGGCTGCCTGCACCTCGGCCTCGGCCTTTTTGGCCTCTTGTTCCTGCTCTTCCAGCAAGCGTGCATGGAAGCGGTGTCCGCGCACCGATTGGTGGGCTATCGCCGTCAGGATCAGCATGGTGGAGCCCACCACCAGCGCAAACACCCCGATATCGAAGAAGGTGGCGCTGGCGAGATGCACATGTCCCACCAATGGCAGCGAAAAGTCAAAGCTGTGGCTGGTCAAGAAGGGGTAGCCAACGGCCACCGAGCCCAGGCCTGTGCCCAGCGCAAAAAGCAGACCCGCGGCAATCCAGCGACGTGGATACAGTGGCAGATGCGCCTCCACCCAATGCGTGCCCGAGATGATGTATTGCATCAGCAAGGCGACCGAAAACACCAGCCCCGCCACAAACCCGCCGCCAGGCTGGTTATGGCCGCGCACAAAGATATAGGCAGCCACCAGCGTCGCAAACGGCAGCAGCAATCGCACCAGCACGGCTGGCACCATCAGGTAGCCCACGGCTGTATCGCTGGCATTGCGCGGGTTGAGCAGGTCGGTCTGCAAATCGCCAGGCACATAACGCTGCTGCTCCGGGATGTCCATGGCCTCGCGTGCCGGACGGAAGCGGCGCAGCAGCGCATAGATGACGATGGCCACAATGCCCAGCACCACGATTTCGCCAAAGGTGTCGAAGCCGCGGAAGTCCACCAGCATCACATTGACCACATTGGTGCCGCCACCGCCGCCCAGCGCGTTTTCGAGGAAAAAGGTGGAGGTGCTTTCATAGAAAGGCCGGCTCATCATGGCAAACGCCAGCCAGGCCATACCGCCACCGGCAATCAGCGACAGCACCAGATCGCGCAGGCGGCGTGCCTTGGCCCTGGCATCGGCGTTATCGGCCGTGCGCATATTCTTGTCCCGCTTGGGCAGCCAGCGCAGCCCCAGCAGGATCAGCACCGTGGTGGCGACTTCCACCACCAGTTGAGTCAGAGCCAGATCGGGAGCCGAGAACCAGAGGAAGGTCAGCACCGTGCACAGGCCCGTGCCGCCGAGCATGATCAATGCAGTCATCCGGTGGTACTTGGCTTTCCAGGCCGTGCCCAGCGCACACAGGCAGCCAATTGCCCAGAGCAGGACAAAAGCCGAAGACACGGGCAAAGTGCCGCGATTGCCCAGCTTCATGCCCCATAGCCACATTGGCAATGCTGCTGCCACCAGAGCAACGCAGACCAGCCACAGCATCTGCCACTGCAGGCGGCGCGTGGACAGATTACGGCGCCCCACCCGGCCCAGCCAGGTGATGCGAGCCAGCAGATTCTCAAAAATCCTGCGACCGCTGACACGGCCCAGCACGGGCGTCGTATCAAAGTGTCCGACCGTGCGCTGCCAGCGCAGCATGGTGTAGAGCAAGATACCACCGGCCAGCGCCACCAGGCTCATGATCAGCGGCATATTCCAGCCATGCCAGATGGCCAGGCTGTACTGCGGCAAGTCGCCGCCTACGACTGGAGTTGCAGCGACAGCCAGGAAACCGCCCACCGCCCAGGCCGGGAAGATGCCGACGATCAGGCAAGCCAGCACGAGCAGCTCCACCGGTACACGCATCCAGTGCGGCGGCTCGTGCGGCTCGTGAGGGAGATCGTTTGCCTGGGGCCCAAAAAAGACATCGAACGTAAAGCGCAGCGAATAGGCCACGCTGAACATGCCCGCCACGGTCGCAACCACGGGCAGCACAGTCTTGACCCAGGGTGCTGCATCCAGATAGACGGTCTCGGCAAAGAACATTTCCTTGGAGATGAAGCCGTTGAGCAAGGGCACGCCGGCCATGGCGGCACTGGCCACACAGGCCAGCGTGGCCGTGATCGGCATCATGAAGCGCAGGCCCGAGAGACGCCTGATGTCACGCGTGCCGCTTTCATGGTCCACGATGCCAGCAGCCATGAACAGCGAAGCCTTGAAGGTCGCATGGTTCATGATGTGAAACACCGCCGCCACGGCGGCCAGCTTGCTGTTCAGGCCCAGCAGCAAGGTAATCAGCCCCAGATGCGAGATCGTTGAATACGCGAGCAAACCCTTGAGATCATGCTGGAACATCGCGCAATAGCCGCCAATCAGCAGCGTCATGGCACCGGCTCCACCGACCAACCAGAACCATGCATCGGTGTCCGCCAGCACCGGCCACAGCCGTGCCAGCAGAAACACGCCGGCCTTGACCATGGTGGCCGAGTGCAGATAGGCCGACACGGGCGTGGGAGCCGCCATGGCGTTTGGCAGCCAGAACTGAAATGGAAATTGAGCACTTTTCGTTAGTGCACCAAGCAAAATCAGCACCAATGCCAACAGATAGAGGTGACTATCGCGAATCTGCTGCCCTGCAGCCAGAACATTGTCGAGGTCATAGCTGCCCACGATATGACCCAGCACCAGCATGCCTACCAGCATGGCCAGCCCGCCCGTTCCCGTGACCGTCAAAGCCATGCGTGCGCCCCGGCGCGCATCCTTGCGGTGATACCAGTAGCCGATCAGCAGGAACGAAAAAAGACTGGTCAGTTCCCAGAAAAATACCAGCTGAATGATGTTTCCCGAGAGCACCACCCCCGCCATGGCCCCCATGAAGGCCAGAAAAAACGAGAAAAAGCGCGGCACAGGATCAGTGGGCGACATGTAGTAGCGCGCGTAAAGCACCACCAGCGCACCAATGCCGAAGACCAGCATGGAGAACAGCCAGGCGAACCCGTCCATGCGGATCACCAGATTCAGCCCAAGCGCCGGCAGCCAGGAAATCTCCTGCCTGAGCACCGCTCCATCGGCCATTTCCGGGAACAGCATCCCTACCTGAATTGCGCATATCAGCGCAATGACACCCGCGAGTGTTGATTCAGTATTGCGCGCATTCGCAGGCAATAAAGCAGCCAAAAGGCTGCCTGCAAAAGGTAGGAGGATGAGGTATATCAGGGGCATGGGCGGATCATTCTAGAGGTTGACGTTATTTTTTCCGCTATAAAAACCTGAGCATTTCACAGACTTTAGACCACAGTTCACCTTCAGTTGATGACAGAAAATTCATCAAAACAGCGGGTTGCATGCAGATAGAGAAGCGCCTCCACAGCCGCCCTTGCGCGCGGCACCGGTGTCATACATCTGCTGCAAACCATTTTTGCCAAACTCAATCAATCTGCCAACCCATGCATGTACGCAGCTATCGCCCCGGAGATGAAGTCGCGCTATGGCAGGTGTTTCACGATGCTGTTCATCAGCTGGCAGTGAATCACTACAGCCAGGTGCAGCTTGACGCCTGGGCGCCACAACATCCCGACTGGATGGAGTGGCGCCAGCGCATCCAGGCACTCAAGCCTTTTGTCGCTATCTGCGCCAATGACTCACCCATGGGTTATGCCGATCTGCAGGCCAATGGCTATATCGACCACTTTTTTGTAGCTCCGCAATATGCGCGCCAGGGCGTGGGCCGATTGCTGCTTGCACATATCGAACAAGCAGCACGGCAAAACGGCCTGTCTGAGCTGACCGCCGATGTCAGTCTCAATGCCCAGGCTTTCTTCGCTCATTTCGGCTTTGAGCTACAGCGCCAGCAAATCCCCGTCGTACGTGGCATTGCCCTGAGCAACGCGCGTATGCGAAAAACTCTTTGAACCTGGCTCAGATCAAACTACCGGCAGCACCCCAACCGATGCAACAAGCATGAACTGGCTCTGGAAACCTGAAACATCCAATCCACAGAAATGGCTGATCGTCGCTTTCATGGCGGTGATGGTGGGCGCACTCGCCCCCATTTTCTGGCGCAGCTTCATACCCGATGCGCATTGGCAACTGATCGCGCTGTATCTGGCGCTGGCACTTACGGCAGCCGCCGGCATCTGGCTGCTGCGACTCCATAGGCTGGGACTTTGGCAACCGGCAGGCCCCTGGCTCAGCTACGGCCCCATCAAGCGCTGGCTGATGGCCTTGCTATGCACCGCTTTCATGGCTTTCATGCTCTGGCTCAACCTGGCAGCAACCCTGCTCATGGCCTATACGGCGGTCCTGGGAAGCAATACCAGCATGCAGACCATTGCCGAGAAAAAACGGGGCACAGGCCGCCATGCCTGCCGCCATCAGCTCAAGCTGCCCGAAGTCGACTACCTGTTTTTCGAATTCTGCATTGATGAAGATGGCTACGGCAGCCTGCCATCTGCCCCATTGCCCGCCTCGCTGTCCATGCGCGAAAGCTACTTCGGCAGGCTTGTGGACAGCATTCGTCTGGCAGCCCCACAGCAAAAAGATGAGCACTGATCGGTGTGCCACAATAAAAAAACATCTGACTGACTACTGAAACTACCAGTAAACAAGCGCTTTCAGCTCCTTTTTTATCTTTTCAAGCCGCCATGCAAATTCTTCTGCCGCCACTGATGCTGATTTCCGGAATGGGCTTTGTGCTCAGTGCAATCACACATTTGGCAGCATTTACAGGGCAGATCGATGCACTTGAAACACACTTACCTCAAGATGTCCTGGAGACATTCACAAGCGCCATGACCATCGGGATTTTTGCCGTCTGGATGCCTGCGGCACTGATTGCTCAGCGCATCAACAACGGCAATCGCCTGCAGTTTTCCTGGAAGAAGGTGCTCGCAGGCTGCCCCTCCTGGATGCGCAACACTGCCTATGCGGTCTTCATTTACGCTTTTGCCAACTTTTTTCTCGGCATTGCGGGCGGCATGGCGGAGCAGCAGCACGGCTTGCGCGTGTTCTCGGGCCACTGGATGATCTTCTACGGCATGGCGTTTTGCATCTTCTTCTCGAGCTGGAACCTGCCTTCCATGCTCAAGACCCGCCACTGCCCGGCCGGGCATGAAGTCGGTCATGGTGATAATTTCTGCCCGGTCTGCGGCTTGCCTGCAGCCCAGGACAGCCCGAATCCCTGATAAACCATAGCCCTGGAGGCGCCGCCGGCACCCAAAGCGGCGCATACTGACGGCCGCACCATCGCCTCCACCTACCTCTTGCACCATGCCCACTCCTCACTCCCCCATCGGTATTTTTGATAGCGGTGTGGGCGGCCTCAGCGTGCTGCAGGCACTGCGCCATGAGCTGCCGCACGAGCAGTTTGTCTATCTGGCCGACAGTGGCAATGCACCCTATGGCGATGCACGCGGCGATGCGTTTGTGCAGGAGCGCAGCCTGGCCATTGCGAAATACCTGCTGGAGCAGCACGACATCAAGATTCTCGTGATTGCCTGCAATACCGCCACCGCTGCGGCCGTGGAACTGTTGCGCGAACGCCTGCCGCAACTGCCCGTCATTGGCGTGGAACCGGCGATCAAACCTGCCTCTTTTTCCAGCCAGACCCATCATGTGGGCGTGATGGCCACCCGGGGCACCATCTCCAGCCAGCGTGTGGCACGCCTGGTGTCGGAGCATGGCCAACGCGCCGAGTTTCACCTCCAAGCCTGCGACGGCCTGGCCAGGGCGATCGAGCAAAGCACGGAGCAAGCATTGCCCGAGGATGCAAGCGCCACGGAGATCAGAGCGCTGTGCGCAAAGTACACAAGCGCTTTAGGGAGTTTCGGCCTTAAGACAGGACAGATGGATACGCTGGTGCTGGGCTGTACCCACTATGTGTTCGTCAAGGACGATTTGCGTGCCCTGCTGGGGCCCGATATCCAGTTCCTGGACACGGGGGCCCCCGTGGCACGCCAGACCCGGCGCATGCTGGAGCAGCGCAATCTGCTGGGAGCCGAGACCGATGGATCATTGCAGCTGGCCCAGGCCGAGCAGATTCAGCTCATGACAACCGGCCGCCTGACGGCCATGCAAGCCGCGGCCCAGCGCTGGCTGGATCTGCCCGCAGGCTGCAGCCTGGCCGTCAACGTGTGCTCGCCAAGCGCCTTGGCCACACCCGCCTGATCTGCGCCATCAGCTCCAGAGCAGCTCGCCACCCTGGTCCAGATAGCTGAGGTAAAAGCGCACATCGAACTCCAACTGATGGTAATCAGGCTCCATATGCGTGCATAACTGATAGAAAGCCTTGTCGTGATCCATGATGCGGATATGCGCGAGCTCATGCACGCAAATCATGCGCAAAAAGGCATCTGGCGCCTGCTTGAACATGGCCGCCACATGAATCTCGTGTCGGGCATTGAGCCGGCCTCCATGCGCAATCGCGCGCCGCGTATGCAGACCCAGGGCATTGCGCACCACATGAATCTTGCTGTCGTAGGCCACCTTGTGCAACTGCCCTGCATTGCGCAGATATTGCGCCTTGAGCGCATCGACATAGTCATAGAGCGTCCTGTCCGTGCGAACCGCGTGGGCCTGCGGATATTTGCGCAGCAGCCAGTCACCGGCCCTGCCCGCAAGCAGCCAGTCGCGCACCTGATTCTGCAGCGATGGCGCGTAGCCCGAGAGATAGGGCAATGCCAGAGGTATGGATGCATTCACCCCTTCTTCGCCCATGCTGGCGCGCGCAGCCCTGTCCTTGCGCAGCTGCTGGGTAACGGCTCCTGAATACTTGGGGGTAGGAATGGGCTTCATGACAAAAGACAAGCCCTCCGCCACAGTCTCGGGACTGCAGCACAGAGGGCTTTGACAGCGGATGATCGAAGGAATCAATGCAGATGGCGCGGGCGGCGATTGCCGCCATGACCGGAGGCCGAGCCCCCCGATCCACCACGCGGCGGCTTGCCCAGCTCCAGCGAGCTGACCAGGGCTTCGAAGCGCTGCGAGAACAGCTTGTCGATCTCCTGCACCACTCCGCCGAGCTCTGCGCCGTCAAAGTGACGCTCCATCATGTTGATGACATCCTGCACCAGCAGATCGCGCTGCACCTGCATGATGGCTGCGGGATTGGGGCCGACAAACAGCATCAGGAAGTCATCGCGGCTCTGGGCCTCCGCAGGAGCCTCTTCCTCGTCGAACTCGGTGTCGTAGAAGGTCACTTCGATCGGCGAGCCCTGCTCGGCCAGCTCGTTGAGCCCCATGCACATATCGTCCAGGGACTGACGAAAATCATCGTCACCACGCACGGTCCAGCACATCTGCAGCAGGTGCTCCTTGGCGTCGAACTGAATGCCGGGCTCTTCTTCATAGAGACTTCCCTCGCCGTCGGTCAATGAGCGCGCGCCAGCATAGGCCCACAAGGGACGCAATGCATCTTGCAGCTGCTCATACGTAACATCAGCACGGAGCAGAACCTGTCCGTGGACATGAATTTCAAAAGCAGCGTTGTAACTAGACATCTTTTTTCTCTGGGAGTGCAGGCCTCGTCAGCATGACAGAACTGCAAGCCATATTGCATCGAAGCCAGGACTTTTCCAAGCGCCTTGGCCAAGCCTTGACGCCCACAGCCCTACGGCATCGCAGTGACTGAATTTTCCCACCTTCAGCAAGACTGCGGGCAGCAACGGCTACTCAAGTCACAAATAAAAAAAGCCCGCTACACAAGATATAGCAGGCTTTTCAATTCTGGTGCCCCGAACCGGTACGCTTCGTTAAAAGCGGCAGATTTTAAGCCTGACTATCGAAGCAGCACCACAAAGTTGCTCCTCTTGTACTCAACTAGCTCCGGCAGGTTTTCCAAGAGGGCGAAGTATCTAATCATACCTTGGTGCGCGACGTAAACCGACCAGATTCCTATTCGCTTGGCTCCTAGCTGGCTCCTGGAATCAGGTCTTTTCAGGAGCACCCTCATGGCAAAGGTCAAACTCACCAAATCCGTGGTTGATACGGCGCAGGCGCAAACCTGCGACGTGGAACTCCGGGATACGCTGGTTCCAGGCTTCTTGTGCAAGGTTACACCAACCGGCCGCAAGGTATTCATGGTTCAGTACCGCACGAATTCCGGTGTGCGGCGCAAGCCGGCACTCGGCCAGTTCGGCGAGCTGACGGTCGAACAGGCCCGATCACTGGCACAAGACTGGCTGGCCGAAGTCCGGCGCGGCGGCGATCCCGGACTCGACAAAGCCGAAGCTCGCAAGGCTCCGACAGTCAAGGAACTGTGCGGCCGGTTCATGGAGGATCACTCCAAGCCGCACAACAAGCCGAGCACCCAAGACAGCTACCAGTACCAGATCGACAAATTCGTCATCCCGGTCTTTGGCAGCAAGAAAGTTATTGAGGTCACACGGCACGACATCACCGCGTTGATGAAGAGCATGGAGAAGTCGCCCACCCAGGCCAACCGCGTGCTGTCGCTCGTCCGAAAGATGTTCAATCTGGCCGAACTGTGGGGCTACCGGCCCGATGGCACCAATCCCTGCCGCCACTTACCCAAGTACCCAGAAAAGGGCTCGACCCGCCTCATCACCAACGAGCAGATGACCAAGCTGTTCACCTATTTTGAAAAGGCAGAGGCTGAAGGCTTGGAGCACCCTATTCTCCTTCTGCCCGTCCGCCTGCAATTCGAGTTCGCGGCACGCATGTCGGAGGTGCGGCTCCTGCAGTGGGATTGGCTCGACTTGCCTAACCGCCGGGTGGTCTGGCCAGATAGCAAGACAGACGATATGTCCAAGCCTCTGAGCGCCGAGTCTCGTCGCTTATTGGAAGGCGCCTCCCACTATGGCGATTCCCCCTACGTCTGCCCATCCATCCAGAAACCCGACAAGCCGCTGTCAAAGAATTCCTACTACCAGGCATGGCGACGCACTCTTGGACGCGCCGGTGTGCCGAAGGTCGGTACACACGGCATCCGCCACCGCTCAGCGACGGATATTGCTAATTCCGGCGTTCCCATCAAGGTAGGCATGGCACTGACCGCCCACAAGACCGTGGCCATGTTTATGCGCGATGTCCACACCGAAGACGATCCAGTGCGCCAAGCAGCTGAGCTGGTGGCAACCCGGCGTCGGACCATCACAGGGACACAACAGCACCAGCCCCAGGAGACCTCGACATGAATACCCGGACACCCAAAGCAACCAAACACACCACCCGGCCTATCGGCTACGCAGGCATCCACGGCGGCATCGTAGAGTTGCTTGGTGTCGCCCGCCAAGCGGCGGCGCGCAGCGTCAATACGCTAATAGACGGCCAGCAAGAGCCCATCCTGGGCCGGAGTGCGGCCTCTGCGGTTGTCCTGCCAGTGGCCAGAGCGGTGATGCCGCACATGCAGATTCGAGCGCGCCACGCCCAGCGCCGAGCAGACCGACTTCATTGGTCGTCCCCAGGCAACAAGGGCGAGCGCGCAATCCACTTTTTTGCTGCGGCGAGCTCCACGGCTTTCTTGAGGATCTCGTTCTCCAAGGTCTTTTTTCCCAGCACACGTTGCAGCTTGGCGATCTCGGCGCGAGCTGCGGCCAGCTCCGAAGCCGGCACAACCGCTTCACCGGCGCTCACGGCCACCAGCGCACCTTCGCGATCCAGTCGCCGCCAAGTGAATAGCAAGCTCGCCGACACGCCCTCCTGGCGGGCTACGAGCGAGACGCTCATGCCCGGTTCATACGTCTTGCGAACCAAGGCAGCCTTCTCGGCAGCCGACCAGCGCCGCCTGCGCTGGTCTCGGGTGATGACCTCTATCGTCTCTGTATGCCTAGTCATACGCACAGTCCTATGCCTATCTCGAAGATAAGCGATGGACCGTGTCCGGAGATTCAAGGGGCTATCTCTAGCAACAACGTCACTTGCTACCTTTCCTGACCTTCGATGTATCTGGACATGCTGACCTCGGTGTTCAATATGTCTGGGGACTCTACCGGCACGGTCGAGATTTTGCGAGCGGGTTTTCACACAGCCTCCAGCGATTGCCGCCTGTCGAACGCGTGTAACGACTGACGGCTTCTCTCTATTTAGCATCCGCTTGACAGGACTGAAGCCGCAAACACTCGTTGAAAAGTAGGTCGATTCACTCTACGGAGTTCTGTGTTGTTTAGAGAATCAGATTTCAGTTGCCAATAGACAGTGTCTCCGACAGCCGTAGCAACTCAGCAATCAATCGATGGACAGCGCTTTGACTTTGGTGACGGTGCACTGCTACAGCAAAATCCAGCGACTGAGGCGTGAGCGAGCCAGGCACCATGGCCAACTGACCTGACTGAAGATGCTCGGAAATCATCATCTTCGGCAGCAGCGCAATTCCGCCACCAGAAGCCACAATCTGGATAAGCCCCATGAGCTTGTTGCAAGTGCACAGATTGGTCATGTCAGCACCAAAACTTCGCAGCTCTTGGTAAGCTGGTGCAAAAAAATCTGAAGGTTTTGAAACGCACCACAGCGTTTCGTAGCGCAGCAAATCATCCAAGCTGCGCTTGCGCCCATCCGCGGTAAATAGCAAGCGTGTGGCGCACACCCAAATCATGGGCACGCTACCAAGCGGGGTGTAGACCAGCTCTGGATTGCTGCGACTGTTGGCAACGATTGCAGCATCTAATGTGCCAGCCACAAGCTGTTCTTGCAGTTTGACGCCCAGGTCCAGTTCCACGTCGTAAGTCACACGCGGCAGCGATTTGCGCAGCGCTGGCATGAGTTTGCCCAGCCACGTCATCGACACTTCACCCAAACCCAGGCGCACTGTGCCGCTGGGGTTAACCACCGAGTCCGCGTCGTTGAAGGCATCTTCCACACTGCGCAGCAAGGGCTCCACGCGCTCTACAAAACGCCGGGCTTGCAAGGTCAACTCCAGTCTTCGGCCACGCTTTTCAAACAACGCAAAGCCTAGCGAGACTTCCAACTCCTTCATGCGTGCAGAGATGGCGGGCTGTGTGGTGTGCATGCGCTCGGCTGCTGCACTGAAAGTACCTAGCTTGGCGATCCAGCACAGCGTGTCAGCGTGCATCAGGTTGGGGCGACTCATACCAAGTTTATACATCAGAAAATTTGATGGGTATCGATCATTAACTTTCGTTGGATTTATTAATCGATCACTTCGAGAATTTGATCGACATCAAAAGCAACGGAGACAAATGAGATGACACGCCAACATAGACTGCGGGCCGTCTTGGGCCAACTTACACACGCCACTTTCTTGTTGATTGCGCCGGCTCTGGCCGCCAACGCTGTCGCAGCAGAGTTTCCTGAAAAACCTGTGCGCCTCATCGTGCCATTTGCAGCAGGTGGCTCCACAGATGTGACAGCCCGCGTGATTGGCAACGCCATGGCTCAGTCACTCAAGCAACCTGTGGTTGTTGAAAACCGCACAGGCGCTGCAGGTGCAATTGGCGCAGCTGCCGTGAGCAAATCACCAGCCGACGGCTACACAATTTTGGTGGGTGGTGTGGGCCCCATCCTAGTGATTCCAGAGCTAGATGCTCGCCTGCCCTACTCCCCTGAAAAAGACCTTGAGCCCATTGCCCAGGTGTCCAACAACGACTATGGCCTCATCGTGCGTGCAGACAGCCCTATGCGGTCCGTCAAAGAATATGTGAGCCAGGCCAAGGCCCGCCCCGCCGAGCTTTCTTACACCACCACAGGCGTGGGCGGGCCACTGCATGTGGGCATGGAGTATTTCGCACTGGCTAACGGCCTCAGGCTCAATCACGTGCCCTACCAAGGCGAAAGCCAGATCGTGCCGGATCTGCTTGCCGGGCGTGTTGACCTCGCAGTGATGTCGTTGACCGTTGCCAGCCCGCTGATGAAAGGCGGAAAGGTACGCATGCTGGCATTGCTGAACAAACAGCGCTCCCAATTAGAGCCAGAGATTCCAACGATTGGTGAAGCTGGCTTTCCTGGCCACGAGATTCCTGTATGGCTCGGGCTCTTCGTTCCCAAAGGCACGCCCGACGCCGTTGTGCAAAAGCTTGCACAGGCAACAAGCCAAGCCATCAGCGAGCCCGATGTACAGCGCCGCATGCTCGACCAAGGTGCCGAACCCGCACCTATCACCCGCGCGCAGTACGTGCAGTTTCTCAACACCGAACGCGCCCGCTGGAAAAAGCAAATTGCGGAAACCGGCATCCGCCGCTGATGCATGCGCTTGCAAACAGCGGTGCTGTTTTATGCCGCTGATTTGCCGGCAACTGGCCATTGCTTGGTCATTGCCTAGCCTTTGATTCCCCATTGATTGCGTAACTGATCACGCCCTGAATCGTGCCCTTAAACCGCGCTCTCATTCCAACACTTTCTCTCTCTCCTCTCGCACGACCATGACTAAACAACTCTCCCCTCTCTCTACCCAAGACACCGAAGCTTGGTCCAACACACTGCAGGCCTCTCTCGCCGACGCCAACATCCCCACTTTGTTGATGGTGCTGGTGCACCTCACCGCAAGCGAGCAGTGGCTTTCACAGCGCTACCAATGCACAAAGGTGCGCGGCATTGACGACCACGACACAGGAGGGCTTGAGCCAGAAATACAGCAAGAAGTTCGCGATGCTGCCCACCAAGCCATCCTGGCTTGGAAAGAAGGCCGCACGCCAAAACTGGAGCAAGCCAGCGCACAGCTTGTGCAAGACATGCTCAGCGTCAGCATTGGCGAGGCTTTCCCCAGAAGCTACAGCGATATGGTCGCAGCGGGCCTGGGTTTGGACTCTGAATTTGACTTGGACCAAAAGGCGCAGTTTCAGCTGCCTCCAGGCTTTCAAGTAGTGGTGATTGGCGCTGGCGTAGCGGGTATTTGCTCCGCCATTCGCCTGATGCAATCGGGCATTCCATTTTTTGTGATTGAAAAGAACAACGAAGTAGGCGGCACATGGCACGAGAACCGCTATCCCGGCTGCGGCGTGGATACGCCCAACCACATCTATTCGTTCTCGTTTTCCAAGCATGACTGGTCTCGCTACTTTGCGCTGCAAGCAGAAATCCAGAGCTACTTCGAGCAAGTGGCTACGGACTTTGGCATTCGCAAACACATCCGCTTCAATACCAAAGTGCTGGCTGCGCGCTACGACGAACAACATGCGCACTGGAATGTAGACATTGAATCCAGCGCCGGCGAAAACCAAACGCTACGTGCCAACTTACTGCTGAGTGCCGTGGGCTTGCTGAACGTGCCGAGAATGCCCGACATCCAAGGCTTGCAGAGCTTCAAAGGCCGATGCGTGCACACGGCCCGCTGGCCTGAAGACTTGGACGTAACAGGAAAGCGCGTTGCCGTAATTGGCAATGGTGCATCGGCCATGCAGGTGGTGCCCGCCATCGTTGACCAAGTGGCACACCTCACCATCTTCCAGCGCTCCAAACAATGGGCTGCACCATTTGCCAAATTCAAGAAGCAAGTGCCTGACAGTGTGCGTTTTCTTCTGCGCGAAGTGCCGTTCTACCAAGAGTGGTACCGCCAGCGCCTGAGCTGGATTTTTAACGACCGCATCCACCACAGCCTGCAAAAAGACCCCGAGTGGCCACACCCTGAGCGTGCCATCAACAAATACAACGACCGCCAGCGCATTCACTTCACCGACTACATCAAAGAGCAATTGGGCCAGCGCCAGGACTTGCTCAACGATGTTCTGCCCGACTACCCGCCTTTTGGCAAACGCATGCTGATGGACAACGGCTGGTTCCGCACCGTGGCGCGCGATGACGTAACGCTGGTTACTGGTGGCATTAGCCGCATTACCGAGCGCGGCATTGTCACCGACAAGGGGGGGGAGCACGAGGTGGACGTCATCATTATTGCCACAGGTTTTGATGCGCTCAACATGCTGGGCTCATTCACGCTGCAAGGCCGTGGTGGGCAAACCATCCGCGAAGCCTGGGCCGAAAAGGGAGCGCAAGCTTTCTACGGCGTGGCTATGCCGGGCTTCCCCAACTTCTTTGCCTTTGCTGGCCCCAATACGGCGTTGGGCCATGGCGGTAGCGTGGTTGCGCTGCTGGAGGCGCAGGTGCGCTATGTCATGGGCCTAGTGAAGAAAGCGCTCAAAGAGTGCAACGGCACATTCGAGCTCGAAGTGAAGCGCGATGCGCACGACGAATACAACCAGCGTATTCAAGATGCGCACGACCGCATGATCTGGACCCACAAGGGCATGAGCAACTGGTATCGCAACGCTCAAGGTCGGGTGGTGGCAACCACGCCTTTTCGCAACGATGACTACTGGTCGTGGTTGCGAGCTACCGATCTCGCGCACTACCACCTCAAACCCGCAACATCGCAGTCTGCACGCTCAACAACAAGCAGCGATGAGGTCACAGTATGAGCAATCCCCCCCCCCCTAAGCACATGCTCAGTGGCCTGCGGATTCTGGACCTTGGCACGATGATTGCCGGCCCTGTGGCATGCACGCTGTTTGCCGATTTGGGAGCAGCAGTCATCAAAGTGGAGGTGCCCGAGCGCGGCGACACCGTGCGTGATATCGGCCCTTTCGTTGATGGTGAGTGCTTGTATTGGCACGTGGAAGCGCGCAACAAAAAGTCGGTCACGCTCAACCTGCGCGATCCAGAAGGCCAGGCCATGCTTTGCGAAATGGTCAAACATGCCGACGCTGTGGTGGAGAACTTTCGCCCTGGCACGCTGGAAAAATGGAACCTGGGCTTTGACGAGCTGCGCAAGCACAACCCCAAACTCATCATGCTGCGCATCTCCGGCTTTGGGCAATCGGGGCCCTATCGTGAACGTGCGGGCTACGACCGTATCGGCCTCGCATTTGGTGGGCTCATGGGCATCACAGGCTATCCAGATCGCCCCCCTGTGCGCAGCGGTACATCCACAGCGGATTACCAAACTGCGTTGATGGGCGCCTTCTCGCTGATGGCAGCCATCCACCACCGCGATCACCTGGGCGGTGAAGGTCAAGAAATTGATTTGTCGATGTACGAATCCATCATCCGCTTCACCGAAGTGCTGGTACCTGAATACGACCGCCTTGGCGTGGTGCGAGAGCGTCGCGGTAACAAGCATTTCGCTGCTGCGCCCGGTGAGCACTTCCAAACCAGTGATGGCCGCTATTTGATATTGACCGTATCGGCTGATGCGGGTTTTCAGCGCCTGTGCCATGCCATGGGCCGCGCCGATTGGCTGCAAGACGCACGCTACGCCACACACAGCTCACGCTGGGAACATGTAGACGAACTCAACCGCATTCTCGGGGACTGGATCGCCACAACACCTGTCAAGCAATTGTGCGAAGCGCTGGATGCGGCCAAGCTGGCCTACTCCTTTATCTACAGCATTGACGACATCATGAAGGATCCACATTACGCGGAGCGCGGCAGCATTGTGTCGGTCGATCATCCACGCATTGGTCCCGTGAAGATGGCGGGAGTTTTCCCGCGCTTTTCCAATGTTCAGCACAAGCCGATTGAGCCGGCCCCTGATCTTGGCCAACACAACGCCGAGTACTACGGCCAAGTGCTGGGCATTGCGCCGGAGCGGCTACAAGCATTGGCTGCACGGGGGGTGATCTGAATGCATGCAGACACCAACATGCCTGTACCTAATGCATCCGCCAGTGCAGTAACTAAGGCACTAGCTGATACACCAGAGACACCAGAGCGCGCCATCGTCATCGGCTGCGGTGGCGTGCTGGGCATTGCTTGGTCCATCGGACTGATTGCGGGCCTCACACGTGAAGGCGCCGATGTGCAAAGCGTTGGCCTGTGGGTTGGCGCATCTGCAGGCTCCGTGGTCGCGGCTAAGCTGGCTTGTGGCTTTGCCATTGACGAGTTGTTGGAAGAACAAACCAATGGAACTGCCGCTGCCAATGAAATGCTGCGCCCCTACTCACAAGCCGAAGTGAATGAAAAAAACCAAGTCTTGTTTGAGAAGGTGCACGGCGATCTGGCGCAAGCACGTCAGCGCATTGGAGCCTGGGCACTGCGCAGCAATACGCCATCGTCTGAGGAGCGACGCGCCATCGTCGCGCAACGCCTTCACAACGCGGACTGGCCTAGCAAACCTTTGCGCATCGTCAGCATCAATGCACATGACGGCACAGAAAAAATTTGGGACTGCACAAGTGGCGCATCGTTAGTGGATGCAGTCGCGGCAAGCTGCGCGGTGCCCGGTGTTTGGCCGCCGGTGCAACTGCTGGGTGAGCACTTTATTGACGGCGGCTTGCGCTCTATGACCAACGCCGATCTCGCCACAGGTGCTCGGCGCGTGCTGGTCATCAGCCCGCAAGGCTACAGCGACAGCAATCCAGTGAGTGGACATTTACGCAGCGAGCTGAAAGTATTGCAGGCCAGTGGATCGCAAGTGCAAGTGATTGCACCTGACGCGGCCAGCCTTGAAGCCATTGGCAGCAACATTCTTGACCCATCACGCTGCGCCCAAGTGGCCACTGCAGGTCTGCACCAAGGACAGGCGCTGTGCAGCACCATATCTGGATTCTGGGCATCGAGCACCGCTCAGCCCAACCTCCTTGACTCCCATAGCCCCATCACCAGCACATGAACACTGCAAGCCCCCCGATGTCTGATGCCGAATGGCAGGTTCGCCAAGAGCTTGCAGCCGCCTACCAACTGGCAGCGCTGTACCGCATGACAGACCATATCTACACGCACATCTCTGCTCGCGTACCGGGTGAGGATGGGCACTTTCTGCTGAATGCCTATGGACTCACTTTTGATGAGGTGACAGCGTCCAATCTGGTGAAGATCGATCTGGCTGGCAAGGTGCTGTCTGATTCAACCGGCCTCGGCATCAACCTTGCAGGGTTCATCATCCACGGTGCAATCCACGAGCACCGCCACGATGCATTTTGTGTAATGCACACGCACACACAAGCAGGCATAGCGGTATCAGCACAAAAGCGTGGCCTGCGCATGCTCTCGCAGCATGCCATGCGCTTTCACAACAAAATCGCGTACCACGACTATGAAGGTGTGGTCCTCGACATGGATGAGCGTGAACACATACTGCAGAGCATGGGAACGCTGAACGTGATGATTCTGCGCAACCACGGCCTGCTCGTATGCGGCGACAGCGTTGCGGATGCCTTCGACCAGATGTACTACCTGGAGCGCGCCTGCCAAATTCAGATTGCTGCGCAATCCAGCTGCGAAGAACTCATCGAATGCAGCGACGCCGTGGCCGCACGTGTAGCCGCACAGTTTGACCGCCCGGGCCGCCCTTCCAAGGACAAGCATTGGCCCCCACTACTGCGCATGCTTGATCGTGCTAAGCCCGATTACAAGCTGTGAGCCAAGTAGCATGAAGCATCGCCCACCCAACATCCTCATCATTGGCGCTGGAGCCATTGGCTGCACGCTAGCCTGGCACCTGAGCGGAGCTAATGCACACATCACATTTTGGGCACGCGGAACAGCACAGCAGGCCATCACTCAGAACGGAGTCACGCTTTACAAAGACGGCATCCTCCAAGGCACGCGCGCTATCAAAACTGCAAGCGACTTTCCCGTCAATATGGCCTGGGACGCCATTTTTATATGCGTGAAGCAGTACGACTTGGCGCAAACGCTGGTGTCGCTACAGCACATCAAGCGCGACAGCACCGCCATTATTCCGCTGGTCAACGGCATTCCATGGTGGCTGCTACAGACACATGAAAAACTGCGTGGTGAAGCACCTGAAACATGGGGCAATGCCTATGCAAGCTACCCCCAGATTGATTTGGATTGCGTGGTGGGCGGCGTCATCCACATCCCTGCACAAATGCGTGATGCCTGCACGGTCGAACAAGGCAGCCGCAATACGCTGGTGTTAGGTGAGCTAGATGGCGCAATGAGTGAGCGGCTCACCCAACTGGTAGCCACCATCAACCAAAGCGATTTGCAGTGCAAATGCAGCACGCACATTCAGCACGACCTGTGGAACAAGCTGCTGGGCAACACCGTATTCAACCCAGTGAGTGCACTGGCCAGCGCCACCATGCACCAGATGCTGCACGAAGCTAATCTGCGCGCGCTATGCGCTCGCCTCATCGCGGAGGTAATGAGCATTGGCAACGCACTCGGGTATCCACAAGACATCAGCGTGGAGCAGCGCCTTCAGCAAGCGGAATCTGCGGGGAACGTACGCACATCCATGTTGCAAGACGCGCTAGCAGGCAAGCGCATTGAGGGCGAAACGCTGGTTGGCGTTGTCGCGCAAATTGCGCGCTGCGCTGATGTCCAAGCACCTACTCTCAACAGCATTTGGGCACTGCTTCAAAGCCGCTTTATGCGTGCGTGCTGAGCCCTTTTTTTCAGGTTCCCAACCACCATCAAAAACAGAGGAGACAAGCAAAATGACCTATCGACTCAAGCTCATGGCCATCGCAGCCATAGCACTCACATTTACCGCCATGCATGCACATGCGGACAAGTACCCGTCCAAGCCCATCAACATCATTGTTCCGTTTTCCCCAGGCGGTGTGACCGATGTAATGGCACGCCTCATTGCTACCAAACTGCAAGAGGACCTAGGCGAAGCCGTCATCGTCGTAAACAAAGCTGGTGCAGGCACCACCATCGCCACCAACTACGTAGCCAAGGCTCCGCCCGATGGCTACAACATCTTGATGGCGGCATCGTCTTTCACCATCGCCCCTAGCCTGTACAAAGACAAGGCCGGCTACGACCCAGAGAAAAACTTCAAGCCGGTGTCGCTGCTCGCCACCATCCCTCACCTGCTGGTTGTGAACCCCAAGCTGCCAGTGAACGACGTCACCACGTTGATCCAGAACATGAAGAGCAATAGCGCTCTGACGAACTACGGCTCATCAGGCTCAGGCACCTCCAACCACCTCGAAGGCGAACTCTTCGCCTCCATGGGAGGCATCAAGCCCAATCACATCCCATTCAAGGGCAGCGTGCCGGCACTTACCGCCATCGCGGGCAACGACGTGAGCTTTATGTTTGTAGACATCGCCGCTGCTAAGGCATTTATTGATAGCGGCAAAGTTAAAGCCATTGCGGTGACCACCGCCAAGCGCTCTGCGCTGATGCCACAACTGCCTACGGTGGAGGAGTCCGGCCTCAAGAGTTTTAGCGCCACACCTTGGCTCGGCTTTGTGGTGCACTCAAGCACACCGGACAGCATCATCGCCACTCTCAACAAATCGCTCTCAAAAATGCAAAACGATCCTCAGGTGAAAGAGCGCTTCGCCGCAATGGGAATTGAGCCGGTGTTCAACAGCACCACCGAGTTCCAAAAGTTTATGCAACGCGACCGCGTCAAGTGGGAAGAAGTCGTCACCCGCGCGCAGCTATCTGCGGTGGACTAGGGGCAGCAGTTGAGATTTTGGCTTTTTCTCTATGAAAACGTCACAATCACGCAGTGATGCGATACGTTTTGACAGATGAACAGCGGCCTACAACCCGCTGCTGGAAGTGCGCGACGTGCAGAACATCGCAGACATCCTGGTCGATCCCGAAGGGGCGCTGGGGCGGCGCAATCACAGGGAGAAGACTTCGCACGCGCTATTAGTCGGCACCATCCTGCATGTGCTCTACGCGGGCGAGAACAAGACGCTGCGCGGTGTCGCCAACTTCCTTTCCGATCCGGCTTGCCCATTCGAGCTGACGCTGCACTGGATGATGACCACACCGCATCTCAACGATGGCCCGCATCCGGTCGTGGCATCGGCAGCGCATGAGGTACTGAACAAATCGGACATACAGCCGCTGTTCTTCAACCGTGGAGCTGCGCAATGAACACCACCAAGAAGCTGCGGCTGAGGCCGCTGCCAAAGACTGAAAGCATCAAGCTGACTTTCGCGTGCCCGGCCGGATTGAAGGCCGACCTCGACCGCTACGCCACACTGCACGCGCAGGCGTATGGTGAGGCCGTTGATGCGGACACGCTGATTCCGCACATGCTGGAGGCGTTCATGGCAGGGGATCGGGGATTCAGGCGCACGCAGCCCAAGAACGGCAAAACCGCCCCTGCGTGAACAGGGGCGGTTCTGGATTGGTGCCCGAGGCCGGAATCGAACCGGCACACCTTGCGGCGAGGGATTTTCTTCCCACTTCGGCTTTCGCCGCCGCCCTGCTCAACGTAGGGCGTTCGTGGTCTGGAGCACGCCTTCACCATAGCCTTGCGGCCGTAGGTGCCCGCCGTCTGCTCTCTACACCTTCCCAAGCTTGGGCTTGGGCTTGGCTCGGCGTTGGCTCGGATGCCGCAGCATCCAGGGCTTTCGCCGAATTTGACGGGCTTCACTTCGGGCGTTTCCCCCCGAAGGCTCAAATTGTTTAAGTCCCTTGTGTCTACCGATTTCACCACTCGGGCAGAGTGCTCAACGCACTGAAAAACCTTCCTCTATCTACTGGCGCCTAATTGGCTCCTAGCCTCCGATCCAAACCGTAAAGCTACGGCCAGGATCCTCGTAAGCCGTTGTCATTATTGATCTTCTGGCCCAATAGCTATAGCAAAAAGAGCTTGACAAAACAGATTTTAAGTCTGCAGTGTCTACCAATTTCACCATCGGGGCCCACTTCACCACCGGCGCAGGGCGCCAGCGAGAAGTATTGCATCAGCCATGCGACCAAAGCAATAAAAAAGGGAAGCTTTTGCTTCCCTTTTCAAAATCTGGAGCGGGAAAACGGGTTCGAACCGTCGACCTATACCTTGGCAAGGTATCGCTCTACCAACTGAGCTATTCCCGCATTTCTGAAAAGCCGTTCGCCTTACAGAGCAGGCTCGAATTATAGCCACGATTTTGAGCCGATTTCCGAAAACCGCGTGGCTTTTTCAGATGCCCTGTTCAGGCCGGCTGTGAAGCAGGCGCGAGCCGGCTCTTGACGATCTGCAGCAGATCACGCTTTTGCACCTTGTTGGAGGCATTGACGGGCAGGCCATCGAGCTGCAAAACAAAGCGCGGAACCTTGTAGTTGGCCATATTGGCGCGGCACCAGGCGATAAAGGCATCCTGGTCCAGTGCCACGCCGTTGCATGTCACCACGCAGGCACAGCCTACCTCGCCCATGCGCTCGTCGGCCACCCCGACCACAGCAACCTGCGCCACATCGGGGTGGTTGGACAGCATGCGCTCGATTTCTGCGGGGTAGCAGTTGAAGCCGCCCACGATGAACATATCCTTGAGGCGGTCGGTAATACGCAGGTAGCCGCGCTCGTCAAGCACTCCCACATCGCCTGTATGCAACCAGCCATCGGCATCAATGGTTTCTGCCGTGGCCTTTTCATCCTCGAAGTAGCCCTGCATGATGTGATAGCCGCGCAGCAGCACCTCCCCCGCTTCACCTGGGGCAACAGGCTGTCCTTGCTCGTCCACACAGCGCACCTCGGTCCCGGGCAGGGCCTTGCCACAGGTATTGGCCACTGTTTCCACATTGTCGGAAGGCTCGCAGAGCGTGGCACAACCGCCGCACTCCGTCAGGCCATAGGCCGTGGTGACATTCATGATGCCCAGCTCCTCGCGCATGCGCTTGATAAGAATGGGAGGTACCGTGGAAGCACCGGTCACGGAGGACTTCAGCGAACTCAGATCGAAATTCTTGAGCCCCGGATGCGCCAGCATGGACAGAAACAGAGTGGGCGGCCCGGGCAGGAAGCTGATACGGTCGCTCTCGATGCGATGCAAGATGGCTTGCGCATCAAATACCTGCTCGGGATAGACGGTGGAGCCCTGCAGCAAGGCTGCCACCCAGCCGGCCTTGTAGCCAAAGGTGTGAAAGAACGGATTGACGATCAGGTATCGGCTGCCTTCGGTCAAACCCACCACATCCGACCAGGCCTTGAAAGCCAGGATCGTCGGGCGGTGCGCGCACATCACTCCCTTGGGGCGTCCCGTGGTGCCGGAAGTGAACATCAGATCGGCCGTATCGTCGGGTTTGATCCGGGCTTCACGCTGCTGCTGGGCTTCGGCAGTCGTGCCATCGGCCCTGGCCATGAACTGCGCCCAGTTCATATCTGCGCTGGGTAGCACCTTGTCACCGAGTACCACCACCTGCTGCAGTGTGACAGGACGCAGGCCGTTCAGCAGATCCGGGTAGTAGTTGTTCAGGAAGTCGCCCACGCACACCAGCACCCTGGCACGGCTGCGTTCGAGAATATCGGCAGCCTCGGCGCCCTTCATGCGGGTGTTCAAGGGCACCAGCACGCCGCCCGCAGCATGCACACCGCAGGCGGCAACGATCCACTCGCTGAGATTCGGTGCCCACAGAGCCACACGGTCGCCGGCCTGCACGCCCAGGCTCATCAAGGCACGTGCGGCCAGGCGGCTCAGCTGCTGCAGCTGGGCATAGCTGATGGACTTGCCGTTTTCGACAATCGCCGCGCGACCGGCAAAGCGGCTGACCACGTCAGCCAGCATGCCGGGCAAGGTCAGCGAAGACTCGGGCATCGCGTTCTGGTTGGTATTCGACATAAGTTACTCCGGAAATTTGACGCGCAGCTTTTCGCTGGTGGGCACGGATTGACAGGCCAGCGTCCACTTCTTGGACAGATCCTTGGCATCCAGCACTTCGTTGTGTCGCAGATGTACGCTGCCGTCCTGAACCTGGCACATGCAGGATGCGCACATGCCGGCCTGGCAGGAGTAGGGCACATTGATGCCGGCGCGCAGTCCGGCCTCCAGAATGGTCTCCGTGCCACTGCAGTTGAATTCGTATTCCTCGCCGTCCAGACGCAGCTGCACCAAGGCCTGGTCGACAGCAGCCTCCACGGGAGCAGTTGCCTCCTGCATCAGTTGCAGAGTCTCCTCGTCAGGCAGAGAGACAAAGCGCTCCACATGTACCTGCTCGGCAGGCATGCCGGCCTCGATCATCGCGGCCTGTGCGGCATCCATGAAGGGGCCCGGCCCGCAGATAAAGGCCTGACCTGCATCGGCTACCCAGGGCGTGGCCCAGGCTGCGAGCTGCTTCTGCGAAGGCGCGCCTTGCACAGAGTCCAGCCAGTGAATGACCTGCAGGCGATCCGGGTACTCGGCCGCCAGCTGCTGCAGGTCCTTCTTGAAGATCACCGAGCGCTCATCGCGGTTGGCATAGAACAGCACCACATTGCCCTGATGCTGCTTGAGTACGGTGCGCAAGATGGAGAACACCGGTGTGATTCCGCTGCCACCGGCCAGCAGCAAAAAGTTCTGAGACAGATTCCGGGGCGAGAACAGGCCCGAGGGAGGCATCAGCTCGATGGAATCACCCACCTGAACCCTGTCGCAAACCCAGTTGGAGCCTCGTCCCTTGTCGACGCGCTTGACAGTCACCCGCAAGGCATCGTCGAGCATCGGGGCACTGGACATGGAGTAGCAGCGAGGTACATAACGGCCCTCGATAGGCAGTCGCAGAGTCAGAAACTGGCCGGGACTATAGCTGAATTGCTCAGCCAGAGCCTCTGGCACCTCAAACACAATTGACTTGGTATCGTGCGTCTCGTCAATCACCGCGCGCACGCGCAGCGGGTGATACCGCGATGCGGTTGTTGTGGCTTCACTGCTCATTTCTTCTTACCCCTTACTCACTCACTCTTTTGTGCAACCTTGCACTGGCGCCCAGGCACAAGATCGTCCCCAATCCACGGGGTCAGGAACTGACGCTCTCCACAGCGCTTGCCTGCGGACACACTGCCTGGGCAGCAGGGGACTCGTCCCCTTCCAGTGCAGCCGCCTTGCCCGCTCGGCGGCCCGAGAACACGCAGTCGGCCAGGGACAAGCCGCTCACATAACGCGAGGAAGCCACACCAATGGCGGTGCGCCCCGCGGCATACAGCCCGGGAATGTCATAGCCGGCACTGTCAATCACTGCACCGTTGTCCTCGTTGACCTTGAGGCCCCCCAGGCTCAGGACGGCCAGCGGGAACATCTTCTGGCTGATGGAGATATCGATGGCAAACAGCGAGCCGCCCTTGAACTCATGGCGCATGTCCTGGGACTTGCCCAACGGGTCTTCGATCTCACCGCGTGCAGCGGCATTGGCGCGATCGAACTGGAGCTGCAGCACTGTTGCATCCATGCGAAGCTTTTTGGCCAGGTCGGAGACAGATTTGCCCTTGATCGCGACCTTGTACATCAGCGCCAGCGCGGGCATGGACTGGAAGGCCCACAAACCGCCAAACAGGCACTGCCACGCAGCCTGCCTGCGCAGCTTGCTATCAATGATGAGCCAAGCCTGTCCCCCCTGCTTTTCCATCATCTCGTAGCCGAGCTTGGCACCGTAGACCTGTTCATTGCAGAAGCGCTCGCCTTTGGTGTTGACCACCAGACCCTTGGGCCAGACCGAGGGTGGCGTGATGAAGCGCCAGGCCGAAATATTGTTCAGGTCCTGAGCGATCCCTCCCACGGATTGCCCGAGGCGCAGACCAGAGCCATCGCAGCCCGCAGCGCCGGTCAGCCAGCCGGGCTTGTAAGCCGGCGCATGCCGTTCCAGCAACTCCGAATTGAAGATATAGCCGCCAGTGGACAGCACCACACCTTTGCGAGCACGGATGTAGCGCTTCTCGCCGATCTCGCTTTCGATCTGCGCAGCCTCACGACGCCCCGCCTGGGCACGTGGTGCCTGATACAAACGCCACTTGGCCACCAGCTCATCGAGCTTCTTGTGGCGTTCGGTACGTGGATCGCCTTCGGGCAACACCATCACCTCCACGCCCAATACACGGCCACTGTTCTTCTCGCGCACCAGGCGCTGAACGCGGGCCTGCGTCAATGTGCGGGCTCCGTGCGCCAATGTGGATTTTTGCAGCGCGGCAAAGAACGTCGCACCCGACTGCCCCTTGGCCACCACACGATGACCGCGCGGTGCAGGCTTCTTGACCAGTTGCGGGTTGCCGTAGGCGGGCACCACTTCGTTGCCCGAGTAGTACAGATACATGCCATCGGTCGGATAGGAGGTCTTGTACGCAGGCATGGTCGACGCAAAGGTAGCGCCCTGCTTTTCCAGCCAATTCAGGTTGGCCACGCTGTCGCGGCTGAAGCGAGCCAGTGTCTCGTCACTGACCACACCATTGACCTCATGCTTGAGGTAGGCAGTCATGGCTTCGGGTGAGTCCTCGAAGCCCGCCTCCTTCTGGTACCTGGTACCGCCACCGGCATAGACCACACCACCCGACAACACACTGGCACCACCGCCACTGAAGCGGTCTATCACCAGAACTTCGGCCCCCTGCTCGCGCGCCTCAATCGCTGCACTGGCACCTGCGCCTCCCCAGCCGACCACCACCACATCGCTTGCATCGGACCACTGAACCTCATCGGCCGACCCCACATCCAAGACTGCACCCACAGGATTGATGGTGCTGACATGCTTTTTGAAATTGGACATCTCTGCGCCTCCAGATCAAACCGTCTTGCCCAGCAGATGCGGGTTCTCGAGTGGCAGGGGCTTACCCACCATGTCGGCCACGGCGCGAAAGGCAAAAGTCATGGCAGGCCCCAAGGTGGAACCAGCGCCTGCGTAGGCCGGCCCCATGACGGAGGCGGAGTTGTTGCCCACGCAGTACAGCCCCTCGATGATCCTGCCTTGCGTGTCGAGCACACGTCCCTCTCTATCGGTGAGCAGCCCTCCCTTGGTTCCGATCTCTCCGGGCCACAGGCGCATGGCATAGAAAGGACCTTTCTCGATGGGGCCGAGGTTGGGATTCTTGAGACGCGGATCGCCGTAGTAGCGGTCAAACACATTGCCGCCCCGGTCAAAGTCCAGATCCTTTCCGGTTCTGGCGTATTCGGTCATGCGGCGCGCACTGTCCTGCAGGCCAGCAGCGTCCACGCCGATCTGGCGCGCCAGATCTTCCAGCGTCTCGCCCTTCCAGTAGACATTGTTCAACCAGCTCTTGCGTACCTTGCTGTCCGGCACGGCCGAGCCAGGCATCAGCGGCCCCATGGGGTTTTGCGCGCGGAAGCTGGCGTCGAACACAATCCATGCAGGCACGCCGCCATTGCCCTTGGCATGTTCGGCCAGCATGGCCTGCTGAAATTCCGGATAAGGGCCGGACTCGTTGAGAAAGCGCTGCCCTCTGCTGTTGACAACCATGCACCCCGGCAGCGAGCGCTCCACGAAAATGCCGCGAAAGGCCGGCTCCTTGGGAACATCCATGGTGGGCACGCCCCAGGACCAGTCCATCAGCGCCAGCTGCGCGCCCACGGCCTGACCAGCCCGGTGAGCATCACCGGTATTGCCTCCCACTGGGGTGGCCGTCCACTCTGCCTTGGTGGGCTTGTTCAGATACTGGTCACGCATCTCCTGGTTGCGCTCAAAACCACCAGCACCCAACAACACGCCACGTCTGGCGTTGATCTGCTGGCGCTGACCATTCCTTTCAACGATGACACCCGTCACACGGCCCGATGCATCCTTCACCAGCTCCTTGAGCGGAGAGTTGCGCCACATCTCGACACCGACCTTGTTGGCAGCAGTCAGCAGGCCTGCCACCAGCGCCTGGCCGCCCGTCATGCGACGATCGCGCTTGGTCTTGTTGCGCCAGGGGTAGTCCAGAAAATACTTGAGCATGATGCCCAGGATGGTGAAGCGCGACTTGAGCTCGCGCGAGAGCATGGAATGCGCCTCGAAGGCACTGATGCTCATGCGGCCGAACAACTGATTGCCGGGAGGGCCCGGGCGCATGGTTTCCAGCGCCGTCAGGCCCAGCCTGGCGGCATTGAAGTCAACCGGATCCATGGTGCGACCGCCGGGCCTGGAGCCTTCGATATGGGGGTAGTAATCCGCATACTTGGCCATGGCGCGATAAGGAATCCCGATCTGGCGCAGATACTCGGCCATCTTGCTGGCGGTTTCCACATAGGCCAGCACGCGGTCGTCCGTCGCCATGCCGCGCACACAGCGCTTCATATAGCCAAATGCGGTTTCCAGATCGTCCTTGATGCCAGCGGTCTTCTGATCGTAATTGAGCGGGATCCAGATGCCGCCCCCCGACAGGGCCGAAGTGCCGCCGAACAGCTCTGTCTTCTCCACCACCAGAGTCTTGAGGCCCTGCTCCTGCGCGCGAATGGCGCCCAACATGGCACCTGCCCCCGACCCCACGACGATCAGGTCATATTCTTGTTCTGCCATACCTTGTCTCCGTCAATCTTTTGTTTTATGGATGGACTCTCGCAAATAGACGCTGGCGGCAGCCTCCGTTGTGAGAGCGCTGCCGCAGCTTGGCCTGAATTCAATCAGACAAAGGGCTCCTGGTTGGGAATGCCCAGCACATGCGAGCCATAGGCGCGCACATAGGCATCCGTGTTGTTCGCAATGTGGGTACGTCCCTGATGGATGTCGCGGAAGATGCGCTCGATGGGGTTGTTCTTGAAAGTACCGCTGGCTGCGCAGGCACGCATCAGCTCATTGGCATGAAAGCCCGTCAGCTTGGGAACGTATGACGCCTGAGCACGCTGCAGCAGACGCTCCTCCAGCGTCAGCTGAATACCAGTCTTGGCCGCATCCACAATGCGTGCGTAATTGCGGAAGAGAACCATCTTGAGCTGGTCCAGCGCAATCGTGGCTTCGGTCACGGCCGTCTGTGCGTTCACGTCCTCGGCCATCCTGTTGCCATGCTTTCCAACGTGCGCCGTCGCGCGCTCGGTGAACGACGCGATGGCGCTTTCCAGCGCGCCCAGGCAGGCGGTGGACACCGCACGCTGGAACACATGGGTAAAGGGGATGCGGAACAGCCAGCTGGTGTTCTCCGTGCGACCGGGGCAGCCCACATCGCTGTGGTCGTTGGTGTACTGGATGCGATGTGCCGGGACAAACGCGTTTTCCACCACGATGTCATGACTGCCTGTACCGCGCAGGCCCAGCACATCCCAGTTGTCCTCAATGCGGTAGTCCGCCTTGGGCACCAGAAAAGTCACATGCTCCAGGCCAGGCGTGCCATCACGCTTGGGCAGCAGACCGCCGAGAAACAGCCAGTCGCAATGCTTGGAGCCGGTGGAAAAGCTCCAGCGACCGTTGAACCTGAATCCGCCTTCCACGGGCTCGGCCTTGCCAGTAGGCATATAGGTCGAGGCGATGCGCACGCCGTTATCCTTGCCCCACACATCTTGCTGAGCCTGGTCGGGGAAAAGCGCCAGCTGCCAGGGGTGAACGCCGACCACCCCGTAAATCCAGGCCGTGGACATGCAGCCCTTGGCCAGCTCCATCTGCACGCTGTAGAACACACGGGGATCCATTTCATAGCCACCCCAGCGCTTTGGCTGCAGCACACGGAACAGCCCCGCCTCAGCCATCTCCTGAACGGTTTCGTCGCTGATCTTTCCTTCGCGATCCGCCTGCTGCGCGCGTGCCGCCAGCTTGGGCGCCAGGGCCTTGGCACGCTCGATCACAGCCAGCGCATCAGGAGTGAGGTAGTTATCTGTCATTGTGTTCATTCAGGTCTCCAGTTGCCGCTCCACCGGACGGCTTGTGGTGTGGTGGGCAAGGCCTTTTCGCCTATGACAGAAATGCTCTCACCATGCAATTTTCCGTTCATCGTCCGATCAGACTAACGATGAAGCAGGCGTTTGCGGACTTCTCCAAAGCCTGATCCCGCACAGCAAAAACACGGAGCCTAGGACAAACACCAAGCCCTGTTTTGCGCTGCTAGTCCATGTGAAGGATTCATAAAAGCCCTGTTCGCAGCACTCTTGCACCAAGGAGACATTCACCCCATGCAAAGCACTGCAGCAACCTTCGACCCCAAAGACTTTCGCCGCGCCCTGGGCATGTTTGGCACCGGGGTCACCATCGTCACCACCCGTGCAGAGAATGGCGAGCCTGTAGGAATCACCGCCAACAGCTTCAACTCGGTTTCGCTGGAGCCCCCCATGGTTTTGTGGAGCCTGGCCAAGAACGCCCGCAGCCTGCCTGTGTTCCAGAACGCCGACACCTGGAATGTGCACATCCTCTCCAACGAGCAAGAAGCCCTGTCGAACCGCTTTGCCCGTGCTGGCGAAGACAAGTTCTCCGGCCTGCCGCTGGACTCCGAGGCAGCCCATGCCCCGCTGCTGCAGGACTGCAGTGCGCGCTTCAGGTGCAAGACGGCATTTCAGTACGACGGCGGCGACCACATCATCTTTGTGGGCGAGGTGACCGACTACGACGCCAACCCACACCCTCCCCTGCTCTACGTGACCGGCGGTTACGCCCTGGCTTCACGCAAGGCCAACGCCGTGGCCAGCGAACCTGCCGCAGACACCAATACCGCCTACTCGGAAAACCTGATCGGATATTTGATGGGCCGCGCGCACTTTCAATTCCTGAGCGGCTTGCGCAAGCCCATGGCGGCTTACGGCATGACCGATGCCGATTTCTACGTGCTCTCGCTGCTGAGCATCCAGCAACCCCAGTCTCCTGCCGAAATTGCGTCTCACATGGCCTACACCGGCACCGACATCGGAGCCGTGGCCCTGCAGTCGCTGATCAGCAAGGGCTGGGTGGAGGAAAGCCGCGAGCGCGCTGAGTCGCTGCAGCTCACGCCCCTGGGCAACGAAGCCATCTTGCGTGTGCTGGCCGCAGCCAAAGCTGTGGAAACCGATTTGATAGCAAGCCTTGGCGAGATGGAAGCAGCCACGCTGCGCAATCTGCTCAAAAAGGCGATTGCCGCCACCGATCCCGGCCTGCCCAAGCTCTGGCAAGCCAGGGCTTGATAAGCCTCGTCATCCAAGATTTCTCACCCGAAGGCAGGAGACAGCCTTCGCCTATCCACTCCAAGCATAAAGAACAGAGATGAGCCAATTTTCCATCCCAGAAGGCAAGTATGTGGACATCGGCAATGTGGCCGGTCATCCTCAGCGCGTTCACTACCATGAGCAAGGCTCTGGCGACCCCGTGATCTTTTTGCACGGCGCTGGCACCGGTGCCAGCGGCTACAGCAACTTCAAGGGCAACTACCCCGAGTTTGCTGCGGCCGGCTTTCGCTCCATCGTTCCCGACCTGCTCGGTTACGGCCTCTCGTCCAAGACCGAGGAGCCCAGGCAGTACGACATGGATTTCTTCATCGCCGGCGTCAAAGGTCTGGTGGAGCAGCTGGGCCTGAAAAACATCACCCTGCTGGGAAATTCGCTGGGCGGTGCCGTGGCGCTGGGCTATGCGCTCAAGTACCCCGAGGACGTCAAGAGCCTGATCCTCATGGCACCCGGTGGCGTGGAAGAGTTTGAAGCCTATATGGCCATGCCCGGCATTGCCAATATGTTCAATGTCTACAAGTCGGGCAAGACCGGCCCCGAAGCCATGCGCGCCGTCATGAGCATGCAGGTGGTGGACCAGTCGCTGCTGACGGAAGAAATCATCAATGAACGCGCCCCGATTGCGCTGACCCAGACCGAGGCCTCGCGCCAGCGCCTGTACATCCCCAATATGACCGAGCAGCTGCCTGATCTGAAGTGCAATGTGCTGGGGTTCTGGGGCATGCAAGATGCCTTCAATCCCGTGGGCGGTGCCGACAAGCTGGCCAAGGGCATCAAGCACTGTCGCGTGGTGCTGGTCAACCAGTGCGGCCACTGGGTGCAGGTCGAGCATCGCGAGATGTTCAACCGCACCTGCATAGACTTCATGAAAAACGGTTGAAGCCATGAGTGACAAGCAATTCATCGAACAGCAAGGCCAGCGCCTGTATGACGCGCTGCGCACCGCCAGGACGCTGGCTCCGCTGACCGAAAGCCACCCCGAAATGACGGTGGAAGACGCCTATCACATCTCCTTGCACATGCTGCGCCTGCGCGAAGCATCGGGCGAACGTGTGATCGGCAAGAAGATAGGCGTGACCTCCAAGCCCGTGCAGGACATGCTGAATGTGCACCAGCCCGACTTCGGCTTTCTCACAGACAGCATGCAGTTTGAAGACGGCGCAGCCGTCTCGCTCAAAGCATCCGGCCTGATCCAGCCCCGCGCCGAAGGCGAAATTGCCTTCATGCTCAAGAAGGATCTGCAAGGCCCGGGGGTGACCAAGGAAGACGTGCTGGCCGCCACCGAGTGGGTCGCCCCCTGCTTCGAGATCGTCGATTCGCGCATCAAGGACTGGAAGATCAAGATCCAGGACACCGTGGCCGACAACGCTTCCTGCGGCGTCTTCGTGATCGGCAAGCAGCACACAGATCCGGCTTCACTGGATCTGGCCGCTGCCGCCATGGAAATGCGACGGAACGGCCAGCCCGCAGGCTCTGGCCTGGGCAGTGCCGTGCAGGGCCACCCAGCTGAAGCCGTAGCCTGGCTGGCCAACACATTGGGCGCTTTTGGCATTCCTTTCAAAGCCGGTGAAGTGATTCTCTCTGGCTCTCTCGCCCCCCTGGTGCCCGCCGCCGCCGGCGACCGTTTCGACATGGTCATCGAAGGCATGGGTACTTGTTCCATTCAATTCACCGAGTAAGAAACCATGACGCAAAAAAAGATCAAGTGCGCACTGATCGGCCCCGGCAATATCGGTACCGATCTGCTCATGAAACTGCAGCGTTCCCCCATACTGGAGCCTGTGTGGATGGTCGGCATCGACCCTGAGTCCGATGGTCTCAAGCGTGCCCGCGAGATGGGCATCAAGACCACGGCCGACGGTGTGGATGGCCTGCTGCCCTTTGTCAAGGAAGACGGCATCCAGATCGCCTTTGACGCTACCAGCGCCTATGTCCACGCCGAAAACAGCCGCAAGCTCAACGAGCTGGGCGTGCTGATGATCGACCTGACGCCTGCAGCGATCGGCCCCTACTGCGTGCCCAGCGTGAATCTGGCCGAGAAGGTTGCGGAAAAGGCCATGAACGTGAACATGGTCACCTGCGGCGGCCAGGCCACCATTCCCATGGTGGCGGCGGTTTCGCGCGTGCAGGCCGTGAGCTACGGAGAGATCGTTGCCACGGTATCGAGCCGCTCGGTCGGCCCCGGCACGCGCAAGAACATCGACGAATTCACCCGCACCACATCGGGTGCCGTGGAAAAGATTGGCGGCGCGCAAAAGGGCAAGGCCATCATCGTCATCAACCCCGCCGAGCCGCCGCTGATCATGCGCGACACCATCCACTGCCTGACGGTGGATACGCCCAGGCCTGCCGAGATCGAAGCCTCGGTGCACGCCATGATCAAGGAAGTGCAGAAATACGTACCCGGCTACAAGCTGGTCAACGGCCCCGTGATCGACGGCAACCGCGTCTCCATCTATATGGAAGTCGAAGGCCTGGGCGACTACCTGCCCAAGTACGCGGGCAATCTGGACATCATGACCGCCGCCGCGGCGCGCACGGCCGAGATGTTTGCCGAAGAAATCCTCGCCGGCCGTTTCGAGTTGGCCGAAGCCGCTGTTGCTGTCTGATCCAGGAGAAGAACATGTCCCTCAAAGGTAAAAAGATCACCGTTCACGACATGACGCTGCGTGACGGCATGCACCCCAAGCGCCACCAGATGACCCTGGAACAGATGAAGTCCGTGGCCACGGGACTGGATGCCGCTGGCGTGCCCCTGATTGAAGTGACCCATGGCGACGGCCTGGGCGGCAGCTCGGTCAACTACGGCTTTCCTGCACATACGGACGAGGAGTACCTGTCCACCGTCATTCCGCTGATGAAGCAGGCCAAGGTCTCGGCCCTGTTGCTGCCCGGCATCGGCACTGTCGATCACCTGAAGATGGCCCACGAGCTGGGCGTCTCCACCATCCGTGTGGCCACGCATTGCACCGAGGCCGATGTCTCCGAGCAGCACATCGCCATGGCCCGCAAGATGGGCATGGATACCGTGGGCTTTCTCATGATGGCGCATATGAACAGTGCCGAAGGCCTGGTCAAGCAGGCCAAGCTGATGGAAGGCTACGGCGCCAACTGTATCTACATCACGGACTCGGCCGGCTATATGCTGCCGGACGACGTGAAAGAGCGTCTGTCCGCCGTGCGCCAGGCTCTGGAGCCCGAGACCGAACTGGGTTTCCATGGCCACCACAACCTGGCCATGGGCATCGCCAACTCTCTGGCTGCAGTGGAAGTCGGTGCCAACCGCATCGACGCTGCGGCTGCCGGCCTGGGCGCCGGTGCGGGCAACACGCCTATGGAAGTGCTGGTAGCCGTGTGCGCGCGCATGGGGATTGAAACCGGCGTGGACGTGTTCAAGATCCAGGACGTGGCCGAAGACCTGGTCGTGCCGTTGATGGACTTTCCCATCCGCATCGACCGCGACGCGCTGACCCTGGGCTACGCAGGCGTCTATGGCAGCTTCCTGCTGTTTGCCAAGCGTGCCGAAGCCAAGTACGGCATCCCCGCGCGCGAGCTGCTGCTGGAACTGGGCCGCCGCGGCATGGTGGGCGGCCAGGAAGACATGATCGAAGACACGGCACTGACCATGGTGCGCGAGCGCCAGAGGCAGGCTGTGGCGGCCTGATACGTCTGACTTCAGGCTCTCTTTGCCACTTTGATCGGGTTCAGCGGCTGCTTGGGGCGGCCGTTGAACCCTTTTTTTGCGGCATCGGCCTGAGCATCAGGCCTCTATCCATCCAGGCCAGCCTGCCCGGGCTACATGGCACATCTTTTCTAGAAGCGATAGCGCGCCACCACTTGGGCCGAGCGCGGTGCGCCCGGCAGGTTGAGGTTGGGCACGCTGCCATGACCGGCCACGATGTAGCGACGATTCAGCAGATTGTTGAGCTTGAGCTGCACATCCCAGGGGCCCATGCGGTAGTAGGCCATGGCATCCACTGTGGTGTAGCCTGGCAAGGTCACGGTATTGCCGGGATTAGCGAACCGGGCACCGACATAGTTCAGCCCCCCGCCCAGGCCGAAGCCGTGGCCCAGTGCCTTGGTCACCCATAAGTTGGCGCTTTGCCTGGGCGTCAGCGTGGGGCGCTTGCCCTGCACCGGCTGGCCGGAATCGACGGCAGGCGATGTGGTCATCTCGCCATCGAGGAATGCATAGCCGGCCCAGACCTGCCAGCTCGGTGCAATCTCTCCGGCAAACGTCAGCTCCAGCCCATTGGTGCGCTGCACGCCCAGAGGCACCACGGTGTTGCTTGTGGGGTCGACGCTCTTGATATTGGTGCGCTCGAGCTTGAATAGCGAGGCCGTGACCGAAGCCTTGCCGTCCGGCAGATCCCATTTGACTCCGACTTCCTGGCTGGTCGTTTTCTCCGGCGCCAGCTGTGCATTGTTGGCAGCCAGCGCAAAGGTTTCACCAGAAGGCTGGAAGGACTTGCTCCAAGAAGCATAGTAGGACCACGCCGACGAGGGCTGATAGACCAGCCCGACGCGCGGACTCCAGGCAGTGTCCGTACGACTCAGATCCGGCTTGCCGGGCTGACGCTCATGCGTTTCCTGCTGGAAGCGGTCATAGCGCACACCAGCCAGTGCCTTCCACTGAGGACTGATGGTGACCAGATCCTGCAGGTAGGCGCTGGCCACCTTGAAGACGCTGTGATTGTCCGCCGCAGGCTTGCCGTCGATGCGCAGCGGCAAAGTCGGCAGCACCGGATTGAACAGCGAGACCGTTGCCACATTGGCTCGGCTGTATGACAGCAGATCCTTGCTCTGTCGGCCGAATTCAAAGCCGTACAGCAGCTGATGCTTCATCCCGGCGAACTCGAGCTTCTGGCTCAGCTCGGTCTGGTTGAAAAATCCGCTCTCGTCACGCTGGACATTGCCCCGGGTCAACGATGCCGTCATCGCCTTCTCGTTGACCGAGCCCACCAGCGTGTTGTTTCTATCCAGCGAATAATCGTAGTAGCGCAAGGCATTGCGCAAGGACAGGCTGTCGCTGATCCGGTGATTCAGCGTGGCCCCCAGCGATGCCACTTCGGCACGGCTGACATCCACATCCCTGGCATTGGCCGCGCCGTAATAGGTGCCGGGCGACACATTGACTGGCCGGCCCTGGAACGCGGGGATACCGAAGTCCGTGAGGCGGCTGTCCTTCAGATAGTCGGCCTGCAGCAGCACGCTGGTGTCCGCGCTGGGCTTGATCAGCACCGATGCCGCAAGCGCCTTGCGATCGAGAAATTGCTGGTCGCGGTAGCTGTCGGCGCGCTCAACGGCTCCGGTCAGGCGATAGGAGACCGCACTGTCCTGCGGCGCGCGCGCCAGGTCGAACTCGCCACGGCGCTGGTTCCAGCGCCCCAGAGTCAAGCCCACTTCACTGAGATTGACGCCGGGCTTCTTGGTGATGCGATTGATCAGGCCGCCCGACGAGCCGCGTCCGTACAGCACCGACGCCGGACCCTTGAGCACTTCGATCTGCTCGATATTGGACAGATCGCGGAAATACAGCGCGTCATCGCGCAAGCCGTCCACAAACTGGTCGGCAATGGCGGAGAAGCCGCGAATGGTGACCTGATCGCGCTGACCGTCACCATGAGAAAAGCCCACGCCAGGCACGGCCTTGAGAGCGTCCTGCATGGATTGAGCGACCTGATCGCGCAGCAGGCTCTGAGGCACCACATTCACGGTCTGAGGAATATCACGCAACGGGGCCTCGATCTTGGTGGCGCTCGTTGCCGTGGGTGGGTTGTAGCCGGAATCGGGCTGGCGATCGCTGCGGACCTGTACTTCCTCCAGCACCACCTCTGAAGCTTGCTGCGCCCACGCTGCACCGGAAAAAGCCAGCCCCAATGCCGCTGCCAGCGGCGAATACCTCAATGCCATGAATGCCTCGTTATACGGAGTTTTAATTCGGCTTGGCGGGTATCGTCCGCAGCAGGGACTACGGCATCAATTGGCTACAACCTGTGTGCTGTGCAAAAGCGTGCGCATCATAAGCGAGAATCGGTCTCATTTACCTGTACTTTACAGTACAGAAATTATCTGGAGATCAAAGTCATGTACATGCTTTGAAAGCAGCAAGAGTCCATGGCTTAACAAAGCCGTATCCGCCCCTCCGAGGCGGGCTGGAGGCGATGCCGATGCAACGGCAACTCGCTGCCATCAGGCCGCCGATTTCAGGACCGATCAAGGGAAAACGAGAGGGCCCAACCGGCAGAGCTTTCAGCCCAGGGCTCAATAGCCCGATGCAAAAACCGCGTTCCAGGAGGTCTGGGCACTGGCCAGCACGATGCCAGCGGGCAGCTTGACCGCAGACTCCGCCTGCCCTGCCACAGCGGTACCCTGCGGCAGGTTCATGGCAGGCAGGTACAGCGCCAGTGCGGCAGCCACCAACGACACTGCGCGAAGCGCATTCATCCAGCGAAAAGAGGTTTTCATGCTTGTCTCCTGTGCAGGCTCTATGACCTTTCTGGTTTGCAGTATGGCCAGCACGGAAAACGCAACATCGTCCATTTTGATGAGCAGGTATTTACTTAGGTGGCAACCCCAGATCGCCGACCCGATGGCGCCGCCGCATGGCTTTGACTCCTGCCGGCAGAGTTTCAATAATTTGATAGCTGCCATCGCTTTTAAGACATAGGTATAAAGCCAATTTGACTGATATTTATCGCATTCCAACAGAGCCAGGATCCCATCCGTGAACGGCCGCAAAAAAAGGGCCTTGCTTGCGCAAAGCCCCAACCCTTGAAGAAACTGAAACACCCGCCTTCACCGGGCGGGCAACGGCGATTACATGTAAAGAATCACCAGGTCGTTGATGACTGCAGGACGGTCCTGGCCGACCACATGGATGTTGAGCTCCATCGTGGCCTGCACGCCGCTCTTGACCTGCTCCACAGCCTTGATGCGAGCCCGCGCACGGATCTTGCAGCCGGAGGGCACGGGGGTCGGGAAGCGCAGGCGGTCCGAACCATAGTTGACCATGTTGTTGAAGTCCACCACCTCGTAGTCCAGCGGAATCCTGAGCTGACTGGCCAGCACCTGCACCAGAGCGCCGTGGGCGATGGTGGTGCCGAACGGGCTTTTCTCGCGTGCCTGCACGGGGTCGGTGTGAATCCAGTAGTCGTCGCCGGAGAGCCTGGCAAACTCGTTGATGACTTCCTGGCTTACAGTGAACTCGTTGGACCAGGGGCTGTACTCCTCGGACACCAGCGACTTCATGGCCTCGATGTCCTTGACGGAAATCCTGCGCTTGGCTGCGGCAGCCTCCTCCACCACGGCAACCGCAACTGCGGCCTCGGCGTCGGCCTTGATGACGGTCGGGTGGCTGCCCGCACGAGCGGTAAAACGCAGCAGGGTGACCTCGCCGGGGCGCTCGTCAAACACGGGACGCACCTCCATGCCCACCTTCAGCGCCTCGGGATCCACGCCGACCATGGTGGTGTTGATGCGCACGCCTTCGCGGAGTTCGACCACGGCCAGGGCCTGGGGCATCTCGTCCGTGAATTCGGGCATGGTGGGAATGCGTGCGATGGTGAAGCTGTAGAGCGTGCCTTCGCCCGACACTTTGTTCCACTTCAGGGTGCGCGATCCGCAAGTGGGGCAATGGGTGCGTGGGAAAAACAGCGAGTGTCCACGATCGCATTGCTGAATGCGCACTTCGTGGGCCTTGAGACCGTCCCAGTACGGCGCAGAAATTTCCGTGGGATGGGGCAGAGGTTTGTTCCAAGCCATGTTCTTATGCTCCCCGCAGGATCAAGGCGCCCTGCTCGCTCATCACGCCACCGGTGCCGGACACATAGGCCAGATCGTTGCGACCCAGCTGCCTGTCGCCGGCACGCCCCTGAATCTGGTGCACCGCTTCAATCACCTGGGACATGCCGCCCGCTGTGCCGGACTGACCGAAGCTCAGCTGGCCGCCATGGGTATTCATGGGGAAGTTGCCCTTGAAGGTGAAATCGTTGTTGCGCAGAAAGTCCATGCCCTTGCCCTTCTCGCAAAAGCCCGCGTCTTCCAGCGTCAGCATCACGGTGATCGTGTAGCAGTCATAGATCTGCGCCATATGCATGTCTGAGGGACGCATGCCCGCCATTTCGAAAGCCTTGGCAGAAGCCGGGCCGATGGGGGTCTGCAGCATGTCGGCCATATAGGTGGGCGACTTGCTGCTCACATGCTCGCCGCAGCCGACGATGCTGACGGGGCGGTGTCTGGTGGTTTTGGCGCGATCGGCGCGCGTGACGATCATGGCGCCGCCGCCCGCAGCCGGCAGCACGATTTCCAGCACATGCAAAGGGTCGGCCACCATGCGCGAGTTCAGCACGTCATCCACCGTGATGGGCTGACCGTAGAACATGGCGTCGGGGTTGTGACAGGCATTGAAGCGCTGGTCCACGCTGATGCGTGCCAGAGCGGCCGCGTCGTAGCCATGGACCGCGCCATAGCGCTGGGCGATCATGGCATAGCCGGTGTTCTGCGCCATATGGCCATAGGGCAGGTCCATCTCGGCCTCGGGCGCTCCAAAGCGAGTGCTGTGGCCGCCAAAGCGGCTGGCCTTCATGACTTCCTTGATGTGGTCGTCATGTTCTGAGATCGGTGCCATGCGCGAGGGCAGCACGCAGACCACGGTGTTGCACAGCCCCAGCTCGATCGCAGCAGCCGCGCGCCAGACCATGGCCACGGAACTGGCTCCCCCCAGGTCCACGACTTCGGCAAAGTTCAGGCGCACGCCCAGGTATTCGCCGGCCATGGCCGGCACAAAACAGCTGGCTTCATGAAAGTGCGGAGCGCTCGTGATCAGACCGTCCACCTCGGACAGCTCCATGCCGGCGTCCTCCAGAGCCTGCAGCGTCAGATCGGCCACCTGCTCCAGATGGAACATGCGCGGCGCCGTTGCGTACTTCTGCGGCTTGTACTGCGCGACGCCAACCAGCGCCGCTTTTCCTTGCAAACCCATATGTCTCCCTTACCAAGAAAGTGTGCATTCATTGTGTAAATGAAGCAGACCGAATCCATCGTCTGTAGAGACTAAAAAGCCGGCCCCGTACATACCCCTAATTCTCCGGGCAAACGTCCATTCGGACGATGTTGCTGAAGCTCCAAATCAAGAACCTGCACCCGTGTTTGCAATACATGCACAGCGTGTACGAATCAATAAGGAGACAACGTGAAAACAGCCGTCGGTATAGGCGCAGCAGCATTGGTGGCCTTTGCCTCAGCGCTCGCCTTTGCACCCCGCACACCGCCCCCCCTGGCCCCCACCACCATTGGCATCGAGCGCAGTCACTTCAACACCATCACTCAGGTGGGCGATCGTCTACTGACAGCCGGCGCACTCGGTGAAATCCTGTACTCGGACGACAAGGGTGCTCACTGGCAGCAGGCACAGATCAAGGAGCAGCGTCAGGCGCTCATCGTCAGCATGGCTTTTGCGCCCGACAGAAAGACCGGCTTCGCCGTGGGGCACGAAGGCTGGATTCTGCGTACCAAGGACGGAGGCAGCACCTGGGAGGAAGTCGCTTTCTCCAAGGAAAACGGAGAGCCTCTGATGTCGATCGCGCGCCTTCCTTCGGGCGACTGGATCAGTGTCGGCGCCTTCGGCCGTGCCATCACCTCCAAGGATAACGGTCAGACCTGGGAGCAGTTGCCCCTGCCCTCAGAGGTGGAGGACAAGCACATGAACCGCATTGCCAGCTCCGAAGATGGCAAGCACTGGCTGATAGTGGGCGAGCGCGGCCTGGTCATCAAGTCCGAGGACTCCGGCGCAAGCTGGCAGATCGAGCCCGGGTTCTACAACGGATCTTTCTACAACGCCATGCCTACACGCGAAGGCGGCTGGCTGATCTATGGCATGCGCGGCAACGCCTTTGTGCAGGCCGCACCGGACGCGCAATGGGTCAAGTCGACGATTCAGGCTCCGGTCTCCTTCTTTGGCCATGCCCAGGAAAAGGACGGAACCATCATCCTGGTAGGACAGGGCAGCATGCTCGGCCTGAGCAAGGACGGCGGCAAGAGCTTCAGCCTGCAACGCGCCAAGGGCCGCGCCACCCTGACCGACATTGTGCTTACCGGCCCCGACAGCGGATGGATGTCCAGCGACGCAGGCCTGCAACCCTTTCCCCCACCACAACAAGCCAAGGCAGCCGCTCAGGCTGACCCAGGAGCGACACAATGACTCTGAGCGAACCCACCAGCCGGCTGGACCGGTTTATTGCATCCACGGCACGCTGGCTGATTTCGTGGAGCAAGTCCATAGTCGTGCTGACGCTGATTGCCACGGCACTGCTGGCTGTCTCGGCCATGCGCACGCACCTGGATCCGGGCTTCAACAAGTTGATCCCCATGCGTCATGAGTACATGACGGCATTTCTCAAGCATTCAGCCACCTTCTCCGGAGCCAACCGCATTCTGGTGAGCGTGGAATGGAAGGGCCGGCAAGGCGATATCTATAACAAGGAATTTCTCGAAGCCCTGCGTGGCGTGACGGACGAGGTCTTCTTCACCCCCGGCGTCAACCGCGGCCAGGTGTATTCGCTGTTCACACCGAACGTGAAATACATCGAGATCACCGAAGACGGCTACGTGGGCGAGGTGCTGATTCCTTCGCGCTTCGAGGCCAACGAACAAGGTCTGGCCCAGGTACGCTCCAACGTGGCCAAGTCCGGTCAGATCGGCTCTCTGGTCAGCAACGATCTGAAATCCGCCATGGTGCGCGCCGACCTGCTCGAGGTCGACCCAAAGACCGGAGAAAAGCTCGACTATCACAAGGTTGCGCAGCGCCTGGAAGAGATCCGCAGCAAGTTCGAAGGCAAGGACATCTCCATCCACATCATTGGTTTTTCCAAGGTACTGGGCGATGTGATGGACGGCCTGACCACGGTGATGACCTTTTTTGCCATCGCCTTTGTCATCACGGCCATCATGCTGCGTCTCTACACCAAGTCAACCAACATCACGGTGGTCGGCCTGGCCGTGGCACTGCTGCCCGTGATCTGGCTGCTGGGCATTTTGCCGCTGATCGGCTACGGCATCGACCCCATGTCGATCCTGGTTCCCTTTCTGATCTTCTCCATCGGTGTATCCCATGCGGTGCAGATGACGGGAGCCTGGAAGCATGATGTGCGCGCCGGCCTAAGCTCCAGGCTGGCCGCCGAGAACGCGATTCGCAAGCTGGCCATTCCCGGAGCTCTGGCGCTGCTGACCAATGCTCTGGGCTTCATGGTCATCATGCTGATCGACATCCCCATCGTGCACGAGTTGGGCGTGACCGCCTGCATGGGCGTGCTGCTGATGATCATCACCAACAAGGTGTTCCTGCCCGCGGTGCTGGCCAATCTGCGTCTGGAAAAAAAGGCCATGCAAGCCCCCTCTTCCTCAGCCAATGGACGTAACCCCATCTGGTGGAAGCTGTCGGCACTGGCCGAAGGCAAGCCCGCAATGCTGACTCTGGTGGTGTCGCTGCTGCTGCTGGCCGCCGGCACCTACGAATCGCGCAATCTGCTGACAGGTGATGTGGGAACGGGCGCTCCCGAGTTGCGCGCCGAGTCGCGCTACAACCGTGATAACGACACCATCATCGGCAGCTATTCCATAGGCATGGACGTGCTGTCCGTCTTCGTCGAAACCTCCAACCTCGACGAAGGCTGCCTTAACTGGCAGGTGATGAACGCCGTGGAGCGCTTTGAATCGCGCATGCGCCGGGTTGACGGTGTGCAATCCGTCTCCACCGTCTCCGGTCTGGCCAAGATCGCGGCCTCCAGCAACAACGAGGGCAACCCCCGTTGGGCAGCTCTGCAGCGCACCGAAGCCGCGTTGCGTTCGGGTGCCAAGGCACTTTCTCCCGATCTGGGCCTGAACACCGAGGGCTGCAAGGTCATCAATCTGCAGGTCTTCCTCAAGGACCACGAAGGCGCCACGCTGACCCATGTCGTCAATGAGGTGCGTGATTTCATCGCTGCGGACAAGACGCCCAACGTCAAGTTCCTGCTGGCTGGCGGCAACGCCGGCGTGGCGGTCGCGACCAACGAAGCCGTGGAACATGCCGAAGTGCAGATGCTGGGCTCCATCTTCGGCGCCATCACGCTGCTGTGCTGGCTGACCTTCCGCAGCTGGCGCGCCGTGCTGTGCATCGTCGTGCCCCTGGCCATCGTCTCCATACTCTGCAATGCCTTGATGGCCATGCTGGGCATAGGTCTCAAGGTCCCCACACTGCCCGTGGTGGCGCTGGGCGTGGGCGTGGGCGTGGACTACGGCATCTATCTGTTCGAGAGCATGCAGCATGAGCTGCGCGAGCGAGACATCACGCTGCGCGAGGCTTTCTATGAAGCCATGCGCCAGCGCGGCAACGCCGCCATCTTCACGGCGCTGACCATGTCCATAGGCGTGGGTACCTGGGCGTTCTCGGCACTGAAGTTCCAGGCCGACATGGGCATCTTGCTGGCCTTCATGTTCCTGGTGAACATGCTGGGCGCGATCTTCCTGCTGCCTGCCATGGCCTACTGGCTGAATGTGGGCGCGGCGGAAGCCAGGGCGCGCATCAAGCGCCTGCACCGGCAGCCCAGACACGCCCATGCGACGGGCAGCGCAGGCGGTATCAGCCATGCGGGCGGCATGCTCAAACCCGAGCCCCAGTCATCCGTGAACGGCAAAGTGTGATGCAGACCGCAGTAAGCACGCTGGAGCAGGTTCTTCTTGAACATGCTCTGGCCCAGACCCTGACCCGCTACGCCACGGCCTGCGACACACGCAACTGGGACTTGCTGCAGCAGGTGTTCACACCTGACTGCACCACGGTCTACGGTGGCAACTACATCTGCGAAGGGGTCGCCAAGGTCCGCCGCATGATCAGCACCCATCTTGACGGCTGCGGCCCCACCCAGCATCTGCTGGGCAATCTGGAAGTCGATGCAGCCGACCCGCAGCGCCCGCTCAGCAGGATTCAGGTGCGAGCCGCGCATCAGGGACTGGGCGAGCGCAGTCATCTGCGCTACGACGCCATTGGTTTCTATGAAGACGAATGGGTAAGGCTGCCCGAAGGCTGGCGCATCCAGAAGCGCAGCATGACCATGTTGCTTGAGATCGGGGAGCGCTCCGTGCTGCAGCCCGGCACCTGAGCTGCCGCACTCCATCAATCAAGCCGCGCGGCCACGCTGCACGGCTTTTCTGCTTCCGGACGACTCAATTGACAGAAGCCTACGCTCCATCAAAAAAGAACTTCGGGCAAATTTGACACGTGAAAAAGGCCCGCATTTGCTGGCCTTCTGCTTTTCCGCCGAGTCCTGTCTACTGCTCGAACTTTACCTTGAGAAACTGCAGCAACTGCTTGCCGGCCAGACTGCGTGCGGTTTCATCGCGTCCGGCGATATAGCCCACCTTGACGCAGTCCCCCAGAGCCTTGCCGCTCTGCACCCGAATCCTGTAGCGGGTCTGGCGATCGGACTGAGCCCCGGCGGGAATCAGCGGCTGGCCATTGAGGACGGGAAAGTCCTTGTCATTGAACTCTATCGTGCAGCCGGACAGATAGGGGCGGTTCGTCATCTCTCGTGGCTTGTCGCTTTCCCAATCATGGCCTGCTCTGGCATAAACCACCGTACTGACCTCGGAGCCCGCCTCACGCAGGATTTTTTCCTGCTGTGCACAGGCCACCAGATCATTCGATGCATCTTCCCCCGCTCTGAAGCTGAGCAAGGGCGAACCCGTGGTTTTGCGTGACTGCAGCAGCGCATAGCAAGGCCCGTAGAAGTCCACATGCAAGGCAAAGGGCTGAATGAAAGGCGCCAGCTTGTCGCGAATGCGCGCATCCAGGCTCATGCGTGCCGCAATTCCGCCTTTGGAAAATCCCATCACCCCGATACGCCAGCCATCGATGGCCGGGTGCTTGTTCAAGGCCTTGAGGGCGGCATAGGCATCGGCCACGGCATCGAACTCGGAGGTACCCATGATCTTGAGCGCATAAGGCATGTCTTCGCTGATGCCACGCGGCTTGAAATTATCAACCAACAGCGCAGCTATGCCGTTGTCGGCCAGCATCTGGGCCGTTTCGCTCTCGCGCCCGGGAATGGCCCCCGCGCCACCTGGCAGGACAACCATGGCCGGCACCTGCTTCTTTTCGCTGGCCCCCTTGGGCAGGAACAGCTTTCCCATACCCATGGTTGCCTCTGCCCTGGCAGGCTGACTGAGCAGCACATCGAGGTCGTACGGACTGCTGGACTTGAAGCGGATATCGCCCTGTGTATCACCATGCAGCTCCGTGGGGGCCATCAAGGGAGCCACCTTGGGCAAAGGAGGCAAAGCATCGAACAGATGCTGTCCTGATGCCGCACTGCTCATCAGGCTCAGGGCTGCAGCTCCCAAAGGAGTTACCCATTTTCCGGTCAGTATTTGCATTCGCTTGCGCCTCTTTCAAACACAAAAGCCCGGAGAGCCGGGCTTTTGTGGTGTTGGCTCGTTGGTGTGGTTCAGAACGAGTACTTGGCGGTAACAGACAGCTGGTCGCGGTCGGCCAGCGGGCGTGCACGCAGGGAATCGGCAGAAGGATTGCCCAGGTAGTTGATGTAGGCCACGTTGATCGAGAAATTGCTCTTGCGAACAAAAGTCGCGCCAATGCTCAACCGGCTGTCGCTCTGGCCGCCGCCGAAGGTGCCAACCAGAGAACGGCCGCGCAGTTGCGACTGGTAGCTGATGGGGATGCTCAGATCCCAGCCTTCGAAGATGCCGGGGTAGCCCAGCGTCAGGGTCGCACCGGCCACCAGGGAGTTGCGGGTCTTGAAGCTCAGGTTATCGGTAGAGCTGCCATCGGCCACACTGATCACGCGAGAGCCGGAAATTTCGGCAGCCAGGGACATGTCGTCCGCGATACCGGTGCGGCCGATATTGAAGATACCGCCGACGTTGCCCTGCACCACGTCGCCACGCACCGCCACACCATTGCCGTTGAGCACTGGCGTACCTTTTCGATAGCTGGCTTCACCAAATGCAGAGAACTTGCCGAAGGTCGTGCTGACCGTCGTTCCCAGCATCTTGATGTCGTCGAAATAGCGAACCTGATAGCCGGTCGGTATCGCACCATTCATGTTCACGACCAGCGATGGAGTGCGGTCGTTGTAGTTCAGGTAGTACAGACCGACTTCCGTCTCGTCGGTGACGCGGTAGCGACCGCCGATACCCCACTGACCCGAACTGCTGGGCCGGATGTCGGTACCGCGTCGCAGGCCGCGACAGGTCGCACCGTTGTAGACGCCCAGGCAGGAGGCGCCGGGACCCAGGGCATTGCTGGTGCTGGTGTACATGCCGGGAGCCGGCAGCAGCGTTTCATGGAAGCCGAACTGGTAGTGACCAAGCAGCGAGAGTTTGGGACTGACTTCCAGCGAAGCCGAGATCTGATCTTCCGGCAGAAGGATTTCCTTGACCTCAGCGCCAGGCGAAGCTGCCTTTGCTGCATCGCTGGGTCCCTGGGCCGCAGCGATATTGGCAAAGTACATGGACTCGCCCCAGTTCACCACCTGCTTGCCCAAGCGTACCGTGGCGCGGGCCTCGCCCATGTTGAAGCTGGTGTAGGCGTAGGTATCCAGAAGGCGCGAATAGCCGCCACCATAGCGCTTGGCAGCAGAGTTGAACTCATTGACGGGACCTGCCGTGCTGATCGGTCCCTTGTTATCGTTGCGCTGGTGATATACGTCGTCATAAAAGGTGCTGGCATTCAGCACAAAGCCGCTGTCACCTTTTGACAGCTTGCTTTCCCAGACGGCACCCAGTCGGTTCGCCGTCAGAGCACCTTTCTTGAAATTGTTGTTGCCGTCTGTGTTCAGCACCGGAGACGGGTTATCCAGACGAACACCCAGGCCATAGCTCACGTTCAGACGCCAGTCGAACTTGAGGCCATCTCCCAGCTCGACAGTCTCCCCCGCCTGAACTGCTCCCATACCCAAGGACAGCAGTGCCGCCACTGCGATGGGCGTGAGTTTCTTCATATTGTTTTTCATAGTGAGTCGCTCGTTGATAAAACTTAGTTGCCCGCGTTGCGTGCGGCTTCTGGTGTGAACATGGCGGGCACGAGATCACCCTTGTTCAGGATGGGTCCTTGGGGACGCTCCTGAAAAAGGTTGTAGCCCATGTAGCCGCCGGAATTCAGGTCGTGATAGAAGGACGTGCCTGCATGCCAGGCCTTGATGTCAAAGGAGTAGTAGTAGTTGATAAAGGCGTGCTGCCACAACTGTCCACGCGCGTCGTACATGTCCGCGGCCACTGCCTGGCCCGTGTCCTCGTCCACGAACAGCACACGCTTGCCATAGACATGTCGGAAACCGTCCTTCAGCGTGCCTTCCACGGCCCAGACTCTGCGCAGCTCATAGCGCATGAAGTCGGGGTTGGCATGACCGGGCTTGAGCAGGTCGGCATACTTCACCGTGGGCTGATGGATCTTGTAGTTGTTGGCGGGGATATACATCTCCTTCTTGCCCAGCAGCTTCCAGCTGTAGCGCTCTGGCGAGCCATTGAAGAGACGATCCGAGTCGATGGTCATCTTGCCGCCGGTACCAGCCATGGGCTGGTCAAAGCCATACTCGGGCACCTGGCGCACGCGGCGTGTACCGGGGTCATAGCTCCAGGCCAGGCGCTTGTCCTTGCCGAAATTGACGGGCTCCACCGAGTGGGTCACACCGCCCTTTTCACGCTCGGGGGCCAGCGTTCTGGTGCGGGTATAGGCCATCACGCCCTCGACCGGCTTGCCAAGCATTTCAGGCTTGTTGACCATGTCCAGGTTCAGGTTCTGCATACGCCCAAAGCTCATGCTGCCGTCCGACAGCACATTCGCCATGTCACGCGTGATGGCCTCGGTGTAGGCACGCGTGGGCAGCAGGTTGTTCCAGATCACTTCCTGCCCGGTCTTGGGAATCGGGAAGTTGATCGCACCAAAGCTGCCCTTGATTCCCATGCCGTTATCGACGACCTCGGACTCCAGTGCATTCTTCTTCAACACTGCGCAGACCTCATCGGTGTAGCGGAAATCGCGATGCCCCTTGTAGACCGGAATCTGCATGGTCTTGGAATACTTCTGGAACATGGCTTTCTGACCAGCACTGAGCTTGTCGCCATACTTCTCCATGTTCTCCGCAGTGATCACGAACAGTGGTTTTTCATCGGCATAGAGATCCACGGGGTGCTTGCCGCTGGATTGCACATGAGCCACGCCTGCAGGGGCACCGACCCATTTGCCTGTGAACTCTGGAATCGTGCCTTCCTTGTTGCCGGCCTTGATGGCACCCACGCATGTCAATTCCTTGCCCAGCTGTTCTGCCTCGTTCGCCGGCACCTTCGCCCATACCGACGTCGCCACCATCAAACCCACTGCCGCTGCGAGTGGAGTCTTGGCTGTCACAAACTTCATCTCTGTCTCCTAGGTTCTAGAACTTATTTTTGGCGGGTGCTACAAACGAGGTACATTGCCTCGCATCGCCCCATTGGTTTTGCCGTTTGCAGGCAGTTGCATACTGCGTCAGCAGGTCTCTTCAACCATCGTCTGAGTTGACTACTGACAGACCCTAGCGACCTAGTCCACATGGGTCACCTGAAGCGCCGCCCCGAATGAAAAAACCTGCTGGTGCACGAAGCAGCAGCAGGCTTTCGGAGCGTGATCGGGAAAGTCCTAGGACCACCCAATTCCGTGCATCAGGTCAGCAGGTGAGCGCACTCCTTGCGAATCGATGCCTTGAGCATCTTGCCTGCGGGATTGCGAGGCAAAGGCTCCGCGCGCACAACGATCCGACTGGGAACCTTGTAGCCCGCCAGGCGCTGTGCCACGAACTCGCGAAGCAGCTCGGGAGTCACCTGACTCCCGGACTTTCCGACCACCACGGCAACGACCTGCTCGCCCGTGACCTCATGCGGCATGGAGAACACAGCAGCCTCCTCCAGTGCCTCATGCTGCAGCAGACAGGCCTCGACCTCCGCCGCAGCAATCTTTTCACCGCTGCGGTTGATCACGTCCTTGATGCGATCGACGATGGTCAAAAAGCCTTCATCGTCCAGAACGCCTATGTCTCCGGTATGGAACCAGCCGCCCTGCATGGCTTTGGCTGTGGCCTCTGCATCACCGCAATAGCGCTCCATCAGGGTCACGCCACGCAGCCAGACCTCACCGGGCTCACCGATAGGCAAGGCTGTGCCATCCAGGTCTGCGATTCGTACCTCGATGATGGGCGACAGCACCCCCGAGCTGCGCGGATGCGCCTCGAACATGCGCCCCGAGCTGCCTGCGCAGACTCCATTGGATTCGGTCAGTCCAAATCCAATGCCTGACATGCGCCCCTTGAACTTGGCCAACACCTCATCGATCAGGCGCGGGTGCAGGCCCGCTCCGCCAAAGCCCACACCGGAAAGGTTGCCAGAGCTTTCAGGCTGCTCGAAGCCGGGCAGTCCAATGAGCTGCTGCACCATGCTGGGCGCACCATTGAACTGCGTGACCTTTTCCTTGCGAATCAGCTCAGCCGCCTTCTCTGGCTCCCAGCGGTGCACGAAGATCAGGCGGCGACCATGGCGCAGGCTGACCAGCAACTGGGCATGCAGGCCGCTGACATGAAACAGAGGAACTGCCGACAAGATCGTGGGCTGCAGCTGTCGCGCCATGATGGCGGCGATGGCGTCCGGCGAAGTCATGGCTGCCACTGCACCGATGAAGTCAATATTGAAGATGCCCTGGCAAACGGCGCGGTGGGTGGATTCCACGCCTTTGGCCCGGCTGGTGGCACCCGAAGTGAACAGAATCAGCGCAGGCTCATCGGCACTCAGCTGCGGCGACACGAATCCATCATGACCGCCTGCGGTCAACTCCGTCCAGCTGATATCGCCCCCCTCGCCATCCACCACCACCGTCTTGATGGCAGTCTGCGCAATGGCCTGGCTGATGCGAGCATGGCGGTCCGCATCACAGATCAGCATCACCGGCCCGGTGTCCTCCAGATTGGCCATCAGCTCGCTGCTCAGGCCAAAACTGTTCAAAGGCACCGGCACTGCGCCAAGCAAGGCAATGGCAGCAAAAGCCACGGCCCATTCGGGACGGTTGCGCATGGCAATCGCCACCCGGTCGCCGGGCTTGATGCCGCGCTGCTTCTGCAAACGACTGGCCAGTGCATCGGCTGCTGCAAAGAACCTGTCAAAGGTCCATCGATCCTCGCCATAGACCATGAACTCGGCCGCACCATGAACCCGGCCGGCGTCAATTACCTGTGCCAGATTCTGAAAGGCATTGCGATAGGCTGCCACGCTGCGCCCATCGGACAGCGTGACCTGCTGCACTTCAAAAGGTGCGCCCTGCGAAGTCAGCTGCGCACGAATGTTCCTGATCTTTTCACCCATAGAAACCAAGGCATCGCTCATCTCAGAAACCTTTCAGTTGTGCAAAGCGATTGCGGTGATAACCACCGTCGCCCAGCAGGCGTTGCAGAACGCGTGCCCGCTTGAAGAACAGGCCAATATCCAGCTCATCGGTCACCCCGATGCCGCCATGCAACTGGATCGCCTCGTTGCACAGCTTCTCGCACAAGTCAGATGCCTTGGCCTTGGCCCCACTGACCAGCTCGGGCACCTTGGCTTCCAAACCTGAATCAATGGCCTCGAAAGCTGCCAGCACACAGCTCTCCAGCAGCTCAAGCTCCACATACAGACGTGCAGCACGGTGCTGCAATGCCTGGAATGAGCCGATCTGCACGTCGAACTGAACGCGCTCCTTCAGATAGCTAACCGTACGATCAAACACCTCACGCATCAGACCCAGAGACTCTGCGGCCAGGCAGGCACGGGCTCGATCCAGCACTTCATCAAGCACCTGAGCAGCAGGCCGGGCCACCAACGCCATATCAGCGCTCAGCTCCACCTTATCGAACTGCACGCGGGCCATGTTACGGCTGTCAATCATGCACATGGGTTTGATGCTGACGCCTTGTGCATCAGCTGGCACCAGCCACAAACCGGGAGCACCTTCGCCAGACGCCGCCAGCACCACAAAGCCATTGGCGCCCACGCCATCCATCACAAAGGCTTTCTCACCGCTCAGGCACCAGCCCGTGCCGGTCTGCTCGGCTACCGTGCTCAATCTGGCTGAAAGATGCTGGCCGGACTTTTCATCCAGAGCCAGTGCCAGCCTGGCCTGCCCGCTGCCCAGCAGGGGCAGCCACTGCGCCTGCTGGGCTTCGGAGCCGGCGCGAATCAGCAGCTCAGGTGCGATCACGGCCTGGCTCAGCAGCGGCTGTGCCGACAGGTTTCGGCCGATGGCTTCAAACACCGCGCCCATGCCCAGATAGCCCGCAGCCAGCCCGTCATGCGACTCGGGCAGCACCGCCACGGGCCACCCCATCTCCACCATCTGCTGCCACAGTCTTGTATCAAAGCCCTGTTCCACCTTGTCATCCCGCAGACGGCGCTGCTGGGCCACGGGTGCCTCCTGCGCGAGAAAGGCAACAGCACTGTCCTTGAGCAATTCCTGCTCTTGCGACAAAAGCATGGTCATATTCTTGTCTCCATTTCAATTCGTTATCCTCAGCCTGTGCGACCAGCACTGCCCAACTCAGAGCCGGCGAGCAAGGACCTGGGCAGCCCCGTCGCCCCGCAGCGAGGCTGTCGCCGCACAGCGGCTCAGGGGGTCAAGGCAATTCCAGCACTCGCTTGGCAATGATGTTCAGCTGCACTTCCGAACTTCCGCCTGCAATCGTGTAGCTCTTGGAGCGCAGCCATGCACGACCTATATCGATCTCATCGGCTGTGAAATCATCGCCTGCCTCCCAGCCCAGACCGCGCAGGCCCAGCACCTGCTCCAGCAGTTCGTACTTGGCGACTTCCTGCTCGGTCTGCACCAGCTTCATGATGCTGGAGGGGCCAGCAACGTCCTGACGCGCCAGAGCCTTCTCGGTCACCCTACGATGGGTCAAAGCGAAAGACTGTGCATCCATCAGCAGTCCAGCCAGCTTCTCGCGCAGCGCACCATCGCTGATCCGCCCCTGCTCGTCCACCATGTAGGGCAAGGCGGTCTTGAGTGCATCGTGCGACGGTGCGCCACCTTCCGTGAACTTGGACATGGCCGCACGCTCATGCTGGAGCAGCTTTTTGGCCAGCGACCAGCCTTCGCCTTCCTTGCCCACAAGCTGTCGCACAGGCACCCGCACATCGTCGAAGAAGACCTGACAGAAACTGGACTTGCCGCTGATCAGCTCTATGGGCTTGACCGTGACGCCGGGACTCTTCATGTCGATCAGCAAAAAACTGATGCCGTCTTGCTTCTTGCCTTCGCTGCTGGTGCGCACCAGCGCATACATCCAGTCGCCCTTGTCTCCGTCCGAGGTCCAGATCTTGCCCCCGTTGACGATATAGGCCTCGCCCTGCTCGTCCGTCACGCGCCTGGCCGAGGTCTTGAGGCTGGCCAGATCGGAGCCGGCATTGGGCTCCGAAAAGCCCTGACACCAGCGCTGCTCGCCGCGCATCATGGGAACCAGATGCTCGAGCTTTTGCTCATGCGTCCCCACCTCCACCAGAACCGGCCCCAGCATCCACACGCCCAGGTTGTACTGGGGCTGACGGCAGCCAAGACGGGCCATCTCCGTGTCCAGGATACGGGCTTCCCTGGGGGAGAGTCCACCGCCGCCGTATTCACGCGGCCATGACGGTGCAAACCAGCCACGGTCACGCATGCGCTCGAACCACAGCTTCTGATCCTCGTTCAGAAACTGCAGCTTGGAGCTGCCCCAGACCATCTCCTCTGAAACAATGGGCCGACGCATGCTCGCAGGACAGTTCTCCTCCAGCCAATGCGCCACTTCTTGTTTGAATGTTTCCAGTTCCGTCATGGCTTCCTCACCTCAGGCCAACGAGAAATATGCAATCTTGCCCTCACCCGGGGTACGCAGCAGCGTTCCATCCTGGTGAAGCAGGTTCAAATGGGCTATCGTTTCCCCTAGTGCCATCAGGCGATCCACGGGGCTGCGCAGCCTGGGAAAGAGCACGGGCACCAGCTCCGCAGCCGTTGCCCGCCCCACCTGGCCCAGATGTCCGGTCAGCAGTGCAAACTGCTCGGCATGGTGCTCGAGCACCTGCACCAGGCGCTCATGCAGGCCGTAGAAAACGCCCTGGTGCGATGGAAGCACCAAGGTCTCGGCCGGCAGCTCACGCAAACGATGCAGCGAATCGATCCAGAGCTTGAGCGGATTGCCCTCGGGCTCGATGGGGCTGACCATCACATTCGAGGTGATGCGTGGTAGCACCTGATCACCGGCCAGCAGAATGCCGTCTTCCTCGCAATACAGACAGGCATGCTCGGGCGAGTGCCCCTCGCCCAGCACAATGCGCCATCGGCGCTCCCCGATCTGCAGCACCTCACCCGGACGAATGCGCTGGTAATGGCTGGGCTGCCTGGGCATGAACGGATCCTTGCGCATGGCAGCCAGCATGTCGTCCAGCTCTTCGCTGCTCACCCCGGCACGCGCATAGAACTCGCGATGCGCCTCGGGCAGAGGATCGGGCGGCGGCCCCATCAGCGAGCGCAGCATCATGAACTCGCCATAGCTCATGAGAAGCGGCACGCCAAAGCGCTCCTGCAACCACCATGCCGCACCCGCATGGTCGTAGTGACAGTGGGTGCAGATCACACGGGTCAGCGGCTGGCCGGCCAATTTCTCCGTAAAGATTCTTTCCCACAGCTCGAAGGTGCCGGGAATTCCCAGCCCCGTATCCACCACCGCCCAGCCGTCGCCGTCCCTGAGCAGATAGACATTGATATGGTCCAGAGCCATGGGCATGGGCATGCGCAGCCACAGCAGACCGGGGACGATCTCCACATGGCTGCCATCGGCTGCAGGCGGCGCAAAGGGATAACGCAGCACATCTGCGGGCTTGGCCCGTACGCGCTCCTGCGCGACTGCGCTATCCACGCAGAGCCTCTTCAAGCGTTGCAGCGTTCAGCGGCACATAGGTCTGCAGCTTGTCATTGCGTACAAACAGCGGGTCGCCAGTCTGAGCGCTGTCATAGCCCTGTTTTTGCAGATCCACCTTGCGCAGCTTGTAGTTGCCGGTCATGTCCGGCGTATCCATCAGACGCACGAACAGTGGTGCCGCATAGCGCGGCAGACGAGCGATGGCCATCTTCCAGAAGGCCTTGGGATCGAATTGGGCTCCCTCATGCATCACCAACGCTGCCATGCCCGCACGGCCACCGTGACCGGGAACCTGCACACCATAGACGGTGATCGCATCCAGCCCCTGAAAGTCCCCGAGTGCGTCGCTGACCTCCATGGTCGAGACGTTCTCGCTCTTCCAGCGGAAGGTATCGCCGATACGGTCCACAAACCAGCAGTAGCCGTCTTCGTCGCAGCGCAGCAGGTCGCCCGATGTCCACCACACATCGCCCTGCTGGAAGACATTGCGCAGCAGCTTCTTTTCGGAGGCCTCCTCGCTGGTATAGCCTTCAAAGCGCCCGGCAACCACACCGGGATACTGGATGACCATGCCGATGGCCTCGCCGGGCTCGTTCACGCCGGCCAATTGCAAGAAGCCGTTTTCATCTCGGATGTAATCGCCTTTTTCCTGGTCGTAGCGAACCAGGCGCAAATTGGTTTTTTCCCAGAAGGGAACGCGGCCGCAGGAGCCGATGCGATTGTCCAGATTGATGGTATTGGTGTTGGACTCCGTGCCTCCCCAGCCTTCATAGATCTGGAACACGGCGCCAAAGCGCGATGTCCATTGCTGCCAGATCTCGGGCGTGAGACCGGTTCCGGCCATCTTGCGCAAGCTGTGCTCCCGGTCGCTGTCCGTCGCGGGCGCGCTGAGCAGGAAGCGGCAGATCTCCCCCACATACTGGCAAAAGGTAATGCCATGCACGCGGATATCGCGCCAGAACTCGCTGCGGCTGAACTTGCGGCGCACCACGATGCGCGCTCCTGCAGCCATGGCGGTTGCCGTCAGCGACATGGAAGCCGCGCCGTGGTAGAGCGGCAAAAAGCAGTAGAAGCAGTCATCCCGGGTGATTTCCCACAGCAGCTGCATGGAGTCCCCCGCCATCAGCCAGCGTGCATGGCTGATGACCGCGGCCTTGGGCAGGCCGGTGGTGCCGGAGGTGAATATGTACTGCGCCGTATCGCCGGCCACCACGCCCTCGCGCCACTCCAGCGGTACGGCCGTGCCGTCCCGGCTCATGGCAAGAGCCTGCAAATCAGAGCCGAACTGCTGCAGAACTCCCGCCGCGGCGGGGCGCACTTCATCCGGCCAGTGCCAGTAACTCAGCGCGGTGTTCAGTCCTTCGGTCTGCGCAAAGCGCTCTGCACACTCCTCGCCCACGATCACATGGCTGGCGTTGGTCACCTCCAGTGCGTGCGTCAGAGGCTTGCCCATCACATGGGTGTTGATGAAGGCCACCACGGCACCCAGCTTGGCCACGCCAAACCAGGCAAAGAAGAAGGCTGGGCGATTCTCGATGGCCATGGCCACCACATCGCCCTTTCTCACACCCTGCTCGTGCAACGCACGTGCCACTTGATTGGCGCGCTGGTTGAATTGCGCATAGGTGTAGCGCACATCGCCCTCGGTCAGAAAGATGCGCTCGCCGAAATCTCGCGCACAGTCCTCCAGACGATCAGCCATGGTGTAGGGCGTATCGGCCAGGTACTTGGCCGCAATGGGCGCGCGACGATCCAGCTTGAGCTGGGTCTGCTCGCGCGACACCACAGTCGTGTCGCTCATCACATGTCTCCTTGGTATTTGTTATGTGTGAGATGTCTTCGATCAGCGCTGGGGGCGCGGCATGCCGAGTCCGAACTGGGCAATCAGCTCGCGCTGAATCTCGTTCGTGCCGCCACCGAAGGTGTTGATGGTGGAGGCGCGCAGCTCATACTCCAGCTCGCCCATCAGATAGGAAGCCGCCGAGCCACCACGCACCAGAGCGCTGCTGCCCACGATGTCCATCAATCGATGCAGCACCTCGACCACGCCTTCCGAGCCATAGACCTTGGTGGCAGATGCCAGGCTCACGTCCATGGCACCGGCTTCCAGACTGGCCGCGATGCGGAAGTTGGTCAGTCGCATGGCTTCAAGGCGGGCATAGCACTCCGCAAGACTGCGTCGCACCCAGGCCTGATCGACAGCGCGACGGCCCTGCTCATCCTTGGCCTTGGCCCATTGCAGCACCTTGACGAAGGGGGCAAACACCTTGTCCGACCAGGCCCCCAGACCCAGGCGCTCGTGGTTGAGCTGTGCAGTGATCAGCTTCCAGCCCCCATTGAGTTCGCCGATCAAACGTACTGCCGGCACTTCAACGTTGTCGAAGTACGTGGCTGCCGTGTAGTTGCCCACGGTCTGAATCAGCGTATGCGAAAAGCCCTTGTCCCTGGTATCCACCACCATGATGGAAATACCCTTGTGGCGAGCCAGTTCCTGGTTGGTACGTGCGGCCAGCCACACATAGTCGGCAGATTCGATGCCCGAAGTCCACAGCTTCTGGCCGTTGACCACGAAATGCCCGGTCTGAAGATCGCCCTGCAGCTGAGCCTGTGTCTTGAGCATGGCGAGGTCGGAGCCAGCACCGGGCTCGGAGTAGCCAATGGCGAAAATGATGTCGCCGCTGGCCATGCCGGGCAGAAACTCCTGCTTCTGCGCCTCGGTGCCATGCTCCATCAGCGCGGGGCCGACGGTGCTGATGGTGACGAAAGGCAGGGGAGCTCCGGCAATATTGGCTTCCTCAAAGAAGATCAGCTGCTCGGTGGCCGACAGGCCCTGGCCGCCGAATTCCTTGGGCCAGCCTATGGCCAGCCAGCCATCGCGCCCCATCTTGCGGATCAGTTCGCGGTACTCGTCGCCGCCCTCTGCACCGCGCATGCGGGCCTTGAGCTCGGGCGTCATCAACGCCTGAAAGTAGTCACGGCACTTCAGGCGCAGCGCATGCTGCTCGGGAGTCAGGTCAATGAACATGAATGTCTCCCTTGCAATCAGGCCTCGTCGCCCAGAATCAGGCCGCTGGTGGGCACGCCTGTACCGGCGGTCACCACCATGTTGTGCACGTCCTTGACCTGATTGACGGAGCTGCCACGGATCTGGCGCACGGCTTCGGCAATGCCGTTCATGCCATGGATATAGGCTTCGCCCAGCTGGCCGCCATGGGTGTTGATGGGCATGGAGCCGCCGCGTGCATGCTCGCCGGCGCGAATGAAGTCCTTGGCCTCGCCGCGCTTGACGAAACCGAACTCCTCGAGCTGAGGCAGCACAAAGGGCGAAAAATGGTCGTACAGCACTGCGCTTTGCACATCCTTGGGAGTCAGGCGGCTTTGCTGCCACAGCTGGCTGGCGACATGCCCCATTTCAGGCAGGCCGGTGATGTCTTCGCGGTAGAACGAGGTCATGGACTGCTGACCGTCAGAGATACCCTGGGCAGCCGCCTTGATGTAGACCGGCTTAGCCTTCATCTCACGGGCACGGTCGCTCGATGTGATGACCATGGCCACGGCGCCGTCGGACTCCTGACAGCAGTCCAGCAGGTGCAGCGGCTCGCAGATCCAGCGGCTGGCCTGGTGCTCCTCCAGGGTGATGGGCTTGCCGTAGAAGAATGCGTTGGGATTGGTGGCAGCGAAGTCGCGCACGGCCACGGCCACGCGGCCGAAGTCCTCGCTGGTCGCACCGAAGGCATGCATATAGCGACGGGCAAACATGCCCACCCAGGATGCCGGCGTGTGAAAGCCGTGGGGCATGTACCAGCCATAGTTCACGTTGTCAAAGAATGGCGTGCTGCCAAAGCCATAGCTGCCGGTGCCAAAGCGGTACCAGCTGCGCTCATTCATGGCGCGGTAGACCACGACCGTCTTGGCAACGCCCGTGGCCACGGCCATGGCCGCATGCAGCACAGGGCCGCAAGCCGCACCACCACCATGCGGAACCTGCGAGAAAAAGCTCACATTGCGAGCCCCGAGCAGGCGGGCGATTTCATACTCGGGAACCTTGTCCACGGAGTACGAGGAAAAGCCGTCCACCTCCTTGGGGTCGATGCCGGCATCGCTCAGCGCAGCCAGCGTGGCCTCCATGGCCAGACGCAGCTCGGTACGGCCCGAGTTCTTGGAAAATTCTGTTGCACCCAGACCCACAATGGCGGCGCGACCGGAAATATTCATATCGTTCACAGGAATGTCTCCGCTTGTTGTTCTTAGGCCAGGGCCACTTGCACAGTGCCGCTGACGTGAGAGCCCATGGCATTGCTGCCCTTGAGCGTGATCTGAACGCTGCGCGTGGCCTCGTTCTTCTCGGTCACAGAGCCCGTGAACTTCATGGTGTCGCCGGGATAGTTGGGCGCGCCCAGGCGAATCTTCAGATCCATGAGGCGCGCATCGTCGCCAGCCCAGCTCTCGACAAAGCTCTGCACCAGACCGTTGGTGGTCAGGATGTTCATGAAGATATGAGGCGAGCCCAGCTCGCGCGCGGCATCGCGGTCATGATGTCCGGGGAAATAGTCACGCGTGGCGATGGCGCCGCCGGCAATCAGCGGCACGGTGATGGGCACGCTGACGGGCTGCAGTTCGTCGCCCACGTTTACCGACTCGAAGCGAATAGATTGATTTGCCATGTTGTTGTCTCCTTAGCGGTCTTCGGGCAGGTCGTACTTCCAGCCGAGCGTGTCGTTGTCTGCGAGCCACTGGCCCAGCGCTTGCAGGTGCTGCTCGGCACTGCCGGCCTCGGCAGCCAGTGCACGACACCAGAACATGAAGCGGTGAATGTGATAGGTCACATCCACGCCCATGCCGCCATGCACATGCTGTGCAACGCGGCCTACCTTCAGGCCCAGCTCGTTGGACTGGGCGCGCACCGCGTGGGCCTGCGGCGTGCAAGGCAGGCCGGCATCCAGACGCCAGACCAGCTGGCTCAGTGCGCTGCGCTGCGCCTGCATGAGGATGTAGCCGTCGGCCATCTGGCCCTGCACCAGCTGGAAAGTACCGATGGGACGGTCGAACTGCTTGCGCTCGCTCACATACTCCACGGTGCGGCGCAACTGCTCCTGTGTCACGCCCTGCTGCAGGCTGGCCAGGCAGGCGATTGCCATTTCGTTGACCCAGTCCAGCGCACGGCCGCCCAGCACGGCCAGCACCGGCGTGTTGCGAAAGCTGATGTCTGCTACCGCACAGTAGTCTTCGCGCATGCCGGCCACGCGGCTGACGCCATCCGCCTGCAGGCTCACCAGCACCAGCTTGATCTCATCGCCCGCCGCCGCCGCCACCAGAGCCACCCGGGCCTGCTCGCCCAGAGGCACGGCTTGCAGCTGGCCCTTGAGTCGCTCACCCTGCAGCTCAAGCGCCGGCCCGCGTGCAGCCACTGCGGCCTGCAGCGACAGAGCCAGCAACTCGCCCTCCATGGCGGACTGAACGACTGCGTCCTGTCCCTCGGCAAACCTGGCAATCGCGGCAGCAGCGACCTGCTGCTGCCACAGCGGGACCTGCGCCAGCGCACGGCCTTGCTGCTCCAGCACGGCCAGCATCTCGCTCATTCCCAGACCCAGGCCGCCGGCAGCTTCCGGCACCAGGATGCTGTGCAGGCCCGCAGCCACGCACTGCTGCCACAGATCCTGCATGAAAGGCTGACCCGAGGCATCGTGCTCGCGCAGCTTGTCGTCGGTGCAATAGTCTGCAAACAGGCTTTGCGCCATGTCTGCGAATGCACGCTGGTCTTCACTGAGTTGAAAGTCCATGACGGTCTCCTCGCATCAGCCCACGGGACGGAACTGGGCCAGAGTCAGATCACCGTCGAAGGTGTTGAACTCAACCTGAACCTTCTGACCGATCTGCACCTCGCCGGGCTTGACGCCGACCAGCTGGGCAATCAGACGCACCCCCTCCTGCAACTCCACCAGACCGATGGGATTGGGGTGGTCGAAAGGCGGTACTTCGGGGTAGTGCATGACCACGAACGAGTACACCGTGCCCTTGCCGCTGGCCTGCACCGTGTCCCAGTCGAACGAATGGCACTTGGGGCAGACGGGACCCGGTGGATGGTGCAGATCGCCGCAGCTCTTGCAGCGCTGAATCAAGAGCTTGCCTTCCTTCAGGCCTTCCCAGAAGAAGCGGTTGTCATCGCTCACGCCTGGTGCGGGTCGCTTGATCTTCGGGGCGGCCGCCTGCGCGGGTTCGGCCTTTTGCACATTGGCAGGACGGAACTTGAAGACGCGGAACATCAACTGGCCGACCTTCTCGTCTTCGCCATTCGCTGCCTTGATCGAGAAGTACTCCATGATCTGCGTGACAAAGTAACCCGTGCCCAGGGCCGTGGTCTTCTCTTCGCTGATGGCTTCCAGGCGTGTCGTGTAGTACAGGTCTTCACCTTCAAGCACATCGCGCTCGAAGCTCAGCTCGGAATTCACCGCCACGGTGGAAGGAAAGTCGTGCGCTTCGATCAGCTTCAGAACTTCATAAGGATTCTCTGTCGTGGAGCCTGGCGGGTAGTTGTTCTGCACAGGCCCTTCCATGCACCAGACCTGCAGCATCGCGGGAGGGGCAATGGTCTTGCCATCCTTGTTGGTCTTTACGGCCACACCCATCAGCTCGCTCCACTGACGAATCATGGGGCTGTTGACCTTGTCCCAGGCATAGACACGCCCGTATTGCTTGCCCACGTATGCGCGGACCTCTGCCATCCAGTCTTGATCGGTCAAGATTGTCTCCTTTGAAATTCAGTGTTTTTGTTGCACGGATTCCGAGTTCGATGCGCTCAGAAATGCGGGGCGCTCACCACCGCCATGCAGCAGCAGATTGGTGCCGCTCATGTAAGAGGCGTTTTCGGAAGCCACATACAGACAGGCATTGGCAATGTCCTGCGGCTCGGCCAGACGACCCGCAGGAATGGTCCCGGCGACAGAGGCAATTCCCGCCTCATCCCCGAAATGCAGGTGCGACTGTTCGGTGCGCACCAGGCCGGGGCTGACCGCCACCACACGCACCTTGGGCGCCCACTCCACGGCCAGAGAGCTGACCAGGCTAAGCACCGCCGCCTTGGCCGCGCCGTAGGCTGCCGTACCGGGGGAAGGACGCAGCGCGCTGATGCTGCCGATGCAGACAATCACGCCACCGCCATCCTGCTGCTGCATCACGGCATTGGCGGCCTGCGAGGCGTGCAGGGTCGAGAACAGATTCAGGCGCAGCACGCTTTCATGAAAGCGCGGAGACACCGTGGCGGCATCCACATGGGGAGCGCCACCGGCGTTGTTGACGAGAACGTCCAGACGGCCATGGCGGCGCTGCACCTCATCGACCATGTCCTTGACGGCCTGGGCCTCGCGCACATCGCATGCAACGAAGTCTGCGCTACTGCCATTGATGCTTGGCAACGCTTCAGGTTGCTGACGGCCGCACACCACTACCGTGGCACCTGCCGCGAGAAACGCCTGGGCAATGCCCTTGCCGATGCCCTTGGTGCCGCCAGTGACCAGCACTACCTTGTCTTGAAAGCTTTTGTTCGTATCCATGCCTGCCAATTTAGGTTTCGGCACCAGCAGCAGATACGTCCAAAAGGACGATGTTGCTCCATCCCTTGAAAACGACCATCGTCCCTGTTCAACTCCTTGGGAATTCCTATGTCGGCATCGCTTTCCGCTATTGAAAACATGGACACCGCGCAGCGAGAGCTACTGGTTCGGCATCAGGACCATGGCGTGGCAATCGTTCAGCTCAACCGCCCCGAGGCAACGAACGCGCTGAGTCTTTCTCTGCAGGCTGCGCTGTCCAGGACCTTCGCCGAGCTGAGCGCAGACGCCAGCGTGCGCTGCATCGTTCTGACCGGCGGCGACAAGGTGTTTGCGGCAGGCGGCGACATCAAGAGCATGGACTCCTGCGGCCCCATAGAGATCATGAAGCGCCACACAGAGCGCGTCTGGGCTCCCATTGAGAAGTGCCCCAAGCCCATCATTGCAGCGGTCTGCGGCTATGCCTTTGGCGGCGGGGCCGAGCTGGCCATGCATTGCGACATCATCATTGCCGGGCAAGGAGCCAGCTTTGCACAGCCCGAGATTCGCATCGGCATCATGCCCGGTATCGGCGGCACCCAGCGGCTGGTGCGCGCCGTGGGCAAGTTCCAGGCCATGCGCATTCTGCTGACCGGCAAGCCCGTCAGTGCCGACGAAGCCTATGCCATGGGTCTGGTCAGCCTAGTCTGTGCAGACGATCAGGTAATCCCTGAGGCGCTGAAAATGGCAAAACTGATTGCCAATATGCCGCCACTGGCCGTGGAGCAGATCAAGGAAGTGGTGATTGCCGGCATGGACGCATCGCTCGATGCCGCCCTGATGCTGGAGCGCAAGGCCAACCAGATCCTGTTTGCGACCCGCGACCAGAAGGAAGGCATGAATGCGTTCATTGAGAAACGCCAGCCGGTGTTCAAGGGGGAGTGAACGCATCAATCCAGAGCCGCAACATCGCCTTGCCGGAGGGCGGTGCAGCAGCCCGAGGGGCTAAGGCGGCCCTCAGTCATTGCGCATGCAGCCACCGGCAAAGCTTGACCACAAAGGCTGCGACTCCAGATGCGCATGCTTTTGCTTGAGAGCCGAAAAAGGCGAGTCCAGCGTGCCCAGTGCGATACATATCCAGTCGGCCCAGTCACCGGCCTGTCTGGACCAGAACAGGGATGAGCCGCAGTGCTGGCAAAACTGCCTGTGCACGGAAGCCGACGATGCATAGGATTTGATGTCGCTCTGCCCAGAGACTATGCACAAATCCTTGCGCGGCACGGCGCCATAGCTCGCGAACGCAGCACCATGGCTTTTACGGCACTGCCCGCAATGGCAGTGGGTCACGGCCCTGGGCGGCGACAGCAGCCGATAGCCGACTCTTGCACATAAACAGCTTCCCAGATAGTTATCGGGCACGACTCGGTCTCCAAATCCTCTATCCCCAACACCTGGTCCGCAGGCATCGAATATCTGCCGCTGCGTGTCTGCATGCATCCCATATGCCTTGACCGCCATGGCGCTGCCGGGCAAGGCCGCGTTCCGAATGGAGTTGCCCGGCATACGCTCAGAGCATCATGCCACCAGACACTTCAATGCGCTGGCCCGTGACCCAGTTGTTGCCATCGGCAAGCAATGCGGCAACCGCGGCACCCACATCGTCGGGGCGCCCTGCCCGGCCCATGGCGGTCAGGCCGCTGATATGGGCGTTGAGCTGCGCGTTGTCGCGCACCACGCCGCCACCGAAATCCGTCTCTATGGCGCCGGGTGCAATGGTGTTCACGGCGATGCCGCGTGCGCCAAGCTCCTTGGCCAGGTAGCGCGTCATCACCTCAATGCCGCCCTTCATCACCGCATAGGCGGCGTAGCCGGGGAGACTGAAGCGTGCCAGCCCGGACGAGGTATTGATGATGCGTCCACCGTCCCGGATCAGGGGCAGCAGTTTCTGCGTCAGAAAGAACGTGCCCTTGAGGTGAATATCGAAGAGCAGATCGAACTGCTCTTCCGTGGTTTCGGCAAACGGCGCCACCAGGCCGATACCGGCATTGTTTACCAGATAGTCCAACTGTTCGCGCTGCCAGGTGTCGGCCAGCACGCGCCTGACGCTGTCGGCAAATGCGGCAAAGCTCTTGCTTTCACCAACGTCCAGGCGCAGCGCCACGGCACGGCTGCCCAGCGCCTCGATGCGGGAGACCAGCTCCTGCGCATCGCTTTCGCTGTCCTTGTAAGTGATGATCAGATGAACGCCGAGCTCGGCCAGCTTGAGGGCTTCGCTACGGCCCAGGCCACGGCTTGCGCCGGTGATCAATGCGATACGGGGTGCTGATGCTTGCATGTCGGTCTCATGGAGGATGTCAACAAGCCAGCACTTTAGGTGTTCTCCATTCATGAATAAACACTTTGAAAAAGATCGCACTGTTCACTTTGAAAATACAATAAAGCCATGGATTTCAATGCGCTTCATGTGTTCACCCGCGTTGCCGAACTCTCCAGCTTCACCCAGGCCGCAGAGCAGCTCGGGCTGACCAAAAGTCGTGTGTCTACCGTGGTGCAGCAGCTGGAAAAGCAGCTGGGAACCCGTCTGCTGCAACGCACCACCAGACATGTGCGGCTGAGCGCCGATGGCGAGCAGTTCCTTGAGCGCAGCAAGGAACTCATGGCCGACCTGGAACAGCTGCAAGCCATGTTCCAGCCTGCCGCCAGCGGGCTGCGAGGCAGTCTGCGCATCGATATGCCCAATTCTCTGGCCCGGGATGTCGTCATTCCGAAACTGCCCGAATTCCTCTCGGCCCACCCTTTGCTGGAATTAGGCATCAGCACCAGCGACCGCCGCGTGGATGTGGTGCAGGAGGGCTTTGACTGCGTGGTGCGCATCGGCCCGCTGGCAGATACCGACCTGATCGCCAGCACCATCGGTGAGATGGAGATGTGCAATCTGGCCAGTCCCGCCTATCTGGAGCGCCACGGCACGCCCGCAACACTGGCCGATCTGTCACGGCACCGCATCATTCACTATGCGAACCAGCTCGGGCGGCATGGCGCGGGCTGGGAGTATCAGCACGGCAAGGAGACCGCCTTGCAGCCCATGCGCTGCGCCCTGGTGGTCAACGGCACGGATGCCTACCAGGCAGCCTGTCTTGCCGGCCTGGGCCTGATTCAGGCACCCGTCCGGGGTGCGCGCCATCTGCTCGATCAGGGCCTGCTGGTCGAAGTCATGCCCAACTTCAGGGCGGCGCCCATGCCGGTGTCCCTGCTGTATCCGCATCGCAGGCATATCGCGCCGCGGGTCACCGCATTCCTGAACTGGATCACCGAGGTGCTGGAGCCCCATCTGGCAGACATGGAGCGCGCTTGATGCCTGGCCACGGGACAAGCGTGTTCGTACGCATAATCCGGCGATGACTTCCATTCGAGCTTCCCGCCCCGACGAAGGGGCACGAGCGATCGAGATCTGGCGCCAGGCCGTTGATGCCACACATGACTTTCTGAGTCCGCAGGATCGCGCAGAGATTGACGAGATGGTGTGCAGCTTTCTGCCAAACGCCCCGCTTTGGTTCGCCGTCGACGAGCACGACCATCCCCTGGCATTCATGCTCATGGACCAGGGCCATATGGAAGCGCTGTTTGTGGACCCCGACTTCAGGCACCAGGGCCTCGGTGCGACGCTGGTGCGCCACGGCCTGGCACTGCATCCCGAGATGAGCACCGATGTGAACGAGCACAACGCTCAGGCAGTGGGCTTTTACGAACGCCTGGGCTTCAAGCGCACGGGCCGCTCCCCGCATGACGGACAAGGCCGCGCCTACCCCATCATCCATCTCAAATACGCCAATCCCTGAATGGCCGGCCTGGCTGGACTACGCGCGTCGACCCGGCACGGATCGCAACATCCAGCGCTTCAAATGCTATCTAAATAAGAGCATATTGCGCCTGTCTTTTATTGACTATGACCACAAAACATTCGAAATTCGAATGCAGTCAGGCGCAAGCAGCTTCTGAATACAGAGCATCGCAGTCGCCGGCTGCTGCTGTGTTGCAGCGCCGGCGCCATGGTTTCTCCGGCTCCGGGGCAAGCGCCGCACGCCACACCACAGGCTCGCCATAGACCGAGCAAAGAGATGCGAGATCAGCGCTGCGCCTGCGCAGCAGAATCCGCTTGCCTAGAATCGGCGCCTGTGTCGAAAGAACCGTCATGGCCCGCGCCGTGGCCATGAAAGGCTTTCATTCTTGCAACCGACGGTGTTGAAGATGAGCAAGCCTTTCATATCCCTGTGTCCGGAAATCACGCGGGCCAATGCACTGAATCTGATGGACTGGCTGAGCGACGAAGACGTCGTGCGTCACCTCAGCGATTCGCGTCATGTCTCGCGTCACATAGAGCAGCTCATTGACCGGGTTCAGCTGCCCATACTCACCCATCTCTTCAATCAGGGCGGCCGCTTCTTCATGGCATACGACCGCGACGACCTGCCCGTGGGCTTCGTGCGCCTGATCCGCAATGGACCGGACTGCGAAATCGTGCTGGTCATCGGCAAGCGCGACAACTGGGGGCGCAAGCTCGGTGCCAGCGCCTTGCACGAGGGCATGAAGCTGGCCTTTTTCGACATGCGTGCCGAAAGACTGATTGCGAGGATCCATGCCGACAACACGCGCTCGCTCAAGGCCTTTGCGCACAACGGCTTTGTGCTGGAGAGTGAAACGCCCGCACTCAAGTCCTATGCGATGACGGCGCAGCGCTACCTCCAGCGCTTGCGCGCCGGGCTGCCGGGAGCGGCGGGCGGCATTTGCATCACCGCCGTGGATCAGTCACGCCTCAGAGATCTGCTCGCCCTGGAATGGGAGTCGCAAGCGGTCGATCTGGAGCATGAAATCGAGCGTGCCGCCGTCGTCGATGCCCGGCAGGTGCAGCGCAATGTGGTCACGATGAACTCCAAAGCCTTGCTGCGCCTCGATGAGGTGGCCGTCGAAGTGGCCCTGGTCTATCCCGAGGATGCCGATGACAGTGCAGGGAGGTTCTCGGTCTTCTCGGGCGTGGGCACGGCCATTCTGGGCTGTCGGGAAGGAGACCGCATCGACTGGCGGATTCTCGATCGCACCTGCCATATCCGGATCGAGAAAGTGCTCTACCAGCCCGAGGCAGCCGGGCACTTCCATCTGTAAGCCGGCTCAGGCTGGGGGCATTCACTGCACCGCCTTGAACAACAAAATCAATAGCATCTCCCGCTGTATATCAATGGATTTCAGATTCAAAGAGTCTTGTAATCCTTTCAAATCAGGCGAAGACAGCTTCCATATCAGAAGCAGTCAAGCGCCTGACTCTCATCAGACGGCGGCGTGAATATTCTTCTCGCCAAACAAGGCGCGCATGCTCACCACCTTGCCAGCGCCATTGAAGCGAAAGTGATCGATGGGCGCAATCACGGTCTTGCGGCCCTGATACTCGAAACTGACGGTGAAAGCGAAGGCCGCCTCGTCGGCAACCGCGCGCACCTCCTGCGTTAGCTCCACCGCTAGCGGCAGCTTGAGCGAGTTGGCGTAAAACGCACGAATCGCAGCCGTGCCGTACCTGGGTTCGGAGCCCACGGGGTCTTCCACCGTGGCGTCATCGGCAAACAGCGCGACGATGCCGTCCAGATCGCCGGCGTTCAGCGCAGCCACATAGCGCTGCACAACCGCGGTCATATGTTCTGGGGTATTCATCTCAAATCATCCTTTTAGCAAGCGCCGTTGAAAACCGGCAATGCCCAAACAAGGGACGGCAAGCAAAAAAGCCGCCTTGCGGCGAGGCCATAGTCTCCCTCCCGCAGAGAGAGGGGGAAGACGCAGGGCCTGCCTCGGGGGATGTCAGAACTGTGTCGGACGCATCACCGCATCAATGCCGCCATCAATGACGATCTGCGCGCCATGCACATAGCTTGCGGCCGGGCTCATCAAAAAGGCGATGACCGACGCCATCTCGGACGGCTCGGCTCGGCGGCCCATGGGAGGCACGAACTTGGCAATGGATTCGCCATAGCGCGGATCCTGCAGACCCGCCTGCAGCAAGGGAGTCTCGGTCGCGCCGGGGGCGATGGTGTTCAGGCGCACGCCGGCCTCGCCCCAGGCGGCAGTGCGTTTGCGCACAGCCACCGTCAAGGCATTCTTGCTGCCCGCATAGGCCAGATTGCCGCCCTGCTCTCCCGCTTGTTCGACAATGGCGCGGGCCTTGGCTTCCTCGCCGGCCTCCAGTGCCGGTGCCAGTGGGTTCTTGTCAAAAGCCAGATGCGCGGAAGCCACGGACGAGATGACGACGGCTGCGGGCTGCCGGCCCTGCTTCAGCAACGGCAGAAAAGCATCCATCAGCTCGGTCGCGCCAAAATAATTGACCGAAACCACATTGCCGAGCACCTTGGTCTGCGGCCCCAGGCCGGCGCACAGCACCAGGCCGTCCATGCCCTTGCTGCACTTCGCCAGTACATCGGCAATCGCCTGCTTTCGACCTTCGGCCGTCGAGAGATCGGCAATCACTTCCGCATCGCGTATATCGATGCCTACGATCTGGTGGCCGGCCGCTTCCAGGATCTTGCGCGTAGCGGCACCAATGCCGGTGGCGCAGCCGCTCATCACGATGATGGACATGTCTTGTTTCCTTTTGTCTGGGTGGTGATGGCGCACATCTAAGCCCATCATGAACAGCCAGACTACATGCAAACGGACGATGTAATTCCCCTAGGGAAAATTTACCGTGGCCCTTCCTACACTGGCGCAACATCTGCGCGTGAGGAAATCCAGCCATGTATCCCCATCTCTTCCAGCCCATCACCATCGGCCATATCACCCTGAAGAACCGGGTTCTGATGGGCTCCATGCATACCGGGCTGGAGGATCAGGCGCAGGGTTTTGAAAAGCTGGCCCTCTTCTACACCGAACGTGCACGGGAAGGGCTGCAGCTCATCGTCACAGGGGGCTTCGGCGTCAACGAGTACGCACTGGGAATGCCCGAGCATGCCGAGTTCTCGACACTGTGCACGCCAGAACAGGCGGCGCGGCACCGCCTCATCACCGATGCGGTGCATGCCGAGGGCTGCCATATCCTCATGCAGGTACTGCATGTGGGCCGCTACGACCACGGCAGCGGTGGCGTCTCGCCCAGCAGCGTGCTCTCCAGGCTCAGCAACCGCAGCTCGCGCGAACTCAGCGCGGCCCAGATCGAGCAGATCATTGCCGACTATGTGCGCTGCGCCTGCCTGGCCCGCGAAGCCGGCTATGACGGCGTGGAAGTCATGGGCGGCGAGGGCTATCTGATCAACCAGTTTCTGGCGCCACTGACCAACTTCCGCACCGACGAATGGGGCGGCGATGCCGCCGGCCGCAGCCGCTTTGCGCTGCGCATCGTGCAAGGCATACGCGCGGCTGTGCCCGAGAACTTCGTCATCAGCTTTCGCCTGTCTCTGATGGACCTGGTCGAGCATGGCAGCCACTGGAAGGAAGTGCTGGACCTGGCCCGCCAGCTGGAAGCCGCTGGCGTGAACCTGTTCAACACCAGCGTGGGCTGGCATGAGGCGCGCATTCCCACCATCGCCATGGTGGTGCCGCGCGCTGCATTCAGCTGGGCTGCCGAGCAACTCAAGCAGGCAGTCAGTGTTCCCGTGGCGGCCAGCAACCGCATCAATACCCCCGAAGTGGCCGATGACCTGATTGCCCAGGGTCATGCCGACATGGTGGCCATGGCTCGCCCCTTTCTGGCCGACCCGGCCTTTGTGCGCAAGGCGCAGGCGGGCCAGAGCAGCGCCATCAACACCTGCATTGCCTGCAATCAGTCCTGTCTGGATCGCATCTTCACGCGCCAGCAGGTCAGCTGCCTGGTCAACCCCAGAGCCTGCCGCGAATGGGAATGGCCGCAGGACAAAGCCGCAGTTCCGCGCAAGATCGCCGTGCTCGGTGCTGGACCTGCAGGACTGGCCTGCGCGCGCGAGGCGGCCGACCGAGGCCACAAGGTGACGCTGTTCGAGCCCGGCATCCGCATCGGCGGCCAGTTCTTTCTGGCGCAGAAGGTGCCCGGCAAGCAGGAGCTGGGCGAGACGCTGCGCTACTTCGAGCATGAGATCCAGCGCCTGGGCATAGAACTGCGGCTCAACACCACACCGGACATCGACACCCTGAGCGTCTTTGATCACGTGGTCGTGGCCACGGGAGTGACACCGCGGCGCAGCGGCATCGAGGGCGAGAACAGCTCCAAGGTGGTGGACTATATCGAGGCCTTGCGCAGCCCCCGCTTTGTCGGCGAACGCGTGGCCATCGTGGGCGCGGGGCCGCTGGGCTTTGACATGGCCGAATTGCTGGCCCATCACAAGGCCGACGACGGCAGCGTGGCCGCCTTTGACCGCGAATGGGGCATTGATCCAAAGCGCGAGCAGCGCGGCGGCATCAAGGCCAGCGAGAAAGCCGATTCGCCGCGTCAGATCTGGCTGCTTCAGCGCAGCAAGGCGGCCATGGGCAGCACCTTGCCAACCACCACGGGCTGGATTCGCCGCGCCCGGCTCAAGAACAAAAGCGCACGCATGTTCAACGATGTGGAGTACATCCACATCGACGACAACGGCCTGCACCTGCGCATACGCGGCGAGCAGCGCTGCCTGAGCGTGGACAACATCGTGGTCTGCGCCGGCCAGGAATCACATGACCCCTGGTCATCAAGACTTCAAGCACAAAACATTGCGCACACAGTGATTGGGGGCGCGCGCAATGCCCACAAAATTGATGCAGCGCGCGCCATCGAAGAAGGGGCCGAACTCGGCCGAAAACTATAGGAGACAGCGAAACAAAATGAGCAATCCCCACGCATCAATGCTGGAGCCGGGCCGTATCGGCACCATGGAGCTGAAGAACCGCATCATCATGGCCCCCATGGGCGAGAACTACGGCGGCACCGACGGTATCTGCGGCGAACGCGCCCAGGACTATTACGAAGAGCGTGCCAAGGGCGGCACCGGCCTCATCATCATGGGCACGGCCGCCATCTCCTGGCCCACCGGCACCAGCGAGCCGCACCAACTGGGCATCTCCAACGACAGCTTCATCCCCGGTCTGGCTGAAGTCACGCGCCGCGTTCACTCGCACGGCGGCAAAGTCGCCATCCAGATCAATCACAGCGGCAAGGTCGCTGCCAATGACCGCACCCACGGGCGCGAGATGTGGGTGTCCTCGATTCCGCCCGACGGCCCTGTGGCCGAAGCCATGCGCACCGTCACGCCCAAGGAGTTCTCGACCTTTGTGGGAGTTGGCCCCTACCCCGACCGCTACCGCGTGATGGACAAGGCCGATATTGCACAGATGGTGGAATGGTTTGCTGCGGCCGCCCTGCGCGCCAAGCAGGCCAACTTCGATGCTGTGGAAGTGCACTGCGCGCACAACTACATGATCGCCAACTTCCTCTCTCCCTTTTTCAACAGCCGTACCGACGAATACGGTGGCAGCTATGAAAACCGCAGCCGCCTGCTGCGCGAAGTGCTGACTGCCGTGCGCGAGCGCGTGGGCGCCGACTTCCCCATCTGGGTGCGTATCGACGCCGAGGAAATGCACACGCCCGGCGGCATCACCATGGACGAGGCGCTCAAGACCGCCAAGCTCTGCGAAGAGCTGGGCGTGGATGCCATCAATGTCTCGGCCTATGCGCGCCTGCCCACAGGCACGGCCTTCACCGATGCACCGATTCCGCAAAAGCAGAATGCCTATCGCGAATTTGCCACCGGCATCAAAAAGGCTGTCGGCATTCCCATCATCTCGGCCGGCCGCTGGGAGCTGGATGCCGCCGCCGCCGCCATCAGCAATGGCGAGATTGACTTTGTGGCCATGGGCCGCAAGCTGCTGGCCGACCCCGACCTGGCCAACAAACTGCAAGCCAACGCCGCCCAGAGCGTGCGCCCCTGCATTTATTGCTATGCCTGCGTAAGCGAGATTTTCATCAACAAGGGCATCAAGTGCGCGGTCAACGCACAGACCGGCCACGAGGCGAGCAGGACCATCACCTTTGCCGAAAAGCCCAAGCATGTACTGATCGTCGGTGGCGGCCCTTCGGGCATGGAGGCCGCCCGCGTCGCCGCCCTTCGCGGCCATCGCGTGACGCTGGTCGAGCGCAGCGACCGCCTGGGCGGCACGCTGTTCTTTGCCGCACTGGCCTATCCCGAGAACGGCCGCCTGCTCGACTATCTGGTGCGGCAGATGGACCACCCGAACATCCAGCTGCGCTTGAACACCACGGTCGACGCCGGGCTGCTGGCCGAGCTGCAGCCTGACGAAATTCTGGTGGGCACCGGCGCCAGGCGTGCCGCGCCCGCCATCGAAGGCGCGCAGCAAAGCCATGTCTGGAGCGGCGACGAACTGCGCCGTCTGATGACGGGCGATCGCGCTGAAGAAATTGCCAAGGCCAAGCTGAATCTGGCCGAGCGCGCGCTGTTCAAGGCCGGCGGCATGTTCAAGGTGACGGACAGCACGGCAGCGATCCAGAATCTGTCCAAGCTGTGGATGCCCCTGGGCAAGCGCGTGGTCATCATCGGCGCAGGCCTGGTCGGCCTGGAACTGGCCGAGTTCCTGCTCGATCGCGGCCGCGAAGTCACCGTACTGGACCCCGGCACCCATCCCGGTACCGAGCTGGCCATCGTGCGCCGCTGGCGCGTGTACGACGCCGTGAAGAAGCACGGCAAGCTGCTGATGCAGTCCAACGTCACGCGCATCGATCGCAAGGAAGTCGTCTGGATGGACAAAAAAGGCGAGGAATACCGCACGCCAGCCGACTCCGTGGTGCTGGCCATTGGAGCCGAGGCTGACTCCGCCGTTGCCGACCAGCTGCAATCCCTTACCCGGACTCCCGTGCGCCGCATCGGCGACTGCCAGGACCTGGGCTATATCGAGGGCGCCATGCATTCAGGCCATCAGGCCGGACGCGAAGTCTGAAGATACTCCTTGATAGCTGAAACAGCCTGCGAGCATGGAGCTCGCAGGCTGTTTTCTATTGGAGTCATCGCATTTCGGTAGAACGGAGCAAGAGGCTTAATCTGGCCGGAAGCGGGTCTTCGCAACTGCAGCAAAATAGGCTCGAACCTGCCTCTCACTTTTGCTCCACCAAGGATTGACTGTCCCGATGCCTACGCCTGAGCGCTTCGTTGCGGATGTCCTCCAAAATATCAACAATCGTACGATTCTTGAACGCTGGGATGATTTGAATCTTCCAGATGGCTGGCTTGTTGCAGGCTGCTTATTTCAGACAGTGTGGAATTTGCAGGCGCAGCGGAATCCAGAGGATTCCATCAAAGACTACGATCTCTTCTACTTTGATCCATCGAGCACCACTGACGGTGCGGAGCAGAAGATGCAAGCACATGCCGATCGCGTCTTACGCGACCTGGGCATCAGGATTGAAGTCACGAACCAAGCTCGGGTTCACTTGTGGTACGAGTCATATTTCGGTCGCCCATATAAGGCACTGCGAAGCTCTTGCGAGGGAATAGACCGATTCCTGATCCCAGCTACCTGCGTGGGTCTTCGCCCAGGCGGCCTCTATGCACCGAACAGCCTGGATCTGATCTATGACGGAGTTTTGGCACTCAATCCATTGACCCCGCATCGTGAGCTTTTCCAGCAAAAGGCCGAGTCTTACCAAGCGCGTTGGCCATGGCTGCGAATCGTTGCCCACGGCCATCAGCCTCAGAGAATTGATGCACGCTGCTGATGGGTGCATGCATGTCCGCCCTGGGTCGTGCTGGGACGGTGGCCTACCGGCCACGAGCAGACCTTACACTTCGGTGCAGACCGTTCAATTTACTCACGGCTCACACTATGAAAAGTCTTTCCCATGTCTAAAAGTGACGCTGCAACAACTGTCGTAGTAAGAGAAGTCCAACCACATGACTTTGAAGCCTGGCTTTCACTCTGGGATGGCTATAACGCTTTCTATGGAAGGGCCGGAGCTACCGGACTGGCGAAGGAAATTACCCAAAAGACCTGGGAGCGATTCTTCAATCCCATCGAACCTGTATTTGCGCTGGTCGCTGAAGATGCAGGAGAAGTGGTTGGTCTAGCGCATTACATATTTCACCGTAGTACTACGAGACTTGGTCCGGTCTGCTATCTGCAGGATCTTTTCACGGCCCCGAAAAGGCGTCAGCTTGGAGTTGGCAAGGCCCTGATCAGCAAGGTCTATAAGCAAGCAATGCTGGCTGGCTCAAATCGCGTCTATTGGCAAACACAAGCAACCAATGAAGCCGGCCGAGCGCTCTACGACAAGTTAGCCAAACATGGCGGTTTCATCGTGTATAGCCATGAACTGTAGTCTCTCACTCCAGATGGACGAATGAAGCTCGTCAATTGATGCTGGCTTTGGGTTGACTCGATGCTCGAATGCAGCCGCTGCTTTCAACCTGGACGCTCTTGCCCAATGCCGGTCTCCGCATCGACCTGGTCAGGGCATGCATGGCCCACAACGCCCAGCTCGAGATAGACCCAGCCTCACAAGCTGTATAAAAAAACAGTAGACTTTGGACTTGATTGCTCCAGGAAAAGTCCAGACATGCCAGCAGAACTCGAACCAGAAGACGTCTCCATCTTCGAAGACCGCCTTTGGCACCACAAGGGCTGGGAAGCCCGCGTCATCAAGAATGAAGACGACGATGGATGGGCGGTGTCAATGACTCAGGACGGCCAGGCGGAACCAGCTCTGGTCGGCCCATGGACCATGGGGCGCGACAAGAAGAATCCCAAGCCTCTTGACGTGTCGGCCTTCAACACGCTGGTAAAGACTGCCAGCGAGGTGATACGTCGCCATGAGCAACACCAGGCAGCGCTGCTGCACAAAGCCATACAGATTGAAGTTCGCGGATTGCGCGTGACGGTGGCTCTCGATATTGAGCCCGATGAGGACAATCCCACGGCGACGCTCACTGCCACCGCGGCGGACGACAGCGAATTGGCCAAGGTACGAGTCAGGCCGGACCATAGTCTCACCCGTGCTTCTGCACAGGGCTGGGCAGACGCAGGCTACCCGCGTGAGAGCGAGGACTGAACCTCCGGACAAGACCCTTGCTCAGAAGTCGGGGGGCCCTTTCAGGGCGACCAATGTCCGTAGCATGGCCTTGGCTGCTTGTGGAAGCTGGCTTGAGCACCGGAAGAAAGTAATGCCGGAGAAATTGAGCACACCACCCAGCCGACCTTCCCAGGCATGCCCGACATTGCGGAGCCTCGGTCAAGGAGCTGCATTGACCTGTTGAAACCACAGCCGTCAGCGGACATTGGCTATCGCACCACATCTTCGGACTGCATGAGTTCGCTCGAAAATCAGCCAGATGCCCAACCTCGACCTGTTTGATATCCATCTCCACCGTTGGAGTGCGAAGGCGGCTGGTGACCCCTTCACAACTCATACAAGTGACCTTCTGCCAGTCATCCTTGCAAGGAACTGGGCAGATCTTCCTGCGATGATCAAGATCACGCGAAACCTTGACGAGCGCATCGGAGGCAGAGTGCTTCAATGGTGGGACGGCAATGGAGCAGCGCGAGTCTATGCTTGCGACCAAGATTCAGGAGCGCTGCTGATGGAGCGCGCAACCGGCTCCAGGCATTTGCTGCACATGGCTAGAGAAGGCGAAGATGATGCAGCGACAAGCTGTATCTGCCGCACCATCGAGCAACTGCATTCAAAGAGGTCCTCGGCACCACCCGAAGAACTGCTGCCGCTGACGGATTTTTTTAGGTCACTCGCGTTGATGGCGCAGCAGGAAGGCGGCTTGATGGCCGAATGCGCAACGGTGGCAGCTGAGCTGCTGCATGAGCAGCGCGAGCCTGTCGTCCTGCATGGCGACGCGCACCATGGCAACATACTCGATTTCGACAGACGTGGATGGCTGGCGATAGATCCAAAGCGCGTCACAGGTGAGCGGTACTACGACTACGTTAGCGTGCTGTGCAACCCCGACCTGGAGACTTGCACCGACCCGGGGCGCTTTGCGCGGCAGCTTGCAGTAGTCATCAATGTCACGGGGCTGGAACGTTGGCGTTTACTCAAATGGGTTATGGCTCACGCCGCTTTGTCGGCAGCCTGGTTCCTGGAAGACGGAGAGCGCACCAGGGCCAACAGGCAACTGGCCGTTGCGCATCTCGCCCGACAGGCACTGGGATGAGGCTTCCAGCTCTGCCGCCAAAAAGCCGGCTCTCGGACGGCCGGCCTCGGGTTCACGCGCCGGACCGAGCGCGCAGCGCCGCTTCGAACCGGGCCAGCTCCTGCTGCAGCGTGCCGCGCTGCCTGAAGCGCAGGCCTGCCCGCTCATACCAGTTCTCGGCGTCCTCCAGATCGCCTTCCTGCAGATGCAGCAGTCCGTGCAGCCAGGCCGCGAGCAGGCCTTCATGTCGCTGCACGGCATCGTGCGCGGCATTCCATTGCCCGGCTCGCATCAGCGACAGAATGGCTTGCAGCTGCGCATTGACTTCGCTCATGACAGGACTCCGTCGCGCTCAGGCCAGCAGCGCCTGCTGCACCAGGTGGCTGTCCACATACTGCTCCATGCTCGTGATCCTGCCCTCCTTGAGCCGGTACAGGTGAGCGAAGCCCGCCATCATCGCCTTGCCCGTCTTGCGGTAGGTTCCCGAATAGACGCCGAAAGCTGCCACACGGTCGCCATCGGCCAGGTAGGTGTGGACCTTGGCGCTGTAGCCGTCCCACTCCGTCGCCAGCCGCTGGAACACGCCCGCGACGATCTGCTGCGGGCCGACGTAGGTTCCTGCATAGGGGAAACCGGCGGCCTCGGTCCATTGGGCATCGGGCGCCAGTGCTGCCAGCAGATTCCTGCCGTTCTCTTCGGACGAACCTTCGTAGGTCGCGCGGATGATATCCAGATTGGTGGTCATGGTGTGCATCCCGGGCTTCAGCCCCACTTCATCTCACCCATGGCCACCTTTGCGCCGATCTGCAGCGCGGCGGCCAGGCCGGCGTCAGGGTAGCGCTTGTTCATTGCTGCGATCAGCGCGTCGCCATTGGCCGCCCTGGCCAGCTCCTGTTCGAAGGCCAGCAGGTACTCGCGGGTGTAGTTCACGGCCGAAACATCCAGCGCTTCATGGGCGCCCAGGTGGCCCGGCACGACCACGGCCGGATTGCGGGCGGCGATGGCTTCCAGGTTCTTTACCCAGGCCGCGCGAGAGGCAGCCGTCGGGGTATCGGCCGTCCACACATGCAACCCGGAGAAGATCAGCACGCCACCGAAGACTGCATTCAGCGAGGGGACCCACAGGTAGCGGCGGTTCTCCAGTCCTTGTGCCTTGACGATTTCGATGGTGTTGCCTTCCAGCATCAGTGCAGGGCCGTCATAGGCTTCAGGAAAGACGATGTCGGCGAGCTTCTGCGGACCGTTCTCCTTGAGCTGGGGCGCCCAGGTAGCTATCTTCTTTTGCACATTGGCACGGATGGCGGCAATGGTGTCGGAGGCGGCCAGCACCCTGGCATCGGGGAAGGCGGCCTTGATCGAGCCCAGGCTGAAGTAATAGTCCGGGTCGCTCTGGCTGACGTAGATGGTGGTCAGCTGCTTGCCCGATGCCTTGATGGCTTCGGCCACGGCGCGTCCATCGGGCAGGGAAAAGCCGCCGTCGATGAGAATGGCCTCCCTATCGCCCGAGAGCAGCACGGGCGCACGGAAGAAGCCTTTGTCGCCTGCGGGAAAGTGCTTCCATTGCAGCCTGGAATGGCCGCTCACAGCTGCGGCGCAACCAGCCAGGCCTGTGGCAATGCCGACAGCGGCAGCGGTTTGAACAAAGTCTCGGCGATTCATCATGATGGTCCTTCAGTGAATTTCAAAAATGGCGGGGGTCAGACGCGAAAGGCTCAGGCCGCGCTGAGCTGCTCGGCAAAGGCCTGCGGGTTGGAGTAAGCGGCACTGGAGTTCAGCAATTGGCGCTGGCCATTGGTTTCCAGAATAAAGCTTGGAACTCCACGCGCACCAAGCTGGCTCTGCAGCGCCTTTGCACTCTCGATGCGGGCTCGATTGGCAGCCAGCAGTTCACCATCGGACCGGCGCAGGCTTGCAGCAGCCTGCTCCAGCCCCAGGGCCTGCAGAACGGCCATCAATGTGTCCGGTTGCGTGATGTCCTCGCCATTGACGTAGCGGGCATGCTGAATGGACTCAAGGGCGTCAAGCTCACGCTCTGGGGTGCACAGACTGACAGCGCTCAGCGCCAGGGTGGCCGGGCCGCTGTCGAACAGTTGCTGACGATCCGACAGCACATGGCTGCGGTAGCGCTCGCTAAAGCGCTGCCCCGTCAGGCGCTCGATGCGCTGATCGTTGCTCCAGGCATAGGCGGCAAAGCCATCGTCCATGAGACGTGCACCCGCGCCTGCGAAAAGGCCGCTGGGCAGCAGGCGCAGTTCGACCTCAGGCACTTTGCCCAAGGCCGCCACCGCTGCGGCGGCACCGTAGCACCAGCCGCACAGGGGATCGAATACGTAATGCAGGGTCTTGGTCACCGAGGGCTCCGTTGCTTCAATACCGTGATCGTAGGAACAAAGCATTGACAGAAAAAGCCTGATCGAATAGATAAACTGTATGTCAATAGCAAACAATTCAGAAGAATCCGTCGCCGGCAGGCTTGCCAATCTCAAGCGCCTGGCCTACTTCGCGGCCGTGGTGGAAACCGGCAGTTTCACGGCGGCCGCGGACCGTCTGGGCATCACCAAGGCCGTGGTCAGCCAGCAGGTCGCAAGGCTGGAGCGCGAATTCCACACGACGCTTCTGACCCGCACCACCCGCAAGGTCGTTCCCACCGATGCAGGCCGGATCTTTTATCAACGCTGCGCATCCATCCTCAAGGAAGCGGGCGATGCTTTCGACGAGCTGGGGGAAGTTGCGGCCGAGCCTTCGGGAACCTTGCGTCTGACCGCCCCGCTGGACTATGGCATCACGGCAGTGGTGCCAGCCATCACCGAGTTCACGCGGCACTACCCCCAATGCAAGGTGGACGCCGTGTTCAGCGACCAGCCGCTTGATCTGATGTCGGGGCAGGTCGAGCTGGCAATCCGCGTCGGCTGGCTTTCCCACTTGAATGTGCAGGCCCGTCAGATCGGGAGCTTCAGGCAATTGCTGGTCGCCGCTCCCTCATTGCGCCGGCAAGTGACGCAGCTCAAACAGCCACAGCACATCAGCGAGCTTCCCTTTGTCGCGAACACGGCCTTGCGTGAACCCTGCAACTGGAGCTTCTCGCGCAGCGAGTTGGAGCGCCAGAGCGTGACAGTGCACCCTGTGATCTCGCTCGATGCGACACTGGCCGTGCGCGAAGCCGTGCGTCATGGGGCGGGCTTGTCGGTGCTGCCCGACTTTGCCGTGGCCGATGATTTGAAAAGCGGCGCGCTGATACAGGTGCTGCCCAGTTGGTCGCTGCCATCGGGGGGCGTTCATGCCGTGTTCCCGACCGCACGATTCCGACCGGCAAAGGTCAAAGCCTTCGTGGACCTGATGCAGGAGCAAATCCGCTCCAGAGCATGACCAAGGTCGGCCATCAGACAGCTGACAAGCGGCTCAGGCGATGGCATGCTGAAGCCACATCGGACCTCCACCGCACAGCAGCCACGCCATCCGGGCAGCAGCTTGCAGACCTTGCAATTGCGCTTGACCGGGAACGCAGCGGCTCGATTCCTGCTGCGGATCGAGTTCAAGCGACATCGTCAAGAGTGCATAGAAAAAGGGAGCCCAAGCCCCCTTTTCCTGTGCGAGGCGGTCGCTCCCGCCCGAGCGATGCCATCAGACTCAGAAGTTGGGCGCCTCCACACCTCCGTCCACCCCCAGCACTTTGCCGGTCACCCAGCTCGATGCGGGGCTGGCCAGAAACAGCGCGGCACTGGCAATGTCTTCGGGCTGGCCCATGCGTGCCATGGGTGTGGTCTTTTCCATGCGCTCCTTGCGATCCGGCGTGAGAAACGGTGCCAGTGCATCGGTCATGATGGTGCCGGGCTCGATGGCGTTGATACGCACCCTGGGACCGAAGTCCTGCGCCAGGCAGCGTGTCATCTGGTTGAGAGCGGCCTTGGCCGCACCATAGGCGCTGAAGTACTTTTGCGAGTAGCGTGCCGCCGTCGACGAGATATTGACCACGGCTCCGCCGCCCGCAGCTTCCATGGCCGCAGCCGCCTTCTGGATCAGCGTGTATGCAGGCACCACATTGAAGGCCAGCATGTCGCCCACGGCCTTGCCCGCCACCTTGCGCGGGTCGTTGGGGCCGCCACCGCCCACATTGTTGATGAGCACATTGATCTTGCCCAGCTCCTCCACAGTGCGGACGATGAGCTTGTCCAGATCTTCTTCCTTGTTCACATCGCCCTGCACGGCAATGGCGCGGCGGCCCAGCGCTTCAATTTCGGCCTTGACTGCCTTCAGATCCGCCTCGGTGCGCGCAAACAGCGCCACATCGGCGCCGGCCTTCGCCAGCGTGACAGCGCATGCACGACCGATACCCTTGCCCGCGCCGGTCACCACGGCCACCTTCCCCTCCAGCGAAAACTGGCGAAAAATCTCGTTCATGTCTCTTCCTATGATTGCGTTCAGACCCGCCCATGCTCTGCACGAAACGCGTTCAGGACATCAGCCAAACGGACCATGGGACAAGTCCCATGGCCTGCCCCTGCAGCCTGCGTCAACACGCGAGCATTGAGCCCTTGAAATTGATAGCGCTGCACCAGGGCAGAGCCGCGAATCAGGCAAAGTCCAGATCAGGGACTGCGAGCAAGGATCTAGACAGCCCCGCCGCCGCGCAACGGCTCAGGGGGTGACTGCTGCCTGCAGCATCTGCGCGAACTGCTCGTTATAGGGCGGCAGCATGCCCCACTCGCGACGCGGGTCGTGGTTGCCGGCCTTGTAGACGGAGCGGGCATGGCTGAACTCGAGAAAACCCTCGCGGCCATGATAGTGGCCCATGCCCGAAGCACCCACGCCGCCAAACGGCGCATCCTCCAGCGCCGGATGCATGACCACATCATTGATGGAGACACCGCCGGACAGCGTGTTGTCCAGCACCCAGTTCTGCTCCGTCTCGTCGCTGCCGAAGTAGTACAGAGCCAGCGGGCGCTCACCGGCATTGATCGCGGCCACGGCGTCGCGGATGTTCTGGAAGCTGCGCAGCACCACGGCCGGGCCAAAGATCTCGTGCTGAGAGATTTCGGCTTCGGCTGGCGGGTTGATAACCAGCGCCAGCGGCAGGCGGCGGTCTGCGCCGGCTTGCGCGGCACCGACTTCCAGCACGGTCAGACCGCGCGCCTTGGCATCATCGACATAGGCTTTCACACGTGCGTGGTGGCGCTCGTTGATCACGGGCGTCATGTCTGCGTTGCCTGTCACCGAGGGATACAGCGCCTGGTATTGCGAGACAATGCCATCGGCCAGCGCCTGCAGGCGGGATTCATGGACCCAGACCACGTCGGGTGACACGCAGAGCTGGCCGGAGTTGAGCGATTTGCCTACGGCGATGCGCTCGGCCGCATTGGCGATGTCGGCGGAATCGCCCACCAGCACGGGAGACTTGCCACCCAGCTCCAGCGTCACGGGCACCAGGTTCCTGGCGGCAGCAGCCATGATGAGCTTGCCCACGCTGGTGGAGCCCGTGAAGACCATATGGTTCCAGGGCTGCTCGGCAAACGCCGCAGCCACTTCGGGGCCTCCCTGCACCACGGCCAGCACCTGGGGATCAAAGCGCCTGGCCACGGCCTCGGCCAGCACCTGGGCCGTACGCGGCGCAATTTCGGAGGGCTTGAGCACGGCCCGGTTGCCAGCCGCGAACGCGCAGGCCAGCGGCGACAGCAAGGTGAACAGCGGTGCATTCCAGGTGCCGATGATGCCGATCACGCCCTTGGGCTGGTACTTGACCCAGGCCGTGGCGCCAAACATGTCAAAGGGTTTGACGCTGGGACGTTCGGAGTCACCCAGCCAGTCCCTGAGGTGATCGCGTGCATGCTTGAGCGAGGAGAGCGAGCCAAGAATGTCATTGGCCAGCGAGAACACGGCGGGGCGGCCACCAAAGTCTTCGCCCATGGCCTGGCAAAGTTCCTCCTTGTGCTCCACCAGCATATCGATGACTTGCTGAATGCGCTGCATGCGCACATCGGCGCTGACCGCAGCCTCTTCGATAAAGGCCTGTTTTTGCATGTCCAGCAACTGGCGAATGCCGATGGACGAATTCGTCTGGGTCATTTTGTCTCCTCGATATTTCTCTTGAAAGCCATGAACGGAAGGCACATGCTCAGACCTCCGGATTTCGCGGTCGTCGTCCAAAAAGACGATGGCATAACCCTAAGCCCCTCGCACGATGCAGCGCATGCACACCCCTCAAACTCCGCCTCCCGCCGTCAGCTGGCGCACTCATCTCAGCCTCGCCCTGCTGGCGCTGGTCTATATTTTCTCCTTCATTGACCGACAGGTTCTGTCTATTTTGCTGGAGCCCGTCAAACAGGAATTCGGCGCCTCAGATACCGAGATGGGTTTGCTCACGGGGCTGGCCTTCGGTCTGATCTATGCCATGCTGGGTGTGCCTGTGGGGCGTCTGGCCGACACACGCAACCGCCGCAACATCGTGGCCCTGTGCTGCGGGATCTGGAGCCTTGCCACCGCTGTCTGCGGCATGGCCACCCAGTACTGGCACATGCTGCTGGCCCGCATGAGCGTGGCCGTGGGCGAAGCCGGCGGCATGGCGCCCTCGGTGTCCATAGTCTCGGATCTGTATCCTCCCAAGATGCGTTCGTTTGCCATCAGTCTGTTCATGATGGGCCCCAACCTGGGAACGCTGCTGGGACTGGTCATAGGCGGCATGGTGGCCCAGCATTACGGCTGGCGCTCCGTGTTTCTCGCCTTCGGCATTCCGGGCGTCATTCTTGCGCTGCTGGTGTATTTCTTTGTCAAGGAGCCGGCACGTGGCGCCTATGAAAGCATCAAGCCCGCAGCTCAAGACAGTGCTCCGCGCGAATCCATGTTTCGCCAGATAAGGCGCCTGCTGGGCATGGCGCCGCTGCGTTATATCTGCATCGCCTGCGGCGTGGCCGGTATTGCAGGTTATGGCTACGGTGTCTGGGCGCCGAGCTTTTTCATGCGCATTCACGGCATGAGCATCTCTCACGCCGGCCTGGTGTTCGGCCTGGCCAGCGGCCTGGGGGCCGTGTTCGGCGCCATGTTCTGCGGCTGGCTCAGCGACAGATTGACCCAGCGCGACTCGCGCTGGCAGCTGCGTCTGGCCGCCATGGGCACCTTCTGCGCCGTGCCTGCAGGCGTCGCCGTGTTTTTCTGGCCTGTATCCGACTTCTGGACGGTTGCCGGCATCAAGGTCCCCTATGCCATGGCATTCGCCCTGCTGTTCGGCTTTTTTGCGAGCTGGTTTGCCACGCTCTCATACAGCGCCGTCAGCCAGATGGTGACTGCAGCCGAACGCAGCGTCGCCTCGGCACTTCTCAATCTTTTCATGACCTTGCTGGGCGTGGGCCTGGGTCCACTGGTAACCGGCATTCTGTCGGACTACTTTGCCCGGACCCATGGCTCCGAAGGCCTGCGCTGGGCGCTGATGGGTGTGACCTCGCTGCTAGTCATCACTTCGCTTTTCTTCGCCTTGGCCATCCGCCCCTATAAGCAGCGCCTGCAGCAGTTGCAGATGAATGCCGCCTGATCATCAAAAATTGGAGACTCTCATGAGCCGACCCGTAGTTCTCATCACCGGTGCCAGCCGCGGCATTGGCGCTGCAACCGCCGTCTTCTTTGCCACCAAGGGATGGCGCGTGGCCATCACCGCCCGCACGCTGACCGAAGGTGCGCAGATGGAAAACCAGCTGCGCCTGCCCAACGGCCAGCTTCTGTCCGGCAGTCTGGAGTCCACAGCCAAGGCCATTGAGGCCGCTGGGGGCGAGGTGTTTCCGCATGTCATGGACCTGATGGACCTGAGCAGCCTGGACAAGGCCGCCGACGCCGTACTGACACGCTTTGGCCGTGTCGATCTGCTGATCAACAACGCCGTCTACCAAAACCGCGAAATCAACCACCTGATCCCCGAGATAACGGCTGAGTCGCTGCAGCGCTCCATGCTGGGCAATGTCATCGCCCCTTTCCATCTGGCTCAGCGCCTGCTGCCGGCCATGGCGTCACAAGGCGGCGGCCGCATCATCAATGTGTGCTCGGCTGCGGGCCAGTACAACCCGCCCGTGCCCGCCGACCAGGGCGGCTGGGGCTTTGCCTATGGAGCCTCCAAGGCCGCCATCGCGCGCCTGGCCGGCTGCATCAACACCGAATACAAGCAGCAAAATGTGCGCGCCTTCAGCGTCAACCCCGGCGTGGTGAGCACCGAGGCCGTCAAGGCCACGCTGGGCGACGATGGCCTGCTGGCTCAGCGCTATGGTGCCTCCACCCCCGAAGAAATTGCGGCGGCACTGTTCTGGCTGGGCACTGAGAAAGACGCTCTGCCACTGGCCAAGAGTTACACCATGATTGACCTGCAACCACTTCACAAAGAGCGCGTGGCTGCGACCATGTGAGCCGCAGGTAAGCGTGCGCAAACACCCGACCAAGGGAAAACCCTGTGCGGTTTGCGCCAGATCAAAGCCGCGCCTTCACTCGTCCAAACAGAGTATGCGCGGCGACGCCGCTTGCCAGAAGATTCATCCGTCCAAAACTAAATACGGAGACCTCTGCAATGGCAACCACGAAGGACTACCGCCTCGGTGAATTCACCTACCCACGTGGCTGGTTCATGATTTCCGAGGCCAAGGCGCTCGACACCCACAAGCCCGTGGCCGTGCGCTTCTTCGGCCAGGATTTCGCGCTGTACCGTGGCCGCGAAAGCGGCAAGGTCGTGCTGCTGGACGCTTACTGCCCCCATATGAAGACCCATCTGGCAGCGCCCAATGCCACCAGCTATGTGGTGATCGACGGCGGCGGCAGCAATGTGGAAGGCGACGGCATCCGCTGCCCCTATCACGGCTGGCGCTTCGGCGCGGACGGCAAGTGCAACCACATCCCCTATCACGACGGAGCCATTCCGGCAGCGGCTGCGGTCAAGAGCTGGAAGGTTGTCGAGCAGTACGGAGCCATCTGGGTCTGGTTCGATCCCGAAGGCGGCGAGCCCGACTACGATCTGCCCACTTTTGGCGACTGGCATGACGAGACCTATGTCAACGGCCAGTGGGACTACCTGGGCGAGCTGAACCAGCACCCCATGGAGGTCGTGGACAATATTGCCGACTATGGTCATCTGAGCCCCATCCACGGCTCCACCGTGGCACGCTTCGAGAACGAGTTCAAGGGCCACAACGCCATCCAGCGCCAGTGCGGCGGTCACCGCACCCTGGTGGGCGAAGGCGGCGCCAGCGCCGATCTGCACACCGACACCTGGTACCACGGCCCCTCCATCCTGGTCTCCAAGGTCAGCGGCATGTTCAACTCCTTCATGATGATCATGCACACCCCCATCGAGGACGGCAGGATCAAGGTCTGGCACAACCTGCTGGTCAAGACTGCACACGGCGGCCTGCCCACCAAGGCGGACGAAATCGCGGCCAAACAGTACCAGGAGGCCAGCCGCCTGGCCTTTGCTCAGGACTTCGAAGTCTGGTCTCAGAAGGCGCCCTGCCTGAACCCGCTGTTCATCCCCAGTGACGGCGCCTTCCTCAAGGCCCGCATCTGGTACAAGCAGTTCTACAACCCCCGCGCCAAGGCGGCCGAGTATCTGGACCAGTGCGAAGGCAGGTACATTCCTCGCGGAATGGTGGCCTATACCCAGGAAGCCGAGGAAGCGACGGCCTGATCCCGAGAATCTCCAAGGCCAAAGGCCCATGCGCTTGCATGGGCCTTTTTTTGTCGGGGTGAAGGTCTGCCCTTTAAAACCATAGCTTCCAGCGCTTTATCTCCATGGAAATTCAATACAAAACATATTGAAATCCTTATTCATAAAGCGCAAGCAGCTACTATCTTTTCAATCCCTCAAGGTCTGGCATGTGTCACCTCCGTCAGCATGAAGACATGCTCGCCCCAGCCGAACTCGCCGTCCTGCGCACGGGCCGAGACATCGAGTGAAGCCACTGCCGCCTGCGCCTGCTCCACCGTGTCAAACCACCACTCGACCACATGGCGGTAGCCGTAGCCGGAAGGAGGCTGCTCATCGATGGTGTTGCAGACAATGCGGCTGGCCAGGTCCAGAGCAAGGCTTTGCCACTGCGGTGGACAAATCTCCGGCAAGGCCGCAGCACCCCGCCAGACGTCGCTGCGCTGCAAAAAGCCGATCAACATGACTTGTTTATGCTGCGGCAAGACATCTGTGCACAGGTTGCCACGCAACACCTGCTGACGGCATAGCAGCGAGAAATTGCGAACATAGTCGGCAAACACGCGCGGCTCGTCGGGGCGCATGACGGCCAGGGTTTCGGGGTCGCTCCAGATCGCAGAGCCTGCTTCGCGCTCGGCCAGCACCATGAGGTTGACGCCGTCATAGTCCTTGTTCAGCTCTGCGGCATCTGCCTGCAGATGTCGTGAGCACTGGGCCACGGCCTTGACGCGCTGGCCCACGTTGCGACACTGGCGGCCCAGCGCGGAATGCTCGCGCCATGCCTGCGCGAACTCCTCTGGGCGCAGCGCCGGGTTGCGCCGCGCCAGATAGATCATCTTCCAGACGACGCAAGAATCCTTCTCGGTCACTTTTTCCGCCTTCATGCGGCAGCGACCACGGGCGCGTGGGCCTTGCGATAGGCGCCGGGGTAATGCTGCAGAGCACGGTAAAACGCCCATACCGCGGGCAGCAGCGTGCACATCATGATCGCCATGGCATAGCGCAGGCCTTCGCCGGGCGCAACGGTGTTGAGCACATCACTGAGCCAGCCGGCCACAATAGGCCCCACTCCGTTGCCCAGCAGGGCTCCGGCCATCAGCACCATGGCGCTGGCCGTGGCGCGCCGCTCGGTCGGCACGACCAGGCTCAAGGCAGCGTAGGTGGCCGGAGCCCACCAGGATGTGAAGAACGAATAGATCAACATGCAGGCCATGGACAGCATGAACATGTCCGAGCCCACCAGCAGATAGCCGAAACCCAGCACCATGGCCAGGCTGGTGCCGATCACGGGGATGCGAATCTGCCAGCGCACATCGCTGCGCGCCAGCCGGTCCGTCAACCAGCCAGAAAAGAGGCTGCCCGAGACCGAGAGCACAGCGGCCCCTGCAGAAATCGTCCCCGCCTGTTTGAGACTGAGATCGAAACGCCGCGCAAGCAAAGCCACATTCCAGGCGCCGATCGAGATTCCCGCGATCAGGACACAAGCAGCGCCCACGATTAGAAATCGGGTCACGGGCTCTCTCCATATCAAGGCGACGGCAGATTTGGCCTGCTGCCGGCCGTCCTGCGGCTCGGAGATCACCTGCGCGATGGCCCGAACGGGTTCGCTGATGCTCAGGCGCAGCACCAGGGACAAGACCATGATGGCCACACCGATGATGACCATGGTCACACGCCACCCCCACCACTCGGCAAACAACGGCCCCAGAAGCAAAGCCAGCAAGGCGCCCATCGCATTGCCGACACCAAAAACACTCATGGCACGCGAGCGCTCATGGGGCTTGTACAGATCGGCCAGTATGGACATGGACGCAGCGCCGCCACCGGCATCCCCCAATGCGGCACCGGCGCGCGATGCAGTCAGTCCACCCGAGCCAGTGGCCAGCGCGCCCAGCGCCGCCACGCTGCCACCAACGCCACGGCACCAGGCAATCAGGCTGCGGCGCTCTTTTCTGTCTGCCAGTCGTCCCAGAGGAATGCCCAGCACTGCGAACGTCAGCGCAAAACCGAGTCCGGTGATCAGGCCGATCTGCAAGTCCGAGAAGCCGAACTCCTGCTTGATGGGCTGCAGCAGCACAGCCAGGATCTGCCGGTCCATGAAGGTCAGGGCAGACAAGGCCGTCAGCAGCGCCAGCACATACACTCTTGATGAGCTTTGATGATTTTTGTTTGTCATTGTTTTCTTGGTTTTTTGCAGCACGTCATGGCTCTCGCCGCTATTCCCACCGCTGTTCACGCCTCAGCAGCGCTGTCTGCCCTCGGACGGAAGGAGCGCGGGAGCAGGTCTTTGCGCACGTCTCGCATCGCGGCCGCATCCATGTCCAGTCCGATGGCGCCGCCTTGAGCATCGTGGTCATGAGCAGCCGCCCTCACATCGTCCCAACGGACGATTCCCTAACCCTGATTGGCCTTGGGTGCGGATTGCCTCTTAATGGAATGCGGCTGCGGGCTCGACCGCATGCCAGAACCTCAAGGAGACTGACACATGCCGCATTTCGACTTGCTGATCCGCAACGGCCGCATCGTGGACGGCACCGGCGCCCCTGCTTACCGCGCAGACCTTGGCGTGCGCAACGGGCGCATCGCCGCCATCGGCCAAGACCTGGGAGCCGCCGCGCAGCAAATCGATGCCGACGGATTGCTGGTGACACCGGGCTTTGTGGATGTGCATACCCACTTTGACGGTCAGGCGACCTGGGATGAAAGGCTTTGGCCAAGTTCCCAGCAGGGCGTGACCACCGCAGTGATTGGCAACTGCGGCGTGGGCTTTGCCCCCTGCCGGCCCGAGGACCGCGACACGCTGATTGCGCTCATGGAGGGCGTGGAAGACATCCCCGACACCGCGCTGCATGAAGGCCTGCCCTGGAACTGGGAAAGCTTTCCTGAGTATCTGCAAGCCTTGGCAGGGCGGCACTACGACATCGATATTGCAGCCCTGCTGCCTCACGGTCCGCTGCGCGTCTATGCCATGGGCGAGCGCGCCATACGGCGCGAGCAGGCCAATGCCGAGGACATCGGCACCATGCAGGAGCTGATCAAGCAAGGTCTGGCCGCCGGTGCCGTTGGTCTGTCAACCTCGCGCACCATGGCCCACCGCTCCAAGTCGGGGGACTTCACCCCCATGTACCAGGCCGTGAGCGACGAGTTGCTGGAGCTGGGACTCTCGCTCAAGAGCTATCCGAACAGCGTCTTCCAGATGATCTCGGACTTCGAGCACATCGAGGACGAATTCGGCATCCTCACACGCGTCAGTCAGGGCACGGGCTGCGCCGGCACTCTCACCGTGCTTCAGTATCCGCACCGCCCGCAGCTGCACCGAGAGCTGCTGCAGCATATTGAAACAGCCAATGCCGGCGGGCTGCGCATCATGGGCCAGGTGCTCAACCGCCCTGTGGGCGTACTCATGGGGTTTGAATGCAGCCTGAACCCCTTTTCCAGCAAGCCCAGCTATGAAGCGCTGGCACAGCTCAGCCCGGCAGAACGCATCAAAGAGCTGTCCCGACCAGGCACGCGCAGCGCCATCCTCGGCGAGAAGGACCGCAATCCCCACCTGTTCATGGAGTACTTCGGCCAGAACTTTGCGGGCATGTACCCCTGGAGCGGCCAAGAGCCCAACTATCTGCCGCAAGAAGGCGATTCGGTTCAGGCTCTGGCCGACGCAGCCGGCCAGCCACCGCTGGATTGGATGTATGACTTCATGCTGGGCAATGAAGGTCAGGCACTGGTCTATCTGCCCATGGCCAACTATCTGGACCATGACTGCAGCGCCCTGCACGAGCTGCTCGGCCATCCCCACACCGTACCCGCCTTGGGCGATGGCGGCGCCCATGTGGGCACCATCTGCGACGGCAGCGCCACGACCTTTCTGCTCACCGAATGGGTGCGCGAGCGCGGCCTGTTCAGCATCGAGCAGGCCGTCCATATGCTGACGCAGCGGCCGGCTTCGCTCTACGGCTTTGCCGACCGAGGAGTCCTGCAGGTCGGCAAACTGGCGGATCTCAACCTCATCGATCTGCAGGCGCTCAAAATTCTGCCGCCGCACATAGCTCGCGACCTGCCCGCCGGCGGCAAGCGCTTCCTGCAAGGCGCGCAGGGCTATCGCTACACCATCAAGTCCGGCCAGATCACCTACCGCGACAGCATGGCCACCGATGCATTGCCGGGCCGCTTGCTCAAGCGCAGCGAGCACAGGGTCAGCTGAGCGCTGCCGATCCTCCCCACCAGGCCTCGAAGCAAGCCCGGCTCTTGAGGCCTGCGCTCGTTTTTCATCCCCTCCTCATCCAAAAACGGACCAGATCCGTCAGACCCGCCCTGCTTGCGAGCAATCATCCTCCCTGGCCTCCTTCGCAGAAATAGGGCGCCTCGACCAAGCGCCTTGAGCAGGCACATCGAGCAGATCGTGTTCACGCCATGTGGATGCCAGCGATATAGTGACCCCGTCATCTTCCACGTCCATACCCCATGCATTTGCGCAAGTTCCGTATCCCGCCTCAGATCTGGCTCATGCTGCTGAGCTTTTGCGTCATGCCTTGCAGCGCGCAGGAAGCTGCGGCCTGGGAAAAGCAGGTCACGGGCCGCACTTCCATCACCCTGCTGGGCACGATTGACTACGAGGTGGGCTACAGCAGCGCAGGCTTTGACCATTTCTCTTCTGAAATCGTGGCCAGATGGAATGACGGGGGAGCGCAGGAGCAGACGCTGTACGAAGGCATTTACGACCGGCCGCCCGCCAAGGTCTGGGGGAACGGGCCCCATCTTTGCATTGCCATGCAGACCTGCGCGCGCTATTCGGATCGCTGCAGCCGGTATGTGATTGCACACCGCTATGACACGCAAGCCAAAGCCTTTGTGGCGCTGAAGTCCGAGAAGACTGCGCGCCGGATCTGCGCTGCGCCACGCTGAAGATAAAAAAAAGAAGGAGGCCGGAGCCTCCTTTAAATCCCGTCGTCAGGCGCGACGAACAGGGTATCCCTTGTGCTGTCTGTAACTGTTCTTCCCTCCGGTTCAGGCCGCTACGGCGCTCAGCGGTTCATGCTCCGCCGCATAGGCCTTGGCCCAGCGGTAATCCGCCTTGCCTGCCGGGCTGCGCTTGACTTCAGTGGCCAGATACACGGCGCGCGGCAGCTTGTAGCCCGACAGATTGCTGCGGCAGATCTTTTCGAACTCCTGCAGATCAAACTCGTGGCCCTGCTGCACCTGCACCACGGCCACCACCTTGCTGCCCCAGCGTTCGTCAGGAAGGCCCACGACCACCACATCCTGAACCGGCGGGTAGCGGCGCGCGGTTTCCTCTACCTCTTCGGGGTAAACCTTCTCGCCTCCTGTGTTGATGCACTGCGAACCACGGCCCAGCACCACATATTCACCCGTGGTGTCGATGCGGGCCCTGTCCCCTGTCAACACCCAGCGGCTGCCCTCGACCATCACAAAGGTCTCGGCCGTTTTCTTGGGATCTCCGTAATAGCCCAGGGGCATGTGACCACGGCGCGAAAGAATGCCTTCCTCACCTGGCTGCGTCAGAATGCGCAGATCTTCGGAGATCACGCTGAGGTCGGGACGCGGCGAGATGCGCATAAAGCCTTCGCCCTCGGGCGTTTTCTCCCCTCCGCCCAAGACACCGGATTCGGAGCTGGCCATGCCGTTGTTGAGCACCAGATGAGGCACCTGCACCAGCAGCCGCTCCTGCAGATGACGCGAGAACACGGCACCGCCGTTGCCGAAGATCATCAGTGACTTGAGAGGCCAGCGCCCGGGGTTGTTCTCCAGCGTCTGGATGATGGGCAAGGCCATGGCATCGCCAACCACGGCCATCACATTGATCTGGTGATGCTCGATCAGATCCAGCATGTGTACGGGATCAAAGTTCTTGCGATCATTCACATAGACCGGATGTCCGGAAAACAGGCTGATCAGGGTGGCCCACATGGCTGCGCCATGCATGAGCGGTGCCGCAGCCAGATAGGCCAGTGCCGGGCCGTTGGGTACCAGTTGCAGCAGCTCCTCCGGCCTTTCGATGGGAGGTCTGCGGAAGTAATAGCCGCCACCGCCCAAGGCCCCCATGAACAAGGATTTATGCGGCCACATCACCCCCTTGGGCAACCCCGTGGTGCCGCCGGTGCAGAGCATGAAGATATCGTCATCGCTGCGCTCGGCGTCCGTGAGTTCCCGTCCACCTTCGGCCAACACGCGCTCGTAGGGTTGCACTGTCCTGGGCAGGCCATGGCGCTCCTCGCCAACCCGCAGCGCCAGACGCAAAGTGGGCACCAGGGCAATGACTTCCAGCACCGACGCATCGAAGTCCGCACCATAGACCAGGCCGCGCAGGTCCAGGCTGTTGAACAGCCCCTGAAGCTCATCGGCCACGTAGCGGTAGTTGACGTTGACCGGCACGGCACCGATCTTGCAGCAGGCGAAAAAGGCCTCCAGATACTCGGCGCAGTTGTAGAGCTGGATGCCGACGTTGTCGCCCCGTCCTATGCCACGCGCACGCAGCGCATTGCCCAGCTGATTGGCTCGCTCATCGAGCTGTTTGAAGCTGAGCTTCTGGCTGCCGCAGCCAAAGGCAATGCGATCCGGCACAGCTTGCACCACCAACTCAAAAATATCCGCCAGATTGAAGGTCCGTGTCATCTCTTGTCTCCGTCTGTCTTCCCGTTTTTACGAATCCACTTGTCCCGCAGGTGCTGCAATGCTCGACGACGGTCTGTCCACATTCATCGTCCGCTTGAACCTGGTGCAGACCCTTGTGGTTTCGAGGGTGCATGCTCGCAGATAGGCAAGCCGCACCCAACAGCACCTACCCTTAAAAAACTTCCGCCATGGCATTTCCCGAGACTTAGTCGAAGAAAGCACAATCTCAGTGGAAACTCTCTCCATCGTCTGTTTCCAGATCGCTTCAAGCGATCTTTTTCGCAGTCACCATCGATGCATAGGGCTTGATGGTCCAGGCATAGATCAGCAGCGCCAGTGCATAAAAGGCGAGCATGCAGACCAGCGCCCAGCGCAGCGATTCACTGCCCGCCCGAACGATGAATGCATCGCTGAGCAGACCCACCGTCAGAGGTCCCAGACCACCGCCAACTGCAGTCAGCAGCAGGTTGTAGATGGACAGAGAAGTCGCCAGACGGCTGGAGGCAATCACATTGGTCAGTGCAGCAAACACCGGCGCGGCCCAGAAGCTGGAGAAGATGGAGAACAGGCCATAGTAGGCAATCGCATGCGGAATCTGCAGGCCGGCCAGCGTCCACTGTCCCGCAGAGTCATTCAGATAGAAAGCCAGCCCCAGCGGAATCGAAATCAGCGTCCCCAGAACCGGAACGCCAATCTGCCAGCGCACATCCCTCCTTGCCATCAGATCGGTGACCCAGCCACTGAGCAAAGCCCCAAAAATCGCCCCCGGCCCGCCGATGAATCCCATGATGGCGCCCGCGTCCTTGAGCTGAAGACCGTGGGAGCGCACCAGGAACGCGGTATTCCACATGCCGATCGCATAGCCCGAGAACGCCATCAGCATGCTGGCCAGCCCCAGGCCCACAAACGCCTTGTTGCGCACCAGGGCTGACATCACCTCGCTGAACTTCTCGGTTGCTGCCTGCACCACGGCACGCCCCTCCTGCGCGCCGCGCACAGGCTCACGGCAAGTCATGCGCAGCACCAAAGCGATCAGCACGCCGGGCACAGACAGCCACAGAAAGGCCGCACGCCAACCATGGTGCTGGGCAATCCAGGCTCCCACGCCCAGGCCCACCAGCGAGCCCAGATGCGGGCCCAGGCTGAACACGCTCATGGCTCGGCTGCGCTGTTCGGGCGGGTAGACGTCGGCGATCATGGTGGTCGATGCCGCCGTGCTGCCCGCCTCGCCCACAGCCACGCCCACACGAGCAGCCGTCAGGCTCCAGAAGCCCACCGCCATGCCGCAAAGACCCGTGGCAACGCTCCAGCCGGCGCAGCACCAGGCAATCAGGTTGCGGCGGTTGGTACGGTCGGCAAAGCGGCCAAATGGCACTGCCAGAATGCTGTAGAACAGAGCAAAGGCCAGACCCGTGAGCAGGCCCATGGCACTGTCCGAAACCCCCATCTCCTGCTTGATGGGCTGAATCAGCACCCCCATGATCTGACGGTCTATCATGCTCACGCCATAGACGAGCAACAGCACCAGCAGCAGATAGTGACGACGCCAGCCCGTCACATTGCTGGCCGGCATCACCCTGGCCGAAGCGGCTTGCGGCACACGGGCCACAGCAGATGCACTCATTTCCTGTCTCCTGAAAAACGTGATCTCCGCCACGTGGATTGAATGGAGTCTTGTATGCCCAGTAAAAAGGACGCGGCACATTGCGGTGTGCCGCGCCAAGTCACTAGGCAAGCAGTTCGCAGAAGGGCAGGTCCTTGTCCGCACGGGGCTCGGCAGCCAGCCCCAGCACGCGTTCGCCAATGCTGTTGAGCACCACCTCGTCGGTACCGCCCGCAATGCGCATACCGGCAGAGCCGAACCACAGGCGCTCCACCATGGCAAAACGCTCTCCAAGTTCGCTGGCGGCCAGCACACCTCGCTCGCCCAGCAAGTCGATGGCGAAATAGCTAAAGGACTGCAGTGCGGCAGCGGCCACGTTCTTGGCGCCGCTCATTTCGGGGCCGGGCTGACGACCCTTGCTCAGCGCCGTCAGAGCGCGGCACTGCAGCAGCCATAGCGCCTGCTCCTTCAGATAGAGGTCGGCCCAGCGCTCGCGCAGGCGACCGTCCTGCAGCGCCGGCCTGCCGTCAAATCGATGATCGGCCAGCAAGCCAGCCGTGGTGCGCCACAGCTCGGCGGGCATCACTCCGCCAATGGCCAGGCGCTCTGCCATCAAGCCTGTCAACGTGACCTTCCAGCCACCGCCCAGCTTGCCCACCATCTGACTATCGGGCACGAACACGTCCTCGAAGAAGACTTCGTTGAACTCGGACTCTCCCCCTGCCTGGCGAATCGGGCGCACGGTAATGCCGGGCGACTTCATGTCCAGGAAGAAAGTGGTCAAGCCTTCAAACTTGCTGGTTTGGGGATTGGTACGAGCCAATACCAGACCAAACTGGGCAAACTGCGCGAGAGAGGTCCAGACCTTCTGGCCGTTGACGATCCATCCCTCGCGGCCATCGGTCGCACGCTCGGCACGGGTACGCACCATGCCCAGGTCAGAGCCTGCGCCGGGTTCACTCAGCAACTGGCACCAGAGGTTTTTTCCGCCCAGTGCCGGGGCCACATGCAGGGCCAGCACTTCGGCGCTGGCGTGCGCCATCACCGATGGCAAAACCATGCCCAGGCTGACGTTGAACATGCCCGTGGGCACCTTGACCCGCCCCTCCTCCTGGCGCCAGATCAGCTCCTGCATGGGTGTACCGCCCCGGCCACCCAGCACCTTGGGCCAGGTAATCGCACCAAAACCTGCTGCAGCCTTCTTGCCCTGCCAGAGCCGGGCTGCCTCCATGCGCTGCTCGGCAGTCATGTCACGACCGAAGTAGTCGTCGGCACTTGCCTTGGGCTCGGCATTGGCTTGCAGCCAGGCGCGGCATTCGGCGCGGAAGGCGGCTTCCTCGGGCGTGTCCTCAAAGTCCATGGACTGACGGTCAGCCGCGGTCGAGCTCTGCACAATCGTCTCTTTCGCAGGAGCAAGCAACCGCTTTTGCAACTCGGCCGCCACCTGCTCGCGCCAGGCGTGGATACTGCCCAGCTCCACGGCCTGCTGGCGCGCACGGCGGTAGAACAGATGGCAATCCAGCTCCCATGTATAGCCCATGCCGCCGTGGGTGTGCAGGTTTTCCTGTGCAGCATCCGACAGCGCCTGAGTGCTGCTCACGCGTGCTGCGGCGGCTGCGCCGGGCAGCTCGGACGCACCATCAGCCAGAGCCATGTCTGCCGTCAGCGCCCAGGCTCCGTAGTAGCAATGCGCACGGGCCAGTTGGTTGTTGGTGTAGAGATTGGCCAGCTTGTGCTTGATGCCCTGATAGGACCCAATGGGCCGGCCAAAGGCCTTGCGCTCCCTGGCGTAGTGGCAGGCCATCTCCAGCGCGGCGTCGGCTGCTCCCAGCTGTTCAAAGGCCAGCATGACGGCAGCACGATTGCGCACGCGTGCCAGCACCTGGGCAGCGCTGCTGGCTCCGTCAAGTTGCTCGGCCGCCGTGCCGTCAAAGCGCAACAAGGCATAGGGCTTGGAAGGATCCAGCGTCTTGAGCTTCTTGCGCTGCACCGAGCCGTCACACCTGAAGACCACCAGCACATCCGCCCCCATCGCATTGCGCGCCAGCGCCACCCCCCATTGCGCGGCCATGCCATCGGCCACCAGCAGACACTCCCCCTTCAAGGTCTTGCCGTCAAACAGGGGCAGAGCGTATGGCGGCTCCTGCCCGTCCGTCGGCGCTGCCAGACAGCCAATGCTTCCACCCGAAACCGGCAGCAGCCATTGCCTTCGTTGCGCGGACTGCTCCTGTGTAGATAGCAGGACGGCCTGCACCGCCAGATACATGGTCGATGCCAGAGGCACGGGACTGAGCTGGCGGCCCACTTCTTCGGCCACCACGCACATCTCCATGGCACCGAGGCCGATACCGCCACAGTCCTCCGGCAGCATCAGGCTGCTCACACCCAGCTGGGCCATGCCGCTCCATACGTCCTGGGCATGGTGACCCTCGCCCTCGAGCAAGGCACGCGCCTGCGTCAGCGGCGATTCCCTGGTCAGGAATTTTCGTATTTCGTTGCGCAATGCATTCTGGTCGTCACTGAAATCGAAGTTCATCTTTTTGTCTCCACCCAATCTTCCAAAGCTCAAACCACGGCGGCGGCGCATGCGCCATCCGGCAGCACGGCTGCCACATTCCACCGCCTTGCAGCAGGCGGTTCCAGGCCCAGCACCAGATCTGCACCCTTGTCGCCAATCACCACCGATGCCGCATTCGTGTTTCCCGACACCAGATGCGGCATGACCGAGGCATCAATCACGCGCAGACCCTGCACGCCCTTGACCCGGAGGTCGGGGGTGACCACGCTTCGCGGATCGGCCGCATGGCCCATGCGGCAGCTGCCGCTGGCGTGGTGGCCCGATCCCATGTGCATGGAGATCCAGTCCAGCAGCTCCTCGTCGCTTTGCAGGCCAGGTGCCGGGCGCGTCTGCGCTTCGATCAGGCCGGCCAGCGCGGGCTGCTGGGCAATCCTGCTGGCCATGCGTACTCCATGGAGCAGCGCCTTGCGGTCACGCTCGTCGTGCAGAAAGTTCATGCGAATGCTGGCCAGCTCCTCGGGCTTGCTGCTCCTGAGCCTGAGCTGGCCGCGTGAATAGGGCCGCACCTGATAGGGCGCCATCGTCATGCCGGGGAAGGCCTCGGTGCGGTAGTTCTTGCCGCCCTGCATATAGCCCTCGATATCGCCGGTCACGGGCAGGCCGTGAATCTGGATGTCGTTGTAGGGCAGGCTGGAGTCACTGCGGAACCATGCGGCAAACTCCGAGGCCGGCATGGCCATGGCTCCCTGCCTGGTCAACAGGTACTGAATGAGCGAAGCGCCAATCCCCAGGCCGCGCAGCGAGCGGTTGAGGCTGGGCGTTCCGGCCTTCATGCGCCAGGACATGGGGACAATCGCATGGTCCTGCAGATTGGCGCCCACCCCGGGCAGATCCACCTTGACCTCGATCCCCATCTCCTGCAGGTGCGCTGCCGGGCCGATGCCCGAAAGCATCAGCAACTGGGGCGACTGCAGGGCCCCTGCACACAGCAGGACTTCCTTGCTTGCGCGAGCTGCATGGCTTGCGCCGGCCTTGTCCTTCCAGTGCACCGTGCTGGCGCGCAGCCCGTCCAGACCTATGCGGGTGACCAACACCTGCATGCGCACATCCAGATTGAGCCGCCGCATGGCGGGCTCGATGGCGTTTTTGGCCACCGACGAGCGCTGACCATTCTTGAGATTGACCTGAAACAGCCCTGCCCCGTCAGGATGGCCGTTGTTGAAATCCTTGCATGCGGGCATGCCGGCTTGAATGGCAGCCTGTACCATGGCCAGCGATACGGGATGGGGATTGTGCAGATTGTTGGCCGTCAGCGGCCCGCCGCGCCCATGCCAGGGCCGGGTGAATTCTTGTTCGCTGCGCTGCTGGTCTTCGGTGCGCACAAAGTAGGGCAGCAACTCGTCATAGCTCCAGCCCGTCGCCCCTTGCTCAGCCCAACTGTCGAAGTCCGCGCGATCCCCGCGCACATAAATCATGCCGTTGATGGAAGATGAGCCCCCCAGGCGCTTGCCTCGCGGCAGGCTGATGCGGCGCCTGGCTGCGTACTGCTCGGGCTCTGTTTCGTGCCCCCAGGAATAACGGGAGCTGTTGATCATCTGGCCCCAGCCAGAAGGCATGGAGACCAGCAAATCCTTGTGGCTTGCGCCACCTTCCAGCAGCAGGACCTTGTGCTGTCGGTTCTCGCTCAGCCGTGCGGCCAGTGTGCCGCCCGCCGAGCCCGCGCCTATGACGATGTAATCGAAGACTTCATCCATGGCTTGTCTCCATTGATTGTTATTGGATGAGTGACTGTGTCGAGCCGATACCGGGTGAGCGCGCCCGCCCACCCTTTGCGGCCTGCTCAGGCCCTGGCAGTCTTTCCGTAGAAGGTCTGCCCCCTGGCCGCCATATCGCGCAGCAGCTGTGGCGGGCGCAGTTGCTCGCCAAACAGATCTGCCAGGCGATCGGCCTCGGCCACGAACTGCGGCAGACCTATGCCGTCGATAAAGCAGAAGGGGCCGCCGGTATAGGCGGGAAAGCCCACTCCCAGAATCGAGCCGATGTCGCCATCGGCCGGCGCCAGCAGCACGCCTTCTTCCATGGCACGCGCTCCTTCGACGGCCTGCACATAGAGAATGCGCTGCCTGAGGTCGTGCGCGCTGGGCTGCAGGTCTTTCAGCGGGTAATGCTCGGCCAGGCCCGGCCAGATGCGCTTGCCGCTTTCATCGTAGTCATAGAAGCCCTTGCCCACCTTGCGGCCCAGACGGCCCAGCTCGAACAGCTTGCCGATCACCGGCACGGAGCGACCGGGCTTGTATTCCCCTGGGAACTCTTTGGCCTGGGATTCGCCCGCATGCTTGGACAGATCAATCGACAGCTCGTCGGTAATCGCCAGCGGCCCCACGGGCATGCCCGCATGCTTTGCACAGTTCTCTATCAATGCAGGGGCAATGCCTTCTGACACCATGCCGATGGCGTCATCCACAAACGCGCCGATGAAGCGGCTGGTGAAAAAGCCGCGCTTGTCGTTGACGACAATGGGCGTCTTCTTGAGCTGAGCCACGAAATCCAGTGCCTGCGCCAGCGTGGCATCCGATGTCTGCTTGCCGCGAATGACTTCCACCAGCGGCATCTTGTCGGCCGGCGAGAAGAAGTGCAGACCGATGAAGCGATCGGGCCTGTCGCTCGCCTGCGCCAGCAGACTGATGGGCAGGGCCGAGGTGTTGCTGGCCAGCACGCAGCCAGGCGGCAGCACGGCGTCCAGCTTGCGGGTCACTTCAGCCTTGATGGCACGGTCTTCGAACACGGCTTCGACCACCATATCGGCATCTCGCAGCAACTCGTAATCAGTGCCGGGCGTGATGCGAGCGAGGATGGCATCGGCCTTCTCGCGGCTCTGGCGGCCCTTGTCCACCTGCTTGGACAGTGTCTTCTCGGAGTACTGCTTGCCCTTGTCCGCCGCTGCCTGATCCCGGTCTATCAGCACCACCTGAATACCGCGCTGGGCGGCCACCAAGGCAATGCCCGCGCCCATCATGCCTGCGCCTATCAGACCCAGCTTGCGGCATTGGAAGGGCTCCAAGCCTGCAGGACGGTGCATACCTTTCTCGGCCTTGGTCTTGTTGACAAAGAGCGTGCGAATCATGCCGCGCGCCACGGGATTGCGCGACAGCGTGGCCATGTACTTGCTCTCGATGCGCAGGCCCTTGTCGATGGGCAGCTGGCAACCTTCATAGATGCAGCTTTGAATGCACAGCGGCGCCGGCATATTGTGCAAGGTCCTGGCCTGCAGCATGGTGTTGCCCACAACGAAAGCCGGGGCCACGCGCGCATCCAGCGGGCCGCCACCGGGGATGCGAAAGCCTTTCACATCCCAGGGCTGCACCGCCGTGGGACTGGCCAGCAGCCAGGTCTTGGCAGCGCCGAGCAACTGCTCGGGAGCCACCACCTCGTCCACCAGTCCGGCCTCCCTGGCCTTCACGGCCTGCAGCTGCTTGCCCTCCATCAGAAAAGGCATGGCAGCCAGAATACCGATCATGCGCGGCAGGCGCTGGGTGCCGCCGGCACCGGGCAGCAAGCCCACTTGAGCCTCGGGCAGACCGACCATGACCGTGGGTGCATCGGCTGCAATGCGGTGGTGGCAGGCCAGGCAGATTTCATAGCCGCCGCCCAATGCCATGCCGTTGATGGCCGCCACCAGCGGCTTGCCCAGGGTCTCCAGTTTGCGCAGCAGCCGGGACAGCGATGCGCAGGAGGCGAACAGCTCCTCGATGGGCATGTCCGCCATGGCGTCGATATTGGCCTCCATGCCCATCAGGTCGGCCCCCGCGACAAAGCTGTCCTTGCCCGAGGTGATGATGCCGCCGCGCACCCGGTCGTCGCCGTGCATGCGTGCAATACAGGCTTCCAGGCTGTCCATGAAGGCCTGGTCGATCACATTCATGGTCTTGCCGGGGTAATCCAGCGTCAGCGTGGCAATGCCGTCCTCATCTACGGCGTAGCGAATGATTTCCGTTGTCATGACTTGTGCTCCCTCACTCACACGCGTTCGATGATCATGGCCGAGCCCATGCCAGCAGCCACGCACAGACTGATCAGCGCCGTGCGCTTGCCGGTGCGCTCCAGCTCGTCCAGCACCGTGCCCAGAATCATGGCGCCGGTGGCCCCCAGCGGGTGGCCCATCGCGATCGCTCCGCCGTTGACGTTCATGCGCTCATGGGAAATGTCCAGCTCTTCCATCATGGTCAGCACCACCGTGGCAAAGGCCTCGTTGAGCTCCCACAGATCAATGTCCGAAGCCTGCATGCGCGCCCTGGCCAAAGCCTTGCGCGCGGCATGGGCCGGGCCGTCCAGCATCAAGGTCGGCTCGGAGCCGATGCTGGCAAAGGCGCGGATGCGGGCCCTGGGCTTCATGCCCTGCCTGGCACCGGCCTCGGCCGTGCCGATCAGCACGGCAGCCGCACCGTCGACAATGCCCGAGCTGTTGCCTGCATGGTGATGATGGTGAATCTGCTCGACCTGCGGATAGCGCTGCAGCGCCACGCTGTCATAACCGTATTTCTGACCCATCTCGGTAAAAGCGGGCTTGAGGGCGGCCAGCGAATCGGCGGTGGTCTCGGCTCGAATGGTCTCGTCCTTTTCCAGCAGCGTCATGCCCAGGAAGTCTTTGACGGGAACGACAGACTGGTCAAAGCGACCTTCCGTCCAGGCCTTGGCCGCGCGGCGGTGGCTTTCGGCCGAGTACTCGTCCAGATCACGGCGGCTGTGGCCGCGCAGCGATGCCAGCAAGTCTGCCGAGATGCCCTGCATCACGAAATAGGTCTTGCTGGCCAGCTGCGGGTCCTGCGCCCAGGCGCCGCCATCGGAGCCCATGGGTACGCGGGACATCATCTCCACGCCGGCGCCAATCGTCATGTCGGCCTGGCCGGCCATCACCTTGGCCGCGGCAAAGCTCACCGCCTCCAGGCCCGAGCCGCAGTAGCGATTGAGCTGCACGCCGGCCACGCTCTGCGCATAGTCGGCCTGCAGCACCGCCATGCGGCCCACATTGCCACCCTGCTCGCCCACGGGCACCACGCAGCCCATGATCACGTCGTCCACCACCGCCGTATCGAGCCGATTGCGCTCACGCAGCGCCACCAGCGGCTGCGCGGCCAGCCAGACCGGCGTCACCTCATGCAGTGCTCCATCCGGCTTGCCCTTGCCTCGGGGGGTTCGGACATGGTCGAAGATCAATGCCTCCATCTGCTTTCCTCACATCACCAGGTTGTTATCGAGTTCTTTTTCAGATTGCCATACGGCTTTTGCCCAAACCTACCTGATTCGGACTAGGGGCAGACTATGAGAAAAATCGGCCGCAACCGCCCCTGGTGGCGGATGGCTTGCACCTCCGGGCGCGAAAGCCGGTTTGTGCCGCCAGAATGCCCGCACCGGAGGCTCTGTCGCCTTCGCCGCCACAACTCGCGGTCCCATGAGTGACAAAAAAGCCTTCCGGCTTGCACCGGAAGGCTGTTGAGGACGGCTGCTGAACTCAGGCCACCAGACCACCGCCGTTGACCGGCAGCACCTGGCCGTTGACCCACTCAGCCTCGGTCGATGCCAGATAGCTCACGGCCGCACCCACATCCTGGGGCGATCCTGCCCGGCCCACGGACGTACCCTTTCTGGCAATCTTCTCCGAGCCTTCCCAGTTGTTCATGGTGCCCAGCGACAGAGCGTTGGCCGTCACCCCGTGCGGGCCCACTTCGCCCGAGAGATTGCGAATGAAGCCAATCGCTGCCGCCTTGGCTGCACCATAGGCGCACAGCCCCATGCCCGTGGCCGTGCGCGCCGCGTCGGAGTTGATGGCCACAATGCGCCCCCAGCCCTGCTCCTGCATGGAGGGCAGCAGAGCCTGGCAGGCATGCATCAACCCATGCAGATTGAGCTGCAGCCAGGCGTTCCATTCGGACTCGGGCGACTGCAGAAACGGCGTGTAGCCCCAGCCCTGAGCCGGGATACCGGCGTTGTGCACAAAGATATCGACCACACCGACCTCGTCCCGAATGCGCTGCGCCATGGCAAAAATAGCGTCGCGATCCGTCAGATCCGCCGCCTGTGCCGATGCCTTCAATCCCGCTTCGCGCAGCTGACTTGCCGCACTCTCGGCGCGGTCCTGATGAAAGTCGTTCACCACCACATGCGCGCCCTGCGCGGCCAGCGCCTGCGCGATGCCGAACCCCATGCCGCGCCCGGCACCGCTGACCAGCGCCACTTTCCCATCCAGCCTGAACATGTATTGCTCTCCTTTTTTTATGGAATGTCCAGTGTTGGCCTGGCTTTCACCCCGGACATACTCCAAACGGACGGGTCCAAAACCGGCAGGATCCACAAGATAGAAAAGTCGCAGACAAAAACAGGAGACCGACTTGAGTACAGAACACCCTTTTCAAGGCCAGAGCCCGGGGCCTTTGACCGGAATGCGCGTCATCGAATTTGCAGGCATAGGCCCTGCCCCCTTTGCCGGCATGATGCTGGCCGATATGGGTGCCGAAGTGATTCTCATCGAGCGCAGCGCAGACCATGCTGCGGCATCCCGCTACCCGCGCATGGCGCAGAACCGGGGCAAGAAGTCCATCGCGCTGGACCTCAAGTCCGAGGGCGGACGCGCCGCCGCCTGGAAGCTGATCGAGTCTGCCGACGCGCTCATCGAGGGCTTCAGACCCGGCGTGATGGAGCGCCTGGGCTTCAGTCCCGAGGAAGTCGCTCGCCGCGCGCCGCGCCTGGTCTTTGGCCGCGTCACCGGCTGGGGCCAGACCGGCCCCCTGTCCCAGGCCGCAGGCCATGACATCAACTATGTGGCGCTGACGGGCGTGATGTCCACCTCCATGCGCCCCGGCCAAGCTCCTGTGCTACCGCCCACCATCGTGGGCGATATGGCGGGCGGTGCCATGTTCTTGCTGTTCGGCATCATGTGCGCCATGCACGAGGCAGGTCAATCCGGCAGGGGTCAGGTGGTGGACGCGGCCATGATCGACGGAGTGAGCGCCATGAGTGGTCTGATGCACCAGATGCGCAGCGGCATGGGCTACTGGAAGGACGATCCCGCGCAGAATCACTTTCTCAACACTTCACCCTTCTATGAAGTGTTCGAGTGCGCAGATGGCAAGCACATCACCCTGGGCGCCATCGAGCCGCAGTTCTATGCCTTGCAGCTGCAAAAGCTGGGCCTGAGCGATGTGGACCCCAGGCGCCAGTACCAGAGCTCCGACTGGCCCGAAGTCAAGGCCCGCGTGGCCGAAATCGTGCTCAGGAAGACGCAGGCACAGTGGAGCGAAGAGCTCGAAGGCAGCGATGTCTGCTTTGCCCCGGTACTGAGCCTGGCCGAGGCACCCGCTCATCCACACAACGCCCAGCGCAATCTGTTCGTCGATCTGGAAGTGGACGGCAGTACCCAGCGCCAACCCTCACCGGCCCCACGCTTTTCACGCACCCCAGCGCGCCGCCCCACACCGGGAACCAGGATCGGGCAGGACACCGATGCCGTGCTCGCATCCCTGGGTTATGCCAGGGCAGATATTGCGGCGCTGCGCGCCAGCAAGGCATGCGCCTGAGCAAGGCATGCGCCCGAGCAACTGCCTGAGACAGCCGCTATCAAAATAAAAGCTGCCAGCAAAATATATCAATGGAATTCAGATACCTTCAATGCTGCTATCTATTGATATCAAGCGCTTGCAGCTATTAGTTTTGTATGCAGTTCTCCTTGCCGGGCAAATGCCGTTGGCCGAGAACCGGGTGCATGCTTCAACGCAAGGCAAGTCCGGTAGGCACCAGGCCCCTTGCGCCACGCCGGTAAGCCAGGCAAGGGTTTGCGGAGCACTATTATGAATACGCGCTTGACAAAGCGACCTTGTTACGGCCCGTCATCTTGGCGCTGTACAGCGCCTTGTCGGCCGAACGCAAAATCGTCGGCATATCCAGATCTCTTGCCGGCACCCAGGCAGCACAACCTATGCTGACCGTGACGCACCCGAATTCGCTTCCAGTGTGCGCAATGGCAAGCTGTGCGATCGCCGCACGAATATTCTCGGCAATGAGCGCCCCTCCATCCAGGGACGTGTCCGGCAACACCACAATGAATTCCTCACCTCCATAGCGTGCCGCACTGTCTTCCGGGCGCCGAATATTCTCTCCAATGCATTTCGCCACGGTCGCCAGAACAGCATCCCCGGCCTGATGCCCATAAGTGTCGTTATAGGCCTTGAACCAATCGATATCCACGAACAACAGCGAAAAAGCGCTGTGATTCCTTTTTGCCCTGCGCCATTCGTGATCGATGATTTCATCGAGTTTGCGGCGGTTGCTCAAGCCAGTCAGGCCGTCGGTACGTGCCAGCATCGCCAATTCGGACTCTGCGCACATGCGGCGTTTGAGCTGCACTCCGAAAGCGAAGGACAGGCCAATGAAAGCCATGGTGAGCATCCCCATGACAGAGGTAATCAGCAAGGCTCTCTGTCGCCAGACCGCGTAAATATCGGAATGCGCCTTGGCCACCATGATGATGAATGGCAAGCTGGGCAGATTCTTGAAGTAATACGCCCGCTGGGCCCCATCAAGGTACGACGTATCCGAAAAGCTGCCTTCGGGTGCCGACATGAACTGCTGGAACGTGCTTGCATTGCGGATATTGCGCCCGATGACCTTTGCATCGAAGGGCTGCCGCATCATCATGGCTCCGTCTTTCCTTATCAAGGCCAGCGATCCGTGTTTACCTAGCGAAAGCGCAGAAAACAGTTTCTGAAAGTACTCCAGCTGAACATCTATCAGCACAATGCCGGCAAAAGAGCCGTCCGCATGGGAAATCCGACGACTCAGAGGAATGCTCAGGGAGCCGCCATGCAGCGCGGATGAATAAGGGTCCCCCACGTAGAGACCGATGCTCGGGCTTTCTTTGTGCACCTTGAAAAAGTCATGATCCGAGTAATGCCCATTCACCGCATTCTCGACCCCTGCATTGAGGGCAATTTTTCCGTCTGCGTCAAGAACCAGGATGGATCCCAGATAGGTCGCGGTCGCGGCCTTGTCGAACAAGGCCGCATTACGCAAATGCGGCGAGGCGGCCATCACCTCGGAGTCGTTGAGTCCATCGACCACGGCTTGCAACGACAGTGCATAGAGCTCGAAGTTCCGAACCACGTCATTTTCAGCAAGAAGGGCAACATTGCGTGATGTTTCTATCGCATGCTCCATTGCATCCAGCCGACTCTGATAGAGGACGACGGTACAGATCACTGTCATCGACAGCGCAATAATCCCACCCACCAAGAGCATTGCATAGGGCGCACCAGAAATGAAGTTGAAGTGATCAAGAGCAGGCTTGCGAAATAGTTTCATGTCGTTGCTGTATTTGAGCGAGCCGGTCACATTTCTTCTGTTTAGCCATGCAAGTGCTTTCTTCCGTAGGAACACCGGATACTCACCCTCGCGCACGTCATTCTGCCTTGGTTTCTCTAGTGAGGGGCGGGGGTTATCTTGCTCTGGAAGGCATTCGCACCGCGACCGCCAGCTTGTTTTCAAACGATTGAACTTGCGCGGATGGAATATATGAGAAGCAAGCCAGGGAGACCATGTGGCCATGCTGCGCGGACAAGCTGTGCGCAAGCAAACTCCAGGGCCTGGAGATTGATTTCGCCAAGGAATGCATGGACCACAATCGCTGGGCTTGCCTGCAACCGTAAAGTCATTTCTGCACAGGCGCCATTTCGACCTGGCCTGACCTGGCCTGACCTGGCCTTCAATGAGTCGAGGCTGCTCCACGCCCGATCACAAGCGGCCTGAATCCGGGCCTCCCATCGACATGCTGTCGCGAGGAATTTTCCACGGTCAGGATTGAAAGCAGACTGCCCGGCTCTGCTCCATATACAAAAAAGCGGGCCGAAGCCCGCTTTTTATTTCCACCAACCGTCGTCACTTGTTCCCCAGCCATGCCACGCTGTTGAGGAAGATGCGCACCAGCTCGGTCTGACGGCGCACCCCCGTCTTGGAGAAGATGGAGCGCAGATGGGCTCGCGCCGTGTTGCGGCGGATGTTGAGCGCTTCGGCGGCCTCTTCAAGCGACAGGCCATTGGCCAGTTGAATGGCCAGCGAAGTCTCGGCCGGCGTCAGCTGGAACAGCTGCTGAGCCAGCTTCACGGGAGGGTCTGCCTTGCCACCGGTGTCGCGTACAAAGACGGCGACACTGGGGCGCTGCTTGCCCTCGGTCCACTCGTCGGGAGAAATGCTTTGCACCACCACGCCCCAGTTGAGCTGGCCGGACTGCCGGCTGACCGACATGCCTTCGGTCATGGACAGGCGCGAGACCTGTGTATGCATGAGCGCATCCTTGATCAGGCGCTGCAGCTTGCGGTTGTCATTGGCGTAGTTGGCCTCCAGCATGCCGCCGGAGATCTTGAGACCGTCCTGCATGTCCAGAATGCTGGCAGCGGCGGGATTGCACTCCAGCACATTGCCGTTCTGATCGAGGATGACCACCCCCACCATCAGTTGGGCCGTGGCCTTGCTGTAGAGGGAGATGACCTGACGGTCCTGGTTCACCGAAAGATGCAGGTTCAGCGCGCGCTTGATATGCGGCAGCATCATGGCGCCAAAGGCACGCTCCTGCTTGTTGAAAGCCGGGGCACCTTCGGGCCGCGTGATGCGCAGACCGTAGACGCAGCTGTCCTTGGTGACGATGTCGGCAGCCATCACGTGGAACACCTGCAGCTGCTTGCACCAGTCGTTGTAGTAGCTTGAAGCGCGCCACTCGGACTCGGGCATCACATCCCCCACGGTCACGATACGATCGGTAGGCATGCTGCGAAACGGGCTCATGCTGATCTTGGGGCAGTTCGGCATCAGATCGCGGCGGTCGCCTGCGGCCGAGACGATCAGCCCCACATCATCGGCGGAGCCTGGGCGCACTATGAGCGAGGCGTAATTGCCTCCCAGTTGCAGACGCAGAGTCTCCAGAAAAGGCTTCCAGCCTTCCGGGTCCATGGCAGCTTCATAGAGCTGACTGATCAGCGCACTGAACTGCTCGGCGCTCACGAAGGGAGCATCGGCCGATGCGCGCACGGGGGCCGGGGTGTCGAATATGGGCACATCCTTGATCACGCAAGCGATGGAGCTTGGCGTGTAGGTGGAAAAACCCATCTTGGCGAAAGCGCTGTCCATCATGTTCAACTCCTTGGTTGAAGGTTGGTTGCAGACAGATCGGATCAGCTCAGCTCAAACAGGCCGGCAGCGCCCATGCCGCCGCCAATACACATGCTCACCACCACAAAACGCACGCCGCGGCGACGCCCCTCCAGCAGGGCGTGACCAACCAGGCGTGCGCCCGACATGCCGAAGGGGTGGCCGATGGAGATCGCGCCGCCGTTGACGTTCAGGCGCTCATCGGGAATGCCGAGTTTGTCGCGGCTGTAGATCACCTGGCAGGCAAATGCCTCGTTGATTTCCCACAGGCCGATGTCGCCAACCGTCAGCCCATGCTGCTTGAGCAGCTTGGGGATGGCATAGACGGGGCCGATCCCCATTTCATCGGCACGGCAACCTGCCACGGCCACGCCGCGATAGATGCCCAGAGGCGCGAGGCCGCGACTGCGGGCTTCGTCGGCACTCATCACCACACAGGCGCTGGCACCGTCGGACAGCTGGGATGCATTGCCGGCCGTGATGAACTGGCCTTGCTCCACCCACTGGCCGTTCTTCCATACAGGCTTGAGCTTGGCCAGACTCTCAAGCGTGGTGTCGGCACGGTTGCCCTCGTCGCGGGTCAGCGTGACTTCCTCGCTGCCGGTGACATTGCCTTCCTTGTCAAACAGCTGCTTGACCGTGGTCAGCGGCACGATTTCATCGTCGAACAGGCCACGAGCCTGTGCGGCGGCCACGCGCTGCTGGCTGCGCAGCGAGTACTCGTCCTGGGCTTCACGACTGATGCCGTAACGCTGGCTGACCAGCTCGGCCGTCTCTATCATCTGGATGTAGGCTGTGGGCTCTGCGGCCAGCACAGCCTTCGATTGGGCGCGGTACGAGTTCTTGTACTTGTTCTGAACCAGGGAAATGGACTCCAGGCCGCCGGCCACAGCGATATTCATCTCGCCGGTCATGACACCCTTGGCAGCCGTGGCAATGCTCATCAGGCCCGATGCGCACATGCGATCGATCACCATTCCGCCCACGGATTCCGGCAGCCCGGCGGTATAGCCGCACAGACGCCCCAGGTTGTAGCCCTGCGTGCCCTGCTGCGCGGCAATGCCCAAAATGACGTCATCCACATCCGCACCAGCCACGTTCGCCTTGTTGAGCGCCGCGCGAATGACGTGTCCGCCCAGCACCGGAGCTTCGGTGTCGTTGAAGGCACCACGGTAAGCCTTGCCTATGGGGGTACGTGCCGTCGAAACGATGACTGCGTCTTTCATGTCTTTGTCTCCTAACTTTCTTGTCGTCGCGCCCTGGGCAGCTTTTGCTGCCGTATCGAGGTCGGCCACTCTGTCGGCAGCTCATCCCTCTTCACAAAAAATGCAATCGCCCGCCGAAGCAGGCACTTGCACACACTCAATTTTCCCGGATAAAGAACAGCCTGCTGATGGTTTCAACCACACAGCCGGGTTTATCCTGATTCCTGACCTGTACGGTGATTCGGATCGTGACCTGTACGCCGTCTTCTCCGATAGGCGTCGCCGCCACCACCTCGCCGCTGCCACGCACGAAGCTGTTCACCAGCACCGGAGCCGGAAAACGCACCTTCTCGCAACCATAGTTGACGCCCATCTTCAGCCCCTGATAGCTGACCAGCTGAGGCAAAAACAGATTGGCCAGAGAAAGCGTCAGATATCCATGGGCCACGCAGGCGCCGAACGGGCCGTTCCTGGCCTGCTCGGGATCCACATGAATCCATTGGTGATCGCCCGTGGCATCGGCAAACTGATTGATGCGCTCCTGCGTGATCTGCACCCATTCGGTCTCACCCAGCTGACGCCCCACCGATGACTGCACCGAGGCTGCCGAGTCAAACAGCATCTTGTCTGCGACTGCATTCATGCTCAGGCCCTCTGCGAACTGACGGACACCACTTCACCCGTCATGTACGAGGAGTAGTCGCTGGCCAGGAAGATCATCACATTGGCTACTTCCCAGGGCTCGGCCCCCCGACCAAAGGCTTCCTTTTCGGACAGCTTGGCCAGCAGCTCTTCAGAGGCGGACTTCTTGAGAAAGGCGTGGATGGCGATGGAAGGTGCCACGGCGTTGATGCGAATGCCGAATTCGGCCGCTTCCAGCGCCGAACAGCGTGTGAGGGCCATCACGCCCGCCTTGGCGGCCGCGTAGTGAGCCTGCTCGGTCTGAGCGCGCCAGCCCAGCACCGACGCGTTGTTGACGATCACCCCCTTGCCGCGTGGCTGCATCAGCCTGAGCGCTGCGCGCGTCATGCGGAAGGTGCCGGTCAATGTGATGTCGATGACCTTGCTCCACTCGTCGTCGCTCATGTCGACGACCTTGCAACTGGTGCCCAGACCCGCGTTATTGATCAGCACATCGATACCGCCCATGGCGCTGTCGGCTTCGGAGATCAGCGCCTGAACCTGTTCTTCCTTGCTCACGTCGCAGAGCTTGCCAAAGACCTGGTGTAAACCCGTATCCTTTTTGATCTGCTCCACGGCTTCGGCCAGCCGACGCTCATGCACGTCGGAGATAAACAAGGCCTTGCAGCCCTCCTCTGCTGCCCGTTTTGCAGCTGAAAAGCCGATACCGGCGCCAGCAGCAGCGGTAACGAGCACAGTTTTGTCTTTGAGCAGGCCGTGGGGAGCAACGTAAGAGGGAGCGCTAGTCATTTGTCATTCAAAAGTAGTTGCCTCGATCTTCCGATCGCCGCTGCGCTGCAGCATCGTCACTTTGGACGATAGGTCATTCCCTAATGTCGCTGGGAGGACATTTCAAAGGAGAAAATGCTGCAAACCACCAGGGAGAACCCGCGGTTCACAGCATCTTCTTTGGAGCCACTCAGCGTATTCACCTACTCCAATGACCAAAGGAGCAGGCGCGCTCGATCAGCGCGGCATGCCCAGTGCACGTTCGGCCATGAGGTTCATCTGAATCTCGTTGGTGCCTGCGTAGATGGTGTCGGCACGGCTGACCAGCCATAGCTGCTGCAAAGCGCTGAACGCGGGATCCTTGAGCACCAGTTCGCCCTGCTCGCCCAGCACATCCATGGCCAGCTCGCCCAGATCACGGTGCCAGTTGGACCATGCGTATTTGGATACGGAAGCCACACGGAAGGGCGTGCTCTCATCGCTGGAGCGCAGCGCATGGGCGCGCAGAGTCTGCAGGCCCATATCGGCCTTGGCCAGGCGCTGACGGATCAGCGGGTCGCGGGCAGCGCCATTGCGCCTGGCCAGGTCGATGATCAGGTCCAGCTCATAGCGGAAATGTGCCTGCTGGCCCAGAGTGGACGCACCGCGCTCGCAGCCCAGCAGATACATGGCGACCTTCCAGCCATCGCCCACGGGGCCCAGATGCAGCGCGCCTTCGGTGCGTGCGCCGTCAAAGAAAACTTCGTTGAACTCCGAAGTGCCGGTGATCTGGCGAATCGGACGCACCTCCACGCCGGCCTGCTTGATGGGCACCAGCAGCAGCACCATGCCCGCATGGCGGGGGCTGGCAGTGCTCGCCCCGACCTCGTCGGTGCGAGCCAGCACAAACACCCATTCGGACTCATGAGCCCAGGAAGTCCAGACCTTCTGACCGTTGATCACCCACTCGCCCGTGGCCGCATCACGATGGGCTTTGGTACGAATGCCCGCCAGGTCGGAGCCCGCACCGGGCTCGGAGTAGCCCTGAGCCCAATAGTCGGTACCGGCCAGAATGCCGGGCAGAAAACGCTGTTTCTGCTCTGGCGTGCCAAAAGCCATCAGCGTGGGGGCCAGCAGGGTCTCGCCGATATGACCGATGCGGCCGGGACCGCCGCAGCGCACATACTCCTCGTGGAAGATGACCTGCTGGGCCAGCGGGACGTTGCGGCCGCCGTACCGGGTCCCCCAGCCCAGGCCGGTCCAGCCGCCCTTGGCCAGCTCCTGCTCCCATTCCTTGGCCAGTTGCGCGTCATAACCTTCGGCACCCAGACCGCTGGAATGTTTGAGCGGGGCGAACCGCCCTGTCAGATGTTGCGCCATCCATTCACGCACTTCAGCGCGAAAGGCTTCATTGATTTCCGACTCCTGCATCTTCATGCTGCCTCCGTCACGCTCTCGTCCAACAAACGCGCAGCCACCAGCTCGCGCCACTGCTCCACCGTGCCCATGCGCTGGCTGGATGCCTGCGCGCGGCGGAAGAACAGATGCGGATCAAACTCCCAGGTGAATCCCACTCCGCCGTGCAACTGAATGCTTTCGCGCGTGGAAAAGAGAGCAGCCTCCGTTGCATCTGTGCGAGCTTGAGCCGCGAAGTAGCTCAGATCGCTTGTGACATCGGCGCTATCAGCTATGAAAGCTGCTGCATAGACAGCAGAACGAGCGGTCTCCACCTTCACCAGCATCTGCGCTGCCCGGTGCTTGACGCCCTGAAAACTGCCCACGGCCTTGCCGAACTGCTGACGCTCCTTGGTGTATTCCACGGCCAGGTTCAGCGCGCGCTCGGCCACACCGACTTGTTCAGCCGCCAAACCGATGGCCGCCAGATTGCGGGTCTGCGCCCACAGGCTCCTGAGCGCCTCGCCATGCATCAGCACGGCAGCGCCAGTCAATCTCACATTAACGGCCATGACATCGGCACTGCTGCGTGTGGCGTCCACCGTAGTCAGCGCCTGCACGCTCAAACCTTCTTCCTTGGCGTGCACCTCCAGCAGGCCCAGCGAGCCGCAAGGCAGGGTAGCGGGCAGCAGGAACACATCGGCATGTGCTCCTGATCCCACCTGACTCCACTGGCCATTGAGCACCAGCTCATCGCCTTCGAGCTTCACGGTCGCGGTCGCGGTCAGTTCGCCACGCACCGTCATGCCCAGCACGCAGATCCGGCCCGAGGCCGCCAGGCGCTCCACCACACCCAGGCTCTGCCCGGTCTGGCTCAACGCTTGCCACAACGGCGTCACTGCGACGACAGCGTCAAAAAACGGCACGCAGGCCAGGTGATAACCCATCTGCTCCTGAAGCAGAACCAGCTCGCGCCAGCCCAGACCCATGCCACCTGCGGCTTCGGGCAGGGCCACGCTGCACCAGCCCATGTCCAGCACTTCCTGCCACAGGGCACGGTCCAGCCCGCCCTCGGTTTCAGAAACCTTGCGCACCTGCGCCGTGCTGCATTTTTCCTGCAGAAACACCGCGGCGCTCTCGGCGATCATTTTTTGTTCTTCGTTCAGACTTAAATCCATGATGGCTCGCGTCCTGAGTTCTTCATCGAATGGGAAGGCCGGGCCCATGCCCCGGCTGATTCTTCTGCTTAGGTCCCGTAGACCTTCTGAGGGGCCTTGCCCTCGGCGATCAGCTGATCGACCACACCTGACAGCTCGGCAGGCTCCCAGCGCGCCTGCTTGTCATTAATCTTGCCGGTGAACCAGCCGTCGGCCACGGACAGCTCGCCGCCCTTGGCTTCAAAGCAGCGGCCCGTCACATGCCTGGACTGCGCGCTGCCCAGCCAGACGACGATGGAGGCCACGTTCATGGGGTCCCAGACGTCGAAACCTGATTCGGGCTTCTTGACCATATCGGGCATGGCGCCTTCGGTCATGGAGGTGCGCGCAGCAGGTGCCAGACAGTTGGCGGTGATGCCGTAGCGCGCCAGCTCCGCGGCCTGCACCAGTGTCAGACCGGCGATGCCGGCCTTGGCTGCGGCATAGTTGCTCTGGCCTATGGAGCCTTGCAGGCCCGCGCCCGAGCTGGTGTTGATGATGCGTGCATCCACGTCCTTGCCGGCCTTCTTCTGATCGCGCCAGTAGCCGCCAAACACCTTGGCCATGCAGAAATGTCCGCGCAGATGCACGCGCATGACCATATCCCAGTCCTCTTCGGACAGGCTCAGGAACATGCGGTCGCGCAACACGCCCGCGTTGTTGACGATGACCTGCACATCGCCAAAGGCGGCCAGTGCCGCATCGAGAATCGATTGCGCTCCGGCCACAGTGGTGATGTCACCGGTGTTGGCCAGCGCCTTGCCACCAGCGGCCTTGACTTCCTCGGCCACGGCCTGGGCGGCTTCGGCACGGATGTCGTTGATCACCACATTTGCACCTTCTTGTGCGAAGGCCAGCGCATAAGCGCGGCCCAGGCCACCGCCTGCACCGGTGATGACGACGGTTCTCTGGTTGCAAATACCCATTTCTTTCCCCTTTTGCTTGCAATGCAGACAACCTCATGGCCGTCTGCCTTTTTGAAATTACGCTTTGAAAACCGACAGATCAGGCTGACGATGTGCCCAGGGAACGGCTTGCTCCAGCTGCGCGGCCAGCGCCAACAAACGCCCTTCGCGGCCGAACGGTGCAGCAAAGTGCGCGCCCACAGGCAAGTTGTCCCTGGTCCAGTGCATGGGCACGGACATGGCAGGCTGGCCTGTCATATTGAAAAGCGCGGTATAGGGCGAAGCCTTGACGGCTTCGCGCGCGAATGAGTCATAAGGCTGGTCCAGCGTCAGCACGCCCAACAGCGGTGGCGGCACAGCCATCACCGGGGTCAGAATCAGGTCGTACTTCAGAAAGAATCGGTCCAGAATCTGGCCGGCCGTATCGAAGTTGGTACGCGCCATCAGCATCTGCTCGGCGGTATAGGACTTGGCCTTTTCCAGATACAGCCAGTCCATCTGCTCTACCTCATCCTGGCGCACGACGCGACCCAGCAGCTTTTCGCGGGCGCGGATGCTGGCCATCATGCCCACGGATGTCACCACGCCCAGGCCCGAGAACACCTCAGCCACAGGCAACTCCGGCATGTCCTCCACGATTTCATGTCCCAGCGCCAGGCAGGCCTTGATGGCCTTGTCCACCGCAGCCTGACAGTCCGCATGCACGGGAATGCCAAAGTAGTTCCTGGACCAGACGGCGATCCTGAGCTTCCTGGGTGCCTGCTTGAGGGCGTCCAGATAGCTGCCCTCCACGTCGCGCGGCGGCACGGTGCGCGAGCCCGGCTCGCGCCCCTGCGTCAGATCGAGCAGGTGAGCGCTGTCGCGCACGCTGCGACTGATGACATGGTTCATGGACAAGCCCATCCAGCCTTCCATATAGGCCGGACCGGCGGGCAGACGGCCGCGGCTGGGCTTGAGGCCAAACAGGCCGCAGTGCGAAGCGGGAATGCGAATGGAGCCGCCTCCATCGCTGGCATGGGCCACGGGCACAATGCCTGCGGCAACCACCGATGCCGCACCACCCGAGGAACCGCCCGTCGTGTGGGCAGCATTCCATGGATTGGGCGACTTGCCGTAGAGCAAGGACTCGGTCGTGGGCGTCTGGCCGAACTCGGGCGATGCGGTCTTGCCAAAGATATTGAGACCGGCCGCCTTGTAGCGTGCCACCAGGGTGCTGTCGTACTCTGCCACGGCCCCCTTGAAAAAGCGGCAGCCGTTGGTTGTGACCGTTCCCTTCAGATACTGGTTCAGATCCTTGAGCAGAAAGGGCACGCCCCACATGGACGCCCTGGCTGTGGCTTCGGCACGTGCAGCGCTGCCCAGAGCCGACATCTGCCTGGCCTGATCACGTGCCAGATCGTAGTCCTTGATGACCACTGCATTGAGCTTGGGCAAGGCCTCCGTACGTGCAATCGCCGCTTCCAGCGCTTCCAGCGGCGTGATATCACCCCGGCGGATCTGTTCTGCCCAGGCGTAGCCATCCACCGCCGTCACCTCATTTTTCTTCTGTGCAGCCATTGCCGGCATGGCTGTTGCTGCGGCCACGGCACCTGCGCCCTGAATAAAGCCACGACGATCCACACCTTGATTCACTGATTCCATGCTCTCCTCCTTCTTGTTGCTGGACATTCAAGCCTTGAGTGCAGACAGGTCCGGCACGCGATGTGCCCATGGCAAGGCTTGCTCCAGCTGCGCCGCCAGACGCAGCAAGCGGCCTTCGCCACCAAACGGTGCGACAAAGTGGGCCCCCACAGGGAGGTGGTCTGCCGTCCAGTGCAGCGGCACGGACATGGCCGGATGACCGCTGATGTTGAACAGCGAGGTAAACGCGGAGGAATTCATGGCCTCGGCGGCATAGCTTTCATAAGGCTGATCGAGTCGCAGCGCACCCAGTTTCTGTGCAGGCACCACGGTGGTGGGCGTCAGAATCAGGTCGTACCTGGACAGGAATGCATCGATCAATTGCCCCGCCTTGTCGAAGCCTGCGCGGCCACGGTACAGATCCAGCGCCGAGGCCTTCTTCGCGGCCTGCAACGCAGCCCAGTTCAGCGGCTCCATCTCGTCTTCGCGCACAGCGCGGCCCAGCTGCTTTTCACGGTATTCAATGGCGCTGAGCAGACCTGCCGACATACCTGCACCCATACCGCCAAAAATTTCGTTCACCGGCAGCTCCGGCATGGCCTCTTCAACAAAATGCCCCACGGCCTCGCAGGCCTTGGCCGCTTTGTCCACAGCCTCCAGGCATTCGGCATGCACGGGAATCCCGAAGTAGTTCTTGCGCCAGACGGCAATACGCAGCTTGCGCTCGGGCTGGTGCATCGCTTCAAGGTAGCCCCGAGAAACATCAGAGGGAGGTCGCACTCGCGAGCCGAACTCGGGCCCAGCACTCAAGTCCAGCAGCAAGGCAGTGTCGCGCACGCTGCGGCTGATGACGTGGTTCACCGACAAACCTGTTGCGCCATCCAACGCTCCTGGCCCTGCAGGCACACGTCCACGACTGGGCTTGAGTCCGAACAGGCCGCAATGTGCGGCCGGTATGCGGATGGAGCCGCCACCATCGCTGGCATGACCCACGGGCAGAATGCCGGCCGCCACCACAGCTGCAGTCCCACCGGAAGAACCGCCCGTGGTATGCCCGGTGTTCCAGGGGTTGGGCGTGGCGCCGTAAAGCTTTGACTCCGTGGTAGTCGTCATGCCGAACTCGGGAGATGCCGTCTTGCCAAAGATGTTGAGACCCGCTGCCTTGTAGCGCATCACCAGCGTGGAGTCCTGCGAAGCGACAGCATCCTTGAAGAAGCGGCAACCATTGCTGGTCACGGTTCCTGCCATGCTTAGACCCAGGTCCTTGAGCACAAATGGCAGACCCCACAGCGGAGCTTTGTCAGTCGCCTGTTTGCGTGCATCGCGGCCCATGGTCGAGAGCTTCTTGGCATGCTCGCGGGCCAGTTCGTAGTCTTTGATGACCACGGCATTGAGCTTGGGCAAGGCTTCAACGCGCGCAATGGCGGCATCAAGAGCCTCCAGCGGCGTGACATCGCCTTTGCGCATCTGCGCTGCCATGGTGATGGCATCGGCCTGCGCAACGGTCCTGGTGCCGACTTGAGCTTGCGCTGCTGGCAGACCCAGCGCTGCCGCCGTGGCAGTTGCTCCTGTCAGGAATGCTCTGCGATCTGAATCCGTCGCTTTGTCTTGCATGTCTTTGTCTCCGTTGATATTTTTGTGGATGACTTGCTAAGCTGCCAACACCGGATCTCCAACGCAATACAGGCACCCAGGGGTGCCTGCATGTCTGCCGTCAGAGTCTCTCGATGATGGTCACATTGGCCTGTCCTCCACCTTCGCACATGGTCTGCAAGCCGTAGCGCCCGCCGGTGCGCTCCAGCTCGTGCAGCAGCGTGGTCATGAGCTTGGCGCCTGAGGCTCCCAGTGGATGACCGAGCGCAATCGCACCACCGTTGACGTTGGTCCTGGCATGGTCGTAGCCGGTCTCCTTGAGCCACGCCATGACCACGGAAGCAAAGGCCTCGTTGATCTCGACCAGGTCGATGTCGGACATGGTCATGCCCGCCTTCTTGAGCGCATATTCCGTGGCTGGAATCGGCGCGGTCAGGTGCCAGATGGGGTCATCGGCGCGCACGCTCATATGGTGAATGCGGGCGCGTGGCTTGAGGTTGTAGCGCTTGAGCGCTGCTTCGGACACCACCAGCACGGCAGCCGCCGCATCGCAGGTGGAGCTTGAGACGGCTGCAGTGATGGAGGGATAGTCGGGGTCCACCGGCTCCAGCGTGGCCATCTTCTCCAGAGTCGAGAGGCGAGCTGTCTCATCCATCCTGAAAGCGCCAAAGGGGATGATTTCACGGTCGAAGCGGCCCTCGGCGATCGCATTCAAAGCGCGGTCGTGGCTTTCCTTGGCAAATACTTCCATGTCGGCACGACTCACGCCCCAGTGGTCGGCAATACGCTGGGCGGCATAGAACTGATTGACGGGTGCGTTACCGAAACGCGCCTGCCAGCCTTTGCTCTCGGCGAACGGCGTAGTAAAGCCCAGGGGCTGACCGGCGAGCATGGCCGAGGAAATGGGAATGGCGGTCATGGTCTGCACGCCACCGGCCAGCACCACGTCCTGCGTGCCACTCATCACGGCCTGGGCCGCAAAATGAATGGCTTGCTGGGACGAGCCGCACTGGCGATCAATCGTGGTGCCTGGCACGTTCAAGGGCATGCCGGCTGCCAGCCAGGACGTCCGGGCAATGTCGCCAGCCAGAGAACCTATGGTGTCCACGCAGCCAAAGATCACGTCGTCGTAATCGGCTGCGGGAATGTCGTTGCGCTCGACCAGCGCTTTGATCACATGGGCGCCGAGATCGGCACCGTGCACAGTGGCAAGAGAGCCCTTGCGCTTTCCGGTAGGAGAGCGCAGCGCATCAACGATATAAGCCTGGGCGCTCATGCAGTCACCTCTTCCGCAACGTTCTTAATAGCACCTTGCGCAGAGCAGGAGGCACATGAATCGATTTCTCGATCAAAAGTCGATCCGGGGCCCACCGGGGCATTGGGACTGCGCAGCAAGCCCTGAGTCAGGCGGGCCGCGTGGTATGCCTTGTCGCCCCAGGCAGCGTCCAGCACCCAGGCGCGCTTCATGAACATCTGCAGATCGACTTCCCAGGTGTAGCCCATGGCGCCATGCACCTGCAGACTGTTGCGTGCCGCAAACCAGCTCGCTTCACTGCACTGGAGCTTGGCGTGCGAGATACGCACGGCCAGATCGGGTTCACCGTGCTGCAGCGCATAGAAGGCACGGTAGAGCACAGGTTTGGCAAACTCGATCTTGGTGACGATGTCCGACAGGTGGTGCTGCACGGCCTGAAAGCTGCCTATGACCTTGTCGAACTGCTTGCGCTGCGCCACATAGTCCACCGAGAGATCCAGCATGCGCTGAGCCTGGCCCAGCATCTGGGCAGCTGCGGCGATTGCACCGCGCTCGCCGGCAGTGTCCCAGACCTTCTGACCCTGAGTGCCGTCGAGCAAACGGGTGGCATCGGATGCCGTCCAGCGTACCCGTGACAGACGGCGCGAAGAGTCGATACTGTTCAGCGCCGTGATCTCGCACTGTGCAGGCCTGACCAGGTGCAGCTCCAGGCCGGTGGCCGTGGCATGGGGCAGCAACAGCACATCGGCCAATGCCGCGTCCGCCACATTGAGGTTGACGGGATGGCCCACGGCCACGCGGCAGCTGCCTTCGGCAATCCTGGACAGCCAGACACGGCTCTCATGTCCTTGCGGCAATGCACACAGCATGCCCACGGCCACATAGGCGGTGTCGCTCAGGGAATCGGGCAGAGCGTAATAGCCCACTTCCTGCAGCAGCAGTGCCCAGTCCACATCGGCCATGCCCATGCCGCCATCGGCTTCGGGAGCGGACAGGCCCATCAGGCCTTGTTCTGCAATCTTGGCCCACAACTCGGGGCTGCGACCGGTCGGAGTTTCCCAGATGTCGCGCAGCAGCTCGGGGGCTGCTTCGGTCATCAAAAAGCGGCTGATCGAGTCACGGAATGCGATCTGATCTTCGGTAAAGGTGAAGTCCATGGTTGTCTCCCTGCCGATCAGGATTTGGGCAGACCCAGCATGCGCTGAGCGATGATGTTGCGCTGGATCTCGTTGCTGCCCGCGTAGATGGGACCTGCCTGCGAGAACAGGAAACCTTCCAGCCATTCGTTGGCCTCGACGTCATCGATGAGCTCGGCACGCGCGCCCAGAATGCGCATCGCGGTTTCGTGAATCATGATGTCCAGCTCGGACCAGACAATCTTGTTGGTGCTGGCTTCGGCGCCAATCTGTGCGCCCTTGTTCAGGCGGCCCACCGTGTGATAGGAAGACAGCGTGTATGCCTCCGCCCCCTGCCAGGCACGCAGCACGGCATCGCGAATGGAGTGATCGCGGTCGGCCTCGACCTGATTGCGCAGATACAGGTCCACCAGCTTCTGCGCACTGCGCTGATAGCGGGCGGGAGAGCGCAGCAGCAGGCCGCGCTCAAAGCCGGCCGTCGCCATCGCCACATGCCAGCCTTTGCCTTCTGCACCCAGCAGGTTCTCCACGGGTACTTCGACATCGTCGAAAAAGATTTCGGCAAAGTGCTCACGGCCATTGATGGCACGAATGGGACGCACGGTGATGCCGGGCGTATTCAAGGGCACCAGTATGTAGCTCAGACCATGATGGCGGCTTGATGTCGGATCACTGCGGAACAGGCCGAACACCCAGTCGGCAAAGATCGCACGGGTAGACCAGATTTTCTGACCGTTCAGAATGAACTTGTCACCCATGCGTGTGGCGCGGCTGCTGATGGCAGCCATGTCCGAGCCGGCGTTGGGCTCGGACCAACCCTGGGCCCACATATCGTCGCAGCGGGCCATACGGGGCAGAAAGCGGGCTTTCTGCTCGGGCGTGCCGAATTCCATCAGCGTGGAGCCCAGCAGCAGAATGCCGTTCTGGTTCACGCGGGATGGCGCATCGGCTGCCCAGTACTCTTCTTCAAAGATCAGCCATTCGGTCAGGTCGCAGCCGCTGCCGCCCAGGTCCTTGGGCCAGGTCACGGCGCTGTAGCCAGCGCTGGCCAGCTTGGCTTCCCACTGGCGGTGCTGCTCGAAACCCTCTCGAGTGTCATAGCTCTGCAGTCGTTCCTTGGGCACATTGTTCTTGAGCCATTCACGTACCTGGGCACGGAAGGTCTTCTGCGCTGGGGTGTATGTCAAATCCATGGTTGTCTCCTCTTCGCGCTAGTGATGCTCAGAATTTGGCGTCGCGCTTTTCCACAAAGGCGCTGCGCGTCTCGGCGGAATCTGGACTCATATAGGCTTGCAGGGTGAATCCCTGCTCCCAGCGGTATTTGTCTTCGAGATTGCCGTCTTCGATGCCGGTCAGCGCCTCCTTGGCGATGCGGATCATGGCGGGGCTCTTGGCGGCAATCTTGTTGGCGATCTCCATGGCGACGTCGCGCAGCTGCTCACGGGGAACAACACGCTCGATGGCACCCAGGCGCAGGGCTTCTGCCGCAGCGATCATCTCGCCCGTAAAGAACAGATAGCGAGTCTTCTGCACGCCGAACATGCGCTGCAGATGGGCGGCACCACCCATGGCTCCGCGGTCCACTTCAGGCAGGCCGAAAGTGGCGTCTTCCGCGGCGATCACGATGTCCGATGCCCCGCAGATACCGATGCCGCCGCCCAGCACAAAGCCGTGCACGGCGGTGATGACGGGTACCTTGTTCAGGTGCACGGCCTTGAACGTGGCGTAGTTGCCTGCGTTCACGTCGATGATGAGCTTGTCGTTGGTCGCCAGCTCCTTGATGTCCACACCCGCGCAGAAACCACGGTTTTCGGCACGGATGACGATCACGCGCACCTCGGGCCTGTCGCCCAGCGCCTGGATTTCCCGGGCCAGGCCATTCCAGCCGGCTGCATTCAAGGCATTCACGGGAGCACGGTCTATCACCAGCTCCGCCACGCCGTTGTCATGAATATTGGAGTGAAATTGTTGAGTGGACATATCCGGTCTCGTTGGCTTGTTGTTATGCGGGAGTCAATGCGTTCAATGCGTTGCGACGGTCCATGGCCTGGCGGACAATGCCGCCTATCACTTCCTCGCAGCTGTCGAGCCGGCCAATCAGCGCGGCCACCTGGCCGGCAGACATCACGCCCTCTGCGGGATTGCCATCGACCATGGAGCGCTGCAGCAACATGGGGGCGTTGGCAGCCATCACGGTCTGTGCGACGGAAGACGAGTCTTCGCGCATGGCCTTCATGAAGATGCTCAAGGCCTGACCCGTGGTCATGCCGGTCTCGGCCTTCCACTGCAATGCCAGACCCAGGGCGATGCGCAAGCGCTTCATGGGGCTGGCTTTTTCGAGCATGGCCAGGTATTCATTGGGAATCATGCGCTGGGGCATGCCATCGACCAGATGCGAGATGGAGATCTTTTCCGCATCCCTTGCAGCCAGATAGCGCTGCAGCGTGGCGGCGGGCACCTTGGAATCACTGGTCATCAGAAACCGCGTGCCCATGGCAATACCCGATGCGCCATAGGCCAGAGCAGCCAGCAGGCCACGGCCGTCATAAAAGCCGCCTGCGGCAATCACGGGCACCTCGACCGCATCCACTACCTGAGGCAGCAGCACCGTGGTGGGAACGCTGCCGGTATGGCCTCCCCCTTCACCGCCCTGCACAGTGATGGCATTGGCGCCCATCTCGATCGCCTTCTGAGCATGCTTCAGGGCTCCCACTGTGGGCATGCAGACGATGCCGGCATCGCGCAGACGGCCTATCACCTTCTTGTCCGGACCACGGCCGTAGCTCACCGCACGCAGACGGTACTTCACGGCCAGATCCAGCAGTTGCTGGGCATTGGGCTGAAACATGTGAAAGTTCAGCCCGAAAGGTTGGTCGTCGGTCTCGCGCTTGACACGCAGAATTTCGGCTTCGATCCTGTCGGCGGGAATGGTGGCGCCGGCCAGAAAGCCGAAGCCGCCGGCGTTGGTAGTACCTATCACCAGATCAGCGCCCGCCACATAGCCCATGGCCGTCTGGATGACGGGGTAGCGGCACCCCAGCAGGTCGCAGATAGGAGTGCGCAGACTGCCCATATCGTTCATATTGCTCATGCCTTTGACTCTTCTTTATTGGCCTTTGCCATGGACCTGGCATCCTGGCCGCCCAGTTGCCCCATGCCCATCGCCTGACTGTGCGCGTGAGCAAAGTGGTGGTAGCCAAAAGCCATGTCCATGGTGGAACGCAGCCCCTGCAGCTCTTCAGCCTTGTTGACGACCATCTTGGTCAGTGCCAGGCCCAGACGCGGCTGAGCCGCCATGCGCTGGGCCATGGCATAGACCTGGTCCTCGAGCTCGGCACGCGGAACCACGCGGTTGACCATGCCCATCTGATAGGCGCGCTCTGCCGGCATGCGCTCGCCCAGCAGCAGGAACTCCTTGGCAATACGCGGATGCAGTTCGTGAGCGTGGGCGAAGTACTCCACACCGGGGATTCCCATGCGCACCACGGGATCCTGGAAAAACGCATCGTCGCTGGCCACGATCAGGTCGCAGACCCAGGCCAGCATCAGACCGCCCGCCACGCATGCCCCCTGCACCATGGCAATCATGGGTTTGGGGATCTCGCGCCAGCGTCGGCACATGCCCAGGTAGACCTCCTGCTCGCGGGCAAACAGCTGCTCGCCGCCGGGCTTGTTGGTGTGATCCCACCACAGGTGTGCACGGTCAAAGGACTTGTTGATGTCTCGGCCGGGCGTGCCGATATCGTGACCCGCACTGAAGTGCTTGCCTTCGCCGCGCAGCACGATGACCTTGACGCTATCGTCATCGGTCGCCTTGCGGAATGCAGCATCCAGCGCATAGGTCATCTGCGAGTTCTGCACGTTGTTGAACGTGGGCCGATTCATGGTGACCGTGGCAATGCCGTTGTCCACGCTGTAGAGAACGGGCTCGTCCGTTTCATAGACGGCTTTGTCCTCGCGTGTCACAAATTCGCTGGATGCATCATCCATATCAGACTCCCATGGCCGTAGCGCGCAGATTGTGCGGATCGAGCTGAGCCAGCAAGGCCAGTTGCTCGGGCGTGGGATCAGGTGTCACTCCCACGTTCTCGGGAACATGGATCGGAAAGCCCGTGGCCTCCTTGACCTGCACCGCCGTCACGCCGGGATGCAGCGACACAAGGCGCACTTGATGACTGGGTCCGCCAAAGTCCATCACACACAGATTGGTGAAGATGAAGCGAATGTCGGTGGTCTCCTCTAGCGTCCAGCCCTTGGCCAAGCGCGCAGGGTTGTAGCCTACGCTGCCCACGGCATCGACCTCACCCGGGACAAACACCTTGGTGCTGTGGTTGGGCACAAAGAAGGAATTCGCGTGGTTGATCGAGTTGCCGGGGAAGCCGCGCACCCCCAGCATCATGGACTTGGGACGAGCGTAGTCGCTGCCCACCATGGAGATATTGCCCTGACCGAAGCGGTCCACCTGCACGGGGCCCACCATGGCGTGGCGCTTGCCTCCCCAGACGTTGTCGAAGATGCGCGAGAAACCCATCCAGCTTTCACGCTTGATCTTGTATTCACCTCGTGGACCTACGGGCACGGGCTCATTGACCACCCAGGCTTCGGAGTCCGTCATCATCAGATCGGTGTTGATGGAACGCATGCACAGCGAAGCCGCCAGACGTGGCACCAGGCCAATGCCGGTGGCCAACACCTCGCCGTCGTTTTCCCAGGCACGTGCCGCGGCGCAGATGACGCGATCTACCAATGCAATTTCACTCATCTCTGTGCCTCCTCAGAACACGGGCAAGGGCAGGCGCTTGATTGCTTCCATGCCACCCACTTTTTCCAGATATTCCTGCTCCGTGCACTGCACGTATTTCTGCTGGTAGCTGCTCCAGCCGCCCTCTTCCTTGCTGCTGGCCGCGTATTCCTTGAAGTGCTTGACATCAAAGCCATACAGAGGAGCACAAGACGATGGGTGAGCACCGCCGGGCAGATGCACGACACCCGTGGTTTCAGAGCGCTCCCAGAACACCAGGCGCGCGGCTTGCTCCGAATCGAAGCTGCTGGACTCGACCAGTTCGTCGCAGCTCACAAACGTATTGGTTGCGGCTCGCGCAAACAGGTCGTCCATATAGATATCGGGCCCGGCAATCTGGCAGACACCGCGAGAGTCCGCGCGATCCACGTGCAGCAGGGCCACATCCAGATTGATGGCGGGCATCGCCACCCACTCCTTGCCGTCGTAGGGCGATTCGATAAGGCGAATGGAGCTGTTGTGCTTGAGCACATCGGTGCCCAGACCGACTCGGGTGGGAATGTAGGGAATACGCATGCCGGCAGCCTTCAGGCCCAGCACCATATGACCTTCGTCAATTTCCATGACCTCGATCTCACCACTCTGGCGGGCCTTGCGAAAGTACGGCTCCAGCGGGATGAAGTCCAGCGACACGAAGGCGAAGATCAACTTCTTGACCTTGCCTGCCGCACACAGCATGCCCACATCGGCACCGCCATAGGCCACCACGGTCAGGTCCTTGACGGGGCTGCGCAGCAGCTCGCGCACCAGGGCCATGGGCTTGCGCCGGGGCCCCCAGCCACCAATTCCGATCGTCATGCCGTCCTTGATGGATGCCACAACGTCCTTCGCTGTCATCAATTTATTGGCCATGTCTCCAAGCCTCCTATCAGTTGTTTTCAGGGCGGCCCACGCTGAAGTCGTGCCCCCAGAGGCTTACGGTCGTGAACTCGTGCGTGATGTGATGTTCCCAGTCGATGATGGCGCCGCCATAGCCGAACTCCAGGTCGAAGTTGGAGGGCGTCTTCATGTAGAACGAGATCATCTTGTCGTTGGTGTGCTGACCCAGAGTGGCCGAGAGCTTGACCTGGCTCTTTTGCATGCGGTCCATGGCACGGCCCACTTCGGGCATGTTGTCCACCTCCACCATCACGTGCACGCAACCCGAGGGAGAAGGAAATTCGGCCAGCGCCAGGCTGTGGTGACGAGCGTTGGCGCAGTGGAAGAAGTGGATTCGGACCGTGGGACCGGCATCGCCTGCGGGCTTGAAGTTGTAAATATCCGAGAGGCCAAAGCCCAACACATTGCGCACAAAGGCCACGGTCTTGTCAAAGTCGGGAGCAGGCAGCACGGTGTGGCCCAGACCATAGTCACCGGTGATGAAGCGCGAAACACCCTGGGGCGATGCGAAATGGCTGAAGTCGGACTTGAAGCCCCAGACGATCTCATGACGGTTTCCAGACGGATCCATCACGATGGCCAACTCCTGCACATGGCGCTTGGCACACAGTTCGGAGCTGCCCATTTCGTAGTGCACATCAGCGGCCTGCAGCACCTTGAGCGCCTGCTCGAAGGCTTGCTTGTTGGCCACTTCCCAACCGGATGCGGAGTATTTGTCATTGCTGCCAGGCTGAACCTGGAAGCGAAACTGACGCTCATCCATCTTGATCAGCAGATCGCCATCGGCAGTGGTGCTCGGCATCATGCCAAGCACGTCACGTGCGTAGTTGACCCAGCGATCCAAATCAGAGCTCTCGGCAACAACGTACGCTAGTCCACGTATTTCCATCATGATGTCGGGGCCTCCAACCCAAATCCTTTAGTGATGCAGAGGATTCTGAAGAGGAGAGCCTTTGCAAACATCGTCCATTGAGACTAACGATTTGCCGCTTCACTACCCAAATTTAATAGCACTCATACAAGAATCAGCATGTAGTTCAGCGGAATAGACTAGATTGCTTTCAGCCTTTTGAAACAGGCCGATCCGACACCCTTGCGACAGCCGTGAAAACCCGCAGTACAAAAAAAGGCCGCACCCCCATACGGGAATGCGGCCAACACGATGAACTCAGTTTCTTGATGGATCAGACGGTCTGCACTTCTTCTGCAGACGCATAGTCGTTGTAGCCCCTGGCACCGGGGGTGTAGAGCGTGTTGCGGTCAAATCTGGCCAGAGGCAGGCCCTGGCGCATGCGCTGCACAAGATCGGGGTTGGCGATGAAATGCCGCGCAAAAGATACCGCCTTGCCCTCGCCTGCCTGCAACGCGGCTTCGGCGCTTTGCGCATCAAAGCCATCGTTGAGAATCAGGTTCTCGCCAAAGTTCTCACGCGCCAGCTTGAAGGCATCGATTGAAGGATCGAAGACCGCACGCATCACATGCAGATAGGCAATGCCCAGCTTGGCGGCCTGACGCATCAGCTCGGCATGGGTTGCCGCGGAGTTTTCATCCGCCGTGTCATTGAAGGTGTTGCCGGGGTTCAGGCGCAGCCCCACGCGATCGATGCCGATGGCCTCCCCCATGGCGCCCAGGCATTCCACAGCGAAACGTGAGCGACTGCTGGCGTTGCCACCATATTCATCGGTACGCTGATTGGTACTGGAGTGCAGGAACTGCAGACTCAGATAACCGCTGGTGCCATGCAGCTCGACGCCGTCAAAGCCCGCATCCATGGCGCGCCGAGCAGCTGCAGCATGCTCGGCAATCGCCGTGCGCACTTCTTCGGTGGTCAATGCCTGGGGCTGGTCGAAATCCTGCATGCCTGCCGCATCGGTCCAGATCTTGCCCTGAGCCTGAATGGCGGACGCCGATACGGAACGCACACCAGCGGGTTTGATATGGCTGCTGCCGATACGACCGGAGTGCATGATCTGCAGCACAATGGATCCGCCACGCGCATGCACGGCGTCCGTCACACGGCGCCAGCCGCGCACATGAGCAGCAGTTTCGATGCCGGGCTGACGACAGTAGGCTTGACCCGTGACCTCGGGCCAGGCCCCTTCAGCCACGATCAGGCCGGCATCAGCGCGCTGGCCATAGTGCTCGGCCATGATGTCGGTGGGCGTGCCATCGGCATCGGCGCGATTACGCGTCATGGGGGCCATGACCACGCGGTTTTGCAGGACGATCTTGCCCAGCTGTGTGGGCGTGAAAAGCGTTTGACTCATTCCGGCTCCTTAGCGCACACGCATGCGCGGCGCGGGGGTACCACGGCGCATGGTCTTGAGGAACTGCTCCAGCGGCGCGGGTGCAGCCACCTGGGGCAGCTCGTCCTTTTCGGGGCGGTTGGCCCAGAATTCCTTCCAGCTCGGGAACAGGTCGTGAAAGGCTCCGTGATAAGGCTCGCGGCCGGGCCAGCGCATCTTCATGTCGCCAATCGGCGGCTTGTTCAGGTCGGTGGCATACCAGTAACAGGGCAGACGGCGACGGAAGAACCACTGGCCGTCAATGCGCTCGTAGTCGTCCCAGTACAGCATCTGCATGATGACCCACTCGGCACCGCACTCATGCTCGTTCTTTGAGTAGACCACGCCGGTGGCGTGATCCTTGTCCACGAACTCGATGATGTGCTGCCCCAGATGGTGCGAGGTGCCCGTGAACTGGTCACGCAGCGTGCTGTCCTGCCAGGCCATGAAGTGCGCACGCCCCACTTTTTCCTTGCCCACCTTGATATCGGGAGCGAACAGGTTCACATGGGCGTCCATGTCACGCATGTCCAGCGACAGGGAATACTTGCCAGCCAGTTGACGAATCGCATCCAGCGACTCCAGCCTGTCGATACGCTCTTCCAGCGTTTGTGGCCACTGATTCACGGGTTCACTCATCTCTTCAGCCTCTTTCTTACAGTGCCGTCACCAGCACCGCGGAACGGCCGCCATCCACGGGCAAGGCGGCACCTGTCACATAGCTGGCCTCGTCGCTGGCCAGAAACAGCACGGCATTCGCCAGCTCGCCGGACTGACCCACGCGCCCCATGGGAATGAGTTTTTCGGTGTTCTTGCGCGATGCCTCATCAGCCAGCATGCCGGCCGTGGCAGGCGTTTCCACCACCGCCGGGATCACCACGTTCACGCGGATGCCTGCTGCAGCACCTTCGGCAGCCGCTGCACGCGAAAAGTTGATGATGGCCGCCTTGGCTGCCGAGTAACCCGACATAAAAGGTGTGCCCAGCGTGCCGCAGATGGAGCTGATATTGACGATGGAACCACCCTTGGGCCCCATCAGCTTCAGCGCAGTACGCGTTCCCCAGAAAGTGCCGTCCACCGAGGTGGAAAAATTGGCATGCCAGTCGGCCGTGGTCATGCCATCGATGCCACCCCAGGTGTAGGCCATGGCGTTGTTGACCAGAATGTCCAGGCTGCCATGCTTTTTTGCAGTCTGCTCCAGCGCTCCGACAAACTGGGCCTCGTTGCCCACGTCGGCCACGATGGCCTCGGCACTGCCGCCTGCTGCCTTGATCCTGGCCACGACTTCGTCGAGAGGCTGCTTGCGGCGGCCGCAGATCACCACGGTTGCCCCCTCCTGTGCGAAACGCTCAGCCGTTGCGGCACCGATACCGGAACCACCACCGGTCACAAATGCAATCTTTCCTTCCAGACGCTTGCTCATGCTTGTCTCTCCTTAGAGGAAGGCGCTGCCGCCGTTGACTGCCACGTTCTGACCCGTCACAAAGCCGCTGTCGTCGCTGGCCAGGAACACTGCCACCTTGGCGATGTCTTCTGGCTCAGCCATGCGGCCCATGGGCACGCCGGCGATGATGGCATCGGCCCACTCCTGGGGAATGCCCTGCATCATGGGCGTGTTGGTGGGTCCGGGAACCAGTGTGTTCACACGGATCTTCTCGGACGCCAGCTCCTTGGCCATGCCACGGGTCAAGCCCATCAGGGCGGCCTTGGAAGCGCAGTAGTGCGCCGGACCGTCACCGCTGACAGCCGAGGTGCTGGAGATATTGACGATGGCACCGCCCTTGCCTTCCTGCATCTGCTTGACGGCGGCACGGGCGCAGTAGAAAGCGCCGTTCAGGTTCACGCCAATCACGCGCTCCCAGGTCGCGTCAGGAATATCGGCAAACTGGTCCACCGAGCCTACGCCGGCGTTGTTCACCAGCACGTCGACGGCGCCGAGCTTTTCGCGGATTTCGACAAACAGCGCATCGACCGCAGCGCTGTCGGCCACATTGGAGGAACGGGCCAGATGCTTGCCGCCCCTGCCTTCCAGGGTCTGTCTGGCTGCTTCTTCATTCAAGTCCACGGCCACCACAGTGGCACCCTCATCGGCAAAACGCTGTGCAATCGCTCGCCCCATGCCCTGGCCTGCCCCCGTGACCACGGCAACTTTTCCGGCTAAACGCATTCTTGTCTCCTTGTTGATGTGCAATCAAAACTTGGAGACAGCGTATGAAGAAATCGCCCTCAGCCCATCGTCCAAGAAGACTAAGCGAATTTTCTCGGAATGCTATCAAATAAATAGCAATGAATACAATACAGATTTTTGCTCCAATGCATTTTCACGCCTGTTAATCAGTTGGTGACAGCAATCCAGCGTCAGATGCATCCCCCCAACTTCACCGCACATGGCAGCAGCAACTAGCCGCCATAGGGGACAAATCCGCTCTCGTTTTCATTGACTTTGAGCGGTTTGGCTACATACGGGAAAGCACGTTGCGGGCAAGCGCTGCGCTCGCATACCTTGCAGCCCATGCCGATAGGTGTGGCCGCTCCTATATTGCGCAAATCCATGCCTTGGGAGTACACCAGCCGCGCGGCGTGCTGCAAGTCGCAGCCCATGCCGATGGAGAAGGTCTTGCCTGGAGCCCCCCAGCCCTGGCCGGCATGGCTGATGGTGCGAGCAATCCACAGGTAGACGCGCCCGTCCGGCATGCTGGCGAGCTGGGGCACTATGCGACCCGGCTGGGTAAAAGCCTCGTACACCACCCACAACGGGCAGGTGCCGCCTGTCTTGGAGAAATGAAAATGCGTGGCCGACTGGCGCTTGCTGATATTGCCGGCCCGGTCCACTCGGATAAAGAAAAACGGCACACCCGGCGCATCGCTGCGCTGCAGGGTTGAGAGACGATGACAGACGGTCTCGAAGCCCACACCGAAGTGCCTTGCCAGCAAGTCTATGTCGTAGCGCAGGCCTTCGGCTGCACGCAAGAACTCTCCATATGGCAGCACAAATGCCCCGGCTACATAATTGGCCAACCCCATGCGTGCCAGCCGGCGCGTGGCCTCGTCCTGCCAGGGCACGCTTTGCAGCTCCCTTTCAAGCAGTGAATCAAACTCCAGCAGCGCCAGTTGCGTAGCCAGCTGAAATGCCTGCTGCATCGGACTCAGCTGCGGAGCCACATACAAGGTGCGCGTGAGCGCATCGTAGCACCTATGGCTGCCCGATTTCTCAGCAGTCCCGGCATGAGCATGCAGAACCAATACACCATGTCGTGCCTGCAGCCGGTATTGCAGCCAATCATGCAGATGACCGCCTTGCTCTGCAGCCTGCCGAGCCAGCGCTTCGGCTGCACGATCAAGCGCATCAAGGTAATTGCGGTGGGAAAAAAAGAAATCACGCACCGCCTCGAACGGCATCTGGCGCGAGGGCTGCGTCAGCAGGCCTGCCATTGCGCCATTCCCGGCGACATCTCCGTGAACTGAGGTGTCGGCATCCGGCCCGGCGCGGCCATCACTCAGATGGGCGGTCAAGGCCTCCAGCCGCTCGGCGTCCGCCAGGTGACGCTGGTGCATTGCCAGCAGCATCTGTGCCATCTGCGGCAGCTTGGCTGCGACCTCACGCAGCTCGGGAAGCGGCACCGAACCTTCTGGCTGAGGCATGGCGGCCACCGCATCGCGCAATTGCGCCAGCAAGCGGGCCTCCTCATCCTCGGAGAACTGCTGGATATCGACGCCCAGCACCCTGTGAATCTTGAGCAGCACGGCCACCGTGAGCGGACGCTGATCCTGCTCGATCTGATTCAGATAGCTCGGTGACAACTCCAGCGCCTGAGCCAGCGCAGCCTGCGTAAGACCACGCTCGGCACGCAGGCTGCGCAGACGCACGCCCATGAATGTCTTGGCCACTTACCTTCTCCCTATTGCCGGCTCCAAATATTCGCAAAATTTGCAAATACATGCAATCACCTTCGCAAGCATTCACCAATTCAGCTCTGTACGCATAAAAAACAAATGCGTAGATTGCGAAGTATCGCAGACCAGCAAGGACCTGCACTGCACATCCAAAGGAGACACCCATGAGCACTGTGACAGCCCCAACATCCCCAATATCTTCAACCGCCATTAACCACGCCGCCGCAAGCTTCAGGCCAAAAAAGTCCGTCGCCCTCTCCGGCGTGACAGCAGGCAACACGGCACTGTGCACCGTGGGCAGGAACGGCAACGACCTGCACTACCGCGGCTACGACATTCTGGACATTGCCGAGGTCTGCGAGTTTGAGGAGATTGCCCACCTGCTGGTACACGGCAAACTGCCCACCCACGCCGAACTCAGGGCCTACAAAGCCAAGCTCAAGGCTTTGCGCGGCCTGCCCGGCAGCGTGAAGACTGCGCTGGAACAGCTACCCGCCGCCAGCCATCCCATGGACGTGATGCGCACCGGTGTCTCCGCCCTGGGCTGCGCGCTGCCGGAGAAAGACGACCACAATCCTCCTGGCGCCCGCGATATCGCCGACCGCCTGATGGCCTGCCTGGGCAGCATGCTGCTTTACTGGTACCACTTCAGCAACTCGGGCCGCCGCATCGAGGTCGAAACCGGGGACGACTCCATCGGTGGCCACTTTCTGCATCTGCTGCATGGCACAAGGCCTTGCGAGAGCTGGGTGCGCGCCATGCATACCTCGCTCAATCTGTATGCCGAGCACGAGTTCAATGCATCAACCTTCACGGCCCGCGTGGTGGCAGGCACGGGCAGCGATATGTACTCGGCGATTACCGCTGCGATAGGCGCTCTGCGCGGCCCCAAGCACGGCGGAGCCAATGAGGTGGCGTTCGAGATCCAGAAGCGCTACGACAACCCGGCAGAGGCCGAGGCCGATATCCGCCGCCGCGTGGATGCCAGGGAAGTCGTGATCGGCTTCGGCCACCCCGTCTATACCGTGAGCGATCCTCGCAATGTGGTCATCAAAGGCGTGGCCAAAAAGCTGTCGGACGAGGCCGGCAGCAGCAAGATGTACGACATTGCCGCACGCCTGGAATCGGTGATGTGGGAGGTCAAGAACATGTTCCCCAACCTCGACTGGTTCAGCGCCGTCAGCTATCACATGATGGGCGTGCCCACCACCATGTTCACGCCGCTGTTCGTGATTGCCCGCACCAGCGGTTGGGCAGCGCACATCATCGAGCAACGCCAGGACAACAAGATCATCCGTCCCAGCGCCAACTACACAGGCCCGGACGACCTGCATTTCGTGCCTATCGAGGCACGCCAGTAAGCTCCAGCAATGTCTGCCCAGCCCATGCAAGCCCATTCCCTGTGCATTGCCATCGCCGACAAGCTGCGCGAGCGCATTCTGAGCCATCAGTTGCCGCCCGGATCGGACATCAACGACGGAGCACTGGCCCAGGAGTTTGGCGTGAGCCGCACTCCTGTGCGCGAGGCCATGAAGCTGCTGTGCCATGACGGACCGCTGAGCGCACAGCCCCGGCGCGGCATGAGCGTGACCTGCCTGAGTGCAGCCCAGGTGGCCGAGGCTCGCTTGCTGAGCAAGCCTGCTGGCTGGCCATCTGGCGCGGCAACGCCAGATGCAGACTGCCAGCACGCAGCTTTGCGAGCAGTTGCTGCGCGTGTCGCAGGCCCGGCTCCAACTCGCACTGGGTACACAGCCCACCATGCAGCCGACAAGCCAAGCGCCGATGCCTTCACCATTGCCTGCAGCCCTTTCACAATCCCCGCACTGCCACAGCGCCGGCAACGCAGAAGCCTCACGCTCGGCTCTGGCCTATTGAGACTACTAAAAGAATCCCCGAGACAATGACTCACCACCCTTACCGTAAACCCTTGCCCGGCACTGCGCTGCATTACTTCGACGCCCGGTCCGCTGTGGAAGCCATCCGCCCCGGCAGTTGGAGCACACTGCCCTATACCAGTCGCGTCCATGCCGAGAACCTGGTGCGGCGCAGCGATCCGGCCCACCTGACCGAGTACCTCAGGCAAATCGTTGAACGCAAGCGCGAACGCGATTTTCCCTGGTTCCCGGCCCGCGTGGTCTGCCATGACATCCTGGGCCAGACAGCGCTGGTCGACCTGGCCGGCCTGCGTGATGCGATTGCCGAGCAAGGTGGCGATCCGGCCGCTGTCAATCCCGTGGTGCCCGTGCAGCTGATCGTCGATCATTCGCTGGCCGTTGAGTGCGGTGGCTACGACCGCGAGGCCTTCGAGAAAAACCGCGCCATCGAAGACCGGCGCAATGAGGACCGCTTTCACTTCATCGACTGGTGCAAGCGAGCCTTCAAGAATGTGGAGGTGATTCCGCCAGGCAACGGAATCATGCACCAGATCAATCTGGAGCGCATGAGCCCTGTGATCCATGCTATCGATGGTGAAGCATTCCCAGATACTCTGGTAGGTACCGACAGCCACACACCACATGTCGATGCACTGGGAGTGATCGCCGTGGGCGTGGGTGGACTGGAAGCCGAGAACGTGATGCTGGGCCGCGCCTCGTGGATGCGCCTGCCCGAAATCATTGGCGTGCAACTCACTGGCAGGCGGCAGCCCGGCATCACTGCCACTGACATCGTGCTGGCTTTGACCCAATTCCTGCGTCAGCAAAAAGTGGTGGGAAGCTATCTGGAGTTCCATGGTGAAGGCGCGCGCAGCCTCTCCATCGGCGACCGCGCCACCATCTCGAACATGGCACCCGAATATGGAGCCACGGCGGCCATGTTCGCGATCGACGAGCAGACGATCGACTATCTGCGTCTGACGGGGCGCGAGCCTGAGCAGGTGCAATTGGTCGAGAACTACGCCAAACAGGTAGGTCTGTGGGCAGATAGCCTGGAAAGTGCCGAATACGAACGTACACTGAGCTTTGACCTGTCCGGAGTGGTGCGCAATATGGCCGGCCCTTCCAATCCACACGCCCGCCTGGCAACCAGCGAGCTTGCAGCAAGAGGCATTGCCGGTGAGTGGACGCAGGCCGAAGGGCAGATGCCCGATGGGGCCGTCATCATTGCAGCCATTACCAGCTGCACCAATACCAGCAACCCACGCAATGTGATCGCGGCCGGCCTGCTGGCGCGCAATGCGCGCAATCTGGGCCTGACCCGCAAGCCCTGGATCAAGACCTCTCTGGCCCCCGGCTCCAGGACCGTGCCCCTGTATCTGGAACAAGCCGGTCTGCTACATGACCTGGAAGCGCTGGGCTTTGGCGTGGTGGCCTTTGCCTGCACCACCTGCAACGGCATGAGCGGCGCTCTGGACCCTGTGATTCAACAAGAGATCATCGACCGCGACCTCTACACCACGGCCGTGCTCTCGGGCAACCGCAACTTCGATGGCCGCATCCACCCCTATGCCAGACAGGCCTTTCTCGCCTCGCCTCCGCTGGTCGTGGCCTATGCGATTGCGGGCACCATGCGCTTCGATATCGAGAACGATGTGCTGGGCGTCTTCCAGGGCCGCGAAATCCGCTTGAAGGACATCTGGCCCCGCGACGAGGAAATCGACGCCGTGGCCAAGGCTGCCGTCCAGCCCGAGCAGTTCCGCTCGGTCTACGAGCCCATGTTTGCCATCCGCGCAGACCAGGGCGAGAAGGTCGAGGCACTGTATGACTGGCGCCCGCAAAGCACCTATATCCGCCGCCCGCCCTACTGGGAGGGTGCGCTGGCCGCTAAGCGCACTTTGCGCGGCATGCGTCCTCTGGCCATCCTGCCCGACAACATCACCACCGACCACCTCTCGCCCTCCAACGCCATCCTGATGGACTCGGCCGCAGGCGAGTATCTGCACAAAATGGGTCTGCCCGAGGAGGACTTCAATTCCTATGCCACGCATCGCGGCGACCACCTGACCGCACAGCGCGCCACCTTTGCCAATCCCAAGCTCCTCAACGAAATGGTGGTGGACGACCAGGGCAAGGTGCGCCAGGGCTCTCTTGCTCGCGTCGAGCCCGAGGGACTGACCATGCGCATGTGGGAAGCCATAGAGACCTACATACAGCGCAAGCAACCGCTGATCATCATCGCCGGCGCCGACTACGGCCAGGGATCGAGCCGTGACTGGGCAGCCAAGGGCGTTCGCCTGGCCGGTGTGGAGGTCATCGTGGCTGAGGGCTTCGAGCGCATCCACCGCACCAATCTGATCGGCATGGGGGTGTTGCCGCTGGAGTTCCTGCCCGGCACGAGCCGCCACACACTGGGGTTGAATGGCACCGAGAGCTTTGATGTCATCGGCCAGCGTAGCCCCCAGGCCAAGCTTACACTTCATATCCACCGCACGACCGGCGCCCGCACCGAAGTGCCGGTACTGTGTCGCCTCGATACCGCGGAAGAGGTCTCGATTTACGAAGCCGGTGGCGTGCTGCAGCGCTTTGCCCAGGACTTCCTGGCGGGTAGCGCCACAGCCGATTCCGCGTCAACGGCTGAACTTGTGAGCTAAGGAGCAGCTATGAGCCAGGCACGCATGCTGATTGTCACCCAGCCCCAAAGCCCGGAACGTCATCGCCTGCGTGCCCGGATCAGCGCCTTGGGCCTTGATAAGGACCTGGGCGAGCGCATATTCTCTCCAGATAACTGGCACCAAACCTGGTGTGGCCCTTTTGACTCCGGGCAAGAGGCACTGCTCGCCTTGCTGGCCGCAGGCAATGCAGTGCAAGCGGCGCAGCTGAAGGCCTTCGAGCTCAGCTTCAACCGCATTCGCGGTGAGGAGGGCGAGCGCATTCACTGGTCTTTGCTAACCCGCGGACGTCCAGAGCCTTTCAACCAGCTGCTGACAACGCTGCAGACCGAGTTGAAATCCCACGGTTTCAAGGATGGCGGCCATCAACCGCATATCACCATCAGCTACAGAGCTCTACATGCCCTGCCCACTCGGCGTATCGATCCCGTCGACTGGCTGATCGATGAGATCCAGCTGGTCGAGCGAACCGGCACAGGCAAGCAGTTACGCTACCAGGTGCTGCATCGCTGGCCATTGGCTTCCGGCTCTCCGCCTCGTCCTCAACAGCTACATCTGTTTCACTGATTCAAGGCTCAAGCCCTGGCTTGAGCCTTGAATACCTTGTTTGTTTGCCATTCCATGTCCCTCACTTCGCAAATCCGCATTCCCGCCACCTATATGCGCGGAGGCACCAGCAAAGGTGTGTTCTTCGAGCTGCAGGATCTGCCCGAAGCGGCCCGGCAGCCCGGCCCTGTTCGCGACGCCATCTTTCTGCGCACTCTGGGTAGCCCCGACCCTTATGGCAAACAGATTGACGGCATGGGCAATGCATCATCCTCCACCAGCAAAGGCGTGATCCTCAGCCAGAGCACAAGCGCCGATCACGATGTGGACTATCTGTTCGGCCAGGTGTCCATCGATCAGCCTTTTGTGGACTGGAGCGGCAACTGCGGCAACCTGAGCGCTGCCGTCGGCCCCTGCGCCATTCACATGGGGCTGATTCCGGCCGAGCGCATTCCGCACAACGGCGTGGCCGTCATTCGCATCTGGCAGGCGAATATCGGCAAGACCATCATCAACCATGTGCAGATCCGCGATGGTCAGGTGCAGGAAACCGGGGACTTCGAACTTGACGGCGTGACCTTTGCCGCTGCCGAAGTGGCCCTGGAGTTCCTGGACCCCGCCGATGAGGGTGAGGACGGAGCTGCCATGTTTCCCACCGGCAATGTCAGCGACGAGCTGGATGTGCCCGGCGTCGGCCGCTTTTGCGCGACCCTCATCAATGCCGGCATTCCGACCATCTTTCTCGATGCCAGAGAGCTGGGCTATACCGGCTGCGAACTGCAGGATGCCATCAACAGCGATGGCTCCGCCCTGGCCAGGTTCGAAGCCATCCGCGCCCATGGCGCACTCAGGATGGGCCTGATCAAGGATCTGGGTGAAGCTGCCACACGCCAGCACACGCCCAAGATAGGCTTTGTGGCTCCCGCGCAAAGCTACACAGCCTCCAGCGGTAAAGCGATTGCCGCCAAGGATATCGATCTCGTGGTGCGGGCGCTTTCCATGGGCAAACTGCACCACGCCATGATGGGCACGGCAGCCGTCGCCATAGGCACGGCTGCCGCCATTCCAGGCACGCTGGTCAATCTGGCGGCGGGCGGCGGCGAGCGCCAGTCCGTACGCTTCGGCCATCCCAGCGGCACCCTGCGTGTGGGGGCCGAAGCCAGGAGCGACCAGGGTCAATGGCAGGTCACCAGGGCCTTGATGAGCCGCAGTGCCCGCATTCTGATGGAAGGCTGGGTACGGGTGCCGTGCGAAGTGCTGAAAGCCTGACACCGGGTATTGCCCTGCCGGGCGCCTGCCGCACGCAGGCCTGGGCAGGGTTCAAGCGCTCAAGATGACGCTTTCAATCCGGTGGCGGCCTTTGTTCTTGGCCGCATAGAGCTGCCGGTCCACGGCTTCGATAAAGCCGGCAGGTCGATCATGCTCTGCCGGCAGCACCGTGCCCGCACCAATGCTCATGGTGACCCGCCTGCCATGGGGCGACAGCGCATGCACGATGGACTGCTTCTGGATCAGGCGCTGGCAGCGCTCGGCCACTTTTTGCGCAGTTTCGGCATCGGCTTCGGGCAGCAGCACCACAAACTCCTCGCCACCGTAACGCGCCACCAGGTCACGCTGTCCGTCCAGCGCCAGGCTCAGGGTCTGGGCAATATCCACCAGACATTTGTCACCCTGGATATGACCGTATAAATCGTTGTATTGCTTGAAGAAGTCGACATCGAACAGCAGCATGGACAGGGGCTTGCCATCGCTGCGCGTGCGCTCCCATTCCTGCTCGAAGCTGGTATCGAAGCAGCGCCGGTTGGCAATGCTGGTCAGGCCATCCTTGAAGGAGAGCACTTCCAGCTCCTTCTGCAGACTCAGCAGCCTTTCCTCGGTCTTTTTGCGCTCGCTGATGTCGAACATGAAGCCGATCAGCGCTTCGGCCTCGCCTTGCGCATTGCGCACCACATGGACCACATCGCGAATCCAGACATAGCCGTTGTCCTTGGTCAGCGCGCGATAGTCAGCCTCATGGTCCACGCCGGCCTGGGACTGGCTCACGCAGAAATTCACCACATATTCGCGGTCCTCGGGGTGCATGCGCATGGCCCAGTCTTCGACACTGACCCAGCTTTCACGGCTCCAGCCAAGCAGGCTCTCGATCTGAGGGCCGATATAGGCGAACTTCATGGTCGCCCAGTCGATCTTCCAGGGAATGGCCTTGGTGGACTCCAGCAAGGTTCTATAGACCGCACTCTCGTTCTCAAGCTCGCTCACGTCGGACATAACCCGTCTCTCTCCCGATCTCAATCGATAAAACATCAGGCCCGGCTGTGGCACCAGCCTCGACCCGGCTCACCAGACAGCGGAGCCTGCAGTCTTTCACACCCAGAAAGCCCCAGGCACAGCCCAACCTCCGCTTGCTGGTGATTGTTGCGCCGGTTGCAGCAATTCACGCCATGCACTCGCGATATTGGCCGAAATCATACGTATGGCGGACCTCACGCTGCAACGCCGCTAAGCCTTCATGCGCCGCCACAGAGTGGCCCGGCTGATGCCGAGAATTTCACAGGCCTGGCGCTGATCACCCCCGACCGACTCCAGCACCTCGCGCAATCGCTTCTGTTCGGCAAGGCGACCCGCGTCCCTGAGCTGTGCCTGCCGGGCCGCGGCAGGCTCGGCCAGAGCCAGGCCGTCGGCGCACTCAGGGAAGACTTCAAGCAAACGCGCCATATCCAGAAGGCCGCCCCGGCCTGAGTCTAGATAGTCGCTGCAGGCCAGCAGGCGCTCCACCCAGTTGTCCAGTTCACGGACATTGCCGGGCCAGTCATGCGCCGCAGCCCTGGCCAGCAGTGCATCGAGCTGCTGCTCCACTCTGTCATGCAGTGCGCGGGGCAACTCGCTTGCAGCGTTCAGGCGCTGAGCCAGCATGGCGCGGCCCAGTTCCGCAACATCGGCGGCACCACGCATTTGCAGCGAAGGCGTGCTCAGGCGCAGCACCGCCAGCCGGTAGTAGAGATCGCGCCGGAACCGGCCACGCTCCACCTGATCCGCCAGATCCGCATGGGTGGCGGCAATCACGCGCACATCCACGGGAATCGGCGTGGTGGAACCTACGCGCAATACCTCGCGTTCCTGCAGCACGCGCAGCAGTCGCGATTGCAGCGCCAGCGGCATGTCGCCAATTTCATCGAGAAACAGGGTCCCGGTATGCGCGGCCTCGATCAGCCCGGTCTTGCCGCCGCGCCTGGCCCCGGTAAAAGCGCCTTCCTCGTAACCGAAAAGCTCGCTCTCCAGCAGGCTTTCACTGAGCGCCGCACAGTTGACGGCCAGAAATGGCTGTGCCGCACGCCGTCCTGCACTGTGGATACCCTGCGCCACCAGCTCCTTGCCGGTCCCGCTTTCACCCAGGATCAACACCGTCGCATCGCTGTTCGCGTACTGCCTGGCCAGCAGTCGCACGCGCTGTGCAGCGGGGCTGCTGCCCAGATAGTCCTCAATGCGCCAGCGTACACCGGCGGCTCTTTGCCGCTGATTGGCGCGCAGGCTGCGATCGGCCCGCTGGATGACGGCTGGATCGCGGCAGACCAGCAAAGCGCCGGTCACCAGCCCGTTCTCCACAATTGGCGCACGTCGCACCACCAGGGTACGCAAGGCCAGTTGCACCACCTCTTCTCCCCCCTCCTCACCCGCCAGTGCCCGGGCCGTGCCCAGGGCCGGAGCCACCTCCTCCAGCATGCGGCCGTGCAAGGCCTCGACCGGGGCACCGAGCAAAGCGGCCATGCGAGGGTTCAGCGCGCAAATACGGCCACGCTCGTCCACGGCCACCACACCGTCCTGCAACTGGTGCAACACGGTTTCCAGCCGTTGATGCCGGTCGCGCTCGGCACGTCGATGACGGGCCAGCAGCATGGCGTCGCTGAGTGCCTGACGCACCGAAATATCGGAATACAGCAACACGCTGGCCATGCCCGCCTGCTCTGCCAGATCGGCCACCAGGCCCGGCGCCACCACGGCACCAACGCCCGACGCCTTGAGTTTCTGCACGCAGGCCGGCGCGTCATGCGGACCTTGATAGGCGATCTGGACCAGACCCAGGCCGAACAGGCTGTCGAACTGGGCCACCACGGGCGACGGCACCTCGAAGTTGACCAGGCCCACGCGCGGAGCCTCTTCCGTGGTCTGCAACTTGGCCTGGCGCAGCGCCTGCAGCAAATCCAGGCCACGTACTTCTACCATGGCCAGCGGAATGTCCACGCGCTCTCGAATCCAGGCTCCACTGGCTCCCGCCCCCACCAGGGCATCGATGGGCTGGCGCAGATTGAGCGCCTGCACCTGGGCCACCGCATCATCGAAGGAGGCCGAGATATGCGAGAACCTGGCCTCACCCGACCAGGGCTGTGCCAGCCGCTCCAGCACCCGCCCCACACGGTAGCGGCCTACGGTGACGATGTGCGGCAAATGCGGCTGGCCGGCTGCTGGCATCCGTTTGATGCCATCGTTCGATATCGCATCTATTTCACTCATGAAAACAATTATTTCATCAATGAAATACAAACAATACACCGCTACCGGCAGCTAGTCCACAGAATCACAAAAACCCCAATGATTTCAAACACTTGATATTCAGAGGGTTTTCCCCAAATTCGCCTGGCACAGTGCTTGCGGTATCGGGCCATACCAATAGGGATTTGGATCCAGGAGATATCCATGTTTTTGAACCGTCGCAATCTTGTTGCCCAGGCCTTGACTCTTTCCGTGCTGGGCACAGCCGGCCTGGCCCAGGCCGCCGACTGGCCCACGCGTCCGATTCGCCTCGTTGTGCCGTTTTCCGCAGGCGGCGCCAATGACTTGATGGCCAGATCGGCGGCCGAAGGCGCCTCCAAGATCCTTGGCCAGCCCGTGGTGATCGACAATCGTCCTGGCGCGGGTGGCACCGTAGGTGCCGATATCGTGGCCAAGGCCCAGCCCGATGGCTACACCCTGCTGGTCAGCGCGGCCGGCGTCATCTCCAACAGCATGATCAAGAAGACCATGCCTTTCAAGGACGATGCTCTGCAGCCCGTGGTGATGATTGGCCTCGCACCTTCGGTGATCGTGGTGCCCAAGAACGCGCCCTATAACAATCTGCGCGACTTCGTCGAAGCCTCCAAGAAGGGCGCCGGCTTCAACTTTGCCACCGCCGGCACGGGCAGCACGCCGCACTTCGTGGCCGAGATGCTGAATGTGAAATACGGCGCCAAGCTGCAGCCCGTGCCCTACAAGAGCGGTTCGGAGAGCACCACGGCCGTGCTCGGCGGCCAGGTCGAAGGCACTTCAGAAGCCAGCATCATCGCGCTGCCGCACATCATTCACGAGGGCAAGTTCAAACCTCTGGCCACGACCTGGACCCAGCGCATCTCGGCCTACCCCCAGCTCTCCACTGCCGTGGAGCAAGGCTTTGCCGATCTGCAGATCGCGCATTGGGCCGGCATTCATGCCCCCAAGGGCACGCCACCCTCCATTCTGGACAAGCTGGCAGCCGCCGTGGACAAGGCCATGAAGGAACCTGCCACCGTAGAGAAGCTCAAGGGGCTGGGCATCGAGCCGGTCGGCGGCACACGTGCGGAATTCGTGAAATTTGCCGATGCCGAGCGCAAGCGCCTGGGCGAGATCGTCAAGGCAGCTCATATGCAGGAAAAGTGAGTTTCACAAAAAACATAGCATCCAGCGTATGCCCTATATACGCTGGATCCTTAAAAGAATACTGAGACCTGATTCATGATTTCCCGTAGAAACGCCTTGCTCCGCGCCACTGCCTGCGCCGCCGCCGCTACCGCCTTGCTGGGCGGCGCCTCTGCAGCCCTGGCCCAGGGCTCTGAAGCCTGGCCCACCCGCACCGTCAAGCTCATCGTGCCCTATGCGGCAGGCGGCTATGCCGATACCCGCGCACGCCTGATTGCCGACTCGCTGGGCAAGGTGCTGGGCCAGCCCGTGATCATCGACAACCGCGGCGGTGCCGGCGGCGTGACGGGCACGGATGCCATCGCCAAGGCCAACGACGGTCACACCTTCGGCTTCGGCTCGCCCGGCCCCCTGGTCACCAACCCCATGCTGATGAAGAAGATGCCTTATGACGCCAAGACGGCGTTCAAGCCCATCATCCTCATCGAGCAGGCCCCCCTGTTTCTGACCACCGCTCCCAACCAGCCCTTCAAGAGCGTGCAGCAACTGCTGGCCCATGCCAAGGCCAAGCCCGGCGATCTGACCTATGGCTCCTCGGGCGTGGGCGGTGCCCACCATCTGTCGGGCGAACTGCTGGCCTATCAGACCCAGACCCAGCTGACCCATGTGCCCTACAAGGGAGGCTCGCTGGCGGCCACCGACCTCATGGGCGGCCATCTGGCCATGATGTTCGAGATGGGCTACTCGGCTCTGCCCTCCATCAAGGCCAAAAAGATCAATGCCCTGGCCGTCTCCAGCAAGACCCGTCTGGCCGTGCTGCCCGAGGTGCCCACGCTGGACGAAGCCGGGGTCAAGGGCTTCGAGTCGTACAACTGGCTGGGCATGATTGCGCCGGCCGGCACGCCCGACGCTGTGGTGGTCAAGCTCAACCAGGCCGTCAACGAAGCGCTCAAGAACGACAAGTCTCTGCGCCAGATGATCGAAAGCAGCGGCGGCCAGATCATGGGCGGCACGCCCCAGGCCTATGGCAAATATCTTGAAGCCGAGCGCGCCAAGTGGGGGCCCGTGATCAAGAACGCGAATATTTCGCTGGACTGATTCCCCCCGAGCCGCTTCGCAGCCTTGGGCGCGGGGCAGCTGCTGCCAGGCAGCGCCCTGCCTCGTCAAGGCTGACAGCCGGCCGCGCAGGGCAGATAAGCATCAGAGTCTTTTTTATCAAGAAATCCCATGAACCCCAAACAACAACTCAAAGCCCTGGCCGATGCCCGCCGCGGCGTCATCGTGCCCGGTGCATTCAACGCCATGTCGGCGCGGCTGATCGCCGATCTGGGCTTTGAAGCCATCTATGTGACCGGTGCCGGCGTGACCAATATGTGGTTCGGCATGCCCGACCAGGGTTTCATGGGTCTCAGCGATATCGCCGACCATACGGCCCGCATCCGCGACGCCGTGGAAGTGCCGCTGCTGGTCGATGCCGACACCGGCTTCGGCAACGCCGTCAACACCTACCACGCCGTGCGCACTCTGGAGCGTGCCGGCGCCGACTGCATTCAGCTCGAGGACCAGGTCAGCCCCAAGCGCTGCGGCCACTTCAATGGCAAGGCCGTGATCGAAACCGGCGAAATGCTGGGCAAGATCAAGGCCGCCGTCGATGCGCGCCGCGACAGCGGCACTCTCATCATGGCTCGTACCGACGCGGCCGCCGTCCACGGCTTCGAAGCCGCCATCGAGCGTGCCCAGCAGTTTCAGGAAGCCGGCGCCGACATCCTGTTTGTCGAGGCCGTCACCCAGGCCGAAGAAGTGCGCACCCTGCCGCAGCGCCTGCAAGCCCCACAGCTCATGAATATGGTCATCGGTGGCAAGACCCCCATCTTCAACGCCGACGAACTGGGCGAGCTGGGCTATGGCTTTGTGCTCTACGCCAATGCCGCACTTCAAGGCGCTGTGGCCGGCATGCAAAAGTGCCTGACCCTGCTGCGCGACGATCACAAGGTCGATGAAGACCCCGCCATCGTCGCACCTTTCCTTGAGCGCCAGCGGCTGGTGAACAAGGATTTCTGGGATGGTCTGGAGCAAAAGTACCAGTAATCCGGTCTCCGGACCCTGCGCCTGAATCGCGTGCAACCTTGATACATCAGGCGCCGCACGCCATGTTTTCAGGTCGGTGTGACCATGGCCGGCAGCATTACCCCCTGGCTACGGCCCCGAAACCGGATGCACAGGGAGCTCTGGGCATCATCCTCTAATGCAGCGTGGCTCCATCCAGCGCCAGCCTGACCCGCATCAAGGCATGCCGAAGTTTTTCGAGCGGCACCGAACCCAAGGCCAGCCGCAGTGCTTGCGGCACTTGCACGCCAGTGGCAAAGGGTTCGGCCGTTGACACGGAAATTCCTGCCGTCTGCAGCGCCATCGCGACCTGATCAGCCCTCAGGTCATCCGGCATGGGGAGCCAGACAAAATACGAATTGAGGTGGCGCATACAGGGCAGCCCTTTGAAGACCTGCGTCACCTGTTTCTGACGCATCTGGGCATCCTCTCGCTTCTGAGCTTCCAGCCTGGCAACCGTCCCGTCTCTCAGCCAATTCACAACCATGGCGGTCATGACGCCGGGGGTGTTCCAGGTCGTTGCACGGATAGCTCGTTCTATCCGAGATATCCAGGCCGCCGGCGCAGCCACAAAGCCCACCCGCAAACCCGTGGCGACACTCTTGGAAAAGCCTGAGACATATACCGTGGACTCAGGCAGCAGTGCGGCCATGGGCAGTGGTGCATCCGGAGCAAGAAACGCATACGCGGCATCTTCGATCAGCAACAGGCCATGGCGACGGATCAACGCTGCAAATGCATGACGTCGGTTGATGCTCATCACCCATCCAAGCGGGTTATGGAGAGTCGGCATTGCATAGACCGCGCGTACCTTGCGGCGTCGGCACAGCAGCTCCAGCGCATCGAGGTCCGGCCCCGAACCAGCTGCCGGAATGGCAATCAGCTCAAGCCTCAGCTGTTGCGCCAGCACCTTGAAGCCCGGGTAGCTCAAAGCATCAACAGCCACTACATCGCCAGGTTGCAGCAATGCCATGGCCGTGCTTGCGAGTCCATGCTGCGCTCCATCCACGATAAGCACCTGTTCGGCAGGAACCGTCAGCCTACGGTTTTCAAGGTATAGGGCGATAGCCGCTCGCTCATGGGCCCGGCCTCCGTGCGGCTGATAGCGCAGCAGTGCCTCCAAATCTCCGCTGGCGGCAAGCTGACGCAATGCAAAGCGCAGCAACTCGGCTTGACCAGGAAGGGCAGGAGCGTTGAAGTTCAGGTCCAGCATGCCTATCGCAGTGGCATGCTGGTCGATACCGAGGCCAGGTGGCAGCGCTGCTTCGCGCACAAAAGTTCCTCGCCCCGTCTCGCCGCTGACCAGGCCCATGGCCTGCAGCTCGGCATAGACACGAGTCGCCGTGACCAGTGTCAGTCCCTCCCGGGATGCCAGTTGCCGGTGGGTGGGCAGGCGTGTGCCTGGTGCCAGTCGGCCTTCGCGAATTTCCGAGGCTAGCTGGTCCACTAGCTGCTTGTATCGGGCAATCGGCATATAGAACCTGTATCCATGACAATTATTTGAGTGTATTGAATCTCATCTCTAGCATGAGCATTGATACAAGTTCACATCCGGAACATCCCAATGCATATCGCAATCCTGACTTTCGAAGGCTTTAACGAGCTCGACTCACTCATTTCTCTAGGCATACTCAACCGCATCAAGCGACCCGGTTGGCGGGTGTCGATCGCATGCCCGAGCGCACGCGTCAGGTCAATGAACGGGGTGGTCATCGAAGCCCAGGCCACTCTGGAGGATGCGGGCGCTGCAGATGCGGTCATCGTGGGCAGTGGAATGCAAACGCGTGAGGTCGCGCGCAATGCCGACCTCATGTCAAGGCTCAGGCTGGACCCTTCACGGCAACTGATTGCTGCACAGTGCTCCGGCACGCTGATACTGGCCAAACTCGGCTTGCTGAATGGCGTGATGGCATGTACCGACCTGACAACCAGGCCCTGGGTTGAAGAGGCCGGCGTTCGCGTGCTGGAGCAGCCATTCTTCGCAAACGGCAACGTGGCTACCGCAGGAGGCTGCCTGGCAGCGCAATACCTTGCCGCCTGGCTTATTGCCCGTGCCGAGGGGATCGAGGCCGCCAGGAGTGCATTGCATTACGTGGCCCCTGTGGGTGAAAAAGATGTTTATATGGCCCGGGCCATCGCCAATATCTCGCCTTACCTGCCTGACTTGCTGCATCAGCGCGATCGCTGAAGCGCGCTGAAGACCTCAGACGACTCGAACGCTGCCGGTCGTCGGTCCCGGTAAAGCCTCCGAGCCCGGACTCTTTGCACATTCCGGATTGTTCGCTTGCACAAAATCGCTGATGTCCTCAGCTCGAGAATACCCTGGCAGTCAAGACGATCCTCATTCTGGCTACTGCAGGCAAAGCACAGCAGGCATGGCTGCAGCACGGCTCTGGCAATGGCTCAGGCCGCCTTCCAGCCTTGCAGCATCAAATCCAGCGCCTGCAAGGCCTCGTTCAGGCGCTCGGGTGGAGCGCCCTCCTCGGCAATCCAGAAAGCCGCTTCGATCAGGCAGCCGTTGAGCAACCTTGCCAGCGCCGGTGCACTGGCGCTCACGATGACGCCCTCGTCGATGAGCTGCTGCAAAAAACCGGCGATAAAAGCAATGCATTGCTGGTGCTGCTGCCCCTGGTCGGTGCCGGTGAGCACGGAGCGTGCATCCTGCAACACAATGCGGCGAATTTCAGCCTCCTGCGCCATGGCCAAATAGGCGCGGCAATAGGCAAGAAAGCCTTCCCATGGATCGTCATGGCCCCGCAGCACTAGCTCCAGCCGCTGGTCCATTTCTTCATCCATCTGGGCCACCACGGCAGCCAGCAGGCCGGGCTTGCCACCAAAGTGGTGATAGAGCGCGCCGCGCGTCAAACCGGCCTGCGCAGTCAACTCGTCCATGGCGGCCTGGGCGTAGCCATGCTGGGCGAAAGCGCTGCGCGCAGCACTGATCAGCTTGGCCCGTGTGGCTTCGATCATGCTGGCACGACTCTGGCGAACTTGGGTCACTGCGAACTCCCGGCAATATTCACATACAAAGCGTATGCCAATCATACGCGCTACATCCCAAGCTCCTAGAATGTCACTCGCATACACGATGTATGCAAGTGAATCTATTCAAGGGTTTCCATGTTGAATGCTTACCGCAAGCTGTTTACGGCGCCGGGCAGCACGGGCTTTGTGCTGGCCGGGCTGCTGGCGCGGCTGCCGCTGTCGATGACGGGGATTGGCTTGATCACCATGCTGTCGCAGCAGCGCGGCGCCTATACGCTGGCAGGCATGGTGTCGGCCTGTTTCGCGCTGTCGATTGCCGTTCTGGCACCGCGCATCTCGGCGCTGGTTGACCGTTACGGCCAGTTCAGGGTGCTGCCGTTTGCGGCCGCCAGCAGTGCGCTGTCGATGCTGGCCTTGCTGGCCTGCGCCCACTGGCAGGGGCCGGACTGGCTGCTGCTGGCACTGGCCGCTGCCGTCGGCAGTCTGCCCAGCATGCCGGCCATGGTCCGCGCCCGCTGGACGGCGATCTACAGTGGAACGCCTCAGTTGCAGACCGCGTTTGCACTGGAAGGCGTGCTCGACGATCTGGCCTTTATCGTCGGCCCGCCGCTATCGGTGGGCCTGAGCATGCTGCTATTCCCAGAGGCCGGTCCGCTGGCAGCAGCGCTGTTCCTCATCATCGGCGTAGGCCTGTTTGTGGTGCAACGCCGTACCGAACCACCTGTCAGCCCCCATACCAGCTCGGAAAAAGGCAGGGCTTCGTCGATGCTGCGCCAGCCCGTGGTGCGCACGCTGGCGCTGTTCATGCTGGCACAAGGCGTCATCGTGGGCGTGATCGATGTGGCCAGCGTAGCCTTCGCCACGGCTCAGGGCCAGCCCGGCATGGCCAGTGTGGTACTGTCCTTCTATGCGCTGGGCTCCTGCGCCATGGGCTTGCTGTTTGGCACGCTGCGCCTGCAGATGCCGCTCAGCCGCCAGATCGTCTGGGTCGGGGCATCGGTCGCCATCTCCGCCCTGCCCCTGTTGCTGGCCAGCAATCTGACCGCACTGACGCTGGCCGTGCTGCTGGCAGGCATTACCTTTGGCCCGACGATTACCGTGGCCATGAGTCTGGTGGAGCAGCAGGTACAAGCAAACCGACTGACCGAGGGCATGACCTGGCTGCTGACTGGCCTCGCCAGCGGTGTGGCCCTGGGCGCTGCCGCTGCCGGCTGGCTGATCGACCACTGGGGCGCACAGCAATCGTTTGTGCTGACGCTACTGGCGGGCGGCGCCATGTGGCTGTGGGGCGTGCAAGCCGGACGGCAAGCCGACCGTGCATCCGCACCGGGCATGACGGCCATCAACATGTGAGTCAGCCGCTATTGCTTATTCAGCCGTCGGCTGCCGCTCTTCTCAAGAGTCGTCCTGCGCGGATGCGGCAGCCGGCAGAGCCAGACCAGGTGCTCGTGCCAGCGCAATAAAGGCCTGCAGATAGTCGGTATGCAACTCTGCCTCGCGCGCGCCGAGGTAGATTTGCTTGGCTATGCCCTTGCTGCCCAGCTTCACGGGTACGACTGCCATCTTTTCGGCATATTCCAGAGCCAGCCAGCGCGGCAGGGCCGCGACACCCCGGCCGCTGGCGACCATCTGCATCATGATGTCGGTGGTCTCTATGGTTTTGTGGCGCCTGGGCGCAATGCCTTTGGGCAGCAAAAACTGGGTATAGATATCAAGCCGGTCTACGGCCACGGGATAGGTAATCAGCACCTCGCGAGACAGATCATCGGGCTTGACATGGTCGACCTGGGCCAAGGCGTGATCCGCAGCCACGACCAGCACCTGCTCATAGTCAAAGACGGGCTCGAAGTGCAGACCCGGCTTGAACAGCGGATCGGGCGTAACCAGCATGTCGATCTCATAGCCGAACAGCGCACCGATACCGCCAAACTGAAACTTCTGCTTCACGTCCACATCCACGTCGGGCCAGGCGGCCAGATATGGGGAGACGATTTTCAGCAGCCACTGGTAGCAGGGATGACATTCCATGCCGATGCGCAAGCTGCCGCGCTCTCCGAGAGCAAATTGCTGCAAACGCGACTCGGCCAGATCCAGCTGAGGCAGCACGCGGTTGGCCACTGCCAGCAGGTATTGACCCGCCTGCGTCAGGCGCAGGCTGCGCCCTTCACGCAACCAGACATCGGTGCCGAGTTGGGCTTCCAGCTTTCTCATGCTGTGGCTCAGGGCGGACTGGGTGACGCACAGCACATCAGCTGCCGCAGTCAAAGAGCCTTGTTTTTCAACCTCTTGCACGATGGCGAGATGGATACGCTCAATCATCTGTGAACACAATTCATGGATACATGAGAAACAACCATTTTACTTCATGCATCGATTCCAGGAACATCCAGTCCGCTGACCCAAGCCACTCTGGCCATGGGCCGAAGATCACAAGACTGGATTTCTGCATGACGACTATTCACAACCTGGGCTTTCCTCGCATCGGCGCAAAGCGCGAACTGAAGTTCGCGCTGGAGTCCTACTGGAGAGGTGAATCCTCGCGCGATGCGCTCAAGGCGCTGGGCGCCGAGCTGCGCCAACGCCACTGGACCGCGCAGCAAGAGCTGGACTGGGTGCCCGTGGGTGACTTCGCGTTCTACGACCAAGTACTGGACATGAGCTTTACGCTGGGCAATCTGCCCGAACGGGTGCAAGACTTCGAAGGCGATGCGCTGGACAACTACTTTCGCGTGGCCCGTGGCCGTTCGGCGGTCACAACCGAATCCCGTAGCACCGGCCACACCCACTGCTGCGCTGGCGTCGCCGCGGGCGAGATGACCAAATGGTTTGACACCAACTACCACTACATCGTGCCCGAGTTCAGCTCGACCACCGAATTCAAGCTCGATGCATCGCGCCTGCTGGAACAACTGGCCGAAGCCAGGACACAAGGCATACAGGCCAAGCCCGTCCTCATAGGCCCCGTCACCTATCTGGCGCTGGGCAAGGCCAAGGACGGCGCCAGCAAGCTAGAGCTGCTGCAGCAGCTGCTGCCCGTCTATGCGCAACTACTGGATGCGCTGGCGACCCAGGGTGTGGAATGGGTACAGATTGACGAACCCATCCTGGTCACCGAACTCGATGCCGACTGGCAACATGCGTTCAACACTGCTTACCACCACCTCAAGAGCTGCAGGGTCAAGCTGCTGCTGGCGACCTATTTCGGCCAGTTGGCCGAAAACAAATATCTGGCAGCAAACCTGCCCGTAGCCGGCCTGCACATCGATGCCATCAACGGCCAGGACGATGTGCAACAGCTGCTGGGGCTGCTGCCCGCGCACAAGGTACTGTCGCTGGGCGTGATCAACGGCCGCAATATCTGGAAAACCGATCTGGCTGCCGTGCTGGACTGGTTGGAGCCGCTGGCAGAGCGCCTAGGCGACCGTCTCTGGATTGCGCCATCCTGCTCCTTGCTACATGTACCCGTGGATCTGAACAGCGAACAAAAGCTGGATGCTGACATCAAATCCTGGCTGGCCTATGCTCTGCAGAAACTGGATGAGCTGCGCGTGCTGGGCAAGGCTTTGCGCCATGGCCGAGATTGCGTCAAGGCCGAACTGGCCGACAACGCTTCAGCTCTGGCTGCACGCCGCACATCGCCTCGCGTCCACAACCCCGTGGTGCAAGCTGCGGTCAAGCAGATCAGCGCCGGGCTGGGCCAGCGCCAGAGCAGATATGAAGCACGCGCCCCCAAGCAAGCCCGCTTGCTCAAGCTGCCAGCCTTCCCGACCACCACTATCGGCTCTTTCCCACAGACGGCAGAGATCCGCCAGGCACGCAGCGAATTCAAGGCCGGTCGCCTGGATTTCGCCCGCTACCAAGGCGCCATGCGCGCCGAGATCGAACGCTGCGTGCAAGAGCAGGAGGCTCTGGGGCTGGACGTGCTCGTGCATGGCGAGGCCGAGCGCAACGATATGGTCGAATATTTTGGCGAGCAACTCGACGGCTATGCCTTCAGCCAGTTCGGCTGGGTGCAGTCCTATGGCTCACGCTGCGTCAAGCCGCCCATTCTGTTCGGCGACATCAGCCGCCCCAAGGCGATGACAACGGAATGGATCCAGTACGCCCAGTCCTTGACCCGCAAACCCATGAAAGGAATGCTGACAGGCCCGGTCACCATCCTGAACTGGTCATTCGTGCGCGATGACCAGCCGCGCGCCACATCCTGCTATCAGCTGGCTCTGGCGATTCGCGCAGAAGTGCTGGATCTGGAAAGAGCCGGCGTGCGCGTGATCCAGATCGACGAAGCTGCATTGCGCGAGGGTTTGCCATTGCGCCAATCACAATGGAAGGAATATCTGCACTGGGCCGTGGAGTCCTTCCGCATCAGCGCCAATGGCGTTGCCGATGAAACCCAGATTCACACCCATATGTGCTATTCGCAGTTCAACGACATCATTGCTTCGATTGCAGCCATGGACGCCGATGTGATCACCATAGAGACTTCGCGCTCGGACATGGAGTTGCTGGAGGCCTTCGAGCACTTCGATTACCCCAATGAGATCGGTCCGGGCGTCTATGACATCCACTCTCCCAACATTCCCACCAAGGCAGGCATCGTGGAGCTCATGCAAAAAGCCGCAAAACGCATTCCCACGGAACGCCTTTGGGTCAACCCTGACTGCGGTCTCAAGACACGTCAGTGGGCCGAAGTGATTCCGGCGCTGCAACATATGGTGGAAGCCGCCAAGACATTGCGTCAGAGCGTGAAGCTGGCCGAGCCCGCCTGAACGCGGGCATCGCTCCCGTCTTCTCCGACTCGCCCAGGGCGTTGCCCTGGGCTTTTGCATAGCGAAAGGACATGGCCTGCAGCAGGCCTGAGTTGCATAGGGCGATGCAGATGCGGCGCCCACCTTCAGGATTTGCGGCGTATTCAGATACCAGGCGCACAAAGCAAAAAGCCCTGCAGACTTTCATCTGCAGGGCTTGTGCCACAAGTTTGGAGGCGCGAACCAGAGTCGAACTGGTCTAACCGGATTTGCAATCCGGGGCATAACCGCTTTGCTATCGCGCCGCTATCACAAAAACCTGGAGCGGGAAAACGGGTTCGAACCGTCGACCTATACCTTGGCAAGGTATCGCTCTACCAACTGAGCTATTCCCGCATTCAGAAAGCTTTCGCCTTCTGATGCGAACCTGTATTGCTACAGGTTCTGAAAACCTGGAGCGGGAAAACGGGTTCGAACCGTCGACCTATACCTTGGCAAGGTATCGCTCTACCAACTGAGCTATTCCCGCATTCAAAAAGCTTTCGCCTTTTGATGCGAACCTGTATTGCTACAGGTTCTGAAAACCTGGAGCGGGAAAACGGGTTCGAACCGTCGACCTATACCTTGGCAAGGTATCGCTCTACCAACTGAGCTATTCCCGCATTCAAAAAACTTTCGCCTTTTGATGCGAACCTGTATTGCTACAGGCTCTGAAAACCTGGAGCGGGAAAACGGGTTCGAACCGTCGACCTATACCTTGGCAAGGTATCGCTCTACCAACTGAGCTATTCCCGCATATCTACCGAAGCCCAACATTGTACAACGTTGTTTGCTGCGATGGATGAATTGTAGCGCAGTTCTGAGCCCTCCCAGAAAAAACGCCACAATTTTCACAAACAAGCATCAATGCTTGATGGCCGCCTCTACCGGCTTGGCATCGGTGGACGCCACGGCAGCTACAGCTTCCTCAGTCAAAGGATCCGGCACGCGCTCCAGCGCCACCTTGAGAACCTGATCGATCCATTTCACAGGAACGATTTCCAGACCGCTCTTCACATTATCGGGAATGTCCTGCAAATCCTTGGCATTCTCTTCAGGAATGAGCACAGTCTTGATGCCACCACGCAGAGCAGCCAGCAGCTTTTCCTTGAGGCCGCCGATCGCCGTGACTTCACCGCGCAAGGTGATTTCACCGGTCATGGCCACATCAGCTCGCACGGGAATGCCAGTGAGAGCCGAGACAAAAGCTGTCGTCATCGCTGCACCGGCGCTGGGGCCATCCTTGGGCGTAGCGCCGTCAGGCACATGCACATGAATGTCCTTTTTCTCGAAGGCTTCATCCTTGATGCCAAGCAGACGAGCGCGGCTGCGCACCACGGTGCGAGCAGCTTCGACCGACTCCTTCATCACATCGCCCAGAGAGCCTGTGCGCGTAATGACACCCTTGCCTGGCATGGTGGCGGCTTCGATGGTCAGCAGATCGCCGCCGACTTCGGTCCAGGCCAGACCCACAACCTGCCCCACCTGATTGGCATGCTCGGCACGGCCATAGCTGAACTTGCGCACGCCCAGATATTCATTGAGGTTGTCGGCATTCACCTCCACCTTGGGCTGAAGCTTGCCAAGTTGCAAGCCCTTGACCACCTTGCGGCAAATCTTGGACAGCTCGCGCTCAAGCGAACGCACGCCCGCTTCGCGGGTGTAGTAGCGCACGATGTCACGAATCGCGGCTTCGGTCACTTCCAGCTCGCCGTCCTTCACGCCGTTGTTGGTGATCTGCTTGGGCAGCAGATAGCGGATGGCAATATTGGTCTTTTCGTCTTCGGTATAGCCCGACAGACGAATCACCTCCATGCGATCCAGCAAGGCCGAAGGAATGTTCATGGAGTTGGAGGTCGCCACAAACATCACGTCGGACAGGTCGAAGTCGACCTCCACGTAGTGGTCACCAAACTTGTTGTTCTGTTCGGGGTCCAGCACTTCCAGCAGCGCGCTCGAAGGATCGCCACGGAAGTCCATGCCCAGCTTGTCGATTTCGTCCAGCAGGAACAGGGGATTGCGCGTACCGACCTTCTCCAGGCTCTGCAGCACCTTGCCGGGCATGGCGCCGATATAGGTACGGCGGTGACCGCGAATTTCCGCCTCGTCTCGCATGCCGCCCAGCGCCATGCGCACGTACTTGCGACCTGTGGCCTTGGCAATGGACTGACCCAGCGAGGTCTTGCCCACGCCGGGAGGACCCACCAGACACAGAATGGGCGCCTTGACCTTGTCCACACGCTGCTGCACGGCAAGATACTCGAGAATGCGGTCCTTGACCTTTTCCAGGCCGAAGTGATCTTCGTTCAGCACTTCCTCGGCATTCGCCAGATTGTGCTTGATCTTGGTCTTCTTGCTCCAGGGCAGTCCAGTCAGCACTTCGATGTAGTTGCGCACCACCGAAGCTTCAGCCGACATGGGCGACATCAGCTTGAGCTTCTTGAGCTCGGCCTCAGCCTTTTTGCGAGCATCGGCAGGCATCTTGGCGAGCTTGATCTTTTTCTCGATCTCCTCGATGTCGGCACCATCTTCACCCTCGCCCAGCTCCTTCTGGATGGCCTTGACCTGCTCATTCAGATAGAAGTCGCGCTGATTTTTCTCCATCTGGCGCTTGACGCGACCACGGATGCGCTTGTCGACGTTGAGGATGTCAACCTCGCGCTCGAGTTGCTCGAACAGGTTTTCCAGACGCTCCTTGATGTCCACCAGATCCAGCACCGCCTGCTTGCTCTCGAGCTTTAGAGGCAGGTGCGCCGCAATGGTGTCGGTCAGACGACCGGCATCATCGATGCTGGCGATCGAAGTCAGGATTTCCTGAGGAATTTTCTTGTTGAGTTTGACGTACTGGTCAAACTGCTGGGTCACGGCACGGCGCAACGCTTCGATTTCGCTTTGCTCATGGGCATCGCCTTCGGGCTCCACAGGCGTCACAGATGCCGTGAAGTGAGACTCTTCGTCGGCAACCTGCTTGACCAGCGCGCGCTGCTGGCCTTCCACCAGCACCTTCACGGTGCCGTCGGGCAGCTTGAGCATCTGCAAGATGGTGGAGACACAGCCCACATCAAACATGTCTTCCGCTGCAGGCTCATCCTTGGAGGCCGTCTTCTGCGCCACCAGCATGATGCGACGGTCGCCTTCCATGGCCAGCTCCAGAGCCTTGATGCTCTTGGCACGCCCCACGAACAGCGGAATCACCATATGCGGAAACACCACCACATCGCGCAGCGGCAGCAGTGGCAGGTCCAGCTCGGTAGAAGGCAAAGGGGTTTGTCCAGACATAGGTATCCTCGGTTTCTCAGCGGAAGATGGTCCGCTTACCGGTGTATTTCAACCCCTGGGGGCAAATTGTTTTTGCCGCCTCAGGGGCATTGCCTTTCAGCCGCAGGCGACAAAGCGAGCCCATTGGAGGGCCCGCCTTGCACGCAAGCACAGTATCAGGCCTTTTTGGCCGCTTCGCGGTAAACCAGCAGCGGCTCCTTGCCGTCTTCAATGGTGGCTTCTTCCACCACTACCTTTTCCACATTCTCGGCGGTTGGCAACTCGAACATGGTGCTGATCAGTGCCTGCTCGACGATGGAGCGCAGGCCACGGGCACCGGTCTTGCGAGCCAGGGCCTTGCGGGCGATCGCCTTCAGGGCCGCGGGGCGTATCTCCAACTCCACACCCTCCATGGCCAGCAGCTTGCTGTACTGCTTGACCAGCGCATTCTTGGGCTCGGTCAGGATCTGTACCAGTGCGTCTTCGCTGAGTTCGGCCAGCGCCGTCACCACGGGCATACGCCCAACCAGCTCGGGAATGATGCCGAACTTGATCAGATCCTCAGGCTCGATCTCGAGGAACATCTCCGAGATGGAGCGCTGCTTCTTGCTCTTGACGGTAGCGCCAAAGCCTATGCCCGAAGCCTCGGTGCGGTTCTCGATGACTTTCTCCAGTCCCGCGAACGCGCCGCTGCAGATGAACAGGATATTGGTGGTGTCGATCTGCAGAAAGTCCTGGTTCGGATGCTTGCGTCCACCCTGGGGAGGAATGCTGGCCATCGTGCCTTCGATCAGCTTGAGCAGCGCCTGCTGCACGCCCTCGCCCGATACGTCGCGCGTGATGCTGGGGTTGTCCGACTTCCGGGAGATCTTGTCGATTTCATCAATGTAGACAATGCCACGCTGAGCACGCTCGACGTCGTACTCACAGCTTTGCAGCAGCTTCTGAATGATGTTCTCGACGTCCTCGCCCACATAGCCAGCCTCGGTCAGCGTGGTGGCATCGGCCATCACGAATGGCACATTGAGCTGACGCGCCAGCGTTTGGGCCAGCAAGGTCTTGCCCGAACCCGTGGGACCGATCAGCAAGATATTGCTCTTGCTGAGCTCCACATCGTCCTTGCCTGCCTTGTCCTTGTGATTCAGGCGCTTGTAGTGGTTGTAGACCGCCACGGCCAGCGTGCGCTTGGCCTGCTCCTGACCGATCACATAGTTGTCGAGATTGGCCTTGATTTCGGCGGGCGTAGGCAGATCGCCGCGACCTTCCTTGGCATCGGCGGCAGGCTGTTCGTCGCGAATGATCTCATTGCACAAGTCGATGCACTCGTCGCAGATGAACACGGACGGGCCGGCGATCAGCTTCTTGACCTCGTGCTGGCTTTTGCCGCAGAAGGTGCAATACAAATTCTTTTCGGTGGAAGAGCCTTTTTTATCGGCCATGGGGGCTGTGCCTCGTTACGAAAAAACGAAAATTAATGATAACCAAAGACAAGGCGGCGTAGGCCATCAGGGACAAACGCCGCCGAGCAAGTCCCGGGAGCCAGTCAGCAACTCCCAGGTTTTTCATTGCCAGCACCCGCAATCCCAATCAGACATAGGACTCGGTGCTATGCATTTCAGGAACGCTTGCTGATTACCTGGTCAACCAGGCCGTATTCCTTAGCCTCATCGGCGGAAAGGAAATAGTCGCGCTCGGTGTCGTTCTGAATCTTTTCCAGGGGCTGACCGGTACGCTCGGCGAGTATTTTGTTCAGGCGCTCGCGGGTCTTGATGATTTCGCGGGCATGAATTTCGATTTCGGTCGCCTGACCACGTGCACCGCCCAGAGGCTGGTGAATCATGACCTGAGCATTGGGCAGTGCATAGCGCTTGCCCTTGGCTCCGGCCGACAGCAGGAAAGCGCCCATGCTCGCCGCCATGCCGGTGCACAGCGTCGAGACATCAGGCTTGATGAAGTTCATGGTGTCAAAAATCGCCATGCCTGCCGTCACGCTGCCGCCGGGGGAGTTGATATAGAAGGAAATGTCCTTGTCAGGATTTTCGCTTTCCAGGAACAACAACTGGGCTACCACCAGGTTGGCGGTCTGATCGTTAACCTCGCCCACCAGGAAAATCACGCGCTCCTTGAGCAGACGCGAATAAATGTCATAGGAGCGCTCACCGCGACCCGACTGTTCAATGACCATGGGCACCATGCCCAAACCCAATGTATCCAATGCGCTCATGTTTTCTCCAGTGCTATGCGCCTACTGTAGCCGCATTCTGAAAAGAAAATGGGGCTTGCGCGCAAAAGCACAAGCCCCGCAATTCAAGTTATCGGAACTTGCCTAGGGCAAGCACCGATAAAAGGTTCAGCCCTTAGGCCTGACCCATCAGCTCGTCGAAGGAAACGGCCTTGTCGGTGACCTTGGCCTTGGCCAGAACGAAATCGGTGACGTTGTTTTCGATCACAACGGCCTCCACTTCGGCCAGACGGTTGCGGTCGCCGAAGTACCAGCGCACCACGTCTTCGGGCTTCTCGTAGCTGGAAGCCAGCTCTTCGACATGAGCCTTGATCTGCTCGGCAGTGGCTTGCAGGTTGTTGGTCTTGACCAGCTCGGCCACCACCAGGCCCAGACGCACGCGACGCTCGGCTTGGGGCAGGAAGATGTCTTCAGGGATTTCAGCCTTGGCTGCGTCCTTGATGCCGCGCTGTTCCAGTTCGGCGCGCGCGCCTTCCAGCAGACGGCCCACTTCAGCCTGCACGGAAGCCTTGGGCAGATCCAGCTCGGCCACGGACACCAGAGCGTCCATCACGGCTTGCTTGTTGCGGCCTTGAACGCGGAACTTCACTTCGCGCTCCAGGTTCTTCTTGATGTCGTCGCGCAGGGCTTCAACAGAGCCGCCTTCCACGCCCAGAGTCTTGACGAACTCTTCGTTCACTTCGGGCAGGTTGGGAGCTTCCACCTTCTTGACGGTCACCAGGAAGTCGGCAGTCTTGCCGGCCACATCGGCACCGTGGTAGTCAGCAGGGAAAGCCAGGGGGAAAGTCTTGGACTCGCCAGCCTTCATGCCGCGGGTTGCGTCTTCGAATTCCTTGAGCATCTGGCCTTCGCCGACCAGGAACTGGAAGTCTTCAGCCTTGCCGCCGGAGAAAGTCTCGCCGTCGATCTTGCCTTCGAAGTCCACAGTCACGCGGTCGCCGTCCACAGCGGCTTCACCGGCAGCGCGCTCGGTGAAGGTGCGACGCTGCTTGCGCAGAATGTCCACGGTCTTGTCGATGGCTGCGTCGTCCACGCTGGTGGACAGCTTCTCCACTTCGGCTGCAGTCAGATCGCCGATCTTGACTTCGGGCATGACTTCGAACACAGCTTCGAATTGCGCTTCGCCTTCGGCAGCGCCTTCCTTTTCGGTGATCTTGGGCTGACCGGCAACGCGCAGATCGGCTTCGTTCACGGCAGCGGCAAAAGCCTCGCCCACCTTGTCGTTCAGCACTTCATATTGCACGGAGTAGCCATAACGCTGAGCCACAACGCTCATGGGCACCTTGCCAGGACGGAAGCCGTCCATCTTCACGGTGCGCGCCACCTTCTTCAGGCGAGCATCAACTTCAGACTGGATCGCAGACAGGGGCACGCTCAGCGTGATCTTGCGCTCGAGCTTTTCAAGAGTTTCAACGTTAACGGCCATGATTTTTCCTAAGAGGGATGAGGACCGTGCAGATTGCCAAGCAACCCGCACCGTATTGCGCAAAGTCACAGTGCGCGCATACCCAACGACATGCGGCACCACAAATTTCCAGAGCCTGCCCCGGTCATTTGCCCCAGCGTCTGGCGCCAGGCATTTGCTCAAATCAGGAACAGGCGAAGCCGACCATTATAACGAGGCGCCGCGCAGGCTCCGCCATCGCCCTACAGGGGTTTGCCTTAAAAGCTGACGCCGCGCCTGCAAAGCAGGGCAGGAAAAGAAAAAGCCCGTAACGGCTTGGGGTTACGGGCTTGAGGCAGCAGGGACTGCCAATGTCTGGTGCGCGGAGCCGGACTCGAACCGGCACGGTGTTGCCACCGTCAGGACCTAAACCTGGTGCGTCTACCAATTTCGCCACCCGCGCGGTCAGCAATGCGCAAATTTACGCTTACTGAGGTCAAGACGCAGATTCTAGCCGCAAAATTGGCGGTCTTTCTTTCAGAACAGGCTCAGGCCGTGTCCTTTCTGATGCGGAAAGCCGCCGCATACATGGCGGGCAAGGCCAGCAGGGTCAGCACGGTCGCCACAATCAGACCGCCCATGATGGCCACAGCCATGGGGCCCCAGAACACGCTCCGCGACAGCGGAATCATCGCCAGTACGGCAGCCGCTGCAGTCAGCACGATGGGGCGCAGGCGATGCACGGCAGCTTCCACAATCGCATCCCATGCCGGCACGCCCTGGGCACGTCCGCTCTCGATCTGATCGATCAGGATGACCGAATTGCGCTGAATCATGCCCATCAAGGCCACAACGCCCAGCAGAGCCACAAAGCCAAAGGGGCGATTCAGCAGCAGCAAGGCCGCAGCCACACCAGGGATGCCCAGCGGGCCGGTGATAAACACCAGCAGCGAACGGCTGACACTGCGCAACTGCAACATCAGCAGGGTGAAGGTCAGGAAAAGCAGCACCGGGACTCCTGCCACGATGGCACCCGACCCCTTGGAACTTTCCTCCACGGCACCGGCCACTTCGATGCGATAGCCTGTGTCGCCCGCAGCATGCCAGCCAGCCTCCATCTTGCGCAACTGCGGCAACAGCTCGTTGGTCAGCGTTGCACCTTGCAGGCCTTCGCGCACATCGCCTTGAACGGTAATCGCGAAATTGCGCTTTTCGCGCCACATCACACCCGGCTCCCAGACCATGACGGGCTTGGCTATCTGCGTGAGCGGAACGGACTGCCCGTTTGCCGTTGTGACATAGACACCCGCGATATCGGTAATTGCATCGCGGTCCTGCTTGGGCGGGCGCATCACGATATCGATCAGCTTGTCGCCTTCACGAAACTGCCCCACTGTGATGCCGCTGAAGTTCATGCCCGTGGCTTCGGCGATCGACTGGCTGGTCACACCCAGGGCACGCGCCTTGTCCTGATCGACCTGCAGGCGAATGACCTTGACGGACTCATTCCAGTTATCGTTCACGCCACGCATATCGGCATTGGCCTGCATGAGCGCCTTGACTTCATCGGCGTAGGTGCGCAGCTTGGCGGGGTCCGAGCCCATGACACGGAACTGCACAGGATATTGCACGGGCGGCCCGTTGGGCAGCAGCTTGGAGCGCGCCCGCACCTCAGGGAATTCCTCGGCCATCAGCGCCGGCAACCGTTTGCGGATTTCCTCGCGCGCCTTCAGGTCTTTGGCCACCAGAATGAACTGGGAGACGTTGTTCTGCGGAAACACCTGGTCCAGCGGCAGATAGAAGCGCGGTGCTCCGGAGCCTATCCATTCGCTGACGGACTCCACACCGTCGAGCTGCAAGAAGCGCTTTTCCACACGCAGCGTCACCTCCTTGTTGGCCTGCAAGGACGTGCCCTCGGGGAACCATATATCGACCAGCACTTCGGGGCGGCTGGAATCAGGGAAGAACTGCTGCTGCACCTTGCCCATGCCCGCCAGACCCAGCACGAACACCAGCACCGTCGCGCCAATCGTCAGCCAGCGGTGCTGCACACACCAGTTCACCGTGCGGCGAAAACGGTTGTAGAACGGCGTATCGAACAGCTCATGCTCACCTGCATTGGTGTTGATGCCTGCTTCTTCGGCCGACACCTCACCGGATGCCACTTCGGGCGGCAGCTTGGCGGCATGCGGCGGCTTCTTGAGCAGCAGCAGGCCCAGATAGGGCACGAAGTACACCGATGCAAACCAGCTGAGCACCAGCGCAATCACCGTCACCGCGAAGATGGCGAAGGTGTATTCACCCGTCATGGACTTGGCCATTCCGATGGGCAGAAAGCCCGCTGCCGTGATCAGCGTGCCGGTCAGCATGGGCTTGGAGGTGATTTCATAGGCAAAGGTGGCGGCACGGTACTTGTCGTAGCCCTCCTCCATCTTGCGCACCATCATCTCCACGGCAATGATGGCGTCGTCCACCAGCAAGCCCAGCGCAATGATGAGCGAGCCCAGCGACACCTTGTGCAGACCGATATTCCAGTACCACATGGCCAGGAAGGTTGCGGCGAGCACCAGCGGAATGGTGATGCCCACCACCAGTCCGGGACGCGGGTCGATATACCAGCGCTTCCACAGCGGATGCTGCCCCGGGCGCTTGTGCAGGCCCAGGCTCAGAAAGCTCACGGCAAGTACCACGACCACTGCCTCGATCAGCACCTGGAGAAACTCGCTGACCGAATCCGCCACCGCCTTGGGCTGGTTCTGCATATTGCTCAGCGTCACGCCCACAGGCAGGCTTTTGGCGATGCGCTCCGTTGCCTGCGTCAGCGCCTTGCCCAGCGCAATGATGTCGCCGCCCTTGACCATGGACACCCCCAGGGCCACCGTAGGCTCGCCCTGAAAGCGCACCATGACATTGGCAGGGTCAGCATAGCCGCGATGCACCTCGGCGATATCGCCCAGCCTGAACTGCGCTCCGCCCTGGCCGATGATGGGCATGGCACGCAGTTGCTCCAGATCGTTGAACTGGCCTTGCACACGCAACACAATGGTTTCGGCTGGCGTCTGCAAGGTACCGGCCGATGCCACGGCATTTTGCTGGTTGAGCTGATCGAGCACCTGCTTGAGGTTCAGCCCCATCTGCGTGGCGCGGTGCGACAGCTCCACATAGACCTTTTCGTCCTGCACGCCGAACTGCTCGACCTTGGCCACATCGGGCACCTGCAGCAGTTGCTGACGCACATCGTCGGCCAGGGTCTTGAGCTCGGCATAGCTGAAGCCCTTGGCCTGCAGCGCATAGATCACGCCATAGACATCGCCGAAATCGTCGTTGAAGAACGGTCCCTGAACGCCCTGCGGCAGGGTGTAGCGCATATCCCCCACTTTTTTGCGCACCGTATACCAGAGCTGCGGTACCTCCTTGGGGGGCGAATAGTCCTTGACCTGGAAGATGACCTGCGACTCGCCAGGCTTTGAGTAACTGCTGATCTTGTCGGCATAAGGCACTTCCTGCAGCGTGCGCTCGATCTTGTCCGTCACCTGCTGAGCCACCTGCTCGGCAGTCGCGCCGGGCCAGTAGGTGCGAATGACCATGGCGCGGAAGGTGAACGGAGGATCCTCGTCCTGGCCCAGCTGAAAGAAGGCCGTAAAGCCCAGCAGCATCAGCACAACGATGAAATAGCGTGTCAGCGCCACATGATCGAGCGCCCAGCGGGAAAGATTGAAATGCGCGCCACTGGTCTTTTTGTGTCCAGCGCCGCTCATTTGCCAGCCTCCGCAGCCACCGCAGGCTGACCCACACCTGATTCATGAGCATCCTGCGCTTTGCCCGCCTGCGTTTTCGGCTGATTTGATCCAGAACCCTGCTGCGGCTTCGCATACTTGTCGCGATATACCGTCACCTTCTGCCCGGGGGTCAGCACGTGGACGCCTGTGGCCACCACCTGCATGCCGGCTTGCAGACCCGAGGCAATCACCGCCTCGTTGCCGTCGGCGCTGGCAATCTGCACCGGCTGCAGCTTCACCGAACTGCTGGCCGCGTCATACAGCCAGACGGCCGTACCCTGACCGTTACCCCCCTCCTGGCGCAAGGCCGTGGTTGGCAGCTTGATGACCTGGCTGCCTATGGCTTCGCCGCTGACGCCCATGCCCTCGGGCATGACATGCACGGTCGCGCCCAATGAAGGCAGGTCCGCGCCCAGCAGCGCAGCCTTGACCACATAGGTGCGTGTGGCCGGGTCGGCACTGGCCGCCACCTCACGCACCTGTGCGTTGATCACGCGCAACTCGTCCGACCAGGGACGCACCTTCACGCCCTGGCCCGGCTTGATGGCGCTGCGCCGGTCTTCGGGCACGCTGAACACCGCATCGCGTGCGCCGTCCTGGGCAATCCTCACCACGGGCGTGCCGGCCGCAACCACCTGACCGGGTTCAGCCTCCACGGCGGTGACCACGCCATCGGCATCAGCCAGCAACTGGGTGTAGTTCTCCTGATTGGACTGGCTCGAGAGCTGGGCACGGGCCTGATCGAGCGAGGCCTGGGCCGCCTTCAGATTGGCCTCATAGCGCTCCATCTCCGCAGCGCTGATGAAGTTCTGGGCGCGCAGCGTGCGAAAACGCTTGGCATTGGCCTCGGCCAGATCGCGCTGCGTGGTGGCCGAGGCCAGTTGGGCACGCGCGGCATCGGCGCTGAGCTGGTAATCGCGCGCATCCAGTCGCGCCAATACCTGTCCAGCCTTCACATGCTGACCCAGTTCCACTTCGCGCCTTGTGATCTTGCCCGCCACGCGAAAGCCGAGGCGAGATTCGACACGGGCCCGCACATCGCCCGAATATTGCTGAGCAGACTCGATCTGCCCCTCACCCACGGTCACCAGCTTGACTGCGCGCACCGGCTCGGGCGCGGCCTCTTTCTTGGAGCAGGCCGACAGCATGACGGCAGCCGCCACTATGGACAGCGCAGCCAAGGGAGCGGCAGGCCGGCGCGGCAAAGACAACATTGCAAAACGACGAGAAGACGAAACAGCCATGGTGTTCTGGGCTTGTAAAAATAGGAAAAGCGCAGCTGCCGGGCAGGCCGCAGCACCCAAGTCAGCGCTGATTGTGCACGCACGTGCGCTTTTGCGCCGTCTTTTTATGGGCTGCCGCCAGCCGGCAAGTCCACCCGGTCCACAATACGGGCGTGAACCATATGCCCCCAGCGAGCCCCGCCGCCAACGCGCCGGCCAGCATCACCCACTACGAAAATTTCCCTGTCGCCTCCTGGCTGTGCCCGCCACGACTGCGTGCGCCCATCGCCGCCATCTACCACTTTGCGCGCACCGCCGACGATCTGGCCGACGAGGGCCAGCATGGCACCGAGCAGCGCATCGCACAGCTGCAGCAATATGGCGCAGATTTGCAGCAGCTGGGCTGCTCCGGCGAAGCCGCCATGCTGATGCGCACCGCCTGGCCGCATGTCTTTGGCCCGCTGGCAGTCCAGGTCCAGGCCCATGGTCTGCCCAAGCCATTGCTGGCCGACTTGCTCAGTGCCTTCGAGCAGGATGTGCGCATGACGGCCGCCCAGACCCGCTACACCGACATGGCCCATTTGCTGGATTACTGCCGCCGCTCGGCCAACCCGGTCGGCCGCCTGCTGCTGCATCTGTATGGCGTGGTCAACGCCAAGGCACTGATTCAGAGCGACGCCATCTGCACCGCCCTGCAACTCATCAACTTCTGGCAGGACCTGAGCCAGGACTTGCCGCGCCAGCGCCATTACCTGCCGGATGCCGACCTGGCCCGCCATGGCATTGTGCGAAGTGCCATCAAGCCGGAGGCAGCGGCATTGACACCCGAGCTGCAGTCTCTGCTCGGCGAACTCAACCGCCAGGCCCGCAGCCTCATGCACCATGGAGCGCCCCTGGTGCATCAGTTGCCCGGCCGCACGGGCTGGGAGCTGCGCCTGGTCGTGCAAGGCGGTCTGCGCATTCTGGACAGACTGGACGCCATGCAAGGCCGCAACCTCTATCAACGCATCAAACTGGGCAAGCTCGACATGGTCGCCATGCTCTGGCAAGCCGTGCGCATGTGAGCGAACAGATAGCCCCTATCCCCTGATGGGCCTACGCAAGGCGCTATTGAATTTGAAGTCTGACTAGGCGCATGCCGCGCATTTCACTGTTGTGTCGGCCAACCGCCCGCGTCATGGGACAATGCTCCCCCTATGAATCCGGATCAGTACGTCCAAGACAAAGCCGCCTCTTCGGGCAGCAGCTTCTATTACGCCTTTCTCTTCTTGCCCAAGGAGCGCCGCGCCGCCATCACGGCTTTCTATGCCTTCTGCCGCGAAGTGGATGACGTGGTTGACGAGGTCACGGACCCTGGCGTGGCAGCCACCAAGCTGGCATGGTGGAAGACCGAGGTACACAGGGCATTCACCAGCCAGTCCGCTCATCCCGTGATGCAGGCACTGATGCCCCACGCCAAGACCTATGGCATCGAAGAGCGCCATCTGCAGGCCGTCATTGAAGGCTGCCAGATGGATCTGGATCAGACCCGCTACCTGGACTTTGCCGGTCTGCAGCGCTACTGCCATCTGGTCGCCGGCGTGGTAGGCGAGGTTGCCGCCCGCATCTTCGGGCAGACCGAGGAGCGCACCACCGAATACGCCCACACCCTGGGCCAGGCCCTGCAGCTGACCAACATCATCCGCGACGTGGGCGAAGACGCCATGCGCGGGCGCATCTACCTGCCTATCAGCGAGCTTCAGCAGTTCGACGTCAAGGCCCACGAGATCAACAAGCGCGAGTACTCGGAACGCTTCACGGCCCTGATGCGCTTTCAGGCCGAGCGTGCCCATAGCCTGTATGACAAGGCGCTTGGCCTGCTGCCCGATGCCGACCGCCACGCACAAAAGCCCGGCCTGATGATGGCAAGCATCTATCGCACCCTGCTGCGCGAAATCGAGTCCGAGAACTTCCAGGTACTGCACCAGCGCATCAGTCTCACGCCACTGCGCAAGTTCTGGCTGGTCTGGAAGATGCAGGCGCTGGGTCGCATGTAAGCGCGCCATGGAAGTTGCCATCATCGGTGGCGGCTGGGCCGGCATGGCTGCCTCTGTACAGCTTTCGCTAGACGGCCATCAGCCCACGGTTTTCGAGGCCGGTCGTCAACTGGGTGGCCGGGCCCGCAATCTGGAACTGCCGGGCGGCACCATCGCCGACAACGGCCAGCACATTCTGATTGGCGCCTATGCCGAATGCCTGCGGCTCATGCGCATCGTGGGCGCGACGCCGGAGCAAGCCCTGCTGCGCAAACCACTTACCATGCGTTACGCCGATGGCAACGGCCTGTCCTTCCCCGACCTGCCGGCGCCGCTGGACGCCTTGATCGGCATTGCCAGCGCCAACGGCTGGTCACTGCGCGAACGTGCCGCCCTGCTGGGGCGCGCCCTGCGCTGGCGCGTTCAGGGCTTTCGCTGCGCAGAGGCTGCAACCGTTGCCGATATCTGCAGCGGTCTGCCAAAGCGCCTGCTCGACGAATTCATCGAGCCGCTGTGCGTGTCGGCCCTCAACCTGCCAGCCTCACAGGCAAGTGGCAGCATCTTCCTGCGCGTGCTACATGACGCGCTGTTCGCGGGTACGGGCGGCTCGCATTTTCTGCTTCCGCGCTACGAACTCGGTGATCTGTTTCCGAATCCGGCCGCGCAATGGCTGCAAGACCGCGGCCATGCCGTGCATACGGCCAGCCGCATTCAGGAGCTGATTCCCCATGGCCGGCAATGGCTGCTGCGTACATCCAATGCGGCACTGAGACCAGCGCTTGAGCAATCGCGCTTCGATGCCGTGCTGCTGGCTTGCTCACCTCAGGAAGCCGCCCGCCTGGCCCTGCTGGCGGCCGAAGACCAGCGCCTGCCCGCGCGCGACGCGGTGACTTACCAGCACTGGGCACAGACCGCGCAGGCGCTGGAGCACACGGCCATTGCCACGGTCTATGCGCGCACCAGCCATCGCCTTGCCGCCGGGCTGCCCTGGCTGGCACTGCAACCCGGCGAGCAGGCTCCGGCCCAGTTTGTATTTGACCGCGGGCATCTGCAGCCCTCCGATGGCGCCCAGCAAGGTCTGATGGCGTTTGTCATCAGCGACTGCCGCACGGACCGCCAAGCCCTGGAGCAGCAGGTGCTGGAACAAGCCCGGCAACAGCTGGGCTGGCAGGACATTCAAGCTGTGCTGACCGTGGTTGAAAAGCGCGCCACATTTGCCTGCCGGCCCGGCGTGAAGCGCCCTGGCTTGGAGCTGGGCCATGGCCTCTGGGCTTGCGGCGACTATGTGAACGGGCCCTATCCAGCGACGCTGGAAGGTGCGGTGCGTTGCGCACTCGAGGCAGCCGAGCAACTGGTCCGCAAGGACTAGGACTGAGTAGCTCTAGCGCAAACCCTATCAGCACAATCCTGATGCCTGGATAGTCCTGCTGCACCAGGTTTGACAGCGATTTGACAGCCACAGTTGCAACCATGGCTTGAGAGGCAATCTCTCAGCCGCATAAAGCCAAAAGCAACGGAGACAACATGGCATCCACATTCGACAAGTCCACTCGCGAAGTTCTGAGTATCTCGCGCCGCCATCTGCTGACCGGCGCCGGAGCCCTGGCCTGCAGCGGCCTGCTGCCCGGCATGGCCCGCGCTGCCGATGACAGCTGGCCCAACCGTCCGATTCGCTTTGTCGTGCCGTTTGCGCCTGGCGGCAGCTCTGAAATCGTGGCCCGCTCCACCGCCGCAGAGCTGTCCAAGACCATAGGCCAGAACGTATTCGTGGACAACAAGCCCGGCGCCGCGGGCAATATCGCCATGCAGGAGGTGGCTCGCGCCGATGACCAGAGCACGGTCATCCTCGGCCATATCGGTACCCTAGCCGTCAACCCTTATATTTTTGACAAGCTGCCCTGGGACTCAAAAAAGGACTTTGTGCCTGTGAGCCTGCTGGCCAAGGTGCCCAGCCTCTATGTGGTGCACCCCGATCTGCCCGTCAAGAACATTGCAGATCTGGTGGCCTATGCCAAGAAGAACCCCGGCAAGCTCAGCTACGGCTCGGCCGGCAACGGCAGCGCGGGGCATCTGGCATTCGAATACCTGAAAATGACGGCCGACATCTTCATGCTCCACGTGCCCTACCGCGGCACCGGCCCCATGATGACCGACCTGCTCTCCGGCCGCCTTGATGCTGCCTCGGTTGGCGCCGCCGCGCTGCTGCCCTTCATCAAGGCCGGCAAGGTGCGCTGTATCGCCACCGGCTCGACCAGGCGCCTGCCGCAATTGCCCGATGTGCCCACGGTGGCCGAGCAGGGCTTTGCCGGCTTCGAGATGACCCAGTGGTACGGCATGCTGGCCCCTTCCAGTCTGCCTCGCTCCCATGTGGACAAGCTGGCTGCAGAGTGCGCCAAGGCCGTCAAGGCGCCCGATGCACTCAAACGCTTGCAAGGCGATGCGGCCGAGCCCATTGGCAGCACGCCGGAGCAGTTTGCCCAGTTCATCGCCACCGAGCAGAACCGCTGGCAAAAAGTGCTCAAGCGCGCACAGGTGAAACCGGGTTAACCCACTGAGACACCGCTTCTTCCCCCTTCTTTTCGGAAGGGGGCTAGGTTCTCTCTGCGGGGCGGACCTTGCTCAAGTAGTGAGCCGGTCAGCGCCGCCCCATGTATCAGCTCAGCGGCTCTCTATCCACCACTGGATGATGATCTTGGCGAGATAGCCTACAAAGCCCACGCCCAGGCCCAGAAAGATCACAAAGGTGCCGAACTTGCCTGCCTTGGACTGACGCGCCAGCTGCAAGATGATGAACACCATGAACAAGATGAAGGCACCCACCCCCCAGGTCAGGAAAAAGTGGGCAAGCTGTTCTTCCGTATATCCGAATATCACGACAACCAGGTCCTTACAGCCTTTGCCAGGCCCTGGTCGCGCAGCGCTCAGACGGCAGGCACTATCGCTTCATCTCTGGCGGGGAATGCAGAGGCATCCACCAGGTCTCGATAGGCGTGCCAGCTGGCATGGCCCAGCAGGGGCATCACAACCACCAGCCCCAGCAGATAGCTGCCAAGGCCCAGCAAAGTCAACATCACAATCAGCGCCGCCCACAAGGCCATAGGGCCAGGGTTGGCCAGCACCACGGACCAACTGGTCAACACGGCCTGGCGCACGGTCACTCGCCTGTCCAGCATCAGCGGCATGGCCACCACGCTGGACGCAAAAATCGGAGCAGCCAGAAAGCTGCCCAAAGCCATCCATTGCACAAATAGCTGACCATCCCTGGCCAGCACCACATGCACAATGAAATCCTGCAGGGTTTGCACGCGCACGGGCGACATCACGGTGATCAGCGATGCCGAAATAAGCACCCAGCCCGTGGCTGCCAGCGCCAGCAAGGCGCCGAACCTGACCATGCACCAGTACCCTCCCCGGCCCGTGGCATGGCAGCTCTGCCATTGCGTCCAGGTGCGGCGAATCAGACCCCAGTCTGCCACCTCACCGCGCTCTATGGCCCGGCTGACGGCATAGAGGCTGGTGGCCACCAGAGGCCCCACCACCAGAAAGCCCGACAAGGCCCCTGCCATCAACCAGAAGCGATTGTGCCCCAGGGTCAGGATTGCTGCACCGATCAGGATCAAGGCCAGACCATGCGCCAGACTGATTAACGGAGCGTTAGAAATGTCCTGCAAGGCTCTGGACAGCCACACCATAGGCCGGCTCCAGGCAATGGTTCGCACAGGTGCCAGCGGAGGCGGCGTGAGAAGACAGGCAGACAGACAGGTAGGCATAGGCGGTCCTTGTTCGCTGACCCGCACTGCTCCCGCTCGTCCCGGTCAACGATCTGCCAGCCCCTGACACAACTGCCAAAGGCTGGCGACTGTGACGTGGGGTTCAGGTCCCACGCAAGGCCATGCTACCTGCCCGCGGTTGAGCCAGACTGCGTGCATACCCGCATCCATGGCGCCCCGGGCATCCAGCTCCGCATCGTCGCCGATGTGCAGCACATGCTCGGGGGCGACGCCGGCCGCATCCGCTGCGGCCTGAAAAAAACGCGTCTCGGGCTTGGCCATGCCGGCTCCGCTGGCAGACAGCGAGGCATGGAAGTGCTCACCGATACCCACCACATGCACATTCGCGTTGCCATTGGACAGGGCCACCACGGGCCAGCGCTGCGAGAGAAACTGCAGCGCCGGCAAGGCATCGTCAAACAGCTCGACCCGCTGGCGAGCGGCAAAGAACTCGTCAAAGGCCGGTTCGGCCAGGGCGGGATCGTCACCGGCGCGGCTTAGCGCCAGCCGGATGGACTCGCGGCGCAGGCCACTGAGGTCGGCTTTCAGATCCGGGCGCAGCCCCACGATTTCATGGCGCAAGGCACGCACCTTGTCTGTATCGCCCAGGTGCTCGGCCGTACCGGGAGCATGCTGCGCGAGCCACTGCAGCAAAACGGCCTCAGCCTTGGCAATCGTGGGCCAGATGGGCCAGAGCGTGTCGTCCAGATCCAGACTGATGGCGCGAATCTGGCCACTGTGGCGCAGACGCTGAAGAGTTTCAATGGCAGGGGCTGTGGTGTCTTGGGGTTGCATACCCCGAAGAATAGCGGCCCGGCTAATGCCGCAGAGCGGCTGCGCCTATCCGATTAGCTGACACAATTGCGCCATGCCATCACGCTTTGCGCCCGAACCCCGCTTCCGTCACGATCAATCCGCACGCACCGGCATCCTGCTGTGCAATCTGGGCACGCCGGCCGCGCCCACGGCCGCCGCAGTGCGCCCGTATCTGGCGGAGTTTCTCGGTGACGATCGTGTGGTCGAGATTCCCAAGCTCGCCTGGTGGCCGATTCTGCACGGCATCATCCTGCGCACCCGTCCGGCCAAGTCGGCCGCCAAGTACGCCACCGTCTGGCATGAAAAGGACGGCTCCCCGCTGCTGCACTGGACCACGCGCCAGGCCACTTTGCTGCGCGGCTGGCTGGGCGAGCGCGGCCACAATGTGCTGGTGCTGCCAGCCATGCGCTACGGCACGCCGTCCATTGCGGCCCAGCTGGATGCACTCAAGAAAGACGGCGTGACGCGCATCCTGATCCTGCCGCTGTACCCCCAGTACTCGGGCACGACCACGGCCAGCGTGTTCGACGCCGTCTACGACTGGGCCAGGACCCAGCGCCATATTCCCGAGCTGCGTTTCGTCAACCGCTACCACGACGATGCCGGCTATATCGAAGCGCTGGCACAGCGCATAGAAGCCCACTGGCGCGGCCACGGTCGCGGGGACAAGCTGGTCATGAGCTTTCATGGTGTGCCAGAGCGCACCTTGCATCTGGGCGATCCCTATCACTGCGAATCGCACAAGACGGCACGCCTGCTGGCCGAGCGGCTCAAGCTCGCCACCGACCAGTATCTGGTGACCTTCCAGTCGCGCTTTGGCAAGGCCAAATGGCTGGAGCCCTATACCGAACCCTCGCTGATTGCCATGGCCCAGGCCGGCACCCGGCGCGTCGATGTGGTCTGCCCCGGCTTTACCAGCGACTGCCTGGAGACGTTGGAGGAAATCAAGCAGGAAGCGCGTGAAGCCTTTTTGCATGCGGGCGGCCAGCAGTTCGAGTACATAGACTGCCTCAACGACAGTGCGCCCTGGATCACCGCACTCAGCGATATTGCCCGGCAGCATATGCAAGGCTGGCCCACCGGGCGCGAGGACGATGTCGATCTCAAGGCCCGTGCCCAGCACGCCAAGGCGGCGGGCGCGCCGCAGTAGGCGGCCATCCAGCGAACTGGCACGGCATATGCTGCCTCCGGCTGCATGCATATTCACGCCCGCTCCATTCGCTATTTCGACATGATTCGCCGCTGCGGCTCCATACGCGAAGCCGCGCGCCATCTGCATGTGGCCTCGTCGGCAGTCAACCGCCAATTGCTGCAGCTTGAGGACGAAATCGGCAGCCCGCTGTTCGAGCGCCTGAGCTCGGGCCTGCGGCTCACGGCCGCCGGCGAAGTGTTTTCGCGCCATGTGATCACAGTGCTGCAGGACGAGCACCGCCTCAGCACCGAGCTGGAGCTGCTGCGCGGCGTGCGTCGCGGCTCGGTCAGCGTGGCCGCCGTGGAAGGCCTGAACGCCGACCTGATGCCGGCCGTGCTCACGCAGATGCACAGGCGCTATCCCACGATTCAGATTCATGTGCGCACCTGCGGCTCCCAGCAGGCGGCACAGGCCGTGATTCAGGGCGATGCGGACGTGGGCATAGGCTTTTCGATCAAGCGCCACGACAATCTGCGCCAATGCACCATGGGCCGCTTTGCGCTGGGTGCCATCGTGCCGCCCAAGCACCCGATTGCCCAGCTGGAGCGCGTGGACTTTGCGCAATGCGCGGCCTTTCCGCTGATTCTGCCAACGCCCGAACTCTCCATGCACGACTTGCTGCAGCCCTTGCTGGCGCACCACAAGCGTGCATTGCAGGTGTTGCTGGAAACCTCGTCCATCGAGCTGGCCAAGAGTCTTGCCGAACGCGGCGTGGGAATTTTCTTCCAGAGCCGCCTGGGGCTGGAGCGCGAGCTGCGCGAAGGCCGGCTGGTCCATGTGCCGCTGGATACCCCTACCACTCTGTACTCCGAACTTGGCGTCTATGTGCGTGCAGGACGCACGCTGCCATCGGCACTCGACGCCTTCAACCGCATCGCGGCCGATGCCATAGAAAGCCGCGAGGACGAGGAAAGCGTCGCCCTGCGTGAATGGGTGGCCCGCACGCAGACCGCCGCTGCGGCGGCTTCCGCCAGGAGCTGAGAGCGCCCCGGTCCATGACTGCACCGGCATTGTGCGTATCGCCTCTCGCGAATGCACCAATGCCGTGCAACACTTTACCCATCAGCGATTAGCGCTCACATTTTTAGATCACCCCGCAGCAAAAGCTGCGCTACCCAGCACGGACTGTGCTTTCTAAACTGACTCCAGTTCTTCAGTTTCTGGACGCCATTCGTGAGCACCTCTGCCCTCCCCCTCATCGACATCAGCGGCCTGCGCAGCCATGACCCTGTGGATCAGCACCTGGTGGCCGAGCAACTGCGCCAGGCTTGCGAACAGCGCGGCTTCTTCTATATCACCGGCCATGGCATAGACCCTGCGCTGATCAGCAGCCTGTTTGCCGCCAGCCAGCGCTTCTTTGACCTGCCCATGACCGAAAAGCTGGCCGTGGACAAAAAGCTCTCCCGCTGCAATCGCGGCTATGAGCCGCTGCGCGCCCAGACGCTGGAGAGCGGCGCACCGCCCGATCTCAAGGAAAGCTTTTACGCTGGCGCCGAGGTCGCGGCCAACGATGCGCGCGTGCTGGCCGGCCGCTTCAATACCGGCCCCAACCAATGGCCCGAAACCCTGCCCGACTTCCGCGCCGTGATGCAGAACTATTACCAGGCCGCCTACGGCCTGGGCGCGACCATTGTGCGCGGCCTAGCCTTGTCGCTGGGCGTGCCGGTCAGCCACTTCGACGGCTATCTCAAGGAGGCCGCCGCGACCCTGCGCCTGCTGCATTACCCGCCCCAGCCTGCCAACCCTGAACCCGGCGAGAAAGGCTGCGGCGAGCACACGGACTTCGGCGGCGTGACCTTGCTGCTGCAGGACGAGGCCGGCGGCCTGCAGGTCTGGGACAAGGATCTCGGCAGCTGGATCGACGCCCCCCCCGTACCCGGCGCATTCGTCGTCAACATCGGCGACCTGTTCGCGCGCTGGACCAACGACCGCTATGTCTCTACCTTGCACCGGGTCATCAATGTCTCGGGTCGCGAACGCTATTCCGTGCCCTTTTTCTTCACGGGCAACCCGCTGCACAAGGTGGAATGCATTCCCACCTGCCTGGACGATGGCGAGCAGCCCAGATACCCGGCCGTCACGGTGGAGCAGCACCAGATCGAATGCTATCGCCGCACCTACGGTTGACGGAGACCACGATGACAAGCTCACGCAATATGGTGCTGATCCACGGGGCCTGGCAAGGCAGCTGGGCTTTTGCGGCCTGGACGCCGCTGCTGCAGGCCCGAGGCTGGAAGGTGCTTGCCGTCAATCTGCCGGGCAACGATGCCGCCGCCGAAGACGACAGCTGCGCCAATCTCGACGGCTACACCGCCCATGTGCTGCGCGTGCTGGAAGCGCTGGACGGCCCTGCCGTGGTGGTCGGTCACAGCGGTGGCGGCATGACAGCGTCTCAGGTCGCCCAGGCCGCCCCCGAGCGGGTCAGCGCCCTGGTCTACCTGGCCGGAATGATGCTGCCCAGCGGCATGAGCTATGGCGATGTGATCGCACAATGCCGCGCCGCCGATCCGGGCTTTGACTACCAGGGCATAGGCCCGCATCTGGCCTGGAACGAGCAGCGCAATGCCAGCAGCGTGCCGCTGGAAGCCGCCATGGCTTTGTTCCTGCATGACTGCCCTCCGACCGCAGCGCTCAAAGCGGCCAGCCGTCTCTGCGTCCAGCCCGAAACGGGCCGGGCCATGGTGAACCGGCTCAGCGCAGAGCGTTTTGGCCGGGTGCCACGTATCTATGTGGAATGTCGCCAGGACCGCTCCGTGACGCTGCCGCTGCAGCAGCGCATGCAGCAGCTCACGCCGGGCGCCAGGCGCATCAGCCTCGACTGCGGCCATGTGCCACAGCTGGCCTGCCCTCAGGCCCTGAGCGATACCTTGCTGCCGGTTTTGGATGAAATTCAATCAAAACCGTTTATGAGCTTGCGCATGCCGCTCATCAATGTATAGCAAGCAATTACCCCGAACTCGCATTCTTCAGGAGTTATTCATGACGCGCCCCGCTACCTACTTCAAGCGCTCCGCCCTTTTCGCCATGCTCGTCGCCTGTGGCGCAGCGGCCCAGGCAGCCGACAAGCTCACGGTACAGCTCGACTGGCTGCCCGGTGGCGACAAGTCCTTTGTCTATGCCGGCGTGCAGCAAGGCTTTTTCAAGGACGAAGGCCTGGACGTGAAGATTGTTCCCGGCCGAGGCTCGGCCGATGCCGTGACCAAGGTGGCCTCGGGCTCTGCCGATGTGGGTTTTGGCGGCATCTCGGCGCTGATGATGGCCGCTGCCGAAGGCAGGATTCCCGTCAAGGCCGTGATGTCGCTGTATTCCAAACAGCCCGATGCGCTTTTCACGCGCACCGACAGCAAGATCAGGAGCCTCAAGGACATGGAAGGCAAGACGGTGGCCATGCCCACCTTCTCCTCGTCGAATGCCCTGTGGCCCATCGTGCTGCAGAAGAACGGCGTGGACGCCAGCAAGATCAAGGTCATCAAGTCGGACCCGGCGACGCTGGCACCCATGCTGGCCCAGGGCCGCGTGGACGCGACCATCAACTGGGTGACCGTGGCTCCAGCTTTCGGCGCCGTGCTCAAGCAGGCCAGCAAGGAACTGTCGGTCCTGCCCTGGACGCAGTTCGGTCTGGACGGCTATGGCTGGTCCGTCATGGCCAGCGACAAGACCATCAAGGAGCGCCCCGAAGTGCTCAAGCGCTATGTGCGGGCACTGGGCAAGTCGCTGGAGTTCTCCATCCAGAACCCGCAAAAGGCGGCCGAGTCGCTGAAGGCCCAGGTGCCCGAGGCCGACACTGCCGTGGTCAAGGCCGAATTTGAAGCCTCCATCCCGCTGCTCAGGAACGAGATCAGCCAGCGCGACGGCCTTGGCAAATTCGAGCCCCGGCTGCTGGCTGCCACCTGGGGCTGGGTGGCCCAGTCCATGAGTTACGACCTCAAGAAGGTCGACCCGGAAACGCTGGTGGACCGCCGCTTTCTGAGCCAGTAAATCCCTTGTGAGGGCGGCACAGCGCCGCCCTCGCGCTCCCGCCCTTGTTCTTTCCTTGATCGCCTGCCATGCAATACGTAATCGATCTGAACGCGGTCACCCAGACCTTTGTCTCCAGCGATGGCAGCCCTGTCACGGCCCTGCAGGGCGTGGACCTGCATCTGCGCCGCCACGAATTCGTCTCGCTGATCGGCCCTTCGGGCTGCGGCAAGTCCACCATCCTGCGACTGATTGCGGGCCTGATCCGCCCCAGCAGCGGCGAGGTGCGCATCTTCGATCTGCCCGTGACCGAACCACGCGACGAGATCGGCATGGTGTTCCAGAAGCCCACGCTGCTGCCCTGGCTCTCGGTGCTGGACAACATCACCTTCCCCATGCGCCACAAATACGGCAATGTGGAAATGAAGGAAGAGGCCCGCGCCCAGCAACTGCTGGAGATGATCGGCCTCAGGGACTTCGGCCACAAGCGGCCCCACGAACTCTCGGGCGGCATGCAGCAGCGCGTCGCGATTGCACGCTCCTTGCTGCATGATCCGGACATCCTGCTGATGGACGAGCCCTTTTCGGCGCTGGACGCGCTCACACGCGACGAAATGAGCCTGGAGCTGCTGCGCATCTGGAACGAGCGCCCCAAGACCGTGGTCTTTGTGACCCACTCCATCCAGGAGGCCTTGCTGCTATCCGACCGCATCGTGGTCATGAGCGCCCGCCCGGGCCGTGTGGCCGACATCATCGATGTGCCGCTGGCACGCCCGCGCAGCATGGCCACTCTGGCCGATCCCGTGTTCACCGAAATGGCCAACGAGATTCGTCTCCAGGTCTTCAGCAAACACCCCGCACACGCCTGAAGATCCTCCCGCAGCCCCAAGAGGCCCCCTATGTCTGCCCTCATACAACGCCATGCGTCGCTGCTGGTTTTCCTCGCCGTCCTGCTGTTCTGGGAGTGCGCCTGCCGCCTGGCGCATATACCCGAGTACATTTTTCCCGCTCCCAGCCAGATCTGGCTGGCTGCTGCCGAGATGGGGCTGCAGCGCTGGCTGGAGCATGTCACGGCCACCTTGCAGGTCGCGCTCATAGGCTATGCGCTGGCGATCGCACTGGCCATTCCGCTGGCCATCGCCATCACGCGATCGCAGCTGCTCTCGAAAATCATCATGCCCTGGCTGGTGGTGATCCAGTCCACCCCCATCGTGGCCGTCGCTCCCATCATCGTCGTCACTCTGGGTGCAGGCCTGCTGCCCCGTGTGGTCATCACCACGCTGATTGCCTTTTTCCCGCTGGTGGTTTCCACGGCCCTGGGCCTGGCTTCGGTGCCGGCAGAGCTGGTGGAGTTGTCGCGCTCGCTGCGCGCCACCACCAGCCGCCAGTACTGGCAGATTCGCATGCCGTTTGCCGTGCCCTATGTGTTTTCGGCCCTCAAGGTCTCCATCACGCTGGCCATTGTGGGCGCCGTGGTCGCCGAGTTCGTGGCTGCGGAAAAAGGCCTGGGCTATCTGATCCTGTTTGCCACCTCCTCCTTCAAGGTGCCCGTGGCCTTTGCCGCACTGGCACTGCTGGTGCTGTGCAGCCTGCTGCTCTATGGTGGCGTGCAGCAGCTGCACAAGCGCCTCTTTCCCTGGAGCCAGAGCACTCCAGCCTGATCAACACAAGGACCGCCACCATGACAGACAAGAACTTTCCCCCGCAGGGCCTGACGCCCTCTGCCGAACAAATCCAGCGCAATCTGCGTCGCGCGCAGGCCGTGGCCCAGCGCGCCACGCAAATGGGCCGCCACCCCTTCGGTGCCGTGCTGGTGGCCCCCGACCAGGAGACCGTGCTCATGGAGCAGTGCAATATCGACACCGTCAATCACGCGGAATCGACCCTGGCGCGCATGGCGGCCACCAATTACACGGCCGAGTTTCTCTGGAGCTGCACGCTCTACACCAATGTGGAGCCTTGCTGCATGTGCGCCGGTACGGCCTATTGGGCCAATATCGGTCGCATCGTGTTCGGCATGACCGAGCAGCACCTGCTGGAATGCACGGGCAGCCATGGCGAGAACCCGACCATGAGCGTCTCGTCGCGCTATGTCTTCGACCATTGCCAGAAGGCCGTGGAGCTGATCGGCCCCGTACCCGAGATGGAGGCCGAGATCGCCGCCCAGCAGCAAGCCTTCTGGGCACAGCGCTGAGGACCACGCCAGCAGGAGGCTGCCATGCTGCTCACCCACCCCTCGTCACCCCAGGCCGCACAGGCCCTGGCCCGCAAGCTCGGCGATGCCGCTTGCTTCATCGCCGGGGGCACGCTGCTGCAGCAGTCATGGGCAGAGCCTCGCCTGGCGCCGTCGGCCACGCATTTCATCAATGTGATGCACTGGCCCGAGATGCAGCAGATCAGCCTCGGCCCGCAGTATCTGCATATTGGTGCAGGCATGCGGCTGGAAGCCGTCCGCTGTCACCCCTGGGTACAGCAGCACGCGCCCGTGCTCGTCCAGGCCCTGGATCAGCTCGGAGCCATGGGAATACGCCGCCTGGGAACCCTGGGCGGCAATATAGGCTGGGGCGAAGGCGACTGCTGCCCGGTATTGCTGGCCATGGATGCACAGGTCGAATTGACGGACGGCAACCTGCAGTCGCTGGCGCAGACGCTCAAGCTCATGGACCGGCCTCTGATGCTGTCGTTCCTGCTGCCGCGCAGCGATGTGATGGAGCCCCGGCCACTGGTGTTCGAGAAGGTCGGCTACCGCGCGGCATTCTCCCCCGCGCGCCTGCGCATGGCCTTGCGCTGGAGCGATGCACAACAGCTGCTGAGCGTGGACCGAATCGCCGTGGCGGCTCCCGGCATAGGAGTGCACCGCCTGCAAGCCACGGAAAAGCTGCTGAGCTATGCGCAGGAGCTGCAGATCCATCCCTCCCTCGGCGATATACGCACCACCTGCGAGCAAAGCCTGCCTCCCGATCTGGCCCGGATTGCCAGCCGCCTGATTGCCGGACATTGCGGGCTGCTGGCCTGAACCATCATGGAATTCCCCACCCCTCATCACATCCGCGAGCTGGGCCTGGAGGCTTTGCCGGTACGGCCCGATGCCGGGGCCAAGCTCGGCGGCAACCCGGGCTTTCTGAGCGACCGCATCCGGCCGGGCCAGCTGCGCGCAGCGATTCTCGGCAGCCCCCACCCCCATGCGCGCATTCTGAGCATCGACACCAGCGCCGCCCAAGCCCTGCCAGGCGTCCATGCCGTGGTGACCCATGCCGATATTCCCGGCATCAAGCACTATGGCTTGCGCAAGGCGGATCGGCCCGTGCTCTGCATCGACAAGGTGCGCCATGTGGGCGACCCGGTCGCCGCCGTTGCGGCCGTGGACATGGAGACGGCGCGGCAGGCTCTGGCGCTGATCCGGGTTGACTACGAACCCCTGCCCCCGGTCTGCGACCCGGTCGCTGCCCTTGACGACACGGTGGCCGCCGCCCATCCGGTCCATCAGGGCGGCAATCTGCTGCATGCCGCCAGCCACCGCCAGGGTGATATATCTGCGGCCCGGACAAGCACAGTGCACCGGGTGCAGGACAGCTATGTGACGCCGCGCCAGATGCATGCCTTTCTCGAGACCGAAGGCGGTGTCGCCGAGCCCGATGGCGCGGGCGGCCTGCAGCTGTTCTTCGGCGGCCACAATCCCGCGCGGGACAAGCAGGTCATCGCCGACATGCTGGGCCTGCCTCACGACAGAGTGCATGCCGTGGGCACACCCGTGGGCGGCTCCTATGGCGGTAAGGACGAGCTGACGATTCAGCCGATTGCGGCCCTGCTGGCCTGGAAGGCGCAGCGCCCCGTACGGTTGCACCTGACACGTCCGCAATCAGTGGATCTGGGTGTCAAGCGACATCCCATGCAGATCGAAATGCAGACAGGCTGCGATGCACAGGGGCGGCTTACCTACCACCAGGTGCAGATAGTGGCCGACACCGGGGCCTATGCCACGCACGGCCCCGAGGTGCTGGATGCCGCACTCGAGCATGTCCCCGGCCCCTACCGGTATCAGGCGCTGGACCTCAGCGCAAGGCTGGCCTATACGAACAACGGCATCGCCGGTGCGTTTCGCGGCTTCGGCGCCGTGCAGGTGCAATTTGCACTCGAGCAGCAGATGGACAGACTGGCTGCGCTGGTCGGCATGACAGCTGACGCGTTTCGCGCCCTCAATCTCGCCGCTCCCGAGGCACCCGGCCCGCTGGGCCAGCATGTCGTGCCATTTGACGGCGCCCAGCGCGCACTCGATGTCGCCCGCCAGCAAGCGCTGTGGCGCGGGCCGCATCGCTGGGCCAGCGCGGACGGCCGCCATCTGCACGGCGTGGGCCTCACGCTGATCCACCGCAGTGACGGCTTTGGCAAGGGTGGGCCCAGCGACTGCCGCATGGAGCTGGCCCTGGCCGCCGACGGTGCGATCGAGCTGCGCTGCGGCTTTACCGAGTTGGGACAGAACCTGGTCGGAACCATACAGAGCCTGGGCGCGCAGCATCTGGGCTGCGCAGCCGACGCGATCCGGCCGGTGCTGGGCGATACCCGGCTGACGCCCGACTCGGGCCCAGTGGCCGCCTCGCGCGCCACCACGCTGGTATGGCGCGCCTTGCAGCAGGCGGCCCAGCCCTGGCAGCAAGCCTTGCTCCTGACCGCCGCAAGACTGCTGCCCGATATCCCTCTGCGCTGCGGCGCCTGGGGCCTGGAAAGCGCTGCGGGCCTGTGCCTGAGCTACGCCGATCTGGCAAAGGCATCGGGCGAACAAGCGCCCTGTATCTCTATAGACCTGCGCGCAGAGGACCCGGAGGGCAACGCGCATGACACCCACTTCGTCTTCGGAGCCTGCGCCGCCATTGCCCAGGTACGCGTCGACACCTGGAGCGGCTTGGTCCAGGTGCAGCGGCTGGTGATGTGCACGGCCCTGGGCCCCGTGGCATCGGCCCAGGGCTATCTGGGTCAGATGGAAGGCGGCGCCCTCATGGGCCTGGCCATGGGCACGCAGGAGGAGCTGACTTGCCTGGACGGCCACTACCAGGCACGCAATCTCGACAGCTATCTGATCCCCACGCTGGCCGATGCCCCTGAAATGCAGGTGCTGGCGATCGAGAACCTTCCCGAGGGCGATCCCATAGGCCCGCGCGGAGCCGGCGAGATCAGCGTCAACCTGGCCCTGCCCGCAGTGGCCAATGCCCTGGCCGCCGCACTGCAGCGCCCCATCACGCAACTGCCCATGACCCCGGAGCGCGTGATCGCGCTGCTGGAGGCGGGCGCGGAGTCCTCCACACCATGACGACGACCCACATCCCGGAGCACGGCGGCAAGCCACCCGCAGCCAGCGCAAAGGAGGCCCCGGCTTTTGCGCTGCAGCTGAATCTGAACGGCCAGCCGGTCAGCGCCAGCTGCAGCCCCGACACCCGGCTGCTGACCTTGCTGCGCGAGCACTGGCACCTCACCGGGGCCAAGCCCGGCTGCGAAGTGGGGCGCTGCGGCGCCTGCATGGTCTGGCTCAACGGCGAGCCCGTGAATGCCTGCCTGCTGATGGCCTATCAGATCCAGGGCCAGACGGTGCGCACCATCGAGTCCGTGGCACAGGACAGCGCCAGCGAACCCGTGCGCGACGCGCTGGCGCGCTGCGGCGGCGTGCAATGCGGCTATTGCACCTCCGGCATGGTCATGAGCATGAGCTGGCTGCACCAGCAGCAGCCCCGCCCCACGGCTGCCGAGGCCGAGGCCCAGATGTGTGGAAACCTTTGTCGCTGTACGGGCTATGGCGGTATCCGGCGGGCGGTGCAGGAGCTGTTTCCGGCCGGGAAAAGCGCATGATTGCTCAAGATTAATAGCTGCAATCGCCTACCCACAAAGCGATTCAACCACTTCTAGCTATCATCATCAGAAGTCATGCCGTTTGCTCTCCGGTTCATGACCCCAGGCAATAAGCAGACAAGTTTTTCTTGGTTGGCCCTGTCGCGGCAAGGCCGGACAATAGAGGCCCTGGGCATAGCCATGCCCCTGACGACTCGGCTTTGCCGACTCCTGCCATGAAAAACTCTCTGACACGCTATGCACTGGGTCTGGGCTTGAGCCTGGGCGCCACCAGTTGGGCGCTCGCAGCCCAACCCCTGCTCAACCCCGAGCAACTGCAGCCACTGCTGCAGCAGGCCGATGTCCGCCTCATCGATATCCGCGACCCCAAAGCCTTCGAGGCCGGCCATATCGCCCAGGCCACCAACGCCCCCTACGGCAAATGGCGCGGCCCGGCCACCAATCCGGGCGAGCTGCCCGACCAGGCCAAGCTGGTGGCACTGGTGCAGTCCCTGGGCCTGACGCCGGCCACGCATGCCATCGTGATCTCCAGCGGTGCCGACGCCACGGACTTCGGTGCCACTGCCCGCGTCTACTGGACGCTCAAAAGCCTGGGTCTCCAGGAGCTGTCCATCGTCAACGGCGGCATGAAGGCCTGGGAAGGCGCAGGCAAGCCCCTGACCAAGACCCGCACACAGATCGCGCCCAGCAGCTACGCACCGACCTTTGACGCCAGCTGGCTGGCCACCCAGCAGGACGTGGGCAAGCATATCGACCTCTCCAATGCGGCCCTGGTGGACTCGCGCCCCGACGCCTTCTATCTGGGCAAGACCCGCGCGCCAGCAGCCAAGCTCTCGGGCACCCTGCCCGGCGCCCAGCAGTTGGATTTCAATCAGTGGTTTGTGCCCGGTACTTCGCAGTTCGTGGATGCAGCCAAGGCCAGGGAAATCGCTGCCAAGGTCCAGCGCCCACAAGGCCAGGACATGGTGGCCTTCTGCAACACCGGTCACTGGGCGGCCACCGACTGGTTCGGCCTGTCCGAAATGGCCGGCCTGCCCAATGTGAAGCTCTACGCAGGCTCCATGGTGGACTGGACGCAGTCCAAGGACGCGCCGCGCATGGCCAACCAGCCGGGCCGCGCCCAGTCACTGGCCTATGACGCCCAAAAATGGTGGGAAAAAACTTTTAAATGACTCCCCTGAGTCGCTTCGCGCCTTCCCCAAGCGGGACAGACACCCTCGCTGCGAGGCAGAGGGGCCGCCTAGGACTTGCTTGGTGTCTCTGACTTGGTGTGTGGCGGTATTACACGCCTCGAACTCTTGAGGCACTGAATTAACACTAAAAACATGAAACGACTTCCCATAACGGCCTTGCTGGCCGTTTTCTTTGGCTGGCTGCTGTGGTCGGTCTCGGTGCGTCAGGCGGCGCTGTTCGCCGTGGGCATAGGCCTGGGCGCGGTGCTGGCCGGCAAGCGCTTTGGTTTCACCACGGGCTGGCGCATGCTGGTCGAGGAAAAAGACGGCAGCGGCATCTTTGGCCAGTTGCTACTGCTGGCGCTGGCTGCGGCACTGGCCATGCCTTTGCTGGGCCATTTCCCCGAGCTGACGGCAGCTCTCGGCCCCCCCAGCATCAGCCTGCTGGTCGGTGCCTTTGTCTTCGGCCTGTGCATGCAGATCGCCGACGGTTGCGGCAGCGGCACGCTGTACAAAGCCGGCATGGGCATTCCCATGAACACGGCCATACTGCCTTTGTTTGCGATCGGCAGTTTTCTGGGCAGCCTGCACCTGGGCTGGTGGCTGGACCTGGGCAATACAGCACCCGTGGGCCTGGTCACGCAATGGGGCTGGGCTCCAGCGCTGATCGCCACGCTGGTGGCACTGGCCGTGATCGCTGCAGGCGTGGCCCTGTATGTGAAAAAGGCCAATGCCGCCCTGAACCGCCCGGCCAAGCCGCTGCTGGTGCGCAAATGGCTGGTCGGTGCCGTGCTGCTGGCCATCCTGGCCACGCTCAATCTGATCATCGCGGGCCAGCCCTGGGGCGTGGTCTACGGCTTTGGTCTGTGGGCAGCCAAGATCGCCAACGCCACGGGCGCCGTCGATCTGGCCAGCAACTGGTTCTGGAGCCAGCCCGGCAATGCGGCGCGCCTGCATGAAACCGTGCTGCTGGACGTGACCAGCATCACCAATATCGGCATTCTGGGCGGCGCACTGTGGATTGCCGCCGGCAAGCCCGCGGCTGCCAAGGCACTCACAGGCACGCAATGGGTCGTGGCCCTGGTGGCGGGACTGGTGCTCGGCTACAGCTCGCGCCTGGCTTTCGGCTGCAATGTGGGCGCCATGCTCTCGGGCATCTCCACCGGCTCCATCCACGGCTGGATCTGGGTCCCACTGGCATTTGCGGGCACCATCTTCGGCCTGCGCATCCGCCGCCATTTCGGCTTCTGAGCAAGGAACAACCATGACCTCACCAAGCACCTTGCGCACCGTATTCTGGGCTCTGCTGCTCGTCTTTCTGGCCTGGGACTTTCATACATCGCCGGCCATCGACCTGCGCTTTGAAGCGCCGCTGATTGCAGCCGGCTCCGGCCAGGCAGCACAGGGCGGACATTGCTCCATGCCTGCCGGAAAATAAGGGCCACAGTCCCTGCCCCGACGCCCTGCCCTACGGTCAGGGCGTTTTCTTTGGGGCCTGCTCAGGCCTGGGGCTTTTCCAGCTCGAAGCCCGCTGCCTCCCAGGCCGTCAGGCCACCGGACAATGGCCGGACGTTGTGAAATCCCGCACGCTGCAATTGCCGGGCCACGCGCGCGGCGGAGATCTCGTCGGGACAGTCGCAGTACACGACCAGGCCATGCTCATGCCGCTCACGCGGCAGCAAATGTTCGTAGGCCGCCTTGCCCTTGCCCTGATGCTCCAGCCAGGAGCTGGCCCCGGGAATATGACCCTGGCCGAAGAGCAGGGGTTCGCGCACATCGATCACCGTCGGCGTGATGCCCTGGGCGTTGAGCCCCGCCAGTTCCTCGACCGACATGCGCGGCATCTTCAGCGAACGCACGACGCGCTGCCTCTGCCACCATTTGCGCGCCACGAAGACCGCGAACGCCACGCACAGCAGCAGCAGCCCCCATTTGCCCAGCGCCGTCAGCACATCGAGCAGATCCTGCACCGTGGAACTGAACAGCGAGCCCAGAAACACCGCCGAGCCCACCCAGATCAGGGCCCCCAGCGTATCGAACAACACAAAGGTGCGCAGCGGCGTGCCCACCACACCGGCCAACGCACTGGCAATGGAGGCAAAGCCCGGCACGAACTTGGCCACCAGCAGGGACTTGGCGCCCCAACGCCCATAAACCGACTCGGTCTGGCGTATGCAGGCATCGGGCGAGAGCGAAATGCGGCAGATACGTCCCAGCACCCTGTGCCCATAGGCCCTGCCAGCGTGGTACCAGAGCACATCGGCTATCAGCGCTGCGGCCACCGCAATCACGGTGAGCCAGCCCAGGCGTGCCAGGCTGCCCCCCTCCAGCGCTCCGGTCACCACCAGCACCGGATAGGCCGGGACGGGCGCGCCCAGCTGCTCTACCAGCACGTTGAGAAAGACAATGCCGAAGCCGTATTCCCGAATCAGATCCACGACAAAACCCATGACCCACGCTCCTTACCCCGACCAGGGTTAGCCACCGATGCTAGCGAGACGCGAACATCCCCGGGCCTGCGAGGTTTTGCGCGTCAAACCTGGTGCAGATGGGACAGAACGGCCTCGAAATGCGTGCTCACATTGAGCGCCGGCGCATGGCCGCAGTCCGGCACTTCCAGCCAGGTCAGCAGACCTCGGGCACCGGGGCCACGCTGCTGCATCTGCTCGGCCACCGGCTTGAGCACCAGATCGGACTCCTCGCCGCGCAGCAACAGCACGGGCAGTTGCAGCACGTCATAGTGATCCCAGAGCAGATAGTCGTTGTCATGCTCGGTGAACTGCTCGATCATGCGCGGATCGTAATGCGGGGTGACGCGGCCGTCATCGCAACGACGCGTGCTGGTCTCGGTCAGCTTGCGCCACTCGAAATCGCTGAGCCAGCCATAGGGCTTGTAGGCCGCGCGGAAAAAACCTTCCAGCTCGGCGACGGTGTCGAACACCGGCGGCCGGCCCGCGTAGCTCTTGATGCGGGCCAGCGCAGCCTCGGCCAGTTCGGGCGCATTGTCGTTGAGCGTGAGCGTGAGAATGCGCTGCCTGAGATCCGGCTCGAACAGGCCGGATGCACAGACCGTGCCTATCGCTCCGCCCATGCTGGTGCCCACCCAGTGCACCTGCTGCAGCGCCAGCGCATCCATCAGCTCGCGTGCCAGCCGGGCATAGAAGCGCAGCTGATACTCCTCGCGCGGGTTGCGGCTCCATTGGCTCAGGCCGCGGCCCAGCGTATCCGGGCAGATGACGCGATAGCCTTGCACCGCAAGAAACTGCGCCAGTGCATCCATGTCGCGCCCCGTGCGTGCCAGGCCATGCCAGGCGATCACCGTAGCCTTGGTCGGGCCTTGCGGCTTCCAGTCAAGGTAATGAATCTCGTAGCCAGCGCAGTTCGCATAGCAGGATGCCGGCTCGATGGCCGCAGAAGCGCAGTTGTTGGGCATGGCAGGTTTCAGCATCAAAAAGGCCTCTAGCGCATATGCGATAAGCGCTATCAGCTATCAACTTCGGTAGTCGGCCGGCAGCCGTAGCCACCTGCCGGTCATGCGTATCAGTCCGGCACGCGGATGGCTCCGGCACTGACCTCTATCCTGTCGGCCGCTGCCGGCGTGCCGGCAATCAGCGGCAGATTGGCCGGCTGTATGGCCGGCGCCTGGCCTGGGTTGCCACCACGCGGCACGGTGCGCACCACCTGGCTGGGAGGTAGCGCCTTGCCGTTGGCAAGGTGGTCATACATGGCATCGAGCGCGCGGTTCAGATAGACATGCAGCGGGATGTAACGCGTGTCGTACCCCGGCAGCACGGTGGGCAGGCCGATAAAGCTGTCGAAGTGCTGGGCATTCGTGACCTCCACATAGCTGAGCTTGCTGGCAGCGCCTTCCACTTTCCGGTTGAGCGCCACATAGGGCCGCGTCGTGTGGTTCACGGGCAGCAGCGCATCCGCGCGGCCATGGACGATGATGGCCGGCTTGCCCTGCAGATTGCCGTTGCGCCTTGTCTCGTCGACACCGGCCTGCAGCGCCCTGGCGGCGCCATCATTGCCCGTGACGAGATTGCGCAGGCATAGCGCACCCGGCGTGTTCCAGTCGGCCACGCCCGAGTTCACCGAGACGGAGAGGAAGTCGCGCGCGGCACCGAACTTGCCCTTGTTGTTGATGAGCTGCACGCTGCTCGATGGCGGCACGCCGTTGCCCGTGGAGAACATGCTGGCCAGCGCCTCTGGGGCCAGCGGCGTCACTGCGCCCGCAGCCGTCGCACCGGCATAGCTGTAGCCGCAGAGGTTGTCCTTCACGCTGGCGCGCGAGAGCGAGTTGGCAAAAGTGACCGACACGGCGGGCGCCACCTCAAAGGCGGCCAGCGAGGCATGCAGCTCGCTGGACTCCGGCTCCCAGCCATAGTCGCGCAGCTTCTGCAAAGCTTCTTCGGCCTGTGCCGCCGTGGTCGTGGCATTCAGCAATCCGGCAGTCCTGAGTGCCGCGCAGCGGTTGGGCGCAATCGGCAGAGCCGTGCTGGCAAAGCCCGCAGCAAACGCAGCCGCATAGGGAGAGCCGCTGACCGATGCCGCCAGCGAGGCGCAGGATTGATAGAGGTTGGCATAGCTCGTGAAGTCCACCAGCGTCTTGCCCACCACGGGCAGTGCCGTGCCGCCGCGCTGCACGGTCACGCCGGGGCTGGCGGGCAACTCCACCGCAGGCTCGGACACGGCTACGCCATTGATCAGCCCCTGCGAGTCCTGCTCGGCGGCGGCAATCGCCGCGCCGCCGCCGTTGGAGATGCTTGATGCAATGACGATGGTGTTGCTCGGCTTGAGTGTCCGCAGGCGTTCGCCCAGAATGTTGCGCTCCCCATAGCGCTCGTTGAGCACGTAGTAGGCGAACTCCACGGCCTGCAGCGTGGTACGGCCCCAGTCCTTCTCTGGGTTCTGGCCCGAGTGCGCATGCTTGAAGGCAAAGCGGTTGGGCGTGGCAGTGTTGAAGGCGGCCAGTTCGCCAGCCGTGAGCCCCGCATTGAATGCAGCCTGCTTGCCCGCTGCGGCAGCCGTGCTGCGCGTGCCGTCGATCAGCGGCACGGTGTCGTTCATGAGGTCATGTGGCGCGGCGCCCGTGCCCTTGTCGGAATAAGCCACTGCACAGCCGCGCTTAAGCCCCCATTCGCCCGTGGTGATGGCGCCATACACGCCGCGCGAGCCCGAAGCCGTGGCGGTGATGATGCAGGCCTTCCTGGGATCGAAGCTGTCCGGCACCTGCACCATGAGCGTGACGTTCTTGCGGCCCGTGCCGTCATCCGAGAACGCGATGTACTCGGTACCGGCAATCCTGCCCTCGCCGGCCGTCACCCGGCCCTGCGCATCCACATTGGGGCCGTAGAGCGTGCCGTAGCCACCCGCTGCCGTCATGTCCAGCATGGCGCGGTAATTGGTGTAAATGGCCAGGCGGCGCAGCTCGGCCGCCGTGGGCTGGAGCGCAACCGCAAAGCTCGGCGCCGTGGCCACGGCCAGGCCGCTCTTGCCCAGGCCCGCGGTCAGCAGGTCATCGCTGCTGCCGTCATAGCTCTGTTGCCGCACCGTGCCCAGGTAGCCGGGCTTGGCATTCAGGTCACCGCCGTCACCGCCTCCACAGGCGGTCAGCACGGCGGCCGCCAGCACCGCAAGGGCGCCAAGGGAAAGAGGCGGCAAGGCAATCGCATAGGTCTTCTGCATGGGCTTTGTCTCCTGTCGTAGTGAAAGCAGTCAGAGAAGGGATGCCAGTAAAAGATGTCAGGACTTGCGCGCCGCAGCCGCGCGCAGCCTCCCCACGACACCCGTGGGGAAGTAATAGACCGAAAGCACGAACAGCAGGCCCAGCCACAGCAGCCAGCGGTCGGGCGACAGCAGCGCGGCCAGCCAAGGCAGACTGGCACTGGCCTCGCTGGCCATGCGCAGCAGATCCTGCAGATAGCTCTGGGCGATCAGGAATACCACGGAGCCGATCACCGAGCCGTAGATGGTGCCCATGCCGCCGATCACCACAATGAGCAGACAGTCCATCATGATCTCGAACGAGAGCGAGGTATCGGGCCCGTTGTAGCGCAGCCAGACGGCCAGCATGGCGCCAGCCACGCAGGCGAACAGGGCCGACAGCACGCTGGAGGTGGTGCGATAGACCACCACGCGGTAGCCAATGGCTTCTGCACGGAATTCGTTCTCGCGGATGGCTTGCAGCACGCGGCCGAACGGCGAATTGACGATGCGCAGCAGCATCAGCACCAGGGCCACGGCCACGGCAAACAGCAGGTAGTAGCTGATGATCCTGCCGTCGATGAGGATGCCGAAGATCTCGTTCTCGAACGGCTCGAAGCTGGGCGACAGCCATTCGGGCATCTTGAAGGTCAGGCCGTCCTCGCCTCCCGTCCAGTCCGACAGCTGCGACGCCAGGGTCTGAAATGCAGCCGCCACGGCCAGCGTGATCATGGCAAAGAAGATGGCACGCACACGCAGGGAGAACAGGCCGATGGCCAGGGACAAGAGCAGCGACACCAGCAGCGCCGCCCCCAGTCCCAGGGCCAGCGCCCCCCAGCCCGGCCCCAGCCTGCCTGAGGCAATGGCCACACCATAAGCGCCTATGCCGAAAAACATGGTGTGGGCAAAGCTGACGATGCCTGTATAGCCGAGTAGCAGATCAAAGCTTGCCACCAGCACCACGAAGATCAGCACCTTGGCCGCCACATTGAGCGCCTTGACACCGGGAAAGAGAAACGGCGCCAGGGCCAGGCCCGCGAAGATCAGCAATAACACCATGGCCAGCACGCGGCTGCGCGGCAGGTCGCCGGAGAGCAAACGGTTGAGCATCAGACTAGCCTTTCAAACTTTCATGGCGCCACATATGCAGCCGGCATGCACCAAGCCAGTTGCCACCGAGCAAGGGCCTGGGCCGGCCGCGCCGCCCCGCAGCGAGGGTGGCGTCCTCCTTCCAGGGGGAAGGCGCGAAGCGACTCAGGGGGTATCTCATCTGTTGGCGACCGGATAGATGCCTTGGGGACGCCACAGCAGGACGGCCACCATGAGCGCGATATTGGAAAACAGCGCCACCTTGGGCACCAGAAAGCCCGCGTAGTTGGCCATCAGTCCCACAAGCAGCGCACCGATCAGCGCGCCGCCCGTGCTGCCCAGGCCGCCGATGATGATGACGATGAAGATCAGCACATTGACCTGGGCGCCCATCTGGGCCACCACGTTCTGCTGGTACAGGCCCCACATCACCCCACCCAGGCCGGCCAGGGCCGATCCCGCGACGAACACGGCCACGAACAATCGGCGCACGCGGTAGCCCAGGGACTCGACCATCTCGCGGTCCTGCACGCCGGCGCGGATCAGCAGGCCGATCTTGGTGCGCGACAACATGAAGGCCAGCACGGCAAACACGGCAGCGCCCACCAGCACGGCAAAGACCCGGTATTTCTCCACGGCCGCATCGCCCAGCAGCCAGGCGCCCTTCATGGCTTCGGGCAGCGGCAGCGGAATCTGCTGCGGACCCCAGATGACCTTGATCAGCTCCTCGCCGATGATCATGCCGCCCATGGTGATGAGAATCTGCTTGAGGTGCTGGCCGTAGACGGGCCGCACGATGAAGCGCTCGAAGGCCAGGCCCAGGGCCCCAGCCACCAGCATGGCCACGACCATGGCCGGCAGCACGGCCACCAGGTTGCGCCACAGCTGCGCCGAGCCCGTCCAGTCACCCATGGCACCGAGCACGCTGGTGGCGACGAAGGCGCCCAGCGCGATGAACACGCCATGGCCGAAGTTGAGCACGTCCATGAGGCCGAACACCAGGGTCAGCCCCGAGGCGATGATGAAGATGATCATACCCATTGCCAGGCCAGCCACCGTCAGCGTAAGCCAGGTGCTGGGAGAGCCCACCAGGGGCAAGGTAGCAAGCGCCAGCAGCGGCACCAGCAGCAGCGGCTTGTAATCCAGGTCCTTGCGTATCATGTCCTCACCTCGGCGCGAACTTTCATATCCATAGCGGCCTGCGCTTGACCAGCAAGCGCTCGATCTGCTTTTTGCTTTGACTCTTGTGACTTCATAGCGCCAGCCCCAGCAGCGACTGCTGCAGTTCCTCGTCGGCCGCAAGATCGACCATGCGGCCCGCGTGCACGACACGGCCGTTGTCCATTACAGCCACGCCGTCGCCCAGGCGCTTGGCGAAGGCAAGGTTCTGCTCGACCAGCAAAATGCTCACGCCGCTGGCCTTGAGCTGGGCGAAGGCCTCGATCATGTTGTTGATGATGGCCGGAGCCAGGCCTTTGCTGGGTTCATCCACGATGAGCAGATCGCGCGACTCGACGATGGCGCGCGCCACGGCCACCATCTGCTTTTGCCCGCCGCTGAGCTTGCCGGCCGGATGGTCCCAGAATTTCTGCACGGCCGGGAACAGCTCGTAGATCCAGTCCAGGCGCGAGCGGTCCATACGCGCCGCATGCGAGGCCGAGCGTGCAGCCAGCAGCAGGTTTTCCTTGACCGTGAGGTCGGCAAAAATGCCCATGTTCTCGGGCACATAGGCGATGTTGAGCTGGGCAATCGCCGGCGTGGCCAGGCGCGTGATGTCCTGCCGGCCAAAGCGGATGCTGCCCTGGCCGGCCTGCCACAGGCCCATGATGGTGCGCAGCGTGGTGGTCTTGCCCGCGCCATTGCGGCCCAGCAGCATGGTGACCTCGCCGCGCGGCACAGCCAAATCCACGCCGTGCAGGATGTGATAGGCGCCTATATGGGTGTGCACGCCCTGGAGCTCCAACAGTATCTCGCTCATGGTTGTTCTCCTCTTCCCCCTGACGGGGGAAGGCCGGGATGGGGGTGAGCGTCAGTGCCGCCAACGGCATCCTGGGGCGTCAACCCCAGGTATGCCTGCTGCACCACGGGCGAGGCAATGACTTCGGCCGGTTTACCGTCGGCCACCAGCGTGCCATTGGTCAGCACGATGATGCGGTCGGCCAGTTCGCGCACCACGTCCATCTTGTGCTCCACCAGCAAAATGATCTTGCTGCGATCCTTCTTGAGTTCGCGTATCAGGTCCAGAATCACCGGCGCCTCGTCATGGCTCATGCCCGCCGTAGGCTCGTCGAACATATAGACCTTCGGCTCCAGCGCCATGAGCAGCGCCACCTCAAGCTTGCGCTGGTCGCCATGCGGCAGGGCCGAAACCGGCTCATCGCGCCGCGCCCACAGCGCCACCTGCTCCAGGATTTGCTGCGCGCGCGCCAGCAATGCGCGGTGGTCGCTCCAGATGCTCCAGAGATTCATGCCGCGCCGGTGCGCGCCCTGGCGCGTGGCCTGCACGGCCAGGCGCACGTTCTCCAGCACCGACAGGGCCGGGAACAGATTCGTGAGCTGAAAGGCCCGCCCCAGGCCGGCACGCGTGCGCGCCGAAGGCGGCAGGCCCGTAAGGTCGCGCCCCTGCAACGACACCCTGCCCTCCGTGGCCCGCAACTGCCCCGAGATCAGATTGAAGTAAGTGGTCTTGCCCGCGCCATTGGGGCCGACGATGGCCGTCAGCGTGCCCGGCTCGAAGGAGCAGGTCACGCCGTTGACCGCAACATGGCCGCCAAAGCGGACGGTGAGCTTGTCAGTGGTCAGCATGAAAAATAGGCAAATACAGCCCCTAGCGCCTTACACACAAGCGCATGCAGCTATCAAAAAGTGAACTGAACCTTGCCCGCACGCTGACCAAGTCAGAGACGCCGAGCAAGAGCCGCCTCACGGCGATGGCGTCGTTCCCCTCCCGACGAGAGAGGGGACGCCCGGTTAGGGGAAGGCGCGGGGCCGCCTAGGCGAAGTAACTCAGGGGGGGGTTACCGTCCGTTCCGGACGGGAACGTTCATTTCTTCAGGCTTGATCTCGCGCACCAGCTCGGGCACGCCCCAGGCCATGGCCGGATCGTTCTTGATCCTGAAGTGGTACATGCTCTGCATGGCCTGGTGATCCTCCTTGCGGAAGGTCATGACGCCCTTGGGTGTATCGAAGCTCATGCCTTCCATGGCCTTGATCAAGGTGTTGGTCTTGGTGTCGCCGCCTGTCTTCTTGAGTGCCGTGACGATGGCCATGGCGGCCGAGAAACCGCCCGCCGTGAAGAAGTCCGGCGGAGCCTTGAACTGCTTGTAGCTCATGGAGACCATGGCTTCGTTCACCGGGTTCTTGGGAATGCCGAAGTAATAGTAGGTGGCGCCCTCCATGCCCGGCAGATTCTTGTAGGCCGCCATGGCGGGCAGTATGTTGCCGCCCGTGGCGATCTCGATGCCGTAGCGCTTGAGGTCCATGTCGACGATCTTGAAGGGGTTGCCGGCACCGGCCCAGACAATCCAGATCACCTTCCTGCCCGGAACATCCTTGAGCCTGTCGATCAGGCGCTGGGCCCCGGCCGTGAAATCGGTGGTGGCGGCGGGCAGGTACTCCTCATGCACCAGCTTGCCTTTCTTGACCGCTTCCTTGAAGGCCTTGACGCCGTCGCGACCGAAGGCATTGTCCTGGGCCAGTGTCGCAATCGTCACGCCAGGCCTGTCGATGGCCACGGCATTGCTGATCGCGTCCTGGCTGGAGTTGCGGCCCGTGCGGAAGATGTACTTGTTCCACTTGTCGCCGGTGATGGAATCGGCCACGGCGGGCTCGACGATCAGGATCTTCTTGTACTCCTCGGCCACGGGCAGCATGGCCAGCGCCACGCCCGACGCGCTGGGGCCGACAGCCAGATCTGCCTTGTCGTCCGAATAGGCTGCGGCCAGCAGGCTCTTGCCCAGATCGGGCTTGCCCTGGTCATCCTTTTCTATAAGCACCAGCTTCTTGCCTGCCACCGTCATGCTGCCGCCCGTGGCATATTCAAGCCCCATCAGCAGCCCGGCCTGGGTCTGCTTGCCGTAGGCCTCCAGCGGCCCGGTCTTGCTGTAGACATGGGCAATGCGGATTTCGGATTGCGCCAGGGCGCCGGGAACATGAACCACCATGGCCGCCAGAACGGCCGCCTGCAGCAGGCTGCGCTTGTGCATGTGTTGTCTCCTTGAGGATGGATGCGGTGTGTCCGCTTGTCTTTCTATGGTGTGCAGACAGCAGTCTTCGTGCCAGTCTGGTTTTCCTCTGAGGAGCCGCTATACGCAGCTCTATATCGTCTGAAAATCAGGCAATAAATGTCTTTAATTCAGACAGTGACTGATTTCAATACAAATCAACAACCGCCTTAGGGCTCGTCTCTGGCTTTGCTCAATCCGCCATGAAAAAAGGATCACCGGGGTGATCCTTGTGGCTTTCATGCGGCATCGCGTTTTCTGTCCAGCTCCAGCAGCCGCACGGCGTTGTCCTTGAGAATGCCGGGCATGACCTCGGGCTTGAAGCCGGCGACCTCGAAGTCCTTCATCCAGCGCTCGGGCGTGATCAGCGGGAAGTCGCTGCCGAACAGCACACGGTCCTTGAGCAGGGTGTTGGCGTACTGCACCAGCTGCTTGGGGAAATACTTGGGACTCCAGCCCGAAAGATCGATCCAGACATTGGGCTTGTGCAGCGCCACCGAGATCGCCTCGTCCTGCCAGGGAAAGCTGGGATGGGCCATGACGATCTGCATATCGCCGAAGTCCACGGCCACGTCGTCCAGCAGCATGGGGTTGCTGTAGGCCAGGCGCAGACCGCCGCCGCACTTCATGCCGCTGCCGATGCCGCTGTGGCCGGTGTGGAAGATGGCGGGCAGCTTGTAGTGGTTGATGACCTCGTAGATGGGCCAGGCCATGCGGTCATAGGGATGGAAGCCCTGCACTGTGGGATGGAACTTGAAGCCCTTGACGCCGCATTCGGTGATCAGGCGCTCGGCCTCGCGCGCGCCCATCTTGCCCTTGTGCGGGTCGATGCTGGCGAACGCCACCATCATGTCGCTGTTCTCGCGCGCGGCATCGGCGATCTCTTCGTTGGGGATGCGGCGGCGACCCAGTTGCGCCTCGCTGTCCACCGTGAACATCACCAGACCGATCTTGCGCTCGCGGTAATAGGCAATGGTTTCGGCGATCGTCGGGCGCAGCGAGCTGCCGAAGTATTTGTCGGCCGCGCGGTCGTACTCCTCGCCGTAGCTGTCAAAGGGATTGCGGCAGCTGACTTCCGCATGGGTGTGGAAATCGATGGCGATCAGATCTTGATGGTTCATGGGTGGGCCTGCTTTGGGTATTGAGTCAAATCAGCCTCAAGCGCCTGTCACGCCTGCGGCACCTGCTCTCGAAATTGAATGAAGAAATCAATGCTGGATGGATTGGCCATGGCATCGGGGCTGGCCACCTTGGCCGCGTCCGCGCCCAGCAGCAGCTTGCGCACCGGCACCTCCATCTTCTTGCCGGTGAGGGTGCGCGGAATCTCGGCCACCTGAACCACCACATTGGGCACATGACGTGCCGAAGCCTTGGTCTTGATGGCGTTCTTGATCTGGGCGGTCAGCTCGCCCGTCAATGCCTGGCCTTCGGCCAGAGTCACGAACAGCGGCATGAAGGAAGGTCGACCCAGATATTCGAGGTCGACCACCAGGCTGTCCTTGACGGCTTCGAGCTCCTCGACGACACGGTAGATCTCCGCCGTGCCCATGCGTATGCCGAAGCGGTTGATGGTGCTGTCCGAGCGTCCGTAGATCACGGCCGTGCCGCGCTCGCTGAACTCGATCCAGTCACCATGGCGCCAGCAGCCGGCAAACACGTCGAAATAGCTGTCGTGGTAGCGCGCCCCGCTCTCGTCGTTCCAGAAGAACACGGGCATGGAGGGCATGGGCTCGGTAATCACCAGTTCGCCGACTTCGGCGATCACCTTCTGGCCCTGTTCGTTAAAGGCATGGGCGGCCACGCCCAGTTCGCGGCACTGAATCTCGCCCGCGTTGACGGGCAGTATGGGCGCGCAGGCCACAAAGCCCGAGGCGATATCCGTGCCGCCGCTGATCGAGGCCAGCCACAGATCTCTTTTGACGTTCTCGTAGACCCAGGCATAGGCATCGAGAGGCAGCGGCGAGCCCGTGGAGTTGATGGCACGCAGCTTCTCGAACTGGCGCCCCCTCTTCGGCGAGATGCCATCCTTCATGCTCTTGGTGAGGAAGGCCGCACCGCAACCGAAGATGCTGACCTGGTATTGGTCGATGAAGTCCCAGAGCGCATCGTCGCTCGGCGCCGTTGGGTTGCCGTCGGACAGGACCACGGTCGCGCCGGCCAGCAGGCTGCCTATCATCAGGTTCCAGACAATCCAGCCCGTGCTTCCCAGGAACATGAAACGATCGCCGGGCAACACGTCGTGCTGCAGGCGATTGGTTTTGAGATGGGTGAGCACGATGCCGCCATGACTGTGCACCATGGCCTTGGGCAGGCCGGTGGTTCCCGACGAGTACACCACCCACAGCGGATGGGAGAACGGCAGGCGCTCAAACTGCAACGGCGCTGCATGGCACGTTGCATCGGCCCAACTCATGCAGTCACGCCAGGGCACGGCCGCGTGTTCGGCATCGCTGCCGAACAAGGGCCCCGGCACATGAATCACCCGGGCAATATCGGGCAGACCCTGGAGCACCTCGTCCAGCACTTCACGGCGATCGAACTGCCTGCCGGCATAGCTATAGCTGTCGGTCGCGAAAATCAGCTTGGGCGCAATCTGCTGGAAGCGATCCAGCACCACGGATACCCCCATCTCCGGCGCGCAACTGGACCAGATGGCGCCGATGCTGGCACAGGCCAGAAACGCCACCACGGTCTGCGGCACATTGGGCAGATAGGCCACCACGCGATCGCCACGCACTATGCCCAGACCGCGTAGGCTTGCCGCCAGGGCGCCCACATCGCGCTGCAGCTGCTGCCAGGAGACTTCGACTGGGGTCTGGCCCTCGCAGCGCGCAATGATGGCCGGACGCTGGTCGCTGGCCTGGCGGAAGATGTGTTCGGCATAGTTGAGCCGGGTTTCGGGAAACCACTCGGCACCCGGCATCTTGCGGCCGGCCAGCACCTGCGTCGGGTCTCCATCGGCCTGAATGTCGAAATAGTCCCAGACGGAGCGCCAAAAGCCTTCGATATCCGTCGCCGACCATTGCCACAGCGCTTCATAGTCGGAGAAGTCACGGCCACGGCGGTCGCGCAGCCAGTCCATGTAATGCCACAGGCCGCTTTGCTCCTGCTGCTGCTGCGTGGGCCTCCACAACTCCTGCCCTTGTACCAATGCCATGCTGTCTCCGGACTCAAATTAGATATTTTTTATAACTATAAAAACAAACCAAGTCCTACCCACCAAGGGCAATCCCTAGCATGGCTCAGAAATTCAGCTTCTCGAGCCGGTCGTAGAGCTTGGCGCGCGATATGCCGAGCGTCCTTGCAACGGCCAGCTTGTTGCCTCCATGGGCCTGCATCGCTGCCCTTATCGCACGGGCTTCGAGCTCGGCCATTTGCTCGGCAAGCGGCTTGAGCAAATCGCCCGCCGCAGCCACGGGTTCCTGCGCCAAGGGCTGCCGATGCGGAACCTGCAGCTCTACCCCGGACGAGCGCAGCACCTGTGCCAGCAGGCCGGCATCAATGTGCGAGTCATCGCAGCGCATGGCTGCCTGCTCCAGCACATTGCGCAGCTCGCGAATATTGCCGCGCCAGGCCTGTGCGACCAGCAATTCCAGCGCCCCCTTTCCCAGCTCCGGCGGAACCATGTCGTTGCGCAGCGCCAGGTCCTCGCAGAGCATTTCCACCAGGGCCGGGATATCGCTGCTGCGCTCGCGCAGCGGCGGCACGCGCACGGGCAGCACATGCAGCCGGTAGAACAGGTCTTCCCGGAAGCGCCCGTCGCGCACCATCTGCAGCAGATCCCGAGAGGTGGCGGCCACCACGCGTACATCGAAATGCACGATCTGGTTGGAGCCCAGCGGCTCGATCTCTCCCTCCTGCAAGGCCCGCAGCAGCTTGGCCTGCAGACTGGCGGGCATGTCGCCGATTTCGTCGAGAAACAGGGTGCCGCCATCGGCGAGCTTGAACTTGCCATCGCGCGTCTTGCGGTCGGCTCCGGTGAATGCGCCCGGAGCCACGCCGAAGAATTCGGCCTCCAGCAGCGTTTCGGGAATGGCCGCGATATTGACGCTCACAAAAGGACCGGCAGACCGAGCCGATGCGGCATGGATGGCATGGGCCAGCACCTCCTTGCCGGTACCGGTCTCGCCCAACAGCAGCACCGGACTCATGGACTGGGCCGCCCGTCGCGCCTGGCGCTTGACCTCGACCGCAGCCGGGCTGCTGCCCACAAAGCTGGCAAAGCTGTATTTGCTGCGGCGCGAACCCTGTACGGACGCCTGCAGGCTGCGGCTGCGCTGGGCAGCCAGCTCGCGCCGCGCTTCATCGAGATCGCGCTGCAGCATCGCAAACTTGCTGATCAGCGGCTGCAAGGTTGTCTCGGGCTGGTCGAACAGCACAATGCCGATGGCACCGATCACGCCACCTTCATCGTCATGCAGCGGCAGGCGGCTGACGACAAAGGTTCCGGCGCTATTGGTCAGCAGATCGATCAGGACCGGCTTGCCGGTCTCCAGCACGCTGCGCATCTGCGTGTTGGGGATGACCTCCTCCACCTTATGCCCGAGAAAATCGCCCACACCGGCTACTCCCAGGCGTGGCAAAAAACGCTCGTAGCCTTTGTTGACCCAGACAATGCGCCCGCTTCTGTCGACCAGAAACATGCCCTGGCTCATTGACGAGAACAGCTGAAACATGGACCGTGCCGCCAATGCATAGATGCCGTCGGCATCGTCGGGCAGCTCGCAAGCGAAATCGTTGGGTAGCCGTTGGCTCATTTCCATCATTGCGCCATGGTAGGGCGACATTGCCCCAAAACCATCGGCACAGACCTCCAGCTAGCGCATTCAAAGCATGCTTTAGCCGGCCTCCATAAAAAAATCCCCTGTCCAGCTCACCGAACAGGGGATATGAATGCAACGGGCTCCATGCGTACAGCACCCGCAGCAGGCTAGGAAACGGGACTCAGGCGGCGCTTGCCTCCCGGGCCTGCTTGGCCTCCGACAGGCGCTTGAGCACACGGGGAATGATCAGTACGGCCAGCACGATGATGATCAGCGTCAGCGACATGGGACGCTGCAGGAAGATCCACCAGCTGCCTTCGCCGATCGACACGGCATTGCGCATCTGCGCTTCCGCCAAGGGGCCGAGGATCATGCCCACCACCACGGGAGCGGTGGGGAAGTCGAAGCGGCGCATGATCACACCGAGCAAGCCAATGCCGTAGAGCAGGAACAGATCGAACGCGCTCTGGCGCATGCCGTAGGCACCGACCGTTGCAAAGATCAAGATGCCGGCATACAGCTGGGGACGCGGAATCTTCAGCAGCTTGACCCACAGACCCACCATGGGCAGGTTGAGCACCAGCAGCATCACGTTGCCGATGTACAGCGAGGCAATCAGCGCCCAGACCAGGGCCGCCGAGCTGGTGAACAGCTGGGGGCCGGGGTTGATACCGTAGTTCTGGAAGGCGCCCAGCAGCACGGCCGTGGTGTTGCTGGTAGGAATGCCCAGCGTCAGCAGCGGAATCAGGGCTGCGGTCACGGTGGCATTGTTCGCAGCCTCCGGACCGGCCACGCCTTCGATGGCGCCCTTGCCGCCGAACTCGGCCTTGTCTTCGCCCTTGGCCAGCTTCTTCTCGGTCGCGTAGCTCAGAAAGGTCGGGATCTCGGTGCCGCCAGCGGGAATGCAGCCAAACGGTGTACCCAGCAGCGTGCCGCGCATCCAGGCGGGCCAGGAACGCTTCCAGTCACGCTTGGTCATGTGCACACGGGTCAGCTTGTTCTGCGACTCCTCGACCTTGCCTTCATACATGGCGGCATACAGCACTTCAGCCACAGCAAACAGACCCACTGCCACCAGCACGATGTCGATGCCGTCCAGCAGTTCCATCTTGCCGCCGGTATAGCGCGCGGCACCGGAGATCTGATCCATGCCGATGCAGCCTGCAGCCAGGCCGACAAACAGCGCCGTCATGCCGCGCAGCGAGCTTTGGCCCAGCACGGCGCTCACGGTGGTGAAGGCCAGCACCATCAGCATGAAGTACTCGGGCGGGCCCAGCTTCACGGCAAAGTCGGCGACATAGGGAGCGAACAGGGTCACCACCACGGTGGCAAAGGTCCCCGCGACAAACGAGCCGATGGCGGCGGTTGCCAGCGCCGCACCCGCTCGGCCGCTCTTGGCCATCTTGTTGCCCTCCATGGCCGTGACCATGGACGCCGTTTCGCCGGGCGTGTTCAACAGAATCGAGGTGGTCGAGCCGCCATACATGGCACCGTAGTAGATGCCGGCAAAAAAGATCATGGATGCCGTCACATCCACCTTGGCGGTGATGGGCAGCAGCATGGCCACTGCCACGGCCGGGCCGATACCGGGCAGCACGCCCACAGCCGTACCCAGGGCACAGCCCACCAGGGCCCACAACAGATTGGCGGGCGTGATGGCGGTGGCAAAGCCTGCCATCAAAGCATTGAAGATATCCATTACAGCCACCCCGTCTGAGTCAAGCCAGGCAGATTGATTGCCAGGAACTGAGTAAACATCCAGAAAACGGGCGCTGAAATCAGCAAGCCAGTGATCACATCCTTCACCCAGGTGCCGATTTCAGAGGCCTGAGGCTGATGCGCGGCGCGGCGCAGGCCCTGCACGGCCAAGACATAGCAAATCGTGCAGCTGAAGATAAAGCCGACGGTTCCAATCAAAGCCGCATTGATCAGCAGACCTGCAGAAACCCAGACAAAAGACAATATATCGGCCTTGGCATGGCCGCCAGGATCCGCCGCATGGCGAAAGCCGCCGCTCCGAGCTTCCCAGATCAGCAGCGCACCGCAAACGGCCAGCACGATGGCGCACAGCCAGGGCAGAAAGTTGGGGCCGACGCCGCCGTAGCCCGAGTCGGAAGGAATCTGCAGTGCGCCGACAGCCAGGCCGACAGCGACCAGCAGCACGCCCGAACCTACAATGGTTTGCGCTCTTTTGGACGGTACATTGGGGCTTTGCGGCTCATCGGGGTCTGCATAGGCCGAAACCTGTGCGGCCTCCGCTGCCCGGGCCAGATCTTGGAATGAATCAGACATGATGAATGTGTTTGATTTCAATGGTTTTCGGAACCCGTCAGAGCAAACTTGCCAGTAGCTCTCACGGCATCATGGGGTTGCACAAACCCTGGCTTGCGCCGTCAGGGGCAGGCCATCAATCAGTGCGGGGGAAAACAGCAGGACACAACGCGATCAGGGCTGAAGTCGCCAGCCCTGTACCATGTCCCTGGAGCGTGTTCACGCGCCAGAGGCCGCTGCAGAACGCAGCGGCCTGGTGATCATCAGATCATGCCGGACTTGGCCATGGTGGCGCGCAGGCTGGCGAACTCGTCATCCACGAACTTGCCAAAGGCATCGCCGCCCAGCCAGGCAGGTGTCCAGTCGTTCTTCTGCAGCGCTTCGGCCCAGGCCTTGCTCTTGGTGGCTTTTTCGATCTGGGCGACCAGTTCGTCGCGCTGGGCCTTGGAAATGCCGGGCGCGCCATACACACCGCGCCAGTTGCCGATTTCCACATTGATGCCCTGCTCCTTGAGCGTGGGAATGCTGGAGGCCGCACCCTTGAGGCGTTGAGCCGAAGTCACGCCGATGGGCTTCATCTTGCCGGTTGCGATGTATTCCGCAAACTCGCTGAAGCCGCTGCCGCCCACGGTGACGTTGCCGCCCAGAATGGCGGAGATGGCCTCGCCGCCCCCACGGAAAGCCACGTAGTTGATCTTGGCTGGGTCCACACCCACTTCACGGGCGATCATGGCCGCTGCAATGTGTTCGGTGGAGCCGCGCGAGCCACCGCCCCACTTGATGGAGCCAGGGTCCTTCTTGAGTTGGGCCACCACTTCCGCCATGTTCTTGTAGGGCGAATTGGCGGGCAGCACAAACACGTTGTACTCGCTGGTCAGGCGCGCCAAAGGCGTGGCCTGGCTCAGGTTGACGGGAGGCTTGCCGGTAATGATGCCGCCCAGCATCACGGCGCCCATGACCATCATGGCATTGGGATCGCCCTTGCTGCCGTTGACGAACTGGGCCAGACCGATGGCGCCGGCAGCGCCACCCTTGTTGTCATAGGTGACGGAAGAAGCTACACCTGCGTCCTGCAAGGCCTTGCCCAGGGCACGGCCTGTCGTGTCCCAGCCGCCACCAGGGTTGGCGGGCAGCATCATCTTGATGGCTGCCGCTGCCTGGGCCGACAGGGGCAAAGCACCGGCCGCCGCCAGGGCTGCCAGAGACTTCAGAAACGTATCACGACGCATGATGTACTCCTTATGTAGTTGGTGAATGCAATCATGGACAGCCTGCCTGTCAAACGGCTGTCCAATCACCTAGGGCTATCCCTTAAGCAAGCCCGGTAGTTTCACGACTTGTCTTCGCATTCGCAGCGCAGTGCTATGTTCGGCTCCATGCAATTACTGCTTGTTGAAGATGATTCCGCCATGCGCACCACGCTGCAGCGCACCCTGATGCGCCGCGGGCTGCATGTGGATGTGGCGGCCGACGGCCCCAGTGCCCTTGCTCACTGGCAGACCCGCGAACCCGATGCCGTGGTGCTGGACCTGAGCCTGCCCGGCCTCGACGGCCTGCAGGTGCTGGAGCGCGCCCGGGCCCTGGGCCTGCGCACACCGGTGCTGATACTGACGGCACGTGGCACCGTGGGCGACCGCGTCATGGGGCTGAACGCCGGTGCCGACGACTATCTGGCCAAGCCCTTTGACCTCGACGAACTGGAAGCACGCCTGCGCGCCCTGCTGCGCCGCAGCCAGGATAGCTTCACACCCAGATCGGCCTCTGAAGTTATCACCCTGGGCGCATTGCGCTATGAAAAGGAAAGCGGCGCCATTTATCTCGACGACAAGGTCCTGGAGCTGACCCCGCGCGAGCTGTCCATGATGCATGCGCTGCTGGCCCGCCCCGGCCATGCGGTCACCAAGGAGCGGCTGTTCAGTCTGGTCTTCCCCGGCGAGGTCGATGTGCAATACGAGGCCGTGGAAGTCGTGGCCTACCGGCTGCGCAAAAAGCTGGGCGGCACCGGCGTGCAACTGGTCACACTGCGCGGACTGGGCTATCTGGTCAAGGCCGAGGCGGCCGCATGACAGCGGCTGGTGCCAAAGCGCGGCTCAAGACGGCCTGGTCACTGCGGCGCCTGCTGCTCACCGGCATCTTGCTGCCTGTGCTGGCGCTGATTGCCCTCAACGCCTGGAGCCTCTATCAGCAAACCCTGGCATCGCTGCACACGGCTTACGACAGAACCCTGCTGGCCTCGGCCAAAAGCATCAGCGAGCAAATCGGCGTCACGGGATACGACGATCAGGCACAGTTGCGCGCCATCGTTCCCTATTCGGCACTGGAAATTTTCGAGGCTGACAACCAGAGCCGCATGTTCTACCGCGTCTCCACGCTGGACGGACAGTTGATCTCCGGCTTCGAGGAACTGCCAGTCTGGAACGGCAGGATTCCGCAGCGCCCGCCCTATGCGGCGCTGGTGGACTTCTACGACGACGAGTTTCGCGGCCACCCCGTGCGCGTGGCCGTGCTGCTGCAGCCGGTTGCCAGTGCCAACGGACGCGGCATGGCCGTGATCCAGGTGGCCGAAACCCTGGAACTGCGCGAATCCCTGGCCTTGCAGATTCTGCGTGACACCTTGATTCGTCAAGCCTTGCTGGTGCTGGTCGTCGCCCTGATCGTGATCATCGTGGTGCAGCGCGCCACCCAGCCCATACGCCAGCTCAGCCAGGATCTGCAGGGCCGTGCCCAGGGGGATCTGAGTCCGCTGGCTGCGCCCGAGGTCCCGCGCGAAGTCCAGCCCCTGCTGGAAGCCACCAACCAGACCATGCAGCGCCTGCAAGGCCTGCTGAGCAATCAGAAGCGCTTTGTGCGCGACGCCTCGCACCAGCTGCGCACGCCGCTGGCCGTGCTCAAGGTTCAGGTTCAGTCAGCCAAGCGCGGCGATATTCCTCCGGCCCAGGCCTTTGCCGAGATTGACGACACGGTGGACCGCGCCACCCGCGTCGCCAATCAGATGCTGGCCCTGGCCAAGGTCGAGCAGCTGCGCCAGGAAGACAGCAACCAGAGCAGCGCCATGCTCGCCCAGCTCGACGATATCGTGCGCGACGTGGCGCTGGAGCTGTCGCCGCTGATTGCCGATCACGACATGGACTTCGGCATCGAAACCCAGGCCTGCTGCGTGGCCGCCCATGAATGGATGCTGCGCGAGCTGACCCGCAACCTGCTGCACAACGCCATACGCCACACCCCCAGGCACGGAAGTCTGCAGATCGATGTGCGCGCGCACGACGGCATGGCGCAGCTGAGTATCGAAGACAGCGGCAGCGGCATCGACGATGAACTGGCCCAGCGACTGTTCCAGCCCTTTTCGGCGGGCAACACGCGCAGCGGCTCGGGCCTGGGCCTGGCCATCTGCCAGGAGATCGTGCAGACCCTGGGCGGCCAGATCGAGCTGCGCAACCTGCACGACGAACTCGGCCGCGTGCGTGGCCTGCAGGCGCTGATTCAGCTGCCCCTGCACAATGGCGATGCCCAGGACATGGATACTGCTCTGACTTGAATCGCCATCCCTTCACGCCGCAAAATACCGATATGAGTGAAACTGAATCCATGCGTCTGGACAAATGGCTGTGGTGCGCGCGGTTCTACAAGACCCGCAGCCTGGCTGTGGAGGAGATTGGCAAAGGCCGGGTCACGGTCAACAACGCCAATGCCAAGGCCTCGCGTGAAATCCGCCCGGGCGACCACATCCACCTGCGCCAGGGCAATATTCCCAGGGAAGTCATAGTGCGCGGGCTGAGCGGCATGCGCGGCCCGGCACCCGTGGCCCAACAGCTATACGAGGAAACGGCGCAAAGCATTGCCCAGCGCGAACAGCTGGCCGAGCAGCGCCGTCTGGCACCTGAGCCCGCCGAAGCACTGGCGGCCCAGCACACCGGCCGCCCCACCAAGCGTGACCGCCGCGAAATCGACCGCGTGCAGCACAACAGCGGCTGGGGCGACCGCTGGAGCGCTTCCATCGATGACTGAAAGCCTTCGCCCATGAAGCGCAGGCTGCTGATCTCCACACTCTCCACCCTGGCAGTTGCGGCAACCGGCGCCTTGAGCTGGTCGTGGCTGCGCAAGCGTCAGGGCAGTACCGAACGTCGAGCCGTGATCCAGATGGTCTTCAGCCAGGCGCTGCCGCCGCTGAGCGCCCAGCATCTGCAGCTGATGCGCCTGCTGCGGGTGCAGTGGATGCCCGTAGAGTCTGGGGCACCCGGCTTCGATCCCGTGCAGCCCTTCGGCGGCGATCTGTCCACCCTCGACACGGCCCAGCAGGTGCTGCGCAATCACGATCCTGCTCTGGCCACCAGGCTCCTGGCCGAGGTCTGCCTTTGGCTGCCGCAGTTTGTGGCCACCGCCACCTTGGCGCCCGGTCGCTATGCCTTGCCGCCCGACTTCTCAGGTCAGGCGCCAGACAGCAGCTTCGACTTTCGTCCCGAACACCTGACGCTGCTGCATGCCGCCCTGTGGCGAGAAGTCGGTACCGATGACCTGCCTTATGTCTTGGCCGAGGAGGAAGACGGCCAGGCGATCTGGCCCTTGCCCTATATCGACGGCAAGCGGCCGTATGGCGACCGCAGCTACTACCAGATCGACATGGCCGACATTCTGGGCAAGCCCTATGCCAGGAACGCACAGGGCCAGTACATTTTGCCGCCCCAGAAAGACGAGGCGCTCAAACAGCTGCATCTGCAAACCCAAGCCGCGCTGCAGATCCTGATCATGCATGGAACGCCCTCAGGGATCCGAAGCTTGGCGACGTAAGCAGGGACAGGACTGTGGCAAAGTCCACCCCTAATAAAATATGAGCATTTAGCGCTTTATTACAAAGCTTTTCAGGAAACTTTCACCTTGAAAAGCTTTCAAAGCTTGCGCAAGCAGCTCTTATTCAAGTAGCAATCACTCCTCCTCGATGACGGCCAGACTCGCTCTTGCGCCTGGGCTGCTGGCACTCTTTTCATCTCCCTCGGCCTTCTTCGCGCATGTCTTCCGCTTTTTCAGCACCGCTCTCCTCTTTCTCCTCACGCTCCCCGCTATGGCTGCGCCATGCCGGCATCGCAATGCTGGCCATCGGCAGTGTGGCCTGCTCCGCCCGGATGCCTGCGCCCTCGGCAGCGGTCAGCCCCGCATCGCTCATCCAGGTCAGCAATCCCACGCGCAGCACCCAGGGCTTTGAGCAATGCCCGCAGTTCTTTGCCAATGGCAAGGCCCCCGTGCTCAGCGATCAGCCCAAGCTGCGTGCGCTGTGCTATGACGCGTTTGCCGTGCTGCACAGCGGCCAGAGCAAGACGCCCGTCTTCGTCGCCCAACGCCTGAACAAGGCCCTGGTCGCCGATGCCGACGAAAAGCGCACCAACAAGTTCTACAGCGATGCCCGCCTGCCTCGTGATGAACGCGCCGAGCTGGACGACTACAAGCGTTCCGGCTACTCACGCGGCCACATGGCTCCCGCTGGCGACATGCCGACCGCACAGGCTATGGCCCAGAGCTTCTCGCTGGCCAATATGGTGCCCCAGTCCATCAAGCAGAACGGCGGCCCCTGGGCCCGCATCGAAAAAGACACGCGCAGCTATGCGCAACGGGCTCAGGGCGATGTCTACATCATCACCGGCCCGGTCTTTGATACCAATGCAGCCTCCGTCGGCCACAACCAGGTGCGTGTGCCCAGCTTTCTCTACAAGCTGGTTTATGACGCTCAGAGCCAGCGTGCCTGGGCGCACTGGCAGGCCAATGATGATGCGGCCCGTGTCACCGAGCCCATCAGCTACACGGAGCTGGTGCGCCGCACCGGCATCGAATTCCTGCCCGGCGCTGCGCTGCAAGCCTCGGGCAAGCTCCAGCAGACGTCCATGCTCCCTGCGCAGAGACACTGATTTACCGTGTCCCCAATCAAAAAGCCTGCTGGCGCAAGCCAGCAGGCTTTTTATGGTTCTCTGCCCTACTTGCCCGGCTTGAACAATTCCAGCTCATCCGCCGTAAGCCAGCGCCATTGGCCAGGCTCCAGCTCTGCGGGCAACTCCATGCCGCCGATTCTTCTGCGATGCAGACCTTCGACCCGGTTGCTCACGGCCGCAATCATGCGCTTGACCTGGTGATACTTGCCCTCGGTCAGCGTCAGATCCAGCACATGGCTATCCACCTGCTCGCAGGCCGCTGCCTTGACGGGCTTGGGATCATCATCGAGCACGACACCATCCAGCAGCCGCTGTATCTGCTTGGCATCCACGGGATGCTTGCAAGTCACCCGGTAAACCTTGGAGACATGCTTTTTGGGCGACGACATGCGGTGGATGAACTGGCCATCGTCGCTGAGCAGCAGCATGCCAGTCGTATCCTGATCCAGGCGCCCCACCGCCTGAACACCTTGCACCGCCCCTTTGTTGGGTCGTTGACGCAGCGGAGCCGGCAGCAAGGTGTAGATGCTGGGATAGGCCGATGGCTTTTGCGAGCATTCGGTGCCAGCAGGCTTGTTCAGCAGCACATAACCCAGCTCGTGATACTCCCACTCCACGCCTTGCACCTTGAAGCGCAGACCTTCAGGATCCACCTGCTGGGTGGAATCCAGGACCTTCTCCCAGTCAGAAGTCTGCGGGTTCCACAGCTCCACCCAGCCTTGCTGCACCAAGCCGGAGCAGACACGGCGAATGCCAAAGCCTTGTGAATACAACATGTCCTGCAGCTGCATGCTCATCCTTTCCATGTCCACTACTGCGCAAGCAATATCAAGAATACCGATTGATCAAATAAAAAACCCCGTAATCTTTCGACTACGGGGTTTTCACTGTAAGAGCCTGACGATGACCTACTTTCACACGGGAACCCGCACTATCATCGGCGCAAAGTCGTTTCACTGTCCTGTTCGGGATGGGAAGGAGTGGTACCAACTTGCTATGGTCATCAGGCATAAACTTTTTGTCAGATTGACAGCGCCTCGATTAACTTCTTAATCTCGCTCACCTTCAATCCAACGAATTCATAGAGTCTTCAATCAGCTTTTCGATTGCGCCTTTTCGGCATAACTAGAACTTGCGTTCTGTCTTTCATTTTCCAGGCTTACCCAAAGTTATAGGGTCAAGCCGCACGGGCAATTAGTACTGGTTAGCTTAACGCATTACTGCGCTTCCACACCCAGCCTATCAACGTCGTGGTCTACAACGACCCTTCAGGGGGCTCAAGGCCCCGGCAGATCTCATCTTGAAACGAGTTTCCCGCTTAGATGCTTTCAGCGGTTATCTCTTCCACACTTAGCTACCCTGCGATGCCACTGGCGTGACAACAGGTACACCAGAGGTGTGTCCACTCCGGTCCTCTCGTACTAGGAGCAGGCTTCCTCAAATCTGCAGCGCCCACGGAAGATAGGGACCAAACTGTCTCACGACGTTTTAAACCCAGCTCACGTACCTCTTTAAATGGCGAACAGCCATACCCTTGGGACCGACTACAGCCCCAGGATGAGATGAGCCGACATCGAGGTGCCAAACACCGCCGTCGATATGAACTCTTGGGCGGTATCAGCCTGTTATCCCCAGAGTACCTTTTATCCGTTGAGCGATGGCCCTTCCATACAGAACCACCGGATCACTATGTCCTGCTTTCGCATCTGCTCGACTTGTCAGTCTCGCAGTTAAGCACGCTTATGCCATTGCACTATCGTCACGATGTCCGACCGTAACTAGCGTACCTTCGAACTCCTCCGTTACGCTTTGGGAGGAGACCGCCCCAGTCAAACTGCCTACCATGCACTGTCCCCGATCCAGATAATGGATCCAGGTTAGAACCTCAAACGCACCAGGGTGGTATTTCAACGTCGGCTCCATGCGATCTAGCGACCGCACTTCAAAGCCTCCCACCTATCCTACACAGATCCGTTCAAAGTCCAATACAAAGCTACAGTAAAGGTTCATGGGGTCTTTCCGTCTTTCCGCGGGGAGATTGCATCATCACAAACATTTCAACTTCGCTGAGTCTCAGGAGGAGACAGTGTGGCCATCGTTACGCCATTCGTGCAGGTCGGAACTTACCCGACAAGGAATTTCGCTACCTTAGGACCGTTATAGTTACGGCCGCCGTTTACTGGGACTTCAATCAAGAGCTTGCACCCCATCATTTAATCTTCCAGCACCGGGCAGGCGTCACACCCTATACGTCCACTTTCGTGTTTGCAGAGTGCTGTGTTTTTATTAAACAGTCGCAGCCACCAATTTTTTGCAACCCCTTTGAGCTCCATTTGTACAACTTCACTTACTTGGGGTACACCTTCTCCCGAAGTTACGGTGTCAATTTGCCGAGTTCCTTCTCCTGAGTTCTCTCAAGCGCCTTAGAATACTCATCTCGCGCACCAGTGTCGGTTTGCGGTACGGTCGTCAATAGCTGAAGCTTAGTGGCTTTTCCTGGAAGCAGGGTATCACTCACTTCGTCTGCAAGCAGACTCGTTATCACGCCTCATCTTAGCTCTCCGGATTTGCCTAAAGAGCACGACTACACGCTTGAACCAACATATCCAACAGTTGGCTGAGCTAACCTTCTCCGTCCCCACATCGCACTATTGATCGGTACAGGAATATTGACCTGTTTCCCATCAGCTACGCATCTCTGCCTCGCCTTAGGGGCCGACTCACCCTACGCCGATGAACGTTGCGTAGGAAACCTTGCGCTTACGGCGAGGGGGCTTTTCACCCCCTTTAACGCTACTCATGTCAGCATTCGCACTTCTGATACCTCCAGCATCCGTTACCAGACACCTTCACAGGCTTACAGAACGCTCTCCTACCACGCACAGTAAACTGTGCATCCGCAGCTTCGGTAACTGGCTTAGCCCCGTTACATCTTCCGCGCAGGACGACTCGATCAGTGAGCTATTACGCTTTCTTTAAATGATGGCTGCTTCTAAGCCAACATCCTGACTGTTTTAGCCTTCCCACTTCGTTTCCCACTTAGCCAATTTTAGGGACCTTAGCTGGCGGTCTGGGTTGTTTCCCTCTTGAGTCCGGACGTTAGCACCCGGTGCTCTGTCTCCCAAGCTGTACTCGTCGGTATTCGGAGTTTGCATAGGTTTGGTAAGTCGCCATGACCCCCTAGCCTAAACAGTGCTCTACCCCCGACGGTAATACTTGAGGCACTACCTAAATAGTTTTCGGAGAGAACCAGCTATTTCCAAGTTTGTTTAGCCTTTCACCCCTATCCACAGCTCATCCCCTAATTTTGCAACATTAGTGGGTTCGGACCTCCAGTACCTGTTACGGCACCTTCATCCTGGCCATGGATAGATCACTTGGTTTCGGGTCTACACCCAGCGACTAGTCGCCCTATTCGGACTCGATTTCTCTTCGCCTCCCCTATTCGGTTAAGCTTGCCACTGAATGTAAGTCGCTGACCCATTATACAAAAGGTACGCCGTCACCCCTAAGGGCTCCGACTTTTTGTAAGCATACGGTTTCAGGATCTATTTCACTCCCCTCCCGGGGTTCTTTTCGCCTTTCCCTCACGGTACTGGTTCACTATCGGTCGATGATGAGTATTTAGCCTTGGAGGATGGTCCCCCCATATTCAGACAGGGTTTCTCGTGCCCCGCCCTACTTGTCTGCAGCCTAGTACCACCGATCGGTTTTCACATACGGGACTATCACCCACTATGGTCGGCCTTTCCATGCCGTTTTGTTAACTGATCGACTATCACTGCAAGGCTCTTCCGAATTCGCTCGCCACTACTATCGGAATCTCGGTTGATGTCTTTTCCTCTGGGTACTTAGATGTTTCAGTTCTCCAGGTTCGCTTCGTGCACCTATGTATTCAGTGCACGATACCTCTTGCGAGGTGGGTTCCCCCATTCAGAAATCTCCGGATCAAAGCTTATTTGCCAGCTCCCCGAAGCTTATCGCAGGCTATCACGTCTTTCGTCGCCTATCATCGCCAAGGCATCCACCATATGCTCTTAGTCACTTGACCCTATAACTTTGGACTCTCTTAGCGAGAATCAAAGCCTGGTTTCAAAGACTGGTGAGGTCTTGCACCTCACGCGTTATGCCGTAATGTGAATATCTTTGGCTGCATCTTTCGATGCAGCTTAGAGAATATTCGTCATTACTAGATAAATTTGCATTCGCAAAATATCTGTTTTGACGCAATCAAAATGTTGCTGGCGGCACGGTGAGTATTTTTCAACTCTTTCCACCAGCAACGCTGATTTCGACTCTATGAATTTTTAAAGAACAGCCAATTGATCGACGTTTCGATCAATACAAAAGCAGTCTTTGCAAGACTGCTTTTGTATTGGGAAGCCTTCGATTATAGCACCATTAGCGCTATCATTTTTGGTGGAGGATGACGGGATCGAACCGACGACCCCCTGCTTGCAAAGCAGGTGCTCTCCCAGCTGAGCTAATCCCCCGGGATCCTCTGACCAGATATTGGAATCTTGGTGGGTCTAGTTGGGCTCGAACCAACGACCCCTGCGTTATCAACACAGTGCTCTAACCAGCTGAGCTACAGACCCATTCCACGCAGCCCACTTTTTCAGCAGGCCACCTGGCTTGTTCCAACAACCGATAAGTGTGGACGTTCAATTTGAAGCAGCATTTTTCCAGAAAGGAGGTGATCCAGCCGCACCTTCCGATACGGCTACCTTGTTACGACTTCACCCCAGTCACGAACCCCGCCGTGGTAAGCGCCCTCCTTGCGGTTAGGCTACCTACTTCTGGCGAGACCCGCTCCCATGGTGTGACGGGCGGTGTGTACAAGACCCGGGAACGTATTCACCGTGACATTCTGATCCACGATTACTAGCGATTCCGACTTCACGCAGTCGAGTTGCAGACTGCGATCCGGACTACGACTGGCTTTATGGGATTAGCTCCCCCTCGCGGGTTGGCAACCCTTTGTACCAGCCATTGTATGACGTGTGTAGCCCCACCTATAAGGGCCATGAGGACTTGACGTCATCCCCACCTTCCTCCGGTTTGTCACCGGCAGTCCCATTAGAGTGCTCAACTGAATGTAGCAACTAATGGCAAGGGTTGCGCTCGTTGCGGGACTTAACCCAACATCTCACGACACGAGCTGACGACAGCCATGCAGCACCTGTGTGCAGGTTCTCTTTCGAGCACCAAACCATCTCTGGTAAGTTCCTGCCATGTCAAAGGTGGGTAAGGTTTTTCGCGTTGCATCGAATTAAACCACATCATCCACCGCTTGTGCGGGTCCCCGTCAATTCCTTTGAGTTTCAACCTTGCGGCCGTACTCCCCAGGCGGTCAACTTCACGCGTTAGCTTCGTTACTGAGTCAGTTAAGACCCAACAACCAGTTGACATCGTTTAGGGCGTGGACTACCAGGGTATCTAATCCTGTTTGCTCCCCACGCTTTCGTGCATGAGCGTCAGTGCAGGCCCAGGGGATTGCCTTCGCCATCGGTGTTCCTCCGCATATCTACGCATTTCACTGCTACACGCGGAATTCCATCCCCCTCTGCCGCACTCTAGCCTTGCAGTCACAATGGCAGTTCCCAGGTTGAGCCCGGGGATTTCACCACTGTCTTACAAAACCGCCTGCGCACGCTTTACGCCCAGTAATTCCGATTAACGCTTGCACCCTACGTATTACCGCGGCTGCTGGCACGTAGTTAGCCGGTGCTTATTCTTACGGTACCGTCATGACCCGGGGATATTAGCCCCAGGCTTTTCGTTCCGTACAAAAGCAGTTTACAACCCGAGGGCCTTCATCCTGCACGCGGCATTGCTGGATCAGGCTTTCGCCCATTGTCCAAAATTCCCCACTGCTGCCTCCCGTAGGAGTCTGGGCCGTGTCTCAGTCCCAGTGTGGCTGGTCGTCCTCTCAGACCAGCTACAGATCGCAGGCTTGGTAAGCCTTTACCCCACCAACTACCTAATCTGCCATCAGCCGCTCTAGTAGCACAAGGCCCGAAGGTCCCCTGCTTTCATCCGTAGATCTCATGCGGTATTAGCTACTCTTTCGAGTAGTTATCCCCCACTACTAGGCACGTTCCGATGTATTACTCACCCGTTCGCCACTCGTCAGCATCCGAAGACCTGTTACCGTTCGACTTGCATGTGTAAAGCATGCCGCCAGCGTTCAATCTGAGCCAGGATCAAACTCTATAGTTCGATCTTGAATTTAAAGTCTTTCGACTGCTCACTCACTTGACGGAATCAAGAAGAATTAATTCTTCCTCATTACTGTTTTTGTGAGCGCTTGATAACTCCGAAGAGTTTGTTCCGAAGAACTGGCTGCTTGCCCTCAAACGCCCACGCTTATCGGCTGTATTTTTTTAAGGAACCGAGTGCAAAACCGGAAGTACCGATCTCGAATCTCGTTGCTTGCTGCGATCAGCGAAGCCTTCTATTGTAGCACTGTTTTCACAGTACTTTTAAAACGTTTTTGCGTTTTCTTCTCACCCCTCATTACAAGGAGGGAGAAGAAAACGCCTGGCGTGAGCCAGGCGTTTTGGCGTAAGAGCCTGACGATGACCTACTTTCACACGGGAACCCGCACTATCATCGGCGCAAAGTCGTTTCACTGTCCTGTTCGGGATGGGAAGGAGTGGTACCAACTTGCTATGGTCATCAGGCATAAACTTTTTGTCAGATTGACAGCGCCTCGATTAACTTCTTAATCTCGCTCACCTTCAATCCAACGAATTCATAGAGTCTTCAATCAGCTTTTCGATTGCGCCTTTTCGGCATAACTAGAACTTGCGTTCTGTCTTTCATTTTCCAGGCTTACCCAAAGTTATAGGGTCAAGCCGCACGGGCAATTAGTACTGGTTAGCTTAACGCATTACTGCGCTTCCACACCCAGCCTATCAACGTCGTGGTCTACAACGACCCTTCAGGGGGCTCAAGGCCCCGGCAGATCTCATCTTGAAACGAGTTTCCCGCTTAGATGCTTTCAGCGGTTATCTCTTCCACACTTAGCTACCCTGCGATGCCACTGGCGTGACAACAGGTACACCAGAGGTGTGTCCACTCCGGTCCTCTCGTACTAGGAGCAGGCTTCCTCAAATCTGCAGCGCCCACGGAAGATAGGGACCAAACTGTCTCACGACGTTTTAAACCCAGCTCACGTACCTCTTTAAATGGCGAACAGCCATACCCTTGGGACCGACTACAGCCCCAGGATGAGATGAGCCGACATCGAGGTGCCAAACACCGCCGTCGATATGAACTCTTGGGCGGTATCAGCCTGTTATCCCCAGAGTACCTTTTATCCGTTGAGCGATGGCCCTTCCATACAGAACCACCGGATCACTATGTCCTGCTTTCGCATCTGCTCGACTTGTCAGTCTCGCAGTTAAGCACGCTTATGCCATTGCACTATCGTCACGATGTCCGACCGTAACTAGCGTACCTTCGAACTCCTCCGTTACGCTTTGGGAGGAGACCGCCCCAGTCAAACTGCCTACCATGCACTGTCCCCGATCCAGATAATGGATCCAGGTTAGAACCTCAAACGCACCAGGGTGGTATTTCAACGTCGGCTCCATGCGATCTAGCGACCGCACTTCAAAGCCTCCCACCTATCCTACACAGATCCGTTCAAAGTCCAATACAAAGCTACAGTAAAGGTTCATGGGGTCTTTCCGTCTTTCCGCGGGGAGATTGCATCATCACAAACATTTCAACTTCGCTGAGTCTCAGGAGGAGACAGTGTGGCCATCGTTACGCCATTCGTGCAGGTCGGAACTTACCCGACAAGGAATTTCGCTACCTTAGGACCGTTATAGTTACGGCCGCCGTTTACTGGGACTTCAATCAAGAGCTTGCACCCCATCATTTAATCTTCCAGCACCGGGCAGGCGTCACACCCTATACGTCCACTTTCGTGTTTGCAGAGTGCTGTGTTTTTATTAAACAGTCGCAGCCACCAATTTTTTGCAACCCCTTTGAGCTCCATTTGTACAACTTCACTTACTTGGGGTACACCTTCTCCCGAAGTTACGGTGTCAATTTGCCGAGTTCCTTCTCCTGAGTTCTCTCAAGCGCCTTAGAATACTCATCTCGCGCACCAGTGTCGGTTTGCGGTACGGTCGTCAATAGCTGAAGCTTAGTGGCTTTTCCTGGAAGCAGGGTATCACTCACTTCGTCTGCAAGCAGACTCGTTATCACGCCTCATCTTAGCTCTCCGGATTTGCCTAAAGAGCACGACTACACGCTTGAACCAACATATCCAACAGTTGGCTGAGCTAACCTTCTCCGTCCCCACATCGCACTATTGATCGGTACAGGAATATTGACCTGTTTCCCATCAGCTACGCATCTCTGCCTCGCCTTAGGGGCCGACTCACCCTACGCCGATGAACGTTGCGTAGGAAACCTTGCGCTTACGGCGAGGGGGCTTTTCACCCCCTTTAACGCTACTCATGTCAGCATTCGCACTTCTGATACCTCCAGCATCCGTTACCAGACACCTTCACAGGCTTACAGAACGCTCTCCTACCACGCACAGTAAACTGTGCATCCGCAGCTTCGGTAACTGGCTTAGCCCCGTTACATCTTCCGCGCAGGACGACTCGATCAGTGAGCTATTACGCTTTCTTTAAATGATGGCTGCTTCTAAGCCAACATCCTGACTGTTTTAGCCTTCCCACTTCGTTTCCCACTTAGCCAATTTTAGGGACCTTAGCTGGCGGTCTGGGTTGTTTCCCTCTTGAGTCCGGACGTTAGCACCCGGTGCTCTGTCTCCCAAGCTGTACTCGTCGGTATTCGGAGTTTGCATAGGTTTGGTAAGTCGCCATGACCCCCTAGCCTAAACAGTGCTCTACCCCCGACGGTAATACTTGAGGCACTACCTAAATAGTTTTCGGAGAGAACCAGCTATTTCCAAGTTTGTTTAGCCTTTCACCCCTATCCACAGCTCATCCCCTAATTTTGCAACATTAGTGGGTTCGGACCTCCAGTACCTGTTACGGCACCTTCATCCTGGCCATGGATAGATCACTTGGTTTCGGGTCTACACCCAGCGACTAGTCGCCCTATTCGGACTCGATTTCTCTTCGCCTCCCCTATTCGGTTAAGCTTGCCACTGAATGTAAGTCGCTGACCCATTATACAAAAGGTACGCCGTCACCCCTAAGGGCTCCGACTTTTTGTAAGCATACGGTTTCAGGATCTATTTCACTCCCCTCCCGGGGTTCTTTTCGCCTTTCCCTCACGGTACTGGTTCACTATCGGTCGATGATGAGTATTTAGCCTTGGAGGATGGTCCCCCCATATTCAGACAGGGTTTCTCGTGCCCCGCCCTACTTGTCTGCAGCCTAGTACCACCGATCGGTTTTCACATACGGGACTATCACCCACTATGGTCGGCCTTTCCATGCCGTTTTGTTAACTGATCGACTATCACTGCAAGGCTCTTCCGAATTCGCTCGCCACTACTATCGGAATCTCGGTTGATGTCTTTTCCTCTGGGTACTTAGATGTTTCAGTTCTCCAGGTTCGCTTCGTGCACCTATGTATTCAGTGCACGATACCTCTTGCGAGGTGGGTTCCCCCATTCAGAAATCTCCGGATCAAAGCTTATTTGCCAGCTCCCCGAAGCTTATCGCAGGCTATCACGTCTTTCGTCGCCTATCATCGCCAAGGCATCCACCATATGCTCTTAGTCACTTGACCCTATAACTTTGGACTCTCTTAGCGAGAATCAAAGCCTGGTTTCAAAGACTGGTGAGGTCTTGCACCTCACGCGTTATGCCGTAATGTGAATATCTTTGGCTGCATCTTTCGATGCAGCTTAGAGAATATTCGTCATTACTAGATAAATTTGCATTCGCAAAATATCTGTTTTGACGCAATCAAAATGTTGCTGGCGGCACGGTGAGTATTTTTCAACTCTTTCCACCAGCAACGCTGATTTCGACTCTATGAATTTTTAAAGAACAGCCAATTGATCGACGTTTCGATCAATACAAAAGCAGTCTTTGCAAGACTGCTTTTGTATTGGGAAGCCTTCGATTATAGCACCATTAGCGCTATCATTTTTGGTGGAGGATGACGGGATCGAACCGACGACCCCCTGCTTGCAAAGCAGGTGCTCTCCCAGCTGAGCTAATCCCCCGGGATCCTCTGACCAGATATTGGAATCTTGGTGGGTCTAGTTGGGCTCGAACCAACGACCCCTGCGTTATCAACACAGTGCTCTAACCAGCTGAGCTACAGACCCATTCCACGCAGCCCACTTTTTCAGCAGGCCACCTGGCTTGTTCCAACAACCGATAAGTGTGGACGTTCAATTTGAAGCAGCATTTTTCCAGAAAGGAGGTGATCCAGCCGCACCTTCCGATACGGCTACCTTGTTACGACTTCACCCCAGTCACGAACCCCGCCGTGGTAAGCGCCCTCCTTGCGGTTAGGCTACCTACTTCTGGCGAGACCCGCTCCCATGGTGTGACGGGCGGTGTGTACAAGACCCGGGAACGTATTCACCGTGACATTCTGATCCACGATTACTAGCGATTCCGACTTCACGCAGTCGAGTTGCAGACTGCGATCCGGACTACGACTGGCTTTATGGGATTAGCTCCCCCTCGCGGGTTGGCAACCCTTTGTACCAGCCATTGTATGACGTGTGTAGCCCCACCTATAAGGGCCATGAGGACTTGACGTCATCCCCACCTTCCTCCGGTTTGTCACCGGCAGTCCCATTAGAGTGCTCAACTGAATGTAGCAACTAATGGCAAGGGTTGCGCTCGTTGCGGGACTTAACCCAACATCTCACGACACGAGCTGACGACAGCCATGCAGCACCTGTGTGCAGGTTCTCTTTCGAGCACCAAACCATCTCTGGTAAGTTCCTGCCATGTCAAAGGTGGGTAAGGTTTTTCGCGTTGCATCGAATTAAACCACATCATCCACCGCTTGTGCGGGTCCCCGTCAATTCCTTTGAGTTTCAACCTTGCGGCCGTACTCCCCAGGCGGTCAACTTCACGCGTTAGCTTCGTTACTGAGTCAGTTAAGACCCAACAACCAGTTGACATCGTTTAGGGCGTGGACTACCAGGGTATCTAATCCTGTTTGCTCCCCACGCTTTCGTGCATGAGCGTCAGTGCAGGCCCAGGGGATTGCCTTCGCCATCGGTGTTCCTCCGCATATCTACGCATTTCACTGCTACACGCGGAATTCCATCCCCCTCTGCCGCACTCTAGCCTTGCAGTCACAATGGCAGTTCCCAGGTTGAGCCCGGGGATTTCACCACTGTCTTACAAAACCGCCTGCGCACGCTTTACGCCCAGTAATTCCGATTAACGCTTGCACCCTACGTATTACCGCGGCTGCTGGCACGTAGTTAGCCGGTGCTTATTCTTACGGTACCGTCATGACCCGGGGATATTAGCCCCAGGCTTTTCGTTCCGTACAAAAGCAGTTTACAACCCGAGGGCCTTCATCCTGCACGCGGCATTGCTGGATCAGGCTTTCGCCCATTGTCCAAAATTCCCCACTGCTGCCTCCCGTAGGAGTCTGGGCCGTGTCTCAGTCCCAGTGTGGCTGGTCGTCCTCTCAGACCAGCTACAGATCGCAGGCTTGGTAAGCCTTTACCCCACCAACTACCTAATCTGCCATCAGCCGCTCTAGTAGCACAAGGCCCGAAGGTCCCCTGCTTTCATCCGTAGATCTCATGCGGTATTAGCTACTCTTTCGAGTAGTTATCCCCCACTACTAGGCACGTTCCGATGTATTACTCACCCGTTCGCCACTCGTCAGCATCCGAAGACCTGTTACCGTTCGACTTGCATGTGTAAAGCATGCCGCCAGCGTTCAATCTGAGCCAGGATCAAACTCTATAGTTCGATCTTGAATTTAAAGTCTTTCGACTGCTCACTCACTTGACGGAATCAAGAAGAATTAATTCTTCCTCATTACTGTTTTTGTGAGCGCTTGATAACTCCGAAGAGTTTGCTCCGAAGAACTGGCTGCTTGCCCTCAAACGCCCACGCTTATCGGCTGTATTTTTTTAAGGAACCGAGTGCAAAACCGGAAGTACCGATCTCGAATCTCGTTGCTTGCTGCGATCAGCGAAGCCTTGCATTGTAGCCTGTTTTTACCAGACTCAAATCAAAGTTTGAAACTTTTTGTCAAGACCCAGATGGTCTTGACAAAAAGAAAAAGCCTTGCGGCTTTTTCTTTGATTTGGCGGAAACGGAGGGATTCGAACCCTCGATGAGGCTCTACACCCCATACTCCCTTAGCAGGGGAGCACCTTCGGCCACTCGGTCACGTTTCCGGAATGACGCTATTGTAAACAGCTTTTTTGTTCGTTTTTGGAAAGTTGCGAAAATTATTCGCTTTTGTCCAAACCGAAGGCGGTGTGCAGGGAACGCACGGCCAGCTCCAGGTACTTCTCGTCGATCACAACCGAAGTCTTGATCTCGGAAGTCGAGATCATCTGGATGTTCACGCCTTCCTTGCTCAGAGCACGGAACATGGTGGAGGCCACGCCCACATGGCTGCGCATGCCGATACCGACGATGCTGACCTTGGCGATATTGGGATTGCCCACCACTTCGGAAGCACCCAGCGCAGGAACAACGCTTTCACGCAGCAGCTCCATGGCACGCTGGTAGTCGCCCTGGCTCACGGTGAAGCTGAAGTCGGTCTTGCCGTCCTTGGAGATGTTCTGGATGATCACATCGACTTCGATGTTGGCATCAGCCACGGGACCCAGGATGGCAGCAGCCACGCCGGGGGTATCAGGCACGCCCAGCACGGAGATCTTGGCCTCGCCACGATTGAAAGCGATGCCGGATACGACAGCCTTTTCCATTTTTTCGTCTTCCTCAAAAGTAATCAGCGTGCCGGACTTGGCTTCTTCTTCCAGATCGATATCCCAGGGCGTGAAACTCGACAGCACGCGCATGGGCACCTTGTACTTGCCTGCAAACTCCACGGAACGGATTTGCAGCACCTTGGAGCCCAGGCTGGCCATTTCCAGCATTTCCTCAAAGCTCACCGTACCCAGGCGCTTGGCAGCAGGCACCACACGGGGATCGGTGGTGTAGACGCCATCCACATCGGTATAGATCAGGCATTCGGCCGCCTTCAGGGCGGCAGCCACGGCCACGGCCGAAGTATCGGAGCCGCCACGCCCCAGCGTGGTGATATTGCCTTCGGGATCGATACCCTGGAAGCCGGTCACGATCACGACACGACCTGCCTCGAGGTCGGCGCGCACGCGCTTGTCGTCGATGGACTCGATGCGAGCCTTGGTGTAGCTGCTATCGGTGCGCACGGGCACTTGCCAGCCCGCATAGCTGACCGATTCCATGCCTTCGGCCTGCAGCGCAATGGCCAGCAGCGCCGAGGATGCCTGCTCGCCAGTGGCGGCCAGCATATCAAGCTCACGATAGTACGAACTCTTGGCGTGGCTGGGAGCCAGTTCGCTGGCCAGACCCAGCAAACGGTTGGTTTCGCCACTCATGGCGCTGGGCACAACCACCAACTGGTGACCTGCCCGAGCCCATTTGGCCACACGCTTGGCGACGTTGCGGATGCGCTCTGTCGAGCCCATCGAGGTGCCGCCGTATTTATGAACGATCAGTGCCATTGGATACTAAAGGGTGACGAAACAGCAGCCACGGCGCAGATCACAAAGGTTTTGGCGCGCCGGCGGTTTTCGTACAGGTAAAAAAACCAAAACCTAGGAATTGTACCAACCGAGACTTGCCCCCTGGCGCTCTACAAAACCTCGCCCCACCTTGATGTGGATGCGGTGCCCTCGCGTAGTGCAAACGCCGAGCTGTGCCATGAGCTGCGCAAGCTGTGCCGCCGTCGGCGTGGTGCCATGCTCGGTGCGCAACCAATAACGCAGGACATTGCCCATACGCAGCTCGCTCAAACTCTGCAGCGCCTTGATGGCGGGCGGCACCCCCACCAGTTGCAGATCTGCCGCCGCCTGCTGGTCCAGCAACTGCGACGCTTGGGCGCAATGGGCGCTGCTGCGTGCAAACGTACTGCGAAACTGCGGAAAGACCTGCTCCAGCACCGGCAGCAACTGAGCCCGGATGCGATTGCGCGTGTAACTTGGATCGGCATTCGTCGGATCCTCGACCCAGCTCAAATTCCTGAGCCGCAACCAGTCGCGCAGCGCCTGCCCCGGCACCTCCAGCAAGGGCCTGAACCATTCCAGCCCTGCTCTTTGCCAATGCCCAGGCATGGCCGCCAGACCGGCCACACCGGCACCGCGCGAGAGCGCCAACAGCAAGGTCTCGACCTGATCGTCGGCATGCTGGGCCAGCGCCATGGAGCGCACCGCATCCAGCGCAGCACCCTGCGCATCGAGCCAAGGCTGCCGAGCCTCCTGAATCAAGGCCGCATAACGCCCCTGCCGCGCCGCATCTTCGGGGCTTTGTCCCTGCACATTGCGCGCATTGATGGCGCAGACCTTGAGGGCAATGCCGTGCCGGGCGCACAGCTGCTCGCAGTGCCGCTGAAATTCATCAGCTGCAACCTGCAAACCATGGTGCACATGAATCGCCCGCACCTGCCCCGGCCAACGCGCATGGCAGGCCAGCAGCAGAGCTGACGAATCGGCTCCGCCGCTGAAGGCCACAACCAGCGGCAGCGCTGGATTGAATGCAGCCACTGCGGCATCCACCCGGCCGGCCGAAGCCGCCAACAAGTCAGCATCTGACTGGGCTTGCATGAACAACAGACTCCATCTTTCAAATTCAATAGCAGCCAACGCCTACCCAGCAAGGGATTAAGGCGTATTTCGCTCATAAACTCTCGACAAAAAACAAATGGCTCCCGAAGGAGCCATTGTGCGCAAGCGGCATCAAGCCCGCTGGATCAGCGGTTGTCGGCCTTGGTGTCGGCAAACTTGCCATAGCTCTGAATGCGGTCGTAGCGACGATCCTGCAGCTCCTTGGGCTTGAGATCGGTCAGCTGGCGATAGGCATCGCCCAGCGCACGCTTGAGGAAGGCACCCATTTGCTTGTGATCGCGGTGAGCACCGCCCACAGGCTCGTTGACGATCTTGTCCACCAGACCCAGCGCCTTGAGGCGGTGAGCAGTGATGCCCATGGCGTCTGCTGCTTCCTGGGCCTTTTCGCCGGTCTTCCACAGAATGGAAGCGCAGCCTTCGGGACTGATCACCGAGTACACGGAGTACTGCAGCATCAGCACCTGGTCTGCCACCGCAATGGCCAGCGCACCGCCCGAGCCACCTTCACCGATGATGGTGGTGATGATGGGGGTCTGCAGCTGGGCCATTTCGTAGATGTTGCGACCGATGGCTTCTGACTGGCCACGCTCCTCGGCATCGATGCCTGGGAAGGCGCCGGGCGTGTCCACGAAAGTGAACACGGGCAGCTTGAACTTCTCGGCCGTCTTCATCAGACGCAAGGCCTTGCGATAGCCCTCGGGACGCGTCATGCCGAAGTTGCGCAGCGTACGCTCCTTGGTATCGCGGCCCTTTTGATGACCGATCACCATGCAGGGCTGACCATTGAAGCGCGCCAGGCCGCCGATGATGGACTGGTCATCCGCAAAGTGGCGGTCGCCGTGCATTTCGACAAAGTCGGTAAAGCACTCGCGCACATAGTCGAGCGTATAGGGGCGCTCGGTATGGCGTGCGATCTTGGTGATCTGCCAGGGGGTCAGGTCGCTGTAGATGTCCTTGGTCAGCTGCAGGCTTTTCTTGCTGAGCTGATCGATCTCTTCCGAGATATCTACTGCGCTTTCAGTCTGCACATAGCGCAGTTCTTCGATTTTGGATTCGAGTTCGGCAATGGGCTGCTCAAAATCCAGAAAGTTCTTTTTCGCCAACGTATTTCTCCTTGTGCCAGCCTGTTGCAATCCTTGCAATCGGCCAGTGGACAGATGTCATCAAGCCACAGGCTGCGCCTCGAGCGAGCGCCAAATATACCAAGTTGCAACCGTACACCACGGTTTCCAAGCCTCGGCAACTTCACGGGCATCGCTGCGACTGACAGGATCGCCCGAAAAATGATTGAGAGAGATGCCCTGTATCAAACCGGCATCGTCCAGAGGCAGCACATTGGGCCGCCCCAGACAGTAAATCAGAAAATTCTCGGCCGTCCAGCGGCTGAGACCGCGTATGGACATCAGCTCGGCAATGATGACTTCATCGCTCATCTGAGCCCATTCATCCATGTGCAGACGGTTCTCGGTGAAGTGCAGAGCCAGATCGACCAGATAGTCCACCTTGCGGGCCGACAACCCCACCGCACGCATATCGTCCACCTTGAGCCTGAGCACCTGCTCGGGCTGCATGGCAGCAGGCAGCCTGGCGAACTTGTTCCACAAGGTCTTGGCGGACTTCGCCGAAATCTGCTGCCCGATGATGGACCGGGCCAACGTGGCAAAGGCCTGCTCCTGCCCGCAAGGCAACAGCGCTTGGCTGCCGAGTTGCGGAATCAGGCGCTTGAGCACACGATCGCGGCGCATGAGCTGACGACAGGCCTCAGCCCAATAGGCGGGCACACCATCAGGCAAATCCAGATGGATCTTTGGAGCGGCCGCTTTGGACGCAACTGCCTGCTTTGCAGATGTACCCGCAGGCTGAGCAATGGCTGCGGCCCCCAAAGGCGCTACAGGCAAAGGCGCAGCCGGCCCCATGGGCACGGGCAGATCAGCCACCAGCGGCAGCTGCTCAAACTCCATGGTATCCAGATGCTTGGCCGCACTCATGCACGACTCTCCGCACTGCTCACACAGTTGATGGAATATTGCATGCAGCCTCAGCCCTTGGCGGCCGCTTCCCAGGTCGTGCCCGCAGCCGAGTCCTTGAGGACGATGCCCTGATCGAGCAACTCCTTGCGGATGCGGTCGGCCTCGGCCCAGTTCTTGGCAGCCTTGGCCTCTGCGCGTGCGGCAATCTGCGCCTCGATCGCTGCCGCGTCCACCCCTTCGGCACCAGCCTGCAGAAACTTTTGCGGCTCGGCCTGCAGCAAGCCCAGGCAGGCCCCCAGGGCCTTGAGCAAGCCAGCCACTTCGGGCGACTTGCTGCGGTTGACCTCGGCGGCCAGCTCGAAGAGCACGGCCACGGCCTCGGGCGTGCCGAAGTCTTCGTCCATCGCCGCCTTGAAGCGGGCGGCATAGGGATTGCTCCAGTCGATCTGCACCTCGGCAGGCGTCACCAGGTCCAGCGCGGTATAGAGGCGCTTGAGCGCACCGCGCGCATCATCGAGATGCACATTGGAATAGTTCAGCGGGCTGCGGTAGTGACTGCGCACGACGAAGAAACGGATGGTCTCGGCGTCGTACTCCTTGAGCACGTCGCGGATGGTGAAGAAGTTGCCCAGCGACTTGGACATCTTCTCGTTGTCCACGTTGATGAAGCCGTTGTGCATCCAGGTCCGTGCGAACGGCTTGCCGGTCGCACCTTCGCTCTGGGCGATCTCGTTCTCGTGGTGGGGGAACTGCAGATCCGCACCGCCGCCATGGATGTCGAAGCTCTCTCCCAGCAGCTCGCAACCCATGGCCGAGCACTCGATATGCCAGCCGGGGCGACCTTCGCCAAAGGGGCTAGCCCACTTCACATCGGCGGGCTCGTCCACCTTGGCCGACTTCCACAGCACAAAGTCCAGCGGGTCGTGCTTGCCGTCGGCCACGGCCACACGCTCGCCGGCGTTGAGCTCGTCCAGCGACTTGCCCGAGAGTTTGCCGTAGCCCGGAAACTTGCGCACGGAGTAGTTCACATCGCCGTTGCCGGCCTGATAGGCCAGGCCCTTGCCCTGCAAGCGGGCAATCATGCTCAGCATCTGCGGCACATACTCGGTAGCGCGCGGCTCCAGCGTGGGGCGCTCGATGCCCAGCGCATCCGCGTCCTGGTGCAGCGCATCGATCATGCGGTCGGTCAGGCTGCGTATGGTCTCGCCATTTTCCACCGCGCGCTTGATGATCTTGTCATCGATGTCGGTGATGTTGCGCACATAGGTCACCTTGTAGCCGCTGGCGCGCAGCCAGCGCTGCACCACGTCGAAAGCCACCATGGAGCGTGCATGGCCCAGGTGGCAGAGGTCATAGACCGTCATGCCACAGACGTACATACGCACATGGCCCGGCTCAAGCGGCGAAAACGATTCCAGTGCACGCGACAGCGTGTTGTAGATACGCAAACTCATGAATCTTGAAATAGGGAGAGAGGGTGGCGAGCAGCAGCACTGGTCATGCCTGCGATGCATAAACCATGCCTGCCATTCCCTGAGGCTGAAAAATGCGCACTAGCATCCAGACACATCCCGGTCCGGCCAGACGCCTAAGCGCCGCACACCCCTCAGCTACAATTCCCCGCAGTATAAGCTCCCGCCGCAGCGCAGTTTTGCGGCGCCATGAAAGCACCTACATGCCTGTACGCAACTTGTTCAGTACCGCAGCGCGTGCGGCAGCCCTGGCTGCCTTGCTCGCTGCAGGTAGCGCCTACGCCGACGATTACACGGATGTTGCCCAGTTGCTCAAGAGCGGCAAGACACAGCAGGCGCTGCAAAAAGCAGACGCCTATCTGGCCAAGAATTCACGCGACCCGCAGATGCGTTTTCTGCGCGGCATCGCGCTGAGCAATGACGGCAAGACCGAGGACGCGATTGCAGCGTTTCGCCAGCTGACCGAGGACTATCCCGAGCTGCCCGAGCCCTATAACAACCTGGCCGTGATCTATGCACGCCAGGGTGACCTGGATCGCGCCCGCGCCGCGCTCGAAGCCGCCGTGCGCAACAATCCGAACTATGCCGTGGCGCACGAGAACCTGGGCGATATCTATGCCCGCCTGGCCTATCAGTCCTATGCGCAGTCCCTGGCCAAGGGCGGCCGCCCAGCAGCCCTGAACCCCAAGCTCAAGCAGCTCAAGGACTTGCTGCAGCCTGCGGCCTCTCTCGCAACGCCTGCCCCGGCCCAGCCTGCACAGCGCTGAACCCGTTTTTTGCCATCGCCGCCCTTCTCCCTCTTGTGAAGCAGGCCGGCGCCCTCAGCTGCCTCAAGCCTGTTTTTCGCAGCCGCCATCCCTGCGGCCCTGCCCAAGGCCCACTTACCCAGGAATATGACCATGCTGAATTTCCGTCGAAACAGCCTCAAGGCCCTGTCCGCGATTGCGCTGACAGCCACTGTTTTTGCCACCCCCGGCCTGGCCCAGGCGCAATCCAAGGTGCAGCTCAAGACCAGCATGGGCGATATCGTGGTCGAGCTCAACGATGCCAAGGCCCCCAAGAGCGCCGCCAATTTTCTGCAGTATGTGCGTGACAAGCACTATGACGGCACGGTGTTCCACCGCGTCATCGACGGCTTCATGATCCAGGGGGGCGGCATGGACGCCAATCTGAACGAAAAGCCCACACGCGCCCCGATTCCGCTGGAAGCCAGCAACGGCCTCAAGAACGACCGCGGCACGATTGCCATGGCGCGCACCGGCAACCCCAATTCCGCCACCTCTCAGTTCTTCATCAATGTGGTGAACAACGACATGCTCAACGCCCCCAAGCCCGACGGCCATGGCTATACCGTCTTCGGCAAGGTCGTCAAAGGCATGGATGTGGTGGACAAAATCCGCGCCGTGGCTACGGGCAACCGTGGCATGCACCAGAATGTACCCACGACGCCGGTAACAATCCTCTCTGCCACCGAAATCAAGTAAACACCCCGGCGGCGCTGCACCTGCCGGGCCGCGCCCGCCTCTTTACTCCATCCTCTAGAAAGCACAGACATGAGCAATCCCCAAGTCGAACTGCACGTGACCATCAACGTGGCTGACACCGCAACCCAGGGCGTGATCACCCTGGAACTGGACGCCGTGAACGCGCCCAAGTCCACCGAGAACTTCCTGAACTACGTGAACCAGGGCTTCTACAACGGCACCATCTTCCACCGCGTGATCAAGAACTTCATGATCCAGGGTGGCGGTTTTGCAGCCGACATGAAGCAAAAGGAAACTGCTGCTCCCATCGAGAACGAAGCCAAGAACGGCCTGAAGAACGACAAGTACACGATTGCCATGGCTCGCACCAGCGATCCCCACAGCGCAACCGCCCAGTTCTTCATCAACACCGTGGACAACGGCTTCCTGAACCACACCGCTCCCACCGGCCAGGGCTGGGGCTACGCCGTGTTCGGCAAGGTGGTCAAGGGTGAGGAAGTCGTGGACGCCATCAAGAAGGTGCGCACCACCCGCAAGGGCTTCCACGACGACGTGCCTTTCGACGCCGTGGTGATCGACAAGGCAGTGGCCCTGTAATTTGATCCCCCTGAGCCGCTTGGCGGCTTCCCCCTGAGGGGGACGACGGCCTCGCTGCGGGGCGGCCCTTGCTTGCCGTCTCTCGCACGAGGCCGTTGTTGTTTTAGAAGCCGCTTACCTCACGACTTACGCAAAAACGGGCTCAGGCAGGATGACTGCCTCTGGAAGCAGGCTGTTGTTGCATTCTGGTTTGCGCAAGTCCTCACTTGTTCAAATGACTGAATCCATCGTTCATTCTGATTCCCGCACGACTGCGCCTCAAGTGGCACAGATGCAAGGCGCCCCCGGCCGGGACGACGGCCTCGCTGCGAGGCGGCTCTTGCTTGCCGTCTCTCGCTCGGGGCCGTTATTGTTTTCAGGCTGCGTACCATCATCACATGACTGATTCTTCAGATCCCCGCACGACTGCTCCCCAGGTGGCGCAGCTGCAAGGCGCACCCGACTGGCAAGCTATCGACTTCATTTCCGACTTGCATCTGCAGCCGTCCGAGCCGCAGACGGTCGAAGCCTGGCGGGACTATCTGGCGCGCAGCACGGCCGACGCCATCTTTATCCTCGGCGATCTGTTTGAAGTCTGGGTGGGTGACGATGCACTCGATGAGCCCGGCAGCTTCGAAGCCGAGTGCGCCGCCGTGCTGCGCGAGGCGGCGCAGCAGCGCCCGCTGTTCTTCATGGTCGGCAACCGCGACTTTCTGGCCGGTGACGAATTTCTGCGCCGCAGCGGCATGACCGGCCTCTCCGACCCCACGGTGCTGCGGTGGGCAGGCACCAGCATCCTGCTCAGCCATGGCGATGCGCTGTGCCTTGACGATGTGGACTACCAGCAATTCCGCGCTGTTTCGCGCTCCGCCGCCTGGCAGCAGCAACTGCTGGCCCAGCCCCTGGCCGTGCGCCGCGCGATCGGCAGATCGGCACGCAGCGAAAGCGAGCAACGCAAGCAAAGCGGCGCACCCTACGCGGATGCCGACGCGCAGATGAGTGCCACCTGGATGCAGGCCGCGCAAGCGCCCTGGCTGATTCACGGCCACACTCATCAGCCCGCCGACCACGCACTGGGCAGGCAGCAGTGGCGCATCGTGCTCAGCGACTGGCACATCGATGCCGATACGCGTCGCGCCGAGGTGCTGCGTATGACACCCCAAGGCTGGCAGCGCATGCCGCCCGAGCAGGCCTGACGCGACGCCCCGGTTGGCGCTATCCAATTCAGAGCTTCTTGCGCTTGCTATTCATAGATTTCAGATTGAAAGCCATCAAAGTTCCATGAATAGCAGGCGCTAGCAGCTATCAAATTTACTGAACTGACAGACACGAAAAAGCCCGCTGCCCACAGAGCTGGAGCACCGGGCTTCTTTGTTTACGGCCAGATCTCAAACCGAGATAGCTGAAGCCGAGCCTACTTGCTTGCGCAGCTCGAACTTCTGGATCTTGCCCGTGCTGGTCTTGGGCAGCTCGCCAAACACCACCGCGCGCGGCACCTTGTAGCCGGCCAGATGCTTTTTGCAGTGGGCAATGATGTCTTCGGCCGTAGTCTCGGCTCCGGCTTTGAGCTCGATGAAGGCGCAGGGCGTCTCGCCCCATTTGGGATCGGGCTTGGCCACCACGGCCGCAGCCAGCACGGCGGGGTGGCGGTAGAGCACATCCTCCACTTCGATGGACGAGATGTTCTCGCCTCCCGAGATGATGATGTCCTTGCTGCGATCCTTGATCTGGATATAGCCGTCGGGATGCTGAACTGCCAGGTCGCCGCTGTGGAACCAGCCGCCGCGGAAAGCTTCCTGCGTCGCCTGCGGGTTCTTGAGATAGCCCTTCATGGCGATATTGCCCTGGAACATGATCTCGCCCATGGTCTGGCCGTCGCGCGGCACGGGCTGCATGGTTTCGGGGTCCAGCACGGCAGCAGAGCGCTGCAGGTGGTAGCGCACGCCCTGGCGCGAGTTCAGGCGGGCGCGCTCGCCGATATCGAGCGCATTCCAGCTCTCATGCTTGGCGCAGACCGTGGCCGGGCCATAGGTTTCGGTCAGGCCATAGACATGGGTGATGTCAAAGCCCATGGCCTCCATGCCCTCGATCATCGATGCAGGCGGCGCGGCCCCTGCCACCATGGCCTTGACGCCTGCGGGCACGCCCTGCTTCATGGCAGCCGGCGCATTCACCAGCAGGCTGTGCACAATGGGCGCACCGCAGTAATGGCTCACGCCATGGTTGCGGATGGCGTCAAAAATCGCCTGCGCATCCACCCGTCGCAGGCAGACATTGACCGCCGCGCGTGCGGCCACCGTCCAGGGGAAGCACCAGCCGTTGCAGTGGAACATGGGCAGCGTCCACAGATAGACCGCGTGCTTGGGCATGTCCCACTCCAGCACATTGCTGATGGCATTGTTGTGCGCGCCGCGATGGTGGTAGACCACGCCCTTGGGGTTGCCTGTGGTGCCGCTGGTGTAGTTCAGCGCAATCGCATCCCATTCGTCGCCGGGCAACTGCCAGTCGAAGCCGGCATCGCCCTGGGCCACAAAGCTTTCGTAGTCGATGGCACCGATCTGTTCGGCCGCCTCGCCATAGACGCTGTCCTCGACCTGGATCACATAGATGGGTTCTGTGCCCTTGCGCAATTTGAGTGCCCTGGCCATCAAGGCCGCAAACTCGGGGTCAACGATCAGGGCCTTGGCTTCGCCGTGATCCAGCATGAATGCCAGGGTCTCGGCATCGAGCCGGGTATTGAGCGTGTTGAGCACGGCACCGGCCATGGGCACGCCAAAGTGCGCCTCCACCATGGGTGGCGTATTGGGCAGCATCACGGCCACGGTGTCGTTCTTGCCAATGCCGATTTTCTGCAGGCTGCTGGCCAGCTGACGGCAGCGCGCATAGGTTTGCGCCCAGCTCTGGCGCAAGTCGCCGTGAACAATGGCCAGGCGCTCGGGGTAGACCTCGGCCGTGCGGGCAATAAAGCTCAGCGGCGTCAGCGCGGCGTAGTTGGCGGTATTCGGTGCAAGGTTCAGATCGAAAGAACTTGTCATGTTTGTCTCCTGAGCGTTTTGTACCCCAGCATCGGTCACGCCAGGCTTACAACCGAGCGCCATGCAGGCCTGTTGTGATCGGGATCAAGCAGTTGCGCCCGAAATGCCGCACCGCGCCGGCAAACCGGCATGCGACATGCACAGACAAACCAGAGCAATGCAAAAGGTCATTCAGCGAGACAGTACTTTCAACAGCTTCTGAAAATCGATAAATTCATTTTAAATCAACAACATGGAATCTCATTGAAAAATTCCCTCATTACCCAGGCAGGGCCAACTCATGCAAGTCATCTATAAGACATCATTTATCTGACAGACCAATCACCAGGACTTCGAATCGCTTTTAGAATGCGCACATGTTTTGAGTACATGACTGCCTGCACTGGCAGTGCAAGACCGGCATCTCTGCCCGCACGGAGCCGGTCGCAAGCCTCAAGACTGAGTGGCGGAGGAGACGTTTTAGAGGAGAGCCTGGCAATGACCCAGGCATCAGGAGACCTGAGCCTGCACCCATGGGTGCAGGCTTTTTTTTGCCCGCCTGCTCCATTCCTGCCGCGCCCTCGGCCATTGCCGAAAAAGGCAGAATACGCGGGTGGCCATTCCCCAATCATTTATCCAAGAGTTGCTATCCCGCGTCGACGTCGTCGACATCGTGGGCCGCTATGTACAGCTCAAAAAGGGCGGCGCCAACTTCATGGGCTTATGCCCGTTCCATAGCGAGAAGTCGCCCTCTTTCACCGTCAGCCCCAGCAAGCAGTTCTTTCACTGCTTTGGCTGCGGCAAGAATGGCAATGCCATCGGCTTTCTGATGGAGCATGCCGGCATGGGCTTTGTCGAAGCCGTGCAGGAGCTTGCCAACCAATGCGGTCTGCAAGTGCCGCAGGACGACATCAGTCCCGCCGAGCGCCAGCGCCAGGCTCAGCAAAAGCAAAAGGCGGAAACACTGAGTGATCTGCTGGAAAAAGCCGGCGAGTCCTATCGCAAGCAGCTCAAGGCAGCTCCGAAAGCCATCGAGTATCTGAAAAAGCGTGGCGTCTCCGGCGAAGTTTCCAAGCGCTTTGGCCTGGGCTATGCCCCTGCAGGCTGGCATGGTCTGGCCAGCGTATTTGCCGAGTACGACAACCCGCAGCTCGAAGAATGCGGGCTGGTCATCGTCGGCGAGGACGACAGCCGCCGCTACGACCGCTTTCGCGACCGGCTCATGTTCCCGATTCGCAATGTCAAAGGCGAGTGCATAGGCTTTGGCGGGCGGGTGTTCGGCGATGAAAAGCCCAAGTACCTGAACTCGCCCGAAACCCCGGTCTTCCACAAGGGCCGCGAACTCTACGGCCTTTACGAGGCCCGCCAGGCCCTGCGCGACATGGGCTACGCCCTGGTCACCGAAGGCTATATGGACGTGGTGGCGCTGGCCCAGCTCGGCTTTGCCAATGCCGTGGCCACGCTTGGAACGGCCTGCACGCCCGAGCATGTGCAAAAGCTGTTTCGATTCACCGATGCCGTGGTCTTCAGCTTCGACGGCGACGGCGCTGGCCGGCGCGCCGCGCGCAAGGCTCTGGATGCAGCCCTGCCGCTGGCAACCGACACGCGCTCCATCAAATTCCTGTTCCTGCCTTCGGAGCACGACCCCGACAGCTTCATCCGCGAATTCGGCCCCGAGGCCTTCTCGCGCTATGTAGGCGATGCAACGCCACTGAGCCGCTTTCTCATCGAATCGGCCAGCGAAGGCTGCGATCTGGGACAGACAGAAGGCCGTGCCCACATGGCCAGCAACGCCCGGCCGCTGTGGTCGCTGCTGCCCGACGGCGCGCTCAAGCGCCAGTTGCTCTCCGAAATCGCAGCCCTGGCCCAGCTGGACTCGCGCGACCTCTCCGATATCTGGGCGCAGGAAGCCGCACGCACCGCCCCCATTGCCCGCCGCGCCCCTGCGCCCCCCGGCCCTCAGGCACCGGAATGGGATGCTCCTGCGGGCAACTGGGAAAGCGCTCCCGACTGGACTGACGCAGGTGCACCCAGCCCCTCCTACCCAAGCCAGAGCGGAGGCAGCGATGGTGGCAACTGGTCGGGCCGCAAGGAATTCGGCCGCCAGCGCAAGCCCTGGGGCAAGAAGGGCGAGGACTGGAACCCGCCACAACTGGGCCCGCGCCCCACGCCGGTCAGCCGCGAAGATCAGGCCGCACGCCTGCTGATGTGTCACATGGAGTTCATGGAAGAGATGACCCATGAGGATTTCGATGCCCTGGCTCGCTGCAACCAAAGCCATGCCCCCTTGTTCCGTTGGCTGGAGGCCCAGTTCACCGAGTCCGGGCCGCGCTCCTGGGCTGTGCTGCGCGAGCAATTGCAAGGCTCACCCTGCGAGCCGCTTGCCCACAAGCTCATGAGCGGCGCCCATGCCACCCCTGAAGGCGAAGTGGACGAGTTGCGCAAGGAGTTGCGCGGCACGCTCAATCTGATTCTGGTGGATCACCTCAAGCGCGAAGAAGCCAAGGCTCTCAAGGAAATTGCTACTGACCCCACAGCGGCAAGGCGTTACATTGAGTTTCAACAGCGGCGAAAAAATTTATCTGTAATTATTAGCTCCACCTCTTGACATCTTTAAAAAAGGTATAATTTAGTGGATATAGGCAAGAGCGACAGCAACACCTCCGACCCGGGCACCGTGAAGAAATCACGTGATGGCAGCAACTGCATGGCCCATTTCTCGCAAGGATTGCATACCAAATGATCGCCCCAACATCTTGCCATGGAGTCTTTGTGCTCCACCGGACAGGCTAGACCTGTTCTTGCGCCAGCTTTCATGGCGTTTGTTTGCATTTTCCGTTTTCCTTTGTGTGTTTGTGTGTGTTCGTACCGTGAGAGGTGTTCATGCCCGTTTCAAAGTCCGTGAAGTCCAAGCAGGCCCCAGAAGCTTCAGCAAAGCCCAAGACCTCTAAAACTTCCACTTCCGCAGCAGAGCCCGCGAAAAAGGCCAGTGCCAGCAAGCCTGCTGTGAAGAAGAGTGCTGCATCTGCAGCCGAAGCAAAGAAAGACACCACCGTGGTTACCAAGTCACAAGCCGAACTCAAAGCCATGGCCGATGCGCTGCTGGCGCAGGCAACTCCCAAGCGCGGCCGCAAGAAGGCCGAAGAAGACGACGACACAGCTGCCGCTCCTGCCGCCAAGAAGACTGTCGCCAAAAAGGCCCCTGCTGCCAAGAAGGCAGCCGCCGTCAAGGCCCCCGCTGCCAGTGCCGATGCCGACAAGACTCCCGCCAAGCGCGGCCGCAAGCCCAAGGCCAAGGAGGCCGACGAGGACATGGATGATGCAGACCTGTCGGATATCGACAGCGATCTGGAAGGCGAAGTCGAAGAGGAGGCATCGACCGAAGCGTCTGCTGCTCCTGCCGAAAAGGCCAAGCCTCTGCGCATGAAGATCAGCAAGGCGAAGGAACGCGCCTTGATGAAGGAATTCGGCCTGGACGAGACTGTTCTGACCGAAGAGGAAATGAACACCCGCCGTCAGCGTCTGAAGATGCTGATCAAGCTGGGCAAGACCCGCGGCTACCTGACCCACGCCGAAATCAACGACCACCTGCCCGACAAGCTGGTCGATGCCGAAACGCTGGAAGTCGTGATCTCCATGTTGAACGACATGGGCGTGGCCGTGTACGAGCAGACTCCCGATGCGGAAACCCTGCTGCTGAACAACACCGGCCAGTCGGCCACCACCGAAGAAGAAGCGGAAGAAGAGGCCGAAGCGGCTCTGTCCACCGTGGACTCAGAATTCGGTCGCACCACCGACCCCGTGCGCATGTACATGCGTGAAATGGGTACCGTCGAACTGCTGACACGCGAAGGCGAAATCGAAATCGCCAAGCGCATCGAAGGCGGTCTGATGGACATGATGGAAGCCATCTCGGCCTCCCCTGCGACCATCGCCGAAATCCTCAACATGGCCGAGGAAATCCGCGAAGGCAAGGTTGTCATCTCCACCGTGGTGGACGGCTTCGTCAATGCCAATGAGAACGACGACTATGTGGCCGAAGAAGACTTCGACGAATACGACGAAGAAGACGACGATGACGGCAAGGGCGGCTCCAAGGCCCTGACCAAGAAGCTCGAAGAGCTGAAGAACGAAGCCCTGGGTCGCTTTGACTCCATGCGCGAGCTCTTCGACAAGATGCACAAGGTGTATGACAAGGAAGGCTACGGCACCGAGGCATACATGAAGGTGCAGAAGGCCATCACCGAAGAGCTGATGACCATTCGCTTCACAGCCAAGACGATTGAAAAGCTCTGCGATCTGGTGCGCGCCCAGGTGGACGACGTGCGCAAGAAGGAACGCGAGCTGCGCAAGATCATCGTTGACAAGTGCGGCATGCCCCAGGAGCAGTTCATCAAGGACTTCCCGCCCAATCTGCTGAACCTGGACTGGGTCATCAAGCAAGTGGCGGCAGGCAAGAACTACAGCGCCGTGCTGGAGCGCAATATTCCGCCCGTGCAGGAGCTGCAGCAGAACCTGATCGACCTGCAGGCCCGCGTGGTCGTGCCTCTGGAAGAGCTCAAGCACATCAACAAGCGCATGAACAGCGGCGAGCGCGCCAGCCGCGATGCCAAGAAGGAAATGATCGAGGCCAACCTGCGTCTCGTGATCTCCATCGCCAAGAAGTACACCAACCGCGGTCTGCAATTCCTGGATCTGATCCAGGAAGGCAATATCGGCCTGATGAAGGCCGTGGACAAGTTCGAATATCGTCGCGGCTACAAGTTCTCGACCTATGCAACCTGGTGGATTCGTCAGGCCATCACGCGCTCCATCGCCGACCAGGCCCGCACGATCCGTATCCCCGTGCACATGATCGAGACCATCAACAAGATGAACCGCATCTCGCGCCAGCACTTGCAAGAGTTTGGTTTCGAGCCCGATGCGTCCATCCTGGCAGCCAAGATGGAGATCCCCGAGGACAAGATCCGCAAGATCATGAAGATCGCCAAGGAGCCGATCTCGATGGAAACCCCCATCGGCGACGACGACGATTCCCACCTGGGCGACTTCATCGAGGACGGCAACAACACGGCGCCTATCGACGCCGCCATGCAGGCCGGTCTGCGCGATGTGGTCAAGGACATTCTCGACGGCCTGACGCCTCGCGAAGCCAAGGTGCTGCGCATGCGCTTCGGTATTGAAATGTCCACTGACCATACGCTGGAAGAAGTCGGCAAGCAGTTTGACGTGACGCGCGAGCGCATCCGTCAGATCGAAGCCAAGGCGCTGCGCAAGCTCAAGCACCCCTCGCGCTCCGACAAGCTGCGCAGCTTCATCGACTCGCTGTAAAGTCAGTCCGAGGAACCGGCGCGCCGGTTCCCTGCTACTCAAAGCCCCGACCTGCCCCAGGTCGGGGCTTTTTCGCATGCAGCCCAGGTCAGCAAGCCTTCGCTTGCGGCCAAACCCACCAAAAGACACATAACAACGGAGACAGACATGAATACCCCCCACGCGAACAATGCCCTGACACGTCGCCACTGGCTAAGCTATTGCGCTGCCTTGCTGTCTACACCTTTTGCTGCCATCGCCAATCCGCCTCAGCGCCTTGGCACGCAGTTGCGTATCGTGATCCCCGCCAACCCCGGCGGCGGCTGGGACCAGACCGGCCGCACCCTGGGCACCGCGCTGACCAGCAGCGGCACGGTGGACAAGGTCGTTTATGAAAACATCGGCGGCAAGGGCGGCACCATCGGCTTGGCCGAGTACACCAAACGCTATGGCAGCGACCCCAACTGCCTGCTGATCAGTGGCATGGTCATGGTCGGCGCCCTGGCGCTGAACAAGAATTCGGCCGCGCTGCAGCAGGTGCAACCCCTTGCGCGCCTGACCAGCGACTATCTGGTGGTGGCCGTGCCCACCGACTCGCCGCTTGCCAACCCCAAGGCACTGGCCAAGGCCATGCGCGAGAACCTGCCGGCACTGACCATTGCCGGAGGCTCTGCAGGCGGTGTGGACCATATGTACGCAGGCATGCTGGCCCGCCTGGCCAAGGCCAATGCGGAGCAACTGCAATACAAACCCTTTGCCGGCGGTAACGATGTGCTCCAGGCCCTGCTGCAAAAGCAGGTGCAGGTGGGAATCTCTGGTTACAGCGAGTTCAGAGAAGCCTTGCAGGCGGGCAAACTGCGCGCCCTCGGTGTTTCGTCACGCCGTGCCATGTTCGGCATTGCCTCCATGCGCGACCAGGGTCTGGATGCGGAAATGTCCAACTGGCGTGCCGTCTTTACAGGCAAGAATCTGCCGGCAGAACGCGCCCAGCAACTGCTGGCCGCTATCGACCATGCAAGCAACCAGGACAGCTGGAAGCAAGCCCTGGTCAGCAATAATTGGAACTCTTCCTGGCAAACCGGCAAGGCACTGCATGAATTTCTGGAGGTCGAAACCTCCACTGCCCAGCTGATGACCTATCTGCTCAAGCTCAAGAGCTGAGCCTCTTTGCGAGATAGCCGCATGAACATGGTCAACCACACCGCCGCCTCCCCCCGCCTGTCCATTGCCGTCATGGGTGCGGGCTCGGTGGGCTGCTACTTTGGTGCTCTGCTGGCACGCGCCGGCCACCCGGTCACGCTGATCGGTAGAGCATCGCATATGCAGGCCATCAGCCAGCACGGGCTGCGACTGCAGACGGCGACAGAAGATCTGAACATCCCCATCACCACCAGCACCGAAGCCAGTGCCGTGGCAGGCGCCGATGTGGTGCTGTTCTGCGTGAAATCCACCGACACCGAAGCAGCGGCTGCACAGATCAAACCCCACCTGGCAGCGCACACTCAAGTACTGAGCTTGCAGAACGGCGTGGACAACGACCGGCGCCTGCGCCTGGTACTGGGCCGGCAGCCGGTGGCTGCTGCCGTGGTTTATGTCGCCACCGCCATGGCCGGCCCAGGCCATGTGCGTCACTTCGGCCGGGGCGAGCTGCTCATCGCGCCCTGTCCGCAGGGTGACGAGATTGCACTCCAGTTCAGCGCAGCAAACATCCCCACCCAGACCTCGGACGGCGTGCTGACCGCACTCTGGCAAAAACTCATCATCAACTGCGTGTACAACGCACTCTCCGCCCTCACCCAGCAGCCCTATGGCTGGCTGATAGCGCAGCAGGGCGTACCCGCCGTCATGCAGGATATTGCCGCCGAATGCAAGGCCGTAGCTCTGGCCGACGGCGTGCTGCTGCCGGCCTCCGTGGACGAGGCTGTAGCGGCCATAGCGCGCACCATGCCCCGACAGCTCTCTTCCACGGCCCAAGATCTGGCGCGGGGCAAGACCACGGAAATAGACCATCTCAACGGCTATGTGGTGCGGCGCGGTCAGGCCCTGGGCATTGCCACGCCGAGCAACCGTCTGCTGCAGGTGCTGGTGCAACTCAAGCAAATGCCGGCACAAAAGCAGGAACTATGATTTCCATAGCTGCTTGCTCTGACAAATCAATGGCTAGAGTCAATTTTTACACCCGGAAACACCTAAGCCAGTACTAACACTTCCGGCATGGCTCGCCACCCTGTCCCCAGGGCTGCTTCAGCCCTGCCCCTATTGCTACAAACCCTGAAGCAAGCGAGTCTTCTCCCTGATTCGTGGCTGACCCGCAACACTTGCGCGCTGTTTGTGGCCTTTATCACTTCAAGGCGTTGCAGTCGAAGATTTGAAGCTACTAAACTTGTAGCAAAATAAATTAACCGCTATAGTCCATTGGACATGGCACTGAAAGCGCCTAGTGCGCCCAGCTCGACAACATCATTGCGCAAGGAGAAGCGTCCATGAGCTCCAAGGAAAACGCCGCCATCAACCAGCTGTTCGAGAAGCTCGAATGCCGCTATGCGCTGCGCGTGCTGTGGGCTTTGCGGGATGGTCATCCCCAGACCTTCCGACTGCTGCAAGACAGTGTGGGCGGCATCACCCCCAACACCTTGAACACCCGTATCAAGGAGCTGCGCGAGTGCGGCCTGCTCGAGCATGGCAGCGACGGCTACACCGTCACCCTGACCGGGCAGGATCTGCTCAAGCGCCTGTCCGATGTACAAGCCTTTGCCAACCGCTGGGTTGCCGCGCGCGCCAAGAAGTAAACCTTGCCGCTGTTGCGGCCGGGGGACTGGCAGCAAGCAGGTGCACCACTATCATCCAAGGGCCCCAAGCGTGCTTGGCGGGCCCTTTTTTCCATCGCCTTTTTCTGCTTTGCGCTGAAAGGAAATCATCATGGCATTCAACACTACTGCCTCCGGCCTGCAATACGAAGACACCGTCGTGGGCGAAGGCGCCGAAGCCAAGGCCGGTCAGAACGTGACCGTGCACTACACCGGCTGGCTCTACAACAATGGCGTGCAAGGCGCCAAGTTCGACTCCAGCAAGGACCGCAACGATCCTTTCGTCTTTCCCCTGGGCGCCGGCATGGTCATCAAGGGCTGGGACGAAGGCGTGCAGGGCATGAAGGTGGGCGGCCAGCGCACGCTGCTGATCCCCGCTGCCCTGGGCTATGGCGCGCGCGGCGCCGGTGGCGTGATCCCGCCCAACGCCACGCTTAAGTTTGACGTGGAACTGCTGGCTGTCTAAAAAACAGGCTGGCTCATCAAAAAAGCGGCTCTCTCTGAGGCCGCTTTTTTCTTTGCGAGAGGCTCGGCACAGATGGTGCTTATGTCTCTTCCGCCTCAAACAGCGCCCTGTGCAACGACATATAGGCCTTGTCACCCGCAGCATCACGTATGCGCGGAGCCAGCGCTGCCAGTTGCTCATAACCCATGGCCGCCTCCACCGCCAGATTCAGCCTGAAGCCCTTGAGCCCCAGAGCCCCCGTGATGGACACTGCTATCGGATAGGCTCTCTGGTAACGCCTCTGGGCGCTGCCAGGGTCGACGTCAGCAGCTGCCAACGATGCCGAACTGCTCTTTGAGAGCGAAGATGCATGGGCCTGTACTGCTGCATCGGCCGCGACGGACGACTCTCTTGTGGCCAGCCAGCCCTTGCCGACCAGCGCCAGAATATCGTCCTTGTTCACCCCCAGCGCCGAGGTCGCCTCCAGCACCTGCATGAGACTGCGACGACCGTCAAACAGCAAAAAGGCCGAGCGCAGCCGCTGGCTCAGATCGGCATGGCGCTCCTTGAAGGCCAGCTGGCCCTCGGGTGTTTTGACTAGATACATCGACCCCGCCCTCTGTGCATTGAATTGCTTTCCGCCCTGCAGGATGGCAGCTATGGCTGCAGCTGAAAAGCGGGTTTTCCTGCAAGCCTGGTCCGCGCATGCTCCAGATCAGTTCGCGGCGGATATTCAGCAGAAAACTGCCTTGAACCTGATTCAAAAGATCGCTGAAGGCCATCCAATCAAGAGTTTTCAAGCTCTCGCCCGTCGCTGCTCCCACCAGCTGACGAGCAATGTGGAGGCCAAGCCCACCGGCACACCGAACACTCCGGCCGAGATGGGCTGAATACCCCACCAGAGTGCCTCGCCACGGAGGATCGACGGCAGCACCCCTTGCAGACCCGGAACGTGCGAGGCCATGTAGTAAAGCGTCACGGCCAGGCCCAGCAGCATGCCGACCACCGCGCCACGGCGCGTGGTGCCACGCCAGAAGATGCCCAGCACCATGGCCGGCACCAAAGCCGAGCCCGCCAAAGAAAAGGAGGCAGAGACCATGGGAAGAATGTCCGAAGAGCGACGCGCCGCGACAAACGCCGCCGACAGGGCCACCAGCAGCAATGCGAATTTGGAAAGAATCACGCGCTGTTCAGGCGAGATGCGGCGCTTGCGCGTATCCAGGCGCTGGCGCTCCTGGAAATAGAGATCCCGCACCAGGGCATTGCTGATGGTCAGCAGCAGGCCGTCGGCCGTGGACAGGGCCGCCGCCAGTCCGCCCGCAGCCACCAGCCCCGAGAGCACATAAGGCATGCCGCCTAGTTCTGGAGTGGCCAGCATGATAAGGTCGGCCCCCATGCGGATTTCGGCAAACTGCAAAATGCCATCGCCGTTGATGTCCTCCACCGACAGCAGCGAGGCGTCCACCCTTGACCACTGCGCTATCCAGTTCGGCAAGGCATCGAAATGCGTGCCAACGAGATTGCTCATGACCTCGTACTTCACCAGTACGGCCAAGGCTGGCGCCCCCAGATACAGCAACCCGATGAAGAACAGCGACCAGGCCACAGAGGTACGTGCGGCAGACACCGAGGGAACCGTGAAATAGCGCGTGAGCAAGTGCGGCAGCCCGGCCGTGCCGACCATCAGGCAGAACATCAGCGCCAGAAAGTTGCGCCGACTTTCCTCATAGGCCTGCTGCTCGGCCGGCGAGCCATCCGGATCCCCTGCGAAAGGCTGGCTTTGCAGCGGCATGCCGCCCAGCGGCTTGGCCCGCTCATAGGCCTCGTGCAACTCACGGCTCCAGAGCTCGCGCGCCGCCGCCTCGTCCTTGGGCATGGCGGCCAGCTCCCGGCTGGCGGCCATGATGGCGCCGATATTGCCACTGCTGGTGCGCAGCTCGCGGATATGCTCGCTCAGTGCCTGACGTTCGGCCGCCAGCACATTGGGCACATCGCGCAGCTTGGCCTGCAGCACCTGAGCGCGGGTGCGATAGGCCTCCAGCACCGACTGCTCGGCCTCTGAGGAAAGCAACTGCTGCTCCATGGCGCCGATCTTGCCCAGTTGCTGGCTATAGGCCAGCTGGGCCCAGGGGTTGCCCAGCTGTTTGTAGGCCAGCCAGGAGACAGGCAGCATGAAGGCCAGCAGGATCACCACATATTGCGCCACCTGGGTCCAGGTGATCGCCCGCATGCCGCCGAGGAACGAGCACAGCAGCACGCCGCCCAGCCCCAGCATGATGCCGATCTCGAACTGCACGCCGGTCAGTCGCGCAGCAATCAGGCCCACGCCGTAGATCTGCGCTACCACATAGGTGAAGGAACAGGTGATGGCCGCCAGCGCAGCAATGATGCGCGGCCAACGTCCGCCATAGCGCGCCTGAAAGAAATCCGGCACGGTATAGAGATTCATGGCCCGCAGATAGGGGGCAATCAGCATACCGACCAGACAGAACCCGCCCGTCCATCCCAGGACATAGGCCAGTCCGCCGGGCTGCGTGCCGGTTCCCGAAAAGCCTTGCAGATAAAGCGCACCGGAGAGGCTGATGAAGGAGGCTGCGCTCATCCAGTCTGCAGCAGCCGCCATGCCGTTGTAGAAAGGCGGAATGCGCCGGCCGGCGACGAAATACTCCTCGGCATCGCTGGTGCGCGAATACACGCCGATGGCCGCGTACACCATCACCGTGGAGAACAGGAAGATGGGCCCGATCCAGTGGCGAGAGAGCCCGCGCTCCTCGGCCCAGAGCATGGTCAGCAGAAAGCCTGCCGTTCCCAGCACATAGAGAAACAGGATGCGATGCAGCCGCCAGTGATAGGCACGGCTCAGAACTGGCCGCTCAGGCATGAAGATCGGAAGTGGCAGAGGAGGCGTCGTGAGCCTCAGCCGCTTTGCGCGCCTCGTCACGCGCCTGCTGGCGTTCGAAATAATCCATGGCCACACAATAGACCACGATGATGAGCAGGAACATCAGGACCGCCCCTTGGGCCGCCATCCAGTAGGCCACGGGCCAGTTGGGCACCAGCGCCTGGATATCGCGCGCAAAGTAGCAGATGCCAAATGAAAATACCACCCAGACCGTCAGCAGCAAGGCCTTGAGTCTCAGGTGGTAGGTATCGTGCAGATCCGGCGGGAAGGTGACTTCCACCGGATTGCCCAAAGCATCGAATGCCTGTCGCGGAGCATCCGACACAGCATCGTCATGCACGGGCGCGTGATGCGTCTGCATGCCGATGCGCAAGGCTTATTCAGCCAGCTTCTGCCAGGTGGAGACCACGCTGTCAGGGTTCAGAGAGATAGACGAGATGCCTTCGTCGGCCAGCCACTTGGCAAAGTCGGGGTGGTCCGAAGGGCCTTGGCCGCAGATGCCTACATACTTGTTCTGGTCGCGGCAGGCCTTGATGGCACGGGCCAGCAGCTTCTTGACGGCGGGGTCGCGCTCGTCGAAGTCGGCGGCCAGCAGCTCCAGGCCCGAGTCGCGGTCCAGGCCCAGAGTCAGCTGAGTCAGGTCGTTGGAGCCCACGGAGAAGCCGTCGAAGTATTCGAGGAACTCTTCGGCAAGGACTGCGTTGGAAGGCACTTCGCACATCATGATCAGCTGCAGGCCGTTCTCGCCGCGCTTGAGACCGTTCTCGGCCAGCAGCTCGGTGACGCGCTTGGCCTGGCCCAGGGTGCGCACGAAGGGGATCATGATCTTGACGTTGGTCAGACCCATGTCCTCACGCACGCGGCGCAGGGCTTCGCATTCCATCTTGAAGGCTTCACCGAACTCGGCCGAGATGTAGCGCGCTGCACCGCGGAAGCCCAGCATGGGGTTCTCTTCCTCGGGCTCGTAACGGCTGCCGCCGATCAGCTTGCGGTATTCGTTGGACTTGAAGTCGGACATGCGCACGATCACGGGCTTGGGCCAGAAAGCGGCGGCAATCGTTGCCACGCCTTCAGTCACCTTGTCCACGTAGAACGCGCGGGGAGATGCATGGCCGCGGGCCACGGACTCGACAGCCTTCTTCAGATCTGCGTCAACGGCGGGGTAGTCCAGGATGGCCTTGGGGTGCACGCCGATATTGTTGTTGATGATGAATTCCAGACGGGCCAGACCCACGCCTTCGTTGGGCAGCTGGGCAAAGTCGAAAGCCAGCTGGGGGTTGCCCACGTTCATCATGATCTTGGTGGAGATGCTGGGCATCTCGCCACGCTTGACCTCGGTCACTTCGGTTTCCAGCAGACCGTCATAGATCTTGCCGGTATCGCCTTCCGCGCAGGACACGGTGACCAGTGTTTCGGCCTTGAGCAGATCGGTCGCATTGCCGCAGCCCACGACAGCAGGGATGCCCAGCTCGCGAGCAATGATGGCTGCGTGGCAGGTACGGCCACCGCGGTTGGTGACGATGGCCGAAGCCTTCTTCATGACGGGCTCCCAGTTGGGGTCGGTCATGTCGGTCACCAGCACGTCGCCGGCCTGCACCTGGTCCATCTGCGAGATGTCGGACACCAGGCGCACGGGGCCGGTACCGATCTTCTGGCCGATGGCGCGGCCTTCGGCCAGCACGGTGCCCGTGCCCTTGAGCTTGTAGCGCAACTCGGCCTGGCCCTTGGCCTGGCTCTTCACGGTTTCGGGGCGCGCCTGCAGGATGTAGAGCTGGCCGTCGGTGCCGTCCTTGCCCCATTCGATATCCATGGGGCGGCCGTAATGCTGCTCGATCACCAGAGCGTAATGCGCCAGCTGCTGCACTTCCTCGTCGGTCAGCGAATAGCGGTTGCGCAGCTCGTGAGCCACATCGGTGGTCTTGACCAGCTTGCCGTCTGCAGCCTTTTCCTCGGGCGTGGCAAAAATCATCTGGATCAGCTTGGAGCCCAGATTGCGGCGGATCAGCGCCTTGTTGCCAGCCTTGAGCATGGGCTTGTGCACATAGAACTCGTCGGGGTTCACGGCGCCCTGCACCACGGTCTCGCCCAGGCCGTAGCTGGAGGTGATGAAGACCACTTCCTCGAAACCGGATTCGGTGTCGATGGTGAACATCACGCCGGCAGCGCCCTTGTCGGAGCGCACCATGCGCTGCACGCCGGCGGACAGGGCCACCACATCGTGCTCGAAGCCCTTGTGCACGCGGTAGGAGATGGCGCGGTCGTTGTACAGCGACGCGAACACTTCCTTCATCTTGTGCAGCACGTCTTCGATGCCCACCACGTTCAGGAAGGTTTCCTGCTGGCCGGCAAACGATGCATCGGGCAGGTCTTCTGCCGTGGCGGAAGAACGCACGGCAAACGATGCCTCGGCATTGCCGCCTTGCAGGCGAACAAATTCCTCACGGATGGCCTGCTCCAGATCGGCAGGGAAAGGCTGGTTTTCCACCATGGTGCGGATTTCCGCGCCCACAGCGGCCAAAGCGCGGACATCGTCCACGTCCAGGGCAGCCAGCTTGGCCGAGATCTTGCCGGCCAGACCTTCAAATGCCAGGAACTCGCGGAATGCATGAGCCGTGGTGGCAAAGCCGGTAGGCACGCGTACGCCCTGGGGCAGTTGCGAGATCATTTCGCCGAGCGAGGCGTTCTTGCCGCCTACGGACTCGACATCAGACATTCTCAGTTTTTCAAACGGAACGACCAGAGCGGTCGCTTCGAACAGTTGAGACATGGGAAGCTCCAAAGTTAAAAACCGGTACGCAGGCGGCTCTGGGCTGAATGGCCAGGGCACGCGAACCCATGCTGCTTGAATGCAGTGCTTTGCTGTTCTGGATGTCGACCGTCAACGAGCATGGGCTTGAATTTGGGAATAATGGCCGCCATTGTAGGCTGAGCCGGCGAGCGTCGCGTGGCTCAAACCAGATTCAGAGTCCGGGACATGGCATTGCCTGCTCAGGTCCCACCTAATCACTGCGCGCACTATGCATACCCATACGATTTTTGTCATTTCTGACGGCACAGGCATCACGGCCGAGACCTTCGGCACGGCCATCATGGCCCAGTTCGAGAGCAAGCCGAGGCTGATTCGCATCCCCTTTGTGGACTCCATGGACAAGATTCATCAGGCCGTGCGCCAGATCAACCATGTGGCCGAGGTGGAGAAGAGAAAGCCCATCATCTTCACCACCCTGGTCAATCAGGAGATGCTGGAATTCCTTGAAGCCAACTGCAAGGGCAAGCTGTTCGACATGTTCGGCACCTTTGTGCGCCCGCTGGAGGTGGAGCTGGGCCAGAAGTCGCTGCACCGCGTGGGCCGCTTTGCCGACATCAGCGAGAGCAAGGAATATCTGGAGCGCATGGAGGCCATCAACTACACGCTGGCTCACGATGATGGCCAGACCCATGCCGACCTGAGCGGCGCCGACGTGATTCTGGTGGGCGTGAGCCGCTCGGGCAAGACTCCCACCAGCCTGTACCTGGCCATGCAGTTTGGCCTCAAGGTGGCCAACTACCCGCTGATTCCCGAAGACTTCGAGCGCAAGCAGTTGCCGCCCGCGCTGGAGCCCTATCGCAAAAAGCTGTTTGGCCTGACGATTCAGCCCGAGCGCCTGTCCAGCATCCGCAACGAACGCCGCCCCGACTCCAAGTACGCCAGCCTGCCCAACTGCCGCTACGAGGTGGCCGAGGCCGAGGCCATGATGCGCAGAAGCGGCATCGAGTGGCTGTCCAGCACCACCAAGTCGATCGAAGAGATTGCCACTACCATCTTGCAGGAAGTGCTGCCGCAGCATCTGGGACATTAAGCCTTCCCCTGAGCGGCTTCGCCGCTTCCCCAAGGGGACGCAGCCCTCGCTGCGAGGCGGCTCTCGGCCGCCCTTACTTAGCCCGTGCCTTTAGCCCGCGCCGGCGTCAAGAACTACGGGTAATGCAGGCGCCACGCACTGTCCTCGCTCAACGCAGGACGGGCTGCTGCGGCAGCTCCTGCAGCAGATAGTCCACCAGGGCGCGGACCTTGGCCGGTACATATTTGCGATCCTTGAAGCAGGCGAAGAAGTCCAGCGGAGCATCCTCGAACTGCAACTGGCCCTTGCGCGCCGGCTTGAGTGCCAGAGGCACCAGCCGCCCCTTGCGCATCTCTTCATGGACGATGAAGCTGCCGGCCCAGGCGATGCCGCCACCGGCAGCGGCGAACTCCACCAGGGCATCGATATCGCTGCCTATGGCCGCAATCCTCTGCTGCGGATCGGTGCGCTGGCCATCGCGCAGAAAGGGCCAGCGCATAAGCCTGCCGTCGCGCTCGCGCCGATACAGCAGACAGGCATGCTCAAGCAGATCCTGTGCCGTCTGCGGGCAGCCATGCTGTTGCAGATACTGCGGCGATGCACACAGAATGCGCGGCACCGAGGCCAGCAGCCGCACCGACATGCCGGGCTCCAGCACATCGCGGTAGCGCACGCTGATGTCCACATCCTCCTTGAGCACATCCACATGCCGGTCCGTGATCAAGAGCTCCAGCTCCAGTCGCGGATGCAGCGCGCTAAACGCCGGCAGCAGCGGCGCCAGCACATGGCGGCCGAAGGCTGCCATGCAGGCAATGCGCAAACGGCCTTGCAGCTCTCCATGAATCAGCGAGAGATCGGACTGGGCTTTTTCGAGCTCGTCGAGCACCGGAGCGACACGCGCCAGATAGCTCTCGCCGGCCTCGGTCAAGGCCATGGACCGGGTGGTGCGGGTGATCAGGCGCGTGCCCAACTCGCGCTCCAGCCGCGCGATGTTCTGGCTGGCTGCGGCGGGCGAAATGCCCAGCTGACGCGCGGCCGAGGCGATGGAGCCGCCCTCCAGCGCTTTGACAAAGGTTTCTATGGCTCGCAGATTCGGCATGACTGCGAATGTATCTCCAATTGAATTCGAAAGTTCTGCTTATGAGTACAACAAGCCCCGGACCTCTACCGCCGGCCGCCGCTGATGCTTACAGTGCAACCCTGTTTCCCATCCATGCATTCGGCCTCAAGCCTTTGACACAGCAACGCAAGCCGCCATGACGCCGAGTGCATTTTCAGCATCGTTCCCATGAATTCATACTCCAACTCCTTCTCCTCCAGACTTTCCGCACTGAAGCTGCACAGGCGTTACACGCCGTTTGTTTTCGCGTTTTTCATGGCCGGCATCATGGCGTTTCTGATGTGCTGCACCATCGTGGCGGCCAATACCGGCTTTGATGCCGGCTACGTCCGTCGTGTGTTCAGCGCCTATGCGCTGGCCATGCCGGTGGCGTTCTTCTGCGTGATGATGGTGCGGCCGCTGGTGCTCAAGCTGGTTGCGCTGACCGTGCATACACATTGACAGCCAGTGACAGCCAGTGACAGCCAGTGACAGCCAGTGACAGCCAGTGACAGCCAGGTCATTAGCTATTGAATCTGAAGCAGCCTGCGCATGACTGGCTTCAAAATTCAATTCAATATGCTTAAATTTCAAGCAGGTAAAGCAGTATCAGCTACAAAAATATACTGCAGCGCGCCGTCGCTGCTGCGCACCGGGTCGCACTGCATGCCCCAGACCTGGCGCACCAGCGCCGGTTGCAGCACATCCTGCACCGCACCGTGATGCACTCCGGCATCCCCGCCCAGTACCAGCACATCATCGGCATAGCGCAAGGCCAGGTTCAGATCGTGAATCACCGCCACCACGCCTGCGCCCTGCTGCCCAGCCCACTGGCGCAGCAGGCGCATGGCATGGTGCTGATGGGCCAGGTCGAGAGCAGCGGTGGGCTCGTCCAGCAGAAGCCAGCGCGCCGCGCCGTCGGCGGGCGGCTGCCAGATCTGCGCCAGTGCCCTGGCCAGGTGAGTGCGAGCCCGCTCGCCGCCCGACAACGTGTTGATGCTGCGCTGCGCCAGATGATCGACCCCGGTCAACTCCATGGCCTGCGCCGGAATCTGCGCCTCCCCGGTGCCGGGCTGATGACGATGCGGATAACGTCCCAGTTCCACCACCTCCTGGGCCGTGAAGTCAAAGGCCACGCTGCAATCCTGGGGCATGACGGAGCGACGCCGCGCCAGACCCTCCACCGCGTGCGCGGACAGCGCCTGCCCGTCGAGCAGGACCTGCCCCGACTGCGGCGCGCGCTCGCCCACCAGCATGGACATCAGCGTGGACTTGCCGGCGCCGTTGGGGCCGAGGATGGCGGTAAAGCGCCCCGCCGGAATCCTCACATCCACCGTCGCCAGGCGCGGCCCCTTGAGCACGCCAACGCCCAGATTGCGGCATTCGAGGCTGGACACCCCTTGGTGCGCACTCATACCTTGCTCCTGAACTGGCGCAGCATGGCCAGGAAAAGCGGCACGCCGATAAACGCGGTCAGCACGCCCAGCGGCAGCTCGGCCGGCTTGACGATGGTGCGCGCCACGGCATCGGCGCTGACCACCAGCGCCGCACCCAGCAGGGCCGAGCCCGGCAGCACCACGCGATGATCGGGACCGGCAATCAGCCGCACCCAGTGCGGCGCGACCAGACCGATGAAGCCGATGATGCCCGTGGTCGCGGTCACAGCGCCCACAGCCAGCGCCGCCACCATCACGGCGCGGCGCTTGGTTTTCTCCACGGCCACGCCCAGCAGATTGGCCTGGGCTTCGCCCAGGGCAATCGCATTCAGCGGCCTTGCCAGCGCCAGCGCCGCCGCCGCGCTGACGGCCACAGCCGCCGACACCAGGGCCACCGCACTCCAGCGCGAGGCGCCCAGGCTGCCCAGCAGCCACATTTGCAGATTGCGCAACTGCTCGTCCGTCGATACAAAGCTCAGAAAGCCCAGTCCGGCGCCGGCCAGCGCATTGATGGCAATGCCGGCCAGCAGCATCAGGCCGATGCGGGTCGTGCCCTGGACCTGACCCAGCACATAGACCACGGCGGTCACGGCCAGACCGCCGCCAAAAGCCATGGCCACCAGGGCCCAGCTACCCAGATGACGCGGCAGCCAGGGCAGATACAGGCCGCCCAGCACGATGGTGATGCCGGCAGCCAGGGCCGCGCCGCTGCTCACGCCGATGAGGCCGGGGTCGGCCAGCGGATTGCGAAACAGCCCCTGCATCAATGCGCCTGCCAGCCCCAGTCCTGCACCCGCAGCCACGCCCATGAGCAGGCGCGGCAGGCGGATATTGAGAAAGACCAGATGCTCGGGGCCGCTGTCCACCGCAGCGCCAAAAAGACTGCGAAGCCCGTCCCAGGCAATCCCGGGCAATTGCCCCGGTGCAATGGCATAGGCCCCGCTGGCCGCACCCCACACCATGGCCAGCAATACCAGAGCCGCCCCCAGCAGCAGGGCTGCGCCGCGGCTGAGCCGCCCAGCAGGAGTGCGCCAACGTGATGCGACGGGCAGCTCGACTGCTGGCTTTGGTGCCACGCTCCCCATGCTTGCGCTCATGCTCAGGCCACCCACTGCAAAGCGCGCATATGCAGCGCCTGCACAGCGCTGGGCAGGCGCGGACCAAAGCCCAGCAAATGGCTGGCTTCCAGCGTCACCAGCGCCTTCTTGGCATAGGCGGGAGTCAGTGCCAGCTCGGGCCGCTTCCAGAAGGCGGCCTCGCCACCCAGTGCTTCAATGCCCTGCGTGGTGTTGATGATGACCTCGGGCGCAGCGCTGGCCATGGCTTCGGCAGTCAAGGGCTTGTAGCCGTCGAACTGGTCGATGACATTGACACAGCCCGCGTACTGGATCAGTGCATTGGCTGCCGTGCCCTTGCCTGCCACCTGCGGACTGCCGCTGTGCGAGAGCACAAACAGCACGCGCGGCTTGCGCTGGGCCTTGGCCACCTGCGCCTGGACGCTGCTCCACTGCGCATCAAGCTGGGCCAGCAGCTTGTCGGCCTCGCTGGAACGACCTGTCTCGCGCCCCACAACCTTGACCTTTTCCTGGACCTCGGCCCAGTTGTGCCTGGCCGCAACCAGCGATACACGCACGCCAGCCTGACGGATCTGATCGAGCACCACGGGAGGGCCGGCCTCGCTGGTTGCGATCACCGCATCGGGCTTGAGCGAGAGCAGGCCTTCGGCCGAGAGCTGGCGCACATAGCCGACCTTGGCAGTTTTTTGCGCCGCTTCGGGAAACAGGCTGGTGGTGTCCGTGCCCACCAGCAGGCTCTGGGCATTGAGCAGATAGACCACCTCGGTCAGTGCGCCGCTGAGCGACACCAGTCGCTTGGCTCCGGGTGCAGCAGCTGCAGAAGCGGCCTGCACCAGCCCCGGCAGGGCCGTGCCCGCCACGGTCGCACCCAGCCACTGCAGGCCCTGGCGTCGGGAAATGCTGGCCGTGCTCATACGGCCTCCGCCACTGCAGTCTTGCGCGGCAGGCCAGCCACCAGATCGCGCCAGCCTTGCAGCTCGGGCTGGCCTGGCTTGCGCTCACCAAAGAACATGGCCATGTTGTTGCCTTCGGCATCAAAGGCCTCAACCGAGGTCACCACGCCATCGCTGGTGGGTTTCTGCACCACCCAGACATTGGCTATCAGGTCGGTGCGCAGATGCAGGTTGAAGCCCTTGTCCAGCACATTGATCCAGCGCACGCCGTCCTTGCCGTCCATGGGCTGGATATTGCTCACGGGGCCGGTGTGGATCTGGATGCAGCCGCTGCTGCCCACAAACACCATGATGGAGACAGCGTCCACCGCCGCATCGCCCAGCAACTGCGCGACCGCGTCGGTGCTCAGGCGCTCGCAGTACTGAGGCACCAGACGGAAGGCCTGCTGGCGCTCGACTCCGAACCTGCGCAGCATCTCGAAGAACTCATGCGTGTCCTTCATATCGGTCCAGGCCTGAGTCAGCGCGGGCACGTCGATCTCGGCATCGGCCTTGACGGCCGGCTTGGCCGCAGGCTCGCGGAACACATAGCCTGCAGAGGGCTCAGCAAAGCGCTCCACCAGTGCATTCCAGGCTGCCATGTCCGTGGCCTCCCGCGCAAACACCTTGTGCACGGCACGGCCAGCGGCGTCATAGAACTGCAGGCTGCGCATGGCAGGACGGTTGCCGTTGGCGGACTCCTCGGTCACGGCAAAGCCGGCATGCCAGTGCATGAAGAACAGGCGCAAATCGATCTCGCGGCTCAGCGCCAGACCGACCGGTCCCTGGGCCGAGAGGTTCTGGTAGATGCCGTCTTTTTCATGCACGGTGGATTCGTTGCGCGTGAGCGCCATCACGGTGCCGCAGGCTTCCAGGGCTTTAAGAATGTCCAGCCATTCGGCGCGCAGCGGCAAAGCCTTGAGCGTGCGTTCATGTTCGCCGCCATGGGCCGCGATGACCGCGCCTTCGCTCAGCTGCAGCGCCTCGGCCGCATCCTTGGCGCGCAGGCCTTGCTCGCGCTTTTGCGCGAATTGCTCACGGATCTGCACCGCAGTCATGGTCTGGATTTCAGGGGATGTGATGGCGTTCATTGCAGGGTCTCCGGGCTGTGATGCCAGTGTGGTTGTGGGTTGGAAAATTCGTCGTCAAAGCGGGGAGCCGAAGCCTGGGCTTCGGGCTCTTGTTCAGGCTGGGCCAGCACCCGGGCCACCGTGGCCCAGCGCTGCTCCAGCTTTTGCAGAAAGTGGCGCATGTCCTCAGAGCGCTCACAGCCGTCCAGGCCTTCGGCCATGCGCGCCAGTTGCGTCGAGACCCTCTGAGCCATGGGCGCGCGGTGCGCCGCACAGCAGCCCTGGCTGAAACCGGTCATCAGCGCCAGCACCGTGGCCAGCTGGGCTTCGCCCTCGGTGAGCAGATATTCCTCATCGCGACTGCCAGAAGCACTCTGGGCATTGGCGGCGTTCTCGAAAACAGACATGGCACACTCCCGCAGTTTTGAGTCAAAAAGGCCTACAGCGCTTATCAGTCAAGCGCTTTCAGCTACAAAATCAGAAGTCCTGAACCAGGGACACGCGCACATTGCGGCCCGGCTGGGTATAGGCATCGGCAATCTGCGTCGTGCGGCTCAAGCCACGAACATCCGCCCAGCGCGAATACTTTTTGTCCGTCAGGTTGTAGATGCCCACATTCAGACGCGTGCCCGGACGGATACGCCATTGCGCACTCAAATCCAGCACCGTCGCAGATGAGCTGAGCAAGGGGCGGCCAGTGGAAAGATCAGGCGCATCCTTGTCTTTTTTGCCTGCCCAGTGCGAGGCGCTGAGCTGCACGCCCACATTCGAGCGGTCATAGCGCACGCCCAGCACCAGTTGCTGAGGCGAGATGGTGTCCACCGGCTTGTTGGTGCTCTTGTCCGTACCCTTGGTGTAGCCATAGGCGGCATTGGTGCGCCAGTTGCCGCCCGCAAACCGGCCCCAGTCATAGTCGGCCTTGAGCTCGAAGCCGCTGATATGCACGCGGTTCAGATTGACGGACTGGAACGTGGCCGGGTTGTTGCGATCACCGTATTCGCCCGCAACCTGCACCTGATCCTGGATGAAGTCCTTGTAGCGGCCCGTGAAGACTGCGGCATCGAGGCGCAGCGCACTCATACGGCCGCGCAGGCCCAGCTCGAAGGTATTGCTTTTTTCCGCCTTGAGATCGGGGTTGGGAATGCTCTTGTAGAACATGAACGGGTTCTCGAAGAAGGCATTGATCTGCCCTGCATTCGGCGCTCTGAAACCGGCGGCATAGTTGCCGTAGACCGACCAGGCATCGTTCATCTGGAACATGGCACCCAGCTTGGGGGAGACGGCGGAGTCCGAATTGCTGACCGCCGTGCCGCCAAAGCCCTGCTGCTTGGGCTTGATGCTGTAGTGCTCGGCCCGCAATCCGGGCGTCAGGCTGAAAGCACCATAATGCAGCTCGGCCTGGGCAAACAGCGCGGTCGAGGTTTCCGTGGTGTCGGGGAAGCGCTTGAGCGGAAAGCTCTCGCCTGCCGGCGGCGTGATGCCGTTCTGCTCGTTGACCACCTTGCCGCGCAGATAGTCGATGCCATAGCTGAACTTGCCGCTGAGGCCATTTTCCCAGCGCAGCGTCTTGCCGGCCTGGGCATGCAGCTGCAGCGCATCCTCGTCATAAGTCACATCGCGCTCGCGATAGGCCAGCGGTGGGGTGCGGGTTTCGGTCACGAACTCGCGCGAGCTCGAGCTTTGATAGCTGGCCATCAGCTTGAGCTCGTCGGCCAGTGCCGTATCCAGCTGCTGCCACTGCCCCTGCCAGGTAGCGCGCCAGCGCTTCATGGTGGTCTCGGCACGCGAATCGGTGACGGTGGCGCTGCGAGCGCTCAACAGGTCGTAGTCGGCACGCTTGTCCACGTTTTCCAGCGTGAAGACATGTTTTTGCACGGCCGATGGCGTGTAGACCAGGCGCCCCAGCAGCGAATGGCTCTTGTCCTTTTCGGGGTTGGGCGTGGTGCGCAGGGCACCCACGGTGTTATTGCTGCCCATATTCTCCAGCGCGCTGGAGCGGCCCACACCGGCCGAAAGCAGCCAACTCCATTCATCGCTGGCCTTGCCCGCGAGGGTTGCGCCCAGGCGCTTGCCGTTGTCCGAGCCGTCATAGCTGGCCGAGACCCGGCCGCCAATGGTCTTGCCGTCCTTGAGCAGATCGTAGGGCTGCACGGTGATGAAATTGACCAGGCCGCCCATGCCGTCCGAGCCATAGAGAGCGGGCACGGCGCCGCGCAGGATTTCCACGCGTTGCACCAGACCCAGATCCAGATAGTCGCGGCCAAAGGCATTGGCGCTGAAGGTATAGCTGCGCGGCAGACGCACGCCATCGACCAGCATCAGTACGCGGTTGCCTTCCAGGCCGCGGATATTGAAGCCGCTGTTCTGGTCGCGCCCGGTAGGAGAGCCGGCCAACGTGAAACGCGCAGGACTGCGCGGCACGGTCACATTGGGCAGCTTGGCTGCAAGCTCGCGGATGTCGCCGATCTGCTCCTCTTCCATTTGCTTGGCGTCGATGACGTCCACCGTCATGGGCAGGCTGTCGGCATCCTGCTCGTCGCGCGAGGCACTGATGACCACATCGCGCAAAACAGGAGTGTTGCGGTCGGCGCGGGCCGCTGCGACCTGGACGGACTCGGAAGACTTTTGCTGCGCCTGAACCGAGATGGTGGCGCAAGCCAGTGCGCAGGCCAGCGCCAGCGGACGGAGATTGGAGCGTGGCGCCGGCATGGCGCGGGCGTGCAAAGCGGTGGCGGAAGCCATACCAGAAACCCTCTTTATTCATAGAAATGGAAAAGAGCTGGCTTCTGATAGGTACGTCAATGGCCACAGGTCGAAACGTCAGAGGCTTCGCGGCCTGTAGCTGGCACGGCATTGGCTGGCTGAATGGAAGAAGTATATGCGAATAATTCTCAACCGCAAATAAACTCGTTACAAAACCGGGAATTGAGTCTTGCGCAAGGCTACGGCTTGCAGCGCCGCCTGTTTTCACGGGCTGCTTATGTCCTCAACCCGCCCTGAGGAACGCTGCAGCCCTGACGACCCCGGCGGCCATGCCCTCTCTTCGCGGCCGTTCAAAAGCAAAAGGACTGCCTAGGCAGTCCTTTTTTAATAGCTACCATCGCTTACCTTGCAAGCGATGAAGGCCGTTTAGTTGCGGATCAGATGATCGAAGGCCGACAGTGCCGCCGTGGCACCGGCGCCGGCGGCGATCACGATCTGCTTGTAAGGCACCGTGGTGCAGTCACCGGCGGCGAACACGCCGGACAGACTGGTCTGCCCCTTGGCATCCACAATGATTTCACCGAACTTGCTCAGCTCCAGTGTGCCCTTGAGCCATTCGGTGTTCGGCACCAGGCCGATCTGCACAAACACACCTTCGAGCTCCACATGGTGCTCGGCACCGCTCGTACGGTCCTTGTAGCTCAGGCCGTTGACCTTGCCGTTGGCACCCGTGATCTCCGTAGTCTGGGCGTTGGTGATGACGGTCACATTGGGCAGGCTGTGCAGCTTCTTGACCAGCACGGCATCGGCCTTGAGTTGATCGGCAAATTCCACCACCGTCACATGGGCCACCAGACCCGCCAGGTCAATCGCAGCTTCGATGCCGGAGTTGCCACCGCCGATCACCGAGACGCGCTTGCCCTTGAACAGCGGACCGTCGCAGTGCGGGCAATAGGCAACGCCCTTGTTCTTGTACTCGGCCTCGCCAGGCACGTTCACATTGCGCCAGCGCGCACCGGTGGACAGGATCACGGTCTTGGCCTTGAGCGAGCCGCCATTGGCCATTTGCACTTCCACCAGGCCACCGGGCTGCGCAGCGGGAATAAGCTTCTCGGCGCGCTGCAGGTTCATGATGTCCACGTCATAGGCGCGGGTGTGGGCTTCCAATGCAGCGGCGAACTTGGGTCCGTCGGTTTCCAGCACGGAGATGTAGTTCTCGATCGCCAGCGTGTCGTTGACCTGGCCACCAAAGCGCTCGGCCGCCACGCCGGTGCGAATGCCCTTGCGCGCAGCGTACACGGCGGCTGCCGCGCCGGCAGGGCCACCGCCGATGATCAGCACGTCGAAGGCTTCCTTGGCCGACAGCTTGGCTGCGTCACGCGAGGCTGCACCGGTGTCCAGCTTGGCCACGATTTCTTCGATGGTCATGCGACCGGAGCCGAACACGCTGCCGTTCATGAACACCATGGGCACGGCCATGATTTCGCGCTCGCTCACTTCCTTCTGGAAGGCTCCGCCTTCGATCACCGTGGTCTTGACCTTGGGGTTGAGAATGGCCATCAGCGACAGCGCCTGAACCACGTCGGGGCAGTTGTGGCAGCTCAGGCTCATGTAGACCTCGAAGTTGAAGTCGCCGTCCAGAGCCTTGATCTGGTCGATCACATCCTGCTCCACCTTGGGAGGATGGCCGCCCGTCCACAGCAGGGCCAGCACCAGCGAGGTGAATTCATGGCCCAGGGGCAGGCCGGCAAAACGCAGCTGGGTGGCCGTGCCCTGGCGCTGCAGCGTGAACGAGGGCTTGCGGGCATCGCTGCCGTCGGTGCGCAGCGAAATCTTGTCACTGCGCAGGGACTGGATGGTCTTCAGCAGATCGTGCATCTGTGCACTGGTCTCGCTGTCATCCAGAGAAGCCACCAGCTCAAACGGCTGCTGCACGCGTTCCAGGTAGGCGGCGAGTTGGGCTTTGAGTTGATCGTCAAGCATGGTGGATTCCTTTGAATTTAGAGTTGTTGATGCAATGCAGCAAAGTGCTTTTGAGGCCTTTGCCCGCCCATGAAAGCAAAAACTGGGCGAAAAAAAGCCGGACGGACAGGCGGCACTCGCCTGAACGTCGTCCGGCTTTCAGAGCGCATGCACGCTCAGCCGATAGGTATCAGGCTTAGATCTTGCCGACCAGATCCAGCGAAGGAGTGATCGTGCTGGCGCCTTCCTTCCACTTGGCGGGGCACACCTGGCCGGGGTTGGCGGCGGTGAACTGGGCAGCCTTGAGCTTGCGCAGGGTTTCGGACACGTCACGAGCGATTTCGTTGGAATGCACTTCCATGGTCTTGATCACGCCTTCGGGGTTGATCACGAAGGTACCGCGCAGAGCCAGGCCTTCTTCGGGGATGTGCACGCCGAAAGCGTTGGTCAGCTGGTGTGTGGGGTCGCCAACCAGGGGGAACTTGGCCTTGCCCACTGCGTCGGAAGTTTCGTGCCACACCTTGTGCGAGAAGTGGGTGTCGGTGGTCACGATGTAGACCTCGGCACCGGCCTTCTGGAACTCGGCGTAGTTGTTGGCTGCGTCTTCGATTTCGGTGGGGCAGTTGAAGGTGAAGGCGGCGGGCATGAAGATCACCACAGACCACTTGCCCTTCAGGCTCTCTTCAGTCACGGTGATGAATTCACCCTTGCCGTTGCGGTTCACATAGGCTTCGGTCTTGAAAGGTTGAACTTGAGTGTTGATCAGAGACATTTGCTGTTTCCTTGTGGTTAGTGTTTGAAGACAGGATGAAGTTTAGAGCGGCCCGCTTAATAAAACCAATCGATTGATTTCATCAAATTGATTTACAAAACCTATCAAACCAGATTCCCGGCTTCTGAAGTCAAGCCGCACCTCTGTGCAGCTCAGCTTTCTATTGTGGGCCGAAACCAGGAAGTTCAAGCCAATAGTCCTTCAATCACGCTCATAGCTTTTGTTGTCATCACTGAGTCAAACCTCGCGAGGAAGGTCCGTCCGGCAGTACGTAAGCTAAACGAGAACGCGCATCAGATGCAGCCAATTCGCGCGGGCATGGGCTTTGTTTGATTTGCCTCATAAAGCATGGACAATCGACTCGAACAACAACTGCCCGAGAAGGAGTCCTCATGAAAGGTGATGCACAAGTCATTTCCTGGCTGCAAGCCCAGCTCAAGAACGAACTGACCGCCATCAACCAGTACTTTGTGCATTACCGCATGTACAAGCACTGGGGCTTCGACAAGCTGGCCAAGAAGGAATATGAGGAATCCATCGGCGAGATGAAGCATGCCGACGCGCTGATGGACCGCATCTTCATGCTCGACGGCCTGCCCAATCTGCAGGACCTGGGCAAGCTGCAGATCGGCGAGGACGTGCCGGAAGCCCTGGCCTGCGACCTGCGCCTGGAGCAAGCGGCGCAGCAGACCATCAAGGACGGTATCGCGCACTGCGAATCCGTGCGCGACTATGTTTCGCGCGATCTGCTGCAGAAGATTCTGGACGACACCGAAGAGCACATCGATTTCCTCGAAACCCAGCTCGACCTGATCGACAAGGTCGGCACGCAGAACTATCTGCAGTCTCTGATGGGCGAGATCGAATAATTTCGGCTTCACGCTGAAAGACAAAAGCGGCCTCAGGGCCGCTTTTTGCTTTGGAGACCCCGGCCTCAGGTCGGCATCAGGAAGTCCCGGCTGATGCCGGAGCCCAGATCGTTGACGCGATCGAGAAACTGCGTCAGATAGGCGTGCAGGCCGGTGGTCAGTATCTCGTCGATGCGACCGTATTGCAGGTCGGCCAGCAGGCGCCCGGCCTTGCGCGTGGTTTCCTGCGAATGGTCGTTGGCCACGCGCTCCAGGTTCTTGACCACCTCATGCATGCTGGCCAGCAACGAGCGCGGCATGTCGGCGCGCAGCATCAGCAGCTCGGCTACGCGTTCGGGCGTGATCACATCGCGGTAGACCTTGCGGTAGACCTCGAAGGCCGAGACGCTGCGCAGCAAGGCGCTCCAGTGATAGAAGTCGAAGTTCATCAGGGCGCGACCGCGCGGCATGCCGTGGTAGTCGCGCTCTATGGAATGGAACTTCACATCCAGCAAACGTGCCGTGTTGTCGGCCCGTTCGACAAAAGTGCCCAGGCGCACAAAGTGCAGCGCCTCGTCCTTGAGCATGGTGCCCAGCGACACACCGCGCCACAGGTGTGAGCGGTACTTGACCCATTCGAAGAACTGCGCCGGATCCTTTTTCCAGGCATCCTTGCCGAAGTGGCGCTGCAGCGCCAGCCAGGTCTGATTCTGCGTTTCCCAGGACTCCGTGGTCAGCGCACCGCGCACGGCACGCGCGTTCTCGCGTGCAGCCTTCAGACAGGCAAAGATGGAGGACGGATTGGCCTCGTCCGACACCATGAACTGCAGCACCGACTCACGATCCACCACCGGAAACTGAGCCTTGAAGGCCGGGATCAGCTCGCTGATGGACAGCACGCTCTGCCAGCCACGGTGCGCATCATGGATGGCCTGCGGCAGCATGGCGGTTTCATAGGCTACGCTGAGCATGCGCGCGGTGTTCTCCGCCCGCTCGGTGTAGCGGGACATCCAATACAAATGATCGGCAGTACGACTCAGCATAGGCCCTCCTTGGGCAGAGAACCCCGCACGCGCTGAACGCGCGCGCCGTATTCTGTTGAAAAAATGCTTGCAGCATTTTTTTCCGCCCGCTCGGTGTAGCGGGACATCCAGCACAAATGATCTGCGGTACGTGACAGCATCAGCGAGCTCCCCCTTGATCTTCCAGCACCCAGGTATCCTTGGTTCCGCCGCCCTGAGACGAATTCACCACCAGCGATCCCTGCTTGAGCGCCACACGCGTGAGTCCACCGGCCACCATATTGACCTCGGTGCCCGTGAGCACAAAGGGCCGCAGGTCGATATGGCGCGGCGCTATGCCTTTTTCCACCATGGTCGGGCAGGTGGACAGGGAGAGCGTGGGTTGAGCGATATAACCCGAAGGATTGCCGACCAGCACGCGGCGGAAAGCCTCTATCTCGGCCTTGGTCGCGGCCGGCCCGATTAGCATGCCGTAGCCACCTGCACCGTGCACCTCCTTGACGACCAGCTCATGCAGGTGGTCGAGCACGTATTTGAGGTCGTCCTCCTTTCGACACAGCCAGGTCGGCACGTTCTGCAGGATGGGCTCCTCACCCAGATAGAAGCGGATCATCTCCGGCACATAGGGATATACCGATTTGTCGTCGGCCAGGCCCGTGCCCACGGCATTGCAGATATTGACGTTGCCTGCACGGTAGGTCCGCATCAGGCCCTTGCAGCCCAGCGTCGATGTGGGCCTGAAGACTTCGGGGTCGAGGAAATCATCGTCCACACGGCGGTAGATCACGTCCACACGCTGCAGCCCCTGGGTGGTGCGCATATAGACCACGTCTTTCTCGACCACCAGATCCTGGCCTTCGACCAGCTCCACCCCCATTTGCTGGGCCAGGAAGGCATGCTCGAAATAGGCGCTGTTGTACATGCCCGGCGTCAGCACCACCACCGTGGGCTCCAGCACGCCCGACGGTGCGCTGGCACGCAGCGTGTCGAGCAGCATGTCGGGATAGTGGGCCACGGGTGCCACGGCATGCTTGCCGAAAAGTTCGGGGAACAGGCGCATGGTCATGCGACGGTTCTCCAGCATGTAGGAAACACCCGATGGCACGCGCAGATTGTCTTCGAGCACGTAGTAGACGCCGTTGCCCTGCTCATCGGGCGCCCGCACGATGTCTATGCCGGCGATGTTGGCGTAGACATCGTTGGGCACCTGAATGCCCTCCATCTCGGGCCGGTACTGGCTGTTGCCGCGCACCAGCTCCGTCGGAATCAGACCGGCGCGCACCATGTCCTGGCCATGGTAGGCATCGCGGATAAAGCAGTTGAGCGCCTTCACGCGCTGGGCCAGACCGGCCTGCATGCTGGCCCACTCATGGGCCGGAATGATGCGGGGGATCAGATCGAACGGAATCAGGCGCTCCGTACCTGCGCCGCTCTCGTCCTTGTCGCCATAGACGGCAAAGGTGATACCCACGCGGCGAAAAACGATTTCCGCCTCGGCACTGCGCGCTCGCAGGTATTCCTGCGATTGCTTGCCCAGCCACTGCGCATAGTCCCGATAGTGGTCTCGCACCGCACCACCTTCGGCGGGCAAGCTCAGATACATCTCATCGAATGTGCGCATCTTGTCCTCTCTATTTTTGCCGCTGCTCACACAGGCAAGCCACGGATTTCAGTTTAGCGACGCCGCACCGGACAAGCTGCCAGGCAACGAGCGTGCAACCATGCATGTATGCACCCGCCCGAAGGCGGTACAGCATCAATGCAAGCCCCATGCCAGTTTCTCAGGGCTGCTCCTTGGAAACGGCATGGACATCCCAATAATGCGCCCGAATCAAGCGCTCGCATTCCAATTTTTCAGGTTGAGCAGAGTTCCAGTAGGCCGCGCCGCAGCGATCCTGAGCCACCAGTTGGCTGCCCACCGCCTGATAGCGCTGCACCACAGCAGCCACCGGATGTCCAAAACGATTCCGATAACCCGCCTGCACCACCGCCCAGCGCGGCCGCAGAGTGCTGACCCAGGACTCGGTCGATGAAGTCTTGCTGCCATGGTGAGGCACCAGCAGCCAGTCCACTGGCTCGTCCAGACTGGTTTGCAACAGTTGCTGCTCCTGCGCTGCCTCGATATCTCCGGCCAACAGGGCCACGCGCCCGCTGGCCGAACGCAGGCGCAACACGCAACTGCCAAAGTTCGGCTTGGCCTTGCGACCATTGAGCCAGGCCTCTCCTGCAGGCGGATGCAGCACTTCAAACGTCACACCATCCCATTGCCAGTGCTGCCCCTGTGTACAGCGCTGAACCGGAGCCAGGCCCGCCAGTTGCGGGGCTTGAATCACCGAGTCCGAGCCCCAGACTTTCGCGCGAGGCTGAGCCTCCTTGACGGCCAGAGCCCCGCCGGTGTGATCCTTGTCGCTGTGACTGAGCATCATGGCATCAATCTGCATGCCATTCGCGGCCATCAGCGGCAGGAGCACACGCTCGCCGGCATCGCTCTGGCGGCTGTACTGCGGCCCTGCGTCATAGAGCAGACGGTGGCTGGCTGTGCTGATGATGACGGCATTGCCCTGGCCGATATCCGCCGCCAGCAGTTCAAACTCGCCCGCACGCGGCCATGATCGAGGCCAAAACAGGGCTGGCAAAACAAATATGGCCGCCACCAGCCGCAACCTGAGTGGCAAAGGCGCAATCACCAGCAGTCCGGCGGCTATCGCCAGCACACTGGCCCACCAGGCAGGTTGCGGCAAGGCCCATACGGCCCCGGGCAGCGCAGCCAGCCACTGCAGCAGGCTCATCAAGGGCAGCATGGCGACGGCGGCAGCGCTTGCCGCCATGGGCAGCACGGCAGCCAGCAAGGCCAGCGGCGTGACCACCAATGTCACCCAGGGAATGGCCAGCAGATTGGCCAGCAAGCCCACTACGGACACTTGACCAAACAGCAGCAGACCCAGTGGTGCCAAGGCCAGGGAGATCAGCCACTGCTCGCGCCACAATTCCTTCAAGCGTGCGAGAAATCGTCTTTTTGCGCTTGCAGCTTCAGCGCTAACGGCCCCTGAATTGGAAGCAAGCAATACGCCGACGGCGACAAAACTGAGCCAGAACCCAGCCTGCCACAACGCCCAGGGGTCGGCCACAACAATCACCGCCAGTGCCAGCAGCCATACACAGGCCCAGGGCCAGCGCACGCCCAGCCATTGAAGCAGCGCCACTACAGCCAGCATGCAGATCGTGCGCTGCGCAGGCAGGCCCCAACCGCTGAACAAGGCATAGGCCGCCGCCAGTAACACGCCCATGACCAGGGCCGCGCGCGGGGCAGGCATCCAACGACAAGCGCGCGCATTCAGCCTCCATACACGGCCCACGATCAAGACTGCCAGCCAGGCAAACATGGTGATATGCAGGCCCGATATGCTCATCAGATGCGCCACACCTGTCTGACGGAACAGGGTCCAGTCCTTGCGGTCAATCGCCTGCTGATCGCCCACGGCCAGCGCAGCCACCACACCCAGAGCGGTCTGAGCATGCTCTGCACCGCCACCTGGCAACCAGCGCTGCAAGCGCAATGCCTCGCCCTGAATGCGATCGCGCAAGCCCTGTCGCCAGCGCTGCAGCGGATATTGGCTTGTCACGGCCAGCAGTTCGGGCGCGGGCTGCTTGCGCACATAGCCCGTGGCCAGCACTCCTTGCTCCCAGGCCAGCAGCTCATAGTCAAACCCGTGCGGATTGCGCGAGCCATGCGGGCGCTTGACGCGCACCGTGAAGCGCCAACGCTGTCCGGGACTCAGCGCCACGCCTTTGGCCCAGTCAGGCACGAGAGGCTGGTTGGCATCCGGCACCTGCCCGAACGGGCCATACCAGGACAGCTCCAGCAGCCTTGGCACGCCTGCGTCCGAACTATCGACCACAAAACGCCAGCGCTGGCCGTTGGCCTGGTTCTGCAGCATGGAGGCAATCCGGCCTTCCACCTGCAAGTCCACCGCCTCCAGCGCCTGTGGCAGGGTCTGCGTCAGATAAACATGTGCACGCCAACCCGTCAGCCCCGCCACACAGCAGGCAGCACCCAACAGCATCAGCCACCAGCTCTGCCAGGACCTACCACGCCATCTGCTTGCAAACAGCAGTGTCAGCAAACCCCAAGCCAGCAAGATCTGGTAGAGCGACAGATGCCACAGCCTGGCCTGGGTCACCTGCCATGCAGCGCCCAGCACACAACCCCAGAGCGGCGCCAGCCACGACAGGCGGCGACGCTGAGAGCTTGGAGTCTGATGGAGCGGCATGCTGCCATGCTAGGAGGGAGCGACCAGGCCCAGCATTGCGACTATCCCTGCCCTGTCTCGGACACCAAAACGGCATCAAACATTTGCTCTCATTGTGCGAGCAGCTATCAATTCAAAAGCTATGGCCACTGTGCCAAGGCGATCCATGCCCGGGCCCGCTGCTGTGTCAAACTTGTCGATCCTTAGCCTCGCACTTTTTGGAGCCGTCATGAGCGTCTATGAAAAACTCAAAGCCCTGAACATCACCCTGCCCGAAGTGGCCATGCCTGCAGCCGCCTACCTGCCCTATATGCAGACCGGCAATCTGGTGTTCCTCAGCGGCCATATCGCCAAGCAGAACGGCCAGCCCTGGGTCGGCAAGCTGGGCGAGAACATGACGACCGAAGAAGGCAAGCAGGCAGCCCGAGCCGTGGCCGTGGATCTGATGGGCACGCTGCAGCATGCCTGCGGCGGCGATCTGAATCGCGTCAAGCGCATCGTCAAGGTCATGAGCCTGGTCAATTCCAGCACCAGCTACACCGAGCAGCATCTGGTCACCAATGGCTGCAGCGAACTGCTGGGCGAAGTCTTCGGCGAAGTCGGCAAGCACGCCCGCAGCGCCTTCGGCGTGGCCCAGATCCCCCTGGGCTGCTGCGTGGAAATCGAGCTGATGGCAGAGCTGGGCTAAGACTTCCGCTCACTCACATAAAGTGAGCTAATACCGCTTGCCATTCATAGATTTCAGATACAAAACCATCTGAATTGATTGACTGACAAGCGCAAGCAGCTCACTTTATCTTTGCAGCGCGATGCTTGCCGCAAGCATCTCGATCACTCACGAAAGAGCCCTCATGCCCAGCACGCAGGCACCCCCGCTGGTTCTCAGCATTCAATCCCATGTCGCCTACGGCCATGTGGGCAACGACGCCGCCATGCTGCCGCTGCAACTGCTGGGCATAGAACCCGTGGCCGTGCATACGGTGCAGTTCTCCAACCACACGGGCTACGGCGAATTCAAGGGCCAGGTCTTCACTCCGGCCCATGTACAGGATGTGCTGGACGGCCTGCGCGCCCGCGGCGTGCTGGCGCGCTGCACGGCCGTGCTCTCGGGCTATCTGGGCGATGCCGGTGTGGGCGAAGCCATTCTGGCCGCCGTGCAGGAGGTGCGCGCCGCCCAGCCCAAGGCACACTATCTGTGCGACCCGGTCATGGGCGATGTGGGGCGCGGCGTGTTCGTGCGCCCCGGCATCCCGGACTTTCTGCGCAAGCGCGCGCTGTCCCAGGCCAGCGTCATCACGCCCAACCATTATGAGTTCGAGCTGCTGTGCGGCGGCCAGCCGCTGAGCACCGTGGAAGCGGCCACCCAGGCGGCCCGAGCCATGCTGACGCAGCTGCATCACAGCCCATCGGCCATGATCGTCATCACCAGCCTGCGCACCGACGATCTGCCTGCCGACCAACTGGCCACGCTGGCCGTGACTGCCGACAAGTCCTGGCTGGTACAGACGCCCTATATCGACCTGCACCCTCTGCCCAACGGCATGGGCGATGTGTTCTCGGCCGTTCTGCTGGGCCATCTGATTCAAGGGCGCGCCGTGCCCGATGCCGTGTCCAGGGCCGTGAGCACCTTGTATGCCCTGGTCTCTCGCACCGAATCGGGACAGCGCGACCTGCCCCTGGTCGCCTGCCGCGACCAAATAATAGCCCCAGCGCAAACCTTTGCGGCATTGCCTGTGCCAGCGCAGTAAATAGGCGCAAGAGCTTTGCCAAAGCTCTTTGCATCAACAGGCCTCCGGGACTGGAGCGAGCTAAGCCTCAACCCAGGTCAAAATCGAATTTCCTGCTGTGAGCATTAATCCCTGGCGGCCGAAACGGAGTCAGCGAGGCGGGCTGCTTTGGCATAGATTTTGACTGTCGCCGTTCGGCGCCCCAAAGCCGCCGCACGCGTACTTTATGAAACGACAGCTTTGGACCAAAGCTGCGGCGCGCTGTTGCAAAAGCAGAGCAACCTCAAAATCCTGCCTATTGCCTGGAGTCAGCCGCCCGTCTGCTGCTTGGGTAAATGACGAGCCAGCACCAAAACGACTAGCGCGAGAGAAAAAAGCAACGCGATGACAACACCGCTAACCGCGGCAAAAGACGCTTCAAACGCTTGCATTGCGCTTTGTAAAACGGCTGGAGATTGGATGCCTTGCTGGGTATTTCGGTACGCCTCGTCCAGGCCGCTGCCAGCCATGGCCTCTTTACCGCCGTGTCGTACATGCGCGACGTAGACCGCGGTCATCAGGGAGCCAAAAATAGTCACCCCCAACCCTCCTCCAAACTCATAGGCCACGCCTTCTACAGACCCCGCCATGCCTGCGCGGTCTTCTGACACATTCGTCATTACCAGCGCGCTGGAGGCGGTCAGGCTGAAGCCTATTCCCACACCGCACAAGGCCAGGACCCCCACTTGCCACAATGCGCCTGCCTCGTTCAAGCCAAGATATCCCCAGATGCCTGAGGCACACATGACCAGGCCGGCAGCAATGACACGCGGACCGCCAATGCGTCCAATCAATATCCCCGCCAATGGTCCTGCGAAGAAAGACCCCAAGGAGATAGGCAGAACAGATGCTCCTGCCTCAAGAGGACTTTTTCCCAGAACCAACTGCAGCCTCTGACTGAGCACCAACTCAAAGCCGATCAGCATCATTGACGCCACGAGGGCGATAAAAATACCCATGGCTATGGGGGTGACTGAAAGCAAGCTGAAATCAATCAATGGTTGAGGCAGCCGGAGTTGACGTCGCACAAAGACTGTCAATGTCGCAGCTCCCGCAAGCAAAGCCCCCCAGGCCAGGAGCACATGACTATCGAGCCTGGCCAATTCCTTGATGCCATAAGCCAGTGCAATGATGCCAAGCGTGCTTTGCCAGCAGCTATGCAAGTCGATGGTGACGCTCGCATTCCCCGCGCTCTTGGGAACCAGCCACCAGGCCAGCACTGCAGCCACAGCAATGACTGGGACGTTGATCAGAAAAACCGAACCCCACCAAAAATGCTCCAGCAAGACTCCACCCAAAACCGGGCCCACCGCAGCGCCACCAGAGGCCACAGACGCCCAGACACCAATGGCAAAAGCCAGTTCTTTGGGGTCGTGGAAGGTGGTACGAACAATGGCAATCGTGGCCGGCATCATGGCTGCGCCGCCAATGGCAAGCAATGCACGAGCAGCGATCAGTACAGCGGCGCTGGGAGCAAATGCTGCAATCACGGAGGCCAGTCCAAACAGAGCCATGCCACTGATAAAGACCGCCCGGTGGCCCAGGCGATCGCCTAAGGCACCCATGGCCGGCATCAATCCGGCCATCACCAAAGAGTAGGCATTGAGAATCCACAGCTTTTCCGAAGCCGTGGTGTGCAGGGCCTGCGCCAGACTCGGCAACGCCGTGTAGAGCACCGTCATATCGATGACGATGAGCAGCAACGCCGTTGAAACCACGCCAAGCGTGAGCCAGCGGCTCTGGAATTTCATAGAGAACCTTCGAACATTGACTTCGGTACCTTGCAGATGCAGGCCTTGTGGCATTCGATGGATAGCGCGACTGGCTAGCCTCCAAGCCAAGCGACATGATGGGCGCTCCAATTCAGTCTTCAGTCCGACACTGGATTGCGCGGGGAATCCGTAACTGCAGCTCAAACCTGCACCACGTCATGAAGCCAGCCCCTCCATGAGACTTGGCACCCAAGCCGGGCTGTGAACTATGAAGCCTCGCCCAAGTTGGAAACAACCTGAGGGCGGCTATTTGCCATGACCGGGAAAAAGCGGTCATAGGCGACGTTGAACACAAAGTTGTAAACAAGATAGAACACGACGATAGCCAGATCGAGCACCAGCGTATCGAGTAGCGTCATATTCAGATACCAGGCTATCAACGGCAGCAGAATCAGCAGCAGACCCGCCTCAAACAAGACAGTGTGCAGCAGGCGTGCTTTGAAGCTCTTGCGAATGTGGCCGTACATCTTCCGCATGCAGCGATCAAATCCGATGTTGAACGTGAAATTCCAAACCGTCGCGATCGTGGCAGAGCCGATACCCACCACCCCCATGTGCGTCATGGGCTTGTTGAACAAGGCTGCCGAGGCCGGGATGATGATCATCAACCCGATAGCCTCGAACATCAAAGCGTGCCGCACCCGATCAGAAAGACTGCGCGTTTTCATCATTTTTCTCCAATCACATTGATTGGTGTGCAATGTATCTTGATATCAAATAATGAAAAGTTATCTTCCATCTTAAAATCAGATAGATGAGCATATCCATGGATCAACTGGAAGCATTCGTCTCGGCGGCAGAAAAAGGATCGTTTTCTGCCGCCGGACGAGCTTTGCGCAAGGCGCAATCGGCCGTCAGCACCCAGGTTTCCAACCTGGAGACGGATCTTGGGGTGATGCTGTTCGACCGTGCCGGGCGCAACCCCTCGTTGACGGCTGCGGGCGAGCGCCTGCTGGCTGAGGCCAGGCTGATCCTCGACCGCCGCGAACACCTCATTGGGGTTGCGGCGAGCTTCGAGGCGCATGTTGAAAAGCGCCTTGTCGTAGCCATCGACGAGCTCTACCCGGAGCATGTGCAGGGAGAGCTATTCGCCGAGTTCGCGAGCCTCTTTCCCCATGTCGAGCTGGAGTTGCTGTTCCCCATGATGGAGGATGTCAGCAACATGATTCTTGATGGAAAAGCGGATATCGGAGTGATGTGGCGCCAGGAATCGCTGCCCGCAGAACTTGGCTTTCACACTATTGGCTGGGTACCGCTCAAACTGGTTTGCGGAAGCAACCATCCGCTTGCGCACACCGTTGTCGACTGGGAGGAGCTCAAGCGTCACCGCCAAATCATGGTGACCCTGAGGTCCGAGGGAACCGAAAAGCACCGCCTTCGCGTCGCTGCCGAGGTCTGGTGGGTCGAAAGCCATTGGGTCATCCTGCAAATCCTCAAGCAAGGAATTGGCTGGGCACTGATCCCTGATCACATCATCGCGCGCTCGCCTATCGCCAAGGACCTCGTCATGCCAGCGCTACGATTCGACGAAGGGGCGCACCCAGTGGCCTTGGAGCTGGTTTGGCACAAACAGCGGCCCAGCGGGCCCGCGGCCACATGGCTGCGCGAGAGATTTGCGGCAACGAAGATCTATACGTGACAATTTCTCAGAAAGATCGAAGCGATACCGTTGACGGCTTCGACACAAACGTCCGCCACGGATCGTTCTCTGCCATTCCTTCTTCAAGCCCGATCAAAAAAAAAACCGCTCCAGCAAAACTGACGCGGTTTTTTCATGGGCGTACTGATCACCTATTCCACACGCGTCACCGCCTGGGGCTTGAAGCCCAGGTCGGCAGCCTTGCCCTTGCGGCCGCGGTTGCCACGGGCGTTGTTGAGGCTGCGGATCTCCAGCGTCTCGGTCCGCGCCTTGCCGCCGCGCCCCACGCCATCCAGGCGGATGCTGCGCGTATAGGCGGCCGCGCCGGCCAGCTGATCCTTGTCTTCCAGGCTGATCAGCATCAGGCCGCGCCCGCCCTTGGGCATGGCCTTGAGCTCTGCGATCTCGAAGGTCAGAATGCGACCGCCCACCGAGGCGCAGATCACATGGCTGGCGGGGTTGAGCAAACCTGCTCCCTGCTCGCCGCCTTCCACATATTCGGCACGCGCATTCATGGGCACGCCATGCACCACCGAAGGTGCGCACAGGGTCTCGCCCTCGCCCAGCGTGACAAAGGCCTTGCCGGCCTTCTGGCGCGAGACCATATCGCCCACACTCGCCGTGAAGCCATAGGCGCCCGAGCCCGAGAGCAGCAGCTGTGTGCTTTCGCTGCCGGCAAAGTAGTACAGCAGCTGGGTACCGGCTTCGAGTTCGATCATCGTCGTCACGGGCTGGCCGTCGCCGCGTCCGCCCGGCAGGGCCGACACCGGCACCGAATAGACCCGGCCGTTGCTGCCAAAGGCCAGCAACTGATCGACGGTGCGGCACTCGAACGTGCCGTAGAGGCTGTCGCCTGCCTTGAAGCTCAGCGTGCCCGCATCCACGCCATGGCCTTGACGCGTGCGCACCCAGCCCTTTTCGGAAATGATCACGGTCGTGGGTTCATCCACCACCTTGACCTCGGCCACCACCTTTTTCTCCTCGTGGATCAGCGTGCGACGGGCATCGCCGAAGGTCTTGGCATCGGCCTCGATTTCCTTGCAGATCAGGCGGCGCATGGTCGCCTCGCTGCCCAGGATGTCTTCCAGCTTGCCCTGCTCGCTGCGCAGTTCCTTGAGCTCCTGCTCGATCTTGATGGCCTCCAGGCGCGCCAATTGACGCAGACGGATTTCAAGAATGTCCTCGGCCTGACGCTCGGAAAGATTGAAGGCGTCGATCAGGGCCTGCTTGGGTTCATCGCTGGCGCGGATGATGGCAATAACCTTGTCGATATTGAGCAGCACGGCCTGACGGCCTTCGAGGATGTGGATGCGATCCAGCACCTTCTCCAGCCGATGCTGGCTGCGTCGCGTCACGGTCTGGAAGCGGAAGGCAATCCACTCCTCCAGCATCTGGCGCAGCGACTTCTGCACCGGGCGACCATCGAGGCCGATGCTGGTCAGATTGATCGAGCTCGAAGACTCCAGGCTGGTGTGGGCCAGCAGCGCCGTGATCAGCTCCGACTGGGGAATCTTGCCGGTCTTGGGTTCGAACACGATGCGCACCGGCGCATCCTTGCTCGACTCGTCACGCACGCAGTCCAGCACGGCCAGCATGCTGGCCTTGAGCTGGGTCTGCTCCTGGCTCAGCGCCTTCTTGCCGGTCTTGACCTTGGGGTTGGTGATGTCCTCGATCTCTTCGAGCACCTTCTGGGCCGACACGCCGGGCGGCAGCTCGGTCACCACCAGCTGCCACTGGCCGCGTGCCAGCTCTTCGATCTTCCAGCGCGCACGCACCTTGAGACTGCCACGGCCCGTGCGATAGGCATCGGCAATATCGCTGCTCGATGAAATGATCTGGCCGCCGCCCGGATAGTCGGGGCCGGGAATCAGCGCCAGCAGCTCTTCCTCGGGCAGCTGCGGCTTCTTGATCAAGGCCACGCAGGCCGCCGCCACCTCGGGCAGATTGTGGCTCGGGATTTCCGTTGCCAGACCCACGGCAATGCCGCTGGCGCCATTGAGCAGCGAGAACGGCAGGCGCGCCGGAAGCTGCTTGGGCTCCTGGGTGCTGCCGTCGTAGTTGGGCACAAAGTCCACCGTGCCCATATCGATTTCGTCGAGCAGCAGGCCGGTGATCTTGGACAGGCGCGCCTCGGTGTAACGCATGGCCGCTGCGCCGTCGCCGTCGCGGCTGCCGAAGTTGCCCTGGCCGTCGACCAGCGGGTAGCGCTGGTTGAAGTCCTGGGCCATGCGCACCAGTGCGTCGTAGGCCGACTGGTCGCCGTGCGGGTGAAAGCGGCCCAGCACGTCGCCGACGACACGGGCGCTCTTGACCGGCTTGGCCGCCGTATTGCCATTCGGGCCGCTATAGCCCAGACCCATGCGGTCCATGGCATAGAGGATGCGGCGCTGCACGGGCTTGAGGCCATCGCTGACATCGGGCAGGGCACGGCCCTTGACCACCGACAAAGCGTATTCGAGATAGGCGCGCTGTGCGTATTGACCCAGGTCCAGTGCATCGCCAGCGGCTTGTTGAGACAAATCCAGTGTGGTTTGATCGCTCATGAATTCTTTGTGATTTTCCAAATTGCGCCGATCCGGCGACTCAAGGTATTTGCGCGTCCGCGGCCGCAGAGGCCGCGCCCGGCAGAGTCATGCGTATGCGGGAGCCGCCGCGGCCAGCCGAGCCGGCCGCAGCCAGCCGGCCGCTCAGGGGCCGGGCTGCCTGCAACTGCTCGTAGATGCCGGTGACGGCCTTGACGTAATTCATTGTTTCTTTGTAGGGCGGAATCGCCTTGCCGAATTTCTGCACCGCACCTTCGCCTGCGTTATAGGCGGCCAGCACCAGATCGAGCCGCCCCGGGAACAAGTCCATCAGATAGCTCAGATAGCGCGCGCCGGCAGGCACGTTCACGGCCGGGTCGGCCAGTTGCTGCTGCATGCTGCGCTTTTTGCTGGCCGACACGCCAAAGCGCTCTGCCGTGGCCGGCATCAGCTGCATCAGGCCGACAGCGCCCTTGGGCGAGACGGCCTGGGCATCAAAGCCGGACTCCACGGCGATCACGGCCTTGATCAGGTCGTAGTCCACGCCGGTTCTCTCGGCCGCTTTCTGCAGATGCGGCCTCACGCTCTTGTAGCGCGGCGAGACCTCGAAAAAGCTCTGCATGCGCGTGCGGGCGTTGAGCCCCTCGGCCGCCGAATCCTGCTTGAGCTGCAGACCCGGCTGGCTGCTGTCGTAGAGCTCGCCCTTGAAGAACAGCTTGTAGCGTTCGTCCAGCGCCTCGGCCGCAAAGTGCGTGACGCCGAATTCGTCGACATAGGCCCAGAGATCGGCATGCGCCGCCGGCGCCAGGGCCAGCCAGCCCGAGCCCGCCAGCAGGGCAGCTGCCACCGCACGTCGCAAGCGCACAGACGCGAACCCGCCGCGCGCGGGCGGCTGGCTGGGTGAGGCATCGAACATGGGCTTGTGCATGGCTGGCTCCATCGACCGCTAGTGAGCGCTAGTGCAGACGTTGGCAACGCCCGCCTAGATATCGACCTCCACGGCATCGCCATGCAGCTCCATCAGCTCGCGGCGGGCGGCGGCTTCGCCCTTGCCCATGAGCTTGGTGACCACGGCCTCCGACTGTGCAAAGTCCAGATTCATGAACTGCACCGGCAGCAGGCGACGCGTATCGGGGTTCAGCGTGGTTTCCCACAGCTGTTCGGCATTCATCTCGCCCAGGCCCTTGAAGCGGCTGACCTGGCATTTCTCGCGCGGCACGCCGTCCTTGGCGCATTTCTCGATGATGGCATCGAGCTCGCCCGCATCGAGCGCATAGACCTTGATGGCCGGCTTCTTGCCGCGCGCAGGCACATCCACGCGGAACAGCGGCGGCAGCGCCACATGGATGTGGCCGGCTTCGATGAGCTTGGGGAAATGCTTGAAGAACAGCGTCAGCAGCAGCACCTGGATGTGCGAGCCGTCCACGTCCGCGTCCGAGAGAATGCAGATCTTGCCGTAGCGCAGGCCGGACAGATCGGGCTCGTCATTGGGGCCATGCGGGTCCACGCCGATCGCCACCGAGATATCGTGGATTTCGTTGTTGGCGAACAGCCGGTCGCGGTCCACCTCCCAGGTGTTGAGCACCTTGCCGCGCAGCGGCAGGATGGCCTGGGTTTCCTTGTCGCGGCCCATCTTGGCGCTGCCGCCGGCAGAGTCGCCCTCGACCAGAAACACCTCGTTGACGGCTATGTCCTTGCTCTCGCAATCGGTCAGCTTGCCGGGCAGCACGGCCACGCCGCTGCCCTTGCGCTTTTCCACCTTCTGGCCGGCCTTCTGACGGGTCTGGGCGGCCTTGATGGCGATTTCGGCCAGCTTCTTGCCCCAGTCCACATGCTCGTTGAGCCACAGCTCCAGCGCCGGGCGCACAAAGCCCGAGACCAGACGCACGGCGTCGCGCGAGTTCAGGCGCTCCTTGATCTGGCCCTGGAACTGCGGGTCCAGCACCTTGGCATTGAGCACATAGCTGGCGCGCGCGAACACGTCGTCGGGCATAAGCTTGACGCCCTTGGGCAGCAGCGAGTGCATGTCGATGAAGGCCTTGACGGCCTGGAACAGGCCGTCGCGCAGGCCGCTGTCATGCGTGCCGCCCGCCGTGGTGGGAATCAAGTTGACATAGCTTTCGCGCAGCGGCGCGCCGTCCTCGGTGAAGGCCACGCACCAGGCCGCGCCCTCGCCTTCGGCAAAGCTGTCGTTGTTCTTGTCGGCAAAGCCCTCGCCTTCGAACAGGGGGATGACGGGCTCGCCATGCAGGCTCTGCGCCAGATAGTCGCGCAGACCGCCCTTGAACTGCCAGCTCTGGGTGTCGCGCGACTTTTCATTGATCAGCGAAACGGCCACGCCGGGCATGAGCACAGCCTTGCTGCGCAGCAGATGCACCAGCTCGCCCATGGGCAGGGCCGAGGATTCGAAGTATTTGGCATCGGGCCAGGCACGCACCGTCGTGCCCTGCTTGCGCTCGCCTGCCTGCAGAGGGCGCACCTTGAGCGGCTCGACCACATCGCCGCCCGAGAACACCAGCGTGGCCACCTGGCCGTCGCGATGCACCTGCACCTCCAGGCGCGTGGCCAGCGCATTCGTCACCGAGACGCCCACGCCATGCAAACCGCCAGAGAAGCTGTAGGCGCCGCCATTGCCCTTGTCGAACTTGCCGCCCGCGTGCAAACGCGTGAAGACCAGCTCCACCACGGGCGCCTTCTCCTCGGGGTGCAGGCCGAAGGGAATGCCGCGGCCGTCGTCCTCCACGCTGTAGGAGCCGTCGGCATGCATGGTGAACTTGATTTTCTTGCCGTAGCCGGCAAGCGCCTCGTCGGCCGCGTTGTCGATCACCTCCTGCAGGATGTGCAGGGGGTTGTCGGTGCGCGTATACATGCCGGGACGCTGTTTGACAGGCTCCAGACCCTTGAGAACGCGGATCGAGCCTTCGGAATATTCGTTGGACGGTTTGACTGCCATGGGGGCGGATTGTAGTGGCCTCTCCGGATGAGAGCTGGATAAATTCACAGTTGTTTACTCCCAATACTCTTGCACAAAGCCCGAACATCTGTCTTGGCAACGTGTTTTTACCGGGTCTTCATCGCTGCGGATACTCTTAAAACAATAGCATCTACCACATGCGATTCATACGTTATGTATAGTTTTAAATCCATATCCATTACATGGATTGCGCAAGGCGCTCACTTTTTCTTTCTTCCGCCCTGCTCCGGCTCCCGCGCCGCTGCTTGCCGGTCACGCATTCTGGCAGGCCAGCCTGCCACGCATGTGACGGCCTGCGCAGGCGCAAAACAGCTTGTTTCGTTAAAGTGGCAAGTTGACCGCCCCCAAGCCTTTTTTCGCACACACGGCATGACTACAAAGACAACTCAAGCCCCCATGTCCATGGCGCAGATTCTTCTGTGCGGTGGCGCCATCGTCACGCTCTCCATGGGCATACGCCACGGCTTCGGGCTGTGGCTGCAACCCATCACCCAGGAGATGGGCTGGACGCGCGAGAACTTTTCCCTGGCCATTGCCGTGCAGAACCTGTCCTGGGGCATCCTGGGCATCTTCGTCGGCATGCTGGCCGACCGCATCGGCGCCTTCAAGGTGCTGATCGGCGGCTCCATCCTCTATGCCCTGGGCCTGGCCGGCATGGCGCTGTCTCCCGATGCCACCGTGTTTTTGCTGACCGCCGGCGTGCTGATCGGCGCGGCCCAGGCCGGCACCACCTATGCCGTGATCTACGGCGTGCTGGGCCGGCAGATTCCCGTGGCGCGGCGCAGTTGGGCCATGGGTGTTGCAGCTGCTGCAGGATCGTTTGGCCAGTTCTTCATGGTGCCCGTGGAAGGCAAGCTGATCGCGCAGTTCGGCTGGTCCAATGCCTTGCTGATACTGGCGCTGTTCGCGCTGCTGATCGCCGCGCTGGCCTTCGGCCTGCGCGAGCCGGGCTTTGGCGGCAGCACGCCCATCAAGCGCGAGCAGACCGTGGGCCAGGCGCTCAGGGAAGCCTGGACCTACCCCAGCTTTCTGCTGCTGATGGCGGGCTACTTTGTCTGCGGCTTCCAGGTCATGTTCATCGGCGTGCACATGCCCAGCTATCTGAAGGACTTCGGCATGGCGCCCCATGTGGCCAGCTATTCGCTAGCACTGGTCGGCCTGTTCAATATCTTCGGTACCTATCTGGCCGGCAATCTGGGCCAGAAGCTGCCCAAGCGCTACCTGCTGTCGGGCATCTACGGTCTGCGCTCGGTGGCCACCGTGGCCTTTTTGCTGGCACCGCTGTCGCCCTGGTCGGTCTATGCCTTCTGCGCCGCCATGGGCTTTCTGTGGCTGTCCACCGTTCCGCTGACCAATGCCACCATCGCCCAGATCTTCGGCGTGCAGCATCTGTCCATGCTGGGCGGCTTTGTCTTTTTCAGCCACCAGATCGGCAGCTTCCTGGGCGTATGGCTGGGCGGCTATCTCTACGATATCAACGGCAACTACGATATGGTCTGGTACATCTCGATTGCCCTGGGCATTTTTGCCGCCATCGTCAACCTGCCCGTGCGCGAGGCAGCCATTGTGCGCCGCGCGCCCAGCGCCGCCTGATACCGGAGACACCACCATGCAGCTCAAACTCTGGCAACGCATCTCCATCTGGTGTGCCGTGCTCGTGCTGCTGCTGGCGGTGTTTGCCCTGTATCTGCAACCGGAATTCATGCTCACACTGGCAGACCAGGTCTGGGCCTGCTTCTGAGCTCTTGGGCAAGCTGCCCGGGCGGCATGGCCGGGAGAGAGCATGACCCGCATCATCATCACCGGAGCCTCGGACGGCATAGGCGCCGAAATGGCCCGACAGCTGGCACAAACCCATCAGAGCAGGCTGCAGCTGACGCTGGCCGCGCGCAATGCCGGCAATCTGCAAGCCGTGGCAGAGCAATGCCGGGCCCTGGGGGCGCAGGTGCTGACAGCTCCCACCGATGTGAGCGAAGAGGCCCAGTGCCGTGCGCTGATCGACGCAGCCGTGCAGCAGTTTGGCGGGCTGGACGCCCTGATCAACAATGCCGGGATCTCGGCCCATGCGCTCTTTGAACAGGTCAGCGCACAAGACCTGGGCTGGTATGAGAGATTGATGCGCATCAACCTCTGGGGCAGCGTCTGGTGCACCCATGCAGCGCTGCCGCACCTCAAGACCAGCCAGGGCTCCATCGTCGCCGTGTCTTCGCTGGCAGGACTGATAGGCGTGCCGGGCCGCACGGCCTACAGCGCCAGCAAGTTCGCCATGGCCGGCTTCTTCGAAGCCCTGCGCATCGAGCTCAAACCCGCCGGCGTGAGCGTGACCACGGCCTACCCCGGCGTGGTGGATACGCGCATCCGCTACCACGGCTACAACGCCAGAGGCGAGGCCGCAGGCGTCAGCGGCCTCAAGGAAGACGGCGCGATGACGGTGGCCGAATGCGCGCACCTCATACTCGACGGCATGAGGCGCCGCCAGCGCGAGGTGGTGATGACGGGCAAGGGCAAACTGGGTCGCTTCATCAAGCTGATCGCCCCGGGCATGGTGGAAGACATGGCCCTGGCCGCGCTCAAGGACGATGTGAAGCCGCACTGAGCTGGCGGCCTACATCTGACGCTGCGGCAGGCCATGCAGGAACAGGGCTGCGGGCACTGCTATAGTTTTCGCAAGATGACCAGCAACACCCAGCCTCCCACACTCACCGCCATTCCTGCGATTGCCGCCAGCCACTGCGCGCCGGCGCCCTCCGCCTGGATTGCCCGCTTTGCCCATCTGGTACGCCCGCAGGGCTCTGTGCTGGATCTGGCCTGCGGCATGGGCCGCCATACCCGTTTCCTCTCGGACTTGAATCACGCGTTGACCAGCGTGGACAAGGCGCCGGAAGCGACCCGGTCCGTGGCGGATATCGCCGAGACGATTACCGCCGACATCGAGAACAGTGCCTGGCCGCTGACGGGGCGCAGCTTTGATGGCGTGGTCGTCACCAACTATCTGTGGCGACCGCTGTGGCCGCTGATTCTGGCCAGCGTCAAGCCCGGCGGCGTGCTGCTCTACGAAACCTTCGCCCAGGGCAACGAGGCCTATGGCAAGCCCTCGCGCCCGGACTTTCTGCTGGCGCCAGCCGAGTTGCTGCAGGTCTGCGCAGGCTGGAACATCGTCGCCTACGAGCACGGCCTGCTGCACCAGCCCGAGCGCGTGGTTCAGCGCATTGCCGCCATCAGGCCCGGTGGCCCGGCCGCGCCTGCCGCATTGCTTCAAGCCTGACGCCCTTCTTCTGCATCCACATCTGCCCGACTGCCATGCCCGCCTACGCCCTGCTGCTTGCCCACGACGAACACCCCAGTCCCTCGACAGAGTGGCCCGCAGAGCCCGGCGGCAGCTGCGACGGCTGGGCCGAATGGTTCAGCAGCACACCGCTGCTGTTCAGCGTGCTGCTGGGCGATGCGCGGCATCTGCCCGAACTGGTTCCCTGCAGCGCCTACCAGGACAAGCAAAGCCTCTCGGCCCTGGCCGCCCCCATGGAGCAGGTCCGGGCCCGCTGGCAATGGCTGAGGAGCGTGATTGAGCCATTGCCCGCAAAAAGCCCTGCGCATTGGCCCGACTCCGTCAAGAAGCAATGGCAGCACATCGATCACACCATCAGCACCAGCACGCGCCAGTGGCTGCTGCTGGACTGCGCCACGCTATGTCCGCATGACTTTGACGAAGCGCAGTTCACAACCTTTTTGCAGGCCCAGCGCGAGCTATGCCGGCAATGGAGCTGCAGCGGCGGCGAGCTGCCCGAATCTCTGCAGGCCTTGAAGCGGGCGCCGCAATCCCATCTGGGATGGTGGAGCGATTCGGTCATTGCACGCACCGAGGTCATCGAGCAGGAAAGCGAAGAAGACTGGCCCGCCTGGCTGGCCGATCACTACGAGCCGCGCCACCATGGCGCCTGGGACGAAGCGACCGAAAGCTATTACGTCATGCCCAAGCTGCACCCGCGCACGGGCCTGAAACCACAGAACGAAGCCGAGCGCGACCACTGGCCCGTGGGCATGGTCACGCCCTATGGCCGCTGGCTTCAGCGCCCCTTGGAAGGCGCGAGCATGACTTTTGTCTCTGGCGAGCATCTGAGCGTGCACTATCCCGAGACCACGCCGGGCGAAGGCGCGAGGTCCGGCATCAAGGATTTGAACGGCATCTGGCTGGTATCGCCCTCCGAGGGCTATCGCGACGCCTATGCCGTCACGCCCCATGTGATGGCCTGCAGATCACCGAGGCAGGAAAACATGCAGGACCTGCGCAACCTGCCCGGCCTCGCGTTGCTGCACGAAGGGCTCAGCAGCATCGACTACAACGAGGAACAGGACGAATTAATCCGTGCCGAACAAGGCCCTTATGGCGACTCGCGCCAGCTGCTGCTCAAGCCCGACGGCCACCCTGTGTTTGATGCGGGCCGCTATGAGCACATCAACGACTTCAGCGCCAAGACAGACCTGGCCGTCGCCTGCATCCGGGAACCCTTTGTCAACGAGCAGGGCGAGCAGGAGTTCCGCATCCTCGAAGGCGTGATTGACATCCGCGGCCAGGAAATCATCCCCTGTCAGTTCAAGACCATAGAGCGCGGCTTCAGCAGCTCGCCCCCCAAGGTATTTCCCGGCCGCAAGCTGCTGGCCATCACCGAAAAAGGCGAGCCCCGCATCTTCAACACCAAAGGTAAGCTGCTGGCCGCCCCTGATATCTGGTGCCCGCCGCTGAACTGCAGTCCCAAGAAAAATGAACTGCTGAGCTTTATGGGCGAAGGGCCGGAGGCCGAACTGGTCATGTTCTCCATCCAGGATTTCAGCATCACCCGCACCGGAGAAACCTGGGAGGACTACCGTAACGCGCTGCGCGGCATGTTCAAGGGCCTGGGTGGCGACACCCCCGAAACCACGGCCATGACCCGCGCGGAACTGATAGAGGCAGAGGATGAGGCCTGGATGCAGGATATATCGCGCATCCTCTGCCTGAATGACGAAAGCCAGGCCGCAGAACTGCTTCAGCAATGGCGTGACTGCGTGGCGGCACCTGATCCTGACGACATGGGCTGGGACGAAGATGACGAGATCGACCCCGATGTCATGCATCTGCCCGCTGGTGAAAACGCGCTAACCCTGTACTGGGTGCATCTGCTTGCCGTTGCCGGTGAGTTCGCCCGCTTTGACTGGAAGGATGCCGATGGCATTGCGAACACGCACTGGCTGCCAGGCACTGATGACTGGCAATGGGACACGCCCGCTGACGGTGTTGAATCGGGCCTGGAGAACATGGCCGAACATCTGGCCGGCCGCCAGCTGGCCCTGATCAAGCTGGCCACCGATGACGACAGCCTGCGCGTGACCGTGGTGCGCTCGGCAGATGCCGAGGACTTCATGGAACGGCTGGCGCAGGCCCATATCAGCGCCTGGAACTACAGCGCGAACTGAAGCGATGCCGGCGGGGCTGAAACCACGGTCGCCAAGCCTGCATGCAGGCTTTGAGAAAAGCGGCCGGACCGCATGGTGCAAGACTTGCAAAGCCGCCAGATTGCAGCCATGCCGTCCGAAACAAAGCCACGATCAACGAACAATATGACGCACAGAAATTAAATATTTCGTCATTTCGTCATTTATCAACAACACTTCGACAAAAACAGAGTTTTGCTAGACACTGTTGATGGCAAACCACTGCCTGCACCCTGTCCCTGTTTGTAGAATTCATTTTTACCGTTTTCTGATTGCGGATATGACATCACCCTCCGTTGCTCTCACTGGCAGCATTGTTGCCCTCATTACGCCCATGCTCGAAGACGGTAGCGTCGACTACCCGTCGCTGCGCAAACTCATCGACTGGCATGTGGCCGAAGGCACCAACTGCATCGGTGTGGTCGGCACCACTGGTGAATCGCCCACCGTGAATGTCGAAGAGCATTGCGAAATCATTCGTGTCGCCGTGGAACAGGCCGCCGGCCGCGTCTCCATCATGGCCGGCTGCGGTGCCAACAGCACCCACGAAGCCATCGAGCTGGCCAAGTACGCCAAGAAGGTGGGCGCCGACAGCCAGCTGCAGGTCGTTCCCTACTACAACAAGCCCACACAGGAAGGCCAGTACCAGCACTTCAAGGCCATCGCCGAAGCCACTGGCGACCTGCCCGTGGTTCTGTACAACGTGCCCGGCCGCTCGGTTGCGGACATGCAGCATGACACCGTGCTGCGCCTGGCCCAGATCCCCGGCATCATCGGCATCAAGGAAGCCACCGGCAACATCGAGCGTGCTCAATGGCTGATCCGTGACGTGCCTGCCGGCTTCGGCGTCTACTCCGGCGACGACCCCACCGCCGTGGCACTGATGCTGTGCGGCGGCCACGGCAACATCAGCGTGACGGCCAACGTCGCTCCCCGCCTGATGAGCGAGCTGTGCAAGGCCGCCATGGCCGGCGATACCAAGCGCGCCATGGAAATCCAGTTCAAGCTCATGCCCCTGCACAAGAGTCTGTTTGTCGAAGCCAATCCCATTCCCGTGAAATGGGCAGCAGCCCGCATGGGTTTGTGCGGCCCCGCCATGCGCCTGCCCATGACGCCGCTGAGCGAGCAATGCGAAGCAGTTGTTGAGGATGCTCTGCGTAAAGTTGGCGTACTCTGATCGAGTTGCGCTAAGCTAGCGGTTTTTCGCACATAGCTTGAACGCTACCCAAGGACAATCCGCGTGAAACAACAAACAGCACGTTTGAGCCTGCTCAGCATCGCGCTGGGCCTGTCTGCCTGCACGACCACGTTCCAAGAGACCAAGATCGACTACAAGAGCGCGGGCAAGAATCAAGCTCCCTCTCTTGAAGTCCCTCCGGATCTGACGCAGCTGTCGCAAGACTCGCGCTATACCGTCCCTGGTGGCGTGGTATCCGCTGCTGCCATGCAGGCCAATGCCAAGGCCGCCAAGCCTGCCGACAACAACACCGCAGCCAACAAGATTGGCGACGTCCGCATCGAGCGCGACGGTGCCGAGCATTGGCTCGTGGTTGATCGTGCAGCCGACAAGCTCTGGGAGCCCACTCGCGACTTCTGGCTGGAAAACGGCTTCATCTATGCGATGGAAGACCGCCAGTTGGGCATTCTCGAGACCGACTGGGCCGAAAACCGCGCCAAGCTGCCTCAGGACATCATCCGAAAAAGCCTGGGCAAGGTGTTCGATTCGCTCTACTCCACCAGCGAGCGCGACAAGTTCCGCACCCGCCTGGAGCGCGAGCCCGATGGCAAGACCCGCATCTATGTCACCCACCGTGGCATGCAGGAGGTCTACACCAGCGAGCGCAAGGACAACACCATCTGGCAACCGCGTCCTCGCGATCCCGAACTGGAAACCGAATTCCTGCGCCGCATCATGGTCAAGCTGGGTGTGAGCGAAGAGCAGGCCTCTGCCGTTGCCAAGGCGGACAAGTCTGCAGCCACCACCTCGACCAGCGCACGCATGGACACCATCAACGGTGTGCCCACGCTGCAGCTGGAAGAAGGCTTTGAGCGCGCATGGCGCCGCGTTGGCGTGGCACTGGACCGCACCGGCTTCACCGTGGAAGACCGCGACCGCAGCCGCGGCCTCTACTACGTGCGCTACGTGGACCCGAACGCCAAGCCTGAGTCCAAGGGCTTCTTCAGCAAGATCTTCAGCCAGGGCAAGGAAGCTGCCGCGCCTCAGAAGTATCAGATCCAGGTCAAGGGTGACGGCAACAAGTCCCAGGTCAGCGTGCTCAATGAGCAAGGCCAGCCGGACAACTCCGCCAACGGCCAGCGCATCGTGCGCATCATCACCGATGATCTGAAGTAAAGAGCGCTGCCCCCATGCAAAAGCCACCGGACTGCGCTCTGGTGGCTTTTTTCATGTCCGAACGAATCGAACTTCGGCTTGGGGGCTGCAATGCTCATGGCGCGCTTGCACGCGAGAATCCGCCCAAGTGCAGATATCGGTACAGACCTCATATGCCGACAAGCATCCGCGGCTCGAAAATCCGCTGTGAAATCCAGACGTAAAAAAACCGCACCTGAGTGCGGTTTTTTCATGCTTGAGGCCTGGGCCTCAAGCTGGCTGATGCAGCGAATTACTTGGCAGCAGGAGCTTCAGCGGCGGGAGCAGCAGGAGCGTCAGCGGCAGGAGCAGCAGGAGCGTCAGCGGCGGGGGCAGCAGGAGCGTCAGCAGCAGGAGCAGCAGCGTCAGCGGCGGGAGCAGCAGGAGCTTCAGCAGCAGGAGCGGGAGCAGCAGGAGCTTCCACAGCAGGAGCGGGAGCAGCAGGAGCTTCTTCCTTCTTGCCGCAAGCAGCCAGAGCAGCAGCAGCGATCACGGTAGCCAGAATCAGAGAGTTCTTCATGACAGTTTCCTAAATGGTAGGTTCAGCAGACGGTATGCAGATTGCCATTACGGTCAGCCTTTTGCAGCTATTGATCGCTCTGGCAGATCAGGTCAAACGATAAATTCGACTCAGCCCGCATTATAGGTAGTTTTGCCCATTGCTGACTAACACTGACAGCAACCAAACAATTCTGCACAAATCGGCGCGTTCTCATTTATCGGGCAAGCCCACGCTTGCCTTGAGCCACACTGTGGAGCATAAATTTATTCCTGTCAAATCCCTGACAAAGCTTTGATAAAGATTTACATAACCTACACAAAGCCTGCGAAATCAGCAGGAGCCACAGAGGACAAACCCGTAAGTTAGCACGATCGCTGTTACAAGTCCACCCTGTTTCAGTCGCCGGAGCGAACCCAGCCAGCATCAAACCACGACGACAGCAACTCCAGCGCGTCATCGCTGGCAGTTGCCAGATCCTTGCGCGACAGGGCTCGGCTGTCTGCCAGCTTGCGCATCAACGTGGCATCGCGGCCACCTGCCAGATAGCTTTCGCCATTGATGAAGATGTGCTTGGCGTCATACATCATGCGCGTGCGACGATCCAGCACAACGCTCTCGAACATGCCGTTTTCATCGCCATGCTCGAACCAGACATTGGGCTTGGGGTCGCTCAGGTACTCGCCCAGCGCGCGCTCCAGCGCCAGCGGCTCGGCCATGGCCTTCTTCAGTGCCTCGCGGGCAAAGTCATACATGCCTTCAGGAATCAGCGCCGGGTTGCTCACGGCCTCCTGCTTGGGGTCGCGATAAATGACCGGAGTTTCGGGCTCGTCGGGCTCGTCCGACATGCGCAGCAGCAACTCGCGGCCCAGCTCGCTGCGATCGGGCGAGCGAAAGCCTATCGAATACGTCATGCATTCGCCTTCCGCCACACCGTCATGCGCCCATTTGGGCGGCAGATACAGCATGTCGCCGGGCTCCAGAACGAACTCTTCCTCGGGCTCGAAATTGGAGAGGATTTTCAGTGGCTTGCCCTGCTGCAGAGACAGGTCTTTTTGACGACCGATGCGCCAGCGGCGCTTGCCCTGGGCCTGCAGCAGAAACACGTCATAGCTGTCGAAATGCGGGCCTACGCCCCCCTGATCGGTGGCAAAGCTGATCATCAGATCATCGAGGCGCGCCTCGGGCACAAAGCGGAATTGCTGCAGCAACTCATGCGCCTTGGCGTCATGCATGTCCACGCCCTGCACCAGCACGGTCCAGCCCGGCTTGGTCAATGCAGGCAGGCTGCGACGGGACAGCGGGCCGTGGCTGAGCTTCCAGTTGTCGCCTTCGAGCTGCTGGATCAGGCGCGACTCCACGCCATCCTCGCCCGCCATGGCCAGCAGTCGGGCGCGCGGAATCGGGGCCTTGAAGCCAGGGATGGCCTGACGCACCAGCAAGGGCTTTTTGTGCCAGTGGCGGCGCATGAATTGAGAGGCGGTGAGCCCACCCAGCAGGGTGAGCGGCGTATTGATGTCCATGAATACAGTCCTGCTTTCTAAGCAACGGACTGCATTGTCCTATAGGCCTCGAAAACGCTGGTCGGCACAGATCAATGACCGAGCGCTCTGAACTCGGACGGCGACATGCCGGCATAGGCCTTGAAGGCACGGCTGAAGTGCGCGCTGTTGCCAAAACCACAGCCCATGGCAATTTCCGTAATGGTGCGGTGCGCGAGCGCCGGGGAATGCAGCTCCCGCATGCAAAGCTCCAGCCGGCTTTGCTGGATGAAGCCGCCCAGCGACTGATCTCGTCCCGCAAAGGCGTTGTGCAGATGCCGACGGCTGCAATTGAGTGCTTCGGCCACCTGATCGACCGACAACCCAGGGTCGCGCACATGGCAGGCCACATGCTCGCAGATGCGGTCGTACAGGGCCTGCTTTTGCGTCACCGCCGTGGCCTGCCCGCCAAGTGCCTGCAGGGACAGATGCACCATATCCACCAGCAACTCCCCGGCGCGACGCGCCAGCGGTGCCGTCATATTGTCCAGTTCCTGGTAAGTGCTGCGCATGGTCTGCAGAGCAATGCGCGCAATGCCGGCGCTGCCCCCCACCGATCGACCCATGAGGTTTTCCAGACGCAGGCCTCGCTCGGCAATGCTCTGTTTGGGCACCATCATGATCAGGTGCTCCGTGTGCCGGGGGTTGGCCACCACATAGGGCTGCGAGGTGTCATAGATGGCCCAGCTGCCATTGCTCACGCAGGCCTTGCTGCCGTACTGCTGCACCTCGGCATGGCCGCTCCAGGGCGCCACGATCTTGAGGTAGGCCGCTTCGCTGTCGCGCAGACGGTGGCTGTCGCGTATGACGCGGTGGCGCCCGGCATCCAGCTTGGTGAGCATCACATCGCCTGCGTATGCCACGCTCAGATGCCCGTCAAAACAGGTGTCGCCATACAGATCCGTATCCAGACCCGAGAACAGCTGTGCCATCCAGCCCTGCCAGGCTGGTGCAGTTTCCTTCTCGGGAAGACCATCGGTACTCAGTACCACGGGCGCGGTCATGGGCCTTGACTCCTCGTTGTATCTATCTCTGCCTGTACCGACAAAGTACAACAATTATCGGTAAGTGAGCACTTTCGCGCTCAGGCCATGAAGAATCTCCCACACTGCATTCAAACTAGTGCAAACCCTAGGTCGCGTGCACGATTCGTCAAACGGTTTGTGCACATTGCGCACAGCATCTTGCCAGGGCTTTTCCTACGATCACTCACACGCCAGTGTCAGGCGAAACATCACAAAAGGTGGAGACAAGCCCGGTGACACAAGCCTTGTGCAACGACACCAGCCCCCACTTTTCAACTTGCATCAACAAGCAGTGACTGCGGTCACGCGCCCTTGGTAGTGAAGGAAGCGAAGATGATTGAACAAAGCATGCTCATCGGCGGTAAGACCGCACAGGCCAGCAATGGCGCCACTTTCGAGCGCAAAAACCCTCTGGACGGCTCGGTCGCCACGCGTGCCCCGGCCGCCACAACAGCCGACGCCGTGCGTGCCGTGGAAGCCGCTCAGGCGGCCTTCCCTGCCTGGGCGGCCCTGGGCCCCACAGAACGCAGGCTGATGCTGATGAAGGCCTCCCAGGCCCTGGAGGCCAAGGCCGAGGCCTTTGCCGCAGCCATGGCGGCAGAGACCGGCGCCTCCGGCATCTGGGCCGGCTTCAATGTGCATCTGGCCGCCAATATGTTTCTCGAAGCCGCATCGCTGACCACCCAGATCAACGGCCAGCTGATTCCTTCGGACATTCCCGGCAGCATGGCCATGGCCGTGCGCCAGCCCGCCGGCGTGGTGCTGGGCATCGCCCCCTGGAATGCCCCCATCATCTTGGCCGTACGCGCCATTGCCACGCCCCTGGCCTGCGGCAACACCGTGATCCTCAAGGGCTCGGAGCTGTGCCCTGCCACGCACGGCCTGATCATCGAAGCGCTGCAGGAAGGCGGCTTGCCGCCCGGCGTGGTGAACTTTGTGACCAATGCGCCCGAAGACGCCGGCGCCGTGGTCGAGGCCATGGTGGCCCACCCCGCCGTGCGCCGCGTGAACTTCACGGGCTCCACGCGCGTGGGCCGCATCATCGGCCAGACCTGCGCCAAATACCTCAAGCCCGTCATTCTGGAGCTGGGCGGCAAGGCACCGTTTCTGGTGCTCGACGATGCCGACATCGACTCCGCAGTGGCCGGCTGCACCTTTGGCGCCTTCGCCAACTCGGGCCAGATCTGCATGTCCACCGAGCGCATCATCGTGGACGAGGCCGTGGCCGAGGAATTCATCGCCAAGCTGGTGGGCCGCGCCACAACCCTGCCTCTGGGCGACCCCCGCAAAGGCCCCGTGGTGCTGGGCTCCGTCGTGGACATGAACACCGTGAACCGCGTCAACGAGCTCATCGACGATGCCGTGGCCAAGGGTGCCAGGATTCTTTGCGGCGGCAAGGCCAGCGACACCTTGATGGCCGCCACGCTGATAGACGGCGTGACACCCGAGATGCGAATCTTCCGTGAAGAGACCTTTGCCCCGGTAAAAGCCATCGTGCGTGTGCGTGGCGAAGAGCAGGCCATCGCCATGGCCAACGACAACGAGTTCGGCCTGTCTTCCGCCGTCTACACCAGGGACACAGCGCGCGGCTGGCGCGTGGCCGGCCGCATCGAAGCGGGCATCTGCCATGTCAACGGCCCCACCGTGCACGACGAGGCACAGATGCCTTTCGGCGGCGTAAAGAACTCGGGCTACGGTCACTTTGGCGGCCAGGCCGGTATCGATGCCTTCACCGACACCCGCTGGATCACCATGCAGACCACCGCACGTCACTACCCCTTCTAAAGCGTCCAGGACAGCAGTCGTAGCCGGCAGGCGTGACTCCTGTCCTCGCTTGAAACCTCCATCGCCGGCACTGGGCCATGAGGCAAAGACCTCAGGTGCAGCGCCCGCATGGGCAAGGCGCGAGCCCCAACCCGCGCCTTGTGTCTGCCGACCAACAGAACCACCGGAGACCCACGTTGAAACATGCCTCCCAACTGGCCCTGGCAGCCCTGCTGTCTGGCCTCAGCCTCGCCGCCTCGGCTGCGGACTCTCACAACATTGGCCCCGGCCAGCGCTTCTACGAAAAGACCTGCGCCAAATGCCATGAAGCCGGCATAGGCCCCGTCATCAAGGGGCGAGGCTTTCCGCCCGCGACCTACGTGATCATTGCGCGCAACGGCATGAACGCCATGCCATCCTTTCGCGTGACCGATATCGACGACGCCACGCTGGAAGACTTGGCAAACTACCTGTCCAAGACAGAGGCCCCCAAGGCAGCCGAGCCCGCCAGGAAATAAGGAGGACGATGCAATGCAAACCGATCGTCGCTCCCTTCTCAAAGGTCTGACCGCTGCAGGTCTGGCTGTCTCCGGCATAGGCTGGGCACAGGCTGCCACCTCCGCTGCAGGCCGCACCGCCAGCGCAGCCACACGCTCTGCCGAGGTGCTGGCCGTGACCTCCTCCATGCACGCCAGCGCGCTGGAAAAGGCCTTTGCGGCCGGTGTTCAGAGCACCTCCCGCAACGTGGTGCACACCGGCCTTCAAGGTCTGGACAGCGCCGCATTCAACCAATTGGGCGAGCTGCTGACCGACAGCCAGGAAACCCTGTTGCTGGGTCTGCTCGATGACGCCTCGGCCACGCTGGTGCTGGACCTGGTTCGCTCCAGCGGTGGCCGCGTGCTGGCCGTGGAACACCATCGTGTGGACGGCGCCGCCGCCGACTGGGCCCAGGCACTGGGTCGGTCGCTGGCGTCCGGTCAAGTCATGAACACCACCACGGCGGCAGCAGGCAAGGAAGCCCGCGTGTCCTTTAGCTGCGTAATCTAAGAAACAAGGAAAGCAGAGCATGACAAGCAAATACATGGCCCTGCCCAAGGGCATGAGCGAGAGCAGCTTTGATGCGGCCATCGCTCAATTCAAGAAGGCCCTGGGCGAAGACAATGTGATGATCAAGGACGAGCTGGTTCGTCCCTACACCAAGGTGATGATGGCTGTGCCTACCGAAGAGCACACACCTTCCGCCGTGGTGACTGCCACCACCGTGGAGCAGGTGCAAGAGGTCGTCAAGATCTGCAACGCGCACAAGGTGCCCGTGTGGACCATCTCCACCGGCCGCAACTTCGGCTACGGCTCGGCCGCGCCGGGCCAGCGCGGCCAGGTGGTGCTGGATCTGCGCAAGATGAACAAGATCATCCACGTGGACCCCGAACTGTGCACGGCCCTGGTCGAGCCTGGCGTGACCTACCAGATGCTCTACGACTACCTCGAAGAGAACAAGATTCCCTTGATGCTGTCGTTCTCGGCACCTTCGGCCATTGCCGGTCCTCTAGGCAACACCATGGACCGCGGCGTGGGCTACACCCCCTATGGCGAACACTTCATGATGCAGTGCGGCATGGAAGTGGTGATGGCCAACGGCGATGTGCTGCGCACCGGCATGGGAGGCGTCAAGGGCGACAAGGCCTGGCAGGTGTTCAAATGGGGCTACGGCCCGACGCTGGACGGCATGTTCACCCAGTCCAACTACGGCATCTGCACCAAGATGGGTTTCTGGCTGATGCCCAAGCCCCCGGTCTTCAAGCCGCTGGAAATCCAGTTCGACGAAGACAGCGATATCTCCGAGATCGTGGAATTCATCCGCCCCCTGCGCATCGCCCAGGTCATCCCCAATTCGGTGGTGATTGCCGGCGTGCTGTGGGAGGCATCCACCTGCAACACCCGCCGCTCGGACTACATCACCGAGCCCGGCCATACGCCGGACGCCATCCTCAAGCAGATCCAGAAAGACAAGCATCTGGGCGCCTGGAATGTCTACGCTGCGCTGTACGGCACCAGGGAGCAGGTCGACGTCAACTTCAAGATCGTGCAGGACGCGCTCAAGAAACTGGGCAAGGGCCGCTTGATCACCGAGGAGATGGCTGGCGACACCCAGCCCTTCAAGTACCGTGCCCAGCTCATGTCGGGCGTGCCCAACCTGCAGGAGTTCGGCCTCTACAACTGGCGCGGGGGTGGCGGCTCGATGTGGTTTGCCCCTGTGTCGCAGGCGCGCGGCAGCGAGTGCGACAAGCAGAAGTCGCTGGCCAAGAAGATCCTCAACAAGCATGGCCTGGACTATGTGGGCGAGTTCATCGTCGGCTGGCGCGATATGCACCATGTCATCGATGTGCTCTACGACCGCAGCAACGAAGAGGAAACCAAGCGCGCCAACGCCTGCTTTGCCGAGCTGCTGGACGAGTTCGAGAAGGAAGGCTATGCCGTGTACCGCGTGAACACGGCCTTCCAGGAGCGCGTGGCGCAGAGCTACGGTCCGGTCAAGCGCGATATCGAGCGCAAGATCAAGCGTGCTCTGGACCCCAATGGGATTCTGGCTCCGGGCAAGTGCGGAATAAACATTTGATCTCCCCCTGAGGCGCTTTGCGCCTTCCCCCTCTCTCGCTTTGCTTCGCAATGCGGGAGGGGGACGACAGCTTTGCTGCGCGGCGGCGCTTGCTTGCTGTCCTTTGATGGGGCATGCCTGTTCAATTGCTGCGCCCTAGCCTCAAATTTTTAAAGCCACCTGATTTGAAAACGCCAGGTGGCTTTCTTTTCCTTGTTTGCTTCTTGTTTGCTTCTTGTTTGCTTCTTGTTTGCTTCTTGTTTGCTTCTTGTTTGCTTCTTGTTTGCTTCTTGTTTGCTTCTTGTTTGCTATTGTATCAATAGCTGTTTGCGATTTCCTGGATTGGGTTTAAGGCCAATTTAATGCCTAGTTCAGCAGACTCGAAGACTGCACGCCTGCCCTGAACTGCGCCGGCGTCTGCCCCGTGTGCTGCTTGAACAGGCGGCTCAGATGCGCGCCGCTGGCAAAGCCGCTGGCCAGCGCCAGCTCGGTCAGGGTGCAGTGGCGATTGGCAGGACTGAGCAGTTCGCGCTGGAACAGGGCCACGCGCTCGGCCCAGATATGCTGGCTGATGGACAAGCTCTCATCGGCAAAGGCGTTGTAGAGATGACGCTTGCTGCAGTTGAGCGCTGCGGCCACGGCATCCACGCTCAGGGCAGGATCGCGCAGATGCTGGCGCACATAGGCCTTGATGCGGCCCTGCAGCAGCTCGCTGGCGCTCAGCGATGCCGCGCGGCCGCAGGCATCGAGCAGGGACAGCTGGATCAGCTGAAGCAGCGAATCCGTCACATGCTGGGCCAGTCCCTGGCCCATGGCCCGACATTCGGCAAAAGTGCCGCGCATCATGTCCAGCGCAATGCGGGATACGCCTTCGCTGCCGCCCACATAGCGCCCCATGAGGGCGTCGATGGCGCGGCCATGGTCTTCGAAGCGGCTTTTGGGCAAGGTGATGATCAGATGCTCGCACCACTCGGGGTTGAGCACCTCGTACTCCTGCGTGGTGTCATAGATCAGCCACTGGCCGCTGCGCGCCACGGCTTCGCGCCCGTTCTGGCAGACGCGGGCCTCGCCATGCCAGGGGGCCACGATCTTGAGAAAGTCGGTGCTGTGGCGTGCCATGCTGGCCGAAGTGCGCCGCACGCGATGGCGGCTGGCCTCGATCCGGGTCATGCCCACCGGCCCCAGCTCCAGGGTTCCCAGCCGCGCCGAGAAATGCTGATCGCCATAGACATCGCTCTCCAGTCCATAGAGCGTGGACATCCAGTGCTGCCAGGCGCCCACGGCTTGGGCACCTTGCATCTCGGTCATCTTCTCGGTCACTTGGTAGGCAGGAATGTCTGGCCGCATCTGGGCTCCTGAAGAAGTAACAGGATGCTTCATTATCCATAGCGATCCAGACCAGGGGCCGGGCAAAACCGGCGCCTCGCAGGGAAATCAGTGTTTACCCACAGATACTTGCATGCACAGACAAGACGCAGTGCACGCACAGACAAGCCCCTTGCGCCGCGATTTCCTACGATGGCCGAAAACCCGGACACCCGTCCATCAAAAGGAGACAAACATGACATTCGCCGACAAGCGTTTTGTTCTCAAAAGCCTGGTCGCAGCCACGGCCCTGGCGGGCCTGTGCGGCCAGGCCCTGGCCCAGGAAGCGCCCAAGTCCATCCGTATCGGCTGGGCAATTGCCAAGACCGGCGTCAACGCGGGCGGTACTTCCGTGACCACGGCGCCCAACTACAAGCTCTGGGTCAAGGAGATCAACGACGCCGGCGGCATCATGCTCAAGGCCTACAACAAGCGCGTGCCCATCGAGGTCATCGAATACGACGACCGCTCCAGCACCGAGGAGGCCGTGCGCGCCACCGAGCGCCTGATCACCCAGGACAAGGTGGACTTCGTGCTGCCGCCCTGGGGCACGGGCTCCAACCTGGCCGTGGGTCCGACCTACGAAAAACACAAATACCCGCTGCTGGCCGCCACCTCGGTGACCGACAAGGCCCCCGATCTGGCCAAGCGCTGGAAGCATGCCTTCTTCTTCCTGGGCACAGGCGGCGAATATGCCGAGGGCCTGGTCGCCATGCTGGAAAAGGCCAAGAAGGACGGCAAGATCAACAACAAGATCGCCATGATCAATATCGCCGACGGCTTTGGCGTGGAGCTGGCCAATGCCACGCGCAAGGCCGCCAAGCAGCATGGCTTCGAGCTGGTCTACGACAAGAGCTACCCGATCGGCACGCAGGACATGACGCCCGTCATCAACGAGGCCAAGGGCAAGGGTGCCGACACCTTCGTGGCCTACTCCTATCCGCCCGACACCATGCTGATCAACGAGCAGGCCAAGACGCTGGGCCTGACTCCCAAGGTGCTTTTCACCGGCGTGGGCACGCAGTTCCCCATGTTCAAGGGCAAGTTCGGCGCAGCGGCCGAAGGCGTGATGGCGCCGGGCGGCATCGATGCCGGCAACCCGCAGATGCAGGCCTATCTGAAGCGCTTCAAGGAAGTGACCGGCCAGGAATCGGACCGCTTTGCCAGCCCCATCGTCTATACCTCGCTGCAGATGCTGCAGCAGGCCATCGAGCGCGTGGGCAAGATCGACCGCGCCGCCGTGACCCAGGAGCTCAAGAGCGGCAGCTTCGAGACCGTGCTCGGCCCCGTCAAGCTTGAAGGCCAGATGCTGACCAAGCTCTGGCATGTGGGCCAGTGGCAGAACGGCGAGTTCAATGCGATTGCACCGACCAACCGGGCGGGGGTCAAACCTGCGGTGATACCGCGGGTCACCCCCTGAGGCGCTGCGCGCCTTCCCCCTCTCTCTACGCGCTTCGCGCTATGGGAGGGGGACGACAGCCTCGGTGCGGGGCTGCCCTTCCTCGCTGTCCCGTTGCTGGGGCATGCCTATTCCAGCATTCGCCCAGCTCCGCGAGAACTATCAAAACAAGAGCTTCTTGCGCATGTCTAGCTTTAACTTTGCATTGATTTCATAACAAGAACAATGAATCACCAGCGGTATACGCTATGAATTTAATAGACATCCTTCTTGCTGGCGCCATGCTGGGCGGGCTCTACGGCCTGGTGGCCATGGGGCTGACGCTGCAGTACGGCGTGGCGCGCATCATGAATCTCTCGTATGGGGAGTTTCTGATTGCACCGGCCTTTCTGGCCTTTTTTGCGGTGAGCAGCTGGGGTATTTCACCGCTGCTTCTGGTGCTGCTGGTGGTGCCGCTGGGCTTTGCCATCCAGTGGCTGATCTATCAGCTGCTGCTGACCCCGCTGGTGCGCCGCGCCAAGGGCGGACCGGCGCTGGAGGTGGATTCAATTTTGGCCACCTTCGGCATGCTGTTCGTCGTGCAGGGCATCATGCTGGTGATGTTCGGCGGCGACTATCACAGCTACAGCTATCTGTCCGAACCCGTGGAGATCCTGGGCAGCAAGGTCGCGGCCAACCGTCTGCTGGTGCTGGGCTTTGCGATCGTGCTGGGGGGCAGCCTGTACCTGCTGCTGACGCGCACCCGCGCCGGCGCCGTGGTGCGCGCCGTGTCCGTGGCACCGCAGTTCGCACCTCTGGTCGGCATCAATGTGCGCAGCACGGCGGCACTGGCCTACGGTCTGGGCGGCGCGCTGGTGGCGGTCTGCGGCGTGCTGGTCAGCATGTTTCTGCCCTTCTCGGCCGGCATGGGCACCATGTTTGCGATGAAGGCGCTGATCGTCGTCATCATGGGCGGCGTGGGCAATCTCATGGGTTGCCTGGTGGCCGGCATGCTGCTGGGCTTTGCCGAAACACTGGTGGCCTCCTTTGTCGACCCCGGCCTGACGCTGGCCGTCAACTACGCGGTGTTCCTGCTGGTGCTGCTGTTCAAGCCCACAGGATTGTTCGGGAGGGCCGCACGATGAATCCGAACCATCGCAAGGAAATCCTGATCTGGGCCGTCAGCGCCGCCGCCCTGCTGGGCCTGGCACTGCTGCCGCGCTGGCTGACGGACGAGTACTACCTCTCGCTCATGATCAGCATCCTGATGTACTGCGTGCTGGCCACGGCCTGGGCTCTGTTCTCTGGACCGACGCGCTATATCTCGCTGGCCACCGTCGCCTTCTTCGGCATGGGCGCCTATGTCACCGCCGTGTTCGGCGAGTCCCTGCCCTGGGCTGCCGTGCTGGGGATTGCGGCCGGCGTGGGCCTGATCATGGCCTTGATCGTGGGGCTGTCCACGCTGCGGCTGTCGGGCGTGTACTTCGTGATCTTCAGCTTCGGCCTGGCCGAGCTGGTCAAGCAGCTCGTCACTTGGTGGGAAGTCAACATCACCAAGGACCTGGGCCGCTATGTGTTCGTGGAGATCACCCAGCTCGATATCTACTGGCAACTGCTGGCCATGCTGGCTCTGGTGCTGGCGCTGCGCGCCCTCATCAATCGCTCGCGCCTGGGTCTGGCCCTGCGCGTGATCGGCGAGGACGAGACCGTGGCCACCCATGTGGGCATCAACACCACCACGGCCAAGCTGCTGCTGTTCGCCGTCAGCGCCGTGTTCATCACCGTCACGGGCGCCATCATGGCTCCGCGCTGGACCTATATCGACCCCAGCATTGCCTTTGCTCCCGCCGTCTCGTTCCAGACCCTGATCATGGCCTTGCTCGGCGGTGCAGGCGCGCTGTTCGGCCCGATTCTGGGGGCCGTGCCGCTGGTGCTGCTGTTCGAGTACCTGGGTGCCAACTTCCCCAACCATTTCTCGATTCTGCTGGGCCTGGTGTTCATCGTGATCGTGTACTTCATTCCCCAGGGCCTGTCTGGCGTGCTGGCCAGGCTGCTGGGCAGGAATTCGGCCAGCAAGGGAGACCAGCCATGAAGACCGCCACCCTGCTTTCCGTGCGCGGCGCCACCAAACGCTTCGGCGGCCTGGTGGCCGTCAACGCACTGAGCTTTGACGTCTACCCGGGCGAGGTCGTTGGCCTGCTCGGCCCCAATGGCTCGGGCAAGACCACGGCCATGAATCTGATCTCGGGCGCCCTGCCCGTCAACGGCGGCGAGATCGTATTCAACGGCAAGCCCATCCACCCGCTCAAAAGCCACCAGATCGCCCGCCTGGGCGTGGCACGCACCTTCCAGTTGGTCAAGGTGCTGGGCTCCATGAGCTGCACCGACAACGTCATTGCCGGCATGGCCTTCAAACCCCGACCACTGTTTGGCAAACCTGCTGCTGCGCGTGCCCTGCAACTGCTCAATCAGGTGGGTCTGGCCGAATTTGCGAATACTCCTGCAGGCGAGCTCACCTATATCAACCAGAAGCGCCTGGAGCTGGCCCGCGCGCTGGCGCTGGAGCCGCAGATCCTGCTGCTCGACGAATGGCTGGCAGGCCTGAACCCCACGGAGCTGCAGCAGGGCATTGCACTGATCCGGCAGTTGCAGGCCACGGGGCTGACGATTCTCATGGTCGAACATGTGATGGACGCCGTACACGCGCTGTGCAGCCGCTGCGTGGTGATGAACGCGGGCACAAAAATAGCCGACGGCCCCACGGCCCAGGTGCTCAAAGAGCCCGAGGTGGTGCGTGCCTATCTGGGGGAAGATGTGAGTGCAGATGAAGACCGGTCAGCGGAGGTTCGCCATGCTTGAAGTGCGCAATATCTCGGTGAGCTACGGCAAGCATGAGGCGCTGCACCAGGTCAGCCTCCAGGTGCGGCCCGGCGAGCTGGTCGTCATGCTGGGCGCCAACGGAGCAGGCAAGTCCAGCCTGCTTAAGGCGCTGGGCGGCATGGTCACGCCCCAGGCCGGCGCCAGCGCCCAGCTGGCGGGCCAGGAGCTGATGCAGCTGCCCCAGCATGCCATCGTGCAAGCCGGCCTGGCCCTGGTGCCCGAGGGGCGCGGCGTGTTCGGCGATCTCAGCGTCAAGGAAAACCTGCTGCTGGGAGCCCAGCCCCGGCGCGCGCGCGCCAACGAGGCCAGCAATCTGGAGCAGGTCTTCGCCCTCTTTCCCAAGCTGCGCGACCGTCTGCCCCAGGCCGTGCGCACCATGAGCGGCGGCGAGCAGCAGATGGTGGCCGTGGGCCGCGCGCTAATGAGCCAACCCGATATCCTGCTGCTGGACGAGCCTTCGCTGGGCCTGTCACCGCTGATGTGCAAAGAGCTGTTCGCAGCCCTGGCGCGCATCAAGACGCTGGGCATGGGCGTGCTGCTGGTGGAGCAGAACGCGCGCCAGAGCCTGGCGATTGCCGATCGCGGCTATCTGCTCGAAACCGGGCGCATCGTGGGCGAAGGCTCGGCCGCAGAACTCAGCAGCAGCCCCGCCGTGCGCCGCGCTTATTTAGGCGGTGAACATTGAGATGAATCCCGCTGAGCGGCCTTGCCGCTTCCCCCAGAGGGGGACGATGCCATCGCTGGGGCAGCCCATCGCTGGGGCAGCCCATCGCTGGGGCAGCCCATCGCTGGGGCAGCCCATGCTGGGGCAGCCCACGCTGCGGGGCGGCTGGGCCGCCTAGGCCCTTGCTCGGCACCCCTTTACCAGGCCGCACTTCATTGAAGGCCCTGAACAATTACCAGTCTTATCGACTGGCTCGACACTTAAAAGGAGACACAAATGATCGAACAAAAAATGCTGATAGCCGGCCAGGAATGCGCAGCCGGCAATGGCGCGACTTTTGAACGCAGGAACCCGCTGGATGGCAGCGTGGCCACGCGCGCCCCGGCAGCCACGACCGAGGACGCGATTCGCGCCTGCGATGCAGCGGCAGCAGCCTTCCCCGCCTGGTCGCAACTGGGGCCGAACGCCCGCCGCGCCATGCTGATGAAGGCCTCCCAGGCGCTGGAAGCCAAGGGCGAAGCGATTGCCGCGGCCATGGCCGCAGAAACCGGCGCCTCGGGCATCTGGGCCGGCTTCAATGTGCATCTGGCCGCCAGCATGCTGCTGGAAGCGGCTTCGCTGACCACGCAGATCAATGGCGAGATCATTCCCTCCGACGTGCCCGGCAGCCTGGCCATGGCCGTGCGCCAGCCCGCCGGCGTGGTGCTGGGCATCGCGCCCTGGAATGCCCCCGTGATCCTGGCCGTGCGCAGCATCTCCACGGCCCTGGCCTGCGGCAATACCGTGATCCTCAAGGGATCGGAACTCTGCCCCGCCACCCACGGCCTGATCATCGAGGCACTGCAGGACGCGGGCCTGCCCGCCGGCGTGGTGAACTTTGTGACCAATGCGCCCGCCGATGCGGGCAGCGTGGTCGAAGCCATCGTGGCCCACCCGGCCGTGCGCCGCGTGAGCTTTACCGGCTCCACACGTGTGGGCCGCATCATCGGCCAGACCTGCGCCAGACATCTCAAGCCCGCGCTGCTGGAGCTCGGCGGCAAGGCTCCCTTCCTGGTGCTGGACGATGCCGATATCGATGCGGCCGTGAACGCCGCCACCTTTGGTGCGTTTGCCAACTCGGGCCAGATCTGCATGTCCACCGAGCGCTTTGTGGTGGACAACAAGGTGGCCGACGAGTTCATCGCCAAGTTTGCCGCCAGGGCCAGCAGCCTGCCGCTGGGCGACCCGCGCAAGGGCCCCGTGGTACTGGGCTCGGTGGTCGATCTGGCCACGGTGGAGCGCTGCAATGCCATGATCGACGACGCGCTGGCCAAGGGCGGAAAACTGGTCTGCGGCGGCAAGGCCGAGAGCACGCTGATGCCCGCCACGCTGATCGACCATGTGACGCCGGCGATGCGCATCTTCCACGAGGAGACCTTCGGCCCGGTCAAGGGCATCGTGCGCGTGAATGGCGAGGAAGAAGCCATTGCCACGGCCAATGACAACGAGTTCGGCCTGTCCTCCGCAGTCTTCACCCGGGATACGGCCCGCGGCTGGCGTGTGGCTGCGCGCATCGAGGCCGGCATCTGCCATATCAACGGCCCCACGGTGCATGACGAAGCTCAGATGCCGTTTGGCGGCGTCAAGGCCTCGGGCTATGGCCATTTCGGCGGCCAGCAGGGCATCAATGCCTTTACCGAGACACGCTGGATTACCATGCAGACTGAAGCACGCCACTATCCGTTCTAAAGACCCCCCTGAGCGGCTTTGCCTGGGCGGCCCCGCCGCTTCCCCCTCTCTGCTTCGCGGAGGGGGACGACAGCTTTGCTGCGCGGCGGCGCTTGCTTGCTGTCCCACACTTAGGTCACGCCCTAGTTAAAGCTCGCGCCCATCGCTACTGAAATTAAAAAAGCCACCTGATTTGAAAACGCCAGGTGGCTTTCTTTTTTCCTTCTCACTATCTAATCCATAGCTGCTAGCGTTTGATGGAAAAGGGCTTGAGCCTCAAAAATCTCAAAGCATGTAATCAGGCAAAGTCATCGTCAAAGAAGCCGCCGCCATCGTCCCAACTGCCGCTGTCAAAGCTGGCTGAGTTGTCTATGCTGCCAAGGCCCGCATCGTTGGCCAGGCTCGAGGTATTGCCGCTATCACCATGCAGGCCCTGGCTGCTGCTGTCCTGCGCCAGTGACTTGCTTTCGCCGCCGCTCTGACTGCCCGAGCCGGCGTGATGGGCGCCCATCAGATTCTCCAGCCCGTTGAACAGAAACATGCCGCCCGCCACACCGGCTGCGGCCGCTGCGGCATTGCCCAGGAAGCTGCTGCCGGCAGAGGTTGCGGGCTGGCCATAGGCCTGCGGCGCTGCAGCACGCGGCGCCGAGCCGCCGCCAAAGAAACGGTCGCGCCAGCTGGAGGGCTGAGACGCCACTTGCGGCTGGTTCTGCGGCTGGTACTGGGGCTGATAGGGAGGCTGGGCATTGGCAGCGTAGCCACCATCCTCGGCATAACGCTCGGGAGCCCGGCCGAAGTGCGTGCCCAGGCCGCCCGAGAGAAAGCTGCCTGCGCCCTGGCTCTGGCTTTGCTGGGCCTGCTTCACCTGCTGCTGCAGCTCGCCGATCTGCTGCTGGGCCTGCTGAATGGCTTGCTCCAGCATCAAGGTGCGCTGGGCCAGCCAGTAGACCGCATCGGGCGCGTTGCTCAATCCACGGCGCAGCTCGGCATCGGCCTGTGCGTCCTTGGGCTGGCCCTGGGTCAGCGTCAGTCTGGCACACAGGTCTTGCAGCAGTTGTTGTTCTTGAGAGGTCATGGTGCTTTCCTTTAAGCCCGCAAATTACTTGCAGCAAAGATGAGGCCAGTATGCAGGCCTGCAAGAGCGCCAATGTGAAGCCCGTGCAAGTGCTTTTTGCAGGGTGTAACAAAAGGCCTGTGCTGCAGTGCCGGGCAGCGCATGGGACAATGCCTGCCATTGCGCCACGGTCGTGGCGGCGTTTCAATTTCGGCTGCGGGACTGGCCCGCGGCCCACCAACTGCATACACACACCATGGAAGTTACCCAACAATGCGTGGTCGCCCTGACCTGGACACTGAAAGACACCCTGGGCGAGGAGCTGGACGTGCTGGACGAGCCCGTGGAATTCCTTGTCGGTGGCGATGATCTGTTCAAGCGCATCGAAGAGGCTCTGCAAGGCCACGGCGTAGGCACCACACTGGACCTGCACCTGGAGCCCGAAGAAGCATTCGGCGACTATGACGAGAGCCTGATCTTCCTGGAAAAGCGCGAGCTGTTCCCCGAGGAGATCGAGGAAGGCATGAGCTTCGAGAGCACGGCCATGCCCAAGGGCACCAACCCCGTGCCTCCCGATCTGCTCTACACGGTCACCGAAATCTATCCCGAGCATGTGGTGCTGGACGGCAACCACCCGCTGGCCGGAATCGCCATCCGCCTGCACCTCAAGATCGAAGCCGTGCGCGAGGCCACCGAGGAAGAAATCGGTCGTGGCACAGCCGGTACGGGATTTTTCCGTATCGAGCCCATGGCTCCGGGCAACGAAACACTTCACTGAGCCCCTGAGGCGCTTTGCGCCTCCCCCCTCAGGGGGACGACAGCTTCGCTGCGGGGCGGCGGGGCCGCCTAGGCTCTTGCTTGCTGTCACTGAGTTGCGCTGCGCCACCGGCTCAAGCATCGCTCATCGCTTCAGACAACAAAAAGGGACTCCTCGGAGTCCCTTTTGTTTTGTGCGCTCGGCTGCCTAGCGGCGGAAGATCTGGTTGCCTTCCACGCGCACGTATTCGCCGATGCTCAGCTGCGGAGGCTGCTGGTAGTCCAGAGCGCGCACGCTGCCGTCCTGCAGCTGCACAGTAACGCGGTAGATATCGCGCACGCTGCCGCCGCCCATGCTGTTTTGCACGGCATTGCCGGCGAAAGCGCCTGCAGCCACACCGGCGATGGTCGCCAGTGTACGGCCCGAGCCCTTGCCCACCTGGTTGCCCAGCACGCCGCCGATCACGCCACCGGCAATCGCGCCGCCTGCGCCAACACCGCTGCCGTCCTGCACGCGCACGGTCTCGATATTCATCACACGGCCCTGCTGGGCGTATTGCTGAGGCTGCTGCGAATAGCAGTTGGGGTTGTTGTAGCCACAGTTATTGGCGGGATAGGTCTGGACCTGGTTGTTGCCCACGGGGTAGGCCTGTGTGCTGCCAGGGTAGCCAGAACCCGAATAAGCACCTTGGGAGTAGCCCCCCTGATAGCCGCCGCTCTGGTAGCCCCCCTGGGGATAGGCCGCGCAGGCCGACAGAGCCGCAACGATTGCGCTCACCATGGCCAACCGGCCCCAGCGTTGATTGATTTGCATGGAAATCTCCTGATTGGCGCATGCACATTCCATGCGCCGCAGTCCCTGTTATGAGTTGCTCTGCAAACCTTGCACGGTCTGCCTTTCCATTGCAACGCGGCACAGGCTCGCCAGGACGACAGCTTTCACATTTGCTCACAATACTTTGAGTAAAGCGCAGCCGTTTACAACTCTTCAAACCATAGCGCCTTGCCCTGAGCAGCGCTCATTTCCGATTCAAATACCATTTGAAACCTCCATCACAAAGCGCCGAAAGCTATTAAAAATATAGCAAACTCAGCCTTTGCTGAGTACGCGCAGCACTTCACCGCTGCGCCCATCCACATAGAGCTTCACAAAGCGTCCATCGCTGGCTGTGGCCTTGACCTTGTAGAGGCCGTCGTCCCACTCCACCTCCTGGAATTCGCGATAGCCGGCCTTCTCCAGCCGGTCGCAGACATCGCGGATGGACAGGGCCGGTCCGAGTGCCATGCCGCGCACGGCCGCCACCGAAGCCGAGGCACGGTCAGCCAGGGAGTTTTCTGCGGCCAGGCAGGTGCCTGCGGACAGCAGCGCGGCGCCTCCCAGCAGGGCGATGCCGCCGCTGCGCTGCATGGTCCGGTATAGCGACAGGACGCGAGCGGGCATAGCAAAGACGGGGGCTTGAAGATGAGACATGGAAACTCCTGCAGTCGGTTGGTGAACGAGGGGGACAAAAATACGGCCCGCCGGGCGGGAGGTGCCCTGTTGGGATTGCGACCGATTGTTCGCATTCACCCTGAACCGTTTCTGAAGCCGCCATTCAGCTTCCGTTCATCGATGCAGGCCTATAACCTTGGCTGCAGAGCGCCACCAGGCCGCATCACCTCAACTCCAGCTCCTTCGCCATGACTTCTTCCAACGCCTCAAATGAACCGCAATCCCCGCCACGCCCACGCCGGCGCGCCCTTCATGCCGTGCTGGCCATGCTGCTGGCAACGGCAGGCTTTGCCGCGCTGAGCCTGTGGCCTGCCACCTCGGATGCCGGCGACAACGACCACGAACTCGCCCGCCAGGCCTTGCGCCAGGGCCAGGTGCTGCCGCTGCGCACGGTTCTGGATCAGGTCGAGCAGCAATACCAGGGCCAGGTCATCAAGGTGGAGTTCGACCGCGAGGACGGCCGCTTTGTCTACGAGATCCGGCTGCTGCAAAACGATGGCAAGGTGGTCAAGCTGGAGATCGATGCCAGCAACGGCAGCCTCATCAGCATGAAGCGCAAGAAGTGAGCCCCGGCATTCAGGAAGGCTGCAGAGCATGCGAATTTTGCTGATTGAAGACGAACCCACGCTGCGCGAGCAGCTGCAGCAGGCCCTGCTGCAGGCCGGCCACACCGTGGAGACGGCCGCCGATGGAGAGACGGCGCAATACCTGGGCGAGGTCGAGAGCTTTGACGCTGCGGTGCTGGATCTGGGCTTGCCCGTGCGCGACGGGCTGAGCGTGCTGCGCGCCTGGCGCGCTCAGGGCCGCTCCATGCCGGTGCTGATCCTCACTGCGAGAGCCGCCTGGCATGAAAAAGTCGCAGGCATGGATGCCGGAGCCGACGACTATCTGGCCAAACCCTTCCACATGGAAGAGCTGCTGGCGCGTCTGCGGGCCCTGCTGCGGCGTCTGAGCCCGCATGCCAGCGCACTGTGGCAATGCGGTGCCATCACCCTGGACTCGCGCCAGGCGCGCGTCACCGTCGAAGGTCAGGCGCTGACGCTGACCAGCCATGAATTCAAGGTGCTGGCCCTGCTGATGCAGCGCATGGGCGCCGTGGTCTCGCGCACCGAGCTGTCCGAGCATATCTACCCGCAGGACAGCGATCGCGACTCCAACACCATCGAGGTCTTTGTCGGGCGCCTGCGAAAAAAGCTGCCTGCAGGCTCGATTGAAACCGTGCGCGGCCTGGGCTATCGCCTGGTCGCGCCCTCCAACCACACATAACCCTTATGTCCGAGCACACTCTGACCACCCCCACGACCCAACAGCCGCCCCCGCTGACTGCGGGCTCCTGGAAGAACTCGCTGCGCCTGCGACTGCTGGCGGGCGCCCTGATCTGGGTGCTGGCGGCCCTGCTGCTCACGGGCTGGGGCCTGCGCACGCTGTTTGCCGAGCACCTGACCCAGCAGTTGCGCAGCCAGCTGGTGGCCAAGCTCGACCGGCTCAGCGGCGCCGTCAACTACCAGCCGGATCAGGCCGTCCCGGTCACGGTCTCGCCCTTCTCCGGCGATCCCTTGCTGCAGCAACCGCTGTCGGGCATGTACTGGCAGGTGGACCAGCTCGATGCCAGCGGCCAGCAAACGGTTCAGGCCGGCATCCAGCGTTCGCGCTCGCTCTGGGACCAGACCCTGGACTGGCCTTTCTTCCAGGCCGACAAGGTCTGGGAGCCAACCCTGCCCCTGCACGCTCCCGCCAGCTACGGCCATATGTCGGACGGCAATGGCAACACCCTGGTGATCGTGACGCGTACCGTGCAGTTGCCCGAGGCCGATGCCCCACCGCTGCGCCTGATGATTGCCGCCGACGCGGCCATGCTGGCCACGCCGCTGCAGCGCTTTACGAAGATGCTGGTGGCCGCGCTGTGCATGCTGGCGGCGGGACTGATCGCCGCCGTGGTTGTGCAGCTGCAGCTGGCACTGGCTCCGCTGGCCGCCCTGCGCCGTCAGCTGGCCGCCGTGAGCCAGGGCGAAGCTTCTGAAATCAGGGGCGAGCACCCGGCCGAAATCATGCCCCTGGTTCAGGAGTTCAACCATGTGTTGCGCATGAATGCCGAGATGGTGGAGCGAGCCCGCACCCAGGCCGGCAATCTGGCTCACGCAGTCAACACCCCGCTGAGCATCATGGGCAACGCGGCCGCGCAGCAGGACAGCCCGCTCGCGATCCTGGTGCGCGAGCAGGTCGCCAGTGCCAGCCGCCAGGTCGAATATCACCTGGCCCGCGCCCGCGCCGCCGCCGCAGCGGCGCAGCAAGGCCATGGCCTGCGCACCGCGCTGGCCGGACCGCTGCACTCCCTGGTGCACACCATGGACAAGCTGCATGCGGCGCGCTGCATACGCTTCGAGCTACAGGGAGACCCCTCGCAATGGGACTTCAAGGGCGACTCCCAGGACCTGATGGAGATGCTGGGCAATCTGCTGGACAACGCCGGCAAATGGGCCAGGTCGAAGGTCGTTCTGAAGGTGCAGCCTATAGCCGATGACAGCCAGCAACTGACGCTGTGCATAGACGACGACGGCCCGGGCATTGCCCCCGAGTTGCGCGAGCGCATCTTTGCGCGCGGCGAGCGGCTGGACGAACAGCGTCCCGGCGCCGGGCTGGGCCTGGACATCGTGCGCGATCTGGTTCAGACCTATGGTGGCAGCATCCAGGCTCTGCCATCGCCGCTGGGCGGGCTGCGCATGCAGCTGCAACTGCCTGGCGCCAGGCACCAGGACTGAGGGCGATCAAAGACTGCGCAGCACCTGTGCGAGGGTATCGGCCTGGGGAAACAGCCAGTCGGCGAGCAGCCCCAGCGCCACGGCCGCGACCAGGGCGCCCAGCACGGGCTTCCAGCTGATGCGCAGCGCCGCCAGCAGCCAGCCTTCGCGCTCCACCACATACAGGGTTCGGGTCATCAGCAGCGCAAACGCCACCTCTACCGCCACGGTCAGGAACAGATCGGCACCGAACACCAGCCACATCAGCGAGCCCATGCCCGTGACCGCGATCAGCAGGGCCGCAAAAACCAGCAGCACCGGCACGAGCACCACGGCGCCTTCATCGAGTCCGTCCAGCCCCGACACATCGACATCCGGCAGCTCCAGGCCCGACGACGCAGGCGCGATATCAGGCACGGCTGCGCCATCGTCCCAGTGGCCGCCGGCACCGCCGCCGCCGTAGGAGCCTCCCTGCCCGCTTTCAAAGCCCGCAGCGTCGGCGCTGCCCGGCTTGCCGCCCAAGCCGGGACCATCGGAGGGCAGCTCGCCCCCGTCCCAGTCGCGGCGCAGCATGCAGCCCGCCCACAGACGCACCAGCAGCAGATAAAGCAGATAGCCGCAGGCCAGCGCCAGCCCATAGCGCAGCCCCATGCTGTGCACACCGGCATGCAGCAGGCACAGGCTGATCAGGGACATGGCAGCCAGACTCAGGCCGCCGGTCAGAGCGGCATGCAGACGCAGCCAGTGGCGTTTTTGCAGGCGTCGCCGCATGTGCTGGTCGCGCCCCAGCTGCACCTTGGTCCAGGAAGCAGAGCGGCTGCGGGTCTGGCGGCTCATGTTGCGCGAGGTGCGGGCGAGTCCAGAGACTCAGTGCTTGCCGGTGGAGCCGTAACCGCCTTCGCCGCGCTCGCTGGCGTCGGCAAAGTCATCCACCAGATTGAACTGTGCCTGCACCACGGGCACGATGACCAGCTGGGCCAGACGGTCCATGGGCTGCAGCGTGAAGGCGGTCTGCGAACGGTTCCAGGCGCTGACCATGAGCTGGCCCTGGTAGTCGGAGTCGATCAGGCCGACCAGGTTGCCCAGCACGATGCCGTGCTTGTGGCCCATGCCCGAGCGCGGCAGGATAAGCGCCGCGTAATGGGGGTCCTTGAGGTGCATGGCCATGCCGGTGGGAATCAGCTGCCACTGGCCGGGCTCCAGGGTCACGGGCGCATCGATGCAGGCGCGCAGGTCCAGTCCGGCGCTGCCGGCAGTGGCGTAGGCGGGCAGGTTGTCGCGCAGGCGCGCATCGAGAATCTTTACATCAACATTCATAAGGATCTGGCTAGTCTTGTCTGTCTTGAAACAAGGCCCGTGAACCGGGCCTTGCATTCATTGCGGCAGCTGCATGGCAGCGGCCAGCGGTTTTCCTGAAGGGCGCCATTGTGCCCGCTGCCGGGCAAGAGCTGGCGCTTGACGCCTGTCAGCGGCCTTGCAGGCGCTTGAGCACGCCGCCCACCAGCGACATCAGGCCCATGAGTGCGAGCAGCACGCCAAAGCCCTGGATGAACTGGGAGAGGATCACCCCGCCCACGATCAGCGCCAGCGAGCCCGGAGACACCCAGGGCTTGCGACCATTCTGAGCCTTCTGCCCCTCGATCTCGCGCTCCATGGCCCTGAAGCGCTGCTGCGCCTCCTGCTTGGTCACGGCCGTATTGGGGCGCCGTGCAGCAGCCGTGCGCTGGGCCGGTTGAGCAGCCGCCGTGGTTCGCGCTCCCGGCACCTGCTGTGCCTGCTCGGCCATGTCGCGCGCCTTCTGCAGGGTGTTGCGCAGCTGGGACATGGGCGAGCCGGCCTGGGAGCCTGGCGTGACGACCGCAGTCTGAATCGCTCCGGCAATGCTGCGTTGCGTGCGGCGGTACTCGGGACTGGCTCGCATCAGCTGATCCACATAAGCCACATAGTCGCCATTGCGCGGGCCTTCATAACTGGAGGGATTCATGTTCGGACTCCTGGGATCACGGATCAGGGACGCTTGGCGCTCAGTCGCTGTGCAATTTCATCGACCAGCTGGCGCGCCAGCACGTCCTTGCTGGCATGAGGCAGCTCCTTGGAGCCCTGATCGTCGATCAGCAGCAGTGCATTGTCGTCCTTGCCAAAGGTCGCGGGGCCGATATTGCCCACCAGCAGCGGCACGCTCTTGCGCAGCCGCTTGGCGCTGGCGTGCTTGAGCAGATCATGACTTTCGGCCGCAAAGCCCACGCAATACAGCTTGCCGGACCGGGCCTGGTCGGACTGGGCCACGCCGGCAAGAATGTCGGGGTTCTCGACAAAGTCCATGGCCGGCACATCGCCCGAGCCATCCTTCTTGATCTTCTGATCGGAAAACTCGGCCGGCCGCCAGTCGGCAACGGCGGCCGTGGCAATGAAGATCGAGGCCCCCGCCACCAGGGACTGCACGGCAGTCTGCATCTGGCGCGCCGACTGCACGTCGACACGGGTCACTCCGCGCGGCGTTGGAAGATGCACCGGGCCGGCCACCAGCGTGACCTGGGCGCCGGCCTCGTGCGCCGCACGGGCAATTGCGAAGCCCATCTTGCCGCTCGAAAGATTGGTGATGCCGCGTACCGGATCGATCGCCTCGAAAGTCGGGCCGGCCGTCACCAGCAGATGCTGACCCTGCAGGCTCTTGGCCGTGAAGTGCGCCGCCAGCTCCTCCATGATTTCCTCGGGCTCCAGCATGCGGCCGTCGCCGGTCTCGCCGCAGGCCTGGCTGCCGTTGCCCACGCCCAGCACCTGGGCACCGTCGGCCTGCACCTGGGCCAGATTGCGCTGGGTCGCGGGATGGGCCCACATCTCGCGGTTCATGGCCGGGGCCAGCAGCAGGGGAACGCTCTCCATGGGCCGGGCCAGGCACATCAGGCTGAGCAGCTCGTCCGAGCGGCCCTGCACCAGGCGCGCGATGAAGTCCGCGCTGCAGGGTGCGATGAGGATGGCATCGGCTTCACGGCTCAGATTGATGTGGGGCATGTTGTTGGGTTCGCGCACATCCCACTGGGAGGTGTAGACTGCGCGCCCAGAAAGCGCCTGCATGGTGACGGCTGTCATGAACTGCTCGGCCGCCTCCGTCATGACCACTTGCACCGTGGCACCGGCCTGGACCAGCAAGCGGCACAGCATGGCCGATTTGTAACAAGCCACGCCTCCGGAGAGACCCAGCACCAGATGTTTGCCTGCGAACACGTCATTCATGCTGCGCAATTTATCAGACCTGAGCGGCTTTGCTGCCGCACAAGCATCCCTGTACGCCACGCCGAAATTCGTGGCGAACCTATAATCCTGTTTTACCACCACCAAAAAAAGACATGACCAAGTTCGTCTTCGTCACCGGCGGTGTGGTGTCTTCCCTAGGTAAGGGAATCGCCTCAGCCTCCCTTGCTGCGATTTTGGAATCGCGCGGTCTCAAAGTCACCCTCATCAAGCTCGATCCCTATATCAACGTGGACCCGGGCACCATGTCGCCCTTCCAGCACGGCGAAGTGTTCGTGACCGATGACGGAGCCGAGACCGATCTGGACCTGGGCCACTATGAGCGTTTCATCGAAACGCGCATGCGTCAGAGCAACAACTTCACCACGGGCCGCATCTATCAGTCCGTGCTGGAAAAGGAACGCCGTGGCGACTATCTGGGCAAGACCGTGCAGGTCATCCCCCATGTCACCAACGAGATCCAGGAATACATCAAGCGCGGCGCGGGCCTTGGCACCGACCACGAAGTGGATGTGGCCATCTGCGAAGTCGGCGGCACCGTGGGCGATATCGAGTCCCTGCCCTTCCTGGAAGCTGCGCGTCAGCTGGCGCTCAAGCTCGGCCCCAACAACTCCGCCTTTGTGCACCTGACCTACCTGCCGTTCATCGAGACGGCCGGCGAGCTCAAGACCAAGCCCACCCAGCACACCGTGCAGAAGCTGCGCGAAATCGGCATCCAGCCCGATGCGCTGCTGTGCCGCGCCAAGCACCAGGTGCCCGAAGAGGAAAAGAGCAAGATCTCCCTCTTCACCAATGTGCCCGAGTGGGGTGTGATCTCCATGTGGGACGTGGACACCATCTACAAGGTGCCGCGCATGCTGCACGAGCAGGGTCTGGACGGCCTGATCTGCGACAAGCTGCGCCTGAACACGCCTCCCACCAATCTCAAGCGCTGGGACGACCTGGTCTATGAGACCGAGCATCCCCAGGGCGAAGTCAAGATTGCCATGGTGGGCAAGTACGTGGAGCTGTCCGACGCCTACAAGTCGGTCAACGAAGCACTCAAGCACGCCGGCATGCGCAACCATGTGCGCGTGAAGATCACGCATGTGGACTCGGAAACCATCCACGACGCGGATGCCACCAAGCTGCTCAAGGATTACGACGGCATTCTGGTGCCCGGCGGCTTCGGCTCGCGCGGCGTGGAAGGCAAGATCTCTACGGCCAAGTTTGCCCGCGAGAACAAGGTGCCCTACCTGGGCATCTGCCTGGGCATGCAGGTTGCCACCATCGAGTACGCCCGTCATGTGGCCGGTCTCGCAGGCGCCAACTCCACCGAGTTCGACCCCGCCACCCCCAATCCCGTGATCGCCCTGATCACCGAGTGGAAGGACGCGGACGGCACGATCAAGACCCGTGACGAGAACTCCGACCTGGGCGGCACCATGCGTCTGGGTGCACAGTCTTCCGACGTGCAAAAGGGCACGCTGGCGCACAGCATCTACGGCGACGTGGTGACCGAGCGTCACCGCCACCGCTATGAAGCCAACACCCAGTATCTGGACCAGCTGCGCGAAGCCGGCCTGGTGATCTCGGCCCTGACCCAGCGCGAACAGCTGACCGAAATCGTCGAGCTGCCCGCCAAGGTTCACCCCTGGTACATCGGTGTGCAATTCCACCCCGAGTTCAAGTCCACCCCCTGGGATGGTCACCCGCTGTTCAACGCCTTCATCAAGGCGGCCATGGACAACAAGGCCCAGCCGGGCAAGAAGGCCTGATTCCCCTCCTCCGGAATCAATCCTTAAATAGGAGCTGCCAGCGCTTGAAATGCAATGATCTCAGCATCAAATGATGTTGAAGTCTTTCAAAATAGAGCGCCAGCAGCTTCAGTTTTTGAAGCATGCACGGCGTGCAAAAAGGAACCCCCATGAAACTCTGCGGCTTTGATATTGGTCTGGACAAGCGCTTCTTTCTGATCGCCGGCCCTTGCGTGGTCGAATCCGAACAGCTGCAGATGGACGTGGCCGGGCAACTCAAGGAAATCACTTCCTCGCTGGGCATCCACTTCATCTTCAAGAGCAGCTTCGACAAGGCCAACCGTTCCTCGGGCACCAGCTTTCGCGGCCCCGGCATGGAAAAAGGTCTGGAGATCCTTGCCAAGGTGAAGAAGGAGCTGAACGTGCCCATCCTCACTGATGTGCACACCGAGGCCGAAGTGCCTTACGTGGCGTCTGTCGTCGACATGCTGCAGACCCCCGCCTTCCTGTGCCGCCAGACGGACTTCATCCGCGCCGTGGCCCAGTCGGGCAAGCCCGTGAACATCAAGAAGGGCCAGTTCCTGGCCCCGCATGACATGAAGAATGTCATCGACAAGGCCCGTGCTGCGGCTGTGGAAGCGGGCCTGCCCGCGGACAGCTTCACGGCCTGCGAACGCGGCGCCAGCTTTGGCTACAACAACCTGGTCAGCGACATGCGCTCGCTGGCCATCATGCGCGAGACTGGCGCCCCTGTCGTGTTCGACGCCACCCACAGCGTGCAACTGCCCGGCGGCAACGGCACATCCAGCGGCGGCATGCGCGAGATGGTGCCCGTGCTCTCGCGTGCGGCCGTGGCCGTGGGCGTGGCTGGCCTGTTCATGGAAACCCACCCCGATCCCTGCAACGCCCTGTCGGACGGCCCCAATGCCGTGCCGCTCAAGCACATGAAGGCACTGCTGGAGACACTGGTGACGCTGGACGATGTGACCAAGCGCAACGGCTTCCTGGAAGACCGCTTCCAGGCCTGAGCATGCATGCACAGCGCATCAGCAGCGACATGGCGGCCTTGCAGCAGGCCTGCATGTCCATACGCCCCGGCCGCCCCAAGGCGGGCAGCGGCGTCTGAGCAGATGATGCACCCCGGCATGACCGACACGATGAAGCGTGGCGTCATGCCTTTTTTGTATCCGCTTTTGTGTCCGAATGCTTGCACAGAAACGTCTTGCGCAAGAAATTCGACTGCTGCAACACGTCAAGGCAAAAGCGGCCCACCAAATTTGTGCACAATAGCCGCCGCAGCCTCTTCCATACTCGTCGCGTGCATGGCGCGCGCGCAGCATGTGGAGAAGAGTCGGCTTCACAATTTTGATAGCAGCTTGCGCTTTATGCACAAGCGCTTGGGCGTGATTTCATGAAAGAAGTCAGCCTGCACGTACCGATTTCAGAAACCCAAAGGAAATGCAATGAGTGCCATTGTTGACATCGTAGGCCGCGAAGTGCTGGACAGCCGCGGCAATCCCACCGTTGAGTGCGACGTGCTGCTGGAATCCGGCGTGATGGGCCGTGCCGCCGTGCCCTCGGGCGCGTCCACCGGCTCGCGCGAAGCCATTGAACTGCGTGACGGCGACAAGAGCCGTTACCTGGGCAAGGGCGTGCTCAAGGCTGTGGAGCACATCAACACCGAAATCTCCGAAGCCGTGCTGGGCCTGGACGCTTCCGAGCAGGCTTTCCTGGACAAGACCCTGATCGACCTGGACGGCACCGACAACAAGAGCCGCCTGGGCGCCAACGCCATGCTAGCCGTGTCCATGGCCGTGGCCCGCGCCGCAGCCGAAGAAGCCGGCCTGCCCCTGTACCGCTACTTCGGCGGCATGGGTGGCGTACAGCTGCCCGTTCCCATGATGAACGTGATCAATGGCGGCGCCCACGCGAACAACTCGCTGGACCTGCAAGAGTTCATGATCATCCCCGTGGGTGCCCCCACCTTCCGTGAAGCCGTGCGCTGGGGCGCCGAAGTCTTCCACGCGCTGAAGGCCATCATCCACCACAACGGCATGTCCACCGCCGTGGGCGACGAAGGCGGTTTCGCACCTTCCGTGGAAAACCACGAAGCCGCGATCCAGCTGATCATCGAAGCCATCGAAAAGGCCGGCTACAAGCCCGGCGAGCAGATCGCCCTGGGCCTGGACTGCGCAGCTTCCGAGTTCTACAAGGACGGCATGTATGTGCTGGCCGGTGAAGGCAATATGACGCTGACTTCGACGCAGTGGACCGACATGCTGGCCGGCTGGTGCGACAAGTACCCCATCATCTCCATCGAAGACGGCATGCACGAAGGCGACTGGGATGGCTGGAAGATCCTGACCGAGCGCCTGGGCGCCAAGGTTCAGCTGGTGGGTGACGACCTGTTCGTGACCAACACCAAGATCCTCAAGGAAGGCATCGAAAAGCGCATCGCCAACTCGATCCTGATCAAGATCAACCAGATCGGCACCCTAACCGAGACCTTCGCCGCCATCGAAATGGCCAAGCGCGCCGGCTACACCGCCGTGATCTCGCACCGCTCTGGCGAAACCGAAGATAGCACCATTGCCGACATCGCCGTGGGCCTGAATGCTGGTCAAATCAAGACCGGCTCCATGAGCCGCTCCGACCGTATCGCCAAGTACAACCAGCTGCTGCGCATCGAGGAAGACCTGGGCGATGTCGCCGAGTACCCCGGCCGCGCTGCCTTCTACAACCTGCGCTAAAGTGCGCAGCTGAAGTAAGTGCCCGGCAACCGCTTTGCGGCCAGGGCGCTTACCCTTGATTCCACCAGGTTTTTGTATGGTCAACCGCGTCGTCTGTGTCACATTGCTGGTCTTGCTGACCGCCATTCATGCCCAGCTCTGGCTGGGCAATGGCAGCATGGCCTATGTGCACGAGCTGCAGCAGCAAATCAAGGATCAATACGCGGCCAACGCCCTAGAAAAATCGGAAAACGACAGGCTGCAGTCCGAGGTCAACGACCTCAAGGACGGCCTGTCCACCGTGGAAGAAAAGGCCCGTTACGAGCTGGGCATGGTCAAACCCAATGAAATCTATATTCAGGTTTCCAAGCGCTGACCCGGCACCCGCTCTGCATCAAAGCCAGCCCCGCGCTGGCTTTGCTGTTCCTGCGCCCACGCTGGTGCTGCTGGGTGCGCCGCATGCACTGGCGCGCGGCATGGCTCATGGCTTGCTGCAGGCCCGTCTGGATGCGGGCCATGCCACGCCCTGGCAATGCCTGGCCCCCGCGAGCGGCGATGAATGGCCGGCCGATGCCCTGGTCTATGTGCTGGGCCAGGACTGGCGCGATGCCGACCCGGACCCCGCCATCGCTCAGCAGATCAGCCAATGGCGCGCACTGCTGGAAGCACGCTCTCAGAGCTATGTGATGCTGTACGGCAGACCGTCTGCCCAATGGCAGCAACTGGCTGCCTCTCTGAAATTCATGGAACCGGCCGCAGACTGGGATTGGATTTCAAGCAAAAATCCATGGAGTTCCAGTCAGAAAATACGCCGCAAAGCCTGCGAGCAATGCGGCGATCCCGAGTGCGAGCTGGCACTGTTCGAGGCCTTGAAAAGCGCCCCCTGAGGCGCCTCGTGCCTTCTCCCCTATCTTTTCCGAGCTGGAAGACACCCGCGCTGCCCCGACCTGGGCTCTTGCAGGGTATCTCCACCGCCATCAGAGCTCCATCGCCGCGGGCAGACTGTTCAGTTATTGCACCGAGCTGGAGCTGGGCGGCTGCTTTTGCACTTCGGTGAACAGACGCGCCGCATCGATGGCGTCGAACTGGTATTGCTGGCCGCAGAAGTCGCAGCCCACCTCGATCTTGCCACGCTCGGCCACGATGGAATCCACCTCTTCCTCGCCCAGCGAGGTCAGCATGGCGGCCACCCGGTCACGGCTGCAGGTACAGGCGAAACGCGGGGCCTGCTCGTCGGCCTGAGGAGCGAAGCGCAGCAGCTTCTCCTCCCAGAACAGGCGCCGCAAAATGGTCTCCACATCCAGCGTCAACAGCTCTTGCTGCGTCAGGCTGGAGGCCAGCGTGGCAACACGGTTGTATTCCTCGTTCAGGCCCTGGGCATCATGCTCGGCCTCACCGCTTTCGGTGGCAGCGGCCAGATTCGCCTCACCCTTCACAGGCATGCGCTGCAGCATCAGACCGGCAGCGATCTGGTCATTGGCGGCCAGCACCATCACGGTGTCGAGCTGCTCGGACTGCATCATGTAGAACTGCAGCGCATCCGACAGGCGCTCGAAGCGGCCGCCAGCACCATCGTTGAGCGGCACCACGCCCTGATAGGGGTTCTGGCCGGGCTGGCGGTCCTTGGGGTCCAGCGTGACGGCGCAGCGGCCCGCGCCATGGGCATTGACCAGTTCTGCCAGCGGGGCCAACTGGCCGCGCAGGGGCAGATTGGCCTCTCCCACCAGTGTTGCCGTGGCACGCAGGCTCAGGTCCGACTGCACTTCGGCCACGGCCAGTTTGACCGGGCCGTCACCCATAACCTGGAATACCAGCGCGCCATTGAACTTGATGTTGGACTGCATGAGCACGCCAGCCGCCGTCATCTCGCCGAGCAAGGTGCTGACGGCCTCTGGGTAGGCGCCGGTATCCTTGTTGCCGGCACGGCGCTGCAGGATTTCCTGCCAGGAGTCAGTCAGGCGAACAATGGCACCACGCACGGGCAGGCCGTCAAAAATGAATTTATGCAGTTCAGACACGCTAATCGATTCCGGTAAAAAGCAGGGCCCTCAGCCCAGCTTGCGCAAGCCGCGCTTGAAGCGGCGAGCATTTTCAACATAGTTCCTGGCGCTCTGGCGCAGACCTTCGATCTGCTCGGGCGATAGCTCGCGCACGACCTTGGCGGGGCTGCCGAGGATCATGGAGCCGTCGGGAAATTCCTTGCCCTCGGTCACCAGCGAGCCTGCGCCCACCAGGCAGTTCCTGCCTATCCTGGCGCCATTGAGCACCACTGCACCGATGCCGATGAGCGAGCCATCGCCAATCGTGCAGCCATGCAGCATTACTTGGTGGCCAACCGTCACATTGCAACCCACCGTAAGCGGTTTGCCGAAATCGGCATGCAGCACGCTGGCATCCTGGATGTTGGAGCCCGCGCCGATGCTGATGTTTTCGGTATCCCCGCGGATGACCGTTCCAAACCAGACACTGGCGTCCTTGTCCAGCTTGACGCGGCCCATGACCTCGGCGCTGTCGGCCACCCAGGCGCTTTCGTCGATCTGCGGCGCAACGCCGTCGAGTTCGTAAATTGCCATCTGCTTGTCTCCCTGTGGGTTGCTTCTTTATAGAACCTAGAATTGTAGGGATGGAGTTACGTCATCGCGCGCTAGAGGTCTTGTGCCTTGCAGACCCAGAGAGAAAAGCTGCTGCAGCCATTGATCTGCATACACAAAAAGCTCTCTATTCGATAGCAGAAACAGCACCGACACTGCGCATCCCCGAATCCGAGCTTCCCGGCCGCCCGGCCCGGCCCGAGCTCAAGCACCACACGGCCGTGGCGCGCCGCTCGCCGGCCACCCTCGAAGGCCGGGCCGTGCTCATCCATGCCATTGCACATATCGAGTTCAATGCCATCAACCTCGCACTGGACGCCATCTGGCGCTTTGACGGCATGCCCGAGCAGTACTACCACGACTGGCTGCAGGTGGCTGCAGAGGAAGCCAAGCATTTCCGCCTGCTACGCGATCATCTGCGCCAGCATCATGGTCAGGACTATGGCGACCATCCGGCCCACCAGGGCCTGTGGACCATGTGCGAAAAAACGGCGGGCGACATCGTGGCCCGCATGGCCCTGGTACCCAGAACGCTGGAGGCGCGCGGCCTGGACGCCACGCCGCAGATCCAGAACAAGCTGCGCAACACCCACGCGACCGATGCGCTGGCGGCCTGTGACATTCTGGACATCATCCTGCGCGAGGAAGTGGGCCATGTGGCCATAGGCAACCACTGGTATCGCTGGCTGTGCGAGAAAAACGGTCTGGACCCCGAGTCGTTGTACCTGGAGCTGACAAAGCGCCATGAAGCGCCGCGCCTGCGCCCACCCTTCAATGAGAAGGCACGCCGTGCCGCAGGCTTCACCGCAACCGAGATCGCCTGGCTGCAACAGATATAGGTATTTTTTTCTTGACTCGAATCAAGAACCACCGACAAGCGAGGCCCGCGAGCCGAAGTTGTTGGCACAAACGGACTGAACGCACGAAGCTGACACTATGATCGGCTCGTTCTTACAATAACCGGCACAGCCAACCATTTCCCACACAGACGTCATGCAGCAATGAGTGAACAAACCATAGAGGACCAGGCATTCGCCTCGCCGCGCAACCTGTCCAAAGGCATGATTGCACGCCAGCCCATCGTCAACGGGCTGCAGCAAATCATTGGTTACGAGCTGTTCAACCGCTCGCGCTCGCCTTATGGTCACACCATGGCCTCAGACGCGACGCTGATCTTTGCGGCCCTCACGCATGCTGGAGAGGAAGATCTGGTCGGCACCAAGCTCATGTTCGTGAATTGCACTCACGAAGGTCTGACCGGCGAGCACCTGGAGCTGCTGCCTGCCGACAAGGTGGTGCTGGAGATCCCCCCTCTGGGCCATGCTGCCGTGCATGAGGTGGCAGCCCGCCTGCCCACCTTGCTGGCACTCAAGGACCAGGGCTTTCATCTGGCCTTCAACCACACGGTACTGGAGTCTGTGTATTCGGCCTGGCTGCCGCTGGCCGACTACATCAAGCTAGACCTCTCCACGCTGGCACCGGACCAGCTTACGGTGCTGGTCAAGTTCGCCAACCGCCACACCCGCGCCGAGCTGATCGCCGAAAAAGTCGAAAGTGCCCACCAGCATGAGCTGGGGCAGCGCCTGGGCATCGAGCTTTTCCAGGGTTTCTGGTTTGCCCGTCCCACGGTGATGCAGACCCGCCTTCTGACCCCGACGCAGCAAAGCATCATCCAGTTGCTGACGCTGGTACGCGAGCAGGCCAGCACCGATGCGATCGAGGAAGTTCTCAAAAAGGACGCCGCCCTGGCCTTCAACCTGCTGCGCCTCATCAACTCGGCCAGCTTTGGCGCCCATCGCAAGATCACCTCTTTCAAGCAGGCCGTGATGCTGCTCGGCCTGAACAAGCTGTTTCGCTGGGCTGCCATGCTGCTGACGGCCGCCCGTGAAGGCGGCCCCCCGCCGGCCGTAGGCCAGACCGCCGTGATTCGCGGCCGTCTGATGGAGCTGCTGGCCAAGCACTCGCTAACGGACACCGACGCCGATCTGGCCTTTATCTGCGGCATGTTCTCCATGCTGGACCGCATGCTGGGCATGCCTTTGCCTGCAGCGCTGGCGCTGATTCCGGTGTCCGAATCGGTCTCTGCCGCGCTGCTGCATCATGAAGGCATTCTGGGCGAGCTGCTGATGCTCACCAAGGCCTGCGAGAGTCATGACCAGGAACAATTCGACCGCAGTGCCTGCAGCCTGGAGCTGGAGCACGGGGACATCAATCACGCTCATCTGCAGGCTTTGAGATGGACGGAGTGTCTGTCCGACTGACAGCACTTTTGCCCCACACCCAAGCGATAACCGACATGGATACCTCTGACACAAACGCCTCTTCACCAACCGCCAGCCCCGTTGCAGACAGGGACGAGGCCAATATGGCCAGCATTGCGCGTCAGGCAATCGTCGATGAAAAGCGGGATGTGTATGGCTACGAGCTGTTTGACCGCTCGGTTGCACATAACGCACACACAGCAGCATCTGATGCGGCACTGCTGTTCAATGCACTGTCCTACGCCGGTGCCGAAGCCCTGGTGGGCAAAAAGACGGTTTTCATCAACTGCACCCATGACAGCCTGAGCGGCGGCCACCTGGAGCTGATTCACCCCGACCGTGTGGTACTGGAAGTGCCGGCCCTGCCCGCCGATGCCACGCAGGAAAACATCGAAGCCTGCCTGCCCACATTCGCGGCCCTGCGCCAGCGTGGCTTTCGCCTGGCTTTCGACCAGAACCTGCTGCGCCGCAACTATGCGTCATGGCTGCCCATGGCCTCCTTCGTCAAGCTGGACATGCAGAGCTTCGCGATCGAGCATGCCGAGAAGCTGGTGAAGTTTGCCCAGACCTACACACGCGCCCAGATCGTGGCCGAGAAGGTCGAAACAGCCGAGCAGTTCGAGCATATGCTGGGCCTGGGTGTGAAGCTGTTCCAGGGCTACTGGTTCGCCCAGCCCCAGCTCGTGCAGGCGCGCACCATCCGCCCCACGCAGACCACCATCATCCAGCTCATCAACCTGGTGCGCCAGCAGGCCAGCACGGAGGAGATCGAAGAGCTGCTCAAGAAGGACCCCACGCTGTCCTTCAACCTGCTGCGCTTCATCAACAGCTCGGGTTTCGGCCTGTCCTGCGAGATCACCTCCTTCCGCCATGCGGTGATGATTCTGGGCCTCAAGAAGCTGTTCCGCTGGGCGGCCCTGCTGCTGACCACCTCACGCGCCGGCGGCACACCGCCGGCTGTGGGCCAGACAGCCGTGGTGCGCGGCCGCCTGATGGAGCTGCTGACCGCCGAGCTGCTGCCGCCCGAGGAATGCGACCACGCTTTCGTCGTGGGCGTTTTCTCGCTGCTCGATGTGATGCTGAGCCAGCCCATGGCCAAGGCCCTGGAATCCGTAGCCCTGCCCCAGTCCGTGGTTGACGCACTGGTACACAACCAGGGCGTTTTTGCACCCTTCCTGGATCTGACGCGCGCCTGCGAGTCTGGCGACGAAGCGGCTTTTGCCCGCGCCGCCAATGCGCTGCAGCTGTCCAACCACCAGGTCAACTGGGCCCATCTGCAGGCACTGAGCTGGGCCGACAACCTGGCCAGCGAAGTGATCTGAGCCAATCCGCTTCGCGACCAGTCAGTGCGCTTGCTGCGCACAACGAAAAAGGGCTTGCAGCCGATGTGACCGCAAGCCCTTTTTCATTCAAGAAAGTCCCGATCAGTTGGTCTGGATACCTGCAGCCTTGATGATCTGGGCGTTGGACCTGGACTCGACCTCGATCTGCTTGGCAAAGTCCGCAGCCTTGCCGCCGGTAGGCACATTGTCAGTGGCTTCCAGGCGCTGACGGATCTCGGGCAGCGCCAGCGCCTTGTTCACCTCGGCATTCAGGCGAGCCAGCACGGGGGCGGGCACACCTGCGGGAGCGAAGATGCCGAAGACCGATGTGGTGTTGGCGTTCTTGTAACCCAGCTCGGCCAGCGTGGGCACCTGGGGCAGCGAGTCCAGACGCGCCGGAGCTCCCACGGCCAGGGCCTTGAACTTGCCGGCCTTGATATGCTGCATCACGGCTGGGCCGGCATTCGTGGACAACACCTCGAACTGTGCACTCAGGCCGTCATTGAGCTGCTGGCCACCGCCCTTGTAAGGCACATGGGTGATCTGAACCTTGCCCTGATCGGCAATCTGCTCGAGCATGATGTGGCCCAGCGAGGCCAGACCAGCCGTGGCCCAGCGCACATCGCCGGGGTGGGCCTTGGCCTGGGTCATCAGCTCGGGAAAGCTCTTGGCTGCCAGACGGGTCGTTCCCAGCAGCAGCACGGGCGAATACATCACGCTGACCACGGGAACAATATCCTTGTGCGGATCGAACAGCGGCTTGCCCAGATGGGGGCTCAGCGTCAGCGGGCTGATGGACGAAAAGCCCAGCGTATAGCCATCGGGGTTGGACTTGGCGACCTGGTCCAGGCCAATCGCGCCACCCGCGCCGGCCTTGTTGTCGATCACCACCGACTGCCCCAGCGACTGTGACAGCTTTTCACCCAGTGCACGGGCCACCACATCGCTCACACCACCGGCAGGGTAGGACACCACCAGACGAATGGGACGGCTGGGCCAGCCAGCCGCGTCGGCTTTGTCGGCCGCCTGGACATTCAGGGACAAGGTGGCAGGCAGCATGGCTGCCAGGGCACAGGTGAGCATGCTGCGACGCAGAAAGTTAGTCATCACTCGAAATCCAAAAATCAAGACCTGCATTTTTGACCAAAGTGAATTCCCCGGTTGATTTGGACGACGATTCGTCAATTCACTGGACAGAAAACATCAAAATAAAACTTCAAACATTTAAATAGACCAACACTCCAACCGACCAACACCTTCATCGACATGTCGCAATGACGCCCGCAAGGCTTGTCGCTAGACTGCAGCAATCTCCACAAAGAAAGCGCCCCATGGAAGAAAAACAACCTCTATCCCGTCGCTCCATCTTGCTGCGAAGCGGTGCTGCGGGCGCTGCACTGGGCGCCATGGCTCTGCCCGCCGCGGCCACACGCAAGGCCTCCCGCACCTGCGTGCTCGATGGCCTGCAGCCCGCTGTGCTCACCATCAGCGGCCCCGGTGTGCAGGCCAATCGCGGCAAGCCGCAGGCCGTGGCGGACCGCATGCTGATCATCCATGGCTATCTGTTTGATGCAGCCTGGTCCTGTGGCATGGATGCGCTCAACAGCCTGGAGCAGCAGACGCTCAGGACCACGCTTGAATACGACGAAGCCGAGCACAGCCTGCAAGGCCCGCTACTGGAGCAGGTGCTGCAGGCCGCCGGCGTGGATGTAGGCCAGGCCATGGCGCGCGGCCTGCAACTGACTTTGCAGGGCATAGATGGCTATCGCAGCCAGATACCGCTGGCCCAGGCCGTGCGCTGGCGCATGCTGATCGCCACCCAGCTGGACGGCGTGCCGCTGGCAATGGGCGGCGTGGGCCCGCTCTGGGCCATTTTTGCAGCCCATCAGATTCCGGAGCTCGGCCAGTTGCCCGTCAAGCAGCGCTTTCCTGCCGCCGTCTGGGGGCTATACCACCTGCAGCTTGGCAGCGCGACGACCTAGGTAGCGGCTCAGCCGCGCGGGTGATGCTCGGCATGCAGAGCCTTGAGCCGCTCGCGCGCCACATGGGTGTAGATGGTGGTGGTGGAGATATCGGCATGCCCCAGCAGCATCTGCACCACGCGAAGGTCGGCGCCATGGTTGAGCAAATGGGTGGCAAACGCATGGCGCAGCGTATGCGGTGAGAGGGGCGAGTTGATACCCGCGATCTGCGCGCATTTCTTGACGATGACCCAGAACATCACGCGGCTCATGCCCGCACCGCGCTGGGTCACAAACACCTCCTCGGTCTGCAGCCCTCCCAGAATCGCCGCTCGCGCCTGCTGCAGATAGCGCTCCAGCCAGTGCTGCGCCTCCTGGCCGAACGGCACCAGCCGCTCCTTGCGTCCCTTGCCCGTCACGCGCAGCACGCCCGAGCGCAGGTCCAGCTCATGCATGCACACGCCCACCAGTTCGCTGACACGCAGACCGCTGGCATACATCAGCTCCAGCATTGCGCGATCGCGCAAGCCCAGCGGGCTGTCCACATCGGGCGCATCGAGCAGGGCCTCCACCTGCTCCTGGGTCAGGGTCTTGGGCATGCGCGGCGGCTGTTTGGCCGCCAGCATGCGCACCGTAGGGTCGGCAGCGATGCGCTTTTCACGCAGCGCCCAGTGAAAATAGCGACGCAACACCGTCAGCCTACGGTTCGAGGAGGTGGCCTTGGTGCCCTCCACACGGGCCGTGAAATAACCCTGCAGATCGGCTTCCTGCGCAGCATCCAGCGCCTTGGGCGGCTGCAGCCGCGCCAGCCAGCGCGCAGCCGCTGTCAGGTCACGCCGGTAGGCGGACAGGGTATTGCGCGAAAGCCCGTCCTCCAGCAGCAGGGCATCGATGAACTGATCGAGCGCATGCTGGCTCTGCGGCAAGGGCTGCGGCCAGTCATCGGGAATCTGCGGTTTGCGGGCTTTTTTAGGAGTGTCGGACATGGAGCTAGCGTACACGCTGGCGAGGATGCACCGAGCTGAAATCAGCTCGGTGCACCATGGAGATCAGGGTCAGATACCGGCAATGGCAAATGCTGTGCCTGCTTCAGCTGATGCCGGCTGATGGACCATCGAAAGCCTCGGCCAGGAACTGCGCAACCGCTCTCACCCTAGCCGTGCGCTGCAGATCGGGATGCATGACCTGCCAGACTTCGTAGTCGTTCGGACGTCGGCGTTGCGGCCAGATACGCACCAGGCCTTCGCGCTCCCCCATCCACAACGGCATTTCCCCAATCCCGATGCCTGCAGCAACCGCCTTGCGCACGAGGAGACTGGAGCGGACCGACATGGCAATCCTGGCCTGACGTGCCGGCACTCCGGCCATGCTCAGTAGCGGACTCTGCTCCAGATAAGGCCCGTATGCCACCAGATGGTGACCGCGCAACTCGTCTTCAGGGGCAGGCTCGCCAAAGCGAGCCAGATAACTCGTGCTTGCGAACAGCCCCACAGGCCACGAAGCCACACGGCGAACCACCAGCTCCGGGGTATCAGGCCTGACGTTGCGAAAAGCAATATCCGCCTGCCGACGACCGAGGCTGAGCAACTGGGTGGAGACTTCCAGATCCACGCGGATATTCGGCCAGTGCTGCTGCAAACGCTCGACAGCGGGCAGCAACAGGTCAATAGCGATGGAGTCGGTGCTTGTCACGCGCACCAGCCCACCGGGATTTTCATCCTGACCCTCGATCTTGGTGCGCAAGTCCAGGGCCGCACTCTCCATACGCTTTGCCGCAGCCAGTGCCACCTCGCCAGCGGCCGTGAGCAGGTATCCATCCTTGGCCCGCAAAAACAGCTTTGCCCCCAGCTCGGACTCCAGCGCATTCAGGCGTCGCCCGACCGTTGCCTGATCAATGCCCAGGCTGCGCGCTGCGGCGCGCAATGAGTGCGTGCGGCTCAGGGCGAGAAAGATGCGGGTATCGTCCCAGTTCATGGCTCATCAGTTGATGCAAATTTGCATCAATGTAGAGCGAAATCGCGGCATTGCAAACAAAGCTTTGCGTCGTAATCTTCAGCGCTCAAAGATATTTCGAGAACGACGCTATGCCCACCTTTTTGACAGACTCCATCCCCGCAGCAAAGCCCACCACCATGCAGGCCATCGTTTTTGACGACTTTGGCGGGCCCGAGGTGCTGGTGGCCCGCGAGCTGCCGGCTCCTGAGCTTCGCCCCCACGACTTGCTGGTACGCAACGCCTCCATCGGCGTCAATCGTGCCGACCTCTATCACCGCAAGGGCGCCTATGGCCGAGCTTCCTTTAGTGACGCAGACACCATGGGCCTGGAGATCGCCGGAACCGTGATCGACGCCGGTCCCTTGGTGCAGGGCTTCTCCGTGGGCGACCGGGTCATGGGCATCGTGGGCGGCGGCGCTTATGCCGAGATTTCGCGCATAGACCACCGCATGGCGATACATGTCCCCGGGAATCTGGACCTGGTGGATGCCGGTGCGATACCCGAGGTGTTCGTGACCGCACACGAGGCCCTGTTTCATCTGGCTGGCTTGCGCGCCGGCGAGTCGGTGCTGATCCATGCGGCAGCGGGTGGTGTCGGATCGGCCGCCGTTCAGCTTGCACATGCTGCCGGCGCCCGGGTTTTTGCGACGGCCAGCAGCGACAAGCGCGAAGCGGTCCTGGGTTTCGGAGCCGATGTCTTCATCGACTATCGCAGCGAGGACTTCCAAACCGTGGTGGCCCAGGCCACCGACGGCAAAGGCGTGGACATCGTGATCGATTTCGTCGGTGCCCCCTACCTGGAGCCCAATGTGCGATCGCTGGCCGTCGGCGGGCGCATGGTGATGGTGGGCCTGCTGGGCGGCTCCCAGGGCGCTGCATTGCCCATGGACCTGGTGCTGTACCGCCATCTGCGGATCTTCGGAACCGTGATGAAGTCACGCTCGCCCGAAGTCAAGCAGGCGATGGTCCAGCGCTTTGCCCAGCGATGGCTTGGTGCATTGGAGAGTGGAGCGATACGGCCCGTGATCGATAGCTCCTTCGCTTTGGCAGATGCTGCTGGGGCGCACAGACATATGGAGTCCGGGGTCAGCATCGGCAAGATTCTGTTGCTGCCTGGGAGCGGAAAATAATAAAAAAAACAAAGCCCGAATCGCCTCAAAGGCAATTCGGGCTTGCGGTATCCGCTACTGCATCGGCAGCAGATCAGCTGCTTAGTCCAGTGTCAGCTTCTGCTTGGCCACGACCTGCTTGTAGGTTTCGAACTCTTCCTTCAGTTCCTTGGCGAATTCCTGAGGAGAGTTGCCCACCACCAGCGAGCCGGTGTCTTCGATGCGCTTCTTGACCGCGGGGTCCTGCAGCACCTTCTTCACTGCGGCATTGATCTTGTCGACCATGGCCTTGTCCATGCCCTTGGGGCCCAGAATGCCGTAGGAAGCCATGCGATTGACCTGGGGCAGACCCACTTCCTTGAAGGTGGGCACGTCAGGCAGCACGGCCAGACGCTGGGGAGCTGCCACGGCGATGGCCTTGAGGCGGTTGTCCTTGATGAAAGGCAGCGCCGAAGGCAGGTTGTCCAGAATCATGGGGATCTGGCCGGCAACCGCGTCGTTCAGGGCCGGGCCCGCGCCGCGATAAGGCACATGGGTCATCTGGATGCCGGTCAGCGACTTGTACAGCTCCATCAGCATGTGCTGGATGCCGCCCGTACCGGACGAGCCATAGGAGTACTTGCCGGGATTGGCCTTGAGTTCGGCCTCGAAAGCCTTGTAGTTAGCCGCGCCGGGGAACTTGGGGTTCACGGCGATCACATTGGGCGTGGCCGCAATATTGATGATGGGCGTGAAGTCCGTCAGCGGGTTGTAGGGAGTCTTGGGGTTGATGGCCGGATTGGTGGCCATGGTCGACAGCGTGGAAATGCCCAGGTTGTAGCCGTCGGGCTTCTGGCGCGCGGTTTCCTGCGCACCGATGACGCCGCCGCCACCGCCCTTGTTGTCCACCACCACGGACTGACCCAGTTCCTTGCTCAGCGGCTCGGCGATCACACGCGCAATGATGTCGGTCGTGCCGCCTGCTGCAAAGGGCACCAGCAGCTTGATGGGCTTGGTGGGGTAGTTGGCCTCTGCCAACACACCGGTCGAGAAACCTACAGTTGCCAGAGCCATTGTCAGGCCCACGCACATACGACGATTCATGAAGGGGTCTCCTTATGAGTTCTGAAATTAACGGCTGATGGTACGTGCCGCAAAAAACCCGACACATTCTTGTTAGCCCTGATTTCTCAGTAATTACCCTAGATTCACACCATTTCCTTGAAGCGCATCAAAGTTCAGCTCGAATGAGCCGAGCGACAACAGTAAGTACTACTACATAGAAACTTGGCGACAGCTTTCTCTCAGCAAACCTATGACCGGCCCTATGCTTACAGGCCGTGAACTATCTAGAACTGCTTTTTCCCGATTTCGCGCTCATCGTGCTGGGCTATGTGCTGTGCCGTTTCACGCCCATCAACCGCAGCGTCTGGCAAGCCGTGGAGCAGCTCGTCTACTACCTGCTGTTTCCGGTGCTGCTGTTTCACTCCATCACGCGCAACCCGATCCAGTGGGGCGACGCCAGCCAATTGCTGGCTGCCGGTGTGCTGGGAGGCCTGCTGGGCATTGCGCTGACCTACAGCCTTCCACACCTGCCTCTTCTGGGCCGGCGCATCGATGCACGTGGCTATGCGGGAGCAGCGCAAGTGGCGTTTCGCTTCAACTCCTTCATCGCGCTGGCACTGGTTTCGCGCCTGGCAGGGCCGGACGGACTGCTCTATGTCTCGGTGCTGATCGGCGTATCCGTGCCGCTGTTCAATGTGGCCGCCGTCTGGCCCATGACACGTGGCAGCGACCAGCATTTTGTCGGTCATCTGCTGCGCAATCCGCTGATCATCGCCACCGTCAGCGCCCTGCTGTTCAATGCCGCCGGACTGAAAATTCCGGCCTTGCTCGAAGCCCCCGTGGCACGCATCGGTGCGGCCTCGATCGCACTGGGCCTGATGGCCGCCGGCGCCGGCCTCAAGCTCAGTGCTCTGGCCAGCAACAAGCTGCTGGCCAGCGAGTTGCTGCTGATACGCCATGCCATCCAGCCGCTGATCGCCTTTGCCATGGTTCAGCTGTTCCACCTCAACCAGCCGCAGGCGATTGCGCTGATGGCGTTCTCCAGCCTGCCTACTGCCTCGTCCTGCTATGTGCTGGCTGTGCGCATGGGCTATGAAGGCTCGTTTGTGGCCAGTCTGGTGTCGCTGTCCACGATGCTGGGCGTGCTCAGCCTACCCTTCGGGCTCTGGCTGATCGGCATTTAAATTTGATAGCCTCTTGCGCTTACTGGATAAGCGATAGAGGCCAATTTCACTAAAAGTCAGGCGCGCTGCGCCAGCGCCCAGGCCACATGTTCGGCCACCACGGGGTCGGGATGATCGGCCCGGCTCTGCAGCGCGGCTTTGAGTTCGGGCCTGCCGGTTTCGCGCCAGGCATTGCCCAGGGCCACGGCCACATTGCGCAGCCAGCGCGCATGGCCAATGCGGCGGATGGGGCTGCCCTCGGTCACGCGCAAAAAAGTGGCTTCATCCCAGGCCAGGAAATGCACCAGTTGAGTGTCGGCCAGTCCGGCGCGGGCGTCGAAGTCCGGCAAGACGCTCGGATGGGCAAACTTGTTCCAGGGACAGGCCAGCTGGCAGTCATCGCAGCCATAGATGCGGTTGGCCATCAAGGGCCGCAGTTCCTCGGGAATGCTGCCCGCATGTTCGATGGTCAGATAGGAGATGCAGCGCCGCGCATCGACCTTGTGCGGCGCGATGATGGCGCCCGTGGGACAGGCGTCTATGCAGGACGAGCAGCTGCCGCAGTGCGCTGTGACGGGGACGGTGGGCTCTAGCGCAAAGTCTACATAGATTTCGCCCAGAAAGAACATCGATCCGGCCTCGCGGCTCAGCACCAGGGTGTGCTTGCCGCGCCAGCCCTGGCCGCTGCGGCTTGCCAGCTCGGCCTCCAGCACCGGGGCGGAGTCGGTAAAGGCACGGTGGCCGAACGGGCCTATTTCCTGTGCGATGCGCTCAGCCAGCTTCTGCAGGCGGTTGCGCAGCACCTTGTGATAGTCACGGCCTCTGGCGTAGATGGAGACAATGCCTTCTTCGGGACGCTTGAGCCGATCCCATTCCACGGCCTGCCAGCCGTCCCCGGTCTCGCGCGGCAGATAATCCATGCGCGCGGTAATCACGCTCACCGTGCCGGGAACTAATTCCGCTGGCCGGGCTCGTTTCAAACCATGGGCCTGCATGTAATGCATCTCGCCATGAAACCCTTGCGCCAACCATTGCAGCAAACCGGGTTCTGCCGAGGACAAATCCACGCCCGCCACGCCGATTTGGGAAAATCCCAGCTCGCGAGCCCAGGCTTGCATCAAAGGAACCAATTGACTGCTGCTCAACATACACCCCGAATTGTAGGAAGCGAGCCCACACCGGCGCTGGCGCAGTGCCAGATACTCTGGCAAAGCGAACAAGATACCGAGCGCTTTGCCCGGCAACTGGCCGCCCTGCCCCAACTGCGCAACGCCTATGTGACCCTGCATGGCGACCTGGGTGCGGGCAAGACCACGTTGGTGCGTCACTGGCTGCGCGCCCTGGGCGTGCAGGGCCGCATCAAGAGCCCGACCTACGCAGTGGTGGAGCCGCATGAGGCTGGCGATCTCTCGATCTGGCACTTTGACTTCTACCGCTTCGACGATCCGCGTGAATGGGAAGATGCAGGTTTTCGTGACATTTTTGCCAGCGCTGGACTCAAGCTGGCAGAATGGCCCGAAAAGGCTGCAGCGGTTACACCTGTTGCGGATATAGCTATCCATATCGAAGCAATTGACGATGTGCAGCGACAGGTGACGCTCAAGGCCGGCACCCCCGCAGGCTGCACCGTGCTTGAAGCATTGACGGCATGAGCAAAACAACTTTCTCCACGGCTTTTCCGGACCTGCCCCGACTAGGTCTTTCCCGACCGGGTCTTTCCCGACCGGGTCTTTCCCGACCGGGTCTTTCCCGCCGCAATCTGCTGCAGGCAGGCGGCGTGGTTCTGCTGCTGGGCCGCCAGCATATTGCGCAGGGCGCGAGCATCGTGGCCGTGCGCGTCTGGCCCGCACCTGACTACTCGCGCGTCACGCTGGAATCCGATATTCCGCTGACGGCCAAGCCGGTCTTCGTGCCCAGCCCGCCGCGGCTGGCCGTCGATATCGAGGGCCTGGATCTGAACCCGGCGCTCAAGGAACTGGTGGCCAAGGTCCGCTCCGACGACCCCAATATCGCCAGCATCCGCGTTGGCCAGTTTGCGCCCGGCGTGGTGCGTCTGGTGATCGACCTCAAGCAGGAAGCCCGGCCCCAGGTCTTCACGCTGGCCCCGATTGCTCCCTACAAGCACCGGCTGGTGCTGGACCTCTACCCCGCCAAGGCCGTGGACCCGCTGGAAGCCCTGATCAGCGAGCGCCTGCGCGATGCCGGCAGCACGGCCGCCGCCCCGGCACCGCACAACCCCGCCATCACGACACCGCCCCCTGTAGCGATTGCGACAGCCCCTCCGGCCGACCCCCTGGGTGATCTGATTGCCCAGCGCAACCAGCGGCCCAGCGCGCCAGCACCGGCTCCCGCGGTAATTGCACAGGCTCCGGCACCGGCTCCCGTGCCGCCGCCGCCTGCTCCCGCGCCACGCCCGGCACCGACGCCAAGGCCTGCACCCAATATTGCCACCTCGCAAAGCACGGACCGCATCATCATCGTGGCGCTGGACCCCGGCCATGGCGGCGAAGACCCCGGCGCCACCGGTCCCAGCGGCCTGCGTGAAAAAGACGTGGTGCTCAAGGTCGCCCATCTGCTGCGCGAGCGCATCAACAACTCGCGTATAGGCGGCAGCCCCATGCGCGCCTTCATGACGCGCGACGCCGACTTCTTCGTGCCCCTGGCCACACGCGTGGAAAAAGCCCGCCGCGTCCAGGCCGATCTGTTCATCAGCATCCATGCTGATGCCTTCACCACCCCGGCAGCGCGCGGTGCCAGCGTGTTTGCGCTCAGCGAACGCGGGGCATCGAGCACGGCCGCCCGCTGGCTGGCCAACAAGGAAAATCAGGCCGACCTGGTGGGCGGCCTGAACGTGGGCGGACTGCAGGATCAGCATGTGCAGCGCATGCTGCTGGACATGAGCACCACCGCCCAGATCAAGGACAGCCTCAAGCTGGGCACTTCGCTGCTGGGCGAAATCGGCAGCATGGCCAAGCTGCACAAGGCCCGCGTGGAGCAGGCCGGCTTTGCCGTGCTGAAGGCGCCCGACATTCCCAGCGTGCTGGTGGAAACGGCCTTCATCAGCAACCCCGAGGAAGAAGCCAAGCTGGCCTCTGCCGCCTACCGCGAGCAACTGGCCGATGCGCTGATGACGGGCATACGCAAGTACTTCGCCCACAACCCGCCCCTGGCGCGCAGCCGATCGGTTTAAGTGCGCGCTTACACAAAACCACCATGCTGGCTGTCAGCCGACAAGCCGGCTCGATGACAGTCGCCAAGCCTGAATGACACAGGCTTGGCCCTCTCTCCTACCTGAAAGCCAGGGCAGAAGGTTCAAGATCAAGGCGTGTTCTTATGAAAGCTGGCCTCTAGGGCAAGCTGTACAGGAGAGACCTCATGAAACTGCGAACTCTTGCCATCACCGTGTCTGCTGCCTTCACGCTGGCCATGGCAGGCTGCTCCACCTCGCCCACCAATGCCCAGATCGGCACCGGTGTCGGCGCCGTCGCTGGCGGCGTGGTCGGTGATGCACTGTTTGGTTCCACTTTGGGCACCGTAGGCGGTGCCGCGGCAGGCGCGCTGATCGGCAACGAGGTAGGCAAGCGCAAATAAACGCCTCGATCCGATCTGAATTCCCAAAAAAGAAGCCCCGGCTTGCCGGGGCTTTTTCATGGGTCAGCGCTTTTCCGGTCGGGGCAAAGCACTGTCAAGAGTGCAGATCAGGCGGTCCTGGCTTTTTCGGCCTTGCCGGCGCGCCAGGCACCAAAGATGGCGATCAGACCGGGCACCAGGATCAGACCCCAGATGATTTTTTCAAGATTGTTCTTCACCCACTCCATATTGCCGAAGAAGTAGCCTGCGGCGCTGATGCCCACCACCCAGAGCACGGCCCCCACAACATTGAACAGGCTGAACTTGGCGCGGCTCATATGAGCCACACCGGCCACGAAAGGTGCAAAGGTGCGAATGAAAGGCATGAAGCGCGCAAGAATGATGGTCACGCCGCCATAGCGCTCATAGAAGTTGTGGGCCTGGTCAAAAGCCTTGCGGTTGAACCATCGCGAGTCCTCCCACTGAAACACCTTGGGGCCCAGGTAGCGGCCTATCGTGTAATTGCTTTGGTCACCCAGGATGGCTGCTGCCAGCAGCACCACCACCGCCAACGGGTAGCTCATGTAGCCGGCACCGCACAGCGCGCCGACGATGAACATCAGCGAGTCACCGGGCAGGAAAGGCATGACCACCACACCGGTTTCGACAAACACGATGATGAACAACAGGGCATACACCCAAGGCCCATAGGCCACGACAAAGGCTTCCAGATGCTTGTCGATATGCAGGATGAAGTCGATCAGAAACTGAATGATTTCCAAAACACGGTCCTCAAAAATGGATTGGCATACCGGCGTATGCCGGCCAGTAATGTACTGCGCCCCCAAAGCCCGCAGACGCTCCACCCTTTGCTGTAGTGCCATGTTTTTGAGAGCAAACTCACAGCTGCTTGCAGACTGCAACAAGGCCGGCCTTTTAATGCTGGTTTGTTACAAGTTTTGATAAAACTAAACGTCAACAATACGTCAGCTTGCCATTTCTGCTGGCACAGTAGAGATGTGTCGCCGCAAGCCGTGCATTGCAAATCACGACATCGGCCCCCTGGCCAACAAAGTCCGGCGTCTCCAGCCTCCCGCATGCGCAGGAGTGGGCACAGAGACCAGACCGCTTTCCATAACTAGCACGACGAGAGGAATACGAACATGAAGACATTCACAATGCGCTATGGCAAGGCCCTGACTCTGGCAGCCGCACTGACCGGCGCACTGGCACTGGGCGGCTGCGCCCATGGCCCCAGCCGTCAGCAAGTCGGTATCGGCGCAGGTGCCGTGGCCGGCGGTGCAGTGGGCAACGTGCTGTTTGGCGGCCCCGTGGGCACCATCGGCGGTGCCGCCGCCGGTGCTCTGATCGGCAACGAACTGACCAAGGGCGGCTACCGCCACCGCCACTAAGCCCTGCGCCCGCGGGTTCAACGAAGAGCTGCCAGAAGTATTCCGGCGGCTCTTTGTGTTTTCCCCTTTCAAAAAACTCACTTCCCGGCCGGTTTGTACAGCCGCCTAGAATGGTTGCCGTGAACGCAACCAGCCCCGAACTCTCCCCCTCTCCTACCGAAACCGCCGACCAGGCTGCCCCCGTGCGCCGGCCGATTCGCGACCTGCCCGACGAGCTGATCAGCCAGATCGCCGCCGGCGAGGTGGTCGAGCGCCCCGCCTCCGTGGTGCGCGAACTGGTGGACAACGCTCTGGACTCGGGCGCAGCCCAGATCACCGTGCGCCTGCTGGCCGGCGGTGTGCGCCTGATCGCGGTGGAAGACGACGGCTGCGGCATCCCGCGCGACGAGCTGCCCGTGGCCCTGCGCCGCCATGCCACCAGCAAGATCAGCGATCTGCACGATCTGGAAACCGTGGCCACCATGGGCTTTCGCGGCGAGGCACTGGCCGCCATCGCCTCGGTATCGGAAACCTCCATCTTCTCGCGCCCTGCAGGTCAGGACTCGGCCTATCTGCTGGATGCACGCAGCGGCGAGCTGCGCCCCGCCGCACGCAACCAGGGCACGACCGTAGAGGTCAAGGAGCTGTTCTTCTCCACGCCCGCGCGCCGCAAATTCCTCAAGACCGATGCCACCGAACTCGCGCATTGCATAGAGTCCGTGCGTCGCCATGCGCTGGCACGCCCCGATGTGAGCTTTGCCATCTGGCATGAAGGCAAGCTGGTCGAGCAATGGCGCGCTGCCGGCAGCACGCCCGACGAAGCCTTGTCGCGCCGCCTGGCCGATGTGCTGAACGACAAGTTTGTCGACAACTCGGTCGCCGTCGATCACTGGGCCGGCCCCGTCCACGTCACGGGCCGCGCCGGCATCCCGGACGCGGCGCGCTCGCGTCCCGACCAGCAGTTCTGCTATGTCAACGGCCGCTTTGTTCGCGACAAGGTATTGACGCATGCGGCCCGCTCTGCGTATGAGGACGTGCTGCATGGCAACAAGCAGCCGGTCTACGCGCTCTATATAGAGATCGACCCCGCGCGTGTGGATGTGAACGTGCATCCCACCAAGATCGAGGTGCGCTTTCGAGACAGCCGCGAAGTCCACCAGGCGGTGCGCCACGCGATCGAGAACGCGCTGGCCACGCCGCGCGCCGCGGCCGTGGTCGAGGCGGCTGCCCAGGAAGCCGCCCGCCAGCCCGGCCTGATCGACGAGAGCACTGCCACGCCTGTCCCGGCCAAGCCCGCGACCAAGCCCGTCGCAGCCCCTGCCTGGCCGCAAACCCGCATGAGCTTTGGCGAACCCGCCATCGGCAATCCCGTGCGCGATCTGGCCAAGCTCTGGGAGCCCATGCGCGAAGCCACTGCTAAAACCGCGCCCGCGCCCCAGATGGTGACTGCGGCACCAGCCCCAGCGAGCGCCACGCCTGCGACGCCTGAATCATCGGCCCCCGGCGCGACCACGATCACCAACACCACGGCCATGCCAAGCCCCGTGCCTCAGCCCGAGGACGAAGGCATCAGGCTGCGCCCTTCGGGCCAGTCCAGCTACTTTCAGCGAAAAGCGCCTGCACCCCAGATGCAGGAAGCGCCAGCCGCTACTGAGATCGTTGCCAATGCTGCAGCTGCAGCCCCGGTCGAACCTGCTGCTACCACGCACACTGCCGAACATGCCGCAGCGCCAGCAGCGCAACCACCCGTGACGGCTGCGGCAGACAACACCCCCGTCTGGCCGCTGGGCCGGGCCGTGGCCCAGCTGCATGGCGTCTATATCCTGGCCGAGAACAGCCAGGGCATGGTCATCGTGGACATGCATGCCGCCCATGAGCGCATCGTCTATGAGCAGCTCAAGAGCGCCGTGAATACGGAAAATGGCGACCAGCAGATTCCCAGCCAGCCGCTGCTGATTCCCGCCACCTTTGCCGCAACGCCCGAGGAAGTCGCCACGGCCGAGGCCCATGCTGAAACCTTGCTGACCCTGGGCATGGAGGTCTCGCCCTTCTCGCCCAAGACCCTGGCCGTGCGCGCCGTGCCGGCCACGCTGGCCCAGGGCGATGCCGTGGAGCTGGCGCGCAGCGTGCTGGCCGAACTGGCCCAGCATGACGCCAGCACCGTGGTGCAGCGCGCGCGCAACGAGATTCTGGCCACCATGGCCTGCCACGGCGCGGTGCGCGCCAACCGCAAGCTCACGCTGGACGAGATGAATGCGCTGCTGCGCCAGATGGAGGTGACCGAGCGCTCCGACCAGTGCAATCACGGCCGCCCCACCTGGCGTCAGCTGAGCATGAAGGAGCTGGATGCGCTGTTTCTGCGCGGGCGCTGATGGCCGGGCTGCAACAGCCGCCAAATAGCCGCTACATTGCCGGTATCGACCAAAACAGCGGGCCGGAAGATCTGTCCCCCGCCTGCCATCCGCCGTCATGACCCCCAGCTCCTCCACCCCGGAACCCGCCGAAGCCCACTCCTTCATCGCCCGCGTGCGTGCGGCCCTGCCGCAGCTGCCGCCCTCGGAGCGGCGGCTGGCGGAATTCCTGCTGGACTTTCCCGGCAATCTGTCGAGCTATGCGGCGGCCGAGATGGCCAAGCTCACGGGGGTATCGAATGCCACGGTCACTCGCTTCATTCAGCGGCTGGGCTACGAAGGCTACGAGGATGCGCGCCGCCATGCTCGCGCCCAGGGCGACAACGGCTCGCCGCTGTTTCTGGCTGCCGCATCGGCCCAGGGCAAGCCCACGGCGGATGTGATTGCCACCCATCTGCGCCAGGCCTCTGAGAATCTGGCTGTCACCATAGGACAGATCTCGGCACAGCAGCTGGAGGACATCGCCCTGGCGCTGATCGGCGCCCGACAGCTGTTCTTTGTCGGCTATCGCCAGAACCGCAACTTTGCCGCCTATCTGCGCTGGCAGCTGCTGCAGGCACTGGAGATGCCCAGCCAGGTCATCCCCGGCGCCGGCGAGACCCTGGGCGAATACGCGGCCCAGATCGGCGAAAACGATGTTGTGGTGATCTTTGCCCTGCGCCGCAGCGTGCGCGTGGTCAGCGAGTTCGCGCGCCAGGCCAGGCTGCTGGGTGCCCGCCTGATCTGCATCACCGACCATGCCAGCCCGGCCCCCGAGGCGGACTGGCTGCTGCGCGTGCAGACCTCGGCACCGGGACCGCTGGACAATCACACGGCGCTTTTCATGCTCTGCCACCTGATTGCCACGGCTACCTTGCAGCAAAGCGGCCAGCCGGGGCGCAGACATATGGCTGCCATCGAGACCAGCCACGATGCGCTGGACGAGATGCTATGAAATCAAAAGCTTGTTGCGCTTGTTATTCATAGATTTCAGATATTTTTCAACCTAAAACCCATGAATGACTGGCGGTATAAGCTCTTGAATCAATAGCAATCAGCTAGCGACGGCGACCGACAGGCCGGCCAGCGCCGCCTGCATCGCGGCCACCACGGGCGACAGCACCGGCACCTCAAAGCGCGGCGCCAGCCACAGCGCGGCTTCGGACAACGGGCCGCCGCCGATCACCACGGCCTGTGCGCCATCGCGCTGCACGCATTGGGCCACGGCATCGCCCAGGCGCTCGCACTGCAAGGCCGGATCTGCAGCCAGCACCAACGGCTCGCCCTGGGCAATGCGCGTGCCGCAGAACCAGGGCGCCAGGCCCAGCGTCGCGACCGAGGCGGCAATCGAAGCCTCCAGCCCCGGCGTGGTGGTCGCAATGCCAAAGCGGCGCGGACGCCCCTGCTCATCCCGAGCGGCCTGCAGCATCGCTGCCTCGCCAATGCCGAAGGCGGCAACTCCGGCCGGCAAGGCCGCTCTCAACAACTCCAGCCCCGGATTGCCAAACGCGGCCACGATGATGGCCCGCCCAGCCTGGCTGTCATCGCCCTGGGCAAAGCCCAGGCCCAGCCGCAGCACCTCCTGCTCGGCGAGCTTCAGTCCCGCCTCGTCGGTAATCATGGCCGCTCCCCGCTCGGCCGTCGCACCGTGCAGCAGTACGCCGGGCGGCAGACAGGCCCGCGCCTGTCTGAGCATCAGCGCCGTGGTCTGCTGCGAGGTATTGGGATTGATCAGCAGAATATGCATGCCAGCCTTCATGCCGTGCGCTCCTGAGCGCTTGCAGGTACGCCTGCAGCCGCTGCAGACTCCTCCTGTGAATGGGATTCACCACCCACGCCTTCCTCGATGGAACGGCCAAAGGTCTCGGGGGCAAACTGCACGGCAATCGCAAAGATGAAATACATGGCCGCGATCATGCCGAACATTCCGGAGACGCCGTGCAGGTCGAACATCTTGCCCGCCAGCACCTGGGACATGGCGCCGCCAATCGTGCCCAGCGCCAGCAGGAAGGAGGTTCCCAGCGCACGAATGCGCGTGGGGTAGAGCTCGGGCGCAAAAATCCAGATGGAGGTGTTGAGCGTCAGCACGCAGAACTGGAACAGCGCACCACAGACCAGGATCATGGCCACGCTGTCGGTGAAGTTGCCGAACGCCAGCCCCGCAAGGCAGGCGGCAATCGCCCCTACCGTCAGCACCCGCTTGCGCGGGAAGTAATAGCCCATGGTCGATGCCGCGATCGCCCCAAGCAGGCTGCCCATCTGCATGACGATGGTGAAGCTGAAGCTCTTGGTGATGGAATAGCCCTGAGCGACCAGAATCGTCGGCATCAGCGTGAGCACCGAGAGCTGCGCGCCAAACGTCATCCACGAAGCCAGGCCCACGGCAATCGTGCGCCGCGCATAGCCGCCCCTGAAGATGTCGGTGAAGGAGCTGCGCTGCACGGTCTGAGCGGCAGCCGTCTGCTCTTGTGCGCTGCCTGGGGTGATGAACTCGCGCAGTTCGTACTGCGCATTGGCCAGCTTGCCGGCCGCCAGCATGCTCAGCACCTGATTGGCTTCCTCGACCCGTCCCTTGGAGAGCAGAAAGCGCGGCGTCTCCGGCACGAAGCGGCGGTAGAACACGATGAAGATGGCCGGCATGACCAGGCAGCCGAACAGCCAGCGCCAGGAATCATCGCCCGGGAACAGCGTGAACACGCCCAGGGCAAATGCCGGCGCCAGCATATTGCCCAGGCCGCCGCCGCCTACATTGATGAGACCGACTGCCGTGCCGCGAAAGCGGGCCGAGCAGAACTCCGCCAGCATGGTCACGGCCGTGGTGATTTCTCCGCCCAGCCCAAAGCCCACGATGGCACGCGCCACGGCGAGAAACGCGTAATCGGGCGCCAGCGCGCAGCCGACGGCTCCCAGCGTGAACAGCGCCAGGTTCACATTGAGCATGAAGCGTCGCCCCATGCGGTCGGCCAGGTAGCCCGACAGCAAACGCCCCATGGCGGCGGCAAAAAAGGTGATGGTGTTGAGAAAGGCAATGTCCGTCGCGTCCAGCCCCCATTGCTGGCGCAGCAGGGGGCCGACCAGGCCGACCGCGTTCTGTTCGAACACATCGAAGAGCACACCGCAGACCACCAGAAAGATGATGCTTTTGTGCGAGCGCGTCACACCGATCTGGTTGAGCGCATTTTCCAGTTGCTGCATCTGCGCCGCACTGGCCTTGCCTGACGCCGAGGGCGTCACGGGGATCTCAGCTGCCATATCCACCTCCTCTTGGTTGAGGGCTGGCCTGGCGCAGGGCAGGCAAGCCGATTGAAATAAATTTTTCCTTATTAAAAAATATGAAATTTAAATTTCAAATCCAGATTTACCCAGGCCCTGAGGCCAGCTGCGCAGTCTCCCAGCTCAGGCGTGCGGCCTGGTTCATGAAAATCAGTTTTCACGATTGCAGATTTCGTGCCTGAAATCACATGCACCACTCTGGTGCTAGCACAGATAAGACAGGGCGAGCGCATGAAGCCGGCCGTCACGAAACGAAAACACTTGTGCGACAGGCAGCAAAAATGTTTTTACGACACCGGGATGAAAAATCCTTTACTTCAACTGCACCATCCAAGTGCCTGAAAACTAAGAATAAATACGGCAGCAATGTTCCAAATTTGGGCATTTGCGCACCAGAATTGCGCTCCCATGCACCGAATCCATGCATGACTGCATAACTTTTTGGCATAATTTTGGTTTCGCGAGTTTCAGCGCATTCCTCTGTCCCTGTCAGAAAGTTCTCTATGAAGTACGAGTCCGTAGGCCAATTCCTGGAAGAAGTGGCACAACGCAACCCCGGTCAGCCCGAATTCCTGCAAGCCGTCACCGAAGTGATGGAAAGCCTGTGGCCCTTCATCGAGAAGAATCCCAAGTACGCCGAGCACGCCCTGCTGGAGCGCCTAGTCGAGCCCGAGCGCATCATCCAGTTCCGCGTGAGCTGGACTGACGACAAGGGCCAGGTGCAGGTGAACCGCGGCTTCCGCATCCAGCACAGCATGGCCATCGGCCCCTTCAAGGGCGGTCTGCGCTTCCACCCCTCGGTCAACCAGTCCGTGCTGAAGTTCCTGGCTTTCGAGCAGACCTTCAAGAACGCTCTGACCACTCTGCCCATGGGCGGCGGCAAGGGCGGCTCCGACTTCGACCCCAAGGGCAAGAGCCCTGCCGAAGTCATGCGCTTCTGCCAGGCTTTCGTGTCCGAGCTGTTCCGCCACGTGGGTCCCGACACCGATGTGCCGGCAGGCGACATCGGCGTGGGCGGCCGTGAAGTGGGCTACATGGCCGGCATGTACAAGAAGCTGTCGAACACTGCGGCTTCCGTGTTCACCGGCAAGGGTCTGTCCTTCGGCGGCTCGCTGATCCGCCCCGAAGCCACCGGCTACGGCACCGTCTACTTCGCCCGTGAAATGCTGGCCACTCGCGGCCAGTCCTTTGAAGGCAAGACCGTGTCCGTGTCCGGTTCGGGCAACGTGGCTCAGTACGCCGTGGAAAAGGCCATGGAGCTGGGCGCCAAGGTCGTGACCGTGTCCGACTCCTCGGGCACCGTGTACGACGCTGCAGGTTTCACCACCGAAAAGCTGGCCATCCTGATGGATGTGAAGAACCACAAGTACGGCCGCGTCAGCGACTACGCCAAGCTGGTTTCCGGCGTGGAATTCCTGGCCGGCAAGAGCCCCTGGTCCATCAAGGTGGACGTGGCCCTGCCTTGCGCCACTCAGAATGAACTGAACGAAGCCGATGCCAAGACCCTGATCGCCAACGGCGTGCTGTGCGTGGCTGAAGGCGCCAACATGCCCTCCACCAACGAAGCCGCCCGCGCCTTCGAAGCTGCCGGCGTGCTGTACGCACCCGGCAAGGCATCCAACGCCGGTGGCGTGGCCACTTCGGGTCTGGAAATGTCGCAAAACTCGGCCCGCCTGTCCTGGCCCGCAGAAGAAGTGGACGCCCGTCTGCTGCAAATCATGCAAAGCATCCACGCTGCTTGCGTGAAGCACGGCAAGCGCGAAGACGGCACCATCAGCTACATCGACGGCGCCAACATCGCCGGCTTTGTGAAGGTGGCCGACGCCATGCTGGCACAAGGCGTGATCTGAGCGTCAGGTGCTCGTCACTCGCAAGAAAGGCCCTTCGGGGCCTTTTTTCATGCCCTCGGCCAGGCAGTGAAACGATGGCTTGAATGCCTTGCGTGCACAGCGCTCTAGGCCCGCACGCCCAGTCTCATCCAGCGCACCAAGAGCTTCTCGACCTCCAGCAACAGCAGCAGGGCAACACCCAGCCCTATCGCCAGCAGTCCGGCCGCCAGGTCGACAGGACGGCTGTCGAACAGTGCCTGCATGGGCGGGGTGTAGGTGAACAGCAGTTGCACCAGGGTGACGCCGGCCACGCCCAGCAGCACCGCCGGGGTGCCCAGGACGCCGCGCAGGCTCAGCGAGGTTCCCTGCGTGTAGCGCACGCTGAACAGATAGAAGATCTCCATGATCACCAGCGCATTGACCACGATGGTGCGAGCCAGTTCGACCGAGTCGCCGCGGCGCAGCGACCACTCGAACATGCCGAAGCAGCCCAGCGCGAACAGCACCGAGACCAGGGCGACGCGCCACAGCAGATAGGGCTGCAGCAACTGCTCGTCCGGCGAGCGCGGCTTGCGCTGCATCAGCGTGGGCTCGGGCGGCTCGAAGGCCAGCGTCAGGCCCAGGGCCACGGCGGTGACCAGATTGACCCAGAGAATCTGCACCGGAGTGACGGGCAGGGACAGGCCCAGCAAAATCGCCGCGACGATGACAATCGCCTGACCGCCGTTGGTCGGCAAGGTCCAGGCAATGACCTTGCGCAGGTTTTCGTAGACGGTGCGCCCTTCCTTGACGGCGGCGACGATGGTGGCGAAGTTGTCGTCGGCCAGCACCATGCCTGCGGCCTCCTTGGCGGCAGCCGTGCCGGTGATGCCCATGGCCACACCGATGTCGGCACGCTTGAGTGCCGGTGCGTCGTTGACGCCGTCACCAGTCATGGCGATGACGCTGTGATCTGCCTGCAGGGCCTGCACCAGGCGCAGCTTGTGTTCCGGACTGGTACGGGCGAATACCGTGGAGGCTCTGGCCACGTCGATCAGCTGGGCATCGTTGAGCCCGTCCAGCTCATGGCCTGAAGTGACTCGGATGGTGTCGGCCAGCGCCAGCTCCCTGGCGATGGCGGCAGCGGTGGCAGCATGGTCGCCGGTGATCATCTTCACGGCAATTCCGGCGCTGCGGCATTCGTGCACGGCCTCCTTTGCCGATTCTCGCGGCGGATCTATCATGCCCAGCACGCCAAGCAGGGTCAGGTCCTTGACGTCGGCCATGTCCACCCTGTCCTTGGCATCCTCGGGCGCGAAGCTGGCCAGACCCAGCACGCGATAGCCTTTGGCCGCCAGGGCATCGACCTGCTCCAGCCAATAGGCTGCATCCAGCGCCTGCAGGCCTTCAGCGCCCTGCTGGTCGCGGCACATGGCAAGAACCTGCTCCGGAGCCCCTTTGACGAAAACCACGGCTGGAGCATCAACTGGGCGGTGCAGAGTGGCCATGTAGCGGTGGACTGCATCAAAGGGAACTTCGTCGAGTCGGCGCCAGTCCTGACGCAGGCGCTCCACATCCAGACCGGCGCGCGTGGCCAGCGTCACCAGCGCGCCTTCCATGGGATCGCCTTCGACTGTCCAGGCCGTACCTTCGGCATGCCTTACATGGGCGTCGTTGCAAAGTGCCGCGCCCGTGGCGAAGTGCAGCAGCTGTGGATGCAGCGCAGGCTCGATCTCCTCGCCCGCCAGGGTGAAATGCCCCTGGGGCGCATAGCCCTCGCCTTCTATGTCGAAGCGGGAACCGGGCAGCACCACGGCGCGCACGCTCATTTCGTTGCGTGTCAATGTACCGGTCTTGTCGGAGCAGATGACCGAGACGGCGCCCAGTGTTTCAACCGCCGGCAGACTGCGCACGATGGCATAGCGTGCGGCCATGCGCTGCACGCCAATGGCCAGCGCAATCGTCATGACCACGGGCAGGCCTTCGGGGATGGCCGATACGGCAATGCCAACCACAGCGATAAAGGCGTCGGCTGTGTCGTAGTCGCGCACCCACAGCGCAAAGCAGAACATCAACGCGGACAGGCTCAGTATGGTGACGGTGAGCTGACGCGCGAAACGGTCCATGAGCCGCGTCAGCGGGGTGGCCAGTGTCTGCACCGAACCCAGCATGGTGCTGATCTGGCCCAGCTCGGTACGCGGGCCTGTGGCTACCACCACACCCAGGCCTTGCCCCGCGGCAACCAGGGTGCCGGAGTAGGCCATGGAAAAGCGGTCGCCGAGAGCGGCATCGACAACCACCGGATCGGCCGACTTGTCGACGGCCACCGATTCCCCGGTCAGCATGGCCTCGTCCAGCTTCAGGCTGCTGGCGCGCAGCAGGCGCAGATCGGCCGGGACGCGATCGCCAGCCTCGAGCAGCACGCAGTCGCCGGCGACAAGTTCTTCTGCAGGCACCGCCATGCGCAAGCCGTCGCGCAGCACATTGGCGCGACTGGAAACCATGGCCTTCACGGCGTCCAGTGCCTTCTCGGCACGGCCTTCCTGCACGAATCCGAAGACCGCATTGATCAGCACCACCGCGAGGATGACCCCCGTATCGACCCAATGCTGCAGCAAGGCGGTGACCACGGCCGAGCCCAGCAGCACATAGATCAGCAGATTGTTGAACTGCGACAGAAAGCGCGCCAGCATGCTGCGCGAAGCGGCAGCAGGTAAGGCATTGGGTCCTTGCTGCTGCAAGCGCTCGCGGGCCTCTCCAGAGCTCAGCCCGGCGGCAGTCGATTGCAATTGAGTGAGTACGGTATCGGTAGCCAACGCGTGCCAGGCGGCAACGCGGTTCTGTTCCTGCATCTGAGACTCCCTGACGATTCAACTGAAACGCTTGTGAGCCGGATCTGTGCCCGGTTGGCTGGCTGCCGCGGAGAACGCGCCGTTGCATGGAATGCGCTGGGCAGGCCTTGCCACCGACTATAAGCAGGAATATCGATCATTGATTGACTGCAACGGGCTGATTGCCCCCGCCAGCCAACACTGCAGCGAAATCGGACTTTCAAGCTCGGCAGTGCGCCCTGCAGCTGGCTCAGCCAGCCCTACCGGCGCGAGGCACCGGCTAAAAATCAGTTGAACCACTGGTTTTCATGGATTCCTCCCCACATGAAATCTCATGACAATCAATTAAATTTTGTTGAGCAATTCAACACCAATTACTGAATCAACCTTCGCCACAAATAATTGTGGAACTTATGAATCCAGACCGCGCCACTCTTTCCCGCCGACTTTGCATCGCCTGTGCCATGACCAGCCTGTTCGCAGGCGCGGTGCAGGCACAGGATGCCTATCCCAGCAAGCCCATCCGCATCGTGATTGGCTATGCTCCGGGCGGCTCTGTCGACATGGTCGGCCGCGTGGTCGGGGACATACTGGCCAGGCAGTTGAACGCCACCGTCGTGGTCGAGAACGTGCCGGGCGCCGCAGGCGTGGTGGGAGCGCAGCGCGTGGTATCGGCCAAGCCCGACGGCTACACCTTGCTGGCAGGCTCCAGCAACGAAATGGCGGGCACCAAATTTGTGAATGCCGCGCAGAAGTACGATCCGGCTATAGATCTGACCCCGGTGAGCCTGACCGCCCAGGCCCCCAATCTGTGGGTGGCCGGTGCGCATGTTCCCGTCAAAACCGTGGATGACTTCGTCAAACTGGCCAAAGCCAACCCCGGCAAATACAGCTACGGCAGCCCCGGCATTGGCTCGACGCCGCATTTTTCGGGAGAGCTGATCAAGAAGACTGCGGGTGTCTACCTGGTTCACATCCCCTACAAGGGCTCTCCCGCCATGACCAGCGATCTGGGCGGCGGCAACCTGGACTTCGCCATCCTCTCGCCAACCGCTGCAGCACCGCTGGCGCAGTCCGGAAAAATCAAGATTCTTGGCGCAACCACAGCCACCCGCATCGCCACGCTCAAGGAGGTGCCGGCGCTGGCAGAACACCCCGCGCTCAAGGGCTATGCCTTGAGCGGCTGGTTTGCTTTGGCTGCCCCCAAGGGTCTGCCTCCGGAAGTGCTGACCAAGCTGCAAAAAGCGATACAGACAGGTCTCGCCGATCCAGCCATCCGTCAAAAGCTGGAAGCAGCTGGAACCCCGCCCGCCAAGGGCAATGAAAGCCTTGCCCAGGTGATGCGCACCGACATGGATAAATACGCCGAGCTGGTGAAGTTCGCGAGGATCACGGGCGACAACTAAGGCAGCGGCCTGCAGCTCCCTATGCTTTCCTGCCCGCAGGGTCTTGCATCACCGCGCCCAGGTTTGTTTTCGGCAACCCTGCGACTAGGGCAGCCCCCATGGCATGGCCGCACTCCTTCCCGGTAAAAGTGACAGGTTTCACCACTTGTCTCCGTCAAAAACCTTGGAGGGTAATTTCATGTCCTTGACTCACCGCGCCAGCTTTTCGACCCTGCTTTGCAGCAGCGCCTTCATGTTGTTCAGCCAGAGCGCCCTGGCCCAGGCTGCTGCACCCCAGGCGGGTATGCCCCAGCCGGGTGCGGCTCAGACCGGAGGCCTGTCCCGGACCATGGTCGGCAAGGCCGATGTTTCGGTACCGGGCCGCGAAGCCGTGGTGGCCAAGGTGGAAGTCGCCCCAGGCTCACGCGCGGGCCGCCATACCCACCCCGGCGACGAGATCAGCTATATCAGCGAGGGTGAGGTCGATCTGCTGATCGACGGCCAGTCGCCGCGCACGCTCAAGGCCGGCGAAACCTTTGTCGTTCCCGCTGGTGTGATTCATGACGCACACAATGCCAGCAATGGCACGGTCAAGCTGATTGGCGTGTATGTCGTGGAGAAGGGCAAGCCTCTGGCCACGCCGGCCCCTTGAGCACCGCACAGCTTCGACCGACCAACACAAGGCCGCAGTCCATCGCTGCGGCCTTTGTTTTTGCTCGACTCTTCTTCTGTAGGATCAACCCACATGAAGCACACCATTACCGCCCTGCTGCTGGGTGCAGCCTGCAGCTTGAGTCTTGCCGCATCGCCCACACCGGCCGCGACTCAGGAGATCGAGTACCTGATCGGCCACCTCAAAACCTCGGGCTGCGAGTTCCAGCGCAATGGCAGCTGGCATGACAGCGCCAAGGCAGCCGAGCATCTGCGCGGCAAATACGACTATCTGCTCAAAAAGGGCTGGGTGGCAACAGCCGAGGACTTCATTGCCCGCGCAGGCACGGAGAGCAGCATCAGCCACAAGCCCTACCAGGTGCGCTGCAGCGGCAAAGAGGCCGAAGCCAGCGCCAGCTGGCTGCAGGCCGAGCTCAAGCGCTACCGCAACCGCCAGTAGCGCTCAGCAACCCGCATCAGCCTGCGCGCTTGACTGCCGCATCGCACCAGCGCTGCGCCACCTGGGGCGAGGTGCTGCAGACGGCATCGTGCGTGACCGTGGTCACGGCGCGCTCCAGCAGCTGGATATCGGCTTCGTGCTGACGTGCCACATGCGGGTCTTCGAAGAAGATGGCGCGGTGGCAGCGCTTTTCCAGAACCAGATCGGCAATCTGCGCATCACCGCCCAGCGGACCGCTGTTATAGCGGTCCACCCAGGGCTTGTCGGCAGGCCAGCCCTTGCTCCAGGCCATTTCGTTGAGTTTCTGACCCGTGGTGCCCGTGCCCACGCGGCGGCGGTAGCGGCTGAGCAACTCGAAGTTGTGTGCTGCAAAGTCCAGCATGGTGGGCTTCATGGCATCGTGGGCAATCAGCGCCAGCGTCTGGTTTTCGTAGTCGTGAAAGCGGTCGGCATTGCGGTCACGTGCCAGGCCGGCGTGAATGCGCTCCATCTCTATCCAGTCGCGCGTGGAGGCGACGGTGGAAAGAAAAGGCTTGCCGTGGATCACGCACTGGCGCTTCAGGGCCAGGGCTTCGGGGAAGATGGACGACGGATCCACCGGGTCCATCAGGTAGATGGCGCCGTCGAGAGTGCGCTCGTCACCCTCCATGCCCACTACCTCGGCCACCAGTCTCATAAGCCCGCCCTCGCGGCCATAGGGATAGCGCACCAGGCCTTTGTAGCCCTGAAGCATGCTGGCCGCCGTGATGGCGTCATAGGTGCGGCCCACGGTATGAAAGCCCAGCTTGAGCTCGCGAATTCCGGCCTCGCAGGCGCGCAGCAGGGCAAACAGCGCGGCGTCCTCGGTTTGGTGGTGGAGTTTGTTGGCGGCAAGACCCAGGCAGATCGACATAGTGAACTAATCCTTCAAACAGGCTTCAAACGCTCGCAAACTCTGCGTAACCAGCTATGCATTTGCGGCTTGAAACACCCGCAAGAATATCGCCAATTCATGCACTCCAGATGACTGGGGGCAGGTCAGACAGCCATACTTGCACAGCACTTGACAGCCGCCATCTTCCGTCGCTCTTCTTCCATGCCCAAGACCTCACGCTTCTGGAGCCCTCGCCGCATCGCGGCTGCACTCGGTCTGGCCTTGCTGCTGGTGCTCGCGAGCTGGGGCATGCGCGAACTCGATGCGAGGCAGCGGGTCTGGATTTTTCAGCCCAGCGACCGCAGCTGGCCCGGAGCCAACACGACCGGCATGCAGGAGCGATGGATAGACTTTCGCAGCCGCGACGGCAGCGCCGCCAGGCTGCATGCCCTCTGGATGCCATCCAGCGATGCGCGTGCCCCGCTGCTGCTGTTTCTGCATGGAGCGCGCTGGAATGTGACGGGCTCCTCGCCACGCATACGGCGCCTGCAGGCCATGGGCTTTTCGGTGCTGGCTGTGGACTACCGCGGCTTTGGCAAGAGCAGCCCGGCCCTGCCCTCGCAGGCCTCGGCCGCCGAGGATGCCCGTGCCGCCTGGGACTGGCTGGGCCGACAGGCCGCAGGCAGGCCGCGCTATATCTTCGGCCACTCGCTGGGCGGCGCCGTTGCCATCGATCTGGCCAGCTCCGTCAAGGATGAAAGCGGAGTGCTGGTCGAGTCCACCTTCACAAGCATCCCCGATGTGTTCGACTCCATGCGCTGGGGCTGGCTGCCCGTGAACTGGTTGATCACGCAGCGTTTCAACTCGGTCGACACCGTGGCGGACATCGGCTCGCCGCTGCTGGTCGTGCACGGCACGGCCGACCCGCTGATTCCGGCCCGGCTGGGCCAGCAGCTGTTCGATGCGGCGCGCGAGCCCAAGCGCCTGATCCTGGTCGAGGGCGCCAGCCACCACAACACCCAGTCCAAGGCACTGGCGCAATACCGCCAGGCACTGCATGAGCTGTTCGGCCTGAATCCGCGCTGAGCGACATCGCCACATACTGTCTCGTCAGCATACGGATCAATGGGCAGGTTCTGATAGTCTGTCTGGTTATGTCTGCGCCGCCTGCCCTGAATTCAAAGCAAAATCCCGCTCAATCCCTTGATGAGCAAGCGAAGAGTGCTCCTGAATCTGCAGTCCTTGTGATTCTCACACTGGGGCTGCTGCTGGGTCTGCAGCCGCTGGCAACCGATCTCTATCTGCCCGCCCTGCCTCAGTTGCAGCAAGGCTTTGGCGCCCATGTCTCGCAGGCCCAGCTGACACTGACCGGCTTTTTGCTGGCCTTTGGCTGCTCGCAGATTTTCTGGGGCCCGCTGTCGGACCGGCTGGGCCGCCGCCCGATCTTGCTGCTGGGCATCAGCGGCTATGTGATCGCCGCTCTGGGCTGCGCCAGCGCTCAGAGCATGGAGGCCTTGATTGCCTGGCGCAGCCTGCAAGGCGCAGCCCTGGGCGCCGGTGTGATGTGCGCGCGTGCCGTGGTTCGCGATCTCTACGCACCGCATATGGGCGCGCAAGTCATGTCCAAGGCGCTGACAGGCCTGGGCGTGCTGGCCTTTCTGGCCCCCATCAGTGGCAGCTTGCTCGTGGGCTGGCTGGGCTGGCGCTCCACCATGCTGGCCCAGGCCTTCATGGGCTGTCTGGCCTGGCTGCTGGTGGTGCTGCGCTTCAGGGAGTCGATTCCCCAGCGCAACCCGCAGGCGCTGCAAGCGGGCAATCTGCTGCGCACCTGGTCGCGCATTGTGCGCAACCCCATGTTCCAGGCCTACAACCTGCTGACCTGCTTCAGCTATGCAGGCCTGTTCACCAATCTGGCGGCCTCTTCGTTCACCTACATCAACGTGCTGCATATGGAGCGCACGCAATACGGGCTGATGCTGGGCGGCAACGCGCTGTGCTATATCGCCGGCACCTTCGCCTGCCGCCGTCTGCTGCGCAGCATGAGCGTGCAGCGCACCGTGGCCGTGGCGGGGGTGCTGTCGCTGACGGCAGGCTCCATCATGGGCCTGGCGGCCCTGGGCGATCTGCGCAGCATCTGGGCCTATGCCCTTCCCTTCTGTCTCTACCAGATCGCCCACGGCATTCACATGCCCTGCGGACAAAGCAATGCCATCGCACCCTTCCCCCAGGCAGCGGGCACGGCCTCGGCGATCAACGGCCTGGTGATGATGCTGATGGCTTTTGCCATGGGGCACTGGCTGGGACTGAATCTGGATGCGGATTCCACCATGCCGCTGGCTTTCGGCATCTGGTTCTGGTCGGCTTGCACTGCCATCACGGCATGGACGCTGGTACAGCGTTTCGGCATCAGCAAATCATGATTTGAAATAAGATGTTTGTGTTATTTAAAAACCAGTTTTTATTATTTTTCTTTTTATAGAGATTTTTTGAGAATGCCTGGACTGGCCAACGCGCCGCACTTTTGTGATCTCCAGCCATGCATTCCCGCCGCTCCTTTCTGCAGCAATCGCTGCTTGCCGCCAGCTCCGCTGGTTTCTCCCTCAGCTCTCTGGCCAAGGCCGCCGAGATATCCGCCGTTCCTCAGTCCAGCCGCATTCTGGTGGGCTTTGGCGCAGGTGGCGGCATCGATCTGCTGGCACGCGTGCTGGCCGAAAACATCGCCGCACAGCTGGGCAGGAGCCACTACGTGGTGGTGGACAACAAACCCGGCGCCAACGGCCAGATTGCCGCACAGACTCTGCTCAACGCCCCCAGCGACGGCAGCACCTATCTGATCGCACCGCTGGTCACCCCGGTGCTCTCGCAGATCGTCTACAAAAAGCCCGGCTACGACCCTGCACGCGACTTCTCTCCAGTGGGTCTGCTCGCGCATTTCCAGTTCGGCCTGGCCGTCCCCGCCAGGCATCCGGCGCGCAATATTCAGGAATATGTGGCCTGGCTCAAGGCCAACCCTGAAAAAGCCAACTTCGGCAGCCCTGCCGTGGGCAGCCTGCCGCATTTCTTCGGTCTGCTGCTGGGCGAAGCGGCCGGCGTCAACATCGTGCATGTGCCCTACAAGGGCGGTCCGGCCATGATGACGGATCTGATCAGCGGCCAGTTGGCCTCCGCCATCCAGACCACCAGCGAGCTCGCTCCGCTGCACAAGGAAGGCAAGGTGCGCATTCTGGGCACCTTCGGCAGCCAGCGCGGTCGCGAGCTGCCCGATGTACCGACCTTTGCCGAAGCCGGCTACCCCAAGGCCACAGGCAGCGGCTGGTACAGCCTGTGGGCACGCAAAGGCACTTCGCCCGAAGCCATTGCCGCCGTCAACCGCGCCGTCAACCACGCGCTGCAGGATCCCAAGCTGCAGCCCAAATGGGCGGAGCTGTCCCTGCAGCCGGACCCTCGCACGCCGCAGGCACTGGAGCAGTTGCGCGTGGCCGAAGTCGCCAAATGGCGTCCCGTGATTGCCAACTCCGGCTTTGCCATCGAATAAGCAGAACGACCTACTCATGACCGCACCGAATATCGTTTTCATCCTGGCCGACGATCTGGGCTGGGCCGACCTGGGCGTCTATGGAGCCACCGATTTCAAGACCCCGCATCTGGACCGCCTCGCCGCCCAGGGCGTGCGCTTCAATCAGGCCTATGCCAACTCGGCCGTCTGCTCCGCCACACGCATTGCGCTGATCACCGGACGCTATCAGTACCGGCTCCAGGCCGGGCTCGAAGAGCCGCTGGCACGCCATGGCGCGCAACTAGGCCTCCCTGCCGATCACCCCACGCTGCCATCGCTGCTCAAGCAAGCGGGCTACGACACGGCGCTGATAGGCAAATGGCATCTGGGCAAGCCGCCCGCCTACGGCCCGCAGCGCAGCGGCTACGACTATTTCTTCGGCAATCACAGCGGTGCCATTGACTACTTCACGCACAAGCCCGGCGTGGGCGAGCAGTTCAGCCCCGACCTCTGGCAAGGCAACGAGCCCGTGGAGCGCACGGGCTACTACACCTATATCCTGGGTGATGAGGCCACACGCTATGTGCATGAGCGCAAGGACCAGGACAAGCCCTTTTTCCTGTCGCTGCACTTCACGGCACCGCACTGGCCCTGGGAAGGGCCTGACGACGAGCATGTCGCGCACAGCATCAAGGACCTGTTCCACTACGACGGCGGCAGTCTCAAGAAATATGGAGAAATCGTCGAGGCCCTGGACAAGGCCGTGGGCCAGGTGCTGCAGGCGCTCGATGACACCGGCCAGGCCGACAACACCATCGTCATCTTCACCAGCGACAATGGCGGCGAACGCTTTTCCAAGACCTGGCCTTTCACGGGCCAGAAAACCGAGCTGCTGGAAGGCGGCATCCGCGTGCCCACATTGCTGCGCTGGAGCGCCCGCATCCAGCCCCAGGTCCAGGAGCAGGTCACAGCCAGCTTCGACTGGTTGCCCACGCTGCTGGCCGCTGCAGGTGCCAGGCCACACCCCGACTTCCCCAGCGACGGCCAGAACATCCTGCCCATCCTGGAGGGCCATGCAGCCAATACCGAGCGCAGCCTGTTCTGGCGCTACAAATCACAGACCCAGCGTGCCGTGCGCCAGGGGCCCTGGAAATACCTCAAGATCAACGACAACGAGTTCTTGTTCAATGTGGAGGAGGACGCCCGCGAGCGCGCCAATCTCAAGGAGCATCAGCCAGCAATCTTTGCCGGCCTGCGCAGGCAATGGGAGGAATGGAACGAGCAATTGCTGCCCATCACGGCCGAAATCTACAGCCACGGCCTCTCGCCCGATATTCAGGCCGATCGCTATGTGCCGGCACGGCTGAGCCGGGGCTAGGCAGGGCACTAAGCCCCGCCGCTGCCGCCAAGCGGCGGGCTGCGTTATCCTTCACAACCAGCAAGAACCAATGACCGGCGGTCATTGGTTCTTGTGCTTTGACCTGTACGGATTTCGCCCATGACTGCTGCCCACGCCCTGCCCTGTATCGCCATTGCCGGCCCCACTGCCTCGGGCAAGACTGCGGCAGCGCTGGCTCTGGCCGAGCGCCTGGCGCAACGCGGGCAGAAGGCCGAGATCATCAGCGTGGATTCGGCCCTGGTCTACCAGGGCATGGACATCGGCACAGCCAAGCCCACAAGGGACGAGCTGGCCGCCGTGCCGCACCACCTCATCGACATCATCGATCCGCTGCAGGCCTATAGCGCGGCCGAGTTCGTGCGCGACACGCAAAAGCTGGTTGCCGAAATCCGCGCCCGCAAGTCCATACCTCTGCTGGTGGGCGGCACCATGCTGTATTTCAAGGCGCTGGTGGACGGGCTGGACGATATGCCCGCCGCCAACCCCGAAGTGCGCGCCATGCTGGACGCGCAGGCCGCCGAGCTGGGCTGGCCCGCCATGCATGCCAGACTAGCCCAGGTGGACCCCGTCACGGCAGCACGCCTGGCCCCCGGCGACAGCCAGCGCATCCAGCGCGCACTCGAGGTCTGGCATGTCTCGGGCAAACCGCTTTCAAGCTTTCACACGACCAGGAAAAAGACGGGCCCAGCCGAACAGATGGGACTTGCAACGCTTTTTTCGCTGGAGCCTGCAGAGCGAGCCTGGCTGCATCAGCGCATTGCGCTGCGCTTTGATCTGATGCTGGAGCAAGGCTTCCTCGACGAAGTGCGCAGCCTGCGCGCACGCGGCGATCTCCATCTGGACCTGCCCTCGATGCGCTGCGTGGGCTATCGCCAGGCCTGGGAAGTGTTGGACGCCCTGGAGGCCGATCCCGGCAAACCACTGGACATGGCGGGCCTGCGCGAGCGCGGCATCGCCGCCACACGCCAGTTGGCCAAGCGCCAGATCACCTGGCTACGCTCCATGCCCCAGCGCCATGCCATTGCCTGCGATGCACCCGGCGCCCAGCAGCAATTGCTGGATGCCGCCATGGCTGCCATTGACGCGGCGCAGCAAGACGCCAGCTAAGCACCACGACCGCAGCCGCCCATCGTTAAGATCGCTGCATGGCTGCCACCGACTCACCCCACGCCCTTCCGCTGCTGCAGGTCAGCGACCTTGCCAAACGCTATGGCGAGGGCGAGGCCCAGACCACGGTCTTCGCGCAGGTGAGCTGCGAGATCGCCGCCGGCGAGTTTGTCGCCATCGTCGGCAACTCCGGCGTGGGCAAGTCCACCTTTCTCAACTGCCTGGCCGGGCTGGACAGCTGGCAGCAAGGCCGGGTTCTGCACAACGGCACGGATCTTTCCACGCTCGATGAAGCCCGGCGTGCCATCTGGCGGCGCGCGCATCTGGGCTTTGTGTTCCAGGCCTTTCATGTCCTGCCCCATCTCGATGTGGCGCAGAACGTTGCCCTGCCGCTGATGCTGCTCGGGCGCATGGACGGCCAGGGTCAGCAGCGCGTGCAGCAGGTGCTGCAAGCCGTGGGACTCGCGGGTCTGGGCCAGCGCCTGCCCCAGCAGCTCAGCGGCGGCCAGTTGCAGCGCGTGGCCATAGCGCGAGCCCTGGTGCATTCGCCGCCTCTGCTGCTGGCCGATGAGCCCACGGGCAATCTGGACCCATCCACAGCCCAGCAGATCATGGATTTGCTGCTGCAGCAAACCCGCGACAACGGCACGGCGCTGGTGCTCGTCACCCATTCCGCAGAAGCGGCCAGGCGAGCCGACCGCGTGCTGCGGCTGACGGCCGGCGGCATGCAGGCCGAACTCTCGGTGTCGCAGCAAACATCGCTAGGCCTGTGACTGCACGCCCCCCGCTTCTTATGCTGCTGAGCAGCTTCTCCTGGCAGGAGCTGCGCCAGCATCCCTGGCGCACGGCCACGGCGCTGATTGCCATCATGCTTGGCGTGGCACTGGGCTTTGCCGTCCATGTGATCAACCAGTCGGCACTGGACGAATTTTCCAGGGCGGTACGCAGCGTCAACGGCCAGCCCGATCTGCAACTGCACGCCATGCAGGGCGGTCTGCCGCTGGCACTCTATCCGCAGGTGGCGCAGACCCGGGGCATCGCCACCGCCGTTCCCTGGGTCGAAACCACGGTGTTGCTGCCGGGCAGCACTGCAGATTTGCAGACGCGCGGCACGCTAGGAGCAGCGCAAGGCGTGAGCTTGCGCGTGCTCGGCAGCGATGCCCTCAAACTGGCACCTGTCGCCCCGGCCCTGATGCCGCGCCTGTTTGAAGGCGGCAACCGGCTCGATCTGTTTGCTCCCGATGCCGTATTTCTCAATGCCGCCGCCTTGCAGGCCCTGCGTCTGAATCCTGAACAGGCCGCCAACGCCCCCATGCAATGGCTGCTCAACGGCCAGGCCCAGCAACTTCGCATTGCGGGCACGGTCGCCGCCAGCGGCGCACCGGTCGCAGTCATGGACATTGGCGCACTGCAGCAAAAGCTCGGCCTGTTTGACCGTATCGACAGGCTGGACCTTTTGCTGACCGACAGCGCCAGCCGCAGTCAAGTGACCACTGCCCTGCACGCCCTGCCGGCCTGGCAAGACCAGGTATTGATCCAGCAGCCCAGCGACGATCAGCAGCGCGTGGGCGAGATGTCGCGCGCCTACCGCGTCAACCTCACGGTGCTGGCGCTGGTGGCCTTGTTCACGGGAGCGTTTCTGGTGTTCTCGGTACTGGCGCTCAGCGTGGCACAGCGCGCGCCGCAGTTTGCGCTGCTGGCCGTGCTCGGAGCCACGCCGCGCCAGCGCATGGCACTGGTGCTGCTGGAAGCGCTGGCGCTGGGGCTTATAGGCAGCCTGGCCGGTATTGCGCTGGGTACGGCACTGGCCTGGGTGGCGCTGCAGGTGCTGGGCGGCGATCTGGGCGGCGGCTTCTTTGCCGGCGTGCAGCCAGCCCTGCACTGGAGCCCTGTGGCAGCGCTGGTCTTCGGTCTGCTGGGCCTTGCCGCCACGCTGGCCGGAGCCTGGTGGCCCGCACGCGCCGCCATGGATTTGCCGCCAGCGACCACGCTCAAGGGACTGGGCAGCACGCATGAGAGAGCCCCGCGCCTGTGGCCCGCAGTGACGCTGCTTGCAGCCAGCCTGGTGCTGGCCTTTATGCCACCGGTGGCAGGTATCCCGCTGGCGGCCTATATGGCCGTGGGCCTGCTGTTGCTGGGCGGCATGTCAGCCCTGCCCTGGCTGCTGGGTTCGGTGCTGGGACTGGTACCCAAGGCCTTCTCGCGCCAGCCGCTGGCCACGCTGGCGCTGGAGCGCGCGCGGCGCATGCGCCACGCCACTACCGTGGCCGTGGGCGGTGTGGTGGCAAGCCTGAGCCTGGCCGTAGCCTTGACGGTGATGGTCACCAGCTTTCGCGGCAGCATGATGGAGTGGCTGGATGCCGTGTTGCCCGCCCCCATGTATGTACGCGCCGCAGGCGGCTCCAGCCGTGTCGATGCAGCCCTGCTGCCGGCCGATGCGGCGCAGCGCCTGGAGCAGTTGCCCGGCATAGCGCGTGCCCAGGCCATGCGCAGCAGCCAGTTGGTGCTGAGCCCCGAGCGCCCGGCCATCAGTCTGCTGATTCGACCTCTTCAAGGTGAGCAGGCCATGCTGCTTCCCTGGGTGGAAGGCCCAATCCATGAGACACGCCCAGGCATTGCCGTGCACATCAGCGAAGCCGTGGCCCAGCTCTATGGCCTGAAGCCTGGTGATGCGTGGCCGCTGCTTTCCAAGGCTTTCAGCCTTCAAACCCATGACCACCAAACGCCGGAAGCTTCTTTTTACATAGCATCCGTGTGGCGCGACTATGTGCGTCAGTTCGGTGCCGTGGCCCTGGACTGGAAGGACTACCTGGCATTGGTGGGTCATGCAGGCAATGCAGCGCAGATCAGCGAGATCGCCGTCTGGCCGGAGTCCCAAAGCCAGTTGTCTGGCACCGATCTGCAAGCAGCGATAGAGCAGGCCCTCGGCACGCCGGGGCAGCCGCCCCCAGCGCTGGAATTTGTCAGCAGCCAGGCGCTGCGCGAGCGCTCCCTGCGCATTTTCGATCGCAGCTTTGCCGTCACCTACTGGCTGCAGGCCGTGGCCATAGGCATAGGCCTGTTCGGCATTGCGGCCAGCTTCAGCGCCCAGGTACTGGCCAGACGCAAGGAATTCGGGCTGCTGGCCCATCTGGGCCTGACACGGCGCAATGTGCTGAGCGTGGTTGCCGCCGAGGGTCTGGCCTGGACCATGCTGGGCACCATCGCGGGCACGCTGCTGGGCCTGGGCGTGGCCGTGATCCTCGTGCATGTGGTCAACCCGCAGAGCTTTCACTGGACCATGGAGCTGCGCCTGCCCCTGCTGCGCCTGTTGGCGCTGGGCGCTGCCGTGGTGCTGGCAGGCGTCATCACCGCGTGGCTGGCCGGACGCCGGGCCGCCAGTGCCGACGCGGTGCTGGCCGTCAAGGAGGACTGGTAGCTATACCTGCACCCCTGTCAGCGTTTTTCACATGATTGCGCCGTTGCGCAGCGCACAATGAAACCTTCACCGCTGCGAGGAGTTCGTATGCAAATCCAGCCCTATCTCTTTTTCGATGGCCGCTGCGAAGAGGCCCTGGATTTCTACCAGGCCGCACTTGGGGCCGAGATCACCATGCTGATGCGCTACAAGGATGCTCCTCCGCAGCCCGAGTCATCGACCCAGCAAGGCTGCGGCCCGGGACAGATGGATCCCGAAAAAATCATGCACGCCAATGTCCAGATTGGCGAGACGCAAATCATGGCATCTGACGGCATGAACGGCGGCAAGCCAGACTTCAAAGGCTTTTCTCTGTCCATCACCGCGCCCAGCGAGAATGAGGCCGACCGCATCTTTGCCGCCATCGGCCAGGGCGGCAAGGTACAGATGGCGCTGGACACCACGTTTTTTGCGCGCCGTTTTGGTGTGGTGACCGACCGCTTCGGAGTCAGCTGGATGGTGATCGTTCCCCTGATCGATATCGGCTGAGGCAGCGCAAAGCAGCACCTCGAAGCTCATGGCATTGCGCTGATCGGCTGGGCGACAATGGACCATGCCTTATCAGCCCACGCACTCCCAGCCTCAACAACCGGCACTGCTGGCCCTGTCACGCAGGCAGTCCCTGCAGAGGCTGGCTGCTGCCGGGCTGGGCTGGGCTACCCTGGGCCTGCCTCTGCCAGGCATGGCTTTGCCGTCCAGAACCTTGCAGTTTCCACGCGACTTCGGCAGCCACCCTGATCTGCAGACCGAGTGGTGGTACATCACCGGACAGTTGCAGGCCGGCGGCAAGCCCTGGGGCTTTCAGCTGACTTTCTTTCGCTCGCGCATCGAAGCCGCGCAAGGCCTGCAATCGGCACTTGCGGCCAAGCAGTTGATCTTCGCCCATGCGGCCCTGTGCGATGTCGAGGGCCAAAAGCTACGCCACGACCAGCGCATGGCGCGCGCGGGACTGGGTCTGGCCGGAGCCAGCGAAAACGATACCGATGTGCATATCAACGACTGGTATCTCCAGCGTCGACCCGTACCAGGACGAAGCGCCAGCGAAGCCAGTCGCTACAGAGCTCTGCTGAGCAACCAGGACTTCATACTGGATCTTGAATTTGACAGCACGCAGCCACTGCTTTTGCAGGGCTTGAATGGTCTTTCACGCAAAGGCCCGCGTGAGGAACAGGCCAGCTACTACTACAGTCAGCCTCAGCTCAAGGTCGGCGGCTCCATCACCGTGGGCGGGCAGCAGCTGCCTGTGCAAGCCAGCGCACACAACCGCGCCTGGCTGGACCATGAATGCAGCGCGGCCATCATGGACCCTGAGGCTCAGGGCTGGGACTGGATAGGCATGAATCTCGATGACGGCAGCGCCCTCACGGCCTTTCATCTTCGCCGCCACAATGGTTCGGCGCTCTGGGCCGGCGGCTCATTTCGCGCGCCGAACCAGAGCGCGCAAATCTTTGCCGCCGATCAGGTACGGTTCAAACCGCTGCGCCACTGGAGCAGCCCGCACAGCAAAGCAAGTTACCCTGTGGCCTGGAGCGTGCAGACACCGGCGGGCCGTTTCGAGGTTCATGCGCTGGTGGACGACCAGGAACTGGACAGCCGCGCCAGCACCGGTGCCATTTACTGGGAGGGTCTGTGCGAGCTGCGCAACATAAGCGCCGATGGCACAAGCCGCCGCGTGGGCAACGGCTACCTGGAGATGACAGGCTATGCGAATGCGCTAAGGCTTTAGGGCCTGGGGCTTGCACACCAGAGCGCCGAGCTGATCGAGCAGAAGCTGCAGATGGCGCTCGCGCAAGCTCTCGCCCAAGAGATCGACCTGCAGCAGGCTCTGCCAGGTCGCGGCATGATCCACGCGGAAGCCGGACAGGGCCGAAATCAGATAGTGGACATCGACCGCGCTCAGCTGGTCCTTGAACAGGCCCTGCGCCACGCCGCGCTGCAGAATGCGCTCGATCGGCTCCAGCGCCGCCTTGCGCAACAGCTCGGTCTTGGAGATCTGGCCCAGCATCTCGCCGCCCTGGAAATTCTCCTGCAGCACCAGACGCGTGAACTCCTGGTTCTGCTCGTGATACTCGAAGCTCCTTTGCGCCAGCGCATGCAGCGCCTGCAAGGGCTCCAGCGCATCGAGATTGAGCTGCTCCTCCGACTCGCGAATATCCGAGTAGCTCTGCTCGATGACCGCGAGGTACACGTCTTTCTTGTTGCCGAAATAGTAGTAGAGCATGCGCTTGGCACAGCCCGCCTTGGCGGCAATGCGTTCCAGCCGCGCTCCGTCATAGCCGTAATTGGCAAACTCGGTCTTGCCCGCATCCAGCAGGGCTCGGCGCATATCGGCCGATGCCTCGTCTGCCGAAGGCTGCTGGCTCAGTGAATTTTCAGGACCTTGCTGCTCGCTCACGACCACATCTCCATTGACTCAAGCGCGCGAGCGTAACACGCAGCGCAGGCATGAAAAAAGGCCCCCCACGCTTCCCACTGCGTGTGGTCGCGGCCCCTCCGAGAGGGGCGCTGCCCGGCGATGAAAAAAGCCATGGCTCTGACGAGCCATGGCTGTTCGGGTTCAATGCCTGCGTCGCTTATTTGCCGCTATCGGGCAGCGCGTAGGCAATCACGTAGTCACCGCGGTCGGGCGACTGACGGGCACCGCCGGCCGAGATGACCACATATTGCTTGCCGGTCCTGGGCGACTTGTAAGTCATGGGGCCGCCCTGGCTGCCAACTGGCAGTCGGCCCTTCCAGATTTCCTTGCCGGTGGCGCTATCCCAGGCGCGCAGGTAGTAATCCTGCGTGCCGGCAAAGAACACCAGACCGCCCTGGGTCGCCAGCGTGCCGCCCAGTGTGGGCAGGCCCACAGGCATGGGCATGCGCATCTTGATGCCCATGGGCCCCTGATCCTGCACCGTACCCACGGGCACCTGCCAGACCACTTGCTGGGTCTTCATGTCGATGGCGGTCAGCGTGCCGAACGGAGGCTTCTGGCAAGGAATGCCCAGAGGCGACATAAAGCGGTCCTTGATCACAGCATAGGGAGTGCCTCCCAGCGGCACCTGACCCATGCCGGTGTTGGGCGCTTCACCGCCGTCGGACAGCTTGTCCTTTTTCTGCTGGGGCATCATCTGCACCCACAGGCCCAGACGCATGTCGTTCACAAAGATCAGATTGTTGCCGGGATCCGCAGACAGGCCGCCCCAGTTCATGCCGCCCAGCGAACCCGGGAAACTCAGCGACACATCGGTGCCAGGCGCGGTGAACAGGCCTTCATAGCGCATGGACTTGAACTTGATGCGGCAGATCAGCTGATCCACCGGCGTCGCGCCCCACATATCGGCTTCGGTCAGGGTCTTGGTGCCGATCTGCGGCATGCCCACGGACAGAGGCTGGGTCGGGGCATACTTTTCGCCAGGAATATGACCGGGCTTGACGGCAATGTCTTCCACCTTGGTCAGCGGCTTGCCGCTGTGGCGGTCCAGTACAAAGATCTGACCGGCCTTGGTACCGACCACCAGCGCTGGCGTCGTCTTGCCATCCGGCAAAGGGAAATCGATCAGCGTGGGAGCCATGGGAAGGTCGAAGTCCCACAAGTCGTTGTGCACGGTCTGGTACACCCATTTCTCCTTGCCCGTGGCGGCATCCAGCGCGAGGATGGACGCACCGTACTTCAGGTCCGCTGCAGAGCGCGTGGCGCCATACAGGTCCACCGAAGCCGATCCCATGGGCAGGTACACCGTATTGGAGCTGGGATCGTAAGTTGTTCCCGCCCAGACATTGGCCGATGAGCGGGTGTAGGTCTCGCCGGACTTGAGCACTTCATTGGGCGTGGCCGAGCCTGAGTCGAACGCCCAGCGCTGTGCGCCAGTCATTACATCGAAGCCGCGAATCACGCCACCGGGCATGTCCACCTGTACGTTGTCGGCCACGCGGCCGCCGATCACCACCGTGGTGCCGGCCACCGTGGGCGCCGATGTCAGGGTGTAGAAGGCGGGATTTGAAATAGTGCCAACGCCCTGCTTGAGGTCGACCACGCCGTGATCGCCGAACTCGCCGCACAACTCGCCGTTGTCTGCGTTGATGGCAAACAGACGTGCATCGATGGTGTTCATCAGAATGCGGCGCTTGCAGGTGGCGCCAGCAGGCAGGCTCACCGCCTGCACCGGAGTCGATCCCGGCACGCTGGGCTGAGCCAGTGCGGCATCCGCATCGAAGTAGGCCAGTCCGCGGCAGCGCTCCCACACACCGCCCACATGGGAGTTGGTGTCATGACGCCACAGCTGCTTGCCAGAGTCTGCGTCGAGCGCGATCACGTTGTTGCTGGGCGTGCAGACAAACACCTTGTCGCCCACCTGCAGCGGTGTGGTCTGGTCTTCAGCGCCGGCGCCTGTGGACTTGGGTATGTCGCCGGTGCGAAAAGTCCAGGCCACCTGCAACTGGCTGACGTTGTCCACGTTGATCTGATCCAGCGCGGCAAAGCGGTCGTTGTTGCTGCTGTTGCCGTAATGGCTCCAGTCCTTTTGCTCGCTGGCAGCATCCACAGGCTTGCGTGCCACGGCAGACGGGGTCTGCACCTCGGGGTGAATCTGGAACATGGACACAAAGGCCGCCATGCCAGCCACCAGCATGACCGCCGCTGCAGCAAATGGCGCCTTGCTGGACAACGCCTTGCCCGGCTCGCCAGCCTTGCGCAGCAAGGGCATGCTGGCCAGCACCACCACGGCTGCAAAGGTCAGCGCCAGCAGACGCGAAATCAGGCTCCAGTAATCCAGGCCCACTTCGGCCAGCGCCCACAACACGGTCGCGCCGAAAGTGCCCAGGTAGAACCATGCGCCGCTCACGCGGCGGCGAACCAGTTGCACGCCGGACAACAGCAGCCCCAGGCCAGCGAGCAAAAAGTACCAGCTGCCGCCCAGGCTGATGAGCTTGCCACCGCCTATCAAGAAGAACAGGCCGGCAAGCGCCAGCGCCGCCCCCAGAACCCAGAGCCAGATGCGCGCGGCCAAGGGCTGCGCCTGCTCCCGATGTGTCATATCGAACCTCGAACTGTATGCGCCTGCACGCGCACCGGCATCCGGCTGCACTCAGGCATTTTTGAAATGAGAAAAAAAGTCCATTGTTGTGAGAAATAAAGTCCATCGCTTGCAAACGTGTACCAGGAATTTCAGGAATCTCTGAAATTTCGATTTCCACACTGAAGTCAGGACAATAAAAAAGGCCGCAGATGCGGCCTTTGGAGAGAGGGCGAAGCGCCTTATTTGCGACGCAACAGCCAGGCGATCAACTCGCCCATGATGCCCTTGCGGAACAGCAGCACACAGAGCACAAAGATCAGGCCGGTGACGATGGTGACCGATTCGCCCAGCGTGCTGAACCATTCCACTCCCGTGGTGTGCGCCAGAAAGGTACCGAACTCGCCGATCTTGTTTTCCAGCGCCACAACGACGGCCGAGCCCAGCAGCGGACCCGACAGCGTGCCCAGCCCCCCCATCAGCGTCATCAGAATCACATGCCCGGAGGTGGTCCAGTGCACATCGGACAAGGTCGCAAAGCCGAGCACCAGAGTCTTCAGAGAGCCGGCCAGACCCGTCAGGGCCGCAGAGATGACAAAGGCCAGCAGCTTGAAGCGGTTGACGTCATAGCCCAGGGAGATGGCGCGCGGCTCGTTCTCCTTGATGGCCTTGAGCACCTGCCCGAACGGCGAATGAATGGTGCGCACGATGAGCAGAAAGGCCGCTGCCACGATGATCAGCGCCACGTAGTACATGACCATATCGCTGCTCAGATCGATCACGCCGAACAGCTTGCCGCGCGGCACGCCCTGCAGGCCGTCTTCGCCGCCTGTGAACTTGGCCTGCAGCGCGACAAAGAACAGCATCTGTGCCAGCGCCAGCGTGATCATGGAGAAATAAATGCCCTGGCGACGGATGGCCAGCCAGCCAAAGATCAGGCCCAGCAGACCGCCGACCACCGTACCCAGCAACATGCCGACTTCGGGCGTAAAGCCCCAGGCCTTGATGGTGTAGCCAGCCACATAGGCCGCACCGCCCAGAAACGCGGCGTGGCCGAAGGACAGCAGACCCGTATAGCCCAGCAAGAGATTGAAGGCCGAAGCAAACAGTGCAAAGCACATCAGCTTCATGACAAAAACCGGATAGGCACCGAGGAAGGGCGCGACGATCAGGCCCAGTAGCAGCAGGCCATAGCCCACGGGGGCAATGCGTTGAACAAGCGTCTTGGATTTCATGTCGTGCCCCTCTTATTTTTCTTTACCGAACAAGCCAGCGGGGCGAATCAGCAAAACAATGACCATGATGAAAAACACGACGGTGGACGATGCTTCAGGCCAGAAAACCTTGGTCAGCCCTTCGATGACGCCCAGCGCCAGACCGGTGAGAATCGATCCCATGATGGAGCCCATGCCGCCAATCACCACCACGGCAAACACCACAATGATCAGGTTCTGCCCCATCAGCGGCGTGACCTGGTAGACGGGAGCGGCCAGCACGCCGGCAAAAGCCGCCAGCGCGGCACCGAAGGCATAGGTCAGCGTGATCATCACGGGCACGTTGACGCCGAAAGCCTCGACCAGGCGCGGATTTTCCGTACCGGCACGCAGATAGGCACCGATGCGCGTCTTCTCGATCACAAACCAGGTTGCCACGCACACCACGATGGAAGCCACGACCACCCAGGCACGGTAATTGGGCAGGATCATGAAGCCCAGATTGGTCGCGCCTTCGAGCAGCTCGGGCGTGTCATAGCCCAGGCCCGAGACGCCATAGACGGAGCGGAACACCCCCTCGATCAGCAGCGACAGCCCCAGCGTCAGCAGCAGGCCGTAGAGATGATCGAGCTTGTAGATCCAGCGCAGCAAGAAGCGCTCGATCAACACCCCCAAAATCCCCACCAGCACCGGCGACAGGATCAGCATCACCCAATAGTTGATGCCGAAGTAGCTCATGGCCATCCAGGTGCACATGGCCCCCAGCATGAACAGGGCGCCATGCGCAAAGTTGATGACATTGAGCAGGCCGAAGATCACGGCCAGGCCCAGACTCAGAATTGCGTAGAACGAACCGTTGACCAGCCCCAGAAGGAGCTGGCTCATCAGGCCGGGCAATGAAACGCCGAAGATTTCCATGAGAGATACGCTGGTGAGGGTGAGGTGTGCATCAAACCGGTAGCGCCATTACTTCCAGAGCGCGCACTTGGTTTCGGCCTTGGTGGTCCAGACCGTATCGGCAGGCAACTTGGTCAGCACCTTGAGGTAGTCCCAGGGCTTGGTGGATTCGCTGGGCTTCTTGGCTTCGACCAGATACATATCGTGGGCGAAAGTGCCGTCGGGACGGATCACGCCCTTGCCGTAGAAGTCGTTGATGGGCGTGCTCTTGAGATGGGCCATCACCTTGTCGGCATTGGTGGTCTTCACCGCTTCCACGGCCTTCAGGTAGTTCATCACGGCCGAGTAGTCGGCGGCCTGCACATCGGTAGGCATGCGCTTGGTCTTGGCAAAGAACTTGTTGGCGAACTTGCGCGATTCGTCGTTCATGTCCCAGTACCAGCTGGTGGTGTGCAGCAGGCCTTCGGTGTTCTTCAGGCCCAGGCTGTGGATGTCAGTCAGAAAGACCAGCAGACCGGCGGTCTTCATGGTCTTGTTGATGCCGAACTCCTTGGCGGCCTTGATGGCATTGATGGTGTCGCCGCCCGCATTGGCCAGACCCAGGATATGCGCCTTGGAGCTTTGCGCCTGAAGCAGGAAGGACGAAAAGTCCGAGGCGTTGAGCGGGTGCTTGACCGAGCCCAGCACCTTGCCGCCCTTGGCGTTGATGACCTTGGTGGTGTCGGCCTCCAGTGCCTGGCCGAATGCATAGTCGGCCGTCAGGAAGAACCAGTCCTTGCCGCCGCGATCCACCACCGCACCGCCCGTGCCCTTGGCCAGGGCCACGGTGTCGTAGGCGTAGTGCACGGTATAGGGGTTGCACTGCTCGTTGGTCAGCGCGGAAGAACCCGCGCCGCTGTTGAAGTGAACGCGCTTTTTCTCGTTGGCGATCTGGGAAACCGCCAGTGCCGTGCCGGAATTGGTGCCGCTGAAGACCATGGAGATGCCCTGCGTATCAATCCATTCGCGCACCTTGGACGCGGCGATGTCGGCCTTGTTCTGATGGTCTGCGCTGACCAGCTCGATAGGCTGGCCCAGGACCTTGCCTCCGAAGTCGTCGATTGCCATCTGCATGGCGACCGCACCGTTCTTGCCCTCCACGTCGGCGTACAGGCTGGACATATCGGTGACGAAACCGATCTTCACCTTTTCCTGGGCCTGGGCCAGAGGGCTGGACAGGCCGGCCACGGCCAGCATGCACGAGAGAACGCTCAGTTTTGCTTTCATCTTTATCTCCACGGGTTGGTTCTTTGTTATGAACGAAATGGAATTGCTTGCAGGCTCAGACACCCAGCAGCTCGTTGAGTACGGACATCTTCTCGTCCAGTTCGCTGGCTCCGAAGCGCAAAGCGACATGACCGTGCTCGACCACATAGAAGCGGTCGGCCAGCGGCGCGGCAAAGCGGAAGTTCTGCTCCACCATCACCACGGTGTAGCCCTTTTCGCGCAGCGTGGTGATCATGCGAGCCAGGGTCTGGACGATGACGGGGGCCAGGCCTTCGGAAATTTCATCGAGCAGCAGCAGGCGCGCGCCCGTGCGCAGGATCCGCGCCACGGCCAGCATCTGCTGCTCGCCGCCCGAAAGGCGCGTGCCCTGGCTGTTCCTGCGCTCATAGAGGTTGGGGAACATCTGGTAGATCTCGTCGATGCTCATCCCCGGCTCGCCGGTCTTGAGCGGCGGCGGCAGCATCAGATTCTCTTCACAGGACAGGCTGGAGAAAATGCCGCGCTCCTCGGGGCAGTAACCCACCCCAAGGTGGGCGATCTTGTGCGTGGGCATGTGAATGGTTTCCACGCCATTGATCCTGATCGAGCCCTTGCGCGAGCCGGTCAGCCCCATGATGGCGCGCAGCGTGGAAGTGCGTCCCGCGCCATTGCGGCCCAGCAGGGTCACCACCTCGCCGGGATTGACCACCAGATCCATGCCATGCAGCACATGGGATTCGCCATACCAGGCATTGAGTCCCGAAATTTCCAGCGCCGGAGTACTTGTCTTATTCATTCGTATCACTCAAATCACGCACGAAACCATCAAAGAGGCAGTGAGGAAGGGCCGCCCCGCACCGAGGCTGCCGTCCCCCTCAGGGGGAAGCCGCGTGAGCGGCACAGGGGGAGCATTCAATGCCCTCCCTGAAGCTGCCCGTCCGTGGTCCCCATATAGGCTTCCATCACCTGCGGATTGCGCGAAACCTCTTCGTAGCGCCCTTCAGCCAGAACGGCGCCGCGCTGCAGCACGGTGATGCGATCGGCGATGGTGGCAATCACCTTCATGTTGTGCTCCACCATCAGGATGGTGCGGCCGGCAGAGACCTTCTTGATGAGCTGGGTCACGCGATCCACATCCTCATGGCCCATGCCCTGTGTGGGTTCGTCCAGCAGCATCAGCTCGGGCTCCATGGCCAGCGTGGTCGCAATTTCCAGGGCGCGCTTGCGCCCATAAGGCAGGTTCACGGTCACTTCATCGGCCAGGTCTTGCAGCCCGACTTCGGTCAGCAGTTCCATGGCGCGGTCATTGAGCTGATTGAGCGTCTTCTCGCTGGTCCAGAACTGATAGGCCGTGCCCAGCTGGCGCTGCAGGCCTATGCGCACGTTCTCCAGCAAGGTGCAGTGCGGAAACACGGCGGAAATCTGAAACGAGCGAATCACGCCGCGTCGCGCAATCTGTGCCGGCGCCTCGCGGGTAATGTCCAGTCCGTTGAACTGGATGCTCCCGGAAGTGGGCTCCAGAAACTTGGTCAGCAGATTGAAGCAAGTGGTCTTGCCTGCTCCATTGGGCCCGATCAGCGCGTGAATGGAGCCACGCTGCACGGCCAGATCCACCTTGCTGACGGCGGTAAAGCCTTTGAACTCTTTGGTGAGTTGCCTGGTTTCGAGAATAAGGTCGCTCATGCGCTGGCCGTCAGTCCTGAATGCTGCAAAACAAAGAGGGGAGCAACTTGCTGTACTTCCTCTGCCTGAGCGGCATCTTGGTCTTTCATGCTGCAGTGCCGCAGCGGGAAACTCCTAGGAATGAAGAGCCATCAGACTTATGCTTTCCCTAATCTTCCATAAAACAAATAGCAACAACAGAAGTAACTGCAAACTTCAAACTCATCGCAACTGCAAGCCACGCCAGAGACAGCGGCATCCCCGGGAATGTCAGCATCCACTTCGGAATCTCTAAAAAAGCTTATGCCTTATACATATTGCGCTATCAATATTAGTAAGACTGGGCGAAATGCGCCCTCATAGCACAGCGCTCCCCAGATTGGCCCTGATGCCGTAAACCCTGAGTCGCTCAATTCCCACTGGAGTAACCGGGTTACTAGCCCAATGCTCGCAAATATGCTTGCCATTTGTCGTCCTTAAAAACCAAGGGCGACAAAGAACAGCCATATCGCTATTAATTTAAAAGCTGCTTCCGCTTTTTCCATATGGGTTTCATGCTCCTCTATCCCTGAAACGAATATCTAACCAGCGATAACAGCTATCAAATTATTCAGCAATCGATGCCTGAGACCATGCCTGCAAGACCTGCCGCGCTGCTCTTGAGTTCCTGCGTGAAAACGAATGGAATAAAACCCCTTGCAGAACTGTTTACTGCAGGTCAACCACAAGGAGAGACCTCATGTTTCGCATCGCTTCTCTGACGCTAGCTTCCGCCGCCCTGCTGGCGGCCTGCTCGACCGGCTCGGTCACTTCGGCAAAATCCCCTGCCACCACCCTCAACGGCGTGCTGGTCGGACCGACCCAGATGACGCTCTACGTCTTTGACAAGGATGCCGCAGGCTCCGGCAAAAGCGTCTGCAACGGCGGCTGCGCCACCAACTGGCCGCCTCTGATGGCCCCCGCGAGTGCGGCGCCGATCGGCGACTGGAGCGTGGTGATGCGCGACGACGGCAGCAAGCAATGGGCTTACAAGGGCCGCCCCCTCTATCACTGGGTCAAGGATGCCAAGCCCGGCGACATGACGGGTGACGGCTTTCTCAACAATAGCTGGCATGTCGCCAAGCCTTGAGTGAAGGTCGACGCCGCCCTGGTCCATATTCCCCGCCTGCGCCGCTATGCACGTGCGCTGGCGGGCGATGCCGCGCTGGCAGACGATCTGGTGCAGGACACCCTGGAGCGCGCCTGCCAGAAGTGGGCCCTATGGCAGCCGCCTGCCGCCGCCTCGGCCGAGCAGGTGCAAAAGGCCTTGCTCAGCTGGCTGCTGACCTTGATGCACAACCTCTATGCCAATCAGTGGCAGCAGTCCTCGCGGCATCGCATGGTGGAGCTTGACGAGGCGCAGGACACGCCTCACGACCCCATGCCCAGACTGACGCTGCAACTGGATCTGGAGCGGGCCCTGTCCCATCTCACGCCGCAGGCACGCGAGGTGCTGCTGCTGATCGGCATGGAGCAGTTCAGCTATGGCGAAGCCGCGCAGATGCTGGGCGTTCCCGTGGGAACGGTGATGTCGCGCCTCTCGCGCGCCCGCGAGCAGCTCAGGCGCCTCATGGAAGGAGAAAGACCCGCGACGACCATGTTGAGGGCTGTCAAATGAAGGAAAGTGCAATGACACCCCAGCGCCCCGATGAAACCACGCTGCATGCCTGGGTGGATGGAGAGTTGCAGCCCGATGCCGCTGCGACCGTGGCGCAATGGCTGGCCGAACACCCCGAAGAAGCAGCGCGCATGGCCGCCATTCAGGCCCAGAACGCGGGCCTTCAGGCTCTGCATGCGCAATTGCTCGAAGAGCCGGTCCCGCCCCGGCTCATACTATCCCTGCAAAAGCCGGCGCTGCAGTGGCGCTGGCAACATGCGCTGGCCGCAGGCATCATGCTCAGCGTGGGCCTGGGACTTGGCTATGGTGCAGGCCAGCAAAAATCCGGCTCGCTGCCAGCGGACACGGCCGTGCAGTTGCCAGGCTTTGTCCGCGAGGCGGCTGCTGCCCATGCCGTCTATGTGCCCGAGCAGCGCCACCCCGTCGAGGTCGCGGCACAGCAGCAGGCGCATCTGGTGCAGTGGCTGTCCAAGCGGCTGGGCGTTGCACTCAAGCCGCCGGTGCTGGAAGCCCAGGGCTTTCATCTCATGGGCGGGCGGCTGCTGCCCGGGGAGACCGGCCAGGCCCGCGCCCAGTTCATGTACGAGGATCAGGCCGGCCAGCGCGTCACCCTGTATGTCTCGGTGCTCAAGCCCGGGACGGCAGCCACCTCCGCCCCTGCCTCCTTTCAATGGAGCAGCGACGGTGCAAGCCATGGCTTTTACTGGATCGATGGCCGGCAAGGCTATGCCTTGAGTGCCTCCCTGCCGCGCGAGCGCCTGCAGACTCTGGCCGACGCGATCTATCAGCAACTGAGCTGAAGCCGCAGGGCGCTGACCGGAAGCGGGGTTGTCTTATTGCAGGCTACCGCTGCCGCCTTCGCCACTGGCCGACTCGGGCAAGGCCAGGGGCAGGACGCCAATGCCCTCTTCCAGCAGCTCCATGGCCTCCTGGGCGCTGGTCTGGCCGCGAATGGCGCGCTCCTCGGTTTCACCGTAGTGAATGCGGCGCGCCTCTTCGGCGAATTTTTTGCCGACGTCCTCGGTATTTTGCGCAACCTGGCGCGACCACTGCATCCAGGCGGCATGCATGGACTGCAGATGTGCCCGCGCCTCGGCGCTGATCTCGGGTACGGCGACGGGAAGCTCCGGCGCTGCGGCAGGAGCCGGTTTCGCAGTCTGGGCAGATTTGGGCGGCTGTGCGCCCAGATTGAGACGGGGAGCACTCAAGCGCTTGGTCACATCACTGTCGCCGCAAACAGGACATTCCACCAGCTTGCGCTGCAGCTGATTCTGAAAATCATCTTCCGAAGCAAACCAGCCTTCAAAGACATGGCCTGCAGGGCAGTGAAGATCAAGCACTTTCATGGCGCCACTCAACCCTTGCGGTGAACCAGATAGCGATAAACGAAGCCGGGAAATGCCAGCGTCAAAAACAGCGTAGCAGTAATGGCATAGAACTCCCAGCCTTGGGGGGATATCTGACCGGCGCGACGCTCCAGCAGCAAGCCCAGGCCGCCCACCAGCAGGTACAGGGCAATCATTTCCAGCAGGCGCACCCACAGCGGCTTGCGACCGGCCATGACGGGGCCGATGATGCCCAGACGCTGGTTGATAAAAGGCAAATTGGCTGCCACAAGGGCAGCCAAGATGATGAGCCAGATAGAGGCGGTTATAGACACAAAGCCATTCCTAGAAAAAGCGATGAGGGCATCAAGCCCTCATCACATTCGTCTTATCAGGAAGCCAGGGCACGCACAACGGCGTCAGCGCACAAGGCCATCAGACCGCCGGGCAGGATACCCAGCAGCAGAACCAGCGCACCGTTGATCGTCAGCACAACGCGTACATCCAGAGGGGCAGACACGCTGGTAGCAGTGATTGGAGCATCAAAGTACATGACCTTGACCACGCGCAGGTAATAGAAGGCGCCGATCAGCGACATGATCACGGCGAACACGGCCAGACCGATGTACAGGCTGCTGCCCGAAGCGACCAGTGCCTGCAGCACGGACAGCTTGGCGTAGAAGCCGACCAGCGGAGGAATACCGGCCATGGAGAACAGGCAGATCGCCATCACGCCGGCGTACAGCGGGCTGCGCTGGTTCAGGCCGGCCAGATCGGCGATCTCTTCGCTTTCAAAGCCTTCGCGGGCCAGCAGCAGGATCACGCCGAAGGAAGCCAGGGCGGTCAGCACATAGGTCACGATGTAGAACATCGCCGAGCTGTAGGCATTTTCGACGGTGGCAGGATCGACCTTGCCGTCCACCACACCCGACATCAGACCCAGCAGCACGAAGCCCATCTGGGAAATCGTCGAGTAAGCCAGCATGCGCTTGAGGCTGGTCTGCTGCAGACCGGCCAGGTTGCCGATGAGCAGCGAGCAGACGGCCAGCACCATCAGCATCTGCTGCCAATCGATGGCCAGCGGCAGCAGGCCGTCCACCAGCAGGCGGATGGTCATGGCAAAGGCAGCCAGCTTGGGCGCGCCGCCGATCAAGGCAGTGATGGCGGTAGGTGCACCCTGGTAAACGTCGGGCACCCACATGTGGAAGGGAACCACACCCAGCTTGAAGGCCAGACCGGCGACCACGAAGACCAGACCGAAGACCAGCACCTGGTGCTTGATTTCACCGGAATTGATGGCCTTGAAGACCTGTCCGATATCCAGCGAACCGGTGGCGCCGTAGAGCATGGACATGCCGTACAGCAGGAAACCGGAAGCCATGGCACCCAGAACGAAGTACTTCATGGCGGCTTCGACGGACACGGTGTGGTCACGGCGCAGAGCCACCAGCGCATAGCTGGACAGTGTCAGCAGCTCCAGGCCCAGATACAGGACCAGGAAGTTGTTGCCGCTGATCATGATGAACATGCCCAGCAGGGCCAGCATGGACAGTGTGAAGAACTCACCGCCGCGCAGCATGTCGCGCTCGGCCGCATAAGGGCGGCCGTAGACCATGGTGATCATCACGGCGATAGTGGCAAAGCACTTGAGCCAGTTGCCCATGGCGTCCGAGACAACCATGTTGCCCCAGCCGTAGAAGGTATTGCCGCTCGCGGCGTACATGCCTTGCATCACCGCCACGACAAGCAGGGTGAGCATGGTCAGAACATAGGTGCCGGTGCGACGGGCGCTCTTGACGCCCAGGTCCACCAAGGCAATGACGCAGGCCATGACCAGGAGAGTGATCTCCGGGTAGATCGCCAGCCAGCTGATGTTGTCAATCATCTCGTGTCTCTCGTTTCAGTCTGGTCAGTTGAGCTTGCTCACAGCCACATGCTTGATGAGCTCTGCCACAGACACATCCATCACATCGGTGAAGGGCTTGGGATACAGACCCATGACCAGCACGGCCGCGGCCAGCAGGCCCAGCACCAGGAATTCGCGGCAGTTGATGTCCTTGAGTTCAGCCACATGGTCGTTGGCCACGGCACCCAGGTACACGCGCTTGTACATCCACAGGGTGTAGGCAGCGCCGAAGATCAGAGCGGTTGCAGCGCCCAGACCAATCCAGAAGTTGTATTGCACGGCACCCAGGATCACCATCCACTCGCCGACAAAACCGGCGGTTGCAGGCAGACCGCAGTTGGCCATGGCAAACAGCAGGGCAAAGGCAGCGAACTTGGGCATGGTGTTGACCACACCGCCGTAAGCGGCGATTTCGCGGGAGTGAACGCGGTCGTACAGCACGCCGATGCACAGGAACATGGCGCCGGACACGAAACCGTGGGCAATCATCTGCACCAGGCCACCGGAGATGCCCAGGTTGTTGAACATGAAGAAGCCCAGGGTCACAAAGCCCATGTGAGCCACGGACGAATAAGCTACCAGCTTCTTCATGTCCTTTTGCACCAGAGCCACCACACCCACATAGATCACGGCAATCAGCGACAGCGTGATCATCAGGCCCGACCACTCATGCGCCGCATCGGGAGCAATGGGCAGAGAGAAGCGCAGGAAACCATAGGCACCCAGCTTCAGCATGATGGCGGCCAGCACGGCGGAACCGCCGGTAGGAGCTTCAACGTGAACGTCAGGCAGCCAGGTGTGGACCGGGAACATGGGCACCTTCACCGCAAAAGCGGCGAAGAAGGCGAAGAAGATCAGCGTCTGTGCGGTACCGGACAGGGGCAGCTTGTGCCAGTCCAGGATCTCGAAGCTGCCGCCCGATTGGGTGTACAGATAGATCAGAGCGACCAGTGTGAGCAGCGAGCCCATCAAGGTATACAGGAAGAACTTGAAGGCTGCGTAGATCTTGTTCGGACCACCCCAGATACCGATGATCAGATACATCGGGATCAGAGTCGCTTCGAAGAACACATAGAACAGCATGCCATCCAGAGACGCGAACACACCGATCATCAGACCCGACAGGATCAGGAAAGCGGCCATGTACTGGTTGACGCGCTCGGTGATGTTGGTCCAGGAGGCGATCACCACGATGACGGTGATGAAGGCCGTCAGCGGCACAAACCACATGGAGATGCCATCCACGCCCAGGTGGTAGTGGATGTTGAAGCGCTCAATCCAGAGCGCGTTCTCCACAAACTGCATATTGGCAGTCGTGGTGTCGAAGCCGGTGACCAGAGGAATGGTCACCGCAAAACCGATCAGCGCGCCGATCAGTGCCAGCCAGCGCACCGCGTTGGCCTGCCCTTCTTTGCTGAAGGCCAGCAGGAGGGCGCCAAAAGCAATCGGCACCCAGATAGAAAGACTCAACAAACCCATTTTTGTTCTTCCCCTACTACTTGTTGAGCCACACGAAGTACGTCATGAGGGCAACGATACCCAGCAGCATGACCAACGCGTAGTGATAGAGATAGCCTGTTTGCAGGCCGCGCACCCACTGACCGAACTTGGCCATGAGCTTCCAGGAGCCGTTCACGATGGCGCCATCGATGATGGCCTGATCGCCGGCCTTCCAGAAGAAGGTACCGAAGGCACGGGAGCCGCGGGCGAAGATGTTCTCGTACACCCAGTCCACGCCGTACTTGCCTTCCAGAACCTGGTAGAGACCAATCTTCTTGGAGAAAGCCATGATGGCGGCAGGAATCTCGGGCTTGACCATGTAGAACACATAGGACACCACCACACCGGCCAGAGCCAGCCAGAACGGTGCAGCCGTGAAGCCGTGCAGTGCCATGGGCACCCAGCCGTGGATCTTCTCGGCCAGTTCGGCCATGGCGCCATGCTTGGAGCCATCGACGTGGATCACGCCCTTGAAGAAGTCGCCAAACAGCATGGGCATCAGCGCAATCGCACCGATCACCACCGAAGGAATGGCCAGCAGCACCAGAGGACCGGTCACCACCAGAGGCGACTCGTGGGGCTTGGCATCATGGCCATGGCCGTGGTCGTCATGACCGTGGTGGTCATCATGGTGGGCATCGGGGTTCTGGTCGTAGCGCTCCTTGCCGTGGAAGACGATGAAGTACAGACGGAAGGAGTAGAAAGCCGTGATGAACACACCGGCCAGAACTGCAAAATTGGCAAAGCCGGCAGCAGGCAGGTTGGAAGCGTGAACCGCCTCGATGATGGCATCCTTGGAGTAGAAGCCCGAGAAGAACGGCGTGCCGATCAGCGCGAGGTTACCCAGCAGGAAGGTGATCCAGGTGATGGGCATGTACTTGCGCACGCCGCCCATCCAGCGGATGTCCTGATTGTGGTGCATGCCCATGATGACGGAGCCGGCACCGAGGAACAGCAGCGCCTTGAAGAAGGCGTGGGTCATCAGGTGGAACACGGACACCGAGTAGGCCGACACACCCAGAGCGATGGTCATATAGCCCAGCTGGGACAGCGTGGAGTACGCAATCACGCGCTTGATGTCGTTCTGGATGATGCCCAGGATACCCATGAACAGCGCTGTGATGGAGCCGATCACCAGGATGAAGTTCAGCGCAACATCCGACAGCTCATACAGAGGAGACATGCGCGACACCATGAAGATGCCAGCCGTCACCATGGTCGCTGCGTGAATCAGCGCGGAGATAGGCGTGGGGCCTTCCATGGAGTCCGGCAGCCAAGCGTGCAGCGGAAACTGTGCCGACTTGCCCATTGCGCCGATGAACAGGCAGATGGCAGTCACGGTCACCAGCAGCCAGCCCGTACCGGGCAGCTGGGTGTTCTGGATCTCTGGCAGCTTGGCAAAGATTTCAGAGTAGTTCAGCGTGCCGGTGTAGGCAGCAATCAGGCCGATACCCAGAATGAAGCCGAAGTCACCCACGCGGTTGACCAGGAAGGCCTTCAGGTTCGCGAAGATGGCCGTAGGCTTCTTGTAGTAGAAGCCGATCAGCAGATAGGACACCAGGCCCACGGCTTCCCAGCCGAAGAACAGCTGCAGCAGGTTGTTGCTCATCACGAGCATCAACATGGAGAAGGTGAACAGCGAGATATAGGAGAAGAAACGGTTGTAGCCGTCATCCTCTTCCATGTAGCCCATGGTGTAGATGTGAACCATCAGCGACACAAAGGTCACCACGCACATCATCATGGCCGTGATGGAGTCGATCAGGAAACCGACTTCCATCTTCAGGCCACCGACAACCATCCAGGTGTAGATGGTTTCGTTGAACTTTGCGCCGTCGAACACGACAGCCTTGAACGTGAGGGCCGACAGAACGAAGGCCAGGAGCACGCTCAGAATCGTCAGGGAACTGCTGCCGGTGCGACCAATCTTGTTGCCGCCAAAGGCCGTGCCCCAGATACCCGCGAGTGCGGAGCCGACCAGCGGTGCCAACGGCACCGCAAGCAGCATGGATGCAGAAAGGGTTTGACTCATTTCTTGAGAACCTTGCAAGTTACGGCGGACTCAACCCTTGAGGGCGTTGAGATCTTCCGCATCGATGCTTGTCTTGTTACGGAACAGCAGCACCAAGATCGCCAGACCGATGGCCGATTCAGCAGCAGCCACTGTCAGGATGAAAAACACGAACACCTGGCCGTGCATGTCGCCCAGATAGCTGGAAAACGCGACAAAGTTCATGTTCACGGCCAGCAGCATCAGCTCGATGGCCATGAGCAAGACGATCAGGTTCTTGCGGTTCAGAAAGATGCCAACCACGGAGAGTGCAAACAGCATGGCACCCAGCGTCAGGAAGTGGCCCAAAGTCAGCGTCATGCTTTTGTCTCCACAGCAGGCGCTGCAGCCGCGGCTTCAGCGTCAGGTTTTTGTGCAGGCTTGGTGCTGTCGACCTTGACCAGCTTGATGCGGTCAGAGGCGCGTACACGAATTTGATCTGCAGGGTTCATGGCCTTGCTGTCCTTGCGCTTGCGCAGCGTCAGGGCAATTGCGGCAATCATGGCCACCAGCAGGATCACGGCCGCAATTTCCACGGGATACAGGTATTCCGTGTACAGCAGCTTGCCCAGAGCCTGTGTGTTCGAGTAAGGAACGGTCTGGCCGGCGGCATTGACCATGGTCGCACCAACAGCCTTGGCGTCTTCGACATCACCGAAACCGCCCATCAGCACCATGCCCATTTCAAAGGCGATCAGCACACCGATCAGGGCGGCGAACGGGAAATGCTTCCAGAAACCGCGGCGCATGGAGTCGATACGGATATCGAGCATCATCACCACGAACAGGAACAGCACCATCACAGCGCCCAGATAGACCAGCACCAGAGCGATGCCGAGGAATTCAGCCTTGAGCAGCAGCCAGATGGCGGCAGCCTGCGAGAAGGCCAGAATCAGATTGAGCACGGCGTGCACAGGGTTGCGAGCCGTGACAACCCGGAAGGCTGCAAACAGCAGCACGACCGAGAACAGATAGAAAAAACCAGTTTTGGCGTCCATGGATCGAATCTTTTCAAGTGATCAAGGAGCCGCTTCAGCGGTACTTGGCATCTGCTGCCTTGTTGGCAGCGATCTCGGCTTCATAACGGTCACCCACTGCCAGGAGCATGTCCTTGGTGAAGTAGAGATCACCGCGCTTTTCGCCGTGGTATTCGAAGATGTGCGTCTCCACGATGGAGTCCACCGGGCAGCTTTCTTCGCAGAAGCCGCAGAAGATGCACTTGGTCAGATCGATGTCATAGCGCGTGGTACGGCGCGAGCCGTCGTCACGCACATCGGACTCGATGGTGATGGCCATGGCAGGGCACACGGCTTCGCAAAGCTTGCAGGCAATGCAGCGCTCTTCGCCGTTTTCGTAACGGCGCAGGGCGTGCAGACCACGGAAGCGTGGCGACTGAGGTGTTTTTTCCTCAGGGAACTGCACCGTGATCTTGCGACGGAAGGTGTAGCGGCCAGTCAGGGCCATGCCCTTGGCCAGTTCCCAGAGCATGAAGCTCTTGAGGAAATCCTTGAAGGAGAAAGGTGTTGCAGCTACTGCAGACATACGTACTCCGCTTATTTCCAGATGTTCCAGGGCGAGTACAGCCAAGCACCCACAACCACCAGCCACACCAGGGTGACGGGAATGAAGATCTTCCAACCCAGACGCATGATCTGGTCATAACGGAAGCGCGGGAAGGTAGCGCGAATCCAGATGAAGCACGACACCACCAGGAAGGTCTTGATCGCCAGCCAGATCCAACCGGGGATGAAACCCAGGAAGTCGAACGGAGGCAACCAGCCGCCCAGGAACATGATCACGGCCAGGATGGAGACCAGCCACATGCTCGCGTATTCGGCCAGGAAGAAGACCGCAAAGCCCATGCCCGAGTACTCGACCATGTGACCTGCCACGATTTCGGCTTCGCCTTCGACCACGTCAAACGGGTGACGGTTGGTTTCGGCAACGACCGAGATCAGGTAGACGATGAAGATGGGCAGCAGGGGCAGCCAGTTCCAGGACAGGATGCTCATGCCCATGGATGCGAACTGACCTTGACCCTGGCTCATCACGATGGCCGAGAGGTTCATGCTGCCCGTGACCATGATGACCACCAGGAAGCAGAAGCCCAGCGCGATTTCGTAGCTCACCATCTGGGCCGAGGCACGCAGCGCGCCCAGGAAGGCGTACTTGGAGTTGGAAGCCCAGCCCGCAATGATCACGCCATAGACTTCGATGGAAGTGATGGCCATGAGCAGCAGCAGACCTGCATTCACGTTGGCCAGGGCCACATCGGGGGCAAAGGGAATCACCACCCAGGCCGCCAGGGCCGGCATGATGGCCATGACGGGGCCCACATAGAACAGGCCCTTGGCAGCTGCCGTGGGCTGAATCAGTTCCTTGGTCAGCAGCTTCAGGCCGTCAGCCAGAGGCTGCAGCAGACCCGAGGGACCCACGCGGTTGGGGCCCAGACGGATTTGCATGAAACCCAGCAGCTTGCGTTCCCACAGCGTGAGGTAGGCCACGGCACCCATCAGGGGAGCCACGATGGCCACGATGCCGAGCAGAATCCAGATGACGGGCCAGGCCACATCGGTCCAGAAAGGAGCGGCGGACAGGCCCGCGCCCCAGGCTTTCAATGCGTCGATCATGCGGCGCCTCCCTCACGAACCTGACGAGCGTCAGCCGTCAATTGCAGCGACGTAGCGCGGCGCACGATGCTGTCGAGCTGGTAAATGCTGGCGACTGCAGGCGCAGTCACATTGCCGGCGGGCACTGCGCTCACGGCCTGGGCCGCGTTGCTCAGCACATTGGCTGGCACTTGGGCAGCGCCGCCGGTGGCCTCAGCCAGCACGTCCTGCGACGTCTCATAGTCCACGCCCGGCACACCCATCAGGTTGGCCAGTACGCGCAGCACCTTCCATGCGGGACGCGTGTCGGCCAGAGGCTTGACCACGGCGTGGAAGCTCTGCAGACGGCCTTCGGCGTTGACAAAGCTGCCCGAGGTTTCCGTGAACGGAGCAATGGGCAGCAGCACATCGCTGAATTCCAGATTGGCCTTGAAGGGGCTCAGAGTCACCACCATCTCGGCCTTGTTCAGACCAGCGATGGCGGCCTTGCCAGCAGCGCTGTCGAACTCGGGCTCGTTGTTCAGCAAGATGGCAGCCTTCAGGCCACCGTCAATCATCTGAGCCGCATTCAGACCGTTGCCAGCAGGCATGGCCTTGACCCATTGCGCGCCCACGGTGTTGGCGGCTTCGGTCAGATAGCCCACGGCAGCACCGGTCTGTTCGGCAACCCAGCTGGCCAGAGCCAGCAGTGCAGAAGCCTGAGCATGGTGCGCTGCGGCATTGCCCAGCAGCACGGCCTTTTGCTCGCCGGCCAGCAATGCAGCGGCAATCGCCTTGGCTTCGTCATGGGCCTGACCGGCCACGGGTGCCGAGACACCCTTGGCTTCGGCCACGGCAGCGGCCACATCGGCCAGAGCCTGAGCCCAGTCGCCGGCAGCGACCACCGATGCGTTGACGGGCAAGGCCCAGTCATGGATGCGATCGTTGATGGCGAAGACCTTGCAGCCCTTCTTGGCAGCCTGGCGAATGCGCTGTGCGAACAGCGGATGGTCCTTGCGCAGGTTGGAGCCCACGATCAGAGCGGACTGCAGATTGCTCAATGCAGCGATGGGCAGACCCAGCCACTGCACGCCTTGCGTGGCAGCGAACTCGGCATTGCGCAGACGGTAGTCGATGTTCTCGCTACCGATGCCGCGCACCAGCTTGCCGGCCAGGAACAGCTCTTCCACTGTGCTGTGAGGGCTGACCAGAGCGCCGATGGCGCTGGCGCCATGGTTGCTCTTGATCTGCTGCAGGCCGTTGGCCACATATTCGAGGGCGGTCTGCCAGTCGACTTCCTTCCACTCGCCGCCCTGCTTGAGCATGGGCTTGGTGAGGCGTTCGTCGCTGTTCAGCGCTTCATAGGAGAAGCGGTCGCGGTCGGCAATCCAGCATTCGTTGACTTCTTCGTTCTCGAAGGGCACAACGCGCATGACCTTGTGGTTCTTGACCTGAACGATCAGGTTGGAGCCTGTGGAGTCATGGGGAGCCACCGACTTGCGGCGCGACAGTTCCCAGGTACGGGCGCTGTAGCGGAAGGGCTTGCTGGTCAACGCGCCCACGGGGCAGATGTCGATCATATTGCCCGACAGCTCGGAGTCCACGCTATCGCCCACCACGGTGGTGATCTCGGAGTGCTCGCCGCGGTGAATCATGCCCAGTTCCATGACGCCGGCCACTTCCTGGCCAAAGCGCACGCAACGTGTGCAGTGAATGCAGCGGCTCATTTCCTCCATGGAAATCAGCGGCCCCACGTTCTTGTGGAACACCACGCGCTTTTCTTCTTCGTAACGCGAAGAGCTGCTGCCATAACCCACTGCCAGATCCTGGAGCTGGCATTCGCCGCCCTGGTCGCAGATGGGGCAGTCCAGCGGGTGATTGATGAGCAGGAACTCCATCACCGACTGTTGTGCCTTGATGGCCTTCTCGCTCTTGGTGCGCACGATCATGCCTTGCGTCACTGGCGTGGCGCAGGCGGGCATGGGCTTGGGAGCCTTTTCCACATCCACAAGGCACATGCGGCAGTTGGCCGCAATGGATAGCTTCTTGTGGTAGCAGAAGTGAGGAATGTAGGTGCCGGCCTTCTCGGCTGCATGCATGACCATGCTGCCTTCCGTCACCTCGACCTTTTTTCCGTCCAGTTCAATTTCAACCATATGCTTGTCTCGCGATCAGGCGCTCATGCTGCCTGTTTGGAAGCGTTCTGGATCTTCGCTTCGAACTCGTGGCGGAAGTGCTTGATCATGGCGCGAACCGGCATGGCTGCCGCGTCGCCGAGCGCACAGATCGTGCGGCCCATGATGTTCACGGATACCGAGTCCAACAGCTCGATATCTTCCGGACGGCCTTCGCCGTGCTGAATACGGTTCACCACGCGCCACAGCCAGCCCGTGCCTTCACGGCAGGGCGTGCACTGGCCGCAGGACTCGTGCGAATAGAAGTACGACAGACGCAGCAGGCACTCGACCATGTCGCGCGAATCATCCATCACGATCACGGCGCCCGAACCCAGCATGGAGCCGGCCTTGGAGATGGAGTCATAGTCCATCGTGCAGTCCATGATGATGTCGGCAGGCAGCACGGGCGACGAAGAGCCGCCGGGGATCACGGCCTTGAGCTTGCGTCCGGTGCGCACACCGCCGGCCAGCTCCAGCAGCTTGCTGAAAGGCGTGCCCATGGGAACTTCGTAGTTGCCGGGCAGGTTCACGTCGCCGCTGACCGAGAAGATCTTGGTGCCGCCGTTGTTGGGCTTGCCACATTCCAGATAGGCCTGGCCACCGTTGCGGATGATCCAGGGAACGGCCGCAAAAGTCTCGGTGTTATTGATGGTCGTGGGCTTGCCGTAGAGACCGAAGCTGGCGGGGAATGGCGGCTTGAAGCGGGGCTGACCCTTCTTGCCTTCCAGCGATTCCAGCAGCGCGGTTTCTTCGCCGCAGATGTAGGCGCCAAAGCCATGGTGGGCATGCAGCTGGAAGCTGAAGCTGCTGCCCAGGATGTTGTCACCCAAGTAGCCGGCCGCACGGGCTTCTTCCAGGGCCGCCTCGAAGCGCTCATAGACTTCGAAGATCTCGCCGTGGATGTAGTTGTAGCCGATGCTGATGCCCATCGCGAAAGCGGCAATGATCATGCCTTCGATCACGATGTGCGGGTTGAACATCAGAATGTCGCGGTCCTTGCAGGTACCGGGTTCGCCCTCGTCCGAGTTGCAGACCAGGTGCTTCTGACCGGGGAACTGGCGTGGCATGAAGCTCCACTTCAGGCCCGTGGGGAAGCCCGCACCGCCACGGCCGCGCAGACCGGATTCCTTGAGCGTCGCGATGACCTGATCTTGCGTCAGGCCTTCGCCGCCATCCTTGCCCAACAGCTTGCGCAGGGCCTGATAGCCGCCGCGTGCTTCATAGTCCTTGATGGACCAGTTGCTGCCGTTCAGATCCGCATAGATCTGGGGATTGATGTGACGGTCGTGGAAGCAGGTTTCATTGCCGGTCGATGCGAACTTGGCCAGCACGGCATTGGCGGCAGGATTGTTCAGAATCGTGCTCATGCCTTGCCCTCCGCTGCGCGCAGGCCGTCGACCAGCTCGTCGAGCTTTTCATTGCTCATGAAGCTGCACATGCAACGGTCGTTGACCAGCATCACGGGCGAATCGGCGCAGGCGCCCAGGCACTCGGACTGCTGCAGCGTGAACAGGCCATCCTTGGTGGTCTCGCCCATCTTGATGCCCAGCTTGTGCTCCAGGTGGTGCAAGGCCTTGTAGCCGTCACGCAGCTGGCATGGCAGATTGGTGCAGACATTGAGCTTGTACTTGCCAACGGGTTGCTGGTTGTACATGTTGTAGAAAGTGGTGACTTCGTGCACCGCAATCTCGGCCATGCCCAGGACTTCGGCAATCACTGCCTCGCTTTCCTGGCTGACCCAGCCCTGCTCCTGCTGCACGATAGACAGGCAAGCCATGACGGCAGACTGTTTCTGGTCAGCCGGATACTTTGCCACCTCACGCGCAAAGCGTTCTCTGGTCGCTTCGGTAATCATCGGTCAACGTCTCCAAACACGATGTCCAGGGTACTGAGCACCATCACGGCGTCAGCCAGCATATGGCCACGGCTCAGTTCATCGAGAGCAGCCATGTGCGCAAATCCTGGTGGACGAATCTTCAGTCGATAGGGCTTGTTGGCACCATCGCTGATCAAATAAATGCCGAACTCACCCTTGGGATGCTCGACGGAAGCGTAAGCCTCGCCTTCGGGAACCTTGAAGCCTTCGGTAAAGAGCTTGAAGTGGTGAATCAGCTCTTCCATGTTGGACTTCATGGCTTCACGGCTTGCGGGCGCAACCTTGTGATTGTCCGTGATCACCGGGCCGGGATTGACACGCAGCCAGTCCACGCATTGCTTGATGATCTTGTTGGACTCGCGCATTTCGGCCATGCGAACCAGATAGCGGTCGTAGCAGTCGCCCGTGGCACCCACCGGAATATCGAAGTCCAGCTTGTCGTAGACCTCGTAGGGCTGGGTCTTGCGCATGTCCCAGGGCAGGCCCGAGGCACGCAGCATGGGACCGGTCAGACCCAGATTGATGGCGCGCTCAGCAGACACCACACCGATGCCGACGTTACGCTGCTTCCAGATGCGGTTGTCGGTGAGCAGGGTTTCGTACTCGTCCGCACACTTGGGGAAGCGCTGCGTGAAAGCATCGATGAAGTCCAGCAGCGAGCCCTTGCGGTCTTCGTTCATAGCCTCCATGGAGCGCACATTGCGCACCTTGCTGGCCTTGTACTGGGGCATGCTGTCCGGCAGGTCGCGATACACGCCACCGGGACGGAAGTAAGCCGCGTGCATACGCGCACCCGACACTGCTTCGTACATGTCCATCAGCGCTTCGCGCTCGCGGAAGCTGTAGATCAGGATGGTCGAGCTGCCGGCATCGTTGCCCGAGGAACCCAGCCACATCAGGTGATTCATGATGCGGGTGATTTCCGAGAACATCACACGGATGTACTGGGCACGGATGGGCACTTCGATGCCCATCAGTTTTTCAATGGCCAGGCAGTAAGCGTGCTCGTTGCTCATCATCGAGCAGTAATCCAGGCGGTCCATATAGGGCAGCGACTGGATATAGGTCTTGCTTTCGGCCAGCTTTTCGGTCGCGCGGTGCAGCAGACCGATGTGCGGGTCGGCGCGCTGCACCACTTCGCCATCGAGCTCCAACACCAGACGCAGCACACCGTGCGCTGCCGGGTGCTGCGGACCAAAGTTCAGGGAATAGTTCTTGATTTCAGCCATGGTCTTCCGTCAAAAGGCGACGTGCGCCTTTAGTGCAGGCCTCCGCCGTAGTTTTCTTCACGAATGATGCGCGGCGTGATTTCGCGAGGCTCGATCGTGACGGGCTGGTACACCACACGTTGCTGTTCGGCGTCGTAGCGCATTTCCACGTGACCGGACAGGGGGAAATCCTTGCGGAATGGATGGCCGATGAAGCCATAGTCTGTCAGGATACGACGCAGGTCTTCGTGACCTTCGAACACGATGCCGAACAGATCGAAGGCTTCGCGCTCGAACCAGTTGGCCGAGTTCCAGATGGGGTTGATCGAGGCCACCACGGGGAAGTCGTCGTCGGCGCAGTACACACGCACACGCAGGCGCTGGTTCAACGTCAGAGACATCAGGTGGGATACAACGGCAAAACGCGGACCGTCCTTGCCGACTTCCGCATAAGTGGAATAGTCCACGCCGCACAGATCCAGCAGCATCTCGAACTGGCAGTCCGGGGCATTGCGCAGAATCTGCATCACGTCCAGATACTTGTCAGCGGATACTTCCACCGTCACTTCGCCATAGGCCAGAGTGACGGAGCGCACCCTGTCACCCAAGGCAGCAGTAACCACATCCCGAAGCTTCTCGGGGTGAATTGCAATTGCAGTCATCTCAGCCCTTTAAACGCGAGCGATGGTGTGGGTACGACGAATCTTCTGCTGCAGCTGGATGATGCCGTAGATCAGCGCTTCCGCTGTCGGGGGGCAACCAGGCACATAGACGTCGACGGGAACAATGCGGTCGCAACCACGCACCACCGAGTAGCTGTAGTGGTAGTAACCGCCACCATTGGCGCAGGAGCCCATGGAAATTACCCAGCGCGGCTCGGACATCTGGTCGTACACCTTGCGCATCGCGGGAGCCATCTTGTTGCACAGCGTACCGGCAACAATCATCAGGTCAGAGTGGCGGGGGCTGGCACGGAACACTTCGGAGCCGAAGCGACCGATGTCATAGCGGGCAGCTGCTGCGTGCATCATCTCCACCGCACAGCAGGCCAGGCCAAATGTCATGGGCCAGATCGACCCTGTCTTGGCCCAGTTCACCACCGTGTCATAACTGGTGGTGACGAAGCCTTCCTTCATCACGCCTTCGATCATCGTGTTTCCTCAGAAAAGCTGCTTATTCCCAATCCAGGGCGCCTTTTTTCCACTCGTAGGCAAAGCCCACGACCAGAATGGCCAGGAAAATCAGGACAGCAACAAAACCCACGCCGCCGACATCTTTGAGTGCGACAGCCCAGGGCAGCAGAAATGCGATTTCCAAGTCGAACAGAATGAACAGGATGGCGACCAGGTAGTAGCGCACATCAAACTTCATTCGAGCGTCTTCAAACGCCTCGAAACCGCATTCGTAGGGGGAGTTCTTGGCAGCATCAGGGCGGTTGGGACCCAGCACGTAGCCGAGCACCAGGGGTACAACACCCACAGCCATGCCAATAAGAATGAACAGAAGAACGGGAAGGTACTGATCGATGTTCATCGAGTGGGCCTTGTTATGAAAACATGCCTCACCGATCACTGCCTGATCAGCAGGGCAGGTTTTTAGTTATGTGTTGGTGCCGTCGGCGAGACTCGAACTCGCACAGCTTTCGCCACTACCCCCTCAAGATAGCGTGTCTACCAATTCCACCACGACGGCTTCGTCTCAAAGTCCGGCAATCCCTGGAACCTTCGTTGCAAAGATTCTGATCCCCAGACAATCCCTAGATTCTAGCCTGAAAAACCCCACTCTTTGGGGTTCTTCAGGATTTTCTCCAAATTATTTCGTTGGGATCTGGGCTGCGCCCTCAGCACCAGCCGCTGGAGCAGCAGGAGGCACGGCTGCATCGCCGGCAGTTGCGGGCGACACATTGGCAGCAGGCGCAGGAGCCGAAACAGGAGCAGCGCCTTCCAGCACACTGCCCGAGCTCACTGGGCGAGCATTGCCCAGATAAGCCAGAGCCAATGTAGCCACGAAGAACACGGTGGCCAGAGCCGCCGTGGAGCGCGACAAGAAGTTGGCGCTGCCCGAGGCGCCAAACAGGCTGCCCGACGAACCGCTGCCAAAGGAAGCCCCCATATCGGCACCCTTGCCGTGCTGCATGAGGATGAGGCCGATCATGCCCAGAGCGGCCAGCATCTGGACCGCGAGAATGACGCTGGAAAAGACGTTCATATCAAAACCTAAAAGTCTGAATCATTGCGCACCACACCGGAGTGCGGCGCAGACGAATTATTGCGCTGCCGCAATAATGGTGAGGAAATCCGGGGCCTTGAGAGCAGCGCCACCGATCAGGCCACCGTCAATATCGGCCTGAGCCAGCAGCTGCGCCGCATTGCCTGCATTCATGCTGCCGCCATAAAGCAGAGGCACGCGATCAGCCTTGTCGCTGGCCGCCGCCAGCTGCGCCCGCAGCACGGCATGCACCTGTTGGGCCTGCTCGGGAGTGGCAGTCTTGCCGGTGCCTATGGCCCAGACAGGCTCATAGGCCACAACCAGCTCGCTCACGCAGTGGCCGACCTGATGAATCACGGCTGCCAGCTGACGCTTGACCACGGCCTCGGTCTGGCCCGCTTCACGCTCCGCCAGGGTCTCACCCACGCAGACGATGGGCGTGATGCCCTTGGCCAGCGCAGCCTGGGCCTTGGCAGCGACCACCGCATCGGTCTCGCCATGATATTGACGACGCTCGGAGTGCCCGACCAGCGCATAGCGCACGCCGAACTCCTTGAGCATGACAGCAGAAGTTTCGCCCGTGAATGCGCCCTGCTCGTGCTGGGACACATCCTGTGCGCCCACACCAATGGATGTCCCCGCAAGTTCCGCCTGGACTTGAGCCAGATAGGGCGCAGGAGCAGCCACGGCCACGCCCGCCTTGTTGCCAGCAGGCAAGCCCTGCTTGATGGCCTGCAACAAAGCAGCATTGGCAGCCAGGCTGCCGTTCATCTTCCAGTTGCCAACAATGAGTTTTTGCTTCATGTTTCCCAAGTCAAAACGATTTTTCCGGTGTGCTGGCTGGATTCCATCAGCGCATGAGCCTGCGCCGCATCAGCAGCATCGAATTCACGATAGATGGCTGGGCGCACCTTGCCGGACTCCAGCAGGGGCCAGACATTGCGCTTGAGCGCCTCGGCGATCGCCGCCTTGAAGGCCACGGAGCGCGGGCGCAACGTGGAGCCGGTCACGGTCAGTCGCTTGCGCAGCACCAGGCCGGCATCGAACTCGGCCTTGACGCCACCCTGCACCGCAATGATTACCAGGCGACCATCAGGAGCCAGGCATTGGACTTCGCGCGCCACATAGCTGCCGGCGACCATATCGAGAATGACGTTGACGCCCTCACCTGCCGTGATGCGCTGCACTTCTGCCGCAAAGTCCTGTGTCTTGTAGTTGATGGCGTGGTCGGCACCGAGCTTGAGGCAGTCATCGCACTTGGCATCACTGCCCGCCGTGACAATGACCGTCGCGCCCCAGGCCTTGGCCAGCTGAATCGCCGTCACGCCAATGCCGCTGCTGCCGCCCTGCACCAGCAAGGTTTCACCGGGCTGCAGAGCCCCCCGGTCAAACACATTGCTCCAGACCGTGAAAAAGGTCTCGGGCAAGGCAGCCGCCTGCACGTCGCTGAAGCCCGCCGGCACCGGCAGGCACTGGTCCACGGGCGCAGCGCAGAAACTCGCATAGCCGCCACCGGCCACCAGCGCGCAGACGCGGTCGCCAAGCTTGAAGCCCGCCTTGGCCATGGCCGCCTCGTCGCCCGCCACGATCGCACCCGCCACCTCAAGCCCCGGAAGATCGGAGGCTCCGGCAGGCGGCGCGTAATGACCTTTGCGCTGCAGCACATCGGGGCGATTGATGCCGCTCGCGGCAACGCGAATCAGCACCTCCCCCTCAGCCGCCACCGGCATGGGACGTACACCCATGCGCAGCACGTCTGGCGCACCATAGCTGGTGATTTCCACCGCTCGCATTGTGTTGGCTTCCATAGTCAGGCTTTGCTCTATCAAAGAAATCAAGCTCAAACGCTTATACAGAAAGCGCTAGCAGCTACAAAATCAGGATCAACCAGCAAACGACAAAACAGGAGACCGCCTCGCGGCGGACTCCTGCTCAGCCATTACTGCTGCTGTTGCTGCTGCTCGTCAGCGGCTGCGCGGTTTTCACGTGGCTCGCGATTCTCGCGGGGTTCGCGATTCTGGCGAGGAGCACGTTCGCGGTACTCGCGATCGCCACGGGGTTCGCGCGGCTCGCGGGGCTCACGCTCGGGCATGCCGGCAGGACGCTCGGTCAGCGCCTTCATGGACAGCTTGACGCGACCCTTGTCGTCAGTTTCCAGAACCTTGACCTTAACCACTTGACCCTCTTGCAGGTAGTCGGTGACCTTTTCCACGCGCTCGTGAGCAATCTGGCTGATGTGCAGCAGACCGTCCTTGCCGGGCAGCAGGTTGACCAGGGCACCGAATTCCAGGATCTTGACGATGGGGCCTTCGTAGATCTTGCCGATCTCGACTTCGGCCGTGATCTGCTCGATGCGCAGCTTGGCGGCTTCGGCCTTGGCGCCATCGGTGGCGGCAATGGTGATGGTGCCGTCTTCCTCGATGTTGATCTGGGTGCCGGTCTCTTCGGTCAGCGCACGGATGGTGGCGCCGCCCTTGCCGATCACGTCACGGATCTTCTCGGGGTTGATCTTCATGGTGTAGAGCTTGGGCGCGAAGCTGGAGACTTCGGTCTTGGCTTCGCCCATGGCTTCCTGCATCTTGCCCAGGATATGCATGCGCGCTTCCTTGGCCTGAGCCAGGGCAACCTGCATGATTTCCTTGGTGATGCCCTGGATCTTGATGTCCATCTGCAGGGCTGTGATGCCGTTGGTGGTACCTGCCACCTTGAAGTCCATGTCACCCAGGTGATCTTCGTCACCCAGGATGTCGGTCAGCACGGCAAACTTGTTGTCTTCCTTGATCAGACCCATGGCGATACCGGCCACATGCGCCTTCATGGGCACGCCGGCGTCCATCATGGACAGGCAGCCGCCGCAGACCGAAGCCATGGACGAGGAACCGTTGGACTCGGTGATTTCCGACACCACGCGGATGGTGTAAGGGAACTCTTCCTTGGTCGGCAGGCAAGCCGCCAGAGCGCGCTTGGCCAGACGGCCGTGGCCGACTTCACGGCGCTTGGTCGAGCCCATGCGGCCCACTTCACCGGTGGCAAAGGGAGGCATGTTGTAGTGGAACAGGAAGCGGTCTTCGAACTCGCCAGCCAGCGCATCGATCTTCTGAGCATCGCGCTCGGTACCCAGCGTGGAGATCACCAGGGCCTGGGTCTCACCACGCGTGAACAGCGCGGAGCCGTGAGTGCGGGGCAGCACGGAGGAACGGATCTCGATGGGGCGCACGGTACGGGTATCGCGGCCGTCGATACGGGGCTCGCCCGCCAGGATCTGCGAACGCACGATGCCGGCTTCGATGTCGAACAGCATGCCTTCGACCTTGACGCCGTCGAACGCCACGCCTTGCTCGGTCAAGGCGGCCTTGACATCAGCGTATGCAGTGCGGCAAGCCAGGGTACGCACCTGCTTGTTGCGCTCCTGGTAAGCGGCGCGCAGCTTGGCTTCGCCCAGCTCGGCCACCTTGGCGATCAGCGCTTCGTCCTTGGCGGGAGCAGTCCAGTCCCATGCGGGCTTGCCGCCTTCACGCACCAGATCATGGATGGCGTCGATGGCGATCTTGCCTTGCTCGTGACCGAACACCACGGCGCCCAGCATCACTTCTTCAGGCAGTTGCAGGGCTTCGGATTCCACCATCAGCACGGCGGATTCGGTGCCGGCAACGACCAGATCCATCTGAGAATCCTTGCGCTGGGTCTGACCGGGGTTCAGCACATATTCGCCGTTGATGTAACCCACGCGAGCAGCACCGATGGGGCCGCTGAAGGGAATGCCGGACACAGCCAGGGCCGCCGAAGTGGCGATCATGGCAGCGATGTCGGCGTCGACTTCGGGATTCAGCGAAATGGTGTGGATGACCACATGCACGTCGTTGTAGAAGCCTTCGGGGAACAGGGGACGGATGGGACGGTCGATCAGACGCGATGTCAGAGTCTCCAGCTCGGAAGGCTTGGCTTCGCGCTTGAAGAAGCTGCCGGGGATCTTGCCGGCGGCATAAGTCTTCTCGATGTAATCAACGGTCAGGGGGAAGAAGTCCTGGCCGGCCTTGGCGATCTTGGAACCCACGACAGTGGCCAGCACCACGGTGTCGTCGATGTTGACCAGCACGGCGCCGGAGGCCTGGCGCGCGATTTCGCCGGTTTCCATGGTGACCGTATGCTGGCCCCACTGGAAGGTCTTGGTAACTTTGTTGAACATGGTCATATTGACTCCTTTATGAATAGCTGGATGCGCTTATCCAGTCTTGATTTGGAGTGCAAACAGAACACGATGCCATTCCAGTGCTACGCTACGCGCTACAAATAGTGCAGCATTGGAATGACACAGCTTCGCTCTGTTTTGCGAACTCCGAAGTAAAAAACGCCTGAGCTAGGCAATCTAACTCAGGCGTTTCGATCTTTCACCGTGCTTACTTGCGCAGGCCCAGCTTGGCGATCAGTGCTGTGTAGCGGTCAGCATCCTTGGACTTCAGGTAGTCCAGCAGCTTGCGGCGACGGCTCACCATGCGCAGCAGACCGCGACGACCGTGGTGGTCCTTGGCGTTAGCCTTGAAGTGGGGAGTCAGTTCGTTGATGCGAGCTGTCAGCAGAGCCACTTGCACTTCGGGGCTACCAGTGTCGTTTTCGGAACGAGCATTGGCCTTGACAACTTCAGCCTTCTTATCGGCAGCGATCATTTTGTTTTCCTTAGGATTTGGCACTCGACGAGGAGCACCTTGGTTACTTGCGCCAAGGCTGGAAAGGCCTCAGCGTGCGTCTTGCACCATGCAAAACCCGGCGATTATATCAAGAGGCGATTTATCCTCCATGCAATAGCACGACTGGGCACAAGACCAAGGCTGGCAAACCCGCTTGCCCGCTCCTGAGCGAGACTCGGACAATGCGCCCATCACCTCCAGCCGGGGATCTGCAATGATCAGCTTTTCTAGACGCTATTCGTTTGCCAGCCTCTGCACTGCGGCCCTGATAGTCTTCGCTCTCGCAGATCAGCCAGCACTCGCAGCCAACGCAGGCCAGCGCAACCACAAAGCAGCCAAGAAGCAAAGCGGCAAGGTCAAGATCCAGAACACCCGCAGCAGTTCGGAAGAAACTACCGCCGAACGCGATAGACGACTCTATCGGGAATGCCAGGGAAGACCCAACTCCGGGGCATGCGCGGGGTACGCCTACCCGGCTTCCGGCCGCCGCCGCTGAAAGCGACCACCGATCTCCCCATCAAGACCACTCATCCAGTCACAAAGCATTCGGCATGCAACGAAACGTAATATGCCAGCATGCCCAATTTGCCCCTCATTCGTCACCATTTTTCCAGAGGCTTCACAGCCATTGAACTCATGGTCACGGTTGCCATTCTGGCCGTTTTGGCCGGCCTTGCCGCGCCCAGCTTCAATCCAATCATTGAACGCTGGCAAGTGCGCCAGGTTTCGGAAGAGTTGCAGTCCACGCTGTACTTTGCGCGGTCGGAGGCGGTCAAGCGTGGGGGGGGGATTGCCATTCTCCGGAACACCAGCACCGATGGATGCACGATTTCCGACACTGACACGGATGCATGGAATTGCGGGTGGCTCGTATTTGTCGACAAAAACAGCGACGGCGTCAAAGACAATGGTGAAGAGGTTCTTCAGCAAACACCTCCTCCTCGCCGCATTAAAGTCAAGCTCACAAGTATCAATAGCAGCACCGGACAGGACAGCGGAAGCCTGACCAAGCCTGTTCAGGTCGATCGCTGGGGTCAGCTTACAAGCAACAGCGTATCTTTTTTCGCCTTCCGCCTAACGCCTTTGGATAGCAGCAACGCAGAAGCCAGTGCCAGCTCGCTTTGCGTGAGTGGCAGCGGGCGCATCAAGCGTATGAATTCAAGCACCGTCGCCTGCACCTGAGAAAGCCCATAGAGGAACAGCAATGCAGCCCGGCCACATAGCTCGTGATTCTTGATAAGGAGTCCGCGTGTCTTGCCCTACCAGCTGCAGTTGCCAAAGGCAATTTTCATCTCGTGGAATCACGGCCATTGAGATGCTGGTGACCATAGCAGTGCTGGCCGTCTTGACTGCAATTGCGGCACCCAGCTTCAACCCCTTATTTGATCAATGGCGCGTATATCAAGTGACTGAGGCGATGAAATCCAGCTTGATGCTTGCCAGATCCGAAGCCATCAAACGTGGTGGCAAGGTCTATCTGGAAAAGCTTCCAAAAACCACCGCCGGATGCGTAACGGATGGAACCACTCAGGACTGGGATTGCGGCTGGGTTGTCTTTGTTGATGCCAATGCCAACAAGCGCTGGAATGCTGGCGAAGAAATTCAGCGCTTCGACACACCCAAGAATATTTTTGTCACCCGAAACCCGTCAGGCGTCACCATTGCCCTGAACCGCTGGGGACAAGCCGACGGAGCCAATCTGCTCAGCTTCTATATATCACCACAAACAACCGGAATCACATCCCCTTCAGCCAAGGGCATCTGTGTCGCCTCGGGCGGCCGAATTCGCGTTATTGATCAAAAAGATATCCCATGCGCCTAACCCATATCTCTCACCATAAAAAGCAGCGCGGCATCACGCTGCTCGAATCAATGATCGCCATCGTTGTGGCCGCACTGGGAATTCTTGGAATTCTTGGCGTTCAAATGCGCACGCTGGCAGACACACAAACCAGCATGCGCCGTGCCCAAGCCATTCGGCTTATTGAAGACTTGAGCGAACGCATGAAAGTCAACCCCAATGCCCTACTTAGCATTAATGAGTACACGTCCTCATTCACCAAGAAGGCTGCTGATTACTCCAGCGCCGATTGTCTGACTGCTGCCTGCACCCCAGTAAAGCAAGCTGATTTTGACTTGAAGCTATGGAAAACCACTCTGCAGCAAACTCTTCCCTTGGGACAAGCCAGCATCTTCCTTGCACCAGGAGAAAGCACCTCCGATGGCAATCGCCGCCAGTTAGGCGTGATTGTTGCTTGGCGCGAAAACGAGCGAGAGGGCACTAAAACCGATGCTATTGATGCCAGCAAGTTGCTAGGCAGTGATGGAAAGCTTGCCTCAGGCACGGATACCGATAACGCCTGCCCAGCAGACTTCACCTGCCACCTTCAATACATCTCCGTTTCCGCACGTTGCGCACCTTATGCCAGCGGCAGCACTTCAACGGCCTACTGCTCATGAATACCTCAAAGCCATTGCCGCAATCGCCTCTGCCTGAAAGAATCTCGCGCAGGCACTTGTCCACCGATTTCCAGTATCAGCGTGGCGTAACCCTGCTGGAAATGCTGGTTGGTCTGATTATTGGTTTACTCGTTGTTGCAGTCGCCATGGGGGCACTCATGGTCTCGCGCAGTGTGACCGGAACAGTCAGCGACGCCAGTGGAATACACCAACAAGGCTCACACATTCTGCGCGTAGTCGGCTCCCAATTACGACAAGCAGGATCGCTTTATTTAAACCCCAACCCTACCGCGGCCCCAGCTTCCGCCAATGATGTACTAAGTGCTGTTGTATTTGAAATCAAAGCATCTGCAAAGGATAAAGGAAATAGCTTTGATCAAACAAACACTCTAAATGGTGGAGCAGACACCTTCACCACTGGCTTTAGACGCTATCAAGATAATGTTTTCTTTTCCAGCAAATCAGGCACCGGCACCGATTTTCTAGCTAGGAATTGCCTTGGATCACCCGCAAACGACAGTCCGGACGAGCGTGCTGAGAGTATTTTCACTTTATCCAAAAATAATCTTCTTTGCGCAGGCAATGGCAGCACAGCACAGCCTATTGCTCAGAACGTTGCAGAGTTTCAGGTGACTTATTTAGTGCAGACACTGGTTGCTGGTACAGGAACTAACATTCAAAGCATCAAAGCAGCAGATATGCCCACAAACGCTGCAGACATCAAATGGCGTCAAGTTCAAGGTGTAGAAGTTTGCTTTGTGCTATATGGTAATGAATTCATTGACCTCAAAGACATCCCTAAAGCAGTAAGAAGCTATACAAGATGCGATGGTCAAAGCCAGGATCCAACAGAACTTACTGATGCACGAAAAAGCAGAGCACACCAGCTATTCCGAAATACGTTTCAGATACGTAGCCAAGGCTTAATCTGATTGATGCGCCCACTCATTCGAAAAATAAAATGGAAAGATACAAAAAATCAAGTACCCACAATAAAAATCAGCAAGGTATCGCTTTGTTTGTGGTGATTATTCTTGTCATGCTCTCCATGCTTTTAGCACTTTGGGCATCTCGTACATCCCTGTTCGGGGAAATGCTTGTAGGCAATGATGCAGACTATCAACGGGCATTTGAAGCTGCTCAGGCCCTTCTACAAGACGCTGAACTTGATATTCGTGGTGAAAAAGCAGATGGAACTCTCTGTGGTGCACCCCCATGCCGTGCGTACAGCAGTGCACTGCAGTTTCCGGCCGACACCAGGGAAATTAACCCCCTTATTACCACATTAGCTGGAATATCAACCCGCTGCAAAGATGCACTTTGCGCAAGACGTGTGGGGCGCCAGGATTTCTGGAATTATATCGACGACAAAACTTCCATTTCACCATCAGCTGATGCAAGTCTTGGCGAAGTTCCACTTTCCGAGATGACCAAAGTGGGAGCTCGCTATGGTCAATTTACTGGTGCAGCCCATACAACGGATAATGGCCAACTCAACCCCATTCTCACAGAAACAGCAGATGACAAAGGTGGCTGGTACTGGATTGAAGTTATGCGTTACAGCGATGCAGCCAAAACAGCAAACCTGATTGTGGATGCAACGACAAGCCAATTACCACTGAATCTGGATGTCTATGTGACATACCGCATTACTGCATTAGCTAAGGGGCGGAAGCAAGGCACCACTGTTGTGCTGCAGGAAACCTATGCCCGTCAGCGCATGAAGGACTAGCTTCACCCAAGGAGGCTCAAAAATTAATAGCTTGAATCACAATCAGCATAAGAGCCTCAAGCCTTTTATTGAATTTTAGAATTTCCAGGAGCACAGTATGCCCTACATTCAGAATTTTCCTTTTAAAAAAAACCTGCTAGCCATTGCGATTGGCACAGCACTGACACCAGCAACAGTCTGGGCACTTGATCTGGTTCAGGAGCCACCACTCCCCACATCAAAATCTGCTTTTGTAGCCCCCAATGTCATCATCTCTGTTGATGATTCTGGGAGCATGCGTTTTGGCGTAAAAACTTCCGACACTGGCTCAACAAATACAGGAAAAGGATATACCGAACCAGACTCCAACGGGAAGTGGAGAGACAATGCACGCCGAATGAATGTCCTTAAATATGCTCTAAATACCATATTCAAAGATGAAGAGTTAATTCCAAAAAATAAGATTAGAATTGCATGGCAGGTAATGCATAACAATGGTAATGCAAGTGGCGCAAAAAATGTCAACAGCTCAAGAATGAATACCAATTCAATGAGACCAATTGACAGCATAGTCAGCTCTCCAAAAACACATAGAGATAATTTTTTTGAATTTATTGACAGCTTAACTCCAAATGATGGAACACCGTCGCACATAATGTTCAGCCAAGCTGATGCTTATATGCGAAGAACACTCAGCAAAAATAGCCCGTGGTCTACTGATCCCGGTGGAACTGGGTCAAAGGCGGAGGAATATCTTGGTTGCCGTCGCAATTATCACATTATGATGACTGACGGACGCTGGAATGGTGATGTCTCAGGGGGCAGTCAAGATGGCAGCAACTGGATTGCCTCTGGTGATAGAAAATACTATGACACCAACTCCAATCAGACAAGAATATATTCAGACACAGTTTCCAACACCTTATCAGATTGGGCATTTAAAAGTTGGATGGACCCTCTGCAAATTGCAAGCAATTTGAAAAACTCCGACAAACTAACCCCATCCAAAGTTTACACGGATGCTCCCGCTGCCGAATTGTTTAGTCAAACCAAAGATGTTCCAATCTACGAAACAAGGCCAACATATGGGCAAAGATGCATTCAATGGGGATGGTCAGGCTGCACAAAGTATGAAACCTATCAAACTGGCACGGAAGAAGTCCAGATTGGGACCAAATCAGAGACAAAATCAGTTAACCTAGAGAAATATTGGAACCCAAAATACAATCCTGCGACATGGCCGCACATGGTCACATATACTATTGGCTTCAGTGATGAGGCTGTAACTTGGCCAGGTGCAAGCGAAATAATCGCACCAACTGAGAAAGTACCTTTTGGATACGACAACGGTTTTAAAGATATAGTTACAGGCTGGCAAAACTGGCCCACCATGAATAATGAGAACAAACGCTCTTTAGATTTATGGCATGCAGCCATAAATGGACGAGGTCGCTATTATGCTGTAACTGAAGCCGAAGACTTAGCAAAAGCCTTTCGCGAAATTATTGGAAAAATCAACGAAGAAAGTGCCCCTCTCCCCGACAAAATCGCAGGTGGTGGCAGCACCAGTGGCTACAGCGTTTCACAAAATAATGCGGGCATCTATGCTTCGGCATATAGCCCAAAAGATGGCTGGAGCGGCTATATCACTGCTACGCGTGCCATTGAACCAGAAAATTACGCTTGCCCAACTAAAGATGATCCCGAGAAAATCTGCATTCGTTTTCCTGATATCGTAGCAGGATGGGATGGAAAAAGCACAGCAGAGCGGCTAGATGCACTGACATCGGTCAATAACCGAAATATCCAGACTTGGAGCGACAGCACTGGCGCAGGAACATCATTCAAATGGACTGATGACTCTGCCATTGCCTATAGCAACGCACAGAAAAAAGCGCTGCTCGGTTTAAACGCTAGCGAGAACGATTCTATCCTCACCTCCCTGGCAACTCTGGGACGAAATATCGTCAACTACATTAGAGGCGACCGATCTCTGGAAGGCACTACCGATGCAGCCCCTCTGCGTGTGCGCACTAGCCGCCAGGGCGATACCGTGAACTCCGAGATCTGGTACACAGGTGCCCCCATCAGCAACTATGCGATGGGCTATGCGGACTTCGTCAAAGCACAAAAAGATCGCGCACATGTTCTATACGTGGGCGGCAATGATGGAATGCTGCACGGTTTTTCAGCCGCCAATGGCTCTGAATTACTTGCCTATGTGCCGCGCGGTGTTGTGGGTGGCTTGAAAAAACTGACGGATAAAGACTATCAACACCAGTATTACGTCGATGGGTCCCCCATGACGGGCGACATCAAGGATGGTGATAACTGGAAGACTATGCTGGTCGGATCACTTGGTGCTGGTGGCAAGGGCTATTTTTTGCTGGATGTAACGAATCCCGGCAGTTTTACCTCAGCATCCGTGGTGAAAGACCGCACTCGTGGCAACACAGAAGCAGTTGACTGCAGCAGCCTGAGCGACACAGCACAGTCGGCCTGCACCTCTGCTGTGGCTGAAGATGGTGATATTGGCAATATTACTTCCCGTCCTGGGCGCAACCCCGCCAGCCTGCAGGAAGCCACTCAGATCACCCGCCTGAACAATGGCCGCTGGGCCGTAGTGATGGGCAATGGTTACAACAGCACCAATCAGCGGCCAGTGCTGCTGGTGCAGTATCTGGATGGCGACAGAGCGCTGAAACGCATTCAAGCCACCACCGCCTCTGCGGGCACAGGCAATGCCAAAGACAACGGTTTGGCATCCCCCGCCTTGGTGGACCTCAATGGGGACGGCAAGACCGATGTGGTCTATGCAGGCGACAACCTGGGCAACCTCTGGAAATACAACCTGACCAGCACCGATGACACCAAATGGGCGGCTGCATATGGCTATGACACACCATTATTCACAGCACGCGGCTCTACCACATTGACAGGAACCACCCGCGACCAAGTGCAACCCATTACAGCCGCCCCCATTGCTCGCGCCAATGACCGCAGCATTATTATCGGAACGGGAGCAGACGCCAAAACAGTACCTATCGGCGGCATGATGATTGCTTTCGGCACAGGCCGTAATGTGACAGCAAACGACCGCAGAACTGACATCGCACAGAACGTGCAAACGCTGTATTCAGTGCTGGACAATGCACGCTACCGAATGAATACCGACAAAACGGCCTTGGAAATCCACCCTGGTACGGGAGATTGCGCAACCAAGTCTGACTGTGTTCCAACACCAGCAGTGGTTGGCACCATGAATAGCACCGGAAAACTACTGGCCAAGCAAAGCATTACTCTGGTAACGGGAGGCAAGGAGGCCGACGACGCCACCATCACCGCCAGTCAAGAGCTAACAGCAACTACTTGGTCAAACTACAAAGGCTGGTACCTAGACTTTCCCGCCACCGGTGAACGACTGCTCAAGCCCATGCAGTTCTTTGACGGCAGCAATATTTTGGCGGTTTACTCGGAGTCTCCCTCCGGCACCAAAAATAGCGAGAGCGACAACATCAACGAAAGTTGTGTCCCCGTCAAAGTGGACACCAGTGCAGGAGCCCAGTGGCGCACACTCGTGAACATCATGGATGGCAAACGCCCCACCATTCAGTTGATAGACACGAACAATGATGGCTCTTACAACGGTGCCGACTTGGGTGTCTCACGAGTTGCTGTAAAGACAGGCACGCCACTCTTGATTTCAAAGCCCAACCGTGTTGCTGATCTCACGGGTGGCGGTGGGCCCCGAGACCACCTGGCTCGCATGCCCGAACAATCCATACGCCCCAGCTGGCGTCAAGTTAAATAATGGGTAGATATGTACCTTTACCGAAACAACAAACAACGAGGCTTTACGCTCATCGAATTGATGATCGTGGTTGCCGTCATTGGCATTCTCGGCGCCATCGCCTACCCGAGTTATACGGAATACGTGCGCCGCGGCCATAGAGCTGATGCTCGGGCAGGACTGTTGCAAGCGCAGCAATGGATGGAGCGCGCAGCAACGGCAACAGGCGTCTACCCAAGTGCCATACCAGATACACTGACGTGGGCCAGCGACACAAACAAGCGTTACACCATCAGCCTCAATAAAGATGGCAACAAGGACACTCAACTGGCATTTATTTTGAGTGCAGCACCCAAGTCTCCCGGCCCACAAGCCAGCGATAAATGCGGGACCTACACAATCAGCAATACAGGACTGCGTGGAGCAAATGGAAAGACATCTGGTCAAACCGGCTACGACACAGATTGCTGGGGCAAGTAAGCCCCGCACCTCTGCATTACCATTCTGGGCAAGATGACAAACTCTGCCCACTTCATGAACAAAGCGCTTGAGCAGGCTGCTCAGGCGCTTTTTCTTTCTTCACCCAACCCGCGTGTTGGCTGCGTGATCGTCGATGCCTCGGACCGCATCATCGGCCAGGGCTTTACCCAGCAGGCCGGTGGCCCGCACGCCGAGGTGATGGCTTTGCGCGATGCTGCAGCCAAAGGCAACGATGTGCGTGGAGCCACGGCCTATGTGACGCTGGAGCCCTGCTCCCACCATGGCCGCACCGGCCCCTGCTGCGACGCCTTGATCGCAGCCGGCATCGGCAAGGTGGTGGGAGCGCTGACGGATCCCAATCCGCAAGTGGCCGGCCAGGGTTTCGCGCGGCTGCGCGCTGCGGGTGTTGATGTGGAGATCGGCCCTGGCGGAGCTGAATCACGCGAGCTCAATATCGGCTTTTTCAGCCGCATGATTCGCGGCACACCCTGGGTGCGCATGAAGGCTGCCAGCTCGCTGGACGGCGTCACGGCCTTGCACAACGGCCAAAGCCAGTGGATTACCTCGGCGGCCGCCCGGGCCGAGGGACATGCCTGGCGTGCCCGTGCCTGCACGATTCTGACCGGCATAGGCACGGTACTTGAAGACAATCCGCGCATGAATGTGCGGGACGTAGACACGCCACGCCAGCCACGCATTGCCGTGGTGGACAGCAAGCTGGACATCCCGCTGGATGCTCATGTTTTGAAAGCACCTAGCGGTTGCCTCATCTATACCTGCAGCACAAAGCAATCCAAAATTGAAGCACTGCAAGCGCTAGGCGCTACGGTTATTGATATGCCCAATGCTGCAGGCAAGGTCGATCTGGCGGCCATGCTGCGGGATCTGGCCGCGCGCGGCACGAATGAGCTGCATGTGGAAGCGGGCTTCAAGCTCAACGGCTCCCTGATTCGCGAAGGCCTGGTCGATGAGCTTCTCTTCTATCAAGCCCCGAAACTGCTGGGCACGGGTGCCATGGGCATTGCCAACTTCGGCCCGCTCGACAGACTGGACCAAGGTCTGCCACTGGTGTTCCATGATGTCGCCCGCCTCGGACCGGACCTGCGCATTGTTGCCAGAGTCCAGGGCCGAGAGCAGTTCTAGCGCAGTCTGTGTCCGACATGTGAACCCGGTCATCATGGGTTACAAAGCAGCAATGACGGCTTCTATCTCAACATCGTCACGGCTGCAGCCATCAGGGCCGCAAAAGCATCTGGCGCTGCTTGCCGGCGTCATTGCCGCGATGCTGCTCACAGGTTGCGCGGCATCGCTGCCCAAGGATGTGGAGCGCCCCGTCAGCACCGCACTGAGCCAGCCCCAAAGCACCGAGCTGGGCCTGTTCATCTCTCAGGCTCGCCCGGCCAAGGCAAAGCCAGATGCCTCGGCTTTTGCCTTGCTCTCCGGCCCCAAGCATGCCCTCAGCAGCCGCATGGCGCTGGTGGAAAACGCACAGAAAACGCTGGATCTGCAGTACTACGCCATCCATGCAGACCAAAGTACCGGGCGACTGCTGCGCGCCGTCGTGCAGGCGGCCAAGCGCGGCGTGCGCGTACGCGTGCTGCTGGACGACTTCCACAGCACGGGGCCGGACGCGCAGGTCATGCGCCTGGCTTTTGTGCCCAATGTGGAGATGCGCATGTTCAACCCGCTGGCCGGCTCGCGCGCCTCCACCATCGGCCGCGCCTGGACCTTGCTGACCGACTTTCAGCGCGCGCAGCAGCGCATGCACAACAAGCTGTTTGTAGCCGACAACACCCTGGCCGTGATTGGCGGGCGCAATCTGGGCGATGCCTACTTTGACGCCTCCAATGAAGGCAATTTTGTCGATCTCGATGTCTTGACCGGCGGCCCGGTCGTCAAGGATTTGTCGCGCAGCTTCGACCGCTACTGGAACAATGTGCGCGCCTACCCCGTGCAGTCGCTGATCAGCGAGCCTGACTTGCTCAAACTCAAAAAGCAGTTTGAACAGGAAGACGCCAGGAGCGAAGCCGAGCATGCTCGTAACACCGCTGTCCCCAGACCGGAACCCGAAGACAGCCCTTTGAATCTGAACCAGATCCCATGGATCTGGGCCCAGGCCATGGTGCTGGCCGACAGCCCGACCAAGATTCCTGCTGAAGGAGCGGAGCGGACTGCCGCCGATGAGTCATTCGAAGCAGCGGTGCTCAAGGCCGACGACGCCAACAGCCTCCCCCCCTTGGCCACACCAGCGCTGAATGCCGAGTCGGTGGTCGATGGTCTGCTGGCTCTGATTCGCTCTGCCAGGCGGGACTTGCTGGTCGTTTCGCCCTACTTTGTACCGGGGTCGGAGATCATGGATGCCTTTCGCACCGCACGCAGCAAAGGCGTACGCATCCGGGTACTGACCAACTCCCTGGCCTCCAACGATGCTCCACTGGCACATGCCGGCTATGCCCGCCACCGCAAGGCACTACTGGAGATGGGCATCGAATTGCACGAAATGCGCAGCGAAGCGGCCAATGTCAGCTCCGCCCTGCGCGCAGGCGGCACGGGCTCCAGCGGGGGCAGCTCCGGTGCTTCGCGGGCCATGCTGCACACCAAGCTGCTGGTCATAGACGGGCGGCTGGTCGCCGTGGGTTCCATGAATCTGGATATGCGCTCACGCCTGCAGAACACCGAGATCGCCGTGCTGATCGCCAGCCGCCGCTTCAGCCAGCTAGCCGGCGACAGCATCGATGAAAGCCTGCCCGAAAACAGCTGGCGGGTGGACCTGGATCCCAAGGGAAAGCTGGTCTGGCGTGCACCTCAGGACAGCGGGCTAGCGGACTCTTACTCGGAGCCCGATGCCAGCCTGGGGCTGCGCCTTATGCTGCTGCTGCTCGGGCCTCTGGCTCCGGACAGTCTGCTTTAGGCGTGGTTTGCGGCCAGGCCCATTCCTGCTGCAGATCACGCTGTGGCAGCGCATGTACCCAGTCGCTGATGGCGCGTTGATCGGTCTGGGTGCGCACTTCCTGATAAGCCAGCTCGGCCTCGGGAAAACGTCTGCGCATGAGGTTGAGCCACTGCTTGAGGCGACCCGCACGCTGGCGCGGCTCCAGATCCTCGCAGACCATATGCCAAAAACGCTGCACCTGGGGCACCAGCACCAGCCAGTCAATGCCAGCGACCGTGCTGACGCTGCCGTGCTCCACGGCGCGGCGCACGGCCAGGGCCAGACCCGGATCGGCCACAATGCCACGCCCGAGCATCAGATCGTCGCAGCCCGAAACTTCGCGGCAGCGCAAGGCCTCTTCCACAGTCCAGATCTCCCCATTGGCCACCACATTCACGCCCACCGCCTCGCGGATGCGCGGAATCTCTTCCCAATAGGCCGGCGGACGATAGCCGTCCAGCTTGGTACGCGCATGGACGACGATCTCACAGGCACCGCCCTGCTCCATGGCCTGGGCGCATTCGGTCATCAGCGCCCGGTCGTTGAAACCCAGCCGCATCTTGGCCGACACCGGCATCTGCGCGGGCACGGCACGGCGCACGGCGTCCACCACGCGCACGATCTGCTCGGGATCCTGCAGCAGCGATGCACCGCCGCCATGGCGGTTGACCACCTTGGCCGGGCAGCCGAAATTCAGATCAATCCCCTCGGGGCCCAGGCGCGCCAGATTGGCAGCGTTCTCGGCCATGCTGACGGGGTCCGAGCCCAGCAGTTGCGCCCGCACCGGCACGCCGGCCAGCGTCCGGCTGCCGTTGCGCAGCTCGGGCATGGTACGCAGATAAACCTTGTCCGGCAGCAGCGAGCCGCTGATGCGAATGAATTCGGACACGCAGCGATCCGCGCCGCCCACTCGGGTCAGCACATCGCGCAACACAAAATCCAGCAGCCCTTCCATGGGCGCAAGCAGCAGTCTCATTTCAGATTCAAATCAGATTGACCTGCAGCGCTTATCAGAAAACGCCAGCAGCTATTAATTCAGAAGCAATTGGCAATTGCTTGAACAGCAATGACGGAATGATCCACTGCGAATTGGCGCAGATTCACACCAGTGTCATCGTCAGCTCATGCAATAGCGCATCCGCACTTGTAATGCGCCAGACAGAAGCAGCCATGATTTTGCAGAAAACCGCCAAGGCCCAGGAGGAACTTCAGCCCGGATCGCGCCAGCTGCCGCAGCGCGCGCGCTCCCTGCTGTTGCTGGCCGGCGGCAAGAGCATGGAAGAACTTGCCGCCATGCTGGGCAGCGATCATGCCGTACTGGCCCAGCAATTGGTGGAACAGGGATATCTTCAGCTGGTGACTTCATCCAGCGCCCCCAGAGAGCGCGGCATGGCCCTCCACCCTGCAGCGGCTCTCGCCACCCTCGGCGAAAGCCCTGCCTCACCGGCCCTGGCGCCAGCCGAAGAAGCCACTGATTCGACACCAGCCATCAATATGGCGGGCACGCGCATGTATTTATTCGATATGTGCGAGCGCCTGTTTGCCAACCGCCATGAGGCCCTGGCCCAGACATTGCGCACCCAGCTGCGCGAGGCCAGAGACCTGGCCAGCTTGCGCAGCGCAGGCATCAGCCTGTTGGCGGCTGTACAGGAATATGCAGGCGAAGAGCGCGCACATTCGCTGCGCGAGAGGCTGGCGGCCCTGCTAGCGCATGGGGAAGCAGCCGATCCAACCTGCCAGGAACTGCAAGGTGCAACGGCCTAGCAGCCTAGCTGTCAGCCGGCCTTGGCCAGACGCCAAAGCGAGGTCACTTCGGCAGAGCGCGCAATGTGCAGAGGGTCCTCTCGATCCTGTACCTTGCCATGATGCGGGCGAACATCCTCACGCCCCAGCACCTTGAGTCCGGCGGCTTCAATCCAGCCCAGCAGCTCGTCACGCGTGCGCAGCTTCAGATGCTCGGCCAGGTCGGAGATGATGAGCCAGCCTTCGCCACCTGGCAGCAGGTGCGCTGCCAGCCCTTGCAGAAAGCCGCGCAGCATGCGGCTGTCTTCGTCATAAATCGCCTGATCGAGCACCGATGCTGCCTTTCCCGGCAGCCAGGGCGGGTTGCAGATGATCAGACCGGCCTGCCCTTGCGCAAACAGATCGGCATGCTGCAGCTCCACCCGGGAAGCATGACCCAGGCGCTGCAGATTCTCGCAGGCGCAGGCCAGCGCACGCTCGCTGGTATCGGTGGCGACCACCGACTTCACGCCGCGCTTGAGCAGCAATGCCGAGAGCACGCCCGTGCCGACACCAATATCCCAGGCCTGTTCCAGACCGGCTGCGGGAATGCTTGCACGCGCCACCAGATCGAGATACTCGCCGCGCACGGGCGAGAAAACACCGTAGTGCGCATGAATGCGGGCGCCATCCAGGGCAGGAATCTCCACCCCCTTCTTGCGCCACTCATGGGCGCCGACCACACCCAGCAGATCGCGCAGCGGCACCAGCACGGACTGCGCATGCACTTCGGCCGGAACTGTGCCCCACGCCTCAGAGCAGGCCTGACTCCAGTCAGGAGCCCGGCGCAAGGCGCAATGCCATTGCACATCCAGCTCGATCAGAATGCTGGCCAGCATGCGTGCACGCTGGGCCTGGGACTGGCGGTACAGATGAAAAGCGTGGGGAAAGCCTGCAGCAGCAGGGCTCTTTGCCGGGCTCTTGCGTCGCGACTTCTTGTCCAGCCGGCGGCCCAGTGCCAGCAACAACTGACGCGCATTCTGAAAATCACCGCGCCACAGCAGCGACGCACCTTCACTGATATGGCGAAACGCCGTATCAGCGGGCATGGTGTCATCGGCAACTTCGATGCGGCGGGGCTTGGGCAAGCTGCTTTCGCTGCGCCACAAAGCCGTATGGGCCTGGGCTTGCTCCTGCCATTGCAGCAGGTCGAAAGCAGATGCGGGAGCGCAGACTGAGGCCGCGAGCTTGCTATTGGGAGACGTCACGGCCTGTCTTTCAGTGAGTGCTGAACGCTGTGATCAGCCGTTCAGAGGACGCTTGACGCGCACTTCTTCAATCTTGATGCTGCCAATCACAGCCGTCTTGGCCGTGGACATTTCACGCTTGAAGCCTGCCATTTCATGGAAACGCAGGGCACGCTCGTTGCGCAGCGGAATCCAGGCTGTCACATTGGTGCAGCCTTCTTCCAGCAAACCATCTCGGGCGGCGTCCCACAGGGCAACGCCAACACCTTGATTCCAGTGCGAAGGGGCTGCATAGATAGCCCAGATCTCGCCGGTGGTTTGGCGGGACTTTTCATCACGGGAGCGGTCAAAGCCGACAAAGCCAACGATCTTGTCGCCGTCAATGGCGACCTGGACCTGTGGCTCACAGTATTCAATAGCTTCGCGCCAGTAAGCCTGGCGCTTTTCAACCGAGGACATGGCCTTCAGTTGATCATCGGGAACCAGACCTCGATAAGCCTCCAGTGCGGAAGCAGTATGGATCTGGGCAATCGCTTTTGCATCGCGAAGAGTAGCGGGACGGACCTGGATACTAGACATGGAAAAACCGGGGCGGAAACATGTAAGAATAGAAGGGCGTAATTGTCTACAGATTCAGAGTTTTGGCACGCGGTGCAGTGGTTAGCCATTTGCTCAACTGCGGCTGTTCGCAATTTCTTGCTATGGCGCAATCTATGTGCTATGCGCTCCACTAAGCAGAGCAGCAAGCCCGCAACCATCAATGGTTTGCGTCACATTTGATGACAATCTGGCAAGCGCTCACGACAGCACCGAAGCGCTCAATCCCTGTTCAGCGGCCAAGAAACTTCAGAGCCAGCGTCGCATGAAGTCCATCACCCGGTCGAATTTCTCCCCAAATGGCGGGTACAGCAGGGAAGTCGCCGCCCAGCGCGACTGCACGAAAACCGCCTTCTGGTGCACAAAGCGCAAAAAGCCCTGCTCTGCGTGATAGGCACCCCAGCCGCTGTCGCCGACACCGCCGAATGGCAAGTTCTCATGCGCCACATGCAGCAAGGTGTCGTTCACACAGACGCCTCCGCTGACGGTGCGCATCAACACCGCATTGCGCTCGGCCTCGTCGTTGCCAAACCAGTACAGCGCCAGCGGGCGCGGGCTGGCGTTGATGGCATTGATCACGTCTTCGATATGCTCGTAGGAGATCACAGGCAGGATGGGGCCGAAGATCTCTTCCTGCATCAGCTGCATCTCGCCCGTGGCGCCGAACACCAGCGCCGGAGCGAACTGGCGCTCCACCGCCTCGCCCCAGGCCGTGGTGTCGCCATCGACCGCAGGGGCTGCGGCCTCATGCATCCAGTGCACCTGCGCTCCCAGGCTTTGCGCCTGACGCAGCATCTGCTTGAGTCGTGCCAGATGGCGCTTGCTGATGATGGCCGTGTAATCCGGGTTGCCCGAGATGCGCGGGTACAGCTGCTGCACCGCCGCCTGATAGGCCTCGGCAAACTCCTGCTCCTTGCCGCGCGGCAGCAGCACATAGTCGGGAGCAATGCAGGTCTGCCCGGCATTGACCAGCTTGCCATAGGCCACCTTGAGCGCAGCGGCCTGCATATCGCAGTCCTGCGCAATGATGCAGGGCGACTTGCCCCCGAGCTCCAGCGTGGTGGGTGTCAGGTGCACGGCTGCCGCCTGCGCCACACGCCGCCCCACGGCCGTGGAGCCTGTGAACAGCAGATGATCGAATTGCAGACCCGAGAACTGCGTGGCCGCGGCCACGTCTCCCTCGATCACGCAGAACTCTTCGGGTGCAAAGAACTGGGCGACCAGCTCGCCCATTTTTGCCGAGGTATGCGGCGTCAGCTCGCTGGGCTTGAGCATCACGCGATTTCCCGCCGCCAGAGCCGTGATGGCCGGCGCCAGCGATAGCTGCAGCGGATAGTTCCAGGGCGAGATGATGCCCACCACGCCCAGAGGCTGGCGCTCCACCCAGGCCTTGCCCGGCTGCAGCATCAGTGGCGTGCGCACGCGCTGACGCTTGCTCCACTTGGGCAGATGCTTGAGCGTGTGCCTGAGCATATTGCGCACCAGCATCAGATCCAGCATCTCGGTCCAGCGCTCGGAGCGCACGCCAAAGTCCTGCTCCACCGCCGCGCACAAAGCCGGGCCGTTCTCGTCCAGCATCTTCTGCAGACGCAGCAGCCTCTCCCGGCGCACCAGCAAAGGTACATCGACCTGCGTGCGGCTGGCTTGGTACTGCAAGTCAAAAATGCGGTGCAAGTCCATGTAGTTCATGCCTGTCTGAAAATCCCAAGATCACAGTCCCGACCATACCGCGAGACTGCGTAAACACAGCGTAAAAAAAGAGCCTGATGCAACACTGCACAGGCTCTTGTGTGTTGACCGCGAAACAAGCCTGCGGCCCTTTATTGCCTCACCTGCTCCAAAGTATGAAGCCTGTGTAAGCGCTTGTCATTACGACTCGTGCACCTCGCGTGGCTGCACATCGGTCACATCGCCGGCACCCGGCAGAACGCCGCGACGCCCGCGGGCTTCACGCCCATTCTTCTTGGCATCGGCATTGCCCGACGATTGCGCCATCCACTCGGCCCCCGAGCGGTACACCGTCTGCCAGCCGGCAAAGGGGCTCATGGCGCCCATGCTCATGGGCACCACGGGCTGGCCCGTGAGCCTGGCCCACAGGGCGCGCGCACCCCAGGCCAGGGCGATGAGGCAGGCCACGGCCATCAGGCACAGGAAAAACACCAAGCCCACCAGCATCAGCATGATGCGGACGGCCCAGCGGGTTGCAGTGGCGGCGAAATCGTTCAAAGCAATACCTCTTTCTAGGGTTCAGATCCTCAGGCAGCGCCTGCGGACTCGAACCGGAACACCCCGGGATCATTCACCGGGTCGACTGTCACAGCTATCGTACTCTTGGGCGGGAATTTCCCCTCAAGTAACAACTTGGACAGCGGGTTTTCAATACGCTGCTGGATTGCGCGTTTGAGCGGGCGGGCACCGAACACGGGATCGAAGCCCACCTTGGCCAACTCGGCCAGGGCCTGCTCGGACACCTGCATGCTCAGTTCCATCTTCTGCAGACGGCTTTCCAGCAACTTCAGCTGAATCCTGGCAATCGCCTCGATGTTCTTGGCATCCAGTGCATGGAAGACCACGGTTTCATCGATGCGGTTCAAGAATTCGGGTCGGAAATGGTTTTTAAGTTCCCCCCAGACCGCTTCCTTCACATCATCGGCATCCTCGCCAACCATGGCCTGTATCAGATGCGAGCCGATATTGCTGGTCATCACGATCACGGTGTTCTTGAAGTCCACCGTGCGGCCCTGGCCATCGGTCAACCGGCCATCGTCCAGAACCTGCAGCAATACATTGAAGACATCAGGGTGGGCTTTTTCCACCTCGTCCAGCAGCAGCACGCTATAGGGCTTGCGGCGCACGGCCTCGGTCAGGTAGCCGCCTTCCTCGTAACCCACATAGCCGGGGGGCGCACCGATCAAGCGTGCCACAGAGTGCTTTTCCATGAACTCACTCATGTCAATACGCACCAGATGGTCCTCGCTGTCGAACAGGAAGCCTGCCAGCGCCTTGCACAGCTCTGTCTTGCCCACGCCCGTGGGGCCGAGGAACAGGAAGGAGCCGGTGGGGCGATTGGGATCGGACAGACCCGAGCGCGAGCGGCGAATGGCATTGGCCACGGCGCTGATCGCCTCCTCCTGGCCCACCACGCGCTCGTGCAGCTTGTCTTCCATGTGCAGCAGCTTGTCTTTTTCGCCCTGCATCATCTTTGCCACGGGGATGCCCGTGGCACGACTCACCACCTCGGCGATCTCCTCGGCTCCGACCTGGGTGCGCAGCAGCTTGTTGGCCGTCGCGCCATCCTGGCCTTCTTCCTTGGCCTGGGCTTCGTGCAGCTGCTTTTCGAGTGCCGGCAGCTTGCCGTACTGCAGCTCGGCCACCTTGTTGAAATCGCCCTTGCGCTTGAACTCCTCGATCTGGATGCGCAGCTGATCCACTTCCTTGCGGATCTGCTCCGAGCCCAGAGCGCTGGCTTTCTCGGCCTTCCAGATTTCCTCAAGGTCGGCGTACTCGCGCTCCAGACTCTCAAGCTCTTCCTCGATCAGCTGCAGACGCTTTTGCGAAGCCTCGTCCTTTTCGCGCTTCATGGCTTCACGCTCGATCTTGAGCTGGATCATGCGGCGCTCGAGCTTGTCCATCACCTCGGGCTTGGAGTCCATCTCGATCTTGATCTTGGCCGCGGCCTCGTCGATCAGGTCAATGGCCTTGTCGGGCAGGAAGCGGTCGGTGATGTAGCGATGGCTCAGCTCCGCAGCGGCAACGATGGCGGGGTCGGTGATATCGACGTTGTGATGCGCCTCGTACTTCACCTGCAGGCCGCGCAGAATGGCGATGGTGTCCTCCACCGAAGGCTCGTCCACGATGACCTTCTGGAAGCGGCGCTCCAGAGCGGCATCCTTTTCGATGTACTTGCGGTACTCATCGAGCGTGGTCGCACCCACGCAATGCAGCTCGCCACGCGCCAGTGCGGGCTTGAGCATATTGCCAGCGTCCATGGCGCCATCGGCCTTGCCGGCGCCCACCATGGTGTGGATCTCATCAATGAAAAGAATGATGCGGCCTTCGTCCTGTGCGATTTCCTTGAGCACGGATTTGAGGCGCTCCTCGAAGTCGCCGCGGTACTTGGCACCGGCCAGCAGGCCCGCCATATCCAGCGACAGCACGCGCTTGTTCTGCAGGCTCTCGGGCACTTCACCGGCCACGATGCGCTGGGCCAGGCCTTCGACAATGGCGGTCTTGCCCACGCCGGGCTCGCCGATGAGCACGGGGTTGTTCTTGCTGCGGCGCTGCAGCACCTGGATGGCGCGGCGGATTTCATCGTCGCGGCCGATCACGGGATCGAGCTTGCCGCTGCGGGCGCGCTCGGTCAGATCCAGCGTGTATTTCTTGAGCGCTTCGCGCTGGCCTTCGGCTTCTGCACTGTCCACGTTCTGCCCTCCTCGCACGGCATTGATGGCCGCCTCCAGGCTGGATTTGCTCACGCCGCTCTGCTTGAGCAAGGCACCGGCACGCGTGGCCGAGCCTGCGGCATCGGCCAGCGCCAGCAGAAACAGCTCGCTGGCGATGAACTGGTCACCGCGCTTGAGGGCTTCTTTCTCCGAGGCCTGCAGCAGGCGGGCCAGCTCGGAGCCGACCTGCACATCGCCTTGCTGCTGCACGCGCGGCAGATCAGCCATGGCCTGTTCTGCCAGGTTTTTGAGTTGTTGCACATTGCCGCCGGCGCGCTGCAGCAGCGCACGCGGGCCGTCGTCCTGGCGCAACATGGCCACCAACAGGTGCAGAGGGTCGATGGTGGATTGATCAGCACCGAGCGCCAGGGACTGCGCGTCGGCCAAGGCTTCTTGGAATTTGGTCGTCAGTTTGTCAATTCGCATGGTTTGTCGCTTTCGCTCCAATCAGATTCATTGCCATTTATCTGATAGTCAAACAGGGGGTTTCAAGACCCGAATGCGCAAAAAACAGCAAAAAGCAGATCCGCAACCGCCCTGCTTGCGGTATATCAAGTTCAAGCATCGCGCCAGCACCGAGCCAGTTGCGTAGGAGTAAGCCCATAGTGCTTGCGAAAGCTGCGCAGCAAATGACTGGCATTGGCAAACCCCGTTTCGGCGGCCAGCCATGCAAGCTGCGGCGTGCGTCCTCTTGCACCGCCTGCGCTACCCAGCAGGCGGGCGCAGACCTGCTGCAGACGCCGCTGCATGACCCAGTCATGCACGGTGCATCCCATGCTTTGATGGAACATACGGGCAAAGTGATATTCGGACAAGGCCACGACCTGCGCCAGCGCGGGCAAGCTCAGGGCTTTGCTGTCGGCCAGATGAGCCTCCACATAGTCAAGCACCTTGCGCCGGGCCGTGGATGACAGGCCACCCAACGGTTTCAGCAGCTTGTGCCGCTGCCAGGGCGCCGCCGATTGCAGCACCAGCCGATCCAGCACTTGCTGGCTCAGGAAGTCCGCCTGCCATATGTCGTGAGCCTCACTCCAGTCCAGTCGCCGCAGCGCCTGCGACCATTGCGCATAGATTGGATCCTGGGAATAAATCTGCGGTGTCAGCGTAATGCTGCGCGGCTCGGCATCCAGCAGGCGCACCACTCGGTCGGCCCAGGCAATGTCAGAGACATACAGGTGCAGAAACTGCACAGGCTCACGCACCAGCCAGCGCGATTCATGCTCGGCCGGGAGAACGCAAAAGCGCCCTGCTTCGCCTCGGGCCAGTGCATCGCCCTTGAGTTGCGATCCCCGACCTCCGGCCAGATAGACAGACAGCGTGTGATGGCCTTGCTGCCGGTAGTGCACCTCATCATCGTGATTGGTCCAGATGGCCAATTCCAGCGACTGACTCAAACCCGCTCTGCGCCTGATCTGGGCGCGTGACCGAGCCAGTACATGACTCAGATGCGATGGGGCGGATACAGCGCTGGCGGGCATGCCTGCATTGTGGCGCCAGCTATCTGGCCGCGCTTGCTGCAGCGCCACAAAACCGCAGGAATGTGCAATGCAGAGCCAATCCAGGCGCGCAAGATCTGGTTCTTCCAAGCACCAAGACTTGCCATGCTTTTACCTCTTTATGCCCTGGTCGTGCTGATCTGGGGCTCCACCTGGATCGCTCTCAAGATGCAACTGGGCAGCGTCCCCGTAGAGCTGTCCATCGCCTACCGCTTTGGTCTTGCCTCCCTGGTGCTTTTTGCCTGGCTGCTGCTGACCCGCCAGTGGCGCGTCCCCCGCGGCGCAGCCATTCCACGCGTGCTGGGCCAGGGACTATGCCTGTTCAGCCTGAACTTTGTCTGCTTCATGCACGCCAGCGAGACCCTGACCAGCGGCCTGGCTGCCGTGGTGTTTTCCAGTGCCAGCATCTGGAATGCATTTCTGGCGCGAGTCATCCATGGCCGCAGGCTTGCGCCCAATGTGCTCGCAGGCAGCGCTCTGGGCCTGACGGGTCTGGTGATTCTGTTCTGGCCAGAGCTGCAGCAGGGTCAGCACGCCAGCTGGCAAGGTCTGTTGTGGGCGCTGGGTGGAACGCTGTGCTTTTCCTGCGGGAACATGCTTTCTGCATCGCTGCAGGGCCTGGGCTACAAGCCGCTGCACACCAATGCCTGGGGCATGCTGGCCGGCACGCTGCTGCTGCTAGCGTATGCGCTGATCGCCGGTCTGCCCTGGCACTTTGACACCAGCCCGCAATATGCAGGCGCACTGCTGTATCTGGCCATTCCCGGCTCGGTGATTGCCTTTACCGCCTACCTCACACTGGTGGGTCGACTGGGCCCCGAGAAAGCCGCTTATGCCACGGTGCTGTTCCCCATAGTGGCGCTCAATATCTCGGCCGTGGTGGAAGGCTATGAATGGACTGCTGTGGGACTGCTGGGCCTGGCCCTGGTGATGGCCGGCAATGTGCTGGTCTTCAGGCCGCCACGCTGGCTGCAGCCGAACGGTCTACAAAAAGCATAGCATCTACCGCTCTTATGCACTTCATTTCAGATGATTTTTCGACTGAAACTCAATGAATAAATGCGAAAGCAGCTATCAATTCATAGAATTATTGCCATCGCGCCAATGCCTGCTCGTCGCTGACACGCGCATCCACCCATCGTGCGCCTTGCTCGGTCTGCTCTTTTTTCCAGAACGGCGCTTCGGACTTCAGATAGTCCATGATGTATTCGCAGGCCTCGAAGGATTTGCCGCGGTGGGCGCTGGTCACTGCCACCAGCACGATCTGGTCCATGGGCTGCAGCAGGCCGATGCGGTGAATCACGCGCGCGCCATAGATGCCAAAGCGCGCCACGGCCTTGTCGATGATGGCCTCGATCGACTTCTCGGTCATGCCGGGGTAATGCTCGAGCTCCATGCTGGAGACGGCATCGCCCTCGTTGCGGTCGCGCACCGTGCCGACAAAGCTGCAGACCGCGCCCACGCGTGCATCGCCGGCGCGCAGGGCGGCAATCTCGGCCGAGAGGTCAAAGTCCTGGGTCTGAATGGATACACGTGCTTCAGTCATGCCTGCATTGTCGCAGGCCAGCATGGGCATGTCTGCCGCATTAGCATTGGGCCATGGCCACACAAACCATCAATCTGCCGGAGTACACGCTGTACCCCTCTCCGCGCAATGAGCACCGGATGATTTTCGAGTTCCAGCTCTTTGTGCCCTATCCCTATGAGCTGATCCACCTGCCCGACTACAACTTCAAGGGCAAGGCCACGCTGTTTGCCGCCCACCGCAAGCGCGACAACAAATCGGGCCAGCTCATTACCTGCGAGCTGGCCGTGGACATCGAGCGCTTCGAGCGCCTGTTCGAACCAAGCTAAGCCATGGACGACACCAGCCAGATTCAGCCGCCGACCAGCTTTGCCGAGCTGTTTCGCACGCGCAGCGGCAAGCTGTCCGTACCGATTGCCGAGGTCGTCGCACGCTATGAGCTATGCGAAGACCTGGCAAGCCATCTGACCGAGCAGGCACAGACGCTCTATCACTCGGGCAACTCCTCCGAAGAACAGGTGCTGCTGGGCATGCACGCGGGCCTGGCCGCGGAGGGCTCGGTCGTCACGGCGCCTGAGGCGGGCTGGATCGTGCAGCGCCTGGCCGAGCTGCTGGAATGGCGTGCACCGCAGTTCCCCACTCCAGCAGACCCGGACTGAAAACCCGGGCACAACGGATCTTCAGCGCTTTCAGACAGGCATTTTTCGCTCCAGTTTCAGGAGTTTCCTCCACGTCGAAGCAGATCAGAAGGCTCCGACAGGCGCATGCAGACGCTGCCAAGCCAAGGCCCGCCAGTCAGGCGTTCCATAGGCGGCGACCAGATCTCGCCCTATGGCAGCCCAGGCCGGATCTGCCGGGTTCAAGCCCAAAGCCTCGATGAATGGCGCTTGCACGATGAAGCACTGGCGCCGATAAGGCAGCAAAAAGCCATCCGCCTGCTGTGCGAGCACACTGCGCGCCTGCGCGTACTCGCTGAACCAGATGTGCAGAAGAATGCCGCTACGCGGCACATGCCAGAAGCTGCCCATGTCATCTCCCGGTGCCGCCAGCGCCCCCAGCACCCGACGCGCCTGCTCCCAGCCGGCAAAGCCGACCTCGCGCGCCGCCTGATGCAAATGGTCGCGCAATGAGGCCGAGCCCGCAGCACCCTTGCGCCGCGCACGGTTCAGGCGCACGCGGGCGCGTACCTTGAGTTCGTCGACCAGGGCCTGCGGCGAAACGAATCCGCAAACAGAACCTGCCCCCATGGCCGGACTCGACGGATCAATGGCTGCAGCACCACCGAGCAGCGCTTGGCCTGAACACATGGCATTCACGGTTTCACTGCTCATGGCTGTACCCCTTGCAGCTCTTGCTGCCACAGGGAAAGCAGGGCCTGAAGTTCGGCGTCATAGTCGAACAAAGGATCGTCGCGCTCCTTGACTCGGTCCAGTACCTCAAAACGAAATGCCCGTGCGCCATGGCAAGCCCAGGCCTGGGCCAGTGCCGCATCGCGCCGGGAGCCATTGCTCAGCTCGAACCGCAGGCGGTTGAGCGTTGCGTCCACATTGCGGCTGGCACCCAGGCGCAACAAGTCAGCGACATCGCAGCGCACCGCGTAGATGCCCATGGCGGGAAACGCCTGTTTGTAGTCCCGCGTCAGCGCGCGCCGCGCCTGGGGGTGGAGAGATGAAGTCATGACAGTGCTCCAGGTTGCATCGGAGCCTCCCGCGCTGGGCCCCTAGAACAACCATGGTCTGACAGAACATCGAAATCGAGCGTGAACACGCTGTCGAAAGCAAGGGTGAGAGCCTCTTGTGCGGGCAGGCGTCCCTTGGCACCTGTGGGCCGCGATTCTAGGGCAAGAGCCTCAGACCTGTTCAGGCATCAGTTGTTCGACCAGCTTGCGTCCGAACGCCACATCGGGCTGCAGACCATAAAGAATGCGATAGACGATGGGTGCCACCAACTGGTCCAGCATGGCTTCCACATCGGGCGCCTCTTCGCCACGTGCACGGGCCCGGCCCAGCACGATGCCAAGCTGGTCGCGAATGATGTCCACGCAGGCGCAGGTCACCTGGTCTTCCTGGGTTGCCACCAAGGTATCGCGCAGCAAGGTTCGTCCCAGGGGAGAGCCCATTTCCTCGATGTATTGCTCGGTCCAGGCCTGCAGATCGCCGTGCAGACTGCCCGTGTCCGCAGGCTCGGCAATGGGACGGATGCGCTCCAGCGCCACATCGGCCAGCAGTTGCGGCAGATCGCCCCAGCGGCGATACAGCGTGGAAGGCGTCACGCCGGCTTCGGTGGCGATCAGGGGAAAGGTCAGCTCCTCGCGCGGCATTCGCTCCAGCAGTTTCCTCACCGCCTGATGCACGCTGGCCTGTACACGGGAGCTGCGCCCGCCAGGCCGGGATTGGACTGGGTCTTTTGCAATCATGGTCATTAAAGCTAAATATTTGCGTTAACAGCAAACTAACGCAGAATACGCAAACGCAAAAAATTTGCTTTTATGGTAGCGGAGCCTGCTTTTCCATGCCCACATCCTCTGTATCCCTGACTGCGGTGTCCAGCACCCGCAATATGGCTGCTGTCGCCCTGACCCTGGCCAGCTTTCTGGCGGCATCCAGCGCTCCCACGCCCTTGTATCGCCTCTACCAGCAGGCCTGGGGCTTTTCCTCGGGCATGCTGACCCTGATCTTCGCGGTCTATGCCTTCAGTCTGCTCGTCGCCCTGCTCACCATGGGCGCACTGTCCGATTACCTGGGCCGGCGCCCCGTCATTCTTGCCGCCCTCGGACTGGAGGCGGTCTCCATGCTGATGTTCGCCCATGCACAGGATGCGCAGGCTCTGCTCTGGTCGCGTGTGGTGCAGGGCTTTGCCACCGGTATGGCGAGTGCAGCCCTGGGCGCGGCCCTGCTCGATCTGGACCGTGAACGCGGTGCGCTGATCAATACGCTGTCCCCCATGCTGGGTATGGCAGCCGGCGTGTTCGGCGCCAACCAACTGGCCAGCCACGGTCACGACGGGCTGCACCAGGTCTACTGGTGGCTGCTTCTGGTATTTGCGGCATCGGCCTGGGCCATTGCCGTGATGCCTGAAACCGTCAGCCGCCGCAGCGGAGCCCTGGCCTCCATGCGCCCTCGCATCCGCCTTCCCGCGCATATCCGCCCTGCATTCCTGCGCATGGCGCCGCTGGACATCGCTGCCTGGGCGCTGGCGGGCTTTTATCTGTCGCTAGGCCCCACCCTGCTGCGCGTGATCACCGGCTCCACCTTGATGGCAGGCCTGGCCGTGTGCATCAACACCTTGAGCGCCGCAGCGGCCATCTGGCTGCTTCGCCACTGGACGGCCCAGCGCATGCTGCGCTTCGGTGGTTCGGTTCTGCCGCTGGGCATCGTGATTCTTCTGCTGGGCGTGGCCAGCCACAGCCTGACGCTGATGGTGGCAGCCTCCATCATTGCCGGTGCGGGCTTTGGCGTGGGCTTTCAAGGGGCGCTGCGCAGCGTGCTGCCGCTGGCCGAGCCACATGAACGCGGCGGCCTGCTGTCCACCATCTATGTGCTGAGCTATCTGGCCTTCAGCCTGCCGGCCATCGCCGCAGGCCTGCTGACCCAGAGCCTGGGGCTGGTGCCCACCACCTATGGCTATGGTCTGATGCTGATTGTGCTTGGCTTGCTGGCACTGGCTGCCACAAGGCAGAAAGCGGTCGCACGGCATGGCGCATAAACTGTGCGTTGCGGTCTTGCTCTACATTGCCTGACTCATTCGTCCCCGACCTCCATCAAAAAAGCCGTGCAGCAAACGCAGCACGGCTTTTTGATCGGCATGACGGCCTCAGGCCTGGATCGACTCGGCAGCCTTCCAGTCTGCGTAGCGGTTCAGAATGCGCTGCACTTGCCCATGGGTCCACTCACCGCCCTTGGCGGCCGCAATGCCCCGCGCATTGAGTTCGGCCGCCATGGCGCGGTGGGTCAGACCTTGTTGCAGCAATTCGGCGAACAGTGCTTCGTGCTGCCTGGCAAAGGCATCGGCTGCCGATTTACGTTTTTCCACCGTGGCGCGGATATTGGTCGCACCGGCCGTGCCCAGCTTGACTCCGCGCTCACGCGCTTGGGCCAACGCCTTGCGGGTACGGGCGCTGATCTCTGGGTTCACTTCGGTAGATGGCAAATCGGCGGTTTCGGTCATGGCATTACAGGGGGGATATAGCTCAGGGTCTGACCCAGGAACCATAACAGGAACAGCACCACGGGCGCATGAACCAGCAACTGCACAAAGTTGAAGCCGATCAGATCACGCGCCTTGAGGCCCAGCACGCCCAAGAGCGGCAGCATGTAGAAGGGGTTGATCAGATTAGGTAGAGCCTCAGCAGCGTTGTAGATCTGCACGGCCCAGCCCAGGTGGTACTGCAGATCATTGGCCACTTGCATCACATAAGGTGCTTCCACAATCCACTTGCCACCGCCAGAAGGCAGGAAGAAGCCCAGCACGGCCGAGTAGGTGCCCATCAGCAGTGCATAGGTGTCATGCGTGGCAAAGCTGGTGAAGAAGGTGGAGATATGGTGGGCAATGCTGGCACCGCCGTCACCCTTGACGTCCGTCATGATGGCCGCAATCGCACCATACAGAGGGAACTGGATCAGCACGCCGGTCGTAGTGGGCACGGCACGTGCCACGGCATCGAGAAAGCTGCGGGGGCGCCAGTGCAACAGCGCACCGGCCATGAGAAACAGCAGGTTGTAGGTGTTCAGCCCAGAGATTGCCTGAATGAAAGGCTTGCTCGAGAACTCCTCCACCATCCAGCCCACGGTCAGCGCCACCAGCAAGATGATGAGGATGGGGCTGTATTCAAGCCATTCGCCGGGGCGGCTGGGCTTTTTGACTTCCTGCACGACTTCTGTGCCCAGGTCGACCTGGCATTGGGCCGCATCACGCGCGGTCTTCTCACCGGGTGCCGTCATGTAAGCCACGACGATGGAGATCACCATCAGCACGCCCAGCATTACGCCGGACTGCCACAGAAAGATCGTCTGCGTGAACGGAATCACGCCGGTAATGGCCAGAATGCCGGGAGGCAGGCTTGCAGGGTTGGCCTGCAGCTGCGCCGCCGAAGACGAAATGCCCAGCGCCCACACGGCACCCAGACCCAGATAGACGGCGGCACCGGCGGCACGGTAGTCCATCTTGATGTCGGTGCGGCGTGCCAGTTCCTTGACCAGCAGACCGCCGAACACCAGGCTCAGCCCCCAGTTCAGCAGCGAGGCGCTCAGCGCCACAAACGCCACCCAGGCCACGGCGCCACGGCCGGTCTTGGGCACACGGGCCAGCGCCTTGATGAGTGCAGATGCGGGCTTGGAGCTGGCCACCACATAACCGCCAATCACCACAAAAGCCATTTGCATGGTGAAGGGGATCAGACTCCAGAAGCCCTTGCCGAAGGCCTTGCTGGTTTCCTGCACCGGCGCACCAATGGCAAACGCTGCCAGCACCACGATGAAGATGCCGACCACGGCAAACACCCAGGAATCCGGGAACCACTTCTCCGCCCAGCTGGCGCAGCGCATGGCAAAGCGCGCAGAGCGGGTCTCCTCCATATTGACGTGAGTTGTCATGAGTAAGTGCTTTCTGTCTTTCTTGTAGAAAGCGCGGATTCTCCAAAATGAATCTCGTCAGATTCACGAAAATACGCCCAGGAAAACCCTAGTAAGCAATCTCACGATCAAGGCTGGCACCTGGAAACCGACAGACAGCAAAAAGGCCTGTGCAAGCGGTTTGCACAGGCCTTCTGTGGACTTCAGGCTTCTTCAGAAACCGTTTTTAGAGGCTCACAAGCGCTCAGAGACTCATCAGCCCCCCGTCACTGGCGGAAAAAATGCCACTTCGTCGCCATTGCTGAGCACGGCATCGGCATCGCAGATATCCTGGTTCAGCGCCATGCGCACAGCCTTGCTGGCAGCCAGCACCTGGGCAGCCGCATCGCTGCGGCTCATCAGTTGCTCGCGCAATGCTCCCACGGTGGCTGCCGGGGTCTGCAGGCTTTCGCTGCCCGTACCCAAGGCTTCCCGGATAGAGGCGAAATATCGAATCGTAACGGTCTTCATCTCCAACTCCATCAGGCCATGAGCTCGGTAAACGGGATAAAGCGCACACTGTCGCCCATGGCAATCGTGGTGCCGGCAGGGTTGTCCACCACGCCGTCGCCCCAAGCCGCGGAAGTCAGCACGCCCGAGCTCTGGTTTCTGAACAGCTCCAGTCCGCCACGCTCGTTGTAGCGCACCCGCAAAAACTCTCTGCGCTTGTCGCCCTTTGGCCAGACGAAATCGGCGCGCGCCTCTATGGCTCGCGGCAGCACATGCTGCACGCCCTGCAGACGCAGCAGGAACGGGCGCACCAGCACCTGGAAGGTGACAAAGCTGGAGACCGGGTTGCCCGGCAGACCGATGAAATGCGCAAAGCCCGTGCCGGACTCGCGATTGACGCGGCCATAGGCAAAAGGCTTGCCAGGCTTGATGTTGATCTGCCAGAGGTCCAGCTGACCCAGCTCCTGCACTGCGGGCTTGATATGGTCTTCCTCGCCCACGGAGACGCCGCCGCTGGTGACGATCACGTCGTGGTCCATGGCGGCATCGGCCAGCGCGGCAATCGTGGCCTCGCGGTCATCGGGAACAATGCCCAGATCCGTCACCTCGCAGCCCATGCGCAGCAGCAATGCACGCAGGAAGAAGCGGTTGCTGTTGTAGATGCTGCCCGCTGGCATGTCCTGCGGTGCCACGGTACCGGGCATGACCAGTTCGTCGCCGGTGGAGAACAGGGCCACACGCGGCTTGCGTGCCACCTGCAGGCTGGCAAAGCCCATGCTGGCTGCAAGACCCAGATGGGCCGGAGTGAGGCGGGTACCGGCTTCGATCACGGTGGCGCCCTGCGTGATGTCCTCGCCCGCGCGGCGAATCCACTGGCCGGCACGGGGCTGGGCCTTGATGCGCACGCGGCCGTCCTCGAGCAATTCGCAGTCCTCCTGCATGACGATGGCATCGGCCCCGGCCGGCACGGGCGCACCCGTGAAGATCCGGGCGACGGAGCCAGCGGCCAGCGCCTCGGGCGAGGTGCCGGCAGGGATGCGCTGCGACACCGGCAGCACCGCAGCGCCGTCAGCACATTCGGCGATGCGCACCGCATAGCCGTCCATGGCCGAGTTGTCCTGAGGCGGCACTTGCAGCGGCGAGACGGCGGCCTGCAGCAGCACGCGGCCATCGGCATCAAAGGAGTCCACCATTTGTGCGCCGGCCTGGGGCTGGGCATGGGCCAGCAGCTCCTGCAGGGCTTCATCCAGAGGCTTGAGCGGCTTGCGAGGCGTCTGTGGTGCTTGCATTGCTGTGTCTTTCCTTAGTTCTTGTATTGCAGAGAGTCCGAATGAGCCAGCAGCCATTGCAGCACAAGCTGGGGCTGGTTGAGATCCAGCACGGGCTGGACAGGCACTTGAGGCAGGTCATGGGCAGCGTCGGTGGCAACTGCCAGCACCCTAGGGTCATGTGCAAACAGCGGCTCCAGGCTCTTGCCCTTGTCCAGCCTGTCCTGCTGCTGCCGCCAGACCTCTATCTTGGGCAGCTCGCCATGCTTGAAGCCTTCGACCAGCACCCAGTCCACGCTGGGATCCAGCTGCGCCAGCATATGGTGCACGCTCAGCTGAGCAGGCTGCTCGTATTCGCGCATCAGCGCCATGCGTCTATCGGACGCGAGCAGCACTTCATAAGCGCCAGCCTTGCGGTGACGCCAGCTGTCCTTGCCCTCGCGATCCACATCAAAGTCATGGTGGGCATGCTTGATGACCGAGACCCTGAGTCCGCGCTGCTTCATCAGCATCACCAGCGCCTCGACCAGGGCGGTCTTGCCCGCGCCCGAATATCCGGCAAAGCCTATGACCTTCATCTTGATTTCAATATATTTTTGATAGCTACCAACACTCTATGGGTAAGCGAAAAATACCAATTTTATCCAAAGAAAAAAAAGCACCTGTCGCCAAGCCACAGATGCTTTTCAAGCTTAACGCCGCAGGACTTTATCTGCAGTTTTCGGCGATAAAGGCCTTGACCTGGTCCACGTCGGAGGCCATGACGACCACACGCTTGGGCAGGTCTTCAATGCCATTGAACTTGGCGGGACGGTCGGGCTGGCGGCCCAATGCTTCTTCGATCGTCGCGGCAAACTTGATGGGCAGAGCGGTTTCCAGCACCAGCATGGGCTCGGCGCCCAGATGCTCTCGCGCCACCTTCACGCCGTCGGCGGTATGGGTGTCGATCATCTGATCAAAGCGCTCGAAAGTGTCCTTGATGGTGGCCAGACGGTCGGCGTGCGTGCTCTTGCCGCTCACAAAACCGTACTTGCCGGCCGCATCCTTGAAGGCGGGATCTGTGTTCAGATCGAACTTGCCGGCCTTGGCCACGCCTTCGGTGAACAGCTGCTTGGTGCGCACGCCGTCGCGTCCCACCAGGTCGAACACAAAGCGCTCGAAATTGCTGGCCTTGGAGATGTCCATCGAGGGGCTCGATGTCTCGTAGGTATTGGCCGAGCCTCGCACCTGGTAGACGCCGGTGCGGAAGAACTCGTCCAGCACATCGTTTTCGTTGGTGGCCACCACCAGCTTGGCAATGGGCAGACCCATCTGGCGCGCCACATGGCCTGCGCAAATATTGCCGAAGTTGCCCGAAGGCACGGTGAAGCTCACCTTCTGGTCATTGGAGCGGGTGGCCTGCAGATAGCCGGCAAAGTAGTAGACCACCTGGGCCAGCAGACGTGCCCAGTTGATGGAGTTGACAGTACCAATCTTGTACTGGGCCTTGAAGGCGTGGTCGTTGGAGACGGCCTTGACGATATCCTGGCAGTCGTCGAACACACCTTCGATGGCGATGTTGTGGATGTTCTCGTCCTGCAGGCTGAACATCTGCGCCTGCTGGAAGGGGCTCATGCGACCGTGTGGGCTGGTCATGAAGACGCGCACGCCCTTTTTGCCGCGCATGGCGTATTCGGCCGCACTGCCGGTGTCCCCGCTGGTGGCGCCAAGGATATTCAGTTCCTCGTTGCGGCGGGCCAGTTCGTACTCGAACAGATTGCCCAGCAGCTGCATGGCCATGTCCTTGAAGGCCAGCGTGGGGCCGTTGGACAGGGCTTCGATGTGCAGCACGCCGTCCAGTTGACGCACGGGCACGATGGCGTCGCTGCCAAAAACTTCCCTGGTATAGGTCTTGGCACACAGGGCGCGCAGATCTTCGGCCGGAATGTCGTCGATATAGAGCGACAGAATCTCGAAGGCCAGGGCCGCATAGCCCTTGTTGGCCAGCGTCTCGCGCAGCTGGCTCAGCTTGGCATCGTCGATCTGGGGATACTCGACGGGCAGGTACAGGCCGCCATCGGGAGCCAGGCCTTCGAGCAAAATGTCGCAAAAACGCTTGCGGTCAGCATGGCCGCGGGTGGACAGATACAGCATCTCAAACTCGCCAAAAACTAAAATTCGGAACGGACAGCCAAACGGACAGAAGTCATGCCGCCAAGCCGACCATTATCGGTCAGCAAGCCCGATTTGACTGTGCGCGAATGCAGAGACCGGCCAACGCCATTGCCTCATATCGTGCCGGAAGGGGCTCAGGGCTGGAAATAGCGTTGCGCCCCCGGCTTGGTATAGGCCTTCAGCTCCTTGAACGGGACACTGACGCCGCTGCCAAGGCACACACCCATGGCATGGCCTATGCCTGAAATCACAAAGCTCATCTTGTCGGGCTTGTCGAACATCAGCGCCATGTACTGGGGCAGCAACTCGGTGCACTCCTTGTCATCCTCGGAATGCCGGTTCACGGCCTTGCTCAGAAAACGCGACAGCCGATCACCATACTCCAGCTTGTACTCGCCATATTTCACGTCCTTGAGCAGGCGGGTGAAGTCCATATAGCCGCCCCGCAGCAAGTCCAGCACAAAGGGGTCGTAATGATTGTTGGGGTGCGCGCCACCGCAACCGGTTGAACCGGACTCCACCACACTCATCAAGGCGCTTGAGAGGTAGGTCACCTTGATCGACTCGTTATTGAAGTCCCCCAGTGAGCCTGCCGCCGGGCCAGCGTTCTGGTAGATCGAGCCCACACAGGCCAGCGCCTCCAGACTCATGGCCCAGTGGCGCTGCTCCAGAACGGTATTGGTCTGCGCCAGAATTCTGCTATCCGGGTGACGCGTGAGGCGCGGATACCAGAACTGGGTACGCGCATCGCGCACCGGCCTCCAGGCCAACGTGGGGCTGACCACCACTTCCTTGCCCTGCTCCAGCTTTTGCTCGGCCACTTTCAGATAGTCGTAGGGCGTGACCTGTGCCGAGATGGCAACGCCCGATGCAATACCGCTGCCCGCACCTTGCACAATCGCCAACGTCACGGCCTCCACACCGAATGGCGCTATCTTTTCAGGGTCGTACTGCGCAATATGGGTAAGGGCTAGCGGCAGTTTTTTGCCGTGAATATCATCCACCCACTCACCTGCCAAAGCACTGCCTTGCTGGCGCAGTTGCCAAACGATGCGGCGCTGTTGGGAGTCGGTCAACACGGGAGGCTCGCCACCGCTTTCACGCGCCCAGTCGTTATTCAAAGGACGTGCCTCAGACAGCGCATTCAGCGAGCCCCGGAGTGGAATATCCACTCCATGCCGCAGATAGAAATAGCGCCCCTGGCGTTCACCACCCTCGCCCGGCTTACCCAGCTCCATCACCACCGCCGAGCCGCCCAGCGTGCCACGATAGACATCGACGGGCGCCGCTTGCGCACCCGCCGCCACCAAAAACAAAAAGGCTGACGCCATAGGGCGCCAGCCTTTGAAGGAGTTTGCAATACCGACACCGCACTGAACAGGGAATAAACCGGTTTGAGTGCGACGGTACATGCTCAAGTCCTTAGTTCAGCTCTTCCTTGCGGATGCGGGTGATGGGAGCCAGCACCGTGGGCAGCCCCTGGATTTCGGCCAGGGCCTTGTCCATATCACCTTCGCGCGTGTCGTGCGTGAGAATGATCAGGTCGGTCTGGGTCGAGCCTTCGCCGCCCACTTCATCGGCTTCGCGCTGCAGCACGGCGTCGATGCTGATGCCGGCACCCGCCAGCAGGCCGGTGATCTTGGCCAGCACTCCGGCTTCGTCGGCCACGCGGATGCGCAGGTAGTAGCTGGTCACGACCTCGGCCATGGGCAGCACGGGCAGCTCGCTGCCAGCGGCAGCCAGGCTGCTGCTCTGGAAGGCCAGGGCTGGCACGCGGTGGGCAGGATCGGAGCCGTCCATGCGGGCGATATCCACCAGGTCGGCCACCACGGCGGAAGCGGTGGGCTCGGACCCGGCGCCCTTGCCGTAGTACAGCGTGGTGCCCACGGCATCGCCGTTCACCACCACGGCGTTCATCGCGCCTTCCACATTGGCGATCAGACGCTTGGAAGGCACCAGCGAGGGGTGCACGCGCAGCTCGATGCCCTTGTCCGTGCGCTTGGTGATGCCCAGCAGCTTGATGCGGTAGCCCAGTTGCTCGGCGTAGCGGATATCGGCACCGGCCAGCTTGGTGATGCCTTCCACATAGGCCTTGTCGAACTGCACGGGAATGCCGAAGGCAATCGCGCTCATCAGCGTGGCCTTGTGGGCCGCATCCACACCCTCGATGTCGAAGGTGGGATCGGCTTCGGCATAGCCCAGACGCTGCGCTTCCTTGAGCACCACGTCGAAGTCCAGGCCCTTGTCGCGCATTTCGGACAGGATGAAGTTGGTCGTGCCGTTGATGATGCCGGCCACCCACTGGATGGAGTTGGCGGTCAGGCCTTCGCGCAAGGCCTTGATGATGGGAATGCCACCGGCCACGGCAGCTTCATAAGCCACCATCACGCCCTTCTCGGCCGCGGCCTTGAAGATTTCCGTACCGTGCACGGCCAGCAGGGCCTTGTTGGCGGTCACCACATGCTTGCCGGCCGCGATGGCTTCCAGCACCAGGGCCTTGGCAATGCCGTAGCCGCCGATCAGCTCGACCACCACATCGATATCGGGGTTGGCGATGACTTCACGTGCATCGCCGACCACCTTGACCTTGTCACCCACCACGCTCTTGGCGCGTTCGGTATCCAAGTCGGCGACCATGGTAATTTCAATGCCACGACCCGCACGACGGCGAATCTCGTCTTGGTTGCGTTCCAGCACATTGAAAGTACCGCTGCCTACGGTGCCAATGCCCAACAGGCCTACTTGGATGGGTTTCATAAGTTCTAAGGTCAAAAAAGCGCTGAAGCGCTTGAAAATCAAGCGCCACCAGCTATCAAAAAGATGAGTTACGCGGCTTTCTCAGCCTTGGCAGGCTTAAGTGCCTTTTCTGCCGGCACTGCCTTGGGCTTGTCCGTGCCATGGCGCTTGCGGTACTTCTCGAGGAAGGCTGCCAGCCGGTTGATGGCCTCGCGCAGATCTGCCTCATGCGGCAGGAACACGATACGGAAGTGATCAGGCTCGGGCCAGTTGAAACCCGTTCCCTGCACCAGCATGACCTTGGTTTCCTGGAGCACTTCGAGGAAGAATTCCTGGTCGTCCTGGATCGGGTAGACGGCTGGATCGAGGCGCGGGAACATGTACAGCGCGCCCTGAGGCTTGACGCAGCTCACGCCGGGAATGGCGTTGATCAGCTCCCAGGCCAGATCGCGCTGCACGCGCAGGCGACCGCCTTCCTGCACCAGAGCATCGATGCTCTGATGACCGCCCAGTGCCGTCTGCACCGCCCATTGGCCGGGCACATTGGCGCACAGGCGCATGTTGGAGAGCATGTTCAGGCCCTCAATGTAATCCTTGGCGGGCTTTTTGTCGCCCGAGATCACCATCCAGCCAGCACGGTAGCCGCAGGAGCGGTAGGCCTTGGAGAGGGAATTGAAGGTGATGGTCAGCACATCGATGGACAGGCTGCCCAGCGGCGTGTGCTTGGCATCCTCGTACAGCACCTTGTCGTAGACCTCGTCTGCGAAGATGACCAGGCCATGTTCGCGCGCCAGCTCCACGATCTGCAGCAGCAGCTCCCTGGAGTACAGCGCACCCGTGGGGTTGTTGGGGTTGATGACGACGATGCCCTTGGTGCGCGGCGTGATCTTGGCGCGGATGTCATCCATATTGGGCATCCAGCCATTGGACTCGTCGCACATGTAATGCACGGGCGTGCCGCCGGACAGGCTGGTGGCAGCCGTCCACAGCGGATAGTCGGGCGCAGGCAGCAGCATCTCGTCGCCGTTGTCCAGCAGCGCGTTGGTGGCCAGGCTGATCAGCTCCGAAGCACCGTTGCCCAGATAGATGTCGTCCAGCGTCACGCCCTTGATGCCCTGGCGCTGGGTTTCATGCATCACGGCCTTGCGCGCCGCGAAGATGCCCTTGCTGTCGGAGTAGCCTGCCGAGTTGGGCAGGTTGCGGATCATGTCCTGCTGCACTTCCTCGGGAGCATCGAAGCCGAACACGGCCAGATTGCCGATATTGAGCTTGATGATCTTCTGGCCGTCGTCCTCCATCTTCTTCGCCGCGTCCATGATCGGCCCGCGGATGTCGTAACAGACGTTTGCTAACTTGGCGGATTTTTGAACGGTTTTCATGCGAATCAATGCAAAAGGATTTCAGGCACGCCAGGGCGCATTAAACGCCATGGTGAAACCTATAATTTAAGCACAGTTCCGCGCTGCAGCAATGTCCCCACCCTCTCTGTATGGAGACAGCAGCCATCGCACCCGTCCAGCGCGCCGATTGCGCACACTCTCCATCATGAAATTTCAGGCAGACAAATCCGATGCGCAAACCATCACCGGCTATGGCCCGGGCTGGATCGCGGTTGACAAGCAAAACCACGAAACCAGTCTGCTGGTCGGGGCCCGCGGCCTGCTGACCGAGTGGAACTGCGCCCGTTTCGAAGACCTGACGGCCGAGCATTTCGAGGAGCTCGCCAAGCTGGATGCGGAAGTCGTCCTCTTTGGCAGCGGCAGCAAGAACCGCTTTCCACCCGTGGCCTGGCTCAAGCCGCTGATCGCCAAACGCATTGGCCTGGAAAGCATGGACACCGCCTCGGCCTGCCGTACCTATAACGTTCTGGCCAGCGAAGGCCGCAACGTAGTCGCAGCCCTGCTGCTAGCATAGACTTCTGAGCTTACATTGAGAGAAATACGTATTTCAGGGTAAAATCGCAGGTTGCGGTTGGGGGCGATCGATTGATAAAAACAAAAATACCACCGACGCCCTCGGCATTTCAACGAACACACCCGAGAGATACAAGCGCATGGCGATCGTTGTCAACAAACCACTCCCAGAATTTGAAGCCAACGCCACCGGCGGCGTCAAGGTGTCCAACACCTCGCACAACGGCCAGATTCTGATCCTGTATTTCTACCCCAAGGACAACACGCCGGGTTGTACCACGGAAGCAATGCAATTCCGCGATAAGTACAAGGATTTCGTGAAGGCTGGCGCCACCGTGTTCGGTGTGTCGCGTGACAACATGAACTCGCACAACGACTTCAAGGAAAAGCTGGAACTGCCGTTCGAGCTGATTGCCGACACCGAAGAAAAGATGTGCCACATGTTTGGCGTGGTCAAGAACAAGATCATGTACGGCAAGAAGGTCAAGGGCATCGAGCGCTCCACCTTCCTGATCGGCGCCGACGGCATCCTGATGCAGGAATGGCGCGGCCTGAAGGTCCCCGGCCACGTGGACGAAGTACTCAAGGCCGTCAAAAGCCTGAAGACTCAAGACAAGAAGGTGGCCTGAGCCTAGCCCGGGACTGAAACCTTGCAATCATCTACACGCAAAGTATTTCAAAGTCTTTAAACAAGGCAAAACAGGAAATACTGCTTCAGGCCCTCGGAGCCTATGCATAATGGGGCATGCCTCAGTGCTACGCAGTATTCTCTGTTCACCCCACCAAAGCCGCCTCGGTTTCCAGGCGGCTTTGTGCTTTTTGAATCTTGTTGAGAACGGTTCGTCCACTATGCCCCTGCCCCCCGCACCCGGCCACCGCGCCGCAAAGCTCTCCGCAGAAGCCTTTTCGTCCATCCGCAAGCCTGCCAAGCAGACTGCAGAACTTGACGAGGATCTGAACCCCTCCAACGGAGCCGCCCTGAGTGCGGCTCCTGAGCCCGCCCCTGCAGTCACCAAGTCCCGTCGCAGTGCCAGCAAGCCCACTGTCGCTGCAACTGCTGCAGCCAAGGCGCCGCGCAAGACCGCTGCCACAACCGCCGCTGCAGCACCTGCCAAACCCGCCGACGCGACTGCCAAGCCTGCTCGCCGCGCCCGCAATACGCGCACCGGCCCGACCACGCTGTTCGTGCTGGACACCAATGTGCTGCTGCATGACCCCAGCAGCCTGTTCCGCTTTGAAGAGCACGACATCTTCCTGCCCATGGTGGTGCTGGAAGAACTGGACAACCACAAAAAGGGCATGACCGAGGTGGCGCGCAACGGCCGCCAGGTCAGCCGCACCCTGGACTCCCTGGTTGCATCCCAGCCCGCCGACGGTCTGGAAAAAGGCCTGCCGCTCAATGCCACGGGTCAGCGCAGCGCCACCGGCACACTGTACTTCCAGACCAACCCTCTGGATGCATCCCTGCCCGAGAGCCTGCCACAGGGCAAGGCCGACAACCAGATTCTGGGTGTGGTCGCAGCCCTGCGCGAGCAGCACAAGGATCGCGAAGTCGTGCTGGTGTCCAAGGACATCAATATGCGCGTCAAGGCGCGCGCCCTGGGCCTAGCCGCCGAGGACTACCAGAACGACAAGGTGCTGGAAGACGGCGATCTGCTGTACTCGGGCGCACTGGCCCTGCCCCACGACTTCTGGGCCAAGGCCGGCAAGAATGTGGAGAGCTGGCAGGAAGGCGCCATCACCTACTACCGCGTCAGCGGCGCCATCGTCGACCAGTTGATGATCAACCAGTTCGTCTACTACGAAGCACCGGGCGAGCCCAGCCTCTATATGCGCGTGACCGAAATCCGCGACAAGACGGCCGTGCTCAAGACGCTGCGCGACTTCGGCAACCCCAAGAATGCCGTCTGGGGCGTGTCCACACGCAATCGCGAGCAGAACTTCGCCATGAACCTGCTGGTCAACCCCGAAGTGGACTTTGTCACACTGACAGGCACGGCAGGTACCGGCAAGACCCTGCTGGCCCTGGCCGCCGGCCTGGCGCAGGTGCTGGACGAACGCCGCTATACCGAGATCATCATGACCCGCGCCACCGTGAGCGTGGGCGAAGATATCGGCTTCCTGCCCGGCACGGAAGAGGAAAAGATGGGCCCCTGGATGGGCGCTCTGGACGACAACCTGGAGTTCCTGGCCAAGGGCGACGGCGGCAATGCCGGCGAGTGGGGGCGCGCCGCCACCAACGAGCTGATCCGCAGCCGCATCAAGATCAAGAGCATGAACTTCATGCGCGGTCGCACGTTTCTGAACAAATACGTCATCATCGACGAGGCCCAGAACCTGACCCCCAAGCAGATGAAGACCTTGATCACACGTGCCGGCCCCGGCACCAAGATCATCTGCATGGGCAATCTGGCCCAGATCGACACGCCCTACCTGACAGAAGGCAGCTCGGGCCTGACCTATGTGGTGGACCGCTTCAAGGGCTGGCCCCATAGCGGCCATATCACGCTGGCGCGCGGCGAACGCTCGCGCCTGGCTGACTTCGCCAGCGAGGTGCTGTAAGTGGCGAGCTGGATCGCGGCACTCAAGCTCGTGCCCTGGGGCGAGGTCATCAAGGCCACGCCTCAGGTGGTGAAGGCCGCCCAGGGCATGCTCAAGAAGAAAGAAGCCCAGGCCGAGGCGCGCGAGCAGGACGCCAGCGCGCAAAGCGCTGCGCAGCGCATCTCGCCACCGGCCTCCGCCGGCGAGCAGGCGCTGCTGCTGATCCAGCAGCAGGAGGAGCGCATCGGCCAGCTCGAGCAATCGCAGCGCCAGTCGCTGGAGATCATCGAGAAGCTGGCCCAGCAAAATGCCCAGATCGTCGCAACCGTGGGCGCGCTGCGCATAGGTGCACAGCGCCTGGCCTGGGCCTGCGGCGTGCTGGGACTGTGCGTGATCGGTCTTGGCATCTACCTGTTCAGCCGCTAACCCCGCAGCTGCTCAAAAAACAAAGCCCGCAAGGTCTGTGCCTTGCGGGCTTTTCTTATGTCCTTCAATTTGATAGCTGGCAGCGCTTGATATTCATAGTTTTCATATTCATAGAGTTATGAAACCCATACTCCAAAAGCGCTAACAGCTATGATTTTTAGTATTCATCCGTGCCGTAGCCCTGCGCCAGATTCTCGAAACGCGTCTGGTTCTTCTGGAAGAAGAGCTTCACCGTCCCAGTCGGCCCATTACGCTGCTTGCCGATGATGACCTCGGCAATATTGGGCTCCTTGCTCTCTTTGTTGTAGTAGTCGTCGCGGTAGATGAACATGATGATGTCCGCGTCCTGCTCGATGGCGCCCGATTCACGCAGGTCGGACATCATGGGGCGCTTGTCGGTACGCTGCTCCACCGAGCGGTTGAGCTGGGACAGCGCAATCACCGGGCATTGCAGCTCCTTGGCCAGCATCTTCAAGCCCCGCGAGATTTCGCCCAGCTCGGTGGCTCGGTTGTCGGAACTGGCTGCAGATCCCGATCCGCTCATCAGCTGCAGGTAGTCGACCACGATCAGGCCCAGCTTGCCGCACTGGCGCGCCAGACGACGCGCATTGGCACGCAGCTCGGTTGGAGACAGGCCAGGGGTTTCGTCGATATGCAGCGACACGGTGCGCAAGCGCTCGATGGCCTCGGTCAGACGCGGCCACTCGTCGTCGCTGAGCTTGCCGGTACGCAGATTGCCCTGATTGACGCGGCCGATGGAGCCGACGATACGAACCGCCAGCTGGGCCGCGCCCATTTCCATGGAGAAGATGGCGACCGGCAAGCCTTCATTGAGCGCCACATGCTCGGCAATATTCACGGCAAACGAGGTCTTGCCCATGGAGGGACGCGCCGCCAGCACCACCATGTCGCCGGCCTGCAGGCCCGATGTCATGCGATCCAGATCGACAAAGCCCGTGGGCACGCCGGTCACATCCATGGGGTTGTCGGCCATCTCCTGGACCCGGTCCAGCAGATCCACCACCAGCGAATCCAGCGACTGGAAGCCCTGCTTGTTACGCGCCCCCTCCTCGCCAATCGCCATGATCTTCTGCTCGGCTTCGTCGAGGATGCGTTCCACGGTCTTGCCCTGCGGATTGAAGGCATTGGTCGCGATGTCGTCGCTGGCCGTGACCAGCTTGCGCAAGATGGCGCGCTCGCGCACGATTTCCGCATAGCGGCGGATATTGCTGGCACTGGGCACATACTGCGCCAGCTGGTTCAGGTACATCAGGCCGCCGATTTCCTCGGCCTTGCCCATGCCCTGCAGATGCTCATAAACCGTGATCACGTCAGCCGGCTTGCTGGCATTGATCAGCTTGCCGATGGCTTCGTAGATCAGCTTGTGCTCGTGCCGGTAGAAGTCGCCGTCGCCAAGCAGATCACCAACGCGCTCCCAGGCATTGTTGTCCAGCAGCAGACCGCCGAGCACCGAAGATTCCGACTCCATGGAGTGCGGCGGCACACGCAGTTGCGCCACCTGCTGATCGGCAGTGGGAACCGGGGCGAATGCATCATCTTGCAGATCAAGCGGGGGCATTACTGACGACATGAGACTCCTAGAGACAAGTCCTCCATCGTAGCGGGAGGCGGTGGCGACGTCACGGCGGGTGACGATAAAAACGCTGGCGAGACAAACAATTACCAGAAAACAAAAAACCGCCCGAAGGCGGCTTTTTGCCAATTCAGAACAGAGCCTGAATTAGGAGTGGTCGCCGTACACGGAGACGGCCACTTCTGCAGCCACGTCGGTGTGCAGAGCCACCACCACAGTGGCGTCGCCAACGGTCTTGATGGGGCCGTTGGGCATGCGCACTTGCGACTTGTTCACTGCGAAACCGGCCTTGACCAGTTCTTCAGCGATGTCGGCGTTGGTGATGGAACCAAACAGACGACCGTCAACGCCAGCCTTCTGAGTGATCTTCACGTTCACGCCGTTGAGCTTTTCGCTCAGTTCTTGAGCGGCAGCCAGCTTCTCGGCGGCAGCCTTTTCCAGCTCAGCGCGCTTGGCTTCGAATTCAGCCTTGGCAGCAGCTGTTGCACGACGTGCAGCGCCGGAGGGGATCAGGAAGTTACGAGCGTAACCGTCCTTGACCTTGACGATATCGCCCAGGTTACCCAGGTTCACAACCTTTTCGAGCAGAATGATTTGCATAGTCGTGCTCCTTAGATCTTGTGCTGGTCAGAGTAGGGCAGCATAGCCAGGAAGCGAGCGCGCTTGATGGCTGTGTTCAGCTGACGCTGGTAGATGGCGCGCGTGCCGGTCAGGCGTGCGGGCACAATCTTGCCGTTTTCGGCGATGAAGTCACGCAGGGTGTCGACATCCTTGTAGTCGATTTCTTCGACGCCGGCGACTGTGAAGCGGCAGAAACGCTTGCGCTTGAACAGCAGCGACTGGGTGTTGCGCTTAGGACGCTTGTCCTTGTTGAATTTCTTGAACGTGGCCATTGCTGGACCTCTTGAAAATTAATTTTGTTGAATATCCTGAATGTGTAAAACCAGCATCTTGCTATTGCGCGGCGTGGCCAGAAAACCTTGAAAGGTCCATTGGCTACCGGGTGCTTGGCGGGCCAGCTTTTCAGCCAGGGCGCCAAAGGCAACAGCCTTGACAGATGCATTCACGTTGCGCGCACTGCCCAGCTCTTGTTGCTGCGAACTGTGTTCAATTCGCAAATCCAGGGCCGGCAATCCGGCGGGCGTGTAGCGCAAAGCAGCTTGCTCTACGAGAAGGCCCGTCAATACAACGCGGTTTTCCACTCCTTCAGTGTCTGATGCTATTAAGCGTGCTCAGCCTGGTTGGCCTTGCGGGCTTCTTCGCGCTCAACGCTCTTCATCATGGCGGAAGCAGCTGTTTCAGCCTTCTTCTTCTGCACAGTCAGGTGACGCAGCACGGCATCGTTGAACTTGAAGGCGTGTTCCAGTTCAGCCATCACAGCCTGGTCGGCTTCGATGTTCAGGCACAGGTAGTGAGCCTTAGCGAGCTTGTTGATCATGTAAGCCAGCTGACGACGGCCCCAATCTTCTTCGCGATGCACCTTGCCGCCACCAGCGGCAATCATGCCCTTGTAGCGCTCCAGCATCGCGGGAACTTGTTCGCTTTGATCCGGATGGATCAACAAAATGATTTCGTAATGACGCATAACGACTCCTTTTGGGTAAACGCCGCCCACTGCGTCTGTAGCGGTGCGGCAAGGCAAAACGTGAGATTCTAGCCGAGTGACAGACTATCTGTACACTCTGGGGCCTATAAACCTGCGATTAGCATTGGTCAATCAAGGCGAGATGTCTTGAAATCACAAGTACTCACTCCCCTGTAATGTCCCGCAAATGCTGCAGGCTCACCCCAGCCGCTGCGCCCGCCGCCCTTTATTGGGCGGCACGGGTCTTGAAATAGACCTGGCGGAGCGCATCTGGCAGACAGATTGTCTTAAGTTTTGAGAAACCTTCACCAACTATGACCGAGAACCACAACCCCAACACCATCAACGACGCCAGCCCCGAGGAACTGGAAGCGGCCCTGGCAGCCAATGCGTCGGACGAACTGGGACGTCTGCAGGCCGAGCTGGAAGAACTCAAGGCCAAGAGCGCCGATCTGGCCGACCAATACCTGCGTGCCAAGGCCGACGCCGAAAACATGCGCCGTCGCGCCGAAGAAGAGGTCGCTAAGGCACGCAAGTTCGGCATCGAGAGCTTTGCAGAAAGCCTGCTGCCCGTGATCGACAGCCTGGACGCGGCCCTGGCCATCCAGAACGCCACGCCCGAACAACTGCGCGAAGGCTCGGACGCCACGCTACGCCAGCTGAATTCGGCCCTGGAACGCAACAAGGTGCTGGCCATCAATCCCGCTGCGGGCGAGAAGTTCGACCCTCACCACCACCAGGCCATCTCCATGGTTCCCGCCGACCAGCCCGCCAACACCGTGGTTGCCGTGCTGCAAAAGGGCTATGTGATCGCCGACCGCATCCTGCGCCCCGCGCTGGTGACCGTTGCCCAGGGCTGAGCCGGCTAGACACCCCAAAAAAACAACCGTCAGGGCAAAAAATAGTAAGTGACGGCTCTTGAAGCCGGCCACTACGCCCACAAGTGACGAATCAAGCAAACATTCAACAGATTACGGAGAGAATTATGGGAAAAATCATCGGTATTGACCTGGGTACCACCAACAGCTGCGTCGCCATCATGGAGGGTAACAACACCCGCGTGATCGAGAACAGCGAAGGTGCCCGCACCACCCCCTCCATCGTTGCCTATCAAGAAGACGGCGAAATCCTGGTCGGCGCATCCGCCAAGCGCCAGGCCGTCACCAACCCCAAGAACACCATCTACGCTGCCAAGCGCCTGATCGGCCGCAAGTTCGCCGAAGCCGAGGTGCAAAAGGACATCGACCTGATGCCCTTCCAGATCGTCAAGGCCGACAACGGCGACGCCTGGGTGCAAGTGCGCGACCAGAAGCTGGCTCCTCCCCAGATCAGCGCCGAAGTGCTGCGCAAGATGAAGAAGACCGCCGAGGACTTCCTGGGCGAAGCCGTGACCGAGGCCGTCATCACCGTGCCCGCCTACTTCAACGACGCACAGCGCCAGGCCACCAAGGACGCCGGCCGCATCGCGGGTCTGGAAGTCAAGCGCATCATCAACGAACCTACCGCAGCTGCCCTGGCCTTCGGCCTGGACAAGGTGGGCAAGGGCGACCGCAAGGTGGCCGTGTATGACCTGGGCGGTGGTACGTTCGACGTCTCCATCATCGAAATCGCCGACGTGGACGGCGAAAAGCAGTTCGAAGTGCTGTCGACCAACGGCGACACCTTCCTGGGCGGCGAAGATTTCGACCAGCGCATCATCAACTACATCATCGACGAGTTCAAGAAGGAACAAGGCGTTGACCTGTCCAAGGACGTGCTGGCCCTGCAGCGCCTGAAGGAAGCTGCCGAAAAGGCCAAGATCGAGCTGTCGAACTCCGCACAGACCGACATCAACCTGCCCTACATCACCGCCGATGCCACAGGCCCCAAGCACCTGAACATCAAGCTGACCCGCGCCAAGCTGGAATCGCTGGTGGACGATCTGATCGAGCGCACGATTGCGCCTTGCCGCACCGCCATCAAGGATGCAGGCATCTCGGTCTCCGACATCCACGACGTGATCCTGGTCGGTGGCATGAGCCGCATGCCCAAGGTGCAGGAAAAGGTCAAGGAATTCTTCGGCAAGGATCCCCGCAAGGATGTGAACCCCGACGAAGCCGTGGCCGTGGGCGCTGCCGTGCAGGGCCAGGTGCTGGGTGGCGAGCGCTCCGACGTGCTGCTGCTGGACGTGACTCCCCTGTCTCTGGGTATCGAAACCCTGGGCGGCGTCATGACCAAGATGATCAGCAAGAACACGACCATTCCCACCAAGTTCGCGCAGACCTTCTCCACGGCTGAAGACAACCAGCCGGCCGTGACCATCAAGGTGTTCCAGGGCGAGCGTGAGATCGCCAGCGCCAACAAGATGCTGGGCGAGTTCAACCTGGAAGGCATTCCGCCCGCAGGTCGTGGCGTGCCCCAGATCGAAGTGACCTTCGACATCGACGCCAACGGCATCCTGAACGTGTCTGCCAAGGACAAGGCTTCCGGCAAGGAAAACAAGATCACGATCAAGGCGAACTCTGGCCTGTCGGAAGAAGAAATCCAGAACATGGTCAAGGATGCTGAGCTGAACGCAGCCGACGACAAGAAGAAGCTGGAGCTGGTGACTGCAAAGAACCAGGGCGAAGCCGCTGTTCACAGCGTCAACAAGAGCCTGGCCGAGCATGGCGACAAGCTGGATGCCGCCGAAAAGAGCGCCATCGAAGCTGCCGTCAAGGAGCTGGAAGAAGCGCTCAAGGGCGAGGACAAGGACGCCATCGACGCCAAGACAACGGCCCTGATGACGGCCAGCCAGAAGCTGGGCGAGAAGATGTACGCCGACGCACAGGCCGCTGGCGGTGCCGAAGCTGCTGCTGCCGCAGCAGCAGCCTCCGCCGGTGCCAGCGCATCGGCTGCCGCTGACGACAACGTGGTTGACGCCGAAGTCAAGGAAGTCAAGAAGGACTAAGCGCGGGCAGGTCCTGGCCTCAAACCATTGACCGCTTGCCGCCGCGCCGGGCTCTCAGGAGCTGGCGCGGCGTTCCTGTTCCATCCGACCGAAAACTCACATGTCCAAACGTGACTACTATGAAGTTCTGGGCGTTGCCAAAAGCGCCTCGGACGATGACATCAAGAAGGCCTATCGCAAGCTGGCGATGAAGTTCCACCCTGACCGCAATCAGGGCGACAAGGCCAAGGAAGCCGAGGAAAAGTTCAAGGAGGTCAAAGAGGCCTACGAGATGCTTTCCGACAGCCAGAAGCGCGCGGCCTACGACCAGTACGGCCATGCCGGCGTGGATCCCAATCGCGGCATGGGCGGCGGCGAGGGCTTTGGCGGCTTTGCCGAGGCCTTTGGCGACATCTTTGGCGATATGTTCAACGGTGGCGGCCGCGGCGGTCGCGGCGGCCGTCAGGTCTACCGCGGCAACGACCTCAGCTATTCCATGGAAATCACCCTGGAAGAGGCTGCCAAGGGCAAGGATGCCCAGATCCGCATTCCAAGCTGGGACAGCTGCGACACCTGCAGCGGCAGCGGCGCCAAGCCCGGCACCAGCACCAAGACCTGCACCACCTGCAACGGCATGGGCACGGTACAGATGCGCCAGGGCTTTTTCAGCGTGCAGCAGACCTGCCCGCACTGCCGCGGCACAGGCAAGATCATCCCCGAGCCCTGCACGTCCTGCGGCGGCCAGGGCAAGGTCAAGCGCCAGAAGACGCTGGAAGTGAAGATTCCCGCCGGCATCGACGACGGCATGCGCATCCGCTCGGCCGGCAACGGAGAGCCCGGCACCAATGGCGGCCCGGCAGGCGACCTCTATATCGAGATTCGCGTCAAGGACCACGACATCTTCGAGCGCGACGGTGACGATCTGCACTGCAATGTGCCCGTGAGCTTCATCACCGCCGCTCTGGGCGGCGAGATCGAAGTGCCCACGCTGCAAGGCAAGGCGGCGATCGACATCCCTGAAGGCACGCAAGCCGGCAAGCAGTTCCGCCTGCGCGGCAAGGGCATCAAGGGCATTCGCTCCAGCTACCCCGGTGATCTGTACTGCCACATCGTGGTGGAGACTCCGGTCAAGCTCACCGAGTACCAGCGCAAGCTGCTCAAGGATCTGGACGAATCGCTCAAGAAGGGTGGCTCCAAGCATTCGCCCAGCGGCGAAAGCTGGACGGACCGCCTGAAGAGTTTCTTCAGCTAGGCCCCTGCACCCAACAAAAAGCCCATCGGCAGTGCCTGATGGGCTTTTTTTTCATGGCTCGCCAATCACTCCTTGGCGGGCTTCCAGTTGCGCACCTCGCGCTGCACCTTCAGCCGTTCTGCGGGGCCCAATGCCTGCTCGGCCGTCTGCATGCGGCTTTGCAGCGAGGGATCCTTGGCATGAGCGATAGCCAGCCAGAAATAGGCCTTGCCCATGTCTTTCTGCACGCCCTGACCGCTGACATACATGGCTGCCAGATTCGACTGTGCCAGGGTGTAGCCCTGCTTGGCGGCGCGATCGAACCAGCGCGCCGCCTGGCCTGCATCCTGCGGCACGCCCTGGCCGTTGGCATAGAGAAAACCCAGAGACGACTGAGCCGCCGCATTGCCCTGACCGGCGGACTTCTCCAGCCACCGCGCCGCGCGCGTCAGATCCTGCGGCACCAGCGCGCCTACGGCATAGATCATGCCGGTGTTGTACTGGGCGTCGGCATGGCCTTTCTCGGCCGCCTGTTCAAACCACTGCAGGGCGGCCCGGCCATCCTCCTTGACGCCCCGGCCGCTTGAGAGCATCACTCCCAGGCTGTACTGGCCTGCAGCCTCGCCACTTTTGGCCGAACGCTCGAACCATTTCACGGCCTGCGCATCGTCTGCGGCCACGCCACGCCCCTCGGCATACATCAGCCCCAGATTGTTCTGCGCAATGCCGTCGCCCTGATCCGCCGCCTTGCGGTACCAGTTCACGGCCTGCACTTCGTCCAGAGTCACACCCCGCCCGTTGGCGTAGAGCACTCCCAGGTCGGATTGCGCAGGTGCATAGCCCTGGTCGGCCGACTGGCGATACCAGTGCACGGCCTGTGCCAGATCCTGGTTCACGCCCTTGCCAAAACGGTAGCGCGAGCCCAGCAGATACTGGGCCTTGGCGTCGCCCGTCTGTGCTGCTGCACGCATGGCGGCCAGTTCCTTGGCATCTTCGGCCTGATTGTTCCTGGCCTCCGGCGTCCAATGCTCACGACCCAGCGGAGCTGCCGCTGCCGCACCTGCTGCCGCAGCACCAGCGACCGCTGCATTGCGGCCGGTGCGTCCTTTTTTACCGGCCTTGCCGGCGGACTTGGCCGATGAAGATTTGGCGGCACCTGCAGTCGTGCTCTTGGTGGGCTTGGACGATTTGGCTGGCGCGGCCGCACTGGACTTGGCCGGGGTCTTGCCTTTGGCCACAGCTGGCAAGGCAGTGCCGCCCAGAGCCAGCGCAGCTGTCAGCAGGCAGACCTGACCCCAGCCACGGCTGCGGTGCAAGAGGAGCGACCCCGAAGCCATAGCTGGCAACTCGGAAGGCTCACTGTCGGACATCGGATGATTGGGAACTCTCATGACTCACATTTTTGCAGCGAATAGCGTCGATTCCTGGCTGCTTTACTGACGATTTACTTTGTAAAAAAATGCCGGAACTCAGGCACCTGAAAAACTTTTGTTCCTCAGACCTGATCAGGCTTGAACGATTCTGGCATCTAGAGTCTTCGCTATGAAAATGCAAGTACACAAGACTGACAAATGCAACATCGCTTCCCCAGGTTTCGCCAAGTCATCGCAAAGCAAGAAATCACCCATCTCCAAAATTTACCCATCGCCAAGCAAGACATCTCATTCAAAGATGGATGCAGCTAGATTAATCGGTAAAAATGCTGAAAACTTCTCGAAACGAGAAGACTTGAGCCTACCCCATGAAGAATTCAGAGCGCAGTTTTGCGCGCCGCATCGATCTCACCTCGCTTCAGCTGTTCGTCGCCGTGTGCGAACTGGGCAGCATTGGCCGCGCCGCTGAACGCGAGTTCATTGCAGCCTCGGCCGTCAGCAAGCGGCTGTCCGACCTGGAAGCGACGGTGGACACAGCCCTGCTCTATCGCCACAGCCGCGGCGTGACGCTAACGCCGGCCGGCGAGAGCCTGCTGCACCATGCGCGCAATGTGCTCTACGGGCTGGAGCGCATGCAGGGCGAGCTCTCCGAATACGCCGACGGCGTGCGCGGCCATGTGCGCATGCACGCCAATATGTCGGCCATCGTGCAGTTTCTGCCCGAAGACCTGGGAGCCTTTGCGCGCGAACACAGCCAGATCAAGATCGATCTGCAGGAGCACCTGAGCCCCGACGTGCTGAGCGCCGTGGCCGAGGGCACGGCCGATATCGGCATCTGCACGCTGGGCAATATCAGGAGCAGCGAAGGCAATCAGGCCACCGTGCAACTGACCCAGGGCAATGTGCCGCTGCAGTACCGCAGCTATCGCAAAGACCGACTGGTCGTCGTCGTGCCCGAGCGCCACGCCCTGGCCGACCGCGAAAGCGTCGCCTTCACGGAAGTGCTGGAATGGGACATCGTCAGCCTTCATGCGGGCTCCTCGATCAGCCTGGCCATGCGCGCTGCTGCAGCCCAGGCAGGCCACCCGCTGCACCAGCGCATCCAGGTCACCAGCCTGGACGCCATGTGCCGCATGATCGACAACGGCCTGGGACTGGGCCTGCTGCCCGACCGCGCATTCGAGCTGATGCATGGCGTGGGCCATCTGCGCGCCGTGCAGCTCACCGACGACTGGGCGCACCGCGAACTCTGCGTGGTGGCCCGCGACTTCGAAGCGCTGCCGGTGACCACCCGCCTGCTGGTCGATCACCTCTGCCCCGCCAGCGCCAAGGCTTGAAACATCGCATCAAGCCACAACAGAATCCTCCCAACAAACCAACCTCACGAGACCACCATGGGACGCACCCTCTACGACAAGATTTTTGACGAGCACGTCGTTCACACCGAGGAAGACGGCACCTCCGTCCTCTATATCGACCGCCATCTGGTGCACGAAGTCACCAGCCCCCAGGCCTTCGAAGGTCTGCGCATGGCCGGCCGCAAGCTGTGGCGCGTCAGCTCGGTCGTGGCCACGGCCGACCACAACACCCCCACCGACGGCTGGGAGCGCGGCTATGACGGCATTGCCGACCCCATCAGCAAGGAACAGATCACCACGCTGAACAGCAATATCGCCGAGTTCGGCTCGGCCGCCTTCTTCCCCTTCATGGACAAGGGCCAGGGCATTGTCCACGTCATGGGCCCCGAGCAAGGCGCGACCCTGCCCGGCATGACCGTGGTCTGCGGCGACAGCCACACCTCCACCCACGGCGCTTTCGGCGCGCTGGCCCACGGCATCGGCACCTCCGAGGTCGAGCATGTGATGGCCACCCAGACCCTGCTGGCCAAGAAGGCCAAGAACATGCTGGTGCAGGTCAACGGCAAGGTCGCGCCCGGCATCACCGCCAAGGACATCGTGCTGGCCATCATCGGCAAGATCGGCACCGCCGGCGGCACGGGCTACACCATAGAGTTTGCCGGCGAAGCCATCCGCGACCTGAGCGTGGAAGGCCGCATGACGGTCTGCAACATGGCCATCGAAGGCGGCGCTCGCGCAGGTCTCGTGGCCGTGGACGACAAGACCATCAACTACATCAAGGGCCGCCCCCTGGCGCCCACGGGTGGCGAATGGGATGCCGCCGTCAGCTACTGGAAGACGCTGCATTCCGACGCCGATGCGAAGTTCGACCTCGTGGTGGAGCTGAACGCCGCCGACATCGTGCCGCAGGTAACCTGGGGCACCAGCCCCGAGATGGTGCTGGGCATCGATGCCGCCGTCCCCGATCCCGACAAGGAAAAAGACTCGAACAAGCGTGGCGCCATCGAACGTGCGCTGACCTATATGGCACTGGAACCCGGCAAGCCCATCAACGACATCTTTGTCGACAAGGTGTTCATCGGCTCCTGCACCAACAGCCGCATCGAGGACATGCGCGAAGCCGCGGCCGTGGTCAAGAAGCTGGGCCAGAAGGTCGCCAAGAACATCAAGCTGGCCATGGTCGTGCCCGGCTCCGGCTTGGTCAAGGAACAGGCCGAGCGCGAAGGCCTGGACCAGATCTTCAAGGCCGCCGGCTTTGAATGGCGCGAACCCGGCTGCTCCATGTGCCTGGCCATGAATGCCGACCGCCTGGAGCCCGGCGAGCGCTGCGCGTCGACCTCGAACCGCAACTTCGAAGGCCGTCAGGGCGCTGGCGGCCGCACCCACCTCGTCAGCCCCGCCATGGCCGCTGCGGCAGCCATCCACGGCCACTTTGTCGACATCCGTAAATTTGCGTAACCCCCTGAGTCGCTGCGCGTCTTCCCCCAAGGGGGACGACGGCCTTTGCTGCGGGGCGGCCCTTGCTGGCCGTCTCTGATGCAAGACGCGAACGTCGCCAAGACTAAAGATTCTGGAATCACACCATGCAAAAATTCACCGTGCACAAGGGCCTCGTTGCCCCCATGGACCGCGAGAACGTCGACACCGACGCCATCATCCCCAAGCAGTTCCTCAAGTCCATCAAGAAGACCGGCTTCGGCCCCAATCTGTTCGACGAGTGGCGCTATCTGGACCAGCCCGGCCAGCCCGGCGTACCCGAAGCCGACCGCAAGCCCAATCCCGACTTCGTGCTCAACCAGCCCCGCTTCAAGGGCGCCAGCATCCTGATCGCGCGCAAGAACTTCGGCTGCGGCTCCAGCCGCGAGCACGCGCCCTGGGCCCTGGACCAGTACGGCTTCCGCGCCATCCTGGCCCCCAGCTTTGCCGACATCTTCTTCAACAACAGCTTCAAGAACGGCCTGCTGCCCATCGTGCTGCCCGAGGCTACGATCGACCAGCTGTTCAACGACGTCGCGGCCTTCCCCGGCTACGAGCTGACCATCGACCTGGAGCGCCAGGTGATCCTGAGGCCCCAGGGCGAAGAGATCGCCTTCGACGTCATCGCCTTTCGCAAATACTGCCTGCTCAACGGCTTCGACGATATCGGCCTGACCATGCGCCATGCCGACAAGATCAAGGCCTTCGAGGCCGAGCGTCTGGCACAAAAGCCCTGGCTGGCGCATACCTTGATTCAGAAGTAACCCCCTGAGCCGCTTTGCCTAGGCGGCCCCGCGGCTTCCCCCAGAGGGGGACGACGGCCTTTGCCGCGAGGCTGCTCTTGCTGGCCGTCTCTCACTTGGGCCATGCTGGAGGTAAGGTTCTCTGCTGTGCCGGTCTCACTCAGTTGAGGGATGCCCGCCTCTTGAGCCCGAAGTAAAACTATCAATAAATGAGCTGCTTACGATTGTCATCAATAGACTTCGATAGAGATTCAATCTGAAATCTATGAATAAAGAGCGCAAACAGCTATCAAATTAATCAAAGGAACATCATGAAGATTGCAGTTTTGCCCGGTGATGGCATCGGTCCCGAAATCGTTGCGGAAGCCGTCAAGGTGCTTGAGGCCCTGAATCTGGGTCTGGAGATGGAAACCGCTCCCGTGGGCGGTGCAGGTTATGAAGCTGCCGGCCACCCCCTGCCTCCTGCCACGCTGAAGCTGGCCCAGGAAGCCGATGCGATCCTGTTCGGTGCCGTGGGCGACTGGAAGTACGACACGCTGGACCGCCCCCTGCGTCCCGAGCAGGCCATCCTCGGCCTGCGCAAGGCCCTGGGCCTGTTCGCCAACTTCCGCCCCGCCATCTGCTACAAGGAGCTGACCCATGCTTCCAGCCTCAAGCCCGAACTGGTGGCGGGCCTGGACATCCTCATCATCCGCGAGCTGACCGGCGATATCTACTTCGGCCAGCCGCGCGGCCGCCGTGTCGCTCCCGACGGCCACTTCCCCGGTGCCGAGGAAGCCTTCGACACCATGCGCTACACCCGTCCCGAGATCGAGCGCATCGCCCATGTCGCCTTCCAGGCCGCCCAGAAGCGCAGCAAGCGCGTGACCAGCGTTGACAAGGCCAATGTGCTGGAAACCTTCCAGCTCTGGAAGGATGTGGTCAGCGAAGTCGCCAAGCAGTACCCCGACGTGGCCCTGGACCATATGTACGTGGACAACGCCGCCATGCAACTGGTCAAGGAACCCAAGCGCTTCGACGTGGTGGTGACCGGCAATATGTTCGGCGACATCCTCTCCGACGAAGCCTCGATGCTGACCGGCTCCATCGGCATGCTGCCCAGCGCCAGTCTCAACGACAAGAAGCAAGGCCTGTACGAACCCAGCCACGGCTCGGCTCCCGACATCGCCGGCAAGGGCATTGCCAATCCTCTGGCCACCATTCTCTCGGCCGCCATGATGCTGCGCTTCAGCCTGGGCCAGGAAGCCGCCGCCCAGAAGATCGAAGCTGCCGTGCAAAAGGTGCTGGCCGATGGCCTGCGCACCGCCGACATCTACAGCGAAGGCACGACCAAGGTCAGCACCCGTGAAATGGGCGATGCCGTGGTCAAGGCACTGGCAGGAGTCTGAGGCCCGGAAACCGCTGATGCCAGGCCACCGCCGCAAAGCGGTGGCTTTTTTGTTCGACGCAATTTTCGGCGCCAAACAAAACAAAACGTCAAAAATAAATCATTTATTTCGACGTTTTGACTAGAGTTTCAAGCACTTTTAATTCTTCAAGCTTTGGCTCTAGTCGCTAGAATGACAACTCTTATGTTTGCCGCACGCACCTTCGCTCCCGAGACCCTCACACCCGCAAAGCTTGCCGGTGTGAATGCGCGCGCAATCACCATTAAGACGATTACAGGCTGACCCAGCCCGGTTCGTCGCGCGCCCCTTCCGGCCCTGACGAGCCGGACGAAGCAGTCTCAAGCTACTGTTTTCAAAACTGAAAAGGCGTTTCAAATGAGCAAGCAATTGGTAGGTTTGGTGGGCTGGCGCGGCATGGTCGGCTCCGTGCTGATGGATCGTATGCAGGCCGAAGGCGACTTCGCACTGATCGAGCCCGTGTTCTTCTCCACCTCCAATGCCGGCGGCAAGGCCCCGTCCATGGCCACGGTGCACACCGAGCTGAAGGACGCCAACGACATCGCCGAGCTGTCCAAGTGCGACATCATCATCACCTGCCAGGGCGGCGACTACACCAAGGAAGTCTTCCCCAAGATCCGCGCCGCCGGCTGGAACGGCCACTGGATTGACGCAGCCTCCTCGCTGCGCATGGAGAACGACGCCGTCATCGTGCTGGACCCCGTCAACGACGACCTGATCCAGCAAAAGCTGGCTGCCGGCGGCAAGAACTGGATTGGCGGCAACTGCACCAACTCCATCCTGCTGATGGGTCTGGGCGGTCTGTTCAAGGCCGGTCTGGTGGAATGGGTCTCTTCCATGACCTACCAGGCCGCATCGGGCGGTGGCGCCAACCACATGCGCGAGCTGCTCAAGGGCATGGGCGTGGTGCACGCCGCCGTGGCCGACGAGCTGGCGACTCCTGCTTCCGCGATTCTCGAAATCGACCGCAAGGTGGCCCAGACCATCCGCGAAGATGTGCCCACCGAATTCTTCGGCGCGCCTCTGGCCGGCGGCCTGATCCCCTGGATCGATGTGCAGCTGCCCAACGGCCAGTCCAAGGAAGAATGGAAGGGCCAGGCCGAGGTCAACAAGATTCTCGGCACCGAAGCCACGATCCCCGTCGACGGCCTGTGCGTGCGCATCGGCGCCATGCGCTGCCACTCTCTGGCCCTGACCCTGAAGCTCAAGAAGGACCTGCCCCTGGAAGAGATCGAGGCCCTGATCAAGGGCGGCAATCCCTGGGTCAAGTTCGTGGCCAACGACCGCGCACTGACCGTCAAGGAGCTGACTCCTGCTGCCACCACCGGCGGTCTGGAAGTGGCCGTCGGTCGTGTGCGCAAGCTCAACATGGGCCCCGAATACGTCTCGGCCTTCGTGATCGGCGACCAGCTGCTGTGGGGCGCTGCCGAGCCGCTGCGTCGCATGCTGCGCATCCTGCTGGCAGCCTGATCCCGTCCACCATCAAGCCTGCGAATGGCTTGATCCAGCACAGCAAAGCGCCAGTCATCCTCGTGATGGCCGGCGCTTTTTTCATGTCCAAGCTCCAGGCTTGGGCGACAATTGCCCGCTTATTCGGGCGAATGCAAACCGTCAGCAAACCTACATTAGGTTTCATCTCGTTGCCAATCGACAACAATTGAGAGCCTTGCCAGCCATGCTTTTGCTCACATTGCAATAGCGTCGTTGACAATGCAAACTGTGTCCGCCGGGCCGAGAGACCTTTGCCGCCTGCTGGAATTTCCAATTTTTATGTGCACCGCAGCCACAAACCCGATCAAGAACAAGAGGGCTGTAGGCTGCACGAATCAAGTCTGAGCCCTATGCAACGCTGGAAACTATCTGCGCTCGCCGCAGCCACCCTCGCACTGTCAAGCCTCCCGGCCACCGATGCATGGGCATTGGCGCTGGGTCGCATCACGGTGCAGTCGGCTCTGGGCGAGCCCTTGCGTGCCGAGGTCGAGATCCCTCAACTCAGCGCTGCCGAGGCCGACAGCCTGCAGGCCGCTATCGCATCGCCAGCTGCATTCCGCGCCCAGGGCATGGAATTCACGGGCACGGCCAACTCGGTACGCGTGCAGGTGCAAAAACGCGCCAACGGCTCGGCCGTGCTCAAGCTCAGCAGCTTTCAGCCGGTCAATGATCCCTTTGTCGACCTGGTGATCGATGCCAACTGGGCATCGGGCAAGTTGCAGCGCAACTACACCTTGCTGCTCGACCCTCCTGCAACGCGCCGCCCTGCTCCTGCGCCCACCACCGCTGCCCAGGCCACGCCTGCCGTGGTGCCTGCGCCTGCGCGTCCCGCTGTGACTGCACGCCCAGCGTCCAGCCCTGTCAACACGGCCGGCCGGGACCTGCGCAATGACCGCGATCAGGACGAAGCTGCAACCAAGCCTCTGCGAAAACGCCAGGCAGGCACTGCAGCACCGGCTGGCAGCAGCGATGAAGTTCGCGTCAGGACAGGCGACACCGCAGGTCGCATTGCTGCAGCGCACAAGCCAGCAGGCGTCTCGCTTGATCAGATGCTGGTCGCCATGCTGCGCAGCAACCCGCAGGCCTTTGTCAATGGCAATATCAACCGCATGCGCAGCGGCGCGGTGATTCAGTTGCCCGATCAGGCGGCCGCCCAGGCCACCTCGGCCAAGGAAGCCCGCCAGATCATGGCGGCCCAGTCTCAGGATTTCAACCAGTTCCGCCGTCAACTGGCTGGCGTGGCACCTGTGGCTCCTGTGGAAGCAGCATCGCGCAGCGCTTCGGGCCAGGTTCAGGCCCATGTCGCAGATGCCAAGGCCAACACCGCAGCCCCCGACAAGCTGACCCTGTCCAAGGGCTCCGTCAAGGGCGTGGCCGCAGATGAGCAAGTGGCCCAGCAAAAACAGGCAGCAGACCAGTCTGCGCGCGCCGATGAGCTCAAACGCAATATGGCCGAGCTGAGCCAGATTGCGGCAGCCACCAAACCTGCAGGTACGGCTGCAGCTCCCGCAGCAGGCACACCGGCTGCAGCTGCACCAGCGGCAAGCCCTGCAGTCACCGTACCTGCGGCCAGCGCCGCCAATGCTGCAGCGCCTGCCCCCGCTCCGGCTGCTGATGCGGCTGCAACGTCTGCTCCCCCTACCACACCCGAGGCTGCTGCATCCGATGCAGCCAAGCCAGGCGACACCACGCCTGCGCCAGCTCCGGCCGAAGGCGAACCGGCACAAGCCGCAGCCGAGCCTGCAGCGCCCGCACCGGCACCGGTTGCACCTCCCAAGCCTGTTGCAGCACCGTCCCCCATTCCCGAGGAGCCCAGCTTTATCGACAGCCTGATGGAAGACCCGACCATCCCGCTGGCTGGCGCAGCACTGCTGGCCCTGCTTCTGGGCTATGGCGGCTACCGTGTTTCTCAGCGTCGCAAAGCCGCTGCGGCAGGCGCGGACAGCACGCTGGGCGACAGCCAGCTTTCAGCGGACTCCTTCTTCGGCGCCAGCGGCGGCCAGCGCGTGGACACCACGACCAGCAGCAGCCAGATGTCGGGCCAGTCCATGCAGTACTCTCCCAGCCAGCTCGACGCCGGCGATGTGGACCCGCTGGCGGAAGCCGATGTGTACCTGGCTTACGGCCGCGACCTGCAGGCCGAGGAAATCCTCAAGGAAGCGCTGCGCAGCGACCCCAACCGCCTGGTGCTGCACCAGAAGCTGGCTGAAATCTATGCCAAGCGCCATGACCGCATGGCCTACGCATCTGTAGCCAACAACGTCTTTGCCCTGACCCAGGGCAAGGGGCCCGAATGGCAGCGGCTGGCCGATCAGGGCCGTATCCTGGATCCGGAAAATCTGACTTACCAGCTGGGCGGAGCTCCCCAGGCTCATGCAGCGGCAGCTGCGACCCCAAGCGCCTTCAGCCCCACCGATCCCTCAAGCGCCCTGCAAGGCGGTGTGGCCGCCGCCGTGGGCTTTGGCTCGGCACTGGCTGCTGCACAGGCGGCCGAAGCCGCTGCCAGCCACGAAGGGCCACCCACAGAGCCCGCCGGCATGGACTTCGACATGGATCTGGAGCTGCCGGCGGACCTGCCTGACACCGCAGCCAGCGCAGCGCCTGTGGCCTCCGAACCCGTCTCCTTGCCCAACGAGCAGGATTTCGCGGCACTGGCACAGTGGGACACCCCTGTCACCGCATCCGAGCCAGCACCCGCAGCAGACAATGGCCTGAACCTGAACCTCGACGATCTGGCCTCGTTCAGCCTGCCCGCCACGGCATCTCAAGCCCCGGCCCCTGTCGCAGCTCCCGCGCCCGCCGAGCAAAGCTCCCTGAATGCGCTCGAGTTCGACCTCGACAGCTTCACACTGCCTTCGCAGGCACAGCCCGAGGCCGAGAGCGGACAGGAAACTGCACCGCTGGAAATATCTTCCAGCCAGGAGCGCCTGGACACAGAGCAGGACATCGAAGCCCTGACCTTGCAGCAACCGGGTGAAGAGGCCGCCAGCCCTGCCGCCGCCCCTGCGCAAGCCGATGTGACCTTCGACCTCAGCGGCCTGTCGCTGGACCTGGGCACATCCGATATCGCTGCGCCAATCGATGCCGTGCCAGCGCCCTCCGAACCCGAAGACCCGCTAGCCACCAAGCTGGCCCTGGCCGAGGAGTTCAATGCCATCGGCGACAGCGACGGAGCGCGTACACTGATCGAGGAAGTGATCGCCGAAGCCCATGGCGATCTCAAGGCCAAGGCTCACAGCCTTCTCTCTCAGATTGGTTGATTGATTTGATGCATTCAGACCCCGCGCCGGGAGCCATGCCATGCGCATAGCTCTTGGCGTCAGCTACAACGGTCAGGCCTATCGCGGCTGGCAAAGCCAGCCCGATGGCAACACCGTACAAGACAAACTCGAAGCGGCCCTGGGCCGCTTTGCTGCTCAAGAAGTCTCCACCATCTGCGCCGGTCGCACCGATTCCGGTGTGCACGGCCTGATGCAGGTCGTGCACTTTGACACCGAGCTGCAGCGCGCGCCCAACTCCTGGGTGCGAGGCACCAACACCTTTTTGCCCAAGGACATCGCCGTGCAATGGGCGGCCGAGGTCGCCGACGGCCCGAATGGCTTCCACTCCCGGGCCTCTGCCACTGCACGCCGCTATGCCTATGTGCTGCTGCAGTCGCCCGTGCGCCCCAGCGTCGACCATGGCCGCGTGGGCTGGGTGTTTCAGGCCCTGGATGCGCAGCGCATGCGTGCAGCCGCCGACCTGCTGCTGGGCGAGCATGATTTTTCGTCCTTTCGCGCGGCAGGCTGCCAGGCCAAGAGCCCGATCAAGACCCTGCGCCGCATCGACATCCACTACCGCCCCGCAGGCCAGGCACCCATGCGCGACGGACAGATGGAATGTGGCTACTGGCGTTTCGAGTTCGAGGGCAGCGCTTTTCTGCACCACATGATCCGCAACATCATGGGCTGCCTGATCTACGTGGGCCAGGGCTCCAAGCCCGTGGAATGGATGCAGCAAGTGCTGGAGGCACGCTCGCGCGAAGTGGCCGCCCCCACCTTCTCCCCTGACGGTCTGTACTTTCTCGGCCCCATTTACGATACGCGCTGGGGCCTACCTGTAGACACCCCCCCGTTTGCCTGGCTGCCCTGAGCGGCCAGCGGCCAACGATTGCTGCAACGTCAGAGATTTGCCATGTCTTCCATTGCCCCCCGCACCCGCATCAAGATCTGCGGCCTGACCCGCGAGCAGGATGTCGACGCTGCAGTGGCCGCCGGTGCCGATGCCGTCGGCTTTGTGCTCTATGCGCCAAGCCCGCGCGCCGTGACGCTGCAGCGCGCGGCCGAGCTGGCCCGGCGACTGCCGCCCTTTGTCACACCTGTTTTGCTCTTTGTGAATGAAACAGCTACCAATGTGATAGCTGCTTGCGACCTAATACCCAACGCCTGCGTGCAATTTCATGGTGATGAATCGGCTGCGGATTGCGAGGCCGCCACCCGGGGCGTGCAGCCCTGGTTGCGCGCGGCGCGCATACCCCTTGGAGACGATGCGGCGCGATTTGACCTCGTAGAATATGCCCAACGTTATTCAAAGGCCCAAGCCATCCTGCTCGACGCCCATGTCGATGGTTATGGTGGCGGCGGCAAGGCATTCAATTGGTCACTTCTGCCAACAAGCGTCGACTCTCACCTCGTTTTGTCTGGTGGACTCACGCCTGCAAACGTGACCGATGGCATCTTGCAAGTGCGCCCTCGCGGGTTGTCTCTGGCCGTTGATGTGAGTTCTGGAGTCGAGGCCGAAGGCCCCGACGGCAAGCCCCTCAAAGGCATCAAGGATGCCCACAAGATTCATCGCTTCATTGCTGCCGTACGTGCAGCTGATGCCCAAATTTTGCAGACTGACACATGTTTGAATACCAGTATCCCGACGTCCACGGCCATTTCGGCCGCTACGGCGGCAGCTTCGCCAGCGAAACCCTGACCCACGCGCTCACCGAGCTGCGTGAGGCCTACGCAAAGTATCAGAACGACCCCGAATTCATCGCCGAATTCCAGTCCGAGCTGGCACACTATGTAGGCCGTCCCTCGCCCGTCTATCACGCCTCGCGCATGAGCCGTGAAATGGGCGGCGCGCAGATCTATCTGAAGCGCGAGGACCTCAACCACACGGGCGCACACAAGATCAACAATGTGATCGGCCAGGCCATGCTCGCCAAGCGCATGGGCAAGCCGCGCATCATTGCCGAGACAGGTGCCGGCCAGCACGGCGTGGCCACGGCCACCATCTGCGCTCGTTACGGCCTTGAATGCATCGTCTACATGGGCACCGAGGACGTGAAGCGTCAAAGCCCCAATGTCTACCGCATGAAGCTGCTGGGCGCCACCGTGGTGCCCGTGGAATCGGGCTCCAGAACGCTCAAGGATGCGCTCAACGAAGCCATGCGCGACTGGGTGGCCAATGTGGACAACACCTTCTACATCATCGGCACCGTGGCCGGCCCCCATCCCTATCCCATGATGGTGCGCGACTTCCAGAAAATCATCGGCGACGAGTGCCTGACGCAGATGCCCGAGTTCCTGGGCGCCGACAAGCAGCCCGACGCGGTAGTCGCCTGCGTGGGCGGCGGCAGCAATGCCATGGGCATCTTCTACCCCTATATCCCCTACGAGAACACCCAGCTATTCGGCGTGGAAGCGGCGGGCGAAGGCCTGGAGTCCGGCAAGCACTCGGCCTCGCTGCAAAAAGGCAGCTCGGGCGTGCTGCACGGCAACCGCACCTTCATCCTGCAGGACGAAAACGGCCAGATCACCGAGACCCACTCGGTGAGCGCCGGCCTGGATTACCCCGGCGTGGGCCCTGAACATGCATGGCTGCAGGAAATCGGCCGTGCCCAGTATGTGGGCATCACCGATCAGGAGGCGCTGGACGCCTTCCACTATCTGTGCCGCGCCGAAGGCATCATCCCGGCTCTCGAGTCCAGCCACGCCGTAGCCTATGCCATGAAGCTGGCCAAGACCATGCGCGCCGACCAGTCGATTCTCGTCAGCCTATCGGGCCGTGGCGACAAGGACATCGGCACCGTGGCCGACCTCTCGGGTGCCGAATATTTCGACCGTCCCTCCATGCGCGGTCTCACCGTCAAGGGCGCTCCCGGACATGATGCAGCCAAGGCTGCCGCAGGGGGCAACAAGTTATGAGCCGAATTACCGCCACTTTCAGCAAGCTCAAGGAAGAAGGCCGCAAGGCCCTGATTCCCTATGTGACTGCAGGCTTTCCATTTGCCGCCATCACCCCCTCCCTCATGCACGGCATGGTGGAAGCCGGTGCCGACGTGATCGAGCTGGGCGTGCCCTTCTCGGACCCCATGGCCGACGGCCCCACCATCCAGCGCGCGGGCGACAAAGCCATCGCCAACGGCGTGGGCCTGAGCCAGGTACTGGCCTATGTGGCCGAGTTCCGCAAAAAGGACCAGACCACGCCCGTGGTGTTGATGGGCTATGCCAACCCCGTGGAACGCTACGACCAGATCCATGGCGAGGATGCCTTCGTCAACCATGCGGCCGCTGCCGGCGTCGACGGCGTGCTGATCGTGGACTATCCGCCAGAGGAATGCGAAGAGTTTGCAGCCAAGCTCAAGGCCCGCGACATGGATCTGATCTTCCTGCTGGCTCCCACCAGCACCGAGGAGCGCATGCAGCAGGTGGCGCGCGTGGCCAGCGGCTATGTCTACTATGTCTCGCTCAAGGGCGTGACCGGTTCGGGCGCTCTGGACACTTCGGCCGTGGAGGCCATGCTGCCGCGCATTCGCCAGCATGTCAGCGTGCCCGTGGGCGTGGGTTTCGGCATTCGCGATGCCCAGACCGCACAGACCGTGGGCCAGGTGGCCGACGCCGTCATCATCGGCAGCCGCATCATTGACCTGCTCGACAACCAGCCCCACGAGAAGATCGTTCCTTTGGCAATAGACTTTCTGCGTGGTGTGCGAAAGGCTCTCGACGCATAATGCACCCCTAGAAATTAGCCTCCCCCTGAGCGGCTTCGCTGCTTCCCCCTTGAAGGGGGACGACAGCCTCGCAGCGGGGCGGCCCTTGCTCGCTGTCCCTGACCGGGATTGCGCCAGTGCCTGCGCCGCGCCGCCCTCATGGGTTGCGGGTGGCGCGCAGTGCAGTGGAAACTGAAAAGGAAATAACCATGTCCTGGCTTGAAAAACTTCTGCCTGCAAAAATCCAGCAGACCAATCCGACGGAACGCCACCAGCAGATTCCCGAAGGTCTGTGGATCAAGTGCCCCAGCTGCGAAACCGTTCTGTACAAGACCGATCTGGAAAAGAACCAGAACGTCTGCCCGACCTGCGGCCACCACCACCGCATCGGTGCGCGCGCGCGTCTGAATCATTTCCTCGACGCCGAAGGCCGCTATGAAATCGCTCAGGAAGTCATTCCTGTCGACCCGCTGAAATTCAAGGACAGCCGCAAGTACCCCGAGCGTCTGAAGGAAGCGCTGGAGAACACTGGCGAGACCGACGCACTGATCGTCATGGGTGGCTCCGTCAAGAGCATCAATGTGGTCGTGGCCTGCTTCGAGTTCGACTTCATGGGCGGCTCCATGGGTTCCGTGGTCGGTGAACGCTTTGTGCGCGGCGTGGAGACCGCCATCGAGCAGAAAGTGCCTTTCATCTGCTTCACCGCCACCGGTGGTGCCCGCATGCAGGAAGGTCTGCTGTCGCTGATGCAAATGGCCAAGACCAATGCTGCGCTGACACGTCTGGCCAAGAAGGGTCTGCCCTATATCTCCGTGCTGACCGACCCGACCATGGGAGGTGTGTCCGCCGGCTTCGCCTTCGTGGGCGATATCGTGATTGCCGAGCCCAAGGCCCTGATCGGCTTTGCCGGCCCTCGCGTGATCGAAACCACCGTGCGTGTGAAACTGCCCGAAGGCTTCCAGCGCGCCGAGTTCCTGCAGGAAAAGGGCGCCGTGGACATGATCGTCGACCGCCGCGAGCTGCGTGATCGCGTCTCCAGCTCTCTGGCCATGCTGCAACGCCTGCCTGCGGACGCCGTGGAATAAGCACCGGCCGACCAAAAGCAAAAAGGCTGACGCAGCATTCATCTGCGTCAGCCTTTTTTTGTCAGTTTTAGCACCTCGGAACATCCAAAACACACCACACAGCATGCTTTGGAATTGACGAGGCTCCGGGCAATACGGCTTTCCCGGCCCGGGCAGCCCCCCCTAGCGCCCCCCGGCAATCAAGGATAGGCCGCCAGCCTGCACATAGTTGAGCACCATCAGCAGCACTTGCAGGCCAATCAGGGCAATCAGAGCCGAAAAGTCCACATTGCCTATCAGGGGCACCACCTTGCGGATAGGTGCCACCAGCGGATCGGCCAGACGCTGCAGCACGCCGTAGATGGGCGAATAGGGCTGCACCCAGGACAGGATGGCGTAGATCAGCAAGATGCCCATCATGCCGGACAGAATGACCTTGATCAGCCCGCACAGCGCCAGCCATGGCAGCGCCAGAACCGAGCCCTTGGCACCCAGCAGCAGCCAGATCAGCAGCACCTGCACCAGTTGCAGCAGCAAGGCAGCAATAAGACTGGATTTGTCCCAGCGGCCCTTGGCGGGAACGACTTTGCGCAACGGCATGACAATCCAGTCGCTCAACGCAAAGACCAGTTGTCCCACGGGATTGCCAAACGGCACACGCTGCACCTGCATGTACATGCGCAGCAGGCAGGCCCCGCTGATCAACCCGACGACGACATCCAGCAGAAACAAAACGATTTCAAACAGCATGTGACCCAATTCAGAAAACAGTGAGCAACTCACCCATTCGTGGGATGATAGCCGGGCACCATGACTGATACACAAAGTCTGCATTCCCTGCCCCTGTTCCCGCTGAACACGGTGCTGTTTCCTGAAGGCCTGCTGAGCTTGCAGGTCTTCGAGGTGCGTTATCTGGACATGATCCGCAAATGCCAGCATGCCGACGCCCCTTTCGGCGTGGTTGCGCTGCAGTCGGGACAGGAGGTGCGCAAGGCTGGCGCCCAGACCGAGCGCCTGCACTCGGAGGGCGTGCTGGCCCATATCGCCCGGCTCGACTCTCCCCAGCCCGGGCTGCTGCACCTGCAATGCAAGGGCGTCCAACGCTTTCACATCCAGCGCTGCTGGCAGTTGCCGCATGGCCTGTGGGTAGCCGATGTCGCCATGCTGCCCGACGACCCCAAGGTCACTGTCCCCAAGCATTTGATCAGCACCTCTCATGCACTGGCTCAGGCCTTGCTGAACCTGCACAGCCACGACCCCGACCACGCGCAACTGCCCACCCCTACGCAGATGCACGACTGCGCCTGGGTTGCCAATCGCTGGGCCGAGATGCTGCCCCTGCCGGTGCGGGTCAAGCAGCAGCTCATGACACTGGATGCCCCGCTGCTGCGACTGGAGCTGATTGCCGATGTGCTGGAGCAAAGCGGCATTACCGGATCAGGCCCGCAGGAGGAAGCCTGAATTTGGCTCCTCCCTTTAACGGCGGTGTAAAAACACTACTTTTCGACAGCATTCAGCTGGCTTTCTCGGCCGCAGTCTGGGCCATGGAGGCGACATTCCGCAGTTCCTGCGAGCGCTTTGCCCGGTCGCTTACCGCTGACTCGGCAAAAAACTTAAAATCACCGGTTTCGGGCAGCGGCTACCCTTGCCGCGCCCCCATTCCTGGCCTCCAACCGGCGCTTGTCGCTGGCGCTCTCTTTTCATGACTGAACAAAACATCTCTTCTGCGGCAGAAAACACCGCCCCTCAGGACGAAAACAAACTCATCGCCGAGCGCCGCGAAAAACTCAAAGCCCTGCGCGAGTCTTCCAAGGCCAATGGCGGCGTTGCCTTTCCCAACGACTTCAAGCCCGAGCATCGCGCAGCAGCCCTGATCGCCGAGCACAGCGACAAGGATGCCGAAGCCCTGGACGCTGCAGCCGTCGCCGTCAGCGTGGCTGGTCGCATGATGCTCAAGCGCGTGATGGGCAAGGCCAGCTTTGCCACCGTGCAGGACGCCACGGGTCGTATCCAGGCCTATGTCACCCGCGATGCCGTGGGTGAAGAGGTCTACGCCGACTTCAAGAAATGGGATCTGGGCGACATCATCTCCGTCGAAGGTCAGCTGATGAAGACCAAGACCGGCGAGCTGTCGATCAAGGCCACGAAAATCCGCCTGCTCACCAAGAGCCTGCGCCCCATGCCCGACAAGTTCCACGGCATGGCCGACCTGGAGCAGAAGGTGCGCCAGCGCTATGTGGACCTGATGACCGACGAAGAAGCCCGCAAGCGCTTCGTGGCCCGCAGCAAGGCTGTGGCCGGCATCCGCGACTTCATGGTCGAACACGGTTTCCTGGAAGTCGAGACACCCATGCTGCACCCCATCCCCGGCGGTGCCAATGCCAAGCCCTTCATCACCCACCACAATGCGCTGGACCAGGAGATGTACCTGCGCATCGCACCCGAGCTCTACCTCAAGCGCCTGATTGTCGGTGGCTTCGAGCGCGTGTTCGAGATCAACCGCAACTTCCGTAACGAAGGTATCTCGGTGCGCCACAACCCCGAATTCACCATGATGGAGTTCTACGCGGCCTACTGGAACTACCAGGATCTGATGGACTACACCGAAAAGCTGATCCGCGACGCGGCCATGAAGGCCGTTGGCACGCTGGAGCTGAGCTATGGCGGCAAGCCCGTGGACCTGGCCAAGCCCTTTGAACGCCTGACCATCCCCGAAGCCATCGTCAAATACACCGAAGCCGGCGACAACGTGGGCAACCGCGAATGGCTGACCAATGCCCTGAAGAAGCTGGGCATGAAGGAAGACAAGGACAAGCTGTCCACCCGCACCCTGGCCAGCCTGCAGGTGCTGTACTTCGAAGAGGTGGTGGAAGAGAAGCTGTGGAACCCCACCTTCATCATGGAACACCCCACCGAGATCTCGCCGCTGGCGCGCGCCAACGACGAGCGCCCCGAAGTGACCGAGCGCTTCGAGCTCTACATCACGGGCCGCGAATTCGGCAACGGCTTCTCCGAGCTCAATGACGCCGAAGACCAGGCTGCCCGCTTCAATGCCCAGGTGGAAGCCAAGGACGGAGGCGACGACGAAGCCATGTACTTCGACCACGACTTTGTGCGCGCCCTGGAATACGGCATGCCCCCCACCGGCGGCTGCGGCATCGGTATTGACCGCTTCATGATGCTGCTGACCGACAGCGCCAGCATCCGTGACGTGATTCTGTTCCCGGCATTGCGCCGCGAGGTCTGAGAAGCGGCTGTGCGCCCGGCTCGGGCGTTGCGGAACAACATGGCCTGACGGGCCTCTGACGATCCGCGACTGAGACACCAATAGCCACCGGCACAGCCAGATTGCGCACCGGCCACTATTCAAAATAGGCTGTCGCAATACTGGCTGGCTATACTGCTTGACATGCAGATTCCCCAATACTGGGCTCAGGCAAGACTACGTCATCAGACCGGCGTACGCCATGGCGTCACCGTTCAACGCTGGGGCTGGTCCGACAACAGCGAGTCAGATGCCCAGGCTCATGCTCAGCAAAGAGCACAGCAGGCACTGGAGGCAGCTCTCGCTGCCGCAGCCAAGCGCAACCTGCCCGAAGACTTCGAGCGCATGGAATGGCGCACCGAATACGGGCTGGACGGCGGCACACCCATTCGCGAAGAGGTGCTGGAGCGGCGTGATGAATCCGTCATGACGCGCAATAGCTATGGCGCACACTGCCTGAATACAGAGAACGTGGCCATTGCCGATATCGACTTTCCACATCAGAAAAAGCCTGCCCGCTTCCCTGTCATTTCGTCGCTGCTGCTGGCTCTGGCCCTGCCCTGGCTGTGGATGACCCCGCTGGCCTGGAGTCTCGGTGCGGCGATGCTGATGCTGCTGGTGGCCAGCATCGGCCTGGTCTTCTGGTCAGGCCTGAAGCAATGGCTGCATGCCCGCCAGACGCAGCGCAACAATGCCCGCCTGCCACCGCCTGTGGATATTGCACTGGCAAAAGTTCGGGCGTTCTCAGCCAGGCACCCGGACTGGGGCTTGCGCGTCTACGAAACGCCCAAAGGACTGCGCGTCATTGTCACCCACACCGCACTCGCCCCCTCCTCGCCCGAGGTCCAGGGGCTGTTCCAGCAACTGGAGGTTGACCCTCTCTACGCCATGCTGTGTAACCAGCAGCAGTGCTTTCGCGCCCGAGTCAGCGGCAAACCATGGCGCATGGGGCTGAACGGTCTGTCGAGCCAGGAAAGGCGCTGGCCCCTGCCTGCCGCCTCTCAGACTGCACGCCAGCAGTGGGTGTCGGTTTATGAAACAAGATCGACGCAGTTCGCGGCCTGCCGCTTTATCGCTCAACTGGGCGCGACGACGCTGTGTTCAGCGGCACAGACTTTCGTCATCTGGCACGATGAACGCAGCAAAGCGCACTCCTCTCTGGCATTGGCCTGAGCATGTCCGTGACCATTCACAAAGCCTGTTGCTTAAAACCGGCGTATAAAGTAACAATATATTTCCCAGACCATGCCTGAACTACCGATGAGTCTGACCCTGACCTTCCTCTCATGACAGCTCTGCCATCTTCTGCATCAGCTTTGTCTGCCATCGAATCCAGCGGGGCACGGTTCTCGTCACCCGATTCTGCGACGCCGTTCTCCGTACTGGTCGTCGAGGATCAAGCAGTCATGCGAGCTGCTCTGGTGACGGAACTTCGCCAGGCCGGTGTGACACAGGTGCTGGAAGCCGAAAACGGCCGCACCGCGCTGGCACTGTTTCGCAGCGAAAGACCCGATCTGGTGCTGCTGGACATCCGCCTTCCCGGCGAAGACGGCTATTGGGTCGCGCGTCAGCTGCGCGAGGCCGAGCCCGGCGAGTGGACACCCATCATCTTTCTCTCCGGCCTGGACAACGATCTGGACGTCTGGCGCGGTATTGAGGCGGGCGGCGACGATTACCTGGTCAAACCCGTCAAACCCATTGTGCTGGTCGCCAAGCTGCGCGCCATGCGCCGCCTGCTGGACATGCGCCGTCGCCTGGTCACGGTCTCTGCAGAGCTGCATCTGGCGAATCAAAAGCTCAACGAAATGGTGGAGCTCGATGCGCTCACGGGTTTGGTCAATCGTCGAGGCCTCGATCGCATGCTGCATGCCGAAATTGCTGCGGCAAGGCGCGAGAGCAGGCCGCTGACGCTGATGCTTTGCGACCTCGATCACTTCAAGCACTTCAACGATACCTACGGCCATGTCCAGGGCGACGAATGCCTCAAGCAGGTCGGACGTCTGCTGCGCGAAGTCTGCGTGCGCCCGCGCGACATCGCCGCACGTTATGGCGGTGAAGAGTTTGCCATGATCCTGCCCAATACCCCGCGCTCCGGTTCGATGACGTTCGCACGTGCTCTCGGCCAAATGCTCAAGTTCCTCAAGATTCGCCCGCCAGGAGCCGCCGAGGATATTCCGCTGACCCTCTCCGGCGGGATTACCACCTGCATTCCCGACGAGCACACCAGCGCCGAATCCATGCTGATGCGAGCCGACGAAGCCCTGTATGCCGCCAAGTCTCAAGGGCGCAACCGCTTCTTCAGCTTCGAGATGCAGATGGACACCATAGAGCAGAGACAGATCTAGCAGTCCGCCAAGCAGCGTTGCGGCACTGCCTGCCCATTCGACACTTATCAGCTCCGCTCTCAAGAGACGCTAGGATTGGCGCATTGTCCTGTCAGCCCTTCGGGGCTGACCTCTGCCGTTTTTCTCGAGTGACTGGTTATGCGTCGTCTTCAAATGCACCTGCCCGATTGGATGCAGGACTGGCTTGAAATCCTGATTCCCGGGGTTCAGATCTTTCTCATCATCCTGGTGGCCTGGCTGATCAACTGGCTCATCAAGCGCATCATCTCGCGTGCAGGCAAGGCCTATGACCTGCCTCATGAGCTGCTCATGCCGCTGCGCGGCGTGTTTCGCTGGATCATCATCGCCGCCGCCATACTGGCGATTCTCGAGCGCCTGGGCATGTCGGCTACCGTGCTCTGGACGGCTTTCACCGGCTTTGCCACCGTGGGTGCCGTTGCCTTCTTCGCAGCCTGGAGCGTGCTCTCCAATCTGTTTTGCGCGCTGCTGATCGTCACCGTCGGCCCCTTCCGTCTGGGCGACTATATCGAGGTGCTCGACACTGCCGAGAAGCCTGGAGCCAAGGGCCGCGTGATCGACCTCAATATGCTCTACATCACCTTGCAGGATGACAGCGCACCGGCAGGCATGCCCAATCTGCTGCAGATTCCCAACTCACTGATCTTCCAGCGCGTCATTCGCCGCTGGAAAGGTGGCATGCCGGTGGTGACGGAGAACACGCCGGCCACCAGCCAGGAAGAAGCGTGCGCGGTGGCCATCACGACTCCTGGCGGCAGCGCCGCTGCCTCGGGCTGAGACCGGCTGATACCCGGCCCCCATGCAAAAGGGCTTCCTGAGAAGCCCTTTTTGATTACCTCAAGGCAGGCGCGGCCTGACCTTGCTGGCGGCCAGCTTGGCATTCACACGTGCCAGCTCCACATCGCCAGCGCGCGCCAGGGCCACGCCCATGCGACGCTTGACGAAACTCTCGGGCTTGCCGAAGAGGCGCAAATCGGTGCCGGGCACTGCCAGGGCTTGCTCCACTCCATCAAACACCAGGCCTTCTGCATCCTGACCACCGTAAATTACGGCACTGGCACCAGGGTTGCGCAGGCTGGCATCCACGGGCAGACCCAGAATCGCGCGGGCATGTAGTTCGAACTCGCTTTGCCACTGCGTGCACAGCGTCACCAGACCTGTGTCATGGGGACGCGGCGAGACTTCGCTGAACCAGACCTGCTCGCCCTTCACAAACAGTTCCACGCCGAACAGGCCCAGGCCGCCGAGGTCATCGGTAACGGCCTTGGCAATCTGGCGCGATTTCTCGAGTGCGGCTGGGTGCATGGGATGAGGCTGCCAGCTCTCCACATAGTCGCCGGCCTGCTGGATATGGCCCACGGGATCGCAGAAATGGGTTTCGATCTGACCATCCGCCCCCTTGGCGCGCACAGTCAGCTGGGTGATTTCGTAATCGAAGTCGATAAAGCCTTCGACAATCACGCGGCCCTTGGCCACACGGCCGCCGGCCATGGCGTAATCCCAGGCCTTGGCCACATCGGCAGGGCCGTCGATCTTGCTCTGGCCCTTGCCCGAGCTGCTCATCACGGGCTTGACCACACAGGGGTAGCCGATGGCGGGCTGGCCGTCGCTGCCGTCGATCGCGGCTTGCAGCTCGACCAAGGAGTCGCAGAAACGATAAGGGCTGGTGGGCAGGCCCAGGGTTTCAGCGGCCAGACGGCGAATACCTTCACGGTCCATGGTCAGACGCGCGGCTCGGGCCGTGGGAATGCAGGTGATGATGCCTGCGGCCTCCAGCTCTTCCAGCATGGGCGTGGCAATGGCTTCTATCTCGGGCACGACCAGATCGGGCTTGACTTCTTCGATCAGTGCCTTGAGCTGGGCCGGATCGCTCATGGTGATGGTGCGCGCATGATGGGCCACCTGCTGGCCAGGCGCGTTTTCATAGCGGTCCACGGCAATGGTTTCCACGCCCAGGCGCTGCAGGGCAATCAGCACTTCCTTGCCCAGCTCGCCGCTGCCCAGCAGCATGACTTTGGTGGCATTGGGGGAGAGAGGGGTTCCTAGGGTGGTCATGGTTGCATCCTGCATATATGGGGCCGAGCCCCCGATCATAGGCGAGCAGGCAAGCCTCTCGTGACTGCAGCCTGGCAATTCGGCCGCTTTCAGCGCCGAGCTATGAAGCGCATGGCACGGCTGATTGAAGATTCAGTGCGGCATCGGCGAGTAATGCTCGATGCGGCAGGCGCCGCGATTCTTGCATTGCCCGTCCAGATAGCGAAAGCGTACCGTCACGGCAGCACCGGGACTGGGCCACTGCCTGCGCGGCAGCTCGCTTTGATAGTCCGCCGTTTCAGGCCTGAAGCTCAGCGCCGTGCCCGGCTGCGGACATTCGGCATCGCCGCTGGCTTTGGCTTCGAGCACGCGGGTCTGAAGCGCGCGGCCACCGCTTTGCTTTTCTCGCACCTGCACCTTGAGATCGCAGATCTGCCAGTCTGCAGCCTGGGCGGCAGCGGCGCAGGCGGTCAAAGCCGTCACAATCAGAATTCGGAAAAGAGTCATCTGCCTACCTGCGAGTGAGTGATGTTCATGGCCCAGCATCTCTACCAAATAGATAGCTTCAATCGCTTCAAGACAAAGGGAGTGAGGCCAATATCATGGATTTTTTTGGTGGGTATCAATGCGTCAGACCGACAGCCTTGCCGCCACGCTGCGGAATGCTTCCCGCGTCGAATCGCATCTCGGAAGTCCAGACCGCATCGTCCCAGACCCAGGGGCTGCTGGCCTGCTCCAGACCCAGCACATGCACGCCGCTCAGGTCCTTGACGCGTTCCTTGAGCCAGTCGATCTGATCGCTGCGCACAAACACCAGGCAGGCAATCTCCCAGTCGGGCAGCGTGATGCCCAGACCGTGCAGTTGCGACAGCAGCGGGGCATACCATTTCTCGACCCGCTCGTTGAGACGGTTGACCAGCGCCAGCGGATAGCCGGAAGCCGATACCTCGACCACATAGACCTGGCGACGCGCCGGGCGCAATGCCACGAAAGCCGGACATTGCCAGCCATCGGCCACCTCGTACTTGGGGGCCACAAAAGTCTCACCGTTGGCCGTGAGCAGCTGCATCACGGCTTCTTCATGTCGGTCCATGCTGAATTTCTCCGGCGCGCCGAAAGTGCGCGCAGGCTCACACCTTAGCGCAGCTCAGGCCTCGCCAAAGCAAATTCCGATATCGCGCGCCATGGTCAGCAGCGGGCTGTCCAGCGGCACGGTGCGCTGGGTATTGGCCACATCGGCAATCGCCACACTGCCGATGCGGCCGTTCTGCAGCGTGACCATATGGCCCAGCTGGCCGCCCAGCACCAGTTGCGCCGCATGGTGGCCGAACTGCGTGGCCAGTACCCGGTCAAACGGCGTCGGATCGCCGCCGCGCTGCACATGCCCCAGCACCGTGGTGCGCACCTCGCTCTGGAGATGGGGTTGCAGGCGCTCGCGCAGCACATGGCCGACGCCGCCCAGACGCACGGGGTCGGGACTGTGCGCAATCCGCTCGCGCACCGTCAGGCTCTGGCCGCTTTCCTTGGCCCCCTCGCCGATGCAGATGATGGTGTAGCGCTGACGCCGCTCGCGCTCCTGACAGACCTTGATGATGGACTGCAGGTCGTAATCGATCTCGGGCAGCAAAATGATGTCGGCAGCACCGGCGATGCCGGACTCCAGCGCCAGCCAGCCCGCATGGCGGCCCATGGTCTCCACGATCATCACGCGGTGGTGGCTCATGGCCGTGCTCTCGATGCGGCGCAGGCTTTCGGTCACCGTGGCCACGGCCGTGTCAAAGCCGAAGCTGCGCTCGCAGTTGGCAATGTCGTTATCAATGGTCTTGGGCACGCCCACGCATTGCAGTCCCACCTGCGCCAGGCCATGGGCCAGACTCATGGTGCCATCGCCTCCGATGGCGACCACCACATCCAGTGCCAGCGCCTTGACATTGCGCCCCACCTGGGCCAGCGTGGCCGCATCGCGCAGCGGGTTGGCGCTGTTGCTGGTGCCCAGGATCGTGCCGCCGATATGCAGAATGCCGCTGACCTCGTCCCAGCTCAGCGCTCTGACGCGCGGACTGGCATCCATCAGCCCTTCAAAGCCGTCGGCAATGCCCAGTACCTCGCACTGGCCATGGTTGATCAGGGACTTGGTGACCGCACGGATCACCGCATTGAGGCCGGGGCAATCGCCGCCACCGGTCAGCACACCAACGCGCATGGGCTCGCTCTCCAAAGATTCTTGAATGCACATCATCCCACGAGAAAGTCGCTCCCAGAGCCTCCCATGCCTGCACCGTGGTTGAGACTGCTTGTCCCCGAACCTGCCTGCTTCAGCGGCTCCCGGGCAGGTCGGCCTCCCGGATCCCTTGCTGCGGCTGCAGCAGCCAGCGGGCCGTGTGGAACTCCGTCACGCTGTCGCGGTGCGCCACCGAAACCAGTGCCCCGCCTCTGCCCTGCACCAGTTGCACCAGCCGGCTGTAGATCTGCGCTTCGGCGGCATTGTCCAGCGCGCTCGTGGCCTCGTCCGCAAACACCCAGGCCGGACGCTTGAGCAAGACCCGCGCCACGGACAGCCGCTGCTGCTCGCCTCCCGACAGGCTGCTGTTCCAGGCCGCCTGGCTGTCCAGCCGCTCCTGCAGCTGCGGCAGCTGCGCTTCACGCAAGACCTGTTTGAGCTCAGCGTCGCTGTAGCTTGCCGCTGGCTCCGGATAGGCCAGGGCATCTCGCAGGCTGCCGTCGGGAAAATAAGGGCGCTGAGGAATGAACATCGCGTCCTGCGGGCGCTCCACCCGACCTCGCGCATAGGGCCAGATGCCAGCAAACGCCCGCAGCAAGGTGGACTTGCCGCTGCCCGAAGGCCCGCTGATCAACAGCCTCTGGCCCGGGCGTATCCGGAGGCTAGCATCCGTCACGATGCGACCGCCTGCGGGCAGGAAAACATCGAGCGCCTGGGTCTGTAACTGGGCAGACGGCACGAGCTGCACACCGGCCTGGCTGTCCTCCTCCTCCTCACGCAGGCTCTCGTCAAATCCCGCCAGGCGCGCAGTCGTGGCCCGCCAGGCAGCGATATCGGAGTAGTTGTTGACGATCCAGCTCAGCGAGTCCTGCACCTGATTGAAGGCCGAGCCTATCTGCATCAGCTGACCCAGCTGGATGGCGCCGCTGAAAAAACGCGGTGCCGCAATGATGAAGGGAAAGACCACGGCCGCCTGGCCGAAGAAATTGGTAAACCAGCTCAGGCTCTTCTGCTTCTTGATCAGGTCCAGGTAGTTGCCCAGGGCGTCGCCGAAACGCAGGCCGATCTGCGCCCCCTCCACACGCTCGCCACCGTCCAGGGCGATCGCCTCGGCATGCTCGCGCACACGGATCATGTGATGGCGGAAGTTGGCCTCCAGTTGCTGCTGGCGGTTATTGAGTCGGACCTGTGGTTTGCCGATCCAGAAGGTGATTGCACTGCCGACCAGACAATACAGCACGGCCATCCAGACCATAAAACCGGAAATCTGCAGCTGCCCGCCGCCGAGCAGTGCCGGCAGACCGATATCGACGACGGAACTCAGACTCCAGAGAATGCCGACGAAGCTCACAAAGGTGACGGCCGCATTCAGCAGCCCCATGGAAAGCGACACGGTATAGGTGGTGAACAGATTCAGGTCCTCCTGAATCCGCTGATCGGGGTTGTCGAGAGCCTTGGCATTGCCGTCCACGCCATAGCGCCCCAGCTCCAGCCGGTAGAACGCCTTGGCCGACAGCCAGCGCTGCAACATGTGCTCGGTCAGCCAGCGCCGCCAGTTGAGCTGCAGCAACTGCGTCAGATAGAACTTGTAGACCGCGATGACGATATACACCAGGGCCAGCCAGAGAAAGCGCCATAGCTGCTGCCAGAACACCTCGGCCTGCTTGTTCTGCAATGCGTCATAGAACACCCGGTTCCATTCATTGATCTGCACCAGCATGAACACCGCGGCGAGATTGAGGCCCACGATGGCGGCCAGCAGCCCCCAGGCCCGCCATTTCTCCTCGGACTGGAAATAGGGCCGGGTCAGGGTAAAGGCCTGGCGCAGCACGCCCGGCCGGTGTTTGCGGGACTCAGGTCCCGGGCTCTTGGAATTCATGCAGGCTTTCGGTGATTCATGAACAAAGGCGCAGCGGCGATGCTGCTGCCAGGCTCCTGAGCTCACCCTAAGCCGGTTAACTGAGGCCAGACTTAAATGCCGGCAGCCGCCCTGCCCGGCCTTCGAAAGGCATAAAAAAATCCGCTGCCCTTGCGTCAAAGGCAGCGGATGGCGGGGCCGGGAAAGTCCTGATCTAGGGCAGCAGATCCAGCGCCTGCAGATAGGCAGGCTGGCGCATCAGATCGTCCCAGGCTTGGGGTTCGGTATCGGGCAGCAGCGAGACACGGCGCGATTCGGAGTCGATATCGGGCACCCAGCGGCCGTCGCGCAGCGCGGCATCCATGCCGTCCAGCAACTCGTCCACATGCTCGCCCAGACCCAGGCTCTGGTTGCACAGCAGCACCATGTCGCAGCCCGCATTCAGGGCCGTCAACGCGGCGTCGGTGTAGCTGATGAGTGCGCCGTCGATGCGGCGCGCGCCCTCCATGCTGAGGTCGTCGCTGAAGATGGCTCCGTCATAGCGCAGACGGGCGCGCAGGATGTCCTTGAGCCATTTCTCGCTGAAGCCTGCCGGGCGCTTGTCCACCTTGGGATAGATCACATGGGCCGGCATGACGGCCGTGAGCACGCTGGACAGCCAGGGATAGGGGGCAGCGTCTTCGTCGAGGATGGCCGTCAGGCTGCGCTTGTCGACGGGAATATCCACGTGCGAGTCGGCCTTCACAAAGCCATGGCCGGGAAAATGCTTGCCGCAATTGCCCATGCCGGCCTGCAGCAGCCCCTGCATCAGGCTCCTGGCCAGTGTGGCCACCACGCGCGGGTCGCGGTGAAAGCTGCGATCGCCGATGACCGAGGATTCGCCATAGTCCAGGTCCAGCACGGGCGTGAAGCTGAAATCCACGCCGCAGGCGCGCAGCTCCGTGCCCAGCACATAGCCGGCGGCCGTGGCGGCGTTCATGGCCCGCATGGCACCGCTGCCTTCGCGGTATTTCCGGCCCTTGCCACCGTCATCCATCCACATCTCGCCAAAGGCGCGCATGGGCGGCAGATGCGTGAAGCCATCGGTGCGAAAGCGCTGCACGCGACCGCCCTCGTGGTCCACGCTGATCAGCAGATCGGGCTTGACGGCCTTGATATCGGCACACAGCTGAACCAATGCGCTACGGTCCTGCCAGTTGCGCTTGAAGAGAATGATGCCGCCCACCAGCGGATGGGCCAGGCGCGCGCGGTCCACATCAGTCAGCGATGTGCCGGCAATATCAATGATCAGAGGTGCATGCATGCTCATGATTTATATATTTCTATAGCTTCCAGCGCTTATATATCAAGCACCAGAGGCTAATTTCACTCTTTTCTTTCGACGACACAAAAGCTGGCCGCGTAGTCGGACTCGTCGGTGACGGACAGGTGCGCCGTCAGATTGTTTCTCTCAAACCACTCCTTGAGTTCGCCATGCAGACGAATCGCAGGCTGGCCGCTGGGCAGTTTGATGACTTCGCAATGACGCCAGGTCATGGGCATGACCATGCCCATTCCCACGGCCTTGCTGAACGCCTCCTTGGCCGAGAAGCGCGTGGCCATATAGCGGATGCCGCGTTCGGGCCAGCGCTCGCTGCGTGCCTTCCAGGTCGCCAGCTCGCCATCGGCCAGAATCTTGCGGGCAAAGCGCTCGCCATGCTTTTCCAGGCTTGCGCGTATGCGGCGCACATCGCAGATATCGGTGCCGATGCCGTAAATCATCCATGGTTCCTTTAAAGAGAAAAAGACCTCAAACGCTTACCTACAAAGCGCTGGCAGCTATCTTTTCAGGAATTTTTACCTGCCATGCCGGCGTCGATGCAGGCCTGATAGGCCTTGACGGTCTCGGCATAGCCCAGCTCCAGTGCATCGGCAATCAGGGCGTGGCCGATGGAGACTTCGGCCAGACCCGGCACCCGGGCCACAAAGGCGGCCAGATTGTCGCGATTGAGGTCATGGCCGGCATTGATGCCCAGGCCCGCATCCAGCGCGGCCTGCGCGGCTCTGGCATAAGTTTGCAGTTGTTGCTCCTGCTCGGCCTGGCCCCAGTTGGCAGCAAAAGGCTCGGTGTAGAGCTCCACGCGGTCGGCACCGACGGCCTTGGCCGCCGCCATCTGCTCGGGGATGGGGTCCATGAACAGGCTCACGCGCACGCCCAGGGCCTTGCACTCGGCAATCAACGGCTGAAGGCGTTCGGCATCCTGGGGAAAGCTCCAGCCATGGTCACTGGTGAACTGGTCTTCGCTGTCGGGTACGAACGTGGCCTGATGCGGGCGCGTCTGGCGGATGAAGTCCATCAGGTTCTGCGTGGGATTGCCCTCGATATTGAACTCGGCGCCAGGCCAGCTCTTGAGCAGCTCGTGCAGCTCGAAGACATCCTGCGCGCGGATATGACGCTCGTCGGGACGCGGGTGGATGGTGATGCCCTGCGCTCCGGCCTCCAGGCAGATCTGCGCCGCACGCGTCACCGAGGGAATGCCCAGATGGCGGGTATTGCGCAGCAGCGCCACCTTGTTGACATTGACCGAAAGCGCGGTGCGAGGGGAGGCAGAGGTATTCATAGCGATTGCAGATCCATCATCAGCTGGCGGGTGCGCAGCATGGTTGAGCCGCAATGGTATTGCAGAAGATGGCGCAATTGCGGCTTCAGGGCCTGGGCCACCTCCGGCTCGGCCAGCGCGTTCAGGGTTCTCGGAAATGGCTGCTCGGCCTGCAGCGCCAGCTCTATGGCCTGCCACTGCTGGCCGCTCAGCGCCGCGCGCTCGTAGCCGGCGGCCTGGCGCAGGCCGCCGTCGGCCACCAGGGTGTAACGCAAAACACTGTTGAGCTGGCTGAGCGTTGCGCTTTCCTGCCTCAGATCGGGCAGATGGCCGAGTTCGCGCAGCAGCACCAGCTCGAAGGCGCGCAGCACGGGTTCGATGGCCTCGGTCGTACCGCCATGCTGGCCAGCCAGCACACGCACCACACCGGCATAGATATCGAACAGCGCCGTATAAGGGTCGTCGCGCGCCAGCAGGCGCAGCAGCAGCTCGTTCAGATACATGCCCGACCACAGCGCATCGCCCTGGGGCATGACATGGCCGCCCACCCATTCCGCCCCCTTCAGGCTATGAATCTCGGCATTGCCCTCTGCTCCCAGCGTGTAGCTGAGCTTGAGCGGCTGCAGCGGCAGCAGCACGGGGCGAAAGTTGGAGGTATGGCGCTTGACGCCCTTGGCCGCAAGCGCCACGCGCCCGCGATGACGTGTGAACACCTCCAGAATCAGGCTGGATTCGCTCCAGTCGTACTGGTGCAGGATGTATGCGGGTTCGTCGCCGACGCGTTTGGCTGCCACGGAAGGAGTCAGATAAAAGAAAAGGCCTCAGCAGAGGCCTTGGTCCGGAAATGATAGCTTGAGGCGCAGCATTCACGGCGCCGCAAGGCCATCACTCGTAGCCGAAGGATTTGACCCGGGCCTCATCGTCGGCCCAGCCGGACTTGACCTTGACCCAGACTTCGAGGAACACCTTGGCATTGAGCAGCTTTTCGAGCTCCTGACGGGTTTCGGTGGAGATGCGCTTGAGGCGCTCGCCGCCCTGACCGATCACCATGGCCTTGTGACCGTCGCGCTCGACCACGATGGTGGCTGCAATGCGCATGAAGCGACCGAACTTGGGGCTGGGCTCTTCCTCGAACTTGTCGATGACAACTGTCGAGGTATAGGGCAGCTCGTCGCCCGTGAAACGGAACAGCTTCTCGCGCAGAGTCTCGGAAGCCAGGAATTTCTCGCTACGGTCGGTCAGTTCGTCCTCGCCGTAGAACCAGGGCTGCTGCGGCAGGTATTTGGCGCAAATGCCATACATGCGCTCGATATCCTTTTTGTTCTTGGCCGACATGGGTACGAACTCGGCAAAAGGATGGCGCTCCTGCATGTCGCGCAGCCAGGGCGCTATCTCGGCACGGCGACCCACGGTGTCGAGCTTGTTGGCGATCAGGAGCGTGGGAATGCCGGGCTTGAACAGGCTCAGCACCTTGGCATCGGCCAGCGTGAAGCTGCCTGCCTCCACCACGAACAGGATCAGGTCCACATCGCCGATCGCGCCCATCACGGTCTTGTTGAGCGACTTGTTCAGGGCGGTGGAATGCTTGGTCTGGAAACCGGGGGTATCTACAAAGACGAACTGGGTCTCGTCCTTGGTGCGGATGCCGGTGATGCGGTGGCGCGTGGTCTGGGCCTTGCGCGACGTGATGGAGATCTTCTGGCCTACCAGCGCGTTCATCAGCGTGGACTTGCCCACATTGGGCTTGCCGACGATGGCGATCAGGCCGCAGCGCTGCTCTTCGGGCGCGTAGACGCGGGCCGGAGCCTCCTCTTCCTGGTCGCGGATGGCAGTCGGCGTGCTGCCGGGCTTGGCAGCGGCCAGCATGGCGCTGATGTAGTCCAGGCTCGGGTCGCTGATATCGGTAGTCACAGACTTTGGACCTTTTGGGCCCTTGGCTTTTTCTGCACCTGCGGTGCCCGCTATCTTTTTCTTAGCAGCATCGGTCATGGATTTTTGGCTTTCACTTTTTCCAGCAAGGCAGCGGCGGCTGCCTGCTCGCCCATGCGACGGGATGCTCCCGAGCCCTGGGCGCTGATATTCCATTCGGCAATCGTGCACTCGACCTTGAAGGTCTGCTTGTGCGCCGCGCCACTGATTTCCACCACATGGTATTGCGGCAGCTTCATGCGCTTGCCCTGTAGCAATTCCTGCAGTGCGGTCTTGGGGTCTTTGTCGGCCGCACGCATATGGGGGTTGATGTCCACTCCCTCGAAGAGGTGATGAACGACTTTCTCGCCTGCGGCAAAGCCGGCATCGAGGTAGACGGCACCGATCAGCGCCTCCACGGCATCGGCCAGGATGGAGGGACGCTGCTTGCCACCGGACTTGGCCTCACCTTCGCCCAGACGCAGCAGATCGGGCAGCTGCAACTTCAGCGCAATCTTGTGCAGCGTGCCTTCCTTGACGAGATTGGCGCGAACGCGCGAGAGATCGCCTTCGGGCATGGAGGCCAGCTTGGCATAGAGCAAGCTGGAGATGGCCAGACTCAGCACCGAGTCGCCCAGAAACTCCAGTCGCTCGTTGTTGTCGGCCGAAAAGCTGCGGTGCGTGATGGCACGCTGCAGCAGCGCCGGGTTGGCAAATTGATGTTGCAGCCTTTGCTGCAGAGCGACTAGAGCAGGTTCCACCTGAAAGGTCTATTTCTTGAAACGGTAAACAAGGTAGGCAGGGCCTGCCAGATGAATCTCACGGGAATACTCGAAGCCCACGACGATCTTGTCGTTGACCTTGGTCACGTTCAGATCGCTGCCGGAGATGGACTTGAAGTCGTCAATGGAGGCCGAACGATCGAAGCTGGCCTTGACTTCGGCAACGGTACTGCCTTCAGCGGCGGCCTTGTTGGCCGCCTTGGTGATGGCCTGGTACTCCAGGAAGACGGGCACCGATTGTGCGCCAATTGCGGCAACCGCCACGATGATGGCCACGAGAAACACCAGACCGATGAAGGACAGACCACGCTGCCTGGAGCGCGATGCCAGATTTTTCATGCTTTTCCCCTCTCAAGCCGGGCATGTTCCTGCCCGTGTATCCCAGAAAAATGACGAAACGATTGCCGACGCTCAGTGGAAACGGCCGATACGGCTCAGATCACCGAAGTTCATCCAGACAAAAAAGGCCTTGCCCACGATGTTCTGGTCCGGCACAAAGCCCCAGTAGCGCGAATCCAGCGAGTTGTCGCGGTTGTCGCCCATCATGAAGTAATAGCCTTCGGGCACCTTGCAGGTCACGCCTTCCACGCTGTAGCGGCAGTTTTCCTTGTACTCGAAGTTGCTCGCCCCCTGGATGAAGGCCGGCACATCGTTGTTGACGATGGAGCGGTGCGGCTGCTCGCCCAGGGTTTCCTCGAACTGCTTGAAGTAACGCATCACGTCGCGGTCCAGAAAGTCCGGCAGCTCGCGGGTGGGCAGCTCCTTACCATTGATGCTCAGGCGCTTGTTGATATAGGCCACCTCATCGCCGGGCACGCCCACCACACGCTTGATGTAGTCCAGCGTGGGCTGGGGGGGGTAGCGGAACACCATCACATCGCCACGCTGGGGCTTGTTGCCTTCGGTGATCTTCTTGTTGATCACGGGCAGACGGATGCCGTAGGTGAACTTGTTGACCAGGATCAGGTCGCCCACCATCAGCGTCGGAATCATGGAGCCCGAGGGAATCTTGAACGGCTCGAACAGGAAGGAACGCAGTACGAAGACGATGGCGATCACCGGGAACAGACCGGCAGTCCAGTCCAGCCACCAGGGTTGCATGAGAATGCGACCTTTGGCGTCTTCGGAGACTTCGATGTCAGTCTTGGCAATGCCCATGCGGTCCAGCTCGGCGCGGCGCTCGACGGCAGCCTGCTCCAGCGCGGTCGCAGCCGCCCGGCGCCGTGGCCAGAAGTAAAAGCGTTCGGCCAGCCAGTACACACCGGTCACCACGGTTGCCAGAAACAGCAGCAATGCGAAGTTGCCATCGATGGAGCCGGTGTACCAGGCCGCGATATAGCCTACAAAGGCCGCCAGGATGGCGGCCGTGATCCACTGCATGACTTGCATCAATCCTCCACTTGCAGAATGGCCAGGAAGGCTTCCTGCGGCACTTCCACCGAACCGATCTGCTTCATACGCTTCTTGCCGGCCTTCTGCTTTTCGAGCAGCTTGCGCTTACGCGTGATGTCGCCGCCGTAGCACTTGGCCAGCACGTTCTTGCGCATGGCCTTGACGGTCTCACGCGCAATGATGTTGGCGCCGATGGCGGCCTGAATGGCCACGTCGAACATCTGGCGGCTGATGATCTCGCGCATCTTCGCCACCACGGCACGGCCGCGGTAAACAGACTGCGAGCGGTGGACGATGATGGACAGGGCGTCGACCTTCTCGCCGTTGAGCAGAATGTCGACCTTCACCACGTCGGATGCGCGATATTCCTTGAACTCATAGTCCATGGAGGCGTAGCCGCGCGAGACGCTCTTGAGCTTGTCGAAGAAGTCCAGCACGATTTCGCCCAGAGGCATCTCGTAGGTCAGCATGACCTGACGGCCGTGGTATTGCATATTCATCTGCACGCCACGCTTCTGGTTGGCCAGAGTCATCACCGGACCCACATAGTCTTGCGGCATGTAGAGGTGCACGGTCACGATGGGCTCGCGGATCTCCTGGATGCGGCCGATGTCGGGCATCTTGGACGGATTTTCCACGTCGATCAGCTCGCCATCGCCCTTGATCACCTGGTAGACCACGCTGGGTGCCGTGGTGATCAGGTCCTGGTCGAACTCACGCTCCAGGCGCTCCTGCACGATTTCCATGTGCAGCAGACCCAGGAAGCCGCAGCGGAAGCCAAAGCCCAAAGCCTGCGAGACTTCGGGCTCGAACTGCAGCGCCGCATCGTTGAGCTGCAGCTTTTCCAGCGCATCACGCAACTGGTCGTATTCAGAGGCTTCGGTGGGGTACAGACCTGCGAAAACCTGGGGCTTGACTTCCTTGAAGCCCGGCAGAGGCTTCTCGGCAGGACCCAGGTTGTTGGGCAGCTTTTTTTCCAGCGTGATGGTGTCGCCCACCTTGGCGGCCTTCAACTCCTTGATGCCGGCAATGATGTAACCCACCTCGCCGGCCCTGAGCATGTCGCGTGGCTGGTTGGCCGGGGTGAACACGCCGATGTTGTTGGCTTCATAGGCAGCGCCGCTGGCCATCATCTTGAAGCGCTCATTCTTCTTGAGCTCACCATCGACCACGCGCACCAGCATCACGACGCCCACATAGGGGTCGAACCAGCTGTCCACGATCATGGCACGCAGCGGGCCATCGGGATTGCCCTTGGGAGCTGGCACCTTGGCCACGATAGCTTCCAGGATCTCGTCTATGCCCATGCCGGTCTTGGCCGAGCAGGGAATGGCATCGCTGGCATCGATACCGATCACGTCCTCGATCTCGGCCTTGGCATTGTCGGGGTCGGCCTGAGGCAGGTCCATCTTGTTGAGGACGGCGAATACCTCCACGCCCAGGTCCAGCGCGGTGTAGCAGTTGGCCACGGTCTGGGCTTCCACGCCCTGGGAGGCATCGACCACCAGCAGACCGCCTTCGCAGGCCGACAGCGAGCGCGAGACTTCGTAGGAGAAGTCCACGTGGCCGGGGGTGTCGATCAGGTTCAGGTTGTAGACCTTGCCATCCTTGGCCTTGTACTGCAGGGCGGCGGTCTGGGCCTTGATGGTGATGCCGCGCTCTTTCTCGATGTCCATCGAGTCCAGCACCTGGGCTTCCATATCGCGGTCGGCAAGGCCTCCGCAGCGCTGGATCAGGCGGTCCGCCAGAGTGGACTTGCCATGGTCAATGTGCGCAATGATGGAGAAATTACGGATGTGATTCATCAACGAGAAAGACAGCTTTGGAATTGAAAAAAGTGGCCTGCAGCAGCAAGAAAAAAGGGCGCGTCCCTCAAGCGGCGCGCCCTTAACCAACAATCTCTGGCAACTGCGATAGTTGGGACTTTATTGTAGGCAAAACTGGCCGCAAGCCAAGACCCAGCAAGGCTTGACAAGTTTCGGTTTGTGATTTTCAAATTCATTTATCAACAAATTATCCACAAACCAGAAAACACCGTTTAGCCATCAGCAGCCGGAGATTGCAAAGGCTTTTGCACCGCTTGAAAACCGCCTGTCAGCGTGATTTTTTGCGTCCAACCACCATGCATTTGCGTGGGATTCTACCCAATGGCATAGGGGCACTGACAGGCTGAGGGCTTGTTGTCATTTCAGATCACGAAATGGCAACAAGCCCATGCAGGCTTTTCGCCACATTTATTTGGCAGGGCGAATCAGCACATACTGCGCCCAGTCACCACGACGCACCAGCACATTGACGGGTTTGGACTTGTCGGCCTTGGCCCAGGCAGCCTCGAAGCTCTTGAGATCGGAGACTTCCACATTCGCCAATTGCAGAATCACATCGCCTTCACGCAGGCCGGCACGGGCTGCGGCATCCACCGCAGCCGACACGCGCACGCCGCCCTTGATGGCCAGCTCCTTCTTCTGTGCAGACGTCAGCTCGCTCAGCGTCAGGCCTAGAGCCTTGTTCTCCAGCGTACCGGATGGAGTCTTGCCTGCACCACTGTTGCCTGCCTTGGTCTTGGCAGATTCGTCGGAAGGTACTTCGGCAATCACCATGCTCAGTTCCTTGAGCTTGCCGCGGCGCAGCACGGTAATGGTGCTCTTGGTGCCGGGCTTGGTATTGCCCACGAGACGCGGCAGATCGGAGACCTTCTCGATGGCCTTGCCATCGAACTTGGTGATCACGTCGCCCGCCTCCACGCCGGCCTTTGCGGCAGGCGAGTCCGGCTCGACGGCCGACACCAGAGCGCCCTCGGGCTTGCCAAGGCCGATGGACTCGGCCACATCCTTGGTCACGGGGCCGATCTGCACACCGATACGGCCGCGCGTGACCTTGCCGGTGGCACGCAGCTGATCGCTGACACGGATCGCTTCATCCACGGGAATTGCAAAGCTGATGCCCATGAAGCCGCCCGAGCGCGAGTAGATCTGGCTGTTGATCCCCACCACCTCGCCGCGCATATTGATCAGCGGACCGCCCGAGTTGCCAGGATTGATGGCCACATCGGTCTGGATGAAGGGCAGATAGTCGCCGGTATCGCGCTGCTTGGCCGAGACAATGCCGGCTGTGACCGAATTTTCGAGTCCGAAGGGCGAGCCAATCGCCATGACCCACTCGCCCACGCGCAGCTTGCTCACATCGCCGATCTTGACTGCGGGGAGCCCTTTGGCATCAATCTTGACGACAGCCACATCGGTGCGCTTGTCCGCGCCGACTATTTTTGCCTTGAACTCGCGCTTGTCCGTCAGCGTGACAATGACTTCATCGGCACCATCGACCACATGGGCATTGGTCATCACATAGCCGTCAGCCGTGAGGATGAAGCCCGATCCCACGCCACGTGGCTGCTCTTCCTCGGACTGACCGCCCTTGGGCGAGCGCTGACGCGGCACATTGGGCACGGGAAGGCCGAAGCGGCGGAAGAACTCCAGCATGTCTTCATCCATGCCCAGAGCTTCGGCGCTGTTGTTGGAGACCTTCTCCAGCGTACGGATGTTGACCACCGAAGGGCCGACCTGATCGACAAGATCCGTGAAGTCCGGCAGCCCGCGCGCCGTTGCAGCACTTTGGGCATGAGCAGCAGTAACCGGCAGCATGCCTCCTGCGGCCAGGGCCGCGATCGCCATCGAACTGGCAATGGCTGTAGCCGAAACACGGGATTTGAGCGTCATCCAGGATGGTGTGCGCATCGTTTTTATTCCTTGTTCGAGTCGTCGGACAGAACGGGCCGCCAAATCAGACCCATGAGAGAAAACAGGTGAGAGCATTGAAGCGCATTCTGGCAAAAGCCGCCATCAACTGAAAGCGCTCCGGTCCCTGAAATCGGGCGCAGATCAAACAGTATCTGCACCCAACTGATCCTAAATCAATAGCTGCGTACGCAAGCTGCATAAAAGCTTAGGCCTGAAAACCCTGCATTTCAGGCCTAAGACTGCTGTGCGGAGAAGCATCAATGACGGGTAGCCGTGGCAAAGCTTGCATTGCGCAAAAAGCTGGCAGGCATCTGCAGATTGGGCACGCTGCTTTGCTGGGGGTGAGAAGCCAGCAACTCGTCCAGACGCGGATCACGCAGCATCACGGTCTGGCCGTTGGGACCAGCAACTGCCACCACGGTGGAGGACTGGGCTTCCGAACCCAGAGGCATGGCAGTCTCTTCACCACCCGAAACGGGCTGGCTCAAGCCCAATGATGCGGCAGGCGCAGCGGCCACTACGACATTCGGGCTGAGAGCAGCGAGCTGCGCCCCACCCTGGCGACCGTACAGCCCCCCCGAGCCCGCGATCATGACCCCCCAGCCAACGGCGGCCACGGCAGCAACCGAGGCAAAGCCGGCAGCCATTTTCCAGCGAAAGACCGATGCATTGGCCGCCTGACGTGCAGGCAGGCTGACCACGGTTGCGCCGTTGCCCAGCGCCTGGCCTCGCTCCTCGGCAGCTGTGATCTGCTCCAGACCGCCCAAGCTCAATGAGCTGGCCGCATCTGCGGTCACACCGGGCAGATGAATGCCGCGGATCGGCTCGCGCTCCATATGGGCGCGCACGCCGCTCAAAATATCGTGCTGACTGTGATGTGCCAACTCGGGAGAACGCAGCACATCGCCAATCAGGTGGTACATGGCCCAGGACTGCTGGCCTTCGTCGCTTTCCGCATAGGAGAGCACAGCCTGCATCTGGACCGAGGAAGCCTCGCCATCCACCAGTGCCGACAACTGTTCCTGCTTGATCAGATCGTCATTCATGAAGTTCACCTGCTCGTCTTGCCTGTACTACCAACGCTTTCCACCCTGGCGCTCCAGCAAGGGCTTGACCCTGGCCGAAATCGCCTCGCGTGCCCGAAAGATGCGCGAGCGCACCGTGCCTATGGGACAGTCCATCGCCTGCGCGATTTCCTCATAGCTGAGCCCCTCGATTTCACGCAGCGTGACCGCCTGGCGCAAATCCTCGGGCAAAGCCTCCATGGCGGCATTGACGGCTTCGGCAATTTCACGCGCCGCCAACACTGTTTCCGGGGTTTCCTGAGTCGTTAGTTCCTGTCTGTGAACAGAAGTTTCATCCTCATCGTCCCCAGTGTGTAACGCGCTCTCCGTCATCACCGGCGAGCGATGCATTTCCATCAAGGCCTTCTTGGCCGTATTGACGGCAATGCGGTACAGCCAGGTGTAGAACTGTGCCTCGCCTCGGAACTGGTGCAAGGCCTTATAGGCGCGAATGAAGGTTTCCTGCGTGATGTCAGGCACCAGATCGACATCGCGCACCATGCGACCCACCAGACGTTCGATGCGACGCTGGTATTTGATGACCAGCAACTCAAAAGCCCGTGTGTCGCCAGCATTGGCTCGTTCGACCAGAGCCAGATCGCTGTCGGCAGAGGGAGTGGGAAAATCGGGAGGTGTCATGAAAGGCCAAGCGGCGTGCTGCCATAACCGGCGAGGGCCTAGCCCTGCTCTGCCAGCGGCACGATGGAGGAATATACCGCACGCCGCAAGTCTCCCCACTGCTCGGGGCTGTGTCGTTGAGACAGGAAAATCCATAGCAGCTTGCGCCTGCCGCCCTTGGCCCTGAACACCAAAACATCCGAAACACTGATCCAAAGCCAGCTGCCACCATCAAGTCCCACCGCCAGCCGCACAGGAAGTGACCGAGCGGTTGACAGGTTTTCGGCCTCCAGCAACCAATACTCTCCATTCCAGAGCAGATGTCCTTGCGGCCAGTTGCGCCACTGTTCGCAAAGCAGCACGGCTGCCAGGATCGAGGCCGGTAAAGCCAACAGCACCTGCAACCAGCCCGACTGGACTTGCAGGCACCATACCAGCAGAGCCATCAGCAAGACCATCCCGGTCAGCAGCAGCAGTCCTCCGGCCCAGCCAGGCCGGACGAAGATATAGGCAACGGCTGGAGCATGGTAGCGGGCACTCATGGGCCGACCATGTGCGAAAAACCGGCTGCCGCAAAGCTAGGGAAAGCACGATCAAGCCGCACATAGAACAAAGCCCGCAAGGCCTGGGCCAGTGCGGGCTTGTGCAGAAGCTGCTCGAAGCGACTTAGACGCGCTTGAAGACCAGGGTACCGTTGGTGCCACCGAAACCGAAGTTGTTCTTCACTGCAACTTCCAGCTTGGCGTCACGCGCCGTGTTGGCGCAATAGTCCAGATCGCACTCGGGATCCTGATTCACCAGATTGATGGTCGGAGGAATCTTCTGGTCGTGCAGTGCCAGTACGGTGAACACGCTCTCGATGCCGCCAGCGCCGCCCAGCAGGTGGCCGGTCATGGACTTGGTCGAGCTGACCACCAGCTTGCTGGCATGCTCGCCCATGGCCGCCTTGATGGCGTTGGACTCATTGATATCGCCCAGCGGGGTCGAGGTGCCGTGCGCATTCAGGTAGTTGACCTGATCCTGGTTCACACCGGCGTTGCGCAGAGCATTGAGCATGGCGCGGCGCGGGCCGTCCATGTTGGGAGCCGTCATGTGACCGGCATCGGCACTCATGCCAAAGCCTGCCAGCTCCGCGTAAATCTTGGCGCCACGGGCCTTGGCGTGTTCGTACTCTTCGAGCACCAGCACACCGGCACCTTCGCCGAGGACAAAGCCGTCACGGTCCTTGTCCCAGGGGCGCGAGGCAGCCTTGGGGTCGTCGTTGCGCGTGGACAGCGCACGCATGGCGGCAAAGCCGCCGACACCCAGAGGCGAAACAGTGGCTTCCGTGCCACCGGCCACGACGATGTCTGCATCGCCGTATTCGATCATGCGTCCTGCTTCGCCGATGCAGTGCAGGCCTGTGGTGCAGGCTGTCACTATCGACAGATTCGGCCCCTTGAAGCCGAAGCGCATGGACACATGCCCCGCCACCATATTGATGATGGAAGCAGGCACGAAGAACGGCGTGATGCGGCGCGGACCGCGGGCAGCCAGTTCTGCGTGGGTGTTCTCGATCAGCGGCAGGCCGCCGATGCCCGAGCCGATCACGCAGGCAATGCGCGTGGCCAGGTCTTCGGACAGGGCTTCGCCTGTGGGCAGGCCTGCGTCTCGAATGGCTTGCTCCGCAGCCGCAATGCCGTAATGAATGAAGCTATCCATGGAGCGCGCATCCTTGGCGCTCATGTACTTCTCCACCTCAAATCCCTTGACCTCACCTGCAATCTTGCAGGAGAAGTTCGACGCATCGAACTTGGTGATGAGGTCAATACCGGACTGGCCGGCCAAAAGATTGGCCCAGGCTTCGCCCACCGTGTTACCCACGGGGGAGATACAGCCCAGACCGGTCACGACAACGCGACGACGGCTCATGCGTTCAAACCTTTAACTGATCGCTGAAAAAAGACCTTAGGCCTTTTGGTGGGTATTGGCGTAGTCGATGGCGTTTTGCACCGTCGTGATCTTCTCTGCGTCTTCGTCAGGGATCTCGATGCCGAATTCATCTTCCAGGGCCATCACCAGTTCCACTGTGTCCAGGGAGTCAGCGCCCAGGTCAGCCACGAAGGCCTTTTCGTTGGTCACTTGGGACTCTTCAACGCCGAGTTGTTCGGCAATGATTTTTTTGACACGTGCTTCGATATCGCTCATGGTTTCCCTCAGGGGGTTGTGAATGAACCCGCGATTCTAGCCGTTTCGGGAGAAGCCCCTTGGCGGCTGGCCGTCGCGAGGAAACGGCCACTGAACTTGCAAAAGTGTTCAGCTTCTGGCAGCAAGTGCGGCAAACACCGCGCAAACTGCCGAAATTTCTTACATGTACATGCCACCGTTGACGTGCAATTCTTGTCCCGTCACATAGCCAGCACCGGCAGAAGCCAGATAGGCCACGGCATGCGCGATGTCGCTGGGCTGACCCAGATCACCCATGGCGATCTGCGCCTTGAGCGCAGCCTTTTGCGCCTCTGGCAGATCTGCCGTCATGTCCGTGGCGATGAAGCCTGGGGCCACACAGTTCACGGTGATGCCGCGGCTGCCCAACTCCTTGGCCAGAGCACGGGTCATGCCAGCCACGCCAGCCTTGGCTGCAGCGTAGTTAGCCTGACCGGCATTGCCCGAGGCACCGACCACGCTGGTGATGCTGATGATGCGGCCGAAACGCTGCTTCATCATGGGACGAATAGCCGCACGGCTGACTCGGAAAACAGCCTTCAGATTGGTGTCGGTGACGGCATCCCAATCGTCATCCTTCATGCGCATCGCCAGGGTATCGCGGGTAATACCTGCGTTGTTGACCAGCACATGGAGGCCGCCGTCATTCTTGACGATGGAGTCGATCAGGGCATCCACGGCAGCGCCGTCGGTCACGTTCAGCGTGACACCACGGCCACCGAAGGCGAACAGAGCCTGGCTGATCTTTTCAGCACCAGCATCCGATGTGGCCGTGCCAATCACTTGATAGCCCTTGGAGGCCAGCTCCTGCGCGATGGCGGCACCAATGCCACGGGTGGCACCGGTGACCAGGGCAACCTGGGGCTTGGTCTGGTTATCAGTCATGCGAGCAATTCTTTCACGTCAGCCAGGGTGGCTGTATCAAACAGGGGAACACCCGTCAGGTCGGCGTCAATACGCTTGACCATGCCGGCCAGCACCTTGCCGGGTCCACATTCCACGATATGGGTCACGCCGCGAGCCTTGATGGCCTGCACGCACTCCACCCAACGCACCGGACCAAAGGCCTGACGATACAGGGCATCGCGAATCGCATCAGCGTCCGTCTGGACGGTGACGTCGATATTGTTGATGACAGGAATCAGAGGAGTAGCCAGCGTCAGCTCGGCCAGCGCGGCCTTGAGCTTTTCTGCAGCAGGCTTCATCAGGCTGGAGTGGAAAGGTGCGGAGACCGGCAGAGGCAGGGCGCGCTTGGCACCGGCCGCCTTGACCGCTTCACAGGCCTTCTCCACGGCCAACTTGCTGCCGGCGATCACGGTCTGACCGGGATCGTTGAAGTTCACGGCTTCCACCACTTCGGCACCGCCCAGCTGGGCCGTCACTTCGGCGCAGACCGCCTTGACCTTTTCGGCATCCAGGGCTAGCACGGCCGCCATGCCACCCGTGCCAACGGGCACGGCATCCTGCATGGCTGCGGCACGCAGACGCACCAGCGGAGCTGCCTGAGCCAGCGTCAGCACGCCGGAAGCGACCAGCGCTGAGTATTCACCCAGGGAGTGACCGGCCACGGCATCTGGCAGTGCACCGCCTTCTGCCTGCCAGACACGCCAGGCCGCAACACCGGCAACCAGCATCACGGGCTGGGTATTGGTGGTCAGCGCCAGAGCTTCCTTGGGGCCTTGCTTGATCAGCAGACCCACATCCTCGCCCAGAGCCTCGGAGGCTTCGGCCACGGTCTGAGCCACGACGGGATGATCCCCCCAGCCATCCAGCATGCCCACGGACTGCGAACCCTGGCCAGGAAATACAAATGCGAATTTCTTCATATTTCTTAGTATAAAAATTGCCTGAAACGCTTATTTATATTGCGTCTACAGCTACATCTTAAGGAGCACCGCACCCCAGGTGAAGCCACCGCCTACCCCTTCGAGCAGCACGGTCTGGCCTTTTTTGACCTGTCCGCTGCGCACGCCGTGATCGAGTGCCAGAGGAATCGAAGCCGCCGAGGTGTTGCCATGCTGATCGACGGTCACCACCACCTTGTCCATGGACAGCTTGAGCTTGCGCGCCGTGCTTTGCATGATGCGGATATTGGCCTGGTGCGGGATCAGCCAATCGATGTCGGCATCCGTCAGACCTGCCTTTTCCAGCGCGGAGCGAGCCGCCTTGTCCAGCACGCTCACTGCCAGCTTGAAGACAGCCTGACCGTCCATCTTGAGCAAGGGGTCGCCCAGCACATTGCCGCCGGAGACATTGCCCGGCACGCAGAGAATGCCCACATGGCTGCCATCGGCATGCAGCTCGGTAGCCAGAATGCCAGGCTCGTCGGAAGCCTCCAGCACCACGGCGCCTGCGCCATCACCGAACAGCACGCAGGTCGTGCGGTCGTTGAAATCCAGGATACGGCTGAAGACTTCGGAGCCCACCACCAGCACGCGCTTGGCAGCGCCGGTCTGGATCATGGAATCGGCCACCGTCAGGGCATAGACGAAACCGCTGCACACGGCCTGCACATCGAAGGCCGGGCAGCCATTGCTGATGCCCAGCTTGTGCTGCAGGATGGCGGCCGTCGAGGGAAACACCATGTCCGGAGTGGACGTGGCGACAATGATCAGATCGATATCCGAAGCCTCGATGCCTGCGGCCTCGATGGCCTTGCGACTGGCCTCAAGAGCCAGGTCGCTGCTGGTCACATCGGGCTCGGCGAAGTGGCGGGCACGAATGCCCGTGCGTTCGACGATCCACTCGTCCGAGGTTTCCAGGCCGCGCTGAGCCAACTCGGCTGCGAGGTCGTTATTGGTCAGGCGGCGGGGCGGCAGGTAACTGCCGGTGCCAATGATGCGTGCGTAGCGTCTCATGTCTTCTATCAGGGCGCCGAAGTTCCAGATTCCGTCTGCGCTGCCAGCAGCAAAGGTGCGGCAGCAGCAATACGGCTGCGGACACGGTCAAGCAGGTTGTTGCGTGCCGCATCATACGCGCGGTTCAAAGCATGCTCGAATGCCATTGCATCAGCCGAGCCATGGCTTTTGAAGACCAGCCCTCGCAGACCCAGCAACGCAGCGCCGTTGTAACGACGGTGATCAACACGCTTCATCAGCGCAGATAGCACCGGATAAGCAATGATGGCAGCCATCTTGGTGAAGATGTTGCGCTTGAACTCTTCCTTGAGAATCCCCGAAATCATCGAGGCAACCCCCTCGGTGGTCTTGAGTGCAACGTTACCAACGAAACCATCGCACACGACAATGTCCACCACACCCTTGAAGGTGTCGTTGCCTTCCACATTTCCGTAGAAGTTGAGATTGCCCGCATCGCCTGCAGCGCGCAGCAACTCGCCGGCGCGCTTGATGACTTCACTGCCCTTGATCAGCTCTTCGCCGATATTGAGCAGACCGACGCTGGGCGCCTCGGTGTTCTTGAGTGCTGACACCAGGGCCGAGCCCATGACCGCAAACTGCAGCAGATGCTCTGCCGTGCAGTCCACATTGGCCCCCAGGTCCAGCATGGTGGTGTCACTGCCCTTGGCATTGGGCAAGCCGAAGGCAATCGCGGGACGATCGATGCCATCCAGAGTCTTGAGCAGATAGCGCGAGATCGCCATCAGCGCCCCGGTATTGCCGGCGGACACAGCCGCCTGAGCCGCTCCATTCTTGACCTGCTGCACGGCCACGCGCATGGACGAGTCCTTTTTCTTGCGCAGAGCTATTTCCACGGGATCATCCATGCTCACCACCTCCGTGGCGGGAACAATGGTCACGCGCTCATGCTTGAAGCCGGCCAACTCCTCGGCCTTGCCGACCAGCAGCAGATGCGCATCGGGGTGTGAATTCAAAAACTGACGGCACGCGGCCAGCGTGACGCGGGGGCCATGATCGCCCCCCATGCAGTCAACAGCCAAATTAATCATGGGCGACTGACAAATCCAATTAGGCTTGGGATGATGAATTGAAGGATCCGAGGACCACAACAGAAGCTATTTGCAAAACCAGCATTGAGATTTTGCAGCCATGCCCGTCATGACAGGCTTTGCAAATATCTCCCATAAAAACAAAAGCCTGTTGCTACAAAAAATGTAGCAACAGGCTTTGCGAATGCAGTCGTCGCTTAGGCTTCGGACTTGTTCTTCAGCACTTGACGGCCACGGTACACGCCGTTGGGGCTGATGTGGTGGCGCAGGTGTGTCTCGCCGGTAGTGGCTTCGACAGCGATGCCAGGCACATTCAGTGCGTTGTGCGAACGGTGCATGCCGCGCTTGGAGGGAGACTTCTTGTTTTGCTGAACAGCCATGATGGCTCCTGTGTATCTTGAAAGGGTTGGTAACACGACTCACACAGCAAGACCGGGCAAAAAACTCTGCCTTTCGACGCCCCCTCCGAGAGTGAGAGTGCGCCCTTGTCCGTGCAAGTCCTAAAAAAACGCGATCAGCCCATTAAAGACACGAGGGGGTTTCGCGCGAAGCTCACGATTATAGCGCAAACGCTTTTCGCGGCCCAGGCAAAATCAAATCCCCACCGTGCTATGGGATGGATCAGTCGGCAGACTTGCCTACATTGAGAGATTGCAGCACGGCAAAAGGGTTTTCCTTTTGCTCACTGGCCTGCTCGAAGGCGTCATCGCTGACCTCCAGCTTGACGGGGACCGGGCAGACCTCATGGCGAGGCACTACAGGCACTTCCATCAGCAACTCGTCCTCGATCAGCTCCAGCAGATTGAACTCGCTGCTCAATGCCAGCACATCCTCATCGCTGTCGTCATCTTCCAGTTCTGCCGTCGCTTCGTCCGGAACGAAGCGAAATGACCGATCCACGTAAAGGGGAATATCGGCCTCAGTCAGGCAGCGCTGACAGGTCAGCGGCAAAGCCACCTCGGCACTCAGATGCAGCCACACATGGCCGCTGCCGCCTTTTTGCTCCACCAGCTCGCCTTCGGCTTCCCAGCGCACCAGGGGTTGCTCGCCGGTAATCGCCAACGCATCGGCCGCCAGACGCTTGAAGTCCGACAATGGTGCCTGACCATGCAGATGACCTTCAGCCTGCGCGAAAGCACGCACGTCCAGCCGGGTCGCAGAAAAATCCTTGCTCATTCAGCCAGTGTAAGAGAATCCCGCAATGCCCGACTTATTGATTGCCGGACGACTTGAGCGTCCATTGATTCTTGGCTCCACCTCGCGCTACCGCCGTGAGCTGCTCAGCCGCCTGCAACTGCCGTTCGAGACGGTGTCTCCAGAAGTGGATGAAACCCCGCTCAGCGACGAAACGCCCCACGATCTGAGTCTGCGCCTGGCCATAGCCAAGGCACAGGCCGTGGCCCAGTTGCACCCCGGCGCCATTGTGATCGGCTCCGACCAGGTGCCCGAGCTCGATGGCCAGCCCCTGTCCAAGCCCGGCACCCACGAGCGCGCCACCGAACAGCTGCGCCAGATGAGCGGCCGCCAGATGAATTTCCACACCGGCGTCTGCGTGAGCTGTGCCGAAACCGGCTTCACGGAATCCAGCGTGGTCACGGTGCAAGTGCGCTTTCGCGAACTGAACGACCTTGAGATCGAGCGCTATCTGCGCGCCGAGCAGCCCTATGACTGCGCAGGCTCGGCCAAGAGCGAAGGCCTGGGCATCGCCCTGCTGGATGCCATCGTCAGCGACGACCCCACGGCACTGATAGGCCTGCCGCTGATCCGCACCTGCCAGTTGCTGCGTGCCGCAGGAGTGGTTCTGCCATGAGCGAAACATCGAAAAGCAAAGCGGGCACCCTTTATCTGGTACCTGCTCCGCTCGATTTCGGCTGCGAAAGCCAGACCGCTTTGACCGAGGTGCTGCCCGAGGGCACGCTGCGCCGCGCCGCCTCCCTGACTCACTGGATCAGCGAAAACGCCAAAACCGCACGCGCCTATCTCAAGCGCATCGATGCCTTGTTTCCGCTGGCTGCTCCGTTGCAGGCCCAGAACATTGTCGAGTTGCCACGTGAAGCCCATAAAAAAGGCGACCATGGCAACAAGGGCGCGGCCGTCTTCGACCCCAAGCCCCTGCTGGCAGCGGCCCTGGCCGGACAGGACATGGGTTTGATCAGCGAGGCGGGCATGCCCGCCGTGGCAGACCCCGGCAGCTCCATCGTGCGTGCCGCCCATGACCTGGGCATTCGCGTCGTGCCGCTGACGGGACCGGTGTCGCTGCTGCTGGGCCTGGCAGCCAGCGGCCTCAACGGCCAGAATTTCGCCTTTGTCGGCTATGTGCCTCAGGATGGCTCCGAGCGCACGGCCCGCATCAAGGAGCTGGAGAGCCTGGCCCTGCGTCACGGCCAGACCCAGCAGTTCATCGAGACCCCTTACCGCAATGCCGCCCTCTGGCAGGCATTGCTGCAAACCTTGCAACCGAATACCAGGCTGGCCCTGGCCAGCGGATTGACGCTGGAGACAGCACGCATTGAAAGCCATCTGGTGCGCGAATGGCGCCAGCGCAACGCGCCTCCCGACAACCGTACGCCGGTGGTGTTTGCCATAGGCCGTTGAGCGCCAAGAAACAAAAAAGCCTGCGGCCAATACCGCAGGCTTTTTTGATAGCAACCAGTGCCTATCCAGAAAGGTCCAGCAGCCTTCTGATGCTTGATCAGCGAATGCTTGGCACCAAGCCGCGCATGGCTTTGACCGATCCCTCGCCGATGGCGGCGCCAAAGCGCTTGGCCAGGCGCTCGGCCACATTATCACGGCGAGTGTAGTCGATGACTTCCTCGGCCTTGACCACCTCACGCGCTACATAATCGAGGCTGCCCAGCTTGTCGGCAAGACCCAGCTCCACGGCTTGCTGGCCGGTCCAAAACAGTCCGCTGAACATCTCGGGGGTTTCATGCAAACGGTCGCCACGGCCGGCCTTGACCACGCCGATGAACTGCTGGTGAATCTGCTCCAGCATCTGCAGCGCAAATTCCTTTTGCTGCGCCGACATGGGGCTGAACGGATCGAGAAAGCCCTTGTTCTCGCCAGCCGTCAGCAGGCGGCGCTCCACGCCCACCTTGTCCATCACACCGGTGAAGCCGAAGCCGTCCATGAGCACGCCGATGCTGCCCACGATGCTGGCCTTGTCGACGAAGATTTCGTCGGCCGCCGCCGCGATGTAGTAGGCCGCCGAGGCGCAGGACTCCTCGACCACTGCATACAGAGGCTTGTTGTACTTGGCCTTGAGACGCGTCATCTCGTCGTTGATGATGCCTGCCTGCACGGGGCTGCCTCCGGGCGAGTTGATCAGCAGCACCACGGCGCGCGAGCCCGAATCTTCAAAGGCGCTGCGCATGGCCGCCACCACGAACTCGGCACTGGCGTCCGCTCCCGAGGCAATCTCGCCCTTGATCTCCACCACCGCGGTATGGGGCGAGGTGCTGGTCTTGGTGGCCGTATCCTTGAAGAACACCGCCCACAGCACCAGCAGCACCACCACGGACCACAGCAGACGGCTGAAAAAGCGCCAACGTCGTGCTGCTCGCTGTTCTTTGATGGAGGCAAACACCAGCTTTTCCAGCACATCGCGCTCCCAGCCCCCGTTCCCGGAGGCCTTGGCCGCAGCGGCGGGCGCCTCAGCGGACGCAGCAGACGCCTTGGACCAGAGGTCCGCGCCCGGCGTCACATGCGACTGGGAATCATGGTTGTCAGGAGTACTCATCTCAAAACTTCAGAGGTTTCAGGTGTGGCCCAGTATGCCAGCGCACCAAGCCGCCGCTTTCGCTCAAGGCGATTTTTACCAACCCACCGCGGCAAGGACCGCCTGCACAGGCGCCGCTGTCAGGTTCGTAGGCAGCTCCGTGGGTAGAACACAACAGCCAGCGACCGGAATCGTCAAAAAACTGACCTTCCTGGTAGTCCATTTCCATGGGGATATGGCTGCAGCGATTCAGATAGGCATGAACCTGCCCCTGGTAGCGGATGGCAAACGCGCGGCTGCTCTGACCGGCATACAGCACATCAAAGCTCACCGCCCGGCCGCCGTCGACCAGATCCGCACTGGCGCACAGCTCCACGGCATCTGTCATATCTGGCTTCACGCGTTGGCCAGCAGCCAGGCCCGCAGCTGCATCGCGGAATCGGCCACGAACAGCGGATTGAACTGGGCGAAGCCGTCGGGTGCATGGGCACCATAGGACACCCCCACACTGGCACAGCCGGCATTCTGCGCCATCTGCAAATCGTGCGTGGTGTCGCCAATCATCAGCGTACGCTCGGGTTCCACGCCGAATTCGGCCATCAGCTCGTGCAGCATCAGCGGACTGGGCTTGCCGGCGGTCTCGTCGGCCGTGCGCGAACCGTCGAACAATCCCTTGAGCTGCGGGTCCTGCAGCGCATGGTTGAGCCCCATGCGGCTCTTGCCCGTGGCCACGCTCAGCCAGTGGCCGCGCTCGCGCAGCTCGGCAAGCAGCGGCAGTATGCCGTCAAACACGCAGATATCGTCCTGATGCTTGAAGAAGTGAAAGCGATAGCGATTGGCCAGCTCAGGATATTTCTCGGGCGGCACATCGGGTGCCGCGCGGGCCAGGGCCGGCATCAACGCCATGCCGATCACATAGGCAGCCTGCTCGTCGCTGGGCACGGTGCCGCCCACATCACGCACAGCCTCCTGGATGCTGCGACTGATGATGGCCGTGGAGTCCGCCACCGTGCCATCCCAGTCGAATGCAATCAGATCGAAGCGGCGTGGTCGCCGGGCGCTATGGTTTTCAGTAGTCATGAAGCCTAGTCAGTTCACAAAGTCCGCCAGCTCAGGCGGCAGCTCGGCACGCAGTTCGACACGCTCGCCGCTGGCGGGATGATTGAACTGTAGCCGCCAGGCGTGCAGAAACATGCGCTTGAGGCCCTGCTTTTGCACACGACGGTTGAGATCAAAATCACCATATTTGTCATCGCCCACGATGGGATGCCCCTGCGAGGACAGATGCACGCGGATCTGGTGGGTGCGACCTGTCTTGATGGTCACCTCCAGCAGACTCATCGCAGGCAGCCCCTGCAGGGGACGCGGCTCGATCAGCTTTCTGACCTTGACCAGGGTGATGGAGCGCATTCCATCCGGGTCATCGGCCGTGGTCACGCGCACACGGCGCTCGCCATCGGCCTGCAGATACTTGTGCAGCGGCAGATCGATGACCTTCTTGTTGGCCGGCCAGGCACCTTGCACCAATGCCAGATAGGTCTTGCCGGTCTCGCGCTCGCGAAACTGGTCCTGCAGATTGATGAGTGCCGAACGCTTTTTGGCCACCAGCAAAATGCCCGAGGTTTCGCGATCCAGCCGGTGCACCAGCTCAAGAAACTTGGCATCGGGACGCGCCTGGCGCAGTTGCTCGATGACGCCAAAGCTCACGCCCGAGCCTCCATGCACGGCCACGCCGGCAGGCTTGGACAATGCAATCATGTGTTCGTCATCCAACAGGGCGGGAAAGTCCTTAGCCGGCGCCGGGCGCTCCGCTTTTTCAGCCACTTTGTCGGAAATCCGGACCGGGGGAAGGCGCACCACGTCGCCGGGCTGAACCCGGGTCTCGGCGCTCACGCGCCCCTTGTTGATGCGCACCTCACCACTGCGGATGATGCGGTAGACATGGGTCTTGGGCACCCCCTTGAGGTGGCGCATGAGAAAGTTGTCGAGTCGCTGTCCGGCGGAGTCTTCATCGACCTCGATCAGCCGTACCGAGGCCGCGGCCGTATTCTGGGACCGGTCCTGTGCCGGTTTGCCCTCTATAATGTGTTTCACCTGTGCCGAGCTTAGTTGTAAGTGATTGATTCGCATGGAGTTTAGTCCAAACAATCATTTCCCACCGCACAGGCAGGTCGATGCCCGCCAGTTTTGCACACGCAAATTGCAGTCAAGATGAGCTGCAGCAGCCTGTGAGAGCCTGGCAAAGGCTGACGAATTGAAACACTGATACGGAATCTCATACCGTGCAGTTGTCCAGGCAAAAGCAGCCTGCAACTGTCGGTTCTCTCAACGAGCATGTGGATCTTTTGGACATTGCTGATCAACCTCTGGGGCAAGGCACGGCCGGTCCCCGGGACGAGTCATGTCTCGAAGAAACCACCCACCTCCCTAGCACGCGCGTCGGCTTCTTTTGTACCCCGTCTGCATGCGCGTCCTCTCCCGCTCGTCCCCCGGCCTGTACCTCCGCTACTGACTTGAGATCAGGCCAGTAGCGCCGTCCTGTACCGCCCCAGATTCCTCATCCGTTTCAACTCGTTCGTCTGGCATCACGGCTCCTGTTGAGCCTGTCTTTGATTACCAGTCAAAGGTGCGTTGGTCTATGACCAACGTGCCTCATAAAACGAATAAAGGAAACGCATCATGAAACGGATGCTGATTAACGCGACGCAGTCCGAAGAACGCCGCCTGGCCATTGTGGACGGCCAGAAGCTGCTGGACTACGAGATCGAGATCGAAGGTCGCGAACAACGCAAGGGCAATATCTACAAGGCCGTCGTGACCCGCGTCGAGCCATCTCTAGAAGCCTGCTTTGTGGACTACGGCGAAGACCGCCACGGCTTCCTGCCCTTCAAGGAAATCTCCAAGCAATACTTTGCCGAAGGCGTCTCGCCCAGCCAGGCCCGCATCAACGACGTGATCCGCGAAGGTCAGGAGCTGATCGTCCAGGTCGAGAAGGAAGAGCGCGGCAACAAGGGTGCAGCCCTGACCACCTTCATCTCGCTGGCCGGCCGCTATGTGGTGCTGATGCCCAACAACCCCCGTGGCGGTGGCGTTTCGCGCCGCATCGAGGGCGAGGACCGCGCCGAGCTCAAGGAGGCCATGGACCAGCTCGAGTACCCCAAGGGCATGTCCATCATTGCACGCACTGCCGGCATCGGCCGCTCGGCCCCCGAGCTGCAGTGGGACCTGAACTACCTGCTCAAGCTGTGGAGCGCCATCGACGGCGCCGCCAAGGCCTCCAAGGGCGCCTTCCTGATCTATCAGGAATCCAGCCTGGTGATCCGCGCCATCCGCGACTATTTCAACAATGACATCGGCGACATCCTGATCGACACCGATGACATCTACGAACAGGCCCAGCAGTTCATGGCACATGTGATGCCCGAGCACGCTGCCCGCGTCAAGCGCTACCGCGACGACGCCCCCCTGTTCTCGCGCTTCCAGATCGAGCACCAGATCGAGTCCGCCTATTCGCGCACCGTGACCCTGCCCTCGGGCGGCGCCATCGTGATCGACCACACCGAAGCCCTGGTCTCCGTGGACGTGAACTCGGCCCGCGCCATCAAGGGCGGCGATATCGAGGAAACCGCGACCCGCACCAACCTCGAGGCAGCCGACGAAGTGGCGCGCCAGATGCGCCTGCGCGACCTGGGCGGCCTGATCGTGATCGACTTCATCGACATGGAAGAGGCCAAGAACCGCCGCGAAGTGGAAAACCGCCTGCGCGATGCCCTGCGCCAGGACCGCGCCCGCGTGCAGTTCGGCACCATCAGCAAGTTCGGCCTGATGGAAATGAGCCGCCAGCGCCTCAAGCCCGCCTTGTCCGAAGGCGCCCACATCAACTGCCCACGCTGCGGCGGCTCCGGCCATATCCGCGACACGGAAAGCTCGGCGCTGCAGATTCTGCGCATCATCCAGGAAGAGTCCATGAAGGACAACACGGCCGCCGTGCACTGCCAGGTGCCCGTGGAAGTGGCGTCCTTCCTGCTCAACGAGAAGCGCAGCGAAATCACCAAGATCGAGCTCAAGCAGCGCGTCAACGTGATCATGGTGCCCAACAAGTCCATGGACACGCCGCACTACAAGCTCGAGCGCCTCAAGCACGACGACTCGCGCCTGGAATCCATGGAAGCCAGCTACAAGCTGGCCGACGAGCCCGAAGAGGTGACCACGGTCACACGCCGCTCGCAGGAGCCCACCAACAAGCAGACTCCCGTCATCAAGGGAGTGCTGCCCGATGCTCCCGCGCCGATTGCCGAGCCTCGCCCACCGCGCCAGCCTCGCGCTGCCGCTGCGACGCCTGCTCCCGCTGCAGCCCGCCCCGTGGTGCGCGAGCAAGGCTTCTTTGCCTGGCTCAAGAATCTGTTCGGCTTTGGCGCACCGGCTCCCGTGGCAGCGCCCGCTCCCGTGGCCGAGGCTCCCGCCCCTGCCGCCCGTGAAGGCAGCCGCGACGGCCGCCGAAGCGAAGGCCGTAGCGGCGACCGTAACCGCCGTGGCGGTGACCGCAATGAGCGCAGCGACCGCAACAGCGCGGAGCGCAATGGCAGCGAACGCGGCGACCGCAACAACCGCCGCAATGCCCAGGGTCGTGACGAGCAGCAACGCAACGAGCGTCCCGAACAGCAACAGCGCCAGGACCGTCCCGAGCGCGGCAACCGCCGCGGTGGCGAACGCAACGAACGTCGCGACGAGCGCCAGCCCCAGGTGGCAGAAGCTGCTCTGAACGGCGAAGAGTTCAACGCAGCTCCCAAGCCCGAGCGCAACCGCCAGGAACGCAATGAGCGCGGTGAACGCGGTGAAGGCCGCCGCGAGCGCCAGAATCGCAACGCCGATGCCCAGCCCGCCATGCAGACCGTGGCCGACGAAACAGTGCTGAACACCGCCCAAGCTGAAGGCTCTGACGCTCAGTTGCAGGATGGCGCACAAGGCGGCGAGGCTCGCGAGCCCCGTCAGCGCCGTTCGCGTGACCGCTATGGCCGTGACCGCCGCGACCGTGCACCGCGCGATGCCCAGGCAGAAGGCCAGACTGCAGAGCAGGCTGCCGAAGCCCAGGCCCCGGTCGAAGTGCCTGCCGCAGACGCTGGCGAGCAGCCGGCACGCCGCAGCTACTTTGATGCTGTTGCACCTCAGGCTCAGGCAGAGCAAGCGCCTGTTGCTGCAGAAGTGCAGGCACCCGTGGTTGCAGAAGCCGTGGTGGCAGCTGTCGCCCCTGTGGCAGAACTCTCTCAGCCCGTGCAAGTAGAACCTGCTGCTACCGCAGAGCCTCAGGCTACCGCCGTGGAGCCCGTGGCTGAAACCGCAGCTCCTGCCCCCGCAGTCGCAGCGCCCAAGGCACAGAGCTATGCGCTGCCGATTGCCGAGCTGCAAGCCCTGGCAGCCGCATCGGGTCTGGAATGGATCAACTCCGATGCCGAAAAGATCGCCGCCGTCCAGGCTGCGATTGCCGCCGAGCCCAAGCCCGTGCGCATTCCTCGCGAGCGCCCGCCCGTGGTGGTGCTCGACGAAGGCCCGCTGATTCTGGTCGAGACCCGCAAGGATCTGAGCCTGATGCAGCTGCCGTTCGAGAAGGAAGAACAGGCTGCAGGCGTCAACGCCTAAGCAGACTGCCTTCCGGCATCACAGGGCCAAGGGGACTGTCCACTTCGGTGGATGGGGCCTTGGCCCTTTTTCATGCGCCCTTTCTTTGATTGAGTGAACGTCAAGCCATGTTGTTTCTGATCTCTCCGGCCAAATCGCTGGACTATGAAAGCCCTGTTTCCGCCGAGTTGCCGCACACGCTGCCGGTTTTCAAAAAGCAGCCCCTGGAACTGATCGAAGTGCTGCGCGAGAAATCGCCCCAGCAGATTTCCGAGCTCATGAGCATCAGCGACAAGCTGGCCGTACTCAATGTAGGCCGCTACGAAGCATTCAGTTCCAAGTTCACCACCAGGAACTCGCGCCAGGCCGTGCTGGCCTTCAATGGCGATGTCTATGAAGGCCTGAATGCCGCCAGCCTCAAGCCCAGGGAGCTGGACTGGGCCCAGGAGCATGTCGTGATCCTGAGCGGCCTCTATGGCGTGCTGCGCCCGCTGGACCTGCTGCAGCCTTATCGCCTGGAGATGGGCACCCGGCTGGAAAACGCCAAGGGCAGCAACCTCTATCAGTTCTGGGGAACCCAGATTGCCGACTATCTGAACGAGCGTGGTGCCGCACAAGCCGAGCGTGGTGACGCCCAGGCCGAGCGCATTGTCGTCAACCTGGCATCGCAGGAATATTTCAAGGCCGTGGATCTCAAGACGCTCAAGGCCCCCGTGGTCGAATGCGTTTTCGAGGACTTCAAGGGCGGCAAGTACAAGATCATCAGCTTCCATGCCAAGCGCGCGCGCGGGCTGATGGTGCGCTGGGCCGTACAGCACAAGGCCAGTAAGGTGGCCGACCTGCGCAGGTTCGATCTGGAAGGCTATGCGCTGGCCGAGCAGGCCAGCACGCCCGGCAAGCTGGTGTTCCGCCGCAAGCTGCAAGACTGACGCCGCGCATTGAAATCGGCATCAGTGCACACTAGCATTGTCGACATGAGCACCTCCACCCAAGACGAGTTCGTCACACCTCCCGGCCTGACACCCGAGCTGATGCAATGGGTGCGCACGCAAAGCGCCTCCGGCGTGCCGCTGCCATCGCTGCTGCAATCCATGCGCAAGGCGGGCTGGGCCGAGCATCTGGCACGCCGGGCACTGGCCCTGCCCGAAGAAGGCGAGCTGCCCCAGGCGTTCGCGGCAGCCAGACCCGAGGCAGGGGTGAGCGTGCAGATTCACGAGTCCGGCGTGCCCGAGCCCGATCTGCACACCGATCCCTGTTGCATCAACACCGGCGATCGCGAGGTCCATGTGCTTATGAATATGCGTCACCCCAGGGTCGTGGTGTTCGGCAACCTGCTCTCCGACGAGGAGTGCGATGCCATCATCGCCGCCGCCGGCCCGCGCATGCAGCGCTCGCTGACCGTGGACAACCAGAGCGGTGGCGAGGCCGTCAACGACGACCGCACCAGCAATGGCATGTTCTTCCAGCGCGGAGAAAACGAGCTCATCGGCCGTGTGGAGCAGCGCATTGCCAGGCTGCTGAACTGGCCGCTGGAAAACGGCGAAGGCATGCAGGTGTTGCACTACCGCCCAGGCGCCGAATACAAGCCGCACTACGATTACTTCGCCCCCAACGAGCCCGGCACGCCGACCATACTCAAGCGTGGCGGCCAGCGTGTGGGAACCCTGGTCATGTATCTCAACGAGCCCGCGCGCGGCGGTGCAACCACCTTTCCCGATGTAGGGCTGCAGGTCGTGCCGCGCCGTGGCAATGCCGTATTCTTCAGCTACAACCGGCCCGACTCGGCGACCAAGACCCTGCACGGCGGCGCTCCCGTGCTGGAGGGCGAAAAATGGATTGCCACCAAGTGGCTACGCGAACGAGAGTTCAAGTAAAAACAGGCTCTAGCCCTTACCCATAAAGCGCCAGCAGCTATCTTTTTTACTGCTGGCCATTTTGTTTTTGAATCATGCACACCCCTGAACAATCGCAGCTGGGCAAAAGCTCGGCCTATGTGGACCAGTACGACGCGTCCCTGCTCTTTCCCCTGCCACGCCTGACCAAGCGCGAGGAAATCGGCGCCGCCATCAACCCGCCGTTCTTTGGCGCCGATCTGTGGACCTCATTCGAAGTTTCCTGGCTCAATCTGCGCGGCAAGCCTCAGGTGGCACTGGCGCATTTCACCATCCCCTGCGAAACGCCCAACCTGATCGAAAGCAAGTCCTTCAAGCTGTATCTGAACAGCTTCAACAACACCCGCTTTGCCGATGCCAGCGAGGTGCTGGCGCGCCTGCGCACCGATCTGTCCGAAGCCACTTGGCGCGGCAGCGATGCCCAGGGCAGCGTGGGCGTGCGGCTGCTGGAAGCGGAGCAGTTCGATGCCCAGCAAGTGCATGAGCTGGACGGCCTGCTGCTGGACCGCCTCGATGTGGAGTGCACCCGGTACACGCCGGCTCCCGAGCTACTGCGTGCCAACCACGACGAAGCACCCGTCAGCGAGACCCTGGTCAGCAATCTGCTCAAGAGCAACTGCCTGGTCACCGGCCAGCCCGACTGGGGCAGCGTGCAGATTCAATACAGCGGTGCGCAGATCGAGCAGGAAGGTCTGCTGCAGTACCTGGTGAGCTTTCGCAACCACAACGAATTCCATGAGCAATGCGTGGAGCGCATCTTCATGGACATCTGGACCCGCTGCAAACCCATCAAGCTGGCCGTCTACGCCCGCTACACGCGCCGCGGCGGCCTGGACATCAACCCCTTCCGCACCAGCCACCCGGGCGCCCTGCCCGCCAATGTGCGCACGGCACGCCAGTAACACCGACACGACCCAATAATCAGGGGCAGCAATCAAGGGCCGCCCCGTCGCAAGGCTGCCATCCCCTCAGCGAGAAGCCGCAAAGCGGCTCAGGGGATCAATTCTTCCAGGGGCAGTCATCCTGCCCCAGCAAAGCCTCTGCATAGCGCAGATCCTGAATGCGCAGCCACAGCCCGTTCATGCCCTGGCGCAGAGGCTCGACGGCACCACGCTGCCAGGTCTGCGCCACCACCAGCTGACGCGCCGCTGTGGGCTCTGACGGGGGCTTGTGAACCGCACTGGCCTCGCCCTGCAGCGCCGCTTCGTCAGGCAAGGGCAGATCCTGCCAATGCAGGCCCTGGGCATCCCAGCCCTGCAGCACCGGCATGCGCGCCTTGAGCGTCAGCGTGCGCACTTCCTTTTCCACGGGGTTGAGCCAGTGCAGCTGCCATTGACCCAGTTCACCGTAGCGTGTCTCCACCGGCTCCAGCAAGGCCCAGCCTTCGCCTGAAGGATGGGGACAGGCGCAGGGCCCGACACCGCAGAACGCCAGACCGCTGCGCGTCATGATCACGCCGTCCTTGCGAGGTTCATCATGCTGCCAATAGTGGTTGACGCGCTCGTTCACGCCACCCCACCACCAGACGGTGTCCCCGCGCACATCGTCACGCCAGACATAGTCGCCGTCGGAACAGGGGTGTTGAATCTGTCTCACCTCGCGCCAGCGCGGCAGCAACTGCCAGCGCCCTTGCGCATCGGGTGTCAGTTCGCGCTCTGAGTAGAGCGGGCGCCAGTCGGGTCTTGCCAGATGGCTGGCCGATACGGACTGCAAAGGCCAGCGCCAGGATGCGGTCGAGGGGTCCCAGTCCTTGTCCGCCAGGCTGGCCGTCAGCGCCAGCACGCGCAGGCGAGCAGCCATGCCGCCCTTGACCGACGGCACAGCGGCCAGCCGCACCACGGGCCAGGGCAGGTCCACGCTTTGCAGGCGCTCCCCGTCCCAGATCTGCAGGCTGCCGCTGCCACCGCGAATCGGTGCACGGCCATGCGGCATGAGAATCGCCCAGCGTCCCTGCACGATCACATGTTCCAGTGCCCAGGTACCGGGCAGATGGCGTTCGCCCCATTGCAGGTTGTAGGCCGCCGTTTCGCCCAGCTCCTCCCGGGCGGGCTTGGACAGAGTCCAGATCAGGCGCTGCCCCTTGAGCGGCTCGCTCTGCGCGCGCCACAGCGCGGGCTGCGCCGGATCACGCAGCCAGTCGAAGCACAAGGGAAGCGAGGGTTTGAGGATGGGCAGGCCATCGCGCTGATGGGCAGCGCAGATATCCACCTCGCTCATGGCGCAGCTGATGCTGGTGCCATCGTGCAGGCGCTCGGTCTCGGGCGTATCTAGCTGCACTTTCTGCAGCAGCAGCTCATTGAGCCAGCTCAGCGGTAAAACCGCTGGCGCTTGCGGCTCGCTCGGCGGCTCAAGATCCGGCAGGCCCAGGGCCCAGGGCTTGCGATCCTCGGGCATCAACTCCGGCCATTGCTGCCAGCCTCGCTCCATGGTCCAGACAGCCAGCCGCAGGCTGGCCTGGCTGGCATCGCCCTGGGTAGGGTAGGCATAGAGCGCAAAGGCCTGGGCATCGGCACGCCAGACCATGCTGTGGCTCTCGTCCAGCACCCAGGGCTGGGCGGCCTCACCCAGCATCAGCTGCCAGTGCGGATTCTGCAGCGGAGCCATGGGATAGCGCAGCTTGCGCAGCGAAGCCGGCCAGTGGCGCTGCAGCGCCACCGGCGGCACCGGGGTGGGCTGAGCCGGTTGAGGCAGAGTCGGCATGGGCCGGGCGACTTCGGCCGGCAGGCAGTCTGCCGGCACCCAGAGATCCACCACCTGCAGCAGGGGCTGCGGCTGCGCAGCCATATGCTCGCCCAGCCAGGCCTCGAAGCTGGCATCGGACATGATCACATGCGCATCGTCGGCAATGCCGCTTTCGTTGATGCTCTCGCCACTCCAGCGCGGCATGCGCCAGTGGATGGCATCCAACAGCTCGCCTTCCGGCTTGCTGATCACCCAGCTGCGACGGGATTTGCGGTCGACCAGATGGGCGGCCTCGCTGTCATAAAAGCCCGTGCGCAGCCAGCGCCCGTCATAGGAGGTGTGCATGTCCATCTCCCAGACATGGGGCAGGTAGACGCCGTCCGCACACAGCACATCACCATAGATGGGGCCGCCCATGCCACGCTCGCCCTGGGGGCGAAAATTCACATCCCTGCTGGCCTCTGATGCCGTATCCGCCTGCGCCGCAAGCTCTTGATCAGAGAGTGTCCGCGCCGCAACATCCGACGCCGCTCCGGCCTGGGCCACGGACGGCTCGGCCTCCTGCCCAGCAGTTGCAGACGACGCGGGTCTGGCGTCAGCGCGCAAACGCGATATCAGCCAGATCAGCAAACACAGGGCCAGCGCCGCAATGGCGATCAGGGTCAGCACAACACTCATGGCGCAATCCTACCGAAAGCCGATGTGAAAAAGGCAGCTCCACGGCTGCCTTTTCAGAGCAAGACCACAAAAGCCTAGAGATGGAACACGTCCACCGAACGCTCCAGCGTCCTGGCACTCAGGCGCAGCGATTGCGCTGCGCTGGTCGACTGCTCCACCAGCGCCGCATTCTGCTGGGTCACTGAGTCGAGTTGGGCCACGGCCTCGTTGACCTGGGAGATGCCTATCGACTGCTCACGCGTGGCAATGCTGATCTGGTGCACCAGGGAGCCGACCTTGTCCACGGCCTGCACCATGCCGTCTATGGTCTGGCCCGCGGCACGCATGCGCGCATTTCCGTCATTGATGCCATCGACCGTGCGGTTGATGAGCACGCTGATCTCCTTGGCCGCTTCGGCGCTGCGCTGGGCCAGTGCTCGCACCTCGCCTGCCACCACGGCAAAGCCGCGACCCTGCTCGCCGGCCCGCGCCGCTTCCACGGCCGCGTTCAGCGCCAGCAGATTGGTCTGGAAGGCAATGCTCTCGATCACGCCAATGATCTCGCTCATGCGGGTGGAGGAGCCGCGGATATGCTCCATGGCCAGTCCCACTTCGCTGATGGCCGCGCCGCTGCGGCTGGCCACCTTGCTGCTCTCGTCGCTGGCACCGGCCATGAACTGTGCCGTGTCGGCCGTCTGCGACACAGTGCCCGAAATTTCCTCCATCGAGGCCGCCGTCTGCTGCAGGCTGGTGGCCTGCGACTCGGTACGCCCTGCCAGATCGAAACTGCTCTGGGCGATTTCATGGGCAGTCTGGGCAAAGCCCTGCACCTCGGTACGCACATCGCCCACCACGGCGCGCAGATTGATCTGAATCTGCTGCAGCCTCAGCATCAGCGCCCCCACGGCACCGCTGTAGCTCTGGCTGCATTCGGTACTCAGATTGCAGGCGGCCACATCGGCTGCAAAGCGGCTGGCTTCCTCCAGTCCCGCCACGCAGCGCCGTTGAAAGCGCCACAGCACGAATGCGCCGCCTGCCACCAGGCTTGCAGCACGCCAGCCCCAGGCAGTTGCACCCTGCCAACCCAGCATATCGGGCAGCATGGCGATCAAGGCCATAATGGCCAGCAACCAGGCCATGCGCGCCACCAGGCCCACATCCTTGCGACCATCCCACCAGCCCATCAGCCCCAGACGGCGCACCGCGCCCGCGCGCAGGCGGAAGCTGGCCTGTGCCTGCTTTTCCTCGTTGCGCATGCGCGCGTACAGCGCTTCGGCTTCGGCCACTTCGGCGGCCGAAGGCTTGGTGCGCACCGACAGATAGCCGCTTGGCTTGCCGCCTTCCATGATGGGCGTGACATTGGCGCGCACCCAGTAGTGGTCGCCGTTCTTGCGGCGGTTCTTGACCAGTGCCGTCCAGGGATATCCATGGGCAATGGTGCGCCACATATCCTTGAAGGCAGCGGCCGGCATGTCGGGGTGGCGAATCAGATTGTGCGGCTGGCCGATCAGCTCTTCGTAGGCATAGCCGCTGACGCGCACAAAGGCCGGGTTGCAATGCGTGATCTCGCCCTTGGTGTTGGTGCTGGAGACCAGCAGCTCGTCACCTGGAAAGTCGTAGTTTTGTTGAGATACCGGCAGGTTCAGGCGCATGCTTTGCACTCCTCCAATAAGCCTGTTTAGTTTTTGTTCGAGAGTGAGCGATCAGGCATCCCGTCGACAGCTGGTTAACCAGATACACAAATTCACACTTGGATCATCGCACAGTGATGATTCCCGAGCCCCCAGGCTCAGAACAGAGATGCGGTATAGGGATCCGAATGCTTGACCGAGGTCAAACCATAAGGTCTGAGCAGCAATTCGCGAGCCGCAGGATCGTGGGCGCTGGCCTGCCAGAGCTGCTCGGCAATCAGGCCCGAGACCTTGACCCCAAGCAGCCTGATGCGCTTGCCAAGCGGCACGCGCTTGAGGCATTGGCCCGCGGCCAGGCGGATGGCCGCCGCATCCTGTATCGGCAGGTTCAGGGTCTGGTCCCGCGTGGCAATCCTGAAATCGTCATAGCGCAGCTTGATGCCCACGGTGCGCCCCACATAGCCCTTGCGCTGCAGATCCTCGGCCAGACGCTCGCACAGGTCCGTGAAGATCGCGCCCAGTTCGGCCTTGTCGCGCACGGCATGCAGATCGCGCTCGAAGGTGGTCTCGCGACTCATGGACACCGGCTCGCTCTCGGTCACCACGGCGCGTTCGTCCCGCCCCCATGCCGACTCGTGCAGCCAGTGGCCATAGCTTTTGCCAAACCAGTGCAGCAGCTGCGGCAGGCTTTGCGCGGCCAGGTCGCCAATGGTTTCTATGCCCAGGCTCTTGAGCTTGGCATCGGCCTTGGGTCCTATGCCGTTGACCTTGCGGCAGGCCAGCGGCCAGATCCGGCTTTGCAGATCTTCGGGCTGGACGATGGAGATGCCGTTGGGCTTGTTGAACTCGCTGGCCATCTTGGCCAGCAGCTTGTTGGGCGCCACGCCGACCGAGCAGGTCAGGCCCGTGGCGTCGAAGATGGATTTCTGGATCAGCCGGGCCAGCACGCGTCCGCCTTCGCGCTGGCCGCCGGGCACGTCGGTGAAGTCGATGTAGACCTCGTCCACGCCGCGGTTCTCCATCAGCGGAGCAATCGACACGATGATCTCTTTGAAGGCCCGGGAAAAGCGCCTGTACTCGGTAAAGTCCACGGGCAGAAGAATCGCCTGCGGGCACAGCCTGGCGGCCTTCATCATGCCCATGGCCGAGCCCACGCCGAACTGCCGCGCCGGATAGGTGGCCGTGGTGATCACGCCGCGCCCCGTGTAATCGCGCAGCAGCGGAAAGTCCGCCACCGGGATCTCGGACAACGGCCGCCCCGCATGGCGCGCCAGCAGCTCCTCGTCAAAGCTGCGCCGCCCGCCACCGATGACCACCGGCAGCCCCTTGAGCTGCGGGTAGCGCAGCAGCTCCACGGAGGCGTAGAACGCATCCATGTCCAGATGCGCGATGCGCCTGGGCCTGGAATCGGGGCTGGTGGAAAGATCGCTCACAGTGCCGATTTTGCCTGCGCTGGCAAGAGACGGCAGCCATGCATTAAACAAGCACACACGCACCTGAAAACAGCAAGCAGCGGCATGACCTCATGCCCTGCAGCCTTCCCCCTCCCGCACAGAGAAGAGGAAGGCTCAAACCGCCTCAGGACGAAACCTTGCCCTGCTTGATGTCTTCGAGCTCGTCAAAGCGCATATCGGCATAGCTGACCCAGGTCTTGCGCTTGACCAGCCAGTAACCCAGCCAGAACAGCAGGAACAGCGGAATGCCCAGATAGGTCGAGACCACGCCGCCCCAATCGATGCGATCTTCCAGGAAGGCCTGGTAGTTCTGGCCCAGCGTCACCACCAGACACAGCACAAAGGCAAAGATGGGACCGAAGGGGAAGGCGCCGGCCTTGTAGGGCAGCAGGCCCACATCGTGGCCGTGCATGACATAGCCGCGACGGAAGCGGTAGTGGCTGACGGCAATGCCCAGCCAGACGATGAACTCCGTCATGCCGGCCAGATTCAGCAGCCAGATATAGACGGCCTGCGGGCTGTAGAGCGAGGAAAACAGACACAGGCTGGCGACCAGCGTGCTGCCGATCAAGGCCACCAGCGGCACGCCGTTCTGGGTCAGCCGGGAGAAGATGCGCGGCGCATTGCCCTCGGTCGCCATGTTGTAGAGCATGCGCGTGGCCGCATACATGCCGGAGTTGCCGGCCGACAGCACCGAGGTCAGGATCACCGCATTCATCACCGTGGCCGCCGACAGCAGGCCTGCGTGCTGGAACACCAGCGTGAACGGGCTCACGGCGATATCCGCCACATCGGTGCGCAGCAGCTGCGGATCGGTATAGGGAATCAGAAAGCCGATGACGACAATCGCCAGCACATAGAACAGCAGGATGCGCCAGAACACCTGACGAATCGCACGCGGTACGTTCTCGCGCGGATTCTCGGATTCGCCTGCCGCAACGCCCACCAGCTCCGTACCCTGGAAGGAATAGGCCACGATCATGGCCACGCCCACAAAGGTCGCGAAATTGCCGACGAATGGCGCATCGCCCGTGGTCCAGTTCTCGAAGCCGGGTACATGGCCGTTGCTGATGATGCCGAACAGAATCAGCACGCCGGTGATCAGAAAGGCCACCACGGCCAGCACCTTGATCAGCGCGAACCAGTACTCGGCCTCGGCAAAGCCGCGCGCGGAAAACGCGTTCAGCCCCACCATCAGCAGCAGGAACAGGCCGCTCCAGACGATGCCGGGCACATCGGGAAACCAGTAGGCCATGACCAGTTGCGAGGCCACCAGGTCCACCGCCACCACCACAGCCCAGCTGAACCAGAAGTTCCAGCCCAGCGCAAAGCCGAAGCCTCGATCCACATAGCGCGAGGCATAGGTAGAGAAAGAGCCGGCCACAGGCATGAAGGCGGCCAGCTCGCCCAGGCTGGTCATGATGTAGTACACCATGATGCCGATGAGCAGATAGGTGAGCACGGCACCACCAGGGCCGATCTGGGCGATGGCCGAGCCGGAGGCCACGAACAGGCCCGTTCCGATGGCGCCGCCAATGGCAATCATGCTCAGGTGGCGCTGCTTGAGCACCCGGTGCAAGCGGGGCTGGTTATCGTCACCATCACCAGTCGGCGCGAGCTGCTGGCTTGAGTTGGGTTGGGACATAAATGTCTTGTTGTAATGGTTTGCGCCCGTCCGGACAAAACACCCAACCATCCCGCAGGCGCTGCGACAGGCAACGCAAAAAGGCGACCATGACGGTCGCGGGCAACAAGGACAAAGGAACGAAGCCATGACAGCAGAACGCCATGGCGGATAGGCCAGTTGCATCCTGAATCGGCAGCCACCCCAGTCGGGCGCTTCAATGGCAAAGCGGTGATATCGCCGGGCCCATTGACAGGCAAAGACGATATTTTGCCCAAATCCACCGCCGACCATGACCCGCCATGCCAATGCAGGGGCTGACTCTGGGGCTGCTCGGTGGCACTTGACAGCGTCTATCGCTATGAATTTAGAAGCACACTGCGCTTTAATAAATTCATTTTCATAGACAAACAATCCATATTTCATTGAAGGATAAGCGGCAAGCGCTATCAAATAGCGTGAACCCGACATGAGCAGCCATGGCTGGGCCCTGGCGCAGAAGTCTAGAAAACCCGTATATCCAGGCACCGCCGTTCTTCCTACATTTGCCCACAGGCTCTCAGCCCGGTGATGCCGAGAGAGACTGCAGCGCAAACTTGGCGTATGCAGCGCCGAAGGAGCAACCGCCCCGGAAACTCTCAGGCCAAAGGATCGGCATCGCTTTCACACACTCTGAAGAATGTCCGGACGTCATCGTCCGCCGGGCATACCGAAGGAGCAAGCGAGCAGCGCCGCAAGGCCCTGCCTCGTGAATCTCTCAGGTCCAGAACAGAGGGGGCGTCCGCTGCGCATGTTGCGCACGGGCTCCACCCTTGACGTTTCTGGAATCTGAATCATGAAGACAATCGCCGTCATCGGCGGTGGCATCACGGGCGTGACCACCGCCTACGCCCTCGCACGCCTCGGATTTTCCGTCACCCTGTTCGAGAAGCAGCGCTATGCCGCCATGGAAACCTCGTTCGCCAATGGCGGCCAGCTCTCGGCCTCGAACGCCGAGGTCTGGACCCATTGGTCCACCATCGTCAAGGGCCTCAAGTGGATGCTCAAGAGCGATGCTCCGCTGCTGCTCAATCCCAGGCCCAGCTGGCACAAGATTTCCTGGTTCTGCCAGTTTCTCGCTGCCATCCCCCATTACGAGAAAAACACCGTGGAAACCGCCAGGCTGGCGATTGCGGCACGCGAGCACCTGTTTGACTGGGCGTCCAGCGAAGGCATTGACTTCGATCTGAAACAAAAAGGCATCTTGCATATCTACCGCGACCGAGCAGGCTTTGAACATGCGGGCAAGGTTTCCCAGTTGCTGGCCAAAGGCGGCCTGGAACGCCGCGCCGTGACACCGCAGGAGATGCGCTCCATAGAGCCGACCCTGTCCGGAACCTTCTACGGCGGCTACTTCACCGAGAGCGACTCCACGGGCGACATCCACAAGTTCACCAGCGGCCTGGCTGCTGCCTGCGAACGACTGGGCGTGCAATGCCGCTACGGCCAGGAAATCATGTCGGTGAACAGCAACGGCAAGCAGGCCAGCGTGACCGTGCGCCTGGGTCTGGAAACCGAGACCTCGACTTTCGACGCCATGGTGGTCTGCGCAGGCACGGCCAGCCGCGCCCTGGCCGCCCAGCTCGGCGACAGCGTCAACATCTATCCGGTCAAGGGCTATTCCATCACGGTCAATCTGCCGGACGAAGCCAGCCGCGCCGCAGCCCCTGTGGTGAGTCTGCTGGACGACGAGACCAAGCTGGTCACCAGCCGCCTCGGCGACGATCGCTTCCGAGTTGCCGGTACGGCGGAGTTCAACGGCTTCAACAAGGACATCCGCGCCGACCGCATCCGCCCACTCATCGAATGGGTGCAGCAATGCTTCCCCGGCGTCAGCACGCGCAGCGTCGTGCCCTGGGCGGGCCTGCGCCCCATGATGCCGGACATGCTGCCGCGCGTGGGCCCTGGCAACAAGCCCTGCGTGTTCTACAACACCGGCCACGGCCATCTGGGCTGGACCTTGTCGGCTGTCACCGCCGACATGGTCGGCGACCTCGTGCTGCATTCCATGGGCAGCGCCAGCAGGCAGCCCCGACCGGCCACGCTGAGCACCGCCAGCGCCTGACCACGACCTGAAAACCTCATCAACAAGCCAGACACGGCAGCCGCAGCGCCCCGTGAGGGGCAGCTGTTGCCGTGTGAATGGCAAAACGGAGACATACAACATGAGTCGAAATCATCCAAGCGCAGCCGGGGAGTCGCTGCAGCAGACAGGGGAGCTGGAGCGCGGCCTCAAGGACCGGCACATCCAGCTGATCGCCCTGGGCGGCGCCATTGGCGTGGGCCTGTTCCTGGGCTCGGCCAAGGCAATCCACAAGGCCGGGCCGCTGCTGCTGGTCAGCTACGCCATCGCGGGGCTGGCCATCTTCTTCATCATGCGGGCACTGGGCGAGTTGCTGGTGCACCGCCCGGTGGCCGGCTCTTTTGCCACCTATGCCGAAACCTATGTCAGCCCCTGGGCCGGATTCGTCACCGGCTGGACCTACTGGTTCACCTGGGTGGTGACGGGCATGGCCGAGCTCACGGCCATAGGTATCTACACCCATTACTGGTTTCCCGCCATTCCGCAATGGGTTCCGGCGCTCGCCACCCTGGCCGTGCTGCTGGGCGTGAATCTGATTGCGGTCAAGGTCTTCGGCGAGCTGGAATTCTGGTTCGCGCTGATCAAGGTCGTGACCATTGTTGCCACGCTGGTGCTGGGCGTGGCCATCATCACCACGGGCTGGGGACCGCTGGGCCAGACGGCAAGCTTCACCAACCTATGGTCGCATGGAGGCTTTGCACCCGTGGGCATGGTGGGCGTGGTCTTCACCTTGCAGATAGCCTGCTTTGCCTATACCGGCGTGGAATTGATAGGCGTGACAGCCGGTGAAGCCGAGTCGCCCGAGAAAGTGCTGCCCCGTGCCACCAACAGCATCGTCTACCGCATTCTGATCTTCTATATCGGCGCCCTGATCGTCATCATGTCGCTGGTGCCCTGGAACGAGCTCAGCCCCGACATGAGCCCCTTCGTCCATGTCTTCGACAAGCTGGGCATTCCCGCCGCTGCCGGCATCATCAACTTCGTGGTCATCACCGCCGCAGCCTCTTCGTGCAACAGCGGCATCTTCAGCACGGGCCGCATGCTCTATACGCTGGCGCAATTCAAACAGGCGCCCGCCCGCCTGGGCAAGGTCAATTCACGCCATGTGCCGGCCGCCGGCATTTTGATCTCTGCAGCCTTCATGCTGGTCGGCGTGGTGCTGAACTATCTGGTGCCCGAGGAAGCCTTCATCTACGTGACCAGCATTGCCACCATAGGCGCCGTCTGGACCTGGGGGATCATCGTCTTCTCCCATCTGCGCTATCGCCGCGCCGTCAGGCTGGGTCATGCCGCAGCCGTGGCCTACCGCATGCCCGGCGCGCCGTTCACCAACTGGTTTGTGCTGGCCTTTCTGGCCGTGGTGCTGGTCTGCCTGTCGCTGGATGCCAGCACCCGCGTGGCGCTCTATATCGCGCCCCTGTGGTTTGCGCTGCTGACGATCGGCTACCGGCTCTACGCGGTCAAGCCCGAGCAGCGCCAAAGCCTGGCGCAAGCGCAACAGCAAGCCGCCTGAGGCGCAGCACAGCCGCGCTGTCGATGCCCTGGCTGTAGCCGGCTGAGACCGCGACAGCCGCGGCGGCACGCTATTGATTCAGAAGCTTCTTGCGCTTTTTCATAGTTCATTTCAAAGACTTTTAGTTTTGAAAACGAACACTAGCAAGCGTGGGAAGCTCTTGAAATCAGAGCTGCAGACAGATCAGCACCAGGCCCAGCATCATCAGCGCCATGCCCAACTTTTCTGTCAATGAGAGCTTCTCGCTGAACACCTTGCGCGAGACGATATAGCTGAACCCCACCTCCACCATGCCCAGGGTGCGCACGGCGGCCGCCCCCTGCATGGCATAGGCGGTGAACCAGGCCAGCGAGGCCGCAGCGCCCATGCTGCCGGCCAGCAGCGAGATGCGCCAGGCCTTGAAGATGGGGCGCAGACCCTGTTCATGGGTTCTGGCAATCCAGGCGCTCATGACGACGGACTGCATGGTCTGCGCGATCAGCACGCCCCAGGCCCCCGACAACCAGGGCGAGCTCACGCCCAGTGTTGCGATCTCGACCGCGCCACCGCGAAAGCCCACCGTGGCCAGCGCAAAACAGGCGCCGCAGATCAGCCCGTAGACCGAGGATTTGCTGGTCCAGGCCGAGAGCGTGAACAACTGCCCGCGCGGCGGCAGCGACAGCATCAGCACGCCCACGGTGGCAAGCACCATGGCCAGCAGCGCCAGCCGGCTCGGCAGCTCATGCAGGAACATGGCGGCAAACAGGGCCACTTGCAGCACCTCGGTCTTGGACAGCGTGACCGCCACGGCAAAGTTGCGTTCCTTCATGGCCATGAGCAAGGCAGCCGTGGCCGCAACCTGAAAGAAGGCACCAAGCGCGATCCAGCCCAGATACGCGGCACTGAACTTCGGCAGCACCTGGGACGGATCGCCCAGACCATACAGCGCCAGCAGATAGATGGCGGCAAACGGCAGGCCGTAGAGAAAGCGCACCAGCGTGGCTGGCAGGGTGCCGACCTGCGCCGTCAGCGAGCGCTGGGCCGTATTGCGCACCGTCTGCGCCGCCGCCGCAAACAGCACCACTCCCACCCACAAATATTCCATTCCTATGCCCGGCATGAGACGCTTTCTTTTCTGTTAGCGCGCCAGCATAGCGCCGGCTGCCGGACGGTGCTGACGCGATTCGTGCAGTCCACCCGCTCAAGCCAAGGCGACGTGAAGCACGAACGGCTTCCGTTCTGATGACGAAGTCTCCACCCCGGCAAAATAACCTCAAATCCAGACCATTGCTGCGTCTTTAGCTACAATTTCAGCCGGGTGCCCGCCGCACGAGGTGGCGATGGCAGGTGAATGTTCATGCGCAGGTCGGGCCGCCAGCGCACCAGTCGTTTGCAGTGCAGACGGCACCAGCAGGCATTGCCTCAGGTGCCGCACGCCTTCAGCGTACGACTTCAGACACCTACCGACACATGGACCCACAAACACTTGTGCAGGCCCCTGCGCCTTTTGCATCCCAAAATTCACCCCGTGTTTCCGCACTGCAATCCGCGACCGAGCGCGTGCAGGCACAAATCTCGCACCTGCTGCATATCGAATCCTTTGCCGGCATGGTGCTCATGCTGGCCGCTGCGGCAGCCCTGATCTGGGCCAACTCCGCTGCGGCGCAAAGCTACTTTGCACTGTGGCATGCCCCCGTCGCGCTGACGCTTGGCCCATGGAGCTTCAGCACCGATCTGCATTTCATCGTCAACGATGTGCTGATGACAGTGTTCTTTCTGGTCGTGGGCATGGAGATCCGGCGCGAGCTGCACAACGGCGCGCTGGCCAGCCTGCGCCAGGCCAGTCTGCCGCTGATCGCTGCCATCGGCGGCGTGGCCGTGCCCGCACTCATCTACGTGGCCCTGGCGGGCAACGACAGGACGCTGCTCAACGGCTGGGCAATTCCGACGGCGACCGACATCGCGTTTGCCGTGGGCGTGCTGGCCTTGCTGGGCCGCAATATCCCGGGTGCACTGCGTATCTTCCTGCTGGCCCTGGCCATCATCGACGACATCGTGGCCGTGCTCATCATCGCCTTCTTCTACTCGGGCGGCCTGCAGGCCATGGGCTTTGTGGTTGCCGCAGCCGGCGTGCTGCTGGTGCTGCTGTTCAACCGCATGGGCATTGCCGCCGCGCCCCTGTATGTGCTGCCCGGAGCCATTCTCTGGTTCGGCCTGCTCAAGACCGGCGCTCACCCCACTCTGGCAGGTGTGGTGCTGGGTCTGATGACGCCTGTGTTTGTACGCCCCGCTTCCATGCCGCTGCTGATCACGGCACAGACGGCCATGCGCAAGGCCGGTGAGCAGATGCTGAGCGGCCGCCCCGATCCGCAGCACCTGCTGCAGGAGTTGCGCATTGCCCAGCTCGCACAGCGCGACCTGCTGCCGCCTGCTCTGCGCCTGCCCATGATTCTTCATCCCTGGGTGGCTTTTTGCATCATGCCCATTTTTGCGCTGGCCAATGCCGGCGTGCAGTTCTCGGGCATAGACCTGAGCGCTGCCGCACCGCAGACCACGGCCATGGCCGTGCTGGTGGCCCTGGTGCTGGGCAAGCCCCTGGGGGTCTTCATCTGCACCTGGCTGGCTGTCAAGAGCGGGCTGTGCAGCCTGCCCGAGGGCCTGAACTGGCGCGGTGTGCTGCTGGTGGGTCTGCTGGCCGGCATAGGCTTTACCATGTCCATCTTTGTCGGCGGCCTGGCCTTTACGGATGCTTCCCTGCTGGGCGCGGCCAAGCTGGGCATTCTGGCCGGCTCGGCCATGGCAGCCTTGCTGGGACTGGGCTATGGCTTTGCCATGCGCAAGCGTTTCGAGCAGCCCTGAACGCCACGACACACCGCCGGAAATCAAAAAGGTCAGCCCTGCAAAGGACTGACCTTTTTTCATGCCGCAGAACAATCAGCTCTGCTCGAAAGGTTTCGGGTAAGTGCCGGGCAACAGAATTTCTTTGCCGACCTGGTTGATATTGGTGTGCCCGCAGAAGGCCATGGTGGTGTCCAGTTCCTTGTGGATGATCTGCAACGCCTTGCTCACGCCGGCCTGGCCATAAGCGCCCAGACCGTAGAGGAAGCTGCGACCTATCATCGTGCCTTGCGCACCCAGTGCACGGGCCTTGAGCACGTCCTGACCGCTGCGAATGCCGCCATCCATCCAGACTTCGATGTCCTTGCCCGCAGCCTCTGCAATCGATGGCAAGGCTGCAATCGAAGAAGGCGCACCATCGAGCTGACGGCCGCCATGGTTGCTGACCACCAGCGCATCAGCACCGCTTTGTGCAGCCAGACGCGCATCTTCGGCATCCATCACGCCCTTGAGAATGATCTTGCCGCCCCAGAGCTTCTTGATCCATTCCACATCGCTCCAGTTCAGTGACGGATCGAACTGATCTGCCGTCCAGGACGACAGCGAGGACACATCGCCCACACCATCCACATGGCCGACGATATTGCCAAAGCTGCGGCGCTTGGTACCCAGCATTCCAAGGCACCAGTGCGGCTTGGTCGCCAGATTGATGAGGTTTGCCAGCGTGGGCTTGGGCGGGGTGGACAGACCATTCTTGATGTCCTTGTGGCGCTGACCCAGGATCTGCAGGTCCAGCGTCACCACCAGCGCCGAGCAGTTGGCTGCCTTGGCCCGATTGATCAGGCGCTCCATGAAGGCCTTGTCGCGCATCACATAGAGCTGGAACCAGAACGGATGGCGATCGGTGTGCTCGGCTATGTCCTCCAGCGAGCAGATGCTCATGGTGGACAGCGTGAACGGCACGCCAAAGGCCTTGGCGGCCTTGGCTCCAAGAATCTCGCCATCGGCATGCTGCATGCCGGTCAGGCCCGTGGGTGCAATCGCCACCGGCATGGCGACCTCCTCGCCGATCATGGTGGTGCGCGTGCTGCGCCCTTCCATGTTCACGGCCACACGCTGACGCAGCTTGATTGACTGGAACTCGTCTTCGTTGGCCCGATACGTGCCTTGGGTGTAAGAGCCCGAATCGGCGTAGTCATAAAACATGCGCGGCACACGACGCTTGGCCACCACACGCAGGTCTTCGATACAGGTGATTTTGGAAAGATCGCTCACGACTTCTAGCCTTGTAATTGGAGTTGAACCCGATGGTAGCCCTCATCGCCGTCATCGGCAGTTCACTATGGTTTGAAGTGATTTATGCCAGTTTTGAAATTTTCTTCAGCGAGGGAAAATCAAGGGCTAATGCTAGGTATGCAAGCCTATTCGCACAGCCACCATCCTTGTCACCACAACAAACAGGAGACAACAGAGATGGTTTGGCAACAGGTCTATGACCCTCTATCGAATATGTGGCTATCCACATTGCTGGCGGCCATTCCGGTCGTGGTGATGCTGGTGGGCCTTGGTTTTCTGCACATGAAGGCCCACCTGGCCGCAGGAGCAGGCCTGATTGCAGCGCTGCTGATTGCAGTCTTTGTCTACAACATGCCCGGCGAAATGGCGGGGCGCGCAGCCTTGTTCGGCGGCTTCACCGGCCTGCTGCCCATTGGCTGGATTGTGCTGAACATCATCTTCCTGCATCAGCTGACCGAGCAGAACGGCAGCTTCAAGGTGCTGCAGGACTCACTTTCCGGGATCACCGAAGACCGCCGCATCCAGTTGCTGCTGATTGCCTTTTCTTTCGGTGCCTTTTTCGAGGGCGCTGCCGGCTTCGGGACCCCCGTGGCCGTGACGGCAGCCATCCTGATCGGCCTGGGCTTTTCTCCACTGGCGGCATCCGGTCTGTCGCTGATCGCCAATACCGCACCCGTGGCCTTTGGCGCCCTGGGCACGCCCGTCATCACGCTGGCCAAGGTCCATGGCTACGATCTGATGGAAGTGACCGCCATGATCGGCCGCCAGCTGCCTTTCTTCTCGGTGCTGGTGCCGTTCTGGCTGATCTGGGCCTTTGCCGGTCGCAAGGGCATGATGGAGATCTGGCCCGCGATTCTGGTCACCGGCCTGTCGTTTGCCATTCCCCAGTATCTGGTCTCCAACTTCATCGGCCCAGAGCTGGTGGACATCATCGCGGCCATTGTTTCCATGGCCAGCCTGATCCTGTTCCTGCGCGTCTGGCAGCCCAAGAAAATCTGGACCTCGGCCTCGCTGCGCGGCAAGGATATCAGCGCCTCCGAAGTCAAGCCGCCACAGCCCGTGGCCAAGCACAGCAAGAGCGCGCTGATCGCCGCCTGGACACCCTGGATCATTCTCTCGGTGTTTGTGTTCATCTGGGGCCTGCCGCCGGTCAAGGCCTGGCTCAACAGCCTGTTTGCCCCCGCCTTCCCCATGACGGGCCTGCACAATCTGATCGAGAAAATGCCGCCCGTGGTGCCCCAGCCGACCAAAGAGGGTGCGGTCTACACGCTGAACCTGCTGTCTGCCACCGGAACCGCCATTCTGTTCTCGGCCATCGTCAGCGCCTTCGTCATGAAGTACAACCCGGTGACCATAGTGCGCACCTTCTTCAAGACCACCTGGCTGGTGCGCTACTCGCTGCTGACCATCGTGCTGATGCTGGCCCTGGGCACGCTGACACGCTACTCGGGCACAGACACCACCCTGGGTCTGGCCTTTGCCAACACCGGTGTGCTCTACCCCTTCTTCGGCACGCTGATGGGCTGGCTGGGCGTGGCGCTCACAGGCTCGGACACGGCGTCCAACGTGCTGTTCGGCGGCATGCAGAAGGTCGCCGCCGACCAACTGGGCCTGTCCCCCAACCTCATGGGCGCCGCCAACAGCTCGGGCGGCGTGATGGGCAAGATGATCGATGCGCAATCCATTGTCGTGGCTTCGACCGCCACACGCTGGTTCAACCGCGAAGGCGACATCCTGCGTTACGTATTCTTCCACTCCATCGCCCTGGCCTGCCTGATGGGCCTGTTCGTCACCATGCAGGCCTATGTCTGGCCGTTCAAGCTGATGGTGAACTGAGCCCCCGAGCCGCTTTGCGGCTTGCCCTGACGGGACACCCTAAAGGGCCACACTGGCCCTTGCTCGGCATCTCTGGCCTGGGCCGCGGCAGTTTTCCACCGCGCATGTCCCTTTTCTCAACCCACCAGGTGGGCACACCAGCAGCCGCAGCGCCTTCGGGCCTGCGGCTTTTTTGCGCCGTTTGCAGGGGATCAGCGTAGTACCAATCTGCAAATTGGTATTACCAATCAATTATTAAAAACAAGGGAAAACCACTAATTCATGACCAAAACCCCATTTCTATAATCCATCCAACCCGAAATCGCCACAAATTGGTCATACCAATTTAGCAAGCGAAGCCGAACAAGACTGCATGACAGCGTCCGGCGCAGGGCGGCATGGTTGTTTAAAGAATTGACGGGGAAGCTTCTGGACGCTCAGGAGGGTTGCCCTCCCCGCATAAATCCAGGAGATCAAGGCAATGCAAGAAATCTGGTCGCAGAACTACGACCCCGCAGGCAATGTGTGGGTGTCGGCGCTGGTGGCGCTGATACCCATCATCTTTTTCTTTCTCGCACTGACCAAGCTGCGCCTCAAGGGCTATGTGGCGGGCACCATCACGGTGGCGCTGTCCCTGGCCGTGGCGCTGCTCTTCTACCGCATGCCCGTGGCCAATGCGCTGGCAGCAGGCGTCTACGGCTTCTTCTACGGCCTGTGGCCGATTGCCTGGATCATTGTCGCGGCAGTCTTTCTCTACAAGGTCTCGGTCAAGACCGGACAGTTCGACATCATCCGCTCGTCGATTCTCTCGGTCACAGAAGACCAGCGCCTGCAGCTCATCCTGGTGGGCTTTTGCTTCGGTGCCTTCCTCGAAGGAGCCGCCGGCTTCGGCGCCCCCGTGGCCATCACGGCGGCGCTGCTGGTGGGCCTGGGCTTCAGGCCTCTGTATGCGGCCGGCCTGTGCCTGATCGGCAATACCGCCCCCGTGGCCTTCGGTGCCATGGGCATTCCCGTCATCGTGGCCGGTCAGGTCTCGGGCGTCGATGTCATGGCCATCAGCCAGATGGCCGGCCGCCAGTTGCCGTTCATGACCATCATCGTGCTGTTCTGGCTCATGGCCATCATGGACGGCTGGCGCGGCGTGAAGGAAACCTGGCCTGCGGTGCTGGTGGGCGGCGGCAGCTTTGCACTCGGACAGTTTCTGACGGCCAACTACATCGGCCCCGAACTGCCGGACATCACTTCGGCCATCTTCGCCCTGGTGACACTGACCACTTTTCTCAAGTTCTGGCAGCCCAAGCGCATCTTCCGCTTCGACACCGAGCCGGGCGCAGCCAAGATCCAGACGACGGCCCCCGCCAAGCTGACGACCGGCATGGTGATCAAGGCCTGGTCGCCTTTCATCATCCTCACGGCCATGGTGACCATCTGGAGCCTCAAGCCCTTCAAGGCGCTGTTCGCCTCGGGCGGCGCACTGTCCGGCACGGTCTTGAGCATTCCCGTTCCCATGCTGCACAATCTGGTGCAGAAAATGGCTCCCGTCGTCGCCGCGCCCACGCCCTATGGCGCGGTCTACTCCTTCAACTGGCTGTCGGCCACGGGAACCGCGATCCTGATCGCCGCCGTGCTCGCCATTCTCTTGCTGCGCCTCAAGCCAGCCGTGGCAGTCCAGACCCTGGGCGAGACCTTCAAGGAACTGGCTCTGCCCATCTACTCCATCGGCATGGTGCTGGCCTTTGCCTTCATCGCCAACTACTCCGGCCTGTCCACCACGCTGGCCATGGCGCTGGCCCATACAGGCAAGGCCTTTGCGTTCTTCTCGCCCTTCCTGGGCTGGGTCGGCGTATTCCTCACGGGATCCGACACCTCGGCCAATGCGCTGTTCGGCGCCCTGCAGGCCACGACGGCAGCGCAGCTGGGGCTGCCCGAGGTTCTGGCCGTGACGGCCAACACCACTGGCGGCGTGACCGGCAAGATGATCTCGCCCCAGTCCATCGCCATTGCCTGCGCAGCCGTGGGCCTGGCCGGCAAGGAATCGGACCTGTTCCGCTTCACCGTCAAGCACAGTCTGGCCTTTCTGGTGCTGATCGGCATCATCTGCACGCTGCAGGCTTATGTGTTTCCGTGGATGATTCCCACCACCTGAAACTCCTGCCCGACCCCATGCCCGCCATCCGCCTGTCCGACCGCGTTGCCCAGCAGCTGCTGGAGCTGATCCAGAGCACCCAGCTCCAGAGCGGCGCAAAGCTGCCGACCGAGCGGGCGCTGGCCGAGCAGCTGGGGGTCTCGCGCACGGCGCTGCGCGAGGCCATACAGAAGCTGGCCAGCCGCGGCGTGCTCGAAAGCCGCGTGGGCGCCGGCACCTTTGTCGGCTCGCGCGTGCCGCTGTGGCACGAGCAGGCCGTCGCACCGCTGGAATCCTTGCTGCGCGACGACCCCCAGTATCGCTACGACGTGCTGGAAGCACGCCAGGCGCTCGAGCTCAGCACCGCCTGGTATGCGGCCCAGCGTGCCACCGACAAGGACAGGGACCGCATCCGCCACTGCTTTGACGACATGCTGCGCCACCAGCAGGCGCGCGATGCCGCCAGCGCGGCCCGCTCCGATGCGCAGTTCCATCTGGCAATTGCCGAGGCTTCGCACAACGCCGTGCTGGTGCAGCTCATGGGCAGCCTCTTCGAGCTGGTGCTTGGCACCGTGGCCCAGAACCGGCGCCTGATGTTCGTGCATGATGATCTCTCGACGCTGGAGCATCTGACTGCGCAGCACCGCAATCTCATGCAGGCCATTGTCGACGGCGAGCCGGAGCAGGCCAGAAGCGCTATCGGCCAGCACCTAGCCTATGTTCACGAAAAGCTGTCCGAGTCGGATGCCGAGGCGGCCCGACGCAAGCGGCTGGATCGTTTTTCCTCTTCCTCCGCCATTTTTTCATGATCATCTCCTCTACCACCGACTACCGCGCGGCTGCGCAAAAGCGCCTGCCGCCCTTTCTATTCCACTACCTCGACGGCGGTGCCTATGCCGAGAAGACGCTGGCCCGCAATGTCGACGACCTGGCCGACGTGGCCCTGCGCCAGCGCGTGCTCAAGGACATGAGCCAGCTGGACACCAGCATCGAGCTGTTCGGCGAGAAGTTCTCGATTCCCGTGGCGCTGGCTCCCGTGGGGCTGACCGGAATGTTCGCCCGCCGTGGCGAAGTACAGGCCGCCATGGCCGCTGATAAAAAGGGCATCCCCTTCACCATGTCCAGCGTCTCGGTCTGCCCCATCGAGGAAGTCGCGCCCAGGCTGGGCCGCCCGATGTGGTTCCAGCTCTATGTGCTCAAGGACCGGGGCTTTATGAAGAACGCGCTGGAGCGAGCCCAGGCCGCCGGCGTCTCCACCCTGGTCTTCACCGTGGACATGCCCGTGCCTGGCGCCCGCTACCGCGATGCGCATTCGGGCATGAGCGGCCCCAACGCCGCCATGCGCCGCTACCTGCAGGCCGTGACCCATCCGCACTGGGCCGTGGACGTGGGCTTGATGGGGCGCCCGCACACGCTGGGCAATATCTCCACCTACAAGGGCCAAAACGTCTCGCTTGAAGACTATATGGGCTATCTGGGCGCGAACTTCGACCCCTCGATCTCATGGTCGGACCTGGAGTGGATCCGCGACTTCTGGAAGGGTCCCATGCTCATCAAGGGCATCCTCGACCCCGAGGACGCCAGGGATGCGGTGCGCTTCGGCGCTGACGGCATCATCGTCTCCAACCACGGCGGGCGCCAGCTCGACGGCGTGCTCTCCTCGGCACGCGCCCTGCCTGCCATTGCCGATGCCGTCAAGGGCCAGATCAAGATCCTGGCCGACTCGGGCGTTCGCAACGGCCTGGACATCGTGCGCCTGCTGGCCCTTGGAGCAGACTGCACCATGATAGGCCGCGCCTTCGTCTACGCGCTGGCTGCAGAAGGCGAAGCCGGCGTGACCAACCTGCTGAACCTGCTCGAAAAGGAAATGCGCGTGGCCATGACGCTGACCAGCGTCAAGAAGGTCTCGGAGATCACTGGCGATCTGCTGGTACGGGACTGATCCCGCACAGGCTCCGGTTCAGGGCCGGGCCTTGCGGGGATCAGCGCGCCGCACCCTTCTGCCCCAGCCAGATGCCGCCCAGGACCAGGGCCACGCCCGCCATCTGCACGCTCGTCAGCGTCTGGCCCAGGAACACCCACCCCAGCAAAATCGCCGTCAGCGGACTCAGAAAACCCAGCGGCGCCACCATGTTCGGCTCCAGCCGGGCAATGCCGCGAAACCACAGCACATAGGTCAACGCCGCGCCCACCAGACCCAGCCAGGCCAGTCCGATCAGATGGCCCGGTGTGGGCGCCGGAAAATCCGGTCCGGCCCACAGCGCCACCGGCAGCAGCAACACTCCGCCGGCCGTGAGCTGCCAGGCGGTGAAGGTCAGCAGCGGTACGGGAGGACGCCACTTGCGCGTGAGCACCGTGCCGCAGGCCATGGAAAGCGCTGCTGCCAGGCCTGCCGCAATCCCCATAGCATCCAGCCTCACACCAGGCGTGAGCACCAGCAAGGCCACACCCGCCACACCGGCCAGGGCTCCCAGCACCGAGGCCGGCCGCAGCGCGCTGCCCAGCACCCAGGCCGCAAGAAACACCACCACCAGCGGCTGCACGGCCCCGACGGTGGCGGCCGCCCCTCCCGGCAGGCGGCAGGCGGTAGGCCGAGACGAACAGCATGCTCCAGAACACCGAGAAATTGAGTGCTCCCAGGATGAACACCCGCAACCACCACATGCCCTGCGGCAGACGCCGTGCAAATGCCAGCAACAACAGGCCTGCGGGCAGCGCGCGCAGCAAGGCCACGGTCATCGCGGGCACCTGCGGCAGCAGCTGCGTAGTGACGATATAGCTGCTGCCCCAGATGGCGGGCGCCAGCCCTGTCAGCAGCAGATCCCATGCCCGGGTCTGCCCCGGTGTTCGCACCGCTTGCCGGGAGCTCATGCGAACTCCAGCACCTGCTCCAGCGGCCGGCGCGGCTTCTGCGGCCAGTTGCCGGCTGCTGCACGGCCCACGGTGACAAGCATCACTGGAACCTCCTCGCTCGCCAGACCGAAGCTCGATGTCACGCCTTCGGCGTCGAAGCCCGTCATCGCACAGGACGCCAGACCCATGGCCTGCGCCGCATGCATCAGCGTCATGGCGCCAAAGCTGGCCGAGCGCAGGGCCTCGTCGCGCACCGCCTGCGCGCTGGCGTACTGCTGCTGCGCGGCCTGCAGCCATCCCTGCGCCATGGCGGCAGGCATGAAGCCCCCGTCCACAAAGGGCTGCAGCCGTTCGGCCAGCGCCTCGGGGTCGGCCAGCACGCCGCAGACGATGAAGCAGACGGCCGCCTCCTGCACCTTGGCCTGATCCTGGGCCAGGGCGCGCAGCCTGGCTTTCGCTGCGGGCGTGCGCACGGCGATAAAGCGCCAGTTCTGAAGGTTGTAGGCCGTGGGTGCACGCGTGGCCAGTTGAACCAGCCGCGCTATCTCGGCATCGGCCAGGCTGTGGGAGTCATCGAAGCGGTTGGCCGAGATGCGCTGCTCGATGAGAGCGAGTGTGGGGTGAGGGGTAGTCATGGCATGACTGTAGATAATTCACCCTGAATTGATAATTGGCTTTTATAAAAATAAACCATTCACCAACAGAGAAGAATCGCATGGACCGACTGACCGCCTTGCAAGTCTTTCATCGCGTCGCGCAGCGCGGCAGCTTTGCCGAGGCGGGCCGCAGCCTGGGCCTGTCGCCAGCCGCGATCAGCAAAAACATCGCCGAGCTGGAGGCCCATGTGGGCACGCGCCTGATCCAGCGCACCACACGGCGCATGGCGCTGACGGAGGAAGGCCGCCTGTATCTCGAGCATGTCACGCGGGCGCTGGATGCGCTGGCCGATGCCGACTCGGCGCTATGCCCCTTCAAGGCCGCGCCCAGCGGCCTGCTCAAGGTCAGCGCACCCATGACATTCACGCTGACGCAGATGTCTTCCGCCATCCCCGCCTTCCTGGAGCGCTACCCCGAGCTGCAGCTGGACCTGCACCTGGACGATCGGCGCGTCGACATCGTGCGCGAAGGCTTCGATCTGGCCATACGCGGCAGTGACCGGCTCGAGGACTCCTCGCTGATCGCGCGTCCGCTGACAAGCATGTCGCATGTGCTGTGCGCCACTCCCGGCTATTTCGAAAAGCGCGGCCGCCCGCACACGCCTGCCGACCTCAACGGCCTGGAGCACATACGCTTCAGTCTCTCGGGCCATGCGGATGCCTGGGAATTCGAGCAAGGCGGGCACATGGAGAGCGTGGCAGTCAACGCGCGCTATTCGGTGTCCTCAAGCCTGGCAGTGCGCGACGCACTGCGCGCGGGCTTTGGCGTCAGCCTGATCCCGCGGCCCTATGTCGAGGAAGACCTGCGCACGGGCCGGCTGCAGGCCGTCCTGGAGGACTGGAGCACGGTGAAGACCACGCTCTATGCGATTTATCCGTCACGCCAGCATGTGACGCCCAAGCTGCGCGCGCTGCTGGACTTTCTGGTCGCGCAGTTCGATTCCGGCAACTGAGCGTCTGGCCGGTTCACCGGCCGGCCTTCAGCGCCGGCGTTGACTCTGGATATGTTCCGGCCCGGCCACCAGGGCGCCGGCACCGCGCACCTCGAGCGCAATGCTGTCCAGCACCTTGCCGGAGGCATCGAGCAGCTCCAGCCTGTGACGCCCCGGCCAGGGCAGCCAGCCCAGCTGACTACCGCGCCCCAGCTCGCGCTGAACTTCTCGCATCACGGGTTGGGCGTTCTTGTCTGCTGTGGCCGGCGCTCCATATTGCCGGGTCACCAGCCGCCAGCGCAAGCTGCTGTCGCGCCAGTCCTGCTCGGCCGCCATGCCGGCCTGGCGCGCCACCAGCTGCACGCGCTGGCTGTCGGGTGGAATATCGGGGTCCAGCGCCAAAATGGTGCCATTGGCCGGGCGCGAGATACGTACAGCGGCCGCAGCCGCGGCACTGCCGGACTTGCTGGCTTTTTGCCTTGCAAGGTTTTTCTGTTCCGTGCCGCCAGCCACGTGATCCATGGCAAACAGTGATTGCTCGGTCCCTGCCACAAACCATTCGCCGCGTGCACTTTCGATAGGCATGCCGCCGCTTGCCAACGCACCGAACTGCACTTGCTGCTGCAGCACGCCGATCGGAGCCCTGGGCGCGCGGCTGGACAGGTTGCGATGCAAAAAGCCCATGATATCGGCCCATATGGGCGCTGCGCCGCTGGTGCCGCTGACCGAATGCATGGCCTCGCCACCCGCATTGCCCACCCAGACGCCCACGGTGTAGCGCTCGGACCAGCCCACGGCCCAGTTGTCGCGCATATCCTTGCTGGTGCCGGTTTTCACGGCCGTCCAGAAGCGCGTGGCCAGCACGCTGTCCGTGCCGAACGTCGGGGCCCGCGCCATATTGTCGGAGAGAATGTCGCCCACGATAAAAGCTGCCCGCGCATCCAGTGCCTGCACCGCGTCGTCGCCGGTTTTGCCGCCGGCCTTGCGGCTTTCAGTCTGAGGCAAGGCCCAGCTCACGGGACGATATTGACCGCTATTGCCCAGTGCCCGATAGGCATTGGTCAGATTGAGCAGCGCGACCTCGCTGCTGCCCAGCGCCAGGCTGAAGCCGTAATAGCCCCCGCTTTCACGCAGCGGCAGACCCAGTTTTTTGAGCTGCTCGAAGAAGGCGTCGGGCGTGACCATGACCAGCGTGCGCACCGCAGGCACATTGAGCGAGGACGCCAGCGCCGTGCGCGCCGACACCCAGCCCTTGAAGCGCCGGTCGTAGTTCTGCGGAATGTAGAGGCCGTTCTGCGTGGAAATATGGGCCGATGAATCCTCGATCAGCGAGGCGGCCGTGATGCGCTTTTCGGCAATCGCCTGGGCGTAGAGAAACGGCTTGAGCGTGGAGCCGGGCTGACGCAGCGCGGTCACGCCATCGACCTCGGACGCCTGGCTCAGCGTTCCTGAGGAGCCCACCCAGGCCAGAATCTCGCCTGTTCGGTTGTCCAGCACCACGGTCGCACCATCTTCTACATTGCGGCCCTGCAGCTCGCGCAGATGCTGCTGCAGGCTGGCCACGGCAAAGCGCTGCAAGGGTGCGCTCAAGGTTGATCGCACCTGCTCCTGCCCCCTGTTCTGGGGCAGCGCCAGCCAGCGCCGTGCGAAATGCGGGGCCACGCCCTCGCTGGCCAGCCATTGACGCCGCTGCAGCACGCTGGAGGTGTAGAGCTGCATGGCCGAGCAATCCCTGGCCGCCACATCATCGGGCACCATCACCTGCAGCACGCCGCAGGCACGCTGGGCCACCCGCTCCACCGAGGCATTGGGTGCCCGCACCAGGGCTGCGGCAATGGCGGCCTCGCGCGCGTCCAGCCCGTGTGCGGCCTTGCCGTACAGGCTTTGCGACAGCGCAGCAATACCCACGATCTCGCCGCGGAACGGCACCAAGTTCAGATAGGCCTCGAGAATTTGGTCCTTGCGCCAGCGCCTGTCCAGCACCTGGGCCGCCACGGCCTGCCCCACCTTCTGCACCACGCTGCGCCCACCCGGTCCCTGACGCCAGTCTCCATCCAGCAGACCGGCGAGCTGCATGGTGATGGTGCTCGCGCCACGCGTGCGTGTGTTCCAGAGGTTGCCCCATGCAGCTGCGGTGACGGCAGCCCAGTCCACGCCGCTGTGCTCGTAGAAACGCTTGTCCTCGCTGAGCACCAGGGCCGTGCGCAGTGCCGGCGAAACATCGGCCAGAGCCACCCAGGGTCCGCGGCGCACCGTGCTGTCGGTGCGCAAACGCTGCAGCACCTCGCCTTCGCGCGAAAGCAGCAGGGTCTCCGACGAGCGATGGTCGCTGCGCACCTCGTCATAGCTGGGCACGGCTTGGCTGCTGGCGGCAAGACCCAGCCACAAGGCGGCCGTCATGCCAACGGCTCGCCAGGACGGCTTCATTCTCGAGGGCTGGAAATACCGCTGCATGCCTTGTTTCATGTCTTTGTGCGCTGTTGAAAGTCAGCAGGCATTGTCCCAAAGATGGCATGGCAAACTGTCCGCTCAGACAAGCGGCAATAAAAAAGCGGCTCCAGCGAGCCGCTTTTTTCCGGAACCACCGCCTTTTCTTCAGGCCGTGAACTTCTTGATCTTGAACGCCAGTATCACCATCAGCACGCCAAAGATGACGGCATAGGTCGCCAGCACCCACAGCATGGCCATCATGCCCGCGCCGGGTTGCATCAGCACGAAGATGCCGAAAAGCACCGAGAGCAGCCCCCCGAGCACCAGCACCCATTCGCCTTGAATTTCCTTGCGCAGACGCAGCGCCGCGACGATCTGCAGCACACCGGTCATCAAGGCCCAGACGCCGATATAGATAGTCAGAACCAGCGCAGTAATCGCAGGGTTGATGACCGTGAGCACCCCCACCACCACACCCGTCAGCCCCCACAGCAAAACCACCCACCAGTGGCGCGACTGCTGGCGGCTCTTGATGGCGGTGTAGATGCCTAGCAGGCCGTCGACAAACACATAGGCGCCAAACACCAGCACCAGCGCGGCGGCGGACGCCGCGGGCTGCATCCAGGTCAGCACGCCAAAGATGATGGCGGCGGCGCCGCGCAGCAACAGCACCCACCAGCTACGGTGCAACATGATGGACATGGACGGAATTTCTACAGGCATGAAGACTCCTCTCTTTTAGAACGTGTTTACGTTCTCAGGGTTTCACAACAGTGCGACTTGCGTGGCAGCTCGTCTTTTGAATCCAGCTCCGAACCTAGCAACAAGCTCAGCCCAGCGTCAACATCACAGGCTGGTGGTCAGACGCCTGTGTGGCGCTGTCGACACTCCAAGTGTGCACTCTCTGACACAAGCTGTCGCTGACCCATATCAAGTCACATGCCCCGGGCTCTGCTCCCCAGGTTCGATCCACCAGTCTGAAGGTCGGAGGCTGCGGTTGTCCGGGATACAGCACATCCCAGCTATTGCGCCACTGCCCAGCCTGCAGACAGCCTTCCTCACCAGTAGCCCAAGGTGCGGACAGAACGGCATATTCGGGCTCGTGCGGCTCGAAGTTGAAATCCCCGCAAAGCACGGCATGACGGGTATGCGGCTTGGTTTGATAGGGCGAGCCATCGCTGGCCGGCTGTGGCGGGGCATCCGCCAGCGCACAGGCCTGCATCTGCAGGGCACGCAGTGCGCCGGCCTGCGCCATGCGCTGACGCGTCGAGAAATATTCGAGATGCGTGGTCATGATGCGCACCGGCCCCAGCGCCGCGTCATCGACCGTGACCACGGAACACATGCGCTGCATGCAGCGCATATCGGCTTCTGCCGGCATGGGCAGCAGATAGTGCTGAACCAGCAGCACCGGCAGCCGCGTGGCAATCAGATTGCCAAAACGCTGATGTCCACTGGACGTGAACTCATCGACCGATGCGCCAAAGAAAATCTGCCAGCCCGGCAACAGCGCCTTCAGCTCGGCCAACTGGTCGCCGGGCCTTCCTTGCAGATCGGGGTAGTTGACGGCGATTTCCTGCAGGCACAGCACATCCAGACCGCCGGACTGCTCGCCCATTTGCAGCGCGTGGCGCACGATGCGTTCCACACTGACCAGTCCATCCATGCCGCAGCACCATTGCACATTCCAGGTCAGGATATTCATCTTGTCGCGTCTTTCCAGATTGAAAGTGGCTGAAGCCCCGGCAGCCACCATTTTTACAGCAGCTGATCAGGCCAAGTTCTCGCGCAACTGGAACACATTGCCTTCCTTGTCCATGGCATTGCAGGCCGCAAAGCCAGGACCTTGCCAACGCTCGTCAAACACCTGTCCGCCCAGCGCCTGTGCAGCGCTTTCGGCTTCGGCAATCGCCGGCACGGTGACGAAGAACTTGAGCGCCACATCGGCACGGCGCTGCGGTGGCGTGCCGATCTTGACCCGCGCCGCAATCTCGGCAGGCAGGGCGTGAATCACCAGTTGCAGGGCTGCGGACTCCAGCACGATGACGTGCGCATCTTCATGCAGTCGCCGCATGCCCAGAACCCGCTCATAGAAGCCTGCCAGACTCTGGAAATCCTTGGCATAAATCAGCACACCAGCAGCAGCGGGACCGGGCATCGTCAACTCCTCAAATGGTTTGACTGTATCCCAGTCACTTGATGCCTGCGCGCATGAAGCTTTGCACGAACTGGCGCTGGAACAGCAGGAATGCAATAAGCAGCGGCCCTGAAGTCATCAGTGTGGCGGCGCAGATAGTCGACCATTCCACGCCCGATTCCACGCTGGAGAAAACCTGCAGGCCCACGGTGAGCGGACGCGACTGCACGCTGTTGGTGATGATCAGAGGCCAGAGAAAATTATTCCAGTGAAAGCTCACCGAAACCAGCGTAAATGCCGTGTAGACCGGCCTGGCCAGCGGTACGTAGACACGCCAGAGAATCTGCAGCGTGCTCGCACCTTCCACGCGCGCGGCTTCGTCCAGCTCGCGGGGTATGCCCATAAAGGTCTGGCGCAGCAAAAAGATGGCAAAGGCCGAGGCGAAATACGGCAGACCTATGCCCGCCAGAGTATCGACCGCTCCCAGCCCGGACATGGTCTGATAGTTCGCCACCAGCAGAATGTCCGGCATGATCATCAGCTGTATCAGCACCAGCGCAAACGCCACATTGCTGCCGCGAAAGCGCAAGCGTGCAAAGGCAAATGCAGCCAGCGTGGACAGCAGCAGCTGCACCGCCAGAATCAAGGCCACCAGCAAGATGGTGTTGAGAAAATAGCGCGCAAACGGCGCGGCTTCCCAGGCATGGCGGAAGTTCTGCAGCGTCCAGGGCGCGGACAGATCCAGGCGCGTGGACGCATCGGAGGGGTGAAACGCCGTCCAGACAGCATAGGCCAGCGGCAGCAGCCACAGCAGCGCCAGCGTCCAGGCGGCCAGGGTGTCCAGCCATGAAGCGCCATAAAAGCTCACGCCCTGGCTCTCCCGGGCGCTCCTGCGCCCTGGCAGAAATGAAGCAGCTGTCATTGATAGTGCACCTTTTTGTCCAGCACAAAGAACTGGAACAGTGCCACGGCAGCCAGCACCAAAACCAGCACCACGGTGATGGCCGCGGCATAGCCGGTGTCCCAGAATTTGAAGCCCACTTCGTAGAGGTGATAGAGCAGCAGCGTGGAGGCATTGTCCGGCCCGCCACGTGTGAGGATGAACACATGGTCCACGAGCCGGAAGGCATTGATCACGGCGTTGACCAGGATGAACAGCGTGGTCGGCATGAGCAGCGGCCACTGCACGCGGCGCAGGAAATACCAGCGCGATGCGCCTTCGATGACCGCTGCCTCCTTGAGGCTGGGGTTGAGCGTCTGCAGCGCGGCCAGATAGAAGATCATGAAAAAGCCGGCCTCCTTCCACACGGCCACCAGCGTGATGCAGGCCAGGGCCGTGGACGGATCGCCCAGCCAGTTGTGCGCGTCCAGGCCCAGTGCGCCGCGCAACTGCTCCAGCAGTCCGTACTGAGGCGTGTAGAAGAACAGCCAGATATTGGCCACGGCAATCATGGGCAGCACCGTGGGCGTGAAATAGGCCATGCGCAGCAAGGCCCGCCCCGCGAGCTTCTCGTTGACCCACAGCGCCATCAGCAAGGCCAGCCCCATGGACAGCGGAATGGTGGCAGCGGCAAACCAGAGGTTGTTGCGCACGGCCTGCCAGAAGACGGGATCATCGACCATGAGCGCATAGTTTTCCAGCCCCACCCATTCGCCGGGCTGGCCGCCGCGACCCGTGGCATGCAGGCTGTCGATCAACGTGGACAAGGCCGGCCAATGTGTAAAGCCCGACAGCAGCACCAGCGCCGGCATGAGCAGCAGCCAGGCATGCACGGCCTGCTTTCGCGCTGCGGCCTGCGCCAGCCTGCGGGCGGTCCTGGATGGCAAGGGCGCAGACATGACGCCCTTGTCGGTTTCAAGCGCCGGACTGCTCATTACTTGTAGCGACGCAGAATGCGCTCGGATTCCTTCTGCGCGTCGTCCATGGCCTGGGCTGCGGTCTTGGTGCCGTTCAGGGCCGCCTGAATCGCATCGTTGAGCACCTTGGTCACGCGCTGGTTCTCATGGGTGGAATACTCGGCCACCGACACCGGCAATTGATCGCGCGCCACCAGTGCCTGGGGAAATTCCTGGCCGTACTTCTTGAGTGCGGGAGTCTCGTAGGCTGCAGGCGAGACCGCCACATAGCCGCTGTCCATGCTCCACTGCGCGGCACGCTCTGGCTGGGTCACCCATTTGGCAAACTCGAACGCAGCCTGCTGCTGCTGCCTGGGCGCATTCTTGAAGATGTAGAAATTGCCCCCGCCCGTGGGCGAGCCCTTGCGGACATTGCCGGCGATCTGGCCCACGCCGAAGTCGAACTTGGCATTGGCACGGATATTGGTGAGATTGCCCGTGGTCGTCACGATGATGGCGGCCTTCTTTTCCATGAAGTCCCTGGGCGTCGTGCCCCACTCCACCACACCTGCCGGGTGCACGCCGTCCTTGACCAGGCCGACCCAGAAGTTCAGCGCTTCCACCACCTTGGGGTGGTTGAGCATGACGCGGGTGCCGGACTCGTTGGCCAGCAGCACATCATTGGGCGTGGTCAGGGTCTGCAGCATCCAGTAGCCAAAGCCTGTGGACGGAATCTGGATGCCGTATTGCACGACCTTGCCGCTGGCGTCCTTCTTGGTCAGCTTGTGGGCTGCCTCCTTGAGTTCCTTCCAGTTCTGGGGCGCCTTGTCGGGGTTCAGACCAGCCTCCTTGAAAGCTTCCTTGTTGTAGTACATCACCACGGTGGAGCGCTGAAAGGGCACGCCCCAGGTCTTTCCACCGGTCTGGCTGTTGGCCATGAAGGCCGGATAAAAGCCCTTGAGCCAGGCCTTGTCGGCATCGGTCTTCACGAAGTCGTCAATGGGCGCAATCGCGCCCTCGTCCATCAGCGTGAACATATCGGTAGACAGCAGCACCGAAGTCGCAGGCGCCTTGCCGGCCTTGTGCGCCGTCAGCGCCTTGACGATGGTTTCCTGATAGGTGCCGGCATAGATGGGTGTGATCTTGTATTGCGGATGAGCCTTGTTGAAGTCCGCCGCATAACCGTCTATCACCTTGGTGATGGGGCCGCCCACGGCCACGGGATAATAGAAAGGCACTTCCAGCGGGGACTGCGCAAGAGCAGTGCCCGCCAGGCCAAGGCCGGCGGCAGCGGCGATCACGCCATGAACAAAGGTTTGACGACGCATGGGAATCTCTCCTCGGGAATTGCAGACAATGGAAAACACCGGCGGCTCAGGCTGCGGCCAGCAAGGAGCGGGCGGATTCCACCGCCTGCCCGCAAACATGAATGCGCCCGCCCTGCGCATCGAACCAATGCGCAGCCTGCTGCGGCCAGTACAGGATCACGCCTTGTCCAGGCCGCAGATCTGCATGGGCATGGCCGGGCACACGCGCCGTCAGCAGCTCGCTGCCCACCAGGCAGCGCAGCACCAGATCGGCACCCAGATATTCAAAGCCCTGCACGGTGGCCGCAATGCCGTTGCCCAGACGCTCGTTGCCGCCGTCGGCATCACCTGCCACGGCAATCACCTCGGGCCGCACGCCCAGCGCCTGCGGGTAGGCGCTGCCAGCCACCAGATCCGGGGCCACGACCACATCGCTGCCTGCAATCCGGTTGCCCTGCAGGGCCACGATGTTCATGGCGGGCGTGCCGATAAAGCGCGCGGCAAACGTGGTGGCGGGCTTGGCATAGATCTCGCGCGGCCCGGCCGCCTGTTCCACCTGGCCCTTGTTGAGCAGCACCACCTGATCGGCCATGCTCATGGCCTCGGCCTGATCGTGGGTCACATAGACCACGGTGAGGCCCAGACGCTGCTGCAGCTCGCGCAGCTCGGCGCGCATTTCCTGGCGCAGCTGGGCATCGAGATTGGATAGCGGCTCGTCCATCAGACAGACCCTGGCCTGCGCCACCAGCGCACGGCCCAGCGCCACGCGTTGCTGCTGGCCGCCCGAGAGTTGCCCGGGCCGGCGCTCCAGCAGTGCCGTCAGCCCCAGCAGCTCGGCCGTTTGCTCAAGACGCTGCTCGCGCTCGGCCTTGCCAAGCTTGCGTACCCGCAGACCGAACTGAATGTTGTCGGCCACGCTCAGATGCGGGAACAGCGCATAGTTCTGAAACACCATGGCAATGCCGCGCTCTGCGGGCGGCAGATGGGTGACGTCGCGACCATCGATGTGCACCGACCCCGAGGTGGGAATGTCCAGCCCGGCAATCATTCGCAAGGTGGTGGATTTGCCGCAGCCCGAAGGGCCGAGCAAGACGCAAAACGAGCCTGGTTCAATGCGCAGATTCACGGCATGCAGGGCCGTGGCGTCACCCCAGGATTTGGCGACGTTCTCCAGCTCGATCAAAGACATCACACCAGTCTAGAAAGACTGGATGACAGCCGCGTGTCAACCCGGATCCAACTAAATAAAAACAGGAGCTTCTGGCGCCTGCTATTGATTGATCTCAGATAGAAATGATCTTGAATCATCCTTTTTCAATGCGAAAGCAGCTTCAATATCCATAGCATCAGTGCATGAAAAAAGCCCCGACTGCTTGCGCAGACCGGGGCTTGTCGTACGGCGGGGAAACCGCTGAAGGCTTACTTGGGCATCACCACCTTGAGCTTGGCGTTGGGAATCTCGCCAAACATCTCGGGCGCATACAGCGCTTCGGCACGCGTGGGCGGCAGGGCGAATTCACCGGCGTTGTTCAGGCGCACGGTGTATTCGACCTTGGTCGTCCCTGCGGGCAGGTACTGGTAGTAGGCACGGTAGGACTCGAAGCTGCGCTCCTCATAGGCCAGCCAGCCGGCCCCCTCCTGCTTCTCGCCCTTGGATGCGATCTCGGAATCGCGGCCCAGGCCGCCACCCAGAATGGTCGCCCCCGTGGGGACGGGATCGGTGATGGCCACCCAGGTCATATCGGTCTTGGCCTGCACCTCCAGCGTCACGCGCAGCACATCGCCGCGCGTGTACTGGCCGCCACCAAACATGCCCTTGTCCGCCTGCTCCACGGGCGTGACGGTCTTCTTGATGGTGTAGCCGGCGCTGAAAGGCGCCTTCAGGGCCACGGCCGCCACGGACTGCACGGTCAGCCAGGGCTTGCCCGTGCCTTGCTGCGTCACGCTCAGCTGGCCCTTGCCAGCCTTGGCCCAGGGCATGAACATGGTGTTGTTCATCAGGCCACCGGCACGCACGGGCTCGCCGAAGACGCTGTTGGAATGGGCCGTGCCCTGCGCATCCTCGGACGTGGCACGCCTGACCTCGGCCCAGTTCACCTTGGCCTCGTTGCCGTTCATGCTGGCCACGGTACTGCCGGCCACGGGCTCGGACTCGAACTTCTGCGAGAAGCGGCGCAGGGCCAGAGCTCCCCAGAGGTTGGCCGTGGTCGTGTTCCAGGCACCGGACTGCTGGCGTGCGATAAAGCCGCTGACCAGGCGCGGCATGTCTTCGGCCCATGCCGGGTCGTTGATGGTCGCGAGGATCAGGCGTGCCAGATTCACGTCAGGGCCCTGCATCAGCCACCACCAGCCATCGTCCTGATCGGTCGAGAAGCCGGCACGCGTGCCGTTGTAGGTCAGGCGGGCACGCAGAATCTGAATGGCCTGGGCCAGGCGCTCATCGCGCTGCGGCGCATCGCTCATGCGCTGCAGCAGCATCACCCAGTCGATGACCGTGTGCGTGGGCCACTGGTTGGGCGTGGCATTGATGCTGTCGAGCATGCGCGGCGTGGCCTTGCCCGACAGTGCCAGTGCAGCAATCGCCGCCAGCTTGCGCATTTCCAGATCCTTGCGCGGGCTCCAGAAGTTGCGCTGGATGCGGCCTTCCACAAACGCGATCAGGCCGTCCTCCATGCGCGCACGTTCGGCGGCAGGAATCACGAAGCGCTTGTCAACGCCCTGCGCCATGGCCGACAGGTTCAGCAGATGCGCGGTCAGCGTATCGCTGCCGCGGCTGACCGATCCGTCCTGGGGCGGGAAGTAGTTGGCCAGGCCGTCACCGTCCAGATAGTTGGGCAGCTGGGCCATGGTGCTGCCCCAGAGATCGGCGTTGTTCATGCCGACGGCCTTGCTGGTGGTCTGCTCCAGGCAGGAGTAGGGGTAGCGGGCCCACCAGTCGCGCACGCCGGGCAGACCTTCGGTCAGCTTGGGCACCAGCGACATCTGCAGACCGCCGCGACCGGGCAGTGCGTCGGCGGGCGGATTCACGGGCACGCTATAGCTGCCGTTGACCTGCACCAGCGTGGCCTGCTGCACCGACAGCGGCACGGCGGGCACGATGCGCTGGCTGACCTTGAGCGCATCCTGCGCCGCATCGGCGCCGCCAGCGGTGTCGCGCGCGGAAATCTCCCAGATCAGTGCCTCGGCACGCGTGCCGGAGAGCTGGGCCGGAGCCTTCACATCCCAGGCCACTTCACGCGCCTCGCCGGCGGGAATCTCCACGGTCTGGGCCTTGAGCTCCAGCAGCGTGGCGCGCGGCGTGACCTCCACCTTCATGGCCTTGGCCGAGGTGTTGCGCAGCGTGACCTGGGCGCGGAACTGATCGTCCTCGCGCACCAGGGGCGGCAGGCCGCTGATGATCTGCAGATCCTGCGTGGTGCGGATCGCCGCCTGGCCAGTGCCGAACAGGCTCACGCCCGCATCGGCCACGGCCACCACCTGGAAGGTGGTCAGGGCGTCGTTGAGCGGCACCTCGATCAGCGCCATGCCGTTGCCGTCCAGCACCACATCGGGCTTCCACAGCAGCAGGGTATCGAGCAGTTCGCGCGTAGGGCTGCGGCCACCGCCACCGCCCGCAGGCACGGCCTTCTTGCCGTAGTGGCGCCGGCCGATCACCTCCATCTGGGCCGTTGCCGTCTGCACGCCCCATTCGCGGCGCGTCAGCATGGCATCGAGCAAATTCCAGCTGCTGTTGGGCATCAGCTCCAGCAAGGCCTGGTCCACGGCCGCCAGCGCCACATGAGCACCTGCTGCAGGCTTGCCATCGGGCAGCGTGGCCTTGATGGTGACCTTGGCCGTGCCGCGCACCTTGTAGCTGGACTTGTCCGAGGAAACCTTGACGTCCAGGGTATTGCTCTTCAGGCCCACGCGAATTTCGGACATGCCGAAACGGAAGGCCGGCTTGGAGAGGTCCACCATGGAAGTCGGCGCGATGAATTCCTTGCCGTCATTCCAGAAGGCCCGCCACCACTCCAGCGGCGACTTGAAGCCCCAGGTGAAGAAGCTGTACCAGGGCACTTCCATCAGGCGGCCGCGCAGCGCCAGCACGCTGACATAGGCATTGGGGCCCCAGTTGTCTTCGATCTTGACGTCCACCGTGGGGTTGTCACCCGCCAGCTCCACCACCTGGGTGCTGACGATGCCTTCGCGCTCCACGGCCACCAGCGCCGTGGCGCGGCGGAAAGGCATGCGCACCTGAAAGCGCGCGGTCTCGCCGGGCTCATAGCTCTTGCGCTCGGACAGCACGTCCATGCGGTCATGGTCTTCGCCGCCGAACCAGAGTTCGCCCTGGCCCGTGACCCACACCGAGGTCGCGGCCTGGCTGCTGCGGCCTTCCTTGTCGGCGGCCTTGACGATCAGCTCCACCTCGCCGGGCTGGGACAACTGGGCCTCGCATTGCACAAGGCCATGGCTGTCGCTGGTGCCCGAGCACACGGTGCCCAGATTCTTGAGCGTGGTCTGGTTGTCGTAGCTGTAGAAGCCGCCCACCAGCCGCTTGCGGCTGGAGGTGGTGATGCGCGCCACGGCCTCGACCTTGACGGGCACGCCGGCCTGGGCCTTGCCTGCCGTATCCAGCGTCAGCGCCTGAAAGCGCAGCTTGCGATCCACCGAGATCCAGTTCTCGGAGCGCACGCCTGCCACTACGGCAGCCGGCCAGATGGTGCGCGTGCTGCGCAGGGTCTGCACCTCGCCGTTCGGGTCGGCGTAGGTCGCTTCCATCAGCAACTCGCGCGGCTCGCCGGACTTGGGCAGCTTGTCGATAGCGACCTTGCCCAGACCGTTCTTGTCCAGCGTCACGGGAAGCTTGTCAGCCACGACCTTGGTGTCGTCGGCCGCCGTGCTTTCCTCATCGTCGCTGCTGCCCACGTCCTGGGCACTGCGCGGCGGGTTGAAGCTGAAGCCGTCCCAGCCCGCGAAATCCAGCGATTTGGAGCGCAGCAGAGCCGACACCTTGACCGGCAGATTGGCGGCAGCGCCACCCGAGACATAGTTGATCTGCACTTCGGCAGGCACGCTGCTGACAGCGTAGAGCTGCTCCTTGCCGGCCGGGCCCACACGTCCCTCCATCACCGGAAGGCGGAACTCCTCGACACGGAAGATGCCCGTGCTGAAACTGGAGCGACGGCCGCTGCCATTGGTGTAGCCCAGCTCCACCGCATATTCGCCGAGCTTGGCGGCCTTGGAGATGGGGAACTCGCTGCTCGCGCTGCCATTGGCATTCCAGCTCAGGGCCTGGGTAAAGCGCTGGCCACTGCCCAGATGGGTGATGGTCAGGCGGTCAGGCTTGCCCTGGGTCTGTTCAAAGCCCGTGGAGTTCTTGCCGGGGCCCGTCAGGGCACGCAGAAAGTGCTTCATGGACACGGTTTCGCCGGCACGGAACAGCATGCGGTCAAACACCGTATGCGCGACTTCGTCGCGCTTGCTGCTGGAGCTGGTCGGCACATTGAAGCGCCAGGACTCTATGCCCTTGTTCCAGTTGCTCCAGACAAAAGCCAGTTCCTCGCCAGCCTCGGTCTTGGCACGCGCACTCACGAAATAGGAGTTGCTGCGGTAGTAGCCGTCTTCGTTGCTGCAGGAAGGCGGATTGGGATTGAGGCCGTTGAAGGTCACCAGACCCTGGGCATCACTGACGGCCGAAGCAATCGCCTGACCGTTGCAGTCCGAGACCTGCACCGTGGCGCCTGGCACCACCTTGCCCTTGTCCAGCGTCGTCACCCAGGCCACGGAGTTCTCGCGCCCCAGCTTGAAGTGCACGGCCAGATTGGTCACCAGCACCGAAGTGCGCACATACATGGTGCGGCCCGCTCCATAGCCTTCGTCGAGCAGAGACTGGCCCAGCATGGGCGAGGCGATCTCCACTACCTGGAAGCCCGGGTTCAGCGGAATGCCGACGACCTCGAAGGGGCGCGGGTCGCTCTTGGCCGCCTTGGGCAGCTCCAGCGTCTGGGTCTGGCTCTGGCCGTCCAGCAGCGACAGCATGCGGGTCTGCACCCAGTGCTTGTCGTCGTTGATGACAGGAGGCAAGACCTTTACATCACGCGCGGCGCGCTTGCGCTCCACGCTGTAGCTGTCATAGCGCTCGACCTTTTTGATCCAGGCGATGATGTCGGCGTCCGAGCCGCCCTTCTTGGTACGCACCACGCTGGCGTCCAGCGACTTGCCCAGAAGCTGCGGCTCCACATTGCGCAGCGTCACGGGCAGCAGCGCCGGGCCCTTGGGGCCTTCGGCAAAGCGCTCGACGATGCCGAAGGGCGCGGCGGCAAACTTCACCAGCGGCGGCATATTGCCCGTGGCCGTGGCCAGCGGGAACAGATTGGCATTGCTCAGCGTGCGGCCCGCGGCATCCTTGAACTGCGGCGGCAGCTCCACCACATACTTGGTGTTTGGCTGCATGGTGGCGGGGAAGGTCACGCTGTCCACCAGCGAATCCTCGGCCAGCTTGTCGCCGTTCTGCTCGATGATGGGTGCCACGGCCGAGGCACCGCTCTTGAGGCGTATGCCTTCGATCAGCTTGCGCGGCACCGGCGCGCTGAATGACAGGCGCATGGGGCGGATCGGCAGACAGGCGGCGTTGGCGTTCTCGCGCTCGCAGCTGAAGTCGGCACTGAACGGCTGGCGCACCTGGTACTCGTAGCGCTGCTCGTCCTTGCTGACCAGGCCGTTGGCCATGGCCACGCCCTTGCCATAGACCAGGGTCATCTTGCTGCCCGAGGTCAGGCGGCGGTTGCAGGCCAGCACCGCATAGTTCTGCGGGTTCTTGGCGGCATCCTTGTCCCAGTGGCGCTGCTCGAGCACGGCCTCGCGGTCCTTGCCCTCGATCAGTTGCACGGGAATGCGCTCGCCCACACCTTCGGAGGTACACCAGACGCGCTGCTTGAGGCTGTCGACGGATGCCGCGCCCGTCAGGCGCAGAGCAAAGTACTGCTGCTCGTCCACCTCTTCATAGGTGTCGGGCGCGATGCGGGCCACCTGCGGTCCGCCGGTCTGGAACTGATAGCTGGCTGCGCCCGTCAGGGCCGTACCCGCGACGCTCTTGAACTGAGGGTTGAGCTGGGCCGTGCAACGCACGCCGGCGGGCAGGTTCTGGGCAAAGTCGAAGACCCATTCCTTTTCGCTGTTCCAGCGCCCCGTGCCCTTGGCGGCCTGCGCATTGCTGCACTGCAGATTGACCGGCGCCGCGGCCTTGGGGTCGCCAAAGCGCACGGCTGCCCCATCGAACTGCACCACCACCTGGCCCACCTTGCTTACATCGCCCTGCGGGCTGAACTGGCGCACCCCCACGGCATGGGCCGCCGTGGCCGCCAGGCCCCATAACAGGCCTGCCTTGAGCAGCACGCGCCAATGCGGCGCGATCTGCTCCCTCTTCCTTCCCTCTGCATAAGGCACAGTCATACAGTCACTTCCTTTTGGGGCCGGCGTGGCCGGCCCTGGCTGTTTGAATCTGAAGTCTGGAGTCAGCGACGCAGCAGTGCGGGACGGCAGAATGCAAAAAGCCCTGCCTCGCAAGTGAAGCAGGGCCTTGAGCAGGTGCCGCACGCGCGAAACTACTGCGGCTGGAAACCGCTGCGCTGAATGATACCGGCCCAAACCTTGGAATAGGCGGCCTCACGCTCCCCCAACTGGCGGGGATTCATGTATCCAACTGTAAGCCCCAACGCCGTCAGCTGCGCGTAGACGTCACGCTGCTTGAGCACATTGCCCACGGCTGCAGAAAAGCGCTCGACAAAGGCCTGGGGCACGCCCTTGGGCGCAAAGATGCCGTAGTAAGGCATGTCCTCGAAGCCCTTGATACCCTGCTCCAGCAAGGTCGGCACTTCGGGCATGGAGGCCTGGCGCTTGGCGCCCAGCACGCCGATCACGCGCAGCTTGCCAGCCTTCTGGTTCTCCATGAAGTCGGGCACCGAGGCAATGCCGGCAGGAATCTGATTGCCCAGCATATCGGCCAGCAAGGGAGCGCTACCGCGATACGGTGCTGCCACCAGATCGAGCTTGTAGTGGTCGGCCAGGATCTTGACCAGAAATTCGGGCGTCGATGCCGGAGCCGGAATGCCGATGGTGCCGTTCTTGGCACTGCCCCTTGCCCAGGCCGCGTACTCGGCCAGATTCCTCACCGGCGTGTTGCTGGACACGGCCAGCGCATTCACGAAAGTGGCGACCCCGGCCACGGGAATGAAGTCCTGCTGCGGATCGAAGCCCGGCTTTTTCACAACCTTGGGCAGGATGGAGATGGTGTGGTCATGCGTGAGAAACAGCGTATGGCCATCGGCAGGCGAGGCCTTGAGCAGTTGCGCTGCAATCTGGCCGCCGGCGCCGGGACGATTCTCCACCAGCACCGTCACACCGCCCAGTTCGTCCTTGAGCTTGTCGGCCAGCAGGCGCGCAATCGCATCCGAGCCACCGCCGGGCGGAAAGCCCACCAGAATGCGGATGGGCTGGCCCGACGAGGCCCAGGCCAGCGGCCCCAGGGCCGATGCAGCCACCGCTCCCGCACCGGCTCTCAGCAATTGACGACGAGATTGCGTCATGTGTTTTCTCCTTATGCTTTTTCCAGACTAACCAAAACAAAAGCGCCCGGCAAAGGGCGCTTTCAAGGCGTGAACGTTACGCCACAGTGCTTGAGTCCATCAGGCCAGACGAGCGTGGTGCTTGGCCAGTTGCGCACGCACCTGCGCCGGCGCCGTACCGCCCAGCGTGTTGCGGGCATTGAGCGAGCCTTCCAGGCTCAGGGCTTCGAACACATCGGCCTCGATATTGGGGTTGAAGGCCTGCAGCTCCGCCAGCGGCAGCTCGGTCAGGTCCACGCCCTTCATGGTGGCCAGCTTCACGGCGTGAGCCACGGTTTCGTGGGCGTCACGGAAGGGCAGACCCTTCTTGACCAGATAGTCGGCCAGGTCGGTGGCCGTGGCATAGCCCTTGAGGGCTGCAGCGCGCATGTTCTCGGCATTCACGGTGATGCCGCCTTCCTTGACGCCGCTGGCGGGGTTGAGCTGGCCACCGATCATCTCGGCGAAGATGCGCAGCGTGTCCTTGAGGGTATCCACCGTGTCGAACAGCGGCTCCTTGTCTTCCTGGTTGTCCTTGTTGTAGGCCAGGGGCTGGCCCTTCATCAGCGTGATCAGGCCCATCAGATGACCGACCACGCGGCCGGTCTTGCCGCGTGCCAGCTCGGGCACGTCGGGGTTCTTCTTCTGGGGCATGATGGACGAGCCGGTGGTGAAGCGATCGGCGATCTTGATGAAGCCGAAGTTCTGGCTCATCCAGATGATCAGCTCTTCCGACAGGCGGCTCACGTGCACCATGCACAGCGAGGCAGCAGCGGTGAACTCGATGGCGAAGTCGCGGTCGGACACGCCGTCCAGCGAGTTCTGGCTCACGCCTTCCATGCCCAGGGTCTTGGCCACGCGCTCGCGGTCCAGCGGGTAGGTGGTGCCGGCCAGGGCAGCAGAGCCCAGGGGCAGCACGTTGACGCGCTTGCGCACGTCCAGCATGCGCTCGGCGTCGCGCTTGAACATTTCCACATAGGCCAGCATATGGTGGCCGAAGCTCACGGGCTGGGCCACCTGCAGATGGGTGAAACCGGGCAGGATCACGTCCACATTCTTCGCGGCCACGTCGACCAGCGAGCGCTGCAGCTCCTTGAGCAGGCCTTCGATCAGGTCGATCTCGCTGCGCAGCCACAGGCGCACGTCGGTGGCCACCTGGTCGTTGCGGCTGCGGCCGGTGTGCAGACGCTTGCCGGCATCGCCGACCAGCTGGGTCAGGCGCGCCTCGATGTTCAGGTGCACGTCTTCCAGATCCAGCTTCCACTCGAAAGTGCCGGCCTCGATCTCGGCCGTGATCTGCGCCATGCCCTTCTGGATGGAGGCGAAATCTTCGGCTGCAATGATCTTCTGGGCCGACAGCATTTCGGCGTGTGCCAGAGAGCCCTGGATGTCGGCCTGCCACATGCGCTTGTCAAAGAACACGCTGGAGGTGTAGCGCTTGACCAGGTCGCTCATGGGTTCGGAGAACAGGGCAGACCAGGCTTCGGCCTTGGAATCGAGCTGGTTGTGCGAAGGAGCAGATGTAGACATGTGAGGGCAACAATCCCGTAAAACCACAGGCCGCCCAATGCAGAAGTTTGGCGTGACGGCTGTGCAAAGCAGAAACAGGGATTTTATCGGCCTGACCCGGTGCCGGCGCCAGAGCACCCCAGAGCCATTGCCGGCCACTGCGACAAAGCGGCATTCACGCCCCACAAACTCACTAATCAATAGCACCATGTATTTGATGGAAAAGGCCTGCAAGCCTTATTCCCCCAAAACCGGCAAATCCGGCTGCAGCCACCCGGTTTCTGGCTTGCGCGGACAATCACATCGTCCCCGTTCACTTCCCTCCCTGGCCGCTGCCCAAGCGGCTGACGCGCCTTCCGGCATGCATTCCCGCTCTTCCCTGATTTCCGGCCTCGGTTTTGCGCTGGCCGCCTGCGCGCTCTGGGGCGCGATTTTTCTCGTGCCGGCCATGCTGCCGGAGTTCTCGCCGCTGCAGATCACCTTTGGCCGCTTCGTGCTCTATGGCGTGGTGGCCTTATGCGTTTTTCTGCCTCGGGCCACCAGGCTGCTGCCCAGGCTGCAAGCGGCCGATATCCGGCATCTGGTCTGGCTGGCCCTGACGGGCAATGTGGTGTACTTTGCCCTGGTCGCCACAGCCGTGCAATGGATAGGCATGGCCGTGACCTCGCTGATCGTGGGCCTGGTTCCCGTCACCGTGCCGCTGCTGGGACGCAATACCCATGGCGCGCTTCCGTTGCGCCGCATGCTGGCGCCCATGGCACTGATCCTGACCGGCATCGTGCTCGTCAACGCCCATGCGCTGACCACAGGGCCCGAAGGCAGCCAGGGGCGCTATCTGCTGGGCGTGCTGATGGCCGTGCTGGCCATGCTCTGCTGGAGCCGCTACGCACTGGACAACACCCGCTATCTGGCGCAAAGCCGCTTCAACGGCACGGAATGGTCCACACTCTGGGGCCTGGTCGTCGGACTCATCAGCGCCTTGCTTTGGGCGCTGCTCTGGCTGGTATCGCCCGAGGCCAGCGGCGCTGGCAGCCCCGATATTCCAGCCCAGCGCTGGCAGCTGTTCTGGCTGTTCAACCTGGCCGTGGCCGTGCTCTCGTCCTGGCTGGGCAACTGGATGTGGAATGCCGCCAGCCAGCGCCTGCCCATCACCTTCGTGGGCCAGTTACTGGTGTTCGAAACCCTGTTTGCCCTGGCCTACCACTTCCTCTACGAGCAGCGCCTGCCCCGGCTCGTCGAGCTGGCGCCCATGCTGCTGATTCTCGCAGGCCTGGTCTGGTCGCTCAGACGCTTTCAGGCCGCAGGCCGGGCTGCTGCCTAGTTTTGAGTCAGCACAAACGCTGATGCATCAAACCGACAGATGCCGCGCGAATTGCAGCTGCACAGCGGCTGCTGGCCAATAATCACAGGACTTGCACAATTTCGAACCGGGCATGCATCCCTGTCGACAGGGATGCCCTTTGTGCTTTTTTCGCCCCAGTCTGCATCCAAGACAGCACCCTGCTCCAGACCACCTGTGCCCATTTCACCGCTCATCGCCGCCACTCCCGCATCAGCCCGCACGGTCCTGGTGTTCGACGCCTGCAATGCCGGTGTGGTCCTGCGTGCCGTGCTGTTTGTACAGGTGGTGGTGAGCACGGCCGCCATCTATGGCGCGGACTCGTTCTGGGAGTGGTTTTCCAGCGCCGCCCTGCTCACCGGGGCTTGCCTGCCCGGTACCCTGGTCTGGCTGATAGCGGCCTGCAGCCTCAAGCACCAGTTGCAGCGCCTGGGCACGCGCGGCCAGTATCTGGCCGGCGTGCTGCTGGGTGCCCTCGCGGGGCTTTACGCCTGCGGCATGCTGCTCTTCATAGGCATAGCCAAAGTCCCCTGGCTGGCCAGTGCCGTCACGGGAGGCCTGCTGGCCGCGCTGCTCGTGACGGCACTGGTGCTGCGCGCGCGCGGCAACACGCCGGCGCAGACCCAGGCCCGTCTCACCGAGCTGCAATCACGCATCAGACCGCATTTTCTGTTCAACACCCTCAACAGCGCGATTGCGCTGGTGCGTGCCGAACCCGCCAAGGCCGAGGCCTTGCTCGAGGACCTCAGCGACCTGTTTCGCTATGCGCTGGCCGAACCCCATCTGACCACCACGCTGGCCCAGGAGATAGAGCTGGCCCAGCGCTATCTGTCCATAGAGCAGGTACGCTTTGGCGAGCGGCTGCAGATGCAGTGGCAGCTCGATGAAAGCGTGCATGGAGCGCTGCTGCCGCCGCTGCTGCTGCAGCCGCTGGTGGAGAACGCCATCCGTCACGGCGTGGAGCCCAATGCGCGCGGCGGCAAGCTGCAGGTCCGCACCGAAAGGCGCGGCAACGAGGCGCTGATCCAGATCATCAACACCTTGCCGCCTGCCAGCGCCGAGCATCAAAGCACGGGCCATGGCATGGCCCTGGACAATGTCAAGGCCAGGCTGTCGCTGCTGCACGATCTGCAAGGCAGCTTCAGCGCCAGGGTACGCGATGGGCTGTATGTGGTGCGCCTGAGCGTGCCTTTGCTGCAGACCGACCCAAAACCGGGACAATCCCGCCATGCACATTCTGATCGTTGATGACGAAGCTCTGGCCCGCACCAGGCTGCGCACTCTGCTCGGCGACTGCGCACATGGCCCCCACCATATCCAGGAAGCCGCCGATGGCGAACAAGCCCTGCAGATGCTGCAGGCCGCACAGCCGGCCCCGGTGCAACTGGTGCTGCTGGACATCCACATGCCGGGCCACAACGGGCTGCGACTGGCAGCGACTCTAGCCGAGCTGCCCAACCCGCCCGCCATCGTGTTCGTGACAGCGCATTCCAGCCATGCGCTACAGGCTTTCGAGCTCGATGCAGTGGACTATCTGACCAAGCCCGTACGCCTGGAGCGCCTGCAGCAATCGCTGCAAAAGGCCGAACGTGCGCTGAGCACGCGCAGCGTCGTGGACAGCGGCCCCGTGCTGCTGATCCAGGAGCGCGGCGGCACGCTGCGGCTGCCGCTGTCCGAAGTACGTTTTCTCAAGGCCGAGCAGAAATACATCACCGTGCGCACCGTGCAGCGCAACTACATCCTCGACGGAGCGCTGGCCGATCTCGAAACCCGCCATGGCGAGCATCTGCTGCGCATACACCGCAACGCCCTGGTGCTGCGTGCGGCCTTGCGCGGCCTCGAGAAATATGACGACCCGCAGGAAGGCGAAGGCTGGGGTCTGCGCCTGCAGGGCGTGAGCGAGCTGCTGCCGGTATCGCGCCGCCAGCTGGCGGCGGTCAAGACCGAGCTCAAAGATATTTCCTGAATGAAAAAACCGGCTGGAAGCCGGTTTTTTATCGACTGCAGTTGCAATCAATGTTCGTGCTTGTGCGCCGCTTCATGGGCAGCCGCGGGCGCGGGGGCGGGCTCGTGCGCATGCCCGACCTCGGCACCATGATCATGGTCATGCTCGTGTCCATGGTTGTGCGCCGCGCCGCTCATCACCGTCACGATGACAATGCCCAGCAGCAGCCAGAAGACCTGGGCTGCGGTTTCCTTGGCGCTCAGGCGCTTTTGCAGCTGGGGAATCAGGTCGGCCAGCGCCACATAGATAAAGCTGCTTGACGCAATGACCAGGAAATATGGCAGCAGCTCATGCAGCTGTCCGATGAGGAAATAGCCGGCCACCCCGCCCAGCGTGGTCACGGCTCCTGCCATGGACACCTTGATCAGCGCCACGCGGCGATTGCTGCTGGACTGGCGCAGCACCACGATATCGCCCATGTGGTGAGGCACCTCGTGCGCCAGCACCGACAGCGCAGCGATCAGGCCCAGACGGATGTCGGCCACGAAAGCCGATGCAATCAGCACGCCATCGCCAAAGCAATGCACGCTGTCGCCCGTCAGAATGGCCCAGCCGCCCTTGCCATGGGTGTGGGCGTGCGTATGCTCGCCATGCTCATGGCGGGCGTGACCATGCTGGTGATCGTGGCCATGACCGTGAGCATGGTGCACGGCAACAGGCTGGTGGGCGTCGCCATGCGAATGCTCATGGCCGTGGTGCCAGAGCTCGGCCTTGGACAGCAGAAAGAAAAACACCAGCCCGATCAGCAGCACCACGAACAGATCATGGGACTTGCCGTGGCTCTCGAACGCCTCGGGCAGCAAATGCATGAAGGCCGTGGCGAGCAAGGCTCCCGCCGCCAGGCTCAGCAAACGCTGGGGCATCAGCCCTGGCGTGCGCCCCCCTCCCAGACTCATCAACAACGCGGCCACCCAGACGCTGCCGATACCAGCAGCCAGGGTGGCCAGAATAATTGCTACCAATGTCATAGCTTTATATGGCTTAACCGCAACCTTTTACAGGCGAATCCTGGGGATTTTCGCAGAATGCGCGGTCCAACGCGGCCCGCTTGCGACTATCCCCATACCGTCAGCCCCGGATGCACATGACGTGCATGGCATGCCGGGACTTCTTTCACCTTAGCAAAGCTGTCAAGCCCCACGTGCCGAAAATTTCGGCGCATGAGGCATCAGGCCACGCCATGCTGGTTGAACCAGGTCAGCATGCGCGTCCAGCCGTCCTGCGCGGCCTGCTCCCGGTAGCTGGGGCGGTAGTCGGCATGGAAGGCATGGGGTGCATCGGGGAAGATCACGAACTCCGAGGCCCTGGCCGCGGCAGAGCCGCTCTTGAGCGCTGCCTTCATGGCTTCGACCGACTCAAGCGGAATGCCGGTATCCTTGCCGCCGTACAGGCCCAGCACCGGCGCCTTGAGCTGCCCCACCAGTTCCAGCGGATAGCTGGGCTGCAAATCGTTCTTGTTGCCCTGCAGCCGCCCGTACCAGGCCACGCCGGCCTTGAGCGGCGCATGCGCCGCATAGAGCCAGGTGATGCGCCCGCCCCAGCAAAAGCCGGTAATGGCCAGCTTCTTCACATCGCCGCCCTGCGTACCCGCCCATTGCACGGCCGCGTCCAGATCGCCCATGACCTGGGCATCGGGCACCTTGGCGATCACCTCGCTCATGAGCTTGGCCATCTCGGCATAGGCCATGGGATCGCCCTGGCGCACAAACAGATCGGGCGCTATCGCCAGATAGCCGGCACGCGCCAGGCGGCGGCAGGTGTCGGCAATGTATTCGTGCACGCCGAAGATTTCGGAGATCACCAGCACCACGGGCAGATTCTGCCTGCCCGCAGGCATGGCCCGGTAGGCCGGCAGCTTGAAGCCTTTGACATCGATGCTGACCTCACCTGCCGTCAGGCCGTCGACCGGAGTCTTGATGGCCGTCTGTGCCATGACCGGTCCGGCGGCGCAGGCATAGCCCACGCCCAGGCCGGCCCCCAGGGCCGTGCGCAAGGCCGCGCGGCGGCTGGGCCGGGCATCGGCGCGACCGCCGAGCAGCCCCTGCATATCCTGAGCGATGTCTTCGTACTTCATGGATCCTCCTTGGGTTGATGGAATCTCAAGCCCGCCCGGCTCGCGCAGCAAGCCGGGCTGGCCATGCAGTCTAAGGCCAGTGCCTTGCAGTCAGTTCAGACCAGCCAGCGCAGCAGCGCCGCAGCGGCCGCACCCAGAATCACCACCAGCAGGAACGGTGCCCGCAGCCACAGGGCCAGCGCCGCCACCAGCAAGGCGCCCAGACGCGCATCCAGGCTGATGCGCGTGCCGCTGGCCAGGGTGTTCATCACCGTCAGCGATGCCAGCAGCGCCACCGTCAGACAGGCCGCGATCTGGGCCATGCGCGGGCTGCGCATCCAGCGCTCGGGCAGGCTGTAGCCCAGCAGCTTGGTCACAAAGGCTAGCGCGCAGGCCAGCAAGATCCATTGCCACAGGGACAGCGTCATTGCTCGGCCTCCGAAGGACGCACCCAGCCCCAGAAGGCGCCCAGGGCCGCGGCCAGCAGAATCGGCACGCCTGCGGGCACCCAGGGTATGGCCAGGGCCGTGACCAGGCCGCAGGCCAGTGCCAGCGCCACCGGCTCGCGCGCATTGAGGCGCGGCCAGAGCAGACCGAGAAAGGCCGCCACGGCGGCTCCGTCAAGACCGAAACGGCGCGTGTCGCCCAGCGCATTGCCCATCAGCGCGCCCAGCAAGGTGAACAGATTCCAGAGCAGGAACACGCCCGCCCCGGCAACCCAGAAGCCGCGCCGCTGCTCGGCCAGATCTTCCTGCCCCGATGCCGTGGCTGCGGATTCGTCGATGGTCCAGTGCGCGGCCAGCCAGCGCTGCAGCCCTTTGACCCCCAGCAGACGGCTCATCTGCATGCCGTAGATGGCATTGCGCACGCCCAGCAGCGAGGCAGCGCTCACGGCCGCCATGCCGCTGCCGCCGCCCGCCACAACGCCGATGAAGGCGAACTGCGAACCGCCCGTGAACATCAGCGCGCTCAGCGCCATGGTCTGCCAGAGATTGAGGCCGGCCGCCACGGAAAGCGCACCGAAGGAGATGCCGTACAGCCCCGTCGCCACCGAAATCGACAGCCCCATGCGCACGGCGGGCGTCATTGCAAAGCCTTTGAACAAGATATTTCCCGCAACAAGCTAGAACAATTCAGGAGCTGACAGCGCATGTGAACAAAGCACTTCAGGTCAAAAACAAGCTGAAGTTCTTTATTAGAAAGCGCAAGCAGCTCTCTTTTTTAAGGATTCGTCTCGGCAAGACCTAGTCGCCCCGGGACGAACGCATATCAGTGCGCCTGTTGATGAAAAGCTCAATGCGCTTTTTCCCAGCTGCTGCCAAAGCCGATCTCGGCCAGCAGCGGCACGGACAGGTCGGCCACGCCGGCCATGATGGCCGGGATCTCGGCCTGCACCCAGTCCCTGGCGGATTCAGGCAGCTCGAACACCAGTTCATCGTGCACCTGCATGATGACCAGCACCTCGGGCTTTTCGGCATCCAGCCTGGCCTGCACGGCCACCATGGCCTTCTTGATCAGATCGGCCGCCGTGCCCTGCATGGGGGCGTTGATGGCGGCGCGCTCGGCCGCTTTCTTGCGCGGGCCGTTGCCGCCATTGATCTCGGGCAGCACCAGGCGGCGACCGAAGACGGTCTCCACATAGCCCTGGGCGTGGGCCAGCTCCACGGTCTGGTCCATATAGCGCTTCACGCCCGGGTAGCGCTGGAAGTATTTGTCGATATAGGCGGCCGCAGCCTTGGTTTCAATGCCCAGGTTCTTGGCCAGGCCGAAGCTGCTCATGCCGTAGATCAGGCCGAAGTTGATCACCTTGGCATAGCGACGCTGCTCGCTGCTGACCTCGTCCACACTCACGCCGAAGACTTCGGCCGCCGTGGCACGGTGCACGTCCAGGCCGTTCTTGAAGGCACTCAGCAGCGCCTCGTCGCCCGACAGGTGGGCCATGATGCGCAGCTCGATCTGCGAATAGTCGGCACTGGCAATCAGCTTGCCCTCGGGTGCCACAAAGGCTTCACGCACGCGACGGCCTTCAGGCGTGCGCACGGGAATGTTCTGCAGATTGGGGTCGTTGCTGGACAGACGCCCCGTCACCGCCACGGCCTGGGCGTAGTGGGTGTGCACGCGGCCGTCGCTGGGCAAGGCCATCTGGGCCAGCTTGTCGGTGTAGGTTCCCTTGAGCTTGGACAGCGAGCGGTGTTCAAGCAGCTTGGCGGGCAGCGGATAGTCCTCGGCCAGCTTTTCCAGCACTTCCTCGTCCGTGCTGCGCGCGCCGGTGGCGGTCTTCTTCACGACGGGCATGCCCAGCTTGTCGAAGAAGATCTCTCCCAGCTGCTTGGGGGAGGACAGATTGAAGGGCTGGCCCGCAATCTCGTAAGCCTCTTCCTCGAGCTTGAGAATGCGCGCGCCCAGATCGTTGCTCTGGCGCGCCAGCTCGCCCGCGTCAATGCTGACGCCATTGCGCTCGATGCGAAACAGCGCTTCGCTGGTCTGCATTTCCAGCTCGTAGATATGCAGCAGCCCGGCATGGGCCTGGATGCGCGGCCACAAGGTGTTGTGCACATCCAGGGTCTGGTCGGAGTCCTCGCAGCTGTACGCAGCGGCCTTGTCCACGCTCACCTGGGCAAACGGAATCTGGTTCTTGCCCTTGCCGCACAGGTCCTCGTAGCTGATGCCAGTACGACTTACGTGGCGCAGCGCCAGGCTGGTCAGATTGTGCGGGCGGTCGGCTTCGAGCACATAGGACTGCAGCATGGTGTCGTGCGCATAGCCGCGCACGGTGATGCCGTGATTGGCAAACACATGCTGGTCGTATTTGACATGCTGGCCCAGCTTCTTCTTGCCGGCATCTTCCAGCCAGGGCTTGAGCCTGGACAGCACCATGTCCATATCGAGCTGCTCGGGCACATCCATGCCTTCGTGGCGCAGCGGAATATAGGCGGCCTCGCCCACGGCCACGCTGAAGGAGATGCCGACGATGCGGGCCACCATCTCGTCCAGCGAATCGGTCTCGGTATCCAGCGCGGTCAGCTCGGCGGCGCTGATCTTGGCCAGCCATTCATCGAGCTGAGCCTCGCTCAGAATCGTGGTGTAGAGGACATCGCGCTGCTGGGCAGTCACGGCGACCTCGGTCGCCGCCGCGTCATCGGCATCGAACAGGCCGCCCTGGGCACTGTCGACCTTGGCAGCCTTGCCTGGCTTGGCCGCCTTGGCTTCGGCCGCCGCGGCGCCCAGCGTGCGCACCAGCCCCTTGAAGCCGTATTTCTCGTAGAAGGGCGCAAGCGCTGCGCTATCGGGCTCGGCCAGCGTGATGGCATCGAGCTGCGGCAGGCCGCTGATATAGGAGGACAGATCGCAGTCGGTCTTCATGGTCACCAACTGGCGGCTCAGCGCCAGCTGACCGCTGGCAATCGCATCGCGCAGGTTCTGACCGGCAACGCCCTTGATATCTGCGGCGCGGGCGATCAGATTGTCCAGCGAACCATGCTCCTCCAGCCACTTGGCTGCAGTCTTGGGTCCGACCTTGGTCACGCCGGGCACGTTGTCCACGGTGTCGCCCACCAGGGCCTGGTAGTCGATCATCAGCGCCGGCGGCACGCCGAACTCGGCCGTCACTCCCGCCACGTCGCGCTTCTTGCCGTTCATGGTGTCGATGATGGTCACATGCTCGCCCACCAGCTGGCTCAAGTCCTTGTCGCCGCTGGAGACGATGACCTGTATGCCCTGGGCCGCCGCGGTCTGCGCCAGCGTGGCGATCACGTCATCGGCTTCCACGCCGGGCACGGCCACCACTTTCCAGCCCAGCAGCTGAACCACCTCGTGGATGGGCTCGATCTGGCTGCGCAGATCATCGGGCATGGGCGAGCGCGTGGCCTTGTACTCGGTGTACATCTCGTCGCGGAAGGTCGGGCCCGAGGCGTCGAACACGCAGACGGCGTAATCGGCCTGCACATCCTTCCTCAGCGCCTGCATCATGTTCACCATGCCGCGGATGGCGCCCGTGGCCGGGCTGGCCGGGTCGCCTGGAATCGCCCGCAGGTCGGGCATGGCATGGTAGGCGCGGTAGAGGTAGCTGGAGCCGTCCACCAGCACCAGGGTCTTGGAATTGCTCATACCCCGGATTGTGCACGCGTGCCCGGCTCCTGCGGTCTGCCGCCCAAAGACAGGCTGCGCCTGGTGGGACAATTCGAAGTCGCCCTACAATCTATGCATCATGCGCGCTGCACCACTTTTCATCATCCTGAGCCTGGCTGCCGGATCCGTTCTGGCCCAGTCCCCCACTCCTGCTCCGGCCAATGCCGTGGTCGCTCCTGCGCCCCAGGGCCAGCAGGACAACGCGGCGGCGACCGGCAGGCACAACCAGCGGATCGAACATATCCGCGTGGAAGATGCTGGCAGCCGTGTGGATGAAACCCGTGTGGGCGGTCAGACCCAGAGCATCACCGTGCAACCCAAGGTAGGCTCCATGCCCGAGTACGAGGTGCAGTCCAACGACGGCGCCCGCGCAGCCCGCAACCGCGACAACAACAGCGGCGACACCACGGGCACCCGCGTCTGGAATTTCATCAAATTCTGAAGCGCGGCGCGCTTTCCCCCATTCATGACAGGGCAGTGCTTCACTGCCCTGTTGCATATAGACACCTTCTCCCCGCTAGTTCGGTCGGTCGCCCCAGACCGGCGTATTCACCATGGCTGTTTTCACCGAAGTTTCCGATAAAGATGCGCGCGAGCTGCTGCGCCGCATGTCCCTAGGCGCGTTCAAGGAATTGCGCGGCATTCAAGGCGGCATTGAAAACACCAACTATTTTCTGACGACCGACCAGGGAGAGTGGGTGCTGACACTGTTCGAGCGCCTGAGTGCCGAGCAACTGCCTTTTTACCTCTACCTGATGAAGCATCTGGCACAAGCCGGGATTCCCGTGCCGGACCCGCAGGGCGAGGCACGCAGCGGTGACATTCTGCTCAAGGTCTGCGGCAAGCCCGCATCCATCGTCAACCGCCTGGCCGGCAAGAGCCAGCTGACCCCGGCTGCCGTGCACTGCGCTGCCGTGGGCGAGATGCTGGCGCGCATGCACCTGGCCGGTCAGGACTACAACCGCCAGCAGCCCAATCTGCGCGGCCTGCCCTGGTGGAATGAAACCGTGCCCGTGGTCCTTCCCCATCTGGGCGAGGAAACCGCCGCCATGCTGCGCGCCGAGCTGGCCTATCAGAACCATATCGCCGCCTCGGCCAGCTATGCGGCCCTGCCGCGCGGCCCCATCCATGCCGACCTGTTCCGCGACAACGTGATGTTCGACGGCGACCGGCTGACCGGCTTTTTCGACTTCTATTTCGCGGGCGTGGACACCTGGCTCTTCGATCTGGCGGTCTGCCTCAACGATTGGTGTATCGATCACGCAACAGGTGCACATGATGCCGAGCGTGCCAAAGCCATGCTTGCGGCCTACCAGGCCGTGCGTCCGCTGACCGGGCCCGAGCGCGAGTTGCTCAACGCCCAGTTGCGTGCCGGCGCCCTGCGTTTCTGGATCTCCCGCCTCTGGGACTTCCATCTGCCGCGTGAAGCCGCACTGCTGCAGCCCCACGACCCCACCCACTTCGAGCGCGTGCTGAGCCAGCGCATCGCACATCCGCTGACGCTGGACTGAGTACCAGGCAAGCTGATTGCTCCGGGGCTTTTGATGGCCCCGCTCAGCCGTCTCGGGTACAGTGCAAGAAGCGACTTTTGCACGCTCTCGCAAAAGTATTTCAGCCTCTTCCATGAAACTTCAAATCGTTCCACCCGGCACCGGTCTGCAATGGGTGCTGCAGGGTCTGCGCACCTTCAAAAGCCAGCCCCTGGCCCTGGCCGCCCTGTTCTTTCTGGGCATGGCCAGCATGTCTCTGATCTCGGCCCTGCCGCTGATCGGCCCTGTCATTGCACTGGCACTGCTGCCATGCATCTCGCTGACCATGATGGTCGCGGCATCCGAAGCCGCCCACGGCCGCAAGCCCACACCGGCGCTGCTGCTGGTGGCTTTCCGCTCCGGCAGCCAGCATCTGCACTCCATGCTGATGCTGGGCGGCCTCTATGCCGCAGGCTTTTTGCTCATCATCGGTGCCTCCAGCCTTGTGGACGGCGGCACGTTTGCCAGCGTCTACCTGGGTCAGACTCCCATGACCCGCGAACTGGCCGAAGAGCCCGAGTTCCAGTCCGCCATGTGGCTGAGCATGTTTCTCTACCTGCCGCTGTCGCTGGCCTTCTGGCATGCTCCGGCGCTCATCCACTGGCATGGCATTAGCCCCGTCAAATCGCTGTTCTTCAGCTTTGTCGGCTGCATTCGCAATATCGGTGCCTATCTGGTGTTCGGTGTCTGCTGGATCGGCGTGTTCATCGTCTCCGGCATGGCCCTGGCCATCGTGACCGGCATCCTTGCCATGCTCATCGGCAGCATTGCCGGTGGCCTGATGGTGGCAACGGCACTGATGCTGGCAGCCATCTTTTTTACCTCGATTGTGTTTACCTTCCGTGACAGCTTCAGCCCGCCCGATGCCGACCAGACTCTGACCGACTCCTCGTCGGACACAGCGCCGCCATCATCGGATTCCTAAGCTCGAGCGGTACCCCGCACCAGCCCCGACCCCAGGTCGGGGCTTTTTTTATGGGCCGAACAAAGGCCCGCGCCAGCAGATCATTCATCCCGGCGTCATCAAGCCGCCACGGCACTGTCATATTTGTTTCCTAGGATTCGCAGGACTGACCAAGGCATGCATCTCATGTCCTGGCATTCATCCAATTCAGCGCGGCCCCAAGTCTGCGCTTCACCCCACACTGCGAAACTCTCATGGCACAAAATCTGCTCAGCCGTCGTAAGGCCCTGCAACTCTTTTCCGGCGCTCCTCTGCTCCCACTGGGTTCGGTCGTGTCCGCATCCAGCCTGCTAGCCGCATGTGGTGGTGGTGATGACGACACCCCGACAACGCCTACGACGCCTCCCGTCACCAAGAACTATGTTTCCGCCACCTTCACCAGCATGGCCGCGCCTACGCTGAGCACCCCTGACAAGATGGCGACCATGTATGCGGCCTCGCAGCTCAAGGTCGCTTTCGACGACAAGAGCGAGCAGGTCTACGACCTGGGCTATCAGCCTTTCTTCGTGACCGGCGACATGGTCTCCAACGGCAAGGGCGACCAGGTGCTGGCCGGTGGTTACTACGACATCTACAACAACAAGATCATCGACAAGACGGTCGCTGGCAAAGAGCGCCACTTCTTCTCCGATTCGCCCGACGGCACCTCGTTGCTGACCGTTCCTGATGCCAAGGTAGAAGGCGTCAAGGGCAAGCCCGTCTTTGCAGTGGTGCAGTTCGAGTACACCACCTGGGCTCAGGACGGCAAGACCGATATGTACGGCAAGCTGCCCTCGCCCATCGCCGTGCTGACGCTGGACCAGGACCAGAGCACCGGCAAGCTGAGCCTGGTGAAATACCACAATGTGGACACCTCCAAGGTTCATGGACTGTGGATCACCTGCGGTGCCAGCCTGTCGCCCTGGGGCACCCATCTGTCGTCGGAAGAGTACGAGCCCGATGCCTTCAGCATCGGCAGCAACACCATGTTCCAGGCTTACAGCCAGAACCTGTATGGCGACCAGAACAAGGCTAACCCTTACCACTACGGCCACATGCCCGAAGTGATCGTCAATGTCGACGGCACGGCCACCATCAAGAAGCACTTCTGCATGGGCCGCATCTCGCACGAGCTGGTGCAGGTCATGCCCGACCAGCGCACCGCCCTCATGGGTGACGATGCCACCAACAGCGGCTATTTCGTCTTCGTGGCAGACAAGGAAAAAGACCTGTCGTCGGGCACGCTGTATGCCGCCAAGGTCGGCGCGGGCTTCTCCATCGACCCTGCCACCAAGAGCGCTGCACCCCTGACCTGGATCAAGCTGGGTTCTGCCACCAGCACCGAGATCGAGAACCTGGCCAACACGCTCAAGCCTGCGGACATCATGACCGTGCTCAAGGCCGACCCGAGCGACTCCAGCTACACCAAGATCGTGGCCAACGGCAAGACCGAGTGGATCAAGATCAACCCCGGCATGGACAAGGCCGCCGCCTTCCTCGAAACCCATCGCTATGCAGCCTTCAAGGGTGCCAGCCTGGGCTTCACCAAGATGGAAGGCACGACCGTCAACGCCAAGGACAAGATCGCCTACTCCGCCCTGCAGAACGTGCAGTCCTCCATGGTGGCCGGCAATGCCGCCAACGTGCCTGGCAACGGCGTCTCCGTGCCCAAGCAGCTGGTCGCCGGCGTGGTGATGGCGCTGAACCTCAAGGGCGGCCAGAAGGACACGACCGGCACGGCCATCAACAGCGAATGGATGCCCGTGGACACCGCTCCCCTGCTGGCTGGCGAGGATCTGCTGGACAGCGACGGCAAGACCCTCAAGGGCGACGCCCTGGGTAACACCGCCAACCCCAACAAGATTGCCAACCCCGACAACCTCAAGTTCTCGGAGAAAATGCGCACCCTGTTCATCGGCGAGGACAGCAGCCAGCACGTCAACAACTTCATGTGGGCCTACAACGTGGACACCAAGCAGCTGTCGCGCGTGCTGTCCGTGCCCGCAGGTGGTGAATCCACCGGCCTGCATGCCGTGGACGAGATCAACGGCTGGACCTACATCATGAGCAACTTCCAGCACGCTGGCGACTGGGGCGGCATCCACGCCAACGTCAAGACCCAGCTGGATCCGCTGATCAAGGCCAACTACAAGGACAAGTTCGGCTCCGCCGTGGGCTACATCACGGCCTCGCCCGCCCAGATGAAGCTCAGCGCCAAATAAGCGCCAACGCCTCATAAAAAAGCCGCCTTCTACAAGGCGGCTTTTTACTGGGCAAAGGCGCTATGCCTCAGTCCACAATCGTCAGCTTGGCAATCGCCAGCGCCAGCCACTTGGTGCCATGGCGGCCGAAGCTGACCTGGGCGCGCGCATCGTCACCCGTGCCCTCCACCGCCAGCACCTTGCCCTCACCGAACTTGTTGTGGAACACCGCGATACCAGCCTTAATGCCGTGCGCGGGCTCGGCCTTTTGCTGCGGCACGGGCGGGCTGGCAAAGACTTCGGTCTGCTTGCCGCCCCAGCCCGAGCCGTATTGACCTCCAGCCCTTGATCCCCAAGTTCCACCGGCGCCTGAAGAGGGCGCAAAACTGCCAAAGCCGCTTTGCCTGGGCGTGATCCACTTGAGCGCTTCTTCGGGCAGCTCGTCAAAGAAGCGGCTTTTGACGTTGTAACGCGTCTGGCCATGCAGCATGCGCGTCTGCGAATGGCTCAGATACAGACGCTTGCGCGCACGCGTGATAGCCACATAGGCCAGGCGCCGCTCCTCCTCCAGACCGCCACGATCCATCATGGCGTTCTCGTGCGGGAACAGGCCTTCCTCCACGCCGCCGATGAACACGGCATCGAACTCCAGGCCCTTGGAGGCATGCACGGTCATCAATTGCACCGCATCCTGGCCTGCCTGGGCCTGGTTGTCGCCCGCTTCCAGCGCCGCATGCACGAGAAAAGCCTGCAGCGGCGACAGCGTCTCGCCGGTGTCCGCATTGACCATGGAGGCTGCCGTACCGGCCGGCGCCTTGAGCGCCTCGTCCAGCAGCGGCTGATTCGGGTCCAGCCCCTGGCTGACGGGCGACTGGCTCAGCTGCGGCGCATTCTGCTGCTCGTCCAGCGGCATGGCCACGGCATCGCGGCCAAAGCCTTCCTGGGTCACAAAGCTCTCGGCAGCCGTGACCAGTTCCTGCAAGTTCTCGATGCGGTCCGCGCCCTCTTTCTCGTTGCGGTAATGCTCTATCAGCCCGCTTTGCTCTTCCACGGTCTCGATGATTTCACGCAGAGTGCGCCCCTGCGTCTGCTCGCGCAGCACATCGATCTGGGCCACAAAGCCCTGCAGCTTGGTGCCAGCCGCGCCGCCCACGGCGGTGACGGCGTCGCTCAGCGAAGTGCCGCTGCTGCGTGCCGTGTCCTGCAGGACTTCGATCGTGCGCGCGCCTATGCCGCGTGCGGGAAAGTTCACCACACGCAGGAAACTGGTGTCGTCGTGCGGATTCTCCAGCAGGCGCAGATAGGCCAGGGCGTGCTTGATTTCGGCGCGCTCGAAAAAGCGCAGGCCGCCGTACACACGGTAGGGAATTTTGGAATTGAACAGCGCCGATTCGATCACCCGGCTTTGCGCATTGCTGCGGTAGAGCACGGCAATTTCCTGGCGTGTGAAGCCATCGTTTCTGACCAGCTGCTTGATCTCGTCGACCATCCACGCAGCCTCGGCCAGATCGCTGGGCGCCTCGTAGATACGCACCGGCTCGCCCGGGCCCTGGCTGGTGCGCAGGTTCTTGCCAAGGCGGTTGCTATTGTGGCTGATCAGCGCGTTGGCGCAGTCGAGGATGTTGCTGAAGGAGCGGTAGTTCTGCTCCAGCTTGATCTGGTTTTTGACGTCGAACTCGCGGATGAAGTCCGCCATATTGCCCACGCGCGCTCCGCGAAAGGCATAGATGCTCTGGTCGTCGTCACCCACGGCAATCACGCTGGCGGCCGACTCGTAGCGCCCGCCCACATCGTCGCCCGCCAGTTGCTTGAGCCACTGGTACTGCAGCTTGTTGGTGTCCTGGAACTCGTCCACCAGGATATGCTGGAAGCGGCGCTGGTAGTGGTGACGCAGATGGGCATCGTCACGCAGCAACTCGTAGCTGCGCAGCATCAGCTCGCCGAAATCGACCACGCCTTCGCGCTGGCATTGCTCTTCGTAGAGCTGGTACAGCTCCACTTTCTTGCGAGTGTCGGGGTCGGTCGCCACCACATCGCCAGGGCGCATGCCCTCTTCCTTGCAGCCCGCGATGAAGTACATCAGTTGCTTGGGCGGAAAGCGCTCGTCATCCACATTGAACTGCTTGCACAGGCGCTTGATGGCCGAGAGCTGGTCTTGCGTATCCAGAATCTGAAACGCCTGGGGCAACTTCGCGGCCTGATAGTGGGCGCGCAGCAGTCGGTTGCACAGGCCGTGGAACGTGCCTATCCACATGCCGCGCACGTTGTAGGGCAGCATGGCCGACAGGCGCGTAAGCATCTCCTTGGCGGCCTTGTTGGTGAAGGTCACGGCCATGATGGAGCCGGGCGTGGCCTGCCCGGTCTGCAGCAGCCAGGCGATGCGCGTGGTCAGCACGCGCGTCTTGCCCGAGCCGGCACCCGCCAGAATCAGCGCATGGCCCGCAGGCAGGGTCACTGCGGCCAGCTGCTCGTCATTGAGGCCGGTCAGCAGGGGCGAGTGAGAGGCGGGGTTGGCGCCGGAATTTGCACCGTCTGGCGCGGAGTCAAGCAGGTCGATCGGGAACATAGCCCCCCATTGTAGAAATGCTGGCGACTCCCTTCGACTTGCTGCTGCTTTCGCGGCTTCATGCTCCAGAAAGAAAAGCTGCTTGCGCTTGATGCATATGGATTTCAGACATCTTCATATCTGAAATTCATGCATACCAAGCGCAAGCAGCTATCAATTCATTAAGCCATGGGACTCAATGGCCGCCCGCACCGGGCTCGACCGTGCGGCTCGGCCTGGGTGCCAGCCAGATCGCGCAGGCCGCCAGCACAAAGCCGCCCGCGATGATGAACATGATCTGGTTGGTGGCCAGCATCACGCTCTGGCTGGTGATGAGCTGTTCGAGCGCCGACAGCGCCGCATCGGGACTCATGCCCGACTGCTGCAGCCCGTGCAACACCTCGCCGCTGGCATCGCTCAAACCCACCAGATCCGCATGCTTGCGCGTCGTGCCGTTCTCCCAGGCCGTGTTGACCACGGAGACCGCAGCCGCGCCCGACAGGGTGCGCAGAAAGTTCATCAGGCCGGCGGCGTTGTCCATCTCCTGCGGCTCCACGCTGGCCAGCGCCAGCCCGGTGGTCGGTATGAAGAAGAACGGCAGACCCAGCCCCATGAACATCAGCGGCAGGGCGATGTCCCAATAACCCATGTCCGTGGTCGCAAACGCGCGCCAGCAGGTTATCACCCCCATCCAGAACACGCCGCCAAAGATCAGCCGGCGCGGGTCCACCCGGGCCGCCAGCCCGGCGGCAGCCGGCGCCACGAAGAGCGCGAACAAGCCCGTCCAGGCCGTGACCAGACCCGCCAGCGTGGCCGTGTAGCCCATGAAGCTCTGCAGCCACAGCGGCGTGAGCACATTGACGGCGAAGAAGGCCGCAAAGGCCAGACTGATGGTCAGCACGGCCATGGAAAAGCCGCGATGCCTGAAGACGCGCAGATCAACGATCGGGTGCTCGGCATGCAGCTCCCAGATCATGAAGGCCGCAAAGCCCACCACGGCGACCACGGCCAGCGCCACGATCATGGGCGAGGCAAACCAGTCCAGGTTCTTGCCTTCGTCCAGCATCAGCTGCAGCGAACCCACCCAGACGATGAGCAACATCAGGCCCACGGTGTCTATGGGGTTCTTGAGCAGCGGCTGCTCGTAGCGCCTGACCAGATGCCAGACCGCGAACGCGCACACCAGGGCCACCGGGATATTGATCAGAAAGATCCAGTGCCAGGTGTACTCGTCGCAGATCCAGCCGCCCACGATGGGGCCCAGCACGGGCGCGATCAGCGTGGTCATGGACCACAGGCCGATCGCCGCGGGCGCCATGCGCGGCGGGAAAATGCGCAGCAGCAGCGACTGGGACAGCGGCATCAGCGGGCCGCCGGCCAGACCCTGCAAGATACGCGCAAACACCAGCATGCCCAGCGAATTGGCCAAGCCGCACAGCAGCGATGCCAGGCCGAACAAGCCCATGGCCGTGGCAAACACGCGCACCGCGCCGAAGCGTGCCGCCAGCCAGCCGGTCAGCGGCACGGTGATGGCCTCGGCCACCGCATAGCTGGTGATGACCCAGGTGCCCTGGCTGGTGGTCGCGCCCAGGTTGCCGGCAATGATGGGCACGGAGACATTGGCCACCGTCATGTCCAGCACGGCCATGAAATTGGCCGCGGCCAGCACCAGGGCCGCCAGCCACAGCGTGCCCCCCGTCAGCGGCACCATGCCGGCGGCCATGGGCACGGCGGGCGCATCGGCCGCCGTGGCCGCACTTGCGTTGTGATCGCTCATGAGACGCTCACTGCGCGGCCGTGGTCGCCACGCCGGCTGCGTCGGCAGGGCCGCTGCGGGTGTCCACCGTCACCTGCATGGATAGGCCCACGCGCAGCGGGTTCCTGGCCAGCTCGGCGGCATCGAGCTGAATGCGCACTGGCAGGCGCTGCACCACCTTGATCCAGTTGCCCGTGGCGTTCTGCGCGGGAATGGCCGCAAACGCCGAGCCGGAGCCGCCGCTGAAGCCCACCACAGTGCCGCTGTACTTCACATCACTGCCGTACAGATCGGACTGCAGCTGCACGCGCTGGCCCACGCGCACCTTGCCCAGCTGGCCTTCCTTGAAGTTGGCATCCACATAGATCTGCTGCACCGGCACCACCGTCATCAAGGGCGCGCCTGCCTGCACGCGCTGCCCGATCTGCACGCTGCGCTTGGCCACCACGCCATCGACGGGAGCGCGCACCGTGCTGCGATCCAGATCGACCTGGGCCTGATCGCGCCGCGCCTGCGCCAGCTGAACTTCGGGGTTGGTCTCTGCATCTGCACCCTCGATCAAGGTGGCGTTGACCTGCTTGGCGCCCACGGCGGCTTCGCGGTTGGCCCTGGCCTGTGCCTGCGCGGCCACGGCCGATGCCAGCTGCGCCTTGGCTGCGGCAAAAGCGTTCTGCGCCTGCGTCAGCTCCTCGCCCGAGACCGAACCGCTCTTGGCCAGGGCCTGGCGCCGCTGCAGGTCGATGGTGGCACGTTCCATATCGGCCTCGGCCGCCAGCAGCTGCGCGGCCGCGCGCTTTTCGTCGGCCTCGCGCGCCGTCACCTGGGCCTTGAGGCCGCCATCATTGGCCACATAGCCCTTGACGCGGCGCATGGCACGGGCCAGCTCGGCCTCGGCCTGAGCCAGTGCCAGCCTGGCGTCCGTGGGATCGATGCGCACCAGCACATCGCCTTGCTTCACGGCCTGGGTGTCCCTGACCAGTACCTCCAGCACCGTGCCGCCTATGGAGGGCGTGACCTGCGCCACCTCGGCCGCCGCATAGGCGTTGTCGGTGGAGACGAAGCGGGAGGCATGCAGCCACCAATAGGCGCCGGCAACCGCACCGCCAAGCAGCACCACGCCAGCCAGCCCGGCCAGCAACCGGTTGCGGCGCTGTTCGCGCACGGCAGGATTCGCGCTCACGGAAGAAGCGTTTTCAGTCATACAAAAAAACCTCGGAAATATTCATGGGAGTCACGCAAACAAGACTGCAATCACAGCCTGCCTGCTGAGGCAGTCGTCTTGCCCGAACCTGTTTTGCGCAAGTCGTGATTCAGTTCTGGAAAGTGGCTCAGGCCTCTGGCACGGTCGCATCAGAGGCGCCGGTGGACTCGCTCCAGCCGCCGCCCAGTGCGCGATGCAGACTGATATCGAGCGTCAGCGCACGCGACTGCACATCGACCAGCTGGCGCACGCTGGCCAGCAACTGGTCTTCGGCCGACAGCACATCGAGATAGCGCGCCAGCCCGCCCTCATAGCGGTTGCGCGCCACGCGATGCGCCTCGGTCGCGGCCGTCACGGCCTGCTGCATGGCCGTCAGCTGCTGCTGCAGAGCTCGCTGGCTGACGGCGTTGTCCGCCACCTCCTGCAAGGCCCGGTTGAGCGTGCTGCGGTACTGGGCCACCGCCTCGTCATAACGGGCACGCGCTGCCCCCAGTTGCGAGCGCAAGCGGCCGCCATTGAAGATCGGCAGGCTGACGGCCGGGCCCAGGCTGGCGATGCCGGAGCCGCTGCGGCTCAGCATGTCCAGGCCCAGCGACTGCACGCCGACAAAGGCGCTGAGATTCACATCGGGATAGAACTCGGCCTGCTGCGATGCCACGCGCGACTCCAGCGCCTGTGCCTGCAGTCGGGCGGCCACCACATCGGGGCGACGGCCCAGCAGATGCGCCGGCAACTGCTCGGGCAAGGCCCATTGCTGCTGCCACGGCGATTGCAGGCGCCCGGCATCGAGCACGATGGCCGCACCACGATCGGGAGCGGCTCCGATCAGCGCAGCAATGCTGTTGCGCTGCAAGGCGACCTGCTCCTGCATCTGTGCCAGCTCGGCCTGCGCGGCTGCCAGACGCGCCCTGGCGCTGTGCACGCTGCCCTGGTTTTCGAGCCCGTTGGCATAGCGCTGCTCAAACAACTCGGCCGTGGTCCGGCGCACCTGCACCGATTGCTCCAGCGTCTGCGCATTGGCGGCCAGGCGCAGCAGCTGCGCATAGGCCAGGGCCACATTGCTGGACAGCAAGAGACGCGCCTGGGCTGCATCGGCCTCGCGCGCTGCCAGCTCGCCGGCAGCGGCGGCCACGGCTGCGCGCTGCTTGCCCCACAGATCCAGCGACCAGCTCAGGTCCAGCGTGGCGCGGCCGTAGTCATTCATGCCGCGCGGCGCGAAGGCCTCTGGCGTCAGATGGTTGTAGCTGAGCTTGTCCTCGCTGACCGAGGCGCGGGCGGAAAGCTGCGGCGCAGAAGCCGCCTCGCTCACGCCCAGCATGGCCCTGGCCTGCAGCACGCGGGCTGCGGCGGCCGCCATATCGGGAGCGCCCTCCAGAGCCTCGGCGATCAGCTGATCGAGCTGTGCGTCGCCATAGCGCTGCCACCATTGCTGGGTGGGCCAGTCCATGGGCGGGGCATGGCTTGCAGCCTGCAGAGTCTCGGGCACGGGCTGCGCCAGCATGGCCTTGCCCTCCCATTCGGGAATCTGGGCACAGGCTGCCAGAACCGCCGGCAAGCCCAGAACCCACCAGCCATGGCGCCCGCGCCGAATCCTCTGCGGCGCAGCGGCTATGCATTGAGTCATGAAATACTTTAATAATGAACTGTACGGTACAGTATATGTTTCCAGCGTTTGAGATCGCAAGCGCTACACTGAAAGACATCACAACCGCCCCAGGACATTTCGCCCCATGCGCACCAAAACGGAAGAAAAGCGACAAGCCATCATTGACGTTGCAGCGGCCACCTTTGGCGAACTGGGCTTCGAGCGCACTTCCATGTCCGAGATCTGCACGCGGCTGGGCGGCTCCAAGGCCACGCTCTACAACTACTTCCCGTCCAAGGAAGCGCTGTTTCTGGAGGTGATGTTCCAGGCCTCCGAGGCCGACTTCCAGAACACCATGCTGGCGCTGCAGACCGGCAATGACGATGCGGCGCAGACGCTGTGCAACTTTGGCCAGCGTTTCCTGGGTCTGCTGTATTCGCCGGAGGTGATGGCCGTGCGCCGCCTGCTGGTTTCCGAAGGCGGGCGCGCCAATATCGGCCAACGCTGCTGGGACATGGGGCCGGCGCGCGGCAATGCTGCCATCAACGCCTTTTTGCAGCAGGGCATAGAGCGCAGCCTGCTGCGCCGCGCCGATACCGAGGTCATGCGCCATCATCTGCTGGCGCTGCTGGAGGCCGAGCTGCTGCCGCGCTTCATGTTCCAGCACCTGCCCGCCCCTACTGCGCAGGAGATTGCCCTGTGCACCGAGCGCGCCGTGGATGCCTTCATGCGGGTCTATGGCACATCGGGTGAGACGCAGGGCAAGAGCGACTCTATAAGAAAATCCTTATAACCCTCATAACGATGTCTGGACATACGATTTGCGCCAGCGCCGTATAGAATCAATCACCGGGCCCAAGTTTTTTGAGGTCCGGTTTTTTTTGCCTGCTGCATGCCGGCACCGCCAAAAACCGGGCTCCAAGCCAAGCGCCTATCCTTGAAAATTGAGGTGGGTGAGATTCCCGCCGTGACCTTTTCCGGAGCTTGGAACCATGGAAATCTTCGACTACGACAACATTCTTCTGCTGCCCCGCATGTGCCGCGTGGAAAGCCGTTCGGAATGTGACACCAGCGTGGTGCTGGGCAACCGCAGCTTCAAGCTGCCTGTGGTGCCCGCCAACATGAAGACGGTGGTGGACGAGAAGATCTGCACTTATCTGGCACAAAACGGTTTCTTCTATGTGATGCACCGTTTTGACATCGACAACGTGGCCTTCACCAAGGACATGCAGTCCAAGGGACTGTTTGCCTCCATCTCTCTGGGTGTCAAGCAGCCGGACTACGAGACGGTGGACCGTTTCGTGGCCGACGGCATCTGCCCCGAATACATCACCATCGACATTGCCCACGGCCATGCCGAGAGCGTGAAGAACATGATTGCCTACATCAAGGCTAAGATCCCTGCGGCCTTTGTGATTGCCGGCAACGTCGCCACGCCCGAGGCCGTGATCGACCTCGAAAACTGGGGTGCGGACGCCACCAAGGTCGGCGTGGGCCCCGGCAAGGTTTGCATCACCAAGCTCAAGACCGGCTTCGGCACGGGCGGCTGGCAGTTGTCGGCGCTCAAGTGGTGCGCCCGCGTGGCGACCAAGCCCATCATTGCCGACGGCGGTATCCGCAGCCACGGCGACATCGCCAAGAGCATCCGTTTCGGTGCCACCATGGTGATGATCGGCTCCCTGTTTGCGGGCCATGAAGAGTCGCCCGGCAAGACCGTGGAAGTGGACGGCCAACTGTTCAAGGAATACTACGGCTCGGCCTCCGACTTCAACAAGGGCGAGTACAAGCATGTGGAAGGCAAGCGCATTCTGGAGCCCGTCAAGGGCCCGCTGATGAATACGCTGGTCGAGATGCAGCAGGACGTGCAGTCCTCCATCAGCTACGCAGGCGGCACCAAGCTCATGGACATCCGCAAGGTCAACTACGTCATCCTCGGCGGCGACAACGCCGGCGAGCATCTGCTGATGTAGGCCGTAAAGCGCGACTCACCAGCGCGAAGGTGAACCTCCAAAAAAAGCATCAGGGGCAGCTCAGGCTGCCCTTGTTGTTTTCAGCTGTCCCTTTTTCTGCATCCTGCGCGCACAACTGATCTGTGATCATGGCCGCGATTGCGGCCTCACCAGGGCTTAGCATGTCGTCATTCATAAAAGCTCCAGGGAAACAACGCCATGAACACATTGAAGATCGCAGTTCTGGGCACGGGCATGATGGGCCTGCCCATGGCCCGCCGCCTGGCCCAGGCCGGCCATGAGGTCCACGTCTGGAACCGCACCCGCGCCAAGGCCGAGCCGCTGGCTGCCGATGGCGCGAGCATCCATGACAGCGCGGCAGATGCCGTACGCGGCGTGGACTTCGCCGTGAGCCTGCTGGAGAGCGGCGCCATCGTGGGCGAAGTGCTGTTCACGCTGGGGGTTGCCGACGCCATGCCCAATGGCTCGCTGTTCATCGACATGGCCTCCATCCAGCCACGCGAAGCGCGTGAACATGCCGGCAAGCTTGCCGCGCTGGGCGTGCGGCATCTGGATGCCCCCGTCTCGGGCGGCACGCTGGGTGCGCAAGCCGGCACGCTGGCCATCATGGCCGGTGGCGAGGCTGCGGATTTCGAACATGCCCTGCCTGTCTTTGCCGCGCTGGGCCGTGCCACCCATGTGGGTCCGCATGGCGCAGGCCAGCTCGCGAAACTGGCCAACCAGATGATCGTGGGCATCACCATCGGTGCCGTGGCCGAAGCCCTGCTGCTGGCCGAACGCGGCGGTGCCGACCCTGCCAAGGTGCGTGAAGCCATCTCCGGCGGCTTTGCCGACAGCCGCATCCTGCAAGTGCATGGCGAACGCATGGTCAAGCACGACTTTGCGCCACGTGGGCGCATGACGGTGCAGCTCAAGGACATGCGCAACGCCATCGCCACGGCCGAGGAAGTCGGCTTTGACGCGCCCATCACCGGCCTGCTGGAGCAGCTCTATGCCGAGGGAGTGAAAAACGGCCTGGGCGACCTGGACCAGGCGGGCCTGTTCGTCGAATTGCAACGCCGCAACGCACTGGATTAAAAAAACCCGCGGGTTTTCCTGCAAGCCCTCCAGAATTAGCGCATAATTGCGGTCTCGCTTGCAGCGCAGGCGTTGTGTGGGGCTCTTAGCTCAGCTGGTAGAGCAGCGGACTCTTAATCCGTTGGTCGAGTGTTCGAATCACTCAGGGCCCACCAAATTTCTTCAGTCTGATTCTTCAGATTGATCCTCCGGATTTACTCCGGCGGGCTCTTAGCTCAGTTGGTAGAGCAGCGGACTCTTAATCCGTTGGTCGAGTGTTCGAATCACTCAGGGCCCACCAAAAATTTCTTCAGTCTGATTCTTCAGGTTGATCCTCCGGTTTATCCGGCGGGCTCTTAGCTCAGTTGGTAGAGCAGCGGACTCTTAATCCGTTGGTCGAGTGTTCGAATCACTCAGGGCCCACCAAAAATTTATTCGGTCTGATTCTTCAGATTGATCCTCCGGTTTATCCGGCGGGCTCTTAGCTCAGTTGGTAGAGCAGCGGACTCTTAATCCGTTGGTCGAGTGTTCGAATCACTCAGGGCCCACCACAATTCAAAAGCCAAAGTTCTCAGGAACTTTGGCTTTTTTCTTGGCCGCGCCCAAGCGCCGCCGAATCTGCAAAAGCATGGGTGCCGACACCGGAGCCGCGCCATATCAGGCATCATGCAGGCATCCCCGGGCAGTATTTGCCCACCCAAGACTCACTATGCAAAACGACCTCTCCACGTTCTGGCGCGGACCGCGTTGGACTCTGGCCATGCTGCTTGCCATTCTCGGCATGCTCGGCCCGTTCTCGGTTGACACCTATATTCCCGCCTTCTCGGGCATTGCCAAGGCATTGGGCGCAACCCCCGTAGAAATGCAGCAGACCCTGTCTGCCTACCTGCTGGGCTTTGCCTTCATGAACCTGTTTCATGGCGCCCTTGCCGACAGCTTCGGACGCCGCCCCGTCATCCTCTGGGGACTGGTGATGTTCACCATCGCCTCGGCCGGCTGCGCGCTGTCGCAAAACATCACCCAGCTGGTGATCTTCCGCACGCTGCAGGGCCTGTCCACCGGTGCCGGCATCGTGGTCTCGCGCGCCATCGTGCGCGACATCTTTCCGCCGACCCAGGCCCAGGGCGTGATGGCGCAGATCACCATCTTCTTCGGCGTTGCGCCGGCGCTGGCTCCCGTGATTGGCGGCTGGCTGTTCGTGCACCTAAGCTGGCAGGCCGTGTTCTGGTTCCTGAGCATCGTGGGCGTGCTGCTCTGGCTCATCAACGTCAAGTTTCTGCCCGAATCGCTGCCGCCGCAAAAACGCCAGCCCTTCCAGTTCAGACCGCTGATGCAGGGCTATGGCATCTTGCTCACCGATCCGCGCTTTCTGCTGCTGGCCCTGGCCAGCGGCATTCCGTTCAACGGCATGTTTCTCTATCTGCTGTCGGCCCCGGCTTTTCTGGGCGACATCTTGCAGCTCGAGCCCACGCAGTTCTTCTGGTTCTTCATCGCCACCATCGGCGGCATCATGGCCGGCAGCTGGACCAGCGGACGCCTGGCCGGACGCATCCCGCCCAAGCGCCAGATCCGCCACGGCTTTCTGGTGATGTGCGTGACCTCCATCATCAATCTGGTGGCCAATCTGATCTGGCCCGCCCATGTGAGCTGGGCCTTGATTCCCATCAGCCTGTTCGCCTACGGCTGGGCGCTGATGGTGCCCGTGGTGACGCTTCTGGTGCTGGACATCCACCCTGCGCGGCGCGGCCTGGCCTCCTCGCTGCAGGCTGTGGTGGGCTCGGTGGCCAACGGCTTTGTGGCCGGCGTGATTGCACCGCTGGTCATGCATTCGGCCGCACTGCTGGCCACGGGCTCGATTCTGATGATGCTGATCGGTCTGGTCGCCTGGATCTATCTGCACCACCGCTGGCCGGACATCGGCCGCCATGCCTCCGAGCATTAAAAAGGAGCTGCTACCGCACGTCATTCATAGACTTCAGATTGAAAAGCATCTGAAATCCTTGAATGACATGCGCTAGAAGCTCTCTTTTCAAGAGCTATCTCAGCCCTGTACGGGCAACAAAAAGCCGGCTTCAAGAGCCGGCTTTTTTCATGCTTCGGGCCGCAGCCCGAATCAGCGATCAACGCTCGTCACGACGCGGTGCGCGGGGCTTGCGCTCGAAGCTGCGCTCGCCACCACGTTCGCCATGGGGCTGATAAGGCTTGCCGGCACCCTGACCAAAGGCAGGACGACGATCGCCGCCGCCGAAGCCGCGCGATTCACCACTACGGAAGCCGCCTTCGCGGGGAGCACCGGCATGAGCGCCTTCACGGCCACCGCCAAAGCTCTTGCGACCGAAATCGCCGCCTTCACGGCGCTGGGCACCACCAAAGCCGCCACGCGATTCGCCGCCGCCGAAGCTGCGCTCTTGACGCTCGCCACCACGGAAACCGCCGCGATCGCCACCAAAGCTGCCGCGATCATCACGACGCTCGAAGCTGCGCTCTTGACGCTCGCCACCGAAGCTGGGGCGGCCACCGCCGAAGCCGCGATCACCACCACGGTCGCCGCCGCGATCGGCAAAGCGATCACCGCGAGGTGCACCAAAACCGGCGCGATCGCCACCGAAACGGTCACCGCCACGGTCGCCACCGAAACCACCGCGATCATTGCCACGGCCGCCGCCGAAGCTGCCGAAGCCGGACTTGCGACCGTAGCCTTCGCCATCGCGACGACCACCGAAGCCACCGCGACCACCGGCGCCGCCGCCACGACGACCGTCACGCTCGCCAGAGGCGGGGAAACGCTGCTGGGGTTCCATGCCGGGAATGGTCTCGGCCTTGAACTGCTGGCGGGTATAGCCTTCGATGTCGAACACGCGGCGACGGTCGCGGAATTCCGCAAACGTCACGGCCACGCCTTCGCGACCCGCACGACCGGTACGGCCGATACGGTGGGTGTAGTCTTCAGCCTTCATCGGCAGGCCGTAGTTGAAGACGTGGGTGATGGTGGGCACGTCGATACCGCGAGCCGCCACATCGGTGGCCACCAGGATCTGCACCTGGCCGTTGCGCAGCGCCATCAGGCGGCGGTTGCGCAGGCCCTGGCTCAGAGCACCATGCAGGGCCACGGCAGAGAAACCGTCCTGCTGCAGATCGTTGGCCAGACCATCACATTCCACCTGGGTGGACGCAAACACGATGGCCTGGTTGATGCTGCTGTCACGCAGCCAGTGGTCGAGCAGCTTGCGCTTGTGCTGCATGTTGTCGGCCCAGAACAGCGCCTGCTTGATGTTGGCGTGCTTCTCCTGGGGCGTGGCAATCGTGATCTTTTTCACGTTGGCACCGCCGTCATGCATCACGCGCATGGCCAGTTGCTGAATGCGGGGAGCAAACGTGGCGCTGAACATCATGGTCTGCTTGCGCTCGGCCGTCAGCTGGTTGACTTCGGCCAGATCGTCGGAGAAGCCCAGGTCCAGCATGCGGTCGGCTTCGTCGACCACCAGGAACTGCACCTTGTCCAGCTTGATCTGCATGGAGCGCTGCAGGTCCAGCAGACGGCCGGGAGTGGCCACCACCAGATCGGCGTTCTGCAGCTTGGCGATTTGCAGCTGGTAAGGAATGCCGCCCACCACGTTGGCGATGCGGATGCCGCGGCAGTGCTTGACCAGTTCGATGGCGTCATGCGCCACCTGCTGGGCCAGCTCACGCGTGGGGCACAGCACCAGGGCGCCGGGCACGGCGGCCTTGAAGTTGCGGGCGTTGGTGGGGTCCTTGCGCTTGTTGCGCTTGGGGGCGGGCTCGCCCTTGGCCGCAGCTTCGGCGCACAGGCGCTCGAATTCAGCCTTGGCGGCCGCATCGGCCACGGCACGCTGCTTGATCAGGGTGTGCAGCACGGGCAGCAGGAAGGCGGCGGTCTTGCCCGAGCCGGTCTGGCTGGACACCATCAGGTCGATGAAGCCGTCGGCATCGGCACCTTCGCCCATGGCCAGGGGAATCGCTTGCAGCTGCACAGCGGTAGGCTGGGTATAGCCCAGGTCGGTCACGGCCTGGATCAGTTCGGGGGCCAGACCCAGTTCTACGAAGCCATTGGGTTCGTCGGCGGCTTGGGTTTCTTCGACAGCGGCGTCTTCCGCGTCCATATCGGCCAGCATGGCGTCCAGACGGGAATCGAGTTCGGGAGAAGACAAAGCAATATCAGCAGCGGCCACTTGGCCCTGCTCCAGGGAGTTTTCTGTCATGAATAGCTCACGCAAAAAGCGACGCAGTCAGCGTGCTGCTCGCTTCTTTGACGGTTGGTTATCAACATCCACCGTCAGACTTTGACTGGCCCGTTCGCAAAACGGGGCAGATGGGTGTTATGGCTTGTCGTGTCGGCGCTGGGCAGGCCGTTGCACGCAAGTAAGAACCCGGTGTGTGATGGAGATGCGCAAAAATTACCCATTGATCGGGTAAGCAGTGCATTGTCGCATGTACCGGGTTTTCCCGCAAGTGGCAGGGCTATACCGACCCGCCACCGCACCATCAGACGCTGAGCAGTTGCTGGCGGTAATGCTGCAGCTCGTCGATGGACTCGTGCACATCGGCCAGGGCCGTGTGGCGCTGCGCCTTCTTGAAGGAGGTATAGGCCTCGGGCTTCCAGCGCTTGGCCAGCTCCTTGAGCGTGCTCACGTCGATATTTCGATAGTGAAAGAAATTATTGAGCTTGGGCATGTAACGCTCCATGAAGCGCCTGTCCTGACCAATGCTGTTGCCGCACAGCGGCGTCTTGCCCTTGGGCACGTATTTGCCCAGAAAGGCAATCAGCGCGGCCTCCGCCTCGGCTTCGCTGATGGTCGAAGCCTTGACCTTGTCGATCAGGCCGCTTTTTCCATGCGTGCCCTTGTTCCAGGCATCCATGCCGCCCAGCAGCTCGTCGGACTGATGAATGGCGAATACCGGGCCTTCGACGCGAATCTGCAGATCGGAGCTGCTGACCACCACGGCAATCTCGATGATGCGGTCGCGGTCGGGGTTCAGCCCCGTCATTTCGCAGTCCAGCCACACCATATTGAGATCGGATTTGGGCAGAACCGGTGGAGTAGCGGCCACGGGGGCGGCGCTGACGGAATTCGTACAGGAAGCTTCAGACATGGCGCAAATTGTCGCCTACACTGCCAATACATGGCTTCCAGACTAGATTTCACATTGGCACTTTCGCTGCTGTTTGCGACGGCCGTGGCCCTGCAATGGCTGCTGCGCGTGTGGCTTGTTTCGCGCCAGGTGCGCCATGTGGCCACCCACCGCGGCGCCGTGCCACCGGCATTTGCCCATCGCATCAGCCTGTCCGCCCATCAGAAGGCGGCCGACTACACGCTGGCCAAGGCCAGGGTGTCGCTGATCGACATCACGCTGTCGGCCGCCGTGCTGCTGTGCTGGACGCTGCTGGGCGGGCTGGACTGGCTCAACCGCTGGCTGCTGGAATTCATCAGCCCCGGCCTGTGGCAGCAGCTGGCGCTGCTTGCCAGCTTTGCTGTGATCTCGGCGCTGATCGAGCTTCCCCTGTCGCTCTATCAGACCTTCAAACTGGAGCAGCGCTTTGGCTTCAACCAGATGACGCCAGGCCTGTGGCTGGCCGATCTGCTCAAGTCGACGCTGGTGGGCGCCATCATCGGCCTGCCGCTGGCGGCCCTGATTCTCTGGCTCATGGGCGGGGCCGGCCCGCTGTGGTGGCTCTGGGCCTGGGGCGCCTGGACGGCTTTCAATCTGCTGCTGATGTGGATTTTCCCCAGCTTTATTGCACCGCTGTTCAACAAGTTCGAGCCGCTGGCCGATGAAAGCCTCAAGAGCCGCGTGACCCGGCTGATGGAGCGCTGCGGCTTTGCGGCCAAGGGACTGTTCGTGATGGACGGAAGCCGCCGCTCGGCGCATGCCAACGCCTATTTCACGGGTTTCGGCAATTCCAAGCGCGTGGTGTTCTTTGACACCCTGCTCAGGCAGCTCAGCCCCGGCGAAGTCGAAGCCGTGCTGGCTCACGAGCTGGGCCACTTCAAGCACAAGCACATCAGCAAGCGCATGGTCCTGATGTTCGGCGTCTCGCTGCTGGGCTTTGCGCTGCTGGGCTGGCTCAGCCAGCAACTCTGGTTCTACACGGGACTCGGAGTCTCTGTGCTGCTGGGTCCGAACATCGGCGTGGCTGCCGAAAACAATGCGCTGGCCCTGCTGCTGTTCATGCTGGCGGTGCCGGTGTTCAGCTTCTTCGTCACGCCGCTGATGTCCGCCATGTCGCGCCGCGACGAGTTCGAGGCCGATGCCTATGCCATGCAGCAGGCCGATGGTGCACAACTGGCTTCGGCACTGCTCAAGCTTTACGAGGACAATGCCTCCACACTCACGCCAGACCCATGGTATGTGAGCTTTTACTATTCACACCCTCCTGCCGTGGATCGCCTGGCGCGCATGCCGGCTCCTGCAGGCAGCTTGTAACACCACAACGATTTCAGACATGAGCACACCCACACTGCAACAGAAAGACTGGTCCCAACTCAAGCGCAGCGCCCTGAGCACCGAGCAAGTGCAAGAGCAGCTGGCAACCCTTGAGGGCTGGGAGCTACTGGCCGGCAACGCGGCCATCAGCAAGACCTTCCGTTTCGTGAATTTCTACGAAACCATGGCCTTTGTGAACGCACTGGCCCTGATTGCCCATCAGCAGGACCACCATCCCGATCTGGAGGTGGGCTACAACCGCTGCAAGGTCAGCCTCAACACCCATGATGTGGGCGGCATCTCCGCGACCGACATCGACTGCGCACGCCGCATCGAAGCACTGCTGAATCCGGCCTGATCCTTATGGCCAAACAAGGACGGCGCCCAGGCGCCCAAGCAACAGGCAGCACCCAGACAGGCCTGGTGGTCGCCAGCTATGGCCGCCACTGCGTGGTCGAGACCCCGGACGGCGAGCGCCGCATCTGCCACCCGCGCGGCAAGAAAAGCCAGGCCGTGGTGGGCGACCATGTGCAATGGATGGCTCCCCCACCCGGCCAGGGCGATGAGGGCACGATCGAGAAAATCGTGGAACGCCGCAACGTCTTCTATCGCCAGGATGACATTCGCACCAAGACCTTTGCCGCCAACCTGGACCAGCTCCTGATTCTGATAGCCGCCGAGCCGGTATTCAGCGAAGTGCAGCTCGCCCGCGCGCTGATCGCCGCCGAGGCCGCACACATCAAGCCCATCATTGCGCTCAACAAGATGGACCTGGAAGAGCCCTTCCTGCGCGCCTGGCAGCGGCTGGAGCCTTACCGGACCATGCGCGATGCCGCGAACGCTGCACCGCATTACATGGTGCTTCCGCTGTCGCTGGAAGATGCAGACGATGAGGATCGCGACGCCATCATCGGTCTGCTGCAAGGCAAGACCACACTGGTTCTCGGTCCTTCGGGCGTAGGCAAGAGCACCTTGATCAACTTGCTGCTGCCCGACGCCAGGGTGGCGACCAACGAAATCTCGCAGGCGCTGAACACCGGCAAGCACACCACCACCAGCACCACCTTGTACTGGGTGGATGAGGCACGCACCACTGCCATCATCGACTCGCCAGGATTTCAGGAATTCGGCCTCTATCACATTGCCGCCACGCAACTGGCCGCCTGCATGCCCGACATCGGCGCGCTGGCGGACCAGTGCAAGTTCTACAACTGCACCCATCTGCATGAGCCTGGCTGCGCCGTCATGGCCCAGGTTGAAGCGCAGGACAGCCCCCACTCCATCAGTGCCAACCGCTACCGGATCTATGGCGAGCTGTTCGATGAACTGAGTCAGGAGCCCCGCTACTGAGCGCGAGGCCAGCCAAGCCGGAGGGCCGCGCCATATGAGAGCAATTTCAGCGTTTGCCACGCAGCCATTCCAAGCCCGATGAGCGCCCGCCGCCTGGCTTGGCTGCCGGCCACAACCCGGTGTTCACGTCATGAAGCCCAGAATTTTTCAGCCCTGCCTGCAAGCCGCCCTCGCCATCGCGCTGTCTGCGGGCATGAGCCTGACCTGGGCCCAGGGCACGGACTCCGCCCCCAGCTGGGAGGACGAGCCACCCACGCTGTCTCGCTGGATCGAAGAAGGTTACAAGGCCGAGCTGAGCCGGCAGCCATGGCGCGCAGCGCAGCGCTATTGCGCGGCAGCACGCTATGGCAGCCTCGAAGCCCAATACCGGCTGGGCCGGCTGCTGTTGCTGGGGCGAGGCTTGACTCCCGACCCTGCCACGGGCACGACGCTGCTGGCCCTGGCCGCCCAGCGTGGCCACGAGAAAGCCCGCTTGCTGCTGGCCGGCAAGCTCCCCGGCGACCGGCTGCCCGACTGCCTGACCCAGGGCGATGCGCCCGCACAGGAGTTTCTGGAGGCCAGCCAGGAGGCCGTCCCCCACGAGGTGGTAGCCAGCTATGTGAGCAGTCTGCCCAGGGAGAAGCGACGCATGGCCGAACTGGTGCAGCGCCTCGCGCCACGCTTCTCGATTGATCCGCGGCTGGCACTGGCCATTGTGCGTTCGGAGTCGAATTTCGAGGCGCAGGCGCTGTCGCCGCGCAATGCTCAGGGCCTCATGCAGCTCATTCCCGAGACGGCCGAGCGTTTTGGCGTGCGCGATGCCTGGAATCCCGAGCAGAACGTGCGTGGCGGCCTGGCCTACCTGCGCTGGCTGCTGGAGCGCTTCGAGGGCGATGTGGCACTGGTATCGGCAGCCTACAACGCGGGCGAGAGAACCGTGCAACAGTATGGCGGTGTGCCTCCTTATGCGGAGACGCGTGAATATGTGCGACGCATACTCAGCTTCTATCGCGCCAAGCACCACGAGCGCCCGGCTCGCTGATGGAACCTTGAACAGTGCCCGGCATGCCCGTCGCACCTGAGCCACCTTGGTATGTGGCACTGCGCAACACAGGACTTCGATGACCCGCTGCGGCTTGAGCGCTCATGCACCAAGCTGCTGCCACACAGAAGGCGATGTTCGGGTGCTCAACCGAGCAGACGGGCAAAGGTCAGCAAGGCCAGCAGCAGCAGCCAGACCACGACCGAACGCCAGACCAGCCCCACCACACTGCGCAAATGAGCCATTTCCGGCTCTCGCCCCGGAGTGACATCGCTGCCCGTCCACTGCGCATCGTCGCCCTCTTCGCCGTCAGCCGCATCGCGGCGGCGCAAGGCCTCCCCCCCCAGGCGTACATTGATGGCACCCGCAGTGGCAGCCAGAATCACGCCATCATTGTCATTGGGAAAGCGCTGGGCATAGACGCGCCAGTTGTCTATGGCCTCCTCAAAGCTGCCCACCATGGCAAAGGACAGCGCCGTCAACCGCGCCGGCAGCCAATCGATCACATACCAGGCCTTGGCTGCGGCGGACTGCAAACGCTCGCTGGTCGGTGCCCGAAGACCTTCCGCCCCCTTGCGCGACCAGGCACGCGACAGATATTCAGCCATGCGGTAGAGAATGGCACCCAGCGGCCCCAGCCCCAGAGCCGAGAGAATCGAAAACCAGAACAGCACGCCAAACACATGACGGTGTGCTGCCAGCACCGAGTACTCGATGACATGGCGCACTACTTCGCTGCGTGGCACCTCGCTGGCATCGACCTGCTGCCAGTCGGCCAGGGCCTGACGGGCGGCAAATTCATCACCGGCATCAAGCGCATCGCGAATCCGCGTAAAGTGGTGGCTGAACTGGCGAAAACCCAGCGTGACATAGAGCACCGCGACATTCCACAGCATGGCTGCAGGCCAGCCTATGAACTCCATCAGCGCCCAGAATATGCCCAACACGATAACGCTGGGCAGCAGCACGGCCATCGCCCAGGCAAGCCAGCCATGGAGGGGCTTGCCCGCATCAAAGTTGCTGCGCACGGTCACGGTCCAGGCGCGATAACCGGCCTGTACCAGATTGGATCGGGCCAGCGGGCGCGCCTGTTCCAGCAGCAGTGCGATCAGGATGGCAAAAAAGCTCATTGCTTCATCATAGCTGCGCTGTTTGTCGACTTGTTACAACTGCTGTCTCAAGCCGCCAAAAAACGGTAAAGATTGCGCAACATGCCCGCTGTCGCGCCCCAGATATAGCGTTGCTGCTCACCATCCTGATAAGGCATGGCAAACCATTCGCGATCCACCCCCTGCCACAGCATGGCGTGACGCTCATGATGTGCGGGGTTGAGCAGATAGGACAGGGGAACCTCAAACAGATCGGCCACCTCTCCCGGATTGGGGAAGTAACTGGCCTGCGGATGGACCAGCGCCACCACAGGGGTGATGTGAAACGCCGTCCCCGTCACGTAAATGGGCAAGCGACCCAGCACCTCGACATTCTTGGGAGCCAGTCCCACTTCCTCATGCGCCTCGCGCAATGCCGTGGCCTCGGCCGAAACATCCTGCGGGTCACGCTTACCGCCCGGAAAAGCCACCTGACCCGAGTGTGTGGACAGCCTGGCCGAGCGCACGGTCAGCAACACGGTGGGCTGCTCGCGCATGACGATGGGCACGAGCACGGCCGCATCGGAAGGCTGCCTGGCCGTGATGCGCTTTTCCTGCATGGCCTCGGGCAGCCACTGCGGTGGCTGGGCAAAGCGCGTGCGCAAGGCCTGAGGCGTCTGAGCAGCCAGCGGCACAGCCGGCAACTGGCTATCAATGCCCAGAAGGCGAGCCTTGCGCGGATCAACAATGCCCACCACGGGGAGCGAAGAATTATCAGATGCAGGCATGTATGTGTTCGGCCAAACCCCAAAGCAAGAATCACGAACCAAGGCAGACATAAAAAAAGCCGCCACAGCGAACTGTAGCGGCTTTTACGGAATCACTTCCGATGCGTGTATTACTCGGCTGCAGCAGCAGTCTTGTTAACACGCTGGGGCAGCTTTTCCTTGATACGAGCAGACTTGCCGCTACGCTCACGCAGGTAGTACAGCTTGGCACGGCGCACATCACCGCGACGCTTGACTTCGATCTTGGCGATCAGAGGAGAGTAGGTCTGGAACGTACGTTCCACGCCTTCACCGCTGGAGATCTTGCGCACTGTGAAGCCGCTGTTCAGGCCGCGATTACGCTTGGCAATCACCACGCCTTCGTAAGCCTGCACGCGCTTACGGTTACCTTCCACCACGTTCACGCTCACGATGACGGTGTCACCGGGGGCGAATTCGGGGATGGTCTTGTTCAGGCGAGCGATTTCTTCTTGCTCGAGGGTCTGGATCAGATTCATGATTTAGTCCACCTTGATCTTGTCCGCGCCAGAATTGGCAAGCGCCGGGATTGGCGCTATTGCTGCATTACAGGAACAGCCCGAAAGCTGTCCCGCTATTTCCTTGCAGCGGCCGGATAGAGGATCAAAGAACCTGCAATTATAGCTTGGACGCTGTTTTTGCCAAAAAACCCTCATCCTTGGCATTGAGCAGCCCCTGTTCGCGGGCCTGCTCTATCAATTCGGGCCTGTGCTCGGCCGTAATGCGCAAGCGCTGATCGCGACGCCAGCGCTCGATATTGGAGTGATGGCCGGAGAGCAGCGCGGCTGGCACCTCCTGGTCATTCCAGACTTCTGGGCGAGTGTAGTGGGGGCAGTCCAGCAAACCGTCAAGCGCAGGATTGAAGCTGTCCTGCTGAAAGCTGCCTTCATCGTTAAGCACACCGGGCTGCAGACGCGCCAAAGAGTCCAGCAGCACCATGGCTGCCAGCTCACCGCCCGAAAGTACAAAGTCACCCAGACTCAGTTGATGAGTGACATTTCTATCAATAAAACGCTGGTCAATGCCCTCATAGCGACCACAGAGCAGCACCGCCCCCCGGCTTTCGGCCCAATCGGCCACCACGACATGCTTGAGGGTCGCACCTATGGGCGAGAACAGCACCACAGGAGCAGGCTCTGCCTGTTCCTGAGCATCGACCTCGGCGCGTGCCGAGCGAATCGCTTCGAGGCAGCGCTGCAGCGGCTCGGCCATCATCACCATGCCGGGGCCTCCGCCAAATGGACGATCATCCACACGGCGGTAATTGCCTTCGGCCCAGTCACGCGGATTCCACAGATGCACTGCCACCTGACCCGAGCTGTAGGCACGGCGCGTCACCCCGCTCTCAAGAAATGGAGCGAACAGCTCAGGAAACAGCGTAATAATGTCGAAACGCATTGATATAAAAGCGATTTAAGCTACAAACCAAATAGCAAAAAAAGCATTCCAGTTCAATAATCGGGCTGCCAGTCGGCCACGATCTTCTTGCCGGCCAGATCCACCGAATCCACATAGGCATCGACAAAGGGTATCAGACGCTCCTGCTCCTTGCCGTCCTGTTCGTAGCCCAGCACCAGAACGGTCTGCGGGCCGGTGGCCATCAAGTCCTTGACCACCCCCAGGGCCACACCTTCGCGGTTGACCACGTTCAGCCCCATCAGATCCACCCAGTAGAACTCACCATCCTCGGTCTTGGGGAAATGCTCGCGCGCCACAAAGACGCGGGCACCGCGCAGAGCCTCGGCGGCGTTGCGGTCGGCGACTTCAAGCGAGGTTGCCACGATGGTGTCGGCATGGAAGCGGGCCTGCTTGACGGGCAGCACCACGGTACCCGTGAAATGCTTGGCACCTTTCTCGGCAGGCTGCAAAAACCAGTCCTTGGCGGCAAACAGGGCCTCTGGGGCGCTGCTGAAGGCATGCACCTTGAACCAGCCCTTGATTCCCCAGGCATCGGCAATGCGACCGACTTCAATGGCATCAGCAGGCAAGCTCGTGGCTTGAAGAACAGGCATGTGGCTCATGGGATCAGCAGAAAATGCAGAATTTCAATAAAAAACGGGTCCCGTCAGGCAAGCCAACGGAACCCGCTTTGGTAAAGGTGCCTAGAGAGCGACCGCCTAAATTAGGCAGCAACCTTCTTTGCAGCTTCCTTGATCAGGCGTTCAGCCGTATCGGAAGTTTGAGCACCAACGCTCTTCCAGTAGTTCACGCGGTCCAGAGCCAGACGCAGGCCTTCTTCGGCGCCACGAGCGCTAGGGTTGTAGAAACCCAGACGTTCGATGAAAGCACCGTCGCGACGCACGCGCTTGTCAGCTGCAACGATGTTGTAGAAAGGACGAGCCTTAGAGCCGCCGCGGGAGAGACGAATAACAACCATGATGTTTCCTTCGGGTGGTTACAGCCAGTGCCATCAAAAATTTGACCAGCTGCGCAGGTTTTCTTACAGCGTTTGAGACACGCGACATGACCACCCGGCCAGCGACACGCCGTAAAACCGGAAATTATATCGAGTTCTGTCAAATCTGCCTATAGCAGCGGCAAATGAGCATGGTCGGCACAGAGGACTTCCTGAAAATGAAGCGCAATTGCCCTGAGCCCCGTAATTGACGCGAAGGGAATAATGGACGGGTTCTTTCGTTTTCTGCCCGCGCACCAGACCATGAACCAACTTGTTCCCGCCACCACCCCGGCCCCTCGCCCCAAAAACAAGACGATTGCCTCCTGGCTGGCCTTGATCGGCGGACCACTGGGGCTGCATCGCTTCTACCTGCACGGCCTTGGGGACTGGCTGGGCTGGCTGTTGCCCATTCCCACTGCACTTGGCATCTACGGCATCGAGCGCGTGCAACAGTTGGGGCAGGACGACAGGCTGAGCTGGCTGCTGATCCCCCTGCTCGGCTTCACGATAGCAGGCTGCGCCCTGCGCGCCATCCTTTACGGCCTGATGGAGCAAGGAAACTGGAACCGGCTCTTCAATCCATGGATGGATGCCGACGCGCCTGCAGGGCGCACCCAATGGACCACGATTTTTGCCGTAAGCCTGTCCCTGATGCTGGGTGCCACCGTGCTGATGGCCAGCATCGCCTACAGCTTCCAGCACTACTTTGAATATCAGGTCGAAGAGGCGCGCAAGATTTCACAGTAGCTGCAGCTCTCCGAACCAGGGGGCTCCCACCCACTCCGAAGCGGCTTCGGCCTCGCCGCTTTTGTAAGCAAAAGTCTAATTTTTCACCTACTGGGCGCAAAGCAGCGCCTGCCGATTCCACAGAACTCACAATGCCCAACTGACGAACTTCTTGCAAAGACTGCATCCAAGCAGTTTTCGCACTACGACGGCTTTGCTGCACCAGTCCGAAGAGGTCTTATGTCTGCAACCAACGAAAAGTCTGCCAGATCCGAAGTGCATGGGCAAAATGCCTTTCCAGCTGCCACCAGCCTGGTGGGTGTGTACGGAGAACAGCTTTTCCGCATTCTTGAACAAACCAGCAGCGGCTATGTGTTGCTGGATGCTCAGAACCGGGCACAACGCTGGAATGATGGTTATCTGCAGATATTCCCCTGGCTGGCTTCCGCCCTCAAAGTAGGCATACCTCTGCAAGCCGCTCTGCAAGCTGCCGCAACAGCAGCCCCGGCCAACGCTGCACCGGCCCTGAACCATATCGCCGAAAGTCATCAAGCCCTGATTGCGCGCCAGCAAGCCAATGCCCAGTTTCAGCTGCCCAATGGACGCAAGCTCAATCTGTCGGCTCACGCCCTATCGGCCAATTACACCGTGCTCGCCTGCAAGGAACTGCTGCCTCATGGCAACGAGGCAGAAAGCCTTTCCTTCTTCGATGTGCTGACCAATCTGCCCAACCGGCGCCTGCTGCTGGACAGGCTGTCCCAAGCCATGATCCAGTCCGAGCGCACGGGCTGGCGCGGCGCATTGCTGACCATAGACATGGAGCCGGTGGCGGGCCCGGCCGCCAGCACGGGAGACAGCCAGTCCTGCCTGGCTCCGCACATCGCACAGCGCCTGCTCGGCTGCGTACGCTCCTGCGATACCGTGGCCAGACTGGATGCCGCGCACTTCGTCATCATGGTCTCGGATCTGTCCCCGGATATCGAAATGACCACGGTGCTGGTGGAACGTCTTGGAGAGCGTCTGCAGGAAAGCCTGAACGGCAGCTACCAGCTCGGCCACAAAAGCGTGATGCTGGAGGCCAATATAGGCGCCACCCTGTTCGGCCCGCACTCCCGCTCCGCCACCGAGTTGCTGCAGCAGGCAGAGGTCGCCATGTACCGTCTGCGCGATGAAGAGGCTCGCGGCCTGCACTTCTTCAGCCCCGAGCAGCAGGTTCCGGCCAACGACCGCAGCCGCCTGGAGCAGGATCTGCGGGAAGCCCTGCGCCTCGGCCAGTTCGAGCTGCATTACCAGGCCCAGTATTCCGCCAGCGGCGAAGTCAACGGCTTGGAGGCCCTGCTGCGCTGGCGTCATCCCAGGCGAGGTCTGGTACCCCCGAGCATCTTCCTGTCCGTGGCAGAGGAGACCGACATCATCGTTGCGCTTGGCCGCTGGAGCATTCAAGCCGCCTGTGAACAATTGGCCAGATGGAAAGCCGAGCCACAACTGGACAGGCTGCCCATCTGCGTCAACATCAGCGCCAAACAGCTTCGGCAAGCGGACCTGGCCGAGCAAGTGCAGAGCATTCTCAGCCAGACAGGGGCCGATCCTGCATTGCTGCTGTTGGAACTTTCCGCCCAGACCCTGAGTCCTCTGGATGCGGATAGCGCGAGCAGCCTCAAGCGCATCGGCGCCATGGGTGTGCGGCTGTCACTCGACGATTTTGGTGGCAGCTCCAATATGCAGGAAGCGCTGCAGCAGCTCCCCCTGAACCAGCTCAAGCTCTCGCATTCCCTGGTGCAGCGCCTGGGCCCCAACAATGCCGCCGAGGCCGCCGTACAGGCAGCCATCGCGCTGGCTGCACGCCATCAGATGACGATCGTCGGCGCAGGGGTGGAGACCCTGGAGCAGCGAGCCCTGCTGGCGCAGCATGGCTGCGAGCATTTCATGGGCTATCTGCTCAGCCCCCCAACTCCGGTCAGCCAGCTCAAATCCCTGATGCAGCGGCAGGCAATGCTCGGTCTGCAGGAGGCTGCAGCTTGACCTCCATGTTTCAGCCATGAAAAAAGGCTTCGCAACGCGAAGCCTTTTTTCCATTAAGCCCTTGATCGACAAGCAGTTACAGCTATCAATCAAGGAGTGCACAAACTCAATACAGTTGCAGGCTAACCCAGTAGGCAATGGATGCCACAAAGGCGCTGGCCGGAATCGTCAGAATCCATGCCCAGACGATATTGCCTGCAACGCCCCAGCGCACGGCACTCGCGCGCTGCGTGGAACCCACGCCCACGATGGCACCGGTAATGGTGTGCGTGGTCGAGACAGGAACGCCCAAGAAGGTGGCAAAGAACAGAGTCAGAGCACCACCGGATTCGGCACAGAAGCCACCGACGGGTTTGAGCTTGGTGATCTTCTGGCCCATGGTCTTGACGATGCGCCAGCCGCCAAACATGGTACCCAGGCCGATGGCCAGGTAGCAGCTGACGATGGTCCACATGGGAGGCTCGGCATCACCGGCATTGGCATATCCCGTGGCAATCAGCAGCAACCAGATGATACCGATGGTCTTTTGCGCATCGTTGCCGCCGTGACCCAGGCTGTAGGCACCGGCAGAAACCAATTGCAGACGTCGGAACCACTTGTCCACGCGATTGGGACTGGCACGGCGGAAAATCCAGGCCACCAGAACCATCATCAGCGAGCCCAGCAGAAAGCCCAGCACGGGAGAGACGAAGATGAAGGCCACCGTCTTCCAGATGCCGCTGGCGATCAGCGCACCTGCACCGGCCTTGGCAATCACCGCACCCACGATACCGCCAATCAGGGCATGCGAGGAGCTGCTGGGAATGCCGTAGATCCAGGTGATGACGTTCCAGGTGATGGCACCCACCAGAGCGCCGAACACGACATGGGTGTCAACAATGCCCGGCTGAACAATACCCTTGCCCACGGTTGCCGCCACACTGAGGTGGAAGACAAAAACCGCGACAACGTTGAAGAACGCGGCAAATGCCACGGCCTGAGTAGGCTTGAGAACCCCCGTGGAAACCACGGTGGCAATCGAATTGGCAGCGTCGTGAAAGCCGTTCATGAAATCGAACAGCAAGGCGAGCACCACCAGCAAAATCACAACCCAGAGGGCTGCCTGTACCGGCTCCATGATCGGGCTCCAGCGAGAATCAGGAATTCTCGAGGACGATGCCCTCGATCAGGTTCGCCACGTCTTCGCAGCGGTCCGTGATGGTTTCCAGCAGCTCATAGATGGCCTTGAGCTTGATCACCTCACGCACATCGGGCTCTTCACGGAACAGCTTGCTCATGGCCGCGCGCATCACGCGGTCGGCATCGCCTTCCAGGCGGTCGATCTCGTCGCAGGTCTTGCTCGCGGCGTCCACAATCGTGGGATCCGAGAGACGGTCCAGCAGCTTGACGGCATCACGCAGACGCTCACAGCAACGCACGCACAGATCGGTCAGACGTGTGATTTCGTCTGTCATGTGACGCACGTCATACAGGGCCATGGTCTCAGCCGAGTCCTGAATCAGGTCGGCCACGTCGTCCATGGTGTTGATCAGCGAGTGGATATGCTCGCGATCCAGGGGCGTGATGAAGGTCTTGTGCAGCAGCTTGGTGACATCATGGGTCACGCGATCGGCTGCGCGCTCGGCGTTGTCCACATCAGCGTTGTATTTTTCGCGCAGATGGGGATCGTTGTAATTTGCAACGAGTTGCGAGAAGGCATGAGCTGCTTCAACGATGCGGTCCGCATGTTGATTGAACATCTCGAAAAAATTGCCTTCGCGCGGCAATAGCTTGCCAAACAGCATGAATGCTCCTTACCGGGGAAAAGAAACCAGGCGACTCACTGCAAAAAAAAAGTGCATGGTTCCCGGCTTAAACGGGGCGGAGTTTACTCTTGAGTCATTGTGCGTTTCAGCGCGTCTTCAAGACACCCCTTCTGGCACCACGAAAAATAAAATACAAGCTCTTCGCCATGCTAGGCGCTGTCACAAAGCCAGTGATTCCTCCAGACAACACCGGAGAGCAGCAATCCGCCCACCCAACGCGCCGACTCCTTGAGCATGTCACTGAGCCACGCGAAAACGTTCCAAATACTTCTTTTTGTAATAAGCAAATTCTAGTCAATGACAAAAAAGAATTAAAAGGAACTAAAAAGAAATAAATAAAACAATCAAAGAGCCATGAAAAACGTCATTTTTTTGTCATTTTCTTGAATTTAAAGGGAATTAGGGTTCACCCTTGACTGCAGCAGAGCGTCACGGCGAGATAGCGCACTGCGATCGAAAGCGCCGGCAGTCTCGTCGGGGCTTACTCTCCCAGGTAAGCCGCACGCACGCGCGGATCGCTCAGCAAGGTCTGGCCCGGCCCCGTCATGGTGATGATGCCGGACTCCATGACATAGCCTCGATCGGCCAGCGCCAGCGCGCGACTGGCGTTCTGCTCCACCAGCACCATGGTCACGCCCAGCGCATAGACATCGCTGACCACCTCGAAGATCTTGTCCACCATGATGGGCGACAAACCCATGGACGGCTCGTCCAGCAGCAGCACCTTGGGCTGACTCATGAGCGCGCGGGCCATGGCCAGCATCTGCTGCTCGCCCCCGGACATGGTGCCTGCCAGCTGATCCTTGCGCTCCTTCAGGCGCGGAAAGATGCCGAACATGCGCTCGATATCCGTCTGTATGCCAGCCTTGTCCTTGCGCGTGTAGGCCCCCATGAGCAGGTTTTCGGTAATCGTCATGCGTGCGAACACGCCGCGCCCCTCGGGCACCATGACCAGGCCTTCGGCCACCAGATCCCAGGCGCCCTTGCCCTTGATGCTTTGGCCCAGATAGAGAATTTCGCCATCGGCAATCGGCAGACCCCGCGTGACAGCCTTCATGGTCGTGGTTTTGCCCGCACCGTTGGAGCCGATCAGCGACACCAGTTCACCCTGATGCACCTGAAAGTCCACGCCCTTGACAGCCTGAATACCGCCATAGCCCACCTTCAGGCCCTTCACCTGCAGCAATACCGGGGCCGTGGATTTGGAGGCCTGCGCCTGTTCCAGCACTTGATCCTGCATCTTCAATGGCCTCCCGTGCCCAGATAGGCTTCAATCACTTTTTCATTCTTCTGCACTTCGGCAGGCGTGCCTTCGGCAATCGGCTTGCCATAGTCCAGCACCGTCACGCGGTCGCACAGGCCCATGACCAGCTTCACATCATGCTCGATGAGCAGGATGGTGCGGTGGTCGTTGCGAATGCGGTCGATCAGCTCACGCAGTTGCAGCTTCTCGGTCGCGTTCATGCCGGCGGCCGGCTCATCCAGCGCAATCAGCTGCGGGTCCGTCGCCAGTGCACGGGCAATCTCCAGGCGGCGCTGGTCGCCATAGGACAAGGTGCGCGCCTTGAAGTCCGCATATTTGCCGATACCGACATAGTCGAGCAACTCACGGGAGCGGGCGCGAATCGCGGCCTCCTCGGCCTTGAAGCCCTTGGTGCGAAACACCGCCCCGAGCAGACCGGAATGCGTGCGCACATGACGTCCGACCATGACGTTCTCCAGTGCCGTCATCTCGGCAAACAGCCGGATGTTCTGGAAGGTCCGTGCAATGCCAGCCCTGGCCACCTTGTGCACCGCCGTCGGCTCATAGGGCTTTCCGGCCAACTCGAATTTGCCGGTGTCGGGCGTATAGAGGCCGGTGATCACGTTGAAAAATGTGGTCTTGCCTGCGCCATTGGGGCCGATCAGGCCATAGACCTGGCCTCTATCAATCTTCATGCTCACACCGGACAGTGCCTGCAAACCGCCAAAGCGCTTGGAGATGTCCGAGACATGAAGGACCGCTGAAGTCGTGCTCTCTGCCATATCAGTTCACATTCCTTGTCTGTGCAGTCATCAGGACTGACGGTCCAGGCTTTTGGCATGCTCGGGCGTGGGCCAGAGGCCGCGCGGACGCATCAGCATGATGACGATCATGGCCAGGGCAATCAGCAACTGGCGCAGGATGGACGCGTCAAGGCGTCCATCGGTCATCTGCTGCAGCGGCCCGGCCACATAGCGCAGCACCTCGGGCAAGGCCGAGAGCAGCACGGCCCCCAGAATCACGCCGGGAATATGTCCCAGGCCGCCGAGCACGACCATGGCCACAATCATCACGGACTCCATGAGGCTGAAGGACTCGGGCGATACAAAGCCCTGGAAGGCACCGAACATAGAACCTGCCACACCGCCGAACGAAGCGCCCATGCCGAAGGCCAGCAGCTTCATATTGCGTACATTGATACCCATGGCCTTGGCGGCGATTTCATCCTCGCGAATCGCCATCCAGGCGCGGCCTATGCGCGAATCCTGCAAGCGGTAGCAGATCACGATGGTGGCCAGCACCAGCACCAGAAACAGGTAGTAGTACAGCGTGACGGAAGCGATGTCGTAGCCGAAGATCTCATGACGCTTGGCCAGGTCGAAGCCGAAGATCTTGACCGAGTCGATTTGGCCAATGCCCTTGGGGCCGTTGGTGATGTTGACTGGCTGGTCCAGGTTGTTCAGGAAGATGCGGATGATCTCGCCGAAGCCCAGTGTCACGATGGCCAGGTAATCACCGCGCAGCCGCAGCACCGGCAGGCCCAACAGCACACCCGTACAGGCGGCCAGCAGCATTCCTAGCGGAATCACCAACCAGATCGAGGTGTGCAGTCCGTTGGGAAACATGGCGACAAAGCCTTCGAAGGTCTCGGCCAGATGCGGCGATGCCATGAGCGCAAACATATAGGCGCCCACGGCATAGAAGGCCACGTAGCCCAGATCCAGCAGGCCTGCGTAGCCGACCACGATGTTCAGGCCCAGCGCCAGCATCACGTAGAGCAGAGCCAGATCGGCGATGCGCACCCAGGCGTTGCCGAAATACTGCAGGATCAGCGGCAGCACCAGCAGGCCTATGCCGCCCAGAATCCAGTGGAGCGTCTTGTTGTTCTTCATGGGCACTCCTCAGGCACGGTCCGCCACACGCTCACCCAGCAGGCCCGAAGGGCGCAGCGTCAGGATGATGATGAGCACGATGAAGGCAAAGATGTCGGTGTACTGGCTGCCCAGCACGCCCCCCGTCAGGTCACCGATATAGCCGGACCCGATGGACTCGATCAGCCCCAGCAGCAGGCCTCCCACCACGGCCCCGGCCAGATTGCCGATGCCGCCGAAAACGGCGGCCGTGAAGGCCTTGAGACCCGGCAGAAAGCCCATGGTGTGATGGGCCGTGCCATAGTTGGAGGCGTACATGATGCCGGCAATCGCGGCCAGCACGGCACCGATGATGAAGGTGGCGGAAATCACCATGTCGGGCTTGACGCCCATCAGCGCCGCCACACGCGGATTCTCTGCCGTGGCCCGCATGGCGCGCCCCAGCCTGGTGTAGTTGACCAGATACATCAGCGTGGCAAGTGCAATCGCCGTGACCACCAGCACCAGAATCTGCGTGGGCGTGATCACCGCCGTGCCGATTTCATAGGGGGTGGACGACAGCAGCGTGGGATAAGCCTTGTAATTGGGTTTCCAGATGATCATGGCCAGGGTCTGCAGCAGGATGGAGACACCGATGGCCGTGATCAGCGGCGCCAGACGCGGGCTGTTGCGCAGCGGCCGGTAGGCCACCTTCTCGATCACGAAGTTCAGCGATGCGGCCACCACGCAGGCGATGATGGCGGCTATCAAAAGAATGAGCCAGCCCGGCAGATAGGGCATGGCCTCTTGCATCAGGCCGATGCAGCTCCAACTGGTCAAAGCCCCCACCATCAGCACCTCGCCATGCGCGAAGTTGATCAGCTGAATGATGCCGTACACCATGGTGTAGCCCAGGGCTATCAAGGCGTACATGCTGCCTAACACCAGACCATTGATGATCTGCTGCAGCAAGATATCCATAAGCGCGCTCCCCTTCCCTCGATCCAAGACGGAGACACTGCGAGCCTCTCATCCCGAACGACGGAGCCAGCGATGCCATGGTTCCCCTTCTGCAGTCCGCCGCTTTGTGGGCCGCTTGTCGCAAAAGAGTGAATCGATTCTAGGGAGCTGTTTTCAGGACTCAGGGCCGGGGTTTCCCGTGCGCAGGCTCAAAATGCTGCAACGCAACAATTTCATCGGCAATGCAAGTCCAATAAATACAGGCACTTAGTCATGTGCTGCCACTCAATCTAGCGAAAAACCCTGGAAACACCGCAAAAAATGCAGCATTCAACTAGTGCCAGTCTTGCAACACCTGGGCAACTCGCTCTTTACAAGCCTGCCGGCTCGTCATCTTCCGCACGAGCGGCGTCGTTGAGCGCCTTGAGCTCCGCCAGTTTCTGGCCGATCTTGATTTCCAGCCCGCGCGCCACGGGTTGGTAGAAGCCCGGATCTTCCATTCCTTCAGGCAGATAGCGCTCGCCCGCCGCAAAGCCGCCCTCCTCGCTGTGGGCATAGCGGTAGTCCCTCCCATAGTCCAGCTGCTTCATCAGCTTGGTAGGTGCATTGCGCAGATGCAGCGGCACAGGCCTTGTAGTGTCTCCCTTCACAAAGGCCTTGGCCTTGTTGTAGGCCATGTAACCGGCATTGCTCTTGGGCGCGACGGCCAGGTAGATCACTGCCTGAGCCAGGGCCAATTCGCCCTCGGGGCTGCCCAGACGCTCATAAGTCGCAGCAGCATCGTTGCACATCTGCATGGCACGCGGGTCGGCAAGTCCTATGTCTTCCCATGCCATGCGCACGATGCGGCGCGCCAGATAGCGCGGGTCGGCACCGCCATCCAGCATGCGGCAAAACCAGTAAAGCGCCGCATCGGGGTCCGAGCCGCGCACGGATTTGTGCAGGGCGCTGATGGTGTCGTAGAACTGCTCGCCGCCCTTGTCATAGCGGCGCATGCGCTCGCCCAGCACCTTGAGCAGCCAGGCATCGGTGATGCTCTGCACCCCGGCTTGCTCGGCCGTGATGGACAGGGTCTCCAGCGTGTTCAGCAAGCGCCGTGCATCGCCGTCGGCATAAGCAATCAGGCGCTCCAGCGCTTCGTCCTCGATCGCAGGAATCGCCTGGATGGCCTGGGCCTTGGCCACAATCTGCTTCAAGTCGTCCGGAGTCAGGCTTTGCAGCACATAGACCGCCGCCCGCGAAAGCAGGGCCGAGTTGACCTCGAACGAGGGGTTTTCCGTGGTCGCTCCGATGAAGGTGAATAGCCCGCTTTCCACATGGGGCAAGAAAGCGTCCTGCTGGCTTTTGTTGAAGCGGTGCACCTCATCCACAAACACGATGGTGCGCTGCTGCAGCAGTCCGCTCTGGGCGGCCTGCGCCTGCTCCACGGCCTCGCGGATGTCCTTGACGCCGCCCAGCACGGCGCTGATGGAGATGAACTGCGCATCAAAGGCATCGGCCATCAGGCGCGCAATCGTGGTCTTGCCCACCCCCGGCGGGCCCCAGAGTATGCAGCTATGCGGGCGACCCGACTCGAAGGCCAGGCGCAACGGCATGCCCTCTCCCAACACATGTTGCTGGCCGATGACTTCGGCCAGAGTGTGCGGCCGCAGGCGCTCGGCCAGGGGCTGATGAGGAATGGCTGAAGATGAGGAGTTGTTGTGCGTAACCATGACCCCTCAAGTATCCAACTCTCCGGCCAGTTGCGCATCCAAATGGGTTGGGGCTGTTTGCACACCGAAGGCAGTCAATACTTATCCACCTTAACCCTTGCATCCTTATCAGAATTTTTCATAAGAGAAAATAGCGTTTCAACGGATTCAATCTCTCCATTAACGAGGCCACCCCTCGCCCCATGGAGGTACTGCCCCCATCCGGCCTGCCAAAAACCAGGCCAGCCAGGCCTGGCAGCGCGCTTAGATTCATTACGGGCCGCCTCATCTGCGCCGCGCAATGCCTGTGCCTGATAGGGCTACCGCCATCAGCCAGAAATCAATCGAAAGCATCCGCAACTTTCCTTGGCTCCACACTGCTACAGGGCGTGCCAACGCTGCACGTCTGAGTCTACGCGTATGAAAAAACTCAAGACCTGGGACATTTTTGCCCTCGGTTTCATGACCTTTGCCCTGTTCCTCGGGGCCGGCAACATCATCTTTCCTCCCATGGTGGGCCTGGCAGCCGGTGAAAACCTGCTCGGCGCTTCAACTGGCTTTCTGCTGACGGGTGTCGGTCTGCCCCTTCTCGGCGTAGTCGCTCTCGCACGCGTGGGTGGAGGTCTGGACACCTTGACCAGCCCCATAGGCCGCATTGCCGGCCTGGTGCTGGCCGTGGCCATCTATCTGACCATCGGCCCTCTGTTTGCGACGCCGCGCACGGCCACCGTATCCTTCGAGATGGGTCTGGCTCCCTTTGTCGGCAACACATCTGCCATGCTGCTGGCCTTCACCATCGCTTACTTTGTGGCGGTGGCGCTGCTGTCGCTGTTCCCCGGCAAGCTCATGGACAACGTGGGCAAGATCATCACGCCCGTGCTTATTCTGGCGCTTGCCGTGCTCGGCGGCTCCGCCGTGCTGGCCCCTGTGGATGGATACAGTCTCAGCACCGAGGCCTATGCCACGCAGGCGGCCGCCTTTTCTGAAGGCTTTCTACAGGGCTATCAGACCATGGACGCCCTGGCCTCGCTGATCTTCGGCATCGTCATCGTCAACGCGATCAAGGCTGCCGGCGTGAGCGACAGCAAGCTGCACACGCGCTACTGCATCTACGCCGGCATCATTGCCGCGACCTGCCTGGGCCTGGTCTATGTCTCGCTGATGTATCTGGGCGCCACCAACAGCCAACTGGCTGCCAACGCCACCACCGGTGTGCAGATTCTCACAGCCTTTGTACAGCAAACCTTTGGCCCCGCAGGCCTGTGGCTGCTCGCCATCGTCATCATGCTGGCCTGCCTGACCACCGGCGTGGGCCTGATCACAGCCTGCAGCAGCTTCTTCAGTGAGCTGACTGGCATCTCCTACCGCACCATGGTCATCGGCCTGTCGGTCTTCAGTGCAGCCGTAGCCAACCAGGGCCTGGCCCAGCTGATCGCAGTGGCCGTGCCCGTGCTTGTGGGGCTGTATCCCGTGGCTATCGCCCTGATCGCCCTGAGCCTGCTGCATCGCTGGAATCAACCACCGCGCGTCTACATCCCCGCAATGGGCACCGCCCTGGTCTTCGGCCTGTTTGACGCTGCCAAGGCTGCCAAGCTTGATGCACTGGTGCCCGCCTGGCTGGACAAGCTGCCCGGCGCCGCCCTGGGCATGGGCTGGGTCGCCCCTGTGGTCGGCGTGCTGGTGATTGCAGGCCTGCTGGACTTCGCCATCGGCAACAAGCAAAGTGCCGCAAACGCCACGCGCGCCTGATCACAACAATCCCCACCAAAGCGCAGCTGGCTGCGCTCCACTCACAAGGGCTCAAACCCGATTCCTGCATAAAAAAGGCCTGCGGACACAATCCTCAGGCCTTTTTGCTGATGCGCGCCGCGATCTTTACTGCTTGAGCACATCGGCCCCCTTGGGCACCGTGAAGTGGAAGGTCGATGCCGGCAGCGAAGCCTGGGTTTGCAGGCCCTTGAACTGCATCAGCGAGCGCTGGCCAAAGCTGTCCTCGATATCCAGCGCAGCCAGCTTGCCTTCGGGTGTGAAGCCTATGCGCACGCTCTTGAGCTGACCGCCTTTCTGCCTGGGTCTGGCCAGCACCCATTCCAGGCCATCGGCGTCAGGCTGGTTGCCCAGCTCGAAATCGGCCTTCAAGGCCTTGAGGTCGGTGGCCGATGTCAGGATGGCCGCTGGCGTGCTGCCCAGCACCTGGGCCTGGGCACGCTCCGTCACCTGATTCAGGTCGGCGTCGTACAGCCACAGCGTCTTGCCGTCGGCCACGATGAGCTGCTCAAAAGGCTTGGTGTAGTTGAAACGGAACTTGCCGGGGCGCTGGAATTCGAAGCTGCCGCTAGACACCTTGGTACGTGCCTCCTGCCCGGACTTGGGTGGCGAGGTCACGGACTGGGTGAAGTCGGCCTTGCCCGCCTGGGCATTCTTCATGAAGGACTCAAGGCTTTTCAGACCATCAGCCATTGCAGCACTTGCACTGCCAGCTATCAAAATTGCAGTCAAAAGACGTTTCATGACTCTCTCTCTTGTGCGTGGCTCACTCACTGCGGGCCGGAACTAGAACATCGCGCTGCCCACTGGATGTGAGCGAGCTGACCAGGCCGGCCTTTTCCATTTGCTCGAGCAGATTAGCCGAGCGGTTGTAGCCGATACGCAGTTTGCGCTGAACGTAGGAAATGCTGGCCTTGCGGTCTTTCAGCACGATTTCTACCGCCTGATCGTAGAGCTCGTCCTTTTCGCCGCCGCCTTCGCCATCGTCATCACCACCCTCGCCATCGACAGAGCCGCCTTCCAGGATGCCTTCGATGTAGTCCGGCTCCCCCTGCTCCTTGAGATAGCTGACCACACGATGCACCTCGTCGTCGGAGACAAAAGCGCCATGCACACGGATCGGCAGGCCGGTACCGCTGGCCATGTACAGCATGTCGCCCATGCCCAGCAGGGTCTCGGCCCCCATCTGATCCAGCACGGTGCGGCTGTCGATCTTGCTGGAGACCTGGAAGGCAATACGCGTCGGAATATTGGCCTTGATCAGGCCGGTGATCACGTCCACGCTGGGGCGCTGGGTTGCGAGGATCAGATGAATGCCGGCCGCACGCGCCTTTTGCGCAAGGCGGGCGATGAGCTCTTCGATCTTCTTGCCCACCACCATCATCAGATCGGCCAGCTCGTCGATCACGATGACGACGTGCGGCAGGCGCTGCAGCGGCTCGGGCTCCTCGGGCGTCAGGCTGAAGGGGTTGGGAATCGACTCCTCGCGCGCCTTGGCCTCATCGATCTTGCTGTTGTAGCCGGCCAGATTGCGCACACCGAGCTTGCTCATGAGCTTGTAGCGGCGCTCCATCTCGGCCACGCACCAGTTCAGACCGTTGGCCGCCTGCTTCATGTCGGTGACCACAGGGCACAGCAGATGGGGAATGCCTTCATAGACCGACATTTCCAGCATCTTGGGATCGATCATGAGCAGACGCACATCGCGCGCCTCTGCCTTGTAGAGCAGAGACAGAATCATGGCGTTGATACCCACGGACTTGCCCGAGCCGGTCGTGCCGGCCACCAGCACGTGGGGCATCTTGGCCAGATCGGCCACCACGGGGTTGCCCACGATGTCCTTGCCCAGCCCCATGGTCAGCAGGCTCTTGGCGTCGTGGTAGACCTGCGAGCCCAGCACTTCGGACAAACGGATCGACTGGCGCTTGGCATTGGGCAGCTCGAGCGCCATGAAGTTCTTGCCGGGAATGGTCTCTATCACGCGAATCGAGACCAGGGACAGCGAACGCGCCAGGTCCTTGGCCAGATTGACGATCTGCGAGCCCTTGACGCCCGTGGCAGGTTCAATCTCATAGCGAGTGATCACAGGACCGGGCATGGCCGCAACCACCCGCACTTCCACGCCAAAGTCCTTGAGGCGCTTTTCAATCAGCCGGCTGGTCATCTCCAGCGTCTCGGCAGACACCAGTTCCTGGCGCTGCTGGGCCTGGTCCAGCAGATCCACCTGCGGCAGCTTGCTGTCCGGATGATCGGTGAACAGCGGCTTCTGGCGTTCCTTCACCACCCGTGCGCTGGGCTGGCTAGCCTCCTGCAGCACGGGTTCGATGATCTGCACAGGCTGATGCACCGGTGCAGCAATCGCACCTTCTGTGCGGTCAAACACCACTTCCTCGCGTTCTCGGGCTGCTCTCTTGCCGACAGAGACATCCTTGGCAATTTCACGACGCTCGCGGCCAAACTGCACCATGCCGTCCAGGCGCGCGCCCAGGCCTTCGGCCAGCTTGCCCCAGGAAAAGCCGAACACCATGGCTGCGCCCAGCACGAACAGGCAGATGCCGATCAGGCCCGAGCCGGCAAAGCCCAGCCATTTGAGGGCGTTGAAGCCCATCATGTAACCAAACACGCCGCCAGCGGGGCCCGGCAGCAGGTTCTCGAAACGGTACAGACGCGTCCATTCCAGCGCGCAGCTGGCAATCATCAGAATGGCCAGACCGCCCCAGAACAGAAAGCGGCGGCGCCACAGCGGCATCAGCGCCAGAGGGCTGCCGTCCTTGTTCACCCCGCCACGCATCCAGCGCACCAGCGATGTCACCCAGGTCTGCACGGCGGCCAGCACCAGCCACCAGATGGACATGCCGAAGCCGAAGTAGCAGGCATCGGCCAGCCAGGCACCCACACGGCCCATCCAGTTGTGCACAAACGGCTTTTGCCCGGCGCCCGAAGTGGACCAGGCTGCGTCTTGCGGCGAGTAGGTGAACATGGCCATGAGCCAGAACACCAGCGCCAGCAGGCCGATCAACAGCAAAACCTCCTGGCTGAAGCGAATCACTCCATAGCGCGGAGTCGCAGCGCGGGATTTTGATTTGCTGGAAGAAGACGCGTTCGAAGCGTTCAATGTGTATGTCATACGCAGGCGCAAGCTTACCTTAGGCCCTTATCCAAGCGGTGCATTCGGCCAAGACGATCGCTCAGCGTAATGCAAGCACATGCAACAAAACTGCCATACGGCAGCCGGATTCGCTTCATCACTATCATTTTTAACAATTCCGGTGATTAAAAACAGCTGCACGCGCAGACCTTGATCCGGAGCGATACTCCCACATCTTCCCAATGTTTTCATGACCGCGCGCCGGCTGTCGGCCTGCTTTTTTCAGAGTTCCGCTCCATGTCCTCTACCAAACACGCACAAGTTCTCATCCTCGGCTCCGGCCCTGCCGGCTATACCGCAGCCGTATACGCGGCCCGTGCCAATCTCAAGCCCCTGCTGATTACCGGCATGGCCCAGGGCGGCCAGTTGATGACCACCACCGAAGTGGACAACTGGCCTGCCGACGTCATGGGCGTGCAGGGCCCCGAGTTGATGCAGCGTTTTCAGGAACATGCCGAGCGCTTCAAGACCGAAATCGTTTTCGACCACATCAACCAGGTTGACCTCTCCAAGCGCCCCTTCACCCTGACCGGCGACAGCGGCGTCTATACCTGCGACTCGCTGATCATCGCCACCGGCGCATCGGCCAAGTACCTGGGCCTGCCCTCCGAAGAAGCCTTCATGGGTCGCGGCGTGTCCGCTTGCGCCACCTGCGACGGTTTTTTCTATCGCGAGCAGCCCGTCTGCGTGATCGGCGGCGGCAACACGGCCGTAGAAGAAGCTCTCTACCTGTCCAACATTGCCAGCAAGGTCACCCTCGTGCACCGCCGCGACAAGTTCAAGGCCGAGCCCATCCTCGTGGACAAGCTGATGGAAAAGGTCGAGGAAGGCAAGATCGAGCTCAAGACCCATTTCACACTGGACGAAGTGCTGGGTGACCAGAGTGGCGTGACCGGCATCCGCATCAAGAGCACGCAGGACGGCCACACCGAAGAGGTCAAGCTGCAAGGCGCTTTCATCGCCATCGGCCACCACCCCAACACCGACATCTTCCAGGGTCAGCTGGAGCTGGAAAACGGCTACATCATCACCCAGGGAGGTCTCAAGGGCTTTGCCACCCAGACCAGCGTGCCCGGCGTATTCGCCGCCGGCGACTGCCAGGATCATGTCTACCGCCAGGCCATCACCAGCGCCGGTACCGGCTGCATGGCGGCCCTGGACGCCCAGCGCTTCCTGGAACAGGAATCCTGATGACGCCAAGGCGCTTCGGCGTTTGAGCGGTTGTTAGCGCATATTCGGCGCAAAAGCCCTTGGGTTTGGCCAGTTTTGGCCGGCACCAGGGGCTTTTTTGCGAAAACGCTATAATCGCAGACTTTGCTGAATTCCAGGTTCGCGCTTTACCGTGCTTCGGGACTTCCGCAATCGGGCTACCGCCACCCATTACAAACTGGCGAGGTGAGGTTGTCGGCACCTCCTGCTTCTGCAGGATTCCAGAGCCGGCGGCCGATTCAACTATCGGAGTGTCCCAATGGCACGCGTATGTGAAGTTACGGGCAAGAAGCCCATGGTGGGCAACAATGTTTCCCACGCCAACAACAAGACCAAGCGTCGTTTCCTCCCCAACCTGCAATACCGCCGCTTCTGGGTGGAGAGCGAAAACCGTTGGGTGCGCCTGCGCGTTTCCAGCGCTGCTCTGCGCCTGATCGACAAGAACGGTATCGACTCCGTGCTCGCAGACATGCGCGCTCGTGGCCAAGCTTAATTTCCTGAAGGAGAAACACCATGGCTGCTAAAGGCGGACGCGAAAAGATCAAGCTGGCTTCCACTGCTGGTACCGGTCACTTCTACACAACGACCAAGAACAAGAAGACGATGCCTGAAAAGATGTCGATCATCAAGTTCGACCCCAAGGCTCGCAAGCACGTCGAGTACAAGGAAACCAAGCTGAAGTAATTCGGCCTGTTTCTTGAAAAACCGCCTCACGCAAGTGCAGGCGGTTTTTTCATGCCTTTGCGACTCCTGTCGCGGCGCGAGAGCTGACGCAGCGACCCTCCCTATACTTGGCAGTTTGCAACGAACAGGGATGGATCACATGAATCACAGGACGCTGAGCACATTGCTTTTTTCGCTTGCCGTGTCGCCAGCCGTCTTCGGCCAGACCTTCATCTGCCCCACGGGTCCCGGCCCCGGCCAGCGCCAGGTCGGCATGACAGGCGGCTCACCGGGTCTGGCCTCGGTGCCCGTCTGCGAGCAGTTCAGCTCCGCGCCCGCCGCCACCCAACGCGCCGAACCGTCGCCCGCCGATGCCCTGGGCGGTCTGGCGCGCAGCCAGCTGGAGCTGCTGCGCGAGGGGCAGGAGCTGATCAAGGAAGGACAGAGAATTGCACAAGACCCGCAGTATCAGAAACTGCGCAAGGGCTACTGGATGTTCTCGCATGACGAGAAAAACCCGCGCTCCGGTCTTGAATGTGCGGCGATCTTTGGCAGCATGTCCGGTGCCGTTCAGCTTTCCGGCCCCACGGCCAAGCACAACGGTGCCCTGCTGACCTTTCTGGGCATGGACATTCCCCAGCCCGCCAGCCCGCGCAAGATCAGAACCACGCTGACCCAGAACCAGGACCGGCCCCAGGAGGTCGGCGCCATCAACTACACCATGTCCAATGGCAAATGGGGAGCCATCGTCTATGCGCTGGGCGGCCCCGAAGCACTGGTCAAGGAGCTTGGGGAAGAGGAAGAAGCCCGCTTCAAGGTCTCTGTGGAAGGCAAGGAGGTCATCAGCACCTTCTACAAGGAAGGCGGCAAGGCCCGTGAATTCCTGAGCAAGTGCATGGCCGGTCAGCCGACGAAGTAAAGGACCCCGGCCAGCGCTAGCTGCGCGGACTCTGCCCCAGTTGCCGGCAGGCCATCGCGCCCAGATCCTGCATCGCCCTCTCCATGAGTTCGTTGACCGGATGGGTGCAGGCCAGGCGCATGCAGTGCTCATACCTGCCGGAGTTGGAAAACATGCTGCCCGGCGCAATACGTATGCCGCGCGCCAGGGCTGCCGTGAACAGGTCCGATGTGGACATCTGCGCGGGGAACTCCAGCCACAGGCACAGGCCGCCGCCTGGCAGGCTCATGCGCGTGCCCAGCGGGAAATGACGTGCAACCAGTCTGGCCATGGCCTCGCGCTGTCGCTTGAGCTGCTGCCTGAGCTTTTCCAGGCTGCGCTGATGGGTGGGTGAGCCCAGCACCTCGGACACGACCAGCTGCCCCAGCGTCTGGGTATTGCGGCTTTGTGCAAATTTCAGCATCTGGATGCGGCCATGCCATTGGCCGCCATTCATCCAGCCCTGGCGCAGGCCCGGCGCCAGACTTTTGTTGAAGGCCTGGCAATAGATCACATGCCCGAAGACACTGTCCCAGGCCTTGAGCGGCTTCACCGGCAGTCCTTCGACAAATAGACCGTAGGAGTCGTCCTCGATCAGCGCCGCCCCATGGGCTGCACACAGGGCCACGAGTCTGGCCTTTTTCTCGTCCGGCATGCGCGCGCCCAGCGGCATCTGCAGATCCGGCACCACCACCACGGCCTTCAGGCGCGGCTGGGTCTGAAAAGCCAGCTCCAGCGCCTCGATGGACATGCCGGTGCGCGGGCTGCAGGGAATTTCCAGCGTTTTCAGCTGCAAGGACTCCACCACTTGCAGCAGGCCGTAATAGGTTGGCGATTCGACGGCCACCATATCCCCGGGTGATGCCACGGCAGCCAGCGCCAGACTCACCGCTTCGGAATTGCCGGTGGTTGCCAGCACATCGGCAGGCGCAACACGGATACCGGAGGCCAGCGCCCGTCTGGCCATGGCCTGCTGAAACAGCGGATGATTGCCCTGATTGGCCAGCAGAGAGCGCCCCTGCGAGAGCAGCGTCGGATGCTCGCGCAGCAGCCTGGTGACGGTCTTGTTCAGATAGTGATGATCGAACAAGGAGGCAGGCGGCGTGCAGCCACCGATGTCCATATAGACCTCGGCCTGACGGCCGCGCTCGAGCAGCAGAGAAATATGCTCGTTGATGCCCACGAAATGCGCATGCGCGCCGGGAGACAGCGGCTGGCTCAGGTCCGGTTCGCTGGTCAGAGGAATATCGCCCGTCCTCGTCGCGCACACAAAGTAGCCCACGCGGGGCCTGGCCTCCAGACAGCCCTGCGCTTCCAGAAAACGCAGCACCTGCAAGGCCGTCGAGAGACTGATGTCATGCCGCGCCATCAGCTCGCGCACCGACGGCATGCGCTCCCCGGGCTTCAGGCTCCCCAGCTCCATGGCCTTGCTGTAGTGCGCGGCCAGCCGTTGATACAGCGGCAGCAGCACATCGCCTGTCGCATGATCGGCAGGCTGTGATTCGAAGGTGGTGGAAGTCAGCATGATGACAAAAACGCAGGACCGGGCAGGCATCATGCCAGCAAGCCCTGTTCTGCAACAGATACAGATTGTCAGCAAACATACCGGAACAGATGCACCGAAATCCACGCTGCTACGCCTGCACGGAACGCTTGCTGTGCCTGTTCTGCCAAGCCGTGCTTCCCTACGCTTGAGGGTCTGAATCACAGACCTCCAGCCACCATGTCACAGCCGAACTTTCCCTCGAAAATACATAGCCTCAACAGCGGCCAAGCTGCATCGCTGCTGTTTGAACCAGGCAGCGAACTGTTCTGCCAGCAAGGGCCGCTGCGTCTGGCCATCGGGCCGCTGAGCTTTACCGACAATCACTTCGGTCAGGTCATGGTGCTGCAAACCGGGCAAAGCTGGCGTTGCCCCAGTCGCACCTGGGTGCAGCTGAGCACGCCGGCAGGTGCGGCCTGGATTCAATATCCGGTGGCACGGATACAGCAAAGCCGGACAGCGAAGCGGCTTGAAGAGGGAAAAGGCCTGAGCTTCGCGCTTGCCAGAATCTGGCAGCAGCTTGGCAAGCTCGGCCTCAGACGTGGGCAGCGCGCAGCTTGACGGAGAAATCCTTGAGTGCCGCAATGCCGCTGGCCTCGGCGCGCTGGCACCAGGCCTGCAGCTGACCGGTCAGTTGCTCGCGACTCAGGCTGGTGTTGAGCCACAGCTGACGCAGCTCTTCGCGCATGACCAGCATCTGGTCAATCACCGGGTGCGCAGCGCGCGCCTGCGCCAGTTGGCTCTGGGCACGCTCGGGCACCTTGTCGGCATCGCGGTGCAGCCAGCGTTGCACGCCCTTGAGCAGGGAAACATCCGACTTCTGTGCCTGCTTCTGCTTGAGCAGGTCCAGCTCGTGCTGAACCGCCGTGCGCACGCCGCGCGCATAACGGGCCATGACCTCGTAGCGATTGGCAATGATGGCTTCCAGCGTCAGCTCGTCGGCCACGGGCTTGACGACGCCCATGCGCAGGCGCGGCGGGGTTTTCTTGACCTTGGCCCAGCCCAGCTTCTGCATGAGGCTGATATAGACCCAGCCGATATCGAACTCGTAGGGCTTGACGGAGAACTTGGCCGAAGTGGGAAAGGTATGGTGGTTGTTGTGCAGCTCTTCGCCGCCGATGATGAGGCCCCAGGGCACCAGATTGGTGGAGGCATCCGTCGCCTCGTAGTTGCGATAGCCCCAGAAATGCCCCACGCCGTTGACCACGCCCGCAGCCCAGAATGGAATCCAGACCATCTGCACGGCCCAGATCGACAGGCCGATCACGCCGAACAGCGCCACATTGAGGATGAGCATCAGCGAGGGGCCCATCACCGAATGGCGGTAGACATTGCGCTCCATCCAGTCATCGGGCGTGCCGTGACCGTATTTCCTGAGCGTTTCCTCGTTCCTGGCCTCGGCACGGTACAGCTCGGCACCTTCGCACATCACCTTGCCCAGGCCGCGCGTCTGCGGGCTGTGCGGGTCATCTGCGGTCTCGCACTTGGCATGGTGCTTGCGGTGGATGGCCACCCATTCCTTGGTCACCATGCCCGTGCCCAGCCAGAGCCAGAAGCGGAAGAAATGCGAGGGAACAGGCCCCAGATCCAGCGCCCTGTGCGCCTGGCTGCGGTGCAGATAGATGGTGACGCCCGCAATCGTGAAGTGGGTGGTGATCAGGGTGTAGAGCAGCAGCTGCCACCACGACAGATCCCACAGGCCATTGGCCATCCAATCCACGACGGCATTCCAGATCGAGGCTATATCCAGCGACATAAATAACAAAGCCTTTGGCAAAAAACCGCGCCCACTCGATAAGCACGGTCGTGCCATTTTAGGTGAGCCGCCGACCGGTCTGTTGTCGATTCCCCGACAGCAGATACCGGATTTGCACCGAAGTTACGCCTTTTTCACCCAAACAGCGGCGAAAAACCCGTCTGTCTCGTGCTGATGTGGCCACAGACGCAGATAGCGTCGACCCTCATCACCACCGCTGCAAAGCTTGTCGCCGTCGGCAATCTTGAGCTGCTCAAGCACCTCGCCCGCGTCCATCGGAACGAACTCGGGGTGAGCGGCGCTGAAGGCTTCGGCAATGGCTTCGTTTTCCTCTGGCAGGATGGAGCAGGTGGCATAGATCAGACGGCCACCGGCCTTGACCAGGCGCGCGCTGCTTTCCAGGATGGCTGCCTGTTTCTGCGTCAGCTCCTGCACGGCCTTGACGCTCTGGCGCCACTTGAGGTCGGGATTGCGGCGCAGCGTACCCAGGCCCGAGCAGGGAGCATCGACCAGCACGCGGTCGATCTTGCCGGCCAGGCGCTTGACGCGCTCGTCGCGCTCGTGGGCAATCGCGGCAGGGTGGACATTGGAAAGACCCGAACGCGCCAAACGAGGCTTGAGCGCATCGAGGCGATGACCCGAGACGTCGAAGGCATACAGACGGCCGGTGTTGCGCATGGCCGCGCCAATGGCCAGGGTCTTGCCGCCGGCGCCGGCGCAAAAGTCCACCACCATTTCGCCACGCTTGGCATCCAGCATCAGTGCCAGCAGTTGCGAGCCTTCGTCCTGCACTTCGATGGCGCCGCGGTTGAAGGCATCAATCTTGGCCAGCGCAGGCTTGCCGTCCACACGCAGACCGATGGGCGAGAACGGCGTGGGCTCGGCCTTGATGCCAGCTTTTTCCAGTTCCTTGCGCAGATCGGAGCGCTTGTCGTTGAGCGTGTTGACACGCAGGTCCAATGGAGCTGCCTGCTCCATGCTGGCGGCCAGTGCCCAGAATCCATCGCCCAGCTGGGCCTTGAGCGGCTCGACCAGCCATTCGGGCAGATTATGGCGGTGCGCCTCCATCAGCTCTTCGGGCTTGACGCCGTCGCAGGCAGCCAGCCACTTGAGTTCCTGGGGCGTCAGCGCGGCCTTGATAAAGGTCTCGCTGTCCTGGCCGTCCTTGTTCTTGACCTTGCCTTCCTTCTTGGCCTGCTCGCGCAGCACGGCGGCAAAGCCCAGGATGGCCAGCCGGCGCTCGCGTGCGCCGCTGCCCGAATGCGCCAGCGCTTCGAACAACAGCTTCTTGCGCAGCACGGTGTAGACGGTTTCGGCCAGGGTGGCGCGCTCGCGCGGGCCCAGATAGCGGTTTTCGCGGAAAAAGCGGGACACCACGGCATCGGCCGGGTGTTCAAATGTCAGGGCGCGCTTGACGAGTTCAGAGCAAGCGTCGAGAAGGGCTTTGGGATGCATGGGCGCAATTGTCCCACTCTCGCCCTGGCCCTGGCTGGCACCAGAAATCTATGACGCCGGCCTGCTCCAAACGATTCATAGTAAAAACAGGCTTCAGCCCTTTTCCTTCAAGCATTTACAGCTCATCTTTTTAAAGCATCATGTCCGACCACGATCTGCCTGCACTCATCACCACCGAGCCCGGTCTCTACGAACACTACAAAGGCATGCGCTATGAAGTCATAGGCACGGTGCGCCACAGCGAGACGCTGGAGCCCATGACGCTATACCGCGCGCTTTATGGCGAGCGTGGCCTGTGGGTGCGCCCGGCCGCCATGTTCAACGAGACGGTGGTAATCGACGGCGTGGAGCGGCCACGCTTTCGCCGCCTGCCCGCCGAGGAGCAGAAATCAGCATAAAGACAGGCTCTATCGCTTACCTATAAAGAAATAGAAGCTATCAAATCTGATCAAGCCTTGATCAGATTGAGCACGGCTTGCGGATAGATGATGTGCTCCTGCACCAGCACGCGTGCAGCTAGCAGCTCGGCGGTGTCACCCTGCAGCACGGGCACCACGGCCTGCTCCAGGATGGGGCCCACGTCGAGCTCGGCCGTCACGCGGTGCACGGTGCAGCCCGCAAACTTGCAGCCCGCATCGATCGCTCTCTGATGGGTGTGTAGACCGGTGAAGGCCGGCAGCAGCGAGGGATGGATGTTGATCAGCCGGCCCTCATAGTGCGCAACAAAGCCTGGCGTGAGAATGCGCATGAAACCGGCCAGCACCACCAGATCAGGCGCATGGCGATCGATGACCTGCGTCAGCTCGGCATCAAAGGCCTCGCGGCTGTCGAACTGCTTGTGATCCAGAACCTCGGTGGCGATGCCGTTGTCCCGCGCGAACACCAGGCCCTTGGCCTCGGCCTTGTTGCTCACCACAGCGCTCACGCGGGCGTTGTACTGCTTTGCCCAGTTCTGCTGCTGGGATGCACGCACAATGGCAGCCATGTTCGAGCCGCCGCCCGAGATGAGGATCACGATGTTTTTCATGGGCGGCGATTGTCGCATTGACGGACAAACCCTATCGGGTTTGCACCAGTTCCTGTGCGCTGCCCTAAGACTTTCGAGGAGACCCCATGCCGTTTGACCCACGCAACACCCCTTTGAGCGCCATCGAAGCCCGCGTTCTGGCCACGCTGATGGAAAAGGCCCGCACCGTGCCCGACAGCTATCCGCTCACGCTCAACAGCCTGGTCACGGGCTGCAACCAGAAGTCCAGCCGCGACCCGGTGATGGAGGTCAGCGAGGGCGAGGCCCAGGAGGCACTGGACAGCCTGCGCCTCAAGACCCTGTCGGTGCAGATCAGCAGCGTGCGCTCCACGCGCTGGGAGCACAACTTCCCGCGCGGCATTGGCGTGCCTGACCAATCTGCCGTGCTGCTGGCCCTGCTGATGCTGCGCGGCCCCCAGACCGCTGGCGAGCTGCGCATCAACTCCGAGCGCTGGCACCGCTTTGCCGACATCTCCTCGGTCGAAGCCTTTCTCGACGAACTGCGCGAACGCAGCGAGGAAAAAGGCGGTCCGCTGGTCGTGCAGCTGCCGCGCGCCCCTGGTGCCCGCGAACAGCGCTGGGCCCATCTGCTTTGCGGTCCGGTGGATGTCAACGCCCTGGCAAGCACCAGCAGCGCCAGCACAGGCGGCAATGCATCGGCCCTGCAGCAGCGTGTGGATGCGCTCGAAACCGAAGTCGCCCAGCTGCGCGCCACCGTGCAGATGCTGTGCGAATCGCTGGGCGTAGAACCGCCTGCAACCCCGGCTGAATGAATCCCGACAGAAACTGATAGCTGCCAGCGTTCATCCAATAAGCGCTGGTGGCCTTTTTCAATCAAGATCCAAAGTTCACAGTCACCACAAGCGGGCACACTCCCGATCAGAAACAACCAGCAAGAGCCGTCCCGCAGCGAGGCTGTCGTCCCCCTTGGGAGAAGCGGCGCAGCCGTTCGGGGACTCATCCCTGGGGTTTCCCGCCATTTGTCGCAACCCGGACAGCCACAAAAAGAACGTGCGTGCTACAAATCTCCAGCATTTGCAGGAGACAACGCATGGACTTGGCATTCACCCCTGAAGAACAGGCTTTTCGCGAAGAGATCCGCAGTTGGGTGCGGGCAAATCTGCCCGAGGATATTGCGCACAAGGTGCGCAACGATCTGCACCTGACGCGCGAGGACATGCAGCGCTGGGCCAAGATTCTGGGCAAAAAAGGCTGGCTCGGCTACGGCTGGCCCAAGGAATTCGGCGGCCCCGGCTGGAGCGCCGTACAAAAGCATTTGTTCGAGGAAGAATGCGCACTCGCCGGCACGCCGCGCATCGTGCCCTTCGGCCCCGTGATGGTGGCGCCGGTGATCATGGCCTATGGCACGCCGGAGCAGCATCAGCGCTTTCTGCCCGGCATCGCCAGCGGCGAAGTCTGGTGGAGCCAGGGCTATTCCGAACCGGGTTCGGGCTCGGACCTGGCCAGCGTCAAGACCCGCGCCGAACGCGTGGGCGACAAATACATCGTCAACGGTCAGAAGACCTGGACCACGCTGGGCCAGTACGGCGAATGGATCTTCTGCCTGGTGCGCACCAGCAACGAGGGCAAGCCCCAGACCGGCATCAGCTTCCTGCTGGTCGACATGAAGTCGCCGGGCGTGACCGTGCGCCCCATCAAGCTGCTGGACGGCTCGCACGAAGTCAACGAGGTCTTTTTCGACAATGTGCAAGTGCCTGCCGACCAGCTGATCGGCGAGGAAAACAAGGGCTGGACCTATGCCAAGCACCTGCTCAGCCACGAGCGCACGAACATCGCCGATGTGAACCGTGCCAAGCGCGAGCTGGAGCGCCTCAAGCGCATCGCCAAGACCGAAGGCGTCTGGGAAGACCAGCGCTTCCGTGATCAGATCGCCCTGCTGGAGATCGATGTGATCGCGCTGGAAATGCTAGTGCTGCGCGTGCTCTCGGCGATGAAGTCGGGCAAGAACCCGCTGGACATCGCCGGCCTGCTCAAGATCAAGGGCAGCGAGATTCAGCAGCGCTACTCCGAGCTGATGATGCTGGCCGCCGGCCCTTATGCCCTGCCCTATATCCAGGAAGCCATGGAAGCCGGCTACCAGGGCGACTTTCCCGGCAATGTGCTGGGCAATGCGCCGCTGGCCGCGACCTACTTCAATATGCGCAAGACCACCATCTATGGCGGCTCCAACGAGGTGCAGCGAAACATCGTCGCGCAGACGGTGCTGGGCTGATTCGGAACTGGCGGCAGCGCGGAGATTTCGCTTGCGTGAACTCGCACTGCTACCCCGTGCCCCCTCCGGGAGGGGGTTCTTGCTAGAGCTTCGCTGAATGTGATGGTGCGCAAGGCGCACTCGCTTCAGCAGCAGGAGACAAATATGGATTTCGATTTTTCCGACGACCAGCAGCAACTGCGCGATGCCGTGGCCCGCTGGGTGGACAAGGGCTATACCTTTGAGCGCCGCCAGAGCATTGCCAAGCAGGGCGGCTTTTCGCGCGAGGTCTGGAACGAGCTGGCCGAACTGGGCCTGACGGCTCTCACCGTGCCCGAGCAATATGGCGGTCTGGGCCAGGGCGCGGTTGATGTGATGGTGGTCATGGAGGAGCTGGGCCGCGGTCTGGTGATGGAGCCGCTGACCCAGGCTTTCGTGGCCTCAGCCCTGCTCGGCCAGTTCGGCAACGAAGCCGTCAAGCAAGCCTGGCTGCCCCGCATCGCCAGCGGTGAAAAGCTGGTGGTGCTCGCATCGCAGGAGCGCAAGGCGCGCTACCAGATTGATGTTTGCGCGGCAAAGGCATCTACATCCGGCGATGGATATACGGTAGATGCCAGGAAAAACATTGTTCCAGCGGGCGACCAGGCCGACGCCTTCATCGTGCCGGCCCAGCTCGACGGCAAGATTGCGCTCTTCCTCGTCGAGAACGGCCGCGAAGGCGTCGCCACCAAGCCCTATGCCACGCAGGATGAGGGACGCGCGGCCGATCTGGTCTGCCATGCCGCATCGGCCACCCTGATCACCACCAATGGCGTGGCTGCCCTCACCCTGGCACAGGATGTGGCCAATGCCGCTCTTTGCGCCGAAGGCGTGGGCGTGATGGAGCAGACGCTCAAGCTCACCACCGAGTACATGAACCAGCGCAAGCAGTTCGGCGTGGTGATCTCCAGCTTCCAGGCCCTGCGCCACCGCGTGGCCGATATGAAGATGCAGCTGGAGCTGGCCCGCTCCATGAGCTACTACGGCACGCTCAAGCTGGTGGCGCCTGCCGAGGAGCGCCATGTCGCCATCGCGCGCGCCAAGGTGCAGCTGGGCCAGTCCATGCGTTATGTGGGCCAGCAGGCCGTGCAGCTGCATGGAGGCATCGGCGTGACGGACGAATACGTGGGCAGCCACTATTTCAAGCGCCTGACCCAGATGGAGATGACGGGTGGCGACACCTTGCACCACCTGGGCACGGTATCGGCCCATATGCAGGACAGCGCCGGCGTCTTTGCCTGAAAGCCTGCATCAACATTCATCAAGATCACGGCAACTGCATTCAACCCAAAACTAAAAGTCAACAGCACGCTTCGGCGTGCTGTTTTGCTTCCTGCATGCACTATGGACCCTGCTGCTCTTCCTATGATCCTTGCGCCATTCACAAGATCAAGGAGACATGCATGAGCAAGCAAGACAGCGAAAAGTATCTGCTGGAGTCCATTCGCCTGGCCATGGGCAATGTCAAGGGCCGCGAATCCGCGACCTGGCCCTTCGGCGCCGTGCTGGTGCGTGACGGCAAGGTCCTGGCGCGCGCCGTCAACCAAGTCGATGATCTGTGCGACCCCACGGCCCACGCCGAGATGCAGGCCCTGCGCATTGCCGCCAAGGCCCTGGGCAGCACGGATCTGTCCGGCTCGGTCATGTATGCCAGCGGCTATCCCTGCTCCATGTGCCACACCGCCATGCTGCTGGCCGGCGTGAAGCAGGTGTACTTCGCCTACTCCAACGAAGACGGCGAGCCCTACGACCTGTCGGCTGCGCGCGGCTATGAGGAACTGGCTCGCCCCGAAGGCCGGCGCGAACTGCCCCTCATCAGCCACCGCGTGCGCGATGCCGGCGAGGACCTGTACCAGGCCTGGCAAAAGGCCGTGGACGAAGATCGCGCCACGGTCTAGCCAGCACTGGCTCCAGCCGCCATCATGAACAAAGCCCTGAATGACGAGTTCAGGGCTTTTGCATTCTGGAGGACCTCAGGTCAGCAGATAGTCCACCGGCTTGAGCGGCGCCGGAACCTGGGGGTCGCCCAGCGACTGGCTGAGGCTGATCTCGATGCTGCGGCAGATGCTGTCCAGTGCCAGGTCGTTGCTTTCCATGCCGAACGGCTCTTCCAGCTCGTCACCCAGCACATCGAGACCGTAGAAGGTATAGGCCACGATGGCCACGACAAACGGCGTCATGAAGCCCGTGATGTCCACCAGACCGAACGGCAGCAAAAAGCAGTACAGATGGGCCGTGCGGTGCAGCAGCAAGGTGTAGGAAAACGGAATCGGCGTATTGCGGATGCGCTCGCAGGAGGCAGCGGCCGTCGTGAAGCCATTGAGGGTGCGGTCCAGCTCCACGGCCAGGCAGGGGTCTATGCGCTGCTCGCGCACGCACTGGCCCAGATCCTTGCCCATGGCCAGCATCAGCGCATCGGTGCGCTGATTCAGCGGCAGCAGTTGCAGGCGCTGCCACTCGGCATGAGTCAGCCACTGCTGGGCCGCCACATCGTCCTTGAGGCTGCGCAGCTGGGCCCGCAGCACATGAGAAAAAGCCACGGCCCGGTGCACCATGCGCACCCGCACATCGCTGGCCCGCTGGCGCGGGTCTATGGGGTGATCGAGCTCGATCAGACTCAGGCACTGGCGGGCCAGCGTGCGTGCATAGATCACGATCTCGCCCCAGAGCTTGCGTCCTTCCCAGTAGCGCGCATACGCGGTGTTGTTGCGAAAGCCCAGAAAAATCGCCAGCGGCAGGCCGATCAGGGTGAACGGAATCGGCGTGATGGGGATCTTGGTGTGGAACAGCGTGCCATGCGCCACGGTGACAATGATGGCCAGCACGATATTGACGGCAAGCACGCCTTTGATGCGTTGCAGCACCGAGCCCCGGACAATCCACAGCAGCTTGAAGCCCGACGGGCGATCTCTGACGATCATGAAAACGAGAAATAAGGTCTAAACCCGAATTCAATCACAAGCATCCGGGGATTTCAGCCAGCGCCGAGAACTCCCACTGCGGCAGTAGGCAGCCAGGGCCGCGCCAGCACGCTCCATGCGGCATCTGCTGCACATGGGCAGCGCCCCCCGACATAGGGTTCCCCCTCCAGCCAGCATAAGAAAAGCCCCGCATTGCGGGGCTTGGGCGGCGATAGGGGCTCAAGCGGCCTGCAGGCTGCCAGCACTCACGCGCTGCGCCAGGCGCAGGCGGCTGATGAAGCCGATCTGGCGCAGGGCTTCGGCAAACTCCTGCTCGGTGCCGCGCTCGGTGCGCGAGACCAGTTCGGCAAACAGGCCGGCGCGCGAGTAGTGGCGCACGCAGGCGATGAAGGGAAAGCCATGGCGCGTGCGATAGGCCTGGTTCAGCTCGGCCAGGCGCTCGCCCTGCTCCTGCGCCAGATCCCCCAGGCCCGCGCTTTGCTGCTCCTGCTGGGAGTCAACGGTCAGCGTGCCGGAGCGCACGGCGCTGGCCGACAGCTCGGGGTGACCACAGAGAAAGTGCAGGGTCTGCTCACGTGGGCTGCCATGCACGGCGGCCAGCATGGCCTGGTGCAGTGCGTCCAGGCTGGCAAAGGGGCGCTGCTGCGCGGCTGCCTCGGCCACCCAGGGGGCGTATTCAAAAACCTCGCCGAGCGCGGCCGCAAAGTCTGCGTGCGTCATGACGTTGAGCTCGTCGAGCGTGGGGATGGAGGAGGTAGTGGTGCTAGTCATGAGGCCAGTGTAGGAAGCGCGTTTCCCGTCTCACAGTGCTGGCTTGTTATAGCCCGTATAGCAGCCGGCTACGTCGATGCCGTCAGCACCTGCGAGGCCTGATTGAGCAGAGCGCGCAGCCAGATATGGGAGGCATCCCGATGCCGGGACGAATGCCAGAGCTGGTAGAAGCGCATGACGCGGTTGCCCATGGGCAGAGGCACCATGGCCAGCGGCAGCCGCCTTGCGTGATAGGCCGCGAAATGGCGGCTGGTGGTCAGCAGCAGATCGGTGCCCACCAGCAGATCCGGCGCCAGCGAGAAATGCGAGCATTGCACGCGGCCGTCACGGCTCACGCGCATGGTGCCCAGACTGCTCTCCACCACGCCGCGCTGATCGGGCGAGTAAGGCGTGAACACCACATGCGCGGCCTGCAGATAGTGCTCGGCCGTGAGCCGGCCCGGCTGCGCCAGAGGATGCTTCTCGTCGAGCAGGCAGACCACCTCGTCCTCGAGCAGCGTGGACATGTGCAAATGCTCGGGTGGGCTCGGCCAGTTGCCGATGACGATATCCACCTCGCCGCTTTGCAGGGCCTGCTCGTAGTCGAAGTTCTGGCCCAGCGGCAGCAGGACCAGCCTCGCGCCCGGTGCCTGCGCACGCATGAGCTGGACCACACGCGCCATGAAGGGCGGTGCCAGATAGTCGGGCATGGCGATGGTGAAGCGCAGTTGCGTGGTCTCGGCCACAAATTCCTTGCCGACGCTCAGCAGCCCGTCGATCAGGCCCAGCGCCGCACGTGCCTGCTCCACGGCCTGAAGCGCGCGTGCCGTCGGGACCATGCGGTTCTTGTCCCGCACCAGCAGAGGGTCGTTGAAGATGGCCCGCAATCGCCGCAGCGCCGCGCTGATGGCCGGTTGTGACTGATTGAGACGTATTGCCGCGCGCGACACGCTTTTTTCGCTGATCAAGGTGCACAGCACGCGCAGCAAATAGGTATCGAACGGTTCTTCGCTACGAGACACGTGTTTTCCCTAGAGATATGCATTTTGCTATGCGGCTCATAGCAGGCGCTTAGTTTCGCATATCGCCACAAGTCGCGACCATGCAAGTGTCCGCAAACCCAACAACAAATTTCCGAGACAAGGACTTGCCATGAGTGCTCACCATGTGCCGATCAGCGGCACTGCTGCTTCCGTCGATCAGGTCGACGCCACCTACTCCAAGATTTCCTGGCGCCTGCTGCCCTTTCTGGGCGTGCTGTGGGTGCTGGCCTGGCTGGACCGCGTCAACATCGGCTTCGCCAAGCTGCAGATGCTCGACGACCTGAAATTCAGCGAAGCCGTCTACGGCCTGGGCGCCGGTATCTTCTTCATCGGCTACTTCCTGTTCGAAGTGCCCTCCAACATGCTGTTGCAGAAGATAGGCGCCAAAAAGACGGTGATGCGTATCACCATAGGCTGGGGCCTGATCTGCATCTTGCAGGCCTGGGTGACGACACCGACCCAGTTCTACATCCTGCGCTTTCTGATGGGCGTGTTCGAGGCAGGCTTCTACCCCGGCATCATCCTCTACCTGACCTACTGGTATCCGTCCAAGCGCCGCGCCAAGGCCTTCGGCACCTTCATGTCGGCCTCGGCCATCGCCGGCGTCATCGGCGGCCCGCTGGCTGGCGGCATCATGACCTGGGCCGCAGGCGCGCACGGCATGCACGGCTGGCAGTGGCTGTTCATCATCGAAGGCATCCCCTCGGTGCTGGCCGGCATCTTTGCCTACTTCTACATGACCGACCGCCCCGAGGAAGCCAAATGGCTCACCGACACGGACCGCGCCGTCGTGCGCCAGCAGCTCGAAATCGACCAGAAGGCTCAGGGCGAGCGCCACAGCGACTGGCGTACCCTGTTCGGCAACCCCATGGTGTGGCTGCTGATCGCCGTGTTCTTCTGCCTGCTGTGCGCCAACTCCACGCTGACCTTCTGGATTCCCACCGTGATTCGCGAAGCGGGCTTCACCTCGCCCATGCAGGTAGGCTGGATCGCCGGTGCCGCCTATCTGCTCGGCGCGGCCGGCATGATCATCAACGGTCGCCATTCCGACCACCGTGGCGAGGTACGCTGGCACTTCGCGGGCTCGGCCCTGCTGGGCGCCGTGGGCATGCTGGCCCTGGCCTTCACCATGGGCATGGACAGCATCCCCGTGATCGTGGCGCTGACGGCCATGGTCCTGGCACTGGTGGGCACCATGAGCGCGATCCCCGTGTTCTGGCAGATGCCCAATATGCTGCTCAGCGGCGGCGCTGCCGCAGTGGGCGTGGCGCTGATCAACTCGGTGGCCAATCTGGCCGGCTTCGGTGCCCCCTATCTGATGGGCGTGATCAAGGCCTCCACCGGCAAGGTCGCTCCGGGCCTGTACCTGGTGGCCATCGTGGAAGCGCTGGCAGCCGTTCTCGCCATCGCCTTCGTCGCCCGCATCCAGCGCCGCAAGAACGCCTGAAGGAGTCATCCCGCATGCATCCCACACCCACACTGACCCCGTCGCGCCGACAGTTCGCACTCTCGGGCCTCGTGCTCGGCGCCTCGGCCCTGACGGGCGCACACGGCGCGCTGGCCGCCGACACACACCCGGCAGCGCCGGCCCAGGCCACCGGCCCCATCGTGCTGCATGGTGTCAGTCCGCGCCTGACCATGCATGCCGTGGACACCTTCCATGGCTCTGCAGCCACGGGCTTGCGCATCGACTTTTCGCGCTTCGACGGCGAAACCTATGTGCCGATACGCAGCTTTGTCGTGAACGCCAACGGCCGGGCCGACGAGCCGCTGCTGATCGACGACAGCTACCGCAGCGGGCGCTACGAAATGCTGCTGCACGTGGACGAGTACTTTGCTGCCAAGAGCGCCAAGCTGCCGCGCCCGGCCTTTCTGTCCAAGGTGCCGGTGCGCTTCCAGATCGTGAACACGGCAGAGCGCATCCATCTGCCCATCCAGTTCGGCCCCTGGAGCTACACCTATTCGCGCGGCAGCTGAGCCGGCATATCCGCGCTCTATCGCAACCCATCGAAAGACCACCATGGCAGGCATCAGCACCCATGTACTCAACCTCACCACCGGTCGCCCCATCGCCGGCATGCGGGTGGAACTCTACGACGTGGCGCAGACCCCGGCGCAGCGTCTGAACAGCACCCGTACCAATGCCGATGGCCGCACCGACGCCCCCATGCTGCCCGCCGCCGCGGCCCGCACCGGGGACTTCGAGCTGCGCTTTTACACAGGCGAGCATTTCAAGGAGCCCACGGCGCTGTCGGAAGAAGTGCTGGTGCGCTTTTCCATCTTCGACGCGGCCCAGCACTACCACGTGCCCATGCTGTGCTCGCCGTGGTTCTTCAACACCTACCGCGGCAGCTGATTTTTTTTACCAAGGAGAACGACTCGATGAACAACGAAAACGACAGCGGCAAATACCTGCTTGAATCCATACGCCTGGCCATGGGCAATGTCAAAGGCCGCCAGCAGCCCACCTGGCCCTTCGGCGCCGTGCTGGTGCGTGAGGGCAAGGTCCTGGCGCGCGCCGTCAATCAGGTCGATGAGCTCTGCGACCCCTCGGCCCACGCCGAGATGCAGGCGCTGCGCATAGGCGCCAAGGCCCAGGGCAGCACCGATCTGTCGGGGGCCGTCATGTATGCCAGCGGCTACCCTTGCTCCATGTGCTACACGGCCATGTTGCTGGCTGGCGTGAAACAGGTGTATTTCGCCTACTCCAACGAAGACGGCGAGCCCTACGATCTGTCGGCCGCGCGCGGCTATGTGGAACTGGCCAAGCCGGAGGAGCAGCGCGAGATGGCACTGATCGGCCAGCGCGTGCGCGACGAGGGCGAAGACCTCTACGAAGCCTGGCAAAAAGCCGTCTCCACCGCAGTCTGAACGCGTTTCTGTCCTCTTGCTCCTGCCCCGCGGCGCCAGCCCGGGGCTTTTTTACGCCCTAGCTGCGCCAGCGCGATCCACGCGGCACATGGGCCACGAGAAACTCCATCTGGTCGGCCAGAATGCGGCGGTTTCTCAGGATGAAGTCCTCCCACAGCGTGGGCGTGTAGGGGGTGTAGAGCAAGGGCATGCGGGCCTGCTCCGGCGTTCTGGCCCCCTTGCGGTGGTTGCAGGCGCGGCAGGCCGTGACCAGATTCATCCAGCTGTGCTGCCCGCCGGTGCTCACGGGAACAATGTGCTCGCGCGTGAGATCGCTCTCATGGAAGCGCCGCCCGCAATAGGCGCAGACGCAGCGGTCACGAGCAAAGAGCTTGCCATTGGTCAGACCCGGCAGCAGCTCATGCGGGTTGATGTTCGGCATGCCCTTGGTGCCGATGATGGAGTTGATGTGAATGACTGACTGCTTGCCGGTCACCGCATTGTGGCCACCGCGAAAGCAGGCGATTTCGACACCGGCTTCCCAGCGCACATCTTCTGCTGCGTAATGCAGCGCCGCCTGCTCCAGCGTTACCCAGGACTGCGGCAGCCCCTGGGCTGTCAGCTTCAAGACTTTCACAACCAGCCTCCATACAGTCAAACATCGACCACGGAAAACGGACAAGCGTCTTGGCGCTTTTGCGCACAATCGTGCAGCCTGCACAGCTGCCTGATTTGAAGCAATATACTCTGAAACTATGTCAAATTGACGGCTTGTGTCGCATGCATCGGCGCCAGTTGCTACAAATAACAAAGCAGCCCATGAAGATTTTTCGCGGTATCAATCATCCCGGCCTGGCTCCGGCCTGCGCTGTGACCATTGGCAATTTTGATGGTGTACACCGGGGACATCAAGCCATGCTGGGCCTGCTCAAGGCCGAGGCGGCACAGCGCGGCATTCCCAGCTGCGCCATGACCTTCGAGCCGCACCCGCGCGACTACTTTGCCAAGAAGTTGGGCAAGCCTGAGCTGGCGCCGGCCCGCGTGGGCACGCTGCGTGACAAGCTCAGCCAGCTCGAGGTCTGCGGCGTCGATCAGGTCGTGATCCTGCCCTTCAACCAGGCCTTGGCCAGCCAAAGTCCCGAGGACTTCATTCAGGACGTGCTGATCTCGGGCCTGGGCGCCAAATACGTGCTGGTGGGCGACGACTTCCGCTTTGGCTCCAAGCGCGCCGGCGATTACGCCATGCTGGACAACGCCGGCCAGGCCCTGGGCTTTGATGTGGCCCGCATGAACAGCTATGAAGTCCATGGGCTGCGCGTCTCCAGCACGGCCGTGCGCGAGGCCCTGGCCGCCGGCGACATGCAGCAGGCCGCCAAGCTGCTGGGCCACCCCTACCGCATCTCGGGCCATGTGGTGCATGGCCGCAAGCTGGGCCGCAAGCTGGCCGAATCAATGAGCGGAGCCGAGGACGGCTTTCGCACGCTGAATCTGCGTTTCGACCACTGGAAACCTGCCGCCAGCGGCATTTTTGCCGTGCTGGTGCATGGGCTGACGGACCAACCGCTGCAGGGCGTGGCCAACCTCGGCGTGCGCCCCTCGCTGGACCCCAACGACATCAACGGCGGGCGGGTGCTGCTGGAGACCCACTGTTTCGATTGGCCCGCTCAACTGGGTGGAGAAGGTGCCTACGGTAAAATCATCCGCGTGGAACTTCTGCACAAACTGCACGACGAGCTGAAGTATGACAGTCTCGATGCCCTGACGGTCGGCATCGCCAAGGACTGCGATGACGCGCGCGCGTTTTTCGCCTCGGCCCACATACCGTCTCACACCTCGTCGCACACAGAGACCCGTCGCCAGACCACGCGCGACCGAATTTGAAGCTCGCTGCTCGCACGTCCCAGGCGCAGCAGCGCACTGGCGCTCACCTCACCATTCACGCCCAGGCAGAACTGCCCGGGCATTGCATTGCCTTCAAGGTTTCCCATGTCTGATTCGAAGTCCAACAAGCCCGAAGCGTCCGCTTACCGCGCCACGCTGAACATGCCCGACACCCCTTTCCCCATGCGCGGCGACCTGCCAAAGCGCGAGCCCGCCTGGGCCAAGGAATGGGACGACAAGGGCATCTACAAGAAGCTGCGCGACGCCCGCAGCGGCGCACCCAAGTTCATCCTGCACGACGGCCCTCCTTACGCCAACGGCAAGCTGCACATCGGCCATGCGGTGAACAAGATCCTCAAGGACATGATCGTCAAGAGCCGCCAGCTCGAAGGCTTCGACGCGCTCTATGCACCGGGCTGGGACTGCCACGGTCTGCCCATCGAGAATGCCATCGAGAAGCTGCATGGCCGCAATCTGCCGCGCGACGAGATGCAGGCCAAGAGCCGCGCCTTTGCCGCCGAGCAGATCGAGCAGCAGATGGTGGACTTCAAGCGCCTGGGCGTGCTCGGCGACTGGGATCACCCCTACAAGACCATGAACTACGCCAACGAGGCCGCCGAGCTGCGTGCCTTGAAGAAGGTGATGGAGCGTGGCTTTGTCTACCGCGGCCTCAAGCCCGTGTACTGGTGCTTTGACTGCGCCTCCTCGCTGGCCGAGTTCGAGATCGAATACGCCGACAAGCAAAGCCAGACCCTGGACGTGATGTTCCCCGCTGCCGAGCCGGCCAAACTGGCCGCAGCATTCGGCCTGGACAAGCTCGACAAGGAAGCCTTTATCGTCATCTGGACGACGACAGCCTGGACCATCCCTGCCAACCAGGCGCTCAACGTCAACCCCGACCTGGAATACAGCCTGGTGGAGACCGAGCGCGGCCTGCTGATCGTGGCCTCCGCCCTGGTCGAGAAATGCCTGGCCCGCTGGAAGCTCGAAGGCCGCGTACTCGCCACCGCCAAGGGCGAGAAGCTCGACCACATGCCCTTCAAGCACCCTCTGGCCCATGTGGACAAGGGCTTTGACCGCATTTCGCCCGTCTACCTGGCCGAATACGCCACCGCCGACGACGGTACCGGCATCGTGCACTCGGCCCCTGCCTATGGCGTGGACGACTTCAACAGCTGCATGTCCAACGGCATGGACTACAAGCAGATCCTGAACCCCGTGCAGGGCAACGGCGTGTACGCGGCCGACCTGCCCATGTTCGGCGGTCAGCATATCTGGAAGGCCGTGCCCGTCATCCTCGACGCACTGAAGGTCGCGGGCCGCCTGATGGACACCACCACCATCAGCCACAGCTATCCGCACTGCTGGCGCCACAAGACGCCCGTCATCTACCGCGCTGCCGCCCAGTGGTTCATCCGCATGGACGAAGGCGAGGGTGTGTTCACCGATCCCGCGCAAAAGCCCGAGAAGACCCTGCGCCAGATCGCGCTGGACGCCATCGAGCAGACCAACTTCTACCCGCAAAACGGCCAGGACCGCCTGCGCGCGATGATCGCCGGCCGTCCCGACTGGTGCATCTCGCGCCAGCGCTCGTGGGGCGTGCCCATCCCCTTCTTCCTGCATGTGGACACGGGCGCCCTGCACCCCCGCACCATGGAGATCATCGACCAGGCGGCCGCCATGATCGAGCAGGGCGGCATCGAGGCCTGGAGCCGCGTCAGCACCGAAGATATCCTGGGCGCCGAAGAGGCCAAGAGCTATACCAAAAGCACCGACATTCTGGAGGTGTGGTTCGACTCGGGCTCCACCTTCTGGCATGTGCTGCGCGGCACCCACCCCGAGCACCACCACGACCACGGCCCCGAGGCCGATCTGTACCTGGAAGGCCACGACCAGCACCGCGGCTGGTTCCACAGCTCGCTGCTGCTGGCTTCGGCCATCTTCGGCCGCGCGCCCTATCGCGGCCTGCTGACCCACGGCTTCACCGTGGACGGCCAGGGCAAGAAGATGTCCAAGTCGCTGGGCAACACCGTAGCGCCGCAGGACGTGTCGAGCAAGATGGGCGCGGAAATCATCCGCCTGTGGGTGGCCTCGACCGACTACTCGGGCGACCTGGGCATCGACGACAAGATCCTGGCCCGCGTGGTGGACGCCTATCGCCGCATCCGCAACACGCTGCGCTTCCTACTGGCCAACACCAGCGACTTCGATGCGAGCAAGGATGCCGTGGCCTATGGCGAGATGCTGGAGATCGACCAGTTCGCGCTGGCGCGCTCGGCCCAGCTGCAGCAGGAGATCCTGGCCCACTACAAGGTCTACGAGTTCCACCCCGTGGTCGCCAAGCTGCAGCTGTTCTGCTCCGAAGACCTGGGCGGCTTCTACCTGGACGTGCTCAAGGATCGCCTCTACACCAGCGCCCCCAAGAGCCTGGCACGCCGCTCGGCCCAGACCGCGCTCTACCAGATCACCCAGGCGCTGCTGCGCTGGATGTCGCCCTTCCTGTCCTTCACGGCCGAGGAAGCCTGGAAGATCGTGGGCCACAGCGAATCCATCTTCCTGGAGAAGTTCACCGAGCTGCCCGCCGGCGACGAAGGCCTGCTGGCCAAGTGGACGCGCCTGTGCGAGATCCGTAACCAGGTCAACAAGGACATCGAAGTGGTGCGCACCACCGGCGCCGTGGGTTCCTCCCTGCAGGCCGAAGTCACGCTCACGGCCGAGCCCGAGGACCTGGCCCTGCTGCAAAGCCTCAAGGACGATCTGAAGTTTGTCTTCATCACCTCGGCAGCGACTGCCGTGGCCGGCGATGCGCTGAGCACCACCGTGAAGGCCAGTGAGCACGCCAAGTGCGAGCGCTGCTGGCATTACCGTGAAGACGTGGGCGTGAACCCCGAGCATCCCTCGATCTGCGGCCGCTGCGACAGCAATCTGCACGGCACGGGCGAAGTCCGTACCAAGGCTTGAGTCTTCAAAAAGTGAGCTGCCAGCGCATGCTGGCAGCTATTTTCAGCATTTATTTTTGCTGAATTCCTTTTGAATCAAGCGCTAACCGCTATCAAAAAACCTTAGCAAAGAGCTGCCATGAGCAACACCCAGACCTCCTCCGCAGGCCTTGGCCGTATCTGGCCCTGGCTGCTGTGGGCGCTTGTCATCATCGGCGTGGATCAGATCACCAAGCAGATGATTCTGAGCCACTACCAGTATGGGGACTGGACTCCCATCACCAGCTTCTTCAACATCGTGCGCGCACACAACACGGGCGCAGCCTTCTCCTTCCTCGCGGGCGGCAGCGGCTGGCAACGCTGGCTGTTCGTGGCCATCGGCGCGATTGCCACCGTGCTCATCGTCTGGCAGCTGCGCAAACACCCCGGCGAGAAGATGTTCTGCCTGTCGCTGTCCAGCATCCTTGGCGGAGCCATTGGCAATGTGGTGGACCGCCTGCAGCACGGCTATGTGGTGGACTTTCTGGACTTCTACTGGGGCAGCAGCCATTTCCCGGCCTTCAACGTGGCCGACATGGGCATCACGCTAGGCGCCATACTGCTGATCCTTGATGAGTTCTTGCGCGCAAAACGCGCCAAGAACCAGAGCGTGTAAGCGCCAGCCGCTTTCCATCGGCAAGGCCCAAGGCCCGCTGTCTCTCCAGCAGACAGCGGGCCTTGCTCATTCCGCCCCGCTCCGGCCGGATTCGACCGGCTCATGGGCGGGCTCGGCAGCACCTTCAGGCATATCGCGCTGAATATGGCTGCCCACAGACAAGGTGATGCCGCCCCGGACCACGGACTGAACCAGCGTGATGTGCGTCAGCAGTTCTTGCTCGGCCATCTGCTGCGCCTGCCGCTGATCGATCCATGCAATCTGCGCCGGCCCGAGCAGCGTGGAGATGGGCAGCAATACCGCCACCACCCATTGCCAGATGCGCAGCGGCGGCCTGGGCTTGCCGCGCCGCAAATGCCACAGCCCACAGCCGCCATGGCTGCCAGCAACATCAAAAGAAAGCTCACTGCAGCAGCACCGGGCACGGCAGGAATCATGAACCCACCTTTTTAATAGCGTCGAACGCAATGCAGATATACGGGAAACTCGGTCACCTCTGAAATCTCATCCGTAGAAACGATGTTTCGAATAATTCGTTTTTGTTCTATTGTGTTCCTTATTCCGCACTTATTTGTGCGTGAAGAGTGAGGCATCCGGGCAGACCGACCTCACTCAGGGGTATATTAGGTCGCTCCTTCGCGGGCAGAACATGAAGCATTTATTGAATCTTTTAGCAGCCATTGCCCTGTTGATCTGGGGCTCTCAGATGGTTCGCACCGGCGTTCTGCAGGTCTTCGGCGCAAACCTGCGCAATATTCTCGCCCGCAGCATGAGCAACCGTTTCTCGGCAGCGCTTTCCGGCATGGGCGTCACGGCCCTGGTGCAATCAAGTACGGCCACCTCGCTGATGACCTCGTCCTTTGTAGGCCAGGGTCTGATCACCCTGCCCTCGGCCCTGGCCGTGATGCGCGGTGCCGATGTCGGAACGGCTCTGATGGCCGTGCTGTTCTCCACTGACCTTTCCTGGCTGTCGCCGCTGTTCATCTTTGTCGGCGTGGTGCTCTATATCTCGCGCAAGGACTCCAAGCCCGGTCGTATCGGCCGCGTGCTCATCGGCCTGGGCCTGATGCTGCTGGCCCTGCGCCTGGTGGTGGAAGCCACCGAGCCCCTGCTGCAGGCCCCTGCCGTGCGCACCCTGCTGGCCTCGGTCAGCAGCGATCTGTTCATGGAATTGCTGCTGGGCGCGGTACTGGCCGTGCTGGCCTACTCCAGCCTGGCCGTGGTGCTGCTGATTGCGGCCATGGCCAGCTCCGGCGCCATTCCGCTGGATGTGGCTCTGGGCCTGACCCTGGGCGCCAATCTGGGCAGCGGTCTGGTCGCGGCGCTCACCACCGCCAAATCGGCGGTGGAGGAGCGCCAGGTCACCATAGGCAATCTGCTGTTCAAGATCATGGGCGTGGCCATCGTCGCGCCCTTTATCGGGCTGTGGTCGCAGTACGCCCAGCCCTATCTGCCCAGCGCCGGCCAGAACGTGGTGATGTTCCATCTGGCGTTCAATGTCTTCAACAGCCTGTGCTTCATCGGCCTGACCCAGCTCGTGGCCCACTGGGTGACCGCCTTGCTGCCCAAGCCCGAGGAAGAAAGTGCAGCCAAGCTGCTGCGCCCACGCCACCTGGACCCCTCTGCTCTGTCCACCCCTTCGCTGGCCATAACCTGTGCCGTGCGCGAGTCACTGCATCAGGCCGACGTGATTGAGTCCATGCTGATCGGCCTGCAAAAAGTGGCTGAAACCGACGATGCCAAGCTCTCCGAGGAAGTGCGCCACCTGGAAGGCACGGTGGACGATCTGTACTCTGCCATCAAGTACTACATGACCAAGATCTCGCGCGCCGAACTCGACGAACGCGAAGGTCAGCGCTGGACGGAAATCATCAGCTTCACCATCAATATGGAGCAGATCGGCGACATCATCGAGCGCGTGCTGCTGGACCTGGAAGACAAGAAGATCAAGAAGGGCCGCCAGTTCTCGGCCGCCGGAAAACAGGAAATTCACGAGCTGACCCAGCATCTGCTGGACAATCTGCGCCTGGCCATGAGCGTCTTCCTCAACGGCAATGTGCGCGAGGCGCAAAAGCTGCTTGAGGAAAAAGCGCGCTTTCGCGATCTGGAGCTGGCCTACTCGGCCACCCACCTGGAGCGCCTGTCCCAGCACACGGTATCGAGCATAGAGACCAGCTCCCTGCATATCGACATGATCAGCGACCTCAAGCGCATCAACTCGCTGCTGTGCTCGGTGGCCTACCCGATTCTCGAGCAGGCCGGAGCCCTGGCACCCAGCCGGCTCAAGTCCACCGCACTGGAGAACCAGCGCTAGCTGCTCTGCCGCCCTACCAGCCCATGTAGGCGGCAAGCACCAGGGAGGCCTCGGGGGTGAAACGCCCCTGCAGCATCCAGCCCTGGACCTCGGTCCGCTCCAGCCGCTCGAAACGCTGTACCTCGCCATCCTGATTCACAGGCTGCAGCGCATCGGGCACCAGGGCCGAAAACCAGTCTATGCGCTCGACCATATAACCCTGTCCCTCTGCTTCGTCGCTGGGTCTGGCGAACATCACATTTCCGCCGTGCCGAAGCTCGCCGAGTTCTGCCACATGCAGACCGGCCTCCTCCCAGGTTTCACGCGCCAGCGCCTCGGCCAGACCATCTGCCGCCGAGACCATGCCGCCCATCAAGGTATCCCACATGCCGGGGTTGTTGGCCTTGTCCTCCGAGCGCTGCTGCACCCAGATCGAGCCATCCGCGCAAACGCCCACCAGATGCACGGCTCTGGTGGCAATGCCCAGCGGCCGCACAGCACCGCGCTCGACGGTGGCCAGTTGCCGGCCCTCGGCATTGCAGACCGCCAGTTGTTCGTTGCGCCAGGCACCGGCAAGACCGGCGCTGCGCATGGCCTGTGCCAGCCGGTTCAGATTGTCCGTCGCCCCGCCCCGGCCTTCCAGCCGCCATTGCCCGGCCAGCAGCCTCAGCGCTATTCCGTGCGCTGCCAGCAGGTCGGGCCCCAGCTTGCGCGCAAAGTCTTCCTCGATACTGCCGACCTGTTGATCATCGATGCACAGCGGCTGGCGCGGGCGCAGAGGCTGCCTGCTGGCCATGGCCTGCTGTGACTGCAGCCATTGCTGCTGGAGCGACGTGGTTTGCTGCTTCATGAAAAATCTCCCTGGCCTGCATTGTGCTCAGCTTCGCAAAACGGGAAGGCTTGCATCACTATTGATGGTCGCCAGTTTGCCGGCAACAGCCGCTGCCACACCGCGCTGAAGATCCGGAGGCCAGTTGCCGCGCGTTACAGTGACAACCCATGAATTCCCCCCTGAAACCCACCACGGTCGCCATGCTCAGTCTGGCTCCGGCACTGTGGGCCGGCAATGCCATCGTGGGCCGCCTCGCTCACGATCTGATCTCGCCCTTTGCACTCAACTTCCTGCGCTGGTGCATCGCCTTTGTGCTGCTGCTGCCGCTGGCATGGCGGGTGCTGCGCAAAGACAGTCCGATCTGGCCGCTGTGGCGGCAGTACATGCTGCTGGGGCTGCTGGGCATAGGCTGCTACAACGCATTGCTGTACTTGGCACTCAAGACCTCGACCCCGCTGAATGTGACGCTGGTGAGCTCCAGCATGCCTGTGTGGATGCTGGCCATAGGTCGGCTGTGCTGGGGTATTCGTGTCAGCCGCCGGCAGATGGGCGGCGCCCTGCTGTCCGTGCTGGGCGTGGCGGTGGTAATGTCGCGCGGCGACTGGCAGACGCTGCTTGCTCTGCGCTTTGTGCCCGGCGACCTGTTCATGGTGCTGGCGACGATTGCCTGGGCCTTCTACACCTGGCTGCTGTCGCGCAGCACCGGCCCCCAGGAAGTGAAATCGCACTGGGCCAGCTTTCTGCTCGCACAGATCGTTTTCGGCCTGCTCTGGTCCGGCCTTTTCACGGGCGGCGAAGCCTTGCTGGGCGAGTTCCGCCTGGTGCCGGGCTGGCCGCTGCTGGGCAGCCTGCTGTTCATCGCCGTGGGCCCGGCCATTCTGGCCTACCGCTTCTGGGGCATGGGCGTGCAGCGCGCCACGCCCGCCATTGCGGGCTTTTTCGGCAATCTGATTCCGCTGTTCACGGCCCTGCTGTCGATTCCCGTGCTCGGCGAAACCCCGCACCTCTACCACGCGCTTGCGTTTGCGCTGATCGTGACCGGCATCGTCGTGTCATCCCGCAAATAAACGGCTGCCCACCCAGACAAAAGCCCCGCATTGCGGGGCTTTTGTCGTTTCAGCACTCGGTCACGGATCAGTAAGTGCCGGGATACAGACCGCCGTCGGGCAGGATGTTCTGGCCCGTCATATAGCCGGCCTGGCGGCTGCACAGGAAGGCACAGATGGCGCCGAACTCTTCGGCCGTGCCAAAGCGCTTGGCGGGGATCTGGGCAGCCTGGGCCTGGCGCACGGCATCCAGGTCCTGACCGGTCTTGTTGGCCGCCGCCTGATGGGTTGCCACCAGACGGTCGGTGTCGAACTTGCCGGGCAGTATGCTGTTGATGGTCACACCCTTGGCGGCAATGCCCGAACGCGCCAGACCAGCCACAAAGCCCGTCAGACCGCTGCGCGCGCCGTTGGACAGGCCCAGGATGTCGATGGGCGCCTTCACCGCGCTCGAGGTGATGTTGACGATGCGACCGAAGCCGCGCTCGGCCATGCCGTCCACCGTAGCCTTGATCAGCTCGATAGGGGTCAGCATATTGGCGTCCACCGCCTTGATCCAGGCCTCACGATCCCAGGTACGGAAGTCGCCAGGAGGCGGGCCACCGGCGTTGGTCACGACGATGTCGTAGTCCTTGCCCGGGCCGCCGGCGGCTTCGAACACTGCCGTGCGGCCTTCTGGCGTGGTGATGTCTGCAGCGACACCGATGACCTTGATCTGAGGAGCAATGGCTTGCAGCTTCTGCACGGCCAGCTGCAATGCCTCGGCGTTTCTGGCGTTGATGACCAGATTCACTCCCTCTTCGGCCAGAGCCTTGGCGCAGCCAAAACCCAGCCCCTTGCTGGCGCCGCAGACCAGAGCCCAGCGCCCGGCGATACCAAAGTCCATGTCAGTGTCCTTTCACACAGTTTCCAAGCCGGACAAACTGCCCGACGCTATCAAAATCAATAACTGCTAGAGCTTTATCAGAAAGCGCTGGCATCCAATGTCATGCTCAATGACTGCGACCATGAAACAGCTTGTGGTGCAGCCTGCGCAGCGACCACCAGACGCCCAGTGCCACAACCGGAATGGCCACGGCCGCCGTCGACTCGGGCGACCAGGGCCAGCCCAGCTTCTGTCCGCCCTTGGCCAGATAGCTGATCAGGCCGGTGATGTAGTAGGTGATGGCCGCGACCGACAGGCCTTCCACCGTGGACTGCAACTTGAGTTGGGTGCCCTGGCGGTCGTTCATCGTGCCCAGCAGCTGCTGGCTGCTTTGCTGCTGCTCGATCTCGACACGCGTGCGCAACAGACTGCTGACACGGGAGACTCGCTCGGACAGCGCATTCTGGCGGCGTGTCGCCCATTCGCAGGTGGCACGCGCAGGTGTAAGTCGCCGGTCCATGAATTCACGGATGGTCTGAATGCCATCCACCCGCGTCTCCTGAATTTCCTGAATACGCCTGTCCACCAGCTCGAAATAGGCGGAACTGGCCGAGAAGCGCGAATGCGTGGCCGCATATTCGCTCTCCACCTGCCCGGCCAAGCGGGTCAGTCGGTCCAGCAGCGCCGGTTCGGTGTCGCGGTCTGCCGCACGGATGGCATTGGCCAGCTCGGCCAGTTCACGCTCGGCCGTGGCCAGCACGGCTGCTGCCTTGCGTGCGGCTGGCAAACCCAGCAACGCCGCCATGCGATAGGTTTCAATCTCCAGCACACGCTGCACCAGACGGCCCAAGCGGCGCGGAGACAGATCGGCGCCCGCAAGCAGCAACATTCGCGAGAAACCATCGGGGTGAATCGCAAAGTCGGTAAAGATGGCCCCCGCACCGCCGGAGACGCGCGAGCCGACCAGAGTATCGGCCTGCAACATATGACGCATCAGATACTGCGGGTCCACATCCTGCTCGTTGAGCGCCCACAGGTGCAGGCTGCTCAGGCACTGCCCTGGCAGGGTTGCCAGCCAGTCGCGCGGCACGGCGTCGATGGCTGTCTCGGGCTCGCGCACATCGGCCACGCCGGCTTGCGCCATGGGCGTGGTGAAGGTCCAGGCCACGAACTCGGTGTGCTGTTCCCAACGCAGGCGAAACGCGCCCAGGTCGATCAGCACATGGGTGGTTGCCGCATCGGGCAGAGGACGATGGTGGTTGCGCAGCAGGGCCGCCACATGCTCGCGGCTGGCTTCACGCTGTGCCGCATCGGTGAGCATCACGATATGCGTGATGGCCAGAGGGGCCTGCATGATTTCCGCAGGACGGGCATGAATTTCGTTGTGCAGCAAGACCCGCTGAGGGTGCTGCGCGGGCAATAAAGACAAGGCCATGCAATCTTTCGAATAACTGCAGCTATTTTGCCGCCCTAATCCATAGTCCCCGAAACAAAGGTCCTCATATAAAAAAAGCGGCCCCAGAAGGGCCGCTTTAACGATGATCAGCGATCAGGTTGACGATCAGTCTTCCACGAAAGCTTCTTCACGCTTGTTCTTCACTGCAGGCATCAGCACGATCACCAGCAGCACCACGGCGGCAGCCAGCAGGCAGGCGGAGATGGGACGCGTCACGAACACGGACCAGTCACCACGCGACAGCAGCAGGGCTCGACGCAGGTTTTCTTCCATCATCGGGCCCAGGATGAAGCCCAGCAGCAAAGGAGCAGGTTCGGTACCCAGCTTGTGGAACACATAGCCGATGAAGCCGAAGATACCGACCATCCACACGTCCCAGACGTTGTTGTTGGTACCGTACACGCCGATCGCGCAGAACAGCACGATGGACGGGAACAGCCAGCGATAAGGCACGGTCAGCAGCTTGATCCAGACGCCGATCAGCGGCAGGTTCAAGATGATCAGCATCAGGTTGCCAATCCACATGGAGGCGATCAGACCCCAGAACAGTTCGGGGTTGCTGGTCATCACCTGAGGACCGGGCTGGATGTTGTGGATAGTCATGGCACCCACCATCAGCGCCATCACGGCGTTGGGAGGAATACCCAGGGTCAGCAGAGGAATGAACGATGTCTGAGAGCCGGCGTTGTTGGCGGATTCAGGAGCGCACACACCACGGATATTGCCTTGACCGAAAGGAACTTCGCCGGGCTTCAGCTTGGTCTTCTTTTCGATGGTGTAGGCAGCGAAGGCCGACAGCATGGCACCGCCACCGGGCAAGATACCCAGGGCCGAACCCAGAGCCGTACCGCGCAGCATGGCTGGCAGCATGCGCTTGAAGTCTTCGCTTGTGGGCAGCAGACCCGTCACCTTGGCAGCGAACACTTCGCGCTCGTCGTCGGGCTTGGACAGGTTGGCAATGATTTCGCCGTAGCCGAACACACCCATGGCGATCACGACGAAGTCGATGCCGTCGGTCAGTTCAGGAATATCGAAGCTGTAACGAGCCACACCGGAGTTCACGTCGGTACCGACCATGCCCAGCAGCAGACCCAGCACGATCATGGCGATCGCCTTGAGCAGCGAACCGGAAGCCAGCACCACGGCACCGATCAGACCCAGGGTCATCAGCGAGAAGTATTCGGCGGGGCCGAACTTGAAAGCCACTTCGGTCAGGGGTGGAGCGAAGGCAGCCAGGATGACGGTGCCCACGCAGCCTGCGAAGAAGGAGCCGATACCGGCCGCTGCCAGCGCAGGGCCTGCTCGACCTTTTCGCGCCATCTGGTAGCCGTCGATCACGGTCACCACCGACGAGGATTCACCTGGCAGGTTCACCAAAATGGCAGTGGTGGAGCCACCGTACTGGGCGCCGTAGTAGATACCGGCCAGCATGATCAGCGCCGCCACGGGAGGCAGAGCGTAAGTGGCGGGCAGCAGCATGGCGATGGTCGCCACGGGGCCAATGCCGGGCAGCACGCCGATCAGCGTACCGAGCAAACAGCCCACAAAGCAGTAGATCAGGTTCTGGAACGTGAAAGCCACGCCAAAACCCGTCGACAAGTTCTGAATCAGATCCATGGACGATGCTCCTGATTAGCCTGCAATGAAGCTAGGCCACACGGGGAACTGCAGATTCAGCGCCCACACGAAAGCGAAATAGCTACCCACTGCCAGCACGGTGGCCAGGATTGCTGTTTCCTTGAAGTTGAAACTATGACCGCCCAGGCTGGCGATGAAGACCAGCGCATAGATAGCGATGATCAGACCGAACTGAGGGATACCCACAGCAGGCACGCCCACCAACAAGATGCCGAAGGCAAAGTTGGCTGCCAGGATGAAGAACACCTGCCTCCAGGCCCACTTACCGATCTTGTCACCACCTTCGGGGCCCTTGGTCAGGCCGCCGACGCAGATGGCTGCACCCAGGATGGCCATGAGCACACCCAGGATCAGAGGGAAGTAACCTGGACCCATACGGGCGCCGGTGCCAATGGTGTAGTTGGACGCGCCGATCGCAAATGCGAGACCGACGGCCAAGAACATCAGACCGGAGAAAAAGTCTTTTTGGCTCTTGATTTTCACAAAACGTCTCCTTACGGAAATCACGACTTGGCGATTCTCGTTTCATAGAAATGCCAAATTGATGTGGATTCCACCTACAGAGGGCATACCCTAATGCCGACGCTTTGTATACATTTACCGCATTCAACCCAGGCCAATGCCGGCCTGCACTTGCTACACCAGCCAAGAAGCAAGCACTAGCACCCGGACTTTCAGATTTCGCTCATCAGCGGCGTGCAGGCCAGCACCTCGGGCAAGGTGGTCACGCCCTCGGCAACGCGCAAAGCCCCGGCCAGGCGCAGAGGGCGCATGCCGTCCTGCACGGCCTGACGGCGCAGAACGTCCATGGACGGGGCATCGTGAATCTGCTTCTTGAGGGCCTCGGTCACCATCAGCAACTCGTACAGACCCATGCGGCCGCGGTAGCCTGTCATGCGGCAGTCCTCACAACCCACGGGCTTGTAGGGCTGGTAACTACCGGTCAGTTTCCAGGGCTTGACCGATTCGGCCAGATCCTCGGGCTTTGCGTCTTCATCGCGCACCTTGCAGCTGGAGCACAGCGTGCGTACCAGTCGCTGGGCCAGCACGCCCAGCAAGGTGGCGTTGATCAGATAGGAGGGCACGCCCAGCTCCATCAGGCGGCTGACGGCGCTGGGCGCATCATTGGTATGCAGCGTGGAGAAGACCAGGTGGCCGGTCAGTGCAGCCTGCACCGCCATCTCGGCAGTGGCCAGATCGCGAATCTCGCCCACCATGATGATGTCCGGGTCCTGACGCATCAGCGCACGCAGGCCTTCGGTGAAGCCGAAGTCGAGCTGGGGTTGAACCTGGGTCTGATTGAAGCTGGGCTCGATCATTTCGATGGGGTCTTCCACCGTGCTGACATTGACCTCCTCGGTCGCCACACGCTTGAGCGTGGAGTACAGCGTGGTGGTCTTGCCCGATCCCGTGGGGCCGGTGACCAGGATGATGCCGTGCGGGCGCTTGACCAGATCTTCCCAGCGCTGCGCGTCATGGGCACTGAAGCCCAGCGCATCCAGGTTCTTGACCGTGTTCTCCGGGTCGAAGATGCGCATCACCATCTTCTCGCCAAAAGCCGTGGGCAAGGTGGACAAGCGCATTTCCACTTCCTCGCCGCGCGGGTTGCGCGTCTTGATACGGCCATCCAGCGGCCGCCGCTTTTCCACCACATCCATGCGCCCCAGCAACTTGACGCGCGCCACCATGGCATTCAGCACGCCCATGGGCATCTGGTAGACCGGATGCAGCACGCCGTCGATGCGAAAGCGGATCACGCCCTGCTCGCGCCTGGGCTCCAGATGAATGTCGCTGGCCCGCTGGTCGAAGGCATACTGCCACAGCCAGTCCACCACGCGCACCACGCCCTGGTCGTTGGCATCGAGCTGCTTGTTGCTTTTGCCCAGCTCCACCAGCTGTTCAAAACTGGCGCCGCCGGTCGCTCCACCGGCTTTCTCTGCCGCACGCACGGACTTGGCCAGGGCGAAGAACTCTGCCGTATAGCGCTTGATATCCTGCGGATTGGCCACCACGCAGCGCACGCTGCGGCGTGCCTGCCGCTCCACCTCGCTCACCCAGTCGCTGATGAAGGGCTCGGCCGTGGCAATCACCACCTCCTTGGCGGTCACCTGCACGGGCAGTACCTTGTGGCGCTCGGCATAGCTGGCGCTCATGACCTCACCCACGCGGCCCACATCCACACGCAGCGGATCGATGCGCAGATAGGCCAGACCGCTGCGCTGTGCCAGATACTGGGTCAGGGTCTCCAGATCCAGCGGCTGACGCGTCTGGGCGCCGACAACACCTACATTGGCAAGCCGCACCAGCGGCAGTTGCGCGCTCTCTGCGGCCGAGCAGCGCGCAATCGTGCGCTCGGCCTCCTGCGCCGTGATCACAGCGTCTTCCTGCAACCATTGCACCAGCTTGCGCCAGTCCAGCGGTCCCTGGTATTGAGCAGGCTTGATGGACTGTGGCAGAAGGGATTCAGTCAATGACATGGGCGGCAGTGGCAACAAAACTGCCTTGACTGTACCGCCATCGGCCCGCGCTTCTGACTAGGACGATACAAAGCAGGCGAACGATGGCATTCATCTCTGATGCAGCTCAGGCATATTCGTCCAGCAGTCCGCCCAGGCCGCCCTGGCCCGGATTGCCACGACTTCTGCTCTGCATCTGCTCATCCTGCTTTTGCTGGACTGCCTCGATCCCGCGCTGGGCAGCCTGCTGGGCTTGCTGTGCCTGCTGGTTCTGCAATGCCTCTATCTGGGCCTGCAACATCTGGATCTTGGTCTGCAGCAGTTGCGCCTGCTGCTCCTTGGTTTTGGCATCAGCGTCGCTGTTGGCAACTTCCTTGAGTTCGTTGGTGGCATCCTTGATCTGCCTTTGCAGCTGCTGGATACGCGATGCAATGCCGCCCCCCGAAGTGGCTGAACCGGCAGAACTGGAGGAAATGGCACTGATCGTCATGTCCACATCATCGGCAGAAAACCGCCACCATCAAGGCCGACACAAGCACTTTACTCAGGCTTTGCAATTACACGGTAGCGCCCCGGCCGATGCGGCTGACTTTGGCTTTGGCCGTCTTGCTGCCTGCCTCTGCATCGCGTGCAGGCACAAACACCTTGGCCCAGCGGGTGGTGTTCAGATCCCAACGGGCCTGCACCTGATCGCAGGCCAGATCCAGCTCGGCGCCCTGCAGCACACGCGGTGTGCGCTGTGCCAGCACCACGGTATTGCCTTCGCGTGTGGGGCGGAAGGCCCAGAGCGCGTCCTCGCCAAAAGCCTGGGCCATCTGATCCAGGCTTTTGTCAAAGCTGGAGGAGCGGCCAAAGAGGTTGACGGTCATGATGCCGTCCTCGGTCAGCAGATTGCGGCAATCGGCATAGAACTCGGCGCTGTCGAGCACGGGAGCCGCAGCCTCATGGTCATACAGATCGACTGCCAGTGCATCGACCGTGCCCTGCCATTCGGGCTTTTTGATTTCCTGGGCTGCATCGGCCAGCACCACCTGCAGCGTGCTGCTGTCAGGCGGCAGCTTGAACCAGCTGCGGCACACGGCCAGGACCTGAGGGTTCAGCTCGACCGCCGTGGTCTTCATGCGCAGCTTCTTGTGGCAGAACTTGGTGATGGCGGCCGCTCCCAGACCCAGTTGCATGGCGTGCATCCGGGGCACTTCAGCAGGCTCGGCAAACAGCAGCCAACCCATCATGCGCTGCACATACTCCAGGTCGATATCAAAAGGATCGCGAATACGCATGGAGCCCTGGACCCAGGGCGTGCCCAGATGCAGATAGCGGATATCGCCGTCGTCGGAGACGCTGACTTCTGGCAGCTCCTGCACGCTGGCCACATTCTTGTCTTGCGCGGATTTGGCACCGCCACGGGTTTTACGGATCACGTTTCACACCAATCTTCAAAGCAGGCCATGGGCCGCCAGCGCATGGCGCCAGGCCTGCAGTTTTCTATCGAACGACCAGCCGGCATTGGCCGGGCTGGTGGATGGCAGCTTGAGGGCGATCAGCCCCAGCGCCTCTGTCTGACGGGCATGCTTGTAGCTCTCGCCGCCGTTGTGCAACGCCAGTTGCAGATCAGGGCAGCGCTGACGCAGTCCGGCAAAGTTGTTGACCTGGGCTGCGCGAATGGAGCTATCCAGACTGCCTTCGCGCTCGCAGCTCGCATACACATCCCACAGACCCAGCCCGCGTGCCAGCAGCCATTCGCAGCGGCCCGCGTAATCACTACGTGGCGGCTGCAGGTGCTGGGGCCACAAGGCCTGCAGCAGCGGCCAGAACTGGTTTTGCGGATGGGCGTAGTACTGCGCCAGCTGCAGCGACTTCAGGCCCGGAAAGCTGCCCAGCACCAGGGCCCGCGTGCGGCCATCGGCCACCGCGGCCAGCCCCTGCCAGCGCGGGCCTGTCTCTGTCACGGTGGCAGAAGAATCCTCGGTCATGCCCTATTGTCGCCCAGCCATCATCATCCTGGATCTTGGGCTGACATTCAAAAAGATGAGCATGAGCCTCTTTGCCTGCAAAGGATAGCTACTGCCCCATCTACGGCAGTGCCGGCAGCCCTTTGAGCGCCTTACGTGCATTGGCCGTGCAGGCCTGCGCCAGCTGCTCAATGCCCATACCGCGCAGCCGCGCGATCTCCGCCGCAATGCGCGGCAGCTCGGCGGAGCTGTTGCGCCCCTGGGGCTGACCGGCCGCACGCTGTTCGGCCGTGGTGTAGAGCCAGTGCGGCGGAATATCGGGAGCATCGGTTTCCAGAACCAGCGCCTCCAGCGGCAGGCTGGCCGCCAGCTCACGAAGCTTGAGCGCGCGCTCATAGGTGATGGCACCGCCAAAGCCCAGCTTGAAGCCCATATCAATGAAGGCCTGCGCCTGCTGGGCGCTGCCGTTGAACGCATGGGCAATGCCACCCACAACCCTGTGCTGACGCAAGGTCTTGAGCAGACGATCGCTGCTCTTGCGCACATGCAGGATCACGGGCAACTCGAACTCGCGTGCCAGCCGGATCTGCTGCTCGTAGAACCAGATCTGGCACTGCTCGTCCAGTCCGGGGACAAAAAAGTCGAGACCGATTTCGCCCACCGCCACCAGTTGCGGGTCGCCGCGCTGCTGATGCAGCAGCTCGCGCAGCGCCGCGATATCGGACTCCTGCGCGCCGGGCGTGTAGAGCGGATGAATGCCCAGCGCATAGCTGTCGCCATGGCGATGGGCAAGCGCAATCACATCCTGCCAATGGCTGCGCTGTACGGCAGGAATGACCAGATGCGTGACGCCTGCGGCCTGCGCAGCGGCGCGCACGGCATCTCTGTCAGGTGCGAACTCGGGCGCATCCAGATGGCAATGAGTATCTATCCAGGTTGGCATCCACACATCATGCATCGGCTGGGCTGCTTGCGCAGCCCGGCCTCGGCCGATGACACGTCAAGTGACTACAGACAGTTTCCTGCCTTGTCCTACGATTCACATATTGAAACAAATAAAACATTAAGCAACTTTACCCCCTACCCTGCGCGACCGGCCAAAGGAGCAAGTTATGAAGGGACCTCTGCAAAGCACGCTCTGGCAACGCCTGAGCCAAAGTCATCAGCGCGCCGACATGCAGGGCAAGCTGGCCGCGCTGGATCAGGTGCAGGCCGTGATCGAATTCGATCTGCAAGGTCATGTGCTGACGGCCAATGACAACTTTCTGCGCACCATGGGCTATAGCCCCGAACAGATCATCGGCCAGCATCACCGCATGTTCGTCGATGAGGAAACCCGCAGGTCTGCCGAGTACGCCCAGTTCTGGCAGCGCCTGGCAGCGGGTCTGCACGACAGCGGACGCTACCGCCGCATCAACAGCCAGGGCGAGGACGTGTGGCTGCAGGCCAGCTACAACCCGATCTTCGACAGCCAGGGCCAGCCGCGCAAAGTCATCAAGTACGCCACCGACATCACCGAGCAGCAGCAGCACGAAGACGATGCCCGCGGCCAGCTCCAGGCCATTGCCAAGGTACAGGCCATCATCGAGTTCGATCTGAACGGCAACATCCTCACGGCCAACGATCTGTTCCTGCAGACCATGGGCTACTCCCTCGCCGAAGTCGTGGGCAGGCACCACAGCATGTTCGTCCAGCCGCACGAGCGCCAGTCCCCGGCCTATCAGCATTTCTGGCACAAGCTGGCCCTGGGCCATCATGATGCCGGCCAGTACCTGCGCATAGGCAAGGCCGGTCGCCAGGTCTGGATCGAAGCCAGCTACAACCCCATACTCGACGCCGAAGGCCGCCCCTTCAAGGTTGTCAAGTTCGCTACCAACATCACGCGCCGCGTGACCGCAGCCCAAACCCTGCGTGCCACGGTGGAAGGTCTGACCGAAAGCGCCAACCATGCGCGCCAGGCCAACGAGCTAGCCCAGGACGCCTGCAGCGTGGCCGAGGCCGGCGGCCGCACCGTGCAGGATGTGGTGACCACCATGGAATCCATCAGCGCCAGCTCGCGCAAGATCAGCGACATCATCGGCATGATGGACTCCATCGCCTTCCAGACCAATCTGCTGGCGCTCAACGCCGCCGTGGAAGCGGCCCGCGCCGGCGACCAGGGGCGCGGCTTTGCCGTGGTGGCCAATGAGGTGCGCCAGCTGGCCCAGCACAGCGCCGAAGCCGCCAAGGAGATCAAGCAGCTGATCCAGACCTCGGTCACCCAGGTCACCCAGGGGGTGAACCAGGTGCGCGAGGCCGGCACCACCATGGCCGAGATCGTGAACTCCTCGCGCCAGGTCACGCAGATCATGGGCGAGGTGGTGCAGACCTCGCTGGCCCAGTCCGCCAGGCTGCGCGAGGTCACCGACGATCTGACGGCGCAGGATGTTTCGGCCAATCCAGGCTCGGTCAAGCCGCGCCCTGCCGTGCCGCTGCAGGCTTCGGCCCGTGAGCAGGCCACGATCGCCATCCGGAACGCGGCGGTCGGCGCTTATTGAAAAAAGGAAAAGCGCCCCAGGCACTTCATGAAAAAGGCCCGGCGCTGCAAAGGCAGCGACCGGGCCTTTGCCCGTCGGCAGGCAGGAGGTCAGGCCAGCTGTCCCTGCCCCAGCCTGACCATGCGATCGCAACGCGCTGCCAGTCCTTCGTCATGAGTGACCATCACAAACGCCGTGCCATGGCTGCGCGCCAGCTCCAGCATCAGCGCAAACACCGTATCGGCCGTGCCGCGATCCAGATTGCCCGTGGGCTCGTCGGCCAGCACGCAGGCCGGACGCGTAACCAGGGCACGTGCAATGGCCACGCGCTGACGCTCGCCTCCCGACAGCTCGGCCGGGCGATGCGCCATGCGCTGGCCCAGGCCCACGGCGCGCAGCATCTCGGCGGCGCGATCCATGCAGTCCTCCTTGGCATCGCGGCGAATGCGCAGCGGCATGGCCACATTCTCCTGGGCCGAGAACTCGGCCAGCAGATGATGGAACTGGTAAATAAAGCCCAGATGCTGGTTGCGCAGCGCGCCCTGCTTTTGCGGGCTGAGCTGGTGCAAGGGCTGGCCCATGAGGCTGACGCTGCCGGTGGAGGGAGCATCCAGCCCGCCCAGCAAGTGCAGCAAGGTGGACTTGCCCGAACCCGAGGCGCCGACAATCGCCAGTGTCTCGCCCGCCTGAACCTGCAGATCCACGCCCTGCAGCACGGTCACATCCAGCTTGCCTTCGGCAAAGCGCTTGGTCAGGCCGCGTGCCTCCAGCACGCTCTGGCCCATCACAACATCATTCATAACGCAGTGCCTCCGCAGGGTTCACGCGGCTGGCACGCCAGCTGGGGTAAATCGTGGCCACAAAAGAAAGAATCAGGGAAATCACGGCGATCGGCACGATGTCCGTGGACTGCGGCTCGCTGGGCATCTTGCTGATCAGGTAGATGTCCTTGGGCAGGAAGTTGGCATGCAGCGCCTGCTCTATGGCCGGCACGATGACGTCGATATTGAAGGCAATCGCCAGCCCCAGCGCCAGACCGGCCAAGGTACCGATGACGCCGACCATGGCTCCCTGCACCATGAAGATGCCCATGATGGACGAGGGCGAGGCCCCCAGGGTACGCAAGATGGCAATATCGGCACGCTTGTCCTGCACGCTCATCACCAGGGTGGACACCAGATTGAAAGCCGCCACGGCCACGATCAGGGTCAGGATGATGAACATCATGCGTTTTTCGAGCTGCACGGCGGCAAACCAGGTCTTGTTCTGCTGCGTCCAGTCACGGATGAACAAACGGTCCGTCAAGGTGTCAGCGAGTTCATGCGCCACGCGCGGGGCCTCGTGCAAATCCTTGAGCTTGAGGCGAATGCCGGTCGGCCCTTCCAGGCGGAAGATGCGCTGTGCATCCTCGTAATGCATCATCACCAGCGCCGAGTCATATTCGTAGTGACCGGAATCGAAGGTGCCGGCCACCGTCATCTGCTTCATGCGCGGCAGCACACCGGCCGGAGTGACCTGTCCGCTGGGAGCGATCAGCGTGATCACATCGCCTTCGCTCACACCGAGATTGCGCGCCAGCTCGATGCCAAGCACCACCTTGAACTCGCCGGGCACCAGACGCTTGAGCACCTCGCCGCTGGTGGCCGCCAGATCGGTCACCTCGCCCTCACGCGCCGGATCGATACCGCGCACCAAGGCGCCTTTCATATCCTCGCCGCGCGCCAGCAAGGCCTGAGCTGCCACAAAAGGCGCGGCCCCCACCACATCGGGGTTGGCCCTGGCCTCGCGCATGGTGCGCTCCACATCAGGCAGAGGCGCGCCCTGCGGGGCGTAGATTTCCACATGGGAGACGACGCTGAGCATGCGATCCCGCACTTCCTTCTGGAAGCCGTTCATCACGCTCAGCACAATGATCAGCGCCGCCACGCCCAGCGCAATGCCAAGCATGGAGACACCCGAGATAAAGGAGATGAAGCCATTGCGGCGTGTGGCGCGTCCTGCACGGGTATAGCGCCAGCCCACGGCCAGTTCGTAGGGAAATTGCATGTTGTCAGCATTGTGGCATTGCCGGCAATGCCCTGCCGGCGGCGCCAGCCTTATGCGATCTGACTGCCCGCCGCCCCTCTATCGGGGCGGCCTGCTGCGCCCTATGCGCGGCAGATTCGCGTATTGCTCCTGCTGCTCCAGCGTCACCGCATGGGCCTGAAGCTTGGCCAGCAGGCCGTCAAACAAGGCCAGCTCTTCATCGCTGAGGACGGACACGATGTCGGCATGAATCTTGACCATCTCGGGCAGGATCAGGCCGTACATGCGCCGCCCCTCCTCGGTCAGGTAAATGGCCACGCGCCGACGATCTCCATCCAGAGGCTTGCGCAGCACCCAGCCTTTTTCCTCCAGGCCGCTGAGCGCCCGTGAAGTGCGCGCCCTGTCCAGCTGCACCTTCTGCGCCAGCTCGGAGGACAGCAAACCCTCCCCGGTCGCCAGCGTCGCCATCACGCCCCATTCACGGCGCGTCAGGCCGAAGCGGGCCTCGCACATGCGCATGGCCATGCCGCCCGCCACGCCAAAAAAGCGGCTGATGCGAAACAGCAGCATCTGCTGAATGGAGGTGGGTTGTCGGGTATTCACGGGGATGAGTTGATTAGATCAATTGTGGATGTCACTTCTACAGTGTGCATTCCCAATACAGAGACAAAGGGAAGTGCTGGGGATTTTCGCAAATGCCGGCTCTTCCCTCAGACAAGAGAGTGATTCCATGGCTCGCCTGACTGCACCCCGCCGCCTTCTTCAAACCAGCCTGGCTCTGCTGCTGGGCTGCTCCGCCTTCGCCTCCCAGGCCCAGCCTGCCGATGGCGCAGCCGTCGCCGCCTGGCCCGGCAAGCCAGTACGCATCGTGGTGGCCTTCCCACCGGCTGGCGCAGCCGACATTCTGGCGCGCAGTGTGGGCGAGGTGCTGCAACGCGAAACCAAACAACCCTTTGTCATAGACAACCGCCCCGGTGCGGGCGGCAACATCGGCACGGACAACGTCGCCAAATCTGCTGCTGACGGCTACACCATGCTGATCGGCATAGACACCACCTTCACGGTCAACCCCTTCATCTATAAGAGCATGCCGTTCAAGAACAGCGATCTGCGCCCGGTGCTGGTACTGGCATCGCAGGGCATGGCGGTTGCGGTCAGCCCAAAGACAGGGCTCAAAACGCTGGAGCAGTTCATAGATCGCGGCAAAAAGGACGGTTTGACCCTGAGTTCGGCCGGTTACGGCGCCCCCGGTCATCTGGCGGCGACCATACTTACCCATGCCACAGGCGCCAAGATCACCCATGTGCCTTACAAAGGCAACGCCCCAGCCAGTACAGCCATCCTGGCCGGCGAGGTGGATGGCGGGGTACTCAGCGCCTCTGCGCTCATAGGCCACATTCAGGCCGGTAAGGTCAATGCCCTGGCCGTGACCACCCCAAAGCGCAATCCTTTGCTGCCCAATGTGCCCACCATGGCAGAGCTGGGCCACAAGAATCTGGAGCAGGAAATCCTGTTCGCCCTATGGGTGCCTGCAACCTTGCCAGATCCCTTGGTAAAAAAGATCGAGCTGGCAGTCAGCGAGGCGCTACAAGACAAGCCCTTGCAGGAGCGCATGCGCAGCAACGATCTGGTCGTTGAAGGCCTGACTGGCGAGGCAGCGGCCAAGCGGCTGCAAAACCTCAGCGATCGCTACAAGACCGTCATCCAGGCCACTGGCATGAAGATGGAATAAGGCCTCTTTCCGACCTACCGACCTATAACAACAACGACCCGCATTTCATGACTCGCCCCAACATCATCTTTATCGTCGCCGACGATCTCGGTTATGCCGATCTGGGCTGCTACGGCGGCCGCGATGCCGAGTTCGGCCCGGTATCCCCGGTGCTCGACCGCCTGGCGGCCAACGGCCTCAGGCTCACCCAGGGCTATGCCAATTCACCCGTGTGCTCGCCCACGCGTTTTGCCCTGGCCACGGCTCGCTATCAATACCGCTTGCGCGGCGCGGCCGAGGAGCCCATCAACAGCAAGACGCGCGGCACGCCGCTGGGAGCCAAGCTGGGCCTGCCGCCCGAAATCCCCACCGTTGCCTCGCTGCTCAAGGGCGCGGGCTATCGCACGGCACTGATAGGCAAATGGCATCTAGGCTACCCTCCCCACTTCGGCCCGCTGCGCTCGGGCTACGAGGAATACTTCGGTCCCATGTCGGGCGGCGTGGATTACTTCACCCATCTGAGCAGCTCGGGCCAGCACGATCTGTGGGTGGGCGAAGAGGAGCATCACGACGAAGGCTATCTGACCGACCTGCTGTCCCAGCGCAGCGTGGACTTCGTCAACCGCATGAGCGAAGGCGACTCCCCCTTCTTCCTGAGCCTTCACTACACGGCCCCGCACTGGCCCTGGGAAACCCGTGATGACCGTGAGACTGCCGAGCAGTTGGGGGCGGGCATCACGCATCTGGCGGGCGGCAATATTCACCAGTACCGCCGCATGATTCATCACATGGATGAGGGCATAGGCTGGATCGTCGAAGCACTGCGCAAGAACGGCCAACTGGACAACACGCTGATCGTCTTCACCAGCGATAACGGCGGCGAGCGCTTCTCGGACAGCTGGCCTCTCGTGGGCGGCAAGATGGACCTGACCGAAGGCGGCATCCGCGTGCCCTGGATCGCCCACTGGCCTGCCGTGATCGCGGCCCGTCGCAGCAGCGCCCAACAATGCATGAGCATGGATTGGTCGGCCACGGTGCTGGATGCAGCCGGTGTGAGCGCCGATCCGGACTACCCGCTGGACGGCGTCTCCATCCTGCCCGTGCTGCGCACCGACGGTGCGGAGTTTGCCCGGCCTCTGTACTGGCGCATGCTCTACCGTAACCAGCGTGCGCTGCGCGAAGGCGAATGGAAATACCTGCGCGTGGAAGACAACGAATACCTGTTCAATCTGGCACAGGACGAACGCGAGCGTGCCAATCTGGCCGGACAGCACCCCGAGCGCCTGCAGGCCATGCGACAGCGCTGGGACGACTGGAATGCCAGCATGCCCGCCATTGCCGATGATGCGAGTTACAGCCTGGTCTACACCCTGAAAAATATGCCGGCGAGGTGACAAAGCACCCCGCACCATGCCCGGGCGGCGGCCATGCCCGACAATAGCGCCCATGTCTTTGACCGCGCCTTTGCTGCCTGCCGCCCAAGCCCTGGGCACAGGCGCCTCTGAAATCATTGTTGCCTATGCCAGCGGCCCTGCCGACATTCCCCAGGCATGGGACGGTTTGCAACTCCCTCACCTGCAGGCCTTGCTGGCAACGCTGGCCCCGACCACGCTGGTGCAGGGCGACGAGATGGATTTCTCTCCCCCGCATGAACGCGCCCTGGCCCGCAGCATGCAGCTGCCCGATACACCCGGGCTGATTCCCTGGGCAGCGCTGGTGGCCGGAGACAGCAGCCAGGCCTGTGCCTTCATCACGCCCTGCCACTGGCATATCACGCCGGACCAGGTCCACCAGACCGACCCGGCCAGCGCGCCACTAGACGAAGACGAATCCCGCCAGTTGCTGGCGCTGATCGCGCCCTGGTTCAGCGACGACGGCATCACGCTGGAATATCTGCGCGCCGACCTCTGGCTGGCACGCGGGGCGGCCTTCAAGGACCTGGCTACCGCCTCGATGGACCGGGCACTGGGTCGCGACGTGCGCCCCTGGATGCCCGATCCCATCCAGGGTGCCATCATCCAGCGTCTGCAGACCGAGCTGCAGATGCTGCTCTACACCCATGTCTTCAACGACCAGCGTGCCGCACGCGGTCTACCGCCCATCAACTCCTTCTGGGTACATGGCACGGGAAGCCTGAGCAGCCTGCCCACAGCGAACCCTGCCGCAGTCTGTGTCGATGATCTGCGCCACACCGCGCTGCAGGGCAATGTGCAAGGCTGGAAAAAAGCCTGGCAGGCGCTGGACAGCGGCCTGATCGCCGAGCTGCAGCAGCGGGCCGCCCGGGGCGAGCCCGTCAAGCTCACGCTCTGCGGCGAGCGCAATGCCGTGCAATGGCAAAGCCAGCCACGTGGCCTGATGGACAAGATCAAGAGTGTTTTTGGCACGAAACGCTTACCTGACCTGCGAGAGATGCTATGAAAATAATCCCCAGGTCCATTCCCGACGGCAGTGTCTCTGCACTGCTGCAGGCCAAGATTCATCCCTTGCTGGCCCAGCTCTATGCAGCGCGAGGCGTCTGCTCGGCCGACGAATTGGACGATGCCCCGGCGCGCCTGCTGCCGCCCTCGGGCCTGCGCGGCATCGATACTGCCGTACAGCTCCTGGCCGATGCCATCACCGCGCAAAAGCGCCTGTGCATCGTCGCCGACTATGACTGCGATGGCGCCACGGCCTGCGCCGTGGGCCTGCGCGGCCTGCGCATGCTAGGCGCGGCTCATGCCGACTATCTGGTGCCCGACCGCGTGGTCGACGGCTATGGCCTGACGGCCCCCATCTCGCGCCGAGTCAAGGAGACCGGTGCCGACATGCTGATCACCGTGGACAACGGCATTGCCAGCGTCGAAGGCGTGGCCGTGGCCAAGGAGCTGGGCATGTCGGTCGTGGTGACCGACCACCATCTGCCCGGCGACCACCTGCCGCCAGCCGATGCCATTGTCAACCCCAACCAGCCCGGCTGCGAGTTCGCGAGCAAATCCATGGCCGGCGTGGGAGTCATGTTCTATGTGCTGCTGGCCCTGCGCACCGAGCTGCGCAATCGCGGCCGCTTTGACCGCCACAACCAGCCCCGTCTCGAGCAATTGCTGCCTCTGGTAGCACTGGGCACGGTGGCCGACGTGGTCAAGCTCGATGCCAACAACCGCCGCCTGGTGGCACTGGGTCTCAAGCAGATTCGCAAAGGCGTCATGCAGCCCGGCATACGCGCGCTGTTCGAGGCATCGGGCCGCCGCTTCGACATGGCCACCACCATCGACTTCGGCTTTGCCCTGGGCCCGCGCATCAATGCCGCCGGTCGTCTGGCCGACATGACCATAGGCATCGAGTGCCTGACCACGGAAGATGTCAGCCGCGCCGACAATCTGGCACGCATGCTGGACAGCATCAACCGCGAGCGCCGCGAGATCGAAGTCAGCATGCGCGAGCATGCCCTGCTCATGGCCGAAGGCCTTTGCGAGGACGGCATGACGCCGCCGCCTGCCATCAGCGTGTTCGACCCCGACTTTCACGAGGGCGTGGTCGGTGTAGTGGCCTCGCGCATCAAGGACAAGCTGCACCGGCCCACGTTTGTGTTTGCAGCCAGCGGCGCCCCGGGCAAGGAACACGAGCTCAAGGGCTCGGGCCGCTCCATTCCAGGCTTTCACCTGCGCGATGCGCTGGATCTGGTCAGCAAGCGCCACCCCGGTCTGATACTGCGTTTTGGCGGCCACGCCATGGCAGCAGGCTGCACCATCGCGGAAGCGCACTTTGACGAGTTCGAAAAGGCTTTTGCCCAGGTCGCCAGGGAATGGCTGGATGCCGCCACGCTGACGCGCAGGCTGGAGACCGATGGCCCGCTGTCGCCCCAATGGCTGGACACCGGCCTGATCGAACAAATGCAGCTGGCCGTCTGGGGCCAGGGCTTTGCCGCGCCGACTTTCAGCGAAGAGCTGGAAATCACCTCGCAGCGCCTTGTCGGCGAAAAGCACCTGAAGCTGGAGCTGCTGCACCATGGCTCCAAGATCGACGGCATCTGGTTCAACCACACCGACCCGCTGCCCGCGCGCACCACCCTGGCCTATCGCCTGGACATCAACGAATGGCGCGGCGAACGCAAGGTGCAGTTTCTCGTGGAAGCCGCGCAGGACTTCGAGGGTGGTGCCGGCAACATGGGCTTCTGATCCTCGCCCCAGTCAGGACCGCCGCAACAGCGAACGTGGCGGCTGCCCATTTCACGCTGTGCCCGTCACTTAGAACTGCTCCCAGCTATCGTCCTCCGCAGTGCTTGCAAGGGACTGCTCCTTGGACCTGGACGCTATCGGCCTGGGAACTGCAACGGCAGGATGAGCGGCCGGGTTGAGCGCCTTGATCGTCGCTAGCGGCTTTGGGAGCACTGCGAACACGGTCGTGAAAGCCTCTGCATTGCGTTCCAGCTTGAAGACAGAGACCACTTCGGCCAGGCGACGCGCCTGCTCCTGCATGGACAGCGCCGCCGCACTGGACTCCTCCACCAGCGCCGCGTTCTGCTGCGTCATCTGGTCCAGATTGCTCACCGCCTGATTGACCTGGTTGATGCCGTCGCGCTGCTCGGTGGACGAGGCCGTGATCTCGCCGATCAAATCGCTGACACGGCGCACGCTGGCCACGATCTCGCTCATGCTCTGGCCCGCCAGCTCCACCTGCTGCGAGCCCGACTGCACATTGTCCACGCTGGTGGTGATGAGCTGCTTGATCTCCTTGGCCGCCTCAGCGCTGCGCTGCGCCAGGCTGCGCACCTCGCCCGCCACCACGGCAAAACCACGGCCCTGCTCACCGGCGCGTGCCGCCTCGACGGCTGCATTCAGGGCCAGGATATTGGTCTGGAAGGCAATGGAGTCGATCACGCCGATGATGTCCGCAATCTTGCGGCTGCTGTCGGTGATCTGGCCCATGCTCTGCACCACTTGCTGCACCACGCGACCGCCTTGCTCGGCCGCCTGGGCGGCTGTCGATGCCAGCTGATTGGCCTGACGCGCAGTGTCGGCAGACTGAGTAACGGTGGCCGTCAGCTCTTCCATGCTGGCTGCGGTTTCCTCGAGATTGGCCGCAGTCTGCTCGGTGCGGGCCGACAGGTCCTGGTTGCCCGTGGCAATCTGGCTCGAGGCCGAAGAGACGGATTCAACGCCCGAGCGCACCTGGCCGACGACGGAGCGCAGACGCTCGGCCATGGCGTTCAATGACTGGTGCAGATGGCCCAGTTCGTCTTCGCTGTCATGCCCGCTTCTGAAGCTCAGATCGCCCTCGGCGATCGCGTCCGCCAGCTCCACGGCCTTGACAAGAGGCCGGGTGATGGAGCGCATGATGAGCAGGCCAGTCACCAATCCCAAAAACATGATGACTCCACAAGCGACGGCTATCACCACATAGGCTTTGGAGCGACTGGACTCACCCTGCTCCAGCGCCTGCACCCGGTAGCGGTCCTGCAGTTGCACATAGGTATCCAGGGCCGCGTAGTACTTTTGCGCCATGGGATTGAGCCGCTCTTCGATCAGCTTTTGCGAACGCTCGAAATCCTTGGATTGACGAGCCTGATCCACCTCCTTGTTCACCGCAAACAAGGCATCTCTATGCGTGTTCACATCGGCCATCAGGCTCCTGGCCTCTTGGGTATGAACCTGTGCCAGCACCTTGTCTCGCAACTCGTTGATGCTGGCGATCAGGCCGGCCATGGCCTTGTACTGGTGCTCGACCAGATTCTCTTCCGTGGACATGGCAGCCGCCGTGAAGCGATCCATGCTCATCTGAGTCAGGATGCGCCACTCCTTGGCCTGCGCAGCAGCAGTCTGCGCCTCCACCACCGCCGTAAGAACGCCCTCGTTGACACGTTTGGAATAAGCCAGGCTGCCTGCCACCAGCAACAACATCCCCGCCAAAAGACCGATCACCAATGCCCACAGCTTCCGAGCCACGGTGAATTGAAACAACTTCATGAACCAACCAATCCAGACAAAAGAACCCACACACACAGGCACGTCCGCATCGTGAACTACGGGCTGGCTTGTGCATGACTCTGGCGGTCAATTCCTGGCCCCTGACGTCCTCCCTCCACCTCTTCGGGATGCTCTCCCGAGGTTGCATCAATATATTAATAATTGTTACAACTGCTTTGCGCATTGCGCACAACTGATGTTCTCAGTACTTTCCCGCTTTTCGACACGGCTGGAGTTGGCAAGTCAGAATGAAAAAGCCCGCCGCCTCCTGTCAGAAGCGGCGGGCCTGCAAGCGGGTGTCAGCCTGCGGTTTAGAAAGTTTCCCAGTCCCCATCGTCGGAGTCCGCAGCAGGCTTGGCCTTGCTGGCACTCAGTGCCGTGGGAGCCGGGCCAGCAGGCGCTTTCTTGATCGCGGGTCTGGCTGCAGCAGCAGTCTGCTTCACTGGCGCCATGGCCGGCATGGCGCGGCTGGCCGAGCGCTGAGGTACGGCAACCTTGGCATAGCCGGATTCATGGCCGAGCTTGAAGACTGAGACCACTTCGGCCAGACGACGCGCCTGCTCCTGCATGGACAGCGCTGCCGCACTGGACTCCTCCACCAGCGCTGCGTTCTGCTGCGTCATCTGGTCCAGATTGCTCACCGCCTGATTGACCTGATTGATGCCGTCGCGCTGCTCGGTGGACGAGGCCGTGATCTCGCCGATCAAATCGCTGACACGGCGCACGCTGGCCACGATCTCGCTCATGCTCTGGCCCGCCAGCTCCACCTGCTGCGAGCCCGACTGCACATTGTCCACGCTGGTGGTGATGAGCTGCTTGATCTCCTTGGCCGCCTCAGCGCTGCGCTGCGCCAGGCTGCGCACCTCGCCCGCCACCACGGCAAAACCACGGCCCTGCTCACCGGCGCGTGCCGCCTCGACGGCTGCATTCAGGGCCAGGATATTGGTCTGGAAGGCAATGGAGTCGATCACGCCGATGATGTCCGCAATCTTGCGGCTGCTGTCGGTGATCTGGCCCATGCTCTGCACCACTTGCTGCACCACGCGACCGCCTTGCTCGGCCGCCTGGGCGGCTGTCGATGCCAGCTGATTGGCCTGACGCGCAGTGTCGGCAGACTGAGTAACGGTGGCCGTCAGCTCTTCCATGCTGGCCGCGGTTTCCTCGAGGTTGGCCGCCGTCTGCTCGGTGCGGGCCGACAGGTCCTGGTTGCCCGTGGCAATCTGGCCCGAGGCCGAAGAGACGGATTCCACGCCCGAGCGCACCTGGCCGACGACGGAGCGCAGGCGCTCGGCCATGGCGTTCAGGGACTTGAGCAGACGGCCCAGTTCGTCATGACGGTCATTGCGCACCGTTGCCGTCAAATCGCCGGCAGCGATGGAGTCGGCCAGAGTTACCGCCTCATTCAACGGAGCGATGATCGAGCGCAGGATCAGAGCCGCCATCGCCAGCCCCAGCAGAACGATCAGGCCGCAGACCAGACCGATAGCCACATAGGCCTGAGATTGGCTTGCTTCGCCATCGGCAACCGCACGTTGGCTGCGTTGCTCCTGCAACTGCACAAACTTGCGCTGCGCATCCACGTAGACCTTGGCGTTGGGACGCAGCTGTTTTTCAACCAGATCGAAGGCCGCCGCAAAATCATTGTCCTTGCGCGCGGCCTGCACGGCTGCATTGCTCTCCAGCGTCACGCGCCTGCGCTCGGCGACCTCGTCCAGCACCTTGCGTGATTCCTCGTCAGTGACCAGTTCGTTGAGCTTTTTCTGCAGCTCGGTGATATGCGCAATCCCGTCACTCATCAGCTTGCGCTGCTGCTCCACCAGGTTTTCCTCGGAGGAAATGGCCGCGACGATGGAGCGATCCACACTTTGCTCGGTCAGATGACGCCACTCGCTGGCAATGTTGGCTGCCATTCGGGTACGCGTGGCCTCCTTGGAGATGCTCACGTACACGCGGTCCAGATAGATCAGGCTGCCTGCAGACACCAGCAGCAAGCCCGCCAGCAAGCCAATCACCAAAGCCCACAGCTTTTGTGACACAGAGAACTGATTCAATTTCATTTTTTATCCATCTCAATAGATCAAGCAACACCGTGGCAGCCTTAACGAATTCAGAAACTCACAAGCGCTGTAGCCAATCCTTAATCGGCATACTGGCGGGAGATTTGAGCTTTGTTACAAGCTACGACCGCAATAGCGCTCGTGTTATGACACAAATCATGATTGCGTACAGCCGCCTACAATCAAGCCGTGCCCAAAACCTATCTGAACGCCGATCTGCACTGCCACTCCGTCGTCTCCGACGGCACTCTGACGCCCGAGCAACTGGCTCTGCGTGCTGCCGAGCGAGGGGTTGAGCTCTGGGCGCTGACCGATCACGACGAGGTCGGCGGCCAGCACCGGGCAGCAGCCGCAGCCAGGTCAGCAGGGCTGGACTATCTGACAGGCACTGAAATTTCCGTCAGCTTCTCGGGCAGCGGCGTACATATCGTGGGCCTGGGCTTTGACGCCGATAACGCAGCGCTGACCCAAGGCCTGTACGACACTCGCAACGGCCGCGGCCCACGCGCCCGCGAAATGGCCAGGCAGCTGGAACTGGCCGGCATTCCCGGCGCCTATGAAGGAGCACTGCGCCATGCAGGCAACCCCGAGCTGATCTCGCGCACCCACTTCGCGCGCTTTCTCGTGGAGAGCGGCGTCTGCAGCGACACCTATGAGGTCTTCAAACGCTATCTGACAGAAGGCAAGCCCGGTTATGTCGCCCATGTCTGGGCGAATCTGGAGGACGCCGTGCGCTGGATCGTGGATGCCGGCGGCGTGGCCGTGATTGCCCACCCGGCACGTTACGACTTGAGCCATAACGAGGAATATGCGCTGTTTTCCAAGTTCAAGGAACTCGGCGGCCAGGGCGTGGAGGTCGTGACCGGCAGCCACCGTCCGCACGAATATGCGATCTATGCCGATCTGGCCCTGGAATTCGGCCTGGCCGCATCGCGCGGCAGCGACTTTCACAGCCCCGATGAATCACAGATAGACCTGGGGCAGCTGCCCTATCTGCCCAGTCAGCTCACTCCCGTCTGGGAGCTGCTGCAGGACCGCATACAGCGTGCATAAATCACAGAGAGAGATTGCATGACCACCGTTTTTGAAGTCTATCCAGAGAACCCGCAACCCCGCATCATCAAGCAGGCGGCGGACATGCTGCGCAAGGGTGCCATTCTTGCCGTACCCACCGATTCCAGCTATGCCCTGGTCTGCCACCTGGACGACAAGAACGCCGTGGACCGCATGCGCCGCATCCGGCAGATCAACGACAAGCACCACCTCACGCTGCTGTGCCGCGACCTGTCCGAGCTGGCCAACTATGCCCGCGTGGACAACCGCCAGTACCGCTTGCTCAAGCTGGCCACGCCAGGCCCCTACACCTTTATTCTTGAAGCCAGCAAGGAAGTGCCCAAGCGCCTGAGCCACCCTTCGCGCAAGACCATCGGCCTGCGCGTGCCGGATCGCAAAGGTCTGCAACTGCTGCTGGAAGAGCTAGGCGAGCCCTTGCTGGCCACCACCTTGATCGCGCCCGGCGAGACCGAGCCGCTCAATGATGCCGAGTCGATTCTGGAGCGCTTCCCCCATGAGCTGGACGCCGTGGTCGACTCCGGTGCCTGCCCGCAGCAACCCACCACGGTGCTGGACCTCACGCCCATGGCCTTGAACAATCCCCCCGTCGTGGTGCGCCAGGGCATGGGCGGCCTGAAAGACATAGGTCTTCAGCCCGAATAGGCGCGGCCTCATGCAGGAAAAGCAGCTGCCGCAAGACTTTGTTCAGCGCCACTGGCCCTGGCTCATCGTCTCTTTGTGCGCTTACTCCTTGGTCGTGGCGCTGGTGTTTCGGCAGACATCCCAGCTATGGACGGTCTATGCCCTCGCGACCCTCTGGACGGCATGGACGATTCGGGCTTATGCGGGAGGCAAGTCATTCCATGTCTCGCCAGGGCTGTCGGCACAGGCCGATGACTCCATACTGCGCCGCAGAGTCCTGCTGGGAACGGCTATCTGCCTCCATTTCGGCTTTACCGTCGTAGCCATTTACGGATATCTGCACGAAATTCGCTGAATCAAAGCTCTTCATAGGCCAGCTCGCGGGCACGAGCTGGACGCGCCTGCGCGGCCCCGGCTCCACGCGGAGCCGGCATGGCAGAAGGAGCCAGACCAGGTGACTCATCGTCATCGAGTTTGAAGGCCCCCACCGCCTGCTGCAGATCCTGCGTGCGCGCATTGAGCGCAGCAGCGGCTTGCGTGGCCTGCATGACCAGGGCGGCGTTTTCCTGATTGGTGCTGTCCATGTGAGCCACGGCCGTATTCACATGGGCGATGCCCTCGCTTTGCTGCTGCAGCGCACCGGAGATTTCGCTCAGCAGACCTGTGACCTGACCTACGGACTGCATGATTTCCTTCATGGTGCTGCCGGCCTGGCCCACCAGGCCAGAGCCGCTTTCCACCTGAGTCACGCTGGCCGTGATCAGCTCCTTGATCTGTTTGGCCGCTTCGGCACTGCGCTGCGCCAGCGAGCGCACCTCGCTGGCCACCACGGCAAAGCCACGCCCCTGCTCTCCGGCCCGGGCCGCTTCCACGGCCGCATTGAGGGCCAGGATATTGGTCTGGAAGGCGATGCCTTCAATGACCTGAATGATGTCCACAATCTTGCGCGAGCTGCCGCTGATGGCATCCATGGTGTGAACGACCTGGTCCACCACATCACCGCCACGTCCGGCCGTGGCCGATGCAGTGACTGCCAGAGAGCTGGCCGAATGAGCGCGCTCTGCGTTCTGGCGCACGGTGACGGTGAGCTGCTCCATGCTGGCTGCGGTTTCGGTCAGCGCGCTGACCTGCTGCTCGGTGCGGCTGGAGAGGTTGATGTTGCCCGCATCGATTTCATAGGCCGAAACGGCCAGCGAATCGGTGGACTGCTTGATGCGACCCACCAACTCGGTCAGCGTGTCTTCCATGGTGCTCAGCGCAGTCAGAAGACGACCGAACTCGCCTTCGGCATTCGAAGAGAACTCCTTGCTCAAATCACCTGCTGCCACGGTCTCGGCAATCAGGATGGCTTCCTGCAATGGCGCCACGATGCGGCGGCGCAGGCTGATCCAGGACCACGTGCAGGAAATGCAGACCCAGGCGCCCAGTGCCAGCAGCCACCAGCGCGAACGCTCGACCTCCGCCATCAAGTTCTGCGACTGCTGCGCCGTGAGCGATCCCGCCTTGAGCACCTCCAGCACATCAGACATCGCTGACCAGGCAATTCCCATCAAAGCCAGGACAAAAACACTGATGCTGACAAATGCAATCACCAGTCGCTTGCTTACCGTCATATTGATCCCCTTGCCCTGTCCTGCCGAACGCCGTGTTATGTATTGATTTCGTCAACCCGCACAAAACCTGTTCCGCTGTGCAGGCAGCAACCACGGATTTGCGCGAGTTGCATTTTGCAACATCTGGTTTACCACACAACTATGTGCAACCCGTATTTCTGCAACAGCAAACGGCTTGTCCCGGTACAAGACAGCAGCTTGGCGCGGCGTCTGAGACAATCAGTGCGTGGAACTCACCGAACTCATACAAACCGTACTGATTTACGCACTGCCCGTGCTGTTCGCCATCACCATTCATGAGGCGGCGCACGGCTATGCTGCGCGTCACTTTGGCGACAACACCGCAGCCATGATGGGTCGCATCACGCTCAACCCCATCAAGCATATCGACCCCATCGGCACCATCTTGATGCCGCTGCTGCTGTATTTCGCTACCTCGGGCGCGTTTCTTTTCGGCTATGCCAAGCCCGTGCCTGTGCGCTTTGACCATCTGCGCCACCCCAAGCGCGACATGATCTGGGTAGCGCTGGCCGGCCCTGCCTCCAATTTCGTGCAGGCCGTGTTCTGGGGCCTGCTGCTGATCGTCTTGGTAGGCACAGGTCTGCACGAGCGCTTTTTCCTCGAGATGTGCCGCGCCGGCATTCTGGTCAACCTGGTGATGTGGGCTTTCAATCTCTTTCCGCTGCCGCCTCTGGACGGTGGCCGCATTCTGGTCGGTCTGCTGCCCTGGAAACAGGCGCAACTGGTGGCGCGTGTCGAGCCCTATGGCTTTTTCATCGTCATGGCACTGGTGATTGCCGGCGTGGTCGGCAGCTACTGGCTGCGCCCGTTGATGAGCCTGGGCTACTCGGCCATCGATCTGATCCTCTACCCCTTCATGGCCTTGCTGCGCTGAACCCAGCGCCTGGTCTGCTACTGATATCTGTTGTTGATCCCTATGAGCACCACCCGTTTTCTGACCGGCATCACCCCCAGCGGTACCCCACACCTGGGCAACTACGCAGGCATGATGCGCCCCGCCATCGAAGCCAGTCGCGACAAGAATGTGGAGAACTTCTACTTTCTGGCCGACTACCACGCGCTCATCAAGTGCCAGGACCCCGAGCGCGTTCAGCGCTCGACCATCGAAATCGCCGCCAGTTGGCTGGCCGCTGGTCTCGACCCCGAGCATGTGACCTTCTACCGCCAGTCGGACATCCCCGAGATTCCGGAGCTGACCTGGTTCCTGACCTGCGTGACTGGCAAGGGCCTGCTCAACCGCGCCCACGCCTACAAGGCGGCGGTGGACAAGAACAATGCATCCGGCAGCGAACCTGACGACGGCGTGACCGCCGGTCTCTTCATGTACCCCGTGCTCATGGGTGCCGACATTCTGATCTTCAACGCCAACAAGGTTCCTGTGGGCCGCGATCAGGTGCAACACCTGGAGATGGCACGCGACATGGCGTCGAGCTTCAACCACATCTACGGCGGCGAGTACTTCACGCTGCCTGAGGCCGTGGTGGAGGAGTCCGTCGCCACCCTGCCCGGCCTTGACGGCCGCAAGATGAGCAAGAGCTACAACAACACGATTCCGCTGTTTGCGCCACGTGAACAACTCAGGAAGCTCATCAACAGCATCACCACCGACTCGCGCGCCCCCGGCGAGGCCAAGGAAGTCGAAGGCTCCGCCCTGTTCCAGATCTATCAAGGCTTTGCCAGCGAAGAGGAAAGTGCCGCCCTGCGCCAGCAATATGCCGAAGGCATTGCCTGGGGCGATGCCAAGCAGATCCTGTTCGAGCGCATCGACCGTGAAATCGCCCCCATGCGCGAGCGTTATGAATACCTGATTGCCCACCCGGCAGAGCTGGAAGAGATTCTTCAGGCTGGTGCCATCAAGGCACGCAAGCTGGCGACTCCTTTGCTGCAGCAACTGCGCGGCGCCGTCGGCATCCGCAACCTGGCGCAAGCCAGCAAGGCCAAGACCAAGGCTGCCAAGACTGCACTGCCCCAGTTCAAGCAGTATCGCGAATCCGATGGCCAGTTCTACTTCAAGCTGGTGGCCGCTGACGGTCAGCTGCTGCTGCAAAGCCTGGGCTTTACCGCCCCCAAGGAAGCGGGGCAGAACATCGCCCGGTTGCAGCGCGAAGGCGCGACGGCTCTGGCCGCCATCAAGCCGTGCCTGCAGACACTGGATGGTGTCAGCGATGACCTGGTGATCCAGGCTCTGGAACAACTGCGTGAGGCGGCCGAGCAATAGCTCATCGCTGCCCGATGGACGCTGCCTCCGAATTCAAAGGACAGCGTGGATGTAATCCTTCGCACTAAAGGAACTACCGATGCGTATTGCTGCTCTGGATGACGATCCGCTACAACTGGAACTGTTGCAACAAGTCGCGACGGAAGCCGGACATAGCTGTCACTCTTACCTCAAGGGGGCCGCCCTGCAGCAAGCCCTGCGCCGCGAAAGCTTCGATTTGCTGCTGATTGACTGGGAGCTGCCCGATAGCAGCGGTCCGGATATCGTGCGCTGGGTGCGCGAGCAGATCAGCAAGGAAGTGCCGGTCATCTTCGTGACCCACCGCAGCGAAGAGGCCGACATTGTCGAAGGCCTGGCCAGCGGCGCCGATGACTTCATGATCAAGCCCATACGTGCGGGCGAGCTGCGTGCTCGCATCTCCGCCCTGCTGCGCCGCGCCTATCCGCTGACCGCACAAAGCGTGCTGGACTTCGGCCCCTACCGCTTTCTCACCACCACCAATGGCATAGAGATGGACGGCCAGCCCGTGGAGGTTACGCACCGTGAATACACTCTGGCACTGACGCTGTTCCAGAACCAGGGCCGTTTGCTCTCGCGCGATCATCTGCGCGAAGTCGTCTGGGGCCATAACGCCGAGGTGCAGTCGCGCTCGCTGGACACCCATGTCTCGCGCCTGCGCAATCTGCTGAACCTGCGCGCCGGTCAGCCCTATGCCATTTCAGCCGTTTATGGCTATGGTTACCGCCTGGATGTCCCCGAAGCTGCGCAGCCCGCAGCCCCAGCTGCCTGAGTTCGGCAGCCCCATAACCTAGCTTTAAAAAATGCCTGATTTACGTCAAAACCTCTTTTCCGTCCACTCCCCGGCGCCCATTCTGGGTGCAGGCATGCTGTGGGTGGCGTTTGGAGGGATGACGGCAACAGGTCTGGCCCATGCCCAGATCACTCCCCGCGGCAACGATGTCATTGCCCACCGCGTGGTGACTGGAGATACGCTGGAGATGCTGGCAGCACGCTATCTGGGCGACCACAAGCGCTGGACAGCGCTGCAAAGTCACAACAAGGTGGACAACCCCCTGCGCCTGCGCCCCGGTTCGGTGCTGGAAATTCCCACACGCCTGTTGCGCGCAGCGATGGCTTCGGTTGTGTTTGTGCAAGGCGATGTGCAAAGCACACGCTCTGCGAGCCATCTCGCAGACTCCGTCAACGCGCCGCCTCAGCCCGTGCAAAAAGGCCAGCTGCTGCAGGAAGGCGATTCGCTCCAGGTTCCGGCCAACGCCTTTGTCTCCGTGCGCCTGGCAGATGGCTCACTGGTGCGCGTGCAGTCCGAATCCGATGTCGAGCTGCGCCAGATGCGCCGCAAAGGCCGAGCCGGCAGTCTGCAGTCCATCATCGATCTGCGCGAGGGCGCAATTGAAGCAAAAGTGTCCAGGCAAGCCAATGGCGAGCGCCGCTTCGAGGTGCGCACCCCGGCGGCCTCGACCAGCGTGCGCGGCACCCAGTTTCTGGTGATGAGTGATGACGAGGGCCGCACGGCTGCTGCCGTCGACGAAGGCTCGGTCGCCGTGCAGACGGGCCAGCCCTCAGCCTTGCTCAGGCCAGGTCAAGGTCTGTCCGTCTCCGCAAACGGCCAGATCGGCAAGCCAACAACCATGCTGGGTGCTCCCGATATTGCGGCCTGGCCCGCTCTTGTCGAAGACGCCAACTGGGTCAGCCTGCCCCTGCCAGCCATGGCTGGTGCCGTGCGCTACCAAGTGCTGCTCGCTCAGGACAAGGAGCTGACCCAGATCGTGCGCGGCGGCATGTTCACAAGGTCACCTGCACGCCTGACGGGTGTCGAAGACGGCAGCTACATTGCGGCCATTCGCGCCATTGACGCCAACGGCATTCCTGGCAAACGCAGCCTGCAAGTGTTGCGCGTCAAAGCTCATCCGGTGCCGCCGCTCTATGAGTCTCCAGCACCTGAAGCCACCATCGGACAGGGCCAGCACGGCCTGCAATGCACCCAGGTGGCGGAAGCCTCGGCCTACCGTATCCAGGTAGCCACCGCCGACGGCAGCTTTGCCCAGCCGCTGATCGACGCCAACGACCTCAAGGACTGCGCCCTGCCTGCCAGTGCGCTGGCCAAGCTGCCTGTCGGCGAATATATGTGGCGCGTAGGCAGCATCCGTAAGCTCGGCAACGGCCAGCCGGATGCGGGTCCTTTCGCCGCCCCGCAAAAGATGAAACTGGCCCTGGCACCCAAATCGCCCGAGCTGCAGATCGGCGGCGCGCCCGGCGAAGGCAGCAGCCATATTCACTGGGCAGGTGAAGAGGGTCAACGCTACCGTATCGTGGTGGCCAGCGACGCCGGTTTCACTGCGCCCCTGATCGACACCTGGATAACCCAGCCTCAGTGGAGCACGCAGGATCTGCCTCCTGGCACCTACTATCTGCAGATGCAGGTCGAGGATGCCAACGGCCTGCGCAGCAATCTCTCTGTCGCGCGCCAATTCCAGACCGGCAACTGGGTGACCTCGTCCGAGGGGCAGGCGCTGACTTCCGGCGACGGTTCACGCCTGATGCGCCAGTAAAAACCATAGCTACCAGCGCTTGAATTCCATGAAGCTTCATAGGATTCATATCTTGATCACTTATATGACAAGCGCTGGAAGCTATTGTTTTATGAGCTTCTCACCGAGTCACCCACATGGTTGAAGCGCCCAACCTGCGTAAAAACCGCTTGCAGGACCTGCGCCTGAGCTGGCTGCTGCTCAGCGCTTTCCTGCTCGGCATGACCTGGTGGCTCAGCGGCCCGGGGCAGCTGGCACGTGTCAACGGCATTATTCAGGACACCTCGGCCTGGCTTCACCAGCGTCCAGCCTCGCCCGATGTTGTCATCGTGGCCATCGACGATGACAGCATCGACAGCATAGGCCGCTGGCCCTGGCGGCGTGCACTGCACGCCGCCGTGCTGGAGCGCATCACTCAAGGACAGCCCCGCGCCATCGGCATGGATGTGGTCTTCAGCGAGGAAGACTGGGACTACCCCGGCGACGATCTGCTGCTGCAACGAGCACTGCAAAAAAGCGGCAACGTAGTGCTGCCCGTCACGCGCGCCGCGCAAAGCGCCGCCACCGCCCCTTTACAGAGCCTTGCCAGCGAGGCTGCTGCTCTGGGGCACACCCAGATGCCTGTGGATGCCGATGGTGTGGTGCGACGCTTTTATGCACAGGAAGGCAAGGCCGGCCAGCTCTGGTGGCATATGGCGCTGAGCCTGCACTGCGTGGGCCAGACCACCCGACCCTGCCAACCATCTGCCCCACCTCCAGCAGACTCGGTTGCAGCCAACTCCTGGCAAAAGCTGCAGCCCCAGTTCATCGCTTTTGCCCGGGCTTCGCGGGACCGCCAGAACAGCCCGGGCTCGCCGTTCACCACCTACTCCTATATCGACATCCTGCGCGGCAATATCCCAGCGGTCGCTTTTCGCGGCAAATACGTGCTGATTGGAGCCACTGCCGCAGGTCTTGGCGAAAAATTCACGGCCCCCATCGGCTTTGATGCGCGCCTGATCTCGAATGTGGAGATGCTGGGCCATGTGCTCAACGGCATCCTTGAGGACACACATCTGGAGCCAGCCACTGCCACGCTCAACCGCAGCCTCAATGTGCTGCCCGTGCTGCTGGGCCTGCTGGCTCTGGCCTGGCTCGGCCCTTCTGGCGGGCTGATTTCAAGCATCCTGCTGGCCTTGCTCAGTCTGTCGATAGCCGGTTTGGCGCCGCGTTGGGGTCATGTGCAGACCGCCCCCGCTGCGGCACTGCTGGGCCTGTCGCTTGCCTACCCGCTCTGGAGCTGGCTGCGCCTGCGCGCCGCCACACGCTTTCTGGCGCTGGAGCTGCGCGATCTGCAAGGCCAGGGCCTGCCCGCCCCCTCGCTCAAGAGCGACGCACTCGATCAGCGGATCGACGCTGTGGAGCAAGCCTCGCGCCAGCTGCGCGCATTGCATCACTTCGTCAGCGAAAGCCTGCGCCAGCTGCCCTCGGCCACTTTTGTCTGCGACCGCGAAGGGCTGCTGCTGCTTGCCAACACAGCCGCGCACCGCTACATCGAAAGCCTGGAGCACAAACTCCAGCAAGGTGACGATCTGGTCGCCCTGCTCCACGGCCTGAACAGCGCCAGCAGCGACGGCGGCCGCGCTGCCAGCAGCACGCCACTGCTCACGCACAGTGCGTTGCAGCAAGCCACTCTGTCACGCCAGAGCGAAGGGCGCGACACCCAGGGCCGCCATCTGATGCTGCTGAGCCAGAGCTTCGAGGCACCGCCCACCTCGGGCTGGCTCATCACCCTGGTCGATATCAGCGACCTGCGCAGCGCACAGGCCCAGCGCGACCAAGCCATGCAGTTCATCTCCCACGATATCCGTGCACCGATAGGCTCCATCATCACCTTGCTGGAGATGCAGCGCACAGGCAAGCGCATCGATTCGCAAGATGCACTGTTTGACCGCATTGAGGGCTATGCCCAGTCGTCTCTTCAGCTGGCAGACGATTTTGTGCATCTGGCCAGAGCCCAGCAGCAGCAATACCGCAGCGAAGTCCTGGATCTGGGCCTGCTGGCGGACCAGGCCGTCTCGGATTGCTGGACCCTTGCCCAACAGCAGAACATGCAACTGGTGTTCGAGCTGCCGGATGCCGAAGCCTGCGTGCATGGCGACCCCGGCCTGCTGCACCGCGCCGTCATCAACCTGTTGAGCAATGCCATCAAATACGGCAAGCCACAGACTGGGGATGGCGGTGCCCAAGTGGAAATCGCCGTTGTCGAGCAAGACAGCCAATGGGGCATCGCCGTGCGCGATCACGGCTCAGGCATGGACGAGGCATCGCTGGCCAGACTCAGCCAGCCCTTCGAGCGCCTGCAGCAACACCAGCGCATGGATGGCGTGGGCCTGGGCCTGGCCTTCACGCGCACCGTGGCACAGCGTCATGGCGGCAGCCTGCAGATAAGCAGCCAGCTGGGCCAAGGCAGCAGCTTCACCTTGCTGATACCCAAAGCCTGAGCCCAGAAACGAAAAAGCCTCAGAACTTTTCAGTTCTGAGGCTTGACGTTTTGTGGTGCGGCTGGCAGGAATCGAACCCACGACCCCTTGGTTCGTAGCCAAGTACTCTATCCAGCTGAGCTACAGCCGCAACAGGGTTGTATTCTAGCAGTGCAAAAACGGCTCTCGAACCAAATCGACAACTTTTTCGCGTTCATGCAAAGAAAAAGCCTGCCATCGATGAAGACGGCAGGCTTTCATGCAGCTTGGTAGGGCGTGGCGGACTTGAACCGACGACCAAAGGATTATGAGTTTCGGCAGGTTCGTGCTTGCCTAGGGAAGTGTACCGAAGTGCACCGAAACCTGCAGAAGCTAAAAGTATTTTAGTGACAGTAAGTTAGCGAAATTTGATGGAGTTCGATAGAACTGGTGGGTGTACCGCTGGTGTACCGAGAAATCCCAGGCTAAAAGCCAAACAAGCTCTTCACAAGAGGGTTTGAATTGCCGGAAGAAGCTAAGAATTTGCCCCTTTTCACATCGTCCAACAACTCTAGGATCCACACGCATGAAGCGCGAACCGACCCCTTGTTTTAGAGCGTACCTCCAACCAGGTCAACATCTGCCATTACCGGATTGGGCAGAAAACCTGCCCACCGCCTACGAGAGGGCACGTGAAGATTGGTGGAGCCAACTTGATGATGCCAACCGCAAGCACTGGATAGCCCTCTCAGGCGGGAGCGGGACGGTTACAGACGCTTGGGAAGCGTTCCTAGCGAGCAAAGCACGCGGCCCTGTCTTTACATAGCCTCTCGGCGACTACTGCACTGGAACTGCAGATTCACGGCCTTATCACTGCACTTACACCGCAAGTTCACTGCATCGCCACTGCATCGCCACTGCAGTCTCACTGCAAATTCACTGCCCCAACAGGACGCCATGACATGTGCTCGAAATGGAGCACATTGCGGCTTGCGTGTGCCACTCATTAACTCAATGATTTACAAAGAAAAAATCGTTAAAAACAAGCTACAACGTGACACGTTCTTTATGTTCCACTAAGCAGCGAAGTTCGTTCACTTGCACTAAGCAGCGAAGTTCGTTCACTTGAGTTGCTACTGTGTCAAAGAGCCTCATCGAACACCGACCATGTGCCGCAATGCAGTCGGTATCAGCAAAAGATCAGCAAAACATCAGCAAGCCTCAAAGAGTTGACCTCAGGATGCGCCTAAGCACACGAACTTCCACTTTCGTGCCCTCTGGTTATCCATTTGGCAGACCCGCACCGGCTAAGGCCTGGAAAAAATCAAAGTAACGGAAGCGCTCAAACAGCAGAGGCCAATTTTTCCAAGCGGAGCGTGGGCGGAAGGCCTGCACCAGCAGTTAGCCGTTGCTCAATGAAGCCCATGAACAACTGCCTATCCACAGGTCACGTTAGGTAAGAAAAAGGTAATAAGAAGGTAAAGGGCAAAAAAGCACCAAAAAATCCAATGGCGACAACACCTTGTAGGTCACATGCGCGATGCTATGCGGATAAAGCGCGACGCTATGCGGATGAAGAGCGATGCTATGCGGAAAGAGGCGCGACGCTATGCGGATGTTCTGAGCAACCTTAGTACCCAAGCTGAGTTCTGCAGTCCAGCGTTTTGAATGAATTGCCCAGCGGTCATCTGAAGTCACCTGGAGTTGGGTCTCTTCGTGATGAATCCGTTTGTCAGTTGCAGGAGCATCAATATGCCTAGCGGTTGGTCGAAGCGGCGACAATTGTGGCAAAAGCGGGCGTCTGTCTAAGGCATGCACGCACTATCGAAGGACAACCACGGGAAGGGGTCACATGAGCCACAAGCTGGATTTGCTCGGCAACGCGATGGACAGTCTGGAAGAGGCGCTGAAGAAGTTCCAAGAAGGAGACGAAGGTGACCATAAAGCCTACAAGTTCTGCGTGCTCCATATGGCGCACTTCATTGAGCTGATCTTTAAGCACCACATCACCGAGAAGCACCCGCTGCTGATTTACGCCAACCCTTTCGCGGCAAAGATCGACCCAGCGACTGCTAAGACCATCGGCCTTTGGGAGGCAGTCAACTTCATCAATAACGAAGAGAAGGACGCCGTTGCAGGAGATTTCAGAAAGGATTTGGAGTGGCTTAAGAAATTGCGGAATGACATCGAGCACCACAAGTTCGAGATGGACGTGCCTACCGCTCGGATCGCCATCGGTCGTCTTTTCCGCTCTGTCCTGGAATTCCTCGACTACTACGGGGTTGTAGACGTTGAGAAGCGAATACCGGAAGAGACCAAAGCAATCTTCTCGGTTCTCTCTGATGAGTACCAGTTCAAGCTGCACGATGCCCTCAAGATGGCCGATGACGTCGAGAAGGCGAACCCTATCGACCCAATGGATCCTGAAGAAGATCCTGTCCGCATGGATTGCGAAGAGTGCGGCAACCACACGATGGTTGTCAATAAAGAATCTAGAACGGGCTATCGCTGTACATTCTGCGAAAACGAGTACGGGGATGAATTGCCTGCCAGCTGCACAATCTGCGGTGCGCACATGACGTCCGGCGACCTAGAAAATTGGAGTGGCGAACACGGCATGGAGTACCGCTGCTATTACTGCTCAGGGCGCTATGCAGCAGACCGGGATCGGGACTAGATAAAGCCATAAGAGAGGAGTAAGCATCTCCATGGTTAAGGCCCCCTGGGGTGGTATGCGCTCAATTTCCGCGGCACAGTCCAGAGCAGTCATCCTGAAAGGATTGAGGTCGGCTGCTGCTAGCTGAACTCAGTGGGTCGCGACCAAGCTGTAACCGGCACAGGCGGTCAACTCAGCCGGAATACGCAGCGCGATGCTATGCGGATACAGCCATCCAAAGCGATAGCTGTTGCTTACCTTTAGTACTCATCTCGACTTTGCTATTGGCAACGATGCTCAAACGCTCAAGCTCCTCGCATGCACGCACCAATGCTTTCTTAAAATCTCGCATCCGTCCTCGGTACTGCATTTTTTCCTTGAGCCACTCCAGAGAATAGCGTTGTATGGGGTCACTAGACGTTGCTACAAGCCGCTGAAGAGACTTGGCCATATCTTGCCCCCTGGCTATTTGCATTCGTTTCTCCCAGTCCAAAAGGGCATACTCATCGTTCCCAAAAAGCACTGTCCACCGCGAATCCAGGATGAAGGTATAGCTCTTTATGACGGGGTCATAGCAAAAGCTCTGGACAATGTGAAACGCATCAGCTTTTCCCACACGGTACTTCCTGTTGCCGTCCGAGCGCAGTGCTTCAACGATGAGGGTTGCCTTTGTAAGCACTGTCATGCGCCTCATGAGCCACTGGTACTGACTCACGCTTGTTTGCCTGCCCATCGCACGCAGAAAAGCTGCACGCTTAAACCTCACTGGCAAACCCAACGGGCGGCTTTTGGCCTCGAAGAATAGTTGCAACACAATATCCGCATCAGCTTCATCAAGCTGCTCTCCCGAATAGCTCATGACAGCATCTGCGCGCGTCACAAGCAGTGCCTCGGTGAGCTGCTCTCGTGGCCCTCTTTTTATAGGTGCAAAGAGTGACGATCTTGCTATCTGGTTCGGCATTGCACGCTTGAGATCGCCCATTCCACGAAGAAACAATTCCACGGGCTTACGAGCTGCTTGTTGCAGCTTTGCATAAGCCTGTGCTTCGTCTGCGCGCTGCTTGATTCGCGCTAATGAATCCTCCATACGCGTCTACCGCAGCCACGTCTCAATTTGCGGCGTGCCAACGAGTTCTGACATCAACATGCCGAAACCCAGTTCAGTTCATCTCATCGATGATGGCGGCGATCTTCGCAGTGTCGAAATAAACGCGGCGCCCGAATTTTTTGCGTGCGGCATTGACCTGACTTGCCCATCCAGCATTGCTACGCAAACTGATACGCAGGCCATCAGGCGAACGATGAAGTTCTTGAGCCAAATGCACCAATGTCATCAAGGTGCCGTACTTGTTGATGAGGGCTTGTTCTTTCGTCATGCTCTTGCTCCGAAAACAACCGAAACACATCGGGTATGAGCGAAGTTTGAGTAAACGGAACGATGCGCGGAAGTATGGCGCATATGGTGAATACAGGGAAAAAGTCACCTAACCCTCTATCATTACTTGATTTTTTATTTTGTTTCATTTTTACAACAAGGCATGCGTCGCGATTAAATCACCTTCCAATAAATTTAGGGCAACATATGGTATTGACTAGCAAAAAATAGGAAGAATTTTTATATAAATAACTCTTATATCAAAAAAAATATGAAAAAGTGCAAGCTCCTCTTATTATAAAGATAAATGTTAATTATTAATTTATTACCTACAACACATAATTAAAATTATATCTTTATAAAATAATTTAATTAATGTTAATACAAAATTTCGCATATTATTGAGTCTTTTATTTATGCGAATGCATTTTATACATGCTTCGCTATAAACCTCAAATTTTTCTACTTTGTGTTATTGATTTAAAAAATGGAGAGGGACGAAAATGCAAGTTAAGTTACCAGTGATGTGGTCGCTGCAGGAAAAGTATCATTCCGGGGTTGTACGTCAAATTCTTCACCCAGAGATTTCCATTTCTGTAAATGCATCTGCATTCGTCTGCGGCAAGGTCACAAATGCGAGGATTGAAAATGACCAAGGTGAAACTTTGGCCTACGTCTGCGACAACCGTCCTCAGAGCCAGCTACTACCAAAAGATGCACCAGCGATAGTCTTCAAAGGCTTCTCTTGCTCAAACTCTGAAGCTGACCTTTCCAGTGGGGAATGGATCAAAAACGCAATCACAGAGAAGAATGACCCAAAAGAGCTTGCTAAAGAGGCACATGAATCTTGGCGTGGAGCATTCAACTTCGTTCAAGAGGATGAATCACGGGGAATAATGGGACTGCGAAAGCCTCAGATTGGAGCCCTGCATGCAATTCATGCTCACTGGGCGACTAGCTCCGAGACGGCCACAATCGTTATGCCAACGGGTACGGGTAAAACTGAGACTATGCTCTCCACCCTTATCTCTGCACGTTGTGAGCGTGTCTTAGTTATCGTTCCGACCGATGCATTACGCGAGCAGTTAGCGGGAAAATTCGAGACGTTAGGTGTCCTAAAAATCAAAGGTCATAAAGTTCTCGATGAGAAAGCTCTTAGGCCAGTTGTAGGCACAATATTCTCGAAGCCTAAGACACCAAAGGAAGTGCAGGAACTATTTGAGCGCTGCAATGTTATTGTGACGACCAGTCATCTAGCGGGGACTTGCGATACAGAGATACAGCAAGAGATGGCAAAGCTGTGTACACATCTTTTTATTGATGAGGCACACCATGCAGAAGCAGCTACTTGGCGCGCTTTCAGAGAAATTTTCCGCACTAGACATATTCTTCAGTTCACAGCTACTCCTTTCCGTGAAGACGGAAAGAAGGTAGATGGCAAATTAATTTTTGCCTATCCACTAAAGCAAGCGCAAGAAGACGGCTACTTTAAGCCTATCCTTTTTCACAGAGTGCGTGAGTTCAATATAGGTGTCGCCGATAAAAAAATTGCATTAGCCGCACTTGATGAACTGGATCGTGACACAACGAAGAAGCACATTGTTATGGCCCGAGTTGCAAATATTCGGCGCGCGGAGCATGTACACAAGTTATATACCGAAATCGGTCGTTACGAGGCCGTTCTAATTCATTCTCAGTTAAAAGCCACGGAACGGGCTGAAGCCAAGCAAAAACTGATGAGCGGTGCAATCCGAGTTGTCGTGTGTGTCGACATGCTCGGTGAAGGCTTTGACCTTCCAGAGTTGAAGATCGCAGCCTTCCACGACATCCGAAAAAGCCTTGCTGTCACGCTTCAGTTAGCAGGTCGTTTCACGCGAGCCAGGCCTGATTTAGGCGATCCAGTATTTATTGCGAACATTGCTCTAATTGATGTTCGGGAGGAGTTACAAAAGCTCTACTCGCAAGACAGTGATTGGAATTCGCTTCTGCCAGCTCTCTCCCAAGAGGCTATAGCTGGCGAGCAACTGTCTCAGGAATTCTTCAAAGACTTCACAAAATTCTTAAGTGACGTTCCACTAAAGGATATTCGTCCAGCGGCGAGTATGGTCGTCTATCGCACCGAGTGCGCTAACTGGACACCGAAAAAATTCAAGAAGGCTTTTTCAGGACTTTCCTCGAACGATAAGCTTTACCACTCATTGAACGAAGTAAAAAACTCCTTAGTTCTGATTTCTGCAATTGAGCAGCAAGTCAGGTGGAGCGATGTTAAATCTGTTAGCGAGTACGTATGGGAACTTTTTGTTGCAGTTTGGGACCGCGATAAATCATTGCTATATTTGCACGGTTCTAACAACAGCAGCGAATATCACGAGCTAGCAAAAGCCTTGTGCGATGGCAAGGTCGAATTAGTTAAGGAACCTGAGGTCTGGCGTGTTTTCAGTGGTGTGAAACGACTAGTGATGAATAACGTTGGCTTAAATGAACACCTTGGTCGACAGGTGCGCTATACAGGTCGCATGGGCTCCGATGTAGAGTCCCGACTGGGGACTGCAGTTCGCGAAGGAGCCACCCGTGCAGTTTTGGCTGGCAAGGGGTTTGAGAATGGCCAAAGAACATCAGTAGGAGCGTCCCGGCGAGGCAGAGTTTGGGCCAATCTTCGTTTGCGAGTTGATGAATTTTCAGTATGGGCAAAAGAAATCGGAGAAAAAATTTCTGATGTAAATATTAGTCCTGACGAAGTACTCGCGGGGACCCTGAAACCTATTCCGATCGGAGTAGTTCCAGGAGAAACTCCAATTGCGGTCGACTGGCCGCAGGATATTTATGAAAAGGCTGAGCACCTTGTCACCTTCCATGGAGGAGGAACCGCTCAGATTTCATCAACAGATGTAGATTTACTCGTTAAAAAAATCCCTACCGGAGAACTTATCGTAAGTGCTGACTGCGATGTGTGGAGTGCCCCTGCGGAGTATCGTTTGGAACTTTTCCCGCTGAAGCAGAGCTTTGATTTCCGGTTCGTGCATCACTCTGGTCCGAAGTTAAACATTCAAATTGGCACAAAGCCCAAGCCGCTAGACGAATACTTCACGAAGAGCCCGCCGATAGTGTGGTTCTCGGACGGATCATCACTGGAAGGCTGCATGCACACACGACTACCAATCCTAGAGCAACCTTACCCAGTTGAATCTCTAAAAGTGTTTGATTGGACCGGCGTTGACCTAAAGAAAGAATCACAAAAGTTGGAAAAACGCCCCGACAGCATTCAATTCGCAGTCATTAGGGAACTCCTTAAAGAGCCAAAATACTCTATCATCTTTGATGATGACGGCTCTGGAGAAGCTGCTGATGTGGTGACCATTGCACTATCGGGCGATGGAATGCGTGAATGGATTGAGGTGGAGCTTTATCACCTTAAATACACAGATGATGAGCCAGGGGCTCGCGTCGATGATCTCTACGTAGTGTGTGGACAGGCCCAGAGAAGTGTTATCTGGCTGGCAAATGACAACCGAAAGACAGAACTCTTTACTCATCTATTGAGGCGGGAGCAAACGCGTATTAACGGAAATCGGCCAAGCCGCTTCGAGAGAGGTAATGAGAATCTTCTTCATGAAATCCGAGAGAAAAGCCGTATCTTGGAACTGAAGTTAAAGGCATATGTAGTACAGCCAGGTTTATCAAAAGCAAAAGCATCTGCAACCCAGCTCCGGCTCTTAGCTGTTACAGAGCGCTTTCTCTCAGATACTTATGAAGTTCCTTTTTCTGTGATATGTAGTGCATAACTAGAACTCCTTAACAGACAGCTTTAAAAATGAGGCTGTCTGTTATGCGATGCTCCTTGTCGAGGAATAAATTCCCAAAGTGCGGTGTGGAAAGCGCTTTAGGAGAATACCGCCCGTTTATTCAATTGACTTTACGCAGGTGAAATATGCAGCCGAAAATGCGTCTAATCGACTAAACGCTTTCACCAAAACCTACTCATCCTAACGAATCCGATACATTTATCCGATCTAGCTTTACAACCAAATCTTCTGCTCTCAAGTGGGTATAGCGTTTCAGCATCTGCATGGACTTGTGCCCGCTGATGGCAGACACCTCTTGATCGCTAAAACCTTGCTCAACTAGGCGACTTACAGCCTCATGGCGAAGATCGTGAAAGTGAAGGTCACGGAATCCTTCCTTTGCCAAAATTTGACGCCAAACGCGATCGTACTGCCACGGTCTTCTCTGACCATCCCTGCCAGGCTCTCCGAAAAATATAAGACGGGTATCGTCAGGACGAACAGGGTTAGAAATAGCCTCTCGCATCACTTCGGTAGCCCGTCGACTGAGAGGTACCGTTCGTGACTCACCATTTTTTGTGTCAAGCAGCCTGACAATGCGACGCTCCATGTCCACGTGCTCTGTAAGCGCACGGCAAACCCATGTTGACCGCAGATGGCTACCATGGCTGACGATCAGATGTCGGTGGGCTGCCAGCGGTGCGGCAAGAGCTCGTCGATACGGCTGGCCTTGTGCGTGGGCAGCCTGGTGAGCACGTCCTGTAGGTAGGCATAGGGGTCATGCCCGTTCATGCGTGCCGACTGCACCAGACTCATCACCGCCGCCGCACGCTGGCCCGCGCGCAGGCTGCCGGCGAACAGCCAGTTGTTGCGTCCAATGGCAATCGGCCGGATCTGGTTTTCGATCCAGTTGTTGTCCACGGGCAGTTGCCCGTCATCAACGAAGCGCGTCAGTGCAGTCCAGCGCCGCAGGCTGTAATCCAGGGCCCTGGCAGTCGCCGAGCTGTCTGGCAGCTTTTGCCGCTGCAATGTCATCCACTGGTGTAACGCATCCAGGATCGGCTTGGTGTGCTGCTGACGAATGGCTTTGCGTTGATCGGCGTTCAGCTCCTTGACCTCGCGCTCGATGTCGTAAACCTTGGCGAACTGCTCCAGCGCGAACCCGGCAAGCTGGCTTTTGTTCGCCGCATGCAAGTCAAAGAATTTGCGCCGGGCGTGCGCCAGGCAGCCCACCTCGGTCACACCGTTGGCGATCGTGGCTTTGTAACCAGCAAAGTCGTCGCAGACCCCCGCTGTCAGAATAGTTGGAACCTCTACAGATGTTAGAGTTTGAATATCCAACCTGGGGCAGAGAGAAGGTTCCCATGAAGTATTCCCCCGAGCGGCGCGAAGCCATCTTGGCCAAGCTGGAAGCGCCGTATAACCGTACCGTCAATGATCTGGCTGGCGAGGAAGGTATCTCAGCTGCCACGATATACAACTGGCGAAAGCAAGCCCGTAGCACGGGCCGATTGCTTCCAAACGCCTCCCCCACCACGGAAGGCTGGACCTCGGCGCAGAAGTTCAATGCGGTACTGGAAACCGCTGCGTTGACCGAAGAAGAGCTGTCCGAGTACTGCCGTCGCCGTGGTCTATATCCTGAGCAGATTCGTCGCTGGCGCGCCAGTTGTGAACAGGCCAATGATCGGTCTGACCAAGCCGCCGCACGGCAATCAGAAGCGACCAAGGCCGAGCGCAAACGCATACGGGAGCTAGAGCGGGAGTTGCGTCGCAAGGACGCCGCCTTGGCTGAAACGGCAGCATTGCTGGCGCTGCGAAAAAAAGTCCAGGCGATCTGGGGGGACGAGGAAAAATGACCAATGCCACAGATCGCCGTCGGATTGTAGAGTTGGTCAACCAAGCCAGAGCGGCCGGTGCGCGCCTGCGTCATGCCTGTGGCGAGCTGGGAATCGGGCAGAACACCTACCGGCGTTGGTCGGCAGGTGGTGAAGACCAGCGGCCTCACGCGACACGGCCAAGGCCGGCTCATGCCCTGACGCACAAAGAACGCCAGGCGGTGCTGGATGTCTGCCACCGACCGCAGTTTGCCAGCTTGCCTCCGGCGCAGATTGTTGCGCGGCTGCTGGATGATGAGCAACGGTATCTTGCCTCGGAGTCGACCTTCTATCGCATCCTGCATGCGGCGGGAGAACAGCGCCGTCGTGGTCGCCAAGCCGCGCCCCAGCGCAAGGGCCCGCCACGGCGCCATCGTGCCGACCACGCCAACGCCGTGTGGAGCTGGGATGTGACTTATCTGCCGACCCGGGTTCGCGGCCAGTTCTTTTATCTGTACCTGATCGTCGACATCTACAGCCGCAAGATCGTGGGCCACGAAGTCTTTGAAGCCGAGAACATGGCCAACAGCGCGCAGGTCGTTCAACGAGCGGTACTGCGTGAGCAATGTGGTCACCGGCCGCTGGTCCTGCACGGCGATAACGGCTCGGCGATGAAGGGTTCGACCATCCATGCCAAGCTTGAAGAACTCGGCGTCACACCGTCGCACAGCCGTGCCCGCGTCTCGAACGATAACGCCTACTCTGAATCCTTGTTCCGTACCTGCAAATACCATCCCGCCTTCCCTGTGGCTGGCTTTGCCGACCTGACCGACGCCCGCAAGTGGGTGGGGCAATTCGTGTATTGGTACAACGAACAGCATCGCCATAGCGAGATCCGTTACGTCACGCCCGCTCAGCGCCACGCCGGCCAGGATCACGCCATTCTTGCCCGGCGCCATGCCCTTTATCAGATCGCTCGCGCTCAGCATCCTGCACGCTGGTCGGGCAATACTCGAAACTGGCAACCCGTAGGCAGCGTTTGGCTGAATCCAGAGAAGGAAACGACCGTTATCCATGTGCATAGTGAACTAGAAGCAGCATGACTCATGTTCCAACTACATTGACAGACGCCGCAGACCAGTGCCCCCTTCCAATCGCCCAGGAAGTGGCGCGCATGCTCGCCCGCTCTTGACTCGCAGAAGTCGTACACCACGGCCTTCATGTCTTCGAAGGCGCCTGGTGCGTAAGCCCACAGGTAAGCCCGGTGGGTGCTGCCTTTGCCAGGCTTGAGCATTTGCACCGGCGTCTCGTCGGCGTGCAGCACGCTGCGGCTGAGTATCTCCGCCTTGAGCGCATCGACCAGCGGTTGCAGTCGCACGCCACAGGTGCCCACCCACTGCGCCAGGGTGGAGCGAGGCAGGCCCAAGCCTGCGCGAGCAAAGATGGCTTCCTGACGGTACAGGGGCAGGTGGTCGGCGTACTTGGCCACCAGCACCTGGGCCAGCAGGCCCGCAGTCGGGATGCCCTTGTCGATCACATGCGCCTCGACCGGCACCTGGGTGATGGTCTCGCACTTGGCGCAGGCCCACTTGCCACGGATGTGGCGCTCCACCGTGAACACGCCGGGCACATAGTCCAGCTTTTCGGCCACGTCTTCACCGATGCGCTTCATCGCACAACCACAGGCGCAGGTAGTCAACTCAGGCTCGTGGCGGATCTCGCGCCGCGGCAGGTTGGCCGGCAGCGGCTGGCGCTTGGGTTGTTGTTTGGCTTGGGGCGCTGGCGCAGGCGGCTGCAGTTGCTCGATCTCGACGGCGACCGCTGCCAGGTCGGCCTCGATCTCGTCTTCAAGCAGGCTGCGCTGCTCGGCGTTGAAGCGCTCGGACTGGGCCGCGAACTTCATGCGCTTCAAGAGCGCGTTCTCGTGGGTGAGCTTGGCGTTGAGCGCCTGGCTGTGCTTGAGTTCGGTTTGGTGGCGGGCGATTTGCGCGTCCTTGTCGCTCACGTGGCCCATGAGGCTGGCAACCATCTCGCGCAGTTGCTCTGCGCTGAGATTGTTCAGGGATTGTTGCTGCACCACCATGGCAGCCAGTGTGCCAAGGAAGGCCCTGCGCTGCCATGCGCAGATCCACCGATTGCGCGCCGGCTTCAGACCATGGTGATAATGCCGGCGTTTCCCATGCGTTGCCAGGGCAGGCCCAGCACCAGGGCGTCAAGCTGGACAGGCTCCAACTGCCACTGCTCATTGCCTGGCGCCGGCCAGACGAACTTCCCCTGGTGCAGGCGGCGAGCGGCCAGCCAGATGCCGATGCCGTCGTGCACCAGCACCTTGATGCGGTTGGCGCGTCTGTTGGCGAACAGGTAGGCGTGATGAGGGTGGGCAGCACCGAACACGCTGACCACCCGGGCCAGCGCCGTGTCGGTGCCGGCGCGCATGTCCAGCGGGGCCGTGGCAAGCCAGGCAGCGTCGATACGGATCATTGCCGCAGCACCTGGAGCAAACCCTGCAATGCGCGGGAACACTCGCCAGCAGCGGCCACCGGCCAATTGACCGTCACGAGGGTGCCGTGATGACAGCACTCGATGCGGATGTCTGATGAGGGAGTTGCCGATGCAGCACTTGGGGCAGCTTGCGCACCCGCTGGCTGAGGCCCCATCGCCGGCGAGCCCAGCGTCATCGCGATGAAGGCGGGCACGGTGCTGGCATGAGGCAGATGCGCCGGGGCACGAACAGGCTGTGCATTGGCCATTGGCTCAGCCGCTGCATCGTCGCAGTGCGGGGCGATGCCGGACGCCACAGCATGCGCGGTATCGCAGGTGGGCTGGTGAAGGCCCAGACGATGCTCCTTGAGCCAGCGATGCAGCACATTGGCATTCATGCCATGTTCACGTGCTGTGGCGGCAATTGATGCGCCGGGCTGCTGGCACGCGGCGATCAGTTCAACCTTGAATTGCGCGCTGTAGACCCGGCGTGTGCGGGGGACACGGGAGCGCGAGTTGGGGATCTCTTGAGACATGGTGTGCACGATGGTTTACGTGGACACGATGGTGCTTGCAATTGCTCATTCGGGGTAGATGGGGTGGCCGGACGGATACCGTGCTCTAGCTTTAATGAAGTTATTTCGGATCGGCGCATGCCGGTCTCAATGGCCAACTCCACGATCCACTTCAACATGGGATTGCTGTGTGCTGCCACTGCGGCAAATAACCGCGCTTCTTCACCAGCATCCAAGCGTCGATCACGGGCAGCACCCGGCGTAGGCTTCCGAATCAAGCGCACTGGGTTGTAGACGAGCCCTACGCCCCATTCACGCATAGCCACAGCGTACAGATGGCCTAACAACGCCAAGTCAAGCCGCACTGTGTTGGCAGCCTTGCCATCAGCCAAACGCTGATCACGAAATTTAGCCACCAGCTCGGGCGTCACCGCGCTCATGGAGTACGCCCCAAAGAACTTAGTCAAGGCAGCAAGATGCGATCGCTCACCGAGCTGGGTGTAATGCTTTTTGGTGGGAGTAACTTCAGCTGCATAACGCTCCAGCGCCTGGGCTAATGTCATGCGATCGGCGGACTGTCGACGAATATACAACCCGCGCACCATTTCATCCTCAGTCGTACGAGCCCAGTCGTCGGCATCTCGTTTGACGCGGAAAGTCTTGATAGTGGTGGGAAAGCCGCGCTTGCGGATGATGGCCTTCCAGGTGCCAGAGGGGGTCTTGATGATGCTTGCCATGAGGTGCCTTCGGTTCAATGTACCGAAACTGTTACCTCAGGGGCTATGGTGAATAGCCTTCGCGACAACAGCGCAAGCCTAAGCTGTTGTTTCCATTAAAAGAAATGGTAGGGCGTGGCGGACTTGAACCGACGACCAAAGGATTATGAGTCCTCTGCTCTAACCAACTGAGCTAACGCCCCAACACTGACAACAGCCGTGGCTGCCACCAGAAAAACTTCGCCATTGTAGGGCCTAACGCTTGTGACTCAGAGCATTGCTCACCAGTTTGGATGTGATATCGACAATCTGGATCATCTTGTCGTAGTGCATGCGCGTGGGGCCGATCACCCCCAAGGTGCCGACCACCTTGCCGTCGAGTTCATAGGGAGCACTCACTACAGACAAATCTTCAAACGGCACGGTCTGGCTCTCGCCGCCGATGTAAATGCGCACGCCATCAGCCTGATTGGAGAAGTCCAGCAACCTAAGGATTTGCGTTTTCTGCTCGAACAGGTCGAAAGCGCGGCGCAGATTGCCCATATCGCTGGAAAAATCGCTCACGGACAGCAGATTGCGCTCGCCGGCGATCACCACATCCTCGCGATCATGGTTGCTCATGACCTCAGTGCCTACATTCACCGCTGCCTGCATGAGGCTGGCAACCTGGCCCCGCAATTGCTCCACCTCGGTCTGCAGCCGCGTGCGCACCTCCTCCATTGTCAAACCGGCGTAATGGTGATTGAGGAAATTCGAGGCTTCTATCAGTTGCGAGGACTCGTAATCCACATCCGTGAAGATCACGCGGTTTTGCACATCGCCTTCGGGCGAGACGATGATGACCAGAAAGCGCCGCTCCGACAGGCGCACGAACTCGATATGCTTGAAGACGGAGCTGCGACGCGGCACCATGACCACACCCACGAACTGGGAGAGGTTGGACAGCAGATTGGCCGCATTGGCAATCACCTTCTGCGGCTGTTCAGGCATCAGGCCGGGCGTTACAAGATCGCAGCGGTCCACAGTCAGCATGGTGTCGACAAACAGGCGGTATCCCCTGGCTGTCGGTACGCGGCCTGCCGATGTGTGAGGGCTGATGATCAGACCCATCTCTTCCAGGTCGGCCATCACATTGCGTATGGTGGCAGGCGACAATTCAAGCCCGGATGCACGTGAAAGAGTGCGCGAGCCGACTGGTTGACCGTCAGCGATGTAACGCTCGATCAGCGCTTTGAGCAATAACTTGGCACGTTCGTCGAGCATGATTTCATTTTAATGATGTAATTTCCCAGATGACATCCACGTTCCACCATATTGCCCTGATCGGCAAGTACCACACACCCGCAGCAGGCGTTCCGTCCGATGCAGCCAGCGAAGCACTGCAACGGATTGCCGGTTACGTGCGCAGCCTGGGTTGTGAGGTGATTCTGGATACCCAGTCCGCCATCTATGCGGGCCTGCCCGATTACCCGAGCATGGACGTGGACGGTCTGGGCAGGCATTGCGACCTCGGCCTGGTGGTGGGCGGCGACGGCACCATGCTGGGCGTGTGTCGCCATCTGGCGCGCTATGGCACGCCGCTGGTCGGCATCAACCAGGGACGCCTGGGGTTTGTCACCGATATCGCCCTGGATGAATTCGAAGCCTCCATCACACCCATATTGCAGGGCGAGTACGAGGAAGACGAACGCACCCTGATGAATGCTCGCGTCATGCGCGACGGCCAGTGCGTGTTTGAAGCCCAGGCCATGAATGATGTGGTGGTCAACCGTGGCTCGACCTCGGGCATGGTGGAGCTGCGCATCGAGGTCGGCGGCAGCTTTGTCTCCAACCAGCGCGCGGACGGCTTGATCGTGGCCACCCCCACGGGCTCCACCGCCTATGCGCTCTCGGCCGGCGGCCCCATGCTGCACCCTTCGATTCCTGCCTGGGTGATGGTGCCCATCGCGCCGCACAACCTCTCCAACCGCCCCATTGTGCTCTCCGACGCTCAGGAAGTGACTATCGAGGTGGTAGGCGGCCGAGGCGACGCCAGCGCGAACTTCGACATGCAGTCACTGAAATCGCTGCAGCATGGTGACCGCATCCTGGTGACGCGCGCCGATCACAGCGTGCACTTTCTGCACCCCAAGGGCTGGAATTACTTCGACACCCTGCGCAAAAAACTGGGCTGGAACGAGGGAGGCGTCTGACCATGGCCTTGAAGCGCATCGTCCTGCGGGACTTTGTGATTGTCCAGTCACTCGATCTGGACTGGCAGACCGGCTTCACTGTGCTTACCGGCGAAACCGGGGCCGGCAAATCCATCATGCTCGACGCTCTGCAACTGGTGCTGGGCGCACGAGCCGATGCACAGGTGGTGCGCGAAGGCTGCTCTCAGGCCGATATTTGCGCAGAGTTCGATTGCCCACCCCATCTTCATGAATGGCTGGAAGAGTCGGGTTTTGCGCAGGAGCAGGATTTGCTGCTGCGCCGCGTCATCGACAGTCTGGGCCGCAGCCGCGCCTGGATCAACGGCTCTCCCGCCACGGCCACGCAGCTGCGCCATCTGGGCGATCAGCTGATCGACATTCACGGCCAGCATGCCTGGCAAAGCCTGACCCGCCCGGACGCAGCACGCGCCATGCTGGATACCTACGGTGGCATTGAAACGGCCCAGCTCAAATCGCTTTGGCTGGACTGGCGCCAGAACCATCAGGCACTGGAGCAGGCGCTATCGGCCCAGGACAATCTGCAACGCGAACGGGAGCGCCTGCAATGGCAGATTTCCGAGCTGGACAAGCTGTCGCCGCGCGCCGAAGAGTGGGATGAGCTCAATGCCCAGCACACACGTCTGTCACACGCGCAGACCTTGATGGACTCGGCCCAGTCCTGCCTGCAACTGCTGGAGGATGACGATGCGGGAGCGGCCACCCCATTGGGCAGGGCCCACCACCTGCTGCAGGACCAGGAGCATCTTGAGCCTGAGTTTCAGAGCATTGCCGACGTACTGGGCTCCTGTGTGGCCCAGTTGCACGATGCCCGTCACTCGCTGCAGGCCTATCTGCGCCGCGCCGATCTGGATCCCGAGTTGCTGGCCGATCTCGATGAACGCCTGTCGCTGTGGATGCAGCTGGCGCGCCGCTACAAGCGCACACCCGAGGACTTGCCCGCCCTGCTCGAAGGCTGGAAACAGGAGCTGCACCAGCTGGATGCTGCCGTCGATGTGGAGGGGCTGCGCGCCAAAGAGCAAGCCGCCCACCTCAGGTATCAGGCCGAGGCGCGCAAAATCTCGCAGCAGCGCACCCTGGCAGCACCACGCCTGTCACGCGCCATCACCCAGTCCATGCAAAGTCTGGGCATGAAGGGCGGCCGTTTCGAAGTGCAGTTGGAACATGCCGATGCCGCCAGTCCTGCGGGCACGGACAGCATCACTTTTCTGGTTGCAGGCCATACCGGCGCCACGCCCAAACCCGTTGCCAAGGTGGCATCGGGCGGCGAGTTGTCGCGCATCTCGCTGGCCATTGCCGTGACCACCAGCGAACTGGGCCAGGCCGGGACCCTGATTTTTGACGAGGTGGACTCCGGCGTGGGTGGAGCCGTGGCCGAAACCGTGGGCCGCCTCATGCACTCGCTCGGCGATTCACGCCAGGTGCTGGCCGTCACTCACCTGCCCCAGGTCGCTGCCTATGCAGACCAGCACTACCGGGTGACCAAGCGCCCCAAGTCCAACACCACCATCAGCAGCGTGGATCCGCTGACTGGCGAGGAGCGCGAGATGGAAATGGCCCGCATGCTGGGCGGCGAGCACCTGTCCGAAGCAACCATGGCTCATGCCAGAGAAATGCTGGCCATGGCAAGATTGCCTGCAAAGCAGGCCGCAAACAGCGCCCAGCGTTCATCGGGCACCCAGGCCCGAAGTGCCAAGGCCAGCACTACAGCACGCAAAAGCAGCAAAGTCAGAGGAGTTTGAAATCATGTCCATGGAGATTGTTCTGATCAGCGGCATGTCCGGATCGGGCAAATCCGTTGCGCTGCATGCGCTGGAGGATGCTGGCTACTACTGCGTCGACAACCTGCCCCCGGAACTGCTGCAGTCCTTTGTGGAGCTCAAGCTCAATCATCAGGACGAGAAAGTGGCCATTGCCATGGATGCACGCAGCGCCAAGGGCCTGCCTCAGCTGCCTGATCAGCTGCATCGCCTCAAAAAGCAGGGGCTGATGCCGCGCATGATTTTTCTCGATGCCGACAGCAGCACCCTGATCAGGCGCTTTTCGGAAACCCGCCGGCGCCATCCTCTGTCCCCCGGCTCCCTGACGAACGAGCGCCAGGCACTGGAGCTCGATATCGAAAAGGAGCGCGAGCTGCTGGGCCTGCTACGCGACCGCTCCATCGTCATCGACACCGGCGACCTCAAGTCGGCGCAGCTGCAAAGCTATATCAAGCAGATCATCGAAGCACCCACAGGGCAGATGACGCTGATGTTCCAGTCCTTTGGGTTCAAGCACAGCATGCCTACAGACTCTGACTATGTGTTTGATGTGCGTATGCTGCCCAATCCCTTCTACGACAAGGAACTGCGTGCCTTGACGGGCCTGGACAAGCCGGTTGCCGACTATCTGGGCGCCTTGCCCGAGGTGCAGCAGATGCAGCTGGATATACAGCAGTTCCTCGAACGCTGGCTGCCGCTGCTGGCCAGAGACCACCGCAGCTATGTCACCGTGGGCATAGGCTGCACGGGCGGGCAGCACCGCTCGGTCTTTCTCGTCGAAGCCCTCGCCAGGCACTTCGAGAAGCAGTGGCCCACCGTACGCCGCCACCGCTCACTGGATTTTCGCGACAAATTCATCCAGGTCTCTCAGCAGTTTCTGGCCCCGGACGCCATCCACCCGATCAGCTGACCCGCATGCTCAGCCCTCAGACGTCAGCCATGCAGGTGCTGCTGCTCGAAGACGACCCAGCCATTGCAAGAACGATTTGCTACGCTCTGGAGCGCGAGGGCATTGCCGTCACCCACAGTCTGCTGATCGCCGATGCGCGTCAGCAATGGAGCAGGACAGCATTTGATGTGCTGCTCATGGACGTTGGCCTGCCCGACGGCAACGGCCTGGACTGGTGCCGCGAGCTGCGCTCTGCCGGCTCCATTGTTCCGGTGCTGGTGCTCAGTGCCAGAGGCGAGGAGATGGACAAGGTTCTGGGCCTGGAGCTGGGCGCAGACGACTACCTGACCAAGCCCTTCAGCCCGCGCGAGCTGCTGGCGCGCACCCGCGCCCTGCTGCGCCGCTCCAGGCAATTCCAGCCTGTAGCGCCCGCCCAGCTTGCAAGAGCACTTCAAATAGATGAGCAAGGGCAGCGTGCCCTGATCCACAGCAAGGCGCTGGATCTGACCAGGCGCGAATATCAGCTGCTGCAGAGTCTGGTCAACGCGGCAGGCCGCATCCTGAGCCGCGACGCCTTGCTGGAGCAAATCTGGGGGCTGGACAGCGAGAGCACCGACCGCACGGTGGATACCCACATCAAGACCCTGCGCGCCAAACTGCGCGAGCGTTTGCCCGATCAGGAGCTCATTGTCACCCACCGCGGTCTGGGCTATAGCCTGAACCAGCCCGGATAGCTGGTATGCGTCTGGGCCTGCGTCTCTTCTTCGCCTTCTTCCTGATCAACGGTCTGGCCGCCTTTTTCGTACTGCGCGTCTTCATGGTGGAGATCAAGCCCAGCGTGCGCAAGGTGACCGAGGACACGCTGGTGGAGACCGCCTATGCGCTTGCCACGCTGGCCAGTGCCGACATGGAAAAAGGCCGGCTGCAAGCCGGTGCGGACAGCACGTTTGCCGCTCAGCTGCAGGGCTACACACAAAAGCCGATACAGGCATGGATCTGGGACACGCGCAAGACCACGCTGGATCTGCGCATCACCGTCACCGACGCCCAGGGCATGGTGCTGTTCGACTCCCAGGGCAGGGACCAGGGCGCCGACTACTCGCGCTGGCGCGATGTCTATCTGACGCTGCGCGGTGAATATGGCGCACGCACCACGCGAGCCGTCAAGGAGGATGAATCCAGCAGCGTCATGTATGTCTCCGCGCCCATCATGGTGGACGGCCAGATTGCCGGGGTGCTGACCACCTCCAAGCCTTCCAGCTCGGTACAGAAAATCGTCGACGGCGCGGAGCAGAAGATTCTGCGCGGCGGCCTACTGTTTGTGCTGCTGTCCGCCGCCGTGGGCTGTGCGGTCACCTGGTGGTTTGTGCTTCACGTGCGCCGGCTGCGCAACTATGCACAACAGGTGCAGGCCCCCACGCTCAACGAGTCTGCCCACCCCACTCAGACCTCTGCCCCTGCTTCCATACCCGACATGCCCGGCGAGCTAGGCGAGCTGGCACAGGCCATGGACAATATGCGCAAGCGCCTGGAGGGGCGCGACTATATCGAGGGCTATGTACGCGCCCTGACCCACGAACTCAAAAGCCCGGTTGCCGCCATACGCGGCGCGGGCGAGTTGCTGCAGGAAGAGCTGCCGCCCCAGGACCGGGCCATGTTTGCCAGACAAGTGGTGGACCAGAGCCTGCGTCTGCAGAATCTGATCGACCAGCTGCTCCAGCTCAGCCGCCTCGAGCAGCGCCAGCAACTGGACACCAGCCATGGCTGCAGCCTGATGGAATGTGCCCGGCAAGCCATGGCTGCGCTGCAAAGCCATGCCGAGCAACGCGGCATGGCCCTGCACCTGAGCGGTGTGGACAGCAGCGGCCCCTGGGAGGCCGGCCTGGTCACTCTGGCCATCAGCAATCTGCTGCAGAACGCCCTGGATTTCTCTGCAGAGAACAGCGTGATCGAGCTTGAGCTGGCCCCGCACCGCATCACCGTCAGCGATCAGGGTCCGGGCGTGGCCGAGCCCTTGCTGGCCCGCCTGGGCGAGCGCTTCTTCACGACCCCCAGACCTAACGGAGAGCGCAGCGGCACCGGGCTGGGCCTGTCCATCGTCACTCGCATCATGCATCTTCATGGCGGCAGCATGCAGGTCCGAAATCGCCACCCCGGCCTCGCCGTGACACTGGATTTCGCTCCCCAAAGCTGAGCAGCCAAGGCTTGCGAGCAGGACTTCACACCCGCTTCACAGACTTCATTGCGCCCACACAGTCGCTGCCGACACTGCGTCCTGAAACCCTTCATTCAGGAGCACGCATGAAAAACCGACTGCTGTTCAAGACAGTCTCACTGCTGATCGTTCTGGCCTTGCTCATGGCCGGCCTGTCCATGATTCAGGATGTGGTGAAAGATCGCATACGCAATCGCGACTACGCCGTGCAAAGCGTGGTCTCCAGCCTGGCCGGCACGCAGACGCTGATCGGCCCGGCCCTGGTGCAGAACTGCACCGAAACCACCAGCACGACCAATGGCAAGAAAATCGAGTACAGCACCCGCGAATTCCAGCGCATGCTGCTGCCCGACACACTCAACCACGATGCCAACGCCAAAATGGAAGAGCGCTCACGCGGCCTGCACCACATCAACACCTATGTGCTGCACGACCAGATCTCGGCCGGTTTTGCCAATGCCGCGCAGTATGCGGAGCTGCCCAAACCCAGCGAGCCCAACGCCGTGGTGCGCTGCAAGAAAGTCTTTGCGGCATTCGCGCTCAGCGACCCCCGCGGCATCCGCAGTGCGACGCTGCAGGCCAACGGCCAGGATCTGGCAGTGGAATCCGGCACTCCGCTGGAGCGCTACGGCAAGGGCATCCAGGCGGAAATTGACTCCAGCCTGCTGAAAAAAGGCGAAGCCCTGAATCTGGAACTCAAGCTGCAGTTGCTGGGCACGGAGCAGCTCGCCTTCAGCCCCATCGCCACGGAAAGCAAGGTCACGCTGACGGCCGACTGGCCTCATCCCTCGTTTGGCGGCAGCTTTCTACCCAGCCGACGTGAAGTGACGGACAGCGGCTTCACCGCCAGCTGGGAGCTGTCCTCGCTGGCCACCTCTGCCAGCACGGCCTTTACCCGCCAGCAACGTCTTTGCAGCCCTGGCTACTGGGGCAGCTCGGAAACCTATGCCGCCTCTGCAGCCCGCGGCCATGACGACAGCGGCCCCTGCCTCGAAACCATGGACACGGAGTTCGTCAACCCCGTCAATGTCTACTCGCTGAGCGAGCGCGCCACCAAGTACGGCATTCTTTTTGTGATCCTGACCTTTGTCGCGGTCGGCCTGTTCGAAGTCATGAAAAAGCTGCGCGTTCACCCCGTGCAGTACCTGCTGGTCGGCTCGGCCTTGTGCAGCTTCTTCCTGTTGCTGATCAGCCTGTCCGAACACCTGGGCTTTGCCACTGCCTATGCGATTGCGGCCAGCTCCTGCGTGGCTCTGCTGGCCTTCTATGCCAGCCATATTCTGGGCAGCATCAGACGCGGCCTGCCGTTCGCAATTGCCATCTCGGCCCTGTACGGCCTGCTGTATGTGCTGCTGCAGCTGGAGCAGACCGCTCTGGTCGTCGGCTCCATCGCCCTGTTCGGCGTGCTGGCCCTGGTCATGATCTGTACCCGTCATGTGGACTGGTACGCCTTTGGACGCAGCGAGAGCGAAGCGCCAAGCAAGTCTTCGAAACAAGAGGAGGCCGCATGAACCAGTCACGACACACCCCGCAGGCTCAGGCCTTGCTGAACACTTCGTCGCGCCATCTGCTTGGCGAGCCTTGCCAGCTCAGCGTGCAGCAGTACCAGCAACTCTGGCTGAGCGCACAAAGCCAAGGCGACCGCAAGGCGCAGCAAGTCCTGCGCCAGCAGGTGGTGGCCGCGGGCCGGCAATTGCAGACACAGCGTGGCAACCCTCAGGCCAGGGCCCTGTGGCTGGCCTTGATGGGACTGCGCTGCTCCATGCTGATGCCCAGATTGCGCTTCTGAAATCTTCAGCTATCAAAAAAGGTGACGCCTGCCGTCACCTTTTTTCATTCATGCGGCAGGCGTTCAGGCCAGCTCGGCATCGAGCAGCTTGCGGATCGGGGCCGGCAGACCCAGCTCCGCCCAGGCCGCGGCATCCGCCCAGCAGGATTCATCGGCCTCTGAGACCAAGGCGGCGTGCGCCTGATCGACGGGCACCAGAACCGGATGCAGGTGCAGATCCTTGTGGGTCAGCACATGCAGAAAACCGGGAAGGTCCTGCCAGCTCCGGGTTCCGTCCTGAGGCCATGCGGCCCGCGCATGGCTTTGCAGTGCCGCATAGTCTTCAAAGACCGGCGGGCTGTAAAGCCCGGCCCAGATACCGGCTTGCGGGCGCTTTTGCAGCCATACGCGGCGCTGCGCGTCCACCGCCAGCAGCAGCCACCAGGACTCGGCGCTGCGCTTGATCTTGCGCGTGCGCACGGGATAGTTCTCCGGGTTGCCGGCGCGGGCCGCCCGGCATTCGGAGTGCAGAGGGCACACCAGGCAGGTGGGCTTGCGCGATGTGCAGACGCTGGCGCCCAGATCCATCATGCCCTGGGTGTAGCGCGGCATGGCTTCGTGCAGATTCTCGGTGGGACACAGTTGCTGGGCGTGTTCCCACAGCTGCTTTTCATTTCTGGACTGAGCCAGATCCGCATCGAACGCCAGCACCCTTGTGAGAACACGTCGCACATTGGCATCCAGAATCGGCACCCGCTCGGAAAAGCAGAACGATGAAATGGCACCGGCCGTGGAACGGCCAATGCCTGGCAAGGTCGCCAATTCTTCGGCCGTTTGCGGAAAAGCCCCGCCCCATTGCTCCATCACGGTCTGCGCGCATTTATGCAGATTGCGCGCGCGGCTGTAGTAGCCCAGGCCGCTCCACAGCGCCAGCACGGCATCCTGCGGTGCAGCCGCCAGGCTGGCCACATCCGGGAAAGCGTCCAGGAAGCGCTGGTAGTAGCCCAGCACGGTGCTGACCTGGGTCTGCTGCAGCATGATTTCAGACAGCCAGACGCGGTAAGGGTCACGAGTTTGCTGCCAGGGCAGATGATTGCGGCCATGGCTGGCCTGCCACTGCACTACGGCTGCGGCAATCGAAGGGAGAGTCAAGATTTCAAGCTACCAGGTTGATGTCCAACGGCATGGACGCGGCCTGCGGCCGCTCGGCCGCAATCGGATCCAGCAATTGCGCCGATGCGCTGATCAGCTGCGTCTGCAGCATGCCCAGGCGGGCTTGCGCATTTTCCATGTCTGCAATGCGCTCCTCCAGTTCAGTGGCTGCACCGCTGATCCGGTCCACAGCCTCCAGGCGGCGCGTGTAACTGCGTTTACGTTCGCGCAATTGTGCATCGACTGGTGCAGTCAGTGATTTGCTCCACATATCCACGTCGTTCGATGCCGCTTCAAACACCGTGCGCAGACGCAGCGCCAGAGCTTTGATCAGGCGCTGCGAAAAGTCGGCACTGCCGAGCCTGATGACACTGCTTAGCCCCAGATACTGGGTGTAACTGCCTTCGATGCTGCGCAAGTCGTCCTTGAGCTCGGACAGCACCAGCTGCGGCGGTGTCTGCAGGGAGAAGCCAAACTCCGCATTGAGCTCCTTGAACGAGGAACTCATCATTGCCTGGATCTCATCGGCCTGGTCCTGCGCCTTTGCAGCCACGGCATGCAGGCGCTCGAAAGTCTGCTCATAGACCTTGCGCAGGCCAAGTTTGAGCCCACGCTGATCCAGCGCTTCTTTCAGCTCGGCCAATTCGGCCTTCAAAGTGCTCGAGCTCAGAAGAAGGAAAAGCTCCTTGAGCATGCGCATGTGGATATTGCGCATGGCCTGGATGCGGCTGGCACTCTGGTCGAATTCCTTGTGCTCGGCCTCGATACGGGCACGCATGCTGGCAATCACCGTCGCATTCTTGCCGCGCAGGCCACAGAGCTCGGCCAGCTGGTCGTCGAGATCGCCGCGGCGCATATTGATGACGCGCTCCACCTGCGACTGCAGTTGTTGCACATTGGTGCGCACAGCGGCCTGCAGCACTTTCTGGCGCTGCCCCATGATGCCATTGGCCAGAAGGTCTTCAAAAGCGGGCAGACCGCTGACCTGAAGCAGGCTGTCGTTACGCCCCACCTTGGCGACCAGCCCCTTCTGGGCGGAGATGGGCAGCACGCGCTCCAGCGCCACCCCCAGCAACTGGGCCGAGTCCTGCTGCTGACGGCGCAACTGGGCCTGCACCTGCGCGCCGGAACTCAGACTGTCCCACAGCGTATCCACCTTGTTGAGTACCACCAGACGCGATGCAGCCAGGGCGTCATCGCCCCCCGCCTTGCCGGCTCCTGCCGGCAGCACATGGTCGCGCCAGATGGCAAGGTCGGACTTGGTCACGCCGGTATCGGCGCCCAGCACAAAGACCACGGCATGTGCCTGGGGTATCAGATTGACGGTCAGCTCCGGCTCGGCCCCCACGGCATTCAGACCAGGCGTGTCGAGAATCACCAGTCCCTGCTTGAGCAGAGGATGGGGCATATTGATCAAGGCATGGCGCCACATCGGCACTTCGACCCAGCCGTCGGCATCGACCATGGGGTTGTCGGCAGCCTCGTCGTCATGCCAAAAGCCCCAGGCCCTGGCCTGATCGATGGAGACCTTGCGCACCTCCGCCACCTTGGCCAGCGTGTCGGATATCTGCTGCGCATCGGCGATATCCAGCGGCTGCTGCACCCAGGCGTCGGGACGCATGCGCCACTGGCCGAGGCTCTCCGGCGACTCTCTGGTATCAATGGGCAGCAGACGCAGACAAGGCGGCAGCTCCGGCTCCCAGCCCAGCTCCGCCGGACACATGGTGGTGCGGCCTGCACTGGCCGGCATCAGCCGGCGGCCGTAATGGGCAAAGAAGACAGCGTTGATCAGCTCGGATTTGCCGCGCGAGAACTCGGCCACGAAGGCAACCATGACCTTGTCGGTGCGCATCTGCTCTTCCAGTCTCTGCAAGCGCTCCTGCACCGAGGCATCCAACAGATCCTGGGCAATCAACCATTCACGCAGCTCCTGCAGTTGGGTGGCAAAGCCCCGTCGCCATGCGCCATACTGACCAAACTGCTCGTTGAATGAAGCTGACACATCTACCCCTCTTGTTTGTCTGAGTCGCCGGGTCAGCCAAGGCTGACCGCCTGATCAATATATAGCATTGCCCCTTGACAGCATCTACGGCTCTTCCAGAGGCTGGCCTGATATCTCCAGCCGCCAAGTATCTTCGCGCAACGGCGCAGAACAGCGCCAATGCCTGGGCACTGGCGACGCCTCTGAGGCATATCAAGCATCAAAATGAAATTGTGACGTCAAAACATGCCTGAACGCATACTCAAACTGCGGTATTAGCTATCAAATTCAGAGAGTTTTTGCGGCCTTCTGGCAGCGGGCGCAGTAATAGGTGCTGCGCTGCCCCTGGCGCATGAGCTGGATGGCGGCTCCGCAATGCGAGCAAGGCAGGCCATCGCGGCCATAGACCTGGGCCTCCAACTGAAAGTGCCCTTCCATGCCGTTGGCCGCGGAAAAATCGCGCAAGGTCGTGCCGCCTTTCTCCACCGCCAAGGCCAGCACGGTTCGAATGGCCTCATACAAAACCTTGACCTTGCGCCTGCCCACATCGCGCGCCGGTGTTGTCGGGTGAATCCGCGAGAGAAACAACACCTCGGAAGCATAGATATTGCCGACACCGACGACCACGCTGCCGCTGAGCAGCAGTTGCTTGATGGGCGAGCGACTGGCCGCCAGCCCGGCTTGAAAGGCGTCCAGCGTGAATCCGTCGCTCAGCGGCTCCATACCCAGATGGTCAAGCAGCTTGCGCGCCAGGGCATCGCCTTCATCCGGAACATAGATCACGGCTCCGAAGCGGCGCGGATCATGCAGACGCAGCAAGCCGCGCGATGTCTGCAGGTCGAAGTGATCATGCACTCCGCCAGTTCCCAGCGACTCCTCGTCGCGGCCCACAAAGCGCAGACTGCCAGACATGCCCAGGTGCATGAGCAGCAGACCCTCGCTCAGGTCCAGCAGCAGATACTTGCCGCGTCTGCGCACGCCCAGCACGACTCTGCCGACCAATGCCTGCGGCAACAGCCCCAGAGGCCAGCGCAGGGGCTTTCCCAAGGTGGCTTTCTCAATCTGCGCACCCGCAATGCGGTCAGCAAAAGAGCGGCGCGTAACCTCGACTTCGGGCAACTCAGGCATGCAATCTCATCTTCGCCAAGTGTTCAACAAGCTTGGATTATTATGAGCCGATGGTTCATCCTCTACGTTTTCAGGGACTCGCCGTGGCCGCCGTTCTGGCCATGGGATCGGCAATCGCATCCGCCCAGACCGCTGACCCGCCATCCCAGCAGGACAAGATCGAGCAAAGCACCGATCTAGAGCAGGCCGCGGAGCGTGAGAATGAGCAAGCGGCCCTCTCTGCCGAGCTGTTCTACGAAATCCTGGTGGGAGAGATGGCCGCTCAGGAAGGCGCCCTGACGGACGCCCAAGCCCTGATGATGGAGGCCGCGCGCAGCAGCAACAACGAAAAGCTCTATCGCCGCGCCACCGAACTTGCCATTCAGTCCCGCTCGGGCGACCGCGCACTGCGCAATGCCCGCGCCTGGCTGGAGGCCTACCCCGAATCACGCGATGCCAACCGCGCAGTGCTGCGCATTCTGGTGGTGATGAACCGCATTGCAGACTCGGCCAGCTATCTGCGTCGAGAGGTCGAGCTGACCCCTCAAGCCAATCGCAGCGCCACTTTTCTGGCCATCACCCAGCTCTACAACAATGCCTCGGACAAGCCTCTGGCCGCCGATGTGGTCGAGCAAGCGCTGGAAATCGATTTAAAGGACCCGAAGAACGGCCCCATGGCCTGGGCCGCCATAGGCCATATGCGCCTGATCGCCGGTCAAAAGCCTGCCGCCCTGCAGGCGCTGCAGAACGGCGCCAAGCTGGGTCCTGAATCGGGTGCCGTCGCCTTGCTGGCCATGGAACTGCTGGAATCGGGTTCCGCCGAAGTGGAGCCGCTGGTCAAGCGCTATCTTGAAAAGAATCATTCGCCACAACTGCGCCTGACCTATGCCCGCGTGCTGCTGGGACAAAAACGCAACGCCGATGCCAAGACCCAGTTGCAGCTCATAACGCGCGAGGCGCCCGAATTTCCGGAAGCCTGGGTCATGCTCGCCAATTTGCAATTGCAGGATGGCGAGCTGGATGCTGCCGACGTTTCCCTGACACAGTTCAGCGCTCTGCTGCCCAAGCTGCCTGAGGGTGTGGGTCGCGCTGCTGGCGAATCCCAGCTCTATCTGCTCAGGGCCGAGCTGGCCGAGAAGCGCCAACGCTACGACGAAGCCGACATCTATCTGCAGCGCATTCCCGATGCCGCCAACCTGCTCAGCGTGCAGGCCCGGCGCGCCGATCTGCTGGCTCGCCAGGGCAAGGTGAAGGAAGCTCGTGCCCTGATCCAGGCCATTCCGGCAAACGGCCCCAACCAGAAGCGCCTCAAGCAGATTGCCGAGGTTCAGCTGCTGCGCGATGCAGGCCTGAACAAGGAAGCCTATGCGCTGCAAGCTCAGCTGCTGAGCCAGGCACCCGATGATGTGGAGCTGGCCTACGACACCGCCTTGCTCGCGGAAAGAGCCGGAAATTTCAGCGAGATGGAGCGCCTGCTGCGCGACATCATCAAGCGCAAACCCGATTTCAAGCATGCGTACAACGCACTGGGATATTCCTACGCTGATCGCGGCATCAAGCTTGAAGAAGCGCAGACCTTGATCCAGACCGCTCTGGACATGCAGCCCGGCGATCCATTCATCACCGACAGTCTGGCCTGGGTGCATTTCCGCCGCGGCAATCTGGACGAAGCCGAAAAACTGCTGGAGCAGGCCTATGCCACGCGTCAGGATGCGGAAATTGCCGCCCACCTGGGGGAAGTTCTATGGGCCCAGGGCAAGCAAGACCGCGCCCAACTCATCTGGCGCCAGGGCATGAAGGCAGACAGCAGCAATGACACTCTGCTGGAAACACTCAAACGCCACAAAGTGACGCCATGAAGCGCAGGCCGACTTTCTTGAAAATTCTTCCAGCCCTCGGGCTGGCCCTGGGAGCGGCCATGCTCGGCGGCTGCGCCCAACCGGCACGGCAGCTGCAGCTCGATGTGACGGCCAGTCACCACTGGTCCGGCCGCATGGCACTACAGGTCCAGGATGCCCAGCAGCAATCCTTCAGCGCCGGTTTTGAGCTGCAAGGCCAGCCCGAGAGCGGCACCTTGCTGGTCTTCAACCCGCTGGGATCCATCATGGCCCGCCTGCAATGGACGCGTGCCGGAGCCACCTTGCAGCAGGGCGATCAGATCACCCAGTCAGACTCCCTGCCTGAACTCATCACCCGCATGACAGGCAGCGAGATTCCCGTCACCGCGCTGTTCGACTGGCTGCAAGGCAAGAACACGGCTGTGACCGGCTGGCAGACAGATCTTTCGCGCATCAGCGATGGCCGCCTGCGTGCCGACCGCATCAGCCCGCCACCCGAGGCCTCCTTGCGCATCGTTCTCGATCAGGACGCTCGCTGACTGGCCGGCAACCCGGTGCTATCGTTGCACCGTTTTTCTTACTGACACATACACGCCATGCACTCGCTCTATGACGTGCCGGCCCCGGCCAAGCTCAACCTTTTTTTGCACATTACCGGCCGCAAGCCTGACGGCTATCACCTGCTGGAATCCGTCTTCATGCTCATCGACTGGCATGATGTGCTGCATATCGAGCGCACGGTCAGCAGCCAGATCAGCCGTGAAGACCTCAATGGCGTTGACCTGCCTGCCGATGATCTGATCACACGCGCGGCCCGCGCCCTGCAGCAAGCCACAGGCTGCACGCAAGGCGTGCGCATAGGGGTTGAAAAGCACCTGCCCGCCCAGGCCGGCATGGGGGGCGGCTCATCCGATGCGGCCAGCACGCTGATGGCGCTGAACCGCCTCTGGAATCTGAACCTATCGCGCCAGGAACTGCAAAGCATAGGCTTGAAGCTCGGCGCCGATGTTCCCTTTTTCCTCTGCGGTCACTCGGCCTGGGTCAGCGGCATCGGCGAAATCATCACCCCGCTGACAGGCCGCAATGCCTTGCCGGAGCAGCAGTTCCTGGTGGTCAAACCCGAACAGGGCCTGGAAACTGGCAAGATTTTTTCCAGTGATCTCCTGAAACGCGACACAAAGCCTGCTATAGTTGCGGACTTCGCTGCAAATCACTTCGACTTTGGCCGAAACGACCTGCAGCCGGTCGCTGAAGGTTTGCAGCCCGAGGTGATGAAAGTCAGAAGCTGGCTCGAATCACTCAAATTGCATGCTAGAATGACGGGCTCTGGAAGTGCGGTATTTGCACCGATAGCGCAAAACATTGATTTGAGCTGTGCTCCTGGCACATGGCAGATCAAGGTTTGCAGAAATCTGGAAAAACACCCACTTAATAGCTGGATTCCAGAGAACAAGTTATAAGGCTGTTTGTCTTCGACAAAAGGCCTGTGTAGGGGAGTCGCCAAGTTGGTTAAGGCACCGGATTTTGATTCCGGCATGCGAAGGTTCGAATCCTTCTTCCCCTGCCAAACATCTTCTTGCGTCATAGCAACCCACAGCACTGGGACGCACAATGCATTCACATCACTCTGATTTCATGGTCTTTACAGGCAATGCCAATGCTGGCATGGCCGAAGAGATTGTTAAGCACCTCGGCACCTCTCTTGGTGCTGCTGACGTTGGCCGTTTCTCCGATGGAGAAGTCGCGGTCGAGATCAAGCAGAACGTTCGCGCCCGCGACGTTTTCGTGGTTCAGTCCACCTGCGCTCCGACCAACGACAACCTGATGGAGTTGCTGGTCATGGTCGATGCCCTCAAGCGTGCATCGGCCGAGCGCATCTGCGCCGTGATCCCTTATTTCGGCTACGCCCGTCAGGACCGCCGCCCCCGCTCCAGCCGCGTGCCCATCACCGCCAAGGTGGTGGCCAACATGCTGCAGGCAGTTGGCGTCGAGCGCGTCCTGACCATGGATCTGCACGCCGACCAGATTCAGGGCTTTTTCGACATCCCCGTGGACAACATCTACGCCACCCCTGTGCTGCTGGGTGACCTGCGTCAGAAGAACTACGAAGACCTGATCGTGGTCTCCCCCGACGTTGGCGGTGTGGTGCGTGCTCGCGCCCTGGCCAAGGAACTGGGTTGCGATCTGGCCATCATCGACAAGCGTCGCCCCAAGGCGAACGTGTCCGAAGTCATGCACGTGATCGGCGATATCGACGGCCGCAACTGCGTGATCATGGACGACATGATCGACACCGCCGGCACGCTGGTGAAGGCCGCCGAAGTGCTCAAGCAGCGCGGCGCCAAGAACGTGTACGCCTACTGCTCGCACCCCATCTTCTCGGGCCCGGCCCTGGAACGCATCGGCAACGGCAGCGCTCTGGACGAAGTGGTTGTGACCAACACCATTCCTCTGAGCCCCGCAGCCCAGCAGTGCGGCAAGATTCGCCAGCTGTCTGTGGCCGGCCTGTTTGCCGAGACAATTCACCGCATTTCCACAGGTGATTCGGTGAGCAGTCTGTTTACCGCTTAAAATCTCTGGTTTTTCGGCTTCGAGCCCAAGCAAACCTCCTTCGGGAGGTTTGAGCGTTTCGAGGCCACCGCAAGAATCCACGGCCTTGCTGCAAGGTGCAGATTCTTTTATCAATCGGGCGAGACTGGTCGCGGTCCGTCCATCTAGGAGTTAGTTATGCAATTCGTCGCTACTGAGCGCGCCAAGCAAGGTACGGGTGCGAGCCGCCGTCTGCGTCTGTCGGGCAAGACCCCCGGTATCGTCTACGGTGCTGGTGAAGCCCAACTGATCGAAATCGATCACAACGCCCTGTGGCACGCTGTGCACAAGGAAGCTTTCCACTCCAGCATCCTGGACATGGAAATCAACGGTCAAGTGACCAAGGTCGTGCTGCGCGACGTGCAGTTCCACCCCTACAAGAAGCTGGTGCAACACATCGACTTCCAGCGCGTGGACGGCAACACCAAGCTGCACATGAACGTGCCCCTGCACTTCGAAGGCGCTGCTGAATCCCCCGCCGTGAAGGTCGAGAACTGCACCGTGACTCCTCTGATGCACGAACTGCAAGTGATCTGCGAACCCGCAAACCTGCCCGAGTTCATCAAGGTGGACCTGAGCGCCCTGACTTCCAAGTCCGTGCTGGGCCTGCAAGCTCTGAAGCTGCCCAATGGCGTGAAGGCTGTGGTGCGTGGCGCCAACAAGAACCCTTCGCTGATCTCGATCAAGCTGCCCGAAGTGGCTCCTGCCGAAGGCGCCGCACCTGCTCCCGCAGCTGCTCCCGCCAAGAAGGGCAAGAAGTAATTCTTGTGACTTCGGTACGGCGCCTGCCGCTGTACTCCAAGAAAAGGCCCACCTCGGTGGGCTTTTTCTTTGGCCCATGCACAACAGCCCCTGCCCGCCCAGCGTTGCTGGCAAGAAGATAATCGAGCAATGATCAAACTGTTTGTCGGCCTCGGCAATCCTGGCCCTGAATATGAAGACACCCGGCACAATGCCGGCTTCTGGTGGATTGATGCGCTGGCGCGCGAACTCAAGGTCAACCTGGTTCCAGAGCGCAGCTACTGGGGATTGATGGCACGCACCAGCATCCATGGCCAGAGCATCTGGCTGCTGGAGCCGCAGACCTTCATGAATCTCTCGGGCAAGTCGGTCGGCACACTGGCCCGCTTCTTCAAGATTCAGCCCGAGGAAATCCTGGTCGTGCATGACGAGCTGGACTTCGAGCCCGGCGTGGTCAAGCTCAAGCTCGGCGGCAGCCATGGCGGCCACAACGGCTTGCGAGATATCCATGCCCAGCTCGGCTCGCCCAATTACTGGCGTCTGCGCGTGGGGATCGGTCACCCCGGCCACAAGGGCGAGGTCGCCAACTGGGTGCTCAAAAAGCCGGCCCCCGACCAGCTCAAGCTGATCGAAGACGCCATCGCACATTCGCTCAAGGCCTGGCCCGATATGGTGGCCGGCCAGATGGACAAGGCGACTCTCGCGATTCACACCACCAAGGCACCCCGCCCCAAACCGCCCCGCAAGCCTGCGCCCGATGCCGCCCAGCCCGCAGCTGGCGAGGCCTGAACCCGAGACAGAATGAAAAATAGCTCCTGAATAAGGAGCTATTTGCGCTTGATATACAAGTAATTCAGGCTAAAAAAGCCTTAATTTTCTTTCTTGGCCTGCGTAAGCTGCTCATATTTTTTGAACAGAACCTCACGGCTTTCGATGTACTCCGGATTCACCGGTATGCAGGCCACGGGGCAGATCTGCACGCACTGGGGCTCGTCAAAGTGGCCCACGCACTCGGTGCACTTGTGCGGATCGATTTCGTAGAACTCCTCACCCATATAGATGGCATCGTTGGGACACTCGGGCTCGCACACATCACAGTTGATGCATTCATCGGTAATCATCAATGCCATGTGCCAGCTCCTGTGCAGTTCTCGGTATCGGCCCACATTATCCCAAGCTCCCCAAGACATGGCAGCGCCCGGGACAAAGCCGCCCCCTCTCGGACGCGGCACAATTGCCGCTATGCTGCGCAGCACGCAAACACCGCGTCTGAGCCCACTTCACGATGAAACAACGCCCCACGCCATGAGCATCTTCTTGCTCAAACGCCTGCTTACGCTGGTCGCCACATTGATCGGTGCCTCCATCGTGGTTTTTGCCGTGCTGGAAGTCCTGCCCGGCGATGCAGCCCAGATGCTCATGGGCCCCGATGCCGAGCCCGAGGCCGTGACGGCCATGGTTCAGCAGCTGGGCCTGGACCAGCCCGCGCTGACACGCTACTGGCAGTGGATAGCCGGCTTGCTGCACGGCGACATGGGCGAGAGCTATGTCTATGGCTCGCCCGTGACCGAGCTGGTCTGGGAACGCCTTGCGGTCACCGTGCCGCTGGCCATCATGGCCATGTGCATCACCGCCGTGCTGGCCATTGCTGCGGGAGTGTTTGCGGCCGCCAACCACAAACGCTGGGGCGATGTGGGCCTCATGGGCCTGGCCCAGATCGGCATTGCCATCCCCAACTTCTGGTTTGCGATTCTTTTGATCCTGCTGTTCTCGGTGAAGCTGCAATGGTTCTCGGCCGGCGGCTTTCCGGGCTGGAGCGAGGAGGCCGGCGGCGGCTTCTGGCCTGCGCTGCAGGCACTGCTGCTGCCGGCCGTTGCGCTGGCCGTGGTGCAGGCTGCCATCCTGGCGCGCATCACCCGCTCTGCGGTACTGGAGGTGCTGCGCGAGGACTTTGTGCGCACGGCCCGCGCCAAGGGGCTGTCACGCGGCGCGGCGCTCTGGCGTCATGTGCTGCGCAACGCCATGATTCCCGTCGTCACCGTCATGGGCCTGCAGTTCGCCAATCTGCTGGCAGGCACCATCGTGGTGGAGAACGTGTTCTATCTGCCGGGCCTGGGCCGACTGATCTTTCAATCCATTTCCAACCGAGATGTGATCGTGGTGCGCAACTGCGTGCTGCTGCTGGCCGCCATGGTGGTGGTGGTGAATTTTGTCGTCGACGTGCTTTATGCCGCCATCGACCCCCGCATCAAGGCCAGCGATATATGAGCAGGCAGACCGATACCCGCGCCAGCGTGAGCGACTACCCGACACGCGCCTTCACGCACACACAGCCCCAAAGCTTTGGCCGACGCGCCTTGCAGCACCGCAGCTTTGTGCTCGGCGCCCTGCTCACGACCTTGCTGGTTGCCGCCGCGCTGCTGTCTTTTGCCTGGACCCCCGGCTCAGCCTATGAAGTGGATATGGACGCAGCCCTGCAGGCCAGCAGCAGCCGGCACTGGCTGGGCACCGATGCCTTCGGGCGCGATATTGCCTCGCAGATTCTGGTCGGTGCACGTGCATCGATTGCCGTGGGCCTGATCGCCGTGGGCATAGGTCTGACGCTGGGCGTGGTGCTGGGCCTGGTCGCCGCTGCACGCCGTGGCTGGGTGGAGGAAATCATCATGCGGCTGGCGGACTTCACCTTCGCCTTTCCAGCCCTGCTCTCGGCCATCATGCTCACGGCCGTGTTTGGAGCCGGCATGGTCAATGCCATCATTGCCATCGGCATCTTCAACATCCCCACCTTTGCGCGCATCACCCGCGCCTCGGCCAACGCCATCTGGGCGCGCGACTACGTGCTGGCCGCGCGCGCCTGCGGCAAAAGCCGCAGTGCCATCACTTTGCAGCATGTGCTGCCCAATATTGCTGCCGTGCTGGTCGTGCAGGCCACCATTCAGTTTGCGCTGGCCATTCTGGCCGAGGCCGCCCTATCCTATCTGGGCCTGGGCACGCAGCCGCCCCAGCCATCCTGGGGACGCATGCTCAGCGAAGCCCAGACCCTGATGTTCCAGGCGCCGCTGCTGGCCGTCTGGCCCGGCCTGGCAATCGCCTTGTCGGTGCTGGGTCTGAACCTGCTGGGCGACGGTCTGCGCGACCTGCTGGACCCTCGACTGACACGCGAGCGTTGAATCACCATGGCTTTGCTTGAAGTCTCCAACCTCACCATCAATCTGCAGACCCATCGCGGCCGGGCCCAGGCCGTGCGCGATGTGAGCTTTACGCTGGAGCGCGGTGCCACGCTGGGCCTGATCGGCGAATCGGGCTGCGGAAAATCGCTGACGGCATTGGCGCTGATGGGCCTGCTGCCCGAGCACGCGCAAGTGGACGGCAGCATCCAGCTGGACGGCCAGGAACTGCTGTGCCTGAGCGAGCGCCAGCTCTGCGCCCTGCGTGGCAACCGCATGGCCATGGTGTTTCAGGAACCCATGAGCGCCCTCAACCCGGTGCACAGCATCGGCCGCCAGGTGGCAGAGCCGCTGCGGCTTCATCTGGGAATGAGCCGCGCCCAGGCTCGCGCCCGCGCCACCGAGCTGCTGGAGAGGGTGGGCATCGCGCAGGCTGCGCAGCGGCTCGATGAATATCCGCACCAGTTCTCCGGCGGCCAGCGCCAGCGCATCATGATTGCCATGGCTCTGGCCTGCGGTCCCGACCTGCTGGTGGCCGACGAGCCCACCACAGCCCTGGATGTGACGGTTCAGCAGCGCATTCTGGATCTGCTGCAGGAGCTGGTGGCCGAGCATTCCATGGCGCTGGTACTCATCAGCCATGACCTGGGCGTGATTGCCCAGAATGCGGAGCAGCTGCTGGTCATGTATGGCGGCACCGTGGTCGAATCCGGCATGACGGAAGCGGTGTTCGCCAGGCGCGCCCACCCCTATACGCGCGGCCTGTTTGCTGCACGCCCGCAACTCCACGCCGCAGAAGGTACAGTCCGTCTGCCCACCATTGCCGGAGCCGTGCCAGAGCTCGTGGACCTGCCCGCAGGCTGCCCGTTTGCGGGCCGCTGCGCCCATACTCAGGACGAGTGCTATGTGGAGCGCCCCCAGCCTCGCACGCTGCACCAGCCCAGCATGGCGGCACCGGCCTCTCTCGCTTCCTGGCGCCAGCCCCATGTGGCACGCTGCCTGTATGAACAGGTGCTGACGGCAGGAGCAAGGACATGAACGAGCCAGCCGAAACCTCTGAAGCTGGAACCAGCAGCGCAATCTTGCTGAGGGTTAGCGGCCTGAAACGCGCATATTCGCGCCCCCGCACATCGCTGTGGCGCAAGCCCGAGCCGCTGCAGGCGCTGCGCGGCGTGAGCTTCGAGCTGCAGGGCGGACAAAGCCTGGGCGTGGTCGGCGAATCGGGCTCCGGCAAGTCCACGCTGGCACGTCTGGTCATGGCTCTGGACCGCCCCAGCGAAGGCAGGGTGGAACTGCTGGGCCGCAATCTGCACCTGCTGTCCGAACAGGAACTGCGCGCCGCGCGGCGCGACTTCCAGATGGTGTTTCAGGACCCCTATGGGTCGCTGGACCCGCGCATGACAGTGGAAGCCATCGTCAGCGAGCCTTTGGGAACGACTCATGAGAAGCTCAGTCGCCCTGCCAGGCGCCAGCAGGTGCTGAGCGTGCTTGACCAGGTCGGTCTGCGCGCGCAGGACGCCGACAAATATCCGCACGAGTTCTCCGGCGGCCAACGCCAGCGTATCGCCATTGCCCGCGCTCTGATAACCCGCCCCCGCCTGATCGTGGCCGACGAGCCGGTCAGCGCGCTCGATGTCTCGGTGCAGGCCCAGGTGCTCAATCTCATGCAGGACCTGCAGCGCGAGCTGGGCCTGTCCTATCTGTTCATCAGCCATGACCTGGCCGTGGTCCAGCATGTCTGCGATCAGGTCATCGTGCTCCACCAGGGTGAAGTGGTGGAGCGCGGCACTCCGCGCAAGCTGTTCTCCGCCCCCGAGCACCCCTATACCCAGGCCTTGGTCAAGGCCGCACCGCGAGTCATCTGAACCGGGCCGGCAAACAGTTGTTCACACTCGCAGCAGCGATATGCCTGCGACCACTGCAAAGACTGCTCCGACTGGTGTAAAAACGCATATGAAACAAGTCCGCTCCCCGCGATGACTTGCAGCGCTTTTGATGGCCCCATGCGGCCAGCCCCCCCATCGGAGACTTTGTTGATGCTCAATCGCCGCTCCTTGCTGGCCAGCTCGGCTGCCAGCTTGCCCTTGTTCGCTGCCTGGCCTGCCATGGCCCAGGCCAAGAAAGACAGTGTCACGCTGGCCATGACGCTGGAGCCGCCAGGACTGGACCCCACGGCCGGGGCTGCCTCCTCGATTGCCGAAGTCGTGCTCTACAACGTGTTTGAGACGCTGACCAAGATCAACTCCGACGGCAGCGTCTCGCCTCTGCTGGCCGAAAGCTGGGAAGTCTCGTCCGATCTCAAGACCTATACCTTTCGCCTGCGCAAGGATGTGAAGTTCCAGAACGGAGAGCCCTTCAACGCTGCTGCCGTCAAGTTCTCGTTCGACCGCGCGGCCGCCGACAAAAGCACCAACAAGGACAAGCGCACCTTTGCCAATCTGAGCACCAAGGTCGCCGACGAGCATACGGTGGTGCTGACCAACCAGGAAATCGATCCCGACTTTCTGTTCATGATGGGTCAGGCAACCTCCATCGTTGTCGAACCCAAGAGCGTCACCACCAACGCCAGCAAGCCCGTGGGCACCGGCCCCTACAAGCTGGCGGCCTGGGCCAAGGGCGCATCGGTCACGCTGACCGCCTGGCCCGGCTATCGCTCGGCACAGAGCATTCGCATAAAGCGCGCCGTGTTCCGCTTCATCCCCGACCCTGCAGCACAGGTTGCAGCCCTGCTGGCCGGCGATGTCGATGCCTTCCCGCGCGTCTCGCCACGCAGCGTGCCCCAGTTCAAAGCCAACGCCCGCTTTCAGGTGGTGGTGAGCAACTCGCGCGCCAAGACCATTCTGGCCATCAACAATGCGCGAAAACCGCTCAGCGATATCCGCGTGCGCCGTGCCATTGCCGCCGCCATCGATCGCAAGGCCGTGATTGCCGGTGCCGCCGATGGCTATGGCGTGCCCATCGGCAGCTACTATGTGCCCACGGCCTTTGGCTATGTGGACACCACAGGTGTAAACCCCTTTGATCTGGAAAAAGCCAAGGCTTTGATGGCTGAAGCTGGCGTCAAGACCCCCCTGACGCTGACCATGACGCTGCCGCCCGCGCCCTATGCGCGCCAAGGCGGCGAGCTGATTGCAGCCCAGTTGGCCAAGATAGGAATCCAGCTCAAGCTGCAGAATGTGGAATGGGCACAGTGGCTGTCGGGCACCTACACCAACAAGAACTACGACCTGACCATCATTTCGCATGTGGAGCCGTTTGATCTGGGCAACTTTGCCAAGCCCGATTACTACTGGGGCTACCAATCCCAGGAATTCAACGAGCTTTTCGACAAGATCAAGCACACACCGCGCCCCGCCGACCGCGCACGCCTGCTTGGCGATGCCCAGCGCCTGCTGGCGCATGATTCGGTGCACGGCTTTCTCTACACCCCGCAGTGGGTGACCGTGGCGAACAAGAAGCTGCGCGGGCTGTGGAAGGACATGCCGGTGTTTGTGAATGACTTGTCTGCTCTATCCTGGGGATAAGAACGACAAGCCCCCTTGAGGCGCCATGCGCCTTCCCCCTGGCCGGGCGCCCCTCTCTCTACATGGGAGGGGGCGACAGCCTCGCTGCGGGGCGTTGCAGCCGGCACAGGCCCTTCCTCGCTGTCCTGGCCTTTTGAGTCGCGCCAGTTTTAAGAGTGTTTGCCTCTAGCGTTGCACCATCACAAGACGAAGTGCGAGCGCACCGAAAACGGTCGCAGCGATGCGGTTCAGCCAGCGCTGGGCGCGCACGGAGCGCTGCAGGATCTGGCCAAAGAGCCCCGAGAAACAGGCGATAGAGCCAAAGACCAGCCAAGCTGCTGCCATGAAGACGCTGCCCAGCACCATGACCTGCACTGGCACGCTGCCGCGAGCGGGGTCGGCAAACTGAGGCAAAAAGGCCAGAAAGAAGATCAGCACCTTGGGGTTGGTCAGGTTCATGACCACGCCTCTGCCCACCCAGCCCATGGCGGAGCGCAGAGTCAGCACATCGCGCTGCTCCTGCGCCCTGGCACTTTCTTCGACGCTGACCGGCGCATGCCATGCGCCCCAGGCCAGATAGGCCAGATAGGCGGCGCCGCAGAGCTTGAGCGCCGTGAACAGCATGGGCGATGTGGCCACCACGGCCGCCAGCCCCAGCGCCACGGCGGCCGTATGTCCGACAATGCCCAGACACAGGCCCAGCACCACGCACAGCCCCACGCGCCAGCCGCGCTGTGCCGATTGCACCAGCACAAACAGGTTGTCGGGGCCGGGGCTCAGGCCCAGCAGCAAGGCCACGCCAAAGAATGTGATCAGGACTTCCCAGGTCGGCATTTTCAGCTCTCTTCAAAAACAATAGCTATTTGCGATTCATCGACAAGGGCTACAGGCCTTTTCGACAAACGACTCACTTCAACCCAGCCCCAGTGCCGTCACGCCCAGGGCAATCATCACGGCCCCGGCAATGCGCAAGGCCCGGTCGCCCTCGCCCAGCAACCTGCCGCCGATCAGGGCTGCGAACAACATGGACACCTCGCGCGCCGGAGCGACATGGGAGATGGGCGCGCTTTGCACGGCATAGAGCACCAGCACATAGGCAATGGGGCTGAAGAAAGCCACCACGGCCGCATAGCGCCACTGCAGACGCCACAGGCGCTTGGTCTCGGGCCAGTCCCGGGCGGCCAGCGGCGCCAGAATCACCAGCCGGATCAGATTGCCCATATAGTCCACCAGAATCGGCGACATCAGCAGCATCTTGACGGCATAGCTGTCCACCACGGTGTAGCTGGCAATGAACAAGCCCGTCAGCAGGCCGTAGTAGAGGCCCGCCAGCACACGCTGACGCGCCTCCAGGTCCTGTCCGTCGCGAATGGCCACGATCATGCGCGGACCGCCCGCGATCAGGAACACGCCCAGCACCACGCCCGCAATGCCGGCAGCCCCCAGCGTTGAAATCTGTTCCCCCAAAAACATCACCGCAACCAGCGATGAGATCAGTGGCCCGCTGCCGCGCGCCAGCGGATAGACCACGGTGAGATCGGCCACGCGGTAGCCGCGCAGCAGCACCACGAAATAAGCCACATGCAGCACGGCACTGGCGGTGACGAAGGCCCACTCCATCCAGCCCCAGCCCGGCACCACATCCTTGCCCAGCCACCAGCCCAGCGGCAGCCAGATAACGGCATTGCAAATGGCGGTGTAGAGCGAAAAACGGGCATCTCCGCCCGCCTTCTTGGCCACGATATTCCAGCCCGAATGAATCAGGCCGGCCAGAATGATGAGAGTGAACGCTTGCAGGGACATGAGAGCCGGAAATGCAAAAGGCCGCGCGATGCGCAGCCTTTTGAAAGGAAAAATTCAGTGCTTCATCTGGCCGAACATGGCCAGTGCGTGATGAAACTGGCGCAGCACATGTGAGAGACGCCAAGCAAGGGCCGCCCCGCAGCGAAGGCGTCGTCCCCCCTCGGGGGAAGGCGCGAAGCGCCACAGGGGGATCATTTACTTGCGGGCTGCTATGAGCGAGAGGAATTCGCGGCGCAGTTCGGAGTTGGTGAGGAAAGCGCCGCGCATGACGGAATTCAGCATCTTGGAATCCATCTCGCGCACGCCGCGCCAGGACATGCAGAAATGCGAGGCTTCCATGACCACGGCCAGCCCGTCGGGTCGGGTCTTGTCCATGATCAGGTCGGCCAGCTGGATGATGGCCTCTTCCTGAATCTGCGGGCGACCCATGATCCAGTCCACCAGACGCGCGTACTTGGACAGACCGATCACATTGGTGTTCTTGTTGGGCAGCACGCCGATCCAGATCTTGCCGATCACGGGACACAGGTGGTGGCTGCAGGCGCTGCGCACGGTGATCGGGCCGACGATCATCAGCTCGTTCAAGTGTTCGGCGTTGGGGAATTCGGTGATGGCCGGCTGATGCACATAACGGCCGCGGAACACCTCATTCACATACATCTTGGCCACACGGCGGGCCGTGGCGCGCGTGTTGTGGTCGTGCACGGTGTCGATGACCATGGAGTCGAGCACGCCCTGCATCTTCTCCTGCACCTCGTCCAGCAGCTTCTCCAGCTCGCCGGGCTCGATGAATTCGGCAATGTTGTCGTTGGCGTGGAAACGTTTTTTAGCTGCCTGCAGCCGCTCGCGGATCTTGACCGAAACGGGTGTTCCTTCGGCTGAGTTGTCTTTTTTCATGTCGGCGAGATCTCTGAACATCCAAGAATGGTACCAGTGAATCAACTTCCCGAAGCCACAAAGGATTTGCCGTCCAGATGCATGTTTACAAGGCATTGGAAGCTATGGTTTCAGGAGCAATCTCAAAATAAGCATGCACCCGACCAGAGACAGCGAGCAAGCGCCGCCGCGCGGCGAGGCTGTCGCGCCCACCCGAGCAGCGGGCGCGGGGCCGGGCTCAGGGCCGCTACAGCTTGAACTCTGCGATCAGCGGCAGATGATCCGACATGCGCCACCAGATGCGCCCCTTGGGCACCTGCAGCCCCAGCGGGGTCAGGCCGCGCACATAGATATGGTCGAGCTGCGCAATCGGCAGCCGCGAAGGATAGGTCAGAATGCCCTGCGTTTCCTCGTACTCGAACAGGCCGAAGCCCGCCAGCATGCGCTTGATCTGGTTGCCCCAGTCATTGAAGTCGCCCGCCACCACCAGCGGTGCATTGGGCGGCACCTCGCGCTCGATGAAACGCTGCAGCAACGCGATCTGGCGAATGCGGCTGCCCGGAATCAGACCCAGGTGCACGACGATGGAATGCACGCGCTTGCCGTGGATGTCCAGCTCCACATGCAGCAGGCCGCGCTGCTCGAAGCGATGGTCCGAGATGTCCTCGTGCTGGTAGCCGATCACCGGCCAGCGGCTGAGCAGCGCATTGCCGTGCTCGCCGTCCCGGGTATAGGCATTGGTCAGATAGACGGACTCGTAGCCTTCGGGAGCCAGATACTCGGCCTGAGGCACATTGGGCCAGCGGTCGAAATACTGCTCCTCCTTGCGGTTCATCTTGCGAACCTCCTGAAGGCAGACGATGTCCGCATCGAGCTGCTCCACCGCGAGTCCCAGATTGTGAATCTCCAGCCTCCTGGCAGGGCCCAGGCCCTGCACACCCTTGTGAATGTTGTAGGTGGCCACGCGCAGGATCTGCGGCTCTGGCGGCGTAAACAACTGAACTTCAGACATAGGCACTGTGGGTTTCAAGGCTGTTGCCTGCAGCGGCGCTCGACCAGCGCCGGCTCGAAGCGCGGCAACAGCAAAATAGCTTCTGCGTTGGAAGAAGAAAAGCAGCGCTGGGCTGCCTCACGCCAATCATGCCAATCATGTGCGGTGTGCTCCCTGGGATTCAAGTGCACGCTCATGTGAGGTGGCACACGGAGGCCGAAGACACGCTCCTGGTTATGGCTGACGCCCGGCGCGTAACGATGCAGCCATTGCGGATAGATGGCGTAGACGTTCTCGAGTTTCCAGTCGGTCAGGCAACAGTCCGGCGCCAGCGCATTAATGCCGGTTTCCTCGAACACCTCGCGCACGGCGGTTTCATGCCAATCCTCGTCCAGGCTGTCCTTGCTGCCCGTGACGGATTGCCAGAAAGGCTCGCCCTCGGGCGCATCGATGCTTCGGCGCAGCAGCAACACCTGCCCGTCTTCGCGGTAGATCACGACCAGCACGGACTGCGGAATCTTGTAGGGCCTGACTTCCATCGCAGCATATTAGCGCGGCCAGCATGACAGCAGGCTGAGTCGCCCTGCTGCTTGATAGCCATCAATATTCATAGCTTCAACCGCTTTCCAATCATTGAATTCAGACTGAAAACCATCTGAGTCTCAAGATTGACAGGCGCAAGCAGCTCCCGATTTCAAAGCAACAAAAAAGCGCCAGCCGCTTTCGCGAACTGGCGCCCGGGTGTGAACAGCGACCGGCGCTGTTCACGGGGAGCTTGGCAATCAAGCCTCGGTGGTGACCACCATGGGGTTGCGCAGCTTGATGTGCAGCTCGCGCAGCTGCTTCTCGTCCACGGGCGAGGGAGCCTGGGTCAGCAGATCCTGGGCGCGCTGTGTCTTGGGGAAGGCAATCACGTCGCGGATGGAGTCGGAGCCGGTCATCAGCGTGATCAGACGATCCAGGCCGAAGGCCAGACCGCCGTGGGGGGGCGCACCGTACTGCAGCGCGTCCAGCAGATAGCCGAACTTGGCACGTTGCTGCTCGGGCGTGATGTTCAGGGCTTCGAACACCTTGGCCTGCACGTCGGCACGGTGGATACGCACCGAGCCACCGCCCAGTTCCCAGCCGTTCAGAACCATGTCGTAGGCCTTGGCAATGCACTTGCCTGGATCGGTGTCCATCAGGTCTTCGTGACCATCCTTGGGCGAGGTGAAGGGGTGGTGCACGGCCACCCAGCGGCCGGATTCCTCGTCATGTTCGAACATGGGGAAGTCCACCACCCACAGAGGCGCCCACTTGTCTTCGAACAGGCCGCTCTTCTTGCCGAATTCGCTGTGGCCGACCTTCAGGCGCAGGGCGCCGATGGAGTCGTTGACGATCTTTTCCTTGTCGGCGCCAAAGAACAGCAGGTCGCCATCCTGTGCACCGGTGCGCTTGACGATTTCGGCCAGCGCTGCATCGTGCAGGTTCTTGACGATGGGCGACTGCAGGCCTTCACGGCCCTTGGCCACTTCGTTGACCTTGATCCAGGCCAGGCCCTTGGCACCGTAGATCTTGACGAACTCGGTGTAGCCGTCGATCTCGCCACGCGAGATGGCAGCGCCGCCGGGCACGCGCAGGGCCACGACACGGCCGCCCTTGGTGGTGGCGGGGGTGGAGAAGACCTTGAAGTCCACATCGCCCATGATGTCGGTCAGCTCGGTGAACTCCAGCTTGACGCGCAGGTCGGGCTTGTCCGAACCGAAGCGGAAGGCCGCGTCCTGGTAGGTCATGATGGGGAACTCGCCCAGATCCACGTTCAACTGGGTCTGGAACACTTCCTTGATCATGCGCTGGAAGATGGCGCGGATTTCCTCTTCGTTCAGGAAAGAGGTTTCGCAGTCGATCTGCGTGAATTCGGGCTGACGATCAGCGCGCAGGTCTTCGTCGCGGAAGCACTTGGTGATCTGGTAGTAGCGGTCGAAGCCCGAGACCATCAGCATCTGCTTGTACAGCTGGGGCGACTGGGGCAGCGCGAAGAATTCGCCGTCATGCACACGCGAGGGCACCAGGTAGTCACGGGCGCCCTCAGGCGTGGACTTGCCCAGCATGGGGGTCTCGATGTCGATGAAGCCTTCCTTGTCGAGGAAGTTGCGCACCTGGATGGCGGTCTTGTAACGCAGCATCATATTGCGCTGCATCACGGGACGACGCAGATCCATCACGCGATTCGTGAGGCGCACGGTTTCCGACAGATTGTCATCGTCCAGCTGGAAAGGAGGCGTGACGGAAGCGTTGAGCACGTTCAGTTCATGGCACAGCACTTCGATCTGACCGCTCTTGAGCTTGTCGTTGGTGGTGCCGGCGGGACGCGCACGCACCACGCCCTTGACCTGCACGCAGAACTCGTTGCGCACGTCTTCGGCCACCTTGAACATCTCGGCGCGGTCGGGGTCGCAGACCACCTGCACATAGCCTTCACGGTCGCGCAGGTCGATGAAGATCACGCCACCATGGTCACGGCGGCGATTCACCCAGCCGCACAGGGTCACGGTTTCGCCCATTTGGGCTTCGGTCACCAGACCGCAGTATTGAGAACGCATTGCCATGAAAATTCTTCCTGCACCTTAGGGGTGCGACAAGGTTGTTTGTTTGGATTCTTCGATCAGAGCGAGGTCTGGCGGAGCCACCACGCCCATCGAAACAATGTATTTGAGCGCCGCATCCACGCTCATTTCCAGCTCGATGCACTCGCTCTTGCGCACCAGCACGAAGTAACCCCCTGTGGGGTTGGGCGTGGTGGGCACGAAGACGCTCACATATTCATCGCGCAGCAAAGCCGCCACTTCACCGCTGGGCTGGCCTGTGACGAAAGCCACGGTCCATACGCCCTCGCGTGGCCACTGCACCAGCACTGCCGTGCGAAAAGCGTTGCCGCTGTCGGAGAACACGGTGTCCGAGACCTGCTTGACGCTGGAATAGATCGAGCGCACCACGGGAATGCGACGCACCAGCGCATCACCCCAGCCCACCAGCTTGCGGCCGATGAAATTGCTGGCAATGCCGCCCACGAGCAGCAGAATCAGCAAGGTCAGAATAACGCCAAAGCCCGGAATATGCATGCCCAGCAATCTGTCGGGCTGCCAGGCCTCGGGAAGAATGGCCAGCGTCTGATCAAGCGTTCCGATGATCCAGTTGAGCACGCCCAGCGTGATCACCAGGGGAACGATGACCAGCAAACCGGCAATCAGCCACTTGCGCAATGCAGACATAGTGTGGGTAAGCCTCAGGAATTGGCGGGCGCAGGGGCAGGGGCAGCTGCTGCAGGTGCAGCGGCACTGTCACTGGATGAAGAGGTGCTTGCAGCCGGCTTGCTGCCGCTGTTCTTGAAGTCCGTGGCATACCAGCCAGAACCCTTGAGCTGAAAGCCCGGAGCGGTGAGCTGCTTGGAAAAGGCCTCGGCCCCGCAAGCTGGGCACACGGTCAGCGGCGCGTCCGAGATTTTCTGCAGCACATCCTTGGCGTGACCGCAGGAGCCACACTTGTATGCATAGATAGGCATAGCGCTAAAAACGGAGAAAGTGCAAAAACCCTCAATTATAGGCGCCGCCCCTGGTTTTGCTGCGCTGCGCAAGCAAGCCCCGGTGCAGCCGGTTTGCTCTCTCAAGCCTTGATCTCGGCCAAGGACTCGATTTCACGGTGATGGTTGCTGATCCACTGGGGCAGCAGCGAGCCTGCAAGCATGCCGGCAACCGCAGCCAAAAGACCAGCCAGCTGCTGTGGAAAAGCCTGGTTGAGCGCGGGCGTGACCATAAAGACCAGCCACACACCTATGCCCAGCGCCACGGCACTGATGGCACCCTGGGTGGTGGCTCGCTTCCAGTACAGGCCGAACACCAGCGGCACGAAGGCCCCCACCAGCGGCACCTGATAGGCGCTGGCGACCAGCTCATAGATGGGCGTGCCCTCCATGGCTATCGAATAGGCCAGTACACAGGCCGCAAACACCAGCACGCTGATGCGCATGGTCCTGAGGTTTTCCTTGTCCGTGGTGTAGGGACGGAACTGGCGCCAGATGTTCTCGGTAAAGGTCACGCTGGGAGCCAGCAAGGTGGCCGACGCGCAGGACTTGATGGCCGAGAGCAGCGCGCCGAAGAACAGCACCTGCATGGCAAACGGCATCTTGTCCATCACCAGGGTGGGCAGCACCTTCTGCGGATCATCGGCCAGCAGGGCCGTGGCTTCGGCGGGCATGATGATGAGCGCACTGGCCACCAGGAACATGGGTACGAAGGCAAAGATCACATAGCAGGCACCGCCGATGATGGTGCCGCGCACGGCCGACTTCTCGGTGTCTGCCGACATCACGCGCTGGAAGATGTCCTGCTGCGGAATCGAGCCCAGCATCATGGTCACGGCAGCGCCGATGAAGAAAACGATTTCATGCAGCGAGGGCTCGGGCAGAAACTTGAACAGATCCCGGCTGGTGGCCAGATCGACCACCTTGCCCGCGCCGCCCGCCATGTCACCGGCAAAAAAGGCCAGTATCAGCAGGCCGGCGACCAGGATGATCATCTGCACGAAATCCGTCACGGCCACGGACCACATGCCGCCGAACAGGGTGTAGACCAGCACCGAGAGCACGCCTATCGTCATGCCCATGGGAATGCTGACGACACCGCCCGAGAGCAGGTTGAATACCAGGCCCAGCGCCGTGACCTGGGCCGAAACCCAGCCCAGATAGCTGAGCATGATGATCAGCGAGCAGACCACCTCGATAGCTCGGCCATAGCGCGAGCGGTAGTAGTCGCTGATGGTCAGCAGATTCATGCGGTAGAGCTTGGCCGCAAAAAAGACGCCCACCAGGATCAGGCACATGCCCGCGCCAAACGGATCTTCCACCAGCGCATGCAGACCGCCTTCGATGAACTTGGCTGGCACGCCCAGCACCAGCTCGGACCCGAACCAGGTCGCGAATGTGGTGGTGATGATCATGTAGAGCGGCAGATGACGGCCGGCAATGGCGAAGTCCGCCGTGTTCTTCACGCGTCTGGCGGCCCACAGGCCGATGCCGATGGTCACTAACAGGTAGACGATCACCAATGAGAGCAGCACGCTGGCACTCCTCGAACTCTAAAGAAAGGGAAAGCTCAGAAGCGGATGCGCAGCAGAACCTGCAGCACCACCAGACCGATGACGAAACCGATGCCGCCGCAAAGGATGGCCTGCAGCAAACGGTTTGTCGTTTTCTGCTGCTGCAGCAGCTCCTTGAGCAGGGCTTCGCTGTCATTGCCAGCGCCATGCCTGGACAGATACTGGTGCAGCACACGCGGAATGTCGGGCAGGATCTTGGCGTAACGCGGCGCCTGCGCCTGCAGCTCATGCCATAGGCGCTGCGGCCCCATCTGGTCCAGCATCCATTTCTCGAGGAATGGCTTGGCCGTGCTCCAGAGGTCAAGGTTGGGGTCGAGCTGACGGCCCAGGCCCTCGATATTGAGCAGCGTCTTTTGCAGCAGCACCAGCTGGGGCTGAATCTCGACCTGGAAACGGCGCGAGGTCTGGAACAGGCGCATCAGCACCATGCCCAGCGAGATTTCAGCCAGAGGCCGGTCGAAATAAGGCTCGCAGACGGCGCGGATGGCCGCCTCCAGCTCTTCGACGCGCGTCGTGGCCGGCACCCAGCCGCTTTCCACATGCAAGGCGGCAACACGCTTGTAGTCGCGGCGGAAGAAGGCCAGGAAGTTCTGCGCCAGGTATTCCTTGTCGAACTCGGTCAGCGTGCCGACGATGCCGAAGTCCAGCGAAATATAGCGCCCGAAGGTATCGGGCTCCAGGCTGACCATGATGTTGCCCGGGTGCATGTCGGCATGAAAGAAGCCGTCGCGGAACACCTGGGTAAAGAAGATGGTCACGCCATCGCGCGCCAACTTGGGGATGTCCACGCCGGCTTCGCGCAGGCGCTCGACCTGGCTGATGGGCACGCCCTTCATGCGCTCCATCACCATCACGTCGGTGTGGCAGTAATCCCAGTGGATCTCGGGGATCAGCACCAGATCCAGCCCTTCCATATTGCGGCGCAGTTGCGCGGCATTGGAGGCTTCGCGGATCAGGTCCAGCTCGTCATGCAGATAGTTGTCGAACTCGGCAACTACTTCCTTGGGCTTGAGGCGCTTGCCATCATGGGAGAGCTTTTCCAGCCAGCTCGCCATCATGTGCATCAGCGCCAGATCCTTGTCGATCACGGACTTCATGCCCGGACGCAGCACCTTGACGGCGACGTCGTGCTCGACGCCGGACTTGTCGCGAACCCTGGCAAAGTGCACCTGGGCGATGGACGCGCTGGCCACGGGCTCACGCTCGAAGCTGATGAAGATCTGCTCCAGCGGCTTGCGAAAGGAGCGCTCGATGGTGTCCACCGCGATCTGGGAATCGAACGGCGGCACGCGGTCCTGCAGCTTGGCCAGTTCCTCGGCCACATCGGGCGGCATCAGGTCGCTGCGCGTAGAAAGCACCTGACCGAACTTCACGAAGATGGGTCCCAGCTCTTCCAGCGCTTCGCGCAGGCGCACGCCACGTGGCTTGTCCAGCTTGCGGCCAAAGGTCAGCACGCCGCGCAGGCTGCGCAGGCGCGGATGCGGAATCCCGGAGAGCACCAGCTCATCGAGTCCATAACGAAACACCACCCAGAGGATGGCCCAGCCCCGCAGAAAGCGGCTCATGGCTGTGTGTAATCGGCCCCGGGCATGGCTGCCACGGGTGCCGTGCCGGCAGGATTGGCGACATCGGCAGCAGAGGCAGACTTGCTGCCCATGCGTGCGCCGACGAACTGACGCAGCCCCTGTGCGGCCGTGCGTGCCACCTTGCCAATGGTGTGGGCCGGCACATCGCCAATCAGGCGAGCCAGATCTTCCTCCACATCCCACTTGACGTTATCCACCAGCCAATTGATCTCGGCGGCAAACTGCACATCGCCTTCGATGCGAATGCTGGGCTTGTCGCCACGCAAGGCCGTCTGGGCCAGCGACAGAGGAGAGGTCTCGGTGACTTCCAGCATCAGATCGGGTGCAGCCTCCGCAGGAGCCACGTCGAACAGGCCAGCAGGAGTGACCAGCAAGGCGACCGAATACTGGCGCCATTGCACGCGCGCAATACGCCCCTTCTGGCGCACGAGGCGGTCCATGGCCTCTTTTTCCTGCATCAGCACGTGATTGAGGAAAAGCACCAGACGCTGGTGCATTTCACTCACCAGCCATTCGGGAGCTTGGGGACCGGCCATCACGCGTTCGACGAGACCGCCCAGAAAAGAAAAAGGGGACTGTGTTGCCATAGTCCCCGATTATTCATGAAATTGATTCCCCCCTGTGGCGCTTTGCGCCTTCCCCCCAAGGGGGACGGCACCATCGCTGCGGGGCGGCGCTTATTGCAGCGCCTGCACGCCTGCCACCAGCCAGCCGCTGGTACCACTCTTGGGCTTGGTCATGTTCCAGACTTCACGGAAGGGGCTGGGGCCTGCCGATGCCTCTTCGCGGATCATGCCGGAGAACTCGACGCTGGCCATATAGCCATTGCCCAGATCTTCGATGCCCAGCAGTTGCGCATCGATCATCAACACGTCGGTGTGGTTGGGTTCACCGGCACGCTGGCTCTCGCGCTCGGACAGCTGGCTGCGGATTTCCGCGAGCATCTCGTCGGTCATCATGGAGCGCAGAGTGGTGATGTCGGACCTGTCCCAGGCCGACTGCAGTGTCACGAAGTTGCGCTTGGCTGCCGTGAGAAAACCTTCGGCATCGAAGTCTGCAGGCACGCCCCAGTTCTGCGAACCCGACAGGGCAGAGCCGATCATGGAGCCGCCAGCTGCAGCTGCGGCTTCGGGAATATGGTTCTGTTCCCAAGGACGAGCCGACGCGTCATTGCCCACTTTTTCGGGGTTGTACTGGCGTGCCTGAGGTGCATTCACATCACCGCCCAGATTGCCTGCGCCCTGAAAGGCGAATGGACTGCTGGTGCTCTGCACGGCAGGCGCTGCCTTGCGACGGCGCATGATCATGCCGACCACCACCATGATCACCATGGCCAGCAGACCGAACATCAGCAGATTGGCAAAGGCTTCGCCCATGCCCAGCGAGTTGGCCAGCCAGGCCAGGCCCAGGCCTGCGGCCAGGCCGCCCAGCATGGCGCCCCATGGCTTCTTGGGTGCAGCGGCCGGAGCCGCTGCAGGCGGAGCAGCACGGTTTTGCTGCGCCGCACTCTGCTGCGGAGCCTGCTGGGTATTCTGAGCGGGAGCACGAGACGCTTCGCGTTGAGTGACGTTGCCCGACTGTTTGCCGAACGATGAGCCACCGCCCATGCGTTTTGCATCGGCCTGACCATGTGCCACCACCAGCATTGCCACCAAGGCGATTGACCAAAGTTTCTTCATCTCATCTCCCTTCTTATAGAAAGTCGCTACAAATCTGCGCACAGGGCGCACTTAACATTTGATTCCCACATGCAAGGCACAGACGCCTCCTGTCATGTTGTGATAGTCCACATGGCCAAAGCCGCATTGCTGCATCAGGGCCTTGAGCTCCTTCTGGCCTGGGTGCATGCGAATGGACTCAGCCAGATAGCGATAGCTTTCGGCGTCGCCGGCAATCATCTTGCCCATGGTCGGCAAAATCTTGAACGAGTACCAGTCATAGACTTTCTCCAGCGGTTTGGCCACCTTGGAAAACTCCAGCACCAGCAGCTTGCCGCCGGGACGCAGCACGCGGTTCATTTCCTTGAGCGCTGCATCCTTGTGCGTCATATTGCGCAGACCGAAGGCCACGCTGACCAGATCGAAATAGTTGTCGGGGAAAGGCAGCTTTTCAGCATCGCAGACCAGCGTGGGCAGGATCACGCCCTTGTCGGTCAAACGGTCACGCCCCACGCGCAACATGGCTTCATTGATGTCGGTGTGCACCACCTGACCGCTGGCGCCCACCTTCTTGGAAAAAGCCAGGGACAGATCTCCTGTGCCGCCCGCGATATCCAGCGCCTTGTCGCCTTCCTTGAGGTTGGCCACCATCAGCGTGTAAGCCTTCCAGGCGCGGTGCAGACCGCCCGACATCACGTCGTTCATGACGTCGTACTTGGAAGCCACGGAGTCGAACACACCGCGTACGCGCGATGCCTTCTCGCTTTCATCAACAGTCTGGAATCCGAAGTGTGTGGAGCTCATAACAAAGAATGCTAAGCAGGCAGTGCTTGCGCGTACAGCGACAACCCCGTATGGCTACAGGCTTTGAAGCACTATGGTTTTTGGAAGGAATTCGCCTTGAGCGCTTATTTCACATGCGCTGCCAGCTATTGGAAATATAGCACCAGCCTCAATAACCCTGTACCGTATGCATGGGCTATGTGGCGTGTACGGGACGTTGCTGCCGGCTTTTGAGCCGACATGCAAGCCCCTGGGAGTCAAAGCTCAATGCACGCTGCAGCCATGACCGCCGGCGCCCTTCTCGGGCATGGGCGTGTCGCGCTCCATCCCGGCCTCTTCAAGGCGCTGCAGATATTGCTGCCACAGAGCATCCTGCTGGCTGCCCAGCTGGTAGAGGTATTCCCAGGTGTACAGACCGCTTTCATGCCCATCGCTGAAGAAGGGCTTGATGGCGTAGTTGCCGACCGGCTCTATGGTGTTGATGCCCACATCGCGCTTGCCGGTCTGCAGCACTTCCTGGCCCGGGCCATGGCCTTGCACCTCGGCCGAGGGCGAGTACACGCGCAGCAACTCGAACGGGATGCGGAAAGTCTTGCCGTCCGAATAAGAGACCTCCAGCACGCGCGATGCGCCATGCACGGTCAATGACTGGGGGGTGGGAGTATTGGCTTGCAGTCCTGCCATGGTTCTCTCCTAATCAATGCATAAAAGGGCAGCCTCAAGCTGCCCTTTGAATCTCCCGTCGGAGACGAAAAACATCACGCGGCCCAGAGGGCCAACGCCTTTTGCAGCACTTCATCCACCTGCGGCAGCTGGCGGGCAATCGCAGCTTCGCGCTCTTCATCGCGCTCGCGCTGGGCCGCAGCCCAGACGGAAGCGGGAAAGTGGCTGTCCCAGTCATAGCGCGCAATCACATGCCAGTGCAGATGTGCCACCATATTACCGAGCGCCGCCAGGTTGATCTTGGTCGGAGCCAGCTGCTCGCGCAGCACGCGCTCGACCAGAGCCACGGCATCCATGCAGACAATGCGATCCGCCGCGCTCAGATCCGAGAACTCGGCCGCATGCTCATTCCAGACCACGCGATAGAAGGCCGGAAAGCCTGCCTCCACAGCTCGAATCACACGCAGCTTGTCGCCGCGCCAGACCAGCGCACCGCCATCGGCAATGCACAGAGGACAATTTTCAACCAGCATCTGAAATCTCCATTGCAATGCTTCTCGATGTGACCCCAGCAAAGGCCGGAGACACCGAGGCAGGTCCGCCCCGGCCTCCCTTGGGGAAGGAGCGGAGCGACTCAGGGGGCATCACACCAGCACACGCTCGATACCGCCCTGGTTGGCGCGATTGACATACTCGGCCATCCAGTTCTCGCCCAGAATGTCGCGCGCCATCTCGACCACGATGTAGTCGGCTTCGAGCAGACCGTTGTTCAGATCGTTGCCATAGCGGCTCAGGCCCTGCAGGCAGCTGGGGCAGCTGGTCAGGATCTTGACGTTGTCCTGGGCACCCAGCTGGCCGTTGTCACGCAATGCGGCCTCGCCCTTGCGAATCTCCTCGGTCTTGCGGAAACGGATCTGCGTGGAGATATCGGGACGCGTCACCCCCAGCGTGCCGGATTCGCCGCAGCAGCGCTCGCTCTTGAGCACGTTGTCCCCCATCAAGGCCTTGACGGTCTTCATCGGGTCCTGCTGCTTCATGGGCGTATGGCAGGGGTCGTGGTACAGGTAAGCACCCTTGTTCTGCAGCGTGATGCCCTTTTCGAGCAGATATTCGTGGATGTCGATGATGCGGCAGCCGGGGAAGATCTTGTCGAACTGGTAGCCCTGCAACTGGTCATAGCAGGTACCGCAGCTCACCACCACGGTCTTGATGTCCAGATAGTTGAGCGTGGTCGCCACACGGTGGAAGAGCACACGGTTGTCCGTGATCATCTTCTCGGCCTTGTCGAACTGGCCCGAACCGCGCTGGGGATAGCCGCAGCACAGATAACCGGGTGGCAGCACGGTCTGCACGCCGGCATGCCAGAGCATGGCCTGCGTGGCCAGACCCACCTGACTGAACAGGCGCTCCGAGCCGCAGCCGGGGAAGTAGAACACCGCCTCGGTGTCCGACTTGGTGGCCTGCGGGTCGCGGATGATGGGCACGTAATCCTTGTCTTCGATATCCAGCAAGGCGCGCGCCGTCTTGGTGGGCAGACCACCGGGCAGCTTCTTGTTGATGAAGTGAATCACCTGCTCCTTGATGGGAGCCGTGCCCACGGATGCGGGCGGATGCGCGGTCTGCTTCTTGGCGACAGCCCCCAGCACGTCGGCCGCCAGGCGCTGGGCCTTGAAGCCCACGCCCACCATGGCCGTGCGCATGAACTTGATGGTGTCGGGGTTCGTGGCATTGAGCATGGCCATGGCCAGCTTGTTGCCGGGACGGAAGCTCTTCTTGTCCATCTTGCGCAGCAGATTGCGCATATTCATGGTCACGTCGCCAAAGTCGATCTTGACCGGGCAGGGGTTGAAGCACTTGTGGCAGACCGTGCAGTGGTCGGCCACGTCTTCGAATTCCTGCCAGTGCTTGATGGACACGCCACGGCGTGTCTGCTCTTCGTAGAGGAAGGCCTCCACCAGCAGCGAGGTGGCCAGAATCTTGTTGCGCGGTGAGTACAGCAGATTGGCGCGCGGCACATGGGTGGCGCACACGGGCTTGCACTTGCCGCAGCGCAGGCAGTCCTTGACGGAGTTGGCGATGGCGCCGATGTCCGACTGCTGCATGATGATGGATTCATAACCCATCAGGCCGAAGCTGGGCGTGTAGGCATTGGTCAGATCGGCAAACATCAGCGACTCGCGCGGCGAGCGACCGTCATGACTCTGGTGCGCCAGGGCATCCCACTCTTCGTTGCGGATCAGCTTGCCCTTGTTGAAGCGGCCTTCGGGGTCCACACGCTTCTTGTAATCGGCAAACGGTGCCAGCTCGGCATCCGAGAGGAATTCCAGCTTGGTGATGCCGATGCCGTGCTCGCCCGAGATCACGCCGTCCAGACTGCGCGCCAGCTCCATGATGCGGGCCACGGCTTCGTGCGCGGTCTGCAGCATTTCATAGTCGTCGGAGTTGACGGGGATGTTGGTGTGCACATTGCCGTCGCCGGCGTGCATGTGCAGGGCCACCCAGACACGGCCCTTGAGCACGGTCTGGTGAATCTCGTTGACCGACTCGCGCAGCGGCTGAAAGGCAGCGCCCGCGAAAATCTTGGACAGCGGCTCCTTGAGCTGGGTCTTCCAGCTCGCACGCAGGCGGTGATCCTGCAGCTCGGGGAACAGCGTGGCCACGCCGTCCAGCCAGCCCTGCCAGAGCTCGCGCACCTCGGCCACCAGCGCCAGGGCCTGCTGCACGCGGTCTTCCAGCAGTTCGGCACTGGGGATGTCGCCGGCATCGTCGCTCTTGCCCAGGGGCAGATCGGAGTGCTTGAAAAAGCCGCTCAGCTCGTCGCAGAGCTTGAGCTTGTTGCGCAGCGACAGCTCGATATTGATGCGCTCGATGCCATCGGTGTACTCGGCCATGCGCGGCAGCGGAATCACCACGTCTTCGTTAATCTTGAAGGCGTTGGTATGGCGCGAGATCGCTGCCGTGCGCTTGCGGTCCAGCCAGAACTTCTTGCGCGCCTCGGCGCTGACGGCGGTAAAGCCCTCGCCGTTGCGTGAATTGGCGATGCGCACCACCTCGGCCGCCACGCGGGCCACTTCGTCGGCATCGTCACCGGCGATATCGCCCAGCAGCACCATCTTGGGCAGACGGCCGTTGCCCTTCTTGCTCTTGGTCGCGTAGCCCACGGCCTTGAGGTAGCGGTCGTCCAGGTGTTCAAGGCCGGCCAGCAGCACGCCCGAGCGCTTTTGCTCGGCGAACATATAGTCCTTGATCTCGACGATGGAGGGCACGGCATCCTTGGCATTGCCGAAGAATTCCATGCAAACGGTACGTGTATGCGCCGGCATGCGGTGCACCACCCAGCGCGCGCTGGTGATCAGGCCGTCCGTGCCTTCCTTCTGGATGCCGGGCAGACCCGAGAGAAATTTGTCGGTCACGTCCTTGCCCAGGCCTTCCTTGCGGAAGGTGTGACCGGGGATGTCCAGGCGCTCGGTGCGCACATGGGTCTTGCCGTCCGCCTCGAAGTACTTCAGCTCGAAACAGGCCATCTCGGCATCATGGATCTTGCCGAGGTTATGATCCAGGCGTGTGACCTCCAGCCATTGCGCATCGGGCGTGACCATGCGCCAGGACACCAGATTGTCCAGGGCAGTACCCCAGAGCACGGCCTTTTTGCCGCCCGCGTTCATGGCGATATTGCCGCCTATGCAGGAGGCCTCGATGGAGGTCGGGTCCACGGCGAACACAAAGCCGCCGCGCTCGGCCGCATCGGCCACACGCTGGGTCACCACACCGGCTTCGGAGTAGATGGTGGGCACTTCGTGATCCACGCCGGGAATCATGCGCATCTCGACTTCGGTCAGCGCTTCCAGCTTCTCGGTGTTGATGACCACCGAGCGCCAGGTCAAAGGTATGGCACCACCCGTGTATCCGGTACCGCCTCCTCGCGGAATGATGGTCAGACCGAGTTCGATGCAGCCCTTGACCAGGCCGGCCATCTCGGCTTCGGTATCGGGCGTCAGCACGACAAACGGGTATTCGACGCGCCAGTCGGTCGCATCGGTCACATGGGCCACGCGCGACAGACCGTCGAACTTGATATTGTCCTTGGCGGTATAGCGACGCAGCGTCTTCTGCGCGCGGCGGCGCAGTTGCTCGGCCTCGACAAAAGTGGCGTTGAATTCATGCACGGCGCGGTGGGCCGCTTCCACCAGCTGACCCACCAGCTGATCGCGCAGCGCATCCTCGTTGGGCTCGCGGCGCTTGTCGATCTCGGCCAGGCGATGCTCCAGCGCCTCGACCAGCGACTTGCGGCGGTCGGGGTTGTGGATCAGGTCGTCCTGAAGATAGGGATTGCGCTGCACAACCCAGATATCCCCCAGCACTTCGTAGAGCATGCGGGCGGATCGGCCGGTACGGCGTTCCTGACGCAGCTGATTGAGCACATCCCACATGGATGAGCCCAGCAGACGAATCACAATCTCACGGTCAGAGAACGATGTGTAGTTATAGGGAATCTCGCGCAGTCGTGCGGGTTCGGCAGCCTGGGCCTGGAGGGCGGCAGCCAACGCAATCGGTACATTCATGGGGGTAGACCGTGTCGGGCGCCCTCTGTGTGGCGCCCCTAAGCCAGTGGGATGACGATTTTAAGCGACGGAGGCTCAGCCATGCTTTGCTATGGGTTCTGAGTGGCCAGCCCTGCTATCGCCAAAGCAGCAAGCCCCATCGGCATTTCGCAGGCGATCCGCTGCATGACGATGCACAAAGGCGCTGCGAACCCGTTCACCGCTGCACGCAGCCAAAGGGTAGATGAATCTTTCATAGGCTATTTAGACAAAAATCATACATTTCCGAATCAAAAACAACTCAATACGAAAGACTACCAACAACAAACGAAATGCCGTTGACCTAGAATGGCGCAGCTTCGCGCACCATCAGATGTCACCGGATCGTCATACAAAGGCTTGTGACTGCGGGTTCTGCCCATGGTGCGGCGCGTTGCCCATGCAAACAATGACATCCATATGTCATACGGATGACTTAGTGTGCATCACCGCATATTTCGTCAACGATCGTTAGAGGAGCCTTCATGCAATTCAAGCAACTGGCCATGGCCGCCGCCGTCGCCGCTACTACTTTCTCGGCACAAGCCGTCACCGAAATCCAATGGTGGCACTCGATGACTGCCGTGAATAACGAGTGGGTCAATGACCTGGCCAAGCAGTTCAACGAAAGCCAGAAGGATTACAAGGTCGTGCCCACGTTCAAGGGCGTGTACGACGAATCCATGACGGCCGCGATTGCAGCCTTCCGCTCGGGCAACGCCCCTCACATCCTGCAGGTGTTTGAAGTGGGTACCGCCACCATGATGGCTTCCAAGGGTGCGACGGTGCCCGTGGGCAAGGTGATGCAGGACGCCGGCGTCGCTTTCGACCCCAAGACCTACATCCCCGCCGTGGCCGGTTACTACACGGCCCCCAACGGCCAGATGCTGAGCTTCCCCTTCAACAGCTCGACGACCATCTTCTACTACAACAAGGACGCCTTCAAGAAGGCCGGCCTGAACCCCGACGTCGCCCCCAAGACCTGGCCCGAAGTCTTTGCTGCCGCCAAGAAGCTCAAGGAAAGCGGCCACAGCTGCCCCATGACCCTGGCATGGCAAGGCTGGACCCAGCTGGAGTCCTTCTCCACCTGGCACAACGTGGAATTCGCCACCGAGCACAACGGTCTGAGCGCCAACGGCTACAAGGCGCGCATGAAGATCAACTCGCCTCTGCACGTCAAGCACATCGACAACCTGGCCGCAGCTGCCAAGGCTGGCGAGTTTGTCTACAAGGGTCGCGCCTCCACTTCCCAGGCTTCGTTCACCGCCGGTGAATGCGCCATGATCCAGACTTCGTCCGGCTTCTACGGCGATGTGGCCAAGAACGCCAAGTTCAACTACGCCCTGGCTCCCCTGCCCTACTATCCCGATGTCAAGGGCGCTCCCCAGAACACCGTGATCGGCGGCGCTTCGCTGTGGGTCATGGCTGGCAAGAAGGCCGAAGAGTACAAGGGCGTGGCCAAGTTCTTCGAGTTCCTGTCGCAGACCAAGGTACAGGCCGCTTCGCACCAGCGCACCGGCTACCTGCCCGTGACCATGGCGGCCTATGACCTGACCGAAAAGTCCGGTTTCTACGCCAAGCACCCCGGCACCGACACCGCCGTGACGCAGATGATCCGCAAGGTGACCGACAACTCGCGCGGCATCCGTCTGGGCAACTACGTGCAGATCCGTACCATCGAGGACGAAGAACTCGAACAGGTGTGGGCTGGCAAGAAGACCGGCAAGCAGGCGCTGGACTCCATCGTGAGCCGTGGCAACGAACTGCTGGCTCGCTTCGAGCGCTCCTACAAACAGTAAACCCTCCAGGCACCCGCAAGGGTGCCGCCAAGGCCTGCGGGGCCTTCAAACAAGGCTCTGCACCCCCAAATACCCCGTTGACTGCACCCAGGCTCCGGCGGTTTTTTTATTTGTAACTCCTCATGGAAAAACGCGTTCTTTTCCGATCCAAGTGGCTTCCCTGGGTGCTGATCACCCCCCAGCTACTGATCATCGGCATCTTCTTCTTCTGGCCCGCCGGTCAGGCTGTGCTCCAGTCATTCCAGATGGAAGACGCGTTCGGCATGAGTACCGAATGGGTTGGCCTGGACAACTTCCGCCAGTTGTTCGCCGACCCCACCTATCTGAATTCCTTCAAGCGCACAGCACTGTTCTCGGTGCTGGTGGCCGGCGTCGGCATTGCCGTTTCGCTGGCTCTGGCCATCTTTGCGGATCGCATCATCCGCTTTGCCATGGTCTACAAGACCTTGCTGATCATCCCCTACGCAGTGGCTCCCGTGATCGCAGGCGTGCTGTGGGTCTTCATGTTCTCGCCCTCCATCGGTGTGGTGACCCATTACATGGGCAAGCTGGGCTATGAATGGAACCATCTGATGAACGAAAACCAGGCCATGGCCCTGATCGTCATCACCTCGGTGTGGAAACAGATTTCCTACAACTTCCTGTTCTTCCTCGCCGGACTGCAGTCCATTCCCAAGGCACTGATCGAAGCCGCGTCCATCGACGGTGCCGGCCCATGGCGACGCTTCTGGAACATCCAGCTGCCGCTGCTCTCGCCCACCACCTTCTTCCTGCTGGTGATCAACGTCGTCTACGCCTTCTTCGACACCTTCGGCATCATTGATGCAGCCACGCAGGGCGGCCCCGGCCAGTCCACATCGATTCTGGTCTACAAGGTCTACCAGGACGGCTTCAAGGCGCTGGACCTGGGCGGCTCCGCAGCCCAGTCCGTGATCCTGATGCTGATTGTTGTCGTGCTGACTGTGATCCAGTTCCGCTATGTTGAAAAGAAAGTGCAGTACTGATCATGGTCGATCGTAATCCCTGGCTTGCCTTCATCTCCCACGCCGTGCTGCTGCTGGGCGTGGCCATCGTGGCCTTTCCGCTGTATCTGGCGCTGGTCGCATCCACCCATACGGCGGACGCCATCGTGCAGTCCCCCATGCCGCTGCTGCCCGGCTCGCATATGTGGGAAAACTACCGCGACGCCCTGCTCGGTTCGGGCAAGCTCGGCTCCAACACCAATGTCGTGCAGATGATGTGGGTGAGCTTTGTCGTGGCCATGGTCATCACCGTGGGCAAGATCGCCATCTCGCTGCTGTCGGCCTTTGCCATCGTCTACTTCCGCTTCCCGTTCAAGATGGTCTGCTTCTGGGCGATTTTCCTGACGCTGATGCTGCCCGTGGAAGTGCGTATCCTGCCCACCTACAAGGTCGTGGCCGAGCTGGGCATGCTCAACAGCTACGCCGGCCTGACCCTGCCCCTGATTGCTTCGGCAACCGCCACCTTCCTGTTCCGTCAGTTCTTCCTGACCGTGCCGGACGAGCTGGTGGAGGCCGCCCGCATCGACGGCGCCGGCGCCATGCGCTTTTTCAAGGACATCCTGGTGCCCTTGTCCAAGACCTCGATTGCCGCGCTGTTCGTGATCCAGTTCATCTACGGCTGGAACCAGTACCTGTGGCCGCTGCTGATGACCACCTCGGAAGACATGTACCCCGTGGTGATCGGCATCAAGCGCATGCTGGCCGGTGGTGAAGCCGCTGTGGACTGGAACATTGTGATGGCGACCGCCATTCTGGCCATGCTGCCCCCGACAGCCGTGGTGATGCTGATGCAAAAGTGGTTTGTCAAAGGCCTGGTGGATACCGAGAAATAAAGCTCGCCCCCACTGCCTCCACCACCTTCTTTTGACCCATTGAACGAATACCTGGAATACCTCTCATGGCATCCATCTCCCTGAAGAACATCGTCAAGCGCTACGGCTCCGGCAAGTCCGCCGTACCCGTCATCCACGGCATCAACGTCGAAATCAACGACGGCGAATTCATCGTGCTGGTCGGCCCCTCGGGCTGCGGCAAGTCCACCCTGCTGCGCATGATCGCCGGCCTCGAAGAAATCACCGACGGCGACCTGCTGATCGGCAGCAACAAGGTCAACGACCTGGAGCCCGCCAAGCGCAATATCGCCATGGTGTTCCAGAACTACGCGCTCTACCCCCACATGAGCAACTACGAGAACATGGCCTACGGCCTGAAGCTCGCCAAGGTGCCCGAGGACGAGATCAAGCGCCGCGTGGACAAGGCTGCCAAGATTCTGGAGCTGAGCCATCTGCTGGACCGCAAGCCGCGCCAGCTCTCCGGCGGCCAGCGCCAGCGCGTGGCCATGGGCCGCGCCATCGTGCGCCAGCCCCAGGTCTTTCTGTTCGACGAGCCCCTGTCCAATCTGGACGCCAAGCTGCGCGGCCAGACCCGCCTGGAAATCCAGAAGCTGCACGCCGAGCTGGGCATCACCAGCCTGTTCGTGACCCACGACCAGGTCGAGGCCATGACCCTGGCCCAGCGCATGGTGGTGATGAACGGCGGCAATGTGGAGCAGTTCGGCACGCCCGAAGAGGTCTATCACACGCCCGCCTCCACCTTTGTGGCTGGCTTCATCGGCTCTCCTCCCATGAACCTGCTCAAGCACTCGCCCAACGGCAAGCCCGGCATGATCCTGGGCATCCGTCCCGAGCATATCGACCTGGTGGAAGCCGGCGGCGTGGAGTTCAAGGTCCAGACCGTGGAACTGCTGGGCGCCGAACGCCTGCTCTATGGCAAGGTGGGCGACGAAGACGTCACCGTGCGCGTGGAAGAAGGCAAGCCCTATCCCAAGCCCGGTGAAACGGCCCGCATCTCGGCGCGCGAAGACCGCCTGCACTGGTTCAACGCCGAAACCGGCAAACGCGTATAAATCGAAACACCCCCTGAGCGGCTTGGCCGCTTCCCCTGCTGGGCGCCTGGCGCCCGAGGGGGACGGCAACTTCGCTGCGAGGCGGCCCTGTCCCGGTGCCCTGGCACCGTGAATGCGCAGCCCTCAAGAACGAGTCCACGGACGCCAATGACCGACTCAATCTCATCGCATGCATACGCTCATGACTGCAGAATTCCTTCTGCCATAAACTTCTCCAAGCGCCCAAGCCCACGCTGACGGCGCTTTTTTCACGTCTACATGGGCGCAAATCCACTATGACTACTGCTTTGAAACCCTGGCCCTACCCTCGTTGGGTGGCCCACCGCGGCGCCGGCAAGCTGGCACCGGAGAACACCATGAGCGCCTTCCGTCTGGGCGCGCAGCATGGCTACCGCTTTTTTGAATGCGATGCCAAGCTCAGCCAGGACGGCGTGCTGTTTCTGATGCATGACGCCACGCTGGAGCGCACCACCAACGGCCACGGCATTGGCGGCGAACTGAGCATGGGCGAGATCGCCCAGCTCGACGCCGGCAGCTGGCACTCGCGCGCCTATGCGGGCGAGGCCCTGCCCACGCTGGAAGCCCTGGCACGCTGGTGCCTGGCCAACCATCTGCACCTGAATGTGGAAATCAAGCCGACCCCGGGCCAGGAACTGGAAACCGGTCGTGCCTGCGGCGAGCTGATGCAGCGCATCTGGCCGCAAACCGAGGTACAGCCGCTGTTCACCTCGTTCAAGTCCGAGTCGCTCAAGGGCGCCCGCGAGACCGCAGCCCATATTCCGCGCGGCCTGCTGGTGGACAAGCTGGCCGATGGCAACGGTGACGCCGACCTGAAACTGGCCCTGGAGCTGGACTGCAGCGCCATGGTGCTCAACCATGCGCTGTGGACGCCCGAGCTGGTGGCCAAGGTGCATGGCGCAGGCCTCTACTGCAGCAGCTACACCGTCAACGACCAATGGGCCGCACAGCGCCTGATAGACCTGGGCACGGACGGCATCATCACCGATCGTGTGGACATGTTCAGCCCCGCACAGACAGGCGATCAGCTGTAAATCAGTAGCTGCTTACGCAGATCCACCTTGAATTTCAGTATCAATCAATGCTGAATTTCTCTCTAATCAAGCGCAAGCAGCTTCGATACCCATAGCAAAACAAAAGCCCGGCCACCCAAAGTGACCGGGCTTTTTTGCGTTCACCACCTTCAATACTGGCACTGACAATTCAGGGCAGCCGCGCAAGGGCCTCAGGGGGTGTCAATCCAGTTTCGTACCCGAGGCCTTGACGGCTGCCGCCCAGCGCGGAGTCTCGCTGGCCAGGAACTTGCCGAAGGCCTCGGAGCCGAGGAAGGCCGGATCGGCGCCCTGCTCCACCATGCGGCTCTTCACATCGGGCAGGTTCATCACCTGCTGGAAGGCATTGCTGAGCTTGGCCGTCACCTCCTTGGGCAGGCCGGCAGGAGCGAGAAAGCCATAGAAGCCCACTACCTCGAAGCCCTTGAGGCCGGACTCTATGGCGGTCGGCACCTCGGGCAGCGCGGGATTGCGTTCCTTGCTGGTCACGGCCAGGGCGCGCACCTTGCCCTGCTTGTGATAGGCCGCAGCCTGAGGAATGCTCTCGGCCATGAACTGCACCTGGCCACCGATCAGATCGGTGAACGCAGGCGCGCTGCCCTTGTAGGGAATGTGCACCAGGTCCACGCCTGCAGCGCTCTTGAACATCTCGGGCACCAGATGGCTGATGCCGCCGTTGCCGGCCGAGCCGAAGTTGATCTTGCCGGGGTTGGCCTTGGCATAGGTCGTGAACTCGGTCAGCGTCTTGGCCGGCACCTTGTTGTTGACCAGCAGCGCCAGCGGCTGCATGGCGGTGCGGGCAATCGGCGTGAAATCCTTGAGCGTGTTGTAGGGCAACTTGCTGTAGAGCGCAGGGTTGATGACCATCACGCCGGTATTGGCCAGCATCAGCGTGTAGCCGTCGGCGGGCGAGCGCATCACGTCCTGCGCCCCCACCGAGCCGCCCGCTCCGGGCTTGTAATCCACCACCAGCGGCTGACCGAGCACGCCCTGCAGCTTGTCGGTCAGCAAACGGGCATGCTGGTCCAGCGGGCCGCCGGCGGGAAAGCCCAGCACGATGCGAATCGGCTTGGTGGGGAAGGCGTCCTGAGCCTGTGCGCCCGCGGACAAAAGCAGGCCTGCGCCAGCCATCAGGCCGGCCAGTATGTTCATTGAAGTCTTCTTCATTGTTGTCTCCTTGGTTTTAGAAATCATCGGCCGCACAAAGCGCTGTCCGGGCAGCCTGATCTGGTAGCCAGCCTGCGCTGGATAGCAGCATTCGAGCCATGATTTGAGCCATGGCGGGAGCCGGCCGGCATAAAAAAGCGCTTCTCGATGGAAGCGCTTGGGTGCCTGAGTGCCAAGCGGCAATCAGCGCTTGGGCTGCCAGGCCAGCGCCTTGTTCTGCTGCTCGGCCACCTGGGCAATGCTGAGCTTGTTGGCCGCTTCGTCGCGGCGCTTGGCGGCATCGCCGCCCAGCTCCATGGCCGCCAGGTTGTACCAGAAGTAGGCCCTGGCATTGTCACGCGGCACGCCCTGGCCCTGTGCATAGACCATGCCCAGGTTGTACTGGGCAGCGGCATCGCCCTGCTCGGCCGCACGCTGATACCACTGCACGGCCTTGCCGTAGTCGCGCGCAGCGCCCTGGCCTTCGGCGTACATCACGCCCAGGCGATTCTGTGCACCAGAATGACCTTGCTCGGCTGCCGCGGCATACCACTTCATCGCCTGAGCAGGGCTGGCGGCACCGCCCTGGCCATCGGCATACAGACGCGCCAGGTTGAACTGGGCCGAGGCATCGCCCTTGTCGGCTGCGCGGCGGAACCACTGCATGGCCGTCGCATAGTTCTGCGGCACACCACGGCCTTCGGCGTACAAGGTGCCCACGTTGTTGATGGCGGCGGCATGGCCTTGCTCGGCCGCCTTCTGATACCACTGCAGGGCCGTGCCGTAGTTCTGGGGCGTGCCCAGACCTTCGGCATAGATGGTCCCCAGGTTGTACTGGGCATCGGCATGATTCTGGTCGGCCGCGCGCTGGAACCATTGCGCCGCATAGGCAGGGCTTTGCTCCACACCCAGACCGTAAAGATACAGACGGCCCAGATGGTTCTGGCCGTCGGCATTCCACTGCTCGGCACTCTTCTGGAACCAGGACGCCGCCAGCTTGTAGTCGCGCGGAACACCCACGCCATCCATATACATGCGGCCCAGGCTGTTCTGGGCCCTGGCATCGCCCTGCTCGGCAGCGCGCTGCAGCCACTGGGCAGCCTGCACGGGGTCCAGCTTCACGCCCACGCCGTCGGACAGCATGGAGCCCAGCTGGTTCTGCGCTTCCGCATGGCCTTGATCGGCGGCTTTCTTGAACCAGTCTGCAGCCGTCATGTAGTTCACGGCCACGCCATTGCCCTTGAGGTAGCGCTGGCCCAGCTCGAACTGGGCCGTCACATGGCCTTGTGCAGCGGATTTTTCCAGCCACTGGGCAGCGGTGCTGAAGCTCTGGGGCACGCCCAGACCTTCCTGATAGAGGTGGGACAGGTTGTACTGGGCCACGGCATTGTTCTGCTGCGCCGCGCGGCCGTACCACTGGGCAGCCTCGCGATAGTTCTGCGGCAGGCCCTGGCCGTTGGCATACAGCGCCCCCAGACTGTTCTGGGCACCCGCATGCCCCTGGGCTGCGGCCTTGCGGAACCATTGCGCGGCCGTGGCGGCATTCTGGGGCACGCCCTGTCCATGCACATACATTTCGCCCAGCTGGTTCTGCGCCTTGGCATCGCCGCGCTCGGCAGCCTGCAGCGGACCGGCAGTGGAGGCCACGCGTGTGCCAGCAATCGGCAGCGGGCCGTATTGCAGGCGGCTGAATTCAAACTGGGGACCCGATGTGGCGGCTCTGGAATCGCGCAAAAAATTCATGCGACCTTCCGCACCGGTTTGCGCGGATGCGCTCTGGGCAAAGGCCGCCAGACTCGACATGACCAGCGCTGCGATGGGAGTGAACTTCATTCCGGTACGATTCCTAGACGCTTGTTGTTACATCAGACATACGATGACACCAACCTGCGAGCGTAACTGATTCTGATAGCAGCTTCGATAAGGAATCCCTCAATCGCGGCATCCTAGCCACAGTTTTTTGACATTTGACCGTGACATGAAAAAGCCCGGCAAAGCCGGGCCTGGAGCGATGGACTGGTTTCAGCCTCTGGTCATCTGCTGGCGCACATAGTCCGCCAGCACCTGCATGAGCTCGGCAAAATGCCTGCGCAGCGGCTCGAAGCCGGCATTCGGTTCGCGCGTGTCCTCATCCATATAGACGGGGCGACGGATCTCGATCTGCATCGAGTGGCGATTGAGCTGCGGCTGGCCTATGCGCCCGATCAGCTCCACACCCTTGTAGGGCTCGTTGTAGGCCACGCTGTAGCCGAAGCCCTTGAGCGTATCGCCCACCAGATGGATGAACTCGGGCGCGCAGGTCGTGCCGTCGCGGTCGCCCAGTACGAAGTCGGCCAGCGGCGGCGCATCGCTGCGTCCCAGTCGCTGGTACACATCGTTGGGCATGGAGTGCAGATTCAGGTGCCACACGGCCCCGAAGCGCGCCACGCTGTCGTCGATGGCCTGCGCCAGCGCCGCGTGATAGGGGCGCCAGTAGCGCTCGATACGGTGCTGCACTTCGGCCACGGTGCGCTTGCGCTCATACAAAGAAGTGGCCACGCCGGCCTTGCTGATGCGCTGCCAGATCAGGCCCAGCCCCTGCTGTGTCTTGATGCTGGGCGACAGCGGCACCGGCCACTCGCCCTCGATCTGCGCAGGGTCCAGGTCGGACTCGTTGCGATTGGGATCGACATAGGTACGCGGAAAAGTCGCTTCCAGCAGCGTGGCGCCGAACTCGGGCCAGCGGTCCCAGAGCGCGGCCACATGCGTGTCCTCGCCGCGACGCAGCAGACTCATGGGCACGACGGTGCCGAAGTCCTCGGGGTAGGCCGTGCCGCTGTGCGGCGAGTCGCAGACTATGGGCAGAACCTCGCCCCGGGCCGGGTGCACCAGCACCGGCTCGGCCGGTCTGGCTTGCAGAAAATCAGGCACAGACATTCAAACCTTCATCAGTCCAGCTTGATATTGGCGCGCTTGGCCACGGCCGTGTAACGCTCGATCGCGGTCTTGATCTGCTTGGCAAACTGCTCGGGCGTGTTGCCCATGGACTCGCCGGAGATGGACTTCTGCTTTTCCAGATAGTCGGCCGAAGCCATGACCTTGTGCGCCGCAGCGTTGAGCTTGTCGATGATCGCTTTGGGTGTGCCCGCAGGCGCCACCAGGCCGAACCAGCCGCCGTCACCCATCTGGGGATAGCCCAGCTCGGTATAGGTGGGCACATCGGGCAGCACATCGCTGCGCTTGAGTGCCAGCACGGCCAGAGGACGCAGCTGGCCGGCCTTGATATGCGGCAGGGTCGAAGGCAGGTTGTCCGTCATGGCATTGACCTGCCCGCCCAGCGCATCGGTAATGGCCTGGCCCGCACCCTTGTAGGGAATGTGCAGCAACTGGATACCAGCCAGATTCATGAAGTTCTCGATATTGGCATGACCCAGGGAACCCGTGCCCGGCGATGCAAAGGTGTACTTGTCGGGGTTGGCCTTGGCCAGTGCAATGAATTCCTTCATGGTCTTGGCAGGCACGCTGGCGTTCACCACGAACACGCTGGGCACGCTCATCACATTGGTGATGGGAGCGAAGTCCTTGATCGCGTCATAAGGCAGCTTGCGGAAGATGGCCGGATTGGAGCCATGGGTGGACACCGTGGCCATGCCGATGGTGTAGCCGTCGGGTGCCGCCTTGGCGATTTCAGTCGCCCCGATGGAGCCGCCCGCGCCGCCCTTGTTGTCCACCACCACGGACTTGCCGAGCACCGTGCTCATTTTCTCGGCCAGCAGACGCGCCACCATGTCGGTGGACCCGCCGGCGCCAAAGGGCACAACCAGGCGGATGGGGCGATTGGGGTAGTCAGCTGCGGCATTGGCAGCGAACGCGGGGGACAGCGCGGCTGCCGCTGCGCAGGCGGCAATGGACGACAGAACGGTACGACGAATGGCCATGCGGCTTCTCCTTGGATCTCTTGAAAGACTGGTTATGGGCCGGTTCAGAGCGTTTCACCGGACGCTCCGACCTTTGTTTCATTCTGTGCCCCAGACCGCATGGCGAAAAGCGACAAGACGGCACGCAAGTATTACCAACCGTCATAATCCAAACCGTCATGCGCATGCACTCACCGTCCCTCTCCGAACTTCACGCCTTTGCCGCGGCCGCCCGCCTGGGCAGTTACTCGCTCGCTGCGCAGGAGCTGTATGTGACGCAGGGCGGCATCAGCCGGGCCATCGCCAGGCTTGAGGAACATCTGGGCTTTGCCCTGTTCGAGCGCCTGGGCAGACGCAACGCGCTCACTGCGGCAGGACAGGACTATCTGCAGGCGATAGAGCCTGCCGTGATGGCGATAGAGGCCGCGTCGGCCGCCGCCCGCAGGCGCCGCCACGGGCCGCAGTTGCGCCTGTCGGTCGTTCCCACGCTGTTCAGCCACTGGCTGATTCCGCGCCTGCCCGACTTCAACCGCCGTCATCCGCAAATCATGCTTTCCTTCGCGCCCTACCGGCGCGACGATCCACTCAATGCGCCTGAGATCGATGCCTGGATTCGCGTCGGCAGCCAGCAATGGCCGGCGGGCGTGGAGGCCGAGTATGTGATCGGCCGCGACCTCATCCCCATCTGCCACCCGCGCGAGCTGCAAGGGCCGAACCCCATCCGCAGCGAGCAGGATCTGCTGAGCCGCCCTCTGCTATTCCACACCAACTACCCGGGCAACTGGGCCAGTTGGATGCAGGCCCGGGGCCTGAGCCAGCCCTGCCCCGCCCCGGTCGCGGACTTTGAGACCGTGGCCCTGCTGGTGCAGGCCGTGGCCGCGGGTATGGGTGTGGCCATGGTACAGCGCTGCCTGGTGGAGGAGGATCTGGCCTCGGGCCGCGTGGCTCTGGCGCTGGATGCGCCGGTGCATATCGAACGCGGCTACTTTCTGTGCCAGCAAGGCAACCGCCCCCCCACGGAGACCTTGAAGCAGTTTCGCCGCTGGATACTGGAGCAGGCCGGGCCCAGGGCCGTCAGCGACTGAGGCCTGGCCATACACTGGCGCGAATACAACAGGCACTCTTGAGTCAGATCAAGATTTCACGCAAAACAGCTTTCCGGCCGGTACGCCAATCAGCGCCAGGCTCTGGAAAGCACCCACTGGCAGCAGGCACTTGTGCAGACCAGTGCGGCATAAGCGAGCATCTTGCCGTCGCGTGAAAACAGCCAGAGACTGAGCAGCAAAACCGCCCCACCCAATATGAAATTAATAGCTACCTGCGCAATGAAGGATTGGGCTCCAGCCTTGTTTTGCTTTAAAACGCGAGCACAGATTGCCAGGCCCAGAGCGAGAAAAAACGCAGGGGCGAGGAAGTTGAGTAAATGATTAACGCTCGCAACAAAATCCATGGCAACAATCGATTCCAAGGCTTTGAGCCCGGGGGGTGCCCAATTCGGTACTAAATTTTATAATCCCCTGTTATGGCAGTCTGGGCTTTAGGTATCAATCACCACACGGCTCCGCTCGATATGCGGGGCCGTTTTGCGTTCGCGCTCGATCAGATCGCGCCGACGCTGCAAGGCCTGCGCGCATCTCTGTCCCACGCTGGCAGGGCTCACAGCGCTGTGGAAACCGCCATCCTCTCCACCTGCAACCGCACCGAGATCTACTGCGCTGCCGACGCCCCCGCCATGGATCACACCATGCACTGGCTGGCCAACAGCGGCGGCGTGGCGCCTGAATTGCTGCGCCAGCACTCGTATCTGCTGCAGGATGGCTCGGTCGCCCGCCACGCCTTCCGCGTGGCCTCGGGGCTGGACTCCATGGTGCTGGGCGAGGCGCAGATCCTCGGCCAGATGAAGAACGCCGTGCGCGCGGCCGAGACTGCGGGTGCCCTGGGCACCACGCTCAACCAGTTGTTCCAGCGCAGCTTTGCCGTGGCCAAGGAAGTGCGCAGCTCCACCGAGATCGGCGCACACAGCATCTCCATGGCTGCCGCTGCCGTGCGCCTGGCCGGCCAGCTTTTCGAAGACCTCAGCAAGATCCGCGTGCTCTTCGTGGGCGCGGGCGAGATGATCGAGCTGGTCTCCACCCACTTCGCCGCCCGCAACCCCAGGCAGATCACCATCGCCAACCGCACCATGGAGCGCGGCGAGAAGCTCGCCGCCCAGTTCGGCGCCGGCACCATGCGTCTGGCCGACCTGCCCGAGCATCTGCACGAGTACGACGCCATCATCAGCTGCACGGCATCCACCCTGCCCATCATCGGCCTGGGTGCCGTGGAGTCGGCCCTCAAGAAGCGCAAGCGCCGCCCCATCTTCATGGTCGATCTGGCCGTGCCCCGCGATATCGAATCCGAGGTCAAAGACCTCAACGACGTCTATCTCTATACCGTGGACGATCTGGCAACCGTCGTGCGCACCGGTCAGGCCCAGCGCCAGGCCGCCGTGCAACAGGCCGAAGTCATCATCGACACCGGCGTACAGAGCTTTATGCAGTGGATGGACCAGCGCAACCCCGTGGGTGGCGCGGTCTCGCTGATCCAGCAGGTCAATGCCCAGGCCGACGAATGGCGTGCGCTGGAAATTGCCCGCGCCAAAAAGCTGCTGGCCAAGGGCGAAGACATCGATACCGTGCTGGAAGCGCTCTCGCGCGGCCTCACACAGAAAATGCTCCACGGCACCATGGCCGAGCTGCACAAGGGCGATGCCGAAGAGCGCGCCCAGACGGCGGACACCGTCTCCCGCCTGTTCCTGCGCGCCAGCCGCAACCCCAGCAAGCTTTAGCGACGCTCGCCCGCTTGGTCGCTGCCGTCCTCGCGCAGCGCAAGGCCCGACCGTGGCCTGTCCTCCCTCTTCCCTGACTCCACAAAGGTGAGCCCCCTCACCTTTCCCAAGCCCTCGGTACCCCCTATGCAAGACTTTTTGCGCAACCAGCTCGAACGCTATGCCCAACGCCTGCAGGAGCTGGACTTTCTGCTCTCGCGCGAAGACATCATGGGCGACATGAAGCAGTACCGCACCATCTCGCGCGAACATGCCGATGTGACGGCCATTGCCAGTCGCTACACCCGCTACCTGCAGACCGAAGCCGACATAGCCGCCGCGCGTGAAATGCTGGACGACCCCGACATGGCCGAAATGGCTCAGGAAGAGATCGGCAGCGGCGAGGCCGAGCTGATCAAGCTCGAGGACGAACTGCAGCGCCTGCTGCTGCCCAAGGACCCCGACGATGCCCGCCCCGCCTTTGTCGAAATCCGCGCCGGCACGGGTGGCGACGAATCGGCCCTGTTTGCCGGCGACCTGACCCGCATGTACACCCGCTACGCCGCCAACGTGGGCTGGAAGGTGGAAGTGATGAGCGCCAGCGAAAACGAAATCGGCGGCTACAAGGAAGTGGTGCTGCGCATCGAGGGCGACAATGTGTACGGCGCGCTGCGCTTTGAGTCGGGCGGCCACCGCGTGCAGCGTGTGCCCGCCACCGAAACCCAGGGCCGCATCCACACTAGCGCCTGCACCGTGGCCGTGATGCCCGAGCCCGACGAGGCCGAGGCCATCACGCTCAATCCCGCTGATCTGCGCATCGACACCTTTCGCGCCAGCGGTGCCGGCGGCCAGCACATCAACAAGACCGACTCCGCCGTGCGCGTGGTCCACCTGCCCACGGGCATCGTGGCCGAATGCCAGGACGGGCGCAGCCAGCACAGCAACAAGGCCAAGGCCCTGCAGGTACTGCAGGCCCGCATCCAGGAAAAGGAACGCAGCGAGCGAGCCGCCAAGGAAGCGGCCATGCGCAAGGGCCTGATCGGCTCGGGCGACCGCAGCGACCGCATCCGCACCTACAACTTCCCCCAGGGCCGCCTCACCGACCACCGCATCAACCTCACGCTGTACAAGCTGCTGGCCGTGATGGAAGGCGATCTGGGCGATGTGATCCAGGCCCTGCAACATGCACGCGAGGCCGAGTTGCTGGCAGAGCTGGCCGCTTCCTGAGTCTGCAGGCACCGGCAGACTGCAGACGGCTCGAGCCGGGTCCGTTCGAACGCTTCGCCAGAAATGGGAACAATTTCAAGATGACACAGCGCTTTTTGCCGGTTCTGGTTTCAGCCCTGCTATCCGGCCTGTTGTTCACATCGACCGCCGCCCAGGCTCAGGCCTTGCGCAAGCCATCGGCCTATGACTCGGGTGCGGGGCGCCCGGTTGACGCCAGCGGCAACCGCAACGCTCCTGCCAGCCTGCCGGCCCTGACCAGCCGCGCCGATTTCGATCGCGTGGCCCGCATCTTCGATCCGGTCAGCGCCATGCCCCATGTGCTGTTTGTGATCGACCGCCAAAGCAAGAGCACGCCGCTGCATTTCATCAACACGCCGCGTTACGCGTTTCACGAAGATTTTCTACGTGCCAAAAGCCTGCTGCGGGGCGGCAAGCCAGAGCTCAACCGCAATTACCGCGAGCCGGGCCGCCGCTTCATTCTCGGCACGCTGAGCTGGCAGCCCGTGCTCAAGGACTACAGCTACGAGTTCTGGGAAGGCGACCAGCTCACGCCCGAGCTGCTACAGACCACGGCGGCCGCGCTGAAAACCGGCTTCTTCGCCCCTGTGCGCTTCAAGGCCAACTCCACGCAGCAGGAAGCCGTGGCCCAGCAGGCCGGTGTTGCAGCGGTCACCCAGGCCCAGTTGCTGGGAGCCCAGACCTATCTGCCGCTGAACCAGGGCCAGGCCGTGGGCCGGCTGCGCATCCTGAACCAGGCCGAAGCCGTGAATGACCTCCAGCCCAGGGACATCGTGCTGTTGCGCGAAGTACCCATCAGCCTGCCGCCCGTGGCCGGCGTGGTGACGGAGCGCCCTTCCACGGTGCTATCCCATGTCAATCTGCTGGCGCGTGGCTGGGGCATACCCAATGCCTATGTGCAAAAAGCGGCCGAGCAATACGCGGACTTCAACGGCCGCTGGGTGCATATCGACGTACAGCCCGCCGGCTTTGCGCTGCGCGCCGCCACGGCTGCCGAACAACAGAGCGCCGAAAAGCAGGCCCAGCAACCGCCGCCCAAGGGCCGCAAGGTCTTGCTTCAGCCCGATCTGAGTCGCAGCGAACTGGTGCCCCTGGCGGCCCTGCGCAGCGCGGATCGCCGCCGCTGCGGAGCCAAGGCAGCCAATCTGGGCGAGATCCAGTCCGCCCGCCTCGCGGACGTCAGCGTGCCCGATGGCTTTTGCATTCCGTTTGCCGCCTATGCCGACTTCATGCGCTCCAACGGCCTGGCCGAGCGCATTGCCCGCATGCGCCAACAGCCCGGCTTCGCGACGGATGCAGGCATCCGAAGGCAGGCCCTGTCCGCACTGCAGGCCGAAATCGAGCAATGGCCCGTCAGCCCGGCCGTGGCCGATGCCTGGGTCCGGCGCTGGTCCGGCCAGTTGGGCAGCCAGGGCGTGTTCGTGCGCAGCTCTTCCAGCTCCGAGGACCTGCCCAGCTTCAGCGGAGCAGGCCTCTACACCACCGTGCCCAATGTACGCAACGACACGGACCTGGTCGCCGCCGTGCGCAAGGTCTGGGCCTCGATCTACAACTTCGAGGCCTGGGAAGCCAGACAGGCAGCGGGCATCGACGATGCGCAGCTGATGATGTCGGTGTTTGTGCAAAAAGCCGTGGACTCCTCCGCCTCTGGCGTGATGATCACCCGCGACCCCTTCGATGCCTCGCACCGCCACATGAGCTATATCGCCGCCAAGCGCGGCATAGGCATCCGCGTGGTCGAGGGCAAGCAGGTCGCGGAGCAAATCCTCTACTCCAGCCGCAGCAAGGCCGTGCAGGTGCTCAACCGTTCCCAGGACGATGTGGCGCTGCAGCTGGATGCCAGGGGCGGCGTGCGCGAAGTGGCCGTGACTGCCGGCCGCGCCGTGCTCAGCGATACGCTGGTGCAGCGACTGGCGCGTGCTGGAGCCGGCATCAAGCAACGCTTTGGCGGCAAGGACCAGGACATCGAGTGGGCCGTGCAGGGCGATCAGCTCATCATCCTGCAATCGCGCCCCTTCATCTCGGCGCCCGGACGTTAAGAATCCGCCATGCTGAATTTCGAGTCACCTGTCGTCATTGAGCTGCTGCAAGCCCAGGGCTGGACCCCGCAGCGAGAGGTCGCCATACCGGCGCTTGTCCGGAGCGCTCTGGACCAACAGCCCGCTCTGGCCTGCCACCCCGCCGTGGCTGCGCTGCAGAACCTGGCGGGCTTGCACATAGGCCAGGTGGGCAAGGGACGGGAATGCGCCAGCAGCGATATAGAGTTTGACTGGCTTGAAGCGCATTTCAGCGGCGAAGATGCGGACGACGCCCTGCTCTCCTGGGAACAGCGCCTGAACACCCGGCTGATACCACTTGCCGAAGTTCACCATGCGCACGGCCAGCTGCTGATGGCGGGCGATGGACGCTGCTTTTCCTGGTCTTTTGTAGGCATGAGCTTCGAGGGCGAGAATCTTCAGCAGGCGCTGGAGCATCTGTTGCTGGGAATACGCTCGCGCCCCATGCTGGAGCCCGGCCAGTCGTCGACCCAGCTGTACGGCACGCTCTACAAGGCGGGCGACCCCGAGATATACCGCTACTGAATTTCCGAAGAAGATGGCCGCCGGCCAAGCCATGACCGAACCCTCGCCCCCCACTTTCTCCGTCGCTCAAGCCCTGCAGCAAGCCGCCAAGCAAGGCCTGGCGCGTGTCGATGCACAGATGCTGCTGCTGCACCTGATGCAGCAGCCAGCGCATGCCCGCGCCTGGCTCATCACCCATGACGGCGATGGGCTGAGCGCCGAGCAGCAGACTCGCTGGGCCCAGCTCTGCGCCCAGCGCCAGCAGGGCGCGCCCGTGGCCTATCTGACCGGCAGCAAGGAGTTCTACGGCCTGGATCTGGCCGTGGACAGCAGGGTGCTGGACCCGCGCCCCGATACCGAAACCCTGGTGGACTGGGCACTGGAGCTGCTGCCCGAAGGCGCAGCCCACCGTGTCGTGGATCTGGGCACCGGCAGCGGTGCCATTGCCCTGGCCCTGCAAAGCCAGCGCCCCTCAGCGCGGGTCATCGCCGTGGACGCCAGCGCCGATGCCCTGGCCGTGGCCCGCAGCAATGCCGCCCGACTCCAACTGCCCGTGCAGTTCGCCCATGGCAGCTGGCTGGAGCCTCTGGACGGGCTGGAACCTGTCGATCTGATCGTCAGCAACCCGCCCTATATTCGCGCCGACGACCCGCACCTGGCGGCGCTGACCCACGAGCCGCTGTCGGCCCTGGCTAGCGGCGCGGATGGGCTGGAGGACATACGCAGCATCATCGACCAAGCTCCGGCCCGCCTGAAAGACGGCGGCTGGCTGCTCTTCGAGCATGGCTGGGATCAGGCCGAAGACGTGGCGCGGCTCATGCAAGCGGCCGGCTTCGAACAGGTCCAGCACCGCCACGACCTGGCCGGCATTGCGCGCTGCACGGGCGGCTGCCGGAGCGGCAAGGCTTGATTTCCAGACCTCCACCCCAAAATATCCTGTCAGCAAGATTTCCTCACAGCATCGCATTCCTTGCGGTCGGTGAAATAATTGCAGACATCGCGGCTGGTACCGCCATTTCCAAAATCCGGAGCCCACTATGAGCAACACTCAACAACGCATCGACGACCTGGTCAAGAACAACGACATCCTGCTGTTCATGAAGGGCAACGCCAGCTTCCCCCAGTGCGGCTTCTCCGGCCGTGCCATCCAGATCCTCAAGGCCTGCGGCGTGGACGCAAAGTCCATCGCCACTGTGAACGTGCTGGAAGACCAGGAAATCCGCCAGGGCATCAAGGACTACAGCCAGTGGCCCACGATCCCCCAGCTCTACATCAAGGGCGAATTCATCGGTGGCTCGGACATCATGATGGAGATGTACGAATCTGGCGAGCTGCAACAAGTGCTGGCCGCCAAGTAAGCCCAACCCCGTCTGCAAGCCACCGGCACCCCGGTGGCTTTTTTCATGCCGCCCCCCAAACCTGTTCCCCCTCACCACTGCTGCATCCATATCGATGGCAGTGCCCTGCCCAACCCCGGCCCCATGAGCCTGGGCGTGTTGCTGCAGCTGCCCGATGGCAGCCGCCATACGCTGTCGCAGGATCTGCACCGCAGCGGCTGCAACAACGAAGCCGAACTGCGCGCGCTGATGGCCGCCCTGAAGCTGGCACGCGATCTCGGCGCGCGCAGCCTGACCGTGCGTACCGACTCACAGGTCCTGCTGGAGCAGCTTGGCCCGCCCACGGCCAAGCCGGCGCGGCCCATCGCCCGGCTCAGCCAGCTGTTCGAGGCCGCCCGCGCACAGATGCAGGACTTTGACGAGCTGGTGCTGCAATGGGTGCCCAGACACCGCAATACCGAGGCCGATGCGCTGGCACGCCTGGCCCATTCGGCCGCCGCGCTTCAGCCCTGAAGCCAGTACAGCTGCCTGCCGCAGGCTTTATGTGGTCGAATAGAGACTCCTTGATAACCGGCCGCAGGCACTGCCAGGTGCCGCAGCAGCCCTGCCTATGAGTGTGTCCCAAAGCCTTGCGGTGATTGTTCTGCTGATTCTGCTCAGCGCCTTTTTCTCTGTGGCGGAGATTTCTCTGGCCGCCTCGCGCCGCCTGCGCCTGCGCCAGATGGCCGACGACGGCAACGAGGGAGCCGAGCATGCGCTGCGCGTACAGGAGCAGCCGGGCGAATATTTCACCGTGGTGCAAGTGGGACAGAATGCCGTCGCCATACTCGGCGGCATCGTCGGCGAGGGTGCGTTCAGCCCTGCGCTGACCGAGTTCTTTTCGATATGGTTCTCGTCCAGCCTCTCGACGACGCTCGGCTTCCTGCTCTCGTTTTTCATAGTCACCTCGGCCTTCATCCTGCTGGCCGATCTGTTGCCACGCCGCATCAGCATGAACGAGCCCGAGCGCTATGTGGTGCGCGTGCTCGCGCCCATGCGCTGGTTTGTGGTGATCTTCAAGCCCATCATCTGGTTCTACAACCTGGCGACCGACACCCTGTTTCGCCTGCTGGGCCTGCCGGCCACGCGCGACGAGCGCATCACCAGCGACGACATCCTGGCCATGACCGAAGCGGGCACCAAGGCCGGCGTGCTGGCCGCCCGCGAGCAGCAGGTGATTGCCAATGTGTTCGAGCTGGACTCGCGCACCGTGGCCTCGGCCATGACCCAGCGCGACAGCGTGGCCTTCTTCTACCGCGACGACAGCGACGCCATCATCCGCGCCCGCATTGCCGAGGAGCCCTTCTCCACCTACCCGGTCTGCGACGGCGATATCGACCATGTGATCGGCTATGTGGACGCCAAGGATCTGTTCCAGCGCGCCCTCAACAACCAGCCGCTGTCGCTCAGCGACGACAGCCTGATCCGCAAGGTGCTCATCGTGCCCGATCGCCTGACGCTGGCCGAGGTGCTGGAGCAGTTCCGCATGGTGCACGAGGACTTTGCCGTCATCGTCAATGAGTACAGCCTGGTCGTGGGCGTGGTGACGCTCAACGACGTGATGAGCACGGTGATGGGCGATCTGGTCGGCCCGGCCGACGAGGAGCAGATCATCCGCCGCGACGAGCATTCCTGGCTGATCGACGGCATCACGCCCATCGAGGACGTGATGCGCGTGCTGCATCTGGACGATATGCCGCATGACGACGAGTACGAAACGCTGGCCGGCTTTCTCATGGTCATGCTGCGCCGCGTGCCGCGCCGCACCGATACCGTCACCTGGGGCGGCTTCAAGTTCGAGGTGCTGGACGTGGACAGCTATCGCATCGACCAGGTCATGGTGACCCATCTGCCCGAGCCCGCGGCCGAATCTGCCGCACCTTCGGCGGCCGCTGCGGCCAAGGTACAGGGCAGCGCAGCCCAGTCCCAGGCTGGCAAAAGCAGCCACTCCTGAATCAGGAGCTTATTTCGCATATCCGAAAAGGACTTCAGGTTCTTTTTTTGCTGAAACCAATGAAAAGAGAGCGCCAGGCGCTCTCTTTTTTTCTGTATATCGCCACGGCATCAGACCGACTGCGGCTCTTCCACCAGCCAGCGCCGCTGGGCGCCGAACACGGCATTCGGATACTGGGGCTGGCCCCGGCTTCCGTTGTAGCGGCCCAGTGCCATATAGGCATCGCCTTTTTCGCGGTCCATGTAGTGGCGCAGGATCACGCAGCCGAAGCGCAGATTGGTCTGCATGTGGAACAGCTTGCCGATATCGCCGTCACCGATCAGCCGCATCCAGAACGGCATGATCTGCATATAGCCACGCGCGCCCACGCTGGAGATGGCGTATTTGCGATAACCGCTCTCCACCTGTATCAGGCCCATGACCATGGACACATCGAGACCGGCACGCTTGGACTCGTACCAGACGGTCTGCAGGAATTCGCGCCGTGCCTGCGGATCGGGCTTGCGCTTGGCCAGCTTGTCGCTGCTGGCGACCAGCCAGCGCAGATAGCTCATGCGCGCCGCTGTGGAGGCGAACTCCAGCTCGGGCGGCGCGCCCGAGCCCGCCACGGCCGCGCTGAGCGCCGTACGCACGGAGTCGGCCAGCGGCTCTTCGAGCTGCCCGCCGGCCCAGGCCGCCTTCGGCCACAGCCACCCGGCCGCCGGAGCGGCCAGCGCAGCGGCAGTCCTCAGGCAATGGCGTCGACTCAGCAGGGTTTCGGGCATGGAAACAGCAGCTTACAGGCCCAGGCGGCTCTTGAGGTGTCCCAGCACCTCATTCGTCGCCAGCTTTGTGGCTTCTGTGTCACGGCGCTGCTGGTACTCGACCACGCCTTCCTTCAGGCCGCGGTCGCCCAGCACCACGCGGTGGGGCACGCCGATCAGCTCCCAGTCCGCCAGCATGGCACCGGGGCGCTCATCGCGGTCGTCGAGGATCACGTCCACGCCCAATGCCAGCAGCTCGCCGTAGAGCTTCTCGGCCTCGGTCTTCACGGCCTCGCTGCGACCCATGCCGATGGGGCAGATCACCACGGTGAACGGTGCAATCGCATCGGGCCAGATCATGCCGCGCTCGTCGTGGTTCTGCTCCACGGCAGCGGCGGGCAGGCGGGTCACGCCAATGCCGTAGCAACCCATCTCGAAGTGCTGTGGCTTGCCGTTGTCGCCCAGGAAAGTGGCTTCCATGGCCTTGGAGTACTTGGTGCCCAGGTAGAACACATGGCCGATCTCGATGCCGCGCTCGATCGCCAGCTCGCCCGCGCCGTCGGGCGAGCGGTCGCCAGCCACCACATTGCGCAGATCCGCCACCACGGCGGGCTCGGGCAGGTCTCGGCCGAAGTTCACGCCGGTGATGTGGAAGTCTTCCTCGTTGGCACCGCAGACCCAGTCGGCCATCACGGCCACATCGCGGTCCACCACGATGTTCACGGGCTTCTTGAGGCCGATGGGGCCCAGATAGCCGGGCTTGGCACCGAAGTGCTCCTCGATCTCGCCTACGGTCGCGAAACGGAAGCCCGCCAGGCCCTCGACCTTGCCGACCTTGATCTCGTTCATCTCGTGATCGCCGCGCAGCAGCAGCAGCCACACTTGCGACTTGACGATCAGACCCTTGTCATCGAACTCGTCCGTGGCCAGCACCAGCGACTTCACGGTCTGCGCCAGAGGCAGACCCAGCTGCTCGGCCACGGCTTCGCAGGTGCTGTTGCCGGGCGTGGCGACTTTTTGCATGGCCTGGGTGGCGGCAGGACGGGCCTGGGTGGGCGCCAGGCTCTCGGCCTTCTCGATATTGGCCGCGTAGTCGCTGTTCGGGCAGTAGACGATGGCGTCCTCGCCCGTGGAAGCGATGACCTGGAACTCTTCGCTCAGATCGCCGCCAATGGCGCCCGAATCGGCACGCACGGCGCGGTACTGCAGGCCGAAGCGGTCGAAGATGCGCTTATAGGCTTCGCGCATGGTCTGGTAGCTGATCTGGGCCGCATCGCGATCCTTGTCGAAGGAATAGGCGTCCTTCATGATGAACTCGCGACCGCGCATCAGGCCGAAGCGGGGACGGCGCTCGTCGCGGAACTTGGTCTGGATCTGGTAGAGGTTCTTGGGCAGCTGCTTGTAGCTCTTGAACTCCTGGCGCGCGATATCGGTGACCACCTCTTCGGACGTGGGCTGGATCACGAAATCACGGCCATGGCGATCCTGAATGCGCAGCAGCTCGGGGCCCATCTTCTCGAAACGGCCGGTTTCCTGCCACAGCTCGGCAGGCTGGACCACGGGCATGGTGGTTTCAATGGCGCCGGCGCGGTTCATTTCCTCGCGCACGATGGCCTCGACCTTGCGGATCACGCGCAGGCCCATGGGCATGTAGTTGTAAATGCCAGCACCCAGCTTTTTGATCATGCCAGCCCGCATCATGAGCTTGTGGCTGACCACTTCGGCGTCGGCCGGAGCTTCTTTCAGGGTGGAGATGAGAAATTGGGAGGCTTTCATGGAACTGGCAATTCAGTGGAAATAGGCATGGCCCGCTTGTCGATCACAAGGGGCCATGCATAATGAACACAATTCAAAAATTTGGGGTTTGATTATGCTTGACCGGGACGGATTTCGCCCGAACGTCGGCATCATCCTGCTCAACCAAAGAAACCAGGTGTTCTGGGGAAAACGCATTCGCACCCACAGCTGGCAGTTTCCGCAAGGTGGCATTGATCGGGGTGAGACACCCGAGCAAGCCATGTTCCGCGAGCTGCATGAGGAAGTGGGGCTGAAGCCCAATCACGTTCGCGTGGTTGCCCGCACCAGGGACTGGTTGCGCTACGAGGTGCCAGACAGGTACATCCGCCGCGACGCGCGCGGGCATTACAAAGGCCAGAAGCAGATATGGTTTTTGCTTCAACTGGTCGGGCATGACTGGGATTTGAACCTGCGTGCCACCGACCACCCTGAGTTCGATGCCTGGCGCTGGAATGACTACTGGGTTCCTCTGGATGTAGTGGTCGAATTCAAACGCGGCGTCTATGAAATGGCGCTGACCGAGCTGGCGCGCTTTCTGCCGCGCGGCGAGCAGCAGCGCAACCGCTATCTGCGCAGCGGCATGCGGCCACGCGATCAGGAGGCAGGCCAGACCACTGGCGGCACTCCCCATCCTGGGCAGCACCATCAGGTCATGTACCCTGCCCGTACAGGGAGCTTTCGCATCAACCCCGGCATAGAGCTGCCGCCTGGTGCCAGTTTTGACCCGGACCCGCAGACCGGCATAGACAATCCGCCCGATCACAAGCCTCTGCAATGAACAAAGCCGTAATGCCTTGCAGCATTACGGCTTTTTTTGTTGACAGCCGAGGCTCAGTGTCCTGCCACCACCATATTGTCGCGGTGCATTATTTCGGGACCTGCCGAGTAGCCCAACAGCGATTCAATCTCCGAGGAACTCTTGCGGCACAGCAGCCGCGCCTCGGCGCTGGCATAGCTGGCCAGACCACGGGCGATCTCGACACCGCTCTCATCACGCACGGCAATCACTTCGCCGCGCGAGAAATCGCCCTCCACGGTGATCATGCCTATGGGCAGCAGGCTCTTGCCTTCATCGCGCAGCTTGGAGACGGCACCCGCATCCACGGTCACCGAACCGCGCAGCTGCAGATGGTCGGCAATCCACTGCTTGCGCGCCTGCATCTTGTGCGTGTTGGCAACCAGCAGCGTGCCTATGGACTCGCCACGCGTCAGACGCAGCAACACGTCTTTCTCACGTCCCCAGGCGATCACGGTGGAGGCACCGGAGCCCGCCGCACGCTTGGCCGCCAGAATCTTGGTGATCATGCCACCCGTACCGATGGACAGGCCCGCACCACCGGCCATGGCTTCAAGTTCGGGGTTGCCGGCTTCGGCCACGTCGATGAACCTGGCATCGGGGTTCTTGCGTGGATCGGCGCTGTAGAGACCGCGCTGGTCGGTCAGGATGACCAGTGCATCGGCCTCGACCAAGTTGGCCACCAGCGCGCCCAGGGTGTCGTTGTCGCCGAAACGGATCTCGTCGATCACCACCGTGTCGTTCTCGTTGATGACGGGCACCACGCCCAGTTGCAGCAGCGTCAGCAGCGTGGTGCGGGCGTTCAGATAGCGCTCGCGATCGGCCAGATCCGCATGGGTCAGCAGCACCTGGGCGCTGGGCACGCCTTCGCCGCGCAGCTTGGTCTCGTACATCTGGGCCAGGCCCATCTGGCCGACGGCGGCTGCGGCCTGCAGCTCATGCACCTCGGTCGGACGCGTGGCCCAGCCCAGGCGCTTCATGCCTTCGGCAATGGCGCCACTGGAGACCATGATGACTTCGCGTTTGACGCCGTCTTCACCATTCACCAATGCCGCCAACTGGCGGCTCCACTCTTCAATGGCGGCCTCATCCAGACCACGACCTTCATTCGTAACCAGGCTGGAGCCGACTTTGACGACGATGCGACGGGCATCACGCAGCACATTGGAAGACATGAGAATTTACAGTGTTTTAAGCCTCTGGCGCTTATGGGTAAAGCGCAACAAGCTATTAAATTCAAAGCAAAACAGCGCACCAAGTGCGCTGCTGGGTTATACCCTCTAGCTTATTCCGGATCGTAAGAGGCGAAACGCGGATCGGTCATATCCAGACCAGAATCCTCACCTCCCGCAAAGCGAGGATCAATCTCCTTGGGTGCCTGCTCCGCGAGTTGCTGGTTGTGCACATGCTCGAAGATCTTGCGGATCAGCGGCTCGCAGCCTTCACGGGTCAGCGCCGAGATCTCGAAGACCGGGCCCTTCCACTTGAAGCGCTTGACGAAGTCCTTGACCTTGGCAGCACGCTCTTCCTCGGGAACCATGTCCAGCTTGTTAAGCACCAGCCAGCGCGGCTTGTCGTAGAGCTCGGCGTCGTACTTCTTGAGCTCGGCCACGATGGCCTTGGCCTGCTCGACCGGGTCCACGCCCTCGTCGAACGGTGCAATGTCCACGATATGCAGCAACAGACGCGTGCGCTGCAGATGGCGCAGGAACTGGTGACCCAGGCCCGCACCTTCGGAAGCTCCTTCGATCAGACCGGGGATGTCGGCCACCACAAAGCTCTGCTCGGCGGCCACGCGCACCACGCCCAGATTGGGATGCAAGGTGGTGAAGGGATAGTCGGCGATCTTGGGACGGGCGTTGGAGACGGCCGTGATGAAGGTGGACTTGCCCGCATTGGGCATGCCCAGCAGGCCCACATCGGCCAGCACCTTGAGCTCCAGCTTGAGGTTGCGGCGCTCGCCAGGATAGCCGGGAGTCTTCTGGCGCGGCGCACGATTGATGGCGCTCTTGAAACGCAGATTGCCGAAACCGCCGTCACCGCCCTTGGCGATGGTGATGACCTGGCCGGGCTCCAGCAGCTCGAACAGCACTTCGCCGGTATCCGCATCGCTGATGATGGTGCCCACGGGCATGTTCAGCGTGATGTCGTCGCCGGCGGCGCCGAACATGTCGGAACCCATGCCGTGCTGGCCGCGCTTGGCCTCGTGGCGACGCGAATAGCGGTAATCTACCAGTGTGTTCAGGTTCACATCGGCCACGGCATACACATGACCGCCACGGCCGCCGTCGCCACCGTCGGGGCCGCCAAATTCTTTGTATTTCTCGTGCCGGAAAGACACGCAACCATTGCCGCCGTCACCGGCCGCAATGTCGATAAAAGCTTCGTCAACGAACTTCATGAGGCATCCAGTCTACAAAATCAGTGTGCACCAGAAGCTCCGGGCCACACCTGAGTGGTCTATTACCATGCCCCATCTGCCAGAAATCTGCTGCCTGGAGCCTTTTCAAACAACAAAGCCCCGACAAGTCGGGGCTTTGTTTGAGTCAAAGACGACTTATGCAGCCGTGATGTTGACTGTTTGCTTGGACAGAGCGCCCTTCACACCGAACGACACGTGGCCGTCAACCAGTGCAAACAGGGTGTGATCCTTGCCCACGCCAACGTTCTCACCGGGGTGGAACTTGGTGCCGCGCTGACGCACGATGATGGAACCAGCTGTCACCAGCTCGCCACCAAAGGCCTTCACGCCCAGCATTTTTGGCTTGGAATCACGTCCGTTACGCGTAGAGCCGCCGCCTTTTTTCTGTGCCATGACTTAGCTCCTAAAATTAAGCAGCGATTGCCACGATTTGCAGTTCGGTGAACTGCTGACGATGGCCTTGGCGCTTTTGATAGTGCTTACGACGGCGCATCTTGAAGATGTGCACCTTGTCGTGCTTGCCGTGAGCAACCACAGTTGCCTTTACAGATGCACCGGACACCAGGGGGGCACCAACCTTGATTTCAGCGCCGTTGCCGACGGCCAAAACTTGGTCGATCACGATTTCCTGGCCTACGTCCGCAGCAATCTGTTCTACCTTGATCTTTTCGCCAGCTGCAACGCGATACTGCTTGCCGCCGGTTTTTATGACTGCGTACATTGAAAACCTCTAAAGTCTGAGAGTTCCATGAAATGATTTCCACGGAGCCGGCAATTCTAGCACGCATGCATTTTTTCTGCTGTCATACCCCTAGGAACCGATTCAGGATCTCCGGAGGCCGCGCGGAATGGGATGCCACGCAGGTGCGTGGCAAGGCTTGCTCCTTGCAAGCGACCGCAATGCCACAGACTGCCCGCAAAGCCTCTGTTCACTTGAACGGGCTCTGAGGACACCACGCAAAACCCTGTTGCATCTTCCTATAATCGTGAGTCCACTTGGCGGTTCATCACCTTGACTACAGAAATTTCCACATCCAATCCGCTTGCCTTGATCGCAGATGACATGCGCGAAGTGGATATCGTCATTGCTCAGCGACTGACAACCAGCGTCCCCCTGATCGCACAGATCTCCCAATACATCATTGCAGCGGGCGGCAAGCGCCTGCGCCCGGCGCTGCTGCTGCTGATCGCCGGTGCCCTGGGGCATCAGGGCAAGAACAAATACATTCTGGCCGCCGTGGTGGAGCTGATTCACACCGCGACCTTGCTGCACGACGATGTGGTGGACGAATCCACGCTGCGTCGTGGCAGGGCCACGGCCAACGAGACCTTTGGCAACCCTGCCAGTGTTCTGGTCGGAGACTTTCTGCACACCCGCTCCTTCCAGATGATGGTGGAAGTGGGCAGCATGCGCGTGCTGCAAATCCTGTCCGACGCCACCAACGTGATCGCAGAAGGCGAAGTCCAGCAGCTCATCAATACCCATGATGCTTCGCTGAATGAAGCCGGCTATCTGCACGTCATCCGCTCCAAGACCGCCCAGCTCTTCGAGGCCAGCGCCCAGCTGGCAGCCGTGCTGGCGGGTGCCACGCCTGAAGTGGAGCAGGCCTGTGCCGCCTATGGCCAGGCACTTGGAACGGCGTTCCAGATCATTGACGATGTGCTGGACTACACCGGCAACACGCAGGAAATGGGCAAGAACCTTGGCGATGACCTGCGCGAAGGCAAATGCACCCTGCCCCTGATCGCCGCCATGCAGCGCGGCAGCGCCGAGCAGGCCGCCATCGTGCGCAACGCCATCGAACAAGGCTCTACGGATCAACTGGATGCCGTGGTGGAAATCGTGCGCAGCACCGGTGCCCTTGACGTCGCCCGAGCCGCCGCGCACGCGGAAGCCCAGCGCGCCATTGATGCACTGGCCTCGCTGCCAAGCAATGCATACACCGCAAGTTTGCTACAATTGGCCTCTCAGCTTTTGGAGCGCCGCACCTGAATCGCCAGGTGCACCACGGTGCTCGACAAACAAAGCCTGCGGGGTGTAGCTTAGCCTGGTAGAGCGCTACGTTCGGGACGTAGAGGCCGGAGGTTCGAATCCTCTCACCCCGACCAATCTCATTTTTGTCGCAGTTTCTTGCGCCATGTTCAATGACGCGGCATTGACGCATGCATGCGCGCCTGGCGACCTGCCGTTTGCCACAACAAGAATGGTAGGATAGATCCTCTACTCCCCTCCCAGACTTGGATACATGGCTGCTGCCGACACTCTGCAAAAGAACACTCCTGCGCCCATTGCCATCCCAGGTTTGGGCAGGGCCCTGATTTCCGCAGGAAAGGTTTCGCAGCAAGCCGCCGAGAACGCAGCCAAGAAAGCCGCCACAGGCAAGACCCCGTTCATCACCGAGCTCAGCCAGTCTGGTGAAATCAGCGCGCTGGAAATTGCCGAAACCATTTCCATGATGTTCAGCACTCCGCTGCTGGACCTCAACGCCATCGACGTCCAGCAACTTCCGCGCGAGCTGCTGGACCCGAAAATCAGCAACGCCTATCGCGTGCTGGCACTCAGCAAGCGCGGCAATCGGCTCACCATCGCCACGGCAGACCCTACTCAGCAGGAAGCTGCCGAACAGATCAAATTCACGACTCAGTTGCTGGTGGACTGGGTGGTTGTCGAGGCCGACAAGCTGCAAAAGCTCGTCGAGCAGACCGGCAAGAGCGTCAGCGAATCTCTGGACACCTATTCCAGTTCTGGGGACTTTGACTTTGACGACGTCAAGATCGAGGATGCCCCCGAGGAAAAAGACAATGCCGTCGGCGCCGAGGTCGAAGATGCGCCGGTCGTCAAGTTTCTGCACAAGATGCTGCTGGACGCCTTCAATATGCGCGCGTCCGACTTGCACTTCGAGCCCTACGAACACAATTACCGCGTGCGCTTTCGTATCGACGGCGAGCTGCGCGAGATTGCCTCTCCACCGATTGCGATCAAGGACAAGCTGGCTTCGCGCATCAAGGTGATCTCGCGCCTGGACATCTCGGAGAAACGCGTTCCGCAAGACGGCCGCATGAAGCTCAAGGTCGGCCCTGATCGCGTCATCGACTTTCGTGTCAGCACCTTGCCCACGCTGTTTGGCGAAAAGATCGTGATCCGTATTCTGGACCCGAGCTCGGCCAAGATGGGCATCGATGCCCTCGGCTACGAACCCGAGGAAAAAGAGCGCCTGCTCAAGGCCATCAACCGCCCCTACGGCATGATTCTGGTTACCGGCCCCACGGGCTCGGGCAAGACCGTGTCGCTCTACACCTGCCTGAACCTGCTCAACCAGCCGGGCGTGAACATTGCCACCGCCGAAGACCCTTCCGAAATCAACATGCCCGGCGTCAACCAGGTGAATGTGAACGAGAAGGCCGGCCTGACCTTTGCCGCTGCGCTCAAGTCCTTTCTGCGCCAGGACCCGGACATCATCATGGTCGGTGAAATCCGTGACCTGGAAACCGCCGACATCTCGATCAAGGCCGCCCAGACCGGGCACCTGGTGCTGTCCACGCTGCACACCAATGACGCTCCGACCACGCTGACGCGCATGCGCAATATGGGCATCGCCCCTTTCAATATTGCCTCCAGCGTGATCCTGATCACCGCCCAGCGTCTGGCGCGACGCCTGTGCGCGCAGTGCAAGGAACCCGCCGACATACCGCACGACGCCCTGATCGATGCCGGCTACGACGAAGCCGAACTCGACGGCAGCTGGGTCAGCTACAAGCCTGTCGGCTGCCCTGCCTGCAACAACGGCTACAAGGGACGTGTCGGTATTTATCAGGTGATGCCCATCAGCGAAGAAATTCAGCGCATCATCCTGCGTGACGGCAGCGCCCTGGAGATTGCCGCACAGGCCAAGGCCGAGGGAGTACGCTCTCTGCGCGGCTCGGGCCTGCATAAAGTCAAGCTGGGTCTGACCTCACTCGAAGAAGTGCTGGCGGTCACCAACGAATAAAACCAGTATCAGTGAGGGAACGCCATGGCAAGCGCAGCGTCCAAGGGAATCAAGGAATTTCTCTTCGAGTGGGAAGGCAAGGACCGCAACGGCAAGATCGTTCGCGGCGAAACTCGTGCCGGCGGAGAAAACCAGATCCAGGCCATGCTGCGCCGCCAGGGCGTGACTCCGTCCAAGATCAAGAAGCGCAGGACCCGCGGCGGCAAGAAGATCAAGCCCAAGGACATTGCGCTGTTCACTCGCCAGCTGGCCACCATGATGAAGGCCGGCGTGCCGCTGCTGCAGTCTTTCGACATTGTGGGTCGGGGCAACACCAACCCTAACGTCACCAAGCTGCTCAACGACATCCGCTCCGATGTGGAAACCGGTACCTCGCTGAGTGCGGCCTTTCGCAAGTTTCCGCTCTATTTCAACAGCCTCTACTGCAATCTGGTGGAGGCCGGCGAGGCCGCAGGTATTCTGGAATCGTTGCTGGACCGTCTTGCCACCTATATGGAAAAGACGGAAGCCATCAAGTCCAAGATCAAGTCGGCGCTGATGTACCCCACATCGGTCATGATCGTGGCCTTCGTCGTGGTGACCGTGATCATGATCTTCGTGATCCCTGCCTTCAAGGAGGTCTTCACCTCCTTTGGCGCCGACCTGCCCGCGCCCACGCTGCTGGTGATGGGCATCAGCGATTACTTTGTTCAGTACTGGTGGCTGATCTTCGGCGTGCTGGGCGGCGGCATCTATTTCTTCATGCAGGCCTGGAAGCGCAACGAGCGCGTGCAGCAGTTCATGGACCGCACCATACTCAAGCTGCCCATCTTCGGCGTGCTGATCGAGAAGTCCTGCGTGGCCCGCTGGACGCGTACGCTGTCCACCATGTTTGCCGCCGGCGTGCCGCTGGTCGAGGCGCTGGACTCCGTGGGAGGCGCCTCGGGCAACTACCTCTACAGAAATGCCACCGACAGGATTCAGTCGGAAGTCTCCACGGGCACCAGCCTCACGGTTGCCATGGCCAATGCCAATATCTTCCCTTCCATGGTGCTGCAGATGTGTGCCATCGGCGAGGAATCGGGCGCCATCGACCATATGCTGGGCAAGGCAGCCGATTTCTATGAAAGCGAAGTCGACGAAATGGTGGCGGGCCTCTCCAGCCTGATGGAGCCCATCATCATCGTCTTCCTGGGCACCTTGATCGGCGGCATCGTGGTGTCCATGTATCTGCCTATCTTCAAGCTGGGTCAAGTGGTCTGATGATTTCCGAACTGGTGTTGAATGCCGCTGTCGGCGGCGTGCTGGGCTTGCTGATCGGCAGCTTTCTGAATGTGGTGATCCACCGCCTGCCTCTGATGATGGAGCAGGAATGGCATGCCGAAGGTGCGCAATGGGCCGAGGAACAAAAGGACAAGGGCGCCAGAATCGAGCTGCCGCCGGCCAAGCCTGCCATCACGCTGAGCCAGCCTCGTTCGCGCTGCCCGCATTGCGGCCATCAGGTCGCCTGGTACGAGAACATTCCCGTGCTGAGCTACCTGTTTCTGCGCGGACGCTGCGCCGAGTGCAAAAAGCCCATCAGCCTGCGCTACCCTCTGGTTGAGTTGGTCTGCGCCGCGCTGTTTGCCTTCTGCCTGGGCCGCGACGGCCTGACCGCCACCGGCTTTGCCTGGTGCGGCTTCAGCGCGGCGCTGCTGGCGCTTGCACTGATAGACTGGGACACCACATTCCTGCCGGACTCCATCACTCTGCCCCTGCTCTGGGCCGGCCTGATCGCCTCCGCACTGCAGTGGACCAGCGTGCCTCTGCAACAATCGCTGTGGGGCGCCGTCGCAGGCTATATGTCGCTATGGCTGATCTTCTGGGCCTTCAAGCTGGCAACGGGCAAGGAAGGCATGGGCTACGGCGACTTCAAGCTGTTTGCCGCACTCGGTGCCTGGTTTGGCTGGCAGGCACTGGTACCCATCATTCTCATGGCATCGGTCGTGGGCGCCGTCATCGGCATTGCACTCAAGATCAACAGCAAGCTGCGAGAAGGCGGCTATGTGCCCTTCGGCCCTTTTCTTGCCGGCGGCGGTTTCGTCAGCCTGATCTGGGGCCCGCAGGCGGTGCTCAGCTTTGCAGGCCTGTAAGCCATGAAAGTCGCACCTGAGCGCTCACCATTCAGACTGGGGCTGACGGGCGGCATCGGCAGCGGCAAAAGCACGGTTGCTGCCAGGCTGCAGGCATGCGGCGCAACGCTGATCGATGCCGACCATATCTCGCGCAGCCTGACGGCAAGCGGCGGCATGGCCCTGCCCCTCATCGCTCAGGCTTTTGGTGCCGATCTGATCGACGCACAGGGCGCCCTCAACCGCGCCCGCATGCGCGAGCTGGTCTTCGCCGATCCGTCCGCGCGCCAGCGCCTGGAAGCCATTCTCCACCCCCTGATCGCCGAGCAGACCCGGCAGCAGCATGAAGCAGCCGTGGCTGCGGGCAGCAAACTCATCGTGCACGACATTCCGCTGCTGGTCGAGTCCGGCCACTGGCGAACACGCCTGGATGGCGTGCTGGTCGTGGACTGCCGCGAAAGCACGCAGACAGAGCGCGTCATGGCGCGCAGCGCTCTCACACGCGAGGCCGTGCAGGCCATCATCGACGCCCAGGCCACGCGTGCCCAGCGCCTGGCCACGGCCGACTGGGTCATCTATAACGATGACGGGGTCACAATCGAAACTCTCCACGCATATACCGATCAAATCGCTGCATGGTTCGGGCTATGATGCAGACCATGGCTTGGCCTGTGCGTGTGATCGCCGCATGTGCACGTTGACCGCTGATTCCTGTGCACCCCGAGGAGCCCAGCAAACGTGATCCTGTACGAATATCCTTTTAACGAGCGTCTGAGAACTTATCTGCGTCTTGAGCAGTTGTATCGCCGTCTGCGCGAGCTGCTGACCCGCGCGCATTCGGTCGATCATCATTTCGCCCTGATCACCATCTTCGAGATCATGGACGTGGCCTCGCGCAGCGATCTGCGGGCCGACGTCATCAAGGACCTGGAGCGCCAGAAGCACCTGCTGGACGTGTTGCGCGACAACCCCGATATTTCCCAGCACCTGCTGCACCAGGTGGCGCGCCAGGTGGAGAGCTGCTTTGCCACCATCAATGCACAGACCGGCAAGACCGGCCAGGCGCTGACCGAAAACGAATGGCTGATGTCCATACGCAGCCGTGTGGGCATACCCGGCGGCACCTGCAGCTTTGACCTGCCGGCCTATCACGCCTGGCAGAATCTCGATCCGCGCTACCGCCAGCGCGACCTCGAAGACTGGGCCGGCGAGCTGACCCCGCTGGGTCAGGCGCTTGAGCTGATCCTGCAGCTGCTGCGCGAAACCGGCATTCCCCAGCGTGTGGTGGCCGAGCAAGGCGTGTTCCAGCAGGCCATGCCGGCCGGCCGCAGCTTCCAGCTGCTGCGCCTGCGCATAGAGCCGCATCTGAATCTGGTGCCGGAAATCAGCGGCAACCGCCTGCTGGTGTCGGTGCGCCTGCTCAAGCTGGCCCATGGCAGCAAGCCCCAGCCCAGCAATGACGACGCCACTTTCGAGCTCACGCTCTGCGCATAAGTCCCCGGCAGTCTTCTCGTCCCGATTGAGCCGCACATTGCGGCTCAATGGCTTTCAGGGTCGGCCACCCGTGTTTTCCAGCTGTGATACATCTACGCCATGAGCACTGACAAGCAATCCCCCACCATGGTGAAATGCCCGACCTGCGGCGGCCCCAGCGTTTTTTTGCCCAGCAACAAATTCCGCCCCTTCTGCAGCGAGCGTTGCCGCAATATCGACCTGGGCGCCTGGGGCAATGAAGAGTTCCGCGTCCCGGCTCAGACACCTCCCGAAGATGCGCCGTTTGGTGATCCACGCACGGAAAACTAAGCAAGGCAGCAAAAAACAAGAGCGCCTTGCGCATGGAATGTCTTGATTTCAGCTTGATTGACCAAGAAAATCGAGATTCAACCAGAGCAAGGCGCTCTTTATTTCAGAGCATACCGCTTCAGACCAGAGGCTGCTGCGCCTCGTAATGGCTTTGATCAAAGACCAGGCCGCGCTCCTCGCTCAGCCATTGCAGCACGGGATAGGCACCGGGCAGGACGGGGTGCACATCGAGCGGCAACTGCTGCCAGGCCATTTGCTGGCCCTCGCGCATCTCGAACTCGCCCGTCCATTCCGTCACCTTGCACCAATGCAGACGCACCAGCGCATGCGGGTAGTCATGCTCGGTCACCTTCCAGGCATGGGCCTGGCCAATGGTCACGCCCAGCTCTTCGATCAGCTCGCGGCGCAAAGCCTGCTCCACGCTCTCGCCTGCCTCCAGCTTGCCGCCAGGAAACTCCCAGTAGCCTGCATACGGCTTGCCTGCAGGGCGGCTTGAAATCAGCAGCGCCCCATCGGATTCGCGCAACAGCACGCCCACGGCCACTTCCGTGTGCTTGCGCTGCGCCTGTGTTTCAGCAGTCACTTCCACAACACTCTTTCTTCATTCCAGGTCTGCTTCTTCAGCCAGACCGTCCACATCTTCAATGCGCTTCTTGACCGTCACAGGGCGCTCGTTGCGGCCCGCGTAATCGCGCGCGAACTGGTGGGCCACACGGCCGCTGCGCGAGCCGCGCTCCAGCGCCCAGACCAGGGCTTCGGGCCTGGCCGCCTCGATGGTGGCCTGGTCCATGCCCAGCGCAGACAGCCACTGCGCTACCACGCGCAAATACTCGTCCTGGCTGAAGGGGTAGAAGCTCACCCAGAGGCCGAAGCGCTCGGACAGCGATATTTTCTCCTCCACCACCTCGCCGGGATGGATCTCGCCGTTCTCGCTTTTTTGCTGTGCCAGGTTGTCCGTCATGTACTCGGGCAGCAGATGGCGGCGATTGCTGGTGGCATAAACCAGCACATTCGGCGTGGCCGCGGAAACCGAGCCATCCAGCATGGACTTCATGGCCTTGTAGCCTGGCTCGCCCTCTTCAAAGCTCAGATCGTCGCAATAGATGATGAACTTCTCGCTGCGGCCGGCGACCACGTCGACGATGTCGGGCAGATCGGTCAGATCGGCCTTGTCCACCTCGATCAGACGCAGGCCCTGGGGCGCAAAGCTGTGCAGACAGGCGCGGATCAGCGAGGACTTGCCCGTGCCGCGCGCCCCCGTCAGCAACACGTTGTTCGCCGTGCGACCGCTGACGAACTGCTCGGTATTGCGCGCAATCTTTTCCTTTTGCACATCGATGTTCTGCAGATCGGACAACTGCATGGCGCCCACATGGCGCACCGGCTCCAGCACGCCGCAGCCGTTCGCGCGCTTGCGGTAGCGCCAGGCAATCGCCGCATTCCAGTCGGCGGGCGCCTGCAGGGGCTGGGGCAGCACGGACTCGATGCGCTGCATCAATTGCTCGGCCCGCTCGACCAAGCGCTCCAAAGGGTTCATCACATCTTGCACGACCAGATCTCCATGTTTTTATAGCTTCTTGCGCTTGCTTAATCTTGATTTCAGAATAAAAAGCAATCAAAGCTCAATATAGACAAGCGCAAGAAGCTCCTGAAATTGAAGCACACGCAGTCACCCGCGAGGCATGAGGCTGGCGCGGCCCAAGCCAGAGATACCGAGCAAGAGCCGCCTCGCAGCGAAGGTATCGTCCCCCTCCCGATGCAACGCATCGAGAGAGGGGGAAGGCGCGTTGCCCAGGCGGAACCGCCTAGGCAACGCGCCTCAGGGGGTGATCATTTACGACCGGTAATCCGCATTGATCGTCACATATTCGTGACTCAGATCGCAGGTCCACACCGTCTGCGCGGCATCGCCACGACCCAGCAGCACGCGCACCAGGATCTCCTGCTGCTTCATCACGCGCTGACCGTCTTCTTCCTTGTAGGAAGGATTGCGACCGCCATCGACCACCACATGCACATCGTCCAGGTACAGATCGATTTTGGTCTGATCCAGATCGGCAATGCCGGCATAGCCTACAGCGGCCAGGATGCGGCCCAGGTTGGGGTCAGAAGCAAAAAAGGCCGTCTTGACCAGGGGAGAGTGGGCAATGGAGTAAGCGACCAGGCGGCACTCCTCCTCATTCTTGCCACCCTCGACTTTGACGCTGATGAACTTGGTGGCACCCTCGCCATCGCGAACAATGGCCTGCGCGAGTTTTTGCGCCACTTCCAGCAATGCTGCCTTGAGCTGCTCGCCTTCGGTGCTGGAGAGCTCCTTGATCTGGGCGTTGCCAGCCTTGTGGGTGGCGATCAGCACGAACGAGTCATTGGTGGAAGTGTCGCCATCAATGGTCACGCGGTTGAAGGAGCCATCGGCCAGTTCCTTGACCAGGGGCTGCAGCAGCTCGGGCGCGATCGCCGCATCGGTAGCCAGAAAGCCCAGCATGGTCGCCATATTGGGGCGGATCATGCCCGCGCCCTTGCTGATGCCGGTGATGGAAACCGTCTTGCCGCCAATGCTGACGCTGCGGCTGAAGGCCTTGGGCAAGGTGTCGGTGGTCATGATGCCTTCGGCAGCCGTGGCCCAGTTATCAGCCTTGGCGGCAGCAATGGCCTTGGGCATGCCCGCCACGATGCGGTCAACGGGCAGCTCTTCCATGATCACGCCGGTGGAGAAAGGCAGGATCTGGCCCGCGCCCAGGTCCAGCTCCTTGGCCAGAGCCGCGCAGGTGGCGCGGGCATTGGCCAGACCAGCGGCGCCGGTGCCGGCATTGGCATTGCCGGTGTTGATGACCATGGCGCGGATGCCGGTGCCGGCCGCCAGATGCTCGCGGCAGATCTGCACGGGAGCGGCGCAGAAACGGTTCTGGGTGAACACGCCGGCCACCGAGGCGCCTTCGTCGAGCAGGAACACCGTCAGGTCCTTGCGATTGGCCTTGCGCACGCCGGCTTCGGTAACACCAATGCGAACGCCATTGATCGCCAGCAGATCAGCGGCGATGGGAGCGGAAAGATTCACGGACATTTCTGTATGTTCCTGAGAAAAGCCTCCCCCTGAGCCGCTGCGCGGCTTCCCCCTGAGGGGGACGACATCTTCGCCGCGAGGCGGCTCTTGCTCGATGTCTCCGGCCAAGAGCGCGCCCCGTGCAGCAGCCTAGGGGTCGAAAGTTAAAACGTTCCCCATTATCGGAACAAACAGAGGCCTGAACGGACTTGCCGGATTTTGTTGCGCAAAAAGCTGCGCCCCAATGCAAACACGGGCCGCAGCCCGTGTTGTTCGATAACGCATGCTCCAAGCCAGAGACGGCCAGCAAGGGGCGCCACCGCAATGAGTCCCCTTCAGGGGGAAGGCGCCAAGCGCCTCAGGGGGTCAGGACAGCTTGCCGTGGCAAAGCTTGAACTTCTTGCCGCTGCCGCAGGGGCAAGGGTCGTTGCGGCCCACGTGCACGCCCTCGGGCATGGCAAGAGGCTCGGCCAGCATCACGTCGTCCTCGATGCTCATGCCTTCGGTTTCCGAGGGCGAGGCATAGCTCATGTGCTCCAGGCTCTGCGCGCCGCGCTCGTTCATGGCGACGGCGGCTTCGTCCATCTCTTCGCGCGAGCGGACCTGGACCGTCATCAGCACGCGGGTGACTTCGGTCTTGACCTGATCGATCAGTTGGCGGAACAGCTCGAAAGCCTCGCGCTTGTATTCCTGCTTGGGCTGCTTCTGGGCATAGCCGCGCAGGTGAATGCCCTGGCGCAGATAGTCCAGCGCGGCCAGGTGATCGCGCCAGTTGGTGTCGAAGCTCTGCAGCAGCACGGCGCGCTGGAATTGCGTGAAGTTCTCCTGGCCGATCAAGGACACCTTGGCGTCGAACAGATCGTGGGCTGCCTTGACGACCTTCTCCAGAATGTCTTCGTCGGTGATGGATTCGGAACCCGCCACGTCCTGCTGCAAGGAAAGATCGATCTGCCATTCACTGGCCAGCGCCTTCTCCAGGCCGGGCACATCCCACTGCTCCTCCATGGACTCGGCCGGCACGTACTGACGCACCAGGTCGGTGATCACGTCCTCGCGCATGGCGGCCAGCATGCCATTCAGGTCTGTGGAATCCAGAATGTCGTTGCGCTGCTGGTAGATCACCTTGCGCTGGTCGTTGGCAACGTCGTCATATTCGAGCAGTTGCTTGCGCATGTCGAAGTTGCGTGCTTCGACCTTGCGCTGCGCCGACTCGATGGAGCGGGTCACGATGCCGGCCTCGATGGCTTCGCCTTCGGGCATCTTCAGGCGGTCCATGATGGCCTTGACACGGTCGCCCGCGAAGATGCGCATCAACTGGTCATCCAGGCTCAGATAGAAACGCGAAGAGCCGGGGTCGCCCTGGCGGCCCGAGCGGCCGCGCAGCTGGTTGTCGATACGGCGCGATTCATGACGCTCGGTGGCGATGATGCGCAGACCACCCAGTGCCACGATCTTGTCGTGGGCCACTTGCCAGTCGGCACGCAGCTGCTCGATCTGCTGGTTGCGCTCGGTCTCGCTGAGTGCCTCGTTGCTCTCGATGGCCTTGAGCTGCTTGTCGATATTGCCGCCCAGCACGATGTCGGTACCACGGCCGGCCATATTGGTGGCGATGGTGATCATGCCTTCGCTGCCCGCCTGGGCAATGATGTCGGCCTCGCGTTCATGCTGCTTGGCGTTGAGCACCTGATGGGGCAGCTTCTCGCGGGTCAGCAGCTGGTCGATGATTTCGGAGTTCTCGATCGAGGTCGTGCCGACCAGCACAGGCTGGCCGCGCTCGTAGCACTCGCGGATGTCCTTGATCGCCGCGTCGTACTTTTCCTTGGTGGTCTTGTAGACGCGATCGAGCTGGTCCTGGCGCTTGCTGGGCTTGTTGGGCGGCACCACCACGGTTTCCAGGCCATAGATTTCCTGGAATTCGTAGGCTTCGGTGTCGGCCGTACCGGTCATGCCCGACAGCTTCTTGTAGAGACGGAAGTAGTTCTGGAAGGTGATCGAGGCCATGGTCTGGTTCTCGGCCTGGATGGCCACACCTTCCTTGGCTTCCACGGCCTGGTGCAGGCCATCGCTCCAGCGGCGGCCGGCCATCAGACGGCCGGTGAACTCGTCCACGATCACGATTTCGTCGTTCTGCACCACATAGTGCTGGTCGCGGAAATACAACTGGTTGGCACGCAGCGCGGCGTACAGATGATGCACCAGAGAGATGTTGGAGGGGTCGTACAGGGACGAGCCTTCGGCGATCAGGCCGGCATGGGCCAGCAGGCGCTCGGCCGCTTCATAGCCCTGATCGGTCAGGTAGACCTGATGGGATTTCTCATCGACCGTGAAATCGCCGGGCTTGGTCACGCCTTCACCCGTGCGGGGATCGGCTTCACCCTCCTGACGCACCAGATTCGGCACGATCTGATTCATGGCCACGTACATGGCCGTGTGATCTTCGGCCGGACCGGAGATGATCAACGGAGTACGCGCCTCGTCGATCAGGATGGAGTCCACCTCGTCGACGATGGCGTAGTTCAGCACGCGCTGCACGCGGTCGCCGGGCTCATACACCATGTTGTCACGCAGGTAGTCGAAGCCGTATTCGTTGTTCGTGCCGTAGGTGATGTCGGAGTTGTAGGCCTGCTGCTTCTGTTCACGCGACAGATTGGGCAGGTTGATGCCCACCGACAGGCCGAGGAAGTTGTAGAGGCGAGCCATGGTCGTGGCATCACGATTGGCCAGGTAATCGTTGACGGTCACGACATGCACGCCCTCGCCCGACAGGGCATTGAGGTACACGGGCAGCGTCGCGGTCAGCGTCTTGCCTTCTCCGGTGCGCATTTCGGCAATCTTGCCGTAATGCAGCGCCATGGCGCCCAGCATCTGCACGTCGAAGTGACGCATCTTCATGACGCGCTTGGAGCCTTCACGCACTACGGCAAAGGCTTCGGGCAACAACTCGTCCAGCGCCTCGCCCTTGGCAACGCGGTCCTTGAACTCCTGCGTCTTGGCGCGCAATGCCTCATCGCTGAGCTTTTCGTACTCAGGCTCCATCGCATTGATGCGAGCGACTGTTTTACGGTATTGCTTGAGCAACCGGTCATTGCGGCTGCCGAACAGTTTGGTGAGGAAATTGGTGGCCATGCGTGCGAAGGCACATTGCTTTTTTGCCTGTTGCGCAAAGCAATGTGTCCAGAATCCCTTGATTGTTGGTCTTCAGATGGGGCCGTCCCTGCGGCAGTCAAGAGCCACACCCGAAATGGGTGAAAAAACCTCCTGACGCACCCCAAACAGGGACAGGACCAAAAAATGATTCTAACCGCGCAAGCCTGCCTTGGCTTTTCGCCACTCCAGAGCACGTATGGGATTGCACCGCGCGCGCAAATAGCCGGCACTGCGGCATTCATTCTCGGCTGAGCTAAGCTCGGGCTTGCCCTTGCCCAACTGTTTGCCGCTCGCATGACCATTGTTCGCCGCCATCACGCCGTAACTGCCATCAATGCCATGGAGTCTTCTCCCACATTGGCGCGCCTGGCAGCACTGACTCAGGACTCCAGCAACCGGCTCAAAGCCGTTTTACCCCTGGTTCCGCCCATGCTGCGCGCCAGCTTGCAGGCCGGCCCCATTGATGAAGACGGCTGGTGCCTGATTGTGAAAAACAACGCTGCTGCGGCCAAAGTGCGCCAATTGCTGCCGGCCATGGCGGCTCATCTGCGCACCAAAGGCTGGGCTGTCAACAGCATCCGCATCAAGGTTCAGGCCTGACAGGACCTTTTTAGAGGCAGAAAAACAAAAAAGGCCTCCGAAGAGACCTATTTGTTTGGTGCCGGTTGTCGGATTCGAACTGACGACCTACCGCTTACAAGGCGGGTGCTCTACCAACTGAGCTAAACCGGCGAAGACTGAATTCTAACGTAGAAATTCAGCCCCAAAAGAAGAATCCTGAAATTTCCCGATCTGCCGGCAAAAACACTGGCCGGACTACTTCACACGCTTGAGCGCCGGACGACCACCTGCGGGTGGCGGCGTACGAGGAGCATCATCTTCGCCGGAAGCTTCTGCTTCCGCCTTGACGGGAACCAGTTGCACCACACGCTCGGCCGAGGACTCCTCATCCGACTCCATGTCGGGCTCGGCATCCTCCATCGATGGCGCATCGTCGTCCTCGGGGACTTCGTCCTCCTCGGGCGGGAAGGCCATGCCCTGGCCGGTCTCGCGGGCATAGATGGCCATGACGTTCGCCACAGGCACCATGATTTCCCGTGGCTGGCCGCCAAAGCGTGCCTTGAATTCAACATACTCATTGCCGATCAGCAGGCCGCTGGTCGCGTCATAGCTGATGTTGAGCACGATTTGACCATCACGCACAAACTCCATGGGCACCTGGGTGCTGCGGTCCACGCGCACGGCAATATGCGGCGTCAAACCATTGTCGGTACACCATTCAAATAATGCCCGCAGCAGATACGGACGGGTTGAAGTCGTTTCAGGGGCTGTCATCTCATTTCCTGACGAATCAAATCCAGAAGATTGCAAAGACAAAAAAGCGGGCAGATGAAGGAGAGCCCTTCAACATGCCCGCTCTGCGCTCATGTGCAATTACTTGCGCATGACCTTTTCAGAGGGAGTCAGTGCTTCAATGTAAGCGGGGCGCGAGAAAATGCGCTCGGCATACTTGAGCAGAGGGGCAGCATTCTTGGACAGCTCGATGCCGTAATAGTCCAGGCGCCACAGCAGGGGAGCAATGGCCACATCCAGCATGGAGAAGTTCTCGCCCATGATGTACTTGTTCTTCAGGAAGATGGGCGCCATCTGGGTCAGACGGTCACGGATATGGGCACGAGCCTTCTCCAGAGCCTTTTCATTGCCCTTGACGTTGCGCTCTTCCAGAGCGCTCACGTGCACGAACAGTTCCTTTTCGAAGTTCAGCAGGAACAGGCGCACACGGGCACGGTCCACAGGGTCGCCAGGCATCAGCTGGGGATGGGGAAAGCGCTCGTCGATGTACTCGTTGATGATGTTGGACTCGTACAGGATCAGGTCGCGCTCGACCAGGATTGGCACTTGACCATAGGGGTTCATCACGGCGATTTCTTCGGGCTTGCTGAACAAGTCCACATCGCGGATCTCGAAATCCATGCCTTTTTCAAACAGCACAAAGCGGCAGCGGTGTGAGAAGGGGCAAGTCGTTCCCGAATAAAGCACCATCATGGTGGAGACTCCTAAAAATCAAAAAGAGTGGGTTGCCCACGGCACCCCACTCTGCACTAACACGGTTTGGCTGCAGACAACTTCTGCACGGCGGCAAAGCCTATTTCACGTCTTTCCAGAACGCGGCATTCAGGCGCCAAGCGATAAAGATGAAGAAGGCCAGGAAAATCAACACGCCCACCCCGATACGGGTTCGGGTGTTCTGAGCCGGCTCCCCCATCCATTGCAGGTAATTCACCAGATCGCCAACTGCCTGATCGTACTGCACTGCGCTCATCTTGCCAGGAGACACCTGCTCCCAACCCTTGAAGACCTGGGTCTTAGTTCCATGGTCGTCATGCTCTTCGAAGATGGCGCGACGCTCACCCTGCAGCTCCCACAGCGCATGCGGCATGCCTACGCTGGGAAAGGCAAGATTATTCCAGCCCGTGGCCTTGGTGTCATCCCTATAGAAAGTACGCAAGAAGGTATACAGGTAATCAGCGCCCGAGCCGCCCGAGCCGGCACGCGAGCGCGCGATCACGGTCAGGTCGGGCGGGTTGGCACCGAACCACTCCTTGGCTTCCTTGGGATTGATGGCTGCCTTCATGGTCTCACCTACCTTGTCGGTGGTGAACAACAGATTGTCCTTGATGTCCTGATCGGTCAGACCGATGTCCTTCAAGCGATTGAAACGCATGAAGGCAGCGGAGTGGCAGCTCAGGCAGTAGTTGACAAAGATCTTGGCACCATTTTGCAGGGATGCCGTGTCGCTGGTGTTGACTGGCGCCTTGTCCCAGTGGATGCCGCCTTCAGAAGCTTGCGCAGCGCCGGCAATACCCAGGGCTGCAACCAGGGTCAGAATCAGTTTCTTCATTCTTGTTCTCTCCTGCTTCAGTGAGGCTTGAAGGTGACACGCTCGGGCACGGGCTTGGTTTCACCCAAGCGGCTCCACCAGGGCATGAGCAGGAAGAAGCCGAAGTAGAACAGCGTGCCGACCTGCGACACCTTCTCGCCCACCGGCGACGGAGGCTGCACCCCCAGATAAGCCAGGACGACGAAGTTCACCACAAACACTGCATACACATATTTGTGCCAGCTGGGACGATAGCGGATCGACTTGACCGGGCTGCAATCGAGCCAGGGCAAGGCAAACAGGATGATGACCGCACCACCCATGACAACCACGCCCCAGAACTTGGCGTCGATGGACAGCATCATGGCGATGGCACCCAGGGCCACGATGGCGACGGCGCCCTTGGCAAAACCAGGCAGGCGCGACTTGAGAATGCCGTAGCCTGCACCCAGCACCACGCAGGCGATCAGCACATACATCATCTCGCTGGTGATGGCACGCAGCATCGAATAGAAGGGCGTGAAGTACCAGACAGGGGCAATGTGATTGGGCGTCTTGAGCGGGTCGGCGGGGATGAAGTTGTTGTACTCCAGGAAGTAGCCGCCGAACTCGGGCGCAAAGAACACCACGGCCGAGAACAGGAACAGGAACACCGTCACGCCAAAGATGTCATGCACCGTGTAGTAAGGGTGGAAGGGCACCCCATCCAGAGGGCGGCCCTTTTCATCCTTGGGCGCGTTCGGGCCCTTGATCTCGATACCGTCGGGATTGTTGGAGCCCACGTCGTGCAGCGCCAGCAAATGCGCAACGACCAGACCCAGCAGCACCAGAGGCACGGCGATCACGTGGAAGCTGAAGAAGCGGTTCAGAGTCGCATCGCCCACCACATAGTCGCCACGGATCAGCAGAGCCAGATCGGGACCGACAAAGGGGATGGCGGAGAACAGGTTCACGATCACCTGGGCGCCCCAGTACGACATCTGACCCCAGGGCAGCAGATAGCCCATAAAGGCTTCAGCCATCAGCACCAGGAAGATGGCGCAACCGAAGATCCAGACCAGTTCGCGCGGTTTGCGGTAAGAACCGTACAGAAGACCGCGAAACATATGCAGATAGACCACCACAAAGAACGCCGAGGCGCCTGTGGAGTGCATGTAGCGGATCAGCCAGCCCCAGGGCACATCACGCATGATGTATTCCACGGAAGCAAACGCCTTTTCGGCATCGGGCTTGTAGTGCATCACCAGGAAGATGCCGGTGACGATCTGGATCACCAGCACCAGCAGCGCCAGCGAGCCGAAGATGTACCAGAAGTTGAAGTTCTTGGGAGCGTAGTACTCCGACATATGGACGCGGTACGCATCGAATGCCGTCGGAAACCGGTTCTCCAGCCAGTTCATGGCCTTCGCTCCGGTTGTGGAGTTAGGGTCGATTTGCTTGAATTCGTGAGCCATTGTTCTTGTCTCCCTCAGGCTGCCTTGGTGTCTTCACCAATCAGCAGCTTGGTGTCGGACAGATACATATGTGGCGGCACTTGCAGGTTGTCCGGCGCTGGCTTGTTCTTGAACACCCGGCCGGCCATGTCAAAGGTGGAGCCATGGCAGGGGCAGAGGAAACCGCCCTTCCAGTCTGCAGGCAGCGAAGGCTGGGGCCCGGCGACGAACTTGTCGGTGGGAGAGCAGCCCAGGTGGGTGCAGATGCCCACGACCACCAGGATTTCAGGCTTGATGGAGCGCGCTTCATTTTGCGCATAGGGCGGCGTGAACTCTTCGGGATGACGCGCCGAGGTCGGGTCTGCCAGTTCGCCATCGAGGCCTGGCAGGTCCTTGAGCTGCTCGGGTGTGCGCTTGATGATCCACACCGGCTTGCCACGCCACTCGACGGTGAGCTTCTCACCATCCTTGAGATTGGAGATATCCACCTCTACCGCAGCACCTGCTGCTTTGGCTTTTTCAGAAGGCTGGAAGGAGCTCACAAAAGGGACGGCCGTTGCCACACCGCCCACGGCACCAGCACATGCTGACGTGATGATCCACGTGCGCTTGCTGGAGTCGACTGGAGAGTCACTCATGGATTTCCTCGAAGTACATCGCTTGATTTGGGGTCAACTGCAAATTCTAGCGGTGGGGTTATGGTTATTCCAGCCCCAGTCCGACGTTGACAACCGCCAAAGTCACGCAATACTGCGCTATCTCAAACTCTTAGTGACTGGAACTGCTTATGGGCATGATGCAAGAATTCCGCGAGTTCGCAATCAAGGGAAACGTCATGGATCTTGCCGTGGGCGTGATCATCGGCGGCGCGTTCGGGAAAATCGTTGATTCCGTGGTCAACGACCTCATCATGCCTCTGGTGGGCCTGCTCTTCGGCAAGCTGGACTTTTCCAACCTGTTCGTCGTTCTGGGCACCATGCCCGAAGGAGTTCCACGCACTCTGGATGCGCTGAAAAAAGCCGGCATTCCCGTATTTGCCTATGGCAGCTTCATCACGGTTGCGGTGAACTTCGTGATTCTGGCCTTCATCATTTTCATGATGGTCAAACAGATAAACCGCCTCAAGCGCGAGGCTCCGCCTGCACCGGAGCAAGCACCCGCTACGCCCGAAGACATTCAGCTGCTGCGCGAGATCCGCGACAGCCTCAATCGCAAGGCCTGAGAGCGTTCAGCCCAGTGATGAAAAGCCTGCTGACCTCCAGCAGGCTTTTTTCATGGCATCGAGCATTCAGCGCGACCCAGCACACTGCATGAATCCATCCGGCAAGTGCTTGGATGCCTGAAGCATTGACGACTGGTGAACCAGCAGTTGAAGCCCCATCAACTCGCCAGGCTGCGGGCCATATGCACGGCTTCAAGCAGGCTGGCCTCATCGGCCACTCCCTGACCGGCGATATCAAAGGCCGTGCCATGGTCGGGACTGGTGCGTACCAGCGGCAAGCCCAAGGTCACGTTGACGCCTTTTTCCACACCCAAATATTTGACTGGGATCAACCCTTGGTCGTGGTACATCGCCAACACCACATCGAATTCACCCGGGTGGGCTGGCGTATTTCGAGCCCGCATGAAGACTGTGTCCGGCGCAAACGGCCCCTGCACATCCATGCCTTCGGCCTGTGCTGCCGCGATCGCCGGAGCAATGATTTCGATTTCTTCACATCCGAAGATGCCGCCCTCGCCCGCATGCGGATTGAGCCCTGCCACGGCAATGCGAGGCGTACGTCCCAGGCTCTTGCCCAGCGCCTGATGCGTGATGCGCAAGGTCTGCAGAATCTGCGGCCCGGTCACGGCCTCGATGGCCTCGCGCAGCGACACATGGATGCTGACCAGCACGGTACGCAACTCGTCATTGGCCAGCATCATGCGCACCGGCATCTGCTCCAGCGAAACGCCCGCATGGGCAGCCGCCTCGGCCTGCAGAAGTTCCGTGTGCCCGGGGAAAGTCACGCCCGCCAGATGCAGTGCCTCTTTATGCAAGGGCGCCGTAACCATAGCGGCAATCTCGCCACGCAAAGCCGCTTGCGCAGCCCAGACCACGCATTGCGCCGCGGCCTGCCCGGCAGCCGCGCAAATCTGGCCATAGGGCTGAGGCCCCGCCAACCCCGGCAAGTTCAGCAGCGCGACGGCACCTTCCGGAACAGACCAGGCTTCGCCCGGCTCATCGATCACCACCACGGGCTGGGCAATGGCCTGATCGCCGTCGACGGCCCTGGCGGCCAGCGCCGTGGCCCGGCGCAGAGTCTGCAACTCGCCCACTACAAAGCAGCCGCGCATGGCCTGCGGCGCAGCCCGAAAAGCCTTGGCGATGATTTCAGGCCCTATGCCTGCGCAGTCGCCCTGGGTGATGGCGATGGTTTGGGTTGAAGCAATGAGGGACATAGGCATCAGAGTTGCCACAAGCCTCCTGTTCCAAAGTGCTTGCAGCCATCAAAAGTGAAAGACGAAGGTCCAGGAGCGGATCAGGCCGGGTTGTCGATATCGATGAAGCGGTGCTCCAGCCCGCACTCCCGGGCTACATGGGCAGCCACGGCCGGAGCACCATAGCGCTCGGTCGCATGATGGCCGGCAGCAATAAAGCTCACGCCCATCTCTTGCGCCAGATGCATCTGGGGCTCGGAGATCTCGCCGGTGATATAGGCATCGGCGCCGGCGGCAATCGCGGACTCGAAAAAGCCCTGCGCCCCTCCGGTGCACCAGGCCAGCCTGCGGATCGGCTTGTGCTCCTGCACACCGGCCAGCGTCACCTTTCGCCCCAGCACGCTTTGCACATGCCCTGCCAGAGCGGCGGCATCGGCAAAGTCCACATCGGCCAGCCAGCCCAGGTTCTGCTCGCCAAAGGCCGCCTGGCCCCGCACGCCGAGCCTGGCCCCCAGTTGCGCGTTATTGCCCAGTTCGGCATGGGCATCCAGCGGCAGGTGATAGGCAAACAGATTGATGTCATGCGCCAGCAGCAGACGGATGCGCTCCTTGAGCCAGCCCGTGATGCGACCATCCATGCCGCGCCAGAACAGACCGTGGTGCACGAAGATGGCATCGGCCTCGGCCTCGATCGCCGCCTCGATCAGGGCGCGACTGGCCGTCACACCGCTGACGATGCGACGAATCTCGCTCTTGCCTTCGACCTGCAAGCCGTTGGGTCCGTAGTCCTTGAAGCGTTCGGGCTGCAGCAGCCCGTTGAAAACGGATAACAGGGTGTTTCGCTCAATGCTCATGACTCGATTGTGCCCAAGCCCGCACGCAAACCCGGCCAGCAAGGCTTTGACAGACGTAAAAAGGGCAGCCCAGAGCTGCCCTTTTCCTTTTTATCAGAACAAGTGACTTCAAGCCTTCTTGGCTTGCCAGCCCTTGCAGGCCAGAGGCCAGAAGCCCATGGCCATGCCCAGCACGCCCATGGCCGCCACATAGTGGGCGGGAGCCATCACATCCACCTGCTGCCACACGGACACCAGCATTGGGGTCAGGCCGCCGAACACGGCATAGGCCATGTTGTAGGAGAAGGACAGGCCGGTGAAGCGCACCTCGGGCGGGAAGGCCCGCACACCCACCACGGGCAGCAGCGAGATGGAGCCCACGAAGAAGCCCACGGTCGCATAGTTGCAGATCAGCGATGCCTCGTTGCCAGGCAGGTTCAGGTAGAACAGATAGGCCGTGGCCGTCATGCCGCCCCAGCCGATGAGCATGGTCAGCTTGGTGCCGATCTTGTCGGACAGCCAGCCCCAGAACACGCAGCCTATGGTCAGCGTCACGGTCGCCACGGCATTGGCCTTCAGGGCCATGGCAGGCTCGATGTGGAACACCTTTTGCAGATAGGCTGGTGTGAACAGAATCACCACCACGATCGCCGTGGACAGCACCCAGGTCATCAGCGCCACGACGACACAGGCTTCCCGGTGGTCGCGCAAGATGGTCTTTATCGGCAGTTCGCGGTCAGCGGCCTTGCGGGCCTGCAGTTCCTGGAAGATGGGGGTCTCGTGCAGGAACTTGCGCAGATACACCGACACCAGACCGAAGACACCGCCCAGGATGAAGGGGATGCGCCAGGCCCAGTCGTGGATCTCGCCCTGGCTGTAGGTGCTGTTGAGCCAGACCCCGATGATGGAGCCCAGGAAAATGCCGCCGGTAATGCCGGAGGTCAGTGCGCCGATCGCAAAGCCGTAACGCTTCTGGGGAGCATGCTCGGCCACGAACACCCAGGCACCGGGCATTTCACCGCCGATGGCAGCCCCTTGCATCACGCGCATCAGCAGCAGCAGGATGGGAGCGGCCAAGCCTATGGTTTCATAGGTCGGCAGCAGGCCGATGACCAGCGTGGGCACGGCCATCAGGAACACCGACAGCGTGAACATCTTCTTGCGGCCCAGGATGTCGCCGAAGTGGGCAATCAAAATGCCGCCGATGGGGCGCGCCAGATAGCCAGCCGCGAAAATGCCCAGCGTCTGCAGCTGGCGCATCCACTCCGGCAGCGAGGCTGGAAAGAACAGGCTGCCAATCACATTGGCAAAAAAGACGAACACCACGAAGTCGTAAAACTCCAGCGTTCCGCCCAGGGCCGATAAGCCCAGGGTCTTGTAGTCCTCCCGGTTCAGGAGACGATTCGTCGCTGCAGCCGGCGCGTCAGCCGATGCAGCGTGGTCAAGCGTAGTCATGGTGTTTCCTAGATCGAACAACAGGACAGCGCGGATAAGGCCGCTGATCACGGGTCAACGTGCAGTGGCAGACCGATTGCGGCGGGCTTCAGATGCAAAGCCACACCAGACCAAATATGAGCACCTTGTGGGCAGTCACTTCAGTAACGGCGGCGTAAGCGCAGTCGAAAAAACATTCTAGGGTTTTCACTCATATATCCTGGACACATAAAACTTTAGGTGCTTGCAGTCCTATAGCCATGGGCCCTGCATTCTGCAAAGCTTTGCGTTATGCATTTGCTTGCAAGCAAATGTTCGCTTCGACGCCTGGCGCAGCCATGCTTCACAATGTGGGCTTGTTCCCCTCACTACCTATACGCATTACATGAAACGCACCTGGTTGCTGTTTTCGCAGGTCGTCACCGTGCTGGTGGCTATCTATTTTGTAGTGGCTACCCTACAGCCCACTTGGCTTCAGCGCGGAAATATCCGTAGCAGTGCCGGTGTTTCGCTGCTGCAGGCGCCATCCACTCCAGCGGGTGAAGTCGCTCCCGGCAGCTTTGCGCCTGCCGCGCGCAAAGCCTCGCCCGCCGTGGTCAGCATCAACACCAGCAAGGCAGTTCGCCACCCGCGCGCCAACGACCCCTGGTTCCAGTTCTTCTTTGGCGATCAGGGTCCGCAGGAGCAATCTGGTTTGGGTAGCGGCGTCATCATCAGTCAAGATGGCTACATCCTCACCAACAACCATGTGGTGGAAGGCGCCGACGATATCGAGGTCACGCTGACCGATAGCCGTCAGGCCAAGGCCAAGATCATAGGAACAGACCCCGAGACCGATCTGGCCATTCTCAAGATCGAGCTCGACAAGCTGCCCGTCATCGTGCTGGGCAATTCCGATCAGGTCGCTGTGGGCGACCGCGTGCTGGCCATCGGCAATCCCTTCGGCGTGGGCCAGACAGTGACCAGCGGCATCATCAGCGCTCTGGGCCGCAGCCAGCTGGGCATCAACACCTTCGAGAACTTCATCCAGACCGACGCTGCCATCAACCCCGGCAACTCCGGCGGTGCGCTGGTGGATGCCAACGGCAATCTGCTGGGTATCAACACGGCCATCTACTCGCGCTCAGGCGGCAGCATGGGCATCGGTTTCGCGATTCCCGTCTCCACAGCCAAGATGGTGCTGGACGGCATCGTCAAGGACGGCAAGGTCACGCGCGGCTGGATCGGCGTGGAGCCCAACGAGCTCTCGCCCGAGTTGGCCGAAACCTTTGGCGTCAAGGCCGATGCCGGCGTCATCATCACCGGCGTGCTGCAGGCCGGCCCCGCCGCCCAGGCCGGCATGCGTCCCGGCGACGTAATCGTCAAGGTGGGCGAGACCGCGACCCGCAATGTCTCCGAACTGCTGACGGCCGTGGCCTCGCTCAAGCCCGGCGAAGCCGCCAAGTTCGATGTGCGCCGCGGCGACAGCGAAGTGGTGCTGGACATCACTCCGGGAGCCCGCCCAGCAGCCAGCACCCTGCAGCAACAGGGTCGCCCACGCCGCTGATTGCAGCGCCAACAAACCGAAAAGCCAGCGCTAGCCGCTGGCTTTTTTCATGCTCCGGCCGGGCCAGCCACAACCTCTTCAACACGATTCATCAAGAGATATGACTCAAGCACTGATGGAAAAAATTGCAGACAGTCATCAAAACAAAAGCCCTTGAATTGCTTCAAGGGCTTTGCAGGAGGTCGGGGCGAAGATCAGTGGCCGTCCGAGGATTTCTCCACTTCCGAGCCCGTGCCTTCCTCGGCATCGGGCGCACGCGATACCCTGCTGAACCAGCCGGCGCCCAGAATGCCGATCTCGTAGAGCAGGCACATGGGCAAGGCCAGGGCCAGCTGAGAGATCACATCGGGCGGCGTGATGACGGCAGCAATCACAAAGGCCAGCACCACGAAATAGCCGCGGAAGGCCTTGAGCTTTTCGATCTCCACCAGACCAAAGCGCACCAGCAGCATCACCACGATGGGCACCTGGAAAGCCGCCGCAAAAGCGATGTAAAGCGACAGAATCGCTTCCACATACGAGGCGATGTCGGGCGTGGCCGCCACGCTGGCAGGCGTGAAGTGCTGGATGAACTTGAACATATTGCCCAGCACAAAGAACTGTACGAAGGCAATGCCGGCATAGGCCAGCAGGCTGCCGAACAGGATCAGCGGCAGGGCGAACTTCTTCTCGTGGCTGTACAGGCCCGGTGCCACAAAGGCCCAGATCTGGTACATGATCCAGGGCAGCGCCAGCAGCACGGCCACCATCATCAACACCTTGAGCGGCACGAAGAAGGGCGAGAAAACGCCCACCGCAATCAGCTTGGCGCCGGGCGGCATATGCTCCTTGATGGGCAGGGCGATGAAGTCGATCAGGCCATCGGGGCCCGGCCAGAACATCAACAGCCCGACGCCGATCAAAACGCCATACAGGCTGTAGAGCAGGCGATCACGCAGCTCCATCAGGTGCTGGACAAACGGCTGCTCCGTGCCGGCGAGTTCGTCTTCTTTAGAGGGTTCGGACATGGTGCAAAACCGCGTCGGAGCCCGATCGGCTCCACACGCTTGAGAAACAACAACGCCCGCGGATCACGGGCAAAGAGCGACATGCGGGCAGCAGGGCCTGGCCCCTGGGGCCGGCCATGGCCGACCTTGCGGCCGGCAGGCTGCTGAGCTGCATGTTCAATGGAACTTCTTGGGGCGAAAGCGCGCCACGCGTGCCGCACCCGACTGGACCTTGCTGCGTACCCCGGCGCGGGCCTTGTACCACTGGGGCACGGCACCGCGCTTGACGCGCCAGTTCTTGCGCGGATGGCGATAGCTTGGCACCACGCTGCTGTGCGTATCCAGACCGGTGTAGCCGCCTTCTGCGTCATAGGAGCCGAAGGACGAAGCCGAAGTCATGTTCGAGTCGTCGCGCAGGTCCTTGGTCGCATCGCTCCAGTCCTTTTCAAGATCGGAGGCCTGATTGCGCATGCTGGACTCCACGTCCCGCGCGGCGGTCTCGACCGTGTCCTTCATCTTGCGCAGCTCATCGAGCTCCATGGAGCGGTTGACCTCGGCCTTGACGTCGGACACATAGCGCTGTGCCCTGCCAAGCAAGGTGCCCACCATGCGGGCCACGCGCGGCAGTTTCTCGGGACCGATGACCACCAGGGCCACGGCACCGATCAGCGCCATTTTGGACAGGCCAATATCAAACATCTAAATGTCAGTCCTGCCGCGATCAGCTCTTTTGCTTGGCTTCCACGTCGATGGTGGCCTTTTCGGCAGCCTGCTGGTTGGCCACTTGGCCGGTCGCAGCATTGGCATCGGCGTCAGTCGCGCCGTCCTTCATGCCGTCCTTGAAGCCCTTGACGGCGCCGCCCAGGTCGGAGCCGATGTTCTTGAGCTTCTTGGTGCCGAACACCAGAACCACGATGAGCAGCACGATCGCCCAGTGCCAGATAGAAAACGAGCCCATGAGAATCTCCTAGAAATTGCAAACCATTTTAGACGGGGCTTGTGACAGATACGAATCAATCACCCAAAAAGCCTGCAGCGCACAGCTCTATCGCCGCGTGCAGGCCCGGTGCGCCGCCTGATCAGCCCTTGAGCCAGGGGCGCGGGCCGCCCATGACGTGCAGGTGCAGATGGTGCACTTCCTGCCCGCCTTCGCTGCCGGTGTTGACCACGATACGGAATCCGCCATCGGGATAAGGGTTGCAGCCCTGCTCCATCGCCAGCTTGGGAGCCAGCGCCATCATGCGACCCAGCAGGGGCGCATCCTCGGCGCCGACCTGGGCCATGGAGGGGATGTGCTTCTTGGGAATCACCAGAAAGTGCACGGGCGCCCCCGGGTGAATGTCATGGAAGGCGAACAGCTCCTCGTCTTCATAGACCTTTCGCGAAGGAATCTCGCCCTTGGCGATGCGGCAGAAAATGCAATGGGGGTCGTGGTGGTCGTGCATGGTCTCAGGTATCTCTACGGTTCAGTATTCTGGACGCCCTGCGCTATCCATGGCCTAGGAGGCCAGGAAGCAGGCAATGGCGTCGCCCCCTGCGGGGCTATCCCCTATTCTCGTTGAATCGCAGCGTCTGCTTGACGCCAAGGTGCTCGCGGTTGAGCTGCAGCCATTGCTGGCCGCGCTCGCGTCCCAGCTCGAACAGCTTGCGCACCATGCCCATGTCTGCGCGCACCTTGCTTGAGGCGCCAAAGGGCTTGAGCACCGAGCCGCCATCGATGCGGTGCATCAGCACATGCTTGTAGCGCTCGGGGTCCAGGCGCTTTTGCTCCAGCAGCTTGACCACAAACTCGATGGCCCTCAACTCGGCCAGCAAGCTGGCGTTGAAGGTGATTTCGTTCATGCGATCCATGATCTCGCGGGCCGTGTCGGGCGAGACATCGGACTCCTTGGGATTGATCTGCACCAGCAGGATGTCCCTGCTCCGGGTCTCGTAGATCAGCGGATACAGGGCCGGATTGCCCGAGAACCCGCCGTCCCAGTAGCACTCCCCGTCAATCTCCACTGCCTTGAACAGTTGCGGCAGGCAGGCCGAGGCCATGATGGCGTCTGCCGTCACCTGCTCGCCCTTGAAGATCTTGCCGCCGCCCGTGCGCACATTGGTGGCGCAGATGAAGAGCTTGGGCACCACGCTGGGGTGCTCGGGATGCGCCAGCATCTCGAAGTCCACCACCCGGGTGAGCAGTTGTCGCAGCGGGTTGATATTGAGCGGATTGGTCTGATAGGGCGACAGAAACTGGTTGAGCACGCCCATGAACTGCTTGCTGCCCGGCAACGGTGCGGCCCAGAACATCTTGCCCACGCTGCCCATGGTGCCCACGCCCTCCCACAGCTCGCGCAGAGACTGGCGCGCCAGTTGCCGTCCCAGGTAACGGGCATCGTCCACTTTCTTTTCCTGCGCGGCCGCCTGCGCGAAACCATGGGCCAGCGCCACGGCGTTCATGGCACCGGCACTGGTGCCGCTGATGCCTTCGAAGATCAGTCCGTCATCGTCCAGCAATGCATCCAGCACGCCCCAGGTCAGCGCACCATGCGATCCCCCGCCTTGCAGGGCCAGGTTGAGGGTATGGGAAGTCTCTGCAGCCATGGCACGATCCTGTGAGGGTTGAGGAACCAAGCAAGGGGCTTGGGACTTACGCAAGCAAGAAGGCACAGCGGGCATATCCATGGACAAAACACCATGCCCGATTCGAATCCGCTTAAGTCCTGGAGCTTATCCAGCACCGCGAGCATTGCACAGGCCCGGGCCCCGTGTCAGCCTGCCACCCCGAATCTGTTGCAGCGCAGCACAACCGCTTGCAAAAACAAAAAAGCCCCGGCCGTAAAGCGGGGGCTTGGGTGTCTGGCAAGTGCGGTTCAGGGCTGGATCGCGCGATTCTTGTTCATGGCGATCATGCCGCTGACGATGCGGTAGAGGAACCAGATGGAGATCAGCACCCAGGCAGGGTTGAAGATCAAGAGGCCCAGCAGGAAGAACGGGAAAGTCACCGCATAGAGCACAATGGCCCAGAGCACGCTGCGCAGCCGCCAGGAAAAATGACTCTCCTGCCAGGTGCCACGCGCATCATCACGCTTGACCAGATCGATGACAACTGCAATCAGCAACAGCAGCACACTGACCTGCGCGCCCGGGAGCACGGCGGCCACGGCCACGACCAGGTGCAGCAGATAGCTGACCCAGCCCCAGGCCTTCAGGCCCTCGACCTCGGTAGAGCTGCTGCTGCCTACATCGATGATGTCGCGATCGTCATTCATGTGCTTCCTCCTTATTGCTTGGCCGCCCCTTCCTGAGCAGCGCGTTCCTGGGCCTTGCGCAGGGCTTTTTCCTCCAGACCGCTGGTGCCCTCGCGGCGCTCCAGCTCGGCCACCACCTCTGCGGGTGTCAGCCCGTAGTGCGACAGCGCAATCATGGAATGAAACCACAGATCCGCCACTTCATAGAGGATCTTGCCCTTGTCCGCACCATGATCGACATCCTTGGCGGCCATGACGACCTCGGTGGCCTCTTCGCCGATCTTCTTCAGAAAGGCGTCAGGCCCCTTGTGCAGCAGGCGCGCGACATAGCTTTTTTCAGGGTCGCCACCATTGGCGACCTTGCGGCTTTCGATCACGGCGGCCAGACGGGCCAGTGCGCCCTCGATCGACGCGGTGTTTTGTTCAGACATGACTTTATTTGTAGATGGAAGCAGGATCTTTCAAGACCGGATCGACAGCAAGCCACTGTCCGTCCTTGAAAACGCTGTAGAAGCAGGAGTGGCGGCCGGTATGGCAGGCAATACCGGGATCATGCCCCTCTTGCGTGATCTTGAGCAAAACCACGTCGTTATCGCAGTCGATGCGCATCTCATGCACGGTCTGCACATGGCCGGACTCCTCGCCCTTGAACCACAGCTTGTTGCGCGAGCGGCTGAAGTAGACGGCACGCCCCAGCTCGGCGGTCTTTTCCAGTGCCTCGCGGTTCATCCAGGCAAACATGACCACGTCGCCGCTGCTTTGCTCCTGCGCAATCACGGGCACCAGACCCTGCGCATCCCATTTGACTTGATCGAGCCAGCTCATTGCAGACCTTTGCTTTGTATAGCTGCCAGCGCAGGCCAGCAGCTAACATCAACCATAAAACATATGGAAAGCCGCTTGTAGCCTGCGCAAGCTGCTCTCAAAACAACTACTTTAGAGACGCACGGGAATGCCGCGCGCGCGCATGCATTCCTTGGCCTGCTGCACGGTGTACTCGCCATAGTGGAAGATGCTGGCGGCCAGCACGGCATCGGCGCCGCCGATGGTCACGCCATCGGCCAGATCTTCGAGATTGCCGACACCGCCCGAGGCGATCACGGGCACGGCCACGGCATCAGCCACGGCACGCGTGAGCTTCAGATCGAAGCCGCTCTTGGTGCCGTCCTTGTCCATGCTGGTCAGCAGGATCTCGCCGGCACCGCGCCTGGCCATCTCTTCGGCCCAGCGCACCACATCCAGCCCCACATTCTTGCGGCCGCCGTGGCTGTACACATCCCAGCCCGGCCCCATGGGCGTGCCGCCGGGACCGATGCGCTGCTCGTCCTCGGGCGTGCGGCGCTTGGCGTCGATGGCCACCACGATGCATTGCGCGCCATACTTGTCGCTGCAGGCATTGATGGTGTCCGGGTTGGCAATGGCGGCGGAGTTGAAGCTGGTCTTGTCGGCTCCGGCATTGAGCAGGCGACGCACATCTTCCACGCTGCGCACGCCACCGCCCACGGTCAGCGGAATGAAGACCTGCGAAGCCACGGCCTCGATGATGGGCAGAATCAGGTCACGGCCATCGCTGGTGGCCGTGATGTCCAGAAAGGTCAGCTCGTCTGCACCCTGGGCGTTGTAGCGTGCGGCAATTTCCACCGGGTCGCCCGCATCGCGCAGCTCCAGAAAATTGACGCCCTTGACCACGCGGCCGCCGGTCACGTCAAGGCAGGGAATGATGCGTTTGGCAAGCATGGACCAGTCTCGGAATATCTACGAACAAGGAGACCAAAGATACCACGGCCTCGCCGCTGCCTAGGGCATCTGCCGACGGCGCCCCCCTGCCGCTGCCATGGCATTGCCAGCTGGCTTCGGCGGCACGCAGCCCGGCCACAGCCATCGCATCGCGAGTCAAACCCGCTCGATTTGAAACGATTCAACTCAGCAGCAGCCCCAATCCATAAAGTGGCACAAAATCCCCGTGCTCCCAATTGAATAACAGTAAACACAGAGCCGGCCTCACGATTTATTGTTTTCAGCCGCAATCTCTTTCCTGCATCGATATTCCGGCTGCGATTAACTGGCGCACATAGAACCATCGCCCACTCCTGACCAGGCATGCCACAGGCGATCCGGAAATAAAGGCACTGATATTCTCAATGAGAAGCCTCCACACCTGCGAGAAGCTGCACTGCCGAGAGCGGCATATGACTGCGTGACAAGCAAAGCTATTGCGGATTGGGCTTCGGCAAGCCGCCTGACGCTAGGGTTGACAGCAATGCAAAGCAATCTCGACCAGGCAGCGAAATACCTTAAATATTGTGTATAAAACCCCAATTCGGCTTCCAAATATTCATGACGTAAAAAGATGTTTCTTTTTACGCTGCCTTCTTGTTCGGATTGTTTTTGCTAGTGAAACTATGAAAAAAAATAAATCAATAGTTTTTAATATTTCGACAGTGTTGAACCCATAAATAGTTGACCGAACCCGGAAACCCATCCCATTCGATGAATGTATTCAGGCACAGGTGATCATCATGGATATGAGACGCCAATATTTCGGTACCGACGGAATCCGTGGGCGGGCTGGGTATTTCCCCATCACGCCGGACTTCGCTCTGCATCTCGCCCATGTCGTCGGACGAATGCTTCATCGCAACGAAGAGCGCCCGACGGTGCTGATTGGCAAGGACACGCGTATCTCGGGTCACATGCTCGAAAGCGCCTTGGTGTCGGGCTTCAATTCGTCTGGCGTGGACGTGGTGCTGCTTGGGACGCTGCCAACACCGGGAGTGGCCTATCTCACGCGGGCCTTGCGTGCAAGTCTGGGAGTGGTCATCAGCGCCAGCCACAACACCTTCGAGGACAACGGCATCAAATTCTTCAGCGCCAAAGGCACCAAACTGCCCTATGTCTGGGAGGTAGCAGTCGAGCAAATGCTGCTGGATGAGCCGCATTGGGTCCCGGCAATCGCACTCGGAAAAACCCAGCTCCTGGATGACGCCGCCGGTCGCTATATAGAGTTTTGCAAGAGCACTTGCGACCATGCGTTCACCTTGCGAGGACTGAAGATCGTGGTCGATGCCGGCCATGGTGCGGCCTATCAGATAGCGCCCATGGTCTTGCATGAACTCGGTGCCGAAGTGGTGGCCATAGGCTGCGCTCCCGATGGCATGAACATCAACCAGGGGGCCGGAGCCGCACACCCTGAGCTCCTGGCCACGACTGTTTCCGGTTGCGGTGCGGATTTCGGCATCGCCCTGGATGGCGATGCGGATCGCCTGCTGGTCGTCGATGCCGCCGGGCGGCTCTATAACGGGGACGAGTTGCTGTACCTGATCGTCGCCGACCGCCTGGAGCATGACGAGAGCATTGCGGGCGCCGTCGGCACGCTGATGACGAATATGGCGGTGGAGCGGGCATTCGGGGTGCTGGATGTGGACTTCATGCGCACCAAGGTCGGCGACCGCTACGTGCTTGAGGAGCTCAGCCGCAGGGGCTGGACCTTCGGCGGCGAGGGGTCAGGCCATCTGCTGATACTGGACCGGCACAGCACGGGCGACGGTCTGGTGAACGCGCTGCAGATATTGCAGGCCTGCGTGCGCACCGGCCGCACGCTGTCGCAATGGCTGCTGCCGGTGCAGCTCTACCCTCAGGCATTGCTCAATGTGCACTGGTCGCCAGACCGGGATTGGCGCAGCAATACCTTGCTGGCACGAGTGCAGGCGCAGGTCGAGGCCGAACTGGGCTCTACCGGGCGTGTGCTGGTGCGTCACAGCGGCACGGAGCCGCTGCTGCATGTGATGGTGGAAGCGCAGGATGGCGATCAGGCCAGCCGCTGTGCCGAGAGGCTGGTCACGGCTGCCAGAGACGGTTAGCCCGCCGATGCAGCTGCGCCGCTCATGCAGCAAATAGAGCCGGCACCAATTGTGGCCAGCACGAGGAGCTGGCTGACATACCCCAAGCAGAGCGTGAAAGATGATTTTGAGCAGGTACGAATGAAGAACGTCTGATACCAATTGACTCAAAGGGAGAACGCAATGAATCAGGACTCCGAGGCTCTTCACGCCAAGCCAGACATCGTGCAGTTGCTCATCGTGTCCGGGACCAGGCCCGAAATCATCAAGCTGGCCCCTGTCTATCACGCACTGAAACAGACGCACTGGGCCCGCCCCATCTGGCTGCACACCGGCCAGCATGGCGACATGGCCGCGCAAATGCTGGACTGCTTTCATATCCAGCCCGATCATGTGCTGCAAAGGCAAGGAAGCTCTCTGCTGGAATTCGCCACAGGCTGCAGGGTTCAGCTGGAGTCCGTGCTGACGGATACGAGCTGTGAGGCAGTGATCGTGCAGGGCGACACAGAAAGCGCGTTTCAGGGTGCATTGGCCGGCTTCTATCTCAAGGTGCCCGTCGTCCATGTCGAAGCCGGCCTACGCACCTACAACCTGCACCGACCTTTTCCGGAGGAAGGCCTGCGGCAAATGATAGGGCGCATCGCCAGCCTGCATCTGGCCCCCACCCCGAGGGCCCAGCAGGCGCTGGAGCGCGAAAACGTGGCCAAGGAAAAGATCGAGCTCACCGGCAACACCGTCGTCGATGCCCAGCTCTGGGCCAGCCAGCATCACCACATCCACCGCCGCATGCAGGGCCGAGGCCATATTCTGGTGACCATGCACAGGCGAGAGAACTGGGGCCCCGATGTAGACCATGTGTGCGAAGCCATTGCCGATATCGCGCGCGAGTTTCCCCAGATGCCGGTGCTGTTCCCGGTCCACCTCAATCCGGTGGTCAAGGAGCCGGTATACCGTCTGCTGGGCGGACTTCCCAATGTCAAGCTGACAGAGCCGCTGGATTACCTGGCCATGCAGCAGGCCCTGGCCGATGCCTGGCTGGTGCTGACCGATTCCGGCGGACTGCAGGAGGAGGCACCGACCTTCAAGGTACCTGTGCTGGTCTTGCGCGACGAGACCGAGCGTCCCGAGGTGCTGGAAGCCGGCTGCGCCGCTTTGGTTGGAGCCGACAGAGGCAGGATCGTTCAGTCCGTGCGCCACCTGATGCATGACGATGCTGCCTACCGGAGCATGCAGGCCAGCAGCAACCCGTTTGGTGACGGGACTGCAGCACAACGCACCGAGAAAAGACTGCACCAGATGCTGAGGCCTGATCACGCAGGCCTGGCACAGAAAGCCGCAGAAAGGACGCGCCATGTCCTGGCTTGACCTGTTCACCGGATATCTCTATGTCCTCAAGAGCATCGCCATCGTCATTGCGGTGGTGATCTTCATCAGCGGACTGGACGATCTGTTCATCGACCTCTTTTACTGGGGGCGGCGCACCTGGCGTGCACTGACCGTGTACTCGCGCCATGAGCAGATGAATCACAAGGCCTTGCTCGGCGTGGACGAGAAGCCGCTGGCCATCATGGTGCCCGCCTGGCAGGAGCATGGCGTGATCGGCAAGATGGCGCAGCTGGCGGCAACCACGCTGGACTATGAGAACTACCACATCTTCATCGGCACCTACCCCAACGACCCCCAGACCCACGCCGATGTGGAGCAGGTAAGAGCCCATTTCCCGAATGTGCACAGCGTGGTCTGCGCACGCCCCGGGCCGACCAGCAAGGCCGACTGCCTCAACAACGTGCTCGATGCCATCTTCCAGTTCGAGCAGCGCTCGGGCATCGAGTTTGCAGGCTTCATCCTGCATGACTCGGAAGACGTGCTGTCCAGGTTGGAGCTGAGACTGTTCAACTTTCTCGTGGATCGCAAGGATCTGATCCAGCTGCCGGTCTACCCCCTGGAGCGGCCGCTGCGCGAGTTCACCGGCGGGCATTATCTGGACGAGTTTGCCGAGCTGCATGCCAAGGACATCGTGGTGCGCGAGGCCCTGGTGGGCCAGGTGCCCAGCGCCGGAGTCGGCACCTGCTTCAGCCGCCGCGCCATCACGGCGCTGCTGGAGATGGGCGACGGCGTGGCCTTCGACACCCAGAGCCTGACCGAGGACTACGACATCGGTTTCCGGCTCAAGCAGCTGGGCATGCGCGAGATCTTCGTGCGCTTTCCCGTGCATGACGCGGACCAGCCTGCCGATCCCGACCAGCCACGCCGACACGGGCGCAGCGCGCGTGAAGCCAGCGTCATCTGCGTGCGAGAGTTCTTCCCCGATACGCTGAATGCGGCGGTGCGACAGAAGTCCCGCTGGATCACGGGCATCGTGATCCAGGGCTTCAAGACCCTGCGCTGGACCAATAGCGGCGTGCTGAACTATTTTCTCTGGCGCGACCGCAAGGGTGCTCTCACCAATTTCGCCAGCTTTCTGGCCATGCTGCTGGCGATGCAGCTGATTGCCATCTGGCTCTACCAGCACCTGGTACCGGACAGCTACCGGTTTCTCTCCATCTTCCAGGGCGACTGGTGGCTGTATGCACTGCTGGCTGCGAACTTCGTGCTGATGCTCAACCGCATTGCCCAGCGCATGTTCTTCGTCACCAGCTACTACGGCATCGTCCAGGGATTGATGTCGCTTCCGCGCCTGCTATGGGGCAATTTAGTGAACTTTCTGGCCAACTGGCGGGCCATCGCCCAGGCGCTGCAGGCCAAGGATATCCGGCGCATGGCCTGGGCCAAGACCGATCATGACTTTCCCATGCTGGGAGAGGGACCCCGACTGCGCCAGCCCCTGGGACAGATACTGATCGCACAAGGTGCCCTGACAGAGAGCCAGCTGCAGGAAGCGCTGCTGCGCCCCACTCCCGGCTTGCGCCTGGGCAGTGCGCTGGTGCACAAGGACCTGATCAGCACCGCACAGCTGGCAGCTGCAGTTGCCCAGCAGGCTGGTGTTTCATGGGAATTTCTGGGAGAGCGTCTGATCCCCGACGAGATCGCTGCGCTGCTGCCTGCACATCTGGCACTGCATTACAGCGTGGTGCCGCTGCGCGAGGAGGGAGAAACACTGATCCTGGCCAGCGAGTCGGTCATAGACCCGGTCTCGCACGCAGCCCTGGAGCGCAAGCTGGAGAGGCCCGTGCGCTACCTCATTGCCCCCAAGGGAGAGGTCACGGTCGAGCTGCGGCGTCTGTATGCAAGACAACATGGGGAGCCGGCTCGCGAACTGCTGGCCTGGGCCGTGGAGCGCAAACGCGTATCCGCCGAACAGGCGAAAGAGCTGTGGAAATTCTATGTATCGCGGCAGCTGATGCTTGGCGAAGTGCTTCAAGCCCTGGGCCGCATCGACACGGCCGTGCTGAATGCCTTGCTGCTCAGACATGAGCAAAGCGATGACAGCCTGGGCCTGTTCCTGGTGAACCAGGGGGCGTTGACGCAGGCTACGCTGGATGAAGCACTGCGACTGCAGCAACAGCTGCAGGTCACCATGGCGCAACTTTTGCGCCGCCTTGATGCCGCCCCGATCGTGTCCGTTGCTTAGGTGCCAATATATGAAGCTTTCTCGTCCTATTCTGGTTCTTTCCCTGGCATGCGCCACTCCATACGATGGTCTGGCGCAGACGGTGGATCTAGGTCCGGATATCACTCCCAGACAGCGCTTTCAGATCTATCCCCGGATCGACAAGGCGTATGAGGCCATGGCGCGCGGCGATGGCCAGCGCGCCATCTCCGAGCTGCAGCAGGCTCAGCGTCTGGCACCGGACAACACCGAGATCGCCTTGCAGTTGGCCGCAGCCCATCGCCGCTTTGGCCAACCAGCACAGGCCGAAGCTGTACTGAAGGCCCAGCTTCAGCGCCACCCTGGCGATGCGCGTCTGGCCCAGGCTCTGCGCGATATGCATCAGGGAGCCGTTCCGGCCAGACAGCCCGAGTCTCAAGCCCTGCCCGCTCCTGCGGCCAAGGCTCCACCGAAGACGCCAGGCACAGCCACGCCTTCAGCAGCGCCAGCACCGGAGCCGGCAAAGGCTGCCTCCTCGACAGCGGACACCACGCCACGCCCGCGCAAGAGCCCGGCAGCACAGGCCATGCCTGCTGGTTACGCCAAGGCCAGCCAGGCCTATGCCGCCACCGAGCGGCGTGACTTCGCCACGGCATTGCCTCTAGCAAGGCAGGCCGTAGCTGCGGCCCCCGGGCGTCTTGACTATCAGCGCCTGCTGGTCTACCTGCTCGTAGAGAACGGGCGCTTCGACGAGGCCGAAGCCCGGGCAACAAGGCTGGACAAGGTCAAGCAACTGCAGTCGGACTCCGATTGGCAGATGCTGCGCACATCCATACGTCAGCGCCGCGCACTGCGTCCCTTCGAGCAGGCCTTGCAGGCACGCGAGCAAGGCGACATGGTCAAGGCCCTCAGGTATGCCGAGACCAGCGTCCGAATAGCGCCGGATGCGCTGGCTCCCCGCCTTCAGTGGCTGGGCTTGCTGCTTCAGGATGGGCAGGCGGCCCAGGCACAGCGCGTGGCAGAGCAAGGGCTGGCACTGCAGAACGATCCAGCACTGCAGGTGCTGCTGGGTGTGGCCCTGCATGCACAGGGTCGCGGCAATGCTTCTGTACAGGCTTTCGACGCTGCACTGGCGGCCCCCCATCTGGCGCGCTCGGAACGGCAGAATTACGGCGTCATTGCCGTTGATGCGGCACTGGCCGCCGGTCAGACCGATCGGGCGCAGCGACTTGTGCAGGCGCTGGAGACGGACAGCAATGCCGACGTCAGCAGCCGCCGAGAGCAGCTCAAGGCCCTGCGCTCCTCAACCATGTCACGCAGCTACGAGCTGCCACTGCCCCTGGTCAACTGCTTCAGCGCCGGCGATGTGCCCGGCTGCGAAATCTGGCCTGGGCAGGAAGCGCCAGACCCGGCATACAAAGTCGCCCATGAGGCCTATCAAGCCTACAGCGATGGGCAATATGCTTTGGCGGCAGAAAAGGCAGGGGCGGCCTCGCAGCTCAACCCCGGACATCTACCCTACCGTCAGCTTCGCCTGCAGGCATTGCTGGCTGCAGGCCAGAAGGCGCAGGCGCTTGAAGAGGTCGATCAAACACTGCAGCTACAGCCCGATGCAGTCGAAGTGCTGGCCTTGCGCAGTCGCCTGCGCCACGAGCAGGGCATGACCGAGGCCGCCAACGCCGACGCACGGACGGCATTGCAAATGGGCGGCCTGTCCCTGTCCAGCGAGGTGGACCTGCTGCTTCAACTGGGGCTGCGAGACGAGGCTGCTGCACGCTTTGCACAGGCCGTCTCGGAGCCTGAGCTGCAGCAAAGCGCCGACCCCAATCTGGCCTATCTGGCCGTCCGCGTGGGGGACGATCGCAGTGCCTTGTCCATCTTCAACCGCGCACGTGACCAGAGCCGCCTGCCGGACACGGCGCTGCGCGATGGCGCCTACGCAGCCAGCAGGCTGGCCGAGAACGAGCAGTCCATCGACTACTTCAAGCAGGCCATTGCCGCAGCACATGAAGGCAGGCTCGCCATGACGCCGCAGCAGCAATATGAGACGCGGCGTGAAGTTGCCGACCGGGACCGCTCCTGGGGCATCAACACCTTGCTGGGCTATCGAGGCATTGCCCTGGGCGCGGCAGGCGCCCAGCCCGGACTCTATGGCGACGTGGCCCAGCTCGTCAGCGAGGTGTACTGGCGCCCGCAGAAGTTCGGCGACGGTCGCTTCTGGGAGCTGTACGGCGGCGCAGCGCAAACGGTCTACAGCCGCCACGATGTGCCCACGGGCGGAGAGACTACCCAGGGTGCCGTCGGTGTCCGTGCCAAGCCGCTGAGCGATCACAACCTCATACTCGCGGCCGAACGGCGCGTGCGCATCGGCTCGCTGTCCAGCAACGACTGGTTGCTGCGCATGGGATATTCGGGCGGCATGGGCACCGACCTGCGCGTGGATGTGCCCAGCTGGAACACGTTCAATATGTACGCCGAAGTAGGTCGCTTCATTCATCGCAAGCAGAACTACGCGACGTTCGAAGCCCAAGCAGGGCGCAGTTTCCGAATGGGGGGGAGCGACTCAAGACTGGTGCTGTTTCCGCATGCAGTCCTGGGTGCTGATTACAACTCTGAACGCACAGCCTCGGGCAAGCAAAGCTCGGTTGGCGCTGGCGTTGGTGTGAGCATGCGTTTCTGGTTCCGCGAGGACCGTGACCATGCACCTCGCTCCTACCTCGACCTCTCCCTGCAGTATCGCGCCCGGCTTGCCGGGGACGAACGAGGGAAAGGCGTGTTTCTACGTGCCGCCTTGGTATTTTGAGATGGCACGCCTCTAAGACCCGAACCCATCGCCATTTCTAGAGTTTGTGGAGATGGAGTTCTTCGACATTTTTTCTTTCTGCCCTCCAGAAAGGAGGCTCTCATGCACTCCCATGATCAAAGGCAGGCCACGCGCGCGCTGCTCGCGCTGGCGCTGCTGACCTGGGCCAACTGGTCCCTGGCCTCGAACGTCATGCCGCCGCCCTTGCCGCCTGGTGCCTCCCAGATCCGCATGGATATCGGCGCAGCCCCCGAAGAGCGCAAGCGCAACGAACGTGCGCATCACCACAAAGGGCATTTCAAGAAGGATTTCACACGGGATGACACGCTGGATGAACTGCCGAGCAAACCCGGCAACCCATCCCCCGGCAATCCCCCGAAGGACAAGCCCAATCCGGGTGGCCCATTCCGTGGCCAGCAGCAATAGACCTCACCGTGTACTGATCTCAGGAGAGTCTCATGAAAACCCTAGGACGCATTCTTGGGGCATGGCTGCTAGCCATGCTCTTTGCGAGCCCTGGCGCCTTTGCGCAAACAGGTCCGCGCACACTGATCCTTTATGACGCGCCGCCCAATACGGCCTACACCAAGCTCGGCATGGGCTATGCCATCATGCTGCGCAATCTGCTCGGACATTTCGACAGCAAGGTCGATATGCTCCCGGTGCAGAACTACACGGCAGGCAAACTCAGCGGCTACGACGCCACGTTCTATCTGGGCTCGTATTACGACAACCCGGTGCCCGCCGCCTTCATGGCCGATGCCGCCAGCTCGAGCAAGACCATAGTCTGGTTCAAGTACAACATCTGGCAGTTTGCCTGGGATGCGGCCTACGGCTTCCAGTCCCGCTATGGCTTCAACCTGACGGCGCTTCGCGGACTCAATGCCGCACCAACCTCAAGCAACACCACACCGGGGTTCTTCGACACCATCACCTACAAAAACCTGCCCTTTGTCAAATACTACGCATACGACAGCAGCACCGGAGCCGTGAATGCGGATCCCGATGTGGGGCTGACGGCCATCACCGATACCACCAAGGCCCAGAACCTGGTTTCCATGTCCAATCCCAAGACCGGCGAGCAGGCGCCCTATGTGGTGAGGTCGGGCAACTTCTGGTATGTGGCGGATCTGCCGTTCAGCTATATCGGACCACGCGATCGCTATCTCGTGCTGGCAGACATGCTGCATGACATGCTGGGGGTGAACCATGCCGAAAGCCACAAGGCCATGGTCCGTCTTGAAGACGTGAGCGCATTGGTCAGTGTGGCGGCAATGAAATCGCTGACGGACTACCTCTACCAGCAACGGATACCGTTTTCGATTGCGACCATTCCGTACTACCGCGACCCTCTTGGCGTCTATAACTCGGGAGTGCCTATGCAGGTGCCAATGTCACTGGCGACCAATCTGAAGAGAGCTCTCAACTATGCACTGGTGCGCGGCGGCGAAATCGTGATGCATGGCTACACGCACCAGTACAGCAATATGCGCAACCGCTATACGGCCGTGAGTGGCGATGACTACGAGTTCTGGGACATTGTCAACAACAAGCCCGTGCCCGAAGACTCGACCACCTGGGCGTTGGGACGTTATCGGGCCGGTCTGCTGGAGTTGTCTCTCAATGGATATCGCGCTACAGCCTGGGAAACCCCGCACTACCAGGGCTCGGCGCTGGCATCCAAGGCCACTACGCAGGTCTTTGCCAAGACTTATCAGCGCGTGGTGTACTACACCGCAGACAAGCCCAATTTCACTGCATCGGTGGAGAAGGATTTTGCCGTGGGCCAGATCTTCCCCTACCCCATACAGACCGACTACTACGGCCAGAAAGTGCTGCCGGAAAGCCTGGGAAACATCGAATACGACATCTCCCAGATCGATCCGACCTCCTTTTACAACTACACATGGCAGGACATTCTCACCAATGCCCAGTATGTGAAGACGGTGCGTGACGGCTATGCCTCGTTCTTCTTCCACCCGTTCTGGCTGGAGCCGCAGGTTGGAACCCCTGGTCTGGCGGACTTCAAGAGCCTTGTCAGCGGCATCTCCAATCTGGGCTTCACCTGGACGGTTCCGAGTCAGCTGCCATGAAAGAAAAGCGCTTTCTCCGAAAGGAGAAAGCGGCTCGATCCATAGATATGACGATGGAACAATGCACCAGACGCGAGGCGCTGGGCCTGGCCTGGGCGCTGAGCTGCAGCCTGCCTGATGCACAGGCCAAGCCCGGCCTTCGTCTGCCTGGCATGGTCTGGCAGCCCAGTGCCGACACTCTGCGGCCCCATGGAGCATGGCAGCGTCTGGGCATCCGCCGCCTGCTGGTGCAATGGACGGCCGTGGACAATCTGAGCCTGGTGCCCGGCACTTATCTGCCCTCCATGAGCCGCAACCTCCCGGACTGGGAGCGCATTGCTGCAGAGCCCTGGGCGCAGGAGCTGATTCTCGGCCTGGCCGGCATGCATGACGAAGCCAAGGCCCGCGCCAGTCTCGCGGATCTGGCAATGCAGTCCTATGCCTTGAAAGCCGCTATCACGGCGCTGCCACTGCGGGTTGCCGGCTGGTACTTCCCGGTCGAAGTCGATCCGACCTGGGCTGCGCCCAGCCTTCTCACCGAGGTTCTCAACAAGCTGCCTCGTCCGCTGTGGATCAGCGCCTATGACAATGCCAATATGGGTCCCCAGGCGCTGGTTGACTGGATCATGCGCTGGATACCCGAAGATGTGGGCGTGTTTTTCCAGGATGGAGTCGGCGTCCACGCGCGCACTCCCAGCGTGGCACGCGAATACCTGCAAATGCTGACCGCCCATCTGGGCCAGGCGCGTGTTCGCGTGATTGCCGAGGCCTTCCGGCCTGCGCAGGGCGGCGGCTTTCGCAGCGCCATGGCAGAAGAATTCCTGCCGCAGTTGGCGGCCTACCAAGGCTGGACGGTCTTCGCATTCGACGGCCCGCATTATCTGAACCCGCCTCTGGTCGATGCCTTGGCGGATGCCCTGAGCACCAAATCCCGATGAGTCGCCATCCGCCCTGCCTCTGCAGCTGCGGCCCATGGAGCCTGCAACAGGGCTGAGCAGGCTGACGGCCAACAGGTCTTCGCACGAGGACAGGCCCAGGCTCGGGGTGGCATCACCCCGCCTCGTTCAAAGCCTCAAAAGCATTCGAAGGTTTGCGCCGCCTTCCAGCGCTGGTCGGGTCCAAGAACCACAGGGGCATCAATGGCCGCAGCCTCCACACACAGCATTTGCTGCCAGCTGTCGGCCTCCATGTCCTTGAGCGTGGCGCACAGTGCGGGGCCGGGATTCCAGACCACGGTTTCGCTCCAGGACGCATCCTGGGCAAGCTGCAGCCAGGGCCGGCCCGAGCTTTGCAGCTGCAGGGCTGCAGCCGCACGTGGATAGACGCGATCGGTCTCCGCACCGAAGCTGACGCAGCCCTCCTGCGTGACATGGGTGTCCGGCTGAGCCGCAGCAGCATCCCAATAGCTCAAACCTTCGAGACCATGCAAGCTGGTCTGCTCGACCTGCGCAACGCGAAGATAACCGTGCAAGGCCGCTGTAAAAGACAGGTCCTGCCGGCCGCGGTTATGCACAGCCAGTTCCACACGCAACGCGCCGGGCCTGAGCTCAATCGTGAGCACTGCCTCAAAGGCGTGCAGCCAGACGGCGCGCGATGCTTCGCTGTCCGTCAGGCGCAAGGAGATTTGCACACCATCCTCGCCCAATGGCCGCGCAGCATCGGCCTGCCAGTGACTGAGGCGCGCAAAGCCATGCTTGACCAAGGGACCACGCTGGTTGAACTGGGGAAAGCAGACCGGAATGCCGCCGCGAATGGCGCTCTTGCCGTCACGGGATGCGCGGGGACTGAGAAACAGGCGTTCCTGCCCCTGGCCGATCCAGGACAGCACCTGGGCGCCCTGCAGGCAGATCAGCGCCGAATCCCCCTGACCCAGCTTCAAAGCAATGGCAGGAAGCCCTTTCCAGTCAACGGCCTGGGCCTGAAACGTCAAATCACTCACCCGTGAGCTCGTCCGCACGCTCCTGGCCGGCGGCGAAGTCCAGATCGCCGGTATAGATGGCCCGGCCGCAGATCACGCCCTCCACGCCCTCGTCCTGCACCTTGCACAGCGCTTCGATGTCGGCCATGCCGGCCAGACCGCCCGAGGCGATGACCGGAATCTTCAGCGACTGGGCCAGCTTGACGGTGGCGTCGATGTTGATGCCGCTGAGCATGCCGTCACGACCGATGTCGGTGTAGATGATGGATTCCACGCCCCAGTCCTCGAAGCGTTTGGCGGTTTCGATCACATCCTGGCCGGTGAGCTTGCTCCAGCCGTCGATGGCCACCTTGCCGTCCTTGGCGTCCAGGCCCACGATGATGTGGCCGGGAAAGGCGCTGCAGGCGTCCTGCAGGAAACCGGGGTTCTTCACGGCAGCGGTGCCGATGATCAGGTACTCGATGCCCAGATCGATGTAGCGCTCGATGGTATCCAGATCACGGATGCCGCCGCCCAGCTGCACGGGAATCTCGCCATCGACTTCCTTGAGGATGCTCTTGATGGCCGACAGGTTCTTGGGCTGACCCGCAAAGGCGCCGTTCAGGTCCACCAGATGCAGGCGACGGGCGCCCGCATCCAGCCATTTGGCGGCCATGGCTGCGGGGTCTTCACCGAAAGTGGTGGACTGGTCCATATCACCCTGAATCAGGCGAACGCAGTGGCCGTCCTTGAGGTCGATAGCGGGGATGAGCAACATGATGGTGATCTGCTAGCAAGTTTGGCCGTCAGAAATGGCCGGTTGAAAAATCGGGTTGACAGTGAACAAGCCCCGCGATGCAGCGCGCACTGGATTGGGATGGGCTGCGAGGCGCAAACCACAGCCGGGCTGATCGCCCGGCGAGGATTTGCAACGCTGCAGACCGCCCAAGCCAGGGATGCGATGCGCGCAAAGACTGGTTCAATATTGACCCTTAGGGCTTCCAGCCCAGGAAGTTGCGGAACAGCGCCAGTCCCTGATCCGAGCTTTTCTCGGGGTGGAACTGGGTTGCGAAAATATTATCGCGTGCGACGGCACATGCAAAGAGGCCGCCATAGTCGGTCTCGGCCGCGCAATGCGCGCTTTGTTGCACCTGCGCATAAAAGCTGTGCACAAAGTAGTAGAAGCTGCCGTCGGGAATTCCGGCCCACAGCGCATGGGGCTTGCCGCCCTGCTGTGTCTGCTGCACCTGGTTCCAGCCCATCTGCGGCACCTTGAAACGGCTGCCGTCGGCCTGCGTCCTTCCTTCGAGATCGAACTTGCGCACATTGCCGGGAATCAGTCCCAGGCCCGGCACATCGCCTTCGTCGCTGTGGTCGAGCAGCATCTGCATGCCCACGCAGACGCCGAACAGCGGCTTGTTGACGGCGGCATCGAGCACGGCCTGCTGCAGGCCCGATTCGCGCAGCTCGCGCATGCAGTCGGGCATGGCCCCCTGACCGGGCAGGACCACGCGGTTGGCGGCATGGACCACATCGGGATCGGCCGTGACGACCACGTCCCAGCCGGTATCGGCTGCGGCCGTACGCACCGCCTGCGAGACCGAACGCAGATTGCCCATGCCGTAATCGACCACGGCCACGGTGTTGTTCTTCAAACTCATAGCAGCTACCGCTTATGGAGATTGGTTTTTAAAGACAAACAGCTTTGAAGTGCAGTTTAAATAGGCGCAAGACGCTCCTGATTACAGAGCACCCTTGGTCGAGGGAATCACGCCGGCCATGCGCTCATCATGCTCCAGTGCAAAGCGCAGGGCGCGCGCAAAGGCCTTGAAGATGGTTTCGCACTGGTGGTGGGCGTTGAAGCCTTTGAGGTTGTCAATGTGCAGGGTCACGCCGGCGTGGTTGACAAAGCCCTGGAAGAATTCGAAGACCAGTTGCGTGTCGAGCTGGCCGATGCTGCCGGCCGTGAACTTCACATCCATGTGCAGACCGGGACGGCCCGAGAAGTCGATGACGACGCGGCTCAGGGCTTCGTCCAGCGGCACATAGGCATGGCCGTAGCGGCGAATGCCTTTCTTGTCGCCGATGGCCTTGGCGAAGGCCTGGCCCAGGGTGATGCCGATGTCCTCCACCGTGTGGTGGCCGTCGATGTGCAGATCGCCCGCGCATTCGATATCCATGTCGATCAGGCCGTGGCGCGCGATCTGGTCCAGCATGTGGTCGAGAAAGCCGATACCGGAGTTCAGGCTGGCCTTGCCCGTGCCGTCGAGGTTGACGCGCACGGCGACGCGGGTCTCGGCCGTGTTGCGCTGCACTTCGGCAATGCGCGGCAGGTTCTGGGCGATGGAGGGGACGATATTGCTCATAGGCTTTCTTTCAGTGCCGCCAGCATCTGGGCGTTTTCTTCGCGGGTACCCACGGTCAGGCGCAGGCAGTTGTGCAGCAAGGGGTGCATGGCCGATACGTTCTTGACCAGCACGCCGCGCTGCTTCATCTCGATCTGGGCCTTGCCGGCATCGCGCACGCGCAGCAGCACCATATTGGCTTCGGAGGGCCAGACTTTTTGCACGCCGTCCAGCTGGGCCAGGGCATCGATCAGCGGTTGGCGTTCGGCGCGGATGGCGGCGGCCTGCTCGGCATACAGGGACTCGTGCTGCAACGCAAAAATCGCCGTCTCGCAGTTGAGCACGCTGATGTTGTAGGGCGGGCGCACCTTGTCGATCTCGTTGACGATGGCCGAAGGGCCAATCAGATAGCCCAGGCGCGCACCGGCCAGACCGAACTTGGACAGAGTGCGCATCAACAGCACATGGGCGTTGCGCGCGGGGTCGGCCTTCATGCGGGTGATCCAGCTGCGGCTGGCGAAGGGCTGGTAGGCCTCGTCCATCACGACCAGACCGCCAACCTCGGCCACGGCGTCGATCACGGCCTGAACCTTGTCCTCGGCCCACAGCGTGGCGGTGGGATTGTTGGGATAGGCGATATAGGTGATGGCAGGCTGGTGCTCGGCAATGGCGGCCTGCATGGCCGGCACGTCCAGGTCGAAGTCGTTCGTCAGATTCACGCCCACGAAATCCAGGCCCTGCAGCTTGGCAGACAGCGGATACATCACAAAGCCCGGCATGGGCGCCAGCATCTTGGCGCGGGCATTGTTGCAAGGCTGGGCCGTGGCCAGCGCCAGCAGGGTGATGATCTCGTCCGAGCCATTGCCCAGCAGCACCGATGTGCCGGCCGGAGCACCGGCGTAGTCGGCCAGCATCTGCTTGAGCACTTCCTGGCGCTCGCCGGGGTAGCGGTTGATTTCCAGGCCGCCCAGATGCTCGCCCAACTTTTTCTGCAGCTCGGGCGGCAGGCGGTAGGGATTCTCCATCGTGTCCATCTTGAGCAGGCCTTGCGCGGGCTGCACATGGTAGCCCTGCATGGCGCGTACATCGGCGCGAATGCGTTGCAGGGCTTTGGTCTGGATGTCTTGAGCAGTCATGGGTTCACTCCTTCACACAAGGCTTGCGTTGGCCAATGCAGTCGATACCGATCGCTGCAATTCTGGCGCTCAAGCCTCAAGATTCTGCGTGGCGGCTTGCTCCAGCGGGTGCACCACGGTTACGCCGCCAAACTCCGCCCCATGAGGCAGATGCAGGCTCAGCATCTGGTTGCAGCCGCTGTGCTGGGCGCAGGCCACGGCCAGGCAGTCGCCAAAGTCCAGCGCATGGCGGGCTTGCACGGCCCAGGCCGTCTCCAGCGTGGCGGCGTCGGTCTTCCAGGGCGTCCAGGTCTGGTAGCGGCGGATGGCTGCGCGGGCATCGCCCTGAGGCAGGGGCAAGGCTGCCGTGGTCGCCTGGTCATAGAACTCCACCAGCGCCTGGTTGCTGGTGCGGCCGCTACGGCTGCGCCACAGCAGATCCAGCCATTCCAGCGTGGCCGCATACAGCGCACCGCCGGCCGCATCTTCCGCGGCGATCAGCACCGAGGTATCGACAAATACGGGGTTCACCTGGCCACCTCGGCTTCGGCATTGCTTTGCACTGCAGCACGCTTGCTGCTGGCACTGCGCGCCACGGATTTGGCCGACTGGCCGGCAGCTTGCCAGGTGCGCTCATCCGTGCGCCAGGCCAGATAGGCACGCTCGTAGGCATCCTCGCGCTGCATCAGCTCGGCCATGAAGTCACCCAGCATGCGCGAGACGCTGCTGCCGCGCCTGGCCGCTTCAATGCGCGCCCAGTCAAGCACGCTGTCTTCGACGGTGATGGTGACGTTCTTCATGCCTCGCATGGTACACGAATTTCGTGCAACACGAAATTCGTGTGAAATTTCAAATTGCCAGAATGGCCTGCAGGAATCCATACTGCGGAGCAAAAAGCAGTTCGCCAGAAACTTGCCCCTCTGCAAGCGCAGACCCACCAACCGGGAGGAGAAATCATGAGCCAACCATCCAAGACTGCATGGACCAGACGCCAGATGCTCGATCGCACCGTCCGCGCCGGAGCCGGCCTGGGCATCGCGGCCGGCTCCGGGCTGGCTTTGGCGGGCTGCGGCGGAGACGATGGGCCGGCAAAAGGTCTGAGCGCCGCGGAGGCAGCCCGGCGACTGCCCGAGCTGGCCGCGACGCTGCGCCGTGTCAGCGGTGTTCCGGGTATGGCCTGGGCCGTGGTCCAGGGCGCGCAAACGCTTGCCGCCCAAGGCCTGGGGCTTTGCGAGACCGGCGGCAGTGCGGCCGTGAATGCCGACACCGTGTTCCAGCTGGCCTCGGTCTCCAAATCCCTGGCCGCCACCGTGGTGGCGCGCCAGGTCGGCCAGGGACGGGTCTCCTGGGACAGCCGCATGCAGGACTTGCTGCCCTGGTTTGCGCTGCGCAATCCGGGCAGCAGCGCGGTGCTGACCGTGGGCGATCTGTTTGCCCACCGCAGCGGCCTGCCCGACCATGCGGGCGACAAGCTCGAGGAGCTGGGCAACGGCCAGCAGGTGGTGCTGGAGCGGCTGCGCCTGCTGCCCGTCAAGCCGCTGCGCAGCGAGTACGCCTACACCAATGCCGGGCTGACCGCCGCCGCGGTGGGCGTCGCAGGCGCTGCCAATACCGACTGGGCGAGTCTGTCGCGCCAGACCCTGTATGCGCCTCTGGGCATGACGCGAACCACATCGGTCTATGCCGAATTCATGCAGCAGGCCAACCGTGCCAGCCCCCATGTACGCGCCGATGACGGCAGCTGGCAGCGTGGCACGCCGCGCAATGCCGACCCCCAGTCCCCGGCCGGCGGCGCCAGCTCCAGCGTCAACGACATGGCGCGCTGGCTGTCTCTGCTGCTGGCGCAGGGGCGCTGGCAGGGACAGCAACTGGTCGCCCCTGCAGCCCTGCAAGCCGCCTGGCAGGCCCAGGCGCCGGGAGGGCACTACGGCTTCGGCTTCAATGTCGCAGCGACCGATGGCGGGCTGAAGTTCCTCAGCCATTCGGGCGCCTTCATGCTGGGTGCGGCCACCTGCTTCATGCTCATCCCCTCGCTGGACGCCGCCGTCATCGTGCTCACCAACGGCATTCCCATAGGCGTTCCCGAAACCCTGTGCCGCCAGTTCGTGGACCTGATGGAAACCGGCCGCCTCACGCAGGACTGGTGGTCGCTGTACAGCGAAAAGATCGCTCCGCTGATGGCGCCCACGGGCTCCCTGCTGGGCCAGCAGCCCCCGTCTGCGCCCCAGCCTCCGGGCGCGCTGCAGCGCTATGCGGGAAGCTATGACAACGCCTACCATGGCCCGGTGCAGGTCAGCCTCGTCGACAACCGGCTGCAGCTGAGCATAGGCCCGCAAGCCCAGACCTATGTGCTGCAGCACTGGAGCGGCAGCCAGTTCTGCTTCGTTCCTGGCAACGAAAGCGCAGCTCCGCACAGCATTTCGCTGGCGGTCTTCGAGGCAGGTGACACAGCGCCGGCCCAAAGCCTCTGGCTGGAGTTCTATGACGACGACGGATTAGGCCAGTTCAGCAGGCGAATCTGACATGCGCTGCGGCGGCAGCGCCGCAGCCCTCAGCGCCGGTACTGCGGCGGCGGGGCATATCTGCCGTCGGCGGGAAAAGCCGCAGGCTCGGCCGCGCCGCGGGGCTCTGGCGCAGGCCGAGCGGCATCGCGCCCCTGCAGGCGGACTTCGAACAGGGCCGCTCCGATCACGCCCACGTTGAGCGCGTCGCCAGCCGGGGTATTGCCGGCATAGGCGCGCTCCTTGCTGGCAAAACGAAAGGCCGCCACTTCACGCTGGCTCTTGCGAAAACCCTCGATGCGCAGGGTCTCGCCGGGGCGCAGCAGATAGCCGGCATTGCGCACGCTGCCGGCCTGGCCGGTGAGCACATCCAGGCCGTCCACCGTGACCACGACCTCATAGTGACGCTGGCTGCGGTTGCTGTAGACCAGCTCGTAGCGCTCGCCATGACGGCCGGCCAACTGATAGTCCCGAGCTCCGCGCATGGTGTAGATGGGCAGCGGCCGGCCCTGCCCGTCCTGCACAACCCACTCCACATCGCCGTCGGCCAGTTGCACGCTGAGCTGCTGATCAATGCTGCGCCCAAGGGCGCGGCGGATGCTGGCCTCATCGGAGTAGCGCAGCTGTGCCACGGTGCGCGGGCGTTCGGGATCCAGGCGCGCGGCTTCCACGGTCCGGGTGACCGACTCTCGCCCTTCCCCCCATTGCGTGCCCAGTGTGGACTCGACCCTGGGCGTGCGCGGCGCTGCCGATGCGCTCTCAGCGACCTGCAAGGCATCCTGCGCCGAAGGCGGTGCACCGCACGCGGCCAGCCCCGCGATCAGCAGCAATCCGCCCAGCAGCCGCCAGCCGCGTTGCTGCCAGGAACTCATGACCTGATTCATCTTCACGCTCCCTTGTTGTGATTGGCTATTAAATGCTGCGCTGCCACGCAGCCCGCCGAGTGTCACAGCAAATCCGAACATTCCCGCACCATGAAACATCTGGAGATGATTTGCCCCGAAACGGGGGGCATGCCGACCTGCCCGTAAATGAAAAAAGCCGTGGACGGGCCACAGCTGATGGGCAAGCACCGGCGGATTTACTTCAGGCGCATTTCGGCAGCCCTGGCATGACCCTGCAGGCCTTCGCCATAGGCCAGCACGGCGGCGGTCTTGCCCAGGATCTGGGCACCGGACTCGCTGACTTCGATGATGGAGCTGCGCTTCTGGAAGTCGTACACCCCCAGCGGCGAGGAAAAGCGCGCCGTGCCGCTGGTGGGCAACACGTGATTCGGGCCGGCGCAGTAGTCGCCCAGGCTCTCGGAGGTGTAGGCGCCCAGGAAGATGGCGCCGGCGTGCCTGAGCAGAGGCTCCCAGCGGTGCGGGTCGCGGCTGGAGACTTCCAGGTGCTCGGGCGCGATGCGATTGCTGATCGCGCAAGCCTCTTCCATGTCCTTGGTCAGAATCAGCGCACCGCGATCGCTCAGGCTCTTGGCGATGATGGCCTTGCGCGGCATCTCGGGCAGCAGGCGGTCGATCGCGGCCTGGACGGCATCGATATAGGCCGCATCGGGACACAGCAGGATGGACTGTGCCAGCTCGTCATGCTCGGCCTGGCTGAACAGATCCATGGCCACCCAGTCGGGTGGTGTCGTGCCGTCGGCCAGCACCAGGATTTCAGAAGGACCGGCAATCATGTCGATGCCCACGATGCCGAACACGCGCTTCTTGGCGCTGGCCACATAGGCATTGCCTGGGCCGGTGATCTTGTCCACCTTGGGCACGGTGGCCGTGCCGTAGGCCAGGGCTGCCACGGCCTGGGCGCCACCGATGGTGAAGGCGCGGTGCACGCCAGCCACATAGGCAGCAGCCAGCACCAGCGGGTTCTTCTGACCCTGGGGCGTGGGCACGACCATGATGATGTCCTGCACACCGGCTACATGGGCGGGAATGGCGTTCATCAGCACGCTGGACGGATAGGCGGCCTTGCCGCCCGGCACGTAGATGCCCACGCGGTCCAGCGGCGTGACCTTTTGGCCCAACAGCGTGCCGTCTTCGTCGCGGTAGCTCCAGCTCTCACCATTGGCCTTTTTCTGCGCCTCGTGATAGCTGCGCACGCGGCGCGCCGCCGACTCCAGCGCTTCGCGCTCGGCTGCCGGCAAGCTCTCGAAGGCGGCTTTCAGCTCCTGCTTGGTCAGCTCCAGCGCAGCCATGGAATCGGCCTGCAGGCCGTCAAAGCGTGCCGTGTATTCAAGCACGGCGGCGTCGCCGCGCTGCTGTACATCGGCCAGGATGTCGGCCACCCGCTGCTCGATGGCTGCATCCGTGTCCGCCGACCAATGCAGACGCTGCGCAAAATCATGCTCGAACTGGGCATCAGCGGTTGACAGACGGGCGGGGGCAGCTACGAATTCCATAGTATTTACCAGTAGGAAAAATCAGTTGTTCTTGGCGGCAACGGCCTGCGCAAACGCATCGATGATGTGGCGCAGCGGAGCCTGCTTGAGCTTGAGCGAAGCCTGGTTGACGACCAGACGCGAGCTGATGTCCATGATGGGCTCTACCTCGACCAGATCGTTGGCCTTGAGCGTGTTGCCGGTGGACACCAGATCGACGATGGCATCGGCCATGCCGGTCAGCGGCGCCAGCTCCATGGAGCCGTAGAGCTTGACCATGTCCACGTGCACGCCCTTCTTGGCAAAGAAGTTGCGGGCAATCTCGGGGTACTTGGTTGCGATGCGCAGACGCGCGCCCTGCTTGACGGCCAGCTGATAGTCGAAGCCGTTGCGCACGGCCACGCTGACACGACACTTGGCAATCTGCAGGTCCAGCGGCTGGTACAGGCCCTGGCCGCCATGCTCGATCAGCGAGTCCAGGCCCGATACGCCCAGGTCTGCGCCGCCATATTGCACATAGACGGGCACGTCCGAAGCACGCACCAGCACCACGCGCACATCGGGACGGTTGGTGTCGAAAATCAGCTTGCGCGACTTTTCCACATCCTCGGTCACCGCTATGCCAGCGGCGGCCAGCAGGGGCACGGTTTCTTCAAAAATGCGGCCCTTGGACAGGGCTATGGTCACAGGCGTTGCGGTGCTCATGCGGAAATTCTCTCGATATCGGCGCCCAGGGCGCGCAGCTTGTCTTCCATGCGGTCGTAGCCACGATCCAGGTGGTAGATGCGATCGACGATGGTCTCGCCCTCGGCCACCAGACCGGCAATCACCAGGCTGGCCGAAGCGCGCAGGTCGGTCGCCATCACGGTGGCACCGGACAGGCGCTTGCCGCCTTCGATGGTCGCCACGCGGCCGTCGGTGGTGATGCGCGCGCCCAGGCGCACCATCTCGTTGACATGCATGAAGCGGTTCTCGAAGATGGTCTCGGTCACCATGCTGGTGCCTTCGGCCACCAGGTTCAGCGCCATGAACTGGGCCTGCATATCGGTGGGAAAGCCCGGATATTCGGTGGTGCGAAAGCCCTGGGCCTTGAGCTTGCCGGAGGACGCCACCTTCAGGCCGCCATCCACGCACTCCACGCTCACGCCCGCATCCTTGAGCTTGTCGATCACCGCGCCCAGATGGTCGGCACGCGCGTGGTGCAGCAAGGCTTCACCGCTGGTAGCCGCCACGGCGCAGAGGAAGGTGCCGGCCTCGATACGGTCGGCCACCACCTGATGCTCGCAGCCATGCAGCTTGTCCACGCCCTGAATCACGATGTGGCTGGTGCCGTGACCGGTGATCCTGGCCCCCATCTTGATCAGCATCTCGGCCAGGTCGGTGATTTCGGGCTCCATGGCGGCGTTTTCCAGCACCGTCTCGCCTTCGGCCAGCGCAGCGGCCATCAGGAAGTTCTCGGTGCCGGTCACGGTCACCATGTCGGTGGTGATGCGTGCGCCCTTCAGACGCTTCCAGCCTTCGGGCAGGCTGGCATGCATATAGCCGTTTTCCACGGTGATGATGGCACCCATGGCCTGCAGGCCCTTGATGTGCTGATCCACGGGGCGCGAGCCGATCGCGCAGCCGCCGGGCAGCGACACCTTGGCGTGGCCGAAGCGGGCCAGCAGCGGACCCAGGGCCAGCACCGAGGCGCGCATGGTCTTGACCAGCTCGTAAGGCGCTTCGGGCACCAGGCTGTCGGGTGCCACAAAGCTCATGCCGCCACGTTCGCCATGGGTTTCGGTCTGCACACCCATGTTGGCCAGCAGCTTGCGCATGGTGGCCACATCGTGCAGACGCGGCACATTGTGCAGATGCACGGGCTCGGCCGTGAGCAGTGCGGCACACATTTCAGGCAGAGCGGCGTTTTTGGCACCGGAAATGATTACTTCGCCCTTGAGGGGACGACCACCGTGGATCTTGAGTTTGTCCATGGCTTCAAGCCTTGAATGTTTATATGTAAAAAATGCACTCAGCGCTTATGTAGCAAGTGCTGACGGCTATCAATCTTGCGTCTCGACTCGCATCAAGCCTGGGCAGCAGCCCATTCTGCCGGGGTGTAGGTCTTCATGGACAGGGCATGGACTTCATCGGTGGCCATGCGGTTGCCCAGCGTGGCATAGACCAGGCGCTGGCGGCCCAGCAGACGCTGGCCTTCAAACTGTGCAGAAACAATGGTGGCAAACCAATGTCGGCCGTCACCTTCCAGCGCAATATGCTCGCAGGGCAGGCCGGCGGCGATCAGGTCTTTGAGTTGGTCTGCAGTCATGGGGAACCTTTAAGCGCAAAGCTGGCGAAACCGGTCATTGTCTCGCAAGCAGCCCCGCGTCAATTCTAAAAATCAGTTACGAATCTTGTAGCCGATACGCAGCAGGTGCACGGCCAGCGCGCTCACAGCCAGCCAGGCAGCGCCCACGATGGCGAAGCTGAGCCAGGGCGAGACATCGCTCTGGCCGAAGAAGCCATAGCGGAAGCCGTCGATCATGTAGAAGAACGGGTTGACATGGCTGACCGCCTGCCAGAAGCCGGGCAGCGAGTGCACGGAATAGAACACGCCGGACAGAAAGGTCAGAGGCATGATCAAAAAGTTCTGGAAAGCTGCCATCTGGTCGAACTTCTCGGCCCAGAGACCGGCGATCAGGCCCAGCGTGCCCATCAGGGCACAGCCCAGAAAGCCGAACACCAGAATCCACAGCGGCGCGGCAAAATCGGGCACGGCAAAGAACAAGGTGACCACAAACACGCCCAAACCGACCAGCAGGCCGCGCAGAATGGCCGCTCCCACATAGGCGCTGAACCAGGCCCAGTGCGACAGCGGCGTGAGCAGCACGAACACCAGCGAGCCCATGATCTTGCTCTGCACCAGGCTGGACGAGCTGTTGGCAAACGCGTTCTGCAGCATGCTCATCATCACCAGGCCGGGAATCAGAAACGCGGTGTAGGGGATGCGGTCGTAGACCATGACCCGGCCTTCGAGCACATGGCCGAAAACCAGCAGATACAGCACGGCCGTGAGCACCGGTGCGGCCACGGTCTGAAAGCTCACCTTCCAGAAGCGCAGCACTTCCTTTTTGAGCAGGGTCTGCCAGCCGTTCATTGGACACCTCCTGCAGGAGCCTGTGTCCTGGAGCCTTCATTCATGATGTGGATGAACACATCTTCCAGATCCGCGCGGCGGATTTCCACATCCTCGGGGGTCACACCCGCCTCGCGCAAGGCGGCCAGCAGTTGCTCCACATCGACTGCATGGGCGGCGGGAATCTGCACGATTCGACCGGTAACACGTGCTCTGGCGGCCACGGCCTTGGGCAGGGCGCTATCGGTCTTGAACTGCAACACATTGCTGGAAGCCGACTTGAGCAGCTCGCTCATGGGCGAGAGCTTGATGATCTCGCCGCGCTTGAGCATGGCCACGCGGCTGCACAACGCCTCGGCTTCTTCGAGATAGTGAGTGGTCAGCAGAACCGTGTGGCCCTGCTTGTTGAGTTTGGCAATGAAATGCCACAGCGTCTGGCGCAGCTCCACGTCGACGCCGGCCGTGGGCTCGTCCAGCACGATGATGGGCGGCTTGTGCACCAGGGCCTGAGCCACCAGCACGCGGCGCTTCATGCCGCCCGAGAGCTGGCGCATATTGTTGTGGGCCTTGTCCGTCAGGCCCAGGCTGTCGAGCAGCTCGTCGATCCAGTCGTCGTTGTTCTTGACGCCGAAATATCCGGACTGGAACTTCAAGGCCTCGCGCACATTGAAGAAGGGGTCGAACACCAGCTCCTGCGGCACGATGCCCAGCTTGCGGCGTGCATCGGCGTAGTTCGCCTGCACATCGCTGCCCTGCACCAGCACGCGCCCGCCCGTGGCTTGAGCCAGTCCGGCGAGGATGCTGATCATCGTGGTCTTGCCGGCGCCGTTGGGGCCGAGCAGACCGAAGAATTCACCTTCCTCGATATCCAGGCTCACCGATTTGAGGGCCTGAAAATCCCCTTTGGGGGTACGGTAGGTCTTGGAGACGGATTGGAATGAGACTGCGGACATGGAGCCCATGATTCTAGGGCTTGCCCACAGCCTCTGCCTTGGCGGGGCTTAGCCGGACACAGTGATTCGTCAGCCTAGCCCTGCTGAGCGGTGGCGGCCGCATCGGGCACGGGAGCGGGCATCAGCAAGCCGTCCACGCCATACAGCGCGGCCATGGACTGCAGGCCCTTGGGCAGACCCTCGACGACGAGCTGCTTGCCCGCCTCCTGGGCAGCACGCCGGCAGGCCAGCAGCACGGCCAGAGCCGCCGAGTCAAACACCTTGACGGCACTGGCATCCAGCACCACCTGTGCATCCGCATGGCCCGTGACCAGCGGGCGCAGGCGCAGCAGACAGTCGCGCCCCTGACGATAGGTCAGTTCCTTGGGCAGTTGCAGAGGGTTGCTAGCTGAGCGAGCCATGACGTCTGAAGCGCTTTGCTTACTTGTTCGCCGTGGCCGGCATGGAGCTGCGCGAGGCCAGGGTCTTGATCAGGCCGTCAATGCCGTTGGCATTGATTTCCTGCGCAAACTGGTTGCGATAGGTTTCCACCAGCCACACACCGAGCACGTTGAAGTTGTAGAGCTTCCAGCCCGTGGCCTGTTTTTCCAGACGGAAATCCAGTTGCACGGGGTCGCCACGGCCGTTGACCTGGGTACGCACCAGCACGTCGGTGTCGCCGGCTGCCATGCGCACAGGCTTGACGGTAATGGTCTGATCGCCGACCTGGGACAGGGCCCCCGCATAGGTGCGAATCAGCAGGGCCTTGAACTCATCCTGCAGTTTCTGGCGCTGCTCGGGCGTGGCCTGACGCCAGGCCGGACCGACAGCGGCCGATGTCATGCGGCGAAAGTCCACATAGGGCATGACCTTGTCGTTGACCAGTGCATTGATCTTGCTGGAATCGCCGTTGCGCAGCGAGGCATCCTTCTTGATGGTCTCCAGCACATCGGCAGAGACGCGCTTGACCAGTGCATCGGGAGCTTCCTCAGCAGCCTGGGCTGCGGGTAGCCCCAAATTCAGAGCGAGCACAGCACCTGCTGCCATTCCCCACATGCGACGAGTAATCTTCATTGCGTTTTTTCTCCTAGGCCCGCAAGTGTCACCGCACTCGCGCAGCCTGTGCATCATGTTTGTAACCAAGCTCTACCGGCTCACTGGCCTTCCGGGGGCAGCTTGCCGGCGTTGTCGTCATCATAGTTTTCGAGGCGACCATCGCCGCCGGACGCCGCGCCGCCAATGCGTGAGCGCAGATAGACATCGCGCACCAGGCTGTATTTGTCGAGCGCAACGGAGTCCAGCACATCGCCGGCCTTGAGCAGATTGGCACGGTTGTTGACCATGCGCAGACCGAACAGGCTGTTGCGCCAGCGCACGTCATCCATGGAGTTGGCAGGATAGCCGAAGGCGTCGACCACCAGGCCGGCCGAATCTCGCACCGTGGACGGCCCCCAGAAAGGCAGCACCAGATACGGCCCCGTGGGCATGCCCCAGCGACCCAGAGTCTGGCCGAAGTCCTGCTTATGGCGCTCGATGCCAGCCTCGCTGGCGATGTCGAACAGACCACCTATGCCCAGCACCGTGTTCACGCTGAAGCGCACCATGGAGTTGTAAGCCCCCTGACCCTGACCCTGCAACACATTGTTGACGAAGGACCAAGCATCGCCGAGGTTGTCGAAGAAGTTGGTCACGCCCTGACGCGCCACACGCGGCGTCACGGTCTGATAGGCCGTGGCCACGGGCTTGAAGACCGCCTCGTCCACGCCTTCATTGAAGGAATAGATGCTGCGGTTCATGGACTCCAGCGGATCGGCAGGGTTGGCAGGGCCCGTGGTGGTGGCGCAGCCGGACAGCAGTGCGGCTACGGAAACGCTGGCTGCCAGCGCAACGCGCCTGAGCGCCTGGTTCTCGTCTGACGTCAATTTCGTCTGTGGGCTTGTTGTAGTCATCATTCTTTCGCTCCCCCGTTGCCTGCGGCAGCGCCGGAATCACCACCCTGCTCCGCCTTGCTGTAGAGAAACTGACCGATCAGATTCTCGAGCACCACGGCAGACTGGGTGGCCGTCACACGGTCGCCTGCCTTGAGGTTCTCTTCGCTGGCGCCCGCTTCAATACCAATGTACTGATCACCCAGCAGGCCGCTTGTCAGAATTTTCAGCGAGCTGTCCTTGGGAAAGGCGTAACGGGTTTCCATGCTCATGGCCACGTCGGCCTGGAAGGTCTGGTCGTTGAAGGTAATGGATTCGATACGGCCCACGACCACGCCGGCGCTCTTGACCGCCGCCTTGGGCTTGAGTCCGCCGATATTGTCAAAACGCGCCGTGATCGCATAGGTCTTCTGGAAATTCAGACTCAGCAGATTGGCCGACTGCAAGGCCAGGAACACCAGGGCCAGAGCACCGATCAGCACAAACAGGCCGACCCAGACATCACTTTTCTTTTGCTGCATGATTTTTTACCTCTATCTGCTGAGCAGCCTCAAATGCTGAACATGGTTGCGGTGAGCAGGAAGTCCAGGCCCAGAACCGCTAGCGAGGCCACGACCACGGTACGGGTGGTGGCACGGGAAACTCCTTCAGGCGTGGGCTTGGCCGCATAGCCTTCGAGCAGGGCCACAAAGGTCACGGCCAGGCCGAAGACAAAGCTCTTGAGCACGCCATTGCCCAGATCGCTCCACCAGTCCACGCCCTGCTGCATCTGGCCCCAGAAAGCACCGCTGTCGACGCCGATCATCACCACGCCCACCAGCCAGCCACCCAGCACACCCACGGCGCTGAAGACCGCAGCCAACAAAGGCATGGTGATCAGCCCGGCCCAGAAGCGCGGCGCCAGAATGCGTTTGACGGGGTCCACCGCCATCATTTCCATGGCTGACAGCTGTTCACCGGCTTTCATCAGGCCGATTTCGGCCGTCAAGGCCGTGCCGGCACGGCCCGCGAACAGCAGGGCCGTGACCACAGGCCCCAGCTCGCGCAGCAGGCTCAGGGCCACCATCATGCCCAGCGCCTCGGCCGAGCCATAGCGCTGCAGGATGTAATAGCCCTGCAGACCCAGCACAAAGCCCACGAACAGACCGGAGACGCCGATGATGGCCAGCGAATAATTGCCCAGAAAGTGAATCTGGTCGCCGATCAGGCGCGGGCGCCTGAGCGCCGGCCCCATCAAACCCAGCAGGCGCCACAGCAGGCGTGCGCCAATCCCCATGTTGACCAGCTGGCAGCGCACTGCCAGGCCAATGCGTGCGAGAAAGTTCATGCACGCCTCCTGCTGCCAAAGTCCTCGTCGGCGCTGACGCCCGGATAGTGAAACGGCACAGGCCCCGTGGGTCTGGCATGGATGAATTGCTGCACCAGCGGGTCGGTGCTGGCGCGCACCTCTTCGGGTGTGCCCTGGGCAGCAACGCTTCCGGCTCCCAGAATCACCACATGGTCGGCCACGCGGAAAGTTTCTTCCAGATCGTGGGATACCAGAATCGAAGTCAGGCCCATGGCATCGTTGAGCTGGCGGATCAGCTGTGCCGAGGTACCCAGCGAAATGGGGTCCAGGCCCGCGAAAGGCTCGTCATACATGATGAGTTCGGGGTCCAGCGCAATCGCGCGGGCCAGTGCCACGCGGCGGGCCATGCCGCCCGAGACCTGGGAAGGCATCAGATCGCGCGCACCGCGCAGGCCCACGGCATGCAGCTTCATGAGCACGATGTCGCGAATCAGCTCTTCGGGCAGATCGGTGTGCTCGCGCAGCGGAAAGGCCACGTTGTCGAACACGCTCATGTCGGTGAACAGTGCACCGAACTGAAACAGCATGCCCATGCGGCGACGCGCGGCGTAGAGCTGCTGCGCATTCATGATGGTCACATCCTGGCCGTCAAACAGCACCTGCCCCTGCTGGGCATGGTTCTGCCCGCCGATCAGACGCAACACAGTGGTCTTGCCGCCGCCCGATGCGCCCATCAGCGCCGTGACCTTGCCGCGCGGCACTTGCAGGGACAGATCGCGCAGGATGACGCGGTCACCATAGCCAAAGGTGACATTGCGCAGTTCCACAAAGGGTGCGTTGGGTGACATGCGTGAATAGCCGCTCAAGAGAAAGCAAACTGGTATTGTGCCGACAAGCTCGGCAAAAAGCTCGGGTTAGCCCCAAGTAAACATACATTCGTGAATGTTTCTTCAAGGCATGGCTTGGATCGCAGAGTCATCACTCCTGTTTCAGGAGCATTCAGCGCTTGTTGTGCATGCGCAAACTGCCTTTTTTGCGATATGAAATCGCATCAACAGCTGCGACTTATTTACAACATATTCTGCAGAAACGCCTTGGTGCGCTCGTGCTGAGGCGCCACAAAGAATGCTTCGGACGGGCCTTGCTCGACGATGTAGCCGCCGTCCATGAAGATGACGCGGTTGGCCACCTCTCGCGCAAAACCCATCTCGTGGGTCACGACCAGCATGGTCATGTGCTCCTCGGCCAGCTCGCGCATGGTGCGCAGCACCTCGCCGGTCAGCTCGGGGTCCAGCGCCGAGGTGGGCTCGTCGAACAGCAGAATGTCGGGTTCCATGGCCAGCGCACGGGCAATCGCCACGCGCTGCTTCTGACCGCCTGAGAGATGATTGGGATAGGCATCGCGCTTGGCGGCCAGCCCCACCTTGGCAAGCAGGGCCTCTGCCTTGGGAATGATGTCTTCGCGCTTCATGCCCTTGACGATGACGGGCGCCTCGATGATGTTTTCCAGCACCGTGAGGTGGGGAAACAGATTGAAGGACTGAAACACCATGCCCATCTTGCGGCCGATCTTGCGGATTTCGGCATCGCTCACGTACTGAGCCCTGGCCTCACCCTCGGAGCGTGCCAACACCTCGCCTTCGATGCTGATGGTGCCGCGGTCAATCGTCTCCAGGTGGTTGAGGCAGCGCAAAAAGGTGCTCTTGCCCGAGCCGGACGGGCCGATCACGGCCACCACCTCGCCGCGCAGCAGCTCCAGAGAGACACCGCGCAGCACTTCGTTGCTGCCAAAGGCCTTGTGGATGCCCTGGGCGGAAATCATCACGTCAGGCGTCGTACTTGGCATATTTTTTCTCAAGATATTGGAAGCCCCAGGTCAGCACCAGGGTCATGATGAGATAGAAGGCCGCAGCCACGATGAAGGGCGTGAAGCTGAAGTCGCGCTGCACCACGCCGCGCGCCACGCGCAGCAGATCGTTGAGTGCCAGCACATAGATCAGCGAGGTGTCCTTGACCAGGGTGATGGTCTCGTTGCTGACGGGCGGCAGGATGCGGGCCCACATCTGGGGCAGCACGATGCGGCGCATGGTCTGGGCATAAGTCATGCCCAGCACCTTGGCTCCCTCGTACTGGCCGCGATCCACGGACTTGATGCCGGCGCGGAAGATCTCCGCGAAGTAGGCCGCATAGTTCAGCGCAAACGCCACCACGGCGGCGGGAAAGTCGGGCAGGCGCACACCGATGTAGGGCACAAAGGGCAGCGCAAAGTACACGAACAGCAGCTGCAGCATCAGCGGCGTGCCGCGCATCAGCCAGATATAGGCGCCCACGGCGCTGCTCAGCGGCTTGATGCTGGAGATGCGCATCAGCGCCAGCGCCAGGCCCATGGGAATGGACAGCGCCAGCGTGATGAAGAACAGCTTGAGTGTGACAAGGGCACCAGCCGACATGGGCCCCAGGAGCGAGATTACATAGTCCATCAAATGGCCTTCAGTGTGGCGCTGCAGCTATCGAAAGCCCGCCACAGGCACGGGCGTGCGCAGGAGGAAGTGTTTGCACGCATTGTCGTCGCAAAAAAAACCGGCAATGCCAGGCATTGCCGGTGCAGTCCGTCAAAAAGGGATTAGTGCTTGATGACGTCGGCGCCGAACCACTTCTGGGCGATTTCAGCAGCCTTGCCGTCCTTCTTCATTTCGGTCAGCACATCGTTGACCTTGTTGCGAGTGGCTTCGTCGTCCTTGCGGAAGCCCACGCCGTAGTCTTCGGTACCGAAGTCCTCGGCCAGCACCACGTAGTTGTCGGGCTTCTTGTTGACGTAGTAGCGACCCACCACCTCATCCACCACCACCACATCCAGACGGCCTGCTTCCAGGTCCATCATGGCAGCGATGTTGTCGCCGAAGAGCTTTGTTTCCTTGAACTTGTCCGACAGTTCCTTGTCCTTGGTCAGGGCAGTCACGGCGCTGGAGCCTTCCTGGGCACCCACGATCTTGCCGACCATGTCAGCCTTGCCCTTGATGGGAGAGCCGGCCTTCACGATGATGATCTGCTTGTTCACCATGTAGGGGTCGGAGAACAGGATCTTTTCCTTGCGCTCTTCCAGAATGGTCAGGCCGTTCCACAGAGCGTCCACACGCTTGCCCAGCAGCTCGGCTTCCTTGGCGTTCCAGTCGATGGGCTTGAACTCCACTTCGATATTGGCGCGCTTGGCGACTTCACGAGCCATGTCGATGTCGAAACCGACCAGTTCGTTCTTTTCGTCACGGAAACCCATGGGCGGGAAGTTGTCGTCCAGGCCCACCACCAGCTTGGCGGCAACTGCCGCAGGAGTGGGCGCAGGAGCTGCAGCGGTGTTGCTTGCGGACTCGTTCTTGCCGCAGGCAGCCAAAATTGCAGTCAGGGCCACCGAGGCCAGCAGGGTACGTTTTTTCATGGCGTCAAAATTTGAAGTGGAAAAAGCGGAGGCAGGGGCTTTGTCTCCCGTCCGGGGCCACCGCAGCCGTCCCGAAGCCGGGCTGCCGCCAGCGCCGAATCCGCTATTGTCGCGCAGACGGGACAGAACGTCACTCGCCGGTCGCAAAACCATGAACTTGTTCGGAACATGGATCGTGCCTTTCAGCCATTGCACCCGGGCGAACTCGGGGCTGCAGCTGCCGAGACCTGCAGCCGGCCCGGTTACTGCAGCATAAAAGTCTTGTATTCCAGCCGGTCCAATTCGCGCGTCAACAGAAACAGACCTGTACACAGGGTTGCCAGCATTGCCAGGCAGAAACCATAGCCGTAGAAAGCCGCCCCCAGCGCCAGCGAGATGCCGGTAAAGACGATGTTCAGCACCACCATCAGTGCACAGAGCAAAAGCACGATGCGCCGCTCGTCGAGATAGAAAAACACATTGAGCACAGCCATCACCCCCACCTGAAGACCGGCACCGACCACCTGCACATGCAGCAGCGGCAGGTATAACTGCGATATGCCTAGCAAATGCAGCACGGCCGGACCGGCGACAAAGGTCACGAGAACCGCCAGCGTCTGCACTTTGGCGATCTCGCCCAGGCCCGTCTGTATCGCATACACCATCTCGTTGCGCATGGACTGTATGTAGTTCAGGGAGCCGCCGCCGCGCACCGCATCGAAGAACTTGTCGTAGTACTCGACGAAATCGGTTTCTATGCGCACCAGGAACACTGCCATGCCAGGAATGATGGACAGATAGGACAGGAAAACTGGCAGGTCGTAGATCAGCGAGGCCCTGAGCCCGCCGATGATCTGCTGCGAGGTTGGCGGGAAATACCAGAACATGAACTTGTCGGCCCAGATACCCAGGTTGTATAGCAGGCCGACCGCAATCAGTACCGGAAAGATCAGCGAGCGCTGCATGAAATCGAAGCCGATCCAGCGCCTTTTGATAGGGAAAGCGCGCAGCACGATGGCCCACATGCCAGCCACCAGCACGATATTGCCGAACACGAAGCTGCTCAGCAGCCCTTCCAGTCCCCAGCGACGCAGAGGCAGCGACAGCAAGACAATAAGCGCATAGCTGACCCCGAACAGCGCGGAGATGGCCTTGTAATGCTTGAGGCCGGACAGCAGAACGGTCAGCATCCAGACCACGCACATCAGCGTGAAGCCGGCCAGCATCAGCATCCGGTACAGCAGGCTCTGGCCTGGCAGCACCACGAAAAGGGCCAGCGTCCCCAGGCCGCTGGCGGCTGCCACGATCAGCAACAGCAAGCCGTGCAGATTGGGCAATACGGTTTCATCCTGCTTGAGAAACAGCCGATCCGAAATAAAGCGCGTGAACATCAGCTGCGCCGCACCGGTCAGTATCAAGCTGCAGGCCACCAGATAGGTCACCGAGGTCTGAAACTGGGTCACCAGCAGCGGCGGCGCCACGACGCTGAGGCTGAACACCCCTACCAGCAAAATGCCGATGATGGAGAACACCCAGGGACCCGAGCCGATCACGCCCGCATAGGCATAGGCTTGGAGCAGGCTGGTCAGCGTGTTTTTGCGCAGCAGGTGGCGCAGTTCAAAGCCAATGCCGGCCATCAGTGATATTCCTTGGAATGTTGCATGGCCCGGTCATAGACCTGCCGGTAGCGGTCGAACAGCAACTGATCGGAGTAGTAGCGCTCAACGCGTGCAATCCCGGCAGCACTGGCTTCCTGCCAGGCCTCGGGCGATTTCAGCAACTCCAGCGCCGCATCGGCCAGATCCGCAGGGTTGGCGATACCGACCACGCGACCACAAGCGCCCAATGCACGGTCCTCGGGCTCCAGCCCTTCTATGAGCTGACGGCAGGAGCCCACATCGGTGCTGACCACGGGAACGCCTGCCGCCTGCGCCTCCAGCAGCACCAAAGGCAAGGCCTCGCTGATGGACGAGAGCACCACCAGCCCGACACGCGGCAACAACTCGTCGATCTTCTGCATGCCCAGAAAGTGCACCTGCGCCTGCAGGCCCAGACTGTCCACAAGATTGCGGCATTCCTCTACATAGGCCGGGTCCTCGGACATGGGGCCGGCGATCAGAGCCTGAGCCTCGGGCAGGTGATTGACCACGCGGCGCATGGCGCGGATGAAGGTCTTGATGTCCTTGATCGGCACCACGCGGCCTATGAGGCACAGCACGGGTGGTGTCACGGCAGGCCGCAGGGCACGCAGCGGCGCAAAGCGTTTCACGCTAATGCCATTGGGAATGTTGCTGGTGCGCGCTGGAACGGCGCCGTCGGCCACCTGACGCAGACGGTTGGCCTCGAACAACGCGATGATGGGATCGGCTGCCTCATAGCAAAAACGCCCCATCCACTCGAAGAACTGGATCCACATCTGACGGAAGAAGGAGACTTCCATGGGGTCGCGCTGGAAGACATTGCGGTTATCGCGTATCCACTGGCTCTGGAGCAGGTCGATCTGCCGCTCCTTGGTATAGATGCCATGTTCGGACAGCACCAGCGGCAGCCCGCGCAGATGGTGCAGCATGCCGCCCAGGAAGCCCGCATAACCTGTGGAGACCGTATGCAGCACATGTACCGGAATCAGCTCCCGGGCGATGCGCGCCAGCAGCCACAGCGGCTGCAGCATGATGCGCACCGTCCAGAAGAAATCGACAAAGGACGGATCGGTGCAATGGCGCCGGTAGCTGTCCTGTATCAGCTCCCACATATATTCACTGTGCAGAAAATCTTCCTGCGGCAAGCTGCCGCCCGGCAGCAGCTCCATGGCAACGGCGCGCATGGCGGCCAGCACCTCCGCCCTGCCTGCCGGGCTCTCATCCCGTCGCTCGAGTGCCTGCAGCAATTGCTGCAGCTTGGACATGACCTCGGGGTCGCCCCGGCGCGGTGTGGGCCGCAGTTTTCCCGACGCATGACCATAGAGGAAATGCTCCTCGAAATGCACCACATTGGGCGGCAGCTCATAGCGGAATTCGCCATAGTCCTCGCGCCGGCTGCCGATAAAGACGATGGCAAAGCTATGCTGCGGGTAGGCTTGAAGGATCTGGTGAACCCAGCTCGACACGCCGCCGCTGACATAGGGGAAAGTGCCCTCGAGCAGCAGGGCGATATCGGCCCGCGCAGCCTTGGGAAGAGAACTCATGAGGCACTCCAGTACTGGATGCAGGGGCGCAGACGGGGCATGACCTGCTGATCCTCAAGTCTGCGCATCAGCTCCTGCACCTTGGCGAACTGACGCTGCTTGAACAGCAGCTCGGCCTGATAGGGAATGACGCGTGGCGCCGGCAGACCCAGCTCCAGTGCCCTCTGATAGCAGGACTGGGCACCTTCGTCGTCGGCCAGCAGATGCAGCAATCGCCCCTTGCGCAGCTGCAGCAGGGCGGTATCCGGGTGCTGAGACAGCACCCGGTTGCAGTAATGCAACGACTGCTTGATGGCATGGTCACGTACATCACCCTGCGCCGAGCCCTGGTAAATCAGCTCCCAGTACAGATCAGAAAGCGCCCAGACTGCTCTCAGACCGCGGGGGCCGATTGTCTCTCCTTCGACCGTACGCGCGCGCTCCAGGGCCTGCAGCTCCTGGTGTATGGACTGGCTCAACTGGCGCTCCTGGGCATCCAGCATGCTGTAGGCCAGCAAACGCAGATCATCGCTGGAGTCGCTTAGCGCCATGCGCAGCATGGGCGAGGCAATACGCCCCGAGACATGACCCAGGGCAGCCAGGGAACGCATGCGCAAGGGCACGGGAACCGCCTGATTGGCCAGAAAAGACTGCAAGCCCGCCTGCCTCCGGCTGCCGCTCGCCTGCTGGTGCGGGTCGAACTCAGGCAGCGGCAGCGATGAAAATTCCCTGCGCGCCGTCAAGCCGCGCCGTCGGAGTAACGCCACAGTCGCAATCACCGAACCGACAAAGCCCACCACCGGCACGGCATAGGAGAGCAAGGCCATCAGCGCGACCAGCGGCAGACGCTGGCGCCTGGCACCTGCCGCCAGCATCAGGAACGGAGACAGGCACAGCGCCAGCAGCACGCTGGCCAGCGCATGCGCTGCCAGATAGCTGAGCAATGCCGCATCGGAGTGGTTGTGCAGCAGCCACAGGCTGCTCCAGGAGGCAATCTCCGCCAGCACAGCGGACAGTGCCAGCTTGACATTAATCATGGGCCATCCTGTCAATCTGCTCCAGCACGCTCAGGGCCGAGCAGCGATCCAGCAAGACAGTGCGGGGAAAAATACCGGCCGCTCCCAGGGAGTCCATGCCGCGCTGACCCAGCCAGCCTTCGATACGATTCAGATAGCCCTCGGCCGTGACCCCGGTGCCAAGCGGCATGAGGATGGCCAGCCACTGCCTGTTCCGACCTTCGATCAGCCAGGAGCGATCCAGCATGCGCTCCAGGCGCATCAGCTGCTGAGCCATCTGGCTTTGCACCGCCTGCGGTGAAAGCTCTAGCGCCACGACCACGCTGCACAGGCCGGCGCTGCGGTTCACATGCTCCATGCGCTGCAGCTCGGACGCGAACGGCCGCGGGCACAGGGGATAGGCCTGCAGCAGCGGCTGGGCCAGACGATTGGCAGCCACGCTGTCCGTGTAATAGCCGAGCAGCAGATTGATGGTCTGCAGCGTCTCTTCCTGCAGAGCAAAAAAGGGCATTTCTTCCACCAGCAGCAGACCATAGATCTCCCCCCCCAGATCCAGCATCGGAGCCACGACCAGATAGCGGGTCTGTTGAGCATCCCTCAGGCCCTGGGAGACATGGGTCAGCATGCGGGCTTCCAGCGCCTGGCGCAGCAGCGGATCCTCGGGCCGGACCTCATGGGCACCGCCCAGCTGGGCAATCGGCTGGGGCTCGATCCTGTCGTCGCGCACAGCCACCAGGCAGGCCGCACTGATCTGGCAGAACTGTGCCAGCTGATTGAGCAGGCTTTGCGCATCGCCAGGAGCGCCGCTGAGCGCACTAAGCCCGCTGAGTGCATCGCGCATCGACACCGGGCGGCCGATCAGCTCCTGCTCCAGCTGGTCATGTGACAGACGCAGCAGATAGTGCTGACGTATGAGCTGTTCGGTGCGCTGATCCATATAGTGCTGCGCGGTACGCTCGCGCCGTATGCGGGCACGCCAGAGACTAGAAATCTCGCCCACGATCATCACCACCATCAAGCCACCCAGAAAGTACTGCTCGGGAAAGCGGCTCAAGTCCTCGCGGTTGAAACCCAGCCAGCCCAGCAACAGCACACCGGCCGCCGACAATCCCCCGATGGGCCCATAGCGCAAGGCCACGATCATGGGCGCAAGCCAGGACCAGGGAAACTCGGCACGCACCCAGAGCGGGTCGTTGCGGCTAAAAACATAACCTATCAGCAATGCCAGCAGTGGCAGCAGCAAGGTCTCGGCCGCCACCACTCCGGGGCGCTCGCTGGTTTGCACCAGCAACCCCAGTGGCGAGCTTCTGAATTCCGCAGCAATGCCCATGCGGCGCGCGGAATCGGGCGTGGCGGCAGGTGTCGTGGCGTGATCTTGCATGACTGGAAATCCTGCTCAATGCTTACCGGGCGCCGGCCAGGCCCGTTCCCAGCAGTTTGCGGATCAGCTTCTGCCCGACAGCCGACAAAGCCTCGCGACTCCATCCGCTTTGACCGCCAGCACCGCTCCAGACCGTGGCACCGCTGTCCACATCGACGATCTCCAGGGCCACGCCGACGGCTGGCTCACCGTCCACGCCGACCTTGTAGCGCCACTCGTCAACCGCCCCCAGCAAGGCATAACGCACACCCTCACTGCGTGCCCAGGCCAGCGCATCTTCGCGCCGCTTGGCATCGCGGCCATCGAACAGCGTCTCCTGCTGCGCCTCGCCTGTATAGCGCTTGACGGCACCTATGCCGCGGCTGCTCAACAAGGCCGTGGCAATGCTTTCGGCCCGGCTGCCTGCCATGGGCGTTTCCGTATGGTTCTCGAACGGCAGCACCGCCCAGTTGGCGTTCCTCTCCAGGGCCGGGGACTTGCCCTGGTCCAGCGTGGAACAAGCACCGAGCAGCCCCAGCAGGGCTGCGCCCGTGAGCATGCGGATGCGGGAGGAGAGAACAGTACGGTGAGTCATGGGAGAGCTCCTTGAAATCTTCAGAAATGGAGGCGGTAGGCGAGCTGCAGCTCGCGGGTGGTGCCCGTGGTATTCACACCCGACTTGGAGAAATTCAGTCCCAGCATCAGGTGATCCGCCCCCAGCACACTGGTGGCCAGACCGAAGCTCAGGTCGTAGCCCGTGCCGTTGATGCTGTGGCGGGTCAGGGCCAGGCTGGCAAACGGCCGCAGTGCGCGCGAGTACTCCTGTGCATAAGGCATATTGGCCGAGATCCGCAGCCCCGAAAAACGGAAATTGCCGGGCAGCAGATAGTCCATGCCAGCCTCGCTTCCCGACGGCAGATAGCGCAGCACCGCCGCATCCCGGCCGCTCAGTCCCCCGGGGCTGTTGCGGCTGTAGCGATGCCAGGAGGTGAAGGCGTCGAACTGGACCAGGGGTGCCTCGCCGCGATAGCTATGGGTGTATTGCAGCGTGGTCTGGTTGCCCAGGCCCACGCGCGCACCGGTCTGCACATGGAAACGCTCATGGGCATACTCCAGGCTGAGCTGATCCAGCCGCGACAGCCTGTAAATTGCACCCACGGCCACGCGATCCTTCATGCCCCCCATGCGCATGGGCAGCGTTTCCTGCGTCGGCAGGTCGCGGCCCAGCGCAGCCTGAAGGCTCAGGCGGCTGTCCAGGATCTGGGTGTGCGAAAACTGCATGGGCACATAGCTGCTCATTCCCTGGCGCTGGCCCAGCATGAACTCGCTGCTGGAACCCTGAGTTTTGCGCGTCAGACGCAGGCCCAGGCCATGTTCGGACGATGGCGCCTGTACAAAGCCGCGGCCGTTCACGCTGCGGCGCGTGTGATCGGCATCGATGTCCAGCGCCCAGCGCGGACTTAACGCCAGATGCCAACTCAGGCGCCGTGCCCGCTCGTCTATGCCATCCAGCCGCCGGCTATGCAACTGCAGGCCTGCATGGTCGCTGAAGGCCAGCAGTTGCTCGGTAAGAGCCAGATGCAGGCTGTCGTCGTCGGGCTGGTCGTGCTGGGTCTCGAAGGCGGCAGACTGCGCTAGCCTGCCGTCGCCCGTCAGGGTCGCCGCATTGATGCGGTCGTAGCGCGACAGGCTGGCATCGTATTGCTCCAGCAACTGGCCGACCTGGGCATGATCCTTTTCGGCCAGTGCCACGGTGATCTCGGCCCAAAGTGGCCGGTTCGCCCGCTTGCTGCGGCTGAAGGCGTACTGCTGCCACAGATAGCCCCGCTCGGTCGAATATTCTCCCTTGTCCTGCAGCCAGGCAATGGCCAGCTCCACGGCCGCCGGGGAAAGCTCCCGGCCCGTATCGCGGTCCATGCGCATGAGCTCACGCAGCAGGACCAGCTCGTCATCGCCGTGCACTTGTGAGAGCATCAACCGGTTGCGGGCCTGACTCTGCACCTTGTCCAGGTCTTCGGGGCTCAGCCAGCGACGCAGCTTGCCACCCGAGGCTCGGCCTGCTGAAGTATCGGCCAACCCGACATCCCGCGTCTGGAGTGCCTGCCTGACCCACAGCTCGCGCCGCAGCCGCCAGGCCAGATCCACCTGCTGGTTTTGCTCGAGCGCATCGGCGTAGTTCATCATCCAGAGGAAGTCGTCGCCGTTCTCCTGCAGATGGGGGCGCAGATAGCGCTGCAGGGCCACAGCCGGGCGGGACAGAGCCATATAGGCAGCCGCCAGCGCATCGTGCATCTCCGGATCCTGGGCCCAGGCCGGCTCGGCCTGCGCCAGCATCGGCGCGAGCAGCGCGGCATTCTGCGTATCTATCAGCAGCCACAGCAGTGACTGACGCATCAGGGTCGAGCCCCCATCCAGGGCCAGGCCTTTTTGCAGCAGTTCCAGGGCTTTTCTTGCCTGTCCAACATGCTGGTAGTAAAGCGCTGCGGCGTGCAGAAAAGCCGGCTGCTGAAGCAGCAAACCGGCCGTCTTGGTGTCGGCCAAGGCGTGATCGATCTGCTGACCCGCATGGCTCCACTCGTTCAGATCTTCCAGCATATAGAGCGCCTGGGACAAATGGCGCGGATCGTGGAACTGATGCCATGCGCGCAGAGACACCCGAGCCGCCTCACCGCGATCGCTGCGAATCAGCAGATTGATGACCTCGTCGAAATCGCGCGCCTTGGCATCCTGCATTTCCAGCAAACGCCTGAAAGCGCCCAGTGCCAGGGCCTCCTGCTGCTGTTTCTGCGCCACCTCGCCCAGCAGTCGCCAGTATTCGGCCTCGGCTTCAGCTCCCATATCGGCCGGCACCCGTGCCTGGGCATCATCCAGCCAACTCAGGCCAAGCGCGCGCTCACCTTGCAGAAATGCCAGCACCGCGGCCGGCATGACATGGGCCGGAACGCGCTGCGCCGGATCGCGGAGCAGGCGTTTCCAGGCATTGAGCGCCACCACGGGTTGGCCGGCACGCTCGGCCAACTGGGCCAGCAGAATCTGCGCCTGCGGCGTGTTCCCATGGGCTTGCAGATAGTCGATCGCCGGCTGCGGCTCGGCCTGGCGCTCATAGGCCTGTACCAGCGCCTGCTGCAGTGCCGCATCGCCAGGACGTCGACCCAGTTCGTGCTTGATGCCTTCCACCAGCGCGCGATCGTCGAACAAGCCCGGCGCCAGTCGCATCACAGACTGCCAGGCAACCTCACGCTGCGTGGCCTGGGCAATGGCCAGCCAGTTGTCCAGGGCCACCTGCTGGCGCCCGCTCCACTCCGCCACCTGGGCCAGACGCTCGCGCCAAACCATATTCCCCGGAGCCTGGTGCACGGCAGCTGCGGCCACACGCCAGGCATCCTCGAGATTGCGGTTCTCGAGGAATACCTGGTAGCCCAGCTCATAGGTTTTGTCGTCGAACGGAAGTCCCGGAGCCTCTTTCCTAGCCGGTGCGGCAGTGTGCCGCAGCGTCCAGCCCGGAGCCTTCCAGAGCACGGGATGCAGCGCCCAGGCACCATCGTCGGCCCCGCCGCCCCTATCAGCCACGGCCCGCATGTTCAGCCATTGCTGCTGCAGCGACAACTTGAGCAGTTGCTTGGCATAGCGCTCGGCCTCGGCCGAAGCGCCGGCCGCACGCGCCAGGCCTATCAGCCGGCGCAGCGTCTCGGGATCGCTGCCCAGCAGCTCCTCCTGCTCGCGCGCCAGCACCAGTGCTTGCTGGGCACGGTTGCCGGCCTGCAGCACCTGCAAGGCCTGCCACATATACTCGCGCGACTGCTGCACCTCCGGCGCCGCCGCGCTGGCCTCGCGCCACAGCAGGGAAGACTGCTCGTACATGGACAACCCCAGCGTCTGACGTGCAGCGGCCTCGTACACGCGCGCCTTGCGCTCAGGAGACACCTGTTTACGGGCCAGCTCCTCATAGATTTCCAGGGCCTGTGACTCATCGTTCAGCACCAGCGCCGAGGATGCCAGATAAAGGCTTTGCTCCTGGCTCAGATCGTCGCGCGGCACGGCCTTGAGCGCCTGCATCACCGCGGGTGCCAGCTGCCTGACCTGACCATCTGATCCATGGCCCCGCTGCTTGGTTTCCAGATAGCGCTGGTACAGCGTCTGCCAACGATCCCAGGCCTGAGCCGCGGCGCTGGGCAGAGCCTGCCTGCGCGCCTCTTCCTGGGCCTGTCGCATGGCCTCGAGCCGCTGTTGCTTGACCTTGAGCAGGCTCTGCAGACGTTCATTTCCCGGGTCGCTCTTGAGCAGATTGCTCAGGTAGTTGAGCGAAAGCTCGGAATCGTCCGCCGAATCGGCAAGCCGACGCTCCAGCGCCTGCTTGGGGAACAACATCCACAAGGCTCCTCCGATCAGCACTGCCAGCAGTGCGATCAGCCAGTGAGGAACCGTGGTCGGGCGCTCAGAGCGCACGGCATTGCGCTTGGAGTTGGGCACTGTGGCTGGCACTTCTGAAGGAGCGGATGGAGGAGCGGTCCGCAGCGGGAACCGCGCTGATGGAGGAACTGGCAGCGGCAGCGCTCAGCGAGCAGCCAGGCGGCAGATACATGCGCAGCTCCAGCGGCACATGACCTTCCAGCGTGAAGCGCAGACTGCCGTCGGCCTGGGTCTGCCAGTCCTTGAGGCGAGCATTGGCATCCACCAGATAGGGGGTGGAGGCGGTCGGTGCGGCCCCTGTACGCACCACCATCCGAGCTACGCCGTCGGTCAGGTGCAGATAGCTGCCGTCCACTCCCGGCGCATAGCCGGCAACGCCCGTGCTTTCGGCCATCACAGGAGTGCCCAGGCCCGGCGGCAGGCGCAGCGTACGCAATCGCCCGGGGCCGCGCAGGCGCCAGCCCTCGCCGTCCCGGCCGATCGCAAACTGGTAGAAATCCTCTACCTTGCGTATGTATTCCGAGCCGTAGACCGGGTGCAGCTTGCGGCTCAGCGCCCATTGATAGGCCTTGTGCAAGGCCTTGAGGCTGGCCTGCTTGCTGGCCGAATAGGAGTGGTAATAGATGTCCACCGCCTTGAAGCGTCGCGGCGCATCAGTCATCTCAAAGGTCTCGATAACGCGTTCGAAGCCGTAGAACGGGCCATGCCACAGATTGGTGTAGATGTTCTCGTTGGTGACCGGTGCATAGATCTGCAGATGCCCGCCCTTGTGTATGCCCCAGCTCTTGACCTCGGTGATGGACGGATTGCTGCGCATGATCGAGGTATCCCCGCCATTCATGTTCAGCAGGCCTGCGGCATCGGAGATGGCCAGCGCATCGGCGCCGGGTGCCGTATCGCCGGTCCACAGGAACACCTGGACCGGCTTGCCTGCGGGAGCCAAGCGCTGGCTGATGTAGTCGACCGAACCCACAATCTCCCGGCGCAGATCCATTTCATAGCCGGGAATGCTGAGGTTCAGGCTGGCCTCCTTGCTTTCGGCAAACAGTCCATGGCTTACGGAGCGGTCCCAGAGATAGGGGTGGGAATAGGAGTGGCTGGCGATCTCCACATGCGGCATGGCAAAGATGCGTTTGGCAATGCCCTCGAGCTGATCTGCCCATTGCGGATACAGGCCCTTGGGCGAAACCTCGGCCTCGATCACGGACACCGTGTGGGGAATACGGTAGCGCTCGAGGATCTCGCGGCGCAGCATCTCTCCGGCAAAGGGTGCACCGGGCGCTTCGGCCTTGGATGGGAATCCGTCTCCATCCACATGGGCCAGCAGCAGACGGCGGCCGTTCTCGGTGGTCACATCGGGGACGGGAATGTCTTCAAGCCGCAATGCCTGCTTGAGCAGCGCGAAAGGATCGACCACCCAGCGCGACTGCTCGGTGCCCGGCACGTCCGTCAGCACATAAGGCGTCATCACAAAACCGCCCCAGGGCGTGATGGCGGCAGAGACGAAGCGTCGGCCCTTGGCATCGTCAAAGGACAGCAGTTGCCGGCTTTGCTGCTGCAGCTGCGGCGTCAGCAGCCAGCCCGTGTAGTCGTGGGCCGGCAGCCCGGGCTCGGTCTCGAACCCCATGGCAGCCGCCTGCTCGGCCTTTTTCAGCGGAAAGGCCGGAACGGTCTCCATGGCGCGCACGCCCAGCGTGCTCGCAAGCGTACGATCCAGGGGCACGCCGGGCGCCTCCATCATCAGCAGCGGCATACCCTGCTGGACCTGGCGCACCATCCAGCTGCGCACATCCTTGAAGCGCGTGTCGGGAATGGCCCCGCCGAACCAGCTCACCACACCTGCGTAGCGATCCCGTCCCACGTCAGTGGGCAGTGCCGAGCGCACATCGGCATAGTCGACCACATAGCCCATGTAGTTGATGGGCATCTCGAGGAAGCGATGGGCCGATGCGTAATCGAGCGCGGGATCGTCGGCTCCGTTGTAGAGCACCAGTATCCGACGCGCCACGGCCTCGACCCGCCCCATGCCCAGGGTCTGCAGACCGGCATCGCTCACCCAGGCAATGATGCCCAGCTGCGCAATGCGCTGTGCGGTGGCCCGTGTAGTGTCGCGGTCATGCGGCGCCACATAGTCAATGGCCAGCACCGGCAGCTTGTCGCGCTCCCGTATGGTTTGCAGCTGCTGCAGAAGCCAGTCGCGGTCCTTGGCAGAAACTTCCACATAGCGCTTGAGATTGGCATCCCAGCCGCGATACAACGACTCGGCCGCCACCATCTGAATCTTGTCGCGCACTCGCGGCACGATCTCGAAGCCGCGGTTCAGTATCAGCTTGATGCCGGGAAAGCGGCTGTGCAAGGTGTCGATGACGCGGACCAGGCCATCCTGCTGCGCCGCTTCATCGAAGTGTGCGGCCAGGCGGTAGGAGTCCAGGGTATCCAGGAAAAAACCTCTGTAGCCCTTTTCCCAGAGCGGTGCAATCACTTGCTGAGCAAAGAACTCCGGCCACTGCGCCGGGGTCTGGTCGATCACGATGGAACGCCAGGCTCCATTGCGCGCCATCTGCCATGCGGCCGGCAGCTTCTTGAAGTAGGCCCGCTCCGGCAGTACTTCGGCTACCGAGGCATAGGCATAGAGTTCGCTGCCGGGCGCCTGGTCGCGCAAACGCTGCGGGTCGTAGCCGTGGTCGGGCTCTACAACGGCAATGTCGTAAAGACCGAGTTCGCTCAGCGAAGCCTTGGCTCCATAGTAGATGGCAACCGACGGCTCCGCAGCCTGGCTGCTCCAACCGTACAACAAGGCGCAGCAGAACACGCAACTTCGCAGAAAAGCATTCACGACCAGGCCCTCATGTTGTTGGTTTACACGTTAATTGATAGTTATCATAAATTAATATGCATTTTTGAATTGTTATTAACTTTTAAATATATAGACTGACTCACGAATATTCTGTGTAGGTACGCTGCCAAATACCTACTAAAAACCCCGAAAATACTCAAACCCAATGACCCCCAATGACCCAAACGAAGCGCGGAGGAAATTCGCTCGGCTTGACTGGTCAGAAAGAGGTGCAAGCAAGGCTCCCCGGATCACTGCACCGCGCGCCAGGGCCGTGCGCGAATCGGCGTCCCGGCTGCTGTCCAGCGGATGAAGCCAATGTGGGGGACACTGTGGCACAGCACCATCTGGGCCGAATCTCCGGACGACTGACCATGAACCAGAACCACAGCGATGCGGCGCAATACGAGATCGATCTTTCGCCGGCCGGGCAATTGCCGGACTGGAAGGCAGAGCTTGATGTGGAACGCATGTGCGCGGACACCTGGCGCCGACCAAGCTCGGCCGCCACACCCTGAATCTGACGGGCATGCAGGACACGCAGCTTCCCTCTTCATTGCAGCAGGCTTACCATCGCGCCGAATATCGCGTGCATGATCAAAGCGGGCTGGACTGGCGGCTGCAAGTCGACAGACTCCAGCCCCTGCTGCTCACGCACTACAGCGCACACCAGGTGGACTGCGCAAGCTTTCTCACGGCCTGCAATCCTCGGGGGCAGTTGCTGTCCGATGCGGACAACGCCAGGCGCATGCAGCAGTTGCGCCAGACGCTGCGCGTCGGCGCCTGGATATTTTCCGAAGGCCAGGGTCTGGATCCGCAAGGCCTGTGGCCCGGCGAAGCCAGCGTGCTGATATGGGGCATGGACGCCCCCACGGCCCGCGCCTGGGGCGAGCAATGGGAGCAGAACGCCGTGCTCTGGTGCGGCGCCGATGCCATCCCCCAGCTGCTATGGCTCAGATAAAGCGTTCTGATAGCAGCTTGCACACGCTCTTCCTAGTTATCAGCCACAAACATACCCGAAATCGTTATTCATAAATCGCATGCAGCTATCAATTCAGCTACTAGTCGATGGAGGCCATAAAAAAAGGCGCCCCGGTGGGCGCCTGTGAAAATCTTGAATATGCCTTGGCTCGCAAGGCCTTGGCTCAGCGAGGCAGTTCGCTGGCGCCCATCAGGAACTCGTCCACGGCACGTGCGGCCTGGCGGCCCTCACGAATCGCCCACACGACCAGCGACTGGCCACGGCGGATGTCACCGGCAGCGAACACCTTGGGCACGCTGGTGGCATAGCCGCCGATGAAATCGGTGCTGGCCTTGGCGTTGCCGCGTGCATCCTTGTCGACGCCAAAGGCTTCGAGCACGGTGGCGACAGGGTTCACAAAGCCCATGGCCAGCAGCACCAGATCGGCAGGCCAGACCTTTTCCGTGCCGGGCACTTCGCTCAGCTTGCCGTCCTTGAACTCGACCTGGACGGTGGTCAGGCTCTTGACCTTGCCCTTTTCGCCGCCGAACTCCTTGGTGGAGATGGCGAACTCGCGGACCACGCCTTCGTCGTGGCTGGACGAGGTACGCAGCTTGATCGGCCAGTAAGGCCAGACCAGTGGCTTGTTCTCCTGCTCGGGCGGCATGGGCATGACCTCGAACTGGGTCACGCTCTTGGCGCCATGGCGGTTGGAGGTGCCCACACAGTCGGAGCCGGTGTCGCCACCGCCGATGACGATGACATGCTTGCCGTCGGCACGGATCTGACCCTTGAGCTTGTCGCCCGCGTTGACCTTGTTCTGCTGGGGCAGGAACTCCATCGCGAAGTGCACGCCTTCCAGATCGCGGCCAGGCACGGGCAGATCACGTGACTGCTCGGAGCCGCCGGTCAGCAGCACGGCGTCGAACTCGGCATTGAGCTGCTCGGGGCTGATGGTTTCCTTGGCCCAGTTGGTGACCTTGGAATCCTTGCCCAGACCGTCCTTGCCGGCAATCAGCACGCCGGTGCGAATCTTCAGGCCTTCGGCCACCATCTGCTCGACACGGCGGTCGATCAGGCCCTTGTCCAGCTTGAAGTCGGGAATGCCGTAGCGCAGCAGGCCGCCCACGCGGTCGTTCTTCTCGAACAGGGTCACGTCGTGGCCGGCGCGCACCAGTTGCTGGGCCGCTGCCATGCCGGCAGGGCCGGCACCGACCACGGCCACCTTCTTGCCGGTCTTGTGCTTGGGCAGCAGGGGCTTGACCCAGCCTTCGCTCCAGGCACGGTCGATGATGGAGTGCTCGATGGACTTGATGCCGATGGCGTCGCCATTGATATTGGCCACGCAGGCAGCTTCGCAGGGTGCGGGGCAGATGCGGCCCGTGAACTCGGGGAAGTTGTTGGTGCTGTGCAGCGTGGTGATGGCGTTCTTCCAGTCACCCTGGTACACGAGGTCGTTGAAGTCCGGAATGATGTTGTTGACCGGGCAGCCGTTGTTGCAGAACGGCGTGCCGCAGTCCATGCAGCGTGCAGCCTGCACCTTGGCCTGATCGGTGGTCAGGCCGATGACGAATTCCTTGTAGTGCTTGAGACGTTCCGCAACGGGGGCATAGCCCTCTTCGATGCGCTCGTATTCCATGAAGCCGGTGGTCTTTCCCATGATCTTTAATCCTTGAAATCTGTGTTCGCTTGCAGTGCGGTGGCCGCCTGGCCGCCACCGCTTGGAGCCGTGTTTACTTGGCGGCTACTGCTTCTTTCTGAGGAGCTGCTGGCGCTTTCGCAGCTTGCTTTTCCTTCTGTTTGCGTTCAAAGATCTCGCCGAGTGCACGCTGGTACTCGGTCGGGAACACCTTGACAAACTTGGCACGCGCTGCGGCCCAGTTGTCCAGCAGATCACGGGCACGCTTGGAACCCGTCCAGCGGCTGTGAGCCTCCACCATGTTGCGCAGCTGCTGATCGTCGCTTTGGCCGCGGTGCCAGATGCCGGGATCGACACGCGAGACAAACTCGTCGTGCGGCAGCACCTTCTCCAGCTTCACCGAAGCGGTGTTGCAGCGCTCGGCAAACTTGCCGTCCTCGTCGTAGACATAGGCCACGCCGCCGCTCATGCCGGCCGCGAAGTTGCGGCCGGTCTTGCCCAGCACGACCACGGTACCGCCGGTCATGTATTCGCAGCCGTGGTCACCCACGCCTTCGACCACGGCCGTGGCGCCGGACAGACGCACGGCAAAGCGCTCGCCGGCCACGCCGCTGAAGAAGGCTTCACCGCTGGTGGCACCGAACATCACGGTGTTGCCCACAATGGTGTTGGTCGTGGTCGAGCCACGGAACTCATGGCTGGGATGCACCACCACACGACCGCCCGACAGGCCCTTGCCGGTGTAGTCGTTGGCTTCGCCGCTGAGGTTCAGCGTGATGCCGTTGCACAGGAAGGCACCGAAGGACTGGCCGCCCGTACCTTCGAAGTGGATGCGGATGGTGTCGTCTGGCAGGCCTTCGGCGTGATGCTTGGTCACCGCACCCGAGAGCATGGCACCGACGGAGCGGTTGACGTTGCGCGCCACTTCCATGATGCGCACCTTCTCGCCGTTTTCGATGGCGGGCTTGCAGCGCTCGATGAGCTTGACGTCCAGCGCCTTGTCCAGCAGGTGATCCTGGCTCTCCACGTGGTAGCGGGCCACGTCGGCAGGCACTTCGGGCTGGGCGAACAGACGGCTGAAGTCCAGACCCTGAGCCTTCCAGTGCTCGATGCCCTTGCGGGTGTCGAGCAGATCGGAGCGGCCGATCAGGTCGTCGAACTTGGCGATACCCAGCTGGGCCATGATCTGGCGCACTTCTTCGGCGATGAAGAAGAAATAGTTCACCACATGCTCGGGCTTGCCGGTGAACTTGGCACGCAACACGGGGTCTTGCGTGGCCACGCCCACGGGGCAGGTGTTGAGGTGGCACTTGCGCATCATGATGCAGCCTTCCACCACCAGCGGAGCCGTGGCAAAGCCGAACTCGTCAGCACCCAGCAGGGCGCCGATGACCACGTCGCGGCCGGTCTTCATCTGGCCGTCGGCCTGCACACGCACACGGCCGCGCAAACGGTTCAGCACCAGGGTCTGCTGGGTCTCGGCCAGGCCGATTTCCCAGGGGCCGCCCGCATGCTTGATGGAGGACCAGGGCGAGGCGCCGGTGCCGCCGTCATGGCCGGCGATTACCAGGTGATCGCTCTTGCACTTGGTCACGCCTGCGGCAATCGTGCCCACACCGACTTCGGACACCAGCTTGGTGCTGATGCTGGCGTGCGGAGCCACGTTCTTCAGATCGTGGATCAGCTGCGCCAGGTCTTCGATCGAGTAGATGTCGTGGTGGGGAGGAGGCGAGATCAGGCCCACACCGGGCACCGAGTGACGCAGTGCACCGATGTAGTCGGAAACCTTGCCGCCGGGCAGCTGACCGCCTTCACCGGGCTTGGCGCCCTGAGCCATCTTGATCTGGATCTGGTCCGAAGAGGCCAGATATTCGGCAGTCACGCCGAAACGACCGGACGCGACCTGCTTGATCTTGGAGCGCAGCGAGTCGCCGGCCTGCAGTTCGATATCGGACTCGACCTTGTCCTTGCCGATGATGGAGGCCAGGGTTTCGCCCTTGCTGATGGGGATGCCCTTCAACTCGTTGCGATAGCGCTTGGGATCTTCGCCGCCTTCGCCGGTGTTGCTCTTGCCGCCGATGCGGTTCATGGCCACGGCCAGCGTGGCATGGGCTTCGGTGGAGATGGAGCCCAGCGACATCGCACCCGTGGCAAAGCGCTTGACGATTTCCTTGGCCGACTCGACCTGGTCCACGGGAATCGCCTTGGCGGGATCGAACTTGAATTCGAACAGGCCGCGCAGCGTCATGTGGCGCTTGGTCTGGTCGTTGATCAGCTGGGCGTATTCCTTGTAGGTGCTGAAGTTGTTGGCACGTGTGGAGTGCTGCAGCTTGGCAATCACGTCAGGCGTCCACATATGCTCTTCGCCACGGGCGCGCCAGGCGTACTCGCCGCCGGCATCCAGCATGGTTTCGAGCACGGGGTCGTCGCTGAAGGCAGCTTCATGGTTGCGGATGGTTTCCTCGGCGATCTCGAAGACGCCGATACCTTCCACACGGCTGGCCGTGCCCGTGAAGTACTTGTCCACGGTCTCGCTGTTCAGGCCCACGGCCTCGAACAGCTGGGCGCCGCAGTAGGACATATAGGTGGACACGCCCATCTTGGACATGATCTTGGACAGACCCTTGCCGATGGCCTTCACATAGTGATAGATGGCCTTGTCGGCAGTGATGGGCGCAGCTTCGCGGCTGAAGATGTCGACCAGGGTCTCCATCGCCAGATAGGGGTGCACGGCTTCCGCGCCGTAGCCGGCCAGCACGGCGAAGTGGTGCACTTCGCGGGCCGTGCCGGTTTCCACCACCAGGCCAGCGGTGGTGCGCAGGCCTTCACGCACCAGATGCTGGTGGATGGCGGACAACGCCAGCAGCGCGGGGATGGCCACTTGCGTGGCGCTCATGTTGCGGTCGCTGATGATCAGGATGTTGGCACCGCCCTTGATCTCGTCCACGGCGTGGGCGCACAGCGAGGCCAGCTTGGCTTCCACGCCCTGCTTGCCCCAGGACAGCGGGTAGGTGATGTCGATCGTCGAGCTCTTGAACTTGCCGTTGGTGCGCTTCTCGATATCACGCAGCCTTGCCATGCCTTCGAAGTCGAGCACGGGCTGCTGCAGCTCCAGGCGCATGGGCGGGTTGACCTGGTTGATGTCCAGCAGGTTGGGCTTGGGACCCACGAACGACACCAGCGACATCACGATCGCTTCGCGGATCGGGTCAATGGGGGGGTTCGTCACCTGGGCGAACATCTGACGGAAGTAGTTGTACAGCGGCTTGTTCTTGTCGGACAGCACGGCCAGCGGGCTGTCGTTGCCCATGGAGCCAATGCCTTCCTCGCCCTTTTCGGCCATGGGGGTCAGCAGGAACTTGATGTCTTCCTGCGTGAAGCCGAAGGCTTGCTGGCGGTCCAGCAGGGACAGCTCGGTCTTGGCTGCGGGTGCCTTGAAGTCGGCGGGGATTTCCACCTCGTCGAGCTTGATGCGCAGGTTCTCGATCCACTGCTTGTAAGGCTTGGTGTTGACGACGTTGGCCTTAAGCTCTTCGTCTTCGATCATGCGACCCTGCTCCAGGTCGATCAGCAGCATCTTGCCGGGCTGCAGGCGCCACTTGCGCACGATCTTGCTATCGGGCACGGGCAGCACGCCGGCTTCGGAAGCCAGGATCACCATATCGTCATCGGTGATGCAGTAGCGCGAGGGGCGCAGGCCGTTGCGGTCCAGCGTGGCGCCGATCTGGCGGCCATCGGTGAACACGATGGAGGCGGGGCCGTCCCAGGGCTCGATCATCGCAGCGTGGTATTCATAGAAGGCGCGGCGGCGCTCGTCCATGGCTTCGTGCTGCTCCCAGGGCTCGGGAATCATCATCATCACGGCCTGGCTGATGGGGTAGCCGGCCATGGTCAGCAGTTCCAGGCAGTTGTCGAAGGTGGCGGTGTCGGACTGACCGGCAAAGCTGATGGGATAGAGCTTTTGCAGGTCTTCGCCCAGCACGGGAGAGGCCATCACGCCTTCGCGCGCCAGCATCCAGTTGTAGTTGCCGCGCACGGTGTTGATTTCACCGTTGTGGGCCACATAGCGGTAGGGGTGAGCCAGAGGCCACTCGGGGAAGGTGTTGGTGGAGAAACGCTGGTGCACCAGACCGATGGCCGAGACGCAGCGCTCGTCGGCCAGGTCGCGGTAGTAAACGCCCACCTGGTCGGCCAGCAGCAGGCCCTTGTAGACCACGGTGCGGCTGCTCATGCTGGGGACGTAGTATTCCTTGCTGTGCTTGAGGCCCAGGTTCTGGATGGCGGCCGAGGCCGTCTTGCGGATCACATACAGCTTGCGCTCCAGCGCGTCCTGCACAATGACGTCGGCACCGCGGCCGATGAAGACCTGGCGCAGGATGGGTTCCTTTTCCTGCACGGTGGGCGACATGGGCATGTCGCGGTTCACCGGCACATCGCGCCAGCCCAGCAGCACCTGGCCTTCGGCCTTGATGGCGCGCTCCATCTCCTGCTGGCAAGCCAGGCGCGAAGCATGTTCCTTGGGCAGGAAGATCATGCCCACGCCATATTCGCCGGCAGGAGGCAGTGCCACGCCCTGCTTGGCCATTTCCTCGCGGTAGAGCTGATCGGGGATCTGGATCAGGATACCGGCGCCGTCACCCATCAGAGGGTCTGCGCCCACGGCACCGCGATGGTCGATGTTTTCGAGGATCTTCAGTGCCCCCAGCACGATGTCATGGCGCTTCTGACCCTTGATATGGGCCACAAAGCCCAGACCGCAGGCATCGTGTTCGTTGCTCTTGGAGTACAGACCGTGGTCCTGGAGATACTTGATCTCGGCAGCAGTCGTCATGGGGAATCCTCTTATATCAATCGCGGGGAACGCAAGATTACGACATGACATGAAGTTATGCAATAAGTTTTAATTAGGGTCAGATTCCAATTAATTCCCAACTTTTCTTATTTGAATTTAATTAGGGACATATAAAAATAGAACAAAGCAATCCAATAAAAACAAGGAGTTGGAAAAGCCGTTTAGTCTTCGTGCACCGAAGCTGTGCGTACTGCAGGCCTGCCGGCCTTCTGCCGCTTCACGCGCCGCTCGGTTTTTTGTTGCAAATTTTCAATGAAATCGGGCTCACCCAGAGCCCAGCCACGCAGCGCGGCATGGCTGATCTGCGCCTGGGTATCGGCATCCAGACCGGCCTCCACGGCCCTGACATAAGCGGCATCCCGGGCAAACGGCGTGTTGCCCAGAGCCCAGAAAAGTGCGTGCGGGCTGATGAGCGCATCGCTTTGCAGACCTGCGTTGTGCGCATAGCTGGACCAGGGCCAGTCCACCGCGCGCTGCACCAGCCCGTCGCGCACGGGGTTGAGATCCATGGAGACCATGGTGGCCATCAGCCATTGCTCGGCCTGCAGCACGGTGCAGCGATAGCGCCCCTCCCACAAGGTACCGGTACGCCCGTGGCGGTTGTTGAAGTAACGCACATAGCTGCGCCCCACGGCCTGCATGAATTGGGGCACGCCCTGCTCGGTCCTGGGCGTCAGCAGCAGATGGAAGTGATTGGGCATGAGCACATAGGCATGCACATCGACCTCGAAGCGCCGCGCCATCTCGCGCATCAGATCCAGCATGACCAGGCGATCCTGCGCGTCCACAAAGATCTCGCCGCTGTTATTGCCACGCTGGATGATGTGGTGCGGCATGTTTGCCAGCGTGAGACGGGGAAGACGGGCCATGGAGCGGACTTGGACAGGGGCGACAAGGAAGGCGTTTCGGTCATTATGAAGCGTCGCGCCAGGGCCGACGCGTCCTCAGGCGCCAGACATCACAGATGCATGCGGCCCGAAGCACTCAGCAACTGGCTGATGTGGCGCGTAGCGGCCAGCAACTGCGGCAGCAACCGCTCGCGCATCATCTGCTCGCTGGTGCGGTTGGCCTGTCCGCTGATGTTGAGCGCCGCCACCGTCTGGCCGCGCGCGTTGCGTATGGGGGCGGCAATCGAGATCAGGCCCTCCTCCAGCTCCTGATTGAGCAAGGCCCAGCCCTGCTCGCGCACGCGGGCGATCTCGGCATACAGCTCGTCGTCGCCGGTCAGCGTGTGTCGCGTGAAGGCGCGCTGCTCGCGCCGGGCCATCAGCGCCCGCAGCTCATCGGGGGGCAGCGCCGCCAGCAGCACCCGGCCCATGGATGTCCAGAAGGCAGGCAGTCGCGAGCCCACGCCCAGATTGGTACTCATGATCTTGTGCGTGTGCACGCGCAGAACATAGACCACGTCCAGGCCTTCGAGCACCGCGGCCGAGCATGACTCCTTGACCTCGTCCACCAGCGCCTCCATGGCCGGCTCGGCCAAATTCCACAGCGGCGTGGAGCTCAGATAGGCAAAGCCCAGATCCAGGATGCGCGGCGTGAGTGCGTAGTACTTGCCATCGCTGCGCACATAGCCCAGCGTCTGCAGCGTCAGCAGGATGCGCCTTGCACCGGCACGCGTCAGACCCGTGGCGGCAGCCACCTCGCTGAGCGTCTGCTCAGGCGCCCTGGCGCTGAACGAACGTATGACTTCCAGCCCCCTGGCAAAGGACTGCACATAGCTGTCACCGGGCTTGAGCGAGACCGCTTCGCCCTCGACCGGGGTTTTCCCTGATGTGGTTTTTACAGTCTCCATTTTCATCATCCTTTTCTACAATTCTTTTAGCGAACAAATGTTCTATATACGAACATTTTAGCGCCAATGGCGCAGATCTTTGTGTAGAAAATTGGAGACACCCATGATCAACAAGATCGCCGACTCGGTCGCTCAGGCCCTGTCCGGCATTCAAGACGGCTCCACCGTGCTCATCGGCGGCTTCGGCACCTCGGGCATCCCCGGCGAGCTGATCGACGGCCTGATCGCCCAGGGTGCACGCGAGCTCACCGTGGTCAACAACAACGCCGGCAATGGCGACACCGGCCTGGCCGCCCTGCTCAAGACCGGCCAGGTGCGCAAGATCATCTGCAGCTTCCCGCGCCAGGTGGACAGCTGGGTCTTCGACGAGCTGTACCGCAGCGGCAAGATCGAGCTCGAGCTGGTGGCCCAGGGCAATCTGGCCGAGCGCATGCGCGCCGCTGCTGCAGGCATAGGCGCTTTCTTCTGCCCCACGGCCTACGGCACCGAACTCGCCAAAGGCAAGGAAACGCGCGAAATCAACGGCAAGCACTATGTGCTGGAGCACCCCATCCATGGCGATGTGGCCCTGATCAAGGCCGAAAAAGGCGACCGCTGGGGCAATCTGACCTATCGCATGTCGGCGCGCAACTTCGGCCCCGTGATGGCTTCGGCCGCCAGGTTCACCGTGGCCACCGTGCATGAGATCGTGGAACTCGGCCAGCTTGACCCCGAATCCGTGGTCACCCCAGGCATCTATGTGAGCCAGGTGGTGAAGATCGAGCGCGTGGCCACCCAGGCCGGCGGCTTCAAGAAGGCGGCCTGAGCCCGCCAAGGTCCAGCAAGGAGATACAAGCGTGAGCTATCAAAAACGAAGCAAGGACGAACTGGCCCTGCGCGTGGCCCAGGACATTCATGACGGTGCCTATGTGAATCTGGGCATAGGCCAGCCCACCCTGGTGGCCAACCACATTCCCGCAGGACGCGAGATCGTGCTGCAAAGCGAGAACGGCATTCTGGGCATGGGCCCGGCACCGGCGGCCGGCTCCGAAGACTACGACCTGACCAATGCCGGCAAGCAGCCCGTGACCCTGCTGCCCGGCGGCAGCTATTTCCACCACGCCGACAGCTTCGCCATGATGCGCGGCGGCCACCTGGACATCTGCGTGCTCGGAGCCTTCCAGGTTTCGGCCACGGGCGACCTGGCCAACTGGAGCACCGGCGAGCCCGGCGCCATTCCCGCCGTGGGCGGAGCCATGGACCTGGCGATTGGCGCCAAGCAGACCTGGGTGATGATGGATCTGCTCACCAAAAAGGGCGAGAGCAAGGTCGTGGCCCAGTGCAGCTACCCGCTGACCGGCCTGGGCTGCGTCAAGCGCATCTATACCGATCTGTGCACCCTGACATGCACACCCGAGGGGCTGCGCCTGATCGACAAGGTCGAAGGCCTGGAGCACGCCGAACTCGAACGCATCGTGGGCCTGCCCATCGCGGCCTGAACTTCAGGCCAATCCCGTCTGCACCAGAAGCTCAATTTTCATAACGGAGACATGCCATGAGCAACCAGAACCAAGCCTTTATCTGCGACGCCATCCGCACCCCCTTCGGTCGCTACGGCGGCGCGCTGTCCAGCGTGCGCACCGATGATCTGGGCGCCCTGCCCATCAAGGCGCTGATGCAGCGCAACCCCGACGTGGACTGGACCGCCGTGGCCGATGTGCTCTATGGCTGTGCCAACCAGGCCGGCGAGGACAACCGCAACGTGGCGCGCATGTCGGCGCTGCTGGCCGGCCTGCCCATCGATGTACCCGGTGCCACCATCAACCGTCTGTGCGGCTCGGGTCTGGACGCTGTCGGCACGGCCGCGCGTGCCATCAAGTCCGGCGAAGCCCGCCTGATGATTGCCGGCGGCGTGGAAAGCATGAGCCGCGCCCCCTTCGTGATGCCCAAGGCCGAGTCCGCCTTCAGCCGCAACAATGCCGTCTACGACACCACCATCGGCTGGCGCTTTGTCAACAAGCTGATGAAAGCCCAGTACGGCGTGGACTCCATGCCCGAGACCGCCGAAAACGTGGCCGACGATTTCGGGATCGAACGCGAAGCCCAGGACCGCATGGCCCTGGCCAGTCAGGAAAAGGCCGCGGCCGCGATTGCTGCCGGCCATCTGGCACGCGAGATCGTGCCCGTGTCCATCGCCCAGAAGAAGGGCGACCCCATTGTCGTGAGCCAGGATGAGCACCCCCGCGCCACCACCATCGAGGCCTTGGCCAGGCTCAAGGGCGTGGTACGCCCTGACGGCACGGTCACAGCCGGCAACGCCAGCGGCGTCAACGACGGTGCCTGCGCCCTGCTGCTGGCCAACGAGGAAGCGGCCAGCCAGTACGGCCTGGTGCCGCGTGCCCGCGTGGTCGGCATGGCCGTGGCCGGCGTCGCACCGCGCATCATGGGCTTCGGCCCCGCTCCCGCCGTGCGCAAGGTGCTGACCCAGACAGGACTGACTCTTGAGCAGATGGATGTCATCGAGCTCAACGAAGCCTTTGCCGCACAAGGCCTGGCCGTGCTGCGCGACCTTGGCATTGCCGACGACGACCGCCGTGTCAACCAGTGGGGCGGCGCCATCGCCCTGGGTCACCCCCTGGGCGCATCGGGCGCCCGCCTGGCCACCACGGCCGTGAACCAGCTGCATGCCTTCGGCGGCCGCTATGCGCTGTGCACCATGTGCATCGGCGTGGGCCAGGGCATCGCCGTGGTGCTCGAACGCGTCTGATCCCGACTGCGGCGGGGCCGGATCAGTCCGGCCTGCTGCCGCCCCCTGTCTCTTACACCAAAACAACGACCGCTGGAGTGCAGCTCTTTTCGGAGCTACGCCACCGCGGCAGCCCGCGCCCCGGCCACTGGCCGGCGGTGTCCTGCCTTTTTCCGGAGACCTAGATGTCCAATTCCCTTTCCCTGTCTCGCCGCCGCAGCCTGCAAACCCTGGCAGCAAGCGCCCTGTTTGCTCTGGGCGCTGCTCCCTCCATGGCCCAGACGCCCTATCCCAGCAAGCCCATCACCATGATCGTGCCCTTCTCGGCCGGCGGCACGACCGACATCCTGGCGCGCGTGGTGGGCCAGGCCCTGAGCACCGAACTGGGCCAGAGCATCATCATTGACAACCGCCCCGGCGCGGGCGGCAATATCGGCGGCCAGGCCGCAGCCCGTGCAGCTGGCGACGGCTACACCCTGTTCATGGGGACGGTGGGCACGCACGCCATCAACGAAGCCCTGTACAAGAAGATGCCCTTCGACCCGGTCAAGGACTTTGCTCCGCTGACCCGCGTCGCCAATGTGCCCAATCTGCTGGTGGCCCACCCCAGCCAGCCCTTCAAGACGGTCAAGGAAATGATGGCCTATGCCAAGGCCAATCCCGGCAAGCTGAATTTCGGCTCCTCGGGCTCGGGCAGCTCCATCCATCTGTCGGGCGAGCTGTTCAAGTCCATGACCCGCCTGGACATGGTGCATGTGCCCTACAAGGGCAGCGCGCCGGCCATCACCGATCTGCTGGGCAACCAGATCGCCATCATGTTCGACAACATGCCCTCGGCCATCCAGCATGTGCGCTCGGGCAAGCTGCGCCCCATCGCCGTGACCACGGCCAAGCGCTCGCCCGAGCTGCCCGATGTGCCCACGGTCGCCGAAGCCGGCGTGCCCGGCTATGAGGCCACCTCCTGGTTCGGTCTCTTCGTGCCTGTCAAGACACCTGCCGACATCCAGCAAAAGCTGCATGCCGCCATTGCCAAGGTGCTCAAGGATCCCGCCGTGATCAAGAAGATCAACGACCAGGGCGGCGAAGTCGTGATCGACACCCAGGAAGGCTTTGCCAAGTTCATCGATGCCGAAGCCAAGAAGTGGGGCAAGGTCGTCAAGGACTCCGGCGCCAGCGTCTGATCCCCCCAGGTGCCGGCCTGTCCCGGCCCCAGCACTGCCGGCGCATGCCGGCGGTTGCTGTTGCCCTCCCGGGCCCGCGCCTGTCGCAACCGCCCCGTTTTCCGTCTGAAAGTTATTGCCATGTCTTCCCAGAGCGCCTCCCTTACTGACCGCCCTCGCGTGTTGATCACCGGTGGCGGAGCCGGCATCGGCGCCGCCGCTGCCGAGCGCTGCCGCGCCGACGGCTACGAGCCCATCATCATCGACCGCGTGGTCGATCACGTTCCCGGCGGCATACAGGCCGACCTCAGCGATGCCGAGGACACGGCCCGCGCCTTGCGTCAGGCTCTGGAAACCGGCCCCATCACGCGCCTGATCAACAACGTGGGCGTGGTCGTACCCAACGACGCCGCCTCGCAGACCCTGGCCGAGTTCGACCTGGCCGTCTCGCTGAACCTGCGCTGCGCCTTCCAGTGCATGCAGGCCCTGCTGCCCGGCATGAAGCAAGCGGGGTTCGGGCGCATCGTCAACATGTCCTCGCGCGCCGCGCTGGGCAAGGACTTGCGCACAGCCTACGCGGCCACCAAGGCCGGTCTGATCGGCATGACCCGCGTCTGGGCGCTGGAGCTGGGCCAATGGGGCATCACGGCCAACGCCATAGGCCCCGGCCCGATACGCACCGAGCTGTTCGACAAGGCCAATCCGCCCGACGCCCCGCGCACGCAGAAGATCATTGCTTCCGTACCTGTCAAGCGGGTGGGCACTCCCGAGGATGTGGCCCATGCCGTGTCTTACATGCTCGACGAGCGCAGCGGCTTTGTGACCGGACAGGTGCTCTATGTCTGCGGCGGCATGACCGTGGGCGTCGCCTCCGTGTAAGCGGCTCTATACGAGCTGCTGCCCGGGCAAGCCAAGTCCCCAAGCCGCAGATGCATCACCCTCGTCCGGCGCGCACCCTGCAAGCCTTCGGGATCTGGATGCTTTTTAATTTTGATAGCATAAAGCGCCTTTCCCAGAATGATTTCAATGTGTTTTATGCTTGAAACCATTTATGGAAAGGCGACAGAAGCTCTCAATAAGAGAGCCCTCTTGCTTGCCATCTCGACGCGCACAGGCCGCGCCTTTGCTGGCCCTCAGGTATAGCGCTTGGCGCGCAGATTGTTCTTCATCTGCTCCAGCGCCGGCTGCAGTGCCGGCCCGATGCGCAAAGCCACACAGGTCGCCAGCACGTCGATGATGAGCAGATGCAGCAGCCGCGAGACCATGGGACTGTAGCGGTCGTAGCCTTCGGGATGATCGGCCGCCAGATGCACCTGGCAGGCCGAGGCCAGAGGGGAGCCGCTGGCCGTGATGGCTATCGTGGTGGCCCCGTTCTTGCGAGCGATATCCGCCGCATCCATCAGATCTCGCGTGCGGCCGGAGTTCGAGATGATGACCACGCAGTCACCCGGCCCCAGCAAGGTGGCGCTCATGACCTGCATATGGCCATCGCTGGTGGCCAGACTGGTCACACCGAGGCGGAAAAACTTGTGCTGGGCATCCAGCGCCACGATGCCCGAGTTCCCGGCGCCGTAAAACTCGATGCGCTTGCCGGTCTGCCAGGTCGCTGCAATTGCCTGCGCAGCCTGCTCTATGGCCGCCGTGCTGGCCGCATTGCGGTACTGCAGAAAAGCGGCAACCGCGTTGTCCACCACCTTGACCATGACATCGCTGGTCTTGTCATCGCTGTCCACACTGCGATGGATGAAGGGCACGCCTTCGCTGACGCTGCCCGCGAGCTTGAGCTTGAAGTCCGCCAGGCCGTCATAACCCATGCTGCGGCAAAAGCGCACCACCGTGGGTTTGCTGACATGTGCCCGCACTGCCAGCTCTCGCACCGGCAGATGCGCGAAGGCCCGCGGATCGGCCAGTACCAAGCGTGCAACACGCTGCTCTGCAGGCGCCAGGGACGGAAGGGAGGCAGTAATCCGATCAAGCATATTGGCGCAGATAAGGTGGAGGCAATGAATGAGTGCAGCAAAAGGCGAGCATAAGACCGAAGCGCCTCACGCCTCGCAAAATGGCAGCAAAACTTGAATATTTCCGCAAATAAATAGGCGAGCGCGCATATTCAGCAGGGTTTGCCTTGATGCATCATCAAACGGAGTATCTGCAAGCTCATTCTCAATCAGGGATTCACGCTCTACACTTGCTGGTTAGTTTGAAACACAGCAAAGGATGGACATGAATCAGTTGGAGGCGCTCAAGCAATTCACGACCGTGGTCGCGGACACCGGTGATTTTCATCAATTGGCGCAGTTTCAACCGCAAGATGCCACCACCAATCCATCCCTGATTCTCAAAGCGGTTCAAAAGACCGAATATGCGCCGCTGATGCGCGCCACCGTGGCGCAATTCAAAGACCGGGGGCTGGACGAAATCATGGACCGAACGCTGGTGCGCTTCGGCTGCGAGATTCTGAACACCATACCCGGTCGTGTCTCTACCGAGGTCGATGCCCGCCTGTCTTTCGACACCGTGGCCACGGTCACGCGCGCCGAGCGACTGATCGAGCTGTATCAGGCCGCAGGCATCCACACCGAGCGCGTGCTCATCAAGATCGCCGCCACCTGGGAAGGGATTGAAGCGGCCCGCATTCTCGAGCAGCGCGGCATTCACACCAATCTGACGCTGCTGTTCTCCTTCTGTCAGGCCGTTGCCTGCGGCCAGGCCAAGGTCCAGCTGATCTCGCCCTTTGTGGGCCGCATCTACGACTGGTACAAAAAGCAGGCCGGCACGCAATGGGATGAGGCCGCCATGGCCGGCGCCAATGATCCGGGCGTGCGCTCCGTACAGAAAATTTACGACTATTACAAACATTTCGATGTTTCCACCGAGGTCATGGGTGCAAGCTTTCGTAATACCGGCCAGATTCTGGCTCTGGCGGGCTGCGATCTGCTTACCATTGCTCCTGAGCTGCTGGCCCAGCTCCGCGCACAGCAGGACGACGCCATGCCTTTGACCCGCGCCCTGGACCCGGACAAGGCCAGAGCCCAGCCGCAGGAGCGCGTTCTGTATGACCAGGCCTCGTTTCGCTTTGCGCTGAACGAAGATGCCATGGCCACCGAAAAGCTGGCCGAGGGCATTCGCGCTTTCACCGCGGACACCCTGAAGCTGGAAGCTTTGATGCAGCAAGCGGCTGCATGATTGACTGGAATTTCCTTTGACGCCTCTTTGTCACGAGCTGCCTGCCTGGCAGGCTTTGCAAACCCATTACCGGGCGCAGATCCAGCATCTGGATTTGCGCCAGGCTTTTGCACAAGACCCGCAACGTCTTGACGCCCTGAGCATGCAGGCGCCACATGTCTTCGCCGATCTGTCGAAGAACCTATGGACTGGCGAGACCGAGGCCTTGCTGAGGCAGCTTGCCGTCGAGAGCCAGCTCTCGAGCAAGCGCGACGCCATGCTGGCCGGCGCAGCCATCAATACCAGCGAGCAGCGCAGCGCGATGCACTGGCTGCTGCGCACTCCTGCAAACGGCGGGCAGCTCGCCCAGTCCCCCGTGCTTCGGTCCTGGCCCCAGGACATGCATTCGGCGCTGCGTGAAGTTCACGATACGCTGGATAACATGCTCGCCCTGGCCGATCAGATCAGGGGCAGCCAGCAGATCACCGATATCGTCAATATCGGCATCGGCGGCTCCCACCTTGGTCCGGAAGTCGTAGTCAATGCCCTTGAGGACTGGATAGACCAGGACAAGAACTTTCACTTTGTATCCAACGTGGACGGCCATGAACTGGGACATGTGCTGCGCCGGGTCAAACCGGAAAGCACGCTGTTTCTGATTGCATCCAAATCCTTCACCACGGCCGAGACCATGCTGAATGCTCGCTCGGCCAGGCAGTGGTTTCTCGATCATGGCGGCAGCGAAGATCCGCAGGCCCCATGCTCGATCGACCGACACTTCGTGGCCCTCACCACCAATACACAGGCGGCTGCAGAGTTCGGCATACAGCGCACGCTGGGTTTCTGGGATTGGGTAGGCGGACGCTTTTCGCTGTGGTCCGCCATCGGCTTGCCTATCGCCATCGCCATAGGCTCGGCGCAATTCAGGGCGCTACTGGGCGGCGCGCACGCGATGGACGCCCACTTTTTCACTGCGCCCATGAAGAGCAATCTCCCGGTGCGCCTGGGACTGCTGGACATCTGGTATCGCAATTTCTGCCAGTTTTCCAGCCGCTGCATCGCCCCATACAGCCATGGACTGCGCCGCCTGACGGCCTATCTGCAGCAACTGGAGATGGAAAGCAATGGCAAAAGCATCAACAAGAATGGCGTTCGGCTCACAGCTCCCACGGCACCGGTGATCTGGGGCGAGCCCGGCACCAATGGGCAGCATGCTTTTTTCCAGATGCTGCACCAGGGGCCGGATGTCATACCGGTCGAATTCATTGCCCTGCGCGACGGGGGCAAATACCTGGGCGAGCACCATCAAAGCCTGGTAGTCAACGCGATTGCCCAGGCCCAGGCGCTGATGGTAGGGCGCTGCGGCGAAGGTCTGGAAAAAGACTGCCCCGGCAATCGCCCCAGCAGTTTCCTGATGCTTGAAAGCCTGGACCCCGCCTCTCTGGGCGCCCTGATTGCGCTGTATGAACATCGCATTTTTGTCTCTGGCGCCATCTGGGACATCAACAGCTTCGACCAGTGGGGTGTGGAACTGGGCAAGAAGCTGGCAAAGCAGCTGCATGCCCGCCAGAACCACAATGACTGGGAAGGAGTGGACGCGTCAACGCAGGAGCTGATGAAACGCCTGATGGAAAGTCACTGAGCATCACAAGCAGCGGGCCCGGCAGAGTTCATGCTTCAAGCCTGCTCAGACCGCGCTGGTTTGCTGCAAATGGGGATAGCGCACGCCAGCCAGACCTTCCAGTCCAAACTCGGCGAGCAGCTGACGCAAGCGTTGCGCCGCACTGCGCTTTTTCTGTCCCGTATAACGGGCCACAATCAATTCGTTTTTCATGCTGTGCTCCCAGCCCACCAGCTCGGTGACCGTGACCTGGTAGCCGCAAGCCTCCAGATACAGACAGCGCAGCACATTGGTAATCTGACTGCCCATTTCGCGAGTGTGGATCGGGTGACGCCACAACTCGGCCAGCGGAGTGCGCGCCAGGCTCATGGCCTTGGTCTGGCGCAGACATGCAGCCACCTCGGCCTGGCAGCAAGGCACCAGCACCATGGCCTTGGCCTGCTTTTCCAGCCCGAAGGCTATCGCATCATCGGTCGCCGTATCGCAGGCGTGCAAGGCCGTGACCACGTCAAACTGCGAAGGCATGAAGTCTGCTCGCGTGGACTCGGCCACCGACATATTGAGAAACTCCATGCGCTCGAAGCCAAGTTCAGCCGCAAGCTTCTGAGATGCCTCGACCAAAGGCGCACGCGTCTCGATACCGAAAATCCGGCCCTGAGCCAAGGCCTTGAAATACAGGTCGTAAAGAATGAACCCCAGATAGGACTTGCCCGCACCATGGTCAGCCAGTGTCACGGCATGCCCATCCTTGGACAGCTCGGCAAGCAAAGGCTCGATGAACTGATAGAGGTGATAGACCTGCTTGAGCTTGCGGCGCGAATCCTGATTGAGCTTTCCCTCGCGCGTCAGAATATGCAGAGCCTTGAGCAGCTCAAGGCTCTGGCCGGGCTTGAGCCCCAGTTGCTCTGCGATATCAAGTGCCCCTGCTTTGGTGGGCTTTTGCAGGCTCTGCTTTTGATCGGTCTTGCCCATCACTTCTCTGCCTTCGTCTGACCATGGCCGGTCACGGGGCAGCGGGCTCCGACATCCAGGTCCAGCCAGCCTTCGATGCCGATCTTTTCCAGCGTTTCCATATTGCGCTCGTATATCGTTTCGGCTTCCGGAAACACCTCCACAGCCTTGTCGATGCTGTCTTCGCGCAGCAAGTGCAATATGGGATAGGGAGCACGATTGGTGCAGTTGGTAACGTCGTCCACATCCGTGCCCTCAAACTGAAATTGAGGATGAAACGAGGCGACCTGCAAAATACCACCCAGATCCAGCTCCTCGATCATGGCATCCGCCACTTCAAGAAAGTCATTGAAGTCCAGAAAATCCTGCAGGGCATGGGGCAGTATCAGCAGTGTGGTGTCGCGTTTTTCTGCGTTGGCTTCGGCCAGGGCTTCAAGCTCGCGATGCAGGGCCTCGGCAACCGCCTCTGCATCGGTCGCATCGCTGACGGCATAGTGGATCTGAGCCTTGACATGCACGCCTTTGGCGAAAGGGCATAGGTTGAGACCTATCACGGCCTTTTCCAGCCAGCGCACGGTATCCGCAATCACAAGCTCCGGCGGGAAAGCCTGATCGGCGATGGTTGAAGTTTCGGTCATGACAGGGCCCTCCAAAATGCAAACGGGGGCCATCGCCCCCAAAGAATGCGCACTGGGCGGGAAATATTCCGGCTCTAGATACACAGAACCGCTATTTTAGCGATCCGGCCTGTGCCATGCTCGCCACTGGCAGCAAGACCGTTGGCGAGCTTCCTTCAGGCCTCGCCCAGCAGCCTGAGCCCGGTGATGCGCTCATGCTCGCGCGCCGCATAACGATCCGTCATACCCGCAATAAAGTCTGCCACCACTCGCGCACGTTCATGCAGGGTAGTGACGATATGGGCACGCTGAACAAAGCGCGGCTTCATGCGTTCAGGCTCCACCATATAAGCGGCAAACAGCTCTTTCACAACTTGCTGGGCACTGTTCATGGTCTGCATGACTTGAGGGTGCCGATAGAGCTGCCTGAACAAGAACTGCTTTAGCACCAGGGACTGCGCTTTCATCTCTTCGCTGAAACCGATCAGCGTCCGATCATGCTGACGAACCTCCTGCACCGAGCGCACAGCCGCCTGCTCAATACCGGCCTGTGAGTGATGGATGACGTCATAGACCTGGTCACTGAGCATGCGGCGAATGCTCTCATAGAGCAGCTTGCGCTGAGCATCCGGCAGAGCCAGATCGGGCCAATCCGCCAATGTCGAGGCGTAATAGCGGGCAAACAAAGGCACGGCTTCACGCAGCTGGGCCATGGTGATCAGACCCGATCGAACGCCGTCGTCCACATCGTGGGCGTTATAGGCAATCGCATCCGCCAGATTGCATAGCTGTGCCTCCAGAGAAGGCTGAGTGCCATCCAGAAAACGCTGAGCCACGCCGCCGGGCTCACGTGCATTCAGCAATTGCGCATTGCTGAGCGAGCAATGCTTGAGAATTCCCTCGCGCGTTTCAAAAGTCAGGTTCAGACCGTCAAAGGCAGGATAACGTTCCTCCAACCTGTCCACTACACGCAGACTTTGCAGATTGTGCTCAAAACCGCCATGAGGCTTCATGCACTCATTGAGCGCGTCTTGCCCCGCATGTCCAAAAGGTGTGTGCCCCAGATCATGCGCCAGACAGATGGCTTCAACCAGGTCTTCATCCAGCCGCAAAGAACGCGCGATGGAGCGCCCCAGCTGCGCCACTTCCAGAGAATGCGTGAGCCGGGTTCGGAACAGATCGCCCTCATGATTCACAAAGACCTGGGTCTTGTAAACCAGTCGCCTGAAGGCCGAGGAGTGAACAATGCGATCCCGATCGCGCTGAAAGTCGCTGCGCGTGGGAGCCGGGGGCTCAGCAAAGCGACGCCCGCGGCTTTGCTGGGGATGGCAGGCGTAGGAAGCCAGAGCGGTCATGCAAATCGCCTCAACAACTCGATGCAATGACTCTAACAGCTATGGGCTCGCTTCCCCCAGGGTCTGCTCACATAGCGCCACCCATCAAGCGCAGCAACTGTCGATCACTTCACGCACCAGCGCATCGGGTGCCGACCTCATCACCGCCTTGCCGGGACCATCGATCAGCACAAAGCGGATTTCACCGGCTTCGGATTTCTTGTCGACCCGCATCAGTTCCAGATAGCGACCAGCATTGTCCTGGGCATCGATGACCGCTGCGCGCACCGGCAAGCCCGCTCGCTCAATCAGCTTGCGCAGACGCGAGACAAAGCTCGCCTCCACCAGGCCAAGACGTTGGGACAGCTCCGCCGCCATCACCATGCCTGCCGCCACACCTTCACCGTGCAGCCAGTTGCCGTAGCCCATGCCGGCCTCGATCGCATGACCGAAGGTATGGCCAAAATTGAGAATCGCGCGCAGACCCGCTTCCTTCTCGTCCTGCCCCACGACCCAGGCCTTGATCTCCACACTTCGCTTGACGGCATGGGCGAGCATGTCGCGATCGCGGCGCAGCAGGCCATCCATGTTCTGCTCAAGCCAGTCGAAGAACTGCATATCGGCAATAGGGCCGTATTTGATGATTTCCCCCAGACCTGCGCTCAACTCGCGCTCTGGCAGGGTATCCAGCGTAGCAAGATCGCAGAGCACCAGCTGCGGCTGGTAGAAGGCCCCAATCATGTTCTTGCCCAGCGGGTGGTTGATGGCAGTCTTGCCCCCCACCGAGGAATCGACCTGGGACAGCAGCGTGGTCGGCACCTGCACAAAAGGCACGCCACGCATATAGCTGGCGGCAGCAAAGCCCGTCATATCCCCCACAACACCGCCGCCCAATGCAAACAGCACCGTCTTGCGGTCGCAACCATGCTGCAGCAGGGCATCAAAAATCAGGTTCAGAGTCTGCCAGTCTTTATGCGCTTCGCCATCGGGCAACACCACCTCGTGAACCTGGGCGTATTGACCGCTCAAGGCCTGCTTGAGCGCAGACAGATAAAGCGGGGCCACGACATCATTCGTCACGACCAGAGCCGCCGCCGCCTTGGGCAATGCCTGCCAAGTGGAGCTCTGGGCCAGCAAGCCCTCTGCAATCACGATGGGATAGCTGCGCTCTCCCAGATCAATATGCACCGTTTCCACGTTCAACCTCTCTCAAAATACATAGCAGGAACCACACGCAGTGTATTGACCAACAAGCTTTTCAGCGCAATCAGGAATGCTGACCGAGTTCAATCTGCATGGCCACTCGCTGGGCCACCTGCGTGGCGGACAGGCCGCTGCCCGCCACCACAAAATCCGCAACCTCCTTGTAGAGCGGATCTCTGATGGCATGCAAATCCAGCAAGCGCTGCAAAGGATTGTCCACTTGCAGCAAGGGACGCTGAGTATCCCGCTGCAGGCGCTTGGCAATCTCATGCGGTGATGCACTCAGATAGACCACCTGTGCATGCTCGGCCAGCTCCTGCCGGTTTTCAGCCTTCAGCACGGCACCGCCACCTGTGGCAACCACCGTTTTCTCAGATCGCGCCAGCAGCGCTGCCAGCACCTCCTGCTCTACATCCCTGAATCTGGACTCGCCTTCCTTGGCAAAAAAATCGCGAATCGTGCAGCCGATATGCTCTTCGATGGCCACGTCCACATCCACAAAAGGCATAGACCAACGCTTGGCCAAATAGCGTCCGATGGTGGATTTGCCGGAGCCTGGCAAACCCACAAGGGCAATATGAAATTTCTTTAGAACAGTCATCGCGTTACCGTCATCCGCCAATCTGGCCAGCCCATGATTCTCGCAGCCTGCAGATATTACAAATGAAAAGGCCCGCATCAACTCGTGCGGGCCCTATGTAAAAACTGATAACAGTTATTTGCTGGTGCTGCGCGCCTGGCTCAGCATCTTGGGAGTGATGAAAACCAGCATTTCACGCTTGCTCGAAGCCTTGGTGTTGCTACGGAACAAATGCCCCAACACAGGCAGATCTCCGAACAGCGGTACCTTGTTGAGCTGGTTGGTCTCCTCCAATTCAAAGATACCGCCAATCACGACCGTTCCGCCATTCTCGACCAGCACCTGGGTCTTGACATGCTTGGTATCAATGGCGACGCCCTGAGTCGTGGTCTCACCGCGGCTGTCCTTGTTCACATCCAGATCCAGAATGATGTCGCCTTCAGGGGTAATTTGCGGAGTCACTTCCAGCTTCAGCACAGCCTTCTTGAACGAGATGGTCGTTGCGCCATTCGGCGCAGTCACGGAGTATGGGTATTCCGTGCCTTGCTCGATCAATGCCTTGTTCTGGTCTGCCGTCACCAGGCGGGGGTTGGAGATGATCTTGCCATCACCTTCTGCTTCCAAAGCGGACAGCTCCAGGGACAGGAAACGCGTCATCGAGCTATTGAAGACAGAGAATGCGACCTGCCCCACAGTGTTGATTCCCGAAACACTGGCTGGCAAATTGACAAAATTGCCACTGGGGAACTTGGAGCTTGATCCCGAACTGCTGTCTGGCAGGAACTGAGACGAAGTCATGGATGCATTGCTGCCAACAGCCCCTCCGCCAAACTTCACACCCAGCGAACGGCCAAAGGTATCGCGTGCCTCCACAATGCGGGCCTCGATCATGACCTGGCGCACCGGCACATCCAGCGTTGCCAGCAAAGCCTTCATTTCTTCCAACTTGGTCGGCGTATCCGTCACAAACAGCTGATTGGTGCGTGGCTCGGAAATAGCGGAGCCGCGCGACGACAGAAAGCGCGTGCTGGACCCTGTACCGCCTGCACCACCGCCGCCTGTCGAAGTCGTGATCTGCTGCAGGATGTCCGCCGCCTTTGCATAGTTGAGCTGGAAACCTTGCGTGCGCAAAGGCTCCAGCTTCTGGATTTCCATGGCCGCTTCGTAGTCACGCTTGGTACGCGCGTCAATCTCGTCCTTGGGAGCGATCCAGAGCACGGAGCCGGACTTGCGCATGCCCAGCCCCTTGGCATCCATGATGATCTGAAGAGCCTGGTCCCAAGGCACATCCTTCAGACGCAGAGTCAAGGCACCTGTCACCGTATCCGAGGTGACGATATTGAAGTTGGTGAAGTCCGCGATGACCTGCAGCAAAGAGCGCACTTCAATATTCTGGAAATTGAGCGACAGCTTTTCGCCGCTGTAGCCCGGGCCTTGCGTCAACTTGCTGGTGTCGACCTTTTTCTGGCGCACTTCCACCACGAACTGATTGTCGCTCTGGTATGCGCTGTGCTCCCAATCACCCACAGGGTCAATGCGCATCCGAACACGATCGCCTTGCTGAGTGGTCGATATCGTTTGCACAGGCGTACCGAAATCCCCCACATCCAGCTTCTTGCGCAAATTTTCAGGCAGGGCTGTACGCAGGAAGTCCACCGTCAGGCCCTTGCCCTCCTGCCGCAGATCCACCCCCACCTGGCTGCTGCCAAGGCTGACTACAACCCGGCCGGAGCCATCACTACCACGGCGAAAGTCGATACCGCGAATCGGAGCTGCATCAGAGGCTGCCGTCTTGTTCTCGAACACCGGAGCCATGACAGGAGCCGCAGCTGCAGCGGTTGTCGCTGCACCTGCGGGATCAAGCAAGATCAGCAAAGATTTTCCCTGGCGCTGCAAGCGATAGGTCGTAGCCGTCTTCAGATTCAATACCAGGCGTGAGCGACCCGATGCTTCCACCAGATTTGCCGAACGCAGATTGCCCTGATTGAATTCAAGCAACGACTTGCCCGAGCCATTGCTCACACCCGGAAAATCCAGAGCGATACGCGCCGGAGACTGAACCACGAATCCGGTCGGGTCTGCAGCCAGCGGTTCGGACAGCTCGACACGGACGACCTCGGAGCCAGACTGCAAAGCGCCTGTAACAGCCTCAATGCGGGCTTGCGCCCAAGCTGCCGAAGAAAGCAAAAGGCCGCTCAGGGTCAGACCCCAACGGGCCTTCGCCATAGTGCTGCGATTAATACCCATCATTTGCCGACCTCCTGCAACTCCAAAGTGCTTGTTCTTTCAATCCAGTCACCACCGCCATCCTGGACAATTTCTCTTAGCTGGATGGAGTTTTCCGTAATCTTGGTGATCTTTCCGTAGTTCTGCCCCAGATAGTTGCCGACACGTACCTGATAGAGCAGGCCGCCGACTTTGACCAAGGCCGTGGGCACGTTCTTTTTGTCGAGACTGCCCACCATGGTCATGGTGTCCAGCGGCTCGGCCTCCAGCGGCTCCTTGCGGCGACTCAGCTCTGGCGTGAGCAACGCCGTGCTGATGTTGGATTGCGCAGACTCCTTGCGCAGCACCTGGATCAGCTTGAGCGGATTGAAGGGATCCATGCCATCAGCCCCTGTATAGGCCTGGGGCTTGAAAGGCTTGGGCTCCTCCAGAGGAGTCACGCGAGGCTTGGCATTGGCACGCTCCTGGGCCATCCACTCACGCAGTTGCTCCTCCTCGGAGGAGGTGCAACCCGCCAGCAAAGCACTGCTCATCAGGACCAGCCAGACAGGGCTCAAGAATGCTCTGCTCATTTCTTCCCCTTGGCCGCGTCACGCTGCGCCTTGACTTCGTCCGCATCCAGATATCGGAACGTCCGTGCCGTGGCATCCATGGACAGCACATCCGTGTCCTTGCCGCCCGGGGCGATGGACAGATTGTTCAAGGTCACGATACGGGACAGGAAAGCGATATCCGAGGCAAAAGCACCGATGTCGTGATAGCGTCCCGTCACCTTCAGGGTGATTGGCAGCTCGGCGTAGTACTCCTTGGTCACCATGGCGCCAGGGCGGAATACTTCAAACTGCAGACTACGCCCCAAGCCGGCCTGGTTGATATCGGAAAGCAGAGCAGCCATCTCCGCCTTGCTGGGCAGTTGCTTTTCCAGCTGCGTCACATACTGCTGCACCTGCTCGCGCTGCTTCTTCAAGCCCTCCAGGCTCACCGCCTTGACCATTTTCTTGGAGTAGTCTTCGCGCAGAGTCACCTCGGTCGCACGCTCGGCGTCGAGCTCTGCTTCGTAATCCTTCAGAACGACGAACCACAGCAAGGCAGCGACAGCGACTGCAACGGCAACATACAGCAGTGCCTTGGGCAAGGCTGGCCAGACCGAAGGGTCATTGGGATCCAGATTCCGGAATTGGCGCTGAATTCTCTCTTGCAGCGCAGCGAAATCGATGTCCAGAGATTTCTTCTTTTTTGCCATCACTGCGCTTTCACAGAAGAGCTTGCAGCAAGCAGATTTTTCTCCGCATCGCTGGCCCTGGTCAGATTGAAGCGCAATGTGAATGCAGCTGCACGGCGCTTATCCTTGGCAGTCACATCAACAGTCTTGGCCACAATTTCCATCAGCTCCGGCTTGGAGAACCAGGGCGAGCCATCCGTAAGATTACGCAGCATCTCGGAAATACGTTCATTCGACTGTGCAGTTCCCTGCATGGTCACCGACAGGCCTTCTTGCTTGATGCTGCTGATGTAGACACCGTCCGGCAGTTGCTTGACCAGCTCATTGAGCATGTACACCGGCAGGTTGCGGTCGGACTGTAGATCCTCCACCGCCTTCTGCCGTGCACGCAGAGCGGTGATTTCGGCCTCGAGCCCCTCGATTTCCTTGATCTGTGTTTCCAGGACCTTGATTTCGGAGCGCAGCAGATTGTTCTTGTTCTGCTGGCCCTCGATCATCATCTGGAAATACCAGTAAATCAGTGCTGCGATCAGCAGTCCACCCAGTGCGCCCAGCACCATATTGACCTGAAACGCTTCTTTACGGCGCTTCTTGGCCGCCTCGCGGTGCGGCAAAAGGTTAATCAGTATCACTCTTGAAACCTCCGCATGGCCAAACCGCAAGAGGTCAGATAGGACGGCGCTTCACGCGCCATCTTCTTCAGACGCACGCCGCTGCCAATTTCCATGCCTTCGAAGGGATTGGCAAGACTGCAGGCACATCCAGTCTGCTGGCTGACGGCATCCACCAGCCCCGGCAAGGACGACGATCCACCTGCCAGCAACACATGATCGACGCGGTTGTAGGGAGTACTCGTGAAGAAGAACTGCAACGCTCGCGCCACTTCCTGGGTCAGGCTTTGCACAAAGGGCTTGAGCACACCAGCCGCGTAGTCGTCCGGCAATTCGCCGCTGCGCTTCTTGGCCTCCGCCTCTTCCGGAGAAAAGCCGTACTGGCGTGCAATCAACTGGGTAAGCTGTGCACCGCCAAAGGCCTGATCACGCTCATACAGCACCTCGTCATTGCGAAGCACCTGCATGCTGGTAGTCATTGCGCCCACCTCGAATAGCGCCACGACAGCGTCACGCCCGGCATTGGGCAAACGCGACACCAGACGCGTTGCCGCCATTCGGGCGGCGTAGGGCTCGATATCGATCACCATGGGCTTGAGACCGGCAGCCTCGGCCAGGCCCTGGCGGTCCTGCACTTTTTCCTTGCGCGATGCAGCAATCAGCACATCCACATCGCCAGGCGACACCAGCGACGGGCCTATGACACAGAAATCCAGGCTCACCTCATCGAGCGAGAACGGAATGTATTGATTGGCTTCGGACTCGACCTGAACTTCCATTTCCAGCTCGGTCAAGCCGGCTGGCAAGGTGATCTTCTTGGTAATCACAGCAGCAGCTGGCAACGCCATGGCCACTTGCTTTGTACGCGTTCCGCTTTTCTTGACCAGCCGGCGCACGGCCTCCGCCACCTCATCAAATTTCTCAATATTGCCGTCGGTGATCCAGCCTTTTTCAAGAGGCTCAATCGCACAACGCTCCAGTTGCCACTCGCCGGATTTGCTTTTGGCCAGCTCGACCAGCTTCACGCTGGAGGAGCTGACATCAATGCCAAGCAAAGGTGCAGGCTGACGGCTGAATAAAGAACTCAGAGCAATCAACATGCCCCCCCAAGTTTGTAAGAATGGAAACAAAAGCCAGCAATACCCCGGAATCCTAGCAGCAAGCTATAGCAGCACATGCTTTGCTGCAGCGCTTTTCACCGTATTTCGTGGTCAAAAAAAGACAAACTTGTGTAACGTCAAACCGCAAGAACCTCAGCCCTTGCGCATACTGGTGCTTACCCTGTGATTTAGGATTCAATCAAAGCGCGGCCCCTCCCCAGCCGCCACGATGCTTTTCCGGGCGGCATTTCTATAATGTCCTACCCCTTGCCAATACTGCGAAATGCCGCCATCAGAACATTCTGCTCACCAGGCACCTGCGCCTGGATCTCAAACTCCCAAAAAACGCATGCACTGGCTGCCGCGCTCCATTTTCTGGCTGATCGGAATTGCCGTCGCCGCTGCCCTGGCCGTTTTGCTGGCCGTGGCCGTGGCGCTGGCCATGGCTTACCCCAATCTTCCAGACGTCTCCGAACTTGCAGACTACCGCCCCAAGCTACCGCTGCGGGTCTACTCCAGCGAAGGCGCTCTGCTGGGAGAGTTTGGGGAGGAACGTCGCACCCTGACGCCCATCAACGAGATCCCCAAGGTCATGACGGATGCCGTGCTGGCCATCGAAGACACCCGCTTCTTCGAGCATGGCGGCGTGGACTACAAGGGCATGCTGCGTGCTGCGCTGGCCAACCTGGGCAAGGTCAAGAGCCAGGGCGCCTCCACCATCACCATGCAGGTCGCACGCAATGTCTACCTCTCTTCCGAGAAGACCTATACCCGCAAGATCTACGAAATCCTGCTGACCTTCAAGCTTGAGCACTTGCTCACCAAGGAGCAGATCCTCGAGATCTACATGAACCAGATTTTCCTTGGCAACCGTGCCTATGGCTTTGCAGCAGCCTGTGAAGCCTATTTCGGCCATCCGCTCAAGGACATCACGGTGGCCGAAGCCGCCATGCTGGCCGGCCTGCCCAAGGCTCCATCGGCCTACAACCCGATCAGCAACCCCAAGCGCGCCCGCATCCGCCAGCTCTACATCATCGAGCGCATGGAGGAAAACGGTTTCATCACCGCAGAGCAGGCCAAGCAGGCCCGCGAAGAGCCGCTCAAGCTGCGTACTGCCGCCAATTCGACCCGTGTACATGCAGAGTACGTGGCTGAAATGGCCCGTCAACTGATCTTTGCCCAATACGGCAGCGACGCCTATACCCGCGGCCTGAACGTCTACACCACCCTCAATGCCGGTGAACAAGAGGCTGCCTACAAGGCTTTGCGCGAAGGCATCATGAACTACGAACGCCGCCAGAAGTACCGTGGCCCCGAGAAGTTCATCACTCTGCCAGTCAACGCTCAGGAGCTGGAAGACGCCATCGACGATGCCCTGGCCAACCATCCCGACAACGGCGATGTGGTTGCGGCCGTGGTGCTGGAAGCCTCGCCGCGCAAGATTGTCGCGGCCCGTGCGGACGGTACCCATTTCGAGATCACGGGCGACAACCTCAAGCCCGCCGAATCCGGCCTCAGCCCCAAGGCACCGCCCAATATCAAGATCCGCCCCGGTGCCGTGATCCGCGCCATCAAGAACGCCAAGGGTGCCTGGGAAATCACCCAGCTGCCCGAAGTCGAAGGCGCTTTTGTCGCCATGTCCACGCAAACCGGCGCCATCCGCGCGCTGATCGGTGGCTTCGACTTCGAAAAGAACAAGTTCAACCACGTGACCCAGGCCTGGCGCCAGCCCGGCTCCAGCTTCAAGCCATTCATCTACTCGGCGGCGCTGGAGCACGGCTTCTCGCCCTCCACCATGATCAATGACGCACCGATCTTCTTCAGTGCGGCAACCACCGGTGGTCAGCCCTGGGAGCCCAAGAACTACGACGGCCGCTACGACGGCCCCATGACCATGCGCACGGGCTTGAACAAGTCCAAGAACATGATCTCCATCCGGTTGCTGCAGGCCATCGGCCCCAAGACCGGGCAGGAATGGGCGACGCGCTTCGGCTTTGAAGCCGCCAAACAGCCCGCCTACCTGACCATGGCTTTGGGCGCTGGTTCCGTCACTCCGCTGCAGATGGCGGGAGCCTATTCGGTGTTTGCCAACGGCGGCCATCGCATCAACCCCTGGCTGATTGCCCGAGTGACAGACCACAAGGGTCGCATCCTCTCCGAGTTCACCCCACCAGCGGTGAAGGAGCTGCCCCAGGCCATCCCCGAGCGCAATGCCTTCCTCACCGGCACCCTGCTCAATGATGTGGCACGCGTGGGCACGGCTGCACGTGCCCAGGCCACACTCAAGCGCCCGGACCTGTATGGCAAGACCGGCACCACCAATGACTCGGTGGACGCCTGGTTTGCCGGCTACCAGCCCAGCATTGCCGCCGTCTCCTGGATTGGCTACGACACCCCGCGCAACCTGGGTTCGCGCGAAACAGGTGGCGGCCTGAGCCTGCCCATCTGGATCAATTTCATGCAGCACGCACTCAAGGGAGTGCCGGTGGCCGAAGTGCAGACCCCGCCCGGCGTGGTCAATATGGGCGGCGACTGGTATTACGAAGAAAACGCCCGCAACGGCGGCGTCTCCAGCCTCGGCATGGAAGGCGCCTCCGATCCTAGCAACGCAGGCCCGGGTGCCACCCAACCGCCTGCCGCAGAAGAGCGCAGCCGCATTCTGGACCTGTTCAGAAACTAAGCCCTCCAACAACAAAAAGCCTGCCTCTCATCGAGGCAGGCTTTTTTATTCCAGCACCCTGAATGTTCAGGCCAGGGCCTTGAACTCCAGAGCCATGCCCGACTGCTCGCTTGCATATTGCGTCAGATTGGCAAAGAACTCGCCAGCACCCTTGGTGTCCAGCCAGGCTTTCTTGTCTTCGTCAAAGCGATAGTGAAAGCCGCCTGCCTTGGCCGCCAGCCAGATTTCATGCAGGGGTTTTTGCTGGTTGATGACAATCTGGCTGCGATTGGCAAACACCAAAGTCACCATGCCGCCCACACGCTGGGCATCAAGGTCGGCATCGGTTTCGTCATTGATGCGATCACAGCATTGCTCCACAGCCAGCAGAAGTTGGTCGGCGCGATCCAGATATTCAAGGTCAGTCATTACAATTTGCCCATGTTGAAAGCCAACCAAATTTTAGTCAGGAGCATTGCCCTTGCGGCTTGTGCGGCGTCCCTGGCAGCACTTTCCGCCTGCGGGCAAAAAGGCCCGCTCTATCTGCCTACAGATCCTGCGGCGCAGGGTCGCGCCACGCTGCCCGAAACGCTGGGCATTTCCACCAAGCCCTCCAGCGCAGCAACACCTGCAACGAAAGCCACGCCGATAGAGGCCAACGAGATTCCCCAGACCGATGCCAAGCCCTGAGGCTTGATGCACATCAACATGGCGCCCGGACTTACTCTCTAGAGTGATGGCATCTTGTCCTTTGACAAACTGCCATGTCCATTGAGCTCTATCGCGACAAAAACCACGTCTGTCTGATGTTCACCGACCTCATCGAGGAGGACGGTCAGGCGATTCAGGCCAACCAGTTCCTGATCGTGGACAACGGCACGGGGGCCATCATTGATCCCGGTGGCAACCTGGCTTTCAACGAGCTGTTCATGGGCATGTCGCGGCATTTCCCGCCGCAAAAGCTCGCCTATCTGATTGCCTCGCATGCCGACCCGGACATCATCGCCTCGCTGGATCGCTGGATGAGCAGCACGCGCGCACAACTGGTCATCTCGCGCATCTGGGAGCGCTTTGCACCGCACTTCACCAAGGTGGGCAAAACGGAAAACCGCGTCATCGGCGTACCTGACTCGGGCGGACGCCTGCCTCTGGGCCATAGCGAGCTGGTGCTGCTGCCCGCGCATTTTCTCCATGCCGAGGGGAACTTTCACTTCTACGACCCCATCAGCAAGATTCTGTTCACGGGCGACCTGGGCGTCTCTCTGACCACCGGCGCAGAAGCGCGGAAGCCCGTCACCGACCTCGCCCCGCATATTGCACGCATGGAAGGCTTTCACCGCCGCTACATGGTCTCCAACAAGATTTTGAGACTATGGGTGCAGATGGCACGGCAGTTGCCCATAGACATGATTGTTCCCCAGCATGGCGCTCCCATCATGGGCAAACAGGCGATTGGCGACCTGTTCAACTGGCTCGAAGGCCTGCAATGCGGAATCGACCTGTTCGACCAGCGCGCTTACCAGCTTCCTTCGGCAGAGATCGACCCGATCTCGCGTCAGGTACGTCCACCGCTGCGCGCCGTGGCAGGTTGATTGCTTCTGAGTGCACGCAGCACTCGCCAGCCGAGCAAGCTACCGAGAATGGCTGCATAGACGGCCACCTCGCCAAAATTGTTCTTGCCGGCGCGCATCCAGAAAAAATGCAGCAAGGCCAGCGGCACCGCCACATAGACTGCTCGGTGCAGCCACTGCCAGCGCTTGCCGCCCAGAGCCCTGAGCATGAACTTTGGCGAGGTGACGGCCAGCACCAGCAGCAGCAGCCAGGTGCTGAAACCCACCAAGATGAACGGGCGCTTGGGAATATCGGCCACGATATCGCCCCAGTCCAGCCCCATGTCGAACCAGGCATAGCAAAGCAGGTGCAGACAGGCGTAGAAGAACACATACAGGCCCAGCATGCGCCGGTAACGCACCAGCAGATTCCAGCCGCTGATCTGACGCAGCGGCGTCACCGCCAGCACGATGCAGAGAAAACGCAGAGTCCAGTCGCCCGTGCTGCGCAGCAGGGCTTCGGCCGGATTGGCCCCCAGCCCGTCGGTGAACGCCGCATAGAACAGCCATGCGCAAGGCAGCAGGCAAAGCGTGAAGACCAGTGGCTTGGCCCAGGGCTTGAGCAACCAGGCCTGCATCAGTAGAACTTCTTCAGATCCATGCCCGCATACAGCGACGCCACCTGATCGCCATAGCCGTTGAACAGCAAGGTCTTGCGTCGCTTGGCGAACAACCCGCCCTCGCCGATGCGCCGCTCGGTGGCCTGGCTCCAGCGCGGGTGGTCGACCTCGGGATTCACATTCGAATAAAAGCCGTACTCGTTGCGTGCCGCCTTGTTCCAGGCGGTGCCCGGCTCCTTGTCGGTCAGACGGATCGCCACCAGCGACTTGGCGCTCTTGAAACCATATTTCCAGGGCACGACCAGGCGCAGCGGCGCACCATTCTGGTTGGGCAGGACCTCGCCATACATGCCGAAGGCCAGCAGCGTCAGCGGGTGCATGGCCTCATCCAGCCGCAAGCCTTCGGTATACGGCCAGTCCAGCACGCCGCTTCTGAGTCCGGGCATCTGGGCCTTGTCGGCCAGGGTGACGAACTCCACATACCTGGCGCCGGAGAGCGGCTGCACTTTCTTGAGCAGTTCGGACAACGAGTAGCCCACCCAGGGGATGACCATGGACCAGCCCTCCACGCAGCGCAGGCGGTAGATGCGCTCTTCCATGGGCGCGAGCTTGAGCAGGCTGTCGATGTCCAGGGTCTGCGGCTTCTGCACCAGGCCTTCGATGCGCACCGTCCAGGGCCGGGTCTTGAGCGTGTGTGCATTGCGTGCGGGCTCGTCCTTGTCGAGCCCGAACTCGTAGAAATTGTTGTAGCCCGTGGCGTCCTTGTAGGCCGTGGCGGCCTCTACCATCATGGCCCCGGCAAGCTTGCTGGGCTGGCCCTTGAGAGGCGGCAGGCTGCCTCGCTCGGTCGCCGCCCATGCATTGCGGCCGGCCCAGCCGGCCAAGGTGGCGCCCGCCACCCCCATCGCCAGGGTCTGCAGAAAGTCCCGGCGCTGCAGGTATTGGGTCTGAGGCGTGATCTCGCTGCCCAGTGGATGCTCGAAGCCTTGGTTGCTGTGACGAATCAGCATAGGAATGCTCCCAAACGACAATCAAGAGTAGTGCGATTTGGAAGCCCTCTGCGTCAGCAAAGTTCCCCCGAAGTGCTTAATAAAAAAGGAGCTGCTTGCGCTTGATGATCAAGGGATTCAGAGTATTTTCCATCTGGAATCCTTATTCAATCAGCGCAAGCAGCTCCTGTTTTTTGGAGTGCTTGTTACGATGCCTACAGCTCGCCGTAGCTGTGCAGGCCCGACAGAAACATGTTCACGCCCAGGAAGGCAAAGGTGGTGACGGCCAGACCCGCCAGCGCCCACCAGGCAGACACCGTGCCGCGCAGACCCTTCATCAGGCGCATATGCAGCCAGGCCGCATAGTTGAGCCAGACGATCAGCGCCCAGGTTTCCTTGGGGTCCCAGCTCCAGTAGCCGCCCCAGGCCTCGGCCGCCCACAGAGCGCCGAGCACGGTGGCGATGGTGAAGAAGGCAAAGCCCACGGCGATGGCCTTGTACATCACGTCGTCCAGAATCTCGAACGAGGGCAGACGGGCCGCAATGCGCTTGCGCGAGAGCAGGATGCCGGCCACGATCAGGGCCGAGATGCCGAAGTACACCATCCAGTAGCTGCCGCCGTTCTCGGTCGCACCCTTGCGAAAGACGATGGGCTCGAAGCACAGCACCACGCCCAGCAGCCACAGCGGCGCAAGCTTGTACCACTTGGTCTCGGTGGCCTGCTGCTTGATCAGATAGGCAAACGCCACCATGGCAGACAGCGCAAACGTGCCGTAGCCTATGAAGTTGGCGGGCACATGCAGCTTCATCCACCAGCTCTTGAGAGCCGGCACCAGGGGCTGAATCTCATGGGCCTGGCGCACCAGCGTGTACCAGAGCAGAAAGCCCACGGCCGCGCTGACCACCAGCATCACAAAGCCGCCCAGGGCACGCGTGTCGTAATGCTGCTCGTAGTACAGATAGAAGATGGCCGTCATCCAGCAAAACATGACGAACACTTCGTAGAGATTGCTGACGGGGATATGGCCGATGTCCGGGCCCAGCAGATAGCTCTCGTACCAGCGCACCATGGTGCCGATCAGTGCCATGGCGACAGCCAGCCAGGCCAGGCGCGAGCCCAGCAGCGACATGACCGAGCGCTCGCCCTTGGCAAACACGCCTATCCAGTAGAACGCCGTGCTGATGAAGAACACCATGCTCATCCACAGGATGGCGGACTGGCTGGAGAGGAAGTACTTCAGGCCGAAGACGGTCTCCGACCGTGCCAGTTCGCCGCCATCTCCTCCCTGGTACAGACCGATGGCCATCAGCGAGAAGCCGGCCACGGTCAGCATCAGCACCGCCAGCGGGCGCCAGAACCAGCCCATCCAGATCATGGCCGGGATGGTCGCCAGCAAAATGCCCTTCTCATACACATCCATATAGGCGGCGTAGCGCTGCAGCGCATAGCCCAGGCCCACGGCCACCACGACCGCGAACAACCAGTCAAACCAGTTGCGGCGGGCGAAATAGCCTTCGTTCAGAGTCAATGTCGTGGTTGCGGTGTTCATACAGAACCTCCGGGAGTCTTCTTTTGTAAGGGCTTGGCCCCGATCAGCTTGTCGGCCAGCATGACGAACTCGCGGTCGCCATCCATGGTCTTGCGGTTGGTGGACAAGGCCATGTTCGCATGGCTGGCACCATTCGCAGGGGTCAGCCAGATCCAGATGCGGCGGTCACGCACGTACAGCATGGCAAAAACGCCGATGATCAGGAAGAGGCAACCGAGGTAAACAATGTTTTTACCAGGGGCACGCGCCACCTGAAACACGCTGGCCTGGACCTGCTTGAAGTCCTGCAGCATGAAGACCACGGGCGCCGGGTAGAACTGCGCGTCGCTGAGCGAGAACACCGATTGCGTCATGAAGGCCTGGGTCTTCTCGTCGTTCTCGAAAGGCTTGAGCCCCGCCTGCTGGCGCACCTGCTGAGCCAGCTCGAACAGCACGCCGTTGAGAATCCGCACCAGCACCTCGCCGGCGCGCTCGCGCTCGGCCTCGGGCACATTGCTGTCCATGAAGTCCGATATCGCCTGCAGGCCACCGAGCTGACGGCCATCGGGAGCCTTGAGCTTGACGTCCTGACCGGCAAACAGCTCCAGCGCCTTGAGAGCGGACTGCGTCAGCGGCTCGGCCAGCTCGGGTTTGGAGACATCGACCGCCCGCTGCACATAGGCGCGCGCCGCCTTCTCGGCCTGGGCCTTGTTCTGCATGGCCTGACGCAGCTGCATGAAGGTGTTCATCGTGCCTTCAGGATCGGCAGGCACGCGCAGATAGCGCATCTGGTCGGCCTGATTCTCACGCACGCCAAGCAGGAAGACGGGCTGGCCCTCGCCCGTGTCAACGGGCAGCATATAGTTCTGGAACTCGCGCGCCTGACCCGAGGCATCGCGCAGCTTGTAGCCCACGCTGGGGCCGATATTGCGCAAATCCTTTTTGTCCGTGGTCTTGTGGGCAGCGCCCAGACGCTCGTCGATGGCCTGCTTCAGATCGACCTTGCGCACATCGGTGCCGGCACCGCCCTTGTCCTGGCCGCCGAAGTTCTCCACATTGATGGTGCGCAGCGCCGTGTACTCCAGCGTCACCTTGTCCTGCTGGCCATCGGCCAGCTTGCGCACGAACTCGGTGGAGTTGCCGATCACGCCCTCCACGTCGAAAGGCTGGGAGACGCCGTCCATGGGCACGGCATGCAGCTTGACGCTGGAGCCGCCGTCATCGAAGCTGCTCTGGTAGATCTCTATGCCTTTGTAGCTGGCCGGATGGTTCACTTCCACGCGCTTTTCCAGCTTCTCGCCGGTGGCTCGGTCGTGGATGACGATATCGCTGGCGAACAGCTTGGGCATGCCGGTGGAGTAGTACTCCACGATGAATTTCTTGAGTTCCACCGAAAATGGCAGATCTTGCAGCAAGATGCCATCCGATTGATTCAGGATCGCAGTACCGGACTGCGTGCCTTCGGACACCATGAGGTTGCCGCGGAAGGTCGGATTCTTGATCGACAGACGATGCTCGGGCGCCACGTCCGAGATCATGCCGCCGCCGGTATAAGGCGTTTTGCCGCCCAGCAGCATCTGGGCCCGCACGATGAGATCGCCGTCAAACAGCCCGCCAATGCAGATCAGCACGATGGCGCAATGCGCGGCGATATAGCCCAGCTTGTTGGCCGCACCTGCCTTGGCTGCCAGCATCCAGCCGGTACCGGGCCCGGCCGCCGTGTCGCGCTGCTGCATCTTGACCTTCCAGCCGCCAGACACCAGTTGCTGGCCGATGCGCTTGGCCGCCTCTTCGGTGCTGCCAGCCACATCCGCCTCGGCGCGATGGTGGAAGGCCTTGAGGCTTTGCTCGCGGAGGTTCTCCTTGTAGTTGCGGATGTCGGCCAGATATTTGGGAGCATGGCGGCTCACGCACAGCGAGGTGCTGATGACCAGGAAGGCCAGAATCAGCAGAAACCACCAGGCGCTGTAGACCGCATTGAGCTTCAGCGCCAGAAACAGCTGCGCCCAGAAGGGACCGAACTGGTTGACATAGTTGACCAGCGGTTCATGTTGCTTGAGCACCGTGCCGATGACCGATGCGATGCAGATCACTGTGAGCAGTGAAATCGCAAAGCGCATGGAGGCCAGCAACTCCAGAGTCGCGCGCACTGCCTGTGAGCGAGAGGAGTCACGATCGCGAAGTGGAAGGTCTGACATGAGGATGAGATAGAGCCGAACGCAAAAAGGCGGGCCATCTGCTGAACTAGCCGATGGGCCCGCCTGACTTGGGGGGTGCCAGATGCCTGAAAGTTCCCGGAGTCACCCGCGCATCTGATGAAAAGGATTTTTAACGCAAGCCAGCTATATAGTCTGCCACGGCCTTGATTTCGCGATCATTAAGCTTGGCAGCAACCTGGGCCATGGGAATGCTATTGCTGCGCTTGCCGTCGCGGAAGTCCGTCAACGACTTCACGGTGTATTCCGCATGCTGACCCGACAGACGCGGGTACTGGGCCGGAATGCCGGAGCCGTTGGGGCTGTGGCAGCTCGCACAGGCGGCAATCTGGCGCTCCTGAATGCCACCGCGGTAAATGCGTTCACCCAGGGCGATGGAGTCCTTGTCCTTGGAGAAACCGTTCTTGGGTGCCTGGGTATGCAGCCAGGCCGCAATGTTCTGCATATCGCCATCGCTGAGCGTGGCAGCGAAGCCCTTCATCACCGGGTCGTTGCGCTTGCCATCCTTGAACTCGCGCAGCTGCTTGACCAGATACTCGGGGTGCTGGCCGGCCAGCTTGGGCTGCAGGGGAATGGTGGAATTGCCGTCTGCGGCGTGACAGGCGGCGCAAACCGCCCCATAACTGGCTTGCCCTTTGGCAGCATCCGCCTTCACAGGTGTTTCTCCCGCCGAAAATGCGGGGAAGGCAGGTGCTGCGAAAATGGCAGCAGTCAGCAAAGAGGCAAGCAACTTCATATCAAGGGGCTGGGTCTATTGTTGAGAGCGCGAATCCGTCAAATTCTACAATGGGCCTCCCTGAAATAGTTACCGTCATGACCCATGCTTCCCCGGATACCACTGCCGGAAAAACACTTTCTTTGATCGACAGCAAGCTTGCGATGGGCTGGATGCACACCGCGCGCTTTTTCACGACCGCGGCCCAGCTCAACCAGTTGCCCAAGGTCGACGTTCCCGAGATTGCCTTCGTTGGCCGCTCCAACGCCGGCAAGTCCACCGCCATCAATACGCTGACCCAGCAAAAGCAGCTGGCTTTCGCTTCCAAGAAGCCCGGCCGTACCCAGCACATCAACCTGTTTGCGCTGGGCAAGCAGGGCGTGACCGACGCCGTGCTGGCCGACCTGCCCGGCTATGGCTACGCTGCCGTCTCCCGCACCGACAAGGAGCGCTGGCAGCGCGTCATGCTCAACTATCTGATGAGCCGCGAAAGCCTCTCCGCCGTGGTGCTGCTGTGCGACCCGCGCCTGGGCCTGACCGAACTCGACGAAGCCCTGCTGGATGCCATCCGCCCACGCGTGGAGCAAGGCCTGAAGTTCCTCATCGTGCTGACCAAGGCCGACAAGCTGACCCGCGCCGAGCAGGCCAAGATCCTGTCCATCACCAAGCTCAATGCGGGCGGTGGCGAGGTGCGTCTGTTCTCTGCCCTCAAAAAGCAGGGCGTGGACGATGTGGCCCAGTTGCTGTGGCACTGGTGCCACCCCGAGGGGTTGCCCCAGGCGGCTCCCGTCACCCAAGCGACGCCCGCAGACGAGACACCTGCGCAAAATCAGCCATAGGCGCTTATCTTGCAAGCGCCAGAAGCTACAAAAAGGAGAGCTTCATGGTCACGACTTGCATGCATACCCTGTCCACAGGGGTTGAACTGGAATGCCGCACCAGCGGCGAGCCGGGTCAGCCCCTGTTGCTGTTTCTGCACGGTTTCCCCGAAGGCGCTTTCATCTGGGATGGGCTGCTTGAGCAATTCGGCAGCCGCTACCGCTGCGTGGCACCCAATCTGCGCGGCTATGGCCGCTCCAGCCAACCCACGTCCATCAGCGACTACCGTGCCAAATACCTGGTGGAGGACCTTGCCGCCCTGATTGCGCTGGAGAGTCGTGACAAGCGCGCTGCCTGCGTGATTGCCCATGATTGGGGCGGTGCCGTGGCCTGGGGCCTGGCCAACCGCTATCCCCAGCAGCTTGAGCGGCTGCTCATACTCAACTCCCCGCATCCCGGCAGCTTCTTGCGGGAGCTGCAGTCCAATCCCGTGCAGCAGTCCGCCAGCCAGTACATGCATTTTCTGCGCCGGCCCGACGCCCCCGAACTGCTGGCCGAAAACGGCTGGCAGCGCATGCTGGGATTCTTTCAGAACCCCGACGGCAGCATGCCCGCATGGCTGACGCCCGAGCGTCAGCAGCAATACCGCGAGCATTGGGATCTGGGCGTGCACGGCGCCTGCATGTTCTACGCGGCCAGCCCGCTGGTGCCGCCCCGACCCGGCGGCAGCGCCGATGAGCTGCAGGACATTCGCGAGCTCAGCCTGCCCGATGAAATGCTGCACATCCCTGTGCCGGTGCGCATTCTCTGGGGCGATAGCGACCTGGCACTGCAGCCCGCCCTGCTGCATGGGCTGGAGCGATGGGTGCCTCAGCTGGAGATAGAGCATCTCCGGAGCTGCAGCCACTGGGTGGTCCACGAGAGGCCGGAGGCCGTGCAGCGCGCTCTGGCGGAGTTTCTTTCAGCGCCAGCTCGCTCCTGAAAAGGAAGCCTCTGGCGCCCATGCCATCAGGCATGGAAACGATTTAACGTCTATTTCCCGGAGTACAGCGATGGCTCGCCATCGGGGCGCGTCTTGAAGCGTTTGTGCACCCAGTAATACTGCGGCACCATGGTCATGATGGCGGCCTGCAGCTCGCGGTTCATGCGGGCGGTGTCGGCCACATGGTCGTCAGTCGGGAAGTTCTCCCAGGCCGGCGTCAGCTCGGCCACATAGCCTTCAGGCGTCATGCGGTTGTAGAGCGCCACCACCTTGGCCTTGCCCAGACGCGCAAAGCGCGAAAGCGAGGGAATCGTGGCCGTGTTTTCCACCGCAAAAAAGGGCACGAACACCGAATCGTTCTTGCCATAGTCCATATCGGGCAGCAGATACAGCAGCCCGCCCTTGCGCAGGCACTGGATGATGGGCTTGACGCCATCGGCACGATTGAGCATCTTCACATTGCCGAAGCGCTGACGGCCATTCATGAACCAGGCATCCAGGTCCGGATCGGGATTGGTGGCAAAGATGGAGGTGAACTCGCGCTCGGTATTGAGCGGCAGGGCCAGGCCACCGGCATCCATGCTGTAGAAATGCGGTGCGAAGACGATGGTGGGCGTATCGCCCTCCAGTTCATGCGTGGCCCCGACCAGCTTGACGCGGCTGCGCACCAGCTCCTCGGAGCCGAACCACAACCAGCTTCTGTCGAGAAAAGTCTGGCAAAAGACCTCAAAAGACTCTTTCGCCCAGGCTTTGCGCTGCGCCTCAGGCACATCGGGAAAGCACAGCTCGAAATTGCGCAGCGCGATGCGCCGGCGCTGGCCCGCCACCACAAACAGCACACGCCCCACAAACTTGCCCAGGCCACGTAGCACGGGTAGGGGCAGCTTGGCCAGCACATGCATGAAGCCGATGGCGATCTTGCTGGCGCTCATGCCTTCTCCCCCGAGAGTTGCTTGTCTTCACGCGGCTGCTTGTAGCGGCCATAGCCCCACAGGTATTGCTGCGGAGACTGACGAATGGTGGTTTCCATGGCGTGATTGATCAGCGCCACGGTGGCTTCCAGCGATTGAGATTCGGGCACAGGCAATTCCTCTAGATACAGCGTGTAGCCCCGCCCCCAGGACTTGCGCTCGCACCGCGCCACGATGACCGTGGCCCCGGTTTGCAGCACCAGACGTGCCGCCAATGTCATCGTATACGCATCACGGCCGAAAAAAGGCGACCAGATGCCCAGACCGTTGGGCGGCACCTGATCAGGCAGCAGCCCCACAGCCGCCCCCTGGCGCAGCGCCTTGATCATCTGACGCACACCCGCGAGGGTGGTGGGAACGGCCTGAACGCCAGGACGATTGCGCGCGGTTTCCAGAATTTCGGCCAGCCAGCCCTGGCGTGCGGGGCGGTAAAGCACGGTGATTGCGCCATGCCGATCGGACCAGCGCCGCGCCGCGGCCTGCACGGACATCTCGAAGCAACCCAGATGTGGCGTAAGAAACACAATGCCCTTGCCACGCGCATAGGCCTGCTCGGCCACGGCTCCATTGACGATATCGCAATCCGGCAACTGGCCCAGCCAGATACGCGGCATCTCGAACACCATGCGACCCGCATGTCCCACCGCAGCCCTGACCTGGGCAAATGCATAGCCAGCCTGGGCGGCGTTGGCCGCAAATCGGCGCCGATAGGTGGGAGATAGCGCCCAGGTCACCCACCCCATGGCAGCGCCAAGGCCATGCAATAGCCATAAAGGCAGTGCAGCAAACAGTCGAAACAGGGAAGGCATTAGAATAGCGGGGTCGCTGAGTTAAAGAGCAACTTGCAGGGCGACGTAAAAACAAAACTGCTAAAGCGTTCGCCAGACTTCGAAGCTCGGGCAACGCAATTGCCCAAGCTACAAGGAGTTATATCAATGGCGAACAGCGATTTTCTGTTTACCTCGGAATCGGTTTCTGAAGGCCACCCCGACAAGGTTGCCGACCAGATCTCTGACGCGATTCTGGACGCTATTTTCACCCAAGACCCGCACAGCCGCGTGGCTGCCGAGACACTGACCAACACCGGTCTGGTGGTATTGGCCGGTGAAATCACCACCGGTGCGAATGTGGACTACATCCAGGTCGCACGCGACACCATCAAGCGCATCGGCTACGACAACACCGAATACGGCATCGACTACAAGGGTTGCTCGGTACTCGTCGCCTACGACAAGCAAAGCCAGGACATCGCCCAGGGCGTGGACAAGGCCAGCGATGACGAGCTGAATACCGGCGCTGGCGACCAGGGCCTGATGTTCGGCTACGCCTGCGACGAAACACCCGAGCTGATGCCGGCGCCCATCTATTACGCGCACCGCCTGATGGAACGCCAGGCCCAGCTGCGCAAGGATGGCCGTCTGCCTTTCCTGCGCCCCGACGCCAAGAGCCAGGTGACCCTGCGCTATGTGGATGGCAAGCCCCACAGCATCGACACCGTGGTGCTGTCCACCCAGCACAGCCCCGATCAGTCGGAAACGGCAACCAAGATGAAGGCATCTTTCACCGAAGCCATCATTGAGGAAATCATCAAGCCCGTGCTGCCTTCGGCCTGGCTGCAAGAGACCAAGTACCTGATCAACCCCACGGGCCGCTTCGTCGTGGGTGGCCCTCAGGGTGACTGCGGCCTGACCGGCCGCAAGATCATCGTGGACACCTACGGCGGTGCCTGCCCCCATGGCGGCGGTGCCTTCTCCGGCAAGGATCCAACCAAGGTGGACCGCTCGGCCGCCTACGCCGCCCGCTATGTGGCCAAGAACGTGGTAGCCGCCGGTCTGGCGCGCCAGTGCCAGGTCCAGGTCGCTTACGCCATCGGCGTGGCCCGCCCCATGAACATCACCGTGTACACCGAAGGCACGGGCGTGATTCCCGATGCGGAAATCGCCAAGCTGGTGGCTGCGCATTTCGACCTGCGCCCCAAGGGCATCATCCAGATGCTGGATCTGCTGCGCCCCATCTACAGCAAGACTGCAGCTTACGGTCACTTCGGCCGCGAAGAGCCCGAGTTCACCTGGGAACGCACGGACAAGGCAGCCCTGCTGCGCGCCGCCGCAGGTCTGAAGTGACTCGGACACCCACTGGGCCTGAGAATCCAAGGGCTTGAGCCTTCAAGCCTCATCAAGAAGCCATCGCGAACCATTGCGGTGGCTTTTTTGTTGTCGGATCAAACCGACAAGGATTTCCCCCGAATGAGCACCGCAAGCCTGCGCCCGGCGACTTAGGCTTGAAACATCGCTTCAGACAAAGGAGTTCCGATGCTCAAGTGGGCCATTATTTTTGCCATCATCTCCCTGGTGGCCGGTGTTTTCGGCTTTACCGGCGTAGCCGCGGGCGCAGCCGGCATAGCCAAGATCCTGTTCTTTATTTTCATTGCCGTTGCCGTGATCTTCGTCATTCTGGCCCTACTGGGCATTGGCGCAGTCAGCTAACCGCCCTCCGCTGCACACCCGCCCAAATGCCTGCCTTGTGCAGGCATTTTTCATGCAGACCGGCCTCAAAGCCCTCGGGCAGTCAGCGCCAGCGTCTGGCTGAAGCCGGGCTTGGCCCGGTAAAGCTGGGCGGGCCGGTGCGCCCCGCCACCCAGCATGGCCCCAGGCACAACCTCCAGCCAGTCCATCTCGTCCATCTTGCGCCTGAAGCTGACCTTGTTCAGCGGCTCGCCCAGAATGTTTTCATAGACCTGCTGCAGCTGCGGCAGCGTGAAGGTTTCGCCGCACAGATGCACGGGCAAGGAGGAATACAGGCTTTTGCTGCGCACGCGCTCCAGGGCGGCGTCCAGGATGGCACGGTGATCGAACGGCAGTTGCGGCAGAGCCGAGAGCGGCACCACGCTGATATCGGAGCGATCGGGGGGCAGGTTCTGCACGGGCAGCAGAGCGCAATAGGCGATTGCCACCGACCAGCCGCGCGGATCACGCGCCGGGCCGCTGAAAGTGGCCAACTGCTCCAGATACGCACCTTCTATGCCCACCTTGGTTCTGAGCACGCGCGCCGCACTGGCCTTGGCGTCCGCATCCTCATCGGTATGAATGAAGCCGCCGGGCAAGGCCCACACCCCGGCAAAAGGCGCAGCCTGACGACGCAGCAGCACGGCATGCAGCTGCTGCTCCACCAGGGTCAGCAGCACCACATCCACACTCACCTGCACCGCTTCCCTGCGCTCATCGCTTTGATTCATTTTTTTACCAACTTCGTTTTTCTTGCCTGATTATTTCATATCAATCCAAAAATACTTAGTTGCAAAAATATTTTAAGTGTTTTAGACTGCAGACATTGCATCTCGCATGAAAGCTGAACACCATGAGTCATCCACAAACCCAGCTGCTCATCATTGACCCGCAAAACGACTTCTGCGATCTGCCTGCAGACTGGTGCCCCCGCTCACCAGACACTCATCAGCTGATAGCACCCAGCCTTCCGGTGACGGGCGCTCATGCCGATATGCAGCGCCTGAGCAGCTGGATGGCAGCCCAGGGAGACAAGCTGGGCCAGATCACCATCACTCTGGACTCGCATCAGGCTTATGACATTGCCCACCCCGCCTTCTGGCAGCAGCGCGATGGGCATGCCGTCCTGCCATTCACCTCGATCACGGCAGCGCAGGTCCGTGCTGGCGACTATGCACCGCGCAACGCTGCCGAACGCGAACGCACTCTGCAATACCTGGATCAGCTGGAGGCCCAGGGCAGCTACACCCTGATGGTCTGGCCGCTGCACTGCGAGATCGGCAGTTGGGGCCATGGAATCCATGCCAGCGTGCTCGCGGCCTGCCGCCAGTGGCAGGAGCTGCAGCACCGTGCCACCCGCCATGTCTTCAAGGGCATGAACCCCTGGACCGAGCATTACAGCGCCATTCGTGCCGAGGTTCCCGATCCGCAGGATGGCGAAACCGGACTCAACACTGCCTTGCTGGCCCAGTTGCGCCAGAGCAGCACCCTGGTGATCGCGGGCGAAGCCAGCAGCCACTGCGTACGCGCCACCACCGAGCACATCGTGGAGCACTGGGAAAGCAACGACTACTCGCGCATCGTGCTGCTGACGGACTGCATGAGCCCGGTCGCCGGATTCGAGGGCGCGCACCTCGACTTCCTGCAACGCATGCGTGCAACCGGTGTACGCTGCGAAACCAGCGCCAGCTTTGGCTTATGAGACAAATCAGCCTCTAGCGCCTATGGATAAAGCGCTAGCAGCTCATATTTTTGAAAAGAAGAACGGCATGAAGCCCATCATCACCAGCCTGCTGGACACCGACCTCTACAAATTCACGATGTGGCAGGCCATGCTGCACCGCCACCCCCAGACCGAGGCCGAGTACGAATTTGTATGCCGCACGCCCACGGCCTTCCCACTGGCCGAGCTGCTGCCCGAGGTGGAGCGCGAGCTGGACGCCCTGTGCAGCCTGCGTTTCGACAAGGGCGAGCTGGACTATCTGGCCGGCCTGCGCTTCATGAAGAGCGACTTCATCGACTTTCTGCGCATCTTCCAGTTCCAGCGTGCCTTCATCCGCGCCTGGGCCGAAGGCGACCGGCTCCATATCGTTGCCAAGGGCCCGCAAGTCCATGTGATGGGCTTCGAGATCTATGTGCTGGCCATCGTCAACGAGCTGTACTTCCGCCGCTTCGATGCCGATGCCGCCCTTGTCGAAGGCCGCAAGCGCCTGCAGGTCAAGCTGGCCCAGCTCAAGCATCTGGCTGTCGAGGCCAGGCTGCACAACCCCTTCGAGCTGTTCGACTTCGGCGTGCGCCGCCGCTTCTCGGGAGCCTGGCAACGCGAGGTGGTACAGGCTTTTGCCCAGGAGACCGCACAGTGGTTCAAGGGCACGTCCAACGTGCTGCTGGCTCGCGACCTGAACCTGGTGCCCATTGGCACCATGGCCCATGAGTATCTGCAGACCTATCAGGCCCTGGGCGTGCGCCTGCGCGACTTCCAGGTGGCCGCCCTCGAGGACTGGGTGCAGGAATACCGCGGCGACCTGGGTATCGCCCTGACCGATACCGTGGGCATGGACGCCTTTCTGGCCGACTTCGACATGTACTTTGCCAAGCTCTTCGACGGCCTGCGCCATGACTCCGGCGATCCCTTCGAGTGGGGCGAGAAGGCCATTGCCCACTATGAAAAGCTGCGCATTGCGCCGCAGAGCAAGCGCCTGGTGTTCTCGGACGGACTGGACCTGGACACGGCCCTGGCGCTCTACCACCGCTTTGCAGATCGCATCCAGTGCGGCTTCGGCATAGGCACGCGATTGACCAATGACATGGGACTGACCACGATCAATATCGTGATGAAGCTGACCCATGCCAATGGCCAGCCCGTAGCCAAGATTTCGGACTCGCCCGGCAAGACGCTGTGCAACGACGAGACCTATCTGGCCTATCTGCGCCAGGTCTTCAACATCCCTGAGCCTGCTGCCAAGGCCGCCTGATTCCCTGGAGAAAACCATGCTGAAAGTCACCCTCGCCCAGCTCAACTACATGGTGGGCGACATCAGCGGCAATATCCGCCGCATGAGAGAAGCCGCAACCAGGGCCGCGGCCGAACAGGCCGACCTGGTGGTGTTTTCCGAGCTGTCGCTGTGCGGCTACTACCCCGGCGACCTGCTGGACGAGCCCAGCTTTCTGCAAAGACTGGATGCAGGTCTGCAGGAGTTGCTGCAGGCCACGTGCCAGTTCCCCGATCTGCACTGGGTCGTGGGCGCGCCGACTCGACACGATGGCCCCGGCAAACCGCTGCACAACAGCCTGCTGGTGCTCAAGAACGGACAGATCCGCCTGCAGTACGACAAGCAACTGCTGCCCACCTACAACATCTTTGACGAGCGCCGCCACTTCGAGCCCGGAGCCGACACGGCCAAGGTGCTGCGCGTGGGCAACTGCCAGGTGGGCTTTCTGGTCTGCGAGGACGGCTGGAACGACCAGGGCGCCGACTACGCCACCAACCCGTTCGTGCGCATGGGCGATGCGGCCCCCGACCTGGTCATCAGCATCAACGCCAGCCCCAGCCACCTGGGCAAGCGCGAGCAGCGTCACGAGATCTTCACCCAGGCGGCGGCACGCCACAAGCTGGCCATCCTCTACATCAACCAGATCGGCGGCCAGGACCAGATCGTGTTCGACGGCGCATCGTTTGCCGTCGAGCCCGAGGCAGGACTGGTTTTTGAAGCCAGGCGCTTCGAGGAAGATGTCTGCACGCTGGAGCTGAATGCGCAGGGCCGGTTTCAGGCCTGCGACGGCACTGCCTTGCCTGCCGTGCCGACGCAAGGCCTGGCCACCATGGAGTTCTACCGCCAGCAGATCGTGCTGGGCCTGCGCGACTATGCTCGCCGCTGCGGCTTCAAGCAGGTGGTGGTGGGCAGCTCGGGCGGCATCGATTCGGCCTTGACGCTGGCTCTGGCCGTCGATGCCCTGGGAGCGGACAACGTGGTCGGCATCACCATGCCGTCGAGCTACTCCTCTGCGGGCTCGGTCGACGACTCCGTGCTGCTGTGCCGCAATCTGGGCATCAGACTCTACGAGCATCCAATCAAGGAGCTGGTCACCACCTATGCACGCCAGTTCGAGGCCAGCTTTGGCGAGCCGCTCAAGGGCCTGGCGCTGGAGAATCTGCAGGCCCGCGCACGCGGCACCACGCTGATGGAGTTTTCCAATGCCTTCGGCCATCTGCTGCTGACCACGGGCAACAAGTCCGAAGTCTCGGTGGGCTACTGCACCCTGTATGGCGACACCAACGGCGGTCTGGGCCTGCTCGGAGATCTGTACAAGACCGAGGTCTTCGAGCTGTCGCGCCATATCAACCGCCATGCGGACCGCGAGCTGATCCCGCAGACCATCATCGACAAGCCGCCCTCGGCCGAGCTGGCTCCCGGCCAGAAGGACGAGGACAGCCTGCCGCCCTATGCCGTGCTCGACGAGATTCTCAAATGGCATATCGAGGGCCAGCATCTGTCCAGCAAGGAATATGCGCATGCCGCTGCCTTTGTGGCCAGGCTGCACACCCAGGCCGGCGGGCCCGAGACCATTGCCCGGGTGCAAAAGCTGGTGTTTCGCAGCGAATACAAGCGCCGCCAGGCTCCGCCCATGCTCAGAGTACGCCCACGGGCCTTTGGCACGGGCCGGCAGATGCCGATTGCGGCACACTACGAGTAGCAATGCCCGGCACCTGCTTGAGACTAGCTGGCAAAGCCTTGCTGCACCTCGGGTGCGGCCGAGCACCTGGCAGCCTGTCTCGAATGCCGACTTTGGCCGTACCGGGCCTGGTTAAACATTAAAAAGTGAGCTAATTTCGCTTACCCAGTAAACGTTTAGCGCGTTTTTATCCATATTTGCCCTTGTGGGCGCCGATTTCTGTACGGGTTTCGCTCTCATGCCTCAAGCCAGTCCCAACACCTCCAGCAAGCGTGTCATCGCCGCCGCACCCGAGACCCTGCCCACCTCCGTGCCCCTGCATACCGCCGTGCTGATCGGCCGCTTTCAGCCTCTGCACAACGGCCATATGGCCTTGCTGCATGCCGCACTGGAGCGGGCTCGCCAGGTCGTGGTGGTACTGGGCAGCGCCTGGCAGGCACCCAATCCCAAAAATCCGTTCAGCTGGCAGGAGCGCGCGCAGATGTTGCGCAATGCGTTATCGAAAGAGGATGCCGAGCGCGTGCGCTGCGTGCCCGTGCGCGACTATTACAACGAGCCGCTGTGGGTGCATGCCGTACGCGAAGCCGTGCAGGCCCATGTACCCGAGGGCGCGAGCGTGGCCCTGGTCGGGCATTTCAAGGACTCCAGCAGCAGCTATCTGGCCCGCTTTCCGGGCTGGGAGCTGATCAGCCTGCCGCGCCTGGGCCAGTTCGACGCCACGCCGCTGCGCGAAATCTTCTTCGGTGAAGGCGGCGCCTCGCCCGAAACCATGGATGCCGCCCTGGCCAGGCTTTCCTCCCAGATGCCCGAGAGCACGCTGGACTTTCTGCGCCGCTGGGCCCAGACACCGCTGTATCTGCGCCTGCAAAAGGAATGGCATATGCTGCAGGACTACAAGCGGGCCTGGGCCAAGGCGCCTTATGCACCGGTGTTCGTCACCGTGGATGCGCTGCTGCGCTGCCGTGCCAAGGGCCAGGACCAGGTGTTGCTGATCCAGCGCGGCCATGCGCCGGGCCAGGGCCTCTGGGCGCTGCCCGGCGGCTTTCTCGAGCAGCGCGACAGCCTCTGGCAATCCTGCATGCGCGAGCTGCGTGAAGAAACCTGCTCCTCCATCAGCGAAGCGGATCTGCTGGCAGCCCTGCAGGCCGTGCAGGTCTTCGATCACCCGGACCGCAGCCTGCGCGGGCGTACCATTACCCATGTGCACTATCTGGATCTGGGCGTGCAGCCCAGCCTGCCTCCGGTACAGGGTGCGGACGACGCCGCCCTGGCCCGCTGGGTGCCGATTGCCGATCTGCCCCGCATGGAGGCCGAGTTCTTCGAGGACCATTTCCAGATCCTGTGCCAGTTCCTGCCCGTGACTCTGGCTCAGAGCGAGCCCGAGCGCCAGGTCGCCTGATACAACAAAACCATAGCTGCGAGCGCTTTACCATCAAGCGCTTGAGCCACTTTTTCCTAATATTTAATGAGCCAGCTCCATATCCGCCCCGCCACCGAGCAAGACATCGACCTGATCCTGCACTTCGTACGCGAACTCGCCATCTATGAAAAGGCCGAGCACGAAGTCAAGGCCACGCCCGACCATGTGCGTCGCACGCTGTTCTGCGCCAACCCGGCTGTCTTCGGCCTGATCTGCGAGATTGACGGCCAGGCCGTGGGCTTTGCCGTGTATTTCTTCAACTATTCCACCTGGCAGGGCCAGCATGGCCTGTATCTGGAAGATCTGTACATCACGCCTGACGCCCGCGGCCACGGCGCCGGCAAGGCCCTGCTCCAGCATCTGGCCCGGATCGCCATGGAAAAGGACTGCGGCCGCTTTGAATGGAGTTGCCTGGACTGGAATACGCCCTCCATCAAGTTCTATGACAGCCTGGGCGCCCTGCCACAGACCGAGTGGATCCGCTATCGCATGACGGGCTCGGCCCTGCAGGCCATGGCCACGGGTGACAAACAGGCTTGAGCCCCAGGCCGGATCATCCAGAGTGATGTGTGCAGCCCTTCGAAGTGATGCGCGCCCCTTTGCAGATTGAGTGTACGCAACATCAACAATGCGGCGCGTTCGCGCTTGCGCCAAAATGAATGGTTTTGCAAAACAATAACAAAGGCGGCAATCAGTGCTGACCTTTCACACTATCTCTGGAATCCAGAATGCCAAGCTATCAAGAACTCATCGCTCAGAAAAATGCGCTGGACAAGCGCATCGAAGAAGCGCGCAGCACCGAAGCCAAGGAAGCCCTGGCCACCGTCAAGCAACTGATCGCCACCTTCGGCTTTACCTCTCAGCAGGTTTTCCCCTGGAAGCCTGAAGAAAAGAAAAAGGTCGAGGCCAGGTACTACGACCCCGAAAGTGGTGCGACCTGGACCGGCCGCGGCAAGCCCCCAAAGTGGATCGAAGGCAAGGATCGCGGCCAGTACGAGATCAAGACCACGCCCAGCGTGGACTTCAGCGCGCCGCGCGACGAAAAAAACCCGTTCCCGGTTCAATAAGCAGCCCGGCCGTTCAGCCGCCGGCACCCTGCTCCGCCGGCTGCGGTGCCTTGAGCATGCGCACCAGGGCCGCCACGTTCAGGCACTGGATGAGCAGATCGCCGTCATTGGCCCGGATCAAGCGGTCAACCAGCTGATCCGCCGCACCCGCCATTGCAGGGGCCAGTCGCAGCTGCCCGCTCTCGAATCGCGCCACCCCTTCGAGATCGCTGACCAGCACACCCAGCTTGAGCCCCCTGTGCTCCAGCACGATCACCTGGCTTTGCGCCGTCCTGGTCACGGGCTTGCCAAAAAGCAGCTCCCCCAGATCGAATACCCAGACATAGCCAGCCACAACCCCTTGGCTGCGCCGCGCCAGCGTGCCCACGCAATGCGGCAAGCGACCGGCTGAAACGGGGGCGATGGCCGAGGCACTCTGAGCCTCGAGCACGCAGGCAGCATCCACGGCGAGCACGCTGCACCCCACAAAAAAGGTCGCCATCTCCATGCCCACGGCACTGCCCTGGCTGGCCGCCGCCAAGCTTTGCACCCTGGTGTTGCGGCGAGAGACGGCCGCCAGCGCATCGTCCTGCACGGCACCAAACGCCTGCACGGACAAGGCCAGCACCTCTTCGCTATAGCCGTCGCTGCGCTTGAACTCCCGGTAACCGCTGCCCGCCGTGATCGCCACCACGCAATACTGGCCCTGATACACCATGGCGCGGGCCATGCTCTGTCCAGATGCCAGGGCCAGCATCTGCGGCGGCAGATCCAGCTGCATGCCCGGCTGCAGCTGCACATCCGAGGAAGACATGACCAGGCCCGAGCGGTTCAGATAGGCCACCCGCCTGCCGCCTGCCGCCTGAACACCGGTCACGCCCTCAAGCATGGCCTTGAATTCACGCTGTGCATGGAACACCAGGCCGATTCCGCCCAGCACCACGCCATCGGCATTGCGTATGGCCGCGTGATAGACATAGGTCGGGCCGTCCTCCTCGTGCTGAACACAAGGGCGCCATGGCGAGACGTGATAGGCCTGGGTCCCGCCCAGCGCCAGAACCTGGTGCAGGCTGTACGTCTCTATATAGGTGCCCAGCAGCCCACGGATCTCGGCATCGGGGCGGCCTCGCTGACTGACGGCCACGACCCTGCCGCGAACGTCATAGACCATGATTTGCTGGTAGACCGTATACAGGTCGTGAATGGCGGTGAGCAGCGCACAGGCCTCGCTCACCTGATCCGGGGCCGTCTCGCCCAAGGCCAGGTCCTCGAGCAATTCGGACAGCTGCGGCGTCAAGGCCCACCAGCGGCAGTCGTTGGCACGCTCATAGAGATTGCGATCGAGCAGATCCACCAGCAGACTGGTCAACAGGCTGTTGTCTCTCAGTGCGGTGTTGAGCACCGTGCCGTAGAGCGCATCGATGGACTGGGAGAAGACCTCGTTGGTCCGCGCCCCCGTCTCGCCAATCTGCTCCAGCACGGCCTGCAGCCGCGTGTTGTCCATCTGCTTGCCTGCTGTCATGACGCGGCCGTTCCAGACCACACGACGTATGGTGTCCGCTGCGCTGCGTATGGCATGCAGGGGTGGGCAGAAGCGATGTGCATGTGCCAGCAGGCCCTGGGCCACCGCGGCATCCAGCCCATCCAGACCTGCTTGCGATTGAAGACCGAAGGCCAGCTCCAGCGGCGTCATGATCTGCGCCCGCCAGCCCTGGGGGCCCATATAGCCTTGATAGCCTGCCGAGGCCGCCGATTGCACCAGATAGGTGCGTCCTCCATGTACATACAGCGAATCCGCACCATCACGGTGAGGCCGCACGTTCGCACCCACACCAATCCAGTGCGGATCGCTGCTGGCCAGCACCAGTCCCCGATCATCGAGCAACAGGGCGATGCTGGTCTGAGCTTCGGGCGCGCCGCTACCGTCTGTCCGGTCTCGGCCGCTCCAGATGCCTTGCATCTCGCCATCAAAGTCAAAACACAGGCACAGCACGCCAATAGGCTGGCGGTTGCCGGCGTGCAGCATGCGATGCGCATAGATCAACGCGCTGCCGTGCCCTGGCAGCAGGTCGGTGGCACCGAAACTCTGCACAAAGCCCGGGCTTTGCAGAGCGCGGGCAATCAATGTATCCCGGCATGGCTGATCTGCGGCCTGACTCCTCTCGCGCGCACTCGCTCGCACCCGGCCTTCGGCATCCAGCAGCAGAATGTCCGCGTAGACCGTGTACTTGCTTCGGTAGGCACGCAGACGCTGGGTGATGGCCGCCTCGTCGCCATCCGCTGCGGCCATGAACTGGCACAGCATGGCGTCGGTCGCCAGAAACCCCACGTCGGCCGTGCGCTCGTAGAGATTGCGCACCAGGGTATCGATCAGATGCTGTGCCTGACTGGCCAGCCCCGCTGTCACCCCCGTCACCGCCTGCATCACCATGGACTGCACCAGCTCCTGCTCCAGCCGCTCGAAGCCGCCACGCGTGGCGGCCATCATGGGCAACAAGGCCTGCGCTTCCTGAGGGCAATTCATCTTGGCTGAGGACTCTATGAGCCGCCACATCAGATTCAGCTCCCTGAGCGAACTCTCGCAGCGCCCGACCTGGCGCATATGAGGAATGAAGACGTCTGTCTGCAGCAGATCCTGGGCGCGCTGCGCCGAGGCAGTCATGGTTTCTAGAGGCATGTTCTGCCAGAGCAAAAGCCAGGCCTATTTGTAAAAACACGTTACACATGACTAAGAACAAACCCTGTTTCCTCGCAGATTTGTCCTGCGAACGGCTGGGGAGAGGTCTTGAAAGCGCGAGAAATTGCCTTATTATTAGCACTCAATGGGGTTGAGTGCTAACAGCTTGACCCTAGATATTCCGAATGTCGGCCAGGATGGCTGGCAAGTCTTGTTTCAACTTTGTTGATGTATTTAGGAGTTGGTATGAACCTGCGTCCCCTGCACGATCGCGTGATCGTCAAGCGCCTCGAAAACGAAACCAAGACAGCCTCGGGCATCGTGCTCCCTGATGCTGCCACCGAGAAGCCTGACCAGGGCGAAGTGCTGGCTGTGGGTCCCGGCAAGCGCAATGACAAGGGCGAGCTGATCGCTCTGAACGTGAAGGTCGGCGACCGCGTTCTGTTCGGCAAGTACTCTGGCCAAACCGTGAAGATCCACGGCGACGAGCTGCTGGTCATGAAGGAAGACGACCTGTTCGCAGTCGTCGAGAAGTAATCCTTCCCGAACACCTCCCCCTATTCATGGCTGTCGGCGACTGATTGACAAGCGCTGGCAGCCCAATTGAACCCCATTCTTTAGGAGCCAAAAATGGCAGCAAAAGACGTAGTTTTCGGCGGTGAAGCACGTGCACGCATGGTTGAAGGCGTGAACATTCTGGCTAACGCAGTCAAGGTTACCCTGGGCCCCAAGGGCCGCAACGTGGTGCTGGAGCGCTCCTTCGGCGCCCCCACCGTGACCAAGGACGGCGTGTCCGTGGCCAAGGAAATCGAACTCAAGGACAAGCTGCAGAACATGGGCGCCCAGCTCGTGAAGGAAGTGGCCTCCAAGACCAACGACATCGCTGGTGACGGCACGACCACCGCTACCGTGCTGGCCCAAGCCATTGTGCGCGAAGGCTCCAAGTACGTGGCCGCCGGCCTGAACCCCATGGACCTGAAGCGCGGCATCGACAAGGCTGTCGCCGCCCTGGTGGAAGAGCTGAAGAAGCAATCCAAGGCCACCACCACTTCCAAGGAAATCGCTCAAGTGGGCACGATCTCCGCCAACTCCGACTCCGACGTGGGCGAAATCATCGCTCAAGCCATGGACAAGGTCGGCAAGGAAGGCGTGATCACCGTTGAAGAAGGCAAGAGCCTGGCCAACGAACTGGATGTCGTCGAAGGCATGCAATTCGACCGCGGCTACCTGTCGCCCTACTTCATCAACAACCCCGAAAAGCAAGCCGCGATTCTGGACAACCCCTTCGTGCTGCTGTTCGACAAGAAGATCAGCAACATCCGCGACCTGCTGCCCACGCTGGAAGCTGTGGCCAAGGCCGGCCGTCCTCTGCTGATCATTGCCGAAGACGTCGAAGGCGAAGCCCTGGCGACTCTGGTGGTGAACACCATCCGCGGCATCCTGAAGGTTGTGGCTGTGAAGGCTCCCGGCTTCGGCGACCGTCGCAAGGCCATGCTGGAAGACATCGCCATCCTGACTGGCGGCAAGGTCATCGCTGAAGAAGTGGGCCTGTCGCTGGACAAGGTGACTCTGGAAGATCTGGGCCAGGCTGCTCGCGTCGAAATCGGCAAGGAAAACACCACCATCATCGACGGTGCTGGCGCTGCTGACGAAATCGAAGCCCGCGTGAAGCAAATCCGCATCCAGATCGAAGAAGCCACTTCCGACTACGACCGTGAAAAGCTGCAAGAGCGCGTGGCCAAGCTGGCCGGCGGTGTTGCCGTGATCAAGGTTGGCGCTGCCACCGAAGTCGAAATGAAGGAAAAGAAGGCCCGCGTGGAAGACGCCCTGCACGCAACCCGCGCTGCTGTGGAAGAAGGCATCGTGGCCGGCGGTGGCGTGGCCCTGCTGCGCGCCAAGCAAGCCGTTGGCGCCCTGGCTACCGGCAATGCCGAACAAGACGCCGGCATCAAGCTGGTTCTGAAGGCCATTGAAGCACCTCTGCGCGAAATCGTGGCCAACGCCGGTGGCGAGCCCTCGGTGGTCGTGAACGCCGTGCTGAACGGTTCCGGCAACTACGGCTTCAACGCTGCCAACGACACCTACGGCGACATGCTGGAAATGGGTATCCTGGATCCCACCAAGGTGACTCGCACTGCTCTGCAGAACGCCGCTTCCGTGGCTTCCCTGCTGCTGACCACCGAGTGCATGATCGCCGAAGCCCCCAAGGCTGACGCAGCTCCTGCCATGCCCGATATGGGCGGCATGGGCGGCATGGGCGGCATGGGCATGTAATTGCTCTGCTGCTGACCGGGTGGTTTGCTCCACCTGGTTTGCCCACAACAAAAAAGGCCGCATTTGCGGCCTTTTTCTTTTACACCGAGCTTCACGAGCTGCTCTGAGCACAAAAAAGCCAGCCGATATCGGGCTGGCTTTTGTATCCAGAGATTCGCCTTAGAAACGATGACGCAGACCGATGGTGATACCGGTACGCTTTTTCGCGCCATTGGCATCAAGCATCACGCCCGCACCGCCTTTGGTCTTGGTGTGATCCACCGCGAAATAGGCATCGGTACGCTTGGAGAAGGCATAGTCAGCCACGGCAACGATAAAGTCGGCCTTGCCATTGAAGGCGCCAGTCGCCGATCCCGATTGCTTGGCATGGTAGTAATGCAGACCTGCGTTGAGCTGCGGCGTGACCTGGTAGCCAAAACCGACCTTGAACATCTCACGCTTGTTGGCAAAATTTCCGGGCGCATTACCCGCGATAAAGCCACCATTGGAAGAGCCTGTCCAATATGCATTGAGCAGGCCGGCGTCAAAAATGGCACCAGCCCCCGCAGCACCGAGACTATCCTTGACCTTGTTCTGGCCGTAACCAGCCATCAGATACAGAGGCCCGGTGCGATAGGAGCCGCCCAGTGTCCAGGCATCCACATCGGTGCCGGCCGGCAAGGTGGAGCGCTGGAAAGCACCACCCACAGAAATGCCATTGGCAGAATAGCGCAGATAGCCGCCTGCGGTTTTCAATGCCAGACCACCTGGCGTCATATCAATACTGCCGCCCTTCTTGGCAAAGGTATTTCCTTCGTCAAAAGAATACTGCAGCCCCGCACGAACCGGCCCGAACTCGGCAACGTACTTCAGCATATTGTTTGCACGCGCGCCCAGAGACATGCCGATTTCAGGCTTGTAGGCATCCATATAAGGCGAATATGGGAACGATGCATAGGTAGAGGTCACCAGATCAAACAGCACGTTGTATTGGCGCCCCATGGTCACCTGACCAAAACTGGTGCTGCGCAAGCCCACCCAGGACTGCGCAAAGTAAGGTTGAGCGGTGCTGGGCGTGCCCGAATCCGTCCAGAAACGATTTTCCAGATTGGCAATAGCCGACAAGCCTCCACCCAGATCTTCCTTGATATTGATACCCCAGCGGCTCTCCGACATGCCGCCACCGATCATTTTGGTCAGACCACTTTTATTCGGCCCCTCATTAGTCGTGTGACGAATCGCTGCATCCACAATGCCATACAGTTGCACGCTGCTTTGTGCATAAGCAATCGTCCCCAGCGAACCCAGCACAGCCAAAGCCAATGTTTTTTTCACAAATGAAGATGTCATTGTGTTGCCTCTCTCTTAATTCAATTCGCAAACAGTTGGTGGAAAATTCATTCTAGAAATGCTTTCCTCAACCGCGCGAGCATTGGCACAAGCGCAACACAGGCCTTTCCCTCTGGGGGCAAACCTCTCAGCAAACACCCTTTCAGGTTTAACCCCAGAAATAAAAAAGGCCTGTCTTTCGACAGGCCTTTTAGCTTTTAAGCAATTACTGGCTTATGCCAGCAATTGATTAGAAAGCGTGGCGGATACCAACTTGCACACCAGCTTGGTTCATGCCAGTGCCATTAGCCTTCATGCCAACGGTGTCGCTCACACCCTTGGCAGCCAGAGCCATGGAGGAACCGTCTTGGTTCTTCAGGTAAGCAACAGTACCGTACAGAGCAGTGCGCTTGGACAGGTTGTGCACATAGCCCAGCGACAGTTGGTGAGCCTTGGCAGGACCTTGTTGGTCGTAGTAAGCGTACTGAGCCTTCACTTCGCCCACGCCACCCACGGGAGCGGACACGCCCAGCAGGTAGTTACGGAACTTGGCGCTGGAACCAGCATCGGGCTTGTACTTGATCTGCTGTGCCAGACCTGTCACCTTGGCCACGCCGAAGTTGTAAGAAGCGCCGATGGACATTTCATCACGGTCGCCAGCAGAACCCTTCAGGTTGCCGTATGCAGCAGTCACGCTCAGGGGACCGTTGTCGTAGCCAACGTTACCACCAGCGTAGCGGCCAGACTTAGTACCAGCAACAGCCTTCTCGTCGAAAGCGTAGCTCACATTAGCTGTGAAGCCGCTGAAGTTAGGCAGAGAGTAGGACACCATGTTGTTAGCACGGATGGTGTTTGTGTCGCCAGAAGCGGCGAAACCACCAACGGTAGACCAACGGCTGTAGCCCATGTTTTGGCCGATACCGGTAGCGCCGAACAGGTCATACTTCAGACCAGCACGGAAAGTGGGGGTGGTTTCACGACCCAGGCGAACTTCACCGAAGTTGCCCGACAGACGCACGGTGGATTCGCGCTTGAAGTCGAAGCCCGAAGCATTGCCAGTGTCGCCGAAGATTTCGCCTTCCAGCCAGAAGCCAGCCTTCAGACCGCCACCCAGGTCTTCAGTGCCGCGCAGGCCCAGACGGCTGGTAGCGTTACCGCTTGTACCAACACCGTACTTTGCATCCTTGCCGTCAGCGTTGTCCACATAGGAAACGCCAGTGTCAACGATACCAAACAGGGTCACGGAAGATTGAGCCATTGCGGCGCCGGAAGCGGCCAGCACTGCCAGGGCGATCAGAGATTTTTTCATTACGAGTTACTCCAAGGTTTAGAAGGGCGCCGGTTCTATGGGAGAGAGACTTGAGCCTCGAGCTCCACCGGTTTCCCGCGCCAACCTCCTGGTGGGGAAGTTGGGTCTATTGCACCAGACCACCGAGCCCAGCGCAAAGGAATTCACCCAAAACTGCTCGATTCGGCGCGTTTTCGTTGCACTACCGCAACAAACACCAAGCCGCACTAGCGGGCACACCCTTAGGGGTTCCTGCCTAGGATTGCCCCAGCGCAAGTTGCGGATGAGTCACTCTGGTGTACCTTATGTGCATTGACGCCAGACAGGCGCCGCACTGAGTTCTTTTTAGCCATGGACAAGTTACTGACCGCTGCCGACGCAGCTCTTCGCACTCTGTTTGCCGACCCGGTGGCCGCAGAGCGCTCGCCTGCCGCAGGGATCGCCGAAGCCGATCTGAGCGATGAACAGCGCAAGCTCTCCGCAGCCTTGATGCGCGTCAATCATGTGGGCGAGGTCTGCGCTCAGGCGCTATACAACGCTCAGGCCATGGTGACCAAGGACATGGAGTTGCGCGAGCATCTGCTGCATGCCGCTCGCGAGGAAATGGACCATCTGGCCTGGACCCGCGAACGCCTGCATGCCCTGGGTGACAGACCCTCGTTGCTGAACCCGCTGTGGTTTGCTGGCGCTTTTGCCATTGGCACGATTGCCGCCAAATTCAGCGATGCCGCCAGTCTGGGCTTTGTGGTCGAGACAGAAAATCAGGTTTCTGCCCACCTGGCAAGCCATCTGGGTCGCCTGCCCGAGGAGGACGAGGCTTCGCGTGCCGTGGTCGAGCGCATGAAGGATGACGAAGAGCGTCATGCCGCAGCAGCGATCGACGAAGGTGCAATGCAACTGCCTCCGATTGCCCAGGGGCTGATGCGTGTGGCGGCCAAAGTCATGACGATTACAGCGCATCGCATCTGATTAGCGCCTGTTCAACAAAAACGGGCCGTTGAGGCCCGTTTTTTCGATCGAACGTCCAGTTCAGGCTTCGACGATGTCGAAACCCGTCGTGATTTCGGCCGTCTTGCCCAGCATGATGGTGGCCGAGCAGTATTTGTCGTGGCTCATGGCGATGGCGCGTTCGACGGCTCCGGCAGGCAGGTTCTTGCCGCTGACCGTGAACTGCATGTGGATCTTGGTGAACACCTTGGGGTCGGTCTCGGCGCGCTCGGAAGTCAACTGCACGCTGCAGCCCTTCACATCGTGACGGCCACGCTTGAGGATGAGCACCACGTCGTAGGCCGTGCAGCCGCCGGCGCCGGCCAGCAGCATCTCCATGGGACGAGGAGCCTGATTGCGACCGCCATTGGCCGGGTTCTTCTCGTCCGGTGCGCCGTCCATATTGACCACATGGCCGCTGCCGGTCTCTGCCACAAAGCCCATGCCCGAGCGCGTTCCGGTGGCCGCGCCTGTCCAACTAACCGTGCATTCCATTGTTTTTCCTCTCAAAACTGTTGCAATTTTGCATCAAATACATAAAAACCCGAATCTTTTGATGCACAGAAAACACAAGCCTCATACAATACAACCCAAGCGTTACCTGTGAGGTCAAACCCGCAGGCAGACTGCAGATTACTGGTTAACACCAATCTGTATCGCACCATTTGTCTCCTCCACCTCCTCTAATGGTGGATTCAGCCCCTAGCTCCTGAGCTAGGGGCTTTTTTTCGTGCCTGCTCATCCTGCTTCTCAGAGCAGCAGCATGCACCTCTTGAGCGAGTACTGCAGCGCAGCAAGCAAGCGCCTATCATGGTCGGCTTCCATGCACCCGGCAGGCTGATTACCCTGGCTCTGGTGCTCTGCTTTCGATTTGCACCATGACTCAAGCCCTGACCCCTGCCGATTATCTGACTCGCATCCTCAATGCACGCGTCTATGACGTGGCCGTGGAGTCGGATCTGGACATTGCCAAGAATCTCAGCCGCCGCCTGCACAACAAAGTGCTTCTGAAGCGCGAGGACCAGCAGCCCGTGTTCAGCTTCAAGTTGCGCGGCGCCTATAACAAGATGGCCAATCTGACGGCCGAGCAGCTGCAAAAGGGCGTGATCTGCGCCAGCGCGGGCAACCATGCCCAGGGCACGGCCATGAGCGCCAAGAAGCTGGGTTGCCGCGCCGTGATCGTGATGCCCACCACCACGCCCCAGGTGAAGATCGATGCCGTGATCGCCCTGGGCGGCGAGGCGGTGCTGGCCGGGGAAAGTTACTCGGACGCCTACAAACACGCCGTCAAGCTGCAGAAGTCCGAGGGCCTGACCTTTGTCCACCCCTTTGACGACCCCGATGTGATTGCCGGCCAGGGCACCATCGCCATGGAGCTGCTGCGCCAGCTGCAAAAGCTGGGCAGCCAGCGTCTGGATGCCATCTTCGTGCCCATCGGCGGCGGCGGCCTGATTGCCGGCGTTGCCAACTACATCAAGGCCGTGCGCCCCGAGGTGAAGGTGATCGGCGTGCACACCAAGGACTCGAACGCCATGATGCAGTCCGTGCAGGCGGGCGAGCGCGTGGAACTGGCCGATGTGGGCCTGTTCGCCGACGGCACCGCCGTGAAGCTGGTGGGAGCGGAAACCTTCCGTGTCACCCAGGGCCTGGTGGATGACTATGTGACCGTGGACACCGATGCCGTCTGCGCCGCCATCAAGGACATCTTCACCGACACCCGCTCCATCGTCGAGCCCTCGGGCGCCCTGGGCGTGGCGGCCATCAAGCAGTATGTGGCCAAGCACAAGACCAAGGGCGAAACCTACGCCGCCATACTGAGCGGCGCCAATATGAACTTCGACCGCCTGCGCTTTGTGGCCGAACGCGCCGAAGTCGGCGAGGAGCGCGAAGCCCTGTTCGCCGTCACCATCCCCGAAGAGCGCGGCAGCTTCAAGCACTTTTGCGAGGTGGTGGGCAAGCTGCCCGGCGGCCCGCGCAACGTGACCGAGTTCAACTACCGCATCAGCCACGACAGCAAGGCCCATGTGTTCGTGGGTCTGACCACGCCGACAAAGGGCGAGTCCGAGAAGATCTGCAAGAACTTCCAGAAGAACGGCTTTGAGGCACTCGACCTGACCTTTGACGAGATGGCCAAGGAACATCTGCGCCATATGGTGGGCGGCCACTCGCCGCTGGCACAGGACGAGCGCCTGCTGCGCTTTGTCTTCCCCGAGCGCCCCGGCGCGCTGTTCAAGTTCCTGAGCCTGATGGCGCCGACCTGGAATATCTCCCTGTTCCACTACCGCAACCAGGGCGCCGACTACGGCCGCATTCTGGTCGGCATGCAGGTGCCTGCCAAGGACCACAAGAAGTTCGACAGTTTCCTCAAAAACCTCGGCTATCCCTGGGTAGAGGAAACCAGCAATCCTGCGTACCAGTTGTTCCTGAAGTAAAACAAAAAAAGGAGCTGCTACCGCATTCCCCACAATGATTTCAGATAGAAAAGACTCTGAAACATAGGAATACCAAGCGAAACCAGCTCCTTTTTTATTCGCAACACCATGCAAGCCCTGCGCCACTATCTGCTGGCCGTCCAGTTCTTCAGCCGCATCCCCGTGGCCGGACGTCTGGCGGCCTGGGTGGGCTGGAGCCCCGAAATGCAGCGTGCCAGCGCCGCGCATCTGCCGGGCGTGGGCTGGCTGGTGGGCCTGTGGGCCGCGCTGCTGCTGGCAGCCTTGCTCTGGCTGCTGCCGGCAAGCCCCTGGTCGCCGCTGGCGGCTGCTCTCATCAGCACCGCCGGCACCTTGTGGCTGACCGGCGGTTTTCATGAGGACGGCCTGGCCGACGTCGCCGACGGGCTGGGCGGCCTGGTCCCGCCCGAGCGCGCGCTGGAGATCATGAAGGACTCGCGCATAGGCGCCTATGGCGTGATGGCTCTGCTCATGGCACTGCTCACCAAGGTCGTGCTGATCGCCCTGCTGCTGTCCGTCATGCAGCCGTTCTGGGGACCGGCGCCGGTACTCATCCTCGTGTGCTGCATTCATGTGCTGTCGCGCTTTGCGCCGCTGGTGCTGATGCGCAGCCTGCCCCACGTCGGCCTGGCCGCGAGCAGCAAGACCCTGCATATCGCGGGCAGGCAACTGGGCTGGCAAGGCATGCTGACCGGCGGCCTCTGGTGTCTGCCGGCACTGGGTCTGTTGGGCTGGCTCGGCGTCTGGAGCTTTGTGCCCAGCCTGCTGGCTGCCATGCTGGTCACCACCTGGCTGATGAAGCGCTGGTTGCTGCAGCGCCTTGGCGGCATGACGGGCGACTGTCTGGGCGCCTGCCAGCAGCTCAATGAGCTGGCGCTGCTGCTGGCCAGCTGCATCTATCTGCGCCAGCTGCTATAGAACGGCCATGAAGACACTATGGCTGGTGCGCCACGCACGTCCCTTGATCGATACCGAGCGCTGTTACGGCCGCCTCGATATCGCCGCCGATGCAGAGGCCACCCGGCAAGCTGCTCAGACCCTGCAGCAATCTCTGCAGCACCTGCATGGCAAGCTGCAGATCCGGCACTCGCCGCTACAAAGATGCAGGCAGTTGGCATTGGATCTGCAGGTACTGGAGCCGGATTTTGTCTCCACCCCCGACGGCAGACTGCTGGAGATGGACTTCGGCCATTGGGAAGGCCTGCGCTGGAATGACATCGGCGAAGCTGCCATCGGTGCCTGGGCGCACGATCTGGCGCGGCACGCACCCGGCGAGGGCGAATCACTGGCACAGATGCTGCAGCGCGTCCACGAGGCACTGCAGGATGCGCTCAGCAGCGACAGCGAACATATGGTGTGGATCTGCCATGCCGGTGTGGCACGCTGTGCGCAGTGGCTGCTGCAACATGACCGCCGGCTGCCGCAAAGCCATGAATGGACCTTGCCGGCGCCCGCCTATGGACAGTGGCTGCAGCTCGAACTCAGTTGAAGCTGGCCATGGGCGGCCTGGGCAATTGCAGCACCGTGCTGGCCGGCCCGTTGGCAGGGCCCAGTCGCGCTTCGCGCGCCGCCAGAGATTGCAGAATCACGCCATCCTCCACGGCCTCGCCCACACGCACGGCCTTGCTGCCCTTGCCTTCCACGGCGATCACCGCGGCACCGCCACCTGTTTCGTGCCCTGCCAGCACCCCCAGCAGGGCATAGCGGCTGGCCACTGGCGCGGCCACGGCGGCAACAGGCGCGGCGACCGCCCCCAAAGCCTTTGCCATGGCCTGGACATTGGCCTGTACCGGCTGCGCAGGCGGGACGACATGTAACTGCTCACTGCCACTGCCGACGAACCGGAGTGTCCAGAACACCACCACCGCAGCGGCAATCGCCCACAGCAGCAGGGTCGTGAGTTTGACCGGCATGGAAAGGCCCTGACCGGTATTGAAAGATTGCAGTCGCATTCGACGATTATGATGGTGCAATACTGCATTTTTCCTACAGTTTCCAATGAGCACCAACTGCCGTCATCTGATGTCTGCTATTCGCCACGCCGCATCGCGCGGCTTTACCCTGATCGAATTGATGGTGGTGCTGGTCATCATTGGCGTGCTGGCAGCTCTTATCGTGCCCAATGTGCTGGACCGCGCCGACGATGCCCGCGTAACCGCAGCCAAGACCGATATCGCCAATATCAACCAGGCGCTCAAGCTCTACCGCCTCGACAACCAGCGCTATCCAACGGCCGAACAGGGCCTGCAGGCGCTGGTAGCCAAACCAACCACCGGCCCCGCCCCGCAGAACTGGAAGCCCTACCTGGAAAAGCTGCCCAATGACCCCTGGGGCAATCCTTATCAATACCTGAACCCCGGCGTGAAGGGCCCCATCGACATCATGTCCCTGGGCGCTGACGGCAAGGCCGGCGGCGAAGGCAAGGATGCGGATATTGGCTCCTGGCAATAGCAATGAGCCCCCACGCTCCCTCACAGCGTGTGGTCGCTGCCCCCCGAGGGGGCCCTGACCGGCTGGTGCCGGGGTTTGCCTTGGGGCGGCCCGGCGGCAACCCCGCATGCATCAAATGCCTGTAAAGCCGGCGCGCTCAGCCACAGGGACAGCCAGCAAGGGCCGCCCCGCAGCACAGGCTGTCGTCCCCCGGGGGGGAAGGCGCGCAGCGCTTCAGGGGGGATTCACACTCTTGGAGTTGCTGGTGGTGATTTCCATCATGGCGCTGGCGACGGCGGGTGTGAGCCTGGCCATACGCGACAGCGGCGAGCAGCAGCTCGAACGCGAGGCCCAGCGTCTGGCCACCTTGCTCGAATCGGCCCGCGCCCAGGCCCGTACCAATGGCGCCCTGGTTATCTGGCGCCCGATGCCGCAGGGCTTCCGGTTTGAAGGTCTGCCACCCAACGTCAAGATGCCCACTCAATGGCTGCAGACTCCTGTGCTGGTGCAGCCCAATACACCCGTGGTGCTGGGACCGGAGCCGCTGATTCCAAGACAGAGCATTACCTTGTCGCTGCCCGGCAGCAACTCGGCGCCACTGCGGCTGGCCACCGACGGGCTGCGCCCGTTCAGCATTCAAAATCTGCAGGTGACGCCATGAAGCCCGCCCTGCTGCAGCGCGGCTTCACGCTGATCGAGGTACTGGTCGCGGTCGGTATTGTCGGCGTCACCCTGCTGGCTGGACTTCAGGCCAGCAGCGCCCTGACGCGTAATGCCCAGCGCCAGTCCGACGTCATCCTGGCCCAGCTCTGCGCGCAGAACGAACTGGTGCGACTGCGCCTGTTCAATCAGATGCCTGCCGTCGGCGACACCACCATCCAGTGCCAGCAGGCCGGCAGACAGATGCAGGTACAGCTCAGCGTGCGCCCCACGCCCAACCCCAGCTTCAGACGCGTGGATGCCCAGGTGTTTTCCGAGGCGGCTGCGGTGCTGCGCGTCTCCACCATCGTCGGTCGCTACTGAATCATGAGCAGTATGCGCAACAGAAACCAAGGTTTCACGCTGATCGAGCTGCTGGTCGCCCTGGCCGCCATGGCCCTGCTGTCCATCATGAGCTGGCGCGGCATCGACGGCATGCTGAGGGCGCAGGAAGTGACACGCGAGCAAGGTGAGCAACACGCCGTCATGCAGACCGTGCTGGCCCAGTGGAATGCCGACCTCAACGCGCTGATGCCGCTGCAGGGTCGCCAGGTGCTGGACTGGGATGGCCAGGTGCTGCGCCTGACGCGCAAGACCAGTGCAGCCGTCGACAACGGGGCGCTCATCGTGGCCTGGAGCCGTCGCAATGTCGATGGCCGCTTCCAATGGGTGCGCTGGCAATCGCTGCCCGCGCGCACGGTCAGCGAATGGAACGATGCCTGGAACCAGGCGGCCCAATGGGGCCGCAATCCTTCCAGCGACCAGATGCGCCGCGAGACCGTGCTGATCCCGCTTGATCTGTGGCGCGTCTACTACTACCGCAGCAACGCCTGGACCAATCCGCAGTCCAGCGATCAGGGCAGCGATGACGGCAGCAGCGTCGGCAGCGACGGCAACCCCGTGCTGCCCGTCGTGCCCGACGGCATACGCATAGAACTGACACTGCCCCCAGGCCGCGCGCTCAATGGAGTGATGACGGTGGACTGGGTCAACCCGCTGCGCTCGAACTCCAGATCATGGAATCCCCCCTGAGTCGCTTCGCGCCTTCCCTCCAGAGGGACAACGCCATCGCTGCGGGGCGGCCCATGCTCGGTGTTTCCGGCTTGGGGTGCGCCAGTTTCCGACGCGTGCGCCAGCGCGGTGCAGCACTGCTGGCAGCCATGCTGACGGTGGTGCTGGTTGCCACCCTGGCCTCGGCCGCGCTCTGGCAGCAATGGCGCGATGTGGAAATCGAGACCGCCGAACGCAATCGTGTGCAGGCCAACTGGTTGCTGCTGGGCGCGCTGGACTGGTCGCGCGTGGTGCTGCAGGAGGACTCGCGCGCCAACCGCAGCAACCCGGTCGATCATCTGGGCGAGCCCTGGGCGGTGCCGCTGAAGGAGGCTCGCCTGTCCACATTTCTGGCAGCCAAGAACAATGTCAGCCAGGTCGATGACGGTCTTGCCGACATGCAGGACGCTTTTCTCTCGGGCGAGATCGTGGATCTGCAGTCGCGCCTGAATCTGCGCAATCTGCTCAGCGGGGCCGACTCGAGCGTGAAAGAGGAGAACCTCAAGCCTTTTCTGCGCCTGTTCGAGCGCCTGGGTCTGCCCGGCAGCTCCGTCATGCAGATAGCCACGGCCTTGCAGCAAGCCATGCGCGGCAAGAGCCAGACTGCGGCGCTGATGCCGCGCACCGTCGGGCAACTGGGCTGGCTGGGCGTCGATCCGCGCATCATCGCGCGCATCGAGCCCTATGTCTCGCTGTTGCCCGAGCGCACCATGGTCAATCTCAATACGGCCAGCGCCGAGGTCATCTGGGCCAGCACCGAGGACCTGGACTGGGCCCGCGCCAACCAGCTGGTGCAGTTGCGCGACGCCTCGCCTTTCAAGTCCCTGAATGCAGCGGCTACGGCCATAGGGCTGACCGGCGTCTTCAACAGTGCCATGCACTCCGTGACCACCAGCTATTTCGAAGCCCGCGGTCGCCTGCGCCTCGGGGACAACGTCTTGAGCCAGCGTTCACTGATTCAGCGCAAGGACATGAACGTGACTACCCTGTGGCAGGAGCACGCCGACTGGGGTATGCCCGCAGTTGCCAGACCCTGACACCCTGATGTCACACTGCCCCCATAGAATGCTGCATCTTCCCTCATGAGCACATTGCTAATACAGCTGTCGGCGAAGCACGCCAACTCCGCCACGGAATATCTCTACGTCCTCAGCGACGATGGCCAAAGCATTCAGCGCAGCGGCCAGGCTGCGGCGTCCCTGCTGCCGGCCACGGGCCGCACGGCCCAGATCACCGCCGTCATCCCGGCCGCTCAGCTGTCCTGGCATGCCGTCACCCTGCCTCCAGGACTGAATGTGCAAAGCCGGCGCCAGCAGCGTCTGCGCGCCGTGCTTGAGGGTTTGCTGGAAGAAAAGCTGCTCGATGAGCCGTCCGTCATGCACCTGGCACTGGACGCTGGCTCGGCGGCGGGTCAGACCTGCTGGGTGGCTGCCTGCGACAAGGGCTGGCTGCAATCCCATTTGCAGGCCCTGGAACAGCATGGTCATGCCGCCAGCCGTCTGGTGCCCGAACAATGGCCAAGCAGCAAGGCCCAGCTGCTTCTGTCGGGCGACAGCACCCAGCCCCAGCTGAGTGCCACCGGACTGGATGCACAGGCCTGCCTCGTCGTCGTGCCCCAGCATGCCGATGCCGGCCTGTTGCAGCCACTGCTGGCTCGCCTGCCCGAGGATCTGCCGGTGCTGGCCGAACCCCATCTGGCACGCAGCGCTGAGACACTGCAGCGCCCGGTCAGCATCTTCACCGCCGCCCAGCGGCTGCTGCAAAGCCATGGCTACGCAGGCGACCTGGCCCAGTTCGATCTGGACCTGGGCGGCAGCACCCGCGCCAAGCGCCGCCTGCTCGATGCCTGGCATGGTTTTGCCAAGGCTCCGCAATGGCGTGCTGCGCGCTGGGCTGCAGGCATTGCCGTCGTCGCCCAGCTGGTCGGACTCAACGCCTGGGCCTTCAGGGAAAACCGTGCCATCGAACTGCGCCAGCAGCAGGCCAAGCAGGTACTTCAGACCACCTTCCCTCACGTGCCCGTCATCATCGATGCTCCGGTACAGATGCAACGCGAACTGGATCTGCTGCGCAGCAACTCCGGCGCACTGTCCGCCAGCGACCTTGAAGCCCTGCTGGCCGCAAGCGCCGGCATTCAGGGCGTGCAGAATGCCAAGAGCCTGCAATACCAGGACAAGCAGTTGCGTATCTCGGGTCTGGACCTGAGTCCCGAAGCAGTGGGCGACGCACAGCAAAGCCTGCAGGCCAATGGCTATATGCTGCAACGCGAAGGAGCAGATCTGGTGCTGAGTGCAAAGGCTAGGCCATGAAGCAGAAAAACGCCTTGAAAACCGCATTGGCTCCGCTGCGCCAGCGCTGGAGCGTCCTGGCCCAGCGCGAACAGAATCTGTTGCTGATCGCCGCCAGCGTCGTGCTGCTGGCCCTGCTCTGGTGGGTGGCACTGGCACCGGCCCTGCACAGCCTGCGCACGGCCCCCGCACGCCATGCGGCAGCGGAGCGCGAGCTGCAGAACATGCTGCAGATGCAGGCCCAGGCCGAGCTGCTGCGCCAGCAGCCGCAGGGCAATAGCGCTGATGCGCGCACGCAGTTGGAGCAGTCGCTCAAGACCGAACTCGGCAGCAGCGCACAGTTGCAGTGGCTGGGCAGCCGTGCCCAGGTCAGCCTGAGCAATGCCGCCGCTCCCGCCCTGGCCCGCTGGCTGGCACAGGTGCGTGACAACAGCCATGCCTCGGTGGCCGAGATGAAGCTCAACCGCAATCTCGGCGAAAGCGTCGACGGCGCTGCCGTTACACGCTGGAGCGGCAATCTGCTGCTCGATTTGCCCGACAACGCAGGTGCACAGAATTAGCCGCGACCATGAGCCTGAGCACCTCACGCACCACCAGCAAAGCCTCGCGCAGACCACGTGAGCCGGGCGATCCGCGTTCGCCGCGCCGCTGGGCAGTGGGCGGTGCCTTGCTGGGTGCTCTGCTGACGGTGCTGGTCCAGGCTCCGGCGGCCTGGCTGGCCGCAGGCGTGCAATCGATCACAGCCGACCAGGTACAGCTGCAGGAGCCGCGCGGCACGCTCTGGCGCGGCTCGGCCAGGCTGGTGCTCACGGGCGGCAAGGACAGCCAGGACCAGAGCAGCCTGCCCACGCGCCTGAACTGGACACTGCGACCCAGCCTGAGCGGCGCCAGCATCAGCCTGCAAAGCGATTGCTGCACCAGCACCCCGATGCTGGCGCAGCTGCAGCCGGGCTGGAACGCCATGACGGTGCGCTTCAAGGACAGCGTGCTGCAACTGCCCGCTGAGCTGCTGGCCGGCCTGGGCACGCCCTGGAACACCGTGGCCCTGCAGGGCCAGTTGCGCCTGTCCACCGTCGGGCTGACGATGCAATATCGCGCCGGCCGGGCTACCAGCCAGGGCCTGACGCGGCTGGAAGCGCTGGCCGTATCGTCCAGGCTGTCATCGCTCAAGCCCCTGGGCAGCTACCGCCTCGATATACAGGGCGGAGACAATGCCCAGCTGAATCTGACCACGCTGGGCGGCGACCTGCAGCTCAGCGGCCAGGGCCAATGGGTGGGCTCGCGCCTGCATTTCAGTGGCGAAGCCTCTGCCAGCCCCGAGCGCGAAGCCGCTCTGTCGAATTTGCTCAATATCTTGGGGCGCCGCCAGGGTGCGCGCTCCATCATCACCTTTGGTTGACACATGACTCAGCATTCACGCACCGCCTGGCAAAACACACTGCATTCGATAGCTGTTGCCTCGCTTGCCGTCTGCATTTCAGCACCTATTCATGCTCAAACCCAGAGCGGACAAGCGAATGCCACTCCCAGTTTGCGACCTGGCGAGCCGGTCACGCTGAACTTCACCAATGCCGATATCGAGGCCGTGTCGCGCGCCATGGCAGCCATCACTAATCGCAACGTGGTGGTGGATCCGCGCGTCAAGGGCCAGATCACGCTGCTGACCGACAAGGCCGTCTCGCCTGCCACTGCCTATCAGCAGTACCTGGCGGCACTGCGCATGCAGGGCTTCACGGTGACGGAGTCGGCAGGTCTGTTCAAGGTGATTCCCGAAGCCGATGCCAAGCTGCAGTCCAGCGAGGTCTCCGTCGGCCAGGGCGGACGCGGCAGTCAGGCTGGCGGCGGACAGATCGTCACGCAGATCTTCAAGCTCAACTACGAGAACGCCAACAATCTGGTGCCCGTGCTGCGGCCGCTGATCAGCCCCAACAACACCATCAACGTCAACCCCGGCAACAACTCGCTGATCATCACCGACTACGCGGACAATCTGCAGCGCATCTCGCGCATCATCGCCAGCACCGATGTATCCAACGCCACCGATGTGGAAGTCATCGCGCTGCGCCATGCCGTGGCCGCCGATATGGTGGCCCTGGTCAATCGCCTCATTGAAGGCGGCTCTGCCACCGCAGGCGGCGTGGTCCAGGCCGGAGCCGGCGCGGCAGCAGGCCAGGCGGACACCAGCTTCCGCACCTCCATACTGGCCGAGCCGCGCAGCAACTCGGTGCTGATCCGTGCCGCCAACCCTGCCAAGCTGTCGCAGATCCGCTCGCTGATCGCGCGTCTGGACCAGCCAGCCATGACGGGCAACGGTGACGACGGCAACATCCATGTGGTGTATCTCAAGAACGCCGATGCAGTGTCCCTGGCCGCCACGCTGCGTGCCGCCATCAACGCCCAGACCAGCGCCAGCACCACCCTGGGTGGCCAGCAGGGCATGACGGCAGCGGCCGGCTCGACCACGAATGCAGCAAGCCCCCAGCCCGTGATCTCGCGCGGCACGGACGGCAGCGCCACCGTAGGCCTGGGCGGCGGCAACAGCGGCCCCAGCTCGCGCTTCGGCACGGCCCAGCAGCCCTCCACGGGCGGCATGATCCAGGCCGACCCCACGACCAACTCGCTGATCATCACCGCCCCCGGCCCGCTGTACCGCCAGTTGCGCACCGTCATCGACAAGCTCGACGGCCGCCGCGCCCAGGTGCTGATCGAAGCGCTGATCGTCGAAGTCTCCGCCGACAAGGCCGCACAGTTGGGCGTGCAGTGGAGTTCGGTGATCCGCAACAACGGCCGCGTGCTGGGCGTGCTCGGCAACGGCACCTCCATCAGCGGCATCTCCAACATCTTCGGCCTGTCGGGTGCCGTGGGCAGTCTGGTCAACGGCACGACCCTCACCGACAGCCAGGCCTCGGCCATCGGCAGCATGAAGGGCATGAACCTGGGCTTCACCCAGAGCGTCAACGGCAACACCAGCCTGGGTGCCCTGGTCAATCTGATGCAGGGCGACGGCGACACGAATATTCTGTCCACGCCTAATCTGATGACGCTGGACAACGAGGAAGCCAGCATCATGGTGGGCGAGAACGTGCCCTTCCCCACGGGCTCCTACACCAACACCGCAGGCACCTCGGGCTCGGTCAATCCCTTCACCACGTACGAGCGCAAGGACGTGGGTACGCTGCTCAAGATTCGTCCGCAGATCAACGAGAACGGCACCATCAAGATGGCCGTCTACCAGGAGAACTCGGCAGTCAAGCAGGGCACCGCCAACGCCCAGTCCGGTGCCACCACCACCAAACGCTCCATCGAGTCGAATGTGCTGGTCGAGGACGGCGCCATCGTGGTGCTGGGCGGCCTGATTGCCGACGAATACAGCCAGAGCCAGGAGCGCGTGCCGCTGCTGGGCGACATTCCCTTGCTGGGCAATCTGTTCCGCAACACCAGCCGCGAGCGCAAGAAAACCAATCTGATGGTGTTTCTGCGCCCCACCGTGCTGCGTGACGCCAACTCCACCAGCCAGCTCTCGCAGGACCGCTATGAGTCCATTCGCGGCATGCAGCAAACCGTGCAGCCCGACCCCAATCTGCTGATGCGCAATGTCAATGCCGCGCCCTTGCTGCCCGCATCCAGCGGTGCTGCACCGGCAAGCGTGCCCAATGTGGCCATCGTTCCCGGGGCCAAGCCCGAGATCGTGGACTTCACGCGCCCGGGTCAGCCCACGGTGAACGGCCAGCCTGTGACCGTGACGCCTGTGACGCCCGCCACCCTGCCCCCGGGCACCCTGTAAGCGAAGGCCAGGCATGCGCTACCCCCTGCCCTATGGCTTTGCCCGCAGCAGCCAGCTGCTGATCGAGGATGACGGCCAGGAGCCCGTGCTCTGGCATGGTCCGCAACCCGACTGGTCGGCCATCTCCGAAGTGCAGCGCAAGCATGCGGTGCAACGCTGGCAGTTGCTGGACAGCGGCGCGCTGGCCCATCGCATCAGCGCGGCCTATGCGCAAAGCGACTCCAGCGCCGCCATGGTGGTCAGCGAGGTCGAGTCCGACGCCGATCTGACGCGCATGATGCAGGACCTGCCAGCCGTGGAGGACTTGCTGGAAACCGCCGACGACGCCCCCATCATCCGCATGCTCAACGCCCTGCTCACGCAGGCGGCACGCGACGGCGCGTCGGACATCCATATCGAGCCCTACGAGCGCCATTCCAGCGTGCGCTTTCGCGTGGACGGCGATCTGCGCGAGGTGGTTCAGCCCAATCGCGCCCTGCACGCCGCCCTGATCAGCCGCCTAAAGATCATGGCCGATCTGGACATTGCCGAGAAACGTCTGCCCCAGGACGGGCGCATCAGCCTGCGCCTGGGCACGCGAGCCATTGACGTGCGCGTCTCCACCCTGCCCAGCGCCCACGGCGAGCGCGCCGTGCTGCGCCTGCTGGACAAGAGCGAGAGCAAGCTCAGCCTGGAAGCTGTGGGCATGGGCGGCGAGACGCTCAGGCGCTTTACCCATCTCACGGCGCAGCCGCACGGCATCGTGCTGGTCACCGGCCCCACGGGCTCGGGCAAGACCACCACGCTCTACGCCGCGCTGCAGCGCATGGATGCCAGCCACAGCAACATCATGACGGTGGAAGACCCCATCGAATATGAGCTGGCCGGCGTGGGCCAGACCCAGGTCAACGCCAAAATCGAGCTTACCTTTGCCAAGGCCTTGCGCGCCCTGCTGCGCCAGGACCCGGACGTGATCATGATCGGCGAAATCCGCGACTTCGAAACCGCGCAGATCGCCATCCAGGCTTCGCTCACCGGCCACCTGGTACTGGCCACGCTGCACACCAACGACGCACCCAGCGCCGTCACCCGCCTGATCGACATGGGGGTTGAGCCCTTTTTGCTGTCCTCATCGCTGCTGGGAGTGCTGGCACAGCGCCTGGTACGCAAGGTCGACCTGAGCGAGCCCAGTGGCTACCGTGGCCGCACCGGCATCTTCGAGCTGCTGGCCGTGGACGATGCGATTCGCGCCCAGATCCATCGCGGTGCCAGCGAGGCCGAGATCCGCGAGACTGCCATGGCTGCAGGCATGCAGCTCATGCGCGAGGATGGCGAACGCCTGGTTCGCGAAGGCATCACCACGCAAGCCGAGGTGATGCGCGTCACGCGCGACTGAGGACCCGAGACTCACTCGCGCCAGCGCAGCATGGCAGGCCCCGTGAGCAGCACGCGCACGAAATCGGCCTGCCGCCCCACACCGACCTTGAGCGCCGCCGATTTGAATTGCGAACGCGCGGTATGGATGGACAGGCCCTGTCTCTCGGCGAACTCCTGCAGGGTCCAGCCATTGATCAGCGCCTGGGCCAGTTGAGCCTCTGCCAGCGTGAGCCGATAGAGATTGCGCAGCAAATCCTGCAGCGAAGGAATGCGCAGCGCCGGATCGCTGATCAGCAGCATGGCGGCACTGCGCTCGCCATAGGGGCTGCTATGTATGGGCAAGGGCGACACCATGACCTGCAACTGCTGTCCGGCCAGCCCTGTGAAGCGGCTGGCCCGCCCGTGGTGCAGCGCCTTGCCCAGCCCCGTGGCAACACAGTCCCGCATGGCTTTCTGCAGCCAGCGCTGGTCTGCGGCATTGGTGGCCTGCAGGCTCTCGTCGGCCGCGCGATACATCAGCTGGCTTTGCTCCATCAAGCGCAAGGCCCGGCTGCTGGCATGCATCACGGCCGCACGTTCGTCCAGAAGAACCACGCCTACCGGCAGATCCTCCAGTACGGCCAGCGATGCATTCAGCAATGCCTGGGTACGGTACAGACGTCGGTGAATTGCAAATGCGCTCTGCAGGTGCGGCATGAGCTGCTGCACAAGGCCCAGCTCTTCGGCGCTGTAGGCACCCACGGCATGCGGCCTGACAACGGTGATGTTGAACGATCGGTCATGCTGATTGTCGACCACGGCCGCGCAGGAGTAGAACAGGTCCTGAGGTCGCAGCCAGTCGCCATACCACTCGGTACCCGGCAGGTTCCGGTCGGGAAACAGTGTGGAGGAATTCACCACCGTGCCCGGTCTATGCAGACTCTGGTCCTGCAGCCAGACATTGCACTGACAGTAGTGCGTGGCAAAACTTTCCAGTTCGGCGGCGGCAAAGCCCTGACTGGCGCCGAAAGTGCCAAAACCCCCGTCCAGATCCACCGTCCGCTGCGCAAAGTCGTTGGCCCAGATCACGCTGGCCGGTGAACGCAGGGCCGCGCCGAACAAGGCCAGAAAGCCCTGCCAGCGCGCCGGCTCCAGTGCCGACTCGTAGATGGCCGCAATCAATGCGGGCAACCGTTCCTGCAACATCAAAGGCAGATGCGCTACCGCCATAGAGCCTCCTTCCAAGGCTCGCCACAGCAAGCACCTCATGGAGCTTCGCTGGGGATTCATTTCATTTACTCACACTTTGAAATAGCTGCAAACCCTTCACCCAATTTGGTGATGTTTTCGCGACAACAAGTGCTTACAAACAACGGCAGCACTCTATCAACCAAAGGCTGCCATGTCACAAGCACTCACCACAACTCCATTCATCCGCCGCTCGGTGTCCCTGGGCACCCTGGTCCTGATTGCCTCCATTGCCGGCTGCGGCGGCGGCAGCGACAGCGCTTCTCCTGCTCCGTCGCCCGCCCCGGCTCCGGCCACAAAATCGATCTCCACCACCGTGATCGACGGCGCCTTGCAAAACGTCAGGGTCTGCATGGACAGAAACGACAACGGCAGCTGCGACGCAGGGGAGCCCAGTGCCGTTACCAATGCAGCCGGTCAGGCCAGCCTGGAAGTGCCAGAGGCCGATGTGGGCAAATTCCCGATTCTGGCCCTGGTCACCAAGGACTCTGTCGATGCCGACACCGGCGCCGTTCCCGTGGCTTTCATATTGCGAGCACCCGCCGATCAGCCTGGCGTCGTCAGCCCGCTGAGCACCCTGGTCCAGGCGCACACTCAGGCCACGGGCAGCAGCACCGCCGATGCGGCAGCAGCCATCCAGAGCCAGCTGGGCCTGGGCACTTCGGTGCTGGCGGATTTCACCCAGGACGGCAGCAACGCCGGCAAGCTGGCCGCCACCATGGCGCGCCTGATCGTGGTGACCACCCAGACCCAGCTCACCAACACGGCAGGCGCCACAGGCGTCGACGGCGCGCCGCTGACTTCGGTGCAGCTCAACGCCGCCGTCAACAGCGTGCTGCTGCAGCAGCTGCAAACCCTGGCCACGGCCGTGCTGGACAATCCCGCCCTCAGCGACACCAGCACCTCCATGAAGGACAAGCAATCCGCCATGGAAACCGCCGCCCAGCAGGTGGCCAGCGCTTCGGGCGTCACGCCCGGCAATGTGGGCCTGATCGCAGCCATGCAGTCGCAAACCAGCATCCCCGAGGCCGGCGGCCCCACGGCGAGCACGCAGCTGCGCTGGCTCAGCTTTACCGACACCAGCAACTACTACATCCGGGCCTTCGAAGCCACGGCCGAGCAGAACACTCCCGATGCGAACGGCAAACGCTATTTCACGGAGTTCCGCGAGCGCGTGGTCAGCGGCCAGGAGCAACCCTGGACAAGGCCGCAGATCTATTGGACCGGCAGCGAATGGTTTGCCTGCCCCACCGATTTCGTGCAGCAGGTCACCAGCCTCGCGAGCGGAGAGAGCGAATCCCTGTACTGCAAGAGCCTGGTCAGCAGAGCCAAGCAGAGTGTGCGCAATATCGCAGGCCTGAAGATGCGCGACATCGTCACCGAGATCCGCTCCGCACCGTGGCAGGACTCTGCCGACGGCAGCTTTGCCAACTGGGGCCCGAGGCCCGATCAGCTTCCGGCCGAAACGACCTTCCCCAGCGGCTCCACGCTCAGCTATCGCACCGTCACCGACCTGGGCGGCAGCGACTACTACCTGAGCAACAACGCCAACCGCGCCACCATTGCCCGTGCCGACGCACCGAACAACCCTGACACCAGCACCTGGCGCAGCGCCACGCTTGCGGAATTCATTGCGTGGAATGCCGGCGACTTTGCGCCCAATGTCTCGGCCGCCGATGTGCATGGCAACAACTCGCGCGTGCTGGTCAGCCGCCGCGACTATCTCAAGCCCGATGGCAGCGCCGCCTACAAGCGCTATATGGTGGGTTTCGAGAACGGCGGCGAGCAGCGCGCGCGCTTTTATGAATGCGAGGGCGATATGAGCACCTTGCCCAACAACCGGACCCTGTTCATCAACGGCGTGTCCACCTGCAAGACGATTCTGGTCAGCAACTACAGCATCGCCACCCAGGCAGATGCCAAGGTGCTGCGCTTCGCACAGGAGCCCACCCAGCTCAATGTCAGCAACTTCCAGAACTATCGCCTGTTCGTCGAGCGCGGCGGCATCACCTATGTCGGCTATCGGGACAAGCAGATGGTCAGCAATCAGCAGCGGCTCAATGGCACTGCAGCCGATGCGCTGCTTGCCGCCCTCGGCCTGAACTGACTCCCCGCCCTAGCGCAGCACAGCCCACCTCTCGGTGGGCTTTTTCATGCATGGCCTCAGCCAGCAGCGGTCATTGAGCTTTGCCAGAATCGTTGCCATGCTTGAAAACCTTCGCACTTCCGTCCAGCCCTATGGCGGCGATCTGTTTCTGCTGCTGATCGCCCTGGCTGTCATCAGCCTCGCCGTGCTGTTCAACCTCAAGGCCCGCCTGCCCGTGGACCAGCTGCGCCGCGTGATCCGCATGGCGGCGCTGGTGGCCTTGCTGGGCTCGGTATTTGCCATGCAGGCCGGCAGCAGCTATTACGCCATGGCCGCCGTGCTGCTGGCCTGGGGTGTGCTGGTCGGCATTGTGCTTGGACGTGAGATCGGCCGCAAACGCTGACCCAGAAAACGCTGCAAGCTATCAAAACCATATAGATCAATCGCCATGAAATCCCTGAACAACGTCAAGCTGTCCATGCTGGACCTGGTCGCCGTGCGCGAAGGCGGAACGGTGGCCAATGCTCTGCAGATTGCCGTGCGCACCGCGCAGCAGGCTGAAAAGCTGGGCTTCACCCGCTACTGGCTGGCCGAGCACCACAATATGCCGGGCATTGCGAGTTCGGCCACGGCCGTGCTGATCGGCCACATCGCAGGCGCCACGCAGAGGATTCGTGTGGGCTCGGGCGGCATCATGCTGCCCAACCATGCTCCGCTGGTGGTGGCCGAGGCCTTCGGCACGCTGGCCGAGCTCTACCCGGGCCGCATCGACCTGGGCCTGGGCCGCGCGCCGGGCACCGACGGTGCGACCATGCGCGCCCTGCGTCGCGACCGCGTGGAGACCGAGGAGGACTTCCCGCGCGACGTACAGGAGCTGCAGCGCCTGCTGGGCGATCACCAGGACGGCGCCCGCATCATCGCCATGCCGGGCGCGGGCACGCATGTCCCGATCTGGCTGCTGGGCTCCAGTCTGTTCTCGGCCCAGCTGGCTGCACACATGGGCCTGCCCTACGCCTTTGCCTCGCACTTTGCGCCGCGCATGCTGCACCAGGCCCTGGCCCTGTATCGCCAGATGTTCAAGCCCAGTGCCACGCTGGCCAAGCCTTACGCGATTGTCGGCGTGCCCGTGATTGCAGCCCCCAGCGATGAAGAGGCGCGGTTTCTGGCCAGCAGCACCTATCAGCGCGTGCTCGGCATTCTGACCGGCAACCGCACCCGCCTCATGCCCCCGATACCGGACTTCTGGGAGCAGCTGGATGGGCGCGCCCAGGCGGCGATTGCCGATTTCCTGGCAGTGGGCGTCATCGGCGGCCCCGATACCGTGCGCCAGGGCCTGCAAAAGCTGGCCGACGAGACCCAGGCCGATGAATTCATGATCGTCAGCGATGTCTATGACGCCGAGCTGCGCCTGCGCAGCCTGGAGATCACGGCTGGCGCCATGAACTCCGCCTGAGCGGTCCTGGCAGCTCCCTCCTCTCTCGCTTCGCGGAAGGAGGGAGCTCAGGGGTAACGACAAACCGGCTGCCCTGGCATGAGAGCATGCCAAACTCCTGCGTCGTTCACCTCTCAGATTTCGCCCATGAGCCGTTCCGCCCGTCTGCTGCAATTGCTGGATACACTGCGCCGCGCCCGTCAGCCGCAGACCGGGCCCGAGCTGGCCCAGGCGCTGGGCATCAGCCTGCGCACGCTGTATCGCGATATTGCCACCTTGCGCACCCAGGGCGCCGACATCCTGGGCGACCCCGGCATAGGTTTCGAGATGCGGCCCGGCTTTCTGCTGCCGCCGCTGATGTTCAACGCCGACGAGCTGGAGGCCCTGCTGCTGGGCGCTCGCTGGGCCAGCCTGCAGGCCGATCCGCAACTGGCACAGGCCGCCACCGCCGCCATGGACCGCATACGCACAGCACTGCCGCTGGAGCTGCGCATTGCCGTCGATACCAGCGGCCTGCTGGTTCCCAATATGCAGAACGACCCGCCGCCCGAGCCCTGGCAGGCCGCGCTGCGCCGCGCCATCCGTGCCGAACACAAGGTCGTGCTGCATTACCGGGACCAGCATGGCGTGCCGAGCCAGCGCCTGGTCTGGCCGTTTGCCATGGCCTACTTCGAGCGCAGCCGCGTGGTCTCGGCATGGTGCGAGTTGCGCCAGGCCTTTCGTCACTTTCGCGCCGACCGCGTGGACGCGCTGGAGGATTTGGGCGAACGCTATCCACAGCGACGCCAGGCGCTGATACAGCGCTGGCTGGACGAAACCGGCTACACGCTGGATTGAACGGCGCTGCTGACAGAAACTGTCAGCCCCCGCTCCTACATTGGCTGCATGGCGTTTTTGCCATGTCACAACAGCCCGCCAAGGAGAGCCGCAATGTCCACACCTCAGCAACCCAAGCTGCGCTTTTTCAGCAACCCCAGATCACGCGCCCGCATGGTGCGCTGGATGCTGGAGGAATGCGGCGCCGACTATGAAACCGTTGACCTGGAATTCGGACCCGAGATGAAGTCGCCCGAGTACCTGTCCATCAACCCCATGGGCAAGGTCCCGGCGCTGCAGCATGGCGATGCCGTGGTCACCGAGACCGGAGCCATCCTCGCCTATCTGGCCGAGCTTTTTCCCGAGAAACGACTGGCCCCGGCAATGGGCAGCCCGGAACGGGCCAGCTACTTTCGCTGGCTGTTCTTTGTCGCCGGGCCGGTGGAGGCCGTCACAACCGCCCGCAACGAAGGCTGGCTGCAATCGCAAACTCATCAGCAGGCCATAAGCGCGGGCTTTGGTCGCTTTGACGATGTGCTGAACACATTGCTGCATGCGGTGGCCGGCAAACGCTATGTCTGCGGCGACCACTTCACGGCCGCCGATCTGTATCTGGCCAGCTATATCGGCTGGAGCATGATGGACGGCAGCTTGCCCAGGCGGCCCGAATTCGAGGCCTATGCCACGCCGCTGCTGCAGCGTGCAGCCTCGGTGCGCGCCGACGAGATCGACGGCGATATGCAAGCCGCCGCCATGGCGCCAGTCGTTTAAGGTTTTGGCCCGCAGCGCTTGCCAGTCAAGCGCAGGGCCATCAAAACCTATAGCAAACCGCTGCAGACCACTCAGCGCGCCAAGTAACCGCCGTCGACCGGGTAATAAGCGCCCGTCACAAACGACGCGCGGTCACTGGCCAGCCAGGCCACCAGCTCGGCGATCTCCTCGGGCTGGCCCAGCCGTCCCATGGGGTGGGCCGCCACCAGCGCCGCATGCGTGGCCGGGTCCTGCTCCAGACCGCTGATCATGGGGGTCTGGACAAAGCCCGGCCCCACGGCATTGATTCGCACGCCCCGGGCCGAATATTCGAGCGCTGCCGCCTTGGTCAGGCCCAGCACGCCATGCTTGGCCGCCGTATAGGCCGCAGAGTTGGCAAAGCCCACGGCGCCGAGTATGGACGCCATATTGATGATGGAGCCGCCACCGCCTTGCAGCATGGCGGCAATCTGGTATTTGCAGGCATAGAAGACACCCGAGAGATTGACGCGCAGCACCTGCTCCCAGGCATCGAGTGGATAGTCGGCGGTTGGCGCGCTGGCTCCGCCGATGCCGGCGTTGTTGCAGGCCACGTCCAGCCTGCCGAAGTGGCGCATGGTCAGGGCCACCAGCGCTTCATGATCCGCCGGGCTGCCGGCGTCGGCGCGCAGATACAGTGCCTCGGCACCCAGCTCGCGCACCAGGGCCGCGCTCTCCTGGCCCTGCTCCTCGTTGAGGTCGGCCAGCACCACCCGCGCGCCTTCCCTGGCCCATGTCAGCGCCACACAACGGCCTATGCCGGATGCAGCCCCCGTCACCAATGCAACCTTGTCCTTGAGCATCGAAACCTCGCATTCTTGAATCGGCAGACCATTGTGCCGACCTCAGCCGCGGCAGTCCTGACCTGCGTCAAGCCGGGTTCGCTCTCTCAAACGCCGAAGTGCTGACATCATTAGTCGCTACTATCTGCACTAACTCCTCACCCGTCAGATCGATTCGCGCATGCCCGCCTTTACCTTTGAAGCCCTGGATGCCCAGGGCCAGACCCGCAAGGGCACCCTGGAAGCCGACAACGCCCGTGCCGCGCGCAGCCAGCTGCGCAGCCAGGCCCTGGTGCCGCTGCAGGTCGAGCCCGTCGCCGCAGGCAAGGGCCAGGGCCGCACCGGCGCTTCCGGATGGTTCACGCGCCCGGTCTTCAACTCCACCAGCCTCGCGGTATGGACCCGCCAGCTCTCGGGGCTGGTCAGCTCCGGCCTGCCCATAGAACGCGCACTGGCTGCGCTGTCCGAGGAAGCCGAGGACGAACGCCAGCATCAGCTGGTCGCAGCGCTGAGGGCCGAGGTCAATGCCGGCTCCAGCTTTGCCAGGGCGCTGGAACAGCATCCACGCGAGTTTTCCGATATCTTTTGCGCCGTGATCGGCGCCGGTGAATCCAGCGGCAGCCTGGGTCCGGTGCTGGAAAACCTGGCCGACGACCTGGAGGCGCGCCAGGCCTTGCAGTCCAAGCTCATCGGCGCCTCGCTGTATCCGGCCATCGTGACGCTGGTGGCCATCGTCATCGTGATCTTTCTGGTCAGCTATGTGGTGCCGCAGGTGGCCGGCGTGTTTGCCGGCACCAAGCGTGCGCTGCCGTTTCTCACCGTGGTCATGCTCGGCATCAGCGACTTTGTGCGCCACTACGGCTGGCTCATGCTGGCCGTGCTGCTGCTGGCTGCCGTGGGCTTTCGGCTGGCGCTCAGGAACGAGGCGTTTCGCGAGCGCTTCGATGCCCAGTGGCTGCGTCTGCCGCTCATAGGCCGGCTCTCGCGCAGCTATAACGCAGCGCGCTTTGCCGGCACTCTGGCCATGCTCGCCGGAGCGGGCGTGCCCATTCTCAAGGCCTTGCAGGCTGCGGCCGAGACGCTCAACAACCGCGCCCTGCGCGCCGATGCCATGGATGCGCTGGTGCTGGTGCGCGAAGGCGCGCCACTGGCCTCGGCCCTGGCTCAGAAGAAGCGCTTTCCGGGCCTGGTCGCCATGTTCGCCCGGCTGGGCGAGCAGACGGGCCAGCTGCCGCTGATGCTGCAGCGTGCCGCCACCCAGCTGTCCACCGAGGTCCAGCGCCGTGCCATGCACCTGGCCACGATCCTCGAGCCGCTGCTCATCGTCGTCATGGGACTGGTGGTCATGCTCATCGTGCTGGCCGTGCTCATGCCCATCATCCAGCTCAACCAGTTCGTCAAATAGGCCGGCCGCGCCCGCAACGGTGCGGAAGCACCCACTCCAGCCTGGCGCAATTCTTGCTTTCTTTTAGTGCATTGCGGGTTTTTTACGCAATTTCGCACCAATAAATAGCAAATTTCAGCTGGAGCGTTTTCATGCAAGCACTAAAACAGGGCGCGGATGCCCTGTTCATTCTGATGGGCGCCGTCATGGTCCTGGCCATGCACGCCGGTTTCGCCTTCCTGGAGCTGGGCACCGTGCGCCGCAAGAACCAGGTCAATGCCCTGGTCAAGATCCTGGTCGACTTCTCGGTCTCCACCGTGGTCTATTTCGCGCTCGGCTATGGCGTGGCCTACGGCACGCACTTTTTCGTGGGTGCCGAGCAGCTGACGACACTCAACGGCTACGGCCTGGTCAAGTTCTTCTTTCTGCTGACCTTCGCGGCCGCCATTCCCGCCATCATCTCGGGCGGCATTGCCGAACGCGCCAAGTTCTGGCCCCAGCTGATCGCCACGGCCATGATCGTGGGCCTGATCTACCCCTTCTTCGAGGGCATTGCCTGGAACCAGCATTTCGGCGTGCAGGCCTGGATCAAGGCGCTGACCGGTGCCGAGTTCCACGACTTTGCCGGCAGCGTGGTGGTCCACGCCGTGGGCGGCTGGATCGCTCTTGGCGCCGTGCTGCTGCTGGGTCCGCGCAGCAATCGCTACCGCCAGGGCGGAGCGATCGCCGCCACGCCCCCCTCCAGCATTCCCTTCCTGGCGCTGGGAGCCTGGATTCTGATCGTGGGCTGGTTCGGCTTCAATGTGATGAGTGCCCAGAGCCTGGACAAGATCTCCGGTCTGGTCGCCGTGAACTCGCTAATGGCCATGGTGGGCGGCACGCTGGCTGCCCTGGCGGTGGGCAAAAACGACCCGGGCTTTGTGCACAACGGCCCGCTGGCCGGTCTGGTTGCCGTCTGCGCGGGCTCGGATCTGATGCACCCTCTGGGGGCACTGGTCGTGGGGGCTGCCGCCGGCGCCATCTTTGTCTTCATGTTCACGCTGACGCAGAACAAATGGAAGATCGACGATGTGCTGGGCGTGTGGCCGCTGCACGGTCTGTGCGGCGCCTGGGGCGGCATTGCAGCCGGCATCTTCGGCACGCAGGCACTGGGCGGGCTTGGCGGCGTACATCCGATGGCCCAGCTCATAGGCACGCTGATGGGCGTGGCCTGGGCAGCGCTCGGCGGCCTGCTGGTCTATGGCCTGCTCAAGAAAACCATGGGGCTGCGCCTGAGCCAGGAGCAGGAATTCGACGGCGCCGATCTGTCCATACACCATATCAGTGCCACGCCCGAGCGCGAAGCCAACTGGTGAGGGCGCGGCGGCCTGCGTATCATCGGAGCTTGTCTGCACATCCGCTCAAAGCCGTACCGCCATGGCCATGACCCTGAACGACAAGCTCGTCGTCGCCATCTCCTCGCGAGCCCTGTTCGATTTCGAGGAGGAAAACCGCCTCTTCGAGGACAGCGACCCGGCGACCTATCTGCGCTTGCAGCGCGAGCGGCTGAACGTGCCTGCCGCGCCCGGCGTGGCCTTCTCGCTGGTCAAGAAGCTGCTGGCCTTCAACACCGAGGCACAGCAGCATGTGGAAGTGGTGCTGCTCTCGCGCAACGACCCCGTCAGCGGCATGCGCGTCTTCCGCTCGGCCCAGGCCCACGGCCTGCACTCCATACAGCGCGGCGTATTCACCCAGGGGCGCGACCCCTTCGGCTATCTGCGTCCGCTGGGAGCCCAGCTGTTTCTCTCGGCGAATGCCGATGACGTGACCCAGGCACTGCAGCTGGGCTACCCGGCAGCCCATGTGTTCACCGACTCCATGCGCGCCAGCAGCAGCCATCCGCGCGAAGTGCGCATCGCTTTCGACGGCGATGCCGTGCTGTTTTCCGACGAGGCCGAGCGCATCTTCCAGGCCCAGGGCCTGGAGGCTTTCCAGCAACATGAGCTGGAGAAAGCCGCCCAGCCGCTGCCCGAAGGCCCGTTCAAGCCGCTGCTGGCCGCCCTGCACCGGCTGCAGCAGGCAGATGTGGCCGGCATGCGCGTGCGCACGGCGCTGGTCACGGCGCGCAGCGCCCCGGCCCATGAACGCGCGCTCAATACGCTGATGGACTGGAAGATCGATGTCGATGAAGCCATGTTCCTCGGCGGACTGGCCAAGGGCGGGTTTCTGCGCGAGTTCGAGCCCGATTTCTTCTTCGACGACCAGACCGGCCATGTACGCAATGCGGCCGGGCATGTTCCCTCGGGCCATGTGCGCAGCGGCATTGCCCATGACAAGGCGGCGCTGCCTACGTAAAGCTTGGCAAAGTCCGGCAAGCGAATGCAAAACTTTGAAAGTGCGGCGGGACAGTGCTTGAGAATGCCGTCATGGCCCTCACCTGTACCGCTATGTCAAAAGCCAAGAAACACCCCTTCGTCGCGCGCAGCAGCTCGGTCATGAAGACCGCCATGGGCGTGCTGCTGACCAGCGCCGTGCTGCTGCTGCCCACGGTGCGCGCCGAGGAAACTGCCGGCGACAAGATGGCGGAAAGACAGGGAACCCAGCTCTCCAAGGGCGAGATCAAGGCCCAGCAGCAGTTCAAGATGCTGGACTTCAACCAGGATGGCAAGCTCAGCCGCAAGGAAGTGGCCATCATCCCCAAGCTGGCCGCCGCCTTTGACGAAACCGACACCAACAAGGACGGCTTCGTCACCTATGAGGAAGTGCGCGCCTTTGCCGTCAAATACCGTGCAGCGCGTGAAAAGGCCAAGGCCGCGGAAGCCGTGGCAGCTGCATCAGCCAAGGACGACGCTCACAAATCAGAAGCTGACAGCGCTGATCCTGAAAGCAAATAAGATATAAAAATAGCTGAAGCGCTTGAATATCAAGCGCAATCAGCTCTCAAAATAAAAGCAATCGCTTACTTGGCGTTGCCGCTGCGCTTTATCCGGGGCTCGGAATAAGTCAGCGGCTCATTGCGCGCCGTCTGCTTGCTCTGCAGCAGATCTTCCGACTTGCTGGTTTCCTGCGCCTGCTCCACCGCCTGGGCACTGGCGCGCCACATGGACTGGATGAACTCGATCAGCTGCTTGGAGATCGGCTCCTTGGGTGGCTCCTCGACCTCCTCCTTTTGCTTGACCTCCTCGGCCAGCGTCCAGTCTCGGTTCTCGGTATCGGGAGCCGAGGGCTTCTCGGGCTCGCGCACCGTGCGGCCCTCGCCGATCTTGTCCACCGACTCCGTCGCATTCACCGCATTCACGGGGCGCACCGGCGCGGCGCCAGAGGCGCCTGTGGAATACAAATCCGCACCCTGGGTACGCCAGGGCGTCTGTGTCCGGTCTAGAGGTGGAATTTGCATGGCTTGGCCCTCGGCAGTAAAAAGGTGCAGGCGGAAAATCAGCTATCTCGCCCTGTTATCGGCCACGCTTGAGAAAACTGTAGGATTATTTTCAATCCTATTTTGATAGCTATTAGTCTATATATATCAAGCACCACTGCGCAATTTGATACAAAAAAGGGCCTCGCGATTATGCGAAGCCCTTGAAATAGTCGCGCTGCGCAGCTTACAGAAAGCGCTCCAGCAGCTTGCGCGAATGCCTGTCCAGCTTGCTGCTGTCGGGAATCCGATATTGCACGCCATCCTGGCCCGTGATCTGCAGTCGGGTGCGCCCGGCCAGCTTGCGGATGTCTTCCTCGGCCTTGAGCACCATCTGCGTCAGACCGCGATCCGTCTGCAGCTCCCAGGTGCTGGGGGTGGAGAAACTCGAGACCTTGAGAATGCGCTCTATGGTCGGCACAAACTCCCGCACTGCCAGGTCCTGCTCGATCAGCTGACGATGCTCGGGCTGCAGGTCGGCCATGCGGGCCACCCACAGCGCTTCCTTGCCATCGGAGGCGATCAGCGACAGCCCTTCGGCAGGCGCGGCAATCGGAAATGCACGCACGGGAACGACGGCTTCGTAGACCAGGCCGTTGCCCAGGGTCAGCACCAGACGGCCATGGGCGTTGCGCTCCAGCTGCATGCCGCTCAGATTGGATTGGGGAGCTTCGATCATTGTGTTTCCTTGGTCTGCAGCTTGAGGCCGGCCGCTTGCGCATCCTCTTCGGCACGACGTGCCTGCGCGTCGTACAGGCGGAAGTAATGGCCCTTGAGATCCATCAGCTCGTCGTGCGGGCCGACTTCGACGATCTCGCCACGATCCATGACCACCAGACGGTCGGCCTTGCGCAAGGTGGACAGGCGGTGGGCAATGGCGATCGTGGTGCGCCCCTGGACCAGATTGTCCAGCGCCTTCTGGATCTCCTTTTCGGTCTCGGTATCCACGGCCGAGGTGGCTTCGTCGAGGATCAGGATGCGCGGATCGATCAGCAGCGCACGCGCGATGGAGATACGCTGGCGCTCGCCACCCGACAGGCCCTGGCCGCGCTCGCCGACCAGGGAGTCATAGCCGTGGGGCAGGCGCAGGATGAACTCGTGAGCATGGGCGGCACGCGCCGCGGCCACGATTTCCTCGCGCGTGGCATCGGGCTTGCCGTAGGCGATGTTCTCGGCGATCGTGCCGAAGAACAGGAAGGGCTCCTGCAGCACCAGGCCGATATTGCTGCGGTAGTCGGACACGGACATGCGGCGCACGTCCACGCCGTCGAGCTGGATGGAGCCCTCGGAGACGTCGTAGAAACGGCAGATCAGATTGACCAGGGTGCTCTTGCCCGAGCCGCTGTGGCCGACCAGTCCGATCATCTCGCCGGGCTTGATCTCCAGGTTCAGATGCTTGATGACGGCACGGCTGCCGTAGCGAAAGCCCACATCCTCCATGGTGATGGCACCCTTGGCCTTGCCGGGCAGCTTCACGGGGTTGCTGGGCTCGGGCACATTGCTGACATGGTCGAGGATGTCGAAGATGCGCTTGGCACCGGCTGCAGCCTTCTGCGTGACCGAGACAATGCGGCTCATCGAATCCAGGCGGGTATAGAAACGGCCGATATAGGCGATGAAGGCGGTCAGCACACCGACCGTGATGGAGCCGCCGGCCACCAGATAGATGCCGAAGCCCCAGACCACCAGAATGCCGACCTCTGTCAGCAGCGTTACCGTGGGGGTGAACAGCGACCAGGTCTTGTTGACCTTGTCGTTGGCCTGCAGATTGATCAGATTGGCGTCGGCAAAGCGGTCGGCTTCACGCTTTTCCTGTGCGAAGGCCTTGACCACGCGGATACCGGGAATGGTGTCGGCCAGCACATTGGTCACCTCGGACCAGACGCGGTCTATCTTCTCGAAGCCCGTGCGCAGACGGTCGCGCACGGTATGGATCATCCAGGCGATGAAGGGCAGCGGCACCAGCGTGACCAGCGCCAGCCAGGGGTTGATGGAGAACAGGATGGCCGATGTCATCACGATCATCAGCACATCGGTTGCAAAATCAAGTGCGTTGAGCGACAGAAACAGATTGATGCGATCGGTTTCGGCACCGATACGCGCCATCAGATCCCCCGTGCGCTTGCTGCCGTAGTAGTCCACTGACAGGTTCAGCAAGTGGTTGTAGGTGGTGGTGCGCAGATTGGAGCCTATGCGCTCGGACACCTTGGCCAGCACGAAAGTACGTGCCCAGCCCAATGCCCAGGCCAGCAGCGCCGACAGCAGCAGCATGCCCAGATAGAAGAAAACCAGATCCCGGTCGATTTTTTCACCGTTCTGGAACGGAATCAGGATCTTGTCCATCAGCGGGATGGTCAGATAAGGCGCCACCAACTGGGCCGCCGTGGTGGCCAGGGTCAGCAAGAAGCCCAGCAGCAGCTGGCCCTGATAGGGTTTGGCAAAACGCCACAGGCGCAGCAGCACCCAGGTGGAGGTCTGGGGCGCCTGCTGGCGTGCGCAGGCCGGGCATTCGTCGGTATCGGGCGGCAACGCCATGTGGCAGACCGGGCAACGCGCCACATCCTCTTCGCTGACCGCGCTATAGGCCTCCTGACGGGCGATGCGCTCGCGCTGGCGGTCGAACTGCTGCATCAGCTGCAGCATGGAGGTCTGATGCTTCAGCGTGATCAGCCACTGTGCAAGACGCGCGCTCCTGTCATGCAGTTCCAGGTTGCCCACACCGCCATGATCCTGCAGGCGCAGGCTTTGATCTACCGCCAGGGCCCATTCACGCCACTGCTGGGTCTTGGGATCGCAGGCCAGCAGACGCTCCTGGGTCAGTGCCAGCAGGCCGCTGCCGAACTGCAAATCCGCACTCAGGTCAACCGGGACGACGGCTAATACGTTTTCATGTTCAGCGAGTCTTGCTCGCAGCTCGCCCCCCAGGGGGCCGGCAAAGACTGCCGAGGCGTCCACAGTATGGTGATGTTGCATGTTGAGTTATTTTTCTCCGCCGATGGCGGCTCCAAGAGTCATGCGGGCAACCGCATCGGCATGGTGAATATGGCTGCGCCTGACGTCCGATATATCCTGGTTAACGCGCGAACCTGCATTTAGGCTGACAAGCTTCACAATGCAGATTCTGGGCGCACAATGCCAACCTATCAGGGGCAGGAGTTTAAGAAAACCTGCTCTCCTCATTCCTATCCGCTGATCAACATGGCGAAATTCAACGACATCCAACTCTTGCGCACAACTTTCCTGCGTGGCCCCAGTGTCTGGACCTACCGCCCGGTACTGGAGGTCTGGCTGGATCTGGGAGAGCTGGAAGACTATCCGTCCAACAAGATTCCCGGCCTCAACGAGCGCCTGACCAGTTGGCTGCCCGACCTGATCGAGCACACCTGCGGCGTCGGCGAGCGCGGTGGCTTCATCCAGCGCCTGGAAGGCGGCACCTGGATGGGTCATGTGATGGAGCATGTCATCATCGAGCTGCTGAACCTGGCCGGCATGCCCGCCGAGTTCGGTCAGACCCGCGAAATTTCCAGACGCGGCGTGTACCGCATGGTGTTCCGCTGCCCCGAAGAGGCCGTGGCCCGCGTAGCACTGGAATATGGGCACAAGCTGCTGATGGCGGCCATCAATGACGAGCCGTTCGACCTCAAGCCCGCCGTGCATGCCATCAAGACGGCCATCAACGACCGCTACCTGGGCCCCTCGACAGGCTGCATCGTCGATGCCGCCAGCGAGCGCCGCATCCCCCATATCCGCCTCAACGACGGCAACCTGGTGCAGCTGGGTTATGGCGCGGCACAGCGCCGCATCTGGACCGCAGAGTCCGACCAGACCAGCGCCATCGCCGAAGGCATTGCCCAGGACAAGGACTTCACCAAGCGCCTGCTGGCCGCCTGCGGCGTGCCCGTGCCAGAAGGCCAGATCGTGGCATCGCCCGAAGAAGCCTGGGAAGTGGCGCAGGACATCGGCTTTCCCGTGACCGTCAAGCCCTCGGACGGCAACCATGCCCGTGGCGTGACCCTGGAGCTGTCCAAGGAAGCGGACATCAAGGCCGCGTTTGCACTGGCCCAGCCCGAAGGCTCGGACGTGATCGTCGAAAAATTCATCGACGGCGTGGAGCACCGCCTGCTGGTCGTGGGCGGCAAGGTGGTGGCAGCGACCAAGGGCGAGACGGTTTCCGTCTACGGCAATGGCAATGCCACGCTGCGCGAGCTGGTGGAAGTGCTGAACCAGGACCCGCGCCGCGGCCCCGAGCAGGAATACCCGCTGGACTGGATCAATCTGGAAGCCGGTGCCGTCAAGCTGGAACTCAATCGCCAGCATGTGACGCCCGACAGCGTGATTCCCCAGGGTCAGGGCGTGCTGCTGCAGCGCAACGGCAATATGGCCATCGACTGCCTGGACGATGTACACCCCGACGTGGCTTACTACGCCGTGCTGGCCGCCAAGATCGTTGGCCTCGACATTGCCGGCATGGACATGATCCTCAAGGACGTCTCCCAGCCCATGCAGGGCCAGGGCGCGATCCTGGAAGTCAACGCCGGCCCCGGCCTGTTGATGCACCTCAAGCCCACCAGCGGCGCACCGCGTCCCGTGGGCATGGCGATTGCCGACCATCTCTTCCCCCGCGAAGACGGTGCCGGCGCCGGTCGCATCCCCGTGGTCGGCATTGTGGGCACACGCAACAACGCCTTCATTTCGCGCCTGGTCGGCTGGCTGCTGCAGCTGTCGGGCAAGCTGACCGGCGTGGCCAGCAGCGAAGGCATGTTCCTCGCCAATCGCCATACGCAAAAGACCAATACCGCCAACTGGGCCGGAGCCCATCGTCTGCTGACCAACCGTCTGGCCGAAGCCGCCGTCATCCAGACCACGGCCCGTTCCATTCTGGAAGAAGGCCTGGCCTATGACCGCTGCCTGGTCGGCGTGGTCACCGACATGGACGGCTACGAGCAACTGGCCGATCACGATGTGCTGGAGCCCGGCCAGATGCGCCGCGTGATGCGCACCCAGATCGACGTGGTGCTGGACGAAGGCGCGGGCGTGCTCAACGCCGACCTGCCCGAAGTGGCCGATCTGGCCGAGCTCTGCGACGGCGAAGTCATTCTGTACGCCACCGGCGCCGAGAATGAATTTGTCGCCGCCCACCGCGCCAACACCGAAGCCCGTCATGAAGGTGGCCGCGCCGTCTTCCTCAAGGGCAATAACGTGGTGCTGGCCACAGGCACGCAGGAGCGTGTGCTGGGCACGCTGGAAGCGCTGTCCCTGGCCGGCGGCAAACGCCCCGACACCAGCGCGCTGCTGGCTGCGATTGCCTCCGCCTGGGCGCTGGACATCACGCCCGAGCTGATCGGCGCCGGCATCAAGACCTTTGAATACCAGGCTTGATTGCCCCATAAAACGCTTCAACAGATATAGCTGCTGACGCTTTCCTCACAAGCGTCAGACCAAGAAAAAGCTTGAAATCCAGCTGAAAGAAACACTATGCAGATCACTCGCAACCGAGCCTTGCGCGGCCCCAACCTCTGGACCCGCAGCACAGCCATCGAAGCCATCGTGCACTGCGAAGACAGCGAGCTGCTGTACACCGCCATGCCCGGCTTTGAAGAAAAGCTGCGTGCGCGTTTCCCCACCATCGGTACGCTGCAGCCGCATGGCGCAGACCAGCGCCTGTCGCTGGCCCATGTGCTGGAAGTTGCTGCCCTGTCGCTGCAGGCACAGGCGGGCTGCCCGGTCACCTTCAGCCGCACCCACGAGACCGTGGAGCAAGGCACCTTCCAGGTGGTGGTCGAGTACACCGAAGAATCCGTGGGCAAGCTGGCCATGGAGCGTGCCGAAGCCCTGATTCAGGCGACATTGAACGACACGCCCTTCGACGCCGACGCCACGATTGCCGAGCTGCGCGAGCTGGACGAGGACGAGCGTATCGGCCCCTCGACCGGCGCCATCGTCGATGCCGCCGTGGCGCGCGGCATTCCCTTCCGTCGCCTGACCACCGGTTCGCTGGTGCAACTGGGCTGGGGTTCGCGCGCCCGCCGCTTCCAGGCCGCCGAGATCGACTCCACCAGCGCCGTGGCCGAATCCATTGCGCAGGACAAGGATCTGACCAAGCGCCTGCTGCATGCAGCCGGCGTGCCCGTGCCCATGGGCCGTCCCGTCACCGACGTGGAAGACGCCTGGGCCGTGGCCCAGGAAGTGGGTCTGCCCGTGGTGGTCAAACCCCAGGACGGCAACCAGGGCAAGGGCGTGGTGGTGAACATCACCACCCGCGAAGGCCTGGAGGCTGCTTACAAGACCGCCAGCGAATTTGGCGACGAGATCCTCGTCGAGCGCTTTTTGCCCGGCCATGACTTTCGCATGCTGGTCGTCGGCGGCCAGTTGGTCGCTGCCGCCCGCCGCGAGCCTCCCCAGGTGCTGGGCGACGGCCAGCACACCATCCGCGAGCTGGTGAACATCGTCAACCAGGACCCGCGCCGCGGCTCGGGGCACGGCACGGCGCTGACCAAGGTGCGGCTGGACGACATCGCCATCGCCCGCATCGCCAGTGAAGGCCTGACGCCTGACAGCGTTCCCGCCCAGGGCCAGCGCGTGGTGCTGCGCAACAACGCCAATCTGTCCACCGGCGGCAGCGCCACCGATGTGACCGATGACGTGCATCCCGAAATCGCCGCCCGCGCCATCGAGGCCGCACAGACCATAGGCCTGCATATCTGCGGCGTGGACGTGGTCTGCGAAACCATGCTCAAGCCTCTGGAAGAGCAAAGTGGCGGCATCGTGGAAGTCAACGCCGCTCCCGGCCTGCGCATGCACCTGGCGCCCTCCTTCGGCCGTCCCCGCAATGTGGGCGTGCCCATGGTGGACGAGCTGTTCGCGCCCGGCGACGACGGCCGCATCCCCCTGGTCGCCGTCACCGGCACCAACGGCAAGACCACGACCACGCGCGTGATCGCCCATCTGTTCACCTCGCATGGCTGGCGCACTGCCATGACCAACACCGATGGCGTGTACGTCAACGGTCGCCAGATCGACAGCGGCGACTGCTCGGGCCCCAAGAGTGCGCGCAACGCCCTGGCCCACCCCGAGACCGATGCGGCTGTGCTGGAATGCGCACGCGGCGGCATCTTGCGTGAAGGCCTGGGCTTTGACCGCTGCCAGGTCGCCGTGGTCACCAATGTGGGCGAAGGCGACCACCTGGGCCTGAACTTCATCACCACCAAGGAAGATGTCAGCGTTCTCAAGCGCGTCATCGTGCAGAACGTGGCTTCCACGGGCTATGCCGTGCTCAATGCCGCCGATCCACTGGTCGCGGCCATGGCCCATGTCTGCCCCGGCAAGGTCATCTTCTTTGCCGCCGACCGCCACCACCCCGTCATGGCCACGCACCGTGCCCAGGGCAGCCGCGTGGTCTATGTCGATGGCGACGCCATCGTGGCCGCAGAAGGTTCCTGGCGCGAGAGCATCGCGCTGCGCGACATTCCGCTGACCCGTAACGGCACCATCACCTTCCAGGTGGAAAACGTCATGGCATCCATCGGCGCCGCATGGGCCGCAGGCCTGCCCTGGCAGACCATTCGCCGTGGTCTGGCCGGCTTCCTCAACGACAGCGACAACGCCCCCGGCCGCTTCAATGTGATGGACTACAAGGGCGCCACCATCATTGCCGACTACGGCCACAACCCCGACGCCATCCGCGCGCTGTCGCAGGCCGTGGAAGCCATGCCCGCCAAGCGCCGCAGCGTGGTGATCTCGGGCGCCGGCGATCGCCGCGACCAGGACATCACCGAACAGACCCAGATCCTGGGCAAGGTGTTCGATGATGTGGTGCTCTATCAGGACGCCTGCCAACGTGGCCGCGTGGATGGTGAAGTGCTGGCCCTGCTGAAAAAGGGCCTGGAAGGCGCGCCGCGCACCAGCTACAGCACAGAGATCCATGGCGAGTTCCTCGCCATCGACCATGCCCTGGCCCGCCTGCAGCCCGGCGACCTGTGCCTGGTGCTGGTGGATCAGGTGGAAGAGGCTCTGGAACATCTGCGCAAGCATGTGAATGGACAGTGACCCCCTGAGGCGCTGACGCGCCTTCCCCCTGAGGGGGACGACGGCCTCGCCGCGAGGCGGCTCTTGCTTGCCATCTCTCGCTTGAGCGAGTGCCTATATTCCAGCCCAGGAGCCGTGCATGAACCCTCGGCACCTCCATACCGACCCGGCCTTGCGCCGGGTTCTGTATTTGAAGTCACAGCACTTTGCACCTGCGGCATGGCTTGCGCGGCGGTTTTCACGCATGGTCTGAGGCGGCAGACGACGTATGATGCGGACGCATATCAGCACCGCACACCCATGACCTTGCAACAGCTTCGCCGCATTGCCACCTGCCTGCTGGGCCGGTGCGTGCTGGCATGGATGGCACTGTCCATGGGGGTGGCGGCAGCCGCGCCGCTGATCCAGTCTCAGGGGTTTGAGCTGATCTGCACCAGCACCGGCGCGGTCAAGCTGATCGTCAAGGGCGAAGACGGCGGCAGTGCCCTGGGTGCGGGCCACCTCGATTGCCCCATGTGCCTGCCCCATGCAGCACCGCCTCCGCCCGCGCTGCAGCTGCCGCCGCCTACCGAGTCGCCGCTGTGGCATGCGCTGCAGCCCGTGCAGCGGGCGCGCATCGCCTCACTCACCGCAGCCCCCCTGCCTGCGCGCGGACCGCCTCCCGTTTACCTCTGAACCATTTCAGGCTCTAGCGCAGTTCCGATCTGCGCTGGCCGCAATCAGATTCATAGGGACAACCACGTCCCAAGGTAAGCATTCATGAAACAGATTTTTCTGCCGCTGGTGGTCAGTGGTATTGCATGGCCGTGCCTGGCCCAGACCTCAACCGATTCCGCCGACCTGCCTGAGCGCTCCAAGACCCTGGGCGTGGTCACCGTCAACGGCGGCCAGCCCAGCTCGCTGCCCACGCAGATTCCGACCACCATCGAAGGCATCACGCGCGAGGAGATAGAGACCCGCATCAATGCCACCGACAGCGAGGATGCCCTCAAATATCTGCCCAGCCTGCTGGTGCGCAAGCGCTATATCGGCGACTACAACCACGCCATCCTCTCTACCCGCGCTTCGGGCACGGGCAATAGCGCGCGCTCGGCCGTCTATGCCGACGGCATTTTGCTGTCCAACTATCTGGGCAATGGCATTGCCAACGGCAGCAACTATGCGCCGCGCTGGGGCCTGGTGACGCCTGAGGAGATCGAACGCGTCGATGTCATGTACGGCCCGTTCTCGGCCGCCTACCCCGGCAACTCCGCCGGTGCCGTGGTGGACTATGTGACGCGCATGCCCGACAAGCTCGAAGCCCATGTGGCCGCCGGCTATTCCCACCAGAATGCCGACGTTCTGGGCAGCAGCGGCAATTACCGCAGCTGGAATACCAGCGCCTCCATCGGCAGCAGAAGCGGCGACTGGTCGTACTGGATCAACCTGAGTCGCAGCGACAGCCAGGGCCAGCCCATGACCTTCCCCACCGTGCTGCAGTCCGCCGGCGTGGCGGGCGGTGCCGGCACGCCCGTGACCGGGGCGATTGCCGGGCTCAACACCACCAACCAGCCCTGGTACATCCTGGGCGCGGGCACGCAGTACCGCACCCGGCAGGATCACGCCAAGATCAAGCTGGCCTACGACATCACGCCCACGCTGCGCGCCAGCTACACCCTGGGCTGGTGGCAGAACAGCGCCAAGGGCAACTCCGAGACCTATCTGCGCGGGCCGGACGGCCAGCCGGTGTACAGCGGCAACATCAATATCGACGGCAAGACCTACAAGCTGGCCGACACCGCCTTCGGCCTGAGCCAGGACCAGCAGACACACACCATGCATGGCATCTCGCTCAAAAGTCATGCCCAGGGCGAGTTTGACTGGGAGCTCAGCGCCAGCCTGTACGACTACGGCAAGGACCAGCAGCGCGTGCCCACCGTAGCCCAGCCGGCTGCCAATCTGGGCGGCAAGGGCACGCTGCAGGATCAGGACGGCACGGGCTGGAACACGCTGGCAGCCAAGGGCACATGGCGACAGAACGACATACTGGGCCTGCAGGGCACACATATCGTGGACTTCGGCCTGGGCCGCGACTCCTACCGGCTGAACATCAGCAAATACAACGTGCTGGGCGACTGGCAGTCCGGCCCGGCCAACGAGCAGGCTGTCGTCAGCCAGGTCGGCGGCAGAGCCGAGACCCGCTATGCCTGGGCACAGGACAGCTGGCAGCTGGCCAGGGACTGGAAGGCTGTGCTGGGCCTGCGCTGGGAGGACTGGACGGCCAGCCAGGGCCATACCGCCACGGCCAGCAGCCAGCTGAGTTACGCCCAGCGCAGCGAATCGCATTTCTCGCCCAAGGCCGCGCTGGCCTACCAGCTGGCCCGCCACACCACGCTCAAGGCATCGCTGGGCCGCGCCGTGCGCTTTCCCACCGTGGGCGAGCTGTATGGCGCGACTTCGGGCGGTGCGCTGTCCTTCATCAACGACCCGAATCTGAAACCTGAAAAATCCTGGACGGGCGAGCTGACGGCCGAGCAGGATCTGGGCAATGGTTTGCTTCGCGCCACCTGGTTCCACGAGCGCACGCGCGATGCGCTCTACAGCCAGCTGATTCCCGGCACCACCATCTCTGCGGTGCAGAACGTGGATCAGGTCCGTACCTCGGGGCTGGAACTGGCTTACTCGGCGCAGTCGGTGTGGATTCGCGGGCTTGACCTGGGCGGCAGCCTGACCTGGGCCAATTCGCGCATCACGGCCAATGCAGCCAACCCGGCCAGCGTCGGCAAATGGCAGCCGCGCGTGCCGCGCTGGCGTGCCACGGCCTGGGCCACCTACAAGCCCGATGAACGCTGGGCCTTCACGGTGGCGGCGCGCTACAGCGGGCGCCAGTACTCGAATCTGGACAACAGCGATGTCCATGCCGACACCTATATGGGTGCCAGCCAGTACTTCAGCGTCGATCTGCGGGCCCGCTATCAGATCGACAAGCAGTTGTCGGCCGCCTTTGGCATAGACAACGCCAACAATGCCAGGTACTGGAACTTCCATCCCTATCCGCAGAGAAGCTTTAGCGCCTCCCTGCGCTGGGATCTTTAGACGCCAGCGGCTCTAGGCCTGCCTGGCCACCAGGCCATGGGTCTTGCGCATCCTGAAAGTGCCCAGGCAGGCCAGCAGCGCCAGTGCCAGGCCCAGCACGCAGGCACCCTGCCAGCCGTCAATGCGCCAGGCGAGAGTCCCCAGCGCCGAGCCCGCCGCCGCGCCCGTGAAATAGCCCGTCATATAGACGGCATTCATGCGGCCGCGGGCTGCGGGCAGCAACTGGGCCACCGTGGCCTGGTTGGTGATGTTCAGGCATTGCAGACCCAGATCGATCACCACCATGCCCAGCACGAACCAGCCCAGATGCGCTCCGCCCACCCACAGCAGAGGCCAGGACAGCAGCAGGGCCAGCGCCCCGATGGCGCAGCTCACGCGGCCCAGGCCCTTGTCCACCAGCCGCCCCGCCTGCGTGGCCACCAGGGCACCCGCCGCGCCAGCCAGACCGATCAAGCCGATCTGGCCGTCATCCAGGCCCAGGGGACCGCTGGACAACTGCAGCGCCATGGTCGAGAACAGCACGCTGACCGAGGCGAACGCCAGCGCGCTGACCAGGGTGCGCTGGCGCAGGCCCGGCTGGCTGCGCAGCAGATGCCACATGCTTCTCAGCACCTGTGGATAACTGACAGGGCTGAGGTTGCGCGATGCCGGCAGCGCCCTCCACAGCCACAGCGCCACCACGGCCATCACCAGCGCAGCGCCCTGATAGACGGCTTGCCAGCCCCAGGCCTCCGAGACCATGCCGGCCACGCTGCGCGCCAGCAGAATGCCCAGCAGCAGACCGCTCATCACCCAACCGACGGCCCGCCCGCTTTGCCCAGGCTGGGCCAGCGCCGCCGCCATGGGCACCAGCACCTGGGCCGCAACCGAGAACAGACCGGCCATCAGCGTGCCCAGCAAAAACAGATCGAACTGACCCGCCAGGCCGCACAGCGCCTGCCCCAGGGCAGCCAGCAGCATCAGGCTCACGGCCAGGCCGCGGCGCTGCAGCTTGTCGCCCAGCGGCGCCAGCAGCAAAAGACCTGCCGCATAGGCCACCTGGGCCAGCGTCACGCTGGTGGCAGCCGCCGACTCGCTGACCGAGAAATGACCAGCAATCGAGTGCAACAGCGGCTGGTTGAAATAATTGCCGCCCGCACACAGGCCACAGGCCAGTGCCATCAACAACAGGGAGGAAGCGCTCAGACCGGGCGCGGAAACGTTCACCGACATAGATAACAGCCACATCCGGTGGATGCGGCGCTTGCATGGAGCCACCGCCCGAGGGGCCGTCGCAGATCAAAGAGGGAGTTAGCAAGTCCGGCATGCGCTGTGTCATGCCTGTGGCAGCGTCTCAGCTGCCGGCGCCCGCCAGCAGGCCGGGGCAAACCGTGATGCAATACAGAAAGCTCTGCAGCAGCCGGTATTGTCTTCAGCCCGGCTGCCAATCCCTTGTCCGGGACACAATGCCCCGTCAAAATCCAAGGGTTAACCCTTAACTCACTGTATGCGCACCACCATGAAATTGCTCTCCGCCGCTCTGGCCGTTGCAGCCGCCACCGTAGGAACCATGGCCTTTGTCGGCATGAGCCATGCCGAGCAGATCGGCGCCGTGGATACCGTCTTCAAGTGGATTGGCCCGGATCACAAGATCGTGGTCGATGCCTATGACGACCCCAAGGTGCCGGGTGTGACCTGCTATGTATCGCGTGCCAAGACCGGCGGCATCAAGGGCGGCCTGGGCCTGGCCGAGGATCGCTCGGAAGCGTCTATCGCCTGCCAGGCCACGGGCAATATCCAGTTCCCCGCGCCGCTCAGGCAGCAGGAAGAAGTGTTTACCGAGCGCACCTCGCTGCTGTTCAAGCGCCTGCGTGTGGTGCGCATGGTGGATGCCAAGCGCAATGCCCTGATCTATATGACCTACTCGGACCGGGTGATCGAGGGCTCTCCGCAGAACAGCGTCACCGCCGTGGCCGTACCCCAGGGCACGGCTATCCCGCTGAAATGAAAATCAGAGCAGGCTGCGCTTGTGCGGCCTGCGTTTGAGGCAGTTTTAACTCAAGACCCAGGCCGCGCGAGTTACTGACTGAAGATCAGGCCGCCTGCGTCCAGCGCCGGCGGGCGCAGCAAATCCTCGTTCACGCCCATGGCCTGGCTGGCGCGCTCCACAGCCTGCCAGAGTCCGGCAGGCATCTGCAAAATGGCCTCGGGGGACTGCGCATCGTCGATCCAGTGGCTGATCTGCAGATGCTGTTCATGAGTGAGCAGGTCCAGGTGCAGCATTTCATCGATGGTTTTCATGGTGTTCCTCCCTGCTTGAGAAAGCCGGCGCCGTGCAACCCGCGCCTGACTTGTCTACCCAATATAGGGGCAAAAAACGCCGCCGCAAGCAAAATCATTGTCAAGAAAACATAGCTACCTGCGACTGTCATTCAAGCGCTACAGCATGTTTGGAGCTTGGGCTGCGGACGGTTCGAGCGACGCCTGCTCGCCGGCCTTGCAGGCATCGACAAAGGCCTGCAGCGCAGGCGAGCGGCGCTTTCCGGCGCGCTGCACCAGAGAGAAGTTGCGCCACATGCGCGGCAAGGTGGTGGGCAGAATCTCCAGCGCACGAGCCTGCAGCTGTGACTGCACCAGCACGCGCGACAGACAGCTGATGCCCAGCCCCTGCTCGACACAGCGTGCAATCGCCTCGGAGCTGCCCAGCGTGGCGGTCGCAGGCAGCTGATGCAGATGCGGCAGCAGCGCATGCTCGACCATCTCGCGCGTGCCTGAGCCCGCCTCGCGCAGCAGCCATGCCGCCTTGCGCAGCGCCGCCACGCCCAGCGGCTTGCTGCGCGCCTGCTCGGCCAGCGGGTCCTGCGGCGATGCCACGATGACCAGTTCGTCACGCAGCCAGGGCTCGACCTCCAGCCCCTGCCAGTGGCTGCTGCCCTCGATCAGGCCCATGTCGACCTCCATGGCCAGCACGGCTTCGCCCACTTCCTGGGTATTGGCGATCTGCAGGTCCACGCGCACCAGCGGATGCGAGCGTGCCAGCCGCGCCAGCACTTCGGGCAGCGCATAGGTGCCGATGGTGGTGCTGGCCGCCACGCGCAGGCGCACCGGCATATTGGCCGCACGCGCGGAAAACGTCTGCTCTATGCCTCTTGCCTGCTCCAGCACGCTCAGGGCCTGAGGCAATAGCGCACGACCCGCATCGTTGAGCACCAGGCGCTTGCCCACGCGCTCGAACAGTTGCACGCCCAGGCCTTGCTCCAGCTGCTGCAGCGCGGCACTGGTGGCCGACTGCGAAAGCGCTACGGCCTCTGCGGCAGCCACCGTGGTCCCGCTTTGAGCCACGGCGCAGAAGATCTCGAACTGACGCAAGGTGAGGTGCAGCATGACGATGATTCGTATATTCGTATCGATGACAGCAGGCTCGCCAGGAGCCCTGGCCTACCAGCAAAAAATGGGCGGCCCGGCCCCTACGGCACCGGCTCATCCAGTCAATGATTGAGTCGAATCGCAGGATGCAGAGAGCTCAATCTACCTGTTTTATAGGTTGATCTTACAAAAACTATTAGTTATACAAATATAACCAGGAAATCTAAAGTGATCTCCATGCCGGCAATCAGACCTGTTGTCTTGCCTGCTGCGAAAGGTCACGATGAACACTACAACACTGAAAAACTCCGCACCCTCGCAAGGCTGGATGCACAAGACCGGAGGGATGATTCCCGGCCTGCTGCTGGCGGGCGCCATCGCTGCCGTGGCCACCTGGGCCGCGCAGTTTCCGGCCATCAGGAACAACGGCCTGAGCGCGCTGACGCTGGCCATCATCATCGGCCTGTTGATCGGCAACACCGTCTATCCGGCCATCGCCAGCCAGTGTGCCAGCGGCATCGCCTTCACCAAGGCCCGTCTGCTGCGCACCGGCATCGTGCTCTACGGTCTGCGCCTGACCTTCCAGGACATAGGCCAGGTCGGCATGGCCGGTGTGGTGATCGATGCGCTGGTGCTGTCCAGCACCTTTTTGCTGGCGCAGTGGATAGGCCAGAAGCTGCTGGGAATGGACAAGCGCACCACCATGCTGGTGGGGGCTGGCGCCTCCATCTGCGGCGCTGCCGCTGTGCTGGCCACCGAACCCGTGGTCAAGGGCCGTGCCGAGGACGTGGCCGTGGCCGTGGCCACCGTGGTGGTGTTCGGCACCATCGGCACCTTTCTCTACCCGGCGCTGTTCCACTGGAATGCCGAGTACGGCTGGATAGACACCAGCATGCAGCAGTACGGCGTTTTCGTCGGCTCCACCGTGCATGAGGTGGCCCAGGTCGTGGCCGCCGGCGAAGCCATAGGCAGCCAAGCTGCGGACACGGCCGTGATCGCCAAGATGGTGCGAGTGATGATGCTGGCGCCCTTCCTGCTGGTGCTGTCCATGTGGCTGACACGCAGCGAACGGACCCTGGGTGTGAACAACGGCCAGCCCGGCAACCGGATCACCATTCCCTGGTTTGCCGTGGGCTTTGTGGCCATGGCTGGCGTCAACTCCCTGGGCGTGCTGCCCAAGGAAGTGGTCAGCGTCGGCATTCAACTCGACAACGCGCTGCTGGCCCTGGCCATGGCCGCTCTGGGCCTGACCACCCATATCCGCGCGGTGCGTGCTGCCGGCACCCGGCCGCTGATTCTGGCCCTGGCTCTGTTCGCCTGGTTGCTGGTCGCCGGCCTGGCATTGAACCTCTGGATTCCAACACTGTTTTGATAGCGGCTTGCGCCTGACTGGATTAGAAATAGAACATTTACAGGTCTGAAACCCTTTGAAAGAGAGCGCTTGTCGCTCTCTTTTTTTGCATGAATACAAGGGAATACCCTTGCTATAAATGTAGATTCAATTAGTTTGAATTGCAAATTAATTGAGCAAGCATCAAAATTCGGCCATGTCTTTTGCCGATGCTCCCTCCCGCGACCGCCTGGGCTTTCTCATGGTCACCCTGACCCGCCAATGGCGGCGTTTTGTCGAAGAACAGCTGGCGGCCAGCGGCCTGACCGACGCCACCTGGACGCCGCTTCTGCATCTGCGCGCCTGGGGCGACGGCGTGACGCAAAAGGAGCTGGCCGAGCGCGTGGGCCTCGATGGCTCCAGCCTGGTGCGCCTGCTGGACATTCTCGAGGGCAAGGGCTGGGTGGAGCGCCGAGCCGATGTGGCCGACCGCCGCAGCAAGCGCATCTTTCTCACGGCCGAAGGCAATAGCGCCGTGGACCATGTCCGCGCCACCATGCTGGAGGCCGAGCTCAGCCTGCTGCAGGACCTTAAGGACTCCGAGGTCGAAGCCATGCTGGACGGCGTCAACAAGATTCGCGCCCGCATCGAGCAGATGCACGAGCAGCGCTCAGCCCAAGTCCATCCCGGTACCGAGGAGCGCGCATGAGCGTGGCTGCCTACGACCGCCTGCTGGAGCGCGCCACGTTATGGGGCTTTGACAGCGCCCGCCTGCGCCAGCATCTGCGCACGGCTTTTGCAGCCTGTCTTGCCGTGTTCGCTGCCTGGGCCCTGGGGCTGGAACATCCGCAATGGGCGGGCATGACGGTCTGGGCCGCCTCCCAGCCGCTGCGCGGCCAGTTGCTGGAGAAAAGCTTTTTCCGTACCACGGGCACGCTGGTCGGCACGGCCGCCGGCGTGGTGCTGGTGCTGGTGGCCAATGGCGATCTGCTCTGGCTGGTCACGGGGCTGGCGGTGTGGATAGGCATCTGCGCGGGCCTGGGCAATCTGCAGCGCAGCTTTGCCTCCTACGGCACCATGCTGGCCGGCTATTCGGCCTCCATGGTGGCCCTGCTGGACAACGGCAACCCCGCCCATGTCTACGCGCTGGGCTGGGATCGCCTGTTCACCGCGCTGACCGGCGTGGCTGCCGCCCTCGTCGTGGGCTGGCTGTTCACGCCCGTGGGCGCTGAAATCCCCGGCGACGGCAGGGTACGGCGACTCTGCGCCCGCCTGCTGCGCGACATCGCGGACGCCGCACAGGCCACGGCCAGCGGGCATAGCGCCCTCAGCCCCAGGGACCTGGCTGAGCGACTGGCCGTGATGGCTGCCATCGAAGAAGGGCTGGACCCACATGCCGCGGGCTCGCAGCGTTCGCGCCGCGCCGTGCGGGCGCTGCGCCGCCTGATCAACACCCAGATTTCGGCCCTGCTCTGGCTGCGCGACAGCACGGGCAAGACCATCACCCCGGCATTCACGCCTGCGCAGGCCCAGGCCATGACGGCCGCGCTGGAGCAGGCCGCCATGCTGCTCGAAACCCAGCCCGCACCGCTGGCCGCCATCGACGCCATTGCCACGGCCCGCAGCGCCGCCGCAGGCTGGGGTCATGCCGAGGAGATTCTGGGCAATATCGGCCTGGCCCTGCAGGCCCACTTTGTGGCTGCCAGCGACCTGACTCTGCCAGCCCACCATCGCGCACGCCAGTTGCCCGTGGTCCTGCACAGCGACTGGGTGGGCGCGCGCCGGGCCATGCTGCGGGCCTTCAGCTCCATTTTTCTGGTCGGCCTGATCTGGGTGGTCACGGGCTGGCATGGCGGCGCCTATATGTTGCTGGGCCTGTCGGTGATGATCACCGTGTTCTCCTCGTTCGAGAACCCTGCCTTCACCATGCGCTTTGTGATTCTGGGCCAGGCCATGGGCGCGGGCGTGGCGCTGGTCTGCCAGTGGTTTGCCTGGCCGTTCGCCAACAGCCAGCTGCAGATGGTGCTGATGATGCTGCCCTTCATCTTCCTTGGCGCCCTGCTGCTCAGCCACCGCCGCACCACGCTGTACGGCTTTGACTGCAATATGGTGATCCTGCTGGCGCTGTCGCCGCATTTCCCCTACCAGCTCGATGTGGGCCACTCGCTGTCCATGGCCTTTGCCATCGTCACCGGCCCGCTGGCCGGCTGGGCGGCCTATCGCTTCATCCTGCCCGTCACCGCGCAAGGCAGGCTCAACGGCCTGCGCGCCATGATGGTTCATGAGCTGCAGGACATGGCCTGCGCCCCGGTGCACGCCCGAGACGTGCGCGTGTGGCGCGCCCGCCTCTATCACCGCCTGCTGCGCCTGGTGCGCGCCTCCGAAAAAGTCAGCGCCCCCGCCGTGCAGGACGCGGCCGACTGCGGTCTGGCCGCGCTGCGGGTGGGCAAGGCCGTGCTGATCCTGCACCAGTTGCAGGCGGATGTACTCCTGTCCGAAAGCACCTTGCGCGGTGTGCGCAGCGCGCTGCAGAGACTGCAACAACTGCCCAGCGCTCCCGCCAGGGCCGTGCCACTGCTGCAAGGCCTGGCCCGGCGCATACAGCAGCGCCAGCCCGAGCAGGCGCTGCAACTGCGGCTGGCCGCCCAGGACATCCGCGAGCATCCGGCCTTCTTTGCCTCCAGCGCCGCGTTGCGCTGACCACTTCAGCGGCCGCCCGATAGATGGGCGGCAATCGCCGCCTCGCTGACGTCATAGAGCTCAGCCAGCGCTGCGGGCGTGGCCACGGCGCGCGGCTCGCCCACGCCCAGCAGCCGACCATGGCCCAGCAGAGCGATCCTGCTGGCCACGCGCAAGCCATGCTCTGGCTGGTGGGTGGACAACAGCATGGCCATGCCCTGTGCGCTCAGCGCCCCGATCTGCTCCAGCACGCGGATCTGGTTGCCGAAGTCCAGGCTGGCCGTGGGCTCGTCCATGACCAGCAGCGCCGGCTCCTGCGCCAGCGCGCGTGCAATCAACACCAGTTGCCGCTCGCCGCCGCTGAGCTCGGTGTAGCGGCGCGCGGCCAGATGGGAGATCTTCAGCCGCTCCATGCAGGCCAGTGCCATGGCCCGGTCCGCTCCGGACGGCCTGGCCAGAAGGGGCAGGCGCGCGGCGCGTCCCATGAGCACCATGTCCAGAGCCTCGAAGGCAAACACTCCGGCCTGGGCCTGGGGCACATAGCCGACGCGGCGCGCGAACTCCGCGCGCGGCCAGTGCTGTACCGGCTGGCCCTCCACCAGCACCCGGCCCGCCAGCGGCGGCAACAGGCCCAGAACCGTGCGAAACAGCGTGGTCTTGCCGCAGCCGTTGGGGCCGAGCAGACACAGCACCTCGCCCGCGTCAATCGACAGATCCACCGCTTCGCTGACCACGCTGCGGCCATGGCCGGTGCTCACACCCTGCAAGTCCAGCACCGTCATCAGACATCTCCTTCGCGGCGGCCCGTGCGGGCCAGCAGATAGAGAAAAAACGGTGCGCCGACCAGGGCCGTCAGAATGCCCAGCGGCAGCTCGATGCGCGCCATGCTGCGGGCCAGCGTATCGGCCGCCACCACAAAGCCCGCGCCCAGCAGGGCCGAGGCCGGCAGCAGGCGCACGAAATCGGGGCCGACCAGCAGGCGTGCCACATGCGGCACCACCAGTCCGACCCAGCCGATGATGCCGGCCAGCGACACAGCAGCCGCCGTGCCCAGCGTGGCGCAGACCACCAGCACCAGGCGCAGCCGCCCGACCGGCACGCCCAGAGCCCGTGCCTCCTCATCGGGCAGGGCCAGCAGATTGATGCGCCAGCGCAGCAGCAGCAAAGGCAGCAGGGCCGCCAGCATCACGGGCGCCGTGGCGGCTACTTCCTGCAGCGTCACGGCCGACAGGCCGCCCATGAGCCAGAAGGTGATGGACGGCAGCTGGGTGTTCGGGTCGGCCAGGGTCTTGATCAGGGCAATGCCGGCCCCCAGCAGGGCGCCCAGTGCAATACCGGCCAGTACCAACACCAGCACCGGATCGTGCCTGCGCACGCAGGCGCTGATAGCCACCACGACGGCCACGGCGATCAGACCGCCACCAAAGGCCAGCCATTGCACGGCAAACATCGACAGGCCCAGATAGATGGCGATGACGGCACCCAGGCCGGCACCGGCCGAAACGCCCAGGATGTCAGGCGAGACCAGCGGGTTGCGAAACATGCCCTGGTAGGCCGCACCGGCTGCAGCCAGCATCGCGCCGACCGCCATGCCGGCTGCGATGCGCGGCAGCCTGATGTTCCAGAGCACGGTTTCGGCCGCTGACGGCAGCGGCGAAGCCGCCCCCGTGGCCCGTGCCCATAGCGCTTCGGCCAGCTGTGCCGGTGCCAGCGCAAACTGGCCCGAACCCAGCGCCCAGAGCAACACCAGAGCCAGCAGGGCCAGGGCCAGCCACCAGCCCATGCCCACACGCAGATGACTGCGCTGGCGACTATGCCCGGAGGCATTGCTTGATGCCGCGCTTTCCAAGCTTCCCGCTTCTTTCGGGCTTTGAGCGCCTTCGCTGATATCGAATGAGTTCATGCCAGCCCCATGCATTCAGCGCGCCGCCTGCAGCAGCGCTTGCAACTGCGCCGGCGACAGCTGGATGCCATAGAACAGTGCATAGAACTCGCGTACCGCCTGCTCCAGGGGCTTGGCGCCATGCCGCGCGGGCCGGCCAGGATGCAACTTCTCAAGCAGCCAGCGCACGCCGATCAGCCGGTTCACGCTGGGCGGGCCGTCCAGCCAACCGAAAGGCAGCACGGGCGCACAGTGCACTCTGCCGCTGCGCACGGCGCTGATGCCGCGCCACAAGGGGTCCTGGCGCACACGCTCGGCAAAACCCGCCTCCTGGGTCAGTATGACTTCGGGGTCCCAGGCCAGGATCTGCTCCATGGAGACGCGCGTGAGTCCGCCCCTGCCGGCCTGGGCCGCCACATTGCGGCCGCCCGCATACTCGATCACCTCGACATTGATGGAGCCGGCCAGCCCGGTTTCCAGGCCGTTGGCGCCGCGCCCCAGATAGACACGCGGCCGGGCCTGCTCACCCAGCTCAGCAGTCACGGCGCGCACCAGCCTGGCCACTTCATCGGCATGTCGGGCCAGGGTCTCGCCACGCTCGGCTGCACCCAGCAAAGCTCCGACCTCGCGCAGCTGGCGCGCATGGTCGCTCAGGCTGCCCTGCACCAGCACGCATGCCAGGCCCGTCTGGCGCGCCAGACGTTCGATGGCAGAGACATGGGTGGCGTCGGAGGTCCCGGAGTCCAGCACCAGATCGGGTTGCAGCGCCAGCAGCTTTTCAAGCGGCAGCGTGCTGCCGCGCCCCGACAGGCGTCCCAGATAGGGCAATGCCTGCAGCGGCGACCCCAGATGGGCGCGCGCCGCATCGCCGAGCTGCATGGGCCAGCCCAGCAGTTGCTGCGGCGCCAGCGCGGCCAGCAGCACGCCGGCCGGCGGACCCGAAGCGAAAACGCGACCCGGCCGTGCCGGCAGCGAGCCAAAGCGGGCTGCGATGACCGAGCCGCCATCCTGCGCCCAGGCCCCGCCCTGATACAGGCCCGAGGCCAGCGTCGCAGCTCCGGCCTGCAGCCACTGGCGCCGCGTCAGCATGCAAGGTCTTCCCTGTCTTCGCGTGCCAGCTGCTGCCGGCACCAGTGCAGCAGTACCTGCTCGTCGACCCGCAGGCGCACGAAGGCGCCGCAGGTAAAGCTCTGCCAGCCGGCCTCGTGGCGGGCCGCCACGGCCGTGATCACGGGAATGCCGGCCTCGACAAAAGCGGCGATCTCCTGGACAAACCCGCCGCCGGCGGCTTCGAGCTGGCCGAAGCAGTTGACGACGGCCAGCTCCACACCATCGGCCAGTGCCTGACGCAGCACCACGCTGGCCCGGGCCAGGGCCTGCGGATTGAGGCTGCAGGCCTGCGAAGACGCCCCCAGGTCCTCGGTCATCTCGAACTGCTGGCCGCTGCGCAGATCCACGAGACGCATGCACTTGTTGCCATTGGCATAGCGACTCTGGCGATGTACCAGCCCGCCCACCTGCCGGCCCGACTGTTGCAGCCGCCGCGCCACGCCTTCGAGCAAGTCCTCGATATCGTGCCGCTCATCGGGGTAAATCAATGCCGCCAGCGGCGGCGTCATAGCGGTGCTCATGCTGCTCCTTCGCTCAAGTCTGTCCATCTGCACCGGCGCTCATGCCGGCGGGCACGCTGTCGCGCCCAAACACCCAGGGGCCGCCCGCGCCGCTGGCCGCTTCCAGCGCATGCTGGCCGGCCGCAGACAGCAGGTACTCGGCCAGCAGGCCCGCCGCCCGGCGCTGCTCCGGCGTGGCCGGATGGCGCGGACCGGGCGTGAGCAGCACATAGGGTCTGCGCATCAGCGGATCACCATGCAGCAGAAGTTCTATGCCAGGGGCGCCCATCTTGCCGAAGGCCAGGGGAATATGGCCGACCACGGCATAGGCCTGCTCGCGCGCCGCCAGCTCCAGCACGGCCTGTGATCTCGGGCCGGTGTCGGCGCGCAGCCAGCGCGCATCGGGTCGTATGCCGCCGCGCCGCCACAGACGCTGCACCACCGTATAGCTGCCGGGATCGCGCAGCGCGATGAAGGGCGAGCCGGTTTCGGCAATGCGCCGCAGCGCCTGCGTGCCGTCAGCGGCCGAACGCACGCCGGCGGGGTCATGAGCGGGGCCGGCAATCACATGCTGATTCCAGCCCCAGACGCGCGCGGCGCCAGCCATGCCACTGGCCTCCAGTGCCATGGCTTCGTCGCTGGCGTGGATCAGCAGCATCTGTGCCTCGCCGCGCGCGAAGGCGGGCACCACGCCCTCCTTGGGCGCGGCCGCCACGGTGGTGACCGGCATGGCCAGGGCCTGGCTGGCCTGCTCGGCCACGCGCGGCCACACGCCGCACAGCACGAGTCCGCCCACGGCCGCCACCTGCACGCCGGTGCCCGAAGCGGGTTGTGCCCCCACCGCCACCGCCTGGGCCGGGCCACCGGCCGCCATGCCCAGGGCAGCCAGACTCCGCAGCCAGTCACGCCGTGCCAGCGATGTCCGAAGCAGGTTTTGCATGACCATCAGAACCGGTAGCCCAGGTTCACATACCAGCTGCGCCCCGGCATGGGCAGGCCGTCCGCCAGCTGATACCACTTGTCGCCCAGATTGGCCACGCCGAAGTCCAGCGTGGTGTCCGGACGCGGCAGATAGCGCGCGCGCAGATTGGCCACGCCGTAGCCGGCCATCTGATAGACCTGGGCCTGGCCGCTGGCCGACAGCGGCACCTTGCGGCCCTGTTCTGCCTCCAGCTCGGCGCGCAGCTGCCACTGGGCCTGCGGATTCCATTGCAGGGCCGCCGTCAGGCGCTGACGCGGCGTGTCCGTCAGCGTGATGCTGCGGTCGCTGAGATTGGTGCGGCTCAGATAGGTGTAGCCCGCATGCAGAGCCCATTGGGCCGACAGTTGCTGCGCCAGCGACACCTCAAAACCGGCATTGCGCGTGCGTCCCACGTTCTGCGCCTGGTTGCAGGTCTTGCCGCCGCAGGCCGTGGAGTCAACGACCATGGTCTGGATCTGGTCGCGCACCCGGCTGTAGAACAGCGCCGCCTGGCCCTTGCCGCCCTGCCAGGGCTTGCCGCTCAGGCCCAGCTCCAGATGGTTGGCCACCTCGGGCTTGAGGTCGGGGTTGGCCAGGGCCGTGCCCATGCGTGCCGAATAGCGGTCCTTGATGGTCGCAAAGCGGGTCTTGTGCGAGGCAATCAGATAGACCTCGTCGCCCTGGGCCGTGAGCGCATAGCTCAGGCGTGCCAAGCCGTTGGTGGCGCTGGTCGAGCCCGTGGGCCACTGGTAGACCTGCTTGGCGTCGCGCTGGTCATGGCTCAGGCCCAGCGTCAGGCGCCAGCGCTCGGCCAGGGCGATGTGATCCTCGAGCACCAGCGAGGTGGTCACATCGCGGTAGTGCTTCTGCGGGTCCTTGCCCGAGGCCACGTCGGTGTGCTCGTCCTGCTTGTAGTGGAAGGCCGCATGCAGCTCGTGGCCGGAGAAGGCGTAGTTGACCCACTCCACGCTGGCCCCCTTGCTCACATCCTTGTAGCTGCTGGTCGGATCGTGGGCCGTGTAGCTGGCGTCCTTGTACATGTCGAGACCGTTTTTGTAGGTGTCGTGGTAGAGGCGCGTCTTGAGCACATTGCTGCCGTTCAGACGGGTGGTGCTCAGGAAATACAGGCTGTCCTTGTCCCAGTAGGGCCAGCGCCAGTAACGCACGGCGTTCTTCTGCGTGGACTGACCCGTGTAGACCGGATTGCCCTTCTCGCCTTCCTGGCGCACATAGCCGATGGCGTATTCGTCCGTGGCATTGGGCGTGAGTCCCAGCTTGAAGGACAGGCGCTTGTCGGTGCGGTCCGCGTTCTCGCGCTTGCTGCCGGTATCGGTGGGCTGCTTTTTGTAATCCCTGAAGCCCCGGGGCAGAGGAAAGCTGTCGGCATCCAGGTAGGAGGCACCCAGCTGGTAGTACCAACTGCCTTGATTACCGCCCAGGTTGAAGCTCGCCCTTCGCTCGCTGCCGCTGCCCACACCCAGGCGCACATCGCCTTCGAAGGGCTTGACCGGTTTGCGCGTGACCAGATTCACTGCACCGCCCAGCGTATTGGGACCGTACAGCAGCGAGGCACCGGCCTTGGCCACATTGATCTCGGCCAGGTCGAAGGTGGTGAAGCGGCCCAGATCCACATAGCCGTCATAGGGCACGTACAGCGGCACGCCATCCACAAAGATGGGCACCTGGCGCGAGTCGAAGCCGCGCAGGCTGATCATTTCCTCGTTGCGGTTGTTGCGCGACAGGCTCACGCCAGGGAGATTGCGCACGGCATCGGCCACGGTGCTGGCGTTGCTGCGCTCCATCTCGGCACTGCCCACGCGCTGCATATCGCCGGCCCCGAGCTCCTCGGCCTCGCGCCGCGCGCTGACTTCCACCGTCCCCAGCGTGAAAGTCTGGCTGGCGGCTTCGGCTGCGCCCGCAGCTGCCACCTGGGCCCAGGCCGTGCCCATGGGCACGATGGCCAGCGCGCCCCACAACCAGCTGCGGCGAAGAACAAAACTTGGAGGATGGATCTGGGAAACCGTGGAGTGCAATGGCATGGCGCGGGCTGGAATTTGTTGTCGAATGTAAAAAACCGTCGATTCTAGCCACCGCTATTCATTTATGGAATAACGATCAACAAACAGTCTCCATAAGCCCCACGGCATACACCTCCCATGAAAAAAGGCCACCCGAGGGTGGCCTTGCATCAGATGCCTTGCAGATTCAAACGCAGCTGATCGCCACGGCCTTGGCCACCAGGTAGGCCTCCAGCGCCTCCGGGCCGCCTTCGGAGCCATAGCCCGAATCCTTGATGCCGCCAAAGGGCAGCTCGGCAGACGGCAGTGCCGGCTGGTTGATCCACAGCATGCCGGCTTCCACATCCTGCGACAGTTGGTGCGTCGTCTTGAGCGAGCGCGTGAAGGCATAGGCGGCCAGGCCATAGGACAAGCGATTGGCCTCTTGAATGGCGTCTTCGATCCTGTCGAAGCCGCGAATCGCCGCCACGGGGCCGAAGGGCTCCTGGTTGAAGATATCGGCCGTCAAAGGCACGTCGGCCAGCACCGTGGGCGCAAAGAAGTTGCCGGCAGAGCCAAAGGATGCGCCGCCCGTCATCAGCTTGGCACCGCTTTGCTCGGCGTTCTGGATCAGCTGGGTCAGCGCCGTCACGCGGCGCGGATTGGCCAGCGGGCCCATCTGCACGCCCTGCTCCAGGCCGTTGCCGACCTTCAATGCCTCGGCATGGGCCACCATGGCACGCGTGAACTCCTCGCGCACGCTGTTGTGCACCAGAAAGCGCGTGGGCGAGATGCAGACCTGGCCAGCGTTGCGGAACTTGGCCGCACCCGCGGCCTTGACGGCCAGTTGCACATCGGCATCCTCGGCCACGATCACGGGGGCATGGCCGCCGAGCTCCATGGTGGAGCGCTTCATGTGCTGGCCGGCCAGCGCCGCCAGCTGCTTGCCCACGGCCGTGGAGCCCGTGAAGGTCACCTTGCGGATCACGGGGTGGGCAATCAGATATTCAGAAATCTGTGCGGGGTTGCCATAGACCAGGCCCACGACACCGACAGGAATGCCGGCATCGACAAAGCACTTGAGCAGGGCTGCGGGCGAGGCCGGGGTTTCCTCGGGCGCCTTGACCAGGAAGGAGCAGCCCGAAGCCAGGGCCGCGCCGATCTTGCGCACGATCTGGTTGACGGGGAAGTTCCAGGGCGTGAAGGCAGCCACGGGCCCCACGGGCTCCTTGATCACCAGCTGCTGCTGCTCGGGGCGACGCGAAGGCACGATGCGGCCATAGACACGCAGGGCCTCGTCGGCAAACCATTCGATGATGCCGGCGCCGGCAATGATTTCCACCTTGGCCTCGGCCAGCGGCTTGCCCTGCTCCTGCGTCAGCAGCGCGGCGATCTCGTCGGCACGCTCCTTGAGCAGAGCTGCGGCACGGCGCATGATGGCGCCGCGCTCATGGGCAGATACCTTGCGCCAGACCTGAAAGCCCTTGTCTGCCGCCGCCAGGGCGCGGTCCAGGTCGGCAATATCCGCATGGGCCACACGGCCAATCACCTCGCCGCTTGCAGGGTTGCGCACATCAATTTTCTTGCCGCTGGCAGCGTCCTGCCACTGTCCGTCGATCAAAAGCTGGGTATCGGGATATGCAGTGCTCATCGCATGACTCATAGGTGTCGGCCGCCACTATCCCCCTGCAGACTGACGAGGCCGGGTGTGACAAATGTTCAGGGGTTACCGGACAAATTCTAGTCATGCAGGCTCGGCACTCAGACAAAAGGGAGACAGCTGTCAGCAATCGGCCTCATGCGCCCACGGCGCGGCGCAGCTGCGCCTGCTCCAGCAGCCCGCCCAGGCCCTCGGCGGACGACGCGGCCAGCCTGACCACCTCGCCCACCACGAACACGCAGGGGCTGCCCAGTCCGCTGGCAGCCAGCGCCTGCGTCATCTGCCCCAGATCGGTCAGTATCTGTTGCTGTGCGGGCAGGCTGGCGTTCTGGACCAGGGCCACTGGCGTAGAAGCTGGCAGTCCGCCGGCCAGCAGCTGCTGCTGGATGAGGGCGGCAGTGGCAACGCCCATGTAGATCACCAGCGTCAGCCCCAGCATCCGTGCCGTGCCGGCCAGCAACTGCCAGTCATGGCCGGCACTGCCTGGCTTGGCGTGACCGGTGATGAACACCACGCCATGGGCATGGTCACGATGGGTCAGCGCAACGCCCAGGCTGGTGGCAGCGGCCAGCCCTGCGGTGATCCCGTTGACCACTTCCACGGCGATTCCGGCCCGGCGCAGATGCTCGACCTCCTCACCGCCGCGGCCAAAGATGAAGGGATCGCCGCCCTTGAGGCGCACCACCAGCTCGCCCTGGCGGGCCGCCATGATCATGAGCTTTTCGATGAACTCCTGCGAGGTGCTCTCGCGCCCGCCGCGCTTGCCCACATGGACGACGCGGGCGCTAGCGCTGGCAAGCTTCACGATATCGGCAGACACCAGGTCGTCCGCCAGCAGCAGCGTGGCGGACTGAATCAGTCTCAGCGCCTTGAGCGTGAGCAGCTCCGGATCACCGGGGCCGGCACCGACCAGATAGCAGCGGCCCACGGGCGGCAGGGAAGTGGCATGGCTGTTTGTCATGGCTGGCCTTTCATATGCATTGCCGGACATCAAAATCTAGGAGGCAACCGGCAGGGCTGCCGACTGCGGTGCAGACGTCGCATGTACCAGTTGTTTGATTTTGGGAATACAGGAGCCGCAGCGCGTGCCGCAACCCAGAGAAGACTTGAGCTGCGCGAGCCGATCGTCGGCGGAGCCCTCGCAGATGGCCAGCGCCGAGCTGATGCTGGCCTCATCCACATTCATGCAGGCACAGATCTGCGGCGACCGGGCCGGCATGGCGGCTGGTGGCCTGGCACCCGAGGACAGCAGCAGGCGCCCATAGCTTTGCACCGATTGTTCGTCGCGCAGTACCGGCCCCAGCCAGCGGCCGGCGCTGGCATCACCACAGAGCAAAAAGGCATCGAGCCTGGGCTCCTCGGTCTGCCGGCCTATCGCCATGGCCCGGCTGCATTGGCGACGCGCGTCGGCATAGCGCATGGCCTGCGGGCCATCGAGCTGCAGCAGACCATGCAGCCGCGCCAGCACCTCGGCGCTGGGCTGCGCATAGGCCGCCGCGCGGAACTGCACGCCGGTGCGGCCCTGATCCGCTTGCTCCAGCGGCACGGCGCGCCCGAACAGCACGCAGCTGGCGAAGTCGAACTCGGCCATCAATTCGGTCAAAGCCTGGCGAACCGACTGCACCTGCTGTTCATCCAGCCATGCCATGCCCAGACAAGTCCAGGGCAGCTCGGCCTTGAGCAGCTTGACGGCCACATGCTTGAGCTCGGGCTGCTTGGAGCGCGGGCAGCGCTCGGGCGTGGTCAGGGCGTTGACGCCCGCAAGCCGCTGCCCCTTGGAGCCCAGACCGCTCAGATACATGCTGCCCCAGTGCATGGGCAGATAGAGCTGTGCGGGCTGCAAGCCCGGGTCCGCCTGCACGGGCAACACGATGGCGCCATAGCGGTTGGACAGGTGGACCAGGTCGCCGTCCTTCAGTTGCAGCCGCTGCATGTCCTGAGGGCCGACCTGCAACTGCGGTTCGCTGACATGGGCAAACAGGCGCCCCAGCTGGCCGGTGCGCGTCATGCCATGCCATTGATCGCGCAGGCGGCCGGTGTTGAGGCTGAACGGATGTCGCGCATCGCGCGGCACGGCCGGCGCCTGCCAGGGCTGGGCATCAAAACGTGCGCGCCCGTCATCGGTTGCAAAGACTGCGTCGCCATACAGACGCTGACGGCCCTGGCTGGCGCCTTGGGGCATGGGCCATTGCTGGGGTCCCTTGACCTCCAGCAACGGCCAGCTCAGACCCGTGATATCCAGATCGCGCCCGCGTGTGGACTCGCGATGCTCGTTCCAGATGGCTTCGGCACCCGCGTCGGCATTCGCAGTGTCATAGGGAAACAGGGTTGGCAGCGAGGGCCGCAGATGCTGCTCCAGGCGCCGCGCCAGCTGCACGCCTATCTGCCAGTCATGGCGTGCCGCCCCCGGCGCGACCACTGCAGCGCGCACCCGCGAGATGCGCCGCTCGCTGTTCGTGACCGTGCCCAGCTTCTCGCCCCAGGTGGAGGCAGGCAGCAGCCAGTCGGCATAGGCCGTGGTCTCGGTCGCTGCAAAAGCCTCCTGCACCACCACCAGCTCGGCGCGCTCCAGCGCCCTGCGCACCATGGCCTGTTCGGGCATGCTCTGCGCGGGATTGGTGCAGGCAATCCACAAGGCCTTGATCTGCCCGTCGGCGGCAGCCTCGAACATCTCCAGCGCGGACTTGCCGGGCTGCGCGGGAATCGACTCCACACCCCATAGCTGCGCCACTTCGGCCCTGTGCCCTGCGTTGGAAAGATCGCGATGCGCGCTCAGCAGATTGGACAGTCCGCCCACCTCGCGCCCGCCCATGGCATTGGGCTGGCCCGTCAACGACAGAGGCCCCGCGCCAGGCCTGCCGATCTGGCCTGTCGCCAGATGCAGATTGATCAGCGCAGCATTATTGGCCGTGCCGCTGCGGCTCTGGTTCAGGCCCTGGCAGTACAGGCTGAGCGATGGACGACGCGCGTCCGTCGGCTCCTCGGCACCACCCAGTGCCATCCAGCTCGCCGCCCGGTACAGGTCCGCCACGGGCAGGCCGCAGACGGCGGCGACCTTCTCTGGCGTGGCTTCGCGCACCAGCTCCTTGAGCTGTGCAAAGCCGCTGGTGTGCTGCGCGATGAAGGCGCTGTCCGTCCAGCCCTCCCACAGCATGATGTGCAGCAGGCCATGAAACAGCATCACATCGCTGCCCGGCTGCAGCGGCAGATAAAGATCGGCCAGCTCTGCGGTCTCGGTGCGGCGCGGATCGGCCACGATGATCCTGAGCTGCGGATTGCGGGCCCTGGCCTCCTCCACACGCCGGAACAGGATGGGATGCGCCCAGGCCATATTGCTGCCCGTGATGAACAGGCAGCCGGCCAGATCTATGTCCTCATAGCAGGCCGGTGGTGCATCGGAGCCCAGCGTGGCCTTGTAGCCAGCCACGGCGCTGCTCATGCACAGGCGCGAATTGGTGTCGAGATTGTTGGTGCCCAACAAGCCTTTGACCAGCTTGTTGAAGACGTAGTAGTCCTCGGTCAGCAACTGGCCACTGAGATAGAAGCCCAGTGCATCGGGCCCATGGGCGGCGCGAATGCCGGCAATGCGCGCCGCCAGCTCGTCCAGGGCCTGATGCCAGCTCGCGACCTGCGGCGCGGATGTCCGCTGCAGCCTGCGCATGGGCTGCAGCAGACGGGCCTGCTGGGCATAGGCGGGCGCGGCCGTCAGATGCAGGGTGCTGCCCTTGGTGCACAGACGGCCCAAGTTGGCAGGATGCTCGGGGTCGCCGCGCACGCCGGTAATCTGCAGGCCATCGGACTCGATGACCACGCCGCAGCCGACACCGCAATAGGGACATGTGGACTTGGTTTCTTTCATGGCGTCACCAGAGAGAGGCCGCGGCGTTCAGATTCACTCCTACGCGGGCCGCCGCAACGCGGACCGCCGAAGGCGAGTCCGCAATAGGGACAGGTGGATCGGGTCTCACGCATGGCAGACTTTCAGTGAAATTGCGCCGCAGCGCCCGGCTATCAAGCGCATGCTGCTACTCGATTCATAACTATCAGACGCTAGGCCGCAGCACAGCCGGACCTGGCTGCGCAATGCGCAGGACCGGCATGCGGGCGGGTCTGCTCCAGGGCACGGCTGGCCAGTTCGTCGGCGCGCAGCTGCACCTCGCCGTCCTGCACACGCACGCTGAAATAAGGCGTGCAGCCCTCATCGGGCGCCGCCGCCTCGCCGGTGCTGAGCGCAATCGTCCAGTTGTGCAGCGGGCAGGCCACGCTGCGCCCGAACACAATGCCTTGCGACAGCGGTCCGCCCTTGTGCGGGCAGCGGTCCAGCAGCGCGAACACCTCGTCGTCGGCATTGCGGAACACGGCCACATCCAGACCTTTGGCCCGCGCCACGCGGCGGGCCCCCTGCACGGGGATGTCGTCCATCGTGCAGATAGAAATCCATTCGCTCATTTCTGGCTCCTCGGTGCTTGTGATCAGACGCTAGCGCTTTCGGTTTGCGCAGCCATCAATGGCTGGAACTGGCGCGTATCCACGGACGCCTTGTCGGTTTCGAACCAGGGATCGGGCTCGCCGTCCAGTGCAAACTGCAGCTGCTCCCACAGCGCCCTGCGGCCCTCGGCATCGTCAAGGATGCGGCGCTTGACATAGTCCAGACCCACGCGATTGATGTAGTGCACCGTGCGCTCCAGATACCAGCCTTCCAGCCGGTACAGCTGCATGAAGGCGCCCGTGTACTCCATCACCTCTTCGGCGGTCTTGAGCTTGGTGAAGAAATGCGCCACCTCGGTCTTGATGCCGCCGTTGCCGCCCACATACATCTCCCAGCCCGAGTCCACACCGATGATTCCCACATCCTTGATGCCGGACTCCGCGCAGTTGCGCGGGCAGCCGCTGACGGCGAACTTCACCTTGTGCGGGGCGTACATGCGCCACATGGCGCGCTCCAGGTCCTTACCCATCTGGGTGCTGTCCTGCGTGCCCATGCGGCACCATTCGCTGCCCACGCAGGTCTTGACCGTGCGCAGCGCCTTGGCATAGGCATGGCCGCAGGGCATGCCTATATCGTTCCAGACGGCCTGCAGGTCCTCCTTCTTCACGCCCAGCAGATCGATGCGCTGACCGCCCGTGACCTTCACGGTAGGGATCTGGTATTTGTCCACCACATCGGCAATGCGGCGCAGCTCGGAGGCCGTGGTCTCGCCGCCCCACATGCGCGGAATCACGCTGTAGGTTCCATCTTTCTGGATGTTGGCGTGGCTGCGTTCGTTGATGAAGCGGCTTTGTGGGTCGTCCCTGGCTTCCTTGGGCCAGGTGCTTACAAGATAGTAGTTGACGGCCGGGCGGCAGGAGGCACAGCCATTGGGCGTGCGCCACTCCATGAAGCGGAACACCGCATCGGTGCTCAGCAGCTTGTGCTCAGCGATCGCGTCGCGCACGGCCTGGTGCCCGTGGTCGGTGCAGCCGCACATGGCCTTGGTCTTGGGGGCCGCCGAGTAGTCGCCGCCGGCCGTGAACATGATGATTTGCTCCACCAGTCCCGTGCAGGAGCCGCAACTGGCACTGGCCTTGGTGTGCTTGCGCACATCATCGAGCCTGAACAGGCCCTTGTCCTTGATGGCCTTGCAGATCGCGCCCTTGGTCACGCCGTTGCAGCCGCAGACCTCGTCGCCGTCGGCCATGGCCGCAGCTTTGCTCTGCCCCTGGTGGCCGGTGTCGCCGAGATTGGATTCGCCAAACATCAGCTTGTCGCGGATATCGGCCACGCTGCGGCCCTCGCGCAGCAGCTTGAAGTACCAGCTGCCGTCCACCGTGTCGCCGTACAGGCAGGCACCGACCAGCTTGTCGTCCTTGATGACCAGCTTTTTGTAGACCCCCGCATAGGGGTCGCTCATGAGAATTTCCTCGGTATCGCCGCCGCCCTGGAAGTCGCCTGCAGAGAACAGATCGATGCCCGTGACCTTGAGCTTGGTCGAGGTCAGCGAACCCAGGTAGCGGCCGATGCCGAACTCCGCCAGATGGTTGGCCAGCACCTTGCCCTGCTCGAACAAGGGCGCCACCAGCCCGTAGGCAATGCCTCGATGTGCCGCGCATTCGCCCACGGCATAGATGCGAGGATCGGTCACGGTCTGCAGCGTATCGCTGACCACGATGCCGCGGTTCACATGCAGATGCATGGACTCGGCCAGTTCGGTGCTGGGGCGAATGCCCACGGCCATCACCACCAGTTCGGCCGGGATCTCGCTGCCGTCCTTGAAACGCACGGCACGCACGCGGCCGTCTGCATCACCCAGCAGCTCCTGGGTCTGCGCCTGCATGCAGAACTGCATGCCGCGCTCGGCCAGCGATTTCTGCAGCATGCGGCCCGCCTGATCGTCGAGCTGGCGCTCCATCAGCCAGTCGCCGACATGCACCACGGTGACCTGCATGCCGCGCTTCATGAGGCCGTTGGCCGCTTCCAGTCCTAGCAGGCCACCGCCGATCACCACCGCATGCTTGAGCGTCTTGGCCGCCTCGATCATGGCCTCGGTATCGGCGATGTCGCGGTAGGCCAGCACGCCCTCCAGGTCCTTGCCGGGAATGGGCAGGATGAAGGGCTTGGAGCCTGTCGCCATGATCAGGCGGTCGTACTCGGCGCTGGCGGTCTCACCCAGGGCATTGACCGCATGTACCATGCGCCGGGCTCGGTCCACCGCCGTCACGGTATAGCCGGCGTGCAGCAGGATATGGTGGTCCTGGTACCAGGACCAGTCGTTGAGCACGATATCGCCGAGCGTCTGCTCGCCGGCGAGCACGGGCGACAGCAGAATGCGGTTGTAGTTGGGATGCGGCTCGGCGCCGAAGACCGTGATGTCGTACAGATCGGGGGCAATGGCCAGCAGCTCTTCCAGCGCGCGCACGCCCGCCATTCCGTTACCAATCATGACCAGTTTGGATTTTTTCATCTGAGTCCCCGTGGGCTTGCGAAAAAGGCCTTCCGCGCAGAACCGCTGCATTTGGCAGCAGCACCTCCAAAAAGGCGCTTGTGTCCTGAAACGGCCCGGCAACAAAAAAGACGTCTGCATGCTTCATGACTTGCATGAGCATGTAGACGTCTTTGTCTTTTGGGTTGTGGTCCAGCCTTGCACCATCACCCTGTGGCCGACCTTGGCCACGATTGAGAACATGCAATTGCCGTGCCAGCTCTGCCATCTCGCGGAATGCGGCAGGCAAGAAAGAGATGCACCATCTTTGTGCCTGTTTGCCGCTTTGCTGTGCACCAAACAAACATGGCGCCCCAAGGCGCCATGCAGCAGACATCGAGGCCAGGACTCAGGCCGCCTTCTCCACGTGGCCCTGGCGCGTGTAGAGGAAGTCGATCACCGCCTTGCGGTAGCTTTGATACCGGGCATCCTCGGCCAGCTCCACCCGGCTGCGCGGGCGTGGCAGTGCCACATGCAGCACCTCGCCAATCGTGGCAGCGGGACCGTTGGTCATCATCACGATCTTGTCGGACAGCAGTACGGCCTCATCCACATCGTGCGTGACCATCACCACCGTGCTCTGGGTCCGAGCCACGATCTCCAGCAACTCGTCCTGCAGCTTGGCACGCGTCAGGGCATCGAGGGCACCGAAGGGCTCGTCCATGAGCAGCACCTGGGGCTCCATGGACAGGGCACGCGCAATGCCCACGCGCTGCTTCATGCCGCCCGAGATTTCGCCGGGGCGCTTTTGCGCCGCATGGCTGAGGCCCACCATGGCCAGCGCCGCATCGGTGCGCTGCGCCAGCTGTGCCTTGCTTTCGCACTTGCCGAAGACACGCTCCACGGCCAGGTGCACATTGCCCCAGCAGCTCAGCCAGGGCAGCAGCGAATGGTTCTGAAAGACCACCGCACGCTCGGGGCCTGGGCCCTTGATTTCCTTGTTGGCGCACAGGAGTGCACCGCCCGTGGGAATGGTCAGACCGGCAATCAGATTGAGCAGCGTCGACTTGCCGCAGCCCGAATGCCCGATGAGACTGACGAACTCGCCCTTGGCAATGTTCAGATTGATGTCACGCAGCGCGGGAAACAGGCCCTTGGCGGTCTTGAAGGTCTGCTCCACCCCGTGGATCTCGATGTACTTGGTGCTGAGAGATGTATGCATGAGGTACTCCTTGCTTTTTTCCGAGGCCACCGTGGCGCCGGCTTTGCCGGGCCACCGGTGGTGCCCCCCTTGAGGGGGTGACGCGCCCGAAGGCGCGGCTCAGGGGTGGGTTAAGTCTTGACCTCTTCAAACGTAAAGGCCGAAGCCAGCTTGACCAGGGCCCACTCCAGCACCAGGCCCACGATGCCGATCACGAAGATGGCGATGATGATGTTCTTTACGTTGAGGTTGTTCCACTCGTCCCAGACCCAGAAACCTATGCCTACTCCGCCCGTCAGCATCTCGGCGGCCACGATCACCAGCCAGGCCGTGCCCACGGCCAGGCGCACGCCCGTCAACATATAGGGCAGCACGGCTGGAAACAGAATGGTGGTGGCGATCTTCCACTCCGACAGATTGAGCACGCGCGCCACATTCATATAGTCCTGGGGCACACGCTGCACGCCCACGGCGGTATTGATGACCATGGGCCAGATCGAGCAGATGAAGATGGTCCAGATGGCTGCCGGATTGGCTCCCTTGAACACCAGCAGGCCGATCGGCAGCCAGGCCAGCGGCGAGACCGGGCGCAGCAGACTGATCAAGGGATTGAACATGCGCGACAGAAAGCCGAAGCGCCCGATCACAAAGCCCAAAGGGATGCCGACCAGTGCCGCCAGACCGAAGCCCAGGGCCACACGCTGCAGCGAGGACAGCACATTCCAGCCCACGCCCTGGTCGTTGGGCCCGTTGCGGTAGAAGGGATCGCTGAACACCTGCAGGGCCTGCTCCCAAGTCTCGGCCGGGGTCGGAATGCTCTTGCCTGTGCTGCTCGATACCAGCGACCACAGCCCGACCAGCAGCGCCAGCCCCAGCAGCGGCGGCAGGACCTGAGCAAATAGCTGTTCAGCCCATTGGCGCAAGCGGCTGGGTGCCACCGCAACCGGAGCCGTGACTATCGCTTTGGGTTTGATATCTTTTTGCACTTCAGCCTTTACAAGTTCTGTGCCAGCCGCTATCTCTTTTGAGGTTTCGAGCAGCGCATCATTGGCCGCCTGGGCTGCCAGTTGCGGATCGTGCGGGGGATCGAGTTCGAGCGGTGAGTGAAGTACGGCACTGACCATGATGGTTCTCCGTTAAGGTGGCGGCCTCAGGCGGCCTTGATCTTGAAGCTGTCGGCGTACTGGGCAGGGTTCTTGCCGTCCCAGACCACGCCGTCGATCAGCTTGCTGGTGCGCAGCACATCCTTGGGCACGCTGACCTTGAGCTGGCTTGCCGCCTGCTGGTAGAGGTCGATGCGGTTGATCTGCCTGGCCACGGCCAGATAGTCGGGATGGGCCTTGAGCAGCCCCCAGCGCTTGTGCTGGGTGAGAAACCACATGCCGTCCGACAGATAGGGGAAGTTCACGGCCCCGTCGTTGAAGAACTTCATGTGGTTGGGGTCGTCCCAGGTCTTGCCCAGGCCGTTCTGGTAGCGGCCCAGAATGCGCTGGTTGATGGCGTCCACACTGGTGTTGATGTACGACTTCTGGGCCACGGTCTCGGCCATCTTCGTCTTGTTCTGCAGGCTGGCGTCAATCCAGCGGCCGGCCTCGAGAATCGCCATCATCACGGCGCGGCAGGTGTTGGGATTCTTCTGCGCGAACTCGCCCGTGGTGCCCAGCACCTTCTCGGGGTGATCCTTCCAGATGTCCTGCGTGGTGTTGGCCGTGATACCGATGCCGTCCATGATGGCGCGATGGTTCCAGGGTTCGCCCACGCAGAAGCCATCCATATTGCCCACACGCATATTGGCCACCATCTGGGGCGGCGGCACGGTGATCAGCTTGGCCTCGGATAACGGATTGATGCCCGCAGCCGCCAGCCAGTAATGCATCCACATGGCGTGGGTACCGGTGGGGAAGGTACCGGCAAACGTGTATTCGCGCTTTTCCCTGGCCATGACCTTGGCCAGACTGGCTCTGTCGACCGCGCCCTTGTCGGCAAGGGCCTTGGACAGCGTGATCGCCTGGCCGTTGTTGTTCAGGCTCATGAGCACGGCCATGTCCTTCTTTGGCCCCCCCACACCCAGATGCAGGCCGTAGACCAGGCCGTAGAGCACATGGGCGAAGTCCAGCTCGCCGTTGACCAGCTTGTCGCGCACGCCGGCCCAGCTCGCCTCCTTGCTGGGGACGATCTTCACGCCGTATTTCTGATCGAAGCCCAGCACCGAGGCCATGACCACGCTGGCGCAATCGGTCAGCGGGATGAAGCCTATCTTGACTTCTTTCTTCTCCGGCGCATCGGAGCCTGCGGCCCAGGCGCCATGGTGACCCAGCGAGCCATAGAGGGCGGCGGCGCCAGCCACGCGCAGAAACTCACGCCGGCCACCGGCAGATACGGGCTCCGGCGTGGGAGCAGTAGACGAAGGGAGGCACTGGCTCATGAGAAAACTCCATCAAGAATCGTGGTGAAGGCGATCCGGAAAACAAAAAGGCGCCCTTCCCTCCTCGGGTGTGAGGAGAAAAGGACGCCGTTGTCCCAGGTCACTCGTAATAACGCTTTAAGCGCGACCGCCTTTGGTCTGCTTGACATCAACAGTCATGCACAAACCATGCCAGACCTTGATCAGAGACGGAGCAGGCTTTGCGCCTCCGGTTTTGGCTCATATTTGGTGCAGCGCAACAAACATCGCGCGGCCAAGGCTATGAATTGGTGCTGCCCGGCAGCAAGTCCACCGTGGCCAGAATGGCCTCGGCCACATCCAGCATGCGCCGGTTCTGGTTCATGGCCGTCTGGCGGATCAGCTTGTAGGCATCGCCCTCACTGAGCTGGCGGTAGTTCATGAGCACGCCCTTGGCCCGCTCTATAGTCTTGCGCTCCTTGAGCGTGGCGCGCGCCTTGTCGATCTCGGTCTGCATGTCCTGCAAGCGCATGGACTGCTCCTGCACCAGCAAGACAATGCTTTTCTCGAGCTGCAACCCGTACGCACCCTCCGCAGGCAAGGAGGCGGCTGACTGCGTGGCCCCCAGAAAGGCCGCAGCCGCTTCGGCACGAGTCCCAGGCTGCGGCTGCATCTCCAGCAGCGCCAGTTGCTGACAGAGCGCTGTACGGGCCTGCTCAAGCTTGCACAGGCATTGCTCCTGCAGCTCATGGACCAGAAATGCCTCAATCTGGTGCATGGCATCGAGCCGGCTGGAACAGGCCTCGAACCACGGTGAGCTCAGGCTACGGTCCAGCAGCACGCCGTCCCCCGCCGTGCAGCCCATTCGACGCAGCCTCTCGATCACCGTCATATCGGGGCAGGCCCCGCATTGCTGCTGCCAGCGCTCCATCCCCGAGGGACTGGCGAAGTCTGCAAACACCTGAAAGCAGCGCTCCTGAGACTCGATCAGATGCAGCCAATGGCGCTGACGCTCCGACTTGCCGACCCCTACGGTAAACGCCGCAACCCCCGTGGCGCGCTCCTGGCCCGCCAGCTCCTTGCCCTGCATGAAATGAAACAGCGCCACCAGCAATTTCGCAATATCGGGATCGCAAGCGCTGTCCGCCGCCTCGAACACCACGGTCAGGCAGGCCGCAATCATGCGGATCAGCGCCTGCGTGCAATCCTCGGCACTCAGCTGCAGCGCATCGCGCCGGCGGCGCAGCAGCGGCAGGGCTTCAAAGCCTTGCAGCGCATTGGCGATCGCGTTGAACAGGCGAGCGCCATGCGCACCCGGCGCCCGCGCACCCAGCTCTTCAAGCGCCAGGCAGACTCGCTCCATGACCCGGTCCACATGCCGGCCATGATCGAGCAGGCTGTGCTGCGCCTGTGCTCCGCCGCTGACCAGAAAGATATTCGAGAGACCGCGCTCTTTCTGCAGCGCATGGACGAGCTCGGACACGCTCGCCACCAGGCTGCTGGCGCGGCTGATCTGCTCCAGCTCGGCAATCTCGCTTTGCCTTGCAGCCACCAGATAGTGCAGAGGCGTTTTCATGGGGTAGTGCTTGTCGTCATGTTGATGCCATGAACGACGAGCACGATTCATGCCATCTCAGGCAAGGCGACGCTGCCGCCTCTGCCAGAGCCAGTCCATCATGGTGCCCACACCGATGCCCACGACGTAGGCCAGCAAATCCAGGGGATCGAAGCCATTGCCCAGAACCAGATAGGCCAGCTTGTTGGCGCGCAGGGCCTGCATCCAGGGGGCCTGATAGAGCTGCAGGAACTCGATGGCAAAGGCGATGACCAGGGAACAGGCCATGAGCTTGCCGCGCGTGATGGCCGGCCGCAGCCAGGCCACGCACAACAGCACCACCCAGGCCCAGAGCGCATCGCCCGGATAATTGCCCAGCACGGCGGGAAAGGGCACATAGCCCCGGCGTGAGGCCAGCCCGATGGCAATGACCGCCGCAATGAGCAGGGTCAAGCCCGCCCGTGAGCGACGCAAGGGCCCGGCAGCGGCCGGATGTATCAACAAGCTGTCGTCCCCTTCAGTCGATATGCGCGCCGGAGTCCTTGACCACCTGCTTCCAGTACGCCAGCTCGGCCGGCAGCATGGCCTTGAAGCTTTGCGGCGTGGACTCCACGCGCTCTGCGCCCAGAGTCTTGAGGCGTTCGGCCATCTCGGGCCTGGCCAGCACGGTCTTGACGGCCTGATAAAGCTTGTCCACCACCGGCTGCGGCGTACCGGCCGGTGCAAACAAGCCGTACCAGCTGGTCACGGCCAGGCCCTTGCCCAGCACGGGGATCTCGGGCGCCAGTGATGTGGGCCTGTCGGAGGCCACACCCAGCACGCGCAGCTTGCCGCTGCTGACAAAAGGCATCACGCCGGGAAAGCTGCCAAAGGTCACCGGTAGCTGGCCGGCCACCACATCGGTGGCGGCGGCCGATGCCCCCTTGTAAGGCACATGCAGCAGGCTCAGGTTCCTCTGCTTTTTCAGCATCTCGCCCAGCAGATGGTTGAGCGTGCCGTTGCCGGCAGAAGCGTATTCAACCTTGCCCGGATGCGCCTTGGCATAGGCCACCAGTTCGTCCAGATTCCTGGCGGGGAAGTTCGGATTCACCACCAGCAGATAAGGCGCGACGGCCAGCTGTATCACGGGAGTGAAGTCCTTGATGGGATCGAACGGCACCCTGGAATAGAGCGCCGGATTGATGGTGTAGGCGCTTTGCGCCGTCACGAGAAAGGTGTAGCCGTCGGCCGCGCTGCGCGCCACCTGGCCCGTGCCCAGATTGCCGTTGGCGCCGGCGCGGTTTTCCACGATGACGGGCTGTCCCAGCGAATTCTCCAGCCCCTGGGCCACGGCACGCGCAATCACATCGTTGGCACCGCCCGGTGCCTGGGGCACGACAAAGGTAATCGGCTTGGCAGGCCAGTTGCCGCCCTGCGCCAATGCTTGCGTCAGAGGAGCCGCCATCACCACGGCAGCCACCGCTGCCAACAGCAGCGAGCGGCGTTGGTTTGCAGAGATAAAAACAGCGTTTCGCGCCATCTCGGTGCGCGCAGCTTCTTCAAACTTCATGGCAATAACTTCCTGTGGTGGTGAACATGGATGCTGCCAGCCCTCCATGCCGGTCTGTCGCACCATGCAACAGGTCATTCTTGCATCGCTCGCAGAGCGGCCTGAACAACACTCACTGTTCGGCCATCGTCTTTGGCAGGGGCTGCCTCCTGCAAATGCCGTGACCAAAAGCCTGGCCGCAGCCGCACAGCCTCTTCACAGCAGCACCAGCCCCGGCGGCAGACTGTCGCCCAAACTGCGCCTGTGATCCTCTGCCTCCATCTGCACCACCTGCTCGACCATGGCCATCCAGCGCTCAGGCGCACCGCTGCTGCGCATCTTCTCCAGCACCTGCGCCCTGACGGCATCGGGCAGATCGCGCGCGCGGTCGCCCGTCATGCGGGCCATCTGCACGGCGGCAAACATCGCGGTTTCGTTCTTGCGCCAGTCCTGGGCCAACGTGGCGTTCAGGAACTCCAGCGCCGCGTCGGGCGGCATCACCAGATGGGCGTTGGCGGCCAGCGATTGGCGTGCCGCCAGGCGACCTATGGCCCACCAGGTCTGCACGGTTTCATCCTCGCGCCTGAGGCGCTGCAGCATCCACTGCCCCATTTCCTGGCGGTACTGCCAGGGCACGGCCTCCATGGCCGCGAACAGGCGCAGCATGTCGTCATAGCTGCCATGACTGGATTTGCCGCGCGCGTTCTGCTGCACGGCCTTGTGCATATGGCCGGCCACGTCTTCGAGCAGCTCCATCTGCCGGGCCTCGTTCAGACCCGCAGCCACGCGACGCCAGAACACCCACCACTCCGTCCAGTTGGCTGCCTCTTTGGCATGACCCAGACCCTGGCCATACAAGGCCCAGACCTGGTCTATGCGCCAGCCATCGAGCTGCGCCCCTACGCCGGGGCGCAGACACCAGCCTGCGAGATTGAGCCAAACGCGCTCATGGTCGGCCGTGCGGCGGCGGCGCCTGGAGCGGGCCAGCAGCGCATCGAACAGGGCTCGCAGCAGGCCCAGCTCCCAGTCCTCGCGCGGGCCTAGGATTCTTTCGAGCGACTGGCGCAGCTGGCGCACTTCCCGGGCCGTCACCTCCTGCGCCTGCGTGCCGAAGATGCGCTCCACCAGGGCCACGGCTTCGGGCAGCCTGGCTGCCAAAGAATTAGACTGTTTTGGGCCTTCAGCGCTTTGTTCACCGGCGCTGTCAGCTATGGGTTCCGAAGCCGAAGCACCGCGTACAGCAAAGGGCAGCAGCCAGGACTGTCCCGCATCCTGCACTGCCACGCAGCGCACTTCCAGCGTGCCGACCTCGCTCATGCAGGCTTGCAACTGCACCTCGACCTGGGCTACGGCCCGGCCTTCGGGCGCGGGCAGCACCGTGGCCAGGGGCGGCAGCTCCACCCAGCCCTCGCCGATCAAAGGTGCAATCTGGCCGGCCTGAGCTGGCACATGGCTCAGGCTGTTGGCCAAAACATTGAAGCGCACGGCCTGGCCCAGCTTGAGCGCAAAGCGCCGGCCAGAGAGCACCATGCGCACGCCCTCCTCCGTGCCACGCGGCAGCAGGCACAGGCCTTGGGGCGCCTCGCCCTTCTTGCCCGGCAGCAGCAGCCAGTAGCTGCGTGCCGAACCGCCACCAATGCGCGGCACCATGGTCTTGATCGCTGCCGACGCCTGCCCGGCCTGTGCTTCGGGCGGGTTGGGCGCAGCAATCTGTGCCACCGCCAGCTCGGCCTGATGGCGTGCCAGCCCGTAGGCTGCCGCACCGCGCGCCACGGCCCAGTCCGGGTGCGGGTTGTGCAACACACGCACCGGGCTGCCGCGCCAGCGGCCAAGCAATTGCGTCAGACGCTGAACCATGGCATGGGCATGGAACACGCCGCCGTTGAGCAGCACGGTATCGGGCAGGCCCCCACTCGCATGCTGGGCGAGAAAATGCGCCAGATGACGACTGATGGCCGCATCGGCCGGATAGGGCAGGCCAAAGCCGCGCAGCGCGCCCTGCCGCCTGGCGGGCATATCGCTGATCTGCGCGACCGGCAAAAAGCCCTCGACCACCGACTGCAGCACCTGCTCACGAGTCAGCGTGACGCTTTGAGTCGCCGCCATCAGCTTGCTGCCGCCCCCGAGCAAGGTGATGCCGATCTGCTCGGGCGCGTTCTGCACCAGCAACTGCTCCTTGGCCATGCGGCAGCGCTGCACCAGCTGGGCAAAGCGCTGTGCAGACAGCCTCTGCCCCTGGTCTGGCGCCTTGTGCGCAAAAGCCGGCTCAAGCTGATGGGCCAGCGCCAGGTCTATGTTGTCGCCGCCCAGCATCAGGTGCTCGCCGACGGCCGTGCGCGTCAGCGTGGGCAGGCTGCCATCGGCCGATGCATCCACGCGAATCAGCGTCAGATCGGTAGTCCCTCCGCCCACATCCACCACCAGCACCAGTCGGCTGTCCGCCAGTTGCGCAGCCAGCTCATCGCCCTGCAGCACCAGCCAGTCGTGAAACGCGGCCTTGGGCTCCTCCAGCAGTTGCACGCGCGGCAGACCCGCCATCTGCGCAGCCTCCAGCGTCAATGCACGTGCACCTTCGTCGAACGAGGCTGGTACCGTCAGCACCACGCTTTGCTGGTGCAGTGGCGCTTCGGGACGGGCCTGGTCCCATGCCGCTTTCACATGGGCCAGATAGGAGCTTGAGGCCGCCAGCGGCGATACCTTGGCCACGTCCTCGCCAGCCCCCCATGGCAGGATGGCGGCTGTGCGATCCACGCCGGTATGCGAGAGCCAGCTTTTGGCACTGGCCACCAGCCGCCCCGGCACGGCAGCGCCCAGATCTCGCGCCCAGCGGCCGATGACGGCAGGCACCGCTTCATCCGCGCCCTGCGGCGGCCAGGGCTGGCGCCAGGCCTCGCCCAGCTCGCCCTGGGCGGCCTGGTAACGCACCGAAGGCAGCAGCGGCTGGGCCACGACCTCGCCTGCCGTGCTGCGCTGGGCAATATCGAGCAGCGCGATATCGCTTGTCGCAGCGTCCAGCGCAACGCTTGCCACGACCGTGTGACTGGTGCCCAGGTCGATGCCGACGGCGTAGGTGGGGCGAGATGAATGCATGGGCTGAGGCGGAAACACGTAAAACTCTGTCGCCGATCGTAACAAGAGCCGGATGCCCGAACCGCCTGCCGGGATGAGCGGCTGCTGCGACGACAACTGTCCAAAGCAGTGCACGGTGGCTGGCACGGGATTTGCCTTGTAACAAGCGCGCAGATTCGCGCAAGTTTCATAGCAAAGATCGAAGGCTAGTCGCTACATGCCAGTCAAAACAACAACTGTGTCTCGTGTCCTCCTCGCCGCTCTGGCCACCGCCGGAGCTTCCGTCGCGCTCGCACAAAGCAGCGTGCAGATCTATGGCCGCCTCAATACCTCGGTCGAGCATCAGAAGGTCGGAGGCAGCAGCCTGACCGGGCTCTTCAACAACAACTCGCGCTTCGGCTTTGTAGGTAGCGAAGACCTGGGCGGCGGCCTCAAGGCCGGCTTCCAGCTCGAATCCGGCTTCGAATCCGATACCGGCGCCGGTACCGGCAGCACCGGCGCCCTGGCCTTTCAGCGCCAGAGCGAAGTCAACCTCTCGGGCAGTCTGGGCAAGCTGCGTCTGGGCCGTTTTGGTGCTGCCACCTATTTCGGCATTGCCGACTATGGTGCACTGGATGAGCCCAACCACGATACCGGCTCCATCGCCGATGCGCTCTACGACTACGTGATGCGCAACACCAACAAGATCGCCTATCGCAGCCCTGTGATGGCCGGGCTGACATTGGAGGCTCAGGCATCGCTACACGAAAAGACGACAGGTGCCGTGCAGAAGAACGGCTACGACCTCTATGCCAACTGGGAACGCGGCCCCTTGGCCCTGGGCGCGGGCTTTACCCAGCTGGGCGACGACAGGCAGTTTGCCCTGCGCGGCCACTACATCTGGAATGCGCTGCAGATCGGTGCCTACTACCAGCGCTCGGACAACGGCTCGGGCTCGCTGTGCAGCAATGGCGGTGCCGGCTGCGGCACGCGTGACGCTGCGCGCGTGACTGCGGCCTACCGGGTTGGCGCTTCGGAGCTTGCCCTGGGCTACGGCTGGGCGAGCCGATGGAGCCATGTGCCCGGCAGCAGCGCGCGCCAGTGGATTCTTGGCTACAACCACCACCTGAGCAAACGCACCAAGCTCTACGCTGCCTACACACGCATCGACAACGGATCCGGCGTGGCCTATGGCTACAACTTCAAGGGTGGCGTGGGCTATGGGCAGGATGCCAGCAGCCTGAGCGTGGGTCTGCGCCACGCGTTCTAGACCTCTGCTTGAGTGGGGCGCGTGCCATGTTGCTGGTGGGCATGGTGCGCGCCCTGCTTCTCAAAAGAAGAGCTTCATGATCTTGCGCCTGGCGTGATTGGGCCTGAGCCTTTTTGTGACATGCCTTTGTCACGGACAGAGGGCGGGTCTCGGCTGGAAGTGCAGCCGCAAACAAGAGAACAAAAGAGAGAACAAAAAAGCCCGCCAACCAATCGGCCAACGGGCTTTCGCAGTCAAGCAACTCAGCGGCCTTATTCGGCGGCCTCCGCAGAGGTTTCCGCGCGCACATCGAACTCCACCTTCCAGCGCTCGCTTCCACCCACGGGCACGGCATTGAGTTCCAGCGTGCCGATATCGGTCACGCGCGCCGCCAGGGTCACGGGCACCACCTCGCCGGCAGCGCGGCCGGCGGCGGGCAGATTCAGCTCGATCTCCTGCAGCTCCACCAGCTCTTCGGGCGACCAGAAGTCCAGCATGGTGCCGACCTGATCGGTGCGGCGCACGGACGAGCCAAAGAAGCGCAGACGCACGGGCTCGCCCACGACCAGGCCGAACTCCTCGTCAGGCAGAGCGACTTCCGTGCCCTCCTCCATGCCGAACGGTGCCAGGCACAGGGCGGACAGGGGCGGCTCCATGCCGGGGATGGCGGGCATATTGCTCTCCACACCCACGTAATAGGACTGAGCCGTTCCGCCGCGAATGCGCACGCCGCGGCCGCTGGTGGCGATATGGCCGTAATAGGCCGCACCGCGGGCCACGGCCAGATCGAGGTTGGCGCCGTCCAGCAGACGCGCAGGCTCGCAGGCCTCGTCGTCCAGCCAGCCGTTGATGACCTCCAGGATGCGCTGCTCGATCTGGGGCGCCTTGAGCACGCCGCCGTTGAACAGGATGGCCGTGGGATGCAAAAAGGTGGAGCCGTCGATCTGATCGCCCCTCAGGCCCTCGATCTCGGCCAGCGCATGAACCTGGCGGCTCAGAAAGGCCGCCAGGTGGCGCGTGACGGCGGCGTCCTGCGCATAGGGCAGGCCCAGCTGCGTGAGCGCGCCGCGCGCACGGGTCTTGGGCTTGTCGCTGACGGCCACCTTGGGGAAAAAGCCCTCGACCAGCATGGCCAGCACTTCATCACGCGTGACTTCGGTACGGATGCTGCCGCCGATGAGCTTGCTGCCCCGGCTGGGCACAACCACGGGCACGGCCTGCAAATTGGCGTCGGCCAGCAATTGCTCCTTGGCTGCGCGGCAGCCATGGGCCAGCGCCCGGGTTTGCCAGGCATCGAGCTGCTTGCCTTCGGCCGCCAGCTTGCGTGCAACGCCGTAGGCCAGGGCCAGATCCATGTTGTCGCCGCCCAGCAGAATGTGTTCGCCCACGGCAATGCGCTGCAGCTCCAGATTGCCATCGCGCTCCAGCACGGCGATCAGCGAGAGGTCGGTGGTGCCGCCGCCCACGTCCACGACGAGGATGATGTCGCCATGCTTGACCTGCTTGCGCCACTGGCCGCCACTGGCCTGGATCCAGCTGTAAAGCGCGGCCTGAGGTTCTTCGAGCAGTGTCAGCCTGGCAAAGCCCGCAGCCCTGCAGGCCTCGGCCGTCAACTCGCGCGCGGCGGGGTCGAACGATGCGGGGATGGTGACGGTGATGTCCTGCTGGGCAAACGGGGCCTCGGGATGGGCCTGCTCCCAGGCGCGGCGCAGATGCTCGAGATAGCGGGTTGAAGCGGTCAGCGGCGAAATGCGGCTGACTTCCTCGGGTGCATCGGCGGGGAGAATGCCTGCGCGGCGATCGACGCCGGGGTGGCAGAGCCAGCTCTTGGCGCTGCTGACCAGACGGATGGGCGTGGCTGCGCCGCGGCTGCGGGCGAATTCTCCGGTGATGAAGTCGCCGGGTGCACCGGGCAAGCTGCGCTCGGCTTCGGTCAGCTCGCTTTCGTGCGGCAGATAGAGAAAGGACGGCAGCAGCGGCCTGGCCTCGACACTGCCGGGAGCCGTGAGCTGGGGAATGTCCAGCACGCCCTGCACCACCTTCTCGCCATCGCTGGCGTTCTTGTTCACATAGGACAGCGCGCAGTGGGTGGTGCCCAGATCGATGCCGATGCTGTAGCTAGCGCCGGCAGACGGGGCGTCGGCCTGGCCTGCAGGGCCTTGTGGCTGAGCGGCGGCAGCCACGGAATCAGGAGTGCTCGCAGCTTGACTGGCCGCACCCGATGCGGCGATGGAGGCAAACATATTCATGGATCACAGCTCCACTTCGGCTTGGGCGATGACCTTGGCGGCCTGAATGTCGGTGAGCTGGGGCAGCTTGACCTGAGTCACCAGCCAGCCGCGATGGGACAGCGTGCCGGTAAACGGCGGCTGGCCGACCACATTGCCCGTCAGTCGCACGGCAGCAGCGTCAAAACCGGCCTGCAAAGTGATGCGCGAGCCTTCGGCTTCGCTGCAAACGGGGGAGAGCGTGAAATGCTCGCGCAGCACCTTGCGGCAGCCTTCATGCACCACGCGCGCGGCCGCGCCGATCTCGGCATCGGTATAGGGGGCGACGTCTTCCTGGATGAAGTCCACAAAACGGGCCTCGCGCTGCATCAGGCCCAGCAGTTGCAGGGCGGCGCTGTCGGTGGCGACGAGCTTTTCCACTTCGACGGTTTTTTCGATCAGCTTCTCGACCGGAACCTCGACGCGCTTCTCGACGGTCTTTTCCACGATTTTTTCGACCGGCACTTCGACGCGAACCTCGACGATCTTCTCGACCGGCACTTCCACGCGTACCTCCCTGGGGGCGACGTCGGCGGCAAAAGCCTCACCGGCGCGCACACGACTCACGTCGGCGGCCAGGCGACCGTTACCGAGAATGGCAAAAAAACTGCCGATCGCGATGGCGATGCGGCTCAGGAATGAGGGGGGGGTATTGGCAGTCATGGAGTCTGTCTCAAAACAGGTTCACGCATGCAGAGTCATTCTGTGGCGCCCTTGCGGGCGGCGCTGCGCGAACCGAAAACGGAGCCGGACCAGGCGGCAGCGACACGGCCGGCCCTGGCGGCACAAGGCTGGACGCGCCGCAAACGATGCGCGCGGGCCTGTGCAACAGGCGCAGATATTACCCAAAAAGCCCGGTCAGCCGTCCCGCTATGGCTTTGCCGAGCCGGCTGCCGCACCTGGACACGCGCTGCCGGGTCATACGCCGCAAGCATGACCTTCTTCCGTTTCATCGTTATGAAACCGCTGCCATTTGCCGGATAGTTGATGCAGGATCTTGACAAACAGGCCGCCCCGGCAACGGGTCTTGCCGATTCATGGCTGCAGGCAATGCGCGGCACCATGGACGAGCGCACAACAATTGCATTGCGTTTTCGATACGCCCACTTCCCGAGGAGACTTCCCCCATGCGCCTGATGACCGCGAACATAACGCTGGCATGTACCGCCCTTGTAGCCGCCATGGCCGCCTCCGGCGTCCAGGCCCAGACCGCCTCCGGCAGCACGCTGGAAAAGCTGCAAAAGACCGGCAAGGTGGTCATAGGCGTGCGCGAAAGCTCGGCCCCCATGGCCTATGCCATAGGCGCCAACCACCGCTTCACCGGCTACCACGTGGAGTTGTGCGAAAAGGTGCTGGCCCAGATCGCGCCCAGCGCCAAGATCGAATACATGGCCATCACCGCGCAGAACACCATGCCTCTGGTGCAGAACGGCACGGTGGATCTGGGCTGCGGCCCCACGACCAACAACCTCAGCCGCCAGAAGCAGGTCTCGTTTGCCGTCACCACCTATGTCAGCCAGGTGCGCATGGCTGTGCGCGCAGACTCGCCCGTGACCTCGTTCAAGCAGCTGGACGGCAAGACCGTGGCAGCTTCGGCGGGGACCACCGCCGTGCAGCTGCTGCGCAAATACAGCCATGACAACAATGTGAAGCTGCCGACCCAGCTGGGCAAGGACCATTTCGAGAGTTTTCTGATGCTGGAGTCGGGCCGCGCGGATGCTTTTGTGCTTGACGACAATCTGCTGGCCGGCGTGATCGCCAACTCCAAGGACCCCAGGGGCTACAAGATTGTGGGCGAGGCGCTGGGGTCGGAGCCCATCGCGCTGCTGATGCGCAAGGACGATCCCGGCTTCAAGAAGGCCGTGGACGATGCCCTGGTGCGCATGATGAAGTCCGGCGAGGTGGCGAAGATCTACGACAAGTGGTTTATGCAGCCTATTCCGCCCAAGGAAATGCCGCTGAATCTGCCCATGAGCGAGACGCTCAAGCAGCTGCTGCAAGCGCCCAATGACAAGCCGCTGGAAGCCTACAACAGCTGAAACGACCGCAAGCCTGCGCCTGGAGTCATGCTTTATTGATAGCTGGTTGCGCTTTTTGAGCAATCATTTCAGGCACATTCATTGCTGAACTCATTGAAGGAGCTGCGCTGGCAGCTCCTTTTTTCATTTCAGCGGCGCAGAGGAAGCAAACTCCTGCGCGACCTGCTTGAGCCAGCCCTGGAAGGCCTGCAGCGGCGGATAGGCCGAGCGGCTGGTCGGCCAGGCCAGGTAGTAGCGCTCGGCACTTTGCACCTCGGGCAGCTGCGGCAGAGCCTGGACCAGATCGCCGGCCTGTAGCTCGCGCAGGATCAGAAACTTGGGCAGCAGCGCCACGCCCACGCCGGCTATCGCGGCCTGGGCCGCCGTGGCGAACTGATCGAACAGCATGCCCTGCATATCGCCGCCCTGGCAGCCCTGGCTGCCGAACCAGCGCTGCCAGGCGTCAGGGCGCGAAGCCAGATGCAGCAGCGGCGCGCGCAGCAGGTCCTGGGGCCGGGCAAAACCATGGCGGGCCGCCACATCGGGGCTGCAGGCCGGCACCACGGTCTCGCTCATGAGGAACTCCAGCTCCGCGCCCGGCCAGTTCGGCAAGCCGAAATGAATGGCCGCATCCACGGCCTCGAGCTGGAAATCGAACTGCGACAGCCTCGTTGTCAGATTGATGGTGATGCCCGGATGGGCGCTGAAGAACTGCGGCAGCCGCGGCGCCAGCCAGCGCGTGCCGAAGGTCGGCAGGATGGCCAGGTTCAGGCTGCCGCCCTGCGGATTGGTGCGAAAGCCCAGCGTGGCATTGGAGATGCGCGCCAGGGCAGCGCGTATCTCCTGCGCATAGGCCTGGCCCGCAGCGCTCAGGCGCACGGTCTGGCGCTCGCGCACGAACAGCTCGGTGCCCAGGCGCTCCTCCAGCGCGCGGATCTGGCGGCTGACGGCGCTTTGCGTCAGATGCAGCTCGGCGGCCGCTGCGGTAAAGCTCTGATGCCGCGCCGAGGCCTCGAAGGCGCAGAGCAGGGACATGGGGGGCAGAAAGCGACGGGATAACTGCATGGCGGCAAGGATGTGGGAGGGATTCGGATGCGGGTTCATTCCATCCAGGTATGACCTGCAGGCCGGATTATCGTTTGACCAAAGTCATGACGACGCAGAACATGCTGCATATTCCTGCGGCCCCGCCAGCGGCGCGGCCATCCCACGAACCCCTGCCCTTCTGTTTTGTCATGAGCGCCACGCCCCACGCCTCTTCCACCGCAGCCCGCTTTGTCAGCGTCGACGAGATCCGCACGCGCTTCTCGCGAGCCATGTCCGAGATGTACCGCAAGGAAGTGCCGCAGTACGGCACCCTGATCGACCTTGTGGCCGATGTCAACGCCGTGGCGCTGCAGGCCGACCCCGAGCTGCGCCAGCGCATGAACAGCAGCGGCGAGCTCGAGCGCCTGGATGTGGAGCGCCATGGCGCCATCCGCGTGGGAACGGCCGAGGAACTGGCCACGCTGCGCCGCCTGTTCGCCGTGATGGGCATGGAGCCCGTGGGCTATTACGACCTCTCGGTGGCTGGCGTTCCCGTGCACTCCACGGCCTTTCGCCCCGTGCACGACGAGGCACTGCTGGCCAACCCGTTTCGCGTCTTCACCTCGCTGCTGCGCCTGGAGCTGATTGCCGATGCAGCGCTGCGCGCGCAGGCCGCCGAGATCCTCGAGCGCCGCAGCATCTTCACGCCACGCGCACTGGAGCTCATTGCCCAGGCCGAGCGTGACGGAGGCCTGGACAGCAGCGACGCCGACGCCTTTGTGCAGCAGGCCCTGGAAACCTTCCGCTGGCACAGCGACGCCACCGTGGATGCCGCCACCTACAAGGCCCTGCAGCAAGCCCACCGCCTGGTGGCCGATGTGGTGTGCTTCAAGGGCCCGCACATCAACCATCTGACGCCACGCACGCTGGACATAGACATGGCCCAGGCCGATATGCCCACGCGCGGCATGGATGCCAAGGACGTGGTCGAAGGCCCGCCACAGCGCGCCTGCCCCATCCTGTTGCGCCAGACCAGCTTCAAGGCACTCAAGGAGGCCGTGCGCTTTACCGATGCCGACGCCAACGCGGACAGTTCCGGCGCCCATACCGCGCGCTTTGGCGAGATCGAGCAGCGCGGTGTCGCGCTGACACGCAAGGGCCGCGCCCTGTACGACGAGCTGCTGGGCCTGGTGCGCGGCATAGACAGCGCGGGCAGCGCCGCGCCCGACTATGCACACCGCCTGCAGCAGGTCTTCACGCAGTTTCCCGACACGCACGAACAATTGCGCCGCCAGGGTCTGGCCTTCTACCGCTACCGCCTGACCGGGCAGGCTCAGGCCTCGCTTGCCCAAAGCCCTGCCGGTGCAGACCTGGAAGCACTGATCGACCAGGGTCTGGTGCAGGCCGAGCCGATTACCTATGAAGATTTTCTACCCGTGAGCGCGGCCGGCATCTTCCAGTCCAACCTCGGCGGCGAGGAGCAAAAGCAATACCAGGCCCATGCCGCGCAGCAGGTCTTCGAAAGCGCGCTGGGCGCGCGCGTGCATGACGAAATCGTCCTGTACGAGGCCTCCGAGCAGCAATCCAGGGCCCAGGTTCTCGCAATGCTGTCGGGAGCGGCAGCATGAGTCGGGACAGCGCACTGGCGCCCTTTGCCGCGGTGTTTGCCGAGCCTGCGGGATCGCCGATACGCGAGCTGTTTCCCTATCTCTCGCGCCCCGGCATGATCTCGCTGGCCGGCGGCTATCCATCGCCCAGCCTTTTCGATGCCGAAGGCCTGGCACAGGCTGCACAGCAGGCCATGGCCCAGGGCCCCGGCGCGCTGCAGTATGGCGCCACCGAAGGCCTGGGCGAGCTGCGCGAGGCCCTGGCGCAGCAGGCGCGCGAGCGCGGCATGCATGCGACGGCCGCCGACATCCTCGTGACCACCGGATCACAGCAGGCCTTTGACCTGCTGGTGCGCGTGCTCGTCGAGCCCGGCGACACGGTGCTGGTCGAGGTGCCGGCCTATCCCGCCACGCTGCAGGCCCTGCGTCTGGCCCAGGCGCGCATCCTGCCCATTCCCATGGACGAGCAAGGCCTGCAGACCGAGGCCCTGGCCGATTTGCTGGACACACTGCCGGCCGGCCAGCGCCCCAAGCTGCTCTACACCGTGCCGAACTTCTCCAACCCGCGCGGCACGCTGCTGGCGCAGGAACGCCGCGAGGCCCTGGTGCAACTGGCCCGGCAACACGGCTTCTGGGTGGTCGAGGACGATCCCTATGGCGAGCTGCGCTTCGACGAGCCCGGCGACGTCCCCCAGGCCATGCCGGGCACCGTGCGCGCCGCGGGCGAGCGGCTGGCCGAGCCCGGCTCCAACCCCGTCATCTATCTGTCCAGCCTGTCCAAGACCGTGGCCCCCGCGCTGCGCGTGGGCTGGATGCTGGCCGACGCACCGCTGCTGCGCCGCTGCACGGTGGCCAAGCAGACGGCCGATCTCTGCACCTCGCCGCTGACGCAGTCGGTCGCCGCCTGCTATCTGGCCAGCGGCCGCTACCCGGCTACCGTACAGCGCGCACGCCAGGAATACCAGCGCCGCATGCAGGCCCTGGTCCAGGGCCTGAACGCTGCACCGGACAGCGGCATACGCTGCTCGCGCCCCGCTGGCGGCATGTTCGTCTGGGCCGAGCTGGACCGCCGCATAGATCCGCAAAAGCTCTTCGACGCCGCCGTGGCCCGGGGCGTGATCTATGTGCCTGGCAAGGCCTTCTATCCTGCCGATCCCGACCTGCACACGCTGCGCATGTCGTTTGCCGCGCCCGAGGTGCCGCAGATCGCGCAGGCCGTGGAGCGCTTGTGCCAGGCCGCCGCGCAAAGCCGCTGAGATAGAGTCCCCCTGTGCCGCTTCGCGTCTTCCCCCTCTCTGGCTTCGCCGGAGGGGACGGCACCGACGCTGCGGGGCGGCGCTTGCGCGGCGCCCGGCCATGCACAGCGCCATGAAACAACGGACAAGCAGGGGGTCATCTGCACCGGCCCGGGCCGCGCGGCATAATCGGGGCTCAGACATCTTCTTAGCCATGGCCTGCCTGCACCTGTCCACCGCTGCCCGCCTGCGCCGCTCTGCCCTTGCCGCAGAGCTGCCCGCGCGTGCCTGCGTGCTGCGTGCGCTGCACACACGCCGCCATGGCATTCCCACCGCATTCGTGAGCCTGAGCGGTGTCACGGCCATGCTTTCCGCCGCCGTGCGGATGGCTTGAAGCACACAGCTCACATCCTCCGCACGGCCTTCCCAAACAGCATTTCCCTGGTGCATGGGAGAGGTACGTCCACGTCTAAGGCGTCCGTACCGTCACGCGCACCGCATCTTGCTCAAAGGACGATCCGGAGGTCAGCCATGGACATGGAACTCACTCAAAATTTCTTGCGCGGCAAAAACCCATGTGCCATGGGCTACCGCTGGTTTGTGCGCAACAACCTGGCCGGCGGCGACTACCAGGCCGCCATGGACACCCAGGTGGCCGCCGGCCGCGTGGAAGATGCACGCTGGCTGCTGGAGAACTTCGGCTCCACCAACAGCGTGCTGGAGCTCGAGCACCTGGAGGCCGACAACTTCGTCTATGCCGGCACCCTGATCGTGCACGGCGATGTGCGCGTCACCGGCCAGTTGCTGGTGGGCCGCAGCCTGCATGCGGGTGGCGGCATACGGGCGGGCAAGCTCGAAGCAGGCGAAGAGATTCAATGCGGCGGCGCCATCTTCGCCGGTGAATTGCTCCAGGCCGGCGGCAGCATCAAGGCGGCCTGGAGTGTGGAAGTCGAGGGCGAGCTGCGCGCCGAAGACCTGCGCTGCGGCTGGGAACTGCGCGGCGGCAGCCACGTGAAGCTCAAGGGCAATGCCCATATCGGCCAGGAAGTGCAGGTGCAAGGCGATATGCACTGCGGCAAGGGCCTGAAGGCAGGCGGCGCCATCGAGGTGCAGGGCCTGCTCGATGTAGGCCACGGCATTGCCGGCAACGACGGCATTCTGTGCGGCAACCATATTCAGGCCGGCTGGGGCATCAAGGCACAGGGCGATATCCGCGCGACCTGCAGCATCCGCAGCGGCGAGACCCTGCAAGCCGATGGCGAGATCGCGGCCGGCCCGGGCTATGGAGTGTTTGCCGGCATGAATGTACAGATGCAAGCCTGGCCCGACTGCGCCTGGGTGCGTGCGCTCAAAAAGCCCGAGGCGCTGATCAGCGGCTTCTGGGAAAATGCGGCGCTCACCCCCTGAGGCGCTGCGCGCCTAGGCGGCCCCGCCCTCCCCCTCTCTGGCTACGCCGGAGGGGGACGACACCCTCGGTGCGGGGCGGCACGGCCGGCCCAGGCCCTTCCTCGGTGTCCCTGAGCAAGCGGCCCTTCTCACAATGCAGCAGACGTTCTGTCCGCTCTGCAGAACACAGGCAAAATAGCTTTTTTGACCCAAGGCCAGCGCCCGGCGCCCGCCTGTTGAGAAGAGAGTCTGCCCCGTGTTTACCGGCATCATTCAGGCCGTGGCAAAGATTGCCGCGCTGCGCGACCAGGACGGTCTGCGCACCTTCATCATGGAGTTCCCCGAAGGCTTCTGCCAGGATCTGGCCATTGGTGCCAGCGTCTCGCACGACGGCGTCTGCCTGACGGTGACCGAAAACCTCTCGCCCACCAGCGCCAGCTTTGACGTGATGCTGCAAAGCCTGAACATCACCACGCTGGGCAGCTACAAGGCCGGCGACACGCTCAACGTGGAGCGCGCCGCCAGGGATGGCGCCGAGATTGGCGGCCACCCGCTGTCGGGCCATGTGGACTTCACGGCGCCGCTGCTGGAGCTGATGCAGACAGAGACCAATCACAAGATCCGCTTCGGCATTCCCGAGGCTTTTCGCCCCTATGTGTTTGCCAAGGGCTATATCGCCGTCAACGGCGCCAGCCTGACGGTGGCCGAGGTGAATCGCAAGGAGGGCTGGTTCGAGGTCTGGCTGATTCCCGAAACCCTGCGCATGACGGTGTTCGGCGACAAAAAGGTCGGCGATCTGGTCAATATCGAGATCGAGCGCAGCACCCAGGTGGTGGTCGATACCGTACGCGAAACCGTGGAAGCCAGCCTGGGCCGGCTCAAGCCCGTGCTCGAAGCCCTGCTGCAGGAAAAAGGCCTGAGCCTCGACGATTTCGTGGACGTGCCGCAACTGCCCAAGCAATAGCCCCGGGTCAGGGGCAAGCGCCAGAATATCTTCCGGCGCCCACCCCATGCCCTCTTTTCAGAGAGCCGGTTTGAAGCGCTTGAGCCGCAGCGCGTTGGAGAGCACGAATACGCTCGAAAGTGCCATGGCTCCGGCCGCAAACACCGGCGACAGCAACATGCCGTTGAACGGATAGAGCAGACCTGCCGCCACCGGTATCAGCGCCACGTTGTAGGCAAAGGCCCAGAACAGGTTCTCGCCGATGTTCTTCATGGTGGCCTTGGACAGCGCAATCGCATTCGGCACGCCCGAAAGATCGCCCGACATCAGCACCACATCGGCCGCCTCGATCGCGATATCGGTGCCCGTGCCTATGGCGATGCCCACATCGGCCTCGGCCAGGGCCGGCGCGTCGTTGATGCCGTCGCCCACATAGGCCAGCGTGCCATGTTCGGCCTTGAGGCGCTTCACGCTCTCGACCTTGCCGCCTGGCAGGACCTCGGCCACCACCTCGTCAATGCCCAGTTGCCTGGCGATCGCCTCGGCCGTGTGGCGGTTGTCGCCGGTAATCATGGCCACCTTCAGGCCCAGTGCGTGCAGGGCATCGATCGCGGGCTTGGTGCTGGGCTTGATCGGATCGGCCACGGCAATCATGGCCGCCACCTTGCCGCCTATGGCGGCATACAGCGGCGTCTTGCCTTCGCTGCCCAGGCGCTCGGCCTCGGCCGCAAAGCCCTCAACGCTCAGGCCGAGTTCGCGCATGAAGCGGTCTGCACCGATCTCCACCTGATCGCCAAGCACCAGGGCACGCACGCCGAAACCGGTCACCGATGCGAAGTCGCTGATGGCCGGAACCTCCAGCCCCTCGGCTTTGGCCGCATCGACAATGGCACGCGCAATCGGGTGCTCGCTGCGATCCTCCACGGCAGCCACCTGCGCCAGCACGGCGGCACGTTCAAAGCCATCGGCCAGCACCAGGTCGGTCAGCTCGGGACGGCCACGGGTCAGCGTGCCGGTCTTGTCCACCGCCACCACCCTGGCATCCTTGAGTTGCTGCAGTGCCTCGCCCTTGCGCAGCAACACTCCCATTTGCGCGGCACGCCCGGTTCCCACCATGATGGAAGTCGGCGTGGCCAGCCCCATGGCACAGGGGCAGGCAATGATGAGCACGGCCACGGCATTGACCAGGGCAAAGCTCAGCGCAGGATCGGGACCCCAGATCAGCCAGATCACAAAAGTCAGCAGGGCCGCCGCCATGACGGCCGGCACAAACCACATGGTGATCTTGTCCACCAGCGCCTGAATCGGCAGCTTGCTGCCCTGGGCCTGCTCCACCATGCGGATGATCTGCGCCAGCAGCGTATCGGCGCCCACCTTGGTAGCCCTGAAAGCCAGCGCCCCGTTCTGATTGACCGTGCCGCCCACCACTTCGGCGCCTTCCGCCTTCTCGACCGGCACGGGCTCGCCGCTGATCATGGATTCGTCGACAAAGCTGCGGCCTTCGATGACCTCGCCATCGACGGGAATACGCTCGCCCGGGCGCACTTCGATCACATCGCCGGCACGCACCTGGGCGATATCGACTTCCTGGACCTGGCCATCGCGGCGCACGCGCGCGGTCTTGGCCTGCAATTGCACCAGACGACGAATGGCCTCCGAGGTATTGCCCTTGGCACGCGCCTCCAGAAAGCGGCCCAGCAGGATCAGCGCGACGATGACGGCCGCGGCTTCGAAGTACACATTCACCGTGCCTGCGGGCAGCCATTGCGGCACAAAGGTCGCGACTACCGAATAGGCAAATGCCGCCGAGGCGCCCACGGCGACCAGCGAATTCATGTCGGGCGCAGCGCGCAGCAGGGCGGGCACGCCTTTATCGAAAAAGCGCCGACCCGGCCCGAACAGCACCACGGCCGTCAGCGCAAACTGGATGTACCAGCTGTTCTGCGTGCCGATGCTGCCCGCAATCCAGTGGTGGAATGCGGGCACCATGTGACCGCCCATTTCCAGCAGAAACACGGGCAGTGCGAACACGGTCGCAAAGATCAGCGAGCGCTTGAGCGACTCGCGCTCCTGCGCCTGGCGCTGGGCTGCGGCGTCCTCCCCGGTTGCTGCAACGTTGTGCAGCACGGGTTGGGCTTCATAGCCGGCCTTTTCTATCGCTGCAATCAAGCTGCTCACATCCACGCTGCCCTGCAGCTGCACGCTGGCACGCTCGGTCGCAAGATTCACCACCGCATCCTGCACTCCGGGCACTTTCTTGAGCGCCCGCTCCACGCGGCCCACACAGGACGCGCAGGTCATGCCGCCCACCTGCAAGTCCACGCTTTGCGCGGGTACCGCATAACCTGCTTTTTCAATCGCCGCCACGGCCTGCGGCAGGATGGTCGCAGCCTGCGCCGGATCAGCCACGGTGAGGCTGGCTTTTTCCGTGGCCAGATTGACCACGGCCTCCTGCACACCGGGCACTTTCCTGAGCGCCCGCTCCACCCGGCCCACGCAGGATGCGCAGGTCATTCCTTCGACAGACAGCTCAAAGGCTCCGCTTTTGGTCAGTGCATTCATCGCGTTCTCCATTCACGTTGGAGGCCACTGTAGAGATTGACATCATGTAAAGGTCAACCCCCCGGCAAAAACCTCTGCAGCAAGGGTGCAAACCTGCGGCGGTTCAATCTGTGATTTCGGGCAGTCCGAAGTGCTTGAGCAGGTACGACTCGGCCTGCTCAAGCATGGCCTTCAGGCCATGCCGTGTGGAACTTGCCATGTGCGGCGTCAGCACCGTATTGGGCAGATTCATCAAGGCTTCGGGAACTTGCGGCTCATGCACGAACACATCGAGCGCCGCAGCCGCAATCGTGCGTTCCTGCAACGCCTGCCGAAGCGCCTGTTCATCCACGATGGAACCACGCCCCACATTCACCAGCACGCCCTGCGGCCCCAGGGCCTGCAGCACGCGGGCATCGATCAGCCCCCGGGTTGCAGGCCCGCCGCTGGCGCAGAGCACGAGAAAATCCACATCTGCGGCCAGCTCCAGCACACTGCCGCACCAGCGGTACGGCACATCGTTCTTGGGAGCACGCCCCGTATAGGCAATCGACATATCAAAGGCCTGCGACCGCCTGGCCACAGCACGGCCGATGCGCCCCAGGCCGACGATGCCCATGCGCTGCCCCGAAAAACGCAAGGTGGGTGGATACCGTCCCCGCAGCCAGCGACCATGTCGCACAAACTCATTGGCCTGCACAATCTCGCGCGTGGCAGCCAGCAGCAGGGCCAGCGTGTGATCGGCTATATCTTCGGCAGAGATAGCTGGCGTATTGCACACCTGGATGCCCATCTGCTCTGCTGCGTCGAGATCGATGCCGTCCATACCCACGCCAATGACCACGATCAGCTCCAGTGCAGGCCACTGCAGCAACTGCTCGCTGCCGATGACGGACTGCGCATTGCACAGCATTGCGCGCACCTGGCCGGACAGCGAGCTGCTGCGGGAGATTTCAAGCGCAGCCGCGTCTAGCAGCTCGAACTGCAGCTGCAGTCTCTCGCGCATGGCTGGCGTCAGCGCCGTGTTCAGCAGCAGCCGGGGACGCTGCGGGAGCGGTGATTCATGAATGGACATAAGAGAGCTTTCGGCAGATCGATGCAGTCCTGGCTTCCCGCTCTCAGCGGGCGGGAAGCCAGAGCGGGCTTAGTCCAGCACGCGGGGGTCGCGGCGGATTTCCTCGCGGCACATGGCTTCCCAGAGGAAGGGAAAGCCGTTGAGGTCGGTGCGCGCTCCGGTCGCCTGGATCACGGCATCGCTCAAGGGGGTGCCGCCACCGAGCGCCTGCACCCGCCAGGCCAGGCGGCAGCGCCACTCCAGCGTGATGGCACGCAGATGCGCCTGTCGAATGCTCTCGCCCACCACCAGCGCACCATGATTGGCCAGCAGCGCCCATTTACTCTGGCCCAGTGCGCTGGCCACGGCATTGCCCAGCTCGCGCTGCTCCACCGTGCCCCGGTATTCGTCATAGACCACGGGGTCGGTATCGACCAGGGCCGAGGTCTGGTCATACACCGGCGGCACCTTGCCCGTGGCCGACCAGACCGAGCTCCATTCGGGATGGTTGTGGATGACCACGCGCACATCGTGGCGCTTTTCATGCACGTCCATGTGCAGCAGGATGGCCGGAGTGATGTTCCAGTCGCCCTCGATCACCTGGCCTTGCGCATCCAGCCGCAGGATGTCCGATGCCGTCAGCTCGCTCCAGGTCAGCTCCCAGGGATTGGCCAGATAGTTGCCGTCATCCAGGCGCAGCGTGACGTGGCCCGCGATATGGTCGTTATAGCCTTCGCGCGAGAGCACGCGGCACAGCAGCGCAAGCTGCTGGCGATCACCGAGCGAGGGCAGCAGCGGCTTGCGGCCCGGGCGCGGCGCGTATCTGGACAGCAGTTCCCGGTTCAGTCCGTCGTGGCGCATGCTGCCTCCTGTCCGTTGTGCTTCTGGGCGGCAGCGCCCTGGCGTGCAAACACCGATGCACGGTGCATGCGACGCTGGTGCGGCGCATAGTCCATGATGGCGTTGTGCACCACGCTGCGGTTGTCCCAGATCACCATATCGCCCAGTACCCAGCGGTGCTTGAACAGGAACTCCACCTGCATGCAGTGCGCATGCAGATAGGCCAGGATGGCACGGCCTTCAGCCTGTGGCAGACCATCTATATGCGTGACATAGGTGGGGCTGACGTAGAGCGCCTTGCGCCCCGTGAGCGGATGCACTCTCACCATGGGGTGCAACTGGCGACGGTTTTGCGCGACCACTTCCACATAGCGCTCATGCGTGCAGATTCCATGCTGCAGCGCCGCCGTCATGGGGCTGTTCATGTCATGCCAGGCACTCAGACCATCGAGGTACTGCTTCATCTGCGGCGACAGCGCATCGTAGGCACTGGTCATGCTGATCCAGCAGGTATCTCCACCCGTGGGCGGCAGGATGCGCGCATGGGTCATGGTGACGATGGGCGGACTGGGCAGAAAGCTCTCGTCGTGGTGCCACATATCGGCACGGTCGCCGAGCTTGGAGTCTATGACTGTGATCTGCTCATGGCCCTGGCCCAGATTGGGATAGAAGGTATGGACTTCGGCCTCGCCAAAATGCCGGGCAATCGCCAGATGCTGGTCGGGCGTCATATCGGGCACATGCAGCACCAGTGCTTCATGTCTGAGCAGGGCGGCTTCCAACTCCTGCAAGGTTTGCGCAGACAACGGGTCTGCCAGGTCCAGCTGCGGCACTTCGGCACCGATGCGCGGGCCGAGAATCCGAACCGAGATGGGGAATGACATGGGCTTTCTCCTCTATGCAATGTCTTGCCCGAGTGCAGTGCTTCTGTCTCCTCCACCGCGTCTGCCTCAGGCTCTGTCGGGCCGCTCCTTAGCGCTAGGATGGTGAGCTGCCTGGTACAAAGTCTAGGCAGAGGGAGTGCGTTTTTCCACTCGCATTCCAGCCCCCTCAAAGACGTCGCAAGTCATTGATGGAAAAAGAAAAAATCAGCGCCAACAGATAAACCGAAGACAGGACTTGCATTTCATGGAAGCGCCCGCCACCCCACGCCCCAAGGACCAGTTGCCGCAACCGCGCAAACAGCCTGTGCAGGCACGCTCCAGAGCGCTGGTCGATGCCATTGCCGAAGCCTGTTTGCGCCTTCTCGAAAAAGAGGGCGAGGACGCTCTCACGGTCAATCGCATTGCAGAGGTATCGGGTGCTGCCGTGGGCTCCATCTACCAATACTTTCCCAACAAGGAATCCATGATTGCGGCAGTGTATGAACGCCTGCTCGATCAGGAATCCGAGCAGCTTTTCCAGATGCGCGAGCAGTTGCAGGGCCTGTCGCTCGAAGCCATATTGCGCCAGATCTTTGCGAACATGATTCGAGTCGAGCAGCGCCTGCATCAGCTCAGCCATGCTTTTCACACGCGCTATCGCACGGCCTTGCATCTGGGCCTGTGGCATGCACCGCAGGCCAGCCGGGAGGAATTCATCAACACCACCTGGCTGCCACTGCTGCAGATGCATGGCTCGCAGGTACAGACCGACAACCTGCCACTGGCTGCCTATCTGCTGGGCCAGGGCCTGCGCGAGATCATTCACAGCGCCGTGCACGATGTGCCGGAGCAGGCCCGCTCACCCGAGTTTCTCGACGCACTGGTAGCCATGGCCATGAGCTGCGTGAAGCGAGGCTAGAAAAACAAAGCGCGACACAGAGGTCGCGCTTCGAGCGGGGCTGGCTATGCCTATCGGATATGCGCGATCACGGCGCCCAAGGTCTGCGCAGAGCCTGCCTGCGCGGCCAATGTGACACGACCGCTCTTGTGGGCCGAGACCTGCATTTCCATTTTCATGGCTTCCATCACGGCGATCACATCGCCTTCCTTGACCTCGTCGCCATCGGCGACCTTCCAGGCATGCAGATTGCCGGCAATCGGCGAGATGACCGCCTCAGGGTCCACGCTTTGCTGCGCGGCTGCCTGAGACACGCCAGTCGTCGGCGCGGACAGACCTTGCAGCAGCATGGCGGGCAGGCCCAGCTGCACGCGGCGGCCGTCGATCTCGATGGCCGTGCGCAGCAGGCTGGTATCAGCCACAGGTTCGGCGCGAGCAGCCGCTGCCAGCGGCTCGGCAAACTCGGTCTCGATCCAGCGGGTGTGGACATTGAAGCCCGCAGTCCCCACAAAGTCGGCCTGATTCAGCACGGCCTTGTGGAAAGGCAGCACCGAAGCCACGCCCTCGATGCGGAACTCGGCCAGCGCACGTCGAGCACGGGCCAGGGCCTGCTCACGCGTAGCCCCGGTGACGATGAGCTTGGCCATCATGGAGTCGAACGTGCCGGGGATCACCGAGCCGGTTTCGACGCCCGAATCGAGTCGCACGCCCGGCCCCGAAGGAGGGGCAAAGCGCGTGATCAGACCCGGTGTGGGCAGAAAGCCGCGCCCCACATCTTCGGCATTGATGCGGAACTCGATGGAATGGGCCCGTGGTGCCGGAGTCTGCGTGAAAGACAGCGGCAAGCCGTCGGCCACACGCAGCTGTTCTTGCACCAGATCGATGCCCGTGGTTTCCTCGGTCACGGTGTGCTCGACCTGCAAGCGGGTATTGACCTCAAGGAAGGAGATGGCGCCATTGCCGCTGAGCAGGAATTCCACGGTTCCGGCGCTGATATAGCCTGCCTGCGCACAGATGGCTCTGGCTGCGCTGTGAATGCGTTCACGTTGCGCCTCGGTGATGAAGGGTGCGGGCGCTTCTTCCACCAGCTTCTGGTTGCGGCGCTGCAGCGAACAGTCGCGCGTGCCCAGCACCACCACATTGCCATGCGTGTCAGCAATCACCTGCGCCTCGATATGGCGCGGCTTGTCGAGGAACTGCTCCACAAAGCATTCGCCACGGCCGAAAGCCGTCACGGCCTCGCGCACGGCAGAGGCATACAGCTCGGCCACTTCGTCCATGCGCCAGGCGATCTTCATGCCACGGCCACCGCCACCAAAAGCAGCCTTGATGATGATGGGCAGGCCATGCTGCTGGGCAAAGGCCAGCACTTCGTCGGCATCCTTGACGGGATCCGGCGTGCCAGCCACCAGCGGCGCTCCGACCTGCAGCGCAATCTTGCGCGCCTCGACCTTGTCGCCCAGCTTGGCAATGGTGTCGGGGCGCGGGCCGATCCAGATCAGACCCGCATCCAGCACGGCCTGGGCAAAGGCTTCGCTCTCGGACAGAAAGCCATAGCCGGGATGGACGGCGTCGGCGCCCGAGCGCCTGGCGATCGCAATCAGCTTGGCGATGTTCAGATAGGTGTCGGCGGGCTTGTCGCCGTCGAGGCCGTAGGCTTCATCGGCGCGGCGCACATGCAGGGCATCGATATCGGCATCGGCATAGACGGCGACGGACTTCACTCCGTAATCCGCGCAGGCTCGCGCGATGCGCACGGCGATCTCGCCACGGTTGGCAATCAGAACTTTTTTCATCAACTCACTCCTCATTGCGCGCTTGCAGGCACCAGCTCTGCAAAGGCGCGGATGGGGTTAAAACGAATCCAGGCACCTACGGGAATCTGCCCCGCAAGATCCAGATGATGGGGTGCCACGCAACCGATGACGGGATAGCCGCCGGTCAAGGGGTGGTCGGCCAGAAACAGCACGGGCTGGCCGCTGGCGGGAACCTGGATGGCCCCCAGCGGCGTGCCTTCGCTGGGCAGCTCGCTGGTCACGGCGCGCGTAAGCGCCTGTTCGCCGGCAAGGCGCAAGCCCACGCGATTGGACTGGGGCGTGACCTGCCAGCGCTGGGCGGCCAGCAAGGCCACGGCCTCGGGCGTGAACCAGTCGGTGCGCGGACCCAGCTCGACATCCAGCACCACCTCGCCGTCTGGGGCCGGCAACTCCTGCTCCGGCAGGGCCAGCTCGGCCACCACGGCATGGCGTGCCGGCTGCACCGCCAGCAACTGGCCACTGTGCAGAGCAGGCGGGCCGACATGGGCCAGGGTGTCCGTCGAAGCGCTGCCCAGCACGGGCGCCACCTCATAGCCGCCGCGCACCGCCACATAGCAGCGGGCACCGGCGACGGGTTGGGCAAGGCTCAGCGTGTCGCCATCGGCCAGTGCAATCGCGGCATGGCGTGGCGCAGACCAGCGGCGTCCGTCGGCCGTGGTGATGCTGATGGGCGCATCCGCGCCCGTCACTGCAACGACGTTCTCGCCCACGCTTTGCAGCGACAGGCCGCCACCTACTGTCTCCAGCACCGGCAGCTGGCTGGCATTGCCGACAAGCCGGTTGGCCATCTTGAACGCGGCCTGATCCATGGCACCGGAGGCAGAAACGCCCTGCCCGGCCTGGCCGTGGCGACCCATGTCCTGGAACAGCGTGAGCAGACCCGTGGCGCGCACACGCAAGGCGCAGCCATTGAAACTCGTAGCTGCTTGCGCCTGTTCGCTCTTGATCTCAGATACTTTTCCATCTGAAATCGAACCAGATAAATCGCCAGCAGCTACCTTTTGAGTAGCATCATCGACAAACTGCACGCGGTAGCCGGGCTGCAGCAAAGCCGGCAGATCGCGCGCCAGATCCCACATCGCGGCATCGGTGACGCCAATGATCTGCCAGCCGCCCGGGCTGACCTGTGGATAGACTGCGCTGAAGCTGCCGGCCAGCGCCACTGCACCGGCCGGAACCTTGGTTCGCGGCGTGGCACGGCGTGGCACGTTGAAGATGGGATCCCCGCCGCTCAGATAGGCAAAGCCCGGCGCGAAGCCGGTAAAGGCCACCGACCATTCGCTGCCGGTGTGGCGGCGCACCACTTCCTCGGCCGTGATGCCCAGTATCTGCGCGACTTCGGCCAGATCTTCGCCGTCATAGCGCACGGGAATCTGCACCAGCACATCCGAGCGCTGCACGCTGCCGCTGAGATCGCAGTCGGCAATGCGCCTCACCAGTTGCGCCGCGCCGATGATATGGGGCGCGAACTGGACAAGAATGGTGCGCGCGGCAGGCACCAGCTCCTGCACGCCTTCTATGGGCTGGGCCTGCAAGGCACCCAGCAGCACCAGCGTCTGCTGCAGGTCGGCCAGCTCCACCAGAATGGCCTGGCGGTTGACGGGCAAAAAGCGCATGGAACTCATGGTGCTGTTTCCACAAAGGAAGCGATCTGCACACCCTCCTGCTCGAAACGCTGGCGGATGTTGCGCGCAATGGCCACGGCACCGGGACTGTCGCCGTGCACACAGATGGAGTCTGCCTCCACGCGCACCAGGCTGCCGTCCACGGCCTCAATCACGCCCTCGCGCACCAGGGTCAGCATGCGCTGGGCGATCAGGTTTTCGTCGTGCAGCACGGCACCGGGTTCGCGGCGCGAGACCAGGGCGCCGTCGGGCGTATAGCCGCGATCGGCAAAGGCTTCGGCCACCACGCAGAGGCCCGCATCGCGGGCCCAGGCTATCAGGGGCGCACCTGCCAAAGCCATCAGCACCAGCTTGGGATTGATGGCCTTGATGGCATTGATCACATCCATGGCCTGGCGCTTGTCCTGGGCAATGGTGTTGTAGAGCGCGCCGTGCGGCTTGACATACTGGACGCTGGTGCCGGCCGCCTGCGCCAGACCTTGCAGGGCGCCGATCTGGTAGATCACGTCGGCCACCAGATCGCCGCTGGCCACATCCATGTTGCGACGCCCGAAACCCGACAGGTCGCGGTAGGCCACATGTGCGCCGACGACCACGCCGCGCGCCTTGGCAGCCCTGAGCGTGGCCAGCATCCCGGCCGGGTCGCCGGCATGAAAGCCGCAAGCCACATTGGCGCTGCTGACGATGTCCAGCATGGCTGCATCGTCGCCCATGCGCCAGGCGCCAAAGCTCTCGCCCAGATCGCTGTTCAAATCCATTTTCATCATTCGTCTCCCGGTCAGCCTCAATGCAGCTGACCTGCGTGTTCCTGCAAATCCTGCTGCACCGTCATGGACGTATGAATGGCTGTGCGTATGCCCTGAATCTGCGTTTCCAGCGCCATGCTGGCCATGCCGGGCTGGCGTGCCGCCTGCTGCGGCAGCGCGGGTATGTGAATAAAGCCGCCGCGCACGCCGGGGCCCGCACGGCGAGACAGCCTGTGCATCAGGGCATAGAACACATGGTTGCAGACAAAAGTACCCGCCGTGTTCGATACCGAAGCCGGAATGCCCGCATCGCGCAGATGGCGCACCATGGCCTTGATGGGCAGGGTCGAGAAGTAGGCCGCGGGCGCATCGCGCACCACGGACTGATCGACGGGCTGATGGCCCGCGTTGTCGGGAATGCGGGCATCGTCGATATTGATGGCCACGCGCTCCGGCGTGATTTCGCTGCGCCCGCCAGCCAGCCCCAGGCTGATGATGAGCGAGGGCTGCAGCCGGGCCAGCGCCTCGTCGAGCACCACCATGGCCGCGCCGAACACGCAGGGCAGTTGCACGGCATGCACCACACCGTCCGCAATCAGCTCGCCGTCCAGCGCGCGCGCCACTTCCCACGAGGGGTTGACGCTGTCTTTGTCGAAGGGCTCGAAGCCGGTCAGCAGGATTCGGTGGGCAGCCTCAGTCATGGCAACTCTCTCTTAACGGAACATCAGGAAGTTGAGCAGGAACACATTCACGATCAGCAAGGTGATGGCCGTGGGAACCTGCGCACGGATGACGGCATTTTTGTCAATTTCCAGCAGTGCTGCGGGCACCAGGTTGAAGTTGGCCGCCATGGGCGTGAGCAAGGTGCCGCAGTAGCCCGACAGCATGCCGACTGCCGCCATCACGGCCGGGTCACCATGGTAGACGCCAACCAGCACGGGCACGCCCACACCGCCCGTCATCACCGGAAAGGCTGCAAAGCCATTGCCCATGATGACCGTGAACAGCGCCATGCCGATCACGTACACTGCCACGGCCACAAAGCGCACATCCATGTTGATGTAGGTGGTGGTCACATAGGCCACTGCCTTGCCCACGCCGGCATCCGAGAACACCAGACCCAGCATGCCCAGCATCTGGGGCAGCACCAGGGCCCAGCCCAGTGCGTCGATCAGGCGGTGCGACTCGCGCAGGCCCTGCACGGGAGTCTCGCGTGTCATCTTGCAGGCCAGCACCAGCGCAATCACGCAGCCTATGCCCAGACTGACCAGCGTGCTGTTCTTGGGGTCGATCAAGGGAGTGCCGCCAAAGACCAGATGCTTGGCCGACAGCGTGCCCACCATGGTGATCAGCGGAATGGCCAGCGCCGGCACGAACAGCCTGTTGCCCAGGCGCTTGGCACTTTCCAGGTATTGCGCATCGGTGCGTGGCTGATGCTTGCCGCCCATCACGCCGCCGAAGCCCGCAATCAGGGCCATGACGACCGCGACCGCTCCCACCCATACGGGCGGCAGCAGATCACCGACGAGGAACACCAGCGCATACAGCGCCCAGAACAGGCCCGCCGAGAAACGGCGCGGGTTGCTGCCGTCGCGCAGCGTCATCACGGCCGTCACCGCCAGCACCAGGCCGACGAGGTAGTACAGGTATTGAATGGTGATGGTCATGCCTGTTCTCCCTGGGCAACTTTCTTTTCCGCAGCAATTTCACGCGCCAGCTGCTTGTCCAGGCGATGCAGGCGGAAGGCATGGATGGCAAAGGCCGAGATGGCCGTAGGAATGCCCCACAGCGCGACATGAATCGGCTCGACCTCGATACCCGCCTCCTTCAGGAAGGTGGTCATCAGCACGATCGCACCGAAGGCCACGAAGATGTCTTCACCAAAGAACAGGCCCACGTTGTCCGTGGCAGCCGACATGGCGCGCAGCTTCTCGCGCACCTTGCCCGACAGCTTGCCGTAGCGGTTTTCCGTCGCGCCTTCGGCCATGGGAGCCAGCAGCGGACGCACCATCTGGGGATGCCCACCGAGGCTGGTCAGGCCGATGGCTGCCGTGAGCTGACGCGCGGCCAGGTAGACGATCAGCAGGCGGCCGGCTGTGGCCGACTTGATGGAGCTGATCCAGTTCTGTGCGTGCTGACGCAGGCCATGGCGCTCCAGCAGGCCGATCACGGCCAGCGGCAGCAAGATGATGAGCGGCAGGTTGCGGGTCTTGATGAAGCCGGTCCCGATGGCGGCCAGAACCTTGTCCAGCGGAAAGCCCGCCGCAAAGGCTGTGCCGATGGCGGTCACGATGACCACCAGCATGGGATTAAAGCGCAGCGCGAAGCCGGCAATGATGATGAGCACGCCGATCAGCGGCCACAGGTTTACGTCTACAGGCATGGAAGCCTCCGGAAATCACGCCCTGATCCGCTGCGCGGCGGGCTCTACCAAAGACGGGAACGCTATCGGCAACCCCGCCCAGCTCTTTTGAAGAAGGCTGATCAGCTCTGTTTCAGATCTGCTTCATTCCTCAAATTGTTGAACAATCTATTTAGATTGATTCCACAAATGAAATTGTTTGCAGAACAAATAGACTTTGTAATAGAGCAAACCCTAGGTCGCACCACTCTTTTGGACTTCTCTGAGTCAACAGAACGATGGCTACACTCTGGCGACAGCCAAAAGGGAACGCCATGAAAGTCGCAGCAGAGGTCCAGAACCTGACGGAACGCATCGCCGAGGAAATACGCAGCCAGCTGGTCAAGGGCGTGCTGAGCCCGGGCCAGCGACTGTCCGAAGCGGCACTCAGCGAAGCGCTGGATATTTCGCGCAACACCTTGCGCGAGGTGTTCCGCATGCTGACCAAGGAAGGTCTGCTGGTACACGAGCCCAACAAGGGCGTATCGGTGGCCGTGCCCAGCATGGCGTCCATCATCGACATCTATCGCGTGCGGCGCATGATCGAGTGCCAGGCCCTTGCACAGGCTTACCCCATGCACCCTGCACTGACGCGGATGCGCGAGGCCGTGGAAAGCGGTCAGCGACACAGCGAGGCGGAGGACTGGTCCGAGGTGGGCACAGCCAATATGGCGTTTCACAAAGCCATCGTGGCCCTGGCCGACAGCGAACGCCTCAACGAGATGTTCTCGCATCTGCTGGCGGAGCTGCGTCTGGCCTTCGGCCTGCTGCGCGACCCGCATTTTCTGCATGCACCCTATGTGGGCATGAACCTGAAGATTCTGCAGATCTTCGAAGCCGGCAGGCCTGCGGAGGCGGCACAGGAGCTCAGTGCCTACCTGGTGCATTCCGAGCGCATCATTCTGGCCGCCTATGCCCGGCGTCTGGCAGAGGCAGGGATTAAGGCCCCTTGAGGGATCTTGTTCAACAAAATGCCATTTTCAATAGAAACAAAGCAATAAAACACCCTACGTTTCTTTGAAACTCGTTGAAATCCCTCATGGATGTTTGTTGAGACAAATGCTACTTTTGGCACAACTCTTGCCTGAGTTCATTCGTCTGCATCTCTTATCCGAGGAGTTCTCATGAAGCGTCGCATTTTCTGCGCCACAGCAACCTTGCTCGCCGGCATCGGCATTGCCGGTCATGCCATGGCACAAACCAAGTGGGATTTCGCCACCGCATACGGGCCTGGAAACTTTCACTCCAAGAACAACGAACTGTTTGTAAAGGATGTGGATGCTGCCACGGGCGGCAAGCTCAAGATCACGCCGCACTTTGGTGCGTCGCTGTTCAAGATGCCCGAAATCAAGCGTGCCGTGCAGACCGGCAATGCACAGATGGGCGAATTCTTTCTGGTGAGCTTTCAGAATGAGTCGCAGATCTTCGGCGCCGACGGACTTCCGTTCCTGGTGAGCAACTATGACGAGGCCTACAGGCTCTATCAGGCTCAGAAACCCGCGCTGCAGAAGCTGCTGGACAAGCAGGGACAGGTGCTGCTGTATTCCGTGGCCTGGCCTCCCCAGGGGATCTACACCAAAAAGCCCGTCAATTCCGCGGCCGACCTCAAGGGCATGAAGTGGCGCGTGTACTCCCCCACTACCGCCCGCATTGGCGAACTGATTGGCGCCCAGCCCGTGACCGTGCAGGAGGCCGAGCTGTCCCAGGCTCTGGCGACCGGCGTGGTGGATGGCCTGATCACCTCCAGCGCAACCGGTGCCGACAACAAGCTGTTTGAAAGCCTGAAGTACTACTACAACGTGCAGGCCTGGATTCCCAAGAATGCCGTGACCGTGAGCAAGAAGGCCTTTGGCGCACTGGACAAGAGCACGCAGGAGGCCGTGCTCAAGGCCGCCGCCGCTGCCGAGCAGCGCGGCTGGAAAGAGTCCAGGGAAGTGGATGCACGCTCGATTGCCGCCCTCAAGCAAGGCGGCATGCAGGTCGAGCAGCCCTCCGCCCAACTCAAGGCAGACCTGAGCAAGATCGGCGCGACCGTGATCAAGGAATGGACGGACAAGGCCGGCGCTGACGGCCAGGCCATTCTCGACGGCTACAAGGCTGGCAAGTAAGGCGCAGATTGCATCGACTCGCCCGACCCCGTCATTCGGGGCGGGTGGCCGATGACCTCATCCTCTCAGGAAGACAAGCATGCGCAAGTTACTCAACGGCCTCTATGACGGCAGTGCCTGGCTTGCCGGCATCGCCATGATCGGCGTGCTGGCGATGGTGCTGCTGACCATCACCAGCAGACTCTTTGGCTTCAGCGCCCCGGGCACCGATGCCTACGCAGGCTACGCCATGGCGGGCGCCGGCTTCATGGCCCTGGCCAGCACCTTGAAGAAAGGTGAACATATCCGCGTCACCCTGCTGCTGGGTGCGCTCAAGGGCAAGGCCTACAAGGCCCTGGAACTGACCGCCCTGGGCATCGCCACCATTCTTTCGGCCTTTCTGGCTTTCTATTCCACGCGCCTGGTCTGGCAGTCCTGGGAGATCGAAGACATCTCCGTGGGCATAGACGCCACACCGCTGTGGATTCCTCAGATCTTCATGGCTCTGGGCACGATTGTTTTCTTCATCGCGTTCTGCGACGAGCTGGTGCTGGAGCTGCTGGGCAAACGCAAGGCGGTAGAGAAGGAGGGAACCCCTCATGAATGAAATCACCGCAAGCATTGCACTGATCGTGGTGCTGCTGGTCCTGCTTGGCGGCGGCGTCTGGGTCGGTCTGACGCTGGCAGGCGTTGCCTGGTTCGGCATGGAATTCTTCACCGCGCGCGCAGCAGGCGATGCCATGGCCATGACCATCTGGGGCTCTGCCAGCAGCTGGACCTTGACGGCCTTGCCCCTGTTTGTCTGGATGGGCGAGATTCTCTACCGCACCAATCTGTCCGAGAGCATGTTTCGTGGTCTGGCGCCCTGGGTCAATGCACTGCCGGGCCGCCTGCTGCACACCAATGTCATAGGCTGCACGATTTTTGCGGCAGTATCCGGCTCCTCGGCCGCCACCTGTGCCACCGTGGGCAAGATGAATGTGCCCGAGCTGCGCAAACGCGGCTATCCCGAGAACATGGTGATCGGCTCGCTGGGCGGCCCCGCCACTCTGGGCCTCCTGATCCCGCCCTCCATCATCTTGATCGTCTACGGCGTATCTGCCGAGCTGTCGATCTCCAAGCTCTTCATGGCAGGCGTGCTGCCAGGCATCATGCTGGCACTGATGTTCAGCGGCTGGATCGTGGTCTGGGCCCTGATGAACCCGGACAAGGTGCCCAAGGCCGACAGCACCATGAGCTTCAAGCAGAAAGTCTACGAGTCGCGCCACCTGATCCCCGTCGTGCTGCTGATCTCGGGCGTGATTGCCAGCATCTACAGCGGCATTGCCACGGCGACCGAAGCTGCCGGCATAGGCGTGATGGGAGCGCTGATTCTGTCGGCCCTGCAAGGTGCACTGAGCTGGAAGAACTTCAAGGAATCGCTGTTCGGAGCCACCCGGCTGTACTGCATGATTGCGCTGATCCTCGCCGGTGCAGCCTTCATGACCTTGTCCATGGGCTATATCGGACTGCCACGCCAGCTGGCTGAATACGTGGGCAGTCTGAACCTGTCGCCCGCCATGCTGATTGCGGTGCTGGGCCTGTTCTACATTCTCATCGGCTGCTTTCTGGACGGCATCTCCACCATTGTGCTGACCTCCGGCGTGGTTCTGCCCATCATCCAGGCCGCAGGCATAGACCCCCTGTGGTTCGGCATCTTCCTCGTGATCACGGTGGAGACCGCTCAGATCACGCCACCGGTGGGCTTCAACCTGTTCGTGCTGCAGGGCATGACGGGCAAGCAGATCACCTATCTGGCCCGCGTCTGCGCACCGTACTTCCTGCTGATGGTGCTGGCACTGGTCATACTGTGGTTCTTCCCGCAGATCGTGACCGTGCTGCCCAATAATATGTAAGCAAAATCGCTCTGCTCGAACGCCCCGCAAGGGGCGTTTTTCATAGGCGAGCCAAGATGGCTGCATGCATGCCAAGACATGCGGGCTTCAACGCCGGGATGTTGATGCCGTATCCATCTGACAGGGTGTTACGAAAAATGCTCACTACGCTGTTAGATTAGTTGGGTTAGCCATCCAGACACATCGCAATGAAAGAAAAAATCAACTTCATTGAGAGGGAGCGCCTCTACCGACATGAACTCAAACGCCGCCGCGTGAAGTTTCTGCCCATGCAGGTACTGCGCCGGGTCTTCAAAGCGGCAGGAGTCTAGCCAGCGCTGAAGCCAGCCATCCACCTGCCATGCCCAAACGAAAAAGCGCTCCCATGGGAGCGCTTTTTCGTGGCACTGACTATAAAAAATTAAGTTCGTCGGAATGTGCTGAGACAAGTGCTTGATTTTTCGAAGGCTAGCCTGCGACGCAAAGTTCGTCGGATACCGCAAGCCCCAGTGCCTCAGTTCATCAAAGTGTGTCGTGGAGGAGCACTCAAGGTCACTGAGGCACAACAAAAATATTCGCTCCCCCTGTTCCAGTACCACAGGCATAGGGGCAGTCCAGTGCATAGCAGGCACCACGATGGCTATTGATCTTTCTGCATTCATTCCCCAAGCTGCACTGACGGAACATGTGTATGCTCCGGAACACAGCCAGGTAGCGATCAGAAGAAGGTCGGGTTTGTGCATCGAGATTGACACGAACTTGCCTGCTGCGCTAGTCATCTGCGCCTTGGACGAATTAGCCGAGATGCGCAGCGCAGGTGGGCTGTAACTATTGGCCTGTCTAGGTAAGGGCGCAAACCATGCAAGTCAAAGCCATCCATACCGAAGCCGACTACCTGGAGGCCCTGCACCAAGTCTCCGAACTCATTGAGCTTAACCCCGAGCGCAACTCACCCGAGGGAGAGCGCCTGGAGATCATTGGCACGCTGATACAAGCCTATGAGGCCGAGCACCACTCCATTGGTCCATCGGACACGTTGCGCGATCAGAGACGAACTTGAAGTCCCCTTGAAAACCTGGACCACGTAGAAGTAGAGAACTCCCAAACCATTGGAGTCTCTACATGAAGAAATCCAGATTCAGCGAAGCGCAGATAGTCAGCATCCTCAAAAAGGTTGCGATGGGAGCCAATGTCCGTGAGACATGCAGAAAGCATGGCACCAGTGATGCGACCTATTACAAGTGGAAGAGTCAGTTCTCGGGCATGACGGTCTCGTACCTAGCGCAGCTTCGCCAATTGCAAGACGAGAATGCCAAGCTCAAGCGCATGTATGCCAACTTGGCGCTGCATGCAGGTAGCCTGGAGCTGCTACTTCATGTCTAACGCGCTATGGTCAGAGCGCAGGTTTCGCACCTTCAATGTCATTGACGAGTTCAACCGGGAGGGGCTGCGCATTGAAGTCGATACCAGTCTGCCTCCTGCGCAGGTCGCGCGAGAGCTCAACGAGCTGGATGAGGTTCGAGGCGCACCGCTTTCCATTCGCTTGAACAACGGCCCTGAGTTCATCTGTAGAAGTTCAGACTTGATCTGACAGTGGGCCTTGCCAATAGGTGAGGTTTCCCGTTTTGATAAGGGTACGAATCTTTATCAATCCGGGCGCGCAAGCGCCCAACGGAGAAACCTCATGAACAGTTTCAACCAAACCATCATTCGGCACAAGGTCGGCCTGCTCAATCTGGCCAGTGAGCTGGGCAACATCTCCAAAGCATGCAAAGTCATGGGCGTCTCCCGTGACACCTTTTATCGCTATCAGCATGCCCACGAAGAAGGTGGCATCGAAGCCCTGATTCAGACTTCTCGGCGAAAGCCCAACCCCAAGAACCGGGTTGATGAAGCCATTGAAGCGGTTGTCCTCGCCTATGCCCTTGAGCAGCCAGCGCATGGGCAACTGCGTGCCAGCAATGAGTTGCGCCAGCGGGGCATCTTTGTGTCGCCCTCGGGTGTGCGTTCCATCTGGATGCGCCATCAACTGGCCAGCTTCAAACAGCGCCTGTCAAACCTGGAGGCTGAGGTCGCCAAGACGGGCGCCGTGCTCACAGAAGCCCAGGTGACAGCCTTGGAGAGAAAGCGTGAAGATGACCTGGCTTGCGGAGAAATCGAGACAGCCCATCCCGGCTATCTGGGCAGCCAAGACACCTTCTATGTAGGCACGATCAAGGGCGTCGGGCGCATCTACCAGCAGACCTTTGTGGACACCTATTCCAAATGGGCTGCTGCCAAGCTCTACACCACCAAGACACCGATCACGGGTGCTGATCTGCTCAATGACCGGGTGTTGCCCTTCCTGACTGAACAAGGCATGGGGCTGCTGCGAGTCCTGACGGACCGAGGCACGGAGTATTGCGGCAAGGCCGAAACGCACGACTACCAGTTGTACCTGGCGGTCAATGACATTGAACACACCAAGACGAAGGTGCGTCACCCGCAGACCAATGGCATCTGCGAGCGATTCCACAAGACCATCCTGCAGGAGTTTTACCAGGTGGCATTCCGGCGCAAGATCTACCGTTCGATTGACGAGCTGCAGATGGATCTGGACGACTGGCTCAATTACTACAACGGGCAGCGGACACATCAAGGCAAGATGTGCTGTGGCCGGACGCCGATGCAAACGCTGATGGATGCAAAGGAGGTCTGGGATGAGAAGGTAAAAGCGCTGAATTAATCTGACAGCCGTACCGCCCGAAACGGGAGCAACTGTCAGATCAGATCGGAACTTCTACAGTTCATCGCCAACGCACTACTCCAGTGGGCGCAAAGCAAGGGCATTGCGCCAGCCAGGCAAACCCACGCAGAACGCCTATGTCGAGCGATTCAACAAGACCTACCGCACCGAAGTACTCGGTTGCTATGTCTTCGACAGTCTGCAGGAGGTACCTGAAATGACAGCCGATTGGCTGCACCGATACAACCACTAGCGTCCCCATGCAGCCCTGGGCCGGCTTCCTCCGGTCGAGTACCGTGTCAAACTCTTCCCCAACCTCTACTTTTGACTGGCTCAGGAATCCGAGGAGGACTTCACAATCGCTTTTCTTCCTTCATCTGCGCGATATCGCAAAACCACCTGTCAGATGCATGAAGTACAGAGCTTCTTTGCCTGAAAGTTTTGGGACAACAAAGCCCAATGGGCTCAAGACAGATTTCTTTCTTGCCTCAGCCAATTTTTTCTCAAAGCTCTTGCGGACATCGTCGCCCAATTCAGCCAGCACTTCATCGCGCACCCGCTGCCGTCTCGCGGCTGCATCAGAACGCTCAGCCCGTGTTGGCTTCGGTGCTATGTCCGATGACTCTACTTTGTTCATAGAGGCTCAGCGTGCCACAAAACGTAGGTATAGGTAGATGTGAGCTGGACTGCCCCCGCTCAAGTGTCAGCTTCAAGTCGATTACTACTGGTGCAAGCTAGACAGACATCACGCTAAAGGATGAACATCTTCCACACACCAATGCTCCTAGACCCTGAGCAGTTTGTGTATCGCTGCTACCTGCTCCTGTAGGGTCAAAAGCCTTCCAATCCTCGCCTCTTTCTTAGTCTGTAGTTCTTCATACCGGGCAATCGAATACGCGTAGGTTGCTCCGTCAAACTTGTAACGTAGACGTTCACTGCCATATCGAGGCAGAAATTCACCTTCGTAATAGGCGGCCAATGCCGAAGCCACTCCGTGACGCTTCAACCAAACCCCAAGCACTAGCAAGCTGTCATTAACGTACAACTCGAACGCAAGATTCAGTTTCCAGTTGCCCGCCGACCTCGCCAGACGCATACAGACCAACAACACAGCAAGCCCGTCTAGGTAGCCTTGCCTCACCATTGATTCGCAGCGCTTCCGAAGCCATCGCCGGTCCCAACGATGGGCTTTGGAATTCAGCATACGCAGCAGCAACTCATCGCCCTCTTGAGACGTACACCCTTTCAGACGACCTGCGATTGACTCCACACAGCAATCGACACGCAGAGCATCCCAAAGTAGCAAGTCAATTACCCATCTGGTTCCAGGCACTCTCTCTTCGGCCAGAGCTTGCAACCTCTTTCGCGGATATTGCTTGCCGAGCTTATAGCTACTCCACCTCTTACTCACTGTCAGCGCTCGGGCATCGTCAACAGGTTCAACTGCACGCTGAACATCAACTGTCCGATTCGTATTCAACAGACTACTCAGCTCACAAAACCAGCAAATCGAGGCAAATGCCAAAGTGATTCGCGAGGATGCGAAAACGTCATGCCCCGATTTTTTCCCTGAAGCGACAATCACTTATGCCATTCTCATCAAGGTAATTCACTCCCCAAAATCAGGGTATGAAAAATTAGGTCAAGCCCATAGCATGGAGCAAACACCCTACAGGACCCTACGTGAACAGCACCACACTTCACTGCACCGATGTTGAAAGCATCAACGAAGAACTGATGCTGCGCCTGTCCGAGCAATATGGGACCGTACTTGGGTCAAATGCGCTGATCAAAGAACTGGGCTATCCGACGCCAGCCTCATTTCAGCAGGCGCTGGCGCGAGGTACGGTCCCCGTACCAATCTTCAAGTTGCAACATCGCCGAGGCAGCTTCGCACTCACTCGTGATGTCGCACTATGGCTTAGCACTCAACGCGCCACGGCCATTAATGTCAAAGGCCCATCAGCCGACTGAGCTCTATTCCGAACAATCAGGGCTGACGTTCCTCAAGGAGGATTGCATGCAATAGCACACAAACAAAAACGCCACGGAGCGGCAACTCAGTGGCGTCATGTACCGAGGAAAGCTCCCCAGATTTTGGTCTACGCTTGAAATCTACTCCTGCTACAGACAGGAGTCAAGGGCTTTCCTTTCCCTAAATTTTTCGCACCAGCCAAGCTGGCAGGAAAGGATGGCCCGTGGCCAAGTCTAACCATGTGACGTTGTCACGTCTCAAAGAGCTAATCCGTCGTCAAGATCCTCCCCAATGGGGAAGCCGCTACGAGCCAGCAATTCGCGCAACCCGAGAAGAGGCCCCTTCGCGAAGTCGCTTTGCTCAGACTTGGTTCGATCGACTTGCTCGTCACATACACACGCTTTCATCCAGCGAAAGTACGGTCCTTCTGCTGGCCATGTTCAATCGGTCGCTATTCGAAATCCACGAGCAGCGGATCCTTGCCACAGAACCGCGCCCTCATCCGCTATTTGGTCACCCCTTCGCAGCAGAGATAGCGCTTCCCCAACTAAGGGGAAGCATTGACGTCTGTGATCGCCTTGGCTTTATTGAGCGCCATCCGTGGACAGAAATCGATCCACTCAATGGTTCTGGGCGTTTTCGTGTTCCAGTCCATTTCGTTGGCGACCTGCTTCTCTTCCTAAGGGATGATGATGGTCCGTACTGCGTGAATTGGACGATCAAGGATGTAGCTGAAGCATTTGACCAGCGCTTCCCTGGTAGCAAACCGGCTGCCAACCCTAAAGCGGAGATCACAGCTGCACGCAGCAGACATGCGATCGAAGAGCTGTATTACGCCGATGCAGGTATCCCGACCAAGCGCATCGTCGAATCTGACCTATGCATCCCATTTTTTGAAAATTTACGCAGTCTTCTGCTCATACAGCATCGTGCTGCGCAAGTAGAGGCCGGGATCTATACGGAAATTTGCGAGCGTTTACAAGCGAGCATTCAAACAGGACAACGCCCACTCGACATCCTCCTGTCAGTGTCTCATCGATACCATCTTCCACTGGCCCTAAGCCAAGCCTGCTTCGCTAGAGCGCTATGGCAACGAGATGTTCGAGCCGAACTTATGGATAGCGCGGTCTTTATCGATCGCCCGCTTAAGCCTCAACGTCGAGACCCTCTTCAGGTCTATGCGTCTTGGTTTGCACGTCAATCCACATGAGGTGCAAGCATGCAAACAGGGACACAGCTATATGCCCCAGAGGGCTTTGAAGCCCTGCGCAAGGGATCCATCTATCACCTACTTCGCAACGACCACATCAGGGAGAGAGTCCTGCTGCTTGAGTTTCAAAAAAAGTCAAAAAACACGAAGAAGTCATTACGCAAGGATGCCGCCGACGACTGCTTACCAGCTGAGATCTCGAGTTCTCCGAACGACTTTCGACCCGTGCTGCATTACCTCTCGCGCTTCAAGTTCGAAAGCGCCATCGAGGAGTCACTGATTGCTCCTTGCACAATGCAGCAGGAGCTTCCACCATGGTTCAACGGAATGCACATAGATGAGCTCCGCATTTACGCTCAGCCTAGAAATACGCGCAAAAAAAGTCATAGCACACGCATCGATGAATCGTTAGCGCACCTGTGGCCGTTAGTGATGAACTTGGATCAGGTGTTAGCAGCTGAGTCTCCGGACACAGTGATCAATGCCCATGCTCGTGCCTGCAAGCCCGCGCAAAATGAAACTCGCATGCGCAGATCCTTTTACGCATACGTCTGCTTTGGCTTTAGCCGTTGGGCATTGCACTACTCAGTGCATCGAATTGGCCGCTGGAGTCGCGTCGGCAACAAGCAAAAGCTTGGCCGCCCATCACGTCTATACGGGGCAAACCACGGGCATGGAACAAACGATCCAGAGGTCATCGATAGCATTTTGAAAGGCTATCGGCGCTTCGCTGGACCTGGCCAGCACCTAAGCCACATATACCGCAGAACACTGCAATATGTTTTCGGCTGCGTGGCTCAAACCGATGCGACTGGCCGAAAGTCGTTCATTCATCCTGCAGGTAAACCATTTCCATCCTTCGGTCAGTTCGCTTACCGTGTAGCACAAGCCTTCCCTCTCGAAGCTCGGCAAACATACAAATTCGGCCACTCAAGAGTCAGAAACCGACTCGTGCACTCCCAGGGCCGTTTTGCCGAGAGTGTGGGGAATTTGATGGAGCGGACAGAGCAAGACGCATACTGCTGCGAGCAAGTCGCCCTCGGGTATCTTCCGAATAGTCACTTGCCGCCGCTCTGGGTAGTCCGTATCCGGTGTATCGCCTCTGGGATGCTCGTTGGCGTTGGATTTTCCGTCGGAGGCGAAACAGCGGCGGCCTACCGAATGGCCCAATTTTGCGCGGCCATCGACAAGTGCATCTTCGCTCAGCTCTTCGGCATCACCCTGAATCCTGCCGATTGGCCAAGCATTGGCATTTCTCCACACGTAATCAACGATCGTGGACCTGGAAGCACTGCAAAGGCCGATGCGTTTGAAAGCGAATTTCAACCGATCATTAAAGAAGGTGCCCCCAGCTATGCGGGTCAGTCAAAGGCATCCATCGAAACGCTGCATCCGAAATCAGTCAAATTAGAGGGGCGTCCCACATATCGGGAAACACGTCTATCGATTCCCCAGTTGGCTATCCAGGAGATTCTGCGCGCGGTGGCCGACAACCACTGCACGGACATTACCGATCGCATCAACAACGAAGCTCTCGCGGAGCATCTACAACCCACCCCCGTCTCGTTGTGGAACTACCTCAGCAAAAAAGGACGGAACTACGGCATCTGCATGGGATTTGAAGAGGCCGTACGCACGTATTTAGACCCAATCACCGTCACGGTCAAAGACGACGCCGTCTATTTCAAGGAAGCGCGGTTCGACTCCGCCTCGCTCCAGCAGTCCGGTGCATTGCAGAAGGCCCACAACCTAGGTCGTTATGCCTTGCAGGGCTTTATGCTCAATGTTTGTGTTCGTCATCTGTGGATTGACATTGGTGGTGCATTGATCCAAGTAGATGCAACACTCTCCATTCGTGATGATGACGAGCAGCTCTACCTTTCAGCCAATGAAGTTGAACAGTTGCAGCAAATTCGTCGTGATGAAAAGCTGGCCCTTCAGGCCCACAAAATCGCTGCACGTGCCGAGTACGAAGAAATTTTCCGGAACCATACCGGCCAAGCCTTTGAGCAAGCAGCCCTGAAATCTGGTCGAACAAAGCGCTCTAAAGCGAACTCTGTCAAAGAGCGGCAAGAAAGCATCGGCTACCTGCGAGCAGGAGGCAGACGATGAGCAAATCTCAGCCCTGGCTCAGTTGGTTTGCACGCCACCAATCCGATGGCTTAATTCGTACTGCGGCATACCTTCCAGTCAAACCAATACGCGGCCTCAGCTCACTTACCGTGAACGATGCCTGCCAAAGATTGAATGCTGGTTGGAGTACAGCATTTGTACCTGGTCCACAGCATATCCAGATACTGCGCAGTCTATTGGACCGCGCTCATGCGTACGCAATGGATCGCTATCCATCTGTCACGGATTACAACCGCTTGCGCTCGGCATCTCCGCCAACCAAGAAGTGCATTCAGCCGACTCTCTGCCTGACAGGCCTAGCAGGAGTCAGCAAATCTTCCCTGATGCAGGCCTTGGAGCGTATTTGCCAACTTGAGCATGGCCCTGAGTACCTCACCGATGAGCAGCAACTACGCATCACCCCTGTTCGTCGACTTGAAATTGATGGCCAGTCTGCACTACAGGGCGTTCTCAGAAGCATGGCCAATCCGCTGGCACTGCAAGGCCGAAAGAAACTCTCAACTGACGCGCTCATGGAGCATGTTCGCGACTGGTTACTGGCGACCGCGACCAGCACTCTCACAGTCGACGAGATGCAGTTCTTCACACAAAGCAGCTCAGCCAGCACAAAGACTTCGCAGCTCATCATGGCGCTCGCGAACCTTGGATCGCCCCTTGTATATGTCGCGAATTTTTCGCTGATCAGAAAACTCACTCAGAGGCCGCAGGAGGAACGAGACCGCTTATTGTCAAACCCCATCGTGCTGCATCCACCTACGGCTGACGACCCATGGTGGATCTCATGTCTAAGTGAGTATCTGAGCATTTGTCCAGCAACCTTCAGACTCAACGTAGAGGCTGATGCGCTTGAGCTCCATAGATACACCGCAGGATTGTTTAGAGCCCTACGTCACCTGCTGCTACAAAGCTATAAGGAGGCACGCACCGAAGGGAAGTTGCATGTGACGATAGATGATGTGCGTCGCAGCTATAAAAGCTCGGCCTATAGCAGCCATCGCAAGGACGTCGAGGACCTCAATTCTCTGTCTGTCTCAGACTACCTATTGGAAAAGCGATCTGATTTGGTATGTCCATTCATGGAGCTCCGCCCCCACACCATATCGAAGACAAAAGCTACCGCGAGTCACCTTTCATCGGCTCGAACGCCATGGCCTGAACTTGACATTCCATCAGCCATGGTTGAAAGCACCCTGAGTAGCGGCGCGAGGAAGAAGCTAAAAGCTCTCAGAAGCACTACTGATCAACCTTCAAGCGAACCAAGCTCAGCCACCGTAATCCGATTACCTCGACGTGAACCCGTTTCTGCACAATCGCTTTTACAAGGTGCACAGACTTTGCGGGAAGCCCTGAAAGATACGCGTCGAACAACGAAGCCCGTGACGAAGCCGGACAGCCACGATGCATGATCAAACTGCGCTTGGTGGCTTTGAAATCCAGATCACCCCATTTCCGGATGAAACGATCTTCAGTTGGTGCAGCCGATACCACCGATCGGCAGCCAGCGCCTTTGACAGAGTGACTGCGCTGCACCTTTTTGGTACCGCACAAACAGCAATCACGCACGACTTCACTGCCCACCTAGACACCCTGGCTACCAGGGCCAACGGAGCGCTAGGAAGCAGCCTGGAAATCGTTCAACAACGAACCCTGCTGCCGTTTTACCTACCGTTTAAACCCGCAAGAATTGGCTTAGAAGCAATCTCTGCAATGCAAGGGTATGGCATTGCCCACATGAAGTATCGACTGGGGCTTCTGACGAGCGGATTAGGGGCCGCTCACCCACTGAAAACATGCCCAAAGTGCATGCAAGAAGACCATAGGCAACATGGATGGTCGTTTTGGCGGCGAAGTCAGCAGCTACCAGGCGTTTGGCTATGCCGCCAGCATCACCAAACACTCCAAGTTTCATCGCAAAAGGGGCGTGCTGGCTGGTTACTCCCCTCCGGGGCTTACTGCCAAAAAGTTCCCAGCCTTCAAGCACTTTCGCCAGACCAGCAGAGCTGGCTCCTAAAACTGGAGGCCATGGCATCTGAATTGACTTTGCTCCCCCTTGGTAGTCTGGACGATCCCATCCGAATAGGTGATATTTTTAGACGGCGTCTTGGTGAGATGGGCGCAACCACAGCATCTGGTCGCCTGCGCAAGTCAAGTCTGACTCCGAAGTTAGAAGAGCTATCAAGTCATTTGAGTTGTCTTCCTGAGCTGGCACATCAATCAGACTCATCTCTATTGAACAGCCAGTTGCTTCGCCTGATCTCTGGCCGTTCTCTAACCCATCCATTGCGCTATTTGGTATGGATCGCAACGTGGTTTAGTACCTTCGATGAATTTCTGAAAGCTTATAAGGTCGAAGCGGAAAGCTCTGCTGAGGTCCCAGCAACACGTGATGCAGAACCGACCAACCGCTCAAGCCTCAGCAAGTCTCAAAAATATTGTCTTGAAAGAGCTTTGCAGGGGTCTATCTCACTGAGTGCTGCCGCAAAAGCCGCCAATGTCGATTACACGACTATGGCCCATTGGGCTAGCAAGCAGGCACATGAGCCTAAGAGACGCCCAAAGACACTATTGCAGCCTTGTTTGCAAGAAGCCATCACGCGACTTACTCAAGGACAAGACAAAGAGAGTGTGGCAGTGGACCTAGGGGTCTCAACCGCCTCCGTTACCAAAATTCTGCGCACGGTCCCCAATCTTCAAGCGCAATGGCACGCTGCCAAGCACGAGCAACGCCGTACCCATGCACGCGACTCCTGGAGCAAAGTTGTTGGCTTGCACGCTTTTCTTGGCATCAAAGGCCTCAGATGCCTACAGCCAGCGGCATATGCATGGCTCTATCGCAATGACCGGATGTGGCTTATCGCCAGTACTCAGTCGATCAGTCAACGTAAAGGCTCCAACCATGCAGCCGTTCGAATTGAAAATTCGGATGCCCGCATCGCCAAGACATTGCGCAATTTAGCGGAAAAATTCACAGCCACCAGAAAATGGAGCCTAGATGAAATCAGCCGCTCGATACCGAAAATTAACCAAGTGCTTCAAACCCCAGAGAGATGGCCTGAAACAATCAAAGTGCTGCGCTTCCTTCTCAACGCAGAGCTTCACTGACTGCCAAAAATCTACTTGAAAGATATCGAAGAAACGGAACGCCTCTTCAGTAGTTTTCGTATTGCGTCCTCTGCACTTAAAGCGTCAACCCCAAATTTTGCAAAGGAGTCGTGCAGCCGTTGCCCAGTTAGAAATGCATCCAAGGCATGGCTTTCTTGCTGACTTGCACGCTCCTTATTCTTAAACTGCCGAGTGCCCTGCTCAAGCGCGCGGAATGCTTCCTCGCTGGAGCTGAACAGCACTGCCATGAGGGCGGTACAAACGAGCGTCGGATAGACCACATGTTTATCAATACACGCACCATCGACTTTCCGAACGCAGACTTGAGGAGACTTTATCGTTACATCTGGCATGTAGCGATTTAGCCAACTATTGGGAAACAGATCACATATCAGGTCACTCGCGATGGAACGCTGCCCCACTTCACAGATGCGTAACCCAGCCTTCTGACATTCGGTCCTGACGACTGCTGACCACACAGCATGATCAGTGGGCGCAGGTTGGAGCAGCCATCCGACCATGAGTTGCTCAAAACGCTGTACAACAGGGTGAAGAGCTTCGTCACCAATGGCGTCAGGCATGTGTTCAGCACCGGCTTCTATGAGCTCATGCCCAGGAGCGTCTATGTCAGCGCTCAAAGGAGCCTTCAGCAAAGGCTCACGATGCACAACACACCAATCCACACCAATCAGGTGATGTTGGCGACGCCAGTAACTAAAGCCTCTAGCGGCACGATCCAAGCATGCGCACTTTGGGCACCACCGAAGGCCATTTACCGGGAGACGTCTTTTGGTATAGGTTTTAGTTTTTGATCTGCAGTCATCACCTTCGCCTAGAGCAGCGACACGCCCCGAGATAGGATTCAAGACTGGCAGCATTGAATGTTGCTTTGCCAATGTTCTTTCATCGAAATTGAGAAACATCGACACTAGCTGCAAGGGCGATCCCCGACCAGGAATTTGAAATTCACCCCCTAGGGCTTGCAGCACAGCCTGAGAGGTGCTCAAGCCGTTCAGTCTGGCTATGCGGCCAACCAAGCCATTGATCAACTCATCATCCAACGGGATAGGCAAGTTGCATAGACCAGCCAATTTTCCAAGTTGATTCGCAGGACTTTTCAAGCCTATAGCCCCGCCTCATGAAGTAAATCTGAAGCTTTGACACCCAACGTCTCTGCTAGATGAACAAGGCTACCTACAGAGATACTTTTCTCACCGCGCTCGATAACTCCAACATAGGTTCGATGGAGTCCAGCCTCAAAGCCCAAATCCTCTTGCGACCAGCCCAGCTCCAGCCGGCGGCTCCGCACAGCTTTTCCAAGGAAAATTTCAGGTGATAGGCACTTCTTTGACACCCAAGAAGTACACCTTTATGCACTCTATAAATCGACACTCTAAAGATAGCATTGGAATGTGTATTGCTACTTTTCAGTAGCAGAAGTTGCATAAAAATACCTACCTCAGGGCCTCGACATCTCCGGCTACTCGCAAGATGAGTTGGATGCGGTTGCAAGAAAATTGAACGAGCGCCCAAGGAAGACCTTGGGGTACAAAACCCCGGCTGACATGTTTAACGAATGTGTTGCATCGACCGATTGAATCCACAAGCGATCTCGGTCGGTCGATGCCGTGCGTCAAGTGTCCGGTAATGGGCACACCCCGGGCATCAGCGCGCGAGCTAGGCGTAGCTTGAGCGGCCGTTCGTTGCACCGCACGCAGGCAAAGTCGACCTCAGCGTCAGCGGGAGGCTGCTTTCCACAATCCCGATCTCACGCGATCAAATCTGAGATGGAGGCCTGAGTCCTCAGGCCGTCGCTTGCCTTCCGTAAGCCTCCCTGACCGGCAAGTCCGCTTCGTAAGTCAATGGCGAGGTTGCTCATTTCTCCTAAAAGAAGAAGCCCGTGTCCGGGCGATCCAGCGTGCCGACAAGAACCCCGCGATCGAGAAGTCGATTCTGCTGCTCGCAGGAAGTCTCCGGGAGAAGCGCACAGGAATGGCAGGCAGCCAAGTTGCAGTTGTCGGGGCCCTGGCCGAGGCTTTCGATGCACACAGGGTCGCTTGAGCACCACCGAGCGCGATCTATGGCTCGAGCGATGGTGGGTTCGAGCAAGTCCGGAGATCCCATGCGAACCAGGCCTCCCATCGTCCCCTCTGAGTCACCGGCAGCCGTGTAGATCAGCACTCCGCTCATTCGCGGGTGCTCATCCGAGAAGTAGATCCGCTCCCGCAGAGAGGATGAGCCGTAGCCGCAATCGAACGTCAACTGGTTTATCAGGGCATGTGCGAACGTATGTAGCAGGACGAACTTCGGATCTACATCGGAGGCGAGAGTCTCGCGACGGCTTGCCTGGGCATGCACGTTCCTGTTCACCTGCAAGAGACGTTCACGGTGGAATGCCCCGTGCACGGACTGCCAGCGATCCAGCTTCGCGCCGTCGAACACGAGGAAGATGCCTTCTCCTCGCACCACGACTGCAGGAAGCCAGTTCTTCCGCGCGCGTGAAATCAGCTTCCAGCGCTTGTCGGAGTCCTGCGACGACGCGGCAAATAGCCGGCTGTAACCGACGAAGGCACGAGTCTCACGCAGCTTGTCGAGCAGTGCGATCCGACTGAATCGATCTCGAACCATTGGTTCATACGATTCCATCGAGTGGCTTCGAACCAGAAGGTTGATCTTCGGCATACCCTCCTGCCCGTCACGGCAGAAGGTCGCGTACTCCTCAAAGCGAAATGCCCCCTCCGCGACTTCGGTGCCGGTGGGCGGTCCATCGCCCGGCGAGTCGTCGAATCTCGACTCGAGCCAGTGGTTGAGCTGGGCGACGAGCAATGCGGGATCGATTTCCCATTCGGAGACGAGCGAGGCTTTGATCACTTCGCTGATCATCCCCGCCGTCAGACGACCGTCATTGTTCTTTGCTCTTATGGCGAGCAACGTGGCCGTCTGACGATGCTGGGTCAGCGCTTCGTGCAGTACATGCTTGTTCGCTGCCTCTGCGAGGAGGGCAGGGTCGACCTCCGATTCAGGGCGTCGCCTCTTGAGCATGACGCTCACCGCCTTTCGCGAGAGCGTTCCTTCCTCGGAAAGGATCGCCGCGTTCAGAAGTTCCTGCTTGAACTCATGGTCTTCAAGAATATCCAGAACGTCCTGAGGGAATGCCGCGTCCTTCACCTCGGGGATGTAGATGGAGCTTCGAACATCGGAAAAGTACAGATTGCTCGCGCCTCGCAGCACGGCCTGCAGCTTCTGCGGACAAGCTTCGCCAGGGTTGTCTCCCCCATCACCGATGCCAAGAGCAGGTACCTGCGAGTCGCATTTCACACCGAGTTCGCCGCCGAACGCACCGGTCAGGGAGCGGCGCTTGACCTCGACGACACCGTCCGCCTGCTGGCGCTCGGCAACCACGATAACCCCTGCGATCGACGCCGAGCCCGTGGAAAGCAGACGAAGCCACCGGTCCGACCGCGTACGGTTCCATTCTTCAGGTTCGAGACCAAGCCACTCTATCCACGGAAAGTCGCGCAGGTGTCCGTCTCGGCAGACCGTAACGAATCGAACCTGCACGGTTCGGCGGGCCTTGTGTGTCTTACCCTTGTCGCCCCCACTTCCAACCGGCCCAGTGCATTGCGGGGCTGATCGATCCTGATACCTAGTCTCGAACATGCGCCCGCACCGAGGGCACGAGTGCCAGAGCGGGAACCGGAGAAATGGCAGCTTCAGCCCAACGTTCACCGCCTCCGTTGATCCCGCACCGTTCGGCATGCGGAAGTCGGGCGGCTGCACAAAGAAGTCGACCCCCAGGCGCCGGGCAAGCCTGGGTTCATCTTCGACCTTGAATTCGCGATGCTCCGGCTTGGCGGGGTCGAACGGCCAGGCGTCGAGGCCGGCGTGCACTAGCGAGACTGGGCCGGGGAAGTCGATGAGCGCACCGATGCCAAAAGGCGAGATAGCCTGGGATCGTCGAACGGGTCGGTTCATGGTTGGGCTCCTGGGGTCGGAATGTATGCATCGGTGACGTCGGCCTCGCAGCTGGCATCGACATTTCGAAGGGAGGACATGGTGGCCCAGCTGCGGTGATTCCACTCGGGTCGCTCCGCACTTCCCGCAGGATGCATCAGCGGGGCGTCTTCGGGCGGCTGTCCGAACCTACCGTATTCGACGGGGCTCCATGCCTTCCACTCATCGAGCCTCTGCTGGAGCTTCCGCATCACAGAGTTCTCTTCGTGCGGCGCGATCGCGAGGACGCGATCACGAATGATTCCCTCGATCCTGGCGCGGAGTACGCTTCCCGCTTTCAGCGGAAACGGATCCGGCAAGGAAGCTTCCTGCTCGCGACTGCCCATCTGACGAACGAGGGCAACCAACAGACCATGGAGAGCACGATCCACGGCAGGAGGACTGAACGGCGTGACGCTGGTCGGCTCAACCTGCGCATAAAGCTTCTGGTGGTAGGCCCTGAACTTCTCGTAGTGACTTCGGTCTCGCGCCTTGGTCTGGCCATAGATCACGACGACAAGGCCGGGCTTGCTGGTATCGCGACCAACCCGACTGGACACCTGGATGTACTGTGAAGTCGTCTTGGGCTGACCGACGATTGCCATCAGAGACAGGCGAGGAATGTCGACCCCGACCTCGATGATGTTTGAAGCCAAGCACGCGTCGACGGGTGTGGGCAGCGAACTTCCGCCGTGCTTCCCCTCTGGACTTGAAAGGCGGACCTCCAACTGCTCAAGGAGACGCGGGATGTGGTCTCCGCGAATGCGACTTGTGAGCTCCTCCACCCGGAACATCTGCCTGATACGCGAGTAGTCAACGCCATGCCGCCCGAGCATCACGCGCAGGTATTCGCGCGTGTCCGCGGAAAACAGCGTCAGCGCCCCACCCAGTTCCCTGAGTGAGTTGAAGAAGACGAGGAGGGTCCACCAGGGATCGACGTCTGAGGGCTCCCCCTCCAGGAGAGCAGCGCTCTGCATCAGCGTGGCAAAAATTCTTGCCTCGGATGTCTGGACCGAGCCGTGAGCCGGTGCCAGCACGCCCGCGTACAGCCGGCCGGGCAGGGGTATGCCGTGCTCATCAACAGCTTGGCGTGCAAAGAATGAGTCTGCCGCATCGAGTCCGGCGGGCGGGAACAGCGCCACTGAGCTTCGAGCATAAAGCGACTTCACCTGCTCGCGTGCACGACTGATGGTGGCAGTCGATGCAACTACCTTGGGAAGGATGCCCCCGCCCATTGGATCGACGCACAGAGCCTCAATGACCGCCTCGTATGCGCCCACCATCGAACCGAGCGGTCCAGAGATCAGGTGCAGCTCGTCCTGGATGATCAGAGTTGGCGGAACCCCCTCGTGAAGTCCGGCATCGTTGAGACCGAAAATCTTTCTCGCTGCAGGATTCCACGCGAGCATTGCGAACTTGTCCACCGTGCCGATCAAAAGATTCGGGGGATGCTCCAGGAGATCCTCGTCGATCACTACGATGGGAAGTGGCGGTCTTGTCGACCCCGGGTGTCCGCCGAATTCGCACGCGTCGTCCGCGCACCTGTACACCACCGTGTCGCCGGCAGGTGAGCGTTCCTTGGAGTATCCGAGAACTTCGGAGCGGGTTGCGCCCCCCCTGGATTTACCGAAGCCCCTGGCTCGCTTCGGCTCATCGTAAGATGCTTCGTGTGGCCCGAACTTGGAGGCGCACCACGGACAGCGAAGCAGCACGTACGGGTTCTCTGCATCGGGGTCTTTCGTCAGCGCACGTAGCTTCTGGAGAGCATCTGCGCGACGATTCGGCGTGGCGGAGCCCCCGACCCAAAGGCCGATTCGGAAGGCGCGCTCCCCTAGCTTTTCGACATCTCTGCGTCGGATGCTCTCCATTGCACAGAAGAGGGTGGCTGCGCGCTGAAACTGCTGCGCGGTCAGGAGTCTCAGCGTGTAGCGCATGAGTACATCAACGCCCGTCACATCCTCCTTGGAGAGGGCGTTGAAAAACACCGTGAATGCCGTAAGCCCGAGATAGGCCTCTGTCTTGCCACCGCCGGTCGGAAACCAGATCAGGTCAACGGTCTTTCTGTCGGCGTGAGATGGTTCGACGATGCCTCGGAGCGACATCAGCAGGAATGCGATCTGGAACGGCCTCCAATAGCCCTGGGACTGGTTTATCGCTGCGGGCTCGATCCTGGCGATCGGCTTGTCCCATGCCAGCCTCTCCGCCGCATCGCGCTTCGGAAGCCGAAGCGGCTGACGCGATCTCAGCTGCGCGATCAGCATCGCCTCGTTTGCGAGTCTGAAGGCGCTTCTCGCAAGGTCGCCCTCAGCTCCTAGCGCGTTCAGAAGCTGTAAGCCGTCTTCAATGCGGTCAGCGCAGTCTCGACATCGATCGATCAGCGCCGCTGCGGTCGGCCGGTCCTCCAGCGGAACGTTCGCTGTGACGGACTTGAGCTCGTCGATCCATCGACGATATTCCTTAATCAGAGCGTGAACGTCGCCCAATCCGTCATCATCGGGGTCAAGCCCGGCGAGACAGCGCATGCTGGTGCGAAGGCTCCGCGTTCTACCGTCTTCCCCTTTTACGTACAGGTCAGCGCTCATAGCCGGAGTTTCGAAGACAGGCAGGACGTCTGTCCAGACCTCGGAGACGCGGCTGGGGCGCCCGTGAATCCAGTCGGCTCCGCAACCGTGACCGATGGCAAAGGTTCGACTCTGCCTATAGAGCACCCGGTTGACGTTGTCGTCGGCCAGCGGATCCTCATCGCGGAATTCGCCTGCGAGGTAGTCCGGATACGGATCAATCGTCGGTGCTCCGGACACGCTCGAGACGCGTAGACCTGCCTGGAACAAGCTCAGCGAGTCGAGCTCCTCACGCTGTGCCTTCGCGGTATTGACGATGGAGGCCGTGACGAGTCGATGATGTTGGGAGGGAGCGCCGGGCCAGCTGCGGGAGACGATCACCATCTCCAGCTGCAGTCCTGCTGCGTTGATCGGGAGCCGAATCGGAATCTTCGCCGCTAGCAGTTCCGCACCTGAGACCGACACCCCCGGCATTCCGCCGGCGGTGTCGACAGCTGCGTGCCTCAGCCACACCTTGCGCGACAGTCCAGGCTTCCCGATTGCGCCCCCCACAATCACCGTCAGAGGCCTGTAAACACCGCACGCGCTGGTCACCGTTCGATCAGCGGCAATGCGTCCGATGCTGACCAGATCGATGCGATACCCGGCGTCCTTGCTGGAGAGGTCAGCGAGGAAGCTCAAGCCGAGTGCAGATGGCCGAAATGCGTTGGCCAGGGTGATGCCTTGCTCGTCCGGATCCTCGGACTCCGCGGTCGCAGCCAGCCGAGTTCCGTCATCCGTCTTTCCCGATTCGTCGTCGAGTGCGGCTCCTTCCGATTCCAGATCCTTGGCATCCGCAAAGCCTTCGCTATCGGCATCAGCAGCGACTTGCGCGAGCAACTCGTCTGTGCCCTGAGGAAAGAGGATCCCGGCGCCGAAGCGCTTCGTGGGTGGATCCTGCCAAACGATCTCTTCCCCGTTGAGCTGCTGTCGTGCGACGCGGAACTCGTCCCACGTCATAGCCTGTTTGTCGACTAGTCCAACCTTTTTTCCGGCCGGATCCGGGCCGACGATCTCGGCTCGCAGGCGCGCCAACATCGTCTCGCGATTGGCCAAACTCGTCTCAAGCTTTGTCATCTATCTGGAACCTTCTCGCATCAGCGTCTTGTATCCGTCCATCAGCAATCGATCATAGTGACCACGCGCTCGATCGTTGATCAGCATGGTCAGGCTGTGCCGCGCGCGAGTCATTCCGACGTACAGGAGCGACTTGTCGTGAGCGTCATCGACCGAGTCGATGTCGGTCAGGACGATCGCGACCGCCTCAAGGCCCTTGAATGAATGCACGCTGGCATACCGGATCCCGACCGCGTTGGACACATCGCCCTTGTATGGCGTCAGGCCGATATCGCCGTTCGAGGCGGCCAGTCCGGCGGCACACGAGGAAGTGTCCGCGCGCGTAGAAAGGACAACGATCTGATCGGGAGGGAACTTCTTGAGTAGGCGTTTGAGCGTCCTCGCGAGCTGTTCCACCTGGTGTGATGCGGACTTGTAAAAAACCGGATCGACATCCGAGGATTCCGTCTCCGCTAGGACTCGGCTGTATCCCGGCGCGAGGCCGCTCGTTAGCGTTACCGCCTCTGCGATCCGCGGCGAGTTTCGGCAGTTGATCCGAAGGGGCGACGTCGTGAAGTTGCCTCCTGCCCTGGATCTCAGCCGATCGAGGCCTGCCTGCCCGTCCAGCCCCGCATAGATAGCCTGTCGCTCGAAATCACCGAACAGCGCCCATCGGCCGGCCGACAAGCCGCCGCGCGTGATGAGCTCGAGGACGTCGAGCATCGCATCCGAGAGGAGATCCTGTGCCTCGTCGATGATTAGGACGTCGTGGGCAGGGAACTTCGACTCACTCGTCAGCAGAGCTTCCGTGGCGCGCATAGGGAGGTCCACGGTCCAGAAGCTAGGCTCGGGTCTGTCAGGGACAGGCGACTTCTGGAGGCCGAGCATCAGTCCCGAAAGCGTACCCACTTGAAACGAGACACCCAGCGCTCTAGCTTCTTCCGAGACCACAGCCGCCTCCTGCTTGAGCCATGACCCCAGAAGACTGTTGAAGCAGACCAGGATGGTGCTCCTTCCTGCCCTCACAGCACGTCGGGCGGCCTCGATCGCCAGCAGAGTCTTCCCTGTGCCGGCTGGTCCCTTGAACAGTACCCGATCGTTCTCGGCAAGGAGGTCCAGAGCGATGAACTGTTCCTCGGTGAACCGGCGGATGGACTGCTCCGCCACATCGAGGGCCATGCCGCCGATAGCCACATACTCAAAGTCGCCACGCATCAACGCAGTTATCGATTCCAACTGCTTTGCCGTCGGTCGGCTTCGCTCGCCATACCAAGCGAGCTTCGGACGAATTGACGCCAGCTTGGAATGGGCGCTCTCGAGGATTCGTTCGACAATCCGCGAGATCGGATTCCTGAGTAGGATCGACTTCGTGATCACTTGCCAGGGGTCCCACTCGAGTGACCGCTCATCGAATTCGATCTCGGTGAAGATCACTGCCGAATAGAACACCAACGGCGCCAAGCTCGCATTCCGTCGGAATAGGTAGTCGCGCAGAGAGTGAGATGCCTCGCTCGCCTGCTTGAAGGGGCCAACCGGCGATGTCCTTGGAGGGTCGTACTCGTAGGTCCACAGTCCGTCGTATCTGCTGACGCCGCAGCCCTTAACCTCGATGCACAGGATACCCAGGCCCGGTACGACAACGACCAAGTCTGCCTCGCCCTCAATCCGGACGGCATGGCGACGGATGTCGAAGGAATGGAAGACGATCCAATCCCGGGATCCTGGATCATCACGCAGCTTGCGAAAAATCAACTGTTCGCCCTTGGGCGCCTTCGCCGAAATCTGCGGTGGAATCATTCGAGCCACTAGGACACCTTCACTGTAACGAGACGGAAGAGACGCGACAACGGTACTCGTAACGAGGACACATCAACAGCGGACACCCTGAGAAGTCCAATGGAGCCAGCTTCGAGTCCGGGCAACTGGATAGACTCGACCACGTCCACGCGCGAGCGCGCTACAACGAGCATGTGGACCCGTTCCAGCAAGGCCTTGCGAATCTCAGATGCAGCGTGCTGGTGGAAGTGCTTCAACCGCTCCATCTCGGCCCACTTGTCCAAGGCGTACTCATCGCACGAATCAGATTCCATGCCGACCCGAAGGTCACCAAGGGCGCGCATCAAAGCGCGAAAGCTCTCGACATCGTGCGGTGCGATCACGTCGTCGCTTGCCCACGTCCATAGATAGCTTGCGGAGCGCAACTTCAGGCCGGCTTCGCGTGCGCGACGCGCGACGACCCCTTCGCCGTGCAGCTTGAGCGCTCGGAAGAGCTCGCCCTTCCAAGCCGTCGCAGTGCTCCTTAGTGAAGCTTGCCCTTCCCGCGCCATCATTCGGTCGGCCACTTCGTCGAGATAGTCGCCACTTCCTCGAAGTCTCATCATCACGAGATCCCGCTCCTCCAGGTCCCGTACCGACTTGCGCGGCAGTTGACCGGTCCCCGCCAGCGGCTGCTCGGGCCGATCTAGCAGTCGAGAGATCTCCACCACGCTGCCCTCATCCGGAAGAAACGTGCCGCTGCCGTCTGCGAAGAGCACAAAACGCGCGGGCACCGCGACATCTCTTTCCGAAAGCGGAACTCCTCCGACTTGCTGATTACGGATTTCCTGCCAGAAAGTGTCGTTAGCCCATTGATCGAGAGGCTGATCCTCCCCCCCCTCCACGACGTCTACTTCTTCCGAAGTTCGCGTCGCTCTGTGGAATCTTCCATCAATCGGAAGCCCTACCGGCTCAGGAACGAACAGGTTCTCGCGTCGATAGACGAGCAGCACGACATCCCTGGCTCGCCCGCCATACAAGAGATCGATAGCTATCCGCGTGGAGACAAATTTGAGCGTGCCGGGAATCACGATGACCGAGAAGCCGCTGTCAGCAATGTCCTTTCGTGACCTGAGTACCGTGCAAGCGCCAGCGGGAAAATCCTGCGACGCATCAATCGTGGCAGGCCAACCTGGAGTCAGGCCACCCTGAAGCCCCGCAAACACCCCGGTGCCATCTGGTTGCGAGGTGGACTTCCCCAGCGTATCAAGGAACATCTCGCGCTTCGGATTCCGCCCTGATGAAACCAGAGATGCGACCGCGTCGGAGAGCGCTTTGACTGTCCCCGAGACCGAAGGTACCGTTTCCGCCTGCTGTACGAGCTTCTCGATCATGGGCTGAACCCCCAGACGACTGTCATCGAATGGAAGCAGGGTCTGAGCGATCGTCGACTTCAGCAGCCAAACACTCCTGGCGAGCTGCCGTTGATGGTCATCCTCACGATCCACCATCGAGAAGACGCGAGCGCAACAGCTGGCGATGTCCGCGTAAAGTGGATGATCGATGACGATCCTCCTAACTCGACAAGATCCGGCGTTCGCATAGCGTCCGTCGATGACATCGAAGAGCGGAACTCGTTCTGGCATGCGCGCTCCGGAGACGGTCTGGTCAGGCGACATCACACGCATCTCCCACGTCCCGGGCGTCCATACCGAAGACGAATACCTCAATGCCTGGCGGCACATCACCGACCCTTGCATTCGGAGTCCAACCATGGATCCCGGAATCCGTTGCATGACTCAGGAATGGTCGGATCTCATGCATGACTTCCTCGTCATACTCCGAATGCGAGAGCAGGATGACCACACTACGGGCCTTCAGGTATCCGAGCTTCGACACAGCCAGCGCCCCGTCCAGGACCGTCACACCATCGGGAGCGTCATTGACGACCTCCGCTCGAGCTGAGGCCACCATGAGCTTTCCGTGTTCTCGTCCCTGGGCATCGGCGATCGAGAGAGCGTCAAGCATCGGCACCGCGTAACTCTGATGCGCACGAAGTTGGATCCCTTCCAGGTTCAGCAAGAAACTGCTCCGTTCGGTGACAACGGTGCTATCTGCCATCGGGGATCGCGACCACGCCACTGACGAGTCACTGTTGAGTGCCTGCATGAGTGCGGCTGCGGACGTCAAACTTGCATCTGCACGAGCGGAGACCGCCCCCAAAGTCACACCGTAGGAGAGCGCTGTCTTCCTGGGCAAGTATGTCTTGTTCCCCTTGGGCCGGCCCCGCGAGTCAACCTCATCGATGATGAGGAAGTCTCCATCGTCCCCAGAGACAAGCGAAGCAACACGTCCGGAGAATCGTTTCGACCTTACCCCGTTTAGGCTTCGCCAGTGCACGTTAGTGCCAACCGCTAATCCGCGGAGCGCCTCCCAGTCTAGGGATTCGTCGTGCATCCGAGCTGCTGCACACAGAGAGCCCAAACAAACGAAGGCCGAGGCCAGCGGACGCGACGGCAAACTCACGATGACAGCGCGCTTGCCAGACTTGGGTGACTGCTCACGCATCCATTCACCGAGACTCATGAGCCAGTCGGCCCATGGCGGCAATTCCCTCGTACTTGCGCCTATAACTAGCTGCAATCGCCCTTTGTACGGGGCTCCACCCGCATTCGTGCCGTCCTGCATAGGACTCTCTCTCCTCCAAATCTTGCTTGCTACACTAATAGGATACATGAAGTAACAAGTCAAGCACTGACGCGGCGAAGAAGAGTAGGTGTAGCCGAAATTAAGTAGCTGGAGGAGAACGTTTTGGACAACGTGGTTCTGCAATTCAGAAGCGACTTGCTGTCGCAGGCTATAAGTGAGTTCAGCGGATCGGATCCCGAAGCTGGATTCGTTGCTGTTGCCGGTCGAATTCTCGAGGAGGTGGAAGAGGTCGTCGACTTCATGCCTTGTCCTTATCGAGGAATAGGTACGCGTAGACGGAGTCTGGGTGTTGATGGATATGCATTCGACGACGCTGACGGATCGCTTCGTGTCGTGATCGCAGATTTCGGGGGCGAAGAGCAACCTCACTCGGTGACGCCGACTTCGGCGAAGACGGAGTTCAACCGTCTCAGCGCGTTCATCGAGGAAACCTTCACAGGAAACGACGGCCATCTCCCTGCCGACGAGGACCCTGTGACCGACTTCGCCGATCTTCTCGCGTCGCATCGCGAGGCGATTCCGCGTTTGCGGCTGTACCTCGTGACCGACGGCATCCTGAGCGACAAGCTGCGCGACTGGCCCGACGCGCTGGTCGCAGGTATACCTGCGGAATTCCACATCTGGGACGCGACGCGGTTCGCCTCAGCCCTTTCGAGCAGGGGAGGACGGGAACCGCTGACCGTCGACTTCTCTGACCTAGCCGAGGGAGGCATTCGCTGCCTGCACGCGAGCCTGAACCAGTCGCAGTACAACGGCTATCTCTGCGTCCTTCCTGGGGAGGCGCTTGCACGCATCTACGACACCTACGGAAGCAGACTCCTCGAGGGCAATGTGCGCTCCTTTCTCGGGAAGTCGACCAAGGTCAACAAGGGAATAAGGGAGACGATCCTTCGAACCCCGGAGATGTTCTTCGCCTTTAACAACGGCATTGCTGCCACAGCGAGTTCCGTCGTGGTCGAGGCCACGGCCGACGGCTTGCGCCTGAAGTCGGCCACCGACCTCCAGATCGTTAACGGTGGTCAGACGACGGCATCGTTGACTTTCACTCGGCGCAAGGACGGTGCGGATCTGTCAGGAATCTTCGTGCAAATGAAGCTGTCCGTTGTCGGAGACGAGTTGTCCGGCGAACTCATTCCTAAGATCTCGGAGTTCGCAAACAAGCAGACTAAGGTGTCCGACTCGGACCTGTTCTCGAACCACGAGTTTCATCGACGGATGGAGGAGCTCTCTCGCAGAATCAAGGCTCCTCCAAAGGCTGGTGCCCAGCGTCCCACCGCGTGGTTCTACGAGCGTGCAAAGGGCCAATACAGAATCGAGACGGCCAAGATGAGTCCAGCCGAGAAACAGCGTTTCGAGGCGGAGAACCCAAAGTCTCAGCTCATTACAAAGACCGACATCGCCAAGGTTGAGAACTCGTGGCGTTGTCTCCCGCATGACGTCAGCAAGGGGGCTCAGAAGAACTTCGACGTCTTCAGCAAATTCATCATTGCAGAGTGGCTGTCCCGACCGCTCGAGTTCAATGACGAGTACTTTCGAACTGTGGTTGCCCATACCATCGTATTTCGGGAGCTCGAGAAGCTAATCCCTGCCCAGAAGGACTGGTATGACGGCGGATATCGCGCGAACGTCGTAACCTTTACAATTGCGAAGTTGGTAGCCATGATTGAGGAGCTCGCTCCTGGGAAGAGCCTCGACACTCCGCGGATCTGGAAGCAGCAAGGCATCTCGACGGCGTTCAGCGAACAGCTGAAGCTGATTGCGCAAGCGATGTATCAGGTGATCATTTCGCCTGAGCAAGGGCTCGAAAACGTGACCGAATGGGCGAAGAAGGAGCTTGCCTGGCAACGAGCCAAGAGCAAGCGCGTGGAGCTTTTGCACGATTTCAAGGCAGAGTTGATTTCGAGAGAGCAGGTCGACGAGATCCGTAGCAATGCGGTCGAGACTGCTCGGATTGACCGCGGGATCTTCGACATTTCGGAAGTTGTGGCCACCAAGCCTACAAAGTGGCGAGAGACACGTCAGTGGGGACTTGAGAACAAGCTGCTGACAGGCAAAGAGGAGCAACTGCTGCTCATCGCGGCCACACCGGGAAAAGTCCCTTCCGAGCGACAGGCCGCCGCGATACTTTTGATCCGACGGAAGCTTTTGCAGGAAGGGCTTCCGGCATCAGAGTGATCGCAGATCGATAATGCATTGGATTCTCCAACGTATCGGAACGCCTAGTGTTGGGCCAATCTGATCGAGACACCCGGCTGTAGTGGTGACCATCAGATTCAACTAAGCCGGCCGGAAAGGCGGCAAATCGGCGGTGATTCACGCTGAGTTGGCCACTGGACTTCGGCTGCTTCCTTGCTCTTGCGGTTGACGAGAGCTCGTCAGGACTTTGATTGAAAGACGGCGGAACCGCGCAGCACCAAGCTTTTGGAGAGCGCGACAACTTTGCGCGGATAGTCGTCACCTGGAGTTGCGACGTCTCATCGCAGCGCATGGCAGGGAATCCGAGGTCGGACGGTCCAACCGCCTCGTGAAAACCTTGATCTACTGCGTCGACGTCACTTGCCGTATCGTAGTCCACCATGGTCGATGTCGTCAGCCCCACCAAGCGCCGCCAGATGATGTCCGGCATCAAGGGCAAGAACACAATGCCCGAGATGCTGGTCCGCAGGGCTTTGTTCGCGATGGGGCACCGCTTTCGGCTGCATCGGAGCGATCTGCCAGGTACACCCGACATCGCCATGCCGGGTCGCAGGATCGCAATCTTCGTCCACGGTTGTTTCTGGCATGCCCACCAGGGATGCAAATTCGCCAAGACGCCATCTACGCGGACCGAGTTCTGGACCGCCAAGCTGCAAGGCAACGTTGATCGTGACGGACGTGTCGCCGACAAGCTCACGGAGATGGGCTGGCGGGTACTTTATGTCTGGGAGTGCTCGACTCGCGATCCGGCGGCCGCCGAGGGCCTGCCCGATGCCCTGAGAGATTGGATCGACAGCGGCGCACCAACGGGCGAGATCAGCGCCAAGAGCTTGGCGGCAGTCCGGCAGGCATGAACGAGCCACGCGCTGTGACGCGCTACCTGCCTCTGAACCTAAGCCACCATGCAATCTCCTTTCGCGACCCTCGCCTACGAATCCATCGAAGGCCTGCATGTATATCTGAGCGAGGAGCAGATGTAATCGGTCTTCGATTGCAACTGCGCTTAGGCGAGTCTCGGGGGCATGCCACTTGCGCGAATCTGCGACGCCGACATCGTCCTCAACGAAGTGTTCCCGCGGCACGGCATAAATCCGGTGGAAGGGCAACTTGAACCGTTACAGCGTGCTGTGGTATCAGGTTTGGAATCTGGCCAATGGGAGGGACTTAAGAGTCACCGACTGACCAACGCTGAGCGCGCCTCTCACCGCTTACGTGGGGAAGACATGAAGTCGAAAATGATCTGGCCAATTTGCTTTGCCAGCAGCGGTGGGACGGCATTGCCGATCTGGCCATATTGCTCCGTCCGGTTCCCCTCGAAGAAGTAGTTGTCGGGAAAGGTCTGCAAGCGGGCAGCCTCGCGCACCGTCAAGCTGCGGCACTGCGCGGGATCGGGGTGAATGTAATAGTGCCCATCCTTTTTGATGTGAGCGACGACTGTAGACGACGGGTGTTTGCCCATCTGCACGCGAAATCGATCCTTGAACGGAATCGTCTCCTTATCCACATTCACATGGTTGGGCAAGAGCCTTGGGGGGAAAAAGTGCAGGTCTGGGGCATATTTCTGCGTGGCGGCGAAGCAGGCCGCGAACATATAGCGATGCAGATCTGACCGCATGTGACTGCGCGTCTCGTGTTGCAGTACTCCACCCAATTTCGGGTCGAGATACCACTCACGCAATGCCTTGGGCATGGCTTCGCCCGGCGTCACCTCCTGGGGGATGAAGGTTGAGCCATATGTTGTTTGCTTCTCGGCAAGCTTGATGAACTTTGTCATGGCCGCCTCGATGTCCATACGCACTGGGACGCGCCAATCTTTGAGTGACTTGGGAGACTCGCGCAGAACTTCTATCCACGCATCCTGAGAGTCGGGTTCCTTGGAGAGCCTGCTGCGCAGCGCGGGCAGGCCTGCCAAAGCAGCGCTTACGCCCACCTTCTTCTGAACCTTTGTTAGAAGAAATCGATCAGGGCGTTCCCTCAATGCATGTGTGGCTTTCGCCACATCGGAGCGGATACCGAAAAGGATTACGCGGTGTCGGCTTTGAGGAATGCCATGGTCGTCGGCTTCGATCACATAGTCGTTGGGGTCAAGGTCCTGCCCCTCTGCCTTGTTAACCACCAGCGACCTAACTTCGTAGCTCAGGTTCTCTCGCGGCGATTTAAGGTCTGCCAGGATTTTCTCGAAGATGCGTTTACCCGAATTGGTGGAGTTCAACATTCCCTTGACGTTCTCCATTACGAAGACCGCCGGGGCGAACTGCTGAATGATCCGCAGGTATTCGATGTAGAGAAAATGCTTGGCGTCGGCCTCGAACTTCTTGACGTCTTTGCTGCGTAACCGAGAGCGGCCAGCCAGTGAATAGGCTTGGCATGGCGGTCCGCCGATGAGCACCCAATCCGTCTGGTCACCCAGCGCTTCGCGGATCCACCCGTCGACTTCCTCGGGTGCGACAACGCCGAGTTCTGCGCAGCGAGCCTCCTTAGCCGCATGCGCAGCAGCGTCTTTGATTTCAGGATGGGACAAAAATTGCTCGCGGCTGATGTTGCCGCGGACGTAGTCGTAGTAGCAGGTCGGGACCCTATTCTTGTGGAACTTGCGGAAGATCGCCCGAAGCAGCAGGGTCCGATGCGCGACTGGATCCTTCTCTATCGAGACCTTGACATCGAAGCAGCGCGCACCCGCTGTACCCATGACGGACGAGAACCCTTCGCATAACCCTCCCGGTCCGGCGAACAGATCTATTACCGGTATCGCTTCTCTCATTGCTTGCATCTTTCTTTTTGAACATCGCGATCAGTTGTGCGCCCATGCTCTCCTATCGCAAGTGTGATTCTGCCAGGTTGAGAGCCTTGGCGACTTGGCTCGGCCTCCGCCCTGACGGGAACTCTCATCCAAGAGCCTGTACTACAGAAGATCGCTACACGGGTTGTGGGCGGTCTTATGATCCGCGTACGTGAAAGATTGGCCGGCCATCAGCCGCCTACCGCAACCTGATGCAAGCCGGTTCGATTTTCTCTGTCGCTGACCTCCCCTTTGTATTCATGCCATGCGACGAATGGTCTACACAGCAGGTTCAGCACAGCGCTCTCGAGCTGCTATTCAGCACGCAGCGACGCAACGGTCGTCTCAAAGCGGATAAGCAAACAACTCTGGCCTGACGCCTTTGATCCTAGAGGCGACTTCAGACATCTGTTTGCCAACCATCGCGCCCGCGCATGAGGGCCTTGGTGCACGATGAAACAGTGTGTGCTTGCAACTCGTCGGCTCAACAGCGGCCGTTCTAAGTCGCAGCGATACGCGTCAGGACAAGCTAAAGGTTATGGTCGGAAGCGCTGCTCTGCCTGAAACTGTTAGCGGCCGGTTGGGAGGGTGAAGCCGCCTGTCATGTCAGCGCCGCTGAACGCCTAGCATTAGCAAGAGCAGTCACTGAGGTTCTTAACCACGAACGGCCGAGATCAGCCTAAAACAGGCATCCCACAGTGACGAGTCATCCAACCAAACTCCGATAAAAAACCAACCTTGTGACATAGCTGTTTCCAGTCGAGCAATACCACCAAAGTTATAGAGACAAAAAAGCGCTCACACCGAGCGCTTTTTTCTGCGACTAGCTCAAGCAACGAGCGGCATACCCTGTTCGACTAACTTTATTCGTGTCCGACAAACTTTATTTGCTCTAGTCAGCACGAAGCAACCGGCTTATTCCACTGTGACCGACTTGGCCAGGTTGCGCGGCTTGTCCACATCGGTGCCGCGTGCCACCGCCGTGTGATAGGCCAGCAGCTGCAGTGGCACCACGTGCAGGATGGGGCTCAGGGCACCATAGTTCTCGGGCATGCGAATCACATGCATGCCTTCGCTGCTTTCGATATTGGTCTTGGCATCGGCCAGCACATAAAGGACGCCGCCGCGGGCACGCACTTCCTGCATATTGCTCTTGAGCTTTTCCAGCAGTTCGTCGTTGGGCGCCACGGTGACCACAGGCATCTGGCTGTCCACCAGTGCCAGCGGGCCATGCTTGAGCTCTCCGGCGGGATAGGCCTCTGCGTGGATGTAGCTGATTTCCTTGAGCTTGAGTGCACCTTCCAGTGCGATGGGATAGTGAATGCCGCGACCCAGGAACAGCGCGTTTTCCTTCTTCGCAAAGTCTTCGGCCCAGCTGATGATCTGCGGCTCCAGCGCCAGCACGGATTGCAGGGCCACGGGAAGGTGGCGCATGGCCGTCAGATACTGCTGCTCCTTCTCTTCCGTCAGGCGTCCCTTGGACTGAGCCAGCGCCAGCGTCAGCAGGAACAGACCCGCAAGCTGCGTCGTGAAGGCCTTGGTCGATGCCACGCCGATTTCCACGCCGGCGCGCGTGATATAGGCCAGCTCGCACTCGCGCACCATGGCGCTGGTGGCCACATTGCAGATGGTCAGGCTGTGCTTCATGCCCAGGCTCTGGGCATGGCGCAGGGCCGCCAATGTATCGGCCGTCTCGCCCGACTGGCTGATGGTCACGATCAGTGTCTTGGGATCGGGCACGCTGGTGCGATAGCGGTACTCGCTGGCCACCTCCACATTGCAGGGGATGCCGGCAATCGCCTCTATCCAGTACTTGGCCGTGCAGCCGCTGTAATAGCTGGTGCCGCAGGCCAGTATCAGGACCCGGTCGATCTCCTTGAATACTCGCCAGGCCGCCGCGCCGGTCTTGCCTTCCGAAGTGACCCCGTCAAACAGCTCGGGAGCAATGTTCTTCAGGCCTTCCAGCGTATCGCCCAAAGCGCGCGGCTGCTCGAAGATTTCCTTTTGCATGTAATGGCGATAAGGGCCCAGTTCGGCTGCGCCGCTGTGCGCCATCACGGTTTTGACCGGGCGCTGCTGCTCTGTCAGGCGCTCACCGCTCTTGCTGATGACCCAGTAGCGTCCCGGCTGCAGATCGATCAGATCGCCCTCTTCCAGGTACACGATCTGGTCGGTCACACCCGCCAGCGCCATTGCATCGCTGGCCAGGAAATGTTCCGCGCCGTCCTTGCCCACACCCAGAATCAGCGGCGAGCCGGCACGAGCGCCCACCACACGGCGAGGTTCATCCCGGTGCATCACGCCAATCGCGTAGGCGCCATGCAGGCGAGCCGTCGCGGCTTGCACGGCTTCGAAAAGATCGCCGTTGTAGAGGCTGTCCACCAGGTGAGCAATGACCTCGGTGTCGGTCTGGCTGGCAAATACATAGCCCTTGGCCTGCAGCTCGGCACGCAGGGCTTCGTAGTTCTCGATGATGCCGTTGTGCACCAGGGCCACGCGGGCCGGCGCATCGGCATCGGCCACGGGCGAGATGCCGGGACCATGGCTGAAGTGGGGATGGGCATTGCGTACGGCTGGCTCGCCGTGAGTGGCCCAGCGGGTATGGGCAATGCCGGTGAAACCTTCCACATGCTCGGTCTTGACCTGCTCCATCAGCTCGGCCACGCGGGCTGTAGAGCGCGCACGCTGCAATCCCAGGCTCAAGCCGCTGGCATCCGCTGCCTGTACAGCCACACCACAGGAGTCATAGCCGCGATACTCCAGTCGCTGCAGACCCTGGACCAGAACCGGAACGATATTGCGATGAGACACCGCAGCAACAATGCCACACATAGAGGTACACCTTAGGTTGTTTGAGCGAGCATGCTAACGGTTGCAATAAAAAATTTTCAATCAATAAAACCAACTAAATGACTGAAAATTTCATCAAATCGGAATATTGATTATTTATTTAATAAAATTCATATAAATGAATGAAAATTCCATCAATCTGGATGACACCGACTTGCAACTGCTGCAGCAATTGCAGCGGGATGCCAGCCTGAGCAACCAGGCCCTGGCCCGGCATCTCGAGCTGTCTGCCCCTACCTGCCTGCGTCGTGTCAAGCGCCTGCAGGAGCTGGGTCTGATCGAGAAACAAGTCGCCATCCTGAGCAGCGAACACATCGCCCGCCTCACCGGTCATGGCCTGCAGGCCATTGTGGAAGTCTCGCTGGACCGGCAGGACAGCAGCTCACTGCTGCAATTCGAGCACAAAGCCGTGGCCGAACCCGGCGTGCAGCAATGCTGGCGCGTCTCTCCCGGCCCCGACTTCATCCTCGTCATTGCCACCATCGATATGCCTGCCTACCTGGCATTGAGCCAGAAGCTGTTCACGCAGGATGCCAATGTGCGCAATGTCAAAGCCTTCTTCAGCATCAAGCGCGCCAAATTCAGTACCGAACTGCCCTTGCCAGCCCCCAATCATTAGGGACTTGCACGCCTTTATTTTTGAACCGCCATGTGTGGTGCGGATGCCGCGCAAGCCCCTCAATATTTGATACAAATTGTATTAATTAGATTATTCTCGCAACCTTGACTTAAGCCAACTCCACCAGATGCCCTTGCATCGAGATATTCACCGCCGGACCTACCCTCTGCGCGCCTCTTATATGGCACTGGGCGGAGCGGTGGTGGCTGCGAGCCTGTCATATCTCCCGACCAATCTCGCCTGGTGGGCATTCACGACGGTCAGTGCGCTGGTATGGCCGCATATTGCTTTTTTGCATTCAAGCCGGCAACAGGATCAGTTCCATGCGGAGTATTTCAATTCTCTGATAGATGCGCTGATCGTCGGCTGCTGGATTTCTCTGATGCACTGGAGCCTTCTGCCCAGCATCTGCATTCTGGCCATCGGCGTGGCGGACCGCTTCTATACCGGTTTGAAGCGCCGCTGGCTGCCCTCCCTGATCGCGCTGCTGTGCGGCATGCTTTTCATGAGCATCGCCATAACGCCCACCCCGCAATGGGGCGCGCCACTGGCGGTACAGCTCAGCCTGCTGCCGCTGATCATCCTGCACAGCGCCTATGCAAGCTGGTCCAACAGTCGAATGCTCAAGACTCTGGCCAGGCAGAACCTGCAGCTCAAGTTACTGGGACGCATTGATCCTCTGACCACGGTATACAGCCGCGATTACTGGTGGAAAAAAGCCCGTGCCGCGCTGCATCAGCACCGCACCGTCAAGGAGCAGACCTGCCTGCTGGTGATTGACATTGACCGTTTCAAAAGCGTGAATGATCTGTACGGCCATATTGTGGGCGACGATGTTTTGAAAATGATCGGGCTGGCGATTAGAAACAGCCTGCGCAGCAACGATATTGCTGGGCGCTACGGCGGTGATGAATTCACCGTGCTTTGCAAGCACACCACGGCCAAGGAGGCATATTCGGTCGCCATGCGTATTTGCGAAAAAATTGCTCAGATACGCATTCGCGAATATCCACAGCTGCACATCAGTGCGAGTATCGGCGTTGCTGCAGCCGATGAAGGTTTTGGCTCGGTGTCCGAATGGATAAAAGCGGCCGACAGTGCGCTTTACAGCGCCAAGAGCGGCGGGCGCGACCAGGTGATGGATGCCACGCAGCAACCCGAGCGACAGCACAGTCCATCGACCATGCCCATGCGACCGGAATCCACGCGAATCAGCCCGGCGAGTGCCGAGCAGGAAAGCCTGGACCGCAACGTGGTCTGAGCACTCAGGGCAGGCAGGTGGGCCAATGCATCTGCAACTGGCATCCTGCATTGAGCTGGGCCTGGATTTCCGCCTCGCCGCCATGGCGGCGGCAGATATCGCGCACCAGCGCCAAGCCGATGCCTAGGCCCTCGAACTCGGCCTCGCGATGCATGCGCTGAAAGGCGCCAAACAGCTTGCCTGACCGCGCCTGCTCGAAGCCGGCGCCGTTGTCGGCCACGGTGATGAAGCAGCCCCCCTGCCCATCACGCTGCACTTCGACCTGGATGCGCGCCAGCGGCACGGCCCGCGTGAACTTGACGGCATTGGCGAGAGCTGCATCCAAAGCCTGCTCCAGCAGATGCGGATCCGCCTGCAGCATGGGGGCTGCGGCAGGCAGACACCACTCTATGCGTCGGCCTTGCGCGCCTGCCTGCAGACGCTGACTCAGACTTCCCAGCAAGGCCAGCAAGTCCACGGGCTGCGGCTTCAGCACATGGCTCTGGGCCCGATTCAGCTTCAGCAAGCCGTCGAACATGGCCGCCATGCGCTGGGCGGACTGGTCCATGGTCTGGAGGAAGCTGCGTGCTTCCTCCAGGTCTTCGGCACCGGGACTGGCGGACTGCAGCAGCTCGGCAACCAGCGGATTGAAAGCCAGCAGATGGCGCAGCGGCGCCCGCAAATCATGCGAGACGGCATGCATCCATTCCTGCTGGGCCGTGCGCAAGGCGGACAGTTCGGCCTCGCGCCTGGCCAGCAGCGCCAGCGCTTCGTCCAGGGACCGAGGCGCCATGCTCTCCAAAGCTTGCTGCGCTTGTTCCATCAGGCTTTTGGCAGCTTTTCAGGGCGCTTCCAGTTGCTGATGCTGACCTGCCTGCCACGTCCTACCGTCAAGGCACCAGCCTCCGTATTCTTGGTCACGGTGGAGCCACCGCCCACGGTGCCGCCAGCGGCAATCGTCACCGGAGCCACCAGCACGCAGTTGCTGCCGATATGCACATCGGCCTCGATCACGGTACGGTGCTTGTTCACGCCGTCATAGTTGGCAGTGATGCTGCCTGCACCATAGTTCACGCGCTCGCCCACCGTGGCGTCGCCCAGATAGGCCAGGTGATTGGCCTTGGCACCGTCGGCCAGGACGGAGTTCTTCACTTCCACGAAGTTGCCGATATGCACTTCGCGGCCCAGCCTGGCGCCGGGGCGCAAGCGGGCAAACGGGCCGACCAGCGCGCCCTGGCCCACTTCCACGCCGGCCTTCTCGCCATCGATGTGCGTGAAGGGGTGGATCACGGCATCTTCGGCAATGCTCACATTGCTGAGATGGCAGTTGGCCCCGATCCTGGCGCCGGCGCCAATCGTCACCTTGCCGGCAAAGATGCAGTTCACGTCGATTTCCACATCCTGGCCGCAGCTCAGGCTGGCCTTGGTGCCGCGCGCATCGTCACGCAGGTCGAAGCGCGCAGGATCGGCCATGCGCACGCCCTGCTCCATCAACTCGCGCGCCTGGCGCAACTGGTGAGCGCGCTCCAGCTCTGCCAGTTGCAGCGGGCTGTTGACGCCCGCCACCTGCAGGACATCGGCAATGCGGTGGCCCACCACGGGCACGCCGTCGGCCACGGCCATGGCGACGATATCGGTCAGGTAGTACTCGCCCTGGGCATTGTTGTTGTCGAGCTTGGCAAGCCAGGCCGTCAGATGCCTGGCTGGCACGGCCATGATGCCGCTGTAGATCTCGGTGATGGCGCGCTCGGCCTCGCTGGCATCTTTCTGCTCGACGATGCGCTGCACCGTGCCTGCATCGTTTCGCACGATGCGGCCATAGCCCGTGGGATCGGGCATGGTCACGGTGAGCAGCGCCATCTTGTCGCTGCCTGCGGCATCGAGCAGACCTTGCAGCGTGTCGGCCCGGGTCAGCGGCACATCACCCGACAGCACCACGACCAGACCATCTTCCTTGAGCGCAGGCACGGCCTGCTGCACGGCATGGCCGGTTCCCAGCTGGGGCTCCTGGCGCACAAACTTCAGGTCCATTGCACCATGGGTGCCATCCGCGCGATCCACGCCATTGGCAGCGGCGATGGCAGCTTCCACTTCCGCTGCGCCATGGCCCGTCACCACCACGGCCGAGCGCGCCTTGAGCTGCGCAGCAGTATCCAGCACATGCTGCAACAGGGCGCGACCGGCCAGCTTTTGCAGCACCTTGGGATGGCGGCTTTTCATGCGGGTGCCTTTGCCGGCAGCCATGACGACGATGTCCAGAGGTGCAGTCATATTGATTTGTGGGATGAAAACCGCCTGATTATCGACCCATAGCCGCGGTCGGCAACTGCAAGCGCAGGCAACAGTCGCCGCAAACACCTTATGCTTGCCCTGCCATGCCTCATGCCACCACCAGCCCCACTCCGCTGCTTCGCACCCGCGCCATCGGTGCCGGCCATCTGCGCGCCTTTCTGGCCGTGGCCCGACACCTGAACTTTCGTGCCGCGGCGGACGAGCTGGCACTGACCCAGTCTGCCGTCAGCCGCCAGATCCAGTCGCTGGAAGACGAGGTGGGCATCCCGCTGTTTCTGCGCCATTCGCGCGCCGTGGAATTGACGGGTGCCGGCGCCCAGCTGCTGCATGCCGTGCAGCCTGCATTGGAGTCGATCGACGCCACCGTGCGCCAGATCCGCCAGACCGTGGGCCGCAAGAGCGTGGCCATCACCACCTGGGCCAGCTTTGCCGCCATGTGGCTGATTCCGCGCCTGGAGGCTTTCCAGCGCGCCTATCCCGATATCGACATTCGCATAGACACGGGCGACGCCGTGGTGGATCTGGAGACCACCGATGTGGACCTGGCCATACGCTACAGCGCCGGCGTCTCCGATGCCGCGGCAAAGGCCCTGTTTGGCGAAGAACTGGTGCTGGTCGCAAGCCCAGCCCTGCTCAGGAGCGGCCCCGCCGTGCACAGCCCCGCCGATGCGGCCCGCTACACCTTGATTGAAACCGGCGACGTGCACCGCATGCCCCAGCTGGAGTGGCTGAGCTGGCAGCGCTGGTTTGCCGCCAACGGCTGCGACCAGCTGCAGCCGCCGCGCTGGCTGTACTTCAACTACGCCCACCAGATCGTGCAGGCCGCGCTGGCGGGCCAGGGTCTGGCCATCGCGCGCCTGCCGCTGGTAGCCGATGCACTGGCGGCCGGCACCTTGATCGAGGTATTGCCCGAGCGTCGCCTGGCCTCGCCGCTGTCGTACTGGCTGCTGCAAGGCCCGCGCAGCAGCGAGCGGCCCGAAGTGCAGGCCTTCTGTCAGTGGCTGATGGAACAAGCCCGCCAGACGCGCGACGCCATGCAGGGCGCGAGCGAGCCCAGTCAATAAAAAAAGAGCTATTCACGCATGACCTGCATCGATTTCAAATACAAAGTGATTTGAAACGAAGATGTATCAAGCGTAAACAGCTCTCATTTTTACGTTCACCTCTTTAGGCCGCACCACAGCGGCAAAGGCCTTGCCCTGTGGCGCAAAGAGGCGAACGGGGCGAAGCGCCCCAGGGCGCTCAGCTCAGCGTGACACGCGCAAACTTGCGCTTGCCCACCTGCAGCACAAAGGTGCCGGCGTCCAGCTTCAGTGCACGGTCGCTGATGACGTTGCCGTCGACGCGCACGCCGCCGCCATCGATCAGGCGGTTGGCTTCGCCGGTCGATGCAGCCAGATTGGCCTGTTTGACCAGCGCACCAATGCCCAGCGGAGCGCCGGACAGGCTGATTTCAGGGATGTCATCGGGAATGCCGCCCTTGGAGCGGTTGATGAAATCCTGCTCGGCCGCATCGGCGGCTTCGGCGCTGTGGAAGCGCGCGGTGATCTCCTTGGCCAGCGCCACCTTGGCATGCTTGGGGTTGCCTCCGGCCTCGATCTCGGCCTTGAGCGCTGCAATCTCGGCCAGGCTCTTGAAGGACAGCAGGGTGTACCAGTCCCACATCAGCTCGTCCGAGATCGACAGCACCTTGGCGAACATGGTGTTGGCGTCCTCGGTGATGCCGATGTAGTTGTTCTTGGACTTGGACATCTTGTGCACGCCGTCCAGGCCGACCAGCAGCGGCATTGTGAGCACGCACTGCTGATCTTGACCGTACTCGGCCTGCAGATGCCTGCCCATCATCAGATTGAACTTCTGATCGGTGCCGCCCAGCTCCAGGTCGGACTTGAGCGCCACCGAGTCATAGCCCTGCAGCAGCGGGTAGAGAAACTCGTGCAGGCTGATGGAGCTGCCGTCGGTGAAACGCGTATGGAAGTCGTTGCGCTCCATCATGCGCGCCACCGTGTACTTGGCCGACAGCTGGATCATGCCGCGCGCGCCCAGCTGGTCGCACCACTCGCTGTTGTAGCGCACCTCGGTCCTGGCCGGGTCCAGCACCTTGGCGGCCTGGGTGTAATAGGTCTCGGCATTGACCTTGATCTGCTCGGCCGTCAGCGGCGGGCGTGTGGAGTTGCGGCCCGAAGGGTCGCCGATCAGCGTCGTGAAGTCGCCGATCAGGAAGATCACCTGATGGCCCAAATCCTGCAGCTGGCGCATCTTGTTGAGCACCACAGTATGGCCCAGGTGGATGTCGGGGGCTGTCGGGTCCAGACCCAGCTTGATGCGCAGGGGCACGCCGGTGGCTTCGGACCTGGCCAGTTTCTGGACCCACTCGTCCTTGGGCAGCAGCTCATCGACTCCACGCAGAGTGACTTCCAGCGCCTGGTTCACTCTGTCGGTCACGGGAAAACTTGTAACAGCAGATTGATTCATAAGGGTTTTTCGGCAGGCGAAGTAGGACGCGGCCGATATACTTGGAGGTTTGGTGTTACGGTCAATTCTAGACTGCTCCCTCATAAAGACCTCTTTGGATGGACTTATGGCACGGTAGAGCTACTGGAGACGTGTCAGTCGTAACAAATACCAACTCCACCGACACGCTTTCCCAAGGATTTGATGTTTTGATGACTGGCTTGAAAAATGCCGGCGGTGCTCTGCTTGCGCGGCTGACATCGGCTCTGCAAAAACACCCCAAGCGCGCCACGGCGGCGCTGGCGACTGTTTTGCTGACCGGTGGCAGCGGCGCCTTCGCAGTGGCCAGCCTGGGTCCCGACCCCGCCGACCTTCCCGTACGTACACTGACCGAACCCGTCACCTCCCTGGCCGCCGGCCAGGATCTGGCCGATCTGACGGATCTGCAGTCCTTCTCCCTCTATCGCTCCGAATACACCCGCAGCAACGACACCACCGAGTCGCTGCTGCAGCGCCTTGGCATTGCCGACCCGCAGGCCGCAGCCTTCATGCGCAGCAACGAAGCCGTGCGCCAGAACGTGCTGGGCCGCGCCGGCCGCCTGGTGTCAGCAGAGACCACGCCCGACCAGCAACTGAGCCAGCTGACCGTGCGCTGGGCTCCCAGCGAAGACGGCAGCTTTCAGCGCCTGACTGTGGAGCGCGTGGATGGCAAGCTGCAATCCAAGATCGAGACCGGCAAACTCACGGCCAGCCCGCGTCTGGCCGGCGGCGTGATTCGCTCCTCCTTCTTTGCCGCCACGGATGCCTCCGACATTCCCGACAGCATCTCCATGCAGATGGCCGACATCTTCCAGGGCGAGCTGGACTTCCGCCGCGGCCTGCGCAAGGGCGACCGCTTTGCCGTGGTCTATGAATCGCTGGAAGCCGATGGCGAGCCACTGCGCGCCGGCCGCGTGCTGAGCACCGAGTTCTACAACAATGGCAAGTCGCACCAGGCCATGTGGTTCCAGGAAGCAGGCAAGAAGGGCGCCTACTACACGCTGGACGGCAAGAGCCTGCGCCAGGCCTATCTGAACTATCCCGTGGAGTTCTCGCGCATCAGCAGCGGTTTTTCCATGCGCGTCCACCCCATTCATAAAACCTGGCGCGCTCACCTGGGCACCGACTTCGCGGCCCCCACGGGCACCAAGGTGCGTACCGTGGGCGACGGCGTCGTGTCCTTTGCCGGCGTGCAAAACGGTTACGGCAATGTGATCTTCGTCGATCACGCCAACCAGCACACCACCGTCTACGCCCACCTGAGCCGCATCGACGTCAAGCACGGTCAGCGCGTGGACCAGGGCGACATCATCGGCGCCGTGGGCTCCACGGGCTGGGCCACCGGCCCTCATCTGCACTTCGAATTCCGCGAGAAGGGCGAGCAGCGCGACCCGCTGACTATTGCCCAGATCACCGATGCCGCCCAGCCCATCTCCAAGGCCGCACGCCCGGCCTTTGAGCAGCAGGCAGCGCAGATGCGCATCGAACTCAACGCCGGCACGCAGTCGTTCGCCTTGGCCAGTACGCGCTGATCCATCGCTGCGACACAACCTGAGGGCTGCAAATTGCAGCCCTTTTTCATTTCCGCATCAGGATCGTTTGCAGCGACCGCCAGGAAAGCCGCAAACGCTACAGCTAAGATAGTGAACCGCACGCCAACCCTCTGATCTGCCATGCCCAATGCCATTGAACAAGCCGCTCAAAGCAACCTCTATATCGGCCTGATGTCCGGTACATCGCTGGACGGCGTCGACGGGGTTCTCGTGGACTTCAGCCAGGGCATGCGAGTGCTGCAACATGCCAGCTGCGGCTTCGATGCGGCATTGCGCGCCGAGCTGCTGGCCCTCAACACCACTGGCGGTCAGGACGAGCTGCATCGCGCCGCCCTGGCCGCCAATGCACTGGTGCGCCACTATGCACAGGTGGTGCAGCAACTACTGACTGCAGCCGGTGTCCGGGCCGGGCAGATCGCGGCCATAGGCGCCCATGGCCAGACCGTGCGCCACCGTCCGCAGATGTTCGATGGCACGGGCTATACGCTGCAGCTCAACAGCCCCGCCCTGCTGGCCGAGCTGACCGGCATCACCGTAGTCGCCGACCTGCGCAGCCGTGATGTGGCGGCAGGCGGCCAGGGGGCACCGCTGGTGCCGGCCTTTCACCAAAGCGTGTTCGGCAGGCCCGCTGAAACCGCGCTGGTACTCAATATCGGCGGCATTGCCAATCTCAGCGTGCTGGGTGCCGACGGCTCGGTGCTCGGCTTCGATACCGGCACCGGCAATGCGCTCATGGACGGCTGGTGCCTGCGCCATACCGGCAGGAGCTATGACGAGAGCGGCCGGTGGGCCGCCAGCGGCAAGGTCCTGCCCGAGCTGCTGGCCGCCATGCTGGGCGATCCCTATCTGGCCCAGCAGCCGCCCAAGAGCACGGGGCGCGATCTGTTTCACGCCGAGTGGCTGGAGCGGCATCTGCAGCAGCATGCGGCCCAGGCCGCCGCAATCGATGTACAGGCGACCCTGACCGAATTCACGGCTGCCAGCTGCGCCCATGCTGTCCAGCGTTTCGGCAGGGGCGGCACCGAACTGCTTGTCTGCGGCGGCGGCGCACTGAACACCTATCTGATGCAGCGTCTTGCCGCCCTGCTGCCGGGCGTGAAGGTGGCCTCCACGGCAGAGCGCGGCCTGCCCCCGCTCGAAGTGGAAGCAGCCGCCTTTGCCTGGCTGGCACGTCAATGCCTGCTGGGCCTGCCCGGCAATCTGGCCAGTGTGACAGGCGCCAGCGGCCCGCGCATTCTGGGCGCCATCCACCCCGCTTGAAAGCGCGGCCGCCGGCCCGCTGCAGGCTCAGGCCGCTACTGCTGCATCCGCCTGCGCCTTGTGCTGCACCACAGGCAGATCGGGCAAGCCGAAGTGACCGCGCAGCGTGCTGCTCTGGTAGTCGCTGCGAAACAGCCCGCGCTTGCGCAAAATCGGCACGACCTCACTGGCAAACAGCTCCAGCTGCTGGGTGATGACCGGTGGCATCACATTGAAGCCGTCGGCAGCGCCCGTGCGGAACCAGTCTTCAATCGTGTCCGCCACCTGCTCGGGCGTGCCGGCAATCGCCAGATGCCCGCGCGCGCCAGCCAGCCGCTTGAGCAGCTGACGCAGCGTGAGTCCATCGCGCAGCGTGGTCTCCACATAGCCTATGGCGCGGCTCCTGGAAGCTTCCACCAGCGCGGGGTCCGGAAAGTCGTCGCGCGTGAGCCGTCGGTCCAGCGGCAGGCCGCTGAAATCATGGCCGCCAAAGCGGGCCGACAGGCGCCCCAGCCCCACGTCGATGCTGGTCAGGCTGTCGAGCTCCTCCCACACCTGACGGGCTTCGTACTCCGTGGATCCGATCGCGGCACTGATGCCCGGCAGAATCACGATGCCCTCGGCACTGCGCCCCAGAGCCTTCGCCTGTCCCTTGATATCGGCATAGAAGCCTTGCGCCGACTCCTTGCTGCCATGCGCCGTGAAAATGGCCTCGGCCCATTGCGCGGCAAAGGCGCGACCAGTGTCGGACTGCCCGGCCTGCACCAGCACCGGACGCCCCTGGGGACTGCCCGGCACATTCAGCGGTCCACGCGTACGGATATGCGTGCCCGCATAGTTGACGGGGCGCACCTGGCCTATGTCCAGGAACTGGCCCGATTCGGCATCGTCCACCACAGCCCCGCTCGGAAAGCTGCGCCACAGCGCATCCACTGCGGCCACGAATTCCTCGGCGATGCGGTAGCGCTCGGCATGCTCGACGTTCTGCTGCAGTCCGTAGTTTTCGCCGGCCCGGGGCAGCCAGGAGGTCACGATATTCCAGCCTGCCCGCCCCTTGGAGAGATGGTCCAGCGTGGCGAACTGGCGCGCCAGCGTATAGGGCAGGCTGTAGGTGGTGGAAGCCGTTCCGATCAGCCCGATGCGCTCGGTATGCTGCGCCAGAGCAGCCAGCAGCAGCAGCGGCTCGAGCTGGCCTGAAGAGGCCATCTGCCCATTGTCGGGCCCGACCAGCCCGTCTGCCAGAAACACGGCGTCGAACTTCGCGGCCTCGGCAATGCGGGCCGCATCCACATAGAGCTGCAGATCGGTCAGGGCCTTGGGGTTGGCGCCGGGGTGACGCCAGGCACCTTCGTGGTGGCCTCGCGTCATCAGAAACAGGTTCAGGTGTAGTTGTCGTGTCATGGCACAGCTTCTTTCAGGCAAATTCGGCTTCCACTCCCAGACTGCGCAGCAAGGTCGCGCGCAGTTGCATGAAAGCGGGGTGATCGGGTCGCCGCGGATGGGCCAGATCCAGCGCATGGTCTTCGGCGATCCTTCCGTCCCTGAGCACCAGAATCCGGTCTGCCAGCAGCAGGGATTCGTCCACATCGTGGGTCACCAGGATCACCGTCGGGCGTATGCGCTCCACCATGCGCCGCAGCAGGCCCTGCATGCGCAGGCGGGTCAGGGCATCCAGGGCCCCAAAAGGCTCGTCGGCCAGCAACACATGAGGCTCGCGCAGCAAGGAACGAGCCAGCGCCGCCCTTTGCTTTTGCCCGCCCGACAAGCTGGCAGGCCAGGCTGCTGCCTTCTCTGCCAGCCCCACCTCGCGCAGCAACTGAACTGCGGCAGGCCGGGCAGCCTGCGCGCTCAGACCCAGCGTCAGGTTGTCCAGCACCGTGAGCCAGGGCAGCAGACGCGAGTCCTGGAACAGCACGGACACATTGCCATGTGCAACCGCCGTCCCCGAACTCCGGGCCTCGGCATCGAGGTTGGCCAGGGCACGCAGCAGCGTGGTCTTGCCCGAGCCCGACTCCCCCAGCAGTGCCACGAACTGCCCGGGTGCGATATCGAGATGGATGTCATCGAGCACCTGCTTGCCTTGAAAGCTGCGACTGAAGCCGTGCAGTTGCACGGAACCGGTCAATGATGGATGGCTCATGATCCCAGCGACCTCCGGTAGGACAGCACATGTGCCTCCAGGCGCCGCACTGCGGCGTCCGACAGCAGACCCAGCAGCGCGTAGATCAGGATGCCCACCACGATCACATCGGTCTGCCCCCAGTCGCGCGCGCGGTTCATCAAGTAACCGATGCCGGTCTGTGTGTTGATCAGCTCCAGCACCACCAGCGCCGTCCAGCACAGCGAGACCGCCATGCGCAGGCCGACAAAAAAGCCCGGCAAGGCACCCGGCAGCGCCACCTTGCGAATGAATTCGGCACGCGACAGTCCCAGCGTCTGAGCCAGCTCCACATGACCGATGTCGATGCTGCGCACCGCTGCATGGGTGTTGATGTAGATGGGAATCAGCACTGCGGTAAAGATGAGAAAGACCTTCATCGCCTCGCCTATGCCCAGCCAGATGATGGCCAGCGGGATCAGCGCCAGCGTGGGAACGGCCCGCTTGATTTGCACCAGGCCATCGATGAGGGCCTCGCCGCTGCGGCTCAGTCCGGCGACCAGCGCCAGCAACACTCCCACCACAATGCCCAGAAACAGTCCCGTGTAGGCGCGCCCGGCCGAAGCCAGCAGATGCGGCAGCAGGCTGCCATCGAGCACCATTTCGTAGCCGGTACGCAGAGCCTGCGACGGTGCGGTCAGCGTCTCCGGCGAGAGATAACCCAGGCGCGATGCAGCCTCCCACAACAGCAGCAGCAGGACGGGCCCGGCCAGCAGCATGCCCGGCGACAGGCGGGCCGGTACCAGCGCCGGGGCTTTGCGGTCTGGCGCGGCGAGCGGCGATCCAGTCTGAGACTGCCAGCCGGCCAAGCGCGCTTCCAGAGGAGTCGGTGTCATCACGGCCACTCCTCAGCGATTGGCGACGATCACGCCGTCATAGCTCGCCACAAAGGAATCCCTGGCATCCAGACGCTGGGGCAGACTGCCTGCGCTGTGCAGGATGTCGATGAGTTTCTGATGATGGGACTGGGCCTGTGCCGCCGTCTGGAACTCCAGCGGAGCCTGCGCCGCCTGGATGGCCGCCGCGCTCTCGGCATCAAGGCGCTGGAAGTTGCGCAGGTAATGCTGCCCCCATTCCTTGCGATGGGTATTGCTCCAGCGCCCCGCACGCACGAAGGAGGCCAGGAATTCGCGGATGGCTTCTGCCTTCTGCGGATCGGCCAGCACATCCGGGCGGGCATAGATATAGGAGGTGGACGGCAGCAGTTGCCGCTCCAGTGGATCGGGCACCACGCGCGCTCCAACCTGCCTGGACAGTCGCGTGACATGCGGCTCGGAAATGGTGGCGACATCGACGGCACGGGCGCGCAAGGCATCGTTGAGCTCGGCCACGCGCAGATGCACCAGCGTGACATCCTTGAGCGTCAGGCCCGCCCGGTTCAGCGCCTCGATGAGGAACACCTGGCGCCCCGAGCCTTCCACATAGCTCACGCGCTTGCCGCGCAGATCGCTCAGGCGCTCCACCCCGGCACCGGCATGCTGGAGCAAACGATATTCCGCCCTGGCTCGGGTGAAGGTCGCGATGATGGGCAGGTTCACGCCTGCGGCCCGCGCCTGTATGGGAGGCGTATCTCCCACATAAGCCATGTCCAGTGCCCCGGCGCGGATGGCCTCGAAAATGGCCGGACCGCCGGCAAAATTTGGCAGCTCCAACTGAAAGCCGGTCTTCTTGCGCTCACCGCTGGCATCCAGCAGATGACGAATCAGCTCGCTCTGATCAGCGACAACCAGCCTGGTCCTGGCATCTGCCGCAGCACGTGCAACACCGGCGGTGCCCATGGCAGTCACTGCCAGCAATGAAGGCCCTGCCAGCAGGAATCGACGCTTGTCCACTTCCATCTCCCATGTATGCAATGAGACGGATGCTAGGGAGCAGTCGATCGATTCAAAAATATTGATTTCAAATTTGGAAACAACCAACTCATCCGAGCGCCGGAGTCAGCTCACCGGCCTCGCATGAATTTCACTGTGCTGCCAAGCACTTAAGACGGCACGAGTTGAATTCCGCCACCCGCAAAGCGCGCAACAAGCTTTGATTCAGCAATATGCTCATGAAATCAATGTTGTTGAAGCTTGGGGAAATGGCCGGCCACCTGGGGCCTGGGTGTCTAGCTGTCAACACATGCTCGGATGACATGCTTGCAAATGTCTTGCCACTCACAATGCAAAACAGCCCGACCCCACCAGAAGCCGGACTGCTTGTTGCATCTGTGATTTCATGCCTGGCGGGCTCCAGCGAGCCATGTCAGCCGGCCTCTCCTCCGACTGCCACGGCCCGGCACAGATTACTGCCAGGCTTGATCGGTGTATAGGCGCTCAGTGACCGCCGACGTAGATGAACTTGAACAGGAACAGGGCCGCAATCACCCACATGATCCAGTGCACCTCCTTGACCTTGCCCGTGCACAGCTTGAGTACGGCATAGGTGATGAAGCCGAAGGCCAGACCGTTGGCGATGGAGTAGGTGAAAGGCATCATCAGCGCGGTGACGACTGCCGGTATGGCTTCGGTGGTTTCATCCCACTGCACTTCCGTCAGGTCACGCAGCATCAGGCAGGCCACGAACAGCAGCGCAGGCGCAGTGGCATAGCCGGGCACCACACCGGCCAGCGGCGCGATGAACAGGCAGGCCAGGAAGAGCATGGCAACCGTGAGAGCCGTCAGACCGGTACGGCCGCCAGCCTGCACACCGGCAGCGCTCTCCACATAGGCGGTGGTGCTGGAAGTACCCAGGATGGAGCCCACAAAGATCGCGCCCGAATCGGCCAGCAGCGAGCGGTTGAAACGCCCCATGCGCTCAGGCACCAGCAGGCCGGCGCGACGCGCCACGCCCATCAGCGTGCCGGTGGCATCAAACAGTTCCACCAGGAAGAACACCAGCACCACGTTGAGGAAGCCCGTGGTCAGCGCCGTCTTGATATCGAGCTTCATGAAGGTGGGCTCGATGGAGGGAGGTGCCGAGAAGATGCCGTGGAAGGTATTGCCGCCGAAGAAGAACGAGGCCACCGTCACGGCCAGGATGCCGATCAGCAAGGCGCCCGGCACCTTGAGACGGTCCAGCACCACGATCAGCAAAAAGCCCAGCAGCGCCATGATGACCTCGGGCTTGTGCAGATCGCCCAGCGTCACATAGGTGTTCTGGTCGGCAGCGACCACACCGGCGGTCTTGAGCGCGATCAGCGCCAGGAAAAGACCCAGACCCACGGTGATGGAAACGCGTATGGACTGCGGTATGCCCTTGATGATGAGCTCACGCAGGCCCAGCATGGTGCAGATCAGGAACAGACATCCCGAGACGAACACCGCCCCCAGGGCAGCCTCCCACGTATAGCCCATCTTGAGCACCACCACGTAGGCGAAATAGGCGTTCAGCCCCATGCCCGGCGCCAGCGCAATCGGGTAGTTGGCATACAGCGCCATGATGGTCGAGCCCAGCGCTGCGATCAGGCAGGTGGCGACAAAGACCGAGCCCTTGGGCATGCCCGCATCCCCCAGAATGGAGGGGTTGACGAACATGATGTAGGCCATTGAAAGAAAGGTCGTCAGCCCTGCGACCAGTTCCGTGCGCACATTGGTGTTGTGCTCCCTGAGTTTGAATATCCGCTCTGTCCAGTTCATTGCATAGTCTCCGTGTTGTTTTGCATGCGAGGCGCAACGCGAGGAACGCGCCCGGTCCTGCGCCGCCAAATGGACGGCGCAGCACATGGCCTTGCCCCGCGGCAAACAGCCATGACTCAGAATGGCTGCCGCCCCGCAAGGCGACAACACCTGTGAGGAAAAACTAGCCAGTGTGCCCTTGAACGGCTTCCACTGCTCGCAGGATGGCCTCTGACGTGGCAGGCGCCTGCAGAGGAGGGTTCATGCGGTGCTCGCCGGCGGCCGACACCGCATCGCGAATCGCGAAGAACACCGAGAACGGCAGCAGCAGCGGGGGCTCGCCCACGGCCTTGCTGCGGTGGATGGAGTCTTCATAGTTATCGCCCTCGAACAGGCGCACATTGAAGACCGGCGGGCAGTCATTGGCCGTAGGAATCTTGTAGGTGCTGGGCGCGTGGGTCGTGAGCTTTCCGGTTTGCGGATGCCAGACCAACTCTTCTGTGGTCAGCCAGCCCATGCCCTGAATGAAGGCCCCCTCCACCTGGCCCACATCGACGGCCGGGTTCAGCGAGCGGCCCACGTCATGCAGCACATCGGCGCGCAGCAGCTTCCATTCGCCCGTCAAGGTATCGATGACCACTTCGCTGACGGCCGCGCCATAGGCAAAGTAGAAGAAGGGGTGACCCTTCATGCGCTTGCCGTCCCAGTGCAGGCCGGGCGTGGCATAGAAGCCATCCGACCACAGCTGCACACGCTGCAGATAGGCTGCGCGCACCAGCTCGGCAAACGGCACATTCTGGCCATTGACCTGCACCGCATTGTTGGCAAAGCGCACGTCATGGGCATCGCCGCCATGCAGGCGCGCGGCGCATTCGGCCAGACGCTCGCGCAGCTGGCGTGCGGCATCCTGTGCGGCCTTACCGTTGAGGTCGGCTCCCGTCGAAGCCGCCGTGGCCGAGGTGTTGGCCACCTTGCTGGTATCGGTGGCCGTCACGCGCACATTCTCGAATGCCACGCCCAGCTCATGCGCCACCACCTGCGCCACCTTGGTGTTCAGGCCCTGGCCCATTTCGGTGCCGCCATGGTTCACGAGAATCGAGCCATCGGTATAGATATGGACCAGTGCGCCGGCCTGGTTGAAGTGGGCCACATTGAAGGAGATGCCGAACTTCAGCGGTGTCAGCGCCAGGCCGCGCTTGAGCACGGCACTGCCGGCGTTGAAGGCATTCACGGCCGCACGGCGCGCACGGTAGTCGCTGGACTCCTCCAGCTCGGCCACCAGCTCGTGAATCACGTTATCGGTCACGACCTGTTCATAGGGCGTGATGTTTCGCTCGCCCTTGCCGTAGAAGTTGACGCGCCGCACATCGAGCGGATCGCGCCCCAGGCTGCGCGCCACCGTATCCAGAATGTTCTCGATGGCAATCGCGCCCTGAGGTCCGCCAAAGCCACGGAAAGCCGTATTGCTCTGGGTATTGGTCTTGCCCATATAGCCATGCATGAGCACATCGGGCAGCCAGTAGGTATTGTCGAAATGGCACAGCGCACGCGTCATCACGGGCGCCGACAGATCGGCAGAGTGACCGGCGCGCGAGACCATGGAGATCTCGGCTCCCAGCACGCGGCCTTCATCGTCATAGCCCACTTCGTACTCATACCAGAAGCAGTGACGGCGACCGGTAATCATGAAGTCGTCGTCGCGGTCCAGACGCAGCTTGACCGGTTTCTGCAGCCTGGTTGCCGCCACGGCCGCCACGCAGGCGAACAGCGCCGACTGCGATTCCTTGCCGCCGAAGCCGCCACCCATGCGTCGGCATTCCACATGCACGCTGTGCGAAGCCACGCCCAGAGCATGTGCCACCAGATGCTGCATCTCGCTGGGATGCTGAGTGGAGCAATGAATATGCACGGCCCCGTCTTCCTTGGGCGTGGCATAGCTGATCTGCCCTTCCAGATAGAACTGCTCCTGCCCGCCCACATCGAAGGAACCCTTGAGGCGGTGCGGCGCGGCATCCATGGCGGCGCGCGCGCCGCCTTCCCGTGTACTGCGCTCCAGGTGCATGGGCGGCATCACATACTGCCCCAGCTCATGGGCCTTGCGCGGTGTCAGCACGGGCGGCAGCTCGCTGATGGTGGCCGCTGCCTTGGCCAGGGCGGCTGCACGTCTTGCCGCATCGCGCGAGCGGGCAATCACGGCGAACAGGGGCTGGCCTACGTAGCGGATTTCGCCGTCGCACAGAATCGGGTCGTCATGAATGATGGAGCCGCAGTCGTTGACACCGGGGATGTCGGCTGCCGTGATCACGTCCACCACTTCGGGCATGGCCCGCACGGCCTCCAGCGCCAGCGCCGTCAAACGGCCGTGGGCCACGGGAGAGAGGCCCAGCGCACAATGCAGCGTGCCTTCCAGCTCGGGCAGGTCGTCGATATAGGCGGCCTCGCCGGCCACATGCAGATGTGCGGACTCGTGCTTGCGGCTGACGCCCACGCGTGCGCCCTGATCATGGGCCTTGGCTTCGGTCACTTCGTCAATGCGATAAGCCTGATTCTTGCGGTAATCGGCAAAGGCTTCCGCCACCAGTTCATTCGTCAATTCAAGGGGGTTGTTCATTTCAGACTCCTTGCTCCACGGCGGCGGGAACGACGTGGGGCATCACGCTCCAGACACTGGTCGCATCAGTGCCCTGCGGCTGATCGGCGCGCGTTTCCAGCCACAGACGCTGGATCAGGTTCTGCGCCACCTTGAGGCGGTAATCGGCGCTGGCGCGCATATCGCTCATGGGCTTGAAATCCTGGGCCAGCGCGGCCTGTGCGGCCTTCACGTTTTCAAGGCTCCAGGGCTTGCCCAGCAGGGCCGCTTCGGCTGCCGCCGCTCTTTTGACCGTGGCAGCCATGCCGCCGAATGCCAGCCTGATGGATTGCACGATCTCGCCATCGAGCTCGATGGCAAAGCCGGCGCACAGGGCCGAGATATCGCAGTCGAAGCGCTTGCTGATCTTGTAGCCGCGCACCTGGCGCTGCATGGCCGCCAGCGGCACCGCCAGGGCCTGCACGAACTCGCCAGGCTCCAGCTGGTTCTTCATATAGTCCAGATAGAAATCCGTCAGGGGCATGCGGCGCACGCGCTCGCCCTTGCGCAGCTCGATCTGCGCATCCAGCGCCATCAGCACCGGCGGCGAATCGCCGATAGGCGAACCATTGGCCACATTGCCACCCATGGTTCCTGCATGGCGGATGGGCGTGGAGGCAAAGCGCAGCCAGACATCGGTCAGGCTGGGCCAGCGCTGCACCAGCGCGCTCCATGCCGATTCCAGCGAAGCCCCGGCGCCGATATACAGCTCGCCGCCTTCGGCATCGGGCCGCACTTCGATGCGCTTCATCTCGGCCACGTCGCCGACGTAAATCATGTCGCCCAGGTCGCGGAACTGCTTGTTGACCCAGAGCCCCACATCGGTGGAGCCGGCCACGATGCGGGCCTTGGGCTTGGTCTCGCACAGGCTGGCCAGCTCTGCCAGCGTGCGTGGAGCGTGGAAGAAGTCGGTGCGCAGGCCCTGGGGCGCCGCATAGTTCAGCCCTGCATTGCCAGCCTGCAGGCCTTGCAGTGCAGCCACCACGGGCGCCGTATCCAGACGCACGGCAGGCAGATCGAACATGCGCTGACCGGCATCGAGAATCGGGCGGTAGCCCGTGCAGCGGCACAGATTGCCCGAGAGTTCGTCGGCCAGTTGCTGGCGCGTGGGCTCGCTGCCCTGCTGCTGGTGATGCTCATAGGCCGACCACAGCGTCATCACGATGCCGGGCGTGCAGAAGCCGCATTGCGAACCATGGCACTCCACCATGGCCTGCTGTACCGGATGCAGGCTTTGCGGGCCTGCGGGCTTGCCGGCGCAGGCAGACTTGCCCGCGCACTGGCTCTTGAGGTCTTCCACCGTGAACAAGGCCTTGCCATGCAGGCTGGGCAGAAACTGAATGCAGGCATTGACGGTCTGCAGGCGCAGGCCGTTGACGGCCTCGGTATCGCCGGCTTCGGCCAGCTCGCCGATGACTACCGTGCAGGCCCCGCAGTCGCCTTCGTTGCAGCCTTCCTTGGTGCCGGTGCAATGGGCATCCTCGCGCAGCCATTGGAGCACGGAGCGTGTGGGGTGCGGGCCTTGCACTTCCACCACCTCGCCGCGGTGGAAGAAGCGTATCGGTTGAGAGTTCTGACTGGTGCTCATGATCGTGGGACAGGGTGAGATTGAATGCCTGCATGCAAGATGCATTCCAAACGCAGCATTCGTCAAGATCGAAGGCTACGCCTGCATGGGCAGCTTCTCATACAGACGCGCTCATAGGGGCTATGTAGCGCGTCATATATCCGTGACCAAAATCAAGGGTGAACCCGTACAAAACCCGGCAGCCTACGGGTAAATCCCAGGAAGCGAGAGCCGAGTAGAGCTCCTCTATCAATAGCTATTAGCACCCTCCAATAAACGATTTCAAATTGAAAACAATCTGAAATCTCTTATTGACAAGCGCTATAAGCTATCAAATTTTCAGGCATCGCCACCATCCGGAGCCGGGCGCACCGGCTCGTCGGCATCGAGCTGGCTGAACACCAGCGTCGCCGCCAGCGTCATCAATGCCACCGTCACAAAGGTGGCGCGAATGGCCTGCATGCGCTCGTCGCTGTGCGTCGGCCACATATCGCTGAAGCCCGTCAGCAGGGCTCCGGCCAGTGCCACGCCCATGCTCATGGCCAGCATCTGCACCATGGACAGCAGGCTGTTGCCGCTGCTCGCAGACTCGCCCTCCATGTCCTTGAGCGTGACCGAATTCATGGCCGAGAACTGCATGGAGTTGAAGCCGCCGAAGATGAACAGCTGCACCAGCAGCAGCCAGACCGGCGTTCCAGGCACCACCAGCCCGAAGGAGGCCAGCATCACCGCCAGCATCACCGAATTGACCTGCAGCACGCGCTTGTAGCCAAAGCGCTGCACCGTGCGCACGGCAATGCGCTTGACCAGCATGCTGCCGGTGACGGTGGCCAGCATCATCAGGCCCGCGTTCATGGGCGACATCTTGAGGCCGACCTGCAGCATCAGCGGAATCAGAAACGGAGCGGCGCCGCTGCCGAAGCGGGTGAACAGATTGCCCAGCAGGCCCACGCGCAGCGAGCGCACCTTGAACAGGCCCGGCGCAAACAGCGGCTCATCCACGCGCAGCGCATGCATCCAGTAGCTGGCCAAACTGGCCAGGCCGAACACCATGAGCACCACCACCAGCGCCATGCCCAGCCCCATGCCGGACAGGCCGTCCAGCGCGATGGAAATGGCCACCATGCCGAAGGCCAGCATGGCATAGCCCTTGCCGTCAAAGCGGTGCACGGGCACGGGTGCACTGCGCGGAAACCAGCGCCAGGTCGCCCACAGCCCTATCAGTCCCACGGGCACATTGATCCAGAAGATCCAGTGCCAGCTGGCGTACTCCACCATCCAGCCGCCCAGGGTAGGCCCCAGCAACGGCCCGACCTGGCCCGGAATGGCGATGAAGCTCATGGCACGAATGAACTCGCCGCGCGGATAGGTACGCAGCACGGCCAGCCGCCCCACCGGCAGCATCATGGCCCCGCCCACGCCCTGCACCACGCGTGCCGCGATCAGAAACGGCAGGCTGGGCGAGAGTGCGCACAGCACCGAGCCCAGCACAAACAGGCCTATCGCCCAGCCGTAGACACGCCGCGTGCCAAAGCGGTCGGCCACCCAGCCCGTGGCCGGGATCAGCATGGCCGTGGTCAGCGCATAGGCCACGATGACGGACTGCATCTTCATCGGGCTCTCGCCCAGCTCGGTCGCCATGGCCGGCAACGCCGTGTTGAGAATGGTCGCGTCCAGCGACTGCATGAAAAAGCCTATGGCCACCAGCCAAAGCAGTCTTTCTTTATGGGGGGCACTATGGTGCGCGGTGGGCATCTCACCCATGGGCAGCTCCGGAACGAGTCGGCAAGGCAACAAAAAAGCCGCTGACAAGCAGCGGCTTAAGCAATATGCGAGCGCCAGACCAAAGCGGCCGGCGCGCGGACAATCATTTCACTCAGACCGAGAAGCTGGAGCCGCAGCCGCAGGTGGTCGAGGCATTGGGGTTCTTGATCACGAACTGAGCGCCTTGCAGGTCTTCCTTGTAGTCGATCTCGGCACCCACCAGGTATTGATAGCTCATGGAGTCGATCAGCAGCGAGACACCGTTCTTGGTCATGGTGGTGTCGTCGTCATTGGTGATCTCGTCGAAGGTGAAACCGTACTGAAAACCGGAGCAGCCACCACCTTGCACAAAAACGCGCAGCTTCAGATCGGGATTGCCTTCTTCGGCAATCAGGTCGGCCACCTTGGCAGCAGCGCTGTCGGTGAAGACGATGGGGGAAGGCATTTCGGTGGTCGTGGTTTCAGCAACGGCGCTCATGGCATTACTCCGTAGTTTCTTGATTGCCTGAAATGGTACAGCAAGGGGCTCGGGAATACCGGCCGTATCTCTTTGTCGCCAGTGCAAGTGGGGGCTTTGCGCAAGCGCTGGACAAGGCTGCGACCGCCCATGAAAAAACCGCCAGGAATTTGCATTCGAGGCGGCTTTTCTTGAAAAGACTCCGCAGAGTCTTTCCTGCAGGGGAAACGGATTAACGCTTCGAGAACTGCTTGGCGCGGCGTGCGGAGTGCAGACCGACCTTCTTACGTTCGACTTCACGAGCGTCGCGAGTCACGAAGCCAGCTTGGCTCAGTGCAGGCTTCAGAGCTGCGTCATAGTCGATCAGGGCACGGGTGATGCCGTGACGGGTTGCACCGGCTTGACCGGATTCGCCGCCGCCATGGACGTTCACTTGAATGTCGAAAGTCTCCAGGTTCTCAGTCAGAACCAGGGGTTGCTTTGCGATCATGATGGAGGTTTCGCGACCGAAGTACTGCTGAATGTCCTTGCCATTCACAGTAATCTTGCCGGAGCCCTTCTTCAGAAACACGCGAGCGACGCTGGACTTGCGACGGCCTGTGCCATTGTTCCAATCACCAATCATCTAGGTCTCCTTAGATTTCCAGAGCCTTAGGCTGCTGTGCGGTATGGGGGTGCTCAGCACCGCCGTAAACCTTCAGCTTCTTGATCATGGCGTAGCCCAGAGGACCCTTGGGCAGCATGCCCTTGACGGCCTTCTCGAGAGCACGGCCAGGGAACTTGGCTTGCAGGTCGCGGAAGTTGGTGGCAGTGATGCCGCCGGGGAAACCGGAGTGACGGTAGTACACCTTGTCCAGGTTCTTGGTACCAGTGACCTTGAGCTTGGAGGCGTTGATGATGACGATGTAGTCACCGGTGTCAACGTGAGGTGTGTAAATGGCCTTGTGCTTGCCGCGCAGACGGAGTGCCACTTCGCTGGCGACACGTCCGAGCACCTTATCGGTGGCGTCAATCACAAACCACTCGTGTTGCACCTCAGCGGGCTTTGCGCTGAATGTAGACATGAGTTTTCTCTTTCAAGAAGGTTTGGCGGTCCCTTTTCCGCGGTCGGTGCTTCTTCTTGAAAAAGACAGGTCTTTTAAAGGAAGCCTCTTAGGCGGGGTTACTCGGACCAATTTAAACTTGGCCCAAGCCTTCGCCGCGGGAACCATAAAATCGCTGCGAAGCCCGCCATTATACAAAAACGCCAGAATCTGCGTGTTTTCGTGCAGCAGCCTGTTGTGAAACAGCCCCTAGTGCCTGTTTCTCCCTCTGCATCCAGGCGCCGACAGCCTTTAAAGACCACAGGGTAAAAAGTGCTGTTCCCCTCTTGCCCTGCTGGTTACCATCCATTTCTATGTTCAGTTACCGCCACGCCTTCCATGCAGGCAATCACGCCGATGTGCTCAAGCACACCGTTCTGATTGCCACCGTGCAATACCTCACGCAAAAAGAGGCTGCGCTGACGGTGCTCGACACCCACGGCGGCGCCGGCCTGTACCGCCTGGACGGCGACTACGCCAGCAAGAGCGGCGAGGCCGAGGAAGGCGTGCTGCGCCTGGCTGCCGCCAAGGAGGCCGAGCTGGCCCCGGTGCTGCAGGACTATCTTCAGATGGTGCGTCGCTTCAACCAGGGCAATGCCATCCGCAACTATCCCGGCTCGCCCTTCATCACCCAGGCGCTGCTGCGCGGTCATGACCGTCTCAAGGCCTTTGAACTGCACCCCACGGACATGCGCTCTCTGACCGGCAACATGGCCCAGCTGGAAGTCAGGCGCCAGGTCGCCATCCTGCACGAGGATGGTTTCGAAGGCGTGAAGAAATTCCTGCCTCCGCCATCGCGCCGCGCCTTGCTGCTCTGCGATCCAAGCTACGAATTGAAGACCGACTACGGCCGCGTGCTGGACATGGCGGCGGACGGTCTCAAGCGCTTTCCCACAGGCACTTACGCCGTCTGGTACCCCATCATCCCGCGCCCCGAAGCCCACGATCTGCCCAAGCGGCTCAAGACCATGGCAACCAAGGCCGGCAAGAGCTGGTTGCATGCAACGCTCACGGTCAAGAGCAACAAGACCTCCGAACGCGGCGGCCTGCCCGCCAGCGGCATGTTTCTGATCAACCCGCCATTCAATCTCAAGGATCAGCTCAAGCCCGCCATGCCGCAGCTGGTCAAGCTGCTGGGTCAAGACAGCAATGCAGGCTTTACGCTGGAGTCTGGCGGCTAACTACGCGGCTGTAGGCCGGCCCTTGCCGGCCCTCTGCAGTCCGGGCGCGCCAGCTTCACCGGCTGCACCCCTTCAACAGCAACAATGGTTCAGCGCTTGCGCTTGGCGGTCTGGGAGACCTTGCGCGCGGGCTGATTCGCGGACGCCGCGCGCGCCTTGGAGGCGGCAGCGCCCTGCGCCACACTAGGATGGCGCTTCTTGCCCGAAGCATTGAGCGTGGCCGGGCACTCGTCCTCATCGGCGTCCAGCTGCCACAGCTCCACGGGCTTGATGCCCAGGCCCAGCATGCCCAGCTCCTGGGCCGCGGCCTTGCTCAGGTCGATGATGCGACCTGGCGCGAAGGGGCCGCGGTCATTGATACGCACCACCACGCTCTTGCCGGTCACGGAGCTGCGCACGCAAACGCGCGTTCCGAAAGGCAGGGTCTTGTGCGCTGCCGTCATGTCCATGCTGTCAAAGCGCTCGCCGCTGGCCGTCTTGCGGCCGTGGAACTGCCCGCCATACCAGGAGGCCAGCCCCTCCTGGTCGCTTTCTCGCGGAGGGCTCAGCTCGTACTTGCTGCTGTCTTCGGGCAGGTCTGCCTTGTCGGCATCCGCAGGCTTGTTGGCCTTGACGCCCAGGCCTTTGTCGCGATAGTTGCTGCGCGCATAGGCGTCGGGCAGCAGGGGGCCGGAGACCGTGGGCTGCGCGCCCTTTTTTCGGGGCTGGCTCTGAACGACGGGGGGCTGTTCCTCGGACTTTTCCTGCAGCGGAGCACAGCCGGCCATGGTCGCGGTGACGACGGCAAGACCTATCCACTGACAACAACGCAAGCGCCAAAATTTCGGTTGCACGGGCGCAATCTCCTTGAAAGCTCAAGTGAGAGCCGCCCAAGACCGGCCGCCTCGCGGCCGGCAAGCTTTTGGCTTACAGGCCCAGACGGTCGCAGATCTCCAGAGTGGCGACGCTCTGGTTCATCGTATAGAAGTGCAGCCCGGGAGCACCCTGGCTGCGCAACTGCTCGCATAGATGAGTCACGACATCCAGACCGAACGCACGAATGGAAGCGGTGTCATCTCCGAACGCCTGCAGACGCAGACGAATCCAGCGCGGAATCTCGGCACCACATGCATCCGAGAAGCGCATCAGCTGCGTAGAGCTGGTAATAGGCATGATTCCTGGCACGACCGGCACGTCGAGCCCCAGGGCCCTCACCTCATCGACAAAGCGCATGTATGCGTCGGCATTGTAGAAGTATTGCGTGATGGCGGAATCTGCACCAGCGCGCACTTTAGCAACAAATGCGTCCAGATCGCTGCGAGGGGACTTTGCTTGGGGGTGAGTTTCGGGATAGGCGGCCACTTCGATGTGAAACCAGTCGCCGAACTCCTGGCGCACGAAAGCCACCAGATCGCTGGCGTACTGGAACTCGCCGCCCAGGCCGTAGCCGCTGGGCAGGTCGCCGCGCAAGGCGACGATGCGCTTGACGCCCATGGCCTTGAGTTCGTTCAGCTCGGCGCGCACTTTTTCATGCGTGGCGCCGATGCAGGAGAAGTGCGAGGCCGCGCCCACACCCTCGTTCTGAATGTCGCGCACCATGGTGAAGGTGCCGGCCTGAGTGGAGCCGCCCGCGCCATAGGTCACGGAGCAGAACTCGGGCTTGCGCGCATACAGGGCCTGGCGCACGCCCACATGCTTGGCAGCGCCCTCGGGCGTCTTGGTGGGGAAAAACTCGAAGCTGACGGGAAAGCTCATGGCGGTCTATGTCTCTGAATCCTGGATCATGTGCGGGCGTCGAAGGCTCGGCACCCGCCACGCTTTTTACTCAACGCTCAACGTTCGTTGCGCTTTTTCTGCTTGCTGCGGGCCGGGCCGGGTTGGCCGAAGCTGGCCACCTCGGGGTCTTCATACAGCTCCTGCTTGGCGCGCTGGGCCTTGATATCGGCACGCGAAGGGCGCTTGGCGGCTGCCTTGACGGCCGGCCTGGCCGCAGCGGCCTCGTCGGCAGCAGCGGGGGCCGGAGCCTTGACTTCGGCGCCCTGCTGCGCCCAGACAAAGAATTCGTGATTGCCGTCGCCGCCTTCAATGGACGAGTCCAGCCACTGCTTGACGCTCAGCCCCAGATCTCCGAGGCAGTCGCGAATGCGTTTTTCGACCTCGGCGTACAAGGCCGTGTCGCGCACGATGCCGCCCTTGCCGATCTGGCCGGGCTGCAGCTCGAACTGGGGCTTGACCAGCATCAGCAGCTGGCCATGGGGCTTGAGCAGCTGTACCACGGCAGGCAGCACCAGGGTCAGCGAGATGAAGGACAGATCGCCGGTCACGAAATCGAAAGCCGGGCTGATGTCGATATTTTCGGTGCCGGGCTTGCGGCGCAACTCCACCGGAGCCAGACCTTCGGCCCGGGCCTTGGCCTTGGCGGCGCGCTCGGCCTTGAAGCTCTCGACATCCTGTTCCTTGGCATCGTCGCTGTCGTCATAGTCTTCATCGACTTGACCGCCGTTGCGCATCCAGGCATAGGGAGCGATGGGCTGGGTGTCGTTGTCCTCTTCTTCCTCGATGACTTCGCACAGCGCCTCGTCGCAAGCCTTCTCCAGCAGCTCGGGCGTCAGCGCGCGGGCGTTGAAGCCCTCGACGCAGACCACGCGTTCGTCATTTTTCAGGCGCTCGTGCAGCTGGCCGTGGCCCACGTCGAGGCCGATGACCTGGGTCGCACCGGCCTGCAGCAGGCAATCGGTGAAGCCGCCCGTGCTCTGCCCCACGTCCAGACAGCGCAAGCCCTTGACGCTGAGGCCGGTCGCGGCCAGCGCGCCCTCGAGCTTGAGCCCGCCGCGCGAGATGTATTTGGCCTCGGCGGCGTCCAGCAGCTGCAGCTCGGCACCGGCAGGAATGTCATCGCCGTTCTTGGCCACTTTCTTCCATGGCGCCAGCGGCGTCAGGCGCCATTCCACACCCGAGGCAATCAGGCGCTGGGCCTGGGAACGGGTGGCAGCATGACCTGCTTCAACCAAAAAAACATCTGCGCGCATAGCGTCGCTTCCTTTGAAATCAACCGCAGCCATACGCTGCAGGCAAGATAATCTGTTTTTTTATAGCTGCCTGCGCTTACCCTGTCTTAATTTCAGACAGAAATTCATCTGAAATCAAGATACGACAAGCGCAAGAAGCTATCAAATAAATCAACACAGCCCCAATACTGGCGCACACCAAACAAGGGACAGCGAGCAAGAGCCGCCTCGCAGCGAGGACTGCCCCAGCGAGGCTGTCGTCCCCCTCCGGCGAAGCCAGAGAGGGGGAAGGCGCAAAGCGCCTAAGGGGGGGTTAATAGCGATACGTTTCAGGCTTGTAAGGGCCTTGCTTGCTCACGCCGATATAAGCGGCCTGCTCGTCGCTCAGTTCGGTCAGCATGGCGCCGACCTTCTTCAGGTGCAGGCGGGCGACCTTTTCGTCCAGGATCTTGGGCAGCACATAGACCTTGCCCACTTCGTAGGCGTCGGGGCGGGTGAACAGCTCGATCTGCGCCAGAGTCTGGTTGGCAAACGAGTTGGACATCACAAAGCTGGGGTGGCCGGTGGCGCAGCCCAGGTTCACCAGGCGGCCCTTGGCCAGCAGGGTGATCTTCTTGCCGTCGGGGAACTCGATCTGGTCCACCTGGGGCTTCACTTCTTCCCACTTGTACTTCTCGATCGAAGCCACATCGATTTCGTTGTCGAAGTGACCGATGTTGCAGACGATGGCCTGGTCCTTCATGGCAACCATGTGCTCGTGGCGGATGATGTCCTTGTTGCCGGTGGTGGTCACGAAGATATCGGCCTTGTCGGCAGCGTATTCCATGGTCACGACACGATAGCCTTCCATGGCGGCCTGCAGGGCGTTGATGGGGTCGATCTCGGTCACCCAGACCTGGGCCGACAGCGCGCGCAGAGCCTGGGCCGAGCCCTTGCCCACGTCGCCGTAGCCGGCCACGCAGGCCACCTTGCCGGCGATCATCACGTCGGTGGCGCGCTTGATGCCGTCCACCAGCGATTCGCGGCAGCCGTAGAGGTTGTCGAACTTGGACTTGGTCACCGAGTCGTTGACGTTGATGGCGCGGAACAGCAGCGTGCCCTTGGCCGACATTTCGTTGAGGCGGTGCACGCCGGTGGTGGTCTCTTCGGTCACGCCCATGATCTGGGCCGACTTGCGGCTGTACCAGGTGGGATCCACGGCCAGCTTGGCCTTGATGGCGGCGAAGACGATGCGCTCTTCTTCCGAACCGGGGTTGGCCAGCACGGACAGGTCCTTCTCGGCGCGCTTGCCCAGGTGCATGAGCATGGTGGCGTCGCCGCCGTCGTCCAGGATCATGTTGGGGCCTTCGCCTTCGGTGCCGGCAGCGCCGAATTCAAAGATGGAGTGGGTGTAGTTCCAGTAGTCTTCCAGCGACTCGCCCTTGATGGCGTAGACAGGCACGCCGGTTTCGGCGATGGCGGCAGCTGCGTGGTCCTGGGTCGAGAAGATGTTGCACGAGGCCCAGCGCACTTGTGCGCCCAGTGCCGTCAGCGTCTCGATCAGCACGGCGGTCTGGATGGTCATGTGCAGCGAGCCCGTGATGCGCGCGCCCTTCAGGGGCTGGGCAGCGGCGAACTCTTCACGCACAGCCATCAGACCGGGCATTTCGGTTTCGGCGATCCTGATTTCCTTGCGACCCCAGGCAGCCAGGGAAATATCGGTAATGGCCGAATCAGCGGGGTTGAAGCGCACGGCAGCGTTCATGGTTTTCTCCAAATCTTGAATGAAAAACCACGTTCTGCAGCAGAGGGGGAATAAACCGGCTCACCGCACAGAAAGCGTGGGCGAGCGTCGTTGCGGGATGAAATCCGAGCCTCACGCCCCGCGCAGACCAGCTCATGGCTGGCCGGGGGAACGCTGCAACGCTCCTCGGATGGACGGCGATTATAAAGGAATCAGCCTTCCAGGCCCACCAAGCGATAACCGACTTGCAACTCGGTTACCAGATGCCGGGGCTGGGCCGGATCGAGCTCTATCTTCTGGCGCAGGTTGGCCATGTGCACGCGCAGATAGTGGGGGCGGTCCAGATATTCAGCGCCCCAGACCTGCAGCAGCAACTGGCGATGCGTCAGCACCTTGCCATGGCCGGCAATCAGGGCCGCCAGCAGGCGGAACTCTATGGGCGTCAGGTGCACGGCCACTCCGTCGCGCCTGACATCGTGCGCCGCCAGATCCACCACCACCGCGCCGAAACGCGCACAGCTGCCGGGCTTGTCTGCCGCCGATGCCTGCTGGCGGCGACGCAGCATCACGCGCAGCCTGGCCAGCAGCTCGGGCACGCCAAAGGGCTTGGTCAGGTAGTCATCGGCCCCGGCGTCCAGCGCCGCCACCTTGTCCTCTTCCCGCTCGCGCGCGGACAGGATCAGAATCGGCAGCTGGCTCCAGGCGCGCAGCTCGGCAATCACGGTCTTGCCATCCGCATCGGGCAGGCCCAGGTCCAGCACCACGGCGTCGGGCTGGCGGCTGGCGGCCTCGATCAGGCCGCGCCTGGCGGTTTCTGACTCGAACACCTGCCAGCCTTCGTCCTCCAGTGCCAGGCGCACAAAGCGGCGGATGCTGGCGTCGTCTTCAATCAGCAAAATGCGGGGTGCGGCGCTTGTCATGTTCGGATTTGCATGTGATGCACGGGATTGTCGGCTCATTCGTCCATCGCCGGCTGCTCGGGCACGGGCAGGTGTACGCTGAAGACGGTGCCCGGACCGGGCTCTGCCTGTGCAACCCGCAATCTGCCGCCATGGGCTTGCACAATCCGCTGAGCCAGAGCCAGTCCGAGCCCCATGCCGAACACGGCACTCTCCGCCTGCCCACGCGTGAACGGCTCGAACAGTTGCTCAGCCGACAGATGCCCGGGCAGACCCGGCCCCGCGTCCTGCACGCTCAGCACGCAGTCGCCATCGGCCACGCTGGCTGCCACGGTGATCGTCGTGCCTTCGGGCGTGTACTTGATGGCGTTGTCCAGCAGATTGACCAGCACACGCTCCATCAGCACGGCATCGAGCTGCAGCAAAGGCAGATCGGCCGGCAGCGAGGTCTGCAGCGCATGAGCGGCCAGTCGCTCGCGCATCTGCGCCAGCGCGCTGCCCACCAGTTCGTCCACCGGCAGCCATTCACGCTTGAGCTGCACGCCGCCTTGCTGCAGGCGCGCCATGGCCAGCAGGTTGTCCACCAGTTGCTGCAGCGCCTGTGCTTGATTGCGAATCTGCACCAGCATGTGATGCGCCGGCCCCTGCGGCGCATGGGGCAAGGCCGCCTGGGCCGCGCCCAGGATGCCCGTCAGCGGCGTGCGCAGATCATGCGAGACGGCCGAGAGCAAGGTGTTGCGCATGCGTTCGCCCTCCATGGCGATCTGGGTCTGCTGCGCCACCTCCACAAAATGCACACGCTCCAATGCCAGGGCAATCTGGCTGGCACAGGCTTCAAGCAGACGGCGCTCCTCGGGCACTCGCAATCGTTGCGGCACACGCAACTGCAGTACCAGCACGCCACGCGAGCGCACGGGCGCCATCAGCGGCACATAAAGTGCCGGCGCAGCTGCCAGGGTATCGGTTCCATGGCCGGCCATCTGGCCATGCTCCATGCTCCAGCGACCCACGCTGGTGTCGATCTGAGCTTCGCTGCCAGGCGCCAGCTGCAGGCGCTCATCGGCATCGGGAACAAGCAGCCCAGTCTGGGCATCGAAAACGCCTGAAATCGTAGTCAGTGCGATCTGCGTGACCTGCTCCTGCGTCAGCGCACCCGACAGGTCACGCGCCAGCCTGGCCAGCGCGCCGGCCCGCCTTTCGCGCTCTGCGGCCACGCGTGCCTCGTGGCGCAGCCGCGCCGTCAGCTGGCCGCAGACCAGTGCCACACCCAGCATCAGGCTGAAGGTGAACAGGTATTGCGTATCGTTGACGCTAAAAGAGTTGCGCGGCGGCACAAAGTAGAAATCGAACAGCAGCACTGACAGCAGGGCCGCCCATGCTCCGGGGCCGCGTCCCCAGCGCACGGCGGACAGCACCACCACCAGCAGGAAAAGCATGACCACATTGGCAGGGTCGAACACTCGCAGCAGCAGCTCCGCCACCGCTGTAGCGGCCAGGCAAGCCAGGGTCACACCCGCATAGCCCTTCCACGGAATGTTCTTTTCACGCGCCGCCGGCAATCGCAAGGTGCTCTCGTTCTTGCTTTGCTTGACGGACAGCAGCAGCACGTCCAGGCCGGGATCCAGCGCAGCGATCTGTTCGGACAGGCTGGAGGCACGCCAGCGCAGCCAGCGGCTCAAAGGTTCATGCACACGCGCCAGCACCAGATGACTGGCATTGCGCTCACGCGCAAAGTCCACCAGAGCCTGGGCCACATGGGCACCGGGGATGGTGGCCGTTTCCGCGCCCAGACGCGCCGCCAGCGCCAGGGTCTTGAGCACGGCCTCCTGCGCTGCCCGAGGCCTATGCTGGCGCTCCGGCGCATCCACATAGACCACCACCCAGTCGGCCTCCAGCCTTCTCGCCAGGCGCGCCACCTGGCGCACCAGGGCATCGTCACCTGCGCGGCCGCCCACGCCCACCAGCAGGCGCTCGCGCGTGGGCCAGACATCGCCGATGGAGCGCTCGCGGCGGTAGTCACGCATGTCCTCATCGACACGATCGGCCGTGCGGCGCAAGGCCAGCTCGCGCAGCGCCAGCAAATTGCCCTGGCGAAAGAAATTGCGCGAGGCCCGCTCGGCCTGCTCCAGCGGGTAGACCTTGCCCGACTTGAGGCGCTTGAGCAACTCCTCGGGCGGGATGTCGACCACGATGACCTCATCGGCATCGTCAAAGATATGGTCGGGCACGGTCTCATGGACCTGTATGCCCACAATGCCGCCCACCACATCGTTCAGGCTTTCCAGATGCTGAACGTTGAGCGTGGTCCACACCTCGATACCCGCCTCCAGCAGCTCCTGCACATCCTGCCAGCGCTTGGGATGGCGCGAGCCGCTCACATTGCTGTGTGCCAGCTCGTCGAGCAGCAGCACCTCCGGGCGGCGTGCCAGAGCTGCATCCAGATCGAACTCGTCCAGTTGCCTGCCCTGGTAGACCAGCGTGCGCCGCGGCAGCAGCTCCAGGTCGTGCAGCTGCTGCTCGGTCTCGGCACGGCCATGCGTCTCCACCAGCCCCACCAGAACCTTGCGCCCGGCCTGCCGCTCGCGCTGCGCAGCCGCCAGCATGGAATAGGTCTTGCCCACTCCGGCATTGGAGCCAAAGTAGATGCGCAGCTTGCCGAGATGGGCGCGCTGCCGATCTGCCTGCAGTTGAGCGACCAGCGCGTCGGGGTCGGGGCGCTGCGCTGCGGATGATGGTGTGGATGAAGGCATCAGGCGATCAGCGTATCACTCAAGTCCGCTCAGAACCCGGCACTCAGGCCCAGCAGCCAGCCGCTGCGTGCCAGATCACGCCATTGGCCACGACTGTTGACGGCGCTGTAGTAGCGGGCATCGGCCGAGGTACCCGCATACGCAAGCGATGCTGTCCATGGGCCCCAGGCCCTGGATAGCGAGATGCGCCAGTCGGCATAGGAAACATCGCTGTAATTGCGCACCCAGGTATAGCCGCCATGCAGGCCCAAGGTGGCGAGATCGCCCAGCGGATGCTGATAGTTCAGATCCAGATACTGGCTGCCGCGGCTGCTGCCTGCCGGCTGCAGCGCAGTGGCGAACGCCGAGTCGGCGGTACTCTCGCCCAGGCCGAAATAAGGCGTCAGTGCCACGGACCATTTGATGCTCAGACCACCATGAGTCGCTCCCAGATAGAGCTCGGTGGTGTCAAAGCGTTTGCTGCTGCCATCGCTTGCGCCCAGGCGTGCGCCGGGATAGCGGTACTGCAAAAGCCCGGCATCCAGCAACCAGTCAGGCACGAGCTCGCAGCGCCAGCCACCATAGATATCGTGCTCCAGCCCCTGGCCCCGGCCGTAGCTGCTGGTAGAGACATTGGACAGCGACGTGCCCAGATAAAAGCCCTTGGGCAAGGCCAGTTCCACTGCGCCCTGCACGGCCGCACCTTGCCAGGTCTGCGAGATGCCGCGAAAGCGGTAGTCACTGATCAGGCTCAGCGAGCCGGTCAGGGAAGACCTGCTGTCGGCCTGCGCAGTGGCTGAGCTTTCAGAAGCAGATTGCGCTTTTGTTTCCTCGGCAGCAGAGGGCTTTGCACAGCTCAAGGCAATCATCAGCAACGCAGAGCCGATGACCCAGGAGCGCGAGGCGTGAAATGGTTTTTGGGGATGAGAGAGACGCATGATGGTGAAGCAAACAGATCAGACTTGCCGCGTCCACAGGGAACGCGGACAAGCCCGAGAAACGAGAAAGCAAGGCCTGGATATGACTTAGACGAGGCCCAGAACGGCCAGCAGCATGTCGATGAGCTTGATGCCAACAAACGGCACGATCAGCCCGCCCAGGCCGTAGATCAGCAGGTTTCGGCGCAGCAGCAGGGCCGCACCCACGGCGCGATACTGCACACCACGCAAGGCCAGCGGCACCAGGGCGATGATGATCAGTGCGTTGAAGATCACGGCGCTCAAGATGGCGGAATCGGCGCTGTGCAGCTGCATCACGTTGAGCGAGGCCAGTTGCGGATAAGTGCCCACAAAGGCGGCCGGAATGATGGCGAAATACTTGGCCACATCATTGGCAATGCTGAAGGTGGTCAACGCGCCGCGCGTCATCAGCATCTGCTTGCCGGTTTCCACCACCTCGATCAGCTTGGTGGGGTTGGAGTCCAGGTCCACCATATTGCCGGCCTCTTTGGCAGCCTGGGTGCCGCTGTTCATGGCCACGGCCACATCGGCCTGGGCCAGGGCCGGAGCATCGTTGGTGCCGTCCCCCGTCATGGCCACCAGGCGGCCCGCCGCCTGGTGCGAGCGGATCAGCTGCAGCTTGTCTTCGGGCCTGGCTTCGGCCAGGTAATCATCCACCCCTGCCTCTGCGGCAATGGCGGCAGCCGTCAGCGGGTTGTCGCCCGTCACCATCACCGTCTTTATGCCCATGCGGCGCAGCTCGGCAAAGCGCTCGCGCATGCCCGGCTTGACGATGTCCTTGAGTTCGATCACGCCCAGAACCTTGGCGCCATCGGCCACCACCAAAGGCGTGCTGCCCTTGCGCGAGACGTTGTCCACGGACAGTTGTACCTGAGCCGGGAAGCTGCCTCCCAGCGCCTCGACATGTCGGCGCACGGCATCGGCGGCGCCCTTGCGCAAGCTGCGCAAGCCTTGCGGGCTCTGCAGATCCACCCCGCTCATACGCGTCTGAGCGGTAAAGGGTACGAACTCGCCCGGAAAATCCGCACTGCTGCGATCGGGCAGGCCATGGCGCTCCTTGGCCAGAGCCACCACGCTGCGGCCTTCAGGTGTTTCATCTGCCAGAGACGAGAGCTGTGCGGCTTCGGCCAGCTGCGCGGCGCTCGTTCCGGGGGCCGGCAGAAACTCGCAGGCCTGGCGGTTGCCCAGGGTAATGGTGCCGGTCTTGTCCAGCAGCAGCACGTCCACATCGCCGGCAGCCTCAACGGCCCGGCCCGAAGTCGCAATGACATTGGCCTGCATCATGCGGCTCATGCCGGCCACACCGATGGCCGACAGCAGGCCGCCAATCGTGGTCGGAATCAGGCAGACCAGCAGCGCAATCAGCACGGCAATACCGACCACCGAGCCCGTTCCGGCCTGTGACACCGCAAAGGCCGAGAAGGGCCACAGCGTGACGATGACCAGCAAAAAGACCAGCGTCAGCCCCACGAGCAAAATCGTCAACGCCAGCTCATTGGGTGTCTTCTGGCGCTTGGCCGATTCGACCATGGAGATCATGCGATCCAGAAACGACTCGCCAGGATTGACCGTGACTTCCACCACCAGCCAGTCCGACAGCACGCGCGTGCCGCCGGTCACCGACGAGAAGTCGCCTCCGGCCTCGCGGATCACGGGTGCTGATTCGCCGGTGATCGCGCTTTCGTCCACCGAAGCAACGCCTTCTATCACCGTGCCGTCAAGCGCAATCGTGTCGCCGGCTTCCACGAAGATGACCACGCCCTTGCGCAGTTCGCTGGCGCGCATGGGAATCCATGAGCTGCCGAAATGCGGTTGTTGCAGCAGCTTGGCCACCGTATCGCGCTTCATGCCGCGCAGGCTGGCGGCCTGGGCGCGGCTGCGGCCCTCGGCCAATGCTTCGGCAAAGTTGGCAAACAGCACGGTGAACCATAGCCACAGCGCAATCGCCAGAACAAAGCCACTGTTCTCGCTGCCCGGCTCCATCAGGCTCTGCCACCACAACAGAGTGCTCAGGATCGCACCCAGATACACCACAAACATCACAGGGTTGGCCCACTGCGTACGCGGCGAGAGTTTGCGCACCGCGTCCCACAGAGCCGATTTCACCAGCTTGGCATCGAGCAGGCTGCGGCCTGCCGTCATTTTCTTGGTGCTCATGGCTTACTCCTTCACTGCGCTGGTGGCGGGCTGCAAGGCGTCCAGCGCCAAATTGAGCTGCAGCACATTCACGCGCGGCTCGCCCAGCAAGCCCAGCGTGCGCTGCTCTGTTTTCTGTGCCAGCAATGGCTGCACCTGGTCTGGCGAGAGCCCTCGCGCCCTCGCCACACGCGGTAGTTGCAGCAGCGCATTGGCCATAGAGATATGCGGGTCCAGGCCCGATGCCGACGCCGTGACCGCATCCACCGGCACCGCCAGGTCTGCGGCCAGACCGTTATCGGCGCGGTACTGTGCGACACGCTGCGCCACGGCTTCGGACAAGTCCTTGTGCGTTGCCCCCTGGTTGCTGGCACTGGACAGGCCGGCGTTGTAGGGAGCCGCAATATTTGCCCCTTCCTGACTCGGATCGGGAGCGACTGTGGCGCTGGGACGGCCATGGAAGTACTGCGGCCCGGTGATTTGCTGACCGATCAGGGCAGAGCCCACGATCCGGCCCTGGCGTTCGATCAGGCTGCCATTGGCTGCATGCGGGAACAGTGCCTGCGCCACACCCGTGGTCAGCAAGGGATAGGCAATGCCGGAGACCACCATCACCAGCAGGGCGGCGCGCACGCTGCTGCCCAGCAGATGTGGCCAGGAGGCGGATTGCGCCTCGGGCTGCGCTTGTGCATGGCTTGGTAGCACTGAAGCGCAAAGAGTTTGAGTCGATGTTTTCATGATTTGCTCCCTGCTCTGCAGCCGCGCATGGGCTGCAGAGCATTGGCATCAATTGGAAGAAGGCGTCAGGCGTACAGCTGAGCCACAAGCATTTGCAGGTGCTCGATCACGGGCCCCAGAGCCAGCGCCGGCAGAAAGGTCAGACCGCCCACCACCAGCACCACAAACACCAGCAGGCCCATGAACAACGGCGTGGCCGTGGGGAAAGTGCCCGGGCCCGGAGGCACGGTGGCCTTGGCAGCCAGGCTGCCAGCCACGGCCAGCATGGGCACAAGCGTCAGAAAGCGCCCCGCCAGCATGGCCAGGCCCGTGGTGGTGTTGAAGAAGGGCGTGTTGGCATTCAGCCCTGCAAAAGCCGAGCCGTTGTTGGCCGTGGCCGAGGCATAGGCGTAGAGAATCTCCGAGAAGCCATGCGGGCCGCGGTTGTTGAGACTGGCTGCGGCATCCGGCCAGAGCGCAGCCAGCGCCGTGAAGCCCAGAATGCAGGCCGGCGGCACCAGTACCGCAAGCATGACCAGCTTGATCTCGCGCACCTCGATCTTCTTGCCCAGGAATTCAGGGGTACGCCCAATCATCATGCCGGCCAGAAACACCGTGAGGATGGCGTACTGAATCAGGTTGATCAGTCCCACGCCGTCGCCGCCGAAGACGCAGTTGAGCATCATCTGCGCCAGCGGCGTGATGGAGCCCAGCGGCGTCAGCGAATCATGCATGGCATTGACCGAACCCGTGGTGGCCGCGGTGGTGGTAGCCACGAACAAGGCTGTATCGGCAATGCCGAAGCGCAGCTCCTTGCCCTCCATATTGCCGCCGCTCTGGGTCAGGCTGTATTGCTGATCGGCTCCGGCGCGCGCCAGCAACTGGCTGCCGTTTTGCTCGGCCACAAACACCAGGCTCAGAAAGCCGACGAACATCACCATGCAGGCAGCAAACAGCACCCAGCCCTGCTTGCGCCGCAGCAGCATGGAGCCGAAGGCGTAGGTCATGCCGGCCGGGATCAGCAGCATCGAGAGGATGTGCAGCAGGTTGGTCAGCGGCGTCGGGTTCTCAAAGGGGTGGGCTGCATTCATGCCGAAGAAGCCACCGCCATTCGTGCCCAGATGCTTGATGCTTTCCAGGCTGGCCACCGGCCCCATCAGCAGTTGCTGCCGGGCGCCTTCGAGCGTCGTCGCCACCGCGTCGGTGTGCATAGTCTGCGGAATGCCCTGCCAGACATAGACCAGGGCCATGATGAAGGACAGCGGCAGCAGCACGCGCCAGAATACGCGCACGAAGTCGACCCAGAAGTTGCCGATATCCTGGGCACTTGACCGCGCCAGGCCGCGCACAAAGCCGGCACCGGCAGCAACACCCGTGGTGGCACCGGCAAACATCAGAAAGGTGATGACCACCATCTGTGTCGCATTGCTCAGGCTGTTCTCACCCGAGTAGGCCTGCCAGTTGGTATTGGTGATGAAGGAGGCTGCGGTGTTGAAGGCCAGGTCGGGCGCCTGCGCCGCAATATCCAGCGGGTTCAGCGGCAGTGCGCCCTGCAGGCGCAGCAGCAGATAACCCAGCAGCATCATCAGCGCATTGCTCAGCACCACAGCGGCGCCATAGCGTTTCCAGCCCATGCGCTCCTGCGGGTTCACGCCCATGACCCGGTAGCTCAGGCGCTCCAGCCAGCCATGACGCTCGCTGGTAAAGCAGCGTGCCAGCCATTGGCCCATGGGTATGGTCAGCAAGGTTGCCGCAATCAGCACGGCGGCAAATTCCATCCAGGGTAACCACATGATCCACCCCTTTCAGAGACGCGCCAGGGCGCGCACAAAGCCCAGCAGTCCGACAAAGCAGACCACAGTCAGGCTCACAAAAATCAGGTCTTGCAGCACTTGCATGGCGGCCCCTTCAGAATTTCTCGGGGCGCAGCAGCGCATAGCCCAAATAGGCAAACAGCCCCAGCGCCGTCAGGGCGGCCAGGGCCTCAATCCAGGTGATGGTCATTTCATTCCTCCCACAAGCCGTTCACGCGGCTTGATTGCGATGGAGGAACTGTAGGAATTCGCCCGTCAAGAACGGGTAGAGATTGGCCTTGCCGATATCAAGACGGCATCAAGAAGCGGCTCGATTCGCGGCCGCAACCCCGGCCAGCCACTGAACGCGCAAGGCCAGCACGATGACCAGCGCCAGCACAGCCAAGGCCACGGAGCCGACGCCCGTCCAGCCCCAGCGCGACCAGAACCAGCCCGCCCCGGCCCCCAGCACGCTGGAGCCCATGTAATAGCCCCAGAGGTATAGCGATGATGCGTGCCCCTTGGACTGCGTGGCCAGCCGACCCACCCAGCCGCTGGCCACCGAATGCGCGATGAAGAACCCTGCCGTCAGCAGGACGATGCCGAGCACGATGACGGCCAGCGGCTGCAACAGGGTCAGCACCACGCCTGCGGCCATCAGCAAAGTGCCAGCGACCAGCACCGGGCCGCGGCCCAGCCTGTCGGCCAGCCCCCCGGCAATCGGCGACGCCGCCGTACCCAGCAGATAGGCATAGAAGATATGGCTGATCTGCAGTTGGCTCAGACCATAGGGCGATGCGCTGAGCAGAAAGCCGGCATAGTTGTAGATGCTGACAAACACGCCCATCAGGCCGAAGGCGATCAGAAACAGCAGCGGCAGGCCCGGGTGGCGCAGATGCCGGCCCCAGGCCTGCAGGTGATACCGGGCACCCAGCCCGGTCTTCTTGATGAAGTTGCGCGAGTTGGGCAGCAGCCAGACAAAGCCAAGGGCGGCCAGCAGGTCAAGCACCGAAAGCGCAGCCATGGCGTGGCGCCAGCCCCAGAACTCGGTCATCGCGCTCATGCCGACCCGGCCCAGCATGCCGCCCAGCGCCGTGCCGCCCACATACAGGCCCATGGCAAAGCCCAGGCCGGGCGGGTCGATCTCCTCGGACAGATAGGCCATGGCCACGGCAGGCACGCCGCCCAGCAGCAAGCCTTCCAGCGCGCGTGCGGCCAGCAGCGCATGCCACTGCGGCATGAACGAAGCCAGCAGATTGCACAGCGCCGCCAGGGCCATGGAGATGAACATCAGCTTGCGCCGCCCCAGCCCCTCGGACAAGGCCCCCGCCAGCACGATGGAGCCGGCCAGGCAGGCGGTGGATACCGACAGCGCCAGCGCGCTCTGGGCCGGACTGACGGCAAAGCTGTGGGCCAGCTCGGGCAGCAGCGGCTGCACGCAGTACAGCAGGGAGAAGGTGGCAAACCCCGCCAGGAACAGCGCCACGCTGACCCGCCGGTACTCGGGCGTGCCGCGCTTGATCCATACCGGGGCGGCAGAGGCTGGAGGCTGGATGGGTAAGGAGGTGTTCACATCCTGCGGGGCGCTGTTCATGAGGGGAAAATAAGGACCGGAGACTAGGCCGCTATTGTGCTCCGCATCTGCCAGTTGCCGGAGCCAGCGGCCTTGGGCAATGGCGTCGCCCGTCTCGCATTTGCCGGAGCATCTCCATGAATTGGCCCTGCCGTTAAAATAAGCGCCCTCAAGACTTATTCACAGGTCTGCCCTGCATGGGTGCGGGCCTGGTGCGGCAAACGGACCGCCGCACCTTTTGTTGTCACAGCCGGCGTTCTCCGGCTGTATTTACAGCTCTCAATACTGTGTCATACGCCCCAGAAACCCGGCGCCGTCGTACGTTCGCCATCATCTCCCACCCGGACGCGGGTAAGACCACGCTGACCGAAAAGCTGCTGCTGTTCTCGGGCGCGATCCAGATTGCCGGCGCGGTCAAGGGCCGCAAGGCTTCGCGCCACGCCACCTCCGACTGGATGGAAATCGAAAAGCAGCGCGGCATCTCGGTGGCCTCGTCGGTGATGCAGATGAGCTACCGCGATCATGTGATCAACCTGCTCGACACTCCCGGCCACAAGGACTTCTCGGAAGATACCTACCGCGTGCTGACGGCCGTGGACTCGGCGCTGATGGTGATCGACGCGGCCAACGGCGTGGAATCGCAGACCCGCCGCCTGATCGAGGTCTGCCGCCAGCGCAACACCCCCATCATCTCCTTCGTCAACAAGTTCGACCGTGAAGTGCGCGACCCGCTGGACATCATGGACGAAGTCGAGCGCGAGCTGGGCATGCCCTGCTGCCCCATCACCTGGCCCGTGGGCCAGGGCAAGAGCTTCGGCGGCATCATCAATCTGCAGACACAGAGCATGACGGTGTTTGCCGCCGGCAGCGAGAAGCGCCCCGAAGACTTCGAAGTCATCCCGCTGACGGAAGTCGACAGGCTGCGTGCCCGCTTCGGCCAGGCCTACGACGATGCCATCGAGAGCATGGAACTGGCCCAGGGCGCATCGGCCGAATGGGATCACCAGGCGTTTCTGGAAGGCAAGCTGACCCCCGTGTTCTTCGGCTCCGGCGTGAACAACTTCGGTGTGATGGAAGTGCTGAACGCCGTGGTCGACATGTCGCCCCCGCCCGGCCCGCGCGTCGCCTTCACCGAAGTGAACCGCCAGCGCGAAGAAGTCACCATTAACCCCGAAGACAAGACCTTCGCGGGCGTGGTGTTCAAGGTACAGGCGAACATGGATGCCAACCACCGCGACCGCATCGCCTTCGTGCGCGTGGCCAGCGGCAAGTACACGCCCGGCATGAAGATGAAGGTGCAGCGCACCGGCAAGGAGCTGCGCCCCACATCCGTGGTGACCTTCATGAGCCAGCGCCGCGAGGCCGTTGACGAGGCCTATGCGGGCGACATCATCGGCTTCACGATTCACGGCGGCGTGCAGCTGGGCGACTCCATCACCGACGGCCCCAGCCTGCAGTTCACCGGCCTGCCCTTCTTCGCACCCGAAATGTTCATGACCGTGGTGCTCAAGAACCCGCTGCGCACCAAGCAGCTGCAGCAAGGCCTGATGCAGCTGGGCGAGGAAGGCGCGATCCAGGTCTTCAAGCCCGATGTCGGCGGCAATATGCTGCTGGGCGCCGTGGGTCAGCTGCAGTTCGAAGTGGTGCAGCACCGCCTCAAGACCGAGTACGACTGCGACGTCCGCCTGGAAGGCTGCCAGTACACCGGGGCACGCTGGATCACGGCCGACTCGCCCGCCGAGCTGCGCGAGTTCGAGAACGCCTACCCCATGCGTCTGGCGCATGATGCGGCCGACACCCTGGCCTATCTGTGCACCAGCCCCTATGACGTGCGCCTGGCGCAGGAGCGCTTCCCCAAGATCCACTTCCACCCGCTGCGCGAGCATGCGGGCCTGGCACTGGGCTCGGCGAATTGAGCGTGGTCACCCCCTGAGGCGCTTCGCGCCTTCCCCCTCTCTGGCTTCGCCGGAGGGGGACGACGCCCTCGCTGCGGGGCGGCCCTTGCTCGGCGTCACGCCGATGGGCCGCGCCAGGTTCAAGCGTCCTTTGCAATGCATTGAGAGTTTTCTGTGAGCCAAGAATTTCTGCGCCCTTTGTCTGAACTGCGGACACCTGCCAAGCTGCTGGGCGTGCTGACCGATATCGACGACACGCTGACCACCGACGGCGTGGTGCCCGAGCATGTGGTGGCCGCGATTGCGCGCCTCAAGGATGCGGGTCTGAAGGTCGTGCCCATCACCGGCCGCCCCGTGGGCTGGAGCGTGCCCTTTGCATCGGCCTGGCCCGTGGACGCCATCGTGGCCGAAAACGGTGCCGTGGCCCTGCGCCGCAATGCCCAGGGCAGCCTGGACAAGCTCTACCAGCAATCTGCCGACGAGCGCGCCCGCAACTTTGCCCGCATGCAGCAGGTGCTCGAGCAGATCGAGGCCACCGTGCCCGGCGCCAGACGCGCCACGGACTCGGCCGGCCGCGAATGCGATATCGCCGTGGACCACAGCGAATTCACGAACATGCCCCAGGCACAAATCGATGAATGCGTGGCCATCATGAAGGCGGCCGGCATGAATGCCACCGTCAGCTCCATCCACATCAACGGCTGGTTCGGCGAGCACAACAAGCTCGAAGGCGCGCGCTGGATCACACGCGAGCTGTTCGACATCGATCTGGACGCCACGCTGGCGCGCTGGGTGTATATCGGCGACTCGACCAACGACCAGCAGATGTTCGAGCACATGCCCCACAGCGTAGGCGTGGCCAATATCGCGCGCTTCGTGCCCCAGCTCAGGCATCTGCCGCGCCATGTGACCACGGCCGAGCGCGGCGACGGCTTTGTTCAGCTCGCAGAGCTGCTGCTGGCTCAGCAAAAATAGTAGCTGCAACCGCTCTTTGTTTAACGATTTCAATATCAAAACAATCTGAAATCGTTTGACAACAAGCGCAAGCAGCTCTCATTTTCAAAGGCCTCCGTGCTTGCCGGCACGGAGGCCTTTTTCGACGCCAATCCATCGCCAAACACGATGCATCCACCCGTACAAGACGACCCCCGGATGCGTAAAAACCCACGGTTGGCACTCACTACAATTTTTGATTCATTTCAAAACATTTCTGAGAGACCAACACCATGCGCATGATTCGCCGCACCTTCGTCGCCACGGCCGTGGCAGCAACAGCCGCCCTGAGCGCAGGCACTGCATTTGCCCAGGGCAAGGAAGTCAAGATCGGCTATGCGCTGGCCGTCAACTCCCACTACGGCGCTGCCGCCAACGCCTGGGCCGAGGGCGTGGAAAAAGGCACCAACGGTGCCTACAAGTTCAAGCAGTTCCCCGCCTCCGCCCTGGGCGGCGAGCGTGAGCTGATCGAAGGCCTGCAGCTGGGCACCGTGGAAGCCGCCATCGTCTCCACGGGAGCGCTGAGCAACTTCGTGCCCGATGTGGGCGTGGTGGACATCCCCTTCCTGTTCCGCGACACCCAGCACGCACGTGCCGTGATGGACGGAGCCTTCGGTCAGGAACTGCTGGCCAAGTTCCAGAAGCGCGGTCTGATCGCGCTGGCCTGGGGCGAGCAGGGCTTTCGCCATCTGAGCAACAACAAGCATGCCGTCAATGGCGTGCCCGACCTCAAGGGCCTGAAGATCCGCGTGACCGAGAACCCCGTGCACATCACGGCCTTCCGTACCCTGGGTGCCTCGCCCACTCCCATGTCCTGGCCCGAAGTCATCGGTGCGCTGCAGCAAGGCACAATCGACGGCCAGGAGAACCCCATCTCCGTGCTGGTGTCCGCCAAACTGTGGCAGGTGCAAAAGCACCTGACCCTGACCTCCCACGTCTACGCCCCCATGGCCCTGATCGTGTCGCCCTCGTTCTGGGGTTCGCTGAACGCGGCCCAGAAGACCGCCTTCACGGAAGCCGCCAAGAAGGGCGCACTGGCTTCGCGCGCCTTTGTGGACAACGTGGAGAAGAAAGGCGTGGAAGAAGCCAAGGCCAACGGCATGAAGGTCGTGGAGAAGGTCGATCAGACCGCCTTCCGCACCGCGCTGGAGCCCGCGTACAAGGAATACGCCAAGAAGTTCGGCCAGAAGACGCTGGACTCCATTACTGCCGTCAAGTAAGCACTGCCAACATGGGCCTGCCTCCGCGGAGACGGGCCCGTGCATTTTTCTCCCTTCTGGGCAAGGCCGGTCCTTGCCCGGCTGCGGTCAGCACGAATGGACTTGCGCCAATTCCTGCCGATGATGAAGCAGCTCTCAACTTTGTGATGCAGCCAGCTCCTGCGGCGTTCCATGCCGCTGCGCCTGCTCACCTCCACTCCTATGCTTGATCGTATCGAACGCATTCTCGTGGCCGGCAATCGCTGGCTGCTGATCTTGCTGCTGCTGGCCATGGCCTGCATCGTTTTTGCCAACGTGGTGCTGCGCTACACCACGGGCGACTCCATCGTCTGGGCCGAAGAAGTGGCCCGCCACATGATGATCTGGGTCACTTTCCTGGGCGCAGGCCTGGTGCTGCGCTTTGGCGGCCATGTGGCCATCGACAATCTGCACCGCAGCGTGAGCGCCCGCAAGGCACAGGCCATGCGCGGCTTTGTCGTGCTCATTCTGGCGATCTTCTTTGCCGTGATGACCGTTACCTCCTCGCAGTATGTGTACGCCACGCGCTTTCAGACCACGGCGGCCACGGACATCCCGATCTCCTATATCTATGCGGCCATGCCCGTGGGCTTTGTGCTGATGCTGATCCATCTGCTGTTCATCGCACGCGGCTACATCACCGCTGGCAGCTTCGCAGAGTCCGATGAAATGGATGCGGACGCTGCAGCGTCTATATGAAACACCCCCTGAGTCGCTGCGCGCCTTCCCCCTGGAAGGGGGACGACAGCCTCGCTGTGGGGCGGCGCGGCCGGCACAGGCCCTTGCTCGCTGTCCCTGACTTGGGTCAGGCCAGTTTTATGCGTTGCGCCACAAATCTGAGTCGCTGCGCGCCTTCCCCCTGGAAGGGGGACGACAGCCTCGCCGCGGGGCGGCGCGGCCGGCACAGGCCCTTGCTCGCTGCCTCTGGCTTGGGTCAGGCCAGTTTTATGCGTTGCGCCACGAATCACTGATCGATTGAAACATCATGGGTATCACTTTATTTGTTGCCATCATCGTCCTGCTCACGCTGGGCTTTCCGGTGGCGTTTGCGCTGGCCATCTCGGCCGCCCTTGCAGTCTTTGTCGGCGGACGTTATCCACAGCTGATCGTCTTCAAGGAAATGTTCACGGGCATCGACAGCTTTCCGCTGATGGCCGTGCCCTTCTTCATCCTGGCCGCAGAACTGATGTCGGGCGGTGCGCTCACGGCCGTGCTGCTGCGCTTTGCCGCCCAGTTCGTCGGTCACCTGCGCGGCGGCCTGGGCTATGCCAATGTGCTTTCGCTGACCATGTTCTCGGGCATCTCCGGCTCGGCCCTGGCCGATGCGGCCGGACCCGGCTCCATGATGGTCAAGATGATGGACAAGGCCGGCTACAGCCGCCCCTATGCGGCCGCGCTGACGGCCAGCACCGCCATCGTCGGCCCCATCATTCCGCCATCGGTGAGCATGATCATCTATGCGCTGCAGGATGAGAACGTGTCCGTGGGCGGCCTGTTCATGGCCGGCTTCATTCCCGGCATTCTGATCGCGCTGGCCATGGCGGCCGTCAACTGGTGGGTCTGCAAGAAGCGCGACTACCGCAGCACCGAGCCGCGCCCCTCGGCGCGCGAGATGTGGAGCACCAGCTTCAAGGCCATCCCGGCGCTGATGCTCATCGTGCTCATCGTGGTCGGTATCCGCTTCGGCATCTTCACGCCCACGGAAGCCTCCGTCGTGGCCGTGTTCTATGCGCTGGTCTGCGGCAAATGGGTTTACCGCACGCTCAAGTGGTCGGCCCTGCCCGGCATCCTGGCGCGCTCGGCCATGCTCACGGCCTCGGTGCTGCTGGTGATGGCGACCTCGGCAGCATTTGCCTGGGTGCTCACGGTGGAAGGCATTCCGCAGTATCTGTCCGAGCTGATCGTGAGCTGGGAACTCTCGCCCGTCATGTTCCTGATTGCCGTGAACATTCTGCTGCTGGTCTTCGGCATCTTCATGGAGCCGCTGCCCGGCGTGATGATTCTGGTGCCCATTCTCGCGCCCATCGCCTTCAGCCTGGGCATCGATCCCACGCACTTCGCCATGGTGGTGATCGTCAACCTCACGCTGGGCATGATCACGCCGCCGGTCGGCGGCCTGCTGTTCGTGACCGCCGTGTCCACGCGCGTGTCCATCACCGATCTGACGCGCGAGATGCCGCTGTTCCTGCTGGCCCACTTCGTCGTGCTGTGCCTGCTGACATTCATCCCCGAGCTGTCGACCTGGCTGCCGCACACGCTGGGCTTCCAGTAAAGCGGACTGTGCTGGACCACAAGGCCTGCGTGCATCACGCGGGCCTTTTTTTCGATCAAAAATCGGTGCCGCCGCCCATGAACACCATGAGCCTGCCTTGGCAGAAATGGCGCGGGTGAGGTGTGATGATGGTGAGGTGTGTTTTGGAAGGACGCGCTGCATGCACCGTATCGGCCGCCCTTGCGTGCGCGCTACAAGCGACGTTCACTCACTTCCACGCGCGCGCCCAGACCCCCGAAATGCTGCACCAGGCGGTCCTTTTGCAAGACGCTGACGCTATCGTCGAGCAGCGTCAGCGGCAGCCGGGTCTTGAGTTTCAGCAGCTCCTGCGCAGACAGCGTCGTGAAGATTTTCCTGAGCGCCAGCATGACCCTGGCCGGGTCGGGCCCCAGCTCCAGCAGGCGCACGGTGTAGAAGATGGTGGAAGAGCGCGTTTCACGCGGCACAAGTGGCGCTTTGGCTACCTTGGCCTGCACATGCGCCATCAACTCCTCGAGCGAGGCGAACAATGGCCTGGCCGCGCGGTGCGGCTCGTCATGCCACTTCCACAGCACAGGCACTTCGGGCCGGCTCATGTCACCGATCAGCGGGTCGCCATCCAGGCCATGGCTCAGCACCAGCCAGTGCGGGCTCCAGCCATCCGCCACCGCACCATCGATCCAGCGCAGATCACCGGGCGTGCTGGCCTTGAGGTCCAGACCGAAGCGGTACTCACCAGTCTGAGACCACAGCCCTGCCGCATCGGTGGCACGCTGCATCGCGAGCCAGTTGCCCGCGCCTTCACGCCATGCAGGAAGCTGCAACCACGGCAGCGCATCCTTCCAGCCACGCGCCCAAGTCATCCAGGCCTGCACCGCAGGCGGCAGCGCTGGACGCGCGATCTGCGCCATCCACGCGACACGCGAGGCTGCCAGCTCCGCCGGTGCAGGAAAGTTGCTGCGCGAGAAGGACATGGTGCGCGCCGCCTCCTACCGCGCCAGCACCGGCGCCAGTGCCTTGCCAGTGTGGGTGCCGATCTTCACCAGCTCCTCGGGGGTTCCCGTAGCCACGATGCGTCCGCCGTCCTTACCGCCTTCGGGGCCCAGATCGATGATCCAGTCCGCCTCGGCAATCACGTCGAGGTCATGCTCGATGACCACCACGCTGTGGCCGCCATCGACGAGGCGGTGCAGCACATGGATGAGCTTGTCCACATCGGCCATGTGCAGGCCCACGGTGGGCTCGTCCAGCACATACAGCGTGTGCGGAGCCTTCTGTCCGCGCCGGCCGATATCGTCGCGCACCTTGGTCAGCTCGGTCACCAGCTTGATGCGCTGGGCCTCGCCACCCGACAGCGTGGGCGATGGCTGGCCCAGGGTCAGATAGCCCAGGCCCACGTCTTTCAGCAGCTGCAGCGGATGGGCAATCGAAGGCATGGAGGCGAAGAACTCCACGGCCTCGTCGACCTCCATCTGCAGCACATCGCCAATGCTCTTGCCGCGCCAGCTCACGGCCAGCGTCTCAGGGTTGAAGCGTGCACCGTGGCAGACTTCGCAAGGCACTTTCACATCGGGCAGAAAGCTCATCTCGATGGTGCGCACGCCCTGGCCTTCGCAGGCCGGGCAACGGCCTTCGCCGGTGTTGAACGAGAAGCGGCCAGCCGCATAGCCGCGGGCCTTGGCCTCCAGGGTCTCGGCAAACAGCTTGCGAATCGTGTCCCAGAAGCCGATATAGGTCGCCGGGCAGGAGCGCGGCGTCTTGCCGATCGGGGTCTGATCGACTTCGAGCACGCGATCGATGGTCTCGAAACCCTTGAGTCCCTTGCAGCCCACGAGCGCCGGCGACTTGCCTGCATCCATGGCATCGCGGCCGGCCTTGGTCGAGCGCTGCTGCACCCAGGCCGCCACATTGCTCAGCAGCACATCGCGCGCCAGCGTGGACTTGCCCGAGCCGGACACTCCGGTCACGGCCACCAGGCGCTTGAGCGGAACGCGGGCGTCCACGCTCTGCAGATTGTGCAGATTCGCGCCCAGCACCGTGAGCCAGTGCAAGGCGTCGCTGTCTTGCTGCACCACATTTTCAGTAGCAGCTACCGCTTTCTTTTTCTTGGTCTTGGATGGTTTCTTATCTAGAGCCGCCATATCACTGGCGTCAGCAGCTTCTGCATTGATAGCAGCCGGTTGCTCCGGAGGCTCGCCCTCCCCCACCCATAGACGCGGCTTGAAGGGATGGCGCATGGCGTGCAGCAGATAGCGCCCCGTGACCGAGTCCTTGGCCGCCATGATGTCATCCACCGTACCCTCAGCCACCAGACGGCCGCCACGAATGCCAGCGCTGGGGCCGATGTCGATCACATGGTCGGCGCGGCGAATCGTGTCTTCGTCGTGCTCCACCACCACCAGTGTGTTGCCCTTGTCGCCGAGCTTGTGCAAGGCATTGAGCAGGATCTGGTTGTCGCGCGCATGCAGGCCGATGGTGGGTTCGTCCAGCACATAGCAGACGCCTTGCAGATTGCTGCCCAGCTGCGCAGCCAGACGGATGCGCTGGGCCTCGCCCCCGCTCAGCGTGGGCGCGCCACGGTCCAGCGTCAGATAGTTGAGACCGACTTCTTCCAGGAATTCGAGACGGCTCTGGATCTCGGGAATCAGATCGCGCGCAATATCGGCTTCGCGGCCCGTGAGCTCCAGGCTCTGTATCCAGTGGCGCACATCGCTGACTGACAACTGGGCAATATCGGTAATCGCCTCGTCGTGAAACTTCACGGCTCGCGCCACAGGGTTCAGACGTGTGCCATGGCATTTGGGACAAACGACTTCAGCCAGGTCTTCCACTTCCTGGCCTTCGAACTTCACCTCACGGCCCCGGTTGTCGTCGGCCAGCAAGGTGTCGTCATAGACCTTGCGCTGGTCCTTGGTCAGCTTCACGCCCGTGCCCACGCAATCGGGACACCAGCCATGCTTGCTGTTGTAGGAGAACAGGCGCGGGTCCAGCTCGGCATAGCTGGTGGCGCAGACCGGGCAGGCGCGCTGGGTGGAGAACACCTGCAGCGCACCGATGCCGGCCGTGCTCCGGCCGCCCTGCATGGCGTCGGCCAGATTCTCGATGCCCGATAGCACATGCAGCACGCCCTTGCCGATCTCCAGTGCCTGGCGCAGGTGGTCGCGCAACTCCTTCTCGTTGGCCGCGGTCACCGTCACGCTGGCCACGGGCAGCTCGATGGTGTGCTCCTTGAAACGGTCAATGCGCGGAAAGCCCGTGGTCGGCAGAAACTCGCCATCCACGCGCAGATGCGTGTAGCCCTTGGGTCTGGCCCAGTCGGCCAGCTCGGTATAGACGCCCTTGCGGTTGACGACCAGCGGACTCAAGAGACCGATGGTCTGACCGCGGAAGTTCGTCATCAGCTGCGCGGCAATGCTTTCCTCGGTCTGCGGCTGGACGATGGCATCGTCGTGTATGCAGTGCTGCACGCCCAGCTTCACATAGAGCAGACGCAGAAAGTGCCAGACCTCGGTGGTCGTGCCCACCGTGGACTTGCGACCGCCGCGCGACAGGCGCTGCTCGATGGCCACCGTGGGCGGTATGCCATAGACCGCATCGACCTCGGGACGACCCGCAGGCTGCACGATGGAGCGCGCATAGGCATTGAGCGATTCGAGATAGCGGCGCTGGCCTTCGTTGAACAGAATGTCGAAAGCCAGCGTGGATTTGCCCGAGCCCGACACCCCGGTCACCACATTGAACTTGCCGCGCGGCACATCGACCGTCAGCGACTTGAGGTTGTGCTCCTTGGCGTTGACGATTTCAATCGCATTCTTGGCATGCAGTGCTTGTGCAGCCTTGGCTTTGCGCTCTGGTTTATAGAGCATGGGCGCAACTTCGCGCACCGCCTCGCCGCCCACGCCCATGGCCAGGTCGTATTCACGCAAGGCCTGGGCCGTGTGCGACTCTTGCACATGGCGCACATCTTCAGGCGTGCCCTGGGCCACTATCAGACCGCCGCCATCGCCGCCTTCGGGGCCCAGATCGATGAGCCAGTCACTGGCGCGAATCACATCCAGATTGTGCTCGATGACGATCAGCGAGTGGCCCGCTTCCAGCAGCTTGCGCAATGCGCGCATGAGCTTGGCGATGTCCTCGAAATGCAGGCCGGTCGTGGGCTCGTCGAACAGGAACAGCGTGCCTTTCTTGGCCAGCGACTGCCTGGATTTGGACTGTGCCTTGGCCGCCTCGGCCAGAAAGCCGGCGAGCTTGAGACGCTGTGCCTCGCCTCCCGACAGCGTGGGCACCGGCTGGCCGAGCTTCACATATTCCAGACCCACATCGACGATGGGTTGCAGAGCGCGGATCACATCGCGGTCCTGCGCAAACAGCAGCGCGGCTTCGGCCACAGTGAGCTCCAGCACATCGGCCACATTCAGCGGCTGGCCGTTGCGCTCGATTTTCACTTCGAGGATCTCGGGGCGATAGCGCGTGCCGTTGCAGTCGGGGCAGCGAAGATAGACATCCGAGAGGAACTGCATCTCCACATGCTCAAAGCCCGAGCCGCCGCAGGTCGGGCAGCGGCCGTCGCCGCTGTTGAAGCTGAACTTGGCAGCCGTGTAGCCGCGCTGGCGCGACAGCGGCGCCACGGCGAACAGCTCGCGGATCGCATCCCAGGCGCCCACATAGCTGACCGGGTTGGAGCGCGCCGTCTTGCCGATGGGCGACTGGTCCACGAACATCACATCGGCCAGATGGTCCGCGCCCAGCAGGCGCTCGAACGCGCCCGCCGCATCGGTGGGCTTACCGAAATGGCGCATCAGCGCCGGCACCAGCACATCCTGGATCAGCGTGGATTTGCCCGAGCCCGACACGCCGGTGATCGTGACCAGGCGCTGCAGCGGAAAGTCCACGCTGATATCGCGCAGATTGTGTTCGCGTGCGCCTTCGAGAATCAGGCGCGGCGTGCTCTCGGTCACCATGCGCTTGAGACCGAAGCCCACCTGCTTGCGCCCACCCAGATAGGCGCCAGTGAGGGTATCGGCCTTGCGCAGATCCTCGGGTGTGCCGTCGAACACGATCTGGCCGCCGCGTGCGCCAGGGCCCGGCCCCATGTCTATCATGCGGTCGGCGGCAAACATCACGGCCGGGTCATGCTCCACCACAACCAGCGTATTGCCCGCATCGCGCAGGCGCTGCATGGCCTCAGTGATGCGTTCCATATCGCGCGGGTGCAGACCTATCGATGGCTCGTCGAGCACAAACAAGGTATTGACCAGCGAAGTGCCCAAAGCGGTGGTCAGATTGATGCGCTGCACCTCGCCACCGCTCAGCGTGCGGCTCTGGCGGTCCAGCGTGAGATAGCCTATGCCCACATCGCACAGATACTGCAGCCGCGTCATGACTTCTGCATGCAGCATCCTCAATGCCTGGGCTTCACCATCATTTTTAACGGCATCGCTGTCTGGCGCCAGCCGCGCAAAGAAGTCACGCAGGCGCGTGATCGGCAAGCGCATCAGATCGTGCAGACACAGGCCAGGCAGGCTGTCGAGCTGCTCTCGGCTCCAGCCCACCGCCTGCGGCATGAAGCGCTGGTATCTGCCGCTCTCATCGCCGGGCGGCAGCACGGCATCCGCAGCCTGCTTGCCTCCTATGCGCCAGAGCAGGCTTTCGGTCTTGAGACGCGCACCTCCGCATGTCGGGCATTCGGTATAGCTGCGGTACTTGGACAGCAGCACCCGGATATGCATCTTGTAGGCCTTGCTTTCGAGATACTCGAAGAAGCGGCGAATGCCATACCAGGTCTGGCTCCACTTGCCGTTCCAGTTGGGCGAGCCCTCGATCACCCAGTCCTTCTGCTCCCGGGTCAGCTTGGACCAGGCCGTATCGCGTGGAATGCCCTCGGCCTCGGAATGGCGCATCAGGTCGTCCTGAATCTCCTTCCAGGCCGGCGTCTGGATCGGCTTGATGACACCGGTGCGCAAGGTGAGCTTTTCATTGGGAATCACCAGTCCCCAGTCGACCCCGATGACGCGGCCGAAACCACGGCAGGCATCGCAGGCACCCACCGCGGAGTTGAACGAGAACAGCGAGGGAATCGGCTCCTGATAGGTCAGATTGCTCTCGGGGCAATGCAGACCCAGCGAGAACTTCCACAGCTCGGGCTCGGCCGCCTCGACACCGCTTTCAGGCAACACATAGACCGTGAGCCTGCCGCTGCCGCGCTTGAGGCCCACCTCGATCGCCTCCATGGCGCGGGACCGCTCGGCCTTGCCGAGGCGAAAGCGGTCGGCAATCACATCCAGCACCTTGATCTTCTCGGGGGCTGGCTTGGCCTTTTTCTTGCCCTTGGCGACCTCATCAGCTGCCGGGTGAGCGCGCTCCACTTCGCGCTCGGCCTGCACCTTGGTGAAACCGCTGGCAGACAGCCATTGCTCCACCTCTTCGGCCGAGGTATTGGCCGGCAGCTCCACCGGGAAGGTGATGGCAATGCGCGGGTCGCCCGCGGCCTCGCAGCGCTGGGCCAATTCGGCATAAATGCTGTCCGCCGTATCGTGGCGCACCGGCAGGGCCGTCCTGCTGTCGAACAACTGGGCCGCGCGCGCAAACAGCAGCTTGAGGTGATCGTTGATCTCCGTCATCGTGCCCACGGTGGAACGCGAGTTGCGCACCGGATTGGTCTGGTCGATGGCAATCGCTGGCGGCACACCCTCGACCTTGTCCACGGCCGGCTTGTCCATGCGATCGAGGAACTGGCGCGCATAGGCGGAGAAGGTCTCGACATAGCGGCGCTGACCTTCGGCGTACAGCGTGTCGAACACCAGACTGGACTTGCCCGAGCCGCTGGGGCCGGTGACAACGGTCAGCTCACCGGTACGGATATCGATGTCCAGATTGCGAAGATTGTGCTGGCGAGCACCACGGATACGGATCAGGCCCTGCGTCATGTTCTGCGGTCTTTTCTATGGAGGCCAAACATTCTAGGCAGTCCTGACATGAGCCTTGGGTGCGCATGTGCATTACCGTTTCAGCGTGCAGCCAGGGCCGGCGCAAAAAAGCCCCGGCTGGCGGGGCTTTGATCGAGTGCTGCTGCCTTCATTTGGATTCTGCCGGTGCATGAATCGCATCCGCACCATGCTTTTCTCCACTCATATCCACCTTGTCGCCCGCCTTCATGATGACAAACAGCGCCACGGCAGCAAACACCACAAAACCAATCGCCAGCTTCCACATATCAGTCTCCAGAGTGTTATGAATAAGCAGCTGGTGCAGCTACTCGTGCCACGCCAGTCAGCACGACCATTGAGCCTGAGCGAGTTTGCGCGTGGCTTACTGCCAGACAGGCTGCACATAAGAAAAAACCCCATGCCTTGCGACATGGGGTATGAACTTGGAGTAATGGTCTGCATTATCAGCTGCAGCTGCTGGAGACACCGCTTGCGCGGTGCACAAATTAGAAGTTGTGGCGGATACCCACGGCGATGGAGCTGAAGTCCTTGCCAGCTGGTGCGTTATATGCAGCACCGCTGTCGTTGTTCACACGGGTGTAGTAACCGTAAACCTTGGAGCGCTTGCTCAGGTTGTAGTTGTAGCCCAGAGTCCACTGGGTAGCTGCGGAGTCGGCAACCTTGCTCCACTTGTTGGCGTGACCAACGTTCACGTGGAACTCGGAAGCACCCATGGTGTACATACCGGACAGGCGGAAGTTGTTGCGTGTGCCGATCAGGTCTTGGTCGTTGCGCTGGTAGTAGGCGCCAACCGTGAACTGACCAAATGTGTACAGACCGCGCAGTGCGGCTTGCCAGTTGTCGCCCACCTTGCTGAAACCGGCACCCAGGTGCAGAGGACCGGTGGCGTAGTTGGCAGCCAGATCGTAGCCGTTCTTGCGAGGACCGACCGTGGGGTCCTTCTCGTGCATAGACACGGAGGCATCCACCGTCAGGCCGCCCATGCTGGGGGTGCGATAGCCGATCTTGTTCTTGGTGCTCAGACCGCCGAACCAGACGGGATCGTAGTACAGCGCATCGGAAGAAGAACCGGTGTCGTGGTTGTGCATGCTGATGTAGTCAGCAGTTGCGTAGTAGGACTCGGGAACGAAGTTGCCCAGACGGATCATGCCGAAGCCGCCGGACAGGTTCACTTCGCTCTGACGCGCAAAGGACATGCCTGTGGTGGAGTGGGTCCAGGCGGAACCGGTACCGGTGTCGGAGTTGAAGCCGGACTCCAGGGTGAAGCCAGCCTTCAGGCCGCCACCCAGATCTTCGGTACCGCGAATGCCCCAGCGGGAAGCATTGTTGTACAGGCCGGACACCGACTCATCGCCCACCTTCTGGCGTTCGACTGTGGTGTTGATACGGCCGTACAGCGTCACGCTGCTCTGTGCCATTGCGGTGGTTGCGCCCATCACAGCCAGTGCGGCCAGTGCGATGCGAGTCATCTTGGTCATTCAGTGCTCCTATGTCCTGGGATAGTGTTTTTTGCACCGCATTGGCTTGTAGGTTGTCGGCCCTCTCGCGGCTAGGTGTGATTCTAGGTTGGCCCCTCTCAAAAGCATGATTTCCATCGCAAAAAAGTAACGCAATGATGCTTTGTTGCCACACTGCTGTAACCCACTAGTGCTGAAGCAAACAAAAAAGACCTGCAAAGCACAAGCCTTGCAGATCTTTGATGCGATGCTGCATAAATTGCAGCATCAGCGCCTGGCATCAGTCTTCGGCGTAGATGTCGCGATCCTTGGTTTCGGGCACGAACAGCGTGCCGATCACGGCCGTCACACCAGCGATGATGATGGGGTACCAGAGACCGTTGTACATATTGCCGGTCTGCGCCACGATGGCGAAGGACATGGTGGGCAGCAGACCGCCAAACCAGCCGTTGCCGATGTGATAAGGCAAGCTCATCGAGGTGTAGCGGATGCGTGTCGGGAACAGCTCCACCAGCATGGCCGCGATGGGGCCGTAGACCATGGTCACCAGCAGCACCAGATAGGTCAGGATCACGATCATCATGACCTTGTTCATCTTGGCGGGGTCGGCCTTGGTGGGATAGCCATCCTTGGCCAGTTCTGCCGCCACAGTCTTCTTGAACGCACCGTCCTTGGCCTTGGCGTCTTCAGGGCTCAGGCCCTTGAGCGAGAACGAAGGAATCTCGGTCGCGCCGATACGGATCACGGCCTGCGTGCCTGCTGGCGCATCTTCGTTTTCATAGCTCACGGAACCCGCGGCCAGCACCTGCTTGGCCACGTCGCAGGAGCTGGTGAACTTGCTCGTACCTGTGGGGTTGAACTGGAAGGAGCACTCCGCAGGATCGGCCACGATGACCACCTTGTTCTTGGCTTGAGCCGCAGCCAGATCGGGGTTGGCAGCTTCGGTCAGCGCCTTGAAGACGGGGAAATAGGTCAACACGGCCAGAATGCACCCCAGCATGATGATGGGCTTGCGGCCGATCTTGTCGGACAGCGTGCCGAAGATCACAAAGAAAGGCGTGCCGATCAGCAGTGCGGCGGCAATCATCAGATTGGCCGTCACGGCATCGACCTTGAGCTGCTGCGTCAGAAAGAACAGCGCATAGAACTGGCCGGTATACCAGACCACCGCCTGGCCGGCGGTCAGGCCGACCAGCGCCAGAATCACGATCTTGAGGTTCTTCCACTGACCGAACGACTCAGTCAGAGGCGCCTTGGACACCTTGCCCTCGGCCTTCATCTTCTGGAAGGCTGGAGACTCGGACAGCGTCATGCGAATCCAGACCGAGATGGCCAGCAGCAAAATGGAAACCAGGAAGGGAATGCGCCAGCCCCAGTCGGCAAACTTCTCTTCGCCCATCGAGGTACGCACACCCAGAATCACCAGCAGCGACAGGAACAGGCCCAGCGTTGCCGTGGTCTGGATCCACGAGGTGTAAGCACCGCGCTTGCCATGCGGCGCATGCTCTGCCACATAGGTGGCAGCGCCGCCGTACTCACCGCCCAGGGCCAGACCTTGCAGCATGCGCAGCGCGATCAGGATGACGGGTGCGGCCACGCCAATGCTGGCGTAGTTGGGCAAGATGCCGACGATGAAGGTGGACAGGCCCATGATCAGAATCGTCACCAGGAAGGTGTACTTGCGCCCGATCATGTCGCCCAGACGACCGAACACCAGCGCACCGAAGGGGCGCACGATGAAGCCTGCCGCAAAGGCCAGCAACGCGAAGATGAAGGCCGATCCCGCATCCAGACCGCTGAAGAACTGCTTGGCGATGATGGCTGCCAGAGATCCGTACAGATAGAAGTCGTACCACTCGAAAACGGTTCCGAGGGAAGACGCAAAGATGACTTTGCGCTCTTCCGGGCTCATCGGCCTTGGGGCCGATTTACCTCCCATATGTGCTGTCGCATTGATGGCCATGTTTGTCTCCTAGGTTTTGGAATTTCAGGCGCTGCCAACTCACCTGTTTGCCCAATATCAAAGCGACAACTGACCGCTAACTTACAAAAAAATGCTTCTCAAAAATTCAAGACTGGGCATTACCCGACCCTCTCCGCACTTACCCGGATTGGTTTTTTTTTGATGTGAAAAACCAGGGGCAAACACCGATATCGTAAGTAAGGAGACGGTCAGACGGGCTTCTCAGAATGCATCGCAAGCAAGCCACCGAGCACCTGATGGCAGGCTGGAAAACTTCAAAGGAGACAACGCTGTGCGAGACCCGGTGATAGAGACAATCCAAAGCAACCCCGCCTACCAGCAGCTGCGCCGCAAGCGCAATCGCCTCGGCCTGGCGCTGACCGTCCTGATGCTGATCGTGTACTACGGCTATGTTGCGCTGATCGCATTCGACAAGGAATTCCTGGCCCGGCCCATAGGCGCTGGAGTGACCACGCTGGGAATTCCCATCGGCATGGGCGTCATCATTTTTTCCGTGATCATTACCGGCCTCTATGTGCGCCGCGCCAACAACGAGTTTGATCAGCTCACCCGCGACATTCTCAAAGGCATCAAGCAATGAAGCAGCGCATCTCTTCCCAATGGCTGGCGGGCGCTGCGGCGCTGGTCGCGACAGCTCCCGTGCTGGCCGCCGGCGGCGACGTCGGCAACGCCGCCAAGCAGGCCACCAACTGGACGGCCATCATCATGTTCACCGCCTTTGTGGTGGCAACCCTGTGGATCACCAAATGGGCGGCGGGCCGCACCAAGTCGGCTTCCGATTTCTATACCGCAGGCGGCGGCATCACCGGCTTTCAGAACGGTCTGGCGATTGCGGGCGACTATATGTCCGCCGCCTCCTTCCTCGGCATCTCGGCCTCCGTCATGGCCAGCGGCTATGACGGCCTGATCTACTCCATCGGCTTTCTGGTCGGCTGGCCTCTGCTCACCTTCCTGCTGGCCGAGCGCCTGCGCAATCTGGGCCGCTTCACCTTTGCCGATGTGGCCGGCTACCGCTTTGCGCAGACGCCGTTCCGCATTTTTGCCTCCTGCGGCACGCTGGTCGTGGTGGCCTTCTATCTGATTGCCCAGATGGTCGGCGCCGGCCAGCTCATCAAGCTGCTGTTCGGTCTGGACTACTGGATCGCGGTGGTACTGGTGGGCGCGCTGATGATGATCTATGTGCTGTTCGGCGGCATGACGGCCACCACCTGGGTGCAGATCATCAAGGCCTGCCTGCTGCTGGCCGGCGTGACCTTCATGGGCTTCATGGTGCTGGCCAAGTACGGCTTCAGCCCCGAGGCACTGTTTGCCGAAGGTGTGAAGGTGCGCACCCAGATCGCCGCAGATGGCGGCGCAGAGCCATCCGTGGCGGAAAAGCTCGGCCTGGCCATCATGGGACCGGGCGGCTTCATCAAGGACCCGATCTCCGCCATCAGCTTCGGCATGGCGCTGATGTTCGGCACCCTGGGCCTGCCCCACATCCTGATGCGCTTCTTCACCGTGCCTGACGCCAAGGAAGCACGCAAGAGCGTGTTCTGGGCCACGACCTGGATCGGCTACTTCTATGTGCTGATCTTCATCATCGGCTTCGGCGCCATCACCCTGGTGCTCACCAACCCCGAAATGGCGGACACGGCCAAGGGTGTGATCCACGGCGGCGCAGGCACGGCCAATATGGCGGCCGTGCTGGTGGCCAAGACCGTGGGCGGCGATGTGTTCTACGGCTTCATCTCGGCCGTGGCCTTTGCCACGATTCTCGCCGTGGTCGCAGGTCTGACCCTGTCCGGCGCCTCGGCCGTCTCGCACGACCTCTACGCCACCGTCATCAAGAAGGGCAAGGCCGACAGCGCCTCCGAACTCAAGGTCTCGCGCATCACCACGCTGTGCCTGGGCTTTGTGGCCGTGCTGCTGGGCATTGTGTTCGAGAAGCAGAACATCGCCTTCATGGTCTCGCTGGCCTTTGCCGTGGCTGCTTCCGCCAACTTCCCGCCGCTGCTGCTGTCGGTGCTGTGGAAGAACTGCACCACCAAGGGCGCCGTCATCGGCGGCTTCATGGGCCTGGTCTCCTCCGTGGGTCTGACCATCGTCTCGCCATCGGTGTGGGAAGCGACTCTGGGCCATCCCGCCGGCTCGGCCTGGTTCCCCTACGCCTCGCCCGCACTGTTCTCCATGGCAATCGGCTTCTTCGGCGTGTGGCTGTTCTCCGTGCTCGACAAGAGCGCTCAGGCGGCCAAGGAGCGCGCCGTGTTCCCTGCGCAGCAAGTGCGCTCGGAAACCGGTCTGGGTGCCGCAGGCGCATCGGGCCACTGATGATGTGAATGGCTTGGCACCATGCCAGGCCCCGGCAGGAATCTGCCCTCACCTCGGCCCGCAGAGACCGCCACGGTTTCTGCGGGCCGCGCTCATTCCACGTCCAGCCCGCCGGACTGCGCCAGCTCGAACAGCAGCTCCCGTGCCCATTGGTGCCCCGCAGAGCGATGGGTGCGCGCATGCCAGGCGGCCGTCTTGGTAAAGCCCGGAATTTCCAGCGGCGGCTCCAGCACCACCAGCCCCGAGTCGGGCTTGACCAGCCGCCTGGGCACGACGGCAATCAGATCGCAGCTGCGCAGGATTTCGGGCAGCACCAGAAAGCTGGTCACGGACAGCGCCACACGCCGCTTGCGGCCCAGACGCTCCAGCGCCTCGTCCGTCACACCATGAAAACTGCCTCCGTCATAGGACACCAGCGCATGATCCAGAGCGCAGAAGCGCTCCAGTGACAGGCCACGCCGGCGCGCATCGGGATGGCCCTGGCGCATCACGCAGACATAGCGTTCGTCGAACAGCCGGCGCGCATGCAGATCGGGGGCCGTGCGCTCCGGCGTGATCAGCGCCAGGTCGATATCGCCGCGCTCCAGCCGCTCGTGCAGCGGCAGATGCTGGGCCGGCACCACGGCCACGCACAGACCGGGCGCGCGCTGGCGCAACACGGCCAGAAACGGCAGCACCACCGCCTGCAGCGCGTAATCCGTGGCGGCAATGCGCAGCGTCATATGCGCCGTGGCCGGATCAAAGGCCTGGGGGCGCAACAGCGCTTCGGCATTGCACAGCAACTCCTTGAGCGGCCCTGCCAGTGCCAGCGCGCGCAGCGTGGGGGCGATGCCGCGCTGCGTGCGCACGAACAAGGGATCGTCGAAGCTCTCGCGCAGCCGCGTCAGCATGCCGCTGACCGCCGGCTGGGTCAGCGCCAGACGCTCGGCAGCGCGCGTCACGCTGCGCTCGTCCAGCAGCGCATCCAGGGCCTTGAGCAGATTCAGGTCCAGACTCTTGATATCAGTCGGCATGATTTCACAAATCAGAAATATCGATTAGATTTATTTCACCACAACCCCCATCATTTCCCCATTCCCTTCGACAGAAGCCCTGCATGCACCGCATTCACTGGCCCGCCGACTACATGCCGGGCACCACCAAAAACTTCGTCTCCAGCGAGCTCATTGCCCGGGGCCTGTATCCGCCGCTTTCCGTGCCCTGATGCCCTTGATTTTTTGATAGCTGTCAGCACCTTCATTCATTGATTTTCAGTTTGATTTCATGCTGAAAACAGACCATGAAAAGCGCCAGGCGCTATCAAACCTTTTGCATCCTGCATTGCCGCAGGACTGCTGGCTCATTCCATTCGCACCACCGATACTTCGCATGTCTGCACTCTTTACCCCTTTCACACTCAAAAGCCTGACCCTGCGCAACCGCATCGCCATTCCGCCGATGTGCCAGTACAGCGCCGTGGACGGTCTCACCAATGACTGGCACCAGGTCCACTACGCCTCCATGGCGCGCGGCGGCGCGGGGCTGGTGATCGTCGAAGCCACGGGCGTGTCGCCCGAAGGCCGCATCTCGCCCGACTGCACCGGCCTGTGGAATGACGGCCAGATCGACGGCATGTCGCGCATTGCCGCCGGCATCAAAGCCGCAGGCGCCGTGCCCGGCATCCAGATCGGCCATGCCGGACGCAAGGCCAGCGCCAACAATCCCTGGGAAGGCGACGACCATATTGCCGAAGGCGATGCCCGCGGCTGGCAGCCGATTGCGCCATCGGCAATCGCCTTTGGCGGCGGTCTGCCGCGTGTTCCTCGCGCCATGACGCTTGCGGACATCGCCCGCGTGCAGGACGACTTTGTAGCGGCGGCCCGCCGCGCGCTTGCGGCCGGCTTCGAATGGCTGGAGCTGCACTTTGCCCACGGCTATCTGGCCCAGAGCTTTTTCTCGCCCCACAGCAACCAGCGCGACGACGCCTATGGCGGCAGCTTCAGCAACCGCGCCCGCTTTCTGCTGGAGACCGTGGCCAAGGTGCGCGAGGTCTGGCCCGAGCATCTGCCGCTGACCGCGCGTTTCGGCGTCATCGAGTACGACGGCCGCGACGAAGAAACCCTGGAGGAATCGATTGCCGTGACGCGCCAGATGCGCGAGCGCGGCCTGGACCTGCTCAATGTCAGCGTCAACTTCGTGATTCCCGATGTGAAGATTCCCTGGGGAACGCCCGCCTTCCTCGCTCCCATCGCCCAGCGCGTGAGCCGCAGCGCCGGCCTGCCCGTGGCCTCAGGTTGGGGCATGGATGATCCACAGATTGCCGAGCGCATCGTGGCCGACGGCCAGGTCGATCTGGTGATGATCGGCCGCGCCCATCTGGCCAATCCGCACTACGCCTACCAGCTGGCGCAAAGCCTGGGCGTTGCCCGCCCCGACTGGACCCTGCCCGCGCCCTATGCCCACTGGCTGGAGCGCTATCGCGGCGCCGCCAAGCAGGCCGCAGCCTGAGAGCCGGCCGTCGCCCCTCCACGCGCCAAAGATATCGACCGCAAGGAGGCCGGGCTGCCTGCGCGTCTGCGCCATGCAGTCGGCGAAGGTTTTCACCGGCGGCCCGCCCCACGACCAGCACCGCAGAACTGGACGCCACCGCGCGCAAGGGCGGGAAAGAGCGCACCGCATCGATGCCTCGCCCGCCCGCAGCAAAGCCCGCAACCCGTCTCATCGGCCTTGCAAGGCAGGCGCCGGCTCAGGAGACGCTGGCGCGCTCCAGCACCGCCAGCACGTTGCGCGCCGCTCCCACTCCCATGTTCACATAGGCATCCGAGGTCACGCCGCCGATGTGCGGACTGAGGATGAAACCCGGCTGGTGCAGGAACGGGTGGCCAGCCGCCATGGGCTCAACGGCAAAGCTGTCCAGGCCTGCGGCGCTGACCTGGCCTTGCTGGACGGCGGCCAGCAGCGCGGCCTCGTCGATGAGACCGCCGCGCGCGGTGTTGACCACAATCACGCCGCGCCTGCAGCACGCCAGAGTTGCGGCGTTGAGCAGGTTGCGGTTGTCGTCGGTCAGCGGGCAGTGCAGCGAGATCGCATCGCTTTCGCGCCACAGCGTATCCAGCTCCACGGCCTGCACGTAGCCGGGCAGCTGGCCCGCAAAGGGATCGAAGCCGATCACGCGCATGCCCAGTGCATCGGCCATCTTCGCAAAGCGCAGGCCTATGGCACCCAGGCCGACCAGGCCCACGGTGCGCCCGGCCAGTTCCAGGCTTTTGTGCGTGGCCTTGTCCCAATGGCCGGAGTGCATGCGCGAGTCCAGCTGCACCACCGACTTGGCGCAGGCCAGCAGCAGGGCCAGGGCCTGTTCGGCCACGGCCGCCGCGTTGGCGCCGGCCGCCGCCACGACCTCGATGCCGCGCTGCGCGGCCTCGGCCTTGTCTATGGTGTCCGTGCCGCTGCCGTGCTTGGAAATCACCTTGAGCGAAGGTCCGGCATCCATGACTGCGGCCCCCACCTTGCCGTAGCGCACGATGATGGCGACGGGATCATGCCGGCGGCACAGGGCCACCAGGTCTTGCTCGGTGGGCGTCTTGCCCGCGTAGACTATGTCGTGGCCTTGCAGCAGATCCAGTGCCTGCTGCGCCAGGTCGGCGCCCGTGACGATGATGGTGCTCACAGCGTCTCTCCTTCCTTGAGCACGCCGGCCGCGCGCAGCGCGGCGGGCAGCCACTTCGAGGCCGTGTCGCCGCGGGCGATGGCCTCGATGCGCGCGGCCTCGTCGGCCACTTTCCTGTCGGCCAGCGCCAGCATGGCGGGCGCCTTGGCGCGCTCGATCACGACCACGCCGTCGGCGTCGCCCACCACCAGGTCGCCCGGGTTCACCATCGCACCGCCGCAGGAGATGGGGTGATTGATGCGACCGGGCACGAACTTGGTCGGACCTGCAGGATTGAAGCCGGCGCTGAACACCGCAAAGCCCAGCTCCAGCAGCTCCAGCTTGTCGCGGATCGCGCCATCCACGATCACGCCGCCAAGGCCTTTCTTCTTGCAGGCGCTGAGCATCAGCGTACCCATCAGGGCCGCAGTCTGGTCTCCCTTGCCGTCGATGACCAGGATATCGCCGGGCTTGGCCAGGGCGATGGCGGCGTGGATCATCAGGTTGTCTCCGGGGCGCACCTCGACAGTGAAGGCCGGGCCGGCGAGCTTCATGTCGTGGTGCACGGGCGCCACACGTGCGTTCATGGTGCCGCGGCGGCCTGCCACGTCGGCCAGGATGGCGGCCTGAAAGCTCGAGGCCTTCTGGACGACCTCGGCGCTAACGCGCTCGAAGTCACGGATGATTTCTGGAAGTTGGCTCATGATGGTTAGGTCCGCGGTTCGGTCCGGTTGCAGAGGTGAAAGTGAAGAAGGAGCAGGAGTGGCAGGGCGCACCGCGTCCTGCCCGCAAGGGCACATGCCAGGCATGTGCGCCAGACATATGCGCCAGGCATGGCGCGGCAGGTGTGCTCGGTGGGCGCTTTATCGGCGCGATGGCACGGTGGCCTGATCGGCCTCAGTCCAGGCTGGCGCCCGAGTCCTTGACGATGCGGCCCCAGCGCGGCACCTCGGTGCGCAGCAGCTGGGCGAAGGCCTTGGGCGTGCCGCCCAGCACGTCGCCGCCCTCGGAGCGCAGCTTCTCGGCCACATCGGCCTGCTTCAGGGCCCGGTTGATGGCCTTGTTGAGCTGCTGCACGATGGCCTCGGGCGTGCCCGCGGGCGCCAGCACGCCGTACCAGGAGCTGGCCTCGAAGTCCTTGTAGCCGAGCTCGGCCAGCGTGGGCGTGTCGGGCAACTGGCTGGAGCGCGCCAGCGAGGTCACGACAATGGGCCGCAGCTTGCCGTTGCGCACCTGGCCAAGCAGCGTGGGAATGGCGGACATGTACAGGTCGATCTGTCCGCCCACCAGGTCCGTCATGGCCTGGCCTGCTCCCTTGTAGGGCACATGGCGCAGGCTCATGCCCGAGATCTTCTGAGCCTGCTCGCCCGCCAGATGGGCCACTGTGCCGTTCCCCGAATAGCCCAGGGTGATGCCGTCGGGCCTGGCCTTGGCCGCCGTCACCAGATCGGCAAAGGTCTTGTAGGGCGTGTTGGCGGGAGCGGCCATGACGATGGGCGCCGAGGACACCAGGGCCACGGGCGCCAGGCTCTTGATCGGGTCGTAGGGCAGCTTGGCGTAGAGCCAGGGGTTGATGGCGAGATTGCTGGTCTGGCCCATGACCAGGGTGTAGCCATCGGGCGCGGCCTTGGCCGCGGCGTCCACGCCCAGGTTGCCGCCCGCGCCGGGGCGGTTGTCCACCACCACGCTCCACTTGTTCTGCTCGGCCATCTTCTGGGCCACGGTGCGCGCAATCATGTCCGTGCCGCCGCCAGGCGGGAACGGCACGATCAGGCGGATCGGCTTGGCCGGATAGGCGGGCTGCGCCAGCGCGCTGTCGAAGGGAGTGACTACAGCCACGAAGCCGAGCACGGCGGCATGCAGGGCGCGCGAAAGCGGGCGAAAGTTCATCTGTTGTCTCCTGTTGGTCGCTTTAAGCGTGTTCTGATGCGTGCGGCCGTAATCCCCGACCGCTGGAGGCGACTGTAGGCAAACGTTTCAACCCATACAATGCTGTTTCGCAGAATGAAACGCATTGCACCATGAGCAACCCCACCCAATCCGCACAGAAGTCCGGCGACGGCGTCATCGCCGTCACCCGCGCACTGCAGCTGCTCGAGGCCTTTGCGCTGGGCGAATCCCATCTTTCACTGGCCGAACTCAGCCGACGCTGCGGCCTGCACAAAACCACGGTGCTGCGGCTGGCGCGCACGCTGGCCCAGTCGGGCTACATGGTGCAGCGCGAGGGCGGGGAATGGCGGCTGGGCCCTTCCTCGGGCTGGCTGGGCGCGCGCTACCAGGCGGGCTTCGATGTGCAGAACGTACTGGAGCCCGCGCTGCGCGAGCTCACCCAACTCAGCGGCGAGAGCGCCGCCTTCTACGTGCGCGAGGGCCATGTGCGTACCTGCCTGGTACGCGTGGAAGGGCCGCAGGCCCTGCGCCACCATGCGCGCATGGGCGAGGGGTTGCCACTGGACAAAGGCTCGCCGGGCCGCGTCATCCTGGCGTTCTCGGGCGAGCCCGGCGCGATCTACGAGCAGATCCGCCAAAAGGGCTACCACTGCTCCATCGGCGAGCGCGAGCAAGGTGTGGCAACGGTTTCGGCGCCGGTGTTCGGCATGCACTGGCGGCTCATGGGATCGGTCTGCATCTCGGGCCCCGCATCGCGCCTGCCCGAGGCCAGGCTCGAAGCCCTGGCCCGGACCGTGATCGCCGCAGCCAACAAGCTGTCCTATGCGCTGGCCGGCAATTCCGCCACACCGGCCGCCAGCCCTGTGCGCGCCACGCAGTGGCATCCCTGAGCGCAGGGGAGCGGCCTCGAAAGGATCTATTTTTGTCGGAGTGATGATTCAAAAACAATAGCTTTTATCGCTTGCTGCAATTAAAACTCAGATACTTATTTATCTGATCTACTTATCCATCAAGCGGTAGAAGCTATCTTTTTATGCAATGGCTGCGCTCGGGCGAGCTCAGCGCGCCCAGGCGCAGCCGCCATCCACGACCAGGGTGGAGCCCACCACATAGTCGCCGGCGCGCGAGGCCAGGAAGATGGCGGCGCCGGCCATATCCTCGGGCTCGCCGATGCGGCCCAGGGGCACGCGCCCCGCGGCCTCGTCCGCATGGTCGCGCGCGTTCTTGTTCATCTCCGAGGCGAACGGGCCGGGCGCGATGGCGCTGACCACGATGCGCTCGGGCGCCAGGCGCAGGGCCATGCGCTTGGTCAGGTGGATCAGGCCGGCCTTGCTGGCCGCGTAGGAGTAGGTCTCCCAGGGGTTGACCGAGACGCCGTCGATGGAGGCAATGTTGATGACCTTGGCCAGCTGCGCGCCCGCGGCCGACTTGCGCAGCATGGGCGTGAGCGCCTGGGTCAGGAAGAAGGGCGACTTCATGTTCAGGTCCACGACCTTGTCCCAGCCGCTTTCGGGAAATTCGTCATAGGGCGCGCCCCAGGCCGCGCCCGCGTTGTTGACTAGGATGCCCAGCTGATCTTCGTGCGCCGCATAGGCATCGACCAGCGACTTCACGCCGTCCATGGTGGACACGTCGGCAGGCAGCGAAACGCAGTGGCCCAGCTCCGACAGTTCGCGCGCCGTCTGGTCGCAGGCCTCGGCCTTGCGCGCCGAGATGTACACGCGCGCGCCCTGGCGCACAAAGCCTTCGGCGATCATGCGGCCGATACCGCGCGAACCACCGGTGACAAGAGCCGTGCGGCCCTTGAGCGAAAACATCTGCTGGGTATCCATGGTGCGGTCTCCTTGATGGTCTTGAAAACCGCACCAGCTTATGCAAGGCCCACCACGCCCGGCGTCGCCTAGGCGCCATGGCCGATGCCAAAGAGAAAGCACCGTCCTGCGTGTCGATCCCGGCTCCGGCCCCACACCTGCCGCCCTACTCCAGCCCCCAGGGCACGCCGGCCGCGGCCTCCCACTGCTGCGCAAACCACTCATCGCCACGCAGATAGGCCTGCAGCATGGGCAGGCCGTCCAGGCCCCAGAATACATGGCCGTCCACCACCCAGGCCGGCACGCCGAATACGCCGGCCTGCTGCGCCTGCTCCGTATTGCTGCGCAGCCATTGCTTGACCTCGGCACTGTCCTCTTCCTGGCGCAGCTGCTCCTTCAACTGCTCGCGCAGCTGCTGCAGGCGCTGCGCATCATTGGCTTCATGGCCGCCCTGCCAGACATGCTGCATCACCGCCTGCGCCACAAAGCGGTTGATGCTGCCGTCACGCCCATGTGCCAGCGCCAGCCGCAGCAGCGGCAGCGGCTTGAACGGATGCCGGGCCGGCATCTGCAGAGGTATGCCCAGCGACCGGCCAAGCCATGTGACATGGCGGTAGGTCCAGGTGCGCTTGGCAGGGATGCCGGCCGGTCCGGGGTTGGCATTGCCTTGCAGCAAAGCACCCAGCAGCACCGGGCGGTAATCCACGTGATAGCTGAGCCCTTGCAGCGCCTTGGGCATTTGCTCCAGCGCCAGCCATGCATAGGGCGACACAAAGTCCAGATAACAGGTGATGTGCTTCATGTCGGCTCTCCTCAAAGGGTGATCAGATCTCGGCTTTGCGCGGGTCCTCGAGGCCGGCGCGCTGCAGCAGTTGGCCCCAGATCTGCAGACGCAGCTCGGCATCGCCCTTGGACCAGGCGCGAATCTCGTCAATGGTTCTGAAGCAGCCCTGGCAATGGCTGCGGTCCACCGTCATGCGACAGACGTTGATGCAGGGAGAAGCCACGGGCTGGTCGGCCTCTGCCCAGACCAGGGCCACCTCGGCCTTGGCGGCAAGTTGTGCCAGTTGCTGTGCCTGCTGTGCCTGCTGCTCCTGAAGAAGTTCCGTGCTCATGCCTGCTCCACCACGTCCGACCAGGGGGCTGCGGTCAGCGCCTGCAGCTGCGCGGGCGATGCGGGAAACACGCCGTGAGGATGGCCTGCTGCGGCCCACACCGTCTCGAAACGCTGCAATTCGGCATCCATCAAGGTGACGACCTTGGTTGCATGAGCCACGGGGCTGACGCCGCCAATCGAGAAACCCGTGCTGGACTTGACGAAATCCGCATCGGCGCGACCGACCTTGCCCACCAGCTGCGTCACTTTCTTTTCATCGACACGCCTGTCGCCCGAGGCCACGACCAGCACGGCCGCGCCATCGCTCCTGCGCTTGAAGATGATGCTCTTGGCCACCTGCCCGACCAGAATGCTGAGCTGATCGGCGGCCTCCTGGGCGGTACGCGCCGCGCCGTCCAGCATCTGCGGCGCATGCGGATGACCGGCATCCTGCAAAAAGCGGCTGACGCGCTGCACGCCTTCCGGCAGCGCATGAAGTTCTGACCCACACATGATGTTTTCCTGAAAATCGCGCCGCCATCCGGCAACGTCACGGCCCCTACTGTGCCAGCTTGAGCCTGAGCTGCACCAGCTCCAGCTGCAAATCACGCAGGTCTTTCTGGACATAGGCGATATGTCCGGCACTGTTCTTGGCGTCACGCGCCTCGCGCAGCTCTTTTTTCTTGGCCTCGATGCGGCGCTCCAGCTCAAGCACCGACTGTCTGTCCTGATAGCGGTCGCGCGCCGGCGCATAGCCTTGCAGAAACGCCGCCTCCAGCGGTGCCGGGCAATAGCCCGGCTGAAACTTCCTGCCGGCTTCCGCATAGGCCTTGCCGCTTTCCAGGGTGCAGAAATCCTGCAGGCCGCGCAGCCAGCCCTGCTGATAGGCCCGTGCATCCATCTGCACGCCCTGGTCCTTGCAGGCCTTGAAATGCCGTCTGGCGCGGGTGGACAGGTCCAGCCTGCCGTCCATGGCATCGAGCTGGCCCAGATAGGCCCAGTCCGTGTCCCTGCACTCCTGGGCATCCATACCGGCGCAGCCGCCCAGCAGCGCAGCTGCCGCCAGACACAGGGCCAGCGAAAAACGTGATCTTGCTTGCATGGCGGCGATGGTAACAACGCCCATGCCTGCCCGGGCCGTTCCAAGTCGGGCTTGGCCTCAGCCCGCGCGCTTGGTCAGCAAGGCCTTGGCCACGCGCGACTGCGTGGGGCGGCCCAGGTGCTCGCTGATGAACTGGCCCGCATCGATCAGCTTGTCGAGGTCGATGCCGGTCTCTATGCCCATGCCCTGCAGCAGATAGACCACGTCTTCGGTGGCCACATTGCCCGTGGCGCCCTTGGCATAGGGACAGCCGCCAAGGCCAGCGACCGATGACTGGAAGTTCCAGACCCCCAGGTCCAGCGCCGCCAGCGTGTTGCTCAGGGCCTGGCCGTAGGTATCGTGGAAATGGCCGGACACCTGGTCGATATCGAAGTGCGCCAGCGTGGCTTCCAGCGCTTTTTGCACCTTGACGGGCGTGCCCACGCCGATGGTGTCGGCCACATCCACGCGCTGCACGCCGATGTTCTTCATGAGCCCGGCCAGATAGCCCACCTTCTCGGGCGCGATCTCGCCCTCGTAGGGGCAGCCCACGGTGCAGCTCATGGCGCCGCGCACGGCAATGCCGGCCTCCAGGGCCGCCTGCACCACAGGCGCAAAGCGCTCGATGCTCTCGGCAATCGAGCAGTTGATGTTGCGCTGGCTGAAAGCTTCGCTGGCCGCACCGAACACCACGATCTCGTCGGGCTTGCCGGCCAGCGCGGCCTCGAAGCCCTTGAGATTCGGCGTGAGCACCGAATACCGCACCCCGCCTCGGCGCGCTATGCCAGCCATGACTTCGGCGTTGTCCGCCATCTGCGGCACCCATTTGGGCGACACATAGCTGGTGACCTCGATCTCCTTGAGGCCTGCATCCTGCAGGCGCTGCACTAGCTCGATCTTGACGGCGGCAGGCACAGGCTGCTTTTCGTTCTGCAGGCCGTCTCGCGGGCCCACATCGATGATCTTGACGCGTGCGGGGTATTTCATTTCGTTCTCCTATCTCTTCATTACCTGAACCACTGAACAATCCCCCGTCGCAAGAGACGCCCAGCAAGGGCCTGGGCGGCCCCGCCGCCCCGCAGCGTTGGCGTCGTCCCCCTTCCGCAGAGAAAGGGGGAAGCCGCGGAGCCGCCTAGGCGCAACGGCTCAGGGGGTTAATACCCTTTTCTCAGATCGACCCGACCTGTGACGGGCTCGCCCCGGCTCATGGCGGCGACCTTGCCCACGATCTGGGCAATGCTGTCCGCGGCCAGCGTGCGGGCCGAGGTATGGGGGGTGAGGATGATTCTGGACTGCTTCCAGAACGGGTGATTCTCGGGCAGCGGCTCCTCGCGGAACACATCCAGCATGGCGCCGCTGACATGGCCGGACTCGATCTGCGCAATCAGGTCGGCATCGACCACATGGCCGCCGCGCCCCACGTTGATCACATAGGCACCGGGCTGCAGCAGCGCCAGCGTGCGGGCGTTGATGATGTCGCGGGTCTCGTCGTGCAGGGGCAGCAGATTGACCAGAATGCGCGTCTCGGACAGAAACCGGTCCAGGCTGTCCATGCCGCTGAAGCATTCAACGCCCTGCAGCTCGCGCGGCGAGCGGCTCCAGCCATTGACCTTGAAATCGAACACCGTCAGCGCCCTGGCCACGCGCTCGCCCATCTTGCCCAGGCCCATCACGCCCACGGGATAGTCCACCCGCCTGGGGTTGCGCTGGTGCTGCCACAGGCCTTGCGCCATATCGGACTCGTACTGATCGAGGCCGCGAAAGAAGCGGATCACGGCCTGGGCCACATACTCGGCCATCTGCACGGCCATGCCCGCATCTTCGAGGCGGTAGACGGGCAGCTCGGCGGGAATGCGCAGCGGCAGCAAGGCATCCACGCCCGCGCCGATGTTGAACATGGCCTTCAGTCCGGCCGCCTGCTCGTCGAGGAACTGCTGGGGCGGCGCCCAGACCAGCGCATAGTCGGCCTGGGGCGCGCCCGACTCCCAGATGGCAATCTCCGCGCCCGGCAGCGCGTCGTGCAAACCTTTGAGCCAGGGCTCCGGCCGCGTATCGTCACAGCAAAATAAGACTTTCATAGATGCGAAGCCTAACGCTTTGGCATTCCTGCTGCAGACGCAGATGGCCAATGGACTGCTATCAAAAAAGAAGCTTCTTGCGCTTTACCTGTCTTGATTTCATCGTCGAAAGTGACTGAATTCATGGATAGTCCAGCGCAAGCTGCTCTTTTTGTTAAACAGTTCAACCCTGGCCGGATCAGGCTGCCACCTCGATGCGCAGCAGCTCGGCGCCTTCGCTGACCTGGTCGCCGGGCACATACAGCAGCTCCAGCACCACGCCATCGCCAGGGGCGGCAATCGTGTGCTCCATCTTCATGGCCTCCATCACGGCCAGCGGCTGGCCCTTGCTGACCTTGTCGCCGGCCTTGACCGTGAAAGACACCACCTTACCCGGCATGGGCGCCGTCAGGCGGCCGCCTTCATGGCCGGTATCGCCGGCGTGGGCCAGCTGGTCGACCACGGTGATCTGGGTGCTGCCCGCCTCGGTGAAGATGGACAGCTGGTCGCCCTGGGCATGGACCACAACCACCGTGCGCTTGCCGTCCAGGCCCAGCTCCAGCCGCCCGTCGGCCAGTGCGCGCCACTGCAGCGCGGCATCGCTGCGGCCTTCGCCCTCGCCAATGCCGAGCTGATAGGTCTGCGCCGCCTGCGTGCCGCGGCCATAGGCCAGGCCGGCCGTGAAGTCCTCGCCGCGGTAGGCAAAGCCGAAGGAGCGCACATAGCGGCCCGACATGCGCCAGCCGTCGCGGCGGCTGAAGGGGTCTGCGCCTTGCGCGGCCTGCTCGCCCTGCAGCTGCCAGGCCATGGCAGCGGCGACGGCCAGGTCGCGGCCCACGAAATCCTTGCCGAACAAGGCCTCGCGCTCGCGCTCGATCAGAGCGGTATCGAGCAGGGCATTGGAGAACGCCTGGCTCTTCACCACCTGGCGCAGAAACTGCACATTGGTCGTCAGGCCCACGATATGGGTCTGGGCCAGCGCCGCGTCCAGACGCGCCAGCGCCTGAGCACGGTCCTCGCCATGGACGATGAGCTTGGCGATCATGGAGTCGTAGAAGGGGCTGATCGCATCGCCCTCGCGCACGCCGTCGTCCACGCGCACATCGCTGACCTCGAAGCTGCTGCATTCGGGCTTGCGATAGACGGCCAGATGACCGGTGGCGGGCAGGAAGTTATTCTCTGGGTTCTCGGCGCAGATGCGTGCTTCGATGGCATGCCCCAGGATACGAAGCTCCGACTGCGCCTTGGGCAAAGGCTGTCCCGAAGCCACCAGCAGCTGCCACCGCACCAGATCCTCGCCGGTGATGGCTTCGGTCACGGGGTGCTCCACCTGCAGCCGGGTGTTCATTTCCATGAAGTAGAACTTCATGGCTTCGGGCTGGTCGTAGCCACCGGGCTGCTCGACGATGAACTCCACCGTGCCCGCGCCCACATAGTTCACGGCCTTGGCGGCGGCCACGGCGGCCTCGCCCATCTTCTGGCGCAGCGCGGCAGTCATGCCGGGCGCCGGCGCTTCCTCAAGCACCTTCTGGTGACGACGCTGCACCGAGCAGTCGCGCTCGAACAGATAGACGCAGTTGCCCTGCGTATCACCAAACACCTGGATCTCGATATGGCGCGGACGCAGCACGTATTTCTCGATCAGCACGGCATCGTTGCCGAAGCTGTTGATGGCCTCGCGCTTGCAGGACTCCAGCGAAGCCGCGAAGTCCTCGCTCTTTTCCACCAGACGCATGCCCTTGCCGCCACCGCCCGCGCTGGCCTTGATGAGCACGGGATAGCCGATGCGGTCGGCCTCGCGTTGCAGCAGTTCGGGGTTCTGGTCGTGACCGTGATAGCCGGGCACCAGCGGCACGCCGGCTTTTTCCATCAGCTGCTTGGACTCGGCCTTGAGGCCCATGGCGCGGATCGCGCTGGCGGGCGGGCCGATGAAGACCAGACCGGCCGCTGCGCAGGCATTGGCAAAGTCTTCGTTCTCGGAGAGAAAGCCATAGCCGGGGTGAATGGCTTCGGCACCCGTGGCCTGGGCCGCCTCCAGAATGCGCTCCCAGCGCAGATAGCTGTCCTTGGGGGCGCTGCCGCCGATGTGCACGGCCTCGTCGCAGGCCGCGACATGCTTGGCCCGGGCATCGGCATCCGAATACACAGCCACGGTCTTCACACCCATGCGACGGGCGGTGGCGGCTACGCGGCAGGCGATTTCACCTCTATTCGCAATCAGAATTTTCTTGAACATATCGTCTCCGGTTATCGGTCAAATCACCACTCAGCGCATATCCATCAAACGCAAGCAGCTATGTTTTTTGCAATGGCTCCTGCGCATCGCCAGTGCCGCGCAGGCGTCGAAAAATCGCCTTGAGAAAGCGCCAAAGCGCCCAGATCACCAGCCACATCGCAATCACCACGACCAGCAGCACGGCGGCAAACACCAGCGGATTGGTCAGCGCCAGCCAGATGGCGCCCAGCGACACCGTGTCTTCAGCCAGACTGGCTCCCACGTTGGAGAACGGCTCGGGCGAGGTGTTGATGAGGGCACGCGTCGTGGTCTTGGCCGCCTGGCTGGTCGCGGCCAGCGTTCCGCCCATCAAGGCGGCAGCCATGGCCATGGTGGTGCTGTCGGCAGCAAAGACCGAGGCCGCCAGCGCCGCCCCGGCGGGAATGCGCAGCACGCTCTGGAACAGGTCCCAGACCGAGTCGACCACGGGAATCTTGTCGGCAAAGAACTCCACGAACAGCAGACCGCCGCTGATGACCAGCACCATGGGGTGCTGCAGCACATGCAGACCGCCGGGCAGCGGCATCAGACCACTTGCCCCCAGCAGGCCCACGACAAACACCACGGCATAGAGGCGAAAGCCGCTGGCCCAGCCCAGGGCTGCGGCCAGCGCAAGCATCGAGGCCATGTCCATCTGACCCACGGCTTGCCCGGCCCTGGCGGCCACATCTGTGACCTGGCCCGCAGCATCGCCCACGGCCCTGGCCGTTTCGGGGTCGATATGCAGGCCGATGCGGTGCAGCCAGTCGATGATGGTTTGCCAGATATCCATGGTGTTCACTCCTTATGTCTCGCCCGGACTCTAAAGCGCCCCGGACACAAGGTTTGTCATCTCATCCAGGCAGCCAGTTGGGTTTGCGCTTGTTGAGAAAGGCCTGCACGCCTTCCTTGCCTTCGCTGCTGGCGCGGATGGTGGCAATCGATTCCACTGTCGCCGCAATCAGCTGCTCGCTGATTTCGCGCTCGGCCATGTCCAGCACCAGGCGCTTGCAGGCCCGAACAGCTGCGGGGCCGGCGCTCAGCAAATGCTTGAGCCAGCCGTCGACCACGGCGTCTAGCCCGTCGGCATCGACCACCTCATGCACATAGCCGATGCGATGCGCCTCCTGCGCCGAAAAGCGCTCGCCCGTGAGAAAGTAGCGGTGCGCAGCCCTGGCACCCATGGCGCGGATCACATAGGGGCTGATGGTGGCGGGAATCAGGCCGATCTTGACCTCGCTGAGGCAAAAGCCCGCCGTGTCGGCCGCCACCGCCATATCGCAGCAGGCCACCAGGCCCATACCGCCCGCATAGACATCGCCCTGCACACGCGCAATCGTGGGTTTGGGGCATTCGTAGATGACGCGCAGCATCTCGGCCAGCAAGCCCGCATCGACGCGGTTTTCGTCGCGCGAGTAATCGGCCATGCGGCGCATCCAGTTCAGGTCCGCGCCCGCGCAGAATGCGGGTCCTTCGGCGGCCAGCACCACGGCGCGCACATCGGCACGCTCGCCGACCTGAATGAAGGCGGCGGTGATCTCGGCAATCGCCGCATCGCTGAAGGCGTTGCGAATGGCGGGCTGAGCCAGCGTGACGCGGGCGATGCCGCCGTCCACGGTCAAAGTCAAAGCAGTCATGGCTTGTCTCCCAGTGAGTTAGAGCTTTGCAGTTGCGCAGCCGCCGTACCCGGCAGCTGCTGCATCAGGAATTCACGGACCTGCGGCAACCATTGCCCGATATTGGCTGCACGGTCAAAGAACTGGTGTCCCTCAGCGCCACTGGATGGAGCAAACACCAGTTTCAGGTTCTGGCCTGCGGCCAGATAGCTTTCAGCCATCTTGCGCACCAGCGGCGGGCGAAAGTAGCTATCGTTCTCGGCATAAATCCACAGCTGGGGCACACGGCTGGTGGCGGCAAAGCCGGCCACGGTCTTGAGCAGTTGTGCCTCGCCGCAAACCGCGGCTTTTTCACGCATCTGCGGCTGCGAACCGCGGCCACCGGCAAAGTTGACGACACCGCGCAAGCCCGCGGGCTGCTGCGCCGCCAGCGCCAGCGACGCAAAGCCGCCGGCGGACTTGCCCAGCAGCAGCACATGCGAGCCATCGACATAGGGCAGCTTTTGCCCGTAAGTCATGATGGCCGCCACATCGCGCGCTGCCTCCTGGGCCGCATGGGCGTAGTCGGGGTCATCGCAGCTGCCGTAGCGGTCGGCCAGAGGACCGTCCGATGCGCCATAGCCGCGGCGCAAGCCCGTCACTACCACATAGCCCAGCTCGGCCAGAGCGCGCGCCTGCGGGCCGTAGCGATCGCGCATGGTTTCGCGCGCCTCTTTGCCGCTGGGTGTGCCATGGCTGAGCACGATCAATCCCCAAGGACCCTGCCCATGAGGACGATAGACATGACCTGCCAACTCGGCGCTGTGCGCGGGCGAATCGCCGCTTGCTGGCACCCAGACCGGAATGCGCGCATCCATGCGCTGCACCGCTGGCTCGGCAGCGCCAACCATGGGCATGGCCAACGCAGCCGACAGCAGGACTGGCGGCAAGCAGGTGAAGAAATGGCGACGCGACATGACTGGCAACCTATGCCCGCTTACATGCGGAATACGCCGAAGCGTGTGTCCTCAATCGGCGCATTGCGCGCGGCAGCCAGGCCCAGCGCCAGCACGCGGCGCGTGTCGGCGGGATCGATCACGCCGTCGTCCCAGAGACGCGCCGTGGCGTAATAGGGATGGCCCTGGTCTTCATACTGCTGGCGGATGGGCGCCTTGAAGCGTTCCTCTTCTTCGGCACTCCAGTTGCCGCCCTTGGCTTCGATGCCGTCGCGCTTGACGGTGGCGAGCACGCTGGCCGCCTGCTCGCCGCCCATGACGCTGATGCGCGCGTTGGGCCACATCCAGAGGAAGCGGGGCGAATAGGCGCGGCCGCACATGCCGTAGTTGCCCGCGCCAAAGCTGCCGCCGATGATGATGGTGAACTTGGGCACCGCCGCCGTAGCCACGGCTGTGACCAGCTTGGCGCCATGACGGGCAATGCCTTCGTTTTCGTATTTGCGGCCGACCATAAAGCCCGTGATGTTCTGCAGGAACACCAGTGGCACCTTGCGCTGGCAGCACAGCTCGATGAAGTGTGCACCCTTGACGGCCGACTCGGAAAACAGAATGCCGTTGTTGGCGATGATGCCGACCTGCATGCCCTCGATGCGCGCAAAGCCGCAGACCAGGGTATTGCCGAAGCGGGCCTTGAACTCGTCGAACTGGCTGCCGTCCACGATGCGGGCGATGATCTCGCGCACATCGAAGGGCTTGCGCGTATCGACGGGAATCACGCCATACAGCTCTTCGCTCTCGAACAGCGGCGCCGCTGGCGTATGGTCGGTCTGCGACTGGGGCTTGTCCTTGTTCAGGTTTGCCACTGCCTGGCGTGCCAGCGCCAGTGCATGCAGATCGTTCTCGGCCAGATGGTCGGCCACACCCGACAGGCGCGTGTGAACATCGCCGCCGCCCAGGTCCTCGGCACTGACCACCTCGCCGGTGGCGGCCTTGACCAGAGGAGGGCCGCCCAGAAAGATGGTGCCCTGGTTCTTGACGATGATGGACTCGTCGCTCATGGCTGGCACATAGGCGCCGCCTGCCGTGCACGAACCCATGACCACGGCGATCTGGGCGATGCCCTGAGCGCTCATATTGGCCTGGTTGTAGAAGATGCGACCGAAGTGCTCGCGGTCGGGGAAGACCTCATCCTGATTGGGCAGATTGGCACCGCCCGAGTCCACCAGATAGATGCAGGGCAGACGGTTCTGCGCGGCCACTTCCTGCGCGCGCAGATGCTTTTTCACCGTCATCGGGTAGTAGGTTCCGCCCTTCACGGTGGCGTCGTTGCAGACGATCATGCAGTCCACGCCGCTGACGCGGCCCACGCCGACAATCACGCCGGCGCCCGGCGCATCGTTGTTGTACATATTGAGCGCGGCCAGCGGCGACAGCTCCAGAAACGGCGTGCCGGGGTCCAGCAGCCGCTGCACGCGCTCGCGCGGCAGCAGCTTGCCGCGCGCCACATGCTTGGCGCGCGCGGCTTCATTGCCGCCCAGCGCGTTCTGATCGCAGCGTGCGTGCAGCTCATTGACCAGCGCCTGCATGGCGGCAGCGTTGGCCAGGAAATCTGCCGAACGCGGATTCAGTTGTGTGCCCAGAATGCTCATCGCTTGCCTCTTGTCTTGATTACTTTGCCCGATACGGGAACTTGGTTTTTTTCTTGCTCAGACACAGCGCTGCCACTGCAGTTGAAGAAAATGCCTTATGCACGCTGTTGAAACTGTTCTGCTTGTCTTGCTGCTGGGAGCGCTGACAGGCATTGTGGCCCGCTATATCCGGGCCATTCCCCTGCCTCTGATTCAAATCGCGCTGGGTGCGCTGATTGCCTGGCCGCAAGCCGGCCTGCACATCGCGTTCGACCCCGAGCTGTTCCTGCTTCTCTTCATTCCGCCGCTGCTGTTCGCCGACGGCTGGCGCATCCCCAAGCGTGAATTCTTCGCACTGGCCAAACCCATTTTGCTGCTGGCCCTGGGCCTGGTTCTGTTCACCGTGCTGGGCCTGGGCTATCTCATCCACTGGATGATTCCCGAGATTCCGCTGACCGTGGCCTTTTCCCTGGCCGCCGTGATCTCGCCCACCGATGCCGTAGCCGTTTCGGCCATCACGCGCAATCTGGGCATGCCCGAGAAGACCATGCATGTGCTGGAGGGCGAGTCGCTGCTCAATGACGCATCGGGCCTTGTGGCGCTGAAGTTTGCGATTGCAGCCACGCTGACCGGCATGTTCTCCTGGGGCGAAGTCGCCAAGGAATTCACCTGGATGGCCGTCGGCGGCCTGGGTGTGGGTGCGCTGATAGGCTGGGGCTTCAGCCATGCGCGCGGCACCATCACGCGCCGCCTGGGCGATGTCGCTGCCACGCAGATGGTGCTGCTGCTGGTGCTGCTGCCTTTTGCCGCCTATATCGTGGGTGAGAAGATCGGTGTCTCCGGCATTCTGGCTGCCGTGGCCGCAGGCATCGCCACCAATTTCGCCGACCTGGAGCGCAGCAGCTATATCAGCGAACGCCTGCAGACCGAAGGCACCTGGAGCATGGTGGAGGCCGCCTTCAACGGCGCCATCTTCCTGCTGCTGGGCCTGCAGCTGCCCTCCATCATCGGCGTGCCCCTGCATCAGGCCGGCCATGACTGGTGGATTCTGGTCGGCTATGTGGCCGCGATTTCGTTTGCGCTGCTGCTGATGCGCTGGATCTGGCTGGTGCTGGGTGTGCATGGCTCGCTGCTGCGCGCCCACCGGCAGGGCAAGATGTCCGAGCGTCCCTCGCCACTGCTGAATCTGGCCACCACGCTGGCCGGCATTCGCGGCGCGGTCACGCTGGCCGGTGCGCTGTCCGTGCCCATGCTGCTGAACAACGGCCAGCCCTTCCCGGGCCGCGACATGCTGGTCTTTCTCGCCACCGGCACCATTTTGTTCACGCTGGTGATCGGTGCCGTGGGCCTGCCCATCGTGCTGCGCCATCTGCCCCCGCACGAAGAGTCGCCCACCGTGCGCGAGGAGCGCCTGGCCCGTGAACAGGCCTGCATGGCGGCCATGGCCAAGCTCACGCTGAGCGAGGAGGAAATGCAGCGCCGCGACCCCGAATGGGTGGCGATGCGCCAGGAGGTCAACGGCCACCTGACCCAGGAATACCGTAACCGCATCCAGTTGCTCGACGACGGCAGCGGCGCCGCGCAAAGCATAGAGCTGCTGCGCGAAGCACCCGAAGTCGTGCGCCAGCGCAAGCTGCGCTATGTGATGGAGATCGAAACCCGCATCGAGTGCATTCATGCCGAGCGGGACTTCTACTACGCCGAAAGACAGGCTCATCGCATCAACGACGAATCGCTGCGCAGCCTGGTCAGCGAGCTGGACATGCAGGAAATCGCCATGCGCAAGCGCCTCGCTGTCGCCCGCCGTGCCGCCGGTCTTCCCATGACCAGCACGCACGCCAACCACTAATTCAGAGACGCCCAGCAAGAGCCGCCTCGCGGCAAGGGTGTCGTCCCCCTTGGGGGGCACCCGGCGCAGGGAAGGTGCGAAGCAGCTCAGGGGGTAGCGCATATTCAGGCGGTCTTGATCACGCGCAGATCCAGCAACTCGATCATCTCGTCGCGAATCTTGAACTTCTGGATCTTTCCCGTCACCGTCATCGGGAAGGCCTGGACAAAGCGGATATAGCGCGGCACCTTGTAGTGGGCAATCTGCCCCTTGCAAAAGTCGCGCACCTCTTCCTCGCCGAGCTCCTGGCCGGGCTTGACAATGATCCAGGCACACAGCTCCTCGCCATAGCGCACATCGGGCACGCCCACCACCTGCACGTCCTGCACCTTGGGGTGGCGATAGAGAAATTCCTCGATTTCACGCGGGTAGATGTTCTCGCCGCCACGGATCACCATGTCCTTGATGCGACCCACGATATTCACATAGCCTTCGCCGTCCATGGTCGCCAGATCGCCGGTGTGCATCCACTGCTCGGCATCGATGGCCTCGCGGGTTCTGGCCTCGTCTTCCCAGTAGCCGTGCATGACGGAATAACCGCGCGTGCACAGCTCGCCCGACTGGCCCGGCGGCATGATCTCGCCCGTGGACGGGTCCACGATCTTCACCTCCAGATGCGGCTGCACCTTGCCCACGGTGGCAACACGCTTTTCCAGGGGCGTATCGGCATCGCTCTGGCAGCTTACGGGACTGGTTTCCGTCATGCCGTAGGCGATAGTGATTTCGCTCAGGTGCATGTCGCGCACCACGCGCTTCATCACCTCGATGGGACAGGGCGAGCCGGCCATGATGCCGGTGCGCAGCGTGGACAGATCGAACTCGGCAAAGCGCGGATGGTCGAGCTCGGCGATGAACATGGTGGGCACGCCGTGCAGACCCGTGCATTTCTCGGCCTGCACTGCCTCCAGCACGGTGATGGGGTCAAAGCCATCATTGGGATAGACAATGGTCGAGCCATGGGTGAAGCAGGCCAGATTGCCCAGCACCATGCCGAAGCAGTGATACAGGGGCACGGGAATGCACAGTCGGTCCTCGGGCGTGAGGCGCATGCATTCGCCAATGAAAAAGCCGTTGTTGAGGATGTTGCGGTGTGTCAGCGTCGCCCCCTTGGGGAAGCCCGTGGTGCCGCTCGTGAACTGGATATTGATGGGGTCGCGGTTGCTGAGCGTGGCCGCAATCGCATCAATGCGCTCATCCGCACTGGTTCCTTGCGCCATCAGCTGCGAAAAACGCAGCATGCCGGGCTGTTCGGCGTCCAGATCCGCCGCACCTGAGGCGGTCGCACCTGGGCCGGCCGCACCTGAGCCGGCCGCATCAATCCACACCACGGTGCGCAAGGCCGGCAGGCGTTTGGATTGCAACTGACCTGGCGCGCAGCTCGTCAGCTCGGGCGCCAGCTCGCGCAGCATGCCCAGATAGTCGCTGGTCTTGAAGCGCGGCATGGACACCAGCGCCTTGCAACCCACCTTGTTGAGTGCATATTCGACTTCGGCGGTGCGATAGGCAGGGTTGATATTGACCAGCACCAGGCCCACCTGAGCCGTGGCCAGCTGCATCAGCACCCACTCGGCGTTGTTATGGCTCCAGATACCCACCCGGTCACCTTTGACCAGCCCTTGCGACAGCAGCGCGCTGGCCAGCTGGCGCGCTGCCACATGCAGCTGGGCATAGCTGTAGCGCAGACCCTGATGACGGCTGACCAGCGCGTCACGCGGGCCCTGGCGCTGTGCCATTGCAGCAAAAAAATCGCCAATCGTCTGCTCGATCAGCGGCACATCCGTGCGCCCCTTGGCATAGCTGGCGGTCAGCGCGTTCACTTGCGATGGCATGGTCTTGTGTCTCCTTGCGTGCCGGCAGCCACCTGCGAACTGGCTGCGCAGCGTCCATTCAGCACCGTTTTCTGCGCCTCAGAATAAGGGCAAGCCCTGTCCAGAAGAGGTCACAAAGGTTGCAATAATTGCCAAATGCTCACCCCCTCTCTGGTCAAGACTCCACTACCGCACCATGCCAGCTCCGTGCTCAAATCGCACCCGGCAATTACCCCCATGGCGTTTGTCAAAGCCATTGTCAGCGCTTATGAAGCCAGGCAGATGTCAGCGCTAGGAGCTCTGGAAAAGGCACAAATCCCGCCAGATCTGATTAACGATGCCAACGAGCGCATCACGGCCCTGCAGATGGAGGCACTATCCGATGCAGCCATGCGCGAGCTGGACGATGAAGCCTTGGGCTGGTTCGAGCGTCGCCTGCCCTGGGGCAGCTACGGCATGCTGGCCCGCGCCAGCATCAGCGCACCGCAATTGGGCCTGGCGCTGGCGCGCTGGTGCCGACATCACTGCCTGATTGCGCAGGACATACAGCTGCAGCTCAGCGAGCAGGCCGGCATTGCCACCCTTACCCTGCATGAAAGCCGTCCACTGGGCGCCATGCGCGAGTTCTGCATGGTATCGGTGCTGCGCAATATCCACGGCTTTGCCAGCTGGTTGATCAACGAACCGATCAGCCTGCTGCATGCCAGCTTTCCGTTTGCCGAGCCCGCGCATGCCGATGTCTACAAGGTGCTTTTCGCACCGGGCAGCATCGCTTTTGATGCACCCGTCGCCAGTCTGCAGTTTGAAGCACGCTGGCTGCAGGCACCGCTGGCGCGCGACGAGGCCGCCCTCAACCGGATGCTGCAGCGCGCCTTGCCGATCCAGGTGCGCCCCTACCAGCGCGAGAAGACTCTGGTGCAGCGCGTGCGCCATCTGCTGGCCGCCAGCGGGGAGGAGCAGCAGACGGCTGAAACGCTGTCCCGTCAACTGCATCTGTCGCAGCGCAGCCTGCACCGCCAGCTCAAGGAAGAAGGTATTTCGCTGCAGGCCCTCAAGGACGATATCCGGCGTGAACGCGCGATTGCGCTGCTGCTGCGCACCAGCCGCCCCATCAAGCGCGTGGCCCAGGCCTGCGGCTTTCTCAACGACAAAAGCTTTATCCGCGCCTTTCGCCTCTGGACAGGGCTCTCCCCTTCGGAATTCCGCAAAACCGCCGGCCAGCGCGCCGCCTGACGCAAGGAGCTCTCCATGCAGGAATCCTCAGAAAACTGGCAGGCAATCGCTGATGGGGTATGGGCACTCAGCTATCACTTCAGCAATGCAGGGCTGAAGGTCAGCACACGCATGACGGTGATCCGGCTGGCCGACGGCAGCCTGTTCTCGCACTCTGCAGTGCCGCTGACGGGCGGGCAGAAAGCTGCGCTCGACGCCCTGGGACCGCTGCAACACATAGTCGCACCCAGCGCCATGCACCATTTGTTCGTGGGCAAACTGGCCAGGCTTTATCCACAGGCCAGGATCTATGGCACACAAGGCGTGCTGCGCAAGCGACCTGATCTGCCGCTGCTGGAGCCCTTGCCTCCGGACTCCGAAGCACCCTGGACAGGCGAGCTGCAGTGCCTGCGGCTGGACGGCATTCCCATGCTCGACGAGACGCTGTGGTTCCACCCGGCCAGCGGCAGCCTCATCGCCACCGACGTGTTGCAATGCTGGCAAGGACCGCTAAGCCTGCCGGTACGCATGTATCTGGGTCTGACGGGCGGACATGAGCGCCTGACCGTGCCGCGCACCGCGCGCCTGCTGGTCAGGGACAGGGCCGCCGTGCGCAGCTGGGTGAAGCGGGTGGAAAACTGGCCCGTACAGCGCGTGATACTGCTGCACAACAGCGTGATCAACGATCAGCCGATGAAGCACCTGCGCGAGGCGCTGTCGATCTGGGACTGAGCGCGCTTCAGCGCAGGTCGTGCTCGTCGTCTTCGCCGACCGAAGCGCTGGCGGCGCTCTTGCGCACGGCCTCGAACATGGCGGGCAGATCCCCCATGTCACCGAACACGCAGGCGGCGCCGGCCTCGAGCAACTGCTCTGCCGAGGCATGACCCTGATCGGCCGGAAAATAGCCCCATACGGTGGCACCGGCGGCCACGCCGGCCTGCACGCCGGTCATGGTGTCCTCGATCACCAGGCACTTGGCAGGATCGGCCTTCAGCGCTTCGGCCGCTGCCAGATACACATCGGGGAAGGGCTTGCTGCGCGGCATTTCATGGCCGCTGTAGACATGACCTTCGAAATAGGGCGCCATGCCCACCTTGGCGAGCTGCATCTCCACCTTGGCACGGTCCGCACCGGAGGCGCAGGCAATGCGTCCATCGCACAGCGCATGAATCCGCCTGACCGCTTCCAGCGCGCCGTCGATGGCTACCAGCTCGGCACTCAGCGCAGCATTGCGGCGCTCGTAGAACTCTGCCATCCAGGCATCGGTCAGCGGTTTGCCGGTATGGGCCTCGATCACGGCCGCCTGGCTGCGCACCGTCTTGCCGATGAAGTCGCGCGTGCACTGCTCCTGGCTGATGGCCCAGCCGGATTCGTTGAGCATGGTGCACAGCACGCGATTGGTGATGGATTCGCTGTCCACCAACACACCATCACAGTCGAAAAGCACAGCGTCAAAAGCAGTCATGGAAGCATTACCAGCGCATCATGGGATGCAAAAAAGGCGCCCAACGGCGCCTAGTATCAAGAAACAGAGGGCGTGATTATGCGCTCACGCCCTTTTCGAGTTCAGGGGAAGGTCACTCCGGCCAGCGGATTGATCATCCACGCGCTGTTCTTGGCGTAGATGGTGCTCGTCTTGTTGTCGGCAGTCATGATGCCGCTGAAATAGAAGAAGCCGTTGGCTGCATTGGCATTCATATTGCTCAGCTGGGTTGTGAGCGAGTCACTGCTTGCCGAGGCCTCGACCAGATACTCGATGGCGCCATTCTGTGCCGAGCTTTTCTCGAAGACATCCACATAGTTCATATTCATCGGGTCGCTGCCCAGCCCCTGCGTGCCGCGGATGAACCAGCCGTCCGCACCCTTCTGGGCCAGGCGCGTTCTCATTTCTGCAGCATCGGCGGCCGAGGATGCGCTGCCGAGCTTGTCGACCTGATAGGTATAGGTGACGCTGTCATTGCGCTTGGCATACAGGCTGAACAGCTCGTTGTTGACGATCTGGGGACCCAGATAGCGATAGCCTTCGGCCCCCTGTCCGTTGAGCTCCGTGGCAAAGGCTTCAGCGGTCGTGGCCACGGGCGTCACCGTTCTGTAGCTGAACTGGTCGCTGCGGCTGTTGTCCTTGACATAGACGCTGCGGATGTCGCTGACATCGCTGAACACCGCATCGGACTTGTACATATAGCCGCTGCTGCCCTGTTGGTTCAGCTGTGCCAGAAAGGCGGTGCGCGATGGCTGCGCCGCAGGATTGACATAGCTGAACTTGCGGCCTGCATGCGCGGTATCCGTGAGATAGAAGTCGCCGATCTCCGCACCGGTCGAAGAGATCGAGCCCGCCAGGGAACTGAACAGCGCATAGCCGTCTGCGCCCATGCTGTTGGCGGCATCCAGCATCTGCGCATGGCTGGTGGCCGTCTGGCCGCCCATCTTGTAGGTCCCCGTGACGGCCTGATTGCCGGTGCCGCCGCCAGTACCGCCACCATTGTTGCCGCCGCCGTTGTCCCCGCCTCCTGTATTGCCGCCGCCACCTTCGGAGCCGCCTCCTGAGCCTGCGCCGCTGCCTCCGTCTCCACCACCACCGCCGCCACAGGCAGCCAGAGTGGAAATCAGCAGCAGGGCTGCAGTTCTACGGGTGATTTGCATAAGAGATGGCACTGGCTTGCTCCTCGGTCTTGATGTTGGTTGAAAATGTCCATATCCCGACACTGAGATAACAAGCAGCGTCGTCTTACAGACATTGTCAGAAGGCTTGCGAGCAGACCACTCCCTACCGAGGAGGGGTCTTTGTTACCAAGCCCCAAAGGAACGCTCATGCCCGATCTACTGCAAATCCTGAGCACCACTCAACTGAGCGCACAACCCTATGCGCTGGTGGTGGATGATCACCCGCTGGTCGCGGAGGGTGCAGCCCATGTGCTGATGACCAGCGCCGGCGTGCAGCGGGTGCGCTGTGCGGCACATGGCAATGAGGCTCTGGCAATGATTGCTGCGCTGGGCGAACCCGTTATCACCGTGATGGACTTCTGGCTGGAGGACGGCGCATCACTGGAATTTGTGCACAGCATCCTGGCCTTGGCTCCTGGCACACGCATTCTGGTGACCAGCGGCGACAAGCACCCGGCCATCGCCAGCAAGGCCGCAGCCGCAGGTGTGCATGGCTTTGTGCACAAAAGCAGCCCGTCTCACGAATTTCAGGCAGCAGTGCAAGCCCTGCTGAGCGGCCGCACCTGGTTTGAGGCCCTGCCTCCCATCCCCACCGCCCCTCCGGCACCAACCGCGGGCAGCATCCTGCATATGAGCGCCAGAGAGCTCGGCATCACTGCCCGCCAGGCGCAGGTGCTGAGCCTGTTGCTGCAGGGCAAGCCCAATCGCGCCATTGCACAGGCGCTGAACCTGTCCGAATACACGGTCAAGGAACATGTCACCGCCCTGCTTCAGCGCCTGGGAGCCAGCAACCGCGTGGCGCTGATCACGCGCATGCGAGGCATCGAGGTCGACTTGGACTAAGGCTGACGGATCGCCATACAGCGCGCCAGCACCGCATGCAGCTGGTCGGGCTGCAAGGGCGTCGCCAGAGCCAGATAGCCCTGATCCTGGACCTGCTCCAGCATCTCCTCATCGCCGCTCATCAAAGCACCGCTGGCTTGCGGATGCTGGTCCAGCAGCTGCATCAAGCACTCAAGCCCGCTTGCACCATCCTTCAATCGCTGGTCGCACAACACAAAGTCTGGCCGCAATCCATCGGCCAGCAGTTGCTGCGCCTCAGGCAAGCTGCGCGCTCTTTGCACCTGCACACCCCAGCTCTGCAAAATCTGCACCAGCACCGGGGCCAGCTGCGCATCGTTTTCCACGACCAGGCAGTGTCCCTGCAAGGGGGCGAACCACTGCGGCCCAGTCGATATCGGCGGTGCCGGCAGCACAGACGAGGTCTGCCACTGCTCGGCATCCTGCGGCCAGCGCAGCCAGAAACATGAACCCTTGCCCGGCAGCGACTGAACCCCGCATTCCACGCCCAGCCGCTGCGCCGCCAGCGCCACCACGGACAAGCCCAGGCCACGCCCGCGCAATGGCGCCGGCACGCCATCCCTGGCATCGCGCTGCTGGCGCGCAGGGCTGCGATAGTGACGCATGAAGACCTGTGCGCATTCCTGCTCGCTCATGCCGCAGCCGCTGTCCCACACCTGCAAAAGCCAGCGCCCCTGCCTGTGCCGCAGCGCCAGCAGCACCCCGCCCTGGTCGGTGTAGCGCAGCGCGTTTTGCAGCAGATTGAAAACCATCTGCCGCAACAGCACCGCATCCGTGCACAGCGCCGGCATATGAGCCGGCTGCCTCACGCGCAGACGCAGACCGCGCTGCGCTGCCTCGCGCGAGAACAGGCGCCGAGCCTCGTCCAGCACCGCACTCATGGATACCGCCTGCCATTGCGGTGCGAAGCTGTCGCCCTCAAGTCGCGACAGATCCATCAAGTCGTTGAACATGGAGCCCAGATCGCGCGTGCAGGCCTGCATTTCCTGCAGCAGTTGTGCCAGCTCGTCATCCTGATTGCGCTGGTGGGCGGCTTGCAGCATCAGGCCCATGGCATGCAAGGGTTGCCGCAGATCATGGCTGGCGGCGGAAATGAACCAGTTTTTCTCGGCCAGCGCATTCTCGGCCTGCTCCTTGGCCTCGCGATAGCGCTCCGCCAGTGCCTGACGCTCCAGCTCGTGCGCCATCTGCTGCTGCACGAAACGCCGCGCGCCCCAGGCGTGGCGCGCAAGTATGGCGCCGTACAGCAGCAGCAGCGGCAACAGATAAGGGCCTTTTTTCGGAAAGTAATGCAGCGTGCACAGCAACATGGGCAAGTAGATACCCGCCATGAAGGCGGCGAACACCTGCAGTACGGGCGCCAGAAAAGTGGCGGCCGACGCCATCACGCCCAGCAGCACCAGATAGATCAGCAGACGCAGCTCACTATGGCTTTCGCCCCAGGTAAAGGCCAGCACGCTGACCCAAAGCAGGCCGTTGATCAGTGCGGCCAGCGCCAGCTGTCGCTGCCATGTCGTCAATGCCGCCTGCAGTCGCGATGGCTCCCAATCGCGCGCCGACCGCCACTGACGATGCAGGCTGCGGCGAAACAGCAGAAAGCCCAGCGCCATGACGACCATCAGCCCCCACCACCAGGCCAGCCCCGCGCTGACGGCTGGGCTGTTTCGGGTACTGACCCACAGCAGCAGGGCAGGAATCAGCAATGCGGCGATTTCGGAGGAGCCACGCGAAGCCAGGGACTGCAACAGGCGCAACCAGGCCTGCAGCCGGGTCAGCTGCGCCGAATCGACTTCAGAATTGGTCGCCATCGACGTAGAACCAGCGCCCACCCTCGAGCACAAAGCGGCTGCGCTCATGCAAGCGCACGGCACGACCCGCCAGGCGATAGCGGGCGACGAATTCGACCTCCGCAGAAGCATCGCCGGTCAACTGAAACTGCTTCACATCCAGCCCCAGCCATTTGGTGGCGGCATCGAAATCGAGCTGCGACGGGCGCTGGCTGGCATGCCAGGTGGCTTGCAAATATTCCTGACTCTCACACACGAAGGCCGTGTAGCGCGAGCGCATCAGCGCCTCGGCATCGGGAGCGGGCCGGGCATCCCAGTGATCGATATAGCGGCCGCAGCAATCGGCATAGGCCAGCAGCCGCCCCTTGGCATTCTTGCGTCCACAGGGACAGTCCCGCTTTTTCTCGGCTTCTTTCACAACTTTGGCAGTCTTGATTGGCAATGCTGCATTGTCGACCAAGTCGAACAACGAGCAAGCCGGCTTGCGCAGTCGGTTGCCTCAGAGCACAGTAGCGGCAGTCCAAAGCTCGCTGCTCAAAGGTTTGCCTATGTTCTCCATGGCTGCTCCCTGGTGGGAGTTCGTGATTCGCGGTGTCAGCGTCTACCTGTTTCTGCTGGTGTTTCTGCGTCTGACCGGCAGGCGCCAGACCGGCCAGTACGCACCTTTCGACCTGGTGCTGCTGCTGATTCTTTCCAACGCAGTACAGAACTCCATGAATGCCGGCGACAACTCGCTGATCGGCGGCCTGATCAGTGCCGGCACGCTGCTGGCCTGCCATGCGCTGCTCTCCCGCCTGAGTTACCGTTTTGCGAGGCTTCGCAGGCTGGTGAATGGCAAACCCAAGGTTCTGATTCACCAAGGCATTGTGCAACCCAGTCTGATGACGCAGGAGCAGATCACTGCCGAAGACCTGGCTGCGGCCCTGCGCTCCAATGGCTGTCTCAACGCGCATGAGGTGGAGCGCGCCACGATCGAGACCAACGGCCAGATCACCGTGGTGCTGCGCAAGCGCAGCATGGCTGAGCTGGGGGAGGCCTGAGAGCCTCAGAGCGTGTTTAGGTTCTCAGTGCAGGCCGTCCAGAAACTGCCTGATGGCCGCATTCACGGGTTCCGGGTGCGTGAGATTGGCTGCATGGCCCGCACCGGCCACATCCACCCACTGGGCCTGGGGCAAGCCCTTGAACATGGCCCGCGCACGCTCCACACCGATGGCCGCATCCTTGTCGCCATGAATCACCAGCGCAGGCACCTTGATTTCGGCCAGGCGCGGGCTGATGTCGTCGCGCAGCGCCAGCGTCGCAAAGCTCTGCCCCAGGTTGATCGGCGAGGCCTGTTTCCATTTGGCGCGCCACTGCGCAGCCCCGGGCCAGCCCTGACCCAGAATCGTGTGCTCCACGATGGTGGCCATGTCGTCCGACAGACCATGCTCCATCCAGGCCTTGAGCAGCGCCTCATGGTGCGGCATCTGCTCGGGGTCTTCCAGCATGGCCTGGGTGTCGATCAGCACCAGCGCGCCCACGACATCGGGGTGAATCAGCGCGCAGCGCAGCGACAGATAGCCGCCTTGCGACATGCCCACCAGCACCGCTTTTTCCACACCCAGATATTTGAGCAAAGCCGCCAGATCATCGGCCGAGTCATAGTAGCTGAACGCTTCGCAATGCTCGGGATCGGCCGTCTGCCCATGGCCGCGCTCGTCCCAGCTGATGCAGCGATACTGCCCCTGCAAAGTCTGAATCTGCGGCTCGAACATGGTGTGATCCATGAGCAGGCCGTGCGAAAACACAATGGCCGGGCCACGCCCTCCCGTGTCCTCGTAGTAGATATTCTGACCATTGACCTGGGCAAAAGGCATGCTGCGGACTCCTGCTTCAAATGGTTGAAACCCCTGGGGGAAACTCCCCACACTGAGCACATCCTAAGCAGGCCTTGTGACATCGGCAACCGGCCCGTCCCCTGATGTGCCACAGCCTCGTGCACAACAGTTGACAGCGGCGGGCTTTTGCAACCTGACTCAGATCAGGCCAGCGCCCGCTGGATCAAGATCTTCTGCACATCGCTGGTGCCTTCGTAGATCTGGCATACGCGCACATCGCGATAGATGCGCTCCACGGGAAAGTCGCTCACCACGCCATAGCCGCCCAGGGTCTGGATGGCGGCACTGCATACGCGCTCGGCCATCTCGCTGGCAAAGAGCTTGGCCATGGCTGCTTCCTTGAGGCAGGGAAGACCCGCATCACGCAGGCTGGCAGCATGCCAGATCAGTTGCCGGGCCGCTTCGATCTGCGTCGCGCATTCGGCAAGCCTGAAGCCCACGGCCTGATGGTTGAAGATGGGCTGACCAAAGCTCTCGCGTTCCTTGCTGTATTGCAGCGCGCATTCAAAGGCCGCACGCGCCATGCCCACGCTTTGCGCGGCAATGCCGATACGCCCGCCTTCCAGCGCGGAAAGTGCAATCCTGTAGCCCTCGCCCTCGGCCCCGATCAGGTTCGCGGCGGGAATGCGGCAGTTCTCGAAATTGATCTGCGCCGTATCGCTGCTGTGCTGGCCCAGCTTGTCTTCGAGGCGTGCCACCTGGTAGCCGGGATTGCCGGTGGGCACGATGAAGGCACTCATGCCCTTCTTGCCCGCCGTCTTGTCGGTGACGGCGATGACGATGGCTACATCGCCATTCTTGCCGCTGGTGATGAACTGCTTGACGCCGTTGATGACGTAGTCGCCGCCATCGCGTACGGCCGTGGTACGCAGCGCCGAGGCATCGCTGCCCACATGGGGCTCGGTCAGGCAGAAGGCTCCCAGCATCTGGCCCTGCGCCAGCGGACGCAGCCATTGCTCCTGCTGGCCGGCATTGCCGTACTTCATGAGAATGGCATTGACCGGGCAATTGGTCACGCTGATGACGGTGCTGGTGCCACCATCGCCAGCGGCGATTTCCTCAAGCACCAGCGCCAGGCTCACATAGTCCAGGCCCGCACCGCCGAGTTCCTCGGGCACGCAGATGCCATAGGCACCGAGCGCGGCCAGCCCCTGGTGCACCTCCTTGGGGAACTCGTGCTCCTTGTCCCAGCGCGCGGCATGGGGTGTGATCTGCTCGCGCACAAAATCGCGCAAAGCGTCGCGGATCATTTCCTGGTCCTGATTCAGCAGCATGTTGTCTCCGATATTTATAGCTATATGCCCGTTGTTCAGCCTGGGCTAGGCGTCTAGAAGCTTGATGTATCTGCCGTCGTGGCGCAGCAGCTGACCACGGTCTTCGGGCTTGACCTGCGCCAGGGCCTGCATCAGCCCCTGCACGCTTTGAGCCACCGACAGCGGGGCCGCAGCGCCGCCCATCTCGGTCTGCACCCAGCCCGGATCCAGCGCCAGCAGCGTCAGGCCCGGCCATTGGCGGCAGGCCGAGACCACGGCCATATTGAGCGCAGCCTTGCTGACGCGGTACAGCCAGGCGCTCTCGTCCGCATCAGCCAGCAGGGACATGCCGCTGGAGAAGGCGCCGATCACGCCGCCAGCCTCCTGCACCATGGGAGCAATCTGCGGCAGGGCCTGCATAAAGCCCAGCACATTGCTGTGCATCACCAGATCGAACTGCTGCTGAGTAGGCGGCACGCCTGCGTCATGACCGTCCCAGACACCGGCCACGTAAAGCGCGATATCGATGCTGGCCCCGTCGAGCTGCCAGGCCAGGCCGCTGACGCTGGCAGGATCTGCCAGATCGACCTGCAGCACCCGGGCGCCGCGTGCCTGCAGGTCGACCATGTCTTCAGCCTTGCGCACGGTGGCAATCACCTGGTGGCCTTGTGCCAGATAGGCCTCGGCCAGGGCTCGGCCCAGGCCGCGTGATGCGCCAAGAATCAGTATCAAAGCCATAGCTGTTTGCGCCTATGAATGGTTGGTTTCAAAACGTTTTCCATCGAAAATCCTTTCATGACAAGCGCTGTCAGCTATCAACTTTTCTTGGTCTGCTCGGCAGCAATCATGGCGCCATAGCGGGCCACCATGCTTTCCTGCGATTCAGGCTGGGCGGTCAGACCCATTTGGGCATGGATGATCTGATTGAGCGTAGGCATGACGTTGCGCGCCACCCTGGCCTCCTCGCTCCACAGGCGGGAGCGCATCAGCGCCTTGGCACAGTGCAGATAAGCCTCCTGCACACGGACTTCGATCACCAGCTTGGGGCGGAAATGATCGCTGGCAAACAAGGCCGTGTAATGCGCCTCATCACGCAGCTGGGCTGTGCCGTTGACGCGCAGGGTTTCATCGAAGCCCGGCACAAAGAACAGCAAACCCAGGCGCGGGTCGTCGAGCAGATTGCTCAGGCTGTCCAGCCGGTTGTTGCCGCCCGCATCGGGAATGAGCAAGGTATTGGCGTCCGGTGCCTTGACGAAGCCAGGCTTGCCGCCTCGTGGCGAAGCATCGAGCAAGGTGCCGCCCGCACCGCCGGTGGCCATGACCAGAAACGGAGACAGCGCGATAAAGCGCAGGCAGTGCCGATCCAGCTCCCACTGCTGCTTGAGCAACGCGCGCTCGGCAGGAGGCTCGTACAACTGCAGCAGTTGTTCGCGCGAAGTGATCATGAAGCCAGGACCTCCTCGGGACGGTCGTTGCGGTGGATGGCTGCATACAGTGACAGGAACTCGTTCCAGGAAGGGTCGAAGCTCACGCTGAGCTCGCCCTCCAGCTCGGGCACATGCTGTCTGCCCAGCTGTCCGGCCAGTTGCACCGCATGGGCCGGATCTTCCACATAGTAGGTGGCCACGCGGGCACTCATGTTTTCCACGCGCGAGAAGGCAAGAATGCCGCGCTGTTCACGGCTGAGTTGTTCATCCAGCGCATCCTGGGCGTCACGCACCCCGTCCAGCTCCTGCTGGCTGGAGAAATTGAAGCGCCATTCCATGAAATGCGACAGATCGGCGCGCGTGGCCACGGCATTGGCACCGTCGTGGAAGGTCAGGATGTCGGGCGGCGCATCCTCATCGGCATCCTGTGCACGCACTTCGAGCGAGAGCCAGCGGTCGCTGTCTTCCTGGGGGAATTCATAGCTGCGGCCCAGTTGCTGGCGGATGAAGCCATCGAACAGGGGCGGAAACTCCGACAGCAGAGCGGAGCCGTAGACATCGGCCGCAGCCTCGGAGGCAAACTCGACCGGACCCACGCGTACGGAAAAATCCCACTCGCCCAGCACATGGTCCAGCATGATGAACGCCATGTGCTGTGCATGCTCGGCCATGTCCCTGGCAATGGGCTTCTCGAACGAAAGCTTGAGGCCTATGATGCCTCCCGCATCGTAATAGCCCACCCGAATATCGGAGCAGGCCAGCTCGAAGCCGTCCATGCGCATGCCGAAGTTGCTGCCCAGCGCGCGGCTGCGAAACGCCTGCACGCTGTAATGCTCGAAACGCGGCGCCTGGCGCACCAGTGCCTGGGCATTCTCGAACTGCGCCGTGTTGCCATGGGCCGAGATCACCAGACGGGAGCCGGCCTCCCCGAGCTTGCCCTCCAGCTCCAGACTCAGGCCCGGTGCATATTGGTGCAGCAACTCATTGGAGCTTTCCACAAACTCATGGCGATCGAGCTCCTCCAGCTGGCTCAGCTGGTTGGAAAAATCGCCCCAGAAAGCATCAATCTGCTGCGGCTCCAGCGGCTTGATGGTCTCGCTCTCGTCGTGGTGAATGTCTGCGCTCATGAATGATTTCCGCAATGTGAGCTGCACACATTCAGCGCGAATGCGTGCAATCCGTTGAACATGCGTTCACTGTAGAGCAAACCGGTGACGGTTCTGAGCAAATGGCGTCAGATCAGCTCAATTGCCATGGCCGTGGCCTCGCCGCCGCCGATGCACAGCGTGGCCAGGCCCTTCTTCTTGCCGCGTGTCTTGAGCGCGTGCAGCAGGGTGACCAGAATGCGCGCACCGCTGGCGCCAATCGGGTGTCCGAGAGCACAGGCACCGCCATTCACGTTGACCTTGTCATGCGAGACCTTGAGATCGGCCATCAGCGCCATGGGCACCACGGCAAAGGCTTCGTTGATTTCCCACAGGTCCACATCCTCCACGGCCCAGCCGGCCTTCTTCAGCGCCTTTTCGGTGGCGCCCACGGGTGCGGTGGTGAACCACTCGGGGGCCTGTGCAAAGGTCGCGTGCGAGACGATGCGCGCCAGCGGCTTGCAGCCCAGCTGCTTGGCCGTGGACTCGCGCATCAGCACCATGGCGGCAGCGCCGTCGTTGATGCTGGAGCTGGAAGCGGCCGTGATGGTGCCGTCCTTCTTGAACGCTGGCTTGAGGCTGGAGATCTTGTCCAGCTTGGCCTTGGCCGGGCCTTCGTCAACGCTGACGGTCACGTCGCCCTTGCGGGTCTTGACGGTGACGGGCGTGATTTCGGCGTCAAAAGCACCGCTTTGCGCTGCTGCCTGGGCGCGCTGCACGCTGGCAATGGCAAACGCGTCCTGCGCTTCACGCGTGAACTGGTATTTGGCGGCGCAGTCCTCACCGAAAGTGCCCATGGAGCGGCCGGCCTCATAGGCGTCCTCCAGACCGTCGAGCATCATGTGATCGAAGATCTTGTCGTGCCCCATGCGATAGCCGCCACGCCCCTTCTTGAGCAGATAAGGCGCATTGGTCATGCTCTCCATACCGCCGGCAATCATCACCTCGCGGCTGCCGGCAATGAGCTGGTCGTGCGCCAGGATGGTGGCCTCCATGCCGGCGCCGCACATCTTGGACAGGGTCACGGCGCCTGTGCTTTGCGGCAGGCCGCCCTTGAAGCCGGCCTGGCGAGCCGGAGCCTGGCCCTGGCCGGCCATCAGGCAGTTGCCGAACAGCACTTCCTCCACCAGCTCGGGCCGGATGCCGGCGCGCTCGACTGCCGCCTTGATGGCTGCTCCGCCCAGATCATGGGCGGCCAGATCGGAAAAATCGCCCTGGAACGCGCCCATGGGAGTGCGGGCTGCGCTGACGATGACTACGGGATCCTGATGCATGGTTTGTCTCCTTGAAAAATGGATGGATGTGATCTGCCTCTTCAAGCGAGGCTATTGGCGGGAATCTCGAAACGCTGCGTGTCCAGGCCTGCGTCGCCAGCATGCAGAAAGCGGCTGCGCTCGTAGGGAAACACGTCCAGAAAATGACCGTCACGGATACGGCTCTGGTGGCCGCGCCAGAACTCAGCCTCCAGCAGGTCGGCGTGATGACGCATGAAGATGTCGCGCACAGCCGGATGGCCCAGCAGAAAAGGCCCGAAGGTCTCGGGAAAGACATCCCTGGGGCCGACCGAGTACCAGATGTCGCCCGACATCTCCTCTTCCTCGGTTCGCGGCTGCGGCACCTCGCGGAAATTGCAATCGGTCAGGTATTCGATCTCGTCATAGTCGTAGAACACCACCTTGCCGCCGCGCGTGACGCCGAAGTTCTTCCACAGCATGTCGCCGGGAAAGATATTGGTGGCGACCAGATCCTTGATGGCATTGCCGTACTCGAGAATCGCCCTCTCCATGGCAGCGCGGCGCTCCGGCTTGGTGTCTGCCTCGGCCAGACACTCCATCAGGAACAGGTTCAGCGGCACCAGGCGGCGCTCTATGTAGAGGTGGCTGATGATGACTTCCATCTGCCCGTCGCCGTCGCGGTCGCTGATCTCGATCTGCTCGGGAGCCTGGGCGTGCAGCTCGGCCAGCAGTTCATCGCTGAAGCGCTCCTTGGGAAAGGCCACCAGGCTGTACTCCATGGTGTCGGCCATGCGGCCGCCACGATCATGCTTCTTGACCAGCTGGTACTTGGCCTTGACCTGGGGACGCGAAACATCCTTGCTGCTGGCAATACGGTCCTTGATGAGCTTGAACACATAGGGGAAGCTCGGCAGGTCGAACACCAGCATGACCAGGCCTTTGATGCCGGGCGCAATGCGCAGCTGATCGCTGGAATGGCGCAGATGATGCAGGAAGTCGCGATAGAACAGCGTCTTGCCCTGCTTGGCCAGACCCAGGGCGTTATAGATTTCCGCCTTGGGCTTGCGCGGCATGAGGCTGCGCAGAAAGCTCACATAGGCGCTGGGCACTTCCATGTCCACCATGAAATAGGCGCGCGCAAAGCTGAACAGCGCATGCAGGTCGTCCTCGCCGAACAGGGCCGCATGCAGTATCAGTTGCTCCTGCTCTCCATGCAGTATGGGAATCGCCAGCGGCAGCTCGGTATAGCCGGTGATGATTTTGCCGACCAGATACGCTCCCTTGTTGCGATAGAACAGGCTGGACAGCACCTGAAGCTGGAAGTTGGCCCTGAGCGTCAGGCCCGCCAGCCTCTCGCGTATGCGCTCGGCCAGCAGATGCACGTCGCGCTGCAGGTCTTCGAAGCGGCATTGCAGCTGCAGCTGCTCGAACAGGCTCTGCAGCGTGCCTTCGATCTGGGCGAGGTTGCCGGGGTAGTAGGCGCGGTAGATGGGTACGGCACCCGGCGCGGTGTTTTCCAGGTATTCGGTGCTGACGGCAGCACGCACGAAGATGAAGTCGTTCTGGAAATGGGTGCGGTGCAGAATCTTGGTGGTGACCGAGTTGAAGAAGGTCTCGGCCAGCTCCGGCTGCAGATGATCGACCATCAGGCCGATGTAATGAAGCTTGACCTGCTGCCAGACAGCCATGCTCTGCAGGCTGGCGGCAAACTCCTCTTCCAGCCTCTGGATGCAGGCACGCACCTGCCGATCGTAGAACTCTATGCGCTCACGCTGAGCCTGCTGCTGGCCCGGCCAGTCCATGGTCTCGAAGCGCTGCTTGGCTCGGGCAGCTTCCGCACTGAACATGCGGTAATGCTGGTTGTAGCCATGCATCAGGGCCTGCGCAATGGCATAGGCCTCGGGGGCGTCCAGTCGTTGCGGAAACATGGCGGGCCAGTCGCTCCAGATAAGTGAGCAGCACTCTCAAACGGAACAAGCGACACAGGCCTTGAGTCCGCTTGAGGGCACTGCAACTGCGCAGCGGCAGCGATCAGTCGCGCTTACGCGCAGCGACCTTCTCGACAGCCTTGTTGTAGACATCCTCCAGGCCGCCCACACCAGGCACGGTCATTTCGAGGTTGGTGATGTGGCCGTTGTTGAGGCTGTAGCACCAGCCGTGCAGAGTCACCTTCTGACCACGGGCCCAGGCATCCTGCATCACGGTGGACTGAGCCACGTTGACCACCTGCTCGATGGCGTTGAGTTCGCACAGCACATCGTGGCGGAACTGGGTGGAGATGCCTTCCAGCAGCTTGATGTGCTTGTCGCGCACGTCGCGCACGTGGCGGGTCCAGTTGTCCACCAGACCCAGACGCAGATTATTGAGCGCCGCATACACGCCGCCGCAGCCATAGTGGCCCACCACCATCAGGTGCTCGATCTTCAGATGATCGACCGAGTACTGGATGGTGGACAGGCAGTTCAGATCGCTGGGCACCACCACGTTGGCCACGTTGCGGTGCACGAACACCTCGCCAGGCTCCAGACCCGTGATCTGGTTGGCTGGCACGCGGCTGTCCGAGCAGCCGATCCACATGTATTTGGGCTTTTGCTGCGCCATCAGTCCGGTAAAGAAACCCGGACGATCACGCTCCATCTGGTCTGCCCATTGGCGGTTGTGGACAAACAGTTCTTCGATGGAGGTCGTTGTCATGAAGCTATCCTTCTTTTTGTGGTTGAAAGAACGGCGCAGCTCCTGCTTTTTCAGCAGGTTTCAGCAAACAGCTCGCGGCCTATGAGCATGCGGCGAATTTCGCTGGTGCCAGCGCCAATCTCGTAGAGTTTCGCATCTCGCCACAGACGACCGAGCGGATACTCGTTGATATACCCATTACCGCCATAGATTTGCACGCCCTCGCCGGCCATCCAGGTGGCCTTCTCGGCGCACCACAAGATCACGCTGGCGCAGTCCTTGCGAACCTGGCGCACATGATCGGTTCCCAGAAGATCCAGGTTTTTAGCGACCGTATAGGCAAAAGAGCGGCCTGCTTGCAGCACGGTGTACATGTCCGCCACCTTGCCCTGGATCAGCTGGAACTCGCCGATGCTCTGGCCGAACTGCTTGCGGTCGTGGATATAGGGGACGACATTGTCCATGACGGACTGCATGATGCCCAGCGGGCCGCCGGTCAGGACGGCGCGCTCATAGTCCAGGCCGCTCATCAATACCTTGGCGCCCATGTTCAGGCCGCCAAGAATGTTTTCAGCCGGCACTTCCACATCCTGGAACACCAGCTCGCCCGTGTGGCTGCCGCGCATGCCCAGCTTGTCTAGCTTTTGCGCGATCGAGAAGCCCTTCATGCCCTTTTCGATCAGAAAGGCCGTCACGCCGCGCGCGCCCATCTCCGGCTCGGTCTTGGCATAGACCACCAGGGTGTCGGCGTCGGGCCCGTTGGTGATCCACATCTTGCTGCCGTTGAGCAGGTAGTAGCCGCCCTTGTCCTCGGCCTTGAGCTTCATGCTGATCACGTCGGAGCCGGCGCCGGGCTCGCTCATGGCCAGAGCTCCCACATGCTCGCCGCTGATGAGCTTGGGCAGGTATTTGGCCTTCTGCGCCTCGCTGCCGTTGCGATTGATCTGATTCACGCACAGATTGCTGTGCGCGCCATAGGACAGGCCCACCGAGGCACTGGCGCGCGATATTTCCTCCATGGCCACCATATGCGCCAGATAGCCCATATCGGCGCCGCCGTACTGCTCGGGCACGGTAATGCCGAGCACGCCCAGCTCGCCGAACTTGCGCCACAGATCCATGGGGAACTGGTCGCTGCGATCAATCTCGGCCGCACGCGGAGCAATCTCGCTCTGTGCGAATTCACGCACCGCATCACGCAGCGCATCGATGTCTTCACCGAGCTGGAAGTTCAGTCCGGGCAGATTGGCAAGGCTCATGGTTGTCTCCTGTAGATATGGGTCTGACGAATCGTCTTGTCAGTGTTGTATGCCTTCACGGTTCTGCACACACATCAGAGTGCAGCCCATTGTGGCAATCAGTTTCTCTTTTCCCTGGTCAATGGCAAATGCCTTGCCTTCGGATACGGTGATGGTGCGTCCGGGCTTGATGACCCGACCTTCCATGCGAAAGCGCTGGCCTTTGGCAGGAGCGAGCAGGTTGATCTTGAATTCGATGGTGAGCACGGCCGCATCGGCCGGCATCAGCGTCAGGCCCGCGTAGCCGCAGGCCGAGTCCAGTGCGGTGGATACCATGCCGGCGTGCAAAAAACCATGCTGCTGCGTCAGGCCGGGAGCCCAGTCCAGGCAGATATCCACAACGCCTGGCTCCACCAGGGTCAGCTCCGCGCCAATCGTGGCCATGGCGCCTTGCTTCGCAAAGCTCTGCTTCACCCGATGAACAAAATCCAGAGACTCGGTGACACCTGCAACAGACATGGCAACTCTCCAGCAAAGCTCTACAATTGACGTTTACGTAAACGTCAATTATGCGCCATTTTTGCTCTCGCTCCTTTTCAATAGTGTGCGAGCCTCTTTTTCCTGTTCTCGCACCTCATCCAGAGTCACCTGCAGATCGGCCATCTGCGCTTCGAGCTGCTTGCGATGGATGGCCAGCACGTCGAGAAACTTGCGCAGCTGCACGCCCGTATCACGCGGGCTGTCATACATGTCGATGATTTCCTTGGCCTCGGACAGCGACAGTCCCAGGCGCTTGGCCCGCAGCGTCAGGCGCAGACGTGCGCGATCTCGGGACGAGTACACGCGATTGCGACCACCTGCGCCGGAGCGCTCCGGCTGCAGCAAGCCCATGTCCTCATAAAAACGGATGGCCCGGGTCGTGAGATCGAACTCTTTGGCAAGGTCACTGATGGTGTAAATGGTCGACATGATTCTGTGGGGTTGTAAGTCTTGCATCGCACAGGCGACTGCCAGAGGTGGCTTGATCTCTAAAATGCTTTGACAAAACTGACGTTTACGTTAACGTCAATGCTAAACGAAATACCGCCCCATGACCTCAAGCCAAGAATCCGCTCTTCACTACCCACTCGGCGATACCTTGCCCGGTCCGGCCCAGACTCTGGAAGTGGCACCCGGCGTCAAGTGGATCCGCATGACCTTGCCGTTTGCCCTCGATCACATCAACCTCTGGCTGCTGCGTGATCGCCAGACCGATCTGCATGGCCAGGTACGCGAGGGCTGGACGGTCATCGACTGCTGCGTCAATCGCACCGAGGCGCGCGAGCAATGGGAGCAGATCTTCGCCGCCGAACTGGAAGGCCTGCCCGTTTTGCGCGTCATCGTCACCCATATGCACCCCGACCATATCGGCCTGGCCGGCTGGCTCTGCCAGCAATGGAACGCGCCCTTGTGGATCAGCGCCACCGATTACAACGTCGCCCGCGTCGCCATGAAAGACAGGGACGGCTTCGGCGGCGAATCCGGTGCGGACTTCTACAGCCTGCACGGACAAAGAGATGAGGAATTTCTGCTCCATGTCCGCGGCCGTGGCAGCTACTACTCTTCCCTGGTGGCCCCCATACCCGACATCTATCACCGCATCATGGATGGCGACGAGATCGACATCAACGGCCGCACATGGCAATGCATTGCCGGCTATGGTCACGCGCCGGAGCACATGGCGCTTTACTGCGCCGAGCTCGAGACACTGATCAGCGGCGACATGGTGCTTCCCCGTATTTCCGCCAATGTCAGCGTGCATTCTTCCGAGCCCGAAGCCAACCCGCTGCAGCTGTTTCTCACATCGCTGAAGCGCTACTTCGCTCTCCCACAGAACACCTATGTTCTGCCCTCGCATGGCAAACCCTTTACAGGCTTGCATATCCGTGTCCAGCAACTGCTGGACCATCATCAGGAACGTCTGAACGACATCATGCAGGCCTCCAGGCTACAGGGGCTGAGCGCTGCCGACATCCTTCCCATTCTCTTCAAACGCCAACTGGACACTCACCAGATGACTTTCGCCATGGGCGAGGCTCTGGCTCACCTGCACTATCTCTGGTTCAGCCGGCAACTGACGCGGCGGCTGGATGAAAACGGCATCCTGCGCTTCTACGCACCGAATATGCAGAAATAAAAAGAGAGCGCCTAGCGCTCTCTTTTTATGGGTTTCCGGTATTTTTGTAGCTGGAATGCTTTGACACCCTGCGGCAAGCGCTCCTCGTTTCGAAGCGCCCAATAAAAAACCCCGTAATCTTTCGACTACGGGGTTTTCACTGTAAGAGCCTGACGATGACCTACTTTCACACGGGAACCCGCACTATCATCGGCGCAAAGTCGTTTCACTGTCCTGTTCGGGATGGGAAGGAGTGGTACCAACTTGCTATGGTCATCAGGCATAAACTTTTTGTCAGATTGACAGCGCCTCGATTAACTTCTTAATCTCGCTCACCTTCAATCCAACGAATTCATAGAGTCTTCAATCAGCTTTTCGATTGCGCCTTTTCGGCATAACTAGAACTTGCGTTCTGTCTTTCATTTTCCAGGCTTACCCAAAGTTATAGGGTCAAGCCGCACGGGCAATTAGTACTGGTTAGCTTAACGCATTACTGCGCTTCCACACCCAGCCTATCAACGTCGTGGTCTACAACGACCCTTCAGGGGGCTCAAGGCCCCGGCAGATCTCATCTTGAAACGAGTTTCCCGCTTAGATGCTTTCAGCGGTTATCTCTTCCACACTTAGCTACCCTGCGATGCCACTGGCGTGACAACAGGTACACCAGAGGTGTGTCCACTCCGGTCCTCTCGTACTAGGAGCAGGCTTCCTCAAATCTGCAGCGCCCACGGAAGATAGGGACCAAACTGTCTCACGACGTTTTAAACCCAGCTCACGTACCTCTTTAAATGGCGAACAGCCATACCCTTGGGACCGACTACAGCCCCAGGATGAGATGAGCCGACATCGAGGTGCCAAACACCGCCGTCGATATGAACTCTTGGGCGGTATCAGCCTGTTATCCCCAGAGTACCTTTTATCCGTTGAGCGATGGCCCTTCCATACAGAACCACCGGATCACTATGTCCTGCTTTCGCATCTGCTCGACTTGTCAGTCTCGCAGTTAAGCACGCTTATGCCATTGCACTATCGTCACGATGTCCGACCGTAACTAGCGTACCTTCGAACTCCTCCGTTACGCTTTGGGAGGAGACCGCCCCAGTCAAACTGCCTACCATGCACTGTCCCCGATCCAGATAATGGATCCAGGTTAGAACCTCAAACGCACCAGGGTGGTATTTCAACGTCGGCTCCATGCGATCTAGCGACCGCACTTCAAAGCCTCCCACCTATCCTACACAGATCCGTTCAAAGTCCAATACAAAGCTACAGTAAAGGTTCATGGGGTCTTTCCGTCTTTCCGCGGGGAGATTGCATCATCACAAACATTTCAACTTCGCTGAGTCTCAGGAGGAGACAGTGTGGCCATCGTTACGCCATTCGTGCAGGTCGGAACTTACCCGACAAGGAATTTCGCTACCTTAGGACCGTTATAGTTACGGCCGCCGTTTACTGGGACTTCAATCAAGAGCTTGCACCCCATCATTTAATCTTCCAGCACCGGGCAGGCGTCACACCCTATACGTCCACTTTCGTGTTTGCAGAGTGCTGTGTTTTTATTAAACAGTCGCAGCCACCAATTTTTTGCAACCCCTTTGAGCTCCATTTGTACAACTTCACTTACTTGGGGTACACCTTCTCCCGAAGTTACGGTGTCAATTTGCCGAGTTCCTTCTCCTGAGTTCTCTCAAGCGCCTTAGAATACTCATCTCGCGCACCAGTGTCGGTTTGCGGTACGGTCGTCAATAGCTGAAGCTTAGTGGCTTTTCCTGGAAGCAGGGTATCACTCACTTCGTCTGCAAGCAGACTCGTTATCACGCCTCATCTTAGCTCTCCGGATTTGCCTAAAGAGCACGACTACACGCTTGAACCAACATATCCAACAGTTGGCTGAGCTAACCTTCTCCGTCCCCACATCGCACTATTGATCGGTACAGGAATATTGACCTGTTTCCCATCAGCTACGCATCTCTGCCTCGCCTTAGGGGCCGACTCACCCTACGCCGATGAACGTTGCGTAGGAAACCTTGCGCTTACGGCGAGGGGGCTTTTCACCCCCTTTAACGCTACTCATGTCAGCATTCGCACTTCTGATACCTCCAGCATCCGTTACCAGACACCTTCACAGGCTTACAGAACGCTCTCCTACCACGCACAGTAAACTGTGCATCCGCAGCTTCGGTAACTGGCTTAGCCCCGTTACATCTTCCGCGCAGGACGACTCGATCAGTGAGCTATTACGCTTTCTTTAAATGATGGCTGCTTCTAAGCCAACATCCTGACTGTTTTAGCCTTCCCACTTCGTTTCCCACTTAGCCAATTTTAGGGACCTTAGCTGGCGGTCTGGGTTGTTTCCCTCTTGAGTCCGGACGTTAGCACCCGGTGCTCTGTCTCCCAAGCTGTACTCGTCGGTATTCGGAGTTTGCATAGGTTTGGTAAGTCGCCATGACCCCCTAGCCTAAACAGTGCTCTACCCCCGACGGTAATACTTGAGGCACTACCTAAATAGTTTTCGGAGAGAACCAGCTATTTCCAAGTTTGTTTAGCCTTTCACCCCTATCCACAGCTCATCCCCTAATTTTGCAACATTAGTGGGTTCGGACCTCCAGTACCTGTTACGGCACCTTCATCCTGGCCATGGATAGATCACTTGGTTTCGGGTCTACACCCAGCGACTAGTCGCCCTATTCGGACTCGATTTCTCTTCGCCTCCCCTATTCGGTTAAGCTTGCCACTGAATGTAAGTCGCTGACCCATTATACAAAAGGTACGCCGTCACCCCTAAGGGCTCCGACTTTTTGTAAGCATACGGTTTCAGGATCTATTTCACTCCCCTCCCGGGGTTCTTTTCGCCTTTCCCTCACGGTACTGGTTCACTATCGGTCGATGATGAGTATTTAGCCTTGGAGGATGGTCCCCCCATATTCAGACAGGGTTTCTCGTGCCCCGCCCTACTTGTCTGCAGCCTAGTACCACCGATCGGTTTTCACATACGGGACTATCACCCACTATGGTCGGCCTTTCCATGCCGTTTTGTTAACTGATCGACTATCACTGCAAGGCTCTTCCGAATTCGCTCGCCACTACTATCGGAATCTCGGTTGATGTCTTTTCCTCTGGGTACTTAGATGTTTCAGTTCTCCAGGTTCGCTTCGTGCACCTATGTATTCAGTGCACGATACCTCTTGCGAGGTGGGTTCCCCCATTCAGAAATCTCCGGATCAAAGCTTATTTGCCAGCTCCCCGAAGCTTATCGCAGGCTATCACGTCTTTCGTCGCCTATCATCGCCAAGGCATCCACCATATGCTCTTAGTCACTTGACCCTATAACTTTGGACTCTCTTAGCGAGAATCAAAGCCTGGTTTCAAAGACTGGTGAGGTCTTGCACCTCACGCGTTATGCCGTAATGTGAATATCTTTGGCTGCATCTTTCGATGCAGCTTAGAGAATATTCGTCATTACTAGATAAATTTGCATTCGCAAAATATCTGTTTTGACGCAATCAAAATGTTGCTGGCGGCACGGTGAGTATTTTTCAACTCTTTCCACCAGCAACGCTGATTTCGACTCTATGAATTTTTAAAGAACAGCCAATTGATCGACGTTTCGATCAATACAAAAGCAGTCTTTGCAAGACTGCTTTTGTATTGGGAAGCCTTCGATTATAGCACCATTAGCGCTATCATTTTTGGTGGAGGATGACGGGATCGAACCGACGACCCCCTGCTTGCAAAGCAGGTGCTCTCCCAGCTGAGCTAATCCCCCGGGATCCTCTGACCAGATATTGGAATCTTGGTGGGTCTAGTTGGGCTCGAACCAACGACCCCTGCGTTATCAACACAGTGCTCTAACCAGCTGAGCTACAGACCCATTCCACGCAGCCCACTTTTTCAGCAGGCCACCTGGCTTGTTCCAACAACCGATAAGTGTGGACGTTCAATTTGAAGCAGCATTTTTCCAGAAAGGAGGTGATCCAGCCGCACCTTCCGATACGGCTACCTTGTTACGACTTCACCCCAGTCACGAACCCCGCCGTGGTAAGCGCCCTCCTTGCGGTTAGGCTACCTACTTCTGGCGAGACCCGCTCCCATGGTGTGACGGGCGGTGTGTACAAGACCCGGGAACGTATTCACCGTGACATTCTGATCCACGATTACTAGCGATTCCGACTTCACGCAGTCGAGTTGCAGACTGCGATCCGGACTACGACTGGCTTTATGGGATTAGCTCCCCCTCGCGGGTTGGCAACCCTTTGTACCAGCCATTGTATGACGTGTGTAGCCCCACCTATAAGGGCCATGAGGACTTGACGTCATCCCCACCTTCCTCCGGTTTGTCACCGGCAGTCCCATTAGAGTGCTCAACTGAATGTAGCAACTAATGGCAAGGGTTGCGCTCGTTGCGGGACTTAACCCAACATCTCACGACACGAGCTGACGACAGCCATGCAGCACCTGTGTGCAGGTTCTCTTTCGAGCACCAAACCATCTCTGGTAAGTTCCTGCCATGTCAAAGGTGGGTAAGGTTTTTCGCGTTGCATCGAATTAAACCACATCATCCACCGCTTGTGCGGGTCCCCGTCAATTCCTTTGAGTTTCAACCTTGCGGCCGTACTCCCCAGGCGGTCAACTTCACGCGTTAGCTTCGTTACTGAGTCAGTTAAGACCCAACAACCAGTTGACATCGTTTAGGGCGTGGACTACCAGGGTATCTAATCCTGTTTGCTCCCCACGCTTTCGTGCATGAGCGTCAGTGCAGGCCCAGGGGATTGCCTTCGCCATCGGTGTTCCTCCGCATATCTACGCATTTCACTGCTACACGCGGAATTCCATCCCCCTCTGCCGCACTCTAGCCTTGCAGTCACAATGGCAGTTCCCAGGTTGAGCCCGGGGATTTCACCACTGTCTTACAAAACCGCCTGCGCACGCTTTACGCCCAGTAATTCCGATTAACGCTTGCACCCTACGTATTACCGCGGCTGCTGGCACGTAGTTAGCCGGTGCTTATTCTTACGGTACCGTCATGACCCGGGGATATTAGCCCCAGGCTTTTCGTTCCGTACAAAAGCAGTTTACAACCCGAGGGCCTTCATCCTGCACGCGGCATTGCTGGATCAGGCTTTCGCCCATTGTCCAAAATTCCCCACTGCTGCCTCCCGTAGGAGTCTGGGCCGTGTCTCAGTCCCAGTGTGGCTGGTCGTCCTCTCAGACCAGCTACAGATCGCAGGCTTGGTAAGCCTTTACCCCACCAACTACCTAATCTGCCATCAGCCGCTCTAGTAGCACAAGGCCCGAAGGTCCCCTGCTTTCATCCGTAGATCTCATGCGGTATTAGCTACTCTTTCGAGTAGTTATCCCCCACTACTAGGCACGTTCCGATGTATTACTCACCCGTTCGCCACTCGTCAGCATCCGAAGACCTGTTACCGTTCGACTTGCATGTGTAAAGCATGCCGCCAGCGTTCAATCTGAGCCAGGATCAAACTCTATAGTTCGATCTTGAATTTAAAGTCTTTCGACTGCTCACTCACTTGACGGAATCAAGAAGAATTAATTCTTCCTCATTACTGTTTTTGTGAGCGCTTGATAACTCCGAAGAGTTTGTTCCGAAGAACTGGCTGCTTGCCCTCAAACGCCCACGCTTATCGGCTGTATTTTTTTAAGGAACCGAGTGCAAAACCGGAAGTACCGATCTCGAATCTCGTTGCTTGCTGCGATCAGCGAAGCCTTCTATTGTAGCACTGTTTTCACAGTACTTTTAAAACGTTTTTGCGTTTTCTTCTCACCCCTCATTACAAGGAGGGAGAAGAAAACGCCTGGCGTGAGCCAGGCGTTTTGGCGTAAGAGCCTGACGATGACCTACTTTCACACGGGAACCCGCACTATCATCGGCGCAAAGTCGTTTCACTGTCCTGTTCGGGATGGGAAGGAGTGGTACCAACTTGCTATGGTCATCAGGCATAAACTTTTTGTCAGATTGACAGCGCCTCGATTAACTTCTTAATCTCGCTCACCTTCAATCCAACGAATTCATAGAGTCTTCAATCAGCTTTTCGATTGCGCCTTTTCGGCATAACTAGAACTTGCGTTCTGTCTTTCATTTTCCAGGCTTACCCAAAGTTATAGGGTCAAGCCGCACGGGCAATTAGTACTGGTTAGCTTAACGCATTACTGCGCTTCCACACCCAGCCTATCAACGTCGTGGTCTACAACGACCCTTCAGGGGGCTCAAGGCCCCGGCAGATCTCATCTTGAAACGAGTTTCCCGCTTAGATGCTTTCAGCGGTTATCTCTTCCACACTTAGCTACCCTGCGATGCCACTGGCGTGACAACAGGTACACCAGAGGTGTGTCCACTCCGGTCCTCTCGTACTAGGAGCAGGCTTCCTCAAATCTGCAGCGCCCACGGAAGATAGGGACCAAACTGTCTCACGACGTTTTAAACCCAGCTCACGTACCTCTTTAAATGGCGAACAGCCATACCCTTGGGACCGACTACAGCCCCAGGATGAGATGAGCCGACATCGAGGTGCCAAACACCGCCGTCGATATGAACTCTTGGGCGGTATCAGCCTGTTATCCCCAGAGTACCTTTTATCCGTTGAGCGATGGCCCTTCCATACAGAACCACCGGATCACTATGTCCTGCTTTCGCATCTGCTCGACTTGTCAGTCTCGCAGTTAAGCACGCTTATGCCATTGCACTATCGTCACGATGTCCGACCGTAACTAGCGTACCTTCGAACTCCTCCGTTACGCTTTGGGAGGAGACCGCCCCAGTCAAACTGCCTACCATGCACTGTCCCCGATCCAGATAATGGATCCAGGTTAGAACCTCAAACGCACCAGGGTGGTATTTCAACGTCGGCTCCATGCGATCTAGCGACCGCACTTCAAAGCCTCCCACCTATCCTACACAGATCCGTTCAAAGTCCAATACAAAGCTACAGTAAAGGTTCATGGGGTCTTTCCGTCTTTCCGCGGGGAGATTGCATCATCACAAACATTTCAACTTCGCTGAGTCTCAGGAGGAGACAGTGTGGCCATCGTTACGCCATTCGTGCAGGTCGGAACTTACCCGACAAGGAATTTCGCTACCTTAGGACCGTTATAGTTACGGCCGCCGTTTACTGGGACTTCAATCAAGAGCTTGCACCCCATCATTTAATCTTCCAGCACCGGGCAGGCGTCACACCCTATACGTCCACTTTCGTGTTTGCAGAGTGCTGTGTTTTTATTAAACAGTCGCAGCCACCAATTTTTTGCAACCCCTTTGAGCTCCATTTGTACAACTTCACTTACTTGGGGTACACCTTCTCCCGAAGTTACGGTGTCAATTTGCCGAGTTCCTTCTCCTGAGTTCTCTCAAGCGCCTTAGAATACTCATCTCGCGCACCAGTGTCGGTTTGCGGTACGGTCGTCAATAGCTGAAGCTTAGTGGCTTTTCCTGGAAGCAGGGTATCACTCACTTCGTCTGCAAGCAGACTCGTTATCACGCCTCATCTTAGCTCTCCGGATTTGCCTAAAGAGCACGACTACACGCTTGAACCAACATATCCAACAGTTGGCTGAGCTAACCTTCTCCGTCCCCACATCGCACTATTGATCGGTACAGGAATATTGACCTGTTTCCCATCAGCTACGCATCTCTGCCTCGCCTTAGGGGCCGACTCACCCTACGCCGATGAACGTTGCGTAGGAAACCTTGCGCTTACGGCGAGGGGGCTTTTCACCCCCTTTAACGCTACTCATGTCAGCATTCGCACTTCTGATACCTCCAGCATCCGTTACCAGACACCTTCACAGGCTTACAGAACGCTCTCCTACCACGCACAGTAAACTGTGCATCCGCAGCTTCGGTAACTGGCTTAGCCCCGTTACATCTTCCGCGCAGGACGACTCGATCAGTGAGCTATTACGCTTTCTTTAAATGATGGCTGCTTCTAAGCCAACATCCTGACTGTTTTAGCCTTCCCACTTCGTTTCCCACTTAGCCAATTTTAGGGACCTTAGCTGGCGGTCTGGGTTGTTTCCCTCTTGAGTCCGGACGTTAGCACCCGGTGCTCTGTCTCCCAAGCTGTACTCGTCGGTATTCGGAGTTTGCATAGGTTTGGTAAGTCGCCATGACCCCCTAGCCTAAACAGTGCTCTACCCCCGACGGTAATACTTGAGGCACTACCTAAATAGTTTTCGGAGAGAACCAGCTATTTCCAAGTTTGTTTAGCCTTTCACCCCTATCCACAGCTCATCCCCTAATTTTGCAACATTAGTGGGTTCGGACCTCCAGTACCTGTTACGGCACCTTCATCCTGGCCATGGATAGATCACTTGGTTTCGGGTCTACACCCAGCGACTAGTCGCCCTATTCGGACTCGATTTCTCTTCGCCTCCCCTATTCGGTTAAGCTTGCCACTGAATGTAAGTCGCTGACCCATTATACAAAAGGTACGCCGTCACCCCTAAGGGCTCCGACTTTTTGTAAGCATACGGTTTCAGGATCTATTTCACTCCCCTCCCGGGGTTCTTTTCGCCTTTCCCTCACGGTACTGGTTCACTATCGGTCGATGATGAGTATTTAGCCTTGGAGGATGGTCCCCCCATATTCAGACAGGGTTTCTCGTGCCCCGCCCTACTTGTCTGCAGCCTAGTACCACCGATCGGTTTTCACATACGGGACTATCACCCACTATGGTCGGCCTTTCCATGCCGTTTTGTTAACTGATCGACTAT